>NZ_JAUZQF010000037.1 GCF_030718205.1 Nonomuraea turcica
GCCAGGATGACGCGCTGCTGGACATCTACCGCAAGCTGCGGCCGGGTGAGCCGCCGACCAAGGAGTCGGCGCAGACTCTGCTGGAGAATCTCTACTTCAATCCCAAGCGGTACGACCTGGCCAAGGTAGGCCGCTACAAGATCAACAAGAAGCTCGGGGTCGACTCGGAGATCACCCAGGGCACGCTGACCGAAGACGACATCGTCGCCACGATCGAATACATCGTGCGCCTGCACGCCGGCGAGGAGTCGATGCCGGGTGTCAACGGCGATGCCATCGTCGAGGTCGACGACATCGACCACTTCGGCAACCGTCGCCTGCGCAGCGTCGGCGAGCTGATCCAGAACCAGGTCCGCCTGGGTCTGGCCCGTATGGAGCGCGTCGTGCGTGAGCGCATGACGACGCAGGACGTCGAGGCGATCACGCCGCAGACTCTGATCAACATTCGCCCGGTCGTGGCGTCGATCAAGGAGTTCTTCGGCACCTCGCAGCTGTCGCAGTTCATGGACCAGACCAACCCGCTGGCCGGCCTGACGCACAAGCGGCGTCTGTCCGCGCTGGGTCCCGGTGGTCTGTCCCGTGAGCGGGCCGGCTTCGAGGTCCGTGACGTGCACCCGTCCCACTATGGCCGGATGTGCCCGATCGAGACCCCTGAAGGTCCCAACATCGGTCTGATCGGCTCGCTGGCCTCCTACGGGCGGATCAACGCCTTCGGCTTCGTCGAGACGCCTTACCGCAAGGTCGTCGACGGCAAGGTGACCGGCCAGATCGACTACCTCACTGCCGACGAGGAAGACCGCTACGTCAAGGCGCAGGCCAACACGGTGCTCAACGCCGACGGCACGTTCGCCGACGCCCGCGTCCTGGTCCGCACCAAGGGCGGTGAGACCGAGCTCGCCCGTGCCGAGGAGGTCGACTACATCGACGTGTCGCCGCGCCAGATGGTGTCGGTGGCCACCGCGATGATCCCGTTCCTCGAGCACGACGACGCCAACCGCGCGCTCATGGGCTCCAACATGCAGCGGCAGTCGGTGCCGCTGCTCAAGAGCGAGGCGCCGCTGGTCGGCACGGGCATGGAATACCGTGCCGCGACCGACGCCGGTGACGTCATCAGCGCCGAGAAGGCGGGCGTGGTGGAGGAGGTCTCGGCCGACTACATCACCGTGATGAACGACGACGGCACCCGCACCACCTACCGGGTGGCCAAGTTCAAGCGCTCCAACCAGGGCACGAGCTTCAACCAGAAGCCCATCGTCGCCGAGGGCGACCGGGTGGAGGTCAACCAGGTCATCGCCGACGGCCCGTGCACCGACAAGGGCGAGATGGCGCTGGGTAAGAACCTGCTGGTGGCGTTCATGCCGTGGGAGGGCCACAACTACGAAGACGCCATCATCTTGTCTCAGCGGCTGGTCCAGGACGACGTGTTGTCCTCGATTCACATCGAGGAGCACGAGGTCGATGCCCGGGACACCAAGCTGGGTCCGGAGGAGATCACCCGGGACATCCCGAACGTGTCGGAGGAGGTCCTGGCCGACCTCGACGAGCGCGGGATCATCCGGATCGGCGCCGAGGTCGTGCCGGGCGACATCCTGGTCGGCAAGGTCACCCCGAAGGGTGAGACCGAGCTGACCCCGGAGGAGCGGCTGCTGCGTGCGATCTTCGGTGAGAAGGCGCGTGAGGTCCGTGACACTTCGCTGAAGGTGCCGCACGGTGAGCAGGGCAAGGTCATCGGGGTGCGGGTGTTCTCCCGTGAGGAGGGCGACGAGCTGCCCCCGGGGGTGAACGAGCTGGTGCGCGTGTATGTGGCGCAGAAGCGTAAGATCACCGACGGTGACAAGCTGGCCGGCCGGCACGGCAACAAGGGCGTCATCTCCAAGATCCTGCCGGTCGAGGACATGCCGTTCCTGGAGGACGGCACCCCGGTCGACATCATCCTCAACCCGCTGGGCGTGCCCGGCCGGATGAACGTCGGTCAGGTGCTGGAGACCCACCTGGGGTGGATCGCCGCCCGCGGCTGGGACATCTCGGGCATCCAGGAGGCCTGGGCCGAGCGGCTGCGTGACAAGGGCTTCGAGAAGGTGGCCCCGCGCACTAACGTGGCGACCCCGGTCTTCGACGGCGCTCACGAGGCGGAGATCGTCGGCCTGCTCAGCAACACCGTGGCCAACCGCGACGGTGACCGCATGGTGCAGGAGACCGGTAAGGCCCAGCTGTTCGACGGCCGCTCCGGTGAGCCGTTCCCGTACCCGATCTCGGTCGGCTACATCTACATCCTCAAGCTGCTGCACCTGGTCGACGACAAGATTCACGCTCGGTCGACCGGCCCCTACTCCATGATCACCCAGCAGCCGCTCGGCGGTAAGGCCCAGTTCGGTGGCCAGCGCTTCGGTGAGATGGAGGTGTGGGCGCTGGAGGCGTACGGCGCCGCCTACGCCCTGCAGGAGCTCCTGACTATCAAGTCCGACGACGTGCTGGGCCGCGTGAAGGTCTACGAGGCCATCGTCAAGGGCGAGAACATCCCCGAGCCCGGTATTCCGGAGTCGTTCAAGGTGCTCATCAAGGAAATGCAGTCGCTGTGCCTGAATGTCGAGGTGCTCTCCAGCGACGGCATGTCCATCGAGATGCGCGACACCGACGAGGACGTCTTCCGCGCCGCGGAGGAGCTCGGTATCGATCTGTCCCGGCGTGAGCCGAGCAGCGTGGAAGAAGTCTGAGGGGGAGATCGCACAAAATGCTAGACGTCAACTTCTTCGACGAGCTCAGGATCGGTCTTGCGACCGCCGACGACATCCGTCAGTGGTCGCACGGCGAGGTCAAGAAGCCGGAGACGATCAACTACCGGACCCTCAAGCCGGAAAAGGACGGGCTCTTCTGCGAGAAGATCTTCGGTCCGACCCGGGACTGGGAGTGCTACTGCGGTAAGTACAAGCGCGTCCGGTTCAAGGGCATCATCTGTGAGCGCTGCGGCGTCGAGGTGACCCGGGCCAAGGTGCGTCGTGAGCGGATGGGCCACATCGAGCTGGCCGCGCCCGTCACGCACATCTGGTACTTCAAGGGCGTCCCGTCGCGCCTCGGCTACCTGCTCGACCTGGCCCCGAAGGACCTGGAGAAGGTCATCTACTTCGCGGCCTACATGATCACGCATGTCGACACCGAGATGCGTGAGCGTGACCTGCCCTCGCTGGAGGCGAAGATCTCCGTCGAGCGGCAGCACATCGAGCAGCGCCGCGACGCCGACGTCGAGGCCAGGCAGAAGAAGCTCGAGGCCGACCTGGGCGAGCTTGAGGCCGCCGGCGCCAAGGGCGACCAGCGCCGCAAGGTCCGCGAGGGCGCCGAGCGCGAGATGCGTCAGCTGCGCGACCGGGCCCAGCGCGAGCTGGACCGGCTCGACGAGGTCTGGAGCCGCTTCAAGAACCTCAAGGTCCAGGACCTCGAGGGCGACGAGCTGCTCTACCGCGAGATGCGCGACCGCTTCGGCCGCTACTTCAAGGGCGGCATGGGCGCGCAGGCGATCCAGGACCGCCTGATCAGCTTCGACCTCGATGTCGAGTCGGAGAACCTGCGCGAGACGATCCGCAGCGGCAAGGGCCAGAAGAAGGCCCGCGCGCTCAAGCGGCTCAAGGTCGTGTCGGCGTTCCTCAACACGACCAACTCGCCGCGCGGCATGGTGCTGGACTGCATTCCGGTCATTCCGCCGGACCTGCGCCCGATGGTGCAGCTCGACGGTGGCCGGTTCGCGACCTCCGACCTCAACGACCTCTACCGCCGGGTCATCAACCGGAACAACCGCCTCAAGAGGCTTCTCGACCTCGGCGCGCCCGAGATCATCGTGAACAACGAGAAGCGGATGCTCCAGGAGGCCGTGGACGCGCTGTTCGACAACGGCCGCCGCGGTCGCCCGGTCACCGGTCCCGGCAACCGTCCGCTGAAGTCCCTCAGCGACATGCTGAAGGGTAAGCAGGGTCGTTTCCGCCAGAACCTGCTGGGCAAGCGAGTCGACTACTCCGGCCGTTCGGTCATCGTCGTCGGCCCGCAGCTCAAGCTGCACCAGTGCGGTCTGCCCAAGCAGATGGCGCTGGAGCTGTTCAAGCCGTTCGTGATGAAGAGGCTCGTGGACCTCAACCACGCGCAGAACATCAAGTCGGCCAAGCGGATGGTCGAGCGCGCCCGCCCCGTGGTGTGGGACGTGCTCGAAGAGGTCATCACCGAGCACCCGGTGCTGCTCAACCGCGCACCGACGCTCCACCGCCTGGGCATCCAGGCGTTCGAGCCGCAGCTGGTCGAGGGCAAGGCCATCCAGATCCACCCGCTCGTCTGCACCGCGTTCAACGCGGACTTCGACGGCGACCAGATGGCCGTGCACCTGCCGCTGTCGGCTGAGGCCCAGGCCGAGGCACGCATCCTGATGCTCTCGACCAACAACATCCTCAAGCCGGCCGACGGCAAGCCCGTGACGATGCCCACCCAGGACATGGTCATCGGCCTCTACTGGCTGACCACCCAGAAGGACGGCGCGATCGGCGAGGGCCGCGTGTTCGGCTCGATCGCCGAGGCGCAAATGGCCTTCGACCGCGGCGAGCTGGAGATCCAGGCGAAGATCCAGATCCGGCTGAAGGACGATGTCCTGCCGCCGCGCGACTGGGTGGCACCCGAGGGCTGGGAGCAGGGCGACGCGATCAGGCTGGAGACGACCTTCGGCCGGTGCCTGTTCAACCAAACGCTGCCCGAGAGCTACCCGTTCGTCGACTTCCAGGTCGGCAAGAAGCAGCTGTCCACGATCGTGAACGAGCTGGCGGAGACCTACCCCAAGATCGAGGTCGCCAACTCGCTCGACGCGCTCAAGGACGCCGGCTTCCGCTGGGCGACCCGCTCCGGTGTCACGATCTCGATCGAGGACGTCGTCGCGCCGCCCAACAAGACCGACATCATGGAAAACTACGAGCGCCGGGCCGACAAGGTCCAGCGCGAGTACGAGCGCGGTCTGATCACCGACGAGGAGCGCCGTCAGGAGCTCATCGAGATCTGGACGCACGCGACGGCCGACGTCGAGACCGACATGGTCAACGCCTTCCCGGCGACCAACCCGGTCTGGATGATGGTCAACTCCGGCGCCCGTGGTAACAAGATGCAGGTCCGGCAGATCGCCGGCATCCGCGGCCTGGTGTCCAACACCAAGGGTGAGACGATCCCGCGGCCGATCAAGGCCTCGTTCCGCGAGGGCCTGTCGGTGCTGGAATACTTCATCTCCACCCACGGTCAGCGGAAGGGTCTGGCCGACACCGCGCTGCGTACCGCCGACTCGGGTTACCTGACCCGTCGTCTGGTGGACGTCGCACAGGACGTCATCGTGCGCGAGATCGACTGCGGCACCGACCGCGCGGTCCCGCTGCACGTGGCCGACAGGGACGCGTCGGGCAACCTGGTCAAGGCGGAGAACGCCGAGTCCAACGTGCACGGCCGCATCCTGGCCGAGGACGTCGAGGTCGACGGCAAGGTCATCGTCCCGGCGGGCGTCGACATCAACGACACCCACGTGACGAAGCTGGTCGAGGCCGGGGTCGAGACCGTGCGCACGCGTAGCGCGCTCGTCTGCGAGGCGAAGATCGGTGTCTGCGCGACCTGCTACGGCCGCTCGCTGGCCACCGGCAAGCTCGTGGACGTCGGCGAGGCGGTCGGCATCATCGCCGCCCAGTCGATCGGTGAGCCCGGCACGCAGCTGACGATGCGGACCTTCCACACCGGTGGTGTGGCCGGCGCCGACATCACCCACGGTCTGCCCCGTGTCACGGAGCTGTTCGAGGCGCGCATCCCCAAGGGTGTCGCCCCGATCTCCGAGGCCGAGGGCCGGGCTCGCATCGACGAGACCGACAAGACCAGGAAGATCGTCATCACTCCGGACGACGGCTCGGAAGAGATCGCCTACCCGGTGTCGATGCGGTCGCGCCTGCTGGTTCAGGACGGCCAGCGCGTCACGGTCGGCCAGCAGCTGGTCGCCGGTGCGGTCAACCCCAACGAGGTGCTGCGCATTCTCGGCCCGCGGGCCGTGCAGCTGCACCTGGTGGCGGAGGTCCAGCAGGTCTACCGGTCCCAGGGTGTGTCGATCCACGACAAGCACATCGAGATCATCGTTCGGCAGATGCTCAAGCGGGTCAACGTCCTGGAGTCCGGCGACACCGACCTGCTGCCCGGCGAACTCGTCGAGCGGCCGCGCTTCGAGCTGATGAACCGCGAGACGGTGGCGGAGGGCGGCTCTCCGGCCGCCGGTCGTCCGGTGCTCATGGGCATCACGAAGGCCTCGCTCGCGACCGAGTCGTGGCTGTCGGCGGCGTCCTTCCAGGAGACGACCAGGGTGCTGACGGACGCGGCGATCCACGCCAAGTCCGACTCGCTGCTGGGTCTGAAGGAGAACGTCATCATCGGTAAGCTCATCCCGGCCGGCACGGGCATGCCGCAGTACCGGAACATCCGGGTGGAGCCGACCGAAGAGGCCAAGGCGGCCATGTACACCGTCGGTGGCTACGACGGCACCGCGGCGGACTACACCTTCGGCACCGGCAGTGGCGAGGCGGTCCCGCTGGAGGAGTACGACTTCGGCCAGTACAACCGATGAATTCTTGATCGCCTGTAGGTGACGCGCCCGGGTCTCTTGTCCAAGAGGCCCGGGCGCGCTGCGTTCCCGGCCGGGGTCCATCTCGCACCAAGCGCGGGTGCGCTGCGCTCAAACCCGGGCCGTTCCCCGGCGGAGGTCCTTCTCGCACCAAGCCCGGGCGCGTCACGTTCAAACCCTTCTTTCGTTACGGCGGTGCCGTGGCGGCCCAGTCGCCGTACGGGGCTGAGGGCCCTCCAGGGAGACGGTTTCTGAGCCCTTCAGTGGTGCACCGCCGTTACGACGCACAGGGGGCCGAGTTCCAGGGCAGGGCGTGAGCCGCTCGTCTCTACGGTGCGCTGTGGGGCCGTGGTGGGGGTGGCGGTTGGTCGCGGTCGGGTGACGGTTGGGCGTACCGGGGACGGAAGGCGGCGGGAGCCTATATCATGAGCGTGGAGCTGTAGATGGGCTGGATGAGATAGGCCCCGGCGACCCGGAGTGGCATGGCTGATCAGCCTTGCCGCGCCGTTTTGACGTGTCGCATGGGCCTGGGTAGTCTTGGACATCGTGCCCGTCTCTATGCGGGCTCTCGACCGTGCGCTCATTACGAGTGCGGGACGGCTTCCTGGCTCGTAAACCTCGCGGGACGTGTGCGTGAATAGCGCGACACGCCCGAGCGCGGGGGCGCCGAGACAGAGAAAACCAGCAGGTCATGACACCGGCAGAACCTGCGAAATGCATCACAACTGACGTAACACCGGCCAAGGCACGAAACGGAGTGGCAGTGCCCACTATTCAGCAGTTGGTCCGCAAGGGCCGGCAGGACAAGGTCTCTAAGACCAAGACTCCTGCCCTCAAGGGGAGTCCGCAGCGGCGCGGCGTGTGCCAGCGCGTCTACACCACGACCCCGAAGAAGCCCAACTCGGCACTGCGTAAGGTGGCCCGCGTTCGGCTCACGAACGGCATTGAGGTCACGGCCTACATCCCCGGTGTGGGTCACAACCTGCAGGAGCACTCCATCGTGCTCGTGCGTGGCGGTCGTGTGAAGGACCTGCCTGGTGTTCGCTACAAGATCATCCGCGGTTCGCTGGACACCCAGGGTGTCCGCAACCGCAAGCAGGCCCGTAGCCGCTACGGCGCGAAGAAGGAGAAGAGCTAACAATGCCTCGTAAGGGTTCTCCTGGCCGTCGTCAGCTCATGGCTGACCCGGTTTACAGCTCGCCGCTGGTGACCGCTCTGATCAACAAGGTGCTCCTGGACGGCAAGCGCTCCATCGCGCAGTCGATCGTCTACGGCGCCCTCGAGGGCTGCAGGGAGAAGACGGGCAACGACCCGGTCGTCACCCTGAAGCGCGCGCTCGACAACGTCAAGCCGACTCTCGAGGTCCGCAGCCGCCGTGTCGGTGGCGCGACCTACCAGGTGCCGGTCGAGGTGCGCGCCGCGCGCAGCACCACCCTGGCCCTGCGCTGGCTGGTGCAATACTCCCGCGCCCGCCGCGAGAAGACCATGACCGAGCGCCTCATGAACGAGCTCCTCGACGCCAGCAACGGCCTCGGGGCGAGCGTCAAGAAGCGCGAGGACACCCACAAGATGGCCGAGTCCAACAAGGCCTTCGCCCACTACCGCTGGTAACAGCGGGTTCGACGAGACGACGAGGACGCGAGTTAAAGTGGCCGCTACGACCGCTCTTGACCTGGCCAAGGTCCGCAACATTGGGATCATGGCCCATATCGACGCGGGCAAGACCACCACGACCGAGCGCATCCTGTTCTACACCGGCATCAACTACAAGATCGGTGAAGTCCACGAGGGCGCTGCCACGATGGACTGGATGGAGCAGGAGCAGGAGCGCGGCATCACGATCACGTCTGCCGCGACCACCTGTGAGTGGATCGGTCACACCATCAACATCATCGACACTCCGGGTCACGTGGACTTCACCATCGAGGTGGAGCGTTCGCTCCGCGTCCTCGACGGTGCTGTCGCCGTGTTCGACGGCGTCGCGGGTGTCGAGCCGCAGTCGGAGACGGTGTGGCGCCAGGCTGACCGCTACGAAGTTCCCCGGATCTGCTTCGTCAACAAGATGGACCGGGTCGGCGCGGAGTTCCACCGCTGCGTCGAGATGATGGTCACCCGCCTGGGTGCGACCCCGGCTGTGATCCAGCTTCCGTGGGGCGTTGAGGCCGACTTCAAGGGCGTCATCGACCTCATCAAGATGAAGGGTCTCATCTGGAGCGCCGAGGCTGCCAAGGGCGAGATGTACGACACCGTCGACATCCCGGCCGACCACGCCGAGGCCGCTCGCGAGTGGCGGGACCGTCTCATCGAGACCGTCGCCGAGAACGACGACGAGCTGATGGAGCTCTTCCTCGAGGGCCAGGAGCCCACCGAGGAGCAGCTGGTCGCGGCCATTCGCCGCGCCACGCTGGCCAGCGCCATCAACCCGGTGCTGTGCGGCACTGCGTTCAAGAACAAGGGCGTGCAGCCCCTGCTCGACGCGATCGTCGCCTACCTCCCCGCCCCGACCGACCTCAAGGCGTTCAAGGGTCACGCGGTCGGCAAGGAGGACCAGGTGATCGAGCGTCACGCGGACCCGGCCGAGCCGTTCTCCGCTCTGGCGTTCAAGATCGCCAGCGACCCGCACCTGGGCAAGCTCACTTACATCCGCATCTACTCGGGCACGCTCGACACCGGTTCACAGGTTGTCAACTCTGTGAAGGGCAAGAAGGAGCGGATCGGCAAGATCTACCAGATGCACGCCAACAAGCGCGAAGAGCGCCCCTCGGCGATCGCTGGTCAGATCGTGGCGGTCATGGGTCTGAAGGACACCACCACCGGTGACACCCTCTCTGACCCGGCGAACCAGGTCGTCCTCGAGTCGATGACGTTCCCGGCTCCGGTGATCAACGTCGCCATCGAGCCCAAGACCAAGGGTGACCAGGAGAAGCTGTCGACCGCGATCCAGCGGCTGGCCGAGGAGGACCCGTCCTTCCAGGTCCGCCGTGACGAGGAGACCGGCCAGACGGTCATCTGGGGCATGGGCGAGCTTCACCTGGAGATCCTCGTCGACCGTATGCGTCGCGAGTTCAAGGTCGAGGCCAACGTCGGCCGTCCGCAGGTTGCCTACCGCGAGACGATCCGCCGCAAGGTGGAGAAGCTCGACTACACCCACAAGAAGCAGACCGGTGGTTCCGGTCAGTTCGCGCGGGTCATCATCAACCTCGAGCCGCTGGGCGAGGGCAACGACGGCTACGAGTTCGAGAACAAGGTCACGGGTGGCCGGGTCCCGAGGGAATACATCCCCTCGGTCGACGCGGGCGCTCAGGAGGCCGCCGAGTTCGGCGTGCTGGCCGGTTACCCGATGGTCGGCGTGAAGGTTACGCTGGTCGACGGTGCCGCGCACGACGTCGACTCCTCGGAAATGGCGTTCAAGATCGCTGGCTCGATGGCCTTCAAGGAGGCCGCGCGCAAGGCGGACGCCGTGCTCCTCGAGCCAATGATGGCCGTCGAGGTCACCACGCCCGAGGACTACATGGGTGACGTCATCGGTGACCTCAACGGTCGCCGCGGGCAGATCCAGTCCATGGACGAGCGGGCCGGCGCCCGTGTCGTCACGGCGCTCGTGCCGCTGTCTGAGATGTTCGGCTACGTGGGTGACCTGCGTAGCAAGACGCAGGGGCGCGCGAGCTACAGCATGCAGTTCGACTCCTACTCGGAGGTGCCTCCGGGCATCGCGAAGGAGATCGTCGCGAAGGCCCGGGGCGAGTAGTTCCTGGTCCGATCCTGCGAGGGATCGAGCCAGGACTTCTGTCCTGGTCCCTGGTGGGGTGGTGCGAGCCACCCCGCCGCCAAGGGGTTCGGGAGTTCCCGGGCCCGAGTGTGTAGACGAAAGTCAGTCAGATTCTCAAGGAGAGAACCAGTGGGCAAGGCCAAGTTCGAGCGGACCAAGCCGCACATGAACATCGGCACCATTGGACACATCGACCACGGCAAGACCACGCTGACCGCGGCGATCACCAAGGTGCTTCACGACCGTTTCCCCGAGCTGAACAAGGCGACCCCGTTCGACAAGATCGACAAGGCGCCGGAGGAGAAGGCTCGCGGCATCACGATCTCGATCGCGCACGTCGAGTACCAGACGGAGAAGCGTCACTACGCGCACGTTGACTGCCCTGGTCACGCGGACTACGTGAAGAACATGATCACCGGTGCCGCTCAGATGGACGGCGCCATCCTCGTGGTCGCCGCCACCGACGGCCCGATGCCGCAGACGAAGGAGCACGTCCTCCTGGCCCGCCAGGTCGGCGTCCCCTACATCGTCGTGGCCCTCAACAAGGCCGACATGGTGGACGACGAGGAGATCCTCGAGCTCGTCGAGCTGGAGGTCCGTGAGCTCCTGTCCGCTCAGGAGTTCCCCGGCGACGACCTGCCGGTCGTCCGCGTCTCCGCGCTCAAGGCTCTCGAGGGCGACGAGAAGTGGGCCGACAGCATCGTCGAGCTGATGAACGCCGTGGACGAGAACGTTCCCGAGCCGCCGCGTGAGACGGACAAGCCGTTCCTCATGCCGGTCGAGGACGTCTTCTCGATCACCGGTCGCGGCACGGTCGTCACTGGCCGTATCGAGCGCGGCATCGTCAAGGTCAACGAGCAGGTCGACATCATCGGCATCAAGCCGGAGAAGACGACGACCACCGTCACCAGCATCGAGATGTTCAACAAGATGCTCGACGAGGGTCACGCCGGTGACAACGCCGCCCTGCTGCTCCGCGGCATCAAGCGCGACGACGTCGAGCGCGGCCAGTGCATCATCAAGCCGGGCACGACGACCCCGCACACCGATTTCACCGGTCAGGTCTACATCCTGTCCAAGGACGAGGGCGGCCGCCACACGCCGTTCTTCAACAACTACCGCCCGCAGTTCTACTTCCGTACGACTGACGTGACCGGTGTCGTGCACCTCCCCGAGGGCACCGAGATGGTCATGCCGGGCGACAACACCGAAATGCGCGTTGAGCTGATCCAGCCCATCGCCATGGAGGAAGGCCTCAAGTTCGCGATCCGTGAGGGTGGCCGCACCGTCGGCGCCGGCCGGGTCGTGAAGATCATCAAGTAGCTAGACCGTCGGGGCGGCGGTCGGCCCCGAACATCCGGGTCCGACCGCCGCACCACGTAAGAGCCTCGCGTAAAGGGCCGTGATCCAGCAGTAGCTTCGGCCTCGTGACCGAAGTCACTGCCGGATCACGGAAGAAATGGCAGATCGACTGCGTCTGCCTCGTGGGGTCAAGCAGGCTTTGGCCTGCACCAGCACAGCGGCAACAGGCCGCACGATACTTTTTCAGACGACAGCGAAGGACACCGAGGCCACTATGGCGGGACAGAAGATCCGCATTCGGCTCAAGGCCTATGACCACGAGGTCATCGACAGCTCGGCCAAGAAGATCGTCGAGACGGTGACGCGGACTGGCGCGAAGGTCGCGGGCCCGGTGCCGCTGCCGACCGAGAAGAACGTGTACTGCGTCATCCGCTCGCCGCACAAGTACAAGGACAGCCGCGAGCACTTCGAGATGCGCACGCACAAGCGGCTGATTGACATCATCGACCCGACCCCCAAGACGGTTGACTCGCTCATGCGGCTCGACCTTCCCGCGGGTGTCGACATTTCGATCAAGCTCTGAGGGAACGCACTGACATGGCTAAGACGATGAAGGGCGTCCTGGGCAAGAAGCTCGGCATGACCCAGGTCTTCGACGCGGACAACCGGATGGTTCCGGTGACCGTGGTCGAGGCCGGTCCGTGCGTGGTGACCCGCGTCCGCACCGCAGAGAAGGACGGCTACTCCGCCATCCAGCTCGGCTTCGGGCAGGTCGACCCCCGGAAGGTCAACAAGCCGCTCGGCGACTACCTGCGTAAGCACGACATCACCCCGCGCCGTTACTTCGCGGAGATCCGCACCGACGACGCGAGCGACTACACCCTGGGCCAGGAGCTGCTGGCCGACACCTTCGAGGCCGGCCAGTTCGTCGACGTGACGGGCAAGAGCAAGGGCAAGGGCTTCGCCGGTGTCATGAAGCGGCACGGCTTCGGTGGTCTGGGCGCGTCGCACGGTACGCAGCGCAAGCACCGCTCGCCGGGTTCCATCGGTGGCTGCGCCACCCCGGGCCGCGTTTTCAAGGGTCTGCGCATGGCTGGCCGGATGGGTAACGTCCGCACCACTGTGCAGAGCCTCAAGGTTCACTCCGTGGACGCCGAGAATGGTCTCATCCTGATCAAGGGTGCGATCCCCGGCGCCAACGGCAGCCTGGTCCTCGTCCGTACCGCTGCCAAGAAGGGGGCATCCAAGTGAGCACCACTATCGACGTCCTCGACCCCAGCGGGGCGAAGACCGGCACGGTTGACCTGCCCGAAAACATCTTCGGCACCAAGGTCAACGTTCCGCTGATCCACCAGGTGGTCGTGGCCCAGCTCGCCGCTCGCCGGCAGGGCACGCACAAGGCCAAGACCCGTGGTGAGGTCTCCGGCGGCGGCAAGAAGCCGTACCGCCAGAAGGGCACCGGCCGCGCCCGTCAGGGCTCGACCCGTGCGCCGCAGTTCGCCGGCGGTGGCGTCGTTCACGGTCCCCTGCCGCGTGACTACTCGCAGCGCACGCCCAAGAAGATGAAGGCCGCCGCGCTGCGCGGCGCCCTGTCCGACCGCGCGAGCGGCGGCCGCGTCCACGTGGTCAGCTCGCTGGTCACGGGGGAGACCCCCAAGACCAAGGCCGCGCTCGAGGCGCTGCGCAAGGTCACGCAGGCGCGGCGCGTGCTCGTCGTGGTCGACGAGGCCGACGAGATGACGTGGCTGAGCCTGCGCAACGCCCCTGAGGTCCACCTGCTGGACGCGGGGCAGCTCAACACGTACGACGTGCTCGTGTCCGACGACGTGGTCTTCACCCAGGAGGCGTACGACCAGGTCGTGGCCAGACTGAGCAACGGCGGGAAGGAAGAGGCCTGATGGACAAGATCGCCGACCCGCGCGACGTCATCATCAAGCCGGTCGTCTCTGAGAAGAGCTACGGCCTGATCGATGAGCACAACAAGTACACGTTCCTGGTGAAGACGACCGCGAACAAGACCCAGGTCAAGATCGCTGTTGAGCAGATCTTCGGGGTCAAGGTCACCGACGTGAACACGATCAACCGGCAGGGCAAGCGCAAGCGCACCCGCACCGGCTACGGCAAGCGTCCCGACACCAAGCGCGCGATCGTGAGCCTGGTTGAGGGCGATCGGATCGACATCTTCGGTCAGATCGGCTAGCAGCCACAGATAGTGCGCGGGCCGAACAGGCCCGCGGGGCGAGACCGTCGCACTTCGGTGCGGCGGGCTCACCCATGTAACCGACGAAGGATGAACGAAAAAGATGGGCATCCGTAAGTACAAGCCGACCACTCCGGGTCGCCGCGGATCGAGTGTCTCGGACTTCTCCGAGATCACCCGCAGCGAGCCCGAGAAGTCGTTGCTTGCGCCCCTTCACGGCAAGGGCGGCCGCAACGTACACGGCCGGGTCACCGCACGCCACCAGGGCGGCGGTCACAAGCGCGCCTACCGGATCATTGACTTCCGTAGGCATGACAAGGACGGCATTCCGGCCAAGGTCGCTCACATCGAGTACGACCCCAACCGCACCGCCAATATCGCTCTGCTCCACTACGCCGACGGCGAGAAGCGCTACATCATCGCGCCGACCGGCCTCAAGCAGGGCGACCGTATCGAGAACGGCCCCGCGGCCGACATCAAGCCGGGCAACTGCCTGCCGCTGCGCAACATCCCGACCGGTACCTTCATCCACGCGGTGGAGCTCCGTCCGGGCGGCGGCGCCAAGCTCGGCCGTAGCGCGGGTGCCCAGATCCAGCTGCTCGCCAAGGAAGGCCAGTACGCCACCCTGCGTATGCCGTCCGGTGAGATGCGCATGGTCGACGTGCGCTGCCGGGCGACGGTGGGCCAGGTCGGCAACGCCGAGCAGGCCAACATCAACTGGGGTAAGGCCGGCCGTATGCGGTGGAAGGGCAAGCGCCCCACCGTCCGCGGTGTCGCGATGAACCCCGTCGACCACCCGCACGGTGGTGGTGAGGGCAAGACCTCCGGTGGTCGCCACCCGGTGAACCCGAAGGGTAAGCCCGAGGGCCGCACCCGCCAGGCCAACAAGTCCAGCGACCGGCTGATCATCCGTCGTCGGAGCAAGAGGAAGAAGCGGTAGGAGCAGCCGAAATGCCACGTAGCCTTAAGAAGGGTCCCTTCGTGGACGACCACCTCGCCAAGAAGGTGGACGCCCAGAACGAGAAGGGCACCAAAACCGTCATCAAGACGTGGTCGCGGCGCTCCATGATCGTTCCCGACATGCTCGGGCACACGATCGCCGTGCACGACGGCCGCAAGCACGTCCCGGTGTTCGTCACCGAGTCCATGATCGGCCACAAGCTCGGAGAGTTCGCCCCCACGCGGACGTTCCGCAGCCACGTCAAGGAAGACCGCCGCAGCCGGCGGTAAGCGTCCCGGAAGTAGGAGAAAGCGATGGAAGCCAGGGCTCAGGCGCGGTTCGTCCGTGTCACGCCCCAGAAGGCCCGCCGTGTGGTGGACCTCATTCGCGGGCTGCCCGCTTCGGAGGCGCAGGCCGTGCTGCAGTTCGCTCCCCAGTCGGCGAGCGAGCCGATCTTCAAGGTGCTCAGCAGCGCCATGGCGAACGCTGAGCACAACTTCGACCTCGACCCGCAGACGCTCGTCGTCAGCCGGGCCTGGGTCGACGAGGGCCCGACGCTGAAGCGGTTCCGTCCGCGTGCACAGGGTCGCGCCTATCGGATCAACAAGCGGACGAGCCACATCACTGTGATCGTGGAGTCCCGCGAGCCGAAGGGAAGGACCCGATAGTGGGCCAGAAGGTTAACCCGCACGGGTTCCGCCTCGGCATCACGACCGACTTCAAGAGCCGGTGGTACGCCGACAAGCTGTACAAGTCGTACGTCGCCGAGGACGTGGCGATCCGCCGCATGCTGCAGAAGGGCATGGAGCGGGCCGGCATCTCCAAGGTCGAGATCGAGCGCACCACGGACCGTGTGCAGGTGGACATCCACACCGCGCGGCCCGGCATCGTGATCGGCCGGCGCGGCGCCGAGGCGGACCGTATCCGTGGCGACCTGGAGAAGCTGACCAAGAAGCAGGTCCAGCTCAACATCCTCGAGGTCAAGAACCCGGAGATCGACGCGCAGCTCGTCGCGCAGGGCGTGGCCGAGCAGCTGTCCAGCCGTGTCTCGTTCCGCCGTGCCATGCGCAAGGCGATGCAGTCGGCCATGAAGTCCGGCGCCAAGGGCATCCGTGTCCAGTGCGCGGGTCGTCTGGGCGGCGCTGAGATGTCGAGGTCGGAGTTCTACCGCGAGGGTCGCGTGCCACTGCACACGCTCCGCGCGGACATCGACTACGGCTTCTACGAGGCCCGCACGACCTTCGGCCGCATCGGCGTGAAGGTCTGGATCTACAAGGGCGAGGCTCCGACCAGCCGCGCCGAGCGCGAGGCGGCTGCCGCCGGTGCTCGTGCCGGCCAGCGTCGCGAGCGCGACGACCGTCGTGGCGGCGGTGAGCGTCCCCGCCGTGGTGGTGGCGACCGCCCGCGTCGCGGTGGTGGCCGCGCCCCCCGTACTGAGGCCGCCTCCCAGGCTGCCCCCGAGACCGGCCCGGCCGCGCAGCCGGGTGCTGAAGGGAGCTGACCATGCTGATCCCGCGCAGGGTCAAGCACCGCAAGCAGCACCGGCCCGACCGCAGCGGAGCCGCCAAGGGCGGCACCAGGGTCACGTTCGGCGAGTTCGGCATTCAGGCGATTGAGCACTCTTACGTGACCAACCGTCAGATCGAGTCCGCTCGTATCGCGATGACCCGTCACATCCGCCGTGGTGGCAAGGTGTGGATCAACATCTACCCCGACCGCCCGCTCACCAAGAAGCCCGCCGAGACCCGCATGGGTTCCGGTAAGGGCTCGCCGGAGTGGTGGATCGCCAACGTCAAGCCCGGACGCGTGATGTTCGAGCTGTCCGGCGTGGCGGAGTCGGTGGCGCGTGAGGCGCTCACCAGGGCGATTCACAAACTGCCGATGAAGTGCAAGATCGTTAAGCGTGAAGTGGGTGAGGCGTGATGGCTAAGGGCCTGACCGCCGGCGAGCTGCGAGTGGAGGACCAGGACACCCTGGTCCAGAAGCTCAAGGAAGCCAAGGAGGAGCTGTTCAACCTCCGCTTCCAGGCGGCGACCGGTCAGTTGGAGAGCCACGGGCGGCTGCGTGCCGTCCGCCGCGAGATCGCCCGTATCTACACCGTGATGCGCGAGCGCGAGCTCGGCATCGTCACGGTCGAGAAGGAGACGAGCGATGGCTGAGACCGAGACCACTGAGAACACCACCGAGAACGCGCGGCACTTCCGCAAGGTCCGCGAGGGCCTGGTCGTCAGCGACAAGATGGACAAGACCGTCGTCGTCGCCGTCGAGGACCGCGTGAAGCACCGTCTGTACGGCAAGGTCATTCGCCGTACGACCAAGTACAAGGCACACGACGAGGCCAACGCCTGCGGCGTCGGCGACCGCGTGCTGCTCATGGAGACCCGCCCCCTCTCCGCCACCAAGCGGTGGAGGGTCGTGGAGATCCTCGAGAAGGCCAAGTAGGCCCTCTCGGATATACCGCGCCTCGTGGGGGCTCTCAGAGCCCCCATGACGGCGTCCAAGGACGCGGGACCACCTGGTCCCGCGTCGCCTGCGGTGCGGCCCTCAGCGAGGGCTGTGGCCGTGGGAACAAGACAACGACGGTTCCGCCAGGCTCAGAAATGAGAACCGGCGCGACTAACAGGAGTTCAAAGTGATCCAGCAGGAGTCGCGGCTCAAGGTCGCCGACAACACGGGCGCAAAGGAGATCCTTTGCATCCGTGTTCTCGGTGGCTCGGGCCGACGCTACGCCGGTATCGGCGACGTCATCGTCGCCACTGTCAAGGACGCGCTGCCCGGCAGCACTGGCGTCAAGAAGGGCGACGTGGTCAAGGCCGTCATCGTCCGCACGGTCAAGGAGCGCCGCCGGCCCGACGGCTCCTACATCCGCTTCGACGAGAACGCCGCCGTCATCATCAAGGACAGCGGTGACCCTCGCGGCACTCGTATCTTCGGCCCGGTCGGTCGCGAGCTGCGTGACAAGAAGTTCATGCGGATCATCTCGCTCGCCCCGGAGGTGCTGTGATGCCGAAGTCGTTGCATGTGAAGAAGGGTGACCTGGTTCAGGTCATCGCGGGCAAGGACAAGGGTGCCAAGGGCCGTGTGATCGCCGCTCTCCCGCGCGAGGACCGCGTGGTGGTCGAGGGCGTCAACATGATCAAGAAGCACGAGAAGGAGTCCAACCAGGGTCCGCGCGGCGCCAAGACGGGTGGCGTGCAGACCATGGAGGCCCCGATCCACGTCTCGAACGTGAAGAAGCTCAAGGACGACAAGCCCGCCGACAAGAAGGCCGACGAGAAGAAGGCCGACGAGAAGACGGGTGAGGACAGCTGATGACCGCCACGACCACTGAGACCGAGCGTCCGACGCCGCGACTCAAGACGAAGTACCGCGAGGAGATCGCGCAGCAGCTTCGCGAGCAGTTCGGCATCGAGAACGTCATGCAGATCCCGGCCCTGACCAAGATCAAGGTCAACATGGGCGTCGGCGAGGCGGCTCGCGACTCGAAGCTCATCGAGGGCGCCGTCCGTGACCTCACCGCGATCACCGGCCAGAAGCCGGCCGTGGTCCGGGCCCGCAAGTCCATCGCGCAGTTCAAGCTGCGTGAGGGCATGCCGATCGGCGCGCACGTCACGCTGCGCGGCGACCGCATGTGGGAGTTCCTGGACCGGCTGCTGGCGCTGGCGCTGCCCCGTATCCGGGACTTCCGCGGCCTGTCGCCCAAGCAGTTCGACGGCAACGGCAACTACACCTTCGGTCTGACCGAGCAGGTCATGTTCCACGAGGTCGACCAGGACAAGGTCGACCGGCCGCGGGGCATGGACATCACGATCGTGACCACCGCGAAGAACGACGACCAGGGCCGGGCGCTGCTGAAGCTCCTCGGCTTCCCCTTCAAGGAGGCCTGATCCAATGGCGAAGAAGTCGCTGATCGCCAAGGCGGGGCGCAAGCAGAAGTTCGAGGTCCGGGCCTACACCCGGTGCACGCGTTGTGGCCGGCCGCGCGCCGTCTACCGCAAGTTCGGGCTTTGCCGCGTGTGCTTCCGCGAGATGGCGCACCGGGGCGAACTGCCCGGCATCACCAAGTCCAGCTGGTAGATACCCTAGGGGGCGGCCCAGCGTCGCCCCCCGTATATATCAAGAAGATCAGGACGCGCTTTGCGTCCGTGACCGCGCCGAAGGTCCACCGGCAGAGCTCCGCTTGGCCGACTGGAAACCGCGGCGAGGAAGGCCACTGGCCATCATGACGATGACCGACCCGATCGCAGACATGCTGACTCGTCTGCGCAATGCGAACTCGGCGTACCACGACAGCGTGTCGATGCCGTATTCGAAGATCAAGGCGCACATCGCCGAGATCCTCCAGCAGGAGGGCTACATCCAGGCCTGGACCGTCGAAGACGCCAAGGTCGGGAAGAACCTCGTGGTGGAGCTCAAGTTCGGGCCCACCCGTGAGCGGTCGCTCGCGGGCCTGCGCCGGGTTTCCAAGCCCGGTCTGCGGGTTTATGCGAAGAAGGACAACCTGCCTCGAGTCCTGGGCGGACTGGGCGTCGCGATCATCTCGACGTCCCACGGCCTCATGACCGACAAGCAGGCCGGCAAGCGTGGTGTGGGCGGGGAAGTCCTCGCCTACGTCTGGTAGAGGGGAGGAACACAGCATGTCGAGAATCGGACGGCTGCCCATCCCTGTGCCCAGTGGCGTAGACATCACGATCGACGGCCAGGATGTCCAGGTCAAGGGCCCGAAGGGCACGCTCAGTCACACGGTCGCCGAGCCCATCAAGGTGGCTCGGGACGAGGACGGCTCCATCGCCGTCACCCGGCCCAACGACGAGAACAAGGTGCGTGCGCTGCACGGCCTGTCCAGGACGCTGATCGCCAACATGGTGCAGGGCGTCACCCAGGGCTACTCGAAGTCCCTGGAGATCGTCGGCGTCGGTTACCGCGTTCAGGCCAAGGGCCCGTCGCAGCTGGAGTTCTCGCTGGGCTTCAGTCACCCGGTCATCGTCGACGCCCCTGAGGGCGTCTCCTTCCGCGTCGAGAAGCCCACCGTGTTCCACGTGGACGGCATCGACAAGCAGAAGGTCGGCGAGGTCGCGGCCAACATCCGAAAGTTGCGCAAGCCTGACCCGTATAAGGGCAAGGGCGTGCGTTACCAGGGCGAACAGATCCGCCGCAAGGTCGGAAAGGCTGGTAAGTAGGCATGGCTCCGAAGACTGCGTTCAGCAAGCACACGGCTGCCCGCACCGTCTCGCGGGCCCGCCGTCACCGCCGCGTCCGCAAGAACGTCGTCGGCACGACCGCGCGTCCGCGCCTGGTCGTCAACCGTTCGACCCGTCACATGTTCGTCCAGATCGTGGACGACACCGTCGGCCACACGCTGGTGAGCGCGTCCACTATGGACCCCTCGCTGCGCGGGTTGGAGGCGGACAAGACGGAGAAGGCCAAGAAGGTCGGCGAGCTCCTCGCTCAGCGGGCCAAGGAAGCCGGGATCACGGCGGTCGTCTTCGACCGCGGTGGCAACCGCTACGCCGGTCGCATCGCGGCCCTGGCGGACAGCGCCCGCGAAGGCGGGCTCGAATTCTGATGGCAACTGAGATGAGGAACCACTGATGGCTGCAGCTCCGCGTCGCGGTGGCGGCACCGGTGGCGAGCGGCGGGACCGTCGTGACGATCGCCGCGGTGGCGCCGCCGACAAGGGCGTCTCGTACATCGAGCGCGTAGTGAAGATCAACCGAGTGGCCAAGGTCGTGAAGGGTGGTCGTCGCTTCAGCTTCACCGCCCTCGTCGTCGTCGGTGACGGCAACGGCCTGGTCGGCGTCGGCTATGGCAAGGCCAAGGAAGTCCCCGCGGCCATCGCCAAGGGCGTCGAGGAAGCGAAGAAGCACTTCTTCAAGGTGCCCCGCATCCAGGGCACCATCCCGCACACCGTGCAGGGCGAGGAGGCGGCCGGCGTCGTCTTCCTGCGTCCGGCCTCGGCCGGTACCGGCGTCATCGCCGGTGGCCCGGTGCGTGCGGTGCTGGAGTGCGCGGGCATCCACGACGTGTTGTCCAAGTCGCTCGGCTCGGACAACCCGATCAACATCGTGCACGCCACTGTGGCGGCTCTGAAGGGCCTTTCCCGGCCCGAGGAGATCGCCGCCCGCCGTGGCCTGCCGATCGAGGACGTGGCTCCGGCCCGGATGCTCAAGGCTCAGCGCGAGGGCATCGCGGAGGCCGCGGCCGCCAAGGCGGTGAGCTAGTCATGGCACGCCTGAAGATCACTCAGGTTCGCTCGAAGATCGGTGGCAAGCAGAACCAGCGTGACTCGCTGCGTTCGCTTGGCCTGAAGCGAATCGGCGATGTCGTCGTCAAGGAGGACCGGCCCGAGATTCGCGGGATGGTCTCCGTGGTGACGCACCTCGTCGAGGTGGAAGAGGTCGACTAGTCATGACTGACAAGGCTCCGCTCAAGATTCACGACTTGCGTCCTGCTCCCGGCGCCAACAAGGCCAAGATCCGCAAGGGTCGTGGCGAGGCGTCGAAGGGCAAGACGGCCGGTCGCGGCACCAAGGGCAGCCACGCCCGTACGACGGTTCCCCTCGGTTTCGAGGGTGGCCAGGTGCCGCTGCAGAGGCGTCTGCCGAAGCTCAAGGGCTTCTCCAACGCCATGTTCAAGACGACCTACCAGGTCGTCAACCTTGACAGGCTCGGCGAGCTGTTCCCCGAGGGTGGCGACGTCACCGTCGAGACGCTGGTCGCCAAGGGTGCTGTTCGCAAGAACCAGCTCGTCAAGGTCCTCGGCACCGGCGAGATCTCCGTCGCGGTGAACGTGCAGGCTCACGCCTTCTCGGCCGCCGCGAAGGAGAAGATCGCCGCCGCAGGTGGCTCCGTTACCGAGCTGTAGCAACGCTATGACGAGGCGTGGGGGTTCTGACAATGGGCCCCCACGCCCGTAGTGCGTTAGAGTTCGCAGACGGCAGGCTTCTGTCCGGCTCGTTTGACAATGAGACTCAGATGGCAGATCCCCGCACCATCGCCGCATACTCACATCGCCTTATAGGCGCGCAGGAGGGACCGTGCTGACCGCGTTTACCCGGGCGTTCCGGACGCCGGACCTGCGCAAGAAGTTGCTCTTCACCTTGGGCATCATCGCGCTTTTCCGTCTCGGCTCGGTTCTTCCGACTCCGGGAGTTCACGTACAGAATCTGGCGGCCTGTTTCAACCAGGCGCGCGCTGATCAAGACACCGGCAACATCTACGGGATGGTGCAGCTGTTCAGCGGCGGCGCCCTCCTGAAACTTTCAGTGTTCGCGCTCGGCATCATGCCGTACATCACCGCGAGCATCATTCTCCAGCTGCTCGTCGTCGTGATCCCGCGCCTCGAGGCACTGAAGAAGGAAGGCCAGTCCGGCCAGACCAAGATCACGCAGTATACGCGTTATCTGACCATCGGACTCGCGGTCCTGCAGTCCACGGCGTTCATCGCGCTGGCCCGCACCGGCCAGCTCTTCCCGAACTGCCAGCAGGACGTCCTGCTCAACCCCGACAACATCTTCGGCATCGTCACGATGGTGGTCATCATGACGGCCGGCACGTCCGTCATCATGTGGCTGGGCGAGCTGATCACCGACCGGGGCGTCGGCAACGGCATGTCCATTCTGATCTTCACCCAGATCGTCGCGGTCTTCCCGTCCGAGCTGGCCAACATCTTCCAGGCCAACAAGTTCACCTTCGCGGTGGTCATGGTGGTCGGCGTCTTCATGATCGCCGCGGTGGTCTTCGTCGAGCAGGGGCAGCGGCGCATCCCGGTTCAATACGCCAAGCGGATGGTCGGCCGCAGGATGTACGGGGGCACGTCCACCTACATCCCGCTCAAGGTCAACCAGGCCGGCATCATCCCGGTCATCTTCGCCTCTTCGCTGCTCTACCTGCCGCAACTCGTCACGTCGCTCTTCCAGACCAGCGACAACGTGGTGATCCGGTGGATCTCTCAGAACCTGGCCACGGGCGACACCCCGATCTACATGGCCACGTTCTTCCTGCTGATCATCTTCTTCACGTACTTCTACGTGTCCATTACGTTCAACCCCGCTGAAGTCGCCGACAACATGAAGAAGTACGGTGGTTTCATTCCGGGCATCCGCCCCGGCCGGCCGACGGCTGAATACCTGAACTTCGTGCTCACCCGTCTGACCACGCCGGGCGCGATCTATCTGGGTCTGATCTCCATGGTCCCGATCGTCGCGCTGGCGATCGCCGGTGCGAGCCAGAACTTCCCGTTCGGAGGGACGAGCATTCTGATCATGGTAGGCGTCGGTCTGGACACGGTTAAGCAGGTCGAGAGTCAGCTGCAGCAGCGTAATTACGAAGGCTTCCTGCGGTAGATGCGTCTCGTTCTGGTCGGGCCCCCCGGAGCGGGTAAGGGGACACAGGCCCAGTACATCGCCTCGAACCTGTCCATCCCGAAGATCTCGACAGGTGACATCTTCCGTGCCAACGTCTCGGGTGGCACGGATCTTGGCAGGCTGGCCAAGACATATATGGACCGTGGTGACCTGGTGCCCGATGAGGTCACCATCGCCATGGTCCGTGACCGCCTCTCGGAGCCGGACGCGCAGGACGGTTTCCTGCTCGACGGCTTCCCGCGCAACGTCGCGCAGGCCGAGATCCTGCGCGACATGCTCAAGGACTGGGGCCAGGCGCTGGACCTCGTCCTTGAGCTCGTCGTGGATGACGACGAGGTGGTCAGGCGGCTGGCCGGCCGGCGCACGTGCAGCCAGTGCGGCCGCATCTGGCACGTCGAGTTCGATGACAAGAAGGACGACAGGTGCGACGCGTGCGGGGGCGCGTTGTTCCAGCGGGACGACGACAAGGAGGAGACCGTCCGGCATCGCCTGGAGGTCTACCAGGAGCAGACGGCGCCGCTGGTCTCCTACTACGCCGACGAGGGCATCCTCGTGGGAGTCGACGCGACCGGACCGGTCGAAGAGGTCACCCAGCGAGCCATGGAGGCGATCCGCCCGTTCATGGGCTAGCTGCGGCGGCACCGATCTGCGGAGGTGGCACGGGTTTCCGTGCCACCTCGCGGCTATTGTGGGGGAATTGGGCCCCCAGGTGGCCCGTTGAGACCCAGGGGGGCAGAACATGTTCAAGAGGAACCGCCACGGAATCCAGATCAAGTCACCGCAGCAGCTCGAGAAGATGCGGGCGGCGGGGCTGGTGGTCGGGCGCACGCTCGACCTGCTGAAGCGCTCGGTCGAACCCGGCATGACGCCGCTGGACCTGGACTCCATCGCCGAGAAGGCGATCAGGGGCGAGGGCGCGATCCCGTCGTTCAAGGGTTACCAGGGCTTTCCGGCGACGATCTGCGCGTCGGTGAACGACGAGGTGGTGCACGGCATCCCGACGAACGCCCGCCACCTGCAGGAGGGCGACATCATCTCGATCGACTGCGGCGCCATCCTCGACGGCTGGCATGGCGACTCGGCGGTCACGGTCGCGGTCGGCGAAGTGGATCCCAAGCTCACGGAGCTGATGCGGGTCACGGAAGAGTCCATGTGGCGCGGCATCGCGGCGCTGCGGCCCGGCCGCCACCTGTCCGACATCGGCCACGAGATCGAGCGGTACGTCAGGTCGCAAGGCCGGTTCGGCATCCCTCAGGAGTACGGCGGCCACGGCATCGGCACCGAGATGCACATGGACCCCTGGATCGCCAACCACGGCCGGCCGGGGCGGGGCCCGGTGCTGGAGGAGGGCATGTGCCTGGCCATCGAGCCGATGGTCAACCTGGGCACGGAGCGCACGCGCGTGCTGGCCGACGACTGGACCGTGGTAACGATCGACGGCAAGGCCTCCGCACACTTCGAACACAGCGTTGCCGTGACACATAATGGTCCTTGGGTGCTAACCGCCCTGGACGGGGGCAAGGAGCGCCTCACTCAATTGCAGACCTAGCCGGGAGTGGGCGGGATGGCGAACAGCCCCGAAATGCGAGCATCCGACTCCGACCGCGACCGGGTGGCAGCCATCCTTCGCGAGCACACCGCGCAGGGTCGCATCACGATGGAGGAGTTCAACGAGCGGCTCGAAGACCTCTACAAGAGCAAGACCTACGGTGAGCTCGCCAAGCTGACGGCCGACCTGCCCGACGTGGACCTGCGCAACCGGCCCGCCAAGACGGCCAAGGCCATCGAGAGCAAAGACGGCATGCATTCGGGCATGAAGGCGGCGTGGGGCGCCTGGGCCATGGCCAGCGGGATCAACTGGGTCATCTGGCTGATCGTCAGCCTGTCGTCGGATGGCGGGGTCTATCCGTGGCCGTTGTGGGTGATGGGGCCGTGGGGCGTGATTTTGCTGGTGAGCACCATTTTCGGCAGCAATCAGCCGAAGAAAAAGTAGGACTTTGTGCATTAGTGCACTGTGTGGATTCGTGCGCAGAACGGATAAGCGCGACTTCCTAACGTGAGCGGTGTCGGGAACACGACTCACGGAGGAAATCACATGCGCAAGGTCCTCGCAGCTGCCGCCCTCGCCGGTTCGATCGCCGTCGCCGGCCTCGCCGTCGCCGCCCCCGCCGCCCAGGCGGCCACCGCGACCCAGACCGCCGCCTCGACGGCGACGTCGATGGGCAACTGGGGCAAGTACTACTCCAGCAACCACAAGGCCTACACCTACGGCAAGACCTGGAAGCAGAACGGCAAGGTCTACACGAAGTGGTACGGCAAGGAGTTCACCTCGAAGCACGGCTACGTGTGGTTCACGTACTACTCCGGCGGTAGCTGGCACAAGTTCTACCGCCAGTGGGACGGGTCGTACAGCGAGACCTGGTCCAAGCACGGGATCAAGAAGCTCTACACCTACACCTGCTGGGGCGGCAAGTTCTCCTACTGCGGCTCCCCGCACCGCATCTACTAGTCCGCCCATGGTCGCGAGGCACCGCACTGCCCTGTGAGCCCTATCCCCTGGAAGGCCCGCCGAGTTCTCTCCCTCGGCGGGCTTTCCGCTGTGCGCCTTGGGCCCGATGATCCTGGGGTACACTATTACGTGGTTGTGTCAGGACACCTGGCACGCGTTTCGCGTTTTGGAGTCAGGTGTCGTACACTCCTTAGTCGGCTCACTATGACTATCACGCGTCGGCGGTCTTTGCTGACCGTCGCTCTCTTCGAAGCGTGAAGGTCGCGGCTGCGTAGTGAACCGGAGCCTCAGACGACCGATCAGTGAAACGCGAGGAATTTTGGCCAAGAAAGACGGCGCCATCGAGATCGAGGGCACTGTGGTTGAGTCGCTCCCGAACGCCATGTTCCGGGTGCAGCTCGACAACGGCCATAAGGTCCTGGCCCACATCAGCGGACGGATGCGGATGCACTACATCCGGATCCTTCCTGACGACCGGGTAGTCGTTGAACTGAGCCCCTACGACCTGAGTCGTGGGCGGATCGTCTACCGATACAAGTAAGACGTCTGAGGAACACGAAGGACAATGAAGGTAAAGCCGAGCGTCAAGAAGATCTGCGACAAGTGCAAGGTGATCCGCCGGCACGGTCGCGTCATGGTGATCTGCGACAACCTGCGCCACAAGCAGCGCCAGGGCTAGTCGCCGCAAGGCTTCTCCGAGTCCGCCCCGCGAGGGAGCGGGCTCGACGCATGAGGAGCCTGCAACGAGAAATAGCGTTTCACACCTGAGCAGGCGGGGTTCCGAACCGCTCAGGAGACCCCCGGTCGGAGGCCGGGGCCCTCACCCCGGGCATGGGGAGGGGTAGTGAGGCGCAAGACCTCCGCCACAACGAAGGAGAATGCCCGACCATGGCTCGCCTGGTTGGCGTCGACCTCCCCCGCGAGAAGCGGCTGGAGATCGCTCTCACCTACATTTACGGAATCGGCCGCACCCGCGCCCAGGAGATCCTCCAGGCCACCGGTGTCAGCGGCGACCTCCGCGTGCACCAGCTCTCCGACACCGAGCTCGTCCCGATGCGTGACTACATCGAGGCGAACTTCAAGATCGAGGGTGACCTGCGCCGCGAGGTCCAGGCCGACATTCGTCGCAAGATCGAAATCGGTTGCTACCAGGGCATCCGGCACCGCAAGGGCCTGCCCGTGCACGGTCAGCGCACGCAGACCAACGCGCGCACCCGTAAGGGCAAGAAGAAGACCGTCGCCGGCAAGAAGAAGCCCGGTAAGAAGTAGTCCTCGCAGCCGCGGGATCGAAGACCTCAGGAGTAATGGCAAACAATGCCTCCTAAGAGCCGTCAGGGCGCACCGAAGAAGGTGCGCCGCAAGGAAAAGAAGAACGTCGCTCACGGGCACGCCCACATCAAGAGCACGTTCAACAACACGATCGTTTCGATCACTGACCCGCTTGGGAACGTGATCTCCTGGGCCAGCGCCGGACACGTGGGTTTCAAGGGCTCTCGGAAGTCCACCCCGTTCGCCGCGCAGATGGCCGCGGAAAACGCCGCTCGCCGCGCCATGGAGCACGGCATGCGCAAGGTCGACGTCTTCGTCAAGGGTCCCGGCTCCGGTCGTGAGACCGCGATCCGCTCGCTGCAGGCCACCGGCCTCGAAGTGGGCTCGATCCAGGACGTCACCCCGGTTCCGCACAACGGCTGCCGTCCGCCGAAGCGCCGCCGCGTCTGAATCCCAGGAGATAGAGAGAAATGGCTCGTTACACGGGCGCGGACTGCAAGCTCTGCCGTCGAGAGAAGACCAAGCTCTTCCTCAAGGGCAGCAAGTGCGAGTCCGCCAAGTGCCCCATCGAGATCCGTCCTTACCCGCCGGGTGAGCACGGTCGCGGACGTCCCAAGGAGTCCGAGTACCAGCTTCAGCTTCGTGAGAAGCAGAAGACCCGCCGCATCTACGGCGTCCTCGAGAAGCAGTTCCGCAACTACTACGAGGAGGCCGCGGGCAAGAGCGGCAAGTCGGGTGAGGTGCTGCTCCAGATCCTGGAGACCCGTCTCGACAACGTCGTCTACCGCGCCGGGTTCGCGCAGTCGCGTGACGCCGCTCGCCAGCAGGTGCGCCACGGCCACATCCTGGTGAACGGCAAGAAGGTGGACATCCCGTCCTACCGCGTTCGCGAGCACGACATCATCGAGGTCCGCGAGAACAAGCGCAACCTGCTGCCCTACGAGGTCGCTCGGGCGACTGCGGGCGAGCGCACCGTTCCCGCGTGGCTCGGCGTCGTGCCGGACAAGCTCCGCGTCCTGGTTCACCAGCTGCCGGTTCGCCAGCAGATCGACACCCAGGTGCAAGAGCAGCTCATCGTCGAGTACTACTCGAAGTGAGCCTTGGTCGAGGTGCGGATTTCCGCACCTCGACTACGCTTTATATCGGAGTGGCGTCATATAGCGGGCGCCACACGAAAAAAGGGGAGACCCGCACATGCTGATCGCTCAGCGCCCGACTCTTCTCGAAGAGTCGATCGACGACACCCGGTCCCGATTCGTCATCGAACCGCTGGAGCCGGGCTTCGGTTACACCATCGGCAACTCGCTGCGTCGCACGCTGCTGTCGTCCATTCCGGGCGCGGCCGTGACGAGCATCCGCATCGAGGGCGTGCTGCACGAGTTCTCGACCGTTCCCGGGGTCAAGGAAGACGTCACCGACATCATCCTCAACCTCAAGGAGCTGGTCGTCTCCTCCGAGCACGACGAGCCGGTCGTGATGTACCTGCGCAAGCAGGGCCCGGGTGAGGTCACCGCCGCCGACATCGCGCCGCCGGCCGGTGTGGAGGTGCACAACCCCGAGCTGCGCATCGCCACGCTCAACGGCAAGGCGAAGCTGGAGATGGAGCTGACCGTCGAGCGCGGTCGCGGCTACGTCTCCGCCGCTCAGAACAAGCAGCCGGGTCAGGAGATCGGCCGGATTCCGATCGACTCGATCTACTCCCCGGTGCTCAAGGTCACCTACAAGGTCGAGGCGACCCGAGTCGAGCAGCGTACCGACTTCGACCGCCTCATCCTCGACGTCGAGACCAAGCCGGCCATGAAGCCCCGCGACGCGGTGGCCTCCGCCGGTAAGACCCTCGTCGAGCTCTTCGGCCTGGCCCGCGAGCTCAACGTCGAGGCCGAGGGCATCGACATCGGCCCGTCGCCGACCGACGCCGCCCTGGCGGCCGACCTCGCGCTGCCGATCGAGGAGCTCAACCTCACCGTCCGGTCCTACAACTGCCTCAAGCGCGAGGGCATCCACACCGTGGGTGAGCTCGTCGCGCGCAGCGAGCAGGACCTGCTCGACATCCGCAACTTCGGCGCGAAGTCGATCGAAGAGGTCAAGCAGAAGCTGCACGAGATGTCGCTGGCGCTCAAGGACTCCCCGCCCGGGTTCGACCCGAGCGCGGTGGCCGGGGGCGGCTATGACGACGACGACAGCGCGTACGTCGAGACTGAGCAGTACTAGACACATCCCGCGCGGTATCGTCTCCGCGCCTTTCGGAGGGCTGAGGTCCTTCGGGGAGGAGAGGAGCGGCGAGAGGTCGCCGCTCCTCGGTCTCCGAGGAAGCTTTCGGGGCGTGGGGGTGTGCGGGTGAAAGTAACGGTGTCGCGCGTTCGCGGCGCCGGCCCGACTCCGGTACCTGATACGGCCGGGGCGGGTTAATCCACAAGGAGAGATGAAATGCCCAAGCCCACCAAGGGTGCACGTCTTGGCGGCAGCCCGGCGCACGAGCGGCTGATCCTGGCCAACCTGGCCACCGATCTGTTCCGCTACGGCAAGATCCGTACGACGGTCACGAAGGCCAAGCGCCTGCGTCCGCTGGCGGAGCGCCTGATCACCAAGGCGAAGAAGGGCGACATCCACAACCGTCGCCAGGTCCTGACCGTCGTCAAGGACAAGGGCGTCGTGCACCACCTCTTCACCGAGCTCGCGACGACGTTCGCCGAGCGTCCCGGTGGCTACACCCGCATCACCAAGGTCGGCCCGCGTAAGGGCGACAACGCCCCGATGGCGGTCATCGAGCTGGTGACCGAGCCGCTGAACGCCGTCACCACTCGCCGCACCGAGGCTCCGGCCGCCGCCGCGGCGCCCGCGCCGGTTGCGGAGGAGACCGAGGCGCCCAAGGCTGAGGAGGCCGCGGAGGCTCCTGAGGCCGCCGCCGAGGAGACTCCGGCCGCCGAGGCCGAGGCGAAGAAGGACGAGGCCTGATCTCGGGCTGAAGAAATTCGGGCCCGGACCCCCACGGGGGTTCGGGCCCTTTTCGGTTAAGGAGGATCATCGTGGTACGGCTCCGCCTCGACCTCGCCTACGACGGGACCGACTTCTCCGGGTGGGCCAGGCAACCCGGGCGGCGCACGGTCCAGGGTGAGATCGAGCAGGCGCTCGGCCGGATCCTGCGCCTCGGCGAGCCTGCCATGTTGACCGTGGCCGGGCGCACCGATGCCGGAGTGCATGCCCGCGGCCAGGTCGCCCACGTGGACGTGCCCGACGGGTCGCTGGCCGAACTGGACGGGAACCGAGGGCCGCTGCGCGTGGATGAGCGGCTCTCTGCGCTCGTGCGACGGCTGGGTGGGGTCATGACACCTGATGTACGTATTTATCGGGTCTCAGTGGCTCCTGAGGGCTTTGACGCCCGATTCTCGGCCAGCTTCCGCCGGTACGCGTACCGGGTGAGCGACGCCGTCGGCGGCGTCGACCCGCTGCGCCGGCACGAGGTGGTCTGGCACAACCGGCCCCTGGACCTGGCCGCGCTCAATGCAGCGGCGGCGCGGCTGATCGGTGAGCACGACTTCGCGGCCTTCTGCAAGAAGCGCGAAGGGGCCACCACGATCAGGGAGCTCCAGCGGCTGGAGTGGGTACGGGAGCCGGACGGCGTCCTGGTGGCCACCGTCGTGGCCGACGCGTTCTGCCACTCGATGGTGCGGGCGCTGGTCGGCTCCCTGCTGGCGGTCGGTGACGGGCGGCGGCCGGTGGAGTGGCCCGGGGAGGTGCTGACCCGCGCTGTACGGGACTCTGGCGTGCACGTGGCTCCCGCCCGCGGGCTGTGCCTGGAAGAGGTCGGCTACCCGCCGGAGCCTGAGCTCGCCGCGCGGGCCGAGGCCACGAGGCGGGTACGGATGTTGTCACCCCTTGGCGGCGCGGCGCTCGAGGACGAGTGAGAGCTGGTCGCGGAACGCGCCGCTGACCTTCGGCAGCGCCTTCTCCTTGGCCGCCGGGGTGTGGCCGTCGGCATGGGTGGCGTAGCTGAAGACGATGTAGCGGCCCCACACCAGGCCGGCCGCGTAGCCGCCGGCGATGTGCACCCGCTCCCCGCCCGACCCGTCCGCTCCGGGCAGGGGCCGGAACCAGACGTTCTTGCCGAGGTCCTTCTCCTGGTCGACGGCCGTGGCCGCGTCCTTGGTCGGGAGCACGGCGATACCCGTGGTGACGGCGTAGCGGCGCTTGTTGTCGACGTATGTGGCGCGTAGGACGCGGCTGCACTTCTGTTCCTTCAGCGCCTCGGCGAAGGCGCCACTGGCGGCCTTGTCGCAGGTCGTCTCCACGCTGGCCTTGACCCTGGTGAACGTGGTGCCCGCCGCGCTGACCTTCTTCTTCGGGAACGCCTCCGACAGCGACAACTTCTGCGGATCGGTCTGCTCGGAATTGAGCACGGACGCGCCGGGCGCCTCGGAGGGCGTGACCGCCGGCTCTTCGGCGGGTGGCGTGGACGGAGTGGCGCTGCCGGGGGCGGCGGCCGTGGTGGGGGTGGGGTTGCTGACGGCCTGCCAGGCGAAGAAACCGCCGGTGGCCACCCCGGCCAGGGCCAGCGCGCCCAGCGTCACCAGGAGGGCTCGTTTGCTCGTGCCTTGGGCGGCCGGCGGCGGGGGCGGGGTCTGGAACGGCGGTTGTTTGAACGCTCCAGGCGGGAAGGCCGGGCTGCTGCCTTGGGGCTGCGTGGGCAGGTCGAGCGCGGTCGAAGGCCTCTGGCCCCAGGCCTCCCGGGAGAACGGCAGGTCCGGGAGTTTCTGGGTGACGGGAGAGTGCGGTGGCCAGACCGGTACGTCGCCGGGCTCGGCGGGGCGGGCCGTTGCCGGGGTCGGGGCGTTGGGGTCGAACCCGTGGGCGGTGGCGGGGTGGGGCTGGTCCCGCTTGGCCGCCTTGGGGTCGAAGAACTGCCCTGGGAGCCCGGTCCCGTCGGAGGCCGGTCGGGTGGTGTCCTCGCGGGCGATGGGACGGGTGTCCTCGCGCTCCGGGGCGATGGGCGCGGCGAGGGGGACGGTGGTCCGCTGCTGGGTGGTCCCCTGCGGTGCGCCCTGGTCCGGCGTGCCTGTCTCCGGTGCGTCGTCGTGTGGCGTGCTGTGAGCTTCCCTCGGTGTGGTCTGTCCCTCCGTGACGCGTGCCTGCGGGGCGGTCGCCTGGAGGGGGGTCGTCTGAGGGGCGGTTGCCTGAGGCGCGGTTGTCTGAGGAGCGATTGTCTGAGGGGTGGATGCTTGCGCACCGCCCGGCGCCGCGGCGTCAGGGAGTCCGCTGCCCGGCTGATCGGGTCGCTGCTGGGCGGCTTCCCGTCGTGCGGCCTCGGGGTCGAAGTAGTGGGCCGGTCGGGTGACGCCGTCCGGCTCGGTGGCGTTGGGGTCGAAGGCGGCAGGGGTGTCCGGCTCGTCGGCGTCCGGCTCGGCCACCAGCTCGCCCGTGGCGGCCGGCCACGGCGGCAAGGCGTGCGGGTCCGAGACGGGGCCCGGCCACACCGGCATGCCGGCGGCCGCGGCGGTGAACGCGGGCGGCGGCTCCCACGGCGGCGCGCCCGGCACCACCGGCTCGATCGGCCAGGCCGGCGCCTTCGCGGCCCAGGGGGCGGTGGGTGGGTCGGCCGTCGGCGGGTGACCGGGGCGGGGATCGGTGTCGGTGTGGTCGGCGAACCAGTCGTAGGGCGCGGCGTCGTCGCCGGGCACCTCCCACGGCTGCGCGTCCTCACGTATCGGCCCGGGCAGCTCGGGCGCAGGTCCCTTGATCAGGGGGACGACGGACAGCGTCTCGTCGTCGTCCGCCTCCTCGAAAGGCGCGAACGCCGGTGGAGCGTCTCCCCCGTTGGTCTGGCCGAAGCTCGGCGGTGGCGTCGCAGGTCTGGCCGAGCCGGCGGCCTCCCTGTGATCGTGCTCGGACCCGGGTTCCTGACCACGCATAGGGCGAGCCTAGCGAGAGTAGCGAGATCGTTATGTCGGTATGAGGGTTCCCAGAAGCATCGGGCATCCCGTTTGGGTGCTTAAGGCCTGCAAAGCCGGGTTACGTCAGCGGGCTGCCGGTCAGCGTACGGTTGTCCAAGGCCTTGAATACGGTGGCCTGGGTGACGTCATCGATGGCCTGGAAAAGCCGCTTGGAGCCCTTCTTGTCGGGCTTCGTGCCGTCCTTGTTCTGGAACCAGACCATGATCGCGTAGTGGCCGTGCGTCCAGATCTTGGCGCCGCCGCTGCCCGAGCCGAGGAACTTGGTGACACTGTCCTTACCCGACAGCGGTTTCACGTAGTTCGTCTCGTCGCCGCTCTTGGCGACCTTGCCCGCGGTCTTGCTGGTCGTGAGGTTGGCCACGCCGACCGTGCCGATCACCTTGCCGTCCTTGTCGCGGAAGCTGGCCCGGACGAGCTGGTTGCACTTGCCGACCTTGAGCGCCTTCTGCAGCTTGTCGCCCAGGGCGCCGTCAGTGCACTTCTTGTCCTTGCTGGTGATCGTCATCTCGTAGCCCCGGCCGGAGACCGTGAGCTTCTTCTTCGAACCGAAGATCTCCTTGACCGTGATCGCCTCGGGGTCCGTGGTACGGGACTCCGCGAAGCCGTACTTGCCGGGCGGAACCGACGGCAGTGGCGCTGACGTCCGGCGGGCGGTGGCGGTCTCGGCGGTGCTGGGGCCGCCGGCGTTCCACATCACCGCGATGCCCCCGCCGAGCAGCCCGAGCACCAGCACGCCGCCGATCGCGAACCAGAGCGGCGCGCGCGATCGCGGGCCCTCGTCGTACGGACTCCAGCCGATCCTGCTCTGTGGCGCCTTCTCGGCCTCGTCGGCGGGCCCTTCCTTGCGGGGGGCCGGCCCTTCCTTGCGGGAACGGGAGCGGGAGCGGCGCGAGGTGGGGGCCGTCTCCTCCAGAGGTGCGGCCGGCTCCTGTGGAGCGCCTCCCGTGCCGGGAGCCTGCGGGGCGCCTCCGAAGCCGCCACCCTGCGGGGCGCCTCCGAAGCCGCCACCCCGCGGGGCGCCTCCGAAGCCGCCACCCTGCGGAGGGCCTCCGAAGCCGCCACCCTGCGGGGCGCCGCCCGCTCCGTTCGCCGGCGGGGCGCCTCTCATGCCGTCGGCCTGCGGGGCGCCTCCCATGCCGGACCACGGCGGTGGGTTGCCCATCCCGTAGGGGGCGCTGCCCGTGCCGTTTTCACGTTCCTCGGGAAAAGCCATGCGGCGACATTACCGTGATGAGCGTCATTGGGTTCCGAAGTCCTGAGTCCACCATGGGCCGTTCGGGCCGGAGGCGACGCCGACGCCGATGGCCTTCAACCGGCAGTTCAGGAGGTTCTTGCGGTGGTCGGGGCTGGCGAGCCACCCTTGCACCGCCTCGTTGGGGCTGCTGTATCCGGCGCCGATGTTCTCGGCGGCGCCGTAGCGGTATCCGGCGCGCTCCATGCGGTCCCACGGGGAGGCGCCGTCGGGGGAGTTGTGCGTGAGCTGCCCCATCCTGGCCATCTCCAGCGAGTGCGTACGCGCCGAGCGCATGAGCCCTTGGTCGACCCTGAGCGGCCCGCAGCCGTGCTGGGACCTGGCCCTGTTGGTGAGGGACACGACCTTGGACGCCATGCCGGGGATCACCGCGACGGACGGCTGCTCACCGGTGAACGTCTGGGTGGGGTCGTCCTGGGAGTCGTAGCCGGGGATCTGGCCGTCGGACGTCCTGCCGGTGGGCTTCGGCGTGCCCGCGCCACGCGGGACCTTCGTGGTCGTGACCTCTCGTGGCACGCTCTCCAGCTGCTGCAGCGCCTTCTTCGCCGTCGTCGGCGCGGGGTTGGCCGTGGCGGCGGCGGGCGGGGCGGTCCCGTTGAGGTAGATGTGCGGGTTCGGCTCGGAGTCGTCGGTCAGCCGGCCGATCAGCACGCCGGTGAACAGGACCGCCGCCATGAGGCAGGTCAACACACCCAGATGACTCCGGCGCCGAGCGCCCCGCTGGGTTGGCCGGGTGTGAGAGTTCTGCCGCATACCGCTGACAACGATAGAGATGTCGGGTCCTGGGAAAGAAGGGGTCCCAGGGAAACGAAATCGAACCGTTCTGCGGTCGGGTAGACTCGTGCGAGGTTACCGGTCTTTTGACCAGCACGCCTGTGGGCGGGTAGCCTAATCGTTCGTTGTGTGCATAGGTCCAGCGCGACCAATGCGCGGCGCGTCCGGCGTCATCTCCCGTAGCGAGGAGACGGAAGGTCCGGGCTGCCGTGTGCCCGCACCGACCGACCAATGTAGCTGTCGCATCCGACAGCGCCGAAGACGCGAGCATAAAGAAGGCTACGACCGTGCGCACGTACTCACCGAAGCCCGCCGACGTCCAGCGTCAGTGGTACGTCATCGACGCGACCGATGTCGTGCTGGGCCGGCTGGCCAGCCACGTCGCGACCCTGCTCCGCGGCAAGCACAAGCCGATCTTTGCCAACCACGTCGACACCGGTGACTTCGTCATCGTCATCAACGCGGACAAGATCGTGCTGAGTGGCAACAAGCTTGAGCAGAAGAAGGCCTACCGCCACTCGGGCTACCCGGGCGGTCTGCGTTCCGTCTCGTACGGCGAGCTCATGGAGAAGCGGCCGGACAAGGCCGTCGAGAAGGCCGTCAAGGGCATGTTGCCCAAGAACTCCCTCGGCCGGAAGATGATCAAGAAGCTGAAGGTCTACGCGGGTTCCGAGCACCCGCACCAGGCCCAGCAGCCGGTGCCGTTCCAGATCACCCAGATCGCCCAGTAGTAGTTCGAAAGAGTTAGAGGAGAACCGTGGCTGAGCCCACCGGTGTCGAGACGGCCGTCGAGGCCGAGCTGGAGGACATCTCCAGCGAGGACTTCCCGTCCGAGTACACCACTGAGTCCGCCGCCAGCGCCGAGGCGCCCGTGCGTAAGCCCGTCACGACGGGCAACTCGTACGGCACCGGCCGCCGCAAGGAGGCGATCGCCCGCGTGCGCATCGTCCCCGGCACCGGCAAGTGGACGATCAACGGTCGTTCGCTGGACGCTTACTTCCCGAACAAGGTCCACCAGCAGATCGTCAACGAGCCCTTCGTGGTGCTCGGCGCCGAGGAGGCGTTCGACGTCATCGCGCGCATCGACGGCGGTGGCGTGACCGGACAGGCCGGCGCGCTGCGCATGGGCCTGTCCCGGGCCCTGTCGATCCTGGACGTCGAAGTCAACCGCCCGCCGCTGAAGAAGGCCGGCTTCCTCACCCGTGACGCCCGCGCCACGGAGCGGAAGAAGTACGGCCTCAAGAAGGCCCGTAAGGCTCCGCAGTACAGCAAGCGCTAACGTTGGCGCGCCTTTTCGGCACCGACGGGGTACGCGGGGTCGCTGGCCGCGACCTCACGGCCGAGCTCGCCATGGACCTGTCCGTGGCAGCGGCCCACGTCCTCGGCGATGCAGGCGCGTTCGCCGCCACCGGACGCCGTCCGGTGGCGGTCGTAGGCCGGGACCCGCGTGCCTCGGGAGAGTTTCTCGAGGCCGCCGTGGTCGCCGGCCTTGCGGCGTCCGGAGTGGATGTGCTGCGCCTCGGCGTGCTGCCCACCCCGGCCGTCGCCCACCTCACGGCCGCGCTTGGCGCCGACCTCGGCGTCATGTTGTCGGCGTCGCACAACCCGGCGCCGGACAACGGCATCAAGTTCCTGGCCCGTGGCGGCTTCAAGCTGTCCGACGCGGTCGAGGACGAGATCGAGCGCAGGCTCGGCGAGGAGTGGAGCTTCCCGATCGGCTCCGGCGTGGGCCGGGTGCGGGACGCGTACGGCGAGGCCGACCGCTACATCTCGCACGTGCTGACCACGATGAGCGCCGCACTCGACGGCCTCAACGTCGTGGTCGACTGCGCTCACGGGGCCGCTCACATGGTGGCTCCCGAGGCGCTGGTCCGCGCGGGCGCCAGGGTCGAGGCCATCGGCGCCCGGCCGGACGGCCTCAACATCAACGCCAGCCACGGCTCCACCCACCTGGACAAGCTCCAGCAGGTGGTCATCTCGCGCGGGGCGGACCTGGGCGTGGCCTACGACGGCGACGCCGACCGCTGCCTGGCGGTCGACCACACGGGCGCGATCATCGACGGCGACCACATCATGGCCGTCCTCGCGGCCGCCATGCACGGCGAAGGGTTACTGGCCAAGGACACCGTGGTCGCGACCGTCATGTCCAACCTGGGCTTCAAGCTGGCGATGCGCGAGGCGGGCATCACCGTGGTGGAGACCGCGGTGGGCGACCGCTACGTGCTCGAACGCATGAAGTCCGACGGCTACAACCTGGGCGGCGAGCAGTCGGGCCACGTCATTATGCTGGACCACGCCACCACCGGCGACGGCCTGCTCACCTCGCTCCACCTGCTGGGCGTGGTGGCCAAGTCAGGCGTGCCGCTGAAGGAGCTGGCCTCGGTGATGACGCCGCTGCCGCAGATCCTGATCAACGTCAAGGACGTGGACAAGGACAAGGCCTCCGTGCCCGAGCTCGCCGAAGCGGTTGCTCTGGCCGAGGCGGAGCTGGGCGAGACGGGCCGGGTCCTGATCCGGCCGAGCGGCACCGAGCCCATGATCCGTGTCATGGTCGAGGCCGCGTCGGAGGAGCACGCCACCCAGGTGGCGAGCCACCTCGCGGACGTGGTCCGCAAGGCCTGCGCTTCCTGATCGGGTACGGCACGTTTGACGTGCCGTACCCGATCTTTTTTATTCGTCGCCCGTGAGTGAGAAGGCCCGCAGGCGCTGGCCTGCCCAGAAGACGCCGCCGATGGTCAGGATGATCAGGGCTGGGACGGCGAAGCTCAGCGTGACGTCTGCCTTGAGGAACGGCGTGGCCGAGATCTGGTCGGCGATCGTCGTGCCCCATTGCTGGATCGAGAACTTCCGCGCCCCCGTGATGAAGCCGCCCACCACGGTCTCCCACACCAGGGCGTAGATGACGCCGATCGTGACCGCGTGCCGGGTGACGACGCCCAGCAGCAGGAAGACGGCGGCGTAGGCGATGCCGGCCACCAGGGCGCCCAGTGCGAAGCCAGCGGCGATACCGTCCTCGGTGCCGATGAGCAGCCAGGCCGCGAAGTATGTCGGCACGGCGCCGAACAAGGCCAGCACCGAGGCCGCCACCAGGAACTTCGTCTGGATGATCAGTGGGCGGGAGATCGGCTTGGACATCAGGTGGATGATCGTGCCGTCGTCGATCTCCGGGGCGATGACCCCGGTGCCCGCGATCACGCCGAGCAGTGGCAGCACGGTGCCGATGGAGAATTTCATGAGCACCACGGCTGTGTCCTGGTCGCCCTCGCCGAGGAGGCGGAACAACACGGCCAGGCCGACCAGAGCCAGGGGCAGCAGCAGGAGCAGGATGATCCTGCGACGGCCCAGCAGAGCGCGGTAAGTGATGCCCGCGACCACTGTATTCATCAGGTGCTCCGGTTGATCAGGTAGGAGAAGACGCTCTCCAGGTCCTCGTCCGCCGGGGAGACCTGGTGCAGGCGTACGCCTTCCGCCTGGGCGAGCTTGGGCAGGAGCCGGGCGAAGCGGCGGAACTCGGTGGCCTGGACCTCCAGGCCGTCGGGGCGGAGCGTGATGCCTCCGGCCGAGTGGTCGCGGATGAGTGCGGCGGCGAGTTTCCTGTCGTCGCTCGAACGGATCATGAACAGGTGGGGCCGATCCGTCATCAGCCGCCTGATCTCGCGGAAGTTGCCCGACGCCGCGTGCCGCCCCGCCACCAGCACCTCGATGTGCTGGGCGACCCGCTCCACCTCCTCCAGGATGTGGGAGCTGAACAGGATGGTCTTGCCGGCCGTGCCCATGGCGCGGATCAGGTCCATCAGGTGGAGGCGCTGGCGCGGGTCCATGCCGTTGAACGGCTCGTCGAGCAGGAGCACCGGCGGGTCATGGACGAGCGCCGCGGCCACCTTGACGCGCTGGCGCATGCCCTTCGAGTACGTCTCCACGCGGCGGTCCTTCGGCTCCTCCATCTCCACCGTGGCCAGGGCTTTGCGGGCGGCCTCGACCGGGTCGGGGAGCCCGTGGAGGCGCGCGGCCGACAGCACGAACTGCCAGCCGGTCAGGAACCCATACACGCCCTCCCGTTCCGGGACCAGGCCGATATTTCGGTAGATGTGGTGGTTCTTCCAGACTGTGGTGCCGTCGAGCGTCACCGTGCCGCCTGACGGGGACAAGAAGCCGGCCATCATGTGCAGGAGCGTCGACTTGCCCGCGCCGTTGGGCCCAAGCAGGCCGGTGACGCCGGGGCCGATCGTCATCGTCACGTCGTTGACCGCCACCACGTTGCCGTACCAGCGGGACACCTGCGAGAGCTCGATCTTCATTGTGCGGCCGCCTTCCTGTAACGCAGCGCGAGCGCGGCCAGACCGATGCCGATCAGCACCACCAGGATCACCGCCGAGGCGGGGCCGTTGGGGTAGCCGCTGCCTTCGATGGAATGCGGCGGCGTATTGAACAGCCAGGACTGCACGGAGTCCACCAGCCAGAACGGGTTCAGCAACCATGCCCAGGCGGCACCCGACTCGTTGCCCGAGGAGTACAGCGCGCCGTAGACCATCGGGACCGACGCCGACGACAGCAGGTAGACGACGATCACCGAGGCCACGCCGAGTCCGCGCCGCGGGGTGAACGAGGCCAGCGCCAGCCCGAACGCCGACAGCAACAGCGCCAGCACCAGGGCCATGACGATGGAACCGACGTATTCACCGGTGGCCGGCGGCCCCGGCATGTCCACGACGACCTCGCCCACGTAGATCAGCGTGAGCGGCACCGCGACCAGCAGGAACAGCGCCACGGTCATCGCGACGACCTTGGCGCCGACGTACTCGGTGATCGAGACGGGGCGCGACAGGTAGAGCGGCAGCACGCGGAACCGCAGGTCGGGCGCGACGACGGCGGGGGCTTGCGAGGCCAGGAAGATCGCCACCACGGCCTGCATGAGGACCGCGAAGCCGCTGTACTGGATGATGCGCTGCTGGGCCAGGGCCATCGTGGCGATGGTCACCACAGCGGGCAGCAACATGATGACGAACAGTGCGAACGGTATGATCTTGCTGCGGGCCGGCCGGCCGAGCCCGAAGACGCCACGCAGGCTGTGCAGGGCCAGCGCCCTGGTCGAGTAGCCGCGCCCGAGCCGGGGGCCGTCGTAGTGGCGGTAGCCGATGTCGTAGATCTCAGACACCCGCGACCTCCTCCCTGAAGACGTCCTCGATGCGGTGACGCCCCTGCTCCAGGCGGATCAGGCAGAGGTCGAGGTCGGCGGCGGCGTCCCTGATCGCGTCGTACGTCTCGGGCCCGTCGACCTTGACCACCAGCATGCGGCCCTGCTGCGAGACCGTCTGCCCGGCCTCGGTCAGGCGGGCCGCGAGCGGATCCGTGCCCTCGTCGACCTCCACCGTGACGGTCTGCGTGGCCTGCGTGAACTCGCCGATGGCCGAGGAGCGCAGCAGCCGCCCGGCGTCGATGACGATCACGTGGTCGCAGATGCGCTCGAGCTCGCCCAGCAGGTGCGAGGTGACCAGGACGCTGATGCCGAACTCGGTGCCGATGCGCCTGATCAGCATGAGCATCTCGTCGCGGCCGCGCGGGTCGAGCCCGTTGGTCGGCTCGTCGAGGAAGATCAGCTTGGGGTCGTGGACGAGGGCCTGGGCCAGCTTGACCCGCTGCTTCATGCCCGTGGAGTAACCGCCGATGGGCCGGTAGCGCTCTTCGGCCAGGCCGACGTGGCGCAGCACGTCGGCGGCGCGCTCGCGGGCGGCCGTACGCGGCAGCCCGGACATCTGTGCGAGGTGGACGACTAACTCGGTGGCGGAGACGTCGGGCGGCAGGCATTCGTGCTCCGGCATGTAGCCGACGAGCCTGCGGATCTCGGCGCCCTGGGCGGTGACGTCCAGATCGAGCACGCGCGCCGCGCCGCCGGTGGGCGGCAGCAGGCCGAGCAGGATTTTGATCAGCGTCGACTTGCCGGCGCCGTTGGCCCCTACCAGACCGGTGACTCCGGGTCCCACGGTGACCGAAAGCTGGTCGACCGCGGTGACGGTGGGGAACCTTTTGGTCAGCCCCTCGGTGGCGAGGATGTGCATGTGCCGGACCCTACCTGGGCGGTCAGGGCCGTGGCCTCGGTCATAGGGATGAACGTCGTCCTACTTGAGGCCAGAATCTGCGCTGGATCGCGAGCGTCGCCGTGCCCGAAAGGATCATTCCGGCGATGTTGACCGCGAGTTGCCCGGCCGAGGGTCCGACCTCCAGCCAGTGGCCCAGCGCCAGGGCGACGGCCACATAGCCGGCCGCGGGCACCGTGGTGACCGAGATGAAGACGCCGACCAGGGCCGACGACTTGCCTGCCGTGATCGACAGCACACCGGCCGCGCCGGCCAGCAGCGCCACGATGAACGACCATTTGTCGGGCTTGACGATGAACTGCACCTCCGCGTTCGTGACGAGGTTGGTGTCGCCGATCCAGCCGAACCACGTGGACACGAGCGCGCAGGCGAAGGTGATCGCGATGGCCAACGCGAACCCCACGGCCAGCGTCTTGAGCGAGGTCGTGATCAGGCTCCACTGGCGTTGCAGCAGGCCGAAGCAGATGGCCGCGACCGCGCCGAACTCCGGCCCGAGCACCATCGCGCCGACGATCAGAATGGGCGAGTTCTGCAGGATGCCGATGCCGGCGATCTGCGTGGCGACGGCGAGGAAGGCCAGGTACGCCCACGTGACGCGGGAGTCGGCGGAGACGCGTTGCGCCAGCTCCTCCCAGATCACCGCGTCGTCGGGCTCGCCCGGCGCCTCCTCGACGGCCTCCTCCGCGGCCTTCGACAGCGACAGATCGACCCGCTCGATGGCGATGGAGCCCTCGTTCTCCAGCCACTTGAGCCGGCCGATCACCTCGTTCGCCGACTCCCTGGCCGCGTCGCAGAAGACCACGTCGCCCTTCGGCTCGCGGGCGGCGCCGGGCAGGACGACGATGTTGGTGACGCCGGGGCAGTCCTCCAACACCGCCGTCACCTCATCGGTGCGCGCGGTCGGGCTGATCAGTCGCAGATGTAGCACTCGCCCATTGTTGTCCATCGAACGTTGACATCGTTTTGATGCGCGTATCCGAGGCGCTCAGGTTCGGCGAAGCCGCACCCGCCGGACCGAGTGGTCGGCGCCCTTCTGCAGCACGAGGTCGGCGCGGCCCCTCGTGGGGGCGATGTTCTCGACCAGGTTGCGCTCGTTGATGTCGCGCCAGACGTTGACCGCGAAGGCGGTGGCCTCGTCGTAGGACATATCCGCGATGTGCCGGAAGTACGACTTCGGGTCCTCGAAGGCCGTCCGGCGGAGCTTGTGGAAACGTTCGACGTACCAGGTGCGGATGTCCTCGACCTTGGCGTCGACATAGATGGAGAAGTCGAAGTAGTCGTTGACGGCGAGGGAGGTGGGTGGGGCGGGCTGGAGGACGTTGAGGCCCTCGATGATCAGGATGTCGGGACTTTTCACGATCTGGGTGGTGCCGGGGACGATGTCGTACTCGAGGTGGCTGTACACAGGGGCGTGGATCTCCGCCGCGCCGGCCTTCACCTCCGCCACGAACCTGACCAGCGCCCGCCGGTCGTAGCTCTCCGGGAAGCCCTTGCGATGCATGATCCCCTTGGCCTCCAGCACCGCGTTCGGGTAGAGGAAGCTGTCGGTCGTGATCAGCTCCACGTGCGGGTGCTCGGGCCACCGGGCCAGCAGCGTGTGCAGCAGCCGCGCCGTCGTCGACTTGCCCACCGCGACGCTGCCCGCCAAGCCCAGGATGTAGGGGACACGCTGCTCGGGATGTCCGAGGAACGCGCTCAGCACGCTGCTGCGTTGCTTGGATCCGGTGAAGTGCAGGTTGAGCAGCCGGGTCAGCGGGAGATAGATGTCGGTGACTTCGTTGAGATCGATGGGGTCGTCGACGCCGCGCAGCTCTTCCAGCTCTCCTGCGGTGAGAGTCAAGGGCGTGTTCTTGCGGAGCTCGCTCCACCGCTCCCTGCTCAGTTCCACGTAGCCGTTATTCACCTAGGCAGCGTAGCGATCGTCGGCAAACCGGCCGTCGGGCGGGGTGTGTCCACAAGCTGTGGATAAAGACGTGGGATTACCGAGATTCAGTTCGGGGAAAGGGATACCGTCTCAGGTTGTGGATCGTCGACGCTTCCTCTCCCATGTGGTGGCCGGCATCGCCGGTCCCTTCGCCGGCGTCGCGTGCGCAGGAGCGCAGGGTGGGGCCAAGGCGGTGCCCGGCGCTTACGGGCCGCTGCGCCCCGTACGCGACCTGCGGGACGGCAAGGTGCGGCTGCACCTGCCCGAGGGGTTCAAATACCGCTCGTTCAGCGCCGCGGGCGAGAAGTTCAGCGACGGGTCGACCGTGCCGGGCCGGCACGACGGCATGGCGGCCTTCTCCGGTCCCGGCGGCAGCACGATCCTGATCCGCAACCATGAGGTCAACGGGCCCGTCGGCGCGTTCGGCGACAAGGACAGGGCCTACGACCCGATGGCCGGGGGCGGCACCTCGACCCTGCGAGTCACTCGCTACGGCGAGGTGATCAAGAGTGGGCCGTCGCTGAACGGCACGATGATGAACTGCTCGGGCGGTCCCATGGCGTGGCGCGCCTGGGTGAGCTGCGAGGAGACGGTCAACGGCCCCGACGTGGCCGACGACTTCTCCGGCGGCGACAACGCCAGGCTGACCGAGAAGCACGGCTACATCTTCGAGGTCCCGGTCGGCCGCGCGGCCACGGCCAGGCCGATCAGGTCGGCGGGGCGCTTCCCGCACGAGTCGGCGGCCTTCGACCCGTCGACGGGCGCGATTTACCTGACCGAGGACAACTTCGGCTTTCCCTCCGGGTTCTACCGGTATCTGCCGCCGAAGCACCCGGTCCTGGCCGGGAAGCTGCTCGACGGCGGCCGGCTGCAGATGCTCGCCGTCAAGGGCGCCAAGCGCAAGGACCTGTCGCTTGGGCAGGAGCCTGGAGCCGCGTACACGACCGTGTGGGTGGACATCGATGACCCCGACCCCGACTTCCGCGGCAAGCCGTCCAACGACGAGGTCGTGCAGGCCGTCGGCCGCCAGGGCCGGGCCCAGGGGGCGGCGATCTTCTCCCGGCTGGAGGGCGCGGTCTTCCACCAGGGGACGGTCTACTTCGTCTCCACGCAGGGCGGCGACACCGATCCCGCCGACCCGCCGCCGTCGGGGTTCGGCAAGGGCCGGGGGCAGGTGTGGGGGTACGAGACGTGGAGCGGCCGGCTCAAGCTCGTCTACGAGTCGCCACGCTCCTCGGCGCTCGACCTGCCCGACAACGTGACGGTCAGCAGACGCGGCACGCTGGTGTTGTGCGAGGACGGCGAGGGCGACAACTACCTGCGCGGACTCACCAGGTCGGGGCAGATCTTCGACTTCTGCCGTCTGGAGCCGATCACTGACGACCCAGGCGCCGAGTTCGCGGGCTCCACGTTCGGGCCGGGCGGCCACACGCTGTACGTCAACGTCCAGGCCAAACAGGGCAGATCCATCGCGATCTGGGGCCCGTGGGAGCGTGGACTGTTTTGAGTAATCTGGGACGGTGATCCTGGGCATCGGCGTGGACGTCGTGGACATCGCCCGCTTCGAGGCGGCGCTCGAACGTACGCCGCAGCTGCGCGAGCGGCTGTTCACCGACCTCGAGCGGCCGCTCCCGGTGCACTCGCTGGCCGCCAGGTTCGCCGCCAAGGAAGCCGTCGCCAAGGCGCTCGGCGCACCCAAGGGGCTGGGGCACCTGGAGGCGGAGGTGCGCTGCGACGAGCTGGGCAAGCCGGAGCTGCGGGTCACCGGCAAGGCCGCCGAGGTCGCCTACGACCTCGGAGTCAAGCGCTGGCACGTGTCGCTCAGCCACGATGCGGGAGTGGCCGTGGCCTATGTGATCGCGGAGGGATAGCTTCGGATCATGCGCACTGCCTACACCGCCGACCAGATCCGGGCCGCCGAGCAGGTGCTCATGGCGAAGCTGCCGCCGGGCACGCTCATGCAGCGGGCCGCCGCCGGGCTCGCCGCCGTCTGCGCCGACCTGCTCGGCAGCGTCTACGGCAGACGCGTCGTGCTCCTCGTCGGCAGCGGCGACAACGGCGGCGACGCGCTCTACGCCGGTGAGCGCCTGGCCAGGCGCGGGGCGTGGGTGGGCGCCATCCTGGCCGGGTCCAGGACGCACCAGGCGGGCCTGGCGGCGCTTCAGGAGGCCGGCGGGCGGGTGGTCGACCTGGCGGCGCTCGACCGGGCCGACCTGATCGTCGACGGGCTCGTCGGGATCGGGGCGAGCGGGGCGCTGCGGGAGCCGTACCGTGAGCTCGTCCAGGAGGCGAACGCGGCCCGCGGCCCGATCGTCGCGGTGGACGTGCCGAGCGGCGTGGACGCGAGCACCGGGCGGGTGCAGGGGACGGCCGTGCGCGCCCGGGTGACCGTCACCATGGGCGCCTACAAGACGGGACTGCTCGTCGATCCCGGAGCCGACTGCGCGGGGAGGGCCGAGCTGGTGGACATCGGGCTCGGGTCCTACCTGCCCGACCCCGACGTGGCCGCGCTCACCGACGGCGATGTGGACGTCTTGCTGCCGCGCCCGGGCAAGGAGTCGGACAAATACCGCAGGGGCGTGCTGGGCGTCGCGGCCGGAAGCGATCTGTACACGGGCGCCGCCGTGCTCGCCGTGGGCGGGGCGCTGCGTGCCGGGGCGGGCATGGTGCGCTATGCCGGGCCGGCCGCCCCCGTGGCGCAGGTGCGTGCGCACTGGCCGGAGGCGGTGATCACCCAGCTGGAGCGGCCTTCGATCGATGACGTCGGGCGGGTGCAGGCCTGGGTGCTCGGGCCGGGACTCGGCACCGACGACTGGGCGCACGAGCTGGCGACCAGGGTGCTCGAGTCGCAGGTGCCGGTGCTGATCGACGCCGACGCGCTGACGCTGGTGGCCAGGGAACGCTCGCTGCTGTTCCGCAGCGCGCCGGTGCTGATCACGCCGCATGCCGGGGAGCTGGCCAGGCTGATCCGGGCCGACCGCGACGACATCGAGGCCGCCAGACTGGAGCACACCCGCCGGGCGGCCGCCGAGCTGGGCGTGACCGTGCTGCTCAAGGGGTCGACCACGATGATCGCCGAGGACTCCAGGCCGGTACGCGTCAACGGCACCGGCACGTCCTGGCTGGCCACCGGCGGCACCGGCGACGTGCTGTCCGGCGTGGCGGGCGCGCTGCTCGCCCAAGGGCTGAGCTGCTACGACGCCGCGGCCTGTGCGGCATACCTGCACGGGCTGGCCGGCCGCATGGCCGCGGACGGCGCCCCGCTCGCGGCGGCCGACGTCGCTACGGCGATCCCGGCTGCCATGCGAGCGGTGAGCAGCGACAACACCTGACGGGCCGCACGGCGTGCCCGTGCCGAGCGGGGCGGCTTGTGCCCGGTGCTTGCGTTCTGCGGGCGGGGCGGCTTGTGCCCGGCGCGTGCGTTCTGCGGGCGAGGCGGGGTGATGTGGGGCGAAAGTTGCGGGGCAGCCGCGTGAGCGGTGCGAATCGCGCTCGACCACACGTCTGAGCTGCCACACTAGAAGGATGTACTCCCCGATGGCCACGCCCGCGCAGGCACGGGTGGACCTGGCCGCGATCAGACACAACGTGGCCCTGCTCAAGGAGCGCGCGGCCGGCACCGAGCTGATGGGCGCCGTCAAGGCGGACGCCTACGGACACGGCCTGGTGCCGTGCTCCGCGGCCGTGCTGGAGGGGGGCGCGAGCCGGCTCGGCACCGCGTTCGTCAGGGAGGCGCTGGAGTTGCGCGCGGGCGGTGTGACCGCGCCGATCCTGGCCTGGCTCATCACGCCGGGCGAGCCGCTCGATGAGGCGCTGGCGCAGGACGTCGAGCTGTCGGCCGCCGACGAGCGGCTGCTCGACGAGATCGCCGCCGCCGCCCGGCGCACAGGACGCACCGCGAAGCTGCACCTGGAGGCCGACACCGGCATGAGCAGGGGCGGCTCGCCGCTCGCCACCTGGCCGCCGTTGCTGGCCAGGGCTCTGGAGCTGCGGGCCGAGGGCGTCATCGAGATCGTCGGCCTCTGGTCCCACTTCGCCTGCGCCGACATCCCCGGTCACCCGTCGATCCAGCAGCAGCTGGAGGCGTTCGAGGCCGCGCTGAAGCTGGCCGAGCAGGCAGGCGCGGCCGGCTCCCACGTGATCAGGCACATCTCCAACTCCGCCGCCATCATGACGCTCCCCGAAGCCCGCTACGACCTGGTCAGGTCCGGCATCGCGATGTACGGCCTGAGCCCGATCCCCGAGCTGGGCGACTTCGGCCTCCGGCCGGCCATGACGCTCACCGCCCAGGTCGGGCTGGTCAAGCGGGTCCCTGAGGGCTCGGGAGTGTCCTACGCTCACCTCTACGTCACCGACCGCGAGACCACGCTCGGACTTGTCCCGCTCGGCTATGCCGACGGCATACTCAGGCACGCCACGGGCAGGGCCGAGGTGCTGGCGGGCGGCCGCCGCAGGCTGATCGCCGGCCGGGTGTGCATGGACCAGTTCATGATCGACATGGGTGACGACCCGCTCGCGGCGGGCGAGGAGGTCGTGCTGTTCGGCCCCGGTGACGGGGGCGAGCCGACCGCTCAGGAGTGGGCGGATACGCTCGGCACGATCACGCATGAAATCGTGACGAGGATCGGCTCGCGAGTGCCGCGGGTTTACCAGGGTCGGGCATAAGAAGGATCGGGGAGATGACGACGACAACACGGCGCAGGGTAGGGATCGCCGGCGCGCTCGTCGGCGCGGCGTCCGCCGGTGTCGCGGCGGCGGCGCTGGCCAAGCGCTACGCGGTCGGCCGGATCAGGCTGCGCCCCGACACCGAGGCCAGCGAGCCGTTCGGCGAGCTGCGGGGCAGGGAGCGCACGCTCGTCACCTCCGACGGGGTGGCGCTGCATGTCGAGATCGACGGTCCCGAGGAGCGAAGGAGCTCGGGGGGAGAGAGCGAGAGCAACGATGCCAACGAGCCCCGAAGCGGTCGCGACCATGAGCACGCCGCGCCCTTGACGATCGTGCTCTGTCACGGCTACTGCCTCAGCCTGGAGTCCTGGCACTACCAGCGCAAGGACCTGCGCGAGAACTACCGCGTCGTCCTGTGGGACCAGCGCTCGCACGGCCGTTCCCAGCGTGCCGGCGCCGACGACAGCACGATCGACCGGCTGGGTGAGGACCTCGCCGAGGTGATCGAGGAGTTCGTGCCGGGCCCGTGCGTGCTGGTCGGCCACTCCATGGGCGGCATGACGATCATGGCGCTCGCCGACCGCTATCCCGATCTGTTCGGCGAGAAGATCCGCGCCGTGGCGCTCATCTCGACCTCGGCGGGCAAGCTGGCCGAGCTGACGCTGGGCCTGCCGGCGATGGTCTCCAAGGTCGTGCACAAGGTCGCGCCGTCCACGGTCTCGATGCTGGGCAAGCGAGGCTCGCTGGTCGACAGGACCCGCAGCGCCGGCAGCGACATCGCCTTCCTGATCACCCGCTTCATCGGCTTCGGCGACTCCAAGAACATCAGCCCCACCGTCGTCGACTTCGCCGAGTCCATGATCAGGGCGACGCCGACCGAGGTGGTCGCCGACTTCTACCCGGCGCTGATGAACCACGACAAGCTGTCCGCCCTGCACGTGCTCGACCCCGTGCCGACCGCGATCGTGGTCGGCGACCGGGACTGGCTGACCCCGCCCGATCACAGCAAGGCCATGGCCGCCGCGCTGCCCAAAGCCCAGCTGACGGAGGTGCCCGACACCTCTCACCTGATCCAGCTCGAACGTCCCGGCGTCGTCAACGACGCGCTGCGCGACCTGGTCAAGCGGGTGGAGGACGAGTGAGGGCGGTGACCGCCGAGGACATGCGCGCGTACGGCGCCCGCCTGGCCGCGTTCCTGCGCGCCGGCGACCTGGTCGTGCTGTCCGGGCCGCTCGGCGCCGGCAAGACCACGCTCGTGCAAGGGCTCGCCGAAGGACTCAAAGTACGCGGGCCCATCACCTCGCCCACGTTCGTGATCGCCCGTGTGCACCCGTCGCTGCACCAGGGCCCGCCGCTGGTGCACGCCGACGCCTACCGGCTGGGCGGCGACCTGGAAGTGGACGACCTGGACCTGGACGCCTCGCTGGATGAGTCCGTCACGGTCGTCGAGTGGGGCGAAGGCCTGGTCGAGGGCCTGTCCGACGACCGGCTGGAGGTCCACATCGACCGCGAGGCCGGCGACGAGGTCAGGATCGTGACGTTGCGCGCCGTGGGCCCGCGATGGGCCGACACGCCGTTTGATCGGCTAGAAGATTAAAATCGCGATCAATTCCCGGCAAAGCTGGCACCCTTGACGTACCGGGCCGATGATGTAAATCATGATCGTTGGCTAGGGATTCGCCCAGATTTTCTGGGTATCAGGAGGGGCGACATCCACGTTTTGGGTGGATGCTGGTGGCAAGACGGCAAAGTGGGGTGCGGCCGGTGCTCAGGGTCAGGCGAGTCGCGTATGCGGGAGCCATCGTCATGGTCGGTCTGACGACCGGCTGCACGGCCTCGGCCGAAACCACCCCCACAGCCACACCGACACCCACAGCCACCGGCACGGCCACCACCCCGGGTGGGACCCCCACAGCCACCCCGACGTCGGCCAGCCCGCGACCGAGCGTCACCCGGCCCACCATCCAGGTCCAGCTCAACCCCGACCGTGTCACGGCCGGCCAGACCTCGACAGTGTGGATCCTGGCCAACTGCCCGCTCCCGAGCGGTGGTCCCGCGCACACCGGCACCGCCACGTCCACGGCGTTCGTCAGCGGCGCCACGCTCGACCCGGTGCCCTCGGGCGGGAGCTCCCCCACACCGACCGGCGCCGCCGGCGGCTCACCCTGGGTGCGCGGCTCGGCGCAGGTCGGGGGAACGGTCAGACGCGGCACGTACACCGTCAACGTCAAGTGTGACGGCACCAACGACATGGGGACAGCCCGGCTGCGGGTCGTCTCGGGCGAGGCGCTGCCGACCAACGTGCCGACCAAGGCGCCCAGGGCCGGCGGCGGCGGCACGTACGCGCAGGACGTCAGCGACGAGTCCTCGATCCCGCTCGGCCCCGCGGGCGTGCTGATCGCCCTGGCCCTGGCCGGCGGCATCGCCTTCGCGGTCAAGCGGCGTAACCGGGCATAACACGATGGCCCGCCCAGGACGGGTGGTGCTCGCCGGGGCCGTGACGGGCCTGCTGCTGTTCGCGTTCGGCAGGGGCATGCAGCAGACCGACTCCACTCCCGCCGCGAACGTCGTACCCAAGAGCATCGACATCCCCTCCATCGACGTCGAGGCCCCGCTGATGAAGCTCGGCCTGGAGAAGAACGGCGACGTTGAGCTGCCTCCATACGAGAAGCCCAAGCTGGCCGGCTGGTACTCGGGCAGCGCCGTGCCCGGCGAGAAGGGCGCCGCCGTGATCATCGGCCACGTGGACACCAAGACCGCGCCGGCCGTGTTCTACAAGCTCAGGCAGTTACGCAAGGGCGAGACCGTGAAGGTCGAGCGCAGCGACGGCAAGACCGTGACGTACAAGGTCGACTCGATCGAGCAGGTGCACAAGGACAGCTTCCCGATCAAACGCGTGTACGTCGAGGACGGGCTCAAGCTGGTGACCTGCGGCGGCAAGTTCGACTACGCCAAGGGCGAATACCTGGACAACATCATCGTCTACGCATCGCAGGTATGAGCCGCCCGCCTGCCCGCGCTCGATCGGCTGTGGCGGCGTACCGGCTGGTCCCGAGGATACGGCCGGGTGAGAGCCGCCCTGCAGGTAGGCTAAACAGTCGTGCTGGTCCTGGCTTTTGATACCGCGACGCCCGCCGTCACCGCCGCGCTTCACGACGGCGAGCGGGTGCTCGCCGAGTCCACGACGATCGACGCCCGGCGTCACGGCGAGCTGCTCGTTCCCACCATCCAGCGGGTGCTGGGCGAGGCGGGGGCGGCGCTGCGCGACGTGACCGCCATCGTGGCGGGCAGCGGCCCCGGTCCTTACACCGGGCTGCGCGTCGGGCTGATGACCGCGCAGGGGCTGGCCACGACGCTGGGCGTGCCCGCGTACGGCATCTGCACGCTTGACGCGGTCGCGTACGGCGGCGGCCTCACCGAGCCGTTCCTGGTGGCCACCGACGCGCGGCGCAAAGAGGTCTTCTGGGCGCGTTATGCGGACATGCGCACCAGGCTCGACGGTCCCTTCGTGGACCGGCCCGCGCAGGTGCCGGTCGACGGGTTGCCGGTCGTGGGAGCCGGTGCAGACCTTTATCCCGATATTTTCGGGCAGAGCGACGCTCCTCTGTACCCCTACGCCGGCGCTCTGGCTTCACTCGCGGCCGAACGGCTCGCGCAAGGCACTCCGCTCGATCCGCCCCGCCCGATCTATCTACGCCGGCCCGACGCCGTGGTGCCAGGAGCGCCCAAGAGGGTGACGGCGTGAAGCTCCGGCCGATGACTGAGACCGACCTGCCGGCGGTCATGGAGATCGAGCGGGCCACGTTTCCGCTCGACGCGTGGAGCGAGAGCATGATGCGCGGCGAGCTGGCCGACATGCCGCGCTCGCGCCACTACGTGGTGGCGCTGGTCGATGACGAGATCGTCGCCTACGCCGGGCTCGCCGCCGCGGCCGACCAGGCCGACGTGCAGACCATCGCGGTGCTGGAGAAGCACCAGGGCACCGGTATCGGCAGCGCGATGCTGACCGAGCTGCTGGCCGAGGCGCGCCGCAGGGGAGCGCGGGAGATCTTCCTCGAAGTACGCGCCGACAACCCGCGCGCACAGGCCGTCTACCGGCATTTCGGTTTCGAGGAGATCGGCACCCGCCGCCGCTACTACGACGACGGCACCGACGCGATCATGATGAGAAGGAACCTGGATGGCTGACGAACCACTGGTCCTGGGCATCGAGACGTCCTGTGACGAGACCGGCATCGGCATCGTCAGGGGCCACACGCTGCTGGCCAACACCATTGCCTCCAGCATGGAGGAGCACGCCAGGTTCGGCGGCGTGGTGCCCGAGGTCGCCTCCCGCGCCCATCTGGAGGCCATGACGCCGACCGTGGAGGCCGCGCTGGCCGCATCCGGGCTCAAGCTCACCGACCTCGACGCCATCGCCGTCACGGCCGGTCCTGGGCTGGCGGGCGCGTTGCTGGTCGGGGTCGCGGCGGCCAAATCCTACGCGCTCGGCCTCGGCGTCCCGCTCTACGGCGTCAACCACCTGGCCGCCCATGTCGCCGTCGACCAGCTGGAGCACGGCCCGCTGCCCAAGCCGTGCATCGCCATGCTGGTCTCCGGCGGTCATTCGTCGCTGCTGCTCGTGCCTGACGTGGCCGAGGACGTGATCTCGCTCGGGTCCACCGTGGACGACGCGGCCGGGGAGGCGTTCGACAAGGTGGCGCGGGTGCTGGGGCTGCCGTTCCCCGGCGGCCCGCACATCGACCGGGCCGCCCGCGAGGGCTCCGGCACGGCGATCGCCTTTCCGCGCGGCAAGATCGACGACGGCACGCTCGACTTCTCCTTCTCCGGGCTCAAGACGGCCGTGGCTCGCTGGATCGAGGCCCGTGAGAGGGCGGGCGAGTCCATCCACGTGCCGGACGTGGCCGCCTCCTTCCAGGAGGCCGTGGTGGACGTCCTGACCCGTAAGGCGCTGCAGGCGTGCCGGAAGTACGACGTGGCGGACCTGCTGATCGGGGGCGGCGTGGCGGCCAACTCCCGGCTGCGGGCACTGGCCCAGGAGCGATGCGACGCGGCCGGGGTGCGGCTGCGGGTGCCCCGTCCCGGGCTGTGCACCGACAACGGAGCCATGGTCGCCGCGCTGGGCTCTGACCTGGTCGCGGCCGGTGTCGCGCCGTCGAGTCTGGAGATCCCGGCCGACTCCTCCCTGCCGATCACCACGGTCCACGTCTGACGCCCGCACGCCCAGGGCGCGCGAGCGCAGACCGGCACTCAGTCTTTGGACCTGCTGGGGCGCAGCAGCGCCTCGGCCAGGACCAGCATCGTCTCCTCCAGGGCGCTCAGGCGCTTGGTGAGGTCGGTGGCCGCCGGCTCGACGATGCCGGTGACCGTCTGGGCCAGCTCGTCGCGGTCGGGACGGGACCTGACGAGGTCGGTCAGCGTGTCGGCGGCCGCGGCCAGGCGTGCGGCCTGATCGCCTGCCTGCGACTGGAGCTCGGAGCCCAGGGCCGCGGGGAGCCGCCCCACCCGCTCGTTGACGGCCTCGATGCGGTCGTCCACCGCCTCCAGATGAGCGCCGGCCTGCTCGGCGCGCCTGGCCAGCCCGTTCATGTGGGTGGCGAGGCCGTTGAAGCGGGTGTCGAGCCCGCCGAGGTGGCCGTCGATCGCGTCGAAGCGGTCGCTCAGGTGCTCCTCGGCCTCGCTGAGCCGCTCGTCCATGGCGTCCATCTGGCTGTCGAGCCGGTTGAAGCGGCCCTCGTTGCGCGTGGCGGTCTCGCCCAGGCGCTGGTCGGTGGTGGCCACACGCTCGTCCAGCGCGGTGAAGCGGGTGTCGATGCGTACGTCGAGCCTGTCGAAACGGTCATCGTGCCTGCCCAGGTGGCCATCCATGGTGCCCAGCCGCTCGTCCACCGCGCCGAGCCGGCCGTCCATGCCCCCGAGCCGCTTGTCGACGCCGCCCATCCTGCCGTCGAGGCCGTCGAGCCTGGCGTCGATGTCGGCCAGGCACTCGTCGGCGGACTCCAGCCGGCCGTCGAACCCGGTGAGCCGGGTGTCGAACCCGTGCAACCTTCCCTCGACCCGATCGAGCCTGGAGTCCACGCCGTCGAGCCTGGCCGTCAGGCGCTGCTCGCTCTCGCCGAGTTGCCCGGCCAGGCGCTGCTCGCTCTCGCCGAGCTGCACGGCCAGGTGCTGGTCGGTCTCGTCGAGCCGGGTGGTGAGGCGCTGCTCGACGTCGGTCAGGCGGTCGTTGAGCTGCGCGTCGGCCTCCTTGAGGCGTGCGGTGAGCCGCTCGTCCGCCGCGTCGAGCCGGCCGGACAGCCGCTCGTCCGCCGCGTCGAGCCGGCCGGACAGCTGCTGGTCCGCCTCCTCGAGCCGGGCGGACAGGTGCCGGTGGCTCTCCTCCAGCCGGGCCGTGAGCCGCTCGTCGGTCTCGTCGAGCTTGGTGGTGAGGCGGCGGTCGGCCTCGTCCAGTTTGGTGGTCAGGCGGTGGTGGGTGTCGTCGAGCCTGAGGGTGAGGCTCTGGTCGGTCTCGTCCAGCCGGGAGGTCAGGTGCTCGCCGGTCGCCTCCAGGCGGGTCGTCAGGCGCTGCTCGGCCGCGTCTACCTTGCCGGCCAATTGCTCGGCCGCGCCGGCCAGCCGATCGTTGACGTCCTCGGACAGCGCGCCGACCGCCGACTCCACCCGGTCGGTCCGGGTGACGAGCTCGGCCACCGACTTGTCGAGTCTGGTGAAGCGGCTGGCGGCGGCTTCCATGCTGGCGTTGAGGCCGGCCAGCAGTGTGGCGAAATCGGACATGCCCTTGGTGATGCCATCGGTGGTGTCGAGCACGGACTGCAGGCGCTGGCCCACGCGCTCGTCGACGGTGTCGACGTGGTCGCGCACCGCCTCCACGTGCTGGGCCAGGCCCTCCGCCCACATCGGCGGCTTGATGGTGATGTCCTCCAGCCGCCCGTTGACCGACTCCAGGGTGCCGCTCAGACCGCCCAGCTCGCGCTCGCGTACCTCGCGAAGCAGCCACTCCATGCCCTCGAGCCGCTGGCGGATCTCGTCGAGCACGGCGCCCTGCGTGCGTTGCTCGTAGACGTGATCCTGGGCGGCGCGCTGGAGCAGGTCGCGCATCCTCTCGGAGATGGGGGAGTGGCCTCCTGCCTGAAGAAGAAGGGTGGTGTGGTTGGAATTGTCCACCGAAAGGCTCCTTCGCGTCGCCGACGGTCTGCCGCGCAGCGGTGGGGTAGGTCCGGTTTGCAGATGAAAAGGCGAGAACGCGGGTAACCGCATTCGGGGGAGAACTCCCGCCCGCCCACCTTAGCCTTTCGATCAAGGTCCGTCAGGGCTGAAATTGAAAGATCGCGGTTAACGCAAGAATGGCCGGTTTCCCTGTTCAGGCAGGTGGGGAGGTGTCGCAGATGAGGGCATATGGCCGCGCCATGATCCGCGTCAAGATGATTACTGCCGACTTGTCCCCATTGAGTCGCAGATCTGCACGCAGGCGCTCGATGTCGAGGGCGGAGGCGCGCTTTTTGATGGTGACATTTCCAATTTGCCGTTCACGGAGGGCCGCACGTAGCTTTTTCAGCGAGAACGGCATAATGTCCTCGACTTCGTATCTCGCGGCCCATGGGGTGTCCACCGGCTCGTCGGCCGCGATGTACGCCACCAGCGGATCGAGCAGGCGGCCGCCGACCAGCTCGGCCACTTCGCCCACGAGGTGAGCCCGGATGGCGGCGCCGTCGGGCTCGTAGATGTAGCGTCCCATCGCGCCGACCGGGGCCTTGACGTCGGCGGAGGTCAGGGTGTGACCGCCGGGCAGCAGCGTGGCGCGGCGGGTCGGCCGCTCCCCGGTCCCGATCCAGAGGCTGGCCTCCTTGACCTCGCCCTTGTACGAGACCCACTCGGCCTCGGCCTGCGCCGGGATGAACTCGTACGGGATGCCCGGTGCGACCTTGAGGCAGGCCCGCTCGGCCCTGGAGACCAGGCCGAGCACCACGGGCCAGGGCGGCGAGTAAGTCAGGGGGTCGAACGTCCTGCCCCGGCTCGTCCGCCGTGCCGGGTCGGCGAACAGCACGTCGTAATCCTCCGGCCGGACGGCGGCCGCGTCCCCAATGGTCACCGTCACCCGGTCGGCCAGCCCGAGCGCCTCGGCGTTGGCTCTGGCCACGGCGACCGTCAGGGGGTCGATGTCCACGGCCGTCACCGTGCAGCCGGCGCGGGCCAGGGCCAGGAAGTCGCCGCCGATGCCGCAGCAGGCGTCGACGACCGAGGCCCCGGCCAGGCGGCGGGCGCGGTGCGCGGCCACCTCCGCCCGCGTGGACTGCTCCAGGCCGTGGTGCGTGAAGTACATCCCCCGGGCGTCCTCGCCGAATTTGGCCTTGGCACGTTCCCGCAGGCCGGCCTGGGTCAGGGCGGCCGAGGTGAGAGGGGCGTCATACGTTTTGCGCAGCTTCGTGGCGGCGGCGACCGGGTCCGCGCCGGTGAGCTCACCGGCCTCGGCCAGCGCCCGTTGGCCGCGCGTCGTCAGCAGCTCGTTGAACGCGTCGAGGTCCACGTCACACGACGTTATCGCGCCCTCGAGACCCCTCGAGACGGCTCCCGCGACCTCGGGGCGCGGCCATGTCACACGGGTGCGGTGTCGCCGAGGGAAAGGAGGAGTTTGCGGAGAAGGCCGGCCAGGGCGTCGCGGTCGGGGGCGGAGAGCCCGGACAGCAGGTGGTCCTCGTTGGCCGTGTGCCGCTCCAGCAGGTCGTTGGCCACCCGCCGCCCCTCGTCCGTCAGCGTGACCAGCGTCATCCTGCGGTTGCCCGGCGCCGGCCAGCGCTCCACCAGGCCGCGCTCCACCAGGCGGTCCATACGGTTGGTGAGCGCGCCCGGGCTGATCATCGCAGCCGCCGACACGTCCTTCATGCACATGGTGGCGTCATCGCCGCTCCTGAGCAGCGTGGTCAGCATGTCGAACTCCCACGCCTCCAGCCCGTGCTCGGCCAGGAACTCCTTGACCCCCCGCTCCAGCAGCCGCGACGCCCGCGACACCCGGCCGATCACACCCAGCGGGGATACGTCGACGTCGGGCCGGGCGCACGCCCACTGTCCGAGCATCGCGTCGACCACGTCGTCCATGCGGCTAATCGTACGACATTGAAATGTTTGACGGCGTGTTATACCTTCTGCGTGGAAATGTTCAATGTCAAAACTTTTGAGGTGGGACAATGAAGGTGCTGGTTGCCGGGGCGACGGGCTACATCGGCGCGGCCGTGGTTGAGCGGCTGATCGAGCGGGGCCATGAGGTGGCGGCGTTCGTACGGCCCGCGGCCGGCGGAGCCAGACGGGTGCCGGCCGCGGCCGAGGAGCGGCACGGAGACCTGGCGGACGCCTTGACCCTGCAGGCCGCGATCACCCCCGACATCGACGCGATCATGCACGCGGGCCAGTTGACCGGCGACCAGGGCACCGACCTGGCGACCATCGCCGCTCTGGCCGGGTCGGGCAAGCGGGTCGTCTATGTGAGCGGCGTGTGGGTGCTCGGCGAGACCGACGGCGCGGACGAGGACAGCCCGGCGAATCCGATTCCGCTCGTGGCGTACCGGCACGAGGTGGAGCGGCTCATTCTGGACGGAGGCGGCTCCGTGGTGCGCCCCGGCGTCGTGCACGGGCGCGGCGCGGGCATCCCGGCGCTGCTGCGCGGCCAGGCCGCCCAGCGCGGGACCGGCGTGTACGTCTCGGCCGGCGGTGAGGCGCCGACGTGGACGTTCGTGCACGTGGAGGACCTGGCCGAGCTGATCGTGACCGCGGTCGAGAAGGGCGAGGCGACCGTCTACCACGCCGTCAGCGAGGAAGCCGTGTCCGTGGCCGCCGTGGCCGAGGCGGCGGCCAGGTCGGCCGGCGTCAAGGAGGCGGCCGAGCCCTGGCCGCTCGAGGAGGCGGCCGAACTGCTCGGTGAGGGCTTCGCGCACGCGCTGTCGATCAGTCAGCGGGTCAGCGCCGCCCGCACCCGCCAGGCCCTCGGCTGGAGTCCCGTCCGGCCCGGCATCGTGGCCGACCTCACACAGGGTTCGTACGCCGAATGAGGCCTGATCGCTCTGAGCAGACGCGTTCGTGTTGACTGTCAAGCCCCTCTTGCATATGTTTCCTGTTGGCACTCTCACCTTGAGAGTGCCAACGTGCGACGAGGCAGGTCTGACACCCGCGACGGCAGGCCCAGCTGGTCGCCTCTTCTAGATCATTCATATCTGAAGGGGAGGTCCGATCGTGACGACCGCCACTAAGGTTCCCGTTAAGCCGCTCGGCGACCGCATCGTGGTTCAGCCGCTTGAGGCTGAGCAGACGACCGCTTCCGGTCTGGTCATCCCAGACACCGCCAAGGAGAAGCCGCAGGAGGGCAAGGTCCTCGCGGTGGGCCCTGGCAACTGGGACGAGGACGGAGACAAGCGGATTCCGCTCGACGTCTCGGAGGGCGACATCGTCCTCTACAGCAAGTACGGCGGCACCGAGGTCAAGTACGGCGGCGAGGAGTACCTCGTGCTCTCCGCCCGCGATGTTCTCGCGATCATCGAGAAGTAAGCCGGATGTGTCGAGCCCCGGGCGCTCTTCAGGGCGACCGGGGCTTTCGACGCTAGGAGAGGACTTTCAGCAATGGCGAAGATCCTGGAGTTCGACGAGGACGCCCGCCGCGCGCTTGAGCGCGGCGTCAACGCCCTCGCGGACGCCGTCAAGGTAACCCTCGGCCCGCGTGGCCGCAACGTCGTCATCGACAAGAAGTTCGGTGCGCCGACGATCACGAACGATGGTGTGACCATCGCTCGTGAGATCGAGCTGGAGGAGCGCTACGAAAACCTCGGCGCCCAGCTCGCCAAGGAAGTGGCGACCAAGACCAACGACATCGCGGGTGACGGCACCACCACCGCGACCGTCCTGGCCCAGGCCATGGTCCGCGAGGGCCTGCGCAACGTCGCCGCCGGCGCCTCGCCGCTGTCGCTCAAGCGCGGCATCGACAAGGCCGCCAAGGAGATCAGCGACAAGCTGCTCGCCAGCGCCCGCCCGGTCGAGGACAAGAAGGAGATCGCGAATGTCGCCACGATCTCCGCTCAGGACGCACAGATCGGCGACCTGATCGCCGAGGCGTTCGACAAGGTGGGCAAGGACGGTGTGCTCACCGTCGAAGAGTCCAACGCCATGGGCATGGAGCTCGAGTTCACCGAGGGCATGCAGTTCGACAAGGGCTACCTGTCGGCCTACATGGTGACCGACCCCGAGCGGATGGAGTCCGTCCTGGAGGACGCCTACATCCTGCTCACCCAGAGCAAGATCTCCTCCATCGCGGACTTCCTGCCGCTGCTGGAGAAGATCGCCCAGACGAAGAAGCCGCTGCTCGTGGTGGCCGAGGACGTCGAGGGCGAGGCCCTGGCCGTCCTGGTTACCAACAAGATCCGCGGCACGTTCACCTCCGTGGGCGTCAAGGCCCCCGGCTTCGGCGACCGCCGCAAGGCGATGCTGCAGGACATGGCCATCCTCACCGGCGGCCAGGTCGTCAGCGAGGAGGTCGGCCTCAAGCTGGAGCACGTCGGTCTCGAGGTGCTCGGCCAGGCCCGCCGCATCGTGGTCACCAAGGACGCCACGACCATCGTCGACGGCGCCGGTGACCAGCAGGCCATCGAGGACCGCGTCAAGGAGATCAGGCTCGCCATCGAGCAGTCCGACTCCGACTGGGACCGCGAGAAGCTGCAGGAGCGTCTGGCCAAGCTCGCCGGCGGTGTGTGCGTGCTGCGTGTCGGCGCCGCCACCGAGGTCGAGCTCAAGGAGAAGAAGCACCGCCTCGAGGACGCGATCTCCGCGACGCGCGCGGCGATCGAGGAGGGCATCGTCTCCGGCGGTGGCTCCGCGCTCATCCACGTCTCCAAGGACCTCGACGACCTCGGTCTGTCGGGCGACGAGGCCACGGGTGTCGGCGTGGTCCGGCGCGCGCTTGTCGAGCCGGCCCGCTGGATCGCCGAGAACGCCGGTCTCGAGGGCTACGTGGTCACCCACAAGATTGCCGAGCTGCAGCCTGGTCACGGCCTCAACGCCGCGACCGGCGAATACGGCAACCTGCTCGACCAGGGCGTCATCGACCCGGTGAAGGTCACGCGGTCGGCCGTGCAGAACGCGGCTTCCATCGCGGGCATGCTGCTCACCACCGAGGTGCTCGTGGTGGACAAGCCCGAGGAGGAGGCCCCGGCCGCCGGCCAGGGCCACGGTCACGGCCACGGCCACTGACCCGTCCGTCCGTCGTACGGCCCGCGTCCCATGCGCATGGGACGCGGGCCGTACGACGTTCTACCGGAGCTCCGCGAGGCGTCCGGTCAGGAACTCCCGCTCGGCCTCGTTCGTGGTGAGCTCCAGTGCCTTCCGGTACGCGGCCGACGCCTCCTCGGCGCGGCCGAGCTCGCGCAGCAGGTCCGCCTTGATCGCGGGCAGATACTGGTATCCCGCGAGGCGGGTGTCCTTCTCCAGCTCCTCCACCTCGGCGAGAGCCTGCGCCGGGCCGCAGACGCGGGCCAGGGCCACCGTGCGGTTCAGCGCCACCACCGGGGACGGCCATACCTTCAGCAGCTCGTCGTACAAGGTCACGATCTGCGGCCAGTCCGTCCGGTCGTAGGCCGGCGCCTCGGCGTACAGGGACGCGATCGCGGCCTGCAACACATAACGCCCCGGCTGCCCGCCGCGCAGGCCGCCCACGATCAGCTCGTGCGCCTCGGCGATCGCGGTTCGGTCCCATCGCGACCGATCCTGCTCCTCCAGCCGCAGCAACCGGCCGCGGGAGTCCACCCTGGTGGCCCGCCGGGCGTCGGTGACCAGCAGCAGGGCGAGCAGCCCCCACACCTCCCGCTCGTCGGGCATCAACTCGCGCAGCATGCGCGCGAGGTGCAGCGCCTGGTCCATCAGGTCCGTACGCAGGAGCGACGCACCCGACGGCGCGGTGTACCCGGTGGTGAAGAGCAGATGGATCACACCGAGCACCCCGCGCAGCCGGTCGGGCAACGCCGCCGCGCCCGGCACCCGGTACGGGATCCTGGCGACCGAGATCTTCTTCTTCGCCCGGGTCAGCCGGGCGGCCATCGTCGTCTCCGGCACCAGGAACGCGCGGGCGATGTCCCCGGTGGACACCCCGCACACCAGCCTGAGGGTGAGCGCCAGCTGCGCCTCTTGCGCCAGCGCCGGGTGGCAGCACATGAAGACCAGGCGCAGACGCTCGTCCGGCACCGCGTCCTCGGGTCCGTTCATGTCGTCCTCGTCCGCCGGCTCCTCCGGCTCGGGCTCGATCAGCAGCGGCAGCTTCGAGCGGAACACCCGCTCGCGCCGCACCGCGTCCATGGCGCGGCGCCTGGCCGTGGTGGTGAGCCAGGCCGCCGGGTTGTCGGGGATGCCGTCGCGCGCCCAGCCGGTCAGCGCCGCGGCGTACGCTTCCTGCACGCACTCCTCGGCCAGGTCCAGGTCCCCGGCCACGCGCGCCGTGGAAGCGAGGACCAGGGCCCACCGGCGGCGGTGCGCGTCCGCGACCGCCGCTTCGACGTCCGTCATCCCCTGACGAACCCGCTCGCCACGGGCCGCACCTCGACGCCGCCGCCCAGCTGGGTGATGGGATTGCGGCGGGCCATTTCCAGGGCGGCGTCCAGGTCGGGGGCCTCGATGACGCAGATCCCGGCGACGACCTCCTTGGCATCGACGAAAGGCCCGTCCGTGACGGCGTCGCCGCGGATGGAGGTGGCGGTGGTGCTGGGCTGGAGCGCGAACGCCGTGAGCATGGCGTCACCCAGCTCGTCGGCGTGCCGCTGGTGCGCCTCGCGCTGCTCGGGGGTCAGATCGTCGGCATCGGCGGGGGCCGTTGCGTACAGGAGGATCGCGTACTGGGCCACGGGGTCTTCCTTTCAGTGGTGGACTTCGTACCTACACCCTTATGTCGGACGGCCGGCCGGAATTCGACAGCTCTGTGCCGAAGAGATTGTCGATGACGTACCGCCGGCGCCCGTCCGGACCGACCTCGTCCTGTCCGGGTCTGCTGGCCCATCTTGCCGAAGCGGGCGTCGTGGATCGGCGCCGGGTGCCCGGCTGCCGCCGCTGTAGCCGCGTCGCCGAGCGCAACTCGTACGCTGGTCGCGAGCCGAACGTGAGGAGGGGCGCACGATGCAGTACCGGCGGGCGGTCGAGAGGGTGCGGATGCTCGCCGAGGCGTGTGACCAGACCAGACGGGTGCCGGCGGCGCAGCCGTTCCTGCGCGAGGCATACGTCTTCGGTGACCTGCTGGAGGGCGCCGATCCCATTGATCACATCGAGGCCGTCTTCGTGCTGAACCTGCCGCCGGAGGAAGTGACCTGGGGCTCTCAACCGCCCGGCACCGCGTGGCTGGTGGACTTCCTGCGGCTGGACCAGGGCGGCATCGCCTCCTACTGGCGGTCTTTCCGGGATCCGGTGTGGAACCACGTCATTCGGGGGCCGGTCCGGTTCTGGTCGCTGGACGGGCCCGACAGGGGTGTGCTCGACGCGCTGGGCGAGCGGCGCTTCGATCGGCTGCGCCGGGTGACGGCCGGCGCCGAGGAGGAGCGGACGCAGGTCGCCGGCGAGCTCGAAGCGGCTCTCGAGCACCTGCGTGCCGTGCATCGCTCGTACTGGGAGCGGCAGTGGCGGCGAGAGCACCGGGGGATCGGCCGGTATCCGGAGCATCACCTGTGGGAGGCCGTTCAGGGGTATCTGGAGTTGCTCGACGCCCGCGATGAATGATCCTTTATAGGGCGGCCACCCCGGCGCTGCGCCGGATCGGGCAGGGATGGGCAGCGTGCCGGTTCGGGCAGCAGATCATGCCGATGGTGGCGAACCGGCCACCCTGCAGCCATTCGCCCCACTGCACGTCCACACCGCGCGGCAGCAGGTCCCTGGCGCCGGCCAGCCGATCCTCCAAGGGGATGCGGTCGGGGACGAGGAGCGCGTCGCCTATGTCGCCGTACGCGGCCGCGAGCCAGTCGACCGCCGCCTCGACGTCGTCGAAGCTGGCCGCGATCCGCGAGGCGGGCTTGGCCAGCCAATCGCCCGTCCGCATCGGGGGCAGGGCGGACGCCCGGAAGTCGGGCGAATCCGGCCGCCGCTCGGCCTCGTTGTCGCGATCGGCGCCGGCACCCGTCCACTGGTAGGCGTGCCAATGCATGACGATCCGCGCCTCCCGTAGAGCGCTGAGGGGCCTCTCCCTCCTGGTGATTCCCGCCGCGCAGCGCGGCACGCGGGCGGGCGCCGAACCCTCATCGCCGAGTCCTTCGCGCGGGGTGACCTGGCCGGACATGGGGAGAAGTGGGGGGAAAAGGTGGATTAATGGAGTAAACCGGCAGTGGGTGATAAGCGTCTATGGTCTGACAATTGTCGCGCATTTCGGGTTGTGGAGTGAAATATTATGTCGAGCAATAAAGCCTTAGTGTGGCCGATTGATTACTGCTCGTTATCGTCGCTTCAATGTGACCAATCCGTAGCCGTTCGCCATGACGACATGCAGGATCAACGCGGGCATCATGCCTATCGTGAGCGAGGGAAGCGTCGCCGACGCCAAAATTGGGGTAAGGCTCGCGTCGAGACTTCCGGCACGGACGGATGACTCCGACCTTAGGGAACTGACGAGCCTCGCCGTGCAGGGAGATCGCAGTGCGATCGAATCTCTGCTCGGTGAGTTGCGTCCGATGGTGGTGCGGTATTGCCGCGCCAGGCTGGGCAGGGTTTCAGGGCAATATCACATTGCCGATGACGTTGCTCAGGAGGTGTGCATCGCGGTGTTGTCCGCGCTGCCGCGGTACCGGGACATGGGGCGGCCCTTCGCGTCCTTTGTGTTCGGGATCGCCTCGCACAAGGTGGCAGATGCACTGCGGAGTTCGGTGCGGTCGGCCGTGCCGACCCAGGATCTGCCGGACGGCCCGGACGACGGGCCGGGACCCGAGGAGACCGTGGTCCGCTACATCGAGGTCGAGCACGCGCGCAGGCTGCTGGCCCGGCTGCCCGAGAACCAGCGGGAATTGTTGCTCATGCGAGTGGTCTCAGGGCTGTCCGCGGAGGAGACCGGTAATGTACTCGGTATGTCACCAGGTGCGGTCCGCGTCGCCCAGCATCGGGCGTTGGCCAGGTTGCGGCAGATGGCCGAACTGGAGTCGGCTTGACGCCAGAGGAGGAGACCGACGCACTGCTCGAAGCGCTCGGCCGTGGAGAGGACCCTCAGAGGGTCCGTCAGAGCATGCTCCACCGAGGCTCGGTCCACCACGGCGATCCGGCTGTGCGGTTGCTGGCCGCTCTCGTCACAGATGTGCTTGACGGTGACGAGGGTGATCTCCGGCGTTCCTCCGTGTTCGGGGGTGGCGGGTTGGGCTCGTCCGTGATCGGTGACGGTGACCGAGCCGGCACATCCGTGCTCGGTGGTGTCGGTCAGCGGCGTTCCTCCGTGTCGATGACGCCATCGACGTAGCCTCTGGCGTACTCCCAGGTGACGTAGTCGGCCGGGTCGGGGTGAAAGGCCGGCTCGTGGACCTGGGGCTGGCCTTTCTCGATCATTTGTCGTAGGTTGCCGCGCAGCAGCTCCCAGTCGAAGAAGTGCTGCTCGCCGCATTCCGGGCAGTCGAGCACGAGACCCAGCACCCCCTGCGGTTCGAGCAGAGAGCGGAAGACCTCGACGTCGGCGAGGTCGGTGATGGCCTCGTCACGCTCTTGCGCGGTCAATGGTTCCGCGTCGTCGAGCGCGCCCATCGCCGAGGAAGGGTCGTTCGGGTCGTCCGCGAACGGGTCGCGGGGGACGTCTTCCAGCACCTTCCCACCATATGACCGATGCGGCCCGAGCGGAGAGTATTAGCTCAGCCATCCGCGCCGGGTGGCCTCCACACCTGCGTGGAAGCGCGACTGTGTGCCCAGCTCGGCCATGGCGTCGGCGAACCTGGCGCGTACCGTCCTGACCGACACGCCCAGCTGGCGGGCGATCGACTCGTCGCACATGCCCTGCGCCGCCAGGCGCAGGACCTGCACCATCCCGTCTCCTTTGCGCCCCCAGGGGAGGGGCACGGCCCGGGCCCACAGCTCGCCGAAGAGCGTGTGGAGCACGCCGACCACGATCGGCGTGCGGACGAGATAGAAGTTGTACGCGTGGTCGGGCAGGTTGCCGCCCCAGAGCGCGGGCAGGCCCGCGACCTCCGGCCCGGCGGTCATGAACCAGCTCGGGACGCGGCGCAGCGTGCGTACGCTGCCGCCGGTCTCGGCGAGTTCGATCAGTTGGTCGCGGACGCCGGGCAGGGCGAGGGTGGCGACCGGGATGACAGCGCGAACCGTGAGAAGTTTTCGTTTTTGCGCATCTATCCACGGGTCCGCAAATTTACGGACAAAGTCAGTCATTGTGCGCTCATCCGGAATGGCGGTCAGCAATTCCATCCCGGGCGACTGCACGGCTATGCCGATCACGCTTTCGTAGAGCACGTCCGCGCCGCTCGCCATTTCCACGGTGAACGGGCCGCTCTGGTAATCCCGGCCGGCGTCGTAGTCGTGGATCAGGGTCCGGATCGAGCCGAGCGCCGAGTCGATCATGCGGCTCTCCTCGGCCAGCCGGTCCAGGCGCTCGGCGATCAGCCGGCCGAGCGCCGCGGCCGGGTGCCTGGCCAGGTATTCGCCCGATCGTTCGTCGACCACCCCCAGCTTGACGAGGGCGTCGAGCTGGCGGCCTACGCTCTCCACCGGCCCGTCCATGGCCTGTGCGAGATCCGTGCGTGTTGCTCTGTGCAGCCGCAGAATGGCCGTGTAGAGCGCACGCTGGGCAGGATCGAGGCCGAGCGTCTCGAAGGGATCTGACCGGATGCGGGACTCGTTGCGCATTGTGTGCGACTCCGTAGGGGGTTCACGGCGTGCCGCGAGAATAACGCCGCATTCCGCTGGTGTCCGCTCCTTGCGTCGACTCGCAACCCCTGCGATGCAACTTCGTGCAATTGCACGTTTTTACCTTGCGATGTTCCGTTGAGTAACGCAGTCTTTACTTAGCGTCGGCATCGTCAAGAAGCAGTGGTCGCGCCGCTCATCAGAACGCGGAGGGGGGTTCGGTGGGCGCGTCGCGTCACCACAGCGGATGCCGGTGGCCGGGGGATGGGACGGATCACCGACCGTCCCATCCCCCGGCACTTTTGATGCCGGGAGTACGACGGGCCGTGGGGGTCATCGTCCTCCCGGCATCGCGACCTCCCAGGCGCCGAGACTCGGTTTGGACGCAGGCCCTAGACTTGGTCCAATCAAGGCAACGGCAGAGGGGGCCGCAGCATGTCCAAGTTCACCGATACGGGATTGACCTTCGATGACGTGCTGCTGGTGCCCGCCTATTCTGACCTGCAGCCGGGAGAGGCCGACACCAGATCCCGCCTGTCGCGCGGCATCTCGCTGTCCATCCCGCTGGTCTCGGCGGCCATGGACACCGTCACCGAGGCGCGCATGGCGGTCGCCATGGCCAGGCAGGGCGGCATCGGCATTCTTCACCGCAACCTGTCGATCGAGGAGCAGGCGCAGCAGGTCGATCTGGTCAAACGCTCCGAGGCGGGGATGGTGACCAACCCAGTCACCTGCAGCCCGGACGACACGCTGGCCGACGTGGAGCGGTTGTGCGCGACGTACCGGATCTCGGGGGTGCCCGTGACCGACATGTCGGGCACGCTGGTCGGCATCGTGACAAATCGCGACATGCGCTTCGAGACCGACCAGTCGCGGCCCGTCCGCGAGGTCATGACCAAGATGCCGCTCGTCACCGCCCCGGTGGGGGTGTCCAGGGACGAGGCGTTCGCGCTGCTCAGGCAGAACAAGATCGAGAAGCTGCCCCTCGTCGACGCCGACGGCAGGCTGCGCGGCCTGATCACGGTCAAGGACTTCACCAAGAGCGAGCAATATCCGCTGTCCACCAAGGACGTCGACGGGCGCCTGCTCGTGGGCGCGGCCGTGGGCGTCGGCGGCGACGCCGAGCTGCGTGCCAAGGCCCTGATCGAGGCCGGGGTGGACGTGGTGGTCGTGGACGTGGCCCACGGCCACTCCAAGGGACTGGCCGACATGATCGGCAAGCTCAAGGCCAACAGCAAGGTCGAGGTCATCGGCGGCAACATCGCGACCAGGGCGGGCGCGCAGATGCTGGTCGAGGCCGGCGCCGACGCGGTCAAGGTGGGCGTCGGGCCCGGCTCCATCTGTACCACCCGGGTGGTGGCCGGCGTGGGCGCGCCGCAGGTGACGGCCATCTATGAGGCATCCAAGGCCTGCGCGCCGGCGGGCATTCCGGTCATCGGCGACGGCGGCCTGCAATACTCCGGCGACATCGTCAAGGCCATCGCGGCCGGCGCGAACACGGTCATGCTCGGCTCGCTGCTGGCCGGGTGCGAGGAGTCGCCCGGTGAGCTGATCTTCATCAACGGCAAGCAGTTCAAGTCGTACCGGGGCATGGGGTCGCTCGGCGCCGTACGCAACCGCGAGCGCGGTGGCACCTCCTTCAGCAAGGACCGCTACGCGCAGGCCGACGTCGGTGGCGATGACAAATACATCCCCGAGGGCATCGAGGGGCAGGTGCCCTACCGCGGGCCGGTCGCGGCCGTCGCGCACCAGCTGGTCGGCGGGCTGCGCCAGGGCATGTGGTATGCCGGGTGCCGCACGATCGAGCAGATGCACACCGACGGGCAGCTCATGCCGATCACGGCGGCGGGCCTCAAGGAGAGCCACCCCCACGACATCCAGATGACCGTGGAAGCTCCGAACTATCACAGAAGGTAAGTTCATGACTCAGCAGGTGGAGATCGGCCGGGGGAAGACCGGGCGCCGGGCGTACGCGCTTGACGAGATCGGCCTGGTGCCCTCGCGGCGCACTCGTGACCCGGAGGAGGTCTCGATCGCCTGGCAGATCGACGCCTATCGGTTCGAGCTGCCCGTGGTCGTCGCACCCATGGACAGCGTGGTGTCGCCGGCCACCGCCATCGAGATCGGGCGGCTCGGCGGGCTGGCCCCGCTCGACCTCGAAGGGCTCTGGACGCGCTATGAGGACCCGTCGCCGCTGCTGGAGGAGTGCGCTGCCCTGGATGCCGCGGCGGCCACCAAGCGCCTCCAGGAGATCTACGCGGCTCCGATCAAGGAGGACCTGATCGGGCGGCGCATCGAGGAGATCCGTGCCTCAGGCGTGACGACTGCCGTACGCCTGTCGCCGCAGCGCACGGTCCAATACCACAAGGCCGTGATCGACGCCGGCGTGGACATCTTCATCATCCGCGGCACCACGGTCTCCGCCGAGCACGTGTCGGGCCGAGCCGAGCCGCTCAACCTCAAGCAGTTCATCTACGAGCTGGACGTGCCGGTCATCGTGGGCGGCTGCGCCACCTACACGGCCGCCCTGCACCTCATGCGCACGGGCGCGGCCGGGGTGCTGGTGGGCTTCGGCGGCGGCGCCTCGCACACCACGCGTAACGTGCTGGGGGTGGCGGTGCCGATGGCCACCGCGATCTCGGACGTCGCGGCGGCGCGGCGGGACTACATGGACGAGTCGGGCGGGCGCTACGTCCACGTGATCGCCGACGGTGGCATGGGGACCTCGGGGGACATCGCGAAGGCGATCGCGTGCGGGGCGGACGCCGTGATGGTGGGCTCGCCGCTGGCGCGGGCCGCCGAGGCGCCGGGGCACGGGTTCCACTGGGGGTCGGAGGCGCACCACCCGGATCTGCCCAGGGGGCGTCGGGTCGAGTTCGGGACCGTGGGGACGCTGGCGCAGATCCTGCACGGGCCGTCGAGCGTGGCGGACGGGTCGATGAACCTGATGGGTGCTTTGAAGCGGACGATGGCGTCCACCGGTTACTCCGACATCAAGGAGTTCCAGCGGGTCGAGGTCGTGGTGGCGCCGACCCAGCGCTGACGTTGACCGGCCTTCGGAAGGATCCAGAGGGCCGGTCACCGGTCAGGCCCAAGGCTTCCACTTGTCCGTGGGGATCTCGATCCCGATCGGGTCGGGCAGGGCGATCGTTTCGCCGATACTCCAGCTCTCCTCATGGAGGTAGGCGGCGGAGGCCTGGTCGGGGATCGAGTAGAGGGTGATTGCGGAGACGGCGGGGTCGAGGTCGATGAGCAGGTAGTAGGGGATCTCGGCCCGCGCATATCCGCACCACTTGCCCTTGCCCGCCCGCTTGCCGGTCGAGGGCCGGTCCAAGTGTGCGTTCGAGGGGGAAGTCACCTCGACGACCAGTTCGGATTGGTCAGTGATCAGGTGCCTCTGGTCGAGCTTCAACGCCTCATGCATGACTTCCTCATCCAGGACGGTAACGTCCGGGATGTAGCCGTTTTCCTCTGCGACGAAGTTCAGCCCGCTGGCGACGACACCCCGCCAACGGTAGGACGGGTCCTTGAAGCGCGCCTCGTGGATGAGGTTGACGATCTCCGTGCAGATGAGTTGGTGCATGAGGCTGAGGGCGGGGGACAGCACGATCTCTCCATCGATGATTTCGACTCGGGTGCCGTCGTGTGCGATGTGGAGGTAATCCCAGAGCACCCCGTCGACCCACATCTGGTAGGCCGAGTTGGGCAGGTCGACGCGAAACCTTCCTTGCGGGTCAATCACAGTGGCGGTCACTTCTTGTGACTCCTCCCTCACGATCAGCTCCCGTCATCGTAGAAGCCCTGCTTACTGACTGTACTCAGGATCATGCAGGCCGTTGCATTCATCCGCATTTTTGCCATGTCTAGGATTCCGTGCCCGCCCGCAGGGGTGGGCACGGGGGCTACACCGAGCGGCCGGGCGGGGTTCGCGCGGCAACTCGTGCGCGTGCTGCATGATTCGGACGCGTAGTGTTTCGACCATGGAATCCGTAGAGGAGAGAATCGCCCGGCTTGAGCGGCAGGTGGCGGATCTTCAGCGGCATCTCGGCATCGATCCCGAGCTCGCGAACTCCGGCGGCCCGTTCCTGCCGCCGGAGTTCTACCACGCCTTGGAGAGGAGGAAGACGATCCTGGCCATCAAGATCTACCGCGAGGCGACCGGGGCGTCCCTGCTGGAGGCCAAGAACACGGTGGAGTCGATGGCGCGCCGGGGGCGTTGAGGCGGGCTCATGCCCGAGATTGAGCGGGTGTTCCGGGAGGAGTACGGCCGGGCCGTGGCCGTGCTGGTGCGTGCCTTCGGGGACATCGACGTGGCCGAGGAGGCCGTGCAGGAGGCGTTCACGGTCGCGGCGCGGCGCTGGCCGGTGGACGGGGTGCCGCCGAGCCCGGCGGGGTGGATCATCACCACCGCCCGCAACCGGGCCCTCGACCGGCTGCGCAGGGAGTCGGTGCGGCAGGACAAACATGCTCAAGCCGCGCTGCTGCAGGTCCGCGACGAGCCTCCGGAGGAGGGGCCGGTACACGATGACCGGCTGCGACTGATCTTCACCTGCTGCCATCCCGCGCTCGCCGTCCACGCCCAGGTCGCCCTGACGCTGCGGTTGCTCGGCGGCCTGACCACGGCGGAGATCGCACAGGCGTTCCTGGTGCCCGAGCCGACGATGGCACAGCGGCTGGTCCGGGCCAAGAACAAGATCCGCGCTGCGAAGATCCCGTACCGGGTGCCGGAGGAGCGCGATCTGCCTGAGCGGCTGCACGCCGTGCTGGCCGTGATCTATCTGATCTTCAACGAGGGGTATACGGCCAGCTCGGGCGATCGGCTCGTGCGCGAGGAGCTCTGCGCGGAGGCCATCAGACTCGGGCGGCTGCTGGCCGCACTCATGCCGGAGGAGCCTGAGGTCATGGGATTGCTCGCGCTCATGCTGCTCATCGAGTCGCGGCGGGCCGCGCGCATGGGGCCGGCGGGTGAGCTGGTGCCCCTGGCCGAGCAGGATCGAGGGCTTTGGGACCGCGGGCTCATCGAGGAGGGACAGGTCCTCGTGCGGAGCTGCCTGCGGATCGACCGGCCGGGGCCGTACCAGATCCAGGCCGCGGTCAACGCGGTGCACAGCGACGCGCCGAGCGTGGCGGACACCGACTGGGATCAGATCCTGCGGCTGTACGATCAGCTCCTGACGTACGACCCTAGCCCGGTCGTGGCCTTGCACCGGGCCGTGGCGGTGGCCGAGACGGAAGGGCCCGAGAAGGCGTTGGCCCTGGTCGACGGGCTCGACGTGGCGGGCTATCACCTGTTCCACGCCGTGCGTGCCGACCTGTTGCGGCGGCTGGGGCGGCATGAGGAGGCGGCCCAGGCGTACGAGGCGGCCATCGACCGGGCGGGCAACGAGGTGGAGCGCGAGTTCCTGCGACGCAGGCGCGAGGCAAATGAGCAGGGGCATTGATGGCGGGTCGGGTATGCGTGGTCACGGGGGCCAATCGGGGGATCGGGCTGGAGGTGGCCCGGCAGCTCGCGCTGGCCGGTGACACGGTGCTGCTCGCCGCGAGGGACCTGGCCAAGGCCGAGACGGCGGCTCAGGGGCTGGGCGGCGAGGTGGTGCCGACGCGACTGGACGTCTCGGACCAGGAGTCCGTGGACACGTTCGCCGAGGGCGTGCGGGAGTCTCACGAGCGGGTGGACGTCCTGGTCAACAACGCGGCCATTCACTACGACACCTGGCAGCGGGCCGCGGACGCGGATCTGGGCGTGGTGCGGGAGGCTTTGGAGACGAACCTGCTGGGGGCGTGGCGGGTGACGCAGGCGCTCCTGCCCCTCCTGCGAGGCGGACGGGTGGTGAACGTGTCCAGCGAGATCGGGTCCCTGGCGTCCATGGGGGCGGGCACGCCGGCGTACGCGGTGTCGAAGGCCGCGCTCAACGCGCTGACGAAGATGCTGGCCGCCGAGCTGCGGCAGGACCGGATCCTGGTGAACGCCGTCTGTCCGGGCTGGTCGGCGACGGACATGGGCGGTCCGGGCGGGCGGCCCGTCGCCGAGGGGGCGAGGAGCGTGCTGTGGGGCGTCGATCTGCCGGATGACGGGCCGACCGGCGGTTTCTTCCGCGACGGGCGGCCCCTCCCCTGGTGACGGGGGTCCACGGGAGTAGGGCAGGACCGGTGCCGGTCAGGCCCGGTGGCGGGTGGAGCGGTTGCTACCCTGACGTGTGGCTGATCTTCAACATACGCACGAGCTGGTCTTCGACGGGGACGTCGTCACCAAACGGTATGTGGATGGCAAGCAGGGCGGGGCGGAGCGCGAATGGCGGGCGCTGACCCTGCTGGCCGAGCATGCTCCGGGGCTGGCGCCGGAGCCGATCGCGTTCGAGGCCGGCGTGGTGTCGATGACGAGGATCGACGGGGTGTCGCTGCGTGGGCTGTCCGTGGGGGATGCCCAGGTCGCGGCCATGGCCGAGGCGCTCGACGTGCTGTATGCGGCTGTGCCGCCTGCCGTGCTCGAGACTGTCCCGATACGCCCGTGGCAGCGTGCGGCGGTCCGCGACTGGGTCCGGCGGCGGGGCGCGGAGTGGCGGTCGCGGGACCCGCTGGCGGACCGGGCCGTGAAAGAGGGCCTGCGGTGGCTGGAGAGCTGGACTCCCGGTGAGTCCGGGGTGACACCGGTGTTCTGGGGCGGCGACGGCAACCTGGCGAACTTCCTGTGGGACGGCGCCCGCGTCCGCAGGGTCGATTTCGAGGACTCCGGACGCAGCGACCGGGTGTGGGAGCTGGCGGAGATGGCCGAGCACGTGTCCATGTGGGTGGACGGCGAGGTGGACATCGTGGGGCGGTTCGAGCTGAGCCCGCCGGAGGAGCGGCTGATGCGCGACTACCGCAAACTGCACGGGATGACCTGGTTGTTCCTGCTGTCGCACGAGAGCCCGCGCAATCCGCCGGGGACCTTCCGGCGGCAGGTGGAGCGGGTGCTGGCAATATTGGCCGCATGAGACTTGCCGGGCCCGAGGACAGAGCCGGCGTGGAGCAGCTGGTCCACGCCGCCTACGAGCCGTGGATCGAGGTCATCGGCATGCGGCCGGTCCCGATGGAGGCCGACTACGGCGCGCTCATCGAGGCCGGGCGGGTGCACGTCACCGACGACTTCCAAGGGCTGATCGTGCTCGTGCCCGAGGACGGGGTCCTGCTGGTCGACAATGTCGCCGTACGGCCCGAGAGCCACGGCAAGGGCATCGGGCGGGAGCTGCTGGCGTACGCAGAGGAGGAGGCGCGCCGGCTGGGGCTGCCCGCGCTGCGCCTCTACACGAACGTCAAGATGGCCTCCAACATCGCCTTGTACACGTCGCTGGGCTACGTCGAGACCGGCAGGGAAGGGGTCAAGGGCCGCTCCGCCGTGATGATGCGGAAGCAGCTCAGCTCGTGAGCACGCCGAGCAGGTGCGTGACCTCGCGCGCCACCGCGTCGCGGCCGGCCTTGACGTATTTGCGGGGGTCGACGACGCGCTCGTCGTGGGCCAGGTAGTCGCGTACGGCGCCGGTGAACGCCTTGTTCAGGTGCGTCGCGATGTTGATCTTCTTCATGCCGCGCCGTACGGCCTCGCGCAGCACGTCGTCCGGCACGCCCGACGAGCCGTGCAGCACCAGCGGCACCGGCACCGCTGCCCGCAGCTCGGCGACGAGCTCCAGGTCCAGCACCGCGTCCTTGCTGGTCATCGCGTGCGAGGTGCCCACGGCCACGGCCAGCGCGTCCACGCCGGTCCTGGCCACATAGCCGACCGCCTCGTGCGGCTTGGTGCGGGCGCCGGGCGCGTGCACGCCGTCCTTGCCGCCGACCTCGCCCAGCTCGGCCTCCACCCACACGCCCCGCTCGTGGCACCAGGCCGCCACCTCAGCAGTCGTGCGGACGTTGTCCTCGTCGGGCAGCGCGGAGGCGTCGTACATGACCGAGCCGAGCCCCAGCTTCACCGCCTCCTCGACGAGCGCGCGGTCGGTGGCGTGGTCGAGGTGGACGGCGACCGGCACGTCGGCTTGCCGGGCCACTGCGAGCGAGGCCAGCGCGATCGGCTCCAGCGCGCCGTGGTAACGCACGCAGTTCTCGCTGATCTGTAGGACGACCGGCAGGCCGAGCGCCTCGGCGCCGGCCACGATGGCGCCCGCGTGCTCCAGCTGGATCACGTTGAAGGCGCCCACCCCCGCGGGCGACTGGCGGACGATGTCGCCGATGGCGGCGAGGGGCATGGCGGGCTCCTTACGTGATGACGATCTGTGGATGGATGGCGGCGTAGACGTCACGGTCGAACGCGCCGGCCACCGGCGCGGCCACGGCCGCCGCGCCGAGCGCCGCGGCCCTCCTGAGCCGGTCGGGCCACGGCCGCCCCACGTCCATCGCCAGTCCCGCGACGAGTGCGTCGCCGGCCCCGGTCGGGTTGCCCACCACGGTGTACGGCATCCGCGCCCGGAATGTCCCTTCCCCGGTCACGGCCAGCAGCCCGTCGGCGCCCATGGACACGACCACGGCCTCCGCACCCTGACTCCGCACCTCCTGTGCGCCCTGTCCGCCGGGAAAGGCCCTGGCCAGCTCCTCGGCGTTGGGTTTGACGACGGCGGGGCGGCCCTTGGGCGCGTGGCGCAGGGGGTCGCCGTCCGCGTCCACGATCACGGGCGCGTCGGGGATGCCGGCGAGCGTGGCGTAGATGTCGGCGGGCACCCCGCGCGGCAGGCTGCCCGAGAGGACCACTACGTCCGCCTCCCGCGCCAGGGACGTGTAGCGCCGCACGAAGCCGGCCAGCTCGTGGGGTGTGACGTCGGGGCCGGGCTCGTTGAACAGCGCCGTGCGGCGAGTCGTGACCTCCTCATGCGGGGCGCCCGGCTCTTGCGGGGCAGCCGTGCCAGCGTCGTGGGCGGGCGTGCCGGCGGTCTCGCAGACGGCCAGCGTCGTGCGGGAGTCGCCGGCGATCCGGCACAGCTCGCTCCGCAGTCCCGCCGACGCCAGGTCCTCCTCGATGGCCCGCCCGGTCGGCCCGCCCACCAGGCCGGTGACCAGCACCTGTCGGCCGAGCGCGGCCAGCACGCGGGCCACGTTGACGCCCTTGCCGCCCGCGCGCCGGTGCACGGCACCGACCCGGTTGACCCCGTCCCAGTCGACGGAAGGCACCTCGTAGGTCACGTCGAGCGCCATGTTGAGCGTCACGGTGAGGATCATCGGGGCTCCGTGACCCAGACGCCGTCCTTCATCACCCCGGCCACCTCCAGTTCATCGGAGAGCACCACGAGGTCGGCCGCCTTGCCGACGGCGATCGAGCCGATCCTGTCGGACAGCCCCAGCACCCGCGCCGGCGTCAGCGAAGCGACCTGGACGGCGTCGGGCAGCGACATGCCCACCTCCCGCACGGCGCGCCGGAAGGCGACGTCCATGGTCAGCGTGGAGCCCGCGATGGAGCCGCTCTTGACGAGCCGGGCCACGCCGCCGTCCACGCGTACCTGCATGGAGCCGAGAGCGTAGTCGCCGTCGCCCAGCCCGGTGGCCGCCATCGCGTCCGTGACCAGCGCGGTCCTGCCGGGCCCTGCCACCTCGTACGCCAGCCGCAACATGGCCGGGTGCACGTGCACCCCGTCGTTGATCAGCTCGACCGTCACGCGCTCGTCGTCGAGCAGCGCCGCCACGGGCCCCGGGGCGCGGTGCCCGAGCGGCGGCATGGCGTTGTAGAGGTGCGTGGCCACGCTCGCGCCGGCCTCGATGCCGGTGATCGTCTGGTCGTAGTCGGCGTCGCTGTGCCCGATGGCCGCGATCACGCCTTCGGCCACGGCCATGCGGATCATGTCGAGCGCGCGGGGCAGCTCGGCCGCGATGGTGATCATGCGTACGTGCCCGCGCCCGGCCTTCACCAGCCCCGCGAACTCCTGCGTCGAGGGCTCGCGCAGCAGCGTCGGGTCGTGCGCCCCACAGCGGCTCCTGGCGATGTAGGGGCCCTCGAAGTGGATGCCCGCCAGCAGCCCTTCGTCGCACAGCTCGGCCAGCGCCGCCGCGGCCCGGGTCAGCCCGTCGAGCGAGTCGGTGACCAGGCTGGCCATGGTCGTCGTGGTGCCGTGCCGCCGGTGCAGCGCCACCGCGTCGCGGGCCCGGTCCTGCTCGCCGGTGGGGAACGAGCCGCCCGCGCCGCCGTGGTTGTGGATGTCCACGAACCCGGGGACGACGTGCCGCCCGCCCACGCTCAGGCCCGGCCCCGGCGCGGATCCGTGGCCGACGTGTGTGATGCGGCCGTCTTCAATGGTCAGCCACCCCTCGTGCACTCCCTCGGGAGTCACGATCCTGGCGTCGGCGAGAGTAAGGCTCATGAGGAAAGAATCACAGATCGCGTGAGGTGCATGGGCTCGTCAGGGTCAAGCCCACGGGCGAAGGCCCTGGCGACGGCCACGCGCTGGGCGCGGATCAGCTCGGCCATCGGGTCGAGCCCGCTCTCGACGAACGTCCCGCCGGTCTGCTCGACCTGCGCCCGAAGGCCCCCGGGGGCGGCGCCGAGCATCCACGTCACGCGCCCGGGCGCGGCGATGCTGATGGGGCCGTGCCGGTATTCCATGGCCGGGTAGGCCTCCGTCCACGATCGGGACGCCTCGCGCATCTTCAACGCCGCCTCCTGCGCCAGCCCGACCGACCAGCCGATGCCCAGGAAGCTGAACTGCTCGGCCTCGACCAGCGTGTCCGGCAGCGGCGCGGCCACGGCCTCCTCGGCGTCGGCGATCGCCTGCGCGAGGTCCTCGCCGAGGCCGGCACGCAGCAGGGCGAGCTGCGTGGTGGCGAACCTGGTCTGCACGACCGACCGCTCGTCGGCGTAGTCGAGCACCACGACCTCGTCGGCGGCCGTCATGATCGGGGTCGTGGGGTCGGCGGTGATGGCCGTGGTCGCCGTGTCGATCCGGGCCAGCAGCTCCAGCACCTCCGTCGTGGTGCCCGAGCGGGACAACGCCAGCACGCGGTCGTAGCGGCGGCCGGCGGGGAACTCGGAGGCGGCGAAGGCGTCGGTCTCGCCGTGGCCGGCGCGCTCGCGCAGGGTCGCGTACGCCATCGCGATGAACCACGACGTGCCGCAGCCCACGACGGCGACCCGCTCGCCCCGGCGGGGGAGCACGTCGACGGGAACGTCCTCGATGGCCTGCCGCCAGCACGACGGCTGGGACGCGATCTCGGCCTCGGTGTGGGTGGTCACCGCATGCCTCCCATGATTGATTGTTTCTGCATTGTTTATAACAGAAAAGTGCAGCAATGTGCAGTGGTGGCTGGGGCTGCCGTCGTGTGCCACGCTTGCTCCTGACCGCATCCGCTAGGAGGCCTCGTGTCCCGCTACGACCGCTGGAACGCCATCCTCGAGCTGCTGGCCCAGGAGGGCAGGCTGTCGGTCGAGGAGGCCGCCGAGGCGCTCGACGTCTCCACCGCGACGATCAGGCGGGACTTCGACCAGCTGGCCCAGCAGCAGATGCTCATGCGCACGCGGGGTGGGGCGGTCGCGCAGAGCGTGAGCTACGACCTGCCGCTGCGCTACAAGACGGCCAGGCACGCCGACGAGAAGCACCGCATCGCGAGCGCGGCGGCCGAGCTGGTCACGCCGGGGGCCGTGGTGGGGCTCAACGGCGGCACGACCACCTCCGAGCTGGCGCGCACCCTCGCCACGCTGTCCACGCTGGAGAGCGGCTTCACGATCGTCACGAACGCGCTCAACATCGCCGCGGAGCTCACCGTACGCCGGCACGTCAAGATCGTGGTAACGGGCGGGGTGGCCAGGCAGCAGTCGTACGAGCTCATCGGGCCGCTGGCGTCCGGCGTGCTGGAGCAGGTGACGCTGGACGTGGCCTTCCTCGGCGTGGACGGGCTCGACGTCGAGCTGGGCGCGTCGGCGCACCACGAGGGCGAGGCCAGCGTCAACCACCTGATGATCAGCCGGGCCGCCCAGGTGGTCGTGGTGGCCGACTCCTCGAAGATCGGTAAACGGGCGTTCTCCCGCATCTGCCCCATCAATCAGATTGACACCCTCGTCACCGACTCGCAGCTGCCTGACGCCCTCGCCGGGCAGCTCTCCGACGTCGGCGTCAAGGTCGTACGCGCGTGACAGCGGCCCCCTCGCCGGAGGCAGGGGTCGTATGGGGCCGGGCTTGGGTAGGTATGGAGCGCAGGCGATAGGGGGAGCTATGACGTCGGGAAGGAGCGTGGCGCGGCTCGGGCCCGCGGAGCGCGCCGCGGCACTGGAGGACATGGCCGCGCGGGAGCTCGACGTGGTCGTGGTCGGCGGCGGTATCGTCGGCGCGGGGATCGCGCTCGACGCCGCGACCCGCGGCCTCGACGTCGCGCTGGTCGAGGCCAGGGACTTCGCTTCGGGCACCTCATCACGCTCCTCCAAGCTCATCCACGGGGGCCTGCGCTACCTGGAGCAGCTCAACTTCGAGCTCGTACGCGAGGCGCTCCAGGAACGCGCGCTCCTGCTGCAGCGGATCGCGCCTCACCTGGTCAGGCCGGTGCCGTTCCTCTTCCCGATGACCCATTTCGGCTGGGAGCGCCCCTACGTGGGCGCCGGCGTGGCGCTCTACGACACGCTCGGATTCGCCTCCGGGCTCAGCCGCGGCGTCCCCGGCCATCGGCACCTGTCCAGGTCGCGGGCGCTGCGGCTGGCCCCGGCGCTGAAGAGGGCCGCCTTCACCGGCGCCGTGCAGTACTGGGACGCCCAGGTGGACGACGCGCGTTACGTGATGACGACGCTGCGCACGGCGGCCACGTACGGCGCTCTCGTCGCGCCCCGGTCGCAGGTCGTGGGGTTCCTGCGGGAGGGGGAGCGGGTCACCGGCGTGCGGGTGCGGGACCTGGAGTGCGGCGAGGAGCTGGAGGTGCGCGCCCAGCAGGTGGTCAACGCCACCGGCGTCTGGACCGACGACATCCAGGAGCTGGTGGGCGGGCGGGGCCAGATCCACGTCCGCGCGTCCAAAGGCATCCACCTGGTCGTGCCGCGCGACCGGATCCACTCGCTGACCGGGATCATCCTGCGTACCGAGAAGTCGGTGTTGTTCGTGATCCCGTGGGGCCGCCACTGGATCATCGGCACCACCGACACCGAGTGGACGCTGGACAAGGTCCACCCGGCGGCCTCCCGGGCGGACATCGACTACCTGCTCGACCATGTGAACGCCGTGCTGTCGGTCCCGCTGACCCGCGACGACGTCGAGGGCGTCTACGCCGGGCTGCGGCCGCTGCTGTCGGGCGAGTCCGACGAGACCTCCAAGCTGTCCCGAGAGCACGTGGTGGCGCACCCGGTGCCGGGGCTGGTGATGATCGCGGGAGGGAAATACACGACCTATCGGGTCATGGCGCGCGACGCCGTGGACGCCGTGGCGCACGGGCTCGACCAGCGGGTGCCGCGCTCGTGCACCGACCGCATCCCGCTCGCCGGCGCCGAGGGTTACCAGGCGTTGTGGAACTCCAGATATCGGCTCGCCCAGAGCTCGTCCCTGCACGTGGCCAGGATCGAGCACCTGCTCCAGCGGTACGGGTCGCTGATCGATGAGGTGCTGGAGCTGATCGAGGGGGACCCGTCGCTGGCCAGGCCGCTGACCGGGGCGGACGACTACCTGCGTGCCGAGATCGTCTACGCCGCCACCCACGAGGGCGCCAGGCATCTCAACGACGTGCTGACCCGGCGTACGCACATCTCCATCGAGACCTTCCACCGCGGCCAGGGCGTGGCGCAGGAGGCGGCCGAGCTGCTGGCCGGGCCGCTCGGCTGGGACGGGGAGCAGGTCAAGAGGGAGGTGGAGTACTACACCAAGCGCGTGGAGGCCGAGCGTCGCTCCCAGGAGCAGGACTCCGACCAGGAGGCCGACGCGACCAGGCTCGGCGCGCCCGAGATCGTCCCCGTGGTCGCACCGGAGTGAGCATGACCGAACCGTCCAGGCCGCTTGGTGCGGGCGGCCCGGAGGCCGCCCGCTGACTGCTACGCCGGGGGCTAGTAGCGCGTGGCGTCGTGCACGTCGAGCAGCGGCTCCTTGACGCCGTCGCCCGAGTCATCGGTCCAGTTGGAGTTGCCCGTGGCGATCAGCGTGCTGCGGACGGCCAGCGAGCCCGCCCTGGTCGTCGGCTTGCGGGCACCCGAGGTGAGGATGCCGGCCGCGCCCGCCACGTGCGGGGAGGCCATCGAGGTGCCGCTGATCGTGTTGTAGCCGCCGTTCCGCCACGTCGAGTAGATGCAGGTGCCGGGTGCGGTGATCTCGACGGTGGCGCCGTAGTTGGAGTAGAACGCCGAGGTGTCGTCCTGGTCGGTCTCGCTGCGGCAGGACAGCGTGCTGCCGCCGGCGCCGCCGGGCAGGCCGTCGTTGTCGGTCAGGGCCGAGACGGTGACCACGTCGGGGTGGTTGGCGGGGAAGAAGGTCGAGGTGTTCGCGTGGCTGTTGCCGGCGGCCACGACGACCACGATGCCGGCGTTGACCGCGTTCGTGATCGCGGTGTTGATCGCGCTGCTGGAACAGCCGTTGCAGCCCAGGCTCAGGTTGATGACCTCGATGGTGGAGGCGCGGGCCACCACCCAGTTGATGCCTGCGGCGATGCCGGACAGGGTGCCCGAGCCCGCGGCGTTGAGCACCTTCACGCCGTGGATGCGGGCGCCGGGCGCGACGCCGACCGGGCCGATCGCGTTGTCGATCGCGCCGACGGTGCCCGCGACGTGCGAGCCGTGTCCGTTGTCGTCGGTGCCGGAGTTGTTGAGGCAGACGCCGGTCATGCAGTTGGCCCGTGCGACCACGTTCAGGTCGGGGTGGGTGTAGTCGACGCCGGTGTCCACCACGGCCACGTCCACGTCGATGCGGACGTCGTCGGTGCCGTCGATGTCGAGGTTCGGGTTGTCGGGGCCGAAGATCCGCCGTACGCCGGTGGGCGTGGTCTGCGGGAAGGCGGTGACCTCGGCGTCGGGCTCGACGCTGAGGACGTTCGGGTTGCGCTTGAGCTGCTCGGCGGCGGCCGCGCTCAGGCGGGCGGTGTAGCCCTTGAAGGCGTGCTCGTAGACGCCGATGAGCTGGCCGCCGTGCTGGGACACCTGGTCCTGGGCGGCGCCGCGGGGCGCCCGCATCGCCGGGTTGAGCTGGACGATGTACGTGCCGTCCGGTGCGGTGGCAGAGACGGGGATGGGCGTCAGGGGTAACGCCAGAGCGCCGATGAGCAATGCGAGCAGGGGGGTGAGTGGTCGCATGAAAGCCCTTCCTCGACAGGGAACTGTCAGTAAAGCTTTCATCATTTGTCTGGAAAAGTCCACAAAAGAGGTGCCAGTCGATGCGAGCCGATTCCTTTGGCCGACACCTCTTAAGTGGCTTAACGAAGCGGGATCCAGGCTTGTGAGGCGAGCGTCGCGGCGTCGTTGACCTGGATGCCCTCCTGCGAGAACGTCCAGATCGTCTCGCCGATGACCATCGAGCGCTGGATGCCGGGCTGGTAGTCCTGGCCCTCCTGGACGGGGTGCTTGATCATGCCCAGCTTCGACACACCCGAGTCATCGATCTTGAGGACGAGCGCGCCCGACTCGGTTTGCTGGGTCAGCGGGATCACCGACAGGCCGGTCTTCGGCCAGTACAGGAACGCGTGCGGATCCCACTCGGCCTCCGACCCTGAGTCCTTCTGGAACAGCTGCGACAGTCGGCGCGGGCTGGCAGGGTCGCTGACGTCGAACAACGACACCTGGGTGCCGAGCGTCCTGCCCTGCTCGCTGGCCTCCTGGCCGATGCCGATCAGCCGGCCCTCGCCGCCAGGGTGCAGGTATGCCGAGTAGCCGGTGATCTTCAGCTCGCCGGTCACCTTGGGGGCCGCCGGGTCCCGCAGATCGAGCGTGTAGAGCGGGTCTACCTGCTTGAACGTGACGCAGTAGCCGATCGGCCCGATGAACCTGACCGAGTAGATGCGCTCACCCTCGCCGAGCCCGCCGACCTCGCCGCTCTTGGCCAAGGTGTCGGCCTTCAGGACGTGGACGGTGCTGGAGCTGTTCTTGCCGTCAGCCGAGGTGAGCGTGGTGGCGACGCGGAGGTGGCCGTCGTGCTCGGACATCGAGTATTGGTTCAGCAGCCTGCCGTTGACCTTGCCGGAGGCCACGTAGGAGGGCGGTCCAGGAGAAGCGACGTCGAACCGGTGGATCTCGGTCTCCTCCGGCGGGATCGTGGGGGTCGGCTTCGGCTCTTCGGGGGTGGGCTCCTCCGCCGGGGCGGCGTCCGGGGTGTCCTCGATCGGCATCGGGAATGACCACCAGCGCGGGTTGCTGGCTACGTACAGGCTCGTGCCGGTGCCGTACACGATGTCGCCGTCGGCGGCGAGGCTGATCGGGTCGGTGCCCGTCGCGGTGACGCCCTGCGCCAGGTCGAGCGTGTGCACGGTCAGCAGCGAGGTGCCGGTGTAGTCGGCGGGGTGGCTGACCCGCTCGCAGCGGACCGCGTCCTTCCTGACGGCGCCCGACGTGTCCGTGATCTCGATCTTCGGGAGCCAGGCGTCGATCGGGGCCTGGCGCACCGCGGCCTGGTTCGCCTTGATGCGCTCGGCCTCCGAGGCGTCCTCCTTGGGCTGTGGGAGCGTGATCTCGGGCTGGCTGCGGGTGACGATCCTGACCGTGGAGCCGACCATCCTGGCGTCCACGTAGGTGCCCTGGGGTTTGACCGTGCTGAGGACCTTCGGTCCGCCGGACAGGTCGACCAGCACGTAACGGGTGTCGCCGAGCGGGACCATCGAGCGCCCCTTGAACATGATGTCGCCGTAGCCGCGGAACAACACCAGCGCGCGGTCGCCCGACAGCAGCAGGTCGGCGGGGGCGAAGACGCGCTCGTCGCCTTCGGTCAGCTTCAGCGTCGAGGTGACCTTGCGCGTGGCGGTGTCGACGACCCGCAGGGTGCCGCCGGTCACCGTGATCACCCGGTTGCCGTCGGTCTTGACCAGGTCGGGCTCGTCCACGCCGGCCTCGTGCACATTGGTCGTGGAGTGCTCGGGCACGGCCGTCTTCGCGTTGGGGGTGATCGCCGCCGTGTCCTCCGCCCGCGCCGTCAGCGGCATGACGCCGCCGAACCCCCACGGGCCGACGTTCGCCGCCGCCTTCTCCCGCAGGCCCGCCAGCATGTCGTCGCAGCTGGTGTAGGCCACCAGGCGAACCGCCCCGAGGGTCGTCTTCTTCGGGGGCACCGGCGCCTCTCCCGTGGAGGAGGTGCAGGCGGCCGCCACCGTCACGAGTGCCGCGGCGGTCACGGCCGTACGGATCAGCGTCTTCATGACCTCATCACGGCTTTCCCTACCGGATGGTTCAGGAGCCCCGCTGCGGGTTGATGGTGAAGGCGGGGCTGAAGTCCACCTCGTTGGGCACCTCCAGCAGCTTGCGCAACAGCTTGCCGGAGAAGTCGATCACCTGGATCTCGTCGTTGAGGCCGTTGTCCTGCTCCCAGCAGTAGAGGTGGCTCTCGTCGTAGAAGCCGAGCACCTTGTCGCAGTCGGAATAGAACTTGCGCAGGCGCTCGCCGGAGGCGGCGTCCCAGATGCAGTGATCGCCGTCCCCGCCGTTGGGGCAGTTGGTGACGAACGTCTTGCCCGACGGCGAGAAGATGTCCTGCGTGCCGGCCGACAGCGTGCCGATGCCCGGCATCGAGCGCGTGGCCTTGCCCTGGGCGTCGAAGAAGCGCAGGCCGCGGTTCTTCTCGCTGCCGTAGGCGTTGACCACGCCCTCGTCGGCGCCGTCGAAGCCGAAGGCCGTGTCGCGGACAGAGGAGTCGGACACGTCGACCTTGGTGGCCTCCTTCGTGGCCAGGTCCACGAGGACGAAGCCGAGATAGATCCACTTGTCCTTCCCGGTCTTCCGCTCCGTGTTGAGCAGGATCTTCGAGCCGTCCTTCGACCATGCCCTGATGCTGCTGATCAGCGGTTCCTTGACGGTCTTGATCGTCGTACGCTCACTGGACTGCCGGTCGGTGATGTAGATGAAGTCGTAGCCGTCGTCGCTGTACTGTCTGCCCCTGCTGGCCAGGTAGCGGCCGTCCGGCGAGACCATGGACTCCCAGTTGCCGGCGTATTTCGTGAACGGGCCGCGGAGCGAGCCCCTCGCGTAGTCGATCCAGTCGTCTTTGGCCTTGTCGAAGATCTCGTAAGAGGTCAGGACGATCGCGTCGGACGGGTTCTCGTACAGCGAGACCTTGCCGGGGAGCGTCTGCTTGGTGCCCGTCCGCGGCACGGCGGCCGTGGACGACGGGTTGGGGCTCGGTCTGGCGCTGGTGTCCGTGCCGGTGCCAGAGCTGGGGCTGGCGCTGGCACTGGTGCTGGTCCGCGTGCGACCGGGCGTCGCCGAGTCGGACGGTCCCGCCTGCATCGACGCCGCCTTGTCCATCTGGATGACGACGATCACCCCGGCGAGCAGCAGCAACGCGGCCGCCACCGTGATGCCGGCGATCAGCGGGGCCTTGCTCTTCTTCGGCGGCGGGTTGTACATGCTCGCGTACGTCGGCTGTCCGTACGGGGGCGGCGGCGTCGGCGGCTGCCACTGCTGCTGGGGAGGCGGCGGGACCTGCCCGGAATGCGCGGCCGGCGCCGGGTGCGGGAAGTGGCCGGGATAGGGAACCGGCACGGACTGAGGATTCGACGGCGGGCCTGCCTGCGGACCTGAGGGCGGGCCCGGCTGCGGACCCGGCTGCAGGCCGGGCTGCGGACCCGAGGGCGGGCCGGACGGCGGCGCGAAGGGCGCCTGCGGGGCCGCTTCGGCGGCGGCCTGCGCCAGCATGCCGGGCTTGGGCGCCGGGTGCTGGAGCAAGCGCATGATCACCTGCTCGGCGGTGGGCCGCTGGGCCGGATCCTTGTTCAGGCAGGCGGCCACCACGTCACCCAGCATCCCGTCCAGGACGCCCAGATCCGGCTGCTGGTTGAGCACCCGGTTGATCACGGCCGGCATCGTGTCGCTGCCGAACGGCGCCCGCCCCGAGGCGGCGAACACCATCGTGCTCGCCCAGGCGAACATGTCCGCCGCCGGCCCCACGGTATGCCCCATGATCTGCTCGGGCGGCATGTATGACGGCGTGCCCACGACCGTGCTGCTGACGGTGGAGGTGGCGTTCAGCGCCCTGGCGATGCCGAAGTCGATCACCCGCGGCCCGTCCGCGCCGATGATCACGTTGGCCGGCTTGAAGTCGCGGTGCACGATCCCGGCCTGGTGAATGGCGGCCAGCGCGGTGGCGGTGCCGATGGCCAGCCGGTGCAGGACGGTGCCCGCGCGCGGGCCCTCTTCCTGCACCACGCGCTGCAGCGAGGGCCCCTCGATGAACTCGCTGATGATGTACGGCCGGTCCTGCTCGACTCCGGTGCCCAGGACGGCGGCGGTACAGAACGGCGCCACCTGCTGGGCCACCTGGACCTCGCGCAGGAACCGCTCGACGCTGGCGTGGTCGCCGGACAAGTCGGGCCGCAGCCATTTGACCGCGACATGTCCGCCAGAATGGTCTTTGGCGAGATATACGACGCCCTGGCCGCCCTCGCCGAGCCTGCCGAGGAGATCCAGGCCCCCCAGCCGTTGTGGATCTCCGGGTCGTAGCGCAGCGTAGGTTGCCATGAAGAGATTCTGTCGCTATGGCACGGATCCGCAAAAACTACCCATGGGTAGCTTTACGAATGTCTCCTGGATGCACGTGACGTCCAGCGCCAGTACATGGGACGTCCATCTTGGTCAACTGCCGCCAAACCCCGCTGAGCTGCCACGATGTGCCGGGGTGGCTTCCCCGTGCTCTGCCGCCGGGCGACCTGGCGGATCGACGACGGGCTCCGGGCGGAATAACCCGGCGTGGCGCCGTGTCGTTGACGTTCATGGAAATCCGTTATGTCGGCGGGCCGACCGCGCTGCTGGAGCTGGGCGGCGTGCGGCTGCTGACCGATCCCACGTTCGACGCGCCCGGCGAATACCCGATCGGGAACAGGACACTCACGAAGACCGCCGGTCCCGCCCTCGGGGCCGACGAGGTCGGGCCGGTGGACGTCGTGCTGCTCTCCCACGACCAGCACCCGGACAACCTGGACAGAGCCGGGCGTGCCTATCTGGCGTCCGCGCCGCTGGTGTTGTCCACAGGGGCGGCGGCCGAGCGCGTGGGCGCGCCGGTGCGTGGGCTGCCCAACTGGACGTCCGTCGACGTGGGTGGTGTGGTGCGGGTGACCGGGGTACCGGCCCAGCACGGGCCTGACGGGACCGAGCACCTGGTGGGGGAGGTGACCGGGTTCGTGCTCGCCGGGGAGGGGCTGCCGACCGTCTATGTGAGCGGGGACAACGCCTCCCTCGACGTCGTGCGGGCCGTCGCGGAGCGGGTGGGGCCGGTGGACGTGGCACTGCTGTTCGCGGGTGGGGCGCGGACGCCGCTGGTGGACGGGTTCCTCACGTTGCCGAGTGCCGACGCCGTCACGGCCGCGGAGATCCTCCAGGCCCGGTACGTGGTGCCGCTGCACTTCGAGCATTGGGCTCATTTCACGCAGGGCAGGGACACGGTGGAGCAGGCGTTCGCGGGGTTCGGCGACCGGCTCCGGCTGCTCGGGCCGGGCGAACGGACGTACCTGGACGTGTGATGCTCGCCTGTGGCGAACGGACGCGGCCTTCCGGGCCGGCGCCTGGCAGGGTGGAGTGGTGAGCTGGAACGCGCGAGTGCTGGACACCCTGGCCGCCGGGCCGCCGACCCCGTTGATCGACTTTCCGGTGCCGGCGCCCGGGATCAGGCTGCTGCTGAAGGACGAGTCCGCGCAGCCGACAGGGAGCCTGCGGCACCGGCATGCCAGGGCGTTGTTCCGGCAGGCCATCCTCGATGGGCTGGTCGTCGAGGGCACGACCGTGGTGGAGGCGACGGGCGGGAATGCCGCTGTGGCGCAGGCGTGGTTCGCGCGGCGGCTCGGGTTGTCTTACGTCGTGGTCATGCCGGGCGAGCGCAGCGAGGCGCGGGCGCGGGCGGTGGAGGCGCTGGGCGGGGAGTGCAGGTTCGTGACGCCGCCGTTGGCGATCTACGATGCGGCCCGGGAGATCGACGGGCATTTCCTCGACCAGTTCGGCCGGTCGGCGCCTCATGACCTGGCGGAGGAGTTGTTCGGCCAGGTGAGCCCGGACTGGGTGGTGACGGGCGCAGGCACAGGCGCGACCTCCGCCACCCTCGGCCACTGGCTACGCTCCCACCGCCCAGCCGACACCTCTGCCCCGAGCACCGACGCCGACGGCCCCGTCCCGAGCGCCTCCGACGGTTCGGTCCCGAGCGCTGCCGACGGTCCTGTCGAGAGGGCTTCCGACGGTTCTGTCGTGTGGGCTGGCGACGGCGCCTTTCCAGGGGTCTCTGCCGAGGGGGCCGCGCCAGGTGTCGGTGGGAGGCCCGTGCCAAGCGACGAAGCGGCGGGTGGCGGGGAACGCCGGTGCCGGGTCGCGGTGGCGGATCCTGATAACTCGGCGTATTTCCCGGGTTGGACCCTCGACACCCCTGACTACGCGACCGGCATGCCCTCGCGCATAGAAGGCATCGGCCGGCCGCGCATCGAGCCCGGTTTCCGCCCCGACCTCGTCGATCTGGTCATCCCCGTGCCGGACGCGGCGAGCCTGGCGGCGGCCAGGCACATCAGGGAAGTGACGGGGCTGCCGGTGGGCGGCTCCTCGGGCACCGCGCTCTGGGCAGCGCTGGAGCTGGTCGAACGCATGCGCGCGAGAGGCGAGACCGGCACCGTGGTCTCGCTGATCGGCGACGCCGCCGACCGGCATCTGGCGACATACCACGATGACGCGTGGGCCGTGGGGAAGGGCCTGGACGTCGGTCCTCACCTGGCCGAGCTGCGCCGCCGTACGACCGTTTAGCCCAGCGGGTGGCTGACCCAGACGTTCGGCTCCACGTAAACGGCGTGGTCGTGCTCCACCGAGCAGTGCACCGGGTTCAGCGCGCCCGGCACCTCGACGGTGCCCGTGCGGTCGAAGGGCAGGCCGGACCACACGCGCCATTCCGCCGGAGTGCCCGCGATCGTCATCGACCGCGGCGCCACCTTGACGATCTTGCCGCCCGCGCGTACGTGCACCCGCAGCCACCCGTCGTACGGCAGGCCGTCGTCGCGGGTGCGGTAGGCGTACTCGCTCATCGGGGTGTGCGGTTCGAGGTGCTTCATGTTGGGCCGGACCGGCGCGACCAGCTCGCTGAAGCCGTGGCGGGCGGCACGCTCGCGCATCGCCGCGAGCATCATCGACGACAGGCCCTTGCCCTGCAGGTCACGGCGGACGGTGATCTCCAGGGCCGAGACGGCGTCGGGCCGCGTGCCGCGCTGGCGGGCCAGCCAGCCCCGCCGGACCACGCCGTCCCAGCCGTCGTCGGGCAGCTCGTCCCCGTCCGCCCGGTACGGGATCATGCATGCCCTGGCGACCAGCCGGCCGGGGTCGAGGTCGTCGTCGGCCACGAGCACGTACTCGGGGTAGATCGTGTCGGCGAACGGGTAGAAAAGATCGGCGATCGCATCCTGGAACATGAACTCGGGCCAGGTGTGGTCCATGTTCCACAGCGCCGCCCCGAGCTCCGGGCGCTCGGCGAGGGTCGTGATCTGGAGGGCCATGCCGAGCATTCTCACATCATGATTTGCCGGGAAGCTCATGATTTATCGGTGCAATACCGTGCGCTAGCGTCGGCGGCATGACGGAACTTGATCACAGGCTGAAGGCGGTCACCGACCTCATGGTGGCCGAGGCGCGCGAGGGCGGCGGCAGGCACGAGTACGACGGCCGGATCCAGGACCTGTCGCCCGACGGCGTACGGGCCGGCCTGGCGCGGCTCGGAGAGGGGGCCGCGCCGGCCGACCCGCACGACGCCGAGCACCTGGAGGTGTTCGAGGAGAGCCTGCGGTTTCAGCTCGGGGAGCTGCAGCTGCACCGCAAGAACCCCATGGCGCACCTGTCGAACCTGGATCTCGCCTGCTACGACCGCGACTACGGCCCCGAGGCCGAGCGCGCCGCGGCCAAGGCGGCCCATCTCGCGCTCTGGCCGGACGCCGTGGACGGCGCGATCGCCGCGCTCGACCAGATGAGCGCGCCGGTCGCGAAGTCCCTGATGGGCGCCGCCAGAGGGTTGGCGGCCGGTGTCACGGACGAGCAGGCGCTGGCGGCGCATGGCAGGCTCGTCGCCCACATGGAGCGTGCCGCGGCGGAGGGCGACCCCGACGCCTCGCTCGGTGGCGACATGCTGGCCAGGCTCATGGGCACGGCCGAGGGCCTGCCGGTGGACCTGGGCCGGCTGGCGGAGCGGGCCGACGCCGAGCGCGACCGGCTCATGGGGTTGCTCGCCGAGTCCTGCGCGCGGCTGGGGCGTTCGGGGCCCCCGCTGGACGTCGTACGTGAGCTGGTCAAAGACCACCCCGACGCGGACGGCGTGATCGAGGCGGCCAGAGCGGGCACCGAGAAGGCCATCGCGTTCACCCGTGAGAAGGACCTCGTGCCCTACCACGACGGCGAGTGCCTGGTCGGTCTCGCGCCCGAGTCGCGCCGCTGGGCCATGGCGATGATGGCCTGGAACTCGCCCGGCGAGCCCGAGGGACCGTCCTGGTACCACATCACGCCGCCCGACCCCTCCTGGCCCGAGCAGGACCAGGAGGAATGGCTGGAGGTCTTCAGCCACACGACGCTGCCGGCGATCAACGTGCACGAGGTGGCGCCGGGACACTTCTCGCACGCCCGTGCGCTGCGCCGGGCGCCGTCGGACGTGCGGCGGCTGCTGCAGTCGATGGCGTTCATCGAGGGGTGGGCGCACTACGCCGAGGAGTTGTGCGTCGAGGAGGGGTTCGAGGCCGGCGATCCGCGCTTCGAGATCGGCGTGTGGGTGGAGGCGCTCATCCGCGTCACCCGGCTGGCCTGCGCGATCGGCGTGCACACCGGGCAGATGACGGTCGAGGAAGGCGCCAGGCGCTTCGAGTCGGACACGCATCTGGCTGGGCCTGCGGCGCTGTCGGAAGCCCGGCGGGCCACCTTCGACCCGACGTACGGCCGCTACACGTGGGGCAAGCTGCTCATCCTCGACCTGCGGGAGCGGGCGCGCACGGAGTGGGGGACCGGCTTCACCGTGCAGCGCTTCCACAAGGCGCTGCTCGATCTGGGCTCGCCGCCCCTGGGACTGATCGGCGCGATCCTGTAGCGTCGATCACGTGCGCGAGCTCGTTGGCAAGGTTGCGGTGGTGACGGGCGCGGCCAGCGGCATCGGCCGGGCCCTGGCCCTGCGGTTAGCGGCCGAGGGCATGACGCTCATGCTGGCCGACGTCGACCACGGCGGGCTCGCGGAGACGGCCGCGCTGGCCGGGGACGGCAAGGTGCTCACGCAGATCACCGACGTCTCCGACGCGGCCGCCGTCGCCCACCTGGCCAATCGTTGCTTCGGCGAGCTTGGGGCTGTGCACGTGCTCTGCAACAACGCCGGCGTCTACCAGGGCGGCCACATGTGGACCCGCGGCGAGGAGGACTTCGCCTGGCTGCTCGGCGTCAATCTGTGGGGCGTGCTGCACGCCGTCCACGCGTTCGTGCCGCGCATGATCGAGCAGGACACCGAGGGGCACATCGTCAACACGGTGTCGGTGGCGGGGTTGTTCGCCGTCTCCGGGTCGGGTGGTTACGCGCTCAGCAAGCACGCGGCCCTGGCCGCCTCCCAGGCGCTCGCCCAGGACCTGGCCGCCGTGGGCGCCAAGCTCCGGGTGACCGCCCTCTGCCCCGGAGCGGTCAGAACGCGGATCGCCGAGTCCGAGCGCGTACGCCCGTCCGTTCTGGCCGGCAGCCCCACCCAGGACGAGATGGAGGCGCTCGACCAGGTCGGCAGGGCCGTGGCGGGCGGCATCGAGCCGTCCGAGGTCGCTGATCTGGCCGTGCAGGCCATCCGCGAGGAGCGGTTCCTGGTGCTGAGCGATCCCAAATACGCCGCCAGGCTGCGCCTGCAGACCGAGACCCTGCTGACTGGGAACCTGCCGTCCTACCAGTGACGCTCGTGGGCGAGCACCCTGACCACGGTGCCGCTGCGCGGCTTGACGACCAGCCGGACCGCGTCGCCCGGCAGCACGTCCTTGTAGACACCCTGCTCCACGCGGAACGCCGTGGCCTTGTCGGAGCTGCCGTCGTGCAGCGCGATGTAGTAGTCCCGCCGCGACCCGTGCTCGCCGCCCGACTCGACGTGGACCCACCGCTTGACGACGTGGCCGGTGACCTCCTGCCGCTTATGGCCCGGCCAGGCGGCTTCGGCGGGTTCGATCTCCACACCGTGCCAGCCGCTGCCCGTGAAGATCCACTCCTGCTCGGGGTTGAGGGGCGCGGCCTCAGGCCCGGCGATCTCCCGGCCGCGCGCGGTCGGGAGGAATCCCCGCCCGCCCATGAGCAGGCTTATCCCCGCCACGAACGACACCATCGTCGCGATCCCGCCGGCCCACGACACCCCGGACCTGGTGATGGTGGCGTACCAGGGGACGACGAGCGCGGCGGCCAGGAGGACCGGCACGATCATGGTGGGCCAGCGCCGCCGCGCCAGACCGAGATCGATCGCACTCTGCCGGACCAGTGGCATGAACTCGCGCTCCAGATCGTCGCCGTCCGGCATGAGCGCGACGACCGGCGCGTCCGCCGCCCCTTTCATCCGGGCGGCCACCCGTTCCAGCACCCACCGCTCGTACGGCAGCAGCGGCTCCCGCCGAGGTATCGCCAAGGCAAGACGGTCGCCCTCGACCGTCGCCCACCCGCGCCCGGCCAGCTCGAACAGCGCCGCATGGAACACCTCCTGCGCCCGCATGTCGCGCAGAAGCTCCACCACGGGCTGAGGCGCGTCCCGCGCAGGAGGCGCCTTCGGCGGCCGCTCGCGGCTGGACACCTTGAAGGCGGCGGCCAGCGCGGCGACCCACACGGCCCACGCGGCCACCGGCCAGACAAGATCCATCTTTCTGTGTTAGCACGAGTCTCCCCGGCAGGCCAGGCGCAATATTCGGGGCCGATAGACTAGGGGTACCGCATTTCGCCTTTGGGGGGGGTTCTCACGGTGTCTGAATTCGACACAGTGCTGGTGGTCGACTTCGGCGCGCAGTACGCACAGCTCATCGCCAGGCGGGTGCGCGAGTGCCACGTCTACTCCGAGATCGTCCCGTCGACGATGCCCGTCGAGGAGATGATGGCCAAGAATCCCAAGGCGATCATCCTCTCCGGCGGTCCCTCCTCGGTCTACGCCGAGGGCGCGCCGCCCGTGCCGCATGGGTTGTTCGAGACGGGCGTGCCCACGTTCGGCATCTGCTACGGCTTCCAAGCCATGGCGCAGGCGCTCGGCGGCGAGGTGGCCCGCACGGGCGTGGCCGAATACGGCGGCACCGCGCTGGAGGTGCTCGACGAGGGCATCATCTTCGCCGGCCTGCCGGCCAGCCAGAAGGTCTGGATGTCGCACGGTGACAGCGTCGCGGCCGCGCCCGAGGGCTTCCGGGTGACCGCCTCGACGCGCGAGACCCCGGTCGCCGCCTTCGAGCACGTCGAGCGCGGCCTCTACGGTGTGCAGTTCCACCCCGAGGTCCTGCACTCCGAGCACGGCCAGGTGGTGCTCAAGCACTTCCTCGACGCGGCCGGTTGCCGCCCGACCTGGACGATGCTCAACATCGTCGAGGAGTCCGTCGAGGCCGTACGCCGCCAGGTCGGCGAGGGCCGCGCCATCTGCGCGCTGTCGGGCGGCGTGGACTCGGCGGTGGCCGCCGCGATCGTGCAGCGGGCCATCGGCGACCGCCTGACCTGCGTCTTCGTCGACCACGGCCTGCTGCGCAAGGGCGAGGCCGAGCAGGTCGAGCGGGACTTCGTGGCCGCCACCGGCGTCAAGCTGCGGGTGGTCGACGCCTCTGACCGCTTCCTCAAGGCGCTGGACGGCGTCACCGACCCCGAGGAGAAGCGCAAGATCATCGGGCGCGAGTTCATCCGCGTCTTCGAGGACGAGCAGCGCGCCATCATGGCCGACGGCCCCGTGGACTTCCTGGTCCAGGGCACGCTCTACCCTGACGTGGTCGAGTCGGGCGGCGGCACCGGCACCGCCAACATCAAGTCCCACCACAACGTGGGCGGCCTGCCGGAGGACCTGCAGTTCAAGCTGGTGGAGCCGCTGCGCGCGCTGTTCAAGGACGAGGTGCGCCGGGCGGGCGAGGAGCTCGGCCTGCCCGCCGCCATGGTCTGGCGCCAGCCGTTCCCCGGCCCCGGCCTCGGCATCCGCATCGTCGGCGAGGTGACCCGCGAACGCCTGGCCCTGCTGCGCGAGGCCGACGCGATCGCCCGCGAGGAGCTCTCGCGGGCCGGCCTCGACCGCCAGATCTGGCAGTGCCCGGTGGTGCTGCTGGCCGAGGTGCGGTCGGTGGGAGTGCAGGGGGACGGGCGCACGTACGGCCACCCGGTGGTGCTGCGGCCGGTCACCTCGGAGGACGCGATGACGGCGGACTGGGCGCGGGTGCCGTACGACGTGTTGTCGCGGATCTCGACCCGGATCACCAACGAGGTCCGGGAGATCAACCGGGTCGTCGTCGACGTGACCAGCAAGCCCCCGGGCACCATCGAGTGGGAGTGACGTAGGCCGAGCTGGCCGGACTCGCTCCAGTAGGTGCCGTCCGGCCGTCGGCAGGCGGGTGCCTACTGGGTCAGCAGTTCTTGCCGCCGTTGATGCACTGCACGACCTTGTTCATGAGCTGCTCCGACATCACGACGATGGCGCCGGCGTGGTCGGTGTTCGGGCTGTTCCCTTCGCTGGCGAAGCTGTCCACGGCGAACGGGACGTCCGTGCTCTCGGGCTCGGTGGTGGGAACGTCGTCGTACGTCAGCGTCAGGCGCAGTTGCGGCACGGCCTCGGTGCCGCTCGGGCAGGCCCCCTCCTCGTCGGGGAAGGTGAGGTGGGTGCGGTGGTCGGCGCTGTCGATGTTCTCGCCGTCCCAGCAGCTCGGCATGTCGAAGACGCGGACCAGGTCGCTGCCGGAGGGGCAGATGGGGTATTTGTCGGTCAGGCGGTCGGTGAAGCCCGTACAGGTCCACGTCGGGCGGGCTTCGGCGTCGCCGTTGGTCGCGGCTCTGGCGTCGCCGGCGAGCATCCTGAGGAACTGCGGTGGCGCGGTGACCTCGGAGGTCGCGTTGCCGCGGTACTCCAGTCGCACCGACGACGGCTGTACGGCCGTGCCGGCGGTGTCCCCGTCCGTCTCGGCGCCGAGTACGCGCAAGGCCGGCCAGAAGTAGGCCGACTGATCGGCCTGGTTGCGGCAGGTGGTGTCCGCGTCGGAAAGGCTCTCGTTGGTGGAGACGGCGTCGGTGGACATGTTGCCGACGTAGTCGTATTGGGCCTGGGTTCCGTTGCTCACGCCGGGGGCCGTGATGACGTTGTCGTTGTTGCTGTGGCCCTCGCTGCTCGTGCCGCATCGGGAGACGAACGTGCCGGTCGAGCCGCTCTCGCTCGGCTCCGGTTGCTCGAAGGCGGCAACCTGCTGGATGTCGACGAAGTCGGCGGCCGACAGCGCGGCGTTCCCCGCATTGCCGAGGGCGCAGGTGGCCAGGTTGTCGAGGCCGGTGGGGCGTTGGGCGGTGCGGCCAATGGCGATGGCGATGCGGTCGATGGTGGCGCCTCGTTTGGAGGCGAGGGGGCCGAGGATGGCGTTCTGGACGAAGTTGGGGCCTCCTTGGCCGACGGAGCGGGCTAGTCGGTCGTTGGCTTCCTGGAGTTGTTTGTCCAGGAGGGCGAGGTTGCGGTCGACCTCGGCCTGGGCGGTGGCCGGTATTTGGGGAAGCTTGTCGGCGACGCTTGGGCAGACGATGGCCTGTCCCGTCCCGGGGCCTGAGGTCGAGCTTGGGTTGGGGGTGGCCGTCGCGTTGTCGCTGGGTGCCGGTGCGGCCGTGCCGGCGTCGGTGGGTGCCGGTGTGGCCGTGCCGTCGGGGGGCGCCGGTGCGGCGGAGTCGTTAAGGGTGCAGGTCGCGAGGTTGTCGAGGCCGGTGGGGCGTTGGGCGGTGCGGCCGATGGCGATGGCGATGCGGTCGATGGTGGCGCCTCGTTTGGAGGCGAGGGGGCCGAGGATGGCGTTCTGGACGAAGTTGGGGCCTCCTTGGCCGACGGAGCGGGCTAGTCGGTCGTTGGCTTCCTGGA
>NZ_JAUZQF010000038.1 GCF_030718205.1 Nonomuraea turcica
GCCCAGGACGTCCACCCGGGATCCCCAATCGCCGGCCCGCACCCCGCTACGACGTTGGCAAGACCGTCAAACGCGGCCGCACTCTCGCAGCCCTACAACAATCCGGAGGATAAAGAACAAGCTAAGAAGGTGTCTTCGAACCCCTTAGCGATCTTGGGTGAGGAGGTCATCAGCCAGCATCTCTCACCCTCAGGCAAACTACCGGGCGGAGGAGCGCGATATCCACGCCTGCGATCTCGGCAGTGGGAGTGGATGCGGGTGCCGAGCGGGAACATCGTCGGCACTCCGCACCCGCCCGCCCGGCTGAGTACGGATATTCATGTGCCGTTCTGGCGGCCTTCGTCAGAACCCGCGGAAGATACCCTCTTCGTCCATGGCGTCGGCGAATTCGGCGAAGTCCATGTTGCCGATCGAGAGGTTGGCCTCGATCGAATACAGCTCGGTCGCGATGACCCGCATCTGGCGCCCCCTCTCCACCCTCAGGTCGACGAGAAGCAGCGGCATCTCCGGCAAGCGGACAGCGACTTCGTCCACTACGACAAAGAACGCGGGGTCGTATTCCTCCGGCAGTAGCGCGAGGATCTCCTCCGCTGTGGCGCCTTCGTAGGCCGGATCATCAAGGTATTGCACCGGCGCGACGAACTCGCCCTCGTCGTCCTCCAGAATCCATTCGTTGTCCACCATCGATCCGATCGTCGCGCGGACGGCCGCCCACGCCTGCGGGGCGGAGAAGTCCGTGCGGATCACCAGCAGTTCGTAACTCGACGAAAGAATGTCCGGCATAGCCGCACATTCTGTCAGTGGCAGCGGACGGCAGAACCAGCCGGCCGCAAGGTTCAGAGGGTGTTGTCGATCCCGGGCAACCGTCGAGCAGGATCAGGCGGAGGCATCCTTCCGGCCCACCGCGGCCTCCTCACTCTCAGGCGGCCCGCGGTGCCAACGCTGGCTTTCGGGCCCATGCCTGCGGCTTTTTCCTGGTAAGCCGCCTGGTCATGAGCGTGATCGAGGCAACGGTCAGGTGTGCTTCGCTGTGCGAGGGCTTGCGTTCGAAGTCGATCACGTTGCGGCGGGCGTTCATCAACCAAGAAATGGATCTCTCGACGATCCACCTTCTCGCGAGTACTTTGAACCCGGTCTGACCAGGCCGTTTGGTCGCGATTTTGAGGGTGAGGCGCAGGAAGCGGCGGGCCCACGGCCGCTCCAGGAGTCGTCGAGCAGCAGCGTGGTGGCCGCGGCGGTGACGTCCGATGTCGCCCGGTAGCTCACGCCCGTGGCCTCGAGCAAGTCGTCCATTGCGAACGCCGCCGACAGGTGCCCGGTGCGCTTGGCTATCTCGCCGGACTCACGACCGAGGCTGGAGACGGCCACCACGCGCTTGACACCCTGGGCCTTGATCGCCTCGCTCGCCGGCCGGGTGAAGTCTTCGTAGTAGTCCACGACGTTTTGGACCCGCATGTTCGGCGGCACAACCCAGAACACGGTGTCGGCACCGGCGAATGCCTTGGTGACGACGTCGGGGTCGTCGTGTGACCCGTGGACCACCTCGACGCGGTCGCGGGCCTTGGCCTCGAGACGGGACGGGTCGCGCACGACCACGCGAATATGCTCGTCACTGTCGAGGACCTTGTCCAGGACCTGGGCGCCGATCTGGCCGCTGGGAGTGGTGACAACGATCATGACGTCCCCTCTGCATGCTTCCAACGATGCTAATTCTACGTTATCACTGGAATCACCATTGATAACAAGTTTTTGCTATCGTTGATAAGGCTCCCGGTGACCCGACCCGCGGGCAGACCGGCTCGCGATGACGTTCGCACTATCCGCCAGCGGCAAGGCGGTCGAGCTCGCGGCCGAACCTAGACACCCGCCCAGGGGAGCAAAGGGCGTGGCCTGAGTCGGGCTGCCGATCGACGTTTTGAGCAGGAGCGCCGTTGTCGCTCAGCGGGTGTGCCCGCCCGTGCCGCAGTGGCCGAGTTCGGTGAGAGCGCGGTCGAGGGTGTCGGCGAAGAAGTCGGCACCGGCGGGGTCGATGCACAGCGGTGGCTTGATCTTGAGGATGTTGAGGTGGTCGCCGGTGGGCTGGACGATGACGCCGAGGTCGAGCATGCGCTCGCAGAGTTCGGCGGTCTCCTCGGTGGCGGGCTCCAGAGTGTGGCGATCGCGCACCAGTTCGAGGCCGAGGTAGAGGCCGGAGCCGTGCACGGCGCCGATGATGGGATGGTGCTCGGCGAGGGCCTGGAGCTTTGCCTTGAGGTGGGCGCCGGTGCGCACGGCGTTGCCTTGCAGGTCCTCGTCGCGCAGGGTGTCGAGGACGGTGAGGCCGGCGACGCTGGAGACGGGGCTGCCGCCGGTGGAGGAGAAGAAATAGCCCTGGTCGCGGTAGCGGTCGGCGACGGCCCGGGTGGTGATGACGGCGCCGAGCGGATGGCCGTTGCCCATCGCCTTGGCGACACAGACGATGTCAGGGACGGCCTGCTGCTGCTCGAAGCCCCAGAACCAGGTGCCCAGGCGGCCGTAGCCGACCTGGATCTCGTCGGCGATGGCCAGACCGCCGTGCCGACGCACCGCCGCGTACACCTGCTGGAGGTAGCCGTCGGGCAGAGCGACGCCGCCGGCGTTGCCGTAGTACGACTCGCTGAGGAAGGCGCCCGCCGGGCGGCCGGAGGCGGCCAGCTCATCGATCACCTGGACGGCTTCAAGGGCGTAGTTGCCGGCCTGTTCGCCGCGCCAACGCCCTCGGTAGGAGTTGGGTGAGTCGACCGTGTGGACCCAGCTGGGGCGGGTGGCCAGTGCGTTGGGGTTGTCCTGGAGAGAGGTGGACACGGCGTCGGACGCATAGGTCCAGCCGTGGTACGCCTCGCGCAGGGCGACGACGTCGTGCTGTCCGGTGGCGCCGATCGCGAGCCGGATCGCCAGGTCGACGGCCTCGGAGCCGGAGTTGACCAGGAAGACGGTGTCCAAGGGGGCCGGCAGCAGAGCGGCGAGGCGTTCGGTGAACTGCACGACGGCGGCGTAGTGGAACCGGGAGTTGGTGTTGAGCCTGCGCAGCTGCCGCGAGATCGCCTGCTCGACGCGGGGGTGGGCGTGGCCGAGCGGGGTGACGTTGTTGACCATGTCCAGATAGGAGCGGCCCTCGGCGGACACCATGTGGTGGCGCCAACCACGTTCGATGCGGGGCGGGTTCTCGTAGTAGTGCTCTTGGACCGGGGCGAATACCGCGTCGCGTCGGGCGAGCAGGTCGTCCTCCGGAGTGGCACCGCCGACAGCGGGCAGTCCGAGCAGCGGGGCGGGATCGGCGGTGAGCGCGAGCCAGCCGGCGGCGTACTCGGGCCGCACCAGTGCCGGGATCGTGGGTGCCTCGGGCCGCCGGAGCGAGACGTGGACGCGAGCGCCGGCGGGCAGGGTGACCAGTTGGTCGCCTGCGTGCACGGGTCCGCCAGTGGGCGGGATCGGGTGGGCGGCGTCGGGGAAGGACAGATGCAGCACGTGGGGCCCGAAGGTGACGGCCGCGCGGCCGGGCGCCGCCGCCAGTACCTCGCCGTCGCCCGGCGCCTGCAGGACGGCTGGCCCGTCGAGCCACAGGTCGACGCCCGTGGCGATGGTGGCGGGCGAGGTGGTGGACAGAGCGGGGGCAGCGGTGAGCTGCGCCTGACCGTAGCGGGTGGTGACGGTGGTGGCACCGGCGGTGAGCAGGCCGGCAGCGAGACGGTCCACGGCTGCGTCCTCCAGCCAGGTGCCGTGGTCCATGGTGTCGGACCCGACGGCCAGGTTCAGCACAGCGATGCCTGCGGGGTCCGCTCCGGCCAGCACGGGCACCGCGGGCACCGCGGCGGTGGCCCGTTGGCGGGTCAGGCCGAATGTCTCGACGATCAGTTCGGTCATCACCGCAGTCGGCACGGCGCGGGCCTGCTCGAAGATGCGCCACTCGCGCTCGAGCGCGGCGTTCACGTAGGCGTTGTCGCCGTCGATGGCAGCCTGGTGCCGTCCGCTGACCACCAAGGTGGCCGCCCGGAGCACCACCAGGGGCCACAGAGCCGTCGCCTCGTCCCCGGACAGCGGCCTGATCTCGTGGAACGCGCGGACGGCGGGCAGGACGTGGTGCGGTTCCATGCCGTCGTGATGGAGGATCGAGGACAGTGTCACGGCGAGCTCGCACACCGCCCAACTGTCCGTCAGGTCGCCGAAGTCGATGATCCCGTCGGGCCGTGGCACGGGGCTGTCGGGCGAGATGACGAGATTGTCGTCGGTCAGGTCCAGATGCACGGCCTGGCGCGGTAGCCGGTCGGCGACCCCCAGGAGAACGGCCCAGGCCTCCGTGGTCGCGGCCAGCACGGCGGATCTGCGCTCCGCCTCGACGACGTGGTCCGAAAGTCGCCTGACCACGCGGTCGGCGTGGCGGGGATCCCACTGCAGGACCCGCTCCAGTCCCGGATGGCGGAAGGACCGCAGGGTCGTGCTGACCTGGCCGACGATACGCCCCATGGCCGCGACCGTCCGGGGCGCCAGATGACGTGAGCCGGAGAGCGTCCCGCCGCGCAGATGCCGCAGCAGGCGGGCGATGACCGGACCGTTGTCGGTGGGGATGGTGGCAGTCCTGCGGACACCATCGACATCGCGCACGACGGTCGCGACACGCAGACCGGGCTGTGCGTCGGCGATCAGGTCTGCGGCAGTGTCCTGCGCGTCGATCTCGGTCGCGGCGAACGCCGGGTTGGCGATTTTGAGGACGGCCACGGGCGATCCGTCGTCGTGGGTCAGCAGGAAGTTGGCGTCCTGCTGACTGCCCAGCGCCTCGGCGCGGACCGCGAGCCCGAAGTGCTCCGCGGCGGTCCGGCGGGCCTCTTCGGTGGTCACCCGTGGGGCCGGCAGGCCCTGGTGCGTGAAGAAGTCGATGGTGAGGGGCTGGTCGTGCGTCATGCCGGGTACCTCGGAGCGGTTCGGTGGAGGGATGGGTGGATGCTGACCGGCAGGGGGCGGTGGGTGAAGCATCGGCAGCACGTGATCGGCCGTCGGCACGAACGAGAGGCGGTGAGGCAGGAGTGCTCAGTCGACGTCCCACAGAAAGCGGTGGGTGTGGATCCCGAAGTACGGGAAACTCTCCACCGCCGCGACGCCCTCGATGGGACGCACGACGACGTTGACGAAATCCAGGAGGGCGTACGGGCGACGGCAGACGACCTCCACGAAGAGGTCAAAGGTGCCCGAGACGAGGACGGCGTAAACGACCTCGTCGTGGCGTGAGAGTTCGTCGGCCACCGCGCGGGGATCGCCGTCCACGCGCAGACCGAGCATGGCCATGGTCTGCCCGCCCATGGCCATCGGGTCGGTGACCCCGACGACCTGCACCACCTTCGTGTCGATCAGTCGCTGCAGCCGCTGGCGGGCTGCCGAGGGCGACAGCCCGACTTTCGGCCCCAGATCGCTGTACGGGATCCGCCCGTCCACCTGCAGTTCCCGCAGGATGGCCCGGTCGATGTCGTCCATGGCGTTCACCTCCTGTGCGTGAAAGAGCAAACCATTCAATCGGATCGCGTGCAATAGTGCCCTGGAACGCTTGAAGATGGAGTCCATGAAGATGAATCGCTTGTCGCTGCCCCGTCACGGGCACGCTGCTCTGCTCCCCGAACACTGAGGCGCACGTCTCCGCTCCGTCGGCCGGCCCCTCCCGCGCCCACCGCGGCCCGAGGCTGCCCACACCGCCGAACGCGCGGCGCCCGCCCGCTGGAACCTGGCCGGTCGCGGTGTTCGCCGACCTTGGAGACCGGCAAGAAGATCCCAGCCTCCCTCAGGTGCTCAAGCTGCGCGAGCTGCTTGACGTCTCCGTCGGTTACCTCCTGGGTGTCGGGCTCGCCATGGTGGATGATGTCGAGAGAGCGATCGTGAACTCGAAGTTGCCGCCGGATACGCAGGATGTGGTGTTGACCGTGTACGGCCACCTCTCCGGCCAAGATTCACTCAGACACGCGGCCGTGCTTCGAACGGAGATCCCCCAGGCCCGTGACGACATCGGCAACGCCGGCCCCGGTGGGCCGGCTCGCCCCGCCTGATGCAGGCTCCCCACCGCGGCGGCACCCGCGTCCCCCTGCCACCGGCCGACGCCGACCCTGACTCCGGTCGGACCCGACTGTCTTACCGCCGCGCCGCCGAGCTGTTCGAGCAGGCCACCGCCGACCTGCCTGGCGGCCCGTACACGCTTCACCAGCTACGCCACAGCGCGCTCATCCACGCAGCGGAAGACGGCGCCAACACCTCCACCCTGCTCGCCTACTCCGGCCACACCTCCGTCACGTCCCTCGCCAAGTACGCCCGCGTCTCCCCCGAAGCCCGGCTCGCCGGCAGCAGAGCCGCGACCCGGCCGCACGCCGCCGCTGATCCCATGGCCAGTGATCGCCAACTGGACAACGGCGTTGCTGAACGGCCTGCTCGTTGAGGCCCGCCGCTCATTCGGGGGTCGTAAGGCACGTTGGCCCGGCGGTCGCTGTGTAAGCTCGGCGAGCTGTGCGGAACGTCCGGTCCGGCCCGTTCGTCGTCATTGCGTGACCCTCTCCCCCGGGCTTGACGAACGGTTGCGCGAGGCGGCCGCCAGAATGCACCGCGCCGAGCACGTTCGGCACCTGCGTGAGACCACCGCGCAACAGATCGAGGGTGTCCGTAGCACCCTGGAGGATCTGGAGTTCGAGCTGGCCCAAGAGGAGCGTGACGTCGCCCGGCTGGAAGGCGGGCTGTCCGCCGTCCTGGCCCGCATGCTGGGCAACCGCGAGGAGCGGCTGGAGCGCGAGCGCGCCGAGGCGGTAGTGGCCAGGGAACGCGTGGACGGTCACCGCGCCCGACTGGCGCAGCTCGAAGCCGATGCGGCGGCGGCGGCCGCCGAGCTGGCCGTGCTCGACTCCGCGTCCCGGGAGTACGCCCAGTTGCTGGCCCAGAAGGAGCAGCAGCTCATCCGGAGCGGAGATCCGCGCGCGCGTGAGCTGGCCGACCTCGGCGCCGCGCTCGACCGGTTGAGCGCCGATGTGCGCGAGTGTGAGGAGGCCCGCCAGGCGGGGCAGGGCGCGCACGAGGCGCTCGGCGTCGTGCTGCGCTTCCTCGACTCCGCCAGGAACGCCTCCACCTTCGACGTGTTCGGCGGCGGTCTGCTCGCCGACGCCTACGAACACGACAAGCTGACCAGTGCCGACAAGGCCGCCTGGCATGCCCAGCGGGCTCTGGACGTCTTCGCCCGCGAGCTGGCCGACACCGGGATCGCGGCCCGGCCGGTGATGCCCAAGGTGGACACGCGGTGGTTTGTGGACGCCTTCTTCGACAACATCATCAGCGATGTGCTCAAGCATCAGCGCATCGAGAGGACCAGGGCCGAGGTGAAGAAGCTGGCGCAGTGGGTGCGCGACACCGGGGCGTACCTGAAGGCGCGCCACGCCCAGTTGCTGGCCGAGCGCGCCCAACTGCTGACCAGGCGCGAGGAGCTTCTGCGCCCCGCATAGCCACTCGTCGAGGGCCTCTTCGACGGGAATGCCCTCGGGCCGCCAACAAGTGTCGTTTACGGGACGGCTGGCCTGTTCCGTGGCCAATGCCACGAGCCAGGCTGCACTTCCTGCGTACAGGCCACCAAACCCGTCGTCAGTGCGCAGAACACTGGAAAGGTGGAGGAGGAGAAGCAGCGCCGGAACTCTGCCAGCAGGCCCTGCCAGGTTGCCGGTATGGTCGGTGCCGGAGACATCGGCGGACACCGTCATACGGAGACGGTGTAACTAGGCGAGTCCAAAACACGAGCCGAGTTGCCACAGGCATGCTGTGATCAATCATCATGAACCTGATGAAGAGCCCCGCCCGTGATGAAAGCGAGCTGCTGGCCAGGATGGAGCAGAACCTGGCCGAACATGCCTGTCACCTGCACCGACGCATGAGAGGCGCGATCGTCGTGGAGACCGACGATCTCCTGGTTGCCGACAGCGGTCTCGCCGACAACACGTTCAACATCGTTGCTGCGGCCCGCTTCACCCCCGACACCACCCAGGCACGGATCACCGAGACGATCCGGACGCTGGCCGCCACCGGTCGCCCCTTCTCCTGGTGGGTGGGACCTGCCTCCATCCCGGAGGACTTGACCGCCCGCCTGTCGGCGGTCGGCCTGCCGGCCGCCGAACACGAGACGGCCATGTGGGCCGACCTGGAGGGCCCCCGGCCCCAGCCATTTGTGGATGGACTGGACGTCTGCCCGGTGACCACACCTGAACAGCTCTCTGACTACGCCACGGTTGTCGCCGCGAACTGGGACCCGCCCGCCGCAACCGTGCGCCGCTTCTTCGACCGGGCCGTCCCCCAGGCGCTGGCCGCCGACTGCCCGGCCCTCTATCTGGTCGGCTATGTGGAGGGCCGCCCGGTCTGCTCGGCCGAAGTCTTCCTCCACGCACACGTGGCCGGGATCTACAACATCTGCACCCTGGCCACCCACCGCCGACGCGGCTACGGAGGCGCCATGACACTCTCCGCCCTCCACCTCGCCCGCCGTGAGCACTACCGCGTCGCGGTCCTGCAGGCGTCCCCGGACGGCGAACCCGTCTACCGACGCCTGGGCTTCCGCTCCTGCGGCCAGTTCACCGAGCACCACATCACGCCCTGATACCCCGACGTTCTCCCTGCCCACTTCGCAACAGGCTCTAGGACCCCCGATGTTTCCGCATGTCAGAGCACTGCCATGGGCATCCGGTCCAACATGATCACGTCTTGACCATCAGTGCAGTCAGCTGCAGCGCCACCCCGAGCGCGTGAGCGCGACCCCAACCCGCCACCACCGCGCGCTTCAAGATCGCGCAGATGGCCAAAGTCAAGTTACCCACGACGGCCGCCGTCTGATGCGGATGAACACAGCCGCTGTGGGGGGCGCTTCGAGACACCGACCATCTGCGGCCCCACGGCGGCGGCTGGCCGAGCGTCTGCTCGACGCTCTACCCGCCGGCAGGGTGACCTTCGGCAAGGAGCGCAGCGGGGTTGCAGACCGCGGCGAGCACGTCGTGGCGCCTTCACCGACGGCAGCACTTACGAGGCTGACGTCATCGTCGGCGCTGACGGGCGCGAGTCCCTGATGCGCTGACGGGCGCGAGTCCCTGATGCGCCGACAGCTGTGGGCCCAGCCGAACACCCGCCCCACCGGGTGGGTCACCTGGCAGGGCCTCTGCCCATCGAGATCACCGAGTCCTCTCGGATACTCAGCATGCTCGGACCCGAGGGCTTCATCGGCCTCCAGCCGGCCGGCGAAGGACTGCTGCAGTGGTTCTTCAGCATCCCACCCCCGCTGACCTGCCACCCGCGGGCGTACGCGACGCGGCGCCGGCCATGCTGCGCCAACGCTTCGCCGCGTACGCCGACCCGATTCCACAGCTGCTCGAGGCCATCGCCGACGCCGAACTGGTCGCCTGGCCCCACCACAGCCTCGCGGTGCTGCGGACATGAGGCACCGGACGGATTACCTTGCTCTGGGACGCGGCTCACGCCATGCCGCCCAGCCTGGCGCAGGGCGTCAACCAGACTCTTGAGGACGCTTACTGCCTCGCCCGCGCCTTGGACCCCGCCGGGGCTGCCGCCGCCGACCCGGTAGTGGCTCTGCGCGGCTACGAGGTCACCCGCGCCCGGCAGGTCACCGGGATCGCACGGATGGCCGGCACCGAGGTCACCACCACCTACCACCCTGCCGCCCAGTTGCTCATGAGCGCCATGCCTGCCATGTCTGATGCGGCCATCAATGATCTCCCTCTTCGCATGTGGTCGAGGACGAAGTCCATGCTGGTGGGAGATGGTATGGATTGCGAAGAAGAGCTACTGCCGAGTCCGGTTAGCCATCCTGTCAGTCACGGCCACGAGCAGGTCCGCCTTCCCCGGGCCGTGGCCGACGTCGTCCAGAGTGATCGGCTCGCAGCCGGGCGGCGCACGCGACAACCGCCATGCGGTCTCCAGTGCCGTGCTCACGTCCAGCCGTCCCTGCACCAGGGACTTCTGGGTACGTGTCCCGGCGTTCCCGTCACGCGTCGAGCCACTCCGCGTCGATGTCTGGGCCCAGGGCGGCGCCCCGTTCGAATTCGGCTTCGAAGCCTGCTTCTCCCAGCGCCGCCTGCAGCGCCGCGGTGATCCGGTCCACGTCACCGCGCTCGGCCGCCGGCAGCGGGGCGCCGGCCGAGGCGCGGGCCGCGGACGCCGCACCGAGCAGGCGCGCGGCCCGCACGGGGTGTCCGGCGAGGGCCCGCGCCCCGGCGAGCCCCTCCAAGGCCAGGGCGATCGCCCGTGGATCGCCGGTGTCCCGGGCCGCGGCCAGCCCTTCCAGGTGCAGCGCCAGTGCCGTCTCCGCGTTCCCGCGCAGCTCCGCGAGGAAGCCGAGCTCGGCCAGGATCAATGCCGCCCCGTACTCCGCGTCGAACTGCCGGTTCCACTCCAGCCACCGGCGCAGATACGACTCCGCTCGGTCGAACCGACCCTGCCGGCGCGCCCCCAGGGCGAGCCCGATCTCGGCGAACTCCTCGGCCGGCTGGTCTCCCTGCTCGACGGCAAGGCGTCGGCCCTGCTCGTGCAACTCCTCGGCCCTGGCGTAGTCGTCCGTCAACAGAGCGATCCTGCCGAGCTCGGACCAGCGCATCGAGGCATCGGTCCACAGCCCCAGATCCTCGGCCATCCGCAGCCCCTCCCGGTGCAGGTGAGCGGCCTGTGGATAGTCGCCCTCGATCTCCGCGAGCCGCCCGAGCACGGCCGTGGCCTGCAGCTGCCCCCATCGGTCACCGGCCTCGCGGAAGAGTTCGAGACTCTCCGTGCCGTCGCGCCGGGAAGCCTTGAGATCGCCGCACACATACGTCTGCATGCCCCGGGTGCTGAGCCCCGCGGCGAGTGCCCAGCGGTCGCCGAACGCACGGGACTCGGTCAGCACCCGGTTCAGCAGCTCCTCGCCTACCGCGAAGTCACCGAACCGGGTGACCGCGTAGCCGAGCAGCCAGCCCGCCCTGGTCCGCTCGTGCGGGTCGCGGATGCCCTCGTACACCTCGAGGACGGCGCGGCTGTGGCGCGCCGGTCCGTCCGGGGCGCCGGACAGCAGGCTCATCCCGGTCTGCCAGACCACGGTCCCCGACCGGTCCGGCACCCGACCGGCCGTGGAACCCGCCGCCGAGTCCGCCGCGCCCTCACCGCGTCCGGGAGGATCCTGCGGCTGGGCTAGGGCCAGGGTGAGGTAGCGGTTGGCCTCGGTGAGGCGGCCGCGCAGGAACCAGTACCAGGCCATCGCGTGGACAAGCCGGCGCATCAGGCGAGCGTCGCCGTCGGCGGCGGCGCTGTCGAGGGCGCTGCGGATGTTGGCGGTCTCAGCGTCCAGGCGTCGCAGCCAGTGCTGCTGATCGGCGCCGCGAAGAAGGGGGTCGGCCCGCTCGGCGTACGCCGCGTAGTAGTGCGCATGGGCGCGCCGTACTCGCTCGTACTCGGTTTCCCTCAGCCGCTCCAGGAGGTACGCCGAGACCGACTCGAGCAGCCGGTACCGGGTGCCGTCGGCCTCGTGGGCGACCAGCACGAGGGAACGGTCGACCAGCCGGGTCAGCAGGTCCAGGACCTCGGCGGGCTTCACGCCGGCACCGGCGCAGACGTCCTCGGCGGCCTCCAAGGTGCAGCCGTCGGAGTGGACGGCGAGGCGGCGCAGCACCGCCTGTTCGGCTGCGGTGAGCAGTTCCCAGCTCCAGTCGATCATCGCGCGCAGGGTCTGCTGCCGCGCCGGGGCACCCCGGTGGCCGCCGGTGAGCAGCCGGAACCGGTCGTCCAGACGGCTGGCCAGCTCACGCACGCCAAGCACTCGTACCCGGGTCGAGGCCAGCTCCAGGGCCAGCGGGATGCCGTCGAGCCGGCGGCAGATGGAGGCGACCGCGCGGGCGTTGTCGTCGGAGAGGGCGAAGCCGGGCGAGGCTGCCGCAGCCCGTTCGAGGAACAGCTGCACTGCGCTCGACGTGCGCAGCACCGCCTGGTCGGCCGAGTCCCCAGGCAGATCGAGCGGGGGCACCGGCCGTACCTGCTCGCCCGGGATGCTCAGCGGTTCCTGGCTGGTGGCGAGGATCCGTACGCCAGGGGCGTACCGCAGCAGCGCCTGGGCCAGGCTCGCGGCGGCCTCGATGACGTGCTCGCAGTTGTCCAGGACCAGCAGCAGGCGCTGGGTACGGAGCGCGTCGGACAGGCGGTCGAGCAGTGTGTGCGGCCGCCTGCCTGGCAGCGGGCCAGGATTGGCGTCGTCCCGGATGCCCAGCGTCGCCGCCACCACCTCGGCCAGTTCGTCGCCTGTGGTGGCGGCGCCGGACTCGGTGGAGAAGGCCTGGGCGGCCAGCTCCACCAGCCAGACGCCGTCCGCGTAGGAACCGGTCAGGCCGGACGCCACCTCCACTGCCAGGCGTGTCTTGCCGACCCCGCCGGGCCCTGTCAACGTCACCAGGCGGCCCGCCGCGATCAGGGCGCGGACCTCCTCCAACGCGTCCGACCGCCCGATCAGGGCGGTGGCCGGGGTGGGCAGGTTGGTGTGGTGGCGTGGGGCGGACGCGGGTGCCGGGACGGCCCGCAGGGCCGGGTCCTGCCGCAGGATCTCCTGTTGCAGGGCGGCCAGTTCGGGACCCGGCTCCAGGCCAAGCTCCTGGTCCAGGCGGCGGCGTAGATCCTGGTAGCTGTCCAGGGCCTCGCTCGCCCGGCCCGCGCCGTACAGGGCCCGCATATGGGCCGCGCGCAGCCGCTCCCGGAGCGGGTGGCGGTCCGTGAGGTCGCCGAGCTCCGCGGCGAGAAGGCGGTGCCCGCCCAACTCGAGGCGGGCCTCGGCCTGCTCCTCGAGGGCCAGCATGCGCTGCTCCTCCAAGCGCGTGATGGCCGCACGCGCGAAGTCCTCGTCGATGAAGTCGGCGAAGGCCGGGCCGCGCCACAACGCCAGCGCCTCAGTGAGCAGGTCGGCACGCTCGCGCGGGTCGGCGGCGGTACGGGCTCGCGTGGTGAGCGCGGTGAACCGGCCTGCGTCCACGGCCTCGTCCGCCACGTCCAGGACGTAGCCGAGGGCCCGGTGCGCCACCAGGCCCTGTCCCCCGGCCCGGGCGAGCACCCGCCGCAGCCGCGACACCAGGGTCTGCAGGGCGCCCGTGGGGTTCGCCGGCGGCGCGTCGCCCCACACTTCGTCCACGAGCCGGTCGGCGGAGACCACCTGCCCCGGAGCCGTCAGCAAGGCCGCGAGTAGTGAGCGCACCTTCGACTCCGGCACCACCACGAGCTCACCGTCCGCCGACCAGACCGCAAGCGGACCCAACACCCCGAACCGCATGGAATCACCGTACGGCCACGTGGTCATTGCCTGGCGTGTCAGCGCGCCGCAAGCGGACCGACAGAAGACCGCGAGTCCTGGCCCGCACTCTCTGTGTGCCGGTCGGAACCGGCGCACCACACGTACCTCGCATGCTGTCCGAGCAAGGAGTCAATGATGAGCAAGTTCGCAGGCAAGAAGGCCGTCGTCACAGGGGGTACCCACGGAATGGGCCTGGCCATGGTCAAGGCGCTCCTGGACGGTGGGGCCGAGGTCGTCCTCACGGGCCGCAACGAGACGACGATCGAGCAGGCGCGCACCGAGCTGAAGCCGGACTCGGCGCACGTCGTACGCTCCGACGCGGCGAGCATGGCCGACATCCGTGCCCTCGCCGCCACCGTGCGGGACAAGCTCGGCCGCATCGACTACCTCTTCGTCAACCACGGCATCGCCGAGGTGCAGACGCTGGAGGAGGTCACCGAGGACTCCTGGGACCGGCACTTCGCCGTCAACGCCAAGGGCGCCTTCTTCACCGTGCAGAGCCTGTCACCGCTGATCAACGACGGCGGGGCGATCGTCTTCACCACCGTCGCCAACGACCTGATCTTCCCCGGTCTAAGCGCCTACTCCGGCTCCAAGGAAGCGGTGCGTGCGATCTCCCACGTCCTCGCAGCCGAGCTCCTGCCTCGCAAGATCCGCGTCAACTCCGTCGCCCCCGGTTACATCAAGACTCCGACCATGGGCGTCGCCGGGCTGACCGAGGAAGAACGCCGCGAGTTCGAGCGGCAGGGCAGCGAGACCACTCCGCTCAAGCGCAACGGCACCGTCGAGGAGGTCGCCGCAGCCGCGCTCTTCCTGGCCGCCGAAGCGACCTTCACCACCAACGTCGAATTCCCCGTCGACGGCGGGTTCGCCCAGGGCCTCAGCAGCGCGCACTGAGGCACGCCCCGCTTCCAGCCGCCGCCCGGCCCAGGTGCGGGGCGGTGGCCGGAGCTTGTCATCAGTGAAGATTTCAAGCTGTGCAACGGAAAGGCACTCACATGACTTCTCGACCCTCCACCGCTCAGTGGCACGCGGCCTCGCGCTTCGAACTCAAGGCATCAGGTACAGCTGCATCACCTGACAGCGCAGCAGGCGTCGGCGCGCTCACAGGTCGTATAGCCCAGGCCGCCGCCCAGGGCACGGCTGGCGTGGTCGTCCTGGGTGGCAGATATGTCGGCGGCATGGCCAAGCGTGAGCTCGCAGTCAATGCCAGGTCCGCCCAAGGCATCTCCGCGGGAGACCACTGATGTGGGACGACGCCGGCGACAGCCCCGACCCTTCGGTCGCCGAGCACGTCCGCCGCTACCTCGCCACGGACGGCCGCGACGGCTACCTGGAAGGAGGGGTGACCAACCTCGTCCTCACCGTCAAGGGCAGGAAGTCGGGCCGGTGGCTGCGCACAGGACTGTTCTTCGGCGAGGACGACGGCCGCTACGTGCTGGTGGCGTCCGGCTCGGCCATCACCCATACGCACCCCGCGTGGTACCTCAACGTGGTGGCCAACCCGGAGGTCGGCGTGCAGATCCTCGGCGAGCGGTTCACCGCCCGCGCGCGTACCACCGAAGGGCCGGAGCGAGAGCGGCTCTGGCGCATGATGACCGAGCTCGCGCCGGTCTACCGGACCTACGAGGCCAGGAGTCGCAGGCAGATCCCCGTGGTCGTCCTGGAGCGCGCCTTTGGGGCGGCGGGTCTGCGTGAGTGCACCACGTAAGTCGGTGCTGCACGCTGGCGGGGTATCGCCGCGGTTGACTGCATGCTGCTGCGTGGTCGTGCGGCGTACCGTACCCGAACCGGGGCGAACAGCGGGCAACGTGACCGAGCTTGGGAAGCCAATGCTTCTTTCGCTCATTAGCCGATGGTAGCGAGGAAGTCGAGGGTGCGGCGGGTGAGCAGCGCGGCGGCGTCGGCGTCATACGACGGCAGGCTGCTGTCGGCGAAGAGGTGCCGGTTGCCGGGATAGAGGAACAGCTCGCCGTGTTCGGCCGAGGCGAGGAGGGCGCGAGCGGCGTCGAGGTCTCCTTCGCCGGCGAAGACCGGGTCGGCGTCCATGCCGTGGACCTGGACTGGCAGGTTCTCCGGCCATGAGGTTCCGAACTCCGAAACAGGCAGGCAGGATTCGAAGAGCAGCGCGCCACGCGCGCCTGGCCGGGTCTGCGCCAGCTTCTGGGCCGGCAGGACGCCGAGTGAGAAGCCGGCGTACACCAGCTCGCTGGGCAGCGTGTCGGCGGCGCGCACACCACGCTCCAGGAGGTTGTCGAAACCTGCTTTGCCCGCATAGGTCTGGCCGTCGTTCAGGCTGGCGAACGTGTGCCCGTCGAAGAGGTCCGGTGTGTGTACGGTGTGCCCGGCCTGGCGTAGCGTCTCGGCGAAGCCGAGGAATCCGGCTGTCTGCCCCTGGACGTGGTGGAACAACAAGACCTCGGTCATGCGGCGGCCCCTTTCGTGCGCGTGCTGCTGAACGAACGAGAAATCTCGAATGATTGATGATGTTAGACTAATCGAATCATGTCGACCAATCCTTCGGTTCCGGACTACGACCTCGCCGAGGTGATCGAGCTCAGCACCCCCGAGCAGGTACGGGCCATCGGCGATCCGCTGCGGACCACGATCCTCGGCCTCTTGCACGAGCGGGCCGCGACCGTGACGGAGCTGGCCGATGCGGTCAAGCGCCCCAAAGGCACGGTCGCGCACCACGTCAACGTCCTGGCCGAGGCCGGGCTGCTGCGCGTGGTGCGGACCCGGCGGGTGCGGGCGATCGATGAGCGCTACTACGGCCGCACGGCCCGCATGTTCTACGTCGGCGTCGGCCAAGCGCCCGGCGGCGGCCCGCTCCCGCTGGACTTCAACGACTTCGAGGTCGCGGCCAAGGAGTCCGCCGCGGCCTATCAGGCTCACCAATTGTGGGCGTTCATCCGGCACGCTCGGATCTCGCCGGAGCGGGCCACGGAGTTCTGGCACCGGATCAAGGACCTGGTGCAGGAGTTCGATCAGGTTCCCCGTTCCGGTGAGACGACCTACGGATTCGCCGTCGGCCTCTATCCCATGACCGACTACCCGACCCTGCCGGCCGACAAGGACTGACGCATGCGGCTTACCGTGCGGGAGCTCAACCGGGCCACGCTCACCCGCCAACTGCTCCTGGGACGGCAGGCCCTGGATGTCGTCGAGGCTGTGCGCCGCCTGGTCGCCCTACAGGCGCAACACGCCGCCTCGCCGTACCTGGCCCTGTGGAACCGGCTCGCCGGGTTCGACCCGGCGGACCTGGACGCGGCGTTCGCTGAGGGCAAGGTCGTCAAGGCGACGCTCCTGCGGATCACGCTGCACGCGGTCCACGCCGAGGACTACCCGCCCTTTCACGAGGCGATGCAGCCCTCGTTGCGCGCCCCCAGGCTCGGCGACCCGCGCTTCCGCAGACACCTCGATCGTGAACAGTACCGCCTTCATCAAGCCCGACACCCGGACGGATACGCGTTCGCTGCTTGATCAATCCGTTTGTCCTATGACATCGAACCGCGAGGCTTGGGTCATCGAGATTTGAGCGGGACTCAGGAATCGAGGGTGGTGGACATGGGCGCGGGATACGCCGACTGCGAACCCAGCCGAGAAGCTGCGATTCGACTCATACGATCTGGGGCGTGACGAGGATCGATGGTCTGGCCTATGACGAGGTGGGTGAGGGTCCTGCGGTGGTGCTCATCCACGCGGGGATTGCCGATCGGCGCATGTGGCGACACCAGTGCGACTCCCTGTCCGATCGTTACCGGGTGATCAGTTACGACTGGCGCGGATACGGCGAGTCGGCCGATCCGGCCGGTGATCTCGTTCACCGCGAAGACCTGCTGCGCGTGATGGACGGACTCGGCGTGGAACGGGCCGCGCTGGTGGGCGATTCGATGGGGGGCTCCTACTCGGTGGAGGCGGCGTTGGTGGCTCCGGACCGAGTGGCGGGGCTCGTGCTGATCTCCTCTGGACTGTCGGGCCACACATGGCCCGAGGACATGATCGCGCAGGCGCGGGAGTGGGTGCACAGCACCGTTCCCGCCGATAGGCTGGCCCGCTATCGGAGCGGGACGGCGGGCAGGGTGCTTCCCGGAGATCTCGACGCCTTCGCCCGGGCACATGTGCTATGGCAGGTGGCCGGGCCGGACCGGGGACTGGACGATCTCGATCCGGAGGTGTGGGAGCTGGCGTTCGCGATGATGCGCCGGGTGTTCGAGCGCTCTTGGAGCCGTCGGCCGGTGACCGAGCGGCACCTGTCGGCGAAGGAGCGACTCCACGAGATCACCGCACCCACTCTGGTGATCAACGGACTGGCGGATGTGCCGGGCATCCAGGCGGTGTCGGATCTGCTGACCGATGAGATCAAAGGCGCCCGGCGGCTCGATCTGCCTGCAACGGGACACCTGCCGCCGCTGGAGCGGCCCGCGGAGGTCAACGCGGCGCTCAGCAGTTTCCTTGGCGATCTGAGCTGGTGAGCCTCGACAGCCTGATGCGGCGTCTTTGACGTTTTCGTAAGGGCAGTGCTCTACTCCCTGCCATGACTCCTGTGACGACGCTTCAGCCTGCCCCTGTCATCGACGAGACAGCCCGACTACTGACCGAGCACTACGTTTTCCCTGAGATAGCCGAGCAACTCGCCGGCCTGCTCCAACGACGCCTCGCCGAGGGCGCCTATGACGTCGACGGTACCGAAGAGCTCGCCCGTCTGGTCACCGCGGACCTGCAGTCCGTCAACAACGACAAACACCTGAGACTGAAACACCACGCCGACCCGGTGTCCCCCGAGCAAGGCGCGGCCACTCTAGACTCCATCCGCCGGGACTTCGACACCTCGCTGGGCGGTGCGCCCCGGGTGGAGTTACTCGACGGAGGGGTCGCCGTGGTGGAACTGGCGCCGATGCTGTTCCCGCTGGAGTGGGCCGCCGAACCGCTGAGCGCCGCGCTCACCCTGGCCTCCCGCGCCCAGGCGCTGATCGTGGACCTTCGCAACAACCGGGGTGGCGACCCAGACACCGTCGCCTTCGTCTGCAGTTACCTCCTGGACGAGCGCACTCACCTCAACACCATGTACTGGCGCCGCGGCGAGCGCAGCGAGCAGTCCTGGAGCCTGCCGCACGTTCCCGGCGCGCGTTTCGGTGGCAGCAAACCGTTGTACGTGTTGTCCAGTGACAGCACCTTCTCCGCCGCTGAGGAACTGGCGTACGACCTGCAACAGCTCGGCCGCGCCGTTGTCGTCGGCGAGCCCACCCGCGGCGGCGCACATCCGTGCAAGGGCTGGACTTTGCACCCCCACTTGGAAGCCACCGTCCCCACCGGCCGCGCCATCAACCCCGTCTCCGGCGCGAACTGGGAGGGCACCGGTGTCCAGCCCGACGTCCCTTGCGCTGCTGCTGAGTCCCTCGACCAGGCACACAAACTGGCCCTCGCCCGACTGGCAGGCTGACGCAGGCCAGCTCATCGACAGTGTGGTATCCAAACGTCGTTCGTGATCAAGGCGACTGGAGCTCTGGGCCTCGTACCAGACCTCGCTGAGGCTGGTACCAATACTCATGCTCCAAACCAGGTACCCGGGGTGGGGCCAGTTCTCACCGGACATGAATCCGCCTCACCCCGGTGGGTCCAGCGGACTTCGTCAGGTGGAGCCAGAATTCGTTCCTCAACTTGATCGCCCGAATCGCCGAAGCCGAGACGGAAGGCTGGCTCGGCGAGGTCGAAGGTCTCCAGGTCAGCCTAGCTGGCGCTGAGGAGAAGCTCCGCCACCTCGATCGGGGCCACGGGCAGCATACGGCCGTGGACCTTGGCATCCCCACCACGCGCGGTGATCGATGAACCTACGAAGGTGGGCTGCCGCATGGCCCTCAACCAAGATCGAGCACAAGTTCAAGAAGTGTGCATCAAACACCCTTCAGAACACGATCAAGTGCCGCCCGGCCTGCAGGTCCCCAGTTCGGCTTCCCGCCGGGAAGGCCCCGATCTCCGCTCTGCCCCATGAGCATCAGGAAGAGGCTCTTCATAGCGGCCAACCCGCGGGCGCGCCGGATCGCCGCCTCGTCCGCGTGCCCGTACGCGTCGAAAAACCGTGCGGCCGCGCCCGCGGGGAGCAGCACCCACGCGGCGCCGAGGTCCCACGCGGGATCACCGGCGAACAAGGCACCGAAATCGATCACGCCCGAGAGCGTCCCGCCCGAGACGACGACATTCGCGGGATGGAGGTCACCGTGCACCCACACCGACGGGCCCTCCCACTCGGGGGCCGCGACGGCATCGGCCCAGACGGCCCGGACGGCGCGGACATCGCCGACGGCGTCGGGGTCAATGGCCTGCAAGAACTGCTCGAAACCGCCCGTGCACCTCTTGGGGTGAGCGCCGAAGTCCGAACTGGCCGGGGCCTCGGCAGGCGCCTCCACATGGAGCGCCCTGAGGAAGCTCGCCAGCGTGTCGGCCGCGTGGGCGCCGCGGCTGATCGAGCCGTGGTCCAGCGGCTCGCCGGGAACCCACGTCATCACGGTCCAGTGCTTGGGGAAGCGCTCGGACGGTTCGCCGAACCGCACCGGGGTCGGCACCGGGAGCGGCAGGCGCGGGGCCAGCACAGGCAGCCACCGCCGCTCCTTGAGCTGGAGCTCCGGGGTGGGGTCCATACGCTGCATGCGCACGGCCAACTCGTCCCCGAGGCGCCACATTTGGTTGCCCCAGCCGCCCGCCACCTCGCGGATGGCCAGCCCTGCAAGGTCTGGATGTTGCTCCTGCAGCAGGTCGCGGACCAGGTCTGCGGTGATCTCGATCTCGGTGTCGGTCATGCGACGTCACAGTACTGAGGCGGCAGGCGGAGCGGCTCTCGCTCTCCGGAACATCTCGCTGTGATTCCTCTGGCATCACCGATTCGGTTTCAGAGAGCTGCCGATCAGAGGCTTTGGGGACGGACCGGCCCCATAGTTGAGAAGCTTGTGCCAGATGCTCACTCCTACGACCGGATCCGGCCCAACGGGCACGGCTGGCCGAGATCCGCGACAACCTGATCGCCCACATCGCCGAGGCCGAGCGAGAAGGCTGGCTCGGCGAGGTCGAGGGGCTGCAAATCTGCCTTGCCGGCGCACGACAGAAACTCGCCCAGCTCGACGACCTCGCGGCCCGCGGCACCACCATCCACCTGGGAATGCCGCGCTTCTCCCCCGTCGTCGGTTGCACCATCGCCGCGGACAGTCCGTGACCACGGTCGGCGACAGAGCCGTGATCATCGAAATTCAGAGAACTCGTGAACCACTCTTAAGATCACTCAAGAACAGCTCCCTGCAGGAAGAGCTCACTCATGCGCACCATCTACGCCGTCACCCATCCGGAGGCGACGCACCACGTCGAGGGGGTCGTCGGCGGCTGGCATGATTCGCAGCTGACGTCAAACGGCCTCAGCGCGGCGGCCTCCATCGCCCAGACGCTGCGGGCCCAGATCCCGGACGGCGCCGGTGCGGAGCTGTTCTCCTCGGATCTGCAGCGCACCCGGCAAACGGCCGAAAAGGTTGCCGAGCTGTTCGGCGTGAAACCAATCCTGGACCGAAGACTGCGGGAGAAATCCTACGGAGAGGCTGGGGGAAGGCCACAGGAATGGCTGGACCAACGATTCGTGCCGCCGCCGGCTGTCGGGGAGCGGTTGGACCACGACGAGGGCGTGGAGGGTGCCGAGACCAGGGCAGTGTTGGCGCAGCGCATCTACGCGGCCATGGACGACATCTTGCAGCGCCCCTGCGAACACCAGATCATCGTGACGCATGGTGGCTCCCTGACCTTCGTCGTGGCGTCCTGGATCAAGATGCCGATCCAGGCGGTCGGGTATGCCAGTTTCCGGGTGCCATCCGGCAGCATCACCACGCTGCGCGAAGACGACTTCTACCACAACCGCACGGTCGTCAACCTCGGTGACACCCGCCATCTCGACTCCGCCGAAGCCGGCTGACCTCTACCTGGCCGCTTCGACGGCTAACGAGGTGAGGTGCTACCGCTGAGCGTCCAGTTTCTTAGTTCAGAGAAGCTTGTCTGCGGTGCAGCATGCACTGGCCCGACCCAGCTCAACGCCCCCGCATCGTCGAGATCCGCGACACCTCATTGCCCGTATCGCCGAAGCTGAACACCAAGGATGGCTCGGCGAGATCGAAGGTCTGCGAATCAGCCTCGCCGGAGCGGATGACAAGCTTGCGCGGTTCAAGCAATGAGTAGGCGGAGGCCGAGGTCTGCCGCGTTGAGGTCGGCAAGGTCGCTGTTGCGCTCGGCCCACCGGCCGGAGTCGAGGTCGTCGCTGAGGCTTCGCACGGCCCGCTGCTCGGCCTCCGGCCCGACCCTCGTCCACACCGACATCGCACGGCGCACGTGATCCTCCAGATACGCCGCCGGTCGGCGCCAGTACGCCTCGAACAGGCCATCAGCGCAGTCCCACGGAATGGGCACCGGCTCAGCGCGGGCGCCGATCGCGTCGACCATCCCAGCAAGCGAGGGAAATTCTGCGAGAACGGCGGGGAACTCGGGCAGATAGTCGCGGGTAAGCCAGAACCGGTCCTGCCATCCGGGCTCGTCGGTGTCGAACGTGAGCACCACCACGCGGCGGGCCACCCGCCGCATCTCGCGCAGCCCCGCTATCGGGTCCCCCCAGTGATGAACGGTGGAGACGGCCATCGCGACGTCAAAGGACTGGTCCTCAAACGGCAGGCTCTCCGCGGCGGCGGCCACGCACGGCGCCGAGCCGACAGGCCGCTGCCCCCGCATGACCGCCGATGGCTCTACCGCGGTCACGTCGCGATCAACAGGCTCGTAGGAGCCCGTGCCGGCCCCGACGTTCAGCACCGTCTGCGCGTCCCCGAGCGCGTCCCAGATCTGCGCGGCGATCCGCGGCTCGGTACGTCGTGTCGCGGTGTAAGCGCTGCCGATCGCGTCGTACAGCCGTGCACCGAGCATCTCCAGTTGCTCCTCCGGTGTCACCTTCAGTCCCTTCCCCCGTGCCTCAAGTTCCCTGTCTATAGCCGCCACCATTGCGTCAGCGCGATCACGCCGCTCCAGCAGCAGGCCGCGCAGTCGGCGCAGGTGCGCAACCGCGTCGGTGGACGGGTCGCCGACCAGTTCCGCAACCTCCCGCAGCCCGAAGCCCAACCGCCGATAGGCCAGCACCTCCCGCAGCCGCTCCACGTCGCCCGCCGAATAGGCCCGGTACCCGGCCGCGGTCCGCGCCGACGGCCGAACGAGCCTGATCTCGTCATAGTGATGCAGCGTGCGGACACTCACGCCGGCCAGCTCGGCCACGCGTCCCACGGTCCAGTGATCCTCCACGGCACCGACTATGCCGCCTGACGCCACGTGAGGGTCAAGAGCCTCACTCACGGCAGCAAGGGCCGAACGCCTGAGGCCGAGCTCACCGCCGCATGCTGACTACGACAGCATGACCACGCCGAATGCGGGCCACGGATCCAGCTCGGCCAACGGCTCGTCCAGCACCAGCAGGTCGGCCCGCTTGCCGACGGCCAGGGCGAGTGCGACCAGGGTGCGTTGCCCGCCGGACAGGCGATCTGCCCGCTGCTGGATGGGGATGTCGTGCGCGAGCAGGAACGAGGTGGCGGTGTGCTGGTCCCAGCGGGGGTTGGTGGCGGCGCCGAAGCGCAGGAGGTCGGCCACGCTCCAGCGCCGATACAGCGGCTTGTCCTGCGCCATGAACGCCACCCTGGACACCTCCAGCGGCCTGCCGAAGACGCGCACCCGGCCGATAGTGGGTACCAGCAGCCCGGTCACCAGGTTGAGCAGCGTGGTCTTGCCCGCCCGGTTCGGCCCGACCAGCGCGCACCGAGCCCCGGCGGGCAGCTCGAAGGTGGCCTCCCGGAGCGCCCAGCGGTTGCGGTAGCGCTTGCCCAGCATGCTGGCCTCCAGCGCGTTCACGCCTGCTCCCCGCCGGTCAGCTCGCGCTTGCGGCGCAGCAGCTCGGCCCGGCGAGCGTGCGCCCGCACCAGCAGCACCAATGCCGCCGCGACGAACACGCCCCCCACCGCCAGCCCGGCGCCCAGGCCGAAACCGCGCTGCACGGTGATGCCCACCACACCCACGGTCGTGACCAGCGAGGCGACCAGGGCGATCCAGGCAGCGATCACCCGGTCGGTGGCGAACAACGGCACCCTGCGCGTCAGCAGCCAGCAGCCGTAGCCCGCCCAGGCCAAGCAGAACACGGTGAACAGCGCAAACGCCCCGTGAGTGCGGCCGGGCAGCGGACCCGGCTCGCTCCACCACAGCGCGGCCACGAACACCGTGCCGCCCAGCCCGGCCAGCAGCGCCACCACGGCGCGAACCCGTCGCCACGGTGAAAGCGACGGCTCAAGCCGCTCGATCATCTCCTGCGCCGACAGACGCGGCTCCTCCTCGATCACGGCCGGTATCCCCTTTCCTCCAGACGCTCCCGCAGCAGCCGGCGAGCCCGATTGAGCCTGGACTTGACCGTGCCGGTAGGGACTGCGCAGACCTGCGCGCACTCCTCGACCGACAGATCCTCCAGGTAAAACAGGACGAGAATCTCCCGCTCCACGACCGGCAGCCCTGCCAACGCGGCGACGAGCTCGGCACGATCCGCCATGGCCTCGACGGGATCCTCAACCATCGCCTCGTTGGCGGTGAAGCTCTCCTTCTCCCTGGCGTACTCACTGCGCAGGCGGTCGGTCACCGAGCGGCGGGCGATCGTGAACAGCCAGGGTGCGAACCGGCCGGGTTCCCGCAGCCGGGGCAGGCCACGGACCACGGCCAGCCAGATCTCCTGGGTCACCTCGTCGGCCCGCTCGGCATCCAGCATCCGCCGCACATAGGTCCACACCGGCACCCGCCATCGGGTCACCAGTTCGGCCCAGGCAGACCGATCGCCCAACTGGGCGCGGACCACCAGCAGCTCATCGGTCATCTCATCCCTTCCGTCACCTTGCACAGTCGGGCGAGAGACCGTTCAGGTTCACGGGGCGCTCACATCATCGTGCGGGCGGACCGGCCGTGGTCAACGCAGGTCGGGATCAAGGTGCCGGTCGGGGCCGCACAATGCCGGCCGATCGTCCGGCGAACTGGCTACGGGGGGCTTATGACGGTGAGCATGCGGGCGAGCTTCCATGGCCGACGACCCCAAGCGGCGAGTTTTCCTCCCAAAAGCGGTTTCCACATTCCTTGTCGGCCGATGAACATCAGCATGAGAGCCGCGGGGTCGGCAGATACGTGGGCGTCAACGTCACATGCGCCCGCCGCGTCGAGCGTCAACGAACCGCCGTCGAAGACAAGCGACGTGCGTCCACCTCCACGTAGGCGCACATCGAAGCGAGCTCGGAAGGATCCGGCCGCCTCCTGGTTCACGAAAGCAGTGGGCGACAGAGCCGCGATAAGCGGAAGCGCGCCGCCCTCGATCGCGAGCAGAGCGTGGTGACGCTGGATCGGCCACGGGCGCCCAGCGGCTCTGGCGATGTCATGGCCGTGCACCAGGCATTCCTCGAGCAGGTGACAGGCCACCGCGGAAGGCGGCAGGCGGACACCCTGCAGCCAATCGACGGCGGCGGCTCGTGAACGCGACGCGACGTCGTCGAACTCGTTTGCCAGCGTGCCGATGCGATCGGCGAGTACGGCTGGGTCCCGTTCGCCGTCCTCGGCCAGCATCTTCGCGTTGACCTCGGCCATTCCCGCCGTTGTCACGATGGCTTCCGGGAGCGGTCTTCCGGCGACGGCGTCGGTGTCGAAGCGAAAGACATGAGCAAGGTGAGCCGCGACCTCGCCCACCGTCCACATACCGACCGAAGCGGAGTTGGCGTCAGGGACGCTCCGCACAAGGGTGACGAGGCGTGGGACAACGTCCCGCAATGCCGCACGAGCCTGGGCCATGGTGTCGGACGCACCACTGTGCGTCGCAGCCGGGACCATGTCAGCACCACCCTCGTTTCGGCGACTGTGGTATAGATAGTCAAGTCAGCTTGAGTTTGTCAAGTGGGTGGAAATGAGTCGAAGCTACGGCCAGCATTGCGGTCTCGCCCGGGCACTCGATGTCGTGGGCGATCGGTGGAATCTGCTCATCGTCCGCCAACTCCTCGTGGCTCCCGCCCGCTACCGCGAGCTGCTCGATGGGCTCCCTGGGGTGGCCACCAACCTGCTCGCCGACCGCCTCCGCGACCTCGAGACCGCCGGAGTGGTCGAGCGGCGCCTGGCCGAGGAGGGCAACGTCATCGTGTACGCCCTCACCCCGTGGGGGGCCGAGCTGCGGGAGCCGATCGAGAGCCTCATCCGCTGGTCCACGCCGCTCATGGCACGCGGACCAGGCGGCGACCACTTCCGCGCCGAATGGCTCGTCGTCGCCCTCCCCGCTCTGCTCCGTGACAAGCCGGCTGCACACCGGTCATCGACGGTGGGGATCGCGGTCGACGGTCAACTGCTCCAGGTGCAGGCGACGCCCTCGGGCATGGAGGTCAGCCTGCACGATGGTCGCGATCTCGATGCCGTCGTGCGCACCGACGCCTCGATCGTGCTCGGGCTGGCAGCGGGTGTGCTCACCCTCGACGACACCCTTGGGCTCGTCGACATCGAAGGCGATGAAGCTGCCGTACGAGCCGTCTTCAGCCCCCGAGGCGCCGATGTCGGAGGCTCCTTGCGCCGATGACCGCCGCCTCAAACGAGGCGTTTTCGGGATGGACTAAGACATTCACCGAGCCTCGGCTCTGCGCGGCCATCGTTGACCGCCCGGCCTACGGCGGCTAGATCACTTCCTTATTGAATGTGCGTGTTGATGCACGTCGAGAGGGATCGCAGAGTGACGAGTCGGCGGGTGCGGGAAGGCGACCCCGTCTTCCTGACGCCTTCCCGGACTTCCTGCGTCGCGTCCCGGAAACGGGTCGGGCATCAGGGCCTGGTGGCGGTGTGGTCCCGGTGTTCGCGGATCTGGCCGTGGTGGTCGGCGACCCAGGTGATCAGGGACGTGACGATGTGGTGGAGGCTGCGGCCCAAGGGGGTGAGGGCGTACTCCACACGCGGCGGCACCTCCGCGTAGGCGGTCCGGGTCACCAAGCCGTCCTGCTGGAGCTGGCGCACGGTAAGGGTGAGCATCCGCTGTGAGATGCCGGGGACGTCGCGCTGCAGGTCGGTGTAGCGCAGCGGGCCGGCCTCAAGTGCGGCGATCACCAGCAGGCTCCACTTATCCCCGACGCGGTCCAGTACCTGGCGGATGAAGTCCATCTGCTCAGCGGGGATGCCGGCGCACGGTCCTCGGTCTGCTGCGGCACCTGACCGGGCTGCGACGTCCATGGCGCACATTCCCTTCCGGCACGCACATCGATGTGCCTTTTGTACGGCCTTCCATACTGGTCCATCATGGCGCTACGCACAAAAAGTAGGAATTGGGGGTGCGCCATGAGAGTCGAGATATGGTCCGAGATCGCCTGCCCCTGGTGCGGCCTGGGCAGCCACCGCCTGGACCGCGCCGTGGAGCGGTTCGAGCACGGCGCCGAGGTGGAAGTGATCCACCGCTCGTTCCCACTGAGCGACGGTTTCACCGTCGGCAGCACGATCAGCGTCCGCGAGGTCCTGTTGCGAAGGTACGGCCTGGCCGGCGCCCGCCTGGAGGCGTCGACCCGCCAGATCGAGGCGACCCACCCGACCGTTCTCGTCGCCGACAACGACGCGGCCATCTGCGGCCCGGACGGCTGCGCGGTTCCCGCCGACCACGTCGCCCACGCCTGATTTAGACACCTGATCCACACGCCAGCCGGGCGTCCGATCTCCGCATGTCCCGGCGGTCACAACACGAAAGAGATCTCACTGTGCCCACTCTCGCCATCGTCGGCGCCGGCCCCGGCATGGGCCTGGCCATCGCCCGCACCTTCGGCAGCCGCGGCTTCGACGTCGCTCTGATCGCCCGTACCAAGGAGAAGCTGGAAACGCTGGTCGCCCAGCTCGGCCAGGAAGGCATCACGGCCGCCGCGTTCCCCGCCGACATCCTCGACCGCGCCTCACTGACCGATGCCCTGGACGCGGCCAAGGCCCGCTTCGGCGGCATCGACGTACTGGAGTACTCGCCGGCCCCGCATTCCCCGGTGCCCGGCCTCACCCTGGCCGCTCCCTCGGAGGTCACGGTGGACAATCTGCAGCCGGTGATCGAGTACGCCTTCTACGGCGCCATCACGGCAGCCCAGGCGGTGCTGCCCGCGATGCGCGAGGCGGACGCCGGGACCCTGCTGTTCACCGCGGGCGGCGGTTCTGTGGACCCGGTGCCGATGTTCGGCAACGTCAACCCGGCCCAAGCAGCTCTGCGCAACTGGGTGATCAACCTGAACAAGGAACTGGCCGGCAGCGGCGTGCACGCCGCGCACGTGGTGATCAACGTCTGGATCGGCGGGGGCGGTCCGGACGGCAGCCCGACGGCCACGCCCGAGCAGATCGCGCCCCTGTACTGGGACCTGCACGAAAACCGCGACCGCTCCGAGGCCGTCTTCAACGCCTGACCGGCCGGCCCGGCCCCGCTCCCGTTCCCGGGGGGCATTCGCCCGCCGCACCTTGCCAAAGCCTTCACGGAGATCGTCATCAGGCTTGATCTCTGCGACGACGCCATCGCGCCCGAGGCCACGATGCAAGTGCTCGAACCGGTGATCGGCCTCCTGCGCAACCTCCCCGAGCAGGACCGGCAAGCCCTCGCCGAGCTGATCAACCAGTGTGCGCAGGAGGAAACCGACCCTGAGCGGCATCTGGTGGCTTGGGAAGCGCCCGAAACCCTGGGCCTCCTGGCCTGAAGGGCTTCACCGTGTGCGATCGTCCGCCAAAATGGCGAGATGCCCCAACCAGTCCCCGCCGACCTCCTGGAAATCGCTGAAGCACTTGTCCCCGACGCTCCTCTTGACTCGGCACGCCTTGCCGAGCACGGGAATATGCACCACGTCGTGCTGTTCCCCGGCGTCGCCGCCGTGCGTATCAGCAAGCGCCCCAGTGCCGCCGCCGAGTTGCCGCGCCGGGTCGAGATTCTTCGAGCCGTTGCGGCGGCCGGCCTGCCTTTCGCCGTACCGGAGCCGCTGACTGCGGTGGCCACGTTCGGGGAACGCGCGGCCGTCGCGATTTCGTGGATCGACGGCGAGGGGGTACGGGAAGGCATCGGGGACCCGGCGGCGTTCGGCCTGCTCTTGGAGGCACTGCGCGAGGTTGAAATCTCGCCGGAGCTCGAGGCCGTTCTCCACACGCCGCGCCGGTATGCCGATGGCTTGGGATGGGCCGACATCCTGAACGACGAGATCATTCCGCGCCTGCCGACGAAGTGGCGTGACGGAGTCCGGCAGCGGCTGGACACGCTGCTGGCACTCGAGGAGGTCCCGGCCAGCCTCGTCCACGGCGACCTCGGCGGCAGCAACGTCCACTTCGGCGAGGACGGCAAGCTGACCGGCGTCTTCGACTGGGACATGGCGATCCTGTCCGACCGGGCGATCGACGCGGCACTCGTCGCGACCTGGCACGGCTGGGACGTCCTCCGCGCGGCCACCGACGAGGAGACCTACCGACGCGCCTGGGCCTGGAACGACGCGGTCGGGGTCGGGCACCTCCACGCGGTGTTCGCCGGCAAACCCTTGTCGCACGTCGACGGTTTCGTCCGTTCCGTCGTCGCTTGGTTGGAGGAGCGCGGCTTATGCCCTCCCCTCGTGCTCGGCCCAGGAGACGGCTTCTCGCGCTCCCCGCAGGTGGCCGACTAAGGAAACGGACGCCACCACGCGCGAGACAAAGACGAGTCCACCTGCCTGCCCGTCCCGTACCGGAGGCGGAGACTTGCCTGCAGTAGGTTGGCGGCATGGACGCCGTGATCGTCGAGCATGAGCTGACCGGGCCCTGGGAGGGCTTTCTCTCCGAACCGGCTGCGGGCAGCAGCGGCGCGGGTGTCCTTGTGCTTTCCGGATCGAGCGGTCGGATCGAACGCGATCGGTGTCGGCTCTTCGCTCGCGCCGGCGTGACCGCGGTGTCGGTTCGGTGGTTCGGCGGACCTGGGCAGGTGCCTGGTATCTGCGAGGTCCCGCTGGAGACCTTCGTTGCTGCAACTGGGCTGCTGCGTGAGCGTGACGCCAGGCGCATCAGCATCCTCGGTAACTCCAAGAGCGCCGAGGCAGCCCTGCTCGTGTCCACCCTCACGAACTGCGCCGACGCCGTGATCGCGCTTGCCCCGACGTCTGTCACCTGGGCCAATGTTGGCCCAGGTGGTGACGGCCGGCACCACCCATACCGCTCCAGCTGGACCTGGCAGGGGCGGCCGCTGCCCTTTGTCCCCTATGACGAGTCCTGGAGGCCGAAGGAGCAGGAAGGCACGCCGGTCTCTGTGCTCAGTTGGTACGAGCGCAGCCTCGCGGTACATGCGGGCCGGTTGCCCGCCGCTGCCATTCCGGTGGAGAAGGCCAGCGCTGATCTGGTCCTGATAGCGGGCGGCGCCGACCGGATGTGGCCGTCCCTGCGCTTCGCCCACGAACTCGCGGCCCGGCGCTCAACGGCCGGGAGGGAGGCAGTGCTCATCACCGAGGCCGACGCGGGGCATCGGGTCGTCTTCCCAGGAGAGGTGGCTCCGGCTCCATCCACCACGTTCGACCACGGCGGGACCCCGGAGGCGAGTGCGGCGCTTGGCGCTGCCGCCTGGCCACACGTCATGGCAGCCGTCTGCGCCACCTGAGCGATCCAACAGCGCGAACGATCAAGAGTTCGGTTCGGTCATGTCCGCGGGCGTGGTGAAACGCTGCCGATAGGCCGCCGGAGTGACGCCGAAGTGTTGCCTGAACACCCGGTGGAGCGTCTCGACCGAGCCGAGACCGACCGAGTTCGCGATGGTCTTGAGCCCGTTGCCCGTGTGGAGGAGTTGCCGGGCCGCCGCGTTGACACGGACCGACTCGACGTACTGCGCAGGTGTCACTCCGAGCTGCTGGCGGAAGAGTCGGGAGAAGTGACGAACGCTGAGGCTGGTGCGGCGCGCGAGCGCTTCGTTGGAAAGATCCTCGGTGAGGTGGTCCGGGATCCACGCCTGCAGGCGCGCGATCCCGGCGTCGGCGGCCGTGGAGGGTGCGAGGAGCTCGCTGAACTGGCTCTGACCACCCGGCCGTCGCATATACATGACGAGCCACCGGGCGACTCTGCGGGCCAGCTCGGCATTGTGGTCGTCGGCGACCAGGGCAAGGGCCAGATCTATGCCCGTGGACACGCCCGCCGACGTCCAGATGTGCTCGTCACGTACGAAGATGGCGTCTGGCTCGACGATCACCTCGGGATGATCGGCGGCGAGCTGTCGCGCCGTCGCCCAGTGGGTCGTCGCTCGTCGCCCGTCAAGCAAGCCCGCGGCGGCCAGCATGTGAGCCCCGGCGCAGACCGACGCGATCCGGGGCGTATCGCGAGCGGCAGGGGTAGCGAGCCACTCGACCAGGGACGGGGCCTGTAGCGCCTTCGCTTCCGTCGCACTGAGCTCTAGACCGCCGGGCACGATCAGTGTCCCGATCTCGCGACCCAGCTCTGTCCAGGAGACATCGGCGGCGATGGCAGTGCCCCCGGCGCAGCGGATGAGGCCGGGCGCCGGACCGGCGACCAGGGTCTCGTAGCCAGGCATGTCCTTGCTTACGAGGCGGTCGGCGGTGGAGAACACCTCGAGCGGTCCGGCGACGTCGAGCAGCTCGACGCCGTCGAACGCGGCGATCACGACGAGGTGAGCAGTCATGCCGCCAACTCTGCAGGATCACCGGGGTGTCCGCAATGACACGCACATGTCACATCCGGACTTGTCCGGCACTGAGGCGATGGCCGGATCTGACATATCTAGGTCCTTGCAGACATTCGTCATCCGGGCCAACGATGGTGTTCGTCCGCTTCCTGTGACACATGGAGCATCCGATGATCCCCTCGATTCCCTCTTCGCTCACGGCCCAGGCGGCCGCGAACCTCGCCGCCGAGGCCGCTCCCGCCTACCTGCTCAACCACAGCTACCGCACGTACCTCTTCGGCCGGTGCATCGTCGCCGAGCCTGAGGTCGACGAGGAGGTGGCCTTCGTCGCGGCGATGATCCACGATCTCGGTCTCACCGACGCCTACCAGGGCGAGAGCGATTTCGCGCGCTCCGGGGCCGACCTCGCGTGCCGCTTCCTTGACTCGCGCGGATGGGATCTGGACCGCATCCACCTGGTCGAAGAGGCGATCCTGCGGCACACCAACCTCGTCGCCGAGGAGGTGCCCGTGTACCGGCTGATCCAAGCGGGAGCCGCCGTGGACGTCGCCGGACTCGGCTACGAAGAGCTCGTGCCGGACGATCTCGCCGGCATCTTGAAGGCCTACCCGCGTCTCGACTTCGTCTCGAGCATGCGTACCCGCTTCCTCGAGGAGGCCCGCCGGCACCCGGAGGGGGCCTTCGCCCATCTCGAACGAGTCGTCACGCTCTCCGATCGATTCGGCACCAACCCGATCGACGGACCAGCGTGACGAGAGGCCTGTCAAGAAGGCCCGTGCCGAGCACAATCGCCAAGTAGACCTCGTGGCCGGATGCTGTGATCGCTTATTGTGTGGCGACTTGGCTGCGGTTGATGAGGTCCAGCATGGCCTCCTGGATCTCGCGCAGGGCGACGAGGGTCTCCTCGGCGGCTGCGGCGATCGCCGGCTCGCTGGGGGCGACGGGGGGTTCGAGTAGCTGGGCCACGGTGTCGGCGAGGACCTGGTCAGGGTCGTTGACGCCGAGGGGCGCGGTGGCCGGGTCGGACAGGGCGGCGCCGAAGCCGGTGAGCACGGCGTGCACGGTGTAGGTCAGGTCGGGCAGGGGACGGTCGTGGCGGATCAGGCCGTGGCGGTGCAGGATCGGCAGGCCCGTTTCGCACAGGGCGCTGGGTGTGGTGCGGGCGAACAGCTCACGGTCGCCGACCTGCTGGGTGAGCAGCCGCAGCAGGTCGGTGTCGCCGCTTTGCGCGCGGCCTGCCAGGGGGAGGCGCTGCCCGGTGCGAATCAGCAGCGGGGCCAGGCGGTGCGGCAGCACGGTGGCGGGGTCGGCGGTGATGCGGGTGGTGATCTCATCCATGAAGGTGAGCAGTTCGCGGGCGAACAGTCCGAGGATGAGGTCCTCCTTGGCGGGCCAGTAAAGGTAGACGGTGCCCTTGCCGACCCCCGCCGCGCGGGCGATCTCGCTGACGGTGACCTTGCGCACGCCGTGGTCCAGCACCAGCTCGCGTGCGCTGTCCAGGATGCGGGCGGCTTTGCGCGAGTGGCGCTCGATCAGCTGGCTCACCTGGGCTGTCCTCTTCTTTCGTGCTGGGGTCGGTCACACGGCGGCGACGTCGAAGGTTTTGTTCTTCATGTCCGCGCCGTTCATCATCCTGCCCATGGTCCTTCCGATGACCGGTGCGTGCATGAGGCGGAGCATTGCGCTGCGCATGATCCGCTCCTTGCGATCGTGGGGCGTGAAGAGCCTACGCATGATCAGCGCGCTGTCCTGCTCGGTCTGGATGAACGGCCGCATCCGGGCCTCCCAGGACCGTAGCGCGCCGGGCAGGTCGCCAGGGTGGCGCTGCAGCATGGTCCCCAGCAGCTCGCCGCCGGCCATGCCGCTGGAGGCGCCCATGCCCGCGTACAGGGTGACGCACCAGGCGGCGTCGCCGACCAGGACGACCCGGCCGCGGTGCCAGCGCGGCATCTTGACCTGGTGCACGGAGTCGAACAGATGGTCCGGCGCCTGCTCGAATGCCGTGAACAGGTTCTCCAGCAGCACTCCCGAGGGCTGCGGGCCGAAGGCGGCGCGGATGGACTCGATCGGCGGGCGGGTGAACTCGGCGTCGATGTCGTCGGTGCGGTAGGAGAACAGCAGGCCCGGAGTGTGGTCGGAGAAGGGAAAGATCCATGCCGAGCGTCCCGACTCGGCCAGGACCAGGCCCTGATCCTGGCGGAAGCCCTCGATCGGCTTGTCCAGGACGGTGGCGCCGATCATGTAGTTCAGCGGATGCAGATGATCCTCGGGTCCGAAGGCCAGCCTGCGTACGGTGGAGCGCATCCCGTCGGCGCCCACCACCAGATCGAAGCGCTCGGTGACAGTGGCGCCGGAGGCGGTGTCGTGCAGGGTGACCTCGGCTGCGGAGTCGTCCTGGGTGATGTGGGTGGGCACGGTGGAGTAGCGGATCTCCACATCGCCCGGGAGCGCGGAGAACAGTGCCTGCTCGATGTCGCCGCGCAGCACCAGCCGGGGTTTGCCGGGAAGGTTGGCCGGGCTCATGCCGGGACTGCGGCGCCCGGCCCGGTTCACCTCGAAGGCGGCGAGCTGCGGGCTGCTGCGGTCGGGGATCGCCTCCAGCACGCCCAGCCGCCGCGCGGAGGCGATGCCGGTGCCGAACAGCATGATGAAGTAGCCGCTTGAGCGGCGTGCGGCTGCTCGCTCCACCAGCACCGGCTCCCAGCCGACCTGCCGTAGCCGTAGCGCGGTGGCGATGCCCGCGATCCCAAGCCCTACCACCAGCGCACGGCCATGCCCGACTGCGTCCTTCATGACGGCTCCCTCCCTGTCGTGTCGCAACCACTCTATCCAACGAACTGACCGAATTGGTTCAATTGGTCAGTAGCCCGCGAGGCCTGGGATGGTGGAGCTGGGCAGGAGCCGCGGCCGGCCCGCGACCAAAGATCGCTAGCGGACGTCGCCGGGTTTGTCCACGATGCCGGACTCAAGCCACACATCGGCGTAGACGGCACCCTTCCTGAACACCACCTCCCCCTTGAACAGCTCGTCGCCCAGCCAGATCGACTGGTCCGCCATGACCCGGTAGGTGCGAGGATCGAGAATGAGGTAACGGCGTTGCACCTCCTCGCCGATGGTGGAACGGAACAGGCCGAGCCCAGTACGTCCGGTCGCGTCCGTGACGCCCTGCTCGATCTCCACCCCCGGGATCTTCGCCATCGCGCGGAAGATGGCCGCCTCGAGTTCGGGCGGCATGACGGCCTGCTGCTTCAGGTACAGCGAGAGGATGCGGTAGGCCCGCGTGTCCGGATCCTCGACAGACTTGGGCACTCCCTCCTCCTTGGGGTAGTCGACCCAGTGCCGATCACCTTGGACGTGGGCGAGCAGTTTGTCCGGGTCGGTCGGGAGCTTGAGCAGCTTCTGCCGATATTGCTGAGGTGAGAGATCGTCATCCCCCGGATCGGGCGGAACATCCTGCACCCGGAAGTTCCCCTCGGCATCCCGCCCGGCGGTCTGCTTGCCGTCGTAGCGCAGCCAGCTCTCGTACGTCGCGGTCCGGCCGTCGGCAGGCTGCAGGTTGAGGATCTTGGTGTACTGCCACTGATCGGGTCTGGGCTCCGGCGCGTCGGCACGCTTCTCGACGGTCTTCGCCGCCTTCTCCAGTACGGTCTTCGAGTTCAGCAGGACCGTCTCCACGGCGGGAAGGGTCCGTACCGCCGGTGGCCTCTCAGCCATCGAGACGGCGACCACCACGACCGCCACGGCCGCGACCAGCACGGACGGCATGATCACGAACCTTCGCCTGCGTCGCATCACCCGGCGGCGGAGCCTGCGCAGCCGTACGGCGTCCGGCTCCGGCGCGTCGGCACGCATCTCACCGAGGATCGTCAGGTCATCCACGCTCTGTCTCCTCCTCATCCGTGACAACGGCGGACGGATCGACGCCACCCAGCGCCGCGCGCGTCTTCCTCCTGGCGCGATGCAGCCGCGAGCGGACCGTGCCGATGGGTATGCCGAGGGCGAGCGCCACTTCCTCGTAGCTCAGATCCGCCCAGGCGATCAGCAAGAGGACCTCGCGGTCTTCCGGCGACAACACCGCGAGCGCCCCCGCGAGATCGCGCTGTGCCGCCGACGCCGAAACGCGGGCCTCGACCCGGTCGGCGTAGCTCTCCGCCACCTCGTCGACTCCGGTCCTCGCCAAAGCGAGGTAGAAGCGCGTTTCCGTACGGCGGTGCTTGCCGATCACGTTGGCCGCGATGCCGTACAGCCAAGGACGGGCGTCGGGATGGCTGACGTCGTAGCGGTCCCGGCGCTTGAAAGCGGCCAGGAACGTCTCCGCCACGACATCATCGGCCAGCGAGTCGCCCAGCCGCCGCGTCACATAGCGGTGCAGGGCGGCCGCGTGCCGGTCGAATAACGCCGCGAAGACGGCGGGGTCACGCCTGGACCGCTGGATCAGCGTCGCATCCTCCAGGCTCACATCGGCGATCAAGCCTGTGCTCCGTTCCTCGGTGTCGTATCCCCTTTCACCCGAAGCCGGGATTCGAGTTCTCGGCCAGGCTCCACACCATCGGGCTCGGATCAGATCACCTGTCCGACAACCGGCGGGCCTCATCGGCCCACGCGGCGAGGAACATCATGGCGGTGCCGCGTTCCCGGAAGTGACGTGCCGCGTCGACGGACGCCTGGCCACCGTACGCCCGGGGCTGCCGGTCGACGCGCTGCAGCATCCATGGCACCAGCCAGTCGTACTTGACCGCCGAGGCGCAGACGGCGAGCCGGACCTGGCGCTCGTCTCCACGCCAGCCGGCCTCGCGCAGCCCGCGGAGGTAGCCGCCGAACACGGCCGCGTCCAGGTCAGGCAGCCGCGCAGCCGGCAGGTAGAGGTCGAAGACGCTGTCGGGAACGTAATTGCCGATGTCCTCGCCCAGCGCGCCGTCGCCGGTGAACGCCCAGTCGAGGAGCACGCTCTGGCCGTCCGCGTCGATCGCGTTACTGGGCCACAAGTCGAGGTGGCACAGTGCGCGAGGCAGCGACTCCATGACCGTCAGGAACCACTCCCGGTCGCGGTGCAGTCGCAGCAACTCGGCGCGCAGGCTGGGCGGGAAGTTCTCGCGGATCAGGGGATGCCGCCAAGCGTCGTCGTCCTCCAGCAGTTCGTACGGCACGCGCTTGGAGTCGATGTAGTCCCGCAGGAACGACCGGCTCGTCCAGGGCCGATCCACGGGCCCGGCGCTGCCCTGGGCCATGCCCACCTGGTAGCCGAGAAGGCCGTGTCGATCAATCTCCCATGACGTGGCCGGTTGTCCGGTCACGTCCTCGAGCCACAGCGCCAGGTCGCCGTCCTCCCGTTCGATCAGCTTCAGTAGCCGGGGGGCGCGCACGCCGGTGCCGGACCACAGCGCCGGAAGGTCGTCAGCGTAGACATCGGCTTCCCTGCGCCAATAGTTCCAGTGCAGCGGGTCTGACGAGGATTTCCACCCGTCGTGAGCGTTCTTCCGCCTGGTCAGCACCTTGAGGATGGCCGAGCGGTCCTGCGTTTGAACCCGCCATATCCCTGCGGTCACGCCGTTCATCGCATTGTGCGTCAACGATTCCACTGTGGCGTCAGAGGCGCCGAGCACCTGAGCGATCTCTTCTCTCACGCCGCGACCCTAGCCCGCGGTGGCGCAACGGCGGCTGGAGGCCCAACAACAAGATCGCCGACGCGGGGATGAAGCCCGGTCGGCGATCTTGGATGCGGGTGGTTATGGGTTGCCGGATGGTGTTCAGTGGCCGGCGGCGACGAGGGGCTGATCGGTTTCCGCGGCAGTTTCCGCGGCAGGGGCGGGCTTGCGACCGCGCAGCAGGAGCAGGGCGAGGACGGCGGCGCCGAGCACGCCTGCGGCAGCGCCGACGAAGGTGGCCGACATCGCCGCGTTGTACGCCTCCCGGGCGGCCGCGGCCAGGGCCGGGTCGGTCACGGCGACGGCGACGGAGAGGCGCGCCGCCTCGAGTGCATCGGCGGGCATGGCCGCGGTGTAGCTGCTGGTGGCGATGCTGCCCAGGAGGGCCACGCCGAGGGCGGCGCCGGCCTGCTGAATGGTGTCGTTGAGTGCGGAGCCGACGCCGGCCTGCTCGGCGGGGATGGCTCCCATGAGCGCGGCGATCGCGGTGGGCATGGCCAGGCCGCCGCCGGCGCCGAGGACGAACTGGGCGATGGCCAGCATCACGAAGCTGTCGGACGAGACGGCCAGGACGCCGAACCCGGCCGCCATCACCACCATGCCGAGAACGGCGGTGGCGCGGTTGCCGAGCTTGGCGCCGAGTCCAGCGCCGATGCCGTTGAAGAGCAGGGAGGCGATGGCCATCGGGATGAACGCCAGCCCGGCCTCGGTGGGCGTGTAGCCGAGCACGAACTGCAGGTACTGGGTGAGCACCAGCAGCAGACCGCCGTTGCCGACCTGGACCAGGGTGAGGGAGAGGCTGCCGCCGGCGAAGTCACGGTCCCGGAAGAGCTTGAGCGGGACCATCGGGTGCGCCGTGCGCAGCTCCCAGATCAGGAACGCGGCCAGCGCGACGACCGCGATGATCAGCGGGGTCCAGGAGATGCCGTGGGCGAGTTCGTTGATCGTCCACACCAGCGCGGACATGCCGATCATCGACAGGATCGCGCCCAGCGGGTCGGGCTTGGCCCAGGGGCCCTTGGACTCGGGCATCAGCACCAGGGCGGCGAGGATGGCCAGCGCCGCGATCGGCACGTTGATCCAGAAGACCGACTCCCAGCCGAACGAGGCGATCAGCGCGCCACCCAGCACCGGGCCGCCGACCAGGCCGAGCATGGCGACCGCACCCCAGCCGGCCATCGCCTTGCGCCGCTCGCCCTCGTCGGTGAAGACGGTGATGAGGATCGACAGCGTGCTGGGCATCACCAGCGCGCCGCCGACGCCCATCGCCACCCGGGCCGCGATCAGCAGGCCGGCACTGGTGGCCATGGTCGCCGCCAGGGACGCGGCCCCGAACAGCAGCAAACCGATGATCATCACTCGGCGGCGGCCGTACCGGTCGGACAGCGACCCGGCGGTCAGCAGCAGGCCGGCGAAGACCAGCATGTAGGACTCCAGGATCCACTGGATGTCCTGCGCGCTCGCGCCCAGGTCGGCCGCCAGCGGGGGCACCGCGACCGTCAGCGCCATGTTGTCGACGACCAGCACCAGCGTGCTGAGGCACAACACGATGAGGATCAGCCAGCGGCGAGGGTGTCTCGCGTCCATGGGGGCAACTCCTTGTGAACGTCGTTCTTGCGATGCGAACACTGTACTCGGAGATGAATGGCGTACGCAAGAGTGGATGGTGTTGGCCCGTCAGGATCTCGTGCACGTCGCCGCGGACATCCAAAACGGCGATGCAGGCGTCATTCAGAATGAAGCCGTGTGAAAGCACGAAGACCCCGGCAACGGTGAAGTTGCCGGGGTCTTCGAGATGACGGATGGGCCCGCAGGTCAGCCAGGGGCCGCAGCGGCGGCTCCGCCAAGCCGGCCAACTCCGTGATCACCGGCGATCTTGGCGGGGGCCGTCCGGGAGCGTTTTCGGGCCGGCCAGTTGCACCAGCACCGCGCCAGTGAGCAACATCACCGCCCCGGCCAGCTGCGCCAGGCCGAGCGCCTGGCCGAGCAGCAGCCAGGCCAGCACGGCGGCGACCAGCGGCTCCACCAACGCCAGTACGCTGGCCGGCGCAGAAGGCAGATCACGCAGCGCCCACAGCCCGGCCAGGTAGGGCAGCACGGTGCCGACCACGGCCAGCACCAGCAGCACTAACCACACCGGGGCCTGCAGGCCGCCGAGTGCCGAGGGGGCGGTGAGCAGGCCGGCGGGCAGCGTCCACGGCGGGCTGACCGCGACCGCCACCACCGCACCGACCGCCAGCCCGGCCGCGGTCAGCCCGAACGAGTCGTGCCTGCTCGCGCCGTGCTCGCCGAGCAGGAAGTATCCGGCTGAGCAGATCGCCGCGGCCAGCCCGGCGGCGACGCCGAGCAGGTCGAGCCGGGCGTCCTGCCAGATCTCCGCGACCAGGGCCAATCCGGCCACGGCCAGCCCGATGCCCAGCCACACCAGCCCGGGCAGCCGGGTGCGCCGGACCAACCGCACCCACAGTGCGACCAGCGCGGGCGCCAGGTTGACCAGCACCATCGCCACCCCGACCGGAACCCTGGCCACGGCCAGGAAGAAGAACAGCTGCACCCCGGCGACGCCGAGCAAGCCGTAGCTGAGGAGCAGCCACAGGTCGGCGCGGCGGAACCGCAGAGCTTGCGGCCGCAGCACCGCGACCACCGGCGCCAGCAGTACCGCGGCCAGCGAGATCCGCACCGAGGTCACCGCGGCCGGGGACCAGCCCGCCGTCATCACCGCCTTGGCCAGGGGGCCGGAACTCGCGAACAGCACCCACGAGGTCAGGCTCAGCGCGGTCGCCCAGGCCCGGCCCGGCGCCCGCGCGGTCTCCAGTACGGCCACGCCTGCAGTGTTCCTGCGGGATCACCATCCTGACCAATGATTTTCCGGAGGCCGGACTCCACGTCACGACCGCTCGACCGTGAAGGTGCTGCAGCCTCCGCCCACGATGGTCCCCTTGATGGCAGAGGGGCGGTCCTCGGTGAGGGTCGCGCGGAGGTCGACCATGACGTACTTGCCCGGCCGGTCGATCCAGCGCTCGCCGTTCAGCTCCAAGGCCCGCTCGGTCAGCCGGCCCCTCATGGCGAAGGAACCGGACGGTACGCCGGGATTGCTCGGGTCGGCCTCGAAGGCGAAAACGGCCTCGATCTCGCCCGGCGACGTCTCTTTGATGGTGAGCTCCAGCGCGGTCTTGCCTTGGTTGCACACGTAGCTGCCGGTCCACCGGCCGGCCACCGAGGCGCGCTCGGGTGCCGGAGTCGTGACGACGGCGCCGGGGGTGGCGACCGCGACCGGGTCCTGTTGCGGCCACTTGACCAGGAACACCGCAGCGGCGACGATCGCCACCAGCAAGATCACGATTCCGGCGGTCAGCCCGATCACCAGGCCGGTCGAGCTCTTCGATGAGGTCGGCTGAGTGGGCGGAAAGGGCTGGACGGGTTGAAAGGGCTGAGTGGGCTGGGCGGGCTGTTGGGCGTAGGCGGGCTGTTCGGCGTAAGCGGGCGGCGGCGCGGAGGCCGGCCGGTCCTGCCCGGCTCCGTGCAGGGACGCCAGCACCTCCTGCGCGGTCGGCCGGTATTCAGGTCGCTTGGCCAGGCACCGGTCCAGGATGGGCTGGAGCGGCGGGGGCAGCCGCGACAGGTCCGCCGGGGTGTACAGCACCCGATGGGACACGGCCGGTACGCCGTCCTCACCGAACGCGGGCACCCCGGTCCCGGCGTAGATCATCGTCACGGCCCAGGAGAACAGGTCGGACGCCTGCCCGGCCGGATGACCTGCCACCTGCTCCGGCGACAGGTAGGCCGGCACGACCGCCGGCTCCGGCCACCGCACCATCCCGAAATCGATCACCTTCGGCCCCTCGGGGCCGAGCAGCACGCTGGCGGGCTTGAAGTCCAGGTGGGCGATGCCCGCCCGGTGAATCGCCGCCAGCGCGGCCATCGTGCTGGTCGCCACCCAGTGCAGCTGACCCGCGTCACGTGGGCCTTCCCGGCGGATCCACTCCGCCAGGGATACGCCATGCACGTATTCGCTGACCACGTAGAGCCGGTCACCGTACATCCCGGTCGTCAGCACCCGCGCACTGGTCGGCTCCGTGACCTGCTGCGCCGCGGCCACCGCGCGCTGCGTGTCGGCGTCACCCGCGGGCAGCAGCTTGATCGCCACATGACCGCTCGCCGAGTGGCCCAGGTAGACGACCGACTGGCTCCCTCGGCCCAGCACGCCGACGAGCGCGTACTCGCCAAGCTGCGCGGGATCCGCCTCCGTTAACGCTTGCACCCCGTCCATATGGATTCCGACCATAACGACGTACGCCCCTCGCGTGAAGAGTGCGGCGGCAGGGCTCCCGCCGTACGGTCGGGCACACGCCCCGGGGGCGGTTCAGCGGAGGGTGGCGGTGAAGGTGCGGCCGTGGGCGTGGCGGGTTGTTGCCTGGATCAGGGTGCCGCCCGGCACGCGCCGTACCGTCACCCCCTCGTCGGCCTGGTCGAGGCGGAGGGACGCGCCGTGCAGGACGACCGTGACGCGGTCGCGTTTCATCGTGGGGTCGGACAGGGCGACGACCGTACGGCCGCCGGACGACTGGGTGATGACCGAGGCGGGGCCGTCGATGAGCAGGCGGTCGGCGTGGCGGGGGCCGTCGGTGAAGACGTTGGCGGCGATGATGCCGAGGGTCTTGTGCGCGATGGCCTGGACGTGCCGGTTGTTGGCCAGGACCGTCAGCGGGCCGTTCGCGTAGCCGCGTAGGCGGGTGTCGGTGGCGTTCGGGACCAGGGCGTAGGCGAGGGCGGGTACGTCGCCGGTGGCGGCGTGGGTGATCGAGGCGGTGAAGACGTTCTTGGTCACGCTGGTGTCGGGGTTGGAGGTCCGGACGACTCTGCGGCTGCGGGTCACCGTCTCCAGCCCGGCCGTGACGGGCTGGCGGGTGAGGAAGGCGTAGCCGATGGCGGTGCGGCGGGTGCCGTTCGCGTAGCGGAGCCAGCGCGGCGGCGTGGTGTCGCCTGCCTGCCAGGGCCCGCCGTCCCAGCCTGCGCCGGTGAGCTCGATCGTGTCCCCGGGGGCGGCGATGCGGCTGTCCACGGTGGTCACGGCCTCGCGGCCGCTCTGGCCCGAGATGCCCGCGGCCAGCACCACGATCTCGTCGTCGAGCATGAACCAGGACTTGGTGGCGCGGGCGTTCTGGTAGGCGACGAAGTCGTCGGGCAGGGTGCCCGCCTGCTTGGCGGTGTAGGCGGCGTCGTCCGACTGGACCATGCCGGCCGCGCCGTACGCCCCGAGCGTCGCGCCGCCGGAGAAGGCGTTCCCGGCGCGGGGGAAGTACACGTAGGTGTTCTGGGACTCCGAGGAGGAGGTGAAGTTGAGCGGGTGACCCGGGTTCTCGTACCAGAACCGGCCGTAGAGGTCGGGCACCGTCCGTCGTTCCTCCACGGGCGCGGTGATCCCGGCCAGCCGGTACGGCGAGACGGTCGTGTAGTAGTCGACGCCGAACACCTCGCGCTGGTCCTCCCCGGCGAGGTAGAGGTAGTAGGCGCCGTCGCCCTGGAACCAGGGCATGAGGTTCTCGCCGTTCATGTACTCGTACTTGCTGATGCGGTCCGAGCTCCGTGCCAGGGCAAAGGCGTAGCCGGGGCGCCGGTGGACGGTTCGGTCCATGGCGTTGTACGCCAGGCAGCGCTCGGGCGGGTTCAGGTCGGCGGGCTGGATCGCGGAGTCGGTGCGGATGGCCGCATAACGGGCGATGCTGACCGGGGAGACGAAGGCCGCCGGGTCGGCGGCCGGCAGGAACTTGACGTACTTCCTCAGGGCGAGGGCTGCCCCGTCCTCGACGTGGTCGGCCAGGTCGGCGATGGCCTCCACGATCACTCCGACGTCGGCGTAGCCGGTGGTGGTGCGGGAGACCGCCCGCCCCTTGACGATCTCCATCATCCAGCCCTCGAAGATGAGCGGGGCGAAGCCGTCGGTGATCCAGCGGTGCACGACGCCGGGCAGGTCGTCGGAGGCGCCACCGCCCGTCGCGCCCTCGAGCGTCTTGAGGGTCTGCACGACGCGGGTCAGCAGGGCGCGGCCGTAGGAGCCGGTGTAGGCGACCGAATGGTGCTGGATGAAGGAGCCGTCGCGGTAGTAGCCGTCGGTGACGCCGTGCTGGAGGTTGTACGGGTCGATCGTGGCGAACACGGTGGCCTGGTCGGTGATGGCCTTGCCGACGCGGGCGTCGTCGCCGGTGAGCGCGCCCTGGAGGATCCGGTTGCCGGTGATGTCGGCCAGGTTCGCCCCGGTGTGGAAGCGTGAGTCGAGGTTGACGTCGCCGTCCTTGCCGTTGCGCAGGTAGGCGTCCATCGAGGTGATGTACGTCGCCACCAGGTCGGGGCGTTCCTCCCGCACCCGTTCGGCCAGCAGGGCCAGCGTCCTGCTCACGTGGGCGGGGATGGCGATCTCCCAGTTGTGCCAGTTGCCGTAGTAGCCCTTCGACTGGTCGCCGAAGTAGCGCTCGTGCAACCACTGCAGGCCGTCGACGACCCGCCGCTGGGCAGTGGTGTCGTCGTTGAGCTCACCGCCCGGGCTGCGGGTCGCCAGCGCGATCTCGTACAGATATTGGTACGCCAGTCGCAGGTTGACGTCGTCGGTGCCGAGCTTCAGGCCGGCGAACAGCTCGCCGTCGCCCGCCTGGTCCATGGCGGTCAGCCGCTGCCTGGCGGTCCTGGCGATCGCCGCGAGCTTGCCGGCGACCTCGGGGCGGGCATTGACGTCCGGGGTTCCCGCGAAGATCGCCACGGTGTTGGCGAGCAGCCGCACGTGGTCGATCCCGGCCGCGGCGCGGGAGGGAGAGGCTACGGCGAGCAGGCCGGCGGCGGGGAGCAGGGAGAGAACCTGGCGACGAGACATGTGCGGCACGACGGGCTCCAGGCCGTTGCGAGGGTGGGCCGGGCTTACCCTACATGATCTACTTTTGCCGGCCCAGGCTTTGCAGGGCGGCAGTGCGGTTGCCTGCCGGGGGCGCGGCGGCGAAAAACGAGCGGCGTCGGGCGGATCGGGAAAGATAACCTTCCCTGCGTGAGTTCTCCCGGATCAGCGCGCACCGATCATCCCAGGCCGGACCGCCCCGCACCGTGCGGGCCGTGAGCGATGGAGACTGACACGCGGCCGGCGGCCCGCTCGTTGTGGCGGGACCGTGACTTCCTGATCTTCTGGTGCGCGCAGACGCTGTCGGTGGCGGGCGACTCGTTCGCGCTCATCGCGGTGCCCCTCCTCATCCTCAACGTCACCGGCTCCGTCGCCCAGATGGGTCTGCTCACCGGCGTCTCCGGGGCGGCGTCGGTGGCGGCCGGGGTGTTCGCGGGGGTGCTCGCCGACCGATTCGACCGGCGTCGGCTACTCATCGCCTGCGACGTCATCCGGCTCGTCCTGTACGTGACGATCCCGGTGGTCTGGCTATTCGGTCAGCACATCTGGCTTCTGTACACGGTGCTGCCGATGGCCGCGGCCGTGGGCATGGTCTTCCAGGTCACGTACGTGTCTGCGGTGCGCGGCCTGGCCGGCGAGCAACGGGTCACCGAGGCCAACGGCATGCTGTACGCCACCGCCGCCGCGGCGGGCATCCTCGGCCCCACCCTCGCCGGGGTGGTGAGCGGCCACCTCGGCCCGACCGCCGCGATCGCCATCAACGCGGCCAGCTTCGGGCTGTCCGCGTTCGGCGTCCTGCTGACCCGCTCCTCCCGGTACGCCGTCGAGCCCGCTCCCAAGGGACGGCCGTGGCGGGAGCTGCTGGCCGGCGCGGAGTTCCTGTTCCGGCAGCCGGTGCTGCGGACCATGACCATTTTGCTGACGTTCTTCATCTTCATGACGCTCGGGCTGACGGACATCGTGATCTACCGGCTCAAGCACGACCTCGGCCAGGCGGACTCCGTGGTGGGCATCGTGCTGGGCGTCGGGGCGGCCGGCACGATGGTCGGCTCGATGCTGGTGGCCCGGATGCGGCGGATCCTCGGCTTCGGGCCGCTGTGGATCGGGGCGGGGATCGTGTCGGGGCTGGCCATTCTCGGCCTCGGGCTCGCCGGCTCGGTGTGGGGTGTGGCCGCCATCATGGCCCTCTACCTCGCGTGCGTCAGCTTGGCGGGGATCTGCTCCATGTCGCTGCGCCAGCAGGTGACACCCGCTCACCTGCTGGGCCGGGTGACGTCGGCCTTCTGGACGATCCACTTCTCACTCGGGCCGGTGGGCGCGGCCGCACTCGGCTGGGCCGCCGCGCGCTACGGCGCGACCGCGGTCTTCGTCTTCGCCGGAGCGTCCTGCCTGGTGCTGGCTCTGATCGCGCTGGCCACGCCCGTACGGCAGCGCTACCCCGAGCGCGCGTGACCTTCCGGTCAGGTTCCGGCTCTCACAACCTTGAGCGCGCCTGCTTGTTGAGCAGGTGGACGGCTGCTCTAGGAGAAGGAGCCCAGGATGTCCGATCTTGCCCGGCAACGGAGGCCTGCCGGGCAAGACGAACGGCACGTCAGGGTTTGGCGATACCGAGGGTGACCGGCAAGGACAGCGGGCCGATCGTGAAGAACGACGGGGAGTACGGGATGTCGTCGGGGTCGATCGCGAGGCTGAGCCCCGGCAGCCGCCTGTACAGCGAGGCGAGCGCCAGCCGGCTCTCCAACCGGGCCAGCGGCGCCCCGATGCAATAGCGCGGGCCGTGGCCGAAGCCGAGGTGTCCGGTCTGCTCGCGGGTGATGTCGAACCGGTTGGCGCTCTCGCCGTACTCCTCCGGGTCGATGCCACTGGCCTGGTAGACCACACCGACCGCGTTGCCTTTGGGAATGTGCACCCCGGCGACGGTCACGTCGTCCGCCGTGAACCGGAAGCTGGTCATCATCACCGAGTGGCGATAGCGCAGGGTCTCCTCGACCACGTCGGCCCACCGGTCCTCGGCCTTGGCCAGCTCGAGCTGGCCGGGGTTCTGAGCCAGCGCCACGATGGCGTACCCGAGCAGGTGGACGGTGGTCTCGTGGCCGGCGACGAGCATGAGCCACAGCACGCCGACCAACTCGTCGGTGGTGAGCTTGTCCTCCTCGTCGCGGACCTGGACCAGGCCGGAGGTGAGGTCGTCACCCGGCTCCCGCTGCTTGCGCTCCACCAGGGCGTGCAGGAAGGCTTGAAGGTTGTTCTGCGTCGCGAACGCCACATCCGGCGGAGTCGTGTGCGCCAGCAGCGTGGCGGTCCACTTTCGCAGCCGGAGCCGGTCCTCGGCGGGCACGCCGAACAACTCGCAGATCACCGCCATCGGCAGCGCCTCGGTGAAGGCGGGAACCAGGTCGACGCCATCGCCGGCGGCCACCACGTCATCCAGCAACCCATCGATGATCTGCTGGATCCGCGGCTCCAGAGCCTGCACCCGGGCCGGTGTGAACGCCCTGCCGACCAGGCCGCGTAGGCGCCTGTGGTCGCCTCCGTCCACGGTGGCCAGGTGACCGCCCTGGATGATGGCACGTAGCGGCCAGTCTTCGGGAATCGATCCGTCGTACAGAGCGGGCCAGTGCTGGGGATCCCTCAGGAAGGTCTTGTTGTCCCCGGCGAGGACCTCCCGCACGGCCTTGTGGGTCAGTGCCAGGTAGGCGGGCACGCCTCCGGGGAATTCCACTTCGACCACGGGGGCGATCTCCCGCAACCGAATACAGGTGTCGAGCGGGTTTTCGTTCACGGCGGGGAAGGAGGGAAGGTTCGTTGCCATGTGACCCCTTCGCACGGAATCCGGTCAGTGATCTCATCCAATATCGGCTGTGATCTACAAACAACATGACAGAGTGATCAGTAACGTGATGGTCACCTTGAGTTCTCTCATGCTGGATCATCCGCCGATCGACCACCTCAATACGACGTCACCGGCTACTCCGGTTCCAGGCGCCAGATCATGCCGTTGGTGAACGGCATTTCCTCGGCCTCGGTGTGGTCCTCGCCGACCGCCCACACCGACGCCGACCCCGGACGCCGGGCGAGTCCCGCCACCGACCGGCCGCCGAACGGTCCGCGGGTGATCGGGTACGTCTTCCACTTCCCGCCGGTGAAGCGGCCTAGGCCGCGGGAGACGGTGGTCCAGATGCCACCCGCGCCGTCGGAGACGATGCTCCCGCCGACGGTGAAGCGTTCGGGCATGACCTTGACCAGCCACCGGCCGCCGCCCCACCTCATCAGCACCGGCCGGGTGCACATGGTCTCCTCTGCCCCGCACACCCAGTACATCGAGCCCAGCGCCCACACCTCGCCCTGCTCGCCCACCGCCAGGTCGAGCACCCGCGTCTCCCCCTGCTTGGCCCCGTACAGGCGAGGGATCGGCGGGCGGGGGAGCAGGCTCCAGCGGCGATCGCTCCAGCGGGCCAGCGTCACCCGCCCGTCCTTGTCTCCCGCGATCCACACCTGACCCGACGCGGTCCCCTCCAGGGCGTGGGCGCGGACGCCGAAGGGTGGCCGCTGGGCCCGCCAGCGCTCGCCGTTCCAGTGGTGCAGCGCGTCGTACGTGGTCGCCCAGACATCGTCACGGCCGAACACCGCGGCCCCCGACACCTGGGCGTTGTCGAGCACGGACAGCATCCACGACGTGCCGTCCCAGCGGGCCGCGCAGCCGGCAGGGTCGCTGCTCGCCACGGTCGCGGGGCAGTGGCCGAACACCCACAGGCCCCCGTCGCCGGAGGCTGCGACCTGCTGCGGTTCCACCACCTGGTCGAGTTCCGGCAGCTCCTGCCAGCGCTCGCCGTCCCACCGAAGCGCGTACGACAGCTGGCTGATCGGGCCGCAAGGGTTGTTGTCCTGCCTGGGGAATTGGCGGTCCCCGACGGCGTAGACCGTGCCGTCGCGCAGTGCGGCCACGCCGAGGAAGCGGTCGCGGTAGGGGTAGGTGTTGTAGTGCACGAGGCGCGCCCCTTCCCCGGATGGAAGCGGCGGCGGGGTGGGCGGCAGAGTGGAGCTCGGATCGAGGTGGCAGCGGCGTCCCGGCGAGGTCTTCCCCGAGCCGGGGGACGCGTTCGCCTGCGGCCTCGGCGTCGGGTCCGCTGCGCCGGAACCGGTCACGGGCGAGCATCCGGCCGCTAGGAGGGCCGCCGCCATGCCTAAGACCGCCCGCCCTGAGACCGCCCGGCCTAAGGACGTCGTATTCCGGCGCATGGGAGGCATCCTGCCATCACGCTCCTCCGATGTGCAGAAGGCGCGTCAAGGCCGTGGGGCGTACGCGTTGGCCTGGGCGGTGTAGAGCCGCGCGTACGGTCCGCAGGCGGCCAGCAGGTCGGCGTGGCTGCCCTGCTCGGCGATGCGCCCGTCGTCGGTCTCGATGATGCGGCCGCCGTCCAGGACGACGAGGCTGCGTATGAGGAGAGCGCGTTTTATCGGGTCATCCCTGGCGAAACCGCTGGTAGGCGTCATTGACCTGATCGAGGAGGTCAATGAACTCGATGCGCTCCTCCTGGGAAAGACTGGCATAGGGCGCCGCGGACAGTGCATCGGTGAGCCGCTCGGCCTCTGCCAGGGCGGCCGTGGCAGACTGCGGCACGGCAGGCCACGGTGGACGCCAGCCGTTGGCCTCGGCCTTGCCGGGCCCGGGGCCCGCCAGGATCGCCGTCAAGGGGGTAAGCCCGCTGTCCAGCACCGCGATCAGATGGGAGCCGCCCCTGTGCTCCCGAAGTCGCAGCAGCGCGAGGGCCACGCGCGTCACCGGATCGTCGGCCGGGGCGGCATAGGAGCGCCACGCGGCGAACAGAGGGCGTCCCGCCGGCGGCGCTGCTTCTACCACCTGCTCAGCCAAATAAGCCAACCGCTCAAGTCCCGCCAGCCCGCCGTAGACCTTGCGGGCCCAGTGAAGGCATTCTTCGATATCGGCGCGCACGATGACGGCGAGTGGAGCGGCGGCACGGGCCGTGCTCCAAGCCTCACGGACGAGGTCCGGGGCGAAGAACCCGCAGGCGGCGGTGACGACGTCGGCATCCACGTCACCCAGCACTCCCCCACGACCGCCGAAATAGAACGGCCAGCGGGACAGCCCCAGGCGTTGTCCCCGGACGGCATGGCGCGGGTCACTCCCGAATGCGGCCCCTACCCCGGTCACTACATGCCTGGTACGTCGTACGACGTCGTCAGGTGTCACACCGGGTCCCCTATCCGATGGCAGCCGTGGATAATCGCAAGCCACCGCGGCTTTCCCCCGGCGTACGGAAAACCGGTGGACCGCGTCGCTACGGTGGCTCGTATGGGTGTTGTGGACATTGATCGGTTTGTTGCCGAAGGGTTCGTCAAGCTGGAGGCGGCCGTGCCCCGTGAGGTCGGGGACGCGGCCAGGGCGCTGGTGTGGCAGCAGATCGGCCTGTCGCCCGACGAGCCCTCCGGCTGGCAGCAGCCCGTCATGTGGGCCGCCGACCTGACCGGCCAGGGCCCCTTCGGGGAACTCGTGCGCAGCCCGCGGCTGCTTCAGGCGCTGGATGAGGTGGCCGGGCCCGGTGGGTGGGTGCCGCGCGGGTCGATCGGCAACATGCCGATCCGCTTCCCCCGCGTGGCGCCGGCCGACGATCGGGGCTGGCACATCGACGCCTCCGTGGCCAGGCCCGACGGCTCATGGGCCGTGTCGGGGCGGCCGGAGACGATGTTGTTGCTCACGTTGCTGTCGGACGTGGGTGACGACGACGCGCCGACCCGTATCAGGGTGGGCTCACATCGTGATGCCGAGCGGGCGCTGGGCGAGCGGGCGCTCGACCCGTTCGAGGCCGGGCCGCTGCTGGATGCGGCGTCCAAGGACCGGCCGATCGCGTACGCGACCGGGCAGCCGGGTGACATCTATCTCGTGCACCCGCTGACCGTGCACGCGGCCGACGAGCACCGCGGAACGCGGCCGCGTTTCATGGCCCAGGGGCCGGTGTTCCTGACCGCGCCGGTCGAGCCGGGCGAGGGCACCGCCCTGGCGCGCGCCGTACTGGCCTGATCGGGCACGTAGCCCGAAAGCGGCACTGCTTCACCCTTCTGGGCCCTCGTCGGTGTGGTGGACGCGGGTCCAGGTGGCGCCGCACCGGCAGCGGTATTCCTCGACCAGCTCACCGGCTTCGGTGACCGCCAGGCCGTTGTTGACGCGGACGTGGATGTGATCGCTCATGGGGGCTTCCTTCGGGGATCGGCGGGGACGCCAAGCGCACCGCGCGCCAAGTTAGGCATTTGCGCAGGTCACAGGGGTATATCCAGCGTACCGTCACTGCTTCGCGACGAGGCCGAGGTCGAACTCCACCTGGACGTCGTCGCTGAGTTTGAGTGCGCCGAACAACGCCGAGTACGGCTTGATCCCCCATCGGGACTGCTCGATGACCGCCGAGCCGTGTACGCGCCCCCCGGTCACCGACCCCTGCACGATCACGGGCCGGGTGACGCCGACGAGGGTGAGATCGCCCTCGAGGCGGAACGACTCCTCGGTCCCCTCGACCCGCGTCGACCGGAAGGTGATCGTCGGGTGGCGATCGGTGTGCAGGATCTTCTCCCGGATGGTTCTCTCGATCTCGTTGCGATCGGAGCTCGTCAGCGGCTTGACGCCGCCGGTTCCTTCACGGACTTCGATCGAGCCGGCGTCGACCTCGACGGCCACCGACGAGTGGACCGGGGCGGTGGTGTCGATCGTGGCGTCGGCGCGCCAGCGGGTGACCTCGAGAGTGAGGTCGTGGCCGGCCTTCGCGCCCAGCCCGGTACGGGTCGTCTTGACGAGGAGCCGGCCGGAGTCGGGTCCCAACGTGTAGCTACCAGCGGTAATGCTCACGTTTCCAGGCTAACGACTAAGTTGGAGAGCCCGCCGTCGGGTGGCGGTCGGCTCGGGTTGCCCAGTCGCGCGACGCCTCGCGTCGCTCCGCATGTAAAAAGTTTTGCGCATTTCCCGACAAACCCGCTGATCAGCGACCCGCAGGACCGTCAAACACCCTCCGGAATTACGGCGGATCAAGCATCCTGAGCATGGGCATCACGCTCCCCCATCTCTTCATAAGGAGCCCGCGTGACCCGGTACGCCGTCGACCAAGTCCGCAACGCGCTCATCGCCACCTGGAGCACCGGCATCGGCGACGTCGCCACCACCGTGGCCGAGCTTCCCCCAGGACCGGACGCGCTCCGCCTCGCCACCTGCCTGACCGAGCTGTCGCAGGCCTGCTGGCGCTCCTACACCCACCCGGCCAGTGCCGCCGACCAGCAGGGGCCCAACAGCATCGGCTGGCACCGGCAGCAAGAGCGCGATGCCTTCACCGCCGTCGTACCAGCTCTGACCAGGCCCCAGCGGCCGGTCAACGGCGCCCCCTCGGCCACCCGGGTCGAAGAGATCGCCCACCGCGCCGGCCGCAGTCTGCAGGCGCTCAATGCGCCCCGTCTGACGGCGCGCATCACCACCGAGGTCACCGCCGAGCTGGCCGCCATCGAACAAGCCGAACTCGGCAACCTGAGGTCACGGGCCCAGCAGGCCGTCCTCCTCAGCCGCGAGGACGCCTCACCGCTCCACGTCGCCCATGCCGACACCGTCCTCCAGCGGCACCCCTTCGGCGCCGAGGAGCTGTTCACGCAGGTCGAGCCCACAGCCGCGGCCATCGCCGCCGCTCACTGGCTCCATGCCGCGACCGTCACCACCGCCGGCCAGACCCGCCTCCACCCGGCGCAGATCATCACGGAGGTCGACCGCGTCAAGGCCCTCGCGCATGACAGCCTCGCCGAAATCGTCGTCGCGATGAACGCGGGCTCCTCTCCCTGGCAAGTGGTCATGCCGATGATCCGCAGCGCCCTGCACGTGGCCGAAGGGCACTTTCGTGGCGTGGCCGAGGCCAAACAGCGCATTTCCGCAGCCGAAGACCTCATCGTCAAGGCCCACGACAACCATCCCGAGCTCGGCCTCAGCCTCGATTCGGTCTATCTGTCGATCAGTCCGATCAATCCCGCCCGCCCGGCCCTCGACCTGCTGGAGAACCTGCTGTCGGGAATCCGTAGTTGCTGGGTGCTCTACACACAATATGCGGACACCTTCAGCGGTAGAGAGGCGGACGTTGATCCGCCGCAACATCGCCACACCGAGGCGTTCATCGCCGACGTCCGGCAGGCCGCGGCGGCTCGCCGCGACCAGCTGCTCTAGCGCCCCTGGGATGCCGGCCGCACCGCTGGATCCTCTGGTCGGTGGCTCGCTCGATAGGGTCGTGAGCTGACCTGATTTGATCGAGAGGCACACCCAGATGGCTCCGAACATCGCGACCGCGCGCCGCGTCGAACTTCCCGAACTCCTCGAGTTCCTCCGCCTCAGGCACCATGGCCTGCTGTCGACCACCCGCACGGACGGGCGGCCGCAGTTGTCGCCGGTCTCCTGCGGAGTCGACGACGGCGGCCGGATCGTGGTCTCCACCTATCCCGACCGTGCCAAGGCACGCAACGCCCGCCGGGACGACCGGGTGTCGATCTGCGTGTTGTCCGACGACTGGAACGGCCCGTACGTCCAGGTGGACGGGCATGCTGAGGTGCTCGACATGCCCGAGGCCCTTGACGGGCTCGTCGAGTACTACCGCTGCATCGCCGGCGAGCACCCGGACTGGGATGAATACCGCGAGGCCATGCGGCGCCAGGACAAGTCGCTGATCCGCATCCACATCGACCGCTGGGGCCCGATCGCGACCGGCGGTTTCCCGGCGCGTCTGATGTCCGAGGACTGATTGACGTGCTCCTCCGCATGAATATGAATGGGGAGGATTCTCATGGCCGCTACGCCGCCACCCGTTGCGGGGTGGTGCGGGTAGTCCCGCCATGAGGTGCTTGACGCTTCAGCGGCCCCAATACGGCAGGGCCTCCACGTCCGGTGACCGCCCGTCCGGCGGCTGAGTTGTACCGGTACAACTGGGTGCGGGCGGCGTTGACGTCGGCGTTGCCGATCCACCCGCAGGCTGTGTTGTTGCACACGAACCGGGACTGACTCTGGCGGGAGCCTTCGGTGATCGTGTGGCAGGCGTGGCATTCCTGGCTGGTGCCCGGCGCCGGGACGAGGACGACCTTGCCGCCCTTGGCGGTGGCCTTGTAGGTGAGGAACTCGGCGGTGCGGCCCCATGCCTGCCCGGCGATGGCGCGGTTCAGGCCGCGTTTTTGGGCGACGTTCCTGCCTGGCTGTTCGGGGGTGCCGGAGGCGCTCGCCATCATGTTCGTGACCTTGAGGTCTTCGAGCACGATGAGGGAGAACCGGTCGGTGAGCTTGGCGGTGGTCTGGTGTTGCCAGTCGATGGCCCGGCGCTTGGCTTTGGCGCGCAGGCGGGCGATCTGGTCGTAGGTGTGCTTCAGCCGGTTACTGACAGGCTGCCCGGGTTTCGCCGCTCGTTTCTGGCGGGCGGCCTTGCGCTCCAGACGGAGTAGCCGCTGCTGTTCCCCGCTGGTCAGCCACTGGTTACGGTGGAAGATCTTCTCTCCGGTGGCCAGCGCCAATGGTACGGCGATGCCCCGGTCGATCGCGGTGCGCGGCCCCGGATGCGGGGCAGGCACCGGTTGCTCGGTCTGGATACGGAACACGATGTGCCACCCATTGGCCTCCTTCACCAACCGCGCCCCGGTGATCTTCCCGTCCGGGCCGCCCTTCGTGACCCCCGGCAGGTCTTTGGTCCACCGGAAGCGGACCCGGCCGAGTTTGGGGATGGTGACCGCGCCCCACCGCCGGTTGATCCGGGTGATGTTCAGGTCCCGCGCCTGGGGGACGTCCACCGCCATCCGGGAGCGCAATCGGCTCTTGAACGTGGGGCGCCCGGCCGGGTGGTCGGGGTTGAAGAAGTTCGCCCACGCCTGCCGGTAGGTCTTCAGCACGGCCTGCGCCGCTTGGGCGGGCAGGTCGTTGAGCCAGTTGATCTCTTTGCGGGCGGCCCGGATGGCTTCGTCGCATTGGGCGAGGGAGGCGAACCGGCCCTGCCGGAAGGTGAAGAACTCGTGCAGCAGGTTCCACAGCGTGCGCGCGTTGTGCGCCTGGCCGTCCAACACGGCGCTCTGCGGCTGGTCCAGCTCCAGGCGGGCGACATGAGCACGGTTGCGTTTCTCCCGCTCCACAGGGGCTCATTCTATCGTTTGGTGTATGTCACCGCGATGGGAACCGAACCCCGGCATCAGAACAGGACGTTACTGCGTCCACGAGCTGTCCGCGCATTTGGTGTTTGTCACGAAATATCGGCGAGACGCACTCACCGGCCCGATGCTGGAACGCTGCGAACAGATCATGAAAGAGGTGTGCGAGAAGTTCGACTGCGAACTGACCGACTTCAACGGCGCCGACGACCACGTCCACCTCCTGGTCCGCTACCCGCCCAAGGTCGCCCTGTCCTCCCTCGTCAACTCCCTCAAAGGCGTCTCGGCCCGCTACCTCCGCCAGGAATACAGCGCCCACGTCCGCACACACCTGGGGGGCGGCCACTTCTGGTCCCGCTCCTACTACACAGGATCGACCGGCGACGCCAGCGAGGCCACCGTCCGCACCTACCTCCAGTCCCAGGACCGACCCCAGAAATGAGACAACACCAGACGCGCTCACGACCGGTTCCAAAAGCGCGGGTCAGGGCACGCTCAGACCCTCGGGGGCCTTCCCGCACGGGCCCTCACCATCCGCCTGAAGGCGGGAGCACTGGCCCGCACCTCGGTAGACGCTTGCGTATGCGGGTGAGCGGGCTGGGCATGGACCGTCTCACCCACTGGGCATCACCATATGAGCATGTTGATACTCGCTCTGGTCACCCTCGTCTTACACGGCGCCCTCGCCGGACTCTTCTACACCTTCTCGATGTCCGTGATGCCGGGCCTGAACGCCATCGCACCCGCCCAGGCCGAGGAGGCGATGCGGAGCATCAATCGGAAGATCCTCAATCCGTGGCTCTACATCCCGTTCCTCGGCTCGCCGCTCGCGGCGCTGGCGACCGGGCTCCTCGCGGGCGCTCCGGCCGCCGTGTGGTTCTTCGCGGCCGCCGCGGTGGGCTTCGTCGGCTCGTTCCTGGTCACGGTGGCGATCAACGTGCCGATGAACAACGCCGTCGACGCCGGCACGATGGCGTGGAAGGACTACTCGCGGCGGTGGACGGCCTGGAACACGCTGCGGGCCGTGGCGTCCTTCATCAGCCTCGTCCTGGTCGGAATCGGCCTGGCAGGCGGCCTCTAGCGTTCGGCTCAGCAGAGCTGCAGCACCGCGCGGGTGAACTCCTCGGTGCTCGCCGTGCCACCGAGGTCGCGCGTACGGACCTCGCCCTTGGCCAGGACGGCCGCGATGGCCGCCACCACCTCCTCGGCCGCCTCGGGATGCCCGAGGTGCTCCAGCATCATGGCGGCCGACCAGATGGCGCCGATCGGGTTGGCCACGCCACGGCCGGCGATGTCCGGAGCCGAGCCGTGCACGGGCTCGAACATCGACGGGAAGTCCCGCTCGGGGTTGAGGTTGGCGGACGGGGCGATCCCGATGCTGCCCGCGACCGCGGCGGCCAGGTCGCTGAGGATGTCGCCGAACAGGTTCGAGCCGACGATCACGTCGAACCGCGCTGGCTCCAGGACCAGCTTGGCGCAGAGCGCGTCGATGTGCTCCTGGTCCCAGCGCACCTCCGGATGGCCGGCCGCGCGTTCCCTGACCAGCTCGTCCCAGAAGGGCATCGTGTGCACGATGCCGTTGGACTTGGTGGCGGAGGTCAGGTAGCCCTTGCGGCGGCCGGCGAGGGTGAAGGCGTAGTCCAGCACGCGGGTCACGCCCGCGCGGGTGAACACGGCTTTCTGGACCGCCATCTCCTCGGGGAAGCCGCGGTTCATCCGGCCGCCGATCTCGCTGTATTCGCCTTCGGTGTTCTCCCTGACGATCACCAGGTCGACCGCCGCGCGCACGGGGCTGTCGAGGCCCTGGAAGAGGCGGACCGGCCTGAGATTCACGTATTGGCGGAAAGCGCGGCGGATCGGGATGAGCAGGCCCCAGAGCGAGACGTGGTCGGGCACGCCGGGGGCGCCGACCGCGCCGAGGAAGATGGCGTCGTGGCCGCGCAGCTGTCGCAGGCCGTCGGGGGGCATCATGGCGCCCTCGCGCCGGTGGCGTTCGCACGACCAGTCGTACTCGGTGAACCGGAGGCCGAAGCCGTGACGCCGGCCCACCGCCTGCGCCACTTCCAGGGCCGCCGGGGTGACCTCGAGGCCGATGCCGTCGCCCGGAATGACCGCGATGTGATGCGTCGTCATGCTGTCGATTCAATACGAGAGCGCGATGTCCAGGAACTCGGTGGCCGCCGGGGTGAGCCAACCCTTCCTGCTGACCAGCGCCAGGTGCAGCGACGCGGGCGGATCCAGCTCGAACACCAGCGCCCCCGCCCGCTCGGCCAGCGGCCGCCAGGCCTCGGCCAGCACGCCGATCCCGACGCCCTTCAGCACCAGCGGCAGGACCACTTCCCTGTGCTCCGACTCGACCGCGATCGACAAGTCGACGCCGAAGGCCCGGATCTCCTCCACCAGCCTGCGTAACCCCGTGCCGTGCTCCCCCACGATCAGGCGTTGCCCGGCCAGCCGGGTACGCGGCAGCGACCGCGCCGGCGCGAACGGGCCGTCCGGCGGGGCGACGAGCACAAATCGCTGCTCCTCCACGGGGTGCAGCGTCACGTCGGCGACCGTGGGTGGCTCCCAGGCCGACAGCAGGCCAAGCTCCGTCACCCCCGTACGGACCAGCTCGATCACCGCCTGGGGCACCGGCGCGCCCTTGATCGCCACCTCAACGCCCGGGTGCCGGGCGCAGAACCGGCTGATCATGCTGCTGAGCGGCTCCACCGCGGGCGACGGCATCGAAGCGATGACGACCCTGCCGCGGACCACTCCCTCCACAGAGTCCACGCTCGCGCGGGCGGCCTCAATGCTGCGGACGACCTGCCTGGCCGGCTCGATGAGGGCCCGGCCCGCGTCCGTGAGCACCACGCGCCGGCCGATGCGGTGGAAGAGCTGGCTGCCGAGGTCCTTCTCCAGCGTCCTGATCGCCTGCGAGAGGGAGGGCTGCGCCATGAACAGCGCCTTGGCCCCCTTGTTGAAGCCGCCGTGATCGACGACGGCCAGGAAATACTCGAGCTGCCGGACGTCCATCGAACGCTCCTATAGGAGAGGCCTATAACACCAGTAGCTAACGCGTCTTGGACCTCTGCGCCACCTAGATCTTCAATGACGGCGGAAACGTTAGGAGCAGAGATGAACTCCGGCGGCCCCCGCACCGACGTCGACCAGGCCCTGCTGGGCCACGCCACCTACCGCAGCCTCGGCGAGCAGAAACTGTCGGCGGCCGAGGAGAGATTCGAGAAAGCCAGACGCACCACCGGCATGTGGCTCGCGCCGTTGATCACGGTGGTGTTCCTGCTGCTGCCCCTCGGCATGGACGGCAAGCAGCAGACGCTGGCGGCCGTCCTGCTCGGCGTCATCGTGTTATGGATCACCGAGCCGGTGCCCATCCCGGTCGGCGGTCTCATCGGCGTCGGCGCGATCGTGCTGCTCGGGGTGGTGTCCGCGGCGGACGCGCTGGCGCCCTTCGGCTCCCCCACCATCTTCACGTTCATCGGGGCGTTCATCCTGGCGCAGGCGATGCTCAAGCAGGGCCTCGCGCGCCGCTTCGCCTTCCGCATCCTGTCGATGGCCGGGGTGGGCCGCTCGACGTTCCGCCTGGTCATCGCCTTCGGTGTTATCACGTGCCTGCTGTCGGCGTTCGTCTCCAACACCGCCACCGTGGCGATGTTGCTGCCCACCGCGCTCGGCATGCTCGCGGTCATCGCCAAGCTCCTGCAGGACCGCGGGCTGGTGGCTGCCGACTTCAACCCGCTGCGGCTGCGGGTCGGCGCCGCGCTCGTCCTGATGCTCGCGTACGGGGCCAGCGTCGGCGGCCTGCTCACCCCGGTCGGCACCCCGCCCAACCTGATCGGCCGCGGCCTCATCGAGGAGGCCACCGGGCAGCGCATCTCCTTCGCCCAGTGGGTGATCACCGCGCTGCCGATCTGCGCGCTCATGTTCGTCGCGCTCGCGGCCGTGCTGCTGCTGCTCAACCGGCCGGAGATCCGCAGGATCGAGGGAGTCGAGGAGTACGTGCACGCCGAGCGGGCCGGCCTGGGCAAGCTGTCGCGCGCCGAGAAGAACACGCTCGTGGCCTTCGGCATCACCGTGTTCCTGTGGATCTTCCCGGGTGTGATCGCGTTGTTCGCCGGCACGGAGTCGGCCCTCTACACCACCATCAGCGGCCGGCTCAACGAGGGCATCGTGGCGGTGCTCGGCGCGGCCCTGCTGTTCGTGTTGCCGACCGACTGGAGCAAACGCGAGTTCACGCTCAACTGGAGCGACGCCGCCCGCATCGACTGGGGCACGATCGTGTTGTTCGGCACCGGCATCATCTTCGGGTCCCTGCTCGAGGACACCGGCCTGGCCAAGACCATCGGCTCCTCCGCGGCCTCGGCGCTGGGGCTGGCCAGTGTGTTCGCCATCACCGCGTTCGCCGTGGTGCTCGCCGTGGTGGTCTCGGAGACCACCAGCAACACAGCCTCCGCGGCCGTCGTGGTGCCGATCATCATCCCGATCGCGATCGCCGCCGGGGTGAACCCGTTCGTGCCCGCGCTGGCGGCGACGTTCGCGGCGTCGTTCGGGTTCATGTTGCCGGTCTCGACGCCGCAGAACGCCATCGCGTACGGGTCGGGCGTGGTGCCGATCACCACGATGATCCGCTCGGGCATCAGCTTCGACATCCTCGGCGCCATCCTGATCATTGTGCTCCTGCCCCTGCTGATCGGCCTGACCGGTATCGGAGGCTGATCACCGCTGTGGCCTGCGGGGCTGGCAAGAGTACAGAAATCGCCAAATCTCTCTAATCCGGAATAAGGGGACAGTCGGCGGATAGGAGGACAGGAAGGTCTACATCGTGCAGGAGGAATCATGAACGCCACCCAGACGCGAGCACGTGCCGACGGTAAGGCGCATCGGCTGCTCACGCTGGACCTGCCGATGCTCAGCGTCGAGGTCCGCCAGCCCGAGCTCCGGATGCCGCACGTCGAGATGCCGGCGATGCCACGCATGGAGATGCCGCACGTGCCGATGCCGCACATCAGCAGGAAGGAACTCGGCCACTACGTCGACATCGCCCGGACGTTCCTTCCGGCGCCTGAAAAGATCGCCTACTACGGGGCGCTTGGCGCGATGGCGGCCCTCGGGGTCGTCGAGTGGCCGGTCGCGGCCGCCATCGGGGCCGGAACGGTCATCGCGCAGCGGCGGCGAGGCCAGGAGCCGTCCGCCCGGCCGCGCCCGAGCACCACAACGGCCGCCCAGCCGGCTCCGAGCACGCGGGCCACGACCTCCACGCGAGGGACGACGACCGCACGGGGCAAGGCAACCACCACGGGCGGCGGCAAGGCCGCCACCACCGGCGGGCGGAAGACCACCACGACCAGCAAGACCGCCACCACCGGGGGACGGAAGACGGCCACGACCAGCAAGACCGCCCCGACCGGTGGGCGCAAGACGACCACGACCGGTGCGAGCAAGACGACCACGGCTGGCGCAAGGAAGACGACCACGGCCGGCGCAAGCAAGACGACGACCGGCGCAAGCAAGACGACGACCGGCGCAAGCAAGACGACGACCGGCGCGAGCAAGGCCGGGACCACCAGCGGGCGCAAGGGCGGCACCACCGGTGGGCGCAAGCCCGCCGCGAGCAGGACCGCGTCGGCTTCGCGTGCCACCGCGAGCAAGAGCTGACGAGTCGCGCCACACAGCCGCGCGTACATGGGACGCGCCCGCGCCGCGATCAGTTCTCCACGGCCCGGGCGCGGAACAGTCATCGATTGTTCACCGAATAGATATATTGATCATACCCATATGTACATCTTTCTACCTAAATATGCCTTAAGTAGAAGTTTCACACCCCCGTGAGGTAGAGAGTTGTCCGAGTTCCTGGCCTCGCTGCTCGCCAAGGCCGCCCTGATGCTCCTCGAAGCTCTGATCATGCGTTTCGTCCAGAGCCTCGCCGCCGCGATCATGAGCCCCGCCGGCCTCCGGGTCGCCTAGCCGAACGCGCGTACCTCCAGCAGCCCCACCGAGGCCTGGCCGCTCTGCAGCACGACCCGCAGGCGGGTGGTGCTGACCGCGGTGAACGTGACCGGGTTGTACGTCCCGTCCGCGATCGGGTAGCCGCTCGGGTTGGCCACGTCCACGTACGCGCTGCCGTTCCAGTACTGCAGCTTCCACGAGGCGGGCACCCGCACGCCGCCCCCGTCGTCGAAGAAGTAGATCTCCGCCGACTTGATCGTCTGCGTGGAGGACCAGGTCAGCTCGGCCCATTGGGTCCCGGTCTCGGGCCAGGTGCCCCACCGCGGGCTGGGCACGGCGCCGTCGTTGATCGCCGCGACGCTCTCCCAGGGCGAGGTGTACGAGGCCGAGGGCGTCGCGTTCGCGGCCAGGTTGACCGGCGTCGGCGTGGGGTCGCCCCCGCCGGTGCCGAAGGCCAGGTCGTTATCGCTGAAGATCGGGTGCGGCGGGTTCACGTCCGTCTCGCCGGCGCCGCCGTCGCAGCGGCGGTCGGGGTTGAACATCAGGTACGTCCCCGAGCCGCAGGCCGTGGCGGGCTCGGCGTCGCCGCCGATGACCACGCTGCCGCTGAGGTTGGCCCCGCCCTGGACCAGGGCGCTGTTCTTGACCACGGCGCTGCCGCCGACCGTGGCGCCGCTGTTCACCCAGGCCAGGTCCTCGATACGGGCGTTGCCGCTGACCGTGCTGTTGCCGTAGACGGCGGCTCGGGGGCCGACGTAGGCGGTCGCGGCCACGTTGGCCCGGTTGTCCACCCAGCCGCCGCCGTTGGAGTGCCAGTGCCCGTTGCCCGGCGCGGGCGGCTTCACGTGGCCCGGCTCGAAGCCCCACGGCGTGGCGCCCTGCAGGCGGAACTGGTACGGGTAGCGGTAGTTCTTCGGGTAGCCGTCGAGGAAGGCGTACTTGTGCACGGTCCCCGGGGCGCCGAGCACCACGAGATAGACATCCCGCTCACCCGGCTGCGTCTGGAAGGTCACCTCGCCGTTGGAGGAGCTGTGGATGGGGCCGTAGCGCGGGACGCCGTTCCTGACCGCGACGAACCCGTACGACCACCCCGACTGCGCGGTGGCGTTGACGTGGCCGCGGAAGCGCATCCGGATGAGGGCGCCGTCGCTGCTCGGCACGAGGCGGATCTTGTTGTAGCCGTAGTCGGAGGGCGCGATCGCGTCGGAGATGCGGAAATGCCCGGCCGAGGCGTTGACCGCCTCCACGTTGACGCCGTTGTAGGCGGTGATGAACGGATAGAGGCTGTTGATGAACGGCATGAAGTCGGCCCGGTTGGAGTAGTCCCAGGTGACGTTGCGCTGGGCGTACTCGCCGAGGCGCCGGTTGAGTTCGGCCTGGTCGATGCCGGCGATGCGGCGGTAGGTCTCCAGCGGGTGCTCGGTGTTCCTGGCCTCGTTCCACATGCGGTTGAACATGGCCAGGCCGTCGCGGTCCTTGATGTACTGCGCGAGCATCCAGGCGCCGTAGTGGTGGCGGCTGCTGCTGTAGGCGAGGTTCTCCGTGCGGATGAACCTGGTGAGGTCGCCCGCGGCCGTCTTCGGGTAGACCTGCATCGCCATGAACTCGGCACTCGCCTCCCAGAACGTCCCCGCGCTCGGGTGCGTGAACCCGTAACCGGAGCGGCCGAGGAAAGTGTAGTTCTGGAACACGTGCGCCAGCTCGTGGGCCAGACCCCAGGACCCGGGCTGGGCGGCTCCGGGGGCGATGTTGATGACGCCGACCCTGCCGTCGGTCGAGCCGCCGGTCGCCCACGCGTCCAGGGGCGCGTTCGACCAGGTCCTCGTGATGATGACGATGATCTTGTGTTGGGCCAGGAGGCCGGTCTCCGGCGTGAACTTCATGGTGTTCACGTAGAAGCCGTAGAGGCTTTCCAACTGGCTGAGGATGTTGTCGGGGTCGAAGCGGTACTGGGTGGGCGCGTTCCGCGGGTCGGTGCCCGACTGGTCGCCCCACAGGAGAATGAAGTTGGCCGACTCCTTCGTGCGCTCCGGCACCCACGGCACCTCGCCAGTGCTCTGCCAGCGGGACGGGATGTAGACCGTCTTGGCCAGGAGCGCGCTGGTCGCCGACGCCGGTGGCGGGGCGAGGAATAACGTGCTGAGGAGCATGACAAGGGCGACCGTCGCCGCCCGCAATCGTCTCACTGCAGAACCTCCGGAACTGTGGAAGGCCAGGCGCACGGTTAGCGCTAACATCGGGGCGCCAACGCCTGGAGATATGTCACATATCGAGGCGGCTCCGAGTGTCGGGACGCCGACAGAGGATGTCAAGGCCCGGACGCGCTGCCCGTCAATGATCACCTGTGTGAGCTGTGCTGGGCCGCCGAAGGGGAGTGAAAGTTACACCTGCCGTCGCGCCCGCCCGTGCGGTAGCGTGAACGCGGCGCCGTCCTGCGCCGGACCTTCTGACCGCGTGCCCACGCCACGCGGCGCACGCGAAGGCAGAGGGGATCGATGTCCTCGGGGCGAGACCTTCGATCGTGTCGGTTCTCCTTGAACGGCGGGTCGCGCAGCCGGAGCGTGGGTCCTTCGCGCGGGACCGCCTCGGGAGCGATCATGACCGATCACAAGCACCTCAAGCACCGCGTACGCGAGCGCATGGCCAAGACCGGCGAGTCCTACACCACCGCCCACCGCCACGTCACCGCCCGCGCCGAGCGCCACCACCACGAGTCGGCGCTGCTGCTGCGCGTGCTGGGTGGCGGTTACTCCGAGGCCATGCTGCTGGGGCTCGGCGGCGGCATCGGGTTCATGTACTTCGTCTTCGAGTACGCCGGCCACGCCCCGATGCTCACGATCGTGGCCCAGGCGCATCCCGAGCCGATGATCCCGCGGGCCCTGGACCGGGCCGGCATCCCCTACGAGAGCCGCCAGACCGGCTCCCCCAAGGTCGCCGAACGTCACCTGCGGGCCGCGCTCGACGCCGGCCGGCAGCCGATCTGCCGGGTGGGCCGCTTCCAGCTGCCCTGGCGGCCGGACCTGCCGTTCCCCGACCCGGTCGACGTCGTGGTGACCGGCATCAGCGGCGACACCGTGCACGTGTACGACGACGAGCCCGGCGAGCTGCCGCTGGCCGATTTCATGGCGGCCTGGTCGGCGATCAAGAAGTCCAAGCACCACCTCATCGAGGTCACCGGGCCCGCGATCGGGGCGCCCGACGTGACCGGCGCGATCAGGGACACCGTCGCCAAGCTGACCGGTCCGGTGCTGGGCAACAGCTTCGACGTCAACTTCGGGCTGTCGGGCATGCGCAAGCTGGCCGCGCAGCTCGCCGACACCACCGGCAAGCAGGGCTGGACCCGCCGGTTCGGGGACGATCCCGGGCCGGTGCTCGACCGGCTGCGGGACTGCCTGGAGGTCGAGTACACCACGCCCGGCGCCACCCGGCCGCTCTACGCCGACTTCCTGACCGAGACCGGGCACGCCGAGGCTGCGGCCGTCTACCGGGAGGCTGGCAGGCAGTGGTCGCGGGTCGCATCGGCCCGCACGTCGTTCCCTGAGCTGGCCGAGCTCGTGACGGAGGCCGTACGGCTGGAGGAGGCGGGCGTGGAGGCCTTGCGACGGGTCTAGCCCCTTGATCGATTCTGTATTCGGTCTACCATCTTCAGTATCCGGTATGGAGCTGATCGCATGGTGGTCGACGAAGCCGTCCGGCTGGACGGCGTTTTCAAGGCGTTCGTTCCACGTGGCCGCTCCGCGCAGCCGCTGCTCGCGCTGGAGGACGTGACGTTCACGGCGCGACCTGGCGAGTTCGTCAGCCTGGTCGGCCCGTCGGGCTGCGGCAAGTCCACCGTGCTCAACCTGGTCGCGGGACTCATGCAGCCGTCGGCCGGCCAGGTCGTCCACCAGGGCCGGCCGGTCGCCGGGGTGAACACCGAGGTCGGCTACATCACGCAGGACGACAACCTGCTGCCGTGGCGCTCGATGGTCCGCAACGTCGAGTACGGGCTGGAGCTGCGCCACGTCCCCAAGCCCGAGCGCCGCCGCCGGGCCAAGGAGTTCATCGAGCTGGTGGGGCTGGCCGGGTTCGAAGACCACTATCCGCACGAGTTGTCCGGCGGCATGCGCAAGCGGGCCGGGATCGTGCGCACCCTCGCCTACGACAGCGACGTCGTCCTCATGGACGAGCCGTTCGGCCCGCTGGACGCGCAGACGCGGGTCATCTTGCAGGACGAGCTGCTCAAGCTGTGGGAGCTGCGCCGGCCCGCGGTCCTGTTCGTCACCCACGACCTCGTCGAGGCGATCGCGCTGAGCGACCGGATCCTGACCTTCACCTGCCGGCCGGGGCGGATCAAGCGGGAGTACGCGGTGAGCCTGCCGCGGCCGCGCGACGTGTTCCACATTCACGACCTGCCGCAGTTCAGGGAGCTGTACGACGCGTTGTGGGACGACATCCGCATGGAGATCGCGGCCACATGACGCTCTCCGCTCTCCGTGACGGGCGCTCCGCGGGGGTGCTGGCGGAGGCGGCCGCCCGCGCCCGCGCCGCCGCGGCACGGGAACGGCTGTGGGCGCGCGGCGGGATCGCGGTGCTCGGGGTCGCGCTGCTGCTGTTCTGGGAGTACGGGCTCGGCCTGATCGTCGAGCGCCGTTACGTCAGCAGCCCGTCTGAGGTCGCGGCCCGGCTCGCGGAGCTGGTGCTGGACGGGCGGTTATGGGGCCACATCGGCGTGACGCTGACCGAGGCGGGCACCGGTTACCTCATCGGCATCGCGGTGGGCCTGGGGGCTGCGCTGCTCCTGGTGGCCGTGCCGGTGCTCGACGAGATCGTCGGGCCGTTCCTGGCCGCGTTCTACTCCATCCCGAAGATCGCGCTGGCGCCGATGTTCATCATGTGGTTCGGCCTCGGGCTGCTGCCGAAGATCCTGCTGGCCGCGTTGATGGTGTTCCTGATCGTGCTGGCCAACACGATGGCCGGGGTGCGGGGGATCGACCCGGGGCTGATCCAGGTGGCAAGAGTGATGGGGGCGCGCGGGGCGCGGCTGGTGCGCACGATCGTGTTGCCCGGGGCGGCGCCGGCGGTGGTGGCGAGCGTGCGGCTCACGTTCTCCCGGGCCATGGTGGGGGCGATCCTCGGGGAGTTCATCGCGGCGACGCAGGGGCTCGGGTTCCTCATCGTGCGGTCGTCCCGGCAGTTCGAGACCGCGACCGTGTTCGCCGGGATCGCCGTCGTCGCCGTCCTGGTCATGGTGGTCAACGCGGCGATCCGGGCGCTCGAGGCGCGGGCGCTGCCGTGGAGCGCGGAGAGGCCGCACGGATGAGCGAACCCGACGCAGTGAGCGACCCATGAGCACGAGTGAGCAGGTCATCGAGCAGGTGCGCAGGCGAGGGGCGCGGCGGGGGCTGCTGCGGCGGGCGGTGGTGTGGGCATGCCGGATCGGGGTCGCCGCCGGGGCGATCGTGGCGTGGAATCTGGTCTCCGGGACGCTGGTGCGCCCGTTCTTCATCAGCAGCCCGCGGGCCGTGGCCGACCGGCTGCTGGACTGGTTCGGGTCGGCCGACTTCTGGTTCCATGCCAGGTTCACGCTCACCTCGTCCGCGCTGGGGTTCCTCGCGGGGGCGGTGCTCGGGATCGTGCTGGCCTGGCCCCTGGCGCTGCGGCGGGTGGCCTATCGGATCGTGGAGCCGTATTTCCTCGTCGCGTACTCGATCCCGGCCGTGGCGCTGGGGCCGGTCTTCATCCTGTGGTTCGGCATCGGGCTTGCGCCGAAGATCGTCCTGGCCGCGTACTTCGTCTTCTTCGTGGTCTTCATCAACACCGTCGAGGGCATCAGGCAGGTGCCGCAGGGCCTGCTTGACGTGACGCGAGTGATGGGCGGCACGCGGTGGGCGACGATGCGGTCGGTGTTGTTGCCCGGCGCGCTGCCGTACATTCTCGCGGCCTTCCGCGTCACCCTGCCCGCCGCGATGATCGGCGCGGTGGTGGGCGAGTTCATCGCCTCCAACCGCGGCATCGGCTACCTGACCAGGGCGGCGGCCGGACGCTACCAGACCGCGGGAGTGATCGCGGGCACGATCGTGCTTGCCGCCATCGTCCTGCTCCTGTCCCTATCCTTGCGCCCCCTGTCGCGCGTGCTGCGCTGGCAGCGGGACGTGCGGCTGCGCGGCGGCGACGCCCTGTGAATTCCCCGAGGAGGTCGTATTCGTCATGAGGAGAACAGCTGTCATCGCGGTGCTCCTGGCCGGCGCCACCGCCTGCGGCGGCGCGGACGCGGGGAGCGAGCAGAAGAAGATCACGGTCGCGTCAGCCCCGAACGTGTTCCTGTCCGCGCTGTACGTCGCCAAGGACGACGGCATGTTCGCCAAGGAAGGCCTCACGGTCGAGATCGTCGAGGTGGAGAGCGGCAACGACAGCGTGGCGGCGCTGGCCTCGGGCCAGGCCCAGTACGCCGACGTCGGGTTCGAGGACCTCGCCGAGCTCGACAAGGCCGGCGACGACTCGGTCGTCATGGCCCACGACATCCTGAACCGGGTGACGCTCACGCTCGTCATGCGCAAAGAAGTGGCGGAGCAGAAGAAGGTGACTGCGGCGAGCCCCTTACGTGACCGGCTGAGCGCGCTCAAGGGCCTCAAGATCGGCATCACCTCGCCAGGCTCCCCCACCGACACGTACATGCGGTACTACCTGGGCTCGGTCGGCCTCGACCCGGAGCGCGACGTGGAGATCGTGCCGCTCGGCGGCGGGTCCGCGCTGCTCGCCGCCCTGGAGAAGGGCCAGATCGACGCCTACCACCTGTCGCCGCCGACCCCGTACGTCGCCGCGGAGAAGGGCTTCGGCGTGGTGCTCATCGACGGACCTAAGGGCGAGGTGCCGGAGCTCGACCAGTTCGACTACACCGCCTGGGCGACGTCGCGGCAGTGGGCCGAGGACAACGCCGAGACCGCCGCGGCCTTCAGCCGCGTGCTCGCGCAGGCCACCGCGAAGGTCAAGCAGCAGCCGGACACGGTGGCCGCGCAGATCATGGACGACCTCGGCAGCAGCGACCAGGCGACCGTCCTGCGCACCGTCAAGGCGATGACCTCCGCGCTGTCCGACAAGGGCTGCTTCGACCCGGCGGTCATCCAGCGCACGCTCGATGTCATGCTGCGGCTGAAGATCCTCGAGGAGAAGGCGGACGCGGCCGAGGGCCGCCTCTGGACGAACAAGTACAACGGCTGCTGAGGAGCAAGCGACATGCGCATCATCAGGTACGAAGCGGGCGGCACCGTGCAGTGGGGGGTGCTCGACCCGGACGGCGGGATCCGCGCGGCCGACGGCGATCCTTTCGCGGAGGGCCTGCGCCCGGGCGCCACCGTGGGAGCCGGGGCCCGGCTGCGGGCGCCCGCCACCCCGAGCAAGATCGTGTGCGTCGGCCGGAACTACGCCGACCACGCGGCCGAATTCGGCAACCCGGTGCCCAAGGAGCCGCTGATCTTCCTCAAGCCGCCGTCCTCGATCGCCGGCCCGGACGACGAGATCGTCTACCCGTCCCTGTCCGGGCGGCTCGACCCCGAGGCGGAGCTGGTCGTCGTGATCGGCCGCCGCGGCCGCCGGGTCCGCGCCGAGGACGCCATGTCGCTGGTGTACGGCTACACGATCGGCAACGACGTCACCGCCCGCGACCTGCAGAAGAGCGACCCCCAGTGGACGCGTGGCAAGGGCTTCGACACCTTCTGCCCGCTCGGTCCCTGGGTGGACACCGACTTCGACCCCACCGACGTGCGCGTCACCTGCACGGTGAACAACGAGGTGCGCCAGGACGGGCGTACCAGGGACTTCCTCTTCGACATCCCGACGCTGATCGCGTACGTGTCGGCGTTCTCCACCCTGGAGCCGGGCGATCTCATCATGACGGGCACACCGCCCGGCGTGCGCCCGGTCCGGCCTGGCGACACGATCACCGTGGCCGTCGAAGGGCTGGGCGAGCTCACCAACCCGGTGGTCGCCGAGCCGACGTGACGCCGTAGCCAACCTTCTCGTTATCGCTCGGACCGAGGGCTGAACCCGGGCGAACGGCGAGCGCGTACTTCGGGGCAATCACACCCCCGGAGACCTGTCATGACCATCCGTCCGTTACTTGTCATGCTCACCGTCCTCGCCCTGCCGGCCACCGCCTGCAGTCCCGGCGGGCAGGCCGCGTTCGGCCGCTCGGCCTCGGCCTCGACCGCACCGGCCGCGCCCCGCGGCGTCGTCACCGTCGCGGAGGCCGAATCCATCTTCGGCCAGTGGGAGAAGGCGATCAAGAATGCCGCCCTGCAGGGTGGAACAGACTGGACGGCCGCGGAGGCCGAGCTGGCCGCGGAGATCAGCCAGGCCCAGAGCAAGGTCCGCAAGATGATCGGCGAGAGCGTGTCGTCGTCCAGGAAACCCATCGTCAAAACGCGGTTCGCCATCCCGGGGAAGGTCGCCGGCGCGCCGTGGTTCATGGCCGAGTACGGTTACAAGGGCGTCTCCGGCTGGTGGCAGGCGATCTTCAAGAAGACGCCGGCCGGCTGGCGCGCGGTCGCCTATTCCGCCACCACGTCCAAGTCCCGGCCGCCCACCCCCGCACGCGACAAGAACGGCCTTGCCACGGTGGTGGCGCCGGACGACGGCAACGGCCTCATCGCCTCGCCGCGGCAGATCGTCCAGGCCCACGCCCGCCTGCAGAGCACTTTCGGCGAGGACCCGCGTGCCGGGCGGATATTCATGGCCAATTCCCGTACCAGGCAGAATGCCAAAGCCAGAGTGACCGATCGCAAGGCGTTGCAGGGTCAATGGACCATGACGATCCGCCCACAGCCGACGCCGGAGATCTACGCGCTCAGGACGTCCTCCGGCGGCGCGCTCGTCTGGTACGGCATGAGGCAGCAAGAAACCTTCGTCGCGCGTCCCGGCACCGATACGACGATGAGCTTCTCCACCCGCCACATCGCTGCGCTGAGCCACGGCGAGCGCTTCGCGCGCAAGGCGGTCCACAAGACCGCCGCGATCTACCTTGCCGTCGTGCCGAAATCACCAGGTCTGGTCCGGGTCCCCGCTGAATGGTTCACCAGCGTCAGCGTCACCGGCTCGTAGCTAGGCGGGCAGGAGCTGTTCGGCCCAGATGCATTTGCCGTCGGCGGTGAAGCGGGTCCCCCAGCGCTGGGAGACGGCGGCGACGAGTTGCAGCCCGCGACCGCCTTCGTCGGTGTCCGCGGCGCGGCGGATCCTGGGTGTGGTCTGGCTGCCGTCGGAGACCTCGCACACGAGGGTGCGGCCGCGCAGCAGGCGAAGCCGGATCGGGCCCCTGGCGTGGCGGATGACGTTGGCGACCAGTTCGCTGGCCACCAGCTCGGTGGTCGGCACCAGGTCGTCCAGGCGCCAGCCGGCGAGCTGCTCCCGTACGTGCTCGCGGGCCTCGCCGGCCGCGATCGGGTTCTCGGGCAAGGACCAGGAGCCGACGTCCTCGGGCGCCAGCCGGAGGGTGTGGGCGATGAGCAGGGCGGCGCCGTCGCTGGGCTGTTGCCGTACAGGGCGCATGCCGTGGGTGACGGCGTCGGCCAGACGATCCAGGTCGCCGCGGGATCGGGGAAGAGCACCGGTCAGGAGCCGGGTGAGCTCGGCCATGCCGTCATCCATGTCCCGGTGCCCGGACTCGATCAGATCGTCGGTGTAGAGCACGAGGAGCGCGTCTGCGGGCAGGCGCAGCTCGGCCGGGTTGAAGGGCGGCTCCGCGGCGCCGAGCCGCAGGTCGGGCGAGGTGTCCAGGACCTGGACCGTGCCGTCGGGGTGGACGACGGCGGGCGGCGGATGCCCGGCGCTGACCAGGGTGCACTCGCCGTTGGTGGGGTCGTACACGGCGTACAGGCACGTGACGTGGACGTGTTCGCCGAGCTCCTTGACCAGGTCGTTGAGGCGGACCAGGAGATCGTCGGGCGGCAGCTCGAGGTCCGCGAGGGTACGCGCGGCCGTGCGCAGGCGTCCTATGGTGGCGGCTTGGGGCACGCCGTGCCCTTTGACGTCGCCCATGACGAGGGCCACCCGCTCCGAGGACAGGGGGATGACGTCGTACCAGGCTCCGCCGAGCTCCGGGGCGCCGTCCGCCGCCAGGTAGCGGACCGCCGCGGTGACGCCGGGTAGCGACGGCAGCTCGCGGGGGACGAGCAGACGCTGCAGTTCCTCGGCGCGCGCATGCTCCATGTCGTACATGCGGGCCCGTGCCAGGGCCTGGCCGACCAGCCCGCTCAGCGCGGTGACCAGCGGGCGTTCCTCCCCGGTGAACCGCTGGGGACGTTCGAAGGAGATCACGCAGCAGCCGCCGGGGTGCCCGGGAACCATGAGCGGGAGCACCGCCCAGGCGTTCATGCCCGAGTCGGCCTCGAGGAGGTCGGTCTCCAGACACTGGTCACGACTTTCGATGAAGGCCGGCACACCCGTCTGGATCACGTCGGTGAGGACGGAACGGTCGGTGACTGTGTGCTGCTCGATCCGGCGGAGAAAATCGGGAGAATGGCCGACGGCTCCGACAATGCGCAGACGATCGTCATCGACCGCGACGATCAGCAGTCCGGCGGCGGCGAAGGTCGACAGGACCCGCTCGGTGAGGATCCGCACCACGTCCTGCGCGCTCACTGCCTCGCTGAGCGCACGGGTCATCTCCTGAGTCCAGGCGGCCCGCTCGGCGGTAGCGCGCTCGGCGGCCGCACGTTCCGCGTCGCGCAGGCGTTTCTCGGTGACGTCGGCGAAGTAGAACGTCAGGCCGTCCGGCACCGGGACCAGGCGTACGTGGTACCACCGCTGGTCGCTCGGCCACTGCATGTCGAAGCTGGCGGGCGTGCGGTCGTCGGCGGCTTGGAGGCACCGGGCCCGGAGGTCGGGCAGGTCGCCCGCGGTCAGGTCCCACAACAGGCGGCCGTGAAGGTCGGTGGATCCCAGGAGGCGTTCGCCGTCGAGGTTGGCGAAGACGATCCGCCAGCCGCCGTCCACCGCGAGGAAGGCGTCGCTCATGTACTGCAGCGCGCGGCCGACCGACTCCCTGGCGATGCGGCTCTCGGTGGTGTCCCAGACCGTGCCGATCATGCGTACCGGCTCGCCCTCCTCGTCCAGGACCAGGCGGCCACGCGCGTGCATCCAGCCGGTGGTGCCGTCGGCGCGGCAGACGCGGTATTCGATCTCGTACAGGCTCCTGGTGCGGACGGCCTTGTCCTTCGCGGCCATCACCCTGGGCAGGTCCTGCGGGTGCACGATGTTCACCCAGGTGTCGATGTCGTACTGGTCGATGCCGGGGTCGACGCCCAACATCGTCAGCGCGGGCTCGTCCCAGTAGACCTCGCCGGTGCGGATGTTCCACTCCCATGATCCGGCCTTGGCCGCCTCCAAAGCCCGCTGGAGGTGGGAGTCGGACTGCCACAGGCGGGCCGGGCCGTTGCCCGGCTCCGGGGTGCCGCATCGCTCGGCCAGCCAGGCGGCCAGTGCCTGGAGGAACGCCCGCCGCTCGCTCGGCGGTGCGGCCGGCCCGTCGGTCAGCACGGACAGGACGCCGAGCCAGGCGCCGGAGGCGCCGTCCAGCGGGACCGCCGTCAGCATCACGGAGTGGTCTGTGGCGGTGTCGAGCGTGACGGGCATGTACGTCAGCACCCTGTCGTCCAGCGCGCGGGAGATCGCATGGCGAATGTCCCCGCGGGCCGACAGGTCCGTCGGAGGCAGCCCGGAGGCGACCACCAGGCGCAGCTCGTGACTGCCGGTGGGGCCACGCCAATGCACCATGCCGCTCAGCGCATGCAGGTCGGCGACCGCCTGGTCCAGTGCATACTGCAGGACTTCTATGTCGCTGAGCCCGGCGCACGCGGCGGCGAGGATCCGCAGCCGTTCCTCTTCCGACGCGGCAGCGAAGGCGTCGTCTATCGCCATCCCTTCGCCCCCCGTGCGTCGCGACATCTGCCCCTATCTCATGGTAGCGAACGGGTGTCAATTCCCCAGTTGGGGGACACCTCCCTGCCCGCGAGAGGCCGAGGAGCCATCACTAGACTGCGGATCATGGAAGCGGGCAAACCGGACTTTCGTAGCGCAGGACGGTATCTCTGGTGGCTGGTCCGCACCCAGCGTGGCCGCTGCGTCGCCGGGGCGGTGTTGGGAAGCACGTGGATGGTGGGACTGACGTTGCCGCCGTATCTCCTGTCACGCGCCATCGACGACGGACTGACGCCCGGGCGCTGGCCCACGCTGGCGGGATGGGCGGCCGCGCTGTTAGGCGTCGGGGTGGTGAACGCCTGGCTGGGCATCATGCGGCATCGCACGATGACCAGGGTGCGCATGCACGCCGCCTTCGCCACCGTCGAGGCCGTGGTGTCACAGGCGACCCGGCTCGGCGCGGCGCTGTCGCGCAAGGTCACGGCCGGAGAGGTCGTCACGATCGGGTTCACCGACGTCACGGTGATCGCCCAGACGCTGACCATCACCGGCCCGGGCGTCGGCGCCGTGCTGGCGTACATCGTCGTGGCCGTGCTCCTGCTGACCGTCTCGCCGCTGCTCGCCGTGGTGGTGCTGGCCGGCATACCGCTGCTCGTGGTGCTGGCCGGGCCGCTGATGGGGCGGCTTCGCACGGCCGAGACGACGTACCGGACGCGGCAGGGCGCGCTCGCCGCTCGCTTCGTGGACATCGCCGGAGGGCTGCGCGTGCTCAACGGCCTCGGCGGCAAGGAGGTGTACGCCGAGCGCTACCGGCGCGGCTCCCAGCACCTCCGGGCGGAGGGCTATCGGGTCGGGGCGGTGACGAGCTGGATCCAGGCGCTCGGCGTCGGCCTGCCCACCCTGTTCATCGGGGCCGTGACCTGGCTGGCGGCGCGGATGGCGGTCCAGGGCGACCTCACGGTCGGCGAGCTGGTGGCGGTCTACGGGTACACCGCCGTGCTGGTGGTGCCGGTCTCGTTCTTCATCGAGGGCGGGTACGACCTCAGCCGTGGACTCGTCGCCGCCCGCCGCGTCGTCCAGTTCCTCTCCCTGACACCGGTCCCCCGCGGGGACGCCGGCGCACCCTCGGGAGCGGCGATGCTGCGTGATCAGGAATCCGGGGTCGAGATCACGCCCGGGACGCTGACCGCGCTCGTCAGCGCCCGCCCGGCGGAATCGGCGGCGGTGATCGACCGCCTCGGCCGCTTCGCCGGGCCGGCCGCGCTATGGGACGGGACCCGCCTCGACGAGATCGATCTGACGCGGGTACGCGAGCGGATCCTGGTCGCCGACAACGAGGCCGACCTGTTCGCCGGCCCGCTGCGCGACGTCGTCTCCGGTAGGGGCGATCCGGACGACGAGGCCATCGAACGGGCCCTGCACGCGGCCGTGGCCCAGGACATCGTGCGCGGGCTGCCGGACGGGCTCGACTCGGCCATCGATCCGCAGGGCCGCAACCTGTCGGGCGGCCAGAGGCAGCGCGTACGCCTGGCGCGGGCGCTGCTGGCCGATCCGGAAACACTGCTGGCCGTCGAGCCCACGTCGGCGGTGGACGCGCACACGGAGGCGGCGATCGCGGGCCGGCTGCGAGCCGCGCGCTCGGGGCGTACCACGGTCGTCACCAGCACGTCGCCGCTCGTGCTCGACCAGACGGACACTGTCTACTACCTGGAGGACGGGGTCGTCGCGGCGACCGGCAGCCATCAGGACCTCCTGGCCGAGCAGCCTGGCTACCGGCTCCTGGTGTCGCGCGGGATGGCGGCCTCATGAGGGCCCTGCCGGTGGCCGAGCCGTCCCAGGTGCGCCGCGCCATGCTGCGGCTGATCCGGCGGGACGGCCGGGCCTTCGCCGCCATGATCGCCCTCAACGCGCTGGCCGCCGGGGCCGGCCTCGTCGGGCCGTGGCTGCTGGGCCGCATCATCGATGTGGTCAAGGCCGGTGGCGGGGTCGGTGCGGTGGATCGGCTGGCGTTCGGGATCCTGGTCTTCGCGCTGATTCAGCTCCTGCTCGCGCGATATGCCAGCTATGTCGGGCATCGGTTCGGGGAGCGGACGCTGGCGCGCGTTCGGGAGGAGGTCGCCGACCGGGCGCTCGCCGTACCGGCCTCGGTGATCGAGCGGGCCGGCACGGGCGACCTGACCACCCGCGGCACTACCGACGTCGCGATGGTCGGGACCACCGTGCGCGATGCCGGGCCCGACGTGCTGATCGCCGGTGTGCAGGCGCTGTTCATCATGGGGGCGGTCTTCGTGCTCGACCCGCTGCTCGGCGGGGTCGGGGTGGTGGGGCTGACGGGGATCTGGTTCACGGTCCGGTGGTATCTGCGGCGGGCGCTGCCCGCGTACCTGGCTGAAGGGGAGGCCAACTCGGCGCTCGCGGAGCAGCTGGCGGCCACCGCCGCGGGGGCTCGCACGATGGAGGCTCTGGGGCTGCAGGAGCGGCGGATCGCGGTCTGCCAGGACGCGATCGCCACGTGCCGGCGCACCCGGCTGCGAACGTTGTTCCTGCGGAGTGTGCTTTTTCCGATCGTGGACGTCTCCTACAGCATCCCCGTGGTGGGCGTGCTGCTGGTCGGGGCGGTGCTGCATGGGCACGGGCTGATGAGCCTGGGCGCGGTGGTCGCCGCGGCGCTGTACCTCCGGCAACTCTCCCAACCGCTGGACACCATCCTGCTGCGCATCGACCAGCTACAGAGCAGCGGCGCCTCCTTCGCCCGGGTCGAAGGGCTCGGATCGGTGCCGTCAGCGGCCCCGCCGGGAGATCGCCGGGAGCCTGACGGCGATCTGATCGAGGTGTCCGGGGTGCGATACGCCTACGAGGGCGGTGGCGGTGATGTGCTGCACGGGGTCGACCTGGTAGTGCGGCCCGGGGAACGGCTCGCGATCGTCGGGGCATCGGGCGCCGGGAAGACGACGCTGGGCCGGCTGCTGGCAGGCATCGACAGGCCGCGGACCGGATCGGTGACGGTGGGCCGCGTCCCGATCAGTGACGTGGACCCCTCGGAGCTGCGGCGGCGCATCGTCCTCGTCAGCCAGGAGCACCATGTGTTCCTCGGCACGCTGCGCGACAACCTGCTGATCGCGGCCCCCTCGGCCGACGACGACGCCCTGCGGGCGGCGCTCGCCGCCGTGGGGGCCTTGGAGTGGGTCGACGGGTTGCCGGACGGACTCGACACGGAGGTGGGGGCCGCGACTTACCGGGTGGACGGGGCGCAGGCTCAGCAGCTGGCCCTGGCTCGGGTGGTGCTGGCCGATCCGCACACCTTGGTGCTGGACGAGGCCACGGCGCTGCTGGACCCGCGGACGGCACGGCACACGGAGCGGGCGATGGCCGCCGTCCTGGAGGGGCGGACGGTGATCGCCATCGCGCATCGCCTGCAGACGGCTCGTGACGCGGATCGGGTTGCCGTCATGGAGGAGGGGCGGGTGGTGGAGCTCGGCGGGCATGAGGAGCTGGTGGCGGCCGGGGGGACGTACGCGGCGCTGTGGCGGTCCTGGCATGGGGACCGGGCAGGTTCTTCTCATTGCTAGGCTGCTGATCGTTCGGCGTTGGAAAAGGACTCAGACCTCTTATGACCGCCTCCTGGATCACCCGCCCCGAAACCGCCGCCGACCACGGCCAGATCCGCGAGGTCAACCTCGCCGCCTTCCCCACCTCTCACGAGGCCGACCTCGTCGAGGCCCTGCGTGCCGACCCGCAGGCGTGGATCCCCGGTCTGTCCTGGGTCGCCCAGGCGCCCGACGGCGGCATCGCCGGGTTCGCGCTGCTCACCCGCTGCCTCGTCGACGGCTCTCCGGCGCTCACCCTGGGCCCGTGCGCCGTCAGACCCGAACACCAGCGGCGCGGCGCCGGTTCGGCCGCCATCCACGCCGCCCTGCGAGCCGCCCGCGAGCAGGGCGAGAACCTCGTGCTCGTGCTCGGGCACGCCGAGTACTACCCGCGTTTCGGCTTCACCCCGGCCTCCGGGTACGCCATCCGGCCGCCCTTCGACGTCGAGGACAAATACATGATGGCGCTGGTCTTCGACCCCAGCCGGCCCGTGCCGACCGGCACCATCCGCTACCCGGCGGCGTTCGGAGTCTGACCCCGGCCGTACCTGCTGGCAGGGCGGCGACGATCGCCGCATAGCATGGCGTGGCCGAGAGATCTTCCTGGACTGTTCCTCGCCATCGGCCTGTCCCCGTCGCTCAAGGGGTAGGGCGGCAGGTAACGGTCCAGGAAGGTCCCAAAGCTCGGACTACCGGCGAAGGGGACGCCGGAGCAGGGGTGATGACTGTGGCGGATACCGTGTCGGCGAGTGAATCCGGCGAACCGGAAGATCTCGAACAGGCTGCGGCGGTGTTCGCCAGTGTCCGGCCGCGCCTGTTCGGGATCGCGTACCGGATGCTGTCCAGCGTCACCGAGGCCGAGGATCTGGTGCAGGAGGTCTGGCTGCGCTGGCAGCGCTATGACCGCTCCACGGTGGACAACCCGCCCGCGTTCCTGGCCAAGACGATCACGCGGCTGGCCATCAACGCCGCTCAGTCCGCCCGCTCCCGCCGTGAGACCTACATCGGCCCGTGGCTGCCCGAGCCCGTCGACACCGGCGCGGATCCGCACCTCGGCGCGGAGCGGGGTGAGGCTCTGGAGTTGGCGGTCCTGCTTCTGCTGGAGAGGCTCTCGCCCACGGAACGGGCGGCGTACGTGCTGCGGGAGGCGTTCGAATACCCCTACCGGCAGATCGCCGACATCATCCAGCTCAACGAGCCGGCCGTACGCCAGCTCGTCAGCAGAGCCCGCAAGCGCGTGCTCGTCGAACGACGCACGCCCGTGACCAGGAACGAGCAACGCAGGCTGCTGAAGGCCTTCGTCGCCGCCGCCCGCGCCGGCGACCTGACCGCGCTGGAAGAGCTCTTCGCCGCCGACGTGATCAGCTACACCGACAGCGGCGGCGTCGTGCGCGGCGCCACCCGCTTTCCTGTGGTGGGGGCGTCGCGGCTGGCGAAGGTCATCAAGGCGTTCTCGCCCCGCTTCTGGGCCGGGGTAGAGGTGGGCTGGGGAAGCACGAACGGGCAGCCCTCCGCGCTGCTGAGCCGCGACGGGCGGGTGTTCGGGGTCATCACGGTAAACGCCTCGGAGCAGGGCATCGACCAGGTCCTGTGGATGGTGAACCCGGCCAAGCTCACCGCGGTGTCCACCGGCTCCGACCCGGCGCAAGCGTGATCCTTGTGGTCTCCTTCACGACACGCCAGAGCTGGAGGGCTCCGGCTCAGGGCGACGCACTCCGGCGCGAGCCCCAACCGCCGTGGTCGCGATCGTGACGGCGACCAGCAGAACGCAGCCGACGGTGATCGCCGCGACCACGCCGGCCACTCCGATCTGGGGTGAGGCGAGCGGCAGCAGCAGGATGCCGGTGACGCAGACCACAACTGCGGCGGGACGGATGACGGGCTCTGCGACGAGGGCGTGCACCGCCCACAGTGCAGCGAGATACACAGCGACCGGGATGGCGACGGCGTAGCCGAGTGCCAGCGGTGATGCCGCGATGTCGTGCCCACTCTGCTCCACCGCCACTTCGAGCCCGGCGCCGAGGGCCGCCAGGGCCGCGAAGATGCCGTAGTGGCCGTACCCCCACAGCCATGACCGATGACGGCGGTCATGGAGACCTTCCCCCGACTCAATGAGGAAGTAGAGCCACCAAAGAGCGAACAGCAGGACGAGGCCGCAGACGGCGATGACGATGAAAGGGCTGCTGATCTCGTCCGCTTCGAGCGCTCTTTCGACTCCCCTGCTCGCGGCCAGGACGCTCTCACCGAGCAGAATGATCGTGAACAGGCCGTAGCGCTCGGCGATGTGGTGCGGGTGCCAGTTGGTGGCCCTGGCCCCTCCTGCCCACCGGGGTACAGCGAGCTCGAGGATGGCCAGGCCGATGTAGGACGGCAGATCGGCGAATGCGGGCATGGCGCCCGCTTCCGCGAGGAGGAAGCGAAGAATCCATCCCAGCTGCAGGATGCTGAGGCCGAGGGCGTAGCGCAGCGCGGTGCGACGGCCGGCCGGGTCTTCGAGACCGGCGCGCAGCCATTGGGCGACGAGACCGATCCTCATGACGAGGTAGCCCAGTGTGACGATCCTGAAGTCGGAGTGCTCGGCCGCGGCGGGCACACCGGCGGCGAGGACCAGCACGCCGGCCATCTGCACCATGGTCAACAGCCGGTAGGCGACATCGTCGGTGTCGTAGGCCGAGGCGAACCACGTGAAGTTCATCCACGCCCACCAGATCGCGAAGAACACCTGCAGGAACGGGACCAGACCGGTGAGGGCATGACCGTCGGCGATGCTGTGCGCGAACTGGGCGGTGACGGCCGCGACCGCGACCACGAAGGTGAGATCGAACAGCAGCTCGAGCTGGCTCGAAGCGCGGTGCGGCTCATCGATGGCCCGCGCGCTCATCCGAACCCGGATCCGGATGGTGGTGCTGGCTGGTGGCAAGATCTCGCTCCTGTCGGTCCGCAACGCCTGGTCGGTCTGAAAGACCGGACAGCATGCCGATTTGTGACAACACGGCACCCAGCACGCAGCCCGTGGAGCTGTCACAGGCCACAGGACTGTCCTGTCTTAGCTGGCAGCCGAACGGCAGCGGATGTCCGCCGGCAGGATCCGGCACGAAGATCATGATGGTCGGCGGACTGGCGTGCACGGAATGTGAAGGCAACGGAAGGAGTACGTGCTGTGACGGCATGCCCGACGCCCCTGTATGACTGCGAGACCCCGCGCCCCTCTGGTGGCGGCCGGACCGCGCCGACGATCCGAACGCCCTCCGACACGATGCGCGAGTTGAAGCGCGAGCTGCAGAAGAAGCGGCGCTTCGCTTCCGACGCCTCCCACGAACTGCGCACGGCGGTCGCCGGGCTACGCGCGGAGCTGGAGGAGGCCTGGCTGCATCCCGATGAGACCGACCTCGGCGACCTGCTCGCCCGGGCGCTGAGAGCCATGGACAGACTGGACGCGGTCCTCACCGACCTGCGGGCCCTCGCCGAAATGGAGGCGGGTCCGCCCATGAAGCCGCAGCGGGTCGATCTCGCCGAACTGGTCCGTGACGAGATCGCCCGCAGGAACGATCGCATCGCGGTTCAACTCCGCCTGGAGTCCGGCGTAACCGTCCAGGCCGTCCCGATCCGGATCGGCCGCGTCCTCACCAATCTGCTGGACAACGCCCAACGGCACGGCCGGCACCTGGTCGAGGTCCGGCTGAGCCGCGACGACGACCACGCCGAGCTGACGGTCGCCGACGACGGAGAAGGAGTCGCGGAATCCGAGCGAGAACGGATCTTCCAGCGCTTCACCAGGCTGGAGGCCGCCCGCCACCTCGACCACGCCGGCACCGGCCTGGGCCTGGCGATCGCCCGTGACATCGCCCGGGCGCACATCGGCAGCCTGCACGCCGGGGAGTCCGAGACCGGTGGCGCCAGCTTCGTCCTGCGCCTTCCCCTTGCGGGTTCGGCTGCTCCGGCCGGTCGAAGGAGGGGCCGGAGCCTGCGCGAAGCGATGGATCCATAAGCCCGGCCGGGCATGTCTGGAAGGGAGAGCCTGATGAGACAGAACGCCGACTACGCCGCCCAGTTCGCGGAGCAACTGCTGAATCGGCAACGGCAATTCGCCGCCGATGCCTCACACGAGTTGCGTACGCCGCTCGCCGCGCTACGCGTGCAAGTGGAGGAGGCGCGGCTGTACCCGGACGACATCGACCTGCCCGATCTGCTGAACCACGTGACGGACGACCTCGACCGGCTGGAGAACATCGTCAATGACCTGCTCCTGCTCGCCACCCTCGAGGCCGGCGTCGGCGGAAGGCGGGAGGAAGTGGATCTGACGGCCCTGGTCGGGACAGTGGCGGCTCGGTGGACCGAGAGCTGCGACGTGCGGCTCGATCTCGAAGCCGCGGTGACGGTGGAGGCCGCCTCCTGGCAGCTGGCCCGGTTGTTCGCCAACCTGCTGGACAACGCCCGACGTCACGCCCGGCACAGACTCGAGGTGAGCCTGCGCCGCGCGGGCGACCGTGCGGAACTCGCCGTGTCCGACGACGGGCGAGGTGTCTCCCCGGCCGACCGCGAACGCATATTCCAGCGCTTCGCCCGCCTGGACACGGCCCGCAGTCGCGACCACGGAGGCGTCGGCCTGGGCCTGGCCATCGCCCGCGACATCGCCTCAGCTCACCACGGCACCCTGCACGTTGAGGAGTCGAGCGACGGCGGCGCGAGCTTCGTGCTCCGCCTTCCTCTCGTTCGCTGATCCGGTTCAGGCAGGCTGCCGATCGTCCTTCAGGCTCACCTGATGACCGATTTCCTCATCCTCGGCCGCGGCCAGCACCACCTGCAGGAGCCCGGGGAAGCGGGCCTGCAGATCCTGTGTGCGTAAGGCCACGAAGCAGCGGGTGCCCTCCTGACGGGTGCGGGTCAGCCCGGCATCACGCAGGACTCGCAGATGGTGGCTGAGCGTCGACTTGGCCACCGGCGCCCGCAACTCGCCCCACCCGCGCTCACGACCGTCGGCCAGCACTCGCACCAGACCGACCCGGATGGGATCACTGAGGGCGGCCATCACCCCGGTCAGCCCGATCTCGCCCACTTCCGGGTGGTGCACCTGCTTCATTCCACCATGATAGCTTGTTCGATGTTTCACGAACAACGAACAAAGGAGGGTGACATGACCGTCCCACTCGCCAGTCACCTGCAGAACCATGTCGCGATCGTCACCGGAGCCGGATCCGGAATCGGCCGCGCCACCGCGATCGCCCTCGCCCGCGCCGGAGCGCACGTGCTCGGCGTCGGACGCCGCGCCGACGCCCTGCATCAGACTGCCGCCCACCATCCGAACATCACCACCCTGGCCGCCGACATCACCTCCGCCGGCGCGCCATCCGCGATCATCGAGGCGGCCGTCGACCGCTGGGGGCGCCTGGACGTCCTGGTCAACAACGCCGGCGCCACCGCCGTCATGACCCTGGCCGACACCGACGCCGCACGCATCGCCGACCTCCTGTCCCTCAACGTCACCGCGCCCAGCCTGCTCGCCCACGCCGCGCTGCCGCACCTGCGCGCCAACCGCGGCACGATCATCAACATCTCCAGCACCTACGGCCACTGCCCCCTGCCCGGCGCCGCCCACTACGCTGCCACCAAGGCCGCCCTGGAGCAGCTGACCCGCAGCTGGGCGCTGGAGCTGGCCGCCGACGGCATCCGCGTCAACGCCCTGGCCCCCGGCCCCACAGAAAGCGAGGCCCTGACCGCGGCCGGCCTGCCCGACACCGTGGTCGAGCAGATCAAGCAAGACGAGACCGCCCGCATCCCGCTCGGCCGCCGCGGCACTCCCGAGGAAGTGGCCGCCTGGATCGTGCACCTCGCTGACCCCGGTGCCACCTGGATCACCGGCCAGGTCCTCACCATCGACGGCGGCCTGGAACTCACCACCTGAAGACTCTGCGGTTGACTTCTTGGCTGGGCGGCCGTGGTGCGGCAGTCCGGCGGGCACGGGCTCATCCGTCGGCGCCTGTGGCATGGCCTCTAGTTGCGCATGCCGCCCGTGAGGTGATCTCATCCTGAGGGCCGCGTGTATACCGAAGCTGATCGGAAGCTCATGATCAATCACCAAGAAGGGACACGCGTTGGCCGGACCCGCGCATGACCACTCGGACCAGTCACAGCAGGCGCGTGTGTCCCGCTTCGGCGTCGCGTCGACGGCGCTGGCATTGTCGAGCGATCGACGGCTCGCCGAGCTCGTAGACGAAGCGAAAGCCATCGGCGCCGGCATCGGCGGCACGTCGATGGTGATGAACATCGACGGCGTGCCGGTGTTCGCCAAGCGAATCCCCCTGACCGACGTCGAACGCCGGCCGGAGAACGTCATGTCCACGGCGAACATGTTCGGCCTGCCCACGTTCTGCCAGTACGGTGTCGGCGGCCCCGTGTTCGGCGCCTGGCGGGAACTCGCCGCCAACACCATGACGACCAACTGGGTGCTCACCAGCCAGACCGAGGCCTTCCCGCTGATGTATCACTGGCGCATCCTCCCCGGATCGCCACCGGTGGCCGACGAGCACGCGGACGTCGATCGCACGGTCGCCTACTGGGAGGGCTCGCCGGCGGTGCGCGAGCGGCTCCACGCAGTGGCTTCGGCATCGGCGAGTATCGTCCTGTTTCTCGAATACATCCCGCTGAACCTGAGCGAGTGGCTGCCCATTCAGCTCACCGCCGGCGAAGAGGCGGTCACCGCCGCGTCCGCGCTGGTGGAACGATGCCTGCGCACCGACATCGCCTTCATGAACGCGAACGGCCTCCTGCATTTCGACGCCCACTTCCGCAACGTGCTCACCGATGGCCGACGCCTCTACTTCGCCGACCTCGGCCTGGCCACGTCGCCCCACTTCGACCTGTCGCCCGAGGAGTCGGACTTCGTCGCCCGCAACCTGAGCCACGACCTGGGCTACGCGCTGATGACCCTCGTCAACTGGCTGGTCACCAACGTGTGCGAGGTGCCGAACCCCGCCACAGGCGGGCCTGCCGCCCGCAACGCGTACATCCGGCGGTGTGCCGCGGGCGAGGAGCCCGCAGGCATTCCGGCTCCCCTAGCGGCGACCATCACTCGTAACGCGCCGGTGGCGGCGGCCATGAACGGTTTCTACTGGGATCTTTTCGGCGAGAGCCGGGCCACGACGTACCCGGCCGAGCAGGTCAGACGCGCGCTCACGCTGGCCGCTCAACCGCAATGACCCAGCTGGGCTGTTGGAACTCCCAGCGACCTCTCCATGACCATGCGGCAAACTCTCTTCTGCCTCGGAAACCGGGGCTGCTAGCGTCCGGGCATGTCGACACCGGATCTCACCGCCGCGCTCGAGCGCATCCCCGGCTGGTTCTGGCCGACCGACCAGCGCCTGTTCGAGTGGTTCCTGTCGGGTGGCGCCTCGGGCGACGTCCTGGAACTTGGGACGTACCTCGGCAAGAGCGCCGTCCTGATCGGCGGGCATATGCGGCAGGGGGAGACCTTCACCGTTTGCGACCTGTTCGAGTCGGACGCGCCAGACGCGCACAACAACGCCGAGACCACGGGGTCGTACTCGACGCTCACCCGCGACAAGTTCGAGCAGAACTATCTGAGCGTCCACGACACCCTGCCCGAGATCGTGCACGGGCCGACGTCGATCATTCTCGATCACGTGAAGGCGGACACCTGCAGGTTCGTCCACGTCGACGCGTCGCACCTGTACGCACACGTCAAGGGTGACGTCCTGGCGGCGCGGACCGTGCTCAAGGACGACGGGATCGTCGCCTTCGACGACTACCGCAGCGAGCACACGCCGGGCGTCGCGCTCGCGGTCTGGGAAGCGGTCGCCGGTCTCGGGCTGGCGCCGGTCTGCATCAGCACGCAGAAGCTGTACGCCACGTGGGGCGATCCGGTGCCCGTCCAGCGGCGCCTGCTCGAATGGCTCAAGTCCCGTAGCGATCTGTGGCACACGACGGATGCCCTCGGGGATCGGGAGCTCGTCCGCGTCAACCAGCGCAAGAAGCCGAAGCCCGCGTCGCCGGAGAGCGATCTGGACCGGCTCACCGCCGAGCTGCGGCGCACGACGGCGAAGCTGAAAGAGGTCACGGCCGAGTCGCAGAACGCCGTTCAGGCGCTGAGGAAGGCGACCAGAGAGGTCAGCCTGCTCGGCCCGGTCGCTCATCGTGCGGCCGGCTGGCTTCGCCGGCGCTCCACTCCTCGAAAGTAGTTTCTCGCCACCTTTACCTGGACCGGCGACATTATCCCGAATATCAGGAGGAACTACCGACGAGCGGCGTTGGGGATTGACAAGCGGAGCGGCATACGTCATGATGAAAATGCGACCGGGAAGATGGGTCTGCGTAAGCGTGGACAAATTCTATTAGAGCGAGTACGCTCGGGCTTCCACGCTCCCTTTTTTGACGACCCGCGATGCTTGCTCACGTTGCGAGGTTGTCTGGCGTGCGTGTAGTCAGTCCGCCGCGAGCCCTCGGAAGGACATCTGTTGGCAGCCTCGCGCAACGCCTCCGCCGTACCCGCTGGTC
>NZ_JAUZQF010000039.1 GCF_030718205.1 Nonomuraea turcica
CGCGCGAATGCCGTCCTGAAGAACTGGCGCATCCTGCGCAAACTCCGCTGTTGCCCGCTACGTGCAGGTCAACTCGTCAAAGCAATCTTCGTCCTGCAAGCTCGCGAGGTGCGGTGAAAAACCTTCAGTGTCTTCCTGCTCATCCTGTCGATGGCCGAAGCGGCCATCGGCGAAGCCCGCGCCCCCGAACTCCACGAACCCCTCGGCGTGCTGCTGTTCGGCGGGAGCGTCGTGTTGCTCTCGCAAGCCTGCTCGCAAGGCCCCGAAACGCGCACCGCAGCGTCATGACCGTGTCGAGGCGGCAGGCTCTGCACGTGCTGGAGCTAGGTGCCGCGGCACCCGCCTCCCGCTGTTCACTGATCGGTGGTGCACCCGCCGTCCCTTGGCCTGCTCATCGAGAGAGACAGGTTCACAGGAGCCGTCGTGACCGGAGGCCTGGATGCTGTCAACGACGCAGGGATGCCTGCACGTGGGGGTGGTCCAGGGCCGGCGACGTCGTGGTCAGCGGCGTGAGCGGATCGGCGGGATGCCGCGCACCGGCGGCTCCAACGCCAGGCTGTCGCGGAAACATCACGTGGTAAACGAAAGCTGCGGTGGGGCTCGCTCGAATCGAGCGTCGAGCCCCGCCGTTCCGTTGAGCAAGGTGTGAAATGGCGACTTACCGAGAAGTATTCGCTGTGCGCGAGTTTCGTGCGCCCTTTGCCGCACAACTACTGCCTCTCGTTGGACTAACCTCCAAAGTTGCCGTCTCGCTGATTATCCCGGCCGATCGCGACGTGGATTTACTGCGGCAGCAGCGTTGCGCAGGACTGGTCGCAGATTACCTGCACAAGAGCGCCGTTCCCAGCAGCTTTCAGCGCCAGCTCTGTGCCGTCCGCCGTCAATTCTTCCGCGCGGTGACCAGTGCGAAGGACAGCAACTCTCCTTGATCAGTAGCCAGCATGTCGAGCACGGGCTGCTGCGCCCCGGCTCCGTCCGGTTGGAATTCGGCCATGGCACGAGTCCACAGCAGCCAATCCCGCCACCCGCCCGAGGGGCCTGATGACCTTTGGCCGACGTGGAAGGCTGGCATGGCGTCATGCTGCCGGAGGGGCCAGCAGTGGCGGATCTGCCCCCGCAGCGGGAGGGGGACGCGGCGGGTCGGGCAACCCTGCTGGCCGATCGCCGAATGACCGCGGCTGGCCAAGCTGGTACGAGCGGCTGAGTTGCGCGAAACGGTAGCTTCGTGACCATGCGCTTACTCGTGACTGCCGCCGAGCCGGACGTGTTTGCCCGCGTCCTCGGAGTTGCTGCTACCTGCATTGCACAGGGCATGGGCGTAGTTCTGGCGACCGGGAAGAAGCGCCTCAGTCCGTGGTTCAAGATCACCTCCGAAGAGGCCAGGCTATCCAAGCCTTGATCATCTGGGTCGTATTGACACAGGTGCGCATGCCCGCCCCCTCCCACCGACCAGGAACACGACCAGATCCACCAGCTCCACGTCCCCGACCACGACGTCAAGACCATCGCCAAGTAGGGCGGCCGGTCGCCCACGTCGCGCGTGCTGTACGAGTACATGCGGATCGTGGACGAGTGGGCCGACAACGCCACGGCGGGCATAGGACTGTAGCCCGCATGGCGAGGTTGTCCCGGACATAAGGAGCCGGGCGCGCCTCTCCCGTGTAACGGGACACACGTCGCGCCCCGCTCGATGCGTGGTGGATCGAGCGGGGCGCGCGGTCGGTCACTAAGGGACTATGACGAGCAAGCGTCCGCCGTCCGAGTGACGTGAGTGGCAGTCACCCAGTAGGTGTCACCGTGGTCGTGGCTGATCGTCGTCTTCAGCAGGCCAAGCGTGACGCCGCTATAGGCTGAGAGGTACTGCCCTTTGGTCCAGAAACCATCGAAAGAACCGCCGTACTTGTTGTAGTACTTCCGGCTCAAAGTCGCGGTGACCTTGTATCGGCAGATCGTTGTCGCCGAGACGTTCGCCTCGAGCGTGGCGCTCAAGCTGGATGTGGCGGCGGCGCTTGCCGAGGGTGCGCCGACTCCGATCGTGCCGATGGGGATGAGTGCCGATGCAACGGCCATCATGATCACAGTGGACTTGCGCTTGGACATGTCTCTCCCAATGCATGGAACGTGCTTCCGTGGGTGGAAGCTCTGCCGCATACCGAGAGACGTGGAGCCGGTCAAAGTGTGACCTCGCTATAGAAGATGCGACCTAGGTCACACACCGTTCGCGCGTGCGCTTGCCATGGCTTGACAACCGTGTGTACCCTCATGATCAATCTGGGATTCGTGTAGGTACGTCGGGTTTCCTCCCGCGCGTACGGTTCAGGCGATGCACTGAGAGCGTCGCTCCGGCGCGAACGCAACGTCCCCCATACTTCGGGTACCCCCGAAAGATCGCCTCTCAGATCCTTGATCACGAACTAGGTCCTGGATACTCCCCGGTCCAGGGCCTTTCGCATGCCTTTTGACCAGCGCCGGAGCGGTCGCCTCGCCGAGGCCATGCGGGGCACTAGTACCTGCGGCAGTCATGCTTGGCGAGAACCAGGGTCATCCCGGCGACCTGGTTGGTCTTATAGGACAGGTAGAAGAGGTAGAGCGCCTTCTTGTTGCCCGGCACGCCGGCGGTGGGATAGCCGCCCGGACCACGCCGCAGGTCGGGGTAGGCGGTCTTCAGTTGCGCCCTGGTGGAGCCGATGCCGATGCCCTGGGGCGTCTTGAGGCCGGAGGGCGCGACGATCATGGTCACGCCGTAGTTCTTGGAGACGTACATACCCACCCGGTAGTTGGGGTACGGGTTCTCCTTCAGGTCCCAGCCCGTGCATCTTGCGTGGTCCCCGACTGATTTGCGGACGATTCTCCCGGTCGCTTTGGCCTTCGCGGCGCTCATGCCGAGCTTCAGGTTGCCGTACCCGTACGGTCCCAGCGTCGCCTTCTGGGCCGCGAGCGCGGCGGGCGCGACGGCGGCTGGCACGACACCTCCCGCCAGCGCCACCACCAGCACCGAGCGGCCGACCCGTAGGGCGTTGGTTCGGTTCATGATGCTTCCTCCTTGATCTTTGACTTGATCACCTTAGTGATAGTTCGGATTGGTTGTTGGGGATTCGCGGAGTTGCGGGCAGGCGCCGCGGCACTCGGATCACTCACCGGCGCTGGCTTTTCACGTAATCGGCCCTCTCGGAGATCCCTCATGTGGTGGCATTCGATCGACTACCTCAAGCGGGACGGCCGCCAGCGCGGCATGCTCGCCCACCGCGGCTTCCGGCTGCACGAGGTGCCCCGGCTCATGCTGCGGTGCCGGATCCGCGGTCACCGGCCGGTGGTCGACGGGTACGGCCCGTACGAGCCTGGCCTTGACGCGGCCCGCTGGGTGGCGTGCGACCGGTGCGCCGTCCGGCCCGACCCGCAGGGCAACCTGCCCGTGAAGCACTTCGAGCTCGGCCAGCCGTACACCAACGACCTGTACCGGCCTGAGTTCATCCAGGCCATGCGCGAACTGGGTTCGACCACGTGGGGGCCCGGCCCGTGGCCGGACAAGCCGACCGGCACGCTTGGCGGCGAGCTCGTCATCGGCCGGACATTCGGCGTCTTCTCCGCCGAGATCACGATCGGAGCCGCCGGCGCGGAGCACACCTTGTCCGCGCATCTGCGGGTGTGGCCGTTCGGCGCTTTGTACCTGCACACCGAAGGGTTCGGCGCGTGGCTGCAGCGCCGCCTCATCCCTGAGGGATTACACGTCGCGGGTGATCAACGTGTCGGTCGACGAGTGGGCGATCCGCTGGCAGCTGTGGGCCCGCGAACACGAGTGGTCACGGGATGACCCGTGGTGGATGCACGGCCGCATCAGCCTCAACCTGGTCGAGAAGACCTTCGGCCCGAAGCGGTACAGCTACGAGACGGTCGACGGGCCCGTGCTCGGCTGGGTGAAGATGCCCGAAGGCGACATGCACCAGGTGCAGCTGAAGCTACAGCGGGTACGGCTCGGCCTGCCTAATCCAGCGCCACGTGGAACGACAACTTCGCCAGGACGGCGGACTCATCATGGTGCAGTACGAGGTCCGCACTGGGCCAACGAATGCGCACCTCGGCGCCGCTGCATCACCGAGGTCGCCGAATTGATGATCACCTCACGCAGCGGCCTCAGCTACCAGGTCGCCCAACTAGAAAAGCCGGCCTGCTCCGCCGCGAAACCGACACCACCCACGAACGCCGGGCCATGGTCGTCATCACCGAGGACAGCCAACGACTCCTGGAAAGACCGCACCCCGGACACGTGGAAACGGTCCGTGACGGCCTGATCGACCTGCTCATCGAGAAGCAGATCGCCCAGCTCGCCGACATCATGGACACCGTACGTGCTCACCTGCGGTCCCGCGTCCCGCTAACGCCCTCCCGCAAAAGGGAACCCGGCCAGCACCCTGAAGCGCTGGGATGCCGCCCCAACCGGCCCATTTACCTTGCGCTGGCCGCTCACCGTCGACGGTGAGCGGCGAGATCCACGAGTTGTGAGGCTGGCGACGGTGGCGAGGGCGCGAAGTACTGGCTGCGCGTGCCGACCGAGATCAAGAACCGCGGTGCGGGCGATGCGCTGATGGTGGTCTGCGACGGGCTAAAGTGGCGGCCGCCGAGCGGCTGCACATCGTCCAGGCCGCGGTCAGCCAGCAGATCGCCCGGCTGGAACGCGAGCTGGGCGTGGTCCTGTTCGACCGCTCCACACGGCAGGTGCGACTGTCCGGCGCGGGGGAGCGGTTGTTGCCCGAGGCGCGTGCCGTGCTGGCCGCCGCTCGCCGGACCCGGCAGGTGGCCGCCGACATCGCCGCCGGCGAGGAGGGCGTCCTGCGCCTGGGCATCGTGCAGAGTGAGCGCATCCACCGACTGATGAACGGACTGGCGGCCATCGCGCCCCGGCTTCAGGTGCGGCTGCACCGGCTCGTCCCGGCGGAGCGGCTAGCTGCCGTGCTATCCGGTGAACTGGACGCCGCCCTGGTCCGTGCCGCAACGGCGGCCCCTGGGCTGGAGCTGCTGCCGGTATGGACCGAGCCGCTGCTGGTGGCTCTGCCGGTCGGCCATCCGCTGGCCGACGAACCCGTGCCGCGCCTGCCACAGCTCGCCGGCCTTCCCCTGCGGCTCGCACCCCGGGACAACAATCCGCCCTTCCACGACTGATAGCCGAGGCCATGCGCGAGGCCGGGGCCGAACCGCTGCTCGGGTCGCCGTTCACCGCCCTGCTGGACACGCTCACCGCGATCGGGCTTGGCGCGCCGTCCTGGACGGTCTTCTACCAGGTGGGCGACCTGCCCTCATTGCCCCGAGTGGCCATCCGCACCCTGGCCGCACCCACGCTGATCACGTCGCTGGCCGTACCTCCCGGCCCGCCCACGCCGGGCCGACGCCACCTGCTCCAGGCCATACCAGCACAGATCAAGTCTGACCGGGTGTTGCGGGGTGAAGGCGCGAGGCACGTGACGTCACGGCGAAGGGTGTGAACTGCTCCCGCCGCACCGCGGGCGGCGAAAGAACGCGCCTCGTCGGTGAGGGCGCGTGGAGGCATGCGCAAAATGGCGGACCTCGGAGTCCCTGGTGACTACTGCTCCTCGTAGGTGATTTCGTACCTGGCGGCGATGGGGTTGAGCTTCTTCGGGTCAAACTGTCCGTCCGTGGTGGTGGCGTCCGGTCCGGCCTCGGCGAGGTCCTCGATGTAGCACTCCCATCCTCCGGGCGTGGAGATCTGTATCACCCGCGGGGGCTGGGCGGAGCCTCGGCGTAGGGCGTGCGGGACGCCGTGTGGCAGCAGCACGAATCCGCCCGCGGCGACGTGCTCGACGCGGTCGTCGAATTCCACCTCCAGTACGCCGTCGAGCACGTAGATGCATTCGTCGGCCATGTGGTGGACGTGGCGGGGGATGTCGCGGGCCAGAATGACCTCCAGCAGGGACAGTCTGCCTTCGGTGTCCTCGGTTCTGGCCTTAAAGCCGAACACGGGCGGGACGGGGACGCGGGTGGGCCGTACCTCGCCGGGGTTGAGCAGGATGAAACGGTCTTTCGACATGACGGTGTCCCTTTCGGTCTTCCACGCATGGCATAATTCGGAATACGGAATCCCTATTCCGTAATGAGTCTAGACAGAGGATGTGCTGGCATGTCAACTCCGCCCATCCGGCGCAAGCCGCGCAGCGACGCCGAGCGCAACCGTGACCGTGTCCTGGAGGCGGCCCGCGCACTGTTCGCCGAACAGGGCTACGACGTGCAGATGTCGGAGGTTGCTCGGATGGCCGGAGTCGGGGTCGGGACCCTCTACCGGAAGTACCCGACCCGCGAGGCCCTGATCGAGGCGGTTGCCGAGCGCCGTTCCGCCGAGATGGCGGCTTTCGCGCGGGCGCGATGCCAGGCCGAGGCGGATCCCCCTCAGGCGCTCCGCGTGTTCCTGTGCCACGTCGGAGAGGTGCTGGCGGACGATCGCGGCATGTCCGAGGTGATCGAGAAGGCCATGGGCTCGACCGAGCCCCGTGGGGAGACACGCGCGGCGCTCCTTTCCGTCGTCACTGAGCTGATAGACCGGGCGCAGGCCAGTGGCGTAATCCGGTCGGATGTGACGACCGAGGACGTCAACATGATCGTCTGTGGTCTGGCGGCCGTCATTCGCCATTCGGCCGGTGACTGGCGGCGGTTCATCGAGATCGCGCTCGATGGCCTGCGTCCCTCGCAGACCACGTGATGGCACAACCCCCAGGCCCGCACCCATCTCGCCCCACGAGCCCGGACCAGATCGCCATGTCTTCAGGGATCGCGAACCTGGTCATGCCATGGCCCAGCCTGCGGACACCGTCACGCACCTACCGGTATCGGCGGCCATGGTCGGATAAGCCGACTTATGCCGACCTGGTCGGCGAACTGCTGGTGGTTGAGGATGGCGTAATGGGCGGCTCGCAGTTGCGGACCGAGCCGCAGGCCAGACGTGGCGAGCCTGCGGTATGCCTGCTGGTAGACGGCCAATGCGGTGCTGCCATCCCCCGCCAGGTACAGTGCGCGCATCGGCAGCATGTATGCGGTCTCGTCCTCCGGCCGCTCCATCAAACGCTGTCGCAGCAGGTCCTCCGCCTCGGTGCGCTTCCCAATGCGAATTAGGATCTCAGCGAGATCGAGCACGGCCCGCCGCCGGTGGCCGTGCATGCGCGCGATCCAACTCTCCAGCATGGGCCATGCGAGATGCCCCTCAGGGGAGACCCCTGCCCGAGGTCAAGAGCATGCCTGAGGAGGGCTGTCTGCTCCTGGGGATGGTCCACCGATTCGGACAGGTCAAGCAGCTCGAGAAAAGTCCGGAAGTCCACCCGCGCGTCAGGTAAATGGAGCCGGTACACGCTGCCATGCAGCGTCTGGACCGCGTCCGGGCCGAGCGCCCGGCGGATGAGGTGGATGTAGCCGCGAATGTTGGCAGTGGCCGAATGTGGGGGCTCGATCGGCCACAGCTCACAGATGATGCGCCCCACCGGCAACGGCGCGTCGGCCACCAGCATGTGGGCAAGTAGGGCACGAGGTTTCGGCCACATGCGGATCGGGACCCCACCGCCAACGGATACCTCGAACGCCCCGAGCAGGCGAACGTCATGTCGAAACTGGGACACGTTTCCTCTCTCGTATTCCGCTGAGGATTGTCTGATCAGGCTTCACGATGTGACCGCTGTACGCGGATAGGGCGAGGGCCAGCGTCGGCGGCATCGCCAGCGCCATGGAGAACATCCTCACGCGGTATACGAATGAGGTTTTGTTCGGCCGGATGACCCCTGACGACGCCGCACGGATGTTCATCACGGAGGCCAACGCCTCCATCGTGGGCTAGTGTTCCTCGCCTTTAATGCGACGCAGAAGTAACTCCAGGGATGCGAGGATCTCTTCGGCCGTCTTGATCCAGACGAACGGCTTGGCGTCCTCGTTCCAGATGTCCACCCACGCCAGGATGTCCTTCTCCAGCGCGGTGACGCTTGTGTGAACGCCCCGCCGGATAAGTTTGTCGGTGATCAGCCCGAACCAGCGTTCCACTTGATTCAGCCGGGAGGCGCTGGTCGGAGCGAAGTGCATATGAAAACGAGGATAGCTGGCCAGCCACGTCTGGACGTTGTGGACGAACACGTGCAGACCGCCGTACTCGCCTCGCCCACCCCAGGCCCCCTGGCGATGGCGGCCTGTTCGACTTCCTTGTTCCGGGTCGCCGTTCAACCGGGACGCCTGCTCCTCCAAGGGTCGTCCACGTTGATGCCCGACAGCACCACGACCGCTGCGTCCCCCGTTCCTTGGTCAGGGGCAGCAGCTCCGGAGCGGCCAGGCCGACAGCGCGGGTGCAGGAACAGATCGGTGACGCCCTTCAGGGCGGAGGCCAGCGTGTCGGGCCGCCGGCGATGACCTCGACACTGGCGGGTTGGTTCACGGTCTGCGAGTCGCGCGTGACGGCGCGGACCGTGGCGCCCTCGGGGGCGAGCAGGTCGACCAAGGGGCGTCCGATGGTGCCGGTCGAGCCTGTTACCAGAATCATGGGGTGGTCCGTTCAGGGGATTTGGGAAAGATTGTCGGGGTTGGTCACGACGTAGATATTGCGCACCCGATCGTCGGCAGGCTTCAGATCGAGGACCATGACGGCGAAGGGTGAGTTCTTCACGAACAACACCGCCGACGGCTCGCCGTTGACCAGTCGGTAGTGGATGTCCAGCCCCTCGAACGGACCGGCGGCGCGGGCGGCGAGGAGCCGGACGACTTTGTCGCGGCTGTGAATAGGCCGCGGGCTGCCGCCGTCGCCTTGCCGCCCCCATCGGTCCACAGCGTGACCTCCGGTGCCAGCAGGTCCATCAGGGCGTTCAAGTCCCCGCCGAACGCGGCGGCCACGAACCGCTCGGTCACCTGTTGTTGCGTACGCGGGTCGACGGAGTAGCGAGGACGCCGCGCTTGGACGTGCTCGCGGGCGCGGTGGGCGACCTGGCGGACCGCCGACGGCATCCGGTCGATCATGGCGGCGATTTCGGCGTGGGCGTACCCGAAGACTTCGTGCAGGATGAACACGGCACGCTCCAGCGGAGTGAGCGTTTCCAGGACCACCAGCAACGCTAGCGACACCGACTCCGCCCGCAGAGTGTCATCGGCGGCGTCGGCCGCGCTGACGAGTGGCTCCGGAAGCCACTGGCCGACGTAGGTCTCCCGGCGGCGGCGCATGATGTCCTGGCGGGCGAGTGTCTTGTTCACCACGATGCGCACCAGATAGGCGCGGTGGTTCTCGACCTGCTCCACTTTCGTTGATGCCCACGCCAGCCAGGCGTCCTGCAGCACGTCCTCGGTGTCGGGGACGCTGCCGAGCATGTTGTAGGTCACGGAGAACAGCAGTTCGCGATGGTCGGCGAACACCTGCGTGGCGATGCCGGTCGACATGTCGGGCATCGAGGTATCCCTCCTTTTGGGATCGCCCCTAAGGGCTGTGAAGCCACTGGCGATGTGACGTCGTCGCGCCCAGATGTGACCCGCATCTCACGTGCGGGAGCCCGGTGGGCGGTGGCGATCGCCGCGCTGCCGAGCGGGTGTCGCACTCCAGCGACGGCGTCGATGGGAGCCCCGGCGCCACTACACCGCGGCTCGCATCACCGACATGGCCGCCGTCAGACGGCGCAACTCCTGCAGCATGTCCTCCGCTGCAGAACGCAGGTGATCGTCCACGATCAGCCGGCCGTCGGCGCCCATAGCCTTGCGGTGGAAGATGGTCACCGCGTCGCCGACCGGGATCATGCGCAGCTTGACCAGCACCGGCTTGAGCATCTCGACCGCGCGCAGGCCGCCCGACAAGCCGCCGTAGCTCACGAGCCCGACCGGCTTGTACGCCCATTCTTCGTGCAGGAAGTCGAGGGCGTTCTTCAGCGGTGCGCTGAAACCGTAGTTGTACTCGGGCATCACGAACACCAGCGCGTCGGCGGCGTCGATGGTGCGGCTCCAGTCCTTGGTGTGCTGGTGCGCGTACCGTCCGGTGGTGGCGTCCTCGGGCTCGTCAAGGAAGGGCAGGCCCACCTCGGCGAGATCGACGAGCTCGACCTGGAAGTGGCTGTGTTCGGCGGCGCAGGCGGCCACCCAGTCGCCGATCGTCCTGCCGATGCGGACCGGGCGGGTGCTGGCGACGATGACCTTAAGGCTCGGCATGCGGGCTCCTCCAAGACTGGTTTACGTGTAAACAAGAGGGTGCCGCAGCTATGGTTTACATGTCAACTAGCGCTAGGCTGCAGGGCATGCCCAACCCGCGATGGCTCAATGAACGCGAATACCGAGCCTGGCTCGGCTACCGGCGGATGCGCCTGCTCCTAGACGCCCAGATCGCCCGCGACCTGCAACGGGACTCAGGCCTTTCGGAGGCCGACTATGACGTGCTGTCCGCGTTGTCGGCCAGGGAGAGCCGGCGCTGGCGGCTGCAGGAGCTGGCCGACCGCATGTTGTGGTCCAAGAGCAGGCTGTCGCGTCACGTGAGCCGCATGGAGGAGCGTGGTCTGGTGACCAGACAGGAGTGCGCCGATGACGGCCGCGGCGCGGTCATCGTCCTCACCGCCCAAGGCCTGGACGCGATCGTCCAGGCCGCACCCGACCACGTCGAGTCCGTACGGGCCCACCTCATCGATCTGCTGACGCAGGAACAGCTCGACACGCTGGGCGACATCGCCGAAACGGTGCTGCACCATCTGGGGGCGGCGATCCAGTGAATCCGTGAGGTTCAACGGGTCAGGGAAGGGTCGTGCTCCTCTTCAATGGGCACCTTCTCTCCTCCGTACGTCTCCGACGTTCGGGCTCGCAGCCGTCCGAGGGGCCGCGCATGCCCGCCAGCGGGATGCTGGAGCCGTTGTGAGCGGGTATCACGGGCACGGGTTCCTTTGGCGCGCAGGTGCGCCTCGGCGTCCTCCGTCAGCGGGGCGTGAGCCTCGACGAACGCGCCGTCCGGCAGGCGTTTGATCACGCCGATCGGCGTGCCATGCCTGACCAGTTCGGCGTCGGCGCGTTGCAGGCCGCGGCAGATCCGGTAGGTGACGAGGTATGCGAGTGCGGGTCCGGCGATCATCAGGATACGTCCGGCGTGGGTGGTGGCGTTCAGGCTGATGTGGAAGGTGGCCTCGATCTCGTCGTTGGCTCCCAGCAGCCACAGCACACTGTAGAAGACGAGGGTGGCCATGCCGATGGAGGTGCGGTGGGGGGGTGTTGTGGGGGCGCTCCAGGATGTGGTGCTCGTGCTGGTCGCCGGTGATCTATCGTTCGATGAACGGGTAGAGGAGCATTCCGGTGAGCATGACGCCCAGCGGCGCCAGCGCGGGGATGGCCACGCTCGATGGCACGGTTCCCGCCTGGGCGGTGCCAAGGAGATTGATCTTCCAGGCGGGCATCAGGCGCGGCGCGCTCTTCCAGAAAGCCCGTGTAGAAGTCGGGCTGGGAGCCGGCCGGGCTGTAGGGGCCGTACAGCCAGACGGTGTTGATCTCGAGACTCACTTCGAGAATGCCTGCGTCAGGTCGGCGGCTATCAGCTCGACCGCGTGGCGTCCGGCGGACAGGACACCGCAGAAGTTCATGAACGCGTGCATCGTCCCGGCGAACTCCATGTGCTTCACCTCCACTCCTTCCGCGTCCAGCCGGGCGGCGTACCCGCGTGCGTCATCGCGCAGCGGATCGCGGCCGGCGCCGATCACTAGAGCGGATGGCAGTCCGGCCAGCGTTTCGGCGCGCATGGGTGCCGCGTACGGAGTCACCTGTTGCCCCGCCAGATACTGCGTCTCGGACCAGCGCCCGGGCTTGATGCTCAGGAACACCCCGTCAAACTCCCGGAAGGACTCGGTGTCCTGGCCGAAGTCCAACACCGGGTAGCAGAGGATCTGGCGGGCCACGGTCGCGCCGGCGTTGTCGCGTGCCATCAGGCATGCGCCGGCGACCAGGGCTGCCCCCGCGCTCTGCCCGCCGGCCGCGACCCGGCCATCGCCGCCGATCAGCCAAGCGTGCTCGGTCAGCCATTGGATGGCGTCGTAGGTGTCGTACAGCGCGGCGGGATGGGGATGCTCGGGCGCCAGCCGGTAGTCGAGGGAGACCACCGTGAGCTCCGCCAGGTACGCCAGTCGGGAGCACACATAGTCGAGATCATCCACGGATCCGCCGATGAAGCCACCACCGTGCAGCCACAGGAGAACCGGCCGCGGCCTGGGGATCCGCCGTGCCTGGTAGACGCGCGCCCATATGGAGCCGCATCGCACGGGCAGGTAGAGGTCCGCGGCGTGAACCGAGGGATCAAGCCGGCCGGACAGCGCGGGATCTGGGGATGCCGCGCGGGCGGCCAGCAGGGTCCGATAGTCGGCGATCTCGGCTCGCGGGCCGAATCTCGCGAGCAATGCCTCGGTCTCGTCCGCGAAGCCGGGTTCGTCAAGGTGATGGGTTCTCATGCGGACCTGCTGCCCTTCCGCGGCTGGTGACCGGCGACGGGCATGGTGGACGGCACCTGGCCGAGGTGGATCGCAGCATGCCAGTACGCTGGCTGTCCGGGCACGGTCCACACCCTCTGCGCCAGCGCACCGACTCCCTGCGCACCCTGAGGGGCGTCGTTCCAGGATTCCTTGCTGAGCCGGCCGAGGTCCTCCAAGATCGCGTCATGCACGGACTCGAACCGGTGCAGGAGCAACGACGCCGGAAGATGCCGACTAGCTTCCACGCCGCCGCGGTTCAAAGCCTGCCCGACGGCCGGGTCTTCCCAGCGTGGATCGAGGCTCCAGTGCGGCCGGCCGGCGACGGCATCCGTCAGCACCGCCAGGTTGATCTCGTCCCACATCAGAACATGAGCGATGAGGTCGTGCAAGGAACGGCAGAAGTCGCCGAGCGGTCCGGAATTCACCAGATAGTCGGCGTCGAGTTGCGCCTCGGTCAGACCAGTGACGCGTGCGAGGAGGATCTCCCGATCGGCATGCAAACGGCCGATCGCCTCCTCCGGAGACAAGATCGTCATAGTGTTTCTCCCTCTACGAGTGGTTGGGAGGACTTCAGCACCACCGCGGTCGTCCCGGCCAGCGGACTGACGCATCTGGTCAATCGTGCTCAGCGCAGCAGGAGTGACAGCACGTCCGTGCCCAGGGCCTCGAGGACGTCGGCGGCGAGCTGGTATCGCACGAACCGTCCCTGGCGGGTCGTGGTAGCCAGTCCCGAGGAGGCCAGGGCACGCAGATGCCGGTTCACCTGCGTCGGGTCCACGTTCCACAGCATCGCGATCTCTCCTGCCGTCCGCGGCTCGGTCGCGATCGCCCGGGCCACCTCCAGGCGGCCCTGATGTGCGAGGACCTCAAGCCTCCGCCGCACCACGGCGGCGGAGGGAACGGGGGAGCCGGCGTCGACGGGGTGGATGAGAAGAAGTGGCCGCCCGGGAACGTCGGCCACATACAAGTGGGGCCGGATGAAGGTGCTGGGCGCCACAATGAGTCCGCGCCGGGACACGTCATGACGGGTGGCCTGGATCTTCGCGATGCGAACGGTTACCCCGGTCGGGGCCATCTCGATAGAGGGGTCGAGTGTGGTGAGCGCGGGCCCAGGTCCTTGTAAGGACGTGGTGTCGGTGAAGCGCCGCGCCTGGGCTGCCAGCACCGGCCGGATCCGCGCCCATTCGGCCTCGAACCACTCGCGCCAGCTGCAACTCATGAATGAGAGAAAGTCTCCGGCCGCGTCGTGCGGATGCGTGGCGAGCGCTTCAACGCGTGCTGCTACCGCCGGACCTCGTGAGCGCGACCAGCGCAGCGCGACTTGAGTGTCGCCCGACGGTGCGATCGGTCGCAGCAACTGATCGGCCAGTTCCTGGGCGGGCATGGCGCACAGCTGTTCGAAGCGGTCATCAAAGCCGTCCGATGGTGGTGCGGGTGTGACGAACGGCGTTGCTCTGATCGCCTGTGCCGTCCACCACCACGACCGCGTCCACGCTACCAGGCGGGGGCTCATCGCCCTGCGGATCTTCGCCGCCCAATCCTCCAGGCCGTGATGACCGGGGTCACGCAGGACATGCAACGCCGAGCCGAATTCGGTCATCGCCGATACCGCCGGCAGCAGGGATCCCGCCTGCATGCACCGGTCAAGGCCAGTGATCACTGTGGGCATGAAGCCGATCTCATCATCCGCACGTCCGGCCGGTGGGCACCGGGCACCTAAACCATCGCGAAGTATGGGATACATGCTAAATTTCCCGGCGTCCTCGCCATAGGTGTCATCTCAGTCGTTCCCGGTGTGCTCCTGGGCATGTGGGTGGCGCGGCGGCGCGTCCTGGACGAACCCGCCCGCCACCGCTCCTTCCTGACCCGCGCCGCAGTGATCACCACGGCTCTGTCCGTGGCGGGCGCCCTTCCCGCCGGCCTCATCCAGGTCGGCGTGCCGGCCGCCCGTACGAAGATCGCCCTGTTCATGACGACGGCGTTCGCGGCGACGTGGCTCGTCGCACTGGCGCAGCCGTTCATCGGATACCTGGGCAGGATCGGCATGGCGGCGATCGTCGGGCTGATCGCCGTCGCATCCGGCCGGAGACGCAATGGCCTCACTACGGCCATTGAAGCGCTCGGCCAGCGCTCCGTCTCGACGTGGTCAGTCCGCGCGGTCCCCTGCGGCCGCCACTCAGTTGGCCAGCTGTCAGTGTGCGGCGTTCTAACGGGATGTTTCGGGGCGTACGGGCACGCACCGAGCACGGCGGCACTCCTGCACCGCAGCCGGGAGCAAACGCCTCTCGCGGCACACGCCCGCTCCTCGGGAAGACCCAGTGCAAGGAGACCGGCGCGGGCGAATGAACGACCCTCGCGGCAGGCTGATCGCCAGCGTGGGCGATTTACGCGATGGCGGCAAGCGGCCTTTCAGCTGGTTGGTTCCCGCCACCAGGATGCAGTGACCGTTCAGGCGTCCGGCGCGCTGCCGCGACCGCCGAGAGGACCAGCTCGTCCAGCGGCTCGCTGCTGTCACTCCGGATCCACGCCTCGCCGGCAACGTCCAGACACGTGAGCACGCAGGCTACGATCGCGTCGGCGCGCAGGTCGTGCTCGTCTTCCGGCGTGACGCCGAGGCGGCGGTGGATCTCCGGGTGAGCAGCGACTTCGCATTGAGGCGTTTCTCGGGGGTGCGGGCATGCAGCGACGGCGTCCCATAGAGCATCTTCGAGGTCTTCAACATGGTCACGTCGTCCTGGCCGAGCCGCGGCGCGGGGCGCAGCGCGTTGAGCAGGGCGGTCCACGCGTCCTCGGTGGCGGGCCGGGACTCCAACTCTTTGCGGACCCGCTCGCGGTGGGCGGCGACGTCGCCCAGCACGATGTCCTCCGTTGCGCCGAAGTAGCGGAAGAAGGAGCGCCGGGAGATGCCGGCCGCGGCGATGTCGTCGATTGTCGTCGCCAGATGGCCCACGGTGACAGCGTCTTACGACTGATCGCCAAATGAGTCACGCTTCTTAGGCGTCCTGTGGGGCCCGGCTCATGGGGCGGCGGCGCGGATGAACGCATCGGCGAACATCCGCGAGACCTCCTCCACCGGGGGCAGGACGTCACCCAGTGCGTCCTGCAGGGCGGGGCGCAACAGCATGTGCCCCGCCATCGGGCCGATCATCAGCTGGATGAGCAGCGGCAGCGGGAGCGGCCGCAGCCGGCCGGCCTGGATCTGTGACGTCAGCAGGGTGCCGAGGCTGGCGAACATCCGGGGCAGATTGGCCTTCAGCATCCGGGCTGCCGTGCCATCCGGACGGCTGAACAGGTCGCCGAAGATGGCCGGCAGCACCCGCGGCTCGCGGCAGAACGCCTCGGCCAGCGCGCTGTAGATCGCGTGGACGGTCTCCTCGATCCGCTCGGGGGGATCGGTGGCCAGCGCTTCCAAGTCGGGCACCGGGACGTACCGGTCGAACATGGTGGCGAGCAGGCCGTCGCGGCCGCCGAAGATGGCATGCAGGCTGGTCGGCGAGCACTGCGCGGCGGCCGCGACCGCCTCCAGCGTGACCGCGCCTAGCCCGTCGCGGCCGATCAGCTCGGCCGCCGCTGCGAGCGCCCGCTCTCTGACTGGCGGCCGCCCGCCGGGATCGACCCCGGCTTGCCGCACCGCCTCGTCCAGCCTGACCCGTGACCCGCCGAGCCTCCTCAGCAGGGTGCTGCGGGAGATTCCCGCGGCCGCCGCGATCGCCCTCAGCGGCACCTCGGCCACGTCCTTGCCCTGCTTCTCGGCGGCCGCCAGCGCGGCATCCACCAGGTCCTTGTCCACGGCGTCTGATGATACCGCTTCCAATATGAACCTCATCTGTATATCGTCTACAACAGGTTTCACCATATGATGAATTAAGCGGAACGGAGGACCGAGAGAGATGGTGAGTGTGATCGGCGCGGGCCTGCCGCGCACCGGAACCACGTCACTCAAGGCGGCGCTGGAGCGGCTCGGCTTCGGGCCCTGTCACCATATGCAGGAGATTGGCGCCCATCCCGAACAGGCAGAGCGATGGCGCCAGACTCTGGAGGGGCCGGTCAACTGGGGCGGCGTACTGCGGGGCTACCAGGCGGCGGTGGATTGGCCGAGCGCCCACTTCTGGCTCCCGCTCGCGCGGACGTACCCGGACGCTAAGGTCATCGTCACCGTGCGAAATCCCCACGCGTGGTACGCCAGCCTGCGCGACACCGTCTACGCGTTACTGCGCAACCCCGGCGCGGCACCTCGCGAATTCGAACCGGTGGTCACCGGCATGCGGCCGGTGCTGGACCGGATCTGGCGCGACACCTTCGGCACGGCGCTGGCCGACCCGATGCCGGGCGAGCACAACGCCGTCGAGGTGTTACAGCGCCGCACCGCGGAGGTCACGGACGCCCTCCCCGCCGACCGCGTCCTGATCCACCAGACCGGGCAGGGCTGGGAGCCTCTGTGTGACTTCCTCGGCGTGGCCGTGCCAGACCAGCCCTACCCGCGCCTCAACGACCGGCAGGCCGCCCTGAGCCACCTGCGGCGGGCGGCGCGATCGTGAAGCTGCGCCGGCTCCTCACCCTCCACGCCCTGGTCACCTGCGCGGCGGGTGTGGTGCTCATCGCCGCGCCCGGCCTGATTCCCGGCGCCGTCGGCATACGCATCGCGCCGGAGGCCTACCTGGTGTGCTACCTCCTGGGAGCCGCCGAGCTCGCCGTGGCGTTCCTGTCGTTCGCCGGCAGAACCCTCCGGCACCCCGACGGGGTCCGGCTCATCACCTGGACCATGATCGTGTTCCACGGCTGCACGGCCGCCGTGGAGATCTACGCCTTCACGCGCGGCCTCCATCCCACGATCTGGGCGAACGTGGCGCTGCGTGTGGCGGTCATCGTCTTGTTCATCCACTACGGCTTGCGCCGGAAGGGACAACTATGATCAACGAGAGCACCGGCGTTCTGGTGTGCGGCGGCGGCCCGGCGGGCATGATGCTGGGCCTCCTGCTGGCCAGAGCGGGCATCGAGGTCACCGTGTTGGAGAAGCACGGCGACTTCCTGCGCGACTTCCGGGGTGACACCGTGCACGCCTCGACCGTCAGGCTGATGGACGAACTCGGCCTGGGAGAGAAGTTCCGCCGGCTGCCGCAGAACCGGTTGGGCGATCTGGTGGCGCCGCTCCCGGACGGCGGCAGGATCGCGCTGAGCGACTTCGCGTCCCTGCCCGCCCCGTACAACTACATCGCGATGATCCCGCAGTGGGACCTGCTCGATTTCCTGGCCGCCGAGGCAGCCGCTGAGCCGGCCTTCACCTTATGGAAGAGCACCGCCGTCACGGGGTTGATCAAGGAAAGCGGCAAGGTCGTGGGCGTCCGCTACCGCACCAGAGAGGGCGCGGAGGGAGAGATTCACGCGCAGCTCACCGTGGCCGCCGACGGCCGTCACTCGACCGTACGCCAGGGGCTGGGGCTGGCGCCCAAGGAGTATCCGGTCCCCTTCGACACATGGTGGTTTCGCCTGCCCAGGCACGCCGGGGAGCAGGACGAGATCGCCAGACTCGCCGGCGAGTTCAAAGGCGACCAGATCGCGCTCACCTTCACCCGCGAGGACTACTACCAGATCGCCTACTTCACCGCCAAAGGCGCCGACCCCCGGCTGCGCGCGGAGGGCGTCGAACGTTTCCGCGAGCGCATCGCCAACCTGCTCCCCCGATTCGCCGACCGGGTGGACCACATCGCCGGCATGGACGACCTCCACCTGCTCGATGTGAAGCTGAACCGGCTGAACTGGTGGTACGCCGACGGCGTGCTGCTCATCGGCGACGCCGCGCATGCCATGTCACCCGCCGGCGGGATGGGCATCAACCTCGCCATCCAGGACGCCGTGGCAGCCGCGACGATCCTGGCCGAGCCGCTGCGGCGGGGCCACGTCACCACCGCCGACCTGGCCAGGGTGCAAAAGCGCAGGTGGTGGCCGACCGTCATCGTCCAGACTATCCAGCGCATGCTGCACCGCACGATGTTCGTCCCCGCCTTCACCGGCAAAGGCGCCCGCCCTCCCCGGCCACTGGTCTTCATGGCGCGGTACTTTCCCGCCTTCAAGAAGTTGCCGTCCAAACTGATCGCGTACGGCCCGCGCCCCGAGCACGCGCCTGACTACGCCCGCAGGTGATCACAGCCGCCGCCTCAACATGCGGCCACCACCCCACACGGCACACCTCGTCCAAACCGCCAGCAGCATCCCGACACCAGAGTCGTGGACGCCATGCCGGGTCCACGACGCCATGAAGGCGTGCATCGGCGGGTTTTGATCGTCGTCTTCCCCCGGTTTCCAGCCGCTCGACATGGCCGGTCCTGCCGACATGTTGCCCCAGAGGACGGTTACCAGGTGTAGGTGGCAGCCGAGTTCCCGGCAGCCGGATGTCGGCCAACCGCTGGCACCGCGCCTTTGACGCCGGTGGCCGCCAGACCCTGCTGCCCAAGGGGGCCGGGCGAGGAGAGGCGCGAGCCGGCCAAGGCCAGTTAGAGAGGCTGCAGGCGGCGTTGGGCGCAGGGCCGGTGCGTACGGCTGGGTCGAGGATCAATGCTGGACCTTGGCCCGGATCATCGAGCTGGTCTGGGAAGAGTTCCGCATCTCCTATACCTCGTCCGGGGTGGACTATCTGCTGCACCGGCTGTGCTAGGCCGGTCAAGGCCTGAGACCGCCGAAGCGGCCACAGCTGAGGGCGGCTCAGGGGCCACTGGATGCACCACCCGTTCGCTTCGCGGAGGGGTGAACGCCTAGCACGCCGTTGGCATATGGATAGGGCGATTCGGTGACCGAGATCGAAGATCAGTTCCTGCGCATCGGAATGGTGCCGCGCCTTCGAGGGTCAATGAGCGGAAGACGGCCTGCGTTTACGCTGCGGTTGTACCGGGACGACGGCGCGCAGGTGAGTGCGGGCAGTGTCCATGATTTCGGCGAGCTGGGCGATCTGCTTGCCGTTCAGCCGGTCGATCAGGCCGTCGCGGACCGCCTCCACGTGTCCGGGCGCCGTTTTCTCGAGGAGCCGCCGGCCTTCCTCGGTGATGACGACCATGGCCCTGCGCTCGTCGTCGGCGCTCGTTTCGCGGCGGAGCAGACCGGCCTTCTCCAGCTGTGCGACCTGGTAGCTAAGGCCGCTTCGTGAGGTGATCATCAGGTCGGCGAGTTCGGTGATGCACCGGTGCTGTGGGCTGGCCTTGTTGGCCCAGTGCAGGATCTCGTATTGGACCATGGTGAGCCCGCCCGCCTCCCGGAGTTGCCGTTCGACGAGGCGGTGGACCAGCGCGGAGGTTTCCAGGAAGCCGGTCCAGGCGCGCATCTCCTGCTCGTTCAGCCAGCGCGGTTCGCTCATGGGGAGAGTCTATCCGACTTGCGTCGAATTCGACGCATGCGTACGATTCATATGCGTCGAATTCGACGTAATCCTTCCGAAGGGTTCACCAATGAAGATCAGCATCATCGGCAACGGCAACGTCGGCTCCGCCCTGGCCCGCCGCTTCACCCAGATGGGCCACGACGTCACCGTCGCGAACTCGACCACCCCGCCCGCCCAGGCGGCGGCCCAAGCCGCTGCGGCGGACATTGTCGTGCTCGCAGTACGCTTCCGCGTGGTCGCCCAGCTCGACGCCCAGGTCAAGGCCGCCCTGGACGGCAAGATCGTGATCGACGCCACCAACCCGCAGACGCCCGACTTCATGGCGCTGACCATCGGGCACACCACCTCGGCCGGTGAGCAGGTCGCCGCCGCCCTCCCAGGCACCAGGGTGGTGAAGGCGTTCAACACGATCTTCGCCGCCAACCTGGAGGTCCCGGACCTCGGCGGCAGCCCGCAGTTCCTCCCGGTGGCCAGCGACGACGACATGGCCAAGAAGACCGTTATCGACCTGGGCGTCCAGCTCGGTTTCGACGCGGTCGACGCCGGCCCGCTCGCCAACGCCCGCTACCTGGAGCCGGCCGTCGAACTGCTGGTGCACCTTGCCTACGGCTCCGGACTCGGCGGCGGCATCGGCTACACGCTGGCGCGGGCATGACGGTCCAGGGTCTGACGCGGTCACGGCCAAAGGAACTTCCCGTGACCAGCATTGGAACTGTCTGAGCAGGTGGCGCCAGCGGCGGCCGAGGCGCCGAGTGGAATCGGCAAGGCGCCGACCCCAGCTCATCGCTGCGGGCGTCAGGACGCCATTCGCCTACGGTAGCCACGCGGGAAGGCGCACCGTCTGACGGCCAAGGCATAGGCCGCGAGAATCGAAGCGATAGGCGCTGGGCGGCGACCTGGCCGAAGTGCTGGCACCGGCGTGGTGGCGCGCCAGGCCGCCGTCGTCGCTCGATCCGATTGTCCTGCTATCTGCAGCGTCTGGCGTGCCGCACATCACCCGGCTACGCCGCTCTCGATCTCTGGCCTGGAACCATGGCGTGGCGGTCGACTCCATACACCGTTCTTACTCCCCGGGCAGGTCCTGCGAGAGATGACCGAACCGGGCCATGGGCGCGTGCTGTTCGTGTCGCGGGTCACATCCCTTACCGGTGGCATCATCGTCCCGATTACGCGGCATCGTAAGCCGGACGGCACGGGCCTCCTGCACCATCTCACGGCTTATGTCGCCGCTCAGGGGTTACCCGCGCCCTTACGCCCGGGGCTGGTCACAAAAACCGGCATGCGTTCGGCCGCGGCCGATCTGAGTACCTGCCCGTCGGCCGTCCGGGCGTCGCATAGACGCAGTCGCCGACCTGGCGCCGTCTGTGCTCCGCAACTAATACCCCTCCCATCGGGTGCTCAGCCTGGACTGCTGCTGGCACCACCGCTGAGCCATCCTCTCCTCTCTGAAGGGAGCCCGTCTCGTGCCTCTCGCTCTGCTCGCCCTGGCGATCAGTGCCTTCGGCATCGGTACCTGCGAGTTCATCATCAGCGGCGGCCTGCTGCCCGAGCTGGCAGCCGATCTGCGCGTTGGTGTCCCGTCGGCCGGACTGCTGGTCACTGCGTACGCGTTCGGCGTCGTCGTCGATGCGCCACTGCTCACCTTGCTGGGTACACGGCTGCCGCGCAAGACGATGCTGTTGTTTCTCATGGCGCTGTTCATCACCGGAAACCTGCTTTCAGCACTGGCGCCGACCTACGGTGTCCTCATGATCGGGCGGATCCTGGCCGCCTTCGCCCACGGCGCGTACTTCGGCGTCGGTGCAGTCGTCGCCGCCGGCCTGGTCGAGCCCCATCGGCGGGCCCGTGCCCTGGCTCTGATGTTCACCGGCCTGAGCCTGGCCAACGTACTTGGCGTGCCCGGCGGAACTGCGATCGGGCAGGCGTTCGGGTGGCGTGCCGCATTCTGGGCCGTCGTCGCGATCGGCGCCGTCGGCCTTGCCGGAGTGGCGGCGCTCGTGCCTTCACAGGCACGGTCGCGAGAGGGCGGACTGGGCCGCGAACTGACCGTATTCCGGCAGGGCGGAGTGTGGCTGGCACTCGCTACCACCGTGCTCGGCTTCGCCCCCGTGTTCACGGTGATCACTTTTGTCGCCCCCATGATGACCGACGTGGCCGACTTCTCGCCGGAAGCGATACCCGTGGTCATGGGGGTGTTCGGTGTCGGCCTCGTGCTCGGGAACCTGCTCGGCGGCCGGTTGGCCGACCGATCCGTGCAGCACGCCATCTACGGTTCTGTCGGTGCTCTCACGATGCTGTCGCTGGGGACGGCGCTGACCGCGGCGAACAAGCCGGCGTTAGTCGTCACGATCACCTTGTTCGGGGTCGCCGCGTTCGCCACGATCCCGCCACTGCAGACCCAGGTGCTCGACAGCGCCGAGAAAGCACCCACCCTGGCGTCGGCGGCCAACATCGGCGCCTTCAACCTCGCCAACGCTCTCGGCTCGCTGCTGGCGGGCCTGGCTGTCGACACCGGCTACGGCTACACCAGCCCCGCCTGGATCGCCGTGATCCTCGGGATCGCGGGCCTCGTCATGGCCGGGCTGACGAGCTTCCGGAGACGCAGCCGCGTACCGGCCGCCCCGAACAGATCAACGGCGAAAACGACGATGTGACCCCTGACCCATCGTGCGATCCTTTTGGTCTCCCCCCGAGTGATTGTCAAGTTGGGGCATCGCATGTGGCGGCCCAGGTGGAGTGAAGGCATAGCCCCGATCATGTCGATACGGGTGTTGTTGCGAGAAGCGACTGAGCCGGGCCATGGCCCTGTCCTTGCCCCTGCCGCCCTTGTCGCGCAGCGTCTCGACGATGGCGTTCAGGCAACGGGAGGTCCACAGCGCGACCGCAGCTGAACGCAGCATCAGGTCCGATGGTTCTGTGCCCGCGATCTCTTCGCCACACAGTTTCCGGCAGGGGCGGAAGGGCGCCTGCGTCCTCCGCTTCCGCCCCTGCCAGAGGGCTCACCTCGACGTTTCGGCACGTGAGGGTCTAGGCGAGGCTGCCCCCGGCTATTAGCCGCTCCATCGTGCGCTGCATCCCCGCGGCGTCGTTGAGATGTGGGAACGGCTCGTCCACCGGTGCATCGACGTCCAGGAACCGGCACAGTGGCTCCCAGCCTTCGCGAACGTCGAACACCAGCAGCCGATCCGCTGGAAGGCTCTCCCGGACGGTCGCGACATGACGATCAAACGCCGCCACCGCGATCTCTTCCGCTGGCATGCCATCACGGGAGTGCCAGTCCTGGTCGCCGAAGATGGACTGTCCGATGTGGTCCATGATCGGGCCGTACCGCTTCAGAGCGCCGAAGACCTCGGCCGCGCGTTCCGGCAAGTTCGGCGGTAGTTCCCGGCCGGGGCCGGTGGCGATGAGCGTCTGCATGCTGACATACCAGGGGTGCGGGTCGCGGACGGTCAGGATGACCTTCGCCTCCGGGTAGGTGTCCGCCAGCTCACGCCAGAAAAAACTGGCCGGCCAGTCCTGCGTCGACTGGTACCCATCAAGCACCCGGCCCCAGTCCAGCGGCTCACCGGAGAGCACCGGCAGCCACCTGTCCACCTGGCTCGGATCCGTGAGGATCTCGAACATGTGATGGCAGGGTCCGAACCCCAAGCGCTCCACCGCCGCCTTCATCGAGAAGGTTCCGGTACGCGGGAACCCCGCGCCAATGACTTTCAACACGCCGTGCTCCCGACTGTCGAATTCCACGAACGCATCCTGAGAGCGATCTCGCGGCCGCAGTGTGACAGCGACCCCGAACTTGCCAGAGCTGGTGAAGTGCCGACATCGCGGACATGAGAGCTGAAAGCGCGTGAGATCCACGATCATGACGGTGAAAGAGCCCTTCTCCACGAAGGGCACGGCGGATGGTCGCCGCTGACCTGCCGCTACTGGATATCCAGGTCTTCAACTGGCTACGTGGCGCTACACAGGGTGAATTCTAGAGTCGTCATGAATGTGCCCGGGCCGTGGGAGTGAGGCCGATCCAGGATGGTCATCGGGCGCGGCTGGGGTGAAATCCTGATCACCTTGCCCACCATCGCGCCAGGCGACTTCAGCCGGCCGATCCTATGACTGAGCCGGGCTGTGACCGCAGGAACTCCTGGCCGAGGCCGCTTCGTGGCCAGAGCATGCCGCTCGGGACGTGCTCGAAACCCCGCAGCGGGACGACAGGGCACAGCTTGGGTCATCGCTTGACTCTTTATCGTTGATCGATACTATCGATAAACGATAATATCGCTCAACGATGTGGAGGCGTGCTGTGCCCGTCGAAAGATCCACCCCCCTGAAGTGGACGGCGATCGTCGTCCGGGTTCTCCTGGTGCTGTTCGCCGCGACGATGGTCTACGAGGTCGGGCGTGCGGCCTTGACTGGCGGAGAGAACGCCTTCGGTTCGCGTGGCACCCAGAGCCTGGTGTGTGTGTCATCACCGAGCATCCATGATGTGGAGGGCAACTTCGCCGAGGACCCGCAACGCCGGAAGGCCGTGGTGGCGAGTAGCACCGTCGACGACCGCTACCCCGTGGAGAAGGGAGTCGAGTTCGCCTACGCGCTGCCTCGGATCGGCAGGGACGACTCCAGCCTCGGCACGCAGGTGCTCTATCAGACGTCGCGATTCGCAACCCCGCTCGTGCTGCTCATCGCGCTCTTCCTCCTCGACCAGCTGATCAGAGGCGCACAGCGGGAGAACGGTTTCGATGAGGTGGTCGTTCGCAGGTTGTGGTTCCTCGGTGCGTTCCTCATTGTCAGCACAGTCGCGGCGTCGCTCTACACGAGCATCGTTGAGACCGGGCTGGCCGTATCGATGGTGGCCGGCTCCGTCAGGGAAGTGTGGGAGATGGCCCTGCTCGGTTGGGCCTTCCCGTGGGCGTTCCTGCTTGCCGGGCTCGGGCTCATGGTCATGTCGAAGGTCGTTCGCGTCGGCGCGCACATGCGCGAGGAACTCGAAGGAACTGTCTGATGCCGCCTGCCGAAAACCCCGAGCACACCATCGAGGTGCATCTGGATCGGCTGCTCGAAGAGCGTGGCATGACGGTGGTCGAGCTGGCCGACAAGGTGGGGATCACTAATGTGAACCTGTCGATCCTCAAGAACAACCGCGCCAAGGCGATCCGGTTCTCTACGTTGAGCAAGATCTGCGAGGTCCTCGGCTGCCAGCCCGGCGACCTCCTATCCTTCATACCCCGCTCTTCCAGAGGTTGAACGCGTGAAGTTCCCGGGTCGTGACGGAAGACGCAGGCGCTGCGGCGCAGGTCGGGCTCAATCTCGACGTCCATGCGGGCCCATTACCGCCTCTACGTATTCAACCTGTGTAGCGGCAAGCACTTGGGCCACGCTGTTGCGACCGTGGATGGAGTGGGGTCTGCGGCGGTGGACTTTGGCCGACATCAGACCACAGCGGGTGACATCCGGGGGCTCAGCCCGTCGAGGGCGCTCGGTGAACCGCCGTCAATCACCGGCAAAATGGCGGATGACAGCCGCCAGACCGCAGATGATCATTTTGACGTCCACCGTCGTCACATCGGACAGGATCGTGGTCTTGCCCCGGTTTGGTGGACACCTGATCTCTGAGGAACCCTGGTTCCCAGAAGAAGGAGTTCACTGTGCCGAACAACTATCCGCCGGAGTTTCGCCGGCAGATGGTGGAACTGGTGCGCGCGGGACGGACGCCGGAGGAGCTGGCCAAGGAGTTCCAGCCCTCCGCGCAGTCGATCCGTACCTGGGTGCGCCAGGCCGACCTGGATGACGGCCGCCGCCAAGACGGCTTGACCAGCACCGAGAAGGACGAGCTGGCCCGGCTGCGGCGCGAGAACAAGATCCTCCGCGAGGAGAAGGAGATCTTGCGCAAGGCCGCGGCTTTCTTCGCGCGGGAGACGGATCTGCCGAAATGAAATTCCGGCTGATCCATGCGGAGAAGGACCACCACGATGTCTCCCTGCTGGCCCGGGTGCTGGGTGTGTCGCGCCAGGGCTACTACGCCTGGGCGGCTCGCCAGGAGCGCGGCCCTTCGGCTCGGGCGCGCCGCGACGCCGAGCTGACCGGCAAGATCCGCGACCATCATCAGGCCTCCGATGAGATCTACGGGGCGCCGCGCATCCACGCTGACCTGCGAGAGATCGACGGCATACGCGTCGGCCGCAAACGCGTGGCCCGGCTCATGCGCCGGGCCGGGCTGTCCGGGGTGAGCAGGCGTAAGGGCTGCCGGACGACGATCGCCGACAGGCAGGCCGTCGCCGCGTCCGACCTGGTCAAGCGGAAGTTCAGCGCGGTCGAGCCGAACCGGATCTGGACCGCCGACATCACCTACGTGCCGACCTGGCAGGGCTTCGTCTACCTCGCGGTCGTCCTGGACGTCTTCTCCCGCCGCATCGTCGGCTGGGCGATGGCCGACCACATGCGCACCGAGTTGGTGACCGACGCGTTGGCGATGGCCATCCACCAGCGCCGCCCCAGCACGCTCAACTGCGCATCGACACCGGGCTGGAGATCTACTTCGCCGACCCACACAGCCCCTGGCAACGCGGCACCAACGAGAACACCAACGGCCTGCTGCGGCAGTACTTCCCCAAAGGAACCGACCTGAGCCGGCACAGCCAAAACGATCTGGACGCGGTCGCTGCCGCTCTCAACAGCCGCCCCCGGAAGATACTCGGCTGGCGTACTCCCGCCGAGGCGTTCAACGAGCATCTATGCTCGTTGACAGGCAGTGTTGCAACGACTCCTTGAACCCGAGCAGTACACCTCGATCGCCTTCGGTCAGCGCTGCGAACAGGCCGGCATCCGCCCCTCGACGGGCAGGACCGGGACGTGCTTCGACAACGCCATCACCGAGAGCTTCTTCGCGTCCCTGGAGTGCGAGCTGATCGACCGGCGCACGTTCCGGACCAGGTCAGAGGCCGAACGGGCCCTCTTCCGCTACATCGAGGGCTTCTACAACCGACGCCGCCGTCACTCCGCCAACGGCCAACTCAGCCCTGCCGAGTACGAGCATCGCCAGGCGCTCAAGAACACCCAAGAAGGCGACTATGCTGCCGCGTAGCCGCAAGCCCTGATGTGTCCATCAAACCGGGGTAACTTCAATCGTCCAGTCGGCCCTCACTCAGTCGATCAGTTCCGCGACAACGGCGTGGACTGCCGCGCGCGTCTTTTCTTGCGGCTCGGTCGAGCCCCATGGCCTTCTCGAGAGCTCCGACATCTCCACGTTGTACCCTGCTCGACGAACAGCGCCCTCAGCGGCGGTGGCGAGCACCTTGGCCTCAGATAGGGCGTTTGCGGTCAGAGTGGATCAGTGCCGGCGATGGCCTGGAGCAGGTAGCGCAGGGCCGGTCCAGGCGGTCCTGATGGTACGGCCAGTGACGTGATCAGTGTCGGGGCGGCCAGGGGTCGGATGGCTACTCGGGGCATCGGAGGAAGGTCGCCCACTTGGTAGAAGACCGTCCAGGACGGTGTGCTTGAGCCGATGGCGGTGAACGGCGGCCCGAGAAGCGGCTCGGCCCCGGCTTCTCGGATGATGCCGACGATCAGGTCGTGGAAGGGTGGGTTGTGATCGCGGGGTGCGAGCCGCAGCGGGAGTCCCGCGAGCTGTTCCACGCGCAGGACGGGTTCGGCGGCGAGCGGGTGGCCGATCGGGAGAGCGATGAACAGCGGGTCGCTCCACACTGGGAGCAGCTCCAGTTGGGGAGCTTCGGTAAGGGCGCGGACCACGGCGGCGTCCAGCTCCCCTGATCGCACCGATGCGAGCCGCTCGGCCACGCTGAGCCGGTGCAGCCGTACCTGAAGCGTGGGCGCGATGGCGGCCAGATCGTTCAGCAGGCGGTGGATGCGGTCACCGGGCCCTTGGATGGCGCCTAGGCGCAAGATGCCCTCCTTGCCCGCGGCGATGTCCACGGCCACCTGGCGGGTCCGATGGGCCGCTGCCAGCACGGCCCGAGCCTCGGGCAACAACAATTCGCCGACGCTCGACAGACGCACCTGCCGGGTGGTGCGGTCGAACAAGATCACGCCGAGCTCACGTTCCAGCCGGGCGATCTGCTGGCTGACCGCCGCCTGGACAATGTGTAGCCGCTCCGCGGCCCGGCTGAAACCACCCTCCTCGGCCACCACCACGAAGTACTGCAACTGCCGCAGCTCCACACATCCTCCCGCGATCTATCACGATCCCTGATCAATGCATGGGGCGAACGCTCCTGGTTGCCACCTTCTTCCCGCGCTCGAATGGATCCCGATCTCAGTACAAGGGAGCTGATCATGTCCTCTTTCGCTGATGCGCTGGTACTGGAGCCGCACGACGCCGAGTACGTGGCGCTGCCGGGTGGCGGCGGATTCCAGCTGCTGGCCGATGCCAGCGACGCGGGCGGAGCGCTGGCCGCCAACCGCCTCAGTCTCGGCAAGGGCGCCAATGGCGCGGCACCGCATCATCACGAGCTGTCGACGGAGCTTTTCTACGTGCTCGACGGGACGGTGGAGTTCTTGCTCGACGACCAGGTGATCACGGTGGGCCCGGGAGGTCTGGTGGTGATACCGCCGCGCATGCCGCATGCCTTCGGCGCGACGCCCGCCACCACGGCCAGCCTGGTGGTCCTGACCCCCGGCATCGACCGCTTCGGCTACTTCCGCGCACTGGGGCGCATCCAGCACGGGCTAGAACCGTTCGACAGCCTTCTGCCCCTGCAGGAGCGCTACGACGTGCACTTCCTGGACGCGCCGGCCTGGGCCGCCGCCAGGTCCGACCACGGAAAGCGATCCTGATGACCACTCTGAACGACTCCCACCGACACCTCTCCCCACTGTCCACGGCACTGCGCCTGGGCGCGTTGTTCGGCCCGACGGTCTTCGGCGTCACGGCCGCAGGCGTTGCGCTGCCCGAGGTAGCCGCAGCACTGCGCGCCGATCCGGCAAGCGTGGCCTGGGTGCTGACCGCGCACGCCCTTGCCCTCGGCGTGGGCACCGCTGTGTTCGCCAAGCTGGCCACCTCGCGCGGCCTGCGGGCCGCACTCCTCATCGGCGCGCTGGTGCTGGCCGCCTGAGCCGTCGTCTGCGTGCCCGCACCCAACCTCGGCCTGCTGGTCACCGGCCGCCTGCTCCTGGCCACCGGCTCGGGCGCCATGGCGGCCGGTGGAGGCGCGCTGCTCACCACGCTGGAACCCGCGCACCGACGCCAGATCCTCGCCGGCTACGGCATGGTCATGGCCTGCCTCGCCGCCAGCGCCACTCTGGTCGGCGGGCTTGTCACCACCTTGCTGACCTGGCGGTTGACCCTCGTCCTCCCAGCCCTGTCGCTGGCCGCCGTCCCGCTGTGCCTGCCGCTGGCACGGCGCCCCGGATCCAGGCTGCCGATCGGTCTGACCGGCGCCGCCGTCCTCACCGTGACCGTCAGCACACTGCTGACGCTCATGCAGGCGCGAACCCTGGACCTGCAACCCGTAGTCGTCCTTGCCCTGGCGTCGATGTTCCTGCTGGCCGCCGCGACGATGGTGCGGCACGTCCGCCGAAGACCGGGCGGGTTCATCCCCTGGCCCGTGGTCGCCGAGGGTGGCTTCTGGATGGTGGTGTCCATTGGCGTCGGCGTGTTCGGCGGCTTGTTCGCGGGCATGTACGCGGTCCCGCAGATCCTGGCTGCTCATGGCTGGAGCGTGCTCGGGATCGGCGCCGCGCTACTCCCGGGCGCCGCTGTCGGCGCCGTGCTCTCCCGGCTGTCAGGACGCCTGCGCGCGCGACAACCGCCAGCACGACGTGTTCGGCTACGCGCACGGCGAGATCGCCGCGATGCTCGAGCGTACTGACGGGCCAGATTGCTGGTCGCCCGGGGCACGAACGCCGCCGGACACGGCCTGTCCATTCGGTACCGGAACGTCAACGGCGCCCCGTCAGCCGTGGTGTTCGCCGACGACTCCCCTTTCGCTGTCATGGTCGTCGGCCTGATCCAGGACGGTGCTCAGGTGGACGACATCTATGTCGTCACCAACCCCGACAAACTCTCTCGCATCCCTTAGGAGCAGCCATGTATCTGATCACCGGAGGCAACGGCCTGCTAGGCCGCACGCTCATCGACCAGCTTCTCGACGCCGGCAACAAGGTGCGCGCCGCCACCCGCCACCCCGCCACCGCCGGTCTCCCGGCCGGGGTCGAAGTCGTCGCAGGCGACCCGTCCGAACCGGAGACTCTGCGCGCCGCGTTGGTCGGGCGTCACCGGGTTGTTCCTAACTGCGTGTGAGGAAGCCACAGATGGCATGAGGCTGCCTCGCCGTTTGGGGACCGATGGAAGCCCTATCCTGGCCCACAACCCGCGAGCGTCAACGAGAACGGGCGGGACTCTGTGAGACTGGAGACCCGCCCGTTCGTACGATGTTCGCCCTGGTCAGCGGCCGGAACCGCCGGTCAAGATCGTGTGCCCCGTGTAGGATTCGAACCTACGCACCCGGCTCCGGAGGCCGGTGCTCTATCCCCTGAGCTAACGGGGCTCAACGAGTGATAAGGCTACCAGCATCTAGCTACCACTCTGCACCGGATAACGCTCGTCGAACACATCCCGTGAAAACCGCACGTGACGGGTCCGCTACCGGTTAACTTTGCGCCCGTGAGCGAGGTTCTTGGCAAAGTGCTGGTCGTGGACGATGACGAGGTCATCCGTCAGCTCATCGCAGTCAACCTGAATCTGGAGGGGTTCGAGGTGGCCACCGCCACGGATGGGCAGGATTGCCTTGATCGCGTGCGGGACGTCATGCCCGACGTCATCACGCTGGATGTGATGATGCCGTACCTGGATGGGTGGGCTACGGCGGAGAAGCTGCGTACGGACGAGGACACCAGTCACATCAAGGTCGTGTTGATCACGGCGCGGGCGCAGGATGACGACAAGCGCCGGGGGCGGGGTATCGGGGTTGACGCCTATCTGACGAAACCCTTTGATCCGGCGGAGTTGATTGAAGTTGTGCGGGATCTCGCGGCGAACGCTCAAGGGTGAAGGGGGCGGGTGCCAAGTGCCACGAAGGCTGTGGACACGGCCGTCTTTGCGTCCAGCTCCCAGCCTTTCGCGTACGCTGCGGCGAACTCTTCCCTGCCCAGCGCGGCTTGACCACTGCGAGTGAGCTCGCGGACCTGCGGATCGGTGTGGTCGTGCGCGCCCCGCAGCCGGGCGGCGGCCCCGAGCAGCACGGCCGACTCGTGCTGCCGCCCGCGCGTTTCGGCGAGCGCGGCCGCGTTCACCGTCACCAGCGACAGGATCGGCAGTTCCCGGGTTGCCAGTGCGGCCGCGTACGCCTCCCGCAGCGCCTTGTCGGCGCCGGGCAGGTCGCCCAGCGCCAGGCAGAGCGCGGCCCGTGCGTTGCCGACCAGCGTCCGGGCGTGGTCGGCGGGGAACGCGGTGTAGCCGGGCAGACCCCGTTCGGCGTCGTCGAGCAGGTCGGCCGCCCTGCCCAGGCCGCCGAGCCGCACCCGGAGGTCGGCCTCCCGCGCGTCGACCAGGACCAGCAGCTCTGCCGAGGACGCGTGCAGCGCACGCTCCCGGGCGGAGTCGATCATCGCCATCGCGCGGTCGGTGTCGCCGCGCCGCATGTGCACGTCGATCCAGCGCAGGTCGCTGTAGAGCTGGTCGCCGAGGCTGAGCGAGCCGAACTCAGCGGCCAGCGTGCGGGCCTCGCGCAGGTCGGCCAGCGCGCCGTCGAGGTCGTCGTATCGCCGCAGCCGGGCGCGCCTCGGAAGCGTGGCGGCCTCGCCCCAACGGTCGCCGACCTGCCGGAAGCAGGCCAGAGCCGCCTCCACGTGGACACGCATCCGGTCGAGCGCGCCCGCGTTCTCGGCGATCTCGGCCTGGAACATGTGGGCCAGCCCGGACAGCCACACGTCGTCGCCGTCGGCCAGGCGCTGGAAGATCGCGAGCGCGGCCTCCTCCTCCAGCAGGAAGAGCAGGACCGGGCCGATCACGCGGTAGTGGCTCGGCAGCTCCGGATGCGCGAGCAGCCGGTCGGCCAGCTCGCGCATCTCCGCCCGGTCGTCCGCGGCTTCCCCGGCGCTGATCCCCGACAGGATGTCCGCCCGGTTGAGCAGGTAGACGGCTCGGGCGCAGTCGCGCTCGGGCGTTGGCCCGCCGCCGGGCAGCGCCAGGGCCTCGCCCAGCCAGTAGGCGGCGTCGGAGTGGCGGCCGGACATCTGCCAGTACCAGGTCAGGGTCAGGGCGAGGGCGGTCGCGCCGGGGGAGTCGTGGGTGGCGCACAGGTGGCGCAGGGCGGCGAGGGTGTTGTCGTACTCGGCGCTGATGACCTTCATGGCTGTCAGCTGGCCGGGCCCGCGCAGTTGAGGGTCGTGGCGGGCCATCAGCTCGGTGAAGTGGGCGGCGGCCAGGTCGCGGGCCGTGCGGAGGTCGCCGGTGTCGGTCAGGCGGTCGGCGCCGTACTCGCGGATGGTTTCGAGCATGCGGTAGCGGCCGGTGCCGGGCGCGAGCTGCAGCAGTGACCGGTCGACGAGGGTGGCGAGCAGTTCGGGGATTGCGGCGGTGGGCACGGTGGTGCCGGCGCAGACGGCGGTGGCTGAGGCGGGTGTGACGCCGCCGGGCAGGATGGAGATCCGTTCCGCGACAATGCGTTCGTGCTCGCTCAGCAGCTCCCAGCTCCAGGCGATGACCGCGCGCAGGGTACGGTGCCGGGGTGGCGCGGTGCGGCTGCCGGAGGACAGCAGCCGGAACCGGTCGGAGAGCCCGTCGGCCAGGTCGGGCAGTGACAGCGTCCGCAGCCGGGCGGCGGCCAGCTCGAGGGCCAGCGGCAGGCCGTCCAGGCCGTGCACCACGCGCACTATGTCGGGCAGTGTGGTCTCGTCGACGTCGAAACCGGGTCGCACGGCGGTGGCCCGATCGGTGAACAGGCGCACCGAGGCCGCCCTTCGGGCCTGTTCGATGTTGTCGCCCGGGTCAGGCAGCGAGAGCGGGGCCAGCGGCACGAGCGCCTCGCCGTCGACCGCGAGGGGTTCGCGGCTGGTGGCGAGCACGCGCAGCCCGGGGCTACGGGGCAGCAGCGCCGCGACCAGGTGGGCCACGGCGTCGATCAGGTGCTCGCAGTTGTCGACCAGCAGCAGGCTCTCCCGGCCGCCGAGCTCGCCGACGAGGACGTCCAGCTCGTCACCCTCGACTCGCTTGCGGGCGTCGAGCATCGCGCCGCCGCGCAGCCCGATCCCGGCGAGCACGGCCGTGGCGATCTTCGCTGGTTCGGTGACGGGGGCGAGGTCGATGAGCCAGGCACCGTCGCGGTATTCGTGGCGGTGGCGGCGAGCGGCCTCCAGCGCGAGCCGAGTCTTCCCGGAGCCGCCGGGGCCGAGGACGGTGACCAGGCGCCTGGTGGTGAGCAAGGTGCCGATGCGGCTGAGGTCGTCGTCGCGGCCGATGAAGCTGGTCAGCGGCGCGGGCAGGTTGGTCGACCGGATCTGGCCGGGGTCGGTGGCCGCCTGCCACGCGGCATTCCGCCCGGTTACAGCCGCAGCGCTCTGGCCGGGGCGCAGCAGGCGCTGGTGGCGTTCCCGCAGGGCGGTGCCCGGGTCGGCGCCGAGGACATCGGCCAGGGTCTGCCGGACCCGCTCATAGACGGCCAGCGCCTCGGCCTGACGCCCCTGGGCGGCGAGCGCGTCCATCAGCAGCGCGGCCGCCCGCTCGTGGACGGGCTGCTCGGCCAGCAACCCGGTCAGCCGGGCAGCGGCCACCTCGGCCCGTCCCAGCGACAACTCGGCGTCGGCGAGGTCGGCGACCGCCTCGATCGACACATGTACCAACCGTGTCGCGACCGTGGGCGCGACCGCGGCGATGACCGCGGGTTCGGCGCCAGGGTCGTCGCCCCACAACGCCACGGCCTCGGCAAGCGCGACGACCGCGGCCTCCGGGTCACCTGCCCGCAGCCTCTCCCGACCGGCAGCGGTGAGCCGCTCAAAGCGCGGCGCGTCCACGTCGGCCGCGTCCACCGCCAGCCGGTAGCCCCCCGCGACCTGCACGATCACGCCACCGGCCGTGCCGGTCGGGGTGAGGGCGCGGCGCAGCCGGGAGACGAGGGTCTGCAGGGCGTGGGCAGGGCCGGACGGCGGCTCCTCGGCCCAGATCGCGTCGACCAGCACGCCCGGCTCGACCGCGCGGCCACCGGCGAGCGCCAGCCGTACGAGCAGGCCCTGCAACCGCGCACCCGCAACGGGCAGGACGGCGTCACCGCGGGACACCTGAAACGCGCCGAGCAGCCTGACGCGAAGCCGTGCATCCCCGTCCATTCCCCGAGTTTCGCGCGCACACCCGCAAAGCCCCAAATCGGGGGGCCGTGTCAGCGCCGCGTGTGCCCCGTGTGTGCCTCGTGTGAGCGACCCGCCTCAGTCTTCACATGCCGAACCACAGGAGGAAACCTTGAACGACATCAAGCAGCGCCGCGGGGCCGGGACGGCGCTCATCGCTAGCGGAGGCATCTTCTTCACCGCCGAGTTCATCGCCGCCGCAGCATGGACGGATCCGCCCTACAGCTACACGCACCACTTCATCAGCAACCTCGGGGTTCACGGCCCCATAACGGCGTTTGGGCAGTTCATATACTCCCCGCTCGCGACGGTGATGAATACCGGCTTCTTCTTGTTCGGGCTCGCCGTGCTGACCGGCGTCGTCATGCTGAGGGGACTGCCGGGCAGGTGGCGCTGGGCGATGGCCGCGACGGCGGTGCTGCTGGCGGTCGGCGGCATGCTGGTGGGACTGTTTCCGGGGTCTGACGACAACGGCACGACCGACTACCACGGGCTGGGCGCTCTCATGACGTTCATCCCCGGCAACGTGCTTTCCATCCTGATCGGCAGGGCGCATCAGCTCCTAGGAATCTCCCCCAGACTAGGCCGGGCCCTGGTGGTGTTCGGGATACTCGGCTTGGTCGCGCTGGTGGGCTTCGGAACCGTCCTCGTCTCGGATGCCGGCGTCCTCATCGGCCTCTTCGAACGCGGAATCATCTATCCGTTCCTGATCGGCTTCATCATCGTGGGAGCGGCACTACGGAGGCGCCGTGCGTAGGAACTCAGCGGTGCCGTGAGGGCGGTCGGCGACGGCTCGATGTTCGCGCCCGCGCCCGGCAACGCCATCGTCGCTCACCGCGAGGAGTGACAACCCGCCCCTGGGGACGAGGGCTCTGCGGTTGTCGAGGCCAGTGGTGCCAGCGTGGTTCTGCGCTTGGTCGACGAGGCGCGTGCGCCGGTGTAGGGCTCTTTCGTACGCTGGCGGCAACATTCCCGTTCGAAGGGTTGAATCGTGCGTAGCTCGATTTTCGGCAATCTCGACGGCCAGCAGCTGCCCGGTGGGTTCGCGCTGGAGAACAAGAAGATGTTGCGGGTCCAGTTGCCTCATGAGGTGCTCGCCAAACAGGGCTCGATGGTCGCCTTTCAGGGGCAGATGGACTTCGATTACGAGAGCGCCGGAGGGCTCGGCAAGCTGTTCAAGAAGGCCGTCACCGGTGAGGGCGCCTCGCTCATGCGGGTCCGTGGTGAGGGCCTGCTCTACCTGGCCGACAATGCCGACGACATTCACCTGTTCTTCCTGGAGAACGAAGGGCTGACCGTCAACGGGCGGAATCTGCTGGCTTTTCAGCCACAGCTCACTTGGGACATTCAGCGGGTGCAAGGGGCTGGGGTGGCTGCGGGTGGGCTGTTCAACACGACGGTCACGGGGACGGGGTGGGTGGCGGTGACCACGCACGGCACGCCGGTGCTGCTCGACGTCGCCCGCATGCCGACGTTCGCGGATGGGCAGTCGGCGGTCTGCTGGAGCACGGGGCTTCAGGTCGGGGTCAATCGGACGATGAAGGTGGGGGCGTTGATCGGGCGGGGGAGCGGGGAGGCCATGCAGCTGGCGTTCAGGGGGCAGGGCTTCGTGCTGGTGCAGGCCAGTGAAGGTGCCCCCATAGTGACAGGCCAGTGAAGGTGCCCCCATCGTGACGACGTCATGACGAGCTGCTAGCCGCAGGTCGGCGCGGGGGCGGTGTTGACGCCGTTCCAGGAGGCGAGGAAGCCGAACGTGGCCGTGGCGCCGGGTGCCAGCGAGCCGTTCCAGCTCACGTTACGCACCGTCACGTCCGCGCCGCTCGCGCTCAGCGTGCCGTTCCAGATCTGGCTGATCTGCTGCCCGTTGGCGAACGCCCACCGGACCGTCCATCCGTTCATCGGCGCGGTGCCGGTGTTCTTGACGGTGACCTCGCCCTGGAAGCCGCCCTGCCATTGACCGACGTTCTTGTAGGTGGCCGTGCATCCTCCAGTACCGGTGGGGGTTACGGAGGGTGACGGGGTTACGCCGGACAGGGCGTTCACCAGGGCCGGGTACCACTTGTCGGAGATCTTCTGGTCGCCCGCCGCGTTCGGGTGCACCCCGTCGTACGTGTCCGTGCTGGTGCTGAACCCCGTCCACTGGTCCACCACCGTGATCGGCGACTGCTGGGTGGAGGTGGTGGCGGCCCAGCCGGGGATGGCGTTGTTCAGGTTCACGGCGCGCTGGGCGCATTCGGCGCACGTGGACGGGTTCATCGGGATGATCTGGGCGACGAGGATCTTCATGGCGGGGTTGCTCGCCCGCATCTGGTTCACCAGCGTGGTGTACGCGCTGAGGATCGTCGCGGGCGGGATGTTGCTCCACACGTCGTTGGTGCCGAAGTGCATCATGACGATGTCGGGCCGGGTCGCGGCGAGCCAGCCGGGCAGCTGGTTCTGGTTGGCGACGTTCGTGGCCAGGTAGCCGCCGTGTCCCTCGTTGTCGCCGTCGTACGGGACCGAGCAACCCTGCGCCGGGAGGGTGCCGACGAAGTCGACGTCCGTGTAGCCGGTGCTCTGGAGCTTGTTCCAGAGCAGGGCCCGCCAGCAGCCGGGAGAGCCGGTGATCGAGTCGCCCAGGGGCATCACCCTGATGGCGGCGGCGCTGGCCGGGGTGGTCGTCAAGAACAGCACCGCGCCGGCCGTCGCGAGCAACGCCGCCAGTAACGCCCAGGTCTTCCGCATCGTCCGCGCTCCCGTCGTCGCCTGGCGCTGATCGTAAGAGCGCGGCTCGGAGACGGGAAGGCGGCAGCCTGGGCGGAGGGACGCGACCTGCGGCGATGCGCGATCCGGGATGTAACTTTCAAGTCAGGGGCGGACGATGGCGAGCGGGCACGGGGCGTGGTGGAGCAGGGCGTGGCTGATCGAACCCATGATCATTCCAGTCAGCTGACCATGCCCGCGCGTCCCCACCACTAGCAGATCGGCCCGCGCCGCCGCTTCCTTGAGCACCTCGATGGGGTGCCCGTGGACGACCTCGGCCACCACCTCCACCCCTGGATGCCGCGACCGGCCGTCGTCGGTCAGCTTCTGCAGCGCCCGGAGGGCGTTCTGCTCGCCGTTGGGGTCGGCCGGTTCGAAGCCGCTCGGGTGCGGCCAGGCCCACGCCTGCACGGCACGCACCCGCGCACCGTGCAACTCGGCCTCGGTGAGGGCGAAGTCAAGTGCACACAGCCCGCCGGGCGAGCCGTCCACCCCGGCCACGATTTCCCTGCGCGGCGGCCGGGGCAGCTCACGGATGAGGACCACGTTCGTACGGGCGTGCGCGGCCACTCCGTGCGCGACGGACCCGACCAGCAGCCCGCGGATGCCGCCGATGCCGCGGCTGCCCACGACCAGCAGCTCGGCGCCTTCGGAAGCGTGGATCAACGCGGTGCGGGGATCGCCGGGCAGCAGCTCGGTGGTCACCTCCACCTCCGGGTGCTCGCGACGGACCCGGTCCTCGGCCGCCGCGAGCACCGTGGCGGCGCCCTCGCGCATCCATCGCCTGACCTCGACGTAGTGGCTGCTGGGCGTGTCCTCGTACACCCACTTGGCCACCGCGTGGGCCACGACGAGCGGCGTGTGTCGAAGGGCGGCCTCGGCGGTGGCCCACGCGGCGGCTTCCAGCCCGGTGCGTGAGCCGTCCACCCCAACGATGATCACGACAACCGCCTTTCAGGTAAACGCGAAGCACTCCACCTCTGCCCGGCGGAACGGCAGCCCTTTGTCCGTGGAGTCCTTGGTGCACTGGCGCTCGGCTCTGCTGAGCTTCAGCGTGCCGCAGACGGACACGCCGGAGTACGTGCGGCAGTCGAGCGTGGGGTCGGCCTCTCCGATCCGGTACATGGCCTTGACGTCCGTGCGGCACTGGGTCCGCGCCCGCGCCGTGTTGGCGTAGCGGCATTGGGCCATCAAGGTGTCGAACTGCTCCTGGCTGACTTCGTGCTTGTCCATGCCGTCCCCAGCGGCGGTGGTCCCTCCCAACGCGGCCACCACCACGAGTCCTGCGACAGCGGCTATCTTCATCATGGTTTCCCCTGATGGGGACGTACCGCCCAGGGCGCTCGTCAAACCTCGCGCCGGCGCGCCAGCACGCTGAGCCAGGTGCGGTGGGTGGTGCTCAGACCGTGTTCCAGGACCTCGAACCCGGTCGATTCCAGCATCGCCAGCAGCGTGTCGGGGTCGCGGTGCACGAACCACCGGGAGACTTCGGTGTCGTACGGGATCGGCTCCCATTCCTGCCGGTCGCCGGCTGAAGTGCTCATTCCGAGCACGCCGCCCGGCCGCAGCGCCGCCGACCAGGCGCGCAACGTCGGCTCGGTCTCGTCGGCGGGCACGTGGAGCAGTGCCGCGCAGCACCACAGACCCGCCAGTGAGCCGGGGGCGAGCGGTGGCCTGCGCAGGTCGCCCAGCACTGCGGGCACCCTCTGGGCGGCGGCCAGCCTGGCCATCTCGGTCGAGCGGTCGACCCCGACGACCGGCAGCCCCTGCTCCAGGAACCAGGCCGCGTCATGCCCAGGACCACATCCCAGGTCGGCCACCGGCCCCCGCACCGCCTCGGCGAACCGCTGACGGAAGGCCAAGAAGCCGCCGCTGCGGGTCCGGCTGCGCTCGGCGAAAACCGGGGCGATGCGGTCGTAGGTCGCGGTCGTGCGGGGGGTGGGATCGTCCATCACCCGGATCATGCCAGGTTTGGCGCGGCATCGGGGGTGGGTACGATCATCGCCGTCCAACGCGGGAGCCCGGTACGGACCGGGCTGAGAGGACGGCTGACAGCCGCCGACCGCCAGAACCTGCTCCGGGTAATGCCGGCGAAGGGAGTTTGCGCGATGCATGACGCGCGTTTTACCAAGGTTTACACCGGTGACCTCCGTGTGCCGATGCGCCAGGTGCGCCTGTCGAACGGATCGACGGTGACGTTGTACGACACGTCAGGCCCGCACACCGACCCCGCCGTCGAGACCGACGTCAGGCGAGGGCTGCCACGCCTGCGCGAGCAGTGGGTGCGCGACCGCCGCGCCGCCGGCCAGCCCGTCACCCAGGTCGGCTGCGCCAGGAAGGGGCTGATCACCAGGGAGATGGAGTTCGTGGCCGTCCGCGAGGGCCTCGACGCCGAGTTCGTCCGCCAGGAGGTCGCGGCCGGCCGGGCCATCATCCCGGCCAACGTCAACCACTCCGAGTCCGAGCCGATGATCATCGGCCGCGAGTTCCTCGTGAAGATCAACGCCAACATCGGCAACTCGGCCGTGACGTCCTCCATCGAGGAGGAGGTCGAGAAGATGACCTGGGCCACGCGGTGGGGCGCGGATACGATCATGGACTTGTCCACCGGCCCGGACATCCACGAGACCCGCGAGTGGATCATCCGCAACTCGCCGGTCCCGGTCGGCACCGTGCCCATCTACCAGGCGCTGGAGAAGGTCAAGGGCCGTCCTGAGGACCTGTCGTGGGAGGTCTACCGGGACACGCTCGTCGAGCAGTGCGAGCAGGGGGTGGACTATGTGACCGTGCACGCGGGGGTGCGGCTGGCGTACGTGCCGCTCACCGCCGGCCGCAAGACCGGCATCGTCTCGCGCGGCGGCTCGATCATGGCCGCCTGGTGTCTGGCGCACCACCGCGAGAGCTTCCTGTACGAGCACTTCGCCGACATGTGCGAGATCCTCGCTCGTTACGACGTGTCGTTCTCACTCGGGGACGGGCTGCGGCCCGGCTCGATCGCGGACGCCAATGACGAGGCCCAGTTCGCCGAGCTGCGCACGCTCGGCGAGCTGACCAGGATCGCACGTGAGCACGACGTCCAGGTCATGATCGAGGGCCCGGGACACGTGCCCATGCACAAGATCAAGGAGAACGTCGACCTGCAGCGCGAGCTCTGCGACGACGCCCCCTTCTACACGCTCGGGCCGCTGGTCACCGACATCGCCCCGGGCTACGACCACATCACCTCCGGCATCGGCGCCGCCATGATCGGCTGGTACGGCACCGCCATGCTCTGCTACGTCACCCCCAAGGAGCACCTCGGCCTGCCGGACAAGGACGACGTCAAGACCGGCGTGATCACCTACAAGATCGCCGCCCATGCGGCGGACCTGGCCAAGGGGCATCCGCGGGCGCAGGAGTGGGACGACGCGCTGTCGGACGCGCGGTTCGAGTTCCGCTGGGAGGACCAGTTCGACCTGTCGCTCGACCCCGATACCGCCCGCGCCTTCCACGACGAGACCCTGCCTGCCGCGCCGGCCAAGACCGCGCACTTCTGCTCGATGTGCGGGCCGAAGTTCTGCTCCATGCGGATCAGCCACGACATCCGCCAGGCGGGCTACGCGGAGAAGGCGGAGGAGTTCCGGCAGCGCGGGGGCACCGTCTACGTCGATCAGCCAGTCAGGGTCTCGCCGCCGACCGGGGCCGGCACCTCGCCCGTGCAGGACGACGGCCGGCCGGGCCAGGTCGTCAGCCGAGGCTGAGCAGGCCCGCGTCGACGACCCGGCGGCCGAAGGGGCGGGCGAGTTCGGCCAGGCGCTCGCAGCCGTCCTCGCCCAGCGCCCCGTACGCGGCCATGGCCAGGGTGTCCGTACGGTCCTCGAGGTGGCGGCGCAGCGCTTGGCCCGCCGCGCTCAGTGCGCCCCCTTCCAGCAGCCCGCGGGCGTGGAGGCCGGCTTCCGCGGCCGTCCACGCCTCCTCCGGCCAGGCACGGCTGATCTTGAGGAAAGCGACGGGGACCTCGCCGCCGGCGGCATGGAGGACTAGGGCTTCCAGGCCGGTGAGGCCTTCGGCGAGGAGGGTGGCCACATGGCCGTCGCCGCGGAACTCGCGGAGCAGGGTCTGAGCGTGCCAGAGCTGCTGAAGCGGGTCGTCCGGCCAGGGGAGCGCGGCGTGGGCGGCGAAGAGCGGCCGGCCCTGGGGGTGGTCGCAGGCCGCCGTGGCGGCTCGGCGGGCCAGGTCGAGGGTCTCGGCCAGGTGAGGAAGCTCGTGGATGCCCGCCCGGCGCAGGGCTTCGTCGGCGGCTTCGAGGCGGGCCTCGAGCATCTGCTCCGGCGTCACCACGTCCCAGGCGGCGGGGAGGGAGCGGCGTACGAGGTCGGGGCAGAAGTTGTAGAAGGTGGCGATGACCAGGTCGGCGGAGGCCCGGCCGAAGGCAGCGCCACGCGAGGCGAAATATCCGGACATGCCGGTGAGGCCGAGAGTGGCGTAGCGGTTGGCGGCCTCGGGAACGAAGTAGATCATGCCGTGCAACGGCTCCAGGCGGCGCCAGGCGCGGCGGGCCGCGACCGTGTTGCCCGTCATGACGTCGTCAGCGAGTCGATGAAGCGCGACATCCCGGCCAGCCATCGGTCGGGATCCTCCGCCTTGCGGCGCGCGAACTCCGCCACCTCCGGGTGCGGGAAAATGTGAAAGCGCTCGGCCGCCAGGCCCTCGACGACGGTGGTGGCCACGTCGGCCGGGTCGAGGATCGTGCCCGACGCGCCCACCGCGCGGGCGGTCAGGTGGTCCTCCTCCTGGCCACGCTCGTACATGTTCGTCCGCACCCCTTGCGGGCACAACACGCTGACCTTGATGCCCTGGGAGCTGTAGTGCATGGCGACCCACTCGGCGAACGCGATCGCCGCCGCCTTCGTGACCGCGTACGGGGCGTCCCCGGGGCAGCCGATCAGTCCGGCCGCGGAGCAGGTGTTCAGGAGGTAGCCGCCGCCGCGGGCGATCATGGAGGGGACGGCGGCGCGGGCAGCGTACACATGGGCCAGGACGTTGACCGCGTACAGGTCGCTCCACTCCTGGTCGGGGGCGTCCAGGCCGTGGCCGCCGATGATGCCGGCGTTCGAGCAGAACAGGTCGACGGGGCCGAACGGGGTGTCCACCAGGGCAGCGACGTCCGCCTCCGATGCCACGTCCACCCGGGCGGGCACCGCGCGTTCGCCGATCTCCTTGGCCACCGCGCTCGCGCCCGCCTCATCGAGGTCGGCGACCACCACCCCCGCCGCGCCTTCCGCGGCGAACCGCAGGGCCAGCGCCCGGCCGATCCCGCCCGCCGCACCCGTGACCACGACGACCTTGTCCCGCACCTGCATGGATGCTCCTCCTGAACCGACCGCCCGGTATGTAGAACCATATTCTATACAAGCGTGATCAGATGAGAGGTTTCTCATCTGGGCTTCAGCGTGGTCTCCTCGAAGGGCGTCAAGGTCGAAGGCATGAAACAGCGGGCAATGGTGATGCTGTTCGGGCTGGGTGCGGCGGTGGCCGGAATCCTGTCGGTGGGGCTGGTCAATGCGGCCGATCGGGGCTCTGATCTGGGTGAGCCCGTCGTGGTCTCGCCATCCCCTTCGGGCTCGCCTGATCGAAGCCAGTCCCCGTCGCCAGGCCGGAGCCAGTCAGGCGATGCGGCCCATGCGCCCGAGAAGACCGAGAGCAAGCGGCCGACCCCACGCAAGACCAAGGCCGAGCCGGTCAAACCGCCATCCCCCAGGCCAGGCGGTGGCGATGATGATGGCAGCGACGACGATGATGATGGTGGGGACGATGACGATGACGACTGATGGGGAGACCGCATGCGAGTGAGCGCCCGTGCCCGGATTGTGGGCTGGATGCTCGCCGTCGTCGGCCTCGCCCTGTCAGTCTCGATCTTCGCGACCTGGACCTTCCTCCAGACGAACCTCGACAACCGGGTGCAGCACGAGCTCGAGAACGAGGTCGACAAGCTGCGTAAGTACGCGGACAACAGCCGCGCCATCAGGGACGTCGAGGTCCTGCTCGAGGGGTACCTCGCGATCAACTCGCCGGACCGGTACGAGACCTTCTTCAGCATCGTCGAGGGCCAGCCCCACAAGGCCACAGCGATCCCGCCGCCCGTGCCCCTCGACGCTGACGGCGACCTGGTGGCGCGGCTGGCCACGGCCACCAGGACAATCAGCGGAAATGTCGAGACCGCCGAGGGGAGGGTCCACTATGCGGTCATCCCGGTCAGGGTGACCGCCGACCCCCGCCCCGCCCACTTCGTAGTAGCGATCTTCTACGACATTCACCGTAATGAGATCGTGGAGGCGGTGCGGGTGCTCGGGCTGTCCGCCTTGGCCGCGATGGCGCTGGCCGGGGCGGCCGGGTGGTTCGTGGCCGGGCGGGTGCTGGCGCCGGTCCGGCTGGTCAGCCAGACGGCCGAGCAGATCAGCGACTCCTCCGACCTGACCCGCCGGCTGGACGTGCCGGGGGACGACGACGTGGCCGCGCTCGCCGGTACGTTCAACCACATGCTCGACCGGCTGGAACGCGCCTTCTTAGTACAGCGGAACTTCCTGGACGACGCCGGGCACGAGCTGCGTACGCCGATCACCGTCATCCGCGGTCACCTCGAGCTCATGGGCGACGACCCGGCCGACCGCGCTGAGACGCTGGCCCTGGTCACCGACGAGCTGGAGCGTATGAACCGCATCGTCGACGACCTCCTCACCCTCGCCAAGGCCGAGCAGCCGGGGTTCCTGGCCGTGGACACCGTCGAGCTGGCCGACCTCACGGTCAGCGTGGTCGCCAAGGCGCGGGCGCTCGGCGAGCGGAAGTGGCGGGTGGACGAGGTGGCCGAGGCCCGCGTGCCGGCCGACCGCCAGCGGCTCACGCAGGCGCTCATGCAGCTGGTCGCCAACGCTTTCCGGCACACGAAGGACGGCGACCTGATCGCCGTCGGGTCCGCCGTCCGGGATGGCCGGGCCGATTTGTGGGTACGCGACAGCGGTCCCGGGGTGGCGGTCGCGGATCGGGAGCGCATCTTCAGCCGGTTCGCCCGCGGGGCGGGCCGTACCGGCGCCCACGACGGGTCCGGGCTCGGCCTCGCCATCGTCAAATCCATCGCCGAGGCCCATGGGGGCCAGGTGCAGGTGACCGAGGCTCCGGGCGGCGGGGCCTGTTTTGTCATGTCCATCCCGCTGTGGGAGGTGCGGTGAACCGCATTCTGATCGCCGAGGACGAGGCCAGGATCGCCTCCTTCGTGGAGAAGGGGCTGCGGGCCAACGGGTTCGTGACCGCCGTGGTGGGGGACGGGCTCGGGGCGTACGACCTGGCGTGCGCGGGCGGGTTCGACCTGCTCATCCTGGACATCGGGTTGCCGTTGAGCGATGGCTTCACGGTGTTGCGGCGGTTGCGGGAGTCCAAGGTGACCATCCCGGTGATCATCCTGACCGCTCGCGACAGCGTCACCGACACCGTGGCGGGGCTGGAGGGCGGCGCGGACGACTACATCGCCAAGCCCTTCGCCTTCGAGGAGCTGCTGGCCCGGGTGCGGCTGCGGTTGAGGGCCGATCGTACGCCCGAGGTGACCGTGCTCCGTGTGTCGGATTTGTCGCTGGATTTGCGTACCAGGCGTGCTTATGTGGGGGACCGGGCGGTGGACCTGTCCACCCGGGAGTTCGCCCTGGCGGAGATCTTCTGCCGGCATCCGGATCAGGTGCTGACCCGGGAGCAACTGCTGAGCCACGTGTGGGGGTTCGACTTCGACCCCGGCTCGAACGTCGTGGACGTCTACGTGCGGTACCTGCGTCGCAAAATCGGCGCGGACCGGATCGAGACCGTACGCGGCACCGGATATCGCATGAGAGTCGCCTAATCATCACCTCACGGCTGCTTCACCGGCCTCCTCCAGGCTGTTCATCAACAGGACAGAAAGAGGAGGGACCGTGTTCACCGGACTGGCGATGGACCTCGTGGCGATCATCTTGCTCGCCTACGGCATCTACTATCGGCGCCACCACAGGCGCGATCTGCTGTTCGCCTACATCGCGCTGAACGTGGGCATCTTCGCGGTGGTGTCGCTGCTGCTGGTCCAGCGGGTCGACATCGCCGTCGGATTCGGGCTGTTCGGGCTGCTGTCGATCATCCGGCTGCGCTCCAGCGAGATCACCCAGCAGGAGATCGCCTACTACTTCGTCGCGATCGTGCTGGGGCTGGTCAACGGGATCGCGGCGGCGATGCCGCTGACGGCTCTCACCCTGAACGGGGTGCTGCTCGCGGTGATGTACGTCGCCGACCACCGCGGGCTGCTCGGCCGCACCCGCCAGCAGCTCGTGACGCTGGACGTCGTGCACGCGGACCCGGAGCTGCTGAAGGCCGACCTGGAGAGCCGGCTGCGGGCCCGGGTGCTGCAGGCCATGGTCACTCAGGTGGACTACGTACGCGACGTGACCGTCGTGGACGTGCGCTACGTGGTGCCGGACATGAAGGCGAGGGTGCGGTGAACGCGGACGTGGTGCTCGCCGGGGTCGCCGCGGGGGCGGCGGCGATCGAGCTCGAGGACGTGCCGGAGCTGATGAGCCGGGTGGACTCCAAGTACATCGTGCCGGCCGCGACCATGGTCAGGCTCGCCGCCGAGCTGGGTGACCGGTTCGCGGTGTTGCGGATCGACGGGCGGCGGCAGTTCCGCTACACCTCGACGTACTTCGACACGCCGGACCTGGTCACTTTCCGGCAGCATCGGCAGGACCGGCGCCGCCGGTTCAAGCTCCGGACGCGGACGTACCTGGACGGGGGCGGCCGGTGGCTGGAGCTCAAGCTCGGCGGGGCACGCGGCAGCACCGACAAACACCGCATCCCCTACGACGATGCGCCGGCGCACGCGCTCACCGCGGAGGCGCTGGACTTCGTGAGCGACACCCTGGTGCGTGAGCTCCGCCTGACCATGCCCCGCCCGCTGGGGCCGGTCCTGTCCACCGACTACAAGAGGGTGACCCTGGTGGACCGGGCGGGAATGGCCCGGCTCACCTGCGACACCGGCCTGGTCTGCCGCGGTGCGGGCCGGGTCGTGCCCGCCCACAGGGACCTGGTCCTGCTGGAGTCGAAGTCCGCGGACGGCAAGGCGGCCGTCGATCGGGTGTTACGGGGGATGGGGGTTCGGCCGGTGAGCGTGAGCAAATATTGCATCGCCGTCGCCGCCCTCCGCGACCGCCGCGCCAACCGGTGGCATCCGGTATTGCACCGCTACCTCGAGCCCGAGCCGGCGGTTCAGACGGAGATGACGACTTTGCCCCTGGCGTGTCCCTCTTCGAGGTAGCGGATCGCCTCGGGCGTTTCGCTCAGCGGGTAGGTCCGGTCGATGACCGGGGTGATCTTCTTGTCGTGGAGGAGGTCGTGCAGGGCGGCGAGCGTGTCCTTGCTCGGGCGGGCCACGTAGTTCACGAGCCTCTGGCCGCCGAACAGGAACATCAGCTTCCCCCCGATGATCCGGTTCATGGGGCCGGCCCAGCGACCGCCGCTGCCGGAGTTGGGGATGAACGTCCCGCGGGTGGTCAGAACGCGTCTGCACGCCGACAGGGGATGGTTGCCGACGTTGTCGAGGATGAGGTCGTAGCGGCGGGGCCCGCGGGTGAAGTCTTCTTTGGTGTAGTCGAGGACGTGGTCGGCGCCGATGGAGCGGACCATCTCGACGTTGCCGGTGCTGCACACCCCGGTCACCTCGGCGCCCAGAGCCTTGGCGATCTGCACCGCGAAGGTGCCCACTCCGCCCGCGGCGCCGTTGACCAGCACCCGGTGCCCGGGCCGGACCCGTCCCACGTCGCGGAGGCCGACCAGGGCGGTGACCGCCGCCGTCGGCACGGCCGCCGCCTGCTCGAACGTCAGGCCGGCCGGTTTCCTCAGCACCGCCGCGTCCTGGCGGACGGAGACGTATTCGGCGAGCGCTCCCTCGGCGCAGCCGAACAGCTCGTCGCCCGGTTGTAACTCGGTGACGTTCGCGCCCACTGCCTCGACGTGCCCGGCGAAGTCGGCGCCCAGGCCGTTGGCCTTGGGGCGGGTCAGGCCGGCCACCGCGCGGAAGATGTAGGGCGCGCCCCGCATGAAATGCCAGTCGCCGGCGTTGACCGCGGCTGATCGGACGCGGACCAGCACGTCGTCGTCGCCGACCGCCGGCAGGCCGGTGTCCTGGAGAGTGAGCACGCTGGGCGGGCCGTAGGCGTAGAAGCGGATCGCCTTCATGAGACTCCTTGTTCATCTTGCTCTGGCGGGTGTAATAAATTTCTGACAGGTGTAACCGTAACATTCGCCTCCCGGCCCGGCAATGGCATGAAAAAGCCCCGGAGACGAGCACGTCGTTCCGGGGCGGGAGAGGCGGGAGGGGCGGAGGACTACAGAGGAAGGCCGCCGGTGGCGGCGCTCGTCGAGCCGGTCGCCCGATAGGCGGCGATCGTGCGTTCGGCGATGCGCATCTGGTGGATCTCATCGGCCCCGTCGGCGAAGCGGGCCCAGCGGGCGTGCTGGAACATGCTCGCCAGCGGCGTGTCCGTCGAATATCCCAGTGCCCCGTGCACCTGGATCGCCCGGTCCACGATCCGGTTGAGGCTGTTGGCCACGAAGTGCTTGGCCATCGACACCTCGGTGCGGAAATCCTCACCCTTGTCGATCTTGGAGGCGGCGTGCAGCACCATCAGCTTGCACTGGTACAGCTCCATGGTGGAGTCGGCGATCATCCACTGGATGCCCTGCTTCTCGGCCAGCAGGGAGCCGTGGCTGTAGCGGTTGAGCGCGCGGTCCACCATCATGTCCAGCGCGGTCTCCGCCTGCGAGATCCACCGCATGCAGTGCGCGAGTCTGGCCGGACCGAGCCGATACTGGCCCAGGCGGTGGCCGTTGCCCCGTCCGCCCAGGATCTGGTCGTCGGGCACGCGCAGGTCCTGGATGTGGATCTCGCTGTGGCCGGTCGAGCCGTGCATGGTCTCGACCTCGCGCACGTCGTTCCAGCCCGGGCTGGGCAGGTCCACGAGGAAGGCGGTGGTGGCGCCGCGCGACCCCTCCGGCACGTCCGGCTCTGTCCTGGCGATGAGGATGGCGAAGGTGGCGCGCCGGGCATTGGAGATGAACCATTTGTGGCCGTTGATCACCCATTCGTCGCCGTCGCGTACGGCTTCGGTGCGGATCAGCGTGGGGTCGGAGCCCGCCACCTCGGGCTCGGTCATCGCGAAGCAGGACATCTGCGTGCCGTCGAGCAGCGGGCGCAGGTATTTCTCCTTCTGCTCGTCCGTCGCCCAGTGCAGCAGCGTGTGCATGTTGCCCTCGTCGGGGGCCATGCAGTTGAGCACCCACGGGCCGACGCGGGTCTTGGCCGCCTCCGACTGCACCATGGCCAGCTCCACGTGGCCCAGCCCCATGCCGCCCCACTCTTTAGGCATGTGCGGCAGCCACAGGCCCTCGGCCTTCGCCTGTGAGCGCAGCCGGACGAGAGTCCGCAGGTACGCGTCGCGGTCGTGCTCCTTCACCTCCTCCATCGCGGGGATGACGGTGCCCTGGATGAAGGTGCGGACCCGCTTGCGGATCTCCTCGTGCTCGGGGGCGAGGGTGAAATCGATGGCCACCTCCCCGAAAGTACTCTCTCAGTTGGGTTTGCGCAGCGGGGTGAAGGCCCAGGACATGCGGGGCTCGACCGCCCAGTGGAAGAGCTTGCGCACCGGCGGCGTGCACAGCAGCGTGGCCGCGACCAGGCCGAGCCCGATCGACGGCAGCAGGCCCAGCTCGAACCGCTCGGTGGCTTTGACGACGAAGCCGTGGAGCAGGTAGGCGTACATGGTGGCCGCGCCCAGCCCGCTGAACCACGTGTGCCGCGCCGGCGTCACCGCCAGGAACGCCGCCACCAGCAGCGCCCCCGCCACCAGCAGCCCCAGCCTGATCGCCGTGCCGGTGAGGTCGTCCACGCCGATCTCCGTGTTCGACAGCCGCCACCTGATCCACTCCGTCGGCACGGCGGCGTGCACGAGCAGCGCCGTCGCCAGCCCCAGGCCGAGCACGCAGGCCCCGGCCAGCCTCATGTACGGCCTGCGCAGCCACTGGAAGTGCTCCGGCTTCAGCATCAGCCCCAGCACGTAGAAGGGCAGCAGGCCGAACGTGCGGTTCATGGACAGCTCGTCCGGCAGCTTGCTCATCCCGGTCAGCAGCGACAGCACGACCGCGACCAGCAACGGCCACCTGAGCTGCTGCCACACCGGCGTGGACAGCCGCCACAGGAACAACGACATCAGGAACCAGGTCAGGTAGTACGGCTCCAGCAGGCTCAGCTCGAACTTCCCGTAGAGGAACAGCCGGGGCAGTGAGTACGCCAGCTCGAAGATCACGTACGGCACCGCCAGCGTGGAGATCAGCTTGCGTGCCTTGCCGGCCCCGAACGTGAACTTCCGCGACAGGTAGCCGGTGAGCACGATGAACAGCGGCATGTGGAAGACGTACACGTAGAAGTAGAGCGCGTGCGCGAGGGGCGCGTCCCGCTGGTTCTCGATGAGGTGACCGCACACGACGAGCAGGATGGCCAGGTATTTGGCGTTGTCGAAGAACGGATCCCTGGCGGTGACAGGCTCGGCAATTACGGTCGTGCTCACAGGCAACGCACCCTAGCCAGGCTCATGGAACCGCCAGGAAACCGCGGGTTAAACCTCGGCGGCCAGCTCGGCCACCTGGGCGTGGTCGAGCCGCCCGTCCGCGACGATCGTGACCACCCGCCGGGTCAGCGTGTCCTCGACGACCAGCGGCCGGTCCCACGCCAGCGCCTGCCCGACGCCCGGATACTCCTCGACCCGCACGAACCACGCGTCGCCGTCGTCCTGGACGAACACCAGCGTCCAGTCCCGCCCCTCCGGGTCCGTGCCGGACATGGCGATCCACCGGTCCCGGCTGCCGTGCACGGCCTGCTCGTCGCCCGGCAGAGTCGTCCGGGCGGTGGAGGTCCCTGGCGCACGCCAGAAGAAGCCGCCGTAACCCGCGCCGACCCGGCCCTTGGTGGCCGAGCTGTTGATCTCCACGGGCGCGCCGGTGAGGTTGGTGAGCGTGAACGTGAAGTCCAGAGCCCATGCCTCGCCCAGCGGTCGCACGACCACCGTCCGCTCCTCACGTGCCATGAGCCGCTCGTCAGGGCCGATCCACTCCAGCTCCTCGATGAAGCCGTCGTCGTCGAGCCGCGAGAACGCCCGGTGCCGCTGGCCGCCGTGATCGCCGAGCCAGGCCGGACCCTGGTCCTTCACGTACGTGCGGCCGCCCCAGAAGTTCGCCCCGCCCAGGTCGGAGATCGCCACGCCGACACCGAGGTGGTGCACGTGGTCCTCGGGCCGGACCTGGGTGACCTCGACGCCGCCCAGCGTCCGCACCCCGTGCACGTACGGGCGCGGCGAGTCCGTCGCGGGGAGGTCGGGCTCCAGCTCGTAGTCCGCTACCGGCGTGCCGGCGACCAGGAGCCGCACTTTCGTCCACGGCGCGTCCAGCTCCGAGTAGAGGGCCAGCTCGTCCGCGCTGCGGGCCGTCAGGTCCGCGATGCCGGGCAGGAACCGGTAGGCGATCTCGTCCGAGCCGGGCTCCCGTGCGAGGAGCTGGTGCCGCTCGGGGATCGGCAGCGGCTCGGGCGCCAGCCGCACCGCGTCGAGCACCTGCGTGAACGTCTCGGTCCGGGAGAGCGGCACCAGCAGGTCCACGCCCGTACGGAGATGATCGATGAGGTTCTCCAGCAGGTTGGTGCGCTCGTACACGGTGGTCGTGACCGACCCGTCCGCGTGCTCGACCTTGAGCTGGTCCTGGGTGTAGACGAGCGTGGCGCGGCCCTGGTCGCCGTGCACGACCAGGTACGGCTCGTGCCGCTCGGACGCGCACAACGTCACCGCGATCGTGACCACGAGACCGTCGTCCATCCGGATCCGCACGCACGACGTGTCGTCCGACTCGATCGGGTTGGCGTGGTAGAGCTCGGTCTCGATCTCCGCGATCGGGCCGTCCACCAGCGCCAGCGCGGTTGCCACGGCATGCGCGAACGGGTTGGTCAGCGCGCCGTCCACCACGTCCACGCCGTTGAGGCGGCGCTTCCCCGACCAGGCCGAGCGGGTGAAGTACGTCGACGGGCGTTCCCACGCGCCGGCCCCGCCGATGCCGCGCACCCGGCCGAGCGCGCCGCTCGCGATCAGCTCACGCACCGCGGGCACGGCCGCCGACCCGAGCGACTGGAACCCGACCTGGCAGGCCAGCCCGGTCGCGGCCACGGCCGCCGCGATGCGCCCATGTTCGGCGGGGCTGGGCGCGGGCGGCTTCTCCAGCAGCACGTGTGAGCCCGCGTGCAGGGCGGTCACCGCGAGGTCGGCGTGCGTGTGGATGGGCGTGCAGATGATCGTGATCTCCGCGCCGGTCTTCTCGATCAGCGCGCCGAGATCGGACGACTGCAGGGGCGAGGCGAAGTCGACCTCCACAGGCCGCACGTCGCAGATCCCGGCCAGCTCGACCAGCCCTCTGTCGGCGAGCCCGCGCAGGTTGCGCAGATGGTGCTGCCCGTGCCCGTTCGCCCCCGCCAGAACGACCTTCATCGTCGTGCCCACCTCAGTCCCAGCCCTTCGTGCTCGCCCACCCGCAGCACACCGTCCGCCACGCTAACCGGATACGGCTCCGCCAGCAGCCCGAGCGCGGCGAACGACGCGTCCTCCACATCCTCCGCCATGATCGGCAGCGGCAGCGCCAGGGCCAGTTGCCCGGACACGTCCGGCAGCAGGTGCGGGTAGACGGGCACGTCGTACGTCCTGGCCAGCTCCACGATGCGCAGGAACGGCGTGATGCCGCCGACCCGCACCACGTTCGGCTGCACGACGTCGCACGCGCCGGCCGCCAGCAGGTCGCGGAAGCCGTACGTCGTGTAGACGTTCTCGCCCACCGCGACCGGCACGTCGATGGAGCGGCGCAGCTCCACGTGGGCGGCCACGTCGTCGGCGGGCAGCGGCTCCTCGATCCAGTGCAGGTCGAACTCGCGCAGCGCGGCCAGAGCCCGCCGGGCCCGGTGCAGGTCCCACCGCTGGTTGGCGTCGATCATCAGCAGCCGGTCGGGCCCGAGCACCTCGCGTACCGCGGCCACCCGCGCCACGTCCTCGGCCAGGTCGGGACGCCCCACCTTGATCTTGACACCCTTGTATCCGGCCGCCATCCACCGCCTGACCTGCTCGAGGAGCTCCTCCAGCGAGTAGTGCAGGTTGACGCCGCTGCCGTAGACCGGGACCTCGTCGCGCCGCCGGCCCAGCACGTCGGCCAGGCCGGCCTCGCCGCAGCGCAGATCCCACAACGCCAGGTCGATGCCGGCCAGCGCGATCGTGGTGATCCCGCCGGGTCCGGCTTCACGCAGGTGCCGCCAGAGCCGGTCCCACACGACTTCGGGGTGCGCGGGCAGCCCGATCAGCGCCTCCCGCAGGTCGTGGTCGAGCAGTGCCCGTACGGCGTGCGCGCCGATCTGCGGCGTCCATGAGAACCCCGTCCCGGTGCGCCCGTCCTTCAGCGTGACGTGCGTGACGATCACGTGGTTGGCGGGCACGTCCGCGCCCCACGGCCGGGGCAGCGGGGCGGTGCGCAGCTCGGTACGCAGGTCCGCGATGGTCATGACGTCGCCAGCTCCAGCCCCGTCTTGATCAGCGTCGCCAGCTCCTCCAGGTGCTCGGCCGTCACGTCCACCAGCGGCGGGCGGACCGGGCCCACGTCCAGGCCGCGCAGCCGTACCCCGGCCTTGACCAGGGCGACCGGATAGCCCGGAACCTTGCCGCGCAATCGCACGAGCGGGGCGTAGAACTCCGTCAGCAGCCGCTCGTCACCGTTCAGATAAGCCAGCGCGATCTCCGGCGCGAACGCGAACACCGCGCTGGAGTAAAGCTCCACGCCGATGCCCCGATACGCGGGCATGGTCAGCTCGGCCGTCGGCAGCCCGTTGAAGAACAGGAAGTTCGGGTAGGTCTCCCGGATCGCCAGCACGGTCCGCTGCATCCGGTCGATGTCGCCGAGGCCGTCCTTGAGCCCGATCACCCCGGGGATCCCGGCCAGCTCCACCGCGGCGTCCGGCTCCAGCACCACGGTTCCGCGCTGGTAGACGATCACCGGCAGCTCCGCGGCCACCGCCTCCACATACGCCTTGAACCCGTGCCCAGGCCCCTGCGCCAGGTAAGGCGGCATGAGCAGCAACCCGTCGGCCCCCGCCTCCCGCGCCGCCCGCGCCTGGTTCAGCGCCGCGCCGAGCGATCCGCCCGCCCCGGCGAACAGCGGCACGCGCCCGTCCACGACCTCGGCCGCCACCCGCACCGCCCGCTCGTGCTCACCCTCCGACAACGCGGAGAACTCGCCGGTGCCGCACGCCACGAACACCCCGCCGGGACCGTGCGCCATGCCCTGCCGGATGTGCTCGGCCAGCACCTGCTCGGCGAGCGTGCCGTCGGCGGCGAACGGGGTCACGGGAAAGAACAGCACACCGCTGAGATTCATAGAGATTCCTTGAGTTCGGTACGCCAACTACGCTTCGCCTGCCAGCCCAGCAACCGCTCCGCCTTGGACGTCGAAAAGGCCGGGGAGGTCCCGGTGAGGCCCGCCGCGAACGGCTCCGTGCCCGGGATGACCTGGGGGAGCAGCTCGGCCAGCGGCTTCCTGGCCAGCGCGTCCGCGGCGCCGACGAAGAACACCTCACCGTTCGGCAGCTCGGGCAGCGCCTCGATGAGCACGCCCACCATTTCGGAGGCGTCACGGGAGTCGACGTAGTTGAACAGCGACACCCCGCCCAGTTCCGGCCGGTCCAGCCGCTCGGTGACGGTGTGCCCCGACTGCGTGGGCGCGCCGGCCCACTCCTCCGGAGGGATGACGAAACACGGCCTGATCGCGGCCAGCTTCGTCGTCCCCGCCTCGGCGAACGCCTTCATGGTCTGCTCGGCCGCCACCTTGGACAGGTTGTAGGCGTTCCACGGCCGCACCAGGTGGTCCTCGTCGATCGGCAGGTACGCCGGCGCCCACCCGCGCGGAGCGCCGTAGCCGATCACGGTCGGGCTGCTGGCCACCACCACGTTCCGCACGCCCAGGGCCACCGACGCCTCGCAGACGTTGAACGCCAGCTGCGTGTTGACCCGGTAGATCACCGACTCCGGCCGGCTGAACGGGGTGGCGATGGCGGCCAAATGGATCACCGACTCCGGCCGGAATCTGGCGATCACCTCGAACGCCTCTCCCGTGTTCGTGAGGTCGGCAGGCAGGGTGGCCGCGGCCTCCGCCGGCGTGCCCGGCGCGCTGTCCACGCCGATGACCTCGTGCCCGGCCGCCGCGAGCGTGCTGACCACGCTGCGGCCGAGGCGTCCTGCACTTCCGGTGATGAGGACTCTGCTCACCGTGAGGGGCTCCTTCAAGACTGCAAACAGTTGCACTAAACCTTTGTGTCCCCGGACCCGGGGCGTCAAGAGGTGATTTCATTCCCCTAGCGCTACCTGGGGATTCCGAGTGAGGCTCGGTATGCCGTAGACCGGCAAGCGCTTTCAGGGTACTCATGGTTCTGCAAGCGGTTGCGTTAGGGTGGGCGACTGTGACAGTGACGATTCGTGATGTGGCCCGAGCGTCCGGCGTGCACGTGTCCACCGTGTCGAGGACGTTCTCCGCGCCGCACATGGTGAACGCCGCCACCCGCAGCAGGGTGCTGACGGTGGCCGAGGAGCTCGGATACCGCCCGAACCGGGCGGCGCGGGCGCTCACGACCGGCCGCACGCACAACCTCGGATTGATCGTGGCCGACATCGCCAACCCGTTCTTCCCTCCCTTGATCAAAGCCGCGCACGCCGCCGCCCGGCAGCGCGACTACCACCTGTTCGTGGCCGACACCGACGAGGAGCCGGCCGCCGAGGAGGAGCTGGTGCAGGCCTTCTCCAAACAGGTGGACGGGCTGGTGCTGTGCAGCCCGCGCTCGTCCAACAAGGTGCTCGAGCGGCTGGCCGAGCGGGTGCCGTTCGTGGTGATCAACCGGCGGCTGCGTGGCGCCGCGACGGTGCTGATGGACGTCGGCCACGGGGCCAGGCTGGCGGTGGAGCACCTGACCGGGCTCGGGCACCGCCGTGTGGCGCTGGTGTCGGGGCCGACCGGCTCGTGGACGAGCGCGGAGATCCGGGCGGCCGCCGAGCAGGTGGCCGGCATCGAGCTCGTCGTGATCGGCCCCAACCCGCCGACCGAGCGGGGCGGATTCGACATCGCCAAGCGGGTGCGGGACGCGGAGGTGACCGGCGTGCTGGCCTACAACGACCTGGTGGCGATCGGTCTCATCGAAGGGCTCTGCGAGCTCGGACTGAGCGTTCCTGAGGACGTCAGCGTCGTGGGCATCGACGACATCGTGCCAGGGCGGCTCAACCGCCCCAAGCTCACCACGGTCGCCATGCCTACCGCGGCGGCCGGGCGGCTGGCGGTGGATCTGCTCATCCAGGAGGTGAGCGCCACCACGTCGCTGGAGACCCGGCTCGTCATCCGCGACTCCACCGCAGCGCCACGATAGCCCGGCCGCTGCAACCGGTTGTACTATCCGCGATGCAAATTCGTCTGACTTCTTCGGCCGCCGAGTCTGTCACCTGGGAAAACGCTGTGGCGATATATCGGTAACGGGTATGTAACGTCTGCAAAGGGTTGACGTAACTTTCCCGGCGGCTATAGGAAAGCGCTATCCATCCACATTTCGCCGGAAGGTCCGTGTGATGACTGACGTTTCGGTGGCGGTGAAGCCCCGGGGAGCGGAGACCCAACCCGCACGGGGCGGTCACCGCGCCACAAAACGTTCCCGCCGTGAGGCGCGGGCCGCCTATCTGTTCCTGGCGCCCTGGTTCGTCGGCCTGCTCGTCATCACGATCGGCCCGATCTTCGCCTCGCTGTACCTCTCCTTCACCGACTACAGCCTCCTGGAGGAGGCGAAGTGGGTCGGATTCGATAACTACATCACGATGTTCACCGAGGACCCGAGGTTCCTGTCCTCGCTGCAGGTGACCACGATCTACGTGGTCGTCTCGGTCCCGCTGCAACTGGCGTTCGCGCTCGCGCTGGCCCTGGTGCTCGACCGGGGGCTGCGCGGCCTGTCGATCTACCGCTCGATCTTCTACCTGCCCTCCCTGCTGGGCGGCAGCGTCGCCATCGCGATCCTGTGGCGGAAGGTCTTCGGTCAGGACGGCCTGGTCAACGCGATACTCGCGATCTTCGGAATCCAGGGGCCCGGCTGGGTCGGCGACCCCGACACCGCGCTCGGGACGCTGATCCTCCTGCACGTGTGGACGTTCGGTGCCCCGATGATCATCTTCCTGGCCGGGTTGCGGCAGATCCCCAGCAGCTACTACGAGGCGGCCGCGGTGGACGGAGCCGGCGTGTTGCGCCAGTTCAAGTCGATCACGATGCCGCTGCTGACGCCGATCATCTTCTTCAACCTCGTGCTGGAGATCATCAAGTCCTTCCAGTCGTTCACGCAGGCGTTCATCGTGAGCAACGGCAAGGGCGGTCCGGCCGACTCGACGCTCTTCTACACGCTCTACCTCTACCTCAAGGGGTTCAAGAGCTACGACATGGGCTACGCGGCAGCGATGGCCTGGGTTCTGCTGCTCATCATCGCCGGGCTCACCGCGGTGAACTTCCTCGCTTCCAAGTATTGGGTCTTCTATGGCGACACCAAGTAGGCCGATCCCGGTCCTGTTCCGCCCGATCAAGGGCGGACGTCTGGTCAAGCACGTGCTGCTGATCGGCTTCGGCCTGGTCATGCTCTATCCGCTGCTCTGGATGATCTCCAGCTCGCTCAAGCCGGAAGAGCTGATCTTCCGGGAGCCCGGACTGTGGCCGAGCCAGATCACCTTCGAGAACTACTCGCAGGGCTGGAACGCGCTGAAGCACCCCTTCGGCTACTACCTGTGGAACTCCGCGGTGGTCACGGCCCTGTCGGTGGTGGCGAACCTGGTGGCCTGCTCGCTGGCCGCCTACGCCTTCGCCCGGCTGAACTTCCCGCTGAAGAAGTTCTGGTTCGCGATCATGCTGGGCACGATCATGTTGCCGCACCACGTCGTGATCGTGCCGCAGTACATCATGTTCTCCGAGCTCGACCTGATCAACACGATCTGGCCGCTGGTCATGCCCAAGGTGCTGGCGACGGACGCGTTCTTCGTCTTCCTGATGGTCCAGTTCATCCGTACACTGCCCAGGGAATTGGACGAGGCCGCCGAGATCGATGGAGCGGGCTACTGGCGCATCTTCATCCGGGTGGTCATGCCGCTCTGCATGCCGGCCCTGGCGACGACCGCCATCTTCACCTTCATCTGGACGTGGAACGACTTCCTCAGCCAGCTGCTTTACCTCAACAACCCGGACAACTTCACCGTTCCGGTGGCCCTGCGCACCTTCCTCGACGCCAGCAGCGACTCGTCGTGGGGACCCATGTTCGCCATGTCGATCATCGCACTGGGGCCGATCTTCGGCTTCTTCCTGGCCGGTCAGAAGTACCTGATCCGTGGTGTCGCCACCACGGGCTTGAAGTAGCACACCTCCAATCGAACACCCCCCGACACGAAAATCCCCCTAGGAGGTAGAGCCGTGAGCTCTGGCAAGAAGATGTGGTCGGCGGCGCTGCTGGCCACCGCTGTGCTGGCGGTCACCGCGGCCTGTGGCAGCGGCAGCGGCAGCGGCGGCGAAAGCGCCGGTGGTAAGACTGTGCTGCGCTTCTCCTACTGGGGCAGCGACGCACGACAGAAGATGACCGAAGAGGCCATCAAGAAGTTCGAGGCCAAGAACCCGACGATCGACGTCCAGGGTGAGTTCTCCGACTTCGCCAGCTACTACGAGACGCTGTCCACGAAGGTCGCCGGCAACGACGCGCCCGACGTCATCACCCTGGAGATCCGCGGCCTGCGCGAGTACGCCGACCGCGGCACCCTGGCCGACCTGGCCAGCAAGGTCAACACCGCCGACATCGACGCCAAGGTGCTGGGCACCGGCGCCATCGACGGCAAGCAGTACGCCATCCCCACCGGCGTCAACGCCTTCTCCCTGGTCGTCAACCCCGGCCTGATCCAGAGCAGCAAGGCGGAGCTGCCCGACGACACCAAGTGGACCTGGGACGACTATGTCGCCCTGGCCTCCAAGGTCTCCTCCGGCTCCGGCGGCAAGGTCACCGGAACCCAGCTGAGCTGGAACCCGGCGTACCTCCAGATCTACGCCGCGCAGAAGGGCGAGCCCTTCTACAACGGCAACAAGCTCGGCCTGACCCCCCAGACGATCAAGGACTGGTGGGCCATCATGCAGAACCTGATCAAGGACAAGGGCGCCCCCGAGGCGGCCAAGAGCTCCGAGATCGGCGCGACCAGCATCGACCAGTCGCTGCTGGCCACCAACACCGGCGCGATGGGCATGTGGTGGAGCAACCAGCTCGGCGCGGTCACCAAGGCCTCCGGCCAGCAGCTCGACCTGCTGCGCATGCCGAAGGTGCAGGGCGCCACGACCAGCGGCATGTTCCTGCAGCCGGCGATGTTCTACACCGCCTCCTCCAAGTCGGAGCACGCGGCCGAGGCCGCGAAGTTCATCGACTTCATGATCAACGACGCGGAGGCGGGCGCGATCATCCTCAGTGACCGCGGCCTGCCTGCCAGCTCCAAGGTGCTGGCGGCGGTCAAGGACAAGCTGCCGGACGCGGACAAGAAGACGCTGGAGTTCCTCGACAAGGTCAAGAGCGAGCTGGCCGACCCGCCCGCCGCTCCGCCGAAGGGCGCCAGCGCCATGGAGGACATCCTCACGCGGTACTCCGAGGAGGTCATGTTCGGTCGCATGACCCCTGACGACGCCGCGCAGAAGTTCATCACCGAGGCCAACGCCTCGATCGCAGGCTAAAGGAGAGTCATGAAGTACGCGTTCGTCGGGCTCGGGCACCGCGCGCAGATGTACGTCGACGCGCTGCTCGGGGAGTGGCGTGACGCCGGCACCATCGTCGCCCTGTGCGACACCAACCGGACCCGCATGGACTATTACGTCGAGCGGATCGGCCAAGAGGTGCCGTGCTTCGCGCCCGCGGAGTTCGACAAGGTGCTCGAGCTCGCCGACGCGGTCATTGTCACGACCGTCGACGCCACGCACGCTCGCTACGTGTGCGCGGCACTCGACGCCGGTCGCGACGTCATTGTGGAGAAACCGCTCACCGTGGACGCCGAGGGCTGCGCGGCCATCGCCGAGGCGGCCGAGCGCAGCACCGGCAAGCTGATCGTCACCTTCAACTACCGGTACTCGCCGCGTAACTCGGCCGTGCGCCGGCTGCTGATGGAGGGCGCGATCGGCGAGGTGACGTCCGTGCACTTCGAGTGGACGCTCGACACCATCCACGGCGCCGACTACTTCCGCCGCTGGCACCGCGACCGGGCCAGCTCGGGCGGGCTGCTCGTGCACAAGTCCACCCACCACTTCGACCTGGTCAACTGGTGGCTCGGGGCGGCCCCCGAGCTCGTCTTCGCCCAGACCGACCTGCGCTTCTACGGCGCCGAGAACGCCAAGAAGCGCGGCCTGGAGGAGCGCCCCGCGCGAGGGCAGGGCGCTCCCGGGCTGGGCACGGACCCGTTCATCCTGGACATCTCCGCCGACCCCCGGCTCAAGCGGCTCTACCTGGACGCCGAGCACGAGGACGGCTACATCCGGGACCAGGACGTCTTCGGCGAAGGCGTGGACATCGACGACAACATGTCCGTGCTGGTCCGCTATGCCAACCGGGCGATCATGACCTACTCCCTGCACGCGCACGCCCCCTGGGAGGGTTACCGGGTGGCCTTCAACGGCACGGCCGGGCGGCTGGAACTGGACGTGGTCGAGCGGGAGTGGACGCCGCCGCACGCCGCCATCGACCCGAGCGCGGCCGGCAAGGAGCACGCGGCAGGGTCGTCGGAGCGGCGAACGGTCAGGCCCGAGAGCGGTAGCTCGCGTGACCAGCGAGGGCCGAGTGAGCGCGACCATCAAACACAGGAGCGGCTCACGCTGCACCGGCACTGGAGCAAGCCGGAAGAGGTGCCCATCGAGACCGGGGCCGGCGGGCACGGCGGCGGCGACCGCCTGCTGCTCAACGACGTCTTCCGCGGCCCCGACAACGACCCGCTGGCCCGGCAGGCCGGCTATCGCGACGGCATCCGCAGCGTCCTGACGGGCGTCGCGGCCACCATGGCTGCGCAGACCGGCACGCCCGTCCGCTTGGTGGACGACGGGACCCGTGTCGGCTGAGCCGGCCGGGCCCGCGCCTGCCGCACCGGCCGGGTCCGCGTCCGCCGCACCGGCCGGGTCCGCGCCTGCTGACGGGACCGGGCTCGTGTTCGGTGAGCTGGCCGGGATCGCTGAGGCGCAGCTCGGGACTTATCCGGATCTTCCGGGGCCCGAGCTGCGGGCGGCGGCACGCGACGCCCTCGGGGTGCTCGACCTGCGCGCTGATGACGTACGGGTCGAACGGACCTGGGTCGATGGCGATCTTGCCGGCGAGGAGCTCTCTTGGTCCGTCGGGTTCGGGCCGCGGACGCGGGCGTTCCTGCTGCGTCCCCGGGATGCGGTGGGGCCGCTGCCCGGGGTGGTGGCGCTGCACTGCCACGGCGGCATGAAATGGGTCGGCAAGGAGAAGATCGCCGACGGTCCCGAAGAACCGTCGCCTGAGGTGGTCAAGGCCAGGGCGGCCATCTACGGCGGTCGCGCCTTCGCCAACGAGCTGGCCAGGCGCGGGTTCGTCGTGCTCGCGCACGACGTGTTCGCCTGGGGCAGCCGCCGCTTCCCTCTCGACCCGGAAGCGGCCCCCGCGCCGGCCCCCGCCACGGCCGAGGCGCCGCTCAGCGAGGCCGACCGTTACGACCGGCTCGCCGGGCCGCATGAGCACATCGTGGCCAAGCACTGTGCCGTGCTCGGCACCTCCTTCGCGGGCGTGGTGGCGGGCGAGGACCTCGCGGCGGCGGCCTACCTTCGCTCACGCCCCGACGTCGGCCCCGTCGGATGCGCCGGGCTGTCCGGCGGCGGGCTGCGGGCAGCGCTCCTGGGCGCCTTCGACCCCCAGATGAGCGCCGTCGTGGTTGCGGCGATGGTCTCGTCCTACCGGGACATGCTGGACGGGCACGTGGCCAAGCACACCTGGATGTTCTACCCGCCGGGCCTGCCGCGCCTCGGCGACTGGCCCGACCTGGTGGCCGCCCGCGCGCCCCAGCCGCTCATGGTCCAGTACGCCATGCGCGACCGGCTGTTCCCAGAGCCGGGCATGCGCCGCGCCCACGCCATGATCAGCGAGCGGTACGGGGACGCCGGCGGTTACGAGGCGGTGTTCGCCGACGTGCCGCACAGCTTCGACGTGCCCAGGCAGGAGCAGGCCTTCGACTGGCTGGCCCGCCATCTCCGATGACCTGCCGCCGCCCGGCCTGCCCCGGGCGGCGGCACCCTGATCCATCGCAGCAGTCAGTCACCCGCCTTCCACTGCGCGATGAGCTTGTCGTAGTCCAGCGTGGCCGGTTTGCCGCGCTCGTCGGCCAGCTTCGGAGCGGGCGCGCCCGGCTGGTCGTACCAGTGCTGGGCCGGCTGTTCGGGGTTGAGCTTGGGAGCGCAGTTCCCGCCGTAGCCGCGCCGTTCCAGCCGCGACAGGATGTCGTCCTGCTGCTTGGCCAGGTTGTCCATCGACTGCTGCGGCGTGGTCTCGCCGGTCACGGCGGTGGCCACGTTCTGCCACCAGAGCTGGGCGAGCTTGGGGTAGTCCGGAACGTTCGTCCCGGTCGGCGTCCACTGCTTGCGGGCCGGGGAGTTGTAGAACTCGATCAGGCCGCCGTACTTCTTGGCGTTCTGGGCGAAGTACTCGCTCTTGACATCGGAGTCCCTGATGAACGTCAGGCCGACGATCGACTTCTTCAACGACACGGTCTTCGACGTGACGAACTGCGCATACAGCCACGCCGCCGCCCTGCGGTCCTGCGGCGTGTTCTTCAGCAGCGTCCACGAGCCGGCGTCCTGGTAGCCGAGCTTGTGGCCGTCCTTCCAGTACGCGCCGTGCGGGCTCGGCGCGATGCGCCACTTGGGCGTGCCGTCGCTGTTGACGACCGGCAGCCCTTCCTTGGTCATGTCGGCCGTGAACGACGTGTACCAGAAGATCTGCTGGGCGATGTTGCCCTGCGCGGGCACCGGACCGGCCTCGCTGAAGTTCATCCCGGCGGCTTCCTTGGGGGCGTACTTCTTCAGCCAGTCCACGTATTTGGTGAGCGCGTAGACCGACGCGGGGCCGTTCGTGTCGCCGCCGCGGGTGACCGACGAGCCGACCGGGCGGCAGTTTTCCACCCTGATGCCCCAGTCGTCCACCGGCAGGCCGTTGGGGATGCCGGGGTCGCCGTTGCCGGCCATGGACAGCCAGGCGTCGGTGAAGCGCCAGCCCAGCGACGGGTCCTTCCTGCCGTAGTCCATGTGGCCGTAGACCTTCTTGCCGTCGACGGTCCCGTTGCCGTTGACCTTGTTGGTGAAGAAGTCGGCGATGTCCTCATAAGCCGCCCAGTTGACCGGGACGCCCAGGTCGTACCCATAGGCGTCCCTGAACTGCTTCTTGATCTCCGGGTCGGTGAACCAGTCGTAGCGGAACCAGTAGAGGTTCGCGAACTGCTGGTCGGGCAGCTGATAGATCTTCTTGTCCGGGCCGGTGGTGAAGCTGATGCCGATGAAGTCGTTCAGGTCGAGCGTGGGTGAGGTGACGTTCTTGCCCTCGCCGGCCATGTAGTCCGACAGCGGGATCACGTAGTCGCCGCGCGAGTGGGTGCCGATGAGGTCGGAGTCGTTGACGTAGGCGTCGTAGATGTTCTGGTCGCCCTGGATCTGGGTCTGGAGTTTCTCGACGACGTCGCCTTCCTGGATCAGGTCATGCTTGATCTTGATCCCGGTGATCTCGGTGAACGCCTTGGCGAGCTGCTGGGACTCGTACTCGTGCGTGGTGATCGTCTCGGACACCACGTTGATCTGCATGCCCCGGTACGGCGCCGCGGCCTTCATGAACCAGTCCATCTCCGCGAGCTGCTGGTCCTTGGCCAGCGTGCTGGGCGTGAACTCCTCCGACACCCAGCGTTGCGCCGCCGCCTTCCCGTCGGCCTCCTTGAAGTCGCTGGACGGCCGCTGTGTGCTCTGCGCGCAGCCGGCGATCACCAGAATCAGCGTGGCCAGACCAACGGCCGCGGACCTGCCTGCCCGATGCCTCATTGCATGGCTTCCCTTCTGTCAACCCCATATCCCGATCACGACCACCACGAGCAGCGCGCAGCCCAGCGCGATCCACATGGACAGGTCGGTGACGGCCATCCAGGCGGCCAGCACGACCGCGGCGCTGATCAAGCCGATGTACAGCCGGTCGCCCCGGTCGGTCTCGATACGCAGGAAACCTCGCCTGGCCACGGGCGGGGAGATGCGGCCCCAGATCGCCATGACGACGAGCAAGAGAGCAAGCCCGATGAAGACCAGGGCCGTGGGGAGGGTCCACACCATCCACTCGAGCATGCGCTAGACCCTCCCCAGGGCGAAGCCCCTAGCAATGTAATTACGCACGAACCAGATGACGATCGCGCCGGGGACGATCGTGAGCACCCCCGCCGTGGCCAGCAGCGCCCAGTCCACGCCCGCCGCGCTCACCGTCCGCGTCATCGTCGCGGCGATGGGTTTCGCGTCGACCGACGTGATGGTTCTGGCGATCAGCAGCTCGACCCAGCTGAACATGAAGCAGAAGAACAACGTCACGCCGATCGCGGAGCGGATCATCGGCAGGAATATGCGAATGAAGAAACGAGGGAGCGAATAACCGTCGATCGCCGCGGTCTCGTCGATTTCCCGGGGGATTCCCGACATGAATCCCTCGAGGATCCACACGGCGAGCGGGACGTTGAAGAGCATGTGCGCGATGGCCACCCCGAGATGGGTGTCGAAAAGCCCGACGCTCTGATAAATCTGGAAAAATGGCAGTAGGAAGACGGCGGGCGGCGCCATGCGGTTCGTCAGCAGCCAGAAGAACAGGTGCTTGTCGCCGGCGAAACGGAAACGTGAGAACGCGTACGCCGCGGGCAGCGCCACGATGAGCGACATCACGGCGTTCAGCGACGTGTAGATGATGGAGTTCAGATAGCTCGAATACCACGACACGTCTGTGAAGAACGTGACGTAGTTGTCGAAGGTCACCCGCTGCGGGATGAGCGAGAAGCTGCCGAGGATGTCCTCGTTCGGCCGGATCGACATGCCGAACATCCAGAGCAGCGGCAGCATGAGCGTGGCCACGTACAGCCAGAAGACCGTGCGTGCCCACGGGAGCCGGCGTCCGGTGGTCCTGGCCATCCGCCTCACCTCCCCGACCTGGTCAGCACGGTGAAGAAGACGTAGCAGAGGACCTGCACGATCAAGAAGTAGATCAGCGAGAACGCGCCCGCGGGCCCCACGTCGAACTGGCCGACCGCCATCTTCGACAGCAGGATGCTCAGGAACGAGGTCGCGTTGCCCGGCCCGCCGCCCGTCACCACGAACGGCTCGGTGTAGATCATGAAGCTGTCCATGAACCTGAGCAGGATCGCGATCGTCAGCACCCCGCGCAGCCTGGGCAGCTGAATGTGCCGGAACGTCGCCCACCCCGACGCCCCGTCGATCTGCGCGGCCTGGAAGTACGGCTCGGGAATCGACCGCAGCCCGGCGTACGCCAGCAGCGCCACCAGCGGCGTCCAGTGCCACACGTCCATGACGAGAATCGTGATCCAGGCGTCGGTGGAGTCGAGGGTGTAGTTGAAGCCGATCCCGAGCACGTTGTTGATCGTCCAGCCGCCGAGCCCGATGTCGGCGCGGGCGAAGATCTGCCAGATCGTGCCCACCACGTTCCACGGGATGAGCAGCGGCAACGCGACCAGCACCAGCGCCGCCGACGCCCAGAACCCGCGGCGCGGCATCGCCACCGCGATCGCCACCCCGAGCGGGATCTCCACCAGCAGCACCTGTGCCGAGAACAGCAGCGTCCTGACGAACGCCTCCCGGTTCTCCGGCCGCCGCACGGCCTCGTAGAACCAGTCCAGGCCGACGAACACCCGGTCGCTGGGGCTGAAGACGTCCTGGACCGAGAAGTTGACCACGGTCATCAGCGGGATGATCGCCGTGAACGCCACCGACACGACCACCGGCAGCACCAGCCACCAGGCCCGGTTGTCCTTGCGCTTCAGGTCCGTGCGCGTCTCCTGGGGCTCGGCGGGCGCGGTCGTGACGACCTCGCCGCTCACCTGGCTGCCCGCGGTCACGTGGCGCTCCTTCCGTCGAGCGGCGCGAGGAAGCCGCACCTGACCTGGTCGCGGAACAGGAACGTCCGATCCGACGGGAAGTGCAGGAACGCCTGCGCGTCCGGTTGATAGCCGGAGCCCGCCTCGGTCCTGGCGATGACGGGGTGCTCGCCCACCCGGGTGTGCACCAGGTCGTACGCGCCCATGCGGTCGATCCCGGTCACCTGGGCGGCCACCCCGGGAGAAGCCCGGCTGATGCGGACGAACTCGGGCCGCACCCCGATGCGCACCGGACCCGGCGGGAGGCCGTCCGCCACCGACCCCACGGCGGCCTGCCCGACGCGGACGACGTCACCGACGATCTCGGCGGGCACCATGTTCATGCCCGGTGAGCCGATGAAATGCCCGACGAACTCGTGCGCCGGCGACAGGAACAGCTCCGCCGGCTCGCCCGCCTGCACGATCGCACCCTCGTTGAGCACCACCACCTCGTCGGCGAACGTCAGCGCCTCGGTCTGGTCGTGCGTGACGTAGATCAGCGTGTGCCCGGTGTCGCGGTGGATCTCCTTGAGCTTGCTGCGCAGCGTCCACTTCAGCGCCGGATCCACCACCGTCAGCGGCTCGTCCAGCAACACGGCCGCCACCTGGGAACGCACCAGCCCGCGGCCCAGGCTGACGATCTGCTGCCGGCCCGGGTCCAGCCGGCGCGACCTGCGGCGCAGGAGGTGGTCCAGGCCGAGCAACTGCGAGACCTGGCGGACGCGCTGGTCGATCTCGTTTTTCGGATATTTCCGGTTGCGGAGGGGGAAGGCGAGGTTGTCGTAAACGGACATCTCCTCGTACAGGACCGGGAACTGGAAGACCTGCGCGATGTTCCGGCCTGCCGTCGGCACGTCGGTGACGTCGCGGTCGTCGAAGAAGATCCGCCCCACCGTCGGGGTGATCAGGCCGGAGATGATGTTCAGCAGCGTCGTCTTGCCGCACCCGCTGGGGCCCAGCAACGCGTACGCCCGCGCGGTGCGCCACGTCCACGTCATCGGCTTCAGCGCCCAGGTCGTGCCGCCGTCGTAGCTGTGTCCCACGCCTTCCAGGCGGATGTCAGCCATGCACGCCTCCGAGGTCCGCGGCGCTGGTGGCCAGCAACCGTCCGCCGGTCTCGTCGAAGACGAAGATGTGCGCGGGGTCAACGTACGCGACCGTGGTCTCCCCGGGCGTGAACAGCTGGGTGCCCGGCAGGTGGGCGACCAGGTGCCGGTCGCCCTGCAGCAGCAGGTGCAGGAACGTGGCGCTGCCGGTCACCTCGGCGAGCCTGATCTCGGCGGGCAGCTCCAGCGCGCCGGGCCCGTCGCGGGCGATCCGCACCTGGTGGGGGCGGATGCCGAGCATGACGTCGTGGCCGGTGGCGTGCGCGTGGGGCGCGGGGAACGACGTGCCGAGCACCTCGATCCGGCCGTCGCGGACCACGCCGGGCAGCAGGTTGAGCGGGGGATCGCTGAGCGTGGCGGCCACGGCCAGGGAGGGCGGGTGGGCGTACATGTCCGCGACGTCCCCGACGTGCTGCACCCTGCCCTCGCCCAGCACCACGGTCCGTGCGGCGAACGTCAGCGCCTCGTTGGGGTCGGCCGTGGAGTAGACGACCACGCCGGGGGTGTCGGCGAACATGGTCTTGAGGTCGGCGCGCAACTGCTCGCGGAGCTTGAAGTCCAGGTTGGCGAGGGGCTCGTCGAGGAGCAGCACGTCCACGGGGCGGGCCAGCGCGCGGGCGATGGCGGTGCGCTGCTGCTGCCCGCCCGAGAGCTCCGCGGGCCGGCGGCCGAGCAGGCCGGCGATGCCCATGAGCTCGGCCACCTCGCGCACCCGCCGGTCGATCCCGTCCTTGCGGAATGTGGAGTCCAGGCGGAGCGGGGAGGCGATGTTCTCATAGACCGTCAGCGACGGATAGTTGATGAATTGCTGATAGACGAACGCGACCGACCTTTTCCGCACGGAAATGCCGGTGACCTCTTTTCCGTGCACCATGACCCGGCCGGAATCCGGGGTCAGCAATCCGGCGGCGACGCGCATCAATGTCGTCTTTCCCGCGGTCATGGGACCGACGAGGGTGGTCATTCCGTTGGGTAATTCCAGATGAATGTCGTCGAGCCAGGTCTCCCCGCGTTGCCGTACGGAGACGCCATCGAGAATCAGCGTCACGGTCCCCGGTCCTCTCTCCCTGACTTCCATCTAACATCATCTGAAACTTTGTGCAAATCACGGTTTGACGTCGAGATAACGGTGAATGGCCGGGCCTATCGCCGTGACGACGTCCTTCCTGCTCATGGCGTCCGGACGCGGGGAGATCAGGGCATCAGGGCATAGGGCTGTCCGGGGCATCCGTATGCCAACGACTGTTGGCCAACAGGTGTTGACATCTCATGCCACCTGATCTAACGTCAACAGGTGTTGGCAGAAGGAGGAGACATGGAAACCACTGATGTGCTCGTCGTCGGAGCCGGCCCCGCGGGCCTCAGCGCCGCCATCGTCCTGGCCCAGTCGGGCCACGACGTCGTCATCGTGGACGCGCAGGCCGAGGGGGCGAACACCTCAAGGGCCGCCGTCGTGCACTCGCGCACGCTGGAGCTGCTGGAGCCGTACGGTGTCACGCCCGCCCTGGTCGAGCGAGGGGTGCACACGCCGCGCTTCACGGTCCGCGACCGCGACCGGTTGCTGGTGGGGGTGCCCTTCGACGGGCTGCCGACCCCTTACCCCTACACGCTGATGATCTCTCAGGCCGACACGGAGGCCTACCTGCTGGCCCGGCTCACGGAGCTCGGCGTCAAGGTCGTGCGGCCGGCCCGGGTGACCACCGTCGCCCAGGACGACTCCGGCGTCACGGCGACCCTCGGCGACGGGCGCGCCTTCCGCGCGTCCTACCTGGTGGGGGCCGACGGCATGCACAGCGGCGTCCGCGAGCAGGCCGGGATCGGCTTCGGCGGCGGCACGTACGACGAGTCGTTCACCCTGGCCGACGTGCGGCTCCACGGCGGGGTCCCGCGCGAGGAGGTCATCCTGTACTTCTCGCCCGACGGGCTCGTGGTCGTCGCGCCGCTGCCCGGCGGGACGTACCGGATCGTGGCCACCGTGGGGGAGGCGCCCCAGCACCCCGACGTGGCGTTCGTCCAGCGGTTGCTCGACACGCGCGGGCCGAAGGCCGTGCCCGCCGTGGTGGACGAGGTGATCTGGGGCTCGCGCTTCCGCGTGCACCACCGCATCGCCGACACCTACCGGCGCGGACGGATCCTGCTCGTCGGGGACGCGGCGCACGTGCACTCGCCGGCCGGCGGTCAGGGCATGAACCTCGGCATCGAGGACGCGGTCACGGCGGGCGAGGCGCTGTCGAAGGTGCTGCGGGGCGGATCGCCTGACCTGCTGGACGCCTACGCCGCAGCCCGGCGCCCGGTCGCCGAGAAGGTCGTCGCTCTGGCGAGCCGCCTCACCTCTCTGGCCACCATGAGCGCGGCCCGCCGCCCGCTACGGAACCTGGTGCTCGGGCTGGTGGGCCGGCTCCCGGCGGTGCGCCGCCGCCTGGCCTGGCAGCTGTCAGGACTGGACCGCCGCGGCTAAGGAAGGATGGCGTCGACGTACCCGCCGTCCACCCGCAGCGCGCCCCCCGTGGTGGCCGAGGCGAACGGCGAGCTGAGATAGACCACCATGTTCGCGATCTCCTCGGGCTCGATCAGCCGCTGGAGCAGCGACTGGGGCCGGTGCTCGCGCATGAACGCCCGCTGCGCCTCCTCCCACGGCAGGTCCCTGCCGACGAGCTGGTAGACGAAATCCTCCACGGCGCCCGTGTGCGTCGGCCCGGCGATCACCGAGTTGACCGTCACCCCGCTCCCCGCGGCCTCCTTCGCGAACCCCCTGGACACGGCCAGCAACGCGGTCTTCGTCATGCCGTAGTGGATCATCTCGGCCGGGATGGCGACTGCCGAGTCGCTGGCGATGTACAGGATCCGCCCCCAGCCCCGCTCCTTCATGCCCGGCAGGTACGCGCGGGTCAGCCGGACCGCGGCCAGCACGTTCACCTCGAAATAGCGCCGCCACTCGTCGTCGCTGATCTCCAGAGCCGGCTTGGCGCCGAAGATGCCGAGGTTGTTGACCAGGATGTCGACCTGCGGCAGCACGCTGAGGACCTGCTCGCACCCCTCGTCTGTGGACACGTCGCCGGGCGCCGCCACCGGTTCGCCGTCCATGAGCTCGATGGCCATCGCCACGGAGCCCTCGCTCCTGCCGTTGACGCCGACGCGGGCCCCGGCCTCGGCCAGCCCGGTGGCGATGGCCGCCCCTATTCCCTGAGTCGATCCGGTGACGAGTGCGGTCTTGCCGCTGAGATCTATACGCACGATGTGTTCCCCCTGACCGCCATTGTCCGCGATCAGCGTGCGCGGGCTCACAGCGGGGGTCCGACTGCGTAGGCTGGAGGCCGGCGCGGAAGGGGCGTGGGTGCACCGGATCCTGTGGGTGGTCGTGGCGGTCGCCTTCGTGGTGGGTTTCGTCGTGCCGTCCGATTCGGTGGAGGAAGCGCCGGGGGAGTGCCCGCCGCGGGACACACGGGTGGTGGCGCCGTACGCGGTCACCGGTTACTGGGTCATTCCGCGGGCCGATCCGTGCGTGACGCGGCGGATGGTCGAGGCGATCCACGCGATCGGCGGGGACACGCTCGTCACGTTCGGGCCGCGCTTCAGCGTGGGTGCGGAGCCCGGCTGCGTCGTGGACGGGCGGCCGTGCGCCGACGTGCCGGGGGTGCGGCACGTCTACACCTACGTCACCAGCGAGGAGTTCGGGCCGGGCCTGCTGCGCTGTCCCGGCCTGGACCGGCGGATAGAGAGCGACGGCCGGATCTTCTACCGGGTGTCGCTGGCGACGTCCTGCGACGCTCGCGTCCATGACCTGGTGCTGATCGCCACCGACGGCGACGGGCTGGGGAATCTGATGACGGAGGCGGCGGCGTACGGGATGAAGGTCTTTCCCGGGCTGCCTGCCGCGCCGCAGCAGGCGGGCAAGCCGTGGGAGCCGGACCTCGCCCACCTGGGCGCGCTGAACGCCTTCACCACGCGGGTGGTCGCCGACTACCAGGCCCGGTTCGGGGCGGCCTTCGCCGGTGTTTACCAGTCGTTCGAGCTGGCCATGCGGACGCGGTCCGCCAAGGACCCGATCATCGCGCTGTACGCCGCCCAGCACGCGGCCGTCGCCTCCGCGCTGCCCGGCACGAAGATCCTGGTCAGCCCGTACATCGACGCGCGGCGTGGCCGCGGATTCCCGCCGGACCAGGTGGAGCCGGGGATGGCCGACATCGCCGGCACGCGGGCGGGCCTGCCGATGGCCATCGCCGTACAGGATGGGCGGGGCACCGGGAAGGTGCCGGTGTACGCGCTCAACGAGCGGGAAGCGCGGGTCGAGGCGCGGCTGGTGCCCATGGTCGGTGAGGTGACCTATGCGCAGGCGTACTACGGCTCCACGCGCGACTACATCGAGGCGGCGGCGCGACGGGTGCCGCCGGGGGTGGAGCTGTGGGTGAACGTGGAGGGCTTCGAGCCCACCCAAGTGGCCGGCGAGTGCGGGCGGGTCGAACCACTGCCGCTGCGCGGACGCCCTTCCAAAGCCCGGCTGGACCGGCAGGTCATGGCGACCGGGACCGGCGTACAGAAGATCATCTCCTATGGCTGGGAGCCCTTCTTCACCTGCCAGGCCCGCTACGACACGCCTTCGCTGGCCGACGACATCGTGCGCGAGTGGCGACAGCCGATCATCGTGAACGTGACCCCGAAGGAGATGAACGGGCGGCCAGGGGTTCTCGTGGAGGGCTTCAACCTGCGCGGCGGCACGCTCCGTTTCGGCTCGCAGGTCATCGAGCAGGAGTGGCACGGCCGGCAGGGCCGGCTCGAGTCCGCCTGGGCGCCATACCTGCCGACGAGCCCGTCGACGCCGGTCACCGCCACGAACGAGGCCGGCGAGACCAGCACGACCCCCTACGTGATGCCCTAGGCCGCCAGGGCCGCTACCAGAATGTCCGCCAGCAACGCGGCCTGGCTGCCGTCCTCGTCCAGGTCCGGGTCGAGGATGGTCACCTCCAGCCCCGCGGCTCCCGGAAGGGTGACCAGGCCGCGCAGCAGGTCGGTGAGCTGAGCGGCGTCGAGTCCGCCCGGGGTGGGGGAGTCCACGGCAGGCAACACGGAGGGATCGAGCACGTCGGCGTCCACATGAATCCAGAATCCGTCGAGCTCCTCCCGGACCAGCACCTCCTTGGCCCTGCCGAGGTCGATGTCGCTGCCGGGGAGGTAGGCGATGGTTCCGCTGCCGGCGATGTCCCGCACATCCTCCTTGTCCCGCACGCCGAGCACGATCACATCCTCGTCCCGGACGTACGGCCGCAAGCCGTCGATGTCGGTGAGGTAGTCGTCACCGCGGCCGGTCACCAGGGCGAGGTCCTCCCCGGCCGCCGCGCCGACGTGCGAGGAGTTGCCCAGGTGCCGGAAGTCGGCGTGCGCGTCCACGTACGCCAGCCCGTAGCGTCCGCGTCTGCGCAGCGCGAGGGCGGGGCCGAGGACGATCGAGCAGTCCCCGCCCAGCAGTACGGGAAAGCCGTTGATCTCGTCCAGCCGATCGGCGAGCGTGCGCGCATAGGCGGCGATGGCGGGCCCGTTACGCACGCCGTCGCCGCGTTTCCACGTGGCCACGTAACGGGGCGGCACGACCGCACCCGCGTCGGCCGCGCCGAGCCGCCGGACCAGGCCGGCGTTCCGCAGTGCCCAGGGGGCCTTGTAGCAGCCGGGGACGGCGCCGGGGGCGGGCGGGCGCAGGCCGAGGTTGGAGGGCGCGTCGAGGACGATCATATCTTTGTCAGTGGTTATTATGGTCATACTCGTGACGGTAGCAAGGGGAGGGTGGATGCGCCAGTTCGCGGAGACGGGGATCGTGGCGATCGATCTGGCGAACACGTGGGACGAATACCTGGACGATCCCGAACGGCTGCCGGACGTGCCAGAGCTGCGTCGCTTCTGTCGTGAACTGGGAGTGGAACTCCGGCCCGGTGCGGCGGACCTGGACTCGGCTCCAGGGGGGCTGGAGGCGGTCCCGGCGGACCTGGACGCGGCCGCGGCGGTCATGAAGGCCGTCCCGCCGGCCCTGGTCGCGGTCCGGGCCGTGCGGGAGCGGCTGCGCGCCGTCCTCTTGGCGGGCGACCCTCCCGAACGAACGCGAGCCCTGGCCCAGTGGACCGCTGAGCTGCCGGTCCGGGCGGCCGTGGAGGATGCGGACGGCCTGCCCCGCCTCCGTCTTACCGCGCCTGCCGACGCCCCGCTGGCCGAACGCCTCGCCGTCCGTTCCGTGGCCGACCTGCTCGACCTCGCCGCGTCAGGCGACTGGGAACGCCTGCGCCTGTGCGCGGCCCGACCGTGCCAGGACGCCTTCGTCGACCGCAGCCGCCCGGGCCGCCGCCAATTCTGCTCCACCCGCTGCGCCAACCGCGCCCACGCCGCCGCCTCCCGCGCCCGCCACCGGTAGGTGGGCGCGGCGACTGTTCCCCACGCCCGGCGGCCCCGGCCAGGACCACACTGCCTCCTGCTGCCAGGACCCGCCGGATCCGCTCCAGTTCGGCGATGCGGCTGATGAACGGCCAGTGCAGGCGCATGCCCGGATTGTAGGCGAACAGTGAACGCATCATTCGCAGACAGCAGCCTGGAAGGCAGTCACGGGAGGATTTTCCATACCGTTCCCGGGCAGATTGGCGTACTTAGAGAGCGGACCTTGCCATTAGCGGTTTCGGCGTCAAAAACCACATTCTTCTCGGGAGTTTTGCACCAATTGCCATATCCACCAAAATTCGCTCTTGTGTGCGGAGCGATTGTCGCCCTCGGTCGACCGTCTTCTCTCCACGTCACGACGACGACGCCATCTGTCTCGTTGCTGACGAAAAGCTGTTGATCGGGGCGCGGCTGGCATCCAAGCAGACCACATGATCCTAAAACGAGGATCACAGTCATACGCGCGAGCCCGAGACGATTATTTGCCAATGACATCTCTACCTCGGTGGGTGCAATTTAACGCCGTATACCGTTCAGGCCCAGATGCGCGGCGATAAGTTTGGTGCCGTGACTCCCTTTGACGCTCGAAAGCTGGCTACGGTGGCTCAGTGCAGCAGTCCTTTCGCGGAGGAGTGGCTGCCGTTCGATCGGTCGCTGGGCTCGTGGCGATCCACCGCGGAGATCTGGAGCGATCCGCAGCTTGCCCGACCGACAAGCGCTTCCTGATTGGCTAGGCGTCAAGATCGGCGGGGTGTCCCTGGAGCACCGACAAGGGCTCCGACGGTGCGACGTTTCGGAAGAGGCTGGCAATCGGCGATCCAGGGCCGTGGACGCCTCAGCGATGCCTCGGATCAGACCTTTTCCGCCACTACCCGCGGATGCTCGGTGATGAGCAGGCCGATGTCCTCGACATCGGAGGTCAGGATCGTCACCCGGCCTGGATGCTGTAGGGCGGTCGCGCAGAGCATCGCATCGATGGCGTACTTGTGACCGTGCAACCCTGCACATCGCAGCAGCGCAGCAGCGGACTGAGCCAGGGTCTGTGTGACCGGCTCCACTCGCAGGCGCGACAGCGTCCACTTCAACGCGGCATCATTGATCTTCGGGTGAATCACCTCGACCAGCACTGCAGCCGATGTGACGACGGGGAGGTCCGCGTCACGGGATGCCGTCAGCCACTCGTGCACCTCACGGTCCCTCTGCACGGCTTTTGCCAAACCCTCGCTGTCCAGGACTAGGGCACCACTCATGCAGCTGCCCCCGCTGCGGGCGCGTCCCCGGTGAGTCGAGCACGCTTGGCCGCCACGGCGTCCGAATCGGCCGGGCCGTGGACCTTCTCAAAGTCTGCGATCAGCTCGTTCAGGTTGTCCCGCTCGAGCTGGCGCTGGGCCGCCCTCTCCAGGTATGCGGACACGCCACGCTTGCCAACCCGCTCACGGATCGCCTGCAGCGTGCCAGCGGTGAGAGAGACAGAGATCCCGCTGCTGGGGCCGTCACCGGGAGGGAAATCAGCGTCGTCGACCATGAACTCACTATAGCATTGAGAATGCTATAAGCCCTTAGTCAAAGAGCGTACGACCCCAATAATCTCCCGCGTCCCGAACGCCAGGTGGGACCGCGAACAGTCCGCTAGAAGCGTGCTTGATGTACTCGTTCAGCGGGTCGATCTTGGCCAGCTTCATCTGCACCGGCACGAACTGCTTACGCGGATCGCGCTGGTAGGCGATGAAGAACAATCCGGCGTCCAGGCGTCCGAGCCCGTCGGAGCCGTCCACGAAGTTGTAGCCGCGCCGCAGCAGGTGGGCGTTGCCGTGGAAGCTCGGATGGGCCAGACGGACGTGGGCGTCGGCCGCGATGACCGGCTGGCCGTCGGGGCCCTTGGCGGCGAAATCCAGGGTGTCGAACAACGCATCCACGACCTGGTGAACGCCGTCTGGCTGCTGGCAATGGTGGCCGGGCTCGACTTGGCCGCCCCGCTCGATCCCCACCGTGGCCGGGCGCTGGCCGCCCGGGGACTCGCCGTACTCCAGGACGACAGGTACGTTGCCGCCCTCGGGCTGACCGAGTTGCTTGCAGACCCCGACCAGGCCAGATTCCTCAACCTGACCGGCAACCTACGGCAGGCGGCCACGGCCGCGACCGGTGCGGCCGGCTGGCACAACGACGACGATGACACCCTGCTGGAGCAGGGCAAGGCGTCGGTGTCGGGGATCCGGCTGGGCATGCGGCACACGCTCTCGCTGCTGGGCGGGCTGACCGAGCGGCCGGCCGAGCCAGGTGCGGAGCTCCTGGACGTGGGCGTCAGCACCGGCGGCATGATCTCGGCCCTGTGCGCCGACCTCCCTGCCCTCCGCGGAACCGGCATTGATGTGCTCCCTCGCGCGCTGGACCTGGCCAAGCGGATGGTGGCGGACTTCGGTGTCGCCGAGCGGGTGGAGCTGCGACTGCAGAGCGTGGCCGATCTGGACGATCGGGACCGCTACGACATGGCGTGGGTGCCGACTATGTTCATCCCGTCGGCCGCGGTGTTCGCCGCCCTGCCGAGGCTGCTGGCGGCGCTGCGCCGGGGCGGCTGGAGCTTCCCGTACAGCACGTTTCTCAGAGGCCCTTCGGAGGTCCTTCCCACACTGGATCACGCCGACGTCATCCTCGAGCGTCGCGATGACGAGAACATCATCCTGATGCGCGCCGAGCGATTTGAAGCAGGTGCGGCCAGCTTGCGCATCGCCGCCCGAGCACTGGCCATAGTGGCTCGCCGGAACAGCGAACTCGCCGAGGAGGTCCTCGCCGAGGAGCTCCCTTGGCTCACGTGGCTTCCCGACACCGAGCGTCATGAGTGTGTACGCGACCTGCTCAGCCATCTGATCGCAGGCGCGGACACCGGAGAGCTGCTGCCGTTGGCGCGGTCGCTGACCTCCTGGCGCTCCACCGCGGTGATCTGGAGCGATCCTGAGCTCGCTCGCGAATTGCAGGGGCCCTTCCCCGGTGATGGTCCGGAGGTGGCCCGTCCGAAAGGGGGTTCCTGATGGCAGGCCGGGGCGACGATGTTCCCCGGCCTCATCCATGGCGCGTTCGATTCGCTGATCGGTGAGCCGCCGAGGGCTGGAAAGAGTTGCTCACGCAGGCGCCCGAGAATCTTGATAGGGCGTGGGTGGCCATTACAGGAAATCCGCGGCATGTGGACTGTCGCCAGCACCCACTCAAGGGTGCACTCGGCGTAGTCAAGGTTGGCGGGGCATCGTTGGAACAGTGGCAGTACGAAGCCACCTCAGGCGGTCGGCTGTGGTACGCGATCGACGATGAAGAGCGCACTCTATGGATTACGCGGGCCGGGACCGGACACCCAAGGCAGACCGATCAACGACGCCGCCGGTAGGGATATGCCGATCGATCACCGTGCGACGGGAGGCCTGGCCACGCAGGAATTGTCGGTCGCGGTCGATAACTTTCGATCATCCCCCGACGATGGAGGTTGGTCGATGTATCGACAGGGCGACATCCTGATCATGCCGATTCCGGAGGAGTCCGCGCCGCACACCATGCGGCCCGAGCCGCGGGACGGCCGCGGGCGGCTCGTGCTGGCCCATGGCGAGGCCACCGGGCACTGTCACGCGATCCCCGGTCCCGGCACGCTCTCCGGTGGATTCCTGCACCTCCCTGAGGGAGGAAGGCTGGTGCACGAGGAGCATGACGCGATCTCGCTGCCCAAGGGCTGGTATCGGGTGATCAGGCAGCGCGAATACGTGCCGGGGTCCTTCCGGGTGGTGGCCGACTGATGGAGACGCTGACGTGGGAGCGGGTCGCTCGGGCGACCGGCGCGGGAGGCGACCCGGAGGCGGCCGTCCGGCAGGCGTACCGCGATGCCGGGCTGGTGGAGCCTGAGCACGTTGTTGTGCTCAGCTCGCCCGCGGCCGGGGCTGTGGCGGCGGCATGGCTGACCGGCGACGACGCCCGGCGCCAGGCCCTTGAGGAGGCGGTGCCGGCGGTGCGGGGGCCCGGCGGAGCCGACCGTGCTCAGGCGCTGTTCGGTGCACTGCGGCCGGTCGGTGAGCCGGGGCGGTCGGTGCGGGACGTCGTCCGTACGCAGCCGTGGGAGCGCGCGAGGGCAGCGCTCTACGCCGAGCTCGGGCCGACCGGTTGGGCGGCGCTCTGGGACCAGACGGGCGGACGGCTGTGGCCGCAGGTCGACCAATTGGTCACTGCCGTCCGCCGAGGGCTGGCCGACCTCGGTGGCGAGGCGCTGCGGCAGGTCACGTTGGACGCCGTGCTCGGGCAGCACGACGCCCCGTGGTTGTCGGCGTTCGACGGCCTGGACGGGCTGAAGCGGGTGGCCGAGTGCGCGGGCTGGTGGTGGCCGTACGAGCGGGTGGCGATCATCACGGAGCGGCCTGTCGAGCTGCACCTCGACGAGCTCGCACGGCTGCATCGCGCGGACGGGCCTGCCATGTCCTACTCCGATGGCTTCGCCCTGCACGCCTGGCACGGCATGCCCGTCCCCGCCGAGTTCGGGGCGTCGATGCGCGATCTCACGCCCGAGCGGATCCGCAACGAGGACAACGCCGAGCTGCGCCGCGTGATGCTGGAGCACTTCGGTTACGACCGCTATCTTGCCGAGTCCGGCGCCAGGCCCTTACATCGCGACGAGACCGGTGTCCTGTGGTGCATCGACCTGCCCGGCGACGAGTCGATCACCATGGTGGAGGTCGTCAACTCCACGCCCGAGCCCGACGGCACCAGCCGCACCTACTTCCTGCGGGTGCCGCCGTGGGTGCAGCGGGCGCGAGAGGGGGTCGCGTGGACGTTCGGCATCGCGGAGGAGGACTACCGGCCCGAGCGCGAGACCTGACCGGGGAGAACTCCGCGGCGCCGACTCGGCCGGACGGCAGGGTCGCACACGCCAATGGAAAATCTCTGTAACTGCCATCCAATGCGGTGTCCCAATGCGGTGTCGAGGTGGAAAGCCGCAAAGCCGGCGGACACCCCGTGGAGCCACGGCCCTCCGGGCTGGTCCAGGTGTGGGAGGGGAGGTGGCGGCCTCCCTCGGGAAGGCTGGACTGCAGGCAATGCGGCAGTCCTCGGGGCCTAAGCCGCAGTCGACGCCGGGCGGGTGATGTGTGCCGAGCGGGTGATGGATGTGGTCCGCGCCAGGGCGGCGGTCTCTACGGGCAGGATGCGGGCAAGACGTTCAAGCAGGTTTGAACCGAGTTTGGAGAAGCCCGGCGCAGGCTTCGCACCATGAAACCTCCCAAGAAACGCACCGCGTTCTTATCCCGCATCCTCCGTTCGATGCTGGCGGTGCCCGTCGTCGCCCTGAGTGTGGTCGCGGTCTCCGCGACGCAGGCGTCGGCGGTGTCCCGCCCGGCCATCGTCTCTGTGGCGCAGGACCAGCTCGGCAACTCCACGCGCAATCACGAATCCCCGATGGGCAGCGGCTGCAACTACTACACCGGGTACTTCCGCAGCTGGAAGCCCGCCGACGGCTGCCCGAGCAGTGACGGCGTCCGGTGGCGCAACAGCGACTGGTGCGCCGACTTCGCCAAGTACGTCTGGCAACGGGCCGGCGTTCCGTATGCCGATGTGCCCGAGGGCAGCGGAGGCGTCCTCACAGGATGGGCGTCGTCGTTCAAGGACTACGGCGTCGAGCACGGAACGTGGCACACCCGCGCGAGCGGCTACTCACCCCAGCCCGGTGACGCCATCGTCTTCGACTGGGACCAGAGCGGCGACATCGATCACGTCGGCATCGTGACCTCGGCGAACGCGAGCACCGTCTACACGATCGAGGGCAACAGCGGCGACCGCACCCAGAGCAACTCCTACTCCCGCTCCAACATCGACATCGTCGGCTACAGCGCTCCCGTCGGAGGGACTCTTGACGAGCCAAGGGTCGGCAACAGTGTGACGGGTGACTCGTACGCTGACCTGCTGGCTGTGGACGCCGCGGGCAAGATGCTGCTCTACAGCAACAACTTCGTGCGTGACGATGGTCAGCCGTTTACGGGCAGCGCGCCGCGTGAGGTCGGGCATGGTTGGAGTAGTTCGACCAGGATCATTCCGGCCGATGTCACTGGTGATGGGTTCACTGACCTGCTGGCTGTGGATGCCGCGGGCAAGATGCTGCTCTACAGCAACAACTTCGTGCGTGACGATGGTCAGCCGTATACGGGCAGCGCGCCGCGTGAGGTCGGGCATGGTT
>NZ_JAUZQF010000004.1 GCF_030718205.1 Nonomuraea turcica
ACGAAGCTCTCGTTGACGATCAGCGCGAGCGCGAGCCCGAGCAGCAACTGCAGCACGACCTCGACGACCACCCACTTGACGCTGAAGCCGAGGCTCTGCCAGAAGATCGGGTCCTCGAACAGCAGCGCGCGGAAGTTCTCCAGCCCCGCGAAGCCGTTGTCCCAGGGCTTGGTCACGTTGTAGTACTGGAGGCTGTAGTACAGCACGCTGCCCATCGGGTAGACGAGGAACCCGAGCATCGCGATCAACGACGGCGCGATCAGCACATACGGTGTCAGCGCCCCTGCTCGGCGACTTCTCGAGCGGGGCAGGCGCGCCGGGGCGACGGCCATGTGCAGAACTCCTTCACGGGGATTGCAATCGGTTGCAGGAAACGTTGCGTTAGCTTGCTCGTAACGTCAATGGCACGAGCATGCCGAGGGCCCACTACCAGCGCAAACACCGATAGTTCGAAATTTTCGGGCGCTATGGCATGGCATTTCACCAGTCAGGTGGAGGAAGTGGGAGCATGACGGCTGCTAACCAGCCCGTCCACGGCCATGGCCACCCGCCGGGTCTTGAGCATGATGTTCGTACGCGGCACGTCGTCGCCGGTGGCGGCGAGCTGGCCGGGGCTGAGCATCACGCGGTGCTTGTAGATCGGGTCCTGAAGGTTCTGCAAGACCTCGCGAGTCCAGGGTGCACTTCTTACCGGCCTCGTCGGCGAAGTCGCCGCCGTTGCTGCGGAGGAGGCCGTACCAGGCCGCGGGGAACGTGATGCTGACGCTGATCCCGAACTGCTCGATCTGCTTGGCGAGCGGGAAGGACACGAGCCCAGTACATGAACGGGAGTTGCTTGGCCGATGCGGAGCTCGTCTCGCCGCCGCAGGCGGCCGCCTCGGCGCCGAGGCGGCCGGCCGCCCATCTTCAACAGGTCATGTCGTCTCATGGGGTGTTCCCTCACTCGGTTGGGACCCAGACCCGCATCGCCCGTCCGTCGCGGTTGTCCTCCTGGACGTAGGGGATGGCCGTTGCCCGCGTCGGAGTGCCGCTGTTGAGAGTCGCTTGGCTGTACGGCAGGCGCGGCCCGGTTGGCGCGGATACCGCGCGGGCGTCGAGTTCGATGGCGACGGTGGTGCCGACGCCATCGATTACCTGCTTTTCCGCGACACGCGGCATCGCGGAGACCGGAACCCGCGGAACTCACCGCCCCTCCCCAGCGGCCAGGCGCAGGTTGGGCAGGCTGCCCGCCTGCTCTATCTGCTCCATGCCGAGGGGGATGCTGACCGCTCGGTTGCGCTCCTGCCACTGGCTGAGCAGACCACCGGTGATGGCGACTTGGTTCACGCCGAGAGGGCGGTGGATCGCGTGGGATTGGGTGGTGGGCACAGCGGGCCCGTTGGTTGCCATGCAGTTCCTCTCGCACAAAGGAAACCAGGGAAGGGGGAGGCTCAGCTCGGCTGCCAGTCCCCGAAGTAGCGCTGCATCGTGTACTTGTCGGCCTCGGTGTCCGGCAGTTGCGGGCGGTCCGGCCCGGGAGTCGCGCCCGGCCCGGTGTTGCGGTATTCCGAGAAGCGGGCATCCCGCCAGGAGAATTCGGCCATATCGGTCCACGGTGCGGCGTTGACGTGCGCGCCGAGCGTTGACTCGCGGACCAGCACCTGCGCGATGGCGGTCGGATCGCCGTTGGGATGCCAGGGGCGACCGAGGTAGACCGACCCGGCCGGCGCGTCGCTGGTGAACTCCGATCTGTTGATCAGGAACCCGTAGGGGTTGGAGTCGGTGGTGGCGGCGGCGGTGACGACGCCGAGCCCCCGCGCCACGGAGTGGATCACGCACCGGTCGAAGACGCCGGTGCCGCGGCCGTAGATGAAGTCCACGTCGCCCTCGACGTAGCAGTCATGCAGGTAGGTCCGCCGGATGTCGGTCTTGGCGGGCGTGTCGAGCATGAAGGTGTCCTGGTTGCCGAGAAACCGGGTGTTGCGGAAGACGACACGGTCTCCGAGCGTCCTGACGGCCAGGGCCTGGCTGGGACCGTTCGCGGCTTCGTCGTAGGAGTTCTCCACGGTCAGGTTCTCGAAGGTGATGTCACTGGCGTGGTTCGCGAGGGTCGGGCTGCCCGCAATACCCTCCAGGCCTCCGTAGAACTTCTGGGCGCCCGCGGCCGTGCCGTACGTGATCACCACGTCCTTGGGGTCGCCGGTAGCGCCGCGGATGGTGATGTTGTGGCGGTCGGGCCAGATCCGCACGATCTCGCGGTAGACGCCTGGCTTAACCACGATGGTGGCCGGTCCGGTCGCCGCCATGCCGATGGCCGCCTGGAGGCTGCCCACGTCGCCGCTGCCGTCCAGGGCAACCGTGATCGTCTCACGCGGCTCCTCCTTGCCCCGCGGGCCGGCGTGCCTCCTGACCAGCGCGGGCACCTCCGAGGCCGGGTCCATCCGGTAGGAGTAGTAGCTGGACGGGTCGAACGCGGCCCCGTTGCGGTCGCGGCGGCCCCTGGTCCCGGAGAAGATGTTGCCGCGCTGCACGAGCTGAGAGTCCGGGTCCTTGACCACGATCGGGTCGGTGACGGTGTCGTAGTAGCTGTTCTCCACGACCATCCGGCCCGGTCCGCGGATCATGGAGCCGTAGTAGCCGATGTTCTGGAAATAGTTGTTGAACAGGTGCGCGGCCTCGGTCCTGTCGACGCTTGGATTGCGCTGGAAGGTGTTGCGGAACCAGTTGTGGTGGACCGTCACCTTGGTGACGACGTTGCTGGTCCAGCCGATGCCCACCGCCTTGTTGTGGTCGGCGAAGACGTTCCACGACAGCGTCACGAAGTCGATGTCCTTGCGCAGGTCGACCAGGCCGTCGCCGGTCCGCTGGATGCGGTTGTGGTCGATCCATACGTGGTGGGACGTGTCCACCTGGATGCCGTCGAAGTCGTGCGTCTTGCCATCCCAGTCGCCCGCAACGTAGGTGTCCCTGACGGTGAGGTTGCGGATGATGACGTTGGAGACATTGATCAGCCGGAAGCCACCGTGGACGATCTCCGCGCCAGTGCCGAGCCCGATGATGCTCTTGTTGGAGGCGACCGCGATCTCCTTGCCGAACGGCTCCACTGTGATGGAGCCCTGGACCTTGATGGTGTACGGCTCCGCGGCGCCCGCGTAGTGCTCCAGCTCGGCCTGGGTGTCGACCACCACGGCCTGGCCACCGGCGCCGCCGGTCGTGGTCTCCAGCCCGTGGCCGGGCAGGGCGGCGAAGCCGATGGGCTGCTCGGTCCAGACCGGCTCAACCGGTTCGTAGTCCGCCGCATGGGCAGGAGCGGGCGCTATCAGGACGAACGCCGTTAAGACGATCGCGAGGAATGCGCGCATGTCAGCCTCCGTTGCGCTTGTTGTCGGTGGTCTGAGCCTCGGTAACGTGGCACGCCGACCATGGCTGCTGCTCTCATGAGCAGTCGATGGCGAATCCGTGAAAGCCTGCCCAGCCCGCCTCGCCGGCCGCGAACAGACCGAGGACGGCGCCGACCCAGTGCCCCGGCACCGCGTCGAAGACCCCGCCGGTGGCGAACACGCACCGGCCGAAGGCGTCCACCTCGACGGTGAGCTCGGCTTTGGGCCGCTGAAGGGGCACGGGCGGGACCAGGTCACGCTCTGGTCCGGCGGCCTCAGCCGTACGGCAGACCAGGACGGGACCGTCGGCGGTCAGCTCGATGCCGAGCCAGGCGTAGTCGTGGCCGAGGATCACCAGCCCGGCGCGCGAGCCGGGCGCGGCGTCCAGGGTGAGGCGGGTGCGGGTGACGAACGGCGGGCCAGGTAGCCGCTGGGCGACGAGTTGGCCGCGCTCACGCAGGTCGTCGGGGCCGGGCAGGCAGGCCAGGACGAGGGCGCCGCCGCCGATCCGGTACCAGGTGGGTTTGCGGTTGACCGGCCAGTGCCATTGCGGGCCGAGCTTGCCGGAAAGGAAGGTGTCTCCGCTCGGTGGCACGGCCGCCCGCCGGCCGGCGACGGGTATGCGCCCGCCTGACACGGGTTCGCCGTCCTCGCCGATGACCGGCCAGCCGTCCTCGGCCCAGCGCATGGGCTGCAGGTGGACCACGCGCCCGAAGGGGCCGCGGTCCTGGAAGTGCAGGAACCAGTGCGAGCCGTCGGGGGCGTCCACCCAGGCGCCCTGGTGCGGGCCGTTGATGTTGGTGCGCCCTTGCTTCAGGACAATCCTGTCCTCGTACGGCCCGGTGATGTCCTTGGCGCGGAAGACCGACTGCCAGCCGTCGGCAACGCCCCCGGCCGGCGCGAAGACCCAGTAATACCCGTCGCGCTTGTAGAGCTTGGGACCTTCCAGGGTGCTGTAACCGGGCAGCTGGTCACCATCGATGATCACTGTGCCTTCGTCCAGGACCTCTCGCCCGTCGGGCGACATGCGGTGCAGCGTCAGCCGGTTGTTGAACCCGGTCCGGCTCTTGGCCCAGCCGTGTATGAGGTAAGCGCTGCCGTCCTCGTCCCAGAAAGGGCATGGGTCGATCAGGCCAGAGCCGGGTTTGAGCACGCGGGGAACGCTCCATGGGCCGCGCGCGTGGGTCGCGGTGATCACGTGGATGCCGCGGTCTGGATCGCCCCAGAAGATCCAGAACTTGCCGTCGTGGTAACGCAGCGACGGTGCCCAGACCCGGCAGCCGGGCTCCGGCTTGGTGAGTCTGTCCAGTTCGGGCAGCGCGTGCGCGACGATCGTCCAGTTGACGAGGTCCCGCGAGTGCAGGATGGGCAGACCGGGCACCCTGGCGAAGGTGGAGGTGGTCAGGTAGAAGTCCTCGCCCACCCGGATGACGTCGGGGTCGGACCAGTCGGCGTTCAGCACGGGGTTGTGATAGGTGCCGTCACCGAGGCCGGGGTTCCAGAGGCTCATCCCTTCACCGTCCCCGCCGACGAGGTGACTCTGATGCTTTCGCCGCTCTGGTGCGGCGAGCCCGGTGATGACCCATCGTGGGGACAGCCATGGACAGATAGCTCCTTCGTCAACACAGGTCAGTGCCTCACCATCGCTGCAATCGGTTGTAAAGACTTTTGCCTGAACGTTAATGGATCGTCAACGGGCGGTCGCCGCACCCTCACGGCTTTACCTGCGCAAATGTGGGTCGCTGCGAAATTTTCGGCACCTCACGCTTGCGTCAGGAGAGCAGGCTGAGCAATGGTGAGCCGGTGAGGCCCAAGCTGTCAGTAATCGCCAGGGAGGCCGGTGTCTCGGTCTCCACAGTGTCCAAGGCACTTAACGGCAAATCCGATGTCTCTCCGCACACCCGCAAGCTCATCGCCAAGGTCCTTGAGCGCCGGGGCTATGTGCCTCGCCCGGCCCACTACCGCAGGGGCAGCATGCTGGACATCGTGCTGCAGTGTCTGACCTCGCCCTATTCCCTGGCCATTCTCAGTGGCGTGGAAGAGGCGGCCTGGCGGGCAGGAGTGGACATCGTGGTCTCCGCCGTCGTCGATCGGACGCGGTACCACCAGCCGCCTTCGGTCTGGCTGGACCGGATCAGCACGCGCGACAGCGCCGGCGTCCTGCTGGCGCGCACGTCATTGACCAGCGCGCAGCGCGCCTGGCTCATCGATCACGACATCCCCATGGTGATCATTGACCCGCTGGGCAAAGTACCGGCGGGCGTAACCGTCGTGTCCTCGGCGAACCAGCTCGGCGCCCGCGCCGCCACGGAGCATCTCATCAGCCTGGGGCACTCGAGGATCGCGGTCGTCACGGGTCGGCCCGGCGTGCCGGCCGCACGCGAGCGGCTGGCCGGCTTTCAACAGGCCATGACGGAGGCCGGTCTGAGAACGGACCCTCGGTGGCAGGTCTGCGGCTATTTCCGCACCGAGCCCGCCGCGGAAGCCGTTCGCGATCTGCTCACCCAACTGCCTGAGCCGCCAACTGCCTTCTTCGCCTGCTCCGACGGCATGGCACTGGGGATATATCAGGCACTGGCCGAGCACGGGCTGCGTGTGCCGCACGATGTGAGCGTCGTCGGCTTCGACGACTCCGTGGTGGCCACAAGCGTGACCCCCTTTCTGACCACCGTCCGCCAGCCTTGGCCAGACCTGGGTGCCGCCGCCCTGATGGCGCTGCTGTCGAAGGATCCACCGGCGCGCATCGAGCTGCCGGCGGAACTCGTCCTCCGCGACAGCACAGCACCACCGGCATTGGGTTGAGACCACATGTCCCTTGCCACGGCTCCTGATCAGGTCACGAACGCGAGCGGCCGACTCCAGGCGTGACTCGGGGAGGCGGCGCTACCATCGGAGCCCGGCGCGCGCACCACAAGCGGGGCCGCCGAGCAACTGCCGTCAGGCCCGCTTGATCAGTCTGCCGCCCCGCAGCGATGCGACGGGCTGACAATTCCGCTCATCATCATCAGATCGTCTTGCAGCGCGATCGGCCCGGTGCCCGAGCGCATCGTGGCCAGCAGCGCCTGGTAGTCGGCGGTGAACGCCGGTAGGCCGACGGTGGTTACGTGGAAGGGGTAGCCGGAGCTACAGAGCGGCTCGGGCCCGATCTCATCTCAATCGCGTGTGAAAGGCCGCGCCGGTCCCGCTTCGAAGGCTCGAGCACGCACACAGGTCATCGTCGACCGTGATGCGCGGTCGTCACAGTGCGACGTCGGGCCACCCGGATCGGGAGGGCATGCCGCCAGCGCGACCGGCGGCGTGGTGATCGGCTGGGGAGTGGGCGGTGCGGTGCTGCGGCGGGCGCGATCAGGCTGGCGCCAGCCACGGCCGCAGCTCGGGCACCGCTTCGCGCGCCAGGTCCGCGACCAGCCCGCCGAAGCGCGCGGCGCCTGCGGCGTTGAGATGCGTGGCGTCGACGGCGCCGTCTGACCTGTGCGGCGAGAGCAGGGCACATACCGCCGGTCCGAGCGCTGTGCAGAGCCGGGTGCTGGCCGCGTGCAGATCGATCAGCGGCGCACTCTGCTCTGCGGCCACGCGCCTGGCGGCCACCACCCATGGGCCTAGCGTGTCGCGCAGCCGGTCGGACCGTTCGTCGAAGTCACGGCGGGTGAGCGAGGTGACCAGGGCGGGGCGCATTCCCGCCGCCCGCGCCTCGGTGACGTACCGGGCGAGGTTGGCGGCGTATTCGGTCTCCGGGTCGGTTTCCCGCTCGGGGCCCTTGCCCGGCTGGTCGTTGTGCCCGAACTGGATGAGCACGTGGTCGGCACGGGTGGCCAAGGCCTTGTCCCAGAAGCCTTCGTCACGGTAGCTCTTCGAACTGCGGCCGCCCATGGCGTGGTTGAGGCATTCGGTGCCGGGGACCAGGCGGGCCCGGAAGCCCGGGCCCCAGCCGTCGAAGTCGGTCACGGTCGAGTCGCCTACCAGCAAGATCTGCATCACGCTATCTTCCCATGCATGATCCGGGCGTCCCTCTAGTTGTCATGCCTGCGCCGCGCCCTCCCGTGATCCAGGCGTCCCTCATGTCGTTTTATGACTGGAGGGACGCCCTGACCTGTCCGTGGCCATGTAAAAGGGCTCTGGCTCACTCTCGATGATCAGTAACTCAGGGTGACTCGGTGGTGCTGTCTGACCGCCCGGTTGGTGCCGAAGATGCCGATAAGTTCTTGTCCTGATTAGGACGGTTCTCTGGCCAACGGCGATATCGTCCAACGATGAGCGAAGGGGAATCGAACCGGAACACCGTCATCATTCCGGGCGGAATGTACGGACCGCAGGCCGGACTGCTCGCCTACGTCGGCGAAGCAGTCGCCCGCCGAGGCGCCGACCTCGAACTGATCTCGTGGACACCGCCGGAGGGCCGGCCCCTGGTGGAGCGGCACGCCTGGGTCTACGAGCAGGTGACGCCAGTCGTGGAGAAGCTAGCAACACCGCTGTTGATCGGCAAGTCACTCGGCTCGTACGGTGCCGCCGTGGCCGCAGATCGCGGTCTGTCAGGGATCTGGTTGACGCCGTTGCTCACGATGCCCGCATGCGTGGAGCCGTTGCGTCGGGCCACCCGGCCATTTTTGCTTGTAGGCGGTACCGCGGACGACTTCTGGGATGGTGCACTGGCGCGGGAGTTGACGCCGCACGTCCTCGAAGTCAATGGCGCCGATCATGGCATGAAGGTCCCGGGACCGCTGCACAGATCCGCCGAGGTACTCGGTCAGGTGACGACGACCATTGAAGCCTTTCTCGACAGCGTCGTCTGGCGTTAGTGGAAGTCCCAACCCCGCAGGCCGCCGACCAGCTTGTACGGCGGCGCGCGAACATAGCTCGATGGCACGCCGGACAGAAAGCTGATGCTCAGCGGGAGGATCCGGTCACGCTGCTCATCGTTGTCGCGATCTTGTAACAGGCCCCATACAGAGGCGGCCGCTCGTCAACGATCTGGTTTGTCGAGAACCTGATCACCAACGAGCGGCCGTGGGGTTCATTGTGCTGCATGCGCCGGCAGGCGAGAACGCCTGCTGCCTTCGTTTGTTCTGCCCCGCGCTGCGGGAGATGGATGTCCTCAATGTTGCGGACCTCGGTGACACCCTGCTGATCGCGGCGCGCACCGTGGCCAGCGAGGTTCCGTGCCCGGTGTGTGGGCTGCTCTCGACCCGGGTGCACAGCCGGTATCGCCGGACCGTGTGGGATCTGGCGACGGGCGGGCGGCCGGTCAAGGTCGAGTTGGAGGTGCGCCGCTTCTTCTGCGACGAGCCCTCTTGTGACCGGGAGATCTTCGCCGAGCAGGTCGGCGGGCTGACCCAGCGGCATGCCCGTCGCAGCAACGCCTTACGCACTCTTCTCACCTCGATCGCCATAGCACTGGCCGGGCGAGCCGGTGCCCGCATGGCCGGCCTGGTCGGCGTGCCGGTCAGCCGATCCACGCTGCTACGGACACTGCGGGCGTTGCCCGATCCCGAGATAGCGCAGGTCACGGTGCTAGGCGTCGACGACTTCGCGAAGAAGCGCGGACACTCCTACGGCACCGTCCTGGTGGACATGGACACCCACCGTCCTATCGATCTGCTGGACGGCCGGACCGCCGATGACCTGGCCGCCTGGTTGAAGGACCATCCCGGCGTGCAGGTGATCTGCCGAGACAGGGCCGGCTCCTACGCCGATGGCGCCCGTGAGGGCGCTCCCGAGGCCAGGCAGGTCGCCGATCGCTTCCATTTGTGGCAAAACCTCGCCACGGCACTGGAGAAGACGATCCGCGCGCACCGATCCTGCCTGCAGGAAGTCCCCGACCAAGACACCACGATCAAGGACGAAACAGGCAGCGAGACCGAACCCGTCCAGCGGCCCAAGACCCTGGATTCCCGCGGCAACGAACGGCCGATGGTGGCGCGGACGCACGAACGCTATGCCCAGGTCCAGGCGCTGAGGGCCGAGAGCCTGTCGCTGAACGCCATCAGCCGCGAACTTGGCCTGGCCTTTCGCACCGTCCGCAAGTACGCCAACGCCACCAGCGTGGACGAACTCCTGGCCCCCACCCTCGATCGCTCCAGCAAGCTGGATCAGTTCAAGCCCTACCTCACCCGCCGATGGAACGAAGGCTGCAGCAACGCCGTCCAGCTCCATACCGAGATCAAGGACCAAGGATTCACCGGCAGCCGCCGTGCCGTCCAAGGCTGGCTCCAACCCTTGCGCGGATACCAGGAAGTACAGCAGGAGCCATGCCCACCACCCAAACCCCGCCGCGTCACCGGCTGGCTCATGACCCATCCCGACCGTCTGGACACCGAGGAGAAGGCCGGACTGGAACAGATCCTTGCCCGCTGCCCCGAGCTCATCAACGCTGCCGGGCTGGTCCGCAGCTTCGCCACGATGATGACCAACCGCGACGGCCACCTGCTCGACGACTGGATCGCCGCCGCCGAAGCCGGAGCCTCGCCCTACCTAGCCACCTTCGCCACCGGACTCCGACGCGACCACGCCGCAGTGCAGGCCGGGCTGACGCTGGCTCACAGCAGTGGAGCCGTCGAAGGGACCGTAAACAAGATCAAGATGCTCAAACGGCAGATGTTCGGCCGCGCAAACTTCGACCTTCTACGGGCCCGCGTCCTTCGCTACTCCTGACACACTTCACGCTCTGTCACCGAGATCATCGAGAGTGAGTCAGAGCCCTTTTACATGGCCACGGACACGTAGACAGCCGGACACAAGCAGAGAGCCTCTGGCCCACATCAGTGCAGGTCAGAGGCTCTTTTGCGCTGCTGAAGAGTGGCGCGCCCTGCAGGATTCGAACCTGCGACCGTCGGATTAGAAGTCCGGTGCTCTATCCAGCTGAGCTAAGGGCGCTCCCGCCTTATTGTGCATGATCCTGCGACTTGTCACGCACTCGTTTTCCCAGTGTCAGCCATCCGGCCCCGTGACACCCCCCGCGAGCAGCGTTCCCGCAGGCCATGATCCCCAGCGTCCAGCCGGCTCCATCGCCTGGAGGAGGGCGGAAAAGGCGGGGCGATCGTGGGGCGGGAAGGTCTAAGCTGTCGTGGCATGGTTGCGACGCTCCTGCATGAGATCCCCCTGCAGGGCGGGGATGTGACTGACGGGGTGGTGCGGGTCGGGGACACCGTGCGGAGACCGGTCAGTGCGTCCACGCCCGCCGTCCACGCCCTCCTCAGGCATCTTGAGGCCGTCGGGTTCGCGGGGGCGCCGCGCGTGTTGGGCGTCGATGGGCTTGGGCGGGAGATGCTCACCTACCTGCCTGGCGTCAGCGGGTTGCGGCTGGAGAGTGTGACGGATGAGGCGCTCGAAGGTTTAGGGCGCTTGTTGCGGGACTACCACGATGCGACGGCTGGGTTTCCGCTGACCTTGGACGGATGGGAAGGCGGGTCGAATGATGACTTGCCGCCGGAAGTTCTTGGGCATTGTGATTTAACGCCGGACAACGTGATCTTTCAGGCGGGACGCCCCTACGCGCTGATCGACTTCGAGCTGGCCCGGCCCACCACTCGGCTTTTCGACGTCGTGACCACGCTGCGGCACTGGGCGCCCATCGCCGATCCCCTCGATCGGGCCCCGTTGCTCCGCAATCTCGACGTGGGAGCCCGCCTGCGGCTCTTCTGCGACGCGTACGGCCTCCCGCCGCGCGATCGGCGGCGGCTGCTGGAGCTGGCCAGGCTTCGTTTCCAGCGCTCCTACGCGGTCATGCGGGACCGCGCCGCGGCGGGTGGCAACTGGGCGACGATGTGGGCAGGAGGCTCGGGCGAGCGCATCCGCCGGGCGGCGGCCTGGCTGGATGTGCACGAAGATGAGCTTCATGCCCATTTGGTATGACCCCCTCGGCCTCGCTCTCGGCGTAGCGCTCGATCGGCTGCTCGGGGATCCGCGCAGTGCCGCCCACCCGGTCGCCGTGTTCGGGCGGGCTGCGGCAAAGCTGGAGCAATCCCTGTACGGCGACACGAAGGCGCAGGGAGTGCTTCATGTGGCCATCTGCGTAGGGGGCGCGGCAGCGATCGGCGTTGCGGTGCAGCGCATTCCGAGCCCCAAGGCCCGTACGGTCGCCACGGCCCTCGCCACCTGGGCCGTGCTCGGCGGCACCACGCTGGCCCGCGAAGGCGCCTACATGGCCGACGCCCTCGAACACGACGACCTGGAACGAGCCAGGGCCAGGCTGCCGCATCTGTGCGGGCGGGATCCCGCCGCGCTGGAGGCGCCCGAACTGGCGCGGGCCACCGTCGAGTCGCTGGCGGAAAACACCTCCGACGCCGTCGTGGCGCCGTTGTTCTGGGGTGCGGTGGCGGGGGTGCCGGGGCTGCTGGCGTACCGGGCGATCAACACGCTGGACGCGATGATCGGGCACCGGTCACCGCGTTACCAGCGGTTCGGGTGGGCGGCGGCCCGGCTGGACGACGTGGCGAATTATGTGCCGGCCCGGGTGACGGGGCTGCTCACGGTCCTGGCCGGGCCGGATCGGCGGCAGGCGCTGGCCGTGCTGCGGCGCGACGGGCACCGGCATCCCAGCCCGAACGCCGGACGCTGCGAGGCCGCGTTCGCCGGCGCGCTCGGCGTCACCCTGGGCGGCACGAACGTCTACGGCGGGCGGACCGAGCACCGTCCCACGATGGGCGACGGCCCCAAGCCAGGCGTCGGGGACATCCGGCGTGCCGTACGCCTGACCGGGATGGTGAGCCTGGCCGCGGCCGGCGCCGCCATGGCCGCTTCCTTCTTGCTGAACCGAGCCACGATGGGCCGCCGACAAGGAATCCGGTAATCGGTCAGAGCGGATGATAATCAGCCAAACGTCATTTTTCACATGACGCTGTTCAGGTTGATCACTAGCCAGATCACGAATATCGAGATCAGCGTTATTCCGATCATCGCCTTGGCGGCACTGTTCGCGACTTCCTTCCTGGCCGTCACCTGCTTGGCGCTCTGCTTCCACACCTGCCGCATAATGATCATGGTCTGGAAGCGGCGGCCGAGGGCGAATACGGCCACGGCGAGGAGGATGAATAAGAAGACGCGGCCGTCTGCAGATTCCACGGAGACCCCCTGTGGCCTTGAAGAGGTTTAATGCCCCCGAAACATTTGAGAACACAGGATACTCGGACGGCTGCGATTTGTAATTAGATTTCCGGGTCGAGGTCCACCACGATGGGCGCGTGGTCGGACGGCCCCTTACCTTTGCGGGCCTCGCGATCGACGTACGCCGACCGCACCTGCTCCGCCACCTCCGTGCCGGCGTACACGAGGTCGATGCGCATCCCCTTGTTCTGGTGGAACATCCCGGCCCGGTAGTCCCAGTACGTGAACGGATGCGGCCCCTTCATCGGCGTCGGCACCACGTCGTGCAGGCCGAGCGCGCGCAGTGCGGCCAGGGCCTCGCGCTCGGCGGGGGTGACGTGGGTGGCGCCGACGAACAGAGCCGGATCCCACACGTCGGCGTCGGTGGGCGCCACGTTGAAGTCGCCGCACGCCACCAGCGGCAGGTCCATCTCCGCGGCCAGCGCGTCCCGCAACGCGGCGAACCACTCGAGCTTGTACAGGTAGTGGGGCGAGTCGACGGTACGGCCGTTCGGCGCGTACAGCGACCACACCCGCATCCCGCCGCAGGTCGCGCCGATCGCGCGGGCCTCGGGACGGGCCGGGCCCACCGTGTCCAGCTCTCCGAAGCCCGGCTCGCCGGGGAAGCTCAGCGTCACCTCGTCCAGGCCGACCTTGGACAGCAGAGCGACGCCGTTCCACCGCCCGTCGCCGTGGGCCGCGGCGGCGTAGCCCAGTGCGCCCACTTCCGCGATGGGGAACACCTCGGCCGGGCACTTGGTCTCCTGCAGGCATACGACGTCGGGCTTGGTCTCGGCCAGCCAGTCGAGCAGCCGGGGCAGGCGTGCCTTGACGGAGTTGACGTTCCAGGTAGCCAGGCGCATGCCCCTAGCCTGCCACCGGCTCTCACGGTTCGGGGTCGGCGACCCAGCCCGCGGTCAGGACGAGGCCGCTGCGTCGCTCGACCGCGAGGAAGCCGAACGGGCGCGCGAACTCCACGTCGACGCGCCTGACCCGGTAGGGCGGCGGGGGGAGAACGCCGCCTGGAACGGCGGCGAAGACGGTGACGGACGCTGACTCGAACCCGGTGGCGCTGAAGGCCGCGACGGCGGCCTGCGCGGCCTGGTCGATCGCCAGCGGCTCGGGGCTGATCCCCGGGAAGTGGCCGTGACGGGCGTCGGTGACCGCGCCCAGGCCGAACACCTCGGGGAGGCGCAGCAGGTCGTGCACGGAGTGGACGGTGAAGCGGGGCACGGTGACGGAGGTGAACGTCGACGCCGCCGCTGCCCATGACACAGAGCATCGTGAGCAGGCCCGACGGGGTGTCGACGACGCGGAGCCGGTCGAGCACCGCCGTGCCGCGCCGCAGCACGGCCAGTTCCCGTCCGGCCCACGGGCCGCTGTCGAACACCGCGAAGCCGTCCTCGAACGGCCGCAGCCACGTGGTCCTGACGGTGAGCGCGCCGGCCAGGACCAGCCTCAGGTGCTCGGCCGGCGCCACCGGCATGGCCGGGATCAGCCCGCCGGTCTGCTCGGACGCCCAGGCGTCCAGGCGCCGGCGGTCCGCGGCTGGGTCTCCGGTCAGCTCGCCACGCAGTCCCGGGGGCAGGGTGGCGAGCCAGGACGGGCGCAGCGGCAGCGTACGGGCGGTCCACAGGCCGATGGCGGCCCGGACGGCCGGACCGCGCAGCGCCTGTAACACACCGGGCACGGCCGTGACGTCGGCGCCCACGGCGTGTGAGAGCTCGCCACGCCCGGGGCCGTCAGCGGCCGCGGCTAGGCAGGCCAGGAGCGGCCACACGCACGCCCCCGACAGCACGGACGATTCCCCCGAACCGAGCGCCGCCGCCCACCGGGCCGTGAGGTCGTTGACCGGATTCCGCATCGGCCCAGTATCGCGCCAAGGCGACGATCAGCGGCTGGTCCAGAGGGGCCTGTTGTCGCGGGAGTAGATGATGACCCGGCCGTCGTTGGAGACCGCCAGCCAGGCCCCCGGGTTGCCTGCCGTCTTCGTGGTCCACAACGCCTTGTCGTTCCGGTCGACCACGACCCAGTTGCCCTCCGCCTGCATGAGGGAGCGCGCCCCCGGATGCCCGGCCGTCGGCGTCGTGAACAGGCTGCGCTGCCCGTCGTACAGGACCGCGTTGCCCTCGTCCTGCTGGATCAGCTTGTAGCGGCCGTTGCTCGACTGCACCCGCTGCCCGGGACGGAGCACGTGGCCGGAGGGCAGTTTCCCGCCGAGGTACGCCATGGACGACCACAACGGCTTGTTCTCCCTGGAGTAGATGACCAGGTTGCCGCTCTGCTTCGGCAGCAGCAGGTACGCGCCGGGGTTGCCGGCGGTCGGCGTGGACCACAGCGGCTTGTTGTCCGCGCCGTAGATGACGAGGTTGCCCTCCTTCTGCATGGTCGCGCGGGCGCCGGGCCTGCCTGCTGTCGGCGACGTCCACAACGCCTTGGTGCCGTCGTAGAACACCAGATTGCCCTGCTTCTGCTGGACCAGCTTGAACCGGCCGCCCCCCGAGGTCAGCGACTGTCCGGGCAGCAGCCATTCGCCGGGCCCGAGCCGGTCATCGGCGGTGGCGGTGGCGCTGCTCGGCTGCGCCGTGGCGACGGCGGCCGCCGGGCCCGCGAGGAGCGTGCCTGCCATGACGGCGATCGCGGCCTTCCTTCGTGATCAACTTTCTGCTCTTCCTGTTGAGAGTCGAAGATCGTGAGGGAAAGACCCTGGCAGATGGTGTTGGCGTTCTCTTGGCGGAGGCCGGATTTAGTGCTCGTTTAGCGGGTTCCGCCAGGCTGCGACCGATGGATCACTTGGAGTTTCGCCTGCTCGGGTCCATAGACGCCTGTGTCGGGGGGCGCCGCCTGGAGATCGGGCCGCGTAAGCGTCGTTTCGTGCTGGCCGCGCTGCTGCTGGACCTGAACCGTCCGGTCCCGGTGGAGCGGCTGATCGACGCCGTGTGGGAAGGCGGCCCTCCGGACAGCGCGCGGATGACCGTGCAGGGACATGTCTACAGGCTGCGGAAGAGCGGCGTACGGGTGGAGAGCGACCCCGCCGGTTACGTGCTGTGCGCCGACCCCGACCACGTCGACGCGCTGCGCTTCCGGCGGCTGGCCGCCCGGGCGGCGCAGGAGCCTGGCGAGCCGGGCGCGGACCTGCTGGAGACGGCACTGGCGCTGTGGCGGGGGCCGGCGCTGGGCGGTCCCGGCGGCGGCATGCCGCTGGAGGTGGCCGGGGTCGAGCTGGAGGAGGCGCGGCTGGCGGCGGTCGAGGAGCTGGCCCGCCGGCGGCTGACACTCGGACAGCCGGAGCGGGCGGTCGCGCCGTTGCGCGCGATGGTGACGGCCGAGCCGCGCCAGGAGCGGCTGGTGTCGCTGCTCATGACGGCCTTCTACCGGCTCGGGCGGCAGGCTGAGGCGCTGGAGCTGTACGAGCGGACCCGCCGGCTGCTGGCCGACCAGCTGGGCGTGGATCCGGGGGCGGAGCTGCAGGCCACGTTCGAAGCGCTGCTCTCAGGTCACACCACCTGAGCGAGTACGGCCCGCGCCCGCGCCTCGTCCAGCCGGTGCCCGTACTCGCGGTGCAGCTCGACGGCCCTGCGTGCGTCCTCGGCCGACCGCTTGACCTGGGCCAGCACGGTGAGCGCCTGGCCTTCGAGCCGGCGCAGGCCGTACCGTGCGGCCGCCTCCAGCGCCTCCCCGGCCGCGGCGGCGGACTCGTCCCGCCGCCCGCTCTCCAGGAGCACCTCGGCCAGCCACACGCGGGTCCGGGTGTCGAAGTAGGGATAATTGCGGTCCCGGTAGCGGGCCAGCACGTCCCGGAACAGGGAGAGGCGCTCGTCGAGTCCCAGCGACGCGTCCACGCGGGCCAGGGTGCCGCGGGCCTCCTCGTACCGGCCGGCCGGCCCTCTCACGGGCGCCTCCCGCACGGCCCGCCGCGCCAGCTCGGCGGCGCGTGCCCCGTCCTCACGCAGGTGGTGGGCGATGGCCGCGCCGGAGAGCGTCCCGGCCAGCTGGGCGTCCTTCGCCCACGCCAGCGCATGCTCGTATGCCCCGATGGCCTGGCCGAGATCGCCCAGTGCCACGTGCACACCACCGAGGACGGAGTATGCCCTGCCCTCCCAGGCAGGCCGGCCGCCGTGCTCCTCCCAGATCCGGATGGCCCGCAGCTGCCGCTCCAGCGCCTCGCGGGCGCGGCCGGCCCACAGGAGCTTGATGGCGTAGTTCTCCAGGATGCCGGCCAGCCTCGTGGTCGGCTCCCGCGCCTCCCACAGCCGCACGATCCGCTCGTGCTCCGCCATGCTCTCGTGCAGATCGCCGAGGCCGGCCTTGGCCACGACGAGGTTGGTCAGGGCCAGCTGGACGCCGGTCTCCCAGCCGATCTCCGCATACAGCTCGGAGGCGAGCTCGCAGTGCCGGATGGCCTCGCGCGGCTCGCTCAGCACGAGGCTGGCGTTGGCCAGCGTGTGGTGCATGCCGGCCTGGCCGGCGCGGTCGCCCGCCCGCTCGGCCTCGTCCAGGGCGCGAGTGGCCAGCGCGATGACCACGTCGGGCGGATAGTTCTGGTACACGAAGGCACGCAACGTCTCCACCAGCCGCCACGACACGCGACCGCGCGCCTGGTCCATGACCGCCAGCAGGTTGTGCTGCTCGGCCTGGAACCAGGCGCTCGCGGCGCCGGCGTCGGCGAACTCCTCACCGTCGCACGGCGGATCGTCCGCGGTCAGCGGGAGCAGCTCGATGGAGGGTGCGAGCAGCGGCGCGGCGGCCCGAGCGGAGTGCAAATAGTACGCGTGCAGCGGCGCGGGGTCGTCGTCCCGGGCGGTGCAGTGCTCGCGGGCGTACAGCGCGACCAGGTCGTGCAGCCGGTAGCGGCCGGGCGCGTGCTCCTCGATGAGGTGGGCGGAGGCGAGCCTGGCCAGGAGCCGCTTGGCCGTGGCCTGGTCGGCGCCCGCCAGCCGGGCGGCCGTGCTCGCGGTGAAGTCGCAGCCGGGCACCAGCCCGAAGCGGCGGAACAACACCTGGGCCTCGGGCGGCAGCGCGGCATAGGAGCCGGCGAACGCGGCGGCCACCGTGGCCTGCGCGTCGCCCTCGACGGCCAGCGTGCTCCAGCGGTCGGCGTGCAGCTCCTTGATGTATTCGTGCAGGCCGGCCCGGCCGATGAGGTTCGCGCCCGCGATGGCCAGGGCCAGTGGCAGGTGCCCGCACAGCTCGGCGAGCTCGGCCACGGCGGCGGGGTCGGCGCTGACGAGGTCGTCGCCCACCAGGTCGGCCAGCAGGTCGCGGGACTCGCCGGGGGTGAAGGTGCCCAGCCGTACGCTCCGCGCCCCCTGCAGGGCCAGGCCGCGCAGCGCGTCGCGGCTGGTGACGAGCACCGCGCAGGACGAGCCGCCGGGCAGCAGCGGGCGTACCTGCTCGGCGTGGGCCGCGTTGTCGAGCAGCAGGAGGACGCGCCTGGTGGCCAGCGTGGAGCGGTAGAGGTCGAGCTGCTCGGCGGCGCCGGTCGGCCGGGCTCCGGCGGGGACCCCGAGCGCGCCGAGCAGGCGGGGCAGCACGCGCTCGGGTGGCAGCGGATCGCCCTGGCCGTGGCCGTTGAGGTCGACGTGCAGCTGCCCGTCGGGGAAGTCGGCGGCCAGCTGGTGGCCGACGTGGACGGCCAGCGCCGATTTGCCGATGCCGGCCGCGCCGGTGACCACGGCCACCCGGCCGCCGCGCAGCAGTCGCCGCAGGCGTTCGGCCTCGGCCTGCCTGCCGACGAAGCCGGCGACGTCCCTGGGCAGCTGGCGTGGCGTCACCGGCCGGTGACCCTCGACGATGCGCTGGTGCAGGTCGCGCAGGCGGGGCCCTGGATCGACGCCGAGCTCGCCGGCCAGCGTGCGCTGCACGTCGTGGTAGAGCTCCAGCGCCTCGGCCGGTCGGCCGTCGTGCCAGAGCGCGGTCATGGCGAGCGCGTGCGGGGTCTCCCTGAGGGGCTCTTCGTCCCTCAGCTCCTGCAGCAGGGCGGGCACCTCGCGGTGGCGGCCCAGCTCGATCAGGGCGGCGGCGTGCTCCTCGAGCAGGTCCCAGCGCTCGCGCAGCAGCGGGCCGCGGATGCGCTGCTCGACCCAGGCGGTGCCGATCCCCTGGAGCGGCTGCCCGCGCCACAGGTCCAGCGCCCGCGCCCAGGCGGCGGTGGCGTCCTCGGGCCGGTCCGCCGCCCGCCCCTCGGCCGCCAGGCGGCGGAAGCACCCGAGGTCCACCTCGTCGGGCGGCACGTCGAGCGCGTAGCCGGCGGTCGTGCTGGCGATGCGCTCGCCCAGGGACTTACGCAGCTGCGACACCTTGAGCTGGACGATGGTCTTGGCGGTCTTGGGCGGGTCGTCCTCCCAGAGCGCCTCGATGAGCCGGCCGACCGGCACATAGGAGCCATGGTGCGCCGCGAGCAGCCCGAGCACGCACTGCTGCTGGGCTCCTTCGATCGGGATCTCGGCGCCGCCGACGTGCACTTCGACCGGGCCGAGCACGCGGATCTCCATCCCGCCCGAGCATAGTGTGTCAAACCGCCTTCATCAGCGTGGCGGACACCTCCTCGAGGAGCCCGCCGACGCCCTGGTCCATGGCCGCCTTGGCGTGCCGGACCGCGTCGAGGGCGTTGCCCGCGGCACTGGGCGAGTCCTCGACGACCATGCGCACCTCCACCTCCAGCGGGGAGCCCCCGAACCCCTCGCCGTCCAGCCGGATGTAGGCGACCTTGCGGTCCTCCATGAACGGTATGTACTGGGCGCCGACGTGCGCGGCCGCGCCCGCACCCGTGGCCTTGGTGGCCTTCTTGCTCGCCATCCGCGAGGCGTCCTGGAGGTTGACGAAGTCCATGTTGCCGCCGCCGAGCAGCTGGTGTCCGCCGCCGAGGCGGACACCGCTCGCCGTCAGCGCGTCGACCAGCGCCCGGTGCAGCAGCGTGGCGCCGAACGAGCTCTTCAGGTCGTCGCCGAGCAGCGGCAACCCGGCCTCGGCGAAGCGGCGCCGCCACTGCGGGGAGCGGGCGAGGACGGCCGGCATGCAGTTCACGAACGCGCAACCGGCGGCCAGGGCGGCCCGCGCGTACCGCTCGGTGGCCTGCTGCGCGCCCGTGGGCAGGAAGTTCAGCACGACGTGGGTGCCCGTGGCCGCCAGGTGCGCGGCGACCTCCTCCGGCGTGAGCTCCGTGGCGCCGGAGCTCGCGCCGCGCGGGTCCACGAGATCCGCGGAGTCGGGACCCACGCCGTCGGCCAGGATCCCGTTCACGACCGGCACCCCGAGGTGCGGCACGGCGGCGAACGCGCGGGCATTGTTGGGCGGCGTCCAGATGGCCTCCGACAGGTCGCGGCCGAGCTTGGCGGCGTTGACGTCGAAGGCGGCGGTGAAGCGCACGTCGGAGATCGCGTAGCCGGCGCACACGGGGTGCCGCAGACCGGGCGCGTCGCCGCCGCGGTAGTACTCGACGCCCTGTACCAGGGACGACACGCAGTTGCCCACGCCGATCACGGCCACGTTCACGGTAGTCATGACGGGATTAGATCAGCCCCGCGCGGCGGGCCAGCGCGGCGGCCTCCACGCGGGAGGTCGCGCCCAGCTTGGCCAGGATGTTCGAGACGTGCACACCTGAGGTCCTGGCCGAGATGAACAACCGCTCGGCGATCTGGCGATTGCTCAGCCCTTCGGCGACCAGGCCGAGCACCTCCAGCTCCCTGGCCGACAGATGAAGGTCGCCGGCGAGGCCCACCCTGAGCGTGGCCGCGGCCGCCTCGACCTCCCGCCGCAGCGGCTCCGCGCTGAGGTTCGCCGCGATCGCGGCCGCCTCGCGCAGCAGCTCACGGGCGGCCGCCCGGTCCTGCTCGGCCGCCCTGACCAGTGCCTGACCCAGCGCGTGGGGCTGCCCGACGGTCCGCCAGCACGCCACGGCCGCCGCCCACGACCCGCCGCGCTCGGCCTCGAACGTGGCCCGGTATGCCTCCTGCACCGGCCCCGTCGTGGCGATGCCCGCAGGCGCCTCCCGCACGCGGCCGACGCGGGCCGCCAGCACCAGCAGCGGCCAGGCGTACCGGCGGCTCTGCCGGAGATCGTGCTCGGCCAGCACGTGGTCGATCACCCGCCCGGCCCGCTCCGGGTCCGCCTGGGCCACCGCGAGCCGGCACTCCAGCAGGTCGGGCTCCAGACAGGAGTCGTAGCCCCGCGACCGTCCGCGCATCAACGGCCTGGCCAGGCGGACGACGTCGGCGGCCTCGGCCAATGACCCTTCCCAGACGGCGACCGTCCCCAGCACCATGAGGATCCAGGCCCGGTGGATCGGCGCCGGGTCCAGGGCGAGCGCCGCCCGGATGACCTCGCGGGCCTCCTGCCAGCGGCCGAGCGAGACGAGCGGCTCGGCGAGGTTCGCGGCCAGGTGGGCGCCCCTGGTGCGGGCCATGCCCAGGCGTCTGGCCCTGGACATGCCCTCGCGGGCCACGGACGCGGCCCTGGCGTGCTCGCCCGCGGCCTCCAGCACATCGGCCTCACTGGCGTAGGACATGAGCAGGCTGTCGTCGTCGGGCGCGCCGGACCGGAACTCGGCGTACAGGCTCGACGCGGTGCCGAGGTCGCCGTCGAGCGCGGTGAGCGCGGCCAGCGTGATCATGGCCCGGGCGTCGCCGAGCGCGAGCGCCTCCTCGGCGTGGGCGCGGGCCTCGGTGTCCTGGCCGTTCCAGGCCAAGACGGTGGCGAGGGAGCCGATCAGCCTGGCCTCGCGCGGGGCGAGGCGTACGGCTTCGCGCAGGTCTCCGAGGCCCTCCTCGCCGAGCAGGTCGCGGACGGCGACGCGCAGCTCCAGCAGGTGCGCGGCCCGCAGCGGATCGTCCACCTCCTCCAGCGCCCGGGTGGCCAGCTCCTCGGCCCGCTCGGCGTCGCCTTCGCACAAGGCGTCCCGCGCCGCGTGCTCCAGTACCCACGCATGATCCCGCCCTCGTGAGTGGGCGTCGTCCCACAGCTCAAGCACACGTTCCCAGCGGCCGGCCTGCCAGGCGGCGTCGAAGGCCCGCCGCCGGTCGCCCGCCGCGTACCAGTGGTCGGCGGCCAGCTCCGGCCACGCCTCGGCGCAGCGGGCGTGCAGGCGCCGCCGCTCCCCCGGCAGCAGGTCGTCGTAGACGGCATCGCGGATCAGGGCGTGTCTGAAGGCATAGCCGTCCCCGTCCACGAGCAGCAGCCGCGCGCGGACGATGGGCCGCAACGCGTCGTCGAGCGCCAGCTCGTCCAGCCGGGCCACGGCCGCCAGCACCTCGTGCGGCGTCCTGCGCCCGGCCACGGCGGCGATCCGCAGCACGTCCAGACTGGGCGGGAAGAGCCGGTCGGCCCCGGCGAGCAGCAACTCGCGCAGCGAGGCCGGGGTGGCCGCCCCGGCGCCGGCGTCGGCCAGCGCCTCGACGAACAGCGGGTTGCCCTCGCTCCGCGCCACGATGGAGTCCAGCTCCGCGATACTCCAGCGAGCCCGCCCGGCGGCGACCCGCGAACCCGGCTCCACCCCCTCGCCGTCGCAGCTCAGCATGCGGGCCACCTCCTGGCGCCCGAGCGGCGGAACCCTGATCACTTCGGTGGCCGGGAGCCGAAGCGGCTCACGGGAGGTGGCGATCACCAGCACGCCCGGTCGCATCAGATTACGCAGCAGGAACACGAGCAGGTCGCGGCTGGCCTGGTCGGCCCAGTGCAGGTCCTCCAGCACGAGCACCACGAGACGCCGCTCGGCGGCCCGCTCGACCAGCAGGAGCACCTCCTCGAACAGCCGCGCCCGCCCGAGCCCGGGCAGCTCCGTCACCTCTCCGAGCTCGGGCAGCAGCCGCGCCAGCCCGCCGCGCCCGCCGCCCGGCACGAGCCCGGCTCCGTGCTCCCTGACCAGCCGCCGCAGCACGGGCACGAACGGCGCGTACGCGGCCCCGCCCGGATCGGCCCCGCCCTCCGCGACGAGCGCGTCGATCCCGCTGACGAACTCGCGGACCAGGCGCGACTTGCCGATGCCCGCCTCGCCGACGACCAGCACGGCGGCCGGTGTGCCTGCCTGCGCCGCGGCCAGCCGCCGCAGCTCCGCCTCACGTCCGACGAACACACCACTCATTATGAAGAGGCGGCTAAGCATCTTGCCCGATGTGTCCTAGGCACCTGCTCAGGCACCGTCGTCGGCATGACGACCCGCTCGATGAACCTGATGATGGCCGCCTCTGCAGCCGGGCTGTTCGGCTTCTACCTGCTGTTCTCCACCGTCCCCCTGTACACGGCGACGGGCGGCGCCGGCGAGCTCGGCGCGGGGATGACCACGGCCGCCATGATGCTGGCCACGGTTCTGGCCGAGCTGGCCGTTCCCTGGCTGCTGGCCACGTTCGGCTATCGCACGGTGATGGGGCTGGGCCTCGCGCTGCTCGGCGGACCCGCGCTGCTGCTGCCGCTGTCGGCCGCGCTGCCGCTGGTCCTGGCCGTCTCTCTGCTGCGAGGGGCCGGGCTCGGCATCGTCGTGGTCGCGGGCACGGCGCTGACCGCCGAGCTCGTGCCCGCGGAGCGGCGCAGCGAGGGCCTCGGCCTGTACGGCGTGGCGGTCGGCATCCCGTCGATCCTCGGCCTACCCCTCGGCCTCTGGGCCGGCGACGCGCTCGGCTTCACGCCCGTCCTGGTCGTGGCCGGGCTGGTGCCCCTGGCCGGGCTCGTGACCGTGCGCGGGCTACCGGCCACCAAGCCCGCACGCTTGATCAGCCGGCAGTCGACGGACGCACGCGGGCTGGCCGGGCTCGTGCTGCTGTTCGCGGCGGTGACCACCGCGACGGGCGTCATGGTGACTTTCCTGCCGCTGGCGGGCTCGCCCGAGCTGGCGTCGGCCGCGCTGCTCACCCAGTCGCTGGCGACGCCGCCGGCCCGCTGGCTGGCCGGCAGATTCGGCGACCGGCACGGCTCGGCCCGCCTGCTGCTGCCAGGCCTGCTCGCCGCCGTCGCGGGGATCGCACTGCAGACCCAGGTCGACGGCCCGGTCGCGGTGGTGGCCGGGATGGCGATGTTCGGCGCCGGGTTCGGGGTGCTGCAGAACGCGACGCTGGCGGTGATGTTCGAGCGCGGCGAACCCTCCCGCGTCAGCGCCCTGTGGAACCTGGCCTACGACGCGGGGATGGGCGCGGGGGCGATGGGGTTCGGGCTGGTGCTCGGCCACACCGGTTACCCGCTCGGATTCGCCCTGGTGGCCGCGCTCATGGCCGTCACGCTGCCACTGACCAGGGTCAGGCCGGCGGGCGTTCCACTCCCACGGTGATCTCGTTGCCGAGCCGGCGGCCGGTGAGCAGGTCGAGATCGTCGCCGCTCCAGAACCTGCCGGGGTCGTACCAGTTGGGGCGGCGGCCGGACTCCAGCAGCCCCATCGCCTCGTAGGTGACGGCCACGACCTCGGCGCAGTAGGCGCTCTCCAGCGCCACCTCCTCGCGGGTCCGGCGCGGGATGCGGCCCCTGAACCAGCGGGCCGCCAGGCGGGCGGTGGAGGGGAACGGGGTGCCGTCGAGGCGGGCGACGGTACGCAGGGCCGCGTCCTCCATCTCCGGTGTGACCTCCGGCTCCAACTGGCGCAGCCAGGCCCGCTGACCGTATTTGTTGGCCCACACCGTGACCGCGCCGCGCAAGTCGTGCAGCTGCACCCCGCGGTGGTGGGTGCCGGCCCACAGGTCCGGCAGCGACCTGCCGAGCTCGGCGTGCCACATCATGGGCGGCAGGTCCTCGATCACGATGGCCATGCCCACGTGGTTGACCGGGCTGTTGGTCATCGTCTGGATCGCGCGGTCGGGGACCGAGCGCCCGCGGAAAACCCACAGGTCGCCGGTCCTCGTCACCTTGACGGCCTCGTCGAGAGTCAGCACACCACTAGCGTCTTCGGTTCTCTGTGTTTACGCAAAACGAACATCGGCGTAGCCTCGTCGCACGCCGACCGAGGCCGTGCAGTGATCCGATGGAAGCCGAAGCCGCGTCCGTCCGGCAAGCCGGGCGAACCTTGGCTGTGAACCGCGTTGTCGGGGCCTGACTCCGCACTTCTGGAGGGAGTGCGGCTCTTGGGCCACCGCCCCGCCGGACGCTGTCCCGTTGATGCGGACACCAACGGGGGCGGGGACCGAGCGCCAGTCAGGCACCTGGCTGTGACAGAAAGTTATCTCACGATTACGGTCCATCGCAACCAATCACGTGGGAGAAATCCAACAACAGATCTACCGGTAACCACCGGCTCGCATGGCGAGCGCCATCAACAGGTCATACTCTAGGCAACTATGCGCTGGTGGAAGATGCTCGGTCTGGCCGGAATCATGGGCGTCGCGGCCACGGGAGTGGTGATCGCGCGGGCCGAACGACGGCGCCGCGCCTACACGCCCGAGGAGATCAGGACACGCCTGCGCGAGCGTGCCCACACTCAGCCGGACGGACGCAACTCATAGACGAAGACCACGTCGGAGTAGGCCGGGTTGTCCACGTAGCCTTGGACGCTCCCCTGGTAGGCGCGCTGGTAGTTGACCACCCAGGGCAGCGCGGCGGCCGCCCGCTGGTCCAGCACCCGCTTGGTGGCCTGCTCGTACGCTCGCTGCGCCGCGTGCTTGTCGGTCACGGTCAGCTCGGGCACGGTGTCGAGCAGCGTGTCCAGCGCGCGATCCTTGAGGTAGGTCAGGTTGAACACGGGCGGCTCGGCGCTGTGGAAGACGTTGCCGAAGTAGGAGTAGCCGTCGGCGTAGTCGGGCCACCAATACATGACGAAGATGTCCTGACCCTTTTTCCTGCCCTGATCCCACTGCGCGGTCCAGGGCATCGCCGCGGCCTCGACGCTGACGTTGAGCGGCTTCAGCGCGGCCTCCAGCCGCGTGGCGAGCAGGCGCCAGTCGGTGTCACCCTGCCCGTACGTCAGGCGCAGCCGCAACGGCCGGCCTCCCGGGCCGTAGCCCGCCCGGGACAGCAGCCGCTGCGTGGCGGCCAGGTCCTGGCGGGGCACGCGGCCGGGCACGTAACCCAGCAGCCCTTCCGGGATGACGCCGCTGGCCGGTGAGCCGGCCCCCTTCAGGTCCTTGATGAGGCCCTGATAGTCGATGGCCTTCTGCACGGCGCGCCGCACCCGCACGTCTTTCATGGGGCCGCTCGCGGTGTTGAACAACAGCATCGCCGTCTGGAACGACGGCCGCTCGGACGTGCGCACACCCGGCGTGCGCGTCGCCCTGGCGAACAGGCGCGGGTTGAGCCGCTCGACGAAGCTCACCTCACCGCGCAGCAGCAGGCGCCACGCCTGGTCGGCGTCCGGCACGACGCGGTACTTCACCGTGCTGTAGTGCGGCTTGTCCCAGCCGCCCCAATACTTGTCGTACGCCGTGAGCGTGAGCTCCTCCTCCTTGCCCTTCTGCCACTTGGCCACGGTGTACGGCCCGGAGCCCGCGTCCCTGCCCTGGCCGAACCACTTCGTCAGGTCGGGCGCCGCCTTGGTGTCGTAGATATAGGCCGCGTACCCGGCGGAGGCCACCAGGTCGAGCGGCACCGGGTATTTGAGCACGAACGTCACCGTCGACGGGTCCTCGGCCCTGATGGAGGAGACCGCGTCCCAGATGTAGTACGCGCCGATCTTGGAGGCGATGGTGCGCTCGATCGACGCCTTGACCGCCGCCGCGTCCAGCGGCCGGCCGGTGTGGAAGGTCACGCCGGAACGCAGGTTGAACGTCCAGGTGCGGCCGTCGGCGGAGGCTCGCCACGACGTGGCCAGGCGGGGGACGGACTTCTTGGTGACCGGGTTCCAGAGCGTGAGCGTCTCGTAGATGTTCTGGAAGGCGATGATCTCGTTGGAGTAGGACTTGCCGGGGTCCCACTCCGTGATCACGTCGAGGTTCTGTACGTGCACGAACGGCGCCTCGCCGGCCGGGGCCCGCGGTGGTTCGGGGGGCGGTGAGCAGGCCGCGAGAAGCGTCAGCGCGACGGCCGCGGCGAGACGACGGCGCAACGCATCTCCCTCTGTCAGCGATGTACCCCGGGAAACCTACTCCAAGATCACGGAGGTAGGGGGCGCGTGTCAAAAAGTCCCGAAAAATTGGGCATTTTGGTGATCGGATTGCTATCCTCACCCTGTCCCGTCCGGGGTTGCCAGCAGGGGACCGACCGGAGTGAGGTGCCATGGGTCGTAGCCGAACGATCCGCATGAAGATCATCGGCCTACTGCTGGTGCCGCTGGCCTCCATGGTGGTGTTGTGGGGGGTCATCACCGCCGTCACCGCGACCGAGGGTTTGGAGCTGCGCGAATACAAGACACTCTGGACGAACCTGCGCCTTCCCGCGTACAAACTGATCAGCGAGATCCAGCATGAGCGTCTCGTCTCGGCCAAGCTCCTGCGGCACACGGCCGGCACCGCAGCCGTCGCCGCGCAACGCACCCGCACCGACACCGCCAGGGACACATTCAGGCAACTCTCCAGCACATCCAAAGACCGATCGGAAGAGATCCGCACACAGGTGGACGCGGTGTATGCGCAACTCGACAGGCTCGACGCGATCAGAGGAGAGATCGACACGGGCCTGTCCGACCGTCTGCACACCGTGGAGGCCTACAACGCGATCATCGACACGCTCTTCGGCCTGCACCGCCGCGTCGCGCTCATCGACGACATCCCGATCTACGAGCAGTCCCGCGTGGTCATCGACATGAGCTACGCCAAGGAGTTGCTGACCCGGGAGCAGGCCATCGCGCTCGGGCCGGTCACGGCCGCGGAGCGCAGGTTGTTCACCGAGATCGCCGGCAACCGGCGCTTCCTCATCGACCAGTCCCTCGCCGAGCTCGACCCGGCCCTGCGCGACGCCAACGCCGCCCTGATCGCCTCCCCCGCCTACCAGCGGATGCGGATGATGGAAGAGCAGATCATCGCCGGCGGCATGCCCAAGGGCTGGCTCAGCGCGACAGAGGGGCTGGCCGCGTCGTTCAACAAGACGCAGATGCAGGCCAGCACGATGCTGAGCGCGCGGGCCGAGCCGGTCGCCGACGAGGTGATCAATCGGGCGTTCATGTTGGCCGGCACGTGTTTCGCGCTGGTCGTGATGTCGATCGCGTTCTCGTTGCGGATGGGTGACCGGCTGTCGAAGGAGCTCGGCGCGCTCCGGCTGGTCGCGCTGGAGATGGCCCAGGAGCGGCTGCCGCACGTGGTCGCCAAGCTGCGCAGGGGCGAGAAGGTCGACCTGCCGGAGCTGTCGGTGACGAGCACGACGACCGAGATCGACGACGTCGGCCAGGCCTTCTCCACCGTCCAGCAGACCGCCGTGGAGTCCGCGGTCGGCCAGGCGCAGCTCAGCGAGGGCGTCGGCCACGTGTTCCGCAACCTGGCCAGGCGCAGCCAGACCCTGCTGCACCGCCAGCGCATCCAGCTGGAGGACATGCAGCACCGGGCGACCGATCCGGACGCCCTCGAAGATCTTTTCAAGCTCGACCACCTGACCACCCGCATGCGCCGCCACGCGGAGGGCCTGATCATCCTGTCGGGCGCGACCCCGGGCCGCGGCTGGAGCCGCCCCGTGCCGCTGCTGGACGTGGCCCGCGGCGCGGCCGCCGAGGTGGAGGACTACCAGCGGGTCACCGTCGAGCCGATGCCGGCCAACCGCCTGGCCGGGCCTGTCGTCGGAGACGTGATCCACCTGATCGCCGAGCTCATCGAGAACGCCACCGTCTACTCCCCCGCGCACACCTCGGTCATCGTGCGTGGCGAGAAGGCGGCCCGCGGCTTCGTCTTCGAGGTCGAGGACCGCGGGCTCGGCATGAGCGCAGAGGAGCTGGCCGAACTCAACGAGCGGCTGGCCAGCCCACCGGAGTTCGACCTGGCCGACAGTGACCGCCTCGGCCTTTTCGTCGTCTCCCGCCTGGCCGCCAGGCACGACATCCGCGTGACGTTGCGCGGTTCACCATATGGAGGGACCACCGCCATCGTGTTGATCCCGGAAGAGCACGTGGCCGAACCGGAGGATCCCGTGCTGCAGGAGCCCGTACGCCCCATGCGGGTGGTGCGAAGTGAGTGACGAGCGCTGGCTGGACGAGGACGCCGGTCCGATCGTCCCCGCCTACCTGCTGACCAGGGGCCGTACGGTGCCCGCGAGCGAGGCCATCGACCTCATCGCGGTGATCATCACCGCCGGCGGCCTGACGCCGCCCGCGGGCCTCGGGCCCGAGCATCTGATCATCTTGCAGAAGTGCACCAAACCCACCCGGCTCGCCGACGTGGCCGCCGAGCTCAACTTGCCGGTCGGCGTGGTCCGCGTGCTGGTCGGCGACCTGCACGCGCGCCAGCTCGTGCAGGTCGAGCACCCGCCTCCCGCGCCGGACGCCAAGGTGCTGCTGGAGGTGATCAGCGGGCTGAAGGCGCTGTGACCTGCCTGCGGTTCAGCCGCCCGTAGACCGTGGCGAACACCGTGGCCACCGCCCCGGCCGCGGTGGCCACGCCGAAGACCCACTGATAGCCGGTGATGCCGGGCTGGGCGGCCAGGATGGCGGCGATCACGGCGCCCGAGGTGCTGCCGCCCACGATCCGTACGAGCGCGTTCACACCTGCCGCCACGGCCGTCTTGCCCGGGTCCACGTGCTCGACGGCCATGGTCCCCAGGGCCGCGTAGCCGACGCCGAGACCGACGCCCATGAGCGAGGCGGCCACGTACAGGTGGGCAGGAGTGTCGTGCATGTACACCAGCCACAGCGCGGCCAGGCCGGTGACCGCGGAGCCTGCCGCGACCATGGTCGAGGCCTGGAAGACCCGCATGAGCCGGCCCGCGAACAGCGAGATCACCAGCATGAACAGCGTGCTCGGCAGCAGGTAGAGCCCGACCTCCAGGGTCGAGGCGGACAGGCCGGACACGGGCGACTGGGCGAACCCGGACATGCCCGTCAGGATCGTGAAGAACGCGAACCCGAGCAGCATCGAGGCCACCGTCGCGCCGACCGTGCCCCTGTGCACCAGCATCGACATCTCCACCAGCGGCTCGGCCACCCTCCGCTCGACCAGGACCCAGACCGCGGCCAGCAGCGCCGCGGCGGCGAACAGGCCGAGCACGCCCGGCGAGGTCCAGCCCCATGAGCCGCCCTCGCTGATGCCCAGCAGGAGCGCCACCAGCCAGGCGGCCATCAGCGCGGCCCCGAGCAGGTCGGGGCGGACCCGCACGGCCGGGGCTTGGTCACGGACGAGGATGGCCACGATGATCGCGGCCACCAGGGAAATGCCGGCCATGATCCAGAACACCAGGTGCCAGTCGCCCGCGGCGAGCCCGGCCAGGATCATCCCGCCGCCGGCGCCGAACCCCATCGTCGCGCTCACCACCCCGATGCCGGTCGCCAGCTGCTGCCGGGGCAGCACGTCGCGTACCACCCCGATCGACAGCGGCACGAGGGCGGCCACGGCGCCCTGCAGCACCCGCGCCACCAACAGCCAGGCCAGCGAGGTCGCCAGGGCCGCCATGACCGAGCCGATCACCAGCAGGGCCAGCGCGCCGAGGATCATCGTGCGCCTGCCGTACATGTCGCCGAAGCGCGACAACAGCGGCGTGGCCACCGCGGAGACCAGGAGGCTCAGCGTGAGCGTCCAGCTCACGGCGGCAAGAGAGGTGCCCAGCTCGCGTTGCAGCACTGGAAGCAACGGCACCACCGCGGTGTTCTGAAGGGCGGCGATGGATGCGCCGAAGGCCAGCGCGATCACTCCCGGCCAGGGGTTCCTGTTCGACGTCGTGCGTGCGCTCGACGCGACGGCTGTCGCCATCTCGGCTCCTTTAGATAACTTAGGTAAGTAACAAGAAGCGATAATACATACGTAAGTTAGGTAAGCAAACGAGATGGACGAAGATCTCAACAGAACGGTGTCGGCCTTCCGCACGCTCGTGACCACCCTCAAGCGCGGCAAGACCCACGAGCGGCTGACCGAGGCCGCAGGCATCCGGCTCGACCGGCCCGGCGTGGAGATCCTCGTCAGCCTGCTGGACGCGGGCGAACCGCGCAGGATCGGCGCGATCGCCGAGGCACTTCAGGTGGAGAGCCCGCATGTGACCAGGCACGTCGCCGCGCTGGAGCAGCGCGGCCTGGTCGAGCGCGTCCGCGACCCCGACGACGGCCGGGCCTGGCGCATCGCCCTCACACAGGAGGGCGCCGAGGCGGCAGACAAGTGCCGCAAAGTGACCACCGACTGGTTCGAGGGAGCGTTGGCCGACTGGTCGGCGGCGGACCGGACGGATCTGGCCCGGTTGATGGAGAAGCTCGCGGACGACGTCACCGCCCATCTGAGGGCTCAGCTGGTCATCAAGTGAGCAGCACCTCCTCCGCCCGATGGCAGGCCACCTGACGGTCCTTCAGGTCCCGCAGAGGAGGCGGCTGCTCGCACGCCGGCGCGGCGATCGGGCAGCGCAGCCGGTACGGGCAGCCCGTCGCCGCCGGCACGGCCTCCGTCCGCCCCCTGGCCTCCGGCGGGGACCCGCCGAGCTTGGGCACGGCGTCGCGCAGGGCCTTGGTGTACGGGTGGGCGGGCTCGGCCAGGAGGCCGGCCGTGGGCCCCGACTCGACGACGCGGCCCGCGAACAGCACATGGGACGTGCGGCACAGCCGCTCCACGACCGCGAGGTTGTGGGTGATGAGCAGGCGCTCGGTGTCCAGCCCTGCCAGCAGGTCGAGGATCTTGGCCTGGACCGTAACGTCGAGTGCGCTGGTGGGCTCGTCCAGGATGAGCAGGCGAGGCCCGACGGCCAGGGCCCTGGCGATCACGACGCGCTGGCGCTGGCCTCCGGAGAGCTGGTGCGGCCTCCGGGCCGCCAGATCCGGGTCCAGTCCGACCTGTTCGAGCAACTCCCCCACCCTGGCTCGCTCGGCCCTTGGGAGTGCCTCCGCTATGGAGGAGCCGATCCGCATCCGGGGGTCGAGGGCTTCGGCTTGGAAGACGGGCTGGACGTCCTTACGGAACGCCCGCATGTCTGTGTTTTTCAGCGCTTGGTCGCCGTACCAGATATTTCCAGACATAGGGGTGAGGAGGCCCAGGAACGCCCGGGCCAGCGTCGTCTTGCCTGAGCCGCTCTCCCCGATCAGCCCGACGCCACCCTCCGTGATCTCCAGGCTCACGTCGTGCACGACCGGGCGTTTGCCATACCCGAGCGTCACGCGCTCGGCCCTCAGCAGCCTCACGGCAGGGCCTCCAGCAGCTCGCGCGTGTACGGGTGGGACGGCGCGGCCAGCACGTCCGCGGCGAGCCCCGACTCGACCACCACGCCGTCCTTCATGACGAGCACCCGGTCGGCGATCGTGGACACCAGGGCCAGGTCGTGGGAGACGAGCAGGAGCGCCAGGCCCCGCTCGGCCCGCAGCCTGCGCAGCACGCCCACCACCTCGGCCTGCACGGTCACGTCGAGGGCGCTCGTGGGCTCGTCGGCCAGGATCAGCTCCGCGCCCAGGGCGATGGCCAGCGCGATGGCGAAGCGCTGGGCCTGGCCGCCCGAGACCTCGTGCGGATAGCGGCGCAGGAGCTCCGGGTCCAGCAGCACGGCCTCCATGGCCTCCACCATGGCCTGCTCCGTGGAGTCTCTGCGGTGGAGCCTGAGCGCGCGGCGCATGAGGACGCCGAGCCGGGTGGCCGGGCTGAGCGCCGCCTGCGGCGACTGCATCACGAGCGCGGCCCTGGCACCGCGGATCTCACGGAGGCGGCGGGGCGGGGCGGTCAGCACGTCGACGCCGCAGACCTTGATGTGTCCCGAAATTTCAGCATCCGGGGTCAGGCCCAGCAACGAGAGCAACGTGGTCGACTTGCCCGAGCCGCTCTCCCCCACGATCGCCACGCACTCGCCCGCGCCCACGTCGAGCTCGGGTACATCGGCGACGACCCGCCCCCCGTAACTGACGCGGAGGTCGCGTACCTCGATCACTTGACCACCCTTCGCGGGTCGAGCGCGTTCCTCAGCCCCTCGCCGAGCACGTTGAACGCGAACGCCGTCACCAGGATCGCCAGCCCTGGGAAGGTCACGACCCACCAGTTCGTGGTGAAGAGCGTCTGGCCCTGCTGCACCATCAGCCCCCATTCCGCGGTCGGTTCCTGGGCGCCCAGCCCCAGGTACGACAGCGCGGCCGCGGTCAGCATCACCCCGCCCGCGTCCAGCGAGACCTGGACCAGGACGGGGGTGAGCGAGTTCGGCAGCACGTGCCTGAGAATGATCAGCGGCGCGGGCACGCCGAGGCACCGGGCGGCGTCCACGTAGCTCCGGGTGGCGATCGACGCGGCCACCGAGGCGGACAGCCGCGTGTACCACGGCCACCAGGTCACCGCGATGGCCAGCACGACGGTGTTCACGCTCGGCTGCAGCACGACCGCCAGGGCCAGGGAGAGCAGCAGCGCGGGGAAGGCCAGGAACACGTCCGTGACCCGCATGATCACGTCCCTGATCCAGCCGCCCGCGTACCCGGCCACCACGCCGAGCGTCACCCCGACCGCCGCCGAGATGGCCAGCACGGCGACGGCGATGAACAACGACGTGCGACCGCCGTACAGGACCCTGGTGAGCACGTCCCGCCCCACCTGGTCGGTCCCGAGCCAGTGGGCGGCGCTCGGCGGCTGCAGTATTTCCAGCGGATTCGGCTCATCCGGATACGGCGCGAGCCACGGCGCCAGGATCGAAGCCAGCACGACGACCACGATGAGCACCGCCCCGAAGGCCGCGAACCGGTCGGGGATCCTCGGCAGCGTGCGCCGCAGCGGCGCCTCCGTCGCGGTCATCGTGCCCTCGCCCGGGGGTCGACGACGCCCTGCAGCAGGTCCACGACCAGGTTGGCCAGGGTGTACACGAGGGCGACCAGGAGGGTCACGCCGGCGATGGCCGGGGTGTCCAGTGACTTGATCGACTCGGCGGCGTAACGGCCAAGACCCGGCCAGTTGAAGACGGCCTCGACCAGGAAGCCGTTCACGATCGAGTACGCGAACACCAGGGCGATCAGCGACAACACCGGGCTGAGCGCCGGCCTCAGGGCGAATCTGGTGAGGATGGACGTCTCCCCGAAGCCCAGTGCGCGCTCCAGCCTGGCGTGGTCCTGCCCGGACTCCTCGATGAGGGCCGCCCTGGTCATCTGCGCGATCACGCCGGTCGGGTAGGCGGCCACGACGAGGGCGGGCAGCACCAGGTGTTCGAGGGTGCTGCTGAAGATCGGCCAGTTGCCGGTGATGAGGGCGTCGACGAGGGTGATGTTCGTCCAGAGGGTGAGAGGGCTGGTGGTGTCGAGCGAGGAGTCGTACTCGCCGGCGATCGGGAACCAGCCCAGATGGTCGGCGAACACCAGCTGCATGGCCAGGGCCAGCCAGAAGACCGGGACGGAGACCGCGAGCATGCTGGTGAACCGCACCCCGAGGTCCGGAAATTTCGTCTTATAGCGGGCCGCCAGCACCCCGATCGGGATGCCCACGACGACCGCGACCACCAGCGCCGCCCCCACGAGCTCCAGCGAGGCCGGGAAAGCGAGATACAGGTCGTCGCGTACCGGCTGCCGGGTCCGCAGACTGGTCCCCCAGTCGCCGGTGAACAGGTCACGCACGTAGGTCACGAACTGCAGCGGGATCGGGTCGTCGAGGCCGAACCGCTCGCGTGCCGCGGCCAGCTGCTCGGGCGTGGCCTTCGGCCCGGCGAACGCGACCGCGGGATCGCCCGGCACCAACCGCATGACGGCGAACGTGAGCATGACCACGCCGGCCACGACCAGGAGAGCCTGACCGAGCCGGCGGGCCAGATAACGCGCCATGGATCAGCTTGCGCGCTTGAGGTCGTAGAAGAAGACCACGTTGGGATAGGCGGGATTGTCCACGTATCCCTGGATGTCGTCCGTGAGCGCGCGCTGGTAGGTCTGCACGTACGGCACCGCCACCGCCGCCTGCTCCTGGATGATCTTCTTCTGCAGATCCTGGTACGCCATGTCCGCCTTGAGCTGGTCAGTGGCCGTGAGCTGCGGCAACGCGTCAATGGCCGCGTCGATCCCGGCGTTCTTCAAGTAGGACAGGTTGAACTGCGGCTTCTCGGCGCTCTTGAAGACGTTCACGAACCACGAGTAGGCATCCGGGTAGTCCGGATACCAGTACATGACGAAGATGTCCTGCCCCTGCTTCTTGCCCAGGTCCCACTGCGCATTCCAGGTCATGGGCTTGGCCTGCAGGGTCACGTTCAGCTTCTTCAGCGTCGAGCTGAGCAGCGTGACCAGCAGCTTCTGGTCCTCGTCGCCCTGGGCGTAGGTCATGGAGAGCTTGAGCTCGGGGAGGTCGGGGCCGTACCCGGCATCCGCCAGCAGTTCCTGGGCCTTGGCCAGATCCTGCTTGGGCTCCATGCCCGTGGCGTGGCCGAGCAGACCCTGCGGCACCAGGCCGCTGGCCTTCGTGGCCGAGCCCTTGAGCGCGGCGATCAGGCCCTCGTAGTCGATGGCCGCCTGCAGCGCCTGCCGTACCCGCTCGTCCTTCGTCGGCCCTGAGGCGGTGTTGAACAACACGAGCAGGTTCTGGAACGACGGCACCTGCGCGGTCTGCACCTTCGCGGTCGTGCCCGCCTGCTGGAAGAGCTGCGGGTTCAGCCGCTGGACGAAGTTCACCTCGCCGTTCTGCAGCAGCTGCCAGGCGGTGGTGATCTCGGGCGTGACGCGGAAGGCGACCTTCTTGTACTGCTCGGGCTTCCAGCCGCCCCAGTAACCCTCGAACGCCTTCAGCGTGAGCTCGGTCTCCTTGCCCTTCTGCCAGGAGTCGATCGTGTACGGGCCGGTGCCGGCGGTGGTCTTGCCGTCGGGGTCCACGGCGTCCACTTCGTAGATGTAGGCCGCGTAGCCGGAGGAGGCGACGAGGTCGAGCGGCGTGGCGTACTTGAGCGTGAACTTCAATGTGGACGCGTCCACGGCCTCGATGGTGTCGACCGCGTCCCAGATGTAGGCCGCGCCGCCCTTCTTCTCGATCGTCCGCTCAATGGCCTTCTTGGCGGCCTCGGCGTCCATCGTGGCGCCGGAGTGGAACTTCACGCCCTGCCGCAGCTTGAACGTCCACTCCTTGCCGTCGTTCGCCGAGGTCCACTCGGTGGCCAGGCGCGGCTCGGCCTTGCGGGTCTCCGAGTTGTACCTGGTCAGGCCCTCATAGATGTTCGACAAGGCGACGATCTCATTGGAGTAGGAGGTCGCCGGGTCCCAGTCGGTGACCACGTCGAGGTTGGGCACGTAGACGAACGTGCTGTCGTTGGCCTGCGTGGTCGCCGGCTGACTGCCGCTTGGCTGCGGCTGGGGTGTCCCGCCGCCGCCACGCACCTGGCCGCCCGCGCACGCGGACGCGGTCAAGGCCAAGACACTGGTGACTCCGGCCACGAGCAGACGCTTGTGCCAGCGCATGGTGGGGGGATCCTTTCGATTTTTCACCGGGCGAGTGGTCCGGCTGCTTTGACGTGTACCCGCACGGCGGGTTCGGAGAGGTAGCTCAGCGGCACCTCAAGGAGATCGACGATCTCGACCGCGGAGGGATCCGCCCCCGCGGCCACGGCTCGCGCCGCCGCCTCCTCCTTGGCCCTTTCGATGGCTTCTGACCGGCTATCTCCCGCAGGCAAGATCGTATCGACTCTGCCGCTCGCCAGTGCGATGGCGGCGCCCACCGCGTTGGCCACCTCGGCATGCTCGGGGCGGATCACCCGGCCCGCGCCCGGGATGCGCTCCGGCAGGACGAACGCGCCGCCACCCACCGCGACCAGCGGTCTGTCGGACCTGCCGAGCGCCATCCTGTCCACGGCGTCGATCACCATCTCGTCCGCGACGGCCACCGCCCTTTCCAGGATGTCGCTGATTCCTTCCGACATGTCACCCATGCGGGCGCGCCAGCCTTCTCCGTCAGCCGGCGTACGGCCGGCCGCCACGGCGGCGTCGGTGATCGTCGGCGTGCTGCCGCCGAACACCAGCGCCTCCTGGACGATCCGATAGCCGACCGAGTCCGGCCCGATCCCGCGATCTCTCACCACGGTCCCACCGCCGAGCGCGATGGCCAGGATGTCCGGCATGCGGAAGTTGGTGAGCACCCCGCCGATCTCGACCGCCGCCGCCGACTCCCTCGGGAACCCGCCGGCCAGCACCCCGAGGTCGGTGGAGGTGCCGCCCACGTCCACCACGATCGCGTCCGCCACCCCGGACAGGTACGCCGCCCCGCGCAGCGAGTTCGCCGGGCCGGAGCCGATCGTCGACACCGGCAGCCGCGCGGCGTGCTCCAGCGTCATCAGCGTGCCGTCGTTCTGTGCCAGGTACGGCCGGGCTCGCAGGTCGCGTTCGGCCAGCGCGGCGACCAGGGCGCCGGTCACGTGGGCGGCGACCCCGTACAGCGCGGCGTTGAGCACCGTGGCGTTCTCGCGTTCGAGCAGGCCGAGCGAGCCGATCTCGTGGCTGAGTGAGACCGGCAGCCCGTACTCGGCCCGGACCAGCTCCTCGACCAGGCGCTCGTGCTCACCGCTCGCCGGGCTGAACACGCTGGTGACGGCCACGGCCTCCGCCTCCACGCCGTCCAGGAAACGGCGGATCGCGCCGAGGTCCGGCGGGCGGATCGCGCGGCCGTCGACGTAGTGGCCGCCCGGCACGATGGCCTCGCCGGCCGAGACGGCCTTGCGCAGGTCGCCGGGCCAGCCGGAGAGCGGCGGCACGGACGTGGTGGCGGGCGCGCCGAGCCGCAGCACGGCCACCCTGCCGAGGTTGCGGCGCTCCAGGATCGCGTTGGTCGCGTGCGTGGTGCCCAGCATGACGCGGGTGACCCGGTGCCGCGTATCCCCGAGTTCCGCCAGGACCGCGTCGAGTGCGGCACGCAGACCCTCGGTCACCTCCGGCGTCGTCGGGCGCTTCGCCTTGGCGATCACCCGGCCGTCGGCGCCGAGCACGACCGCGTCGGTGTTCGTGCCTCCGACGTCGATCCCGATCCCGAGCTCCGCGAGCTCCGGCAGGTCAGCCATGTGCCGTCAGCTCCTCGACCGGAACGTAGTCCAGCTCGTACCCGAACGCCCGCGGCCCGGCGGTCTCCAGTCCTTTGGGGGTGCGCCAGAGCGGGTCGCACGGCCAGGCGAGCACCGTGACGCGCTGGCCGTACCTGAGGCCCTCGGTCTGGATCGCGGCGGCGGTCTCGGTGTCCACGACCGTGATCAGGTCGGGCACCATGGCCAGGACCCGGCCGTCCTCGACGGCGACCAGGTTCTCGTTCTGCAGCTCCAGCGTGACGGTGCGGGTCCGGTCGTCGCCGGTGCCCTCGATCGTGGCCGTGCCCCGTACGAACCCGCCCGTGGTGCGCCGCTCCACGTCGGTCAGCTTGCCGGTGATCAGCCTGGCGGCGCCGAGGCGGTCCTGCAGCGCGCGCAGCGGGTCGGCCGCCCGGGCACCCGTAGCGGACGCGCCCTCGGTGGCTCTGCCGATCTCGAGCGCTCGCGTGACCGTGCCCTCGATGACCGCGCCCCGCGCCTGCGCGGCCGTGATCACGTAGTCGGCCATCAACGCGCTCGATCCCGCCGCCACGCACACGGCCCTGGCCAGCCTCTCCGACCACAATCCGTCGACCGGGCGGATGGTGACCACGTTCCCGGCGACGTCGGTCATGATCACCAGGTCGGCCGGCAGCCCCGCCACGTACATCGACACCATCTGGACCTCGGGGAAGGCCCGCCCCATGCCGTCGGCGTCGAGCAGCGGCAACCCGAGCTGCGCGGCCCACGCGATGGGGGCGACGCCGTTGGAGCCGCCGATCTCGGATGACATGACGGCGGTGGGCGGGCGGCCGAAGAGGCGCTCGACCTCCTCGGCGATGCGCTTGGGCTCGTCCTCGCTGTGGATCATCTCGTGGCTGACGGTCGGCGCCCCGATCCCCGACAGCGGCACGATCAGCGCATCGTCCGCCAGGTCGGCCAGCCGGACCAGCGGCACCTCGCCGTACTCGCGGATGGCCCGTGCGGCGGCCAACGATCCGGTACGGACGTCTCCTCCGCCGCCGGTGCCCAGAACGGCGCACCCTCGGGCGAGTGCCGGAATATCGCTCACATCAATGCTCATTTGGCGACTCAACCAACCACATGGCACCTCAATCCGCCAGTGCGGCACGTGTGGGCACGGGTAAATCCGTTGCGCCGGCGCGGCGGCCACCGGCAAGATCGAGGACATGAACACCGGGCGAATGCGCAGGCGGCACCGCACGGGCGTGTCCTGATCTCAAGGACCCCGCCCGTCGCTCATCGAGGCGGGTGGGGGCGCTGGTGTGCCCGGCGATTTCATAGGTCGCGCAAGGCGGGTTCGATTCCCGCACCCGCTACGGGTCTCCCCGTGCCGTGGCACGCTGGTGTCATGCGGATTTCGGTGGCCGCCGACAGCAAGGACGGCGTGGCCGAGCGGGTCGTGACGGAGCTGCGCAGGCGCGGGCACGAGGTGGTGACACACGGCGCGCTCAACGACGAGGAGCGCGACGACTGGGCGTGGGCCTCGGAGCTGGCCGCCAGGGACGTGAGCGAGGGGCGGGCCGACCAGGCGGTCGTGTGCTGCTGGACCGGGACGGGCGCGTCGATCGCGGCGAACAAGGTCCCCGGTGTGCGGGCCGCCCTGTGCGTGGACGCCTACACCGCCGACGGGGCCCGCAAGTGGAACGACGCCAACGTGCTGGCGCTCAGCCTGCGGCTCACCTCCGACGTGGTGCTCGACGAGATCCTCGACGCCTGGCTGGAGGGGCGGCCGAGCACGGACTCCGCCGACGCCGCCAACGTGTCCCACCTGGACGAGATCTGACCGCTACGCTCTGCCGCATGGCCGATTTACACTGCACGCACTGCGGCGAAGAGGGGCTGGAGGCCGGGTTCATCCAGGATGCGGGCGAGAGCGCCAAGGGATTCGCACGGTGGGTCGAGGGCGCTCTGGAACGCGGGGTCTTCGGCGGGGCCAAGTTGATGGGCCGGCCGAAGTGGGAGATCGAAGCCTATCGCTGCCGTTACTGCAACCATCTTGAGCTTTTCGCCAGTCGCCCCGACTGACCGAGAACGGTCACGGCGGAGACACGGAAATCGTCGGCCCGGCCGTCTAGGGTTCTTGGCATGACCGACGTGCTGCTGCGCGGCGGGCTCCCCTGGGAGCTCGGGGCCACCGCCGACATCCTCGTCCGCGACGGCCTGATCCACCACGTCGGCCAGGGCATCGACGCACCGGACGACGCCCTGGTCGTGGACATCGCGGGGCAGCTGGTGCTGCCCGGCCTGGTCGAGGCGCACTGCCACCTCGACAAGACCCTCTACGGCGGGCCGTGGGTGCCGCATTCGGCCGACGACACGCTCGCCGGCCGCATCGGCAACGACATGGGGCGGCGGGCCGAGCTCGGCGTCCCCAGCGTGGAGCGGATCGGCGCGCTGCTGGAGCGCATGAGCGCGGCCGGCACCACCCACGTGCGCACGCACACCGACATCGACCCGCTGGTCGGGCTGCGCGGTGTGGAGGCCGTGCGCGAGGCCGCCGCCCGCTCCCCCCTCGAGGTGCGTCAGGTCGCCTTCCCGCAGCACGGCCTGCTCACCAACCCGGGCACGGCGAAGCTGCTCGAAGAGGCACTGAAGAGCGGTGTCGAGGCGGTCGGCGGGCTCGATCCCGCAGGCATCGACCGCGACCCCGTGCGCCATCTCGACGTGATCTTCGGCCTGGCCGAGCGTTACGGCGCCCACGTGGACATCCACCTGCACGACGGCGGCTCCCTGGGCGGGTGGGAGCTGGAGCTGATCACCGAGCGCACCAAGGCGCTGGGGCTGGGCGGCCGGGTGACGGTCAGCCACGCTTACGCGCTCGGCCAGCTCGACGACGCCTACCAGGACCGGCTGATCCAGGGCTTCGCCGAGGCGGGTGTGGCGCTGGCGACCGCTGCCGTCTACAGCTTCCCTGTGCCGCCGGTGAAGAAGCTGCGGGCCGCGGGCGTCACCGTGGCCTGCGGGCACGACGGCATCAGGGACCTATGGGGCCCCTACGGCAGTGGCGACATGCTGGAGCGGGCGATGCACGTCGCCTACCGCAGCACGTTCCGCAGGGACGCGGACATCGAGCTCGCGCTGGAGGCCGCCACGCACGGCGGCGCGCGCGTGCTGGGGCTGGAGGGCTACGGGCTGTCCGCCGGCGACCGGGCCGACCTGGTCGTGGTGCCGTGCGCCAGCGCGGCGGAAGCGGTGGTCGTTCACCCTGCGCGCACTCTGGTCATGAAGGACGGCGTCGTCCTGCACAATTGACCGGCGGGACCATCGAAAGGCAGGCAAGTGCTCTCTATACACCAGCGGATCGCGGCAGAGCTCGGCGTACGCGACGGGCAGGTGCAGGCGGCCGTCGAGTTGCTCGACGGCGGCGCGACCGTGCCGTTCATCGCGCGATACCGCAAAGAGGCCACCGGCACCCTCGACGACGCGCAGCTGCGCACGCTGGAGGAGCGGCTGCGTTACCTGCGTGAGCTGGAGGAGCGCCGCGCGGCGATCCTGGAGTCGATCGAGTCCCAGGGCAAGCTCGACGACCAGCTGCGCGAGCAGATCATGGCGGCCGAGACCAAGGCCAGGCTCGAGGACATCTACCTGCCTTACAAGCCCAAGCGGCGCACCAAGGCGCAGATCGCCCGCGAGCTGGGGCTGGAGCCGCTGGCCGACCAGCTGCTGGCCGACCCGGCGCTGAGCCCGCTGGCCGTCGCCGAGGGCTTCGTGACCGAGGGCGTGGCCGACGCGGGCGCGGCGCTGGAGGGTGCCAGGGCGATCCTGATCGAGCGGTTCGCCGAGGACGCCGACCTCATCGGCGAGCTGCGCGAGCAGCTGTGGAGCCGCGGGCAGCTGGTGTCGAAGGTGCGCGAAGGCAAGGAGGAGGCGGGGGCCAAGTTCTCCGACTACTTCGACTTCGGCGAGCCGTTCACCAAGCTGCCCTCGCACCGGATTCTGGCGATGTTCCGGGGCGAGAAGGAGGAGGTGCTGTCCGTCGCGCTGGAGCCGGACGACAGCTCCGATTACGAGCTGCGCGTCGCCTCCAGGTTCGACATCGCCGACCAGGGCCGGCCGGCCGACAAGTGGCTGACCGAGACCGTGCGGTGGGCCTGGCGCACCCGCATTCTCGTGCACCTGGGCATCGACCTGCGGATGCGGCTGTGGCAGGTGGCCGAGGACGAGGCCGTACGGGTGTTCGCGGCCAACCTGCGCGACCTGCTGCTGGCCGCGCCGGCCGGCAGCCGTCCGACCATGGGCCTGGACCCGGGCCTGCGCACCGGGGTGAAGGTGGCCGTGGTCGACGCGACCGGCAAGGTCGTCGAGACCGCGACCATCTACCCGCACGAGCCCAAGCGGCAGTGGGACCAGTCGCTCGCCGTGCTGGGCGCGCTCGCGCAGCGGCACGGGGTCGAGCTGATCGCCATCGGCAACGGCACGGCCTCGCGCGAGACGGACAAACTGGCCGGTGAGCTGGTCCAGCACATGCCGTCGGTCACGAAGATCGTGGTGTCCGAGGCCGGCGCCTCGGTTTACTCGGCCTCGCCGTACGCCTCGCAGGAGCTGCCCGAGCTCGACGTGTCGCTGCGTGGCGCAGTCTCCATCGCACGCCGCCTGCAGGACCCGCTGGCCGAGCTGGTCAAGATCGACCCCAAGTCGATCGGCGTCGGCCAATACCAGCACGATCTCGCCGAGACCAAGCTGTCGCGTTCGCTGGACGCGGTGGTCGAGGACTGCGTCAACGCCGTCGGCGTCGACGTCAACACCGCGTCGGCGCCGCTGCTCACGCGGGTGTCGGGCATCGGGTCCACGCTGGCCGAGAGCATCGTGCGCCACCGCGACGCCAACGGCCCGTTCCGCACGCGGTCGGCGCTGAAGGAGGTGCCGCGGCTCGGTCCCAAGGCGTTCGAACAGTGCGCGGGCTTCCTGCGCATCCGGGGCGGCGACGACCCGCTCGACGTCTCCAGCGTGCACCCGGAGGCCTACCCGGTGGTCCGCCGCATCCTCACCTCGGTCCAGAGCGACCTCAAGTCGCTGATCGGCAACACGGTGGCCCTGCGGTCGATCAAGCCGCAGGACTTCACCGACGAGACGTTCGGCCTGCCGACGGTCTCCGACATCCTGCGCGAGCTGGAAAAGCCGGGCCGCGACCCGCGTCCCGCCTTCAAGACCGCCACGTTCAAGGAGGGGATCGAGAAGATCTCCGACCTGACGTCCGGCATGATCCTGGAGGGCGTGGTCACCAACGTGGCCGCGTTCGGGGCGTTCGTGGACGTCGGCGTGCACCAGGACGGTCTGGTCCACGTGTCGGCCATGTCCCGCACCTACGTCAAGGACCCGCGAGACGTGGTCAAGCCGGGTGACATCGTCCGCGTCAAGGTGCTGGACGTGGACATCCCCCGCAAGCGCATCTCGCTGACCCTGCGCCTGGAGGACGAGACCACGGCCCAGGGGCCGGGCGACGGCCCCCGGCGGTCGACCGGCCGCCAGGGCGGCGGCCGCGGAGACGGCGGCGGCCGTGACGGCAGCCGGAGCGACGGCGGCGGCCGTGGTGACGGTGGCGGCCGTGGCGATGGCGCTCGCGGCGGCGACGGCGGCCGTGGTGACGGAACCCAGCGTGGTCGAGGCCAGGGCGGCCGCGGCCAGGGGCCGCGCGGAGACGGACAGCGCGACGGACAGCCCGACGGACAGCGTGGCGGACAGCGCGACGGCCGGGGCGAGGCAGGCCAGCGTGGCAACGGCGACGGCGGTCAGCGCGGGCGCGGCGACGGCCAGCGGGGACGGGGCGACGGGCAGCGCGGCGGTCAGCGCCGGCAGGACCGCCCGGCCCCGACGGGCGCCATGGCCGAAGCCCTCCGCAAGGCCGGCCTCACTGGCGATAACGGGCGCTGAGCTCAGCAAACGGCCGTCTGGGCGACCACCGCCCAGGCGGCCGGATCCCGGCCATACGGGAGCTCACGCAGCGGGGACGTCGCGGGGCCACGTACGACGCTGGAGAGATACGGTCGGATGGTGAGCACATCAGCGTTTACCACGGCGATCGCCCAGGCCCACGACCTGCTCAGGTGGCATTCTCCGCTGCGGACGGAGCTATGGGCGGCGCGGCTCACGGCGAGCCTGGAGCAGGACCAGGTGGCCGCGTTCCTTCGGGAGCTGGCGGAGGACAGCGGGGCGGAGGCACGGCTCACGCTTGTGGCGCTGGCGGCCGTCAATCCGAGCCCTTCACCCGGCGGTGCGGCCCCGTCCGCCGAGGCCGATGAGTCGGGGGTATACGCGCGGGCCGCGGAAGGCCTGGTGGACACGCTGTCGCCGTGGGTGAGCCGGATGGGCAGGGTGACTTGCGAGGGCGCCTGGTACGGCAATGCCGACCCGTACGGTGAGCAGACCCTGGCCGTCCTGTCCTTCCGGTACGAGAACGGCAAGGAACCCCACATCCTGGTTGTGGGGATCGACCAGCCGAACGGCGGGCTGGCGGTGGACGCGGTGGTCGAGGAGCCGAAGTTCCTCGACGACCTGGGCCTGGACGCGGCCGATCCCGGGGTGGTCGGGGGCCGGATCCTGGACGCGATCGAGCTGGGCGACCGGATCATGGGTGCGGCGGTCGCCGTCACGCTGACCGAGGTCCGGCCGCTCGCGATCGCCAGAGCCCGCACGGTGCCGGGCGTCGTCCGCGGGGCGGGCGATGACACCGCCTCCCGGTTCGACGACCTGCCCGACCTGCCGGGGGCGCGGGAGGCGTTCGAGAAGCTGGTCGAGTTCATCGGGGACCGGCCGCTGTGGTGGAGCCCGAGCCGGGTGTCGCAGTTCCTGACGTCGTGGCTGCCTCGGGAGGCCATCCTGTCCGACGAGGCCGTTGCGGCCATGCCGGAGGTGGTGCGCTCCTGGAGCCGCTTCGCCGGCGATCAGCCTGCCGTGCTGCGGCAGATCGACGAGGACGCGCCGCGCCTGCCCGCCCTCATGGCCGACGACTCCCTGGCCGGACTCGCCAAACGCATCGCCCAGAGCCGCCGCCCTTGACCGTACGGTTCCGCATCACCTGCTGAGCTGGGCCGCCGCGCTGGACAGAAGCATGTCGAGTGCCGCCGGGTAGGCGCTGTCGTTCATGCGGGCCACCAGCAGCGGCGCCGTGGCGGCGATGTTGGGGTGGGTGGCGGCGGGCAGGCGGGCGTAGGTGTCCCGCCACACCTCCTCGTCGGCCTCCCGCGCGGCCGCGGGCAGGGCCAGGGTGGCGGCGTCGAGGATGGAGAAGGCCAGGCTCTGGTCGATGAAGGCGTGGTAGATGCGTACGGCGTCGGCGTCCGGGAAGCCGGCGCCGCGGAGGACGCCGAGGATCGTCTCGTCGGCCGCCACCTCGTTCGGGCGGCCCGTGACGCGGCTGGCGGTCAGGACGGCGGCCTGTGGGTGGGCCAGGTAGGCGTGGTGGATGCGGAGCCCGAGGTCGCGGAGGTCTGAACGCCAGTCGCCGGTGGAGCGCCAGCCGGCCATGGCCTGGGCGAAGAGCTCGTCGGCGATGGCCAGGATGAGGTCGTCCATGCCGCGGAAGTAGCGGTAGACGGTGCTGGCGTCAGCGCCCAGGGCGAGTCCGAGGCGGCGGGCGGTCAGGCCGTCCGCGCCGTGCTCGCGCAGCATGCGCAGCGCGGTCTCGACGATGAGCTGGTGGGTGAGGACCTGGCCTTGTTTGGTGGGGCGGCGGCGGCGCCGGCTCGCCTCGGGGACCACCCGTTTCGGCATCGCAAATCCTCCTTATGCCAACGCCATTGACGTTGATGAGCATAGTCGAGTTGGATGAAAGGACACAGCCCCCCAAAAGCGGATAAAAGGGGATTTATTGTCATGCGTATCCTTCTCGTGGGAGCCGGCGGGGTGGGAACCGCCATCACGCGGATCGCCGCTCGCCGCCCGTTCTTCGACCACATGGTGGTCGCCGACTACGACCTCCCCCGCGCCAAGGCGGCCGTCGCCGCGCTGGGTGAGCAGGCGACCAGGTTCACTCCCGTCAGGATCGACGCCGCCGACTCCGCCGCCGTCGCCGCGCTGCTCAACGAGCACGAGTGCGACGTGCTGCTCAACGCCACCGACCCGCGTTTCGTGCTGCCGCTGTTCGAGGCGGCGCTGGCCGCCGGTGCGGACTACCTCGACATGGCCATGTCGATGTCGAGCCCGCACCCCGAGCGCCCGTACGAGGAGGTCGGCGTCAAACTGGGCGACGAGCAGTTCGCCAGAGAAGAGGAGTGGGCGGGGAAAGGCAGGCTGGCGCTGGTCGGCATGGGCGTGGAGCCGGGGCTCGCCGACGTGTTCGCCAGATACGCCGCCGACGAGCTGTTCGACGAGATCGAGGAGATCGGCATCAGGGACGGCGCCAACCTCACTGTCGACGGCTATGAGTTCGCCCCGTCGTTCTCCATCTGGACCACGATCGAAGAGTGCCTGAACCCGCCGGTCATCTATGAAAAGGATCGCGGCTGGTACACGACCGAGCCGTTCAGCGAGCCGGAGGTCTTCGACTTCCCCGAAGGCATCGGCCCGGTCGAGTGCGTGAACGTCGAGCACGAGGAGGTGCTGCTCGTCCCTAGGTGGATTTCGGCGCGCCGGGTCACCTTCAAGTACGGCCTCGGTGAGGAGTTCATCGGCACCCTCAAGACCCTGCACGCGCTGGGCGTGGACAGCACCGAGCCGGTCCCCGTCAGGACCGATCAAGGCACGGCCAGGGTGGCGCCGCGCGACATGGTGGCGGCGGTGCTGCCCGACCCGGCCGGGCTCGGCGACCGCATGCACGGCAAGACCTGCGCCGGCACCTGGGTGAAGGGACTCAAGGACGGCCGGCCGCGCGAGGTGTATCTGTACCACGTGGTGGACAACCAGTGGTCGATGCGCGAGTACGGCTCCCAGGCCGTGGTCTGGCAGACCGCCGTCAACCCGGTGATCGCGCTGGAGCTGATGGCGAGCGGGGTCTGGAAGGGCGCGGGCGTGCTGGGGCCCGAGGCGTTCGAGCCACGCCCGTTCCTGGACCTGCTGGTGACGTACGGCTCACCATGGGGCATACGGGAACAGTGAGGAATCATGGACGTGTGACAACCAGAAACACCATCGCCGACGATCCCGACCGCGCACCGGCCCGCTCCCACCTCTATGCCATGGGCATGTCGGATGAGGAGATGCGCCGCCCTGTGGTCGGCATCGCCTCCACCTGGACCGGCACCATGCCCTGCAATCTCACCCACCGCGAGCTGGCCGCCCACGTGGCCGAGGGGGTGCGGGCGGCGGGCGGCATGCCGATGGAGTTCAACACCATCGCGGTCTCCGACAACCTGACCATGCACACGCCCGGCATGCGCACGTCGCTGATCAGCCGCGAGGTCATCGCGGACTCGATCGAGCTGATGGGCCGGGCGCACGATTTCGACGCCATCGTCGCGATCGTGGGCTGTGACAAGACCGTCCCCGCGGCGATCATGGCGCTGGCCCGGCTGGACGTGCCGTCCGTGATCCTTTACAGCGGCAGCATGATGCCGGGCCGGTGGCGCGGCCGGGATGTGACGATCCAGGACATGTGGGAGGCGCTCGGCGAGCGTGCCGTCGGCCGTCTGGACCAGTCCGAGCTGGACGACTTGGCCAAGCACGCCTGCCCGGGCGCGGGCACCTGCGCCGCTCAATACACCGCCAACACCATGGGCAGCGTCGCCGACTTCCTGGGCCTGGCGCCGTTCGGCGTGGGCGACATCCCGGCCGTGGCCTCGGAGAAGAACGCCGCGGCATACCGGGTCGGCGAGATCGCCATGGACGCGCTGGCCCGCGACGCCCGCCCGTCCCGCGTCCTCACCGAGGACGCCCTGCACAACGCGATCGTGTCGGTGGCGGCCATGGGCGGCTCGACCAACGCCGTGCTGCACCTGCTGGCCATCGCCCGCGAGGCCGGGCTGCCGCTGGAGATCGACAGGATCGGCGAGGTCTGCCGCGAGACCCCGATCATCACGGGTCTCAAGCCGAGCGGCGGCGACCACACGGCACTCGACCTGTGGCGGGCCGGGGGCACCTCGCTGGTGGCCCGCCGGCTGCTGGCGGCCGGGTTGCTGCGCGAGAACGTCACGCTGGTGGACGGCCGCAGGCTCGTCGACGTCGCCGGGGCGGCCCACGAGACGCCGGGGCAGGAGGTGGTGGCGAGCGTGGAGCGGCCGTTCAAGCAGCGCGGCGCGCTGGCCATCCTGCGCGGCACGCTGGCGCCCGACGGCTGCGTGCTCAAGCTGGGCGGCAAGAGCGACTTCCGGCACGAGGGCCCGGCCAGGGTGTTCGACTCCGAGGACGCCTGTTACGACGCCATCCAGGAGGGCCGGATCGTCGCGGGTGACGTGATCGTCGTCCGGTACGAGGGCCCGGCGGGCGGCCCCGGCATGCGCGAGATGCTCTCGGTCACGGGCCCGCTCGTCGGCCGGGGCCTCGGCTCGTCCGTGGCGCTGGTCACCGACGGGCGTTTCAGCGGCGTCTCGCACGGTCTGGTGATCGGGCACGTGACGCCGGAGGCGTACCACGGCGGGCCAATCGCGCTGGTGCGGGACGGGGACACGGTGGTCGTCGACAGCGCGGCCGGGACGATCGACCTGCTGGTGCCCGAGGCGGAGCTGGCCGAGCGCCGGGCCACCTGGCGGCGGCCCGAACGGCCGGTGGAGCGGGGGGTGCTGGCCAAGTACGTCGCGACGGTCGGCTCCGCCTCCGACGGCGCGGTCACCGTTTGACGGCGGCTATGCTGCCCAGTGACGTGTCGGCAGTGCCCGGATAGGGCGTCCCAGAGGAGACTTGCGCAATGTACAAGGAGTTCGCTGTCGAGGCCGTGATGTGGCTCGTCCCGGTCGCCGTGCTGATCGGGGTAGCGCTCCTCGTCACCGCGTGAGCCAGGGGCCGGGCCGGGGGTCGGCGGACCCCTGGCCACTCACTCAGCGGTAGTACCTGTAGGACACGTTCGTGGGTTATGAGGCCCACGACAGCAGCGGCCCTCCCTGCCTGAGCCGTTTCAGCGCCTGCTTCTCCAGCTGGCGGATCCGTTCCCTGGTCAGGCCCAGTTGCTCGCCGATCTCGGTGTACGTCTGGACCTGCTGACCGCTGAGACCGTACCTGAGCCTGATGACGAACGCCTCGCGTGGCGGCAGCATGGTGACCACCTGGTGGAGTTCGTCGCTCATCGCGCGGCGCTCGGTCGCCTCCTGCACCTGCAGCCCGTTCTCGTCGGCGATCATGTCCCCGATCCGGCCCTCCCCGTTCTCGCCCACCGGGATGTCGAGGCTGACCATCTCTTGCCCGAGCACACGTAACGAGGCGACCTGCTCCGGCGAGCGCTCGGCCGCCTCGGCGAGCTCGGCGTCGGTCGGCTCCCTGCCCAGCTCCGAGGCCAGCTGCCGGGTGACCCTGATCAGTCGCGACAGCTCCTCCGCCACATGCACCGGCAGGCGGACGGTACGGCTCTTGTCGTGGATGCCGCGCTCGATGGCCTGGCGGATCCACCACATCCCGTACGTGGAGAACTTGTATCCCCGCCGGTAGTCGAACTTCTCCACAGCCCTGATCAGTCCGAGATTGCCCTCCTGGATGACGTCGAGCAGCGGCAGCCCCCGGAAGGCGTAACGCCTGGCGGTGGCCACCACCAGCCGGAGGTTGGACCTGATCAGCAGGTCCTTGGCGCGTTGCCCATCGAGGGCAACGAGTTCGAGCTCCGGCGTACCGGCGCCGCGCTCGATCAGATGGCCCGCGTACAGGCCTGCCTCGATCCGCCGGGCGAGGTCGACTTCGTCCGCGGCGGAGAGCAAGGGGGTCTTTCCGATCTGCTCCAGGTACGTGCCGAGCAGGTCGGGCTCTTCGGCCGACATGCCCGGGAACTACCCGGTAAACGGCGGCGAATTCCCGGCTTCGTTGAGTTCGGCAATGGCCAGCTCGGCTGTGCTGCGGATGTCGAAGAACTTGTCCAGCGCGGTGATCGCGAACAGGTGCTTGCACCGGCCGTTGAGCCCGGACAACAGCAGCCGGCCGCCGGAGGCGGTGACGGCCTTGTGCAGGTAGACCAGCACGGACAGCCCGGAGGAGTCGCACACGCTGACGGCCTGCATGTCGATGACGAGAAGCGGGGGTTGGGTCAGGTCGAGGGCCTGGGTGACGCGGTCACGGACCTCCGCCGCGGAGCCGAAGTCGAAATCCCCCGTCAGTCGCGCGATGACGCAGGGTCCCTGGAGTCCGAGGCTGATCGACAAGGCCTGCTCCGAAGTCACCCAGCTCCACCTACCTGCGTCGCTCACCCGATCCACCCACTTTACGAGAAGTAGCGCTTCGGGTTGAACACCAGCATCTGCTCAATCTGGTCGTCGGTCACACCCGAGTCCAGCAGTGCGGCCAAGACGTCGTCGTGAATGTGATCGTAGCGCCAGTTGGGCGCGAGCGTGCTGTGGGCCTCGTCCCAGGCGCCGCCGAAGTAGTCCATGAAGCAGGCGGCGTCGTGGCTGAGCACCATGCGGTCGGCGTACCCACGCTCGCACAACGCCGCGATCGTGGCCACGCGCTGCGCGGTCGGGTTGTAGACGTCCAGGCCGAACCTGTCCATCCCGAGCGTCGCGCCGGTGTCGGCCAGCCGCATGAGGTAGTCGAGGTCGTTGCTGTCGCCCGCGTGCCCGACGACCACCTTCGTCAGGTCCACTCCTTCCTTGGCGAACAGGTCCAGCGCGATCAGCCCGCTCTGGGTGAAGGAGTTGGTGTGAACGGTGATCGGCGCGCCGGTGCGGACATGGGCCTGCGCGACCGCCCGGGCTATGCGCTCGACGCCCGGGGTCAGGCCTTTCGCCTCGACCACGCATTTGAGGAACGCCGCTTTCACCCCGGTGCCGGCGATGCCGTCGGTGAGGTCGCGGACGAAGTCGTCGACCATCGGCTCGGGCATATCCATGAGCAGGCCGGGGCCGCGGAACTCGTACTGGTGCGGCAGTTCCTCGAAGGAGTAGATGCCGGTCGCGACGATGATGTGCAGCCCCGGCACCTGCTCCGCGATGCGCTGGATGCGCGGGATGTACCTGCCGAGGCCCCACACCGTCGGGTCGACGAGCGTGCGCACGCCCTTCGCCACCACGGCGTTGAGCTTGGTGATCGCGTCCTCGACCCGGTGTTCCTCGTCCCACCAGGCGCCCCTGCCGTAGTTGTCCAGGTGCTCGGTGGCCATGAAGAAGATGTGCTCGTGCATCAGGGTCTGGCCGAGGTCGTCGACGTCTACCGGGCCGCGGACGGTGTTGACGGTGGGCATGAAAGCCTCCATACCGGCTGGTCGGTGGGCGCCAACCTAGGCTTCCCCACGACCGCCGTCAACCGGCGACTCTGGGGTAAAGAGGCTTGGGCCGGACCAGGCGCGCTCCGCTCACCGCCGCGGCCACCCGCGCCGCCGCCGTGGGCAGGAACGGCTCCAGGTGTACGGCCAGCGCCCGGCACGCGTGCACGAGCGTGCCCAGCGACGCCTCCTGCCCGGCCCGGTCCTGCTGCCAGGGCCGGGTGCGCTCGACGTACCGGTTGGCCTCCTCGACGATCGTCCACACGGCCGCGGCCGCGCGCCGGAAGTCGTAGTACTCGAGCGCCTGGTTCACAGTGCCGGTCACGTCGGCCAGGTCTTCAGCGGGCTCGGGCACGTGGCCGTCCAGGAAGCGGCAGACCATGGTGGCGACCCGGCTGACCAGGTTCCCCAGCCCGTTGGCGAGGTCTTCGTCGGCCCTGGCGATCAGGCGTTCCTCGGTGAAGTCGGCGTCGCCCACGCGTGGCACCTCGCGCAGCAGCCACCACCGCACGGCGTCCACGCCGTACGTGTCCACGAGCGCCACGGGATCGACCGCGCCGCCCGACGACTTGCTGATCTTCTGCCCGGCCACCGTCAGGTAGTCGTGCACGAAGATCTCCGTGGGCAGCGGCAGCCCGGCGGACAACAACATCGCGGGCCAGTACACGGCGTGGAACCTGATCACGCCCTTCCCCATCAGGTGCACCTTGCGCGGCTCGGCGACCCACCACCGCTCGTAGTCGCCGTCGCCGTCCAGCGCGGTGATGTAGTTGGCGAGCGCGTCCCACCACACGTAGACGACCTGGGCCGGATCGCCCGGGACGGGGATGCCCCAGCCGCGGGCGCGGGCGGCCGATCGCGAGACGCTGATGTCCGACAGCCCCGCCTCGACGAATGCCAGCACCTCGTTTCGCCGCGCGATCGGCTCGATCCTGAGCCGCCCGCCGCGGATCAGCTCGCTCAGGGCGTCCTGGTAGCGGGAGAGCCGGAAGAACCAGTTCTCCTCCGACACCCGCTGCAGCAGCTCCCGGTGTCCCTCGGGGCAGGGTCCTTCGGCGTAGAACTGCTCGCAGCCCACGCAGTAGAGCCCTTCGTAGTGCCGCTGGTAGAGGTCGTGCTCGACGGCTCGCCAGATCCGCTCAACCCCGGCACTGTGCCCCGGATGACTACTTGTCCTGATGAAGGAGTCGAAGGACAGGTCCAGCGGACCGCGTAGCCCCTCGAACGCGGCCGCGTTCCTGTCCACCAACTCTCGCACCGGCACGCCTTCCGCCTCCGCGGCCAGCACGTTCTTCAGCGAGTTGTCGTCGGTGCCGGTCTGGAAGCGCACGGGTTCGCCGCGCCGCCGATGGTGCCTGGCCAGCACGTCACCCTGGACGAGTTCCAGCGCGTGCCCGAGGTGCGGGCGGGCATTGACGTAGGGGATGGTCGTCGTGATGTACATCGGATGCCTCCCGAAGGGCCCCGGACACGACGTGAGGCCCCGGATCGCAGGGCCTCAACAAGACGTCGCCGATGAACCCCCTAGGGGGCCATCATCACCAGCGAGATCGTCATGCCCCCATGCTAACCGCCACGACGCCGCACCAGCCAGCCGATAACCCGGCTCCGATGGCGCTCACCCACCTGTCCGCGCCCCGGCCGCTCCTGGCACGGCGCGGCGTGGGCAGCACACCGTGGGCAGCACACCGTGGGCGGGCGCTGGGCCGGCGAATGTGTCAGCGGCGGCGGTGCCGGGCCAGCCACACTGCCAGGCCCACCGCGAACACCGCCAGCCCTGCCAGCACGGACGCTGCCGGCAGGGTGGCCGCCAGCACCAAGCACAAACCTAATCCCAGGACGGGCACCGCCTTCGGCGGCGCGCCCTCCTCCCGGGTCAGGGTGAAGGCGCACGCGTTGGCGATGGCGTAGTAGACGAGCACGCCGAACGAGGAGAACCCAATCGCGCCCCGCAGGTCGGCCACCAGCAGCAGCACGATCACCGCGACCCCGACCGCCAACTCGGCCCGCCGCGGCACCTGCCGCACCGGGTCCACGGCGGCCAGCACGCCCGGCAGGTCCCGCTCGCGTGCCATGGCCAGCATGGTGCGGGAGACGCCCAGCAGCAGCGCCAGCAGCGCGCCGAGCGCGGCCACCGCGGCGCCCGCCCCCACGACGGGGGCCAGCCACCCGGCCCCGCCCTCCTTGACGAGGTCGGACAGCGGCGCCACGGACCCTGACAGCAGCATGGGCCCGAGCACCCGTAGCGCGCCGACCGCGACCAGGGCGTAGACGACGAGCGTGATGGCCAGTGCGATGCCGACGGCCCTGGGGATGGTGCGGGCCGGGTCGCGGACCTCCTCGCCGAGCGTGGCGATCCTGGCGTATCCGGCGAACGCGAAGAACAGCAGCCCGCCGCCTTGCAGCACGCCCCACAGGTCGAAGCCGTCCGGCGGGAAGCCCGACCGATAGACCGCCGTCATTTCCCGCGTGCTGTCAAGGTCGTTAAGGATGAACGTGGGCCCGGGCTCCGGTACGTAGGCGAACCAGCCGAAGGTGACCCTCGAGTCGCCCACCAGGCCCACGACGATCACGGCTGTCAGCACGGCCAGCACGAAGGCCACGATCACCCTGGCCACCCCGGCCGAACGCTGCACGCCATACAGGTTGAGCGCGGTCAGCGCCACGACGGCGCCGATGGCGAGAGGCCTGGCCAGATCGGGGGCGACGTAGGCGCCGAAGGTGAGGGCCATCGCCGCACAGGAGGCGGTCTTGCCCACGGTGAAACCCCAGCCCGCCAGGTAACCCCACAGCGGGCCGAGCCGCCGCCGGCCGTAGACGTAGGTGCCGCCCGACTCGGGATAACGCGCGGCCAGACGGGCGGAGGAGGTGGCGTTGCAGTAGGCCACAACGGCGGCGAGCGCCAGCGAGACGAGCAGCCAAGAGCCCGCGGCCGCGGCGGCAGGCGCGAAGGCGGCGAACACGCCCGCGCCGATCATCGCGCTCAACCCCACGACCACCGCGTCCGTGGTGCCCAGTCGCCGCGCCAGCTCCTCGGGCAACGTCCCTGCCTCCTCTGCCTATCGAGCAGGCACCCACTCTGCCGCATCCCACCGACGATCCGAACCGGGGACGCTACGCGCCGGGCCGGGGTCAGTCGCCCGTACGCGGGGCGGGCACAACCAGGACCGGCCGGTGTGTGTGGTGCAGGACGCGGTCGGACGTGCTGCCGAGCAGCAGCGAGCGCACCCCGCCCAGCCCTCGCGTCCCGGTCACGATGAGCGTGGCGTCGATCTCGTCCGCCACGTCCACGATCGTCGCCCACACGACCACCGAGTCCGCCTCGCACCGCGGGACGGCGTCCAGCCCGGCCTGCCGGGCCAGGTCGGCGCCGTGCCGGGCCAGCTCACGCATTGCCTCGCCGATCGCCTCGTCCGCGGCGTTGTCACCGTCGATGGACGTCATGAGCCCGGCCGACGTCCTGGCCGAGGTCGTCGCCAGCCGCTCCCACACCGTCAGCACGACAGCGGACTCCCCCTTCAGGATCTGGCCCGCGAAGGCGATCGCCGCCTTGGCATCGTCGGAGCCGTCGTACGCAATCAAAATCGTCATAGGAGGCCCCCTTCCCCGGGGGCGGGTTTCACGCCTGGCGGACGACCGGCCGTCCCACGAGCGAATGCCGCAGCATCGACAGCCCGGCCAGCGCCAGCACGCCGAGCTCGGTCACGACCACGGCCCGCTGGGTCAGCCCGGCCGGGATGTCGTCGTTGGTGAGCGGGATGCCGAACATGCGCACCACGTACGGGATCACGACCAGCACCAGCGCCCCGAGCGCCAGCGCGCAGAGGACCTTCATCGCCTTGGCGTACCGGATCCTGGACTTGACCAGCAGCAGCCCGGCCACGGGCATCATCAGGAAGGCGGCGAAGGCGGCGTACCTGTGAATGCCTCCAGACAGGGACAGCGGCAGTCCTGGCGGGTCGGTGGGGAACGCGCCGATCAGGAACATGCTCGCGCCCCAGGCCAGCAGCAGGCCCACGATCCAGCGGTTCACACCCGTGCGGCGCATCGCCTCCGCGATCAGCGCCGAGCCCACGGCGAACAGGGTCAGCGAGGCGGGCAGGAGCCAGCCGGACTCCTGGAAGGCGTACTCGCTGATGACGCTGTGCAACGGGTCGAGGCCGGCCTCCGCGTGGAGGGTGAGCATGGCGCCGGTCCCGATGCCGATGGCCGTGAATCCACTGACGAGCAATCCCTTCATGCCTCAAAGCTCGTGGAACACGGCATTCCCGAGTATCGGAGATCGGCCCGAAGCGGCCCTGAAGCATCCCCTAATACTTAGGTCGGGGCACCCTTGGGCCGGGCTCGCTGACCTGTGCGGACGTGACCCTGAGTAGGGCCTGCCCCCTCAGGGTAGGTGCCGAGGGCCTCCCCGATTTGACTTAGAGCGCGCTCGAAGGGTGACCCTGGAGACATGACGATCCAGGAGGCCGCGCAGCGGTCAGGCCTGAGCGCTCACACGCTGCGCTATTACGAGCGTATCGGGCTCATCCACTCCGTCGGCCGCAACGGCAGCGGCCACCGCGACTACGCGGAGGAGGACCTCCAGTGGCTGGAGTTCCTCACCAAGCTGCGCACCACCGGCATGCCGATCGCCGACATGTGCCGGTACGCGGAGCTGCGCCGTATGGGCGCGCACACCGCCGAGGAGCGCAGGGAGATGCTGGAGCTCCATCGGGAGCGCGTGAGGACCAGGATCGCCGAGCTCACCCAGGACCTGAAGGTGCTGGACTACAAGATCGACCTCTATAAGGAGCTGGCATGAATACCCGAACGCTTGGAACAGGCGGTCCTCAGGTCTCCGCGCTCGGCCTCGGTTGCATGGGCATGTCCGAGTTCTACGGTCAGGCCGACGAGGCGGAGTCGATGGCCGTCATCCACCGTGCGCTGGACTTGGGCATCAATTTCCTGGACACGGCCGACATGTACGGCAGGGGAGCCAACGAGGAGCTGGTCGGCCGGGCGATCAAGGGCCGCCGGGACGAGGTGGTGCTGGCCACCAAGTTCGGTGTCAAGCGCGAGGGCGACAGCCGTTCGATCGAGAACAGCCCGGAGTACATCAGAGCCGCCTGCGACGCCTCGCTGCGGCGGCTGGGCGTGGACCACATCGACCTCTACTACATGCATCGCCGCAACCCCGACGTGCCGGTCGAGGACGCGATCGGCGCCATGGCCGAGCTGGTGCAGCAGGGCAAGGTGAAGCACCTGGGCCTGTCGGAGGTGAGCGCCGAGACGCTGCGCAAGGCGGCCTCCGTCCACCCGATCGCCGCGCTGCAGAGCGAATACTCCCTGTTCACCAGGGGTCTGGAGGCGGAGATCCTGCCCGCGGCCAGGGAGGTGGGGACGGCGCTGGTGGCGTACTCGCCGATCAGCCGCGGCCTGCTGACCGGCACGCTGCCGCGCTCGGAAGAGCTGCCCGCGGACGACTACCGGCGCCACATGCCGCGCAACGTGGGCGAGAACGCCGAGCACAACGCCAAGCTCGTGGCTGAGGTGACGAGGATCGCCGAGGCGGCCGGCGTCACCGCGGCGCAGCTCTCGCTGGCCTGGCTGCTGGCCCAGGGCGAGGACATTGTGCCGATCCCGGGCACCAAGCGGCTGAAGTATCTGGAGGAGAACGCGGCGGCGGCCGGCATCACGCTGACGCCGGAGCAGCTCGGCGAGCTCGCCGCGGCCGTGCCCGCGGACGCCGTACGCGGCACGCGGTATCCGAGCATGGCGGAGGTCGAGCGTTAAGGCACGTCGAAGTAGGCGCGGACGGTGGTCGCGCCGGCCCGGGTGTGCACGCGTACGAGATCGCTGAGCAGGTTGACGATGAGCAGGCCGCGCGAGCCCGAGTGACGCGGATCGACCGGCCTGCGCCCGGCCAGCGGGTCGGTGATGTGTCCCGCGTCGCTGACCTCGCACACCAGCCGGCCCTCCGCCGCCCAGACCCTGATCGTGCCGGCGCCGCCGCCGTGGTCGAGGCTGTTGGCGCCCAGCTCGGCCGCGGCCAGCCGGATGTCGTCGAGCCGGTCGCCGGTGAAGCCCATCATGGCGGCCTGCCCCGCGGCCAGGGCACGTGCGGCCGACAGGTTGGTGCGGTCGAACCGCAGCGACCGGCACTCCTTCGGCTCCTCCAGCGGCCGGTTGTGCCCCTCGACCACCAGATCGGGGGCGTAGTCGTCGCTGCGCCACTCGCCCGAGACGTCCCGCAGCACGGGATGGGTGCGGGCGGCTTCGCGGATGACCTCCGGGTCCAGGCCCACGGTGTCGTACGGGCACAGGATCGTCAGGTCGCGGCCCGCGAACGACAGGTTGATCAGCGCCTCGTGCTGGGCGCAGGCGGGATATTCCGTCTCGCTGCGCCCCGGCCAGATCGGCTCGCCGATGATCCGCACGTGCCGGTCGCGGTGCCGGTCGGCGAAGTCACGCAGCACCGCCGGGATGATCCGCCCCGGATTGCGTCCGGCCACGGTCATGTCGAGCAGCTCGACGGCACTGGCTTCCGGGCCCAGCTCGGCCTCGATCATGGCCAGATTCCGGCCAGGGACCGCGACCGCGACCGGCTCGCCCGCCGCCAGCCCTTCCCGCACGAAAGCCGTGGTCGCAGCCACATACTCCCGGTCGCTCCGATAGAAGAGCGCTGGGTGTGAGAATGGTTCGGCCGGCATCAGCGTTCACGCTACCCAACGATGATGACTTCATGGCAGTCCGTTGGGTAGGTCATGCGACGTGAAGAGAGCCCAGGTCATCCGCCGTCCCCGTCCTCCACGCCGGCTGCCTCCCCTCGATCTGCGCACCCCTTCCGGCCGTATGCTCCCGTTCTGAACGTGGTGAATCTATGCTCAGGACATGTCGGAATTGCAGATGCGGGTCTCCGACGACGACCGTGAGCGCACGACACGCCGCTTGCAACAGGCGTTCACCGAGGGCCGTCTTACCCAGCTGGAGCTCGAGGACCGGCTCGAGGTTGCCCTGACCGCGCGGACGTATGGCGACCTGCTGGGCCTGATCACCGATCTTCCGGACGAGCAGTCGCAGGTCGACGACGTGATCGACCTGGAGTCCAAGAACGGCAACCTCAAACGCTCGGGTGACTGGGCGGTGCCGCGGCGGCTTCGGGTGTCGTCCAAGTACGGCAGCGTCGAACTCGACTTCTCCGAGGCGGTCATCGCCCATCCGGTCGTGGACGTCGAGCTGGACCTCACCTACGGATCCGCGAAGATCATCCTGCCCGAGGGCGGGGTGGCGAGCGTGGACGCGTTCCGCAGCGACTACGGCTACCCGAAGAGCGCCGTGCCGAGCCGCCCGCGCCCCGGCTCCCTCTACGTGGTGGTCACCGGCAGGTCGAAGTACGGCGGGCTCGTCGTGCGTTATCCGCGGAAGCGCTGGTTCGCCCACTGACGGAACACGGGGACAGCGCAGCCTCCCCCTGCCCGAAACGGGGGAAATCGTCCGGATCCTCCTCCATGGCTTTACATCGGCTTGATACCGATGGTGTTACTGAGGTGCAAGTGGGGATTAAGTGCGGGCCCATAATGTTCCCTTCGTTCGCTAAACCTACGAAGGGCACTGGAAAATGACTCCCCCTCGCCGTCGTCTGGCCGTCGCGGCCGCGACGCTGACCCTTGCCGTCCTCACCGTGACGGGCTGCGGCGCTCTGGGCCAGGCCGTGGACTGCAACACCGCCGCCACCGAGGCCAGCAAGATCGCCACCGAGTGGAGCAGCACGGTCACCAAGAACGCCACCGACGCGGGCGCCGTGGAGACGGCCTCGAAGACCGCCGCCGACAAGACCAAGGAGTTGGCCGGTAAGTACGACGGCGAGGTCGCCGCCGCGCTGAACGACCTCTCTGACGGGTTCGCGTCCATCAAGGGCGGCGACCCGAGCAGCATCACCGAGTTCGGCGGCAAGGTGAACGGCTTCACGAGCAAGATCACCGCAGCCTGCTCCTGATCATGGGGCCCGCGGTCGCCGCTCCGCCTGTGGGGGGCAGGTCGGCGCGGCGGCCGCGCTTCTAGGCGGCCACATTCATGTGGATTCGTTCTAGTCTTGTCGCCCGTGACGGGTGACACGCTCGTGGCGCGCGCGGGGGCCGCCGCCGCCACGGCCTCAAGGACCATCCGGCTTTCCGGCCACCGCCTGCGAGTGGGCGCGATCGCGCTCCTCGCCGCGGTGGCCTATGCCGTGCTGGGGCTGGTCAAGCTGGCGTCCTTCAAGGCCAGCACGTTCGACCTGGTGATCATGGACCAGACGGTGCGCAACTACGCCGCCTTCCGGCCTCCGCACGTCCCGGTGCTCGGCATGTTCCACGGGCGCGGCATGGACTATCTCCAGCTCGCCGACCACTTCTCCCCCATCTACGCGCTGCTCGCGCCGTTCTACTGGATCCACGACGGGCCGGAGACCCTGATCGTGGCACAGGCGGTGCTGTTCGCCGCCGCGATCCCGTTCCTGTGGCGTTACACCAGGCGCGTGCTGGGCATGGCGCCCGCTTATCTGGTCTCCGTGGCGTACGCGCTGTCGTGGCCGGTGTCGCAGGCGGTCGCGTTCGACGTGCACGAGGTCATGTTCGTGCCCCTGCTCACCGCGATCATGATCGAGCGCTACCACGCCGGGCGCATGCTGCCGGCGTTCCTGGCGATGGTGGGGCTTCTCCTCGTCAAAGAGGACATGGGGCTCATGGTGGCGGGCTTCGGGCTGTGCCTGATCGTCATGGGCGAACGATGGCGGGGCGCGCTGTGCGCGGTGTTCGGCATCGGGGCCATGCTGCTCGTGCGCGGCCTGGTGATCTCGGTCTTCGGCGGCAACGCCCAGGACTTCTGGGCCTACGGGCACCTCGGGAGCGATCTTCCCGGTGCGGCCCTGGGGATCATGCGTGATCCGCTCGCCGCGCTGCTGCTGCCCTTCAGCGAGGAGGCCAAGGTCGACACGCTGTTCTTGCTCGCATGGCCGACGCTGATGTTGTGCCTGCTCTCGCCGCTGTCGCTGGCGGCGCTGCCGCACGTGCTCGAACGGATGTTGTCCGACCGCGTCCAATGGTGGCAGGCCGACTTCCAATACAGCGCGTTCACCGTGGTGATCCTGTTCTGCGCGGGCGTGGACGGGCTGGCCAGGCTGCTGCGGTGGTACGAACGCTCCGACGACACCGCGCTGAAGCTGGCGTGGTCCGCGGCGGTCTGCGCGGTCGCGCTCACGCTGGTCCCCAAGTTCGCCTTCGACCAGCTCTACCATCCCGCCTTCTACAAGGGCGATCCCAAGGCGGCCGCCGCCGCCGAGGCGGTGAGCAAGGTGCCCTCGGGCGTCACCGTCGAGGCCGTCAACGCGATCGGCCCGGCGCTGACCTCGCGCGCCACCGTCCTGCTGTGGTCGCCCACCCCGCGCGGCGCGCCGTGGGTGGTGGCCGACACGTCCCGCTGGGAGTTCCCCTTCGGCTCGCTCAACGATCAGCTCGCCAAGGTCAACGAGCTGCAGGGACAGGGGTACGTGAAGGTCTTCGAGCGCGACGGGTACGTGGTCCTGCACCGCTGAGTGCCGACACGCGCTCGACCATTCCTAACGCGCGGCGCGCGCCTGCCGATAGGCCTGGTCGAAGCCCTCCAGCACCGTCGGCCATGAGCCGGCCGCGGGTGGCGTGGCCCGGTTGTGCGCGGCGATGGACTCGCGTAGCCCGGCATCGGAGCACAACCGGGCCACCGCGCGGGACAGGTCGCCGAGGGTGCGCCCGAGCAGACCCTCGACGCCGTCCTTGACGAAGTCGGCGACCCCACTCTGTGTCCTGGCCACCACCGGGACTCCCGCCGCGCGGGCCTCCAGCGCCGCGATGCCGAACGACTCGCGCGGGGCAGGCGCCACGAAGACGTCGGCCGACTCCAGGACCTTGGCGATCTGCTCCCTGGTGTAGCGGCCCGGCAGGGACACCCAGTCGCCCATGCCGTGCCTGGCCAGGAAACGCTCCATCTGCCCGCGAGCGGGCCCGTCGCCGACGATCGTGGCCCGCATGGGGATCCGGGCGGGCACCCGGGCGCGCGCGGCCTGGAGGATCCTGAGGAGGCGTACGGGTTGCTTGCGCGGCGCCAGCCGGCCCACCGCCACGACGTGCACCTCCGCGCGCCGGTCCGCGAGCTCCCGCGCGCCGGGGGGCGGTGCCCAGCCGGACAGGTCGAGACCGTTGGAGACGACGCGCACCGGCACGCCGGGGCCGGCCACCGCGCGGATGGGCGCCGCGGCGGCGTTGCTGACCGTGGTGGCCACCAGGCCCCAGCGCTGCCAGCCGAACACCAGCCGCAGCAGCCGGTAGATCAGGCGCGTGGCCGGATCCCACATGCTGTGCACGGTCACCACGCACGGCGTCCCCGCCCGCGCCGCGGCCCGCACGCCCATCCAGGCGAACGGCGAGACCGCCCCCGTGTGCACGTGCACGACGTCGGGACGCGAGGAGGTGATCCACCGTGTGAGATGCCCCACGCCGAACGGGTGCACCGGCAGGTCGAACGGCATCCTGGCCACGATCCTGCGCACGCCGGGCAGCGCCTCGCCCTTGGTCGCCGTGGCCACCGCCACCTCGTGGCCGGCCGCCTGCTGCATGCGTACGAGATCGGCCACCTGGACCTCGATCCCCCCGAGTCGCGGCAGGTAACAGTCACTCACGTGAAAGATCCGCACCCCTCCCAGACTAATCTGGGCGTGTGCCTCCACGTACCGCTGTGTTCTTCCATGCCCACCCCGACGACGAGGCCCTGCTGACGGCGGGCACCATGGCGATGCTCGCGGCCGAGGGGCACCGCGTGGTGCTCGTGGTGGCCACCGCGGGCGAGCGCGGCCTGGCCGAGATCGAGCCGGGTGACACGCTGGGCGAGACCAGGATGAAGGAGCTCTACGAGTCGGCCGCGGTGCTGGGCTGCGCCCGCGTCGAGTGCCTCGGCTACGGCGACTCGGGGCTGAGCCCCAAGGGCGGCCGAGCGGACGAGCGGCCGGACAACGCCTTCATGGACGCCGACAGCGAGGAGGCGGCCAAGGCGCTGGCCGCGATCCTGCAGGAGGAGGAGGCCGAGCTGCTGGCGATCTACGATCCGGCCGGCGGCTACGGGCATCCCGACCACGTGCAGGTGCACCGAGTGGGCAAGCGGGCCGCGCAGATCGCCGGCACGGAGATCGTCCTGGAGGCGACGGTCAACCGGGATCCGCTGCTGCGACTGCTCAAGCTGGCCAGGCGGTTCTACACCTTCCCGCCGGAGTTCGACGTGCGGACGTTCGAGAGCGCGTACTCGCCGGGAGAGACCATCACCCACTGGGTGAATGTCCGGAAATATACGAAACAGAAGCGGGCCTCCATGGCCGCGCACGTCTCCCAGGCCAGCGGCGGCGACAGCGACCGCACACTCGCCGTCCTGCTGAAGGTCCCGCGCCCCCTCTACCGCTTCGTCTTCGGCACCGAGTGGTACGTTCGCCGCGGGCTTCCCGAAGGGACCCGGCTGCGTCATCCTTTCGAGAAGTGGCCCAAGTAGTACTTCCGGAGGAAGAGACCGCCGGCCCTGACCCGGCAGACTGGACCCCGATGAAGAACAAGTGGCTGCAGATCGCCCTGTCCGTGCTGTCGCTCGGGCTGGCCGTGCTGCTCGTGGTCTATTTGCCGCAGATCGTGCGCGCCCTCACCGGCAAACCGGTCTCCTGGGCGGAGATCGGCGCGGTCTTCGGCACGCTCGGCGCGGGCGAGATCGCGCTGATGACCGCGTTGTGGCTGCTCAGCCTGCTGGCTTACACGTTCGTGCTGACCAATTCGCTGCCCGGGCTCAACAACCTTCAAGGTCTGACGCTCAACGCGGCCGGCAGCGCGGTGAGCAACCTGCTGCCGTTCGGCGGGGCGGTGGGTGTGGCTCTGTCGTTCGCGATGACCAGGGGATGGGGTTTCCCCAACCGCTCGATCGTGGTCATGACGCTGGTCAGCGGCATCTGGAACACGTTGTTCAGATTCATCCTGCCGGCCATCGGGATCATCGCGCTGCTGATCGCGGGCGAGGCGCCCAACGCGACGGTCGCCAACGCGGGCTGGACTGGCGCGATCTCCATCCTGGCGTTGTGCGTGATCGTGGCCGCCGCACTCTATTGGCAGCGCGCCGCGGACCTGCTCGGCCGGGCGCTCGACGGCCTCACCCGGGTGCTGCGGCTGAGGATCGACGCCTCCCAGGCGTTCCACCGGCTGCGTGCCGACACCGCCGGGGTGGTCAGGACCCGGTGGCCCGGCCTGTCGCTGGGCATGGTGTTCTTCCTCGGGTTCCAGTGGTCGATCATGGTGGCCTGCATGCACGCCACCGGCGCCTGGCCGGGATTGGCCCAGTCGATCGCGGTCTTCGCCCTGTCACGAGTGCTCACCAGCGCCGTGATCACGCCCAGCGGCGCCGGGATCATGGAGAGCGGCGTGGTGATTTTGCTCACCACCGCGTTCGCCGTTCCCGCGGCTCCGGCCACCGCGACCGCACTGCTTTTCGGCTTCTGGACATACACTATCGAGATCCCGTTCGGCGGCCTGGCACTGGGCGCATGGGCGCTACTGCGCAGGCGCAACGGCCGGAACGCCGGCACGGGGTCCCCGTCCGCGATCTCGAAGTCGAAGGCCCCCCAGTGACAATCCCAAACCCCTCAGGTGTTTATCAATCACGGGCCTTGTGCGTGATTCATAGGCCCGCATAGCGTGGCGGCTGACATGGTGGCGTTCCGAGTTCTGGGGCCAGTCGAGGCGTACGAACACGACGACGAACTCGACCTCGGCGGGTTGCGGCAGCGGGCCGTCCTCGCCCGACTCCTCGTGGCCAGGGGTCAGGTTGTGCCGGTTGACACGCTTCTTTACGATCTGTGGGACGACGACGCGGCCAAGGGCGCACAGTCGGGCCTGCAGGTCTACATCTCGCGCCTGCGCCGCGTGCTGGAGCCCGGTCGCCCGCGCGGCGGGCCCAACCGGTTATTGGTGACGGTCGCCTCCGGCTACGCGCTGCGGGTGGCCTCCGATCAAGTCGACGCGCTCAGGTTCGAGCAGCTTGTCCGGGCGGCGGGCGAGCACCTGGAGGAGGGCGATCCGCAGTCGGCCCGCGGCCGCCTGGAGAAGGCGCTGGGCCTCTGGCGCGGCACCCCCTACTCCGACTTCGCCGACCAGCAGTGGGCCGAGGCGGAGGTCAACCGGCTGACCGAGCTGCGCCTGGTGGCGCGCGAGAGGCACGCCGACACCGGGCTGCGGCTGGGCATGCACGCCGAGACCGTGCCCGACCTGGAGGCGCTCACCACGGAGCACACGCTGCGCGAGGAGGGCTGGCGGCTGCTGGCGCTCGGGCTCTACCGCTGCGGCCGGCAGGGCGACGCCCTCGCCGCCCTGCGCAGGGCCAGGAACATCCTGGCCGACGAGCTCGGCATCGACCCAGGCCCCGCGCTGCGCAAGCTGGAGTCCGACATCCTGGCCCAGTCGCCGGAGCTGGAGCTGGCCGTGCCCGCGCGGCCCTCGCGGCCGGCGCCGGCGACCACCGACACCTGGCCGCCCCGTCCCACCTCGCCCGTGGAGCCGCCGCCGCTGGAGCCCGAGCCGTTCGTGGGCCGCGACGCCGAGCTGACCAGGCTGACCACGGCGGCCTCGCGGACGGGCAGGTTCCAGGTCGCGATCGTGACCGGGGTCGCGGGCGCGGGCAAGACCACGCTGCTGCGCCAGCTGGAGGGCAAGCTGGCCGGTGACGGCTGGATCACCTCCTCCGGCGCCTGCCCCGACTCCAGCGCCACCCCGCCGGGGTGGGCATGGGTGGAGATCCTGCGCACGCTCGTCGGCATGACCGGCGCGGGCGAATACCAGCAGCTGCTGGCGCCGCTGCTGGACGACGCCGTGCCCGATCCCGACGAGGACGAGGTGTCCGGCGGGTTCCGGCTGCATCGCGCGGTCGGCGGCTATCTGGCCGGGGTCGCCCGGCGGGCGCCGGTGCTGGTGACGCTCGAGGACCTGCACTGGGCCGACGACCAGACACTGGCGTTGCTGCGGGCGCTGCCGAGCCTGCTGGCCACCAGCCGGGTGCTGCTCGTCGTGACGTGCCGGGAGAGCGAGCTGGACGACCGCCAGTCCGACGTGCTGGCCGCGCTGGCCCGGCTCGGGCCGCTGCGGGTGGGTCTGTCGGGACTCGATCCGAAGGCCGTGGCCGAGCTGGTCAGGGCGACGTGCGTCCGCGAGATCGACGAGGACGCGGTCGAGTCGATCGTGGAGCGCACCGGCGGCAACCCGTTCTTCGTCCGCGAGACCGTGCGCCTGCTGGACGCCGAGGGCGCGGCCGACCGGGCCAGCGCCACAGAGGTGCTCTCCAAGGTGCCGTCCGGCGTACGTGACGTGCTGCGGCGGCGCATCTCGCAGCTGCCGTCCGGAGCCCAGCAGATCCTGCTGCAGGCCGCCGTGATCGGCCGGGACGTCGATCTCGACGTGCTGATCGCCGTGGCCGGCGACGAGGACGCGGTGATCGAGGCGGTCGAGGCGGCCCTGCTGGCCGGACTGGTCACCGAGCCGGGGCCCGGGCTGCTCAGGTTCGACCACGACCTGGTGCGCGACACCATCTACTCCGACGCCTCCAGGCTGCGCCGCACCCGCCTGCACGCGGCCGTGGCCGGCGTGATCGAGCAGCGCACGTCGTCGGACGTGGCCGCGCTGGCACACCACTACTACCTGGCCGACGCGGCGGAGAAGGCGGTCCACTACGCGGGCCTGGCCGCCGAGCAGGCCGAGCGGCGCTTCGCCCATCGCGAGGCGGCCACCCTGTGGGAGCAGGCCATCGCCGCGTTCGACCGCTCTCGCAACGACGAATCGGGCGAGCAGACGCCGGAACGCGCAAAGGAGCGCCTGCGGCTCATGCTGCGCCAGATCAGGGCGCTGGCGTTGTGCGGCGACATGCACGCCGCGCGGTTGCTGCGCCGCCAGGCCATGGACGCAGCGCTGCCGCTGGGTGACCTGGAGATCACCGCGAAGGTGGCGGCGTCGCTGGCCGTGCCGCACAAGGGCATGGCGCGCGATTTCACCCGCACCGCGTGGGAGATCGTGGACGTCACCGAGCGGGCGCTCATCGAACTGCCCGAGGGCGAGCAGCGACTGCGGGCGAGCCTGCTGACCACGCTCGCCCTGGAGCTGGAGGGCTCCTCCTCGCCGGAGCGGGGGCGGCAGGCGTCGCTGGAGGCGCTGGAGCTGGCCCGGCAGAGCGGCGACCCCGCGCTGATCGCGGCCGCGCTGAGCGGGCGGCTGCGGCAGTCTTACGACATCCCGGCCGTGGACACGCGGGAGAGCATCGGCAGGGAGCTGCTGGAGGTCGCGCAGCGTTCGGGACAGATGGCCACACAGGCGCTGGCGCACTTGGTGTTACTGGAGTGCGCGGCGGCCAGGGGCGAGTTCACCGCGGCCGACGAGCACGCGGCCGCCGCCGACCGGCTGGCCAGACAGTACGACCTGCCGGCCCCGGCCGCGGTCGTGGTCTGGTACGGCGGCATGCGGCTCATGATCGCCGGCGACTACGCGGGCGCCGAGCGGGCCTACCGGGAGGCGGCCAGGATGACCGCGCGGGCCGGCATGCTCGAAGGCCGCCAGGACCTGCCGCTGATCACGATGTTCTGCCTGCACCTGGTGGACGGGCGGGCCGCGGAGACCGTTGACCTGCTGGCCGAGAAACATCACAGCGGCGCCAAGTGGACGCTCGACGCCTACGCGCTGGCCCTGGCCTCGGCCGGGCACGTCAACGACGCCAAGGCCGTGGCCGCCACGCGACCGCCGGTGCGCCCCGACTTCCTCTACGAGCTGGCGATGACCTGGCGGGCGCTGGCCGGCATGCTGCTGGACGACCGGGAGCGGATGGTCGACTGCTACGACAAGCTCAAGCCGTTCGCCGACCGGGTGGCGGGTGCGGGCACGGGCGTGGTGGCGCTGTGGCCGGTGGCGCTGACACTCGGCGACCTGGCCATCCGCCTGGGACAGCCGGACGCGGCACACGACCACTACCTGAAGGCCCTGGAAGTGGCCGAGCGGGTGGGCGTGCCGCGCTGGGTGGAGGCGGCGCAGCGGTCGGTCAGCAGCTCACCTGGAAACGGTCGCTCGTGACGGTCTTGGCGCCCTCGACAGCCAGCTCGACGCGATACCAGCCGGGGTTGCGGGTGATCTGGGGCCGCCACTCGACGGTCCGGGCGGCGCCCACGAAACCGTCGTGGTCGACCAGGTAGGTGCGCCAGGTCTTGGTGGCGGGGCTCCAGCGGGCCAGCCGCCAGCCGTACGTCACGCCCTCGGCGGGGTCGGGGTTGAGCAGCACGCTGCGGGCGACGTAGGACTTGGCGCACCCGGTCCCGCCGTCGGCCAGGACGCTCACGGTGACCTTGCCGGCCTGGGCGGGCAGCTGCTCGGTGATGGGCGCCTCCCGGGCCGACAGGGTGACGGTCCTGGCGGGCTCGGGGGTGGAGCTGGCGCTACTGTAGGCGGAGAAGCCGACGTACGCGCTGGTGAAAGCAAGGGCGGCCACGAACAGCTTGGCCGCGTTCGCGGTGCCACTGGCCAGGACGGCTGCGCTTCTCGTCGTCGACATCGTCAACACCCCTTTTTGGCTCACCCCTAGAGTGGGGCGGAGGGGTTGAGTACTGGTTGTCGGCTGGTTGCACCTTTTGCGGGGCGACTTGCAAGCCGGTGTGGCCATCACTTGCACCTTGAACTAAGGTAAGGCTGACCTAAGGCTTCAGGAAGGGCGGGCCGATGGACGATTTCGCCAGGCCGTTCTGGCTGGGCCTGCCATACTGGCTGGTGGGCGCCATCCTGATCCTCGCCCTGTTCGGCGCGTTCCAGGTCTACTACTGGGTCGGCCGCAAGCTGGGCGACAAGCTCTACGACTCGCGCATCGGCGTCAAGGTGGGCCGCGAGCGGATCGAGAAGGTCGAGCGGGTCGTCGAGAAGTGGGGGGCGCTGGCCGTCTACGGGTGCTTCTGGGTGCCCATGCTGCGGCACACGCTTCCGTGGGTGGCGGGCGCGCTGCGGGTGTCCTATCCCTGGTATGTGGTCGCCAGCGCGCTGGGCTGCCTGACCTGGGCGCCCCTGTGGTGGTTCGGCCTCTGGGGCTGGCTCCAGCTGGCCGTGCGCTCGCCTGTCACGGCGGCGGTCGTCGCCGTGGTGGCCGTCGCGGCCGCGGCCCTGCTCATGGTGCGGCGGCGCAGGAGGCGACGCGCCGCGGACGAGACGCTCCTGGTGTCATAGCTCCTTCCCGTTCTGGTCCTCGATGACGGCGTCCACGGCGTTCCTGCGCACCGTCTCGATGCCGTTCACGCAGGCGACCTTGGTCGGATAGCCCTCCCCCACCGCCAGCGTCTGCCCGTTGTTCGCGACGAGCGCGAAGCGGAAGCCGCCCTGCCCGTCCTCGCTGATCACGAACCTGCCCGCCACGGTCGCCCCCTCCTCCTCGATCTAAGATTCGTTTACCCATGCCTGATGGGGCCTTATGGCGCTACTTCGCAAACGGACCGTTGATCTCCTGCCAACATGTTTGGCATGCGTATTGCGGGATTGATCAGCTGTGCCGTACTCGCGGTGGTTATGGGGGTCTCCTCCCCCGCTACCGCGGCCGACGCGCCGAGCGTGATGGCCTCGTCGGCGTACGTCGTCGACTCGACGGGAACGGTCCACTTCGGCAAGCGGGAGACGCGGCGGGTCCCGGTGGCCAGCCTGGTCAAGGTCATGACGGCGTACGTCGTGCTGCGCGAGGCCCGGCTGAGCGACACGATCACGATCACCGCGACCGACGTGAAGTACGCCGCCCATGGCGGCGCCACCACGGCGGGGCTGAAGAAGGGCGAGACCCTCACGGTCAGGGACCTGCTGTACGGGCTCATGCTGCCCTCAGGAGCGGACGCGGCCAACGCCCTTGCCCGCCGCTACGGCCCGGGCAAGCCGGCCTTCGTCGCCAAGATGAACGACACCGCCCGCGCCCTGGGCCTGACCGGCACCCGCTACACCAATGCCGACGGCATGCCCACACCGGCCAACGGCGGCTACTCGACGGCGATCGACCAGGCCAAGCTGGCCCAGCACGCTCTGGCGAGCAGCACTTTCAGAACCGTGGTCGGCAAGAAGCTGCACATGGTGGGCAAGACCGCGCTGCACCGGGCGCACACGTGGCGCAACTCCAACAAGCTGCTGTCACGGGCGGACGGGGTGCTGGGCGTGAAGACCGGATACACGAACGCGGCCGGATATTGCCTGTTGTTCGCGGGCGAGCGCGCCGGCCGGCAGGTGGTGGGCGTGCTGCTGAACGACGCGAACGAGCGCCGCTTCACCACGGCCGAGCAGCTGCTCGACTATGCCGAGGAGCAGATCATCGAAGGCTAGCCGGGAGGGGGGCGGAGAGGGACGGTGCTAGCCGAAGGTCATGTGGCCCGCGCCGTTGAGGCGCTCCAGACCTTGGGCGGCGCAGCCGAGCAGGCCCGTGTCGGGCGCGATGCCGCCGCGCGTCCGCGCACCCCTGAGCGGCCCCGACGTGACGGCGCCGGTGAGCAGGGTGTCGGCCGGGCGCTGGGTGGCCAGAGAGTCGCCCCGGCCGCGCAGGCTCGAGGTGCCGACGGGGCGGCCGTCCCCGCCGAACCAGGTGATGACCGCGCGGCCGCGGACGCGGCGCGCGCTCGTGCATGAGAACACGCCGTCGGCCTTCAACGCGACCCAGCCGGAGCGCAGACCGGTCGCCGAGCCGTCCGGCGACGTGCAGCCCGTGAGCTGGAGGTGGCCGCCGACCGCGGCGCGCCGGGGCGCGAGCCCGACCCACGGGTCGAAGACCAGCGGCCGGCCGGGCGGCGTGGCGACGGCGCAGATCAGGGCGGCCGGCGAGGTCGCGGCCGGACTTCGCGGACCACCGGCCACGGGCGGACTCAGCGCGTGCGCCACGTCGGCGGTCAGCGGGCCGGCCGCGGCCGCGACTGCGATGATCCAGGTCATTTTCACGGACCCCTCCCTGGGTAAATCTGTCTAGGTAATCGGCCCGTCACATTCTGCAGCATCACACCGTACGGCACACCGGATCCAGGCGGTCGGCCGTCCACCTGAGCGAGTGCGCCAGCCGTACGCGAACGCGGCTCCGGTCCCGATGCGGCCTGCGCGGCGCACCCGGCAGCGCCGCACTCAGCGACTCCCGATATCCCATCGCGGTCTGATGCGCGAGGACGTGCATGGCATCCATCGATCTCCTCCTTAATCAATTAAGACCTTAATTGATTAAGAGCAGCACCACAAGGTCTTCGGTACGGTGGGACGATGGCCAGGGTCACACTCCAGACGATCGCCGACCGGCTCGGCGTGTCCCGGGCCACCGTGTCCTACGCCTTCTCCCGCCCCGACCAGCTCAGCGAAGGGCTACGGCAGCGGATCATGGAGGTGGCCGACGAGCTCGGCTACGCGGGGCCCAATCCGACGGCACGGTCCTTGCGGCTCGGCCGGGCGGGAGCGCTCGGACTGATCTTCAGCGAGACGCTGGCGTACGCGTTCGCCGACCCCTACGCGATCGGGTTCTTCCAAGGGCTGGCCACGGCCGCCGAGGACGCGGGAGTAGGGCTGCTCATCCTGCCGCTGCCGCACGGCGACCGGCGCAGCGAGACCGTACGCGACGCGGTGGTGGACGCCTTCTGCGTCGTGTCGCTGCCGGACGGGCACCCCGCACTGGCCGAGGTGCTGGCCAGGAAGTTGCCGGTGGTGATCGTGGACGAGCCCTACGTGCCCGGACACCCGTTCGTCGGCATCGACGAGCCCGCGGCGGGTGCGGCGGCCGCGCGGCACCTGCTGGAACTGGGTCATCGGCGGATCGGGGTGGCCATGGTGGGGCTCAACGACGACGGCTACACCGGCTGGGCCGACCCGGCGCGGCAGGAAGGCGCGGTGTTCGAGGCCATGCGGGGGCGGCGCGGCGGCTACCAGAGCGCGTGCGAGGAGACCGGTCTGGCGTGGGCCGGGGTGCCGTTCTACGAGGTGGCGCGCAACTCGCGTGAGGCGGGGAGGAAGGCTGGGCACGCGCTGCTCGGCCGCTCTCCGCGACCCACCGCCATCCTGACCAACACCGACGTGCTGGCGCTGGGCGTGCTGGACGCGGCGGCCGACCTGGGGATCGGGGTGCCCGGGGAGCTGTCGGTGGTGGGGTTCTCCGACAGCGCCGCCGAGGAGGCCGGGCTCACCACGATCAGGCAGGCGAAGCAGGAGATCGGCGAGACCGCGGGGCGGCTGCTGTTGTCGGGGGACGCGGCCGAGCCCGAGCGGCTGATCTTCCCCCACGAGCTCGTCGTCCGCTCCTCAACCGCCCCGCCCCCTGAGCGTTAGGCCTCCTGGCGGGTTTGGGGCGCGATCTGCCCCTGTTCCATGACACATCCCATGGGGTACGGTTCAGTCGCTCATGCGAGTGGCGTCGGAATTTCAGGCCCTTTGAGAGGGAATGTGCCATGGCGGAGTTCATCGAGGTCCGCGCGACGATCGAAGGCCGCACGAAAGCGGCCGCGGTGGCGCACGGCATCCTGCGTGCGGGCCTGGCGACGTCCATCGACATCGACGAGGTGCCCCACCCGTCCGCGAACGCCTGGCAGCTCACCCTCATCACGACGGACCAGCACGCGCCGACCCTCGAACAGCACATCAGAGGAAGCGGCGAGAACGGCCCGATCGTCAGCCGGCCGGTGAGCCACGACCTCGACGGCTACCCCGCCTGGCTCACCGACCAGCCTTGAAAGTCCTCCAGTCCTTACGGCTCGCGTAGGTGCGCGGCGTCCCAGCAGTTCGTCCTGCCCGGCTTGCCGCAGCTCTCCAGGTCGTCGAGAGCCTGCACGAGGCCGGCCGTTCTGGGGTTACGCGGGTCGTTGGACTCCTGGTGAGGATCCGTGACGGTGTTGTAGTACTCGGGTTTCGGATCGCCCTCGTACTCGACATAGAGCTCGCCGGCGGTGCGCACGGCGCCGTACGTGGGCGGAGTGGCGTTCCCCACCTTGCGCGAGTCCGCGTCGGGGTCGAAGCCCGGCGTGGCCGGCTCCGGCTTGACGTGCTCGATCAGCGCCGCGTTGCGCCAGTCCCGCACCGGGCGGCCCTGGATGAGGGGCAGCAGGCTGCGTCCGTCGCGGCTGTCACGCAGCGCCGGATCGATGCCGGCCATGTCGAGGAAGGTCGCGAACAGGTCCACGTTCTGGGCGATGGCGCCGGTCACGAGATCGCCCTGCCGTCCCGCGGCCGGGCGCTTGACCAGCAGCGGCACCCGGACGTCGTGGTCATAGGCGGTGGACTTGTTGCGGAGCAGGCGATGCTGGCCCAGGTGGAAACCGTTGTCGCTGGTGAACACCACGTATGTGTTCCGCCGCTCGCGCTCGGTCAACGTCGACAGCACGCGCTCGACCATGTCGTCGATCGACTGCACCATGCGGACTCGGTTGCGGAAGTCGGTGCGCAGCTCCTTGATGAGCTTCGGCTCGATCGGCTCCCGCCGCACCCACGAGGGCTTGTCCGCGGTGTCCTCGTTGAACGCGGGCAGCGTGGTCACATCGATGTCGGCGCAGTCGACGCCGCCGCAGTCCCCGTGGGGGAACTCGCCGGCGGGCCACTTGTTCTTCGGCCGGTCACGCCGCGCGGGCGGGAAACGCGGCTCCTTGTCGCCCGGCTTGACGTCGACCCTGGCGTGTGGCGAGAACGGCGAGACCTGGAGGAAGAACGGCTCGTCGGGCGCGTACCGGCGGGAGCGCTCGATGAACCCGACCGCCCGCTTCCCGAGCTCGTCCACCAGATAGGTGCCGTCGGACGGGTCATGGGGCCTGGCGCCGGGCGTCTGCTCCTTGATGTAGCGGGTGAGCTGGTACCTGTACTCGTTGTAGCCGCCGGCCCCCGCGACATGCCACTCGTCCCACCCGGCCGGCACCTTGTAGCCCTCGCCCGCCGGATACTCGTTGACGTACTTGCCCAGGTAGCCGGTGCGGTAGCCGGCCTGGTGCAACGCGGTGGCATAGGTGCGGCCCTCGTGCGGCGCGAACGCCCGGTAGCCGCCCCTGTCGTAGCCCTCGTTGGTGCGCACGCCGGTGTTGTGCGGGAACTGCCCGGTGAACATCGTGGCCCGCGACGGACAGCAGAGCGAGTCGGCCACGTAGTAACTGCCGAACGTGGTGCCGCCCTTGGCCAGGCCCTTGACGGCGTCCATGTACTGGAGCAGCTCGGCCGACATGTCGTCGACCAGGAAGAAGATGATGTTCGGCCGCTCGGGCTTGGCGACGACGCTCGCGGCGTTCGCCTGGCCGGCGGTGGTCAGAGCCAGAACGACGGCCAACACCATCGCCCAGGCTCGCAGGATTTTCGCGCGCATGGACATGACAGCCCTTTACGGAGGGAGGGAGCTTAGGGCTGCAATGTACGCTAATGTCCGACATCACGAATAATCGACCAATTCATCCCACGATCAGGCAAAGGTCGGCAGGGCTGATCGCGGTGCGGGAGCGCGAACGGTTCAGGTCACGTGGCGCGCATCAACCCGTGGCAGGCGATCGCGGCGGCGGCCACCACGTTCAGTGAGTCCACGCCGGCGGCCATGGCCGTCGCGCTCATCGGGATGCACACCGCCTGATCGGCTTCCTCCAGCCAGTGGGACGACAGCCCATCCCCTTCGGCGCCGAGCAGCAGCGCCACGCGATCCGCCAGGACGACCTCGTCCATCGGAATGGCGGCCTGATCCGGGGTCAGGGCGAGGGTCTGGTAGCCCGCCTCCCGCAACCGGGCGAGCCCGTCGAACCAGTCGTCCATCCGCGCGTACGGGATCGAGAACACCGCTCCCATCGACACCTTCACCGCCCGCCGATAGAGCGGATCCGCGCACCGGGGCGACAGGATGATCGCGTCCACTCCCAGCGCGGCGGCCGATCTGAAGATCGCGCCGACGTTCGAGTGGTCGACCAGGTCCTCCAGCACCAGCAGCCGCCGTGTCCCGCCCTTGAGCAGGGTGTCGACCGAGGGCAGCGGGAGCCGCTCCATGGAGGCGAGGGCGCCGCGGTGGACCTGGAAGCCGGCGATGCCCAACATGATCTCGTCGCTCACCACGTAGACGAGGGCGTCGCCGAGCACATCGGACAGCGCGGGCAGCCAGCGGCCCGTGGTCAGCACGGAGCGGATCGGGTAGCCGGCGCCGATGGCACGCCTGATCACCTTCTCGCCCTCGGCGAGGAAGAGGCCGCGCTCGGCCTCCAGGCTCTTGCGCAGCTCCACGTCCCGCAGACGGGTGTAGTCGGAAAGGCGCGGGTCGTCGGCGTCGGTTACGTACTCCAGCACGCTCCCGATACTGCCAGCCGGTGAGGCACTCAAGCGCCTTCGGCCACCGTCATGCGCCGCCTGACCTGCCACACCATGGCGTAGCAGGTGAGGACCGCGCACAGGCCGATCACCGTGCCCGCGCCGACCTTGGTGATCAGGCCGGGCAGGCCGAACACCGGGTTGGGCTCGTCCACCAGGGGCCAGAGGAGCGCGCCGGCGGCGGCCCCCGCCGCGCCGGCCGCCAGCACGGTCCAGCGCGTGCGCGAGGAGATCCGCAACCGGTCCGGCACGGGCGCCGCCGCCATCCTCGACAGTCCCCGCCACCCCCACCACACCACCACGGCCAGCCCGATCGCCGACGACGTGTACTGCAGGAGGCGGAACAGCCTGATCACCCCGAAAACCGACACGGACAACCACGGACCCCACTCCGCCGGGCCGGTGGAATGGGTGAAGGAGTCCCACACGACGTGAGTGACCGCGCCGAGCACGGCGCCCGCGGCGATGGGGAGCGGCCGTAGCCGGTCCGGGGCCAAGAGCGCGGCCCGGCCGGCCAGCGACGGCGGGAGCAAGGAGATCAGCGGGTCCCTGAAGATCCAGTGGAACAGCGGCACCAGCATCAGCACTGCGGCCAGGTCGATGGTGACGACGCCGAGCCAGGAGTGCCAGTTGGTGTAGTCAGGCAGGAAAGGGAGGAAGATCGGCAGGTCCGGGACCATCGCTCCCATCGCCAACGCCCATGGATCGGCGAATCTGCGTACCCGTGATGACATGATCAACGGCACCACCGCGGCGATGTGACTGGGCGTGAACGGCACAGACTTGCCCTCCCCCGAAGAGTCCTGAAGAGTCCCGAATCATCCCCAACGATCAGCGCTCATTATGTGCGGAACTGGACCATCCCTTTGCCTTCGTCTTCCAAGATAACGATCCGTGATGGGTAAGTAACAGTTCGCTGTCGACGGCCGGATAGCCGGGAGTTCGGGGGTTCATGGTGCCTGATCAGCGGATTCATGAGCATCCGGCCGCGTCAGCCGATTGGCTCCGCGCGGCCCGCACGGCCCGCTGGCTGTCCGTGGCCACGCTCGCCTGGCTGGGTGTCGAAAGCACGCTCGGCCTGGCGGCGGGCTTGGCCGCGCACTCGGTGGCGCTGATCGGATGGGCACTGTCCGCACTGGTGGAGGCGGCGGCCAGTTTGATCGTGCTGTGGCGGTTCACCGGGGCGCGCACGCTGTCGCCGGGCGCGGAGAGCACCGCCAGGAAGGCGATCGCGCTGAGCTTCTGGCTGCTCGCGCCCTACCTGGTCATACACGTGGCCTACGACCTGGGCGAGGGTTACCGGGCCACGCCGAGCGTGCTGGGCATCGTGGTGACGGCGTGCAGCCTGGTCGGGATGCCGGCGCTGGGCATCATCAAGCGGCGGCTGGGCCGCCGGCTGGCCTCCGCGGCCACGTCGGGCGAGGGCATGCAGAATCTGATCTGCGGGGCGATGGCGGCCGGCGTCCTGGCCGGGCTGTGGCTCAACACCCTGGGCTGGTGGTGGGTGGATCCGGCCGTGGCGCTGATGCTGGCGGCGGTCGCGGTACGGGAGGGAAAGCGGGCCTGGCGCGGCCACGTCTGCTCCCACTGAACAACCGTCCGCCACATCCCCCGTATATTGCTGGCAATTCGGTCACAGTTGCGGCCAGCGACGGCCACAGAGCGTAATTGCCGCATCAAAAGGGCTGTTTTGCACCACTGACCGCACCGAGTATCGTTCCCGGAGTATTGCGGAGCATCTCCCGCTAGGGTCTCCGGAAGGTCTCAACACACCTAAGAGGACATCGTGGGGCGACACCGCACAGACGAGCTCGACGGCGGATACGGCGGCGGATACCGAGCCAGCGAACCCCCCTCCCGCAGGCGCCGCAGCAGCCGGGGCCGCGTTCTCGTGCCGTTGGCCGGCGCCGTGGCGCTGGCCGTGCTCCTCGGTGTGGCCGCGTTCGTCATCTTCAACCGCGACCACGACTGCTCGGGCGGCAAGCTCGCGCTGCGCGTCGTCGCCACTCCCGACATCGAGCCGTCGCTCAGCAAGATCGCGAATAACTACAACAAGGCCATGCACTCGATCGACGGCAAGTGCGTGGACGTGACGGTGGCCAAGGAGGCGGCGGCCAGGACGGCCAACGCGCTGGCCGCGGGCAAGGCCACCGCCGACTTCTGGGTGGCGGACTCCAGCCTGCTCTTGGAGAGCATGCGCAGGACCCCGGCGGGCAAGGCGCTGCCCGAGCCCGAGGTCTCGATCGCCACCTCCCCCGTCGTGCTGGCGGCGGCCAAGTCGGCCGCGGCGAAGTTGTCCAGCGCCCTCAAGCCGAGCTGGTCCAGCATGATCGCAGCGGCGAACGTGGCGAACGTGGACGGCCCCGGCAAGCAGGTCCGCGTGCTCGCCCTCGACCCGCAGAAGAACTCCGCGGGCCTGGCCGCGCTGGTGGCCGCGGCGGGCACGGCCAAGGAGGCCGGGCAGGACAAGGCGCTGGTGGGCGCGCTGAAGGAGCTGTCGGGCCAGCTCGCGTCCGACTCGACGGCGCTGCTGGCCAGCCTCACCGTGAAGTCCGGCAGCAAGGTGCCCGTGGGCGTGGCCTCCGAGCAGGCCATCTACGCGCACAACACGAAGAAGCCGGAGGCCCCGGTGGTGGCCCTCTATCCGGAGGAGGGCACGCTCAGCCTCGACTACCCGGTCACGATCCTCACCAAGGATCCGGCCACGCAGAAGGCTGCGGCGGACTTCAAGCAGGAGCTGTCCACGGATCCGGCCAAGAAGATCCTGCGTGACGCCGGTTTCCGCAGCGCGGACGGCAAGGCGGGCGACGTGCTGACGAAGGACAAGGGGTTCACCCCGGAGACCCCGCAGGCGCTGCCCGCTCCCGACGGGGCGACCGTGGCGCGGATGGTGCAGACCTGGTCCAGGCTGAACCTGGGCTCACGCCTGCTCACCCTGCTCGACGTCTCGGGCACGATGGCGCTGCCGGTGCCGGGCACGGGCATGACCCGGATGCAGGCCATCGGCAAGATCGCCACTGAGGGTCTCGGCCTGTTCCCCGCCGACTCCGAGCTGGGCGTGTGGACGTTCTCCACGCATCTGGACGGCCGCGGCAAGGACTGGAAGGAGATCGTCTCCCTCGGACCGCTCACCGAGAGCATCGACGGCACGCTCCGCAAGGACCTGATGGTCAAGCAGCTCAGCACGATCCAGGCCAAGGCGACGGGCGACACGGGGCTGAACGACACGCTCAAGGCCGCGTACACGGAGATGACCGAGACGTACCAGCAGGACAAGATCAACACGCTCTTGATCCTCACGGACGGCGCGGGCAACGACGACCCCGACGGCGGGATCAAGAATCCGGCGATCCTGCAGTTCCTGAAGGACACCTACGACCCTAAGCGCCCGGTCAGCATCATCATCATCGCCTTCGGCCCGGACGCCGCGCCCGGCAAGCAGCGGATGGACGCGCTGGCCAAGGCGACCGGCGGCGAGGCGTACATCGCCAAGAACATCCTGCAGGTCCGCGACTTCTTCCTGCAGGGTATGGAGCGCCGCCTCTGCTCCCCGAACTGCGACGGCTGAGTTCCCCTCTCATGCCCAATGGGCATGAGGGGCGAACCTGGACAAACTAGGCCGCGTCCTCTCCGCGTGGGGCTTGAGTGCCCGTCGTACCTGCGGGGAGGGATCCGTGCCTGGATGGCCGACCGTCGATCGCGCCGGTGATCAGGAGCTCGTGGAGGCTCTGCGGCGCGCGGACGCCGACGCTCCCGCCAAGCTCTTCGACTCCTACGCAGAGCGGCTGTACGACTACGCCTTCTCCCTGGCCGGGGACCGGGACCTGGCGACGGACGCCGTGCACGACGCCCTCGTCACCGCGCAGGGGTGCGTGGAGCGGCTGAGGGAGCCGAGCCGGCTGCGGGCCTGGCTGTACGCGCTGGCCAGATTCCAGGTGCGGGCCAGGATGGCGCACCGGAGCACCCCCACACAAGAGCTTCCCGACCTGGAGGAGCAGGCGGATCCGGAGCTCGCCGACCTGGTTCACGAGACGCTGGGCGAGCTCGGCGAGAGCGAGCGGGAGGTTCTGGAGCTGTCGCTGCGCCACGGCCTGACCCCGTCCGAGGCCGGCGCGGTGCTGGCGCTGACCTCGCGGCAGGCGGCCGCCAAGCTGAGCAAGGCCCGCGACCATCTGGAGATCGCCGCGGCGGCCGTGGTGCTGGCCAGGACGGGCCGGGCGCACTGCCCCGACCTGTCGGCGATGGTCGACTCGTGGGAGGGGCCGCTCACCCCGCTGCTGCGGCGGCGGTTGTCGGGGCACATCGGCGGCTGCGAGGTGTGCACCGAGGGCCGGCATCGGCAGGTCTCGGCCGGGCGGCTCCTGGACATGGTGCCGGTCGCGTTCCCGCCGATCTCCCTGCGCCGCCGGGTGATCGACACGTGTCTCAGTCCTGAGCGCGGTCAGACCCGCACGCTGATCATGGATCGCGGGGACAGCTTCGACCGGGCCGGGTTCCCGGTGCCGGCCGAGCGCCGCTCGCGCCGGCGCAGGCCGCGCAGGCTCGCGCCGGTGGTGCTGGCGGGCGTGTGTGTGCTGGCCGCGACGGGCGCCATGGTCGTGATCAGCGGCGGGAAGGCGTCGAACCCCACCGCGCTGCAGTTCTCCCCCACCCTCCCCGCCGAAGAGAGTCCGACGCCGGAGGCCGTGCCCGAGCAGGATGACCTGACTCCCTCACCGAAGCCGACCCCGACCCCGACCTCGAGCACCGGCCCGTCGGACGGGCCCACGCCGAGCGGGCGGCCGGCCGCCGCGCGGCCGAGCACGAGGCCCGCGGCCGCACCCACGGCCACCCGCCGCAGGCCCGCGCCCGGCGCCAGGCTCGGGGTCTCGTGCCCACGGGGAATCGACGGGGCGGCCAAGATCGGGCTCAGCGCCCGCAACGCCTCGGTGTCCTGGGTGGCGACCGCCTCTCAGGGCCTGGACGTGTTCCCGGCGAGCGGGTCGATCAAGACCGGCGGCTCGGTGATGATCTGGGTAACGGTGATCGACCCGAACGAGGCCGGCACGGGCCGGGTCACGTTCACCTCGAACGGCGGCACCGGGACCTGCTCGCTCTCCTGGGACGGCCGGGAGCCCCGGGCGTCCGACCCGCCGAGCGACGACCCGACGCCCACGCCTGAGCCGACCGAATCACCCACGGGGCTCGAGACGTCCTCAGTGGAGACCATGGCAGGGTAAAGCTCGCGTAACGTCACAGTAGACTCTTATTTAGACGACAATCAGGGATATATCGGACCCTGACTCGAAGATCCTAGGCTACATAGGGCATCCTGGTGTGCTTGGGGCTGCGTCGGGGTCCGGAGACTGCTTGACCGTGTGTTTAACCTCACACAAGAAATCTCTGCCTGCCGGTAAACCGGAGCGCGTCGCCAAGCGTCGGCATTGACGTGCTCAGGCGCGGATTGGTCCCATGAACTGCGATAAACCGCGCTTTTGACCAGTGGAGCAGGAGAGATACAGGAGATGCTCAGGCAGCACCGCAGAGCCCTCGCCTGGTTGGTGGGGCTGGCCTGCATAGCGGGAGCGGTAGTGGCGCTGTTCGACATCGAGACGCCGCTGCGCCCGTTCCTGATCTCGTTGTTCCTTCTGGTGGTTCCAGGGGCGGCCGTAGTGGGACTGTTGCGTGATCGTGACCCACTGGCCGCTCTATCTGTAGGAGCCGCGGCAAGTCTCGTACTGAACGTGCTGCTCGCCGAGGCCATGCTGCTTTTCGGCGCGTGGTCACCGCGGGCCGGTGTGGCGACGGTCGCCGTGCTCGGCGGGTTCATGTACGTGCTCCGCGTCTTGTACCGGGGGAAGAGCATGCAGAGCGAACAGGGGGCCAGGGCAAGGTGAACATCCAGGTAGTTCGGCCGGGAGAGCTCGGGGACTCCGAGCGGGCCCGATGGCGTGAGCTGCAGAAGGCTGACCGGAGTCTGGACAACCCGTTCCTGTCGGTCGAGTTCGCCGTGGCGATGGACCGCTTGCGTGACTACGTGAGGGTGGCGGTCATCTCAGATGGAAGCGGCATCAAGGGATTCTTCCCATACGAGCGGCACAGCTTCGGCATCGGCAAACCGCTCGGCGGCTTCCTCACCACCTGCCACGGTCTGATCTCGACCCCGGACCTGAAGCTGGACGCCAAGGCCCTGCTGCGGGCCTGCAAGCTCAGCGTGTTCGACTTCGACCACCTGGTGGCCGGGCAGCCGACGTTCGCCCCCTACGAGCAGGACGTGCGCCCGGCTCCGGTCATGGACTTCACCTCCGGCTTCGAGGCCTGGGTCGAGCAGGTCAAGGCCAACTCGCCGAAAAACCTCAAGACCGTGCGCTACAAGGAGCGCAAGATGGGTCGCGAGCAGGGCGAGCTGCGCTTCGAGTGGGCCTCGGCCGACCCTGAGGTGATGCGGACGTTACTGGCCTGGAAGTCCGACCAGTATCGGAGAACTGGCCGGGTGGACAGATTCGCCCAGCCGTGGATCGTCGAATTGACCGACATGATGCATGCCGAGAACTCATCGGACTTCGCAGGCGTCCTGACCATGCTTTATGCCGGTGACGTGCCGGTCGCCGGACATTTCGGCCTCCGTACGGCTACCACCCTTGTAGGGTGGTTCCCCGCCTACGACACCGAGTACGCGCGCTATTCGCCCGGCATCGTGCACCATCTCCAGATGGCCGAGGCCGCCGCGAAGAACGGTGTGCACATGGTGGACATGGGCAAGGGCGGCAAGGAGTACAAAGACTGGCTCAAGAGCGGGGTCCTGTACGTCGCCGAAGGCCGCATCTCCCGGCCGTCCGCGACGGCGGCGGTCCACTGGATCGGCCGAACTCCTTTCAACAAAGCCCGAACAATTGTCATGGATCGACCGTCTCTTTATAGAGCGGCTGACCGTGTCCTCAAGGGCTTCGGTCGGGTGCGCACCTCGATGCAGCAGCAGGAGCCATCCAACGCAGTAGTCAAGGAACCGACCGGAGCACGCTGAGCGCTCCACCCAAACCCGCAGCACACCCTCACTCCACAGGACCCTTCAATGCACCGTTCACCGGTTTCGCCATTCCCGCAGCACCCGGGGCTGGCCTGGGCCGGCCCGCAGCACAGGGCCCCGGAAGGATAATCCCTCGCCATGAGTCCCGAGATCACCAAGCACAACGGCAAGGTCCACACCTCGCCCCTTCGGTCGATGCCACCGCCCACGAGCTTCACGCCCGTCACGCCTCACCTGGCCATTTCCCCAACGGTGAGCGTGGTCGTGCCGGCGATGAACGAGGCCGAGAACCTCCCGCACGTCTTCGCCACGATCCCGCAGTGGATCGACGAGATCGTGCTCGTCGACGGCAACTCCGTCGACGACACAGTTGCCGTCGCCAAGCGGCTGCGGCCCAATGTGAAGATCGTCACGCAGACCGGCAAGGGCAAGGGCGACGCCCTGGCCGCCGGGTTCGCCGCGTGCACCAGCGACATCATCGTGATGATCGACGCCGACGGCTCGACCGACGGCCGCGAGATCATCAACTTCGTGGGCGCGCTGGTGACAGGCGCCGACTTCGTCAAGGGATCGCGCTACGCCTCCGGTGGTGGCAGCGACGACCTGACGCTGAACCGGCGCCTGGGCAACAAGGTCCTCACCGGCATCGTCAACGTCATGTACAGCACCAAGTACACCGACCTGTGCTACGGCTACAACGCCTTCTGGGCCCGCCACCTGGACGTGCTCAACCTCGACTGCGACGGCTTCGAGGTGGAGACGCTGATGAACGTGCGGGCCGCCAAGGCCGGGCTGAAGGTGCACGAGGTGCCGAGCCACGAGCGCAACCGCATTCACGGCGAGAGCAACCTGCGCGCCGTACGAGATGGCTTCCGCGTGCTCAAGACCATCCTGAGGGAGTGGCGTCGCCAGCCCGCTCCCGCTCAGCCTGAGCCGACCGCCACTCCCGCCGCTGACCGAGGCGTCGCATAAAGAGGAACGTTGTGAACACGTCTGTTGTCATCTGCGTCTACACCGAGGAGCGGTGGGAGGACATCAGGCAGGCAGTCGAGTCGGTCGAGGGCCAGACACGCCCGGCACACGAGCTGATCCTGGTGGTCGACCACAACCCCGACCTGCACCTCAAGCTCAAGCTTGAATACCCGCAGGCCATCGTGGTGGAGAACACTCACGAGCAGGGGCTGTCCGGCGGCAAGAACACCGGTGTGGCCACGGCCACCGGTGAGTTTGTCGCGTTCCTCGACGACGACGCGGTCGCCGATCCCGGGTGGCTGGAGGCTTTGGAGGAGGGCTTCCAGGAACCGGGCGTGGTGGGCGTGGGCGGCCGTACCGACCCCTTGTGGGCGTCGAAGGTGCGGCCGCGGTGGTTCCCGTACGAGTTCGACTGGACGGTCGGGTGCACCTACCGCGGCATGCCGTCGGTCCGTGCGCCGATCCGCAATGTGATGGGTGGCAACGCGGCGTTCCTGCGGGACGTGGTGGCCGAGGTGGGCGGGTTCCACAGCGGCATCGGGCGCAGCGTGCAGGGACGCAAGTCGCGCCCGCTGGGCTGCGAGGAGACGGAGTTCTGCATCCGGCTGAGCCAGCGCAAGCCGGGCTCGGTCATGTTGTTCGAGCCGCGCGCCATGATCGGGCACAAGGTGTCCCATCAGCGCGAGCGGTTCGCGTACTTCAGGTCGAGGTGCTACGCGGAAGGGCTGTCGAAGGCCCTGGTGACGCAGGAGGTCGGCACTCAGGACGGGCTGGCCAGCGAGCGGGCGCACGCGCTCAAGACGCTGCCGCTGGGCGCGCTGCGCGGGGTCGGCGAGGCCCTGCGCGGCGACCTGGGCGGGCTCGGCCGGGCGGCCGCGATCGTCATCGGGCTGGCCTGGACGACCTGGGGCTACGTGGTGGGTTCCGTACGGCTTAAGGTGGCACGATCATGATCCGAGTTCCGATCCTGATGTACCACTCCGTCACGGACACTCCCAATGACGAGACCCGCCCGCATTCGGTGCGGCCGTCGGACCTGGACGAGCAGCTCGCCTACCTGAAGGAGAGCGGCTTCACCCCGCTCACGCTGGGCGACCTGGTGGCCGCGCTCAACAAGATCGACGGCCACGAGGTGCCGGCGAAGCCCGTCGTGGTGACCTTCGACGACGGCTACGCCGACTTCCACAGCCAGGCGCTGCCGCTGCTCGACAAGCACAGCTTCCCGGCCACGGTCTTCCTGACCAGCGGCTGGGTCTCCGACGCGGGCAAGGACGCCGCGGGCCGGCCGCTGGACGACATGCTGTCCTGGGGCCAGGCCCGCGAGGCCGCGCAGACCGGCATCGAGATCGGCGGCCACAGCCACAGCCACCCCCAGCTCGACCAGCTCCGCATCGACGACATGCGGCAGGAGCTGCGGAGGAACAAAGGCCTGCTGGAGGAGAAGATCGGCGCCCCAGTCGCCACCATGGCCTACCCGTACGGGTACTCCAGCGCCCGTGTGCGGCGAGAAGTGCGCAAGGCCGGATATTTCGCAGCTTGCGCGGTGAGCAACACGATCGCCGCGGACCGGCACGACATGCTCGCCATCCCCCGGCTGACGGTCGGCAAGGGCACGACCATCAACATGTTCAAGCGCGCCGTCGAAGGCAACGCCGTACCTCTCATCTACCTGCGCGAGCGCATCCTCACCAAGGGGTACGCGGTCGTGCGGCGCACGAGGTACGGGCTGCAGCGGGTGCGCGGCAATGTCTAGCGTCTGGGGGAAGATCCTTCGCGACCTGCGCAACCCCCTTTTCCGGCAGGGATACTCCCTCATGGCGAACACCGTCGTCACCGGCGTGCTCGGCATGGGCTACTGGCTCCTGGCCGCGAATCCCGAGCTCTACTCTGAGGAGGAGTTCGGCCGCGGCCAGGCGGTGATCACGGCGATGCGGCTGTTCGCGTCGCTGACGGCGCTCGGGTTCGTGGGAGCGCTCGCCCGTTACCTGCCGGTGGCGGGCCGCCGCACGCCCGAGCTGATCCTCCGCGGGTACGGCCTGGCCGCCGCCACGGGCGGGGTCGCGGCGCTCGGCTTCCTGCTGACGCTGCCGCTGTGGGGTCAGACCTACCAGGTGCTGGGCGGCTTCGGGCCGGGGTTGTTCTTCCTGGCGTCCGTGATGGTGTGGGCCGTGTTCACGCTGCAGGACGTGGTGCTGACCGGGCTGCGCAGGGCGACGTTCGTGCCCATGAACAACTTCATCTTCGGCCTGGTCAAGATGGGGCTGCTCGTGGCGCTGGCGGCCGCGCTGCCCGAAGGCGGGATCTTCGTCTCCTGGGTGATCCCGACGGCGCTCGCGCTGATCCCGGTCAACTGGCTGATCTTCGGCGTGGTCGTGCCCCGGCACGTGCGGGAGTCCGACAGCGAGCAGGCGCCGCCGCGGCTGCGGGAGATCGGCAGGTTCCTGGCCGGGGACTTCCCCGGGACGTTGTCGATCCTGGCGATCGTCTATCTGGTGCCGGTCGTGATCGCCACACAGGTGGGCGAGGCGACGTTCGGGCGCTTCTCGATGGCGCACACGCTCGCCAGCATGATCGAGCTGCTGGCCATGAACATGGCGGTGTCGCTGACCGTCGAGGGCTCTTTCGATCCTGCTCGGCTGGCCGCGAACTGCCGGCGGGCGTTGCGGCGGGCCTTCATGATCGTCACTCCGCTGATCGCGGTGGCGATCCTCGGGGCGCCCCTGATCCTGACGATCTTCGGGCCGAAGTTCGCCGAAGAGGGCACTCTGCTGCTGCGGCTGATGTCGCTCGCCGTGTTGCCTCGGGTGCTGATCGAGGTTTATCTGAGCGCGTTGCGGTCGCAGAGCAAGGCGCGGTCGCTGGCGATCGTGCAGATCGGGCTGGCCGTGCTCGTGCTGGTGTCCACCATCGCCCTGTTCCCGTTCGCGGGGGTGAACGCGGTCGGATACGGGTTGCTCTTCAGCGAGCTGCTCGTAGCGATATTGATCTTCGGGAATCTCCGTAAAATTCTCAAGTTCGATGAAACAGGGAAGGCGACTGTCATCCAGGGGTCGTCCGGGACCGCATGATGGTCAACGTGAGGCAACGGGACGGCGATGGCATGACAACGGGGATCACGGGCTCCTCGGACGTGCGTCAGGACGGAGAGGGGAGCGGAGCTCCCGAGCCAAGAGGAAACGAGGATTCAGACGTGCCTTTCGATCCGGAAGCTACCGGGGTGATCCCGAAGCTGACGTTCGACAAGGAGCCTGCCTCCGCGGAGGTGGATGACGGCGCGGCTGAGGACTCAGCTGCCACGGACGAGTCCGCCGCGGACCAGACCACGACGTTCCGGATTCCCGGGCCGTCCCTCCACATCGGCCGGCCGCCGACGGCGGAGGAAGCGGACCCGGGGGCCGCCGGGACCGTCTCGATGCCCGTCCAACGGCCTGACGGCGACCCTTCGGAGACCGGGACCGGTGCTGCCGAGGTCGGCGCTCCTGAGGGCGGCGCTCCTGAGGTCGGCGCGCTTGAGACGCCAGCGGGGACGAAGGCGGCCGATTCGGACGCCAATGCGCCGACCAACCCGGGCCTGCGCACCCAGCCGCCCAGTGGACCGCAACCTGCCGGCGCCGCCAAGCCCACCAGCGGGCCGCAGCAGGGCGCGACGCAGGGGGCTGCGGGTGCGAAGACGGACGCGTCCAAGGGCGCGTCCAAGGGCGCGTCTACGACCGGTGCGCCCGCCGAGGAGGAGCCCGCCCCCAAGGGGGCGCCGACCGCCAAGGGGACGTCCACCGCCAAGGGAACGCCGACCGCCAAGGGGACGTCCACCCCCAAGGACACGCCGGCCAGCGGGCCGACGCCGCCCAGCGAGACGACACCCGCCGCTAAGGGCACTCCCACCCCGAAGGTCACGCCAACCCGGAAGGGCATGCCGACCGCGAAGGGGACACCCACCGCGAAGGGGACACCTGAGGCCAAGGGCACTGCCGGTGCCAGGGGAGCGTCGGCTGGGGAAGCGTCCGACGGCGAGGCGGGCATTGACGCGCCTCCTGGTGCCGGGACAGTTCCCACGAACGCGCCTCCTGGTGCCGGGACAGTTCCCACGAACGCGCTGCCCGCCGAAGCACCACCCACTGGCGCCCCGTCCGGCGGGACTGCAGTGACCGGAGGCACCGCCGGCGCCGCCACACCCAGCGGAGCTACAGCGACCGGAGGCACGTCCAGCGCAGGCACACCCGCTGAAGCGCCGACCGCGAAGTTGCCCACCGTCGGACCGGCGACCAAAGGACCGGTCAGCGGCGCGTCGCCCACCGGCACGCCTACCCCTGCCGGCCCGTCGGGGAAGCCGACCGCCGGCGGGCCGTCGGGCGAACAGCCGACCGCCGGCGGGCCGTCCGGCGAACCGACCGCTGGCGGACCCGCCGGTGGCGGGCAGGCCGTTGGCCGACCTGCCGGTAGCGGACCAGCCGCTACCGGACCCGCTGGAGCCGGACCCGCTGGAGCCGGACCCGCTGGAGCCGGACCTGCCGGAGCCGGACCTGCCGCGGCCGGAGCTGCCGGAGCCGCACCCGCCGGGGGCGGACCGGCCTCTGGGAGGCCCGGTTCTGGCGGGCTGGGCGCATTGGTGCAGCCCATAGGGCCGCCGCCGCAGGGCCCGGGAGGCCCGGGCGTGTCTCCAGGTGCCTCTCGGGGCGTGCCGCCCCGGCAAGGACGCCCACAGCAAGGCCACCCTCAGCCAGTGGCCCAGCAGGCAGTCGCCCAGCAGTCCGCCCCGCAGCAGGCACTCCCACAGCAAGCCAGGCCGCAGCACCCTCAGCAAGCCTTGCCGCAGCAGGCGGCGGCCCCCAGGCCGCGCCTCGCCGGCGGCCGTGTCGGCGCGCTGATCGCCAGTGCCCCCAAGTGGCTGCCCGTCCTGCTGGTCCTTGAGGGCCTGCTCATGTACATCCTCGCCCTCAAGGTCCCCGCCGGACCCCTGCGCGGCGTGGATCCCAATGACATCGACGGCCTGGGCCTGATCTCGGCGCTCCCGGCCACGGCCTTCATCGCCATTCTCATCATGATCGTGTCGTTCTTTGTCACGGTCGCCCAGAGCACGGACCGCAAGTTCCTGCTCCTGTTCCAGATCGCCGCCATCACGTTCGCCCTACATGGCGCGGGCGCCCTGGTGGCGACCGAGCCGCGCTTCCCCACTGCCTACATCCATGCCGGTTTCGTCGAGTTCATCAGCAGAACCGGCGGGACCGCCATCAGCATCGACGCCCGCATGGGCTGGCCGGGCTTCTTCGCGTTGTTCGCGTTCGTGACGAAGGCCGCCGGCATCACCGACCTGACGCCGATCCTGATGTGGACGCCGCTTCTGTCCAACCTGCTCTACCTGCTCCCGTTCGTGCTGATCCTGCGCCAGGTCGTGGCGACCACGCGCGCGCGGTGGTTCGCGGCGCTGCTGTTCGTGCTGGTGCAGTGGATCGGGCAGGACTACTTCTCGCCGCAGGGTTTCACGTTCGCGCTCTATCTGGCGTTCGTGGCGATCCTGCTGCGCTGGTTCGGGCGGGTGGAGCCGCGGACGAAGCCGATCCCGACCAAGGGCCTGCGCAAGCTGCTGGGCAAGCTGGATGCGATGACGCCGGGCGAGTTGGCCAACACCGGCACATACAGAGCCGACAAGCTGCTCATGCTGATGATGTTGCTGGCGTTGTTCTTCGCGTCGGTGGCCTCGCACCAGATCACGCCGTTCATGATGCTCGGCGTGGTGACCGCGTTCCTGATCTTCAAGCGGACCTCGCTGACGTGGGCGCTGCCGTTCGCCCTCGGACTGGTGGTGCTGGCCTGGATCAGCTACATGACGGTCGGGTTCTGGGCGAGCCAGATCGACGCGATCTTCGGCGGCCTGGGCAACATCCTGCAGAACCTGCGCAGCAACACCGGCGACCGGATCGAGGGCAGCGACCCGGCGCACGCGATGGTGCTGCAGGCCCGCCTCGGCATCCTCGTGGTCATCCTCAGCCTCGCGGCGGCCGGCCTGTTCAGGCGGTTGCGACGCGGGGTGTTCGACCGGTCGGCGCTGATCCTGCTGTGCGTGCCGGTGCTGGCGCTCGGCCTGCAGAGCTACGGCGGCGAGATCGGGCTGCGGATCTACATGTTCGCGCTGCCCGGCGCCTGCCTGCTGGCCGCGTACGCGTTCTTCCCGAACCTGCCGGCTGACAGCGCGGACGTGCGCGAGGAGACCGTGCCGCTGCGCAAGCGGAACGTGCGGTTCAACCCGCAGCTCACGAAGAAGCTCTCGGTCGTGCTCGCGGCCTGCTTCGCGGTGTTGTTCGCGTTCACGTTCCTGCTGGCCAGGTATGGCAACGAGAAGTTCGAGCGGGTCACCGCCGGCGAGGTCGGCGCCATGCACTACGTCTACGAGCACGACAAGCCCAGCGCCAGGGTGATCTATCTGGTGCCGAAGGAGGGCCCCGAGGTCACGCCCACCATGCCGTGGGGCGAGCGGGACGTCGAGATCGTCAGCTTCAACCTGCAGGCCCTCGTGCACAAGGACCCGGCGAAGATCGCGGACGCGGTCAAGAAACTGAAGGACTCGCCACGGAACTCGTACCTCATGGTGAGCCGCGGCCAGGTGAGCTACCTGCAGCTCAACGAGGGTTTCCCGGCGGACTGGGGCGAGAGGTTCCGTGCGGCGCTGGACGCCTCGCCGGACCTGAAGCGGGTCTACTCGAACGCGGACGCGGCGCTCTACACGTGGAAGACGTTCGTGCGCGGCACGGAGATCCCCGAGCCGAACCCGTACGCGGGGCGCGGCGACCCCACCTCACCCTGGACGCCGGTGGGCATCGGCGCGCTGGTTGTGACATGGGTCGCACTGTTCGGCTACGAGGTCATCCGGCTGAACGGCCCGAACCGGGCCAGAAAGGCCCGCAGGCGGCTGCTCTACCTAGCGGTTCCCGCGTTCGTGGTGGCCTTCGCGGTGATCGTCGAGCGGTTCATCTATATCGCACAAAATAACTGAATTCACAGGAAACGCTCAGGATGTGCGGAATGATGTCACTCGATGAGGACACAGAAGACACTTTCCGCAACGTCCGACGCAAGAGCCCCATCCGCGGCGGCCAGGATCGCTTCTGTGGATGCCCTACGCGGCTTCGCGCTCCTGGGCATCCTCGTCGTGAACATCGCCTTCCTGGCCTCCGGCTACCGGATGGCCGGGCTGGCGGAGCCCGCGTTCCACTCGTCGCTGGACTGGGGCGTGCGGTGGTCCGTGACGCTGCTGATGGAGAACAAGTTCTACCTGCTGTTCTCCTTCCTGTTCGGCTACAGCTTCACGCTCCAGCTCGACTCGGCCGCCCAGCACGGCCGCGCGTTCGTCCCGATGTTCCTGCGGCGGCTGGCCGGGCTGTTCCTGCTCGGGCTGGCGCACGCCGTGTTGTTGTTCCCGGGGGACATCCTGACGACGTACGCGGCCGTGGGCGTGGCGCTGCTGGTGCTGCGGCGGATCACGCCCCGGGCGGCGGTCCTGCTGGCCGTCGGCCTGACCGCCCTGCTGGCCCTCGGCTTCGTGCTCCTGGCCCTGATGGCGATGTCGGGCCACGACATGTCGGGGACGGTCGCGAACGGGGCCGCTGACGCCGCCCGATCGGACGCGGCCCTGGGTGGCGGCGTCTGGCAGATCATCTCCGAACATGTCCGCAAGCTGTCGCTGATCATCATGTTCCGCGTGCTCTTCCAGGGGCCCGCGGTGCTTGCCGCGTGCCTGATCGGCCTGGCCGTCGGCAAGCTGGGCGCCCTGCGTGAGCTGTCCGCTCACACGCGGGCGCTGCGCAGGCTCCAGTGGGCGGGCTTCACGGTGGGGCTGGGCGGCGCGTTCTTCTATACCCTGTCGGCCTGGAACGGCACCGTGCACAAGTTCTGGGGCGAGGCGGTGGACCTGGTGACGGCCCCGCTGCTGGCGGCCGCGTACGGGGCCACGTTCCTGCGGCTGTTGCCCTATATGCCGCGGATCGGGCGTGCTCTGGCCGCGCCCGGGCGGTTGGCGTTGTCCAACTACCTGGCGCAGTCGCTGATCTGCTCGCTGATCTTCACGGGGTATGGGCTGGCACTGGTCGACCGGGTCAGCCCGCCGGTGGAGGTGCTGATCGCCCTCGGCATCTTCGGCGCCCAGGTGCTCTATAGCCGGTGGTGGCTCAAGGGCCATCGGTACGGGCCGGTGGAGTGGCTGCTGCGGTACCTCACGTACTGGCGCAGACCCGGCCGTCGCGCGTAAATGAGATGACCTTGTAGGCGGGGCCCGGAACAATAAGCCACCATGCGCCACTGGCCTCTCTTCAACCTGCGCCTCACCACGCCCCGGCTCGAACTGCGGTTCCCCTCCCTGGACGACCTCGACGAGCTCGCCGACCGGGCGCTGGAGGGCGTGCACGATCCCGGCCGCATGCCGTTCGGGGTGCCGTGGACCGACGCCCCCGCCGCCGAGCTCCCGGGCAACGTCATCCGCTTCCACCTCGGAGTCATGGCGCGCTGGCAGCCCGAGAGCTGGCACTGCAACTTCGTCGTCGTCCACGAGGGCCGCGTGATCGGCGCCCAGGACCTGACCGCCACCGACTTCTCCGTCACGCGGGAGGCGCACACGGGCTCGTGGCTGGGCCGCGCCCACCAGGGTCACGGGCTCGGCACCGAGATGCGCGCCGCCGTACTCCACCTGGCCTTCGCCGGCCTCGGCGCCCAGACCGCAGTCTCCGGCGCCTTCCTGGACAATCCGGCGTCACTCGCCGTCTCCCGCAAGCTCGGCTACCGGCCGGACGGGGTGTCTGTGCATCAGATCCAGGGGCGGCGCGCGATTCAGCAACGCCTGCGCCTGGACCGGGACGACTTCACCAGCCCGGTGCCGGTGAAGATCCACGGCCTGGAGGGCTGCCTCCCCCATTTCGGCCTGCCTGCGACACAGCCACAGCCGTCATGAGCACATGACCCCCTAGGGGTCGGGGGCTATGCGCCGCCCCTGCCCGTCCACCTGATCTCGTACGGCGCCAGGGTGACCTGTTTGCCGTCCACCGTCGCCGTCACTTCCTCATCCGCGGTGTTCACCATCACGATCTGGCGTTCCTGACCCAGGACCTTGACGCGCTCGTCCGAGGACCGCACGTCGGCCACTTGCACACCCGTCGGGAACCATTTCGTGAAGCCGCTCAGCAGGCCGGCCATGGGCATTTCGTCGCCGACCTTCGGGGCCCATAGGCAGCCGCCGCAGTCGCCCTGGTCCTTCTGCTGCGGATTCCAATACAGGGCCGTGGTCACGCCGCTCTTGGCGAATTCCATCAGCGCCGTCGCCTGGACCGCCGTACGCTTTTCCTCCGACCAGTTCGCGTTTTCCGGCTCCACGTACCACTCGGCCCACCACACCGGCAGGTCGTCGCTCTTCTCGCGCAGCCACGTCGTGATAGCGCTGAATTTGGCCTGGGCGGCGAAGTCGTTGGGGACGTTCCCCTTGTCGTTCGTCATGGAGGCGCCGTCGACCACGATGAAGTCGGCGCCCTTCTTGCGGTCGATCCAGTATTCGATCGCGTCCAGGGCCCGCTGGTCGATCGTCCCCCACGCGCCGCTCAGCTCCGAGGGGCGAGGCGAGCGGGCGTTGCTCTCGATCGGGATGTACGGGCCCCCGACCTGGATGTCCTTGTTGACCTTCTTCAGTGCCGTATAGACCTTGTTGTACAGCTCGGTGTAGCCCTTGGCGTCCCAGCGGTTGGTGGCCGGGTCCCAGAAACCCTTGAACTCGTTCCACACCATGTAGTGCTTGACCGTCGGGTACTGCTTGGCCACCCGCGCGGCCAGCTTGGCGAAGTCGTCGAAGTGCTCGGGCTCGGGCGCGACCGTATGGTTCTTGTTCCAGTCCGTACGCCCGGCCTGCCCGCCCTTCATCCAGTCGGGCGCGCAGCACAGCGTGATCACCGGCACCGCCCGCGACGACGCCATGAACTTCAGCCGCCGGTCGAGGTCGCGGAAGTTGAACTGCCCGGGGCTCGGCTCCGGGTTGCCGACGCCCCAGCCCATGATGTGCTGGTTCTGCAGCATCGGGACCCGGCCGAGCACGCCCCTGGCCTGCTCGACGACGTCCTGCGGCTCGTTGTCCGCGCTGTACTGGGTGTGCGTGATGCCCCAGCGCGGCCAGGTTTCCAGCGCCGGCGGCTGGTCGAGCTGGGGCGCGGGCTCGGTGGGCACCTTCGTGGCCACCTCGGCGCCGGTGAACCCGGTGCGGGACTTGGTCCGCATCGAGGCATAGACCATGATGCCTGCCACTAGCACGACCGCGAGGATCCCTGCTCCCAATGCGATGGGCCAGGGCGATCGTCGGCGCGCGTGTCGGCCGTCGGTCGGAATCACTGAAACGCTCCTCACGGGTCGCGGACGTCATCAGGGCTGGGCGCCTAGCATGGCCCAGCCCTGATTACGGTAATCGCCCTACTTGCAAGAGACTTACGGTTGGTCTACGTCCGGCTGACGCTCAGCTATCGCCGTCCCCCAGCGGCGGCCGCTGCCCTCCTGCCGGTCCGGGGACGCCGGCATAGCGGTATGGGACCGGCTGCCTGCCGGGCTGGACGATCAGGAGCGTGCCTGGAACGTCAGTGTAGAAGGCGGACTCCACGGCGGCCGCCACGTCCTCGGCGGTGAGCAGCGGGAACCCGGCGTTGACGAACATCTCCCGCGACTCGGCCACCAGCGGCGTGTCCGTGAAGCCCGGGCAGACGGCGCTGATGCGGATCTTCTGCGCCGCCAGCGGCTCGGCCAGCGCCCTGACCAGGCCGACCACGGCATGCTTGGTCATCGTGTAGATCGGGTCGCCGGAGTAGCCCACGAGCCCGGCCAGCGACGAGCTGACCACGATGGCGCCGCCGCCGGAGCGCAGCAGGAGCGGCACGGCGGCGCGTACGCCGAAGACCACGCCGTCCACATTCACGCCCATCACCTGGCGGTAGCGCTCGGCGTCGAACGCCGCCAGGTCCACCTTGCCGGAGATCCCGGCGTTGAGGTGCACGAGGTCCAGCCGCCCGTATCGCTGCCCGGCCAGCGCCACGGCCTCGAGCGAGGCCTCCTCGCGGCTGACATCGGCGGCCAGCCACGCTCCGTCCACTTCCTTGGCCAGCCGCTCGACGCCCTCGCCGTCGAGGTCGACGAGGACGCATTTGACGCCACCCGCCGACAGTCGCCGCGCCGTGGCGGCGCCGATGCCGCTCGCCGCTCCGGTGATCAGTGCAACTGTGCTCATGGCGCTCGCTCCTCGTGGGGTCCGGTCAGGTGCGGTCAGGCCTGGTCGAGCATGCGGTGTGCGCGGGAGATCAGCGTCGGCACGGCGGAGCCGATCCCGTCGAATCCCTCCCCCACGGTCTTACCTTGCCGGAACCGCGCGTGGATACCCTCCACGATGACCGCCAGCTTGAAGTTACCGAAGGCCACATAAAACCCGAGATCCGAAATATCCCGCCCGGACGCCTTCGCGTAATGGCCGGCGAACTCGGCGCCGTTCATGAACCCGGGCGCGACCGTCACGTCCCCCGCCACAGGGATCCTGGCCCGCTCCTCGTCCCCGCGATCATGCCAGTACGTCAGCGTCAGCCCCAGATCGGCCAGCGGATCCCCGAGCGTGGACATCTCCCAGTCGACCACGGCCATGATCTCCAGATCGCCGAGCCGGATCAGCGTGTTGTCCAGCCGGTAGTCGCCGTGCACCAGCGTGCCGGAGCCCGCGGCACCCGCGGCCGGCTCGGCGGGCAGGCGCTTGCGCAGCCGGTCCACGAGCCTGTCGTACTCCGGCAGGTCGGCCGTCTTCGACCGCTCCCACTGCTGGCACCACCGGTCGAGCTGCCTGGCCAGGTAGCCGTCGGGCCGCCCGAAGTCACCCAGCCCGACCTCGCGGTAGTCCACGGCGTGAATGGCGGCCAGCACCTCGGCCAGCCGCTCCGACAGCCGCCGCGTCCGCTCGGGCGACGGCTCCGGGTCGCCGAGTTCCTCCCTGGTCCGTACGGCGGTGCCGTCCACGTGCCCCATGAGATAGAACGGCGCCCCGATCACGTCCTCGTCGGCGCAGAACGCGACCGGCTCCGGCACCGGCACCGGCGTCGGTGCGAGCGCGGAGATGACGCGCCACTCGCGCCGCATGTCATGGGCGGTGGGCAACACGTGACCGAGCGGCGGGCGACGCAGCACCACCAGCCGCTCGCGGGCCTCGATCAGATAGGTCAGGTTCGACCTGCCGCCGGATATGAGAGAGACGGACAGGAGCTCGCCCGCGTCGGGCACGTTCCGGCCCATCCACTGGACCAGGCGGGGCCGGTCGATGCCAGGTACGGTCATGGACACCACATTAGAACGTCACTCTGTTCGCAACGCCAGCTGAGAATTCTGTAAGAATCCACGGCCACGTCGCTGAGCAGTGAAGACAACCCTTAGGCTGGGCGTACTTGTCTGCCCGCATGCCGGAGCAGGAAGCATGCCGTCAGTAGGAGCCCATGCGCGTCACCCTTGCCCTCCCCCGTGAGCTGGGACCGACCGAAGTGAGTCGATGGCGGGCTCTGCAGGAGTCCAACCCCGCCTTCGACAATCCGTTCCTGTCCCCCGAGTTCACGATCACGGTGGGTGAGCTGCGAGATCTCGTCCAGGTCGCCATCCTGTACGACGGTTCCGAAATCATGGGATTCTTCCCCTTCGAACGGCATCCGCTGGGCATCGGCAAACCGGTCGCCGCGGGGCTGACCGACGCCCAGGGCCTGATCCACGCCAAGGACTTCGAGATTGACGCGCGCCGGCTGATCAAGGAGTGCGGGCTCGCGGTTTACGAGTTCGACCACCTGGTGTCCGGGCAGCCGCTGCTGGGCGCCCGGCACGAGCGCCACCCGTCACCGATCATCGACCTGCGCGACGGGTACGAGCGTTACACCATGGCGCTGAGGGAGCATTCCGGCAAGACGTACAAGACCACCCTGGCCAAGTCGCGCAAACTCCAGCGCGACGTCGGCACGTTGCGCCACGACTTCGCGACCACCGACCTTGCGCCGCTGCGCACACTGCTCGGCTGGAAGACCGACCAATACCGGCGCACCGGACGCACCGACAGGTTCGCGCACCGGTGGATCGTCGAGCTGGTCGAGCGGCTGCTGGCGACCCGGTCGGACAGCTTCGCCGGGGTGCTCGACATGGTCTACGTGGACGACCAGCCGGTGGCCGGGCATTTCGGGGTGCGCACGCGGACGACGCTCGCCGGCTGGTTCCCCGCCTACGACACCCGCTTCGCCAAATACTCCCCCGGCCTCATCCACCACCTCGCGATGGCCGAGCAGGCTGCCGCGGCCGGGATCGAAGTGATCGACATGGGCCGTGGCCAGAAGGAATACAAGGACAAGCTCAAGACCGGCGAGCTGGAGGTGGCCGAGGGCCGGGTGGCCAGGGCCAGCGCGGCGGCGGGCGTCCACTGGATGATGCGGGTGCCGGCGCGCAAGACTCGGGCCACCGTGATGGCCAGCCCACTGCTGCTCAAGACCGCGGACAAGGCGTTGAAAACCTACGGGCGTTTCCGTACCGTCATACATCGGTGAAACACATCGCAGAGCGCACGGGCCGTCACTGCCTGCCGCTGCCGTCCAACCGTCTCGGCCTCTACCTGGCACTACGCCACTGGTGCACGCCCGGCCAGCGGCTGCTCATGTCACCCATCTCCGCCGACGAGATCCTCTTCCTGGTGCTCGCGGCCGGCCTGCGCCCGGTGATCGCGCCGCTGTCGCCACGTGACGGCAACATCGACGCCGACCGGGTCGATCTCGCCGCGGTGGACGCGGTGCTGACGACCAATCTGTACGGACTGCCCGACCGCGCCGAGGCCTTCGCCGGGAAGATCCTGATCGAGGACGTGGCGCACGCCATGGAGACGAGCGTCGGCGGGCGGCCGCTGGGGACGCTCGGCGAGGCGGGCGTCTTCAGCCTTTCCAAGCATCCGGGAGCGGGCTCGGGCGGCGTGCTGGCGGTGGCGCGGGAGCCGGACCTGCGGGCCCTCGAACGCGCCCGCGACCAGCTGCTCGTCACGGGCTCGTGGAAAGCGGACCTGATCGGCGTGGCCACCTCGATGGCCCGCCAGGCGGCGCTCAAGCTCGACCTCGTACGCCCCGCGCTCGCGCTGATGCGCGCGCTCGGCATGCAGGAGGAACGCGAGGGCTACCGTATCCCGCTCGACCCCGACAGGCTCGATGCGGCGCTCAAGGAGACCCCTTCGCTGCCGCCCTTCGACCCCTGGGTACGCGCCGACCTGCACGACTACCGAGCCCGCCGGGGCGCGCCGGCCCGCTGGTACCAGTCCCGGCGCCTGGCCAAGGTCCCCGCCGACCGCGGGCGGCGGCTGGCGGGCGTCGCCCGGCTGGCCGAGCTGCCCACCGTGGCGCCGGCCGTGCGGGACAACCTGGACCAGCCCCTGTTCCGGGTCCCGCTGCTGGTGCGCGACAGGGACGCGGCCATCGCGGAGCTGGAGCGGCACGGGGTCGCCACGGGCTACCTGTACGACCCCCCGTACGACGACTACGCCCCGGCCTTCACCGAACCGTCGCCGGACCCGCTCCCGGCCCGCTGGTGGGCACGGCATGTGCTCCCCGTCGACCCGGTCTACGCCGGCCGCGCCCTGCCCGTCCTGCGCCGCCTGGAGCCCGCGCCACCGCTTCCTGCCGGCGGGGTCAGCGGGGGGCGTTCTTGATCAGGTCGGCCAGGATGCGGCAACCGCGGCGGACGTCGGCCAGCGACGCGGAGCCGTAGCCGATCACCAGGCCGTGCAGCCGCTCCCGCCCGTGGTGGTGCCGGCCGGTCGAGTCGAGCAGGACGCCGCGTTCCCTGGCCCGCTCGACCAGGGCGGGAACCACGGCCGCGGGCAGCTCCGCCAGCACGTGCAGCCCGGCGGTGTCGCCGCGCAGCCGGCAGACGGGTCCGAGGAGCTCGACGACCGCGGCGCGGCGGCGGGCGTATTCCAGCCGCATGCGCCGCAGGTGCCGGTCCAGGTCGCCGCGCTCCAGCAGGGTCGACACCGCCTGCTGGACGGGCCCGCTGGTGCGGTCGGCCACGGCGCGGCGCAGGCGGGCGATCCTGGCGACGAGCTCGGGGTCGCCGACCAGCCAGCCGACGCCGACGTCGGGCGTCAGGGTCTTGGAGAGCGTGCCGAGGAGCACCACCCGGGACGGGTCGAGGCCGTAGAGCGCGGGCAGCGGGGCGACGTCGTAGCGGAACTCGGCGTCGTAGTCGTCCTCGATGATCGTCGCGCCCGTGCTCCTGGCCCAGGCCAGCAGCCGTTCCCTGCGCGGGATCGGCAGCCGCCCGCCCAGGGGGTATTGGTGGGCCGGCGTCGTGTAGAGCACGCGCAGATCGGCGGGCAGCCCGTCCACGATCACGCCGTCCTCGTCCACCGGGCACGGCACGATCTCGGCCCCCCGGGCCGCGAACACGGTCCGCGCCACGTGGTAGCCCGGATCCTCCACGCCGGCGCGGGCGCCCCCGCCGAGCAGGGCGAGCGCGCACAGGTCGAGGCCGTTGCCGGTGCCCCTGGTGACCAGGATGTTCTCCGGGCCGACGGCCATGCCTCTGGCCCGTCGGAGGTGGTCGGCGAGCAGCTCTCTGAGACGCGGCAGGCCGTGCGGGTCGGGCGCGGCGCGGGGCGGCAGGTCGGCGGCCTTGCGCCAGGCCCGCTTCCATGCCGCCCGGTCGTAGTCGCGCACCCAGGGCTCGCCGGCCGTGAGGTCGATCCAGGTGGCCGGGGGCGTGGGGGGCGCGGGCACGTACGTCGTCTCGTGAGGCGGCGTGGGCGCCTCCATGTCGGCCACGAACGTCCCCGAGCCGTGCCGCCCGTCCAGCCACCCCTCCGCGTACAGCTGCTGGTACGCCTCCGTGACCACGGTCCTGCTCACCTCCAGCTGGGCCGCGAGGGCCCGGGTGGACGGCAGCCGCTCGCCCGGCGCGAGCGCGCCGTCCAGCATGGCGCGGCGCAGCCAGTCGGCCAGCTGCGCGGTGAGCGGCTCGGCGCTGTCACGCGAGAGAGAAACGGGCAGGTCAACAGACGTACGCACGCAAGTGGTCCCTACGAAGGGGTCGATAGTGGCCCTACAGGATAGGTCCACTTCGCGACTACGGTCGAATCATGCTCTCCACCACTCCTCGCACCACGCTCGGCCGCTCGAAGGAACGCGGCAGCGCCGACAGGAACGATCTCTATGAGGTGCTCGACACCGGCCTGATCTGCCACCTGGGCGTCGTCGTCGACGGTCACCCGATGGTCGTGCCCACCGGCTACGGCCGGGTCGGCGAAACGCTCTATCTGCACGGCTCCACAGGCGCGAGGTCCCTGCGCGCGGCCGGCGACGGCGAGGTGTGCGTCACGGTCACGCATCTGGACGGCATCGTGCTGGCCCGCTCGATCTTCCACCACTCCGTCAACTACCGCTCGGCGGTCATCTACGGCCGGGCCAGGCTGGTGACCGACCCGGACGAGCGGCTGACGGGGCTGCGGGCGCTGACCGAGCAGCTCGCTCCCGGCCAGTGGGACTACGCCCGGCCGCCGTCGCGCAAGGAGCTGGCCGCCACGGCCGTGCTGGCGTTGTCCCTGGAGGAGGCCTCGGTCAAGATCCGGCGCGGCGCGCCGATCGACGAGGAGGAGGACTACACCCTTCCGGTATGGGCCGGTGTGCTGCCCCTGGTGACCGGGTGGGGCGCGCCTCAGCCAGATCCGCTGCTCCCAGAAGGTATCGATACTCCTGTTCACATCCTCCATCGGGAGTAGTTCCATAAATCAGGTACCACCTAGCAAACCCGACTCCTTGATCGCACGTCTCATCAGGTGGGCCGGCTCCTGATGGGAGAGGCATATGGAGTGGAGTGCTCCCGGGTACACGGAGATCAGACAATTAGGCGCGGGCGCCAGCGGGCGGGTCGTGCTGTCCGTACACGACGAGACCGGCGTCAAGGTCGCGATCAAGTACCTCTCAGCGAACCTGCTGCGTGATCCGGCCGCGCTGGCCAGGTTCCAGTCCGAGGCGCGGCTGCTGACCACGCTCAGGGACCCCAACATCGCCACGATGTGGGAGTACATCCAGGACGCCGGCGGCGCGGCCATCGTGATGGAGCTGGTCAACGGCGTCTCGCTGCGCGCGTTGTTGCGCGAGCACGGCGCGACCGAGCCGGAGGCGGCGCTGGTCGTGCTGAAGGGCTCGCTGCTGGGCCTGGCCAGGGCGCACACGCTCGGCCTCGTGCACCGGGACTACAAGCCCGAGAACGTGATCGTCAGGGACGACGGGATCAGCAAGCTCGTCGACTTCGGCATCGCCGTGCGGCAGGGCGCCATCGCGCATCCGGAGGGCACGCCGCCGTACATGGCGCCCGAGCTGTGGTCGGGCGCGCCCGCCGGGCCCGCGACGGATGTGTACGCGGCCACCGCGGTCTTCTTCGAGTGCCTGACCGGGCACCGGCCGTACCGCTCGACCGAGCCCAGCGTGCTCGGCTACCAGCACATCCATGCCCCTGTGCCGTTCCACGACGCGCCCGAGCCGGTACGCGGATTGATCAGGCGCGGCCTGGCCAAGGATCCGGGGCAGCGGCCGGAGAGCGCGCTGGCGTTCGTGGCCGAGCTGGAAGCAGCGGCCCTCGCGGCGTACGGCGAGGACTGGGAGGAGCGGGGCAAGCGGCGGCTGGCCGCGCTGGTGGCCCTGCTCGCCCTGCTGCTGCCGACACCGCCGCCGGCGGCCACGCCGGAGGTGTCCACGTCGCTGGCCAGGACGGTCTTCCGCGGGCTGCGCTCGAATGCGCGCTCCGTCGCGCGGGTGGCGATCGGCGGCGCGCTGGCGGCCGCCGTGGCGGTGGCGGTGGTGGTCGTGGTGGCCAACAGGGAGCGCCCGCCCGCGGGGCCGATCGGCGCGGCGGCGGCCGTACCGCCGACCGAGATCACCCCGGAGCCCGCTTCGGCCCCGCCGACGACACCTGAGGGGACGCCCGAGGAAACGCCGGAGAGCACGCCCGAGCCCGGCCCGGAGAACACGTCGGAGGCGGTCCTGCCCGAGGAGAGCCCCGCCACGTCCCCACCGGCGTCAACCAGACCCGCGACCACGCCCACGCGGACCCGGACACCCACCCCGACCCCGACCGCGACATCCACCTCGACCCCCACCGTGACGCCGACGGTAACGCCCACCGTGACGCCCACCGTCATCCCGACGCCTACGGTGATCACGCCGTCGCCGGTCACGTCGGTGCTCGCGATCGGCCTCGGGGACCTCACCGTCAACGACGACGGCGTCGCCACCACCACGGTCACGGTGCGCGCCAGCGGCACCGCCGCCGTCACCGCCACCGCGACCTGGGCGGCCTCCGGCACGGACGGCCGCACCGAGCGCGTGCGCCTGATCGGCTCCACCACCTACACCCGGACGCTCACCTGGTCCATGGGGGAACGCCCGTGCGGCAAGACGGTCACGCTGACCGTCTCCACCTCACCGGCGGCGCCCGGCGGCGAGAGGACCGCCTCGGTGTCCGTGCCGCCCTGCCCGACGCGGGTGACCGGGCTGCGGGTGAGCCTCGTGCTGCCTGCCGCGCCGGCCCGCGCCGCCCAGGCCAGGATCAGGGTGACGGCGAGCGGCACCGGCGAGATCCCGGTCCAGGCCGAGTTCGCGGTGAACGGCGACCCGGTCGGCACCCGCACGGCGAGCCTGTCCGGCCAGACCTCCTACACCCGGACCCTCACCCACACCTTCAGATCCCGCCCCTGCGGCGGGACGCTGTCGGTGAAGGTGACCGCGGGCGGCCGGACGGAAACCGCGCGGACCTCGGTCGCCTGCCCGCCGGAGGTGCGGCGGGTCTCGATCGTGCGGGCGGGCCCCGGCGACGGCCTCTCGGCGACCGTCCAGGTGCTCACGTCGAACACCCAGCCGGTACGGCTCACCGTGTCGTTCTCGGCTGGCGAGCTCGGCGACACGAAATCGGACACGCTGTCCGGCGAGACGTCCTACACCAGGACTTTCACCCTCCCGGTCAAACAGCTTCCGTGCGGTACGAAGTGGTCGGTGACCGCCTCCACGGACCCGGCCGCGGGCAACGGCAGCGACACGGCCGGCGGGGTCACGCCCGAGTGCCCGTCCGAGGAAGAGCCCACGAAGGAGCCGCGCCCCGAGACATCCGACACTCCCGGCAAGATCGACTAAAAGTCGTAATCCAGACTTATCAGGATGTTGGTAGCGAGAATGCGGTTCACTCTGGTTAAGCTACGCTCCGTTTGATGCGGGTGGGGGCCCAGACAAGTCCAGAGGAGGCCGTTATGTACGGCGAGGGCCAATGGGGGGTCCCCGGCTACACCGGGGTTCGCGAACTGGGCTCGGGTGCCGCCGGTCGTGTCGTGCTGGCCACACGCGACTACGACGGCGTGGAAGTGGCCATCAAATATCTCAGTGACGAGCTGAGATCCGACATGGGCTTCGTCGCCCGTTTTCGGCACGAGGCCAGGCTGCTGGCCACGCTGCAGAGCACGCACCACGCCCGCTTGATCGACTACGTCGAGTCCGGCCAGGGCGCGGCGATCATCATGGAGCTGATCAACGGCGTCTCGCTCCGCGAGCTCCTCAGGTCCGAGGGACCGACCGGGGCCGAGGCCGCGCTGACCGTGCTCAAGGGCTCGCTCCAGGGCCTGGCCTCCGCGCACGCCATCGGCGTCGTGCACCGCGACTTCAAGCCCGAGAACGTCATGGTGCAGGGCGACGGCACCAGCAAGCTCGTGGACTTCGGCATCGCCGTCAAGGCGGGCGAGGGGACGAGCGCGGCGGGCACGCCGCCGTACATGGCGCCCGAGCAGTGGTCGGGCGCGCCCGCCGGGCCCGCGACCGACGTGTACGCGGCCACCGTGGTGTTCTTCGAGTGCCTGACCGGCGGCCGTCCCTACCGGGCGACCAACATGGCCGCGCTGGCCCGCCAGCACCAGAGCGCGCCGGCCCCGGTCGAGGAGGTGCCCCCGGCGCTACGCGGCCTGATCGAGCGCGGCCTGGCCAAGGACCCCGCGGAGCGCCCGCCGTCGGCGGAGGCGTTCCTGACCGAGCTGGAGGCCGTGGCAGCCGAGGGGTACGGCCCCGACTGGGAGGAGCGCGGGCGTCGCCGCCTGGCGGCTCTCGCCGGTCTGCTGGTCCTGCTCTTCCCGAGCCCGCTCGCGGACCCTGCGGAGACGCAGACGTCGCTTGCCGAGACCCGGTTCCGCGACCCGACCCGTGTGCTGCGCAAGCTCCCCGCGAAACTCGCCATCGGCGCGCTCGCGGCCGGCGTGCTGATCGGTGCCGTCGTGATCATCGCGACGTCCTCCGCCGACGAGCCAGTGCTCCAGGCGCAGACCACCACGACGACGCCGAGCCCCGCGACGCCGTACACGGGCGAGCCGGCCGAGACGGACGAGGCGTCTCCCACGCCGGAGGAGACCACGCCAGAGGAGAGCACGCCGGAGCCGACGGCCACGACCAGCGACACCCCGCCGCCGGCGCCGACGACGAGCGCCGCCCCGACCACGACGGCCACTCCTACACCCACCAAGACCAAGAAGCCCGCCAAGACCAAGAAGCCGGCCTCCACCCCGAGCGAGAGCGCCGAGCCCGAGGCGAGCGGCACGATGAGCGTGCCGGACGACACCCGTCCGCCGGCCTCCCCGACGCCGACCCCGACGCCCACCCAGACCACCAGCCGTCCGACGACCCCGCCGACCCGGTCCACGCCGCCGCCGCCGTCGACCACACCGCCGACGAGTACAACGTCGGAGGATCCGGGAGACCAGGTGCCGACCGAGGAGCCCAGGATCGACGCTGTCGGCATGGCGCAGTCCGCGCTCGTCGCGTTCGGCCTGATGACGTCCGGCGCGGTTCCGGTCACACTTGCGGTGAGACGCCGTATGGCGGGCCGCCACAGAAGGAAGCGCTAGCAGAGTCGGGGGGCGACGGCGATGAACAACCCTACGACCGATATCGCCGGATTCCGGCTCACCGAACACACCTGGATGACCGAGCTGGGCAACTGGATCGACGCGATCTCGCCTGACGGCCGGCGCGCCGGCGCCCTGCTCTTCGATCCGAAGATCATCGGGCTGCCCGGCGTGCGCGACCGCGTCGTCCAGGCGGTCATGACCGACCAGCGGCTCGTGCTGGGCGGGATGACCGGCCTCATCCCGGTGGCCGACGTCGTGGCGGCGGGCGACCAGGTGTGGCTGCTCACGGGCCAGGCGGTCAGCCCGACGCTGGCCGACCTGCTCGCCAGTGGCCCTGTCGATCCGGCGGGCGCGGCGTCCGCCCTGGTGGAGACCGCCCAAACGCTGATCGCGCTGCATGCCGCCGGGATCACGCACGGCTCCGTGCACCCGGGCACCGTGGTGATCACCGCGGAGGGCGCCGCGTTGTTGTCCGAGCGCGGCCTGACCGACGCGATCCGCGGCCAGGTGTCCCGGCCCGAACGGGACGCGGCAGGCTGGGCGGTGCTCGCCCGCGGGCTGGCCGCCTCCTCCAGCTCCGTCGCGCCGGGTTCACCACAGGCCGGCTCCTCCGGGTCTGACGCGCGGCAAGCAGGCGCGTCGCAGGCCGCTCAGCTGTTCGAGCGGGTCGCGGCCATGGCGGGCACGCTCGGCCTGGCCGCCGCACGCAACGCGCTGCTCGGCGAGCAGGCGGCGCTGCCCGGCGGTGCGATCAGCCGGGAGGGGCTGGTGCGGGCGGCACGCGGCAGGTCGGCGTTCGCGCAGCCGCGGGCGTACGCGCAACCGCCTGCCCTGCCCCAAGACGAGGGCGACATCGTCACGCTGCTGCACGTGCCCGGCCGAGCGGCGCGGCCCCTGCAGTTCGGGCCGGGGGTCGGCACGCAGGAGCAGCGGCCGGAGACGACGGCGGAGCGGATCTGGCGAGCAGGACGGGGCGAGGCGTCCACGGTGCACCGCCCGGGTGGCAAGCGGCCCAGGGCCTCGCGGGCGCGGCGGTGGCGGACGATCTGGGCCACGGCCGTCTTCGCCGCGATCATGGCGGGGGCGATCCTGGCCTGGTTCAGGCTGGGCAGCACGCCCGAGCTGGTGGTCCAGTCGATCGACGTGGTGGCGCCGAAGAAGACGCAGGGGTGCGACAGCAAGGTCCTGATCACCGGAAAGGTCGTCACCAACGGGGCGCCCGGCGAGATCACCTTCGAATGGCGCAAGAACCTGGACAAGGAAGTCGTCAAGGGGTCGCTGCGCACGAACTCCGACCAGACGTCCTACACGCTGCCGCTGAGGTGGTCGCTGTCGGGCAAGAGCAACGTCAAGGCCACCGCCACGTTGCGGATCCTGACGCCGGGCCCGGTGCGTACGGACAAGGCCAGCTTCACGTACAAGTGTTGATGCCGTCTCAGCGATGCATATCAAAGCGGTTCTTACTAATCTGGCGAATATGACCTCGCAGACCCCCGCGGGCTGGTACCCGGACCCGTACGGCGAGCCCCAGCTCCGCTGGTGGGACGGCAACCAGTGGACCGACGCCACCCATGCGCAGGAGCCTGCCTCCGGGCCCCAGCAACCGCAGCCGCAGGCCGCCTCAGGGCCGCAGCAGCAGTCGCGGCCCGACTGGTCGGCGACGCCGGCGAACCCCACGCTCCAGTACGGGCAACCCACCTTCGGGCAGTCCGCCTACGGCCAGCCCACTCCGCCCACCCAGCAGTGGGGCGGCGCGCAGCTGCCCGGCCCCGGCTACGGCCCGCCGCCCAAGCAGGGCAATCCGCTGCCCTGGGTGTTCGGCGGACTGGCGGCGCTGGTGGTGCTCGCGCTGATCGTGGTGGGCGGGATCTTCCTCGTCAACAGGAGCAACGACATCCCGATGTCGGCGCCGACGGAGACGTCGGCGCCCCAGGAGCCGCCCACCAACGAACCGCCGTCCAACGAGCCGCCCAGCCAGGGCACCGGCCAGCCGCCTCCTCAGCCGGCCGATGGCCGGATCACCGACGCGCAGGCCGGCATCTCCTACCCGGTGCCCGAGGGCTGGACGGTGCCCGCGCAGCTCAACCCCGCGACCCCGAGCCCGACGCAGCAGCTGTGGTCGGCCGGGGTGCAGGCCACGTCACAGGAGAACTTCGTCGATGACGAGGATTGGGTCGGCAACGTCTACTCGGGGCTGCTCAACGAGCTCTACCCCTATAGCGGCGCAGCCGGCATGGGAGATACGGCGAAGGCCGTCTTCGTGGACTTCTCCAGGTTCTACGCGCCGCCGCACGAGACCAAGATCGTGGCGGACAAGGCCATGAAGATCGGCGATCGGGACGCGTGGGTGCTGCAGTTCGAGCTCGACTTCACCAAGGTGTCGGAGGAGAAGGGCTACAAGTGGAAGAAGGAGAGCGGTGCGCTCGTGCTCATGGATCGCGGCTCCGGTGAGCGCCCGGCCCTCCTTTACATCTCCGTACCGGACAATCTGGGCACGGACGTGGTGGGCAAGGTTTTGAGCTCGCTCAAGCCCGCGTGAGCAGTGGCACTAGGCTGGTGGGGTAACAAGCGGGCGGATTGCTCCGAGCCGCTGGGCGAGGAGATCTCATGAGTGACTTGCTGGTCTGGATCGACTGCGAGATGACCGGACTCGACCTCGGGCGGGACGCGCTGGTGGAGGTGGCGTGCGTCATCACCGACAGCGAGCTCAATCAGCTGGACGAGGGCGTGGACGTGGTCATCAAGCCGCCGCCCGAGTCGCTGGAGCAGATGTCGGAAGTGGTACGCGAGATGCACACCGCCTCCGGGCTGCTGCCCGAGCTCGGCAGCGGGGTGACGTTGTCGGAGGCGGAGTCGCTCGTGCTCGACTACATCCGCCGCCATGTGCCGGAGCCGAAGAAGGCGCCGCTGTGCGGCAACTCGATCGGCACCGACCGCACGTTCCTGGCCAGGGACATGCCGGCCGTGGATGCTTTTCTGCACTATCGGATGATCGACGTTTCGTCGATCAAGGAGCTGGTCCGCCGCTGGTATCCGCGGGTCTACTTCGCCGCGCCGGAGAAGCAGGGCGGACACCGGGCCCTGGCGGACATCACGGAGAGCATCCGGGAGCTGCGTTACTACCGTGCGGCGATCTTCGTGGAGCAGCCGGGACCCGACTCGGCGACCGCGAGATCGCTGGCAGAGCGTGTCAGCGGCTAAAGGAGTGGCGTAAAGACTCCCGAACCCCGCTACACTTTTCCTGTGCCGCCATGCATGGCGATCTCAGAAGTCGGCATGAGATTGCGATGACACCGCGATCTCAGAAGTCGGCATGAGATTGCGATGACACCGCGATCTCAGAAGTCGGCATGAGATTGCGATGACACCGGTGGCCGTGGTGGGTGTAGCTCAGTTGGCAGAGCGCCAGGTTGTGGTCCTGGATGTCGAGGGTTCAAGTCCCTTCACTCACCCCACTGCACGACGGCCGGTCCTAGATGGACCGGCCGTCGTCGTTTTCTCCCGACTACGCCCCCAAATCATGACAATGCGAGTTATGCTCGCTGTCTACCGCTAACGCCGGAAGCACGGGGGCCCTCGGCGATCTGACCGTCTTCGCGCCCCCGGAGGCCGGATGAGAGTCGACGACGCAGCGTTCGAGAGCGTGTTCATGTCCCTGAGCAAGCGCGAGGCCGAGGTCATGGACCTCATCGCCACGGGTCAGTCCAACGGACAGATCGCGCAACGGCTGTTTCTCAGCGAGAAGACCGTGAAGAATCACGTCAACCGCATCTACGCCAAGCTAGGCGTGGACTCCCGCGTCACCGCCATCGGCCTCTGGCTGTCCCGCCGTCAGTAGCCCTGCCCGGCGTCACTGACCTCCCTGTGGTTTAAAGGGCCACCGGCGGTGTCATAGGAGTCCCATGAGCATGACGCGCAGGGCGCGGGTCGTCGTCGTCGGGGCTGGGTTCGCGGGGCTGGAAGCGACGCGGGAGCTCGCCAAGGGCGGAGCGCTGGTGACGCTCGTCGACCGGAAGCCGTACTCGACGTTCCAGCCGCTGCTCTACCAGGTGGCCACGGCGAGCATGGGCACGTCCGACGTGTCCTACCCGATTCGCACGTTCGCCGCCCGATGGCCGAACGTGCGGGCGCGCCGGGCCGGGCTGAGCAAGGTGCTGGCCGAGGAGCGGCGGGTGGAGCTCGATGACGGCAGCTCGCTGGAGTACGACTACCTGGTGCTGGCGACGGGCGTCACGACCAACTGGCTCGGCGTGGCGGGCGCGCGGGAGAACGCGTTGCCGATCTACTCGCTCAACGACGCGGCCAACCTCCGGCGGCGGCTGCAGCAATGCCTGGAGGACACGGCCACGGGCCGGCGGGAGGGCACTCACGTCGTGGTGGTGGGCGCGGGTCCGACCGGCGTCGAGGTGGCGGGCACGCTGGCCGAGTTGCGGTGGCGCACGTTGCCGCTGACGCATCCGGAGATCAAGCCCTCCCAGACGAGCGTGAGCCTGGTCGAGCGGTTCGACTATGTGCTGGCGCCGTACAAGCCGCGGCTGCGGGACGCGGCGGCCGCCGCGCTGCGCAGACGAGGGACGCGGCTGCATCTGGGCTCCACGCTGGCGTCCGTGGAGCCGGACGCGGTGGTGTTGACCGACGGGACGCGGCTGCCGAGCGACCTGACGGTGTGGGCGCTCGGCGTGACCGCGCCCGATGACGTGGCCGACTGGGGGCTGCCGCAAGGCAAGGGCGGCAGGATCACGACCACGCAAGAGCTGCGTGTCCCCGGCCACCCCGAGATCTTCGTGGCCGGCGACCTCGCCGGGCCGCCCGAGCCGCTGCCCCAGCTCGCCCAGCCCGCGATCCAGATGGGCAAGCACGTGGGCAGGCAGATCCTCGCGGCGGCCCAGGGGCGGCCGACGCAGGCGTTCTCGTACGACGATCCCGGCATCATGGCGACTGTGGGCAAGTTGGAGGCCGTGCTCCAGTTCCGCAACGGAATGACCATGCGCGGGGTGCCGGCGTGGTTGGTCTGGATCTTCATTCACGTGGCGTACCTGCTGGGTGGGCGCAACCGCGTGAGCGTGCTGCTCAACTTCTTCTGGCGTTACTTCGGACCGCGCCGCAGCGCCACCAGCGTCACCCAGTGAGGGCGTCCGACAGGGCGCTCAGGCCGTGGTCGAGGTCGGGCTCCGGGATGTTGAGCGCCGGGCGCAGGCGTACCGAGCGGGGGCCGCAGGGCAGCACGAGCACGCCGTGGTCGTCCCTGAGCCGGGTCACCAGGGCGTCGCGGGCGGCCTGGTCGGGCAGGTCGAACGCGCACATCAGGCCACGGCCGCGCACGCCCGACACCCCCTCGGGGCGCTCGGCCTCCAGCTTGGTGAGGCGTTCGAGCAGCACGCTGCCCAGCGTGGCGGCACGCTGGATGAGGCCGTCGCGTTCGACGATCTCCAGGATGCCGCGGCTGCGGACCATGTCCACCAGGCCGCCGCCCCACGTCGAGTTGATCCGGCCGCTCAGCTGGAACACGTTATCGGGGACCTGGTCGACCCTGCGGCCCGCCATGATCCCGCCGACCTGGACCTTCTTGGCGAAGGCCACCACGTCGGGTGCCAGCCCCAGCTGCTGGTAGGCCCACGGCGTGCCGGTCGTCCCGCCGCCGGTCTGGACCTCGTCGAGGATGAACAGCGCGTCGTACTCGTGGCACATGTGCTGCATGGCCTGCAGGAACTCCGGCCGCATGTGGTTGTCGCCGCCCTCGCCCTGGATCGGCTCGGCGATGAAGCAGGCGATGTCGTGCGGATGGCGCTCGAAGGCCTCCCGTGCCTGCGCCAGCGCGCGTTCCTCGGCCGCCTCGACGTCGCCGAAGTGGATGGCGGGCACGTCGATGCGCGGCCAGTCGAATCTGGGGAACCGGTCGGTCTTGCCCGGCTCGGTGTTGGTCAGGCTCATGGTGTAGCCGCTGCGGCCGTGGAAGGCCCGCGTCAGGTGCAGGACCTTGGTGCCCAGCTCGCGCGGGCGGCCCGCGGCCTCGTTGCGGCGGCTCTTCCAGTCGAAGGCGGCCTTGAGCGCGTTCTCCACGGCCAGGGCGCCGCCCTCGACGAAGAACAGGTGGGGCAGCTCGGGGTCGCCGAGCACGCGGACGAAGGTGTCGACGAAGTCGGCCAGGTGCTCGGTGTACATGTCCGGGTTGGCCGGCTTGTTGCGCGCGACCTGGCCGAGCAGCTGGACGAAGTCGGGGTCGAACGGCGGGTTCACGCCGAGCGGGGCGGAGGCGAAGAAGGTGTAGAAGTCCAGGTAGCGGCGGCCGTTGCGGGCGTCGACGAGCCAGGAGCCGCGGCTCAGCTCCAGGTCGAGCACCAGACGGTAGCCGTCGATGAGCAGGTGGCGGGCAAGGCGGGTGTGTACGTCCATGTCCACTCCACTGTGGGCAGATGGGCCGTACGTTCCTCCGGCGGAACGCCGACACATGCGTAATATTTACGGTACATCTACCCACAAAGTGGAGTTCTTTATGCGTGGGAGTAGACCACGATCGACACCGCGATGTACTGGACCAGGTAGGCGGCGACGGTGAACGCGTGGAACACCTCGTGGAAGCCGAACCAGCGGGGCGACGGGTCGGGACGGCGCAGCCCGTACACGACGGCGCCGGCCGAGTAGAACAGACCGCCCACGGCCACCAGCACGACGGCGGCCACGCCCGCGCCCTCGAGCAGCTGCGGCATGACGAAGACCGCGGTCCAGCCCAGCGCCAGATAGAGCACGGTGTAGAGCCAGCGCGGCGCGCCCATCCAGAACACCCGGAACAACACGCCCGCCAGCGCGCCGCCCCAGATGACGCCCAACACGGCCACCCGGGCCACCCCGTCCAGGGCCAGCAAGGCGAAGGGCGTATAAGTTCCGGCAATGATCAAATAGATGTTGGCGTGATCGACCCTGCGCAGGAACTCGGCCAGCTTCGGGCCGAGCGTGCTGCGGTGATAGGTGGCCGAAATGCCGAACAACAACGCCGAGGTGAGTGCGTAGACGGCGGAGGCCACACGGGCCTGCAACGTCGGGCCGAGCGCCACGAGCACGAACCCGGCGATCAGCGTCACGGGCAGTGCTCCAGTGTGCAACCAGCCTCGCAGCCTGGGCTTAACGGTGATGGTCGTCATGAAACCTACGGTACCGTAGGTTACAGCCCATTGAGGAAGCGGGCGGCGATGGGAGCGGCGGTCGCGGCACCACTGCCGCCGTGCCGGACGAACACGCAGAAGGCCAGGTCGTCGCGGTATCCGACGAACCAGGCGTGATCCTCACCGTCGACCACCTCCGCCGTGCCGGTCTTGCCCGCCACGCCCTCCGGCAGCCCGGTGTCGGCCGCCGTGCCGTAGTCCACCACCGCGCGCATCATGTCCCTCAGCGCCGTCACGATCCCCTCGTCCATGGGCGCGGGCTCGGGTGGCGGCGTGCCGTCGATGCGACTCACTTGCTCCGTCGACAGCAGTCTGGGCGAGCGCCACACGCCGCTCTGCACGGCGGCGGCGAGCGCCGCCATGCACAGCGGGGTGGTGACGACCTCGCCCTGGCCGATCACGTCCTCGGCGAACGCATCCACGTCGCCGGTTTCCCGCACGGAGCCGCAGCTCCCGCCGATGCCCGTCATGATCGGCCGGCCGAACCCCCACTCGTTCGCCGTCTCCACCAGGTCCTTCGAGCTCAGCCTCGTGGTGGCCTGCTCGACGAACGTCGTGTTGCAGGAATGGGCGAACGCGTCGGTGAAGCTGATGAGGCCGCGATCCATCGCCCCGTCGTTGTCGACGGTCCGATGGCCGGGGATGGTGTAGCTGCCCGGGCACGAGACCTCCGAGAACGGCTCGAGGCCGTTCTTGAGCAGCGCCGCCGCCGTGATCGTCTTGAAGACGGAGCCCGGCGGGAAGACGTCCTGCACGGCGCTGAAGTTCTCCTCGAGGCGGTCGGCCAGCCCCACGATCTCGCCGGTGCCCGGCCGGATGGCGACGATCGCGGAGTCCTCCACGCCGTCCAGCGCCCGGGCGGCCGCCGCCTGGACGGGCCGTGACAACGTGGTCTGCTCGACGTTCGCCCCGGCCTGCTTGCTGAGCACCGGCCGGTCCGGCTGCCCCGGCACCTTCAGCACCAGCTCCCAGCCCTGGTTCGCCTCGGCGAACTCGGGTTTGAGCCGCTCGAGGTACGCCTCCGCGTAGCTGTCGTGGGGAATCCGGTCGCCCTCGCTCGTTACCAGCTCTGCCCCCACCATGTCGATCTCGCCCAGCTCCAGCCTCCCCCCGTCCTTGAGCAGCGGGTGGAGCGTCTCAGGGGCCCATAACACCTTCCACGCCCCGTCCCGCACGGCCAGCCGCAACGTGCTGTCGAACGGCCACGCCCCGAACTCGGTCAGCTCCCGCACGCCCGCGAACGGCACCTCGGCGGACCCGTTCCCCATGCTCTTCAACGGCCCCGGGGTCAGCTGGATGGACTCGACGTGCAGCTCGTCCGACAACGCCCGATGCCGGACGACGAAGTCGGCCGGCGGCTGGTACACCAGCCGCTCCATGCCCGTGATGTCCCCCTTGCGCCACGCCTCGAAGTACGCGGCCGCCGTTCTCGAGGGGCTCCCCTTGACCCGGCTGGACGCCAAGACCGCGAACGTGCTCGCCCCGACTATCGCGACAACCGCGATAACGAGCACAATCAGCCTTCGTCGTCGCATACGGTTTCTCCCAGGAGGGATCAGCGTGACACGTGGACAGCGGGAACCGATGCCCGGCCTTTATCCGGTGACGTTCGGCGAGGTCGAACTCCTCCGGGATCTGGACAGGCAGGACGGCTGGGTGCTGTCCAAGGATGGCGTACCTCAGTCGTATGTGGATCTCAAAGATCCCACATTCCTCGAATTCGAGTACGTCCGTCTCATGGCGGACGTTATTGACCTTCTCCAGGACGGACCGCTCAGCTGCGTCCATGTCGGCGGCGGAGCCTGCACGATCCCCCGCTACGTCGCCGCCACCCGCCCGGGCTCCCGGCACATCGTGCTCGAGCCCGACGGCCTGCTGGTCAATCTGATACGCGAGCAGCTGGAGCTGCGTTCCGTGCCCCGGCTGAAGGTCATCGTGGAGGGCGGCCGGGAGGGCACCGCGAAAGTGTGGGACGCCACGGCGGACCTGGTGGTGCTGGATGCGTTCACCGGGGCGACGATGCCGGTGGAGCTGGCCACGATCGAGTACATGGGCGACATCGCCCGGGTGCTGCGCCCGGATGGCACCCTGCTGATCAACCTGGCCGACGGCAAGGGCCTGGCCTTCGCCAGGCGCCTGCTGGCCACGGTGATCGCCACGTTCCGCCATGTGGCGTTGCTGGCGGAGCCGGGCGTCATGCGGGGGCGCCGCTTCGGGAATCTCATCGTGGCGGCCTCGCGTACGGATCTGCCGGTGGACCTGCTCACGCGGCGCGCGGCCGGCGGGCTGACGCAGGCCAGGTGCGTGCACGGGGAGGCGCTGACGAACTTCGTCGCCGGGGCCTATCCCATCAGGGACGGCGACCCCGTCCTGGCCCCGGTGCCCCCGCCCGCCGTGTTCGGGTAGGCCGCTTTCCTCGACCCCCAGGCCGTGTGGTGCAATCTCTCCATGCTTCCCCGCAGCAGCCTCTACGTCTTCCCCTCCGACCTGGTGGACGAGGGAGTGGAGAGGGTGCTGGCGCGGGTGCGCGAGCGGGGCGTCGCGGCGGTGACCGTCGCCGTCGCCTACCACCAGGCGCGCGACGTGGTGCCGCGGGGAAAGAGCGGGCGGGTGGTGCACCGGCGTGACGGCGTGTTCCTGTCGCTACCTCCGGAGATCTGGCAGGGGGTGCGGCTGCGCCCGCCCGGGCAGCCGCTCGCGGAGCAGGACGCCGTGACCAAGCTGCGCGACCGGGCGGGCGGCGACGTGCTCGCCTGGACGGTGTTCCTGCACAACACCACGCTGGGCAGCGCGTTTCCCGAGGTGTGCGCCGAGACGTGCTTCGGCGACCGGCTGCTCGCCGACCTGTGCCCGGCGAATCCGGACGTGGCCGATTACGCGGTGGCGCTGGCCCGCACGGCAGCGGCGGTGGGGCCGGTGGTGGCGGAGGCGCTCTCGTACGGGACCTTCGACCACGGGCACCACCACGAGCGCTCCTTCGTCCCGCTGGGCCCGGGCGAGCGGCTGCTGATGGGGTTGTGCTTCTGCGTGGATTGCCGGAAGGCGGCGCAGGCCGCCGGGGTGGACGCGGAGCGGCTGCGAGCGGCCGTGGCCGGCCATCTCGACCGGGCGCTGGAGGGCGACGGCCCCGCCACGCCAGCCGACCTGCCGGCGCTACGTGCGGCGGTGGGTGAAGAGCTCGACGGCTTTCTCGCCGTACGGCAGGGTGTGGTGACCGCGCTGACCCGGAAAGTGGCCGCCGCCGTGCACGAGGACGGCGGCGAGCTGGTGTATCTGGACCTGACCGGCGCGCTGCTCGGCTACGGCGACGGAGCCCCTGAGGGCCCCGCCGCGGCCGAGCAGGGCTGGCGGCTCGGGGTGGACGTGCCCGCGCTGTCGGCCGTGGCCGACGGCTATGCGTACCTGGGCTACGTGCGGGACGTGGCGCGGCTGCGTGCCGACGTGGCCTCCGTCGTGGCGGCCGCCGGAGGCAGGTGTCCGGTACGGATGGTGTTGCGGCCGGGTCACCCGGACACCCTCGATGCCGCGCATCTGGCCGCGAAAGTGGCCGCCTGCACCTCCGCCGGCGCGGCGGCCGTCGACTTCTACAACTACGGGATGTATCCGGCGCCGGTGCTGGACAGGATCGCCGCCTGCTGGTGAGCGCCTCAGGGCGACCGGGGGAACTGCTCGGCCAGCCCGTCCGCGCCGACCAGCGGGGCGGAGAGCAGCGCGCGGACCCGTCCGGCCCGCTGGCGCAGCGCCTCGTGCTGGGCCTCGGTGAGCGGGATCCAGGGCTTGGGGCGGGGCGGCAGCCGGGGCGGCAGCGGGCGGCCGGCGACATAGGTGAGCTCGTTGACCAGCCGCCGATCCGAGGTCCGGAGCTGCCGGTGTGAGTCGACCAGCTCGAACGCGCCTTCCTCCAATGCGAACACCGCGAGGTCGGCCCGGGCGCCCACGGCGAGCGTCCCTGCGCCGCCGGGCAGGCCGAGCGCCTGAGCAGGACGCACGGTGGCCGCGGCGACCACCTCCTCCAGCGGCAGCCCGACGGCGAGCAGCTTCGTCATCGTCGTCGGCAAGTCGAACACGGGCCCGTACAGGCACCGCGCGTGCAGATCGGAGGAGATCACGTGAGGGATCATCCCGGCCTTGAGCTGTGCTTCGAGCACGTCGAACGCGAACCCTCCGGATCCGTGCCCGATGTCGAACAGCACGCCGGCGGCGTACGCCTCGACCACGGCGGCCGCGATGCCGCCTCCTTCCACCATGCCGGTGGCCAGCCCGCTGGCGCAGTGGGTGACGATGTCGCCGGGTCGCAGCAGGCGCAGCACCTCGTCCACGGCCGGTGGCGCGACGCCGATGTGCACCATGACCGGGACCTCGCCTGCCTCGGCCACCTTGATCGCGCGGCGCAACGGCTCCAGCCCGTTCGTGCCCACGGTCTTGCCGTCCATGCGCACCTTCACACCGAAGAGCAGGTCGCGATTGCCCGCCAAGGTCGCCGCGGCGAGGTCGACGTCGCAGTTGGCCAGCTCGCGGCTCTCCCCGTCGGGCGCGGTCAGGCCGACGGCGGAGACGTTGAGCAGCGCCGCGACCCGCACCTGGTAGTCGGTGACGGCGGCGCGCAGGGACTCGATGGCGTACGCGCCGGCCGAGCCGGCGTCGACCCAGGTGGTCACGCCGGTGTACCAGGCGACGGGGTCGGGGTCGATCCCCCAGTACGTGGCACCGGGGTGGACGTGCGTGTGCAGGTCGACCAGGCCGGGCGTGATCACCTTGCCCCGGGCGTCGACGACCTCGCGGGCCAGGTCCCGGGGCAGGGCGGGGGCGACGGCGGCGATCCGGCCGCCGCGCACACCGACGTCGTACCGGCCGACGTGCCCGCCACCGACGTCGATGACCTCACCACCGGCCAGCAGCAGATCGTAGGACATCCTGCTCCTCTCCCTGTCGCGAAGCGGTCTCGCCCACCGGACCACCGCCCCGCCCGGCACCGGCCTCGGGGCCGGTCGCGTCGCCCTGCCACGGGCCGCGGTCTCGTCCACGGCCACCACCGAGCCCAGGGCCGGGATCGAGATCCGTCGCCGCACCCTGCCATGAGCCGGAGTCGGTCGCGCGGGGGGTGCCGTCTCCGGGGGTGAGGGTGAGGGCAGTGGCGATGCCGAGGCGGTAGAGGCGGGTTGGGCGGCCCTTGCGGTGCATCTGCTCGCTGCCCTCCTCGGTGACCAGCCCGGACTCGCTGAGCTTGCGGATCAGTCGGCGGCCGCTCGGGTTGGTGATGCCAAGCTGACCCGCGAGTTCGCTCGGCGAGATCAGGCGCCCGGCGAGGCTGCGTTCGACCGCGGCGAGCCGGGACAGGGTCGCCGCGCTGAGACCGGCGCGCCGCGCCAACTCCTCCAGGTCACCCCCGTGGTCACGGTAGGTGAAGGCCAGCGGTGAGCCGGACCCGCTCATCGGACCGATGATGACGCCGCTGTCCTCCACGAGGTAGGCCGAGGGCGCGGCCTCCTGCTCGGCGCGCGAGGCCGCCCATTCGGCGAGCTGGACGCAGGTGCGGGCGGACCCGCCGATGCCGAACCCGGCGGCGAGCCGGACGCCCAGGGTCTCCTGGGCCACGCCGAGGATGGGCAGGGACACCCAGTTGTGGGTGACCTCCTCGAACAGCGCCTTGTGCGCGAAGACGACGACGCCGCGGCGGTCGCGGTTCTCGATCCACGCCTCGCCGAACTCCGGCGTGTTGACCAGCAGATTCATCAGCCCGATGCGGGCCCGGTCGAGGTCGGCCTGGGCGTCCTGGGCCCCTACGAGGAAGACCCCCGCGGCGAACCGCGACGCGCTGGCCTGCCGCGACTGGATACGCAGGGCGAGCTCGTGAAGGTCGGCCCGGATGGTGGCAGGCCCCTGCAAGGCGTTCACCACGGGGACCGAGCCCGCGGTCAGCCGGGCGGTGACGGCGGTGCGCAGGCTGATGGCATAGGCGGCGCCGGTCCGCTGGGCGAAGCGGCGGTGGAAGGCGACGATCTCGTCGACGGTCTGCTCCGGATCGTACGGCAGGCAGGCCACCTGGTCGTGGTCGAGCCCGAGCGCCTGGACAACCTCGCTGACCGTCTCGGGATCGAACGTGTCGACGCTGACCGGCACCGCGGGCCGGCCGTCCGCCTGCGCGCGGAAGAAGGCGAAGGACAGGTCGAGGGCGCGGGACTTGGTGACCGCGACGGACAGCCCGGCCGGGAGCAGGTCGCGCGACTTGGCATAGGGCACCTGACCGAGCAGCAGGCCATGCACCTGCTCGCGCTCGAGGAGCGCCTGGACCCGCGGCCGGATCTCCTCCTCCTGCTCGTAGCTCACCCACTCCAGCCGCACGCCCGACAGCGTGCGGGCCGCCTCCTCGAAGACGGCTCGGTGGCTCGCGTGGATGACGAGCCCGATCACGATCGTCATGATCTCCCTATACGACCGATGTTCACAAGTAGTTCACAATAAATCGCGCCTCAGCACCGGACACGCCGTTTTAACGCACCCACTGTTGACCGAAACATCTCCTTAGGAGCATCCTGATCCCACCATACTACGAACCACTTACGAACGTGGTCCGTTAGAGGAGGGCTCCATGACGAGGATGACGCGACGCGCCCTGATCGCCTCGGCGGCACTCGGCGCACTTCTGGCGACCGCGGCGTGCAACGTCGACCAGGGAAACACCACGGCCTCCCCCGCCGGAGCGACCGGCGGCGCGTCGAGCGCCGCGCCCAAGGCGCTCAAGGTCGGCTGGTCCACCATCTATCTCGCCCCCTCGTGGATGCAGCAGACCCTGCAGATGCTCGAGGAGGACGTGGCCAAGCTCAAGGCCGAGGGCAAGGTGGCGAGCTATGAGACCTTCAACGCCAACGGCGACACCTCCCAGCAGATCGCCCAGATCCAGGCCATGATCACCCAGAAGTACGACGTCATCCTCGTCGACGCCGGCTCCTCCACCGCGCTCAACCCGGTGATGGAGAAGGCCGTGGCCGCAGGCATCGTGGTCGTGAACTTCGACAGCCTCGTCACCAGCGAGAAGGTCATCAGGGTCGGCACCGACCAGGTCGAGTGGGGCCGGATGACGGCCCAGTGGCTGGCCGACAAGCTCGGCGGCAAGGGCGAGATCATCGCGATGAACGGCCCGGCCGGCGTGTCCGTCAGCGAGGAGCGCTGGAAGGGCGCGGAAGAGGTCTTCAAGAAGTACCCGGACATCAAGATCGCGGCGAACGTCCACAGCGAGTACAACCTGGCCCCGGCCGCGCAGGCGTTCGCCTCGGCCTATTCGGCGCATCCGACCATCACCGGCGTCTTCTCCCAGGGCGGCGCCCTGTCCGCCGCGGCCCTGCAGACCCTGGTCAAGCAGGACAAGAAGCTCGTCCCGATCACCGGTGAGAACTACAACGGCTTCCTCAAGCTGTGGGCCGACAAGCGCAAGGAGGGCTTCTCCTCCATCGCCACGGCGCAGCCCAACTACCTGGCGGTGATCGCGTTGCGAGCCGCGGTGGCCAAGAGCGCCGGCACCGCCGTCCCGTCCACCATCACCGTCCCCCTCCCCAAGATCACCGATGAGAACCTCGACCAGTTCGTCAAGCCGGACCAGCCCGACGACTCCTACCCCATCCAGCCGATCCCGCAGAGCGAGATCGACAAGCTGCTCGGCGCGTAGCGGAGGGACCCGGATGACGCTGCTGAACGTCGAGCGGGTGTCGAAGTCCTTCGCCGGCGTCACCGTCCTGCGCGAGGTCGGCTTCGACATCCACGCCGGAGAGGTGCTCGCCCTGGTGGGCGAGAACGGCGCCGGCAAGAGCACCGTGCTCTCGCTGATCACTGGCCTGCTCACCCCGGACTCCGGCACCATCCGGTACGACGGCGAAGCCGTCCGCGCGTGGTCACCGCACCGCGCGCGGGCCGCCGGCATCGCCTCAGTGCATCAGGAGCTGAGCCTGAACCCGCATCAGAGCGTGGCCGAGAACGTGTTCCTCGGGGCCTGGCCCAGCCGCCGCGGTTTGGTCCGTCACCGAGATCTGGCGGCCCGTGCCCGCCCGCTGCTGGAGCGGGTCGGCCTGGACGTCGACCCGCGCACGCCCGCCGGGCGGCTGCCGCTCGGCGCGCAGCAGCTCGTGGAGCTCGCCAAGGCGCTCACCGCGGACCCGCGTCTGCTGATACTCGACGAGGCCACATCGGCACTCGACGACGACCAGGTGAGCGCAGTCTTCCGGGTGATCGCCGACCTGCGCGAGCGTGGCCGCTCCGTCATGATCGTCAGCCACCGCATGGGGGAGCTGCTCGCCGTCGCCGACCGGCTGACTGTACTCAAGGACGGCGAGGTCATGGCCACCCGGGAGCGCGCGCAGACCGGCCACGACGACCTCATCCGGCTGATGGTGGGCCGCGAACTCTCGGCCATGTTCCCTCCCAAGGCGGACGTCGCGCCGTCTGCCGAAGGGCCGGTTCTGACCGCCTCCGGTCTGTTCGCCGGAGCTCAGGACGCGGACCTGGAGCTGGCGCCGGGACGGATCGTCGGCCTGGGCGGGCTGCAGGGCCAGGGCCAGCGGGAGGTGTTGCGTGCCCTGTTCGGCCTGCGTCCCCACAGCGGCCGGATCACGGTGGACGGGCGGCCCTGCCGCCTCGCCTCCCCTCGCGAGGCGATCCGCCGCGGCATCGGCTACGTGCCGGAGGACCGCAAGACCGAAGGGCTGCATGTGGTCAGGAGCGTCCGCGCCAACCTCGCGCTGACCAGCCTGCGCACCCTCGCCCCCGCCCGCACGCTGACCACCGTCTCCCGACGGCGCGAGGACCGGCTCGTGAACGACCTGATCGCCCGCATGCGGATCAAGACCACCTCCCCCGCCCAGGAGGCCCGCCGCCTGTCCGGCGGCAACCAGCAGAAGGTCGCGCTGGCCAAGTGGTTGCCGAACCGGCCCCGCGTTCTCCTGCTCGCCGAGCCGACCCGCGGCATCGATGTCGGCACCAAGCGTGAGATCTACCACCTGCTACGCGAACTGGCCGGTGAGGGCCTGGCCGTGCTGGTGACCTCCGGCGACACCATGGAGTTGGTGGGCCTGTGCGACGAGGTCCTGGTCATGTACGAGGGCGCGGTCGTGGACCGGCTGGCCGGAGCCGAGCTGACCGAGGAACGCCTGGTCCAGGCGTCGGTGGCAGGCAGGAGCACGGCCGCGGAGGTGGCGGGCGAGAGCACGGCGACGGAGGTGGCCGGTGCGTAACCGCCTCGACCTGCTGGGACTGTGCGCGTTGCTGGCCGTGGTGCTCGTCGTCTACCAGCGGCTCGACCCGACGCTGCTGCACCCGTCGACGATCACGATCCTGTCCGCGCAGTTCCTGCCGCTGATCCTGGCCGCCGCCGGGCAGACCATCGTCATGCTGACCGGCGGCATCGACCTGTCGCTCGGCGCCGTGTTGTCGCTCGGCATGGCGATGTTCGTCATCTATCCTCCCGATGCCCCCGGAGGCGTGGTGGCCGCCATGGCACTCGCGCTCGCGGTCACCGTTCTGGCTGGCGCGGCCAACGGGGTGCTGGTCGCGTACGCCGGCCTGCCGCCGATCATCGTCACGCTGGCGGCGTCGTTCCTGTGGGGCGGGGTCACGCTGATTGTGCTCCCCCAGCCCGGCGGGCAGGTGCCCGAAGGGCTGGTGCGGGCCTACAACCTCGGCTGGCACGGCCTGGCGCTGCCCGCCATCGCCATCGGCGTGGCCCTGGGCCTGTGGAAGCTGGTCAAGACGACCCATTTCGGCCTGGCGCTGTACGCGGTCGGCGGCAACGAGCACGGCGCCTACGCCAACGGCGTCGACACGCGCCGCGTCAAGATCTACGCGTACGGACTCGCCGGTCTCTTCACCGGGCTGGCCGGGATCGGCCTGGCGATCCAGACCGGGTCGGGCGATCCGACGATCGGTGTGCCGTACACGCTGAACTCCATCGCGGTGGCAGTGCTCGGCGGGATCAGCTTCTTCGGCGGGGTGGGGCAGATGCGCGGCACGCTGCTCGGCGCGCTGCTGCTCGGGCTGCTGACCAACCTGCTGCTGTTCACCGGGATCTCGAGCTTCTACCAGATGATCCTGCAGGGTGTCGCGCTGATCGTGGCGGTCGCGGTGAAGACGCTGGCGACCAGGAAGGCGGTGGCCTGATGACGCAGACCGTCCAGGGCTCGGGCGTGCGGGGCAGCGATGCGGGGCCGCGGCGCTCCTTCGACGGGCTGCGCGGCAACCGGGCTCTGTGGGCGTTCGGGGTGCTGGCGCTGACGTGGGTGGCGGCGGTCCTGTTCGCGAGAGGGTTCGACAGCCTGGCCAGCGTGCGTTACCTGGTGCAGACCGCCTCGTTCCTCGGCATCGTCGCCGTCGGGCAGACGCTCGTGGTGATGATGAGCGGCATCGATCTGTCGGTCTCCGCGGTGGTGGCGCTGTCGGCGGTCGTGTGCGCTCAGGTGGCCGCCGGATCGGGCGCCGCGGTGGCCATCCTCGTCGCGCTGGCGGTCAGCGCGCTGGTCGGGGTAGTGAACGCCGCCGGCATCGTCTGGCTGCGCCTGCCGCCCATGGTCATGACGCTGGCGAGCACCACGGTCATCTCGGGCGCGCTGCTCATCTACACCAACGGCTCGCCCAAGTCGGCGAGCATCCCGCTGCTCGACGCGCTCGCCAACGGCAGCGCGGCGGGGATCCCGCTGGCCACCGTCCTGTGGCTCGGCATCGCGGCCGTCGCCGTCTGGCTGCTACACCTGTCGCGGCTCGGGGCTTACGCCTTCGCGCTCGGCACCAGCGAGCCCGCCTCGCGGGCGTCCGGCGTGCCCGTGCCGGTCACCACCCTCGTGATGTACGCCGCCTGCGCGCTACTCGCCGGGGTCGCCGGGCTGGTGTTGCTCGGGTTCACCGGGACCAGCTCGCTCACCATGGGCAACCCGTACCAGCTACTGTCGATCGCGGCCGTCGTCCTCGGCGGGACGTCGATCCTGGGCGGACGTGGGCACCTGCTCGGCACGGTCGCTGGCGCGTTGCTGCTGACCCTGCTGACCGCGCTGCTGGTGGCGTGGAACCTCAGCGAAGGGCTGCGCCAGGTGACGCTGGGACTGCTCATCATCGTGCTCCTGCTCCTGTACGCCCGCGAACGGCGCACGGCATGAGCCCCGCCGAGGCGCTGCTGCGCGAGCTGGTACGCGTCCCCAGCGTCAACCCGCGCGACGGGACGGGGCCGGGCGAGGCCGCGCTGGCCATGGCCGTCCGCGACTGGCTCGCCGGGCATGGCGTCGCCGCCTCGACCCGCGAGGTGCTGCCTGGGCGGCCCAACGTCGTGGCCGTGGTGCCCGGCCGCGACCCGCGGGCCCTCCTGCTGGTGTCGCACCTGGACACGGTCGAGGTCGAGGGCATGACCGTGGACCCGTACGCGGGTGAGGTCCGCGACGGGCGGTTGTACGGGCGGGGCGCCTGCGACGCCAAGGGCTCCCTGGCGGCGTTCATGCTGGCCGCGGCCGAGCTGGCCGGCGGTCCTGAGCCGCCGTGCACCGTGGTGCTCGCCGGGGTGATCGACGAGGAGCACCGCTACCGGGGCGTGCTCGGGCTCCTTGAGGACCTGCCCGTGCCCGAGGTCGCCGCGGCGGTGGTCGGCGAGCCGACCGGGCTCGCGGCAGGCATCGCGCACAAGGGGGTGGTCCGCTACACGGTGCGTACGCTGGGCGAGGCCGGCCACGCCTCTCGCCCGGACGATGCGGTCAACGCCGTGACGTTGATGACCCGCGTCCTGGCCCACCTGGACGCCACCACGCCCGACGTACCCCACCATCCGCTGCTCGGGGCGGCCACCCGGTGCGTCACCCGGATCCGCGGCGGCACCGGCCCGAACATCGTCCCCGGGCGGTGCGAGATCGACATGGATCGGCGCACGTTGCCCGGCGAGGATCCGCTGGAAGTGTGGGAGCGAGACCGCGAGGAGCTGGCGCGCCTGCTGCCCGGCCGGATCGAGCTCGACCCGCCGTTCACCGTGGACTACGCGCTCGGCACCCCGGCGGACAGCCCGGTCGTCACCGGACTGTGCCACGTGCTCGCCGCCCGCGGCCTGGACACGAGGGTGCACGGCATGCCGTTCTGCACGGACGCCAGCAAGATCGCGCGGGCGGGCATCCCGGCGGTGGTCTTCGGGCCTGGCTCGATCCTCGACGCCCACTCGGTGGACGAGTCGATCGCCCTCGCCGACGTGCGCCTCGCCGCCGACCTCATCGTCGATCTGGTCCGGGGGGACGCGTGCGGCTGAACGACCACGTGGACGGCGGGGTGCGCACGTGCGGCTGAGCGATCACGTGGACCTTGTCGGCAGCGGCGCCGCGGGATTCGATCTCACCGATTCCCTGGACTGCCACGTCTACCTGGTCCGGGGTGAGCGGGCGTGCGCGCTGGTCGACGCCGGAGCGGGGCGGGACGTGGAGGCCATCGTGGGCAACCTGGCCGGTGCCGTGCCCGCATACCTGCTGCTCACCCATGGCCACGCCGACCACGCGGGCGGCGCCGCCGCGCTGGCACGGCGGATACCGGGCCTGCGCATGCTCGCCGGTCCGCCGGCGGACCGGTGGATCGCAAGCGGCGACGAGCAGATGATCAGCCTCGACCGGGCGCGGGCGGGCGGCACGTATCCGCGGGACTACACGTTCGCGCCGTGTCCCGGCATCGAGCCCATCGCCGACGGAGCGCTGATCGACCTGGGAGGCGTGACGCTCCGCGCGGTGGCGACGCCAGGCCACGCCGACGGCCACACCTGTTACCTGCTGGAGGCGCCCGGGCACCGTGCCCTGTTCTCCGGCGACTGCGTCTTCACCGGCGGCCGGGTGTCGCTGCAGAACCTGCACGACTGCCGGATCCCCGAGTACGCCGCCAGCCTGGCCCGCCTGGCCGAGTTGGAGGTGGACGCGCTCTTTCCCGGGCATCACGAGATCTCGCTGCGCCGGGCCCATCGGCACCTGACCACCGCCCGCGACGTCCTCGCCCGCGGGCTCCTACCGGAGAGCACCACGTGACGATCAAGCTGTCCCTCCCCGCGGAGCGGATCGACTGGCGGACCAAGGGCCTGTGGTGGCCGGGGCCCGCGGTGTCGCTCGACGAGTTCGCGGCCCAGCGGCACCACCTCTTCGGCGGGGCGTTCACCTGGCCCGTCATGGTGGCCGACCGCGCCGCCCTCGTGCACAACATCGACACCCTGGCCCGCTTCTGCGCCCGGCACGGCCTGGAGTTCGCCCCGCACGGTAAGACCACCATGGCGCCCTCGCTCTTCGCGGCCCAGCTCGCCGCCGGAGCGACGGCGATCACGGTGGCCACGGTGGGCCAGGCGCTGGCCTGCCGGGCGTTCGGCGTGCCGAGCGTGCTGCTCGCCAATGAGCTCCTCGACCCGGGCCCGCTGCGCTGGGCGGCCGAGCAGGTCCAGCAGGGCTTCGACTTCCTGTGCTGCGCCGACTCCGTGACCGGCGTGCGCACGATGGCGGCCGCCGTCGCCTCCGTGCCGGGCGGGCGGCCGCTCCGGGTGCTCGCCGAGCTGGGTCATCGAGGCGGGCGCACGGGATGCCGTACGGTCGCCGAGCTGTGCGACGTGGCGCGGGCCATCGTGGAGGCCCCCGGGCTGGAGCTGGCCGGGCTGGCCGCCTACGAGGGCGGGCTGCCCGACGCGGAGGCGGCCGGGCGTTACCTGGCTGGGGTGCGGGCGGCCGTGCACCGGCTGTCGGTCGAGCGCCTGCTGGGAGAGGAGGTCGTCGTCACCGCGGGTGGCAGCAAGTATTTCGACGTGGTCGCCGATCGGCTGGCCGGCACGTGGCTGCCGGGGCACCGGCTGCGGGTGGTGCTCCGCAGCGGCGCCTACATCTCCCACGATGACGGGATTTATCAGGACTGGACGCCGTTCCGGCGCATCCCCGAAGAAGGTTCGCTGGAGCCTGCCCTCCACATGTGGGCCCAGGTGCTCTCGACGCCGGAGGACGGCCTGGCCATCGTGGGCATGGGCAAGCGCGAGGTGGCCTACGACGAGGGCCTGCCTTCGCCGCTGCAGGTCCGCGCCCTCGACGGCACGCTCCGCCCGGCCGGCGGGCTGCGGGTGAGGTCGGTCAACGACCACCACGCCTATGTCGAGGTGGGCGCGGACGCCACACTCGCGCCGGGTGAGCTGATCCGCTTCGGGATCTCCCATCCCTGCACGGCGTTCGACAAGTGGAAGGTGATCCCGATGATCGATGACGACCACACAGTGGTGGACCTGATCCGCACGTACTTCTGAATCAGGATTGACGTTCTTCTCCACCGATGAGATCGACAGGTGCAGGGCCCTGGCGATGGCGGTCAACTCTGACGCTCCGTTCGGCGAGCAGGTGGGACTGGACATGCTGACCCTGGTCCGGGGTGCGTTCGCACTGGTGAAGGAATGATCAGGTCACTGGGAGCGCGGCGGCCGTCTGGCGCCAGATCCTGCCGTCCCTGATCAAGAGGGTGCCGTAGGTGGTGACGCGGTTGCCGCCGATCGTCATCACCGCGTTGTAGAAGATCACGTCATCGGTCACCTGCAGCGAGACGATCTCGTCGACCTGGGGCTTCGCCGACAGATACGCCGTGAACAACTCCCTGATCTCGGCGGGGCCCCTGGCGACACGGTCAAAGCGGATCACCGTGGCATCGTCGTGGTATTGGGCGAGGAGGGCCTCGAGGTCCTGGCCCGCGATCGCGGCCAGCTGGCGGTCGAACAGGTCCTTGGTGGTCATGCGGCGCCTTCCGGTCGTGGTCGGAGCAGGTCGTACGCCACCTGCGCGGCCGCGTACAGGAGAATGAGCGGCAGCGCAGCCGCGGTGGGCAGCGCGGACGTTGCGAGGGTGAGCGCGGCGGTGGCCAGGCGGATGACGGCGGCGCGGCGGTCGAGCGAGCACAGGTGCTGCACCCCGAGCACGGCGAACACCAGCGCGGCAGGCAGCCCGATGGCCCAGCTCGTGCTGGACGGGTGGGCGATGGCGTGCTCGATGCCGATCCCGAAGGCAACCAGGCCCAGCGACAACGGCAGGTGCGAGTAGACCCACACCTGCCCGGCCAGCCGGGTGCGCAGGACGACGGACTCGTCGAGGTGGCCGAAATAGAGCCACCAGAAGCCCATCGCGACGGCCACGCCGGCCAGGGCGATCAGCAGCGTGCCCGGTGTGACGTCGTGGCCCTTGAGGCCGACGACGACCGCGGCGACGACCTCACCGAGCACGATCACCACGAACAGACCGAAACGTTCGGGCAGGTGCTCGGTCTGCGGAGGCAGCTTGCCCTGGTAGCGGCGGGCCAGCAGGGGCGTGGCCAGGTCGACGACGATGGCGACGGCCCAGAACCAGTAACGCGTGGGCGGCTCGACGGCGAGCGAGGCCAGCCAGATGACCGCGGCCCCGGCGAACCCGGCGGCGTAGCGCATCGTCAGCGGCCGGGCCTCGGGCACGTGGCGGCCGGCGCGGGCGTAGGCCACGATGAGCAGCACCCGGGCCGCCGCGTAGGCGATCGCGAAGAGCCCGGAGCGGTGCTCGATGTCGCCCACGCTGGCGGCCATGGTCGCCACCGCCAGGATCTGGGGCAGCGCGAGCAGCCGGTGGCTGACGTCGTCGGTGTCGAACCTGTTGGCGTAGAAGACGTATCCCGCCCAGGCCCACCAGATGGGGACGAACAGCCCCACGAACGCGCCGACGTTGTCATCTTCGGCGAGCACCGCGGCCAGCTCCGCTACCGCCACGACGAAGACGAGGTCGTAGAGTAACTCGAGCCAGGTGGCACGGCGGTGGGCGTCCTCGAAGAGTCTTAATCGGGGTGGCTGCCATTGTCGGCTGTTGGTCACTCATACCTCCGCTATGTAATTGTGTAATTATGCCCTGTCTGCCGGGCTTAGCGTAGCGTGAGGCAGGCGACGCGGTCCCCCGCCTGGCCGGCCTTCGGACCGCTGGTGACGGTGGGCTTGGCGTGGATCACGAGCGAGTGGGGCAGCCGGTTGGGGTCCAGCGCCCAGGGGTTGCGGGCGGTCGAGCGACCCGCGCCCTGGGCGTCGGTGGCGACGCCCAGCCAGACCTCGCTGACCGGGTCGATCTGTCCCTGGCGGTGCTGGTAGTGCGATCCCGCGTCGTCGGGTTTCTTGCCACATGGCTTGGCGTGCAGGTGGACGCCGTAGGTGTGGCTCGGCAGGAATCCCTCGACGACGAGCGAGGTGCGGGTCTGGCCGCCGGAGGACTCGGCGGTGACGCTGGCCTGAGCGCCCTTGGGGGCCAGCTTGCGGTCGTAGACGATGGCGTCGGTGTCGGACAGGGTGAAGTCGCCGGCGGCGGACAGCGAGAGCTGGCTGTTCGCGGACGCGCCCCGCGCGGGGGCGTTCTGCAGCGGGGCCGACGGGCCCGCGCAGGCGGCGGCGCCGATCGCGACGAGCGGGATGAACAGGACGGTGGGCACGCGCATGAGAGCTCCTCATCGGCCGAGCCGCTGTCAGGCTCGGAGAAAGCACCCACTCTAACGAGTAATCGACCCACTACCCTGGGTATTCGCCGCCAAGTCTTTCAAGCACCGTGTCTCGCCGCGATGTCGTCGATCATCGCGGCCAGGGTGAAGTCGAGGTCGGTGAGGCCGCCCTGGTCATGGGTGGTGAGCGCCAAATGCAGCGTGCGCCACCGGATGTCGATGTCGGGATGGTGGTTGAGCTCCTCGGCCTTGACCGCGATCTCGTCGACGATGCGGATGGCGGCGGGGAAGTCGGGCGCGGTGACCGTGCGCCGGATCTCCTCGCCCTCGCGCCGCCACTCCGGCAGGGCTTTGAGCTTGCTCTCGACGTCCATGACTGCACCTTATTTCAGTGCCCCCGTGCCGAGCCCAGACTGGATCTGACGCTGGAAAATGATGTAGACGATCATTACCGGCAGGATCGTCATGCTGAGGGCGGCGAACAGGCCCGGCCAGTCGGCCTCATACCCGGCCAAGGTGGAAATCCTGGCGATGCCCTGGGTGAGGACCCATTTGTCCGGGTCGCCGGCGAGGAGGACGAGGGGCAGCAGATACTGGTTCCACTGGCCGAGCACGTTGAAGATGGTGATGCTGATCAGGCCGGGCTTGGCCATGGGGACCATGATCTGGAAGAACGTGCGGGTGTGCGAGGCGCCGTCGATGAGGGCCGCCTCGGCGACAGCATCCGGCAATGTCCGGAAAAATGCCGCCAAGAAGAACACCGTGAACGGCAGCGAATAGGCGATGTAGACCAGGACCAGGCCGAGGTGCGAGTTCAGCAGGCCGACCTGCTTGACGACGAAGAAGAGCGGTCCCAACGCCAGGAAGACCGGGAATGCCAAACCGGCCACAAAGTAGTAATAAATCAGCTTGTTGCCGATGAAGCGGTATCGCGCCAACACATACGCCGCCATCGACCCGAACACCATCGTCCCAGCCGTACCGAAGAACACGACGATGACCGTGTTGAGCATGTACTGCCCGATGTGCGCTTTGCCCCAGGCCCGGCCCCACGCGTCGAGCCGCAGCGCGCCGGGCAACTGCAGCGGGTCGCCGAAGATCTCGGTGTTGGTCTTGAACGACGCCAGCAACGTCCACGCCAGCGGCGCGATGATCAGCAATGCCCAGACAGCCAGCGCCATGTGCGACAGCCCACTGAGCACGCTGGGCCGTGGCCGGCCGATGTCACGCGCGGCCATGTCTAGAGCTCAATCCTCTCGCGCCTGGTGGTACGCAACGTCAGCACGGCGAACGTCACGGTCAGGAAGAACAACGCCACGCCCATCGCGGAGGCGTACCCGACCTTGTTGAAGGCGAAGGCCGTCTTGTAGATGGTGACCGGGAGAATGGTCGTGGCCCCGTCGGGCTCGCCCTTGTCCCCCGCCAGCACCAGGATCAGCGCGAACCCGTCGAAGGCGGCGATGCCGAGATAGATCCAGCCGACCTGGACGGTGTCGCGGAGCAGCGGCAGCGTGATCGAGAAGAACAGCCGCACGCGCCCGGCGCCGTCGAGCGCCGCGGCCTCGAAATAGTCGCGAGGAATGGCGGCCATCCCCGCGGAGAAGAGCACGACGTAGAACCCGACCGCCTGCCAGACCATCACCACCATGATCGACCAGAGGGCGAGTCCCGGCTCGGTGAGCCAGCCGACGGGCTCGACGCCGAACCTGCCGAGCACGCCGTTGAGCACGCCGTCCTCGTCCGGCCGGTAGACGGCCTGGAACAGCACCCCGACCACGGCCACGGCGAGCACTTGGGGGAAGAAGTAGACCACCCGGTAGAACGTCGACCCCCACACGCCCTTCATGCCGGCGCCGCGCGTGCCGCCGCCCAGGTTCAGCAGGAACGACAGGAAGAGCGCGATGACGATGGTGACGATCGGCAGGACGAGCAGGAGAAGTCCGTGATTGCGCAGGGCCCGCCAGAATACCTCGTCCTCGAACAACCGGCCGAAGTTGTCCAGCCCCACGTATCGCACGACCGAGGAATATCCGTTCCAGCTCGTCAGCGAGAGCTGGAACGCCTGGATATAGGGGCTGATGACGAAGACCGAATAGAGGGCGACGGGGACGACGAGGAATCCGGCGACGAACCCGTACCTGCGCAACCGCTCCATCGTGCTATTGGCTCCGCGTCTGCTTGGCGACGGCGTCGTCCTTCTTGATGGCGTCGGCTTTCTTCTGCATGTTGGCGCAGAACTTCTCCGGCGTGATCCGCCCGGCCATGACCACGTTGATCTGCTCGGTCCCGTAGTCGAAGAGCTCTTTGTACCAGCCTTCGAAACGGGCGTCGGTGATGATGTTCTCACCGGCCGCGTCCTGGGCCTTGGCCGCGCTCTTCAGGCCGGCGGGCAGGTCCACGCCCTCGGCGGCGCCGTTCACCACGGTGAGGTTCTTGGTCTTCTCAGTGAAGCCCTTCGCGCCTTCCTTGGAGAGCATGATGCGCAGGTATTCGAGGCCTCCCCGCGGGTTCTTGCCCTTGGCGGCGACGACGAAGTTCTCGCCGACGCCGACCTGGATGGCGCCGTACGGCATCTTGTCGGCGGCGGTGACGTCGGGAATGGGGGCGATGGCGTATTGGAAGTCCAGCGGGATGTCCTTGGTCATCTCGTTCTCGATCCAGGACCCGACCGGGTAGAACAACACCTCGTTCTGCAGGTGCTTGATCTGGGTCTGCGTATGGTCGAGACCGAAGTATGCCTTGTCGCCATATTTCGCCTGGACGTCGGCCCACGCCGTGACCGCCTGCTTCACCGGCTCGGCGTTCCAGGCGTTGTCCACCAAGTTGTCCAGGTCGATGATCACCTTGTTGCCGCCGATCTTGGCGGCGGTGTAGAGCACGTTCCACAGCTGGTAGTACGGGCCCTTCTGGCCGGGGTAGGCGAACAGCAGGATGCCGTCCTTCTTCGCGGTCTCCCCCAGCGCCGTGAACTCGGCCCACGTCTTCGGGACCGCCCATCCCCTCGACTCGAACAGCTTGGCGTTGTACCAGAGCGCGCGGTGGGACACGGTGTAGTTCAGCACCAGGTCCTTGCCGTCGATCTTGGCGTTGTCGAGCACGGCCGGCGTGATGGTGTCGCGCACCTTCTTGCCCGGCTCGTCCACCGACGGCGCGTCGAACAGCGGAGCCAGATCCGCCAGGTGGCCCTCGGCGGCCAGCGCCACCAGGTCCATCGCCTCGGGGCCTGAGTTGTTGAGCACGTCGGGAGCGTCGCCGCCGACGAAACGGGGGCGGAGCTGGGTGCCGATCTGCTGGGTGGCGGTGTGCTTGATCGACACCCCGGCGAACGCCTTCTTGTAGAGCTCCTCGTGCAGGTCCTTCGCGTAGGCGTCGCCGTACCCGCCGCTGAAGATGACCACTTCGAGCGGTTTCTTGGCGTCGACGCCGAAGGGGTTCTTGGGGTCGGCGGAGGCGGCGATCGAGGTCGCCGGGGCGGCCGTGGGGTCGCTGCCCGTGCCGGCGGTGGCGCAGGCGCTCAGCAGGCCCGCGCCGGGACCGGCCACGAACGCGGTCATGCCGATGCGGCGGAGCAGTTGGCGTCGCGTGATTTCGCCCGGGTGGGTCATGAAGGCTCCCGAATTAGGAAAGTTTCCTAAACGTTTGCCCGAAAGGTACGAACGGCCGCTGGCCTGCGTCAAGGTCCGAGATGGAGCCGTGACCTCGCCGTGACCGCGGGCGGCACGGCCGTGACCTGGAGGTAGACGACAGCATCGTCTACCTGGGCGAAGAGGGCAAGAGCCGACGGCACGTCAGGACCGGCCTCAGCCGAAGTGTGCCCGAGTCTCGGCGAAGGCCTGGTCGGTGCCCTCCAATGCCCTGGCGACGTCGTCGGCCGTGTGCGCGGCCGACATGAACCAGTTGTGCCACGGGTGCAGGTAGACGCCGTGCCGCAGGCAGGCGTCGCTCCAGTACATGGCGACCGACAGATCCGCGTCGCCGTCGAAGCTGAGCCACGGGATCGTGACCGGTCCCGTCTGGTTCACCACGAAGCCGTGGGACTTGGCCTGCTCGTTCAGGCCCTCACGCAGGAGCGTGCCCGCGCGCTCCATGGCGGCGATGCCGTCCGTGTCGCGCAGGGTCTCGATGGTGGCCTTGGCCGCCGCCATCGAGACCGCCGAGAACCAGAACGAGCCGGTCGAGTACAAGGTCTGCGCGGGCCCGCGCAGCGCGTCGGTGCCGGTGACGGCGGCGATCGGGTAGCCGTTCGCCATGGCCTTGGACCAGGCCGTCAGGTCGGGCCGCACCCCATAGGGCTCCCACGAGCCTCGCAGGTCGATGCGGAAGCCGGCGCGCACGTCGTCGATCACCAGCGCCGCCCCCAGCTGGTCGGCCAGGGCGCGCGCACCGCGGGCGAAGGCCGGCTCGACCAGCTCCTGGTCCTCGAACGCGTCGTGCTTGAACGGCGTCACGATGATCGCCGCCACGTCGCCCTCCACGGTGGCCGCCGCGGCCTCCAGCGACTCAAGCGAGTTGTAGGTGAACTCGACCAGGTCGGCCCGCTCGTTCGGCGTCGTGCCCGCCAGCGAGGGCGTGCACCAGGGGTCGGCGCCGTGGTAAGCGCCGTGGGCCATCAGGACCTTGGTGCGCCCGGTCGCGGCCCTGGCGACCATCAACGCCTGCGTGGTGGCGTCGGTGCCGTTCTTGGAGAACATCGCCCAGTCGGCACTGGGGACGGTGTCCACGAGCAGCTCGGCCAGCTCCACCATGATCGGACCGGGGCCGTTGAGGCAGTCGCCGAGCGCGGCCTGGCGGGCGGCCGCCTCCTCCACGCGCGGATGCCGGTGCCCGAGCACGATGGGTCCCCAGCTGCACATGAAGTCGATGTACTCGCGGCCGTTCACGTCCCACTGGCGGCATCCTTCGCCGCGCTCGAAGAACTGCGGGAAGCCGGGGGCGAAGAGGGCGGCGTTGAGGTGCCCGTACATGCCGCCGGGCACGACCTTCGCGGCGCGCCGGCGGAGTTCGGCGTCGTTCACGTGAGCATCCCTAGAGTCGAGTCGAGGTCGGTGAGGCCGGCGTCCGAGCCGAGGCCGGTGGCGACGCGGGCGGCGGCGGCCGTGCCCCATCGTGCGGCCGTCAGGACGTCCTGGTCGTGGAGGAGGCCGGTGAGGAAACCCGCACAGTACGCGTCGCCGCAGCCGGTCGTGTCCACCACGTCCGTCTTGAGGGCGGGCACCCGTTCGGATCCCGCGGAGGTGACCACGAGGCTGCCTTCCTCGCCGAGGGTGATGAGGACGCCGCGCGGTCCGTCGGCCAGCAGCGTCGCGGCCGCGGTCTCGAGGTCCGTGGCCCCGGTCATGAGGAGGGCCTGGGACTCGTTCGGCAGGACGTAGTCCACGTGCGGGAGGAAGGCGCGGGCCATGCCCAGTAAGTCGGCCATCTCCGACAGGACGTCCATGGTGACGATGGTCCCGGCGGCCCGTACCTCGTCCAGGAGTGCGAAGAAGGCCGGGTCTCCCAGGCCGAACGTGACGTCCATGCCGCCCAGGTGGATCGCCCGCGCGCCACGCAGCACGCTGACGTCCAGGTCGGCATACGTCACGGAGAGGTTCGCGCCGGGCACGTGGAAGCTGGGCCGTCCGCCGTCGGGCCTGATGGGCAGGATCGAGGCGGCCGTCTGCTCGCCTTCCCTGCGGGCCAGGCACGAGGTGTCCACCCCCCGTTTGGCCAGCACCATCAGCAGGAAGTCGCCGAGCTCGTCGTCGCCGATGGCGCCCATCGTGACCACGTCGTTGCCCAGCTTGACCAGATCGACCGCCGTGCCGGCGGCGGTGCCCGCGGCGGTGAGGCGGATCTGGTCGACCAGCACGGTGTCCTGGCCCTCGGGAATGTGATCGATGGGCCTGGCAAGGATGTCGGCGATGTGGACGCCGACGGTGGCGACGGTCATAGTCTAAATAGACAGACGTCCGAATAAAAAGTCAATGGAGGCGACCGATGCCGAAGATCGTCGATCATGACGAGCGCAGGCGCGAGCTGTTGTCGGCGGCGCGCCGGGTGATCGTCAGGGACGGCATCGACGCCGCCACCACCAGGGCCATCGCCAAGGAGGCCGGCTACTCCAACGGGGTGCTCGCCCACTACTTCGCCGACAAGGACGAGATCCTGCTGTCGGCGCTGCGCGAGTCGCACGAGCGTATAAGGGCGCGGCTGACGCGCAAGGTGGCGGGCGTGACGGGGCTGGCGGCCCTGCGTGAGCTGCTGCTGGACAACCTGCCGCTGGACGCCGACCGTACCCAGGAGTCCCGGCTGGAGGTCAGCTTCTGGAGCCGGAGCCTGGCCTCGGAGCGGCTGGCCGAGGTGCAGCGGGCGGAGGCGGCCGAGCTGCGGGCCGCCGTACGCGAGCTGCTGGGCCAGGCCCGCGCGGCAGGCGAGCTGCGAGCGGACGACAACCTCGACGACCTGACCGAGCACCTGCTCGCCCTGGTCGACGGCCTCAGCCTGCACCTGCTGCTCTACCCGGGCCGGCTGACCCGCATCGACCTCGAGCGGCTCATGCTGCAGGCACTCGACCGCCTGTGATCCGCCTTTGATTGCTGTATTTCGGACGACCGACTACATTGCCAGCGTATGAGCCTCCGCGAGCAGCTGTGCGAGTACGGCCGGCGCGCCGTCGAGCTCGGCCTGGTCATCGGCACCTCGGGCAACCTGAGCGTCCGCCAGGGCGACCTGGTCGCGGTGACCCCGTCAGGGGCAGCGCTGGACCGGCTCGCCCCGGAGATGTGCCCCATCGTGGACGTCGAGGGTTATCTGGTGGAGGGCGAGCTGCAGCCGTCGAGTGAGACGCCCATGCATCTGGCCGTCTATGAGACCACCGACGCGCAGGCCGTCGTGCACACGCACTCGGTCTTCGGGACCGTCGTGGCGACCACCATGACCGAGCTGCCGCCGGTGCACTACAACGCGCTGCTGCTGGGCGGCGTGGTCAAGGTCGCCGAGTACGCCACGTACGGCACGCCGGAGCTGGCCGCCAACGTGCGGGCGGCGATGGAGGGCAAGCAGGCCGCCCTGATGGCCAACCACGGCGGGGTGACCATCGGGGCGACGCTGGAGCAGGCGTTCGAGGCCACCCGGCTGCTCGAGTGGCTCTGCGAGGTCTACGTCCGCGGCCTCGGCGTGGGCAAGCCCACCATCCTGACGGAGGAGCAGCTGGCAGCGGTGGTCGAACGCGCGCTCAACCCCCCGCACTTCCCCCGGCGCTAGGCCAGGGCCGCCTGCTCGGCCAGGCCCAGCGGCAGGCCGCCGGATCCGGCGATCTTGTCGTGGAACTCCTTCAGCGTGCCCTGGAACGACGCGCGGATGCGGTCGATCTCGATGGCGCCAGTGAGGTAGGAGGGCGCCTGCGTGGGCCACGCGCAGTAGCGGTTCACCTCGCCCTGGGCGGTGCCGGGCGAGAGCGACGCCTTCGTGGCCATGAACGTCTCGGCCTCTTCGATCGACATGTCCTCACAGTGCAGCGCCGTGTCCACGACGATCCTGGCGGCGCGGAAGATCCGGCAGTCCAGGTGCGCCAGCTCGGTGGCCGGGGTGTCGAAGTAGCCCTGCTCGTGCAGGAGCTTCTCGACGTAGAGGGCCCAGCCCTCGGTGAAGTACGCCGTGCGGAAGACCTTCCTGACCGTGCGCGGGTTGCCCGCCATGTACGACAGGTGCCAGTGGTGTCCCGGGTACGCCTCGTGGACGGCGATCGACGGCATCTGGGCCCGCGAGTTGGTGCGCAGGCGCTGGCGCACCTGCTCGGGGGTGAAGTCGTCAGGCGTGTACGGCACGAAGAACACGCCGGTCCGCGAACTGGCCAGCGGCGGCGGCGCGAGGTAGTGGGCGACGGCCAGGATCGGCCGGGTGTACTCGGCGGACGGCAGCACGTGGCACTCCTCGCCGTCGGCGAATGTGACCAGGTCCCGCTCCCTGACGAACTCCCGTGCCCGCCGGGTCTCCGCCTCGTACTCGGCCCGCATGTCCGCCAAGGTCGGCGGGTGGTCGTCCATGAGGGTCTCCATCGCGGCCCGCCAGTCCTCGCTCCCGTTGACCCGGACCGCCACCTCCCGCATCCTGGCGTCCAGCTCGGCCCACGCGCTCTTGCCCTTCTCGTGCAGCTCCGCGGCGCCGTACCCGAGGAGCTCGCGCTCGCGCAGCAGCGTGGAGTAGAGCCGCTCCCCCATCCGCCAGGTACCGCCGCACTGGAAGGACTCGAGGAACGCGACAAGCCGGTCGAACGCCTCGGCGGCCGGCTCGGCCGCGGCCGCCAGCTTGGCCCGCAGCTCGGCGTCCTCGACCATGCCGGGGATCGTCTTGGTGAGGAAGTTGCGACCGGTGCGGGCCTGGCCGAGACCCCGCTGGATCAGCAGCGGCGCCGCCAGATCAGGGTCGAGGTTCGCCCGGCAGGCCGCCAGCACGCCGGGAACCTCCGCTAACCGGGAGATCGCGGACGACACCAGCTCGGGCTCGGGCTTGAGGCGCCGCTGGAATGGCGTGTACATGGAGCCGAAGATCGACGAGAGGTAGGCGGCGGGGTCGCGGCGCCACTCGGGCCAGGACGCCAGCGCGATGGAGCCTCTCAGCTGCGAGAGGACAAGATCTCTGTCGATCGCGTCGTCGGGCGAGGCGGCCTCGGTCGCCGACAGGCGCTCGAGCCAGCGGACCTCTTCCTTCTCGCGGGCGGTCCATGCGGAGGCGGTGAAATCGCCGAGGGTGTGATCGTAGCCGTCGGCTCCCAGGAAGCTGGCGACGACGGGACGGTCGGAAAAGTACCACTTGAGAAACTCGTCCACCGGTGCACCTTATCCTGAGCAAATGCCCCTGCAGATGACTGGCGCGCTCGGTGACCCCGACCTCATTCGCCTCCCCTGGGACGTTCCACTCGCTGACTGGCCACAGCACCATCTCGTCGATCTCCCGCGCGGCATCTCGCGGCACGTGGTGCGCTTCGCCCGGCTCTCGGGCAAGGTGTACGCGATCAAGGAGATCAGTGAGCGCTACGCCAAGCGCGAATACCAGTTGTTGTGGGACCTGGCCCGGCTCGACGCACCGGCCGTGGAGCCGGTCGCGTACGTCACCGGCCGCGAGCACGACCTGGACGCGGCGCTGATCACCAGGCACCTGCAGTTCTCGCTGCCCTACCGCGCCGTCATGTCGGGCACGCTACGCCCCGACACGCTCACCCGGCTGCTCGACGCCCTGGCCGTGCTCCTGGTGCGGCTGCACCTGAACGGCTTCTACTGGGGCGACTGCTCGCTGTCCAACACGTTGTTCCGCAGAGACGCGGGGGCGTTCGCGGCGTACCTGGTGGACGCCGAGACCGGCGAGATGCACCCGATGATCAGCAACGGCCAGCGGCTGGCCGACATCGACTCGGCGCACACCAACATCTTCGGCGAGATGCTCGACCTGGAGGCGGGCGGGCTGCTGCACCCGTCCATCGACCCCATGGAGACCGCCGAGGACGTCGTCACCCGCTACCACCGCCTGTGGGACGAGATCAACGAGAGCGAGATCATCGAGGAGGTGGACTGGCACCGCGTGGAGCAGCGGATCAGGCGGCTCAACCTGCTGGGCTTCGACGTGGCCGAGATGATGGTGCGGCGCAAGGTCGGCACCGGGCGGCTCATCGTGCGGCCCAAGGTCGTCGACGCCGGACACCACCAGCGGCGGTTGCTCCGGCTGACCGGGCTCGACGTGGAGGAGAACCAGGCGCGGCGGCTGCTCAACGACCTCGACGGGTTCCGGGTGGCCAAGGGGCTCCGGCACGAGGACGAGGCCATCGTGGCGCACAAGTGGCTGGCGGAGGTGTTCCAGCCGACGGTCGAGGCCATTCCCGCGGGGCTGCGCGGGAAGCTGGAGCCCGCGCAGCTGTTCCACGAGATTCTGGACCACCGCTGGTATCTGTCGGAGCAGGCGGGCGCCGACGTCGGGCTGGAGGCGGCCGTGAAGTCGTATGTGGACAACGTGCTCGTCCACAAGCCCGACGAGAAGGCGCTGCTGCCGGAGGACGCCGCTCAGTAGGCCACCGTTCAGTAAGCCTCCGCTCACTACGCCTCCGTTCAGTAGGCCACCGTGATGCGCCGGCGCGGATGTGCGCCGTTCTCCAGCTCGTCCGCGACGGCGACCGCGTAGTCCTCGGCGCTGATGAAGCTGCGGCCCTCCTCGTCCGCCAGCAGCTGGTCGCCGCCGATGCGGTAGACCCCGGTGCGCTCGCCGGGCGCGATCTCGGCGGCCGGCGAGATGTACGTCCAGTCCAGGTCCTCCACCTCGCGGAAGAGGCGCAGCACGGCACGCGCGGCCAGTGCCTCTTTCTTGTAGATCTCCGGGAACTCGGGCGTGTCGACCAGGTCGACCCCGGGGGCGACCTGGAGGCTGCCGGCGCCGCCGACGGCGATCAGGCGGCGCACGCCGGCCACGCGCACGCCGTCGATCAGCGCGCGATAGGCGGCGACGAAGGGCAGTTCCGGCTCGGTGCCGTCGCGCGGCGGGCTGATGGCCGAGACGACGGCGTCATAGCCCTTGGCCAGGGTGGCGGAGTCGTGAACGTCGCCCTTGACGGGACCCGAGCGGCTGACGCCGGTGACCTCGTGCCCGCGGTTGGTGAGCTCTGCGGCGATGCGCTGGCCGATCATGCCGGTCGCGCCAAAGAGAAGGATCTTCATGGCAGCAAGAGTATCCATTGGATACTGGTTACTTCATCGTGCTATAAGTACCTTATGGATACCGGCGATGTCTTCGATATGAATTGCCCGACTCGGGTGGTTCTGGATCGGATCGGCGACAAATGGTCGGTGCTGGTCGTGCTCAGCCTCATCGGCGGGCCGATGCGGTTCACCCAGCTGCGGGCACGGATCGGCGGGGTCACACCCAAGGTGCTGACGCAGACGTTGCGGGCCATGGAGCAGGACGGGCTGGTCACGCGGGAGGTGTTCGCCGAGGTGCCGCCGCGGGTCGAGTACACGCTGACGGAGCTCGGGCGCTCGCTACACGAACCGATCGCAGCGGTGGCCGAGTGGGCCGAGCGGAACATCGTCGAGATACTCCAGCGCCGCGAGAAGTCGGCCTGAGCGGCCCGCAGGCCGGTGCGGGCCGCCGCCGGGCGTTCAGGCGCTGGTGAGCTTGGTGATCTCGGTGACGATGTCGGGCCAGAGGGGGCGTGGCAGGTCGTGGCCCATACCGGGATAGGTCACCAGCCTGGCGCCGGGGATGGCCGCCGCCGTGGCCTGGCCGCCCGCCACGGGGATGAGCTGGTCCTCCTCGCCGTGCAGGACCAGCGTGGGCACCTTCACCTGGGCGAGCAGCTCCGTCCGGCCGCCCGAGGCCATGATGGCGGCCAACTGCCTGGCCGTGCCTGCAGGATCGAAGCAGCGGTCGTAGGCCATCCCTGCCATCGCGGTGATCCGCTCGCGGTCCAGGTCGTAGCCGGGCGAGCCGATGACGGACCAGGTGCGCAGCGCCTGCTCCAGCACGCCGTCGCGGTCGGCCGGCGGCGTGGCCATCAGCACCTCGGCCGCCGCCGCGGTCGGCGGGGCGACCTCGGGGCCCGGCGTCGACATGATCGAGGTCAGGGTCAGCACCCGTCCGGGATGCCGGATGGCCAGGGCCTGGGCGATCATCCCGCCCATCGACGCGCCGACCACATGGGCGGCGGGCCAGCCGAGTGCCTCCATGAGGCCGGCGGCGTCGTCGGCCAGGTCATCGAGCAGGTACGGCGCAGGCGTCCCCGCCGGGGGGACACCCTGGTCGTGGAAGTGCGTGGACAGGCCCGCGTCGCGGTTGTCGAACCGTACGACGTGGTGTCCCTGCTCCGCCAGGAGCCTGCAGAGCCCCTCGTCCCAGTGGATGAGCTGGGCGCCGAGCCCCATGATGAGGAGCAGGGGTCGTCCTGCCGGTGAGCCGAAGGTCTCGTAGGCGATGTCGATGCCGTTGACGGCTGCGCGCATGGTCACGGAGACCAGAATGACATTCTGGTCTCCGTGTCGTAAAGTCAGCGCTTGATAAGCCTGCGCAGGCGCTTGTGGCCGAGCACCACGCCGCCCCCGGCCATGGCCAGGGCGCCCGTGAGGAGGACGCCGCTCACGGTGCTCGACTCCTCCGCCTCGGTCTTGGGCGTGACGGGGTGCCCAACCGGAGCCGCGACCGCCTTGCCGCCGGCGGGTTCCTCAGCGGGCTCGACCTCGGCGGACTTGGTCTCGGGGGTCTTGACCTCGGCAGGCTCCTCCTCTGTCACGACCTTCGGAGGCTTGGCCGGGTTGGTGTCCTTCCTGCCCCAGGCGCCGGTGGAGAAGGGGACCGGGTAGTTCTTCTTGCCGACGCCGTCTCCCCACTTGGTGATGACGTAGTCGATCTTGATGTGACCCTGGCCGCCGACGCCGTCCACGCTGAGCGTATTGGGGTTGAACCTGCCGCCGGTCAGCTCCGCGAAGGTCTTGGCGTCCAAGTCGAGCATGATGCCACGGTTGGAAGGCACGCCCGGGCCGCGGTCACCGACGAAGAAGGGGAGCTTCTTGCCCTTGTAGACCACATATCCCTCGGTCAGCAGCGGCCAGCTCGGACTGGCGGCCAGGCCTTTCTGCATGGGCTTGCCGCTGGCGGGCATGCCCGTGTCACCGTTGCGGCCGGATCCGTCGTCCCAGTAATAGGACGCCGTGGTAGAGCCCTTGAGCAGGATCTTCTCTTCGGTGTCGGAATCGGCGTGGGCCGCCGTGCAGGCGATGGCCACAACGGTGGTGGCGGAGGTGGCGAACAGGGCGCAGGAACGCAGGCCAAAACGTGCAGACATGGGGCAGTGAGGTCCTTTGCGAGGGGTCAGGGACACGCGCTCCCCAAAAAAGGGCGTAGCAAGGCAGAACGCCGAACGGGGGTTACTACGCGGAGCGCGAAAAGAGCCTGGGAAAAGGGCCGATCAACCGGAGGCCGGCACGACGCTGTCTGGGGGTACGTACATCAAGTGCTGTGTCCTCTCCATCACGCCTACCGGGTTAGCTGACGGGTTCGGGCGGTGGAGATGCCCTACCGGCACGTGGCCGGATTCACCCCAGGGGATGGGTCCCCGGTTCCCGATCTATCGGGATTCGGCTAGGTAATGGCCCACACTTTAACCACGTATTCCGGACACACGCAAACAAATCATCATGAATCTGCAGAAAGATCTACCTAGGGCTGTAAAGGGACGAATCGGGCAGAGATCGGCGTTCGCGGGCATAGAAAGAGGGGGTACGGCATGCCGTACCCCCTCGCAATCCCAGCCTCAGCCGCCGCTCTTGCGCCTGAACGATCTTTTACTCGCAGCCGGACCGTGCGCCCCGTGGATCTTCGATGGGTCACCGCCCCTGCCACCCTCGCCCGAGCCCGCGTGCTGGTTGCGCTTGCGCTCCAGCGCCTCGCGGAACTTGCGCTTCATCTCGTCCTCGGGAGTTTCGCTGTTTTCCGGCTCCGGTGTATCCGCCATGAGGACCTCCATGGTGTTGGGGACAATCACAGCTTCGCACGGCGGCGGTTATGGCGCGAAACCGGGGCTGAGGCCGTGCCTTGGGCAAAGACGAACCGTTCCTGGTATTGCGTTGGTACGCACCGGGGAAGCAGAAGCGACATGATAGCCAACCCCCCGGAGCGGCGATGAGCGTCCTCGGCCATGACCTGGCGATGGATCTCGGGGCCGCGTGCACCCGGATCTACGTCAAGGGCAAGGGCATCGTGCTGGACGAGCCCTCGGCCGTCGCACGCCACGCCGAGACGGGCAAGGTCCTCGGGTACGGCGCGGCGGCCGTCGACGTGCCCGGCGAGACGTGCTGGCCGATCAGCGACGGGCTGCCGGCCGACGGTGAGCTCACCCGGCGTCTGATCCGGTATTTCGTCCGCAAAGTGCACGGGCATCCATTCGCCCGGCCGCGGGTGGTCCTGGCGCTGCCCGACGGGTGCACGCGGATCGACCGGGCGGCGCTGCGGGACGTGGCGTTCGAGGCGGAGGCGCGGGACATCCTGCTGATCCCGCACGCGCTGGCGGCCGCGCTCGGCGCGGGCGTGCCGGTCAAGGACTGCGCCGGGTGGATGGTCATCGACATCGGGCGCGACGCGGCCAGGATCGCGGTGCTGTCTTACGGGGCCGTGGTCGCCTCTGGCACGGTGCCGGGCGGCGGCCATGCCATGAGCAGGTCGATCGCCCGCCTGGTCGAGCGCGAGCACGGACTGCTGATCGACGAGGGCGAGGCGGAGGCGGCCAAGCGGCGCGCGGGCTCCGAGTGGAAGCCTCTGGACCGGCAGGTGCTGGTCCACGGCAGGGACGCGGAGACCGGCAGGGAGCGCACGGCGGCGCTGCCGGTGCAACTGATCTATGAGGCGACCAGGCAGCCGGTCGAGACCATCGAGCGGGCGGCGGTCGGGATCGTGGAGGACTGCCCGGCGGAACTGGTGGCCGACCTCGGGGAACGGGGTGCGGTGCTGGTGGGGGGTGGCGCGCTGCTGCGCGGGCTGTGCCGGCGGATGCGTACCGCCTTGTGCATGCCGGTGCGCCGGGCGGAGCGGCCCCTGGAGTCCGTGGCGCTCGGCCTCGGACACTGCGTGGACGACCTGGGACTGATCGCCAAGCTCAGGGGCGGCGCCAGGTGACACCGGGCCAGGCCCGGCGAACCTAGCGTTCGTCGACCAGCTCGCCCGATTCGGCCGTCGAGTCATTGGCCACGGCGAACGCGGCCCGCGCCTCCGGCAACGTGGGCGCGAGCTCGGCCGCGGCCTCCAGGTCGGCCGGGGATTCCCAGCGCCAGATGTCGACCCAGGTCCGTTCGTCGATCCGGATCAGCTTGGCCTCCGAGGGTCCGGAGATCTTGGCGCGGAGCACGGCGATGAGGGCCGCCCGTGCGGCGAGCACCTTTTCGGTGGCGGCGGGGTCTAGCCATGGAGGATGTCAAGAGGGTCGGCAAACGCACGCAGAAGGCCAGGGAGACGCGCAGGCGGATCCTGCAGGCGGCCGGGGAGTTGTTCGTGCGCGACGGGTACGGCACCACGAACCTGCAGGACATCGCGAACAAAGCGGGTGTGGCCGTGCAGACGATCTATTTCGTCTTCGGCAACAAACGCTCGTTGCTGAAAGAGCTGGTGGACGTCACGATCGCCGGGGACGACGAGCCGGTGGCGACCATGGACCGGCCGTGGTTCCACGCGGCGATGGCCGCCGAGCGTGCCGAAGAGCACCTGCGGGCGCATGTGCGCGGCGCGCGGGGCGTGCTCGAACGAGTGGCGCCGATCATGAAGGTGCTGAGCACGGCCGCGGCGATGGATCCCGAGGTGGGGGCACTCTGGCCGTACGACATCGATCCCCGCTACACGGTGCAGCGGGCGGCGGCCGACGCGCTCATGGCCAAGCCGGGAGCGCGGGCCGGTGTCTCGGCCGAGTTCGCGGCCGACGTGCTCTACACGCTGCTCAGTCCCGAGGTCTACCTGCAGTTCGTCGAGGAGCGCGGCTGGAGGCCCGAGCAGTGGGAGGAGTGGATCCACGGGACCCTGGCCGCCCAGCTCCTCCAGCCGGAATAGGACGCCGGCCCGCGCCCGGGCAGCCGGCGTGGGCGACGGCCCGCGCGGCCGGACCGGCGTACGGCGACGGCCCGCGCCCGGCAGGCGGGCGAGGGCCGAGCGTACCCGGGCGGGCGGGGGTCACGGCGTGGAGAGTGCCTCCGTCGGGGACAGGCGGGAGGCGCGGATGGCGGGGTAGAGGCCGGCCATGGCGCCGATGGCCAGCGTCGCGGCGAGCCCGCCGCCCGTGGCCCAGGCCGGGACCACGGAGGGCCAGCCGCTGTAGAGCGCGTACCCCATGGTGACAGCGGTGCCCAGGAGCACACCACCCGCTCCGCCCATCGCCGACAGTAGCAGCGACTCGGCCAGGAACTGAGTGCGGATCTGACCGCGGGTCGCCCCGAGCGAGCGGCGCAGCCCGATCTCCGAGCGGCGTTCCAGCACCGAGATGACCATGGTGTTGGCCACACCGACACCGCCCACGAGCAGGGCCACCGCGCCCACGCCCAGCAGGAGGTTGGCGAACGCCTGGCTGGTCGCCTGCTTGGCGGCCAGCGCGTCGGACGGGCGGGAGACGTCCACCTCGTTCGGCGCCTCCGGGTTGGCGGTGCCGGCCAGGACCTGGCGCACCGCCTCCAGTTGGGCCTCCTCCGAGCGGGTGTAGAGCGTGGTCGGGTGCCCGTCGAAGTCCAGCCGTTCCTCGGCCACCGGCCAGCCCACCATGACGCCGCTGTCCAGGTCCGTGGCGAGCGCGACCGGGTTCAGCACGCCGACGACGGAGAAGCGCTGGCCGCCGACGACGACCTGCGTGTCCTGGCTGACCGCGCCGATGCCGAGCCGCTGGGCGGCGGCCGAGCCGAGCACGGCCGCCGGATAGCGTTCGGTGGCCTGGTTGAGCCAGGTCCCGCTGCGCAGCGTCGCGCCGACGGTGGCGGGCAGGTCGAGGCGGGCGGCGTACGTGGCGATGCCACCGGTCTGGGCCTCGGGAATCTGCTCGGACCGGTAGACCTTGGCCGCGGAGATCTTCGCCACCGCGGAGGCGGCCTCCACGGGCCCGATGCGCTCGATCATCGCCTCGGCGTCCTTCGGCATCTGCGCCGCCTCGCCCGTGAGCGTGGTGCCCGAGGCGACGGTGAGCAGGTTGGTGCCGAGGGCGGAGAGCGTGCGGTCGAGCTCGGCGCCCGAGGAGGACGAGAGCCCGACCACGCCCACCATGGCCGCGATGCCGATGGCGATGCCGAGCGCGGACAGGAACGCCCGCAGGGGGCGCGTTCGCAGGCCCACCGCGCCGACCCGCATGACGTCGCCCAGCCGCATGCCGGCCGGGGCCAGTTTGGGCCGTTTCACTTCGACGACGGCCATCACGCCACCCCTGATTCGGCCATATCCGATGTGCCCGAGTCCGGCACCGTTTCCGATGTGCCCGAGTCCGGCACCATGTCCGGCATCGCGCTGTCCGAGATGATCTCGCCGTCCCGCATCCGCACCTGCCGGGGCAGGCTGGCGGCGATCTCCCGATCGTGCGTGATGATCACGATGGTGGTGCCGGAGGCGTTCAACTCGTGCAGCAACTCCATCACCCCGGTGCCGGACACCGAGTCCAGAGCCCCGGTCGGCTCGTCGGCCAGCACCAGCGGCGGCTCGCCCGCCACGGCCCTGGCGATGGCCACGCGCTGCCGCTCTCCACCGGACAGCTCGTGCGGCTCGTGGTCCATCCGGTGCCCGAGACCGACCCGTTCGAGCGCGGCGGCCGCCCGGCGGCGCCGCTCGGACCTGCTCATGCCGGTGTAGATGAGGCCGTCGGCCACGTTGTCCAGCGCGGGGACCTTCGCGGCGAGGTGGAAGTGCTGGAAGATGAAACCGATCGTGGTGGCGCGCAGCGCCGAGAGCTGGCCGTCGGACAGTTTCGACACGTCGTAGCCGTCGATGTGGATGGTTCCCGAGGACGGCCGGTCGAGGGTGCCGACGACGTTGAGCATGGTCGACTTCCCCGACCCCGACGGGCCGGCGATGGCGACGAGCTCGCCGTGCTCGATGCGCAGCGACACCGAGTTCAGCGCCGTCACCCCGCCGGGGTAGGACTTGGACACATCCGTCAGGGAGATCATGGGGTACGTCACTTCGGCATCCCCACGGTCATGCCCTCGGTGAGCCCGTCGCCCTCGACCTCGACGCGACCGCCGGCGAACAGCCCCGTCTCGACGGCGATGTACCTCGACGTGCCGCCCTCGATCACCTCCAGGCCGAAGCCGCCCTCCCGCAGCGCCACGAGCGCCGCGACCGGCACGGTCAGCACGTTCTTGCGCTGGGAGGCGGTGAACGTCACGTCCACCGACGCCTTGTCGAGCCCCTTGGCGGCCTTGGCATTGCCGATCGAGACCAGCGCCTCGACCCGGGTCTCGGGGTCGGCGTTCTGGCTCTCGCCCGGCACGATGACCGTGGCGACCTCGGTGACCTTGCCGTTCACGTCCTTGCCGTCGGGCAGCGTGACCTCGACCTTGGCCCCCTTCTTGGCCATCCGCTGGTCCTCTGCCTCCAGCTCGACGGTGACGACCTTGGACGTGCCCGTGTACGTCAGGACCTTCTGGCCGGGCTGGGCCGGCTGGCCCTCCTCGGACTCGATGCTCTCCACGCGTACCTTGCCCGGCGCGAAGACGACGCGGCCCAGCTCGACCACGCCGGTCTCGTCCAGGCCACGGTCTTCCTGCCAGTCCATGACGGCCTCGGCGGTGTCGTAGGTGTACTCGTCGTCGACCGTGAAGCCGTCGTAGCCCAGCTTGCTGAGGTTGCGCTCCAGGTTCTCCACGTCGTTGCCCTCCGCGCCGATCTTGAGGTCGCGGTAGGCGGGCGTGTCGCCGTACATGAGCGTGACGGGGTCGTTGTCCAGCCGGTACATCGACTTGCCGCGGGTGATCTGCTGACCGCTCTCGGGCAGCCAGGTGATCGTGCCAGGCTTCCTGGTCACCGCCGTGGTGACCGGTCCGTAGCCGAGCTCGCCATCGGCGTCCATGGTGTCGTTCAGCGTCTGCCTGGCCACCGTGGCGGTGGCCGGGGGCAGGGCCTTGGCCGACTGGGTCGGGCCCGAGGCGCCCTCCAGCAGGCCCCCGCTGTTGATCGCCACGAACCCGCCGCCCGCTGCGGCCAGCACGATGAGCAGTCCGGCGACCACCTTGCCCCGCCCGCGACGGCGGCGCGGGCGGGAGGGCGTCGCATCGGGCTCCGCCTTCCCGTCAAGGGTGGCCATTCCCATCACATTCCTCCCATACCGGCCTCAGCCATCTGCTCCTGGCACTTCTCCTGGGCGGACTTGAAGTCGGGGTCCTGGCCGACGTCGCCGGTGATGCGCATCATGCCGCCCTCGGGGTCCGGGTACTTCTCGACGCCGTTGTCCCGCATGCACTGCGCGACCTTGCGCAGGGCCTCGGCCCGCTTGGGGTCGCCCCCGCCCGCCGTCTGACCGCTCGGGGCGTACTGCTTGCAGGCCTCCTGGGCCTTCTGCATCGTCTCCCTGGGGGTGTTCTTGTCGAGCCGCAGCATGACGCCCTTGCCCGGCTCGGGGTCCGGCATGTCGATGCCGTTCTCGCGCATGCACTGGGCGTACTTGAGCGCCCTCTCGTGCGGGTCCTCGCTCGGCTTGGCGCTGGCCCCGGCCTGATTGCCGGTGCCGGTGACCGAGGCCACGTCGGAGCCGCCGGCGGCGGCGCCTCCGCAGCCCGCCAGCAGCATGGTGGCGGCGGCCAGGGTTATGAGAGCTCGTGCTCGCATGGATGATCTCCTCCGTCGAATCAACGTCGTCGAGGGGAGATGCAATACGGCCCGCCGTTTCCTCCGCGTTTCCGCGGCTGACTTATTTGGAGCAAACGCCCCGTAGGTCACACTCGGCTCTGAAAGCAGAGAGAGGGGCCTGAGCTACGCCATGCGGGTTCTGGTGGTAGAGGACGAGCGGATGCTCGCCGACGCGATTGCCGAGTGGCTGCGCGAGGAGACCCACGCGGTCGATCTGGCCCATGACGGCGAGGCGGCGCTGGAACGGATCGCGGTCAACGACTACGACGTGGTCGTGCTGGACCGCGATCTGCCGCGGGTCCACGGCGACGAGGTGTGCAGGGAACTGGTCGCCTCGGAGTCCGACGCGCGGGTGCTGATGCTGACGGCGGCCGCGCAGCTCGACGACCGGGTGACGGGGCTGTCCATCGGGGCCGACGACTACCTGTCGAAGCCGTTCGCGTTCCCCGAGCTGGCCGCCCGCGTCCTGGCCCTGGGGCGGCGCTCGCGGCCGGCCGTGCCGCCGGTGCTGCGCCGGGCCGGGATCACGCTGGACCCGGCGCGCAGGGAGGTGTTCAGGAACGGGCGGTTCGTGCCGCTGTCGAAGAAGGAGTTCGCGGTGCTGGCCGAGCTGATGCGGGCCAACGGCAACGTGGTCTCGGCCGAGCAGCTGCTGGAGAAGGCGTGGGACGAGCACGCCGACCCGTTCACGGGGGCCGTCCGGCTCACCATTCTCAAGCTGCGCCGCAAGCTCGCCGACCCGCCGGTCGTGGAGACCGTGCCGGGGGTGGGGTACCGGATCGCATGAGAATCCCGCGCCTGCAGCCCACGTTGCGACTGCGACTCACGCTCGTGTACGGCGCCGTCTTCTTTCTCGCCGGGCTGACCTTGCTCGGCGTCACCTATTTGCTGTTCAACCAACAGCTGACGCAGACGTTCGAGAGCCGGTACGCCTCGGAGCCCGGCAAGGTCAAGAACCTGTTCTTCATGAAGGACGGTGTCCTACTGGAGGGCCCGGCCGCGATCGAGTGGCTGCGCCAGCAGGAGCTGGAGCTGCGCAGCGCCGCCATCACCTCGTTGCTCACCCAGGGCGCGATCGCGCTGGTCGTGGTGGGCGGTCTGGCCGTCGGGCTCGGCTGGGTGGTGGCGGGGCGGGTGCTGGCGCCGCTGCACCGGGTCACCGACACGGCCCGCAAGATCGCCGCCGAGCCCATGGCCGAGCGCGGCCTGCATCAGCGGATCGGTCTCGAAGGGCCGGAGGACGAGGTCAAGACGCTGGCCGACACGTTCGACACCATGGTGGAGCGGCTGGACGACTCCTTCGATGGGCAGCGCAGGTTCGTGGCGAACGCCTCTCATGAGCTGCGTACGCCGCTGACGCTGAACCGGGCGTTGGTCGAGCTGGCCATGCATCGCCGTACGGCCTCCGCTGACGTCAAGGAGCTGGGCGAGAGCCTGCTGGAGATCAACACCCGCCACGAGCGGCTCATCTCCGGGTTGCTGCTGCTGGCCAGGTCCGAGCAGGAGATCGCGGATCGGTCGCCGGTGGACCTGGCCGACGTGGTGACGCACGTGGTCAGGCAGACCGAAGGGGAAGCCGCCGAGGCCAAGATCACCGTGTACGAGGTGACCGCGCAGGCGCCGACCACCGGGGACGCGTTGCTGCTCGAACGGCTGGTGCACAACCTGGTCGAGAACGGCATCCGCTACAACGTCGACGACGGCGCCGGGTGGGTGCGGGTGGTCAGCCGTACGGTGTCGGAGGGAAAGGTCGAGGTGGAGGTCAGCAACACCGGGCCGGAGGTGCCGCCCTACGACATCCCGCTGCTGTTCAAGCCCTTCCACCGGCACGGCGCCGAGCGGGTGGTCACCGCGCGGAGCGCGGGTCTTGGCCTGTCGATCGTGCAGTCGGTGGCGCTCGCGCACGGCGGCGACGTCAGGGCACGGCCGCGCGAGGGAGGCGGCCTGATCGTCACCGCCGCGCTCCCCCGCGCCCGGCACTGATAGGCGTGCGCCTGGCGGTTCGATGCCCGGGCTCACCGCCGCCCTGGCCGGCTATGCGCGCGCGTAGTGGGAGTGGACGGCGGGCTGACCGGTGTAGTTGGGTCCCGCCTGGTCGTCGGCGCCCAGGTAGCGGTAGGGCAACGTGATGGAGGCCCGGCCGGTGCGGCGGATCCTGCGCGTACGCCCGTCGTAGGCCAGGCCCGCCGCGCGAAGGTCGGCCGTCAGGCGGCGGCCCGCGGGGGCGCCGTCCCGCAGGCGAATGCCACGCGTATCGAAGTTGGCGACGAAGAGTCCGTCGTCGGTGAGCCAGTCGCCGATCCTGGCGAGGAGGCCGAGCTTGTCGCCCACGTAATGCAGACCGTGCACGCACGTGATGAGGTCGAAGCGGGTGCCGGGGCGCCAGGCCGCGACGGAGGCGGTGACCAGGTGCAGGCGTGGCGGGTTGGGCGGGCAGGCGAAGAAGCCGACCAGGTCCACACCCACGATCTCGACGTCGTCTCCGAGCAGGGCGGCGGCCTCGCTGAGGGCGTTGGCCGTTCCGCAACACAGGTCCAGCCAGCGGGCCGGCCTGGTCGGTGCGGCGCCGAGGACATTGACGATGTCGATGCCCAGCTCGCGGTCATAGCTTCGGAGGCGGCGCTCCCGGTTCATGAGGGAGTTGGCCACCACCGGGGAGTTCTCCAGCTCGTCGTCCGTGGTGATAGGCATGATGGCGGCACTTTACGGCTTTCCGGGCTAAGGCGGAGGTTTTTCATCGGCTCCGCGTCTTCACCACAAATCTGGAAATGAGTCGCTATCGTACGTAAAGATCCACCGCACCCGTCCCAGGAGTCACTTCTCTCATGGCGCATGTCGAACCGCTGCGGGAGGACGATCCAGCGGCGGTAGGGGTCTATCGTCTGCTCGGCCGGCTTGGCGCCGGCGGGCAGGGGACCGTCTACCTGGGGCAGGCGCCCGACGGCAGGGCGGTGGCGGTCAAGGTGCTGCGGGACGGCGCGGGGTTCGACGACCGGCTCGCCAAGGAGATCGAGGCGGCGCGGCGGGTGGAGCCGTTCTGCATCGCGCAGGTGCTGGACGCGTCGCTGGGGCGGCAGCCGTACATCGTGACCGAGTACGTCGAAGGACCGTCGCTGCAGCAGGCCGGCCGGCACACCGGGGCCGACCTGCAGCGACTGGCCGTCGCCACAGCCACCGCGCTGGCCGCCATCCACGGGGCGGGCATCGTGCACCGGGACTTCAAGCCCGCCAACGTGCTCCTTGGGCCCGGCGGGCCCAGGGTTATCGACTTCGGCATCGCGCGGGCCGCAGACGCCGCCGCCACGGTCACGAGCGGCATCGTGGGAACGCCGGCGTACATGGCGCCTGAGCAGCTGGCAGGGGAGGCGGTGGGGCCGGCCGCGGACGTCTTCGCGTGGGCGTCCGTCATGGTGTACGCGGCCACCGGCACGCCGCCGTTCGGCCAGGACACGCTGCCGGCGATCATCAACCGGATCCTGCACAACGAGCCGCAGCTGGGAGATCTTCCGCATCCGTTGCGTTCGATCGTGTACGGCTGCCTGGCCAAGGACCCGCGTGCCCGGCCGGCGATGGGGGATGTGCTCCTGCGGCTGCTGGGAGGCCGGAACTCCTCGGTTCAGGGGTCTGGCCCTGGTCGCGATCGCGGGTTCGGCTCTTTCATGGCAATGCCGATGTCGAGGCCGCCGGGGGTGGCGCCACGCCCAGGGCAGCAGATGCCTGGGCCTGGGCCTGGGGCGGGAGCCTTACCAGGTGCTTCTCATGGCGGGCGCGGGCGAATGGGCGTGCCGGTTGCCATCGGCGTATCGGGGGTGGTCGTGGCGGCGCTGGTCGGTGGTGTCGTGTGGCTCGGCCCGTGGTGGGCCGGCCAGGCGCCTGCGCAGCGTGCTATCGGCTCCCCCACACCGCCCGCCGAGGTCACTAAGCGGCCGACCGTGACGACGTCGCCTCCGCGCAAGGCCACGCGCACGGCTGCACCGAAACCCACGCGTACCAGCAGCCCCAAAACCACGTCCGCGCCGGCGCCCTCGTCCACCCCTACCCAGAAACGCACGACGGCACGGCCGGCACCCTCCCCCACGCGATCCACCAAGAAGCCGGCGGCGAGCGCCAAGATCAGCATCCTCGAGATCCAGCTGTCCGGCGGCCCCGGCCAGTCCGGCGCCGACGGCTGTTACATGCCGCCGGTGCACTTCCAGACCGAAATCGAGGCGTCCAGGTCCGAGATATGGATCTCCTACGTCTGGGAGGTGGACGGCAACGCCGTCTTGCGCAACCGATCCTGGGTGTCTGAGGGTGGGTACACGGCCTTCGCGACCTCCGGACAGTACATGCTGAAGGCCGGAAGCCACCGGATCAGCCTGCGGACCACCTCGCCCGCCGTGACGAGCAAGAGCATCTCCATCGACGTGTGCGCCCTGGAGACCTATTGATGCCGGACTCCATCGGCCCGTACAAGGTCATCAGGCAGCTCGGCGAGGGCGGGCAGGGCATGGTCTACCTTGCCGAGGCTTCCGACGGCACCCAGGTCGCGGTCAAGGTGCTGCGCGAGGGCGTACGCGGGGACGGGCGCTTCGCCAAGGAGATCGCCGCCGCCCGGCGGGTGGAGCCGTTCTGCATCGCGCAGGTGCTGGACGCGTCGCTGGGCGGGCGGCCGTACATCGTCACCGAGTACGTCGAGGGCCCGTCCCTACGCGAGGCCGGCCTTCACACTGGGGCCGACCTGCAGCGGCTGGCCGTGGCCACCGCCACCGCGCTCGTCGCCATCCACCGTGCCGGCGTGGTGCACCGCGACTTCAAGCCCGCGAACGTCCTGCTCGGGCGGGACGGGCCGCGCGTCATCGACTTCGGCATCGCGCGCGCCATGGACGACGGGGTGACCCGTACCAGCAGCATCGTGGGGACGCCCGCGTACATGGCGCCCGAGCAGTTCGCGGGCGCGGTCGTCGGACCGGCCGCGGACGTGTTCGCCTGGGGATCCGTCATGGTGTACGCAGCCACCGGCACCCCGCCGTTCGGCAACGACTCCCTGCCGGCGGTGCTCAGGCGGATCCAGTACGAGGAGCCGCGCCTGGACGGCGTGCCCGAGCCGCTGCGCTCGATCGTGTACGCCTGCCTGGTCAAGGACCCGCACGCCCGCCCGGCCATGCACGACGTGCTCTTCCGCCTTATCGGCGGCCCAGCACCGGCCGGCGTGCCTGACCGCCCAGCACAGGCCCGCGGCCCAGCGCAGGCGGGCGTCGCGAACGGGCCGACGCACCCGACCGCCCGCCGGCCGGTCGGAGTCGTGTTCCTCGCCGCGGGGGCCGCGCTGATCGTCACCGGTGCAGTGGTCACGGCCTGGTTCTGGCTGCCCGGCTCGCGCGAGGGCACCAGCACCGCCGCCATCGCCACAACCTCCGCCGGCGCCCCCGCCACCACCGCCGATCCCGGCCGTGCCGGGGCAACGGAATCCGCCAGGCCCCTGCGCCCGAGCCCCACCGAATCCGTCAAGCCTGCCACCCCCAAGCCGAGCGCCCCAGCTTCCACCTCCCGGCCCACGCTCACCACCTCCAAGCCGACCGCGACCAGCGACGGCGGCTCAGGAGGCGTGACGTCCGTGGCCTTCACCTACGAGGGCTTCAAGCTGGGCGACTGCTGGCGCAGCGACACCAACATCTGGGCCAAGGTCTCGGCCACCGGCACCTACAGCTACCGGTGGCTCGTCAACGGCCAGAACCAGGGCAGGCAGCAGGGCACGCCGTCGTCCAAGCCGCTGCTCCCGTCCATCGTGTGGAAGGGCCCCGGCACCTACCACGTCGTCTTCGAGGTGGTCACGCCCAGCGCCATGCGCAAAAGCGCCACGGTGACCATCTGCGACTCCTGGGAGGGCTGGTAGGGCTGAACCTCGGCCATCCCAGGGATCACGCGGGGAAGTCCTTGGGGTTGACCGAGCTGGTCTGCGCGTTGCCGCCCCTGATCTGGTGGAGGGTCAGGGTCCAGATGGTCGTCTGCGTCGAGGTCGTGGTGAACTTCAGCCGATCGTTGAAGCGCTGATAGAGGGCACCCCTGGTGAACCTGCCCTTCGACGTGCTGAACCGGTACCCGGTGGTGAAGTAGATCCGGTACGTGCCGTCCCTGACGTCCTTGATGCTCGCGGTGGACCTCGCGCGAACGTAGATGCTGATCGCCTTGGTCCTGCCCCTGACGAGGGTGACGACCCCGTCCTTGGAGGTGCCGTTCCTGATCTTGAGAGTGCCGTGGCCACCGCTGATGCGGTCATAGAGGATCTTGCCGTTGCTCGGACGCGCTGCCGCAGTGGTCTCGGTCACCGCGGCAGCGGCACGGTCGGCGGCCGCGACGGCGGGGGTGGAGGTCAGCAGGGCGCCGGTTAAGGCGACGGCCGCGACGACACCGGTATGCAGCGGTGTTCCTTCCAGAAGTCTCTTCACCGTGAATGTCTCCTTGAGGGGCTTTTGGTCATGCCCAACATAGAAGATCCCACCGTGATGACACACCTCATAGGTCCCAGCATGCACAGAACGTTCAGGTGACGCACCGCTGGGCCCCGATTCCATCTGGCCATGCCCGTGGACGACCTGGGCGCGGCCCGCCACCTGGCGCCCGCACGCACGCAGCAAGCACACAACCCGGTCGACGGCCACCATGTGCCGGTGCCGCATTTCGGACTAATCCTGACAATTCCCGAATTCCACAAACTGGCGGACAGGTTCCGTGAGGCCGGCACGTCGTTCGTCATTGAACCGTACCTGCGCTTCGCGGGGCTGCCCGGCGAGCAGTGGACGATGTTCCTGCTCGACCCCGCCGGCAACGCGCTGGAGTTCAAGGCGTTCGCCGACGACTCCCAAGTGTTCGCGGTCTAGCCGCCCGCGGCGGTACGCAGCGCGCGGTAGAGCAGGCGGGCGTCCCCCAAGTGGTGGCGCAGGAGCTTTTCCAGGCCGCCGATCGGGACGAGGTTCTGTGGCGCGCGCGGGTCCTTGTAGTCCACTCCGGCCAGCGGCGGCAGGGCCAGCGTGACGGCGTCGGCCAGCCGGACGACCTGGGCCGGCTCCAGCTCGGCGCCGGCCTCGCAGCGGGCCACACCCGCCCAGGGGGCCGATGACTGGACGGGGAGGCGTACGTACCAGGCGTGCCGCCGCCAGCTGGTGCCCATGAGGAAGACCGGCGTACGCTGCCCGGGCATGAGCGCGCCGACCACCGCGGACTGCGGCGGCGGCAGGTAGGCGGTGTGGTGCGTCTTGATGTAACCGACCGTGCGCGGCAGATGCGTACGCCCCCGCAACGGCCCGTCGACCAGCAGCAGGTCGTCACTCTGCGACCGGTGCCGCACCGCCAGGTCCACCTCCAGCTGCGTGACCTGCCGCTGCAACGCCAGCGACAGCTCCTCGAAGCTGCCGTCGGCGGCCTTGCCGGGGTGGTAGGTGGCGTGCGGGGTCTTGACCTCGGGCGCCTGCGGGAACGCGGAGATCAACGCCCGGTGGACCTCGATCTCGGCGAGGTCGGCGCCGTCCGGGCCGCACCGCACGATCCCGGCCGCGTAGGAGGCCGCGATCCCGGGAACGGGCATGGGCGCGTCGGGATCATGGACCCAGACGCGGGCGTCGATCCTGCGGACGCCGTCGGCGACCAGCAACGTCTCCGGGGCGGCGGCGTCAGGGCCGGGCGTGACGGGCTTCCAGTCGGCGGCCGGCCGCTCGATGTCCAGCACCAGCTCGGCGCTGGTCGTGCCCAGCTCGGAGAGGGCCTCGACGGCGAGGGCGGCGGCGTAGCCGGGGTCCCACGGGTCAACGGTGAAGCCCGTCACTGAACCTCCGCCTTCCGCACATGGGACCCCTTGGCGTCGCGCCTGACCTCGAAGCGTACCGGCACCCGATCGGCCAGCGCGGGAACGTGGGTGACGACGCCGATCATGCGATCTTGGCCGGCGGCGAGGCGTTCGAGCGTGGTGGCGACGGTGTCGAGCGTGGCCGGGTCCAGGGTGCCGAAGCCCTCGTCGAGGAAGATGGAGTCCAGTCCCCTGGCGACGGCGCCGGACAGGGCCAGGGCGAGTGCCAGCGCGGCTTGGAAGGTCTCACCGCCCGACAGCGTGCGGGCGCTGCGCCGCATCCCGGCCTCGCCGTAGTCGATGACCTCGATGTCGCCGGTCTTGTCGCTGAGCGCCAGCTCGTACTGGCCGTCGGACAGCTCGCGCAGCGTCTCGGAGGCCGAGGCGACCAGCACGGCGAGGGCTTCGGCGCACAACCAGCGCTCGAAGGCGTTGGCGCGCAGGCGTAGCGCGAGCTCGTGGGCGACCTTGGCTTCGTGCTCCTTCATCGCGACCTGGTTCTCCAGGTCGGCGGCCCGCTTGCGGTCCTCCTTGAGCCGGTCGAGCGCGCTCTCCGCTCGGGCCGCGGTCCCGGCGACGACGGCGCCCAGCTGGTCGGGGGAGGCGTCGCGCGGGGCGACGACGCCGTGCTCGGCCAGGCGCTCGCCGAGCCTGCGGCGGTCGGCGGCGAGCCGCTCGCCGACCCGGGCGAGCTCCTCGTCGTGCGCGGCCAGCGCGGCGCGGGCGACCTGTGCGGCCCGGTCCCGCCAGCCGAGCAGCTCGCTCCAGGCCCGGTGCAGGTCCTCGCGGACCAGGGGCGGCGGCGGGTCGTCCTGGACACCCGAGACGAGCAGCCGGTCGCGGGCGGACTCCAGCGTGCGCCAGGCGCTGTCTGCCTGCCGCTCGACCTGCTCGGCGGCGCTCCGCGCGCGGTCCAGCCGGCCGCGGGCGGCGCGTACGGCGTTGCGGGCCTCGGTGGCGAGCTCATCGGCCTTGGCGATGGCGGCCAGCCGCGCTTCGAGCTCGGCCCGGTCGCCGGAGGCGGGCAACGCGGCCAGCTCAGCCTCCAGCCGGGCGGCCTGCGTGGCCAGCATCGACGCCGACGTCTCGGCCTTGGCATGCGCGGCTCTGGCCTGCTGGACCCGTTCGCGGGCGGTGGCGAGGGCGCGATCGGCGGTGCGCATGTCGGTGGGCTGCTCGTGGCGCGGCAGCTCGATGATCGGCTGCCGGCAGACCGGGCACGCTTCGCCGACGACGAGCCGCTGGACGAGGTGGGCGGCGGCGTGGGCGTCACGCAGCCGTTCGCGGCGCGCCTCCACATTGGCGAGCGCGCGTTCGGCATCGGCCGCCTCGGCGGCCAGGCCCTCCAGCGGCGCGGCGGCTGAAGCGGCGGCGCCGCGGGCGCGCCTGGCCTCGACGTGCAACCGCTCGCGGGCGTCCAGCGCGGCCAGCGCCGCCCGCGGCGCACCCCGATCGCCCAGGGCGGCCAGCGCCTCATACGCCTCATGATCGTCGGCTTCCAGCGTGGCGACCTCGGCGGTCAGCGTCTCGACCGCCTCGGCGGCGGCGCGGCGGGCCGAAGCCAGGGTCGGGACCGCGTCGGGCATGCGCAGCGCCGACAACACCGACTGCCGTTCGGCGACGGCCGCCCGCTCCTGCTCGGCGCGGCGGATGTCGGACTCGCGGGCCCGCAGCAGGTCCAGGTCGGCGCTGATGGTCTCGGCCAGCCGCCGCAGCGCCGCCAGCCGCTCGGCCAGCTCCCGCTCGGCCTCCTCGCTCGCGCCGGACAACTTGGCGAGCTGGTCGCGGGCGAAGGAGGCGGCCTGCTTGGCGGTCTCCTCCTCGCGGGCGGCGCGCTGCCTGATCCGCTCGTACACGTCGGCGTCGAGCAGCTGCACCAGCAGGTCCTGCCGCTCGCGCGGCGCCGCGTGCAGGAACTCGGCGAAGCGGCCCTGCGGCAGCACCACGCACTGGGTGAAGAACCGGTATTCCAGACCGGTCACCTGCTGGGCCTCGATGGTGACGTTCTCGCCCTCGGCGAGGGGTTTGACCACCGCGTCGAACGCCGGAGGAGCCGCGGGGTCGAGCTCGTCGAGCCTGGCCTCCTTGGTACGCACCGCGCCCTTGGCGTCGCGTACCATCGCCCGGACCACGCCGTACCGGCTTCCGTTGCTCTCGAACACCATCGCCACCTTGCCGGCGCTGACGGACGGCGCCAGTGCGTGGGCGACGGCGCCCTCCCTCCCCCAGCGCGGCACCGTGCCGTACAGGGCGAAGCAGATCGCATCGATGATCGTGCTCTTGCCCGCCCCGGTGGGGCCGACCAGCGCGAAGTATTCGGTGTCGGTGAAGTCCACCGTCACCGGCTCGCGGAAGCTGCCGAAGTGGTCCAGGTGCAGCAGCAGGGGGCGCATCAGCCGGTCACCTCGTCGTAGAGCCGGTCGAACAGGGTGGCCACTTGGTCGTCGTGGCGTCCGGTGGCGGCAAGGTAGTCGCGGAACAACTCGCGCGGGCTGCGGTCGGCGGAGCTCGCCCGCCGCGTGGCGGGCACCGGACGGAACTTCTCATCCAGCATGACGTCCACGGCGCCGGACAGCAGCTCGCGCACGTCGTCGGCGAGGCCCACGCGGGGTTTCTCCTCGACGATCACCTTGAGCCAGTCATCGCCGGGCTCGATGGCCTCCAGCTGCTCCAGCGTGCCGCGTACGGTGCGCAGCCGGCGGGCCGAGCTGAACGTCAGCTCGCGCACCACGGCCGGACGCCCAGGCGAGACCTCGACCAGCAGCGCGCCCGGGGTGTTGCCTTCTTCGCCGAAGTCGACGGCGAGCGGCGAGCCGCTGTACCAGATCGGGCAGGGCCCGGGGATCTGCTGGCGGCGGTGGAGGTGGCCGAGCGCGGCGTACTGGGTGGCCGTCGGGAAGGCGGTCGGCTCGAAGTAGTAGGAGAAGATCGACTGCGCCTCCCGCTCGCCGCCGCCGAACGCCCCGCCGGGCAGGGTGCCGTGGGTGGTGACGAGGTTGACGGTGTCGCCGTGGAAGCCGGCGGTGAGCGCGCCGATCAGCTCGCCGATGCGGGCGGCGTAGTCGCGGTTGTGGTCGGCGGCGGTGCCGGTGAGGACCTCGGCGGCGCGTACGACGTAGCGGTGCGACAGGAAAGGCAGCACGGCCAGCCGCACCGGCTCGCCGGAGCGCGCGGTGAAGGCCAGCGTGCCGCCCGCGTCGGGACGGCGGAAGGCGCCGAGCACGTGCAGGCCCAGCTTGCCCAGCACCGGACGGTAGACCTCCAGCAGCTGCGGGTTGTCGTGATTGCCGGCCAGCACGATCACGTCGCGGTTGTCGGCCCGCAGCGCCATGAGCGCGTTGAGCACCAGCGACTGGGCCTCGGGGGTGGGGGCGGAGGTGTCGAACAGGTCGCCGGCCACGATGACGGCGTCCACGTCGTGCGTACGGGCGGCGCCGACCAGCTCGCGCAGCACGGCCCGGTGCTCGTCGAGTCGGGGGCGGCCTTTGAGCACCTTGCCCACGTGCCAGTCCGCGGTGTGGAGGATCTTCACGAAACCACCTGTGATCAGAAGGGCGGGATGTCGTCTTCGACGCCGGGCAGGCCCTTGAACGGATCACCGCTCGACGCCGTCACCTGCGCCGCCGCCTCGGACGGCCGGGTCGCCCACGCGGGGAAGGGGAAGGCCACGGCCAGCGGGACCGGGATCTCCGGCTGGGCCACGAACATGGTGCCCGGCTTGGCGATCGTGGCGCGCTCCCGGACGGCCGGGGGCAGCCAGCCGTACTCGGATCTGGCGGCCTCGGCCGGGTCGAGGCGGCCTGCGACGCGTACGGCGCTGTTGGAGACGATGCGCCGCTCCACCTCCGAGGCGGTCTGCTGGGCGCCGATGAGGATGACGCCGAGTGAGCGGCCCCGCTCGGCCACGTCCAGCAGGATCTCCTTGATCGGCGAGTCGCCCTCGCGCGGCGCGTACTTGTTGAGCTCGTCCAGCACCACGAACAGCAGGGGTTTGGCCGTGCCGGAGGACTCCTTGCGGTGGAACTCGCCGCGCAGCACCACGCCGACCACGAACCGCTGCGCCCGCTCCGGCAGGTTGTGCAGGTCCACGATCGAGACCTGGGCGTCGGAGGTGCTGACCGAGTGGGCGCGGTAGAACGGCAGGTCGCCGCGGACGATCGGGGACAGCGGGCGGACCGCGCTGCGGAGCCGGCGCAGGAAGGCGTTGACGGTGCCGAGGGGCGTCTGCGCGCCGGTCCACTGCAGCCGGCTGCCCTCGTCCTGCAGCTGGTCGGACAGCATCTCGACGAGGTCGGCGAACGTCCGGCACGTCGTGCCCTGCACCCTGACCGCACCGCCGTCACCCACGGGCTCGGCCCACGCCTTCAGCCGGGCGGCGACCTGGCCGACGAGCAGCGAATAGCCGGCCCGCTCGTCGTCGGCGTCGGCGAAGACGAACCGCAGCAGCTCGTCCTCACAGAACTCGACCAGCGTCCAGTAGAAGGCGCTCACCCCCTGGGTGCGGGTGGCGACGTGGGGCACGCCGTTCGGGTCGTTCGGCCGGGGCGGGGCGAAGACGTGCACGCTGCCGAACGGCCGCGCGGGCAGCCCGAGCCTGGCGTAGGCGCTCCTGGCCTTCTCGTCGAGGCGGAGGTTGTCGTGATCGAGGAAGAGCAGGTCCTCGCCCTTGACGGAGAAGATCAACGCCTTGGTGTTGGCCGACTCCGCGTCCAGCACCCCCGAGTTGAAGATCGAGTAGAGGAGGAAGGTGGCGAAGGAGGTCTTGGTGGCCACGCCGGACACGCCGGAAATCGACACGTGGGCGCCGCGAGTGCCGTCGAGGAAATCGAAGTTGACGTAGAGCGGCTGCCCGTCGCGGCCCATGCCCATCGGGATGCGCCGGTCCATGACGTCGAAGTAGAGCGCCTGGTCGCGGTCGCCGGCACTGGCCAGGTAGACCTGGGCGCCGGGCAGCGGCGGCACGAACACCTCCGGCTCGACCCTGGTCACCCGTATCTCGGCCACCTCGACCACGGCGGCAGGCAGCGCGCCCTCGGCGATCAGGAACACGTCCGAGTCGTACGCCGCGCCCTCGTGCCTGGCCTCCACGGTCGTCACCACGCCCGCCATCAGCACCGGCCCGTACCCGGGCACCTCCCGCCTGGTCACCACCACGTCGTCGAGCTGCAGGACCTTGCCTGGCTCCAGCCCCACCCAGAACGACAGCGGCGAGGCCGCCTGCGTGCCGAGAACCCGCCCGACCGCCGTGCCCGTCACCTCTGCCACAGGCGTCGTCGCCGACGCCCCGTTGACCGTCACTAATCCCTCCGCCCCCAAGAATGCCCTTCTATGGGAGAGTAATGGGGCCCGAGGCGTGCGTCCGGCTCATTCAGCCCGAACGCGAAGGACGCGCAGCTCGTGTGCCCCATCCTGGCGCGTCATCTCGTAGTAAAGCCACCACTGCCCGTCGAGGATCAGCGCGTCGAGATAGCGTACGGATCCGCTGCGGTGCGGCGAGGTGACCCACGGCCCATATTCCGACAGCCGCCGCCAGTCGAACAGATCGGTGGAGACGGCGATGCCGCAGCGCTCCTCGTAGTTCTCCGCGTGCGAGGCCGAGCCGTCGTAGAAGCCCACGTATCCGCCGCCGGGGATCGGCACCACGCTGTTCAGCCTAGCCTGGTAGCGGTCCCAGCCGGTGCCGACCGGCAGAACGCTCCCCCGCCAGGTGAACGACTCGCCGTCGAGGCTGGTGGCCAGGCCGGTGGGGTGCGTGGTCGCGCCGACGTTGTAGATGTCGGCGGTCGCGTGCGCATCGGGGTCGGGGCTCTCCAGCGGCTCGGCGTAGCTGGCGAACAGGTAGGTGACGGGACCGGCACGCAGCACGTACGGATCCTTGACGCCTTCGGTGCCGGTGGAGGCCGCGGTCAGCACGGGCCGGGCCCGCGTGACGTCGAACGCGGAAGGGCGCGCCGCGGTCACCGCGTCGATGCGCCACCGGTTGTCGGCCGGATCCACGTACGACAGGTAGAGCCGGAACCCGCCGCCGTCGGCCGGCGCCAGGCAGAAACGCTCCATCGACGGCGTGCCCAGCTCGTCCTTGTGCACCGACCACACGTCGGTGAAGTCGAGGCCGTCGTCGCTGACCGCGACCGCGCACTGCCAGCCGCGCTCCGACGCGGCGCCCCTGGGCCTGCGTCGCCGGTAGGTCAGCCAGAACCGCTCGCCATCGTGCAGCACACCGGCGGCGCCCGACCAGTAACCCTCCTCGTCCTTCTCTGGCGCGAGCACCAGCTCACCCGCCAGCGGGTCGAACGCGGCCAGCGGGGCGTAAACACGATTAACCACAGTTCCTACCTTTCGTACAAGTAACAGTCCAAGGCGACGGCGGCCCCGCCCACCACGCCGGCGGCCTCGCCGCCGAGGGTCGGCCGCTCCACCCGCACCGCGTCGCGGAGCACAGGGAACGCCTTGGCCCGCAGGGCGGCACGTACCCGGTCGAACACCGACTCAGGGGCCGGCGCGAAGATGCCGCCGAGCAGGATCAGCTCGGGGTTGAGCAGGTTGACGGCGCTGGCCAGCCCGGTGGTCAGGTGATCCACCAGGTCGTCGAGGAGTCCGTCGGGGATCTCCGCGAGCGGGTTGGCGGAGCGGCGGCCAAGCTGCTCGATCAGGTATGGCTCCGACACCACGGTCTCCAGGCAGCCGGTCGCACCGCACGGGCACGGGCGGCCCTTCTCCAGCACCCGTAGGTGGCCCAGTTCGGTGACCCCGTAGGCGCCTGGCCGGAACGGGTGGCCGCCGATCACCAGGCCGGCGCCGACACCGGTGCGGACGTACACGTACAAGAGGGGGTCGGCGCCGGCCGTCTCCCCGTAGCGGCACTCGGCCAGCGCCATGGAACGTACGTTGTGGTCGACGACCGTGGGGACGTCCAGCGCGGCCTCCAGCAGGTCGGCGAAGGCCACGTCGCGCCAGCCGAGGTTGACCGACAGCACGTTGCGGCGGTGCTCAGGATCCACCGGTCCGGGGGCGGCGACCCCGATGCCCAGCAGCCGGTCGGCGGGCACGTCGGCCGCGAGCTCGGACGCGGCCTCGGCGATGCGCGCGACGACCCGCTCCGGGGCCTCGGCGTCAAAGGCGAACGATGCGCTCCGGACGACCCTGGCCCTGAGGTCGCACAACCCCAGCTGCACCGCGCCCGCGCCGACCTGGACACCGATGACGTATCGGGCGTCCGCGCGGATCCTGATGCCGGTCGACGGGCGGCCGACCCGCTGGCCGGCGCCTTCCACGGCGTCCTCCGTGACCAGGCCCTCCTCGAGCAGTTGGCCCACCACCTTGGTCATCGTGGTGGCCGACAGAGCCAGCCGCCGCGCCAGATCGGCACGCGGCTGAGGACCGTCGTCGCGCAGGCTCCGCAGCACGAGCCGGCGGTGGTGCCGCCGTAAGTCCTGAACCGGCGAATACCTCTGGTCCATGAGCCGCCCCTTAATTAACTACTGGTGAGAAACTAATCCGTACAGGGCGGACCGGTCAAACCCCCTAAAACCCCTAGATCTTTGCCAGGAGCTCCTCGAAGGTCGTCGCCGGGTGCCCGGTGAGGGCCGGGATGGCGTCGCTGACTCCTTCGAGCTCGCCGGCGGCGATCGCGAGGTAGGTGGACACCCACGCGTCGACCTGCCAGTCGGGCGCGCCGTAAACCCGGCGTGACTCGTACGCCTCCTCGAGGGTCTCGGGGTGATAGGTGACGGTCCGCCCGGTGGCCCGGCTCAGTGTGGCGGCGACCTCGGCCAGCGTCATCGCGCGCGGCCCGGTGAGGTCGTAGGTCGCGCCTTCGTGCGCGCCCGGGTCCAGCAGCACCGCGGCCGCCGCGTCGGCGATGTCGTCCTGGGCCACGACCGCCACCCGGCCTTGCCCGGCCGGGCCGCGGATCACGCCGTCCTCACCGGCCATGCTGGGCAGGAAGTCGGCGTACAGGCTGTCGCGCAGGAAGGTGAAGGGCAGGCCGCTGTCACGGATGTGCTGCTCGGTCGCCCAGTGGTCACGCGCCAGCGTGAACGTGGCCGACGGCGAGGCGCCGTAGAAGGAGATGTAGACCAGGTGCGTGACGCCGGCGTCGCGGGCGGCGTCGACGAACGTGTGGTGCCGGTCGAGCCGGTCGGCGCTTTCCGACGCGGACACGAACAATACGGTCGTCGCTTTGTCGAGGGCCCGCCTCATCGCCTCGGGATCGCCGTAGTCCGCGCTGACCGCGCTCGCGCGGTCGAGCTGCGGCACGCGGCCCGCGTCCCGGGAGACGAGCCGCTGCTCGGCCCCGGCGGCCGCGAGCCGGGCGGCGATCCGGCCACCGAGCCTGCCGGTGGCGCCCGTGGTCACGATGAAGGTCATACCGCCCAGCCTACGGGCGCTCACCGTGCGCGGACGAGGCCCGTCGCGACCCCTTACGGATGCCCGTCGCAGGGCCTCATTACGGAGGCCTGTCGCCTGCGCGGACGAGGCCGGTCTCGTAGGCGACGACCACGGCCTGGGCGCGGTCGCGCAGGCCGAGCTTGGCGAAGATGCGCGCCACGTGGGTCTTCACCGTGGTCTCGCTGAGGCTCAGCGCGCCGGCCAGCTCGGCGTTCGACAGGCCGCGGCCCATCAGGGTCAGCACCTCGACCTCACGAGGCGTCAGGCTCGCGAGATCGGCGTGGACGATCCGCGGCTGCTCCCCGGTGCGGCCCGGGGCGGCGAAGCGCTCCACCAGCCGCCGGGTGATCGACGGTGCCAGCAGCGCGTCACCGGTGTCGACCAGTCGTACGGCGGCGGCCAGGTGCTCGGGCGTGACATCCTTCAGCAGGAACCCGCTCGCACCGAGCGCCAGCGCGGCGTAAACGTAGCGGTCGAGGTCGAAGGTGGTCAGCATGATCACCCGGCAGCGCGGGCTGTGCGCCAGGACCCGCCTGGCCGCCTCCAGGCCGTCCATGTGCGGCATGCGGATGTCCATGAGCACCACGTCCGGGCGCAGCTCGCGTGCCGCCGCCACTGCCTGGGCCCCGTCGGCCGCCTCGCCGACCACGTCGATGCCGCGGGTGGTGAGGATCAGCCGGAAGCCGCTGCGGATCAGCGCCTGGTCGTCGGCGATCAGCACCCGGGGAGCCGGGGTCATGGCCGCTCCACGGGGATGCGGGCTCGGACGCGGAACCCGCCGCCGAGACGACGCCGGGCGTCCAGGTCCCCGCCGTAGACCGCGACCCGTTGCCTGAGCCCCAGCAGCCCGCGCCCGGCCCCGCCCTCGGCGTTCGTCACGGCTCCGTCTCCCTCCCGCAGCACGCTGGGGCCGGTGTTCAGCACCTCGACCCGCAGGTGGCGCTCGGCGTAGCGGATCGCGACCTCCGCCTTCGCCCCCGGGGCCGCGTGCTTGAGCGCGTTGGTCAGCGCCTCCTGCACGATCCGGTAGGCGGTCGCATCGACGCCCGGCGGCAGCGGCCGCGGCTCGCCCGAGATCCGCACCTCGGCCGGCAACCCGGCGAACGCGAACCGGTCGATCAGCGTGCCGAGCCCGCTCAACCCGGACGACGGGGAAAGATCCACCTCGTCGTCGCCGTCGGGCGACGGCGCGAGCAGACCCAGGAGATGCCGCAGCTCGGTCATCGCGGCCCGGCCCGCGCCCTCGACCGCCTGGAGCGCCGTCTCGGCCTCGCCCGGCATGGTGGCCAGCACCTCGCGGGCGGCGCTCGCCTGGACCACCATGAGGCTCACGTTGTGGCTGACGATGTCGTGCAGCTCCCTGGCGATCCTGGCCCGCTCGGCCTCCACCGCCGCCTTGGCCGCGCTCTGGCGCTCGCGTTCCAGCAGCCTGCCGCGTTCTGTGACGGCCGCGCGGTGCCGCCGCCGCGACCGCAGGAGCAACACGCCCAGCCAGCCCGCGACCACCGCCAACACGATGATCAGGGCGTACGTCCCCGCAGCTGCCACGCCCTCACGATCGCAGACCAGACGGCCATCCGCATCAACTCGCGGTTGTACTTCCGTGGGATGACGAGGCAGCGGATTGCTTCCATGGAAGGATGCCCGCCGCCGGGTGCCGCTCATAGCCTCCCCTCATGGCAGACGAGAGCATCGTCGCGGACTCGGCGACGTCGGATCAGGGCGCGGACTCGGCGACGTCGGATCAGGACGCGGACTCGGCGACATCAGATCACGTCGTCGTGCGACTCGACGCGGTACGCAAGCACTACGGCGAGACGGTGGCGCTGGACGGCGTCTCGCTGGAGATCCAGGCGGGTGAGGCGGTCGCCGTGATGGGGCCGTCCGGCTGCGGCAAGTCGACGCTGCTCAACATGATCGCCGGGCTGGACCGGCCCACCTCCGGGACCGTCGCGGTCCGGGGCGAGGATCTGGGGCAGCTGGACGAGACGGGGCTGGCGCTGTTCAGGCGGCGCGGGATCGGCATGGTGTTCCAGTTCTTCAACCTGCTGGACGACCTGCCCGCGCTCGACAACGTCGCGCTGGCCGCGCAGCTGACCGGCACGCCGGCCGCGCACGCCCGCAGGAGGGCGCTCGACCTGCTGGACGAGCTCGGCATCGCCGGCCGCGCCCACCTCTATCCCGCCGTGCTGAGCGGCGGCGAACGCCAGCGCGTCGCCGTCGCCCGGGCCCTCATGAATCGGCCGGCCGTGCTGCTGGCCGACGAGCCGACGGGCGCGCTGGACAGCCAGACCGGCGAGCAGGTGATGGACCTGCTGCTCGACCTTCACCAGATCGGCCAGACGCTGGTGCTGGTGACCCACGACCGGCAGCTGGCCGAGCGGTGCGCGACCCGAGTGGTCGAGCTCGCCGACGGCCGGGTGACGGGCGTGCGTGATCTGGAGTGGATGCCATGACGGACAGGAGCGTCCCCTCGACCGAGCGGCGCGGCAGACGGCTGGAAGGGGCCGGGGCGGTGTGGCGGGTCGCGGTGGCGGCCGTCCGGAGGCGCCGGTTCCAGAGCACGGTTCTCGGCGTGGTCGTCATGTGCTCGACCGTGGCGATCGTGGTGGCGCTCGGCCTGCTCGAAGCCTCCTCGGCCCCCTTCGACCGCACCTTCGCCGCCCAGCGCGGCCCGCACGCGGTGGCCGCGTTCGACCGGGCCGCGGTCTCCGGCGACCAGCTGGTACGGGCGGTCGGGCATCCCGCGGTCGAGGCCGTCGCGGGACCGTTCGCCCAGGCCGTCATCACCGTCGCCGACACCGGTGACCTGCCGCCCGGCCCGCTCATGGTCGTCGGCCGCGCCGACCCCGGCGGCCCGGTGGATCGGGTGAACCTCTGGGCCGGCCGATGGGCCACCGCCCCGGGCCAGATCGTGCTCGACCGCTCACCCGACCCGATATTCCGCGACCTGCTGGGCCGCACGGTCCAGGTCCAAGACGGGCCCGAGCTGACCGTCGTCGGCCTGGCCTCGAGCGTCAGCAGGACGGCCGAAGCGTGGGTCGCGCCCGGCCAGATGCCGGCGCTGCGCCCGACCGTCACCCAGATGCTCTACCGCTTCACCGACCCGGACGGCGACCTGCGGGCGGCGGTGGCGGCGAGCACGTCCGGCCTGCCCGCGGGCGCGCTGCTCGACTGGCAGCCGTACCTGACGGTCAAGGAGGACGTCGCCAGAACGGCCTCCGCCTACCTGCCCTTCCTCACCGGTTTCGGCGTCCTGGGCCTCACGGTGGCGGTGCTCATCGTGGCGAACGTCGTCGGCGGCGCGGTCGTAGCGGGCCGGCGGCACATCGGCGTGCTCAAGTCCCTGGGGTTCACGCCCCATCAGGTCGTGGCGGTGTACCTGGCGATGGTGCTGCTGCCCGGGTTCGCGGGGTGCCTGATCGGCACCGGACTCGGCGCCCTGGCCGCGCGACCTCTGCTGGACCTGGTCTTCCAAGGTCTCGGAGCGGCCATCGGCCTGGGTGTCGCGGTGTGGGTGTACGTGGCCGCGCTGCTGGGCGTGCCCGCCGTGGTGGTGCTGGCCGCGCTCGTCCCCGCCGCGCGCGTCCACCGGTTGTCCGCCGTCGAGACGATCAGTGCCGGCAGCGCGCCCGGCTCCGCCCGGGGGCGGCGGGTGCAGCGTCTGCTCGCCGGGGCACGGCTGCCACGCGCGGTCGGCCTGGGATTGGGCCTGCCGTTCGCGCGCCCGGGCCGCTCGGCGCTAACCCTTGCCACCATCGTGCTCGGCGTGACCACGGTCACCCTGGCCTCCGGACTGTTCCACACGATGGTCGCCTACAGCGACACGGCCCAGCGGGCCGGCCACATCCACACGGTGGTCCACGTCGGCCGTCCGGACCAGACCCGGCCCAGCCGCGACGACGCCGGAATCGAGGCGCTGCTGCGCTCCCTGCCCGGCACGCGACACGTGATCGCGGACGCCTGGATCGACGTGCATCTGGCGGGGCGGTCCGACCGGATCATGGCCCAGTTCCTGCGCGGCGATCTCGCTGCCCGGGGCGACACGATCGTGCGCGGCCGCCACCTGTCCGGCCCCGGAGAGGTCATCGCACCCTCGGCGTTCATGAACAAGCGCGCGCTCCGGACCGGCGACCGGCTCACCATCGAACTCGGCGGCGCCCGCACCACCACCACGATCGTGGGCGAGGCCATGGACGCCGACCCCGACCTGATCATGGTGAGCTGGCCGACGCTGGCCGCGCTCGACCCGGGCCAGCGCGCGACCCAGTACGAGGTCCAGCTGGCCCAGGGCGCCGACGTGGAGGCGTACAACGCCGCGGTCAAGGCGGCTGATCCGGGCCTGTACCCGATTCCGAAGAAGCAGGTGGACGACAACAGCGTGGCCATCATCAGTGCCACGTCGCTCTTCACCCTGCTGCTCGGCGCGGTGGCAACGCTGGGCGTCTTCAACACCGTGGTGCTCAACACCCGGGAACGCCGCCGCGACCTCGGCGTGCTCAAGTCGATCGGAATGACCCCACGTCAGGTGACCGTGATGATGGTGACGTCCATGGCGGCCCTGGGCGCGGCCGGCGGCCTGCTGGGCCTCCCCCTCGGAGTGGCTGCGCACCGGCTGGTCGTTGAGACCATGTTCGCCGCGGTGGGCCTCACGGCTCCGGCACTCATGCTGGACGTCTGGCGAATCCCGCTGCTGGCCGCGATCATGCCGGCGGGGGTGGCGATCGCGATGCTGGGCGCGTATCTTCCTGCCCGCTCGGCGGCCCGGCTGACCATCGCGGAGGCGCTGCGTACGGAATGACGGCAGCGATCCCTTCCTGGCCGTCTCCTCCCTCGCCCTTCTCAAGGCGAGGGAGGGGGCGGGGTCCGATCGGGGGCCGGCGCCCCAGCGTCACGAAGGGATGGCTGGACTGGGAGAACACCGAGAGAGCATGGACTCAGAGCGCGAACGCCGCCTTGGTCCACACGTATTGGGCGTCCAACACCTCCCCCAGCAGGTCGAACAGCTCCCCTTTCGGCTTCCCCTCGACGCGGACAGGTGCGGCATAGCCGCCGGACGGGCCCCGCTCGGCCACCAGCAGCACACGACCGTCCTGCCGGTCCACGCCCAGGGCCAGGGCCGTCTCCCGTGCGTCCACGCACGCCTCGGCGTCGCCATCGCGGTAATAGCCCTCGACCAGGTTCGCCCACAGTGCGCGGGCGGACGGGCTCTGCTGCGGAGCGAACGCCCGCGCCGAAACCACGAAGACCATCGCGTCCACCCGCATCACCGCCGCCACTCGCCGGTGCCCCTCGGCGAACGCCTCCTTCGGCGGCACCGGGTGTGCCCGCATCGAACCGGCGGCGGCGCGCAGCAGGGAGGCCGGGTCGAGAGCCGCCGCCTCCGGGCCCAAGTCGTTCTGCAGGTATCCGACCAGCGGAAACGGTGGATTGGGAAGGGTGTTGTAGCCGAGGAAGAGTTTCGGTCCGTCCTCGATGCCAGACAGGGACGTCAGCGCTCCGTGCGCCACCCGTCCCAGCCCTCCATGCCCATGGTCAGGCAGGCCATTGGCCGACTGCAGCGTTTTCATATACGTATTGTAATGGCTTCATTACTGCCTGTTAAGAGCTGCGTAAAACCATCTCAGAGAAGTCCCAGACAGGCTCCCCCGTCGCAGCGCCATCGCCGGACTCCAACCGCGCTCACGCAAGGCGACAAATGTGCTACTTGCATCAATCCGGCGCAGCAGGGGCGCATAAGCTGCTCGGGTGATCGGCCGGCCCACCGAAGTGGAATCCCTCTTATCCCGCCATCGTCCCGCCCCCGTCACCGTTGTCGGCTGGCAACCCGTGCCGCCCTGGGCCGTCGCACGAGCACGGCTGGACAGCGCCGAACGGGTGATCGCCAAATGGACGCGCCCGCACCGAGGCGCCGACGGTATGCGTACCGCCTCGTGGCGGACCCGCACCGAACTGGCCGTGCTGCGCTTCCTCTCCGACGACCTCGGCCTCGGCCTGGCTCCGCGCGCTCTGGCGGCCGACCTGGATGCCGGGCTCGTCGTGCTGGAGGACCTGGCGCCACGCACGCCGCTGGACGGGCTGCTGCGTGCGGACGGCGCAGCCGCCCACGCCGTACGCCTGGCCGCCTTCGCCCGCGCCCGCGGCGAGCTGAACGCCGCCACCGCCGGGCAGGCCGCGACCTACCACGCGCGCAGGGCCGCGCTCGGCCCGATCACGCCGGACGAGGACCGTATCGTGCACTTCGCCGGGAACCGCGAGGAGGGGCACAGGCAGGCCGCGGCCCTCGGCGCGCCGATCGTGGGGCGGGCCGAGCGGGAGCTGGCCACCGTCCGGGAGGAGCTGGCCGAGCCCGGATCGTTCCTGGCGTTGAGCAGCGGCGACCCGGAGACCAACAACGTCCTCGTGCATCCCTCGGGCGACCCGGACGCCCGGCTCATCGACTTCGAGTTCGCCGCCTACGCCCACGCTCTCCACGACGCCGTCTGCCTGCACGTCCCTGGTCCCGGCTGGTTGTCGGTCCGCGACGACGGCCTCGCCGCCGAGTATCGCCGCGCCCTGGCCCGCGGCGTGCCCGAGGCCGAGGACGACCGGCGTTATGGTTTCGGCCTGGCCGCGGCCTGCCTCTCCTACGCCCTGAACCGGCTGGAACGCTTCCCCAGGGTGGACGCCCGCCCGGCGAGCGACGACAGCCGCCCGCAGCTCGTCGCGATCCTGGAGGCCGCCGCCCGCACCGCCGACGCCCACCGCACCCTGCCGCATCTGGCCGGCTGGGCCCGTCAGGCGGCCGGCCTGCTCCGCCGCCGCTGGCCCGACGCGGATCTGGACCTCGATGCCGTCCCGCCCTACACGCCCCGACGCCGCTGACCGGGTTGTCCATATGTGGACATTCGTGTCAACCTCGTCTCTCCACCATCATTTCCTCTGGTGCCTCATCTGCCACAAAGGAGGGCCCGCCGTGCGCGTCCACCTGGTCGTCCCGATCATCGCCCTGCAGTTCTTACCCGCCCCCGCGGCGAGCGTCGTGGACTACGAGTGCACCACGACGGCCACAGGCCAGAAGCAGCAGGTCAAGGTCGACGTCGAACTGACCGTCCCCGCGCGTGCCGCGGTGGGGGAGAACCTGACGATCGGCTGGCGCGGCACCTATGTGGCGGGAGCCGAGCTCCGCGCACCCTCGACCGGCCTGGACGGCAGTCTCAAGCTGTACGCCTACGCCGGCATCAGCAAAATCCCGCGGCTGACCTCGGCCACCGGCGTGGGCCAACTCGGCACGATCACCCCTGGCCAGCCCATCCCGCTCCCCACGACCGTGGTCAACCTGACGACGACACCGCCGGGCAAGGGCGAGGGCGAGGTACACGCCGCCGCCATCAACATCGGCCCCAGCCCTCAGGAGCCCTTGATCGAGTGCGAGGTCAAGAACAAGTCCGCTCTCACGCAGTACCCGCTCGCCGTCGGGGAATCCGATGGCGCGACAACCCCTACCTCCTCCCCCACCGACACGGCCGACGACGAGACCACGGACGACGAGGACGAGAGCGACACCACGACCCCGGAGGTGACGACCACCGTCACGACCACCGCGACCCCGGAGGGAGGTGTCGATACGGGGGCTGGGGGCGAGGCCGGGCCGGACGGGCGGGCATTGATGCTGGCCGGATCCCTGGTGATCCTCGCGTCCGCCACCGGCCTCCTGCTGCGCCGCCGCCCGCGCAGGAACCTCCTGTAGAGCCCTCGGCAAGATCCGCTCGAGCTTGCGCCGCCGCGCTCACCGAGAGCGTCCATAACCCTCCATCTCCCTCATGAAGGCGGCGTGGGCGTCCGTCAGCCGGCGCTCCATGGCCTCGAACGCGGCCTCGTCCACAGACGGGTCGACACCGGTGTCGGAGACCAGGTCGCGGGTCTGCCGCACACAGTCGTCCTGCGCCGCGTTGACCGCGCGTAGCAGCTCCTCGGCGAGGTCCTGGCTGGCCATCCGCATCACGCGCGGGTTCAGCTCGATCGAGTCGATACGGCCGGAGCTGTCGGCCCCCACAACGATCTGCCCGCCCGCGGCCGTGCCGGTGCCGCGGATCGCGCCGAGCCGTTCCTGCAGGTCGGCCAGCCGCCGCATGGCCTGCTCCGCCTCCCTGGCCACCCTTTCCAGATCATCAGGTCCGATACCACCAGGATCGAGCACCAGCGGCCCCCTCCGCGACTACCGCATCAACGATCACTCCTGACTTTGATCAAAATACTCGATACGCTCATCCCGCGTTAAGTAGATGTTTCGTAATCCGCAAAGTGCGACCGCGGCGGGGGAGAGATCATGGCCCAGGACATCCACGTCACCTCCAAGACCATCGCCGACATCCAGCGAAACCTCCGCGAGTACGTCATCCCGGGTCTCGAGCGCCTCAAGAGCTCCGTCGACAGCACCGACGTGCCCTTCCCCGGCTTCGGCACCCTGGGCTTCGTCCTGATCGGCAAGTACGACGGCGTGCGCGACGACGTCAAGAACTACGTCGATGACGCCATCGACACCGTCGTCAAGTGGATCGACGCCCTCGAGACGATCAAGAAGAACTGGCGGGACGCCGAGGACGCCAGCACCGTGGTCTACCAGTGACAGGAGGATCCCACCCATGCCCTACCCCCTGCTGCACGCCAAGGCCGCACTCGACGAGCTCAAGCTGGCCGCGAGATCGGCCCCGGGCATCATGGTCGGCGTGACGATCGCCACCACCGCGCTGGCGAACGTCCCCGGCATGGGCGACGCCAAGGCCAACTGGAACTCACTGGCCAAGGCCCTGGAAGTGGAGTATCCCAACCTCATCGGCAACGCCGTCTTCCTGTCCAGGGCCGGCTGGATCGCCGACGACCGCGAGGCGTTCCTCAACGCCACCAGCCTGTTCTCCGGCGACATGCAGAAGCTGAGCGGCCTCTGCTACACCATGGAAGGGCAGGTCGACCAGGTCCGCGATGCCTACGCGCTCTATTGGATGGAGATCGGCGTCCTGGCCGCCGCCGTCCTTGGCTATATCCTCGCCTGCCAGGCCATGCGACTGACGCCTCACCTGCGTATCGCGGGTGACATCATGCTGGCCAGGCTCACCATGCTGACCAACGCCATGATCGCCCAGAAGACCAAGGTCCTGTACGGCTTCCTGGCGGTGGCCGGCGGCACACTGGCGACGAGTTCGCAGTCGCTGGGCCAGCTGTTCAACATCAAGCCGACCGAGGGCGCCGCCGTCAACTTCGAGCGCGCCGTCATCGCCACCGACCCGCCCTCGGTCTACCTCGCTCCAAAGCGGGAGCTGCCCGCCCCGCCCGAGCAGGAACAGCGGCAGCGCTGACACGACAACGGGCATTCCTTCTCGGACTCACAGTTCGAACGGCTCGTGGGAGTCGGCGTACTCCACTGCGGGCTCGAGAGGCAGAGGGTCTCCGGTGTGGGGGTCGGTACGGGAGGCCTTCATGATCTCGGTGGCCGTCAGGGGACGGAGGGCCCCTTTCACGATGGCCCAGCCTCGGACGATCTTTACCGCCAAGCCGTTGTCAGGATCGGTTCTCGAAGTGAAGGAACGCATGACGATGCTGCCTTCGGCTTCGACAACCCGGGCGAAGCTCAGCATCAAGGACAAGGCCATGATCTCCGTGTCTATGGCTGTCAACGCGTTCTTCCGGAGCTCCAACCAGGCGACAAGCTCCAGAGGATCGTGCGCTCCGTCGCTTACATGGCAGGTGAATACGTGCGGCCCAGAACCCACGTGGGTCGAGAGCCATGCGAGCAGGTCAACGGCATACTCCTGCGCTTCCAGCACCGCCCCGTACGGCAGTGGGTCCAACAGGTCCATCGTCCGGATGCTGAGCGTCCTGAGCCGTTCCCGATGTGCGAGCGAGGCCACCAGTTCAGCGATGGGCTCGCCGCTGTAGGGGAACGGCTCGTCCTCTTGGCACACTGCCGCGGCGTAGTGGGCGCGGCTCGCAGCGGAGTCGGGCGGCAGTTGCTCCGCCTGACAGTATTCGGCGTATTCGGCCGGAATGAAGCTCCCGACTCTGACCCTGTGGCCGGCTTGGAGCATTGACCGCATGGTCTGCTCGCATGCGGCCAGATATTCGTCGTATGCGTCGAACTCGAATGACGGATAGGACGCCATGGTGGCGAGGTCAAACTCGTCGAGGAGCAACGCGATACCGATGGCAGCGCCATGGCGGGGCTTTTCGCCTTCGCTTCTTTCCCATGCGGGGACCGTAGTGAGGCCTGTCCAGCCGTATATGGTCCGAACCACATTCTGTGGAAGAAGCCGCATCCCACGCCAACAGACAGCGATGGCGCGTCGTAATGCCGCCTGCGCCACGCCGTGGAGTACGGCATTACACCTTGACCTACCGCCCCCCGCTCGCGACCTCGTCGCAACCTCGTCGGGCCAGTTCGTCCGCCCGTTCGTTGCCGGGGTGGCCGTTGTGCCCCTTCACCCACAGCCACTCGACCTGGTGCCTGCCGGCAGCCTGATCGAGCCGCTGCCACAGGTCGGCGTTCTTGACCGGCTCCTTGGCCGCAGTGTGCCACCCGTTGCGCTTCCACCTGGCGATCCAGGAAGTGATTCCGTTCCTGACATACGTGCTGTCGGTGTGCAGCCGGACCTCGCAGGGCCGTTTCAGCGTCTCCAGCGCCATGATCGCAGCCAACAGCTCCATGCGGTTGTTGGTGGTCGGGCCCTCGCCACCGTGCAGTTCCCGCTCATGTTCGCCGTACTGCAGCACGGCACCCCAGCCGCCTGGCCCGGGATTGCCGCGGCATGCGCCGTCAGTGAAGATGTCGACCACGTCCGTCACGCTGACAGTCTCTCAGGCCTGCAGCACGGTGACCGACCGGCCGGAGGGCGTGCTCCCGCGCCGGCTGAACGGCCTGCGTGTCCTCGCCGGCCTCGACTCAGATGATCTTCAGGAGCTCCGTCATGCGTTCAAGCTGGGCGTCAGGCGGAACGGGGTCGTAATCCATCGACCAGAAGACCTCGTCGACCTCGAGGGCCCGGAGCCGGTGAAGGTCCTCGGCGACCTGGTCGGCCGAGCCACCAAGCGGCGGGCGATCGTCGACGGGCCGGTCCTTGAGCGAGTTGTTGACCCGGACGACGACGGGCAACGAGCCGGGGTCGCTCTCCGCCTCCCGGAAGGTGGTGACCGCCTCCTCCAACGCCTCCCAGGACATCAGCACCGGGTTGAACCCAAGCCCCAGCCTCGCGGCCCGGCCGCCTCGAACTCTTCGCGCATCCAGCCCTGGCCGAGACCGGCCACGATCCGGCCGCCGCTGAGCCGATCCAGGGTTGCGAAGCTGCGCCCGAGGGCGGCCGGGTTGTGCAGGAGGGCGCTGATGATGCTGGTGCCCAGCCGGATCCTGCTGGTCTTGGCGGCCGCGAAGCCGAGCACCTCCAATGGAGAGTAGACCGTGTTGTAGGGCTCCACCATGAGGAACTCCTGGCCGCCCATCGAAACCAGTCCGGTCGGAGAGAGCAGTCGCTCGAACGTCCATAGCGAGCTCAGGCCGATGCGTTCCGCTCCTTCGGCGATCTGAGCGATCGCCTCGGGTGACGCGTAACGTCCCCCGGTGGGGAGAGAGAGCCCGAACTTCATGAGTTCCCATCCTTTCGAGGTACCGCCGATGACCAGGATGTCTCCTTGCCTGAACGACATGCTCGAGACGGTACGTAGGATGCATGTTTCGAGGCATCGGACATCGCATCGGAAATGTGGTCGGTCATGGAGCTGCACGGGAGATCCGCCGAGGTTGCGGCGATCGACCGGTTGCTCCTGGACGCGCGTGCCGGGCTCAGTGGCAGCCTCATCCTTCGCGGTGAACCCGGGATCGGGAAGACCGCACTGCTGGAACACGCGGCAGGCACCGCCCAAGGCATGCAGGTGGTGCGGGGCTCCGGAATCGAATCGGAGGTGGAGCTGCCATTCGCGGGCCTCCACCTGCTCCTGCGGGGAGCACTCGACAAGCTGCCGAACCTACCCGAGCCGCAGCGGCAGGCGCTGGAGAGCGCCTTCGGCCTCCGCCCTGCCGTACCGGCAGACCGCATGCTCGTCGGGCTCGCCGTCCTGTCGCTCCTGTCGGAGCTCGCCGAGGACCGGCCGTTGCTCTGCTTGATCGACGACGCGCAATGGCTGGACCGGCCCTCGGCCGAGGCGCTGCTGTTCGCGACGCGACGTCTGGACGCCGAGTCGGTCGCCGTGATCTTCGCCGCGCGGGACGGTGAGCGTCCGTTCCCCGCACCCGGGATTGCCGCGATTCGCCTGACCGGGCTCGCGGCTGAGGATGCGGCCGCGCTTCTCGACGAGAACGCCCCGGCGCTGGCCCCCGACGTGCGGGCCCGCGCGCTCGGCGAAGCCGGTGGCAACCCGCTCGCGCTCATCGAACTGCCGATCGCCCTGGACGGGAACACCTCGAACGGCCTGCTCCCACTGACCAGCCGCCTGCGGGCCGCTTTCCACGGCCAGGTCGCACGGCTGCCGGAGGTGACGCAACGACTCCTGCTGGTCGCCGCCGCGGACGACACGGGCGACCTGACGGTATTGCTGGAGGCTGCCCGCGAGACCGTCGGGGCGCTGCAGCCCGCGATGGAGGCCGAGCTGATCCGGCTGGACCAGCACGCCAGGACTCTACGGTTCCGTCACCCGCTGGTTCGCGCGGCCGTGTACCAGGAGGCGTCGCTGGATCAACGCCTGGCCGCACACCGGGCACTGGCCGACGCGCTGGTCGGCAGCGACCGTGCCGACCGGCGGGCATGGCATCTCGCTGCCGCCGTGACCGGGCAGGATGAGGATGCCGCCGTCGAGCTGGAACGCGCAGCCGTACAGGCCGGCGAACGAAACGGGCACGCGGCTGCGGCGGCCGCCTACGAACGGGCGGCCCAGTTGACCAAGGTGCCTGCCGAGCGGGCGCGGCTACTCACCTGTGCGGCGGAGGCCGCCGCGGAAGCGGGCGAACTGGCCTGGTCGAGTGACCTGGCCGAGCGGGCACGACCGGGCGCGAGCGACCCACTCCTCGGCAGCCGGCTCGTCCGCGTGCTCGCGTCGGCACACGCCGGCCAGGGGTCGTTCCGTGCCGCGAATGCGCTACTGGCCGAGGAGATCTCGCAGAGTCCGCAGCGCACGATGGAGATCTTGATGGAGATGGTGGCCAATGCCTGGTTCGCGGGAGACGGCGGGCTGATCTCCCAGGCCGCCGAGCGCCTGGATGCGGTACGGCTGCGCGGGGATGATCCGCTGGTCCCGCTCCATCAGATCCAAGACTGGATCATCTCGCTCTCGGTCGGGCGCCCCACAGAACACCTGCCGCCGATGGCGGAGGTGATAACGGCCGCCCGGAGGAATCATGTTGGCCGCCCGCACGACCTGCTGCACTTCTGCGGGCTGGGGCTGATCGCCGGGGTGGATACGCAAGCCCACGACCTAGCGGCGGAGGTCGTCGCCGACAGCCGGGCCATGGGTCGGGTGGGCCTCCTTCCCCAAGCCCTGTATCACCTGGCCATCTCCCAGGTTCAGCTCGGCCGTTATCGAGACGCGGCGACCAGCGCGGGTGAGGCGGTGCGCATCGCCCGTGACATCGGCCAACGGCCGTGGCTCAGCCTCGCCAGCAGCGTGCTCGCCTACCTTGCCGCCGTGGAAGGAGACGAGGAACGCTGCCGCGCCGCCGCCGCTGATGCGCGTACCGACGCCGGGGCGAGAATCTACTCGCCGGGGATCCACCGGGCCGGCTGGGCCCTCGGCCTGCTCGACCTGGCCCACGGCCGTCCTGAGCCCGCACTGCAGCACCTGGAGACCGTCGCGGAGAGCCCCGCCCGCTACCAGCTGCCCGGCCGGCACAGCGTCCCCGATCTGGTCGAAGTCGCCGTACGGCTCGGGCTTCCTGAGCGGGCCTCTGCGGCGCACCGGCGCCTGGAGGCGCTCAATCAACAGGTGGGCAAACCCTCGGTCGGTGCTCTCGTCGAGCGCTGCCGGGCACTGCTCGCACCCGACGAACACGCGGACGACCACTACCGTGCCGCCCTCCGCCTCCATCAACAGGACAGCCGGGCGTTCGAACACGCCCGCACCGAGCTGCTCTACGGAGAGTGGCTGCGCCGCGCGCGCCGCAAGGCCGAGGCACGCGGCCACCTGCGCGCGGCCGCGGAGATGTTCGACCGCATCAACGCCCGCCCGTGGGGAGAGCGGGCGCGTTCCGAGCTCAACGCGACCGGACTCACCCTTAACCGGCGTTCGCAGCCCGGGCTGCTCTCCCGCCTCACCCCGCAGGAACTGCAGATCGTGCAGCTGGCCGCCCGCGGGCTGTCCAACCGGGACATCGCCGCCCAGCTCCTCATCAGCCCGCGAACCGTCAGCCATCACCTCTACAACGCGTTCCCCAAGCTCGACGTCGCGTCCCGACGCGAGCTCGCCACCCTTCCGTCAACCGGTCAGACACCTACGAACAGGCCTTGAAGCGACGGATCGCACGGGTGGGCACGTGGCGCCGGCGTCGCGTCCCGACGCGAGCTCGCCGCCCTTCACTCGACGGAGTACGTCGTCTGGACGAGACCCGCCTTGAGCACTTTCGTGGACACGTGCGTGAGTGAGATGTCGGCGTCCAGCGGGCCGAAGAGCGGGAGGCCGGACCCGATCAGGACGGGAACCTGGGTGATGGTGATCTGCTGGACCAGGCCCGCCCGGAGGAAGGTTTGGATGGTCTGTCCTCCGTCGACGTAGACGCTCTTGGTTCCGCGGTCGGCCAGGCCGGCGATGAGCTGGTCCAGGTCTCGGTAAACCGTGATGCGGGGGTCGGTGTCGGCGGGTAGGCGGCTGCTGATGACGGCCACGTGCTTGCCGTCGTACTGCCACCAACCGGATGCCGTGACAGCTTCGTAGGTGGCGCGGCCCAGTACGACGGTGTCCACGCTGGACATGAACTCTGGGTAGCCGTAACCATCCCCGCCGCCGGCGGCCTCACCTCTACTGATCAGCCAGCCGAGGTCGCCGTCGGCGCGGGCGATGAAGCCGTCCACGCTCGTGCCGATGAAAACTGACGCGGTGAAAGAACGATCCATCGTCGTCTCACTTCCGAGATCGGGCCGTCGCGCGGCCTTGGGAATCGTTACTGGTGGAACGGTACGTAGGTTGGTTGCCGCAGGAATCAGTCATCGCATCGGAAATCCGGCCACGAGCAGAGGCGCGGCATAGGCAAGACGACTGCGCGCCAACTGGGCGGCAGCGAATCCCAGCCAGATCAGCCCGCCGAATCGGACGATTGGCAGCAGGTAGGAAAGGGGCGCGATGGCCGGGCTGAGGATGGACACCAGCCCTGCGGCGGCAAGGAGCAGGCCGGTCACGTTGATCGCGCGCGGGAGGCGAACGCTTGCCGTCGAGGTGCCCAGGATCAGCACGGCGAGTGTGGCGGCGAATGCCGGGCCGCCGAAGATGAACGACCATTCGGCGAAGGTGACTGCCTCGTCGGTGGTGGTGGCGCCGGCGCCACGCCAGATGTAGAGTGCGCTGCCGGTCAAGGCGCCGGCGGCCATCATCCCACCCGTCAGGGTGAGCGCGCGGCTGTACGTGGTGGCGCCGAGTGCCCGCAATCGCTGGTGCATGGCCGCCGCCAGCAGCACCAATGCCACCGCGGAGGCGATGAGCAGAAGCGCGCCCAGCGTCATCGTGCCGCCGTGGCTTTGCGCGTAGTGGAGCACCTGGGTGTCGGTGGCACCCGGTTGCGGGGTGGATCGGTTGGCGATGACGTAGCCGATGGTCAGTGCGACATAGCCGGTGGCGGCCACGATCAGGCTCGGGTGCCGGGCTACGCCGTCGGGGCGAGGTTCCCGCTGGGCAGGGGCGGCGGCCATGGATTGGCTCCTTGATATGCGGTTTCTCGCAACGCGAGGCGGTGCTGTATCGGGCACGTAGGGCTTGATCTTGCCGAATGGCTTGTGGAGCGAGAGCCAGGCGGCCACCACGAGAGCCACGATGTGCAGCGCGGCCAAACCGACGAGGCTTTGCTGGACCTCGACTGGCGGGCGGCTCGACGTCAAGATATGGATCATCAGGATCGCCTCTCCCAGGTCCAGGTACCGGTTCAGAATGGCGGGCGGCGTCGGCGCTGAAATCCGCCTGAGGAAGAGTGGTCCTCTACAACCAGCGGAGTAGATGACCAAACCGGCGGCCGCCAGTAGACGGCGCGGACTTGGCGAGCATTGGCAGACCAGTGGCAGACGGCTCGGCGCAGCGTCCGCAGGTTGCTGCCACTCAACAAAGAAACCCAGGTCACGTTCATGACCTGGGTTTCTTCTCGGTGCGCCGCCAGGGACTCGAACCCCGGACCCGCTGATTAAGAGTCAGCTGCTCTAACCAACTGAGCTAGCGGCGCCTGGAGAGGAATATACCGGTGATCCTCATCCTGGTCGAATCGGTATCAGGCGGGCTCCTGACGCCGGGCCGGGCTGCAAAGGCTCTTGCCTGGCTAGAATAAAGTTCGGCACCGAGCCCCGGCAGACAGGATCATCGATGTTCGACTCGCCCGCCGACGTGACGGAACGGCTCGCCGCCGTGGACTACCTCTCCGACGACGCCATCTCCACCTCGGTGTTCCTCGCCGCGGCGCTGGGCAAGCCGCTGCTGGTCGAAGGGCCCGCGGGCGTCGGGAAGACGCAGCTGGCCAAGGCGGTGGCCCTGGCCACGGGCGCCCAGCTGGTCAGGTTGCAGTGTTACGAGGGGCTCGACGAGGCCCGGGCGCTGTACGAGTGGAACTACAAGAAGCAGCTGCTCAGGATCCAGGCCACCAGCGCCGACGACGACATCTTCAGCGAGGAGTTCCTGCTGGAGCGGCCGTTGCTCAAGGCGATCAGGTCGGCGAACCCCACCGTGCTGCTCATCGACGAGACCGACAAGGCCGACGTGGAGGTCGAGGGGCTGCTGCTGGAGCTGCTGTCCGACTTCCAGGTGACGATCCCCGAGCTGGGGACCATCGCCGCGACGCGCCGGCCGTACGTGGTGCTGACCTCCAACGCCACCCGCGAGCTGTCCGAGGCGCTCAAGCGGCGCTGCCTCTACCTGCACCTCGAGTACCCGACCCCCGAGCGGGAGCGGGACATCGTGCTCAGCCAGGTGCCCACGATCCGGGCCGATCTGGCCGAGCAGCTGGCCAGGACGGTCGCGACGCTGCGGGCGCTGGAGCTGAAGAAGGCGCCGTCGGTGGCCGAGACCGTGGACTGGGCCAACACGCTGCTGGCGCTCGGCCGGGAGGAGCTGGACGAGGCGACCGTCGCGGGAACCCTTGGCGTGGTGCTCAAGCACGCCTCCGATCAGGTGCGGGCGGTCAAGGAGCTGGGGTTGCCGGATGCCTGACTCTCTCGTGGATCGGCATGTGGGGTTCGTGCACGCGTTGCGCGCCGCCGGGGTGCCGGTGTCGGTGGCCGAAGGGCTGGACGCGGCGCACGCGCTGCGGGTGATCGAGCTGGCCGACCGGGAGTCGTTGCGCGCCGCTTATGCGGCGACGCTGGTGAAGAAGCCCGCGTACCGGCCGGGATTCGACGTGCTGTTCGACCTGTGGTTCCCGGCGGCGACAAGCGGCATGTACGCCGAGCGCCTGGATAAGACGGTAAATCCGGAAAAGGCGTCGGTTGAGGAACTTCGTGAGCACCTCGCAAGCCTCCTGACCGGCGGCACCGACCAGGAGATGCGCGAGTTCGCCCAGGCCATGGTCGAGCGCTTCGGACGCCAGCCCGCCGGCCCCGGCCGCCAGGGCTGGTTCTCCTACAGCGTCATGCGTGCCCTCTCCCCCGAGACCCTGATGGCCCGCATCCTCCGCAACGTCCTGGCCGGCCAGGACCGCGGCGGCCTGGCGGAGAAGACCGTGCGCCAGCAGGTCAACGCCGGCGTCCGGCGCTTCGAGGAGGCCGTCGCCACCGACGTGCGCCGTCGCATCGCCGAGGACTCCGGGATCGAGCGCATCGCCCGCTCCACCGTCCGTCCCCCGCTCGACCAGATCGACTTCCTGCGCGTCACGAAGGCCGACCTGGCCCGGCTGCGCAGAGAGGTCTATCCGCTGGCCAGGCGCCTGGCGGCGCGGCTGACGATCAAGCACAGGAAGGGCCGGCGCGGGCGGCTGGACTTCCGCAGGACGATGCGGGCCTCGCTGCAGAGCGGCGGCGTGCCGCTGACCACCCACTTCAGGCCGCCCCGGCCGCACAAGCCGGAGCTGGTCATCCTCTGCGACACCAGCGACTCGGTCTCGTCGTTCGCGCACTTCACGCTGCTGCTCACGTACGCGTTGCGGGAGCAGTTCACGAAGGTGCGGGCGTTCGGCTTCGTGGACACGGTGGACGAGATCACCAGGTTCTTCGTGCCGGGCGCCGATGTGGTCGAGGCGATGACCAGGCTGGCGAACGAGGCCGACATGGTGCGCTTCGGCCGCACCAACTACGGCCACTCGCTGCAGCGCTTCGACGAGCGGTACGGCGACGCGATCGGCCCCAAGACGTCACTGCTGATCCTCGGCGACGCCCGCTCGAACTACCAGCCGCCCGCCCTGGACGTGCTGAAGGATCTGGTCTCCAGGTCCCGGCACGCCTACTGGCTCAATCCCGAGCCGAGGCGGCAGTGGGACACGGGCGACTCGGTGGCGGGCGACTACGGCACGGTCGTCCCGATGCACGAGTGCCGCAACGTCGCCCAGCTCACCGCGTTCATCGAAACGCTGGCTTAGACCTTCTGCAGCGCCCTGGCCGCCGTGCGGGTGAGCAGCTCGATCTGCTCCTCGGTGTAGACCCGCCCCTCGGCCGCCTTGATCACCTTGGCCGCCAGCCGGGGCTTGAGCAGCGTGAGCCCCTCTGCCACCAGGATGCCGCCCTTGGGCATGTCCCCACAGTGGACCGCGAGCATGGGGGAGATCGTCACCGGGACGCCCGTCTCGCGGGTCAGCAGCTCGGCGAACGCCTCGGCGGTTCCCACCAGCGCCTTGGCCTCTTTGGAGCCGTACTTCTCGCCGAAGAACAACCGCCCGGCGTAGCAGGCGATCTCAGTGTCGGGGCTCCAGGACTCGTTGTCGACGATCCACACGCCGGCCGGGCCGATGACCAGGTGGTCGATGGAGGCCTGGTCGCGGATGGCGCGGCCGTCGAGCACGTTGTAGCCCTGCTTGCCGAGCGACCTGCGCAGGAGCCTTCCTGTGATCACCTCACCGCGCTTCGCCCCACGCCAGACCGCGGTCGCGTGGAACGAACGCCAGTCGAGGAACCAGTCGCCCCCGGCCACCAGGCCGCCGAGAAGGAGGCCGATGAACGGCGCGGCGCCCGTAAGGTCGAACCTGATCGCCAGCGCCACGCCCAGGACGAACCCCACAGCCGTCTTGACGTATCTCGCCCGGCGGCGGTTCTGGGCATCCTCACGCCAGAACTTCTCGTACCACCACTGGGGGGAATTCCCTGTGTATTTCTCGCTTGGCTGCACGTAGATAGAGCCACCGGGCACGGCAAACTCCCCGAATGAGTAGGTGAAACAGGATCTGCCACGCCGAAGATCCCTCGCCGGTCAAGGGATACCCCTCCGCGAACCAAGGCAAGCCTAAGGTGACGCCATTCGAACCAGCAAGGCCAGTAACCGACCAGTCGGTATGCTAGGTCCGTGACTCATGTGAAAGAGGAACCGGTCAGGCAGCGGCTCCTGGCCGAGGCGACCCGCTTGTTCGCCGAGCGCGGGTTCGAGGGCACCTCTGTGCAGGAGGTCGTGTCAGCCGCCGGCGTCACCAAGGGCGCCATGTACCACTATTTCGACTCCAAAGACGATCTACTGCACGAGATCTACGCCCGGGTGCTGCGCATGCAGATGGACCGGTTGACGCAGATCGCCGACGGCGCAGGCACGCTGAAGGAGCGCCTGCACAAGGCCGCGGCCGACGTCGTGGAGACCACGACCGCGAACCTCGACGACTCCAAGATCTTCTTCAGGTCGATGCACCTGCTCGCGCCCGAGACGCAGAAGACCGTGCGGGCCGAGCGCCGCCGCTACCACGAGCGGTTCCGCGAGCTGGTGGCCGAAGGGCAGCGCACGGGCGTCTTCAGTGACAAGGTGCCCGCCGAGCTGGTCGTGGACTACTTCTTCGGCTCGGTGCACCACCTGGGCACGTGGTTCCACGCGGACGGGCCGCTGACCGGCGCCCAGGTGGGCAGGCACTTCGCCGACCTGCTGCTCGCCTCACTCGGGGCCGGGGACGCCGGCGAGTGAGGCCAGCGCCTCACGGTGGTCGCCGGGCGTGCCCAGTGCAATCTCGGTGGCCTTGGCGCGCTTGAGATAGAGATGGACGGGGTGCTCCCACGTCATCCCGATCCCGCCGTACAACTGCAGGGCCTCCTCGGCGGCGTGTACGGCCACGGCGGCGTTCCATGACTGGGCCACGGCCACGGAGAGCGGCGAGGGGTCGGCGACCGCGTTCCTGGCGGCGGCCCTGGCCCTGACCACGTCCAGCCACAGGTCGGCCAGCCGATGCTTGATCGCCTGGAAGGAGCCGACGGGACGGGCGAACTGGTGGCGCTCCTTGACGTAGGCGAGCGTCGACTCGAGGCACCACTCGGCCACCCCGAGCTGTTCGGAGGCCAGCAGCGCCGCGCCGGAGCGCAGCACCGCGGCCAGGTCGCAGGCCCCGACGCGGCGGGCCCGCGCCCGCTCGAACGTGACGGTGGCCACCGGCCTGGTCAGGTCGAGCGACGGCACGAGCTCCACGACCGCCCCTTCGACGGTGTACAGGTCGCCGTCCACCGGCACGAGCAGCACGTCGGCCACGTCCGCCCCGACCACGCCGGTGACTGTGCCCGACAACCGCCCGTCCTCGATCCGCACCGACGAGCCACGCAGCGGCCGGTACGGCGAGGCCGCGAACGGCACCGCCAGCGCGGCCGTCGTCCGGCCCTCGGCCAGCTCCCCGAGCAGGGCGTCCCCGGTCGGCAGCAGCGCCTGGGTGGCCAGCACCGAGCTGGTGAAGAACGGCACCGGCGCCACCGCCCGGCCCAGCTCCTCCAGCACGACGGCCACCTCGCTGGCCGACGCGCCGGCGCCGCCGAGCTCTTCGGGGATCAGCAGCCCGGCCACGCCGATCTCGCCGGCCAGCGTCTTCCACAGGTCCAGGTCATACGGGTCGGACTCGATCCGCTTCAGCACCGCGGCGGGCGGGCACCGGTCGGCGAGCAGTCCGCGCACGGCCGCCCGCAGCTCCTCCTCGACCTCGGAGTAAAGGAGTGTCATCGCGGCAGGTCCTTCCAGGGCACGTCCTTGTCGACGCGGGGTTCCGAGGGCAGGCCGAGCACCCGCTCGGCGATGATGTTGCGCAGGATCTCGGACGTGCCGCCCTCGATCGAGTTGCCCTTGGCCCGCAGGTAGCGGTATCCGGGGCCGCGGCCGTAGAAGTCGACGTCCTCCGAGCGGCGGAACGCCCAGTCGTCGTAGCCCAGGTCGCGCTGGAACTCGACCTCGAACCCGGACAGCGCCTGGTTGAGCTTGGCGAACGACAACTTCATGCCCGACCCCTCGGGCCCGGGGTGGCCGGCGGCGAGCTGCTCGCGCAGCCGCGTCCCCGACAGGCGGGTGACCTCGGCCTCCACCCAGAGCGCCAGCAACCGCTGGTGCAGGTCGTGCGTACGCAGCTCGGAGTGCGCGTGCCAGGCGTCGAGCACGGGCCCGACCATGCCGCCGCCGCGCCGCACGGGCGCGCCGCCGATGGCCACCCGCTCGTTCATGAGCGTGGTCTGCGCCACCCGCCAGCCGTCGCCGACCTCGCCGAGCCGCAGGTCGTCGGGCAGCCGCACGCCGGTGAGAAACACCTCGTTGAACTCGGCCTCGCCGGTGATCTGCCGCAGCGGCCGCACCTCGACGCCGGGCGCGTGCATGTCGCAGACGAAGTACGTCATCCCGCGGTGTTTCGGCACGTCAGGGTCGGTACGGGTGACGAGGATGCCCCACCGCGCATGATGGGCGCCGGACGTCCACACCTTCTGGCCGTCCACGACCCATTCGTCCCCGTCCCTGACCGCCCTGGTCGCGAGCGTGGCCAGGTCCGACCCGGCGCCCGGCTCGCTGAAGAGCTGGCACCAGATCTCCTCCCCCGTCCACAGCGGGCGCAGGAAGCGGCGCTTCTGCTCCTCCGTGCCGAACGCCAGGATCGTCGGCGCCGCCATGCCGAGCCCGATGCCCTGGACACCGGTGTTGATCTGCGGCGTGCCGGCCAACTCCCGCTCCACGACCTGCTGCAGCTCCCTGGCCACCCCCAGCCCGCCGAGCCCTTCGGGGAACCACACCCAGGCGAGCCCGGCGTCGAACCTCGCCCGCAGGAACGCCGGCCGGTCCCCGCCGGGGTCGTGCTCGCCGAGGAACGCCGCGACCCGCTCCTTGATCTCCGCCTCGTTCACATCCACCTCTTAAGCTCGCGATAGGCCAGCGACCGCTTGTGCACCTCGTCGGGGCCGTCCGCCAGGCGCAGCGAGCGGGCGCCCGCCCACAGCGCGGCCAGCGGAAAGTCCTGCGAGACGCCGCCCGCGCCGTGCACCTGCACGGCTTTGTCGAGGATCCACTCCACGGTGATCGGGGTGGAGATCTTGATGGCCTGGATCTCGGTGTGGGCGCCCTGGTTGCCCACCGTGTCCATGAGCCAGGCGGTCTTGAGCACGAGCAGGCGCAGCTGCTCGATCTTGATGCGGGACTCGGCGATCCAGTCCTGGACGACGCCCTGCTGCGCGACGGGCTTGCCGAACGTGGTCCTGGCCAGCGCCCGCTTGCACATGAGCTCGACCGCCCGCTCGGCCATGCCGATCAGGCGCATGCAGTGGTGAATGCGGCCGGGGCCGAGCCTGGCCTGGGCGATGGCGAAGCCGCCGCCTTCCTCGCCGATCAGGTTTTCGGCCGGGACACGGACGTCCTGGAACTCGATCTCGGCGTGGCCGCCGTGGTCGGCGTCGGTATAGCCGAACACGTGCATGCCGCGCTTGATGTGCAGGCCGGGCGTGTCGCGAGGCACCAGGATCATGCTCTGCTGGCGGTGCGTGGGCGCGTCGGGATTGGTCTTGCCCATGACGATGAAGATCTTGCAGTTGGGGTTCATCGCGCCCGAGATGAACCACTTACGGCCGTTGATGACGTACTCGTCGCCGTCGCGCACGATCGAGGTGGCGATGTTGGTGGCGTCGGAGGAGGCCACGTCGGGCTCGGTCATCGCGAACGCGGAGCGGATCTCGCCGTCGAGCAGCGGCTGCAGCCATTCCTTGCGCTGCCACTCGCTGCCGAACATCGACAGCACTTCCATGTTGCCGGTGTCGGGCGCGGCGCAGTTGGTGGCGGTGGGCGCGATGGCGGGACTCCGGCCCATGATCTCGGCGAGGGGCGCGTATTGGAGGTTCGTCAGCCCGGCGCCATGCTCGCCCGGCAGGAACAGGTTCCACAGGCCGCGCTTCCTGGCCTCGTCCTTCAGGTCGGACATCAGCGGCGGCGTGCTCCAGCCGCTGGTCGCCGCCTGCTCCCCGAAGGCAGGCTCGGCGGGGTAGACGCACTCGTCCATGAAGCGCAGCAGACGCTCGCGCAGGTCCTCGGTGACTTTGTCAAAGGCGAAGTCCATGACGTGAGCCTACCGACCGGCCGGTATGCGTGTCGACAGGTGGTCTCCCGCAAAAACCGCCATGTGGCCATAATCCTGACATTCGGCTCCCCTTAGGGTTGCCGCCATGACCACGAAGTTGCCTGTCCCTGTGGTGCTCGAGAACGACGTCGTCCGGCTCGAGCCACTCGCCCTCCACCACGTGCCCGACCTGTTCGCCGCCGGAGGCGGGGACGAGGAGGTGTGGCGCTGGCTGCCCGTCGCCACCCCGCGGTCGGAGGAGGAACTGGGGAAGGTCGCGCTGGGGCTGATCCACGACGACAAGCACATCCCCTTCGCCGTGGTGCTCAAGGAGAGCGGGCGGGCCGTCGGCTGGACCACCTACGCCGACGTGCCGGGCTTCGAGGCGAGCGTCGAGATCGGCTGGACCTGGTACGGCCGCGCGGTCTGGCGCACCGCCGTCAACACCGCTTGCAAGCTGCTGCTCATCGACCACGCCTTCGAGCTCGGCTACAACCGCGTCCTGCTCAAGACGGACAACCTCAACCTCCGCTCCCAGAACGCCATCAGGCGCATCGGCGGGTTCCATGAGGGCACCCTGCGACGGCACCGCAAGAGGCCCGACGGCACCTGGCGTGACACGGTCTGTTTCGGCATCCTCGACGAGGAGTGGCCGGAACACCGGGCTCGCCTGCATCGCGGGTGACCGTCAGGTGCCGAGCATGCCGGCCAAGAGGTCTCGCATGGCCTCGATGAGCTCGTCCAAGGTGGGCATGGCACCGGCGCCCGCGATGGCGTCGAACATGAGGCCTTCGCCGAAGGCCACCAGCTGGCGCGCGTGCCGTACCGGATCGCGTGAGCCCACCGCGGCCAGCAGGGCGACGGCGGGATCGCGGAAACGGCGGCCCGCCGCGTCGTAGATCTCGCGCAGCTCGGGCCGCCGCGTCGCCTCCAGCGCCAGCTCGTAACGGGCCAGCGTGCGCCTGCGGTCCTGGAGCTGGATGTGCAGCGCCTCGCCCATCACCGTGGACAGGTCGGACAGCTCCAGCGCCTCGCTCCGGTACGCCGGCGCGAGCGCCCGCAGCTCCAGCTCCGTGAGCCGCGACAAGGTCAGCTCCAGCAGGGCGGCGCGGGTGCGGGCCAGGTTGGAGGTGGAACCGGGCGGCAGGCCCGCGGCCTCGTCGACGGCTCGGTGGGTGAGGCCGCGCATGCCGCGCTCGGCCAGCAACGTGATGGCCGTGTCCGCAACGGTCTCCGAACGCTTCACGGATCCCGATACTACAGCGGTAGTGCACCCGAACTACAGGCGTAGTATGGTGAGACTACAGGCGTAGTAGTGAGAGGGTCGTGAGATGCCCAGAGCTGTAGTGATCGGCGGCGGGATCGGCGGGCTGAGCAGCGGGATCGCGCTGCGGCGCAACGGGTGGGACGTGACCGTGTTGGAGCGAGCCCCCAAGATCGATCCGGTCGGGTCGGGGCTGGCGATCGCGGCCAACGCCCTCAAGGCGCTCGACACGCTCGACCTGGGGGATCACCTACGCAAGCTGTCCAGGATCCAGGGACAGGTGGGGATTCGCCGGGGCAACGGGCGGTGGCTGGTGCGGACCACGCCCGATGCGGCGCAGGCCCGCTACGGGGATTCGGTGGTCGTCACGCTGCGGGCCACGCTGATGGAGGTGCTCGCGGACGCGCTGGGGGCCGATCGGCTGCGGTTGGGGGTCGGCGTGTCCGGTGTGGACGCCGGCGAGGGCATCGTGCGTACCCATGAAGGTGATCTCCGGGCGGATCTGATCGTGGCCGCCGACGGCATTCACTCGAAGGTCCGGCAGGCGCTCTTTCCCGAGCATCCCGGGCCGGTGTACTCAGGGGTTTCGGCCTGGCGGGGTCTCATCCCTCGGGGTGATCTGGATGTCCAGAGCACCGAGAGCTGGGGTAGGGGGCTCGTGTTCGGGGTCGCACCGCTGGCCGATGACCTGGTGTACGTGTACGCGACCGATGTGCTGCCCGCGGGGACCACGTTCGGGGACGAGCGGGAGGAGCTGCTGCGGAGGTTCGGGGACTGGCATGAGCCGATTCCCGCGCTGCTGCGGGCGGCCGATCCCGGGATGATCAAGCGTAACGACGTCTACTCCTTCGACACGCCGCTGCCTGCCTTCCATCGCGGGAAGGTGGCGCTGGTCGGGGACGCGGCGCACGCGATGACACCGAACCTGGGGCAGGGGGCCTGCCAGGCGATCGAGGACGCGGTCGTCCTCGCCCACATGGTGGGTGGCGGCGGCCTCAGTGCCTACACCGCCGCCCGGCTGGGGCGGACGTCGAAGGTCGTGCGGCAGTCGAGGCGCATCTGCGGGATGACCAAGATCCGTAACCCCGTGGCCGTCCGGCTGCGCGATCTCGGGATGTCTCTGGCCGCCCGGACCATGCCGGACATGATGTTGCGGTCCATGGATGAGGTGCTGAGCTGGCGCCCGCCGGCGTGACAGGGCTCAGGACGCGGTGGAGGGGCGGGTCAGCTCGCGTCCGAGGTCGCCGTCACCGGCCGCGGCGCCGGCGCCGGCGTGACCTCGACGGGGGCGGGGCGGGTGTGATCGGGGGCAAGGCGGCCGAGGGTGATCGTGCCGCCGATGGTGAGGGCGCTGGCCAGCAGGGCGGGAATCGCGGTGGACGGGCTGGTCGGCAGGGGCTCGCCGAGGAGGAGCGCGCCGGCCAGCACCGAGGTGATCGGGTCGACGACCTGCACGCCGGCGTACGCGATCCCGAAATACCCCACGGCGTACGAGCGCTGCAGCAGCACCACCGCACAGATCAGCAACACGGGCACGGCGAGGGTGAACCAGTGGATCAGCCGCCCCCAATCGCCCTCCATGCCGCCGCCGACCACCCGCACGAACGTCGACACGCTGGCGGTGACCGCCCCCGCCCCCACGCTGAGCAGCAGCGCCCGCCCGGGACCGTGGACGCGGCCCGCCATCACCTGCGTGACCAGGACGATCGCCCCGATCACAGCGAGGAACCCGAGTGCGGCTCCGGCACCGAGCCGAGGCGGCACGTCGTGGTGCGGCACCAGCAGCATCAGCCAGAGCAGCCCCACGGCTACCGCGATCGAGCCGAAGATCTCCGCCTTGTACGGCTTGCGCCCGTACATGAACGCCGCCAGCGGCACGGCGAACACCAGCGTGGCGACGCTGATGGGCTGGACGGCGACCAGCGGCGCGAAGCTCAGGGCAACGGCATGCAGGCAGGCGCCGGTGAACCCGATGACGCCGCCGATCCACCAGCGAGGGCGTCGGACCAGCCTGAGCGAGGCCCCCTCGGCCACCGCCTCGTACTGTTGCAGGGCTGCGCCGAGCGCGTATCCGAGCGCTCCGGCCAGGGCGATGATCAGGCCGACCCAGGTCATGAGCGCCCACGCGGGGGCATGGATCCTTCCAAGAGCATTGCTCCAGCTTAGGAGGCGAGCGGAGCGGTGGAATCATACTTTAGGCGGATCATTGAGTGAATCTCGCTCGCCGCCCGCACGAACATCTAGCCCATCCGCAGGTCAGCACAGCCCCCTTCCGGCTACCGCGGCCCCACGTCAGGATGCCTCCGGGCAGACGCAGAACAGGTGGCCCTCCGGGTCCTGGAGGACGATCCAGCGTGTCCCCTCCTCCGTGACCCCCGGCTGGAACGCGGGCCTGGTCGCCCCCAGCGCGGTGTACTCCTCTGCCGCCTTCTCCACGTCCGGCACCCGGAAGTCGAGGTGGAACTGCTTGTCCGGGCTGGGCCACGTCACCGGCCGGCGGTCGGCGACCCGGCCGAAGTAGATGTTCGTGGTGCCGTCGCCCACGGCCGCGTACTCGTCCTCCGCGTACTGGATGTCCCAGCCGGTGATCTCGTGGTAGAACTCGGCCAGTTTCTTGGGCTCGGCGCAGTCGATGGTGAACGCCAGGAGTTTCGCCTTCGTCGTCATGGATCCAGCGTTCCAGCCGTACCTGCCATCTGCTGTCAGGTACGGCTGGCGAAGGGCCGCGCCCGCCGAGGGTCGATGCTCGTGACGACCTGCGCCGGGAGCATGACCTTCTTGCCGAAGATCCAAGGTCCGGTGTCGACGATGATGTAGCTCTCGCCGACCTCGTACGTCGCCTCGTCGACGGTCCCGATCTTCCCGTCCGTCGCCTGCACGTGGTAATTCACGAGGTCGAGGCTCCGTCCGCGGTCATAGACGTCAGGTCGATAGTCCCAGAGCTCCATAGGGGCTCTCTTCCTCTCTTCTTCCGTCTTCGTCGGGCACGCTCCCGCTACCCGGACGCGTCTCGGTAAACCCCTTGCAAAGTGCTTGCAGGCAGACGATGTCAACCCCGGCGCAAGAGCCCGAGCGCACCCTCTCCATGACAGGAAGGGGTGGACCCATGCGAACCAGGTCAGACAGGCTGTACGAGATCGACGGGCTCCGGCTTCTGGCGGCGCTGTGCGTCGTGGTGTTCCACTACACGTTCTCCGGCTGGGTCGGCGGCGCCAGCCCGGTCGCCTTCCCCGAGGAGAGCTCCTGGTCCAAGTACGGCTACCTCGGCGTGGACCTGTTCTTCCTGATCAGCGGGTTCGTGGTGCTGATGAGCGCGTGGGGCAGGAGCCCGCGGGCGTTCCTGGTGTCGCGGGCCGTACGGCTCTACCCCGCTTACTGGGTCGGCATCGCCGTCACCGCCACGGTCGCCGTGACGCTGGGGCAGGGGATGTTCCAGGTGACGTTGCCGCAGGTGCTGGCGAACCTGACGATGTTCCAGGCGGTGCCCGACATCGCGAACGTGGACGTCGTCTACTGGACGCTCTGGGCCGAGATGCGCTTCTACCTGCTCATCCTGGTGTTCGCCTGGATCGGGATGACCCGCGCCCGCGTCATGGCGGGGTTGTGGATCTGGCTGGGGCTGACGTTCGGGGTCCAGCTGGGGCTGGTGCCGGGCGTCGCGGACCTGGTCGTGCAGTCGGAGTTCGCGCATTACTTCATCGCGGGGATGGCGCTGTTCATGCTCTACAAGTTCGGGCTGAACCTGCAGATCGCCCTGCTGGTGCCGATCTGCCTGGGCAACGCCGTCTACCGGGCCATCGGGTACGCCGACGCGGTCGGCGACCGTTACTCCGTCACGTACTCGACCGCGATCATCACGACCGTCGTCGTGGTCATCTTCCTGGTCATGACGCTCGTGGCGCTGCGCGTCACCCAGCGGCTGGGCAGGCCGTGGCTGGTGCCGGCCGGGGCGCTGACGTACCCGCTCTACCTGCTGCACGCCCACATCGGCTTCATCGTGTTCGCCAGGCTCGGGGACGCGGTCGACGCGCACGTGCTGCTGTGCGGGCTCATCCTCGTCATGCTGGGGGCGGCGTACCTGGTGCACAGGTTCGTGGAGCGGCCGCTCGCGCCCGCGCTCAAGCGCCTGCTCTCGCGCCGGCCGGTCGCCCCGGCGCTCGGGGTGCTCGTGGCGGGACAGCCGACACGGTGACCTGACTCTCCTGACAACCGCCTGCGAGGCCGGGCGTCGGAGCCCCAGGTGCGGATAGCATCCGCGTCATCGGACGGAAGGAGGCCCGCGTGAGTCTGAACAGTCACGAGTGGGCTCCCACCGGCGTCGATCCGGACCAGCCGAGCGTGGCGCGCGTCCACGACGCCCTGCTCGGCGGCATGGAGAACTTCGCCTCCGACCGCTCCGTGGCCCGCAAACTGAAGGACGCGGTGCCCGAGGTGGTGAACCTGGTCTGGTGCAACCGCGCCTTCCTCGGCCGGGTCGTGGACTTCCTCGTCCGCGAGGCGGGCATCAGGCAGATCATCGACCTGGGCGCCGGGCTCCCCACGGTGGAGAACACGCACGAGGTCGCCCAGTTCGCCGATCCCCGGTGCCGGGTGATCTACGTGGACATCGACCCCATGGTGGAGCCGCACGCCCGCGCGCTACTCAGCGGCAACCCGAACGCCGACGCGATCACCGCCGACGTCCGCGACGTGGAATCCGTGCTCGGGCACCCGGCGCTGACCAAGCTCATCGACCTGACGCAGCCCACGGGGCTTCTGGCCGTCGGGCTGCTGCACCTCCTGTCCGACCAGGAGGATCCGCACGGGCTGGTCAAGCGGTACATGGCCGCGCTGGCGCCGGGCAGCTACCTCGCCGCCTCGAGCCTCATGGCCTCCCCCAGCCCCAAGGCCAAGGCTCTGGAGGTGCTGCTCCAGGCGACCATGGGCACCGGGTACTTCCGTGAGCGGGCGGCCATCTCCGGTTTCTTCGACGGCCTGGCGCCCGTGGAGCCTGGTGTGGTGCACCTGCCGGAATGGCATCCCGACGAGCGGATCCCGGGGCCGCTGGCGCCCTGGGAGGAGTTGCTGCTGGGCGGGGTGGCCCGCAAGCCGCACCTCTGAGGGGCCGGCGCCGCCCGTGAGCCGCCGGCGTGAGGCGCTAGGGTGAGGTCTGTGCCGCGACGTTTGATCTGCTCTCCGCCGCCCGCCCAGTAGCGGGCGGCCTTTCCTGAAATCTCCGGGTCTGACTGATCCGGGAGTGGCTGCTGCCCGCGTACCGGGCCCATTTCCACCACTCCCATCGGAGAGCTCCTGTCATGACCCATGTCTCCGCCCGGCGGGGCGCCGTGTACGTGTCCGTGGCCGCGACCGCCTGGGGCACCGGCGGCGCGGCCGGTTCGCTCCTCTTCGAGACCGGCGGCCTCGGCCCCGTCGGCGTGTCACTCTGGCGCTACCTGATCGGCGCCGTCTGCCTGCTCGCCCTCACTCCCCTTCTGTCCTCCACCAAGCGCAGGAACCCGGCCGGAGAGAGCGACGCAGGCCGGCGCGACCATGATCAAAACCGGCTGACCTGGCGCGTGTTGCCTATCGGCTTCGGGATGGCCGTCTACCAGGCTGCCTACTTCGCCGCGATCACCCATTCCGGCGTGGCCGTCGCCACCGTGGTCACGATGGGCGCCACTCCCGTCTTCGCCGCCCTGGGCAGCCGTTTCCTGCTGCGCGAGCGCCTCGGCAAGGTCGCGTTCGCCTCGCTGGCCGCCGCCCTGGCCGGGCTCGCCCTGCTCACCGCCGAAACCGCACTGCAGGCCCGTACGTCCTCCGTCGCCGGCATCGGCTTCGCCCTGGCCTCGGCCGCCGGGTACGCCGGCGTCACACTGTTCTCCCGCCGCCACAGCGACGACCCGCGGGGCACGGCGATCGGCGGGTTCGTCGTGGGCGCGGCGTGCCTGGCGCCGTTCGCGCTGGCGGAGGGAGTGGTGCCGGAGATGAGCCTGGCCACGGCCGCCCTGCTGGTCTATCTGGGCGTGGTGCCGACGGCGCTGGCGTACGGCCTGTATTTTCGTGCGCTGACCGCGCTGAGCGCCACCACGGTCTCGATCATCTCCTTGGGTGAGGCCGTGGGCGCGGCCCTGCTCGGCGTGGCGGTGTTCGGCGAACATCTCACACTTCTCGCCTGGTCGGGGTGCGTGCTGCTGCTCGCCGCCGTCGCCGTGCTCGTGGCGCGGGCGGAAGCAGGCTGAGTGTGGCTCCGGATGGGTTAAGGTCCGGTACGGCGGCCCGCCTCGCGAGTGCGGGGAACGGTGTCGGCGCGGCGCGCGTTGGAGGAACTGTGGCCTCGATAAAGGGAATATTCAAAAACCTCCTGGACCGTCCAGGAGGCGTGCCCTTGACGGGCTACCAGAAGACCGTCAAGGCGGCTGACGCTCGCGCCGAGCGGGTGGCGAAGCTTGACGAGCTGCCCAAACCGGACATGGGCGACCCGGCCGAGTTCTGCGCCGTCGCGCGGGAGGCCGCCGACCGGACCCTCGGGCTGCGGCCATATGACGTGCAGTTGCTCGGCACGCTCGCGCTGCTCGACGGGAAGGTCGCCGAGATGGCGACCGGCGAAGGCAAGACGCTGGCCGGCGCCATGGCCGCGGCGGGCTACGCGCTGCAGGGCAAGCGCGTGCACGTGATCTCCGTCAACGACTACCTGGCCAGGCGCGACGCCGAATGGATGGGGCCGTTCTACGAGGCGCTCGGGGTGAGCGTGGGCTGGATCGGTCAAAACTCCACGCCGGACGAGCGGCGCGCGGCGTACGCGAAGGACGTCACCTACGGGCCGGTCAGCGAGATCGGGTTCGACGTGCTGCGCGACCGGATCCGTACGGACGCGAGCGAGATCATCGTGCCCGCGCCCGAGGTCGCGCTGATCGACGAGGCCGACTCCGTGCTGGTCGACGAGGCCAGGGTGCCGCTGGTGATGGCCGGCTCCACCGACCCCGGCAACGCGGTGCCGGAGATGGCGGCCCTGGTCAGGCAGCTCGTCCGGGGCTACCACTACGAGATCGACGAGCAGGCCCGCAACGTCTACCTCACCCCCAAGGGCGCCGACAGCGTGGAAAACCTCCTCGGCGTCGAGCTCTACGACGAGCACGAGCCGGGCACGCTGATCGAGCTCAACCTGGCCCTGCACGCCCACGCGCTGCTGGCCCGCGATGTCGACTACATCGTGCGCGACGGCAAGGTGCAGCTGATCAACCCCTCGCGCGGCCGGGTGGCGCTGCTGCAGCGCTGGCCCAACGGCCTGCAGGCGGCCGTGGAGGCCAAGGAGGCGCTGCCGCCCAGCGAGAAGGGCGAGATCCTCGACTCGATCACCGTGCAGGGCCTGATCCGCCGCTACCCGCAGATCTGCGGCATGACCGGCACCGCCGTGGCCGTCAGCGAGCAGCTGGGCGAGTTCTACGGGCTCAAGGTCGCCGTGATCCCGTCCAACCGGCCGTGTGTCAGGAAGGACGAGCCGGACCGCATCTATCCGACCGTGCCCGACAAGGACGCCGCGCTGGTCGAGGAGATCCAGGAGGCGCACGCAACGGGCCGGCCGATCCTCATCGGCACGCTCGACGTGGCCGAGTCGGAAAACCTCGCCAAGCTGCTGCAGCGGCGTGGCCTGGAGCCGGTCGTGCTCAACGCCAAGAACGACGCCGAAGAGGCCGCGATCATCGCCAAGGCCGGCGAGCGCGACGCGATCACCGTCTCCACCCAGATGGCCGGCCGCGGCACCGACATCCGGCTCGGCGAGGGCGTGGCCGAGCTCGGCGGGCTCTACGTGATCGGCTCAGGACGCCACGCCAGCAGCCGGCTCGACGACCAGCTCCGGGGCCGCGCCGGCCGCCAGGGCGACCCCGGCGGCTCGGTGTTCTTCGTCAGCACGCAGGACGATCTGATCACCCAGTTCGTCCCCGACGAGCGCCCGCCTGCCGCGGACGCCGACGGGGTCGTGCGTCACCGGCGCGGCGCCTACCTCGTGGGCCACGCCCAGCGCGTCGCCGAGGGCGTCAACCTGGAGATCCACCGCAACACGTGGCGCTACACCCGGCTGCTGGAGCACCAGCGCGAGCTGATCCTCGAGTGGCGTGACAAGGTCCTGCACGGCGACGCCGCCGCCAAGGCCCTGGCCGTGGCCGATCCCGAGCGCTGGGCGGAGCTGCCCGAGGACACCAGGGACGAGACGGCCCGCCAGATCGTGCTGCACGCCATCGACACCTGCTGGACCGAGCACCTGGCGTTCCTGACGGACCTGCGCGAGGGCATCCACCTGCGGGCGCTGGGCCGGATGAGCCCTATCGACGAGTTCCAACGGGAGGCCGTGGCTGAGTACAAATCGCTGCTCGCCGAGGTGGAGCGGCGGTCGCTGGAGTCGTTCGAGTCGCCGGAGCGGGAGCTGAGGCGGCCGCAGGCGACGTGGACCTATCTGGTGCAGGACAACCCGTTCGGCACGGAATGGGACCGCATCCTCCGGAGGGTCACCGCGGCCACGCGGCGCGGCTAGGGCCACTTGGGGTCGCCGGACGGCTCGACCGGCCCGTTGAGCACGCCGAGCCGCTCCAGCAGGGTGATGAACGTGGCCGCGTACGGCGAGTCCGCGGTCACGGCCGCCACGCGCGGCCAGTCGACCTGCTCGCGCATCGCGCGCACCTGGGCCAGCAGCGCCCCGTAGTCGCAGGCGTGCTCCGACAGCGGCAGCAGCCACGAGATCACCAGGTCGGTGGCCTCCAGCACGGGCACGATCACCGCCGACGCCTTCAGCGGCTCGGCCCGGTCGAGCAGCTCGTCGGTGATCGGCAGGTCGGACACCCGGTAGATCAGGTCCACCAGCCGGCCCTCGTCGTACGCCTTGACCAGCCAGTCCTCGGGCGGCTTGGCGGTCTGGAACCCGATCGCCCGCAGTGCCTCAAGGGCGGCGGGCACGTCGTGCTCGGTGAGTACGAAGTCCACATCGTGCAGCGAGGGCGCGGCGCCCCTCGCGTACGCGGCGCAGCCCCCGGCCAGCGCGAACTTCACTCCGGCATCCTTCAGCCCGGAGCTGGCACGCTTGAGCGTGTCAAGGATGGCGTCGGTGACCGCGTGGCCATGGCTACTCATGTGGTCGGGCTACCCAAACGGTCACCGAGTAGACGTTTGCACGCGCGCGCCTGAGGCCAGGCGACGACGACGGCGGATCAAGGCCGGGCGGTGGTTGCGGCGGAAGGCGGTCACGGCGGCGCCGACGTGGCGCGGCGGAGGGCGGTCGCGGCGGCGCCGGCGGCCGCGGCGCCGGCCAGCGCGAGCAGGACCGGGCCGCGGTGCCGGGACAGCCACAGCTGCGGGCTGCGCCCATGGGAGCGCTGGTCGAACGCGCCGTGCGCGCCGTAGTCCGTGCTTTCATCCGCCGGCTCCCACAAGTTGGACACCCCGCTCGGAGGCTTCTCGTCCGTCTGCTGGGAGCGGATCCCGGTGCGGGCCACATACCGGTCCACCAATGCCGGCGCCACCCGCTGTGCCAGCAGGGTGGCGACGGTGGGGGCGCCGACCCAGTATTCCTTGCGCTCGGGATGCTCGGCCGCGTACACGATGGCCTTGGCCGCGACCTCCGGCTGGTAGATCGGCGGCACCGGCTGCGGGTGGCGGCGGAGCTTGGACAGCACCCAGTCGAACTGCGGGGTGTTGAGCGCGGGCAGCTGCACCAGCGTGATGTGGATGTCGCTGCGGTCGGCCATCAGCTCCGTGCGGACCGACTCCGTGAATCCCTTGATCGCGTGCTTGGCACCGCAGTACGCCGACTGCAGCGGGATGCCGCGCTGCGCCAACGCCGAGCCCGCCTGCACGATGGCGCCCGCGTTACGCGGGCGCATGAGGTCCAGGGCGACCTTGGTGCCCCAGACGTACCCCAGGTACGTGACCGCTGTGGTGCGCTCGTACTCCTCCGGGGTGATGTCAGTGAATTTGGCGAAAACGCTGGAGAAGGCGGCGTTGATCCAGACCACGATGGGCCCCTGCTCCGTCTCAATGCGCTCGGCCGCCTGTCTCACCTGGTCGTAGTCCGCCACGTCCGCCTCGTACACCTGGCCGCTGCCGCCCGCGACGCCCACGTCCACGGCGGCGGCTCCCAGCCCCGTCGTCCCACGTGCGATCAATGCCACCTCCGCGCCCTGCTGCCCCAATTCGCGCGCGACCGCCCGGCCGACTCCGCCACTCGCGCCCGTCACCACCACAACTCGCCCGCGAAGTGGTGCCATGTCGAGATCAGCCCGCCTCTCCGTTGCTCCGCCGGCTCTGACGCCGTACGGCCAGGATGATGTCGACCACCGTGGCCACGGCCAGCGCGATGGCGATCCCCGTCATCACGGGCGCCCCGGTGATGACGCCCAGCACCGCGAACGCGAACGCGCACACCAGCATGAACGAGCCCACCCTGATGTGGACCACGTCGCGCGGTGTGGCCGGCACCATGGCGTGGCCTTTACGGTCCCGCTCCTCGTGCCACTCTCCCTTATCAGCCATGGCGCTCACCTGCCCTTCCTGTTTGCCGCCTAACGTCCGGGGTAGCGGCCCCTCGTGCCGGAGCTGCATCTCAGTGACCAGAGTGAGCCGGGGATCGTGCGGCGGCGCCGTGGGCGCGGATTCAGCTACGAAGGGCCGGACGGGCGCCCGGTATACGACCGCGCGACGCTGGCGCGGATCAAGGCGCTGGCCATCCCTCCGGCCTGGAGCGACGTGTGGATCTGCACGTCGCTGTACGGGCACCTGCAGGCCGTCGGCACGGACGCGGCCGGCCGCAGGCAGTACCGCTACCACGACGTATGGCGCGAGCAGCAGGACCGGGCCAAGTTCGACCGGGTGCTGGACGTGGCCGAACAGCTGCCGGCGTTCAGGAAGGTCGTGGACGACCAGCTCGACGGGCGTGGCCTGACCAGGCAGCGGGTGCTGGCGGCGGCCGCACGCCTGCTGGAGATCGGTTTCTTCCGCATCGGCGGCGAGAGCTACGACACCTATGGCCTGGCCACGCTCAGGATGGAGCACGTCACCTGCGCCAACGGCATGGTCACCTGCTCCTACCAGGCCAAGGGCGACGTCCTGCGGGAGGTGGAGGTGGCCGACCCGGGAGCGTGCGCGGTGCTGCGCTCGCTCAAGGCCCTCGGCGTGGACGGCGAGCTGCTGCGTTACCGGCACGCGGGCGGCTGGTCCGACATCAGGAGCGAGGACATCAACGACTACCTCCACGAAACCATCGGTTACGAGGTCACGGCCAAGGACTTTCGCACCTGGCACGCCACGGTCCTGGCGGCCGTGGGGCTGGCGGTGTCCAGACCGGCCGCGTTGGAGGGGCCGGCCAAGAGGCAGAGAGCGGTCACCCGCGTCATGCGGGAGGTCGCCGAGTACCTGGGCAACACCCCCACCGTGGCCCGCGCGTCGTACGTGGACCCGCGGGTCGTGGAGGCCTACGACCAGGACAAGACCATCGCCGCGGCGCTGACCGAGCTGGGCGCGGACGCCGACTTCGGGCAACTGGCGACGGCGGGCCCGGTGGAACGGGCGGTCATAGAGCTGATTCGTACCGTTTGAGCGGTTCATGCCCGGGCATGCGGCGACAGAAGAAGGAGGCGAGCGATGGAAGCTCCGCAGTACGTCGCGGCCCGCGTCCAGCAGGCGCTGGCCGAGGACGGACGCACACACGAGCTCGGCATTCGCGTGGATATAAGAGGCGACCAGCTGTTCCTGCGGGGGCAGGTGAGCGGAGCCGAGCAGCGCGAACGGCTCGGCCAGGTGGCACACGAGGCGGCACCCGAGCTCCGCGTGCACAACGAGATCAAGGTCGTGGACTTCAGCGAGCCAGGAGAGGATGAGCACCTTGATTGACCTGCGCATAGCGGCCGTGGGAGACATCCACCTGGGAGAGGACCAACGCGGCCAATACCGCAAGAAACTTGCGGGTATCGAGGACCGGGCCGACGTGTTCCTGCTGGCCGGGGACCTGACCAGGCACGGCACGCTGGAGGAGGGCAAGGTGGTGGCCGACGAACTGCGCGACCTGCCCATCCCGGTCGTCGCGGTGCTCGGCAACCACGACTACCACTCGGACCTGCAGTACGAGATCGCCGGCGAGCTCCGCGACGCCGGGGTCGTCGTGCTCGACGACGACGGCGCGGTGGTCGAGTGCGGTGAGCACAAGCTGGGCGTGGTCGGCGGCAAGGGCTTCGGCGGCGGGTACGCCGGAAAGTGCGCGAGCGAGTTCGGCGAGCGCGAGATCAAGAACTTCGTGGCCCACACCCGCTACATCGCCGAGGCGTGGAAGGTCGCGCTGAAGGAGATCGTCGCCGACCACCGCGTCGTGGTGTCCCACTACTCACCGATCAAGGAGACGCTGGAGGGCGAGCCGCCGGAGATCTACCCCTTCCTCGGCAGCTACCTGCTGGCCGAGGCGGTCGACACGGCCGGCGCCGACCTGATCGTGCACGGGCACGCGCACAAGGGCAGTGAGAAGGGCATGACCCCGGGCGGCATCAGGGTGCGCAACGTGGCGTTGCCGGTGCTGCGCCGGGCCTACGGCATCTACTCCATGGGCGAATCAGAGCATTTCTAGAGGACCTGTCCGGCGGAGTCCGGCAAAACTGGGAGAACCGCTGGACCGTTCTCGAGGATCGGTCCAGCGGCGGAGATAAGGGGGACCGGATTGCCGGCGCCCCTAGACATTGAAGATGCTGATCCCGCCGGGCCCGACCAGGAAACCGAGGACGATCAGGACGATCCCCCAGAGAAGGTCGCGCCGCGCCAGAATCACGTAGATCCCGGCGATGACGAGAATGACCGCGATGATCCAGAGCAAAGTAGCCATGGGCTGCAACTGCCCTCGGGGCCCGCTACTTAACATGTTTTCCCCCGCCGCAAGGGGCAGGGAAAAACGTATGACGACATTCGGCTATTTCCTGTCTTGCGAGGAACACGGCCCCAAAGAGCTGGTACGGCAGGCCAAGGCTGCCGAACGCGCCGGCTTCGAGGCCCTGTGGATCTCCGATCACTTCCACCCGTGGCTGGACGAGCAAGGCGAGTCGCCGTTCGTCTGGTCCGTGATCGGCGCCCTGGCCGAGGCCACGTCGCTGCCCATCACCACCGCAGTGACGTGCCCGCTCATCCGCACCCATCCGGTCGTCATCGCGCAGGCCACGGCCACCACGGCGGCACTGACCGGCGGCCGCTTCCGGCTCGGCGTGGGCACCGGCGAGGCGCTCAACGAGCACGTGATCGAGTCCCGCTGGCCGCCGCTCGCCGAGCGCCTGGAGATGCTGGAGGAGGCCGTCGCGCTGATGCGGGAGCTGTTCACCGGCAAGCTGGTCACCCACCGGGGCGAGCATTACCGGGTGGACACCGCCCGGCTCTACACCCTGCCGGACGAGCCGGCGCCCATCCTCATGTCGGGGTTCGGCGAGAAGTCCACGGCGCTGGCCGGGCGCATCGCCGACGGCTACATCTCCACCGGCCCGAACGCCGAGTCCGTCCAGGCGTTCCGCCAGGCCGGCGGCGCGGGCAAGCCGACGCTCGGCGGGCTCAAGGCCTGCTACGCCGCCGATGAGGGGTCCGCGCGGAAGACTGTGCACCGCCTGTGGCCCACGCAGGGCATCAAGGGCGAGGCCTCACAGCTCCTTCCGCTGCCGCGCCACTTCGAGCAGATCGCGCAGTCGGTCACCGAGGACGAGGCTGTCAACGGCAGCCCGGTCGGCCCGGACCCCGAGGTCCACGTCCAGGCGATCAGGCAGTACGTGGACGCGGGGTTCAGCGAGGTGTACGTCAGCCAGATCGGCGACGAGCAGGACGCGTTCTTCGACTTCTACGCGCGCGAGATCCTGCCACGGGTCCGCTAGCCCGGTTTCACGCGGACCAGCGGGCGGCCGGCGTGCGACGACGGGGCAGGTGCGGGCCACGGGTCCGGCGCGTGTTCCGGGGAGCGGGATGGGTCGAGTTAAGCGGGCCGGAGGGGGTAGGCGGCCAGGAACCGTCTCGAGGAGGTCATGATGCCTGAGCGCGATCTTCGATACCTGGCCGAGCTGGCCGCGCAACTACGCGTCGACTCCGTACGGGCCGCCGCCGCGGCCGGCTCCGGCCATCCGACCTCGTCCATGTCCGCGGCCGACCTGATGGCCGTGTTGTTCTCCTGCCATCTCCGGTATGACTTCGAAAACCCCGGCAACCCGGCCAACGACCACCTGATCTTCTCCAAGGGGCACGCCTCTCCCCTGCTCTACTCCCTTTATAAGGCGGCGGGGATCATCGATGACGAGGAGTTGCTGTCGTTCAGGAAGCGCGGGAGCCGGCTGGAAGGCCATCCGACCCCCCGCCTGCCCTGGGTGGACGTGGCGACCGGGTCACTCGGTCAGGGGCTGCCGGTCGGGGTCGGGGTGGCCATGGCCGGTCGGCTGGAACGGCTGCCGTACCGGATCTGGGTGCTCTGTGGCGACAGCGAGCTGGCCGAGGGGTCGATCTGGGAGGCCGCGGAGCACGCCGGGGAGGAAGGGCTGGCGAACCTGACCGCCATCGTCGACGTCAACAGGCTCGGGCAGCGCGGACCCACCAGGCACGGGTGGGACACCGGGGCGTACGCGCGCAGGTTCGGGGCGTTCGGGTGGCACACGATCGAGATCGACGGGCACGATCCCGGGCAGATCGACTTCGCGCTGAACGACGCCTGCAACACGCGCCGGCGGCCCACCGTGATCCTGGCCAAGACCCGCAAGGGCGAAGGCGTGCTGGAGGTCGAGAACCGCGAGGGCGCGCACGGCAAGGCGCTGAAGGATCCCGGCAAGGCCGTCGAGGAGCTGGGCGGGCCGCGGAACGTGCGGGTCGACGTACGCGTGCCCGACCCCGCGCCCGCGGCGCACCGGTTCGAGGGCGGGCGGCTGGAGCTGCCCGCGTACAAGGTGGGCGACGCGGTCGCCACGCGCACGGCGTACGGGGAGGCGCTCAAGGCGGTCGGCGCGGCCAGGGGCGAGGTGGTGGCGCTGGACGGCGAGGTGGCGGACTCGACCAAGACCGAGACGTTCGGCGCGGCCTTCCCCGAGCGGTTCTTCGAGATGTACATCGCCGAGCAGCAGATGGTGGCCGCGGCGGTCGGGCTGCAGGTGCGGGGGTGGAGGCCGTACGCGGCCACGTTCGCGGCGTTCTTCACCCGGGCGCACGACTTCATCAGGATGGCCGCGGTGAGCCGTGCGTCGATCCGGCTGGTCGGCTCGCACGCGGGCGTGGCGATCGGGGAGGACGGTCCTTCGCAGATGGGGCTGGAGGACCTGGCCATGCTACGTGCCCTGTACGGCAGCACCGTGCTGTATCCGTGCGACGCCAACCAGGCGGCGGCGCTGGTGGCCGAGATGGCGGACGTCGAGGGCGTGTCCTACCTGCGGACCACGCGCGGCGCCACACCCGTGATCTACGAACCGGGCGAGCGTTTCCCCATCGGCGGGTCGCGGGTGCTGCGGCACTCCCCCGGCGACCGGGCCACGATCGTGGCGGCCGGGGTGACCGTGCACGAGGCGCTGGCGGCGGCCGACGAGCTGGCCGGGGCCGGGGTCCCGGTGGGGGTGATCGATCTGTACTCGGTCAAGCCGGTCGACGCGGCGGCGCTGACCGAGGCGGCCACCACCACGGGCAACCTGATCACGGTCGAGGATCATCGGCTGGAAGGCGGGCTCGGCGACGCCGTCATGGACGCCGTGAGCGAGCTCGGGCCGCGGGTGATCAAGCTGGGGGTGACGGAGCTGCCCGGGTCCGCGACGCCGGAGGAGCAACTGGCCGACGCACGCATTGACCGCCACGCCATAGCCGCGGCGGTCAAGCGGTTGTTGTGACCGGTTGTCCTTCCCCGGGCGAAGGTCACCGCGCCTTGGCGGTGGCCTGCCGGTTGGCCTTCTTGATGGCGCCGACCAGCTCCTGCTTGGTCATCTTGGACCGGACGCGCACGCCGAGCCTGGCGGCCACGTCTTGCAGGTGCTCCTTGCTGGCGTTGGCGTCCACGCCTTCGGCCGTACGACCGGATCGGTCCGTCGCTCCCTTGTCGGAAGGTCCCTTCTTCGACTTGGGCTCCCAATGGTCGCCGACCTTCTCGAAGGAGTGCTTCAGCGCGGCGAACGCGGTCATGTGGGCGCGGCGGCCTTCGCCGTACTGCTCCACGGCATTGTCGTGCGCCTTGATCCACGTGTTCTGCGCCTTCTTCGGCGAACGCCTGATGGTCGTTGGCAGTTCTTCAACAGCAGGCATGCCGATTCACCTCCTACAGCGGTGGTTCGTCGTAGTGGCGGCGTTCCTCGTACACGGTGGTCCTGCGGGGCTCAGGCTCCTCGTAGACGTCGTGGCGGTGCACCGGCTCGTCGATCGGGCCGACCGCCCTACGGGTGACGCTGATCCTGTATATGCCGAACAGGAGACCGACGAGTCCGCCGAGCATGAGGATGACCCCCACGACGTTGATGTCGAGGCCGGCGAGGTCGAATTCGACGGCCCAGGTGAGGATCGCGCCGAGCATGATGAGGATGATGCTTCCGGCGATGGTCATCAGATTTACCTCCTTGACACGAAGGAACCCCTATCCACATGTCGAAAAACAAACACGTCGTGGTGATCGGGCTGATGGGATCCGGCAAGACCACTACCGGCCGGCAGATCGCGCAGGCGCTCGGGCTGGAGTTGAGCGACAGCGATCCGTTCCTGGAGTCCCGGTACGGCGGCACGGCCGCGCAGATCGCCCGCCGCGAGGGCGCCGACACGCTGCACCGGTACGAGGCCGATCATGTGCTCCATGAGCTGGCCGCCGAGCCCAAGGTGATCGCGGCGGCGGCCAGCACGGTCGAGGACCCGCGGGTGCGGGCGGCGTTGCGTGATCCTTTCGTGGTGTGGGTGGACGCCTCCGACGACGTGCTGGCCCAGCGGATGCAATCCGGCGACCATCGTCCCGACTTCGACCCGGCGGCCATGCGGGCCCGCCGCACGCCCTTCTTCCGTGCGATCGCCGACGTGGTGTGCGACGTCGGCGTCTTGCGTCCTGAGCAGGTACGGGACGCGGTGCTGCAGGCACTGGGCAAGCCGGTGCACCGGTGACCGTACCGAGGGGACGCCCGGAGGTGGCATAATGATCATGACGCCTGGGTCCTTCGAGGCGCGGAGGGCCTGTGGCGTCATTTCGGACAACCAATGAACCCTGCCACGCATCTAAGCATCAGTGATGATGGTGCCCGGCGATCCTGAGAGGCTTGGCGGCTACTGGCTGGCGGCCCGGCTCGGCGCGGGCGGGCGCGGCGTGGTCTACGACGCCTACGACGACGAGGGCCGCAGATACGCGGTCACGGTGCCGCGCGGCGAGACCGGCGGGCCCCGGTTCGAGCGGGTGAGCTGCCCCCATCTGGCCGACGTGGTCGCCGTCGGGGTCGACGAGGGCGTGCCCTATGTGGTGAGCGAATACGTCGACGGTCCGGATCTGCGGCGGGCGGTCGAGCTGCACGGCCCGTACAAGGAGGACGACCTGGTCGCGCTGGCCGCCGCGCTGGCCGCTGCCGTGGGCGCACTGCACCAGGCGGGGCTGACGCATCGCGGGCTCAATCCCGAGAGCGTGCTGCTGGCGGACGACGGCCCCAAGGTGATCGAGCTGGGCCTGCCGGGCGCAGGGGCTATGGATGGAAGGGACGGCACGTTCACGTACCTCGCTCCCGAGGTGCTGACCGGCACGGAGGCGGGGACGGCGGCCGACGTGTTCGCCTGGGGAGCGGTGGTGCTGTTCGCGGCGACCGGCCACGACCCGTTCCGCGGGGAGAGCCTGGGCGGGGTCATGCACCGGCTTCTGACGGTGGACCCCGACCTGAGCACGCTGCCCGACCCCCTGCGCGAGCTGGTCGGGCGCGCGCTGGCCAAGGACCCGGCCGGCCGTCCCGTAGCGGCGGAGCTGCGGATCGAGAGCACCGCCGAGCTGCGTCCCCCCGAGGGTCACGCGGGGCCACGCTCGCTCGGCGAGGTGGCGGAGGAGGCCTACCTGGCCCTCACCCCCGGACAGCAGGAGGAAGTGCCCGGCCTGCTGCTGCGCCTGCTGGACGGCGACAGCCCGCACGACGAGGGCGACGTGCTCCGGCCGCTCCTGGACGCCGGGCTCCTGGTGCGGCGCAGCGTGCGTGTCCCGCCGACCGAGACCCCCGTCGGCAAGCTGGTGGCCGTCGGCGACGGCCGGGTGGCGCCCGCCAGTGCCGCGCTGTACCGGGCGTGGCCCAGGTTGCGCGGCTGGGTGACGGACGAGCGCGAGAGCATGCTGGTGCACCGGCGCATCAGGGAGGCGGCCGGTCACTGGTCGCGGCGCCGCCGCGGCAGGAGTCACCTCTTCCGCGGCGAAGAGCTGGACTCGGCGCTCGGCTGGGCCGCGACCAAGCGCCGCCATCTGCGGCTCAACCAGCTCGAACGCGACTTCATCAACGACAGTGTGACCCTGTCCAAGCAGCGCAGGAGGCTGCTGATCCCCGTGCTGACGACGCTGGTCGCGGTGCTGGCGGTCGCGGTGTCGATGTCGGTGATCTCCGTGCAGGGCCAGAACGAGCTCCGCGGACGGCTCATCGAGGCCAACGCGCGGGCCGTGGCGGCGCGGGCCGAGGCGCTGCGGACCTCGGATCCGCGCACGGCGATGCGGCTGAGCGTGGCCGCCTGGCGGATGTCGCCGGTGTTCGAGGCACGGGCGGCGTTGCAGGCCTCGCTCGTGCAGCCGGAGGTCGGCGTGTTCACCGATCCGGCACCGGACTCGCGGGCCCGATACCTGCTGCGCGGTGACGAGCTGGTCAAGTGGGACGTCGACGGGGTCACGATCTGGGACGTGGGGACCGGGCAGCGCGTGGCCTCGTACGGGCTGCCGCCGGGCAACGCGGCGCTGAGCGACGACGGGCGGTTCGCGGAGGGGGTGGACGGCCGGCCGTTCGACGTGGCGACCGGGCGCCCGCCGACCGCGGGCGTCTACGCCATCAGCAGGGGCAATCGGACCAGGGTCTACCGGGGCGGCCGGGTGTTGTTCGAGGTCGCCGACCGGAAGGTGGCGCTGTCGGCGGACGGGACCAGGGCGGCCGTCTCCCGCGTGAACGGGCGGGTGGAGTTGTGGGAGCTCGCGGGCCGGACCAGGACGGCGACCGTCGAGGTGCGCCCGATGCGCGGTGCGGACGCCGCGGCGCCGTCCATGGCGTTCAGCCCGGACGGGAGCGTGCTGGCCGTGGCGGGGCGGGACGGGGTCACGCTGGTGGACTCGGCGGCCGACGCCCTCGGCCGGGACGCGCGGACCGGCGGCACGCCCACGGCGCGCCAGGAGGATGCCGCGGTAACCGGGCCTGCGGCGGCGCCCCACGGCACCTCGGCGGACGTCCCCGTCTTCAGCCCGGACGGCCGCCTGCTCGCCCTGCCCGGCGCCGGCGAGGTCCGCGTGTGGAACGTGGCCGAGCGCCGGCTCGCCGGCTCCTACCCGCTGAAGGACCCCCAGCCCGGCGTGGCCTTCTCCACCGACGGGCAGACGCTGCGCTACCTGAGCGGCACCGGCTCGGTCGTCTCGCTCGCCGTGTCCGGGCTGCCCGCGCCCGCCGACGACCACGCGGCCGCCGCGTTCTCCGGCAACGGCAGGTACGCGGCCAAGGAGGTCGGCAACACGATCGAGCTCACCGACACCGTGGAGCACAGGAAGCTCGGCAGGATCACCGCCGCCGGCGACCTCGCCTTCGACGCGAGCGGCCGCCTGCTGGCCGTGGCCGGCGACCCGGTGACCGTGTGGAACGTGGCCGGCAGCAACCTGGTGACGTCCATCGACGCGGGCGGCGACGTGCTGGCCGTGGCACTCTCCCCCAAGGGCGACCTGCTGGCCACCGCACGCGGCCGGACCCTGGAGACGTGGGACGTGAGTGCGGGGCGACGGGTCAGGGTGTACGAGGGCGCGGGCGACCTGGCGCTGGCCTTCAGCCCGGACGGCTCGACGCTGGCCGCCGGCGCCAATCTGCTGGATCTGCCTACGGGCAGGGTCACCCCGCTCGACCTGCGCACCGCCGCCACGGCCGACGCGCCGGTGCCCACCGCGCTGGCCTACTCCCCCGACGGGCGCACGCTGGCGTTCGGGCTGGACGGCGGCCGGGTGCTGCTCTGGGACGTCCGCGGGCGCACCCGGTTGGGCACGATCGAGACGGGCACGTCGGCGGTGGACGAGCTGCGTTTCTCCCCGGAGGGCGACCTGCTGGCCGTCGACGCCGCCCGTACGTCGTTGTGGGACGTGCACACGTTGCGCGAGGTCGGCCAGGTCGCGTCGTGGGCCGCCGGGCTGGCCTTCAGCCAGGACGGCAAGCGGCTGCGCGGCGTGGCGCTGGACGGCACCGTACGCGAGAGCCCGGTCGATCCCGCGCTGACGGCGCAGGAGGTGTGCGCCCGGGCCGGCGGGCCGCTGAGCAGGGCGGAGTGGTCGCGCCTGATCCCGGAGAGCGGCTACCAGAACGTGTGCTGACCGTCTCCGGTCACTCGTGCGGGTACGTTCGGAGGACCTTCCCCTCAGGGTTGGCGACCAGGTAACCCCCGCGGCTGTAGTCGTCGGACACGTAGACGCGCAGAATCGGGGCCTCGGACGTGGTGTCAGGGTCCACGATCACGTAGCGCGAGGTGGGCTTGGGAACGCCCAAGTTCTTGTTCGCCTTGTTGACGAGCGTTGCAAGAGCGTTCCAGTTGTACTTGTCCAGGTCCACCAGAGGGCCATCGACTGTGCCGCCGTTGCCGACGCGGGTGACGGCGCCGTTGCGGTAGTTGTACCTGTCGTAGAGCTCCTTGTCCGTCGCGAGCGGCGCCTCGATGAAGGCATAGGTCGGGTAGACCGTCATGCTGACCACCTTGCTGCCGCCGATGGTCTTCTTGACTTTGGCGATCATGGCCTTCATGCCCGCGGTGGTCAGCAGGTTCTCCGGCTCGTCGCTCTCGGTCTTGGTCTCGGCCGGGGTCTCGGGGTCGCTGCTGGCGGCCGGGGTGACGTTCAGTGCCGTCGGGTCGCCGCCGGTGACCGTGGTCGTGGTGGCCGGGAGGAACCGCCACACCAGCACGCCGGCCACAGCGAGCGCCGCGATGGAGAGCGCGATCCCCACGTTGACGGCGGCGCGGCGGGGGCGCTGCGAGCGCACGGTTTTCACCTGCGAGATCGGCGCCGGACCCCACGGAGGCGACTGCGGCGCCACACCCCACGGGGGCGGCTGGGGCGCCGCATGACCGCCGTAGCCGGATGGGGGCACCGGTGGGAACGTGCCAGGGCCGGGCTCAGTGGCCGAGGCCAGCATGCGGTCCAGGGTCGCGGCGTCGGGGCGGGCGGCGGGTTCGCGCCGGAGCAGTGCCGACAGCACGGGTCCCAGGGGCCCGGCGCGCTCCGGGGGCGGCACGTCCTGGTTGAGCACGGCGGCCAGCGTCGCCAGCGTGGTGCTCCGGCGCAGCGGATGGCGTCCCTCCACGGCCACGTACAGCAACATGCCGAGCGACCACAGATCGGAGGCGGGGTCGCCTTCGTGGCCGTTGATGCGCTCGGGCGCCATGTACTCGGGCGAGCCGATGAACGACCCGGTGGCCGTCAGGCTCGTGGACTCGCGTACCGCCGCGATGCCGAAGTCGGTGAGCACCGACCGGCCGTCCTCGCGCAGCAGCACGTTGGCGGGCTTGACGTCGCGGTGCTGGATGCCGACGGCGTGCGCGGCACGCAGGGCCGATAAGACCTCGCAGCCGAGCCTGGCCGCCTCGGCCGGGGTCAGGGGGCCGCGCTGCAGGCGGTCCTGGAGCGAACCGCCGGTGACCAGCTCCATGACGATCCACGGGTAACCCTGCTCGCCGGGGTCGACGATGTGGTGGATGGTGGCCACGTGCGGGTGGTTGAGGCGGGCGAGGGCGCGGGCCTCGCGCAACACTCTGGCCCGCAGCTCGCGGGCGCGGGTCGGGTCCTGCTCGTCCATGGAGGAGTCCGGCGGGCGTACCTCCTTGAGTGCCACCTCGCGATGCAGGGCCACGTCCCAGGCGCGCCACACCAGGCCCATGCCACCGCCGCCGAGCCGCTCCATCAACTCGAAGCGGCCGTCGATCACCCGTTTGTGCATGCAGAGCAGCGTAGGGCCGAGCCGCCACCCGCGTCATGCGCCCAGATATGTACGTCTTTGTGTTTGTGCGAGCGGCTATCAGGCGGCGGCTCACTCCCTTAGATCGCTCAACCTCCCGCTGAGCGCCGTCCTCGACGTGATGCCGAGCTTGGTGTAGATGTGGCTCAGGTGGTATTCGACCGTCTTGACGCTCAGCACCAGCTTGCGCGCCGCCTGCCGGTTGGTCAGCCCCTTGCTGATCAGCACCGCCACCGTGTGCTCCTGCGGTGTCAGTCCCAGCCTGGCGGTGTCCTGCGGGCGCAGCACCGCCCGCCCGCTCGCCGCCAGCTCCAGGTCACACTGCTCCAGGTACGGCAGCGCCCCCAGCCTGGACAACGTGAGCTGGGCCGCTTCCAGCTGCTCGGCGGCGGCCGCCCGGCGCCCTCGGCGGCGCAGGAACGTGCCGTACGCGAGCTGGATCCTGGCCTCCTCGAACGGCATGTCGATCTTGGCGGAGTGCTCGAGCGCGCCCTGGTATACGGCCTCCGCCTCGGCCGGCTCGTGCCTGGCCGCCAGCAGCCCGGCCCTGGCGCGGGCGGCCGCGGCCAGGACGCTGCGGCGCTCCCTGACCAGGGCCGACAGCTCGCACGGCACCAGGACGGCCTCGGCCTCCTCCAGCCGCCCGGCGTTGACCAGGGCGTCGGCGAGGAGCGTGCGCCAGAGGACCACTGTGGGCTCGTCCGGCAGGTCGATCCTGGTCAGCGGCATGAGCGCGGTCACGGTCGCCTCGTGGTCGCCCCTGGCGGTGGCTGTCAGCGCGTCGGCGCCGGCCGTGCTGACCTGGGCCAGGATGTTGTCCGGGCAGCATGCGGCGCGGGCGGCGCGGACGTGGCCGAGCGCCCGCTCCCACTCGCCGCGGGCGGCAGGCACCAGGGCGGCCACCGCGTGGGCGTAGCTCGCCAGCCACACCTGGCCGAAGTCGTCGGCGGCGGACGCGCCGATCTCGGCGTGCGCCGCCGCCTCGTCCCAGCGGCCGAGCCGGTACTCGGCCTGGGCCAGCGCGGTCGCCACCAGCAGCTGGAACGGCGCCGAACCGTCGGCGCCGACGGTGAGCACGCCCAGCAGGTCGTCGTGCGCGCCGGCCAGGTCGTCGGCCCACATCCGCAACATGCCCCTGCCGAGCAGCACGTCGGAGCTCGCCGGCTCGCCGCCCGGCGCTTGCCCGGCCCCGGGCACGTCCCCGCTCAACGTCAGCCCTTCCTCTATGCGCCCCGCCAGCCCGAGCCCCGCCAGCCGCGCGAACCACACCAACTGCCCGCCACCCACCAGGGGCACATCGGCCGAAGTCCGCGCGACACGCGACAGCCGCGCGCCAGGCGACGGCCGCGACTCATCACCATCCGGGAACCGTGCAGGGGGCGCGTGGGACGGGCCGGCGGGTCGTGGGGGCCGGGCCGGCGGAGGTGGGGCGGCGGGCGAGGCGTGGAGGGCCCATAAGACGGCGGCCGGGCCGTCGCCGCGGATCAGGGACGCCATGGCCAGGCGGCCGGCGATGCCGGAGGCCAGCCGAGGGTCATGGGTAGCGTGGGACCAGGCGTTGTCCAGTTGCCGTCCCGCCTCCTCCAGCCGCCCGGCCACCAGCGCCACCGATCCCAGCGCGTAGTCCCGTGCCGCGGGATCGGCTGCGGGCGCCACCTGGGCGGCCAACGCGCCCGCGTCCCCGGGCCGCCCGGCGGCGAGCAGCGCCTCGACGGCCTCCGCGATGAGCCGGTCCCGCGCCGCACCCTCCCCCGTGAGCTGCACCGCCCGCGTCAGGCACCCGCACGCGCTGGACCACCGCCCGGCCGCCGCCTGCCGCCGGCCGATCCTCGCGACCTCCCGCACCAGCTCGTCGTCCACCTGATCGGCGGCCGCGAGCCGGTGGTGCAGCCGCTGCACGACGTCGTCGGCGAGATCGGCGGCCAGCAGGTGCAGTCGGCGCCGCGTGGCCGGGCCGAGGTCGTGGTAGATGGCGGCTCTGACCAGGGGATTGGGGAAGCCGAGCGAGACCCCGGCCCCGGTGCGCCACTCGACGAGCAGCTCCGCGCCCGTGGCCTGCTCCAGTGCGGGCAGCGGCTCGGCCAGCTCCGCCATGCGGGCCGCGAGGTGCAGCGGTGCGGACGTGCCGAGCACGGCGGCCGCGGTCAGCAGCCGCTGCGCCGCGTTCCCGCACTGCCCGAGCCGATCGAGCACCAGGGCGGTGTAGGCGCGCGGAGCGGGCAGCGGGGCGTCCACGTCGGCCAGGGTCTCGGGGCGTACCTGCTGGAGCAGCGCGCGGGCGTGCAGGGGGACGCCCTTGGTGTGCTCGTGCAGCCGCTCGGCCGCCTGGGGCGTCAGCCGTACCGGGCCGAGCCTCGCGCTGAGTGCCTGCAGCTCGCGCGCGCTCAGCCCGCTGAGCGGCAGCCGGAGTGCGGCGCTGCTGCGCAGCAGCCGCCGCAGCCCGTCGGGCAGGCGGGGATCGTCGCTCTCCCTGACGATCAGCAGGGCGAGCACTCGGTCGGTACGCAGCCGCCGCAGTGTGAACGTCAACGCCTGCAGCGACGGCAGGTCCGCCCACCCGGCGCCGTCGATCGCGAGGACGACCGGGGAGGTGCGCTGCAGCCGGCCGAGCAGTTCCAGCAGCGCGGCCCCGACCACCAGCGGGTCGGGCGGCGCGAGCGCCCCGGGATCGGGCGCCTCGGGCGACGGCCGCCCGCTGGGACCCGGCACTGAGGACAGGGGCTGGGCACCGGGACCCGACAGGCGGCCCAGCACCTCGGGCAGCGGCCGGGTCTGTGCCCCGAGCTGGCCCAGCACGCCGTACGGCAGCTCGGCCTCCCCTTCTTCCCCGCTCACGTCCAGCACGATCGCGTTCTCGATCACCGACAGGAACTCCCCGGCCAGCGCGGTCTTGCCGATGCCCGCCGGCCCCTCCACCACCACCAGGCTCGACCGCCCCTCGCAGACCCGGCCGAGCTGGGCATGGAGCACCGCCAGTTCCCGACAGCGGCCGACGAACTGCTCGTCGCCGGAACGCTCGGGTCCGGTGCGAAGGGCGCGTACTGCCATGGACTCACCCCCCTGGAGACCAATACATCGTGGGCCTTGGTCCGGCGACCGTCCAGTGCCCTGGTAACCCAAGTCGGCTATTGCGGCCCGGGATCGGCCGCAATAGCCCCTACCGTTGACCCATGGATCCCCTCATCACCCGATGGGCGCTCAACCGGGCCACCCTCGACCGCCAGTTCCTGCTGCGCCGCACCACCAGGGGCGTCGTGGACGTCGTCGAGCATCTCGGCGGGTTGCAGGCGCAGACCCCGCACACCTGGTACACGGGCCTGTGGAACCGCATCGCCGGCTTCAAACCGGCCGACGCCGCCGACCTGCTGCTGTCGCGCGACCTCGTACGCATCGCGCTGCAGCGCTCCACCATCCACCTCGTCAGCGCCCGCGACTGCCTGGCCATGCGCCCGCTGCTGCAGGTGGTCACCGAGCGCGGGACCCGGACGACGTACGGCAAACGCCTGGCGGGGGTGGACCTCGACGAGCTGGCGGCCACCGGGCGGGCGCTGCTGGAGGCACGGCCCATGACGTTCGCCGAGCTCGGGCGGGCGCTGGCGGAGCGGTGGCCGGCGAACGACCCGCACGCGCTGGGCCAGGGGGTGCGGTGGCTGGTGCCGCTGGTGCAGGTGCCGCCGCGCGGCGTGTGGGGCAGGAGCGGGCCGGTCGCGCACACGAGCGCGGAGTCCTGGCTGGGCTTCGAGGCGCCGCCGATGACGCCGGCCGAGCTGGTGCGGCGTTACCTCGCGGCGTTCGGGCCCGCGTCGGTGATGGACGTGCAGACATGGTCCGGGCTGACCCGGCTGAGCGAGGTGGTGGAGTCCATGGACCTGGTGCGGTTCAGGGACGAGGCGGGCCGCACCCTGTACGACCTGCCGGACGCCCCGCGACCCGACGAGGACGTGCCGGCCCCGGTGCGGCTGATGTACGACTTCGACAACCTGTTTCTGTCCTACGCCGACCGGTCCAGGGTCATCACGGAGGCGGGGATGGCGGCGCTGCAGGGCTTCATGGGCACCAACGTGATGCCCCGGACGATCCTGGTGGACGGCTTCACGGCCGGGGACTGGACGGTCGCCCGGGCCAAGGGCGTCTCGACGCTCACCATCCACCAGTGGGCGCCGATGTCCGTGCTGGACGAGGTGGAGCAGGAGGGGCTGCGGCTCCTGGAGTTCCTCGCCCCGGGCGACAAGCATGAGGTCGCGGTCCGCGACAGCCCCTCCAAGTCCTGACGCCTGGGCGCGGCGGGCCGGCGCATGGCTGACAATCCGGGATCAGTCTGGCATGAGGCGGCCCTGGCTGCGCGAGGTGGAGCGGATGCCGTAGCGGCGGCGAAGCTCCTGCACCTGGCCGCGCGTCAGCCCGATCATCTCGCCGATCTTCGTGCACGTCAGATGGGTGGTGGCGGTGAGCAGCCCGACGATATCGGGATAGCCGACGGCCTGCGCCCGAGCGTCATGAGCGGCGCGGATGCGGCGCGATCGGACCTGGGACGCGTGCCAGGTGAGTTCGCGGCCGATCAGCTGGTAGCCGGCTCTGTGCTTGTTCTCGGCAATTGCGGCGGCCGACAAGGGGCGCACCATGGCCATTCGCTCGGCGTCGCCGGGGAACTGCGCCCATCGTTCCGGGTCGGCGGCCCACCGCCTGCGTTCCCGCTGGGCGAAGGTCTCACGCAGCTTCGGCGACGCCAACGACCTGGTCATGGGCAGCTCCTCGACCAGACGCTGGTTGCCGGCAGCCCCTGCCCGTCCGTGCAGTGCGAGCACCGCCGGCAAGGTCTGCGCGCGATCGCTGATCACGCGCGAGCCTTGCCGGCGGAAGCCGTCGAGCAAGGTCAGCACCTGGTTCAGGCGTTCTGAGCGGCCTGCAACTCGGTCTGCCGCTTGACCTCTTGGATCTGCGCGTCGGTCACGGTGAGATTGCCGAACTGCTTGACCGCCTGGTAGTACGTCCAGGCGATCCCGTCACAGGTTGACTTGGACAGTCCCGAGTAGCGGGCGCACACTTGCTTCATATCGAAGTAGAACGCGTCGTCAATTCGTGCCTTGTTCGCCGGGAATTGGTTGACCACCTTGTAATTGCGGTATCCGAAATCGTGCCGCCGGCACGGCATGCGGAAATCGTAGCCGAGCGGTTGGTCGGGGCTGCTTGAGCACAGGTCGGTCGACCAGTCGAAGGCGTAGTCCGCCCAGGCCGCCTGGTTCTGCCAGGCGGACCGCCAGGCGGCGGCGCTGGTGGAGGTGGGCTGGGAGAACTGGGAGAGGGCGGCGAGCTTCTGCTCCAGGGTCACCGCGTGGGCGGGTAAAGCGAGCCCGAGTACGGTGCCCAGGGAGAGGGCGAGCATGGCGAGGGAACGTCTGACCATTCTGACCATGAGTAACCTGCTTCGCTGCTGGGGAGCCGGTGCGTGTCATGGCAAGGTTCGCCTGACGTCCTCACAATGAAGCGAAAATCGCGGAAACGCAGAAGCAGATTGTGCTCAATTTTTCGGCGGGCTTCGCCGAGGGTCGCTCTTTACAAAGAGTCAATGGCATGGATAGTGCATGGCTCGGCGATAGTAGCCCTCGACGGGCTTCGCCGATCAGGGTTGTTGCAGGCGGCGGATCACGGCCTGTTTGGCGAGGGCGAACTCCTCGTCCGTCAGCACGCCCGAGCGGTGCAGCTCGCCCAGCTCGGCCAGGCGGCGCAGGACCGCGTCGTGCACGTCGTCGGCGCCCGGCGGAAGCGGCGGAAGCTCGGGTACGTCGCGCGGGATGCGGGCGAGCACGGCCGCGGCCACCAGGGCGGTCGCGCCGCCGAAGCGCTGGATCCCCCACGACACGCACCGCAGGTCCTTCTGCGGCTGCTGGGCCGGGCCCTCGCCCTTGATCCGGAAGCGCAGCGTGCCGTAGCCCATGCCGGACTGGGGCTTCCACTCCACGCCGGACACATCCGACAGTGGGTACTCCTGTGGCCCCGCCTTCTCCTTCTCCGTGCTGGCGAACCCGGTCCACTCCAGCCGCACGCGCTCGCCGTCGAAGATGGCCGTGCCGTCGCCGGCGGTGGCGGAGATGGGCACGTCGGGCCCGGGCAGCAGGTAGTCCTCGCAGGGGGCGGCCGGGGTCTGGTAGATGACCAGCGTGTCGCGGACCTCGTCGGCGAAGTATTCGGCCGCGCCCGTGCGGGTCTTCGGGATCGACAGCCGGTACGGGTCCGCGGGCGCCGTCAGTGCGCCCGCCACCACGTCCGACAGCGGATCGGCGCCTTTACGCAACCGTAAACGCAGGTGCCCGCCCTTGCGTGCCGGCTCGAACGCCACCCCCGCGATCGCGTCGCGCGGGACCACCACCTCGCCCAGCGTCTTGCGCAGATCATGGACGTCCTTGTCGCTGCCCGGCACGACCCGCAGGATCTCGCCGTTGAACGTCCAGGAACCGTCGGGGACGGCGATCTCGACCATATTCTCACCCTAAAACAGGGAGGAGCGGGATGGAGATCTTCACGAGCTGGCCGTCCTGGAAGCACGCGGAGGTCCCGCTCGCGCGGGCGCTCCCGGCGACCACGGTGGACGCGTTGCGGGAGGCGGACGCGTTCGCCGGGCGGTGGCACGGGGCGCAGCAGCGGCCGACCGGGCGGCCGTACATGGAGCATTTGCTGGAGGCGCTGGAGGTGGCCGTGGCCGGCGCCGGGATCGACGACCGGGACGTGCTGGTGGCGATCGTGCTGCACGACGTGCTGGAGGACACGCCGTGCACCGAGCGGGAGATCGCGCGGCGGTTCGGGGATCGGGTGGCGGAGCTCGTGCGCTGGGTGACCAAGCCGCGCGGCGCGGCCAAGGGCGACTACCTGGGCTCGCTCGTCAAGGCGCCTCCGCAGGCCGTGCTCGTGAAGCTGGCCGACCGGGCGAGCAACGTGCAGGAGCTGCAGCGCATGTCGTGGCGGTTCCAGCGGCGCTACTACCTGGAGACCGTCGCGTACATCATGCCGCTGGCCGGGGCCCACCCGTGGTTCGCGCAGTGGTATGGGGAGTGGCGGCGGCACTGGCGCCGGGTGGAGCGCTGGCCCGCCTAAAGACCTTCAGCCCCTGAGCCGGGCCAGCCGGTTGCGTACGCCGTCGAAGTGGGCGGTCACGGCGGCGGCCGCGGCCGGCCCGTCGCCCGCCAGCACGGCCGTGTAGATGTCGCGATGCCGCTTGGCCACGTCCCCCGGCGGCTCGTCGGGCGTGCCGAGGTGGTCGCGCAGCTGGTAGTAGACATCCCAGAACGCGCCCAGGAGCTGGCTCACGAGCGGGTTGCCGAGCGGCCGGTAGAGCAGGTCGTGGAAGAGACGGTCGGTCTCCGGTGAGACCAGGCCCTGCTCGGCCTCGGCGTCCATCCGGGCGATGACGTCGGCCACGGGTGTCAGGTCGGCCTCGGCGCCCAGGTCGATGAGGCGCTGGACGAGACCGCGCTCCAGGAGCTCGCGGATCTCGACGAGGTGCGCGAGGTGGTTCTTGCCGTTCTGCAGCGTGATGCGGCTGTGGAAGGCCAGCTCGTCCACCAGCCCGGCCAGCGACATGCGGCCCACGAACATGCCGAAGCCGTGGCGGATCTCGACGATGCCGACCGCCTGCAGCGCCTTGAGCGCCTCCCTGATCGAGTTGCGGCTCACCTGGAGTTGCTCCATGAGCTCGGACTCGGTCGGCAAGGGATCCCCTGCCACCAGACCGCGCCGGACGATCAGGTCCTTGACGCCCTCCTGGGCCTCGACGGCACGGCTGGGCCGTGTCGGACGCGGAACTGCGGCCATGAAGGATCCTTTCGTCGTAGGTAACAATCCTGAAATCTTCTGTTGACCTCAAGCGCGTGCAGCATTTAGCGTCCACGTTACGCACAAGATAGGACATGGGATGTCCCACGTTCTACGTTAGGCACCAGGAGGCATCCGTGAGCTCTGAGTTCAGCCGCCGTGACTTCCTGCGTTACAGCGGGGCGACGGGTGCGGCGGCGTTCATCGCGGCAACCCTCTCCGCCTGTTCCGGAGGTCCGGCCTCGACCGGCTCGGTAGGCGCTGGATCCAACAAAGACCTGATCACCGCCGTCATCGGGTACGGCAACGACCAGAGCTGGGACCCCACGCAGACGGCGTCGGCGTTCGCGATGGCCGGGATCAGCCATGTTTACGAGGGATTACTCGACACCGACCCGATCACCCGCGAGCCCTACCCGGCGCTGGCCACCGCGGTGCCGTCCGACCTCAACGCCACCACCTGGACGTTCACCCTGCGGGACGGCGCCAAGTGGCACGACGGCCAGCCGGTCACCGCCGACGACGTGGTCTTCACCTTCGAGCGGATCCTGGGCCCCGACAATGTCCTGACCGGCAACTTCTTCAAGTCCTGGCTCCAGGAGGTGAAGAAGGTCGACGACAAGAACGTCGAGCTCGTCTTCAAGTTCCCCTTCCCCGACGCCGCGCCCAGGCTGACCATCGCCAAGATCATGCCCAAGCACGTCTTCAGTCAGGCGGGCGCGTGGGACAAGGCGAAGAGCGGCATGACGATGGGCTCGGGACCGTACAAGCAGACCTCCCACAACCCCAAGTCCAACACCTCGTTCGAGGCGTTCGACGGTTACAACGGCCCGCGCCCGGCCACGGTCAAGAAGATGAACTGGCTGACGATCGTGGACGCCGCGGCCCGCGTCGCCAAGATCTCCGGCGGCTCGGCCGAGGCCCAGATCGCCGACAACATCCCGTACGCCAACGTCGAGCAGCTCAAGCAGCAGGGCCTGACGGTCGAGGGCGGCAAGGGCATGAACCACATCTTCCTGATGTTCAACACGGGCACCAAGCCGTTCGACGACGTACGCGTCCGCCAGGCGCTGCACTACGCGATCGACAAGCAGAAGATGATCGACGTGGCGCTCAAGGGCCACGGCACGGCCTCCAGCTCGTTCCTCAACGAGGGGCACCCGGACCACAAGCGGGCCTCGGTCGTCTACGACTACGACCCGGAGAAGGCCAAGGCGCTGCTCAAGGAGGCAGGCGTCAGCAACCTGACGATCAACCTCATGGCCGTCAACGTGAGCTGGATCGCCGACTGCCTGCCGACCATCGCCGCCTCCTGGGAGGCCATCGGCATCAAGACCACGCTGGAGCCGCAGGACACGGCCGCGTTGTTCACCAAGATGGACCAGTTCCAGGACTACCAGGTGGTCGCGGCGGCCTCGAACCCCAACCAGTTCGGCATGGACGCCGACCTGATCCTGCACTACAACTACGTGCCCGGCGGCCTGTGGATGAAGTACGCCAAGTGGGACGGCAGCGACGACGCCAAGAAGCTCTTCGCGATGATGGACGAGGCCAGCAAGGAAACGGACAAGGCCAAGAGGACCGAGCTCATCCACAAATATCTGGACTTCGTGGCTGAGCAGGCCATCCTCTACCCGGTCGTGCACAACGAGCTGATGACCGCCTGGGACCCGAAGAAGTTGTCCGGCATCCGCGCCCAGCCCTACCCCGGCATCAACCTCCTGCAGGCCAAGAGGACATGACGCTCGTCGCCCGGATGCTGCTGCGGCGGCTCCTCATCCTGATCCCCGTGCTGCTCGGGGTGATCGCGTTCGTGTTCATCGTGATGCGTTTCTCCAACAGCAAGCCGGAGTACGCCTACTTCCAGGGCGCGAACCCGACCCCCGAGCAGATCCACCAGTTCCAGCTGGAGAACGGCCTGCTCGACCCGCTGCCGATCCGCTACGTGCGCTTCGTGGCCGACCTGGTGACGGGCGACATGGGCACCAGCGTGCTCACCAAGAAGCCGGTGCTGGAGTCCGTGACGACAGCGCTGCCGCTGACGTTGCAGCTCACCTTCCTCGGACTGGCCGTGGCGGTGGTGCTGTCGCTGGTGTTCGGCGTGACCGCGGCGTTGTTCCGTGACCGCTGGCCCGACCAGGTGATCCGGGTGGTCTCCCTGGTCGGGGTGGCGGCGCCGCCGTTCTGGCTGGCGCTGCTGATGATCCAGTACCTGGCCGTCGGCGAGGGCCTGTTCCCGACCGGCGGCTACATCAACCCGGCCGACTCGACCATCGGCTGGCTGCAGTCCATGACGCTGCCCGCGCTGTCGTTGTCGCTGCCGATCGCCGCCCAGCTCACCCGCATCATCCGCACGTCGATGGTGGAGGAGCTGGACCGGGACTACGTCCGCACCGCCGTCGGCAGCGGCCTGCCGCCGATCGTGGTGATCGGCCGCAACGTGCTGCGCAACGCCCTCATCACCCCGCTGACCGTGCTCGGCCTGCGCATCGGCTACCTGATCGGCGGCACCGTGGTCATCGAGACGATCTACGGCCTGCCCGGCATGGGCCAGCTCATGATCAACGCGGTGCGCGACGGCGACCCTGCCGTTGTCCAGGGCGTGGTGCTGACCATCGCGGTCGGCTTCATGGTCGTCAACCTGGTCGTCGACGTTCTGTATCTGCTGGTCAACCCTCGACTCAGGAGCGCCGCATGAGACGTGGATTGACGGAGCGCCTCGCCCGGCCCGGGATGCGGTTCCGCCGGCTGAAGCCCTTGTCCTGGGTCGCGGTCGGCATCATGGCCGTCGTCGTGCTGGCCGCACTGCTCGCCCCCTGGATCGCGCCGCACTCGCCGTACTTCCAGGAGGCCGCCGGCGGCGGCCCCTCCGCCGAGCACTGGATGGGCCTCGACAGCGCCAACCGCGACATCCTGTCCAGGCTCCTGTACGGGGCCCGCTGGTCACTGCTCATCGGCCTCGGCGCGACCGGGCTCGCCCTGGCGGCCGGGGCGATCGTCGGCTCGGTCGCGGCCACCTCCCGCCGCGCGATCGACGAGACCATCATGCGCCTGCTCGACGTGATCATGGCCTTCCCCGGCATCGCGCTGGCCGCGGTGCTCGTGGCCGTGTTCGGCGGCAGCATCCCGGTGCTGGTCATGGCCATGGCCTTCCTCTACATGCCGTCCGTGGCCCGGGTGGTGCGGGCCAACGTGCTGGCCCAGTACGGCGAGGACTACGTGGCGGCTGAGCGCATCATCGGCGCCCGCACCCCGCACATCATCATCAGGCACGTCGCGATCAACTGCGCGGCGCCGGTGCTGGTGTTCTGCACGGTGATGGTGGCCGACGCGATCGTGTTCGAGGCATCGCTGTCGTTCATCGGCGCCGGCGTACGCCCGCCGAACCCGTCCTGGGGCAGCGTCATCGCCGACGGCAAGAACCTCGTCCTGCTCGGCGGCTGGTGGGCCACCGTCTTCCCCGGCCTCCTGATCCTCATCACCGTGCTGGCGCTGAACATCCTGTCCGAGGGCATCTCCGACGCCTGGGCGGCGCCCGCCGCCACCAAGGCCGTCGTCCGCAAGGATGACGCCTTCGAGCAGGCCCGCCCCGGTTCCGGCGAGATCGTCGAGCTGCCCGGCCTGGCCGAGGCCGCCCAGCGGCTGGCCGAACGCGCCCGTCCGCTCCCGCAGGGCCCGCCGATCCTTGCGGTCGAGCGGTTGCGCATCGGGTTCGGCGACGGGGTGGACATCGTGGACGGCATCGGCTTCGAAGTGCGGCCCGGCGAGGTGCTGGGCCTGGTCGGCGAGTCCGGCTGCGGCAAGTCGCTGACCGCGCTCACCATCATGGGCCTGCAGCCGCGCGACGCCCGCGTCAGCGGCCACGTGCGCTTCGACCAGAAGGAGCTGCTCGCGCTGCCGCGCCGGGCCCGCCGCCGCCTGCTCGGCCACGAGATGGCGATGATCTACCAGGACGCGCTGTCCTCGCTGAACCCGGCCATGACCATCAAGGCCCAGCTCAAGCAGGTGACCCGGCGCGGCGGCCGGCGCAGCCCCACCGAGCTGCTGGAGCTCGTCGGCCTCGACGCCCGCCGCACGCTGTCGTCCTACCCGCACGAGTTGTCGGGCGGGCAGCGCCAGCGGGTGCTCATCGCCATGGCGCTGTCGCGCGACCCCAAGCTGATCGTCGCCGACGAGCCCACCACCGCACTCGACGTGACCGTCCAGGCCCAGGTCATCGAGCTGCTGCTGCGGCTGCGGGAGGAGCTCGGGTTCGCCCTGATCCTCGTCTCGCACGACCTCGCACTGGTCGCCGACGTCACCGACCGCGTGGTCGTCATGTACGGCGGCCAGATCGTCGAGGCCGGCGCCACCGCCACGCTGGTCGGCGCGCCCGCCCACCACTACGCCCGTGGCCTGCTCGGCTCGGTGCTGTCGCTGGAGTCGGGGGCCGAGCGGCTCACGCAGATCCGCGGCGTGGTGCCGTCCCCGGCCGACTTCCCGGCCGGCTGCCGCTTCGCCGACCGGTGCCCGATGGCCACGGACGTGTGCCGTACCGACACTCCGGTGCTGGAAGGAGACACCACGCACGTGGTGGCCTGCCACCATCCGGCCGTGGCCCTCGTGAGGAGTGAGCAGAGTGCTTGAGCTGACGGACGTGCACGTTGTGCACAAGGCCCGCTCGGGCGGGGTGTTCTCACGCGACCGCGTCTACGCGCTGACCGCAGCGAACCTCACGGTCAACCGGGGCGAGACCGTCGGCGTCGTCGGTGAGTCGGGGTGCGGCAAGTCCACGCTGGCCAAGGTGCTGGTGGGGCTGCAGCGGCCGACCGCGGGCACCGTCGTCTTCCGCGGCCAGGATCTGTGGGCTTTGAAGGAGCCCGAGCGGCGGGCGCTGATCGGGTCCAGCGTCGGGATGGTCTTCCAGGACCCGTCCACCGCGCTCAACCGGCGCCTGCCGGTCAGGCAGGTGCTGCGCGACCCGCTCAACGTGCACGGACGCGGCACCCCGGCCGAGCGCGACGCCCGCGTCCGCGAGCTGCTCGAACTCGTCGGCCTGCCCAGGAGCGCCGCCGACGCGCTGCCGGGGCAGCTGTCCGGCGGGCAGCGCCAGCGGGTGGCCGTGGCCAGGGCGCTCGCGCTCGAACCCGACCTGCTCATCGCCGACGAGCCCACCAGCGCGCTCGACGTGTCGGTCCGTGCGCAGATCCTCAACCTGCTGTTGGATCTGAAGGAGCGGCTCGGGCTGGCGCTGGTGTTCGTCTCGCACGACATCCAGACCGTGCGCAGGATGAGCGACCGCGTGGTCACCATGTATCTGGGCAGGATCGTCGAGCAGGCACCGGCGCAGGCCGTGCCGCTGGGGGCGCGGCATCCGTACACACGGGCGCTGTTTTCCGCGACGCCCGGGCTGATCTCGCCCATCAACCCGATCCCGCTGGTGGGCACCGTGCCGTCGGCGACGCGGCCGCCGAGCGGGTGCCCGTTCCGCACGCGGTGCTGGCGGGCGGACGACCTGTGCGCGGTGGAGATGCCCGCCGCGGTGACCGACGACGACCACCTCTTCCACTGTCACCATCCGGTGGCGGCGGGAGCGACCGATGTAGAGCTGATCCAGGAGCGCGTATGACGAGCCCTATTGTCGCCGAGTCCGCGACGTTGTCCGGTGTCATCCCTCCGGTATGCACCCCCATGACCCCTGACTACTCGGTGGACGCCGCGTCACTCACGCGGCTGGTCGACCACCTTCTGACGGGCGGGGTGGACGCGCTGTTCGTGCTCGGCTCGTCGTCGGAGGTGGCCTACCTGACGGACGCGCAGCGGCGGGTGGTGCTGGACACCGTGGTCGGGCACGTGGCGGGGCAGGTGCCGGTGCTGGCCGGGGTGATCGACATGACGACGCCGCGGGTGCTCGACCACGCGCGGGTCGCGATCGAGGCCGGGGCGTCCGGGCTGGTGGCCACCGCGCCGTTCTACACGCGCACCCACCCGCAGGAGATCCGCACCCACTTCCGTACGATCGCCGCCCGCAGCGGCCTGCCCGTCTACGCCTACGACCTGCCGGTCTCCGTGCACACCAAGCTCAGCGCCGAGCTGCTGCTGGAGCTGGCCGCCGAGGGGGTGCTGGCCGGGGTCAAGGACTCCAGCGGCGACGACGGCGGCCTGCGGCAGGTCATCATGGGGCGGGAAGCGCCGTTCAGCGTGCTGACCGGGTCGGAAGTGACCGTCGACTCGGCACTGTGGATGGGAGCCGACGGCGTCGTGCCCGGGCTCGGGAACGTGGACCCGCACGGCTACGTCGAGCTCTACCGGCACGCCTCGGGCGGCGACTGGCAGGCGGCCAGGGCGGAGCAGGAGCGCCTGGTCAGGCTGTTCGAGATCGTCCGGGTCGGCGGCACGCGCATGGGCGGCAGCTCGTCGGGGCTCGGGGCGTTCAAGGCCGCGTTGCACCTGCGCGGTGTCATCGACTGCCCGATCACCGCGCTCCCGCAGATCCCGCTCAACGACGACGAGATCGGTCAGATCGGCAAGCTCCTGGCCGGGGCCGGGCTGCTCTAACGCAGGCGGCCCGGCCAGGCCTACAGATCAGGTCGCGCCGGCCCGTCCAGCCGTGCCGGCCATCTGGGCGACGTCCTTCGCGCCGTCCTCGATCAGCTTCGAGGCGAGCTCCGACAGCGCTCGCCCGGCGGCCAGCTCGTCCCCGATCCCGGGCACTGGCCGGTCGACCGGGTTGCGGCGGGCGTGCGCCACGCTCTCGTGCCGCTTGCCGTCCGGCGTGAACAACACCGCCGTGGCCGTGGTCAGAGCGTCGGCGTCATCCTCGCTGATCCAGATCTGTACGTTCCACTGTTTGTAATCCACGACGACCACCTCCTATTCCGACCCTACCCAGAGGCGCCGCATTGACCTGCACCTCGCCGTGGACGACGAGGATTCCCATCCCGCCTTCGACAGGAACCCGCGGCGAAGACGCCGCAGATCGTGGAATGGGGTGCTTGGCGTTTCACAGACCCGACTACCGTCTGGAGGTCTCCGCGCCCTGAGACGACCGGCCCGGCCGCCTTGCGACTTCATTGTGTACAGGATTGATTATCGTGCGTGTTCAAGATAGCAAAGGCTCCGGCTCCGCGCTAGGCGCTCCGGTCTATCCCACCTCGCGCGACCTTCGCCAGCCATGCCGCCGCCTCCTCCTGCGGCAGGATGCGCCGCAGGCGCACGTCGCCCCTCATCATCGGGTAGATCCGGCCGGGGCTCCACGTCCGCGCGTACGGCGGCGGGTCGAGGACCACGACGCGTACGCCGTCCAGGCGGGGGATGTCAGCCGGGCGGCCCTCGTTCCAGATCCACTTGCCGTTCGCGTCCACCAGATTGAACTGGCCGCGTACCGGCTCGGCGCCCGGCTCCACCGGCCCGTCCGCGGCGGCCCGCACCCACGCCGGGTCCGGCCGTACCCCTTCGAGGAGCCCGTCGGCGGCCGGGCCGCTCAGCGCGCCGGCCAGCAGCGTGTGCAGCTGGAAGTTGTCGCCGATCCCGCTGATCAGCACCTCGTAGCCGCGCCCGCTCTCCCGGTGCAGCACGATCAGCCGCTCGCCGTCGAGCACCCGCAGCAGCCCGGCGAGGAACTCCAGGTCGGCGCGCTCATCGAGCACGGACCCCAGGGCCGCGATCAGCCGCTCACGGCCCGGTAGTGCGGCCCTGACCTGCGGAGACAGCTGAAGGATCGACATGACGGGCATGGCCCACAGGTGCGCGAGCGTCCACGCGTCGGTCAGCACGATCGCCTGCTCGCGGGTGAGCGCCGCCCCCGTCAGCCGTTCCGCCGTCGCCGGGATCCAGCCGTAGTCGTCGTCGACGGGCTCCGGCAGCTCCTCGCCTGTCGCCGTACGCCATGCGGCGGCGAACGTGCCGGCCAGCTCCAGGCAGTCGCTCAGCCCGTTGACCAGCGGCTCGGCCACCGGCGCCGGGTCGGCGCCACGCTCGGCCAGGGCGCCGCACAACACGCCCAGGCGGGCGCCGATCCCGGACGGGACCCGCTCGAAGAGTCCACTGAGCCGCGCCAGCGCGGCGGACAGCGTCTGCCGGTCGGCGCCTTCGGCCGCGGCGAAGAGCCGCGGCATGACGTCGAAGAAGCATGCGGAGTCCCGGTCCTCCGCGGCCTGGGCCAGGTCGTCGAGAAGTTGATCGAGCATTTCGGCAGGTTATGACATTCCGGGTTACGCGCGGCGCTCTTTGGGCGTAAAGACGGTTACGGGCAGTGGTCGTTCCGGTTGCAGTTCGGTCGATCGTCTTTGGACGCCGTCGACCGACGCCACCCTGACGCAGGTCACCGACTCTGGCGGATTGCAGACAACAGCGTCACGTAGGTGGTGATCTTGCCGACCCACGCGGCGACTCAACAAAGAAAACCCCAGCTCGACGTAACGAGCTGGGGTTTGAGAGGTGCGCCGCCAGGGACTCGAACCCCGGACCCGCTGATTAAGAGTCAGCTGCTCTGACCAACTGAGCTAGCGGCGCAACAGGTGTAACTGTATCAGCCGCCGGTCAGTGCCCAGTACGTCAGCCGAGCCGGGCGGCCAGCCGCTCGTACGCCCCCAACACCAGGTCCCAGAACCTCTTCACGTCCAGCGAGGTCGCCACCAGCGCGTTCGCCCGCCGGTCCCCGACCTTGAAGTCCGTCACCGTCATCCCCCGCGTGAAGGACCCGTTCGTCTCCACGTTCACCACGGCCGGGACGCAGGTGAAGAGGGAAGGATCGAGCACGTACGCCACCGCGCACGCGTCATGGATGGCCGGCCCGCTCTCGGCCGTCACGGGCATGTACGACTGCGCGGCCGGCACCAGCAGCTCGGCCAGCCGCCCGAGCGGCCGCATGCGGTCCAGCACATCCATGGTCACCACGGCGGACAGCGTCACGTCGAGGCCCAGCTGCTTGACGGTCCACCCGGCGTCGAAGACGATCGCGGCCGCCTCCGGGTCGGCCAGGATGTTGAACTCGGCGGCGGGGTTGTGATTGCCGCGCGTGTAGGAGCCGCCCATGATGACCAGGTCGCGGGCCCACTCGACAATCCGCGGCTCACGCCGTACGGCGAGGGCGACGTTCGACAGGGGGCCCACCGCCACCAGCGTGATCTCGCCGGGCGCGGCCCGCAGCGTGTCCACGATGAAGTCGACCGCGTGCCCATCGGCCGGGCCGCGCAGCGGCGCCGGCAACACCGCGTCGCCGAGTCCGGTGACGCCGTGGACGGCGGTGGCGCGCACCGTGTGCCGCAGCAGCGCGCCCGCGCTGCCCGGCGTGACCGGCACGTCGCCGAGGTCGAGGAACTCCCTGAGCGCCAGCGCGTTCGCCGTGGTCAGTGGGAGGTCGACGTTGCCGCCCACCGTGGTGATGCCCACCACGTCCAAGTCGTCACGGGATCCGGCGGCCAGGGCCAGGGCGAGGGCGTCGTCGATGCCGGGGTCGCAGTCGATGAGAACTTTCTTCACGGAACCGGAGGATACGCATAGATCGGGCCGGGCAGTTCCCCCAAAGCTGCCCGGCCCGATCGGCGGCGGTCCAGGCCGACGCTTTCCCCCAAAAACGTCGGCGGTCCCGCACTAGCGGCCCGCGGTCCCCCTCCGCGTCCGCTTCGGTGAAAGTCCTCAGTCAGTCGCAGAGCTCCTGACCTGCTACAACGCTACCGAGACGAATGCAACGGTCGCGTCATAACGGGGTCGAATATCTGTTTAATCCGACTCTGTTTCGTCTGGTGGGGACAGCTCCAGTCGAACTTCCGTGCCCTCCCCCAGGGACCTGCTCACCGTGCAGTACTTGTCGTGCACCCGCCCCGCCACGGCCCGGAACACCTCATCGGCCTTCTCCGACGGCACTTCCACGTCGTACGTGACCGTCACCGGACCCAGCTTGTTCGATTCCACCTTTTCTGCCTCGACGGTCATGGCCAGCCGCAGCAGCCGGTGCCCCCGCTGGGCGGTGAGCGGCTCGACGGTCACGATGTTGCAGCCCCCCACCGCCGCCAGCAACAGCTCCACCGGCGAGAACACCCCGTCGTCCTTCCCACCGCCGATCCGCACCTCGGCGCCGCGGCCGTTCACTGCCCGGAACCCGCCATCTTCGGTCCGCTCAACACGCACATTAGCCATGTTTCAGACCTTACTCAGCAACCTTTCATGTTCCTTCAGCATGGTGGTCACCATGGCAAGCCAGGCGAATGCGCAACACGGCCCGGTCCTGTTCTGGAGCGGGGTCGCCGTAGCCGAGTTCGGTGCGATCCAGCCGGGTTTCGGATACCCGTGGACTCCCACCGCCTACGCCGCCGCGGGGTTGCTCGTGGCGCTCGGCTTCCTCAGCGTCAAGGCCGCCGACTACCTGCGGACCGAGGAAGCCAAGCAGCGTCTGCGACTCGGCGGCTACCTGGCGGGCGCGCTGCTGGTGGCACACCAGTTCAGCTCGACCGCGTACGTGACGAGCCTCAGCCGTGCCGGCTCCCTCATCCTGTACACGGCGGCGGCCGGGATGGCGGTCTGGAGCCACCAGGTCCCCCACACGACCAGGGGCTCCCTGCTGATCGCCACCGACCTGGACCCGGCCGCGCTGCGGGCGCGCCTGGCCGGCACCACGGACACGGTCGCGATCTACCGCACCGAGCACCCCACCGATGAGCTCCGGGACCTGGAGGCCAGGTACGGGCTCATCCTCGTCGTCGGCGAGGAGCACGATCCGCGGGCCAAGGAGCGACTGAGCGCTTCCGGACTGAGTCGTGAGATTCCCGACATCGCCGAGCGGGACGTGGTGGTGGCCGGTCCGCGGCAGTTCAAGCGGTACGTCGGCGGCGCGCTGTCACGCCTTGCAATCCCCAAGTCACAAATTCATCTCAAATCCCGGCAAAGGGTTTAGCCCCACATTACGCGTCGTCTGCAACGGTGGTCTGCGGACAAGGAGGCAAGGTGACGACTTTCCCAGGAAGCGCACGTGTCGAAATGGTCATGGGCATGCCCGTCAGCGTGGACATCCGCACCGCCCTCCCGGCACGCGAGCTGACGCCCCTGCTGGATGACGCCTTCGCCTGGTTGAGGTGGGTGGACGACACCTTCAGCCCGGTCAGGGAGGACAGCCAGATCGGCCGGCTCAACAGAGGCCAGACGATCAAGCAGATCCCGGAGTTCATCGAGGTCCTGCACCGATGCGACGAGCTCAGCGAGGCCACCGACGGCTGGTTCGAGCCCCGCATCAACGGCGTGACCGACCCGTCGGGCTACATCAAGGGGTGGGCGCTGGAGCGCCTTTCCCGCGCCCTCTGCAACGCGGGCGCGGGCGACCACCGTCTCACGGCGGGCAACGACATCCGGGTGCGCGGCTCGGCCGCCCCCGGCAAGCGCTGGCGCATCGGCGTCCGGGATCCGCGCAGGGACATGGTGCGCAAGGTCGTCTTCGCTCACGACCTGGGCATCGCCACCTCGGGCGGCGCGCCCATCGTCAACCCGCGCACCGGCGAGGTCCAGGAGGGGTTCGGCTTCGTCACCGTGATCGGCCCCGACCTGGGTGTGGCCGACGCGTACGCCACCGCGATCTACGCCATGGGCCCCCTTCTGGCCCGCCGCTACGCGGCCCGCCTCGCCGAGTCCGGCCCGTACCAGACCCTGATCGCAGGCCGCGACGGACAAGAGTTCAGCACGCCGGGCTTCGCGGCGTACAGCGGCGCGGAGGCCCGCATGGCGGGCTAGGCGTCGGGATGTTTACGCAGGTATTCGATATAAACCGGGCGCAGTGCCTCCCCCAGCTCGCCCTCCCCCGCCGCGATGGCGTCGCTGAGCAACGCGGACACCTTGGTGAGGTCGGCGTCGGTCTCGTGACCGGTGGCGGCCTCAGCGGCGGGGATCACCTTCAGCAGGTCCCACAGGAACCCCAGGTCACCGTGGCGTACGGCATACCGCACCGCACGATCGTGCAATTCGTTCGCCGGCAACGACTCGAGCCCGTTCACGTCCATCTCGCTCCCTCCCCCTGCACGCCTCTTCCCCGAGTTCGGGCAGCGATAACCGGTGACTACCAACAGTGACGACCGGGCATCGTTCTGACTGCGCCTCTACCGCGGCGCCGATCGCAAGTGGGAGGATCAACCAGCGTGAGATTCATCATCAGAACCCTCGCGGCGGCAGTGGCGCTGTGGGTGGCCGTGCAGTTCATCGACGGCATCGACGTCAACGCTCCCACCAACTCCGCCACATACTGGGGCGTCCTGCTCCTCGTGGCACTGATCTTCGGCATCGTGAACGCGATCGTCAAACCCATCGTCAAGGCGCTGGGCTGCGCGATCATCGTCTTGACGCTGGGCCTGTTCCTGCTGGTGATCAACGCGGCCATGCTGCTGCTGACCAGCTGGATCGCGGGCCAGTTCGACATCCCCTTCCAAGTCGACAACTTCTACCCGGCCGCGTTCTGGGGCGCGATCATCGTCAGCGTGGTGAGCTGGCTGCTGGGGCTGTTCATCCCCGACAACGACTGACCTTCCGATGGTGCTGCTCGACGGCGCCGGACTGACCTGCGCGCAGGTCCACGAGGCCGCGTACGGCCGGGCCCGGGTCGCGATCGCCTCCCTCGATCGGGCCCGCGCCGCGTGGGTCACCGCTCAGGAGCTGACCGGCCCGGTCTACGGCCGCAGCACCGGCGTGGGCGCCGGCAAGGACGTCCCCATCGAGGCCCCCGGCCTGCACGTGCTGCGCAGCCATGCGTGCGGCGCCGGGGCGCCGGTCGAGCCCGCCCGCGCCCGGGCGATGCTCGTCGTCCGGCTCAACCAGTTGCTCGCCGGCGGCTCCGGCATCGACCCGGCGGTGCTCCCGGTGCTGGCCGACGCGGTCAACCACGGATTCACGCCGCCGATCCGCACGTACGGCGCCATCGGCACCGGCGACCTCACGGCCCTGGCCACCACGGCGTTGTGCCTGCTCGGCGAACTCCCCTGGCACCACGAGCCCGCGCAGGAACGCCACGAAGGCACACCACCACCTCCCCGCTATCCCCTCACCTCGGGCGACGCGCTGCCGTTCATCAGCTCAGGGGCCGCCACCCTGGCCGACGCCGCCATCGCCTGCCATCGCCTGCGTCTCCTGCTCGGGGCCGCCGTTGACGTCGCCGCCCTGTCGTTCACCGCGGTCGGGGCCTCGGCCGAGCCGCTGGCCGCCGCCGTACAGGAGGCCCGACCGCATCGCGGCCAGGCCGCCGTCGCCGCGCGCCTGCGCGGGCTGCTCGCCAGGGAGCAGGCCACCCGCATCCAGGACCCGTACGGCTTCCGCGCCTTCGCCCAGGTGCACGGCGCCGCCGTGGACGCCCTCGACCGGGCCGCCGCCACCGTCGAGATCGACCTCAACGCCGCGGCCGAGAACCCGCTCATGGCCGGCTCCCTGGCCTGGCACAACGGCAACTTCCACTCCTCTCCCGTCGCCCTGGCGCTGGACGCGCTGCGCGTCGCGCTGGTGCAGACGGCCCAGCTCAGCACGGCCCGCCTGGCCGCCCTCATGGATCCGGCCTACACCGGCCGCCACCCCTTCCTCGCCGACCGTCCCGGCGCCTCGGGCGTCCTGATCCTCGAGTACGTGGCCCAGGACGCCCTGACCGAGCTACGTCACCTCGCGAACCCGGTGACGACCGGCACCGCGGTGATCTCCCTGGGGGTCGAGGACCATGCCGGCTTCGCCACCCAGGCCGCACGGCACGCCCTGCGCTGCCTGGAGCCGTTGGAGCTCGTGCTGGCCTGTGAGCGCGCCGCCGCCGCCCGGGCGCTCAACACCCCACCTCCGGACCGGCCGCTCACCGACGACCTGGAGGAAGCACGCCGCGCCCTGACCACCTCCACCGCCCACCACACGCATTGACCGCCGCGAGCGCCACACGCCCGGCGCCATCCACGCCCACGCTCCACCCGGCGAACGCCACCGCCCACCGTCAGACCGTGCCTACCGTCGGAACGTGCCGGCCATACATGCGGCAGCGTGGGGGGCTGGCGGGGGTCAGGAGAGTTGGGCGACCGAGCCGCGTTCCCTCAGTGTGGGGGCCTGGACGATGCGGCGCCGGCGGGTGGCGCCGTCGGCCGCCGCCGAGATGAGCCGCACGGCCGCCCGCACGATCCCGTCGATGTCCCAGTCCACCGTCGTCAGCCCCGGTGTGAGCAGCCCCGACATCGGGTGGGCGTCGTAGCCCATGACCGACACGTCGCCGGGAACCGACAGCCCCAGCTCCTGCGCCGCCGCGTAAACCCCGTACGCGATGGAGTCGGCGAAGCAGAACACGGCGCTCGGCTTGTCGTCGGCGAGGATGTCGCGGGCCACTGCGGTGGCCCCGGCCAGGCCGTGCGGGGCGGTGGTGAGCTCGATGTCCAGCCCCAGGCGCTCGGCCTCGGCCGTGACGTGCACGTCGGCGGGACGGTCGGGCGTGCTGGCCCTGGTCGGGGTGAGCACGGCGATGTTGCGGTGCCCCAGGGCGCGCAGGTGCTCCAGCGCCAGCGTCACCCCCTTGCGGTTGTCGAAGATCACCTCTCCGGCCGTGCCGGCGAGCGAGTCGCCGATCGCCACGACCGGCAGCGACTCGCACAACTCCTTCCAGAACGCGGCGGAAGGATCGAGCGGCTGGACGATCATGCCGTCCACCCGCTGGTCGCGGAGCTGCTGGGCCAGGGCTCGCTCTCTGGCGGGGTCGCCGACCGCGTCGAGGATCAGGGCGTAGCGGTCCTTCTCGCGCAGCCCCCTGCTGATGCCGACCGCCAGCGACTGCTGCCACAGGTCCTCGAGCGAGCCGCACAGCAGCCCGATCATGCCCGTGCGTCCGCTGGCCAGGGCCCTGGCGATGGGGTCGGCCTCGTAGCCGAGCTCGGCGGCCGCGGCGCGCACCCGCTCCATCGTCTCCTCGGACACTTGCAGGCCGCGTAGTGCGTAGGAGACAGCCGCCGGTGACAGGCCAGTGGCCTGAGCCACCTCACGGATCGTGGCTCTCTTGCGAGGCATTCAGCCAGCCTATTGTGTGGCACCGACAGATTCGGGTTTCCCGCCGTAGGCATACCCGGCCAGGGTCGTGAATTCTCCGTAGCTTCCCGAGGAAATCGGGCAGCTCGGACAGGCCGCGCACACCGGGAGACCCATTGACAGATCCTACGTGAAGCGGTTCACTGAAACGAATCACTGAAGCGGTTCACAAGCCTCGATTCGCAGGTGACCAGGTTTACCTGCAATACTTGTAGGAAATACAGGGAGGTGTGGGCGTGAGCATCGATGTGCATCAGCATCTGTGGACAGGGTCGTTCGTCGACGCGCTGCGGGCCCGCACCTCCCCGCCCTACCTCGACGAGTGGACGTTGATCCTCGACGGCGAGCCTCCGTACGAGGTGGATCCGGCCGACCATGAGCATCGCGACACCACCGGCCTGGAGCTGGCGCTGGTGTCGCTGTCGAGCCCGCTGGGCATCGAGTTCCTGCCGCCGGAGGAGTGCTGGCCGGTGCTGGACGCCTATCACGACGGCGCGCTGGCACTGGGCGAGCCGTTCGGCGCCTGGGCGGCCACCTGCCACAGCGAGCCCGACCCCGACCGGCTGGCCAAAGACCTCGACCGGGGCTGCGCGGGGTTGCAGATCCCCGCGACCGCCGTGCCCGACGACCGGCTGCTGGAGGTGCTCACCGACCGCGACCTGCCGTTGCTCGTGCACCCGGGTCCGGCGAAGGTCGCCGAGGGCCTGCCGCCGTGGTGGCCGGCGCTCGTGCCGTACGTCCAGCAGATGCACCAGGCGTGGCACTACTTCCGCGCCGTCGTCAGGCCCAGGCACCCGCGGCTGCGGGTGTGCTTCGCGCTGCTGGCCGGCCTGGCGCCGCTGCACGCCGAACGCCTGATCAACAGGGGCGGGACCGTCCGCGGCCTGGTCGACAGAAACGTCTTCGTGGAGACGTCCTCCTACGGCCCGCGCGCGATCGACGCGATCGTCCGCGAGCTGGGCATCGACGTCGTGGTCAACGGCTCGGACGCCCCTTACGCCACCGCACCCGACCCCGGCCTGGGCGCCGCGGCCGCCCATGCCATCCGCGTGACCAACCCCCGTCGCCTTCTTAACGGAAAGGAGCCTCGCAAGTGAGCACCAAACAGATCCAGGACGGGGGCACCTGTGCCGCGCTCCCGGAGCGCACGCTCGACCGGCGCGAGCTGCGCGACCTGGTGGACCAGCTGGCTGCCCGCCCGGAGGAGTGGCGCGACCTGGTGGCGTTCCCCGAGGACGGCGGCCGGCACTTCGCCTCGCTGCACCGCGACGCGTACGTGGACGTCTGGGTGCTGTGCTGGCGCCCCGAGGACGACACAGGCTGGCACGACCACGACATCTCCTCCGGGGCCGTGCACGTGGTCAAGGGCGCGCTCCTGGAGTGCAACCCGCGGATCGGCGGCGAGCATCTGGAGACGGTGATGCCGGAGGGACAGTCGTTCTCGTTCGGGCCCGACCACATTCACCGGCTGACCGGCGCGGTGGACCAGAGCGTGTCCATCCACGCCTACTCGCCACCGCTGTGGCGGCTCGGGCAATACTCGATCGACGGCACCGGTGTCATGCGCCGCGTTTCCGTCAGCTACGCCGACGAGCTCAGGCCGCTGGACGACGCCGTGGCCTGAGGACGCAGCAGCTTCCGCAGGGCTCGACGTCGGGAAGCGTGATCCACAGACAGCAGGTCCTGCGGAAGTATCCGTCGTCCGTGGGCTCCACCAGCCCGTCGACCGGCCGGCCGATCTCCCTGAGCAACGTCATGTAGTCGCCGGGCACGACGGCCGTCAGCGGGTGGGCCAACGCCTCCGCCGTGGAGCCCCACAACGTGCGCTCCCCGACCTTGGCCCGCGCGCTGATGGCCTGGACCAGGGGTTCTTGCGACTCCGCCAGCGCCTCACGGATGGCTCCCGCGCCCGAGTCCCAGGTCACGCGGGTGGCGGCGATCGTCACCCCGGCGCCGGACGGCTTGAAATAGGTCTCCGGCAGCGGCATGATCGGCACCCGCCGGTCCAGCGCCCAGCCGAGCGCCATCGGCAAGGTGTGCCAGTAGGCGAAGGTCTTCCAGAACAACGCCGCGCCGACGTGGCGTGGCGCGTTCCAGCGCCCGGCCGTCTCGTCGATCAGCCCGTCCAGCAGCGTGTACGGCTCCCGCAGCAACTCCGCGACCGGCGTCCAGCTCGTGTCCGGCTCGACGACGAGGCCTGGCTCGACCCCGATCACCCCGCCGCGCCCGTCGGCCAAACGCTGAAGCGCCTCGGTCAGCACGCTGGAACACCCTCCCCTAAAGGTTAGCCTTACCTAAAGTAGCAGGGCGGCCGGCGAACCAGCCAGCCAAGATCTGCACCGCCAGCACCCCCAGCACCGCGATCAGGGGCACCGACCAGCCGCCGGAGACCTCCCGCAGGAGCCCGAACACCATCGGCCCCAGCGCCGCGATCACATACCCGACGGACTGGGCCACGGCCGACAACGCGGTCACCGTGGCGGGGTCGGCCGGTCGCAGGGCGATGATGAGCAGCGCGAGCGCGAAGGACGCGCCCTGACCGACACCGAGCACGATCATCCACAGCCACGGCGCGGACAACGGGGCCAGCAGCACGCCGAGGTAACCGGCCACGGTCAGCAGGCCCGCCCCGACCACGTACGGCGCCTGCGAGGCCCGCCGACCGGCCAGCACCGGGACCGCGAGCGCGGTGGCGACCTGGACCAGGTTCGTGAGGCTGAGCAGGTAGCCCGCCTGGTCGGCGGGGAGGCCGTGGTCCAGGAAGATCGTCGGTAGCCAGGCCAGGACGACGTAGAAGGTGAGCGACTGCAGGCCCATGAGGGCGGTGACGTACCAGGTCACGCGGTTGCGCAGGACCATGCCGATCGGCCTGGGCCCGTTCTGCGCTCCGGCCTGCTTGGCGAGGGCCTGGGGCAGCCAGAGCAGCGCCGCGAGCAGGGCGGGCACGGCCAGGAGCGCCGAGACGCCGCGCCAGCCGTACCCGGTGGCGTGCTCGAGGGGGATCATCACGGCGGAGGCGGTGGCGGCGCCGGCCACCACTGCCGAGACGTAGACGCCCGTCATCAGGTTGATCCGGAGCGGGAAGTGCTGCTTGACCACGGCGGGCATGGCCACGTTCATGGCGGCGATCGCGGTGGCGGCCAGGGCCGAGCCGAGGTAGAGCATCGGCGCGCCGCCAAGAGCGCGGAGCACGACTCCGGCGGCGATGACGAGCAGCCCGGCGAGCAGCATGCGGTCGAGCCCGACGCGTCGCGCGAGCAGCGGCGCGACCGGGCCGAACACGCCCAGACAGATCACCATGACCGTGGTGATCGCGCCACCGCCCGCGGGCGAGAGGCCGACATCGTTCATGATCTCGTCGAGAAGCGGGGAGACGCCCGCGATGGCGGGCCGCAGGTTGAGCGCGGCCAGGACGAATCCGGCCACGAGCACAGCGGATCTCAACGACATAGGGGACCACTCTCGCACAGCCGCCTTGACAACGTTGTCTGTCCCCTACCTGGTAAGACATGATCCTGGCGTGAGACCGACGATGAAGGACGTCGCCACGGCGGCGGGCGTGGCGCTCAAGACCGTCTCGCGCGTCGTGAACGGCGAGCCGGGCGTGCACCCGGCCACCGCCGAACGGGTGCGCGCGGCCATCGACCGGCTGGGCTACAGCCGCAACGAGAGCGCGCGGGTGCTGCGCCGAGGCAGGACGGCCACGGTCGGGCTGGTCATCGAGGACGTCGCCGACCCGTTCTACTCGGGGTTGAGCAGGGCCGTGGAGGACGTGGTGATCGGTCACGACTGCCTGCTGCTGACCGGCTCGTCCGGGGAGGAGCCGGTCAGGGAGCGGGAGCTGGTCGAGACGTTCTTCACCCGCCGGGTGGACGGCCTCATCGTGGTGCCGGCCGGGGACGACCACACATACCTGCGACCGGAGCTGGAGGCGGGGACGAAGGTGGTGTTCGCGGACCGGCCGCCGGGGGCGGGGCTCGACGTGGACACCGTGCTCGCCGACAACGCGGGCGGGGCCGAGCAGGCGATCCGCCACCTGCTCGGGCACGGGCATCATCGCATCGCCTTCCTCGGCGACGACCTGGCGATCTACACCGCCGCCGAGCGGCACCGCGGCTACCGGGAGGCCCTCGGTGGCCTGTACGACCCGCGGCTGGTCTCCATGCGGCCGCCCACGTTGGAGGGGGTGCGGGCGGACCTGGACAGGATGTTCGCCCTGGACAGGCCGCCGACGGCGCTGTTCACCGGCAACAGCCGCTACACCGTGACCACGCTGCGGGCGCTGGCCGGCCGGCCGATCGCGGTGGTGGGCTTCGACGACTTCGAGCTGTCCGACCTGCTCCAACCTGGGGTGACGGTCGTGGCGCAGGATCCGTCCTGGATGGGGAGGGTGGCGGCCGAGCTGCTGTTCCGGCGGCTGCGCGGCGACGTGGGGCCGCCCGAGCACATCCAGCTCCCCGTGCGCCTCATTCCGCGCGGCTCGGGCGAGCTCCCTTGATCAAGGCGTCGCCGAGCGGCGTGCGTGCGTAGAGGACGCTGCGGCCCGTACGGGTGCCGGTGATCAGGCCCGTCCTGCGCAACGCCGCGACGTGCTCGCCCGTGGTGCCCACGCTCTGCCGGAGCAGGGCCGCGAGCTGCGTGGTCGTGGCCGGCTCGGCGAGCTCGGCCAGGATGAGCGCGCGGCTGCGGCCGATCAGCGACGACAGGTCCGCGTCAGGCGCCGCGGGAGCGGCCGCGATTCCTCTGGCGGGGTAGATCATCGCGTATGGCCAGGCGTCCTCCAGGTAGACGGCGATGGTGCGCATGAACGCCGACGGAAGGAACAGCAGCCCCTTGCCGCCGAGCCTGCGCGGCCCGCTGATCGACCTCATCTCGAGCTCGATGCGCCCGCCGCGCCGCCAGTGGACGCGCGGGCTGAGGTCCTCCAACGCCGACTGCCAGCCGTAGGCGGCGAGCCGTCCCGCCCGCTGGGCCACGTCGCGCTGGAGGATCGCCCGGAATCGAGGCCACTCGTGGGAGACGATCTCCGTCCACAGCGCCTCGTACGCATCCGCGAGCCGCTCGACCACATGCGGCCCCAGCAGCAGGTCAAGGACCCAGCCGGGAACCGGCCGCCCGGCCAGCACCCTGGTGATCTCGCCGTGCGCCTGCTCCAGCGGCGTGGCCCGCATGGAGGCCAGCTCAGCCTCGAACGGCACGTCCACGGCCGTGGGCGGAGGGGCGACGAAGTCGACGTTGGCGGCGCCTGTGTTGCCGCTGATCGCCCCGGCCGCCCGGAGGGCGGGATGATCACGCGCGAGCTCCCGGTACTTCTCCCGCCACCGCCTGGCCCACTGGCCGTGTACACCTGCCTCAGCCCTGCCGGCGAGCACCCACTGGGCGTGCATGGTCTCGATCAGCGGCGAGATGGCGAACCTGCTGGCCACCAGGTCCTGCGGAGTGACCTCGATGCTCACGACCACCTTTCGGTTATATCCGAAAAAGTCGCCCGATGGCTGTGGCGCTCGCAGCATCGGTCCCATGAAGGGTGCGACGTTCGGCGAGGTGTTCGCCGTCAGGGAGTTCCGGGTGCTGTTCGGCAGCTTCGTGCTGCTCATCGCCGGCGACATGATCAAGATGCTGGCCCTGGCCGTGCTGGTCTACGAGCGGACCGGCTCGCCCGGGCTGTCGGCCGCGGCGTACATGGCCGGATGGTTGCCGTTCATCCTGGGCGGGCTGTTCCTGTTGTCGCTGGCCGACCGGATGCCGCCACGGGCGCTGATGATCGCCGGCGAGCTGGTCAGGGCGGTCACGTGCCTGCTGCTGGCGTACGCGGGGCTGCCGGTGTGGGGGCTGCTGGCGCTCGTGCTGGTTACCGGGCTGTTCTCGCCGGTGTTCTTCGCGGCGCGGGCGGCGATGCTGCCCGAGGTGCTGCCGGGTGACGCGTTCGTGCTGGGGCGTTCGGTGCTCAACGTCGCCTCGGCGAGCGCGCAGATCGCTGGGCTGGCCGTCGGGGGCGCGTTCCTGGGTTTCGCCGGGCCTTCCGGGGCGCTGGCGGTCACTGCGGGCCTGTCGGTCGTGGCCGCCGTGGTGCTGCGGGTAGGGCTGCCGTACGGGCCGGCGCGGGGTGCGGCCAAGGGCGGTGCGGTACGGGAGACACTGCGGGTCAACCGGCGACTGCTGGCCGACGGGCGGGTTCGCGGGCTGTTGCTGGCCGGCTGGGTGCCGTGTGTGTGCCTGGCCGGGGCCGAGGCCATGGTGGTGCCGTACATGGGCGGGGAGGGACAGGCCGGGGTGGTGCTGGCGGCGGCCGCGGCCGGTATGGCGGTCGGCGAGTTCGCGGTCGGCCGCTTCGCGGCGCCGACATTGCGCGAGCGGTTGTCGTTGCCCCTGGCACTGCTCCTGGGGATCCCCTGGATCGGCTACGCGTTCGGGCCGGAGGTCGTGTGGGCCTCCGTGCTGGCGGGGGTGGCGACGGCCGGGCTGGCGTACCAGCTGGGGTTGCAGCGGCGGTTCGTGGACGCGGTGCCCGAGGAGGTGCGCGGGCAGGCGTTCGGGCTGCAGTCCGCCGGGCTGATGACCGGCCAGGCGGTCGGCGCGACCCTGGTCGGGGTGCTGGGCGAGGCGATCGGGCCTGGCCCCGCGATCGCGGTCGCGGGCGGCGGGGGCATCCTGGTGGCGCTGGCCCTGGCCGGCGTGCTGCGCCCGTCACCCGCGCCGCACCCGGCCCGCTGATCATGATCAACGACTAGCCTTCTCTCCGGAGAGCACACGGGTATAGTCGTTGCACATCAGTTCAGCAAGCTTGTTCACGAGGAGCGCGTGCATGAATGCCGCCGACGTCGCCCCGGACGCGCAGCAGGCCAGGTTCCCGCATGAGCTGATGTACGCGGCGGCGCAGCAGTATTACATGGAGGACGCCACGCAGGGTGACATCGCCCAGCGGCTCGGCGTCTCCAGGGCGACGGTGAGCAGGCTGCTCACCGAGGCGCGCAAGCAGGGCATCGTCGAGATCAAGGTGCACCGTTCCGCCGCGCTGGCGGAGGGCCCGCTGGCCGACGAGGTCGCGCAGGCGCTCGGCCTGGAGCGCGTCTTCCTGGTACCCAAGGTCAGCGGCCCGGCGCTGGGCCCCTGGCTGGCGCCCGGCGTGGCCCGCGCGCTGGCCGCCGTGGGCCTGGCATCCGGCGACGTCGTGCTCGTCTCCTCCGGCAGCACCGTTTACGAGTGCGCCCGCGAGGGGCTCGGCCGCTTCCCCGGCGTCACGATCGCGCCCGCGGTCGGCGGACAGGAGGAGCCGCAGCCCTGGTTCCAGACCAACGAGACCACCCGCATCCTGGCCGAACGCGTCGGCGGCGTGCCCGCCTACCTCTACGCCCCCGCCCTGCCCGGCCCTGAGCTGTTCTACTCCCTGCAGCACGAGCCGTCTGTACGCCGCGTCATGGACCTGTGGGCGCATGCCAAGTGCGCGATCGTCGGCGTCGGCTCGCCGCCGTTGATGCGGCAGATGGTGCCCTCACTCATGCCGCGCGACGCCGACAGCCTGCGCGAGGCCGTGGGCGACGTGTGCATGCGGGTCTACGACCGCAACGGCGCCCCGATCACCTATCCGGGCGGCGAGCGGCTGGTGGCCACGAACCTGGAGGAGCTGCGCCGCATCCCCGCCGTGATCGCGGTGGCCGTGGGCGCGGAGAAGGTCCTGTCGATCGTCGCCGGCGCCAGGGGCGGCTACTTCAAGCAGCTCGTCACGGATACGCCCACCGCGGAAGGCCTGGTGGCAGCCGCTCGCCAGCTCTGAACATCTGTGCTGGACAAAGTTTCTGAACGCGCGCTAACGTGTGCCGCACCACGGGATTTCCCCCACGTGAGGGCATGCCCGTGGCTCGGGGGCAGCGAGCGTTTGGATCCGTCCGCGAGGACATAGCGAGTGAGGAACGAATCCGTGAACAGAGCTCAGATGCGGACCTCCGCGTTCGCCGCAGTGGCAGTGCTGGCCTCGACGCTGGCGGCGTGCGGCTCAGGCTCCGGCTCAGCCGGCGGTAACACTGGCGGCGGGAACACCGGCGGCGGCGACCTGCAGAACGCCAAGGTCGCATTCCTCATGCCCGACCTCGCGTCGACCAGGTACGAGCTGCAGGACAAGCCGCTGTTCGAAGCGAAGATGAAGCAGCTGTGCCCGACCTGTGAGGTCATCTACCAGAACGCCGACTCCGACGCCGCCAAGCAGCAGCAACAGGCCAACTCCGCGCTCGCTCAGGGTGTCAAGGCCATCGTGCTCGACCCCGTCGACTCCGCCGCCGCGGCCACCATCGTCAAGTCGGCGCAGTCGCAGCAGGTGCCGGTCATCGCTTACGACCGGCCGATCCCGGCCACACCGGCCGACTACTACATCTCGTTCGACAACGAGAAGATCGGTGCGATGATCGCCCAGTCCCTGGTGGACCACCTGAAGAAGGAGAACGCCGAGGGCGGGATCCTCCAGGTCAACGGCTCCCCGACGGACGCCGCGGCCGGGCTGATCAAGAAGGGTATCCACAGCGCGGTCGACCCGAGCGGCTTCAAGCTGCTGGCCGAGTACGACACCCCCGACTGGCAGCCGGAGAAGGCGCAGACCTGGGTGAGCGGCCAGATCACGCAGTTCAAGGACCAGATCGCCGGCGTGGTCGCGGCCAACGACGGCACCGGCGGCGGCTCGATCGCCGCGTTCAAGGCCGCGGGTGTGCAGGTGCCGCCGATCACCGGCAACGACGCCGAGCCGGCCGCCGCGCAGCGCATCATCGCCGGCGACCAGTACAACACGATCTCCAAGCCCATCAAGATCGTGGCTGAGGCGTCGGCGAACGTGGCCTGGGAGTTCATGCAGGGCAAGAAGCCCGCCGGCAAGACCACGCTTTACAACACGCCGTCCGAGCTGTTCACCCCCACGGTCGTGACCAAGGAGAACATCAAGGAAGTGTTGTTCGACGGCGGCATCATGAAGGCCACCGAGATCTGCACCGGCGCGTATGCCAAGGGCTGTGCCGAGCTCGGAATCAAGTGATGAACGTTCTTTCGCTCCGCGGAATCAGCAAGACCTTCGGCGCGGTGGCCGCGCTCACCGGCGTCGACCTCGACGTGGCCGCCGGTCAGGTCGTGGCGGTCGTCGGCGACAACGGCGCAGGCAAGTCGACGCTGGTCAAGATCCTGTCGGGGGTGCACCCGCAGGACTCCGGCACGATCACCTTCGAGGGCCGCGAGGTCGACATCCCCACGCCGGCCGCCGCGCACAAGCTCGGCATCGCCACGGTCTTCCAGGACCTGGCGCTGTGCGAGAACCTCAACGTCATCCAGAACCTGTTCCTCGGCCAGGAGGTCCGCCCGCTGCGGCTGAACGACGTGGCCATGGAGACCCGCTCGTGGGAGCTGCTCCGCCAGCTCTCAGCCAAGATCCCGAGCGTGCGGGTGCCGGTCGCGGCGCTGTCCGGCGGCCAGCGGCAGACGGTCGCCATCGCCAGGTCGCTGCTCGGCGATCCGAAGGTCATCATCCTCGACGAGCCCACCGCCGCGCTCGGCGTCGCGCAGACGGCCGAGGTGCTTAACCTGGTCGAGCGGCTGCGGGAGAGCGGCCTGGGCGTCATCATGATCAGCCACAACATGGCGGACGTGAAGGCCGTCGCCGACACCGTGGCGGTGCTGCGGCTCGGCCGCAACAACGGCGTGTTCGACGTGGGCGAGGTCTCCACCGAGGACATCATCGCCGCCATCACCGGCGCCAGCGACAACGCGGTCTCCCAGCGGGCGGCTCGGGCGCAGGAAAGGAAGCCCTCATGAGCACGCGACGGCATGCGGCGACCGAGCCCGCCTCACCGGGTGAGCCCATGAGCACGGCGACCGACCGGCAGGACGAGCGGCTCCAAGACCGCGACGGGCTGCGCGGCGCGCTCGCCGACGTGGTCGAGCGGGCCCGCGGCGGCGACCTGGGCGTCATCCCGGTCGTGGTCGGGCTCGTGGTCATCTGGACGGTTCTGCAGGTGCTCAACCCGGTCTTCCTGTCCAGCGCGAACCTGGTGAACCTCACCCTCGAATCGGCCGCCGTCGGCGTCATCGCGCTCGGCATCGTGTGTGTGCTGCTCGTGGGCCAGATCGACCTGTCGGTCGGCTCGGTGAGCGGGCTGTCGGGCGCGGTGCTCGCGGTGCTGTTCGTGGGCGAGGGGCTGCCGGTCTGGCTGGCCGTCGCGGCCTCGGTCATCATGGGCGCCGTGATCGGATGGCTGTACGGGCAGCTGTTCAACAGGTTCGGGGTGCCCAGCTTCGTGATCACGCTGGCCGGGCTGCTGGCCTTCCTCGGGCTCCAGCTGTACGTGCTGGGCACGAAGGGGTCGATCAACCTGCCGTTCGACTCGGGACTGGTGAACTTCGCGCAGCTGGACTTCGTGCCGGCCTGGTTGTCGTACACGTTCGCGCTGATCGCCGCGGTCTGGCTGTTCGCCAGCGGCTACCTGCACGCGCGGGAGCGGCGCCGGGCGGGGCTGTCGGCCAAGAGTGTGTCCACGCTGGCGCTCAGGAGCGCGGCGCTGCTGGCGGTGCTGGCCTTCGTGGTCTGGTATCTCGGCCAGACGCGCGGCGTCGGCTGGATGTTCGTCTTCTTCGTCGCGCTCGTGCTGATCATGCACTACCTGCTGTCGCGGACGAAATGGGGCCGGGCGGTCTACGCCGTGGGCGGCAACGTGGAGGCCGCGCGCCGGGCGGGCATCAACGTCAAGGCGATCTACACCTCGGTGTTCGTGTTGTGCTCGACGTTCGCGGCGGTCGGCGGCATCCTGGCCGCGGCCAGGCTGGCGGCGGCCAACCAGAGTAGCGGCGCGGGCGACGTCAACCTCAACGCGATCGCGGCGGCCGTGATCGGCGGGACGAGCCTGTTCGGCGGGCGCGGCACGGCCTTCGGCGCGCTGCTCGGGATCATCGTGATCCAGTCGATCTCCAGCGGCCTCACGCTGCTCAACCTCGACTCCTCGATCCGGTTCGTGGTCACCGGCGCGGTGCTGCTGCTCGCGGTGATCGTCGACTCGGTGTCGCGCCGGTCGAGGACCTCGCACGGCAGGGCCTGATGGCGATCATCTGCGTGGACGCGGGGACCACCGTCATCAAGGCGGTCGCGTACGACGCCGCGGGCGCGGAGTCGGCCGTCGCCCGGCGCGAAACCGTGGTGTCCAGGCCCGCGCCCGGCCACGCCGAGCAGGACATGCGCGCGGTCTGGGACGCGGTCGCGGCCACGGTCCGCGAGGTCGCGACCGGGAACGTCGACTTCCTGGCCGTGACGGCCCAGGGCGACGGCTGCTGGCTGGTCGGCGCGGATCTCGAGCCCACCGGTCCGGCCATCCTGTGGAACGACGCCCGCGCGGCGGCGACCGTGGACTCCTGGACGCGGGAGGGACGGGCCGCGGCGGCCTTCCGGATCAACGGCTCCTCGGCCGCCTCCGGGCTGCCGCACGCGATCCTGACCTGGCTGCGCGCCCACGACCCCCAGCGACTGGACCGGTCGGCCGCCATGCTCACCTGCGGCGGCTGGATCTTCGCGAAGCTGACCGGGGAGCTGGTGGCGGATGAGTCGGACGCCTCGGCTCCGTTCATGGACCTGCGGGCACGGGCGTACTCCCCCGACCTGCTCACCCTGTTCGGCCTGGAGCAGGCCGAGCGGCTCCTTCCACCGGTCCGCTCCTGCCCCGTCGCCGAGCTCACCCCGGATGCGGCGCGGGCGCTGGCGCTGACCCCGGGGACGCCGGTCGTCATGGCCCCGTACGACATCGCCGCGACGGCGCTGGGCGCGGGCGCGGTCGCGCCCGGGCAGGCGTGCGGCATCCTCGGGACCACGCTGTGCACAGAGGTCGTCGTCGGCTCTCCCGAGCTGGACGGCGAGCCGATCGGCATCACGATCGCGTTGCCCGGCGGCTACCTGCGGGCGTTCCCCACGTTCGCGGGCACGGAGGTGGTGCAGTGGACGTGCCGCCTGCTGGGGTTGCGCGAGCCTGCGGAGCTGGGCGAGCTGGCCGGGCTGAGCGCGCCGGGAGCGGGCGGGCTGACGTTCCTGCCTTACCTGTCGCCGGCCGGCGAGCGGGCGCCCTTCACCGACCCCCTTGCCCGGGGCGCGATGCTCGGCATGTCGTTCGAACACGGCCGTGAGCACGTCGCGCGGGCGGCACTCGAAGGGCTCACCATGGTGATCAAGGACTGCCTGGCGGCCACCGGCGCCGCGCCCACGGAGCTGCGCGTGTGCGGAGGCGGATCCGCCAACGCCGCCTGGCTCGGGATGATCGCCGACGTCACCGGGCTGCCGGTGCGGCGCTCGGCCGACGCCGAGGTGGGGGCGCGGGGCGCGTACCTGGTGGGCCTGGCCGCCACGGGCGCCGCGCCGTCGGTGGCCGCGGCGGCGGCCGATCACGTACGCCTGCGCGACGCGGTCGAGCCCGACCCCGGGCGGCAGGACTTCTACGCGCGGATGTTCGCCGACTTCCTGACCCTGCGCGAGGCCAACGCCGGTTCGTGGCCGCTGCTGGGCGAGCTGAGGGACCGTTCATGAGCGTCTGGATCGGCATCGACCTCGGCACGCAGAGCGTGCGGGCGATGGCCGTCGGCGAGGGCGGCGAGGTGCTCGGCGCGGCCGGTCGCCCGCTGACCAGCCGCCGCGACGGGCCCCGCCACGAGCAGGACCCCGAGGAGTGGTGGCGCGCGCTGGCCGCCGCCACCCGCGAGGCGCTGCGCGACGTGCCCTCTTCTCTGGTGGCGGGCGTGGCCGTGGCCGCCACCTCTGGAACGATCCTGCTCACGGACGCGGCCGGCCGGCCGCTGACCCCGGCGCTCATGTACGACGACCGACGAGCCGACGCCGAACGGGTCAACGAGGTGGGCGCGCCCGTGTGGGAGCGGCTCGGGTACCGCCGGATGCAGCCCAACTGGGCGCTGCCGAAGCTGCTGTGGCTGCTCAGGGACGCTCCGGCCGGGGCCCGGCCGGCGCACCAGAACGACTTCGTGAACCGGCGGCTGGTCGGGCACGAGGTGCCTACGGACCTGAGCAACGCGCTCAAGACCGGTGTGGACCTGATCGAGGAGCGCTGGCCCGCCGAAGTGCTGGACCTGGTGCCTCCGGAGATCCTCCCCGAGGTCGTACGTCCGGGCACCCAGTTGGGGGTGGTCTGCGCGGCGGCCGCCGAGGAGACCGGCCTCCCGGCGGGCACACCGGTGATCGCCGGGATGACGGACGGCTGCGCGGCCCAGCTCGGCGCGGGCGCCACCCGGACCGGCAGCTGGAACTCGGTGCTGGGCACGACGCTGGTGCTCAAGGGCGTGACGAAGGAGCTGCTCCACGACCCGCTCGGCGTGGTGTATTCGCACCGCGCCCCCGACGGCTCCTGGCTGCCCGGCGGCGCTTCGAGCACAGGCGCGGGCGCCCTGACCCGCGACCTGCCCGGCCGCGATCTGGACGCGCTGAGCACGCAGGCCGCGGCGCGCTTTGGCGTCACGTCCGAAGGGCCCCTCTTCGTGCCCGTGACCTACCCGCTCGTGTCGCGCGGTGAGCGCTTCCCGTTCGACGCGCCCGACGCCGAGTCCTTCACGCTCGGTGAACCGGCCGACGACGTCGAACGTTATGCGGCCATCCTCCTCGGGGCGGCCTTCGTCGAGCGCCTCTGCTTCGACCATCTCGACCTCCTCGGCGCTCCTGTGGACGGCGAGGTGATCCTGACCGGCGGCGCCACGCGCAGCGCCTTCTGGAACCAGCTGAGGGCGGACGTCCTGGGACGTCCCGTGACGCTGCGCGAGAACGCCGAGCCCGCGCTGGGCATGGCCGTCCTGGCCGGCGGCGACCCCAGCCGGATGATCAGGACCCGCGCGACAGTGGAACCGTCACGCACCGACCTGCGTGAGCCGTACCTGCGCTTCGTCGCCGAGCTGGAACGACGCGGCTGGCTTCAGGAACAGGCCGCGCGACACGCCCGCGAGAGGACCGCCCGATGACCGACCTCGTGCTCGTCCGCCACGGCGAGACCGTCTGGCACGCCGAGAACCGCTACGCCGGCGTCAGCGACATCGAGCTCACCCCGCGCGGCCACGCCCAGGCCGCCCAGCTAGCCGAATGGGCGGCACGAGCGGGCCTGTCGGCGGTATGGTCCTCCACGCTCAGCCGCGCCAGGATCACCGCCGAGGCGAGCGCGGCCAAAGCCGGCGTGGCACTCCGGACCGACCCCCGGCTGCACGAGCTGGACTTCGGGGAGGGAGAGGGCCTGACCTCGGCCGAGATGGCTGAACGGTTCCCCGGGGCACGCGCCGCCTTCGAGGCCGACCCCGCCGGGCACCCGCTGCCCGGCGGCGAGGACCCGCACGGGGCCGCCGCCCGCTTCGTCGCGGCCCTGCACGACATCGCCGCCGCCCACCCGGGCGGCCGAGTGCTGGTGGTCGCGCACACGACCGCGATCAGGCTGACCCTGTGCCGGCTGATCGGCGTGCCGCTCGGCGAGTACCGGCGGTTGTTCCCGCGTCTGGACAACTGCGCGCTGACCGAGCTGCGTCTGCGTGATGAGGGCGGGCGGGCCGCGTTGCTGCAGTACAACTCCCCGATTGGAGCCGTTCGTTGACCACCCGAGTCCTTGTCGCAGGCGACCACTTCGTCCAGAACCGCCTGCTCATCGACGCGCTCAGGCGCGAGGTCCCTGGCGAGGTGGACATCCGCGAGCTGACGCTGCCCTGGCCTGTGCAGCCGTTCGGCCGGGTCGGCGAGGTGGACGAGGCCTCGGACGTGGAGGACGAGCTGATCGAGGCGCTCCGCGGCGTCGAGGTCTGCGTGACCCAGATGGCTCCCCTGACCAAGCGGGTCCTGGACGCCTCTCCCGACCTGCGACTGTTCTGCGTCAGCCGGGGCGGCCCGGTGAACGCGAATCTGGAGGCTGCGGCGCAGGCCGGCGTTGCGGTGACGTACGCGCCCGGCCGCAACGCGGTCGCCACCGCCGAGCACACGCTCGCCATGTTGCTGGCCGCCACCCGCAGGATCCCCCAGACCCACGCCGATCTCGCCACAGGCGTGTGGCGGGGCGACTACTACATGTACGACAACGTCGGCCCCGAGCTGGACGGCAGCACGGTCGGCCTGGTCGGCTACGGCGCGATCGGCCGCCGCGTGGCCCGCATGCTGGAGGGCTTCGGCGCGAGCGTCCTCGTCCACGACCCGTACGTCGACGTGCCCGGCCGGGTGGAGCTCGACGAGCTGCTGCGCCGCTCCCGCTTCGTCTCCCTGCACGCCCGCGCCACCCCGGAGACCGCCGGCATGATCGGCGCGGCCGAGCTCGCCACCATGCCGCGCGGTTCGGTCCTGGTCAACTGCGCCCGCGGCGCACTGCTGGACTACGACGCGATGTGCGACGCGCTGGATTCCGGTCACCTGTTCGGCGCCGCGATGGACGTCTTCCCCGAGGAGCCGATCCCGCCGGGCTCACGCCTACTCACGACGCCGAACCTGATCATGAGCCCGCACCTGGCCGGGGCCAGCAAGGAGACGGCGATGAAGGCGGCCGCGATCGTGGCCGCGGACGTGGCCCGCTACGTGCGCGGCGAGCCGCTCCTCCACCCTGCCACTCCTTAAAGGGCGACCCCTTGAGCGCTCCCGCGGACGCGCTGCAGGCTGCCGTCGGTGCCCGCCACCACGGTGACGGCGAAATCGTGGATACCGCCGGGTAGATCATCACCTGCGGCCACCACCAGAGCGCCCTTCGACATGCCGAGACCGACGAGGGCGAGCAGGTCGCAGCCGCCGTCGGGCCGCCACGTGGTCAGCACCACGTCGGACTCGGCCAGGCGTACGGGCCGGTCGAGCTCGGCCATCCTGGCCAGCAGCGCCGCGTGCGACATGCGGCGGCCGTCGGCCAGCAGCAACGCGTCCTGGTGCGCGGCGTCGAGCGCGGGCAGCGCGATGGGCTCCAGCGTGAGCAGGGTGCGGAAGTCGATCGCCTCGAGCGCCGCACCGAGCGAGACGACCTGCCGCACCCGGGATCCGCGCGCCGCCTGCCTCGCCGTCTCGGCCAGGTCGGGTGTGGTGATCAAAGTGCGTGCGTCGCAGGCCAGCAGCCAGGCGGCCATGTCCTCGGCGCCGAGCGCGGGGTCGATGGGCGCAGCCACCCCTCCGGCAGCCAGCACCGTGTGCACGGCCAGCGTCTGCGCCCCCGCCGTCGACACGTGCACGGCCACGACCTGGTCGCGTCTGGCGCCCCCGCGCACGAGCCCGGACGCCGCCCTGGTCACGTCGGTCACCAGCCGCCGATAGCCGTAGACGTGGCCGCCGCGCAGGTCGACCAGCGCCGGCCGGTCACCGCGCTCGTAGGCCCGGTGGAACACCTCGCTGATCACGGTGGCCGAGGCGTCGGGCTGCATATCCGCCAACGTACGACCGCCCCGGACGGCGCAGCGTCCACCGATCTATGGAGCCCTCTGTGCCTTGGGCGGGCCCGAGCCCTGCGCGGCTCGAGCCCGCTGCCGCGCGCCCGGAGCCGGACACCCACCCCTCCGAAGATGTCCGGCCCCTCGGCTGCGCGGCGTCCCCAACCGTAGAGCTACGCAAGGGGGCCGCACATGCATTGACATGGCCATACGACGATGCAGAAGGCAATATGTAGACGAGGCAGATATTACTATCCGTATTCGAGCAACTACTCTAGATAATCGGTGGTGAACTGTCGGTGCCCGTAGGCACACTCGAGTCATGGCCGATGAGCCGTTAGAGCTCGGTGAGATCTCCTTCTCCGACTGGCATGCCCACACGGACAAGTTGGCGGACGTGCGCTTCCTGACCATCGCCAGGCGACTGCCGTCGCTGGTGGCCCAGGCGATGCGCATGGCGTGGCGGGCCAGCCCGCGCGACACCGTGGCCACGGTCACGCTCAACCTGCTCGGTGGCGTGCTCACCGCGTTCGGGCTGCTGGCCACGACAGGCGTGCTGACCGCGCTCTTCAGCGAGGGCCCGACCCCGGACCGCGTCGTGGCCGCGCTGCCCAGTCTGGCCCTGGTGGCCGCCGCGGCGGCGCTGCGCACGGCGGTGCAGGCCGGCGCGGGCTGGGCGCAGGCGCGCTTGGACCCGCAGGTCAGCCGTCTGACCGAGGAGCGGCTCTACGGCCTGACCAGCCGCGTCGACCTGGTCGCCTACGACGACCCCGAGTTCCACGACGCGTTACAGCGGGCCAGGCTGCGCGGCGTGGCCATGGCGGACCAGGTCGTGTCCGCGGCCGTCGACGTGCTGAGCGCCGCCGTCGGCATCGCCGCCGTGGCCGGCGTGCTGGGCGTCCTGCACCCGGTGCTGCTCCCGCTGCTCCTGCTGGCGGTGCTGCCGGACGCCTGGGCCATGGTCCGCAGCGCCAGGATGCGCTACGCCACCCTCTACGCCCTCATCCCCGCCAACCGCCGCAAATGGATCATCGGTGAATTGCTGGCCAACCGCGAGCCGGCGGCGGAGGTCCGCTCGTTCACGATGCGCGGCTTCCTGCTGCGCATGTACGACGCTGTGGCGCGGGCCGAGCAGGACGTGATGCTCAAGCTGGCCAGGCGGCAGACCTTCGCCGGGCTCGCCGGCCAGGCGCTCGGCGGCCTCGGCACCGGCCTGGTCTACCTCGCGCTGGGCGTGCTCCTGGCGATCGGGGCGATCCCGCTGGCCGTGGCCGGCACGGCGGTCCTGGCCATCAGGTCCGCCCAGCAGTCGCTCGGCAATCTGATCTACGCCACCAACCGCCTCTACGAGGAGGGCCTCTACTTCACCGACTTCTTGGAGTTCTGCGCCGACGCCGAGCGCCGCGTGTCCGCGAGACGACCGGCCGCGATGCCGCCGGGCTTCCAGCGCATCACCGCCAGCGGCGTGACGTTCACCTACCCCGGCGCGCAAGCGCCGGCCCTGCGCGAGGTGACCATCGAGATCAAGCAGGGTGAAGTGATCGCCTTCGTCGGCGAGAACGGCTCAGGCAAGACCACCCTCGCCAAGATCCTCTCGGGCCTCTACGAGCCGGACTCCGGGGTGGTCCTGTGGGACGACACCGACCTGAAACAGGTCAACCCGGAAGACCTGCGCCTCCGCACGGCCGTGATCGCCCAGGACCACACCCGCTGGCCGCTCACCGCCCGCTACAACATCACGATGGGCACCGACAAAGGGGACGAGTCCTTACACGCGGCCGCGGCGGTGGCGGGCGCCGATGAGGTCATCGCCGATCTGCCCCACGGCTACCGCACCCTCCTCGACCGCCGCTTCAAAGACGGCCACGAGCTGTCCGGCGGCCAATGGCAGCGCATCGCCGTGGCCCGCGGCTTCCACCGCGACGCCGACCTGCTAATCTGCGACGAGCCCACAGCCGCGCTCGACGCCCGCGCCGAACACGCCCTCTTCGAGCGCATCCGCACCCACTCCGGCGGCCGCACCGTCCTGCTCATCACCCACCGCCTGGCCAGCGTCCGCTACGCCGACCGCATCTACGTCCTCGACCACGGCAAGGTCACCGAGCAAGGCGACCACGACACGCTCATGGCCCTCGACGGCCTCTACGCCGACCTCTACTCCCTCCAGGCCAGGGCCTACCGCTGACCGACGCTCACGCCAAGGTCTACCGCCGGCGGGCGCTCACGCCAAGACGGCCTCGATCACGGCCCGCGCGATCGGCGCCACGTTGGCGGCCCGGGCGCCCGGGTGCTCCAGCACCACCCCCACCGCCACCTCCGGTTTGTCGGCAGGTGCGAAGGCGGTGACCAGCGCGTGGTCCTCCGCGCCGGGGACGGCCCGTGACATGGCGGTCTCGGCGGCCACCTCCACGCCGGGGATGGCCGCGCCCGTTCCTGTGCCGCCCGCGTGCGTCACCGTGGTCATCATCGCCGCCAGATGTCTGGCCAGCGGGGCCGGCACCGCCGTGCGGTACGGCGTGGGGCCGGCCCTGTTGATGACCGATCCGTCCGCCAGGCGCACCTCCTCCACCAGGTACGGCCGCATCAGCACCCCGTCGTTGGCCACGGCCGCCGACAACATGGCGATCATCAGCGGCGTGGCTCTGTCCTCGTGGTGCCCGATGGCCGCCAGCGCCGTCTGGGCCCGCGTCATGGCCGGAGCGGTAGGAAACCTGCTCGGCGTCGTGGCCACCGGAATCGCCAGACTCTCCTCGTTGAACCCGAACGCCTCCGCCTGGTCCCGCAGGATGTCCTGGCCGAGCTGCATCCCTATGGTGGCGAACGCCGTATCGCAGGAGACCTGGAAGGCGTACAGGAGTGTCGGGCGGGTGTCGCGGCAGCCGGGATCGTTTCGGACGTACGCGGAAGTTCCCGGCAGCGGCAGCCGCGCCGGGGCGTCGACCAGGCCGGCCGGGTTGTACTCGCCGGAGCCCAATGCCGCGGCCGTGGTCACCAGCTTGAACGTCGAGCCCGGCGGATACGTCTGGCGCAGCGCCCGGTTCAGCAGCGGCCGCCCGGGCGCTCGCCGCAACCCCCGCGCCGTCTCGGCCAGCCGGGAGCGGTCGAACGTGGTGAGGACGTTCGGGTCGTACGACGGGTACGAGGCCAGCGCCAGGATGGCGCCCGTCGCCGGGTTGATCGCCACCACCGCCCCGGGCACGCCCACCGCCTTGAGGCTCTGGTACGCAGCCCACTGCGCCCGGTCGCTGATCGTCAGCCGCACGTCGGCCCCTTCGACGCCGCCGTCCTTCACCAGCGACCGGACCTTGACCTTGGCGTCGTCACCCGACAACACCGCGCCCTGCGCCTGCTCGATGCCGGAGGAGCGGTAGAGCGACAGGTGCCCGGTGACCGGCGCGTAGACCTCGCCGTGCCGGTAGACCCGCTGATAGAGGTACGGGCCGCCGCCGGCCGGGCGGCTCGTGGCGATGGCCGTGCCGTCGTAGGTCAGGATGTCGCCACGCGGGTGGCCGAACCTGGCGAGCAGCGGCCGCTCGTTCCTGCGGTCGGCGTTGAGCGCCTGGGACCCGAACGCCTGCACGATCGTGATGTGGCCCAGCAGCACGAACAACATCGCCGCGCCCACCATGGCAACGCGGCGCAGCGACACGTTGATCCGTCCGGCCCTCGCTCCGGCCATGGATCTTGGTCTATCGGCCGGATGGCAAAGGCGGGTCTACATGACGCTGCGGTAGTAGGAGATCTTGTTGTGGATGTAGCGCTGGCGCTCGGCCAGGTTCGCGATCTGCGCCTGGACGTGCCCGTCGTGCTCCTCCAGCAGCTTGATCCGATCCGGGATCGTGTGGTCTCCCGCGCGGACGAGCTCGGCGAAGCGCAACATCGTGGCGATGGGCATGCCCGTGTCACGCAGGCAGCGCAGCATGCCGAGCCAACCGATGTCGTCCTGAGTGAACCTGCGCTGGCCGGAGGCGTTCCTGGTGACTCGCTCCAGCAAGCCGATCTTCTCGTAGTAACGCAGGGTGTCGAGACTGAAGCCGGTCTCCTCGACCGCCTCCGCAGGCGTATACACCGTCAGGCGCCCGCCGGGGGTGGCCCCATGACGGTGACCGTGCTGTGTCCATTGGTTCGCTCGCTACGCTCGCTCACGCTGCCAGTTTCCCACCTGGAGTCCACTCCAGGTCAACCGCATTGACATGGAGTGCACTCCAGCTCCCACAGTCGTGGCCATGAACATCGCACTCGGCACGATTCACTTCGGCACCGGCGTCGATCTGCGGGACACCTTCGCCATCCTGGACCGGTTCCACGAGGCGGGCGGCACCATGCTCGACACCGCCAACAACTACCCGTTCTGGGTGGAGGGCTGCACCGGCGACGAGAGCGAGCAGGCCATCGGTGCCTGGCTGGCCGCCCGCGGCAACCGGGACGAGATCTTCATCAGCACGAAGGCCGGAGGGCGGCCCACCGTCCCCGGCGACAAAACCCTCGACTCCGCCGAGGGCCTGTCGGCGCCCGTCATCGCCAGGGCCGCGGAAGGCAGCCTCCGGAGGCTGGGGACGGACTACATCGACCTGTACTGGGCGCACATCGAGGACCGCTCCGTGCCGCTGGAGGAGACCCTGGGGGCGTTCAACGAGCTCGCCGTGCAGGGCAAGGTGCGCGCCCTGGGCGCGAGCAACGTGGCGACCTGGCGGCTGGAGCGGGCCAGGAACGTCTCGGCGGCGCGCGGGTGGATGCCGTACACGTACGTGCAGCTGCGGCACACGTACCTGCGGCCCCGGCCGCTCACCAAGCCCGCGGAGGCGGGGCACACGCTGGTGACGGACGAGTTGCTCGACTACCTGGCCGCCGAGCCGGACATGACGTTGTGGGCGTACAACACGCTGATGTTCGGCGCGTACACGCGTCCCGACCGGCCGATCTCCGAGATCTACGACCACTCGGGCACCACCGCCCGCCTCGCCGTCCTCCAGGAGGTGGCGAACGAGCTGGGCGCCACCCCGAACCAGGTGGTCCTGGCCTGGCTGATGGCCGACGGCATCGTCCCGATCGTCGGTGTGTCGACGATGGCGCAGTTGGAGGAGGCCATCGGCGCCGCAGACCTGAAGCTGGACCCGGATCTCCGCGCCCGCCTGGACGCCCCGGCCTGAGCCGTGTGGCCCCGGGCCGCCGCCCCCAGGCTACGGGGCGGCGGCCCGCCGCATGCGTCCGCTCGCCGTGGCGGGGCCCGCGTGCGGCCGGTCTCGCCGTGGCGGAGCCCGCATGCGACCGGTCTCCGTGGCGGGGGCGGCGGGCGGGCGGGTGCCGGTGGTGGTTACGGGAGGTGGTCGGAGAGGTAGCGGCGGACCAGTTGTTTGCACTCGGCGATCAGCGCCGCGTCGCCTCGGGGGTCGACACGGAAGGCGAGCTTGAGCACCGCGTCCGTCGCCTCGACCGCCACCACCAGCGCCCGGTCGAGCCCCGGCCCCGCGGGCATGTCCAGCACCTCCATCGTGAGGGCACGCAGCCGGTCGGCCACGATCGCGTTGTTGTCCCTCGCCCCGTCGAGCGTGCGATCGGTCCCCGGGACCGCGGGCCCCCCTGGCGCGACCAGCACCTCGCCGAAGTCCATGACCGCGAACCCCGGCGTGGTGCGCTTCATGTCGACGAACTCGTCGATGGCGAGGTCGACCAGGTCGGTCCAGTGGCCGAGCTCGGCCGTGGCGATGCGCTCGGTGATCCGCTCGAGGAACGCGTCGAGGTTGCGTAGCGCCAGCGCCCGCACCAACCCCTGTTTGTCGTGGAAGAACTGGTAGAACGTGCCGATCGGCACTTCGGCCCGGCGGGCGACCTCCTTCGTGGTCAGTCCCTCATATCCGACCTCGTCGAGCAGCAACGCGCACTCGTCGAGCATCCGCTCCACCCGCTCCACGCTGCGGCGCTGGGCGGGACGGCGGCGCAAGATACTCGTCATGCCCCCATCCTGGCGTATTACCAGGAGGTAAAGGGAGTCACTTGGGCTTCAGATAACATGAGCCATACTCGCATCTACCGGGAGGGCTGTCATGTTCCTTTGGGGTACGGCCACCGCCGCCTACCAGATCGAGGGTGCCGTCGCCGAGGACGGCAGAGGCGCTTCCATCTGGGACACCTTCAGCCACGAGCCCGGCCGCACCAGGGACGGCCACACCGGCGACGTGGCGTGCGACCACTACCACCGCTGGCGCGAGGACGTCGCCCTGATGTCCGGTCTCGGCGTGAACGCCTACCGGTTCTCGATCGCGTGGCCGCGCGTCCAGCCCCTCGGCTCGGGCCCGGCCAACGCCAAGGGTCTCGATTTCTACGAACGGCTCGTGGACGCCCTGCTGGAGGCGGGCATCCAACCGGTGCCCACGTTGTTCCACTGGGACCTGCCCCAGGCCCTGGAGGACCGCGGCGGGTGGCTGAATCGCGAAATTTCGGAAATGTTCGCCGAGTACGCCGCCGCCGTCGCCACCCGCCTCGCCGACCGCGTCCCCCTGTGGATCACCCTGAACGAGCCGTTCGTGCACATGGCCTTCGGCTACGCCATGGGCGTGCACGCCCCCGGCCAGGCCCTGCTGACCGGCGCCCTGCCGGCCGCGCACCACCAGTTCCTGGCCCACGGGCTGGCGGTGCGCGCGCTGCGAGCCGCGGGGGCGCGCCAGGTGGCCGTCACGAACAACTGCACCCCGGTCTGGCCCGCCTCTCAGCAGGAGCCCGACCTGAGGGCGGCCGAGGCCTACGACATTCTGCACAACCGCCTGTTCAACGACCCCATCCTTCTCGGCAAATATCCCGACCTGTCGGCCTACGTCCCGGCCCTCGACGTCGTCCGCGACGGAGACCTCGACGTCATCGCCACACCCTTGGACGCGCTGGGCATCAACTACTACAACCCCACCCGCATCGCCGCCCCGACGTCGGAAGGCCTGCCGTTCACCGACGCCGGCATCACCGGCTACCCCACGACGGCGTTCGGCTGGCCGATCGTCCCCGACGGCTTGCGCGAGCTCCTCACCGGACTCAAGACCAGGTACGGCGCCGCGCTCCCGCCCATCCTCATCACCGAGAACGGCTGCTCCAACGACGACACGAGCACGCTCGACGACGCGGCCCGCATCGCGTTCCTGGAGGGCCACATCGCCGCGATGCGGCAGGCCATGGCCGAGGGCGTGGACGTCCGCGGCTACTTCGTCTGGTCGCTCCTGGACAACTTCGAGTGGGCCGAGGGCTACCACCAGCGCTTCGGCCTGGTGCACGTGGACTTCGCCACCCAGCGCCGAACCCCGAAGGCGTCCTACGCGTGGCTGAGGGACTTCCTGCGGGGTCAGAACACCGACACGTGAACGTGGTCGTAGTGGTTGGCCGTGATCCCGCCGCGGTCCGACATCGGATCCCAGCCGCCCCCTGAGCGGATGTCGTAGTAGCGCTGCTTCCAGATGATGTACATCACGCCGAGCCTGGAGCCGTTCTTGATGAGCCAGTCGGCCAGGGCGTCGCCGTTGGCGCCGTCGGCCCCGGCGGCCATGGTGCCGCCTCGGGACATCATGAAGTCGCAGGCCCGGCCCTTGCCGTGCTCGCCGGGGTCGCCGGGGCGCAGGCAGCCCACACCGTATTTCATCGGGAAGTTCTGCATGATCTCGGCACGCACCTGGACCATGCGCGGCGTCAGGCCGTCCGCACCGCCGGGCTGCTGGAAGCCGTATTTGTTGAGCAGGCGCTGAATGTCGTCGCGCTTGCCCAGGAGGGTCTTGATCTCCTTCTTCAGCTTCTCGATCTTGTCATTGGCGTTGAGCTTCGCCTCTTTGGAATCCTCGATCAGCTTCTGGATGCTCTTGACGCGCTCGGTCCGCTCGGTGGCCATGTAGGTCATGTTGGCCGCCTGGCCGAGGACCTGATGCGGCTCGGCCGTCATGCCGAAGAGCTGGATGCCGTCGATGGGGCCGATCATGTAGGCGGTCTGGGCGATGCGCCCCACGTCCGCCTGCGCGGCCGCGAGCTTGGCCTGCAGACCGCTCGAGGTGTCGGTGGCCCGCTTGGCCTGGATCCTGATCTCCTCCAGGCTCTGGATCTGGCCACGGTAGAGCTCGTTGAGCCGGGCCGCCTGTTTGGTGAGTTTGCGCAGCTCAGCAGGGCTGGGATCGGCCGACGCCGGCTGCGGCGAGTGGAGCCCGAGCAGCCCGGAGAGGACGGCGACAAGAACGGCGAACCGCCAGATTCTCACACCCGTCCCTCCCCTCATAGACGGACCGAAACTATAGAAGATGATCTTGATTCCTGTCATCCGAACGACCGAACTGCCGCACCTTTGGCGAGGTTTGGCACCCTTTGCCGTAGTTAACGCGGATCTAAAACATTAGGTCTTGCCTAGATCGCTCCAACGGTTTGAGATGGCGATCGAATCGACTCTGCGAAGGGGCAGACTGTTGTCTCGATCAACGAACCTCGCCGCCGCCGTGATCCTCGGCTTAGGCACCTTACTCGTGGCCGCCCCCACCTCCGTGTCCGCCGACCCGCTGCCGCCCGGCGACCAGATAGAGCTCTACCAGCTCGAAAGCGCACCAGGCACCGCCCAGACTCTCAGAGAGAAGGGCTTCGACGTCGTCCAGCACGAGACCAAGGGCGACAAGGAGCACGTGGAGCTGACCGCCGCCCAGGCGGACGTGGCCGGGCTGAGGAAACTCGGCTACAAGCCGGAGCCCGTACGCAACCCCCAGGGCCAGACCCAACTGCAGGCCGCCAAGGCACAGGCGGCCGGCGGCTACACCGTCTGGAAGTCCTACTCCGAGCCGGGCGGCATCGCCGACCAGCTCAAAGCCATCGCGAACGCCAACAAGGACATCGTCAAGCTCCAGTCCATCGGCAAGTCCGTGCAGGGCAAGGACATCCTGGCCGCCAAGGTGAGCACCGGCGCGCGGCTGCTGCCCGACGGACTCAAGCCGTCCACCCTCTTCTCGGCCACACAGCACGCCCGCGAGTGGATCTCGACCGAGATCGACATGCGGCTGCTGAAGTACGTGGTCGCGAACAAGAGCACGCTCAAGGACCTGCTCAACAAGACCGAGCTGTGGTTCGTGCCGGTGGCCAACCCCGACGGTTACGACTTCACCTTCACCGAGGGCAACCGCCTGTGGCGCAAGAACCTGCGTGACAACAACGGCGACGGCAAGATCACGGTCGGCGACGGCGTCGACCCGAACCGCAACTTCCCCACGAACTTCCACTACGACGAAGAAGGCTCCTCCAGCGTCACGAGCAGCGACACCTACCGCGGCCCGGCTCCGGCCAGCGAGCCGGAGACCAAGGCCATGGACGGCCTGCTCAAGCGCGTCGGGTTCGAGATGCAGCTCAACTACCACTCCTACGGCCCGCTGCTGCTCTACCCGATGGGTGTGCAGATCGCCACGGAGACGGCTGACAACCCTATCTACGAGGCGCTCACCGGAACCGACGACAAGCCCGCCGTCCCAGGGTTCGACCCCGACCTCGGCGCCGAGCTCTACACCACGAACGGCGACACCAACGACCAGGCCCACTTCCAGTACGGCACGCTGTCGTGGACCCCGGAGCTGAACGAGGGCTGCGACGGCTGCGGCTTCGTCTTCCCCGATGACGAGACCCTGGTGCAGGCGGAGTTCGAGAAGAACGTGCCGTTCGCGCTCGACGTCGCCAAGTCGGCGGTCAACCCCGTCGAGCCGGTGAGCCACCTGGGCAACAAGACCCCCGACTTCGTGCTCGACCCGTTCGAGGTCAGCCACGGCAAGGACCAGGTCGTCCAGGTCAACGCCAAGCGCAAGCTCGGCCCGGTCTTCCTGAACTACCAGGTCAACGGCGGCCGTACGAAGGTCGTTCCGACCGGCGAGTGGAAGGGCGGCGAGCGCTACGGCAAGGGCTACAACCGCTACTACCACTGGATGCGTGGCAAGATCACCGGCGCCAAGCCCGGTGACCAGGTGAAGGTCTGGTTCACCTCGATCGGGAAGAAGAGCGCCGACTTCACCTACACCGTCGCGTCCGACATCGGCGGACAGGTGCTGGTGCTGGCCACCGAGGACGTCACCGGCATCAGCCCCGTCCAGGGCGTGGCCGAGGCCAAATACGCTGACGAGTACACCGCAGCGCTGACGGCGGCCGGCTACACCTCCGACGTGTACGACATGGACAAGATGGGCCGCAAGGCCCCGCACCCGCTGGGCGTGCTCAGCCATTACAAGGCCGTGGTGTGGGAGACCGGCGACGACATCATCCCGCGCTCGACCGGCCAGGTGCCCGGCACCACGTCCAAGGGCGGCGTGGACACCGAACTCGCCGTGCGCGACTACCTCAACGAGGGCGGCAAGCTGCTGCACGCCGGCAAGTACGCGTCGTACGCGGCCAACAGCAACGGCTCCTACTACTACGAGCCGGACCAGCCCGCGCAGTCCGAGTGCGCCGTGGCCGACGACCCGCCGTGCATCCCGGTGTTCAACGACTTCCAGCAGTACTACCTGGGCGCCTACGTCTTCTTCGACGACGCGGGCACCGATCACGATACCGGCCAGCCGTACCCGCTGACCGGCAACGGCGGGAGGTTCGACGGCTTCAACGCCACGCTGGAGCCGAGCCACACCAACTCGTTCGTGGCCACCTCGGCCATCCTGCCCGCGCAGCAGTTCCCGCTGTTCGAGAGCTCCGCGCAGGTCAAGTGGGTACGCCCGGGCGGCCCCTTCGACCCGCACACCGGCGCCTGGGACGTCTACAGCGGCATCGCCGACGTCTCGTGGAAGCGGCTGACCAAGACCATCGACCTGACCGGCAAGTCGAGCGGCGACCTGTCGTTCTGGACGTCGTACGACACCGAGAGCGAGTGGGACTTCCTGACCGTGGAGGCCCGCACGGCCGGCGGCGACGACTGGACGACTCTGCCCGACGCCAACGGCCACACCTCGCAGGTCACCGGCAGCAGCTGCGACCCGCCGAGCGGCGGCGACGGCTGGCGGACCATCCATCCGTTCACGCAGCGCTACCAGGGACCGAACTGTGAGCCGACCGGCACCTCCGGCGCGTGGCACGCCGCCTCGGGCAATTCGGCCGGCTGGCAGCAGTGGAAGATCGACCTGACCCCGTATGCGGGCAAGCAGGTCGAGCTGTCCATCTCCTACATCAGCGACTGGGGCACCCAGGGCGCGGGCGTCTTCCTCGACGACTTCAAGGTCACGCTGGACGGCGCGACGGCGGAGGAGACCTCGTTCGAGTCCGACCTCGGCGGCTGGACCATCGGGGCGGCCCCCGAGGGCTCCTCCTCAGCGGTCAACAACTGGTTCCGCACCGACCAGGTGTTCGAGGAAGGCGGCGGCATCGTCACCAAGGACACCGTCTACCTCGGATTCGGCGCTGAGAGCATCACCGACCAGGCGGCGCGTACGGACCTGATCAAGCGCTCCATGCTGCACCTGCTCGGCGATCCTCGCTAAGCCAGTCTTGAGGGGCGCGGCACGCTGGTGCCGCGCCCCTCTTGCGTGCGCGGACAGAACATGGTTCGGTCGGCTTGGGACATCCCGCGAGCAAGCAAGCATTAGGTCATCAGGAGGGCTCACGACATGCGCCAGCACGACACGCTGTTCATCGGGGGCGAATGGGTGGCCCCGGCGGGCACGGGAACGATCGACGTCGTCTCACCCCACACCGAGGAGGTCGTCGGCCGGGTGCCGGAGGGCACGGCCGCGGACATGGAACGCGCGGTGGCGGCCGCCCGTGAGGCGTTCGACCACGGGCCGTGGCCGCGGATGACGTTCGCCGAGCGGGCCGAGGTCATCGGCAGGCTGGCCGCGATCTACAACGAGCGGCAGGGCGAGATGGCCCAGCTCATCACGGAGGAGATGGGCTCGCCGATCACCTTCTCCAACCTCGCGCAGGCGCCGCAGCCGCTCGGTATGCTGCAGTACTACGCGGAGCTGGGCAAGACGTACGAGCAGGAGGAGCAGCGGCCCGGGCTGTTCGGCCCGGTCACGGTGCGGCGTGAGCCCGTGGGCGTGGTGGCGGCCGTGGTGCCGTGGAACGTCCCGCAGTTCGTCACGATGACCAAGCTGGCGCCCGCGCTACTGGCCGGCTGCACGGTCGTGCTCAAGCCCGCGCCGGAGACGCCGCTGGATGCGTACCTACTGGCCGAGTGGGTGGTCGAGGCAGGCGTGCCCGCCGGGGTTCTCAACATCGTCGCCGCCGGCCGCGAGGTCGGCGAGCACCTGATCTCCCACCCGGGCGTGGACAAGGTGGCCTTCACCGGCTCCACCGCGGCGGGCCGCCGCATCGCGGCCATCTGCGGCGAGCAGCTCAAGCGGGTCAGCCTGGAGCTGGGCGGCAAGTCGGCCGCGATCATCCTGGACGACGCCGACCTGGCCGCCAGCATGGGCTTCTTGTCGATGGCCTCCCTCATGAACAACGGGCAGGCGTGCGTGGCGCAGACCCGCATCCTGGCCTCGCGCAACCGCTACGACGAGGTCGTCGAGGCCATCGCGAACATGGTCAACTCCCAGCCCGTCGGCGACCCCGCCGACCCGGCGACCGGCATCGGCCCGCTCGTGGCCAAGCGGCAGCAGGACCGGGTGGAGGGCTACATCAAGATCGGCATGGACGAGGGCGCCAAGGTCGTCGTCGGCGGCCTCGACCGGCCCCACGACCGCGGCTGGTACGTCTCCCCCACCGTCTTCGCCGGCGTCACCAACGACATGCGCATCGCCCGCGAGGAGATCTTCGGCCCGGTCCTGGCCGTGATCCCGTACGAGGACGAGGCCGACGCCGTCAGGATCGCCAACGACAGCGACTACGGCCTGGCCGGCACGGTGTGGACGGGCGACACCGAGCGCGGCATGGAGGTGGCCCGTCAGGTGCGCACCGGCACCTACGGCGTCAACTGCTTCATGCTGGAGACCAACGCGCCCTTCGGCGGCTACAAGGCCAGCGGCGTCGGCCGCGAGCTGGGGCCCGAGGGCCTGCAGAGCTACCTGGAGTACAAGTCGATCGCCCGGCTCGGCTGAGGCCTGCTTATTTGGCCTCACTCCGTGAGGCGGCCTGCTCGGGGCCCCGCGCGGTCTCTCGCGGGGCCCACGGCGGGCATGGGCAGGATGTCACCCAGCGCGCCCCCGCGACGCTGGGCGACCGCCTGACTACTGAAGTATGTCCCACGTCCACCGCATCGACGGTTTCCTTCCCCAGGGACTTTCTCCCGGCGGTTTCCTTCCATCCGCTCTAGGTAGACGTGTTTTACTCACAAAAAGTTCGAGGAGATCCATTTGCCGATTCTGGTGATGAGTGCGGGGGTTGCGGCGGCCTCGGCGTGGCCGTACCCGGGCTCGATCCAGAGCTCTTTGGGCTCGCGTGCGCCGGCGTACAACTGGTGCGCGTGCTCCAGCGGGAAGAACGTGTCGGCGTCGCCGTGGACGATCAGCAGAGGGGTCGGCGAGATGAGCGCGGCGGCCTCGTAAGGCGGCATCGGGATCGGGTCCCACGGGCCGCGGGCGATCCTGGTGCGCTTGGCCACCCTGGCCGCCCACCGCCCGAACGGCTGCTCGATGGCCCAGTGCACCTGGCGCATCGGCTTGGTGCCCCGGTAGTGCCAGCGGGCCGGGCCGCTCACCGCCGCCACCGCGTCGACCCCGCCACGCAGCGCCGCGTGCCGTACGGCCACCGCCGCGCCCATGGAGAACCCCACCACCGCGATCTTCTCGTAGCCCACCACGCGCGCGTGCCTGACGGCCGCCTCCACGTCCAGCACCTCCAGGTCGCCCACGGTCGTCTCGCCGCCGGAGCGCCCGTGGCCGCGGAAGTCGAAGGCGATCACGCCGGCGTACCCGCTGAGCACGTGCACGATGCGGCGCGCCGGACGCTCCCGCCACGACCCGGTGAAACCGTGCGCCACCACGATCCCGAGGTCCGTCCGCGCGGACGGGGTGTGGGCGGCATCGATGCGAACCCCGTCCTCAGTCCTGAGCATGACGGGGAAGTTGGGCGCGAAAGGCATGAATACGAGCTTATGCTCGCTCGGCGTCCGCCTCTCGGGCGGCCTGGAGGGCGCTGAGGTCTGCGACGCTCATGACGATCCGCACACGGGACTCCTCGGCCGCCTCCAGCGCCTGCGGGAGGTCGGAGATCAGCACGCGGGCCCCGCTGGCCTCAATGCGTTCATGGAGCGCCCACGTCTCGAGGTCGGCCGGCACCGGCCAGGCCACGCCGCCCACGGCGATCACCGCGTCGGCCGCCACCAGCAGGTCGGGCCCGACCGGCAGGCAGATGAGCACGGTGTCGCCCACCCGCACGCCCCTGCGCCGCAACTGGATGATCGCGGCAGCTGACCTCTCGTCCAGCTGCTCCTCGGTGAGCCTCAGTCCTGTGTCCGAGTCCACGATGACGATGCGCTCATCCATGCCGCCCACGGTAGGGAGGGCGTCTCATGCGTACATGGGGCGGAATATGCAGATGCCTATGCAGACGGGTTCGAAGAGTGCTCGGCCGCCCAGACCGCGATCTGCGCGCGGGAGGTATAGCCGAGCTTTTCCATGATGTTGGCGATATGCCGGGCGACCGTGGCCGGGCTGATCACCAGCTCCTCCGCGATGGCCCGGTTGGACAGGCCGCGGGTGAGCAGGCCGGCGATCTCGTGCTCGCGGGCGGTCAGGAGCGAGTGCCTGACGGGCTCGGCGGCCACCGGAATCTCGCTCGCCGGGCGCTCGCCCTCCAGCACGTGGCGGGCGGCGTCGTCCGCGCTCATAGCCCGGCCACGCGACCACAGCGACAGGGTGCGGCCCGCCCCCAGTTTGGTACGGGCCCTGCCGAGCAGCTCCTCGATCCTGATCGTGGGCGAATGTTGCCCGATCGACTCGCGTAGCGCGGCCGCCGCCGCGGCGGCCAGCACGGCGCCCTCCAGGTCGCCTTCGTGCTCCGCCAGCACCGACAAACCCGCCAGACAGCGGGCCACCCCCCGGCGTTGCCCGGTCTCCCTGCTCAGCGCGAGGCTCGCGGCAAGCCGCTCCCTGGCGAGGCCGAACTCGTGCGACATCGCCGCGACCCGGCCGATCCTGGCCAGGCAGCGGGCCAGGTCGGCGTGGCTGCCCAGCTCCCGCAACCAGGGGACGGCCATCGCGTAGTGGGCCTCGGCCGTCGCCAGGTCGCCGCGCGCCTCGGCGACCGCGCCGAGCTGGGCCGCGGCCCCGGCCATGATCCAGCGGTGGCCGTGCTCGCGGGCTCGGGCGAGCGCCTCCTCGGCATGCCGCTGGGCCTCGCGCACCCGGCCGCGGGTCAGGGCCACCGCTGACAGCCCGGCCAGCCCCGCCGCCTGGTTCCATAGGTCGCCGGAGCGGGCGGCGACGGCCAGGCCCTCCTCCGCGTAGCGCAGCGCCTCGTCGGCCCGGCCCATGCGGAGCAGCACCGTCGCGATGGTGTTGAGTATGGCGCTGCGGGAGAACGCGTCCACCGGCGACATCCCGGCCAGGCTCTCCTCGGCCACCTCCAGCGAGCGGCTCAGCTCGTCGCGCGCCTCCAGGCCATAGGCCAGATACGCCTTGGCGTGCGCGATCCGCTCGGCCGGCACGCGGGACAGGTCGAGCGAGAGCAGGCGCTCGATCCAGGCGACGACCTCTGTGAGGCCGCCGATCGGCAGCAGCCCGGTGCTGGTCGCGCAGAGGTGCAGCCCCCGTGACACGTCCCCGGATTCGGCGGCCCAGTCGAGCGCCACCCGCTGATCGTCGAGCAGGCTCCGGCTCGCGGTGAGGGCCCGCAGGCGTTCGCGCCACGGCACGCCGGGCCCGACCATCTCCGTCGCGAAGTGGCGCGCCTGCAGCTCACAGAGCACGTGGAGGTGCCGCTCGCGCAGCGCATCGCGCTCGCCGGCCTGCTGGAGTCGTTCGAGCGCGTAACGCTTGATGGTCTCCAGCAGCCAATAGCGCGTGCGGCTCTCGTCGCACAACACGAGCGACTTGTCGACCAGGCTGCCCAGCAGGTCCACGAAATCCGCGGGCGCGATGGGTTGCTCCGCGCAGACCTGCTCGGCCAGATCCAGGTCGAAGGCCCCGGCGAACACCGACAGCCGGCGCAGCAGCACCTGCTCCTTGGCCGACAGCAGGTCGTGGCTCCACTCGACGGCCGCCGCCAGTGTGCGCTGCCGGGCGGGGGCGGTGCGGCCACCCGTGGTGAGCAGCGAGAAGCGGTCGTCGATGCGGTCGGCGATCTGCCCGGGGCTGAGCAGGCTCGTACGGGCCGCGGCGAGCTCCAGGGCCAGCGGCAGCCCGTCCAGTGCCCGGCACAGGCGTATGACGTCGGTCAGGCCGCCGGGGGCCGGCCTGGTGCCCGCGGCCGCCGCCCGGTCCAGGAACAACTGCACGGACTCGGCGTCGGCGCTCTCCGCGTCGGGCAGGTCGAGCGGCGGCACCCGCCAGATCAGCTCGCTGGCGATGTGCAGCGGCTCCCTGCTGGTGGCCAGGACGCTCAGCCGCGGACAGGCGGCCACCAGCCCGGCCGTCACCTCCGCGCACGTGTCGACCAGGTGCTCGCAGTTGTCGAGCAGCAGCAGGCAGCACAGGTCGCGCAGCCTGGCCGTCACGGTGTCGAGCAGCGGCCGGTCGACCTCCTGGTGCACCCGCAGCACACGGGCGATCTCCGGCACGACCAGCTCGGCCCGGCGCAGCCTGGCCAGCTCGACCAGCCAGACCCCGTCGGGATAGCGGGACAGCAGCCCCGCGGCGACCCGCAGGGCCAGCCGGGTCTTGCCGATGCCGCCGACCCCGCACAAGGTCACGACCCGCGTCTCGGCGAACAACCTGCGGAGATCGTCGACATCGCGTTCGCGGCCGACGAACCGGTTGGGCTCTGCGGGAAGGTTGTGCCTGGGGGGCTCTGGCATCTGGTCACCCTGCGTCGCTGAAGGATCACCCTTTTCGCACAGTGTTTCACAGCCCACGACCTCAGGGGCCGCGCACCGCGGGCCCCTGGGCGGTCACCGGCGGAGTGAGCTGACGACCGCCCTTTCGTCCACGACGCGCACGAACGCGAGGATGGGGTCGCCGAGCAGCCGCCTGGCCAGGTCGTAAGGGGCGATGATCATGGTGGCTCGGCGTTCCTCGGCCAGCACGCGGCACCCGACCACGCTGGGGTCGTGCGCCAGCACGACGTGGGCGCCGGCCATCATCGCCAGATCCAGCACCCGCAGACCCGTGAACGGCTCGCTGACCGCGCTGATCACCACGTCGTCCTTGCCGATCACCAGGCGCGCGGCCACCCTGCGCAGGTCGCCGGCCAGCTCGATGTGGTCGAACACGCGCACGCCGTCGAGCGTGAGCGCGGGACCCGCCAGCGGACCGAAGTCCACGGCACCGCTGACCAGCAACTCACCGAACGGCCTGACACCCGGCCCCGGCCGGAAGGCGAAGACCCGATCGGCTTTTACGGCCGCCGGATCGTAGTCGCGCAAGGTGATCATCATGCGGGCCTTGCCGGTGGACCTGAGTGCCGCGATCCCACCGGCCCAGGCGACGGAGTGGACCGCGACGGGCAGCGCCACACCGAGCGGAACGTCGACGATCACGTGCTCGCCTTGCTGGAGGCCGTGGCGGCGCAGGCCCGCCGCGGCACGCGTGACGCGGCGCACGAACGCGGCGTACGACAACACCTCACCGGTCCTGACGTCGCTCACCGCCCGCTGGTCACCTTTCGTCGGCGCCGACGTCATAACCAGCTCTGTCCACGTCATGCCGACAATCTAGGGACCGGCCCGACCATTGCCATGCGCACAAATGTGCAACCCTCTATGTAGCTGCAGCCGAGGTGCGCCCCAGGTGCAGCCGAGGTTCGGCCCCGCCCGGCAACGACGAGGACGCCCGCGCTTACGCTCGCCGTCATCTCGTGCCGCTCTTGCCATGAGAGGGGATCAACTAGACTTAAGTGGTCGCGACTTCGCGCGGCCGACCCCACGACACAGAGCGAGACGTCATCATGCCTTTGAACAGCCGCGACGACCTGCGGAATATCGCGATCATCGCGCACGTCGACCATGGCAAGACCACGCTGGTCGACGCCATGCTCTGGCAGTCCGGGGCATTCCGCGCCAACCAGGATGTCGACGACCGCGTCATGGACTCCAACGACCTCGAGCGCGAGAAGGGCATCACCATTCTCGCGAAGAACACCGCGGTCAAGCACGGCGGCATGACCCTGAACATCATCGACACACCCGGCCACGCCGACTTCGGCGGCGAGGTCGAGCGCGGGCTGTCCATGGTCGACGGCGTGGTGCTGCTGGTGGACGCCTCGGAGGGGCCGCTGCCGCAGACCCGTTTCGTGCTGCGTAAGGCCTTCGCCGCCAAGATGCCCGTCATCCTGTGCATCAACAAGGTCGACCGTCCCGACGCCCGCATCAAGGAGGTCGTCGACGAGGTCTACGAGCTGTTCATGGACCTCGACGCCACCGAGGAGCAGATCGACTTCCCGATCGTCTACGCCTCCGCGAAGGCCGGCCGGGCCTCGATGAACCGCCCCGACGACGGCGGCATGCCCGACTCGGAGGACCTGGAGCCGCTGTTCGACATCATCAAGTCGACCATCCCGGCGCCGACGTACGACCCGAGCGCGCCGCTGCAGGCCCACGTGACCAACCTCGACGCCTCTTCCTACCTCGGCCGCATCGCGCTGTGCCGCATCCACCAGGGCGTCATGCGCAAGGGCCAGCAGGTGGCCTGGTGTCGCACCGACGGCACGGTCCAGCGCGTCAAGATCACCGAGCTCCTCATGACCGACGCGCTGGAGCGCAAGCCGGCCGAGGAGGCGGGCCCCGGCGACATCATCGCCATCGCCGGCATCCCCGACATCATGATCGGCGAGACGCTGGCCGACCCCGAGGACCCGCGCCCGCTGCCGCTGATCACCGTGGACGAGCCGGCCATCTCGATGACCATCGGCACCAACACCTCGCCGCTGGTCGGCAAGGTCAAGGGCGGCAAGGTGACCGCGCGCATGGTCAAGGACCGCCTGGAGAAGGAGCTGGTCGGCAACGTGTCGCTGCGCGTGCTGCCGACCGAGCGGCCCGACGCCTGGGAGGTGCAGGGCCGCGGCGAGCTGGCGCTGGCCATCCTCGTCGAGCAGATGCGCCGCGAGGGCTACGAGCTGACCGTCGGCAAGCCGCAGGTGGTCACCAAGGACATCGACGGCAAGGTGCACGAGCCCGTCGAGCGGCTCACGGTCGACTGCCCCGAGGAATACCTCGGCGCGGTGACGCAGTTGCTGGCCGTGCGCAAGGGCCGCATGGAGCATATGACGAACCACGGCACCGGCTGGATCCGGATGGAGTTCGTGGTGCCGGCGCGTGGCCTGATCGGCTTCCGTACCGAGTTCCTGACCGAGACGCGCGGCACCGGCCTCGTGCACCACGTGTTCGACTCGTACGAGCCGTGGTTCGGCGAGCTGCGCACCCGCGCGAGCGGATCGCTGGTGGCCGACCGCTCCGGTCCGGTGACCGCGTTCGCCATGCTCAACCTGCAGGAGCGCGGCACCCTGTTCATCTCTCCGGGCACCGAGGTCTACGAGGGCATGATCATCGGTGAGAACTCGCGGTCCGATGACATGGACGTGAACATCACCAAGGAGAAGAAGCTAACCAACATGCGCTCCTCCACCTCCGAGGAGACGGAGAAGGTGATCCCACCGCGCGTGTTGTCGCTGGAGCAGGCGCTCGAATTCATCCGTGAGGACGAGTGCGTGGAGGTCACCCCGGACGCCGTGCGCATCCGCAAGGTCGTGCTCGACGGCGCCACCCGGGGCCGCGCCGCCGCCCGCGCCAAGCGCGCGTGATCCCGACGCCCAGGCACCGCCCCCGACGCGCAGGCGCGGTGGCGGTGCCTGGGCGTCGGCCGTCGGTGGCGGGATCGGGTGGTCAGCGGCGGGGGAGCTCGCTGCCCCTGACGTGGGTGCAGAGCCATTCGACCAGCGGCCCGAAGGCGCGCCAGGTCTGCTCCACACGGGCGCGGGCCTCCGCCGTGTGCACCCAGGGCTCCGGCTCGAAGCGCATCCCCGCGTACAACGACTTGTGACGCAGCAGGTCGATGCGCGGGTGATCCTCGGTGAAGCCGCGCGGCTTGGTCTTCAGCCGCTCGCCCTGCACCTCGTAACCGGCCGCCGCCAGCGCGTCGGTGATCGCCCTCAACGGCTTGCCCGAAAGATCCTCATCCACTGCCGCGCGGTAGCGAGCCACCTGGTCGGCCGCCTGCGTGTAGAAGCCCCCGGCCGTGAACAGCCCTGACGCGCTGATCTCGACATAAAGCCCGATCCCCGGCATCAGATCCACAAATGCACCCTGATGCGTCTTATATGGCGACTTGTCCTTGGAGAAACGCACGTCACGATAGGGCCGGAAGAGCTGCGCGGGCCCGAACTCGGCGGCAAGCTCGTCGGTGAGCGCGACCATGGGCGCCCGCACCGCCTCCTCGTAGAGCTGCTTGTGCCGGGTGAAGTAGGTCTTGCTGTTGTCCGCCTCGAGGCCCTCATAGAAGATGAACGCCTCGTCGGGGAAGCCGGTGAAACCCATGCCGTCAGGGTGCCACGTCCCACCGACATCCCGGGTCACCGCGAGGTGTACGTCCTGCCCGGCAGCGGCGTCTTGCCGTACAGCTCCGAGACCGTGACGAACGTGAACCCCTTCCTGCTCAGCGTGTCGAGCACCGCCGGCATGGCGTCCACGGTGCTGCGGTGAATGTCGTGCAGCAGGACGATCGACCCGGGTTTGGCCTCGCAAGCCCGCTTGGCCACGGTCGGGGCCGCCCGGTCGCGCCAGTCGAGGGTGTCCACGTTCCACAGGATCTGCGCCAGCCCTTCACGGCGGGTCTCCGCGGCGACGCCGTCGTCCGTGGCCCCGTACGGCGGCCGCATGACCCGCATCCGCACCCCGGTCAGGTGCTCCACGATGTCGTCGGTGTACTTGAGCTCGCGATGGACCGCCTCGTGCGACAGCGCGGCCAGCGGCGGATGGCTCCAGGAGTGGTTGCCGATCTCGTGGCCCTCGTCCACGATGCGCCGCGTGAGGAGCCCGCCCCTGTCGGCGGCCACCATCTGCCCGATGACGAAGAACGTGGCCCGGACATCACGCGCGCTGAGCAGATCCAGGAGCCGGCCGGTGTGCTCGCCGGGACCATCGTCGAAGGTCAGGGCCACGCACTTGAGCCGCGCGCAGTCGAACTTGCGGCTACGCGGCCAGCCGGCCTGCATCGACGCCAGCCGCTTGGCCAGCTGGGCGGGATCGACGCTCACCTGCCGCAGCGGCACGATCACCGGCGGTTCTTCGGCAGATCGGCGGTGCGCCACCGAGTAGGTGACACAGGCCACCAGGGCGAGCAAGGCCAGCGGCAGAGCCCAGACGCGCATGCTTCCCCCCGAAACCGCGCATGCGGGGGCCTATGGGTAGTCCTGGACCGGTTTTCCCCGCAGTTCCCTGGCCAGGTCGTCCCACCAGAGTGGGATATCGGCCTGCAGTTCCTTATAGCGGCGCGCCACGCGTATGGCACATCCAACCGGATCCGTACCCAAATGCCGACGTTTCGCAGGTCCTTCCTGCCAGCGGTAAAAACCATCCCTATATCGCACGACAAGGCCTATCCACACCGCGATGGTGGCGTCGTCGCCCACCTCGTACGCGCTGGTGACGCCCAGACCATGAAGCTCCGTGTGGAGCTTCTCCGTCGCCGCTCGGGCCTCACTCACCCGCCACCCCCTGCCGAGGTACCGCCGTTTACCAGGGATGTACCCAGCAACGGTCACGAGTGGTCCAAGATATGCCGTAGTCGTCAACTCCGCAGGGCGATCAGGAACATACTCGCCGTCACTGCTCATGTGCCTCGCGTGGTTCGGCGACCACCATGATGAGCCTGAGCTCCTCCTCGCCCTGGTTGGCATAGCGATGGGGGCGGTCGGCGGTGAAGAGCACGGCGTCGTCCTTGCCGATCACGTGGCTCCTGCCGTAGACGCTGAGCGTCAGCTCACCCTCCAGCACAGTGAGCATCTCGCGGGTGCCGGGCGGGTGAGGGTCGCCGTCGTGGTGCTCCCCCGGGGCCAGGCGCCAGTCCCACAGCTCCAGGATCATCGGCGTGTCCGCGCCGACGAGCAGCCGCGCCTGCACGTCGCCCTGGCGGAACGTGACCACGTCGGCCTTGTCCACGATCCGCACCATGGGGACGTCCCCGACCTCGACCAGCCGGGCCACGGTGACGCCCAGGGCGGAGGCGATCCTGGTGAGGGTGGAGACGCTGGGGTTCGTCCGCCCCTGCTCGACCTGGACGAGCATGCCCCGGCTCACACCGGACCTGGCGGCCAGCTGGTCCAGGGTCAGCCCTCGGTGCGAGCGCTGAAAGCGCACATTGTTGGCGATGGCCTGATTGATCAGCTCGGGATCCTCCATGGAGTGCAGTCTAGTGAACTTGATTTGCACTGTGTTGCACCTATTGTGTTGTACTAGGAGTGCAACCCATTGAACTGACCCGAGGAGGACAAGGGTGACCGCAGTGATCTTGGCGACCGCCTGCGCGGTGGTCTACGGCACGGCCGACTTCTTCGGCGGCCTGGCCACCCGACGGACCCAGGTGCTGGCGGTCGTCATCCTCTCCCAACTCGCGGGGCTGACGCTGATCCTCGCCCTGCTGCCGGTGCTCCCAGGCACGTTCAGCGACCGGGCGATCCTGTGGGGGCTGGCCGCAGGACTGTCGGGCGCCGCCGGGCTGGCGCTGTTCTACCGGGCGCTGGCCACGGGCGTCATGTCGGTGGTCGCGCCGACGACCGCGGTGACCTCGGCGGCGCTGCCTGTGGTGTTCGGGCTCGCCACGGGCGAGCGGCCGGGTTTCTGGGCGCTGACCGGCGTTGCGCTGGCCCTGGGCTCGGTGCTGCTGGTCAGCCAGGACGGGTCCCCGGGCGGGCGCGCCTCGCTCGGCGCGCTGGTGACCTCGCTGGCCGCGGGCGCCGGGTTCGGCGGGTTCTTCATCCTGCTCGCCATGGCACCGGCCGAGGCAGGCCTGTGGCCGCTGGTCGGGGCCAGACTGTCATCGGTGAGCGTGGTGGCGCTGGTGGCCCTGGCCGCCCGGCGCTCGCTCCGGCCGCGGGCGGGCTCGCTGCGCATCATCGTGGCCGCGGGCGTGCTCGACATGGTGGCGAACGTCCTCTTTCTGCTAGCGCAGCGCCAGGGCCTGCTCAGCCTGGTCGCCGTGCTGGTGTCGCTCTACCCCGCCAGCACGCTGCTGCTGGCGAGGCAGGTGCTCGGAGAGCGGCTGAACACGATCCAGGTGACCGGTGTGGCATGCGCGCTCGGCGCGGTGGCCCTGATAGCCGTTGCATAGCCACGCGGCGCTTGTTACGTTTCGCCCGTGCGCCCTGAGCGGGCACGTTTCGATGGCGAGGGTCTGCGGCACGTCGGCGTGCCCTACGACTCCGATGAGTCCTTTCTGGATCTCGCCGTGCCGCGCGTGCGGGCCGCACTCGACGAGAGCAGGCGAGTGCTGGTGATCACCGGCGCGGCCAGGCTCGCCCTGCTGGCCGACGCCCTGGGCGATGACGCGGGACACGTCGACACCCGGGTCTCCTCCGCTTGGTACGGCCATCCGTACCGCACGCTGGCCGCCTATCACGACTACACACGCGGGCGCCGTACCCTCGTGATCGCCGAGCCCAGCTGGGAGGGCCTGAGCCGGCGCGAGATCACGGAGCTGATCCGCTACGAGTCCGTCGTCAACGCCGCGCTCAGCGCGGCCTCGGCCGTCATGTTGTGCATGTACGACCTCCGCGAGGTGCCGCCTGCCGCGCTCGACTACCACGAGGTGAACCACCCGCTCCTGCTCGGCGTGGACGGCGAGGCGACCAGCACCCGCTTCATCCCGCCCCACCAACTGGTGCTCAACGACGACCACGCGCCGCTCCCCGAGCCGGGACCCGGCGCGGTGACCATCCGGTTCACCGGACGTGAGCTGCGGCGGCTGCGCCAGAGCGTCGGCGAGTACGCCCGCGCGGCGGGCATGGACCGCAACCTCATCACGTCGCTGGTCATCAGCGTCTCGGAGATCGCCGCGAACAGCATCGAACACGGCGCCGGATACGGCACGATCACGATGTGGGAGAACAACGGGGAGCTCATCTGCGAGATCGCCGACCCCGGCGGCTCGCTGGACGACCCCTTACCCGGCTATATACCACCTGAGCCCGAGTCCCCCAGGGGATACGGGCTCTGGATCAGTCGTCAGCTCTGCGATCTCGTGGAGCTGCGCACGGAAGGCGGACTGTTACGCGTCCGCCTTCATCTGTCTATGCAGTCCTAGGCAGCACGCTGGGTCGGGACGCGGACAGCGCCCTCCTCGCGGGCGTACTCCTCCAGCATGCCACGCAGCTGCCGGCGGCCCCGGTGCAAACGGGACATGACAGTGCCGATGGGCGTGCCCATGCGGTCAGCGATCTCCTTGTACGCGAACCCTTCGACGTCGGCCAGGTAGACGGCCACGCGGAAGTCCTCGGGCAGGGACCGCAGGGCGTTCATCACGACGTTGTCGGGAAGCCGGTCGAGCGCCTCGCTCTCGGCCGACCGCAGGCCCGTGGAGCTGTGCGACTCGGCGGCGTGCAGCTGCCAGTCCTCGATCTCCTCGGCGGCGGACAGCTTGGGCGAGCGCTGCTTCTTCCGGTAGTCGTTGATGAAGTTGTTGGTCAGGATCCGGTGCAGCCACGCCTTGAGGTTGGTGCCCTCCCGGAACTGGTGATACGACGTATATGCCTTCGCCACCGTCTCCTGCACCAGATCCTCCGCGTCAGCGGCGTTACGGGTGAGGCGCATGGCAGAGGCGAACAGCTGCGACGTCACCGGCACGACATCGCGCTCGAACCAGTCCTGACGCTGCTCATCGGTCATAGTGATCAATTCATTCCCCCTTGCGCTATCCCCCGTTTCGGCACAGGCCGCCTGACGGCGGTCCCATCATGGCAAGTCCCGGGTAAGGGACGCGTTAACGAGGATCCGCCTGGGTCAGAGGGGGCTTCCGTCCATCTGCTCGCGGCGTGCGTGGTCACGTCCACGGCCGGACAAGTCTCAATAGCATAACACTAACCACCCAAATTCGCAGTTCTAGTGGCCAACGTCACATGGGATAGCGTAAGGACATGGATTTCGTGGACCGCCACAACACGGGAACGCGCCGCTGGGTGGCGGAGGCCATCCGCACGGTCGAAGCCGACGCCAACCGCAGTTGTGACACACACCTGCACGTCTTTCCGCTGCCCTCGGACTGGGGTGTAAACCTCTACTTGAAAGACGAGTCGGTGCACCCGACCGGTTCACTGAAACATCGACTTGCCCGATCCCTATTCCTATACGGCCTGGCGAACGGCTGGATCGGACCCACGACCACGATCGTCGAGGCGTCCAGCGGCTCCACGGCCGTGAGCGAAGCCTACTTCGCCCGGCTGCTCGGCCTGCCCTTCATCGCCGTCATGCCCGCCTCCACGTCACCGGAGAAGTGCCACCTCATCGAGTTCTACGGTGGGAAATGTCACCTCGTGGCGGACGCCGGCGCGATCTATGACGAATCTCACCGTCTCGCCGCCGAGGCCGGCGGGCACTTCATGGACCAGTTCACCTACGCGGAGCGGGCCACCGACTGGCGCGGCAACAACAACATCGCCGAATCGATCTATTCGCAGATGTCCATGGAGCCCCACCCCGAGCCCTCCTGGATCGTGGTCGGCGCCGGCACCGGCGGCACGTCGTCGACCATCGGCCGCTACATCCGCTACCGCCGCCACCCCACCCGGCTGGCCGTCGTCGACCCCGAGGGCTCGGCCTTCTACCCCGCCTGGATTTCCGGCGACGCCTCCGTCACTGCCCGGGGCTCGCGCATCGAGGGGATCGGCCGCCCCCGCGTCGAGCCTTCGTTCCAGCCGTCCGTCATCGACCGCATGATCGCGGTGCCCGACGCCCGCTCGATCGCCGCCATGCACTGGACCCGCGAGGTCACCGGCCTGAACGTCGGCGGCTCCACGGGCACCAACATGGCGGCCTGCGTGGAGCTGATCGACGAGATGCGGCGAAAGGGCGAGCGGGGCAGCGTCGTCACGCTGATCTGCGACAGCGGCGATCGCTACAAGGGCACGTACGGCAATCCGGAGTGGCTCGCCGGCCAGCGTCTGGACGTCGAGCCACACCTGACGGAGCTACGCGCCTGGCTGCCTCGTTAGGCGGCCCTGGCCGGGTCCACGCTGAAGAACTTGGCAACGTCGTCCAGGATCGAGTGCGCACCCTGGATGCCCACCGCGGTCATCCAGGTCAGGTCGGCGACGTCGTGCTTCTCGCCCTTGAGCTTGCCCCACAGCGGGTTGTTCAGGAACTTGTCCTTGGTCTCGGCCACCGTCGGGTCCTCGTAAGTGGAGACGAAGATGTGGTCGGCGTCCAGGTCCGCGATCTTCTCCTGGCTCACGTCCACCACGATCGTGTCCTCCACGGTCGGCTGGCCGTCGGGGCGCGGGAAGCCGACGTCCTTCATCACGATGCCGGAGTAGGACTTCTCCACATACAGGCGGACCGTGGGCTCACCGGCGAACCGCACGATGGAGATCGTGGGCAGCTCGCCGCCTTCCTTCTCCTTGATCGACGTGCCGATCTTGGCGGCCCGGTCCTCGTACTCCTTGATCTTGGTGTCGGCGAGCTGCTCCTTGCCCAGGGCCTGCCCCATGAGCCGGATGTTCTCCTTCCAGATGGCCCCGGTGGTCTCACTGAAGACGGTCGGCGCGATCTTGGAGAGCTTGTCGTACAGGGCCTCGTGCCGGACCTTGGCGGAGACGATCAGATCGGGCTTGAGCGCGATGATCTTCTCCAGGCTGGGCTCTTCCAGCGTGCCGACCGGGGTCGCCTCCTTGCCATACTGCTCGGCGACGGTCCCCAGATAGTCGGGCAGCTTGTCGTCAAGCGAGCGATACGTCGTGTAGCCCACCACGGGCGTCTCCAGCGTGAGGACGGCGTCGACGAAGCTCTGGTCGAGCGCCACGACCCGCTTCGGCTGAACGGGGATCTTCGTCTCACCCATCGCGTGCTTGACGGTCTTGAACGGCGCGGCCGCCGTGGCGCCGGCAGTGGTGGTGGCGGCGGGCTCCGTCGAACCGCAGGCGGCGAGTCCCGCCACAAGAAGAGCGCCGACCAGCGCACGCAACGGTCTCATGGTCAAAGTTCCTTCCCTGAAAAGTAAGGCAAACCTAAATTAGGTTAGCCCTGCCTAAGCTGGCATACTTCACCAGGATCGAGCAAATGCCGAGGAGGAACAGGGTGAGCGCAACCGTGGCCGCGCCGCGCCTCCACGGCATCCGTCACCGCCGGCTCACCGTCCTGCTCGCGCTTCTCGCCGCCGTGGCGGTGGCCGTGGTGCTCAGCGTCACGATCGGCTCCAAGTCCGTGCCGCTCGCCGACGCCTGGGCCGCGCTCACCGCGCCCACCGGCAGCGAGAACGACATCATCATCCGCTCGCTTCGCGTTCCGCGGACCGTCTTAGGGGTGCTCGCCGGCCTCGCGCTCGGCGTGGCCGGCGCGCTGATGCAGGGCCACACCCGCAACCCGCTCGCGGACCCCGGCCTGCTCGGGGTCACGCAGGGGGCGGCGTTCGCGATGGTGGCCTCGATCATCCTGCTGGGCGCCTCCAGCCTGCTCGTCTACATCTGGTTCGGGCTGGCGGGGGCGTTGATCGCCAGTGTGGCGGTGTTCGCGCTCGGCATGGCAGGCGGCAGGGGCGGGCCCACGCCCGTCACGCTGGCGCTGGCCGGCACCGCCGTCAGCGCCATGTTGTACGCGCTCACCTCGGCCATCGTGCTGCTGGACGAGCAGGCCATGGACGTGTTCCGCTTCTGGCAGGCCGGCTCGATCGCGGCCAGGGGCGCCGACGTGGTCTGGCAGGTGCTGCCGTTCATCCTGGTGGGCCTGCTCCTGGCGACGGTCAACGCGCCCGGCTTGAACGCGCTCTCGCTCGGCGAGGACGTGGCCAGGAGCCTCGGCCAGAACATCGCCATGACCCGCACCATCGGCGTCGCCGCCGTCACCTTGTTGTCGGGCGCGGCGGTCGCCGCCTGCGGCTCGCTGTCGTTCGTCGGCCTGATCGTGCCCCACCTGGCCCGCCCTCTGTCGGGCACCGACCACCGGTGGCTGCTGCCGTACTCGGGGCTGATCGGCGCGGCGCTGCTGCTGCTCGCGGACGTGATCGGCCGCGTAGTCGCCCCGCCGGGCGAGCTGGAGGTCGGCGTGGTGCTCGCGCTGATCGGCGCCCCCTTTTTCGTGGCCCTGGTCCGCCGCAGGAAGCCGGTGCGACTGTGACCGCTCTCTCCCTGCGCGTCGGCGCCCTGTCCTGGCGGGTACGCCTGCGCGGCGTCGCGATCACCCTGTTCGGCCTGGTCCTCCTCGCCCTGCTCATGGCCTTGAACATGCGCATCGGCGACATCGAGATGACCGTTTCCGAGGTGATCGCCGGCACCTTTGACTCGAGCAGCGCGGCCCACTTCGTCATCATGGAGCTGCGCCTGCCGCGCGCGCTCACCGGCGCTCTGGTCGGCGCGGCGCTCGCGCTGTCCGGCGCCATCATTCAGTCCATCGCCCGCAACCCGCTGGCCAGCCCCGAGATCCTCGGCGTCACCACCGGCGCCTCCGTCACGGTCGTGGCCGGCGTGGTGGCCAGCGGCAGCGTGTACGGCGGCACCAGCGGCTTGCTCGCCACCCTCGGCATCCCCGCGCTCGCCCTGCTCGGCGGCCTGATCGGCGCGGCCGTCGTGTACGGGCTGGCGTGGCGGCGCGGCCTGGACGGCTACCGCCTGGTCCTGGTCGGCATCGGCGTGGCCGCCGTCTTCACCAACGTCAAGTTCTGGCTCCTGACCGTGGGCGACGTCAACGACACCGCCCGCGCCATGGTCTGGATCAGCGGCTCGCTCAACGGCCGCGGCTGGGAGCACGTGGCGCCCACGGCCCTCGCCCTGGCCGTGCTGGTGCCGCTGACCCTGCTCGGCACGCGCTCGCTCGACGCGCTGCGCTTCAGCGACGACACGGTCGCCTCCCTGGGCGTGCGCATGAACCTGGCCCGCGCCCTGATGATCCTGGCCGCCGTACTACTGGCCGCCGTGGCCACGGCCTCGGCCGGGCCGATCGCGTTCGTGGCGCTCGCCTCGCCGCAGATCGCGCTCCGGCTGGCCCGCTCGGGGCAGCCGCCGCTGTTGTGCTCGGCGGTCATCGGCGGCGTGCTCACCACGGCCGCCGACCTGATCGCCAGGACCGCGTTCTCGCCGATCGAGCTGCCCGTCGGCATCGTCACCGCCGTGCTGGGCGCCCCATACTTGATCCATCTGATCTGGAGGGCTCGCAAGTGAGACTGCAGGCCGCCGGCGTCACGCTCGGATACGGCGACCGCATCGTCGTCGACGGGCTCGACCTGGGCATCGAGGCGGGCACGGTGACCACGATCATCGGCCCGAACGGCTGCGGCAAGTCCACGCTGCTGCGCGCGCTCGGCCGCCTGCTCAAGCCGCAGGGCGGCGAGGTGCTGCTGGACGGCAAGCGCATCGACAGGATCCCCACCCGCGAGGTGGCCAAGGTCCTCGGCGTGCTCCCGCAGGCGCCCACCGCTCCCGAAGGGCTGACCGTGGCCGACCTGGTGGCCAGGGGCCGGCATCCGCACCAGACCTGGTACCGGCAGTGGTCCTCCGACGACGAGGACGCGGTCGCGGCGGCGCTGGACATGACGGGCCTGGCGGACCTCGCCGAGCGGCCGCTGGACGAGCTGTCGGGCGGGCAGCGGCAGCGGGCGTGGATCTCCATGGCGCTGGCCCAGGGCACGGATCTGCTGCTGCTCGACGAGCCCACGACGTTCCTGGACCTGGCGCATCAGGTGGAGGTGCTGGAGCTCGTCCGGCACCTGCACCGAGAGGCCGGCCGCACGGTCGTCATGGTCCTGCACGACCTCAACCTGGCCGCCCGCTACGCCGACCGGCTGGTGGCCATGCGGGCCGGCCGGGTGATCGCGGCGGGCTCCCCGCACGAGGTGCTCACGGAGGAGCTGCTGGGCGAGGTGTTCGAGCTGGACGCGAAGGTCATCGAGGACCCCGTGGCCGGGACGCCGCTGGTGGTGCCGATCAGGCCGCGTTCCTGACCCTGGTGCCGCTCAGGCGACGCTCCCGGCTTGCCGCCCGCGGGCTGCGTCTCGCCGTCGAATCGTCAGACCTCGGCCAGCGCCCGCTTCACGTCCTCGTCGCCAGGGGCCAGCTCGGCGGCCCTGAGCAGGTCCTTCCTGGCCTGGTCCGGCCGGCCCGCGGCCCGATGCACCACCGACCTGTTGAACAGCAACTCGGCGGTCTCCTCCAGCTCCAGCGCCCGCGCCAGATCGGCCAGCGCCGCTTCGTGGTCGCCACGCTCGAAGGCCAGCTCGGCCCGGTTGGCCCAGCCCGCCACCAGGCCCGGATCGAGCTCCAGCGCCTGGTCGAACGCGATGCGCGCTTCCGGCAGGTGGCCCTCGGCCAGCTCCACCTGCCCGAGCACGCACAGCAGGTGGGGGTCGCGCGGCGCGATCTCCAGTCCGTGCTCGACGTCGTCCCTGGCCTGGGCGTGATCCCCGGCCGCCACCCGAAGTCCGGCACGGTTGACGTAGGCGGGCGCGAAGGCCGGGTCCAGCTCCAGCGTGTGGTCCAGGTCGGCCAGGGCGCCGGCCAGATCACCGGCGGCGAAGCGCAGCTCGGACCGGTTGTAGTAGGCCTCGGGGAACGGCGGGCTCAGCCGCATGACGGCCTCGTAGTCGGCCAGCGCTTCCTCGGTCCTGCCGAGCCTGTGCAGCAGGTTGCCCCGGTCGAGGTAGTAGTCGGGGTAGCCGGGGTCGGCCTCGACGGCCCGCGTGTAGCCGGCCAGCGCCTCCTCCTCGCGGCCGGCCATGGCCAGGAGCTGGGCCCGGTTGGCGTGCAGGACGAGCCGGTGGATCGGGTGCTCGCCCGGCAGGTCCGCATCGGCCAGGTCCAGGGCCCGCTGCACGAGCTCCATGGCGGCCTCGCGGCGTCCCCTGCGTACCTCGACCAGGGCCTTGCCGTTGAGGTCGAAGCCGAGGTGGAAGGCCCGCTCGCGCGGGTCGGGAAGGAGGGACGTGATCGTGATCGCCTCGTTGATCCAGGCCAGGGCGTGCTCGGGGTCGCGCCGGTCGTGGTCGTGGTGGCGTACGAGGATCATGGCGGTGGCATAGGCGGCGGTGGCGCGCTGCTTAGGGTCCGTGCTCTCGCGCCGGGCCCGGTCGTAGAGCTCGCGGGCCTCGTCCTCGCGTTCGATGGCCTCCAGGGCGGCGGCGACGCGCAGCAGGAGCGGCACGTCCTCCACACCGTGCAACGCCTCCAGGCCCGACTCCGCCATGGCGTGGTGGAAACCCTCGTCGCGGTAGCGGTCGAAGTCGGCGGGCAGGGGCCCGGTGCCCGGCGCGGAGGGACCCTCGTCGATCCTGAGGAGGCCGGGGTCCAGCCTGCGCCGTAGCACGGCGACGAGCTCGGCGTCGGTGTAGTCGGCCTCGCCCAGGTTCGTCACGGTCAGGGCCAGCGCCCCGGTCCGGCGCAAGTGGTCGCGGACGAACTCGGCCAGCCCATTGGCGATCCTGAGGCTGCGCCGGGCGCCAGGCACCAGAACACGCTGCGCCCTGGGCAGATCATCGGCCAGCGACCGCCGCCGCGCGGGCACGGCGCCGCGCAGGTGGGGCGCCGCCGCGCGGATCTCGATGTCGTGGTCGGCGACCAGGCCGGGCCGGCGCTCCAGCGCCTGCGGGACGAGGCGGTCGAGGAGCGCCGCGGCCAGCGTGTACGGGCCGCCGACACGGCGGTCGGCGTCTAGCAGGATCGTGTCCACACGAACCTCCTTGGCGCCGGCGCCCCGGACGAGACGCCGGGCCGGCGGTTGTCAGGAGCAGTGTCTTGGCGCGGCCGCAGCCGTCGGCTTCACGGTCCCGGGCCTGTGGACGACGATCTTCTTCATGGGCGCCCTTTCACCTGAATGCGATCATTGATGACCGGTACATCTCAACACAGACATATGTGACCGATCACCATTTATCCGGTAAGGGCCATTACCGGACTAATTACCGTATGACCGGAAATCGATCATTCGCCGAGGATCGCGTCCACGAACACCTCGGGATCGAACGGCGCCAAATCGTCCGGCCCCTCGCCGAGCCCCACGACCTTGACGGGAACGCCCAGCTCTCGCTGCACCGAGATCACGATGCCGCCCTTGGCGGTGCCGTCGAGCTTGGTCAGCGCGATGCCGGTGATGTTGACCACCTCGGCGAACACCTGGGCCTGGCGCATGCCGTTCTGGCCCGTGGTGGCGTCGAGGACGAGCAGCACCTCGTCCACCGTGGCCTTCTTCTCGATGACCCGCTTGACCTTGCCCAGCTCGTCCATGAGCCCGGTCTTGGTGTGCAGGCGGCCGGCGGTGTCGACGATGACCACGTCGACCTTCTCCTCGATGCCCTTGGCCACGGCGTCGAAGGCCACGGAGGCCGGGTCGCCAGCCTCGGGGCCGCGCACCGTGTCAGCGCCGACCCGCTCGCCCCAGGTCTGCAGCTGGTCGGCGGCCGCGGCGCGGAAGGTGTCCGCCGCGCCGAGCACGACCTTCTTGCCGTCGCCGACGAGGAACCGGGCGAGCTTGCCGGTGGTGGTGGTCTTGCCGGTGCCGTTGACGCCCACGATGAGCGCCACGGCGGGCCGCTCGCCGTGCTTCTGAATGTGCAGCGTGCGGTCCAGGTCGGGGTTGATCTGGATGAGCAGCTGCTCGCGCAGCAGGCCGCGCACCTCCTCGGGCGTGCGGCTGCCCAGCACCTTGACCTTGGTGCGCAGCTCCTCCACGATGGCGCGGGTCGGCGCGACGCCCACGTCGGCCGTGATCAGGCGCTCCTCGATCTCGTCCCAGACCTCGTCGTCGAGCCGGTCGCGGGACAGCAGCTCCAGCAGGCCGCGCCCGAGCGTGCTCTGCGAACGCGCCAGGCGCGAGCGCAGCCGCACCATCCGGCCCGCGGACGGCGGCGGCACCTCGATCTCGGGCTTGACGACGGCCGGCTCGGCCGGTTTCGCCGGAGGCGGCAGCGTGGTGGTCGCGCCCTCACCCTCCTCGCCCACGCCGGCGGGCCGCTGCTCCTTCTCCTCCGGTATCGGGAGGGTCTCAGGCGGCTTGACGGGCGGGGCCGCCTTGCGGCCCGGCCTGAAGAGCAGGAACAGGCCGCCCGCCGCCAGCAGGGCGACGACGGCCACGATCACGATGACGCCGAGGTAACCATCCACAAGATGTCAGTTTTCCAGATCGTCCGGCCCAGTTGGACCAGCAGGGTCACGCACACGACCACACCGATCAGGCGGACTCGCGCTCCCGAAGCCGCTGGCTGACGACCTGCGTCACGCCGTCGCCGCGCATCGACACGCCGTAGAGCGCGTCGGCGATCTCCATCGTGCGCTTGTTGTGGGTGATGACGATCAGCTGCGAGCTCTGCCGCAACTCCTCGAACAGGGTCAGCAGCCGTTGCGTGTTCGTGTCGTCGAGCGCGGCCTCGACCTCGTCCATCACGTAGAACGGCGACGGCCGCGCCTTGAAGATGGAGATCAGGAACGCGACCGCCGTGAGCGACCGCTCCCCGCCCGACAGCAGCGACAGCCGCTTGACCTTCTTGCCCGGCGGCCTGGCCTCGACCTCGATGCCGGTGGTCAGCATGTCGTTGGGATCGGTCAGCACCAGGCGGCCGTCGCCTCCGGGGAACACCCTGGTGAAGATCTGCTCGAACTCGCGGGCCACGTCCTCGTACGCGGCGGCGAACATCTGCTCGACGCGGTCGTCGACCTCCTTGACCACGGTCAGCAGGTCACGCCTGGTCTTCTTGAGGTCCTCCAGCTGCGAGGTGAGGAAGGCGTGCCGCTCCTCCAGCGCCGCGAACTCCTCCAGCGCGAGCGGGTTGACCTTGCCCAGCTGGTTCATCTGCCGTTCGGCGGCCCTGGCCCGCTTTTCCTGCTCCTCGCGCACGTAGGGGATGGGCGGGTCGCCGGGGATCGGGACCTCGGGGCCGTACTCGGAGATCAGCGACTCGACCTCGACCCCGAACTCGTCCATCGCCCGCTGCTCCAGCTGCTCCAGCCGCAGGCGCTGCTCGGTGCGGGCCACCTCGCTGCCGTGCACGCGGTTGACCAGCTTGTCCAGCTCCTGGCCGAGCTCGCGGACCCGCAGGCGCACCTGCTTGAGCTCCGCGTCCACGGCAACCCTGGCCAGGTCGGCCTCGTCGCGCTCCCTGGCGGCGAGCCGGACGGACTCGGCCAGGGCCCTGAGCACCTGCTTGGCGCCCTTGCTGACCGACTCGGCCACCGCCGCCTGCCGCCTGCGCCTGGCGCGCTGGGCGGCCGCCTGGGCGCGTTCGTGGCGTTCGCGCTGCGCGGCCCTCACCAGGCCGTCGGCGCGGCCCTCGATGCCCTTGACGCGTTCTTCCGCGGTGCGCACCTGGAGCCGCGTGTCCATCTCCCGCTGCCTTGCCACCTCGCAGGCGCCGGCCAGCTCGTCGCGCAGGTCCGTGGTGGGCTCGGACTCCAGCTCTCGGGCGTATTCGGCCTCGGCCAGGCGGATCTCCAGCTCGGTCAGCTCCTCCTGGCCCTCGGCGCGGGCCTCCTCCGCCTTCGTGACGCTGCCTGCCAGCCGCTCGGCCTCGGCGCGGGCGGCGTTGGCGGCCGCCTCGAGCTGGGCCAGGCGCTTGGCGGCGGCGGCGGTGCGCTGGTCGGCCTCCCGCTGGCGGGCCCTGACCTGGTCCAGCGTGCCCTGGGCGGCGCTGACGCCGGCCTGGGCGGTGGTGACAGCGGTCTGGGCCTCGCTCACCTGCGCCTGGGCGGCCTCCAGCGCCGCCTGGGCGCGCTGCTCCAGGCCGATCGCCTCGTCCAGGCCCGCGGCGGTCTCCTCGGCCCTGGCCTCGGCCCGCTCCAGGTCCCTGACGGCCTCATCGAGCGCGGCCCGCACCTGCAGCACGGAGGTGCCGCCCTCGGACCCGCCGCTGGCCAGATGTGCCCCGACCACGTCACCCGCCCTGGTGACGGCCTTCAGGTGGGGGTGCCGGTCGACCAGATCGCGGGCGGCGTCCAGGCCCGCCACGACCACGACGCCCTCAAGCACGTGGTCTAGGGCGGGGCGCAGGTGGCCGGGCACAGTGACCAGGTCGGCCACCCACTCGCCGCCCTCTGGCGCCGCCGCACGCGACCGTCGGACCGCGCCGTACGCCTCGCCGGCGCGCCGCCCCGACGGGCCGCCGGCCGCAGCGGTGAGGGCGTCGTCGCCATCCGGGCCGGTGCCGAGAGCCGCCGTGTGCTCGTCCTGTGCGCCACCGTCCAACGCCACCAGGAGAGTCGCCTGGCCGGCGCCTCCCGTGCGCAGCAACTCCAGCGCCTCGACGGCCGTGTCCAAGCTCTTGACGACGATGGCCTCGGTGACCTGTCCCAGGATGGCCGCCACCGCCAGCTCGGCCCCCGGCGTGACCTGCATCGAGGCGGCCAGCGGGCCGAGCACCCCGGCCAGGTCCGCATCCAGCAGGGCCGCGCCGCCGTCGCCCTTGGCCAGCCCCAGCTCCAGCGCGTCCCGGCGAGCGACCAGGGCGGCCACCGACCGCTGGGCCTCCTGGTCGGCGGAGCGGGCGGTCCCGACCCCCGACTTGGCGGCCTGGAGCGCGGCACGCGGCACGTCCAGCGCGGACTTGGCCTCCTCCGCCGCGAGTCTGGCCTCGTCGGCCACGGCCTTGGCCTCCTCGACCACGGCCTGCGCCGTGGCCAGCTCCTCGGCGAGGGCGGGGTCGACCGCGGGCTCCTCCTGCCGCTGCGTTTCGAGGTCCTCCCTGGCCTGCCGCTCGCGATCGGCCGCGTCGGCCACGGCCTGCTGGAGCCGGCCGATCTCCTCCTCGGCGGCCCTGGCCCGGCTCCGTACGGAATCGACCTGGCCGCGCAGCTTGGCCAGCCCCTCGCGGCGGTCGGCGGCGGCCCTGGCGGCCAGCGCCAGCCGCTGCTCCTCGGCGCTCAGCTCGGCCTCGGAGTCGGACCGCCGCTGGACGGCCTCCTCCAGCAGCTCCTGGGCGTGCTCCAATTCGGCCTTGAGCACGAGCTCCTGCTCGCGCACCTCGGCCGCCTCCCGTTCGAGATCCTCCGGGTCCCTGCCGCGGCGCTCAATGGCGGCGGCGTCCAGCGCGTGCCGGTGGCGCTCGGCGGCGAGCTGCTCCAGGCCGGTGATGCGCTCGCGCAGCGACGAGAGCCTGAAGTACGTCTCCTGAGCCGCCGCCAGCCGGGGCTGGGCCTCGGCCTCGGCGCTCTCCAGCGCCGCCTCGCGCTGCTGGGTCTCGGCCAGCTCGGCCTCCACCTGGTTGCGCCTGGCCATGATCGCGGCCTCGTCGGCGGCCTCGCGCTCCAGCGTCGCCCGCAGGATGCCCAGGTCGTCGGCCAGCAGCCGCAGCCTGGCGTCCCGCAGGTCGGCCTGGATGACGGCGGCCTTGCGGGCGATCTCCGCCTGCCGGCCCAGCGGCTTGAGCTGGCGGCGCAGCTCGGTGGCGAGGTCCTGGACGCGGGTCATGTTGGCCTGCATGGCGTCCAGCTTGCGCAGCGCCTTTTCCTTGCGCTTGCGGTGCTTGAGCACGCCGGCGGCCTCTTCGATGAACGCCCGCCGGTCCTCAGGTCCCGCGTGCAGGACGGCGTCGAGCTGGCCCTGCCCGACGATCACGTGCATCTCGCGGCCGATGCCCGAGTCGGACAGCAGCTCCTGGATGTCCAGCAGGCGGCACGTGTCGCCGTTGATCGCGTATTCGCTCTGCCCCGACCGGAACATCAGCCGGCTGATCGTGACCTCGGTGTAGTCGATCGGCAGCGCGCCGTCGGAGTTGTCGATGGTCAGCGTCACCTCGGCACGTCCCAGCGGGGGCCGGGAGGAGGTGCCGGCGAAGATCACGTCCTCCATCTTCCCGCCACGCAGCGACTTGGCGCTGTGCTCCCCCATGACCCAGGCCAGGGCGTCGACGACGTTGGACTTGCCGGAGCCGTTGGGGCCGACCACGCAGGTGATGCCCGGCTCGAACCGCAGGGCGGTCGCGGAGGCGAAGGACTTGAAGCCGCGCAGGGTGAGGGTCTTCAAATACAAGCGCGACCCCCTTCTCCCTGAACGGACTTCGGAAAAGACTACTGGTCCTGACTGCCCCACGTGGGCATGTACAGTCCGGGACGGCCTTGACCAGGGCTTTTCAATTCAGGGCAAATAACAAGGGACGCCTCTCCGAGACGTCCCTGGGTCTTGCGCTCCGATCACTCTCAGGTGAGTGCCGGCTCGCGCTCTTGCATGCGGCTTAGCGCCTCGTCGCGAGTTTGCGCTGCAAGAGCGTCATTCGTGGCCTGAAGTCGGATGAGTTCTGCCTCCAGGTCACGGATACGCTGCTGTAGGCGGCGCATCTCCGAGACCATCCGAGGGTCAGGACCGCCGACGTGGCCGAGTAGAGCCTTCGCCATGGTAAAGGGTCCTCCACGCTGAGTGACCAGACTGGTTCGCGCACTTCTTATTCCGCGGGAGGGGTGCGCGTGGTACCTAACAAGAGTCGCACCGGCAGTGTGGGCGGTCAAGTCGAACAAACCGCTGCGCCCTACTGATGGGCACTCCCGACATACAACTATACCCTATTTGGCCGGTTTATCGGAAGCCGCTACCGCTCCACAAAACCGCCCAAACTACCTCGGGGTTCGCTCCAGCGTTCTACTACTCCATCGACCCTGCCCGGCGTGTCGCAACCTCTGAGCAGCTCCAGCAGCTTGACGCAGCTCTCACGCGGCCCCTCCGCGACGACCTCCACCCGGCCGTCCTCGGTGTTACGCGCCCAGCCCGCCAGACCTAGCTCCAAGGCCTTGGCCCGGGTCCACCAGCGGAACCCCACACCCTGGACTCTCCCCCGTACCCACGCCGTCAGCCTGATGTTTTCCGAATTTTCCTGCATTTTTCCTCCCCTGAGGTCTCAGGCCACCAGAGCCTCCACCCCGAGCGCGTGCCCCGCCGCCGCCTCGTCGAACGCCCTGACCGCGGCCGTCTCCGCCGCCTTCACCCAAGCCAGCCCCAAGATCGACGGGGGCAGTCCGGTGACGGGGACGAAGCTTATGTCGGGACGCTCGTGGTGGGCCGCGGTGGGCGTGCAGAAGAGCATGCCGCCCCGGTCCAGCGCCACCTGGGTGAGGCCCTCCTGGGTGGTGGCGACCGCGCCGGCGCGGGGAATCGGACGTCCGGAAGGGGTCACGGAGGGCGCGACCCGCTCGCGCCACCAGCGCGGGGCCGGTCCCTCCACACCGATCAACGGCACGCAAGCCAGGTCCTCGGCGTCGATGCGCGCGCGGGCTGCCAGCGGATGGCGGGTGGAGAGGCCGAGCCGGTAGGAGACCCGGTTCAGCACCGCGCCCGTGGCCAGGTCGGGCTCGTCCACCGGCAGTAGCGTGAACGCGACGTCGACCTGCCCGGCGCGCAACTTACTGAAGGGGTCGGAGAGCGGGATCTCGACCAGCTCCGCCTCGCACTCCGGGTGGCGGCCCTCGAAGGCCCGTACGCTGCCCGTGACGGCGTCCGTGGGCGTGGCCAGGAAGCCGACCCGCAGCACGCCCGTCACCTCGCGGGCGGCCGCCTTGGCACGGCTCAGGGCGTTCGCCAGACCGTCGTAGGAGGGCCTCAGATCGGCCAGGAAACGCTCACCGAGGGGTGTCAGGTGGACACGCCGGCTGGTCCGGTCGAAGAGCCTGCCGCCGATCCTGGTCTCCAAGGAGCGCACGAGCTGGCTCACCCGGCCCGGCGACAGGTAGAGGCGTTCAGCCGTACGCGCGAAGTGCAGCTCCTCGCTGAGCACCACGAAGCACTCCAGCTCCCTGAAGTCCATCTTCACCTCCGGACGATCACTTAGCCTGCCTAAACCAAGCCTTCGGCCTTCGTCATTGTTCCCGTCGGGGCACGGCAGAAGGCTGGGGCGCATGACGACAACCCTTGTCTCCGCCCCTGTGCGGGCGCGCTGGCTCGCCGTGTCCTCGCTGGCGCTGGGCACCTTCACGCTCGTGACCAGCGAGATGCTGCCTGTCGGCCTGTTGACCTCGATCGCCGCCGACCTCGGCGTGTCCGCCGGCACGGCCGGGCTCACGATGTCGGCGCCCGGGCTGGTCGCCGCGGTCTCCGCCCCCGTGCTGGCGGTCGCCACCCGCCGGTTGGACCGCCGTACCGTGCTGCTCGGACTGATGGCGCTGCTGGCGGTGGCCAACCTGGCGGGCGCGCTGGCGCCGAGCTATCCGCTCATGCTGGCGGCCCGGGTGATCACCGGGGTGAGCATCGGCGGCTTCTGGGCGTTCGCGGCCGGGCTCGGGACGCGGCTGGCGCCGGAGCGGCACGTCGGGCGGGCCACGTCGATCATCCTGTCCGGGGTGTCTGTGGCGTCGGTGCTGGGAGTGCCTGCGGCGACGTTCGTCTCGTCGTTCGCGGGCTGGCGCACGGCGTTCGCGGCGATGGGCGTGCTCGCCCTGGCCCTGCTCGCGCTGCTGGCCGCGACGGTGCCGCCGTTGCCGGGCGAGGCACGCGGCGCCCGGGCCGGGCGGGTCTCCGGGCCGCTGAAGGTCGCCCTGGTCCTGACGGTCCTGATCGTGTCCGGCCACTTCGCGGCCTACACCTATGTCCGTCCGTTCCTGGAGGAGGTGGCGTACGCCGGTCCCGCGCTCGTGAGCACGGCGTTGCTGGTGTACGGGGCCGCGGGCGTGCTCGGCAACTTCGCCGCCGGTGCCCGGGCGGCCAGGAACCCCCAGCCGGTCCTGATCACGCTGGCCGCCCTCATGGCCCTGGCCACGGCGGCGCTGCCGCTGATCGGCCTGCCGCTGCCCGCGCTCGTGGTGTGGGGGCTCGGCTACGGCGGCGTGGGCGTCACCCTGCAGCTGTGGATCATGCGGGAGGGCGGCGGCGAGCTGGGCACGGCGCTGTTCGTCGCCGCTTTCAACGCCTCCATCGCGCTCGGCTCGTTCGCCGGCGGCCGGATCGTGGACGGTGTGTCGATCTCCGCGGTGATGGGAGTGGCAGCCGCGCTCAGCGTGCTGGCCGCGGCCGTCGCTGGCAGGTGGGGCAGGAGTAGGACGACCGGTTCATGAACGCCTCCCGCCTGATCGGGGTGCCGCAGCGGGAGCACGGCAGGTCGCGGCGGCCGTAGACCTCCAAGGAGCGGTCGAAGTAGCCGCTCTCGCCGTTGACGTTGACGTACAGGCTGTCGAACGACGTGCCGCCCTGGTGCAGGGCGGCGGCCATGACCGTGCGGACGGCGGCGAGCAGCTCGTGGATCTTGGGGCGGGTGAGCGTGTGCGTGGGGCGGGCCCAGTGCAGCTTGGCGATCCACAGTGCCTCGTCGGCGTAGATGTTGCCGACGCCGCTGATCAGCGACTGGTCGAGCAGCGCCCGTTTGATCTCGGTGTGCTTGGCCCTGAGCCTGCGGGTGAACTCGGCCTCGTCGAACGCCGGCTCGAACGGGTCGGGGGCGATGTGCGAGATCGGCTCGGGCACGCCGCCCACCAGGGAGGTGATCATGACGTGGCCGAACGTCCGCTGGTCGACGAAACGCAGGTCAGGGCCGCCGTCCTCGAAGCGGAGGCGTACCCTCAGGTGCTTCTCCGGCGGCGCGTCCTGGTCCACGACGAGCAGCTGGCCGCTCATCCCCAGGTGGGCCATGAGGGCCTCCTCCTCCCCGGACAGCGGCAACCACAGGTATTTGCCTCGGCGCTCGGCGGACACCGCCGCGCGGCCCTTGAGCCGCGCGGCGAACTCATCGGCCCCGGGCACGTGACGCCTGATGGCGCGAGGGTGGAACACCTCCGCCGCCGCGATCTCGCGGCCGGCGACCCACTGCGCGAGACCGCGCCTGACGACCTCGACCTCCGGCAACTCCGGCAACCCGCACCTCGCCTCTCTGATGCCCCGAACCGATCAGGACCCTCGAGGGTCCTGAGGGACGTCGCGCACCCGCCGCCGGGCCGTGTGACGGCTGATCGGCTCAGCCGGCCGGCTGGCTCTCCCGCTGCTCGCGCCGGGCCCTGATCCGGGTCCACGCCGCCTCGGCCGCCTGCTGCTCGGCCTCCTTCTTGCTACGCCCGGTGCCCGAGCCGTAGGACTCGCCGCCGACCCGCACCATGGCCGTGAACGACTTGGCGTGATCGGGGCCGCTCTCCTCGACGTGGTATTCGGGCACGCCGAGCGCCTCGGAGGCGGTCAGCTCCTGCAGCGAGGTCTTCCAGTCGAGCCCGGCGCCGAGCGAGGCCGAGCGCACGATCAGCGGATCGAACAGCACGTGCACGACCCGGAACGCCTCGGCCAGCCCCTTGTCGACGTAGATCGCGCCGATCAGGGCCTCCAGCGTGTCGGCCAGGATCGACGACTTGTCGCGGCCGCCCGTGCCCTCCTCGCCCCTGCCGAGCCGGAGGAACTTGCCCAGGCCCAGGTTGCGGGCCACATCCGCGAGAGCGCGCATGTTGACCACCGCCGCCCGCAGCTTCGCCAGCTGGCCCTCGGGCAGGTCGGGATGGTTGCGGTAGAGGGTGTCGGTGACGACCAGGCCCAGCACCGAGTCGCCCAGGAACTCCAGGCGCTCGTTGGTGGGCAGACCGCCGTTCTCGTACGCGTAGGAGCGGTGCGTCAGCGCCCGCTCGAGAATGTCGTGGTCGAGAGCGACCGACAGAACCCGCTCCAGCTCGTCTCTGGCGACCTCCACGGCCACCGGCTTAGGACCTGCGCCCACGTGCTTCCTCCTCGGACATCTTCACATGGCGCGACGACTGCGGAAGATGCCCGAAAACGTGGTGGGCGTCGGGGTAACGCGTAGCCCCGGCGTCCACCACGGCCGCGGGCGAGCCGCCGCCGTACGCATCTGAGACGGTAACGCCGACCGAGGCACAATGGCACCCGGTCGGCATCACGTCAACTGTTGCGGATCAGGCAGACGGCTCGATGACCTGACGACGGTTGTAGGTGCCGCAGGTGGGGCACGCGATGTGCGGCTGCTTCGGCGAACGGCACTGCGGGCAGCTCACCAGGGCGACGGCAGTCGTCTTCCACTGGGAGCGACGGGCGCGGGTGTTGCTCCGCGACATCTTTCGCTTCGGGACGGCCACGTCACTTCTCCTGATCGTTATCTTTGTCGGTAACCAGACCTTGCAACGACGCCCAGCGGGCGTCGATCTTCTCGTGCCGGTGATCGTCGCCGGCCTCGGCCAGCTTGATCCCACACTCCACGCAGAGCCCCTCGCAGTCCTCGCGGCACACCGGGCTCAGCGGCAGTGCGAGCACCACCGCGTCGCGGAACGTCGGCTCGAGGTCGAGCAGCTCACCGTCGAGCAGCGAGTCCTCCTCCGAGGCGTCCTCGTCGGAGTAGAAGAACAGCTCCTGCAGGTCCACCTCGATGTCCGAGGAGACCGGATCCAGGCAGCGCGCGCACTCCCCGGCGAGCGGGGCCTGCGCCGTGCCGGACACGAGCACGCCTTCCATCACTGCTTCGAGCCGGAGATCCAGCTCGACTTCGGCGTCCTTGGGGACACCGATCATGTCGACGCCGAGATCCGCCGGTGCCGGGAGGGTCAGAGTCATCTGCCGCATCGTGCCCGGCCGCTTTCCCAGGTCATGAGTGGAGATCACCCACGGGGAGCGGGGGTCGAGGTGCTGAGTCATCCTGCTCTCGCTAGGCGTGGCGAAAAGAATCGCCGTCGTACAAGGCCGAAATGAAAGGATAGCAGGTCGAAGTCAGCCCCTGAGCCGCTCGATGAGCAGCTTGTGAACGAGATCCGGGACCAGGCCCGAGACGTCCCCGCCATACCGGGCGATCTCCTTCACCCGGCTGGAGGACAGGAACGAGTATTCGGGGTTCGTGGGCATGAACAGCGTCTCCACCCCTGACAGACGGTAGTTGAGCTGGGCCATCTGCAGCTCGTAGTCGAAGTCGCTGACCACCCTGATGCCCTTGACGATGGCGGGGATGCCGTTCTGCTTGCAGAAGTCCACCAGCAGACCGTGGAACTTCCGAACCTTGACGTTGTCGAATTCCTTGGTCACGGTCTGCAGGATCTCGATGCGTTCATCGACCGTGAACAGGCTGCTCTTCTCGACGTTGATGAGCACGGCCACGGTCACCTCGTCATACAGGCGGGCCGAACGGCCGATGATGTCGAGGTGGCCATTGGTGATGGGGTCGAACGACCCCGGGCAGACTACGCGGCGCAAGACGCCTCCCAGGTCTACGGGTTCCCGGCGGCGCGACCGTACCAAACAGACGCTTCGCCATAGCGACGGACCCTCTCCTCAACGTACCCTTCGGGCCACACCAGGACCTTTCCCCTGCTTTCCCTCTCGAACGCCACCAACCCCTCCTCGACCAGCCAGCCGTTGTCACGCAACAGCTCCAGGACCGCGAGCACCTCGGCGTCGGAGACGGCGTAGGGCGGGTCGGCGAAGACGATGTCGTACGGGGCGTCCGGAGTCTTGGCCAGAACCCGCACCACCTTGTCGGCCACCACGTGGGCGCCATCGAGGCCCAGGGACTGGACGTTTGCCTTGATCGTCCTTATGGCCCTGGGGTCGGACTCGACCATCACGGCCTTAGCGGCTCCGCGTGACAGCGCCTCCAGGCCGATCGCGCCCGAGCCGGCGTAGAGGTCCATGACCCGGGCGTCGTGGAGTCCGTACAGTGAATCGAGCGTCAAAAAGATCCCTTCTCGCGCCCTGTCGCTGGTCGGTCTCGTCCCGCGCCCCGGCGGGACGGTCAACCGCCGCCCACCCGCGCTCCCCGCGATGATCCGAGTCATGTGCCCCATTCTTTCGCATGTTCACGCAGGTCAAGAGTGGACAAGTGTCTGCCTCAAGTGCGCAAGGGTGATTCACATTGGTGCGGCGGGCCCGCATGATGAGTCTGCGGCCTTCAAGGTGACCCACATGAAGGTCGACCGGCGTGATCGTGAGCCCTTCCGCACGCCGGTTCCCTCGGCACCTGACCCGAGGGTGGGCCCAGCCGGGGACGGCATTCGGGGGGAGGCCGTCCCCGCGGCTGGGGCGCTTTTTCTTTCTTCTTTTACGCGGTGTCGTGGTTCGCCACTCGCCTTACTTCGGCTGATGGCCCTCCAGGAAACGGCCTCTGATCCCTTCACCGGTGGCCCGCCGTTACGCGAGCCCATCTTGACCGGGCTCCGTGGTTCCCATCACAGCGCCGTACACGCTGCGCCGGACCCCGCCGCACCCTTCCTCGCCGCGACGGCGCCCAAAGACCCGCGCCCCCGCTGGGCCCGTCCCCCGGGCCCCACGCGCCCGGTCCTGCCCTCGCCGCCGCCCAATCCTGCGCCGTGCACGAGGGTCAGGTCTTCTCCAGGTACTCCGCTCGTTCGTCCTCCAGCAGCCGGTCGATCTCCGCCCTCAGCCCCTCGTGGGTCGTCAGGTCCGGGTCCGTGGCCAGAAGGGCGGCGGCCTCCTCGCGGGCCGTGGCGATGACGTCCTCGTCGCGCAGGAGCTGCAACAGCTTCAGTGACGAGCGCTTGCCCGACTGAGCCGCGCCCAGGACGTCGCCCTCACGTCGTTGTTCCAGGTCCACTCGGGACAACTCGAAGCCGTCCAGGGTGGCGGCCACCGCGTCCAGGCGGAGGCGGGCCGGGGTGCCCTCGGGGAAGTCGGAGACCAGGAGGCACAGGCCGGGCAGGCCGCCGCGGCCCACTCGGCCGCGCAGCTGGTGGAGCTGGGAGACGCCGAAGCGGTCGGCGTCCATGATGATCATGACGGAGGAGTTGGGCACGTCGACGCCCACCTCGATGACCGTCGTGGCGACCAGGACATCGAGCTCGCCGCGGGTGAAGGAGCGCATGATCGCGTCCTTCTCCTCCGGCGGCAGCTTGCCGTGCAGGGTGCCGACGCGCAGGTCGTGGAAAGGGCCCTGGGTGAGCAGCTCGGCCACGTCCAGGACGGCCAGCGGCGGGCGGCGCTCGTCCTCCCCCGAAGCGCCTCCTGACGCGACGACTCCCATGTCGCCCTCGTCGCCCTCCAGGTCGCCGATGCGCGGGCACACGATGTAGGCCTGCCGCCCCAGCGCCACCTCTTCACGGACCCGCTCCCAGGTGCGCTCCAGGTAGTGCGGCTTCTCCGCGGCCGGCACGACGTGCGTGGTGATGGGGGCGCGGCCCGACGGGAGCTGGGACAGCGTCGAGACCTCCAGGTCGCCGAAGACGGTCATGGCGACCGTGCGGGGGATCGGGGTGGCGGTCATGACCAGGACATGCGGGCGGCCGTCCCCCGCCTTCTCGCGCAACGCGTCGCGCTGCTCGACCCCGAAGCGGTGCTGCTCGTCGACCACGACCAGCCCAAGGTCGGCGAACTGCACGTGCTCCTGCAGCAGCGCGTGCGTGCCGACGACGATCCCGGCGGTGCCCGAGGCGGCGTCGAGCAGGGCGGAGCGCCGGGCGGCCGCGCCCATGGAGCCGGTCAGCAGCGTGACCGCCGTGCCGCCGAACATGCCGCCCTGCGCCAGGTCGCCCAGCATGGTCCTGATCGAGCGGTGGTGCTGCTGGGCGAGCACCTCCGTGGGGGCCAGGAGCGCGGCCTGCCCGCCCGCGTCGACCACCTGCAACATCGCGCGCAGCGCCACCACCGTCTTGCCCGCGCCGACCTCGCCCTGCAGCAGCCGGTGCATCGGGTGGTCGCGCGCGAGGTCGTCGGCGATCTCCTCGCCCACCTGCGCCTGCCCCTCCGTCAGCGAGAACGGCAGCCGCTCGTCGAACGCCGCCAGCAGCCCGTCGCCCCGCCTGGGCCGCGGCTTGGCGGGCCACGCGGTGGCCGCCTGGCGGCGTTGCAGCAGCACGGCCTGCAAGACGAACGCCTCGTCGAACTTCAGCCGTTTGCGTGCCCGCCCCACCTCGGCGAAGTCTTTCGGCCGGTGGATGGCCACCAGCGCGTCGGCCAGCGGCTGCAGGCTTTGGCGCACCCGCAGCTCGGCGGGCAGCGGGTCGTCCAGCGGGCCGAGCGTGTCGAGCACGATGCCGATCGCGCGCCTGATCGCCCACGGCGTCAGGTCCTTGCCGGCCGGGTAGATCGGCACCGGCGCCGCCGCGAACTCCTCCGCGCTCTCCTCGCTCTCCTCGAACAGCTCGAACTCCGGGTGCGCGAGCTGCCAGCGGGGCCTGCCCCGCGCCCCGAACAGCCCCACCTTGCCCGCGAACATGCCGCGCCGCCCCGGCTTCAGCCGTGACTCGGCCACATGAGAGCCCTTGCCGAAGAACGCCAGGTAGATCTTGTTGCCGTCGCCGTCGACGACCTCGACCTCCAGCCAGGTGCCGCCGCGGTTGCGCATGGGCTTGCGCATGAGCCTGGTCACCTCGCCGACCACGGTCACGTGCTCGTCCACCGCGAGCGCGTCCAGCGCGGTCAGCTCGCCGCGCTCGGCGTAGCGGCGCGGATAGTGGCGCAGCAGGTCACCGACCGTCTCCAGGCCGAGCACGCTGTGCAGCAGCTTGGCGGTCTTCGGGTCGAGCGCCTTCGTCAGAGGCTCGTCGAAACGGCTCACGGCATTAAGTTCTACCGCCTGCGGCCGACAGGAATCCCGTTCACGCGGTTTACTCCACACCGATCAACAGCGGGTAGCCGCCCTGCTCGCCGTCGTAGACCACTAAGTCCACGTCCGGTCGGGTACGTCGCAGGTGCTCCTCGACGCCGGCGGCCAGGCCCGCGGGCACCTCGGCACCCGTCACCAGCGTCACCAGCTCGCCACCGCCGGCCACCATCCTGTCCACGATCATCGTGGCCACCCGCTCCAGCGTGCCGCCGATCAGCGCCACGTCGCCCTCGATCATGCCCAGCACGTCGCCGGGACGGCACACCCCGGCGCTCGTGAAGGCCTCCCTGTCGGCCACCGTCACGTGCCCGTACCTGGTCTGGCTCGCCGCGTCGGTCATCGCCACCACGTCGTCGTCGAAGCGGCGCAGCGGATCGTGCACGGCCAGCGCGGCCAGCCCCTGCACGGTCGCCTTGGTGGGCAGCACGCTGACGGTGACGCCGTCCTCGCGGGCGATCTCGGCCGCCGCGGCGGCGACGGAGCCGACGCCGTCGTCGTTCGGCAGGACCGCGACCTCGCTGCCGGCCTGCCTGATGGCGGCCAGCAGGGCGGGGAGCGCGGGCCGGGCGCCGGGCGCGCGGCGTACCACGACGGCCCCGCACTCCTCGAACAACGCCGCGATCCCGTCTCCGGCGGCCACCGCCACCACACCCCTGCCGGCGCTGCCGCGATGAGTGCGCTCGGCCAGGTATGTGATCTTGATCCGGTGCGGCCGTCCCGCCCGCAGCCCGGCCTCGACGGCGGGACCCGCCTCGGCCACGTGGACGTGCACGTTCCACAGCCCTTCGCCGCCTATCACGACGAGCGAGTCGCCCATGGCGTCGAGTTCTTCGCGCAGCCGGGCCACCGCCCTGTCGTCGGCGTCCAGCAGGTACATCACCTCATAGCCCGCCCCGACCTCGGTCATCGGCGCCACCCGCGTGGTGGGCGGGGGCACGTCGTAGTGGTCGGCGTACGAGTCGGTGATCACTGCGGCCAGGGTCTCCAGCACGATCGCCGCGCCTGCGCCGCCCGCGTCCACGACACCGCTGCGGGCCAGCACGTCGAGCTGATCCGGAGTACGTCCGAGCGCCGCCCGCGCCTCGCCCGCCGCCTGCCGCGCCACCTCGTGCAGGTCCCCGTCCACATCCTGTACGGCCCGCGCGGCGGACTCCAGCACGCTCAGCACCGTGCCCTCGACCGGCCTGGCCACCGCCTCCCTGGCCAGCACGGAGGCCCTGAGCAGCCCGGCTCGCAGGTCGTGGCCGTCCTTCAGCACCTCGGCGAGACCGCGCAGCGCCTGGCTGACGATCACGCCGGAGTTGCCCCGGGCCCCGACCAAGGCGCCGTACGAGAGCGTCTGCCACACCACTGCCGCGTCCACGTCATCGGGCAGCGACTCGACGGCCTCGGCCGCGGACAACAGAGTCAGGTGCAGGTTGGTGCCGGTGTCGCCGTCGGCGACCGGGAACACGTTGAGGGCGTCGATCTCCGTCCTGGCCCGGCCCAGGGCGTCGGCCGCCAGGCGGGCCCAGCGGCGCACCGCGGGCGGGTCGAGGATCTTCATCTGCGTCCTCCGACTATGTCCCCGGCCGACCGCATCCCGGCTGGCCGGCCGGCCAGAATGCGCTACTGTTGTTGGAGGAGAATATCTCTGCGCAGGGACCAAGTGGAGCGTGCGTCAGCACTCGGTCCAGCGCTCCGGTTCGCGCCCAACGGTATGGATCGGATATTCTCGTCTGGCTAGCCGGTTGTCCCGGCATGCCCTCCGCCCGGAAAGCATCAGCGGACAGGGCTATATCGACTGTTTTAAGGAGCGATACCGTGGCTTCCGTCTGCGATGTCTGCCGCAAGGGCCCGACCTTCGGCAACAACGTGTCCCACTCGCACCGCCGCACCCGTCGTCGTTGGAACCCCAACATCCAGACGGTTCGCGCGGTCATCGGCGGCACGCCGAAGAAGCTGAACGTGTGCACCTCGTGCATCAAGGCGGGCAAGGTCACCCGCTAGTCCACACTTTCGCGCAAGCCCGTCGCTCCTGAGGGAGTTGCGGGCTTGCGCGTTTTCGTCCTCAGCCCGGACGCCCACAGCCCGGTCATGCTCAGCCCAGAGGCGCCCTCACCCGGGGGCGCCCCATGCGGGTCAGCGCCAGTGCCAGGCGTGGTCCACCGGGCCGATGCCGGCGCCCAGGGGGAATCCGTGGGCGATCGCACCGGTCACATACTCCTTCGCCTTCCCCACCGCCGCGGGCACGTCGTCGCCCAGCGCGAGCCGGGAGGCGATGGCCGAGGCCAGCGTGCAGCCCGTGCCATGGGTGTGGCGGTTGTCGAGGCGCTCGGCGGCGAAGCGGTATTCGCTCGTGCCGTCCGTGAGCAGGTCCACGGGCGCGCCGGGCAGGTGGCCGCCCTTGATCAGCGCCCACGTGGGCCCTAGCTCCAGTACGGCGTCCGCCGCCCGCCGGAGCCCGTCCTCGTCCTCGACCTTGACCGAGGTGAGCTGCTCCACCTCCCACAGGTTCGGCGTGGCCACGGTGGCCACAGGCAGCAGCCGGGTCCGCACCGTCTCGACGGCCTCGGGCGCCAGCAGGGGGTCGCCGTGCTTCGACACCCCGACGGGATCGACCACCACCGGCGCGGCATAGCCGCCCAGCACGTCCGCCACGAGCTCGACCAGCGCCGGAGAGGCCAGCATGCCGGTCTTGACCGCCTGGGCGCCGATGTCGCCGAGCACCGAGTCGAGCTGCGCCCGCACGGCTTCGGGCGGCAGCTCCCAGTAGCCCTGGACACCGAGCGAGTTCTGCGCGGTCACGGCCGCGATGACGCTCATGCCGTGGACGCCCATGGCCAGCATGGTCTTCAGATCGGCCTGGATGCCCGCGCCGCCCCCTGAGTCGGAGCCGGCGACGGTCAGCACGCGTGGAGGGGTCATGTCCCCCATCCAACCATTCAGCTGACCGCGCACTCCCCGCCCACCATGCCGCAGGCCTGGGCCTCCTGGCCGCGCCCTGTGGCGGTGAACGAGACCTTGGCCGAGTCACCCACCGCCAGCGACCCCGACAGGTCCAGGATCAGCAGGTCGCCGTCCTGCGTCCACTCGGCGCCGCTCACGCTCAGCACCTGGCCCTCGACGGGCACGGAGACCGTGGGGTTGTCCAGCTTCTCCTGTGAGGTGTTCGAGAGCGTCATGTCGGCTCTGTAGGTGGTCAGGCGCTGGCTGATCGTCTGCTTGACGTTCAGCGCGCCTGCGCTTCCGCCGGAGTTGAGCGTCCCCGCATCGGCAGTGGGCTGCGGCGTGGCGCTGACGGTCGCCGTGCCGCCCTCGTCCAGCGCCGACGGGTCCTCACTAGGCGAAACGGTCACGCCGCCCTCAGCGGGCGCCTCCGACGACTGTGTCGGCGTGGGCGTGGGTGTGGTGGTTTTCTTCACCCTGGTCTTGGTCGGCGTCGGCTTGGCCGAGGTGGTGCGCCGCGGCGTGCGGGGGGCGTACGAGGCCGTCGGCGTCGGGGTCTCGGAGGGCGCGGTCTCCTCCTCGACCGGCTCCTCCTCGGGCTCGGTCTCGGTCTCCTCCGGGGCGGGGTCGGAGACCGCGGGGCCCGGTTGGCCGCTCGTGGTCTGTGCGGCCGCACATGTGGCGCCCTCGCACTTGGCGGGGGCGCCGGAGGAGCTCATGAGCTTGACGCCGGCCACGGTGCCGCCGAGCACGACGGCCACGGCCGCCACCGACAGCAGCGCCACCCGGCCCTTGCCGGGTCCGGAGGCGGGGGCGAGCACCTCGTCGTCGCCACGGCCACCACCACGACCGCCCTTGCGGCGGCCGCGGCGGCCCTTGTGCTCGTCCGGCTCGTACGGGCCGGAGTCAGCCGACCAGCCGGAGCCCAGGAACCCGGTCTCGGTCTCCGCCCAGGCCGGGGCCTGCACGGCCGTCGGCTCGCCGGCCACCTTGATGTCGCCCGGCTCGGGCGGATCGCCGACCACGGCCCCGAAGCCCGGAGTCTGATCGAACCTGGCCGTACGATCCGCGGGCCCGCCAAAGGCGCCATTGCGGCCGTCAGGTCCATCGAACACGCCGTCGCCACCATCCGGCCCGCCGAAGGGACCGTTGCCACCATCCGGCCCGCCGAAGGGACGGTCGCCGCTATCCGGCCCGCCGAAAGGACCGATGCCACCATCGCTGCCGCCGAAGGGACCGTTGTTGCCACCGTCCCTGCCGTCAAAGGGGCCATTGTGACCACTATGGCCACGTGGGCCGTCGAAGAAATCGTTGCGGCGGTCCGGGCCGTCGAAGGGACCTGGGCTGCCGAAGGGTCCCTGGCCGCCGAAGGGGCCGGTCCCGCCCCCGGGCGTGTTGAAAGCGCCCGGTCGATCCGCCGGGCCGTCGAAGGCCCCTGGACGTCCGGGGCCCGGCGCGCCGAAGCCGCCAGGGCCATCGCCTGGCCTGGGCCCGTGGGGCCCGCCGGGGCGATCGACGGCGCCCGGGCGGTCGAAGGCTCCGGTAGCGGGACCGTCGAAGACGTCAGGGCCGTGGGGGGCGTTGAAACCGCCGACCGGCCCCGCGCCACCGGCGCCGCCCGCCGGCCCTGGAGTGCCGAAAGACCCTGCCGGCCCTGGAGTGCCGAAAGACCCTGCCGGCCCTGGAGTGCCGAAAGAGCCTGCCAGCCCTGGACTGGGGAAAGGGCCTGGAACGTTTGAAGGGCTGGGACCACCCGGGAAGCTCGACTCGTTCGGGGCGCCTGGGCCGCGGCGGTCGGGAGGCGAGTCCCACTCCGGCGGGCGGGTGAACGCGCCCGTCGTCTCGAAAGGCCCGGCCTGCTCGTCATACGGGCTCGGCGGCTGCGCGAAGGCGCCGGTGGTCTCGAACGGCTCAGGCTGCGCCCCGCGCGTCGGCGGCTCGCCTTCTCTCCGCGGCATCGGGGCCCACTGCCCCGTCACCTCGGGCCGGTCCGGCAGCGACGGCCAACCAGGCGGCTCGTCCTGCTCGTCAGGACCCCAGAATGCGCTGCCGCTCCCCCATTCATCCCCGTCGTCGGATCCACCTGTGCCGTGGCGGCCCATGGCTGCCCTTTCTGCCGGTTACAGTGGCCGCCAATCTTCATAACACCTTTGATACGCCGTTGTCACAGCAATCCCACTAGTCATACCACAAATCGGGCAATTATCACTCAAATCGGGACAGATCGTTACCGAAAGTGATCCCACCCGCCGTGTCCTATCTCACGCCCATTGACCAGGACGCCGTCACCCTCGACCACCCGGCCCACGACATGCCACGACGCCGGCAGCCGTACCCCTTGGGGGAACACGGCCGCAAGCGCGTGATCCTCGCCCCCCGTGAGCACCCACTCCAGCGGATCGACCCCGAGTTCCTTGGCCGCCGCGGCCACCGGCTCCCCGATGGCGAACGCCTGCGGATCCAGCTCCACCCGCACCCCGCTGGCCTTGGCGACGTGGCCGAGGTCCTGCAGCAGCCCGTCGCTGACGTCGAGCATCGCGGTCGCGCCCAGCTCCGCCGCCCGCGGACCCTCCGCGTACGGGGGACACGGCCGCCGATGCGCGGCCACGACCTCCTGGAGCGCGGCGGAGTCCACCGGCGCACCTGCGTCGAGCAGCGCCCACCCGGCGGCGGCGTACCCTAGCCGTCCCGAGACCGCCACAATCTGCCCCGGTGCCGCACCGGCACGGGTGATGGGCGGCCGCCCACCCAGGTCCCCCAGCGCGGTCACCCCGAGGACCACCAGGTCACAGCGGGTGATGTCGCCGCCGGCCACGCTCGCGCCGACCACGGCGCACTCATCGCGGATCCCATCGGTCAGCGCGTCCAGCCACGCCACCGGCAGGTCCGCCGGCATCCCGAGCCCGACCACGATGCACGTGGGCGTCGCCCCCATGGCGGCCACGTCCGCGAGGTTCTGCGCGGCGGCCTTGCGACCCACGTCATAACCACTGGACCAGTCCCGGCGAAAGTGCCTACCCTCGATCAGCAGATCCGTGGACACCGCCACGCGCCCGTCAGGCGCACCGATCACCGCGGCGTCATCACCCGGGCCCAGCATCACTGCCGCGCCCTGGGGCAGACGTCCGGTAATACGATTTATCGCTCCGAATTCGCCGAGATCTCCGACTGTGATGACGCACCTCCTGACGCACACAGGGTACGGTGGCCCTTCGGCGTGATCCAATCGCCTGGGAGGACGTAATGGTGCAGGCCTACATCCTTATTCAGACCGAGGTCGGCAAGGCCGCTGCGGTCGCTCATGAGATTTCCGGGATTCCCGGGGTCACTCAGGCTGAAGACGTGACGGGTCCCTACGACGTGATCGTCCGCGCGGAGGCCCGCAACGTCGACGAACTGGGCAAACTCGTCGTGGCGCAGATTCAGGCGGTGGACGGGATCACGCGTACTCTTACGTGTCCGATCGTTCACATCTGAGGGTAGTAGTCGTCGCATGCGTGCCGCCGCCGTCCTGCTCGTTCTCCTAGCACTCGCCGGTTGCGGCGGCACCGTACAGGTTGAGCCGCCCGCGCCGCAGGGCCAGGCGGCAGCCGCCTGCGACAAGCTGGCGACCCTCCTGCCCCAGACGCTCGATGGGGCGCCGCGCAGCACGTCCACGCCGGAGTCGCCGTACGTGGCCGTCTGGGGCGACGGCGTCATCGCGTTGCGTTGCGGCGTGCCCCGGCCGGCCAGGATGGCGCCCACCGACCAGCTGCAGGAGATCGACGGCGTCGGCTGGTTCCCCGATCCGGAAAAGCCCGCGTTGTTCACCGCCGTGACCGACTCCGCGTATGTGGAGGTCACGGTCGGCGGCGAGCACACCGCGGCCGAGGTGCTCGCTGACCTGTCGAAGCCGGTCGGCCAGATCTCACCGCAGACCCGCTGACCGGGACAGCGCGAGCTGGATGAGCCGATCCACCAGCGCCGGGTAGGGCATCCCCGTCGCGGCCCAGAGCTGAGGCGCCACCGACAGCGACGTGAATCCCGGCATCGTGTTGATCTCGTTGAAGACCAGCTTGCCGTCAGGCGTGTAGAAGAAGTCCACCCGGGCGAGCCCTTCACAGTCGAGCGCCTCGAACGCCCGCACGGCCATGGCCCGCAGCTCCTCGGCCGTCTCCGCCGGGAGGTCGGCGGGCACGGTCAGCGACATCTGGTCGGGGTAATATTTCGCCTCGAAGTCGAAGAACTCCTGCCCGCCCTCGACCTTCACCTCGCCGGGCAGCGACGCGGCCGCGGGCTCGTCACCGAACGACTCCAGCACCGCGCACTCGATCTCACGCCCCTCGATCGCGGCCTCGATGAGTACCTTGGGGTCGTGCTGCCTGGCGAACTCGACGGCCTCCGCCAGCTGCTCCCGGTCGTGCGCCTTGGAGATGCCCTGCGAGGAGCCGGCCCTGGCGGGCTTGACGAACACCGGCCAGCCGAGCTCCTCCGCCTCTTTCAGCACGAGCTCGCGGTTGGTCCGCCAGTCGCGGTCACGCACGACCACGTAAGGGCCGGTCGGCAGCCCTGCCGCGGCCATCACGGTCTTCATGTGGGCCTTGTCCATGCCGACCGCGCTGGCCAGCACGCCGGAGCCGACGTATCGCACCCCGGCCATCTCCAGCAGCCCCTGGATCGTCCCGTCCTCGGCGAACGGCCCGTGCATCACGGGGAACACCACGTCGACCGAGCCGAGCTCCACGGGGATGCTGCCCGGGTCGTACGCCACCAGCGAGGGGCCGCCGGACGGCAGCGCCAGCGCCGCGCCCGAGCTGTCGACGACCGGCAGCTCGCCGCCCTCGATGGCGAAGCGCTGGTCGGAGGCGGCCAGCACCCACCTGCCGTCCTGGGCGATCCCGATCGGGATCACCTCATATTTGCTCCTGTCGATCACATCCAGCACGCTGCCCGCGCCCATCAGGGACACGGCATGCTCGGAATTGCGACCTCCGAAAACGACGGCGACGCGTGGCTTGCTCATGGTGTCCGAATCTACCGGGGTGTCCGCAGGACAGCGAGCCAAGCACGCCGCGAGCACAGATCAGAGGCCATATCGCTCCGGCTTGGGCGATCGCGACATGAGCAGCATCCCCGCCTCTGCAGGGGACATGCCGTCGTGCACGACGCCGACGACGACCTCGGTGATCGGCATCTCCACGTCGTGTTTCCTGGCCAGCGCCAGCACCGACTCGCACGACTTGACGCCCTCGGCGGTCTGCTTGGTGGCGGCGATCACCTCCGCCAGCGTCATGCCCCGGCCCAGGTTTTCGCCGAACGTGCGGTTGCGCGACAGCGGAGAAGTGCAGGTGGCGACCAGGTCACCCATCCCGGCGAGCCCCGAGAACGTGTGCGGGTCGGCCCCCAGCGCGGCGCCCAGGCGGGAGATCTCGGCCAGCCCTCTGGTGATGAGCATGGCGCTGACGTTGTCGCCCATGCCCATGCCCGCGGAGACACCCACGGCCAGCGCGATGACGTTCTTCACCGCGCCGCCGAGCTCGACGCCGACCACGTCGGGGTTGGTGTAGGGGCGAAACCACGGCGGCAGGTGGCAGATCGCCTGCAGCCGTTCGGCCACGGACAGGTCCGTGCAGGCGGCGACCGTCGCGGCGGGCTGGCGCTGGGCGATCTCCAGAGCGAGGTTGGGACCCGAGATCACCGCGACCCGCTCCTCCGGCACCTCGGCGACCTCGCGGATCACCTCGCTCATGCGCTTGGTCGTGCCGAGCTCGATGCCCTTCATCAGGCTGACCAGGACCGCGCCCGGAGGGAGGTGCTCGCGCCAGCGGGCCAGGTTGGGCCGGAGCTGCTGTGACGGCACGGCCAGCACCACGAACTCCGCCCCGTCCAGCGCCCGCGCCGGGTCGGTGGTGGCCCGCAGCGACTCGGGGAGGGGGATGCCGGGCAGGTAGTCCGGATTCGTGTGGGTACGGTCGATCGCCTCGGTCAGCTCCCGCCTGCGGCCCCACAGCGTGACCTCGTTGCCCGCCTCCGCCAGGATCATGGCGAAAGTGGTCCCCCACGAGCCCGTGCCGAACACGGCCACCTTTGTCATGCCATCACCGCCCAGCCGGATCATACGGCGTCTCGGGGCCCTTCTCGCCACGCAGCTCGGCCAGCTGCTCGGTGATCGCCGCCATGATGTCGGCCGTCGCCTCGCGCAGCACGGCGGCCTCCAGCGACTGGCCCGCGTACTTCGACAGATCCACCGGCGGGCCCACCGTCACGCGGAACGTCTTGCGCGGGAACAACCTCGGCTTCTTCTCCCCGTACGGCAGCAGCTCCTGCGCCCCCCAATGGGCCACCGGGATGACCGGGGCGCCGCTCTCCAGCGCCAGCCGGGCCGCGCCCGTCTTGCCCACCATGGGCCACAGGTTGGGATCACGGGTGCAGGTGCCCTCGGGGTAGAACAGGATCGCGCACCCGTCGTCGAGCCGCTGGGCCGAGGCGCGCAGTGACCTGGCGGCCTCGCTGCTGCCGCGATCGACCGGGATGGCCAGCAGGCCCGTCACCGCCTTGCCCAGGAAGGGCACTTTGAACAAGGCCGACTTGGCGAGGATGACCGGCCAGCGCCCGTTGTTGTAGAGGAAGTGGGACAGCAGGACCGGGTCCGTCCAGGAGAGGTGGTTCGTCGCGATGATCACGCCACCGGTGCGGGGGATGCGCTCGCCGTGCCGCCAATCCCGCTTGACCAGGAGCCGGGACAGCGGTTTCACGATGATCACTGCCAGGGTTTCCCAGAAACGCGATGGTCGCGTGGGGCGGCTCATGGTTTCCTCCTCCGGTCTGCGCCCCAAGTCTCCCGGTTGGCCGCGGGGGGCGCGATGCTCAAGCGCTGCGAACCTGTGTGCCCACCTAAGTATTTCCGGCAAATCGGGCGGGCGGGACCGTGGCGGGGCGGCCTCCCACAGGCGTGTCCATCAGCCCCTCGGCCGATCCCGCGTTAGCGTAATCGCCGCAACACCCGCGCAGACAGCGTGGTCAGTTTGTTGAACCAACAGAGCCACGAAGAGATCGTGGCAGAGCCTAAGATTTCGTAGCGACTATGAGAAACGGTTCCACCCTATGAACATCCGATGGTCGCTGGTGATCCCGGTGAAGACGCTGGTCGTGGCGAAGACTCGGCTGGCGGCGGCGACGGGCCAGCATCGCACCGAGTTCGCCGTGGCCGTGGCCAGTGACACCGTCGCGGCGGCGCTCGCCTGCCCGCCGGTGGCACGGGTGATCGTGGTGACGGCCGACCCGGCCGCCGCAGGACCGCTGGCGGCGCTGGGCGCCGACGTGGTGCCCGACCCCGACCGGGGCCTGAACACCGCGCTGCGTACGGGCGCCGCCCACGCCGCACGCGTGGCGTCCGCCGACGCGGTGGGCGCGCTCCAGGCGGACCTGCCCGCCCTGCGGCCGGCCGAGCTGGAGGTGGCGCTGGCGGCGGCGGCCGAGTTCGACCAGTCCTTCGTGCCGGACGCGCTCGACGTCGGCACGACCTTCTACGGGGTACGTCCCGGTGTGGTCTTCTCGCCGCGGTTCGGCGGGGAGTCGCGGGCCAAGCACCTGGCCGGTGGGGCGAAGGAACTGTCCGTGCCGGGCATCGACTCGGTCAGGCGCGACGTGGACACGCCCGACGACCTGCGCGCGGCCGTCGCGCTCGGGCTGGGGCCGCACACGGCCGCCGTGGTCGCCCGGCTGTGGCCCGAGTCGCCCTGAGCCTGAGGCCGTCACCGAGCGGCCGCGCGGGTGATCCCCGGAGCCAGGACGACGGCGAGATACGACAGGGCGACCCCGGCGATGCCCGCGGCGAAGGCCGCGTACCCGCCGAGCCACTCCCCCAGCGCGCCGCCGGCGAGCCCGCCCAGGGGCATCGCGCCCCACATGAGGAAGCGCATGCTGGCGTTGACCCGGCCGAGCAGGCGTTCGGGGGTGATGCGCTGGCGGTGGCTGAGCTGGGCGATGTTGAACACCACGGCGGCGGCGCCGGCCAGGGCCGAGAAGACGGGGAAGGTCAGCAGTCGCCATCCCGGTCCGGTGGCCAGGGCGGGCAGGTAGAGCACCATCGTCGCCAGGGCGGAACCATAGAGGGTCGGGCCGACTCCCCACCTGGCCGCCAGCCGGGCTGCCAGCGGCGCACCGGCCAGGGCGCCGACGGCGGAGGCCGACAGCAGGAGGCCGTAGGCGGTAGAGCCGACGCCCAGCTCCGCAACCAGATACAGCGGAGAGCCGACCGCGCCGGCGCCGAGCGCAAGCCTGGTGAGCGCCCCACCGATGGCGATCCGGCGCAGCACGGGGTCCCGGACGACGAAGGCGATCCCCTCGGCGACCTCCGATCGCCACCCCCGGCCGCGCTCCTCTGCCGGTCCCCGCCTCTCCTCGGCCCGCACCCCGGCGAGCAGGAACCCCGACACGACGTAGCCGAGCGCGTCGGCGAGCAGGGCGAACGGGGCCGTCAGCGCGGTGACCAGCCAGCCGCCCAGCCCAGGCCCCGCCAGCACGGACATCTGCCTGGTGACCTCCAACCGGCCGTTGGCGCGTTCGAGCCTCTCCTTGGGAACGATCGCCGGGAGGAAGCTCATCTGCGCCACATCGAAGAACACCGTGCCCACGCCCAGCACCAGCGCGACGGCATACAGGTGCGGCAACGTGAGCACGCCCAACCAGGCGGCGGCGGGGACGGTCAGCAGCGCGACGCCTCTGGCCAGGTCGGCCCAGACGAGGATCGGACGGCGGCGTGCCCGGTCCACCCAGACGCCGGCCGGCAGCCCGATCACCAGGAACGCCACCATCTGGGCGGCCGACAGCAGGCCCAGCTCGAAGCCTCCGGCGTCCAGCGCGAGCAGGGCGGTCAGAGGCAGTGCGACGACCGTGACCTGCGTGCCCAGTTGGGTGACGCCGTTGGCCCAGGTGAACCGCCGGAAGTCGCCCCGCATACTCGGCGATCCTCGCGTGCTCGCCGGGCCGGGGCAAACGCTTTAGGCTGGTCTGCGTGCAGGCGACGGTACGCACCTTTGACGAGGCCACGCGGTCGGGCACGGTCTTCCTGGACGACGGGACCGTGCTGGAGTTCGGCACGTCGGCCTTCGACGCGGGTCCGCTGCGGCTGCTGCGCTCAGGGCAGCGGGTGAACCTGGCGATGTCGGGCGACGAGATCACCTACATCACGCTCTCGACCTTCCCGGTCCCCAACCCGTAGGTCCCCGGCCGTAGCCGGTCCCGGAAATGCGGACGCCCGGACCGCGGGGTCCGGGCGTGCTGGTCCGCTGGATTTACTTCTTCTTGCCGACTTTCCGCCCGCCCGCGTTCACCAGCTCCTTGAAATCAGAGCCGGGCCGGAACTTCGGCCCCCAGCTCTCCGGAACGTTGATTTCCGCGCCGGTCGACGGGTTCCTCGCCGTGCGGGCGGGCTTGTGCACCATCTCGAACGCGCCGAAGCCCGTGATCGAGACCTTGTCGCCGCTCGCCACGGCCTTCTGGACGGCGTCGATGACCGCGTTCACGGCCTCGGTGGCCGTCTTCCTGTCCCCCACCCGATCCGCGATGGCCTCGACGAGTTCTCGCTTGTTCATGAAAGTCCTGCTCCCCCAGTTATGGCTCGGGGTTCCAGCTCACGAGTTCAACGTAGAAACCCCTTACGCGCTTGAAAGTAGGCGGGATCGCGAAGGAACTCAATCACCGAGCGTGTTTTCGTCATTGCGTGGCGTGTCGAGTGCGCTCAAGAAGGCCTCGAGCCGGACGGACGCCCTTTCCGGGTCACGCTTGGCCAGGTCACAGATGGCGAGATAGCGGCGGGCCAGCCGCTCCTTCTCGCTGGCGGGCAGCATGCGGACGCGGCGGTGCGCCTCGCGCAACCGCCGCGCCAGTTCGTCGTCTTCTAGACGGTCCTCGGCAGCCATGGCTGCCGACCATTCTCGTACCCCGCGACATCCTCGGCATGACGCAGGGTCAGCCCGATGTCATCGAGGCCTTCCATGAGCCGCCAGCGCGTGTAGTCGTCGATCTCGAAAGACACGGCCTCGTCCGCCCAGCGCACCTGGCGTTCGGCCAGGTCAACCGTGATCTCCAGCTTGGGGTCCGCCTCGACGGCCGACTGCAGGGCCTCGACCTTGTCGCCGGGCAGGATGACCGGCAGCAGGCCCATCTTGGTGGAGTTATTGCGGAAGATGTCGCCGAAGCGGGCAGCGATGACGACCCGGAAACCGTACTGCTGCAGCGCCCAGACGGCGTGCTCGCGGGAGGAGCCGGTGCCGAAGTCGGGGCCGGAGACGAGGATCGTGCCGCCCTCGTAGGCGGGGTCGTTCAGGACGAACGTCGGGTCCTCGCGCCAGGCGGCGAACAGGCCCTTCTCGAAGCCGGTGCGGCTGACCTGCTTGAGCCAGACGGCCGGGATGATCTGGTCGGTGTCGACGTTGCTGCGGCGCAGCGGCACCGCCGTACCGGTGTGGGTGGTGAAAGCGTCCATCTGTCTGTTCCTTACAGGTCGGCGGGAGCGGTCAGGCGGCCGGTGACGGCGGTCGCGGCGGCGACCTGCGGCGACACCAGGTGGGTACGGCCACCCTTGCCCTGGCGGCCCTCGAAGTTGCGGTTGGAGGTCGAGGCGCTGCGCTCGCCCGGCTGGAGGGTGTCGGGGTTCATGCCCAGGCACATGGAGCAGCCGGCCTCGCGCCACTCGGCGCCCGCGGCCTTGAATACCTCGTGCAGGCCCTCCTGCTCGGCCTGCAGCTTGACCAGCATCGAGCCGGGCACGATCAGCGTGCGGGTCTTCACCTGACGGCCGCGCAGGATCTCGGCGGCCGAGCGCAGGTCCTCGATGCGGCCGTTGGTGCACGAGCCGACGAACACCGTGTCGACCTCGATCTGGCGCAGCGGCGTGCCGGCGGTCAGGCCCATGTACTCCAGGGCCCGCTCGGCGGCCGAGCGCTCGACGGGGTCGGAGAAGCTCTCCGGCGACGGAACGGACGCGCCCAGCGGCAGGCCCTGGCCGGGGTTGGTGCCCCACGTGACGAAAGGCGTCAGCGTCGAGGCGTCGATCTCCACAACCTTGTCGAACACGGCGTCGGCGTCGGTGCGCAGCGTCTTCCAGTATTCGACAGCCTGGTCCCACGCCTCGCCCTCGGGCGCGTGCGGGCGACCCTTGAGGTAGGCGAACGTGGTCTCGTCCGGCGCGATCATGCCGGCCCGGGCGCCGGCCTCGATCGACATGTTGCAGACCGTCATGCGGCCCTCCATGGAGAGCTTGCGCACGGCCTCACCGCGGTATTCGACGATGTAGCCCTGCCCGCCGCCGGTGCCGATCTGGGCGATGATGGCCAGGATCAGGTCCTTGGCGGTGACGCCGACGGGCAGCTCGCCGGAGACCTCGATGGCCATCGTCTTGGGCCGGTAGGCCGGCAGCGTCTGCGTGGCCAGCACGTGCTCGACCTCGGAGGTCCCGATGCCGAACGCGATGCCGCCGAACGCGCCGTGCGTCGAGGTGTGAGAGTCGCCACACACGATGGTCATGCCCGGCTGGGTCAGGCCGAACTGCGGGCCGATGATGTGCACCACGCCCTGCCCGGCGTCGCCCATCGGATGGAGCCTGATGCCGAACTCGGCGGCGTTCTTGCGCAGGGTCTCGACCTGGGTCTTGGACACCGGGTCGGAGATCGGGCCGAGCACGGTCGGCACGTTGTGGTCCTCGGTGGCGATCGTGAGATCAGGTCGTCGCACCTTCCGGCCGGCGAGACGGAGCCCGTCGAACGCCTGCGGACTGGTCACCTCGTGGATGAGGTGCAGGTCGATGTAGAGCAGGTCAGGTTCGCCCTCGGCACGCCTGACGACGTGTTGCTCCCAGACCTTCTCGGCCAGTGTGCGGCCCATGATCTCTCCTCCTTGAGAACTTCCCTCCGACTTGCTTTCTCATATGTCGAGACTGCAGTATCGGTGTATGGACAACTCTAGCGGAGTCGGAGTACTCGACAAGGCGGTTCTTGTACTCAATGCCCTCGAAGCGGGGCCCGCTTCACTGGCGCAGCTCGTCCAGGCCACCGGCCTGGCCCGCCCCACCGCCCACCGGTTGGCCGTCGCACTTGAGCACCACCGCATTGTGAGCCGTGACACACAGGGCCGATTCGTGCTCGGCCCGCGGCTGTCGGAGTTGTCCACAGCGGCCGGCGAGGACCGGCTGCTGGCGGTGGCCGCACCCGTGCTGATGCAGCTGAGGGATCTGACCGGGGAGAGTGCGCAACTTTACCGCCGCCAGGGCGATGAGCGGGTCTGCGTGGCGGCCGCCGAGCGGGCCAGCGGCCTGCGTGACACGGTTCCCGTGGGCTCGGCGCTGCCCATGACCGCCGGCTCCGCGGCCCAGATACTGCTGGCGTGGGAAGAGCCCGACCGGCTGCACCGCGGCCTGCGCGGCGCCAAGTTCACCGCCGCCACGCTGGCCTCCGTACGCCGCCGCGGGTGGGCCCACAGCGTCGGCGAGCGCGAGCAGGGTGTGGCCAGTGTTTCCGCCCCGATCAGGGGCAGCGGCGGGAAGGTGATCGCCGCGGTCTCCGTCTCCGGCCCCATAGAAAGGCTGACGCGGGCACCTGGACGGCTGCACGCGGTGCCCGTCATGGCCGCCGCCGAACGCATCACGGAGGCCATGCGCCGCACGTCATGATCAGCAAAAGCACGTATTTGGGGAGCCGAGTGCCTCGGGAGCGCACTAGCCTGAGTGCGTGACCGATCGCATCGAGGTAGCCGCCACTGAGCTGCGACCCCTGCTCGAAGAGTTCATCATGTGGGCGCGTGCCAACGCGCCCGACAGCGATCCCGAGCTCGTGGGCCCTGCCGCACTGTGGCACCGTCTCGCCTTCTCGCAGGATCTCGGCACCTGGAAGCGGGCCGACCTGCGCATCCTGCTGCTCGACCGCATACCCAAGGTCGTGGAGGATCCCGACGCCGCCGCCGACGGGATGCTCCCGGCCGTGGACGCGTACCTGACGTTCCTCTCGCAGACCGGCAGGCTGACCAAGGGCTCGGACTCCCTCGCCGATCTGCAGGCCGAGCTCGATGACGTCGAGGACGAGTTCGTCGACCTCATGGAGGAGCTGCTGGAGGACGCCGAGGGCGACGACGAGGAAGACGAGAGCGGTGACCTCGGCGACTTCGAGCCGTTCGCCGACGAGCTCTCCGATCTCGACACGATCAGGCTGCGTCCCGACTCGGAGCTGGCCGCGGCCGCCCGCCAGGCGCCGCTGATCGCCAAGGCCCGCGACCTGGCCGTGTGGGTCGGGTCGGGGCGCCGGGTGGGCCAGGACACGCTCCTGAGCGACGCCGAGGTGGAGGAGGCTCTGAGGGTCGTCGGGTTGCCCAGGCCGGAGACCGACGGCCCGATCTCCGAGGCCGTCCCGCAGCTGTGGAACATCTGGAACCTGGCCGTCGACCTGGAGTTCCTGGAGCCGGGCGACGGCAACACGGTGGGTGTGCAGGACGACACCTCGGAGTGGCCGTTCGACGACGACGAGGACGTCCTCGACGCGTGGATGCTCGGGCTGCACTCGATCGACTACGGCGACCCGGAGCTCGAGGACGAGGATCTCACCATGGCCCTGGCGGGCCTGACTCGCGGCGTGCTGGTCAGGCTGCTGCTGGCGGGCGGCTCGCGCGACCTCGACGAGCTGGCGCAGGAGCTGTCCGAGGCCGCCGCCGAGCTCGACGAGGAGCTGGGCGCCGATGCGTGGGAGGCGGCGGACGACCCGCTGGCGCCCCCGATCGACTGGCTCGTGGGCTACGGCATGGTCGAGGTCCAGGGCCGGACGCTCAGCCTCACGCCCCTCGGCACCGAAGGCGTCGTCCACCTGGTGGACGACTCCGACATCGAGCTGGACGCGCGGCCCGCGATCGAGTCCATGAGCGCCCACGAGCTGCTCGCGCTCAGCGCGGAGCTGCCCGAGGACGAGGCCGACGCGGAGTTCGCGGCCTGGATGCGGCTGCGCGAGCCGGGCAGGGCGGCCGAGGAGCTGCTGGAGGCGGCGGCAGAGGACGAGAGCGACGCGCTGATCAGGGTGCAGGCGGCCAGTGTGGTCGGCACCCTGGGGCAGGATGCGATCCCGGCCTGGCAGGCGGCGCTCAAGCAGCCCTCGCTGCGGCCCTATGCGGCGACCCATTTGAGCCAGCTGGAGATCGAGGGGGCGCCGGAGCCGACGCAGGATGACACGCACTGGCTGATCCTGGACATGTGGACGATCTCGGCCGGGCTCGGGCGGTCGGAGTTCGTGAGCAGCCTGCAGGACATCGGGCCGGACATGCTCAACGACCTGCTCGAGGTGATCTGGAAGATTCCGCACGCGCATGTGGAGGAGCTGCTGGATCTGATCGCCCAGGTGCATCCGGACAAGCAGGTCGCCAAGGCGGCCAGACGCGCCCTCTACAAGGCTCGCTCCGCGTGAGCGCGGCGCTGTTCAGCGCCGCTGCCGGATTCTGAGGCCCCCGCCGTTCGCGGCGGGGGCTTTCGGTTTTGCGTGAGAATCGTCACCTGGCGGGAAAAGCAAAACGCTCCGGGGCCATGGGCACCGGAGCGGAGAAGCAGACGTAGTCCCGACCGGATTCGAACCGGCGCTACCGCCTTGAGAGGGCGGCGTCCTGGGCCACTAGACGACGGGACCTTCGCGGGCTTGTGAAAAGTGGTAGTCCCGACCGGATTCGAACCGGCGCTACCGCCTTGAGAGGGCGGCGTCCTGGGCCACTAGACGACGGGACCCTGTCCACAAGCTCGTGTGCCGGGGACTCCCCCGGCGACGCAGGTAACTCTACCGCACCCCGCAGACCACAACCAAACCGCTTATCCGGCCATCAGATCCGGTCTGTGGCGGCGGATCCGGCTGGTGATGGCGGGCAGCCGTCAGTGGGCGTCTGCCGGGCGAAAGCGGCTCCGTCATGGCGGATGTCGAGAAGGAAGGGTTCGTCGGTGTACGAGAGCGTGAGGGCCGTTCCGGAGGCTCTGGCGTACTTGGCGACGTTCGCGAGGGCGAAATGAAAAAACGGACGTCTCCTTGGGAGACATCCGTTCACTGCTGGGGTACCAGGACTCGAACCTAGACTAACTGAACCAGAATCAGTCGTGCTGCCAATTACACCATACCCCACCGCTGCGAACCCCTAGAGGTGCGCTTGGGCGACGTCCGAAAGAATAGCCCAGCTCGGGGGGTAAGACCAAAACGATTCGCGGACGGACCTTGAGCCGCGCACGGAAGCGGCCGTGACGTGCCAAGCTGAGGGGGACAAAACACCACGTGGAGGAGCCCGAGCGTTGGCCGAGAATCCGTTCTTCGCCCCAAGCACCCTGCCGTATGAGCTGCCGCCCTTCGCCGACATCCGTGAGGAGCACTACCTGCCTGCCTTCCGGCGCGGCATGGCCGAGCAGCTGGCCGAGGTCGAGGCGATCGCGGGCAGCACAGAGCAACCGACCTTCGACAACACGATCGCCGCGCTCGAGCGGTCGGGGCGGATCCTCGACCGCACGGCCACGGTCTTCTTCAGCATCGCCGCGTCCAACACCAGCGACGGCATCATGGAGATCGAGAAGGAGATCTCGCCGGAGCTGACCAGGCACGCCGACGCGATCCACCTCAACCGGGCGCTGTGGGCCCGCATCAAGCAGGTCGCCACGGAGGACCCGGAGGAGGCCTGGCTGCTGGAGAAATACCGCGACGACTTCATCAGGGCCGGCGCCGACCTGTCGGAGTCAGAGCAGGACCGGCTGCGCGGGCTCAACGAGGAGCTGTCGAAGCTCTCCACCACCTTCGCGCAGAGCCTGCTGAAGGCCTCGACGGAGTCGGCGCTGGTGGTCGAGGACCCCAAGGAGCTCGACGGGTTCGACGAGGCCAGGATCGAGTCGCTGCGCAAGGACGACGGCACCTACGTCCTGCCGCTGCTCAACTTCACCGCCCAGCCGGGTTTGGCCCAGCTGACGAACCGCGACGTGCGCCGCAGGCTCTACGAGCTGAGCGTCGGCAGGGCACAGGGCAACTTCGAGGTGGCCGCCACGATGGCGACATTGCGGGCCGAGCGGGCGGCGCTGCTCGGGTTCCCCAGCCATGCCGCGTACTCGGTGGCCGACCAGACGGCCAAGACCGTCGAGGCGGTCGAGGAGATGCTCGGCCAGCTCGTCGGGCCGGCCGTGCGCAACGCCAAGCGGGAGGCCGAGGAGCTGACCGAACAGGCCGGGTTCGAGATCGAGCCGTGGGACTGGCCCTACTACTCGGAGAAGGTGCGCGAGGCGCGCTACGACTTCGACGCCGACACGATGCGGCCCTACTTCGAGCTCAACCGCGTCTACCGGGACGGGGTCTTCTTCGCGGCCGGCAAGCTGTATGGGGTCACCTTCACCGAGCGGCCCGACCTGGGTGGATATCACCCTGACGTGACGGTGTTCGAGGTGTTCGAGGAGGACGGGAGCCGGCTGGGGCTGTTCGTGCTCGACCCGTACGCCAGGTCGACCAAGCGCGGCGGGGCGTGGATGAACAACCTGGTCGACCAGTCTCTCCTGTTCGGGCTGCGGCCCGTGGTGATGAACAACCTCAACGTCACCAAGCCGGCCTCGGGGCCGACGCTGCTGACGTACGACGAGGTGAACACGGCCTTCCACGAGTTCGGGCACGCGCTGCACGGATTGTTCTCCCACGTGCGCTTCCCGCGCGTGTCCGGCACCAGCGTGCCGCGGGACTTCGTCGAATACCCCTCACAGGTCAACGAGATGTGGGTGACCTGGCCGGAGGTCCTGGCCAACTACGCCAAGCACCACGAGACGGGCGAGCCGATGCCGGCCGAGCTGGTGGAGAAGCTGCAGGCGGCCGAGAAGTTCAACCAGGGTTTCAAGACCGTCGAATACCTGGCCGCCACGCTGCTCGACTGGGCCTGGCACAAGCTGGCCCCCGGCGAGACGGTGGCCGACGCGGAGGCGTTCGAGGCGGCGGCGCTGGAGACGGCCCAGATCGCCGTGCCACAGGTCAGGCCTCGCTACCGGACCAACTACTTCGCGCACATCTTCTCCGGCGGCTACAGCGCCGGCTACTACTCCTACATCTGGAGCGAGGTGCTGGATGCGGAGAGCGTGGAGTGGTTCAAGGACAACGGCGGCCTGACCAGGGCGAACGGCGATCACTTCCGCCGTGAGCTGCTCTCTCGCGGCGGAAGCCTCGATCCGCTGACCGCCTTCCGCAACTTCCGGGGGCGGGAGCCGAGCATCGATCCGCTGCTCAAGCGCCGCGGCCTGGACTGAAAACCGCGGCATGTTCGGCGGCCCACTGCGCGAACGTGCGCGGTGGGCGCCCCGTGACCTGCTCGACGGTGGGCGTGATCTGGTAGGCGTCCTCGGGCACGTTGCCGAAGACCTCGATCTGGAACTCGATCATCTCCTCGGGGACGCCCTCGGCCCGGTAACGCTCGCGCATCTCGTCCACCGTGAGCTCGACGAAGGCGATCTCCTTGCCGATCGCCTTCGACAGGGTCGCCACCTTGGCCGGCATGTCGAGCAGCTCAGGGCCGGTGAGGCCGTAGGAGTGGCCCGCGTGCCCGTCCTCCGCCAGCACGGTGGCGATCACGGCGCCGATGTCGGCCTCGTGCACCATCGCGGTCTTCGTCGCGCCGAAGGGCTCCTCGATCACGCCCCTCGTCCGGACGGACTCCGCCCACACGAGGGCGTTCGCCATGAACTCGGTCGGCTGGACGTAGGTCCATGACAGATCGCTCGCGGTCACGGCGGGCTCCAGCGTTCCCTGCGACCAGCCGCTGAGCAGCGTCACCCGGCGCACGCCGGCCTCGGCGATCAGCTGGACGATCTCCTTGCCGTTGGGGAGCGGCGCGTAGCCGGACCCGCCGACGTCGATGAGGTGCACGCCCTCGACGCCCTGGAGCGCGGGGACGAGCGTCTCGGCGCGGCTGAGGTCGCCCTGGACGACCTCCACCTGCTCGGGCAATCGTGCTCGGCCCGGGTCGCGGGTGAGCGCCCTCACCCGCTGCCCCGCGCGTACGAGATGGTCGACGACATGCCTGCCCACGGAGCCCGTCGCTCCGGTCACCAAATAGGTCATGCCGGAGACGGTAGAAACCGTCGCGGCAGACTACGTGCCTGAATGGAGCCGCGTCAGGGCGGCGCGCAGCCGGTCCACGGTCCGCTCGCGGCCGAGCACCTCGATCGACTCGAACAGCGGCAGACCCACCGTGCGGCCGGTGACCGCCACGCGCACCGGGGCCTGGGCCTTGCCGAGCTTGAGCCCGTGGGCGCCGCCGACCTCCTCCAGGGCCTCCTTGAGCGACTCCGGGTCCCAGCTCACGCTCTCCAGCCGCTCGAGGTAGCCGGTGATGATCTCCACCGGGGAGTTTTTCATCGCCTTGTCCCAGGACGCCTGCTCGAAGACCGGCTCCTCGAGGAAGAGGAAGTCGATGTTCTGCCGGATCTCCGACAACACCGCGAGGCGGGTCTGGGCCAGGACCGCGACCTTGCTGAACAGCTCGCGGTCCCAGGACGGGTCGAGGTAGGACGCGCAGCGCTCCTCGAACGTCTCCAGCGGGAGCGCCCGGATGTATTCGCCGTTGAACGCGCGCAGCTTCTTCTCGTCGAAGAACGCGCTGGCGGAGTTGACGTCCTCCAGCCGGAACAGCGGCACCATCTCCGACCACGGCATGATCTCGCGGTCCTCGCCGGGGCCCCAGCCGAGCAGCATCAGGTAGTTGACCATGGCCTCGGCCAGGTAGCCCTCCGCGCGGTAGTCCTCCAGCGCCACCTTGTCGCGGCGCTTGGACAACTTTTTGCGCTGCTCGTTGACGATCACCGGCAGGTGCGCCCAGACCGGCGGCGTCGCGCCCAGCGCGGGCCACAGCAGCATCTGCTTGGCCGCGTTGCCCAGGTGCTCCTCGCCGCGGACGACGTGGGTGATGTTCTGGGTGATGTCGTCGACCGCGTTGGCCAGCACGTAGAGCGGCGAGCCGTCGCTGCGGGCGATGACGAAGTCCTCCTGCGCCTCGTTGGGGAACTCCACGTTGCCGCGGACGAGGTCCGCCACCACCGTCACGCCCTCGTCGGGAGTGCGGAAGCGCACCGCGCCCTCGGTCAGGCCGCGGTCGCGGCAGTAGCCGTCGTAGCCCTTGTGCTCGGAGCCGGTGCGGGCGACGAGCGTGTCGCGCGTGCAGTCGCAGTAGTAGGCCCTGCCGTCGGCCAGCAGCTTCGCCACCGCCTCGCGGTGCTGCGGCTCGTAGGCCGACTGGAAGTAGGGGCCCTCGAACACCGGATTGGAGCCGTTGATGCCGATCCAGTCCAGCGCGGAGATGATGCCCTCAGTCCACTCCGGACGGTTGCGGGACGCGTCGGTGTCCTCGATGCGCAGCACGAAGCGGCCGCCGGACTGCTCGGCCAGCGCCCAGTTGAACAGCGCCGTGCGGGCGCCGCCGACGTGGAACATGCCGGTTGGGGACGGGGCGAAACGCACCCGTAGATCAGTCACGGGAGACCACCTTGTTCGTGAGTGTGCCGATGCCTTCGATGCCGACGCTGACCTCGTCGTCGATCTGGAGCGGGCCGACACCTGCCGGGGTGCCGGTCAGGATGACGTCGCCGGGGATCAGCGTCATGACCGCGCTGACGTAGGCCACCAGCGCGGGGATGTCGTGGATGAGCTGGCTGGTGCGGCCGCTCTGGCGCACCTCGCCGTTGACCGTGGTCGTCAGCGCCAGGTCGCTCGCGTCCAGGTCGGTCTGGATCCACGGCCCGAGCGGGCAGAACGTGTCGAACCCCTTGGCCCGGGTGAACTGCACGTCCTTCTTCTGCAGATCGCGGGCGGTGACGTCGTTGGCACAGGTGTAGCCGAAAATGACGTCCTTGACCCGCTCGACCGGGACCTCGCGGCAGAGCCTGCCGATCACCACGGCCAGCTCGCCTTCGTAGTCGACGCGGTCGGACATCGACGTGGGATAGGCGATGTTCTCGCCGTGACCGATCACCGAGGTGGACGGCTTCATGAAGATGAGCGGCTCCTCGGGCACCTCGTTGCCCATCTCGCGCGCGTGCTCGGCGTAGTTTCTGCCGATGGCGATCACCTTGCTCGGCAGCATCGGAGCCAGCAGCTTCACCTGGCTGAGCGGGAACCGATCGCCGGTGAACTGCACCTGACCGAACGGATGGCCGGCGACCGTGGACACGATCTCCTCGCCCGGACCGCCTTCGACCACGCCGAACGACACGCCTTCGCCTGTGGAGAACCTCGCTATACGCACCCGACAAGGCTATCGCCGCTGCCACAGGGGTCCGCCCACTCGACACCCGACGAGTCATGAGCCGTCCATTTATGCGGCTGGAGTCCGTCGTGCAGAGCATCACCCGGATAGCTGCGGTTAGCTGTCAGGGCATGAACAACGTCCAGTGGACGCCGCTGATCGGCATGGCCATCGGCATCGTTCTCGGGGTGGTCGGCGCCTTCGGCGGCCTCGGCGCGTTCCTGCTCGTGCTCGGGCTCGGCTCGATCGGCTTCGTGGCCGGGCGGGTCGCCGCGACGGGCGAGGTGAACGTGTTGGGCCTGTCCCTGAGGCGCAAATGATCCGCGTTAGCCTGGAGCCCTCAGCTGCGCCGTATGGGAGGGGTTCCCCTTGTCCGTCGTGAAGATCAACGTGCTGACCGTGCCCGCCGACATGCGGGAAGAGCTCGAAAAGCGCTTCTCCAAGCGGGCCGGGATGGTGGAGTCGGCCGACGGGTTCGAGTGGTTCGAGCTGCTCAGGCCCGTGGAGGGCACTGAGCAGTATCTCGTCTACACGCGCTGGCGCAGCGAGGAGGACTTCCAGAAGTGGCAGTCGAGCCAGGCGTTCGCCCGCGGGCATGCCCAGGCCGCCGCCTCCGCCGCCCAGGGTCACGGCCACGGTCAGGGCCCCGCGGCCACGGGCTCCGAGGTGTGGACCTTCGAAGTCGCCGAGACCGCGAGCCCCAAGGCCTAGCGCTCTAGGCGTCCAGCGGGTTGCGCGCGATGCGGTCGAGGACGCCGCCTGCCACGAACCGGCCGGCGATGCTCTCGGGCTTGCGCGCGCCCTGCTCGGAGATGCACACGGCGAACTCCTTGGCGATCTCCAGCCGCGGATAACGCTCCAGCACCTCCCGCCGCACTTCGGCGGGGATCTCGTCGGTACGGCGGCCGGAGATGTCCATGCCGGTGGACAGCTCCAGCAGGTGCCCCTCGGGATCCTCCGCCACCGGCACTTCGTCCCACATGTGCCGGATGATCACCTCGGCCGCGCGTGATCTGCGCTCGGGCGACCAGCCGGCTCCGGCGGCGAAGGCCCAGGCCACGTGCCCGCCCGCCTCCTCAAAGGGCACCGTGTGGCTGTCGAACTCGGCGACCAGTCCGAGGTCGTGCAGCATGGCCGACACGTAGAGCAACTCGGCGTCGAACGCGATGCCGTTGTCCTGCGCGTACGCGGCCGCCCACAGGTAGGCGCGGATCGAGTGGTTGAGCAGCGACGGCGAATGGTAGCGGCCGGCCAGTTCGAGCGCGCCGCGGCAGGCGGGCGTGTCGGGAATCACAAGGTCGTCGAATCTCACGGAAACAAGCATGCCAGTGAGGCATCGCGCGGTTAACGAATCGGGCACGTAGCTTGACCAGTTGATCGTAATCCGGACAGCATGTTCCGCCGTCCTTATTTACTCGGGAGCTCCGCTCCCTTATCCATCTTTTTGTCCCGAAAGGAACTGGCGTGCGCCGGCTCGCGATACCTCTTGCCCTCATGCTCGCCCTCGGCGGGCTCGTGAGCCCTGCACAAGCCGACGACAAGGTGACGCGTACCGCGCAGTGCCAGGGCGACTGGTTACCCGGCACGCCGACGGCCGACGACGTCATGCGGGGCGAGCTCTCGCTCGTGGGCCTGCCCGCCTACAAGCTCGGCAAGAAGATCAACTGGGACGCGAGCCCGTACAGGAACCGCTCCTGGGAGTTCGTCTTCCAGTCGCTGCGCTGGATGGGCACGCTGGTCGTCGAGTACGAGAACACCGGCGAGCGCGGTTACCTCGACCGCGCCGAGGAGATCGCCAAGGACTGGGTGGCCAACAACAAGTACGGCGCCCGCGGCACCCAGCCGTACGTGTGGAAAGACCACCCGGTCTCCCTGCGCACCCAGCCGCTGCTGTGCCTGAGCATGCACGTCAAGGAGGGCTGGCTGAAGGACAGCCTGGCCATGCACGCCAAGCTCCTGTCGGACTCGCGCCTGTACAAGAAGGGCCATAACCACGGCATCGACCAGGACATCGCGCTCATGGGCATCGGCTGCAGATACGGCCGCAAGGACTGGGCGGACCTGGCCTCCAGGCGCCTGACGGGCACGGTGGCGATCGACGTGGACGCGCAGGGCGCGCTGATGGAGCAGGCGCCGCGGTACGCGGTCTACGTCTACAGCCGGCTCCAGTTCGCGATGACCGTCATGAAGTCCTGCGACCGCAAGGTGCCCGGCACGATCGCCTCGCGGACCGAGGCGCTGAAGGACTTCATCGCCCACGCGACCATGCCGAACGGCTACATGGCGCCCCTCGGGGACGGCAGCGCCGAGACCGAGCCGAAGATGGAGACCGGCACGCCGAAGCAGGAGGTCAAGGCGTACCGGGCGGGTTACGTGTTCGGCCGGACCGCCTGGGGCAAGCCCGACTCCGCGTACTACTCGATCAGGTTCGGGCCCGGCCTGAAGTTCCACGGGCACGAGGATCACCTGGGCGTCACGTACTACGCGCAGGGCCGCGACATCCTCGTCGACGGCGGCTTCCACTCCTACGAGAAGAGCTCCTACCGCTACTGGACGATGTCGCCCGAGGCGCACAACGTCCCCACCGTGGTCGGAGCCCGCTTCAGGCCGCGCACGTCCTCCAAGCTCACGGAGTCGAAGTACGGCTCGGACCGGCAGTCCTTCCGGCTGACCGACCAGGCTTACGGGGTGAGCCGGACCCGCTCCGTGCTGGTGAACCACGGCGAGGACGTGATGGCCGTGCTGGACACGGCCTCCGGCGGCAAGAAGGTCAGAAACGTGTGGCGCTTCGACCCCTCGCTGAAGGTGGTCTCCAACGGCGGCGGCAAGGTGGTGCTGGAGGACGGCAAGTTCAAGGTCACGCTGCTGCAGTTCTCCGCCTCCTGCGACCGGGTCGGCGGGCAGAAGGTGGAGCGCGGCGGCAGGCTCGGCTGGGTGTCGCCGACCTACCTGTCGAAGAAGCCGACCAACGTGGTCGTGTCCCCGGCGGCCGAGTCCCTGCTGACGGTGATCGTGCCCGGCGCCGAGTCGCCCAAGGTGTCGTGCTCGGGCGGGAAGGTCACGGTCGACGGCGTGTCATTCCCTGCCGACCTGTTCTAGCGGCGGCCGGCACGCCGGCCGCCTGCAGGGCTCTCAGCAGTCGCGGCCGGCACGCAGCAGGCCGTACGTGACCGCCTGCTCCAGTGCTTGCCAGGAGGCGTCGATGATGTTCTCGGCGACGCCGACGGTGGCCCATTCGCCCGTGTCGTCGCTGGAGGTGATCAGGACGCGGGTGATGGCGTCGGTGCCGTGCGTGTCCTCCAGTATGCGGACCTTGAAGTCGACCAGCTCCAGCTTGGCCAGCTCGGGGTAGAGCTGCTCCAGCGCCAGGCGGACGGCCTTGTCCAGGGCGTTGACGGGGCCGTTGCCCTCGCCGGTGGCCACGATGCGCTCGCCCTTGGCGTGCACCTTGACGGTGGCCTCACTGACCAGCTCGCCGCCCTTGGTCCGCTCGACGATGACCCGCCAGGACTCCACGTCGAAGTGGCGCTTGCGCTCCCCGGCCACGGTGTCACGCAGCAGCAGCTCGAAGGAGGCGTCCGCGGCCTCGAACGTGAAGCCCTTGGACTCCAGGTCCTTGACCCGCTCGACCAGCGTCTTGGTGTGCTCGGGCGTCAGCTCGTAGCCCAGCTCACGGCCCTTGAGCTCGACCGAGGCGCGGCCTGCCATGTCGGAGACCAGCATGCGCATGTCGTTGCCGACGGCGGCCGGGTCGATGTGCTGGTAGAGGTTGGGGTCGACCTTGATCGCGCTGGCGTGCAGGCCGGCCTTGTGGGCGAAGGCGGACATGCCGACGTAGGGCGCGTGGGAGTTGGGGGTGACGTTGGTGACCTCGGTGATGGCGTGCGCGATGCGGGTCATGTCGGCCAGCGCGGCCGCCGGCACCAGGTCGAATCCCCTCTTGAGCTGCAGGTTGGCGACGACGGTGAAGAGGTTGGCGTTGCCGGAGCGCTCGCCGTAGCCGTTGGCGCAGCCCTGGACGTGGGTGGCGCCCGCCTTGACGGCGGCCAGCGTGTTGGCGACCGCGCAGCCGGTGTCGTCGTGGCAGTGGATGCCGACGCGGGCGCCGGCCTGAACGGCCTCGTTGACGATGTCGGCCAGCTCGTCGGGGAGCATGCCGCCATTGGTGTCACACAGGGCGATGACGTCGGCTCCGGCCTCGGCGGCGGTCCTGAGGACCTCCAGCGCGTAGGCTGGATTGGACTTGTAGCCGTCGAAGAAGTGCTCGGCGTCGAGGAAGACCCGCTGTCCCCCCGCACGAAGGTGAGAGACCGTGTCGCGGATCATCGCGAGGTTCTCCTGGAGAGTCGTGCGGAGGGCCAGCTCCACGTGCCGGTCGTGACTCTTGGCGACAAGGGTCACGACCGGCGCGCCGGATTCGCGCAAAGCGGCCACCAAAGGGTCGTCGGCTGCCTTCACACCGGCCCGGCGGGTCGCGCCGAACGCGGCGAGTTGCGCATGCTTCAGGTCGAGCTCTGTTTGAGCGCGCCTGAAGAACTCGGTGTCCTTGGGGTTGGCGCCGGGCCAGCCCCCCTCAATGAAGCCGACGCCCAGCCCGTCCAGGTGACGCGCGACGGCGAGCTTGTCGGCGACGGTCAGGTTGAGCCCCTCCTGCTGCGCGCCGTCTCGCAGGGTCGTGTCGTATACGTGGAAGCGGTCGTCGGCCATGAGCCTCTCTTTTCGTGAAAACAAAAAGACCCCTCACGGACGTGAGAGGTCTGCGCGCTGGCGTTGTCCCTGTGTCAGCCAGCGCGCCTGTCAATAATGAGCAGACCGTAGAACATGGTGTCACCCAGTGTGCCATAGCGATTCACCACTTGGCACACCGGTCTCACCTTGTGGGATCTCCGAGTCACACCTCTACGCCCATGCCCCCGGTGATGGCCTTTTCGAGCGCGGTGGCGTCGAACGCCTCGTTGCCCAGCAGCTGCCCGTCCAGGACCAGGGTCGGCGTGCCCTCCAGCCGGATCGTGGCGGTCTGCTCCAGGTGCGCCTTCGCGTACGACTGCGACGTCACGCACTCGTCGACCGCCGCGCCTGCCTTCCTGGCCGCCTTGACCAGCTCCTCGACGGTGAACCCTGACGCCTCGCCGTGCGGCGCGGGCTGGATGGCGTACAGCTCGTCGCGGAAGGCCAGCCAGTTCGCCTCGGGAACGCAGCGGGCGGCCGCGGCGGCGCGGACGGAGTTGGAGCGCATGGGCTCGTCCTGGAAGATCGTCACCGGGTGGAAGACGACCTTGACTTTGCCCTCGCGCGCCAGCCGCTGGATCGTGGCGTCGACCTTGGCATGCATGTCCTTGCACACCGGGCAGTCGTAGTCCTCGTACACGTCCAGCACAGGGGCGTCGCTCGACCTGTCCGCCAGCACCATGGAGCCGTCCGCCTGCCTGCTCAGCTGTACGCCATCGGACGACGTGCCCGGCTGAGCGAACCACAACACGGACAGAACCACGCAGGCCAGCACGACCGCCGCAAACCGCTTCATCACTTGCGAGACCCTATCGTGGCCTTATGAAGGCAGACCTCATCACTCCCGCCGTCGCACGGTATGTCCTTGAGCACTCCACCAAGCCCGATCCCCTGCTGGAGGAGCTGGCCAAGGAGACCATCGAGGTCACGGGCGGCTCCGCGGTCATGCAGATCTCCCCTGACCAGGGCCTTTTCCTCACGATGATCACCCAGCTGATGGCTCCTGACGTGGCCGTGGAGGTGGGGACGTTCACCGGCTATTCGTCCCTGTGCATCGCCCGTGGGCTGTCGGGCGGCCGGCTGCACTGCTTCGACGTGAGCGAGAAGTGGACGTCGATCGCGCGCCGCTACTGGGCGGAGGGCGGCGTGGCCGACCGGGTGACGCTCACACTGGGGCCGGCCATGGAGACGCTGGCCGCCTTCGACCAGACCGTCGACCTCGCCTTCCTGGACGCCGACAAGGGCAACTACCCCGGCTACTACGAGTTGCTGATCGAGCGCATGCGGCCCGGCGGGCTGCTGATCGCGGACAACACGCTGCGCGGCGGGCACGTGGCCGATCCCGCCCACGACGAGGTCACGACCGTGGAGATCCGGGAGTTCAACGACCTGGTGATCGAGGACCCCCGGGTCACCGTGCTCGTGCTGCCGGTCGCGGACGGGATGACGCTGATCAGAAAGAAGTGACGTACTAACCGATCTTGTGGACCCAGTTGTGGGCGTCGGGGCGGGCGCCGTACTGGATGCCGACCAGCTCCTCGCGCACCCGCATCGTCACCGGCCCGGGGGTGCCGTCGGCGACGGTCCAGGCGCGGTCGGCGCCCTTCACCGAGCCCACGGGGGTGACCACGGCCGCCGTCCCGCAGGCGAAGACCTCCGTCAGCTCGCCGGACGCGCAGCCGGACTGCCATTCCTCGACCGAGATGAGCCGCTCCTCGGTCTCCAGGCCGAGGTCACCGGCCAGTTCCAGGATGGAGTCCCTGGTGATGCCGGGCAGCAGGGTGCCGGTCAGCGCGGGGGTGACGAGCTTGTTGCCGAAGACGAAGAACAGGTTCATGCCGCCCATTTCCTCGACGTACTGGTGCGCGCCGGCGTCCAGCCACACCACCTGGTCGCAGCCGTTCGCCACCGCCTGCCGCTGGGCGACGAACGCCGCCGCGTAGTTGCCGCCGCACTTGGCGAAACCGGTGCCGCCGGGCGCCGCGCGGGTGTATTCGGTGGACAGCCAGACCGAGACGGGCTTGATGCCGCCCGTGAAGTAGGAGGCCGCCGGCGAGGCGATCGCCATGTACTTGTACGTCTTCGACGGATAGTTGACCCCGAGTCCCGCCTGCGTGGCGATCATGAAGGGCCGCAGGTAGAGGCTGTGCCCCTCGGTGGTGGGCACCCACTCCTTGTCGGTCTCGACGAGCAGCTCGAGCGACTCGACGAACGTCTCCTCGGGCAGCGCGGGCATGGCCATGCGGGCGGCCGAGCGGTTGAACCTGGAGGCGTTCGCGTATGGGCGGAACATCACGATCGAGCCGGTGACCTGGCGATAGGCCTTCAGCCCCTCGAACAGCTCCTGCGCGTAGTGGAAGACCGAGGTGGCCGGGTCGAGAGAGAGCGGTCCGTACGGCATGAGCCTGGCGTCGTGCCAGCCCTGGCCCTCGGTGTAGTCGATCGAGACCATGTGATCGGTGAAGGTCTGCCCGAATCCCGGGTCCGCCAGCACCTGCTCGCGCTCTGCCGCGGTGCGAGCGTGGTCGGATAGCTGCACGTCGAAGCTGAGCTTCTGAGCGATGGTCATGACGACGGTCCTTCTCTCTGCGAATCTGCGAAATCTACCGAATCCTGCGGACCTACGGATCCGCGAGGGCGATGGCAGCACTGCCCGAGGGCAGCTCGTACTTCCTATTGTCTCGCCATATGGGATGGCAAGCGGCTGATGGGATGGTTTCAACCGTTTGGACATGAAAAAGCGCCTGGCAGCCCTTCTCGGACCGCCAGGCGCGTTCGAACTAGGCGGCCCTAGCCGGATACTCGCGCGGTGATGGCGTCGCCGATCTCCTGCGTGCTGCGGCCCGCCCAGCCGGCCGGCCGCTCCACGATGTCGTCGGCCACCGCCTGCTCGACCTTCGCCGCCTCGTTGTGCAGGCCGAGGTGGTCGAGGAGCATGGCGACCGACAGGATGGTCGCGGTCGGGTCGGCCTTGCCCTGCCCGGCGATGTCGGGCGCGCTGCCGTGCACCGGCTCGAACATGCTGGGCGCGGTGCGCTCGGGGTTGATGTTGCCGCTGGCGGCCAGGCCGATGCCGCCGGCGATGGCCGCGCCGAGGTCGGTGATGATGTCGCCGAACAGGTTGTCGGTGACGACCACGTCGAACCGCTCCGGCTGGCTCACGAAGAACATCGAGGCCGCGTCGATGTGGCAGTAGTCGGTCGTGACCTCGGAGTATTCCTCCGCCAGCCGGTTGACCGTGCGCTGCCACAGGTCGCCCGCGTAGGTGAGGACGTTGGTCTTGTGGACGAGCGTGAGCTTCTTGCGGGGCCGCGTCTTGGCCTTCTCGAACGCGTAACGCACCACGCGCTCGACGCCGTAGGCGGTGTTGAGCGACTCCTGGGTGGCGATCTCATGGGGCGTGCCGCGCCGCATGGCGCCGCCGGTGCCCGCGTAGAGGCCCTCGGTGCCCTCCCGGACGACGATCATGTCGATGTCCTCGGCAGCCGTGTCGGCCAGCGGGGTCCGGACGCCGGGGAACAGCTTGACCGGCCGCAGGTTGACGTAGTGGTCGAACGCGAACCGCAGGCGCAGCAGCAGGTCGCGCTCGAGGATGCCCGGCGGCACGCTGGGGTCGCCCACGGCGCCGAGCAGGATCGCGTCGTAACCGCGCAGCTCCTCGAGCACCGAGTCCGGCAGTGTCTCACCGGTGCGGTGGTAGCGTGCTGCCCCCAGGTCGTAGTGGGTGGGCTCGATCTTCGTGCCGACGGCCTCCAGGACTTTGAGTCCTTCGGCCACGACCTCGGTGCCGATGCCATCCCCGGGGATGACGGCCAAGCGGATATTACGCGACTCCATGGCGGTTACCTTACCGGCTCGTCTCGACTGACGAACACATCATCTCACTCTTCGGACACGCTTTCGTGGCGTACCGTGGGTGCATGCCCGAGAAGGTGCACCTCACCGAGGAGAAGGCCACTCTCCTCGCCACGCTGTACGGCAGGGCGCTCGACGCCAGGTCGCCGAGCCCGATACTCGGCGACGAGCTCGCCGCCGACGTGATCGGGCGGATCGACCACGATTTCCGCAAGACCGGCATCACCGCCCGCACTGCGCCGGCCGTGGCGCTCAGGGCCCGCTTCATGGACCGGTGGGCCGCCGAGTTCCTGGCCGCGCGTCCCGGCGCCACGGTGCTGCACCTGGGCTGCGGGCTCGACACCCGCTTCCACCGGCTGACCCCGGCGCCGACCGTGCGCTGGTACGACGTCGACTACCCGGAGGTCGTCGAGCTGCGCCGGCGGCTGTTCCCCGAGCCGCCGCCGGGCTACACCATGATCGGCTCATCGGTCACCGAGCTGACCTGGCTCGACCAGGTCCCCGCCGACCGGCCTGTGCTGGTCGTCGCCGAGGGCCTGTTCTACTATCTCGATCCCGGCGAGGGCCGGGCGCTGCTGCGGGCGATCGTGGAGCGCTTCCCGAGCGGCCAGTTCGTCTTCGACGCCTTGAACCGCCTGGGCCTGCGCCTGCAGAAGCTCAACAGGCCCGTCCAGAAGGCCGGGGCCACGCTCCACTGGAGCATCGAGGGCCCGGCCGACCTGGCAGCGATCCACCCGAAGCTGCGCTGTCTGGACGCGACGAGCGCCTTCGACATCGACGGGTTCGACCGTCTGTCGACGCCGCATCGCCTCGTGACCCGGATCGTCGAGCTCGTGCCGGGGATGAAGCGGACAGCGGTGTTCTACCGGCTGGAATTCTGAGGCGCGCCGCCGTTGTCCCTGCGGTCCAGGGCGGTCTGCACGGCCTCCGCGGCCTCGTCGGCGTATTCCTCGGCACGGTTCCAGGCATCCATCTCGTACATGTCTCTCATCTCGTTTCGCGGGCGCGTTCCAAAAGGGACCTCGGATTCCGGTCGCGAACCCGACCGGGCCTGATCTCGTCGGTCCGGGTCACGGACCGGAGGAAGGGACTTATCGGCCGACGCACGCCGCTCACCGCGGCGAGTCGTCGACCTGCCCTAACAGGCCTCGCCGCGGCAGGTAATGAGTACGAGCACCTGGCGCATTTGTCGTTACGATACCTGAGGCATCTCGTTGGATGTCCTAGTATCTCACATGCTGAGACAACAAAAGGCCGCCACCCCTGAAGGCGGCGGCCTTCCGCGAGACGGGCGGGTCAGTCCTCCAGGTCCACCGAGCGGCCGCTCTCCGCGCCGATCTCGGACATGATCTGCTCGGCCACGTCAGCCGGGATGGCCGAGTCGACGGTCAGCGCGATGAGCGCCTTGCCGCCCTTGGTGGAACGGGCCACCTGCATCGAGGCGATGTTGATGTTGTGCTCGCCGAGCAGACGGCCGACCACGCCGACGATGCCGGGCCGGTCGGTGTAGGTGAAGAACGCCAGGTGGGCCGTCGGCTCGATCTCCATCTCGTAGCCGTTGACCTCGACGATCTTCGTGATCTGGCGAGGGCCGGACAGCGTGCCGGAGACCGAGACCTGGCGTCCGTCGGCGAGCACGCCGCGCACGGTCACCACGTTGCGCCAGTCAGGGCTCTCCGAGCTGGTCACCAGCTCGACGGCGATGCCCCGGTCCTTGGCCAGCAGCGGCGCGTTGACGTAGGTGACCTGCTCCTCGATCACGTCGGCGAACACGCCCTTGAGCGCGGCCAGCTCGATCACCCGCACGTCCTGCGAGGCGATCTCGCCGCGCACCTCGATGTCGAGCTTGGTGGCGACCTCGCCGGCCAGCGCGGTGAACACCCGGCCCAGCTTCTCCGCCAGCGGCAGGCCCGGCTTGACCTCCTCGGCCACCGCGCCGCCCTGGACGTTGACCGCGTCCGGCACGAACTCGCCGGCCAGCGCCAGCTTCACACTCCGCGCGACCTGGGTGCCGGCCTTCTCCTGCGCCTCGTGCGTGGAGGCGCCCAGGTGCGGCGTGACGACGACCTGGTCGAGCTCGAACAGCGGGCTGTCGACGCACGGCTCCTTGGAGAACACGTCGAGGCCCGCGCCCGCGACGCGGCCCTCCTTGATGGCCGAGTAGAGCGCGGCCTCGTCCACGATGCCGCCGCGGGCGACGTTGATGATGCGGACGTTCGGCTTGACCTTGTGGAGCTCCGCGTCACCGATCAGCCCGAGCGTCTCCTTGGACTTGGGCAGGTGCACGGTGATGAAGTCGGCCTGCTTGAGCACCTCGTCGAGGCTGAGCAGCTTGACGCCCATCTGCGCGGCGCGGGCCGGCGGCAGGTAGGGGTCGTAGGCGATCAGCTCGACACCGAACGGCTGCAGCCGCTGCGCCACCAGCTGCCCGATCTTGCCCAGGCCGAGGATGCCGATGACCTTCTCGTCGAGCTCGACCCCGGTGTACTTGGAACGCTTCCACTCCCCGTTCTTCAGCGCGGCGTGGGCCTGAGCCGTGTTGCGCGCGCTGGCCAGAATGAGGGCGACGGTCTGCTCGGCGGCGCTGGTGATGTTGGAGGTCGGCGCGTTGACCACCATCACGCCCGCCTTCGTGGCGGCCTCGACGTCGACGTTGTCGAGTCCGACGCCGGCGCGGGCGACCACCCGCAGCTTGGGCGCCGCGGCGATGGCCTCGGCGTCGACCTGCGTGGCGGAGCGGACGATCAGCGCGTCCACCTCGGCGAGAGCGGGCAGCAGCTGGGAACGGTCGGCGCCGTCGGTGTGGCGGACCTCGAAATCAGCACCGAGCACGGCGAGGCCAGCCTCGGACAGTTCCTCTGCGACCAGAACGACGGGCTTGTTCACGGGTGTGGATCCTTAGGGGCTCTGCGACGGGTCTTCGGGGAACACGTCCATGGGTCCCCCGGCTGTCCCACCGAGTCTATCCGCCGCTTGTGAACGTGTTCACGAGGGACCCACGATGTGAGACAGCCCAGCCCGTACCCACCGGGTCGGAAACTCATCCACATCGCGCCCATCTTTGTCTTGATCGGAAGATTTCTTGCCCATTAGCCTGATAAGCCGTGGCCAACTACCTATGGTTCGTCATATGAGCATCGGGAATCCTGCGCTTGCCGACGTGCTCGCTCAGCATGGCACTCCCCACCGTCTGCTGAGCGCTCTCGCCGATGGCGGTGTCCTGGTGGCAGTGCGACCAGATCGTTCGGTCGTCCTTGGGACGACCCAAGCCGGTGACCGCGTGTTGCTGGGCTACACCAGCCCGGCTACCTACGCCAGGCACCGTGGCAGTCATTCCCTGTCGGCCTGCGACGCCGACACCATCCTGGACATCCAGCGCGTCACGGGCGTGCGGGAGATCGTGATCGACGCGGCCGGACCAGCCGCCGCGGCCGTGCCCATCGAGGATCTCCAGCGCTTCCTCACCACGACGCGCACGGGGCCCACGCCCGTCCTGTCGGGGGCGGTGCCCGCCGCCTACGCGACGGGCGCGATGGCCACCGTGTCGCGCGGTGCCACGCTGGCCCAGGTGGCCCCTCCGGCTCCGCAGGCGCCGGCGATCCCGTGGGTGCCCGCGCCGCGGCCGCACCTGTCGGGGCCGATGCAGCAGGTGGATCCGGGCTACCGGCGGTGCACGCACCCGATCCTGCCCGCCCTGCGCAAGGCGATCGGACAGCTGCTCATGGACTTCCCGCTGGTGCACCACGTCTGGATCTCCGAGGCCCGCACCGCGTCCGGAGTGCCGGGGATCATGCTGCATGTGAAGACGCACATGTCGGCCGCCGAGGACGTCGTACGCGACCTGCACCGCCTGGTGCGCGCGCGGCTGCCGCAGTTCGCGGCCAGTGGCGCGCCCATCCTCATGGCCAGGGTGGCGGACGCGCGCAGCGAGCGCCGGATGATCGAGATCGGCGCTCACGTGGTGTGCGCCGATGTGCGCGACTGACGAACCGCGTTCATGAACGCACCGGCGGGGAGCACGCCCGCGGTTTCCAGGGGCGTGCGCCTCGGCTATGGCGTGGGTTCCTTCTGCACGGCCACGGTCAACGCCGTGCCCGGGCTGCTGCTGCTCTACTACATGACCAATTTCCTCGCCGTGCCCGCGTGGCTGGCCGGCGTCGTGGTCACCGCGCCCAAGGTCTGGGACCTGGTCGTCAATCCGATGGTGGGGCGCTGGTCGGACCGCACCGTCTCGCGGTGGGGTCCGCGGCGGCCGTGGCTGCTGGCCGGGGCGTGCACGCTGCCGGCCGCGTTCTTCCTGGTGTTCGCGGGGCCGCCGCTGACCGGGGTTCCGGCCGCCGCGTACGTGGGCGTGTGCTTCCTGGCGACGGCGACGGCGTACGCGTTGTTCGAGGTCCCGTACAAGGCGATGCCCGGCGAGATGACGCACGACTACCACGAGCGCACGTCGCTGCTGCAGTGGCGGATGGTGTTCATCGCAGCGGCGACCGCGGTCAGCGGCGTGCTCGCGCCGGCCATCGCCACCAGCGAGGGCGAGGACGGCACGCTGGGCAGCTACCGGTTGATGGCGGCCACGATCGCGATCATCATGCTCGCCGCCATGCTGGGCTCCTTCTTCGGCACCGCCCGCGCCCCCATGACCGGCGCCCCCGAGGCGGATCACGGCGGATGGCGCGAGCAGTTCGCGGCGATCAAGGGCAACTCGGCGTTCCTGTGGCTGACCGTGCTGTCCTGCACGCAGATGCTGGCCGTGAGCATGATGCTGGCCGGGGCGCCGTACTTCGCGACCTACACGATCGGCTCCTCCAAGGCCACACAGACGCTCTTCGCCGCGCTGGTGGGCCCGATGCTGCTGACGATGCCGCTGTGGGTGCGGCTGTCCAGGCGGTTCGGCAAACGCGGCGCGATGCTCATGGGCACGCTGCTGTTCGGGTGCGGCACGACGGCCACCATGGCGACGCCGCTGTTCGGCGCGGTGTGGGCGCATGTGACGGTCGCGCTCGTGGGCGTCGGGTACGCGGGGCTGCAACTGCTGCAGTTCTCCATGCTGGCGGATGTGATCGCGGCGGACGCGGCGCGGACGGGCAAGCGCCGGGCAGGTGTGCTGACCGGGCTCTGGACGGCCATCGAGAGCGCGGTCAGCTCGTCCGGCGCGCTGATCTTCGGGGTGATCCTCTCGATCGGCGGCTTCATCGAGTCCGAGCCGAGCAGGCCGGTCCAGCAACCGGACAGCGCGGTGACCGCGGTGCTCATAGGGCTGACCGCGGTCCCCGCGCTGATCATCTTCGCGTCGGTGCTGATGGTGCTGAAGTACCGCCTCACGCCACCCGTCGTGCCAGTGCCAGACGCGTCCGCGTGAACGCACCGGTCACGAGCGCCGCCAGCAGCGGCAGCCCGATCACGAGGCCGGCCAGGAACACCCAGGGAATGTCGATCGTGGTGGTGCCGGGGTCGAAGAAGGCCGCCCCCGGCGCCCGGTCACCCATCCGGGTCATCGGCCAGGTGAGCGCGATGCCGCTGACCACGCCGCCGGCCAGCCCCGCCAGGGTGCCGAGCCCCGAGACGTACGCCGCCTGGGCCGCCACCACAAGCCTGCGGACCAGCGGCGCCCCGCCGACCGCCGACATGGTGTCGAGATCCTTCCGCATGTCCGCCGCCGCCAGGCCGGTGGCCGCGAACGTGCCGCCGAGCACCAGGACGACCGCCGCGCCGAGCAGCATCAGCAGCATGCCCGCGACGGACTCGTCGGCGCGCTGCTCCACGTCGACGAAGGCGCCGCCGCCCACGACCCCGAGATCGCGCTCCAGACGCTCCACGTCGGCGGGCACCTGGGCGGCGTAGACCACGCGCTCGGCCGGCTTGAAGCCGGCGGCCGTCACGGCCGAGGCCGGGATCAGAGCACCGGTCTGCGCGTGCTCGGCCGCGCTCGCCACCACGGCCGGCACCGTGAACCTCTTGGGCTTCGTGCTGCCGTCCGGGCCCCATGACTCGCTCATCAGCTCGATCACGCCGCCCCGCACCAGCCCTGTGTCGAACGCCACAGCCTTGCCCGCGCGCAACGCCGCGGCGGCCTGCGGGTCGTGGCGTCCTTGGAGGAGCGCGAGCAAGCGCTCGTCGCCGATCGGCAGGGACAGGCGGTGGCTGTCGGGCGGGACGCAGGGTCTTTTCTCCCCGCACGCCCCGGAATCCCATGCGACCGTCAGGCTCACGTCCTCCCCTTGCCCATCCTTCGCCCTCAGCCCGGAGACCAGATCCACGCCGGGCAGCGCCTGCTCGGCCGCCGCCCGGATCACGGACCACGCTTGATCGTCCACGTCGTACCTGCCGATGGTGAGGGTTCCCGCGGGCAACACGGTGTTCCTGTTCGCCTCGCGCTCGGCGTAAGAGCTGCTGAGACCGATGCCGAGGGTGACCGCGACCATGGTGGCCGCCATGACCGCCGCGGCGGCGGAGGCTGTGCGGACGCGATGGCGGGAGCCGTCGCGTACGGACAGCCGTAACGGGAGCGGCAGCCGCGCCGCGAGCCGTCCCGTGATCCGCACCAGCCACGGCATCAGCGCGACGAGGCCGAGCACGAGGACCGCCCCGGAAGCCGCGACGGACAGCACGCCATGGCGGGCGGCGAGGAAACTCCCGCCGATCCCCAGCGCCACCAGCACCGCTGCGAGCATGGGACGGCCCGCCCGCGCGTGGGTGTCCACGGCGGCGCGCCCCGCCAGGACGTGCACCGGACTCTGCCGGCTCGCCTGCACCGCCGGCACCAGCGCCGCGGTCACCCCGCTCACCACGCCGAGCGAGGCCACACCGAGCACCTGCCACCACGGGACGTCCACCGGACCGTGCGTCCAGTCCAGCGCGCGGGCCGCGATCGATTCCGCCAGCGCGCCCGCCCCGATGCCGAGCACGGCGCCGAGGAGCGCGGCGGCGCCGCCCAGCACGAGCCCGTCGGCCAGCACGATCGTCCGGAGTTGCGAGCCGGAGGCGCCCTGAGCCGCGATCACCGCCAGCTCCCTGCGCCTGCGCCGCAGCCCGACCGCGAACGACGGCCCGGCCAGCAGCACGGTCTCCGTGACGATGAGCACGACCGCGATGCCGAGCGCGGCCAGAGTGCGTACGGGGCCGTCCGGGTGGAAGTTCTCTTGCCTGAGCTGGGCGGCCGTCGGGTTCTCGATCACGGCACGGGAGATGACGCCCAGCCCCGCCTTGTTCAGCCGCCGGACATCGGCCCACTGCACGGGAGCGGAGGTGTCGGCCAGCCAGCCGCTGCTGTTGCCGTCGTTCTGGTGCGGGAGCAGCCCCTCCGGCAGGGCGACCATCTCGCGCAGCCCGGGACGGTTCGGGTGCTCGACGACGCCGACCACGCGCACGGTCCGGTCCGGCCGCCACACCTTGATCGTGTCGCCGAGGTGGACGCCTCGGCCGATCATCTCGGGAGACACCGCGACCTCGCCGGGCGCGGCGGGGAGCCTGCCCTCGACGAGACGGCGCATCCCGCCGGCCATCGGGTCACGCAGGTCGACCTCGAACACGTCCACACGGTCGTAGCCGTCCGCCAGGCGGGCTTCCACGACGTTGCTCTGGTAGCGGAGCAGGCGGCCCTGGAGCAGCGTGTTGATCTCCGCCGGTGTCCAGGCCCGGTCAGAGCGCTGCGCTTTGCGCTGGTTCGGGCTCTGGCCGGCGCGGTCCTGCCTCACCGGAGTGCGGAACGGGAGTGTGATGACGCGCGCGTCGGCCGTCCCCAGCATCGAGTCCAATTTGTCGCGCGGCGTGATGTCCGTGGTGGCGGAGCTGGTGAGCACCGCCGTGATGACCAGCACGGGCAGGCCGATCATCACCATGATCAGCGCGGTGCGGCCTTTGAAGCGCAGCGCGTCCCTGCGCGAGATCCGCAGCGCGGCGCGGAACGCGCTCATCGGGCGCTCTCCAGGCGCACGGCGTTCGCCTCGGCGATCAGGCCGTCACGCAGGTAGACCACGCGGTCGGCCCAGGCCGCGTAGCGCGGCTCGTGGGTGACGAGCAGCACCGCCACGCCCTCGTCGCAGCGGGAACGCAGCAGTTGCAGGATCTCGTCGCCGGTCGCGGTGTCAAGCGCGCCGGTCGGCTCGTCGGCCAGCAGCAACCGCCGCTGGCCCGTCAGCGCCCTGGCGATGGCCACGCGCTGGCGCTGCCCGCCGGACAGTTCCTCGGGGAAACGGTCGGCGACCTCCTCGGCTCCCACGTCGGCCAGCGCGGCCAGTGCCTCGGCGCGGGCCCGGCCCGACCGGACGCCGTCCAATTCCCTGGGCAGCATCACGTTCTCGGCGGCCGTCAGGGACGGGATCAGGTTGAGATCCTGGAAGACGTACCCGACGCTGCGGCGCCTGAGCGCCGCCAGGTCCTTCACGGCGGCGAGGTCGCGGCCCTCGATCGTCACGCTGCCGGAGGTGGGCCGGTCGAGGCCGCCGGCCAGGTTGAGCAGGGTCGACTTGCCCGAGCCCGACGGGCCCATGACCGCTACCAGCTCGCCGCTCGACACCTCCAGGCTCACGCCCCGCAGCGCGCGCACCGAGCCGTGCTCGCGGGTCACATCGTGCAAACTACTCACCACGGTCATGCTTCTTCTCCTTGGAAACGGCCTCGCAGTGGTCCAGCCAGCGCTGCTCCGCCTCGGCCTTGAAAATCAGCGAATCGAGGACCAGCCGCTGTGCCAGGCCTCCGGTGGCGGCCCGCTTGGCCTGGGTGAGGTCCTGCAAGGCGCGCATGGTGGCCATGCGCTGGGTGAGGATGACCTCGGCCACGTCGACGTCCGCGCCGGCCACGGCCATCGCGATCTTGATGGCTAGTTCGTCCCGAGGCCGGTCGTCCTGGGCGACGGGGGTGCTGAACCATCGCTCCAGCTCCGTACGACCGGCCTCGGTGATCGTGTAGACCGCCCGGCCCTGCTCGTCCGCGCCGCCCGGCGCGACCAGGCCGTCGCGCTCCAGCCGCGAGAGCGTCGTATAGACCTGGCCGATGTTGAGCGGCCAGGTCGCCCCCGTCGACGCCTCGAATTCCACGCGCAACTGGTAGCCGTAACGCGGTCCCCTGCTCAGCAACGCGAGCAGTCCGTGTCTGATCGACATGGATACTGAGTATGCATACCGAGTATGCCCTTCGCAACTGATCCGTGTTTTCTGGACAGGGGGCGAGGTTCGGGCCGATACTCGCTACATGAGCTCGACCCATCCGCCCTTTCGCGCATCCGACGGGGAACGTGACCGTGCGATCGACGAGCTCAAGCACCGCGCCGTAGAGGGCCGGATCTCCCATGACACCTTCGTGGGGCGCGTGGACCAAGTGCTGCGGGCCCGCAACAGGTGGGAGCTCGACGAGCTGGTCGCCGACTTACCGAAGCGCCCGACGATCAGGCAGCGGCTGACCGACGCGGTGGCCTCTGTTTCCGAGTTCACCACCAAGCTGCAGTCCGCCTGGCGACGGCCGCGCCTGCCCCGGCTGGCACTGCCCGACGACGACCGGCTGCGTTATGTGGTGGGGCGGGGGTCGGCGTGCGATCTCGTGTTGTCCGACCTGACGGTGTCCCGGGTCCACGCCGAGCTGCGGCGGGATGACGATGGCGGGTGGATGCTCGTCGACCTGGGATCGCTCAACGGCACGCGGCTGAACGGGTGGCGGCTCGTGGGGCCTGCCCGGGTCAGGTCCGGCGATGAGATCTCCTTCGGCGACTGCGGATTCCTCCTGACCTCCGGACAGCCATCCGCCTGAGGGACGGCGACTGGGGCGGAAATACGGATATTTGCGGATTGCAGGATGGCGGGGCTGGTTCATGATCTGAGCGATCCCTCAGCCCTTTGGAGACCCCATGCGGCGCACCTCAGCATCCCTCGTCGCGGGCGCGCTCGTCGCCGCCCTCGCGTGGGCGTCCAGCCCCACCTCACCCGCCGTCGCCGTCGACCCCTCGGCCGGAGTGGCCGACCTGGCCCAGGACATCAACCAGATCCTCAGCGACTCCCGGCTCACGATCGCCAGAGCGGGCGTCGTGGTCAAGAGCGCCGCGACCGGCGAGGAGCTCTACTCCACCGACGCCGGCAAGCTGCTCATCCCCGCGTCCAACACCAAGCTCTTCACCGCGGCCGCGGCGGCGGAGACGCTCGGTCTCGATTACCGCTTCTCCACCTCCGTGCTGAACACCGGCCGCAGAGCCGGCTCGCTCCTGACCGGCGACCTGGTGCTGCGCGGCACCGGTGACCCGACGATGCTGGCCGAGGACTACGACGCGCTGGCCGCGAAGGTCGCGGCGGAGGGCATCAAGGTCGTCACCGGCAAGCTGGTGGCCGACGACACGTGGTTCGACTCCCAGCGGCTCGGCAACGACTGGTCGTGGGACGACGAGACCGCCTACTACGCGGCGCCCATCTCCGCACTGACCGCCTCACCGGACCGGGACTACGACGCGGGCTCGGTGGTCGTGGCCGTGGCCGCCGACGGCGACCAGGTCAAGGTGACCACGACGCCGGAGACCGACTATCTGAAGATCGTCAACAAGGCCACCGTGGGCACGCGGACCGACGTGCTCATCGAGCGGCAGCACGGCACCCGGACGGTCGTGATCACCGGCACGGTGGCGACCCCGTACCAGGAGTGGGTGGCCGTGGACGACCCCACCGCGTACGTCTCCTCTCTGTTCCGCAAGTCGCTGGCCAAGCACGGCGTCAAGGTCCTCGGCCCGACCGTGGCCGCGGCGACCCCGCAAGGGGCGACGGAGCTGGCCGCGCACGAGTCGATGACGCTGGGCGAGCTGCTGGTGCCGTTCATGAAGCTCAGCAACAACATCCACGCCGAGATCCTCACCAAGGCCATGGGCCGCAAGGTCGCCGGCCAGGGCACGTGGTCGGCCGGGCTCAAGGTCAGCACCGACTTCGCCAAGGCGAACGGCGTCCAGGTGATCAACATGCGGGACGGCTCCGGATTGTCGCGCCGCGATGGGTTCTCGCCCGGCTCGATCGCGCAGCTGCTGACCGCCGTACGCGGCAAGCCGTGGTTCCCCACCTGGTACGAGTCGCTCCCCATCGCCGGCAACGCCGACCGCTTCGTGGGCGGCACGCTGCGCAGCCGGATGCGTAACACGCCGGCCGCGAACAACGTCCACGCCAAAACCGGCTCGCTGACCGGGGTGACGTCGTTGTCCGGGTACGTCACGAGCGCCGACGGCGAGCCGCTGATCTTCTCGATCATGCTGAACCAGTACCTGTCGGGCTCGCCGAAGGACATCGAGGACAAGATCGCGATCCGGCTCGCCCAGTTCTCCCGCGCCAACCCGGTCAACGCCACGGCCCAGCTGCGCTCGGCGGGTGACGCCCCGGCAGGCGACCTCGAGTGCTCGTGGCTGAAGCCCGCACACTGCTAGCCGCCCGTCGCAGCCCCCGACGCCCAGGGGGCCGCGATGGTTTACCGGGCTCAGCACGGCATCTGATCACGATTCGGCTACTTGGAGCTCCAGGTATGCCATGGCTTTTCGGGACATGGCGGACTTAGGAGGACCAGAATGCGGATTCGACGCAATGTCGAGCCCGTAGTCGGAGGACAAAATGCGCAGACCGCTCCAGGCCTTGGCCTGTGCCGGGAGTCTGGCGGCATTGAGCTTCCCTGGACCCGCCGAAGCTCGCGCGGCGGCCGCTCAACCCCAGGCCACCCAGCAGGCATGCCGGGTCGTCGCGGTCAAACCGGTCGTCTCCAAGGGCAAGGTGCGGGGCACGGCCGTCCGGACCGGCTGCGCCGACCAGGCCCGCCTCCGGGTACGCATCACGGTGGCCGTCACCGGCCCCGACCGCATCGTCAAGAGCGGCTCCCAGATCATCGGCAACGGCCGGATCACCGCCGGCGCCACCTGCACCGCCACCGCCCGCCGTTACTACGTCGTCGCGCTCGACGCGCAGGGCCGGGTCGACACGTCCGGCTCCGTGAAGCTGTCGTGCGGGCGCCCGGCCGCGAGCCGGAGTTTCGCCTCGGCCGAGACCGCGGTCGTCAAGCTCACCAACGACGCTCGCGCCAAGAACGGCTGCCGCCCGCTGATCCACGACCGCAAGCTCCACCTGGCCGCCGAACGCCACTCGGCGGACATGGCCGCCAACAACTACTTCGACCACGACTCGCGCGACGGCCGCACGTTCGACCGGCGCATCAGGGCGGCGGGCTTCGCCTTCACCAGGGCGGGCGAGAACATCGCCAAGGGCCAGCCCACCGCCGCAGCGGTGGTCCGGGCCTGGCTCAACAGCCCCGGACACCGGGCCAACATCATGAACTGTGCCTTCACCCACATCGGCGTCGGGCACAACACCAAGGGCCCGACCTGGACCCAGGACTTCGGAACCCCCTGAGAGCCACGGGAGCGCAGGGCTTTCACCGGCCACACCCCTAGCCGGTTTCCCACCGCACGCCCACAGCGCTCCCCTTCCAGCGGGCCCGGCCGCGCCTCCCCCCGCACACAGGACCGCGGCCGGGCCCGCACGTCCACCTCACCGCTTGGGGTCCGGTCCGACGATCCCGGGTATGAGCCCTGAGCACGGCGAAGGGGGCCAAGCCCCAACGGGCGGCCCCCTTCGTACGCGGTTAGGTCAGCGGCTCAGGATGTTGATGGGCAGGATACCCCCGAGATCGTTCAAGAGGTCCAGCCCGACGAGCGCGTTGTAGGTACCGAAGTTGTTCCGGTCGCCGATGTAGGACAGCCTCTCCCCGTTCCCGTTGGTGTCGAGTCCGGCGCCGTCCAGGTCAGGCAGGATGTTTGCCTGGACCGACTCGACGGTGACGGCGGGTGTCGCAGCCAGCGCGGAGCCGCCGAACATGACCATCCCGCCGGCGAGACCGAGCAGGACGAGCCCTTGTCTATACATGGTCGAATCTCCTTGATACCTCTCGACTACTCTCCGTAGCCATCGCGAGAAGATCTGCCCGACGTCCTCGTTCAACAAACCACCCGCATTCCTGTCTTGACCTGCGAAAATACCCCAGCTAGGGGAAGAGGTGCCAAAGATCATCCTTCTTGGCGCATACATGCGCTCGAATGAGGAAGATCCCCCGCTTTCATGACCGCCGGATGACCTCCGATCGCTAGGGCAGGGTGAGAACCACCGGACCGTCGGCGGTGACGGCGACCGTGTGCTCAACATGCACACTCCTGCTGCCGTCCGCCGAGCACACCGACCAGCCGTCATCGGCCATGTAGTAGTCGTCGCCGCCCCCGGCCATCAGGCTCGGCTCGATCGCGATCACCAGGCCGGGTCGCAGCAGCAGGCCCCGTCCCCCGCGGGCCTCGTTGGGCACGAACGGCGACTCGTGCATGGCCCGCCCGATGCCGTGGCCGCCGAAGTCGTTCTGCATGCCGTAGCCGGCGCCGCGACCGACCATGGACATGGCGTGGCCGATGTCGCCCATCCTGCCGCCGGGCACGGCCGCCTCGATGCCGGCGGCGAGCGTCTCCTCGGCCACCTTGATCAGCTTCAGGTCCTCCGCGTGCGGCCGGCCGACCGTGAAACTCACCGTGCCGTCGGCGTGCCACCCGTCCACGTACGCGCCGCAGTCCACGCTGAGCAGGTCGCCGTCGCGCAGCCGGTACGGCGTCGGCAGGCCGTGCAGCATGACCCCGTTAACGGAGGTGCAGATCACGCCCGGGTACGGGGTGGCGCCGAACGCCGGGTGGTACCCCAGGAACGACGCCCCCGCCCGCGCCTCCTCGATGACCGTCCGCGCCACCTCGTCGAGCCGCGCCAGCGACACCCCGACGGCGGCCTGCTCCCGCACCGCGGCATGGACGGCCGCGACCACCCGCCCCGCCTCACGCATCGCGGCGATCTCCCCCGCACTCTTCAGCTCGATCACGGCCCCTCCCCTTATCCGGCGATAACTATACCGGTATTATTATCGCCAGACCGTGGCCGTGTCCATTCAGTCGAGTCCTCGCCTGCCCGGGGTCCAGAAGGGCTTCGTCCGCACATCCCTGGGCGACCAGCCGCGCTCGTTGACGAGGTGGCCGCGGACGGCCTGGATCGTGCGTGCCTCGCCGGCGAGATACGCGTGGCCGGGTCGTGGGCCGCACGCCGGACGTGCCGTTCGACTGGCGCGGCCTGGTCACGTGAGGACGCGGACCAGGAAGTCGCGGATGAGGGGGAGGATCTCGCCGAGGTTGGTCTCCAGCGCCCAGTGGCCGGCGTCGAGCACATGCAGCTCGGCGTCCGGCAGGTCGCGCAGGTACGCCCTCGCGGCGCCCTCGGGCATGTAGCCGTCGTGCGGGCCCCACACGATCAACGTCGGGGGACGGTGCTCACGCAGGTACGCCTGCTGTTTCGGGAACCATCCGATCGTGGTCGCCTGGTCTTCGAAGAGCCCGACGACGTTCTCGCGACGCTGCGGCGTGTCCATCAGCGCCCAGTGCAGTTTCCACAGGTCCGGGCTCACCCGGACGGCCAGGTGCTCGGGCAGCTCGCCGGCGAACTCGTCACGGAAGCCGTCTTCCGTGACGTTGGCGGCCAGCTTCGCCCGGCCCTCCGGCGTCGGGCGCGCCCAGAACTCCTTCAGCCACCCATACTTCGGCCCCAGCTCGTCCTCATAGATGTCGCCGTTCTGGATGACGAGCGCGGTGACCCGCTCGGGGGCGCGCATGGCCAGGCGGAGCCCGAACTGGGAGCCGTAGTCATGCAGGTAGATGGCGTATCGGGACAGTCCCATGGTCCGCGTGAAACGGTCCAGGAAGTCGGCGTAGCCGTCGAAGGTGTAGGAGAAGGCGGTGCGGTCGGGCGTTCCGCTGTAGCCGAAGCCCGGCAGGTCGGGTGCGATCAGCCGCCAGCGGTCGCCGAGTGCGGGCAAGAGGTTGCGGAATTCGTACGAAGAGCAGGGGTAACCGTGCGGCAGCAGGAAAACCGGCGCGTCCGGCGGCCCGGCCGCGCGGTAGAAGATCTCGATCCCGTCGACGTCGATCGTCCTGTGCGCGACCGGTGCCATGGTGCTTGTGGTCATGGCGTACGCACCTGCCCACCATGACCGGGAGCTATCTAGTTCCAGACCCCCGGAACACCGGCGGGAACCTCATCCTTGACTTCACTCTGGTCGATCACGTCCCCCTGCAGAGGAAGCAGAACGGTGACCTGACGCCCCCAGTCCATGAACCTGGTCTCCGACTCGACCTGCACCGAGCCCTTGTCGCCCACAGGCAGCACGCCCTTGGCGGACACCCGCTCGACCAGGCCGTCGCCACCGACCCGGATCGTGTAGGAGATCTTGCCGACCCGGCCCTTCTTCGAGGGCGTCCCGAACCGCTCGGCAAAAGCGTCGGACACCGAGGCGAGCTTCTTGGTCGTGATCGACCCCTTCACCACCCCGTCACGCGCGGAGGTGCGCTCGGCCAGCAGCGTCTTGAGCGTGGCCGGCTCCAACACCTCGATCAGCAGATTGCTGGCCGGCGCCCCCACCGCTCCATAGCGCACCCAGCTCGCGTCGGCCCGCCGCAACGCCGTCTCCACCACCGGCCCGGAGACGTAGCTCACGTCCCCAGCCGAGATCATCCTGGTGGACGACTGCTGCAGCGCCTCGGTCTCCTCCGGCTCCGCCTTCATCATCCTGCGCAGCAAATCCGCGCTGTAGCGCAGGGTGTGGGCCACATCGGAGGCGACCACGCCACGCGTGCCGAACCCGATCGTGCCATCGAGCTCGGACGTGGCGACCTGGCCCGGCGAGTACGTCACCTTCGCCGTGGCCAGCACATTGACGGCCTTGCCTGGCGCCAGCTCGGCCTTGAGCACCTTCACCGGGTCGATCTTGGGCGCTGCCTGCGCGGGGGCGGCCGCTAAGGCCAGGCCCGCTACCACGGCGGCACCGACGATTGTTCGCTTCATCTGCGTTTTCCTTGGGACGGTCCAGAGGGACGCGAACAATCTTGTGCATCTAAGATCGTTAGTCAACTTGTTCGAGCAAAGCGATATTGCTAGGCGTTGTCGCGGATTTCTTCCGCCAGTCCGCGCAGTGACGCGATCGGACGCTCGCGTGCCACAGGTTGATCCCCGGCGCCTGCAACGCACGTGTGAGCCGTCCGGTCACCTCTACGGCGGCCCGCATGACGTGCGCCGCCTGCGACGGTGTGGTCATCTTCGTACATCGCGTCGCCCGCCCGAACGCGGCTCAACCCGATACGAGTGAGCGCCCCTCGGGGAGAGAGGCGCTCAAGGGCTTCAGGACTCGCGCTTGGGAATGATCCGCTTGACGGCGAGACCCGCGGAGACGACCGTGAAGATCGCCAGCCCGATCCAGATCGCGTTGAACCCGGCGAATGGAGCGGACACGAGACCCCCGAAACCGGCCGCCACACCCCCGATCGGCACATTGTTGTACATGCTCACCATTTCCTTTCTCTGTGCCAGGCCGCCTCCCAAAAGGCCTTCGCCTGGACGATCTGCAGGAACACGTCGAAGACCATCTCCACGAACAGCAATCCGGCCAGGAGCATCTGCCGGGGACCGCGGGCGCGTACGGTCACGACGCGTTCGACCATGAAGACCACGGTGATGGCGGCCCACACGGGCTGGATCAGCAGGCCACCCGTCACCGCGATGGACCACACAACGGTCCCCAGGTAGAGGAAGACGACCACGACACCGATGAGCGAGAGCACCTGCCGTCCCCAGTAGGGCCGGGTCACCTTCGTCCACCCGTAGTCGGTCAGGTTCTCCAGCGCGCCGCGCTTCCAGCGCAACCGCTGGCGGAACAGCTCGCGCCAGGTGGGCATGACCTCGGTGGTCAGCGTGCATTCCCTGGGCGCCAGGATGCGCAGGCGCAGGTGAAGGATGGCCAGCGTCAGCTCGTTGTCCTCGGTGAGGACGCGCACGTCGTACACGTGGCCCGCGCCGGGCAGGCGACCGGCGCGCCGCGCGGCGACGACCTGTTGCAACGTGAGCGCACGGAAGAGGGTGGCGGTCCCGGTCAGCACGAGCGCCTTGCCCTGGAGTCGGCGGACGTCGCGAGCGTAGCGGACGTACTCGTTGCGCTGGAGCGTGCCGACGAATCCGCCGCCGTCCTTACCGGTGAAGGTGCCGCCGACGGCGGCGTAGCGGCCACCGCTCAGGTATTCGAGCCCGGCCTGGACGAAGTCCCGGTCCAGCGCCGAGTCGGCGTCCATGACGAGGATCGCGTCGTCCGGACCGAGGAAGTGCAGCAGCCGGTCGAGCACCTGGTTGAGCGCGCCTGCCTTCTTGTGCGCGTTGCCCACGCTCTCGTACACCTCGGCGCCACGACCACGGGCGATGTGGGCGGTGGCGTCGAAGCAGTTGTCGGCGATCACGATGACGCGATCCGGCGGCCGGGTCTGCAAGCGCAGCGAGTCGATGCTCTCGGCGATCTGCTCGGCCTCGTTGTGGGCGGGGATCAGCGCCGTGACACGCATCCGGTCGATCGGCGTCCAGGGCAGACTTGTCTTGCCATCGTCACGGTGCGACGTCGGTCGCGGTCGCGCGACGGCCCGCTGAGGGGTCACGTGGGCGCTTTCAGGCGAAGTGGGGTGATGAGACGGAGCTATCGCCTGATGGAGCAAATGCCCAGGTCAGCTAGCAAAAGGCAATCTACCACACCATTTACCCTGCTTTAGCACCTCAAGAGGCCCTATCGGCTCGTATACAGTTGCATCTCACGAATGCCGCTTGCCTCCCTCTTGATCCGGGCTAGGTGCCCTTTGTCCAAACCTTGTGCCCGCCGTGGCGTCGTGCTGCCCGCCCTCGCCGCCGGGCTCGGCGCCGCCGCTCTGATCGCGATGTCGTCGTGGCCCCGGTCCGCGGCGCCCGCCGTCCCGGCTCCCGCGCCCGCCACCGCCGCCACCGTTCCGGTGGCCGCGGCTCCGCGGGTCCCGGCCTCGCCCCCGGTGCACGTGGAGATCCCCGGGATCGGCGTACGGGCGAAGGTCATGAAACTGGGCCTCGGCTCCGACGGCACGCTGGAGGTCCCGCCCCTGTCGAAGGCCGAGCAGACGGGCTGGTACGAGCGGGGCGCGGCCCCGGGAACCGCCGGCCCCACCGTGATCGTCGGCCACGTGGACACCGCCGACGGCCCCGCCGTCTTCTACCGGCTCGGCGATCTGCGCCCGGGCGATCGCGTACGGGTGACGCGTGCCGACGGCAAGGTCGCCACGTTCCAGCTCGACGCCCTGGAGTCGGTACGCAAGGACGCCTTCCCCACCCAGCGCGTCTACGGCGACGTGGCGTACCCGGCCATCCGGCTGATCACCTGCGGCGGCGACTTCGACCGCACGAGCGGCCACTATCGGAACAACACCATCGCCTACGGCCACCTCGTCTCGATCACCTGAGGCCCGCCGTCGCAGCGCGGCGCCAGGCCGCGTCGCGAAGCAGGCGCAGGCCGTTGAGGCCGACGATGACGGTGGAGCCCTCGTGCCCGGCCACGCCGAGCGGCAGCGGCAGCTCACCGAACAGGTCCCAGCCCACCAGCACGGCGATGAAGGTCCCCGCAATGGCGAGGTTGGCGATGACCAGGCGGCGGGCGCGCCGGGCCAGGGAGAGCACGGCCGGTACGGCGGCCAGCTCGTCCCGCGTGATGACCGCGTCGGCCGTGTCCAGGGCGAGATCGGCGCCGGCCCGGCCCATTGCGATGCCGGTGTGGGCCGAGGCCAGCGCGGGGGCGTCGTTGACGCCGTCGCCCACGAGCGCCACCCGTGCGCCCTGTTCCTGGAGCTCACGCACCGCGGTCACCTTGTGCTCGGGGAGCAGGCCGGCGTACACGTCGCCGATCCCGACGTGGGCGGCCACCCGGCCGGCCGCGCGCGGGTTGTCGCCGGTCAGCAGCACCGGCGGGGCCTCGGTCACGGCCTTCAGGTGGGCGACGGCGGCGCCCGCGCCGGGCCGCGTGCGGTCGGCGAGGGCCAGCACGGCGACGGGCACACCGTCCACACGCATCACCACGGCACTGTGCCCACCGTCCTCCAGCTCACCGACCACCGAGCTCCACCCGCCAAGGCCGTCCTCCAGCTCACCGACCACCGAGCTCCACCCGCCAAGGCCGTCCTCCAGCTCGCCGGCCACCTCGCTGCACTGCCGGTTCCCAGGAGGGGCAGGCGGCAGGAGCGCGGCAGGGCTGCCGATCTCGACCAGCTTCCCGTCGACGCGCGCCCGTACGCCGGTCCCCGGCACCGCCTCGAACGACTCCGCCGCGGGCCAGGCCAGACCCGCCTCGCGAGCCGCCTGGACGACGGCGCGGCCGAGCGGGTGCTCCGAGCCCTCCTCCGCCGCCGCGGCCAGCGCGAGGACGCCCTCTCGCGTGCCGGACAGTACGCGGACCTCGGCCAGGTACGGCCGCCCCTCGGTCAGCGTGCCGGTCTTGTCGAAGGCGACCTGGGTGACCGCGGCCAGCTGCTCCATGACCACGGCGGACTTGACCAGCACGCCGTTGCGCCCCGCGGTGGCGATGGCGGCCAGCAGCGGCGGCATGGTCGCCAGCACCACGGCGCAGGGCGAGGCCACGATCATGAAGGTCATCGCCCGCAGCAGGCTCTCCTGGAGCGGCACGCCCCACAACAGCGGCACGGTGAACAACGCGATGGTCGCGGCGACCATGGCGACGGAGTAGCGCTGCTCGACCTTCTCGATGAACAGCTGAGCCCGTGCTTTCGTGGCGCCGGCCTGCTCCACCATGGCCACGATCCGGGCGATCACCGTCCCCGCCGCCGGCCGCGTCACCCGTACCCGCAGGACGCCCACGCCGTTGAGGGTGCCGGCGAACACCTCGTCGCCGGGTCGCTTGTCCACCGGCAGGCTCTCGCCGGTGATGGTGGCCTGGTCGACGTCACTGGCGCCGGCCACGACCTCGCCGTCGGCGCCGATCCGCTCTCCCGGGCGCACCAGGATGATCTCGCCGATCTGCAGGCCGGCGGTGTCGACGAGCTCCTCGGCGCCGGTCTCCGTCACGCGGGTGGCCTGCTCGGGGGCCAGGTTCAGGAGCCCGCGTACCGAGTCCTCGGTGCGTTTGGTGGCGACGGCCTCCAGCGCGCCGGAGGTGGCGAAGATGACGATGAGCAGCGCGCCGTCGAAGACCTGCCCGATCGCGGCGGCCCCGATCGCCGCCACCACCATCAGCAGATCGACGTCCAGCGTCTTGTCCCGCAGCGCCCGCAGTCCGGCCAGCCCGGGCTCCCAGCCTCCGGCGGCGTAGCAGGCGAGATAGAGCGCCCACCAGCTCCACGACGGCGCCCCGGCCAGGTGCGCGGCGCCTCCGGCCGCGAACAGCGCGGTGGCGGCCACCGCCCAGCGGACCTCGGGCAACGATCCCGCCCCGGTCCGCCACCACGTCACGGCCCCGGCCGGCGGCGCGACCTCAGCAGGGCGCGTTCTCAGCTCTGTAGTCACCGTGGCATCGTACATGCGCATTCACGCAGGTACGCAAATAAGGGGGTCGGCGGCTATGCTGGCGGCATGCACACGTCGCTGCCCGACTTCGACATGCCGAACGAGGAACAGGTGCACCTGGCGGCGGAGTCGTTCCGGCTGCTCTCCGACCCGACCCGCATCAAGATCCTGTGGGCGCTGCTACAGGGCGAGTCGTCCGTCGCCTGCCTGGCCGAGCTCGCCGACGCCGCCCCCACCGCCGTCAGCCAGCACCTGGCCAAGCTTCGCCTGGCCGGGCTGGTCAAGGGTCGGCGCGAGGGGACGTTCGTGTATTACAGCGCGGCGGACGAGCACGTACGCCGCCTCCTGACCGAGGGCCTCTACCACGCCGATCACATCGACCGGCCCGCCCTTGAAAGCGATCAGCATGCTGTCGCCGAGCCGGGCCGCACCGCGTAGCGGCGGGCCGCCGCTACGCGGTGGACCTTTATGGATGTGCTTCGCGAAGAGCCAGCACTCGATCGAGAAGGACCAGGAGCGCCGCGACGAAGAGTGCCACCGGCAGGTGGACCAGCCGCAGCCCTAGGTCGGGAGGCGGTGCGCTCCCGGCCACGGCGACGCACGCCACCGCGATCACGGCGGCCCGCCCGATCTTCGCCGGCGTCACCGGGCTCTCCTCATCCAGGCAGCCGCACGGCACCCTGCCCTTCTTGCGGAGCACCAGCGCCAGATATCCGGCCAGGAACGCGTACCAGACCGCCCCGGCCAGGAAGGGCGGCAGCCATCCCGCAAGCCACGAAACGCACATGGACAGGCCCACGACCAGCTCGATGGGCTCGGCGAGCCGGGCCGACGCGGGCGGCAGGATGCCGTGCGCGGCGACCGTACGAGTCAGGCTCCCGCCGCCGGTCAGGCGGCGCAGCGAGGCGTAGAGCAGCAGCATCGCACCCGCCAGCGCCAGCCCGGCACACAGAGCGTTGAGCACGGCCACTGTCACATCACCACAATGAGCAGCGACAACAGGAAGCCGACCGCGCACAGGCGACCCACCCACACGATCGAGCGCAACATTGCGTTGTCCCATTGCCGGGGATCGTCGCTCAGCGCGCGAGCGGTCGGCATGAGGGCGCGCCCCAGCCCGAAGCCGATCCCGACCAGCAGCCCCTGACCGATCCCGCCCACGAGGACGGTGACCAGGACCAGCAGGTGAGGCAGGGCGGTCGGGGTGAAGGTCCGCACACCGGTGCCCATCTCGAAGCCGAACTGCAGAGGACCGTCGAAGCTACCGTGGTTGACGACCTCCTGCGGCACGAGCCGCCGGTTCTGCGGCAACGAGAGCGGCCTCCCGGCCAGTTCGAAGGCCAGGATCACAGCAGCGACCGGAACGAGCACCCAGAGGCGCACCGTCAGGGGCAGCACGGCGGCCAGACCGCCGACGATCCCCACGACGAGACCGGAGACCAGCGCGCCGAGCATCAGCCCGATGACGAACGCGCCCAGCTTGCCTCGCCAGACCGACGAGGTCAGCAGATCCGCTGAGTTGAGGCTTCAAACCGACCCGGACAGCGAGTACCCGGCGGTGACCCCGAGCAGGGTCCACGCCAGCACGTCGAGCGAGAGGCTCCACGTGAGGTGGCTCGCCGCCAGGGCGATCGCGCAAACCGCCAGGCCGAGCGCGATCGGGGACGCCTGGAGCGCGCGCTTCATCAGGGATTCGACCAGGAGCAGATGTAGGTGCTGGTACCACCGCAGGTCGCGACCTTGCCGTCGGCGCACCGGTACGGCGTGCCGCTGTGGGTCCAGCGCCACGCGTTCCTGTTGCTGTAGCTGCCCTCACCGCAGATGGAGATCGGGTAGCTGTTGTAGCAGGTGCCGCTCGACCTGATGAACCAGCCGTCGGAGCCGCAGTAACTCCTGCTGTAGGGGAAGCCGACGCAGGCTTTGGTGTTGTTGTTGTAACCGGAATAGTTGTTGTAGCCGGCGCAGTTGAGATGCTCGGTGCCCACTGCCGCGCTCGCGCTCTTCGGCCGGACCGGCGGGAGCGCGCTGACGACGTTGAGGGCGAGGGCGCCGCCCAGCGCCACGATGGACTTCATCATCGTCCTGCGCGACGGGACGAGCGTGCCGAGCCCGGCCCGCTTGGCAGGCTCATCGTCCACTGACGGGACGCCATCCCAGTAACGTGCGACGTCGGTCATCCAGCTCACCTCACTTCGATGGGTTCTTGTGCGGACACGCCGAGGTAGGTGTCCAGGTCTTCGTCGGAGCCGACCGCTCGCCGCCACTCCTCCGTGCCGTCGGCGGCGTACTTCACCAGCGATGGCGTGGCACCGACCGCGACTGTACCGAGCAGGTCGGCGTCGATGATCGCCGTCACGTCCGTGCTCGCCACCCAGTCGGCGCATCCCGGAGTCGCGGCGAGCAGGACCAAGTGCCCCTGCACGGCGGAGCCGGGGGCGAGCGCCAGCCGCTGCGCCCGCTCGGCGCAGAGGTAACACTCTTCCCGCACCACCAGCACGAAGGTCGGCAGCCCGTCGGCCGAGGCGAAGCGGGGCACCGACCTTTGCATGGTCGGAACGGGCGCGACCGAAGCCATGCCGCGGACCTCGTTCTGCAGATCGCGCACCATCTTGAGGAGCGCGGACAGGGCGAAGAGCGAGATCACGGTGCCAAGCAGGGCCAGGACCGCGATGGTGTTCATGATGTTCTGCATCAGCTCAGCCCGCAGCTCACCGATTCGACCACGCCGACGAACGCCGGGTCGTCCGGCTTGGCGGCCACGATCGTCGTGGCGGTGGTGTCGTTGACCACGATGGCCGAGCGCACCTTCAGGTTTCCTTGCTCGTCGTACTCGTCGGAGCGCCACATCGACCCACCGCGCACGCGCTTGCCCGTACTGCGCGGCAGTGCGTCCGTGACATCGCCCTTCGGCTTGATCTGCACGGAGCACACCTGGTCGATCGTGTTGAACGCGAGCATCCGCCCATATCGCACCCGCGATCCCGGACGGGGAAGCATGGTCAGGCCGGTGGGCGAGTCCTGGATGTCGAACTGGGCGAGCCAGTCCATGAAGATCTCCAGGGGGACGTTCGTCCCGCCGATGTAGGTGGCGATCTCGTGCTGCGGGCCCACCCATACGAACGTGGTCCCGCCGATGGAAGCGTCCTCGAGTGAGAGGATCCTTCCGCCGTTGTGGGCGATCTCGCGAACCTTGTAGCGCGGCCAGTCGCCGAGCTGCTTGCCCAGGATCTCCGCCGAGCCGGCGGGCACGACCTGGGCGCGGAAGGCGCCGTCGGGACCGTGCATCCAGAAGACGTAGGCCCAGGAGTTAAGGAAGGGCAGCGAATTTCCGTCGACCACGAGGGTGCGGCCGTCCGGCGTACGATCTTTCACCTCATCGCTCCTCTGTGTGGTTGGTGCTCATCCGCAGTGGCCCCACGGGCTCAGGCTCGAGAACCTCTGCCCTCCCCGGTCGGAGGCCGTGCCGCCGAACTGGACGCACTTGCCTCGGGCGTAGGCCCGGACCGGACCCGCGTACTCGTAGAAATAGCCGTTGTTTCGGTGAATCGTGGACGATCCGCTGACCTGCAGCCGCGCCTCGGTGAACGTGGCCACGGAGAGGTCGGTCTTCTTCATCGTGACCACGCAGTTGTAGCCGTTGCCGCTGTTGTACAGCAGGTACACCGTGGCCCAGAGCTTCCCGGTGGAGATGGGCAGCGAGTCGACGACGGAGTAGCCGGACCCGCAGACACCTTGTGGGGTTGCCGCGTTGGCGGGAGAGGCCGTCAGCAGGACGGAGGCGGCCAGGGCCACCGAAGCAGCGAGCGATAGCGAGCGCATGGGACCGACGATCAAGCCAGATCAATCAACGATCAAGAGGATTCCGCGCGGAAAAATCGGATGATCGACCACATATGGTGCGCGGAAAGGCTCCGGAAGGATTCCGGAAAGGGCCCCTACCGCAAAGATCGACCGATCCGTATGATCGTCGTCAAGATCGGGGAGGTGACGGTTGCGCAACGTCGTCGTTGGGGTGCTCGGTCCAGTCGGGCTGGTCAGAGACGGCGCCCTCCATGCCCCACCCGCGCCGGTCCTGCGGGCGCTGCTCGGCCTGCTCGCCTCCGCCTCGACGCCCATCGCCGCTCAGGCGCTGATCGACGTCGTCTGGCGGCACGATCCGCCGCGCGACCCCAAGGGGGCTCTCTATCTCGCCGCCTGCCGCTTACGCGCCTGGCTTCGCGAGTCCGATACCGACCTCCAGATCGTCACCGACGCCAACGGCTACTACCTCGACCTCGGCGAGAGCGCCTCCGATCTCGGCCTGTTCCGCCGGGAGGCGGCCAGAAGCGATGCCACGTTCCAATCACTGTCCCAGGCCCTCGGACTCTGGCGTGGCCGCCCCTTCACCAACGTGCCCGCCAGGCGCGTCGACACCCGCCTCGTCAAGGTGCTCCTCACCGAGCGCGACGCCGTGATCCGGCGCTCCGCGCAGGTCGCGCTCGACGAGGGACGCCCCGCCCTGGCGATCAAGCTCATCCAGCCACTCTGCCACTCCGAGTCCCTGGACGAGGCGGCGCACGCCATATTGATGACGGGTCTGACCACGCTCGGCCAGCAGGGCTCGGCCATCCAGGTGTTCGACACCATCAGGAGGCGGCTGGCCACCGAACTCGGCATCGGCCCCGGAACCCAGCTCCAGCAGGCCCACACGGATTCCCTCGGCCGCAGACAGTCGCGCCCGCGCACCCGGCTGCTGGGCCGGGCGATCGAGTGCGAACAGATAGGCGCGCTGCTGGCCGAACATCGGCTGGTGACGGTCATCGGGCCACCGGGCGTCGGCAAGACCAGGCTGACGGCGGAGATCGCGCTCACTCACCCCGGTGGCCGGTACGTGCGGCTGAGCGATTTCGCCGGCGACGACGCGGCCAGGCGGATCGTGGCCAAGCACGCCGACGCCGGCGCCACGCTCCTCGCGATCGACGGCTGCGACGACCGGCTCGATCTGGTAGCGCAGCTGACACAACCGTTTCTCGCCGGCAACGACTCGACCGCGGTCCTCATTGCGGCCAATCGGCCGCTCGGGCTGTCCGGCGAGGCCACTTGGGTGACCCGGCCGCTGGACAAGGCGTCGTGCGAGAAACTGTTCCGGCTTCGCGCGACGCAGGCCGTGCCCGGACTGTCCTTCTCCTCCGACGACCAGTCGTACGTACGCAGCCTCTGTGGCCAAGCGGACGGCATCCCGGCCGTCGTGGAGTTCCTCGCCTCGTTGCTGCGCGCCCTCCCGCTCGCCACGCTGGCCGCGTCAGACCTGAGCTCGCTGATGGACGCGACGGCTCCGTTCGCGAAGAGCCTCGACGCGGCGTGGGACGAGCTGACGGAGCCCGAGCAGACCCTGCTGCTCCAGGCGGCTGCGCTGGGTCGGCAGTTCAGCCTCGAGAGCCTGACCGCTCAGCCACTCAACGCCCTGGCCGCCCTCGTCGATCGCGGGCTGGTGCTCTCGGAAGAGACGCCGGCCGGACGCCGGTACCGCCTTCTCGCGCCCATCCGGACCTTGATGCTGGCCACGTACGCCGATCGGGCGCCGGGTGGGCGCGCGAACGCCCACCCGGATCGCCCGGTGAACTAGGCCTTCAGCCAGCTCATCATCGGGCGCAGCTTGGCGCCCGTCTTCTCGATCGGGTCCTCGGCCAGCTCCTCGCGGTATTGCGAGAACTTCTTCTGGCCGCTGTCGAACTCCTCGACGAGCTCCCGCGCGAACGACCCGTCCTGGATCTCGCCCAGGATGCGGCGCATCTCCTGCCGGGCCTCGTCGCCGATCACGCGCGGGCCGCGGGTGTAGCCGCCGTACTCGGCCGTGTCGGAGACCGACCAGTACATCTTGGAGATGCCGCCCTCGTACATCAGGTCGACGATGAGCTTCATCTCGTGCAGGCACTCGAAGTAGGCGACCTCCGGCTGGTAGCCGGCCTCGATCAGCGTGTCGAAGCCCGCCTTGATGAGCTCGGACACGCCGCCGCAGAGCACGGCCTGCTCGCCGAACAGGTCGGTCTCCGTCTCCTCCTTGAACGTGGTGCGCAGCGCGCCGGCGCGGGTGCCGCCGATGCCCTTGGCGTACGACAGCGCCAGGTCCAGCGCCTTGCCGGAGGCGTCCTTCTCGACGGCCACGAGGCACGGCACGCCGCGCCCGGCCTCGAACTGGCGGCGGACGAGGTGCCCGGGGCCCTTCGGGGCGACCATGCACACGTCCACGCCCTCGGGCGCCTCGATGAGGCCGTAGCGGATGTTCAGGCCGTGGCCGAAGAACAGGGCGTCGCCCTCGACGAGGTTGGGGGCGACGTGCTCGGCGTACAGGTGGCGCTGGATGTGGTCCGGCGCGAGGATCATCGTGACGTTGGCCTCCTCGACGGCCTCCGCCGGCGTGACGACCCGCAGGCCGTCGTTCTCCGCCTTCTCGCGGCTCTTGGAGCCCTCGGGCAGGCCGACCCGCACGTCCACGCCGGAGTCGCGCAGCGAAAGCGCGTGGGCGTGGCCCTGGCTGCCGTACCCCAGCACGGCCACGTGGCGTCCCTGGATGATCGACAGGTCGGCCTGGTCGTCGTAGTAAATCTCGGTCACTTGCTCAAAACCTTTCAGGCGGTACGGTCCAGTGCCCTGAGGGACCGGTCAGTGATGGAACGGGCGCCGCGGCCGATGGCCACCATGCCCGATTGGACGAGTTCTTTGATCCCGAACGGCTCGAGGACCTTGATGAACGCGTCGAGCTTGTCGGGAGTGCCGGTGACCTCGATGGTCACGGCGTCGGCCGCCACGTCGACGCAGCGGGCGCGGAAGAGCTGGACGAGCTCCAGCACGTGCGAGCGGCTCTCGGCGTCGGCCTTGACCTTGATCAGCATCAGCTCGCGCTGCACCGACTGCGACGGGTCGAGCTCGACGATCTTGAGCACGTTCACCAGCTTGTTGAGCTGCTTGGTGACCTGCTCGAGCGGCAGGTCCTCGACGCTGACGACGATCGTCATGCGCGAGATGTCGTCGTGCTCGGTCGGCCCGACGGCCAGCGAGTCGATGTTGAAGCCTCGCCGGCTGAACAGCGCCGACACGCGCGCCAGCACGCCCGGCTTGTTCTCGACAAGCACCGACAGAGTGTGCCTACTCATCCTCGTTCTCCCACTTCGGCGCCATGTCGCGGGCGATCTTGATGTCGTCGTTGCTGGTGCCTGCCGCGACCATGGGCCAGACCATCGCGTCCTGGTGGACGACGAAGTCGACCACGACGGGCACGTCGTTGATCTCCATGGCCTTCTTGATGACGGCGTCCACGTCCTCGGGACGCTCGCACCGCAGACCCACACAACCATAGGCCTCGGCGAGCTTCACGAAGTCCGGGATCCGGCGCGTCGTCTGCAGGTCCGTATTGGAGTATCGCTGGTCGTAGAAGAGCGTCTGCCACTGGCGGACCATGCCGAGATTACCGTTGTTGATGACGGCGATCTTGACCGGGACGCCCTCCAGCGCGCAGGTGGCCAGCTCCTGGTTGGTCATCTGGAAACAGCCGTCGCCGTCGATGGCCCACACCGTGGCGTCCGGGCGGCCCATCTTGGCGCCCATCGCGGCCGGCACGGCGAAGCCCATGGTGCCGAGGCCGCCGGAGTTGATGAACGTGCCCGGGTTCTCGTAGTCGATGAACTGAGAGGCCCACATCTGGTGCTGGCCGACCCCGGCCACGTAGTAGGTGTCCGGTCCGGCGATCGCGCTCAGCCGCTGCATCACGTACTGAGGGGCCAGCGAGCCGTCCTCGAACTCCTCGTAGCCCAGCGGGTAGGTCTGCTTGTAGCCGTTGAGCAGCGTCCACCAGTCGGCGTAGTCGCCCTTCTGGCCGGACGCCTGGATCGCGGCGATGAGGTCGGTGATGACCTCCTTGCAGTCGCCCACGATCGGCACGTCGGCGTGGCGGTTCTTGGAGATCTCGGCCGGGTCGATGTCGGCGTGCACGACCTTCGCATGCGGCGCGAACGACGGCAGGTGGCCGGTCACCCGGTCGTCGAAGCGCACCCCCAGGCCGATGAGCAGGTCGGACTGCTGCAGCGCGCCGACGGCCGACACGCTGCCGTGCATGCCGGGCATGCCCATGTGCTGCGGGTGGCTGTCGGGGAACGTGCCGCGCGCCATCAGGGTGGTGATGACCGGGATGTTCGTCAGCTCGGCCAGCTGCAGCAGCTCGGCCGAGGCGCGGGCCTTGTGCACGCCGCCGCCGACGTACAGGACCGGCCGCCTGGACTCGGCGATCAGCTTGGCCGCCTCGCGGATCTGCTTGGAGTGCGGCCGCGTGACCGGGCGGTAGCCCGGCAGCTGCATCACCGGCGGCCAGGAGAAGGTGGTCTCGGCCTGCAACGCGTCCTTGGAAATGTCCACCAGCACCGGCCCGGGACGGCCGGTCGAGGCGATGTGGAACGCCTCCGCGATCGTGCGCGGGATGTCCGCGGGATCGGTGACCAGGAAGTTGTGCTTGGTGATCGGCATCGTGATGCCGGAGATGTCCGCTTCCTGGAAGGCGTCCGTGCCGATCGCGCCGCTGGCCACCTGCCCGGTGATCGCCACGATCGGCACCGAGTCCATGTAGGCGTCCGCGATCGGCGTCACCAGGTTGGTGGCGCCGGGACCGCTGGTCGCCATGCACACCCCGACCTTGCCGGTGGCCTGCGCATAACCCTCGGCCGCGTGGCCTGCGCCCTGCTCGTGCCGTACAAGCACGTGCCGGACCTTGGTCGAGTCGTAGAGAGGATCGTAGGCGGGCAGGATGGCGCCGCCAGGGATCCCGAACACGGTGTCGACTCCCACGTGCTCCAACGCCCTCACCAGGGCTTGTGCACCTGTCATGCGTTCGGTCATCGGCTCGTTCCTTGCGTGGCTACTCGCTTAGGACATAAAAAATGCCCCTTCCCACCGGGGGCGGTGGGTCTGGGGCGGCGCGCAGGTCGCGGTGCTTCGCTAACGGCCTGCGCGCCGGCGAAGTACTACGAGAATCTCACTGCGAAGCATGTCGTCCACGATAGCCGCTTCGAACGCCCTGATGCCAACTTCGTGGACACAAGTCTCAAACCGTGAGACTCGTCCGCATCAGAGAGTCGACCCCGCGCGCCGCCATGGGGCGGGCCACGAGGAAGCCCTGGCCGCTGGTGCAGCCCATTTTCCGCAGCAGCTCCAGCTGTTCTGGACGCTCGATTCCCTCAGCCACCACAGTCAGCCCGAGATCGTGGCCGAGCCGCACGATCGTCCGCGTGAGCAGCGTCAGCGTGTCGTCCCTGCCGAGCCCCGCCACGAACGACGGATCGATCTTGATCATGTCGACCGGCAGTTGCCTGAGGAACGCCAGCGAGGCGTAGCCGGTGCCGAAGTCGTCGATCGCCAGCCGCACCCCGAGCGCACGCAGCTCCGACAGCCGCCTGATCGTCTCCTCGGCGTCCTCGACGAGCATCTCCTCGATCACCTCGAGGGTGAGGGCGGAGGCCGGCAGGCCGCTCTCGGCCAGCGCCTCCTCGACCGTCTCGACGAAGCGGGGCGCGGTGATCTGACGGGCCGACAGGTTGAGCGACAACCCGATGTCCCACGACGAGGCCCGCCAGGCGGCGACCTCCCTGCACGCCTCGCGCAGGATCCACTCGCTCAGCGGCACGATCAGTCCGGTGTCCTCGGCCGGCCCCAGGAACTGCTCGGGCGGCACGAACACCGACCCGCGCCACCAGCGTACGAGCGCCTCGACCGCGGTCACCCGCGACGTGGCGAGGTCGACCACGGGCTGGTATTCGATCGCGAACTGCTGCTCGATCAACGCCCGCTGCAGATCGGCGGCCAGCTCCAGGCGGCGTACGACGTCCGCGTGCATGTGCGCGGCGAACACCTCCACCCGCCGCCCGCCCAGCTCTTTGGAGCGCGCCATGGCGACATCCGCGTTACGCAGGAGATCACCGGCCGGTGTGTCGTCCTCGGTGAACGCCACGCCCACGCTCGCGGTCAGCGCCACGTCCCGGTCGGCCACCCGGAACGGCTCCTGGGAAACCGCCCGGACGAGCCGCTCGGCCAGGTCCACCGCGACCTGCGCCTCGCCGCCGGTCTCCACCAGCACCGCGAACTCATCGCCGCCCCACCGGGCGAGCGTGTCGTCGACGCGCACGGCGCCACGCAACCGCCGGGCCGCCTGCCCGAGCAGGTAGTCGCCGCTGGCGTGCCCCACCGAGTCGTTGACCGAGGTGAACCCGTCGAGGTCGAGGAAGATCACCGCGACGTGCCCGGAGGCGCGCCCGGTCAGCACCTCGCGGGTGCGCTCCTCGAAGTAGGCGCGGTTGGGCAGGCCGGTGATGCCGTCGTGGAAGGTCAGGTGGGCGACCTGGTTGCGCAGGGCCTCCTCGTCGCTGACGTCCCTGGTGGTGACCAGCATGAGCTCGTCGCCGCCGACGTGGCGGGTGGCGACCGACTCGGTGGGACGCCAGGTGCCGTCGGCCGCGCGTACCCGGCAGGCGATCAGGCAGGAGCCAGGGGCGGCGTTGTCCTCGTCGAGGTGCATGGCACGCAGGGCGACCTGGATGCCGGGCACGTCCTCGGGGTGGATGTAGTCGAAGATCGACCCGCCGACCAGCTCGTCTGGGCGGTAGCCGTAGGTGACCTCGACGCCGGGGCCGATCTCGCGGAGGACGCCCTCGTAGTCGCACAGGAACACCACGTCGCCCGAGCTCTCGGCCAGCTCTCTGAGCTGGCGCTCGCCGAGCCTGACCAGCCCGCGCAGGCGCATGTTGGCCGCCGAGGCCACGAACAGGCGCGCCAGCAGGAGCAGCACCACGGAGGCCGCGACCACCACGACGCCGGTGACGGGCTGCTCGGCACGCGCCCCGGCCAAGTGGGCCAGCAGCGTGCAGGCCGCCACGGCGACCAGCGCCAGGGGGACCATCGCCACGACGTTCCTGGCGACGGGCACCCCCGCCTCTCTGACCCGCGGCGTCCACGGGACGGCGGCGAGCAGCAGGAGCGCCACGGGCGCCAGCATGACGGTCCAGGTCGGCGGCGTGCCGCCGTCCAGGCGCGCGACCCCGGCGGCCAGGGCCGCCGCGGTCATGGTGGCGAGCACCCCGGTGCCCGCCAGGCCGAGCAGCCAGGAAGGGGACCTGCTGGTCAGCACGGACGGGATCACGGCGCACGTCACCAGCAACGCCACCATCGGCGGCAGCATGACGAGCGTGAACGCCGGCGGATCGGCCGCCGCGTACACGTGGCGCAGCTGCACCACCCATCCGATGAGGAAGAGAGAAGCGGCGCACAGGTAGGCGTCGCTGATATGCCGCAGAACAGTCTTGGCCGGGAGCTTGCGATCGGCGGCCACCAGTGCGCCGCCCGCGGTGACCACAACGCCTACCAGCACGAACATGTCGGCGACCCCGGCGACCACGCTCTCGGAGAACGGACGCAGCGCCATGCCGGCGCCCCAGATGACGGCGCCGCCGCCCATCCAGCGCGCCCCCATCGCCGTCGGGCGGTGGCCGGCCGACCTCAGCGAGAGGGCCAGCAGGGAGGCGGCGGCGACCAGCACCGCGAGGCCTCCGGCGATCGCTCCGGCGATCAGGACCTGTTCGTCCTTGACGAACGCGGCAGCGAGCACCACCGCGCCTGCCGCAACCGCGGCGGTCAGCGGCGCACGTGGATCACGCCAGCGGATCACAGTCGTTGCCCATCCCGTCTCGAGCACTGCACCTGTGACCGCCGAAGTCCGGCGATCACTTTCGCCAGTGTGAGCGGTCACGGGCACGCGGGTAGTGACAACGGCGATGTCGTCACCGATCTGATAACCACACAGACCAATTGCCGCCAAAAGCTCCTTGACAGTCAGTCAGGAACTCCCCGCAAACGTAACGGTACGCACCGAAGGTCACGGACCAGCCACGTTCCGGGATCCTCTCAGTATGACTCCGTGATGACGTTGATCAACTGCTCGCCCGCGAGATAACGCGAGAGCTGGGCCTTGATCAGGCGGAGCATCCGGCGCCCCGACGCGGGGGTGCTGCCCGCGACGTGCGGGGTGATCAGCACGCCCGGCGCGCTCCACAGAGGGTGACCCTCGGGCAGCGGCTCGGGCGCGGTCACGTCCAGCGCGGCGCGCAGCCTGCCGTTCTTGAGTTCCAAGATCAGAGCGTCGGTGTCGACGACACCTCCTCTGGCGGCGTTCACGAGGACGGCGCCGTCCTTCATCCGGGCCAGGAACGTGGCGTCCACCATGCCGGCGGTGTCGGGCGTGGCGGGGACCAGCAGCACCACGACGTCCGCCTGGGGCAGCAGCCTGGGCAGTTCGGCCATGCCGTGCACGTCCTCCCGGGCGCTCCTGGCCACCCGTACGATCTCGACCTCGAAGCCCTCCAGGCGGCGTTCGAGCGCGGCGCCGATGGAGCCGTAGCCGACGATCAGGACGGTCGAGTCGGCCAGCACGCCGGTGTGGTGGTAGGTCCACTCGCCCCTGCGCTGCGCGTCCACGAACTCGGGAAACTCCCTGAGCACCGCGATCATCGCGCCGACCGCCCACTCCGCGGTCCCCGCGTCGTGCACGCCACGGGCGTTGCACAGCACCGCGCCCTCAGGCATGTGCGGCCGGTACGGCTCCACTCCCGCGGTGACGGTCTGCACCAGCCGCAGCGAGCTCATCCTGGCCAGCGTGCCGGGCACATCGGGCACCGTGACGAGCGGCGGGATCCAGACCTCCACCTCCTCGATCCCTTGCGGCATCGAGGACGTGCCGTCATAGACGGCACATTCGACTCCCGGCAGATCGGACAGAACTTCGGCCACCGCGTCGGAGGGAACCCAGGTCTTCATGCGCAGAACTTTATGTCTCGCCGGTAAGTATGGGGGATATGAGGAAGCTCTGGACGATCCTAGTCGTGGCCGCGCTCACCGCCTGCTCCGGCGGTGGCGGAACAGGCGGTGCGGTGCTCCCGACCGCCGCTTTGGGTGACGCCGCCGCCCCTGGCCAGCCGAAGGACGTGGTGACGGGCCTTTCCGTGCCGTGGGCGGTGGCGTTCCTGCCCAGCGGCGACGCTCTCGTGACCGAGCGGGACTCGGCCAGGCTGCTGCGGGTCAGCCAGGCCGGGCAGGTGACGGAGCTGGGGACGATCGAGGGGGTGCGGCCGGACGGCGAGGGCGGCCTGATGGGCGTGGCCGTCAAGGATCAGCAAATATTCCTTTACTTCACCGCGGCAACGGACAACCGGATCGTCCGCTACGCCTTCGACGGCAACCGCCTCGGGGAGCGGCAACTCCTCGTCGAGGGCATCCCCAAGGGCGGCATCCACAACGGCGGCCGGCTCGCGTTCGGCCCCGACGGCTACCTGTACGCCACCACAGGCGAGGTCGGCGATGGCGAGCTGGCGCAGCAGCGCGACTCGCTCGGCGGCAAGATCCTGCGCATGACCGTGGACGGCAAGCCCGCCCCCGGCAACCCGTTCGGCACGCTCGTCTACAGCTACGGTCACCGCAACGTCCAGGGGCTGGCGTGGGATGAGCAGGGGCGGCTGTACGCCTCCGAGTTCGGCGCCAACGCCTACGACGAGGTCAACCTGATCAAGCCGGGCGCCAATTATGGGTGGCCCGAGGTCGAGGGGCGTGGGGACGACCAGCGCTTCGTCAACCCCATCCTCACCTGGACCACCGACGAGGCGTCACCGTCCGGGATGGCGTACGCGAACGGCTCCCTCTGGGTCGGCGCGCTGCAAGGAGCCCGCCTGTGGCAGGTCCCGCTGGGCGAGGACGGCTCGGCCGGCAAACCGGTCGCCCACTTCACCGACCGGTACGGCCGCATCCGCGCCGTCACCACCGCCCCCGGCGGCGCCTTGTGGATTGGCACCAGCAACAAGGACGGCCGAGGCTCGCCCCAGGAGGGCGACGACCGCATCCTGTCGGTCACGGCGTCTTCGTAACGCCACCGCGGCGCCCGGCCCGCGCAGGGCCGGGCAGGCGGTGTTACTGGCCCGAGCCGGCGCAGGTGATCTGGGCCTGAGGCCGGTACTCCGTGGTCAGCTTCCTGTCCTTCTTGACCACCTTGCCGCCCTTGTAGAACACGCGGGCGACGTCGATGGTGAACCCCGGCTCACCCACCGTCGGCAGACAGTCGAGCTCGGAGCTGACCTCGCTCCGGAACGGCTTGACGTCCCGCCGCTCCGACGTGACCGGCTCGATCTTGTCGTACCGCTTGGTGCTCCACAGCGTGACCGTGATCGACGTGTCGGTGAAGGCGGTCTTGATCAGCACGCCGTGCTCGGAGTCGTTGCGCCACTTCAGGTCGGTGTCCGGGTAGAGCAGCGCGACATCCCGCCCAGCGGGATAACGCTGCGCGTAGTAGTCCATCGGCTGGTGCTCCACGTCGTCGAATCCACCGAAGAAGACCGCGTTGTACATGGTCGTGGCGAACTGCGACACGCCGCCGCCGACGACGTTCACCATGCGCCCGCCGACGATCTGCCCGGCTTCGACGTAGCCGTCCTCGACGGTCGGCTCCCCTATGACCTCGTTGATCGAGAACGTCTGCCCCGGCCTCACCAGATGCCCGTCGAGCTGCTGCGCCATGCGCTGGATGTTCTTCACCCGCGGCAGGCAGCAGTCGAACGTCGTGCTGAATGAGCCCACGATCTCCTCGATGCCGAGCCCGCGGACCTGCTGCGTGCTGACGGCCGGCTCGACCACCCCCAGCCGCACGGGGATCGTCCGCTCACCGCCGGCGTCGAACACCTTCTCCGCATCCCTGGCCAGCAGCTTGTCGTTCACGCCCCGCCCCGTGCGGGCGGGCACCAGGACCGGCTTGCCGTCCACGATCTGGTACGTCGCGTCGCGCGGCTGCTGAGCGGCGTCGACGAGCGTGCTCTCCACGTTCGCCAGCACCGCCTTGGCGTCGAACTCCGGCACCAGCGAGCCGTCGCCGTCGGGGTTGAACGTCAGGTTCGCCGCGATCACCGCAGGGGGAATCTGCACCTGCTTGTCGCCGAGGGTCAGCGTGATGGGCCCGGCGACAGCACTGCGCGCCTTGACCAGGGCCCTCTGGACGGCCTCGCTGGTCGTGTCCGGCTTGGCCGGCCGCAGCGTCAGCACTACCGTGCCGCCGCCGCGCAGGAAGGCGTCGCCGATCTGGCGTACCGCGTCGTCCCGGTCGAGCAACACGCCGTCGGCGGGCTCGCGTCCCTTCGGCTGCAGCCCGGTGAAGACCACGCGGCCTTCGACCGCGGGCTTGTCCACGCCCTCCGCCAGGCCCTCGACGGTCCTGGCGAGCTGGGAGGAGTCGATGCTGACCTTCGGCTGGAGCTCGGTGATGCCGGTCAGGCCCTGCCACACCTCCTGCGGGCTGGGGAACCCGCTCGGCGCCTGCCCGATCGTGCCGACCACGTCCAGCTCGAGCCCGGCCTCGTCGGCCTGGACGGTGTCCTTCTGGCCGCCGACGTCGACCACGACAGGCTTGCTGAGCTTGGTGCCCAGTTCGTTACGCAACTTGTCGGCGGCCTGGGTCACGGTCAGCCCGCCGATGTCGACCCCGGCCACCCGGGTGCCGCGCAACACCGACCCTGACATGAGCACAGCGGGCACCACGTACGCGAGCGCCGCGAGCACCACGACGAACAACGCCAGGCCCGGCAGGAGCCGGCGCCGCTTTGGCGGGTCGGGGTCGAAGGTGGCGGGCCGTTCGGCCACCCCGAAAGTGGGCGGGGCGGACGACTGCGCGTCCTTCATGGGCCACGGCTGCGCCGGCGGCGGCACCGGTGGCAGCGCGCCTCCCGGTGAACCGCCCGGCGCGCTCGGGCCTGGTGCCGGCCGGGGCTCCTGCCTGGCCGGCGGGCCGAAGATGTCCCGGGAGACCCCTGGGGGTAACCCTTCGATCCGCGGCTTCTTGGAGACTGCCGACGAGGGCAGTGGCACCGAGGCGAACGGGTCGGTCGGTGATTCGATCGGTCCGGCGCCGTTTCGCACGCCTCAATCTCCTCCCGCGTCCGCAGCCAAGTCTCAGGCAACAGTAAGGCACGCGGATCCGCATATGTCACGGGAAATGGCTACGGAAATGTGTCAACCTAGCCACCGGTAGCGATGTTCCGGACGTCCGGCCGTGCCGTACCGTGGCCGCAACTCCGCTTGGCCCGCCGCGCACAGGTGTTCGAGATAGCGGCGGGCGCTGACCCGCGACAAGCCCGTGAGCTCGGCCGCTTCGGCCGCCGACAGGTCGCGACCCACCTCTCGCAGGGTATCGGCGACCAGCGCGCAGGTGGCCGAGGACAACCCTTTCGGCATGGGCATGGGGGTGGCCGACGTGTGCCTGCCGAAGAGGCGGTCCACGTCGTCCTGGCGGGCCTCGGGGCCGATGGCGGTCAGGCGGTTGCGGGTGTCGGCGTACTGCTGGAGGCGTTCGGTCAGGGCGGCGGCGGTGAAGGGCTTGATCAGGTAGTTGAGCGCGCCGCCGCGCATGGCCTCCCTGACCGTGGGCACGTCGCGGGCGGCACTGATCATGATGACGTCCACGTCGTGGAGCGCCTTGAGCACCTCCAGGCCCGACATGTCGGGCAGGTAGATGTCGAGCAGCACGAGATCGGGGCTGAGCTCGGCCACCGCGTTGAGCGCGTCGGCACCGTTGTGCACCATGGAGACGACCCGGAAGCCGGGCACGCGGGACACGTAGCCGCTGTGGATGCGTGCGACCATGAAATCGTCGTCCACGACAAGCACGCGAATGTCGCTCATGTCCCCGCCTCCGCCGGGAGCAGGGCGGTGAAGACCGCTCCCCCGGAGTTGACTACCCGAACCCAGCCGCCTCTGCGCAAGCACGCCTGCCTGGTCAGCGCCAGGCCGAGGCCGCGCGGTCCCGAGTGGGCGGCCTTGGTGGTGAAGCCTTCCCTGAAGACCTCGTCCACCAGGTCGGGGGCGATGCCGGGCCCGGAGTCGCCGACCCGCACCCGCAGCCCGTCGGAGTCCGCCTGCACCGACACCTCGATCGTGCCCGCCGCGCCGTCGAGCGCGTCGATGGCATTGGCGACCAGGTTGCCGACCACCAGGACCGCGTCCTGCGGGTCACCGATGATGCCCTCGGGGACTGAGGAGTCCTCCGACAACACCAGCGTGGCGCCGCGCTCGGCCGCCTCGGCGGACTTGGCCAGCAGGAGGGCGGCCAGCGTGGGATCCTGGACGCGTTCGCGCAGGTCGGTCGCGTAGGCGCCGCGGGTGGTGCGGGTGATGAAGCCGATGGCGGACTCGTGCTCGCCCAGCTCGAGCAGGCCGACGACGGTGTGCATGCGGTTGGCGAACTCGTGCGCCTGGGCCCGCAGCGCCTCCGTCGCGCTGCTGGTGTCGTCGAGCTCGCGGGCCAGGCGGACCAGCTCGGTGCGGTCCCTGAGGGTGACCACCCAGCCACGGTGCTGCCCCCGTACGGAGACCGGGGTGCGGTTGAGCACCAGCACCCGCTCGCCGTGCAGCACGACGCGGTCCTCCCCCTGGTCGGCGCCGCCGAGCACGTCGCGCATGCGGTCGGAGACCGGCATCCGGCTCAGGTCCTCCCCTTCGACCACCGCGCCCAGCAGCTCGCGGGCCGCGTCGTTGACCAGCGTCACGCGGCCTGCGAGGTCGAGCGCGAGCACGCCTTCCTTGACGCCGTGCAGGACGCCCTCGCGCTGCTCCAGCAGCGCGGCGATCTCCTTGGGCTCCAGGCCGAAGGTCTGCCTGCGCACCCGCGCGGTGATCATTGCGGCCAGCGCGAGGCCGGCCAGCATGACCGCGAGCGCGGTCCAGATCAGCGGCGGCAGCGCGGCGCCGAGCTGGCCCATGACCGTTGTCTCCAGCACGCCCACGGAGACGAGGCCGATCACGTTGCCGTACTCGTCGCGGATCGGGTACTTGCCCCTGACCGTGGTGCCGATCGTGCCAGTCTGGGTGCCCACCCAGCCCTTTCCCGTCCTGAGCACCTCGGTGCCGTCGGTGGACAGCTTCTCGCCGATCAGGGCGGCGTTGGGGTGGGCGTAGCGCCTCTGCTCGGCGTTGGCGATCACGACGTAGTCCGCGCCGGTCTCCTGCTGGACGCTCATGGCCAGCGGCTGCAGCACCGCCGAGGGGTCCGGCCGTTTGAAGGCCTCGCGGACCTGCGGGAGCGCGGCCACCGACTGGGCGATCGCGAGGGCCCGCTGCTGGTGGAGCCCGGCGAGCTGGTTGCGGGTGTGCCCGGCCCACACGCCGGCCGTGCCCCCGACGGCGAGCAGCACGATCACCATCTGGAGCACGAAGAGCTGGGTCCCTAGGGACGCGTCGCGTACCCTTCTCACGAGGCACATGGAAACAAACGCAGGTCACAGCCAGGTCGCGACCAATACGACCACTATGACGGCAAGGTTCCAAAGCCTCGACGAGGGGCGGCATGGGGATTCACCATCCCAGTCTCATAACCAGTGTTTCCTAGCCGTGAAATTCCCCCCTCGTTGGAGTTAACAATGCGCCTGCGCATACTCGCCGCACTCGCGGCGCTCTCGATCGGCGCCCTGGCCGGCTGCGGCGGTCAGAGCGGCACCACCGCCTCCGGCACGCTCCGCATCATGGCGCCGGCCTCGCCCGGTGGCGGCTGGGACCAGACCTCCCGCACGGCCGAGCAGGCGCTCAAGAGCGCCGCTCCCGACCGCAAGGTGGAGGTGTTCAACGTGCCCGGCGCGGGCGGCACGATCGGCCTGGCGCAGCTCGCCGGCGAGAAGGGCAACGGCAACCTGCTGATGACCATGGGCCTGGTCATGGTGGGCGCCATCGAGCAGAACAAGTCGAAGGTCACGCTGGCCGAGACGACGCCCATCGCCAAGCTGACCGAGGAGTACGAGATCATCGTGGTCCCGGCCGAGTCCCCGTTCAAGACGGTGGCCGACCTGGTCGCCGCGTGGAAAGCCGACCCCAGCAAGGTGTCGATCTCCGGCGGGTCCGCGGGTGGCACCGACCACATCGTGGCGGGGCTGATGGCCAAGGCCGCGGGCGTGGACCCCAAGCAAGTCAACTACATCGCCAACTCGGGCGGCGGCGAGGCGCTCAACCAGCTGCTCGGCAACAAGGTCAGCGCGGGCATCTCGGGCGTCGGCGAGTTCGCCGAGCACGTGAAGTCCGGCAAGCTGCGCGCGCTCGGCGTGACCTCGGGCGAGCGGATCGAGGGCCTGGACGCGCCCACGCTGAAGGAGGGCGGCCTCGATGTGGAGCTGGCCAACTGGCGCGGCTTCGTGGCCCCCGGCGGGCTCTCCGACGCCGACAAGAAGACCCTGACCGACCTGGTCACCAAGATGCACGACTCGCAGGCGTGGAAGGACGCGGTGGCCAAGAACGGCTGGATCGACTCCTTCCAGACCGGTCAGCAGTTCGCCGACTACCTGAACTCCGAGCAGACCCGGGTCAAGGCCATCATCGCCGAGATGGGGCTCGTCTCCTGATGGCTCGCTGGCGGCGGCCCGAGCTCGGGCTGGCGGTCGTGGTGCTCGGGCTGGGAGTGTTCGTGATCGCCGGGACGCTGGACGTCTCGGCGGCGGCCTCCCAGCTCGGCATCGGGCCGCGTTTCTTCCCGATGCTGGTCGGCGGGGCCATGGTGCTCGTCGGCCTGTTCTACGTGATCGACGTGCTGCGGGGCGGGCACGGCGACCCCGAGGAGAGCGAGGACGTGGACGTGGACGCGCCGGCGGACTGGCGCAGCGTGGGGCTGGTCAGCGGGATCTTCCTGGCGTTCGCGGCGTTGCTGAACGTGCTCGGCTGGATCATCGGCGCGAGCCTGCTGTTCTTCGGGCTGTCGCTGGCGCTCGGCGCCGAGCACAAGGTGCGCGCGGCGGTGGTCGCGGTCGTCATGGGGATCGCCACTTACCTGCTGTTCGTCAAGGGCCTCGGCGTCACGCTGCCGGGCGGCCCGCTGCAGGGGGTGATCTAGGTGGAGTCGCTGCAGCTCCTGCTCGACGGATTCGCCGCCGCGCTCACCCCGGTCAACCTCATGTACGCGCTGATCGGCGTCACGCTCGGCACCCTGGTCGGAGTGCTGCCCGGCATCGGGCCCGCGATGACGGTGGCGCTGCTGCTGCCGATCACGTTCACGGTGCCGGCGGCCAGCGCGTTCATCATGTTCGCCGGCATCTACTACGGCGGCATGTACGGCGGCTCGACCACGTCCATCCTCCTCAACACGCCCGGCGAGTCCTCGTCGATGATCACGGCGTTGGAGGGCAACAAGATGGCCAGGCGCGGGCGGGCCGCCCAGGCGCTGGCCACGGCGGCCATCGGCTCGTTCGTGGCGGGCACCATCGCGACCGCGTTGCTGGTGGTGGCGGCGCCGGCCGTGGTGGCGTTCGCGATCTCGTTCGGCCCTGAGGACTACTTCGCGCTGGCGATCCTGGCGTTCACCGCCGTGTCGTCGGTGTTGTCCCGCTCGATCGTGCGCGGCCTGGCCTCCCTGGGGCTCGGCCTGACGATCGGATTGGTCGGCATCGACCAGCAGACCGGGCAGGCGCGGCTCACGCTGGGCATCCCGCAACTGCTGGACGGCATCGACGTGGTGATCGTCGCGGTCGGCCTGTTCGCCCTCGGCGAGGCCCTGTACGTGGCCTCGCGGCTGCGCCACGCGACGCCCGATGTGGTGCCCGTCGGCCGGGCGTGGATGGGCCGGGCAGACTGGCGGCGCTCCTGGCGGCCCTGGCTGCGCGGCACGGCGCTGGGCTTCCCGTTCGGCGCGCTGCCCGGCGGCGGGGCCGAGATCCCCACGTTCCTGTCGTACGCGGCCGAGAAGCGCCTGGCCAAGGGCGTGGCCAAGGAGGAATACGGCAAGGGCGCCATCGAAGGCGTCGCGGGCCCGGAGGCGGCCAACAACGCCTCCGCGGCCGGCACCCTGGTCCCGCTGCTCACCCTGGGCCTGCCGACGTCGGCGACTGCGGCGATCATGCTGGCCGCCTTCCAGCAGTACGGCCTGCAGCCCGGGCCCCAGCTGTTCGACCACAACCCCGCGCTGGTGTGGAGCATGATCGCGTCGCTCTTCATCGGCAACGCGATGCTGCTGGTGCTGAACCTGCCGCTGGCGCCGGCGTGGGCGAAGGTGCTGCGGATCCCGCGTCCGTACCTGTATGCCGGGATCGTGCTCTTCGCCGCCCTCGGCGTCTACGCGCTGAACGGCACCGTGGTGGACCTGTTCGTGCTGTTCCTGCTCGGCCTGCTCGGGTACGCCATGCGCCGCTTCGGACTCCCGGTCGCCCCCGCCGTGATCGGCATGATCCTGGGCCCGATGGCGGAGATCCAGCTGCGCCGGGCCCTGGCGATCGGCGCGGGCGACGTGACCGTCCTGGTCCGCAGCCCGGTGGCGGCGGTGCTTCTGGGACTTTCGCTCTTGGCTCTGCTCACGCCGCTGTTCAGGAAGCTCTTCGCCCGGAAGACCGACGTCACGCCGGTCGGCTGAGCGACTCCTGGGACGGTTCCGCCACCGTGGCGGAACCGTCCTTGATCGAGCGCCCGGCGATGGCCAGCCCGGCCAGCGCCATGACCAGCGTGGCCGCGAACACCGTCCAGTAACCCGACTCGGTGGGCGTGAACAGCGCGGCCGTGACGGCCACCGCGACCACCGAGAACACCGATTCGCCCACCTGCAGCGCCGAGCTGTTCTTGCCCTGCTCGCCGGGCGCCGACAACTCCAGCGTGAGCACCGACAGCGTCGGGTACACCAGCCCGATCCCGAACCCGGTGATGATCCACGACGGGTACGCCAGCGCCACCGGCACCGTGGTGAACGCCACCGTGCCCATGATCAGGATGCCCAGCGCCATCATGGCCGAGCCGAGCCGCAGGTTCGTCTTCTTGCTGAAGAACTCCCGCCCCTGCACCCAGGAGGCGAACGACCAGGTCAGCGAACCGCCCATGAGCGCGAGCCCGGACGCCCACGTGGGCAGGCCGCGGTGGTCGATCAGCATGAGCGACACCATCACCTCGGCCGCGAAGAACGCCCCGGCCGACAGGCCGCGCAGGCCCACGACGGCAGGCAGCCCGCGGGCGGCGCGGAGCGTGCCGCGGGGAAGCAACCTCGGGAGCGCGACAGCCAGGACCACCATGCCGGCGATCAGCAGGGGGAAGCGGCCCCCGCTGCTGCCGTACTGCATGAGGCCGGCGCCGACGGCGGTCACGGCCGCCCAGGCGATCTTGCCCATCAATCCGGGGGCGGGCTCGCCCTGCCCGCCGCTGACCGGCTGCCCAGCCAGGCCACGCACCAGCACCAGGCCGGAGAGCACGGTCAGGATCGGGACCAGCAGGAACACCCAGCGCCATCCCAGCGTGTCGGTCACCACTCCCACGATCGCCGGCCCCACCATAGAGGGCACCACCCACGCGGTCGCGAACAACGAGAAGATCCTGGGGTGCAGGCTCTCGGGGTAGACCCTGGCCACCACGACGTACAACGCCACGCTGACCAGCGCCCCGCCGAAGCCCTGCAGGAACCGGCCCGCGATCAGCACCTCCATGCTGGGCGCCAGTCCCGCGACGGTCAGCCCCGCGGCGAACCCCACCGCCCCTGTCCACAGCGGCGCCTGAGGGCCGTGGACGTCCGCCCATCGGCCGCCGAGCACCGTGCCGACCACGCTCGCGGCCATCGCGCCGCTGAACGCCAGCCCGTACAGCTCCAGCCCGCCGAGCTCCTTGGCCACGACCGGCATGGCGATCGCGACCGCCATGTACTCGAAGGCCACCAGCGACACCATCGCCACCAGGCCCGCCGTCAACGCTTTCCTCGTCATGCCGACGAACCTACGATGACCTGCGGCACCGCACCTCCAGCGGGGGCCCTAGTCCACCCGGGCCATTGGGCCTAGGACCGGCGCCCTTCCATTCCACGGCTGCCGCCATCACGCCGAAGAGCCCCGCCACCGAAGCGGCAGGGCCCTCACGAGACGGCGGTCTACTCCGAGACCCCGAGCTTCTCCAGGATCAGCTGCCGGGCCCGGGCCGCGTCTGCCTTGCCCCTGCTGGCCCGCATGACGCCACCCACCAGCGCACCGGCCGCCGCGATCTTCCCGGACCGCACCTTCTCGGCCGCGTCGGCGTTGTCCGCCAGCACCTGGTCGATGATCGCCAGCAGCTCGCCCTCGTCGCTGACGATCTGCAGCCCGCGCTTCTCGACCACCTCATCGGGCGTGCCCTCACCGGCCAGCACGCCTTCGAGCACCTCGCGCGCCAGCTTGTCGTTGAGCGCCCCCGAGGCCACCAGCTCGGTCACCCGGGCGATCTGGGCCGGCGTGATGGGCAGGTCCGCCAGCGGGACGGCGCTCTCGTTGGCGCGCCGCGCCAGCTCGCCCATCCACCACTTGCGCGCGTCCGCCGCCGGCGCACCCGCCGCGACCGTGGCCTCGACCAGGTCGAACGCGTCGGCGTTGTGCATGGCCTGCATGTCGAGGTCGGACAGCCCCCACTCGGCCTGCAGCCGCTTGCGCCGGACCGAGGGCAGCTCGGGCAGGGCCGCCTTCAGCTCGGAGACCCACGCCGCATCCGGCGCGATCGGCACCAGGTCGGGCTCGGGGAAGTAGCGGTAGTCCTGCGCTTCCTCCTTGGACCGGCCGGACGTGGTCGTGCCGGTGTCCTCGTGGAAGTGCCGGGTCTCCTGGATGATCTTCCCGCCGTGGGCGAGGACGCCCGCCTGCCGCTCGATCTCGCTCCGCACGGCGCGCTCGACGCTGCGCAGCGAGTTGACGTTTTTGGTCTCCGTGCGGGTGCCCCACTCGGAGGAGCCGCGCGGCATGAGCGAGACGTTGACGTCGCAGCGCAGCGAGCCCTCCTCCATGCGCACGTCGGACACGCCGAGCGAGCGCATGATCTCGCGCAGCTCGGTGACGTATGCCTTGGCCACCTCGGGCGCGAACCGGTCGGTGCCCGGGATGGGCTTGGTGACGATCTCCACCAGCGGGATGCCGGCCCGGTTGTAGTCGACGATCGAGTAGTCGGCCCCGTGGATGCGCCCGGTCGCGCCGCCCACGTGCGTGGACTTGCCGGTGTCCTCCTCCAGGTGCACCCGCTCGATCTCGATCCGCACGGTCTCGCCGCCCACCTCGACGTCGACGTAGCCGTCGAAGCAGAGCGGCTCGTCGTACTGCGAGATCTGGTAGTTCTTCGGCATGTCCGGATAGAAGTAGTTCTTCCGGGCGAAGCGGCACCACTCGGCGATCGAGCAGTTCAGCGCGAGGCCGATGCGGATCGTCGACTCGATGGCCATTTCGTTGGCCACCGGCAGCGCGCCGGGCAACGCCAGACAGGTCGGGCAGACCTGGGTGTTGGGCGGGGCACCGAAGGTGGTCTTGCAACCGCAGAACATCTTCGACTTGGTGCCCAGCTCGACGTGGGTCTCCAGGCCGAGCACCGGCTCGAACCGGTCGAGCGCTTCGTCATAGACCATGGTCATAGCGACGGGGCCTCCTTCAGCAGCGGGCCGCCCCAGCGGCTCTCCAGGGCCTTCTCCACGGCGGCGCCGACGCGGTAGCAGCGGTCGTCGGCCAGGACCGGCGCCATGATCTGCAGGCCGACGGGCAGGCCGTCCTCGTCGGCCAGGCCGCATGGCACCGACATGGCGGCGTTGCCGGCCAGGTTGGACGGGATGGTGCACAGGTCGGCGAGATACATCGCCATCGGGTCGTCGGTGCGCTCGCCGATCGGGAACGCCGTCGTCGGCGTGGTCGGCGACACGAGCACGTCGACCTGCTGGTAGGCGGCCTCGAAGTCGCGGGCGATGAGCGTGCGGACCTTCTGCGCCTGGCCGTAGTAGGCGTCGTAGTAGCCGCTCGACAGCGCGTAGGTGCCGAGCATGATGCGCCGCTTGACCTCGGGGCCGAAGCCGGCGGCGCGGGTCAGCGCCATGACCTCCTCGGCGCTGCGGGTGCCGTCGTCGCCGACGCGCAGGCCGTAGCGCATGGCGTCGAAGCGGGCCAGGTTGGACGAGCACTCCGACGGCGCGATCAGGTAGTAGGCCGGCAGGGCGGTCGTGAACGACGGGCAGGAGACCTCGACGACCGTGGCGCCGAGCGACTCCAGCAGCTTGACGACCTCGTGGTAGCGGGCCAGCACGCCGGCCTGGTAGCCCTCGCCGGAGAACTCCTTGACGACGCCGATCCGCATGCCGGCGATGTCGGGGTTCTTCGCGGCCTCGACCACGCTGGGGACCGGGGCGTCGATCGAGGTGGAGTCCATCGGGTCGTGCCCGGAGAACGCCTCGTGCAGCAGCGCCGCGTCGAGCACGTTGCGGGCGAACGGGCCGGGCGTGTCGAGCGAGCTCGCGAACGCGATGATCCCGTAACGGGAGGAGCCGCCATATGTCGGCTTCATGCCCACGATGCCGGTCACGGCCGCGGGCTGCCGGATCGAGCCGCCCGTGTCGGTGCCGGTGGACAGCGGCGCCTCGTACGCGGCCACGGCGGCGCTCGAACCGCCGGACGAGCCGCCCGGCACCTTCGTCAGGTCCCACGGGTTGTGCGTCGGGTGGTAGGCGGAGTTTTCCGTCGAGGACCCCATGGCGAACTCGTCGAGGTTCGTCTTGCCCAGGAAGACCAGCCCGGCCTCGCGCAGCCGCTTGGTGACGGTCGCGTCGTAAGGTGGCCGCCAGCCCTCGAGGATCTTGGACGCGGCCGTCGTGGGCATGTCGTGCGTGGAGAAGATGTCCTTGTGCGCGATCGGCACCCCTGCCAGCGGGCCGAGCTTCTCGCCCGCCTTGAGCCTGGCGTCGACGGCCCGCGCCTGCTCCAGCGTGACCTCGCGATCGATGTGCAGGAACGCCCTGATCTTGGGCTCCACCTCGGCCATGCGGTCCAGGTGAGCCTCGGCCACCTCGGCGGCCGCAACCTCGCCTGCGGCGATCATCGCCCCCAGCTCGGCGGCGGTCTTACGTATGAGACTCATGCCTCCTCCCCGAGGATGCGCGGCACCTGGAAGCGGTCGCCCTCGACGGCGGGCGCGCCGGCGAGCGCCTGCTCGGGGGTCAGCGACTGTCGCACCTCGTCGGCACGGAAGACATTGGTCAGCGGAAGCGCGTGCGACGACGGCGGCACGTCCTCGGCGGCGACCTCGGAGACCTTCGCGACCGCCTCGATGATGGCATCGAGCTGGGTGGCGTAGTGTTCGAGCTCGTCGTCGGTGAGCGCCAGCCTGGACAACCGGGCCAGGTGTGCGACCTCGTCGCGGGTTATGGCGGACATGAGTCGTTTAACCCGTTTCGTGGATGGAGTCTTTGGACACTGCCATCCTAGGGGGCTTGACGCAGCGCCCCTGAACCATTAACCGGCCCGCAACACGCCGAACGATCCCGGTCGCCCGCTCGTTGCCCCTCCAGGAGGCGGGCCATGGAGCGTAACGGGTGCGGCGCGGGATGCCTGATTGTCCTGGTGGCCCTGACCACGCCGCTGGTCCTGCTGGCCGGTGTGCTGCTGACCGTCGTCACCGTGGACGCCGCCCAGCTGGAGTTCCGAGCCGCGCGGCAGCAGGGCACGATGGGGCACTTCACCGCGCGGGAGCTGGACTGCTCGGGCCGCGGCCCGTGCAACTGGAACGGCGTCTACGTGTCAGGCGACGGCTCGCTGACCAAGCCGGACGCCTGGATCTTCGGATACGGGTCGGATGAGCTTGCCGCGGGCGACCGGGTGGCGGCGCTCGATGCCGGGCACGACGTCAAGGTCTTCCGTCCGGGTCACTACGACCTGCCCGGCGTGCTGCTGCTGGCGGGCTTCTCGCTGGCGACCCTGCTCCTGCCGGTGTACCTGTTCCGGCGCGCGCTCTGGAAGAGCCCGCCCAAGTGGACGCCGGAGCGGCCGACGTGGAAAGGCCATCGACTTAGTCAGGCGGAGCGGCTGACCTCGGGCCGGTAACCGAACTTGACCTGGGCGGCCGCGGCCTCGGAGCGCTCGCGGATCCAGACCGTGGCATCGGCGGCGGGCATGGGCTTGCAGAAAAGCCAGCCCTGCCCCACGTCGCAGCCCATCTCGGCCAGCCGCATGGCGACCTCGTCCGACTCGACGCCCTCGGCCACCGAACGCAGCCCGAGCGAGCGCACCAGGTCCACGATCGAGCGCACGATCCGCTCGTCGTCCTCGGAACCGGCCATCCTGCGCACGAACGAGGCGTCGATCTTCACCTCGGACACCGCCAGCCGCTGCAGCCTGATCAGCGAGGAGTAACCGGTGCCGAAGTCGTCCAGGGCCAGCGGCACGCCCAGCGTGGCCAGCGCCTTGATGGTCTCCTGCGTATAGGCCTGGTCGCCGGTCAGGATGCGCTCGGTCACCTCCAGCTGGATGGCCGACGGCGGCAGCCCGTACTTGGCCAGACCCACCTCCAGCTGCTCGGGCAGGGCCGAGTCGAGCAGGTCGCGGGCGGAGATGTTGACGGAGATCTGCACCCTGAGCCCGGTGTGCCACCAGCAGGCGGCCTGCTCGAGAGCCTCTTCGATCACGTATGCCGTCAGCTGCCGCATCAGGTAGGACTGCTCGGCCAAAGGAACGTATTCGGAGGGCGCGATCGCCCCGTGCACCGGGTGCCGCCAGCGCAGCAGGGCCTCCACCCCGTGGACGGCGCCGCTGCCGAGGCTCACCTTGGGCTGGTAGTGCAGCCGGAGCTCCCGGTTGTCGATGGCGCGGCGGAGATCACCGAGTAAGGTGAGCCGCTCGGGCGAGTTGCGGTCCTTGTCCGGCTGATAGAGCTCGACGCCGGTGCGTCCCTCCTTGGCCAGGTACATCGCCACGTCGGCCCGCTGCAGCAGCAGCTCGAAATCGGGCGCGTGATCGGGATAGAGCGCGATCCCGACCGAGGCGTCCACGTCGAAGGTCATGCCTTCCAGCCGCACCGGCTCGGTCAGCGCCGCGCGCAACCTGGCCGCCACCTCCCTGGCCGCGTGGGCGTCCCTGATCGAGGGCAGCAGCACGGCGAACTCGTCGCCGCCCAGCCGGGCCACGACGTCCTTGGGGCGTACGGAATGGGTGAGCCGGTGCGCGACCATCTGCAGCAGCCGGTCGCCCACCGGATGGCCCATCGTGTCGTTGACCTCCTTGAACCGGTCGAGGTCGAGCAGGAACAGGCCGACCCGCTCGTCCTGACGGGCCTCGGCGAGCGCCTCCTCAGTGCTCACGATGAGCATCTTGCGATTGGGCAGGCCGGTCAGCTCGTCGTGCAGGGCCTGGTGGTCGCGGCGCATGGACAGCGTGGCGGTGAAGTAGACGGCGGCCAGGGGGGCGACGAAGAGCGGCACGAGGCCGGGCGAATGGTTCATGACCACGACGACCAGGGGCGCCAGGCCGAGCAGCGCGGCGTAGACGAGGCTCTGCGGCCCCACGGTGACCTTCAGCACCCGCACGATCGAGCGCCGTTCGTGCAGCGCGACCGCCCCGCTGACCAGCGTCGCCCTGGAGGCGAAATAGGCCACCCCGGCCAGCGCGATCGCCGGCAGGTGGCCGCCGCTCGGCTCCCACGGCGCGGCCGGGCTCGGTGCGATCCCGAACGCCCCCAGCACCACGGCCGCCGCGGTGAGCGCCAACGTCGACTGAGCGATGTTGAACATGACCCGATGCCACGACTTGCGGGTCACCACCCCGTTGATGGCGACGGCGACAGCCTGCATCAACACCGCGACCGGCAGCCCGAAGTGCAGCAGCACGGCGAAGGTGAACATGGTGGACGGGTAAGTGCCGCCCACCAGGCTGGCGGATGACACCATCACGGGCCTGAGCTCGCCCAGGATCACGAGCACCGCCAGCACCCAGAACAGTGCCGTGCGGGCCAGCTCCACGAGCGCCACCCAGTCCAGCCTGAGCATCGCCACGACGAGGGCGGTGAAGCCGATCATGGTGACGCCGGCGAGGAACGCCCACAGCGGCGTGCCGACGCGTGGTCCGGTGTCGCGGGTGTCGGTTGGGTCAGTCATCGGTAACAGAACCCCCATTAGGTCACTATGGGAGGGTACGACCTTCACCCCACTTCGCGAAACCAAGCGCGTACGGTCCGTAGTTCTCCTTTCCGACATATACCCAAAAACCACCGTGCGTAGCAAACGTGCAGCCATCCGTATGTGCGCGCGGGGCACGGTCCTGCCCTCCCACCGCACCGGGAGACCGCCGACCCGCGACCCCTCCGCACAATGCACGCACATCACCGCCCCATGCGCGTAAGCTCCCAACCCCCGCACATCGGCCGGTCGCATGCAGCCGTCGCCCCGCCCCTCCTCACACCGCCCATGTCCGCCCACCCGAGCGAGCCATGTGCGGCCGGGCGCCATGGCCGGGCCGGGCGGCCGGGCGCCATGGCCGGGCCGAGCGTCGTTAAGCCTCCTCGGGCTTGACCGCCACCTGTGCCGCCGCCTCCGGCCCGTCGTTCAGCAGGACCTCGAACCCGGCCCCGTCCAGGATCGGCACCCCCAGGCTCACCGCCTTGTCGTACTTCGACCCCGCGTTCTCCCCCGCCACCAGGAACGACGTCTTCTTCGACACCGACGAGGCGACCTTCCCGCCCCGCCCGGCCAGCGCTTCGGAAGCCGAGTCCCGGGTGTAACCCTCCAGGGTCCCCGTGACCACGAACGTCAATCCCTCGAGGATCTGCGGCCCCTTCTCCGGCGCCGGCTCGTCTTCCATCCGCACCCCGGCGGCCCGCCACCGTTCGATGATCTCCCGATGCCAGTCGACCGCGAACCACTCCTTGATGGTGGCCGCCATCCGTGGCCCGACGTCTTCGACCGCGGCCAGCTCCTCCTGCGAGGCCTTCATGATGGCGTCGATCGACCGCATGGCGTCGGCGAGCTTGCGCGCGGTGGGCGGCCCGACGTGCCGGATGGACAAGGCGACCAGCACCCGCCACAGCGGCACCTGCTTGGCCTCCTCCAGCTCCGACAGGATCAGGCGAGCGTTCTGGCTGGGCTCGCCGTTGATGTTGGAGAAGAACGAGACGATCTTCTGCTCACCCGTCTTGGGGTCGATCTTGGGCAGGCCGGTGTCCTGGTCGCGGACGACCGACTTGATCGGGGTGAGCTGCTCCATCTTCAGGTCGAACAGGTCGGCCTCGGTGCGCACCACGGGCTCCTGCGGCGGCAGCGGCTGTGTGAGGGCGGTCGCCGCGACGTAGCCGAGCCCGTCGATGTCGAGCGCGTAGCGCCCGGCCGCGAAGTAGATGCGCTCGCGGATCTGCCCAGGGCAGCTGCGGGCGTTGGGGCAGCGCAGGTCGGCGTCGCCCTCCTTCTCGTATGCCAGCTGCGTCCCGCACTCCGGGCAGTGCGTCGGCATGACGAACTCGCGCTCGGACCCGTCACGCAGCGCCGCGACCGGACCGACGATCTCGGGGATGACGTCGCCCGCCTTGCGCAGCACGACGGTGTCGCCGATGAGCACGCCCTTCTTGACCACGATGGCCGCGTTGTGCAGCGTGGCCCGCTCGACGGTCGAACCGGACACGACGACCGGCTCCATCACCGCGTATGGCGTGACCCGCCCGGTCCTGCCCACCCCCACCTGGATGTCCACCAGCTTGGTGTTGACCTCCTCCGGCGGGTATTTGTACGCGATCGCCCAGCGCGGCGCCCGCGAGGTGGAGCCGAGCTCCCGCTGCGTGCGGAAGGCGTCGATCTTGACCACGACCCCGTCGATCTCGTACGCGGGATCGTGCCGGTGCTCGCGGTAGTGCTCGATGTAGCCGTTGACCCCGTCGAAGTCCGGCACCACCTTGTAGAGATCGCTCACCGGCAGCCCGAACTCGCGCAGCCGGTCGTAGACGTCCGACTGCGCCCGTGGCTCCTTCGCGCCCTCCCAGACGCCGATGCCGTGCACCAGCATCCGCAGCGGCCGCTGGGCCGTGATGCGCGGGTCCTTCTGCCGCAGCGTGCCCGCCGCCGAGTTGCGCGGGTTGGCGAACGGCGGCTTGCCCTGCTCCACGAGCTGCTCGTTGAGCTTCTTGAAGTCCTCGACCGGGATGTAGACCTCGCCGCGCACCTCGACCAGGCTCGGCACGTCGTCACCCTTGAGCCGGTGCGGGATCCCCTTGATCGTGCGGACGTTGGCCGTGACGTCGTCGCCGGTGCGCCCGTCGCCCCGGGTGGCGGCGCGCTCCAGCCTGCCGTCCCGGTAGACCAGCGCGATCGCCAGCCCGTCGATCTTCAGCTCGCACAGGTAAGGCCCGGGGTCGCCTTCGGCCAGCCGCTCGGCGCGCGTCGCCCACCCCGTCATGTCCTCGGCGTTGAAGGCGTTGTCCAGGCTCTCCATCCTGGCCAGGTGCTCGACCTTGGCGAAGTCGCCCGCGACCGGCGCGCCGACCTTCTGCGTCGGCGAGTCCGGCGTCTGCAGCGACGGATGGGCCTCCTCCAGCGCGAGCAGCTCCTTGAACCACTCGTCGAACTGGGCGTCGCTGACCGTGGGCTGGTCGAGCACGTAGTAACGCCAGCGGGCGTCCTCGACCAGCTCGCTCAGCTCGGCATGCCGCTTGAGCGCGGCCACAGGCACGCCCCCGACGCTCGACTCGCTGGTCACGGCACCCTCTCCTCTCGTCCGACGGCTTGAGCAAACGCTACCGCCGAGCACCGACAACGCGAATGGCCCGGGCATCCAAGAGTGCCCAGCGCGTATCCGCGCTCAGCCCTCTTGCCTGCCGCCCGCAGGATCCTCCTTGAGCACCTGGGCGGCCTTCCTGCACGCCGCCAGCGCCGCCTTGGCGTAGGCGGGGGACGCCCCGGCCAGCCCGCACGCCGGGGTCAGCACGACCTGCCCGGCGAGCTTGTCCGGCGGGAACCCGAGCCGCCGCCACAGCTCCACCGCCGGCTTGGCGATCACTCCCACATCCGGCAACCGCACGTCCCTGCCCGGCACGACGCCGAGCAAGACCATCGCCCCGGCCTCGGCGAGCTCCCCCAGCGCGTCCTGGTTCCGCCGCCGCAGCAGCGAGGCGTCCACGGAAACCCCGCGTACCCCGCCCCGCCGCAGCACGTCGAACGGCACGGAGCGGGCGCAGCAGTGCACGACCGGATCGTCGAACAGCCGCAGCGACTCTTCGACCCGCCATTCCTCCACGGCGGCGAGCCGGCCGAACCCGGAGGCCGTCGGCACGGTCCCGGCCAGCACCCCAGGCAGCCCCGGCTCGTCGAGCTGCAGCACGATCTCCGTCACCCCGGGCAGCCGGCGCCGCACCTCGGCGCAGTGGTCAGCGACTCCCTGGGCGAGCGAGGCGGTCAGGTCGCGTACGGCCCCGGCGTCGGAGAGCACCTTGTCCCCGTGCCTGAGCTCGATCGTCCCGGCCAGCGTCCACGGCCCGCAGACCTGGAGCTTCAACGGCCCGGCGTAGTCGTGCCCGATCTCCTCCAGCGCGTCCAGGTCCCGTCGCAGATGATCGACGGCTCGCTGATGATCACGCCCGGGCCGGTCGGTCAGCCGCCACCCGGACGGCTGCACCTCGACGGGCAGTTCGATCAGCAGCGCGGCCGTCCTGCCGACCATGTCGGCGCCGACGCCCCTGGCCGGCAGCTCGGGCAGGTACGGCAGCCCCGGCACCTCACCGAACACGACCCGGACCGCTTCAAGATGATCATCTCCAGGATGCGAGCCGACCCCGGTGGCTTCCCACGTAGACATGGGTACAAGCGTAGGCTCTGGCGAATGGAGCTCACCAAGTACGGTCACGCGTGCGTACGCCTGGAGAAGGACGGCAAGGTCCTCGTCATCGACCCGGGGGCGTTCACCGAGGACCCGGTGCTCGACGGCGCCGACGCGGTCCTAATCACCCACCAGCACTTCGACCACGTCGATCCTGGCAAGCTCGCGACCGCCCCGCCGGGCGTGGAGATCTGGACGTGCGAGGGCGTCGCCGGCGAATTGTCCGACGTGCCGGTCAAGGTGAACGTGGTCCGGCACGGCGACGGCTTTGAGACGGCCGGTTTCGGGGTGAAGGTGTTCGGCGAGTGGCATGCAAAGAATCACCCCGATTGGCCGATCGTGCAAAATGTCGGCTTCCTGGTGGACGACGAGGTCTTCTACCCTGGTGACGCGCTCACCGTCCCCGAGGCGGAGGTGCCCACGCTGCTGGTGCCCACCAACGCGCCGTGGCTGAAGATGGCGGAGATGGTGGAGTATCTGCGGACGGTACGCCCCGCGCGGGCGTACTCCACCCACGACGGCCTGCTCAACGACAACGGCCTCGGCCTCGTGGACAACTGGCTGAGGGTGGAATCCGACAAGCTCGGCGCCGACATCCGCCGTCTCCGGATCGGCGAGTCGGTCACCCTGGGCTGACGTCAGGTCAGGTCGGCGTCCACCGTTCGGCCGGCGTCGTCACGACCTCGGACGCGACGAGCGCTACGAGGCCGTGACGACGCCCTCGGACGCGAGCGCTACGAGGCGCCGGCGATGGTGGCGGACCCCACGACGGTGTCCCCGCGGTAGAGGACGGCCGCCTGGCCCGCCGCGACGCCCGTGGCCGGGCGGTCGAGCTCGATGCGCAGCCCGCCGTCGATCTCCTCGAAGCCGCACCCATAGACCTCACCGTGCGCCCGCAGCTGCACGGCGAGCTCGCCGGAGACCTCGGACGGCCCGTTCCACACCGGCGGACCGCAGGTGATCGACGTGACCTCCAGCGCCGAACGCGGCCCGACCGTGACCGTGTTGGACACCGGCTCGATCGACAGCACATAGCGCGGCCTGCCGTCCGTGGCCGGGCGGTCGATGTGCAGGCCCTTGCGCTGGCCGATCGTGTAGCCGTGCGCGCCCTGGTGGCTCCCGACCACCGCGCCGCTCTGGTCCACGATGGGCCCTTCCGCCGACCCGAGCCGCTTGGACAGGAAGCCCCGCGTGTCGCCGTCGGCGATGAAGCAGATGTCGTGGCTGTCGGGCTTGTCCGCGACGGTCAGGCCGCGCCTGGCGGCCTCCGCGCGCACCTCCGCCTTGGTCGAGTCACCCAGCGGGAAGATCGCGTGGCCGAGCTGCTCGCGGGTGAGCACGCCCAGCACGTAGGACTGGTCCTTGCCCTCGTCGACGCTCCTGGACAGGACCCCGTCGACCAGCCTGGCGTGGTGACCGGTGGCGACCGCGTCGAAGCCCAGGGCCAGCGCCCGGTCGAGCACGGCCGCGAACTTGATCTTCTCGTTGCAGCGCAGGCACGGGTTGGGCGTGCGGCCCGCCGCGTATTCGGCCACGAAATCCTCGACCACGTCACGCTGGAAACGCTCGGCCATGTCCCAGATGTAGAACGGGATGCCGATCACGTCGGCGGCGCGGCGCGCGTCCCGCGAGTCCTCGATCGTGCAGCACCCCCGGGCGCCCGTGCGGTGAGATTGGGGGTTGGCGGACAGGGCAAGGTGGACACCAGTGACATCGTGGCCCGCCTCGGCGATCCGAGCGGCGGCCACGGCGGAGTCGACGCCGCCCGACATGGCGGCAAGCACACGCATTCCCATGACCATTCCAGCGTACTGTCCGGCGGGGAGTGCGCGACCATGACGGGGATCTGGGAGTATTCAGCCCATGCGACTGTTCGGGCGCAAGGACGCAGACGACGAGGACGACGAGCCGCGCGGAGACGGGATCGCCGAGTTCTGGACGTGGTGGCAGGAGGCCAGGCCGCGGCTCGACTCGCTCGTGGCCGCGGGCGACACCGGAGGGCTGGAGGACCTGCTCGCCCCGGCCGTCGCCGCGCTGCATCCCGACCTGGTCTGGGAGGTGGCGCCCGGCAGGAACGCCATGCACACCCTGGTGGTGACCTCGGCGGGCGACGCCGAGCTGCGCCCGCTCGCGCACCGCTGGGCCAAGGGCGCGCCGCCGGCCGATCTGCTGTGGGAGTTCCACCCGTCGCGGCAGGCGAACCCGCAGGCGGTGGAGCTCACCCTGGACGTGGGCGGCTTCGAGTTCGCGCTCGACAAGCTGATGCTGGGCCTGCGGGCGCCGCGGGACACGCCGCGGGTCGACGTGGCCGCCTACCATCCGATCTTCGGCGAGCTCGACGAGGACACCAGGATGGAGACCGCGCTGCTGGCCCTGGATTGGCTACTCGGCGAGGACGACGTGGCCAGGTGGGTGGGCGAGATCACGGCCGTCACGTTCGAGCCGATCGACGCGGTGCCCGCCGTGCATCTGCCCGCCGTGGTCGCCGACGTGGCCGCCGGCTTCGACGAGGAGCAGTGGGTGTTGCTCGAAGGGCAGACGGCGGGCGGCGCGCCGCTCGTCGCCACGGCCCGCTATCCGCTACGCCCGGTCGACTATCCGCTGTTCGACCAGCACATCGCGATCACGCTGCCGTACGCGCACCGCGACGAGGCCGGCCTGCCGATCGGCGAGTCGCTGACCGCGCTGCGCGACTTCGAGGAGCGGCTGGCCGCCCGCATGCTCAAACTGCGTGATGACGCGGTGCTCGCCGCGCACCTGAGCACCGAAGGGCTGCGCACCATCCACGTCTACGCCGACCCGACCGGCGAGGCCGCCATCCACGCCAAGGAGCTCATCGTGGGCTGGGAGGAGGGCGAGCCCCGGGTGGACGTCGGCACCGACGCCGGATGGACCGCGGTGGCCCCCTTCCTCAGCTGAGGCCGGCGCGGCGGGCGCGTTCTACGACGGCAGGGAGCACCTCGATCAGCCGGTCGACGTCCTCGCGGGTCGAGGTGTGGCCCAGGGTGAACCTGAGCGAGCCCCGAGCCGCGGCCGCGTCGGCTCCCATGGCCAGCAGCACGTGTGACGGCTGCGCCACGCCCGCCGAGCACGCCGAGCCCGTCGAACACTCCACGCCCTTGGCATCGAGCAGCATGAGCAGCGCGTCGCCCTCGCAGCCGGGGAAGGAGAAGTGGGCGTTGCCGGGCAGCCGGTTGTCCGGATCGCCGTTGAGCAGCACGTCGGGCACGGCCTGACGGACGCGTTCGATGAGCTCGTCGCGCAGCGCCGTCAGACGGCTGCTCAGGGCCTCCTGATGCTTGACGGCGGTGCTGACGGCGGCCGCGAGCCCGGCGATGGCGGGTGCGTCCAGCGTGCCGGAGCGCACGTCGCGCTCCTGGCCACCGCCATGCTGCACGGACACCGGGGTCAGCCCTCTGGCCAGCAACAACGCGCCGACCCCCATCGGGCCGCCGACCTTGTGGCCGGTCAGCGTGAGGGCGTCGGCCCCCGACCCGGCGAACGAGACCGGCAGCTGCCCGATCGCCTGGACCGCGTCGGTGTGGAACGGAATGCCGTGGTCGCGGGCGATGGCGGCCAGCACGCGCACCGGCTGGACGGTGCCGACCTCGTTGTTGGCCCACATGATACTGATCATCGCCACGCCGCCGGGATCGCGCTCGATCGCTTCCCGAAGCGTGTCGGGGTGCACCCGGCCGTAGGCGTCGACGTCCAGCAGCTCGACCTCCGCGCCCTGGCTGCCGGCCAGCCAATGGGCCGGGTCGAGCGCGGCGTGGTGCTCCACGGAGCTGAGCAGCACGCGCCGCCGCGGCTGCCGCGCCCAGTAGAGCCCCTTGATCGCGAGGTTGTCCGCTTCAGTGCCGCCCGAGGTGAACACGACCTCGCTGGGCCGGGCGCTGAGCGCGTCGGCGATCGTCTCCCGCGACTCCTCGACCACCCTGCGTACCTGACGGCCCGCCGCATGCAGCGAGGAAGGGTTTCCCACCCGTTTGAGTTGCTCCGTCATGGCCTCGATCGCCTCGGGCAGCATGGGCGTGGTCGCTGCATGATCAAGATAGGCCGACGGTCTGGTCACGTGCTCAGGGTATCTCGTTTGCGACTGTACCGTCCGGACGGTACAGTAAAGACATGAGACGAGACGAGCTTTTGGACGCGGCGGAGGAGCTCCTCTGCGACCAGGGCTCGGCCGCGCTCACGCTGGCGGCCGTCGCCGAGCGGGCGGGTGTGAGCAAGGGTGGCCTCCTCTATCACTACGGCTCCAAAGAAGCCTTGATCAAGGGCATGGTGGAGCGGTTGATCGAGGACTTCGACGAACTCATGGCCGCTCAGTCAGATGAGACCTACACCGAGCGCTACGTGGGCGCGACGCTGGCCGCCGTGCGATCGGGCCGGCTGCGACGATGGGCCGTCGTCACGGGTGCGTCGGGCAACCTTTTCCTGCTCGCGCCGCTCCGTGACGCGATGGCCCGATGGCATCGCGAGGGGTTGAGCGAGGAGCCGGATCCGCGGGCATCGCAGATCGTACGGCTCGCGTGTGAGGGGCTCTGGGACGTGGCCAGCCACGACCCGGAGCTGAACACCGAGGACGACCTGCAGGCCCTCGAGGGCCGCCTGCGAGCCCTGCTGAAAACTCCGCCCAAAGCGCCCTGACCCGGCCCGTCCCAACGACCCGCACCTAGCGCCGCCGAGGGACTTCGGCCGACCCCGCCGGGTCCGCCGTCCGCGAGGACCCGACGCCTACCGCCACGCCCCCGCTCCGTCCGCCAACCCGGCGCCGGGTCGGCGAGACGGCGTGCGGCGGAGGCCGGCGCGACCAGTACGGCGCCTAGCCACACGACGCCCCACCCGCACGACGCTCCAACCGAGCGGCGTGCCACATGCGTCACCCCACGCCACTGATGTCCAAAATGATTAACGATCTTGTGAGGTGTTGCCGAATGACCCGCAACCTGAGGAGCGCCCGCTACGGGGCGGTCCTCACCTTCGTCCTTGGCGGCCTGATGGTGGGCACGATGACCGTGCGTATCCCGGCGCTGACCGACAAACTCGGCCTGTCCGAGTCCACGGTCGGCGCCATCCTGCTGGTCTGGGGTCTGGGTGCCCTGGTGACCATGCAGTCCATGCGCAGGATCATGACCCGCGCAGGAAGCAGGGCGGTCCTGCGGGTCGGCGGCCCACTCACCGCGCTCAGCCTCGTGGCCGTGGCCTTCGCCCCGGATCTCCTGTGGCTCATGGCCGCCGTGGCGGTGTTCGGCATGGGGTTCGGCATGGTCGACATCGCCATGAACGCCCAGGGGTCCACCGTCGAGCAGGCGTACGGTCGTCCGCTGATGAACGGCATGCACGCGGGCTGGTGCGTCGGCGCGATCGCGGCAGGCGCCCTCGGCAGCCTGTCGATCGCCCTGGGACTGTCGTTCACCGCCAACGTGGCGCTGATCGGCCTGGCCGCGCTACCGGTCATGATCGTGCTCGGCCGCACGTACCTGCCCGAGGCGCCGGCCGCCAAGGCAGCCGCGAGCGGACGCCGCCGCATGCCGCCGATCGTCTACCTGCTCGGCGCGATCATGTTCTTCGCGTTCATGGTGGAGGGCACGGTCGCCGACTGGAACGGCCTGTACATGCGCAACGAGCTCGGCGCCCCCGAGGCCCTGGCGGCGCTCGGCTACCCGGTCTTCGAGGCGGGCATGCTGATCGCCAGGCTCACCGGCGACCGGCTGCGGACCAGGTTCGGCGTGCGCGGCATGCTGACCGTCTCCGGGGTTGCCACGGCCGGGTTCTTCGCGGTGGTGCTGCTGGCTCCCGCGGCGCTGGTGGCGGTGTTCGCGATGTTCTTCGTCGGGCTCGGCGTGGCGACGATCTCGCCGCTCACGCTGTCGCTCGCCGGGACCGCCACCGACACCCCCGGTCCGGCGATCGCGCAGGCGGGCGCGATGGGGTACACGGGCCTCCTGCTCGGCCCCGTGGTGATCGGCTTCCTGTCGGACGCCACCAGCCTGCGTACCGCACTCGGCATCGGCGTCGTCCTGGGCCTGCTGATCGCCCTGGCCGCCCGCCTCCTCCCCCGTAGCGAACCGGCCCCCGTCAACCGGCTCCCGCTCCCGGACCGGCAACCGGCCGAGATCGCCGCCTGACGACCCGATCTGGGAGTTTCCTATGGATCGCCGTCCGCCGCCCCGCGCTCACCCGCCGGGCGGCGCGGCGAGGCGCTATCTTGGCTCGATCATGGAGGAGTGGCTGGATCCGACCGGGATCTCAACGCAGCGCCTGCACGTGAGGGCGACCACACGTGACGACCTGCCCGCGTTGGAACGTACATGGCTGGACCTGGACATCCGCCGCTATCGGGCGGTCCGATCGCCCCCGAGATGCTGGAACGGCGGTCCTACAGCTTCCTGCCCGAACACTGGGGACACGTCTACGCTCGCGAGGCATGCGGGGCGGTCCTGGACTGGGGCTTCGCCAACATCCCAGACACCGACCGGATCGTCGCCATCACCCAGGCGGCCAATCTCCGCTCCGTCCGCTTGAGCTGCGGTAATCGACGCCAGAGTGACGCAGATCTCACAGCTTGATGACATCGACACCAGGCATTTCGTCATAGTCCGCATCCTGTGTGACGACGGGAACGTTGTGCGCTATGGCCGTCGCGGCGATCCAGCTATCGTTTATGGGCGCCTTCCGCCCGGCGGCACGTAGACGAGAAACCAGCAAGGCCCGAGCGTCGGAGACGGCCTCGTCGATGGCGATGGGCTCGAAACGTTCGGCGAGCTGATACGTGGAGAGTCGTCGGGCAGATGTGTCAGGATCACGAGCCTGAAGTACGCCGAGCCTCAGCTGACCGAGGGTCACCACAGAGACACCCCACTCATAGTCCACGAACCGGCTGGCATCGAAGCGCTCCGCCTCTAGCCCGATGAAGATCGACGTGTCAGCCAGCGCGCGTTTGCGCTCTACCACGGGAGATCGTCCGTCGTCTCGGTGAGGGTCTCCCGCAGTTCGTCCGCAAGGCCTGTGGTGTCCGCACCGAGACGGGTCAGTTCGGTACCGATTTCGACAGCGGAAATCCATTGGCGGCGACGAGAGACCGGGATGATCTTCGCGACCGGGCGATTGTCTCGGAGAACCTCGATCTCCTCGCCGGATTCAACACGCCGCAGCACATCGGCAGTGTTATTTCGCAATTCTCGGGCAGGAATAGCTGTCATACCACGAGCGTAGGTAACGCGCTACAAGCGTAGCAACGCCTCCGCGGCCTCGATTGTGGAGTCCTCCCGCCCACGCCCTCGGCCACGCGGTCGAGCCGACGAATCGGCGAAGCGGCTTTGAGCGGGGGGTTTGGGGGGCCGCGCCCCCCAATGTCACAACCTGAGCTCTATATGCGCGAAGCGCCACCGAGCGAAGACCGTGCTCTGACCCCCCGCACACCCTACTTGCGCTTCTTGACTTCCTCCGTGAGCTGGGGCACGACCTGGTGAAGGTCGCCCACCACGCCGTAGTCGGCCAGCTCGAAGATCGGCGCCTCAGGGTCCTTGTTGATGGCGACGATCGTCTTGGCGGTCTGCATGCCGGCCCGGTGCTGGATCGCCCCAGAAATGCCGGCCGCGATGTAGAGCTGCGGCGACACCGTCTTGCCCGTCTGGCCCACCTGGAACTGGTGCGGATACCAGCCCGCGTCCGTCGCGGCGCGCGAGGCGCCGACGGCCGCGCCGAGCGCGTCCGCGAGCTCCTCGATGATGGAGAAGTTTTCGGCCGAGCCGACGCCGCGGCCGCCGGAGACCACGATCGCGGCCTCGGTCAGCTCGGGGCGGGCGCCCTTCTCCTGCTTGACGCGCTCCACGATGCGGGCCGCCTTGGCCGCGTCGGACAGCGCCACCGAGATCTCCTCCTCCGCTCCGGCGCCCGCGGCGGGCGCGGGGGCCGTGGAGTTGGGGCGTACGGCGACGATCGGGGTGCCCTTGCGGACCTTCGACTGCACGTTGATGCCGCCGCCGAAGATCGACTGGTCGGCCACGAAGCCCTCGCCGAGGCCCACGGCGTCCGTGATGACGCCGGAGTCGGTCTTGACCGCGAGGCGGCCGGCGACTTCCTTGCCCTCGGGCGTGGCGGCGACCAGCACGGCCGACGGCGACTTGTCGGCCACCAGCTGGGCCAGCAGCTCGGCCTTGGGCGCGACGACGTGGTCGACGATGTCGCTCGCGGGAGCGACATAGATCTTCTCGGCGCCGTACTCGGCCAGCCTGGCCTTGGCGTCCGGCGTGATGCCGGGGCCGGCCCAGACGGCGGCCGGCGTGCCGAGGGAGCGGGCCAGCGTGAGCAGCTCCAGCGTGACCTTCTTGACCTCGCCGTCGACCTGCTCGACGAGAACGAGAATCTCCGACATTTCAGTAATCCCCCGTTCTCAGATGAACTTCTTGGACGCGAGGAAGTCGGCGGCCTTCTCGCCACCGTCGCCCTCGTCCTTGACGACCGTGCCGGCCGCGCGCGGCGGGGCCGCGGCGAAGTCGACGACCTCGGACCAGGCCGCGGCCAGGCCGACCTGGGCGGCGTCGATGGAGGCGTCGCCGATGGCGAGCGTCTCGACCGGCTTCTTCTTGGCCGCCATGATGCCCTTGAACGAGGGGTAACGCGGCTCGTTGATCTTCTCCACCACGGAGACGACGGCCGGCAGCGTGGCCGAGACCTTGTCGAAGCCGTAGTCGGTGAGGCGCTGGATGGTGATCGAGGAGCCCTCGATCTCGACCTTGTTGGCCAGCGTGAGCTGTGGCGCACCGAGGCGCTCGGCCAGCATCGCGGCCAGCACGCCGGTGCGTGCGTCGGTGGACTCCGAGCCCAGGACGACCAGGTCGAAGCCGATCTTCTTGAGCACCTGCGCCATCGCGTACGAGGTCGACAGCGCGTCCGAGCCGTGCAGGGCCTCGTCGCTCAGGTGCACGGCCTTGTCGGCGCCCATGGCCAGGGCCTTGCGGATGGTCTCGGTGGCCTTGCCTGGGCCCATGGTGAGCACGGTGACCTCGCCACCGTGGGCTTCCTTGAGCTTCAGCGCCTCCTCGACCGCGTACTCGTCAAGCTCGTTGACCACGCCGTCGGCGGCGTCGCGGTCGAGCGTCTTGTCATCGGACCGCAGCTTGCGCTCGGTCGCCGTGTCGGGGACCTGCTTCACGCAGACGACGATGTTCATGGCCGGTGGCCGACCTCCCGTTTCGCGTGCGCCACCGCGTCGCTGCGGTGGGCGCCGGATGCAATGCTGTCCAGACTGCCAGGTGTCCTCCGGGCTCCCGGCAGAGGGTGGCTTGTCGCGGTCATGTTACCCATGGGTAGCTTACGCGCAAACCGCCGCGGATGCGGACGACACGACAGCCACCATACCGAACTAAATTCTGTTGACGCCCACCAGGCCCCGCCCCGCCACGAACCGTCATGCCGACAGCAGGAACACGATCCCGACCACCAGCGCCGTGCCCGCGAACAGCGCCAGCGTGAACGTGCTGAAGAGCGCCGCCAGCCCGAAACACAGCCCGACGACCCCCGCCACGCTCACCATATCCGTGATCATGCGACTGCGCCGGTAAGGGCCGCGCGAGAACAGCGCCACCCCCGCGTCCGCCACCACGGCCAGCGCGTACGCCGCCAGCAGGAAGAGCGCGACCTCCGACAGCGGCTCCCACGCCGCCGCCGCCAGTAACGACACGAACAGCCCCGAGCCGATCAGCCAGCGCCTGCGTACCTTCTCCCGATGCCGGGCCTTGGACTCCTCCACCGTCCGCCGATGCCGTTCCTTGCCCGGCCGCCACTCCACGGTCATCGCGTGGTCGGCTGCACGGGAGGTGCGGGGTGGCGGAGCAGGCACGTGGGCGACGCCCAGCTTGGCGCAGATCTCCGTGGCCGTCGGCCGCGCGGCCGGATCGACGGACAGGCACGCCCGTAACAGCGGCGCCAGCCACTCGGGCACGCCTTCCAGATCGGGCGGATGGTGCACGACCCGGTAGGCGACCGCGGAGGCCGGACCCTGCCCGTACGGCTGCCGCCCGGTCGCCGCGTACGCCAGCGTCGCCCCGAACGAGAACACGTCGGCCTCCATGCCCGCCTGCTTGCCCTCCAGCACCTCGGGGGCCAGGTAGCCGGGCGTGCCCACCACCGCGCCCGAGGCGGTGACCGACAGCGAGTCGAGCGCGCTGGCGATGCCGAAGTCGATGACGACGGGATCGCCTTCGGCCATCATCACGTTCGCCGGCTTGAGATCGCGGTGGATCACTCCGGCCTCGTGCATGGCCAGCAACGCGTCGGCCAGCCCGGAGGCCAGCCTGTGCAGATCGTCCACGGGCGCGGGCAGGGCGCTGAGCGGTCGGCCCTGGACATAACGGGTCACGAGATAGGGTCGGGCGCCCTCTAGCGAGGCGTCGAGCACCTCCGCCACGTGCGGCCCGCCGACCCTGCGCATGGTCTCCACCTCGCGCGCCAGCCGGGCGAGCGCGCCGGAGCTCGCGCCGTCGGCCGCGATGTGCGGGTGCAGCACCTTGACCGCGACCGTGCGTCCCTCGGCGTCGAGCGCGAGATGCACCTCGCCGAACCCGCCTGCCCCGAGCCGGGAAAGTAGCTCATAGGGGCCGAGACGCTCGCTCATACCTCTACTCTCCCCCTGACGGCTCGCCGGGACACTCGGGCGCCATCCTCCTGACGCCCACCCGGCAGACTCAGGCGCCCTGCCGGGACGCCTCAGGACCAGTTGGTCAGGAAGCCCAGCCCGAGATCGTCCAGCAGGCTGCCGATCAGCCCGCTGATCAGCCCCATCGTGCTCTGCCTGGCCTCGCTGGCCAGCTGGTCGATGACCGTCTCCGGCGCCTGCCACGGCGACCACACCGGCTGCTGGCCCAGCGCGAACATCACCGCGAACAGCGCCGCCGTGCCCACCAGCACGACCGCGACCAGCGCCGCGCCCGGCGTACGCAGGACGCTGGTGAGCGAGCGGGTCACGGCCTTACGCGGCGCACCGCCGCCGGGCAGCACGAACAGGCCGGCGGTGAACGCTCCGGCCCCGTAGGCGGCCGCCTCATTGACGCTCATCCTGCCCGCCCAGTAGAGCACGCCCCACACACACACGCCGAACAGCAGCGCCAGCGGCCCGTGCACGGCTGTCACGAGCGCCGACTTCACGAGCGCCCACGGCGTGCCGACCACTACGAGCAGCGGGTCGGACCCGCTGCTGCCGCGGATCTGCCGCCGCTTGACCAGGTCGCCGAACAGGTATTCGCCGAGCCGCAACACCAGCGCCAGCACGAGCGCCACCGCGCCCACCATGACCGGCATCATGACCGTCAGCGCGACCAGCGTGACCAGCAGCAGCAACCCGGTGAACTGGCTGCCGAACAGATATTTCTTCCGCTCGGCCGGCGGAGTGTATTGAGGCGGCGGAACGTAACGAGACGCCGGTGGCGGCGGGGCCGTGCGCGGCTGCGGCGCCGGGTAGCCGGCCACCCGCTGGTCGGCCATCGGCGGCCGGGCGGAGACGGGCGCGGGCACGTAGGGCGGCGGCTTCTCCTCACGCCGCTTCTTCTCCCGCGGCGGAGCCGGGGGCGGCGGCGCAGGCTTGGCGTATTGGACCGGAGGCAGCAGGTCGGAGTAGGAGTCCATGACCCGCGTCCCGCTGCCCATGCGCTTGGTCCCCGTCGGCCCATCGAAGGAGGGCGTCTCGTTGAACGTGGTCACCGACGGATCCAGCGCCCTGGCCATCCGCAGCAACTCCTGCGCGCCGGGCCGCGCCGCAGGGTCGACCTGCAGGGCCCGGCTGAGCCAGTGGCGCAGCCACGCGGGCGCCTTGTCGAGCTGCGCCCGCCCTTCCATGATGTTGAAGCAGACCGCCTCGAACGTGCCCGTGCCGAACGGCGGCGCGCCGGTCGCGGCGAAGAACACCGTCGAGGCCAGGGCATGCACGTCGGCCGCCTGGGTGATGTCCGTATCGCGGATGATCTCCGGCGCCAGGTAGCCGGGCGTGCCGACGAACATGCCGGTCTGCGTCAGCCTGGTGGCGTTGACCAGGTGGGCGATGCCGAAGTCGATGACCAGCGGCTCGCCGTCGACGAGCATGACGTTGGACGGCTTGAAGTCGCGGTGGATCACCTCGGCCGCGTGAATGGCCACCAGCGCCCGGCAGAGCCCCTGGGCGAGCTTGATGACCTCGCGCGCCGTGAGGGCGCCGTCGGTCAGGACAGTGTCCTCCAGCGTGCGGCCCGGGGCGAAGCGGGTCACGACGTAGGGCTGGCCGCCCACGAGCTCGGCGTCGATGACCTCGGCGACGAACGGGCTGCGCACCCGGCGCATGGTCTCGACCTCGCGGGTCAGCCGGTCGCGCGCCTTGAGGTCGGCGGCCACGTGCGGGTGGAGCACCTTGATGGCGACCTCGCGGCCCTCGCCGTCGAGACCGAGATGGACGACACCCATGCCGCCTTCGCCGATCTTCCTGACGAGCCGATAAGGGCCGAGCCGCTCTGGTGCCTGGGTGTTCATCGCCGCCTTCCCCGGATCATCCCCCATCCTTCAGGTCCTTGAGCAGCTCCACCACTGGATCGACGTTCAGCGGAGTCCATACGGCCCCCCTTGCGTTGTCCCCGAACGTGCCGTAAGCGAGGATCAGCGAGAGCGCGGCACCCGCCGCGAGGATTCCCGCTATCACCATCGCCGCTGTTCTCGAGGGTACGAGCGATGAGAGCGTTCTGCGCATTTGTTTGCCGGGACCCTCGACCCCGGGGCCGGCGCACACGGTCCACAGCGCGACCGCGGCGCCCCAGGCGAGGGCGTTGTACGAATCCATCCCGGCCACTACCGATAGCAACAGTGTAACCGGCAGCCCCAGGATGAGCGCGTAGAGCACCAGGGCGAGCGTGATGCCCACCGATTTGGCGAGTGCCTTGGGGTAGGCCAGCACCCTGATCACGTCGAGCGCGGCGGCGCCGGCGGCCCGCCGGGCGGTGAGCTGGGGCTGCGCCAGGTCGGCCGCGCGCAGCAGCACCGCGATCGGGATGGCCGCGACGGCCACGAGCACGGGCGCCAGCACGGCCGCCACGGTCATGAGGACGAGCAGCATGGCGCTCGCCACGCCGTACGCCCTGGAACGCTGCAGTGCCCTGCCAGGCGCGGCCGCCGGGATGTAAGGCTCCCGCTTGGTCATCCGATCCGGCGGATATTGCGGCTGCGCCGGGATGTAAGGAGGCGGCTGGGCCGGCGTCGGGCTCGGCCTGCCGTAGTCGGGCATGTCGGGGCCGTGACCCACCCTGCCCATGTCGGGGCCGGGCCTGCCGGCGTCAGGGCCGGTGCTGAGCCTGCCGTAGTCCGGCGAGTCGGGGCGTACGCGCCTGGTCGGCACGTCGGTCTCGCCCGGCGGGACCGGGTGGTTGTTGGCCTGCGGCTGCGGCCACGGCTGGCTCGGCGGAACCGGAGCGCCCTCGCGCTGGATCTGCCGCAGCTCCTCGGGCGTGACCCGGCGGGTCGGCCACGGGTCGGCCTGGTTGGGCAGCAGCGAGACGTATGGCTGCTCCTGCGGCGGCGCGGCGGGCTGGTCCTGGCCTTCGAGCAGCCGTCTGGGCGTGACCGGCGGCGTGGAGATGTCATAGGCCGGCTTGTCCGTCACACGAGGCGGCGGTGTGTCCGTCGCGCGTGGCGCGGTGGAGATCTCGTCGGGCATGCCGCCCGGCGGCGGCTGCTGCGGCAACATCCTGGCGGTCTGCTCGGCCAGGTCGGCCGCCTTGGGACGCTTGTTGGGGTTGCGCTGGAAGGCCGCCTTGAGCAGCGGCTGCAGCGTCGCCGGGGCGGCGCTGACGTCGGCCTTGCCCGCGGTGATGTTGTAGAAGATCATCTCCAGCGTGCCCTTGCCGAAGGGCGGCTGGCCGGTCGCCGCGAACAGCAGCGTGCCCGCCCACGCATGGACGTCGACCTCGGGGCCCGCCTCCTGGCCCTCGATGATCTCGGGCGCGAGGTAGCCGGGCGTGCCGATGAACATGCCGGTCTGCGTCAGCCGGGTCGCGTCGACCGCCTGGGCGATGCCGAAGTCGATCAGGACGGGCTCACCGTCCAGGATCATGACGTTGCCGGGCTTGAGATCACGGTGGATCACGCCGACCGAATGCACGGCGGCCAGCGCCGACGCCACCCCGTGCGCGACCCTGGTCAGCGCGGGCAGGTCGAGGGGGCCGTCGTCCTTGACGATCTCGTCGAGCGGGCGGCCCGGCACGAAACGGGTGACGATATAAGGCCGATGACCGGTGACGTCGGCGTCGACGACCTCGGCGATGTATTTGCTGCGGACCCGGCGCATGGTCTCGACCTCGCGCGAAAGCCGCCGCCTGGCGACCTCGTCGCCGGCGACCTCTCCGCGCAGGACCTTGACCGCCACCTGCCGCCCCTGCGGGTCGGCAGCGAGGTGGACAACGCCCATCCCGCCTTCACCGAGCCGCCTGAGCAGCCGGTAAGGGCCAAGTCGGTCATCGTTCATGGCATGAAGCACCATACCGGCTTAATCCCCGCCCACGAGATGAACCATGAGGCCACATTCCCACTCGTACAACGTCCGCAATGGCCCCATGGGTTTCCCATCCAACGGTCTCGAATCGGCTTCAGTTTGCTAGGGCCAGGACCTCGGCCCGCTTGAGCCCGGACAGCGCGGCGCCGGAGACGGCGAGCTTCGATCTGCGCAGGCCGCTGCCGATCACCACCCTCGGATGCTCGGCGACGTGCGCGTCCACCAGGATCGGCCAGTCGTCGGGCAGGCCGAGCGGCGTGATGCCGCCATATTCCATCCCGGTCAGCTCGACCGCGTCGTCCATCGGCGCGAAGCTCGCTTTACGGGCGTCGAGATGCCTGCGTACGACGCCGTTCACGTCGACGCGCATGGTCGCGAGCACCATGCAGGCGGCGTAGCGCGTCTCGCCGCCCCGTTTGGCCGCCACGACCACGCAGTTGGCCGACTCGTCGAGCCGTACGCCATAGCGCTCGCAGAAGGCCGCGGTGTCGGCGAGATCGGGGTCGATCTCGGCCACCTCGACGCCCTCCATGCCGGCCACGGCATGAGCCACGGGATCGGCCAGGAGGTCGGTTCGTTCGGTCGCGGGGACCCAGTGCAGCGTCATCCCATCTCCTCGATTCGCTTCTCCTCGGACCCTATGCCGGTCCGTGGAGCAGCGTGCCGTCACGGCGACTGCAACACGCGCTGGTGCAGCTGAGTGACGGCGCCGCGGGCGGACTCCATGGCCCCCGCCTGCCAAGCGATCAAGTGGGTGAGCCAGTCGCCCGCGAAGTAGACCCTTCCGGCAGGGCGTTGCAGAAGAGTGAAGGACGAATCAAAGGCGGGCCAGCGTACCCAGCCGCCCTGGATGTGGGCCTGGCGTTCCCAGGCGATGGAGACGCTGGACAGCAGGTTCTGGCGGTATTTGTCGCCGTGGATCTTCTTGCCCTGGGTGAGCGCCCTGCGCCTTCTGTCCTCCGGGGTGAGGGCGCCGTAGAGCTCGGCCTGGCGCTCGGTGTTGTAGTAGCCGACGATGAGGCCGCGCTCCGCGTGGTAGCCGTGCGACGGATACCAGATGTGGGTGATGTCCAGGTCGGTCTCGGTCACGCCGCCGTAGATGCGGTCCTCCAGCTCCCACCAGCGCGTGCCGTACTCCAGGCCGATCTTGCCGGCGGCGATCGGGACCGGCGTCCTGAGCGCGGCGGTGACCTCGGCGCCGAGGTTGTGCGGGATCTTGGCGAGGAGGTGGGGCGGGAGGGTGGCGATGCAGTAGTCGGCCTTGATGGCGCCGCCCTCGTAGACGACCTCCACGCCATCGTCCAGCGTGGTGATCTTGGTGACCTTGGCGCCGGTGGTGATGCGGTCCTGGCCTACCGCCTCGGTGAGCTTGGTGACGATCGCGTCCATGCCGCCGACCGGCTGGAACATCGGGGTGGCCTGGTCGTGGCCGAAGTCGTTGGTGATCGCGCGGCCGGTGCCGGCGGCGAGGACCTGGCGGAGGGTGCCGGGGGCGTCGAGGGGGGCGCCGAGGTCGATTGCCGGATATTTCACGAAACCGCGACGGGGGGAACCCTCGTACTCGAGCTTGGGGCCGAGGTCGCCGAACCTTCTGAGGAAGTCGAGCAGACGTTCCTGGTCGTCCTGGGTGATGGCCTTGTCGAGGGCGCCGAGGTTGGTGGCCTTGGCAAGTAATTCCGCCATATATCCGTACATGTCGGCTCGGGCCGTGCGGGCCCGTACCGTCTGGCCGTTGGTGTGCACGTAGGCGGAGGCGTTGTTGTTGACGAACGTCTCGATGGGGATGCCCAGTTCGCGGCAGTAGTCGAGGGTCACCATCCAGGGCGCGATGCGGCCGGGGCCCGCGTTGAAGTAAACGCCCTCGCCGAACGTCACCTCCTGGGCCGGGCCGTTCAGCTCCGCCAGCCGGTCGCCGCCGCGGAGCGTCAGGTTCCTGCCGCCCGCCTTCTCCCTGGCCTCGAGGAGGGTGCAGTCGTACCCGCTCTTGCCGAGCTCGTACGCGGCGGTCAGGCCGGCGACGCCCGCGCCCAGGATCACCACCTTGGCGGAGGCCTTCCCGCGCAGCGCGAAGTCGCCCGGCCTGGGGGCGGCGAACTGCTTGTCCTGCCCGGAAGGAGCCAGGCCCAGGGCGCCCATGGCGGCGTACATGGCGCCCGCGCCGCCCACCGCCCCGATCCCGACGAGCAGCCCCCTCCGGGTCAGCGCCGCGGAGCTCCGAGCTCCGGCACCTTCCACGCCCGCTCCCCTTCCTCAGCCGTAGGGGCCGCTGCCACAGGCGACCTGACCACCGATGGTGGCGAAGATGCCGAACAGCGCCATGATCTGGGTGAAGTCGTCGGTGGTGAACTCGATCTGCCGCGATCCGGCGGTCTTCACGCCGGGAATCAGCGCGACGGCCGCGGCGATGGCGGTGGAGTTCCACTCCACCGCGAGCGTGTACGGCGCCGCCAGCCGGTAAGGCGTGAAGTCGCTCAACCGGCCGAGCGCGCGAGCCATGGCCTCACGGATGCGAGCCTGGGCGACGCCCGGCGGCAGCAACTCGGCCGAGAACTTGTCGATGCCCTTCTTCACCGCGACCGTCTCGACGTCGCCGAGCAGCTCGCGTGCCTCCTCACCGACCGCCTCGTCCCCGGTGACCAGCACCACCGGCACGCCGTGGAACCCGGCGCAAGCGGCCACGAGGCGGGTCTCGCCGCACAGCTCGCCGTTGAGGTAGACGTTCTGGATTTCCTTGCCCATCCAGGTGTGGTTGAGCACGCCGTCCGCCACGCCTGCGCGGGCGTGGTAGCCGACGAACCCGGCCGCCTGGAACGAGCCGTCGAGCCCCTGGGCCATGCGCTGCGCCTTGCCCGGTCCCCGGATGAGACTGGCCCGCTCGTCCAGCAGGTCGATCCTGAGGTTCTTGGTGGAGCCGTGGGCGTCGTTGACCAGCACGCTCGCCGCCCCCGCCTGGTACGCGCCCGCGACGGCGGCGTTGGCGTCGGCGGTCATCAGCTCGCACCCGCGCTCGTAGCCGCGCCGACCGGCGTGCATCTCCTCGGGGTCGGTCAGCCCCGTCACGCCCTCCATGTCCACCGACAGATAAACCTTCACGCACCCAGCTCCTCGCCTAGCTCACACCCGCACGGCGAACCCGCCGCATCTTCTCCGGCCCGTGCCGACCGTAAACCGCACCACCGACCGCACGCCCTCGCCCCGGTCGACGATGTCCGTCAGGAGCCCCATGTTTCCACCCGGCGGGCCTCGGCCTCGGTCATGAACCCGACGTGGGCCCCCATGAACGCGGCCGCCTGATCACGCCACTGCGCCGGAATCTCGTCGATGGCCGGCGGGTAGCAGTGGTCGAGCCAGCTCGTCGACTCCTCGCTCGCCTCGAAGTAGTCCAGCGCCCGGGCGAAGACGGTGTTCTCGATCCCGGGCACCCGCGCCAGCCCGTACTCGATCATCTCTTGCCCGCCGTACGGCGGCTTCCTCAGCCACTTGCGCACGACAGGACGGTCGGCGGTGAGCGGCGTGTCCAGCGGCCGCCGCTCGACGGCGGCCTGGATGAGCTCCTTGTACAGGCATTTCCCGCACGTGCGGCACGGGCCGTCGGTGCCGCGCAGGCACCAGCGCACCTGACCCTTGAGGTCGGAGCTCAGGGCCACCCGCATGGTGATCGCCTCGCTCACGCCGCCGACGGGCAGCACGATGTGCACCCCGGCCGCGGCGAACAACTTCCCCCACCGGCCATGCGGCGACCATATGGGATTGTCGGGCGTGAACCGGTGCAGATAGCGCCCACCACCCAGCCAGCGTGAGCCGAGCTCATAGCCGAAGCCCAGCCCACCGAGGTCCAGCTCGTCGGCGAGCAGCAGCGCACCCGCCGCGACCGCGTGGTGCTCCGGGTAGCCGGGACGCGGCTCGGCGAGCGTATATTCCAGGTCGGACGTGACCGTGGACACCGTCCGTCCGGTCGTCGCGGCGAGCCCCGCCAGCACGTCGGACCGGTAGTGCGGCCACCGGTTGGGCACGCGCCGATGCGCCACCCGCCGGAAGTGCACGAAAGGCGCGTCAGGGTAGATCGTGGCCGCGGCCACGGAGTCCGCGCCGCCGCTGTACGAGATCGCGAGCGTACGGCCCGCCTGCCGCGCCTGCGCCCCCACCGGCCCGGCCTCGATGCCCCAGCCGTCGTGGAACGCGGCGGCGAGCTCGGCCGAGATGGCCCGGTCGAAGGAGATCCGCCGCCGGGTCCACGGCGCGACGACGGTCCAGGCCGCGACCGCGAACAGGTCGGGGTGGGCGTCGGCGGGGACGCCGCCGATGGAGCAGGAGTTGGTGGCCAGTTTGACGGGGTAGTCGTCGGAGGCTCGCCCGGTGATCTCGTCCTCGGGGTCGAGGCGGAAGCTCAGGTCCCCGCCAGTCGATGTCACAGCCGAGGTCACAGCCCACGTCACACGCACGGCCGCTCCCCCGGCTCGGCCGAGCTCCGGCGAGCTCCGGCGTGCCGCAGCTCGTCGATGGCCTGCCAGACGAGGACCTCGTTCTGGAGCACCCCGTCCAGCGCCTTCGCCGTCTCCTGGGCGAGCCGGCGCGTGTCGTCGATCGTCGCCTGGTCCGCTGCCACCGGCGGCTTGGCATTCCTGAGGCGTGCCACCTCGTCCTGGAGGGTGACCACTTCCCGCCGCAGCGTCTGGACTTCCCAGAGCGCGTCCTTGATGTCCTGCCGGTGGTCGGCGATCGAGATGTAGCGGGAGTCGAACCACGTGCGCACGGCCGCGCGGAGCCGGGCAGGGACCAGGACGCGCATCATGAAACGCCACCATACTGGCAAACCCGGAGCCAGATGGACGGCCTGAACGAACGGGCCTACCGGCCCGTGAACTTGGGCTTGGTCTTCTCGGTGAACGCCTGCATACCGATCTTGGAGTCGTCCGTGGCGAAGAGCCCGGAGAACTGCAGCCGCTCAACCTCAAGGCCCGTGTCCAGGTCCACCTCCAGACCTTGGTCGACGGCCTGCTTGGCGGCGCGCAACGCGACCGCGGGACCGCCCACGAACGTGGCGGCCCATTCCAGCGCGGCCGTGTAGACCTGCTCGTCCGGCACCACCCGGTCCACCAGCCCGATCTCCTGGGCCTCGGCGGCGGGAACGTGGCGGCCGGTGAAGATCAGGTCCTTGGCGCGAGCCGGGCCGATGAGGCGGGGCAGGCGCTGGGTGCCGCCCGCGCCAGGGATGATGCCCAGCAGGATCTCCGGCTGCCCCAGCTTGGCCGACTCGCCGGCGACCCGGAAGTCGGCGCACAGGGACAGCTCGCAGCCGCCGCCCAGGGCGTAACCGGTGATCGCGGCGATGACCGGCTTGCCGATCCGGGCGACCGCCGTGAAGCACTCCTGGAGCGTGCGGGAATGAGCGACCATGTCCGCGTAGGACATGTCGGCCATCTCCTTGATGTCGGCGCCCGCCGCGAAGACCTTCGCGCCGCCGTAGAGGATGACCGCCTGCACCTGCGGGTCGGCGTCCACGATGCGCGCCGCTTCGGCGATCTCCAGCTGGACCTGGCCGTTGAGCGCGTTCATCTTGGGACGGTCAAGACGGATCGTGGCGATCTGGTCGGCTACTTCGACGCTCACAAACTCACCCATGGTCCGAACCTATCCTGCCGCGGACTTCACCTCATCAACCGTCCTCTTGCTCCGCGACACCCGGACGAGTGCGGCCGACAGGCGGGCCAGCTCCTCACCGGAGTGGGTCAGCTCGGCCAGCGGGCCGGCCTGCTTCGGCAGCCCCAGCTTGCCCGCGCCGTCCAGCACCCGCTTGTCCAGGTGCGGCGCGACCTGCGGCCACACGGCCTGGACCTCCCGCAGGAAGATGTCCGCCCCGGTCGGCCCGATGCCGGGGAACTCCATCAGCAGCGACGCGATCCGCCGGTCGTCGCCCTTGGCCTCGTCGCGCAGCTTCCGCAGGTCCCCCTTCCAGCGGTCGAGGAGCAGCTCGGCGCCGTCGCCGAGCATGGTGGCGGTACGTTCGTCGTAGCGGCGGTAGTGGCCGCGGCCCAGCGCGTCCACCCGGTCCTGCCAGCTCGCCTCCCGCATGCCCTTGGGCGTGCCGTACCCGGCCTTGAACAGCTCTTTCGCGGCCGCGACCGCGACGCCGGACGAGATCCGAGCGCTGAGCAGGGTGGCCAGGACGAGCAGTTGGTACAGAGGCCTCGGCTGGTCGGACAGCTTGATGCCGGCCTCGCCCGCGAACGTGCTGCCGTAGCGGTCGAGCAGGACGTCGAGAACCGCTTTGTCGGTCTTGGTCATGCCCATCCCGCTACCCGGCGGCGGACCCGCCATGCCGCGTTTGGGCAGATCGCTGCTGGGGAGGCGGAGGTTCTCGATGGTGTGAAGGAGCTTGCAGTGCTGACCTTGACTCACAACGCCGTCGTCGCGATCCGCGACGTGATGGCCGGTGTCGACGTGCCCGCCGACGCGGGCCTGCGCATCTCCGCGAAGGCCGACGAGGCCGGTGCGCTCGAACTCGCCCTGGCCAGCCAGCCGCAGGCCGGCGACCAGATCATCGAGGCGGAGGACATACGCGTCTTCGTGGCCGAGGACACCGTGGCGATCCTGGACGACAAGTCACTCGACGCCCAACCGGGCACCCCGGGCCAGCCGACGTTCCGGCTGGACCGGCGGCCCTAGCCGAGGTCGGACTCCGATGCCTGCGGGCGGACGTCGCCGAGCCCGAACAACCCCACCAGCGTGCCGTCCGCCTTCGTGACGACGACATGATCTACTTTCGCCCGGTCCATCCGCTGGATCAGCGGCTCGAGCTGCTCGCTCGGGCGCACCGTGGTCACCCCGACGCGCATGGCCTGCTCGGCGGTGCCGCTCATGTCGGCGCCCTTGAGCTCGCTCGACCCGACAACGCCCTGGACCACGTCGTCCTGGTCGACCACCACCGCGAGTCCCGCCGGGTCGCCGATGATCCGTTCGGTGAGCTCCTCCAGCGGGTCGTCGAGGCCGGCCGTGACGGGGTCGCGGCGGACGTTCTCCGACACCAGGTGGGCCTCCCCCTCGTACGGCAGCCCGGCCGCCAGCCAGTCCATCTTGCCCGCCCCATAGTCGTGCACCTCGCCGAATCCCAGGCGTTCGAGCCGGTGGGCGGCGCGCGGGCTCAGGTCGCACAGCGCGTCGTGGCAGTAGACGACCACCGGCCGCGCGCGATCCAGCGCCGAGGAGCCCTTCTCGAGGGCGCCGAGCGGCAGGTTCACGGCCCTGGGCAGGTGCGCCCACGCGTACTCCTCTTCCGGAAGCACCTCGACCAGCTGGGCCTGGCGGGCGGCGACCAGGTCCTGTACGGCTTCGCGATCGATGATGTGCGTCATGAGGATTCACGTACCCCCAGATATCGCTCGCATGGGCTCGTCCTCCGTGTCACGATGACGGCGCGGCCTATTCAGGGAGTGTCCGATGTGTGACAATCCGCTGCTACCCGACTCCGTCGCCCGCGCGCTGGCCGACTACCGTTCCCTGCGTGACGCCCACGGGCCCTGCTGGGGCGAGCCGCCCATCTCATATGTCGACGAGGCGTGGGCCACCGTCTTCCTCGACGCCCGCCACAACTACTGGGGTGCGGCCGTCGGCCAGTTGGCCGAGCGCTACCCCGAGGTCCCTCCCGCCGAGCTCAACGACCGCTTGGGCGAGGTGGACCTGGACCGGCTGCTCCGCGACACCCTCGGCGGCGAAGTGCCGGACAACCTGCCGGCGCTGCGCCTGTCGCCCGCGGGGGCCACGCTGGCCGCCGAGACGCGGGTGGTGCTGGACGACGGCCCCATCCCCACGGCGTTGTTGCTGGACTCCAGCTCGGACGAGCCGGTCGAGGTTGTCGTGGACGGCACGGCGCACGTGGTGCCGCCCCGCGGGGCCAAGGTGGTCGAGCTCGTGCGGGAGATCGCCGTCGGCGGTCGCCCCGTGGACCTGTCGCCACTGGCCAGGCGGTCCGCCGCGGCCACGATCCGGGTGCGGGCCGGGTTCCCCTGCCGGTGGAGTGTGACGAGCGCGAACGGGCAAGGCTGGTATCCCGAGGGTGCGCCGCCCAAGCTGGACGCCCATCGCACGCCGTACTTCCACGGCGACGACCTCGTGATCACTGTGCCCGCCGAGCCGATCACGGTGACGGTGACCAGGGGCATGGAATACACCTCCGCCGAGGTCGTGGTGACCCCTGACGCGGGCCGGGAGACGCTGGTGGAGCTGACGCCCGAGCGGTTGTACGACGCCGCCGCCCGCGGCTGGTACGGCGGCGACCTGCACGTGCACCTCAACTGGATGGGCGAGGAGCCCGCCGCGCCCGCGCTGGCCGCGGCCGCGCAGCACGGCGAGGACCTGCACGTGCTCAGCCTCGTGGCGGGCAACGTCGCGAGCGAGCGGGTCTACGACGTGGAGGCGCTGGAGCACTGGGTGGGTGAGGACCTGCCGTGGTCGGACGAGCGGCACCTGGCCAGGATCGGGGTGGAATACCGCAACGACCTGGTCGGCCACTTCAGCGCATTCGGCCTGCGTGACCTGCCCAAGCGTTACCACACGGGCTTCCTCGGCACGGTGGACTGGCCGCCCAACGCGGTCGCGCTCGAAGAGCTGCGCGCGCTGGGCGCGATCACCGGGTACGGGCATCCGTTCCACGTCCCCTTCGACGACGAGGACCCGCCTGATGTGGTGCTCGCCCGCGGGCGCAACTGCTCGGCCAGGGAGATCGTCGCCGACGCCGCCCTGGGTCTGATCGACACCTTGGACGTGCTCAACCACTCCTCCATCACGGCCACCGCCGCCGTCTACCGCCGCCTGATCGGCGCGGGCAACCGGCTCACGGTCACCGCGGGCACCGACGCCGTGCTGTCCTTCTGCCGCCGCGGCACCGCCTCCGGTCCCCCGGGCTGGGAGCGGGTCTACGCCAACGTGGCCGGCCCGCTCACCGCGGAGTCCTTCGCCGAGGCGATCCTGCTCGGCCGCACGTTCGCGACCACCGGGCCGTGGCTGGAGATCACGGTGAACGGGCACGGGCCTGGGGAGACTCTGGAGCTGGCACCCGGGCAGCGGGTGGAGATCGTGGCCGCCTCGATCGGGCCCGAGGTCGAGCACCTGGAGATCCACACCGCGGCGGGCATGCTGGCGCGGGGGCGGCCCGGGCGCCTGGTCACGTCGATGGAGGTGAGCGAGCCGACGTACGTGGTGGCCGTGGCCTCGGGCGGGCCGCATCCGCGGGCCTTCCATCGGCGCGGCGCGTACGCGCACAGCAGCCCGGTGTACCTGGACGTCGCGGGCGAGCACGTGGCCAGGGAGGCCGACGTGCGATGGTGCCTGGCGTGGCTGGACCGGCTGGAGGCGGTGGTCCGCGAGTTCGGCACGTTCGAGACCGACGATCAGCTGGGGGACCACCTGGAGCTGTACGAGCGGGCGCGGGCCGTCTACCGGGGGCGGCTCCCCTAGCCGGACCGGCCGCCCATCTGTCCTTCCATGGCCAAGCTCACGCAGCAGCGGTTGTCGCCGGGTTCCAACCTGGCCTCCACCTTGGGCGGCGCGACGCTCTCCACCAGGCCCGTGATCAGAGCGTGGTTCATGTGGCAGACCAGCTCCCGCTGTGCCTCTGCGAGAGCGTGGAAAGGGCAGTTGGCCATGATGACGCGGGTGCTCTCGCGCCGCGGCTCGTACCCGTGCTCGCTGAGCGCCCCGACCGCGAGATCCAGCGCCGCCTGCGGGGTGGTGGGCCGGCCTTCGGCGGACACCGCCCCTCCGCCGATCGCGGCGCCGTGCTCGGCCGCCACCCGCCGGAGCACTTCCAGGACGGGCGCGCCAGTCCCGGCCGACTCGGCGATCGCGTCGGCCATGAGCCGGCCGGCGAGCAGGTAGTCGCGGCTGGGCAACGAGACGGCGAACTCGCGGGCCGCCCGGCGGTACAACTTCGAGCTGCGTCCCGCGCCCGGCCCCGTCCTTCCGGTGAGCCGGGCGTAGACGGCCTCGAGCAGCCCTTCGGACTCGAGCCTGTCGAGATGGAACTTGGCCTTGTGGCGGGCGATCCCGATGGCCTCGGCGGCCTGGTCGCGGCTCACGGGTCCTGGCTGCGCGCACACGAACAGGTACAACTCCTGGCGTACGGGGTCGGCGAGAGTGCCGATGCCCGTGATGTTCTGATCGACTCCGCGCACCGGCCGGCCTTTCTAACGGAGAAAGCCATTGACGTTACATGAGTGGCCTTCTAACGTACAAAATAGCATCCGTTAGGAGCTCGCCCATGAGTACTGATTTATCGACTCGCCTGAAGAATCCCTCTTATCAGGCATTCGCACTGCTGCGCACCGGATTCACGGTCGCGCCGATCCTGTTCGGGCTCGACAAGTTCACCAACATCCTGACCGAGTGGACGGCCTACCTGGCGCCGTGGATCGACAACCTCGTCCCCGGCGACGCCGTGATGGCCATGAGGATCGTCGGTGTGATCGAGATCCTGGCGGGCCTACTGGTCGGGTTCGCGCCGAGGATCGGGGCGTACGTCGTCGCCCTCTGGCTCGCCGGGATCATCGTCAACCTGCTGACGTTCTCCGGGTTCTACGACGTCGCGTTGCGCGACTTCGGCCTCATGATCGGGGCACTGGCGCTGGCCAGGCTCGCGCAGGCGCATGCCAGGGACGCAGGCAGCTAGTCCTGGCGCACTACTTCCCGGCCGCCAATCCGGCCAGCACCCGCTCTAGACCCCAGCGGAACTGGCCGGTCGAGATATACGCCGCGATGGCGTCCGCGGCGGCGTGGGTACGCGGGAAGGACTCGGGTTCGATGTCGAACGCCACCTGGCGGGCGGCGATCCGCTCGGCCTCCGGCGGGACGGGGCCGGGCCCGCGTACCTCCGCCGCCTCCAAGGCTATCGAGCCCAGGACGTACACCATGACCGTGTAGGCGGCGCGCGGGTCGGGCAGCGCGGCCAGCAACGACTCGCCCACCCGTAGCGCGACCGGGCCGCTGAAGGCGGCGCCGAGTATCGACGGGACCGCGGCGGGGTGACGCATCAGGACCTCGCGCAGGTTGAGCGCGAAGGCGGCGATGCGCTCGCCCGGCGGGCGGCCCTCGTCCTCCAGCAGTCCGAGGTCGGCCTCACCGAGCAGGCGGTCGGTCAGCGCGGTCACGATCGCGGCCCGGTCCGGGAAGTAGGTGTACAGCGCACCGGGCGTCAGGCCCACGCGAGTGGCCAGCGCCCGCATGGTGAGCCCGCCGGCGTCGATCAATTCCAGGGCGGCGTCGAGCACCGCCTTCTGGTCCACCGAACGTTGAGGTCCTCTCTTCACAAGGCAACTCTAAACGGCGTTTAATGTTAAACACCGTTCAGAGTTAGGAGCCTGTGCCATGAGATGGACCCTGATCGCCGCCGTCGTCGCCGCGAACCTCGCCTTCGCCGGCCTCGCCGCCACCTTCGACTACCCCGGCGTGCTCGCCGAGCCTCCCGGGCGGATCCTGGCCGCGTTCGCCGCTCATCAGGCGGTGGTGTCCGCCTGGTTCCTGCTGCTGGCGGTGAGCGCCCTGGCGCTCGTGCCCGCGGCGGTCTTACTGGGCCGACTGCTGCCCCCGGGGCCTGCCGCCGCTCTGTCCGTGCCGGTCGGTGTGCTCGCCGGCCTGGTGCAGGCGCTGGGGCTGCTGCGCTGGCCGTACGCGGTGCCGGTGCTGGCCCACGCGGCCGATCCGGGCGCCGCTGAGACGACGTTCGCCGCCCTGCACGGCTACCTCGGGACAGGGATCGGCGAGACCCTCGGCTACCTGCTCACCGCCGCCTGGACGGCGCTGGTGCTGGCCGCACTGCCACGGCGGCCGCGCTGGTTCGCGGTGGCCGGTGTGGTCTCGGCCGTGGCCATAGCCGCCGGCGTGCTCACGCCGCTCGCCGTGCCGGGTGCGGACCTGGTCAACTTCGCTGGGTACGTGGTGTGGAGCGTGTGGGCCCTGGTGCTGGCCGTCCTGCGTGACCGCCTCCTGCCGCAGCAGGTGCACGCCTGACGCGAACCGCGGCAGGGCTGCTCGACGGACCAGGTCAGGGCCGCCGGCCCGGCCGGTCGACGACGCCGGAGGCGAGCAGGCTGCCCTTCTTGATGGAGACGTACACGCGGGGCTCGTCGTGGTTCCTGACCGCGATCAACCGCGGTTGCAGGGCTGATCGAATATCGTCGCCGACACCCCGGGCAGGGGCGCGAGCACCATTGCCTTCATCGGCCTCGGCATCATGGGCAGCCCCATGGCGGTGCACCTGGTCAGGGCCGGGCACAGCCTGGCCGGCTACAACCGCTCACCGGCGACGACGGCGTGTTCGCGCACGCCGCCCCCGGCACGCTGATCATCGACTTCTCCTCGATCCGCCCCGACGTCACCCGCGAGCTGGCCGAGGAGGCAGGCCGCCGCGGCCTGCGCTACCTGGACGCGCCGGTCTCGGGCGGCGAGGCCGGTGCTCGGAATGCCGCTCTGTCAATCATGGTGGGCGGCGAGGGCGACGCCTTCGAGGCTGCCAAGCCGGTCTTCGACGCGGTCGGCAAGACCGTGGTCCACGTGGGACCGAGCGGCGCGGGCCAGACGGTCAAGGCGGCCAACCAGCTCATTGTGGCCGCCAACATCGTGACGTCCGCGGCCCGCGAGGCCGGCGTCGTGCTGCCCCTGGGAGCGCTTATGGCCCAGCTCGTGGCGGCGGCGAATGCCAACGGCGACGGCGGGCTCGACCACTCGGCCCTGCTCCGCGGCGTCGAACGCCTCTCGGGCACCTCGTAACGAACGGCCGGAAACTGTCGGTGGGGTCGGGTTCAATCGGCGGAGGCGAGTGATCGGTTCACCAATCCAGTTCCTGCGCCCGGCCCGCCCCGGTCGGCTCGTGGGCCACGGTCGGGTCGTACGGCGAGGCAGGCAGGTGTGCTTCATGGCCGGCGAGCTCCTATGCCCGGATGGCGAGCCCGTGGCCGTGGCCACTGCCACCGCCCACATCCAGTCCCTCGACCCGCAGTCCCGACAGAGTGTTAACGAGTGAAAAATATCTTCGCAAAGATCTCGTCAGCGAAGGAAAATGTTGAGACGCTGAACTCCACCACAGCGCCCCCAGCCCTGAGGAGTGGTTCATGCGCAGATTACTGGCGATCGCCGTGGTCGCCATCCTGCCCTTAACGAACGTCACCGCCGCCCGCGCCCAGGAGCCCGCCGACCGCCAGCAGGCCTTCGCCGCCGCCGCCGAGGAGTTCCAGGTCCCGCAGAGCGTTCTGCTCGGCGTCTCCTACCTTGAGTCCCGCTGGGACGCCCACGCCGGCCAGCCTTCCAGCGACGCCGGGTTCGGGCCCATGCACCTGACCGACGCGGCCGCGTACACCGGGTCCAACCATCACCACGAGGGTGAGGAGGACGCCCGCGGCGACGAGAGCCGGCCGCTGCCGGCACCCGAAGAGCAGCCTGAGCCCACCGAGATCCCCGCCTCCCTGCGCACCATGGAGCGGGCGGCCGAGCTGACCGGCGAGAGCCACGAGCGGCTGCGTACGGACGACGCCGCCAACATCCGGGGCGGCGCGGCGCTGCTGGCCGACTACCAGAAGGCGCTCGGGGCGCCGCTGAGCGACGACCCGGGCGAGTGGTACGGCGCCGTGGCCAAATACTCGGGCGCCGAGGAGGCCGGCGCCGCCAAGTTCTTCGCCGACGAGGTCTTCACCACGATCGAGGAAGGCGCCGAGCGGACCACCGACGACGGGGAGCGGGTCCGGCTGCCGGCCGTGCCCGGCCTCGTGAGGATCGAGAAGTGGCTGGAGAAGCTCGGCCTGCGCCCGCCGCGGGCCGACGGCGTCGAGTGCCCCGCCTCGGTCTCCTGCGAGTGGATCCCCTCGGCTTACCAGCAGTTGCCCAATGGCAATTACGGGCACTACGACCTGGCGAACCGGCCGGTCAGCCAGAAGATCGACTACATCATCATTCACGACATGGAGGGATATTTCCTGCCCTCCATCCGCCTCAACCAGGACCCGAACTACCGCGCGAGCTGGCAATACTCCATCCGCTCCGCCGACGGCCACATCGCCCAGCACATCAAGAGCAAGGACGTCGCCTGGCAGGCCGGCAACTGGTACATCAACGCCAAGTCCATCGGCATCGAGCACGAGGGCTTCCTGGCCGAGGGCAGCACCTGGTACACCGAGGCGATGTACCGCTCGTCCGCCCGCCTGGTCCGCTACCTGGCGCTCAGGCACGGCGTGCCGCTGGACCGCGCCCACATCCTGGGCCACGACAACGTGCCCGGCACGCTGCCGACCACGGTCCGGCAGATGCACGAGGACCCGGGACCGTTCTGGGACTGGGCGCACTACTTCCGGCTGATGGGCGCGCCACTGCACCAGTTCGGCGGACCGCAGGCCGGGTCGATCATGATCAACCCGGACTTCGCCACCAACAAGCCGTACTTCTACGGCTGCGACCGTAAGAACCCGTCAGCCGCCTGCCCGCCGCTGCCCGCCGGCACCGTCTGGCTGCGTACCGAGCCGCGCGCTGACGCGCCGCTGGTCAAGGACATCGGCAAGCACCCCACGGGCGAGTCCCTCTACAGCGTCTATGACCACAGCGCCCGCGCCAGCACCGGCCAGCGCTTCGCGGTGGCCGACCGCCAGGGCGACTGGACAGCGATCTGGTATCTCGGCCAGAAGGCGTGGTTCCACAACCCGGCCGGCGCGCCGACCGCCATCCCGTCCATGGGCCTGGTCGTGACCCCGAAGCCGGGCAAGGCGACCGTCCCGGTGTACGGCAGGGCGTACCCGGAGCAGGAGGCGTACCCGGCGGGCATCCCCTACCAGGCCGTGACGCCGCTGCAGTACACGTTCTCGGCAGGCGAGAAGTACACCCTCGCCGGTCCGGCGGCCACGGAATACTACCGGGCGGTCACCTTCAACCTGGAGGACCACAAGGTGGTCCGCGGGAAGACCAAGTATCTGGAGATCCAGTTCGGCCACCGCGTGATGTTCGTCAAAGCTGACGACGTGCAGGTGAGTTTCTCCGGGTGAACTCCTTGACGGCGCGCCTGGTGCTCGCGAGCGCCTCCTGAGAGGAGTCGTACGTGCGCTGGGCGACGCCGACGAACAAGCAGTCGACGACGAGGAGCTGGCTGATCCTGCTGGCCAGGGCGCCGGGACGGAACTCCGTCTCACGCCCGGCGGAGATCAGCACGTGCTCGGCCAGCTCCGCGATCGACGAGCGCGGGTTGTTGGTGATCGCGACCGTGGTCGCGCCCGCCTCCTTCGCCCGCAACAGGGGCTCGATCACGTCGGGGGTCTCCCCCGAGGTGCTGATCCCGATCGCCACGTCCCCGGCCCTGAGCAGGACCGCGCTGGTCAGCGCCAGGTGCGCGTCCTGAAAGGCGTGGCTGGACAGGCCGATGCGCAGCAGCTTCTGCGCGACGTCCTCGGCCACGAGCCCGGAGGCGCCGACCCCGTAGGCGTCGATCCGCCGGGCTGCCACGATGGCGTCGACGACCAGGCCGAGCCGCTCCGAGGTCAGCTGGGCCACCGTGTCGTTGATCGCCTCGGACTCGGCCCGCGCGACCTTCTGGATCACCTCCGACAGCGGGTCGTCGGGGGCCAGGTCGCCGGGCACCAGCCGGTCCGGCTGCGCGGCGGCGGCCGCCAGGGCCAGGCGCAGCTGCGGATAGCCGGCGAACCCGAGGAGCCGGGCCGTCCGCACGATCGTGGCCTCGCTGGTGCCCGAGGCGGCGGAGAGCTCCGTGATGGTGCTCCTGGCCACCGTGGCGGGGTCTTCCAGGATGAGGCGTGCGACGGTCTGGGCGGCCGGCGTCAGGGACGGCAGCACACCGCGAACCGTGGCCACCAGAGTGTCGGCCCGCAGGCCGTTGCCGCTGTCGTCCACGGTCCCGATTATGCCCCCTGCCGCCAATGCCCGAGCAGGGCCAGAAGTGCCGTGATAGGTCGCGGTTAGCGCAACGTGCCGTTCGTCATGCCCGCGGGTTCCTCGGGCACGGCGATCAGCCCCAGTTCCGCGGGGGTCGCGAGGAGCGGGTGGTAGGGGACCACCCGGACGGTGTACCCGTAGGCACCCGTGCGGTCGAGCGGCACCGTGCCCGTGTAGTGCGCCCTCCCGTCGTCGTCCACCGACCCCACGGTCAGCTTCGCGTAGGAGGGATGCATCAGCTCGTCGTGCGGCCCGACCTTCCCATAGGCCGCCTCGACCAGCACGTCAGCGGCCTCCAGGTCGCCGAGCGCGATGGTGGCGTGCAACTCCACGGTGGCGCCGACCTCAGGCGTGTCCCCCACGCCCAACGCTTCGACGTGCTCCACCCGGACGCCGGGCCAGGCCCGGGTGACCCGGACCCGCCAGGCGGCGAACGCCTTCGCCGGCGCGTGCGAGTCCGCCGACAGCGCCCTGGCGGCCTTCGCGGCCGGGATGTAGAGGCCCACCACGTAGTCCCTGAGCATGCGCCCCGCGAGCACCTTGGGCCCGAGCGAGGCCAGGGTGTGCTTGACCATCTCCATCCAGCGCCGCGGCAGTCCGTCCATGGGACGGTCGTAGAACCGGTCGGACACCTCGTGCTCGATCAGGTCGTACAGGGCGGAGGCCTCCAGCTCGTCCCGCCGCTCCGGGTCGCTCACGCCGTCGGCGGTGGGGATGGCCCAGCCGTTGGTGCCGTCGTACCACTCGTCCCACCAGCCGTCGCGGATGGACAGGTTGAGCCCGCCGTTCAGCGCTGACTTCATGCCGGAGGTGCCGGACGCCTCCAGGGGCCGCAGCGGGTTGTTCAGCCACACGTCGCAGCCCTGGACCATGAGCTGGCCCAGCGCCATGTCGTAGTCGGGCAGGAACACGATCCGGTGCCTGACGTGCTGCTGGTCGGCGAACTTGACGATCTGCTGGATCAGCTTCTTGCCGCCCTCGTCGGCGGGGTGGGCCTTGCCGGCGATCACGATCTGGACCGGCTTGTGCGGGTCGAGCAGGAGCTCGGCCAGCCGCTGGGGGTCGCGCAGCATGAGCGTGAGCCGTTTGTACGACGGCACGCGCCGGGCGAAGCCGATCGTCAGCACGTCGGGGTCGAGCGCGTCGTCGATCCACCCCAGCTCGGCGTCGGAGGCGCCGCGCTCGCGCCAGGCCTTGCGGAGACGGATCCTGGCGCCCTCGACCAGGCGGCGCCGCTGCGTGCCCCTGATCTTCCAGATGTCGCTGTCGGGGATCTTCTGGATGCCCTCCCAGCCGCGGGCCCGCTCCAGCAGCGAGGGAAGCTCGCGGCCGGCCAGCTCCATGAGCTCGCGGCCGACCCAGGTCGGGGCGTGCACACCGTTGGTGATGGACCCGATCGGGACCTCGTCCACGTCGAATCCCGGCCAGAGGGCCTTGAACATGTCCCTGCTGACCTGGCCGTGCAGCTCGGACACGCCGTTGACCCGCTGGGCCAGCCGCATGCCCATGACCGCCATGTTGAACCGGCTGGGGTCGGCCTCCGCACCCAGCGCCAGGATGCGCTCGACAGGCACGGTGGGCCAGGCGGCCGAGCCGCCGAAGTGGCGCTCGATCATGTCGCGGGGGAACCGGTCGATGCCCGCGGGCACGGGCGTGTGCGTGGTGAACACCGTGCCCGCCCGTACGGCCTCCAGCGCCTCGTCGAAGGAGAGGCGGGCCTCGGTCAGCTCGCGGATGCGCTCCAGGCCGAGGAAGCCGGCGTGGCCCTCGTTGGTGTGGAAGACCTCGGGCTCGGCATGGCCGGTGATGCGGCAGTAGGCCCTGATGGCGCGCACGCCGCCGACGCCCAGCAGCAGCTCCTGCATGAGCCGGTGGTCGGTGCCGCCGCCGTAAAGGCGGTCGGTGATGTCGCGGGCGGGGTTGTCGTTGTCGGCCACATCGGAGTCGAGCAGCAGCAGCGGCACCCGGCCCACCTGCGCCACCCATACCTGCGCGTGCAGCACGCGCTCCTCCGGCAGGGCCAGGCGGATCTTGACGGCGGTGCCGTCGGGCTCCTTGAGCAGGGACAGCGGCAGGCCGCCCGCGTCGAGCGACGGGTAGTGCTCCAGCTGCCAGCCCTCGGGCGAGAGTGACTGCGTGAAGTAGCCGTGCCGGTAGAGCAGGCCGACCGCGAGGATCGGCACGCCCAGGTCGCTGGCCGCTTTGAGGTGGTCGCCCGCCAGGATGCCGAGGCCGCCTGAATACTGCGGCAGCGCGGCCGCGATGCCGTATTCCGGCGAGAAGTAGGCGATGGCGGCGGCGCTGTCGGGCAGCGTCTGATACCAGCGCGGTGAGGTCATGTATTCGCGCAGGTCGTCGGCTGCGTCGGCGAGACGGCGCAGGAAGCGGCGGTCGGCGGCCAGCTCGGTCAACCGGGCCGGTGTGACGGCGCCGAGCAGAGCCACGGGATCGTGCCCGACCTGCTCCCAGAGCTCCGCGTCGACCTCGGCGAAGAGATCCATCGTCTCCGGGTGCCATGACCAGCGGAGATTGTGCACGAGCTCGCCGAGGGCGGCCAGCTCCGCGGGCAGAACGGTGCGGACGGTGAACCGGCGGATTGCTCTCACGATGTGCACCCTACGGGCTAGGAGGGACCAGTCAGTCCTTCACCCCCAGGAACGCCCTTCAAACCCCTTCCGGGAACAAGCATGAAGAGGGAGCATTGGGGCAACTTTCCATGTTGTTGGGCTCTCCCGCACCACACTCGGGAGGTCTATCCGCTGCTGTCCACAATTTACGTGCAAGGATCGTTCCTGCCGAGGAAAGCCTCCGGCGGCACCGGGTGCGCCGCCGCAAACCCTTGAAATGCGATGATCGGACGAATTCCCATCTCGGACATCTCCCCCGTCGTCGACTGCGGGCAGTGGCCCGCCAAAGCGGTCGCCGGCGAGACCTTCCAGGTCTCGGCGACCGTGTTCAGAGAGGGCCACGACGCCGTGGCCGCGGGCGTGGTGCTCACCGCGCCCGACGGGCAGCGTGGTCGGCTGAGACCGATGCGCGAGCTCGCGCCCGGCACCGATCGCTGGGGCGTGAACGTGTCCCTGCCCGCGGAGGGCGACTGGCTCTTCCGCGTGGAGGCGTGGAGCGACCCGATCCACACGTGGCTGCACGACGCGGAGATCAAGATCCCGCGCGGCATGGACGTCGATCTCATGTGCGAGGAAGGCGCCCGGCTCTTCGAGCGGGCCGCCAAGGCCGTGCGCACGCCGGACTGCCCCAACGGCGCACCCACGAGCGGCAACGGCGGCAAGGGCAGCAATAACGGCACAAATGGGCAAAAAAAGGGGAACGGCAACGGCGAGAGCACCTGCGGGCACCGGGCGGCGCTGCTGTCGATCTCCGCCACGCTGCGTGATGAGAACCTGGACCCCCGAGCCCGGTTGTCGATCGCGCAGTTGCCCGAGACCGCCGCGTTGCTGGACGCGCACCCCTACCGCGAGCTGGTGACCCGGTCCAAGTCCCACAAGATCAGAGTGGACCGGCGCCGGGCGCTCTACGGCTCGTGGTACGAGTTCTTCCCCCGGTCGGAGGGGGCGATCGTCAACGACAACGGCATCTCCAAGTCCGGAACCTTCCAGACAGCCGCGAAGAGACTCCCCGCGGTCGCCAAGATGGGGTTCGACGTCGTCTACCTGCCGCCCGTCCACCCCATCGGCAGCACGTTCAGGAAGGGCCGCAACAACACGCTGAGCCCGGAGCCCGACGACCCCGGTTCCCCCTGGGCGATCGGGTCGGAGGACGGCGGCCACGACGCGGTGCACCCGGACCTGGGCACGATCGAGGACTTCGACGAGTTCGTGGCGCGCACGCGCGAGCTGGGCATGGAGGTCGCCCTGGACCTCGCGCTGCAGTGCTCGCCCGACCACCCGTGGGTCAAGGAGCACCCCGAGTGGTTCACGATCAGGGCCGACGGCTCGATCGCCTACGCCGAGAACCCGCCGAAGAAATACCAGGACATCTATCCGGTCAACTTCGACAAGGATCCCGAGGGCATCTACGCCGAGGTCAAGCGGGTGGTGCGGCACTGGATGGACCACGGGGTGCGGATCTTCCGGGTGGACAACCCGCACACCAAGCCGGTGGGGTTCTGGGAGCGGCTGCTGGCCGACATCCACACGACCGACCCGGATGTGATCTTCCTGTCGGAGGCGTTCACCCGTCCGGCGATGTTGCGCACGCTGGCCAAGATCGGCTTTCACCAGTCGTACACGTACTACACGTGGAAGAACTCCAAGTTCGACGTGGAGACGTACCTCGCGGAGCTCTCCCAGGAGACCTCGGCCTACCTGCGGCCGAACCTGTTCGTGAACACGCCGGACATCCTGCACGAATACCTGCAGCACGGCGGGATCCCGGCATTCAAGATCAGGGCGGTGCTGGCCGCGCTCACGTCGCCCACCTGGGGCGTGTATTCAGGGTACGAACTCGGCGAAAGTATCCCGGTTCGCCCAGGCAGCGAGGAATATCTAGATAGTGAGAAATATCAGTACAAGCCCCGCGATTGGATTACGGCCGAACGCGAAGGGCGCAGCCTGGCTCCTTTCATCACCCACCTGAATTTGTTCCGAAGAGCGCATCCGGCGCTGCAGGAATTGCGTAATCTACGATTCCACAGGGTCGACCAACCGGACATCGTCTGCTTCTCCAAGCGGCTTCCTGGCGCCTATGACACGGCCACACGAAGGCACGGGCTGGGCGACGTCGTTCTGGCGGTCGTCAACCTGGATCCGCACCACACCCACGAGGCAACCGTTGATCTTGACCTGCCCGCGCTCGGACTCGACTGGGGCGCCGAATTCGTCGTCGACGACGAGCTCTCTGGCGAGTCCTACCGCTGGAGGCAGAGCAACTATGTACGCCTCGACCCCCATATCCAGCCAGCCCACATTCTCACCGTCCGAGCCGCGCCACGGTAGAACAGATTCAGCGGGGAGTCTTCAACGTGTGTGAAAGCGCCTCCCTCATGAGCACTCGGCGAGGGCGCTCATGAGCTCCACCACACCCATTCCCAACACCTTTGACGAGGAAAAGCCGCGCGATCCTTACTGGTACAAGCGGGCGGTCTTCTACGAGGTCCTGATCAGAGGCTTCGCCGACTCCAATGGGGACGGCACGGGTGACATCCGTGGCCTCATCAGCAAGCTCGACTACCTGCAATGGCTGGGCGTCGACTGCCTCTGGCTGCTGCCGCTGTACGAGTCGCCGCTGCGGGACGGCGGCTACGACATCGCCGACTTCATGAAGATCCTGCCCGAGTTCGGGGACCTGGGGGACTTCGTCCGGCTCGTCGATGAGGCGCACAAGCGCGGCATGCGGGTCATCGCCGACCTGGTCATGAACCACACCAGCGACGCGCACCCGTGGTTCCAGGCCTCGCGGCACGATCCCGAGGGGCCGTTCGGCGACTTCTACGTGTGGTCCGACACCGATGAGAAGTACCAGGACGCCCGGATCATCTTCATCGACACCGAGACGTCCAACTGGACCTACGATCCGGTGCGCGGCCAGTACTACTGGCATCGCTTCTTCCACCACCAGCCGGACCTCAACTACGAGAACCCGGACGTGCAGGAGGCCATGCTGGAGGTGCTGCGGTTCTGGCTGGACCTGGGCATCGACGGGTTCCGGCTGGACGCGGTGCCCTACCTCTTCGAGGAGGAGGGCACCAACTGCGAGAACCTCCCGAGGACGCACGAATACCTCAGGCGAATCCGCACCGAGGTGGACCGGCTCTTCCCGGACCGGGTGCTGCTCGCCGAGGCCAACCAGTGGCCGTCGGACGTGGTGGAGTACTTCGGCGACCCGGTAGGCGGCGGGGACGAATGCCACATGGCCTTCCATTTCCCGCTGATGCCTCGCATCTTCATGGCCGTACGCCGGGAGTCCCGTTACCCCATCTCCGAAATCTTGGCCCAGACGCCGAAGATTCCTGAGCACTGCCAGTGGGGGATCTTCCTCCGCAACCACGACGAGCTGACGCTCGAGATGGTCACGGACGAAGAACGCGACTACATGTACACCGAATACGCCAAGGACCCCCGCATGCGGGCGAACGTCGGCATCCGCCGCCGCCTGGCCCCCCTGCTGGAGAACGACCGCAACCAGATCGAGCTGTTCACCGCGCTGCTCCTGTCGCTGCCCGGCTCCCCGGTGCTGTACTACGGCGACGAGATCGGCATGGGCGACAACATCTGGCTCGGCGACCGCGACGGCGTCCGCACGCCCATGCAGTGGGACCCGGACCGCAACGCCGGCTTCTCCGACTGCGACCCGGGGCGGCTCTACCTGCCGGTGATCATGGACCCGATCTACGGCTACCAGGCCATCAACGTCGAGGCCATGCAGAAGAACGCCGGTTCGCTGCTCCACTGGACCCGACGCATGATCGAGATCCGCAAGCGGCACCCCGTGTTCGGTCTCGGCGAGTACATCGAGCTCAATTCGTCCAACCCCAGCGTGCTCGCGTTCGTGCGGGAGCTGGGTGATGACCGGATGCTGTGCGTGAACAACCTGTCACGCTTCCCGCAGCCGGTCGAACTCGACCTGCGCAGATTCGTCGGCGTCTCCCCCGTGGAAACCATGGGAGGCGTGCCATTTCCGGCAATTGGCGAACTTCCGTATCTTTTGACGCTACCTGGGCATGGGTTCTACTGGTTCACACTCCCGCCGGCCATAACCCAGGAGGAGTAGGACGTGCTTGCTGAGCTCCTTGCCGCATGGATCAGCCGACAGCGATGGTTCGGCGGCAAGGGGCGCCCGATCGACCAGCTGTCGATCGACTCGGACGTCGAGCTGACGCCCGGACTCAGACACTTGATCGTTGCCATCTGGCAGGACGGCTCGCGCGACCGCTACCAGCTCCTGCTCGGCGAGCGCACGGAGCTTCCCGACCGGCTGGCCCACGCACTGATCGCCACGGTCGACGACATCTACCTGTACGACGCCGCGCACGACCCCGACCGCACCGGCTGGCTGCTCGAGGGCATGGGCCACGACGAGACCCGCAGCGGCCTGCGCATGCGCCACGTCCCCGGCATCGAGATCGACACCTCGCCGCGCAGCCTGGTGCTCGGGGCCGAGCAGTCCAACACCTCTCTCGTGTACGGCGACGCCTACATCTGCAAGCTCTTCCGCCGCCTCATCCCCGGGGTCAACCCGGAGCTGGAGATCATCACCGCCCTGGCCGCCAGGAAAGCCCCGCACATCGCGCAGCCGTACGGGTGGATCGAGACCGATCTCGATGGCACGGACACCACTCTGGCGATCATGCAGGAGTTCCTGTCCAACGCCAACGACGGCTGGGACCTGGCGCTGGCCAGCGTGCGCGACCTGTATGCCTCCATGCCCGAGGTCACCGCCGCCGACGCGGGCGGCGACTTCGCGGCCGAGTCGCATCGGCTAGGCGTCGCCACCGCCCAGGTGCACCACGAGCTGGCCGCCGCCTTCCCCACGGACGTCGTCGAGACCCACGAGGTCAAACGCATGGCGGAGGCCTTCAGACGCCGGCTGGGCCGGGCCGTGGCCGAGGTGCCCGAGCTGCGGCAGCACGTGGGCGTCCTGGAGAACACCTATCACCAGGTGGAAAAGCTCACCACCGAAGTGTTCGTGCAGCGGGTTCACGGGGACTACCACCTGGGCCAGGTCATGCGCACCCCCACCGACTGGGTGGTGCTGGACTTCGAGGGCGAGCCCGGGCAGCCGCTGGCCGAGCGCCGGGCGCTGTCGTCGCCGCTACGTGACGTGGCGGGGATGCTGCGCTCGTTCGACTACGCCGCCAGGCACCTGCTGGCCGGCCACCCGGAGGCGGCCGAGCTGGAGCCCAGGGCCCAGGAGTGGGCGGACCGCAACCGGACCGCCTTCATGGAGGGATACATGGAGGGCGGCGGCGGGATCAACCGCGGGGACGCGGCGCTGCTGCGGGCGTTCGAGCTGGCGAAGGCGGTGTACGAGGTGGTCTACGAGGCCAGGAACCGGCCCACGTGGCTGCCCATCCCCTTGGCCGCCTTCCGGCCGCGCTAGGAGAGCTCCCCGAGGTCACGCCGCTCGGACGGCGCCCTTGCCGATCAACCGGTCTGCCTCGGCTGCGAAAAGTGTCGGAGCGCGAGGCTATGGTCTGCTCGGACTGGGCTACGGGGGGTGGATGTGCGTTTCGGGGTGCTGGGGCCGCTCGCCGTGTGGACGGCGGACGGGGAGCCGGTCAGGGTGGTCGAGACCAAGGTCCGGGCGCTCCTCGCCGGCCTGCTGATCCACGCAGGCCAGACGGTCTCCGCCGACCGGCTGGTCGAGGACCTGTGGGGCGATCGCCCGCCCGCTGACGCGCCCGCCGCGCTGCGGGTGAAGGTGTCGCAGCTGCGCGGGGTGCTCGAGGATCGAAAGCTGGTGGCGTACCGGGCTCCTGGATACGTGCTGCGCGTGGAGCCGGACACGGTGGACGCCGGCCGGTTCGAGACGCTGCTCGGGCGCGCGCAACACGCCGACGACCCCAGCGAGCGGGCCTCGCTGCTGCGGCAGGCGCTGGCTCTGTGGCGCGGCGGCGCCTATGCCGAGTTCGCCGACGAGCCGTTCGCGCAGGCCGCCGTGGCACGGCTGGACGAGCAGCGCCTCGTGGCGATGGAGGAGCTGGCCGAGGCCCGGCTCGGGCTGGGCGAGCACGCGCTGGTCGCCGCCGAGCTGGCCGACCTGGTGGCCCGGCATCCGCTGCGGGAGCGGCTGCGGGCCGTGCACGTGCGGGCGCTCTATCTGGCCGGGCGGCAGAGCGAGGCGCTGGCGGCGTATGAGGATCTGCGGCGCCGGCTGCGGGAGGAGTTCGGGGCGGACCCGTCGGCCGAGCTGGCCGGCCTGCACCGGGCGATCCTGCGCCAGGATCCGGCGCTGGACGTGGCCGCTGCGCGGCCTCCGACCAACCTGCCCGCGTCCCTGAGCGGTCTGGTGGGGCGAGAGGAGGCGGTGACCGAGGTCCGTGCCCTGCTGCGCGCCAACCGGCTCGTCACGCTCACGGGGCCGGGAGGCGTCGGCAAGACGCGGCTGGCCCTGGCGGCCGCCGACCTGTTCACGGGCGCGCCGGGCGGCGGCGGGTTCGACGGCGGGGTGTGGCTGGTCGAGCTGGCCTCGCTCCGTGCCGGGGCGCCGGAGGTCGAGGTGGCGGAGGCGATCGCCGGTGTGCTCGGCCTGCGGGACGACATGCCGCACTGCATGCTGGAGCGGCTGGCCGCCACGCTGGGGGCCAAGCGGACGCTGCTCGTGCTGGACAACTGCGAGCACGTGGTCGAGCAAGTGGCCGCGCTGGCGAGCAGGCTGCTGCGCGCCGCCCCGGGACTGCACGTCATGGCCACCAGCCAGGAGTCGCTGCGGATCGAGGGCGAGAGCCTATGGAGCGTGCCGCCGCTCGGACGCGAGGCGGCCGTCGAGCTGTTCACGACCCGGGCGGGCATCGAGCCGGACGCCGACGTGGTGGAGGTCTGCGCGCGGCTGGACGGCATCCCCCTGGCCCTGGAGCTGGCCGCCACGAGGATGCGGACCCTGACCCCGCGCCAGCTCGCCGACCGCCTCGACGACCGCTTCCGGCTGCTCGCCTCGGGTGCGCGCGACGCCCCGGCCAGGCAGCAGACGTTGCGGGCGATGATGGACTGGAGCTGGGAGCTGCTTTCCCCGCACGAGCAGGTGGTGTTACGGCGGCTGGCCGTGCACGCCGACGGGTGCGCGCTGGAGGCGGCCGAGGACGTGTGCGCGGAGCCGGGCGTGGACGTGCTCGACTTGCTGGCCAGACTGGTGGACCGGTCGCTGGTGGTGCGGGCCGCGGGGCCGCGTTTCCGGCTGCTGGAGTCGGTCGCGGCCTACTGCCGGGAGCGGTTGCGGGAGGCCGGCGAGGACGACCTGATCGCACTGCGGCATGTCCGCTACTACACGGCCCTGGCCGAGCGGGCGGAGCCGTACCTGAGAGGGCACGAGCAGCGGCGCACGCTCGCGCTGCTCGACGCCGAGGGCGCCAACCTGAGAGCGGCCCTGGAGACGGCCGTACGGCTCGGCGCGGCCAGCGAGGCGGTGCGGCTGGTGAACGCGATGGCCTGGTATTGGGTTCTGCGCGGCAGGCTCGGCGAGGGCCGGCGGGCGCTGGAGAGCGCCCTGGTCGTCCGCGGCGACGCGGCCGAGACCGAGGTGTGGCTGGCCGGGCTGCGGGCGCTGGCAGGGCAGCCCCAGGTGCCGGACGCCGCGGTGTTCGAGGCCATCGAGGATCCGCTGTCCAGGGCCAGGGCGAGGTGGTTCGCCGGGTTCGCGCTCTACGGCTACCACCACCTGCCGGCGAGCGTGGACCTGGTGCGCGAGGCGTTGGAGTGCTTCAGGGAGCTGGGCGACACGTGGGGCACGGCGGCGGCGCTGAGCGTGCTCGCCCGCAATGCCGCCATGCGCGGCGACCTGGAGGCGCTGCGGCGGGACGGCGAGCAGGGGTTGGCGCTGTTCAGACAGGTCGGCGACCCGTGGGGCGAGATGCGGGCCGCGGAGAACCTCGGAACGCTCGCCGAGATCACCGGCGACTACGACCGGGCTGCCGAGCTGCGCATGGAGGGTCTGCGCATGGCCGAGGAGCTGGGGCTGTGGAGCTCGGTGTCCGACGCGCTGTCGCGGCTGGGCAGGATCGCTCTGCTGACGGGCGACCACGCGGCGGCCGACGATTACCACGAGCGGGCCAGGCGGCTCGCGGCGGCGCAGTCGAACCGGCCCGCGGAGGAGTTCGCCGAGCTGGGGCTCGCGCTGTCGGCCCGGCGGCAGGGGCGGCTGGAGGAGGCCGAGCGGTGGCTGCGTAAGTGGCTGGACTGGGTCAGGGACGTGGCGGGCGAGTCAGGGGCCGCGCTGATCCTGGCCGAGCTGGGATTCGCCGCCGAGCAGCGGGGCGACGCGGCGGCCGCGCTGGAGCTGCAGTCACAGGGCCTGGCGGCGGCCCGCAAGGTCGGCGACCCGCGCGCCATGGCGCTGGCGCTGGAGGGCCTGGCAGGCGCACGGGCGCTCGCCGGACGGCACGAGGAGGCGGCGTTACTGCTGGGCCAGGCGGCGGCGCTCAGGTCGTCCGTGGGCGCCCCGCTGCCGGCCGGCGAGCGCGGTGACGTGGATCGGATCAGCGCCGCGGTGGAGGCGGCCCTGGGCCGGGAGGAGGCCGCGGCGGCGGTGTCCCGTGGTGCGGCCCTACCGCTCGATGACCTACTGTCCGACTACGACCAGTCCGACTAGGACGCCGGGGACCCCGACGGCCAAGAACGCGGAAAGGATCAGTTATCCCTTCCAGCATGCTCTCGTGATGAAGCCGGGATTTTGCACTTTCTGTGATTGTCTCGGTGAAAGCGGGCAGTGCCTGGGATGAACGGTCATCGTAGGGCAAGGTTGGGAGCATGCCGATGAGGACAGAGCTCGACCGCCTGGCGGGCGGGGCGCACCATGATCCGCACTCCGTGCTGGGAGCGCACCCCGTCGCGGGCGGGGTGGTCTTCCGCGCGCTGCGCCCGCTTGCCGAGCGGGTCAGGGTGGTGCTGGAGGACGGTACGGCCCACGACATGAAACACCAGGCTCACGGGGTGTTCGAGGTCACGGTCCCCGGCCTGGACAAGGTGCCCGACTACACGCTCAGCGTCAAATACGCCGGCGCGGAGCCCCGTACGTTCCGGGACCCGTACCGGCACTGGCCCACGCTGGGCGAGGTGGACCTGCATCTCATCGGCGAGGGGCGGCACGAGCGGCTGTGGGAGGCGCTCGGCGCGCGGGTGATGAAGCATGAGGACGTCGAGGGCGCCGCGTTCGCCGTCTGGGCGCCGAACGCGCGCGGCATCCGGGTCGTCGGCGACTTCAACCATTGGGACGGCACCGCTTACCCGATGCGGTCGCTGGGCCGGTCAGGGGTGTGGGAGCTGTTCATCCCCGAGCTGGCGGCGGGCGAGCGATACAAATTCCAGATCCTCGGCGCGGACGGCATTTGGCGGGACAAGGCCGACCCGATGGCCAGGCGGACCGAGGTGCCGCCGATGACGGCCTCCGTGGTGGACAAGTCGTCCTACAGCTGGGACGACGAGGTGTGGATGGCGAACCGGCCGGACAAGCACTCCCAGGCCGAGCCGATGAGCGTCTACGAGGTTCACCTGGGGTCGTGGCGGCCCGGGCTGACGTACGTGGAGCTGGCCGACCAGCTGTCGGAGTACGTCGCCGACATGGGGTTCACGCACGTGGAGCTGTTGCCGGTGGCCGAGCACCCGTTCGGCGGGTCGTGGGGCTACCAGGTGACGTCGTACTACGCGCCGACGGCGAGGTTCGGCACCCCCGACGAGTTCCGCCACTTCGTGGACCGCATGCACCAGCGGGGCATCGGCGTGCTGCTGGACTGGGTGCCGGCGCACTTCCCGATGGACGACTGGGCGCTGGCGCGCTTCGACGGCACGCCGCTGTACGAGCACGCCGACCCGGCCAGGGGCGAGCACCCGGACTGGGGCACGTACGTCTTCGACTTCGGCCGCAGGGAAGTGCGTAACTTCCTGGTCGCCAACGCGCTCTATTGGCTCAAGGAGTTCCACATCGACGGGCTGCGGGTGGACGCGGTGGCGTCGATGCTCTACCTGGACTACTCGCGCCGCGAGGGCGAGTGGACGCCGAACGTCTACGGCGGCAGGGAAAACCTGGACGCGGTCGACTTCCTCAAGGAGATGAACGCCGTCTGCTACCGGGAGACGCCCGGCATCTCGACCGTGGCGGAGGAGTCGACGGCCTGGCCGGGGGTGTCGCGGCCGGTGCACCTGGGCGGGCTCGGGTTCGGGTTCAAGTGGAACATGGGCTGGATGCACGACACGCTCGAATACCTGCGCCATGAGCCGATCTTCCGCCAGTATCACCACCACCAGATGACGTTCTCGCTGCTGTACGCGTACTCCGAGAACTACGTGCTGCCGCTGTCGCACGACGAGGTCGTGCACGGCAAGGGGTCGCTGCTCGGCAAGATGCCCGGCGACGAGTGGCAGCGCTTCGCGCAGCTGCGGGCGCTGCTGGCGTTCATGTGGGCGCATCCGGGCAAGCAGCTGCTGTTCATGGGCGGCGAGTTCGGCCAGGGCTCGGAGTGGTCGGAGGAGCGCGGGCTGGACTGGTGGGTGCTGGAGTTCGACGGCCACCAGGGCGTGCAGCGGCTGGTCCGGGACCTGAACCGGATCTACAAGGAGACTCCGGCGCTCTGGCAGCAGGACTCCTCGCCGGACGGGTTCCGGTGGATCGACGCCGACGATGCTTCCGGGAACACGTTCTCGTTCGTCCGCTACGCGAACGACGGGTCGGCGGTGGCGTGCGTGGTGAACTTCAGCGGCGCGCCGCACGAGAACTACCGGCTCGGGCTCCCGTACGCGGGGCGGTGGGAGGAGGCGGTCAACACCGACGCCTACGCCTACTGGGGCAGCGGCGTGGGCAACATGGGGTCGGTCGAAGCGGCCGTGGAGGCCTACCACGGGCTGCCGTACTCCACCACGCTGCGGGTGCCGCCGATGGGCGCGGTGTGGCTCACGCACGAGGGCACGCGCTGAACGTCCGCTGAAAGTTCGGTGGGAAACCGGGCCCGGGGCCTGTGCCTGCCGGGCAAATCGCCATAAACTCCGAGATCATCCCCCTCGGAGGAAGAACGCGTGCGACTTCGCCATCTGATCGTGTGCTCGACCGTGCTGGCCGTGCTCCCGTTAGCGGGTCCGGCCTACGCAGACGACCCGACACCGACACCGACCCCCGCGCCCAGCAGCACCATCGCTCAGGACAAGGTCGAGGATGGCTTAGCCGCCGACGGCGGCGCCGAGCGGGCCATCGTCGAGCTGACCGAGCCCGCCCAGAACGAGCCCGTGGCGAGCCAGGCGGCGGCCGAGAGCGTGGACGTGCTGCTGCGGCCGCAGAACCAGTCGTTCATGGTCGTCGAGGGCACCGCGGAGGAGCTGGCCAAGCTGGCCGAGGATCCGCGGGTCACCTCGATCCACCGGGACAGGACGTACACGCCTGCCGACGTCTCCCCCAGCCTCAAACTGATCGGCGCCGACCAGGCGCACGCCAAGGGCTTCACCGGGACCGGCCAGGCCGTGGCCGTGCTGGACACCGGCATCGACCGCGACCATCCGTGGTTCGGCAACCGGATCGTGGCCGAGGCGTGCTTCTCGGCCGTGGAGAGCGGCGTGGAGTCGCTGTGCCCGAACGGGCAGCCGGAGCAGATCGGGGCCGGCGCGGCCGACGCCATGACGGCGAAGTGCCTGGCCAACGGCGTGAACCTGTGCGATCACGGCACCCACGTCGCGGGCATCGCGGCCGGCACGGGAGGCGTGGCGCCGGACGCCGGAATCGTGGCGGTCCAGGTGTTCAGCCGGGTCAACGACGAGGACGTCTGCGGCGAGCCGTCGTGCCTGCTGGCGTTCGAGTCGTCGCTGCGGCTGGCCATGGACTACGTGGCCGGGCTGACCCAGCCGGTCGCCGCGGTGAACCTGAGCCTGGGCGGCATGGTGTCGGAGACCGAGTGCGACGCCAGCGAGGAGGGCGCGATCTTCAAGCCGAAGATCGACGCGCTGCTGGCCAAGGGCACCGCGACCGTGGTGGCCGCGGGGAACGAGTTCTTCGAAGGGGCGTCGTACCCGGCCTGCATCACCTCGGCGGTGGCCGTCGGGGCGAACGACGGAAGCGACGCCATCGCGGACTTCTCCAACCGCGGTGCGCTGGTGGACCTGTTCGCGCCGGGTGTGGACATCGAGTCGTCGGTGCCGGACAACGTGACGACCGTCTACAGCGGCACGTCGATGGCCACGCCGCACGTGGCCGGGGCGCTGGCGCTGATGAAGCAGGCGGCGCCGCAGACGGCGATGCCCGACCTGATCAACACGTTGAAGACGACCGGACGGCCGTACGTGTACCAGGCCAACGGCACGCAGGTCACCACGCCGCGCCTGGACCTGGCGGCGGCGCTGGCCGGCGCGACGCCGCAGCCGCCCATCACGCAGACCCCGGTCGCTCCGCCGGAGCCTGGCCCCACGGAGAGCGGCCCGAGCCCTGAGCCTTCCGACGACAATCCCTCGGACGCCCCATCGGACGAGCCGTCGGACGAGCCTTCAGATGAGCCTTCGTCGTCCACCTCGCCGGTCCCGCTGCCGACCGTCACGGTCACGGTGACCGTCACGCCGACGCCGGCCACCACGGCGGCGGTGTGCACGCGCGGCACGGCCGCCACGAAGATGCCGGCCAAGACCTGGGCCGTGGAGATCCACCGCAGCAGCGGCACGATCCCCGACGCCACGCTCACCTGCTATCTGAAGCTGATCAGCAAGTCGAGCAAGGTGTTCCCCGAGCTGACGAAGGCGTCGTCGCTGGGCAAGGCGTACCGGGTGCTGAAGAACACCAAGACCGGTAAGGGCAAGCTCGAGAGCGCGCTGCTGACGGCCTGGCTGAACTGGGCGCACGGCACGAACGGCACCACGACGCTGACCGCGGCGGAGAAGGTGCGGCTGAGCAGCAAGCCGTCCGCGGCGGCGCTGAAGAAGGCGACGAAGGACATCCTCAAAACCGTCAAGTAGCTCACTGTCAGAGAAGGCCGGTCAATCTTGACCGGCCTTTCTCTTTTGCCTCAACAACGTAAAAACACCTCCAACGCTTATCTCCGGCACATAGGTCACCGACATCACAGTTGTCGCAGGTGGGGATGTATGCGGCTGTACGCAAGCCGGGAGCCTGAAGAGCTTCACGGCTCCAGCCTCAGCCACGTCACAGCCGTCCTCGGAGGAAACAGTGAGGCTACGGTCCTTGCTCGCCCGCACCACCGCGCTGGCCGCCATATCCGCCGTGCTCTGCACGGCCCCGGCACTCCACGCCGACACCACCGACACCACCGACACCGCTGGAACGCCCAGCACGCCCAGCACGCCCAGCGCGCCGGGCTCGGCCGACACGGGCACGCCAGGCGCGCCGAGATCCGGCAACTCGCGCCTCACCCCCGGCAACGCCGACATGACCGGCCCGGCCATCAGCCCCGCGCTCGTCGAGGAGATCGAGTCGGGGGCCAGGGTCCGCTCCATCATCCAGGTCAAGCCGGGCCAGAGCGTGGACGCCGTCGCCGGCGACATCGAACAAACCTCCCAGGGCAGCCGGGTCCTGCAGTCCGCGAAATCGCCGAACTTCTTCGTCGCCAAAGTGGACCAGCCGACGCTCGCCAAGCTCCAGAAGGACGTCCGCGTCCAGGCGGTCTACAAGGACGAGCTCCACTCGCCCGCCCTCGACACCAGCACCGTCGTGATCCGCTCGAACCGGGCGAACACCGCAGGCTGGACCGGCAGGGGCACGGCGATCGCCGTCCTCGACACGGGAATCGACCGCGACCACGGCTTCTTCACCAGCCGGCTGGTGGACGAGGCGTGCTTTTCCTCATCCGACGCCGGTGACCGCACGGTCTCCCTCTGCCCGAACAACCAGCCCAGCCAGACCGGCCCCGGCGCGGCCGACGCCGAGACCGCGCAGTGCATGGTCAGCGGGAGGAGCATCTGCGACCACGGCTCCCACGTGGCCGGCATCGCGGCGGGCAGGATGGCCTCCGGCGCCCCGGCCAACGGGGTCGCCCCCGCAGCCGGCATCCTGCCGATCCAGGTCTTCAGCCGCGTGGACAACCCCCAGCTCTGCGGGGGCGGCAGGAGAATGTCGCCGTGCCTCCTGAGCTACACCTCCGATCAGAAGCTGGCGCTCGAGTACGTCGCCAGGGTGGTCAGGACGCACAACATCGCGGCGGTGAACATGAGCCTGGGCGGCGGCGGCCCGTACACCACGGCGTGTGACGGCAACCCGAGCGCCGCCGCGGTCAAGCCGGACTTCGACACCCTGGTGGGGCTCGGGGTGGCGCCAGTGGTGGCGGCGGGCAACAACGGCTCCGCGAACGGCGTCAGCGCCCCCGCCTGCATCTCCACTGCCGTCGCGGTAGGCGCGACCGACGACGCCGACGGCCTGGCCTCGTTCACCAACCGGGGGCCGCTGGTCGACCTGTTGGCGCCGGGCGTGCGCGTTCGCTCGGCGGTGCCCAGCGGGACGTACCGGGAGGCGAGCGGCACGTCGATGTCCGCACCACACGTGGCGGGCACGTTCGCACTGCTCAAGCAGGCCTTCCCCGGCAACTCGGTCGCGCAGAACCTGCAACGGCTGCAGGCGACAGGAAGGGCCATCCAGTACGACGCCGGGGGCACCTCGGCGACCACGTCGCGGATCGACGCCGAGCGCGCCACCGCCGGCGGACGCGCCGCTGCGTGAATGTGCAGGGCCGGAGCCGGGTCGGCGATTCCGGCCCTCCCGCATACCGGGAAAAGGCGCACCCAGAACAAGAACCGGTAACGGAACCCACCAGTCCCGCTGACACCAACAGTCCAATTACTACACTTCCGTGGGATAAATGCCCCCTGACCCCCGGAGGAGCAGTTGAGGCTCCCGTCTCTGCTGGCCGGCGCGATCGTGTTAGCCGCAACCTCGGCAACACTCGTCGCCACACCCGCGTTCGCCGACCCCGAATCCAAGATCGACCCTGAGATCACGGCGACCGGCGAGCACCGCGCCATCGTTCACGTGCAGCAGCCCGCCCAGGTCGGCTCCGTGCAAGCCAGCGCAGAGCAGGTCAAGCAGGGCAAGAAGAACGTCTCCGCGGAACCGCCCTCCGAGGTCGCCGGCAAGCTGGACTTCTTCGTCTACCGCGGCACCCGTGCCGAACTCGAGAAGATCGCCGAGCAGTCCGACGTCGTCTCCATCCGCAAGGACAAGCTCAACGAGCCCACGCTGGTGCAGAGCATCCCGCTGATCGGCGCCGACAAGGCGCACAAGCAGGGCTTCACGGGCAAGGGCACCGCCGTCGCCATCCTGGACACGGGTATCGACCAGGACCACCCCGCCTTCGGCGGCCGCATCGCGGCCCAGGCCTGCTTCTCGGCCACCGACCCCGTCGACGGCTCCAAGCCGCTGTGCCCGAACGGCAGCCAGTTCCAGATCGGCGACGGCGCGGCGAACGCCGAGACCGACGCGTGCATGACGGGGGCGCCGCAACCGCAGTACGGCCTGTGCTACCACGGCACGCACGTGGCGGGCATCGCGGCAGGCCAGGCCACGAGCGGCTTCGCGGCCAACGGCGTCGCCCCGAAGGCCACGATCATCCCGATCCAGGTCTTCAGCCGCTTCGACAACTCGCCGTACTGCGCGGGCCGCCCCGTCTGCGTCCTGGCGTACGACTCCTCGATCCTGACCGGCATGGCCTACGCCGACACGCTGGCCGACCAGCACAACCTGGCCTCGGTGAACCTGAGCCTGGGCGGCGGCAAGTACGACACGGCCTGCGACACGGGCGACGGTGCTGACTTCAAGGCCGAAGTGGACAAGCTCCTGGCCAAGGGCGTGGCCACGGTGGTGGCCTCGGGCAACAACGGCTACGACGCGGCGGTGTCCTGGCCGGCGTGCGTCTCCAACACGGTCGCGGTAGGCGCCACGGACAAGCAGGACGCCGTGGCCGCCTTCTCCAACCGCGGCCCGCTCCTGGACGTCTTCGCCCCGGGCGTGGCCATCACGGCGGCAATCGTGGACGACTCGTACGCGGCCCTGAACGGCACCTCGATGGCCACCCCGCACGTCACGGGCGCCTTCGCCCTGCTGCACCAGAAGTACCGCCGCGCAGGAGTGGACCAACTCCTTGAAGCCCTGAAGAGCACAGGCAAGCCGATCACGTACTCAAGCGCAGGCACTGAGGTGACAACCCCCAGGATCAACATCTACGCCGCACTCCGCAGCCGTCTCTGACCAACGAACGCACGGGGTGGGTTGCCCTCGAGCACCCGCCCCGCATGCGGCGCGACGTGGCGAACCCGACCAGGTCCGCCCATTCGCCGTCGCGGCCGAAGACATGCGCGGGTTTGGCGTGGAGCTGCACGGCCAATGGTTCTACACCTTCGGGCCTAACTCACCCGAGCACATTTCGAAATGTGTCGCTTAGGGTGGCTCTATGGACGCAGGCAAGGCGATCTTCGAAACCGTCGACAAGCTTCGCCAGCGGCGCACCGCCCCGCTGGTGCTGGAGCTCGATCTCACCGAGGGCATTACGGAAGGCCCGCCGACGGACCCGCTCGCCGCGGTGCTGTCCATGCGGAAGACGCGCCTGTCCGACGTCCTGTCCGGGCTGCGCAAGGCTAGACAGGACTCCAGGGTCAAGGCGCTGATCGTGAAGATCGGGACCGCCCCTTTGGGCCTGGCCATGGTGCAGGAGCTGCGCCAGGCCGTGATCCAGTTCCGGGCCTCCGGCAAGTTGACGGTGGCGTTCTCCGAGACGTTCGGCGAGTTCGGCGGCGGCACCGTGCCCTACTACCTCGCCAGCGCGTTCGAGCGCGTCTGCCTGCAGCCGAGCGGCGACGTCGGGCTGACCGGGGTGGCGCTGGAGCAGCGTTTCCTCAAGGGGGCGCTGACGAAGCTGGGAGTGGGGTTCGAGGCCGGGCAGCGGCATGAGTACAAGACCGCCCCCAACACCTTCACCCAGGACCACATGACCGAGGCGCACCGCGAGTCCATGGGCCGCATCGTGGAGTCGGTCACCGAGACGATGATCGCCGGCATCGCCGACGGCCGCAGGCTGGACGCGGGCAAGGTGCGGGAGCTGATCGACCGGGGCCCGTTCACGGCCGCGGAGGCGAAGGACGCCGGGCTGGTCGACGAGCTGGCGTACCGGGACGAGGTGTACGACGAGGTCAAGAAGGCCGCGGGCGGCGAGGCGCACTTGCAGTACGTGTCCAGGTACGCCAGGGCCGCGGCCGTGCGGAAGTTGCCGCACCCGCTGGCCGACGGGATCGCGCTCGTCCACGGCACCGGCATGATCAAGACTGGGCGCAGCGGCCGGAGCCCGCTCGGCGGGGGCGGCGCGATGGGCTCCGACACGATCAGCGCCGCGTTCCGGGCGGCCAGGCGCGACGAGCACATCAAGGCGGTCGTCTTCCGGGTCGACAGCCCCGGCGGCTCGTACGTGGCCTCCGACACGGTGTGGCGTGAGGTGTCGCTGACGCGCAAGGTGAAGCCGGTGATCGTCTCCATGGGCGACCTGGCGGCTTCCGGCGGCTATTTCGTGTCGATGGCCGCCGACGTGATCGTGGCCCAGCCCGGCACACTGACTGGCTCCATCGGCGTGTACGGCGGCAAGCCCGTTTTTTCCGAATTGCTCGGCAAAATGGGGATAAATTCGGAAATGGTGGCTGAGGGGGCCAACGCGGGGATGTTCTCCACGTCCCGCAGCTTCTCCCCCGAGCAGTGGGAGCGGATCAACGCCTGGCTCGACCGGATCTACGACGACTTCGTGGCCAAGGTCGCCGAAAGCCGCAAACTGACCCGCGAGCGAACCCACGAACTGGCCCGTGGCCGGGTGTGGACCGGCGCCGACGCGCAGTCTGGCGGGCTGGTGGACGAGCTGGGCGGGCTGGAGGACGCGCTGGCGCTGGCCAGGAAGCGGGCCGGGCTCGCGGAGGACGCGCCCGTCCGCATGTATCCGCGACTCAACCCGCTGGAGCGGCTGCGCGGGCCGGAGTCCAGCGAGGACAAGTCGGCCGCGCTGGCGAGGGTGCGTTTGGATGCCTGGGGGCCCCTCGCCCGTCTGTCCGCCGAACTGGGACTCCCGGCCGCGGGCCCGCTGATCCTGCCCGAGTGGTACATCATCCGCTGACCAGGTGACCAGATGGAGCATGGCTTGACGGTGGCGGGTGGCACAACATCCGCCACCGGGCGCTGAAGCAGGCGGAAGCGGATTCAGCCGGCCGCGGCACCTGACGTCGTCATACTAGGCCGCCGTCTGCTGTGAGGTTCTGCCCGGTCAGCCAGGCGGCGTCTGGGCTCACCAGCAGCGCCACGACAGCCGCGATGTCCGCCGGCGTGCCCATCCGGCCCAGGGCCGTCATGTGCGCGACCGTGGCCGCCGTCTCCGGCGGGACGTTGGCGCGGAGCAGATCGGTGTCGGTCGGTCCGGGCGAGACCGCGTTGACCGTGATCCCGCGCTGCCCCAGCTCGCGGGAGGCGACCCGGGTGAGCTGCTCGATCGCCGCCTTGCTCGCGGCGTAGACCGACTCCCCCGCGCTGGGCCAGGCGGTGCCAGTGGAGGAGACGGTCACGATCCGGCCACCGTCGGCCATCCTGCGGGCGGCCGCCTGCACCGCGAAGAACGCGCCGCGTACGTTGACCGCCATCACCCGCTCGAACACCTCCTGGGTCAGCTCCTCGATCGGCGTGTGGTCGATCACGCCCGCGTTGTTGACCAGCACCGACAGCGGCCCCGCCGCCTGGCCGGCGAACACCTGGTCCGCCGTGGCGAACAGCCGCTCCACCTGATCAGGGTCGGCCGCGTCGGCGCGTACGGCCGTCGCCCGCCCTCCGCACACCTCCTCCACCTGCCGAGCCGCCCGCTCGTCGGCGACATAGCTGAAGACGACGGTGGCGCCGTCACCGGCCAGCCGCTCCACCACGGCACGGCCGATGCCGCGCGATCCACCAGTCACCACTGCTGCCGCATGCATGGAAGTCCCTTTCTGTTCCAGGAGCCCTCACCATGGCAGCCGTCGCGGAAGCAGAACTTCCGCGAGGTGAGAAAGGGTGGATTCCGTGACCACGAGAGACCCCGCCGCGCGGCTGTTGCGCCTGCTGTCGTTGCTCCAATCACGCACCGACTGGCCGGGCCCCGAGCTGGCGGACCGGCTCGGCGTCAGCACCAGGACCATCCGCTCCGACGTCGAACGCCTCCGCGACCTCGGCTACCCGGTGTCGGCCACCTCCGGGACGGCAGGCGGCTACCGGCTGGGCCCCGGGGCCCGGCTGCCGCCCCTGCTGCTGGACGACGAGGAGGCCGTGGCGGTGGCGGTCGGCCTGCGTACGGCGGCGGCCCAGACGGTGGGCGGGATCGAGGAGACGTCGCTGCGCGCTCTGGCCAAGCTCGAACAGGTGCTGCCCGCCCGGCTGCGCCCGCGCCTGGCCGCGCTGACCGCGTACACGGTGCCCGTGCCGGCGGGCAGCGGCCCGGCCGTGGACTCCGATGTGCTGGCCACGCTGGCTTCGGCCTGCCGGGACCGGAGGCGGCTGCGGTTCGACTACCGCGACCACGACGGCAACGCCACCGTGCGCGACACCGAGCCGCACCGGCTGGTGTCGACCGGGCGCCGCTGGTACCTGGTGGCGTGGGACGTCGGCCGCGACGACTGGCGCACCTTCCGGATCGACCGGCTCACGCCCCGGACGCCGATGGGACCGTCCTTCCCCGGCCGCTGGATGCCGCCCGGGGACGCGATCGACTTCGTCACCAAGGGCGTGGCCTCGACGCTGGGGCCCTGCCGTACCGTGGCGACCGTGCACGCACCATCCGCGGCCGTCAGCGAGCGGGTGCCGCCGGTGGCCCGGGTGGAGCACGTCGACGACGACCGGTGCCTCCTGCACATCGGCGCCGCCACCCCACTGACGCTGGCCGTCTACCTCGCAGCACTCGGCCTGCCCTTCACCGTGGACGGCCCCCCGGAGCTCCTTGAAGCGCTGCGGCAGGTAGCGCGGCACTGCACCGCCGCCGCCACGTATCCGGGCGACGCCGCCGCGGCCGAGCGCTGACGGACAACAGGAAAAGGACCGGGAGGCATCGCACCTCCCGGCCACATCAGGCTCACGACCCGCAGTGCGCGAGCTCGGCACCCGGCGCGTCGTGCGGCTCCGGACCCGGGCGGGCCGCACGGGACCTGGCGCGAATCCGGCGGAACACCATGCCGGCGGCGATGGCGACAGCGGCGCCCAGCAGCGCGAGCACCACGAGAACGATGGTGGGCGCCCACGGCCAGGCGCTACCGGTCAGCTTGACGTCGAGCACCGGGTACTCCAGCGTCTTCGCCGCCCACCGCGCCGTCGGCACGTCGTAGGTGCGGGCGATGTCCCGCAGCACGGGATCGAACGCGAACTCCTCGCCGACGTGGAGGTACTCGGGCTGGAGCCCTCCGGTGGCCGCCGACGGCCCGGTGCCCGCCGCCTGGCGCCGTGCGGCGTCCACGCCGGGAACGAGCAGGCGGTCGAGGTCGTCCGCGACCGCCGTGCGGGGGACGAACGTCAGGCCGTGCCTGGAGCGGACCACGCCGTCGCCGACCGCGACGGTGCGCCCGATCATGGACTGCTCCGTGTAGGTGATGAACGCGGAGGCGAGCTCCAGCTCACCGGTTCCCTCGATGAGCCGCACGCCGATGGTCGACGGCCCGGGCTGGTAGGAGGAGGTGAGGGAGACGACGGCCACGTCCTTGGCCTCGAAGCTGGACTCGGGGATCCGCGCGGCGACGCCGGGAGAGTAGTGGCGCCAGTGGACCTTCCGCGCCGCCTCGCGCGCGGTGTCCACGTCGAGCAGCCGTTCGATGATCCGCAGGGCGCCCTCGATACCGGACAGCACACCGGCGGTGGTGATCACGTTTCCGTCGTCCACGTACCGCCGGCCGCTCACCCACTGGACCTGGCCGAAGTCGGCGCGCAGCCCGGGCAGCCGCCACCAGTGGGAGGTCGCCGGCCTGCCGTCCAGCAGCCCGGTCGCCGCGAGCGTACGGGCCCCGTTGCAGACGCTGACGGTGATCGCGCCGGCCGCCGACTGCTCACGCAGCCACGCGGTGATGGAGCCGGCCTCCGCGGGAGCCGTCTTGTTCAGGGCCGGGATCACCACGGCGTCGAGCGTGTCGCGCCGCTCGCCCAGCAGCCGTGCCAGCTCGTCGAAGGTCAGGTCCGGTACGAGGTCCAGCCCACCGGTCAGGGGCACCAGCCGAGGGCCGGACGAGACGACGTACGTGTTCACCCGCCCGGTGCCCGCCAGCACCTCGTACGGCCCGAGCAGGTCGGCCACGTTGGTGCCACTGCCGTTGACCAGGAAGGCCACCGTGGGCTTGGCCGGGTCGTGGGCGGCGGCCTTCGGCACAGGCTGGACCGCCACCGTGTCCGAGCGTGCCTTGTACTGGTCGCCGAACTTCCCGACGGTGTTCACCGCGGAGACCGCACCGGGCACCAGGAGCGCGACCAGCACGACGGCCCCTCGCCCGAGCCACTTGCGCGGGATGCGAAACCGGTGCTGATGGTGCGTGTACTCGTGGCGCCGCCGCAGCATGGCCAGGGCCATGAAGACGAACATGAGCACGTGCCCGATCGACATCACCATGTCGCCCGGCAGCACGCCGAACCAGTACGGGACGAGCAGGACGAGGAACGGCACGACCATCGCCATGCTCATCTCGGCGATGGCGGCCCAGGTGTGGCGGCGGACCCGCATCCAGACGGCCATGCCGATGGACATGTCGGCGGCCATGGTCAAGGTGCCGACGTCGACCCGGGTGATGGCGTCCGGCAGGACCGCGCCCCACACCGGATCGAGCAGCACCATCCCGAGGCTCATCGCGATGACCATCTCGATGTAGTGCCAGACGAAGCGGCCGGCCATGCGCCTCTTACTGGGCTGGATCGTCATGACGGGGACTCCTAACGTGCGGAATGTGACGTCGCCAACGCTAGGAAGCGAGGGGTGGCCGCCGAATCAGTGAAGTCGCCGGTCCTTCAGGCGGGGCGTTCGGCCAGGACCAGCCGCATGAGCTCGGCTCGCGAGGTGATGTCGGCCTTCTGGAAGACTTTGCGCAGGTGGTAGTCCACGGTCCGCGGGCTGAGGAACAACTGCGCGGCGATCTCCCGGTTGGTCAGCCCTTCGCCGACGGCCAGCGTGATGCGTAGCTCCTGCGGGGTGAGCGTGCTCAGCACGCCCGCCTCGGGTGCGCGCGCCGACTCCCCTGTGGCGCGCAGCTCGCCCAGCGCGCGTTCGGCCCAGGCGAGGGCGCCGATGCGGCGGAAGTCGTCCGCGGCGCCGCGCAGGTGCCGCTGCGCCTCGGAGCGCCGCCGGTCTCGCCGCAGCTGCTCGCCGAGCAGCAGCTCGGTACGGGCGTGCTCCAGCGGAGCGTCGGACCTGGCGTGCAGGCGCAGGCTTTCCGCATAGTGGGCGCTGCCATCGGCGCCGACCAGCGCCCGGCAGCGGGCCGTGAGGGCGGCCGGCTCCGGTGCGGCGGCGTGCTGGGCCCACCGGGCGTAGCGGGCCGTGGCCGCGGCGGCCCGGTCGCGCTCGCCTGCTCTGACCAGGGCCTCGACGAGGTCGGGAACGACGGCCATGGCCAGGTCCGAGGGCACGTCGGCGTCCCAGACGCCGACCGCCTCGAAGTGCCGCGCGGCTTCGCGGTGCCGGCCCGCGACCAGGTCGATGAGCCCGAGCGCCCGCCTGGCGTAGGACATGGCGTCGGCCAGGTTGCGGCCGCTCGCCTCGGCCAGCACATCGGTGGCCAGCTGCGCGGCTTCCGGCCGGCCCCGGATGGCCGCGCACAAGGCCAGCAGCCCTTGGTGGCGGCAGGCCGTGTTCGGCTGGCCGACCTCGGCGGCGAACTGGCGACCCTCCTCCGCGTAGGCCTCGGCGAGCCCGAACCGGCCACGCGCGATCTCGTCGGCGGACTGATACTCCAGATTCCAGGCGAGCGCACCGAGTGATCCGTTGGCGCGCGCCAGCTGCCCGGCCGTGCGATGCAGGCGCCTGCTCAGCTCGTAGTCGCCGAGCTGGCGAGCGATCCCTCCGGCCAGGGTCATCGTGACCGGATCTGTGAGCGACTCGACCGCGGCCCAGTCTCGCGGTCCAGGATCGCGGCCGGCGCGGGCCAGGCAGGCGCTGCGCAGCAGCCCCAGCACGGCGTCCCGCGGATCGTCCGGCGCGAGCGTGATCCCGTCGAGCCAGCCGGCGAGGTCTGCCCATGCCTGCGGCCGGTTGACGCGCAGACCGAGGTCGGCGTACATCACGACGGTCGGGGTGAACAGGCGCCGGTCGATCCGCAGCGCCCGCGGGATCCACGGCTTGATGAGGTCCATCGCCTCCTCAGGCGAGCCGGCGAACTCCGCCACGGTGGCGCGGATCGCGGCCAGGGCGATCCGGTCCCCCTCCTCCAGGTGGGGCTCGCGCTCGGCACGGTCGAGCAGCTCCACGGCCGCGGCGGTGAATCCCCCTCCGATGGCGGCGAGCGCGGCGTTCCACAGCCGCCGCCCCCGGCGCGAACCGTCGGCGGTGAGCTCGGCCGCCCGGGACAACGCGGCCATGGCCGCGGCGGGGCCGCCGCGCAGGGCCGCCTGCGCGGCGGAGCGCTCGAGGTGCTCGGCGGCCTGCTCGTCGTGGCCGACGGCGGCCTGTCCGAGGTGCCAGGCACGGCGGTGCTGGTCGGCTGGGGTGTCGAAGGCCGAGGCGAGGGCACGATGGAGCGCGGCCCGCCGGTCGGCCGAGGCGCTGTGGTAGACCGCCGACCGGATCAGCGGGTGCCGGAACACCAGCCGGGCTCCGTCGTACGTCAGCAGCTCGTCGAGGTCGGCGCGGTGCAGCGGGTCGGCGTCGATCCGCAGCGACGCGGCCGCCTTCTCGATGGTTTCGACGCTGCCGGAGCCGTCGGCGGCGATCAACTGGAGCAGCGGCAACGAGGCGGCGTGCCCAGCCCGGATCTTGGTCAGGAACGAACGCCGCAGCTCATCGGTCAGGGCGGGCGGCTCCTGTGTGCCTTCCGGTGGCATCTCCTTTCCTGCCAGCTCCAGCAGGGCAAGGGGGTTGCCGCCGGTGGCGGCCAGCAGGTGGGTCTGCTCGCCGTCGGTCAGCCGCCGCCCGCCGGCGTGCTCGGCGAGCAGCGCCCTGGCCGCGTCCGGGTTGAGCCCCATGAGCGGGACGCGGCGCAGGTGGGGCAGGTCGGTGGCGTGGCCCTCGTCGGCACGCGCGGCCAGCGCCAGCACGACGGGCTCGTTGTCCAGCCGGCGGGCGACGAACGCCAGGGTCTTCAGCGTCGGCTGATCGGCCCAGTGCGCGTCGTCGACCACGCACAGCACCGGCTTCTCGCCGGCCAGCAGGGACAGCAGCGACAGGGTCGACAGCGCCACCAGGAACGCGTCGGGCGGTGCGCCGTGCGCGCGCCCGAACAGGATCCGCAGGGCCTGCGCCTGCGGGCCGGGCAGCTCGTCGACCGACCCGAGCACGGGGAACAGGAGCTGGTGCAGTATCGCGTAGGCAAGATCGGCCTCCGGCTCGACGCCGACCGCGCGCAGCACCTGGAAGCCGGCGGCCTGCTCAGTGGCGTACGACAACAGTGCGGTCTTGCCGATGCCCGGCTCACCGTGCAGGACGACCCCGCCGCCGTGTCCCTCGGCGGCGTGCCGCAGTAACGACTCGAGCAGCTTCGCCTCGGCGTCTCTCCCCAGCACACGCCGAGCATAGAAAGCGGCCGCACCGGTGACAACGCGCGCGATCCCCGGAAGACCGGCGACTTCACTGATGCGGCCCGCGCGACCTGGCCCCTAGCGTCGATCGCGTTCACAGGAACATTCACAGAGTGCGAGGCCATCATGACGCTCGGAGCGTTGAGCGGTCGCACCGCCCTGGTCACCGGCGCGGGCAGCGGCATCGGCGCCGCGGTGTCCCGCGCCCTGAGCAGGGCCGGCGCCAGCGTGGTTCTCACCGCCCGCGACGGTCAGCCTCTCGAGGCGCTGGCCGCGGACATCGGCTCAGCGGGGGGCCAGGCCGTCGCCGTCCCGGCGGATCTCGCCAACCCGGTGTCGGTGCGGCGGCTGGTCGAGCAGACGCTCGGCGCGTTCGGCCGGCTCGACGCCGCTTTCAACCACGCCGAGGTGGGTGAGGTGGCGCTGGCGATGAAGTACGAGATCCCCGCGATGCGGCACGGCGGCCGCGTCGTCAACCTGGCGGCGACCGCCGGCACGCACGCCGCGGTGGCCGAGCTGACCCGCAGGGTGGCGCTGGACGCCGCCGGCTCCGGCGTGCGGATCGACGCCGTGGCCGCGGGCAGTGAGGAGGACGTCGCCACCGCCGTCGTGTGGTGTGTCGCTCGTCAGGTGCCCATCGGGCGGTAGCGGCCGCGGAGCCGTACCAACGGCTGGAATGCGGGGTTGACGTAGGGGACGGCCAGGACGGAGGCGATGAACAGCGTGTGGTCGCCGGCCGCGACCACCTTGGTGGTCTCGGCCTCCAGGGCGGCCACCCCGCCCTCCACCACCAGCGCCTCCGTGTGCGCCCCGCGGTGGTGGGGGATGCCGGCCACCAGGAGCCGGGCGCTGGGCCGACCGGGAGTGGCGAAGCGGCTGGCGATGGCGGCCTGGCGGGAGGACAGCAGGGAGGCGGCCCAGCGGTCCTGGCGGAGCAGGACCTCGTTGAGGTAACTGCGGCTGGCCAGGCTGACCAGCACCAGCGGGGGTTCGAGGGAGACGGACATCAGGGCGGACACCGTCGTCCCGAGGTCGTCCCGTCCGTCGCGGACGGTCACGACCGAGACCCCGGCGGCGAGCTGGGCCATTGCCTCCGTGAACTCGCTCACCGCCAGGGCTCCGAAAGGCTCAGGCGAGGCCGTTGGAGGTCAGCCATTCCTTGGCCACCGTGGCGGGCTCGTCCTTGTTCACGGAGATCTTCTGCATCATGTCGAGCAGAGACTGCGTGGTCAGCTTGGCCGAGATGGAGTTCAGCGTGGTCCTGATCGTGTCGGTCGCAGCGGCCTTGTTGAGCAGCGGCGTCACGTTCTGGGCGGGGAAGATGTTCTTGGGGTCCTGCAGGGGCACCAGGTTGTTGGCCGTCATCTTGGGGTCAGTGGTGAAGACGTTGCCGACCTGGATCGTGCCGTCCTTGATCGCGTCAGGGGTGGTCGGTCCCGTGGGCTCCCACGCCTTGAACTCGATCCCGTAGACCTCCTTGAACCGCGCCTCCCACCGCTTCTTGAACTCGGGCGGGCCGCCGACGGTCATGGTCTTGGAGACCTTGGCGAGGTCTTCCATGGTGTTGAGCGACTGCTTGGTCTGGGTGTCCTTGGTGATGGACAGGCTGTCCTTGTCCTCGGCGGGCGAGGAGTCCAGCACCTCCAGCTCGGCAGGCAGCTTCTCCTTCAGCCCGGCGTTGACCTCCTCGGTGGTGGCCGCCGTAGTCTGCTGGTCGACGAAGGCCAGCAGGTTGCCGTTGTACTCGGGCACGATGGTCAGGCCGCCGCTCTTGACCTGGTCGTAGAGCACCTCCCTGCTCCCGATGCGCGGCTTCTCCTCGACCTGCACGCCCTTGGCCTGCAGCGCCTGGGCGTAGATCGACGCGAGCAGCACGTTCTCGTCGAAGTCGGCGGATCCGATGATGACCTTACCACCCCCGCCTGAGGCCGAGCCGCTGGGAGCAGCGCTCGTGGTGTCGAGCGGGTTGCCCCCGGTGCCGGTGCTGCCGCCGCCACCGCAGGCGGCCAGCGCGAGCATCGCCGAGATCAGCACCCCCGCGATGCCGTACTTGCGTCTCATCTTGCTTTTCCCTTCTAAGCGGGAGGTTATATAGGAGACTATCGGACCTTAAGTCGCTGGCTCACTCCCGGCGAGACCGTCACCCTCTGGGCGAGCGTGAACAAGATCTGCACCACGAGCGCAAACAGCACAATCAGTACTGAACCGCCGACGACGCTCGCGTAATCCTTCGTCGCGAACCCGTCGATCACGTACCGCCCGAGGCCGCCCAGCCCCGTGTACGCGGCAACGGTGGTGGTGGCGACGACCTGGATCGCCGAGAGCCGGCAGCCCAGCAGGATCAGCGGCAGCGCGACCGGCACCAGTACCCGCAGGAGCACCTGCCCGCCCCGCAGCCCCATCCCATACGCCGCATCCCGCAGCTCGGGGTCGACCCCCTTGATGCCCTCGAAGGTGTTCACCAGGATCGGCGGCACTGACAGCAACACCAGCGGAATGATCACCGGCCAGATCGAGGCCGCGCCGAGCAGCAGCACGAACATCACCAGCAGGCCCAGCGTGGGCAGCGCCCTGGCCAGGTTCGCCGAGACGACGACCACCACCTCGCCCCGGCCGGTGTGGCCGATCAGCAGGCCGATCGGCACCGCGATCAGCGCCGCCAGGGCGAGGGCTAGAGCCGAGAACTCCAGGTGCTCCAGCAGCCGCATGGGGATGCCGCCGGACCCGGACCAGCTCTCCGGGTTCCCGAAGAACTCCCCCAGCCAGGAGAAGAAGGCGGTCAACCAGCTCACGACGCCTGCCCCTTCCGTACCCGCACCCAGGGGGTGAGCAGTCGCTGCGCCAGCACGATCAGCCCGTCGGCGATCAGCGCCAGCGCCACGATCAGCACGATGCCGACGATGACCGGCGGCATGAACGGGTTCTGGTACGCCCGCGTGAACAATCCGCCGAGCCCGCCCTGCCCGATCAGCGCGCCCACGCTGACCAGGCTGATGCTGGAGACCGCGACCACCCGCAGCCCGGCCAGCACCACCGGCACCGCGATCGGCAGCTCGACCTGCAGCAGGCGGCGCAGCGGCGTGAACCCCATCGCGACCGCCGACTGGCCGACGTGGACGGGCACCGAGCCCAGCCCGTCCACCACAGCCGGGATGAGCACGGCCATGCCGTAGAAGGTCAGCGGGATGATCACTGTGGTCTGCGACAGCCCGGTCACCGAGATCAGCAACATGAAGACCGGCAGCGACGGCAGGGCGTACACGACGTTGAAGAGCCCCGCGGTGGGCTGGTAGAGCCAGCGCCAGCGCACGCAGGCCAGGCCGAGCGGCAGTGCCACGACCAGCGCGACCAGGATCGGCACGAGCGACATGGTCAGGTGGTCGGTGAGCAGGTTCCTGATGCTGTCGACCCGCCCGGTGTCCCAGTTGCGGGCGATCCACTCCCAGATCGAGGGAGGACCGTCACCCATCTGCCGCCTCCGCCAGCGCCTGGTCGAGCGTCTCCCTGGTGGCGACGCCGACGACCTTGCCCTGCTCGTCCACGGCCACGGCGTAGCCGGACGGCGACAGCAGCGCCGCGTCGAGCGCCGAGCGCATGGAGTCACGGCCCGGCACGAACGTCCCGTACGGCTCCAGCTCGCCGGGCCGCGCCCCGGAGACCCAGCCGGCCGGCCGGCCCTCGGCGTCCACCACCAGCAGCCAGGGCTCGGAGGTGCCGCGCTCGGCGCCCTCCTCGACGGTCAGGTCGGTACGCAGCCGCTGCCGCAGCCCTTCGGTGGAGATGAACTGCAGCCGCCTGATCCCCCTGTCGTGCCCGAGGAACTCGCGCACGAAATCGTCGGCCGGCTCCGACAACAGCGTCTTGGGATCGGCGAGCTGCGCCAGCGTGCCGCCCACCCGCAACACGGCCACGCGGTCGCCGAGCTTGACCGCCTCGTCGATGTCGTGCGTGACGAAGACGATGGTCTTGTTGAGCTCCGCCTGGAGCCTGAGCAACTCGTCCTGCAGGCTCGTGCGCACGATGGGGTCCACGGCGCTGAACGGCTCGTCCATGAGCAGCACCGGCGGATCGGCGGCCAGCGCCCTGGCCACGCCCACGCGCTGCTGCTGCCCGCCGGACAGCTGGAACGGGTAGCGGCCGGCCAGCGCCGGGTCCAGGCCGACGCGCTCCAGCAGCTCCATGGCCCGCGCGCGGGCCTTCTTCTTGTCCCAGCCGAGCAGGTAGGGGACGGTGGCGATGTTGTCGACGATCTTCCGGTGCGGGAACAGCCCTGCCTGCTGGATGACGTACCCGATGCCGCGCCGCAGCGTCGGCGGGTCGATGCCCTGCACGGGCTCGCCGTCGAGGAGGATCCGGCCTTCGGAGGCGTCGATCATGCGGTTGATCATCCGGAGCGACGTCGTCTTCCCACAGCCGGAGGGGCCGACGAGCACCGTGATCTCGCCGGTGGGCGCCTCCAGGCTGAGGCGATCCACGGCGACCGTGCCGTCCGGGTAGCGTTTGGTGACAGCGTCGAATGTGATCACGCGTGACCTCTCGCTCTGGGCAGGGCCGCGGCCCCCTGCCACGACCGCCGCATGATCTATTGGACCCACAGACTACGGCGATCCGGCCCGCTCTGTCCCCTTGGGCCTGGCTTAAGCGTTTCACTGACCAGGCATATTTACTTAAATCTGGATGTGGTAGTGCGCCGGACCGGTCTGTGTTGGCATGATTACCTCCACAATCACCTGACGCGCACCCCTCACCACACCCTCAGCGTCCGCACCGAGCAAGAGGATCCGGCCCCGTGTCCCAGCCGCTCACCGATCAGCGCCCACGCGCAGAACTGATCGCAGAGCTCTACGACCGTCATGCCGCCGGGCTGTTCGCATACTGCGCTGACCAGCTCGGCGACCTCGGCTCCGCGTCCGACGTCCTGATGTCGGTGCTCTCCGGCGTGCCCGCCGCGGAGCCGCCCCGTGCCGCTCTCTACGCCTTCGCTCGCCGCCAGATCCACCGGCGGGACGTCGTCTACGCGCCGCCCCTGGTGGACCCGCTCATCGATCCGGCCACGTCGCTCGTCGAGCGCAGCCTGCGGGAGTTGCGGCCGCACCAGCGGGAGGTGCTGGTGCTCTGCGCGGTCTGCGGGCTGAGCAAGGCCGAGCTGGCCTGGGTGCTCGACGTCGCGCCCGACACGGCAGAGGAGCTGGCCGTGGGGGCGGGGCATCGGTTCCGGCAGGCTCTCGGGGCGGCGCTGGCCTCCACCGGGGTACGCGTGCCCAAGCCGATCGCCGACATCTACGGAGCGCTGGGGGTCGCGCCGCTGCGTGACGTGCTCGGCCGCCTGCCGTGGCCGCAGCCGCCCGGGGCGCTGCGCATCCACGTCGCCGGCTCGCGTACGGCCACGCCCGCGCCGTTGTTCGTGAAGCCGCGCTGGCCCAGCCCGCCGATGTGGCCGCAGCCGCTGTCCGACGCCGACCCGGCGACCAGCACATTGATCTTCCCCAAGGAGCTGCTGACGCCGCGGTCCCCGTCCCGGGTCTCCCACCACGAGGCGACCACGGCCCCGATGCCCAAGGTCCGCGACCCGTTGCGCCCGCCGCCCAGCCTCGGCCGCCCGCTCAGGGATCCGTTGCGCCCGCCGCCCGGCCTCGGCCGCCCGCTCAGGGATCCGCTGGGCGCCCTGGACTCCTCCCGTCCGGTCGAGGAGCGGCCGTTCTTCATGGCGGCGCCGGCGGACGAGTCGGAGCCGTTCGCCACGGGGGACGTGCTCCTGCCGAAGAACTCGCCCGAGCCGTTCGCGACGGGCGACGTGCTCCTGCCCAGCGAGACGCCGCTCCGGCCGCCGTTCGAGGCGGGCGACCTGCTCGCGCCGGGCGGCGAGGCGCGCCCCGACCTGCCGGCGCCCGGCCGCGACCCGTTGCCGTCCAGGGGCGAGGGACGCAGGGAATTACGCAGGCCCAGGCCGGCGCGGCGGTCGCAGCCGTCCCCGGCCGAGGACGTGCTGGTCCACAAGGGCCCTCCACGCCCGCTCCAGCCGGAGACCGAGGACCCGGTGAGCGACGACACGGCGCCGCTGTTCAAGCCGCGTCCCAAGCCCATGGAGCCGGTGTACCGGATGCCGCTGCCCTGGGAAGACGAGCCGGCCGGGGAGCCGAAGGAGTCCTTGCTCGCCCCTCGTCCGGTCCGGGCCAGGCCCGTCCCCAAGCGCCGTCCGGACAAACCCCGGCCGGAGAAGGCACGCCGCCGCGGGGAACGCCACTACGACTGGGCCTGGGAGCTGATCGGCTTCCTGATCTGCGTGGCGATCGCGATGATCGTGTTCTTCTCCGTGCCGATGTTCGTCGATCCCTAAGGCCGCTCGACCGCCGTCAGGTCGAGCGTGCTCAGGCGGTCCACGTCGGCGAGGATGTCAAAGGCCACCACCTTGCCGCCTGCGATGGTGAAGGCCCCGACCGACATCACCTTGCCGCCGGCCGTGTTGATCAGACCGGGTACGCCGTTGACCAGGACCGGCTGAGCAATCTGGGCCATCCGCTGGAACATGAGCGCCTGCTTGGCCACCGCCAGGGCCCCATGGAGCTCCAGCCAGCGGCCGCTCGGCAGAGCGCCCTGGTCCACGCGCAGGACGATGTCCGGGTCCAGCACCGCGACCAGGGCGTCGAAGTCGCCGGCCCGCGCGGCCGTCATGAAGGCGTCCACCACCTTGCGCTGCCGCGACAGGTCCGGGTCCGGCTCCGCGGCCGCGCCGCGCACCCGGCGCCGGGCGCGGCTGGCAAGCTGACGGGTCGCGGCCGGGGTGCGGTCCACGATGGGGGCGATCTCGTCGAAGGGCACGGCGAACATGTCGTGCAGCACGAACGCCAGCCGCTCCGCCGGATCGAGCGTCTGGAGCACCACGAGCAGCGCCAGGCCCACCGAGTCGGACAGGAGCGCCTCGTGCTCGGGGTCGACGCCGTCGACGGTGCTCACCACCAGATCCGGCATGCGCCTCTCCAAGGGCTCCTCACCACGCGTGCGGCGGGAGCGCAGCATGTTGAGGCAGACGCGGCCCACGACCGTAGTGAGCCAGCCGCCCATGTTCTCCACGTCGCTGGTGTCGGTGCGGCTGAGCCGGAGCCACGTCTCCTGCACCGCGTCATCGGCCTCGCTCAGCGAGCCGAGCATCCGGTACGCCACCGCCCGCAAATGATCACGGTGCTCTTCGAAGACGCCGGTCACCTCATCGTTGTCGTTCATCGGTCACATTCTCCCCGCACGGGCAGAGAGACGCACATCACAGTCGCCTCCTGTCACCTCTTGCCGAGCTGTTCCGTCAATGCGGTGTAACAGCGAAACACGGCAAGGAGATGACCATGGAAGCCCGCTTGAACTACTTCGGCAACTCCGTCACGCCCAAGGTCATGAAGTACCTCGGCTCGGCAGGCAAGGTCGTGCAGGACTCGACGCTGCCGGCCGCGACCCAGGAATTGGTGAAGATCCGCGCCAGCCAGATCAACGGCTGCGCCGTCTGCATCGACGGGCACACCAAGGAAGCCGCGCACGCCGGCGAAACCTCGGTGCGCCTGAACCTGATCGCGGCCTGGCGGGAGGCCACGGTGTTCACCGAGGCCGAACGCGCCGCCCTGGAGCTGACCGAGCAGGGCACCCGCATCGCCGACGCCGCCGGTGGCGTCACCGACGAGGCCTGGGCGAACGCCGCCAAGCACTACGACGAGGACCAGCTCGCCGCCCTGGTGGCCCTCATCGCCGTCATCAACGCCTACAACCGCATGAACGTCATCACCCAGCAGCCCGCCGGGGACTACCAAGTCGGCCAGTGGGGGTAACCGCGGCGAAGTGAAGCGCCTGCCCCGTCCCGGGCCCCAATGACATAGACGCCGAAGATGGCCACGTCCACCGTGCCCGCGTTCGCGAAGCAGTGATTTGTCCCTCTCGGCGGAGCCGTTGTTGGCGCCCGGCGGGTCTACGAGTCGGAGGAGAGGATCAAGCCGCTGGTCGGTACACCGGTTCCGGCCGTGACCAGGACGTTCCACACGCCTGGGAGTTGGTTGGCCGCTGTGCCGCGGATCTGGCGGACGGCTTCGGCGATGCCGTTCATGCCGTGGATGTACGCCTCCCCCAGCTGCCCGCCGTGCGGGTTGACGGGCAGGCGGCCGTCCAGTTCGATGGTGCCGTCCCGGAGGAAGTCCGGCGCCTCGCCCCGGCCGCAGAACCCCAGCTCCTCCAGCTGAGCCAGGACGAACGGGGTGAAGTGGTCGTAGAGGATGGCGGTGTGGATGTCCCGTGGTGACAACCCGGACATCTCCCAGAGCCGGCGGCCGACGACGGACATTTCCGGCAGGCCGCTCATGTCATCGCGGTAGTAGCTGGTCATCATCATCTGGCCGGCTCCGGAGCCCTGCGCGGCGGCCGTGATCATCGCGGGTGACCTGCGCAGGTCCCGGGCCCGCTCGGCCGAGGTCACGACCAGGGCCACCGCGCCGTCGCTCTCCTGACAGCAGTCGAGCAGGTGCAGCGGCTCCACGATCCACCTGGACGCCTGGTGCTCCTCCAGCGTGATGGGCCGCTGGTAGAACCAGGCGGCCGGGTTGGTGGCCGCGTGCCTGCGCATGGCCACGGCCACCCGGCCGAAGTCTTCCGAGGTCGCGTTGTAGGCATGCATGTAGCGGCGCGCGAACATGGCCACCCAGGCCGCCGGGGTCATCAGCCCGAACGGCACGTGCCAGCTCATCTCCAGGCCCTGGGAGGTCGGCTCGCCGGTCAGGCGGGCGTTCGGCTGGCCGAAGCGGCGGCCGGAGCGCTCGTTGAACGCCCGGTAGCAGACCACCGTCCGCGCCATCCCCGTGGCCACGGCCATGGCGGCGTGCGCCACCGTGCCGCAGGCGGCGCCGCCGCCGTACTCGACGCGGGAGAAGAAGGTCAGGTCGCCGATCCCCACCTCCCTGGCGACGGCGATCTCCTGGTTGGAGTCCTGGCTGTAGGTCACCATGCCGTCCACCTCGCCCGGCGACAGCCCGGCGTCGTCCAGGGCGGACAACACGGCCTCGGCGGCCAGCCGCAGCTCGGATCGCCCGGACTTCTTGCTGAACTCCGTGGCGCCGATGCCGGCGATGGCGGTGCGTCCGCTCAACAAGGTGCGTTCTCCTCGGGAAACATGAGGGTCACCGTGCCGGTGGCGTGGTCGCCGAGGCTGACCTTGCCGCGCACCTCCACCGTGACCTGGCCGTCCTGGCGCGACACGACCGTCCCGTTGAAGCTGAGGCGGTCGCCCGCGTACGCCGGGACGCCCAGCTTGACGTTGATCCGCTTGATGACGGCCTCCGGGCCCGCCCAATCGGTGACGTAGCGCTCGACCAGGCCCATGGTGGTCAGGATGTTGAGGAAAATGTCCTTCGAGCCCTGGGCGCGGGCGAGCTGGGTGTCGTGGTGCACGGGCGTGAAGTCCATGGTGGCCAGGGCCGTGGAGACGACCACGGTAGGCGTCAGGTCGATGGACAGCTCCGGCAGCACGGCTCCTGTCTCGGTCATGGCTCCCCCGGTGTCCACATCGGCAGGACGAGTTCGTCGTCCATCGGGCGATACGTCACGCGCAACGGCATGCCGATCCGCACCTCCCCCAGGGGGCAGTCCACGACGTTCCCGACGATTCGTACGCCCTCCGGCAGCTCCACCACGCCCACCACGAACGGGGTCTCGCGGCCCGGCACCCGTGGATGGTGGTGCACGACGTAGCTGTAGAGGGTCCCCGCGCCGCTCGCGACCGTGTAGGAGCGGCCGGCCGAGCGGCAGTGGGGGCACAACGGGCCCGGCGGGTGGCGCAGCAGGCCGCAGTCGGCGCAGCTCTGGATGCGTAGCTCGCCCTTCTTCACGCCTTCCCAGAAGAACGCGGTGTCCTGGTTGATCGCGGGTTGGAGCGGATAGGGCTCTTTGGAGGCTTTGGCGGCGGGTGGGCGAAATTTCAGGACGCGGAAGAGCATGTCCGCCACCGGCTCGTCGTCCTCGGCGTACCAGGTGACGTTCCAGGTGGCGAAGTACCCCACACCCAGAGCGGTCTTCTTGGGCCCCGCCAGGCCCGCGAACCTCGTCGCGGGGGTGAGGCGCTCGCCCAGGCGGGCGTAGCGGTGGTAGGTCTGCTCGCAGTTGGTCGCCACCACGCCCGTGTAGCCACCGGCGTTGAGCGCCGTCATCATGTCGTCCACCGGCGAGCGGTCCTTGGCCCCAGTACGCAGCCCTTGCATGGTCCACACCTGGGCCATCGCGGGCGGGGCGACGCCCTTGTCCAGGTAGGCCGGATTCTCGTCGCCCATGGCGGCCAGCCAGTGCCTGATCATGGGGATGTTCACCGGGTCGGGCGCCGGCGTGCCGCGCACCTCTCCCAGCGCAGCCTGCTTGTCCGCGAGGTCGTGCAGCTCCTCGTCCGTCATCGGCTTCGCCTCGCTCATCGCGGCGGCCTCGGCAGGCCCAGGCCGAGCATCGCGATCAGCTCCCGCTGCACCTCGTTGACCCCGCCGCCGAACGTCAGCACCACGGCGCCCTTCACCCCGTGGTCGTTGCGTTCGAGCAGCTCGGCCGTCTCCGGGTCGCTCGGGTCGCCGTACCTGGCCAGGACGTCGGCGATGATCCTGCCGACCTCCTGCATACGCTCGGAGCCGTAGATCTTGGTGGCCGACGCGTCGGGCGCGCCCAGCCAGCCGAGGTCCATGTTCGCGGCCACCTGCCAGTTGAGCAGCTCGTTCGTCCGTAACGCCACCCACACCGCGGCCAGCGCCCGCCGTACGTCCGGGTTGTCCACCAGGCCGGTGCGCCTGGCCCAGGCGAGGAAGCGGTCGTAGGTCTGGCCGATGTTCCCGGCGGGGCCGAGGGTGACCCGTTCGTGGTTGAGCTGGTTGACGATCAGGTCCCAGCCCCGGTCCACCTCGCCGACCACCATGTTCACCGGCACGCGGACGTCGCTGTAGTAGGTGGAGTTGGTGTGGTGGCGCCCGTCCATGGTCACGATCGGGGTCCACGAGAAGCCGGGGTCGTCCGTGGAGGCGATCATCATGGTGATGCCCTTGTGCTTCTTGGCCTCGGGGTTCGTCCGGGCGGCCAGCCAGATGTACTGGGCGTAGTGTGCGCCGCTGGTGAAGATCTTCTGGCCGTTGACGACGTAATGGTCGCCGTCGAGCACCGCCGTGGTGCGCAGGGACGCCAGGTCGGTGCCCGCCTCGGGCTCGCTGTAGCCGATGGCGAAGTGGCATTCGCCGGCGAGGATGCGCGGCAGGAAGAGGTCCTTCTGCTCCTGGGTGCCGTACTGCATGAGCGTGGGGCCGACCGTCTGGACCGTGATGATCGGATACGGGACGCCTGCCCGGGCGATCTCGTTGGCGAAGATCTGCTGCTCGAGCGGGCCATAGCCACCGCCGCCGTACTGCTCGGGCCAGCCGAGGCCGAGTTTGCCGTCGCGGCCCAGGCGGCGGCAGTGCTCCATGTACGCCCCGCCGAACGGGTCCTCGGCGATCTTTCTGCGGTCCTCGTCGGTGAGACAACCCTGGAAGTACTCGCGCAGCTCGTCCCGGAGCCTGCGTTGCTCGGGGGTCAGGTCGATCAGCATCAGACGAGCGCTCCGATCAGGTCCAGCTGGGCGTCGGCGCCGCCGAGCAGGTGGGACAGGTGCTTGGCCTGGGCGAAGTAGCGGTGCAGCGGGTACGTCACGTCGAGCCCGAGGCCGCCGTGCAGGTGCTGGCAGGTGTAGAGGGCCTTGACGGCCGCACTGACGTGGTACGCGGCCAGCGCCAGGTCCTGCTCGGCCGGCAGGCCCTCGCCCAGCCGCCATACCGCCGACCACATCGCCACGTCCAGCGCCCGGCCCGCGATGTAGACGTCGGCGATCTGCATGGTCACGGCCTGGAACTCGGCCAGCGCCCGGCCGAACTGCTTCCTGCTCCTGATGTAGGAGGTGGTCAACTCCAGCGCCCCGGCCAGCACGCCACTGGCCTGTGCGGCGACCCCGGCGGTGAAGAGCTGCCGGACGCCGGTGACTGCCTCCGGTCCCGCCAGCCGCTCCGCGGGGGTGTCCTCGAGCACGACCGTCGCGGCGGGCTCGCCGGTGGACGTGAACTCCGCCGTCGTCGCCGGCTCCTCGATCAGGAACAGGCCCTCATCGGCGCTGACCAGCACTGCGGACGCGGGGTGGAGCACGGAGACCTTGCGCCCGGTCAACGCCCAGCCGTCACCGGACGGCCGCGCGACCGTCGAAGGCGGCTCGGCCAGGGCGCGGCCCGGCTCCCGCAACGCGAGCGCCATCCGGCCCGCACGCCCGGCCCGGGCTCCAGCCGCCGCGCCACCCTCGCCGCTCGTGCCGCCGAAGCGTCGTTGCTGGTCGAGGGTGCCGTATCGGGCCAGCGCCAGCGTGCTCGCCAGCGTCGAGAGGGCCGGGACCGCCGCCGCCCGCGCCCCCACTTCCCGCAGCACCACGGCCATCTCCACCGGTCCGAGCCCGGCGCCGCCCGCCTCCTCCGGCACGCACACACTCATCAGCCCGGCCTGCCACAGCCGCTCCTCATCGCCTTCCCTGGCGAGGACCTCGGCGGCCAACTTCTTCAAGTCCTGCTGGGTTTCGTCCAGGTTGAAATCCACTACGTCTCCAAGAGGTGTTGCCTGCCGTGCCGTACGAACTCCTCCTCGATGCCCTTGGCGTCCGCGTCGGTCAGCGGACGCAGCCCGGCAGGCGTACGCCACCAGACCGGGTCGCCGGTACGCCAGCCCTCCCGGGCGAGAACCCGCTTGATGGCCTTGTGGGAGGGCGTCTGGGGCAGGTGATCAGAAACGCGGATATAGCAGGGTAAGGACTTGGCGCCCAGATCCCGCCGGGAGGCGAGGAACGCGGTGAACGCCTCCGGGTCGAAGTCCCCCTCCAGCACGAGCGCCGCCATGACCTGGTCGCCGGCCGCCGCATCAGGCACCGGGTACACGGCCGCCTCGACCACCCCGGCGAACTCCCGTAACGCGGCCTCAATAGGCGCTACGGCCAGGTTCTCGCCGTCCACGCGCAGCCGCTCGGTGCCGCGCCCGGCGAAGAACACGTACCCGTCCGCGTCCATGTACGCCAGGTCGCCCGACCAGAACGCGCCGTCCCTGACCCGCTCGGCGTCGGCGTCCGGGTCGTTGTAGTAACCCTCAAACAGGCCCAGCCCCGTCGTATTGACCAGCTCGCCGACCGCCTCGTCCGGGTTGAGCAGGCGGCCGTCCTCGACGCGGCCGGGCGGGCAGGGCCGCCCGGTGAAGGGGTCGAGGATCGCGACGCCTTCGGGCAGCCTGCCGAGGCAGCCGGGCGGGCCCGAGGGGTCGGGGCTGAGCGAGATCGCCGTCTCCGTGGAGCCGAAGGCGTCGATCACCTGACACCCGAACCGTGCCCCGAACCGCCTGATCGCGACCGCGCTCCCCTCGTTCCCAAAGGCGATCTTGAGCGGATTGTCGGCGTCGTCCGGGCGCTCGGGGGTGGCCAGGACGTAGGAGAGCGCCTTGCCGACGTAGTGCAGGTACGTGGCCCCGTACCGCCGCACGTCGGGCAGCAGCCCTGAGGCCGAGAAGCGCCGCCGCAGCGCCAGCGCCGCGCCCGACGCGACGGCGGGGGCGTAGGCGGCCATCAGGGCGCCGGAGTGGAACAGCGGCATCGAGCAGTAGACGACGTCCTCGGCCGTGAGCAGCGCCCCGAGGCTCGTCCCCGGCACGGCGATCTTCCGCTGGGTGATCCGCACGGCACGCGGGCGGCCGGAGGTGCCGGAGGTGAAGATCAGCATCACGAGGTCCCCAGGCGCCGGCGGTTCACCCGATCCAGCGGTGACGGCCTCTGCCGGCGATCCGATGCCGGCCAGGGGCACGGCGTCCACGCCGCTCAGCGCCTCGGACACCAGCCGGGCCGCCTCCTCATGCGGGCTGTCCCACAGGAGCAGCTCGACGTCGGTGGTGCGGGCGTCGCGGACCAGCTCGTCAGGCGAGCGCGTGGGGTTCAGCGCCACGACCACGTGACCGTCCAGCGCCGCCCCGCCCAGCAGGAAGACCAGCTCGGGAACGTTCTCACTCAGCACGCCCACGTGCAGCCCCCTGCCGCGCCCGGACAACCAGGCCCCGGCCGCCCGGCAGGCGGCGACGTGCGCGCGCCACGACCACACCGCGTCCTCGTACATCAGCCCAGGTCGATCGTCCTCGGCCCGTGCGAGAAGCAGGGCCGCGAGGGTGTTCGCGGTCATGCCGCCTCCACCAAGCGCTCGGTCAGCCGAATCGCAAACTAGAACAGATTCTAATATCTGTCCAGAGGCCGTCCATACCGATAACTCTGGATACCTCCCTGTAACGCGGTAGACATGGCCCGACATGGCTCGTTTGTGACTGGCGAGTAACAAGCCGCCGTTTCAATAAATCAGATAACGTGTTCTTATGCGTACCTCGCATGACACCATCGCCACGCCCTCCTCGAGCGGCACTGAGGAGACCATGGAAAGTGAGCCCCAGCCGGGCGGGCACAGCGTCCGCACGCGCAGCCAGCACCAGCGCCGCAAGCGCATCGTCCAGGCCGCGGCCGCCCTGGCCTCGCGCGGCGGGGTCGAGGCCATGCAGATGCGCACGGTGGCCGAGCGCGCGGGCGTCGCCCTTGGCACGCTCTATCGATACTTTCCCTCGAAGATGGACCTGGTCGTGGCGGTGGTCGGCGAGGAGATCGACCTCCTGGAGAGCAGCATCGAGCGCCGGCCGCCGGGAGCCTCCACGCCGTCGAGCCGCGCGGTGGACGTGCTGATGCGGGCCACCCGCGGTCTGATGCGCGAGCCCGAGCTGGCCGACGCCCTCATCCGCTCCCTGATCATGGCGGAGGTGCAGACGCCGTTCGGCGACCGCATGACCGGATTGTTGCTGCGGGTCTCAGCCGAGGGGCTGACGCTCGAGCAGGCGAGCGAGGAGCAGCGCGACCTGGCGGGGTCGCTGGCCAGCGTGTGGGTGCAGGAACTGCTGGAGATGCTGCGCGGCCGCCGCACCTATGACCAGATCCAGCGCCGCATCGAAACCGCCGCCGCCCGGCTGCTGGCCGACATCTGACCATCAGGAGTCGGCCCCAGAGTCCGTCACCTGCTCCGCTCCCGGCGCGTCCGATCACCGGATGGCGCCCAGATTCACGATCACCTGCTTGCCGTCCCGGCCGTACCAGAACAGCCCGCGCGCCCGGTAGTCCAGCGTCGCCGTGGGCATCCCCTGCTTGGCCGGCCGCAGCCCGAGATCGCCGCCCCGGCCCGTGGTCAGGTCGTACAGCACCTGGCCACGCAGCTCGCCTCCCTTGCCGCTCTGGAGCAGGGCGAGGAAGCGATCAAACGCCGGTGGGAAGATGTCTGGTATGCCGGGCAGGTCGCGGGTGCCGCCCTCGCGGCCCACCAGGGCGCCGTCCTTCACGCACCAGCTGATCCCGCACGAGGCGAACGGCTCGACGGGGGCCTTGCTGCGCTTGCCCGTCTCGATGTTGAGCAGGTCGCCGTAGATCACCTGCTTGTTGATCCCCTGCTTGTGGTTCTGGCGCGGGGTGGCGGCCCAGGGCCAGCCGATCAGCGTGTACCCGGATGTGCCGGGCAGCAGCCGGGGCTTGCCGCCCGACAGCGGCATCTCGAAGACGCCGCCCTTGCCCCACAGCGTCCACACTGCCTTGTCGCCGACGATCTCCAGGTCGATGCCGCCGTAGCCGGGCACGCCCTCGAACGTGGTCAGCCTGCGCTGCGTGCCGCCGGCGCGGGGCGCGGTCCAGATGTCCACGATCCGCTTGCGCTCCTGCTTGCGCACCGTCCACCAGTACAGCCGATCGCGGTCGGCCTGCACGAACGACGCGGTGACGACGGTCTTGGGCGGCGGCGTGACCGGGACGAGCAGCCGCCCCGTCCGTGCCTCGACGTCGTAGGCCCACAGGCCGTCCATCTTGTCGGCATGGCCGTCCCTCTCCGTACGGACCAGCACGGTGTGGTCGTCGAGAAACACCTCCGGCCTGAACGGCCTGCCGTTCGGCAGCCTCGCGGGCACGACGTGCACGGCGTCGGGCCAGACTTCCTCGATCGGCGGGTACGTCGGGTCCGCCTCCTGGACCGGCGCCTTGGTGGTGGCGACGGCGGGCGGGGGCGTCGCCGCCGGTGTTCCTCTCGCAGCGTCGATCGCAAACGGCGCGCCGGCGGTCAGCAGGACCACGGCCGCCGCGGCGGCGAACCCCGCCGCGCCATGCCGTCGGCGCCTGCGGTGCCCTTCCTCGACGCGCGCCAGCAGGTCGTCGGCGGGGCGGGGGGCGTGGCGGGCCGCGGCGGCGAGTTCGGCGGCCAGGGACATCTCCAGGTCGTTGGTCACGTGACGTACCCCATCTTCTCCACGATTCCGGGAAGGTCGCCGCGGAGTTTGTCCAGGGCGCGGGAGGCCTGGCTGCGTACGGTCCCGCGGGAGACGCCGAGGACGTCCGCGATCTCGGCGTCCGTCAACTGCTCGTAGTACCGCAGCACGAGCACGGCACGCTGACGGCGCGGCAGCTTGGACAGCACCTCCCAGAGGCCGGAGCCCTCGTAAGCGACATCCTCATAGGTGCTCTCGGGTGGCGTGGCCGTGATGTGCTCGCGCCTGCGCACCCGCCAGGAATTGATGTGCAGGCGCGTCATCGTCGTCCGGACGTAGCCGTCCAGCGCGTTCTTCCTGCGCACCCGTGACCACGAGCCCCGCAGCCGGACCAGGGCCTCCTGCACCAGGTCGGCCGCGTCGTGCGGGTTGCCCGTCAGTACGTAGCCGTAGCGGAGCAATCCATCTACGCGTTCGGCCACGAACTGCTCGAACAGCGGATCTTCCTGCACGTCTGCATCCTCCTCCATCCCGACCTAGACGGAACGGAGACGGCAAGTGTTGCATCCGACAGGGGAGCACCGCCGGCCGGGCGCCTGAACAGGCACTACTCAAGCGCGCGGAACGTACGGCGGTAGGCGTGGGGAGAGACGCCGAGGGCCGCCTGGAGGTGTTGCCTGAGCGAGGCCGCGGTGCCGAAGCCGGCGCGGTCGGCGATGCGGTCCACGGGCAGGTCGCTGCTCTCCAGCAGGTGCCTGGCCAGCGCGATGCGCTGCTGCGTCAGCCACTGCCCTGGGCTCATCCCGACCTCCTGCCGGAAGTGCCTGGTGAACGTCCGCCGGCTCATGCCCGCGTGCCCGGCCAGATCGTCGAGCCGGAGCGGGGCGCCCAGGCGTTCCATGGCCCAGGCCCTGGTGGGGGCGATGCCGGCGCCGTACGAATCGGGCACGGGCTGCTCGACGTACTGGGCTTGGCCACCGTCGCGCCATGGCGGGACCACGCACAACCTGGCGACCTGGTTGGCGATCTCGCTGCCATGATCGCGGCGGACGAGATGCAGGCAGAGGTCCACGCCGGCCGACGCCCCGGCTGAGGTGAGCACGTCGCCGTCGTCCACGAACAGCACGTCCGCATCCATCCGCACCTGGGGGAACAGCGTGGCGAACCGCTCGGCGTGCCGCCAGTGCGTGGTGGCCGGGCGTCCGTCGAGCAGGCCGGCGGCGGCCAGCACGTACGTGCCGATGCAGATGGACACCACCCGCGTGCCCGGCCGTATCCCGGCCAGCGCCTCGGCCAGCCCGGCCGGCAGTGACTCCCTGTCGGTGATCTCCGCGTACCACTCGGCCGCGGGCACCACCACCGTGTCGGCGCCGGCCAGCGCGCCCGCGTCGTGCTCGACGGCGAGGGAGTAGTCGGCGGCCGTGGCGACGGGCTTGCCGTCGATCGTGCACGTGAGGACCTCGTAGAGCGGTTCGCCACTGGCTCCCCTGGCCACGCAGAAGATCCGGGACGGCACGCTCAGCTCGAACGGGATCACGCCGTCAACGGCAAGGACGACCACACGATGCATGGCCCGATTTTTACACATCATGACCTTTGGGCCACTCGCGGGCGGACTACGTGCAGAGCAGGCTGGACGGCATGAAGATGAAGGCGATCAGCCAGGACGCCCTGGGCGGCCCGGAAGTGCTGAAGATGGTCGAGGTGGACCGGCCGGAGCCGGGCCCGACCGAGGTCCTGGTGCGAGTGGAGGCGGCCGGGCTCAACCCGACCGACTGGAAGACCCGCGAGAGCGGCGGCCTGCTGAGCACACCGCCGCCGTTCATACTCGGCTACGACGTCTCGGGCGTGGTGGAGGCGTCGGGGATCGGGCAGGCGCTCTACAAGCCCGGCGACGAGGTGTTCGGCATGCTGCAATACCCGGACGGGCACGGCGCCTTCGCCGAGTACGTGACCGCGCCGTCCCGGCACTTCGTCCGCAAGCCGGCCACCCTCGACCACGTGCAGGCGGCCGCGATCCCGCTGGCCGCGCTGACCGCGTACCAGGGACTCGTGGACGTGGCCGGGCTGAAAGGTGGCCAGCGGGTGCTCATTCACGCCGCGGCCGGCGGTGTGGGGCATCTGGCGGTGCAGATCGCCAAGGCCCGCGGGGCGTACGTGATCGGCACGGCCAGCGCCGCCAAGCACGACTTCGTGCGAGGCCTCGGCGCCGACGAGCTCATTGACTACCGGACCGAGGACTTCTCGGAGATCGTGCGGGACGTGGACGTGGTGCTCGACACGATCTGCGGCGACTACGGGCCGCGCTCGCTGCGCACCATGCGCAAGGGCGGCACGATCGTCTCGCTCGCGCTCTCGTTGTTCGACCGGGGTGTGCACGACGTGGCGAAGGATCTCGGCCTGCGCTCGGAGACCATGCTGGTGGAGCCGGATCAGGCCGGGATGCGGGCGATCGCGGCGCTGGTCGAGGCCGGTCGGCTGCGGGTGGAGGTGGCGGCCGCGCTGCCGCTGGCGGATGCCGCCAAGGCGCACGAGCTCGGCGAGACCAACCGCACCACCGGCAAGATCGTCCTCACGGTCCCCCACTGACTACGAGGTTCCGTGGCGTCCCCGTCCCTCGCGCGGGGACGCCACGGAAGATCCTCGGCCTCACGGACGGCTCGCCTCACGGCCTCCCCCGAGACGCCCCCGCGGCTCCCGGAGGAGGCCGTGCTCCCGGCGATCCGTTTTCATGGTGATTTCTTTGCCTTCCGTTACAGGGATCGCCTCAATTGACCGGGCGGAGGGGAAAAAGTCATCGGTCTGTCGGTGCCGAGGTCTATACAGGGAGGTATGAGCGACAAGCCGACCAACGAGGACTTCCTCCGGCTGGCCGATCCGATGCGGCGCGAGTTGCTGGCGCACTGCTACCGCATGATGGGGTCGGTGCACGACGCCGAGGATCTCGTCCAGGAGACCTACCTCCGCGCGTGGCGGGGCTACGACGGCTTCGAGGGGCGTTCCTCGCTGCGTACGTGGCTCTATCGCATCGCCACCACCGCGTGCCTGACCGCGCTGGACAGCCGCAACAGGCGACCGCTGCCGACCGGCCTGGGCGCGCCCAGCACCGAGCCGACGGCGCCCCTGGTGCAGGACAACGAGGTGCCGTGGCTGGAGCCGGTGCCCGACGCGCTGGCCGGCGCGGGCGCCGACGACCCCGCCTCGATCGTGACCTCGCGTGAGAGCATCAGGCTCGCGTTGATCGCCGCGCTGCAGCACCTGCCGCCCCGGCAGCGCGCGGTCCTCATCCTGCGTGACGTGCTCAAGTGGAAGGCCGCCGAGGTGGCCGAGGCCGTCGGCGTGTCCACGGCGGCCGTCAACAGCATCCTGCAGCGGGCCCGGGCCCAGCTCAACGAGGTGTCCCCGAGCCTGGACGACCCGGTGGAGCCGCTGAGCGAGGAGCAGCAGGCCAAGCTGGATCGCTACGTCGCCGCGTTCCAGGACTACGACATCGACAGCCTGGTGGAGCTGTTCACCAAGGACGCGATCTGGGAGATGCCGCCGTTCATCGGGTGGTACCAGGGTCCGGAGACGATCGTCGAGCTCACGAAGAACCAGTGCCCGGCCAAGCGCTCCGGCGACCTCAAGCTGGTCCCGATCGCCGCCAACGGCCAGCCGGCCTTCGCCATGTATCTGCGCGAGAACGGCGTCCACCGCCAGTTCGCCATCATGGTGCTGACGTTCTCCGGGGAGAGCATCAGCCATGTCGGCATGTTCCACGAGGAGAGGCTCTTCGAGACCTTCGGGCTTCCTTCGACTTTGGAGAGCGAGGCTTCCACGCCAAAGTAGAACGCGTTACAGTCGCCAGAGCATCGTTCTGGAGGCGACGTATGGGCACACCTGTGATCGTCGAGGCCGTTCGCACCCCCATCGGCAAGCGGGCGGGCTGGCTCGCCGAGCTCAAGCCGCAACAGATCCTGGCCACCGCGCTCAACGGGCTCATCCAGCGGTCAGGGATCGAGCCGGCGGCCGTCGACCAGGTGTTCGCCGGGTGCGTGACCCAGGCGGGCGAGCAGGGCGGGCACGTCGGGCGGCACGCGTGGCTCTATGCCGGGCTGCCCTACCAGGCAGGGGTCACCACCGTGGACGCGCAGTGCGGGTCCTCGCAGCAGGCCGTGCACCTGGCGGCGGCGATGATCAGCGCGGGCGTGATCGAGGCCGGGGTCGGATGCGGCGTCGAGGTGATGAGCCGGGCCCCGCTCGGCAGCAACGTGCGGCCCGCCAAGCCCAAGCCCGACGACTGGAGCATCGACCTGCCCGACCAGTTCACCGCGGCCGAGCGGATCGCGAGGCGGCGCGGGCTGACGCGCGAGCGGCTCGACTGGTTCGGGGCGCGCTCGCAACATCTGGCGGCCAAGGCGTGGGCCGACGGGCGGTTCGAGCGGGAGATCGTGCCGGTCGGGGACGTACGCAGGGACCAGGGGTTGCGTGAGACGACCGTGGACGGGCTGGCCAAGCTCAAGCCGGTGATGGAGGGTGCGCTGCACACCGCCGGCACCTCCTCGCAGATCTCCGACGGCGCCGCCGCCGTGCTGGTGACCAGCGAGCAGGCGGCGCGGCGGCACGGGCTGCGGCCCCGGGCCAGGATCCTGGCGCAGGCGCTGGTCGGGGCCGAGCCGCACTACCACCTGGACGGGCCGGTCGACGCGACCGCCAAGGTGCTGGCCGCGGCCGGCATGACGATCGGCGACATCGACAGGTTCGAGGTGAACGAGGCGTTCGCGTCCGTGGTGTTGTCGTGGGCGAGCGTGCACGAGCCCGACCTCGACCGGGTCAACGTGAACGGCGGCGCGATCGCGCTCGGCCATCCCGTCGGCGCCACGGGCGCCCGGCTGATCACCACGGCCCTGCACGAGCTTGAGCGCTCGGACTCCACCACCGCGCTGGTCACGATGTGCGCGGGCGGCGCGCTGGCCACAGCCACGATCCTGGAGCGGATCAGCTGATCACTAATTCGGCGCCTTTCGATCGGGGGATGGATGAAGAGCAGACGCAGGCCGTACGCGCAGCAGCGCCCGCAGGACCTCGGCGGCGGGGTGTGGAGCGTGCCGGTGCCGATCCCCGGCAACCCGCTCGGTTACACGCTCGTCTACGCCATCGAGTCGCCCAAGGGGCCGGTGCTGGTCGACGCCGGGTGGAACCATCCGGAGGCGTGGGAGGCGCTCAGCGGCGGCCTGGCGACGCTCGGAATCGACGTGCGCACGGTGAGCGGGGTGGTCGTCACCCATTTCCATCCCGACCACGCCGGGCTCGCCGGGCAGGTCAGGGAGACGTCCGGCGCCTGGATCGCCCTGCACGAGAGCGACGCGGCACTGGTCAGGCTCATGCACGAGCTGGCCGAGAGCGAGCACGCGAGCTTCCAGTCCGACATGCTCAGGCGGGCGGGCGCCGACCCGGGCGAGGTCCAGGAGGCGGTGAGCCGGCCGACGCCCCCTGCCCTGCCCGACCGCGAGCTCCGTGACGGTGACCTGGTCGACCTGCCGGGGCGCAAGCTACGGGCCGTGCACACCCCTGGCCACACCCCCGGGCACATCTGCCTGCACCTGGAGGACGCCGACCGGCTGTTCACCGGTGACCACGTCCTCCCCGACATCACCCCCCACGTCGGCATTTATCCCTTTGACCGTGATGATGTCGATCCTTTGGGTGATTTCCTGGAGTCCTTGGACCGGGTCGGCGAGCTGGGCCCGCTCGACGCATTGCCCGCCCATGAGTGGATATTTCAGGATGTGGCCGCACGCGCCGCCGAGATCCGCCACCATCACGAGGAGAAGCTCGCACGGCTGCGCGCCCTCCTGGTCCAGCGGCCGGAGCCGCTGACCATTTGGGAGGTCGCCGCGATGATGACGTGGAACAGACCGTGGGGCGAGTTGTCCCCCATGCTGCGAGGCATGGCGGCCGGCGAGGCCGCGGCGCACCTGCGCACCCTGGAGGCCAGGGGCGGAGTGCGGCGGATCTCGCGGAGCTCGGGGGTCGATGGGGTCGATCCAGTCCGTTTCCAGGCTCTAGACTCATAGACATCCGATGTCTAGGGAGAAGAGTGTGGCGGTCACCGACGCAGCCATCGACAAGATCAAGCAGATGATCGTCTCCGGGGAGCTGGCCCCGGGCGACCGGCTGCCGAAGGAGGCCGACCTGGCCGAGCGGCTCGGCCTTTCGCGTAACTCGCTGCGCGAGGCCGTGCGCGCGCTGTCCCTGATCAACGTGCTGGACGTGCGCCAGGGCGACGGCACCTACGTCACCAGCCTGGAGCCGCGGCTGCTCCTCGACACCATGTCGTTCGTGCTCGACCTGCACCGCGACGACACGGTGCTGCAGTTCTTCGAGGTCCGCCGCATCCTGGAGCCGGCCGCGACGGCGATGGCGACCAAGCTGATGGGCGACGAGGAGATCGACGAGCTGCGGGTGATCCTGGAGGCGCTGCCTGCCGAGCCCACCGTCGAGGAGCTCGTGGCCAACGACCTGCGCTTCCACCAGCGGATCGCACAGGGGTCGGGCAACAGCGTGCTTTGCTCGTTCATCGAGAGCCTGTCAGGTCCGACCACTCGGGCCAGGATCTGGCGGGGCCTCACCCAGGAGGGCGCGATGGACAAGACGCGTGAGCAGCACACCGCGATCTACGAGGCCATCGCGGCCCGCCAGGCCGACGTCGCCCGCTCCTGGGCGACCGTGCACGTGGCAGGCGTGGAGTCGTGGCTGCGCAAGGCGCTGGAGCTGGATTGATCATCGCGTTCGCCTCATGGTGAGGGAGAGTGACGGCGGGTAGAACACAGGGCGTGGCGGACAAACTTGAGCGATACCGGAGCAAGCGCGACCCCACCCGCACCCCTGAGCCCATCCCCGCCGAGGCCCCGCCCACCGGGGACGACAACGCGTTCGTCATCCAGGAGCACCACGCCCGGTCGCTGCACTGGGATCTGCGGCTGGAACGCGACGGCGTCCTCGTCTCCTGGGCTGTCCCAAAAGGGCTGCCCGCCGACCCGAAGACCAACCACCTCGCCGTGCAGACCGAGGACCACCCGATGGAATACCTCACCTTCCACGGCGAGATCCCCAAAGGCGAGTACGGCGGCGGCACCATGACCGTCTGGGACACCGGCACCTACGAGACCGAGAAGTGGTCGGACCGCGAGGTCAAGGTGGTCCTGCACGGCAAGCGGGCCTCCGGCCGGTTCGTGCTGTTCCAGACGCGGGGCAAGAACTGGATGATCCACCGCATGGACGGCCCCGTCCACGACCCGTTCCCACCGCTGGAGCCCATGCTCCCGGCAGAGCGGGCGAAACCGCCGAAGAACGCCTCCGGGTACGCGTTCGAGTTCGCGTGGGGCGGGCGCCGCCTCCTGGTCCCCATCGAAGGCGGGCGCACGGACGCGGCCCGCGAGCATCCGTGGCTGCGCGGGCTGGCGGAGTCGTTCGGCAGCCGCACGGCGGTGCTGGACGGCGAGCTCGCCACGCTCGGCGGCGCGGAGATCCTGGTCTTCTACGATCTCCTGTACGACGACGGGCGTTCGCTGGTCGCGGAGCCGTATGAGGCCCGGAGAGCGGCCCTGGAGGCCCTCGGGTTGTCGGGCGCCCACTGGCAGACCGCCCCGTCCTGGCCTGGGGAGGCGGGGCCGGTGCGGCAGGCGGCTCGCGAGCAGGGGCTGCCGGGGGTGGTGGCCAAACGCCTGGACTCACCGTACGAGCCGGGCCTGTCCAAGTCCTGGCTGTTCATCCCTTCATAGCGCGACAGATTCACCCTGGCTGGTACGACCATGTCACCACGATCACTGCGACCATGTCATCATCAGCCATGCGACCATTTCACCACGATCATAGCGTCCATTTGCCCGCGGACCTAGCGACCAAATAACCACGCTCGACGTCGATATGTGCCATGCTGGCCTCATGGTCAGCACTCCTTTGGGCAGGGTCGTGCCACGGCACGCTGAAAGAGCCGTGGTAGAGGCCCTGACCGACACTCGGGTCGTCCTAGTCAACGGCGCGCGGCAATCCGGCAAGAGCACCATGGTCAAGCAGATCGCCAAGGGCAGGACAGCAGAATGGCGTGATTTGGACAAGGAGTTCATCCGTCAGGGGGCTGTGAGCGACCCAGAAGGCTTCGTGGACTTCGCCGGCATGATGGTCATCGACGAGATCCAACGCGCGCCCGAGTTGCTGCTGGCCATCAAGGCACAGGTAGATGCCGATCCCAAGCCTGGTCGCTACCTCCTCACGGGTTCGGCCCGCATACTCGGACTGCGGGCATTGCCAGACACCCTTGTGGGCCGGATGGAGACCGTTGAGCTTTGGCCCTTCTCTCAAGGCGAGATCGACAGCACGCCAGACGGCTTCATCGATGCGATCTTCGCTCAGGGAGCCGATCTTCGCCACACCTCCGAGATCTCGCGCTCGGACTACGCTGAGCGTGTCGTTCGAGGCGGTTTTCCAGAAGCCGTCAGCCGGACGAACACTCGACGGCGGCAGCGCTTCTTCGACTCTTACATCGGGGATCTGATCGTCCGCGATGTGAATGAGCTCTCCGAGATCGAGCGGGTGTCCGACATGCACGCACTCACTCGGCTGCTCGCCGCACGATCCGGTCAGCTGCTCGTGCGCCAATCCATCGGTCGCGAACTCGGGCTTCCCACAAGCACCGCGTACAGATATCTAGGCCTTCTCGAAGAGGTCTATCTGATCAAGCGCATACCCGCCTGGTCGCGGAATCTCAGCAATCGCGCCGTCAGCACGGCCAAGGTGGCCTTCGTGGATTCTGGAATCGGGGCGAGCCTGCTCAGTGTCGACACGCGAGGCCTGGTGCGCCCGAATGGATTGTTCGGTCCATTGCTCGAAGGTTTTGTGCTCATGGAGTTGGCACGCCAGCTGACCTGGGCGGAAAGCCGCGTCGACCTATACCACTACCGCACAAAGGACGGAGTCGAAGTGGACGCCATCCTGGAGAACCGACGAGGCCAGGTTGTAGGCATCGAAGTGAAGGCCGCCTCTACCGTCCGAGCCGGGGATTTCAAGGGCCTGCGACACCTCGCCGATCGACTCGGCGATGACTTCATCGCAGGGATTGTCCTCCACACTGGCCCGCAAACGCTTCCCTTCGGCGACCGGATGTTGGCCATGCCCGTGAGCGCGATATGGGAGGTCGGATAGGGGATACTCGTCCGGTGCTCATTGCCGAAATGTCGCCCGCCGGCGAGCCGCTCGGGGCCGAGCTGTTCGCTCTGCAAAAGGCCGCGTACGCCGTCGAGGCCGCGATCATTAAGGATGATCGCATCCCACCGCTGCACGAGAGCCTGGCCGACCTGCGGGCGCAGCCATTGCAGTGGCTCGGGGCCGTGGACGAGGACGGGCGGCTGGCCGGGGCCGTGGCGTGGGAGGAGACCGATGACGAGATGGACATCAACCGGTTGATCGTGCATCCCAGCGCGCTGCGGCGCGGCATCGGGCGGGCGTTGGTCAAGGAGGTCCTGGTACGGGCAGGGGTGCGGCGGGTCGTGGTGTCCACCGGGCGGGACAACGCACCCGCGCGGAGGTTGTACGAGGGGCTTGGGTTCGGGTTGGCCGGAGAGGTCGAGGTGATCCCCGGCCTGTGGATCGCCAACTATGTCCTCGTCCCTTCCTGAACCCGCAGCCCACCAACCGCTCAACCCTCGCAAGCCGCCAATGCCCGAGCTCATGAGACCCACCAGCGTGCCCAACACATGCCTGCAGAAAGGCACCTTCCCGCAGACACGCGAAGGCACCCGCTCGCACGTGCGCAGGCCCACATGCGCGCGGGCTCAAGCGCGCACAGGCGGCCCACGGGTGCACGAGCCCCCACACCTGCGCGGCTGCCACGCGTGCTCGGGCCGCCCACTGCATCCGCCTCGGACCCCCTAAGGGCTGTCTGACGCCAGTACGGCCATCAAGTAATGGCCATGCCGTCAGCGAAGACCCTGCAGGGGGCCACCCTGGCAATGCAGTCCCACCTCAATTCGGCCGCCTACCTGAGGCGTTAGCGTTCTTTGATCACGCCGCAGGCGATACGGCCGCCGGAGTCCCCCGTCTTGAGGGTCTCGTTGTCGGGGCCGGCCTTGCCATTCGTCTGGCGGTAGCGGTCCGGGATATTGGCCTGATTGTCCCGTCCGGCATGGATGATGATGGCGCTGCCGTCGCCGTCGAAAAGCTGCTCAACTCGGAATCGGTCGGTGGCAGTAGTCGCGTTGCCTGCGCCGTCCGAGCTCACCAGGAGGGCAGGCAGGTCGCCGGAGTGGTCCGGGTGGCTGCCGGAGCCGAGGTCGAAGTGACCGCCCGCGCTGAAGAATGGGCTGCCGGTGGAGGGGTCAGTCGATCTGGGATCGCAGACACCCTTGGTGTGAACGTGAAAGCCGTGATACCCGGCGGGGAGGCCGCTGACGGCAACGGTGATTTTGGACGTGCCGGCATCCCCGCTGTCCACACGGAGTGAGCCGACACTCTTGCCATCGACATCCTTGATAACAGCCTCGGCCGCCGGTTGCGCTAGCTTTACCTCCGCTGTCCCGGCGACCGCGAGACCTGCCGTTCCCGTGCCCAGCATGACGGCTAGAGCCAAATGCATCTTTCCAGGCATGACGCCCCCGTACCTGGTTGCCGTGCTTTGTGTTCCAGCGAGAATCTACCCGCGTACCCATTTTCATGGCAGGCACACCCGCGGGCGTTATCGGTCGCTCCAACAACGCACCAGGACCGAGCATCCAACCCCAATCCAAACGCCTGAGCAGGCCTAGCGCTCCTGGGACAGAAGCCCCTTCGACTCCAGCTCCTCCCACAGCTCCTCAGGCACCGGCCGGGACCACAGGGCGGCGTTCGTGGTGACCTCGTCCGGCGTGCGGGCACCCAGGACGATGGTCGCGACGGCTGGGTGGCGGAGAGGGAAGGCCATGGCGGCCTGAGGCAGCGAGACGCCGTGGCGTTCGCAGACCCCGGCGATCCTGGTGGCCCGCTCCACCAGCGCCGCCGGCGCCGGCTGGTAGTTGTACGTGCCCGCCGGCTTGTCCGTGGCCAGGATGCCGCTGTTGAAGACGCCGGCCGCCAGCACCCTGACGCCGCGTTTCACGCACTCCTCCAGCAACGGGAGGCCGGACTGGTCGAGCAACGTGTAGCGGCCGGCGAGCATGACGACGTCGATGTCGGTCTCCTGGACGAAGCGCAGCGGCGCCTGCCACTGGTTCATGCCGACGCCGATCGCCTGCACCCCACCGTCGGCCCGCAACTCGGCCAGTGCCGGGTACGCCTCGGCGATCGCCTGGTCCAGATGATCGTCCGGGTCGTGGATCAGCGCGACGTGGACGGCGGGCAGGCCCAGCCGGTCCAGGGACTCCTCCAGCGACCGGCGTACGCCGTCGCGTGAGAAGTCCCACACCCGCTCCAGCTGGGCCGGCACGTCGAAGCCTTCTTGGTCACGGCCGGGGCCGGAAGAAGGGACGAGCAGGCGGCCGACCTTGGTCGACAGGACGTAGCCTGAACGGCCGGCCAGCGCGGCGCCCAGACGCCGCTCCGACAGGCCCAGCCCGTAGTGCGGCGCGGTGTCGAACAAGCGCACGCCGCTGTCCCACGCCGCGTCCACCGTGGCGCGGGCTTGCTCGTCCGTCACCTCCTGGAAGAGGTTGCCGAGCGGCGCGCCGCCGAGCCCGTATCTGGGCAGCTCGATCGTCAATCTTGTGCCTTTCCGCCCGCGATTCGGCTGATCATCAGTGCGATGAGGATGATGCCGCCATAGATCACCGGCTGCCAGAACCCGGAGACGCCGATGAGGGTCAGGATGTTCTGCACGAGGCCGATCACCAGCACACCGGTGAGCGCGCCGAGGATCGTGCCCTTGCCGCCGTCCATGCTGACGCCGCCGATGACGGCCGCGGCGAACACCATGAAGATCCAGCCGACGCCCATGTTGTTGCCGATCGCGCCGAGGCGCCCGGTCTCCAGGACTCCGGCCAGCGCGGCCAGCGTGCCGCCCACGATGAACACGCCGTAGAGCACCCGGTCCACCCGGATGCCGGCGGCGCGGGCGGCGTCAGTGTTGCCGCCGACGGCGTAGAGGGCGCGGCCGACCCTGAGGTAGCCGAGGCCGAAGATGCCGGCCGCGAACAGCACCCCGGCGATCCAGATGGCCGCGGGCAGGCCGAGCCACGTGGCGCTGCCCAGGTAGAGGATCGAGTCGGGCAGCTGGAACAGCGTCTTGCCCTCCGTGGGCCCCTGCAGCAGGCCGTGCACGATGATCAGCATGGCCAGCGTGACGATGAACGCCGACAGCTGGAACCTGATGATCAGAAACCCGTTGAACGCGCCGATGGCCGCGCCGATCAGCAGCGCGAGCGGTATCGCCAGCGCGCCGGGCAGCCCGATGCCGAACCCGCCGGCCGACACCGGGATCACCAGCATCACCGCGATCGCGGGCGCGGTGCCGACTGTCGACTCCAGCGACAGGTCGAACTTGCCGGCGATCAGGATCATGGCCTCGGCCAGGACGAGGAGCGAGATCGCCGACTGCTGTTGCAGCACGTTCGTCAGGTTGCCCGCAGTCAGGAAGGTCGGGTCCAGGATCGCGCCGACGACGAGCAGGATCGCGATCACTGGTACGAGCGTCAAGTCACGGAACCTGGCCAGTCGTACCCGGGGAATCGGTGCGGTCAAAGTGGTCAATCTTCTATGCCTTCCATCACGGCCACGAGCTCGTGGTCGGTCCACCCACGCGGCACGTCCTTCACGACCTTGCCGTGGAACATCACCAGCACGCGATCGCAAATCCGCAGGTCGTCGAGCTCATCGGAGACCACGACCGCCCCCGCGCCCCTCTCGACCGCGTCCTCGACGGCGCCGAGCAGGGCCTGTTTGGCCTTGACGTCGACGCCGGCGGTCGGGTTGATCACGACCAGCACCGTCGGGTCGTCCACGAGCGCCCTCGCGAACACCACTTTCTGCGCGTTCCCCCCGGACAGGTCGCCGACGGGTTGATCGGGGCCTTCGGTCTTGATGTCCAGGGTCCCGATCATCTGCTCGGCCTTGGCGCGACGGCGCATCGGCGAGACGATGCCGTAGCGGCCCAGCTTGCGGGCGATCGGGAACGTGGCGTTCTCCCCCACGGACAGGAGCGGGATGAAGCCCTCGTGGTGCCGGTCCTCGGGCACGAATCCGAGCCCGGCCTTCATGGCCGCCGGCACATCGCCCGGCTTGACCCGGGCGCCGTTGACCGTGACCGTGCCCGCGTCGGCCTTGCGCAGCCCGACCAGGGTTTCGGCCAGGCCGACCTTGCCGCTGCTCGCGGAGCCGGCGAGGCCGACGACCTCGCCGGATTTAACCGAAATATCAATATCTGCGTAGCGGCCGGCCAGCGACAGGCCCTCGCCCGACAGCACCACCCGGTCGCCGGGGGTGCGGGAGCGGGACGCGTACGCGGCCGTGGCCTCCCCCGTCATCGCGGCGACCAGCTCGTCGTGCGGCAGGTCGGCGACCGGCCTGGTCACGATGTGCCGGGCGTCGCGGAAGACCGTGACGCTCTGGCAGATCTCATACACCTCGTCGAGGTGATGTGAGATGTACATCATCGTGACGCCCTGCTCGCGCAGCGAGCGCATGCGCGCGAACAACCGCTCGATGGCAGGCCCGTCCAGCCGGGCGGTGGGCTCGTCGAGGATGATGAACCTGGCTCCGAACGACAGCGCGCGAGCGATCTCCACGAGCTGGCGCTGCTCCACGCTCAGGTCCCCGGCCAGCGCCTGCGCGTCCACCTCCACCTCATACGTTTCCAGCAGCTCGCGCGCCCTGGCTCGCAGCGCGCGCCAGGCGATCGGGCCGGGGCGGTCCGTCTGGCGGTTGAGGAAGAGGTTTTCCGCGACCGTCAGCGCCGGGATGATCGTGGACTTCTGGTAGACGCAGGCGACACGCTGCCGCCAGGCGTCGCGGTCGGCGAGGGCGGGCGCCGCCTGTCCGGAGAACAGCACCTCGCCCTCGTCAGCCTGCTGGAGCCCGGTGAGGATCGACACCAGGGTGGACTTGCCCGCGCCGTTGCGACCGACCAGCGCATGGGTCTCGCCCTCGGCGATGGCGATCTTCGCGCCGTTGAGCGCCACGGTGGGGCCGAAGCGCTTGACGACATTTCGGGCTTCAACGTGAATGTTCATCACTTGACCTGGTTACCCCAGAGGCTCTTGTCGTCCACGTTGTCCTTCGTGACAAGCGGCGCGGGGAGCTGGTCCTCCAGGCCGTTCGGAAGCTGGATGATCGTGCTGTCGTGGTCCGTCGGGCCCGCCTTGAACGTCTTGCCCTCCAGCGCGGCCTTGGCGTAGAAGAGCGCGTACTGGGCGTAGAGGTCGGCCGGCTGCGACACCGTGGCGTCGATCTCGCCCTTCCTGATCGCCTCGTACTCCTGGGGGATCCCGTCGTTGGAGACCACGAAGATGTGCTTGGAGTCGGCCGGCGGGACGAGCAGCCCCTTCTGCTTGAGCGTCTGCAGCGTCGGCGCCAGGTGGACGCCGCCGGCGTGCATATAGATGCCCTTGATGTCGGGGTTCTGCTCCAGGCGGGTCTGGAGCATGGACGCGGCCTTGCTGCCCTCCCACTCGGTCGGCTCGCTGAACACCGTGATCCCGGGGAACTTGGTCTTCATGCACTCCAGGAACGCCTCGGACCGGTCACGGCCGTTGATCGAGCTGAGCGCGCCCTGGAGCTGGACGACCTTGCCCTTGCCACCGAGCTTGTCGCCGAGGAACTCGCAGGCCTTGGTCCCGTACGCGCGGTTGTCGGCGCGTACGACCATGAAGACCTTGCCCTTGTCCGGCCGGGTGTCGACGGTCACGACGGGGATCTTCTTGTTCTCGAGCTGCTGCAGCGTGTTGGCGATGGCGCCGGTGTCCTGCGGGGCCATGACGATCGCCTTGGCGCCCTGGCCGATCAACGCCTGCACGTTATTGACCAGCTTGGCCACGTCGTTCTGCGAGTTCGTGGCGGGCATGAGGTCCACCTTGAGCTCGCCCGCCTTCTGGGGGACGTATTTGATGTAGGAGTTCCAGAAGTCAGAGTCGGCCCGGGGGTGGTCGATGCCGACCTTGCCGCCGCCGCTTCCTGCTGCCGTCGTGGACGTCCCTGAGCCGCAAGCGGTGACGACCGCTACTAGGGCCGCACCTGCGATCACCCGTCCGAACTTCATGGGGGGTTACCTTCCTTAATCGATTGGCCGGAGCCGGAGCCCCTGCATGCCGCCGTCGACCGCGAGAGCGGTCCCGGTGGTCGCACCGGCCTCGGGGCTGGCCAGATAGACGATGGCCGCGGCGACCTCTTCCGCGGTGACCAGGCGGCCCATCGGCTGCCTGGCGTTGAGTGCCGCCCGCTCCGCCTCCGGATCGGAGGCCGAGCCGAGCAGTCTGCTGACCCACGGGGTGTCCGCGGTCCCGGGATTGACGCAGTTGACCCGGATGCCCTCGCGGAGGTGGTCCGCGGCCATCGCCAGTGTCAGCGACAACACCGCGCCCTTCGTCGCGCTGTAGAGGGCCCGCTGAGGCAGGCCCGCCGTCGCGGCGATCGAGCAGGTGTTGACAATGGCGCCATGGGGGGACTTCCTGAGGTACGGCAGCGCCGCCCGCGCCACCCGGACCATGCCGAGCACGTTGACGTCGAACACCCGATGCCACTCACTGTCCGGGTTGTCCTCGATGGTGCCCTGCGCGCCGATGCCGGCGTTGTTGACGAGCACGTCGACGCCGCCGAGCCGTTCGGCGGCCTCGGCCACGGCGGCGCGCACCGCGGCGTCGTCGGTGACGTCCACCTTGATCCCGATGAACGGCTCGCCCGGCGGAGTGAGGTCCAGGCAGGCCACCTTCATGCCGCGCTCGGCGAACAAGGTGGCAGCCGCCAGTCCGATCCCGGACCCGCCGCCGGTCACGATCGCTTTCAGCGTCACACGTCCCTCCAGACCTCGCCGCCGGGGAAGGTGTGCGCGGCGATCGACTCGGGGTGCATCTCCGCGCTGAAGCCCGGCGCGGCCGGGGCGACGTAGCGGCCGTCACGGATCACGACCGGGTCGACGAAGTGCTCGTGCAGGTGGTCGACGTATTCGATCACGCGGCCTTCCATGGTCCCGGTGATCGCCACGTAGTCGAACATCGACAGGTGCTGCACCAGCTCGCACAGCCCGACGCCGCCCGCGTGCGGGCACACCGGGATCCCGAACTTGGCCGCGAGCAGCAGAATCGCCAGGTTCTCGTTGACCCCGCCGACGCGGGCGGAGTCGATCTGCAGGTAGGAGATCGCCTTGGCCTGCAGCAGTTGCTTGAACACAATGCGGTTCTGCACGTGCTCGCCGGTCGCCACCGGGATGGGCTCGATGCCCTTGGCGATGGCGGCGTGCCCGAGCACGTCGTCGGGGCTGGTCGGCTCCTCGACCCAGTGGGGGTTGAACTCACGCAACGCGTTGATCCACGCGATGCCCGAGCCGACGTCCCAGCGCTGGTTGGCGTCGATCGCGATCGGGAAATCGGGGCCGCACACCTCCCTGGCCACCCGGAAGCGGCGCCGGTCGTCGTCGAGGTCCGCGCCGACCTTGAGCTTGATCTGCCCGAACCCCTGCTCCAAGGCCTCCTTGCAGAGCCGCCGCAACTTCTCGTCGTCGTACCCCAGCCACCCCGGTGAGGTCGTGTAAGCGGGGTAACCAACCTCGATGAGCTGATTTATCCGCTCTTCCTTACCGTTTTCCGCATTTCTCAGGATCTGTAGGGCTTCGTCCGGAGTCAGTGCGTCGCTCAGGTAGCGGAAATCGATGAGATCGACGATCTCCTCAGGGGACATCTCGGACAGCAGTCGCCACAACGGCTTGCCCGCCCGCTTGGCCTTGAGATCCCACAGGGCGTTGACCACGGCGGAGACCGCCATGTGCATGACGCCCTTCTCCGGCCCCAGCCAGCGCAGTTGCGAGTCGTTGACCATGTCCTTGTACAGGGTGCCGAGGTCCTCGACGTCCCTGCCCAGCACGTATGGCTCGAGCGCGCTGATAGCGATCGTCTGGATGTCGTTCCCACGCCCGATGGTGAACGCGAACCCGTGTCCCTCGAACCCGTCATCGGTCTTGAGCACGACATAAGCCGCGGAGTAGTCGGGGTCAGGATTCATCGCATCCGACCCGTCCAGCTGCCGCGACGTCGGGAACCGCACGTCGTGCGTCTCCATCCCGACGATCTTGTATGTCGCCCCTGCTCCGGTCATGCCTGCCCCACCGTCTGCCGCTGCCGCCCCAGCCCCTCGATCTCCAGCTCCATCACGTCGCCGGCCTTCAGGTACGGCTGCCCAGGCATCCCCATGGCCACACCGGCCGGCGTGCCCGTATTGATGACGTCACCCGGCTCCAGCACCATGAACTGGCTGAGGTAACGCACGATCTCCGCAACATCGAAGATCATGTTCTTGGTGTCGCCGTCCTGGCGGCGCTCGCCGTTGACCCAGAGGCGCAGCGACAGGCTCTGCGGGGCGCCGACCTCGTCGGCGGTCACCAGCCAGGGGCCGAGGGGGTTGAACGTCTCGCACGACTTGCCTTTGTCCCACTGCCCGCCGCGCTCGAGCTGGAATTCGCGCTCGGACACGTCGTTGGCGACCGCATAGCCGGCGATCACACCCAGCGCTTCCTCTTTGCTGCTCAGATAACGGGCCTTCTGGCCGATGATCACGGCCAGCTCGACCTCCCAGTCGGTCTTCACGCTCCCCCGCGGAACGAGCACCTCGTCGTACGGGCCGATCACGGTGTTGGGAGCCTTCATGAACACGACCGGCTCCGCCGGCGCCTCCAAGCCTGATTCCGCGGCGTGGTCGCTGTAGTTCAGGCCGATGCAGACGATCTTGCCCGGTCGCGCGATCGGTGCGCCGACGCGCAGCCCCTCGACATCGATGACCGGCAGGTCACCGCGCTCGAGCGCCTCGCGGACGCGTGCCACTCCCCCGGAGGCGAGAAAGGCGCCATCGATGTCAGGCTCTCCTATGTCGCGCAGGTTGCCGGCGTCATCCAGCACGGCCGGCCGCTCCTGTCCGACAGGTCCTACTCGCAGCAGCTTCACACCGCATCCTTCATCATATACATCGGATGTCTCGTCTCCAGATGCTCGTGTGAGCTACCGGCATGTGTCAAGGGTGAGAAGAGGGAAACATCCGATCCGTGACCTGGAGATTCTTCGCAAAGAGCCAAGCCCGATCTGTGAACCGGGTTTACCGTCCGGAGAACCGCGTCCACGCTGCCGAAATGTCCACGGGAAGAGACATCGGAGGTCGAGCAAGGCCACAGGTAAGCCACGCAGCGCGGCGACAGCACGAGGCGGAACGGCCAGGCCACCATTCACTCTCCTTGACGGCCGTACAGGACCGTAATAGAACACGTTTCAGTACGGGTGTAACCAAGCGTTTGATCAAGAGGGTGACCCAGGTGCACATCGACCTCGTCGACAGGGACCGCTACGCGACCGCTGGACCACCGCACGACCAGTTCGCCTGGCTGCGCGCGAACTCTCCCGTCCACTGGCACGAAGGCGAGCCCGGTTTCTGGGCCGTCACCCGCTATGAGGACGTCGTCCACGTCTCACGCCACTCCGACCTGTTTTCCTCGCACCGCAAGCTCGCCCTGATCGAGGAGCTGACGGAGGAGCAGATCGCCCTCCAGCGGCTCATGATGCTCAACCAGGACCCGCCTGAGCACACCAGACGCCGTTCCCTGGTCAACCGGGGCTTCACCCCCCGGACCATCGGAGCCCTCGAACAACACATCCGCGACATCTGCGACGACCTCCTCGACAAGTGCACGGGCGAGATCGACTTCGTCACCGAAATCGCGGCGCCCCTGCCCCTCTACGTGATCTGCGAGTTGCTCGGCGCGCCCGTATCCGACCGCGACAAGGTGTTCGCCTGGTCCAACCGGATGATCGGCGCGCAGGACCCCGACTACGCCGCCAACCCCCAGGAGGGCTCTGCCGCCGCCATGGAGGTCTACGCCTGGGCCAACCAGCTGGCGGCACAGCGCAGAGCCAACCCCAAGAACGACATCGTCACCAAACTCCTGCAGCCGGACGAGAACGGCGAAACTCTCGACGAGCACGAATTCGACCTCTTCATCCTCCTCCTGGTGGTCGCCGGCAACGAGACCACCCGCAACGCGGCCTCGGGCGGCATGCTCACCCTCTTCGAGCACCCGGACCAGTGGGACCGCCTCGTCGCGGACCCCACGCTGACCAAGACGGCCGCCGACGAGATCGTCCGCTGGATCTCCCCCGTCAACCTGTTCCGCCGCACCTCCACGAAGGATCAGGAGCTGGGCGGGCAGCACATCAAGGCCGAGGACAAGGTGGTGGTCTTCTACGCCGCCGCCAACCGCGACACCGCCGTCTTCCCCGACGCCGAGGTCTTCGACATCGGCCGCGACCCGAACCCGCACATAGGCTTCGGCGGCGGCGGCGCCCACTTCTGCCTGGGTAACCACCTCGCCAAGCTGGAACTCCGCGTCCTGTTCGAACAACTGGCCCGCCGCCGCCCCCGCCTGCGCCAAACAGGCCCGGCCCGCCGCCTGCGCTCGAACTTCATCAACGGCATCAAGGAGCTACCCGTCACCATCGGCTGACAGTGATGATGGAGGTGAGCGCTTCCCGGCAGGGTCTGACCCATCGGCTGACTGACCTCGAGGTCCTCAACGGGATCTGTCGGCCCTGGGCGGGAAGCGCTCATGTGCACTCACCGGACGCGGCACCTGTGACTTCATAGGAGCCTGGCCAGAGGCCCCATCACTGTCTTGTCCGCATTGCCCGGCTGGTGCGTGCCGCCCTGCCCCCGGGTCAAGACGACAGGACGACGATGACCTCCATTACACCCGACAACACGCCGATCGCCGAAGTCGCCGGCGGCGTGGACACCCATCAGGACACCCACACCGCAGCAGTGATCGACCCGGTCGGCCGGGTGCTGGGCACCGAGCAGTTCCCCGCCACGGCGGCCGGATACACGGCGCTGCTGGCCTGGATGCGTACCTTCGGGCACCTGAGGCGGGCCGGGGTGGAAGGCACCGGCGTCTACGGAGCCGGGCTCACCCGCCTGTTGCAGGCCGAGCACATCGACGTGATCGAGATCGACCGGCCGGACCGCAAGAGGCGTCGTTTCCAGGGCAAGTCCGACCCGATCGACGCCATCGCCGCCGCCAAGGCCGCCCTCGCCGGCGACCGCACCGCCACCCCGAAACAGCGCGACGGCCGGATCGAAGCGTTGCGCACCCTGCGCATCGCCCGGCGCAGCGCGGTCGACCAGCGCGCCGACACCCAGCGGCAGATCAAGGCCCTGATCGTCACCGCCCCGGAGGCCCTGCGCCAAAGCCTGCGCGGCCTGACGACCACGAAACTGATCGGCACCTGCGCCGCCCAGACCCCCGACCGCGACCACGCCGCCGGCCCGGTCACCGCCACCCAGATCGCGCTGCGTTCCCTGGCCCGCCGCCACCAGCAGCTGTCCGCCGAGATCGCCGACCTCGACGAACTCCTGGACACCCTGGTGGCGGCGATCAACCCCCGTCTGACCGCCGCCCACGGCGTGGGCACCGACACCGCCGGGCAGCTCCTGGTCACCGCCGGCGAAAACCACGACCGGATCCACAGCCAAGCCGCCTTCGCCATGCTCTGCGGCGTCGCGCCGATCCCCGCCTCCTCCGGCAAGACGACCCGGCACCGCCTCAACCGCGGCGGCGACCGGCAAGCCAACGCGGCCCTCTACCGTGTCGTCCTATGCCGTCTGCGCTGGGACCCCCGCACCCGCGCCTACATGGAACGACGCACTCAAGACGGCCTGTCCAAGAAAGAGATCATCCGCTGCCTGAAGCGCTACGTCGCCCGCGAACTCTACGGGCTCATCACAACAAACGATCAAGAACGCCCCGCTTGACATCCATAGGAGCATCCGACCTGAAGCGGGACTGGCGGCGGGCTGCGCGAATGCCGCGGAGGATGCGTGTGGTGCCTTCCGGGCCGGGTTGCCAGCCGCGCTCGATCAGCGCGTCGGCCACGTGGTGGAGGAGGTCGGCGATCTGGCCGGGAATGACGTCTCTCCGGACGGCGATCACCCGCCAGCCGCGCCGGCGTAGCTCCTCGCGGCGGTCGACGTCATGTTGCTGGTCGGTGGTCGAGGTGTGGTGTTCCTGGCCGTCGTATTCGACGGCGACCTTGAAGTCCTCCCAGCCCAGGTCGAGGTAGGCGTGCTTGTCATCGTCCAGGTCGACTCTGATTTGGGTGGTGGGCCTGGGGAGGCCGCCCTCCACGAGAATGACGCGAAGCCAGCTCTCCCTGGGAGAGGCGGCTCCGGGGTCGGCCAAGCTCAGGGTGTCACGCAGGCGCCAGGAGTTGAACGGGCGGTGCCACAGCGCTTCGAGGTCGACTCCCTTCCTGGCGAACTGGTCGAGGATCGCCACGCCCTCCATGCGGGGCAACCAGCGGGCGCAGTCGAGGGCGGTGCGTTCCATGGTCGTGATGCGGACACCCTTGTGCTCGGTGATGTCCTCATCGGGCAAGGGCGCGATGCAGGTGACGCAGTCGGGAACCGCCAAGTGGCTGGGGGCGGTCAACTCGATCGGCGAGTCGTCCGGCGGTGCGGGCAAGATGTTCAGGCCCCAGATCCAGGCGGCCGTCTGACGACAGACGACGGCCTGCGGGACCGCGCGGGTTATCCGCCTGGCACGGTCGATCAAGGGGGCTGTCGGGCGAGGGCGTGGGTTTCACGGCGAGAAGGATGCCGGGGCGGAGCCCGCCGCAGCGGGGCCGAACGGGATTCTGTGGAGAACTGTGCGATCGAAGCAGTCATGGGTCGGCGCCGACAATCTCCCATCCGCGTCGGCGGTATCCGTGGGCTGAACGCCACGCACGGCAATCCGGAGGAGACCGCAGCGGGTTTCTGTGCTCTCATCATCACGCGACGCAGAACTCGTTGCCTTCTGGGTCGAGCATCACGACATGACCGAGGTGCTCACCGTAGAACTCCTCGCGGACATTCGTGGCGCCGGCGGTGACCAGCTCGGTTGCTTTCGCACGGATGAGCTGCTCGCGCTCGGCCATGTCCCATGGCGGCCCGCCTGCCACGCGAATGTCGATGTGCATCCTGTTCTTGGATGTCTTGCCCTCAGGCACCCGGAGAAAGCCGATGGCTGGGCCCACGCCGTCCGGATCGACGATGGATGCTCCGTCTGGGTCGTCGTACCCCGGCTCAGCCACATACCCGAGCGCGATCGCCCAGAACGCAGCAATCCCATGCGGATCGGCCGCATGGGAACCGAGCGTCCAATGTGTCGCCATGCCTGCAAAGTACCGCCGTGCGCGCTCATCGGCAGAACAGGGGCACGAAAAGGGTTGTACCACCGCGGCATTGGTGCCTTACTGTCCCGATCATGGACTTCGACGTCGCGCCACTTCTGACGCCATATCCCTGTCCCAGCGCCGACCCGGCTCCCGGCGTCGTCGTCCTCCCCGGCGGGGGATACACCCACCTCGCCGAGCACGAAGGCAAACCGGTCGCCGAGTGGCTCAACTCCCTCGGCTACGCCGCATTCGTCCTCCAGTATCCGGTGGGCCCGGACGATTTCCACCCGCTCCCGCTCAACACCGCACGCGCCGCGCTGCGCCACCTGCGCGCCAATGCCGCGCACCACCGCATCGACCCGAGACGCCTCGGCGTCCTCGGCTTCTCCGCGGGCGGACACCTCGCCGCGCACGTGGCCACGGCTGTGGAAACCTCCCGCGACGCACGGCCGGACTTCGCGGTCCTGGTCTACCCCGCCTCGTCCTGGGGCTCGATCGACCGCTTCGGACCAGGCTCGCCACGGCGCGACTCGCTGCTCGGTCCTGAACCCACCCGCGCGCAGCGCGATGCCGTCTCCATTGAACTGATAGCCACCGAGGACACCCCACCCGTGCTGGCCATCCATGCCGCGGACGACTTCGTCATTCCCGTCCGCCATTCCCTGCTCCTGACGGAAACGCTGGCTCGCCTCCGCGTGCCTGTCGAGCTGCATGTCCTGCCGCACGGCGGCCATGGTTTCGGACTGGGCGAGGGCGATCCTGAGGTCCACCGATGGACGGTTCTGTGTGCAGACTGGCTCCGTCGGTACGCCTGACAAGTGGTCCCGTCGGTGCGCCCGCACCTAGATCTTGCAGGCCGGAAATATCCACCTCGTGGGCATCGCGGATCTCTATGCCTGAGCTCAGTCACGAACCATCGGGCTGCACCTTTCTGGCCAGTGGCTTCAACGCCGCTTTGGCTGCCTTGAGCGGCCGGCGTGACGTCAACACCGCGGGACGGACGCTCCACACGTCCGCGTCGGCTGTTGGGTTGATGCTCAACGCGGCTCGTCAGTTGTGACGGCACCCGGCCTCAGGGATGCAGGGTGAGGCCTTTCAGGACCTTGTCAACGCCGTTTCTGGGCCCATGGACGGCTACCCCCACCAACCCCAGCTCATCGGCCTCCACAGCCCGCACAGCCGCCCGGTTGTCCGCGTCGTGCCCCGTCTTGAACATCTCCTCGATGTACACGGCCACATCCATCCCCCGCCCCACCGCCTTCTCCCGCACGACCCGCAACTCCTCCAGACCCGCCACGTAAACCAGCACGGGCTGCCGGAACATCGGCAGGTACGAGTTGCCCGACCCGTCCTCGTACGGCCCCCCAACGGTTTCCGGCACCCCGCCCGCGACCGCACTGGCCAGGAAGGCGGTGACGTTGAGCTGCTGCCATGCGGCCAGATCCGCGCGGACCACGATGCCGATCTTGGTGTCGAAACGCATGGCAGCAAGTCTCCACGCCCCGCCCCAGCCCAGTCTTGAACGCTCGTGCGGGCAAAGTCGACTATGCCGTGATGGCCGGCCGCCAGTCCGGCACCTCGTGATAGCGCCGCAGCTCGGATACGCCCGACAGGAAGCCGCCCCACGCCGCGTACGGCGGCCGCTGGGCGTCGAACCCGCTCTGCACCAGCGTCAGCCGCGTCTTCCCCTCGGACCCCTCCAGCTCCCACGTCCCGACCCCGGGGCCGCCCCAGTCGAGGGAGAACTTGCGACCGGGCTCGAGCTCCAGCACCTTCGCCGGGCTCGGGTCGTTGGCGAGTCCGCCCATCGCGAACCGCCCGCCCACGAACGGCTCGATCTCGATCGGGAACCCGAACCACTTCGTCACCGCCTCCGAGTCCGTGATCGAGGCGAATACGTCGGACGGCGAGGCGTCGATGGTGACGTCGACTCGCATCTCCGTAGTGGTGAAGTCCACCTTGGGCGTGAGCTCACGCCCTTCGAAGTGCTCGGCCAGGTTGGCCAGGACCTGGCACCAGTACGTCTGCAGCACGCCCCGGATGCTCTTGCCCGTGATCACGTCCTGGAAGTCGTAGTGCGTCTGCGACAGCGTCACGACGGTGACGCCCTCGCTCTCCTCTTCCAGCGTGAACTCGGAAGTCGTCTCCTCGCCGTCCAGCACCCACGCGAACCGCACCGTCCGCTCGTCGGCGTGCAGCAGCCTCTGGTGCGGCGCATCCCCCTCAGGGGTCGTACGCCCCCAGAACCCGAACCGGTCGGGCAGCTCCACCTCGGCGTGCTCGGCGAGCCAGATCCGCATAGCGGCCGGATCGGTGAGCGCCTGCCGCACCTCCTTGAGCGGCGCCTGGACGCGGGCGTGCACGATCATGGGCTCAGTCATGGTCGTCTCCTTCTGACGAGTCGTCGACTTGCTTCGGATAGCAGGCGACGGCGAGCTTGAAGGCGTCGCCCTCGGCCCCGCCGTACCGCGTGAACAGGTCCTGCAGCATTGTCTGGAGCTCGCTCAGGAACTCCTGACGGTTCTCCGGACGCACGTGGATCTCCCCGGACAGGCCGATGGACGGCAGCTCGGGCGCGGTCCTGTCGAGCGCCGCGATGTCGGCCTGCACTTCCTCCATGAGGTCCAGCAGGTAGCCGAGGCTGAGCTCGTCCTGCGCCTGGCGCAACCCGCCGATCCGGCCGACCAGGCGCGGCGACAGCCAGTACGAGCGGGCGCCGGCCTGGTAGATGCCCTCGGAGATCCCGCGCACCTTGCGCTCGGACACCAGGTCTACCAACCCCGCCTCGACCAGCCGTTTCACGTGGTAGTAGACCCGCTGCGGCGTCTGCCCGAGCCGCTCGGCGACCTCCGAGCATGTGCGCGGCTCGGCCAGCTGCCGCAGCACCTCCACGCGCTGCGGCTTGAGCAGCGCCTCGGCCTGCTCGATCTCTTCCAGGTACAGGACATCTCTCATCGCAAAAAGAATCCTTTACGTAAAAATCCTCTTTGTCAATGGCGTTCCGAGAGAATGGAGGGATGCCGCATGACTGGTCCAGATACTGGCGATCGCCGGATCGGCCGATCGAGGCCATGCACGCCCACTTCGAGCGGCACGTCTACCATCGTCACAGCCACGAGACCTACTCGTTCGGCGTGACGGAGACCGGGGCGCAGTCGTTCACGTGCCGGGGCTCGGCGCACACGAGCGCAGCGGGCATGGTCATGGCCTTCAACCCCGACGACCCCCACGACGGCCACGCCGCCAACGCCCTCGGCTTCACCTACCGGATGATCCACATAGCCCCGGGCCTGGTCGCCGACGCCCTCCAGGACGCGACAGGCCACCGCACCGGACTCCCCCTTTTCACGGCGCCCGTAGCCGCCGACCCGGCCCTGGCGACCACCCTGCGCGCCCTCCACGTGGCCCTCCTGGACCCGGGCGCCCCGGCCCTCCGCCGCGACGAGCTGCTCACGGCCACGATCGCCCGCATCGTCCACCGGACGGCAACGAAGCCCCTTCCCGGCCCAGCCGAGCCCAGCCGGTCGACAGCCATCGCCCGACAGGCCAGACAGCTGCTCCACGACCGCATGACGGACGATCTGTCCATCGACGATCTGGCTCGGTCCACCGACACGAGCCGCTACACGGTCTACCGCGCCTTCCAGGCCGAGTACGGCCTTCCACCCAGCGACTACCAGCGCCAGCTACGCCTCAGAAGGGCTCGCGATCTCATCGCGACTGGAACGCCCATCAGTGAAGCGGCCAACGCGACGGGCTTCGCCGACCAAAGCCACCTGACCCGCTGGTTCACGCGATACTTCGGCCTCACCCCAGGCGCCTACCGCCAGGCGGTCAGGCCATGACCACGGAACAAGGTGCCCCTTGCGCACCGTAACGGCGCTCAGTCGGTGAAGGGCTGTCAGAGGTTTACGGCCAGGAACTGTCCTGATCGGGGTCGCCGCCATCCGACAGGAGCCTCAAGTCAGCCTCGACCATCATCGCGACCAGTTCATCAAAAGCCACCTTCGGCTCCCACCCCAGCTGCGACCGCGCCTTCTTCGGATCCGCGCACAGCAGGTCCACCTCCGCCGGCCGGTGCAGCGTCTGGTCGGTCACCACGTAGCGTTCCCAATCCAGCCCCGCCGCGCTGAACGCCGCCTCCACCAGCTCCCTGACCGACTTCATCCGCCCGGTGCCGATCACGTAGTCCTCAGGGGTGCCGGCCCGGAGCATGAGCTGCATGGCCTTCACATAGTCCCCGGCGAACCCCCAGTCCCGCCGTGCCTCCAGGTTGCCCAGCCGCAGCTCCGTAGCCAAACCGAGCTTGATCCTGGCCACCCCGAGCGACACCTTCCTGGTCACGAACTCGGCGCCGCGGCGCGGCGACTCGTGGTTGAACAGGATCCCGGACACGGCGAACATGCCGTACGACTCGCGATAGTTCTGGGTGAGGAAATGCCCATAGGCCTTGGCCACGCCGTACGGGGAACGCGGGTGGAAGGCGGTGCGCTCGGTCTGCGGGGTCTCGCTGACCTGGCCGAACATCTCAGAGGATGAAGCCTGATAAAAGCGGATCTGTCCGTACGGGCCGCCCGCAGCCCCCCGCGACACCCCCGAACACACCCGGATCGCCTCGAGCATGCGCAGCACGCCCATCCCGGTCACCTCGGCCGTGAGCTCGGCCTGCTCCCACGACATGGGGACGAACGAAATCGCGCCCAGGTTGTACACCTCGTCCGGCTGAACCCGTTCCACAGCCGAGATCAGCGACCCCTGGTCCAGCAGATCACCTCGCACCACTTGCACGTCGGACAGCAGCTTGCGCATCCGCGAAACCCGCGGGTTCGCCTGCCCCCTGGCCAGCCCCCAGACCTCATACCCCTGCTCGAGCAGGTGCTCCGCTAAGTAGGAACCATCCTGGCCGGTGATGCCGGTGATCAGAGCGCGCCTGGCCAAGGGTCCTCCAACGATCGGGTACCGCATCCCTTTGTGACGGGAATGTACAGCTAAGCGCCTGGAAAGAGCATCAAGCCCCCTAGAACGTGTTCCACCGAACCACGCTCGGTTACAGTAACGTCGCAGTTCGCACGGCCTGTGGAAGCCGTTGTGAACAATTCCAGACGACCTACCGAATGGTAGCCTTCTCGGGCTAAGGTCATCATTCATGATCTAATCAGCGGTGAAAGGGGTGTCCGTGCCGGAGCGAAGGCTACGGATCGCGCTGCTGTCCTACCGCAGCAAGCCCACCTGTGGTGGGCAGGGTGTCTATCTCCGCCACTTGAGCCGCGAGCTGGTCGCGCTCGGACACCACGTCGAGGTGTTCTCCGGCCAGCCCTACCCCGAGCTGGACGAGGGCGTCATCCTGCGCGAGGTGCCCAGCCTCGACCTCTACCGCGACGAGGATCCGTTCAGGACGCCCAAGCTGCACGAATACCGCGACTGGATCGACTGGCTCGAGGTCGGCACGATGTGGACGGCCGGGTTCCCCGAGCCCTTGACGTTCACGCTGCGCGCCTACCGCGAGCTGAAGAAGCGGGTGGGCGACTTCGACGTCGTGCAGGACAACCAGACCCTCGGCTACGGCCTGCTCGGCATCCAGAAGCTCTTCCCTGTGGTCGGCACCATCCACCACCCGATCAGCGTGGACCGGCGCATCGAGCTCGAGGCCGCCACCGGCGCGAAGCGGCTGACCATGCGCCGCTGGTACGGGTTCGTGAAGATGCAGTCGCGCGTCGCGCCCCGGCTCAGCCCGATCCTGACCGTCAGCGAGTCGTCCCTGGCCGACATCCACCGCGACTTCAACGTCCCGCAGGCCAACATGCGGCTGATCCCGCTCGGCGTGGACACCCGCTACTTCCACCCGCGCCCCGGCAAGCCCAGGCGCAAGGGCTCGATCGTGGCGGTGGCCAGCGCCGATTCCCCCATGAAGGGCGTCTCGACGCTCCTGCGCGCCGTGGCCAAGCTGGCCACCGAGCGCGACGTGCATCTCACCGTGGTCAGCAAGCCCACCCCGGGCGGCCCCACCGAGCAGCTCGTGCAGGAGCTGTCGCTGCAGGACCGGGTGCGGTTCGTGCACGGCATCACCGACGAGGAGCTGGGCGAGCTGATCGCCACCTCGGAGATCTCGGTCGTGCCCTCGCTGTACGAGGGCTTCTCCCTGCCCGCCGTCGAGCACATGGCCTGCGGCACGCCGCTCGTGGCCAGCCGTACGGGCGCGCTGCCCGAGGTCGTGGGCGACGCGGCCGTCCAGGTGCCGCCGGGCGACCCGGAGGAGCTGGCCGCGGTGCTGCGCCGCCTGCACGACTCGCCTGAGGAGCGCGAGCGGGTGGGCCAGGCGGGATACGACCGCGTCATGGAGCGCTATACCTGGCACGTCGTGGCCAAGAAGACCGTCGAGGCGTACCGCGAGGCCATCCAGGCCCACAAGGAGAAATAGTGCTGACTGTCGACTTCGCCCGGCTTCCCGTCGGCCCCGGCACGCGCGTGCTGGACCTGGGCTGCGGGGGCGGCCGGCACGCCTTCGAGGTGCTGCGCCGCGGGGCTGACGTGATCGCGTTCGACATGGACCAGTCGGAGCTGGACAACGTGGCGGCCATGTTCGCGGCGATGGACAAGGCGGGCGAGGTGCCGCCCGATGCCACCGGCCAGACCGTCCAGGGCACGGCGCTCGACATGCCGTTCGAGGACGGCGCCTTCGACCGGGTCATCGCAGCCGAAGTGCTGGAGCACATCCCGGACGACATGACGGCCATGCGGGAGATCTTCCGCGTGCTCAAGCCCGGCGGCACGGCCGCGATCACCGTCCCGAGCTTCCTGCCGGAGCGGATCTGCTGGGCGCTGGACGAGGACTACCACACCGCCCCCGGCGGGCACGTGCGGATCTACACGCTGGCGGAGCTGTCGGCCAAGCTGAAGTCCACCGGCTTCGAGATCGGCCCGCACCACCACGCTCACGGGCTGCACGCCCCCTACTGGTGGATCAAGTGCGCGGTCGGCGTCAACAACGACGACCATCCGCTCGCGAAGGCGTACCACGAGCTGCTGGTCTGGGACATCATGAAGCGCCCCGCCGCGACCAGGATCGCCGAGGCCGTGCTCAATCCGATCATCGGCAAGAGCGTGGTCCTGTACGTCCGGAAGCCATGATCTCCCACGCCGAGGTCGTGCGGACGGCCGAGAGCATCGCGGCGATGCAGCAGGAGGACGGCGGCGTCCCGTGGCCGGAGGGGCACGTCGACGCGTGGAACCACATCGAGTGCCTGATGGCGATGTCCGTCGCGGGCCTCGACGAGCCGGTCCGGCGCGGGTACGCGTACCTGGCCCGTCACCAGCGCGCCGACGGCTCCTGGCCGATGAAGCTGGTCGACGGCGTCCCGGCCGAGCTGGGCGGGGAGAGCAACCACGCCGCCTACATCGCCGTCGGCCTCTGGCACCACCATCTCGTCACAGGCGACCAGGGCTTCACCGAGGACAGCTGGCCCATGGTCAAGGCCGCGCTCGACTACGTCGCCGGGCTCCAGACCGAGCGGGGCGAGATCGTCTGGGAGCGGGACGCTCAGGGCAGAGATGCCGCCTACGCCCTGCTCACCGGGTGCTCCTCGATCCACCAGGGGCTGCGGTGCGGCGTGCGGCTGGCCGACCACCTGGGCGACCCGCAGCCGCACTGGGAGCTGGCCGCCGACCGGCTGGCGCACGTGCTGACGGCGCATCCCGAGGCGTTCGCCGACAAGAGTCGTTTCTCGATGGACTGGTATTACCCGGTGCTCGGCGGCGCGGTACGCGGGCAGCAGGCGTACGAGCTGCTGGAGCGGGAGTGGGCGACGTTCGTGGTGCCGGGGCTCGGCATCAGGTGCGTGTCCGACCAGCCGTGGGTGACCGGGGCCGAGACGTGCGAGCTGGTGCTGGCGCTGGACGCGCTCGGGGATCGGGAGCGGGCGGTCCGGCTGTTCGCCGACGTGCAACATCTGCGGCACGAGGACGGCTCGTACTGGACGGGGTGGCAGTTCGCCAACCGCAAGCACTTCCCGTACGAGCGCTCCGGCTACACGGCCGCGGCCGTGGTCCTGGCGGCGGACGCGTTGCTGGAGTCGTCCCCCGGAGCCGGGTTGTTCCGCGACATCGCGGGAACGTCGGTGTTCGACCCCGACGTGTGCGGCTGTTCGGCCCCGCTGCTGCCCCCGCAGGTCCACTGACCGGCGCCGCAAGGCCTTTTGCCGGTTCTTTGCCGGGGAAATCCGGTGCGTCGCCGATGACGGGCGCAATGGGGTCACTAGCTTCGTAGTGGCCGTACGATGCGTCTTCGGGGGAAGCGTGGGCGACACGGGCACAACATCGTTCTTGGACCAGGCGGGGACCGAGCCGACGCTGACCGCGGCGACGGGGCTGCGGAGGTTCCTGATCAAGGATCCGCTGGAGTGCGATCTGAGCCGGCGCAGGTTCCGGATCAGACACGGAGCTTGTCGGACGGTCTTCGCGAAAGCCGAAAAATCCTTCGTTTTCGGTTTTAACGCGATGATGTCGAAAGAAGTAGAGAAGGTCGAGGAGATCCCGGCTGAGCAGCGGCCCTTCGGCTACGAAGGGGCGGCGGCCGCCTGCACCGTCCTCGACCTGCTCACCTTGACCCGGGGCCGGCGCCTTCACGAGCTACTAGCCGGCCCCGCCCAGCACCACCGGCACGCCGCCCACCTCGGCGCCGGCCGCGGGTACGCCATGGTGCGCCTGCGTCCCATGCGGGGCGCCCGGCAGGCCCATCCGCTGCTGCGGTGGTTGGCGGTGGACGGGTTCGGCTTCCAGTGGAGTTTGGCCAGGGCCGATCGCATGATCGGCGAGCGGACCATGCCCGACCTGTTCAGCCGAGCCCACTGCGCCGTGTTCGACCAGGGACTCGGGCGGCTGCTCTGGTACCACGACTGCGGCTCGCCCGACGACGTCGCGGCCAGGATCGGAGGCTTTCCCGCGGTGCGGCGGGCCGATCTGTGGAGCGGGGTCGGGTTCGCGGCCGCGTACACGGGCGGCGCCGAGGCCGACGAGCTGTGGTGGCTGACCGAGCACGCCGGGGCCGACGGGTTCCGCGCCCATCTGGCGCAGGGGTGCGCGTTCGCCGTGGCCGCCCGGCTGCGGTCGGGGATGGTGCCGGATCACACGGCGCAGGCCGCGTCGATCCTGGCGGGGGCCGCGCCGGAGGAGGCGGCCGCGTGGACCGACCGGGCGCTCATCGCGCTCGGGCACCAGGCCCGTACGCACGAGGACTTCCGCCGCTGGCAGTCCCAGACCCGGCACTCCTGGACCCGCCGCCACACCGTCCAGACGACCGCCGGCCCTGTGCCCCTCCCAAAGTGACCTCCGCCGGCACTCCGCCCACCCAAGGGCCCTCGTCGGCACTCCGGCCACCCAAGGAACCTCCGTCGGCACTCCGGCCACTCGAGGGGCCTCCGCCGGCACTCCGGCCACCCACGGGACCTCCGCCGACCTCGGCTCTCCTCTCAAAGGACCTCCGCCGAAGTGCGGAGGGCAGCGAAGGAGCGCAAGGCCAGTCCCGGGAACGGCGGAATACAGGGGTCCGCCGGTAGGTCGGCTAGATGCCGGGACCGACGCGTTCCAGCACGCGGAGCGAGCCCTCCGCCGACACCTCACCGAACGCCCCGGACTCCAGCGCCCGCCGATAGACCCGGTAAGGCGCCTGACCGCCGCCGGCCGGGTCGGGGTAGACATCGTGGAAGATCAGCGCCCCACCCGGCATGATGTGCGGCGCCCAGCCCTCGTAGTCGCGGGTGACCGGCTCCTCGGAGTGCCCGCCGTCGATGAACAGCATGCCCAGCGGCGTGTTCCACAGCCCGGCCACCCGTTCCGACCTGCCGACGACGGCGATCACCTCGTCCTCGAGACCCGCCGCGGCGATCGTGGCGCGGAAGGTCGGCAGCGAGTCCATCTTCCCGAACCGGATGTCCATCAGCGTCGGATCGTGGTGCGCCCACCCCGGCTGGATCTCCTCGGAGCCACGGTGGTGGTCCACGGTGACCACCACGGAGCGCGCCTCCCTGGCGGCCGCGCCGAGGTAGATCGCGGACTTGCCGCAGTAGGTGCCGATCTCGCAGATGGGCCCGAGCTTGCCGTACTGGCAGGCTGCCGCGAACAGCGCCAGCCCCTCGTTGTCCGGCATGAACCCCTTGGCATGCTTCGCTGCGTAAAGCAGCGCTGACGGCATCGTCATACGACGGAACCCTAGCCGAACCGAACAACATTCCGGGGAACTCTTGCAGCCAACTTCTGGAACCTGTTCTACTTGGCACGTGAACCAGCGCGCTCGCATCGCGATGTCGGACGACGACCTCGCCGCCTTCCTGGAGAGCTCACGCAAGCTGCAACTGGCCACCATCAACCCGGATGGCACACCGCACCTGGTCACCATGTTCTACGGCCTCGACGCCGGCCGGATCGCTTTCTGGACATACGCGAAGGCGCAGAAGGCCCGCAACCTGGCCCGCGACCCGCGGGTAAGCTGCTTGATCGAGACCGGTGACGACTACGACCAACTGCGCGGCGTCCTGGTATACGGCAAGGCCGAGCCGATCGCCGACCGGGACGGCGTCATGGCCATCGGGATGATGGTCGCCCGCAGGATGACTCCTGGGGTGCCGGACGAGCTGCTGAGCCCGTATGTGGAGCAGACCGGGCGCAAGCGGGTTGCGTACGTCGTCGAGCGCACCAAAGTGGTCTCATGGGACCACAGGAGGCTGACATGAAGGTCAAGGTCGACGAGCTGGTCTGCGAGGCCAACGCCGTGTGCATGGGGCTCGCGCCGGAGGTGTTCGACGTGGACGACGACGACCAGCTGCACATCCTTCTTCCAGAACCACCCCCTGAGTTGCAGGACCGCGTCCGCCACGCGGTCAGGTCCTGCCCCAAAGCCGCTCTGTCCATCGAGGAATAGCCCCTCGAGGACCCCCTCGAGGACCCAGCCTTCGAGCCGGAGGAGGAACCCCCCATGCGCGCCGCGATCCTGCACGCCGTAGGCAACGACAAGCTCGAGATCCGCGACGACGTCACGCTGGCCCCGGTGGGCCCGACGGACGTCCGCGTGCGGATCAAGGCCACAGGCGTCTGCCACTCGGACCTGTCGGCCATGTCGGGCGTGCTGCCGCAACCCGTGCCGCTCGTCCCCGGCCACGAGGGGTCGGGCGAGGTGGTCGAAGTGGGCGAGCACGTCACCTCCCTGCAGCCCGGCGACCACGTGGTGATCAACTGGCGGCCGGCCTGCCAGGAGTGCGACCTGTGCCTGGGCGGCCAGCCCTACCTGTGCATGAAGTACGTGATCGAGGGCTTCACCAAGGGCAACTTCCGCTTCGGCGGCGACGGGGCGACGGCGTTCGGGATGGCGGGCTGCGGCACGTGGGCCGAGGAGATCGTCGTTCCCTGGCAGGGCGCGATCAAGATCGACCCGGACGTGTCGTGGGAGGCGGCGGCCCTGATCGGCTGCGGCATCACGACCGGCGTGGGCGCCGCGCTCAACACCGCGAAGGTACGCCCGGGGTCCACGGCCGCGGTGATCGGGTGCGGCGGCGTGGGCCTGTCGGTCATCCAGGGCGCCCGCGTCTCCGGCGCCAGGGTGATCCTCGCGGTGGACCCGCTGGAGTCCAAGCACGGGCTGGCCAAGAAGGTCGGGGCGACGCACGCGGTCACGCCCGAGCAGGTGCCTGACGCGCTCAACGAGCTCACCGGCGGCTCGGGCTTCGACTACGGCTTCGAGGTGGTCGGCAAGTCGGCCACCATCCAGAGCGCGTGGCAGATCACCCGGCAGGGCGGCGACGTCATCGTGGTCGGCGCGGGCGCGATGGACGACATGGTGTCGATCTCGGCGTTCAGCCTGCTGTTCGAGGGCAAGAACCTGCTGTCCAGCCTGTACGGCGAGGCGGACGTGCGGCACGACTTCCCGTACTTCGCCAAGCTCCACAAGGCCGGCCAGCTGGACCTCGAGTCGATGATCAGCGCCCGCATCCGCCTCGCCGACCTGAACGACGCGGTGGCGGCCCTGCGCGCCGGGGAGGTCCTGCGCCAGATCGTCCTCATGGACTGAGACGTACCTTCCAAGGAAAGGCGCCGGAACGGCGAGCGTTCCGGCGCCTTCCTTTGCGGCTCTCTACGTCGTGGAGAAGGCAGCGTCGAAGGCCGTGGTGGGCGGGGTGATGGAGTTGAGCTTGCGAATGTAGCCCAGCGCCTCCTTCGCCCCGTCCAGCCGGTCCATGCCCGCGTCCTCCCACTCGATCGAGATCGGGCCTTCGTACCCGATCGAGTTGAGGGCGCGGAAGCAGTCCTCCCACGGCACGTCGCCGCGTCCGGTCGAGACGAAGTCCCAGCCGCGGCGCATGTCGGCCCACGGCAGGTGGGAGGACAGGCGGCCGCGGCGGCCGTCGCCGACGCGCATGCGCGTGTCCTTGCAGTCCACGTGGTAGATGCGGTCCTTGAAGTCCAGGATGAAGCCCACCGGGTCCAGGTCCTGCCAGACCATGTGCGAGGGGTCCCAGTTGAGCCCGAACGCCAGCCGGTGGTCGATGGCCTCCAAGGTGCGCACGGTCGTGTGGTAGTCGTAGGCGATCTCGCTCGGGTGGACCTCGTGCGCGAAACGTACGCCGACCTCGTCGAAGACGTCGAGGATCGGGTTCCACCGGTCGGCGAAGTCCTGGTAGCCCGCGTCGATCGCCGAGGCGGGCACGGGCGGGAACATGGCGACCGTGTGCCAGATGGACGAGCCGGTGAAGCCCACGACCGTGTCCACGCCCAGCAGTGACGCGGCCCTGGCGGTGTTCTTCATCTCCTCGGCGGCACGCTGCCGCACGCCCTCGGGCTCGCCGTCGCCCCAGATGCGGGCGGGCAGGATGCCCTTGTGCCGCTCGTCGATGGGGTGGTCGCAGACGGCCTGGCCGACCAGGTGGTTGGAGATCGTCCACACCTTGAGGCCGTGCTTGTCGAGCTGGGCGTGCTTCTGCTCCACGTACGACGGGTCCGCCATGGCCTGGCCCACGTCGAAGTGGTCGCCGGAGCAGGCGATCTCGAGCCCGTCGTAGCCCCATTCAGCCGCCAGCCGGCAGACCTCCTCGAACGGCAGGTCGGCCCACTGTCCGGTGAACAGTGTGACTGGTCGCATGAGTCAATCCTCCACGTTCGTGTAGCGGCTGCCGTCAGCCGCGCTCCGCTCTACCGCCTCCAGGACCCGCTGCACCCGGAGACCGTCCGCGAACGACGGCGACGGGTCGGCTCCGGTGGCGATCGCCTCCAGGAAGTCCTTGATCTCGTGGGTGAAGGTGTGCTCGTAGCCGAGCCCATGCCCGGGCGGCCACCAGGCGCCCACGTAGGGGTGATCGGGCTCGGTGACCAGGATCCGCTCGAAGCCGCCGCCACCGGAGCTGAACCACAGCTCGTTCATGGCCTCGAAGTCGAACGCCAGGCTGCCGAGCTGACCGTTGATCTCGATGCGCATGGCGTTCTTGCGGCCGGTGGCGAACCGCGTGGCCTCGAACGAGGCCAGCGCCCCGCCCGACATCCGGCCGAAGAACAACGCGGCGTCATCGACGGTGACCTCCCCCGTCGCGTCCGTACGGGAGGCGCCCAGCCCGGCCGACTCGCCCGCCAGCGGACGTTCCTTGATGAAGGTCTCCATCAGCCCGGACACACCCACGATGTGCTGCCCGCTGATGAACTCGGCCGCGTCCACGATGTGCGAGCCGATGTCGCCGAGCGCCCCGGCCCCGGCCTTGTCCTTCTGCAGCCGCCACACCAGCGGGAACTCCGGATCGACGATCCAGTCCTGCAGGTATTGCGCCCGCACGTGCCTGATCTCGCCGAGCCGGCCCTCCTCCACGAACCGGCGGGCGAGCGCGACCGCGGGCACCCGCCGGTAGTTGAAGGCCACCATGCTCTTGACCGAAGCCGGCGCCGCGGCGGCGGCGCGCACCATGGCCTCGGCCTCGTCGACGGTGTTGGCCAGCGGCTTCTCGCAGATTACGTGCTTGCCGGCGGCCAGCGCGGCGATGGCGATCTCGGCGTGCGAGTCGCCGGGCGTGCAGATGTCGACGATCTGCACGTCGTCGCGCTTGATCAGCTCTCTCCAGTCCGTCTCTACGGCGTCCCAGCCGAGCTGCGCGGCGGCCGCCTCGGTGCGTTCCTTCGACCTGCCGGCCAGCGCCGCCATGCGCGGCGCGAGCGGCAGGTCGAAGAAGGCCCCCACGCTGCGCCAGGCCTGTGAGTGGACGCGGCCCATGAACGCGTAGCCGACCATTCCCACGCCGATGGTGGTCTTGTGTGACATGCAACCCCCGATCAGGATTCGAAGCCAAGTGCCAGGTACTTCTCGACGTTATCCTTGGTGATGGTCTCCGATGCGAGCGTGATGGACTGTGGCACCTGGTTTTCCACCAGATCACTCATGCCCTTCCCCTGCGCGATCAAGCGGGCCAGTTTGATCGCCGAGGAGGCCATGGTCGGGCTGTAGGTGACGGTGGCCTGCAGCACCGACGTGCCCGACTGGATCTCCTTCATCGCGTTGAGCGAGCCCGCCCCGCCGACCATGATGAACTCGTCGCGGCTGGCCTCCCTGATCGCGGCGAGCACGCCGACGCCCTGGTCGTCGTCGTGGTTCCAGAGCGCGTCGATCTTCTTGTGCGCCTGGAGCAGCGACGTGGCCACCTGGTTGCCGGTCTCGACCGTGAACTTGGCGTCCTGCTTGGCCGTGACGCTGAACCCGTACGTCTTCAGCGCGTCGGCGAAGCCCTTGGTGCGGTCCTGTGTCAGCGGCAGGGTGGCGATGCCCTGGATCTCGACGATCACGGGGTTCGCCACGCCCTTGTCCTTGAGCTGCTTGCCGATGAAGTGCCCGGCCGCGACGCCCATGCCGTAGTTGTCGCCGCCGACCCAGGTCCGATATGCCAATTTGTCGGGGAAAATCCGGTCGAGGTTGATCACCGGAATGCCCGCCTCCGTGGCCTGCAGCGCGACCTGGTTCAGCTGCTGACCGTCGTTCGGCAGGATCACCAGCGCGTTGACCTTCGCCGCGATCAACGACTCGACGGCCGAGATCTGCTGGTTGATGTCGTTGGTGGGCTCGACGGGCTTGAAGTCGATGTCGGAATACTGCTTCGCGGTGGCCTCGGCGTTCTTCGCGATCGCCGCGATCCATCCGTGGTCGGCGGCCGGCGCGGAGAAGCCGATGGTGACCTTCGTCCCCGGCTGGTCGTTGCCGCTGGCCGCGGGGGCCGGGGCGGGGGCCGCGGTGGTGGGCCCGGCCGCGGGCTCGTTGCTGGTGCAGCCGGCCGCCAGGAGCACGGCCCCGCCGACGAGGAATCCCCTGCGCGCGACGTTCTCACTCATGGTGCTCTCTCCTTCAAGTTCCGCCGCTGGAGAAGGACGGCGATGACGATGATCAGGCCCTTGGCGATCAGCTGGTCGCTGGTGTTGAGGCCGTTGAGGATGAACAGGTTGGTGATGAGGGTGAAGATCAGCAGGCCCAGGATCGAGCCCACGATCGTCCCCCGCCCCCCGGTGAGCAACGTGCCACCGATGATCACGGCGGCGATGGCGTCGAGTTCGTACAGGTCGCCGTGGGTGGACGAGCCTGTCGTGGTCCTCGCCATGATCAGAATGGCGGCGATGCCACAGCACAGCCCGGACAGGGCGTAGAGCAGCATCGTGTGCCTGCGGACGTCGATGCCGGCCAGCCGGGCCGCCTCGGGGTTGCCGCCGACCGCGTACGTCCGCCGCCCGAACGTCGTGCGGTTGAGCATGATCCACCCCAGCACCACGACCAGAGCGAAGATGTAGACCAGCAGCGGGACGCCGAGCAACCGCTGGGTGGACAGGTCCACGAGGGCGGAGTTCTCCGGCTGGATGAGCTGCGTCTTGCGGTCGGACATGCGCTGCGCCAGCCCTCGGGCGGCCACCAGCATGGCGAGCGTGGCGATGAACGGCACCAATCGCCCGTACGAGATCAGCAACCCGTTGACCAGCCCCGCGCCGGTGCCGACGAGGATCGCGCACATGGCCATGACCCAGGGCCCGTACGACTGCGTGGCCAAGGTGGTGGCCCAGACCGAGGCGAGCGCCATGACCGCGCCCACCGACAGGTCGATGCCACCACCGATGATCACGAACGTGGCCCCGACCGTGATCACGCCGATCGTGGCGGCCAGCGACAGGATGCTGACCAGGTTGGACGCGGTGGCGAAGTTGTCCGGCCTGGTGACCAGGCCGACCACCACCAGGATCGCCAGCGCCGCCAGCAGGCCGAGATGTCGCATCTCACCGAGACCGAAGCGGCTCACCGAAGCCACGGCCGATCCGGCGACAGGCCCCTTCGTTGTGGGCTCGCTCATCAGGCCGCCCTCCCATTCATGATCATGTCGAGTACGCGATGCTCGTCCAGGTCCGCCGCGTCACCCTGGTGGATCACCGTCCCCTCGCGCAGCACCAGCACCCGGTCGGCCAGGCCCAGCACCTCCGGCACCTCGCTGGAGACCAGCAGCACGCCAATGCCCCGCTCGGCCAGGTCGTGGATGACCGCGTACAGCTCGGCCCTGGCGCCCACGTCCACGCCTCTGGTGGGCTCGTCAAGCAGGAGCAGCTTGCGGCCGCCGAGCAGCCAGCGGGCGAGCACCGCCTTCTGCTGGTTGCCGCCCGACAGGTTCCTGATCGGGCGTTCGGGGTCGGGTGGCCGGATGTCCAGCATGTCCGACAGCCGCTTGGCCTCGCTCCGCTCGCGTTTGCGATCGATCCAGCCGAACTTCGCGAACCCCGGCAGGGTGCCCAGCGTGATGTTGGCGGTAACACTCTGGTCGAGGATCAGAGCCTGGGCCTTGCGTTCCTCGGGGGCCAGGCCCATGCCGTGCCGGACGGTGCCGACGACGCCGCGGCGCACCGGCCGCCCTTCGAGCAGGACGCGGCCGGCGGCCGGGCGGGCCCCGTACACCGCCTCCAGGATCTCCGAGCGACCCGAGCCGACCAGGCCGGCCAGCCCGACGATCTCGCCCGCCCGTACGGAGAACGACACATCGCGGAAGACGCCCGGCGCGGTCAGGCCCTCGACCCGGAGCACCTCCTCCCCCAGCGTGCGGCCACCGCGGGGCGGGAAGACGTATTCGACGTTCCTGCCGGTCATGAGGGAGACGATCTGGGTGGTGGGGGTATCGCGGGCCGGCAGGCCGACGGCCACCGTGCGGCCGTCCTTCAGCACGGTGACCCGGTCGCCGATCTCGCGGATCTCCTCCAGGCGGTGCGAGATGTAGACCACGGCCACGCCTTGGGCGGTGAGCTCGCGGATGATGCGGAAGAGGTTCGCGACCTCGTCGTGGGCGAGAGCGGCGGACGGCTCGTCCATGATGATCAGGCGGGCGTCGTGGGAGAGCGCCCTGGCCATCGAGACGACCTGTTTGGCCGCCGGTGATAACCGCCCGACCTCGGTCGACGGCCGGATCTCCGGGTGGCCGAGCCGTTCCAGCACCTCACGGGCGGCCTTCCTGGCCGCCGGCCGGTTGACGAAGCCGAAGCGGCCGTGTTCGTGGCCGAGGAAGATGTTCTCGGCCACGCTGAGCCCGTCGACCAGGTCCAGCTCCTGGTAGATGGTGGCGAAGCCGAGCTTGATGGCGTCGATGGGGCTGCTCGGCCGCACCTGGTCGCCGTTGAAGACGATGGTGCCCTTGTCCGGCTGGTGCACGCCGGCCAGGACCTTGATCAGGGTGGACTTGCCGGCGCCGTTCTGGCCGAGCAGGCAGTGCACCTCGCCCGCTCGCACGTCGAGATCGACGCCGTCCAGCGCGCGCACGCCGGGGAACTGTTTGACGATGCCCTTCATGACCAGCATCGGACGTCCCACTCCTCTAGGCGTTGACGATCCGGTTGATGTTGTCCGGTGACAGGTAGTGCTCGATGGCGAGCAGCCCCGCCCCGAGCGCGGCCGCGTTGATCCCCGTACGGCTCGGCGTGATCGACAGATGGTGCGTGGCCAGCGGGAGCGACCTGCGATAGACCGTCTCCCTGATGCCGGCCAGCAAATGCTCGTGCACCCGCGACAGGGCGCCGCCGATGACGATGACCTCGGGGTTGAAGAAGTTGACCAGGCTGGCCAGCACCTCGCCGATGAGCCGGCCCGCCTCCCTGACCAGGCGCAGCGCCTGCGTGTTGCCCGACTGCACGAGCGCCACGACGTCGGCGCCGGTCTCGGCCGGGAGGCCCAGCTCGGTCAGCCGCCGGGCGATCGCGGCGCCGCCGGCCACGGCCTCCAGGCACGCGCTGTTGCCGCACCGGCAGCCGGCGTCCTCGTGGCCGCTGACCCTGATGTGCCCGATGTCGCCGGCCGAGCCCTGGGCGCCCCTGTGCAACTTGCCGTCGGCCACGATGCCGCAGCCGATGCCGGTGCCGACCTTGACGAACAGCAGGTGGTTGATGCCGGCGAAGGCGTTGCGGTGCTCGCCCAGCGCCATCACGTTGACGTCGTTGTCGACCAGCACGTTCACGCCGTCGAAGTAATCAGGGACGGGGTAGTCGTTCCAGCCCGGCATGATCGGCGGATTGTTCGGCCGCCCGGTGGCGAACTCCACCGGCCCGGGCACCCCTATCCCGACCGCGCGCAACACCGCCCGCGGCCGCCCGGCCTGGCCGAGCAGCCGGTCGAGCCGCTGGTCCACGTGCGCGAGCACTTTCTCGGGGCCCTCGTCGATCAGCAGCGAATCCTCGCACTCGGCGAGCACATTGCCGGAGATGTCCATCAGCGCCACCCGGCAGTGGGTGGCGCCCAGGTCGACGCCCGCGAACGCGTGGTCCTCGGTGTGCAGGCGCAACTGCCGCGGCGGCCGGCCACCGGTGGACTCGCCGCTCTCGGTCTCCTCCACCAGGCCTCGCTCGATCAGCGCGTCCACGCGCTGGGAGATCGTGGACCTGGCCAGACCGGTGAGCCTCGCAAGATCGGAACGGGTCGTCGCCGAACCGGCGCTGATCAGTGTCAGCACATCTCCGGCGGAGCCCGGCAGAGGGGTCATGTCGCGACAATATGATCACAGATGCGGCAATTCAAGAGTGAGGATCGACCAAACTCCGCCAACTTCTGCCACAGATCGAACAAAGGCCGATCAGCCGGGATATTTCGGGATCTGCCCCACACGCGAACGCCGGCCCCCGCCTGCAACGAGAACCGGCGCCCGCACGACAACCGGGCCGTACCACGACGGCATAGGGCGTCAGATCATCGCCTTCATCGAGTCTCCGGCCGTCAGCACGTACGGCTGCTCGGCCATGATCGACTCCCAGTTGCCCGCGACCGACTCCGGCGTGATGTCGTCGTCCTTCCACCCCGGCCCCTCGGCCACGAACACCCGCGCCACCCGGCCTCCGCCGACGGTGAACACCTCGCCGCTGACCTCGCACGACTCGTGCACCAGGTATGCCACCAGCGCGCTCACCCGTTCCGGCGTGAACTTGGCCTCGAACTCGGCCGGCAGCAGCGACTCGGTCATCCTGGTCCAGGCCACGGGCGCGATGGCGTTGGCCTTGATGCCGTTGCGCGCACCCTCGATCCCGAGCGTCTTGGTCAGCCCGACCAGTCCCATCTTGGCCGTGGAGTAGTTGGCCTGACCGAAGTTGCCGAACAGCCCGGCCGGGCTCGACGTGTTGACCAGGCGCCCGTAGCCGGCCGCCTTCATGATCGGATAGGCGGCCTGGCTGACCAGGTAGGACCCGCGCACGTGCACCGCCATGACGGCGTCGAACTCCTCGACCGTCATCTTCCCGAACGACTTGTCCCGCAGAATCCCCGCGTTGTTGACGACGATGTCGACCGTGCCGAACGCGTCCACCGCGGCCTGCACGACGGCCCTGGCGCCGTCCGGCGTGGCGACGTTGTCGGCGTTGGCGACGGCCTGCCCGCCGTTCTTCGTGATGAGCGCCACCACCTCGGCGGCGGGCCCGGTCGAGGCGCCCGTGCCGTCGAGCGCGCCCCCGAGGTCGTTGACCACGACCTTGGCGCCCCGCTCGGCCAGCAGGAGCGCGTGCGCCCTGCCGAGGCCGTGCCCGGCCCCCGTGACGATCGCGACTCTGTCATCGAACCGAAGCATCGAACCTCCAGCGCAGGAGAACAACGTTCTAGTACGAGTACCATAACTCGGCTCGGGCCTACCGATCAGCGGGGCGCCACCGTTCCGGATCGCCGGGGACCCGCACCACGCGCCCCTTGGCCGCCAGCCAGACCAGGTGGGCGAGGGTCTCGTTGTTGGCCGCGCGCCGCATGAACGGCGGGATCGTCTCCCACGGCCGCGACCAGCTCAGCCGGGTCGCCACGTCCCAGCATGTCACGCCGTCGCCGCCGGCGACGACCCGCTCGATCTCGGCCAGCCGCCCGTCGTGGTGCGCCAGCACGTGGTCCACCCGCTCGGCCAGTTCCAGGAACCGGTACTCATGCGCGGGCAGCACCTCATCGACGTCCAGCTTGCGCACGGCCGCCAGCGCGTCGAGGTAGTCGGCCAGCGGGTTGGGCCCGGACTGCGGGTGCACGGCCACGATCGGCGTGATCTTGGCCAGCACGTGGTCGCCGGAGAACAGCAGCCTGCGCTCGGGCGAGACGAAGCACAGATGCCCCGGCGAGTGGCCGGGCGTCCAGACCGCCCGCAGGTCCCAACCGGGCAGGCCGAGCTCGTCGCCGTCCTCCACCAGCCGGTCGGGCGCAGCCATGGAGACCATGTGCCTGATCATCATCGACGCGCCGGCCAGCTCGTCCAGCGTCAGCGGCGGCACCCCGCAGCGGGCCAGCAGCGCCCGCTCGCGCTGGACCAGGGAGTCGATGGCCGCGTCGTCGTAACGCTCGCGGACCAGGCGCGCGTCGGCCGGGTGCAGGCCGATCCAGGCGCCCGACGCCTCGCGGACGCGCCCGGCCAGGCCGTAGTGGTCGGGGTGGATGTGGGTGACGAGCACGGCCTGGACGTCGGTGATCGTGTACCCGGCCACGCCCAGGCCGGCGACGAGCGCCTCGTAGGCCTCGTCGGTGTTCCACCCGGCGTCGATGACGGCCACGCCGCCGGGCAGCTCCAGGGCGTAGACCAGCACGTACCGCAGCGGGTTGACCGGGATCGGCACCGGGATGGACCACAGTCCCGGGCGTACTTGCTCGACGTCCGGGATCGTCCCGCCGGTCCACGCTTCCCGCTGCGCCATGCTGGCAGGGGTCACCACGAATTTCGACACATACCCGAATATAGTTCTGGATCCGAATCGTGTTCTACTGGGAGCCATGAAGCTGAGCCGCGAGATCTCAGGCGATGGCCGCTTCGTCCGGCAGCCGAACCGCTTCACGGAACGGATCGGCCCTCCCGAACCCGGCCGGTACCGGGTCTACGCCTCCTACGCCTGCCCGTGGGCGCAGCGCGTGCTGATCGTACGGAAACTGCTGGGCCTGGAGGACCTGCTGGACGTCACGATCGTCGACCCCATCAGGGACGAGAAGGGCTGGCGCATCCCCGATGGCGACCCGGAGTATCTGTCGGAGCTCTATCACGCGACCGACCCCGGCTACACGGGCCGCTACACCGTCCCCTGCGTCTGGGACACCCGGGACAAGCGCATCGTCACCAACGACTTCCCGCAGATCACCCTCGATCTGGAGACGTCATGGGGCACCGTCCCCAACCTCTATCCCGAGCGCCTGCGTCCCGACATCGACATCATGAACGACCGCCTCTACCACGGCCTCAACAACGCGGTGTACGAGGCGGGCTTCGCCCGTGACCAGCAGGCGTACGAGGAGGCGGTGTCGCGGGTCTTCACCACGCTCGACTTCCTCGAGGTGCGCCTGGCGGAGTCGGACTACCTCTTCGACACCCTCACCGACAGTGACGTGCGCCTCTACACGACGCTGGCCAGGTTCGACAGCGTCTACTACGCGCACTTCAAGTGCTCGGTCCGGCGGCTGATCGACTATCCGGCGCTGTGGGCGTACGCGCGCAGGCTCTACGCCATCCCGGCCTTCCGCGAGACCACCGACTTCGACCAGATCAAGCGTCATTACTACATCACCCAGACCAACATCAACCCGAGCCGGATCGTGCCGGTAGGACCGGAGCTGGACTGGAGCCTATAGGCGCCGGCATACGTACGAACAGCAGGGCCGAGGCCAGCATCACGGTCGCGGCTACGGCCCAGGAGGCGGCCACGCCCGCCTGCGTGGCCAGGGCGGCGAGCGTCAGGTTGCCCAGGATCCCGCCGGACTGCAGGGCCAGCGAGGCCGTCGAGGACACGGTGGTGCGCTCGGCGGCGGTGACCGCGTTGTGCGTCATCTCCAGGCACAGCAGTCCGGCCACGGAGTGCCCGACGAACAGCGCGACGTAGGCCGCCCCGGCCGTCAGCAGCCCAGCGGCGCCGCCCAGCCCGGCCGTCGCGGCCAGTGCGCCGACCGATAGTGCGGCCAGGACGACACCCGCGATCGCGCCCTTGGCCGAGCCGCCGGCCAGCCGTGCCACGCGGGGCGCGAGTGCGCTGCCCGTGGCGCTGCCCGCGAACCCGAGCGCGGCGACCACGGCGTACGCCATGCTTCCCTGCTCCGCAGTGCCGGCCAGCTCGGCCAGGCGGCCCGGGGTGAGCAGCTCGATGGACATCAGCATCACGCCGGAGCTCCCGGCCGCGAGCATCAGACGACGCAGGACGGGGCCGCCGACCGCCAGCCGCACACCGGAGGCGACCCTGGCGGGCACGTCGCGCAGCACGCTCCCGAGCGATCCGGGGGCACGCGCGGGCTCGCTCAGCGCGCCGCCAGGCGCCCCGCGCCCCGGCCCAGTCAACGCGCCGCCAGGCGCCCCGCGCCCCGGCTCGGGCAGCGCGAGCAGCACCACGACCAGCAGGACAGCGGCGGCCAGTGCGCCCACCAGGCTCGGCGCCGCCAACGGGAACATCAGCTCAGGCGGCACCAGGAGCGGCAGGGCGCCACCGGCGAGCACGCCGGCGGCCAGCGACACCGACTCCACCGCGCCGCCCCGGGCCAGCCCGGGCTTGAGGTCGGCGCCGGGCCCTTCGATCCTGTGCAGCGTGTCGACGTACCAGGAGGTGGCGGGTCCGCTGGACAACGCCCTGGCGACGCCCTTGAGCACGCCGCTCACCAGGAACATCCAGAACGTCGTGGCCACGCTCATGAGCACGAGTGCCGCGGCCAGGAACGCGGCGGAGGCGGCCAGCACCACGCGCCGCCCCACGACGTCGGCCAGCCCGCCGGTCGGCAACTCCAGACCGACGGTGACGATCGAGAACACGGTCACCACCAGGCCGATCTGCGCCAGGCTGAGACCTCTCCCGGCCAGCAGGAGCACCATGGAGGCCATCATGAGCCCGAGGGGCAGCCAGGTCAGGAAGCAGACGAGCAGGTAGCGGCGTAATGCCGAGGGAGCGGTCACGGGTCCTCCTGTCGTGTGCGCGGCACGGACCCCATCCAGACGTGGACCAGCCTGGCCTCGGGGTCGTCGGCGTATCGGGCGGCCAGGTCGAGCAGCAGCGCCTCGGCCTTGTCGTGGAACTCGCGCAACGCGGCCGGCGGCATCTGGAGGATGTGGTCGCTCATTCCTGAGGCGTCCACCCACTCGCGCGGCCAGTCGGCGAGGTCGAACTCCTCCATCACCCGCCCGACCATCTCGACCTGGCGCAGGTGCATGATCCTGACGGCCTCGCGCCCTTCGGCGGTGCCGGACATCTCGACGGCGTCCCACGAGGTGTAGCGGTGGCGGGAGCGCCAGCGCCGCTCGCGCCCGTCGCGCTGCTCGTCGTCCTCCTCGATGAAGCCGTATTTGAACAGCTCGCGCAGGTGGTAGCTGGTCGAGCCGGAGCTCTCGCCGACCTTGCGGCCCAGCTCGCTGGCCGTGGCCGGGCCGTCGGTGCGCAGCAGGCCGAGCAGGCGCACCCGCAGCGGGTGGGCGACCACCTTGAGCACCTGCGGATCGCTGATCTTGTATTGCTCCTCCACAACGCCAACCCTAAACCGCAAAGACAATTTTGCAAAGGGAATTTGGCGGTACTGCCGGGCTCATAAACTGGGCGGCGTGCTTGATGACATCTGGGTGGACGACGCCGTCTTCGAACTACGTCCCGACTTCGCGGTCCTGGTCATGACCGCGCACGGGCTCCACAACGGGCCGACCGACGACCGCTCCCGCGCCTGGCTGGCGGCGGCCTCCGAGTGCGAGGTGCAGAGCGTGAAGATCGAGGCGTGGAAGGAGGCCTACCGCGCGTTCGGGGCCAAGCCGCAGCGGACCCGGCCCTCGGTCGACGCCCTCACCCGGCGCATGCCGCTGCCGGAGATCAACCGGGCCGTGGACGCGTACAACTCGATCAGCGTGAAGCACGCGCTGCCGATCGGCGGCGAGGACCTCGACCGCTACGTCGGCCCGGCGCGACTGGTCAGGGCCGCCGGCGACGAGGCGTCGGAGGAGGCCCTCGGCACGCCGGAGCCGGGCGAGGTGATCTGGCGCGACGACGTCGGCGTCACCTGCCGCCGCTGGAACTGGCGTCAGGTGGTGCGCACGCGCCTCACCGAGGAGACCACGAACGCGATCTTCCTGCTGGAGCGGCTGGAGCCGATGTCGGTGGAGGAGCTCAAGGAGGCCGGCGAGGAGCTCGCCGATCTTCTGTCCCAGCTGTCCCCTGAGGTGCGGATCGCTAGCAGACTGCTGTCCAGTGGGAAATAAACCCGATGTCCTAGTGTTGATACCAAACAGCAACAAACACGGCACCACCTGGATTGACGAGGGGGTCGTGACCTCTTTGCGCGGTCTTGAGAGGATCGTGCGAGGCGGCACGGGCACCCGGGCGCATGCTGCCAGTCCGGGCGAGTAGCCTTGGACAGGTTCTCTAACATCAACGCCGATCTGCGGAAGAGGGCGATTTCCGCCGTGTCGTCTGAGTCGTCGCGGGCAAACCCGCTGGCAAGCTTTGGACAGAACGAGTGGCTTGTCGACGAGCTCTATCAGAAGTACCTCCAGGACCCCGAGTCGGTCGACAAGGCCTGGTGGAACTTCTTCGCTGACTACAACCCTGATTACGGACCGGGCCGTACCCCGGTCAAAGAAGCGGCGAACGGCACTGTGACCGCCCCCGCTCCCACCCCGGCGCCCCCCAAGGCGCCACCGGCGGCCGAGAAGCCGAAGCAGCCTGCCACTCCGGTCCCCAAGGACGCCGAAGAGGTCAAGCTGCGCGGCGCCGCGGCCCGCACGGCGGCCAACATGGACCTCTCGCTGTCGGTCCCGACCGCGACGAGTGTGCGAGCCATCCCGGCGAAGCTGCTCATCGACAACCGCATTGTGATCAACAATCACCTCAAGCGGGGTCGTGGCGGCAAGGTCTCCTTCACGCACCTGATCGGCTTCGCGATCGTCAAGGCGCTGAAGGCCATGCCGGAGATGAACTACTCCTTCGCGGAGGTCGACGGCAAGCCGACGCTGGTCAAGCCCGCGCACGTGGGCTTCGGTCTGGCGATCGACGTGCAAAAGAGCAACGGCGAGCGCCAGCTCCTCGTGCCCTCGATCAAGGGCGCCGAGGAGATGGACTTCCGGCAGTTCTGGATGGCCTACGAGGACGTCGTCCGCAAGGCCCGCGCGGGCAAGCTGGGCGTCGACGACTTCGCCGGCACCACGATCTCGCTGACCAACCCGGGCACCATTGGCACGGTGCACTCGGTGCCCCGTCTGATGCCGGGCCAGGGCACGATCATCGGCGTCGGCGCGATGGAATACCCGGCCGAATACCAGGGCGCCTCGCCCGACACGCTGTCGCGGCTGGCCGTCTCCAAGGTCATGACGCTGACCAGCACCTACGACCACCGGATCATCCAGGGCGCCCAGTCGGGCGACTTCCTGCGCCAGATCCACCGGCTGCTGCTCGGCGAGGACGGCTTCTACGACGAGATCTTCGAGGCACTGCGGATCCCCTACGAGCCGGTCCGCTGGGTCCAGGACATCTCCGCCACCCACGACGACGACGTGGCCAAGTCCGCCCGCGTGATCGAGCTGATCCACGCCTACCGGGTGCGCGGCCACCTCATGGCCGAGAACGACCCGCTGGAATACAAGCAGCGCAAGCACCCCGACCTCGACATCCAGTCGCACGGCCTGACACTGTGGGACCTGGAGCGCGAGTTCGCCACCGGCGGCTTCGGCGGCAAGGCGCTGATGAAGCTGCGTGACATCCTGGGCGTGCTGCGCGACTCCTACTGCCGCACGGTCGGCATCGAGTACATGCACATCCAGAACCCCGAAGAGCGGGCCTGGATCCAGGCGCGGGTGGAGAAGGCACACAAGTCGCCCGAGCGTGACGAGCAGCTCAACATCCTGTCGCGGCTCAACACCGCCGAGGCGTTCGAGACCTTCCTGCAGACCAAGTTCGTCGGCCAGAAGCGCTTCTCGCTGGAGGGCGGCGAGTCCCTGATCCCGCTGCTCGACTCGGTGATCAGCGACGCCGCCGACGAAGGCCTCGACGAGGTTGTCATGGGCATGGCCCACCGCGGCCGGCTCAACGTGCTGGCCAACATCGTGGGCAAGTCCTACGCCCAGATCTTCGGCGAGTTCGAGGGCAACATCGACCCGCGCACCGCGCACGGCTCCGGTGACGTGAAGTATCACCTCGGCGCGACCGGCGAGTTCACCTCGCCGAGCGGCAACACGATCTCCGCGTCCGTGGTCGCCAACCCCTCCCACCTGGAGGCGGTCGACCCGGTGCTCGAGGGCGTCGTCCGCGCCAAGCAGGACCTCATCGAGCGCGGTGAGGAGGGCTTCACCGTCCTGCCCGTGCTCATCCACGGCGACGCGGCCTTCGCCGGCCAGGGCGTCGTGGCCGAGACGCTCAACCTGTCGCAGCTGCGCGGCTACCGCACCGGCGGCACCGTGCACGTGGTGGTCAACAACCAGGTCGGCTTCACGACCTCGCCCGCCTCGTCCCGCTCGTCGGTCTACGCCACCGACGTGGCGCGGATGATCCAGGCGCCGATCTTCCACGTCAACGGCGACGACCCCGAGCAGGTGGTCCGCGTGGGCCGGCTGGCCTACGAATACCGCCAGACGTTCCGCAAGGACGTGGTCATCGACCTGATCTGCTACCGCCGCCGCGGCCACAACGAGGGCGACAACCCCGCCTTCACCCAGCCGCTGATGTACGACCTGATCGACGCCAAGCGCTCGACCCGCAAGCTCTACACCGAGGCGCTGATCGGCCGGGGCGACATCACGGTCGAGGAGGCCGAGTCCGCGCTGCGCGACTACCAGGCCAAGCTGGAGCAGGCGTTCACCGAGGTCCGCGAGGCGGCCAAGAAGCCGGCGGAGGCGGCCGCGATGCGGGTGCCGCCGACCGAGGTCGTCAAGTGGTCGCACGACGACACGCCGACCGCGATCAGCGACGAGACGCTCAAGCGCATCGTCGACACCCAGCTCAACCTGCCCGACGGCTTCACGCCGCACCCGCGCCTGGCGCCGGTGCTGCAGCGCCGCGGCCAGATGGTCGAGCATGACGCGATCGACTGGGCGATGGGCGAGACGCTGGCGTTCGGCTCGCTGCTGATGGACGGCCACCCGGTGCGGCTGGTCGGCCAGGACTCGCGGCGCGGCACGTTCACCCAGCGCCACGCGGTGCTGGTGGACCGGATGACCGGCGCCGACCACACCCCGCTGAAGGCGTTCAACCAGGGCACCACGAAGTTCTACGTCTACGACTCGCTGCTCAGCGAGTTCGCGGCGCTCGGCTTCGAATACGGCTACAGCGTCGTCCGCCCGGACGCCCTGGTCCTCTGGGAGGCGCAGTTCGGCGACTTCGTCAACGGCGCCCAGACGATCATCGACGAGTTCATCTCGTCGGGCGAGCAGAAGTGGGGGCAGAAGTCCTCGGTCGTGCTGCTGCTGCCGCACGGCTTCGAGGGCCAGGGTCCCGACCACTCCTCGGCCCGCATCGAGCGGTTCCTGCAGGTCTGCGCGCTCGACAACATGACGGTCGCGCAGCCCACCACGCCGGCCAACTACTTCCACCTGCTGCGCTGGCAGGTGGAGTCCAACCGGCACAAGCCGCTGGTGGTCTTCACGCCGAAGTGGCTGCTGCGCCACAAGGCGGCCACCTCCAAGGCGTCCGACTTCACCTCGGGCACCTTCCAGCCGGTCCTCGGCGACACCACCGTCGACCCGGCCAAGGTGACCAAGGTCGTCCTCACCTCCGGCAAGCTCTACTACGAGCTGGCCGCGCAGCGTGACAAGACGGGCCGCGACGACGTCGCCCTCGTCCGGCTGGAGCGGCTCTACCCGTTCCCGGCGGAGGAGCTGCAGGCCGAGCTGGGCCGCTACGGTTCGCAGGTGGAGCTGATCTGGGCCCAGGACGAGCCGGCCAACATGGGGCCGTGGCCCTACCTGACGCTGAAGCTGGCCGAGGACCCGCAGACGCTGGGCGGCCGGCCGGTGCGGCGGGTGTCGCGCACGCCCAACAGCTCGCCGGCGACGGGCTCGCACCACGGCCACGACACCGAGCTGGAGGAGATCCTCCACCAGGTGTACGGCTGACGATCCAGCGGGTCAACTGCTAAATTGGCAGTTGTTAGCAGCTAATTAGCAGCTAACAACTGCCAATTTTAGTAGATGGGTCCATGCGCCAACCTCAGAAGCCGCCACCGTGGCGGGAGCTTTGGCTTGAAGCCGACAGTCTTTGGCTGCTGTCAGCAGTCGATTCCATGGAGCGCTACCTGCCCTGGGACGAGGTTCGCCGCCGCACGCCGCCGGCCGGTCTGACACACAAGCAGTGGTGGCTCGGCCTCAAGATGGCGCGGCTCGGCATGCGACGGGATCTCCCTCTGGCGGACTCGGCCGGTGCGCCCTTCACCTACGCATTGCCGGATGAGGTGCTGCGGGGCCTGGAGGCGCTCAACCGCGACCTGAGCGGCCGGATCGGCACGCCGGAGCCCGTGGCCAACCCGCTGACCCGCGACCGCTATCTCATCGGCTCGCTGATCGAAGAGGCCATCACGTCAAGCCAGCTCGAAGGTGCCGCGACCACGTACATGGTGGCCAAGGACATGCTGCGCAGCGGCCGCAAGCCGCAGACGGTCGACGAGGTCATGATCCGCAACAACTACCTCGTCATGCGCCGCATCGGCGAGCTGCGCAACGAGCCCCTGACGCCTGCTCTCATCTGCGACATCCAGCGCATGGTCACCGAAGGCACCCTGCACAACCCGGCCGCCGCAGGCCGCTTCCAGCTGCCGGGCGAGAAACGCGTCGTGGTCGCCGACACGTACGGCGAGGTCCTGCACGAGCCTCCCCCCGCGGAGGAGTTGCCGGAGCGGATCCAACGATTGTGCGATTTCGCCAACGGCAACTCGCGCACCACGTACGTGCCTCCGGTGATCAGGGCTGTGGCGGTGCATTTCATGCTGGCCTACGACCATCCGTTCGAGGACGGTAACGGGAGGACGGCACGCGCGCTGTTCTACTGGTCAATGCTCAACCAGGGCTATTGGCTCACCGAGTTCATCTCGATCTCCCGGATCCTGAAGAACTCACCCGCCCGCTACGGCCGCAGCTTCCTGCACGTCGAGCAGGACGAGAACGACCTCACCTACTTCGTCATCCACCAGCTCGACGTCCTACGCCGCGCCATCGACGACCTGAACGCCTACCTCGACAAAAAGGTCGCCGAGACGCGCGAGGTCCAGGCGTATCTGGCCCGCGCCCGCAAGGAGGCCTTCAACGCCCGCCAGGTCGCCCTTCTTGCGCATGCCGCCGACCATCCCACCGCCGAGTACACCGTGGCTTCCCACGCCGCCAGCCACCAAATCGTGCTCCAGACGGCCAGAACCGACCTGCGCGAGCTGGAGCACCGCGGGCTACTCACTAAAGTCAGACGAGGGCGCGCCGATGCCTGGATACCGGTCGGCGACCTGGCGTCACGGCTGCGTACGGACTGAATGGGAGCACGATGTATTTCACCGATCGGGGGATCGAGGAACTCGTCGAACGGCGGGGCGAGGAAGAGGTCAGCCTGCTGTGGCTGGGTGAGCGGCTGCGCGAGTTCGTGGACCTCAACCCCGAGTTCGAGATCCCGGTCGAGCGGCTGGCCACGTGGCTGGCGCGGCTCGACGACGAGGACGACGAGTAACCCCGCGATAGACGCGATACATCTTGAGTTTTGGCTAGACGCGACATATCGTGTCTTACATAGGGATGTGTCGCCAGGAGGGCGGGGATCATGCAGCAGTGGACGATCGAGGCACCGGAACAGCTGACGTTCGGCCCAGTGGAGTCGCTCGACGTGCGGATCGTCGCCGGGCGGCTGGACGTGCTGGCCAGCGAGGGCCCGCCCACTCTGGAGGTCGCCGAGTTCGAGTCGGCCTCGCCGCTGATGGTGACCTATGACGAGGACGCCAAGGAGCTCATCGTCGCGTACAAGGACCTCACCTGGGACGGCCTGCTCGGCTGGCTGCGGCGCGACCGGCGCAGGACGGTCCTGACGATCACCGTGCCGAAGGGCTGCAGCGTCAACGCCGGGGTGGTGTCCGCGCCCGCCGTGGTGGCCGGGTTCGAGAAGATGACCCAGGTGAGGAGCGTGAGCGCGGAGATCGTGCTGGACGGGGTCAGCGGCGACGTCAGCGCCACGACCGTCTCGGGCGCGGTCGAAAGCCGGGCGATGGCCGGCGATCTGGCGTTCAAGAGCGTCTCAGGAGATCTGACCGTGGCCGACGGCACGCCGCGCCGGCTGCGGGCCAACACCGTCTCCGGCCGCATCACCGCGGATCTCGCGCTGCAACCCACGGGTCATGTCACGCTCAACAGCGTCTCCGGTGACATCCTGGTCAGACTGCCAGAGAACGCGGACGCGGACGTCAGGGTGCGTTCCACGTCCGGCAGGCTAGTGAGCACGTTCGAGGAATTGTCCACCATGAGCAGCCCAGGCACGAAAACGATGTCGGGGCGGCTGGGCGGCGGCATGGCCTCGGTGTCGGCGATCACGGTCTCCGGTGAGGTCACGCTGCTCAAGGGAGAGAAGGAATGAGCCCTGTATTCGGTCACGGCCGGCTCCGGCTGTACCTGCTCAAGCTGCTGGAGGAGAGCCCGCGCCACGGTTACGAGGTGATCAGGCTGCTCCAGGACCGCTTCCTCGGCGTCTATTCGCCCTCTCCCGGCACGATCTACCCGCGCCTGGCCCGCCTGGAGGAGGAGGGCCTGGTGACGCATGAGGTGGTCGAGGGCAAGAAGGTGTTCTCGATCACCGACAAGGGCCGCGACGAGCTGAACGCCCGCCTCGACGAGCTCGACGACCTGGAGCAGGAGATCTCCGCCTCCGTACGCGACATCGCCCGCGAGGTCAAGGAGGACGTCCGCGACACGGTCAGGTCCCTGCGCGACGAGCTGACGCGGATGGCCAAGGACGTGCGCACCGGCGCCAAAGAGGACAACAGGCGGCTCAGGCAGCAGCAGAAGGAGGACCTCAAGCGGCTGCGGGAGCAGCAGAAGCGGCAGTGGACCGAGCACGCCTACCAGTGGCAGGGGCAGGGTGAGCGGCTGGCCGGCGAGTGGCGCAGGATCTGGACCGAGGTCTGGGCCACGCTCGGTGGCGAGGCGCCCAGCCGCGCCGATCTCGATGCCGAGCTGGGCGAGCTGCTGGCCGACTTCGTCGCCCAGGCCCGGCAGGAGGCCTCACAGGCCCGGCTGACGCCGGAGATGCTGGCCGAGCTGCGTCAGACGCTCGACGACGCCGGCCGCCGCATCCGCGACATCCTCGAGCCCTGACCCGACCTCGCGCGCTACGCGGAGCGGAGCTGGCGCTCGAGGCGGCGGGAGATCCGTGCGGCCTTGCGCGCGTGGTAGGCGATCGGCATGTAGCGCAGGCGTTCGGGCAGGCGCGGCGTCAGCATCGCCACCGCGTGCCCGAGATGCCGCAGCCGCCGCTCCTCCCGGGCCGTCCATCGCAGCCCCAGCTTCGCGCGGACGGCCGGCGGCAGGGTGCCGACGGTCACGAAGTGGTTGAACTCCCCCGCCCCCACCCCCACGGGCGTCCACAGCCGGCGCAGCGGCCTGGGCAGCCCTGGAGGCGCCGGGGTGCCGCGCAGGACCGACAACACCTCCAGCGCGGTCGGGTGGGCCTCCAGCCGGTCGGCCACCATGTCGTCGAAGTACTGCCAGAACGCGTCGAGGTCGGCCGGCATCTCCCGCTCGGGCACCTTCAGGATGGCCCCGAGCTGCCGCGACTCGGCGTAGAACCGGCGTTCCTGCGCAACGGTGAGAGGCGTGCCGAAAGTGCGGTTGAGCGCGATGAAGCGCTCGAACAACGACAGGTGCACCCACGCCCACGCCTCGCCGTTCAGTGCGTGGTAGGGCCGGCCCTGCTCGTCCACGCCGCCGATCGTGCTGTGCATCCGCCGGAGCCGCTCGCCCTCGGCCGGCCCGTCGCCGTACACCCATTTCTGCACGGACTCCAGCGTGCGGGTGAGCCGCCCCCACGGGTCGTCCTTGTAGGTGGAGTGCTCGGCCACGGCCGCGCCGACCGCCGGATGCATCGTCTGCAGCACCAGCGCGCTTCCGGCGACCAGCAGATTTCGATATTCGCCCGCAGTGTCCCAGTGCATCGAACCCGGGCCGAAGGGCTCAATGTCCATGATGGCGGCCTCCCGGTTGATACAACCTCATTTCCTTCTATCACCCAGGAGGCCAGAAGTAACCCTTCACTTATTCACACCGCAAAAACGATCTTTCCGAAGATCTCCCCTTCCTCCATCGCGGCGAACCCGTCCCGCGCCTGCGCGAGCGGCAGCGTCCGGTCGATCTGCGGCCGCAGCCCGGTCTGCTCCAGGAACACGGCCAGGCGCTGGAGCTGGTCACGCGTCCCCATCGTGGACCCGACCACCGACAGCTGCAGGAAGAAGACCCGGTTGAGGTCTGCGGACGGGACCGCGCCGCTGGTGGCGCCGCTGACGACGATGCGCCCGCCGGGCTTGAGCGACCTGAGCGAGTGGTCCCAGGTGGCCTGGCCGACGGTCTCCATGACCGCGTCCACCCGCTCGGGCAGCCGCGCGCCGGTCTCGAACGCCTGGTCGGCGCCGAGCCGGAGCGCACGATCGCGTTTGGCCTCGGAGCGGCTGGTGGCCCAGACCCGGTAGCCGCCGGCCCGGCCGAGCGCGATCAGCGCGGTGGCGACGCCCCCGCCTGCGCCCTGCACCAGCACGGTGGAGCCCGGCTCAAGGCCGGCCTTGTCGAACAACATGCGGTACGCGGTCAGCCACGCCGTCGGCAGGCACGCGGCCTCCTCGAAGCTGAGCGCGGACGGCTTGGGCACGAGGTTGCGGCGCGGCACGGCCACGCGCTCGGCGAAGGTGCCGTCGTACACCTCCGACAGCAGCGTGCGCTTGGGATCGAGCGTCTCGTCCGCGCCCGTGCCGATCACGGAGTGCACGATGACCTCGTTGCCGTCCTCGTCCACCCCGGCGGCGTCGCAGCCGAGCACGATCGGCAGCCGGTCCTGCTTGATGCCGACGCCTTTGAGCGTCCACAGGTCGTGGTGGTTGAGCGCGGCCGCCCGTACGGAGACGGTCGTCCATCCGTCCGGTGCCTTGGGCTCCGGGTGCTCCCCGAGCGTGAGTCCGGCGAGCGGGTTGTCGGGATCGGTCTGTGTGGCGGTTACGGCGAACATGGCCGCACCTTACTAAGCGAACGTGGCCACACCTTACTGGGAGGCCCGTCCCTTTACCGTGACCCGAATCCCCTCGATCGCCATCTGCCTGAACCGGCCCGGCCCTGTGACGGCGACCAGCACATCGCCCCGGCAGACCGACTCGGCCGGCCGCCCACGCCCATCGATCACGTTGGGCACCCTGGCCTTCTTCGTGCATCCGGGGGTGGGCACGAGCGCGATCATCTCGCTCGCCCCGCCGCCGAACCACAGCTGCGGCCCGACCGGATCTCCCTGAGCGGTCTCGCCCGGTTCGGCCAGCCGCACCGTCCCGCCGGCCGACAACACCAGGTAGCCGCCCTTGGTCACCGTCCCTTTCAGGCTCCGCGCGACTGCGAGCCGCTGTTCGAAGGCCAGCCCCTGCACTCGGTCGTACATCGCCATCCGCCACTTCTCGAACGCGAACAGCAGCACCTGCCCATAGGAGCCGCTGCCCGCCTGGCGCGGCCAGAGCGTGACGTTGGAGGCGTAGTTCCTGATCGGCTGCCCACCCCGGGTGATCTCGACCTCCCCGCCGTACGGGGCCACTAACTGCCGGTAGCTCCCATCGATCCACACACCCTGGAACGGCCGCGACCCCATCTCGGCCAGCTCCAGCTCGGCCGGGTAACGCACCTCGGCCCGGACCCCGTGCGGGAACACCACCTCGATGACCTCGTCGCCGCCCTTGGCCGCCCTGGACGGGACTTGAAGGGCGTTCGGCGGACTGTCGAGCCTGGTCAGGGACCTGATCGGCTCGGGGGTGGGTTGAGTCGGGAGGAGCGGCTCGGGGTCCCGGCTGGCGATCAGCCCGATGACGGGGACGGCCAGGACCGCCACCACCACGACCAGCCCGATCCACCGGCGGCGGCCGCTCGGGCCCGCCTCGATGACGTCGAACTGGTCAACCACCGGCGTTCCTTGCCGAGTAGTGCGGCTTGCGCCCCTCGTCTCCAGTTCAGTTGAGCGGCGACCGCCAGCGCAAGCCCTCGAACCTGGCGAAGTCCTTGTCGCAGGTTACGAATTCACAACCGTGCTCTATGGCTAGTGCGGCGAGGTAGGCGTCAGGGATGAGCTTGCCGCGCGCGTCGGCCTTGCGGCACAGCTTGACGAAGATCTCCCAGTGGCGCGGACCGGCGTGCACCACGACGGCATGCGGCTGGTGCCGGACGGTGTCGGCGAACTCCCGCGCTTCGTCGAACGAGGTGGCGCCGGGAATGCGCGGATTGGTGGCCACGCGGATGAAGCTGTTGAGTGCGAAGTCGCTGACGGCATAGGCCTCATCGCCCTGCAGGAGCTCCGTGACCACGGCAAGGCACCGCTCGTGATGATCGGCATCCCGCCGCTGCGCGTTGACGAACACGTTCGTGTCAAGCATCCTCATGGCCGGCCCCCAGCACATGCTCGACGAAGTCCTGGTCGTCGAGCTCCTTGAGCTCTGCCCAGATCAGCTTCGGACCGTTCGGGTCCCCGGAGAGCGGGAGCTTGATCGGGGGCCGTTCCGCGACGTCGGCGGAGCGGTGAATGAGTTGCCGCAAGGCGTCCTCCATCACTGAGTTGAGACTGCGTCCTTTTCGCGCCGCGTACGCCTTCGCCTCGTTGAGGAGCTGCTCGTCGATGCGCACCGTTGTCCTCCGCATGACTCCAGCGTCCGCGCGTGACATCAAAATGTCAACCCGGAGCGTAGCCGAACGGTCACTCAATTGACGACTACTTTACGTCACCACGCAGCCACATTGACCTTTCCGTCCGTCGTCAGCCGCACCTCCTCCCCCACCAGCTCCCGGCACTCGGCATCCCCCAGCAGCTCAGACCGCTCCACCACCGCATGCGCCCGCCCGCCACCACCAGGCAGATCCACCACGAGGATCCCCCTCTCGGCACCGCCGTCCCGCCCGTGAGCGACTGTGTACCCCGCGACCACGGCCGGCCCCTCGTAGGCGCCCACGATCGGCACCCCCTTGGCCACGAACACCGGCGCCGCAGCCCCCAGCCGCCCGCCCGGCTCGCTCGACCACACCGCGTACGTGTGCTTGGTCAGGTGCATCCCCACCCCGGTCACCAGTCCGTGCCCTGACTGCGCCCGCAGCAGCCCCGCCATCGTGGCGGTCGAGTGCAGGACGTAGTCGCTGGCCGGCCCGCCCGCGTACGGCAGCCCACCGGTCACCGTCAGCCCGCGCCGCTCCAGCGGATCGAGCCCGATCGCGTCGCACGCCTGCCGCAACGCGATCGCGAAACAGCTGTAGAGGTCGATCGCGTCCATGTCGCCGAGCCCCAGCCCCGCCCGCTCAAAGGCGGCCTCGGCGACCCGCGGAATGGCCTGCGACGCGCCGAGCGCGGGCCGCGCGGCCACCTCCCAGGTGTCTTCCCCATACGCCCACCCCCGCAGGTACACCCGCTGCGCCGCGGGCACGCCGAGCCGGTCGGCCAGTCGCGTGCTGGCCAGGACGACCGCCGCAGCCTGGTCCACCTCCAGCACGGCCACGGTGCTCCTGGTGTAGGGCCAGCCGACGAAACGCTCGCCACGCGCGAGCTCCGACGGTGTCCGGACGGTCCGGCGCCACGCGTGCGGGTTCGCGGCGGCCACCTCGGTCATCGGCGCCATCATCCGCCCCCGATCGCTCATCTCCTCCTCGATGGAGATCCCGAGCGCCGCCCGCCGCGCCGTCTCCATGATCGCGTACGTGTGCACCGGCAGGAACAGCCCGTGCGCCAGCTCGGCGGGATGCGGCGGGCGCTCCCACCCGTACGGCGGCTTGGGATCGGCGGGGTGGCTCCACGGCACGTGCTCACCCGCCAGCCGGTACGCCCGCCGCGTGGCCAGCGCCTCGGCCCCCGCCACGAGCGCGGAGTCGAACTCCCCCGCCGCGATCCCGGCCGCCGCCACGCCGATCAGCAGCTGCGGAGCCGTACCACTGACCTTGGAGTACGCCCGGTGGCGGGGCGCGGCGCCGAGGCGCTCGGCGAGGCGGCCGACCGGCGAGTCGTACTGCCAGGAGTCGCTGTAGACGATCTGGATCGAGTCGAGCCGCTCCACGGGGAGCCGGGCGTCGGCGGCGGCATCGCGGGCGACCGCCTCCCACAGGTCGAGCGGCTCAGGACCGGACTGCTCGCGAATGGTGCGTTGCGCGATGCCGATGAGACAGGGGGTGCGTGGATCCATGACTCCATTCAACCAGAACAACATTCGGTGGATAAGAAGTGGCCTTTGATAATTAGCGTTACCACTGTTACGGAGAGCTATCAAGCACCCTGCCCGACCTGCGGAAATGCTTTCTCGTCATACATGCGATTTCGCTATTTCTATAACGGAATGGAACCGGACCATGCTTTTTCACGTCGTTTCCTGGCCGCCCGCTCGCGCCATTCATTAACGTTCCGATCGTTTTCCTGGCCCACCGGGGCGCAGTACCCCGCTCTGGGCCGCCGAGAACTGAGAGGAGCTCCATGTTTTCCCGAGCAAGGCGCATCGCGATCCCACTGGCCGGCCTCATGGCCATCGGGCTGGCCGCGGGACCCCTCAGCGGCGCCGCGGCGAGCGCGACGGCACCCTCCGACGTGATCTCCAAGAACGCCGCCACCCCCGCCGAGCAGGCGGTCCAGTTCTGGACGCCGGACCGCATCAAGCTGGCCACCGACCACAACGACGGCCTGGACCTGACCTCGAAGGGCGTCAAGGGCAGCAACGACACCCCCGACGGCCCTCCCGGCTCCGTGCCGCCGATCGGCGAGGAGAAGACGAAGGCCAAGAAGAGCAAGCACGTCAACCTGCCGAACACCGTCGGCCGCGTTTTCTTCACGCTGCCGAAGGCCGACCCGCGTAACCCGAAGAACTGGCGTTACTGCTCGGCCAGTTCGGTGCAGAGCAAGTACCGCAACCTCGTGGCGACCTCCGGCCACTGCGTGTACGACACCAGCAAGAACACCTTCTACGACAACTGGATCTTCATTCCGTCGTACTGGGACGGCGACAAGGTCTGGGAGGGCAAGGCGCCCTACGGCATTTACGCCGCCAAGACGTTCAACGCGCACGACGACTTCGTGGTGAAGGAGGACTACGACTTCGACTACGCGTTCGTCAACGTCTACAACGGCATCAAGGTCAAGTGGGAGAAGGTCAACGGCCGGTGGCAGTGGACCGTCAAGAACGCCGGCCGGCTCGGTGACAACGTCGGCGGCCAGGGCTTCACCTGGAACCGGAGCACGAAGCTGAACGTGTTCTCCTTCGGCTACCCGGCAGGCGAGCACCCCGACGGCGACAAGCCGTACACCGGCCGCACGATGAAGTTCTGCTACGGCAAGACCAAGCCGATGCCCGAGGCCAGGAAGTACAACCTGCAGGAGCACATCGGGTTCAAGTGCTCCTTCACCGCCGGAGCCAGCGGCGGACCGTTCCTCTACAACTACAAGAGCGCGTCGCGCACCGGCTACCTCGTCGGCGTGAACAGCGTCGCGTGGGACACCGACGGCAACGACCGCTACGACCACATCTCGTCGCCTTACTTCAACGGCGACACGTACAAGGTCTACAAGGCCGCCGCCAACCGGTGGACCGGCAACATGCCGTGACGAGTTGGCACCCTGGGCCCCGGGTCCCGTACGGGATCCCGGGGCCTTCCCCTTCGCGGTTCCCCGGCCATTCCATGAGCAATTCGAGCTCCGCTCTCACCCCTGCTGACCTGCGGCGACGATCGTCTTTACTGATCATTTGGGGGTATCCTGAGTGGTCCGCTGACGGAGTGCTTATAGTTCACAAGGGACCCTAGATCAGGTAACGAATCTCTATCCGAGCTGCAATACCCTCTGTACATCTGGAAAAATCCACCCTTACGGCCCCAAAGAAAGGTATTCGATGATCTCCCGGGCAAGGCACATGGTGGCGGCTGCGCTGAGCAGCGCGCTGCTGACGCTGCCTGCCTTCACGGGAGTCGCCCACGCGGGGCCCGCCGGCGCCGCGTCCGCGGGGGCCACGTCCGCCGGCGCCGCACCTACCGCCGCTGTCTTCTCCGTCCCGCTGGCCAAGACCGCCGCGGACGTCCAGAGGGTCGCCGACTACTGGAAGCCGGACAGGCTCAAGAAGGCCGACAGCTACAGCCCAGCCACGCCGGGCGCCGCCGCCTCCCCGACCAGCTCCGCCGCCGCGTCCGCCGCCGGCCCCGCCGCGCCGCTCGCCGCGTCCGCCAAGCGCACCTCCGCCGCACAGGCCGCCGCGCCCGCGATGCCGCGCAAGAGCAAGGTCGCCAGCACCATGGGCAAGGTCTACTTCAAGTTCGGCGAGAAGGAATACTGGTGCTCCGCCAGCGCGGTCGCGGCCAAGAACCGCAGCGTGGTCTCCACCGCCGGGCACTGCGCGTACGACCCGCGGCAGGCCAAGCCGGCCGAATACTGGATCTTCGTCCCTAACCCCGGCCCCAATGGCGAGACGCCGGCCGGCATCTACGTGGGCTCGTCGATCAACATGCACGAGGACTGGGCGGGCAAGGGCGACTACGACTTCGACTACGCGTTCGTGACCGTGCACCGCGGCTTCACCTGGGCGGCCAAGAACGGCCAATACGTGATGGAGGACGTGGGCAGGCTCCAGGACAACGCGGGCGGCCTGGGGCTCGAGCTGAACAAGAAGCCGGCCACGTACACGGTGGCCGCGTTCGGCTATCCCGCCGGCGCCCAGCCCGACGGCACCCACCCCTACGACGGCACGAAGCTGCGCGTGTGCCGCGAAGGCCCGACCCGCTGGACCGTGGCCCCCAACCTCGACCTGCAGAAGGGCGTGCAGCTCCAAGCCTGCGACTTCAGCCCCGGCGCGAGCGGCGGCCCCTGGGTGATCGGCTACGACAAGGACCGCAGGATCGGCAGCCTGAACGGCGTCAACAGCCTGACCTGGAACAGGGACGCCAAGGGCCTGTACGACGCTGTGTCGTCCCCGCACTTCGACAGCGCCACGGGCGAGGTCTACCGACGCGCCGCCGCACAGTCCACTCCGGGAAATGTGACCTAAGTCATATGCAACGGCTCGGTCACTGGGCGTGATCAGCCCAGACCTTGATCTCAGAACGGTCACGGCGGACGTTTGGAACGTTTGCCCGCCCGACCGGAAATTCACATGACCAGAGTCAAGGTAGTAAGTTCCCGGCTGACTGTTTGCTCGCGCTTTGCTGAGTTTTGGGGTGCATGAGACGCCTCAGGTCAGCGCAACCTGGAGTTACCTTGAAGCGAATCCTTCTTCCCACCGGTGGTGCCGTTCTGGTCACCGGTCTGCTCGCGGCCGGCCTGACCGGCACCGCGCAGGCCGAGCCTGACGTCGCCCATGACCCCATGGCCCGCAACACGTCCGAAGCCGCCTCCGTCGCCTCCTTCTGGCTGGCGTCGAACGGCGCCGCTCTTCGCGCCGCGACGCAGTACACCTGGGACTCGAACGAGGTGCGGAAGGTCGTCTCCAAGGGCAGCGCCGACCCCGACGGCCGGCCCGGCACCACGGCCCCGACCGGTGAGACGAAGTCCACCGCTCGCGCCCAGAACGTCAACCTGCCGAAGAGCATCGGCAAGGTCTTCTTCGTCGACGCCTCCGGCAAGTTCCGCTGGTGCTCGGCCACCTCCATCCAGTCGAACTACCGCAACCTCGTCGCCACCGCGGGCCACTGCGTGTACGACACGGACAAGGACACGGCGCTCCTGGACAACTGGGTCTTCGTGCCCGGCTACTACAAGGGCAGGGCCCCGTGGGGCATCTACGTGGGCAAGCAGGCCTTCACCCACTACGACTTCGACGTCTATGAGGACTACGACCGCGACTACGCGTTCGTCACCGTCTACAACGGCATCCTCTTCAACGGCGTCAAGCAGGTGGACCGCAGGGACTTCGAGCGCTTCACCGGCCCCAAGCGCCGCTGGGGCGGCCACTACTACATCCTGCTGTCGAAGGACGCAGGGCGCCTCGGCGACAACGTCGGCGGCCAGGGCTTCGCCTGGAACCAGCCCACCGGCAAGGCCGTCCGCGCCTTCGGCTACCCGGCGGCCCCGCAGCTCGACGGCGACAAGCCGTACAGCGGCGTGACGCCGAAGCACTGCTACGGCAAGACCACCGCCAAGATGGTCGGCGCCCCCTGGCTCAAGATCGAGGAGCACATCGGCCTCAAGTGCGCCGTGACCCCCGGTTTCGACGGCGGCTCGTGGCTCCTGAACTACAGCAACGGCAAGCGCCTGGGCTACATCAACGGCGTGACCAGCACCTTCGCCGACCAGGACGGGAACGACCGCGTGGACTACATCACGTCGCCGTACTTCGACGGCGACACGGCTGCGGTGTACAACGCGGCCAAGAACGTGTGGTCCGGCAAGATCGTCGGCCCGAACGGCGAACTGTACAAGTAAGCCCTGCCAGGGGAAAAGGCGAGGGCCCGGCGGCACAGGCCGGGCCCTCGCCTTGGCTTCCCCACTGCAAGGCCTTCCGCCAGGGGGCGCTTCGCGCCTCGGGGAGCTCCAGACCGCGCCTCCCAAGGGGGCTCCGCCCCCTTTCGAACCCCCGAAAAGCACCCACCCGTTGCCCGAGTACCAAGTGGGCTGACGAGAGCCCGCCCTGAGCGGACCTCGCTTCGCTCGGACTGTTCTTATGGGGCTTCGCCTAGGCGAGGGGCTCCGCCCCTCCCGCGCCCCGGGTGCAAGACCTGCTAGTTTACGGGCACGCTAGAAGCATGAACTCGCGACCCCGCTACGCCAGCCATCGCGTATACCTGGTGCCCTCCGACCTCGGGGAACTGATGGGGCTGGCCGCTGGTGTCGTAGAACTGCCGACTTGGTTGGACTGGTCAGAGCAGCGGGTTTACGACTTGTCGGACAGCAGCGACTTGGTTCTGATGTACGAGCGCGTGATCCGCGAAGCGGTCCATTTTGACGACCTACGAACCTACCTGAACCGCGAAACACTGATCCGGATCTGGCCTCGCCTTTACTTGCCGATCGAGGCGCGGCAGGCGTGGGAAACAAGCTTCCCAACGCTGCGATCGATGACGAACTTCCCAAAGGGGGGTGATGTCCGCGCCGATATCGTGGCCGACTCGGGCGGCGAGGAGGCCGTGGCCGAGGCTCGACGGCGCAACCAGGCTTACATTGACGGTTACCGGCCGGCCAAGTGGCGCAAGGCTCTGGGATTGTCGCAAACCGAGGTGGCCGACCGGATGGGCTCGGTGGAAAGACCGTCATCCCCAGATGTCGGAGGCTGGCAGGGCCCATAGCCGGTCGCCAAACGACAGACGCCGCTCTCCGGTATGCAGAACGATCCCACCCACGAACGAGTCACCACACCGCTCGAGACGATCACGCAAGTAGGAGAGCCCACGGAAGTCCTCCTCGCGCGGGGTGGAGCTCGCTTTCACCTCGATGCCGAGCACGCGACCATCCGCAGTTTCGAGCACGATGTCCACTTCCGTACCACCGGACTCACGGAAGTGGAACATCCTGGCCAGAGTGTTGCTCCAAGTGAGCTGCTTGGCGAGTTCGTTGACCACGAAGGTCTCGAACATCGCACCCGCTGCGGGATCTGTAGGACGGCGCAGCGCTGTGGCATCCTTGCCCAACAGCCCGGCCGCGACTCCCGTATCACTCATGTAGAGCTTGGGCCTCTTGACCACCCTGGCCGACAGGTTTCTGCTCCATGCCGGCAAGCGATGCACCAGGAACGTGGTTTCCAGCCATGGCTGGTAAGTGGACGCGGTTACGCGATCCAGGCCCAGCCGATTCGCGACCGTGCTCATCACGAGCTCCCGCGAGGTGGTCGCCGCGAAGAGATGGACCATGTTGAGCAACTCATCGGCTCGGCGTATGTCGGCAGCTACCTGGACCTCTCGTTGCAGAACGGTCCGAACGTATTGCCGGAACCAACGACCGCGAGACCTCCCCGCGAAGCGCTGCACCTCGGGATATCCCCCCGCGCACAGATATTCGAAGTACGTCTGGCGATCTAGGGTGGGCCGGTCGTAGTGGATCAGGGCCGCGGGGTCGCTCAAGGCGCGATCAACAAAATCATCGCTACCACCAGTCAGCTCCCCCATCGAGAGCGGCCACAACGTGAGAAGGTCGACGCGGCCGGCCAGCGTCTCAGCTATGGACGGGACGGTGAGGAAGTTACTGGACCCGGTCAGGAGGAACTGCCCGGGACGGTTGTCGTTGTCCACCACCTCTTTGATTGCCAAGACCAGGGGCTCGCCAACTCGCTGTACCTCGTCGATCGCTAGAGGCGTGCCCAGTTCGCTGAGATACGTGCGGGGATCCCGCTGAGCGGCGTCTCGGTCCTCTCCGCGGTCGAGCGTGACGTACGCGGCACCGAGGCGCCCCGCCAGTTGCCTGGCCAAGGTGGTCTTGCCTGTTTGGCGAGCGCCGTGCACGACCACGACGCGGAACGACGAAAGAGATTCCTCAGCGAGCTCCAGCGCGCGCCTGGGAATCACACCGCGCAACCCGTCCGCCATCAAGCTACCCCACAAATCCTCCGACAAGTCCTCGACATTTAAGTTTAGCTCTATCCCACAATTTCTCAGCCAGGTTCTCAACATTTTCACGGGCGGCTCCGTCCGCTGGCCTCCTGGATCCTGGCCCAGCAGACGACCTCTTCGTCGCCCTCGTACCGACCTGGTCTGCGATCACGGCGGCAATGGAAGCCCTCGGAGGAGCAGCCGCGGACTCGGGCTGGTGCAGGAGCTCCCAGGCGCGTAACGACGACTTTGCTCGCCAGGTCAAGCTTCGCCGAGAGCCGACCAACGCCGAGTTGGAGCACATGAATCAGCTGGTCCAGAGCGTAACCGCCGAGCTCCGCGGCCGGCTGTCCCCCGGCAGATCTCGAGGCCCTGTCAGGAGAGGCTGGGTACCGCGCCCCCTTCGGCCCGCTCGATCGTGACCCCGGACAGCCCTCTTCCCCACGTGCCGGTGATCTCGGTGAGCCGGGCGGCCTCCAGCGGCGTACGCCCCAATACGATGGCGTACCGGGCTGAGCCCGGCCCCGTCTCGAATGGACGTGGCCACGCGTGCACATCTGGCACTCCCGCCTCTTCCAAGGCACAGAGCAGTTCCAGCATGCGGCCCCGGACACGGCCGAGCACCGCGTCGAACTCCTCGGCCCGTTCGGAGCGCACCGTCAGAACAATCCATGCGGCATGGCGGCGGTGGAGGGGAGGTGGCGCGAGCAGTTCGCCGGAACGGCCGTTCTCCGTGAGCTCCCATGCCCGGTAGAGCTCCTGCGTGAGCAGGTCCAGGCCGCCGGCGGAGACCTGGCGCGCGCAGTTACGCATGGGGTGGCTGGGTGTCATCACCGTCATCGGGGCCGGGTCCGCCGAGACGGCGGTGGGCGAGAGGGTGACCGGATCTCGCCAGTTCCATGCGGCCCACGTACTGAAGAAGTGCCCCAGCAGACGGTCAGCGGGCACGTCGCCGCTCTCGCGGACGGTGCGTGCGGCCAGCACCGTCCAGGCCAGACCGGGCAGTCCGCCGAACGGAGCCGAGTCCAGGCCGCGCGCCCTCGCCCATGCCTTCACCTGCCTGGCCAGACGGGCGAAACGGGAGTGCTCGGCGCCGACGGCGGCGCGTATAGCGTCCGCATCGCTGACCGCGCTCATGGCGATCGCAGCCGCCTGGCCCAGCTCGGCCCGGCGGCCCAGTGTCAGCGAAGGGGGGAGCAGCCCGGTGGCGACCACGGTCAGGTCGACGTCCAAGTCGGCCACGCGTAGTCGCAAGCCCGGCACCCTGGCGCCGATCACCTGCCGCAGCAGGGCGGCGTCGGGCAGGGCAGCCCCCACCCGCGCCTCAACCTCCGCCATGTCCGTTTCATCCGGCAGCGCGGCCACCAGGTCCAGGTCCGCCGCCGGGAGTTCGCATCCCATGCCGCGGGATCCGGCGAGGTGCACGACCCCTGGACGCAGCGCATCAGCCAAGCGCCGCGCAACCTGTCCGGCCAAGGCTTCCCGCTGCGCCTGTTCGGGTGTACCGGGCTCGAGCGCCCGCCTCGCCTCCTCGCTCGCGGTCTCATCCAGCCAGCGGACCTCCCCGGTTCCCAGGGAGATCAGGGCACGTGGGCGCATGGGCTCGTCCGCGCGACGGGACAGGACCACCAGGTCACCGACCTGCGCGGTCATCCCCTCGAGCCGGACAGCCAGACCTTGCCGATCTTTGGCTCGGCCCAGCGTCAGGTGCGGAGTGAAACCCTCCGCTCGTCCCTTGCAGCGGGGAAAGCGCCGCTCCAGTGCTTGACGCAGGCGAGTCCAGGGCGCCGGGCCTGCGGCGGCGGGGTCGAGCCAGACGGTCACGTCGCCTCGATGCCGGAAGGTACGCACCCCTTCCAGCCGTACGGTGAACGGCTCGATCTCGGCGGCCGCCGCGGCCAGCAGCGGCGCGGCCGACTCGAAGTCCGACTCCGGTACGAAGCCGAAGACGAGGTTGACATGCGGCGGCCAGCGGTCGAACTGCGGATCGTGCTCCCGGCGAACCTGCTGAATCGGCGGCCACAACTCCTGCGGCGGCACCCAGGCCACGGCCGTACGCGCAGTCGGCGGCACGTCGAGGACCCCGGCGAGGTCAGACGGCGAGAGATCGAGGGCGGCCTCTACCCCGTAGTGATCCGAGATGTACAGCCCTTCCGGTGTCGGTGCGTTGCCTCGCAGGGCGGCCGAGATCACCCGTGGTCGGCCGCGTAGCAGGATGCGGTCCAGCCGCGTTGCCCTCCCGGACAGGGACGAGAGTGCCGCCAGCGGGTTGGCGTGCGGGTCGAAGGTGGGGGTCTGGTCGGATCCGTGGGCTTCCGTCCAGGCGTCCCGGAGCCCGAGCACGGACGCGGGAGCATCCGTACCGTCGTTGAAGTCCCCCACCAAGATCAGGTCGCCTTCGACGCCGGCCAGGCCCTCGGCGAGCTGCGCCATCTCCGCCTGCCGTCTGGCCTGACCGTCGTCGGCATGGTCGCTGGTCAGGTGGGTGACGGCGACCGTGAGCGGACCTTCGGCGGTGTCCACGACGATGGCGGCCACAGCCTTGTACGGCCCGAGCACATGCCAGGCCGCCTCCCGTACGGGCAACCGGCTGAGCAACAACAGCCCACTGGCGTCGACGTCCTCGCCGTCGGGGTCGGTACCGATCGCGTAGCGGGCGCGTACCCACGGGGCGGACAGGAGCATGGACAGCAGCGCGGGCTCGACCTCTTGCAGCGCGATGACGTCCGCGTCGGCCTCCTCCAGGGCAGCCAGCAGCAGGGGCCGGCGGCGGGCGGTGTCGATGCGTTCGCTGTCGTAGCGGTCCCAGAGCGTGTTCCATGTCAGGACCCGCACGACCGTAGTCGCAGCCACCGCGCCACCGGAGCCGGGACGCCAGCCGGCGTCCCAGATGTGCGGCATCCGGGCTGTGAAGAACGGCGCCCGCAGGCGACGCGGCTCCCGAACCCGGCCGGCGTCGCACGTGTCGACACGGTCCAGCCCGCTGGCCCGGTCCCACACCACCTCACCGTCCGCCTCCACGAACAGCACCCGATGCCAGGGGATCTCGCCGCCCGGGACGAACGCGGGCAGCGGGACACGCTTGGGAGCAGCGCCCCGCTGGCCGACCCCCAGGACGAAACGCGAAGGGTCGAACCGCGGATCCCAGCGGACCCGGTGATAGATCTCCTCGCTGGTACGCATCACGCTCCGCCCCGATCCTCGATGGTTCCGGACGCCCCGACGTACCAGGTGCGGTGGACCTGGCCGGGGTACGGCGGGACGAACCGGCGCACCTGCGCCGTGAGCACCTGCGGCGGCACCGGGTGCGCTCGGCGAGCGTTGCGCCGGTGCAGCTCGTCCTCCTCCACCACCATGATGGCGTGCGTCGTCAGCGCGTCGTGGCGGCGCGCCACAGCGTGCACCAGGGAGCGCTGGTGCTGATTGAGCGACGTCGCGTCCCACACCACCGTGCCGCCGGCGGACAGCGCGGCGTCGAGCCGGTCCAGGCCCTCCCCCAGCACCTGCTGATTGGCCCGCTGGTTCGCCCGCGAGCCCCTGGCCTGGCGCAGGTCGTCCAGCGACAGGTACACGTCGATGCCGGGCAGGCTCGCCGCAAACGTGCTCTTTCCGCTGCCCGACGGCCCGACCAGGTGCACCAGCTGGGGGAACCGCCCGGAGCGCCACCGCCAGGTCGCCGCCACGGCCTCATCGACCGTGGCAATGCGCCCCCGCGCATAGGCATCACGCGCCTCAGCCCAGCACCGATCCACCACCTCCGCGCCGAGGCCGTCGAGGGCCTCTCGCAGGCCTGCCCGCAACCTCTCCAACGGCTCCAACGGCTCCGGCCCGAGCAACCCGGCGTCCTCGGCGTGCATCGCCGACCATTCGACCTGCTCACGCGCCTGGTCGTCCGTACCATCCGCGTCGTCCGTACGGCCTACCAGCACGGCCGCCGCGACGGCATGCAGCACTCCCAGATCGGCGGCGGACGCCATCCGTACGAGCCCGGCACGCCGATCCTCATCCGGATACGGCCGATGCAGGCTGGCATGCAGCCCGACCAGGTCCGCGACCCGCCGCGCCAGCGGCATGCCCAGCGGCCCCGCCAACCGAGCCGCCAGCCAGGTACGGGGCATGGCGTGCAGCACGGTGGCCAGCACACCCGCGAGCCGCGCATCTCCGTACCGCCCGATCAGGTCGAGCCTGCCCACCACCTCGGCGTGGGCTGGATCTTCCACACAGATGCCCGCCGCCCCACCTCCGTCCGGGTCCTCGACCGCGATACCCACCGCGGCCAGCAGCTCAGGGACATCGGCATCCGCCCCCGACCGCACCGACCACAGTGCCGAGGCGGACCGTAGGCCATTCGTCACAACGGCGGCGTGCATCCAATGGGTGTCAGTCCGCACGTGCGCCGGACGCACCCACTTGGCCACCCGCCCGCCGAACTCCGCCCGCCCGAACCCGTCAACTGTCCGAACGACGTACCCTTCCTGCCGCTCCGTGTCCAGCCGAAGCGCCCGCAGCACCCGCTCATCGAAGACCCCGCGCCACAACACCGGCGGCGCCGGAACTCCGAGCCCTCGCAGGAAGGCCACCGTACGGTCCCAGTCCTGACAGCGATCCCCCTCCCAAACGGAGAATCCGTAGAACCAGCTTTCCAACTCCTGGTAAGCGATGGAGTGCCGCGCGAACAGGTTCTCCCCGCACACCCGCCACCCCACCGGGATCCTCGCCCCGACCCGCCCCTGCAACTGCTTGACCCATGTCCGGGAAGGATGGTGCCCGGAGTCCAGCGACCGCGCATGCAGACCGTCGGCGTACAGGGTGGTGTTCTCCCCGTCGAGCTTCTCGGTGACCACGATCTCTCGCCCTCGCAGCCCGGACAGGTCACCCGCTCGCACATCGTCCGGTGTCGCGCCAGGCGACCAGGGGAGGTGAGGGGTACGCGGATAGTGCACGCGCATGATCCCTCCCCCGCCGAACGCTTGGTCGCATCACTGTACGAGCGGCCTGGAGGGTCGTTCCATCGAATAATCAGACGGCCTCGGCGTGACGCATCGCCTACTCGCCTGCCTAAGGGCCAGGGGCGAGGTGATCGTCTTGTTTCCGCGCCTTGGGTTCACGTGAACCCAAGGGCGGTGTTCTTCGGCGGCGGTCGTCAGGACTGTTCTGGTGTTATGTGCCCATGACTGCTCCGGCCACCTCCCAAAGGGCGGGAGGTGCCCGGTCTCCCGATCGCAGGGCTGGCGTTACGCCCCTTTCGAGATCGCCGAGTTCTGTCGGCGGTAAGTGCCGGGAGCGGTGCCGAAGTGCCGTTTGAAGGCGGTGGCGAACGCATACTCCGAGCCATAGCCGACCTTCCGCGCCACCGCCTCCAGCGGCTCATCGGACTCGCGGAGCTGCTGAGCCGCCACGTTCATCCGCACCCAGGTGAGATAGCCGAGCGGCGGCCGGCCCACGAGCGAGGTGAAGCGGCGGGCGAACGCGGACCGCGACAACCCCGCCTCCGCGCCGAGGTCGTGAACCGTCCATGACCGGCCAGGGTCGTTGTTGATGCGGCACAGCACGTGGCTGATCACTCGATCGTTCAAGGCCGGCCCCCAGCCGACCCAGGCGCCACGTGACCCGTACCAGGCGCGTAGCGCGAACAGCAGCAGAGCGTCGAGCAACGAGCCGATCACCGACTCTGTTCCTATGCCTGGCTTGTCCAGCTCCCCGCCCAGAAGGTCGATCACATTGCGCAATGGTGGCTCGTGGCCCAACTGGGCCGGAAGGTGAATGATGTCGGGCAGGTCGTTGATGATCGGATGGCAGCGCTTGTCGTCAACGGGGAACATTCCGCTCAGCACCACGGCGGAGATCGGCTGGCCGGAAGGTCCCAGCGAGACCGTCCGCGGTTCGAGCCGGAATTCGTCCCTCCGTGTCAGAGGGACATCTTCCAGCTCCATCCCGGGTCTGTCGGCCAGCCCGTGGCCGTGCCCGTTGGCGAGCAGCACGACATCGCCCACACCCAGCGCGACGGGATCGCCCGCACTGGGAATCAGCGTGCAGGCCCCGCGCAGCACCACATGGAACGTCACGCCTGCGACGGGCTGGAACCGGCCTCCCCACACCGCATGCCCCGTGACGCGAGCAAACCGCGGTCGACCCGAGCGCATGGAATCGATCACTTGACTCAGCACGTCCACCAGCGCAGGCTACCGGAGTCCTTCGCCAGGCGATCAATGAGGACGATGACGTATCCATGGAGGATTCTGACGCATGGATCATCTCGGTGGCTCTCCGTACGCTGGCTGCCGCCGACGTCAGCACGCCGGCCCCGCACGGCACCTTGAACGAAGGGTGATCTCATGATCAAGATTGGTATCATCGTCGCGAGCACCCGCCCCGGACGCGTCGGTGACGCGGTGGGCCGCTGGGTCCTCGACCGCGCGAAGCGGCAGGGCGGTGCGCAGTTCGAGCTGGTGGACCTCAAGGACTACGAGCTGCCGCAACTCGACGAGCCGGTACCCGCGCTGATGGCAGCAGACTACAGCCAGCCGCATACCCGCCGCTGGGCCGAGAAAGTCGACTCGCTGGACGCCTTCGTCTTCGTCACCCCCGAGTACAACCACAGCTTCCCCGGCGTACTGAAGAACGCGCTTGACTTCATCTACCACGAGTGGGGCAACAAGGCGGCGGGCTTCGTCGGATACGGCATGGAGGGCGCGAGCCGGGCTATCCACCACCTGCGCAGCACCATGGCCGCGCTCGGAATCGCTGACGTACGCCACCACGTGGCGCTGCAGATGCACCACGACTTCGTCGACTTCACCGAGCTCAAGCCGCAGGCCCACCAGGACGACGCGGTAAGCGCCATGCTGGAAGACGTCATCGCCTGGGGCCGCGCGCTGAAGCCCCTGCGCGACAGCTGACCACCGACGACCGTTTGGTTCCTTTGATGAGGCCGCATGTCTCCGCCTGTACGTGCTCATCTCGGCAAGTATTGATCTGATTGCAAGCGGCACGAAGCGCCTTCACCATCACCGCAAGCTGAACGACCAGGGTGATAGACCTTCACGTTCCCTGAAATCTCATCAACATCCCAATTGGCCCGAGCGCTAGCGGATAAGCCGGGTCCAGCGGCTTGGGAGGCTGAAGAAGCCCTGCGGGTCGGGTAGCCGGGACCCATTGCTGGATCCCGGCCCCCTAAGAACCGTACGTGCCACTCGCGCGGCATACGGCTCAAGCAAGCCCCGAAGGCTTGCAGGCAGTTTGGAGCTAGGTTTCCATCGCGGGTTCGAGTCGATTCCGACGATGGCAGTAAGCGTGTACGAGACGGTGTGTGAGAGTTTCGTCCGTTGCGACATGCCTTTCGCGCATGACGAATTGCTTGCGCAGTGCCTTCCCGGCGGCAGCGATCCATTGCTCCCACTCACGTGGACTCTGTGGTTCGCGATCGTCGTGAAGGAGCAGATCTCCGCAGAGGGGACAGCGACCGCTTTGTTTCCTGATGAGACTCTGGGTGAGCCTGTTCAGAGGTGGAGGGCCGTTTCTGCGTCGTCTGTTGGCCCAGTAGTCGATGAGGGCGGGGTCATCGGGGGATGCCCCTCCCTTGACCATCTGGTGTCGCACGATTCTCGTCCAAGCGAAGTAGTGGAGATAGGCACCGCTGTCGCGGTCTCCGAACACCCACTTATCCCGTCTGGTCTTGCAGAACTCGCCGAAGTATCGGTTAATGACCCATGTCCTCGGTTTGTTCCGGTGGCCACGTCGGGCCCATCCATAGAGGAGCCTCCAGAGGTAGTGATCCAGCGAGCAGAAGACCTCGCTGGCCACCACCGCCCGGTAGTACGCAGCCCATCCTCGGATAATAGGATTGAGCCGCCATAGCACCTGTACCGCGTTCGATCCCCGCAGGGCTCTTACCTCGGTACGGAGCCGCTCCCGGATCCGCTTCACAGCCGTCTTACTGGGCTTGATCAGGAGTTTGTGGCCATAGCGTCGGATGTTGAAGCCCAGGAAGTCAAAGCCTTCCGTAAGGTGAACGACCTTGGTCTTGTCCTCATTGAGTGCGAGACCTCTGACCGCCAACCATCCCACTAACCGTTTCCTGACCTGGTCCACCTGGTCACGGGTATGACACATGACGACGAAGTCGTCGGCGTACCGCACCAGCACCGGGGATCCCGGCACCGTCTGATCGGGATACCTCCCGACCTTCCGATATTGAACCCCGACTGCCTCCTCCAGCCCGTGCAACGCGACATTCATCAGCAGCGGGCTGATCACCCCGCCCTGAGGAGTTCCCTCCTCGGTTGGGGAAAACCGGCCTTGCTCGACCACTCCCGCTTTGAGCCATTGAGCGATCAGCCCTCGCGCCGGGAAGTCACCCAACTGGTCGAGCAGGAGTCCGTGGTCGATGCGGTCGAACGCCGCCGTCAGGTCTGCATCGAGTATCCATCGACGTTTCGGGGATTTGCCCTTCACCGTCCAAAAGATCGCCGCCACAGCATCCTGACAACTGCGTCCGGGCCGAAAGCCATAGGACTTCGGCTCGAACCGCGCCTCCCACTCTGGTTCCAGAGCGTTCTTCACCCGAGCCTGTAAAGCGCGGTCGCGAAGTACTGGAATCCCGAGTGGACGTTGCTTCCCATTGGCCTTTGGAATATATACACGCTTGGCAGGTCGGGCACGCCAGGGCAGCGGTGACCGATGGGTCTCGGCCACCATTCTCATCTTCGCTTCTGCGGTAAGAGCGAGTTCCCTGTCTACGCCCGCCGTTTTACGCCCCTTGTTTCGCTCCGCAACTTGCCGCACGCTCACGAGCGTGTTGCTCAGACTGCGAAGCATCAACTTTTGCAAGTTCCGGACCTTCTTCAGGTCCCCTGCCTGCGATGCCGTGAAGATCCTCTGCCTCAAACGCCGTACATCCGCCTCGGCCCGCACCCAGTCGATGCCGTGCCAGTCCAGGGCGAGTTCGTCCTCTGGTCCGTTCGCTGTGATCGCCGGGCGCGCGGCCTTGACCGTCGTCTCTGCCATCGCAGCGCCTAACTTGTCCGTCGGTTCCAGCGTCTTTGCATGGGAAGCCATCACAGGCTCACCTGGTCCACGTCAGCCCTCTTTCGAGCCGGGCATCTGCCCGTATCCGGCGAGTTATACGGAGGACGGGGAGACTCCGTCTTGGTTCCGATTTCCTCGTTCCTTTCGGCCACCGGCGTTTGCTTCTTGGACCATCCTGTTCCCGCTGGGGGTTTCGGCCTTCCTCACGGTCGGCTTACCGGATGCGGCACATCCGGACCCCAACGGGGTTTCCACGTTCCGCACGTATGAGCTGCGGCCGGGGAGGGCGCCCCCTCTACCCCAGGGCGGCGGTGTTCTCCCGGCCGGCTGAGTTTCACCGGCCGGCGCCTGGCGCTTCTCAGCGCCCAGCCCTGCACCCCGGTGAAACATCCCATCGACCGAGGCTTAACCTAACGAGGCATCTTCGAGGGTTCACTTGCGTTCGCCCGTCCGGTCTTCTCCTGACCCGTGGCTCCCGGATGGAACGGGAGCCCTTCGGCTTGAGCCCTGAGCTTCGCACCCCGCCGTTACCAGCGGCGCACGTCAGGGTGGAGACAGGCCCTGAACACTGGCCCGGATCACGCCTACGGCATCAGTCGCGCCTCCTATCGGCGTTCTCACTCACAACGGTGAGGTCGGCCCGGAGCGCCCTGCCGATGTCGCCACCGGTGGGTTTCTCCGAGCCGCCTCCCGCACCCGGCGTGCCCCTCTCAGGGCACCGGGCGCTCCACAAGCCCCGCGGGGACTACGTTCGC
>NZ_JAUZQF010000040.1 GCF_030718205.1 Nonomuraea turcica
CTACGCTGGCCACGAGGTCTCCGGTACTTGGCTCTTCTTGGTCGTTGAACCAACTACCGGAGGCCTCGTCGTTTATCGATGACCGCCACGCCGCAAGCCCTCAAAGACCCTTTTGAAACACGGCCTAACCGGCGACCAACCCGCGACCAGGTTGGGTACGTGCGGCAGCATTGCAGTGCGTCCCGCTGTATAGCAACCACAGCGTCGACCACCTGCACGGAGCCGCAAGCCCAAGTACGAACCGTCAGGTAGTGCTGGTGCCGATGCGCGAGTGCTGCGCCCTGGAAGCAGTCGGTGGCGATGTCAGTTTCCGTGCTGCGTCCGATCAGCGCCAGGGCCGAGCTGATGCTCTCGTTCTCCTCCACGCGATTTTCGAAAACGTCGTCACCGCTGATCTGAAAGCGCAGCCCGTCCATCAGATGATCAAGCGCGTGCGGGTCGTCGCCGTGCATCGGGTCGGGCCGGAGACGGATGAAGGAGGCGACCATGCGCCCGTCCTGGGCGTATTTGAAGTGGTCGTGGCCACTGATGTTCATGCTGAGGGTGAGGGCCTGACGGCCTCCTTCGGTGAGCAACAGCAGGAACGCGTCGTCAGAACGTGCCGGCATGATGCCGATCCAGCCTCCGGCCTCGGCCACCCAGAGGAATCCGTCGTGGATGTGGTGGTCGAGGATCTCGCTCAGGTGGCACGGGGTGCGGGTGGTGAGGTCCAAGGAGAAGGCTTGGGCGAGAACGCCGAGATCCGCGCCCTTGATCCCAATGGTGCTGAACCCCAGCGACCACAGGTCCGGGTCATGATCGAGCCCCTCGGTGACGAAGGTCGAGACCAGAAGCTCGTGCAGGTAGGTCGGTGACTGCATGGCTGCCTCTCGGGAGGAGGGGCATCCCGCGAGATGCCCCTCCTGGGTGGATTACGGGCTGCCTTCCTTCATGATCGGCGCCTGTCCACCTGCATCTGAGTCAGAGAACTCCCCACAACCCGTCCGGAATCCGGCAAAAGGATCGGTTGGACGCGAACCACTCCCGATTGAGGAAGCGGCCGGATATCCGGCCCACCATGCACACCATAAAATGCATATCCCGCTTGAGGTTCCTCGTCTCGCCGAGCTCCAGTCCAGGGGTGTACGGCATGTACTCAGGGAGATCCATATCGCCGCCTTCGTTGTACGGCGGGGTGACGTCTCCGAGCTGTTCTCCGTCGTAGTAGAGGTTCAGGGGTTCGAGCTCGCCCAGCTCTTCGCGGCAGAAGATCTCGAAAACACGTCGCTTTCCAAGGTTTCGGATGGCGGGATGGTACGGATGCAGGCCGAAGACGAGGACATGTGTCCAGCCGGGGGCGTGCGGGCCGATCCACACAGCGGCCCGCTCCGGTATGCGTCCGTACACCTCAATGGCGGTTTCCAGATCGCAGTCCAGGCGCGAGTCCGGATCCACCCGGAGCAGCCGGGACAGTTCTAAAGGATCATCGCTCTCGACCCAGAGGCCGTGGAATCCGTTCTGGAGACCGTGCCCGTGCTCGACCATCAGATCCCATTGGTTTTCTGCGGGGAGTGCCCGCTCGGGGTGCGTCATTTCTGCATCCTCACATCGCGCGGGGTCCGGGGTTGCCGGGCTGAGCATGACGCGCAGGCTCGGTGTGTTTTGTCCTGACTTGGCTCACGTTCAAGATCGAATTCGAGGCGTAGGGCGCTCACCTTGGGCTTCGCCGTCGAGGATGGCGAAAAGTGCGCACTAAACCGGCCGCATCTCTACCCTGTAGGCCGTGTCTCCGTACGTGCGGACGGTGAAAACGGCCTCAGGTGCCCGCGCGGTGCAGATCGTGTACTCCTCGCGCCGCGGGTCGCGGAAGATCGAGCACATCGGATCCGCGCACGACGACGCCGAGCTGGAGACGCTCAAGGCCATCGCGCGTCAGCGGCTGGCTACTGGGCAGCAAGAGCTGGATCTCGGGCTGGATGACGGCCCGGCCGCGGGCGGGCCGCTGGAGATCGCCAGCTCTCGGATGGAACATCTGTGGGATGCCCTGTCCCGCGCCTATGCCGCGCTCGGGTTCGACGCCGCGTCCGAGGGTGATGAGGTGTTCCGGCAGCTGGTGCTGGCCAGGGTGATCGAACCCGACCAGCAAGCAGGACAGCCTGCGCGTGCTGGACGAAGCAGGCATGACCCTGTCAGGCCATCCTCGGCGAGTACGATGCCCGCCCACGGAGAACGTCGATGGCCTGCGATGCGCTACTCCCCCACCACGCTCTCCGAACCGTCGTCAAAAAGGTCGTCGATGTGCGTGGCTTCGAGAGCGCGCCGCAGCCAGACCTCCAGGAGGGCAAGGTCGGTGCAGGTGGTGATCTGCTGGTGCCGGTCGAGGGGAACGTCGATGCCACGGAAGCGCAGAACGGACAGCACAGAGGCCGCCTCTCCTGCGGCGCGGCCTCTGTGCTCGCCTTCTTGCAGGCCTTCTTCCAGACCTGCTGCCTGGCCCTTGCGGTACAGGTTCTGGGCCCAGGGGCTGTGCTCGGGGATGTAGATCGTCACGGTTTCCTCCAGAAGCCGGCGGGCCTGCGGCGCGGCCATGTCGATAGTGTAGCCAAACAGCGACGCCGCGTCATCGGCCGGCAAGTCGGTGAGAAGCTTGATGAATGCCTCGGCGACCTCCTGCAGGTGGCCGTGAGCCATTACTGACAGCGCCGCCGTCAGCAGGTCCGCGGCCATCTGCTTCGAGTCGGTCAGGACGGGGATGCGGTCGGGCCCGACGATCACCGATTGCATGGTGATGGTCAGGCAGCCGCTGCTGATCTCCACCCGCTCGGTGAAGCGCGCCGCGCCGGGATCGGGCGTGATAAAGATGACGTAGACCGGTTTGCGGGTCTCCAGGCGCAGCATTTCGGCCGCCTCGACGGTCTGCTGCAACTTCTGCTCCGACATTTCGGTCTCGACCTCGACGATGGTGGAAAACCATCGGTCCTGGGGCGGGCCGCCGAATACGACGGTGTCGGCATGCATCTCCCTGGAGATGCGGTCCCGCAGGTCTCCCGGCCCCACCCACAGCGGGGCGTCGGTCGGCAATGCGATCCCGCCGACCTCGCGCAGCAGGCGGATGGGCAGGTCGAGATGGTCGCGGATGAGCCGGTTGAGGGCGTCGTGCCGGGGGGAGGGCATGCACGCAACGTTATCATCCGGTCACGCATCCGTATGTTTTTCGGCGATCTGTAATGCGGTTATCGCGGCAGACCCGTGTCTCTGAGGGCCAGGAAGAAGTCCACGCGGTCGGCCATGGTGGACAGGTTTCTGCCGGTGAGCTCCTCGATTCTGCGGATGCGGTAACGCACGGTGTTGACGTGGACGTGGAGCTGCTCGGCGCAGGCGTTCCATGAGCCTGCACAGTCGAGGAAGACGCCGAGCGTGCGCACCAGCTCGGACTGGTGCCTGCGGTCGTAGGCGAGCAGCGGCGACAGCAGCCGGGCCGCGAACGAGCGGCGCACGTCGCCCGGCACCGTGGCCAGCAGCAGGGCGTGCGTGTAGATCTCGTCGCTGGTCACCACCCCGCCGGCGCGGGCCTCGGCCAGCCGCCGGGCGTGCCCGGCCTCCTCCACGCCGCCCTTGATCGCGGCGGGCCCGGTGAGGGCGCCGCTCAGCCCCGCGCAGACGCGAGCGTCCGGCAGCACGGCCAGCACCTCAGCCCCGGCACGCAGCCGGTCGGCCAGCTCCGCCGTGGTGCGTCCGCGCAGCGGCACCACGGCGACCGCGCCGTCGGCGCCGGCCGCCGCCACGACCTCGCGGCCGAGCAGTTCCTCGACGATCTGGCCGCCGAGTGTGGCGGGGTCGGGTCCGCGGGTGGCTCCAGGGCGGGGCGCGGTGGCGTTCACGATCGCGTACGGCTCCGCCGCGTCGATCCCGCACGTGCGCAGCCTGGCGTTGAGCTCGGCCACGTCGGCGTCGGCGAGCGCGGCCACGATGAGTTGCTCGGCCAGGCGGCGCTCGACCCTGCGGCCCTCCTCCATGCGGCTGCGTTCGAGCCCGACGCAGGCGGCCAGCTCGTAGCCGAGGTCGGCGCGGCCGATCAGGTCGCCGTCGCAGGCCAGGATCCAGCCCGCAGCGCGGTGCCCGCGCCCGACCGCGAAGATGGTGCTGCCGGCGACCAGGGCGGGCAGCCGTGGCGCCGTCAGGTATGCCCTGGCCAGCCCCACGGGATCCTGGACCGAGCCGACGATCATCCCGCCGGAGGCGGACAGGACGGCGCCGGTGACGCCGAGCTCGGCGGCGGTCAGTTCGAACAGCTCGCGCAGGTCGGCGCCCTCGGCGATGGCCGCGACCAGCCTGCGGTGGCGTCCGAGCGCGTCGCGTACGTCGCCGGACAGCCGGGGCACGACCAGCTCGGTCAGCGTGCGGAAGGAGACCTCGGTCGGCACCTCGATCAGCGGCAGGCCGGCGGCCCTGCACGCGTCCACCAGGTCGCCGGGCACGTGGCCCAGCCAGGCCGCGCCCGCGCCCAGGGCGGCGACGCCGGCCTCGGCCAGCGCGGCCACGAACCTGGAGGAGTCCTCCGGCGTGTGCCGCCACATGAGCCCGGTCAGCACCAGTTCCCCACCCGACAGGTAGCGCCCCGGCTCGGGCAGGTCGGTGATGTGGACCGTGCTGAACTCGCGATCGGGGTCGCCGGTGAGCAGCGTCAGCCGCAGATCGTCGATGGCCAGCAGGTCACTGATACGCACTTGGAGGAATATACAAGCCGCATGTTACGTGCTTTGACATGGATTTCACGTCGCGTGCATAGGACCGGGACGGGCGGCGGTGCTCTACTCGGAGGATGACGGAGACGGCGTACACGACGCGACACGGTGTCGGTGAGAGCGCGCGGCGTCCTGACGCGGCGCTGAAGGTGAGCGGCGAGTTCGCCTTCGCCTCCGACCTGTGGATCGACGGCATGGCCTGGGGGGCGACGTTGCGCAGCCCGCATCCGTCGGCGTGGATCCGCTCGATCGACGTGGGCCCCGCGCTGAAGATCCCCGGCGTGTTCACCGTGCTGACGCACGAGGACGTGCCGGGCGCGAAGTTCTACGGGCTGGAGCACAAGGACCAGCCGGTGCTGGCCATCGACCAGGTCCGCTACCAGGGCGAGCCGGTGGCGATCGTGGCGGCCGACCATCCGGAGACGGCCCGCAGGGCGGCCGCGGCGATCGTGGTGGAGTACGAGGTCCGCCAGGCCGTCACCGACCCCCGCGAGTCCCAGGAGATCGTGCGGTACCAGCCGGTGCGGGTGGGCGACACGTTCGAGGCCGAGGTCGTGGTCACCGGCGAGTACGAGGTCGGCATGCAGGACCAGGCCTTCCTCGGCCCGGAAGCCGGGCTGGCGGTCCCTGCCGAGGACGGCGGCGTCGATCTGTACATCGCCACACAGTGGCTGCACGTGGACCGCGACCAGCTCGCCCCCTGCCTCGGCCTGCCTCAGGACAAGGTGCGCCTGACGCTGTCCGGCGTGGGCGGCGCGTTCGGCGCCCGCGAGGACCTATCGATGCAGGTGCACGCCTGCATGCTGGCGCTGCGCCTGGACCGCCCCGTGAAGATGGTCTACGGCCGTGAGGAGTCGTTCTTCGGCCACGTGCACCGCCACCCGGCCAGGATGCGCTACGAGCACGGCGCCACCCGCGACGGCCGGCTCGTCTACGTCAAGGCCGACATCCTGCTGGACGGCGGCGCGTACTGCTCCTCCTCGCCCGCCGTGGTGGGCAACGCCGCGTCGCTGGGGGTGGGCCCGTACGAGGTGCCGAACGTGCACGTGGACGCCACCGGCGTCTACACCAACAACCCGCCGTGCGGCGCGATGCGGGGCTTCGGCGCGGTGCAGGCCTGTTACGCCTACGAGTCGCAGATGGACCGCCTGGCCGAGGCGTGCGGGCTGTCGCCGGTGGAGATCCGGGTGCGCAACGCCGTCTCCCAGGGCTCGCTGCTCATCACCGGCCAGCTGATCGACTCGCCGGCCCCGCTCGCTGAGATGCTGCGTGATCTGGAGGCCATGCCGCTGCCCGCCGACGCCCAGGATCGGGACCTGCGGGGGTTGCCCGGCGGCGTCTCCCAGACCACGCACGGCGAGTCGGTGCGGCGCGGAGTCGGGTACGGCGTCGGCATCAAGAACATCTGCTTCTCCGAGGGCTTCGACGACTACTCCACGGCCCGGGTGCGTGCCGAGCTGGTGGGCGGCGAGCCGCACGTCACCGTGCACACGGCCGCAGCCGAGGTAGGCCAGGGCCTGGTGACGATCCAGGCCCAGATCGCGCGCACCGAGCTGGGCGTCGACCACGTCACCGTGGCCACCGCCGACACGCAGGTGGGCTCGGCGGGCTCGTCGTCGGCGTCGCGGCAGTCGTACGTCACCGGCGGCGCGGTGAAGGCCGCCTGCGAGGCCGTGCGCGAGCGGTTCAAGGGGCTGCCGGCGCGGGAGGCGCTGGAGAGGTTCGGGCCGATCGAGGAGACCCGCGAGTACCGGCACCGGCCCACGTACCGGATGGATCCGCGCACCGGGCAGGGCGACTCGCACACGCAGCTGGCGCTGTGCGTGCACCGGGCCGTGGTGGACGTGGACGTGGAGCTCGGGCTGGTCAAGGTGGTGGAGCTGGCGGCCGTGCAGGACGTCGGGCGGATACTGAACCCGCTGGCGCTGGAGGGGCAGATCCATGGCGGGAGCGCGCAGGGCCTCGGGCTGGCGCTGATGGAGGAGATCCAGATGCGCGACGGGCAGGTGCTGAACCCGTCGTTCACCGACTACCTCATCCCCACCATTCTCGACATGCCGCCCATGCAGCTGAAAATCCTGGAAAATCCTGACCCTGCAGCTCCGTACGGGCTGCGTGGCGCGGGCGAGCCCCCGACGTTGTCCTCCACGCCCGCCATCGCCGCGGCGGTGCGGGCGGCGACGGGGCTCAGGTTGACGCGTGTTCCGATCAGGCCGGAAGATATCGCCCTGTTCGGTAAAGGGGTCTAACAACGGGGAGGTATCCGATGGCAAGCGCACGTGAGGCGGCCGAGGCGGAATTCCGGCGTTTCGACGCCGACGGCGACGGCCTGCTGACCGCGGCCGAGATCCGCCAGGCCAACGAGGCGCTGGGCGGGCAGGGCGTGTCCGAGAGCGAAGTCGAGGCGTTCATCAAGTCCGCCGACCGCGACGGCGACGGCACGATCGGGCTCGAGGAGTTCGTCGGTCTCGTCGGCCACGGGCGGCACGAGAAAGCGTGATCTTGTCCCCCGCCGGGTAGGTGGTCCGGCACTCCCCCTGATCGTCGAGGGGGATGGCGTGCTCGACCGATTCTTCGAGCTGACCGGGCGGGGGACCACCGTCGGCCGCGAGGTGCGTGGCGGGATCACCACGTTCGTGGCCATGGCCTACATCATCCTGCTCAACCCGATCATCCTGGCCGGCGCGAAGGACGTCACGGGGGCTCGGCTCTCCATCGCCGAGCTGACCACCTCCACCGCGCTGGCCGCGGCCGTGACCACGCTGCTCATGGCCTTCATCGGCAACGCGCCCTTCGGCCTGGCGGCCGGGCTGGGGCTGAACGCGGTGGTCGCCTACCAGGCCGCGCCGCACATGACGTGGGCCGAGGCCATGGGGCTGGTGGTGCTCGAAGGCCTGGTGATCATCGTGCTGGCCGTGACCGGCCTGCGCACCCTGATCATGAACGCGATCCCGCTGGCGCTCAAGCACGCCATCAGCGTGGGCATCGGCCTGTTCATCGCGCTCATCGGGCTGGTCGACGCCGGCTTCGTGGCGGCGGGCGCGGCCACGCCCGTGCAGCTCGGCACGACCGGGCACCTGACGGGCTGGCCGGTCACGATGTTCTGCGTCGGCCTGCTGCTGATGATCGCCCTGTTCGCGCGGCGGATCCCTGGCGCCATCCTCATCAGCATCGTGGTCACCGCGGCCCTGTCCATCCTGGTGAACGCGCTGGCCACGATCGATCCCAGATCGTGGGGCGTGGTCACGCCGCGGGTGCCCGAGTCGCTGGTCGCCGCGCCGCAGTTCGGGCTGGTCGGCGAGTTCGACGTGTTCGGCGGGTTCGCCAGGGCGGGGGCGCTGACGGCGGGAGTGGTGCTGTTCACCCTGGTGTTGTCCGGGTTCTTCGACGCGATGGGCACGATCATCGGTGTCAGCGACGAAGCCGGGCTCGTGGACCGGCAGGGGCGCGTGCCGCGGCTGGGCCGGGTCCTGACGGTGGACGGCGTCGGCGGCGTGGTAGGCGGCGTGGTGAGCTCCTCGGCGAACACCGTCTTCGTGGAGTCGGCCGCCGGCGTCGGCGAGGGGGCGCGGACGGGCCTCGCCAGTGTGGCGACCGGGGCGCTGCTGGGGCTGACGCTGCTGTTCACGCCGCTGGCCGCGGTGGTGCCCGCCGCCGCGGCGGCGCCCGCGCTGGTGCTGGTCGGGGCGCTGATGATGATGCAAAGCAAGAACGTGCCATGGGACGACGTCGAGCTCGCCGTGCCGGCGTTCCTGACGATCGCGCTGATGCCGTTCACCTACTCGATCACGAACGGCGTCGGCGCCGGTGTGATCGTCTATACGCTCATCAAGGCCGTCAAGGGGAAGTTCGCCGAGATCCCGTGGTTGTTGTGGATCGTGTCGGCGATCTTCCTGGCGTACTTCGGGATCGACTGGCTTGAGCGGCTCTTCGACTAGCGGATGTCCGCGGAGTTGCAGGCCGTGCCGTTGTTGTCGACGTCGGGGTACCACGAGTATTCCTCGTGCGTGCCCTTGTGGTAGGGGCCGTAGCCGGCCGCCACGGCCTCCTTGCAGGTGGCGTAGCGGCGGCCGGGGGTGCGGCCGGCGTTGGTCGCGGGGTTCGTCACGCCGGGGTTCGTCCCCGTGCCACCGGTGCTCCCTGTGGTGCCAGGGGTCCCCGTGGTGCCGGTCGTCCCGCTTGTCCCGGTCGTGCCGGGGGGCGTGGCCGGCGCGCTGCTGCCGAGGGAGTCAGTGGGCGCGGGGGTGCCGCTCGCCACCGGGCCGAGCAGACGGGAGGACAGCGCGCGGGCCTCAGCCTCGGTGTACCCGGCGATGCTCATGCTGTCGCCGTCCATGCTCTGGGTGACGATGGGCGCGGCCAGCACGATCTTGGGCTGGTCGGGTTGCTCGGGCGCCAGCACGACCGCCACCTGTCGCTGCTCGGCCACCAACTCGTCGATGAGCTGGACCAGCCGCTCCTTGAACGCCGGCGCGATCGCGATGCGCACGGAGTATTGGCCGTCCTTCTCGCGCACCGGCTCGATCTGCTGGACGGCGCCGACGGTGACGCCGTCCTCCAGCAGGTAGCAGGTCTTCTGCGGCTCGTCCAGCACGGCCGGATCGCCCGGGCACGGCGCGGGCTTGGTCTCCCTGACCGGGGCGAAGTGGATGGGCACGGGCAGGCGGTGCGGCGGCGTGCCGCCTAACAGCGGCGTGTCGGGATTTTGCGTCATCAGCACGGCGACCGTGCCGGCCACGCCTGCGACGAGCACGACGAGGACCAGCGAGACGATCAACACGATGGTGGTGAGTCTGCTGGCCTTCGGCTCCCCCGGGTCCGCGAGTGGCGGCTCTTCCGGCTTGTCCATCGATGACGTTTCCCATCCTGATGTTCGGGCTGCCGGTGAGCCTATCGAGGACAGGCCTTACCGAGGTAATCAGCCGGAGCATCCCCGTTCAACCGCCCCTGTGGAGGAAGAATGAAAGAAGGATCCCGAATGGACGGGAGTTGTTCCATGAAGATCGGCGTTCCTCTAGAAGTCAAGAACAGCGAATATCGGGTGGCGCTCACCCCAGCGGGGGTGAACGAGCTGGTGCGCCACGACCATCAGGTCTACGTCGAGCGGGGGGCCGGCGAAGGGTCGTCGATCCCCGACTCCTACTACGCCGCGGCTGGCGCCGTCATCGTGCCCACGGCCGACGAGGTGTGGGGCGCGAGCGACCTGATCATGAAGGTAAAGGAGCCGATGCCGGAGGAGTACCACCGGCTGCGCAAGGGGCAGGTGCTCTTCACGTATCTGCATCTGGCCGCTTCCCAAGCGTGCACGCGGGCGCTGCTCGACTCGGGCTGCACCGCGGTCGCGTACGAGACCGTGCAGACCCCGGACGGCGCGCTGCCGCTGCTCGCGCCCATGTCCGAGGTGGCGGGCCGGCTGGCGCCGCAGGTGGGGGCCTACCACCTGATGCGCTCGGCGGGCGGCAGGGGCGTGCTGATGGGCGGCGTCTCCGGCGTGCACGCGGCGCGCGTCGTGGTCATCGGGGCCGGCGTGTCCGGCATGAACGCCGCCGCCATCGCCCTCGGCATGCAGGCCGAGGTGCTGCTGCTCGACAAGAACATCGACAAACTGCGCCAGGCGGACATGATCTACCAGGGGCACCTGCAGACGGTCGCCTCCAACATGCTGGAGATCGAGCGTGCGGTCCTGGAGGCGGACCTGGTCATCGGCGCGGTGCTGGTGCCCGGCGCCAAGGCGCCCGAGCTGGTGAGCAACGACCTGGTCAGCCGGATGAAGCCGGGCTCGGTGCTGGTGGACATCTCGATCGACCAGGGCGGCTGCTTCGCGGACTCGCGGCCGACCACGCACGGGGAGCCGACGTACCGGGTGCACGACTCGATCTTCTACTGCGTGGCCAACATGCCGGGGGCCGTGCCGCACACCTCGACGTTCGCGCTGACGAACGTCACGTTGCCGTACGCGCTGGCCATGGCCAACCTGGGCTGGCGGCAGGCCATGCGCGAGGACGCGGCGCTCGCGCTCGGTCTGAGCAGCCACGAGGGCCATCTGACCAGCCAGCCCGTGGCCGAGGCGCACGGGCTGGAGTGGACGCCGTCGGAGGCGGTGCTGGGCTGACACCCGGCACCGCGGGCTCCGCTACTGCTGGGACTGGCTCGGCGACGGGGAGGCGGTCCCCGTCGGCTGCTGCTGCTGGCCCGTGGGCTCGGGCGGCAGCGGAGCCTGGTCGGCCGTGGTCGTGATGGCGTCGGCGCCGCCGCACGTGGCGCCCGGCTCCGGCGTGTCAGCGCCGTTCTGGTAGCGCTTGATGAACGCCCCGAGCTTCGGGTCGTCCGGGCTGTTCAGCTTGAGCTGGTGACCCCATGATGACACGACGATCGGTGCGGGCAGGTTGGGGAACGGGCTCATCAGCATGTATTCCTGGTTGCCCGTGGACGCGGCCACTTCCTTCAGCTTGTCGACCTGCGCCTTGGGCAGGTCGGGCCGGTAGGTGATCCAGGAGGCGCCGTGCTCCATCGAGTGCACGGCGTGCTCCGGGTGGATCGGCTTGTCGTAGATCGCGCACTGCTGCCAGTAGTTGTTGTGCTCGCCACCCACCGGCGGGGTCTCCTTGTAGGTGACGGCGTTCCACACGTGCTGGCCGGCCTCGTACTTGTAGTTGGCCACGGCGTCCAGCGAGGTCTTCCGAGCCTGGTCGATCAGGTAATAGCCGACCACGCCGACGAGCAACACGATGATCAGCCCGCCCGTTCCCCACATGAGCAGCGCGGCGCGGCGTTGTTTGCGCTTCTGCTCGGCCCGCATCTGCTGCAGATGCTCGCGCCTTGCCTGCGCCTTCTCCTTCGTCATCGTTCCTCCATCGGCGTACCAACAGGGGTCACCTTATGCCCTCCGGCCGTATGCGGAGAATAAGACCGGTGTAAGCGTGCGATCACGGGCGCGCGTGCAGGTGGGTACGCTGGACGAGCCATGAAAAAGCCCGTCAGGAATCCACTCCTTGTCGTCTGCGGCGTGCTGGTGCTCGCCGCAGCCGCATTTCTGCTGTTCGGCCGAGCGGGCACGCCGGGCGACTCCTCGCCCGAGGCCGGATTCGCCCGCGACATGGCCGCGCACCACGCGCAGGCCGTGGACATGGCGTTCACGATCAGGGACAAGGGCCCCGCCAAGGAAGTCAGGAATCTGGCCTTCGACATCATCAACACCCAGGCCAACCAGCGTGGCATGTTCCTCGGCTGGCTGCAGCAGTGGGAGCTGGGCCAGGCGAGCGACCAGCGGCCGATGGCCTGGATGAGCGGCCACGGGCACGGCGGCGCCACGGCGGCGCCCGGCACCATGCCCGGCATGGCCACGCCCGAGGAGCTGACCAAGCTCAAGCAAGCGCAGGGCACGCAGGCCGAGATCCTCTTCCTGCAGTTGATGATCCGCCATCACGAGGGCGGCGTGGAGATGGCCGAGGGCTTGCTCAAGCTGTCCACCCGGCCGGAGGTCGTCAGCATGGCGCAGAAGATCGTCCAGGGGCAGAGCGGCGAGATCAAGCTCATGACGGACATGCTGCGCCAGCGTGGCGCCCAGCCTTATCCGTCGATACTCCAACCTCAGTGATGGACGCCGACGCGATCGTCGTCGGCTCTGGGCCCAACGGGCTGGTCGCCGCGGTCACGCTGGCCCGTGCCGGACGCAAGGTGCTGCTGCTGGAGGCGGCCGAACGGTTCGGCGGCGGGCTGCGCTCCGGCGAGCTGACCCTGCCGGGGCGGGTGCACGACTTCGGGGCGACCGTCATGGCGATGGCGCTGGCCTCGCCGGCGTTCCGCCGGCTCGGCCTCGAAGGCGGCGCGTTTCGCAAGGGGGGCGAGTCCCTCAGGGGGGTGGAGTTCGTCCATCCCGCGGTGCCCGCGGCCCATCCGCTGGACGACCGTCCCGCCGTGCTCGTGCACCGCGACCCGCGCCGCACCGCCGAGGCGCTCGGGCGGGACGCGGGCGCGTGGCTGGCCACCGCCGGCGCGGCGGCGCGAGCCGGGCTTCCGCTGGTGGATCTGCTGCTCGAGCCCTTGGGGCCGTGGCACGTGCCGCCGCGGGCGTTCGCGCAGGCGGCCAGATTCGGGCTCGCGGGCGCGCTGCCCGCCACGACGTTCGCGCGGCGGGCCTTCCGCACCGTGGAAGCGCGCGCGCTGATCGCGGGCATGGCCGCGCATGCCATGCTCGACCTGCGCTCCCCCATCACCGCCGGATACGGCCTGATGCTGGCGTCTCTGGCTCACCTGGTGGGCTGGCCGCTGGTGCGGGGCGGGTCCCAGGTGCTGGCCGACGCCCTCGTGGCCGAGCTCAGAGCGCTGGGCGGGGAGGCGGTCGCCGGGCACCGGGTGCGCCGCCTGGCCGAGCTGTCCGCGCCGACCGTGGTGCTCGACGTGACACCCCGGCAGCTCATCGCCATGGCCGACCTGCCTGCGGGCTACCGCCGGCGGCTCGAACGCTTCCGCTACGGGCCCGGGGTGTTCAAGGTGGACTGGGCGCTGGACGGGCCCGTGCCGTGGCGGGAACCGGCGGTGGCGGGCGCGGGCACGGTGCACCTGGGCGGGACGCTGGAGGAGATCGCGCTCAGCGAGGCGGAGACGGCGGCGGGGCGGCATTCGCCGCGTCCGTACGTGCTCCTCGTCCAGCCGTACGCGGCCGACCCGACCAGGGGCGGGCACACGCTCTGGGCGTACTGCCACGTTCCCAACGGGTCGGCGGTGGACATGACGGACGCCATCGAGACGCAGATCGAGCGGTTTGCGCCGGGGTTCCGTGACCGTGTGCTGGCCAGGCACACGATGGGGCCGGCGGATTTGGAAGCGGCCAATCCGAACCTGGTGGGGGGCGACATCGGGGGTGGGCTGGCGAGCCTGACCCAGTTCCTGCGCCGCCCTGTGTGGTCCCCCGCCCCGTGGCGCACGCCGCTTCCCGGAGTGTTCCTGTGCTCGGCCTCAACGCCGCCGGGGGCCGGGGCGCACGGAATGGGCGGCTGGCAGGCCGCCCGCCTGGCCCTCCGCCCTCGCACGCCGTGACGCTTCCCGGCCCCGGGTAGCGCGCACTCCGCCGGGTGCCGGGATCGCGCCCTCCGCCGGTTCCCCCACGCACGACACGCAGCGGAGCACCGCAAACGGCACCCCAGCCGCGCACGACACGTACCTCCGCGCCTTGCGCCGGTGCGGCTGGAGGTGGTGCGGTGGGAGGTGCACGACACGAGGTGCGCCACGCCAGTTGCGCCACGCCAGTTGCGGCACGCCAGTTGCGGCACGCCAGTTGCGGCACGCCAGTTGCGGCACGCCAGTTGCGGCACGGCAGTTGCGGCACGGCAGTTGCGCCAGCGCCGCGCCAGGTGCGCGACACCAGGTGTGCGACCCAGGTGCGCCACGCGAAGTGCGCCATGGGAGGGTGCGGCGCGAGGTGGACGGCGCCAGTTGCGCGACGCCAGGTGCGCGACACGAGCTGCGCGACGCCAGGTGCGCGACACGAGCTGCGCGACGACGGGTGAAATACGCGAGATGCGCGACGCCACGTGCGCGCCACGTGCGCGGGGCGAGCAGCGCGGCGCGAGCAGCGCGGGGCGAGCAGCGCGGCGCGAGCAGCGCGGCGCGAGCAGCGCGGCGCGAGCAGCGCGGCGCGAGCAGCGCGGCGCGAGCAGCGCGACGCGAGCAGCGCGGCGCGAGCAGCGCGACGCGAGCAGCGCGACGCGAGCAGCGCGACGCGAGCAGCGCGACGCGAGCAGCGCGACGCGAGCAGCGCGACGCGAGCAGCGCGACGCGAGCAGCGCGACGCGAGCAGCGCGACGCCAGGTGAAATACGCGAGATGCGCGACGCCACGTGCGCGGCGCGAGCAGCGCGGCGCGAGCAGCGCGAGCCATGCAGCGCTCAAGGCCGGGCCAGGTCGACGCGAGCCGGGGCGGGTGGCGTCAGGAGCCGGCGGCCTGCATCTCCTCGGCGATGGCGGCGGCGAAGGCGTCCACGTCGGCCTCCGTCGTGTCGAAGGCGCACATCCACCGCACCTCCCCCGTCGCCTCGTTCCACGTGTAGAACCGGAACCGCTTCTGCAGCCGCTCCGTCACGTCCCTGGGCAGGACGGCGAAAACGGCGTTGGCCTCCACGGGCCGGGGCAGCGTGACGCCGGGGATGTCGCGCACGGCCTCGGCCAGGCGCCGCCCCATGGCGTTGGCCCGGCGCGCGTTCCGCAGCCACAGATCTCCCGACAGCAGGGCCTCGAACTGGGCCGACACGAAGCGCATTTTCGACGACAGCTGCATGAACGTCTTGCGGATGTAGTCCACGCCGGTCGCGGCCGAGGGGTTCAGCACGACCACGGCCTCGCCGTACAGGAGCCCGATCTTGGTGCCGCCGAAGGACAGCACGTCCACGCCGGCGTCCGTGGTGAGCGCCCGCATCGGCACGTCCAGCGCCGCCGCCGCGTTCGTCAGGCGGGAGCCGTCGAGGTGGACCAGCAGGCCGAGCTCGTGGGCGTGCGCGCAGATGGCGGCGATCTCGCCGGGTGTGTAGAGGGTGCCCAGCTCGGTGGTGTTCGAGATGGACACCACCCGTGGCTGGGCTCGGTGTACGTCGCCGAAGCCCCACGCCTGCCGGTCGATCAGCTCGGGCGTCAGCTTGCCGTCGGGTGTGGGGACGGTCAGGAGCTTGATGCCCCCGGCAACCTCGGGGGCGCCGCCCTCGTCGGTGTTGATGTGGGCGCTCTCGGCGCAGATGACCGCCTCCCAGTGCGCGGTCATGGCGCGCAGGGAGACGACGTTCGCGGCCGTGCCGTTGAAGACGGGCCACGCCTGCGCCTGCTCGCCGAAGTGCTGCCGGAAGACGTCCTGCAGAGCCTCGGTGTACACGTCGTCGCCGTAGGAGATCTGGTGGCCGCCGTTGGCGGTCGCGATGGCCTGGAGGATCTCGGGGTGCACGCCCGCGTAGTTGTCGCTGGCGAACGCCTTGTGCTGGGGGTCGTGCCGGGGAATCAAGAAGTGAGGTCCAATCGGGTGCCGTTGAGCTCGGCGGCCGGGCGGTCGTACAGGCCGCCGATCGCCGCCGCGAGGTCGTTGACGTCGGTGAAACCGGGGAAGCGCCCGTCCGGTTTGGCGGCCCGCATGGCGTCGTTGACCAGGGCCTTGACGACGAGGATCACCGCTGCGCTGTCCGTGCCGGACAGGGCGTCGGCGAGCGACAGCGTCCACGCCTCCGCCGCAGCCTTGGCCGCAGAGTAAACGGCGCCGCCGGCGGTCGGCCGTTCGGCCGCCTTGGCGGAGACGATCACGAAGCGGCCGTTGTCGCTGCGGCGCAGCAGCGGCTCGAAGGCCAGCGACACGTGCTGGAGCGTACGGATCAGCAGGTCGTGCAGGACGTCCCAGTCCTCGAGGTCGGTCTCGGCGAACGTGCTCGCCCCGCGCCACCCGCCGACCAGGTGCACCACGCCGTCCACCCGGCCGTGCTCGCGGTCGATCCGCTCCGCCAGGCTCTGTACGGCCGCGCGGTCGAGCAGGTCGACGTCGTCCTTGTCGACACCGATCACGGTGTGGCCATTTTTCCGGAAAAATCCGGAAACGGCCTCACCTGTGGGCCCTCCAGCCCCGGTAACCAGAATGATCATGCTCGGAGTCCCTTGGTCGATTCGACGACTTCGCCCAGCTTACGGCGCAGTGCCTCGTAGAACATGCTCAGCGGGAACTCGTCCGGCAGCACCGCGTCCACCTTGGCCTTCTGCTCCTCGGGCAGCGCCTCGATCCCCTTGGCCCAGGTCGAGCCCGGGTGCGGCGCCACGTAGGAGCTCACCAGCTCGTACGCCGCCAGCCAGTGCGCCAGCTTGGACCGGTCGATGCTGTCCCGGTAGAGCTTCTCCACCTCGCCCCGCAGGTCGGCCACCCCGTCCGCGACCCGCTCCCAGTCGATCGACAGCCGGTTGTCGGTCCACCGCACGACATCGTTGCGGTGCAGGTAGGCGAAGAGCAGCTGCCCGCCGAGCCCGTCGTAGTTCCGCACCCGCTCCCCGCTGATCGGGAACCTGAACAGCCGGTCGAACAGGATCGCGTGCTGCACGTACCGGGCGTGCGGCACCCCCTGCTGCTCCAGCTTCACCGCCTCGCCGAACGCGGTCAGGTCGCAGCGCAGCTCCTCCAGCGAGTACAGCCAGTACGGCATCCGCTGTTTGATCATGAACGGGTCGAACGGCAGGTCCCCGTGGCTGTGCGTGCGGTCGTGGACCAGGTCCCACAACACGAACGTGTCCTGCGCGAGCTGCTGCGAGTCCAGCAGCCTGGCGGCGTCCGGCGGCAGGTCCAGCTTGAGCGTCTGCGCGGCCGCCGCGGACACCCGCCTGAACCTGGCGGCCTCGCGGTCGGCGAAGATGCCGCCCCAGGTGAAGCGGGCCGGCGCCTGGCGCACCGCCACCGTCTCGGGGAACAACACGGCCGAGTGCGTGTCGTAGCCGGAGGTGAAGTCCTCGAACGCGATCGGCACGAACATCGGGTTGTCGTAGCCGTTCGCCTCCAGCCTGGCCAGCCAGTCCGGCCAGATCGTACGGATCCAGACGGCCTCCAGGTTGCGGTTGGTGTTGCCGTTCTGGGTGTACATGGGGAACACCACGACGTGCTCCAGACCGTCCACCCGCTGGGTGTCGGGGTGGAAGCGATCGAGCGAGTCGAGGAAGTCGGGCACGCCGAGTCCCTCGCCGGCCCACTTCGCCAGGTCATGGCGCACGGCCTCGAGGTACGCGGCATCGTGCGGGAAATACGGCGATATTTCGCTTACGTGGCCGGCGATCTCGCCTACCAGCGCCTTGGCGCGTTCCTTGGACTCCTCCGGCACCGAGCCGTCCTTGACCTGGAGCGGCCTGAGCTGCTCGACGGCGGCCTTGAGCCGGGCGAACAGGGCTGCCTTGGCCTCGTCGCGCGTCCCCGCCGCCTCGTCGCCCACCGGGACGCGGGCGGCCCAGGTGATCACGTTCGCCCAGAGCCTGCGGTGGTCGTAGTCGTCAAGGGAGTCGTCGCCGAACAGGTCGGAGTCGGCGAACACGACCACGCGGCCCCGGCCGTGCCGTACGGCCACGGCCAGCGGCGCACCGGCCGGATCGGCGGTGGGCGAGGTCGTGAACAACACGGTCGCGTCCGCCGCGGTGGCGCCCCCGACGGACGAAGGCGTGCCAGCGGTCCCGGCGGCGGGCGCGAGGGTCAGGACGCCGGTCCGGTAGAAGCAGGCGGTCTTGACGCCCGCGAGCAGCCCGTCCGTGGTGGCGCGCGTGGCGAGCACCCAGGTGGCCACGTCCCGGTGCGCGTGCCTCGGGTCGCGCACGGTGGTGTGCTCCACCCCGACCCCGAACCGCCCGAGCAGCTCACGCACGTTGTTGCCGTACTTGTCCTGCTCTTCCTCGGCCAGCACCACCAGCCCGCCGCCCGCGGCCACGTACGCCTCGACGGCGTCCAGCTCGGCGGCGGAGAACACCGGGCTACCCTGCCCGGTGGTGCGCTCCCATCGCTCCCCCGAGGGGTGCGCGATCACCACGACGTCCTGATCGGAAAGGACCGCGGCGTCGAGCGGCCCCGACGAGTGAGCGACCACCGTGTGCCCCAGGTGCCGCAGCAGCCCGGCCGCGCGGGCATAGCTGTTGTCGTCGGGATGCGCGGGATTGATGGCCTCGGCCACCTCGCGCCGGATGGTCCACGACTCGCTGTGGGCTTCGTCGAACAACACTCGAGGGAACGCTCGCATGAAATATCTCCTGCATCTACCGCCTTATGCAGGAAAATATACACATAACTACCGCATGCCTCGCCAAACCTCAGGCGGCACCGGGCCGGACGACGCCGGTCTCGTACGCGAACACCACCGCCTGAGCCCGATCGCGCAGGGAGAGCTTCATGAGCACCCGCGCCACGTGCGTCTTGACCGTCGCCTCCCCCACGTACAGATCCCTGGCGATCTCCGCGTTGGTCAGGCCGCGGGCGAGCAGCCGCAGCACCTCCAGCTCACGCGGCGTCAGCTCGGCCAGCATGGGCGAGGGTGCCGGGTCGGCCCGGCCGGCGAACGAGGCGATCACCCGGCTGGTCACGGCCGGGTCGAGCAGCGCGTCACCGGCGTGCACCACCTTGATCGCCTCGAGCAGCTGCTCCGGTGGCGACACCTTCAGCAGGAAGCCGCTGGTGCCGGCGCGCAGCGCGGCGTAGAGGTTCTCGTCGGTGTCGAACGTGGTCAAGGTGATGACCTTGGGCGGCGACGGTGTGTCGAGCAGCTCCTTCGCCGCGGACAGCCCGTCGAGCCTGGGCATCGAGATGTCCATGAGGACGATGTCCGGACGCGTGCGCCGGGCCACGGCGACGGCCTCGCGCCCGTCGGCGGCCTCGCCGACGACTTCCATGCCGGGGTCGCTATCGACGACCATGCGTAACCCGGCCCTGACCATCGCTTGGTCGTCGGCGATGACTATGCGAATGCCCACAAGGCGGAGGGTAGACGCCCGGCGCCTGCCTTGAATACCCAGGCCAAGCCGGGCACAAGTGAGTTACAAGTCACGACACGTGGACGCTCTGCCTGATGCGGGTCTGGGTGGCGTCGTCGCAGGTGGCCTTGGCGCAGAAGTACATCACGAGCATCGTCTTGGGCTGGCGGTCGATCACGTAGCTCACGAAGCCCAGCCTGGTGCCGGTCGCGGGATCGCGCAGCGAGCCGTCGAAGCGGGTGGCGGGGCTGTTGCCGGCCTGATCCTGCACGGGCTTGCCGACATCGACCTCGCCCGGCAGCAGGACCTCCATCTTGGCCTTCATCTGCTCGGAGTCGCCGGCGGGGTCGAGGGTGTCGGAGGTCTGGACGTACACGCCGGACGCCGCCTCGGGGTCGTCGCTGACGATCTGCGAGACCTTCGACCAGTCGGCGCCGGGGCCGGCCACGAACAGGGCCTCGAACTCCGTGGCGTGCGGCGAGGCCACCGCGAACAGGTCGCGGTGCGTACGTGCCGTCCAGTCGCCCGGATACTCGAACGTCAGCGGGGCGGCGGTGCTGGTCTGGTAGCGGGACCAGGTGTCACCCCGGTGGTTCATGATGATCAACGCGACCAGCGCGAGCGCGGCGACGGCGGCGACCAGCGTGGTGGCCACGATCGGGACACGGCCCGGGCGCTTGTGCGGCCCGGTGGGGTGGGTGGGCGGCGCGGGCGGCGCCGCCGCCCTGCCCGCGGCGGCCTGCGGGAGCGGGGCCGCGAGCGGGGCCCCGGCATGGGGTCCGGACGACGGTCCCGCATGCGGCAGGGAATGAGGACCCGACCCGGGGCCCGAGCCGGGCACGGGGTGCGGCCCGGAGTGCGGGCTGCCGCCGGGACGCGGGATGGAGTAGGCCCCACCGGCGAGGTCGTCGGGCGCGTGCCCGCTGACGGCGTCGCGCAGCGCCGAGACGAACTCGGTGCAGGTCGTGTAACGCTGCTCGGGCGACTTGGCCAGGGCGCGGTTCATCACGGCGTCGATCTGCGGCGGCAGGTCGGGCCGCAGCTGGGACAGCGGCGTGGGCTGCTCGGCCAGGTGCGCCCACAGCAGCGCGATGTCGTTCTCGCGCTGGAACGGCAGTCGCGCCGACAGCGCCTCGTAGACCACGCAGGCCAGCGCGTACTGGTCGCACCGGCCGTCGATGTGCTCCTTGTTGATCTGCTCGGGCGACATGTAGCGGGGCGTGCCGATGAACTGGTCGGTCTGGGTCAGCCCGGAGATCGACGAGCGGTGCTTGGTGATGCCGAAGTCGGTCAGGTAGACGTGGTTGTCGGCCAGCAGGATGTTGGCCGGTTTGACGTCGCGATGGATCAGGTCGTGCGCGTGGGCGGCGTCGAGCGCGGCGGCCACCTGCGCGAAGAGCTGGTTGGCCGGGCCGATCGGCAGCGGTCCCCGGTCGTAGATGAGGCGGCGCAGGTCGAGGCCGTCGACGTAGCGCATGGCGATGTAGAGCACGCCGTCGGCGTCGGCGTTGGCCTCGTAGATCGGGATGATGTTGGGATGCTCGATGCTGGCGACCGTCCTGGACTCCAGGATGAACCGCTGCCTGAACCGGTCGTCGACGCTGAGCACCGGGTTGAGGATCTTCAGCGCCACGCGGCGGCTCAACCGGGGGTCGAGCGCCAGGTAGACGACGGCCATGCCGCCTTTGCCGACGATGTCCTCGATGTAATACCCGGCCACCTCCTGGCCGATGAGCGATCTTTCGTTCAATTGCATCACGTCTCGATGGGGTGACCGCAGTAGCCGCAGAATCGATGCGCCTGTCCGAGCCTCATGCCGCACGACGTGCAGTATTTGATCGCCGAATCGGGCGCCGTCATCACCTGCTGCTGCTGTGGGGCCACGTGGAACGACTGGGACCGCCGGACGACCACGGTCTGGTTGGCTCCGTCGTCGAGGTCGAGCGGTGGACCGGCCGCCAGCGGCTGTGGCAGTGCTGTCGATTGAGCCGGAGTGCGGCGGCGCCACAACAAATACGCTCCGCCGCCGGCGGCCAGGAAAAGTATCGCCGCCGCCACGATGAACGGCCACAGTGGCGTGGACCCGGTCGGCTCGGCCGCCGCCCGCTTGGTGCCCTGGTCCTCAGGGCCGCCCCGCTTGGCCAGTGAGGTCTTCAGCAGCCCCGCGGCCACCACGTTGCCGGGGTAGAGCTCGAGCACGCGCTGGAAGCCGGGCGCGGCGTCGGTGTAGTACTTCGTGTGGTAGCGGGTCAGCGCCGCCTCGAACGCCGTGTCGATCGGGCCCCGGCGCGGCACCACCTTGGCTTGGGACAGGATGCCGGTGATCTCCCTGACCCCGATCATCTTGCCTTCCTTGCCGCCGCCGACGAGCAGGCCGACGACGTGGCCGTTCTTGTCACCGATCACCGGCGCGCCCACCAGGCCCTTGTCGGCCAGGGCGCCCAGCTTGACCGGCTCGTCCACCTTCTTCTCGGGGTCGGCGAACGGCCTGCCGCTCTCGCCTGCCCCGCCTCCCTTGCTCAGGTGGGCGATCTCGACGGTGTGCTGGACGTTCGGGCCCGGCCGGCCGAGGAAACCGGCGATGTTGGTGGGCGCGCCCACCTGGTCCGGCACCTTGTCGGCGAGCGGCGCGGTCGGCATGCCGACGCCGCCGGCGACCGGCGTGACCGGCACCAGCACGGCTGGGCTGTCGGGGTCAGAGCCCGCCTTGATGCACTTGACCTTGAAACCTTCGGTGCTGGCCGGCGAGACGTTGGGGAAGGCCGTGATGTCGGGGGTGACGTTGATGATGCAGGTGGCGGTGTCGCTCTTGGGCGGATAACAGGCCTGCAGATGGCGGTTGAGCTGGTCGTCGGCGAGCTTGTGCTTCTCGTAGTCGACGGGGAGCTTCACCTTGTGGTGCTCGGCGAAGATCTTGTTGGCCGCGTAGATCGCGACATCGTTGTCGTTCACCGCGAAGCGCCGCAGCCCGACCATCGTCCCGTCGGGGTTGACCACGGTCCCCGTGCCCGACCCGAACGGGATGTCATAGGACCGCTCCACGTGCTTCAGCTCGCCGAGGTGGTCGAGCAGGGTGATCTCCACGTGGGACACGGCTTCCACGCGCACCACGGCCGGACTCACCAGGTCGGTGATCCCGCTCGGGTGCTCGTGTGCCGCGACCGGTAACGCGGTCAGCACCAGGGCTGCCGCGATGCCACCTGCCAGAGCTGTGAGGCGCGCCATCTCTCCGCTCCAAACACAAGGGATAGGACCAGGGTCCCAATCACCTGTCGTAAGTCAATAGACCACTCGGTAGACAAGCGCTTGCTAGGGGGCATAACGTACCCGCGTGGCCTACACGATCGGCGTCGATGTCGGGGGCACCTTCACCGATGTGGTCCTTCGTAGTACGTCCGGCGCGATTTCCGTGGTCAAGTGCTTGAGTACCCACTACGACCCCATCGCGGGAATCGTCTCCGGCGTTACGCGCGCGCTCGGCGACCGCGACCCCGCGCAGGTCACCCGGGTGGTGCACGCGACCACGCTGGCCACCAACGCGGTGCTCGAACGCAAGGGCGTGCGCGTCGCCTACGTCACGACTCAGGGCTTCCGCGCCTCCGTCCCGCTCGGCCGCTACGCGCGGGTCGAGGAGGACCGCTACGATCTGCGCTTCTCCCCGCCCCCTCCCCCGGTGGCCGCGGCGGACTGCTTCGAGGTGGTGGAGCGGATCTCGGCGCGCGGCGAGGTCCTGACGCCGCTGGATGCGAACTCCGTACGGCACGTGGCCGCGGAGATCGCGCGGCGCGGCATCGCGTCGACGGCCGTGTGCCTGCTGCACGCCTACGCCAACCCTGACCATGAACGGCAAGTGGCGGCGATCCTCCGGCAGTCCGTCCCCACGGTGGTGACCTCGTCGGAGGTATGGCCGGAGATCCGCGAGTACGAGCGCGCCACCACCACCATCATGTCCGCCTATATCGGGCCATTGATGGCCTCCTATCTGTCGCGGCTCCGCGACCGGCTGGCCGAGATCGGCATCCACGCGCCCATCCACGTCATGGAGTCCAGCGGCGGCGTGATCTCCGCCGACCTGGCCGCCAGGCGGGCGGTGGCCACGATCGAGTCCGGGCCTGCGGCGGGGGTGCTGGCGGCCGCCGGGGCCGGGTTCGCGGACGTGATCTCGTTCGACATGGGCGGCACCACCGCCAAGGCGTGCGTGGTGCGCGGCGGGCGGCCGGAGATCACCCATGAGTTCCACGTGGGCGGCAAGGGCAGCTTCGGCGGGCGGCGGGCGGGCACCGGCGTGCCGATCAAGACGCCTGCCATCGACCTGGCGGAGGTGGGGGCGGGCGGCGGCAGCATCGCCTGGCTCGACGCGGCGGGCGCGCTGCGCGTGGGCCCGCACTCGGCCGGGTCGTCACCCGGCCCCGCCTGTTACGGCCTGGGCGGCTCCGAGCCGACCGTCACGGACGCGAACCTGGTGCTCGGCTATCTCTCCTCCGCCTCGATCCCCCTGTCGCCGTCGCTGGCGGACAAGGCCCTGGACCGGCTGGCGGGGCCGCTCGGGGTGTCGCGGGAAGAGGCGGCGTACGCCGTGCACGAGATCGTGAGCGCCTCGATGGCGTCCGCGGTGCACGTGGTGACGGTGCAGCGCGGCATCGACCCGCGCGGCTTCGCCCTGGTGGCCTTCGGCGGGGCCGGGCCGATGCACGCGGCCAGGGTGGCCGAGCGGTTCGGGATCTCGACCGTGGTGGCGCCCGCGTACTGCGGGGTGGCCTCGGCGGCGGGCCTGCTGGCCGGGGAGCTGTCCACGGACCGGGTGCTATCCCGGCTGGGCGCGGGCGACCCGGAGCCGATCTTCGCCGAACTGTCCGCGGAGGCCGCCGCCGACCTGGGCGTCTCGCCGGCGGATCCCGAGGTTTCTATGCAGCGGTCGGTGGACGTCCGCTTCAAGGGCCAGTCGCACGACCTGACCGTCGAGTGGTCCGATTCGCCGGAGATGCTCGCGTCCCGGTTCTTCGAGCGATATCGGCAGGTGTACGGCATCGCACAGCAGGGCGAGATCGAGCTGGTCAGCTACCGCGTCCGCGTGATCGTCCGGGCCGACGAGGGCAGTGCCAGCGCCGATGCGGCGGGACGTGGTACGGCGGAGTCCGGCGCAACACGTGCGGCGGCCGACCCGGTGTCCCCGGAGACCAGCGAGGCCCACCCGTACCTCCCCGCTCCACGCCGGGCGTACTTCCCCGAGCTGGGCGGCTACGTCGAGATCCCCGTGCACACCAGGGACACCATGGGCGCCACGCTCCCCGGCCCGGCCGTCATCGAGGACGCCGAGTCCACCATCGTCGTCCCGCCCGCCTGGACCGCCACGCTCACCGAGTCCCGCGCCGTCCACCTGACACCCGGGAGCGGCAGATGATCGACGCCCTGACCGCGGAGGTGCTCAGGAACGCGCTGGTGGTGGCCGCGGAGGAGGCCAGCATCGTGGTGGTGCGCTCGGCGTACTCGACCTTCATCGTCGAGGGATCCGACGCCTCCGCCGCCGTCCTGGACGCCCGGGGACGCCTGATCGCCCAGTCCATGGCCACCACGCTCATGAACAGCATGGCGCTCAAAGTGGCGCTCCCGGAGCTGATCAAGGACATCCATCTGGACACGATGCGCCCCGGCGAGGCGTACGTGCTCAACGATGCCTACCGGGGCGGCGTGCACACCAACGACCTGCTCGTCTACCGCCCGGTCTTCGTCGACGGCGCACCCGCGTACTTCACCGCCACCATGATCCACGTCTCGGACCTGGGCGGCCTGTCGGCAGGCGGGATGGCGCCGCTGGCCACGGACATCTTCCTGGAGGGCCTGCAGCTCCCGCCGGTACGCCTGGCGACCGCCGACGGCATCGACCCGGCCATGGAGGCCATCCTGCGGGCCAACAGCCGCACCCCGGACAAGGTCATGGGGGACGTACGAGCTCTCGTGGCCGGCACAGCGGTGGCCGCCGCCCGCTTGGAGGCGCTGATCGCCAAGCACGGGGTGGACGGGCTGGCGGCAGGCGTCGACGACTACCTGGACTACACGGAGGCCAGGACCCGCGCCTCCCTGGCCGACCTCCCGGAGGGCCGCTTCGAGGCGGCATACCCGCTCGACGACGACGGCATAAATCCCGAAAAATCCCATCACATCCGCGTCGCCGTCACCCTCAGCGCCACCCAGGCCGTGCTGGACTTCGCGGGCACCGACCCGCAGGTCCCGGCCGCCATCAACGCCTCGGCCTCGCAGTCCCTGGCGGCGGCCGTCTTCGCGGTCCGCTGCTTCCTGGACCCGACGATCCCCATGAACGACGGCTGCCTGCGCGCCATCGAGGTGCGCCTGCCGGAGGGCTCCCTGCTCAACGCCCGCTCCCCTTATCCCTGCGGCGGCCGGTACGTCCCGATCTACGCCGCTATGGAGGCCGTCTTCCAGGCGTTGTCCGACGCGGTGCCCGAACGGGCGATCGCGCCCAGCGGGATCCTGCAGCCGTTCTCGATCGCCGCCGTCGGGGCGCCGTACTGGATCCACCTGTCGTACGACTTCGGCGGCGTCGGCGCCCGGCAAGGGCTGGACGGGCCGGACGCGACGGGCGTGCACTTCGGCATCGGGCGCAACTCGGTGCCGCAGGTGGAGCCGGTGGAGAGCCGCTGCCCGCTGATCGTCGAGTCGATCGAGACGATCCCGGATTCGGGCGGTCCCGGGCGGTATCGCGGCGGGCTGGGCTCGCGCACCGTCTACCGTTTCCTGGCCGACTGCCACGTCACAACCCGCGGCGACCGCCTCCGCCTGCCGCCCCCGGGCCGGGACGGCGGGCTGCCGGGGCGGCTGGGCGGCTTCTTCAAGCGCCATCTGGACGGGACGGTGGAGCGGCTGGCGTCGAAGGTCAACAATGTACGGTTCGCGGCCGACGAGGCGTTCATCGTGGAGACGACAGGCGGCGCCGGCCTCGGCCCACCGGCCGAACGGGATGCTGCTGCGATCCTGGCCGACCTCGAGGCGGGGCGCGTCACGCCTCGAGGAGCGGCTGAGGATTACGGTTTCGAGACTCAGCCGCCGATCAGATCGGCAGGATCGAAGCTCACCGGGTAAGGCCACGACAGGATCGCCAGGGCTCCAGGCTTGTAGGCGACGGGCCCTCGATAGGAGTCACCTTGCAACTCGTAGACATAGAGTGACGGGCCTTCATCGGGCTCGACGCGCCAGTAGAAGGGAATGCCCGCCGCCGCATATGCGGCTACCTTGGCCGTTCTGTCATGGACACCGGTGGTCGGGCTGACTACTTCCACAACTAGCAGCAGGTCACGAGGGGCGAACATGAGCCTTACCGAGTCAGACACCGCCTTGGGCACCACGACGAGGTCAGGTATGTAGAAATCCTTATCGCTGGGGCGGACGTTGACGGTTGACAGGGGCTCCAGCTCAGCCGGTGCCGCATCGTCGAGGATGCGCTGCAGCCGGTAGATGATGCGCTGGTGCCGGGGGGTGGGGGCAGGACTCACTACCAGGCTCCCGTTGAAGAGCTCGTAACGATTCCCGTCATCGGGGAACTTGAACAGGTCGTCAACCGTGAACGGCCGTGCACCGGGAAGAAACCCGCGCCCCGGAGTCGGTTCGATCGTCGCCATTGCGGTCACCCACTCAGTATCGGGAGTCTCGCCCTCGCCCACATGCTACTTCCCCAAATTCCTTCACTCTGAGTCACGAGGCCGCCACGCGTCGGCGCCGCGCCGCACCGCCGCGTGCACCGCCCGCGCCACCCGAGCCCCCCACTCCGACCGCGGCCCGCCGAACAACTCCTCCGGCCCATCGACCGGCACGGCCACGCACACGGCGTCCGACGCCGTCCCCGTGCCCGCGAACCCCGCCTCGATCAACGCCTGGGACTTGGCCTCCGTGACCGTCATCACGGCGTTGACCAGTGCCGCATCCGTCATGGCGACAGGCACCACGGTGACGATGTTGACGGTCCCCACCCGCATGGGAGCCAGCTCAGGGTCCTGGAAACCCTCTGGCGCGGCCGCCCACGTGGGCACCCGCAGACCCACGGTCGCGAAGGCCTCCACTCCGCCATCGGAGGCTCGCACGTAACGATCCACCGACGCGGCGGTCATCATGCCGACCCCGTCTCCCCTAGGCCCTAACGAGCGGAGGTGATCGACCGGGTCCATGCGCTCATACCCGGCCACGACCTGGGCGTTCAGCACCCATTCCCGCACCCCGATCCCCCCGCCGAGCATCGCCGAGGAGATCATCCGCCACCCGGGCCCGAACTCCCAGAGCAGCGCCCCGAGCCGGACCCCCTCCTCCACCCGATACGTCAGCTTCACGATCCTCCCCGGACCAGGTGCACGACCGGCCGCCCATCCGGCCCGGGCTCGATCTTGACATGGGCGTCGAAGTGCCGCCCCACCAATTCCTCGGTCAGCACCTGGGCGGGCTTCCCCGAGGCGACCGCCCGCCCTTCGGCGAGCAGCAGCAGGGCGTCCGCGTACAGGCCGGCGACGGTCAGGTCGTGCAGGGTGGTGACGACGGTGAGCCCGTCGGCCCGCCTGAGCCGGTCCACCAGCTCCAGCACCTGCTGCTGGTGCCCGAGGTCGAGTGCGGTGGTCGGCTCGTCGAGCAGCAGCACGGGCGCCTCCTGGGCGAGCGCCCTGGCCAGCACCACCCGCTGCCGCTCCCCGCCGGACAGCTCCCCCAAGTGGCGCGTGGCGAGGGCGGTCAGGTCCAGCCGGTCGAGCACGGACGTGGTGACCTCACGGTCGTGGCGGCTCTCCCGCCCCAGATACGGGATGTACGGCGTCCGGCCCAGCAACGCGTAGTCGAAGACCGTCATGTCGGGCGGCAGGGCGGGGGTCTGCGGCGCGTACGCCAGCAGCCTGGCGCGCTCGCGCGGTTTCAGCCCCGCCCCCGGCCGTCCGGACAGCGTGACGTCGCCCCGGTGCGCGACCAGTCCCATGACGGCCTTGAGCAGGGTGGACTTGCCGGCCCCGTTGGGCCCGATGATCGCCAGCCATTCGCCCTTGCGTACCCGGAGATCGACGTCGCGGACGACCTTGCGCTCGCCGAGCCGTACCGACAGGCCCCGGGTCCCGATCATGTGAAGGACCGCCGGGTCATGCGCAGGACCGTCACGAAGAACGGCGCTCCCACGAACATCGTCACCACGCCGATCGGCAGCTCGGCGGGCGCGAGCACGGTGCGGGCGACGAGGTCGGCCAGCACCAGGAACGCCGCGCCGCCGATGAGCGACAGCGGCAGCACGATCCGGTAGGAGCCGCCCGCGAGCCGCCGCACGACATGCGGCACGACGATGCCCACAAACCCGATCAGCCCGCTCACGGCCACGGCCGCCGCGGTGGCCAGCGACGCCGCCAGCAACACGGTGAAACGCACCCTGGCGGCCCGCAGGCCGAGGCTCGTGGCCTCCTCGTCGCCCACGGAGAGTACGTCGAGCATCCGCCCGTGCAGCAGGAGCACGACGGAGGAGACGGCGGCGTACGGGAGCACCAGCCAGAGCTGGTCCCACCCGCCGCCGACGTCGCCGAGGATCCAGGAGTAGATGCGCTGCAGCTCCTCGACCTTGAACTGCTGCACGAACGTCTGGATCGCGGTCAGGAACGACGTGACCGCCACCCCGGCCAGCACCAGCGTGGCGGTGCCGCCGGCCCGCCCGGCCGTGTTGCCGAGCGTGTAGGCCAGGAACACGCCGCCCACCGCCCCGATGAACGCCGCGACCGGGATGCTTCCGGCCACGGCGGGCAACATCACGATGGCCAGCGTCGCGGCGAGCCCCGCCCCGGCGGCGGCGCCCAGCAGGTACGGGTCGGCGAGCGGGTTGCGGAACACCCCTTGGTACGCGGCCCCGGCCATGGCCAGCAGCCCGCCGACCACGGCCGCGACGAGCACCCTGGGCAGCCGCAGCTCGTACAGCAGCCCCTGTTCGACGGGCGCGAGCCCCGAGTCGACGTGGACGAGCGGCAGCCAGTCCACCGCCTGGAGCAGCACCTGCCACGGCGAGATGTCGGCGGCCCCGTCGAGGAGCCCGGCGACCATGGACACGGCCAGCACGCCCAGGGCGCCCAGCACCCAGCGGGGTCTGGCCCTGGACGGGCCGGCCTGCCTGGTCATGCTCAGCTCGCGCCGGCCTTGGACACGGCGGCGCCGATGCTCTCGGCGAGCTGGACGATCCGCGGGCCCCACCGGGAGGCGATGTCGTCGTCGAGCTGGATCACCCGGTCGTTCTTGATGGCCGACAGATTCGCCCAGCCCGGCCGCTTGGCCAGCGTCTCCTTGCTCTGCTGGCAGCACTTGACGTCGGCCAGGAAGACCAGGTCGGGATCGGCCTGGGCCACGAACTCGGCCGACAGCTTGGGATACCCGCCGGCCGCCTCGGGCGCCTTGTCCGCGATGTTGGTGAGGCCGAACATCGAGTAGATCTGCCCGATGAAGGTCTGCGAGGTCGCCGCGTACGGCGTCTGGTCGAGCTCGTGGTAGTAGGTGAGCTTCTTGTCCTTGGGCGCCTCGGCGGCCAGCTTCTCCATGGCCGCCTTCATGCCGGAGACGACCTCGTCGGCCTTGGCCTTGTTGCCGGTGGCCGCGCCGAGCTCGGTGATCTCCTCGTACGCTTCGTCGATCTTGGTGGCGGCGGGCTGGAGCAGGACCGGCACGTTGAGCTTGCCGAGCTCGGCGACCACCTTGTCGAGGTCGTCGGAGACGATGACCAGGTCGGGATTGTGAGCCACGATGGCCTCGACGTTCGGCTTCAAGCCGGACAGGTCGGTCTTGGGGGCCTCCGGCGGGTGGTTGGACTGGTCGTCGGCCGCGACGACCTGCGGGCCCGCGCCGATGGCGAACAGGGTCTCGGTGTGGGTGGCCGAGAGGGAGATGATCCGCTCCGGCTTCTTGGTGAGCGTGACCTTGCCGTTGCCTGCCTCGATCGTGACGGGGAAGTCAGCCGAGGCAGAGGCCGGAGCGGAGGTGGTGGCGGGGGCCGAGGTGGGGGTGGCAGTGGTGGTGCCGGACTGGCCGCATCCGGCCAGCACCAGCGTTCCCAGCAGCGCGCCCGCGAAGGCCGTGCGTACGGGCCTCACGAGAAGTCCTTTCACACTGTCGGAACCGAGAGACCCGCGATGTGCGACGGATCACCCTTTTCCACGAGGGTTGATGGCGTCAGCGCAGAGGCAGGCGACCTGGCTATGACAGTTGCGGGACAGCGCCGGACTCGCACCGGACTTCGCTGCGCCCTGCGCATCGGACAAACGCTATCAATCCCCTAAATGCCGGTGTCGTCAAGGGGCGAGTTGGGCCTCGGCCTCGGCGATGATCCGCTGCAGCCTGAGCCCGTGCGCGGCGTCGAGCGGGTGGCCGCCGTTACGCACGGTCGCGGCGAACTCCTCGGCGATCACATCCAGGGGGTCGTCGTCGAAGGACGGGAGGACGGCGGTGCCGGTACGCCCGTACACGGCGAACGTGGCGGGCGGCACGTCGCCGACGGCGGCCATGCACAGCGACGCCTCGGAGACCGCGCCGCCCTCGTGCTCGAGCAGCAGGCCGGTCCAGCCGAGCGAGCTGCCGTGCGCGCGCACGCCGGTCACCCGGCCGAGCGCGGCGTCCAGCAGGTCGATCACGTGCGGGCCGACGTCGAGCAGCGCGCCGCGCTGCAGCCGCCAGGGGGTGGCGAAGGGGTGGTCGCCGAGGAGGGCGCCGGAGATGTTCGCGGCGTGGCCGCCGAAGGGCTGGATCTCGCCGCATCGGGCGAGGAAGGCGCGGGTCTGGGCGGCGTAGCGCAGGGTGAGCACCATCTGGGAGGCGACGCCCGCCTCCGCGACGGCGTCGGCCAGCCTCTGGGCCGCCTCCAGGGAGTCCCCGAGGGGCTTCTCCAGCAGCAGCGCCTTGCCGGCGCGGGCCGCGCGGGCGCCGAGCTCGGCCTGTACGGCCGGCGGCACGCAGAACGCCACGGCCTCGCAGACATCGAACAGCTCCTCGACCCGCGCGAACACGGGCGCGCCGAGCTCTGCCGCCGCCTCGGGACGCCGGGCCCACACGCCGGCCAGCCGCGTGTGCGGCCCCTTGGCCAGCATGGGCGCGTGCGCCATCCGGGCCCACGGCCCCGCCCCGATCAACCCGACCGCCACCGGCTCCATGAGACCTCCCATGGTCACCCTATGGGGCATACGTCCCGCACGTCGCCAAGCGCATCCGGCCTCACTGCTGCTCGCGCCACCGCTGGAGGGCGTGCTGGGGCCGGTGGGCCAGGGTGCCCGAGTCGATGACGAGGGTCTGGCCGGTGACGCAGCGGCTCTCGTCGCAGGCCAGGAACGCCACCAGGTTCGCCACGTCGTCCACCGTGCACGGCCACGGGAGCAGGCGTTCGGCGGCTTTGTCGGCGAGTTGCGCCGGCGTCAGGGCACGCTGGGCGGCCGGCGTCATGACGAGGGCCGGGGCGACGGCGTTGCAGCGGATGCCCCGCGCGCCGTACGCGGTCGCGACGTAGCGGGTGAAGCCGATCAGGGCCGACTTGGAGGCGCCGTACGCGGCGTGCACCGTATCGCCGACCAGGGCGGACACCGACGACATGAGCACGATGGCGCCGCCGTCGGGCATGACGGGGACCGTGTGCTTGACCATGAGCATGGCGCCGCGCAGGTTCACCTCCATGGTGCGGTCCCAGACGGCCACGTCGAGCGTCTCGAGCTCGCGGTCGCGGCCGTACACGCCGGGGTCGAACACGGCGGCGTTGACGTGCAGGATGTCGACCCGGCCGAACGACGCCACCAGGGTCGCGACCGCCTCCTCCACCTGCTTCTCGTCGGAGACGTCGCAGGTCAGCGCCATGGCCGTGCCGCCATGGGCGCGGATGGCGGAGGCTGTGGCCTTGGCGGCGGCCGCGCGCAGGTCGAGCACGCCCACGCAGGCGCCTTCGGCGGCCAGCCGGGTCGCGCAGGCCGCGCCGATCCCGGACCCGGCCCCGGTCACCAGGGCGACGCGCCCGTCGAAGCGGCCGGTCACCACGCCACCCGCAGCGAGGTCAGGCCGCGGCCGACGATGGACTTCCTGAAGGCGACCGGCCGGCCGGGCACGAGCCGCAGGCTGGGCAGGCGGCGGCCGAGCACGTCGAGCGCGGTGCGCAGCTGGAGGCGGCCGAGCGCGGCGCCCACGCAGAAGTGGATCCCGTAGCCGAAGACCATGTGGTCGGCGGCGTTCGGCCGGTCGATCCAGAAACGTTCGGGGTCGGGGAAGACGGTCTCGTCGTGGGCGGCGGAATCGGTGGACAGCAGGACGAGGGCGCCGGCGGGGATCGTCACGCCATGGAGTGAGAGGTCCGTCGCGGCGTACCGGAAGGAGCCCAGCGAGGCGCCGTCGATGCGCATGCACTCCTCGGCCGCGTTCGCTACCTGCTCCGGCGGCACCGGCCAGGCGTCCTCCCTGAGCAGGCGCAGGACGGTGTTGCCGAGCTGGTTCGGCACGGTGTCGTTGCCGCCGAGCAGGATCGTGGAGATCAGCTCGACCACCTCCCTGTGGGTCAGCTCGGCACCGATCAGTGAGGTCATCAGCGAGGTGAAGTCGTCCTGCGGGTCCTTGGCCCGGGCGGCCACCAGGCGGTCCACGTAGTCGAGGTAAGTCAGGAAGCTGCCGGCGAGCTCCAGCTGGCGCTGCGGCGGCTGCGGTGACAGGAAGAGCTGGAACCAGTCCTTGACGTGCGCCTGCACGAACGACTCGTCCGACTCCGGCACCCCGATGAAGCGGGCGGTCAGCTTGATCGACGGCTCGTGCCCGATCTCGGCCACGAAGTCGGCCCCGCCCTGTGGGGCGATCCTGTCGAGGAGGTCTTCGTTGAGCGTCCGGAACGTGTCCTCCATGGCGGCGACGGCACGCGGCGTGAACGCCCTGGACACCGACCGGCGCAGCCTGGTGTGGTCGGGCGGGTCCACGTTCGCCACGAAGCTGGACAGGAACGAGCCGTGCTCGCCCAGTTTCTCCCTGGTCTCGGCGGTCAGGCTGCGGGAGATCGTCAGCGAGCCCTTGGAGGAGAAGCGCCGGGGGTCGCCGTAGGCCGCCCGCACGTCGGCGTAGCGGGTCAGAACGTACGCCTGGAGATGCTCGCTCCAGAACACCGGCGACTCCTCGCGGAGCCGGGCGAGGAACGGGTACGGGCCGGCGACGTGCCAGTCCGAGCTGACGTCGAAGTCCTTGATCACGTGAAGATCCTCCGCGGGTTGTCGACGAGCATCTGGTGGAGCTGGTCGTCCGTGACGCCCCTCTTGCGGAGCTCGGGCATGACGTCGCGGGAGATGTGGAGGAGGTGGTAGTTCGGGTGACGCTGCCGGACGACGTCGGCGTCGAATCGGTCGTTGAAGCAGTACGAGTCATGACCTAAGACCATTTTTCCGGCGTGTCCGCGCTCGCACATCGCCGCCACCACCGACACCCGGTCCTCGAACGAGCTGATCGTCTCGATGCCGTAGCGGTCCATGCCCAGGTAGGAGCCGTTCGCGACCAGCTCTTCGAGGTAGGCCACGTCGGTCGAGTCCCCGGCGTGCCCGATCACCACCCGGCCGAGGTCGACTCCGAGCGAGCCGAGCAGGCGCTGCTGTTCCAGGCCGCCCTCGCTGGCGCTGTGAGAGTGTGTGGTGATCGGCGCGCCGGTCTCCAGATGCGCCTCGGCGACCGCCCGGAACACCCGCTCACAGCCCTTCGTCATGCCGAGGTGGTCGGAAGCGCACTTGAGCATGGCGGCCTTGACGCCGGTCCGCCCGATGCCCTCGACGATGTCGCGTACGAAGAACTCCGCCAGCCGATCGGGACCGCCGAACAAGGACCCGGGACCGCGGTTGCCGAAGTACGGCGGCAGCACGTCATAGGTGTAGAGCCCCGTGGCGGCCACGATGTTCACGCTGGTCAGCTCGGCCACCCGCTGCACGGACGGGATGTGCCGGCCGAGACCGACCACGGTCAGGTCCACGATCGTGTCGATGCCCTCGGCCTTCAGCGCCTCCAGCTTGCCCGCCGCCTCCCGGGCCCGCGTCTCCAGGTCCCACCCCTCCGGAATGTCCGGCCAGTTCCAAAGGATCTCCGGGCTCAGCCCGAAGACGTGCTCGTGCATGAGCGTCGCCCCGAGGTCGGCGACCGGGCCTCTCACGGTCTCAGGCACGGGAACCTCTCGTGCTCGAACGGCCGGTTGACCTCGAGCCCGAGCCCGTCGGTCTGCGTGTACGGCAGGCCGGTGTAGAGCGCGTCGGCGTCGAAGTAGGTGACGGTGAACGACAGCCGCGGGCTGTCGTGGCGGTTGGCGGGCGCGCCGTGCACGGTCAGCGCGTGATGCACGGTCGCGTCGCCGGCCTTGAGGTCGAGCGGTGGGGACACCTCCAGCTCCTTCAGCCATGGGTGCTGGCTGAGCTGGTCGTCCCCGGGCCGGGTGAAGCTGCGCCCGAGCAGCCCGTGGCGGTGCGACCCTTCGTAGAACCTGAGCGAGCCCATGTCGGCGGGCACGTCGGCCAGCGCCAGCCATACGGTCAGCATGGCCGAGCGGTCCATGGGCATCCAGGGGAAGTCCTGGTGGAACTCGGTGGCGCCGTGCTCGCCGGCCTCCTTGACCAGGAGATTGGTGACCTGCACGCGGACGGCCCGGACGCCGCGCAGCAGCCGTACGGCGTTGCGGCCCATCTGAGGGCTCAAGGTCAGCGCGCCGAACATCTCGTCGCTCGCCGCGATGTCCCTCGACTGCCCGAACGCCTGGTCGACCAGCGTCTGCTTGCTCTTCGCCCGGCCGCTCAGGTAGCCGGCGGCCCGCTCGCGCAGCTCGCCCGCGGTGCCGGGATCGATGAGCCGGCCGAGCCGCACCCAGCCATGTTCGTGGAAGAACGCCACCTCGTCGTCGGTGGCCTGGCGCACCGGGATCTCCATGGCCCCAGTCTCGCACCTGAAGCAAGCGCTTGGTAAGAGACGATTTTGAGTAGCCCCTACTCATGCGGCCGGCGCGCGCCGGCCGCACCCTCGGGGCATGACCATAGTTGAGACACCCCCTGCGACGGCCGGTTTCACCCGGTACGCCATGATCACCTGTGCGGTGGTCGCGCCGCTCACGCTCGCCCTCTCGCTGCTGTTCGCACCCTTCACCACTACGGCCGAGGGCGAGCCGTACATCCGGGGCCTCGTCGCCAACCTCGACAGCTATCCCCTGTGGAGCTGGATCAGTGTCCTGAGCTTCGTCACGTTCATCCCGGCGATCTTCGCGGTGAGCAAGGTGGCCAGGTCGGGGCGGCCGGTGCTCGGCTTGGCAGGGATGATCCTCGCGTTCATCCTGGCGCTGCCGGTCACGGTGAACACCGACGACGTGATCTACGCGGCGGCCAAGGCAGGGCTGGACGTGCCGACCACGAACCGGCTGATCACGGAGCTGAACGAAGGGCTGCCGACCTCGCTGCTCGGGTTCACGTTCTTCTTCAGCCTGCTCGGCTTCGTCCTGCTGGGCATCGCGGCGCTGAGCAGCGCGGCGCCGAAGTGGGCCGCCATCGCCATGATCGTGGCGCCGTTCCTCATCCCGATCGCTTGGATCGCCCAACTGGGCAACCTGGCGGCAGGCGCGGCCTGGCTCGTCTTCGCCGCCGCCTCCGGGGGCATCGCCCTCGCCCTGCCACGCTCTTGACGGCTCAGCGCACCTCCGCCCTGGGGAGCGCGACGGCACGTTCAGGGAGGCTTTCCCCATAAGGTTTCCCCCAAGCGCTTGCTTGACGACCTAGGAGGACACGTGCGGCCGTTCAGGTTCGGGGCTGTGGTGCGGGAGGCGGAGTCCGGGAAGGCGTGGGCCGAGAAGGCCAGACGGCTGGAAGGGGCCGGGTTCGATGTGCTCCTGGTGCCCGATCACCTGGTCGGGCCCCGGTTCGGGCCCATCGCGGCGCTGACCGCGGCCGCCTGCGCCACCGACCGGCTGCGGGTGGGGACGCTGGTGTTCGCCAACGACTTCAGGCACCCGGCGGTGCTGGCCAAGGAGGCGGCGACGCTCGACCTGCTGTCCGGCGGGCGGCTGGAGGTCGGGATCGGGACCGGCTGGATGGCGGGCGACTACGCCGGAGGGGGGATGGCGCTGGAGGCGCCCGGGGTGCGGGTGGAGCGGCTGCGGGAGGCGGTCGCGGTGCTCAAGGGGCTCTGGGGGGACGGGGCGTTCGACTTCCGCGGTGACCACTATCGGATCGACGGGCTCGACCAGCAGCCCAAGCCCGTGCAGCGGCCGCATCCGCCTCTGGTGCTGGGCGGCGGCGGGCCGCGGGTGTTGCGGCTGGCGGCCGAGCAGGCCGACGTCGTCAACATCGGGATGCGGGTGAGGCCGGACGGCAGCGGGCCCGACACGCGGGACGGCGGTCTTGAGGCGTTTCTAGGCAAGCTCCGCCACGTCCGCGCGGCCGCCGGTGACCGCTACGCCCGCCTGGAGCTGGGCACGAGCGTGGTCCAGGCGGGCCGGCGGAAGGCGGAGGAGGCGTGGAGCGCGGCCGACAGCTCGTCGCTGGACGAGACACCCCAGGTGCTCCTCGGTACGCAGCGCGAGATGGTCGACAAACTCCGTTATTGGCGGGATGAGCACGATATTTCGTACTTTGTCGTGCACCACGAGCGCGACCTCCCCGCCCTCGTCCCCGTCGTCGCGGAGCTCGCTACGGCACGAGGATGACCTTGCCCATGGTGTTCCTGCTCTCCAGCGCCTCGTGCGCCGCAGCGGCCCGGGCCAGGGGGAACGCCTGGACGGCGGGCGTGAGCGACCCGTCGGCGACCGCGTCGAGAGCCCGGGCCGCCAGGTCGCCCACACCCCCGTCGCGGCCGAGGAGGTAGGCGATCCCCTCGTACACGGTCACGTCCCGCGCCGCGGCGTCCTCCTTGCCGGGGACGAACCACTCGCCGGCCGCCGCCCCGAAGACCACGTACCGGCCGCCCCGCCCGAGCAGCCCGTACGCCGCGCGCCCGAGCTCGTCGCCGACGCCGTCGAAGGTCACGGTGACCTCGCCGAACGCCTCCCGCACCAGCTTGTCCCACCCGGGCTGCCGGTAGTCCACGGCCAGGTCCGCGCCGAGCTCCTCGGCCCGCGCCACCTTCGCGGGCCCGCCGGCCGCCCCGATCACGCGGGCGCCGGCCCGGCGCGCGTACTGCACGAGCAGCGTCCCGATGCCGCCGGCCGCGGCCGTGGCCAGCACCACGTCGGACGGGCTCAAGGGCGCCAGCTCCAGCAGGCCGAACGTGGTGGCCCCCGTGGTGTTCATGGCCACCGCCGGACCGTAGTCCACGTGGTCCGGCAGCGTGGTGAGCGAGGAGGCGGGGGCCACGGCGAGCGAGGCGTACCCTCCCGAAGTCACGCCGGACGTCACCACGCGGCGTCCCACGAACTCGGCGGGCACCCCCTCGCCCACGGACTCCACCACGCCGGCGATCTCCGTCCCGAGGACGGCGGGCAGCGGCGGCGCGGGGTGCGGTCCGACGGCCTGCCCCTGGCGCATGAGGGTCTCGATGAAGTGGAGCCCGACGGCGTGGACGGCCATGCGGGCGTCTCCCGGCCCGGGCGCCGGATCGGGAACGGTCTCAAGGCGGAGGTTGGCGGCGGGGCCGTATGTGTGCAGTCTGATCGCATCCATGCCCCCACCCTGCTACCTCAAGCTTGGTTGAGGTCAACCGTGCCGGATGATGGAGTCCATGGATGAGATGCTGCTGCTCCGGCACGGTGAGACCGAATGGAGCAAGGCGGGCCGGCACACCGGACGTACGGACCTGCCTTTGACGGAGCACGGCGAGGATCAGGCCCGGGCGCTGGCGCCGCTGGTCAAGGAGTCGTTCGACCTGGTGCTGGTCTCCCCCGCCCAGCGCGCGAGGCGGACGGCGGAGCTGGCCGGGCTGACGGACTTCGAGGTGGATCCGGACTTGTGGGAGTGGGACTACGGCGGCTACGAGGGCATCACCACGCCGAAGATCCGCGAGACCCGGCCCGGCTGGTACCTGTGGCGCGACGGCGTGATCCCCGGCGACGCCGAGCACCCCGGCGAGAGCGCCGCCCAGGTGGCCGCCCGCGCCGACCGGGTGATCGCACGGGCCAGGGCGGCCGAGGGGCGGGTGGCGCTGGTCGCGCACGGGCACTTCCTGCGGGTCCTGGCGGCGCGCTGGCTGGGCCTGGGGCCCGCGGAGGGCCGGCTGCTCAAGCTCGAGACCGGCACGTATTCGCGGCTCGGGTTCGAGCACGCCGAACCGGTGCTGCTGACCTGGAACGCCCCGGTCAACTCACCTTAGAGCGCAGCGCCGACTCGTGCAGCGCGCGGCTGACCAGCCAGCCGCGCAGCGAGCCGAGGCTCGGGTCGTACGACAGGGGCTGCTCCCAGAGGGCGACGAACACGCTCTGGGTGATCTCCTCGGCGTACTGCCGGCTTCCGGTGATCTTGGCGGCGACGCCGTACACGTGCGGACCGTGCTGATCGTAGGCGTCGGCCAGCGCGTCGAGGTCACCGGCCGTCAGCCGCGCGCACAGCTCCATGTCAGTGTTCATTGGCCTCACTCCGCGAGGCGGGCTCGGTCGCCATCAGTCGCACCCCAGCGTCGCGGCGGCACGGATCAGGTCGCGGGCGAGGACGGGGTCGCCCTCGGCGGCGTAGGGGAAGGAGCCGGGTGGCCATCGGTTGGCCAGCAGCCGGCAGAAGCCCACCGCGTCGGCCGAGATGAGCACGGCGACATGGTCGGAGGCAGGCGAGAGCGGGATCGTCCAGGTGCCGCCGCCGGGCCCGGTCAGCATGAAGGTCGCCGACACGTCGCGGCGCGGCCCCGTCACGGCGCGCGGCAGCAGCGCCAGCCCGAACTCGGCGATCATGTGCACGTGCTCGTCGCGCGGCGCGGACGTGGAGCCGCCGGTGGCGGCCCTGATGTCATCGGTGTGGGTCCAGGTCTCGAACGTGCGCTGGATCATGGCCTGGCGCAGCGGCGCGCGGGCCGGCCGTGCCCCCGCCAGGGTCACCTCGACGCCGAGCAGGACCTCGTTGCTGGAGGAGACGCGTTCGAGCAGGGTGCCCGCCTGCTCGCGCCAGCGCCGGTGCACCGTCGCGGCGCCGGCCGCCGGCACGCCCATGAAGTGGGCGAGAGCGGCGTCGTTGGCCGCCAGATGCTCGACCATGCCCCTGATCGTGCCGTGCTTGGCGACCGGGGCCTCCCATTGGGCCAGGCTCAGCTCGGCCAGCAGGTCGTCCATGATCGCGACCTGCTCGGCGTACGGCACCGCCACGGACGCCACCCCTACCAGAGCCGGGCTGCGGCGGCGGCGTGCCTTGGACAACACCGCCTCGCGTAACGTGGGTGGCGGCGCGAGCGCGGTGTCCGGTCGGTCGAGCAGCGTGATGGCCGCGCTGCACTCAGGACACGACGCGACGTGATCGTCGGGACTCTGTCCGTTGTAGAGGTATGAATCCGTCATGGCCACCTCCGCAGCCGACGCTAACCCGGCAGCTCCCCGGGCGCCAGGCGACAGCCGGGGAACGGTGCCAGAAGCGTCTCACGCCACGGGCCGTCAAGGTAGTCGCGAGCCCGTTTTCCCCAGTCCAGCAGCCGGGAATCGGGCGCGACCTCATCGTCGAGGCCGAGGGCGGCGTCGCGGGCACGCTGCGTGGCCAGGTGGTCGTCAAGCGAGACGGCCCACAGGGTGACCGCCTCGGTGTCGCAGAACAGCACCTCGTACAGGCCGACCAGGCTGTGGCCGTGCTCGGCGAGCAGCGGGGCGCGCTCGGCGCGTACGGCGGCGAGGTAGTCGAGCGCGGCCCCGGGGCGGACCCGGGCGCTCTCGAAGAGGTAGAGCTCGGCGGCGGGCGCCTCGGCCAGCGGCGGGCAGCCGGGCACGGCGCCGAGCGGCCGGGAGAACGCGGAGAATCGCAGGTCGTCGATGTCGGACAGGAACAGTTTGGCGTCGACCCCTTGGTAGATCTCCATCATCTGCCGCCAGCCGCCCTCCCACCCGCCGTGGCAGTCCCACAGCGTGACGGCTTTGAACTGCGGGTGGCCGGTGATGCCGACGGCGTAGAAGGCGCCGACGAGGTCGATCTCGCGGGACCTGATGGAGGTGCCGGAGGTGAGCTCGGGAGCGGTGCGGGTCTCGTCCTCGCGTTTGTACGTGGTCAGCCAGGTCAGATACTCCAGCGGCCGTCTGGAGTTCATCGGCCTGAAATCGACCTCCTCGAGCAGGTGGATCGCGCGCCGCACCACGCCTCCTCTACCAAGCGGTTGCTTGGCATGAGGATAGCGATCAGGCCAGCGCTTGGGAAGGCTGCGGCCCTCGGCCCGTGAGCCACTCCAGCACCCTGCGGTGCCCCGAGGTGGCGTCTTCGAAGTGGCCCCAGTGCCAGTAGCGCGGTTGGTCGCGGATGCCGGTCACCCACGTCCGATAGGAGACGGAGGCGCCCGTCGTCGTGGGCGCCACGCCATAAGTGCGAATCACGACCTTGCCGCCCGGCGCGAACAGCACGTCGTCGGCGATCGGATACAGGGTCATCTGGTCGAGCATGACCTGAATCCTGACCTGGGGACGAGGCCGGGCGGTTACGCCTCCGGCGCACCCCCGTTAAGCAGGCACGCCGGAGGTTAACACGGTGTTACACGAGGAGGCCGTCGAATTCTCCGTCCTTCACGCCGAGCACTAGGGCCCGGATCTCGTCGCGTGTGTAGATGAGGGCAGGGCCGTCGGGGAAGCGCGAGTTGCGCACCGCGATGGCGCCGTCGGGCAGCTGCGCGAGCTCCACGCAGTTGCCCTGCGAGTTGCTGTAGCGGCTCTTGCGCCAGGCGACCTGCGTCAGATCGGTCGCCGGCATGCCGTTGTAGGTCTGGTTCATCTAAATCTTTCTGAGAAGACCGCCGATGAGCTCGACGGTGCCCCCTGGCGTGGTGCTTTCCACGCACAGCTGCTCCATGGCCGTGAGGTACGGATCGACGTCCTCACGCTTGTCCAGGTACAGGGCACCCCAGAGTTGCTCGACGTAGACAACGTCCGACAAGTCGGACTCGGGAAACCGCAAGATGCTGAACGCACCCCCCTCAGCGGCGTGCTTGCCGAATCTGAAGGGCATCACCTGAATGGTGATGTTGGGCAGGGCAGCGACCTCCAGCAGATGCTGGAGCTGCTCGCGCATGACCTCCCGTCCGCCGATGGTCCGCATGAGCGCCGCCTCGTCGATGACGGCCCACAGCCGGGGTCCGTCCTTCTGGCTGAAGCGCTCCTGACGCTGCATGCGCAGGTGCACGCGGCGTTCGATTCTGTCGGAACCCGCATCGGGGTGGCCCAGCTGAAAGACCGATCGCGCGTACGAGGCCGTCTGCAGCAGGCCCGGCACGAACTGCACCTCATAGGTGCGGATCACACTCGCGGCCTCCTCCAGGCCCACGTAAGTGGTGAACCACGCGGGCAGCTCGGCCGAATACTTGTGCCACCACCCGGGGGTGTTGGCCTCGCGAACCATCTCCAGCAGAGCTCGGCGGTCGGCGTCGTCGACGACGCCGTACAGGGTGAGAAGGTCTTCCACGTCACGTGTCTTGAATCCGACACGGCCGAGCTCCATACGACTGATCTTGGACTCGGACGCCCGGATGTGGAATCCGGCCTGTGCCCGGTCAAGCCCGCTGGCTTCACGCAGGCGCCTCAGGCTCGCCCCCAGCATGATGCGCCGAACGGTCGAGCCGGAACCGGGCGGATCAATGGACACGTGCTGCTCCTTGGTCGTTTCCTCGCGACACAGTCTGTCACTTCACGGCCGAAAGATCATGGCCGCGGGCAAGATCCCCTTTCCCCCATATTGACCATTTGATGGCTACCGTAGCGTGTGCACGGATTGTCTGCACGTGCATTCGCTCTTGCACCTGCACGAGAGTTTGCCGCACAATGATCACCGTGCAATCCACCACGGCGCCGCCCGGCCAGTGGACCACGTTCGATTGGTGGCCCCCGCTCGGCTGGTGGCCGGAGGCGGCACGCGATCTGCTGGTCCCCGGGCCTTACGCGAGCGCCACCTTCGTGCTCCCGCCCACCCCGTCCTCGGTCCACTCCGCCCGCAGCTTCACCGTCGGCGCCCTGACGGGATGGGGGCTCTCCGAGCTGATCGAGAACATGGAGCTGGTGGTCTCCGAGCTGGCGACCAACGCGTTGCGCCACGGCCTGCGCCTGACCGGCTCGCCGCGCGACTGCCCCGTCCACATGTCGCTCGTCCGCCAGGGACCACTGGTGACCTGCGCCTTCACCGATCCAGGCTCCTCGGTGCCGGTGCTGCGCTACCCTGGGCCCCTGGACACCGGTGGCCTCGGACTCCACATCGTCGAATCACTCAGCCACCGCTGGGGCTGGTCGGCGCTGACACCTCAAGGGAAGATCGTCTGGGCAGTCCTCTCCTGACCGGAGGTGGTCTGCATTACCGTGGATGGTCATGGCTCACGGTGAGTCCCGCGTGCGACCCCATGAGAGTGCTGACGGATGGAAGATCACCTGCTCGGCTGGCTGCGAACACTAGACGAAGACAGGCTTGCCCGCATCCTGGCGAACAGGCCCGACGCCATCGCGGCGCCGTGGCCGCGGCGGCTCGACACGCTCGCCCAGCGCCTCGGCAACGGCTTCGCCGTGATGGAGACGCTGCAGCGGCTGCCGCTGCCCTGCCTGCAGCTGGCCGAGGCGGCGCTGGCCCTGCGCGAGCCCACCGCAGAGCGGCTTGCCGCCTTCGTCGACGCGCCGGCCGATGACGTGATCGGCTGGCTCGAGCACCTCTATGACCACGCGCTGGCCTGGCCGGGCGAGGACGGCGTGATCCACCTGGCGGAGGGCGTCACGCGCTGGTGGGCGGCGCCGCTCGGCCTCGGCGAGCCGCTCGACCACTACCTCAACTCCTGGACGATCAGCAACGACGCGCTGCGCGCGCTCGCCCGTAACCTCGGCCTGCCCGCCCAGGGCCACAAACGCCGCACGATCGCCCGCGTGGCCGAGACGCTCGGCGACGCCGAGCGGATCAAGGCGCTGATCCAGGGCGCCCCCGACGGCACCGCCGCGCTGCTCGACCGGTTCGCCTGGGAAGGGCCCGCGCTGCCCGTGGACGGCGGCAGGTTCGTCATGCCCGGCACGCCGGAAAAGTGGTGCGCCGACCACGGCATGCTCTTCCGTCCCAGCTGGCATGTGGCCGAGATCCCCCGCGAGGTGGCCATCTGCCTGCGCGGCCCCGGCTACCACCCGCCGTTCGTGCCCGCGGCGCCCGAGGTCGCCACGATCCCGGTCGATCCCGAAGAGGTCGACCACCTGATGACGCTGGCCGCGCCGCACGTGGTCGAGCGGTGCGCGGCCCTGCTCGACAACACCTCCAAGACGCCCCTGCCGCTGCTGAAGACCGGCGGCGTGGGCGTGCGCGAGATCCGCAGGGTGGCCAAGGAGACCGGCTGCGACGAGGACGAGACCCGCCTGCTGCTGGAGATCTGCGCGGTGGCCAGACTGCTGGCCTGGGACGAGCCCGCCGGCGGTCTGGTGCCCACTGAGCGCTTCGATCGCTGGCGGCTGGACGAGGGCGCGGCCCGGCTGCGTGTGCTGCTGTCGGCGTGGTGGCGCATGGAGCGCTCATCGCTCCGCAAGATCGACGGCAAGTACGGCACCGTGCTCGGCGACGACCCCGCGGGCAGCGCCGTGGCCCGGGTGCGCCGGTCGGTGTTGCCGGTGCTGGCCTGCCTGCCCGCCGGCACGGCGTTCGCCGATCGCGACAGCCTCATCGCGAGCGTCCACTGGCACGCGCCGCTGATCGACCGTCAGCTGCTGCTGGACTGCGCGCCGCCGGTGCTGGACGAGGCCAGGCTGCTCGGGCTGGTGGCCAACGACGCGCTGACCGATCTCGGCCGGGGGCTGGCGGGTCTCACGGCCCAGCCCGGGGACGAGAACGACGAGGCCGTGCCCATGGTCGAGCACGATCCCGTGCTGGTCGAGGTGTCCACGCGGGCGCTGGCGAGCGTGCGCAGGAGCGCGTTGTTCGGCCCTGACCTGACGGCGGTGGTGACCGGCCCGCCGTCGGCGGAGCTGGCGGCGCTGCTGGACCGGGTCGCCGAGCGCGAGTCGCGGGGTGCCGCCTCGGTGTGGCGTTTCACCGCCGAGAGCGTGCGCCGGGCGCTCGACCGCGGTTACGAGGCCGACGACCTGCTCGACGAGCTGGCTGCGGTGGGTGCGATCCCGCAGCCGCTCGAATATCTCGTGCGCGACACCGCGCGGCGGCACGGTGAGGTGACGGTCACCACGGTCGGCTGCGTCATCCAGGCCGGCGACCCCGCGCTGCTCGCCGAGATCGCCGCACACCGGCGGCTGGGCCGGCTCGGCCTGCGCCTGCTGGCCCCCACCGTGCTGGTGAGCTCGGCCGAGGCCGAGCGCACGCTGTCCGCACTCCGGGAGGCCGGCTACGCGCCGGTGCCCGTCTCCGACACCGGCGAGATCACCATCCACCGGGTCAGGGCCACGGAGCTCGCCGAGCGCGAGGAGCCGATCAACGGCAAGCTGATCCTGCTGCCCGGCGGCCAGGTGGCCGAGCTTCCCGGCCTAGGTGGGTTGGAGGCGCCGGCTCACCTGCTGGCCGAGCCGCCGCCCGACCCGGGCGAGCACGCCCGCCGGCTGATCGCCGCCAGCCGGGCCGAGGCCGACAAGAGCGGCCGCACCTGGGCGATCATCGGCAGGATGGCGACCAGGCTGCCGACGGCACAGCAGTCGCTGCTGGGCTTCGTGGTGGACCGGGGCGTGCGGGCCGGCATCACGCTCACCGACGGGCTGACCGCCACGATCAGCCACGGCGAGCTCAACGGCGGCGCGCTCGACGCCTGGTGCGAGGAGGCGGGCGACTACCTGGAGTTCCCCCTCGCCGAGATCGTCGAGGTCAGAGGAGCTTTTTAGCCTTCTTCAGGTTCGCCACGAGGGCCTCGAGGAAGTCCGCGTACCCCTGATAGCTGTAGGGCGCCTCGGCGTTCCACGGGTAGAGCTGGCCGGCCTTGACGGCGGGGAGCTTGGCGAAGGTGGGCTTCTTCATCATCTCCTCAGGCTTGAGCGCCTGGGTGCGGGTGTCGTAGAGGATGACGTCGGCCGCGTACTCGTCGGCGTTCTCCCAGCTCAGCGTCTGGAAGAAGCCGCCCTCGTCCACCTTGGACGGGGTGACCACGTTCAGCCCGGCCTCGGTGAGGTGGACGATGTCCGGATACTCGGGCGGGTTGACCACCCAGAAGGCGTCCGCGCCGCCCGACGCCATGAGGATCTTGAGGTCCTTGAACTGGGCGAGCTCCTTGGTGGCGGCCTCCATGCGGGCCTTGGCCTCGGGCACGCCCTGCAGGTCGGCGCCGAGGGACGTGGCGAGCTCCTCGTACTTGGAGATCACCTGGGTGGCACTCTTGCCGGTGAGCATGATGCCGGCGGTCGGGGCGACCTGCTCGATGGTGTCCTTGGACTTCTCGGGCACGTACCAGAGGGTGCCCTTGATGTACATGCTGCTGACCAGGAGGTCCGGCTGGAGCGCGATGTACTGCTCGACGTTGAACTCGTCCCACACGTTGCCCAGGCCCTGGACCTTGGTGATGTCGACGTTGCCGACCTGCGGGTCCTTGCTGCCGTCCTTGAGCTTGTGGGGGCCGAACACCGCGATGGGGCGCACGCCGAAGTCCCACAGCGCGGCGGCCGCGCCGACCTGGGCCACGATCCTGGAGGGGACCTTGGGCTGGTCGATCTTCTTGTCGCGGTCATCGGTGAACGACCAGGCCTGGGCCGCGGGGGCGGAGGAACCGGCCGTGGTGGGCTGCGCTTGTGTGCCACCGTCGTCGCCGCACGCCGCCAGCGTCACGGCCGCCGCGAGTCCTGCCGTGGCCGACAGGAAGCCCCTGCGTGCCAGTACCGGTCCCGACATGGTCATCTCCTAAGGTTAGGCTTGCCTTGCTACAAGCCCATTAGATTAGCCTTGCCTAAGTTTGACTGCGACGAGAGGGGTTCGGGTGCGCCCGGCGGTGACCATGGACCAGGCGGCCGAGGAGGCGGCCGAGTCCGCGAAGAGACCGGCGTGGGCGCGTCCCGGGGTGCTGGCGATCGGACTCGTCGCCGCCCTGGCGGTGCTGGCCCTGATGGCGATGGCCAGCGTGGCGCTCGGCGCCCGGTCCGTGCCGTTCGCCACGGTGATCGACGCCTTCCTGGCGCCGGACGGCTCGAACGACCACACGGTCATCCGGGAGCTGCGCGTGCCGCGTACGCTGCTCGGGCTCGGTGTGGGCGCCACGCTGGGCCTGGCCGGGGCGCTCATGCAGAGCCTGACCCGCAACCCCCTCGCCGACCCCGGGCTGCTGGGCATCAACGAGGGCGCGGCGCTGGGCGTCACGCTGGCGCTCGGCCTGTTCGGGCTCACCGATCCCGCCGTCTACGTGTGGTTCGCGTTCGGCGGGGCCGCGCTGGCCTCCGTGATGGTCTACTCGCTCGCCTCGGCGGGCCGCTCGGGCTCCAGCCCGGTACGTCTCACGCTCGCGGGCGTCGCGCTCGGCATGGTGGCCACGGCCATCGCCTCGGCGATCCTGCGGATGGACTCGCAGACCTTCGACCGGATGCGGTTCTGGCTGACCGGGTCGCTGGCCGGGCAGACGGCCGACACGCTGGTGCGGCTGGCCCCGTTCATGGTCGCCGGGCTGGTGCTCGGACTGTCGCTGGCCAGGCCGCTCAACATGCTGGCGCTCGGCGACGACGCGGGCAAGGCGCTGGGCGTGGCCGTGGGCCGCACCAGGGCGCTCACCGGAGTGGCGGTCACGCTGCTCTGCGGGGCGGCCACCGCCGCGGCCGGGCCGCTGTGGTTCGTGGGGCTGATCGTGCCGCATGCGGTGCGCGCGCTGGTGGGGCCCGACCAGCGGTGGGTGTTGCCGTACTCGGCGGTGGCCGCGCCGGTGCTGCTACTGGGGGCCGACGTGGTGGGCCGCCTCATCGCCCGCCCGGGAGAGGTGCAGGTGGGGATCGTGTGGGCGGTGATCGGCGCGCCGATCTTCATCATGCTGGCCAGGCGGAAGCGGGTGGCGGCGCTGTGAACGTCCGGGTCGGCCCCTATTCCGTACGGCTGGCGCCCCGCGCCCTGCTCGTCACCGCCGCCCTCCTGCTGGTCGCCTGTGTGGTGGCCGTGGCCGCGATCTCGACGGGCGAGTTCACCGTGCCCGTGCCCGACATCATCACCGCGCTCTTCGGCCAGGGCACACCGGTCGCCGAGCTGATCGTGAGCAAGCTGCGCGCGCCGCGTGTGGTGACGGGGCTGCTGGTCGGCGCGGCGTTCGGGATGAGCGGCGCGATCTTCCAGAGCCTCACCAGGAACCCTCTGGGCAGCCCCGACTTCATCGGCTTCACCGCCGGGGCCTCGACGGGCGGCATCATCGCCGTGGTTGCGGGCGGCTCGGCCATGACGATCGCCGGCGGCGCGCTGGCGGGGTGCGTCGTCACGGCCGTGCTCGTGTACGCGCTGGCCTTCCGCGGCGGCGTGCAGGGCTACCGGCTGGTCCTCGTCGGCATCGGGGCGAACGCGCTCTTGCTGGCGGTCAACTCGTACCTGCTGACCAGGGCGAACATCAACGACGCGGCCACCGCGGGCGCGTGGCTCACCGGCAGCCTGAGCGGGCGCGGCTGGGACCACGCGCTACCGGTCGCGCTGGCGGTGGCTCTGCTGGTTCCCGTGTGCCTGTATCTGGCGCGGCCCATGCGGATGATCGAGATGGGCGACGACGCGGCCAAGGCCATGGGCATCAGGGTCGAGCCGGTCCGCGCGGTGGCCATCACGGCCGGCGTGCTGCTGTCCGGCGTGGCCACCGCCGCCGCCGGCCCCGTGATCTTCGTCGCGCTCGCCGCGCCCCAGCTGGCCCGGCGGCTCACCCGCTCCCCCGGCGTCACGATGGGCGCCTCGGCGCTGATGGGGGCCGTGCTGCTGACGGGCGCCGACCTGGCGGCACAGCGGCTGCTCGCCCCCACCCAGCTGCCCGTCGGCGTGCTGACCGCCGCCATCGGGGGCACGTACCTCGCCCTGCTCCTGCGAAAGGACCGCCACTGATGCCCGATGCGCGTCTGTCCGGCACCGGCCTGACCCTCGCCTACGACCAGCGTGTCGTGGCCACGGACCTGAGCGTGGCGATCCCCGACGAGTCGTTCACCGTGATCATCGGCCCGAACGCGTGCGGCAAGTCCACCCTGCTGCGGGCCCTGGCCAGGATGCTCAAGCCCAAGACCGGGGCCGTGCACCTGGACGGGAGCGTCATCACCTCGCTGCCGTCGAAAGAGGTGGCGCGACGGCTCGGCCTGCTGCCGCAGAGCTCGATCGTGCCGGACGGGATCACCGTCGCGGACCTGGTGGCCCGTGGCCGGTATCCGCACCAGCGCCTCATGCGGCAGTGGTCGCGGGCCGACGAGGCGGCCGTGATCGAGGCCATGCGCTCCACCGACGTGGCCGAGCTGGCCGACCGGATCGTGGACGAGCTGTCCGGCGGGCAGCGGCAGCGGGTGTGGCTGGCCATGGCGCTGGCGCAGGAGACGCCGATCCTGCTGCTGGACGAGCCGACCACGTTCCTGGACATCTCCCACCAGATCGAGGTCCTCGATCTGTGCGCGGACCTCCACGAGGCGGGGCGGACCATGGTGGCGGTGCTGCACGACCTGAACCAGGCGTGCAGGTACGCCACTCACCTGATCGTGATGCGTGCCGGGACGATCGTGGCCGAGGGCGATCCCGCCGAGATCGTCACCCCTGAGCTGGTGCAGGAGGTGTTCGACCTGCGCTGCGAGATCATCCCCGACCCGCAGTCCGACACCCCTCTCATCGTCCCGGAGGCGCGCCGCCGCGTGAGCGCCGCCTCCGCCTGACACCCGTCAGTCCGGACTCGCCACGGCCAGGGCCAGGTCGGTGATGCCCCGCACCGCCCGGTCCTGGCCGTAGTCGGCTTTCAGCACGCCTGCCGCCTCGGCCCCCACGGCGGCCAGCAACGCGTGCGCCAGGACGTCGGCGTCGGCGCCGGGGCGGGACTCCGCCAGCAGGATGGCCACGTGCCGGTGCCAGAACCGGTAGGCGCCGATGCGGTAACGCGCGCCCGGGCTGGCGGTCTCCGACATCCGGACCAGGTCCAGGTGGTCGAAGAGATAGCGCAGGTAGGCGGCGACGAAGGCGGTCAGCCGCTCGCGGGCGGGCGCGCCGGGGCCGAGCGGCGGCGGGCCCGACAGGATGCGCTGCTGGAGGTCGCGTTCGCGGTCGTCCAGGAGTGCCACGGCCAGCCCCGACTTGTCGCCGAACCTGCGGAAGAGCGTGCCCTTGCCCACCCCCGCCGCCGCGGCGATCGCATCCATGGACACCGCCTCCACGCCCTTGTCCGCGAAGAGCGCCGCGGCGGCGGCGAGCACTTTCTCCCTGTTGCGTGCCGCGTCCGCGCGCTCTTTGGGTGGTCGGGCCCGCAGCAGCTCCAGAGGCATGCTTGACGAACCGGACTGCGGTCCGGTAATTTTCGATTCGTCCACGAACCGGACTGTAGTCCATTTTCTTTGGAGGACACAATGAACGTCATCACCCGCGACGAACTGAAGTCGGCCCTGGGCACCGTGACGGTGGTCGACACGCTGGGCGGCGACTACTACGCCCAGCAGCACCTGCCGGGCGCCATCGCCCTGGTCGAAAGCGAGGTCGCCGGGCGTGCGGCCGCGCTGCTGCCCGACAAGGACGCCCCCATCGTCACGTACTGCACCAATCCTTCCTGCTCCAACAGCAAGGCCGTGGCAGCCCGGCTGAGCGCGCTCGGCTACACCGACGTCCGCAGGTACGTCGAGGGCATCGAGGACTGGGTCGAGGCTGGCCTGCCGGTCGAGTCCGCCTAGCAGAGTCGCTCCCCGTAGCAGAAAGGCCCGGCAGCCGCAAGGCCGGGCCTTTCTCCTGGAACGCGCCAAAGGACATAGAGGGAATCCGGTCCGCAGGCGACTCTCTCCCGGACGAGTCACACGACACAGGGGGAGACGAAAATGGACCACGCCGTCGTCATCGGCGCGAGCATGTCGGGGCTGCTGGCCGCGGCCGCCCTGCACCGGCTGTTCGGCCGGGTCACGGTGCTCGACCGCGACACGCTGCCCACGGTGGACGCCCACCGCAGGGGCGTCGCGCAGAGCCGCCACGCGCACGGCCTGCTCGCCAAGGGCCGCGAGGTCATCGACGAGTTACTGCCCGGCCTGTCGGCCGAGCTCGTGGCGCAAGGAGCGATCAGGGGGGACCTGCAGCGGGACGCCAGGCACATCCACGGCGGGCACCGGCTCGCCCGCGGTGACAGCGGCCTGTCCGGGCTGCTGGCCAGCCGTCCGCTGCTGGAAGGCCAGATACGACGCCGGGTGAGCGCGCTGCCCGGCGTGCGGGTGCTGGCGGACCGGATCGCCACCGGCCTGCTGGCACAGGACGGCCGCGTCACGGGGGTGCGGCCGGCCGACGGCGAGCCGATCCCGGCGGACCTCGTGGTCGACGCGGGCGGCCGGGGCTCGCGCACGCCGTTCTGGCTGGGCGAGCTGGGCTACGAGCCACCCCGCGAGGAGCGGGTGGTGATCGACGTGCGGTACGGCACCCGCGAGTTCCGCCGCCGGCCCGGCGACCTCGACGGGGACCTGGTCGTCATCATCGCCCCCACGCCAGAGCACCCGCGCGGCGGAGTGGCGGAACGCCGAGCCCGTCGGAGAGCCCCGCTCGTACCGAAACCCGGCCGGCGTCCGGCGCCGCTACGAGCGCTTGAGCCGTTTCCCCGAAGGGCTGCTGGTGATCGGGGACGCGGTGTGCGCGTTCAACCCGCTCTACGGCCAGGGCATGACGGTCGCCGCGCTGGAGGCGAAGGTCCTGCTCGAGGCGGAGCTGCGGCCGCAGGCGTTCTTCCGCCGGATCGCCAAGATCGTGGACGCGCCGTGGGACATCACGGTCGGCGGTGACCTGAAGATGCCCGGCGTCGAGGGTGACCCGACGCCGAGGATGCGCATGGTGAACGCGTACCTGGAGCGTTTCCACGCCGCCGCCGCGCACGACCCCGAGCTGGTGTTGCGCTTCCTGCGGGTCACCAACCTCTACGACCCGCCGCCGTCGCTGATGAGCCCGGCCGCGCTGCTCAAGGTGCTCCGCGGCGGCGCCCCGCGAGCAGTGCCGGTGCCCGCGTAACCGCGCACGGCCTGACCTGCTGCCTGGGGGGCGTGAACTCACGAGGGGACTCGCGGCGATACAGGGCGTGCGGACATGGGTGAGCTGGATTGCGGTGGTCCCCTTCGCCTTGTGGGCGGCGGTGCGGTTGAGCGGGTTCGAGCCGGACTGGCCGTGGGTGCCGGTGGTGGCGTACACGCCGTACGCGACCGTGGCGGCGGTGGCGGGCGGGCTGCTGGCCTGGGCGCTGCGGCGGCGGGCGGCGGGCACCGTCGCGCTCGTGGCGGTGCTGGGGCTGGTGCCGGCCGTACTGCCCCGGGCGTTGTCCGACGGCAATCCGGACGCGAAGGGGCCGGTGCTGCGGGTGCTGGCGGCCAACCTGCTGGTGGGCCAGGCCGACACGGCTGAGCTGATGGAGCTGGTCGGCCGGCTGCGACCGGACGTGCTGGCCTTGCAGGAGTTCACGCCGGCCGCCATGGAGCGGCTGGACGAGGCGGGGGTGCGCAAGGTGCTCCCGCACGCCGTCACGCACCCCCTGCCGGGCGTCGGCGGGTCGGCCGTGTACGCCCGGCACCCGCTCGAAGCCGGAAAGCTGATCATGGAGGGCGGGTTCGGGCAGGCCAGGGCCTGGCTGAAGCATCCCGGCGGGAAGCGGATCGAGATCGTGTCGGTGCACCCGTGCGCGCCCAAACGGTACGGGCGCCAGCCGTGCTGGCAGGCGGGGCTCGAGGCGCTGCCCCGCGGGGGCGACGTGCTGCGGGTGCTGGCGGGCGACTTCAACGCCACGCTCGACCACCTGCCGATGCGCGAGCTGCTGGCGGCGGGCTATCGGGACGCGGCCGACGTCATGGGGAAGGGCTTCGTGACGACGTGGCCGCAGAACGGCCCGCTGGTCCAGTCACCGGGGGTGACGATCGATCACGTGCTGGCCGACTCCAGGATGGCGGTGCGCGCGTTCGAGGTGCCGTCGCTGCGGCGCACCGACCACCGGCCGGTGTTCGCCGAGCTCAGGCTGCCGTGATCGCGAGGTCGGCGATGCGGTCGTGCGTGGCGGCCGAAGGCGCCGAGGGCGTACCGGAAGATGGCGGGTGCCGTGACTCATAGACTTGAGCCGTGGAACAGCCCAAGTTCGAGATTCAGATGCTGCACGACCGGGTCATGATCAAGCTGGAGCAGGAGGCGGAGGAGCGGCGCAGCGGCTCCGGCATCGTCATTCCGGCGACGGTCAAGCTGGCCAACCGGCTGGCCTGGGGCGAGGTGTGCGGCGTGGGCACGAACGTGCGCTCGGTCAAGGTGGGCGACAAGGTGCTGTTCAACCCGGAGGAGCAGTTCGAGGTGGAAGTGCACGCGCAGGTCTACCTGGTGATGCGGGAGCGCGACCTGCACGCCGTGGCTACGCAGGAGACCGACCACGGGACCGGGCTCTACCTATGACCCGCGGGTGAAGGACACCCACAACTCCGCGGCCCATGTCTTGGCGGGGACGTTCGCGAGCACGCGCGTCACCTTTCCGCTCAGGTCCACGACCGACAGGCGGTAGGCGCCCCGGTGCGGCATGACCGCGATGACGTGGCTCTCGTCCCACCAGCCGAACACGGCCTCGGGCCGTACGTCGACCCGCTGGGCGATCTTGCCGGCGATGGGGTCGACCAGGCAGAGCTGCTCCTTGAAGCGCGACGGGCACCAGGTGGTCAGGCGTTTCCCGGACGGCGAGAACGAGTCCTCAGGACCGGTCGGCAGGCCGACGCCGGCCAGCGTGCGCATGACGGCGCCGTCGGACGGCCGGTAGAGGCGCAGGCCCGTGCCGTGCCGGGAGAAGAGGTTGCCGTCGGGGCTCCACCAGAAGCCCGCGCTCGCGCTCAGGCCGTCGATCCGTACCGTGCGGGCGGTCTTCGCCGTCACGTCGACGACCGTGAAGCCGAGCACCCGCCACCTGCCGCCCACCTTCTGCTCGACGGTGAGCGCGACCTTCTTGCCGTCACGGGACCAGGAGGCGTAGGAGGCGGTCAGCGGCTTCTTGACCGTGCGGATCCTGGTGGAGGCGCCGGTGGTGCGGTCGGTGACGACGAGGGCGTCGTAGCCGGAGCGGTACGTGGCCGGCACGCCTGCCGCCAGCCGGCCGCCGGGCGCGACGGACACCTCGGTGAGACTCTTCTCCCAGGCGAAGGCGGATCCGGTGGCGGAGCGCAGGTAGGTGCGCTTGGTGCCGAGGCCGTACGCGGCGAGCCGAACGGGATCGCCGGTGTTTTCGTGATATTTCATGCCGCCGGTGCCTGGTAACGCGAGATCCACCGGGGCGGCGGATACGGCCAGGGACAGCGCGAGGGCGATAGTGGCGATCACGCCCGCAGAATAGGCAGCCATCCGCCCGATTCCGGGCGGCCATACCGGACCGTTCTAGATGTAGCGCTGCGCGAACTCGAGGACGTCGAAGCCGAGCGTGAGCAGACCGAAGTAGACGATCACGGCGGCCGCGGCCAGCGTGACGACGAGCACGATGATGCGGACCGTCCAGCCCTGCCTCTTGTACCACTCCGTCCAGGCGTGCAGCGTGGCCTTGCCGAACTCCAGCAGCTTGTGCGCCCAGTGGAACTCGGTGGCCAGCACCGCCAGGCCGGCGAACACCACGAGCCAGCCGGGGCCGGGGAACGGCACCATGATGAGACCGCCCACCACCATGACGGCCCCGATCACGCCGATCACGATCTTCAGCGTGAGCGCGCCCGTACGGGTCGCTCTGATGCCGTCGAGCCAGCCCTGGATGCCATGGCGGCGTCCGGGCATGCTGGAGTCCTCGGCGGCCTCCCCCTTGATGACGTCGGCGTCGCCGGTGTCGGAGTTCTGAATCGGCACAATGCCCCCCGGCAGTCGGTGTGCCCCCTAGGATACGGCCCCGTCCATGTCATCAACTTGCAGATGACTAGCAAATCACCAAACTTCGCGTAACGTAAAATTTCCGGCCCCGGACCGGCCTGAGCTGCCACTATTCGGCAAATATCGGTTAATGTCTGCTATGCCCGAGGTCTTGCTTCGTACCGTCACCGGTCCCGTACGCGCGGACGCCGTCAACGGCGCCGTCCTCCCCCACGAGCATCTGCGCACCGACATGCGCTGGGGAGTAGGCGTCGACTCCGACCCGTACCGCTGGCTCGACGAGGAGGCGGCCGTCGCCGGCGAGTTCCGCGAGCTGCGCAAGTCCGGCGACCTGGGCCTGGTGGTGGATCTGACCAGCCTGGGCATGGGTCGCGACGCGGCCACGCTGGCCCGCGTCGCGGCGAGCAGCCGGGTGCCGGTGATCGCCTCGACGGGCCTGTTCGCCGAGCCGTTCACGGACGTGCGCGACGAGGACGTGGACGAGCTCACCAGGCAGCTGATGTACGAGATCTCCAGCGGCCTGGACGGCACGGGCGTGTTCCCCGGCGTGATCGGCGAGGTCGGTTGCTGGGGTCCCGAGCCCACGCCGCGCGAGGAACGCTGCCTGATCGCCGCCGCCCGCGCCGCGCTCCAGTCCCGCCTGCCCGTCGCCACGCACGGCATGAACGCCCTGGCCCTGCTGGAGATCCTGCTCGGCCAGAACCTGCCCGGCTCCCGGATCGCCATCGGCTACACGGGCAGCGACCTGGGGGCCGCACGCAAGATCGCCGAAGAGGGCGCGTACGTGAGCCTGGGCGTCGTCAGCCTCGGCGCCGACGAAGCCGCCAGGATCGCCCTCGCCCTCATCGAGGACGGGCACGCCGAACGCCTCCTGATCAGCACCGGCCTCAGCCGGGTCGCGCACCTACGCGCCTACGGCGGGCCCGGGTACGCCCACGTGTTCCATGAGCTGCTGCCCCGCCTGCGCGAGGCGGGCACGGGCGAGGACACGATCCACCTGCTCACCCGCGACAACCCGCTGCGGTGGCTGACCTCGGGCTCGGCTTGACCTCAACGGCACTTGAGGTTGCACGCTGACCGTATGACCTTCACGCGAGAAGAGCTGGACTACCTGACCACGCAGCGGCTCGGCCGTTTGGCGACCATCTCCCCCGACGGGCAGGTCCAGAACAGCCCCACCGGCTTCTTCGTCGACGCCGGCGCGGGCACGATCGACATCGGCGGGCACAACCTGGGCGACTCCAAGAAGTTCAAGAACATCCAGGCGGGCAGCACGGTGGCGTTCGTGGTGGACGATCTCGCCTCGGTGCATCCGTGGACGGTGCGCGGAGTCGAGATCCGGGGCACGGCGGAGGCGCTGACGGGGCAGGAGCCGCCATTCCACGGCTTTTCTGGAGAGCTCATCAGGATCAAGCCCAACAAGATCATCTCTTGGGGTCTGGGCGGTCCGGTATCGAACCGGAGAGTGTGAAACTCGCTAGGATCAGGGCTACGACGAGCCTTGGCCGGGTGGGGGGATGGAGACGCAGCACACGCCCAGGGGCGGCCGCCTGCGCAGGCCGCTCGCGACTCTGTCACGCCTGACCCGCCTGGGCGACATTCCGGTCGTGGTCATGCTCGCGTGGGCGGGCTGGCTGGCCGTCCCATGGTCGTTCAGCGGCCTCGCCCAGGCCCGCGCCGCCGTCGCGGCGGCCGCGGACACCGAGCCGCCCCAACTGCGCGCCACAGCGCCGGCAGCACCCGGGGCGGCTCCCGCCGCGATCGGGCAGCGGGGTGTGACGGGGCTCTCCATCGCTGCTCCGAAGGCGGTGCGCCCTCCGGCTCGCGGCGACACCGCCGTGGGCCGGGCGCTGGACACGTGGGCGCCGGCCTCCTCCGCTCGTCAACCGTCCGCTCTGGGCGGGGCGGCGCCGTTCAACGCCGGCCGGTCGCCGGTCCAGACGGATGCCATGGCCCCGGTCGAGACGGATGCCGTCGCCTTGGAGCGGGCCAGGATCGCCGGTGAGGTGCACGACGCCGCGGGGCACGGGCTGGCGGCCATCGCGATGCAGGCCGGGCTTGCGCTCGTCACCCTCGACGACGATCCCGAGCAGGCGCGGGCCTCGCTGCAGGCCATCAGGGAGACCAGCATGACGGCGCTCGCCGGGTTACGGGCCGCGCTCGACGGCATCGACCCGCCTGAAGGTGACCTGACGAGCCTGATCGACGGGGTGCGGGCCGCGGGCCTGCCGGTGGACGTCGAGCCCGCAGGCCCTGCCGTGCCCGCGTCTCTGCAAGGGACCGTCTACCGGGTGGTGCGCGAGTCCCTCACCAACGTGCTGCGCCACGCGGGCCCGACCAGGGCGCTGGTGCGGGTGGCGAACGACCCGTGCGAGTTCGTGCTCGAGGTGGCCGACCGTGGCGTCGGCTGGACCGGCGCGGCCGAAGGACGAGGGCTCTCGGGGATGCGCGCCCGGGTCGCCGAGGCAGGCGGTCACTTCACCGCCGGGCCGCGTGAGGGCGGCGGCTTCCAGGTGGTCGCCCGGTTCCCGCAGGTCTCGGCATGACGGCGCCCGGCCCGGCGACCGCCGGCGCACACTCCCGCCGGCCTGCCGAAGCCCAGGGTGAGCAGGAGCCGGCCGCCGGACGGTGGGGCCTGGCCGCCCGAGCACAGGAGCCGACCGACCGACGGTGGGGCCTGGCCGCCCGAGCACAGGTGCGGACCGCCGGCAGGCACGGCCTCGCCAACGAAGCCACTGAAGGACGCCGGTCGGGTCGAGCGCGGGGTCTCGGGGTCGAGGAACGCGGACGGCGGGACGAGGGAAGCCGGCCCCATGGGTGAGGCGGTCACCGGTTCGGACGGGGCGGGCTCCGCCGTCGGCGGCAGCGACGGCCACCGGCCCCTTCGGGTCGCCATTGCCGACGATCAGGCGGTCGTGCGGATGGGGCTGCGGGCGCTGCTGGATCGGGAGCCCGGCATGGAGTGCGTCGGCGAGGCGGCCGACGGGGCGGCGGCGCTGGCGCTGATGCGGCGGGCCCGCCCCGACGTGCTCCTGCTCGATATCCGCATGCCCGGCATGGACGGCCTGGCCACCCTGCGCGCGATCGCCGCGGACCCGGAGCTGCGGGGCTCGCGGATCGTGGTGGTGACCACGTTCGCCGTCGACGAGTACGTCTTCGCCGCCCTCCAGGCCGGAGCCAGCGGCTTCGTGCTCAAGGACAGCGCCCCCGACGAGCTGGCCAACGCGGTCCGCGTGGTCGCCGCCGGGGACGCGCTGCTGTCCCCGGCGATCACCAGGAAGGTGATCGGCCTGTTCGGCCGGCACGGCACGGAGCCGGTCGAGGGCATCGAGACGCTCACGCCCCGGGAGCGGGAGATGGTGGCGTGGGTGGCCACCGGCAGGTCGAACGAGGAGATCGCCAAGGAGCTGGTGATCAGCCCCGACACCGTGCGGACCCACGTCAGCCGCGCCATGGTGAAGCTGCGCGCCAGGGACCGGGCGCAGCTCGTGGTGTTCGCCATGCGGGCCGGCCTCACCGGCCCTCCCTGACCTACTTCAGGAAACCCTCGTAGTTGCGCTGCTGAAGCTGGGCCTCGATCTGCTTGACGGTGTCGAGCCCGACGCCAACCATGATCAGCACGCTGGTCCCGCCGAACGGGAAGTTCTGCTGAGTGCTGGGATCCTTCAGGATCGCGAACGCCACCAGCGGCAACAACGCCAGCACCCCCAGGTACGCCGCCCCCGGCGCGGTCAGCCGGGACAGCACGTACGCCAGATACCGGGCCGTGGACCGCCCCGGCCGGATACCGGGCACGAATCCGCCGAAGCGCCGCATGTTGTCGGCCACCTCGTCGGGATTGAAGGTGATCGACACGTAGAAGTAGGTGAAGGCCACGATCAGCAGCACGTAGCCGGCCATGTAGAGCGGGTGCGTTCCCGACGTCAGGTTCTGCGCCACCCACGCGCCCGCCTCGTCCCCGAGCAGTGGTGCCGCGAGCGTCGGCAGGTAAAGCAGCGACGTGGTGAAAATGACGGGCACGATGCCCGCCTGATTCACCTTGAGCGGGATGTACGTGCTGCTCCCGCCGTACATGCGCCGTCCCACCATGCGCTTGGCGTACTGCACCGGCACCCGCCGCTGCGCCTGCTCCACGAACACCACGGCCGCCACCAGGAACAGCCCGGCCACCATCATCACGACGGCGCCGACCGGAGTCAGCACGAAGATCTTCGACATGTAGCCCGGGAAGACCGCCACGACCTGCGTGAACATGAGCAGCGACATGCCGTTCCCGATCCCCCGGTCGGTGATCAGCTCGCCCAGCCACATGACCACGCAGGCCCCGGCCACCATGGTGAGCACGATCACGGCCGAAGACAGCAGGCCGTCGTCCCGCAGCAGCGGCCGGGCGCACCCGGGCAGCAGCTGCCCGGCGCGGGCCAGCGCCACGACGGTGCCGGCGTTCAGGAGGGCGAGCGCGACGGTCAGGTACCGCGTGTACTGGGTGATCTTCGCCTGCCCCCGCTGCCCTTCCTTCCTGAGCGCGTCCAGCCGGGGCACCATGACCGCGAACAGCTGCATGACGATGCTGGCGGTGATGTACGGCATCACGCCGAGCGCGAACACCGACAGCTGCAGCATCGCGCCCCCGCTGAGCATCTGCGCCAGATCGAAGAGCCCCCCACTCGCCGTCCCGACGCATTCCCGCACCGCGGCCACGTCCACTCCCGGCGACGGCATGATCTGCCCCAGCCGGAACAGCGCGATGAGCGCGAGCGTGAACAGCAGCTTCTTCCGCAGGTCCGGCACACGGAACGCTCTGATCAATACGGTCAGCATGGGCACCGAGTCTGACCGGCGCGCCCGCGGACGTCGTCCGCCCAGCCGAGGCACCGGCGTACGCAGATCTGCGTAGGCGCGGCGCAAGCGCCGCTGCCTGTGGTGGGCCCCTGGACGCGGCCCGCCATATCTTGACCCCATGAGCACTGTCTGGGTGATCAGCGGGCCGCCGGGCGCGGGCAAGTCCACGGTGGCGGCCGAGCTGCTCACCCGCCTGTCCCCCGTGCCCGCCGTGCTCGACAAGGACACCGTGTACGGCGACTTCGTGGCGGAGGTCCTGCGCGCCCACGACCGGCCGGACGGCGAGCGCGAGGGCCCTTGGTACGACCAGCACATCAAACGCCACGAATACGCCGGCCTGACCAGGCTGGCCAGGCAGATTCGCGGGCACGGCTGCCCCGTGTTGCTCGACGGCCCGTTCACCACCCAGGTCCACGACGCGGCCAGGTGGGCGGAGTGGGTGACGGAGCTGGGCGGCCCGCCGGTGCGGCTGCTCTGGGTGCGCTCCGACGGCCCGACCCTGCGCCAGCGCCTTACCGCCAGGGCCTACGGCAGGGACGCGGGCAAGCTGGCGGCGTTCGCCGACTACCTGCGCAACATCCGGGTGGACGAGCCGCCGGTCGTCCCGCACCTGGAGATCGACAACCGGTGCGGCGCGCCACCGGTCGGCGAGCAGCTCACGGCGGCGGGCATCCCGCCTCAGACCACCAGGTAGTCGTCGTCCCGGACGTCCAGGATCGCCATGTGGCCCGGCAGATGCCCGATCGCGTACTCAACGCCGCTGGCCATGATCGCCGCCTGCGGCGTCACCCCGCACGCCCAGAACAGCGGCACCTCGCCGGCCCGCACCTCCACCGGGTCGCCGAAGTCGGGCCGGGCCAGGTCGCGGACGCCGATCGCGGCGGGGTCGCCGAGGTGCACCGGCGCCCCGTGCACCTGCGGGTATCGCCCGCTCACCTCGACGGCGGTCTCGACCAGCTCCTCCGGCACCGGCCGCATCGACACGACCAGCGGCCCGGACAGGCTGCCCGACGCCGTGCAGGGGACGTTGGTGACGTACATCGGGACGTTCGTCCCCAGCTCCAGGTGCCGCACCGGCACCCCGGCCGCGAGCAGCGCCCGCTCGAAGGTGAAGCTGCAGCCGATGAGGAACGGCACGAGGTCCTCACGCCACTCCTCCACCACCTCGCCGAGGTCGGCGACCGGGCGGCCGTCCCGGTAGAGCCGGTATCCCGGCAGGTCGGTACGGAGATCACCGGCGAACAACGCGGTGGACCAGGCGCCCGGCTCGCCCACGTCGAGCACCGGGCACGCCTGCGGGTTCTGGTGGGCGAACAGCAGCAGGTCGTACCGCAACCGCGCGGGCACGGCGATCAGGTTGGCCTGCGTCCAGCCCCGGCACCAGCCCGCGGTGGGCACCCGCTCGCCGGTGCGGAATCGCTCCCGCGCCTGCGCGGGGCTCAGATCGGCGACGTCCACAGACACGACATTACGCCTTCTGTGTGATGTCGTGGCTTGACCCGGTAGCGGGCGCGGGTGCGGCTTGATGTGAACCTCCTCGACTACCTTCTCATCGCCATCTACTTCGCCACCGTGCTCGCGATCGGCTTCGCCGCACGCAGCCGGATCACCACCAGCCTGGACTTCTTCCTCGCCGGGCGCGGTCTGCCGGCGTGGGTGACCGGCCTGGCGTTCGTGTCGGCGAACCTGGGCGCGATCGAGATCCTCGGCATGGCGGCGAACGGCGCCCAGTACGGCGCCATGACCGTGCACTACTACTGGATCGGCGCGGTCCCGGCGATGGTGTTCCTCGGCATCGTGATGATGCCCTTCTACTACCGCTCCAAGGTTCGCAGCGTGCCCGAGTTCCTGCGCCGGCGGTTCAACGGGGCCACGCAGCTGCTGAACGCGATCACGTTCGCGGTCGCGCAGATCCTCATCGCCGGGGTGAACCTGTACGCGCTGGCGCTGGTCCTGGAGGCGCTGCTGGGCTGGCCGCTGCCGGTCTCCGTGGTGATCTCGGCGGTGATCGTGCTGACGTACATCACACTCGGCGGGCTCTCCTCGGCCATCTACAACGAGGTCCTGCAGTTCTTCGTGATCCTCGCCGGCCTGATCCCGCTGACCGTGCTCGGGCTGATGAAGGTGGGCGGGATCACCGGCCTGTTCGACAAGGTACGGCAGAGCGCGCTCGGCGAGGGCGGCCTGCACACCTGGGCGGGGATGGGCACGGGCGAGAACCCGATGCAGGCGCACTGGATCGGCATCGTGTTCGGGCTCGGCTTCGTGTTGTCGTTCAGCTATTGGACGACGAACTTCGCCGAGGTGCAGCGGGCGTTGTCGGCCAGGAACACGAACGCGGCCCGGCTCACGCCGATCATCGCGGCGTACCCGAAGATCTTCATCCCGCTGGTGACGGTGTTGCCCGGCATGATCGCGCTGGTGCTCTTCAGCGACCTGGGCCGGGGGCAGGCGTACAACAACGCGATCCCGCTGCTGATGCGTGATCTACTGCCGAACGGGGTGCTGGGGATCGCGGTGACCGGGCTGCTGGCGTCGTTCATGGCGGGGATGGCGGCCAACATCAGCGGGTTCAACACCGTGTTCACCAACGACATCTGGCAGGCGCACCTGGTGCGGGACCGTCACGACGACTACTACGTGCGGGTGGGCCGGATCGCGACCGTGGTCGGCGTGGCGATGGGGATCGGGACGGCGTTCATCGCCGCCGGCTACTCCAACATCATGAACTACCTGCAGGCTCTCTTCTCGTTCTTCAACGCGCCGTTGTTCGCGACGTTCATCGTGGGCCTGTTCTGGCGGCGGATGACGCCGTGGGCGGGCTTCTGGGGCCTGCTCGCGGGCACGCTCGCCGCCTTCGTGTCGTACTTCTTGTACAAGGCCGGATACGTGGAGTTCGGCACCGAACTGAACGCCAGCTTCTGGGGCGCCGGCCTTGCGTTCGCCGTGGACGTGGTGGTGTCGATCGTGGTCACGCTGGTCACCACCCAGAAGCCGCAGGAGGAGCTGCGCGGGCTCGTGTACGGGCTCAGCGACGTCACCATCGAGGACGACGCGCTGGCCGGGGACGCCAAGTGGTACCGCTCGCCCGTGCTGCTGGGCACGGGCGCCCTCGTTCTGGCGGCTGTGATGTACGGAGTGATCCTGTGATGAGCGACATTCGGATGGTGATCGGCGGGCTGTTCCTGATCTACGGCGTGATCCTCATCATCGCCGGTGTCCTGGGCAGCGCCGTCAACCTGTGGACCGGGCTGGCCATGGCGGTGTTCGGCGGCACGTTCGTGGTGTGGGCGCGGGTCAGACGGATCTGACCGGCTCCTGGGCCTTCTTGTCGTACGCCTCCCGCGCGGCAATGACCTCGTCGGCGTGCTCTCCCGCCCACGCGCCGATGGCCCGCAACACACCCATGGCGCTGTTGCCGAGGTCGGTCAGCGCGTAGTCCACCCGCGGCGGGATCGTCGGGTAGACCGTGCGGCTGACCAGGCCGTCGCGCTCCAGCGTGCGCAGGGTCTGGGAGAGCATCTTCTGGGTGATGCCGTCGAGCATCCTGCGCAGCATGTTGAAGCGCCTGGGGCCGTCGAGCAGCGCGCCCAGCACCAGGCCCGTCCACTTGCTGGTGAAGATCTCGAGGACCGTGTTGGGCTTGCACGCCTGGAGGAACGCCTCGGCGCCGCCGTACTGCCTCAGGTCGGGAAACGTAGTATCCATTAGGTACCTGAATATCAAACAAGTGCCTTCTTCACAATGGATACCTGCGATGACCAGCATGTGAGGCATGCAGGCAATTACCTACCGCTCCTTCGGGGAGCCGGACGTGCTGGAACTCACCGAGATTGCGCGGCCCGTGCCGCAAGCCCACGAGGTGCTCGTGCGGGTGCGCGCGGCGGGCGTCAACCCGCCGGACTGGAAGCTGCGGCGGACGCCGTATCCGCCGGATTACGTCGATCTGCCGCTGATCCCCGGGTGGGACGTGTCGGGCGTGGTGGAGGAGGTCGGCGAGTACGTCGGCCGGTTCATGCCCGGTGACGAGGTCTTCGGCATGCTCAACTTCCCGCGCTACGCCGGGGCCTACGCCGAGTACGTGGTGGCCAGGCCGCGGCAGTTCGCCCGCAAGCCGGCCGGGATCGATCACGTGCAGGCCGCGGCGCTGCCGATGCCGGCGCTGACCGTCTGGCAGGCGTTCGAGGACGTCGCGGAGGTCACGGCGGGGCAGCGGGTGCTGGTCCACGCCGCGGCAGGAGGGGTCGGGCACCTGGCCGTGCAGCTGGCCAAGCTGCGCGGCGCGTACGTGATCGGCACGGCGCGGGCCGCCAAGCACGCGTTCGTGCGAGGGCTGGGGGCCGACGAGGTGATCGACTACACCACCGTGGACTTCGCCCGGGCGGTGTCGGGAGTGGACGTCGTGCTCGACATGGTGGGCAAGGACTATCCGGCCCGATCGCTGCCCGTCCTGCGGTCCGGCGGCGCGTTCATCGGGGGCGCGGGGATGACGCCCGAGGACGTGGCGGCGTACGAGGCGGCGGGGCTCCGGTCCGGGGTGTTCGTCGTGGAGCCCGACCATGCCGCGCTGGCCTCGATCGCCGGCCTGGTGGCGGAGGGCCGGCTGGCCGCACACGTGGACCGGGTGTTCCCGCTGGCCGAGGCCGCGAAGGCGCACGCGCTCATGGAGAGCGGCGACTTCGTCGGCAAGCTCGTCCTGGAGATGTGATCAGTACTCGACCTCGAACGTGTGCGGTCCCAGCCCGTACCCATCCCCCTTCGGCACCACGTACCCGTACTCGACCAGCCGCGCCAGGCTCCTGCGCAGGTCTTCCTCGGCCAGCCCCGACGACCGGATCAGCCTGTCGAGCTCCGCGTGGCCCTTCTCGACCGCCTGGGACGCCACGGCCTCGTAGACATGGATGTCGACGTCCGACAACGCCTGCACATCGTGACCTTCGGACATCAGCGCTGCCTCGCTCCCTCCCGCAATCTGAAGGGGTCGACCTCACGATCCGGGTACCGGCGGAGGTATTCGGACTCAAGCTCATTGGTGCGGGACGTGTGCACGGCCAGGGCGTCGTCGGAGCCGTGAAAGAAGGTGTCGCTGCGGGTGGTGTGCAGCTGGCGCAGCTCGCGTACCAGGTCGTCGTCACTGAGTTGAGCCGGGTCTATTCCCATCGTCGTCATGGGTTCCCCTCTACCCCAGACTCCTCCGACAATATCTGTCATATTTCCTGACATATAGGGATTGTCTGTAAGATGTCCGGGCTTTACCTTCCCGTTATGGACCTCGAGCTCCGGCACCTCAGGATCGTCCGCGCGGTCGCGGACGCGGGAAGTGTGAGCAAGGCCGCGTCCCTACTCGGGCTGGCACAACCGGCCCTGACCGCCCAGCTCAAGCGCATCGAGAGGGTGCTCGGTGGCACCCTCTTCGAACGCGACCGCCACGGCGCCAGGCCCACCCGCCTCGGCGAACTCGTACTCGCCAGGGCACGGGTGCTCCTTCCCGCTGCCAAAGAACTGCAGGAGGAAGCCGTACGATTCGCCCACGCCCCCTCCCCCGGCTTTCGCATCGGCGCCACCAACGGGCCGATACTCGGCGGCCTGGTCGACCGGCTGGCCGCCGAGCGCCAGGTCAGCACGTACACGTCCTGGTCGGCGCACGAGCTGACCGGCATGGTCGAGCTCGGCCGCCTCGACTACGTGCTGACGGGCGCCTGCGGCGACTCCGGCACCCCCACCGGCTCGCTCGTGTGGGAGACGATCAGCCTCGACCCCGTCTTCTGCCTGGTCGCCGAGGCCCATCCCGCCGCGAGGGAGAAGGAGGTGGAGCTGTCCGACCTCGCCCGCGAGCAGTGGGCGGTGACGCCCGGCGACGGCTGTTTCGCCGACTGCTTCGCGATGGCCTGCGCCCGCGCCGGGTTCACGCCCGGCACGATCTACGAGACGGACGTGCCGACGTGTACGCACCTCGCGCAGGTCGGCCGCGCCGTGGTGCTCTGCCAGGCCACCCACCAGGCCGCCCAGGGCCTGGTCATGGTGCCGTTCGCGGGCGCGCCGCTGCGCTGGCGGCAGCTCCTCGGCCGCCACCCCACCGCACCCGAGGCCGCCTGGGTGGTGGCGCAGGCCAAGGAGGCCCACAGGGACGCCGTCCGCCGGAGCCCGGTCTACCACGACTGGCTGGTACGAAATCCGGATTATGGCACCGCGCCATAACACGGTGATAGGGGCAAAGTGATACTCCTCCGCTTCTGGGTCCGCCGTTACCGTGACGGCACCCCCAGCAGCGAGGAGACCATCATGCTCCGCACTCCGGCGCTGATCGCGATCGCGATCAGCGCGTTAGTCGTGACGGCCACCCCCGCCGTCTCCGCACCCATCACCGCTTCTTCCGCCGTTAAGCCACCCTCTGGCGTAGTGGACGCCCTGGAACGCGATCTCGGCATCACCGAAGAGCAGGCGATCAACCGCCTGGCGAACGAGGCCCGCGGCAACTCCGCCGCACCCGGCCTGCGCAAGAAGCTCGGCGACCGCTTCGCCGGTACCTGGTACGAGGGCGCCGAGAGCACCTTCGTCGTGGCCACCGTCGACCCGGCCGACGTCGGCGAGATCCGCCGCGCGGGCGCCGTGGCCCGCGTCGTGCCGCGGACACTGGCGCAGCTCTCCACCGTCAAGGACGGCCTGGACCGGACCGCGCCGCCCGCCACCGTCCACAGCTGGGCCATCTCGCCCCAGGACAACGCGGTCATCGTGCACGCGAGCGACGCGGCGGCGGCACAGTCGTGGATCACCGCCGGCGGCGTGGACGCCGCGGCCGTGAAGATCGAGCAGTCGGCCGAGCGCCCGCGCCTGTTCTACGACATCCGGGGCGGGGACGCCTACTACACCTCGGAGGGTTACCGCTGCTCGATCGGCTTCGCCGCCAGGCGCGGCACCCAGCTCGGCTTCACCACCGCGGGCCACTGCGGCGCCACGGGCGTGACCACGACCGGCTACAACCGGGTGGCCCAGGGCACCGTCCAGATCTCGTCCTTCCCCGGCAACGACTACGCATGGGTCGCCACCAACACGCAGTGGACGGCCCCCGGCGTCGTCAACGGCTACAGCGCCGGAACCCTCCCGGTACGCGGCGCGACCGTCACCCAGCCCCAGGGCTCGGTGTGCCGCTCCGGCTCCACCACGCAGTGGCACTGCGGCACGGTCACCGCGCTCAACGCCACCGTCAACTACCCGGAGGGCACCGTCACCGGCCTGACGCGTACCACGGTGTGCGCCGAGGGCGGCGACTCGGGCGGCTCGTTCATCTCGGGCGACCAGGCCCAGGGCATGACCTCGGGCGGCTCGGGCAACTGCACCGTGGGCGGCACCACGTACTTCCAGCCCGTGGGCGAGATCCTCTCCACAGGCGGCCTGACCCTGGTCACCGCCGGCGGCACCGACCCGCCGCCGACCGGCTGCCAGAGCTACGAGGAGACCTACAGCGGGTCGCTGACCTCGAACGCGAGCGCCTACCAGCCGAACGGCTCCTACTACCAGGCGACGGTCTCGGGCACCCACGCCGCCTGCCTCGACGGTCCGAACGGTACGGACTTCGATGTGTATCTCCAGAAGTGGAATGGCTCGTCGTGGGCCGTGGTCGCCAGGGGCGACAGCCCGAACCCCGACGAGACGATCAGCTACAACGGCACCGCCGGGTACTACCGGTATCGGGTGCACGCTTACAGCGGGTCGGGCTCGTACACCCTGGGCCTGAACCGCCCATGACGGCTTGCTCCCGTTGAGCAGCCGGTGAGGCCGGGACGCTGACTACGTCCCGGCCTCGCCATGCGTCACCTAGATCCGGTTGCTGAGGGCGCGCAGCAGAAGTCCGAACCCACGGGTGGCAAGCCGCGGCGGTGTGGCGCCGTTCAGCCGGATGAGGTGCTCGCTCTGCATCACCGTGCGCGGGCCGGACACCGCGAGCGCGTGCGAGGCCACCGTGGAGGCCAGGGCCGCCCGCCGCCTCCGCCTGGAGGAGTACACGCCGACGACCGCCCGCGGATCGGGCACGGCGCCCAGGCACTCCACCAGCGTCGCCACGTCCTCGAGCGCCTGGTTCGTGCCGTGCGCCATGACGGGCGGCATCCCGTGCGCCGCGTCCCCGAGCAGCACGCACCGCCCGTCGCCCCAGCGGCGCGGCACCTGGTGCCGGGTGTGCGGGAACACCTCGGCGTCACCGTCCCCCAGCGACGCCAGCATCTGCTCGACCGGCGCACCCCAGCCCGCGAACCGGCGGCGGAGCATCTCCAGCGGCTTGTCCTCCGGCGGCGGGCCCGGCGACCAGGGCACGTCGAAGAACCACTGCATGAGCCCGTCGCCCGCGCCCATGTACCCGAAGTCGCCCTGCCGGCCGACCATCAACGTCGTGGTCGACCCGGGATCGAACGGGGCCGGCGTCAGGCCCTGCCAGACCGCCGCACCGGTCAGAGCCGCCTGGCCACCTCCCAGCACGAGAGCGCGCACCCGCGAGTGCACACCGTCGGCCCCGACCAGGAAGTCACCGCTGAACTCCTGACCTGTTTCCGTCCGCACCCGTACGCCGTCCCCGTCGGCGTGCAGCTCCCCCACCCGCGCACCGAACCTCACGGTCCCCTCCGGCAACCCGCTCTCCAGGAGGGTGATCAGCGACCCGCGCGGGATCACCCGCGCCGCCGACCCGAACCGCTGCGCCAGCGCCTCCAGGTCGAACTCCAGCACGCGGCGACCGCGCGCGGTCCGCAGGCATAACGTCGTCAGCCGCTGCCCCACCCCGTCCAGGCCCACGCCCAGATCTGCCAGGATCGCCGTGCCGTTGCACCACAACGTGATGGCCCCACCCCCGAGGCGCAACTCCTGCGCCTGTTCCAGCACCACCACCTCGTGCCCCGCGGCGATCAACCCCCGCGCTGCCGCGAGCCCGCTGATCCCCGCCCCCACCACCAGCACCCGCACCGCCGCCCCCCTTAGCTCTACAATAAGTAGTACTACTAGTTATAGAGCATCGGGCCGATCATCCTCAAGATCCCGGCAAGCGCCCGGCTGGTCAGGCGGCGACGCGACGATCAGAGGGACTTCAAGTACGTGAGAACCGCCAGAATGCGACGATTGCTCTCCGCCGAGTCCGGCAAGTTCAGCTTCTGGAAGATCGATCGCATGTGCGCCTCCACCGTGCGCTCGGCGATGACCAGGCGGGCGGCGATGGCGGTGTTGGAGTGTCCCTCGGCGACGAGGGCGAGAACGTCGTGCTCGCGCTCGGACAGGCGCGCGATCTGCGTGTTCCGGGCGTTGATCAGCGCCGCCACCACCTCGGGATCGAGCGCCGAGCCGCCTGCGGCGACCCTGGCGAGGGCGGACAGGAAGTCGTCGACGTGCAGCACCCGGTCCTTGAGCAGATATCCGAATGCTCCGGTGCTCACCAGCGGGACCGAGTTGGTGGTCTCGATGTGCTGGGACAGCAGCAGCATGGGGAAATCGGGCAGCTCCCGCCGAAGAAGCCGGGCGGCCTGCACTCCGTCGTCACTCATCGTCGGCGGCATCCGCACATCGATGACCGCGATGTCGGGCCGGTGCCCGCGTACCGCGTCGACCAGGGCCTGGGCGTCCCCGACGGCGGCGACGACCTCGTGACCCGCGTCTTGGAGCAGCCGGACGATCCCCTCCCGGAACAGCGCCGAATCCTCCGCCACTATGACGCGCATGGCATCTCCGCCTCGATCGTGGTGCCCTCGTGCGGCGCGCTGATCACCGAGAGCGTTCCGCCGATCGCGCTGACACGATCGCGCAGGGTGGTCAGGGACGCCGGGGACGGCGTGAAGCCGACGCCGTCGTCGGTGACGGCGATGTGCAGGCAATCCCCGGCCTGGCGCACGCTTACGCGGATGCCGGTCGCCTCGGCGTGTTTCAGCACGTTGGTCATGGCCTCGGCCACCAGGAAGTACGCGGTGGCGGTCACGACGTCGCTCGTCACCACCGTGCCGGCGCGCAGGTCGACGGGCAGCGCGCACTGGGCGGCGAGCCTGCGCAGGGCGGCGGTGAGCCCGTCGTCGAGACTGGCGGGGCGCAGGCCGTGGGCCAGCCTACGGAGCTCGCCGACGGTGTCCTCCAGCCGGTCCACCGCCAGGTCCAGCTCGAGGGAGAGCGGGTCGGCAGGGTCGAGACGCCGCTGGGCGGCCCGTAATTGCATGCCGACCGCCAGCAGGTGCTGCTGGGCGCCGTCGTGCAGGTCGCGTTCCAGCCGCTTGCGCTCGGCCACGGCGGCTGAGACCAGACGCCGCCGGCTCTCCGACACCTCCGCCAGAACCCTGCGCAGGCCCAGCCGCAACCGGCTCACCTCGATCGGCAACCCGGCCGCCGACACCGCGAGGCGGACCCGCCTGAGCTGACGAGCCGACGCGCGGCCCAGGACCACCACGCCGATCTCGGCATCGGCGGTCCGCAACGGCAGCGTGGTCCGGTCCGCGGGCACCTCGGCGTCGGCCCCCCAGATGTCCACGTACCCGCCGCGCTCGGCCTCGGTGAGCAGCAGGACCAGCCCGGGGTCGCCGGCGAGCGCGCGCAGCGCCTCCTGCACCGACTCCGGCTCCGCCGTGCCGTCCCGTACCCGGTCGACGAAGTCGGCGATGCCGGCGAGGATCACCGTACGGTCCCGGTCGAAAACCCGTCCGGTGGCGTCGTGCACCCGCCGGAACACCGGCATGAGGATCAACGCGGCCACGAACACCGCCCCGTACCCGCCCAGCGGCGAGTCACGGCCGAAGAAGGAGCCGAGCACGACGGCGGACGCGGCGAACACGCCCGCCGCGATGATCGCGGTCAGCACCCATGCCGCGGAGTCGCCGAGGATCCTGTCGATCTCGAACAGGTCATGGCGCAGTACGGCCACGGCCACCGCGGCGGGGACGAGCACCACGATCCCGATCAGGAAGCCGCCGTACGCGGCGGGTCCCGCCCAGCCGAGCGCGGTGATCGCCCAACTGGCCACCATGAGCACCACCACCAGCACGGCGGCCAGGACGAGCCATCTGGTCTGCGCGCGTACCCGCTCGTCACCGCGGCGGTAACGCACCACCACGGAGCTCACGCTGGCGACCGACACGACGAGCAACACCGCGAGCGCGGCCACCATCAGCGGCATCCAGATACCCTCCGGCACCGCCAGCGGTGAGCGGGCCACCGGCGGCGGGTCGTAATGGTTCATGGTCACCACCATCGCCGCCGTCACACCGGCCGCCGACAGGGGCATCGCGGCCGCCGCCACCCGCCACCGTCGTCCCGGGAGCAGCCCGTCAGGAAAGACCAGTAGCAGGAGGAGAAACCCCACCACCTGCCACGACCAGATCACCGCCCCCCACCACGAGTGGCGGCCCCATTCCTCCAGCGCGGGCACGGCCAGCATCGAGACCGCCACCCCCGCGAGCGCCCCCGGCACAGGACTGGCCGGCGCCCGTAAGGCGATCAACCAGCCGAGTCCCAGCGGCACCAGCCCGAGCAGATAGACGGCGAACGCCCAGCCCTCGGCGGCCGCCCAGGCCAGCGCGGTCCACGCGCCGGCGCACGCGATCGTCGCCACCACCATCCACCAGCGCATGCGGCTCACCGCGACATTCTCCTGCGCGAGCGCCACCCTGGCATCAGTGCCAACACGTACCGGCCTGCCCGGCACGACATCCAGCGCTGCCCTCGATGCGCGCCCAGGACCGATCCACCGACAGTGGATGCGTCCCGAACACCTCCGAACAACAAGGAGAGAACACCATGGTCGCCATCATCGTCGTCCTGCTGGCCCTGCCGATCGGTTTGCTGATCCGCAACCGGCTCGGCGCCTACCTGGCGTTCGCCGTCGTCTTCGCCCAGGTCTACACCTTCCAGACGGGACTCCTGGTCATGGAGTGGACCAACGGCGCGACCGCGGCCTTCCCGCGCAGCACCTCGCCGGAACTGCTCGACAGCAGCATCGGATACCTGGCCTTCACCTCGGTGGTCTACCTCGTGGGGTTCGGGCTGGTGACGCTCGGTCACTGGCTGCGCAGCCGACGCCACCACAACGCCGAGGAAGTACGGCTGGACCGCTGACCGACACCCTCTCTTTGCGCGTGCACTCGACCTGAAAGAGCCGCGGATACGATCGACTGAGGGTCCGCTGACGTTGCGGAGCGTGGAATGATGTCCGGGGGACCTTGTCTCCCGTCCGGCGGGGCACCAGAACGGGATCGAAATGCTCTAGCCTTAGCCATGCACGAGGCCGGGCATGACACCCTGCCGCGCTGCACACAACTGAATCCAGGGGCGGTAGCTCAGCCGGTCAGAGCATCGGACTCATAATCCGTGGGTCGTGGGTTCAAGTCCCACCCGCCCTACTCTCCCACTCCAGGCTGTACCTGGGGGTTCCTTGATCCCGCCAAGTCGGCGGGTCGGCGGTCTCCCAGATGGGAGACCGTAGGGAGACCGCCAGTTTGGGACGCCTCCCCCACGGCGACCGCCCGAGGCACCAGAACGGCACTCGCTTCGGCCGCTTCCCGCGCCACTTCCGGCAGCACCGTCGTGTAAAGATCGGCTGTGATCGACACGCTCGAGTGCCGCAGCATCGCCGACGTCGTCTTCATGTCGTTGCCGGCCGCCAGGGACAGTGTGGCCGCGCCGTGGCGAAGGTCGTGCAGCCGGATCGGCGGCAGTCCGGCCGCGAACGCCAACCGCTCGAAGTGCTCACTGACCCAGTCAGGCGTCAACTCGCTGCCGTCCTCGCGCGTGAAGATCCGGCCGGTGTCCGTCCACGCCGATCCCCACGCCAGCCGCTCCTCGTTCTGCCGGGCCTTGTGGGCCCGCAGGACGGCGACCGTGACCTTGTCCAGCGCGACCACCGCGTCCGACGACTCTGTCTTCGGCGATCCCTCCTTCACCTCCCGGCCGACGTTGGTGAGCTGCTTGGCCGTGGCCAGTAGACCTTCGTCCAACTCGCCGTCGATCCAGCGCGCACCGCACGCCTCGCCACGACGCAGGCCTCGGAACGCGATCAGGTGATACAGGGCGTACAGCCGGTCAGGCGCCGCATAGTCGAGGAAGGTACCGAGCTGAACTGGCGTCCACACCATAACCGGCGACGGCCGCGGCGTCGCCAGCCACACCTTGAACCTCTCCAGCGACTTCTTCGCCTGAACCGGGGCGGCCCGCTCAGCGGCAAGACGCTTCTCGTACGCGACGCTGAACGCCTCCACCCGCGCCTTCGTCCAGACCACCCCCTTAGCCTTCTTCCCCGCGTCCAGCTTCACCAGCTCGGCGGCGTTAAAGGTGACGACGTGCTCCCGTTTCGCGGAGGCCAGCACCGTGCGGATCGTCGCCCTGATCCGCTGCTTGGTCACTGGCCCGGTCGGCCGCTTCCCGCGCACCGACGCCCGGACCTGCGGATCGTCGGAGGCGCGTGCGGCGAGCAAGGCCTCGTTCTTCTCATCGATCCGGGTGAATACCTGCTCGACCACAGGCACGAACAGCCGGTCCAAGCGCACGTCGGCGAGAACATCGCGGATATGCGTCTGCCAGTGTGAGACGTAGCTAAGTAGCGTGCTCTCCCGGATGTCCTTGAGCTTGCGACGCCGTTCCACCCAGTCGTCCCAATACTCTCCGAACGTGATCGACTGGAGCGGTTGCCCGGCCTTGAACTTCCGGCGGAGTTCCTCATAGTCGGGCAGCGGCGCCTGCTTCTTGTGCGCGGCCCGGATCATAACCAGGATCTCCATCCGCGCCTCATGCCCCCCAGAGCCGGCGTCGGGAATGTCGAGCAACCGTCCTGCCTGCTGGTAGCCCTCGATGAGGTCAGTCTCCGTCGCAAACCCGCCGAGTCGGAGGTAGATGCGCTTCCCGTCGGGCCCGGCCGGAACTTCTTCCTTGCCGTACCATCTGCCATGGTTGGGGTTCCACGAGCCGTCCTTGCGGCGCAGTTTGGGGCACTTCGCGCCGAGCTCGCGGCCGTCCTCGCGGCACTTGCATCGTTTGAACCCGTTGCCGTTCATCTGCGACTTATCTCAGTCCTATCTCGCGGTAAATGCCGCCGATCTTCTTGGCCTCTGCGTAGTCCTCTGGGGTTGCTCCCAGTTGAGCGGCCAGTTCTTCCTGCTCTTGCCTGGTTTCGCGGCCTTTCCAATGCAGTCCGATCCGGGCTGCCAGGCTTTCGAGGTAGTCCAATCGGTCCTGGGGCTCGCGGTCGATGATCTGCTGGAGCCGCTTGTCGATCTCGGCTACAACCCCGTCTGTGGAATGCGGCTCCCCTCGCTCGTAGGAGTCGATGACAGGGATGGCCACTTCGATCATCCCCGCGCGGACCAGGACATCCGCAAAGTCCAGGGCCAACTCCGGCACCGCCCGCACCTGGCTGGCAGGGATTCTTCTGTCGAACAGGTCGCGCAGGCGTAGGAGGTCGGCCACGATGCTGTGGCGCCAGCGAAGGTCTTGCGTTGGCGGAGTTAGGTCCCTGCCGCTGCCCATCGTCTGCAGACTCCGTTCGAGCACGTCGTAGGCGGCGGTCACGTCCCGCCATGGGTCCGCGGCGAGCCATGCCTCGATCGCCTTGTTGGATCTGTCCGCGTCAACTCTCCTCGTACTCAAGAACTCCTTGTAGGCCGCCTGGTTGTCTTGCTGGCTGAGGCGGTGGCGCAAGCGCGCCCAGGCGAGGATGAACCGCGCATACTGCTCCCGGGCATCGCGTCCTTCCTGGGTGACGGTCCGGCTCAGGTTGTACAGGTCGCGCCCTTCGGCGCCTTCGGAAGGCAGGGGAAGTTCCTCTAGCGGAATTCCAAACACTTGGGCCATGGCGATCGCCTCATCAACGCTGATTGCTCGACGGCTTCCGTCTGGTTTGGAGTTGACGATCTTCGAGATCGCCGACTGGTGCGTCGGACAGCCGGCATTTGTCAGTTCCTGGGCCATGCGGTCCTGAGACCAGCCGCGCCGACGCATCTCCCAGGCAAGTCTCAGAGCGACGTTCTCCTCACTGAGCCTGCGAGGATCGCGGTCGGCCCGTTCGTCCGCGGTCCGTTTGTCGGACTCTTCGTCACCCATTGATGCACCCCAACCTCATCCCGATGGGATTGGACGCTACTCGTACTGGGGTTGCACGTCCACCGAAAGCCGTGTCATCCTGATTCACATCGAAGTCTCATCCCTTTTGGATGACACTGCCTGGCACAGTTCGACACGGCAAGGCGACCCCTTCCTTAGGAGGAATGCGCTATGGCTCAAGCCCTGACCATCGAGGAGTTACTCGCCCTCCCCGCTACGGTCGATCTTCCAACGGCGGGAAGGGCCTTCGGTATTGGCCGGACCAAAGCACACGAACTCGCCCGAAGCGGCACGTTCCCCTGCCACGTTCTCCGCATCGGCAGCACCTACCGCGTCGGCCGGGCCGCCATCCTCCGCGCTCTCGACATCGACGACCCTGCATTCACCCTCACAACACCCACCCAAGTGATCGACATCGCGTCCTGAGCCAGGGACCCGTTCGCGCCCACCGACCCGCTCACTGATCCATCACTCACAAGGAGCAGGAGCCGCATGCAGCCACCGACACCACCGACGCTGCCGTTGTTAGCGCTACAAAGAAAGGAGGACAAGGTGAAGATCGCCTGAAGTGCCTGCCGCACGAGGGGCAGCTCTGTGGCCCATCTGCGGCGCGTGTTCATCGTGGGGCATTGCGCCCGCCTCTGGCGGCGATGAGGACCTCGGTAGCAGAGGGCAGAGGCCGTGAGCACGTGATCGCCGTCTGCGACTCCGAGGGCCTGGTCGCTCGTTGCAACGCCAAGTGCTACCAGACCACGAGGCCGACCGCCACGGCATCTGCTTCGGAAGCAACCACGGTACCGACCTGCAGCGGGCGGTGGCCTACACCCAAACCCACGCCGACGCGTGGGTGGAACATGCCCACGGCGGCGTCTGGCGCTTCGAGCGAGCCGAGCTCGGCGCGACCGTCTTCCAACCCGCCTCGTTCGACGCCCCGCCGCTTCCTTAGGCCCAGGGCTTCGTACCGCCAACAACCGCAATCACTACCCGGCCGCCAAGGGCGGCTGCCCGGCTAGAAGGGGAACAACCGGCGTGAGCAGCAGGTCCCGGCCCCCACTCCGCATCGTCCCCGCCTTCGACGCGGACCTTGACTTCACCCAGGTGCCGCCGCACAACATCGAGGCCGAACAAGCCGTGCTCGGAACCGTCATGCTCGCAGAACACATGCTGGCCGGGCTGCGACCGCTGGTGGACGAGAATGTCTTCTACCGTCCCGCACACGCCCTGATCTGGCAGACCATCACCGGGCTGGCCGACCGGAGCGCTCCTTACGATGTCATCGCTGTCGCCGACGCTCTTGGCACAGACCTGCATGCGGTGGGTGGCGGTACCTACCTGCACACGCTGATCGCCGCCGTGACGACCACGGCCAACGCCAGCTACCACGTCCGGCGACTGCGCGAGTTGGCCTACGCCCGCCGTGTGATGGAGACCGGCGCGCATCTCATGCAGCTCGGCAAGCACGCCCCCGACTTGGACGACGCCGGGGATCTCCGCAGCCGGGTGACCGCTGCCTGTGCCGCGATCATGGCTCCGGATGTGCGCGGCTGGCCTGAGCCCACGCCGCTGTCGACTATTGGCGAACTGCCCACTTTTCCGCTGTGGTCGCTCCCTGGCTGGTTAAGCGACTACTGCGGCGCATTGGCCGAGGTCACCCAGACCCCACCCGATCTTTCCGGCTGCCTGGCCCTCGCGGTGCTGGCAGTGGCTGCCGCCGGACGCGTCTGGGTCCGGGCACCCACCTGGACCGAACCCACCAACCTGTTCACCGTCATTGTGCTACCGCCCGGTAGCCGCAAGTCGGAAGTGTTCGCGCAGATGACGGCGCCTATCCGGACGGCCGAGTCCCATCTGGTCGAATGCGCCCAACCGGCCATCGTCGAAGCCCAATTGGCCCGCCGAATCGCCGAAACCGAGGCGGAGAAGACCGCCAAGGCCGCCGCCGCAGCCGACCCGCTGCAGCATGCCGACGCGTTGGCCGAAGCCTCCGCCGCCGCCTTAGCCCTTGAGAGGATCACTGTGCCAGCCGAGCCGGTGCTGTTCACCGCCGACGCCACCGTGGAGAAACTCGCCTCCTGCCTGGCCGAGCAAGGAGGCCGCTTCGCCGTCCTCGCACCTGAGGGCAAGATCTTCTCCATCTTGGCCGGGCGTTACTCCAAGACCCCAGACCTTCAGGTGTTCCTATCCGGCCACGCCGGCGAGGAGATGCGTATCGACCGCATCGGCCGCGCCAGCGAGCGCATCGAGGCCGCCACCCTCACCCTCGGAGTGTGCGTCCAGCCCGGCGTCCTGGCCCGGCTTGGCGACACCCCCGAATTCCGCGAACAAGGTCTGCTGGGACGGATCCTGTACTCGTTGCCAGCGTCCCTGCTCGGCTACCGCAAGGAGAACCCCGCCCCTATCCCCGCCCCCGTCGAGCAGGCATACACCGCTCACATGACCACGCTGCTGATCTCCCTCTACGGCCTCAACGACGGTACCGCCAGCCAAGAGCGCCCTCGGCATACGCTGACTTTCACTCCCGATGCCCAAGAAACAATCATCCGGCTACTGGCCGAGATCGAGCCTCGCTTTCGACCCGGCGGCGACCTGCACCACATGACCGATTGGAGCGGCAAACTCGTCGGCGCCACCGTACGCATCGCCGCCCTGCTGCACCTGGCTGCCCACCTCAAGGACGGCTGGGGCCGGCCCATCACCGCCGATACCTTCGCCGCCGCCTGCCAGATCGGAGACTACTTCACCCGCCACGCCCAAGCGGCCTACGACGCCATCGGCGCTGACCCGGCCGTCGCCGACGCTCGCGCCCTGCTGGAGTGGGCCCGCCGCACCGCCACCAGCCGCTTCACCGCCCGCGAGGTCTTGTCCCGTCTGCGTCGCTTCAAAACCGTGGCTGACCTCGAACCCGCCCTCCGAGTGTTGGAAGCCCACGGCTGGCTGCGCCGCCTCCCCACGGCTGCTCCCACAGGGCGGGGCCGCCCAGCCAACCCCACCTACGAACTCCACCCCCGGGCCACCCCATGACGCCATCCCGTCCCTCGCCCAGCGTCACCATCAGTCGGTCCCGCGGTAGGTGTCAAGTCAAGTGCGACAGGGACTCTGCCGAGATGATCGCTAGGCAGCCTCCTGCGCGGGCGTGGATGCGCTGTTCTGGTCTTCTTCGGGCTGGTTGATGTAGGCGACCGTTGGGATC
>NZ_JAUZQF010000041.1 GCF_030718205.1 Nonomuraea turcica
GTAACACGCTCCTGACCGGCGTGACCGGCCGTCTGACCGGCGAGGGCCGGGTGATTTGCGACGGGCGGCCGCTCACCTACGACGCCACCGGCGTCTCGGCCAAGCTGCACCGGCTGCGGGGCGAGCGTGAGCAGTTGGCCGCCAAGCACCGGCACCAGGGCAAGCTCTTGGCGGGCATGACCGTCGCCGATTCCCGCTTCGCCGCGTTGGCCGCGGCCTACGAGGGCGTCGGTGTGGAACACGAGCGTGTGTGCGTGCGTATCCGGCATCTGAACACGGCGCTGGCCTGGTCGGCGGCGCGCTGGGCGGTCGATCAGGCCGTCGCCGCCGGGGCGACGGTCATCTACCTGGAGGACCTGGCCACCCTGGAAGCACGCGGACGCCGGGGGCGGGCGAACGCGCGCCTGTCGGGGCAGGTCCGCGGGCAGATCGTGGAGGCGATCCGGCACCTGGCGGCCAAGAGCGCGATCGCCGTGGTCACCGTCCCGGCGCGCGGCACCTCCAAGTATTGTCCCCGCTGCGGGGACGGCACCTCGGTCCTTACCCATTGCCCGGCCCCGGACCGGCTCGCCGAGAAGGGCTGGACGTGGGCGTACTGCCAGGGTTGCGGCCTGTCGTGTGATCGGGACTGGGCGGCGGCCGAGCGGATCGTCGCGCGCGGCCTGCTCGGCCAGCACGCCACCCGCACCCACCGCGCCACTGGCGCCCGCACCATCCCCACGGTGGTGGAGGGCAACGTGGCCCGCGCCCGCCGAACGCGCAGGCCCACCCGGGCGGCCCGGCGCGCCCGCCGCACCCAAATCGACGTGCACCCCCGGCCCGCGGCGCGGGACAGATCCAAGAACCGTCCCACCCCAAAACGACCGACCCGCACCGCGAACAACCCGGCGGACACCTCGGTGAACGCCTCAGCAGCGGATACCAATTCCGCAGACGATGCGATGACCTCCAGCCGTGTGCCCGACCGGCGCACGGTGCCCGCCCCATTCCCCTCGGAGAGTGGACAGTGTCCGGCGGGCCATGCACCCAAGGCGGGACGGCGCGAGCCGTACCGGACAGGGCATGTCAGGAATTCTCACCACCGGACCGGCTTCCACCACGCCAAAGCCACCCCCGTGCTCGCGCTCGCCAAGCACGGGAGCAGCCCAAAGCAGGCTACGCCCGTCCGAGTTGCCTGATTCCTTCAGGGAACCACAGAGGATTCAAGACGCTTACGGTTCGTGCTCGCGACCTCTACCGCCTCGCCGTCCCTTCCGATCCCCAGGTGCGTCCCGACGGGGGAGCGGTAGCGTACACACTGACGACCGCTGTCCGAGACTCCGACGAGAACCGCACCGAGATCCGCCCCGGTGTGGGGCCTCATGCGGTCGATGGGCGCGGCCGGGCTGATCTGCGCCCGCCCCGCCGACGTGGTCGCCTTCGGCCGCGCCCATCTGGAGAGTGGCCTGCTGAAGGATCCGAGCGTCATGTGGGAGCCGCAGGTCGACATCCCCAACCCCGCGTGTCCAGATGGTCTTCCAGGATCCGTACGCGTCGCTCGACCCGCGTATGACGATCGGGAAGGGCACCGCGAAGCGCTGCCGCGTCACCTGGTCCGCGGGGCTGCGCGACGAACTCGGACTGTCGATGCTGTTCATCTCGCACAACCTGGCCGTCGTCCGGTACGTCGCCGACACCATCGCCGTCATGCACCGCGGCCGGATCGTCGAGCACGGGCCCGCCGAGCGGGTCGTCGGCGAGCCGGCCCACGACTACACGCGCGCGCTGCTGGCGTCGGTGCCACGGCTCAGAGGGTGATCCACTCGGTGGACGTGGTCACCTCGTCGAGCACGTCCGGGATCGGCTCGACGCCGATTCCGGGGCCGGTGGGCACGTCCAGGTGCCCGTTCACGAGTTCGAACGGTTCGGTGATGTCGGTTGCGTAGTAGCGTCGCGATGCTGAGGTGTCGCCGGGGAGGGTGAAGCCGGGTAGGGCCGCCAGTGCCACGTTGGCGGCTCGGCCGAGGCCGGTTTCGAGCATGCCGCCGCACCACACGGCGATCCCGTTGGCCTGGCAGAGGTCGTGGATGCGCCGGGCTTCCAGGTAGCCGCCGATGCGGCCGGGTTTGATGTTGATGATGGAGCAGGAGCCGAGGGCGATCGCGGCGGCGGCGTGCTCGGCCGACTCGATGGACTCGTCCAGGCAGATCGGGGTGTTGAGGCGCTGTGCCAGTTTGGCGTGCTGGATGAGGTCGTCGTTGGCCAGGGGTTGTTCGATGAGCAGCAGGTCGAAGGCGTCCAGGTGGGCCAGGCGGGGGGCGTCGGTGAGTGTGTAGGCGGCGTTGGCGTCGACTTGGAGCAGCACGTCGTCGCCGAACCGTTCGCGTACGGCCTGGACTGGTTCGAGGTCCCAGCCGGGTTCGATTTTCAGCTTGATCCGGAGGTAGCCCTCGTCGAGGTAGCCGGCGACGGCGTCGAGCAGTTGCGGGATGGAGTCCATGATGCCGACCGATACGCCGCATGGCACGCGGGTGTGGGTGGCGCCGAGGAAGTGGGCGAGTGGCTCGCCGGCTGCGCGCAGTTGGGCGTCCAGTATGGCGGTTTCCAGTGCGGCCTTGGCCATGCGGTGGCCCTTGATCGGTTCGAGGGCGTGGCCGATGTCGTGGACGTTCGGGTTCTTGGGCAGGGCGGGTAGCAGGAAGCGGCGGATCACCTCGGCGGCGCCGTCGGCGTATTCGGGGGAGTAGAGCGGTTCGGACATGGCCACGCACTCGCCCCATCCTTCGGCGTTCGGTGTCACGACCCTGACCAGCAGGACGTCGCGGGCGGTCTCGGTGCCGAACGAGGTGCGGAACGGCGCCACCAGCGGCATCGCGATCCGCCGCAGCTCGACTCCAGTGATCTTCACACTCTCTCCACTACATAGAAGGACTTCTCGCAGAACCCGGTCACCTGACCGCCTTCGGCCATCAGGCCGCCGAGCACGTCGCGAACGGCGTGCCGCCACGCCTTGGCCGTGCCCGGATCGCTCCGCCGCAACGCCTCGATGTCGGCGGGCAGGCCGACCAGCACCGTCGCCCCGTCGGCGCGCCCCACGACGGGCCGCCCGCCCTCGTCCGCGAGCACCACGACGGCGTCCTGCGGCGCCGCTGTGACGTACGGTTCGCGACGTGCGAGAGCTTCGACGTGCGGTGCGGTGAGCGGCCAGGAGGCGAGCAGGCGGTCGGACTCGTCGCCCTGGTTGATGGCGTCGTCCATGACGCCGTAGAAGCAGGGCAGGTACTCCTGAGGGCGGGCGCCGAGTTTAGCCAGGTTGAAGTGGGCGTTGCGACGTACGAGAGGGTCGTAGGTCCAGGTGATGCACTCCAGGCCGCGTTCCAGGGCCCAGCGCCGCTGGTGCAGCTTCAGCTCCAGCCCGACGCCCCGCCGCGCGGTCGTGCCGGTGATGTGGGAGTGCAGCGTGCCGCCCGCAGCGAAGAAGCCGACCGAGCCGCCGACCAGCCGGTCACCGTCGAAGGCGCCCGCCACGTAGTTGCCGGAGTGCGCGAACGCGCACATCAGCTCCAGCGTGACGGGCGGGTCGCCGGATCCGAAGTGCCAGATCTCGTTGTACAGCTCAAGGACCCGTTCGAACTCCGCGATCTCATGGAGCTCCCTGACCGCGATCAACTTGCCGCCTTTCCTCCTGGACGTTCACCGGCGACGGTATGCCATGGTGCGGTCGGCGTATTCGTGCCGGACAACCAAGAGGAGGCGCGCATTCGTCGAAGCGCACCGGAGCCCGGTCAGAAGGCGACGCCGCAGCGCAGGATGACGTTGGCGTACGGCCGCGCCTCACCGGTGCGCACCACCAGCTTGCTGCCGGCGGAGAGCTGCTTGAGCCGCTCGTGCGGCACGTACGCCGGCCCCGGCAGCCGCTCGCCGAGCAGCGCGTCGCAGGCGGGGTTGGCCGCGCGGACCTCCTCGGCCGCCGTGGCGCCCTCGACGACGATCTCGGCGAGGATGCCGTCGAGCACGTCGGCGAACGACGGGATGCCCGCGACGAACGCCAGGTCCACCACCGGCACGCCGGCCGGCAGCGGCATGCCGCTGTCGCAGATGAGCAGCTCGTCGGTGTGCCCGAGCCGGGCCAGGGCTCCCGCCAGGGCCGCGTTGATGACGCCGCCGCGCTTCACAGGTCCTCCACCTCCGTCATCGTCGGGTACGAATCCTGCGCCCCCGGCCTGCGTACGGCCGCGGCGCCCACCCGGGCGGCGAATGCCGCGGCATCCGCGAGCGGCTCGCCCGCGGCCAGCCTCCAGGCCAGCGCCCCCGTGAACGCGTCGCCGGCCCCGGTCGTGTCCACGGCCGTCACGCGGGGACTGGGCACCGCGTGGACGGCGCCTGCCTCGGCCACCACGGCCCCGTCGGCGCCGAGCGTGATGACGACCGAGCGGGGGCCGAGTGCCAGCAGGCTCTTGGCCTGCCGGTCCGGCTCGCCGGGCACGCCGAGCAGCACGGCCGCCTCGTGCTCGTTGACGACCAGCGGATCGCACAGCGCCAGCAGCTCGTCCGGCACCGGAGCGGCCGGCGACAGGTTGAGCACCGCGCGGCGGGCCAGCCGGGCCGCGGCGAGCACCGCCGGCAGCGGGATCTCCAGCTGCAGGGACACGACCGGAGCCGACCGCAGCAGCGGCGCCGCGTCCAGCACGTCGGCTTCGGTGAGCCAGGCGTTGGCGCCGGGGGCGACGATGATGCTGTTGTCGCCCTGCGGCCCGACGGCGATCATGGCGATGCCGCTGGCGGCGGGCGTGTCGTGCAGGTGAGCGAGGTCGACGCTGTCACGTTCCAGCGACTCGCGCAGCAGCCGCCCGTGCCCGTCGGCGCCGACCCGGCCGACCAGCGCCACCCGCGCGCCGAGCCGCGCGGCGGCCACGGCCTGGTTGGCGCCCTTGCCTCCGGGGTGGACGGCGAGCTCCGAGCCGAGCACGGTCTCGCCCGGCGCGGGATGCCGTTCCACCCGGACGATCAAGTCGGCGTTGGCCGACCCCACCACCACGACGTCGAACGGGTGGCGGGGCCGGCCTTCGTCCTGTTCACCCACCGTGCTCATGCCCCGGTGAACTCGGACAGGTTGTCCTTCGTGGCGACCTTCACCGGCACGTTGAGGGTGGCCTCCAGCTTCTCGCCGCCCGCGGCCTTGACCGCGTTCTGCACGGACTGCTGGCCGAGCAGGGCCGGCTGCTGGGCGATGCTGGCCGCCAGGGTGCCGGCCTCGATCGCCTTCAGCCCGTCGGGGGTGCCGTCGAAGCCGACGACCTTGACCTCCTTGCCGGCCTTGGCGCCGAGCGCCTTGATCGCGCCGAGCGCCATCTCGTCGTTCTCGGCGAACACGCCGGTGACGCCCGGGTGCGACTGCAGCAGGTTCGTCATGACGTCCAGGCCCTTGGTGCGGTCGAAGTCGGCCGGCTGCTGGGCGACGACCTTGATGTTCGGGAACGCCTTGATGCCCTCGGTGAAGCCCTGGCCGCGGTCGCGCGAGGCCGAGGTGCCGGGCACGCCCTGGAGAACGACGACCTCGCCCTTCTCGCCGATCTCCTTGGCGAGCTGCTCCGCGGCCAGCTTGCCGCCGGCCACGTTGTCGGAGGCGACGGTCTGGGCGACCGTGGCCCCGTTGACGCCGCGGTCCACGGCGAGCACGGGAATGCTGGAACGTTCCGCGACCTTGACCGCGGGCGCGGCGGCGTCGGAGTCGACCGGGTTGATGATGATCGCCTTCATGTTCTGGCTGGTGAAGTTCTGCACCTGGTTCACCTGCTGGGAGGCGTCGTTCTGCGCGTCGGTGACGGTCAGCGTGACGCCCAGCTTCTTGGCTTCGGCCTCGGCGCCCTCGCGCAGCTGCACGAAGTAGGGGTTGTTCAGGGTGGAGATCGACATGCCGATCTTGACGTCGCCGCCGGAGGCGGTTGCCGGCGAGCCGGAGGAGGACGTGCCGGACGAGCCGCAGGCGGTCAGGCCGAGGGTCAGTGCGGCGCCCGCCGCGATGAGGGCGTGGATGCGCATGGGGTGGTACCTCACTTTGTTCTTACGGGTTGTGCGGTGGTGTCAGCGGCCGCTTCGGCGGCGCAGCGTGTCGAGCAGGACGGCCAGGGCGATCACCACGCCGATGACCACCTGCTGCCAGAAGGCCGAGACCGACAGCAGGTTCAGCCCGTTGCGCAGCACGGCCAGGATGAGCGCGCCGACCAGCGTGCCGAGCGCCCTGCCCTTGCCGCCCGACAGGCTCGCCCCGCCGATGACCACGGCGGCGATCGCGTCCAGCTCGTAGCCGGAGGCGGCCTGCGGCTGGGCCGAGGCGAGCCGGCTGGCCAGGACGATCCCGGCCACCGCGGCGAACGCGCCGGACAGGGCGTAGGTGACGAGTTTCTGCCTGCTGACGGCGATGCCGGACAGCCGGGCGGCCTCTTCGTTGCCGCCGATGGCGTACATCGCCCGGCCGGCGTAGGTGCGGTTGAGCACGACGGCGGCGATCACGCCCATGAGCGTCATCACCAGCACGGGGACCGGCAGGTAACCGCCGACGGTGTCGCCGAGGTGGGAGACCGCCTCCGGCATCTCGATGGGGCTGCCCTGGGAGACCACCAGGGCCAGCCCGCGCGCCACGCCCAGCATGGCGAGCGTGGCGATGAACGGCGGCAGCTTGCCGTACGCGATGAGCGCGGCGTTGACCAGCCCGCACCCGACGCCGACGGCGAGGGCGACGAGCGTGGCCAGCGGCCAGGGCAGGCCGGTGTCGGCGGCCGTCCAGGCCAGCACGATCGCCGACAGAGCGGCGACGGCGCCGACGGACAGATCGATCCCGCCGGTGATGATGACGAATGTCGAGCCGAAGGCGAGAATCGCGGTGACCGCCGCCTGGACGCCCACGTTCAGCAGGTTCGTCACGGTCAGAAAGTCGCCGGACAGCAACGACAGCGCCACGACGAGCACGACGAGCGCCGCGAGCGAGCCGTTCTCGGCCAGCAGGCTCCTGGCCGCCGGCCGTCCGGCCAGCACGTTAGTGGACACGGGCATCCTCCACCTCGGTGACGGCCAGCGCCATCACGGAGTCCTGGGTCGCTTCGGCGGCCTCCAGCTCGCCGACGAGCCTGCCTCTGGCCATGACGAGGACACGGTCGCTCATCCCGAGGATCTCGGGCAGATCACTGGAGATCATGAGGACCGCGTGGCCGGAGGCGGTGAGCGAATTGATCAACTGGTAGATCTCGACCTTGGCACCGACGTCGATGCCGCGCGTTGGCTCGTCGAGAATGAGCACGTTGGCGTCGGCGAGCAGCCACTTGCCGATCACGATCTTCTGCTGGTTTCCACCCGACAGGGTGCGCACCTCCTGGCCGAGGTGGCTCATCCGCACGCCGAGCTGGGCGGCCACCCGCGCGGCGGCCTCGCGCTGCCCGGCCCGGTCGACGAAACCGCCGCGGGTGGCGCCGCGCAGGGTGACCAGGCCCAGGTTCTCGGCGATGTCGGCGCCCAGGACGAGCCCCTGGCCCTTGCGGTCCTCCGGGACCAGACCCAGCCCGGCCTCCATGGCGGCGCGCACGTCGCCGCCGGGAAGCCGCCGGCCGCGCACCAGCACCTCGCCCGAGTCGTAGGCGTCGGCGCCGAACACCGCCCGGACCACCTCGGTGCGGCCCGCGCCGACCAGCCCGGCCAGGCCGACGACCTCGCCGGCGCGCACCTCGAACGACACGCCGGAGAACGCGCCGGCCCGGCTCAGGTCGCGCACCTGCAGCAGCGGCTCGCCGGCCGCGGCGACCTCGCGCGGGTACTGCTGGTCGATGGGCCGGCCCACCATGAGCCGGATCAGCTCCTCCTCGGGCGTGCCTGCGGGCACCTGCGCCACGGAGCGGCCGTCGCGCAGCACGGTCACCCGGTCGCCGATCTGCGCGATCTCCTCCAGGTGGTGGGTGATGAACACCACGGCGACGCCCCGCTCGCGCAGCTGCCCGACCAGGCCGAACAGGCGCTGCACCTCACTGGTGGTGAGCACGGCGGTGGGCTCGTCCATGATGAGGACGCGGGCGTTCAGCGCGAGCGCCTTGGCGATCTCGACCATCTGCATCTGCGCGATGCCCAGGTCGGCGACGCGGGTGTGCGGGTCGACGTCGATGCCCACCCGGTCGAGCAGGCCGCGGGCCTGCTCGTGCATGCGCCGCGTGTCGACGAACCCGAAGCGGCGCGGCGGCCTGCCCAGGGCGAGGTTCTCGCCCACCGTCAGCTGGGGGACCAGGTTGAACTCCTGGTAGATCGTGGCGATGCCGAGCCGCTGGGCGTCGGCGGCGGTCCGGATGGCGACCGGCTCGCCGTCGAGGAGGATGCGGCCGCTGCCGGGCTGGTAAGCGCCGGACAACATCTTGATGAGCGTGCTCTTGCCGGCGCCGTTCTCGCCGAGCAGGACGTGCACCTCGCCCTCGCGCAGGTCGAAGTCGACGCCGTCGAGCGCCACCACGCCGGGGAACCTCTTGCCGAGTCCCTCCACGCGCAGGATCTCCCGTGCCTGGCTCACGAGCCGTCCTCCTTGCCTGGGCCTGTCTCTCCGCACGACTCGCGGACCACGAGCGTCGCGGGCAGCACGACCGAGTCGGTGGCTCGGCCGTGCAGCGCGTCGAGGATCAACCTGACCGCGCGCCGGCCCAGCTCGGCGGTGGGCTGGCTGATCGCGGTGATGCGGGGATTGATGTGGTTGAACCACGGCACGTCGTCGAACGAGGCCAGCGCGACGTCGCCGGGGATGTCCAGGCCGCGCTCGCGGACCTCGTCGAGCGCGCCGAGGGTCATGAGGTTGTCGCCCAGGAAGATCGCCTGCGGTGGTTCGGCCAGGTCGAGGAGTTCGGAGGTGATCCGCCGGCCGCTGCCGGCGCGGAAGTCGCCGACGCGCACGTACTCCTCGGGGACCTCCAGGCCGTGCTCGGCCGCCGCCCGCAGGAAGGCCTCCGTCCGCTCGCGCCCGGTGGACAGGGTGCTCGGCCCGGAGACGAACGCGATCCGCCGGTGCCCGAGGCCGCGCAGGTGGGCGACCAGCTCGGCGATGGCGGTGCTGCCGTCGGCCCGCACCGACGGCACCTCCACGCCGCTGAGCGTCCGGTCGAGGAAGACCAGCGGCCGCTCCCCCCGGCTGACCTCCTCCACCAGGGGCGTCACCTCGGCGGTCGGGCAGATCAGCAGCCCGTCGACCCGCTGTTCCATCAGGGTGCGCACGTAGTGGTCCTGCTGGTCGGGGCGCTCGTCGGCGTTGCCCATGATCACGGTGTAGCCGGCCTCGCGGGCCTCGTCCTCCACGGCCCGCGCCAGCTCGGAGAAGAACGGGTTGAGGATGTCGCCGATGATCAGCCCGAGTGTCTTGGTGGCCTCGGTGCGCAGGGACCGGGCGACGGCGTTGGGCCGGTAGTTCAGCGCGGCCATCGCGTCGTGGACCCGGTTGCGCGTCTCCTCGGTGACGGAGGGGTTGTCGTTGAGCACCCGGGACACGGTCGCGACGGAGACACCCGCCTGCGCGGCGACATCCTTGATGCGAGCCACCTGACCTCCATGTAATCGGTTACATGAGGGTATGTAATCGGTTACATCCTTGTGAAGTGATGGAAAGTGTGATTCAGGTCACATTCCTCAGTAGGCGGTACGAGCACGAGCAGTGCGGCAATGGAGGTCGTCGCCTGCCCGTAAGGGGCCGGACGTCACGGCCGGCAGGCCAGGCGCTCGTCCAGCAGGTCGGCCACGCAGGCCAGGTAGAGCGGCTGCGTGCGGTCGCGCAGATCCGGCACCTTAGCCAGCCGGTACACCAGCGTGTTGCGATGGACGTGCAACGCCCGGGCGGCCCTGACCAGATTAGTGCCGTTCTCGCACCAGGCGATGATCGACTCGCGGAGCGCCGGCCAGTCGCGTTCCCGCCGCAACCCGCCGAGCGCGCCGTCGCACAGCCGCGCACGCGCCCTGGCGCCCGCCGCCGCCAGCGCCTGGTGCACCCGCAGATCGCCGATGAGGTGCACCTGGGCCGACGGATGGACCAGCCGCCCGAGCCTGAGCGCGTCGGCCGCGTCATGGTAGGAGTCGCGCAGCTCCGGCACCGACCGCGCGGGACCGCCCACCCCTAGCACCGCCCCGTCCACCGGCGCGGGTCTCCCGCCGCTCACCCGCAGGACCGCGAAAGTGCCCGAGCCGAGCGCGGCCACGATGTCCTGCGCGTCGCTGAACGCCTCCTGCAGCGTCCGCACCCGCGCCCCCGGCGCGTCCGCGACCACGGCCGTCCGCGGGATCCGCAGGTCGTAGCCGAGCTCGCGGGCCCGCGACAGCAGGTGGTCGGCCTCGACCACGCCGGGGTCGAAGGCGGTCAGGTCGCGGCACAGGTCCTCGATCGCCCGCTCCCGCAGCAGCCCCGACCGCAGCGCCACGGACTCCTTGAGCAGGATCTCGATCTGCCTGCGCACCACCAGCCCGAACCGGCGCACGCGAGACGGCGACCCGGTGATGCCCACCGTGCCGACCGCCGCGCCGTCGACCACGAGCGGCAGCGTGATACCCGGCCGCACCCCGCGCAGCTCGTGCGCCTGCGCCGAGCCGTGCCAGGCCGCGCGACGGGTCCGCAGCACCTCCACCGACGCCTCGTGGAAGGTGCCCACGCGCCGGGAGTCGCCGCTGCCGATGACGACACCGTGCTCGTCGGTGATGAGCACGTTGAAGCCGATGACCGCGCTGGTGTCGCTCGCGATCTCCTGCGCCAGCGATGGGGCGAGCATGTACGAATCACACAACATCACGACCTCGACCGGCAAGAGCCTCGTACGGATCGTACGGTGACGCCGCGCATGCGCATGCTTACCGTGGCGGGCAACATTCCACGAGGAGGCGGCCCATGACGGCACTCGACTGGGCGATGCTCGCGCTCTACTTCGCGGCACTCATCATCATCGGTCTCCAGACGATGCGGCGCATCAAGACGCCCGACGACTTCGCGGTGGCCGGCAACCGCATCATCTGGCCGGTCTTCTTCGGCAGCCTGGCCGCGTCGTTCCTCGGCGGAGGGGCGTCGCTGGGCAACGCGGCCACAGTGTTCAAAGAGGGCTACGTCTACATGTTCGCCTTCTTCGCCTTCGCCATCCAGACGCTGCTGGTGGGGGCGTTCGTGGCACCCCGGCTGAAACGCTATCCCGGGGCGCACACCGTCGGCGACGTCATGGAGCACCACTACGGACGCGCCGCCCGGCTGCTGACCGGCGTGCTGTCGCTGGCCTTGTGCGCCGGCATCCTCGGGGCGCAGGCCCTGGCGATCGGCACCGTCGTGAACGCCACCATCGACCTGCCCACCGTGCCGTCGATCCTGATCGGGATGGGCGTAGTGATCCTCTACTCCACGTTCGGCGGGGCGTGGGCGGTGATCCAGACGGACATGCTGCAGTTCGTGTTCCTCGGCGTCTTCCTGCCCGTGACGCTCATCATCGGGGTGTACCAGGCGGGCGGCGCGGAGGCGATGCTGGCCCGGCTGCCCGACCTGCACACGAGCGTCCTGGGCGACTACGGCCTGGTGGCTTTCCTCGGTGTCTTCCTGGCGTTCCTGCTGGGGGAGACGCTGGTGCCGCCCTACACCCAGCGCACCTTCGCCACCCCCGACTCCGCGCACGCCCGCAAGGGCTTCGTGATCTCCGGGATCTTCGCGTTCGGGTTCTTCTTCGTGACCGCCAGCATCGGGCTGGTGGCCCTGGTCATGTTCCCTGACATCGCGCCCGACCAGGCGCTGCCCACGGTGGTGATGCGGCTCGTGCCGGTCGGGATCGTCGGACTCGTCGTGGCCGCCCTGCTGGCGGTGGTGATGTCCACCGCGAGCTCGTACCTCAACTCGACGGCCGTGGTCTTCGTCAAGGACATCTACCAGCCCTTCCTCGATCCGTCGCTGACCGCTCGGCGCAGGCTGTGGCTGGAGCGGGCGCTCAGCCTGGTCGTGGGGGCGGCCGCCACCGTGTTCGCGGTCAGCGTGCCGTCGATCGTGGACGCGCTCCTGTACAGCTACGCCCTCTGGGCGCCCACGGTGATCGTCCCGCTGCTCGCGGCCGTGCTCTTCGGCGTGCGCAACAGGCCGGCCGCGCTGGCCGCGATCGTCGGCGGCGGGCTGGTCACGGGCGTGTGGACGTGGGTGCTCGGGGAGCCGTACGGGGTGACGGGCCTGATGGCGGGCGTAGCGGCCAACCTCCTGATCTTCATCCTCGTCGTCGTCGTTCGCAAACGCACTGAGCCGGAACTTGCCGAGGTGGCCTGACATGTACGGACTTCTTCTCTACGGTGTGCCGATCGTGCTGATCATCACCACGCTCTACGTGGGCTATCTGGGGTTCCGCTTCTACATCACCGAGGTCGTGCGCGCCCCGGCCGGTGAACGAGAGGAGGCGGAGTGAGGGTCGTCGTCGCGGGCGGCGGGGTCGTCGGGCTCTGGACCGCGGCGGAGCTCGCCGCGGCCGGAGCCGAGGTGGTGGTGGCCGACCACGGGCCCCAGGCCGGGGCCGCCGGGCCAGCCAGCGCGGGCTGGGTCGTGCCGGTGTTGTCGGCGCCGCTGTCCGGGCCCGGGGTGCTGCTCCGCTCGCTCGTGAGCCTCGCGCGTGGGCGGGCCTCGTTCGCGGTACGCCCCGCGCTCTCGCCCGGGCTGCCCCGATGGGCGCTTGGGTTCCTGCGCAGCGGCACGGCCCGCGCCCACCGCGCCGGCCTGCGTGCCCTGCTGGAGCTGGGGCTGTCCGCGGTGCCCGGGTTCGAGGCGCTGTGCCGGGCGCATCCGTTCGAGCTGCACCGGACGGGGCTGCTGATCGCGGCCCGCACCCGCCGAGGCGTGGAGGAGGCGCAGACGCTGGTGGAGGAGGCACGGGCGGCCGGCTACCCCGGCGCGGCCAAGACGTTCGACGGCCCGCAGGCCAGGGCGCTGGAGCCCGCGCTCGGCGAGCGGGTCGCCGGCGCCGTGCACGCGGGCGAGGACCTGCACGTCCGGCCCGAGCTGATGCTCGACGCGCTCGCCAGGGCGGCGCACGAGCGTGGCGCCGAGATCAGGCGGGGCGCGCCGGTGCTCGGCGTCGAGCGCACGGGCCACGGCCGCTGGCGGGTCGTGACCGCGCTCGAGACGATCGAGGCCGACCGAGTGGTGATCGCGGCCGGCATCTGGAGCGTGAGCCTGCTCGCCGGGCTGGGCGTGCGGGTGCCGCTCCTGCCCGCCGGCGGCTACAGCCTCACCTCGGCCGGGAGCGGCACGCCGCCCCGGCACGCGCTCAAGCTGATCGAGGACAACGTGGCGATCACGCCGTTCCACGGAGGGGTGCGCGTGGCCGGCATGTTCGAGCTGGCGGCCGGGCCGCGGCCGCCGGTCGAACGGCGGATGGGGCACGTGCTGCGGATGGCGCTGCCGTACCTGCGCGACTGGCGTCCCTCGGCGGCCAGGGTGACCTATGGGCTGCGGCCCGCCACGCCGGACAGCCTGCCGCTGATCGGGCCGGTCCCTGGCCACGACGGCGTGTACGCGGCGACCGGGCACGGCACGCTGGGCCTGACCCTGGCGCCCGGCACCGCAGCGCACCTGGCTCCGCTGGTGCTGGCCGGGCGGCCCGCGCGGGTCCTGGAGCCCTTCTCGCTCACGCGGTGGGCGGCGCGTAGGGCGTGACGTCCAGGGGCGGCTCCTCGCCGAGGGCCAGCGCGGCGGCGATCCTGCCGGTGAACGGGCCCGCCGTCAGCCCGTACGCGGACAGGCCGGTCGCCACCACCACGCGGTCGGTCAGCGGGCCGATTAGGGCCGGGCCCGGCGCGTACACCGGGCGCAGGCCCACCCGCGTCTCCGTCACCGACGCCCCGAACAACCCAGGGGCCACCCGCAGCCCCGCCTCGATCAGCTCGTCCAGGCCGCCCATCGTCACGCGCGGCGCGAACCCCACGTCCTCCACAGTCGCGCCGATCAGCACCCGCGAGTCGGCGAACCCCAGCAGGTACGGGCCGGCGCTGGGCAACACGATCGGCCACCACGCCGTGTCGATCCCTTCCAGCGTCACGTGCAGAATCTGCCCCCGCCTCGGGAACACCGGCAGTTCCACGCCCAGCGGCCGGCACACCTCGCCCGTCCACGCCCCAGCCGCGACGATCACCATGTCGGCCTCGAGCGGAACGCCCCCGCCGGCGAACCGGCGGGCCGACCCCATGGTCGCGGGCGGCGGGGCGGAAGGGACGAGCGGCGCGGCCTGCCGCCAGGACGTGGTCTCGCCGCTCACCTCACCCTGCGGCTCCGCGGGCGGGGGCGGCGCGGCCGGGCGCCACGGCTCGGTCGGGGACGGGCCGGCCAGAGCGTGCACGATCACCTCGCCGTCCGGGGTGAGCCGCGCGGCGCCCGTACGCACCTCGGCGCCCCTGGCGACGGCGGCGTTGAGCAGCGCGTCGCGTACCGAACAGCCGTCCACGCGGGCCGCGCCCGGCACCAGCAGCGCGCTCAGGGTGTCCGACAGCGGCGGGAACAGCTCGGCCGGGTCCGCCACGTCCGTGACCTCGCCCATCTCCGGCGCGTCCGGACGGCGGCGGCGCAGCAGGGCGCGCACCGGCTCCAGGTCCGCCGGGTCCTCCGCCACCAGCAGCGCGCCGACCTTGGCGTACCCGATGTCCTCGCCCAGCCCCTCCACCAGGTCCGGGTAGTGACGGGCGCCCTCGCGGGTGAGCCGGTACCAGTCGTCGTCCTCGGGATGGTCCACCCACGGGCACACGATGCCCGCCCCCGCCTGCGTCGCCTCACCCTGGTAGCCGCCGTCCACCACCGTCACGTCCGCGCCCCGGCCGCTCAGGTAGTAGGCCGCGCCCGCTCCGACGATGCCGCTTCCGATCACCACAACACGCATGAGGCCAATGATCGCAGCCCGAGTGACCTGGGCCGATGACCGGGCTGCCGCTTGTCGCGCGCATGCGTTCTCTGGAGGGGGCGCTGGGCTCCGCCCACCTGCGTGCGCCCGTGTCTCCTGCGCCCGTGTCTCGTAGGCCGGCCTGACGGCGGGGCCACCTCCCCGTGCGGCGCCACGGCGGGCTGAGGGGAGGCCGCGGTCCCGGGTAAGGGTCAGCGCATGGAGCTCTCCCTCACGAAGATCGACCTGCCGCGCCCCATCCGGGCGGCCGCATCGGATGGAACCACCGTGTGGTGCGCGGGCACCGACGGAATACGGGCCTACACGACGTCCGGCACGCTGCTGCGCCGTCCGGAGAGCGGCGGTCACAAGAGGGCACGCCCGCCGGAGCTCCTCTCTCTGGCGGCGGTGCCGGGGACGGTGGCTGGCACGCCGGGTTTGCCGGGAACGTTGCCGGAGACGGTGATGGTGCCCAGGACGTTCGCGGGGACGGCGGCGACCGAGGGCACCCTGCAGGGGACGCTGGCCGGAACCGCGGGACACCGCGTGTACTGGCTGGATCCGGCCGGTGCGCCCTTGGCCAGCGCGCGCTTCGACGGCCGGGTGCTCGCCGGCGGCGGGGAGATCTGGGCCGTCGCCGCCGGACAGGCACGCAGACTGGCCGGACCGGGCCGATTAGGGGAGCCGGTGGAGCTGCCCGGCCTGGACGCGTGCGCCGTGGAGGGCGGGCGGCTGTGGTGGACCTCGACACGGGACACCCTGCTGCGGGGCGGTCCCAGAGAGATCGACCTGGGGCGGCGCGAGCGCGGCGGCATGGCCGTGTGCGCCGGCTCCCTGTGGATCAGCGTGCGGGGCGGGCTGCTGCGCGTCTCGGCCTGGTCGGGTGAGCCGAGGCGGCTCGTGGGCGCGCCGGACGGGCCGGTGCCGTTCCTCGTCTGCGCGAACGGGGTCCTGGCGGGAGGAGGACGTGACCTGTTCGCGCTGGCCCCTGCCGCCGGCGCCGCGCTGCGCGTGATCAGGCTCGGGCTGCGGGCGCCGCTCGCGCTGGTGATCGCGGCCGGCAAGCACGTCTGGGCCTTCCCCGCCGGGCGCGCCCAGGCCCTGATCGTGCCTGCCGAACTCCTCAGCGGCGGCGGGCCCGGCCTGTGACCTTGCCGACGTGCCCGTCCCGCCGGCCGTTACCGGCAGGTGGCTGTGCCGACGTGCCGGTCCCGCCGGCCGTTACCGGCAGGTGGCTGTGCCGACGTGCCGGTCCGCCGCCCCTTACCGGCCGGCGCCCCAGCCGTGCGTCTTCATGAGCCGGGCCGCGACCCGGGCGAAGCGGTCGGCATCCAGCACTGCGCCCTCCCGCCGGATGTCGTCCTCATCCAGCACGAAAACCCGGTCCAGCCGTACGTACGACGCCCGGCCGTCGCGTCCCCACGCGCCGAGCGGCAGCCATTCGGGCCCGTCGTCGCCCTTGCTGGACAACATCATGCCCAGCAACCTGCGCCCAGTGCGCCCCACGACCAGCAGAGGCCGGTCCTTGCCCCGGGACGGGTCCTCCTCGTACGGCACCCAGGCCCAGACGATCTCCCCGGGGTCGGCCAGGCCGTCGAGGTCGGGGGAGTAGGCCAGGGTGGCGGGGCCGTTGAGCACGTGGATCTCGCGTACCGCACCCCGGGCAGGCTGGGGGTCCTCACCTAGATCGCGCATTGGGGGAGCTTACGGCCCGCGCCGGGCGGAAATCCACCCGGTCACGGATTTCGTGACGCGAGCAGGCGGCGCAGGGCCGTGGGGGTGTGGCCGACATGGCGGCGGATCGTGCGGGTCAGGTGCGCCTGGTCGGCGAACCCCAGGTCGGCGGCGAGCACGGCCAGGCTCGGCTCGCCGTTTTCCAGCCGGTCGAGCGCCCGCCCCACGCGGACCCGGTTGCGGTAGTGGGTCAGCGAGATGCCGAGCTCGCGGGTGAAGGCCCGGCTGAGCTGGTAAGGCGACACCTCCAGGAACTCGGCCAGCGACAGCAACCCGCCCGCCGCCGGGTGCCCGGCCGTGATGGCCTCGCGGGCGGCGCCGACGATGGCGGCGCTCGTGCGCATGGTGGCATGCCCTGGACGGCCGGCGACGGCCCCTGGTCGGCCGGCGGTGGCAGATGGGCGGTGGATGGCGGCCTTCGGGGAGCGGTCGGCATCCTGCGCGAGGGCGGCGCCGATCAGCGGCAGCAGCGACTCGGCCACCGCGAAGTCGGTGTCGCCGCCGCGCGCGGCCGCGAGCACACGGCGGTGGGCGAGGTCGAGGCGGGCGTCCACGTAGATGGTCGAGCGTGCCGTACGGGCGCCCTCGCCGGCGAGCACCCGCCACAGCCGGGGCGACAGCGACAGCGAGGTGCACACGTCGCCGCCCGCCGGATGGGCGAAGTGCTCCTCCTCACCCGGCACCCCGAGGTAGGCCATGGTCGGGTCGGCGACCACGCTCCGGCCGTCGGCCTTGCGCCGGAACGTGCCGCGGCGCACCAGCACCACCCGATATCGGTCGTTCACCTCCGCGGCCGACCAGCCTCGGTGGTCCTCGACGCAGGTCACCGCGTCGAGGGTGAATCCGGGCCCGGTAGCGAGAAGCACGGAGGAACGCACGCGACGAACGCTACGCCGCCCCTCCGACAAATCCCGGCGCGCAAGGATGTTCAAGACCCGGCCGACCCGTCACCGGCACGCTGTCCTCATGACCACGACGACATTGACCTCCATAGTCATCGACTGCGCCGACCCGACGGCCCTGGCGGCCTTCTACGCCAAGGCGACCGGATGGCGTGTCACCGACGGCGACGCCGACTTCGCCGGTCTCGAAGGCGGCCCGGTCTCGATCGGGTTCCAGCGGATCGACGGCTACCAGGGCCCGGGCTGGCCCAACGACGGCAAGCACGTGCACCTGGAGTTCCAGGTCCCCGACGTCGAGACCGCCAAGAAGGAGCTGACCGCGCTGGGCGCCACCGTCCCCGGCTTCCAGCCGGGCGGCGACTCCTGGACCGTCCTCCTCGACCCCGAAGGCCACCCCTTCTGCATCATGCAGGCCTAGAAGGCGGACAAGAAGGCCTAGAGGGCGGCGAAGAACGCCCTGATGTCGTCCGCCAGCAGAGCGGGGGCCTGCAGCGCGGCATAGTGGCCGCCGGTGGCGAACTCCGACCAGTGCACCACGTTGTGGACCTGCTCGGCGTAGCGCCGCACAGTGCTGTCGCCGGGGAAGACCGCGATGCCGGTCGGCGTCTTGTCGGGCTCGTCAGGCGGCGCCCAGTCGGGCGCGCTCTCCCGGTACAGACGCCCGGACGAGCTGGCCGTTCCGGTGAACCAGTAAAGGGACACGTTGGTCAGGACGTCGTCGGCGGACATGGCCCCGACGTCCCGACCCAGGAGGCGAACGCGTCCAGGTTCCAGGCGAGCTGCCCGGCCGGCGAGTCGACCAGGGCGTAGGCGAGGGTCTGCGGCCGGGTGCCCTGGATCACGGCGCACCCGGAGACCTCCTGCCACTCCAGCCGTGCGTGAGCAGCAGCGGCAGCGCATCCTCCCGGGCCGATCGCACGTGCGCGAAGTGGACGCGCTGCCCGTCGATCTCGGTCGTGTACTCCGGTAGGACGTTCAGCCGGGCCTCGTGCTCACGCCACGCATACGCATGGAGCCAGTAGTCCGCCAGCTCGCGGACCGCCTGCGGCGGCACCCGTACGACCACCCCACTCCCTCGAGCGCGTCCGGCCCAGGCGCGCAAGGAGATCGTCCAGCTGGGCTGCGGTATGTCGATGACGAATGCGTCCATGCTCGCCACGCTAGGACCGATTGCGGCCATATTCGGGCCACAATGGCGAGCGTGCTGAACACCCGTCCACTCCACGCCCGGCGTCTCCGGCGGCTACCGCCTCGGCGCCGGCGCCGAACTGCCGCCGCTGCTGCTCGACGATGACGAGGCCGTCGCGGTCGCGGTGGGGTTGCGTACCGCCGCGAACGGCACCGTGACCGGCATCGAGGAGACCTCCCTGCGTGCCCTCTCCAAGCTCGAACAGGTCCTGCCGGCCCGCCTGCGCCTCCGCGTCAACACGCTGCAGACGCACACCGTGCGGATCAACCGGGACGGCCCCACCGTGGACGCCGGCGTGCTCACCCGCGTGGCCTCCGCCTGCCGCGATCAGGAGGAGCTGCGTTTCGACTACACCGACCATCAGGGGATCGCCGGCCGGACCGCCGGCACGGTGGGGCCCGTGGACGAGCACTCCTGCGTGCTCACCCTCCGCGGTGACGACCTCCACCTCATGTCAGTGGTCGTGGCCTTCCTCGACGTCGACTTCGAGGTGCTCGAACCGGTCGAGCTGAAGGAAAAGCTGCACATCCTCGGGCAGCGCCTACTCTCCTCTAGAATCTGATTCTGTGTCGTCGACGTCAGCGTTTTTCACCCGGAAGCAGGGCGAGTTGATCCCCTCGCCGCACGCTCGCGGCCCCTGGTCCCCCGACATGCTCCACGGCCGCCTCCTCGGCGGGCTCGCCGCCCGTGCCCTCGAGGAGGCCCACGGCGAGCCGGGCCTGCACTTCGCCCGGCTGACCGTCGACCTGTTCCGCAACAGCCCGATGCTGCCCGTCACCGTGGAGACCACCCTGGTCAGGGACGGGCGCCGGATTCGGGTCGCCGACGCGGTCATCTCCACCGAGCAGGGGGTGATCGGGCGGGCCAGCGCCGTGCTGCTACGGCAGAGCGGGCCGCCTGGCGGTGCGCAGACCCTCGTCACGCCCGCCTGGGACGAGCCCGCACCGGACGGGCCGCCGGCCGAGTGGACCGGGTGGAGGCCGCCGTTCGATCTGTGGCGGCTGACCGAATGGGGCGCCCCGGGACCGGGGCGGGCGTGGATGCGGGAGACGTATCCGCTGGTGGACGAGGAAGCGGTGTCGCCGTTCGTCCGGGCGGCGCTGGCGGCCGACTTCGCCAGCCCGCTGAGCAACGCCGGAACGGACGGGCTGCGTTTTATCAACGCTGATTACACGCTGACCCTCGCCCGCCTCCCGGACAGCGACGTCCTCGGCATCGAGGCCACGGGACACGTGAACGCGGCCGGCGTCGCCACCGGCCAGGTCACCCTGCACGACACGACCGGGCCTATCGGCTTCTGTACGGTGACGGCGGTGGCCAACCCGGCCGGCATCGCCGGCCGCTGACCCGGTTGTGCCCCCGAGCCCCGTCAGGCTTCGGCGAACACCTCGTAGTGGTCGACGGTCCGTTCCCGGTCGACCAGGAACGCGTCGTCCTCGGGATAGAAGACCGCGCTGCCCGGATCGTCCCCGGCGAACGCCTTGATCGCGTCCCACGACTCCCACAGGGAGATCAAGAAGAACTCGGTCCTGTCGCCTGCGTCGCGCCTGGTGAAGTAGGCGCCCCGGTTGCCCGGAGTCGAGGTGTATCCGGTGAAGCCGGTGCGCAGCAGATAGGCCTCGTAGGCCTTCGCGTCGCTCGATCGCGTCCAGCCCCGCCACGTGCGAACGATCATAAGGTCCATGATGCTGCCACCGGCCATCGCCGTACAGCGGTGACATCCCTTCTGTGACGAAGGCGTCCGGATCAGTGAACCGCCGGCGCGTTTCCCGCGTACGCACTGGCAGACGCTTCAACGGATCAAAGGCGGGAGACCATGACGAGGCCAGGCCCCATCCTCACGTTGCTGGCGGGCATGGCGACCACGGCCGCCCTGGTGTCGCTCAGCCTCGCCGAGTCGCCCGCACCACCCCAGTCCGGCGGCATGACCTCGGCGTCCATGGAGAACCCGACGCCGACCGGCACCGCGGGCGAGGACTACCCGGCGGCCGGACCGCAAGACCCTGCCCAGACCCCGACCGGCAGCCCGAGCGCCGCACCCGCGACCGGGGTCGTCCGCGCCGACTACGCGACCCGGGTCCGGGGCAGCCGCGGGCTCTTGGCGATCTCCGTTCGCGGTGCCAAGGCGATCGCGTACTTCTGCGACGGCGAAACCGAAGCCTGGTTCCAGGGCACGGCCGACGGCGGCATCCTGACCCTGGAGGGCTTCGGCGGCGCCGACGTGAGCGCCGAGATCGCCGATGGCGCGGCCGTCGGCGAACTGTCGATCGGCGATCGGCGCTGGGACTTCACCGCGCCGACGGTGCGCAAGCCGTCGGGCCTCTACAGGGCGACGGCGCTGGTCCGGGGCGCGAAGCTGGTGGCCGGATGGATCTACCTGCCGGACGGCAGCAGAGTCGGCGCCGTGACCCTGGACGGCGCACTGGTCACCGCGGAGATCCCCGAGCCCGGGCAGGCCACGGTGATCAAGGGCGCGGTGATCACCCCTGAGGACGTGGACGCATTCATGGGAGGGCTGTGATGTACGACACCGAAGTCACCCGCCGGTCCGGCCCGGGCGCCATCCTGCTGCTCCTGCCCCTCGGCGTGGGCGCTCTCGTCGCCGTCGCCCTCGGCCGCTACGGCACGCTGCACCAGCCCACCGGCTTCGCCGTCGGCGTCGCGGGCTTCTCCGGCGCGCTCCCGATGAAGGCCTGGCTGACCACGGGCGCGTTCCTCCTCGCCGGGGTCCAGCTCTTCTCCTCCCTGGTGATGTGGGGCCGGATCCGGCTGGACCTGCCGTGGGTCTATGGCCTGCACCGCTGGTCGGGCCGGCTGGCGTTCCTGCTGACGCTGCCGGTCGCCTTCCACTGCCTGTACGCCCTGGGGGCGCGCTACGACGGCACCCGCGTGCTGGTCCACTCCCTGGCGGGCTGCTTCTTCTACGGGATCTTCACCACCAAGATGCTGGCCCTGTCCCGGCGCGGGATTCCCCCGTGGGCGTTCCCCATCCTGGGCGGGCTGGCCTTCACGGCGCTGGTGGCCCTCTGGGTGACCTCGTCGCTGTGGTTCTTCACGACGGCCGGCCTGACATGGTGACGGCGGCCCGCTCCGCTCGGAGCGGGCCGCACCGCGGCTAGGCCGGGTGTTCGGCGCGGTCGCCGGACCAGTCGGTGTGGAAGGAGCCCTCCTTGTCCACCCGGTGGTAGGTGTGGGCGCCGAAGAAGTCGCGCAACCCCTGCACCAGCGCCGCCGGCAGCCGGTCGCGCCGCAGCCCGTCGTAGTAGGCCAGCGCCGAGGAGAAGCCCGGCGTGGGCACGCCGATCTGCACCGCCGTGGTGACCACGCGCCGCCAGGCCTCCTGCGCCGCGTCCAGCGCCGCCGCGAACGTGGGGTCGGCCAGCAGCGTCGGCAGGTTCGGGTTGGCGTCGTAGGCGGAGCGGATCCGGTCCAGGAACTTGGCCCTGATGATGCACCCGCCCCGCCAGATGGTGGCCATGGCGCCCAGGTCCAGGTCCCAGCCGTACTCCTTCGAGGCGGCCGCCATCTGGTCGAAGCCCTGCGCGTACGCCACGATCTTGGACGCGTACAGTGCCTGCCGCACGTCCTCGATGAGCTCCCGCCCGCCGACCCCGGACAACTTCGGCCCCGCCAGCGACGCGGCGGCGGCCCGCTGCTCCGGGTGCCCGGACAGCGCTCGGGCGAATGTCGCCTCAGCGATGCCCGTCACCGGGACGCCGAGGTCGAGCGCGCTCTGCACGGTCCAGCGGCCGGTGCCCTTCTGCTCGGCCTGATCGACCACGACGTCCACGAACGGCTTGCCCGTCTCGGCGTCCACCTGCTCGAGCACCTCGGCGGTGATCTCGATCAGGTAGGAGTCCAGCTCGCCGCGGTTCCACTCCCTGAACACCTCGGCCAGCTCGGCCGGAGTCGCGCCCAGGGCCTGACGGAGCAGATCGTACGACTCGGCGATGAGCTGCATGTCCGAGTATTCGATGCCGTTGTGCACCATCTTCACGAAGTGCCCCGCGCCGTCCGGGCCGACGTGCACCGAGCACGGCACCCCGTCCACGGTGGCCGCGATGTCCTGCAGGATCGGGCCGAGCGCTTCCCACGACTCCTTCGACCCGCCCGGCATGATGCTCGGGCCGTGCAGCGCGCCCTCCTCGCCGCCGGAGATGCCGGTGCCGACGAAGTGGATGCCCCGCTCACGCAGCGCGGCCTCGCGCCGGCGGGTGTCCTCGAAGTGCGCGTTGCCGCCGTCGACGATCATGTCGCCCGGTTCCATCAGGTCGGCGAGCTGGTCGATCACCGCGTCGGTGCCCGCACCCGCCTTGACCATGATGATCGCCCGCCGGGGCCGCTTCAGCGAGGCCACGAAGGCGGCGAGGTCCTCGGACGGCACGAACGTGCCCTCCCCGCCGAACTCCTTGACCAGCTGCTGGGTACGGCCGAACGTCCGGTTGTGCACGCCCACCGCGTAGCCGTGCCTGGCGAGATTGCGTGCCAGGTTGCGCCCCATGGTGGCCAGGCCCGTGACGCCGATGTCTGCCAAGTCCATTTTCAAGCTCCTTTATGGGGAATACGCCTGATCCAGCCCGGGAGTTCGGGGGGATATTCCCTCTTAATCGAAACGCACGCCGAGTTCGTCAAGCCTGGCCAGCATGTCCGCCGGATCGGCGTACACCCTGAAGGCTCCCGCACGTTCGAGCTCGTCCCTCCCATACCCTCCCGACAGGAGTCCGATCCCGAGCGCGCCGGCCCGGCGGGCGGCGAGCAGGTCCCAGACGCTGTCGCCCACCACCATGGCATGCCGCGGATCCACACGCACCAGGTCCGCCCCGGCGAGGAACAGGTCGGGGTCGGGCTTCGCACGCCGCACCATGTCGCGGGTGATCATCGGGGTGTCCTCCGGCAGCCCCAGCATGCCGAGCGCCAGCCTGGCCGTGCGGGCATACCCACTGGTCGCGATCGCCCAGGGCACGCCGCGCGTGGTGAGCTCCGACAGCAGCTCGGCCGCGCCGGGCAGCGGCTTGACGGAGTGGACCTGCTGCTCGTACGCCTCCATGTGCGTGGTCTGCAGCTGGTCGATCTGCTCCCGCGACAGCTTCAGTCCGGTCTCACGCAGCAGCGCGCTGACGAACAGCCCGCCGCTCATGCCGATGCGGCGGTGGATGCGCCACACCGACAGGTCGATCCCCATGCTCGACAACGCCTGCCGCCAGGCGATGACGTGCTGGTAAACGCTGTCGATCAAGGTGCCGTCAAGGTCGAAGAGGAAGGCGGGCGTCGGAGCTTGCGGGAAGTCGCTCATGGGGTCCATGACACCATGAGGACATGCGGATCATCATTGCAGGTGGCCATGGGAAGATCGGGCTGCGGCTGGCGGAGCGCCTCAAGTCGGGCGCGGTCGGCCTGGTGCGCAACCCTGCCCACGTCGCCGACGTCGAGGCCACCGGAGCCGAGGCCGTGGTCTGCGACCTGGAGAAGGCGAGCCTGGACGAGGTGACGGAGATCGTGCGCGGCGCGGACGCCGTGGTGTTCGCCGCGGGCGCGGGGCCCGGCAGCGGCGCGGCACGCAAGGACACCGTGGACCGGGCCGCGTCCGTGCTGCTCGCCGAGGCCGCGGAGAGGGCGGGGGTGGGGCGCTTCATCCAGATCTCGTCCATGGGCGCGGGCAAGCCGCCGGCGCCGGGCCGGGACGAGGTGTGGGCCGCGTACATCGACGCCAAGACCGCCGCCGAGGAGGACCTGCGCCGCCGCGACGGCCTGGCCTGGACGATCGTCCGCCCCGGCCGCCTGACCGACGAGCCGGGCACGGGCCTGGTCCGGCTGGCGCCCGAGGTGCCGCCGGGGTCGGTGCCGCGCGACGACGTGGCCGCCGTGATCATGGCGCTGCTCGACAACCCGGGCACGGCCGGCCAGACCCTGGAACTCGTCTCCGGCGCGACGCCCATCCGCACCCTCGTCGCGACAGAGTGAGAACCATGACTGAATATCGTGTACTCGGACGTACCGGACTCAAGGTCAGTCCTCTCTGCCTCGGCGCGATGATGTTCGGCTGGTGGGGGGAGTCCGATCCCGGCGAGTCAGCCCGGATCATCGACCGGGCGCTGGACACGGGGGTCAACTTCATCGACACCGCCGACGTCTACTCGCAGGGGCAGTCGGAGGAGTTCGTCGGCCAGGCGCTCGCCAAGTCCGGCAAGCGGCACCAGGTGGTGCTGGCCACGAAGTGCCACGGCGTCATGGGGGAGGGGCCCAACGAGCGGGGCAACTCCCGCCGCTGGATCTTCCAGGCCGTCGAGAACAGCCTGCGCCGGCTCGGCACCGACTGGATCGACCTCTACCAGATCCACCGCCCCGACCCGGACACCGACATCGAGGAGACCCTCGGCGCACTCACCGACCTCGTCCGCCAGGGCAAGGTGCGCTACATCGGCAGCTCCACCTTCCCCGCCCACCAGATCGTCGAAGCCCAGTGGGCGTCGGACCGGCGCGGGCTGGAGCGGTTCGTGTGCGAGCAGCCGCCGTACTCGCCGCTCGTGCGCGGCATCGAGGCCGGCGTGCTGCCCGTGGCCGAGAAGTACGGCATGGGCGTCATCGTCTGGAGCCCGCTCGCCGGCGGCTGGCTGAGCGGCAACTACCGCAAGGGCCAGGACGTGCCGCAGACCCGCAGGGCGCAGCGGCTGCCCGACCGCTACGACCTGACGCAGGAGGTCAACCAGCGCAAGCTCGACGCGGTCGAGAAACTCGCCGTGCTGGCCGAGGAGGCCGGGATCACGCTGATCGAGTTGTCGATCGCGTTCACGATCCGGCACCGGGCCGTGACCTCGGCGATCATCGGGCCGCGCACCATGGAGCACCTGGAGAGCCAGCTCACCGCCGCCGACGTGCGGCTGAGCGACGACGTGCTCGACCGGATCGACGAGATCGTCGCGCCCGGCGTCACGCTCAACCCGGCCGACGCGGGCTGGCTGCCGCCGCAGCTGGCCGAGGCGAGCCTGCGCCGGCGGCCCCTGACCTGATACTTGCTGATTACTGGCTATCGCTTGCGGCCTGAACGGCTAGGTGTCCCTTGAAGCGTGGAGGGGGCATTCGATGGCGGACATGCCGTTCAGGTCGTTTTTCGGTGGAGATCCGTTCAGAGGGTTCGAGGAGCTCACGGGCCGGGTGTTCGGCGGTATGGAGGGCTGGCCGCCGACCCGGCCCAGCGTGCAGCGGGTGGACGTGGGCAAGCTCCTGAGCGCCTCGGCCCGGGAGGTGCTGCGGCGCGCGCTGGAGGCGGCCGGGCAGCGCGGCGCGCCGGACCTCGACGTGCTCGACCTGCTGGACGCGCTGATCGACGACGACGCCACCCAGACCATGCTGCGTACCGCCGGGGTGGACCTGGGCCGGCTGCGTGACCGCATCGACGAGATGAGCGGCCCCGGCCTGCCCGCCGAGCCGCCCACGACCCTCTCGCCCGCCGCCAAACGCGCCATCCTCGACGCCCAGCGCATCTCCCGCGCCCTGCAGTCCTCCTACATCGGCCCCGAGCACCTGCTGCTCGCGGCGGCCGCCAACCCGGACTCCAGCGCCGCCCGCCTCCTGCAGGAACAGGGCGTCTCGGCGAACGAGCTGCAGCAGGCCATCATGGCGGGCCCGGCCCGCCGAGGCGAAGCCCGCCGCGCGACGAACACGCCCTCGCTGGACGAGTACGGCCGGGACATCACCGAGCAGGCCCGGCAGGGCAAGATCGACCCGGTCGTCGGCCGTGAGGACGAGATCGAGCAGTCCATCGAGGTGCTGTCGCGCCGCACCAAGAACAACCCGTGCCTCATCGGCGAGCCCGGCGTCGGCAAGACCGCGATCGTCGAGGGCATCGCCCAGCGCATCGTCAACGGCAGCGTCCCCGATCCGCTCAAGGACCGCCGCGTGGTCGCCCTCGACCTGACCGGGATGGTGGCCGGGACGAAATACCGCGGCGAGTTCGAGGAACGCATCAAGAAGGTCATCGACGAGGTGCGCGAGCACGCCGACGAGATCATCGTCTTCATCGACGAGGTGCACAACCTGGTCGGCGCCGGCGCCGCCGAGGGCGGCATGGACGCGGCGAACATCCTCAAGCCCGCCCTGGCCCGCGGCGAGCTGCACGTGATCGCCGCCACCACGATCGACGAATACCGCAAGAACATCGAGAAGGACGCCGCACTCGAACGCCGCTTCCAGCCGATCCTGGTCGCCGAGCCGACCGTGGAGGAGACGGTGGAGATCCTGGCGGGGCTGCGCGACGCGTACGAGGCCCACCACCAGGTCCGCATCACCGACGAGGCCCTGGACGCCGCCGCGACCCTGTCGGCCCGCTACATCCCCGACCGCTTCCTGCCCGACAAGGCCATCGACCTGATGGACCAGGCCGCGGCCAGGGTGCGGCTGCGCTCGCGCACCCCCGGCAGCGACGTGCGGGAGCTGGAGGAACGCCTGGACTCGCTGCGCCGCGACAAGGACCAGGCCGTCGCCGCCGACGACTTCGACCGGGCCAAGGACCTGACCAGGGAGATCGACAAGGTCCGGCCGGAGCTGCAGCGCGCCAGACAGGGCACGGACACCGTGCCGCAGGTCATGGTGGAGGACATCGCCGAGGTCGTCTCCCGCCGCACCGGCATCCCGGTCACCCAGCTCACCGAGCAGGAACGCGATCGGCTCATGCGCCTCGAAGAGTACCTGCACCAGCGCGTGATCGGCCAGGACGAGGCGGTGACCGCGATCGCGGAGGCGGTACGCAGGGCGCGGGCGGGACTGTCGGACCCCAACCGGCCCATCGGCAGCTTCCTGTTCCTCGGCCCCACGGGCGTCGGCAAGACCGAGCTGGCCAGGGCGCTCGCCGCGGCCCTGTTCGGGGGCGAGGAGCACATGGTGCGCATCGACATGAGCGAGTACCAGGAGCGGCACACGCTCTCGCGCCTCATCGGCGCGCCGCCCGGATACGTCGGGTACGAGGAGGCGGGCCAGCTCACCGAGGCCGTACGCCGCCGCCCGCACGGCGTGATCCTCCTGGACGAGGTCGAGAAGGCCCACCCGGACGTCATGAACATCCTGCTGCAGATGCTCGACGACGGCCGCCTCACCGACGGGCACGGCCGCACGGTGGACTTCACCAACACGATCGTCATCATGACCAGCAACCTCGGCGCCCAGCTCATCCTGGAGTCCACCGCCGACCCCGCGCAGCTCGAGAGCCGGCTCATGGACCTGCTGCGCCGCTCCCTGCGGCCGGAGCTGCTCAACCGCATCGACGAGACGATCGTCTTCAAGCGGCTGGAGCGCGACCAGCTGCGCCGGATCGTGGACCTGATGCTGGAGCGCACCCGGCAGCGGCTCCGCGGACAGGACGTCACGCTGGAGGTCACGGACCCGGCCAAGGACTGGCTGGCGCAGCGCGGCTACCAGCCGGAGTTCGGGGCCCGGCCGCTGCGGCGGACGGTGCAGCGGGAGCTGGACAACCGGCTGTCCACGATGTTGCTGACCGGCGAGGTGTCCGAGGGCGGCAGGGTGACGGTCGACGTCGAGAACGACCAGCTCCGGCTCAGGGCGGTGGACCCGAAACGTGTGCTAGACTGAACTGCAGTTGTAGTTGTGGTACCCATAAAGACTTTGTGCGCGCCTGACAGACTGTGATCTTCGGGCGCGTTTTTGTTTTCCGGTCATCTCCGGATGGGCTCATCGCGGCGACACGGCAATTCGCACGGTGCGAATTGCGTTTCCTGCACACATCTCGAGGAGATCGATATGGCAACCGGAACCGTGAAGTGGTTCAACGCCGAAAAGGGCTTCGGCTTCATCGCCCAGGACAACGACGGCCCCGACGTCTTCGCGCACTACTCCAACATCGTCGCCAGCGGCGGCTACCGGGAGCTGCACGAGGGCCAGAAGGTGTCCTTCGACGTCGTCCAGGGCCAGAAGGGTCTGCAGGCGGAGAACATCGTCGCCGCCTGACCTGGCAGATGTCAGGGATCCGGGCCCGCACCGCTGCGGGCCCGGATCTGTCGCGTCCCCGGCTCACCCCGCATATCCGTGCTTTCGCGCCGCCTCCTCCGTGACCGGTCGCTTTATTCGTCAGAAGGGCGCATACTGAAACCAATGAGACCTCACGCCGCGGCCCGGCGACGCCTGCCAGGAAGCCCCTTCAACGTTGCCGAGCCTCCTCCACCTCCCGTCGAGCAGTTCGCCGTGCGGGACCAGGTCAGCCACGACAAATACGGCCTCGGCCGCGTCATCGCCGTCGAGCAGGATGTGGCTGTCCTCGTTGATTTCGGTGCGGAGACGCGCCGCATCAACGCGCCCTACGCCAAACTCGTCAAGCTGTGACGGTGACCGCGCTCCTCGCAGGAGTAGTGACCGGCGCGCGCAGCTAGGCAAGCGCCGCACGGGCGCGTTCCCGGCACTCCTGCAGGGTGAGGGCCGCCAAGGCCTCCCGGACTGCGGGAACGCACACCGGGGCCATGGACAGGCTCGTCACCCCCAGCCCCACCAGCAGGGGCGCCAGCAGCGGGTCGCCGGCCGCCTCCCCGCACACGCCGACCGGCTTGCCCGCCTCCCGCCCCGCCTCCGCGCACATCGCGATCAGCTCCAAAAGGGCCGGTTGACGGGGGTCGAGGAGATCGGCCAGGGAGGAGTGCTGGCGATCGGCGGCGAAGGTGTACTGGGCCAGATCATTGGTGCCGATGCTGAGGAAGTCCACCTCCTGCAGCAACCGCCGGGCCCGCAGCGCCGCCGCCGGCACCTCCACCATCACCCCGACCCTGGCAATGCCCTTGGCACGGGCGCGACGGGCGAAGCCGGACGCCTCGCCCATCGTGGTGACCATGGGCGCCATCACCCACGCCTGCGCGCCCGCGGCCCTGGCCGCTTCGGCGATCGCGTCGAGCTGCGTGTCCAGCACGTCCGGGAGCACCCGGTCCACCCGCAGGCCGCGCACGCCCAGGGCGGGGTTCGGCTCCCCGGGCAGCCCCAGGAAGGGCAGCGGCTTGTCGGTGCCGGCGTCCAGCGTGCGCACGATGACCGTCTCGGCCTGCGTGAACACCTCGATGTAGGCCGCGACCTGCTCCTCGAACGAGGGCGCCTGCCTGCGGTCCAGGAACAGGAACTCCGTGCGGAACAGCCCGACGCCCTCCGCGCCCGGGCGCAGGTCCGCCGCCGAGCCGACGTTGAGTAAGAGCTTGACGGGGTGGCCGTCGGCGGTCCTGCCGGGGCCGTGGCTCGCCGCCAGTCTGGCCTTCTCGGCGCGGTCGCGCTCCCCGACCTCGGCCGCCTCCGCGGCGGACAGGCCGAGGGCGATCTCGCCGGTCGTGCCGTCGACGCCCACGATGGTGCCGTCGGGGACGCCGGCGATCTCCGGGCAGGCCACCACCGCGGGCAGCCCCCGGCCGCGGGCCAGGATCGCGGTGTGGCTCGTCGGCCCGCCCCGCTCGGTGACCAGTGCCAGCACGTCGTCGCCCAGGCCGGCGGTGTCGGCGGGGGAGAGGTCCGCGGCCACCAGCACGTACGGGTGGCCGGGGGAGGGAAGCCCCGGCATGGGCAGGCCGAGCGCGAACGCCACCGCGCGATGCTTGAGGTCGTCCAGGTCGGCGGCCCGCTCGGCCAGGTAGCCGCCCAGCGCGGCGAGGGCGTCCCGGTGATGGGTGAAGGCCGCGTCCAGGGCGTGGGCCGCGTCCAGGCCGCTGCGTGCCTTTCCCTCGGCCTCCTCCCGCAGCATCGGGTCGTCGGCGATCATGGCGAGTGCCTCGAGGATTTCGGCGGCCTCCCCCTGCGCGCCGGTGGCCCGCTGGGCGAGGTCGGCGGCCACCGCACCCAGGGCCTTGACGACGGTGGCCGCCTCGGCGCCGGGGTCGGCGACCGGATGGGGGGCGGGCAGCCGCGGCGGCCCGGCCATCCGGATCACCGGGCCCGCCGCCCGGCCCTGGCTGACGCCGAGTCCGGTGAGCCGCCCGCCGGCCCCCGTCCAGGGGCCGCTGTCAGGACGGGAGCCACCGGCACGGGCTCCTGGTCCAGGCTCCGCGACGCCCGGCCGGAGCGGGGTGTCAGGCATCGAGGGCCTCTTCCGCGTCCAGGTCGCGCGCGAGCAGCGACGCCAGCGCGTCCAGCGCCTCCTCGGCCCCCGGCCCGTCCGCCTCGAGCGTCACCTCCGTCCCCTGGACGGCCCCCAGCGACAACACTCCCAGCATGCTCTTGGCCGGCACGGCCTTCTCGCCGAGCCGCACCGTCACGGGCACCCCGAGCCGCACCGCCTCCTGGACGAAGAGCTTGGCGGGCCGGGCGTGCAGGCCGCTGGCAGAGGCCACGGCGACCGTTCGATGTGCCATCAGAGCGTCTCCTTACGGTTCGATCGTGACCTTGATGGCCGCGCCCCGGCTGACGAGGTCGATCCCGTCGAGCACCCGGGGGAGTGGCAGCCGGTGGGTGATGAGGTCGGAGACCACGACGGCCCCCTCGGCCACCAGCCGCAGCGCCGAGGCGTTGTGGGCGGGGCTGGAGCCGTTCGCGCCGACGATCGTCAGCTCGCGGTAATGCACCAGGTTGGAGTCCAGCGCGATGATCGGGTCGTCCTTGGGCAGGCCGCCGAAGAAGCTGATCCGGCCCTGCCGGGCCGCCATCCGCACCGCCTGCTCCTGCGCCGCCCCTGACGCCGCCGCCGTGATCACCACGTCGGCGCCGCGCCCGCCGGTCAGCTTCAGCACCTGCTCGACGGGGTCGGCGTCGATGGCGGCGTCCGGGCTCACCAGTTCGGCGGCCATGGCCAGGCGCTGCGCGTTGACGTCCACGAGGAACACGCGGGCGGCGCCGCGCGCCCGCGCCAGCCGGACGTGCAGGCAGCCGATCGGGCCCGCGCCCATCACCACCACGTCGTCGCCCGCGCCGACGCCCGCCAGCTCCTGCCCGTTCAGCACGCAGGCCAGGGGCTCGGCGACCGACGCCTCGGCGAAGCCGACGCCGTCGGGGATGGCGTTGACGCCGTCGACGGCGAGCACCTTCGCCGGGATGATCATGTACTCGGCGAAGCCGCCGTCGTAGTGGTAGCCCATGGACTCCTGGTTCGGGCAGACCGTCTGGCGGCCGCGCAGGCACTCGGCGCACGCGCCGCACGGGATGGCGGCGATCACCTGCACCCGGGCGCCGGTGTCCACGACCTCGCCGGCGATCTCGTGCCCCATCACCCGCGGCGGCCTGATGTGGTGGTGCCCGAACTTGTAGATCTTGGCGTCCGTGCCGCAGGTCGAGCAGTTGCGTACCCGGATCTTCAGCTCGCCCGGCCCGGCCACGGGCTCGGGCGCGTCCTCGATCCTGATGTCGCCCGGGGCGTGGAATCTGGCGACTTTCATACGAGCTCCTTCATCACCTGTGAAACCTCGGTCGCCTCGCGGAGGGCCCGGGCGCGGTCGGGGTCGAGCAGGATCTCGGCCAGCGCCGCCAGCAGCGGTACGTGGCCGCCTTCCCTGGCGGCGATGCCGACGCAGAGCGTGACCTGCTCGCCGTCCCAGTCCACGCCGCCGGGGAAACGCACGACGCAGATGGCGTCCCGCTTGATGTCCTCCTTGGACGCGTCCGTCCCGTGCGGGATGGCGACGCCCTCGCCGACGTAGGTGGAGATCGACCGCTCCCGTTCGAGCATCGCCTCGACGTACGGCTCCGCGACCGCCCCCACCTCGACCAGCACCCGGCCGCAGAGGCGGATGGCCGCGTCGCGGTCGGCGGCGCTCTCGTGCAGCCGCACCGCCCGCGGGTCGAGCAGGTCGTCACGCATCGACGGTGCCGCCGTTCTTGATGGTGTTGACCAGCCTGGTCACCGCCGGGTCGCCGAGGAAGATCTGGAACGGCACCAGCAGCTTCCCCGGAGCGGCGGCCCTGGCGCGGGCGGCCAGCCCGGCGTGGCACAGCACCACGTCGGCGTCGTCGGGGATGGAGTTGACCGGCGTGTGCTCCACGATGACGCCGCTGTCCTTGAGCTGCTTGCGCAGCGTGGAGGCGAGCATCACGCTGCTGCCCATCCCGGCGTCGCAGGCGACGATGATCTTTCGGATGTCCTTGGCGTCCATGGCTCAGGCCTCCTTGGTGGTGGGTTCGGTGCTGGAAACTTCTTCATCGGCGGCCTTCTCGCCCCTGCCGAAGCCGAGCAGGAGGGCGGCCACGGCGAACGACACGGCCGTGGCCACGAGGATCCCGAGGCTCGAGCCCAGCCAGCCGCCCTTCGGCGTGACCGCCAGGTAGGCGAAGATGCTGCCCGGCGACGGGGTGGCGACCAGGCCGGCTCCGGTGATCATGAACGTGAACACCCCGGCCGCGCCGCCCGCGATGACGGCCGCGATGAGGCGCGGCTTCATGAGAACGTACGGGAAGTAGATCTCGTGGATGCCGCCGAAGAAGTGGATGATCATCGCAGCGGGCGTGCTGGGCCGCAGCTCGCGCGGCCCGAACAGCAGGTACGCCAGCAGCAGGCCGAGCCCGGGCCCCGGGTTCGACTCGAGCATGAACAGGATCGACTTGCCCTGCTCGGCCGCCTGCGCGACACCCAGCGGGCTGAGCACGCCGTGGTTGATGGCGTTGTTCAGGAACAGCACCTTGGCCGGCTCGATGAGCACGGACGCCACGGGCAGCAGGTTGTTGGTGATCAGCCACTCCACGGCGTTGCCCGCGGCCGTGGTGACCGCCTGCACGATGGGACCGATGCCGAGGAATCCGACGATCGCCATCGCGCCGCCCACGATGCCGGCGGAGAAGTTGTCCACCAGCATCTCGAACCCGGCCCTGGTCCGCGCCTCCGTGAACTTGTCCACATATTTCAGGATCAGGGCGGTGAGCGGGCCGATGATCATGGCGCCCAGGAACATCGGGGCCTCCGTGCCGACCACGACGCCCATCACCGCCACCGCGCCGACGACCGCCCCACGCTGCCCGTGCACCATCCGCCCGCCGGTGTAGGCGATGAGGACCGGCAACAGGGTCGAGATGATCGGGCCGACCATCTTGGCGAGGTCCTCGTTCGGCAGCCAGCCGGTCGGGATGAACAACGCCGTGATCAGGCCCCAGGCGATGAACGCGCCGATGTTCGGCATGATCATGCCGGCCAGATGGCCGCCGATGCGCTGGATGGTGGCCTTGACGCCGGTACCGGTGACCGGAGGTGTGTAAGTATCGGCCATGGAACTAGCTCCTTCGGGGGGTTGTGCAGAGAATCAGCGGCTTTGCCGGCTATTGGGGAGGAGCGGGCGGGGGTGAGGTGAGGAGGCGGGCCGGGTCGGGCTGATGGACGGTGACGGCGCCGAGGTCGATGTCGGCGGGTCCCGGCATACGGCTTCCGGGCAGGCCTACCGCGGCGGCGCCCCAGGCCAGGGCCCGCGCCAGCGCGTCAGGCCCGTGGCCGCCGTCCGCTAAGAATCCGGCCAGCATGGCGTCGCCCGCGCCGACGGAGCTGCGGGGCTCGGTCACCGGCGCCTCGCCGTACCAGATGCCGGACTCCTCGACCAGCACCGCGCCGTCGGCGCCCAGGCTGGCCAGCACCGTGCGCGCGCCCGCCGCACGGAGCTTGCCCGCGGCCTTCACCACGTCGCCGAGGCAGCGGATGGGCATGCCGGTGGCCGCGGCGAGCTCCTCCACGTTCGGCTTGACCAGGGCCGGCGCCGCGCCGAGCGCGCACGACAGGGCAGGCCCGCTGGTGTCGACCGCCACAAGGATGCCCGCCTCGGCGAACCTGAGGCACAACCGGGCGTAGACGTCGGCGGGCACCTCGGGGGGCAGGCTGCCGGAGGCGACCACCCAGTCCGCCTCGTGCGCGGCGGCCAGCACCGCCTCCGCGATCGTGTCCAGCTCGCCGGGCGACAGGGCCGTGCCCGGCTCGTTGATCTTGGTGGTGGTGCCGTCGGGCTCGGCGAGCGTGACGTTCGACCGGGTCGGGCCGGCCACCGGGACGGTGACCATGTCGAGCCCCTGGGCGGCGAGGAGACGGACGAGCTGCCTGCCCTCGTCCCCGCCGAACGGCACCACCGCGCGCGAGGCGACCCGGTTGGCCAGCAGGGCGCGCGAGACGTTCACGCCCTTGCCGCCCGGATCCAGGCGGGCGGCGGCGGCGCGGATGACCGCGCCGCGGTCCAGCGCGCCGATCTCGATCGTGCGGTCCAGGCTGGGGTTGAGCGTCAGGGTGAGGATCACGCCCTGATCACCTCCGGCCCCGCCGCCGCCACGTCGGCGGCGAGCGTGACGTCCAGCCCGGTGTCGCTGATCACCACGTCGATCTCGCTCAGCTCGGCGAACGTGGCCAGGTAGGTGTTGGAGAACTTCGTGTGGTCGGCCAGGAGCACGCTGCGCTGCGCGGCCTTGACCATGGCCCGCTTGATCGCCGCCTCGCCCGGGTCCGGCGTGGTCAGCCCCCGGGCCGGCGAGCAGCCGTTGGTGCCGATGAACGCGACGTCCACGTTGAGGTGCGCGAGCGGGCGCAGTGCCCAGTCGTCGACCGTGGCGAGCGTCTTGCCGCGCAGCCGCCCGCCCAGCATGATCACGTGCAGGTTGGGGCGGGCGGCCAGGACCGTGGCCAGCGGCGGTGAGTTCACCACGACGGTGAGCTCGCGGTCAGCCGGCAGCACCTGGACCAGCCGGCCCGTCGTGGTGCCCGCATCGATGATGACCGATCCGTCCTCGGGCAGCTCGGCCAGCGCCGCCTTGGCGATGCGCTCCTTCTCGGCCGTCATCAGCTCGTCGCGGGCGGCCAACGCGGGCTCGAAGCCCAGCCGCTCCACGGGGATCGCGCCGCCGTGCACCCGGCGCAGCACACCCGCCCGCTCCAGCGACGTCAGGTCGCGGCGGATCGTCTCGGTGGTCACGTCGAGATCGGCGGCCAGCGTCACCACGTCGACGCGGCCTGTGGCACGCGCTCTCCGCAGGATCTCCTGCTGCCGCTCCTCCGCGTACATGATGTTGATTCACCGCCGTTTCGTGTTGGTTTCATCTGTGTTTATACCCGGTTCTGTTGGGAGGTCAAGAGTTGGACAGGAGAATCTGGTACTTATAGGCGCGTGCGTATGAAGCCCTGGGCCGCAGTGCTCCTCGTTGTCGCCGCCCTCGCCACGCCCGCTCAGGCCGCCGCGACCGCCCCACCGCGCGTTCCGGCCGGGACCACGGCGGCGTGGGTGGTGTTCGACCGGCAGGCAGGCAAGATCGTGGCCACCCGCAACGCGCACCGCGCCTACCGCTCGGCGTCCGTCGTCAAGATCCTCATCGCGATCGACTACCTGGAGCGGCGCAAGAGCGTGCCGGCCGCCGACGCCAGGCTGCTGAAGGTCATGTTGCGGTCCAGCGATGACGACGCGGCCTCGGCGTTCTGGGACCGGGGCGGCAAGGGGCAGATCATCGTGCGGATGGCCCGCAAGCTGAGGCTGGCCGACACGGCGCCGCCGCCCGCGTCCAAGCCCGGCTTCTGGGGGTACAGCTCGCTGAGCGCGTACGACATCGTCCGGACGTACCGCTACCTGCTGGACACCGCCGACGCCCGGGTCAGGGACACGATCCTGGGCCACTTGCGCCGGGCCACGCCGTGCGGCATGGACGGCTTCGATCAGACCTTCGGCATCCCGGACGCACTGCCCCGGCCGTGGGCGGTCAAGCAGGGCTGGTCGGGGTTCGGCACCACGCCGCCGATCAGGTGTGACGCCAAGGCGGTCAGCGCGCCCGTCTCGTGGATCGCCCAGCGCGCCATCGGCTCGGGCGTGCCCGACTACGGCCGTCCCGTGCTGTACACGACCGGGCTGGTGGGCAAGGGGGAGCGGTACGTGATGGCGGTGCTCACGACGCACCCGGCGGGCAGCACGTGGAGCGCCTCCGTCAAGCGCATCACCACCCTGACCAGGGACCTCTACCGCAGCATCTCCTAAGAGCTATTCCTTGAGGCGGGATAGTCCAGGTTGCAGGTGCGTCTGTCCGGCGTGGTTCCCTCCTGGACGAGTGGGGTTACCGGCTCGGCCGCGATAACGCCACGCTGCTGCCGATGGTGGCCTGCCGGCTGTTCCTGCTTAACTGCAGCCCTCACTTTGACGAGTTGACCACCGAGCTGTTCGATCGCGTGCACCGACCGTCTGCTGCCGGGCACGCAGATGTCTGCGATCCGCCCCGGGAGGGCACCGGCCGTCACATGGCCAGCGCCACCGGCGGCGCACCGGAATGGGAGCGGTGGGGCGACCGCTGGCATGCCACCTCGACGTTGACGCCCCGCACCCGCAGCGGCGTCCGCTCCAACCTGCTCAAAGTTGGCCGCTGGCTCCAGGCCGGAGCATCCGACGCCGCTGATCCGGCGGACTGGACCAGGCAGACCTGCGCGGCCTGGGTCGCCGCGCTCGACCGGATGAACGTCGGTGACTACGTCCAGCGCACCGTCGGCCTCAAGGACCGTGTCCGCAAGCCGCTGGCAGCCAGCAGCAAGGAGGGGCAGCTCGCCGCGCTGCGCAGGTTCTTGACCGACTGCCAGGAATGGGAGTGGCTGCCCCGTCGTTTCGACCCGCAACGTGCGCTGGCGACCCCGCGCAGCATCGCCGCTCTGCTCGGCCGAAGCGGACCGGCCCGCGTAGCGGGGCCAGGAACAGCCGTTGCGCCGCCAAAGCGGAACGGTGTCCGCGCGGATCAGATTGGCCGGTTGTGCTGCTCGATGTACTGGTGCATGACCGAAAGGGGTGCTCCGCCCACTGATCCGGCGAAGTAGGAGCCTGACCAGAGCCTGTTCGCCCTCCAGTAGTGGCGGGCCAGTTCGGGGAACTCTTGCCGCATCCGCCGGGAGGACACGCCCTTGAGGCTGTTGACGAGCCGGGAGATGGCGACCTTGGGCGGGAAGTTCACCAGGAGATGGACGTGGTTGGCCTCGCCGTTGAACTCGGCCAGTTCGGTCTCGAAGTCGGCGCACACGTCTCGCATGATCTGCTCCATGCGTTCCAGGTGGGGTCTGATGAACACCTGGTGCCGGTATTTGGTGATGAAGACCAAATGTGCGTGGAGTACGAAAATGCAGTGCCTACCGGTCCTGATGTCTCCGTCATCGGCCATAGACCAATGATAGGATCATGGTGTGCGGCTGCGTTACGCCTACCGGCTCGACCCGACTCCAAGCCAGCGGATCGCGCTGGCGCGGGCGTTCGGGTGCGCCCGGGTGGTGTTCAACGACGCTCTGGCTTTGCGTAACCAGGCGTACGAGAACGGGGAGCCGTTCATCACCGACGCCGAACTGTCCGTGCGGGTGATCACGAAGGCGAAGGCGACGCCGGAGCGGGCCTGGCTGGGTGAGGTGTCGGCGGTGGTGCTGCAGCAGGCGCTGGCCGACTGCACCACCGCGTTCCGCAACTTCTTCGACTCGCTGGCCGGTCGGCGCAAGGGCCCGAAGCTGGGGCCGCCTCGGTTTCGGTCCCGCAAGGACAACCGGCAGGCGATCCGTTTCACCAAGAACGCCAAATTCAAGATCACGACAGGCGGGAAACTGCGCCTGCCGAAGATCGGCGAGGTGGCGGTGCGCTGGTCCCGGGACCTGCCCGCGCCGGCGTCGTCGGTGACGATCAACAAGGACGCGGCCGGTCGGTACTTCGCCTCGTTCGTGGTCGAGGCCGCCCCCCAGCCGCTGCCCCCGGTGGAGGCAGACGCCGGCATCGACTTGGGGCTGGGACATTTCGCGATCCTGCCGGACGGCACAAAGATCGACTCTCCGCGGTTTCTGCGCCGGGCGGAGAAGAAGCTCAAGCGCCTGCAGCGGGCGCTGTCCAGGAAGGAGAAAGGCTCGGCCAACCGGGCCAAGGCCCGGGACGCGCTGGCCCGCCAGCATGCCAAGGTCGCCGACGCGCGCCGCGAGTTCCACCACCAGTTGTCCACGACGTTGATCCGCGAAAACCAAGCGATCTACGTGGAGGATCTGGCGGTCAAGGGACTGGCCCGCACGAAGATGGCCAAGAGCGTGCACGACGCCGGGTGGGGCCAGTTCGTCGGCATGCTGGAGTACAAGGCCAAGCTGCACGGCGGACGCTGGTCAAGGCCGGCCGGTTCTTCCCCTCCAGCAAACGCTGCTCGGCCTGCCACACCGTGGTCGCCGCGTTGCCGCTGCACGTCCGATCGTGGACGTGCAGCGCATGCGGCACGCTCCACGACCGGGACGTCAACTCTGCCGTCAACCTCCAGCAGGAGGGCAGACGGCTGGTCGCCGCTGGACGGAAACCCGCACCTGAGACGGGCGGGAAGCGGAGACTCAAAACGCCTGCGGAGACCGGTAAGACCCACCATCCACACTTCGGCGTGGGCGGCGGGGCACGGTCGATGAAACAGGAAGCCACGGAAGCGCCGCCGCCTGAGCGGCAGCGGTGCAGGCCGAATCCCCGGGATTGAGCCCGGGGAGCGCGTCAAATGTTCTCCCGCACGCTGCGACTGGTGGATCGAGTTCGGCGGCGAGCGGGACACCGTGCACGACAACGACCGCATCCGCGACGAGCTGTGGTCGGTCATCTACGGCATCTGGGACTACATCAAGAACTCCGGGAAGTTCGACGCCGACACGATGACCCTGGAGTGGGTGGGGTCGCTGCCCGGCAAGCGGGAATACCGCCGCCTCCTCGGCGACTACGTGCTCACCCAGCACGACGTGCTGGCCCAGACACCCTTCGAGGACCGGATCGCCTTCGGCGGGTGGTCGATCGACCTCCACCCGCCGCAGGGCATGTACGCGAAGGAGGACGGCGCCAAGCAGCGCTTCGCCGACGGGATCTATCACCTCCCTTACCGGTCCATCTACATCCCGGCGCTGGGCACCAGCCAGGAATGCCACGCCTGCCACACGATCACCGAAGGCTCCCGCGAGAGTCAGTCCCGGTTCGTGTGCAAGAACCCAGCCTGCGGGTGGATCGGCAACGCCGACGTCAACGCCGCCCGCACCCAGTTGTACCGGTACAACTCAGCCGCCGGACGGGCGGTCACTGGACGTGGAGGCCCTGCACCACTGGGGCCGGTGAAGCGTCAAGCACCTCATGGCGGGACCACCCGCACCACCCCGCAACGGGTGGCCGCGTAGCGGCCATGAGAATCCTTCCCAATCAAAGGGAGGAGCACGTCAATGTCCTGGGGGAGTCGATGGATGCAGGCCACCTACCTCTATCTGGTCAACACCCGAGGTGCCCGAGAATCACGCGCGCAGACTACGCCGGGCACTCGAAGAATGCCCGCACAAGGCCGAGTCGCAGACCACGACCTCGCAGGAGGGATGATCACGATGGCCATGTACGAGTTCGTGGTCCACTTCATCGGACCGGCAGGTGGTGATGCCCTGATCAACCGACTCTATGAGGCCGGGTGGGACGACGCAACGATCGCATTCGACGCCTGGGAGGCCGGCGGCGAGGGGTTCGCCGAGTTCGATCCCGAATCCAGCAGCGCCATCCAGGCAATGGTGCCCACACAATCCATTCCAGATCAGCCGGTAGGGCCTCGTCATCGTCATGAGCAAGCGCATCACCATCATCGCGGCCTATGCCGCGGTTGTCCGACGTTCGGTCAAGGAACCGCTGAAGCGTTTCCGACCTGCTTCGTGCCGGGAGACCGCAGCCGCTCAGGTCTAAGTCGAGCAGGGGTGGCGCCGTGAGGGCGGCAGGGCACCGATATCGGCCCTCCCAGCGTCAGCCGGGGCTGGAACTCCATAGAAGTGTTTCAACCGTCCAGCCGTCTGCACCGACCTTTGAAACAGAGAATCCGCAGGACGCGTCCGGCCGCGGGCGGTGTTGCATGGGGTCGCCATGAAACAACCCGCAAGCAGGGCGGCTTCTTGCGGGACGCTCTGGACGTCTCGGAGACGCTCTGGGCGTCCCGGTCGACGTCCTGGCGGTCGTGGGCGGCCAGGCCAACCAGCCGCCCGGCGGCGTACGAGTTGCCGTTGTCAGCGCGGGCGCGAAGATCATCCCGCCGCCCCGAGACCCTATACTCCTTCAATCTTGCGATCTTCATACAATATTCTTGTACTCATGCAAAAAGTGTTGCATGCTTCTCGTATGATTTCACGTGAGATGCTTACTGATCTCGCGGCGATCCGCCACCCGATGCCGGTCGCCACCGAGCACGACGAGACCACATCCGAGTCGTTCGACACTGCGGTCGCCGGCGTCGAGGAAGCCCGCGCCGCGTTCGTGGAGAGCCTGGACGCGGCATGGGACGCCAGCGGCCCCGGGTTCGATCCCCTGCTGACCACCATCGAGGACCTGGTCGCGGTCAAAAAGGACGCCGACACCCAGATCCGGCTCCTCCTCGCCTACGGCCGCGCCTACGTCGCCCCACGCCCCTACACCCTGGAAGCCCTGGGGCAGGCCGCCAACCTCAGCCCCTCCGGCGCCAGCCGCGCCTTCGGGGCCGACGAGGTCGTCGAGGTTGGCGACCGCACCGGCCTGCGCCCACCCGCCTCCAAGATCGAGGACTACGACGCCGACGATCCCCGACTCGGCCAGGCCAGCCGCACCCGCTGCACCTGGGGCGGCGGCGACCGCAACAACCCCTGCCCCAACGACCCCAAATACACCGTTACCGACAAGTCCGGCACCCGCTGGGCCTGCTGTGACGATCATCTCCCCCGCTACCTCGCCTCCCGGCCCTCGCGCTGAATGAATACCAGGGAAGCTGAGCGGGCAGTTTGGGCAGTTTCCCCGGCCGCATACAGACCTAGAAGCTCACTGAAGATCTTGTTCTTGGTGGCCTGTGAGGTGGCAGGAGGCTGGGATTCTTCAGGAGAGTCGGGGAGCCAGTGTCCAGATGTCGCTGGTCCGGGTGAGCCCGAGGTTGATCAGGGTCCGGAGATCGAGGGCGGCAGCGCGGGACAGTGCGAGCCGGGACAGCAACATGCGGAGCCGTGCTCCGCTGACCTCCACGGGCCCTCCGCCGTCCAGATATGCCTGGGCTGGGGCCAGAAGTACGACTCGCACAGGCCAGACCCTACTTGGTGCAGATGGCGGCGTACCTGCCGTTCGGCGTTCACCTGAACCGGGCGGAATTCGACTAGGTAGGGCCTACTCACGACAGACCGCGATTTCGCCCCGATGGTGGAGACCCGAGTTCCAGCTCCATGGGGGGTATCTGCGGAATGCGCACCATCAGATTCTTAGTGGCCATCTTGCTGGCCCTCGCCGCCGCGATGGTGGCGGGGGCGGTACCGGCCACGGCGGCGACCGTCGAGGTCACCGTCCACCTCTACCGGGTGGTCGAACTGTCCTGTGACGAAGGCGCGGGCGAAGCCTGCGGCAACGACTACTACCCGAAGTTCGAGGTCGACCATCAGGGCCTGTTCGACGGCAGCGACACCTACTGCTGCGCCCACGGCGACGACTTCAGGACCAACTGGGTCTACAAGAAGACCGTCGACACCAGCCACAACCCGGTCCGGATCCAGATGCAGCTGTGGGATCAGGACGATCTCAGCTTCGACGACCCGATCAGGTGGACGAAGGGCGGCAGCGCCACGCTCGACCTCGACTTCAACCTGGACACCTGCGTGTTCACCGGCGGCGGGCTGACCACCCAGCAGGGCGCGAACGCCCCGACGCTCGCGGGCGAGAGCGAGGGCTCAGGCGAGGACTCCGCCCGCGGCTACTTCACGATCACCACGCCCGACTGCCTGAAGCCCGAGCGCGACGCCGACAGCGACGGCGACAGCCTCATGAACAGCTGGGAGACCGCTGGGCGCGGCATCAACGTCGACAACGACGGCACCATCGACCTGGCGTTGGGCGAGGCTCCCTACAACGCCGTGCCGTACCGCAAGGACCTGTTCGTCGAGGCAGACTACATGAAGGGCCAGAAGCCGCAGGCGGGCGCCCTCGACGACGTGGTGAAGGCCTTCGACGCGGCGCCGGTCGACCCCTATCCCGACCCGGCGGATCCGTCGAAGGTCAAGTACCGCGGCATCGCCCTGCACGCCATGGAGGGCGAGGAGATGCCGAACGTCCCGAACATCAAGTTCTCCACCTCGATCGACGGCGACCAGAACGACTTCAACGACTTCAAGAACGGCAACCCGGTCGTCAAGGAGGCGGGCAAGTGCTCGGGGCGCTTCGGCACGCAGGCTGACAGGACGAGCCCGAACTGCGTGAACATCCTTGAAGCTCGGCGCAAGGCGTTCCGCTACATGATCTTCGCGCACACGTACGAGGAGAACTCCGACTCCTCGGGCCGCGCCGAAATCGACCTCAACACTCTGGTGGGCGGCAACGACTTCATCGTCACACTCGGCTCGTGGTCGTCGTTCACCAATGTCGGCGGACGCAAGAACGCCGAGGCCGCTACCTTCATGCACGAGCTCGGCCACACGCTGAGCCTGGGCCACGGCGGCGACGACTCCGTCAACTGCAAGCCCAACTACCTCAGCGTGATGAACTACACCCTGCAGTTCACCAACCGCGACCCCGCCCGGCATCTCGACTACTCCAACGCGACCAAGGGCACCGTCCTGCTCACGCAACTGAGAGAGCAGCACCTCAACGAGAACAACGGCGTGTACGGCACGCCGAACCCGGCCAGGAACATCGTGTACGGCGTGGGCGGCAAGATCAGGACAGCCACCGCCACCAACGGCCCGATCGACTGGAACGAGAAGGACGGCAACACCGAGAGCGACATCCCGGCCGACATCAACTGGATCGAGGCGGTCAAGCCGGGCTGCGACGTGGCCAAGAACGACGACGTCCTGACCGGCCACGACGATTGGTCGCACCTCCAGTACGACCCCAAGATCCACATCGGCTTCTTCGGCGACGGGCCCCGGCTCAACCTGCCCGAGGAGCTCACCGAGCAGGCCGTGCTGGCCATGACGCAGAAGGCCGACCTCAAGGTGAGCAAGAGCGCCGACCAGGCGGAGGCGGCTGGAGGCGACACGGTCGGCTACACGGTCGCCGTGACCAACCTCGGCCCCGGCACCGCGACCGCGATCCAGCTCACCGACACCCTGCCCGACGGCAGCAAGCAGCAGCGCTCGCTGCCCGACCTGGCCGACGGCGCCGTCAACACGGTCACGCCGAAATTCACCTACCAGGTGCCGTGCGCCACCCCCGACGGCACCGTGCTCACCAACAGCGTGACGGTCACCGGCACCGACACCGACGGCGTGCCCGACCCGGCGGTCAGCGACAACACGGCCCAGGCCAAGACCACGGTGCAGGCCCCGGTGCTGACGGCGGCGCTGAGCGCGACGCCGGCGGTCAACGCCGGTGAGGCGATCACCTACACCCTCACCTACGCCAACACGGGCGGCGGCGCGGCCTCGAACGTCGTGGCCACGGTGAAGCTGCCCGCCGGGGTCTACTACAGCAAGGCCCTCGACCAGGGCACCGGTCCCAAGCCCAGCGAGGTGACCCCGAACGCCGACGGCTCCACGACCCTGACCTGGAAGCTGACGGACGTCCCTGCGAAGTCGGGTGACCGCGTCGTGACCTTCACCGCGCGGCCGACGCTGCTCGCCCTCGCGGGCACGGCCTACGCCGCCGAGGCCTCGCTGAGCTACCGCAACGCCACCGGCGCCTGCACCTTCGACCCGGTCACCGGATCGGCCACCACCACGATCACCGTGGTGCCGCCGACCCGCGACCCCAGGTCCAAGGGCTTCTGGAAGACCCACGAGGAGCTGTGGACGGCCGAGTTCCTCGCCCGCGTCCAGGCGACCGACCAGCGCTACGACGCCGACCAGGACGGGGCGCTCTCCCCGGCCGAGGCGACCGCGGCCTTCACCGGTGACAACGCGCCCAAGTCCGTGCTCCAGGAGCACCTGCTGGGCACCTATCTCAACCTGAGCACCCGCAGGATCAACGCGGGCACCGTGATCACCTCCCCGGTGGGCGGCACGGTGCGCGAGGCGGTCCTCGAGGCGCACGCCACGCTGCTCCTGCCGGTCGACTCCTCGACTTCGGCCAGGTACAGCCGGATCATCGACGTCCTGAACGACGTCAACGCCAACCGGATCGAGGTGTACTGACCCCCAGGCTTCCCTCAACGCGCGGATCTCCTCGGGCGTGTGCTCCCGGGCGACGTACGGGAGGTCGAGCAGGTGCTCGCAGTCCGGAAAGCGCTCCCGGACCACCGAGGTGTCCTCGAGGATCCGCGCGTAGAGGGAAGCCCTGTCCATGGAGAAGATGTCGATGACGACCAGCCGGCCGTCCAGCGCGTGCCGGATGCGGCGGAGCAGGTTCAACAAGCTGTCCGGAACCATGGAGGCACCTCAGGTGAAGGTGAAGCTCCCCACTTGGAAGAACGACCTTCCGCCTCCAATCCTTGGTCTGCTCGGCTTGTCCTGGGGCGACAGCGCCGGGAAGAGCCGGCCCCCCGGTCATCTACGGACTCCAGCCCGGGGCGCGGGGGATCATCCCGGCGCCCGAGGCCCCGCCGAAGGCCCTTCTTCTTGCTTTGTCCGAGGCGTTTGCCAGGCTGTGGCCATGATGCGCGCGTAGGCGGCGATGGCTTCGCTGCCGAGTTTGACGTAGCGCATAGGGGTGCCGTCAAGAAGCGCGCTATGAGCCGCCAAACCGAGTCTGAACTGGGCTTTCGGAGGGGCAGAACCTGCTGGTCATCCGGGCCGGCGCGGGCGCGTACGGGTTCAAAGGGCGATGGGGCCGAGGTCACGGGCGGTCTCGGCGAAGTCCCGGATGAGGTCGGTCTCGGTGGCGGTGCGCCAGATGAGCGCCCAGCGGGCCAGGGGAGCGTCGCGGATGGGCACGTGGATGTGGTCGGGCCGGGCGTAGTAGCGGATGGCAGGTGCTCCGTGGCCCCCGACAACATCAAACGCGACAAGCGGCTTGCCTAGTGAAGGCGTTGTAGGCCAAGATCGTCGCCTGGCCGACCGCGTCCAGGAAGCGAGGCAGGACCTGTTCCCAGGTGGGGGGCGCCGCGCACGTCGGCCGCGCTGATCCCGTGCACGGCCTGCGCTTCGGCGCTGATCGACGCGTCCGATCGCATCCTGAGCCGCCCATCGGGAGGGTGCGGGCCGTGGCGGTGGACGACTTCGCCCTGCGCGACATCTACGCCACGATCGTGGTCGATTTGGAGGCCCGGCGTCCGGTGGAGGTGCTCCCGGGCCGGGAGGCGGGCCCGGTGGCCGAGTGGCTGACCATGCACCCTGAGGTCGAGATCGTCACCCGCGACCGCGCCCGTGCCTACGCCGAGGCCGCTCGCATCGGAGCGCCTCAAGCCCTGCAAGTGGTGGATCGCTGGCACGTCTGGAACAACCTGAACGAAGCCGTCGAGAAGACGGTCGGCGCGCACCACGGCTGGGTCAAGCAAGCGTATGCCGAACTGCCCGGCAACGGCGGCGAGCTCGCGGCCCCGCCCGAGCCGCCGGACGGCTACCTGGACGTGAACGGCCGCGAACGCGCCCTGGTGACCCGGACGACCAGGCGATACGCCGAGGTTCAGGAGTTGGTGGCCCAGGGCCGATCGCTCAAGGGCATCAGCCGGGACCTGAACCTCGACTACTACGCCGTACGCCGCTACGCCCGCGCGGCCAGCCTGGAGGAACTGCTGATCGCTGCCACCCACCGCACCACGCTGCTGGATGCCTATAAGTCGTACCTGTATGAGCGGGTTCAGCCAGGGGTGCCGCAACGCGAGTCTGCTGTTTCGTGAGCTCCAGGCACATGGGTACCAGGGCAGCGCGAGCCCGGTCGACCGCTACATCCGGCTGCTCCGCAAGGGCAGCATCGCCCCGCCACCACCCAGGCCCACACCCAAACCCCGCAAGATCACAGCCTGGATCATGACCCATCCCGACAACCTGCGTCCCGACCACGCGCTCGACCTCACGCAGGTCCGCGAGGCCTGCCCCGAACTGGACGCCACCTTCCGCCACGTGCGCAGCTTCGCCACCATGATGCGCGACCTACGCGGCGACCGTCTCCCCGCCTGGATCGACGCAGTTCCTGAAGAGGACCTGCCCCACCTGCACCGTTTCGCCCACGGTCTGCGCTACGACCTCGACGCCATCATCGCCGGCCTGTCGGTTCCCTGGAGTTCCGGGCAGGCCGAGGGGCAGAACACGCGAGTAAAGTTGATCAAGCGGCAGGGATATGGCCGCGCGAACTTTGACCTTCTCAGGAAGAAGATCCTGCTTCGAGACTGACGTCCCGCATCACAAGATCAGCGACAGAGCCTATTTACTCGTACTCACCTCTGCACATCAAGGAGTACGCAGACAAACGGTCGTTTTCTGAAGCTGAGCCGCCCAGCAGGTGGGCTGCTCGTTCCGTGCGCAGGTGGAGTGCCGTGCGGCCGTTGCGTTCTGTTGCCACCAGGTCCGCCCCGCGCAGCGCGCCCAGGTGTTGGGAAACGGCGCTCGGGGTGATGTTCAGGCGGGTGGCCAGGGCCGCGGTTGTCAGGGGTTCGGCCAAGGCGGCGAGGATCTGCGTTCTCGTGCGGCCGAGCACCGGGGCCAGGCCGGTCAGCGCCGGTTGAGGCAGCTCCCAGAGGAGGCCGACGCCCACCGCCGGATAGCGGATCGACGCGGCGGTGACCGGGGCCTTGTCGACGCCCACGTTCGGCCAGTTGAAGACGCTGGGCAGCAGGACCAGGCCATGCTCGCCGGCGTCCACCGTGCAGACGGAGTGCGGGGTGCGCCGGCCGTGCACCACCAATTGGCCGCCGTCCCAGGCGATGTCCCGGTGCAACTCGGCGAACAGCGCCTGCACCCCGCCCTCCACCAGGGTCAGCGCGCGCCGCCCGAGGTCGGCCTCCAGCACGGCGCGCATCCGGCCCCACTGCGGCGCGATCAACTGCTCGTGGCCGCGATGCAGCGCCTCGACCAGCCGCGGCAGGACCGTCGCGGGCTCGGGGGCGCGCTCGGCCGGCGTGCCCAGGACCGCGCCGTACTCGTGCCGGAAGAAGTCCTCTGGCGTGGCCCGCACCAGTTCCAGCTCCGTCGCCAGCGAAGGCAGGCGCTGCCTGGGCGCCGGGAACAGGAACGAGGGCAGCCGTCCGGAAATGAGCGCCCGCAGCAGCGGCAGCTCGCGTTCGCGCGCCAGCAGCGGGCGCGCCTGGCGCACCCAGGGTCGGTGGACGGCGTGGCCGCCCGTACCGAGCAGGATCCGCAACGCCAGCACGGTCTCGCCCAGCGGTGAGATGGCGAACCGTACCTTCGCGACCGACGCCGCGGTAAACCTGATCTCGACCGCCATCCGCCCTCATCATGTAGCTGTGGCTAAACGATAGCCGAGACGCGGTGTATCCCCGCAGGCTGTCGGGCATGGATTCCTTCACCTCCTACGATGGCGTCGAGCTCGCCTGCCGCGTATTCGGCGATGGCCCTCCCGTGGTCTGCCTGCCCGGCGGGCCAATGCAGGCTTCGGCCTATCTGGGCGACCTTGGAGGCCTCTCGGCACAACGGCAGTTGATCATGTTGGATCTGCGGGGCACGGGGCAGTCCGACATGCCGGAGGACACCGCCTCGTACCGCTGCGACCGCCTTGTCGATGACGTCGAAGCTCTGCGCGAGCACCTTGGCCTCGACCGGATGGATCTGCTCGCCCATTCCGCGGGCACGAATCTGGCCGTGCTATACGCGACTCGCCATCCGGAACGCGTCGGAAAGCTGGCGCTGATCACTCCGAGCGTCATCGCCGTCGGCATCACGATCAGTGGAGAGGCCCGGCGGGCGACGGCCCTACTGCGCAAGGACGAGCCCTGGTTTCCGGCCCCGAGCCGTTCGCGCCTACGAATCCGCACCGGAGGGCACATCTGGTTCCGAGGAGGTAGCCGAAGGCCCTCAGGCCGAGAAGAGCCCGTGGCGCAGGGTCCGTTACTTCTTCGCCGAGCCATCGGTCCGCGTGGCCGTCTGCGCCAATCTGGACCGCGCGAGCCAGCGGATCGCCCCGCTGATCGCGGCGACCACCGAGCTGACAGAAACGCAGGCTCGCGTGACCACGAACGCCCTCGTCTTCGGTTATTTCGCCGCACTTGAGCAGTGGTACCTCGACGGCGGCAGCCGCCCTATCGCCGACTACGTCGAGGAGGGCCTGCGTCCACTGCGCAGCGTCTGGCCGTCCTCTGACCACGAACATCCCGCATAAATTCTGCACGCACTCGCTTGGCGCCCGACGCCATCCAGACCAAATCGCCTTCCTTCGACGCCACCTTCCCTCGAGTTGACATCCGCCGTCCGCGAGGGCGCATGCGCCGGGCCGCCGACGGTTGTCGACCCCGGCGGAAGCCGATCCGGATGATCCTGCTTGCGCGGTCTGCGCAAATCTCGACCAGATCGCGGGTCATGGACATGGTGGGCGATTCGACCAACAGCGGATCGTGGGCTTCCGCCTCGCGGCGCGTAGGCGAAACGTTCCCCATACGTCACATTACGGACAAACGTTTCTTGGAGTGCCATGTTGTACGGGCGTCAGGCGGAGCAGTCCGTCATCGGCGGGTTGCTGGAGGGTAGGTCCGGCGCTCTGGTGGTGCGTGGCGAGGCGGGCATCGGCAAGTCGGCCCTCCTGGAGTTCTCCGCGGCGAGCACGCGGGGACGGGTGCTGCGGGTGACCGGCGTCGAGTCCGAGGCGGATCTGCCGTTCGCCGCCTTGCACCTGCTGCTGCGCCCGGTCGTCGATCACGTCGAGGCGCTGCCGCAGCAGCAGGCGGAGGCGTTACGTGGCGCGCTCGGCCTCGGCGGCGACAACCGCGGAGACCGCTTCCTTGTCGGGCTCGCGACGCTCAGCCTGCTGGTGGAGCTGTCGGCGGCGGGCCCGGTGCTCTGCCTGGTCGACGACGCGCAGTGGCTGGACGGCGAGTCGGCCGACGCGCTGCTGTTCGCCGCACGCCGCCTGCATGACGAGCCCGTCGCCGTCCTGTTCGCCGCACGGGAGGGCGAGTTTCCCGCCAGGGGTCTGCCGGAGTTGCGGCTGGGCACGCTGGATGCCGAGGCGGCCCGGAAGGTTCTCGCCGAGCAGGCGGCGGACCTGCCGCCGGCCGTTCGCGACCAGGTGGTGGCCGAGGCCGGGGGTAACCCGCTGGCGCTGGTCGAGCTGCCCCGCATGCTCACGGGTGAGCAGCGCAAGGGCGCGCTCGTGCCGCTGTCGTTCTCTCTCGGTACGGCGCAGCCGGTGACGGACCGGGTGCTGATCGGTTTCCGTGATCGGATCGCGGCGCTGCCTGACGCTACCCGCTCCTGCCTGCTGGTGGCGGCCCTCGATCACCACGACGAGCTGGATGTGCTGGCGCGTGCGGTCGGGCTGCTGGGCGCCTCGCTGGCCGACTTCGCCGCAGCGGAGCGCGCGGGCCTGGTCCGGGTTGGCTTAGGGGGTGTGGCGTTCCGTCATCCGCTGGTGCGCACCGCAGTGTTGCTGGCCTGTGACATCGCCGCCCGGATGGCCGCGCATCGGGCGCTGGCCGAGGCGGTCGATGAGGACCGGCGGGCCTGGCATCTGGCCGCCGTCACCCTGCAGCCTGAGGAGGAGGTGGCCGGGCAGCTGGAGGGCCTGGCGCTGCGCGCCCGGCGGCGGGGCGGGCAGGCGGCGGTGTCGGCGGCCTACGCGCGGGCGGCCGAGCTGTCGGCCGATCCTGGCCAGGCGGTACGCCGGTGGACGGCCGCCGCCGGCGCCGCGGCCGAGGCGGGCCTGTGGCAGCGCGCGGGTGAGCTGGTGGACCGGGCGCGGCATCAGGCCGAGGCGGTGACGCTGGAGGGTTGTGTGCTGGCCGAGCTGGCCCAGGTGAGAGCGAAGCTGGAGATCGAGGCGGGCCGGCCGCTGGCAGGCGTGCGGCTGCTACACGAGGGCGCCGAGGCGGCCGACGACCTGCCCGCCAGGCTGTCGCTGCTCAGCCTTGCGGGCTTCTACACCTGGGCCAGTGCCACCCACCCCGACCAGCTCGCGCTGGCCCGCCGTACCGAGGAACTGTGCCCGGACGGCGACGGGCTGCCCGCTCTGGTGCGCACGATCAATCACGCCATCCGCCTGATCCTCGAGGGTGACGCCGTGACCACGCTCACCTACCCCATGCCGGACCAGGCCGAACGCATCCCGTCCGAGCTGCGCTTCCTCATCGTCCACCAGAGCATCGTCCGCGCCGACCTCGACGGCATGCTGGAAGGCTCGGCCCAGATCGTCGAGGAGTACCGGGCGGAGGGACGTCTGGGACGCATGCCCCAGGCCATGACGATCTTCACCATCGCGCAGCTCCTCAACGGACACCACCGCTCCGCGCGCGCCACCGTGGTCGCGGGTCTGGCCCTGGCCGCCGACGTCGGCCAGCCGCAGTGGAGCAGCTACCTGGCGGGCGTGCACGCCTGGCTGTCCGCGGTCGCCGGCGCGCAGGAGGAATGCGCGGCGATGGCCGCGCAGGCCATCCGGGACGCCGGCCACCGCCGGTGGATGCCGGGATACTGCTGGGCCGAGTACGCCCTCGCGGCACTGGACTTCGGGCTGGGCCGCTACGAAGCGATGCTCGACCGGGTGGACCGCGCCATGTCCGGTCCCACCCGCCATGCCTTCCTGTGGCGGTATTCCTGGCCCGACTACATCGAGGCCGCCGTCCGGATCGGGGATCCGCAGCGTGCCCGGGACCAGCTCCGTCGCTACACGGAGTGGGCCGAGGCCACAGGTCAGGCCAGGCCGCTTGCCGTCCTGCATCGGGTCCGTGCGCTGCTGGCCCCGGACAGCGAGGCCATGGGCCTGTACGAACGTGCGCTGGCCCTGCACGGCGAGGGCGAGCAGCCCTTCGACGAGGCACGCACCCGCCTGGTCTACGGGGAGTGGCTGCGCCGAACCAGGCGGCGCGCCGAGGCGCGCGGCCAGCTCCAAGCCGCCATGGATGCCTTCGACCGGCTCGGCGCGACCCCGTGGGCTGCCCGCGCTGCCGCCGAACTGCGCGCCACCGGACTCTCCCAGCCGGATCGCTCTGGTGCCAGAGATCCGCTGGACGTGCTGACCCCCCAAGAGCTCCAAGTGGTACGGCTGGCCGTCACCGGCGCCTCCAACCGCGAGATCGGCGCGCAACTCTTCCTGAGCCCGCGCACGGTCGCCTCCCACCTGTACAAGGCATTTCCCAAGCTGGGCGTCTCCTCGCGCGCCGAGCTGACCAGGCTCCCGGGACTGATCTGAGGGCAGGTCACACTCGGCGGTAGATGATCGGCTGCGCGGCGATGCCGTTGGCCTTGAAGTTGGTCAGCACGAAGCGGCGGAAGGTGGGCCGGAAGATCAGGCTGGGTAGGAAGGTCCGCCAGTTCGGCCAGCTCGCGTGGTTGACGAGCCCGTAGTCGGCGGGCTCGTCCTCCAGTGGCTGCATCAGGGCGGAGTTGGGCAGTGCGGTCTTGGCCTGGAACCACCCGGCGGTGTATTGCCATACCTTCAGCAGGGTCTCGCGGTCGTCGGCGTAGAAGTAGTTGAGCAGGAAGCAGCGGTCCTGACTGCCGACGACGCAAATCAGGGCGCTCGTTCGCCGCTTCTGCCATCGGACTGATGTTCCTGACCGTCACACCAGCAGGCCGACTGTGATCGTCTCCTCGCCATGGTCCCCGGACAGGGTGATCGACAGTTCCCATACGCCGTCCATGGTGAACACGTCCTGTGTGGCGACGAAGCGGCCGGGGTCGGCTCGCACGGTGCCGACCGGCGGCAGCGCGTGGCCCATGCTGGGCATGGCCGCCGCCAGCGTGACCGTTTCGGCCTTGCCCGAGGTCACCCGTACCTCGACACGATCGGCCGCAGCACGGTGACGGTGTAGTGCGTGCCCGCCACCGCCACACTCTCGGGGTTGCCGCCGATCCAGCGCGAGGTGACGGCGAACAGCACACCCGCGATGAGCAGGCAGACGCCCGCGTACTTCATCGATCTACCTCCATGGTGAAGGGCCGCGTCAGGAGACGGCCTCCAGCGGCGTACTGGACCCAGGCCAGGTAGCGGCCCGGTTCGGGGAGCGTGAGCGTGAAGCGCAGTGCGGAAGGACCGGCCGCCGTCCCGTGGGCGTGCGCCAGGTGGGCGCCGTCCCGGCTCCGGACGACCATGTGGCCGGGCATACCCAGCCAGAGCTGGATCTGCCCCTCCGTGGCGACCTCGATGGTCACCGGGCTTCCGGCGACCGGCGCTGGCGGGGTCAGGCTGGGCATGGCGACCTCCTGCACGGAGGCGTCCGGCTGTGCCGTACCGGAGACTTCGAAGGCGCCAGTGAGAAGCTGCCCGCCTGACTGCTGCCGCTCGATCTCGGCATAGGCCAGGTAGCGACCCGGATACGGCAGGCTCAGCCGTACGGCCAGCACACCCGGCGCGGTCCGCAACGGATGCACGTGCCGGAAGATCACGCCGTTCTCGCTGGTGACCACGAGATGCGCCGGGGCCTCATGGTGGACGGCGAGGTCGTCCACCGGCCGTCCGGTCGCGCCGTCCGCGAGCCGCAGGATCAGGGTGAACTCGGCTCCCGTGACAGGTCGGGCGGGCTGGGTGGAGAAGCTGCCCTGCGCGTAGGGCCTGCCGGACTCGGCTTGCGGTGCGCTGCCCTCCGGCTGAGCGGGGGGCAGATACGGCCCGAGCAGCATCACGGTGACCGCGACTGCTCCGGCTGCACTCGCACCGCTCATGAGGAGCCGGGACATGCTTTTGGCGAGCACGCCGCCTACCAGCAGGAGACCAGTCACCAGGAAGGCGCCGTCCATCACCATCGTCCAGGGGGCGCTCTCGGGCACCAACACGCGGAACGGGATCATCGAGACCTCGTCACCGACGCGGACGCGCAGCTCGTGCGGGCCGGTGTGGGTGACCCACAAGGCGGCGGGATCTTGCCCGACACTCGCCGAGCCGGACGACCTGCTGCCGTCGGTCAGCGACCGTAACTCCAGCTGCAGGCTCGCGGGATCCGCCGCTTCCGCGGCCACCCGCAGCGCCGCCGGCACTTGCGAGAGCCCCGCGATGACGAGCGTCACCTCGCCCGTTTCGAAAGTCTGCGTCACTCGCAGATCCGCCCCCGCCTGGACGACATGCGCCCGAGCCGGGGCAGGAAGCGACAGCACCACCAGCCACGCGACGGCCAGAAGCCGCATCGCGCCATTGATCGCCTTCATGGGCAGGACACTAGGCAGCGGCTGCTATCTCCCGCCTCTGTCGGGTGACTGATATGCCCGGCATGCCTATCAGTCATCTGACAGAGGCGGCCGGCATCGCGCTCTCCCTAGCGTTCCGGCCATGACCAAACGACCTGAGCCCTACTCGGCAACCGTGATGGCGATCCTCGCCCTGGCCTTCTGCGCCTGGGCCTTGCTCACCCTGCCCATCCAGGGCGCGGTGATCCTCGTGGTCGCCAGCGTGCTGGGCTGGAGCGGCTGGATAGCCTTCAGCTACACCCGCCCGGTGAAGTCCAGGAAAGTGATCGCCATCTACCTGTGCGCCGTGGGCTTCCAGCTCATCCACATGGCCGAGGAGTACACCGGCGGCTTCCCGCACGAGATCGTCGAGCTGTTCGACTCGCCGCGCGACTGGCCGGAGAAGGAATTCCTGCTCGTCTTCGTCTTCGGCTTCGGCGCGCTCTACTTCTTCGCAGGCGCAGGCGCGCTCTACCGGATCCGGGCGGCCAACTTCTTCCTGTGGTGGTACGCCCTGGGCGCGGGCCTGCTCAACGGCATCGCCCACTTCGTCTTCCCGATCCTCAAGGGCGGCTACTTCCCCGGCCTGTACACCGCCGGCGGCCACTTCATCATGAGCGGACTGCTGATCTACTTCCTCATCAAGGAGAACCGCCAGCTCAAAGCCGCCGAACAGGCGGCTCAGCCGCTGCTGGTCAGGTAGCGACAGAGGGTCGGCGCGAGTCGCGCACCGGAGATTTCACGCATGCGCCAAGACACGGCCTCGCTCATCACCCGTACGGGGCGGGTCATACACGTGGTGACCGTGCGCAATCCCAGCGCCCGCTACCCCGTTGGCAGGAAATCCCGCGCGTCGGTCAAGCTCGCCGGGCCTGGCACACGCCGAAAGGAGCACGACAATGTCGAAGACCGTCCTGGTGCCCGGCGCCCCCACCGGAGGCGGCCGCGCCAGCGCCCTGCTGTTGGCCCGCGAGGTCTTCACCGTCTACGCCGGCGTGCGCAAGGAAGCCGACGGCCAGGCCCTCGGCCCCACCGTCACCCCCATCCAGCTGGATGTCACCGACGCCGGTCAGATTGCCGATACCGCCACCCGATCGGCCACCTCGACGTCCTGGTCAACAACGCCGGCATCGGCATCACCGGACCCCTGGAGTTTGTCCCCCTCGACGCGCTGCGCTGGCAGTACGAGGTCAACGTCTTCGGCCAGATCGCCGTGGAACTCAAGCCCTGGGGCATCCACGCGGTCCTCATCGAACCCGGCTCCATCCACACCGACGCCGTCGACAAGCTTGAAGACGAGGTCGAACCCCGCCTGGCCTCCCTCGGTGAGCAGGGCACAGCTGTACGGCCAGGCTTACCCCACCATGACCACCAACGGGCTGAAGGAAGAGCACACCCGGCTCCAGTCCCGACGTCGTCGCCTGCATGCCCTGACCGCGCGCAAGCCCCGCTCCCGCTACCCCGTCGGCAAGAAATCCCGCCTGATGAGCACCCTCGGCCGCATCGTCCCCGATACCCCCTCGACGCCCTGCGCCTGCGCGTGCTCGGCCAGTCCTGAACGGAGCCCACTATCTTGACCCAGCTCGCCGGCGCCGAAGCCCTCGCCGCGCTCGATCCCGTCTTCGCTCAGCTCGCCGTCGGCGCGGGCCATAACCTCTGGGGCCTGACCCACCTGACGATGCGCGAGAAGGCCTTCATCTGTCTGACCGCCGACCTATGTCATCCCCACCTCGACCTGCCCCTGGCGATGCACGTGCAGATGGCTCTGGCCAATGGCGTGGAGCCGGAGACCGTCAGGGAGCTCTGCCGGCACCTGGCGCCCTACGTGGGCTACCCGATCGTGGTCACCGCCTTCCAACGCTTGACCGAGCTCGGACTGCCCCAGGCCCAGGACGACAAGCCCGTCGAACCCACACCGCTGACCGGACCGCTCGCGCGAGCCGTACGCGCCCTGGAGGACGTGGACTCGGGCCTGGCCGCCTTCACCGAGGACCAGCTCGCCCAGCGCTGGGCCCGCCCGCACCTCAGCGTCCGCGAGCGCGCGCTCGCCTGCCTGGTCGTGGACGTCTTCTACCAGACGCTCGGCGAATCCCTGCGCCTGCACGCCGAGCTGGCCAGGTCGGCCGGGGCCACCGACGAGACCCTGCGCGACCTGCTCCGTGGTGTGGCCGAGTTCGGCATGCCGAGGGTCTGGGCCGCCGCGCAGGCGCTGCTCCCGCAGCCGAAGGAGGGCGCATGAACGTGGTGATAGCCGGAGGTGGTCCGGCCGGGATGATGCTCGGCCTGCTGCTGGCCCGCGCCGGGGTCGAGGTGACCGTGCTGGAGAAGCATGAGGACTTCCTGCGCGACTTCCGGGGCGACACCGTGCATCCCTCCACCCTGGAAGCGCTGGACGAGCTGGGCTTGGCGGAGCGCTTCCATCAACTCCGGCATCGCAAGGTCACCACACTCAACGTGCCGCTGGGCGGCGGGCTGGCGCCCATTGAGGCGTTCGCCGGGATGAAGGTGAAATTTCCGTACATCGCCTTCGTGCCGCAGTGGGACTTCCTCAACCTGCTCGCCGAGGAAGCCCAGCGGTACCCGAATTTCACCCTCCACATGAGCACCCCGGTACGCGACGTCATCCGCCGAGTCGGCAAGGTCGTGGGGGTCCGTTGCGACGATGGCCGCGAGTTCCGCGCGGATCTGGTCGTCGGGGCCGACGGCCGGAATTCTGCGGTACGGCAAGCGGCCGGAATGCAGGTTCACGAGCTCGGCGCGCCCATCGACGTGATCTGGTTCCGCCTGACCAGACACGCCGGTGACCAGGAGAATCTGGTCTTCCAACTCGCCCGTGGCCGGGGCATGGTCGCCATCGACCGTGGCGAGTTCTGGCAATGCGGCTACCTCATTGGCAAGGGTGGCTTCGACGACTGGAAGGCCAAGGGCATCGAGGCCTTCCGCCGGGACGTGGCGCAGGTGGCCCCGATGTTCGCCGACCGCACCGGCGAGCTGACCTCCTTCGAAGTGATGGGCTTCCTGGAGGTCCGGGTCAACCGGCTGAAGACCTGGCACCAGCCCGGGTTGCTGTGCATCGGCGACGCCGCGCACGCCATGTCACCGGTCGGCGGAGTGGGCATCAACCTGGCCGTCCAGGACGCCATCGCCGCCGCCAACATCCTGACCCGCCCGCTGCTGGACGGCACCCTCGACGAGAGTTATCTGGCCGCGGTCGAGCATCGCCGTGAATGGCCCGCCGTGCTCACTCAGCGGGTGCAGGCGATCCTGCAGCGCCAGGCGTTCGACGACAAGCGCAAGGACGGCCAGCTGCCCTCCCTGGCCCGTTTCCTGATCCAGCGCACGGCCATCCCCCGCTACCTGGCCGGACGTTTCCTCGCCTTCGGCTTCCGCCCCGAGCACATCCAGGAGATCCCGAGATGAGCGTGGCGATCTCGGGCGGCGGCCCGGCCGGGCTGATGCTCGGCCTGCTGCTGGCCCGCAAGGGTGTCGAGGTGACCGTGCTGGAAAAGCATGAGGACTTCCTGCGCGACTTCCGCGGCGACACCATTCACCCGGCGACCATGGAGCTGCTCGACCAGCTCGGCCTGCACGACCGATTCCACAAGATCCCCTACGGGAAGTTCCAGAACGTCGGCTTCGGCAAGGACCTGCAGGTCGGCTCGTTGACCGAGCTGGGGCTGCGCTACCCGTTCATCGCCATCGCGCCGCAGTGGGACTTCCTCAACCTCATCGCCGAGGAGGCCCAGCGGTACCCGAGCTTCACGCTGAACATGCGCTCCCAAGTGGTCGATCTGCTGCCGGAGGGCGGGGTGCGCTACCGCGACCCCGACGGTGAGCACGAGTTGCGCGCCGACCTCACGGTGGCCTGCGACGGCCGCGACTCCCTGCTGCGGGCCAAGGCCGGACTGCCTGTGCGCACCATCGGCGCGCCCTTCGACGTGGCCTGGTTCCGTCTACCCAGGCGTGACCCGGTCGTGGAGGAGTTTTACTACCGGGTCGCGCCCTACAAGTGGATCGTCGGATTCGACCGGCGCACATACATCCAGCTCGCCTACGTCTTCGACAAGAACCGGCGCGAGAAGCTGATCGGCGACGGCATCGAGGCCTTCCGTGACGGCGTGGCGCGAGCCGTACCGGAGCTCGCCGATCGCGTGGCGCTCCTGCGTTCCTTCGAGGAGGACGTGAGCTTCCTCGACGTGCAGGTCAACAGGGCTGTCAGGTGGTACGGCAAAGGCCTGCTGCTGATCGGCGACGCCGCTCATGCGATGTCCCCGATGGGCGGTGTGGGCGTCAACTACGCCGTGCAGGACGCGGTCGGAGCCGCCAACATCCTCTCCGACGCGCTCAAGAGCGGCGGGCCGGTGCCGGAGCACCTGCTGCGTGCCGTACAGAAAAGGCGCGAGCTGCCCGTCGCGGTGATGCAGCGGCTCCAGCTCCTGATGCAGCGGCGGCTGGTCGAGCCCGCGCTGCGAGGAGAGGTCGCGAACGTGCCCAGGATGGCCACGCTGATGCGGCGCATCGGTCCGGCTCGCCGGGCCTTGATGCGGCTACTCGCCGTCGGACTCAGAAAGGAAAGCATCCGATGAACGTTGTCATCGTCGGCGGCGGTCCGGCCGGAATGATGTTGGGGCTCCTGCTGGCCAGGGGCGGCATCCAGGTGACTGTGCTGGAGAAGCACGGCGACTTCCTGCGCGACTTCCGCGGCGACACTGTGCACGCCTCGACGATCCGGCTGATGGACGAGCTCGGGCTGGGCGCGAAGTTCCGCAAGCTGCCGCAGAGCCGCCTCGGAGAACTTGAGGCCCCGCTGCCTGACGGGAGCAGGATCGTACTGAGCGACATCGCCGGGCTGCCGGAGCCGTACAACTACGTCGCGATGATGCCCCAGTGGGATCTGCTGAACTTCCTGGCCGAGGAAGCCGCACGCGAGCCGTCTTTCACCCTGCTGATGAACACGGCGGTGACCGGGCTGCTCAGGGAGGGCGGCAAGGTCGTCGGTGTGCGCTGCGGCGATCTGGAGCTGCGTGCCGACCTGACGGTGGCCTGCGACGGGCGGCACTCGACCATCCGCCATGAGCTGGGACTGGCGGCCCGCGAGTTCCCGGTGCCCTTCGACACCTGGTGGTTCCGGCTGCCCCGCCATCCGGAGGAACGCGACGAGATCGCGCGGCTCAACGGGCAGTTCAAGGGGGACCAGATCGCGCTCAGCTTCACCCGGGGGGACTACTACCAGATCGCCTACTTCACCAGGAAGGGCGCCGACCCGCAGCTTCGGGCCGAGGGAGTGGAACGCTTCCGCGAGCGGATCGCCGGGCTGCTGCCGCAGTTCGCCGACCGGGTGGACCACCTTCGGAGCATGGACGAGCTGCACCTGCTCGATGTGAAGCTCAACCGGGTGGAGCGCTGGTACGCCGAGGGCGTGCTGCTCATCGGCGACGCCGCGCACGCCATGTCACCGGCGGGCGGCATGGGTATCAACCTGGCCATCCAGGATGCGGTCGCCGCGGCGACGGTCCTGATCGAGCCGTTGCGCGCTGGGAGCCTCTCCACCGCTGACCTGGCCAAGGTGCAAAAGCGTCGCTGGTGGCCGACTGTGCTCGTGCAGCGCTACCAGCAGGTGCTGCACCGCGCGATGTTCGTGCCCGCCTTCTCCGGCAAGGGCGCCCGGCCGCCGCGCCCGCTGGTCTTCCTGGCCAGGTACTTCCCGCCGTTCAAGAAGATCCCCTCGAAGCTGCTCGCGTTCGGTCCCCGGCCCGAGCAGGGCCCGGTGTACGCGCGGCGCCCGGAGCAGCGGCCATGACTGCGGTGGCCGCGCCCGAACGCCTGGATCCAGCCCTGCTCAAGCTCGCCACGATCGTGGTGGCGGGCGCGCTGGCCTCGTTGCTGAACACCACGATCCTCAGCGTCGCCATCGACGGCCTCGGGCGGCACTTCGACGCGCCCCTGGCGACGGTGCAGTGGGTCGCCACGGCCTACCTGCTGGCCATGGCGATGGCGATCCCGCTCACCGGCTGGTCGGTACAGCGGTTCGGCGCCAAGACGATGTGGATGTCGGCGCTGTCGCTCTTCCTCGCCGCGTCGGTGCTGTGCGGCCTGGCCTGGTCGATCGAGAGTCTGATCGCCTTCCGGGTGCTGCAGGGGCTGGCGGGCGGCATGATCCTGCCGCTGGCGCAGACGATCCTGGCTCAGGCCGCCGGGCCGTCGCAGTTCGGGCGGGTCATGGCGCTGGTGGCGATCCCGGGCCAGCTCGCACCGATCATCGGGCCGGTCCTGGGCGGCGTGCTCATCGACGGCGCGGGCTGGCGCTGGGTGTTCTTCGTCAACGTGCCGGTGGTCGGCCTGGCCTTGCTGCTCGCCTGGCGCGCGATGCCCTCCGGCCGGCCGCAGGGCCGACCGCCGCTTGACCTCCTGGGCCTCGTCCTGCTGTCACCCGGCCTGGCCGCACTGGTGTACGGCCTCGCGCAGATCGGCGGTGCCGGAGGCAAGGGCTTCGGCAGCACCGTGGCCGTCGTCATCCTGATGGCCGGGGTGGGACTGGTCGCGGCGTTCGCCCGGCACGCCCTGCGAACCAGAACCGCCCCCCTCCTCGATCTCCGGCTCTTCCGCCACCGCTCGTACACGCTCGTGACCACCCTGACGTTCCTGTCCGGAGCCTCGATCTTCGGGCCGATGTTCCTGCTGCCGCTGTACTACCAGCAGGTCCACGGCCTGACGACCGTCGAGACCGGGCTCATGCTCGCCCCCCAGGGGATCGGCACCGCCCTGTCGCTGCTGATCGCCGGACGGCTCAACGACCGCATCGGCGCCCGCCCCCTGGTCCTGGTCGGGCTGGCTGTCACCGTCGCGGCGACGATCCCGTTCACCCTGTCCGGCACCGGCGACCTCATCCAGATCATCACCCTGCTGATCCGCGGCATGGGACTGGGCATCGCGGGCGTGGCCATGATGGCCGGCGCCTACCAAGGACTGCGCCGCGACCAGATCCCCGGCGCGACCGGCCTGACCAATGTCGTCCAGCGCGTCGGCGGCTCGCTCGGCACCGCCGTCCTGGCCGTCGTCCTCCAACGGGTCACCCAGGGCAACGGCACCCCCGCCGCACTGGAAGGCGCCTTCGGCGAAACCTTCTGGTGGACGGTCGGCTTCGCTCTGCTCGCCCTCATCCCCTCATGGCTACTACCACGATCACGACCGGCCCCGACCGAGCCGGGTACGCGTGGTGGCCGCGGAACGACTCACTAACTGGATCGTCGAGTGCGACGGTGCCCCTGTGCGCCCAGGCGCTGTAAGCAGGATCACCCGCCGTGTCTGTCACGGTTCTCAGCGCCAGCCCGTCCAGACTCATGAACCCCTCCCCAACCGCACCAAAGGATCACCATGGTTCCCCTTGCCGACAACACACCTCCGAGCACCATCGCCCAGCCGGTGCGCAAGCGGCGCTGGCCCCGCTGGTTGGCGGCCGCGATAACGCTGCTGGTGGCCGCGATGCTGTTCGGCGCGTACGGCTGGCAGCCGGCCGAGGACGGCCGCGCTTTCCGCTCGCCGTACCTGGCCCAGGTCGGCTCGCGCTACGCCGACACCCCGATCGCCCGCTTCCACTACGTCCAGGCCGGATCCGGCACGCCGGTGATCCTGCTCTCACCCGGCGGCACCTCGGTCATCGGCTGGAAGGACCAGCTCGACGTGCTGGCCCGCGACCACACCGTGTACGTGGTCGACCTTCCCGGCCAGGGCTACACCCAGCTGAAGGACTCCGGCTTCGCCTTCGACCTGGATGCCATGGTCTCTGCCGTGGGAGCTTTCATGGACGGCCTCGGCGTGCGGCAGGCCGCCGTGGCGGGAAACTCCTGGAGCGGTGGCTGGGCCCTGGCCTTCGCCCAGCTCCACCCCGATCGCATCACCAAGCTGGCCCTGCTGGATGCCACCGGACTGGACCTGCCGGGCACCTTGATGTGGGAATCCCTGAAGATCCCCGTCATCGGCGAACTCGCCGTCAAGCTGTCCACCGGCAAGTCCACCGTCCGCAGTCTGGCCGAGGGCATGATGGTCAACAAGGGGCGCGTCACCGAGCAGCTACTGGACGAGTGGTGGGCGCCGATGACCTTCCACGACAACATCCGGGCCACCTACCTGCTGGAACGCCGTCTGGACTGGGCGCAGACCGAAAACGCGCTCCCTGCCACCAAGACCCCGACCCTGGTGTTGTGGGGCAAGCAGGACACCATCCAGCCCGTCGAGCGCGCCCACCGCTTCGCCGAACTGCTCCCGAACGAGCAGCTCGTGATCCTGGACGGCTGCGGCCACGCCCCCCAACTGGACTGCCCGGACCCGGTCAACCGCCACCTCCAGGCCTTCTTCGCCGACTCGCGATGACCATTCCGCCCCGGAGCGCATCCGCCGCAGGCACGGTAAACGTCGCAAACGCCGGTAGCCTGGGCGGTGGCGCAGGGTTGGGTGATGGTTTCAGGCGTTCGCTCGGCGGAGGCGTTCGGCTGCTTGTGTCCAGAACGCTTTGCCGGAGACTGCGGTGTAGCCGTGGAGTGCTTCCCATCGGATGTCGTGGGCTGCCGGCCACAGGCTAGCCGCCCAAGCAATCCCGTCGAGACTGCACCCGCGTCCCCGGCCGGTAAGTGGCCACTGCGCATGAGCCCGTCGGCCACTGCTCCCCATCGACGACCGCGCGCCACGACCGCCGGCCGAAACGGACCCGCCGCGCCGCCGTCAACCGTTTGCGCTTGCCCGCCCTGCCGGTCCGGACGAAGGGGAAGCATGAGCGGCCGATGCCCCGGGCAGGTCGGCGACGACCAACGGGGCGCCGAGACGTTCGAGCGCGCTTCGGCGGTCCAGCGCCGTCTGCCGGTGAGTCGCCACCACGGCCACAGGGTAGGCGGCCAGCAGCGCCACGGCGCCGACGGCCCGCAACCACGGACTGCCCACAGGTCCCACCGTTGTCGTGAGCATCGCGGCGACAGCGAAGGACGTGGCGGTGAGCAACGAGGCAAACCACAGATCGGTGAGGAAAGGGGCGAACCATGGATTGGGAGCGGAAACCAGCAGCGAGGTCATCCAGCCGATCAAAAGCGTAAGACCGAGCCCGATGAAGGTTACCCGCCACGCCGGGCGGACCCGAAGCAGCAGCAGGGTGACTCAGGCCAACACCACCGTGACAGCACTCGCCAGGAGGAAGATGCGGGGCAAGCACTCCAGGCCACCGGTGGGGCAGATGAGAGCGACGACGACCCCGGAAAGGACCACAAGATTGGAGACACCGATCACGACCACAGGCAAGACCGCCCCAACCACGCCTGCAATAACGATCTTCGATAATTGGGTCACGACCCCAATCATCCATTGATTCCGTTCGCCGGGACTGAGTACGTCTACTCAAATCGCGTACTCAAATCTCGGATGCGCCGAGCCCGAGCGCTTTGACCGGCGGCCGAAGAGGAAGACATCCAATGGCCACCACCAGCTCGTCCATCGCGCGCCGGGCGCCGGTCTCTTCCTCGTCGAGGCGGTCCCGCAGGAACTCGACCAGGCGTTCACGCTCCCGCCTCCTCCACTTCGACCCGCACCGTCACCGGCGTCAACATGTCTGTAGATGGCAACACCTGCCGGGGACGGGAGTGTCGTGTCCCCGGCAGGTGTGCGGTCAGAACAACCGCCAGACCTGGAAGCTGGAGTCGGACCGGGGGCGGGCGTAGTTCACGTCAACTCGCGCAACGCCCTCTCAGACTCGGACGAGCGCTGCAGCCAGCTCGGCATTGCGTTGGGCGAATTCGGCCCATTCAGGCGGTGTGACGGCGCTCGCCCGGGCGACGCGTGCTGGCCGAGACCGCGCTTGACGGCCCGGAACTCCTGTAGCTCCGGCGAGCCGCCACTCAGTTGAGCAGTGGGTACGGCGGCGGGGTGCCAGGACCTCGGTGGCTTCGGCGCTGGGTTTGACGTAGCGCATGGCGGTGCGGGGGTTCTTGTGGCGGGTCTTGCCCATGATGAGCTGCAGCGGCACTTCGGTCTCGGTCTCGGCCGATTCGAGATCTCGGACTACTCCGACGCCGCCGAGGTCGTCCTGGCGGGCTCGACCTCGACCTCTTCGACCTCGACCTGCTCCAGCACGACCAGCACCACCTCCTGCAGCGCCTGATCCGGCTGATCGGCAGACTGCCGAGCGCTGCGAGGGAGGGGTCGCCTACCGCAGAAATGCCGAGATGGTGGCCACGAACTGGTCGGCGTCATCGAGCCACGGAAAGTGCCCGGCTCCGGCTTGAACGATGAGTTCGGCGCGTGGAAACAGCTCGGCGAGCTCGGTCATCGCAGGAGGAGGGGAGTTCAGGTCCACCGCGCCCGCGAGCAGCAGCACCGGTGATGTGCAGCGGGTGAGCGCGGCCCGCGTGGCTTCGGGATCGAAAGCACCTTCGGAGCCGAAGACGGCCGCTGCCTCACTGTTCCGCTGCCCGTCCTCGGCGGCCTTGTGCGCCTGAGCCGTCTCGTCCCAACGGCGGTACCAGAATGGCGCGATGGCCTGAAAGGCATCGCCGGTGCCCTGGCCGGCCAGGACCTTCTCCAGAGCCGCGAACGCCAGCGGAAACCAGGGCTCGTCCTTGCGCAGTAGGGCCGTCGCCCGCCGGGCCTCTCCACTGATCGTGATGCCGACGGCGATGACGCTCGGAGTGATCAGCGCCAGCTTTCCGACGCGTTCCGGATGGCGAGTCGCGTATAGCACGGCCAGATTCGTGCCCGCGGAATGGGCGAGCAGATCCATCCGGTCGAGGCCAAGGTGCTCGCGCAGAGCTTCGACGTCATCGACAAGGCGGTCGCAGCGGTACGAGGCGGTGTCCTCCGGCATGTCGGACTGCCCCGTGCCCCGCAGATCCAACATGATCAACTGCCGTTGTGCCGAGAGGCCTCCAAGGTCGCCCAGATAGGCCGAAGCCTGCATTGGCCCGCCGGGCAGGCAGACCACGGGAGGGCCATCGCCGAATACGCGGCAGGCGAGCTCGACGCCATCGTAGGAGGTGAAGGAATCCATGCCCGACAGCCTGCGGGGATACACCGCGTCTCGGCTATCGTTTAGCCACAGCTACATGATGAGGGCGGATGGCGGTCGAGATCAGGTTTACCGCGGCGTCGGTCGCGAAGGTACGGTTCGCCATCTCACCGCTGGGCGAGACCGTGCTGGCGTTGCGGATCCTGCTCGGTACGGGCGGCCACGCCGTCCACCGTGGCTGAGAAGGCAAGCCACTACATCCACCATAACCAGCCGGAACTCGTCGTAGACGCCATCCTCGACATTGTGCGGGCTACCCGAGCCTAAGGTAACTACCAGCCGTATAGGCAGGTAGGCGGCGGCACATGGGTGGATGCCAGGGATGTAGAGACTACGTCTCACTCCACCGCCGGCCCCCTTGTGGTCAACGTGCGCGGCCGTTGCGTGGGCGTCTGGGGAGCGGTCGAGATCCGCGGCAACCTCAGCCCGCGCCGCCGCTGGCCCCGAGCGGCCGCCGTGACCGCGGCCGATACCACCACCGCGCGGATCGCCGGCGCCGACCAGGCTGTCCGTTGTCCGCAGACCCTCGCCGTCATGGCCCACCGTGACTAGTCGTCGTCCGGGGTTCCCGGTGGCCAACTCGCGCTTGGCAGTTTGCAGGAACCGAACCCCGGTGACAGCAAACAACCGCTGCCGGCTCGGCTCCTTGGGACCGCTGAGGCAGTCGGCGGTGTTCAGCCCGCTGACCACAGGCCGATCAGGCTCGTGCCTTGAACACCAGGGAGCGGATCGCAATCGCCAGCTCGCCGGGATCAGCAATGGGCCGGACGTCCTCCACAGCCGAGCCATCGCGGCGCACAATGCGTGTGGAGAACGCGCCATCACGCTCATCGAGGTAGATCGTGCCGCCGCGCTTGGTGGTGATCGCCTGCCCGGGTGTGTCCGGGAGCTGGAACAGCTTCCCGCAGAAGCCGCAGAAGCAGGGCGTGCTGCGCACGGTCACCAGCCCCGTCTACAAGGGGACCACCGCCGTCGAGGCCAGGCAGACCTACGTCAACGAGGGCGGCGGATACCACTCCGAGACCGTCCAGCACCGGACCCAGGCCGTGGGCCAGGACCGTTACTACGGCCAGGCCATCTACCTGCCGCCGACCTGGCAGTTCCACAACCAGAACGTCACTTTCCAGCAGTGGTCGCCCGAGGACCCCGAGGGCCCGTGGGAGCTGATGTTCGTCCAGAACGACGAGATCAGAATCGGCGGCTCCGGCGGCTTCTCCGCCACCCTCGGCAAGATCACGAATCTGCGGGGGACGTGGATCAGGATCGTCACCCGCCTCAAGTTCCACGCCACCGACGGCGCCTTCGAGGTCTGGATCAACGGGCAGAAGACGTGGAGCCGTACCGGGGTCACGGTGTTGCCCAAGACGTCGCAGACCATCCGATGGTCGTCGGGCATCTACTGCACCGGCTGGCGTGAGGGCACGCCGAGCGGGCAGAGCGTTCTGTCGATCTACCACGATCACGCCAGGATCGCCTCCTCCTACGCGCTCGCGGAGCCGGCCAACTGGTGACGCCCTCATGATTCGGGCGGCCGGAAAATGCCGGGCGTAGGCGGGAATCGCCGTGATAGGGGTGGGGGATGACGGAGCGAGCGAGCGCACTTGACCGAGTGCTCAGGCAGGCGGGCGGACCCGAGATCCTGGACGTCCTGTCCGAACGCCTGTCCGGTGCCGACCTGACCACGCTGCTGCTGGAGGTGATGCGCCGCCGCGCCCGGGCGCTCGCTCCGGCCGACGTGCTGCGCCGCTACGGCCAGGACCGCTTCGTCGCCCCCGCCCCGATTCCGTTCGGCAGGCTGCGGCACGCGGAGGACGCCGTGTTGTCGGCGCTGCCCGCCGACGTCGAGGTGGTCACGCTCGCCCCGGTGGCGCCGCTCGGCGCCTGCTCGGCGGTCGGCCCGGTGGACCAGAACAAGGTCGTCTCCACCATCAGGAACAGCGAGGTCGCCGCCGACCCCACCAACGCGCTCGCCCTGGAGGCGGCCGTGCGTCGCCGGGCCGCCTCAGGGGCCGGGCCGGTACGGCTGGCCGCGCTGCAACGCGTCACCCGCGCCCAGCGCTTCGAAGGCGCTGCCGTCTTCGCGCACTTCACCCTGTTCGCGCTGGTGACGGCGGGTCGGGACACCGGCGACCTGGCGTTCGAGCGGCGCCACGCGGCCGAGCACCTGTCCATCCTCTCCAAGGCCGTACGCGCCTGCGGGATCCCGGACCCCGAGGCGCGGGTCACGGTCCTGGACGAACGCTTCGAGCGCGTGGCCGCACCGCTCGAGGCGAAACCCGACCCGGACAGGGAGAGTGGCCGGGGTTACTACACCGGCCTGTGTTACAAGATCTACGGCGACGGGCTGGAGGTCGGCGACGGCGGGTTCGTAGACTGGACGGCCCGCCTGCTCGGCAACCGCAAGGAACGCCTGCTGATCAGCGCGCTCGGCGTCGACCGGCTCGCCTGAGCCCAGTGCCCGGGCCTGAGCTCAGGGGCGGGCGCGCTCGGCGGCCAGCTGCTGCTCCAGGCGCACCTTCTTCGGCACGCACATCCGCCACGCCTCCAGCACCAGCTCGCGCATCTCCGCGACCTCCAGCGCGGCCAGGCGCACCACCACCCAGTTGAAGCGCAGATCCGACTCCCTCGGCATGAGGAACTTGTCCGGCTCGGCCGCCACCAGCGCCTCGCGCTCCTCCTTGGGGAACCCGAAGCCCATGAGCGTCTCGTCCCGCGAGAATGCCACGTAGACGATCTGGCCGACGCGGAACTTCACCCGGTCCCTGATGAGGTGCTCCGACGAGCGCGGAAGCGTGCGCGTGAACTGTCGTACATCGTCGACTGTGACCACGCGGCCACGTTACCGGTTGCCCTCGGCGGCCGAAATGTCGGCGAGCGCCGAGTTCGGGTCGCGCTCGAGCGCGAGGTCGCCGAGACTGACGATGCCGACGGCGCGGCCGTCCTCGACCACTGGCAGCCGGCGCACGGCGTGCGAGCGCATGAGCTGCACGGCCTGGTCGATGCTGGTGTCGGGGCCGACGGCCTCGACGGCCGGGCTGCAGGCCTCGCGGACCGGCGTCTGCGGGCCCTTCTCATCGGCCACCACGCGCACCGCGATGTCGCGGTCGGTGACGATGCCCGCCATGCGGCCGTTGTCGTTGACGATCACGGCGCCCGCGTCGTTCTCACGCATCAGCGCGGCGGCGACGGACACGGGCTGGTCGCCCTCGATCGTCGCCGGGTGGCTGGTCATCACGTCCGCCACGGTCTTCGCCATGGAATGCCTCCTGTAGGTCGGTCGGGCCGACCCCCTACCCGGGCGAATGGGCGACTCACGTCTGGAGGCTCTTGGCCGCCAGGCGGATCTCGTCGAGCAGCACGGCCAGGTCCCGCTCGGTGGTGTCCGGGTGCAGGAAGCAGGCCCGCAACGTCTCGCCGCCACCGAGCCGGGTGCCGGTGAGGAACGCGTTCCCGCGGGCCTGGACCGCGCCGGGGATCGCCCGGTTGAGCGCCTCCAGCCCGTCGCCGTCGTGCGGGCGGTAGCGGAAGGCCGTGATCGACGTCGTGACCGGGGCGAGCAGCTCGAAGTCGGCTGCCTCCTCGACCATGGCGGCGAGCGTGCGGGCCAGGCCGGCCGTGTGGTTCACCAGGCTCACGATGCCGGAGCGGCCGAGGTGGGACAGGGTGGCCCAGGTCTTCAGCGCCCGGAACGGCCGGGTCTGCTCGGGCCCGTACTCGGCGAACCAGCCCAGCTCGCCGGCGTTGTCGTCGATCAGGTACGACGGCACCAGGCTGAACGCGGCCCGCGCAGCCGCCGGGTCGCGCAGCAACGCACACCCGCAGCCCACCGGCACGCCCAGCCACTTGTGCGGGTCCAGCGCGAGGGAGTCGGCCCGCTCCAGGCCCGCATAGTGCGGGGAGGCGCCGTCGGCCAGGATGCCGAGCGCGCCGTAGGCGCCGTCCACGTGGAACCAGAGCCCGTGCTCGGCGGCCACGTCGGCGATCTCGCCGAGCGGGTCGACGGCGCCGGAGTTGACGGTGCCCGCACTGCCCGCCACGCAGAACGGCCGCAGCCCCGCCTGGAGGTCCTCGGCCACCATGGCGCGCAGTGCGGACACGTCCATCCGGTGCGCGGCGTCCACCGGCACCGTGCGCACGTGCCGCGCCCCCAGGCCGAGCAGCTGGGCGGCCTTGTGCAGGCAGCTGTGGCCTTCCTCGGTGACGTACATGACCATGGGCGGACGCCCGGACAGCCCCTCCTCGCGAGCGTCCCAGCCGTCGGCCAGCGCGGCCCGCTGGCGGGCGGCGGCCAGGCAGATCACCGTGGCCATCGACGCCCCGCTGGTCAGCAACCCGCCGCCGGGCCGATGCGGGAACCCGACCAGCTCGGCCAGCCACCGCACCACCGCCCGCTCCAGGTGCGGCCCGGCATGGTCGCCGCCGGCGCAGCTGGGGTTGAGCGCGGCGGCCAGCGGCTCGACGAGCACGCCCGCCGGGTTGGGCGGGGAGTTGACCCAGCCGAAGAAGCGGGGGTGGCCGTTGCCCATCGGGTGCGGCAGCACGTGCGCGCGGGCGTCCTCGAGCAGCTCCTCCAGCGGGCGTCCGGTCTCCGGCAGCTCCTGGTCACTCAGCCAGGCACGGTCCGCGGCCGGCACCGGCTGCCAGACAGGCCGGTCTGCGACGCCCGCGAGGTGCCCGGCCACGATCGCGGCCGCTTTCGCACCGGCCGCACGCAGGTCCTCGCCGTCGTTGACGGTCGCCGGGCGCAGGTCATTCATCGAGGGGTTCCTTCCGTGTTTCGTGGTGCCCGGCGCCGCCCAGCTCCATGGCCAGGTAGTAAACGCAGTCGACGGCGCCGTCGTTGGCGAAGGCGTGGCGGCAGTCGCCCGGGTAGTAGACGGCGTCGCCGGTGTCGAGCACGTACGCCCTGCCGTTGATGGTCAGCCGCAGGCTGCCGTGCTCCACCGCGAGGTATTCTCGCGACCCGGGCGCGTGCGGCTCGAACTCGCCCGCGTCCACGCCCGGACCGATGGTCGTGCGCATGAACTCGAACTCCACGTCGCTGATCACCGGCGACAGCACCCGACGCTCCCAGCCCGACGGGTCGCGCAGCACCCGCTGCTCGCCGTGGCGCAGCACGCGCATGGCGCCGTGCGCCGGCTCGTCGAGCAGCCGCGCGATCGACGTGCCGAGTGCCGTGGCCAGCCGGTCGAGCACCAGCACGGTCGGCGTCTTGGCGCCGCGCTCGACGTCCGACACCATGCTCCTGCTGATGCGGCTCAGCTCGGCCAGCCGCTCGATCGACAACCCGCGCGCCCGCCGCTCGCCGCGGATCCGCTGTCCCAGCTCGGCCATCGACAGGCCGGTGGACAGGACCCCTTCGCCGTCCATTCCTCCACTATAGCGGTGTCTTGTCCGCTACAGCGGAGGGGTGCTCCTCGCGGTAGGCGGCCAGCACCTGCTTGCGGCGCTTGGCCGGCAGGCGGTCGATGTAGAGGTGGCCGTCGAGGTGGTCGGTCTCGTGCTGCAGGCAGCGCGACAGCAGCCCGGTGCCCTCGACCGTGACCGGCTGCCCGGCGGCGTCGTAGCCGTGCACGGTGGCGTGGTCGGGGCGGGGGAGCGGCGCGTACTGGCCGGGGACCGACAGGCAGCCCTCGTCCCCGGCGTCGAGGTGGCGCTCACCGACCTCCGGCAGCTCCAGTGTGGGGTTGACGACGACGCCCTTGTGGTGCTCGCCGTCGGCGTCCGGGCAGTCGTAGACGAACACGCGCAGCGGCACGCCGATCTGGTTGGCGGCCAGGCCCACGCCCTCCGCCGCGTACATGCTCGCGAACATGTCCTCCACCAGCGCCGCCAGCTCGTCGTCGAACCGGGTGACCGGCTCGCACGGGTGATGCAGCACCGGGTCGCCCACATGCACGATCGGCCGGACCTCTCCCACGACCAACGCCTTTCTCAACATTTGGAAACCTTTCGGCAGCAAGTCTACTGTCTCATATAATAAGACATTCTCTCTTGAATAGTGAGACCCGCGCTAAAGTGATCGGCATCGGAGCCAAACGAAGGAGTTCAGGCGATGGACGCCGTTTACACGCATGGCCACCACGAGTCCGTGTTGCGCTCGCACCGCTGGCGCACGGCGGAGAACTCGGCGGCGTACCTGCTGCCGCACCTGAAGCCGCACATGACGCTCCTGGACGTGGGCAGCGGGCCCGGCACGATCACCGCCGACCTGGCGGGCCTGGTCGGGCAGGTGACGGCGTCCGAGGTCACCGCCGAGGCGCTGGACCTGGCGAAGGCCGAGGTGGCCGCCAGAGGGCTGGGCAACGTGGACTTCGCCGTCGCCGACGTGCACGACCTGGCGTACGCCGACGACACGTTCTGCGTCGTGCACGCCCACCAGGTGCTGCAGCATGTGGGCGACCCGGTGCGGGCCCTGCGCGAGATGCGCCGGGTGACCAAGCCGACCGGGCATGTGGCGGCGCGCGACAGCGACTACGCCGCGTTCACCTGGTATCCGCGGGTGCCGGCGCTGGATGAGTGGCTGGAGCTGTACCAGAAGATCGCGCGGGCGAACGGCGGCGAGCCGGACGCCGGGCGGCGGCTGCTGTCGTGGGCCAGGGCCGCGGGCTTCGAGGACGTCACCGCCACCTCCTCCACCTGGTGCTTCGCCACACCGGAAGACCGTGCCTGGTGGGGCGGCATGTGGGCCGAGCGGATCTTGCGCTCTTCCATGGCCGAGCAGGCCTTGGCCACCGGCGCCGCGACGGAGGCCGATCTGCGGCGGATCTCGGACGGGTGGCTGGAGTGGGCGGCCGCCGGCGACGGCTGGATATCCATCCTGCACGGCGAGATCCTCTGCCGCGCGTAAGCGCCTGACTCTCAGAGCCGGGCGTGCTCGGGGCAGCCTCGCGTTCAGCGGGCGCCAGAAACCTGGGGCCGCGCTCGGCCGGCGCTACAGGCCCAGGGTGCGGGCCCGCTGCCACTGCGGGTCGCGGTAGAGGACCATGTCGGCGCCGACCATCTCGTCGGGCGCCGACAGCATGGTGATCTCACCCGCGGCCTGCAACTGCAACAGCAGATCGCGAACCCGCGGCCCGACCGGCAACCGCCCGGCGGGCAGCCCGAGACCCGACCGCACCGTATCGGCGATCTCCGACAGCCTGAACGGTCCGTCGAAACCGGCCACGATCCCGCGCACCACGCTCAGCGTGATCAGATTCTCGGCCTCGGCGTACGCCAGCTGCCAGGTGACCTGCCTCTTGCGCCGCCCGCTTCCCGCGCAGGACGGGCAGCCGCGCGCCAGGCCCGGCGCCATCTGCTCCTCGGCGGAGCCGAGGCAGGCCGAGCACAGGCCGTTCTCGGAGGCGTGCAGCTCGGCGGTCATGCGGCCGCCGAGCACCACGCCGCAGTCGCAGGCGAACGCCTCACCCAGGATGCCGGCCTGCGGGGAGATCGTATGCTTCGTCACCGAGACGACTCTACCGGGACGCGGCGCGGACACGACCCGTCACGTGCGGAGATCGGCCAGGCCACGCAGCCGGCGCAGGGCCTTGCGGGCCGCCGCCGCCACCCGTTCGTCCGGATGATGCTCGATGAAGACCTGCAGCACCCGCCCCGTCCACGGATGGTCTCCGAACGCCAGGATCGCGATCGTGCCGGTCTGCTCCTCCGAGTTCATCCCCATGGCGATGGAGTTGATCACCTCAACCGGCGCGTCCCCGAACTCCAGCAGCGCCGCCGCCATGTCCACCAGCACCCACGCGATCTCCTCGGGCACCGGCTGCCGGTCCTCGCGCCCGGTCCTGGCCGCGATCACCGCACCCAGCTTCGGCTCCTCGAGCAGCCTGGAGAGCGCCGGCCGGCCTTCCTCGCCGAAGTCCGACCACAGCAGCTCCACGCCGACGGCCCGGCTCAGCGGGCTCACCGTTCCCAGCACCGAGGCGATCTCCGCCGCCGCCGCGTCCGTATCCCTGCCCTTGAGCCACCCCGCCAGCTCCTCGCCGCGCTCGGCCTCCGGATAGGAGCGCAGGCCGTGCAGCAGCGCCGCCGCGTCGGCGTCCGCGAGCGACCCCATGACAGGGATCTCCTGCCCGGTGGTGTCCGCGATGATCAGCCGCGCCGCCCACAGGCCGAGCCAGCTCAGCGTGTACGGCTCCGCCTGGCGCACCAGCCCGAGCCCGGACAGCGTCTCGGGAATGTCGCCCTTGGCCGGCTCACGTGACAGGAACATCCGGATGAGCTCCAGCAGCAGGCCCTCGTCGGCGGCCAGTCGTTCCCGGCAGTGGTCCGCCCAGGCGGCCAGCACCTCCGCGTCCTCGCCCTCGGGTTTCAGCTCGTCGGCCAGGGGAGCGGCGCGTACGGCAGCGGCCAGCGTGCCCTCGTCGGGCAGCCGGATCGGAGGCTGCAGGGGCAGCGTGTCGTCGTCGTTGGACCTCACGAGCCCATCCTTTCGTGATATTTCCGCTAGAGTGCCCGCTGACGCCGAAAAGTCGGAAGAAAGGAGGCGCTGAGATGTTCGGTATTGTTCCGGGCGCTCACCGCGCCCGCTTTCACTTCTCGGAGGAATCGTGCATTTCCGTACCGCAGTCGAGGGTGATCTAGACCGCCTGCTCGGCTGCGTCGTCGACGAGTCCATCAGCTGGGCCCATCCCGACCGCCTGCTGTCGTTTCTCGAAAGCGGCAACTACCGTTACGACCGTATCTGGATCGCCGAGGACGGCGACCGGATCCTGGCCCGCGCCGTCTGGTGGGGCTTCCCCGGCGGCGACCAGCCGCTCGCGATGGACTGCCTCTACGTCCACCCCTCCGTCGAGGATCGCGTGGGCCTGGCCGCCGACCTGCTCCGGCACGCGTTCACCGAGTCCGGTGAACGGCCCGCGTACCATGTGTTCCTGTCCAACGGCTGGCGCGACGACCCGAAGGCCACGGCGGCGATCGCCTGGCGATGGGAGGCCGCCGGCCGCGCCGGGCTCACGGAGGAGCTGGAACGCCTCCGCTACGAGTGGACGGCCGACGAGCCCGTGCCCGAGCCGTCGCAGCGGCTCGTCTTCCGCGGGGATGACGACGACGAGGCGTTCGTCGCGGCGTTCCGGCGGGTGGCCGTGGGCTCGCTCGACTACGACACGCGGCAGGGGTTGCTCACCATGGACCCGGAGACGCAGGCGCGCGAGGACGTCAACGCCTACAAGTCGATGCCGGGGAACCGGTCGTGGTGGCGGCTGGCGTACACGAAGGACGGGGACCTGGCCGGGGTCGCGTTGCCGTCGGCCAACAACGCCGGACCGGTGGTGGGTTACCTCGGGGTCGTGCCCGAGCACCGCGGCCACGGGTACGTCGACGACCTGCTCGCCGAGATCACCCGCTCGCACGCCGAGCGGGGTGTGCAGCGGATCGTGGCCGACACGGACCTGGGGAATGTGCCGATGGCCCGGGCGTTCGAACGCGCCGGTTACCGGAATTTCTCCATCCGGCTGGTCTTGTCCGCCAAACCGGAAATCGCGGCTGACGATCGGAATCCCGTGAACACGTGATGCGCACGGGCCGTCGTACCCGTCATTGTTGATCGCATGACGTGGGACATTGCGAAACTCGACCTGGGCGCGTACCTGACCAGGATCGGCTACGACGGCCCGCACGCCCCGACGGCGGCGACGTTACGCGCCGTGCACCTGGCGCACGCCCAGGCCATCCCGTTCGAGAACCTGGACGTGCTCCTCGGCCGCGGCGTCCGCCTCGACCTCGGCAGCCTGCAGGACAAGATGGTGACGGGCGGGCGCGGCGGCTACTGCCACGAACAGAACCTGCTGTTCGCGGCCGCGCTCGAACGCCTCGGCTTCACCCTGAAACGCCACCTGGCCAGGATCCGGCTCGGCCGCTCCCACCTGCCCCGCTCGCACGCCACGCTCACCGTGACGGTGGACGGCCGCACGTGGCTGGCCGACGTCGGGTTCGGGGGTGACGGGCTGGTGGAGCCGATGCCGTTCGAAGACGGCGCCACGCTGGAGTCGGGGCCTTGGCGGTGGCGGCTGGGACGCGACGGCGACTTCTGGGTGCTGCATTCAGGGCCTGTTTCGGAGGAGACCGAGCTGTACGCCTTCCGCCCCGACGAGCCGCACTATCCGAGCGACTTCGAGGTCGCCAACTTCTACGTCTCGGAGTATCCGCAGTCGCCGTTCCGGCATCACGTGCTCGTCCAGCGGACTACGGCGAGGACGCGGATCCGGCTGGAGGATCTTCCGGTGACGACGGCAGGGGAGTTGGTGGCGACCTTGCGGGACCGCTTCGGCATCGAAATCGCGGAGCCGGACGCCCAGGCCGTCCTCCCCAAGCTCGCGACCTGACCGTCCACGCCCATGGCACGGGAACCACGCCTCCGCAACCGGCCTCCGGAGCAGGGTGCGACTCTCTAGCCGTGGGCCAGTTGTGGAGAGATCGGCCGGGTCACCGTGGGCCCTGCCGAGAGCAAGCACCGGCTCGCTGCTTGATCAATCTCTGGGCTGAACTAGGAGACGGCGCCCTATCGGCCGATTCCTTCGTCAGGTGCTAGACCGCGAAGTCGCTGAGCTCGGGTAGCGGACCAAGCCGCAGGTAATCGGCAATGCGGGACAGGCCGGTGCGCAGGTCGGACGCGACCTGCGCTGGTGTGGCGTCGCCGAGATCGTAGGTGTGGTCGAAACCGAACCAGGCCTCGGCTGTGGTTCGTCCTCGGGAAGTTTGCTCGGTGCGCGGACCCGGCCCGAGGTGTCCAAAGAGGATCAGTTCTTGGAGGCCCGAGCGCTGCCACCAGGCCCTCCATTGGGGGGATTCGTTGACGGCCTGGACAAGTTGGTCTGATCTGCGCTCGTAGGCGCCATCGCGGGGCAGGCTTCCGCGGTTATCGCTCCAGTAGACCCGCAGCCATGGTCGCTGTGGGTCGGAGTAGTCCGGGACGAAAGGCTCCGGCGGATCTTGGCGCTCGCCGCGCAGAGCCTTGCGGTAGGGCTCGAGGTGAGCGATGAACTCTCTCCAGGACTCGGGGCCGTAACATTCGGCGAGGTAGTTCTCCTGGGGCCGGGTGGCCAGGGCGAACGCGGCAGCAGCCAGATCGCGCAGATCATCATCGACGGTGAACCGGTTACGGTCGAGCCAGTGATGGGCGACCTCGTCCGGCGCGATGCCTGAGATCCGAGCAGCGATCAGGCAACTGATCGCCAACGACGACTCGACGTAGCCCTCCTCTACGTACTCCTGGCTGTCTTCAAGGAACCCAGTAAGTGCCTCCGCCATCGCGGCCGCGACATCCTCCTGCTCTTCGAGATCGGCGATGGCATCCGACGCCTCATCGCTGTCAAACGGGCCTTCGAAGGGAGTCCAGTCGTCCACCATTCAGCCTTTCCGGAGGTATGCGCCGGTCAGGGTTTGAACAGTCCCTTGTATTCGCTATGAAAGCCTAAGGTTTCGCTATGATCTCTTCGTGGCCTTGTTGAGGTTGGCGGCGGCTAAGCGTCTGGGCGTGCACCCGACGACGCTGCGCCTATGGGCCGACCAGGGCCAGATTCGGTTCGTGTGGGTCGGTAAGTCTTAGCCCGAGCGCCGATTCGAAGAAGCGGACCTCGATGCCTTCGCCGGTGTCGCAGCCACTCCGGTGCGGGAACGAGCCGAGGTCGCTTACGTGCGCGTGTCGGGTACAGCCGGGCAGGAGAGCTCGCTGGCCGCGCAGGAAGACGAACTACGTCGCACCAGCCGGACCGGGATCGTGAAGGTCTACAAAGACAGGGCCTCGGGGTTGCGGGAGAACCGCAATGGCGCGATTCGGGGGTGGCCTGGATCATCGCGCTGCTGGCTCGTGACGGGGTGAGCGTGGAGGTGCTCCACGCCAAGGGCAGCGCCGGTGGCATGGAGCAACTGCTGGCCGACTTCATGTCGCTGATCGCGACATTCGCCGGCCGTATGTACGGCATCCGCTCCCGTGAGGCGCGCAAGCGGCTGCTGGCACAAGCGGACACACGCCTCGAAGGCGAGGGCGGTGCATGAGTAAGCTCACCGCGACCGCGACCTGCACCGCCCATGGCGCGGTGGTAGAGCAGACCGGCGAGGTCGTTGCTCAGCCGCTGCTGGCCCAGCGGGTCGCCTGGATGGCCAGCCTGGCACAAGAACTGACCGCCGATCTGGTCGCCGCCCGGTGGAACCCGGCGGATCTGGATGCGCTGGCCTGCGGGGTCGGGCCGGACGGGCGGGCGTTGCCGGCCAAGGGCTGGATGGCTGTGCGGA
>NZ_JAUZQF010000042.1 GCF_030718205.1 Nonomuraea turcica
ACATCGTGTTCCGTATCCAGACCGAGGAGCCGGTGCCCGCCCCGCATCCGGGGCCGAACACCGCGATCGACCGGGGCATCGCCGTCCCGCTCGCGCTGTCCACCGGAGAGAAGATCTTCCACCGTAAACAGTGGCTGTCCGGCGGGGAGCAGCAGCGCCTGCTCCGTCTGGAACGCAAAGCCGCCCGCCAGAAACGAGCCGCGAAACCCGGACAACCTGCCAGCAGCCGGTTGAAGACAACCTACGACCAGATCGCCCGCCTGCGCGCCAAAGCCAAGCGCCGGGCCATCGACTGGCAACACCAGACCACCGCCGAACTCACCGACCGGTTCTCCGTCATCGTGCTCGAAGACCTCAAGGTCACGAACATGATGGCGAGCGCCGCCGGCACCCCCGAACAGCCGGGCACGAACGTCGCCCAAAAACGCGGCCTGAACCGCGCCATCGCCGGACAGGCATGGGGCCGCACCGCCGAGTTCCTCACCTACAAGGCCACCGCCAAAGGCGGAACGGTCGTCTACATCCCGGCACCGGGCACCAGCCAGGAATGCCACGCCTGCCACACGATCACCGAAGGCTCCCGCCAGAGTCAGTCCCGGTTCGTGTGCAACAACACCGCCTGCGGGTGGATCGGCAACGCCGACGTCAACGCCGCCCGCACCCAGTTGTACCGGTACAACTCAGCCGCCGGACGGGCGGTCACTGGACGTGGAGGCCCTGCACCATTGGGGCCGGTGAAGCGTCAAGCACCTCATGGCGGGACTACCCGCACCGCCCCGCAAGGGGTGGCGGCGTAGCGGCCATGAGAATCCTCCCCCATTCATGGGAAGGAGCACGTCAATCCTCCGGGCACCGCAACACCTTCGGGCTCGACAGCACCGCGTACGCCTCCGAACTGGGCCACCGCACCTGGGACGAGGTCAATGTGCTCCGGCCGGGCCAGGACTACGGCTGGCCGGACACCGAGCGCGCGCACTCAGCCCGCCGGACCAGTGGTGCGCCGGTCCGTGACGAATCATCCTCACCTGTACGACACACCACGAATCTCGGCGACGGTCCGTGGTTCGCCGACATGAGGAGGACGCGGCCGATGTACATTACGGCTATGCCCGCCAAGGCCCCCCGCGAACGCATCATCGAGGCCACGGCGACGCTCCTCTCCGAAGGCGGCCGCGACGCCGTCTCCACGCGCACCGTCTGCGCAGCGGCCCGAGTGCAAGCACCAGCCATCTACCGGCTGTTCGGTGACATGCAAGGACTGCTCGACGCCGCCGGCAGTTTCGGCCTCGCCACTTACCTGGCCAAAAAGGCGGCGCTCGAGGACACGGACGATCCCGTCGAGGATCTGCGCGTCGGATGGGATCTCCACGTCGAGTTCGGCCTCGCGCAGCCGGCCTTCTACACCCTCATCTTCGGCGACGTGCGCCCCGGTCACGAATCCCCGGCAGCGGAGCAATCCGCCGCCATCCTCGCGCACAAGGTCAACCGCGTCGCCCAGGCCGGCCGGCTTCGCGTCACCGAAGAACGCGCCGCTCAACTCATCCACTCCACCGGCAAAGGTGTGACGCTCACGCTCATCGCCACACCACCGGAGAAGCGCGACATGACTCTGTCCACGATGGCCCGCGAGTCGATCCTGGCCACCATCACCACCGACCCCGTCACCGCGGACACCTCCACCGGTCTGCTCAACGCCGCGGTCTCGCTCCAAGCCCACCTAGACGAGGCCACCATCCTCACCGACGGGGAACGTACGTTGCTCGGCGAATGGCTGAGCCGCATCGGCAAGAACTGAGGCGATGCTGTCTGTTGGACCGGCTGTCGGCCGATCGAGGAGCGCCCTGGCGGTGTTCATGGACGCACAGGCAGAGCGGTCAGGGCGCGCATCAGGCCGGGCTTCCAGACGATCTGTTCGGCGGGCACCGCCAGCCGCAGCCCGGGCAGCCGCAGGAGCAAGGTATGCAGAGCGATCTGGGCCTCGGCGCGGGCGAGTGCGGCGCCCAGACAGTAGTGGATGCCGTGCCCGAAGCCCAGATGGGCGTTGTCGCCGCGGTCGAGCCGCAGGCTACCGGGGTCGCTGAAGCGACGCGGGTCACGGTTGGCCAGGGCGTTGACCACCTGAACGGCTTCCCCGGCGGGGATGGTGACGTCACCGACGCGGGTGGGTTCGAGGGTGAAGCGCAGCGGGGCGATCTCGGCCGGGCCGCTGTGGCGCAGCAGTTCCTCGACCGCGACGGCCATCGCGTCCGCGTCGCCGCGCAGGCGGTCGGCCTGGTCGGGATGGGTGAGCAGGAGAAGAACGCCATGGCTGATCAGGCTGACAGTAGTCTCGTGCCCGGCCATGAGGATGCTGATCGCGACCGAGGTCAGCTCTTGTGTACTGAGCCGGTCGCCGTCGTCCTCCTGCGTGCGGACCAGCGCGGACAGCAGGTCGTCGCCGCCGTCGCCGCGCTTGGCCTCGATCAGCTCGGACATGTACGCCACCAGGGCCCTGGCGCCTGCCGCCATCGCCTCCAGGTCGCCGGCGGTCATGGCCTCGCCCCAGACGCGCCAGGTGCCACGGTCGGCCTGGGGCACGCCGAGAAGCTCGCAGATGACCTGGACGGGCAGCGGGTAGGCGAAACGTTCGATCAGGTCGATCTCGTCGTGCCCGGTGAAGTCGTGCCCGCTGAAGTCGTGCCTGGTGAAGTCGTGCCTGGTGAAGCCGTCGATGAGCTCGTCGACGATCTGCTGGATGCGCGGGCGGAGCCGCTCCACCCGGCGGGCGGTGAACTCGCGCGAGACGAGCCTGCGCAGCCGCGTGTGGTCCGGCGGGTCGTAGGCGCCCATGGTGCGCGTCAGGTACGGCCGCACGTCCTCGGGTATCCCGGCGATGGCCGCCACGTTCAGCTTGGTCTGGCGGGCCATGTCGCTGCTGAGCCGGGGGTCGGTCAGCACGGCGAGGCTCTCCTCGTATCCGGTGACCAGCCAGATCGGCGTGCCGTCCAGGTAGTGGCCCCGGGTGACGGGGCCGTGCTCGGCGAGGCCGGCCAGGAAGGCGTCGCGGTCGGGGGTGGTGAACAGTTCGGCGAGGTCGGCGTTCACGCGGTCGGTGGTCATGCGAGGGTCTCCAGGATTCTGACTGCGGTGTGGACGCCGTTCTCGGCGCGGATCCGTGCGCCGAGGTTGTCGGCGCGTTCGGCCATGCCCTGGTCGGTGGCGGCGGCCGTGATGGCGGCGGCCAGGCTGTGCGGGGTGAGCCTGCGCTGCGGTTGGGGTGCCGGGGCGATGCCCGCCGCGTGCATCCGCGAGGCCCAGAACGGCTGGTCGGCGACGAACGGGCAGATCACCTGTGGGCGTCCGGCGGCCAGGGCGGCGCCGGTGGTGCCGCTGCCGCCGTGGTGCACGATCGCGGCCATGCGTGGGAACAGCCAGTCATGGGGCGCCTGGTCCAGCAGGAGCATGGTGTCGGGCAGGTCGTCGAGGTGGATGCCGCCCCAGCCGGAGACCAGGACCGCGCGGACCTCGGCCAGCTTGACGGCCTCGGCGACGATCCGGCCGACGCGGCGCGGGTCGGTGCCCGCCATGCTGCCGAAGCCGATGCAGACCGGCGGCTCTCCGGCCTGAAGGAAGGCGCTCAACTCCGCCGGCGGCGTCCACCCCGGGGCGGCGGGCAGGTACCAGAACCCGGTGGTGGGCACCCAGGACGGATAGTCGAGCCCTCGCGGCAGCACGTGCGTGCTGAAGGCCTGCAGCACGGTGACCGGGCTGCCGTCAGGGGCGCGCAGCACGTCGTGCCGTCCCCGCCGCCGGGGCAGGTGCAAGGTCTCGCGCCGGAACCGGTCGGCGACGCCGGCGATGGAGGCCCGCAACAGCAGCCTGGTGGGCAGGTACGAGGCCCGGTTCAGCGCCCGGGGTACCGTGACGCCGGCCAGCATCGGGTTGGGGAACGTGCCGGTCGGCACCCACACCGGCTGCATCGCGGCCGGCACGGCGGGCACGCCCAGGCGCTCGGCGATGTGATGGCAGGGAAAGCCGGGCGGGTGCACGATCACATCCGCGCCGCCGTCGGCTGCGGCGGCCATGTCGGCCAGCACCTGGGCCATCAGCGGCTTGGTCCGTTTGATGACGGTGAGCGCGATCTTCTTGCCGCGCAGGCCCCGGTAGTTGGTCTCGATCGCCTCCCGAATGTCTGGGTCGTCGATGAGCCGGTTCGGGCCGTCGTCCAGCGCCGCGAACGGCAGGCCGTACGGTTCGGCCAGGGACGCGGACGCGGCCGGGGCACCCAGCACCGCCTCGTGTCCGGCCTGGCGCAGGGCGTGGGCAAGCGCGGCGTAGGGTTGCACGTCGCCGCGGGTGCCGTGGGTGAGGATGAGGACCTTCATCGGCGTTTCCTGTCTGCGGGCGGGCCGGCGGCCGCACCTGCTCATCGACATTTCGTGGATCTTGCTCGCCGACCAGGCTTCCCGGCACACCGTCGACCCGCCACAGGCCGATTCCCTCCAATATATCGAAATTTCGGAAATTTCTGAAGACTCACAACGATTCGCTATCCTGCTGCATGGAGGTGGCGGGTGAGCGACAGGCAGGAGCAGTGGCTGGCGGCCGAACGGCTGGCCCTGGCGCTGACCGAGGGCGGGATGCAGCGCATGTCCGCGCGGACGCTCGCGGTGTTCCTGTTCACCGACACCGAGACGGTCACCATGGGCCAGATCGCCGAGCGGCTCGGCGTGAGCGCGGGCTCGGTCTCCGGCGCGGTCAGGACGCTGCTGTCAGTCGGGCTGATCGAACGCCTGCCCGCTCCCGGCAGCCGGCGTGAGCACTATCGGCTGCGCGACGACGCCTGGCCTCGGCTGTTTTCCACGCAGAACACCGTCGTCCAGGTCATGTTGCAAGCCGCAGACACCGGTATCGCGACCACCGAGCCGGGCGATCCGGCCCACCAGCGGCTGGCGCGGATGCGGGACTTCTACCAGTTCCTGCTGGACGAGCTGCCATCGCTGCTGCAGCGCTGGCACCAGCGACAACTGCCGCGTCCCTGATCGAACGCGGCGCGCCGGGAATGGGCTGCTCCACCGGCTGATGGCGCCGCCGTCCTCGTCTCCGTGCTGCACGCGTTGGACTGAGTAAGACCCGTTCTCATGGAGTTCTTAGACGGGCTTTATGGCAGTTTTCGCTGAGGTTTATGACGATGGGGCGATGGAGCGCGTGCCGCAGGACGCTGGTGCGGCCGAGGCTCAGGGAGCCGTGGCCGGGAGGGCTCGGCGGTTCGTCGTCGGGGGTGGCGCACTTGTCGTCGTGGCGGTGCTGGCGTACTGGCTGGGAAGCAGCGGTGGGAACGGCGAAGCGGCCGCGCCCCGGCCGAGCGCGACGCCGACGCCCAGTGCGACGCTCGCGGTGTCCGAGGTCTTCAAGAGGGCCGGGCCGTCGGTGGCGGTCATCCAGGCCGGGAAGTCGCTCGGCACCGGGGTGATCGCGGCTGACGACGGGACGATTCTGACGGCACACCACGTCGTCAAAGGCACCAAGGACGTCACCGTGACGTTCGCTGACGGCACCAAGACGAAGGCCGTTGTCGTGTCGGCGAATCCCAAGCGTGACGTCGCGACCCTCAAGCCCGCGGAGCTGCCCGAGATCGTCGTCCCGGCGACGCTCGGCGGCGCGGTGGCCGTGGGTGCGCCCGTGGTGGCGATCGGCAATCCGCTGGGCCTGACGTACAGCGTCTCCACCGGTGTTGTGTCGGGCCTGAACCGGAGCGCCGAGGACGGTGACCTGAGCGGGCTCATTCAGTTCGACGCCTCCGTCAACCCGGGCAGCTCCGGCGGTCCCCTCCTGGACGCTCGCGGCCTGGTCATCGGGATCGTCGTCTCGATCGCCGACCCGGGAGGCGACGAGGCGTTCGCCGGCATCGCGTTCGCGGTGCCGATCGGCGTGGCCCTGGGTGGCAGCGAAGGCGACGGCCCGCCGGGCGACGGGCCCCTGATTTGACCGACGAGAAGGAACACCATATGACCTCGACCAAGTCCCCCGAGTCGGCTCATCCGCTCGAACATGTGCTGTTCGAGGTCAAACGCACGATCGTCGGGCAGGACGTCCTGCTGGAGCGCATGGCCGTCGCACTGATCGCCGACGGCCACCTGCTCGTCGAGGGCGTGCCGGGCCTGGCCAAGACGCTCGCGGTGCGGTCGCTGGCCGCCGCGATCGCCGGGAGCTTCCAGCGCGTCCAGTTCACCCCCGACCTGGTGCCCGCCGACCTCGTGGGCACGCGGGTCTACCACCAGCACTCCGGCGAGTTCAAAACCGAGCTCGGCCCGGTGTTCGCGAACCTGCTGCTGGCCGACGAGATCAACCGCGCTCCCGCCAAGGTGCAGAGCGCCCTGCTGGAAGTGATGCAGGAGCATCAGGTGACGATCGGCCGTGAGACGTTCCGGGTGCCCGAGCCGTTCCTCGTCATGGCGACGGAGAACCCGATCGAGTCGGAGGGCACCTACCCGCTGCCCGAAGCGCAGGTCGACCGTTTCATGATGAAGGTGGTCGTCGACTATCCGACGCAGGCCGAAGAGCAGGCGATCGTCGACCGGGCGCTGCGTCCGCCGGAGTCGCCGCAGCCGATGGTGACGGCCGCGGAGCTGATCGCGATGCGGGCCCGCGCTCAGGAGGTGTACGTCGACCCGGCCATCGTCGACTACGCGGTGCGGCTGGTCGCCGTGACGCGTTCCCCCGCGACGGCCGGGCTCGGCGAGCTGGAACGGTATGTCACCTACGGGGCGAGCCCGCGGGCGTCCATCGCGCTCGTCACGGGCGCCCGGGCGCTGGCGTTCCTGCGCGGCCGCGACTACGTCCTGCCGCACGACCTGTCCGAGCTCGCGCTCGACGTGCTGCGCCACCGCCTCGTGCTGTCGTACGAGGCCCTCGCGGACGACGTCGACGCCGACACGATCATCACCAGGGTGCTCGGCGCTGTCCGGGCGCCCGACGTCGTCCTGCAGAACCGCTGAGCCATGGCCACCGCCCCCGAGAGGCTCCTGCTCCGCCTGGAGTGGAAGGTCGTCCGCAGGCTCGACGGCCGGCTCCAGGGCGCCCACCGCACCGCGCACCGCGGCTCCGGGATCGACTTCACCGGGTTGCGCGCGTACGTCGACGGCGACGACGCCCGCCACATCGACTGGAACGTGACCGCACGGCTGGACGAGCCGCACCTGCGCGTGTTCACCGAGGACCGCGAGCTGACCGTGTGGCTCGTGCTCGACCGGTCGGCGTCGATGGCGGCCGGCCGGCCGGGGCGCGGCAAGCACGACGTGCTCGCCGAGCTCGCGCTCGTCCTCGCCCGGCTGTTCGGCCGGGGCGGCAACCGCGTCGGCGCCCTGCTGTTCGACACCGGGATGCTGCGCGTCGTGCCGCCCGGCACCTCCCGGCGGCACGCGCTGCGGATCGGCGCCGAGCTGGAACGCAGCTCCGCGGCGCACGGTGGTGCCACCACCGACCTGGCGGAGATGCTCGATGCGGCCGGACGGCTGGCGCGCCGCCGCGCGCTCATCGTCGTGCTGTCGGACTTCATCGGCGACGGCGACTGGGAGCGCTCGCTTCAGCGCCTGGCCCGGCGGCACGAGGTCGTCGTCCTGCGGATCGTGGACACCGCCGACGACGTGCTGCCCGAAGCCGGGCTGATCGTGGTCGAGGACGCCGAGACCGGCGAGCAGCTCGTCGTCGACTCCGCCGACCCGTTGTTGCGGGTCCGCTTCCGCGAGGCCGTCGACGCCCGCGACGCCCGGCTCACGGCGGGCATGCGCCGGGCCGGGGTGCCCGTCCACCGCATCGACACCGACCGCGACCTGGACGAGGCGCTCGTCGAGGTCGTCGCCCGAACCCGGGACCGGTCGCCGTGAGCGAGCTCATCTCATGGGAGGCCTCATGACCTTGTCCTCCCCGCTGCTGCTGGCCGTCGGACTGCTCGTCACGGCGGCGCTCGCCTGGGCGGCCGTCGTCTCGGCGCGCCGCCGGACGGCAGCGCTCGCCGCGGCCGGCGTCATGGTGCCGGGCGGGCGCCGGGCGTACCTCGGAGTCGGACTGACGATCGCCGGCGTCGGCATACTCGGGATCGCCACCGCCGGCCCGACGGCCATGGTGCCGGTCCCGCGGACGGAGGGCACCGTCATCCTCGCCATCGACGTCTCCAACAGCATGGGCGCCGACGACGTAGCGCCCACCCGGCTGGCGGCCGCGCAGCGGGCCGCCCGCGCGTTCGTGGCGGCGCAGCCTGACAGCGTCGACATCGGAGTCGTCGCGTTCGAACGCGGCGCGCTCACCACCGCACGGCCCGACGCCGACCACTCCATCGCGCTCAAGGCCATCGACCGGCTGAAGATCGCCGGCGGCACCTCGCTGGAAACGGCCATCACGGGCTCGCTGTCGGCGATCATCGGCAAGCAGGTGGCCATCGGTCGCGACGGCACCGCACCCGACATCGGCTACTGGCCGTCGGCGACGATCGTGATGTTCTCCGACGGGCAGAACCGGGGCCCCGACGTCGAACGTGCCGCCACCGTGGCCCAGCAGGCAGGCGTCCACATTCACACCGTCGGCGTCGGCACCACGGCCGGGGCGACGGTGCAGGTCGACGGCTTCCACCTGCAGACCTCGCTCGAGGAGGACACCCTCACCGTGATCGCGGAGACCACCGGCGGCGCGTACCATCCCGCCTCCGACGCCGCACGGCTCAACGGGATCGCCGACACGATCGACCTGCGGCTCACCGTCTCCGACGAGCCGCTGCCCCTCGCCGGCGGGCTGATCTGGCTCGCCCTCGCGTTGCTCACCGGGGGAGCGGCGCTCACCGTGCTTCGGTCTGGACGGGTGATCTGAATGTCGTTCTCATGGCCGTGGGCGCTGCTGACCGTCCTGATCATCCCGCTGATCTTCGCCATCCGCTGGTGGGCGCGACGCCGCCGCCGGCGGGCCGCCGTGCGCGTCACCTCGATCGCGCTCGTACGCAGCGCCCTGCCCGGCCGTACGCGCTGGACGCGGAAGATCCCCGCGGCGCTGTTCGTAGCCGGGCTCGCGCTGCTCGCGGTCGGCGCCGCGCGGCCACAGGCGTCAGTACCGGTGCCGCAGACGTCGGCGACGATCCTGCTCGCGCTCGACACCTCCGGCTCCATGTGCTCCACGGACGTCGACCCCAACCGCATCACCGCCGCGACGAAGGCCGCCACGGACTTCATCGAGTCGCAGCGCGGCGGGCCGCGCATCGGCCTGGTCACCTTCGCGGGCAACGCAGGCCTGCTCGTCCCTCCCACCGACGACACCGACGCGCTGATCGCGGCGCTGGACAACCTCACCACGTACCGCGGCACCGCGATCGGGCAGGCCATACTCACCTCGATCGACGCGATCGCGGACGTCGACCCGTCGGTCGCGCCCACCGGCGCGAAACCCACCAGCAGTGGCGAAGGGTACGCCGGTGCCGCGATCATCGTGCTCACCGACGGCGCCAACACCCAGGGCGTCGACCCCCAGACCGCCGCCCAGGAGGCGGCCCTGCGCCGCGTGCGCGTCTTTCCCATCGGCTTCGGCACCACGAGCCCGGCCCCGATGGTCTGCGGCAACTCCCAATTCGACGGCGGCTTCGGCGGCTGGGGCGGCGGCCGCGGCGGATTCGACAGGGGCGGCCGCAATATCCGCATGATCGACGAGCCCGCCCTCAAGCAGATCGCCCAGACCACCGGCGGCTCCTACCACCGGGCTGAGAACGCCGACCAGCTCCAAAGCGCCCTCGACGCCCTCCCCGGCAGCTTCACCGTCATCCGCCAACGGGTCGACACAGCCGCCGCCTTCGCCGCCGGCGGCGCCATCCTCATCACCGCGGCCCTGTCCCTCTCCCTCTGGTGGAACCGCCCCCGAACCCCGGCCCCCTGACGGTACGCCGAGGTTCGCCTGCGCGAGGCATCCGTCACGAGAGCGGCCACTCGGCATCACCGGGTGGACGTAAGCCCTTCCGCGATCTTCTTCAGCTCGGCCGTGACGGCCTCGATGCCAGAGAACTCCTTGACATACATGGGGCTGACCATGATCTCGGCCCACTGCCTGTCGCCCATTCTGAGGAAGAGGGTCGGGGTGCCCTTCATGCCGTCCTCACCGACGTCCTGCACGACCAGGTAGCCGCTCCGGTCGCCGATGGCCACCTCCTCGCCCTCCCCCTCCTCGCGATATCCCCGGATCCGGTCGTCGACCTCCTGGACGGCCGCCTCCTCATACATGTAGATCTGGACTCGATAGGAGCCTTTGTCGTCGCCCTTGTAGTTGTACGCCGTCGAGTACCTGTCGCCGAAGTCCACCGACCATTCGGACCACTGCAGCCGCTCAGGCAGATATCCCACCTTGACGTGCCCGAACTCCTTCCCGTCGCCCAGGTTCCCGAGGTCCGGCGGTTCGGACCGCACGGGCGGGGTGTCGTCGATGGCAGGCGGTTCCGGTACTGCGGAGATCGTGGCCTGCTCGCCGCTCGTGGCCACTGAACCGGCGGTCAGGTAGGCGACGGGCGCGACGACCACGGCCACGGACGCGGCCACCGCCGCGGCCTTGGCCCTTCTCCTCCTGTTCCGGTGGGAGTGCACCACCCGCGTCAGCAGGTCGGGCGCGGCCTGCAGCCTCGCGGTCTCGTCCGCCATGAGCCGGCGGATCTCGTCCTCAAGCGTGGGCATTCTTGATCACTCCTTCCACTGTTTCCCTGCCGAGCGCCGAGCGGAGCTTGACCAGGGCCTTCGACGCCTGGCTCTTGACCGTGCCGAGCGCGCATCCGAGCACCTCGGCGGTCTGCGTCTCGCTCAGGTCCTCCCAGTACCGCAGGACGATCACCGCGCGCTGCCGGGGCGGCAGGGCGCGCAGCGCGTCCATGAGCACATGGACCAGGTCGGGGTCGCCGGCGCGGGCCGACGTCTCTGGCGGGCTGTGCATGGGAATGATGCTGAGGATCGCCCGGCGGCGGGCGCGGCTGATGGCGGCGTTGATGATGACGCGGCGCACGTAGGGCTCCGGGCTGTCGTGGCGGACCCGGTCCCAGTTCCTGTAAGTACGCTCGAGCGCCGTCTGCAGCAGGTCCTCGGCCTCCGTCTCGTCGCCACAGGCGAGATAGGCGACCCGCAGCAGGCTCGTGGCACGTGCGGCCACAAAGGCGCCGAAGTCATGCTCCGCGCCGCTCACGGCTGTCTGTCCGATGTCACGCCTCCTAATACGCTTCGGCCTTCCGCGACGGTTGCCCGCTGACGCGAACCCTTTCGTGGGCAACCGTTAGGGCAGCCCCAGGCGTATGGATAGTCGTGACTTCGAATCCATGGAGCAAACTGATGAGGTTCGCGACCGCGCCGGCCAGGCGGCTGATCGCTCTCGGCGTCGGCCTGGCCGTGGGCGCCACCGTCCTGAGCGCACCGGCTGCTGCCGCTCCCCCGGAGGGCGCGTACTGGCACACCAGGGCACTGATGACCTCCACCCACCCCTGGCGGTTCGGCACCAAGTCGGACCCCTATTCGCTGGTCCAGCGGCGGATCTCGGAATCGTGGAGCGCCCCCGACGGCAGGAGGTGGTTCGGATACCGGGAACTGGGGACGCAGCCGGCGACCGCGGCGGACAAGAAGGCGTGGCAGCGTGACGGCTCCCCCTCTAAGTGGAGCGAATCGATCGACGGCAAGACCGTGAAGTTGTCCACCGAGCCCTCCAAAGGTCGCATGGTCCCCGTGCGGGAACGGAACCAGTTCCTGCTCGCCGGGCAGTGGCTGACGTACGACGAGGTTCAGCGCCTGCCCGCCGACCCGAACCGTCTGAAGGACTGGCTCACGAAGGCGGGCCAGGTGAGCCGGCTCCAGGACATTTCCATCCCCGGGTGGCTCACGTCGACCCTGCCTCAGCTCCTGCACGCCCTTCCCGCTCCGAAGGAGGTCCGCGCGGCGGCCTACCAGGCTCTGCTGACAATGCCGGGCGTCCGCGCCGACGGCAATGCGAAGGACAACCTGGGCAGATCTGGCGCCGTCGTCGTGATCGACAGATCGAACGGGACGGGAGAGAAGGCGACCTCCGTCCAGCTGAGGCTGATCGTCGACACCGGCAGGATGGTGTTGCTGTCGCAGGACCAGACGGTCATGCTCAACGGCAAGGCGTTCGCGCAGAAGTCGTTCAACGAGACGCTGGTCGAGGTCGGCTGGACCAACTCCCAGCCTGCCGTGCCGGCTCTACCCTGAGGCGCTGTGACTCTGGACCATACGGTTCATCGCCCGGGAGGTGGGCGAATCTCCACGACGGCAACTGCCCCCGTGCCGGTCTGGCCCGGCCGAGCACGGCGCGGACGGCCTGCCCCACCGAGTGCAGGCCGTACCGCACCCTGCCACCTACGCGTCAGCCCGCGTGGAAGCGTAGCCCTCCAGCCGCTGTAATGCCTGCCGGGCCGCACTGACCACGAGGATGCTCACCAGCAGGACCGTGAACATCACGAAGTACACCGTGTGTTCCTGAAGCTCGGCCCTGTCCGCGGCCCAGACATCGAGGACCGCGAAGCCTATGAACCAGGCCATCCACCCGAGGACCGAGGTAGCCAGCAGACCGACGTGCCGTCTGGTCAGCGCGATGACGGCGATGACGCCGAGCGCGAGCTCGACGGTTTTGGCCGTCCACAGGGCCGCGGGCACCCATTCGGCCCCCAGGCCGACGGTGGCTTCCAGGTAGCGGGTGATCTGGGGAACACGATCTTTCCAGCCGAGCGGCAGTTCGGCGAAGTTGCACACGCCGAACGCCGCGAGGAACACTCCGATGGGAACGAAGATCCGAGGCCAGCCGGCCTCCCTGACGTTGAGCAGTCTTTCGACCATGAGAATTCACCCCGTTTGTGTTGCTTGGACCCCCACTTCCTTGGACTCCCGTCAGGCAACGCCGTCTTCTCGGAGTTGATCTCGAATGCCTAACAAATAGCCACATTTGCCACTTCTGTCGCAGGCGTGGCGGCCATCGGCTGCTGAAGCCGACAGGATGTCGTCGCATCCCCCGTCAGGCGCGGCTCGGTGCCGGCTCCGGTTCGGCGAGGGGCGGCGCTGCGCGGCGGGGGAGCAGCAGCGGAGTCGCCAGCAGGAGCACGCCGGCCAGGCCGATGGCCGTACGCGGGCCGAGCAGGCCGCCCAGCACGCCCCAGACGGCCGTCAGGAGCGCGGTCGAGGCCTTGGTCGTCACCGCCCAGGCAGACAGCATGCGGGCGACCCGGCCGGTCGCGGTGCGCTCGAGGCGGTGAGTCGCGCAGACGGGGTTGAAGACCCCGCAGCAGAAGATGAGCCCAAGCTCGACGCCCATCACCAGCAGCAGCCCTCCGGTGCCCGGCCCCAGGAAGGCCAGGCCGACCGACCAGAGCGCGCGCAGCGCCCCGGCCACGATGAGGACCTGGTGCTGCCCGAACCAAGTGACGAGGGGGCGGGCCAGCCGCGCACCGATCAGCCCACCGATCGCGGGCGCGGCAAAGGCGAGGCCGTACTGCCACGGCGCGAACCCCAGTTGGCCGAGCATCAGGACGGCCAGCAGCGGCCCGGTGGCCATCACCAGGCCGTTGAAAAGGGCGGTGTTGAACAACAGCCGGCGCAGCGTCGCGTCGGCGAGGATGTACCGCCAACCGTCGAGCAGGTCCCCGGCCCGCATGCGCGCCGCCTCTCGGCGCTGGGGCCGCGGCTCGTGCCCGCCCATCGCGCCGATGCCCAAGGCCGAGAGCAGGTAGCTGACCGCGTCGGCCACCACCGTCGCCACCGGACCGAGGAGCCCGATCGCCGCGCCGCCCAGCGGTGGTCCGATGATCGTGGTCGTCCAGGCCGTGGACTCGAATCGGGCGTTGGCGACCAGCAGGTCCTCGGCCTGCAGCAACGTCTTCAGGTACGCGCCGGAGGCGGCGCGGAAGGTGATGTCGGCCGCCGCGACGACGACCGAGACCAGCAGGAGCTGAAGGAAGGTGAGCACGCCGAGCGCGAACGCGATGGGGATCGTCAGCAGCGCCGCGAACCGCACCAGGTCCATCGCGATCAGCACCGGCCGCTTGCGGCGGAACTCCACCCACGGGCCGAGCGGCACCGCCACGGCCGCGCCCACCACAGCCCCCACGCAGGAGAGCGTGGCGACCTCGGCCGGTCCGGCGTGCAACACCTGGATGGCGATCAGTGGGAACGCGCCGAAGGCCAGCCACGTACCGAGCGCGCTGGTCCCGTACGCCCCCCAGAGCCATCCGAACTGCCGCCCCAGCCGGTGCCCGCTCCTCATGCCCGACGCCCCTCACTATCCACCCGCACAACCGATCCGCGATCGGAAAGCATCAAAGCGCGCGCCATACCCGGGGATCAAACAACTACAAGGCCCTCGGCCACAACGAACGGTTGTGTCCATAAGGTATGGGCATGGACTTCGACACCGTCCGGACCTTCGTCGCCGCCGCCGACGCGGGGCAGTTTCAGGAGGCCGCCGCCGAGCTGGCGGTCACCCAGCAGGCCGTCTCCAAGCGCATCGCCGTGCTGGAGCGCAACCTCGGCGTGCGGCTGTTCACCCGCACCGCGCGCGGCGCCGAGCTCACCATTGATGGGCAGGCGTTCCTGCCCCACGCCCGCGAGCTGCTGCGCGTCGCCGAGCGTGCGGTCGCGTCCGTGCGCGCCGGCAGCCGTCCGCTGCGCGTCGACGTGATCGCCTCGCGCAGCGCGGCGTCGGGCCTGATGCGCGGCTTCCACCGCGCGCACCCCGAGATTGAGCTCGACGTGGTGATGCTGTTCGATATCGAGAAGGCCGTCGCCGCCATTCGGTCCGGTGTGATCGACGCCTCCTTCCGCGCCGTCGCCGTGCCCGGCCGGCCCCTTCCCGACGACATCGAGTCCGTCCGCGTGCTCGACGAGCCGCTCCAACTCCTCACCGGCCCTGCCCACGCGCTGGCGTCCGCCCGGTCGGTGACCCTGACCCAGCTCGCCGGGCACCGGATCTGGATGCCCGGCATCGTCCCCGGTACCGAGTGGGCTGCCTACTACGACGACCTCGTCGCCGAGTTCGGCCTCACCATCGAGGCGACCGGCCCCAACTTCGGCTCCGACGCGCTCCTCGACACCATCGCCGACACCCCGGCCCTGGCCACTTTCATGGGCGAGCAGACCCGCCTCGTCTGGCCCGCCGGCCACGGCCTGCGCCGCATCCCGGTCACCGACCCCACGCCCGTCTACCCGCACTCCCTCTTGTGGCACCGCGACAACCCCCACCCGGCGCTGGCCACCCTCCGCGCCCACCTCGCCGCCACATCCCCCGGCCACGCGGCCGCCGGGGCCTGGGCGCCGGGCTGGGTGATTCCACGCTGAACGCCGCCGCGCCTGCGACCATCGTGGCCGGATCGATGGATGGGAACTCGGGGACAGGCGTGAGCATCGGCGCACTCCGGCTCTCCTCCTCGTATGGCTGATATGCCCTGACGGTGATCAAGGTTGTGAGATGCCGATTCGGCTCAGGAATCCGGTCGGGCCGCAGTACGTGGTTGGCAAGGGAGCTCGTTCGAAGGCTGTCCGGGCAGTGATCAGCGGCCACTTGGTGGGCGCTATCTGCCCGCGAAGGTCGCAATGGCCAGCGTGCCCGCGGTCGCGTCGCCGAGAGCCTGTGACGAGCCGGTCGCCGGCCGTGGCGGGTCCGGTCCGCGGAGGGCAGTTGCTGTGTTTGTGATCCTGCCTGTCGGACGAGACGGCACGATGTGGACATGACGTTGTCGACGGTGTTCACGGAGATGCTCGGCGTGCGGTACCCGATCGCGCTGGCGCCGATGGGTGGGTCAGCCGGTGGCGCGCTGGCCGCAGCCGTCTCTCGCGGTGGCGGGTTCGGGATTCTGGGCGGCGCGTACGGGGACCCGGAATGGCTGGCACGTGAGGTCCCGATCGTCGCGGGCACCGAAGGGCCGTGGGGCGTCGGATTCCTGACCTGGGGCATCGATCTCGCTGCGGTGGAGCTGGCGCTGAGCTACGGCCCCAGCGCTGTGATGCTGTCCTTCGGCGATCCGAGCCCATACGCGGAGCATGTCCGCCGGGCAGGGGCTCTATTGATCCTCCAGGTCACCGATCTGGAGGAGGCCAAGCGGGCCGTGGACCTGGGCGCCGATGTGATCGTGGCTCAGGGAACCGAGAGCGGCGGGCATGGAGCCGCGCGCGGGCGGTCCACCTTGCCGTTCGTGCCCGCGGTGGTGGATCTCGTAGCTCCGGTGCCGGTGCTGGCAGCGGGCGGGATCGCCGATGGGCGCGGTGTGGCGGCGGCTCTCGTGCTGGGTGCTGCCGGAACGCTCATCGGCACCCGCTTCCAGGCCACCACCGAGGCCCTGGCCCATCCCTCGATCACCAAGGCGATCCTCGAGGGGCGGGGTCAGGACACCGAGCGGAGCACCGTGCTGGACATCGCACGAGGCTCCAAGTGGCCGTCGAAGTATCCTGCCCGCACGCTCGGCCACCCCTACCTCGACCGTTGGCGCAGCCGGGAGGCCGAGCTCGCGGCCGATCCTCAAGCCCTTCAGGACTACCAGGAGGACGTGGCACGCGGCGCGATCCCCCCGCTGCCGGTTTGGGCGGGCGAGGCCGTCGACCTCATCATCGACCTGCCCTCGGCGGAGGACCTGGTCACCGCGATGGCCACCCAGGCCGAGGACGCACTGAATCGAGCGGGACGCCGCTGATCCACCAACCGTCAGCACCGTTCCGGCTCGTTCGTCACGTGCCGCGATGAAACTACCGAGCCAGAGCGGTCACTCGGGCTGTTGAGCCCGTTTATGGTCGCTTGCTGCGCTGCCGCCGGCCGATGCATGCACCAGCAGCCGACGCTGCGCTGTGCCCCTTTCCACTCGGCGGCGCCCATGCGATGCGGGCTGCTGCGTAACAGCATGCAAAAGATGCGTTGCCCCCGGTCCTGTGTCCTCGCGCCTGACGGTGACACGGCCGGCCTCCAGGGCCGGGCGTGGCAGAAATTTGACCGACGACGCTCCGACCCAAAAGTAAAAATTTCGGTCTGTCGCTATGCCATGACTCGTGTGGACCGTTAACGTTACCGAAACTTTGGTGCCCCTATGACCGAAGTGGGGAGGGATGGGCGAACGCCCTGTCACGATGTTGAACGTCCTGTCGTTGTCCTCAGTGACATCTGCTTTCACCCCCATCACCCGTCTTGGTGCCGATGTGCTCCGGACAGGGACGCAGGTCGTCGGGAAGGTCTGCGACTGGGCGGGCGGCCTGCCAGCTGCGGTGCTGGCGATGCCCGCACCGCTGGTCAACCGTGGCAGGACCATTCCGCCTGCGGTTCTCTCCGCTACGGGGTCTCGTGTGGAAGTACGCCCGCCGGGTGTGGCCCCGATGACCGTGGCGTACGAGCGGCGCGGAACCGGTGAGCCGGTGGTCTTGCTGCACGGCCTCGGGTCGAACCGGCAGGCGTGGGACGCGGTGGTGCCGTTGCTCACGGTCGAGCGCGACGTGATCACGATAGATCTGCCGGGCTTTGGTGAGTCCCCCGATCTGCCCGACGGTCAGCCCCACGACCTGCCCACCGTGGTGGCTGGGCTGGACGTGGTGTTCACCGCGCTCGGGCTGGAGCGGCCGCATGTGGTCGGGCATTCCCTGGGCGGGCTGATCGCGTTGCGGCTAGGCCAGGCAGGTCTCGCCCGCAGTGTGACCGCGGTGGCCCCGGCCGGATTCTGGAGCCACACCGAGCGGTGGTATGCCTTTGCCGTACTGAACGCGGCCCGTCAGATCGCGCGCCTGCCGGAGCCGATCACGGCTTGGCTCTCGCAGACGATCCTGGGGCAGGCGGCCTTGACCGGCACCCTGTACATGCGCGCTGACCAGTCCGCGCCGGAGGCAGTGGCGGCGGCGCTGCGGGCACTACGCCAGGCGGTCGCGTTCCAGGCCGCCATGCGTGCCGGGCGTGCACGGGACCTGTTCGTCGGGGACATTCCCGACCTGCCGGTGACCATTGCCTGGGGCACAGCCGACCGGGTCCTGCCGGCGCGCCAGGCTGCGCGTGCGGCAGCCATGATCCCCCTGATGCGGATGGTGTGGCTGCCCGGATGCAGCCATATGCCTATGAACGACGCGCCTCAGCTGGTCGCGCAGGTCATCTTGCAGGCCACCGCCCCAAGCTCCACGGCCGAGCGGAGTGTCGCGGACTCCAGGCCGGAGATCGCCATCCCTCGCCAGTCGACGGGCATTTCCTCATCGGAGTACCACGTACGTTTCGTGTTTGATGGCTAGACAGGGCCATGAATCTGTGGCATTACCTGCGACAACGCTGAGATAGAGCGCGACCGACTGCTCGTTCGGCTCGCGACGCTTCAGGATGCCGAGGGCATGTCGCGTTCTTCGACGCCGGCAACCTCGCGCTACCGGTGCCGGTCAGGGCCCGGCTCGTCCGACTCGCGAACGAACGAGTTCACAAAGCTCACACTGTTGTTGTCGCTGGTTCAGCCGATGTGAGGGCTGCCTCCCTGGAGGTAGTGCTGATCCTCAGCCGCATGGAGCGGTGCATGCCGTAGTTGTCGAGCTCGTGCCGGGGTACCCGGTGGACTTCCCGAGATTCCGGGCTCGGTGTTGGTTGCAGTTGAAGCTGTCGGAGTTCGCGCGTTGTTGTCGGTGCTCGTGTCGGTGTTCAGGTTTAGTTGCCGGATCACGCCTTCGATGCCGATCTTGGTGGTACGGAATCATCTGGAGAGGACACTCCGTAGTTCGGCCCGTTCTATGCAACCCGCGTCCGGGCTGGCGGCATCTCCTCTGGTGTGAAGCCATCTATCTGGGAGCCCCATGAGCCTTGATGAGGAGTACACCGCCTATGTGAGGGGCCGGCTGTCCTGGTTGCGGAAGATCGCCTACCCGTTGTGCCAGGACTGGCACCGCGCGGATGACCTGGTACAGACAGCGATAACACGGCTCTACGTCAAATGGCGCCAGGCGCGGGCGGCCGACGACCTCGACGCCTACGTACGGGTGATGCTGATCCGGGTCTTCCTCGCCGAACAGCGAAGAGGCTGGTTTTCGCGGGTACGGCTGACGTCCGCGATATCCCACCAGCCGCTCGAAAGCGGCGACCGGGACATGGCCATGGACATCCACCGGGCCCTCACCGCCGTCCCTCCGCGCCAGCGCGCCACCCTCGTACTGCGCTTTCATTGCGATCTGAGCGTGGAGCAGACCGCCCACGTGCTGGGCTGCTCCACCGGAACCGTCAAGAGCCAGACCGCCCGCGGCCTCGCCACTCTGCGCGCGATGCTCGGCGAGCCGGAATCCCGTCTAGCACGTGCGGAGGAATGCTGATGGATGTCAAGCAGGTGTTCGACTCGCTGGCGCGCGAGGAGCAGCCGCCTACCGCGGTGGACGTGAACCATGCCATTGCGGCAGGACGCGCCATGCGCAGACGTCATCGTGCGGCCGTCGCCGGGATCACGGCGGCGGTGACGGTCGCGGCCGTCGTTGCGGCCTGGGTGGTTCGCCCGTGGCCGGGGCAGAGGGACGGTGTCGCCGTCGCTGTGCCCGCCGCGCCGTCCGCCACGGCCACGCCACGGCCCACTTACAAGGGATTCGCGGAACTGAAGAAGAAGTATCCCCCCAAGGGAAAGATCGCCTCCGTGCCACCGCTTGTCATGTGGCTGAGCGACGCGCCCCGCAAGAACGAGCTCTTCCTTTGCGAGAGCGGGCCGAACGGTAGCTCCTGCTCCGGATTTCCTCCACTCGCCGCCAACGAGTTCGCCCGCACGCAGGGCAAGCTTCGCGGTATAGGCGTCTGGTTCGGTGTGGCCAAGCACGACGTTCACGGGGTGACGGCTGTCACAAAGGACGGGGGGAAGCTTCCCGGGAACCTCACACGAAGTGTCGGAGCGGGGCTCGGGCTGTGGGCCGTGGAGTATCCCTCGGGAGCCGACGTGCGGACGCTCGTCGTCATCGGCGCGAGGGGGGAGATCCTGCAGCGGATCCCACCCCAGTGACGAGCCTGACGGTCCACCATGGCCCGCCCGGTCATTTCGCTGCTGCCGCGCCCCCGGATCGGGTCTCGATGGTCTACCGACAATACGATTCATCCGAAAGGGACATTGGTCGGCCGCTGGTGGCCAGGCGGGCGCTCCAGGAACCGGTCGATCGCCTCGTCCTGGTAAGCGTGGGGCGTGATTTCAGCACGCCCTACAGCAAGAAGACCCCCGAACTCGGGGTATTCCCGAGCCGGGGGCCTAGTTGGGCGGGAGCTAATTAGCTGTTAATGCCCGCCCAGACGATGCCCGCCAGGATGCTGACGGTGATCGCGATGGGGCCGAGAACGATGCCGGTGATCGCCATGCCTTGCCCCTTGCCCACTTTGTTCGCGCGACTCATGCCGAGTCCCCCAAAGACGCAGGCCATAACGCCAAGAACAAACCCCAGCCCCGGAATGACGAACGCATTGAGGAGACCGAGGACGCCTTGAATGAGTGATGCAACCGCGAAATTGTTATTGGCAGGAAGAGGCCTGGGGAGACCTGGGTACATGGGGGTCTGGCCCGCGTGTGAACGCATCCCCTGAGTGTGAGAGCCAGAGTGATAGGGCGGTTGCGCGCCATACGGCCCCTGAGGGTATGGGGCGGAAGCAGGTCCGGGCTGGCCATATCCCGGATGTGCCTGGTACTCCCCTGGCGGATATCCCGGCTGCTGAGGATCTTGGGGGTAATGCGGCTGCATAGTGAGTATGTCGCTTCTAGGGACGACTTCGTTGACACGTTCCAAGTAACAAATCAATGACGTTACTGGCGCGATCTCACTGCCCGTTACGTGCAGAATTTCCGGATAGGCGCAGCATGAGCACCGTAGCCGGAACAGCCAGGTCGACCAGAGACCAACCTTTCCCTTCCCCAAATGTCTCCGTCAATGGATCCAGCACCTACACCTGGACGAGCAGGGGGTAGCGGCTCGTCAGCCTGCGACGGGGACGGCGTGACCATCCTGTTGCATGTGGAACACCGTGCCGTAGAGCCCGAGCGGCGTCAGTCGCACCGCGTAATTCTCGACTACAGCGGTACCGTATTCGGTGAGGACCTGCAGGATCGCGGCAAGTGGGTCGCCCTGCCGCGCCGCGACCATATCCCAGGACCACTGCCCGGTCCGGCCTACGGCGACTCGGCGCAGCTCACTGACAGGCACACTGCCTGGTGCCCGGAGCAGCGCGACCAGCAGCACGGGGACGAGCATATGGAAGGCGTCGTTGAAAGGGGGCAGAGCGTCCTCAGCGTCCGGGTCCTGGTCGAGGAGCTCGTCGAGGAGATCGATCTCAAGTTGGTCCGTGATGTTGGCGACGATTACTCCGTACATGCCTTTCGCCCACATCTCGACCGCCTGCGCGTCGGAGACCTCAGGCCAGGCGAAGGCGAGTTCCTTGGCGAAGAACCCCTCTTCGACCTCCAGGAAGCCTACGTTTGCAGCCACCCAGAACACGTGGTTCTCCTCACGGTTGTCGGGCGGGAGGTCGTCCGGCTCATACCCGAGCTGCTCCGCGCCCCTGGCGTACTCGGCTGCCCGCGTCAACGAGGGGCTCTGACGCGCGTCCGCGGCCAGCTCATGCAGATCGGCGAACCGCACGGGCGGGAGCGTGGCGAGCTCATCGGCGTCGAAGTCGAAGAGTCCAGGGGCATCGTCAAATTCGTCAAGATCCATCCAGCCAGCCTATTCAGCCACGCCCCGCCTCCGCTAAGGGTTTCCACGCCCTCCAGCACCTCGGCGTTGCCCTGCAACGAGTACCCCGCCTCGATCAGCAGCCGCCGCACGGTGTCGTCACTGACCGGATGCCCCTGGCGGGTCAACTCGGTGGCGAGCGTGTTCAACGACCACGCCGTCCAGCGCAGCGGCGACTCCGGATCGCCCCGAGAGGCCGGCTTCACCAGCGCATCCAGCGCCGCGGGCAGCCCGGGGTCGAGCTGCCCGGCGCGCTTGCGGTCCGCTCCGGAGCGAGGCGTCCGGCCCTCGGCCGGCGGACGGCGCCCCTCGTTTCGGGTGGTCTTATATCGAGTAGGCGCCGGAGGCGAGGGCGATGACGCCGACCACGGTGATCAGGAGCGCCGAGCCGGGGTGCATGGCGATGGAGATGCGGATGTCCTGCTTCTTCCAGGCGAGCCAGATGCCCGGGTAGAGGAAGACGAGCTTGGACAGGACTGTCCATGGGGCCCAGAAGTGGTACATCGAGAAGAAGAAGGTGTTGAAGAACGGGGCCCACTTGCCGAGTTGCGGGAGGCGGGGCAGCAGGAAGCCGCGGAAGTAGTACTCCTCGAGCAGGGGCAGGGTGAAGCCGGTGAACGGCGCGCAGATGAGCAGCGTGGTGAGCACGAGCTCCTGCGGGTAGCCCTGGAGGTAGGCGGTGCCGTCGGGGCCGGCGCCCTGGTAGTCCACCCAGGTGAAGAACCAGTCGTAGACGATGTTGTCCAGCGGGGTCAGTGAGAGCGAGACCACGCTCATCCACACGAGGCACGCGGTCCCGAGCCAGAAGACCTTGCCGCGCGAGACCGGTTTGTCGCGGTAGTGGACGACGCCCTTCATCGTGAAGCGGCCGGTCTGCTTCTTGCCCAGCCACAGCAGGAAGAGCTGGAGCGGGAAGAGCACAACCGCGAGGGCGATGGCCCAGGCCAGGAAGATCGGGAAGTCCATCGCCCGGACCAGGGGGGCCGCGAGGAACGCGTACACGGCGACGATGACCGCGCCGGGCACCAGGTGCAGTGCGATGGAGAACGGGACGGAGTGACGGTCGGCGAGGAGCTTGGCGACGAAGCCTTTCGGCTGGGCGCCCTGGGTGTCGGCCGGGGGCCGCATTGCTGTATCCATGCCGAGAATCGTGGCCCCGCGACCCGACACGGAGCTGACATCGCTCTGATACGGCTTCGAGCCGCCGTGAAAGGCGCAGGTTACGGTGGGTGCGGACCGGGCGGGAGCCATCGGGTCGCTCCCGCGTCGCGGGTTCGACGGGGATCGGAATTATCTCCAGGAGCTGCTGTAGGGCGACGCCGCCCCGGACGGGGCGTGGCGAGCGAAGACTGGAGGGAGACTAGGGCTGCTGGTAGAGGTCGGGGATCCCGTCGTGGTCGGAGTCCGCGGTCTCGGCCTGATGGATTCTCCGGTAGAGGCGGGCACGCAGCCGAAGGATCACTGTGGCCAGCAAGGCCGCGGCCAGGGAGCCGGCCAGGACCGCGATCTTGACCCGCGCGTCGGTCTCGCCCGTACCGAATGCCAGCTCTCCGATCAGCAACGACACGGTGAACCCGATGCCGGCCAGAACGGCCAGCCCGGCCATGTCGATCCAGGCAAGCCCTTCGTCCAGGGTGGCGCGGGTGAAGCGGGCCATCAGCCAGGTGGCAGCGAGGATGCCGACCGGCTTGCCGACCAGCAGCCCTGCGACGATCCCCATCGCCACGGGGTCACTCAGCGTGCCGGCCAGACCGTCGAGGCCGCCGAGGCCGACTCCGGCGGAGAAGAACGCGAAGACAGGTACGGCCACACCGGCGGAGATCGGCCGGAACCGGTGCTCGAAGTGCTCGGCCAGCCCCGGACCATCCGGGGTGCCATTGCGGGTGCCGGCCGGTGGTGTCCGGGACAGTACGGGGACGGTCAGCGCCAGCAGCACCCCGGCCACGGTGGCGTGCACCCCCGAGGCGTGCACCAGCGCCCAGCAGGCGAACGCCAGCGGCAGCAGCAGCCACCACGCCCGCACCCCGCGCCGCACCAGTACAGCGAAGACCGCCAGCGGCACCATCGCTGCCAGCAGCGGGAGCATCGACAGGTGCGAGGTGTAGAAGGTGGCGATGATGGTGATGGCGATCAGGTCGTCCACCACCGCCAGGGTCAGCAGGAAGGTGCGCAGCGCGTCCGGCAGGGAGCGGCCGATCACCGCGAGCACCGCCAGGGCGAAGGCGATGTCGGTGGCGGTCGGGATCGCCCAGCCTTTGGCTCCCGATCCGCCGGCGACCGTCAGGTACACCAGTGCGGGCACCACCACACCGCCGACCGCCGCGGCCACCGGCACCGCGGCCCGGCGCAGGTCACGCAGGTCGCCGGCGACGAACTCCCGTTTGAGCTCCAGGCCGGCCACGAAGAAGAAGATGGCCAGCAGCCCGTCCGCCGCCCAGGTGGCCAGGTCGAGGTTCAGATGCAGCGCGGCGGGCCCGGCCTCGATCGTCCGCAGGTCCTGGTAAGTCTGCGCCCACGGGGAGTTGGCCCAGATCAGTGCGGCGAGCGCGGCGGCCAGCAGCAGCGCCCCGCCGATGGTCTCCTTGCGCAGGATGTCGGCGATGCGTCGCGCTTCTGGCCACGTACTCCGGTTGAACAGGCGGGGAGTGCGTGTGGCGGTGGTGCCGGGCATGAAACTCCGCTCTAGGGGAGGGGTCGGGTCGCTCACTTGCCGACCAGGCTTCCCGGCACACCTGTCAAGAAGCTATCAGGACACGCAAAGAGTCACATAACGGGCTGTTCAGCTCCGCATGACTCGCTCACTTGCCGTCGGGAGGTTGCCGGACGATCTTCTTGCCGCGCCTATTGCATGAGACAGAGCCACCCACGCTGCACCGACCGGCAGGGGCTGACGGTGTGGCGCATTCGTGCCCTGTCGGAGTTGGGAGCCAACGACCTGCTGCGATCCGGTCGGCTCGATCGGCTGCAGGAGGCACAGCAGCGTGCCGAGGAGGTCGGCATGCTGGCCAGGGCCGCAGTGCTGGACGTAATAGGCTCAAGCACCCAGGAGATCGTGCAGAGGCCAGCCGTCCTTGTCGCCTGCCATGCGAAGGCACAGGCCAGCGCGGCTGGCCAGGTCGAGCGGTGCGATCCCGGTGATGGCATGGCCGTGGGCGAGGCGATCCAGTGTGGCGCCGACGAGTGGGCCGGCGGTCCGAACGGTGGCGGCCAGCGCGACGGATCGAGTGGAGCCTCCGTGGAGGACGATGTTCCGCTGTCGGTAGAGGCGGCGGAACGTACCCCGGAGATAGCCGTTTACCCGGTGAAGGGTCTTTACCGGATCCGTGACCAGTTCCCGTGTCCGCTCGAAGGCGGCCGCGGTGGTGAGGTCGCATGCCGGGCGGCTGGGTTGGGACACCAGCCACTCGGCCAGGCGTCTGGAACGTTCCCGGTTGTTGTCGCCGATGAGGTTCAGATCGTGGTGGAGCCGAGGATCCGCCTGCCTTATCTTGGGCGTGTGGCTCAGTGCGGTCAGTTCGGCGCGTGGCCATCCTGCGGTCACCAGTGCGGCCGCCCGGTCGGCGGAGACCACGCGGCCCTCCTCGTGGTCGGCGTCGTCCGTGTCGCAGAAGAGCAGCGACTCCAGCGCGGCCCACGCGCCCGCTACCGCGGTGCTCGGCGAGCTTTCGGTCAGCGGGGCGGCCAACTCCAGCGCGTCGTCGATCCGGGCGCCGTCGGAGCCTAGCTCCGGGAGTTCGTACAGCAGGCCGACACGTTCCAGCGAGAGTACGGTCACCGCGGCGTCGCCACGGTAGAAGTCTTGAGGCTCGGCCAGACCGGACAGGAAGATCTGAGGGTGGACGTCGAGGAACGTCTGCCCGCGCCGGTATCGGACCCGGTTCCGGATGCGGTCGAAACGTTCCGTGATCTCATGGAGCGCCGCGACGTGATCCCGGGCACGGACGCGGAACAGCAGGCCGCCGCTGGCACGGATGGACGCGACGTCTGGGAAGTCCGTGCTGAGCCGCCGACTCACTTCCTCCTGGGACAGCCAATGAGAAGACTTCTCCGCAACCTGTGCCGCCGGCAGTTTGTCCCGGAGGATGATCATTCCTTCGTACTCACGATCGCCCCGAGCTTCGAGTTCCAGGAACAGCTCGATCAAGTCGACCGCAGTTCCAGCCGCCCGGAGGCGCGTCTTGATCTCGCTGTAGAGATAGTCCTGGTGGAATCCCATGTCGAGCATGTGCGCCGCGATGCACCGAGCGGCACGTTCGACATGGACCGTTCCTGCCACAAGCAAGTCGCGCCATCGGCGCAGATACCCGTCAGCCACGAGGTCGGCGAGGAGCGACATGGTGCGCTGACTCCGCGCTCCCGGCTTGATCGGGCCGCTGCATGCTCTGTGGATCTCCCGCCGCAACTCACCGTCCCCAATCGCGCTGTCGGTCCTGAGCCTGGGCAACAGGGACTCTCGGACATACCACGCCAAGGTCCTCGGATGGAGGACATGGCGTCCCACCCAGTCGGCTGCCTCGACCGCCTCCCGCATCGCCAAGACCGTCCCGAGATCCCACAGCCGCCGGTGCCAGGGCTGCCAGGATTCGAGAAGCTCTCCGACGCGGGCGCGAACCAGTGCGTCGGCATCAGAGGGGATGGCGATCGCCACGGACTTCCTCCATAGGTACGTCAGGCTGATGCGTTTGTTTGCGGATAGAGCCGAACGGGGACTATCCTCAGTGGGACTTAGGCAGGGGAGTCGCCCTTAGGGGCCGCTCCCCATCGCCTTTTCTTGGGTCCCATTAGGGCATCAGTCTGACCGATCGAGGTCACCGCTTACCCGTGAATCAGGCAAGTCGCGCCGCCAGTTCATGGACATCGGCGGACAATTCTGGCCACGTTCTAGCCCGGGCACGGCGGGAGGTTTATGGCGGTCCTATGCGCCGTCTTTGTCCAGCAAGCGATCGAGTTTGAGCCGTAGCTGGTTCAGGTCGTCTTGGAGGGCGTCGTACCACTTGGTCTGCTGTAACGGCGACGGCGGCGCCGAAAGCCGTGATGATGATGTCGGTGCCTGGATGGGTTCGAGCGCTTGCCTGCGCTGCCTCAAGGGGAGGATCTCCGCCTCTATGTTCACGCGCCCCTGCCTTTGCGGTCGCCGGGTCCCACTGTCTGCGGGCACATGGTGGCAGACGGTCACCTCCGACCACGCCGAGTTCGAGTCTGCCCTCCCGACCCGGCCGTAGATCGCTATGCACGCGGGATCGACGGTAGGTTCTCGGCATGCTGGACGGGCTGTACGAGATCGAGTGGGAGTCGCTGGAGCACAACTACGGCAGCGCGGCGGACGTGCCCGAGCTGTTGGGGACGTGCTGGATTCACAGCAGGCGGATGACGCTGTTTTCAAGCTGGCGAACCAGTGGAATTGCTGGAGCTGCTGGGGGATCTCGCCTCGACTGCCCATACGTGTGATGAGGAGCTGATTGCTGAAGGATGGGGGACGGCGTGGCGCGATGCCCTGCCGACGCTGGCAGGGCTGCTGGACGATCCGGACCCGGAGCTGCGGGAGATGGTCACCTATCCGCTGTCCGGCGGGGGAGAGGACAGCGATCGGCTCGTCCCGTGTCTGCGTGATCGCTGGGCCAGGGAAGACAACGTCGCCGTTCTGGTGAGCCTGATGATGGCGGCGGAGAGGCTCGCTTCTCACTGCGAGGAGGAAGGGGTGGGCTGATACGGGCCTGGTTCTCTGAGGCGCGTCGGCACCCGCTGGCCGAGGTACGGCTGGCCGCACTGGTCCTTTCTCCGCCACCGGTCGCAGACCGGCTGGACGCGGCCGTCCACCTGTTGCGCGAAGAGGAGCTTGCAGGGCTGCGGGAAGCGGACGTGTGGGTGGGCGCGGGCCGCGGCAGCGTGGTGAGCTGACTGTACGACGCCTTGGGAGACGACGTCGAGTCGCGGACTGCACTCTGCCTCGGCCTGCTGGACGCCCTCATGCCGATCGGCGTGCCGGTGCGGCCCACGCCGCAGCCCGGCTACTGATGCGTTGGCGCTCCCCGCTGTCCCGGTTGCTGCCGGCGCTGGTGACACGGATGGCCGACCTTGATGACGACGTCCGATCCGTGGGCGTACACCTGGTGGCCGTCGCGGGAAACCCTGCTCACGCCGATGCGCTGGCGGCGGCGCTGGCCGATCGGTCATCGCTGTCGGCGCGGTTGCCTGGGACCGTGGGGGACATCGCCGTGTGGGGGTTGGCCCGGCTGGGAGACCCCCGTTGCGTCGCTCCGCTGGTCGAGCACATCACCCGGGCCGAGACCATCGTCGGCTACAGCTCGAACCATTACGGCGCGGACTTCTACTGGGTGGAGCTGCCGGGGATCCACGAGGTGCTCGCGCTGGTGCCGCAGTACGCTGCGGATCTGCTGCCCGTGGTTCGGGCCCGACTGCGTGACGCATCGTCCCTGGGGGAGCGGCGGGCGCTCTGCCAGGCGATCACCGCATGGGGTCCGATGGCGGCCGGCGTCGTACCGGAACTCATCGAACTGCTCGACAGTGATGCCGCCGAGTGGGCGGCAGAAGCCCTGGCCGCCGCTGGGCCGGCGGCCGCCTCCGCCCAGGCGGGGTTGCGGCGGCTGGCCCTGGATGCCCCGGCGGCTCCCAGTGTTCGTGAAACGGCGGCGTGGGCGGTTTGGAAGGTCTGCGCGGACCCCGAGCCGGCGTTGGGCGTCTTGGGGACGGGCCCGCGTACCGGTGGCCTGGGTTCGGGCGTGCAGCGCTTGGCTGATCTCGGGCCCGCGGCCGGGCCTCGGCTGCCCTCGGTGCGGGAGCTGCTGGACGGCACCGACGATTGGACCCGGGTCCGGGCCGCACATGCCGTGTGGGCAATCAGTGGCGAGCTAGATCTGGTTGTGCCCATTCTGCGGGAGATCGTCCTGCCGTTGGGTGAGGGCCGGATGCTGCCGGTGAGGCGGGCCGCCGTGCGGAAGATCGGTCCTCGCGCCGCGTCCGTCGTACCCATCCTGCAGCGGGCCCTCGCTACCGATCGCCGTCTCAGCCATGAGTCAGGATGGCGGGCTATTCATGGAGATGAGGAGTTCCGTGACGAGATCCGGCACACCGTTGATCGGATCGGAAGATCGGCAACAGAGGAGGAGACTCGCTACGCATAGACGAAACGTATCGCCCATCTATGCGTAGCAACGCGAAGGTCAGCGGCCGGGGGCCCGCTTCTTGACCTCCTGGAGCACCCAGCCATTGCCGTCCGGGTCGCTGAAGGTGGCGTAGGAGCCGTAGTCGGCGCGGGCGGGGTGCGGGCCGGCTGCCCGCACCTGGCCGCCGGTCTGGTGGGTGATCTCTCCGGCATCGTGGCCGTGGTAGAAGAGCCCTCCGGCGTCGTGGAAGATCCCGCTCACCTCGATGCCGCGGCCGACGAGCTCCGCACAGGCCTCCTGGATGTCAGAGACGATGAGGTAGAGGCCCTGGACCGAGCCGGGAGCAGCGGAGGTGATCCCCTTGCCGAATATGATCGAGCACTCGGAGCCGGGCGGCGTGAAGTGCACTGCGCGCCAGTCCTCACTGACGGCCTTGTCGAGATCCAGACGGAATCCCGCCGTCTCGTAGAAGGCCTTGGCCCGATCGACGTCGGATACCGGCAGCACGATGAGTTCGAGTTTCAGATCCATCTGGGTTCATCTTTCTTGACGTCGGTGAATCGCATGCCGTGCGTCACCGGTTGAGCTGTTGGTTGTGGTCGGTGGCGCAGTATGTCGCCCGCCGAGCAGGTTTCTCTCTTGATCTACAGCCGTACGGTGTGCATGGCTGTCTGTGTCATGGTGTCCACTCGGCTTTCGCTCCGCCGGCCGACAATCAATAAACTGGATATTTCTTATCCAGATTCACCTCCGGAAAAATCGCGCGGTCATGCCGTGCGGGAAAAAGGATCAGTCGCGCCCGAGCACCTGGCGAACATGCGCCGCCACGGTGGGAGCGTGTGCGTCGGCCGCGGCCTGCACGTCAGCCAGGCTCTGCTCGGCCAGCGCCTGCCGCCAGGCCGCTTCGGCTCGCGCCATGGCGGTCTTGACCGCACACGGCTGGGCGAAGCTGCCATCGGGGCATCGCTCCCCGATGGTGCCGCATTGACGGATCTCGGTACAGCGGAAGAGTGGCGCATCCCCCTCAATGGCAAGGACCACGTCCAGCACCGATATCGCCACCAGGGGACGGGCCAGGCGAAAGCCGCCCCGCGCCCCGGGGACCGACTCGAGCAGGCCGGCCTTGACCAGCTGCTGCAGCAGCTTGTTCAGGTAGGACACCGACAGGTCGTGACCGGCGGCCAGTTGCGCGGTGGCCACCGGCTCGCCGCCCCCCGACCATGCCAGATTGAGCAGCGTATGCATTGCCCACTCGACGCCCTTGCCCGTTCGCACAACCTGGATATTAGTTATCCAGGTTCTGTCTGTCAAAAAATGCCTGCTCATCGGCCACGGTACGCCGCCCGGGCGGTGTGGATGGCCTCGAGATGGTGGTCGGCCCAGCGCGCAACTCTGCAGATGATGGCGAGCAGCTCGCGCCCAGCGTTGGTGAGGTCGTACTCGACCTGGGGCGGGACGGTGGGGTGGTGCCCGACTCCGCCTGACGGGTCCGCTGGCCATCGGCGTCCCGTCGTGGCTCACAGGGTCACGTCATATTGCTGTGTACGGTACTTCTGATCAAGGAGAACGCGGCTGATGGCGCTCCGCTCGGGTCCGCGCAATCATGCCGGGCGAGCGGACTCGATTGGACCGGCTGAATGGTGGTGGGGCCGGAGGACTCGCCGCAGCGAGGTGGAACGGACCAAATCCCCCAACGGGCGGGTACGTTCGTCCTGCTCGATATCTTCACCACTGGCGAGGACCTGTCATGCAAGCCATCACCGTCCGCGACCGCTCCGCCGGCCTGGCAGGGCTTTCCCTGACGGAGGAGCCATATCCCCACGCCGCCGAGAACGACGTCATCGTACGGGTGCACGCTGCCGGGTTCACCCGCGGAGAGCTCGACTGGCCGGCAACGTGGACTGATCGCGCGGGCCGTGACCGGACGCCAAGTGTGCTCGGGCATGAGGTGTCGGGTGTCGTCGCCGAGCTGGGGTACGGAACCACGGGTCTGTCCATCGGCCAGCGGGTGTTCGGGCTGACCGACTGGGCCCGCAACGGATCGCTGGCTGAGTACGTGGCGGTGGAGGCCCGCAACCTCGCCCCCCTGCCGGCCGGCGTCGAACACACCGTGGCCGCTGCGCTGCCGATCTCAGGGCTGACGGCATGGGAGGGCCTGTTCGACCACGGTCGCCTCGCTGCCGGGCAGACCGTCCTGATCCACGGCGCCGCGGGCGGTGTCGGTTCCATCGCTGTACAACTCGCGCACGAGGCAGGAGCCCGGGTGATCGGCACCGGCAGGGGCGCCGTCAGAGACACGGCACTCGGGCTCGGCGTGGACGCCTTCCTGGACCTGCAGGCGGATTGCCTGGAAGATGCCGGCCAGGTCGACGTGGTGTTCGACGTGATCGGCGGCGACATCCTGGACCGATCGGCTGCGTTGGTGCGCCCCGGCGGCACGCTCGTCACCATCGTCTCGCCGCCCATGGTCCAGCCTCGAGACGGACAGGCGATCTTCTTCGTCGTCCAACCCGATCGCGACCGGCTCGCGGATCTGGCCCGGCGGCTGCGGGACGGACGGCTCCGCGTGATCGTCGGGGACGTGCGGACGCTCGCCGAGGCGCCCTCCGCGTTCGCCCAGCGCACTCCCGGCAAGACGATCATCCGGGTCACGGAAGGCGAATAACCTGTTACGTGCGGCGGACGGCTCAGCTGCCGGCGACGGGGTAGCGGCTCGTGATCGCCACGCGGTTGAAGGCGTTCATCACTGTCGACAGCCAGGCGACCGCCGAGACCTGATCCTCGGAGAGCACCGCGGCGGTCGCCGCGTAGTCCGCATCGCTCACATGACCGTCCGAGACCCGCGCGATCGCCTCAGCCAGGCGCAGGGCCGCGCGCTCGAACTCGGAGAAGTATCCGGTCTCCGCCCACGCGGGGAGCACCGCGAGGCGGTCCGTGCTCTCGCCCTTCTTGAGCGCGTCGCGGGTGTGCATGCGCAGACAGAACGCGCAACCGTTGATCTGGGACGTGCGGATCTTCACCAGCTCGACCAGGAGCGGGTCGAGACCTGCCGCCGCGGCGCCCTCCTCCGCTGCGGTCGACAAGGCGATGAGAGCTTTGTAGCTGGTCGGGTGCCGCTTTCCGATGTTGACTCGTTGCTGCTCAGTCACGGGGTCCAGTCTAGGCACGTGTTACTTAAGGCAGTCGACCCTGCACTGTTCGTCACGGCTCGGTGCTTGGGTGGAGTCGACCTGTGTCTGAGCAGACCATCACCAAGGCTTGAATGCGCCCATGGCAGATCTTCTACCTGCCGGGGCAGCGTACTCGAGCAACTCCACTCCGCCTGACCGGGACGCCACGCCGAGGTGAGCCGCGAGTCGGAGCAGCGCGCCCTTGGGGCGGAAGCCGGGACGCCTTGTGGCGCCCGTACGGCTCAAGGGTCCAAGCAGGATGGGAGAGTCATCATGATCCGAGTACGGTGTGCCGATGGTTTTCTGGCTGCCGGTCTGGTGGCTGCGGCCGCTGCCTGCGCTCCCTCGGCAGAGCGTGCGACGGGCATGATGCCGGTCGCTGTCACGGTTTCGCAGCCACCGTCCGAGACGCTGTCGCCTCTGTTGGAACAGGCGCTTCCGAATGTCGAGGGCAAGACGTTCACCTCGGCGATCGCCGACTTCCCGCCCGGTGCACGCGCGGTGCCCCATCGGCACGGCAAGGCCTTCGTGTACGCCTACGTGCTCGAGGGCACCCTGCGCAGCCAGATCAGTGGCGAGCCAGTCCGCACTTACCGCCAAGGCGAGAACTGGGTCGAGCCGCCGGGCGCCCACCATGTGCTCACGGAGAACACCAGCCGGACAAAACCGGCGAAACTGCTGGTCATCTTCATCTCCAACACAGGAGACGAGATCAAAGTCGATGATCGGCCAAGATAACAACCGCAAAGGACTAAGGAACCCATGAGCGCCGATCATTCGCACCACCTCGAGAACCCCAACGCGACCACGCCGCCGCCGAAGATCGAACTCATCTCGTCGGTGCCATCGCCGCCCCCGATGCCCGACAACGCTGAGGCGATGACAATCCGGGTCATCCTGCCGCCCGGCAGTGAGGGTAACCCGCCGCACCGCCACACCGGTCCCACGTACGGATACATGATCAGAGGCGAGATGCTCTTTGAGCTGGAAGGTGAACCGGAACGGGTGGTCAAGGCCGGAGAGACGTTCTGGGAGCCGGGCGGCGACCTCATCCACTACCAGGATGCCAATAACCTCGCAGACGCCGAAACGGAATTCGTCGTCACGATGTTCGGTGTGGCCGGGCAGCCGATGCTCATCCCGGTGAGCGCGGAAGAACTCGAAGCGCGGCGAGACCGCCGGGCGCCTCGCCCGTGACGCGCTCGGGCACGTTGAAGACACCGGCCCTCTGACCGGACGGTAAGCCAGGCGGACACGTATGGCCTGGGCATGTTCTGTGGCGGAATGCTCGTGCTGGGCTCCGTCGTGTGGACTGTGCTCGGCCGTTTCCGGTACGCGCCCGCGCTGCTAGGTCTGGGCCTGGTCCTGGTCAGCGGCCTGGCCGGCTACGGCTCCGCCGACGACCTGCTGTCCGGCACCGTCCTGGGCAAGCTCCCCATCGTCCTCTGGTACGGCCTCCACGTGCTGACCGCGCTGGCCCTGGCCGCCACGCTGGCGATCGCTTCGCACCGGGAGGCCGCCCGTCAGCCCAGAACGCCGGCTTTCGTGGCGCTGAGCCTCGCCCTCACCGCGCTGGTGCTCTTCTGGCGCTGACGATCGATGCTGCTGGTCGAACTCGCGAACGGGTAGCTCGTCAGCTTTCCAGGCGAGCGCGCAGGCGCCCGAGATCGGCCGCGATGCTCGCGTGGACCTGGCGGGCCAGCAGCGGCGTGGCCCAGCGGAAGAACCGCCCCGGCTCGCCCGAGGCGTGGATCGTGACCAGAGTGCCGTCCGGGTGGTCGGCCAGCTCGTAGCGGATCGTCATCGGGAAAGGCCGCTCCACCGCCAGCTCCACCATGCGATCGGGGTCGAGCGCGGTGACGACATAGCCGTAGGTGAATCTCCGGCCCAGGAACCTGGCCGTCCGCTCCACCTGAGCGCCCGTCCGCAGCGGACCGGGCTGGGCAGGGCGGCTGGCGGTGATGCCGCCGGTCCATTCCAGATCGTGGGCCGGGTCGAACATATATGCGGCCACCTCGGCTCGCGTCCGCCGCACCACGACGTGCGGGCTCACCTCGACGGGCATGCGTCCATTCTCGTACGCCGATGAGCCGGCGCGCCACGGGTCACCGGTCAGCCGCGTGTGTCGACCGGGACGTGCAGCGAGAGGTGCGAGGACAGCGCGCGGAGGAAGTCCGGGGCGTCGAAGACCGCGCCCGCGGAGACGACGCCGGTGGTCCTGGTCCGGCCGGTGAGGATGCGGTCGACGGCCTCCACCGCGAGCGGCGCGCTGATGGCGTAGATGTCCTGACCGGCGACGGACACGCGGCGTTCGGCGCCGCCGGAGCGGACGAGGACGTCGACGACGAAGGTCTGCGCGGAGCGGCCACGCTCGTCGACGGCGGCCGGTGCCAGGGGGTCAGGAGAGGACAGGTCCGCGGCCGCGTTGGCGGTCATGTAGGTGCGGACCTCCGGGACCGCCAGGTGGCTGGGAACGGTGACGACGTCGGCCATGGTGAACTCGCCGATGACGCTCTGGGGGCCGAGCGGAGCCGGGAAGGACCACTCCAGGGTCGGCAGAGCGTCGTCGTGGTACTCCAGCTGTCCGCCGGTGTAGCGGACCCGCCGGCCGCCCCGTCGCTGCCCCGAGACCACGCCCGAAGCGAGCGTTCCGGTGGTGGGGTGCCAACTGCTCAGGCCGTAAGCGATGTGCGCCTCGTCCGCCGCCGTCCAGTCGCCCATCGCGGTGGTGACCAACAGGTCGCCGAGGCCGCCGTAGAAGGCCATCGCCGGGACCACCACGGTGCCCGCGGCGCGGGCGCGCTCCGCGAAGTGCGCGAACGTGTCAACGTTCGCCTCGATCTCGGCAGCCACGTCGACATACGGGATGCCGGCGCGCAGCGCCGCCTCGACCAGCGGGGCGGCGGTCGTGGCGAAGGGCCCGGCGCAGTTGATCACGGCGGCCGCGCCGTTCAGCGCGCGGTCGAGCGAGGCCGGGTCGTCGACCGAGGCCTGCCGCGCCTCGAGCCCCGGTTGGGCCTGCGCCATCGCCAGCAGCTTGTCCTGGTCACGGCCGAGGAGCAGCGGGACGTATCCGCGCTCGCGCAATTCCGCGACCACGAACCGCCCGGTGTGCCCGTAGGCGCCGAACACCGCCACGTTCTGACCCGATCCCATGCCTGCTCCTGCGTGCTTGAAGTGATTCAGTGCGTCAATCCTGTCCCGTTGGCCCATCGGTGCCCAGCGTCCGGAACGACATGACCCGTACAATTTCCGACATGAGTTCTTTCCCGCGCTCCGTCGCGGTCGCCGCCACCGACGGGATGCTGCACTTCGAGCTGGCCCTGGCCGCCGAGGTCTTCGGCTCCGCCCCGGACGCCGTGCCAGGCCCCTGGTACGACGTCCGGGTGTGCGGCACCCACGCCGTCCGGGTCGGCCGGTTCCTGCTGGAGCCGGACTGCGGGCTCGACTGGCTGACGCACGCCGACACCGTGATCGTTCCCGCCCTGGCGGACGTCGACGAGGACCCGCCGGCCGACATGGTCGAGGCGGTGCGCGCGGCCCACGAGTCGGGCGCGCGGGTGGTCTCCCTGTGCACGGGCGCGTTCGTCCTCGCCGCCGCCGGCCTGCTGGACGGGCTGCGCGCGACCACACACTGGGCCCACACCGAGGAGCTGGCCGCGCGCTACCCCCGGGTGGAGGTCGACCCGGACGTGCTCTACGTCGACAACGGCCGCGTGCTCACCTCTGCGGGCAAGGCCGCGGCCATGGACCTGTGCCTGCATCTGGTCCGCCGCGACCACGGCTCGGCGATCGCCAACGTGGTCGCCCGCCGCCTCGTCGTGCCGCCCCACCGCGCCGGCGGCCAGGCCCAGTTCGTTTCCACACCGGTGCCCGCCCAGGACGGCCATCCCCTGGCCGAGCTGCTCACCTGGGTGATGCGGCGGCTGGACCAGCCGCTCACCGTGGAGGACCTGGCCCGCCAGGCGAACATGAGCTCGCGCCACCTGGCCCGCCACTTCCGCTCGGCAACCGGCACCACCCCGCTGCAGTGGCTGCTGACGCAGCGGATCCGCCGCGCGCAGGAGCTGCTGGAGACCACGGACGACAGCGTCGACACCATCGCCTCGGCGGCGGGCATGGGCACGGCGACGACACTGCGCCGCCACTTCCACCGCACGATCGGCGTACCGCCGGACGCCTACCGCCGCACGTTCCGGGCGTGAGGCTGCGGTCCTCGGCTGGCACATCGGGTGGACTCACGGTATCGAGGAGTCATGACGTACGAGCTTCGTCCCATCGGAGTCGTCGAGTCGCCGTTGGTGGATCGCGCGAGCGCTCCGAAGCAGGGGGTGGAAGGCGGTCCCGAGGCCCGCTGACCGGTGTCTTCAGTACCCGTTCCTCCGACCGGCCCAATCCCATCGGTCTGCACCGCGTTCGGGTGCTCGCGATCGACGGGCTTCGGGTGCGGGTAGCCGATCTCGAGGCCATCGACGGCACCCCGATCGTGGACGTGAAACCGGTCCTGGACGCAACGCGCTAGCGGAAGGTCGTCATTCGACGATGAACTCGTCCACCAGCGGGTCGTCGCGCAGCGCGGCTACGGTGGCGTCGGGGTCGAGCGCCTCGGCCGCCAGGTGCACGCCGGGCGGCACGGAACCGGCCAGCACCGCGCGGGTCGCCAGCGCCATCACCACCCCGCTCACCGCATAGGAGTCCACGGCCTTGAGCAGCACCCTCGCCGGGCCGGGCGGCGCACCTGGATGCGGGCGGGCGGTGAACAACATGATGTAAAAGGCGCCGAAGTCGGCGTTGTCCTGCTGGGAGGCACGCACCACGGTGTCCGCGTGCGGTGCCAGGGCGGCGGGGAGGGTGTCGTCCGCATCGGCCCAGACGGCTGCGAGGGCCTCGGGCAGGCGGTTGGAGACGAACACGTTGTAGGAGCGCACCTCGTCGGCGCCGGTGTCCGCGGCCAGGGTCTGCGCCTCGGTGGTGAGGTACGGCCACGCGTGCACCGGCACGGGGAAGCCGGGCAACCGCACCTGGTGCAACGGCGTCAGCGTGTTGGGCACCACCCGGCCGTCCCGCCAGGCCGCCATCGGCACCCCGAACTTCGGCCCGCGGGTCAGCAGCGCGTCCACCGCGGACAGAGGAGTGAAGACGGCCGCGCCGCCCACGTACACGTCGAGGCGGCGCAACGGCCGTCCCTTGGCCAGGAGCCGGGGCAGCAGGCCGGAAAGCCCGGGCATGACGCCGGCGGAGAACACCGCGGTCCTGCCGGTGGTCACGTCGCGGCTGGTGAGCGCGTCCTTGGCGGCCAGTTCGCCGCCGATGTCCACATAGTCGGCGCCGGCTGCGAAGGCGGCGCGGGCCACGGTGTCCAGGATCTGGTACGTGGGTCCGGCGCAGTTGACCACGATCCGGCACCCGTCGCAGAAGGCGGCCAACTCGGCGGGGTCGTTCAGATCCACCCGGACCGCGTGCGCGGGAGCGGTGAGCGAGCCCGCGAGGTCGGCGGCGCCCGTCAGGTTCCTGCCGCCCACGCGGAGCGGACCGAGACCGTAGGCCGCGATGCGCTGCGCGGCGGTGCGGCCGACCGCGCCGGTGGCGCCCAGCAGCCCGATCACCGCTGGTCACCGAGGCGGGAGCGGACGGCGAGCGCCACCCCGGCCACCGTCGAGTCGGCCAGGAACTCGCGCACCGGCACGGACGTGCCGACCTCCTTGGCGAGTCGCACGACCGCCCGTACCGCAAGAAGGGAGTCCCCGCCCAGGCCGAAGAAGTCGGCGGCGCGGTCGAGCACGGGCACCTCCAGGAGTTCCTCGAAGACGTCGGCGACCGCCTGCTCGAGATCGTCGGCCGGCGGCCCTTCCCGGTGGCGGACGACCGGCTCGGGCAGCAGCCCGAGCCGCAGGCCGCCATCGTCTGAGCCCGGATCGGTGGCCTCGGGCAGACCGGGCACCCGATCCCAGCCGGTGCCGTCGGCGAGGCCGTCGACCAGGGCCACGAACTCGGCGAACGCCGCCGCCACCTGATCGTTCTCGAACAGTTCGTCCACCAGTGAGAAGACCGCCACCATCTCCGGCCCCAGCTCGAAGCAGCGGACCTCGAGCGCGACCTGTGGGGTGCGCAACTGGTGGAAGTAGTCGGAGGCGACCACCCGGCCGAGCGGCCCGGCGTCCTGCGGCGGCCCGCCGCCCATGGCCGCGTCCACCCCGAGCACGCTCTGGAACACGACCGGCCCGACGGGCCGCCAGCTGCCACGGCGGCGGGCCAGCTCGCGCCCGACCTCCACGCCGGTGATCAGGTTGTGCGCGGCGTGCTCACCGGATGCCGCCTGCGCGGCGGTGGCGAGCTCGGCGAACGTGGCGCGCGGATCGAGGTCGAGGGGGAGCAGCATGGTCGCGGCGAACGCCCCCACGACCCGCTGCACGTCGGGATGCAGCGGCAGCCGGTTGAGCTGCAGCGAGTTCAGCAACATCCGGCGATGCCCGGCCCATCGCGCCAGCACCACGCCGAAGGCGGTCAGCATGGCGGTCGACGGGGTCACGCCTCGGCTGGTGCACTGCTGCCGCAGCGCCGCCCAGCTCTCGGCGCTCCAGCGATGCTCCCGGTTGCCCATGGTGACCGGGCGCACCTCCTGGGGGTCGGCGGCCAGCGGCAACGCCGGCGGCCCCGGCAGCGCGTCGAGCCGGGACCACCACCAGTCCCGGTCGGCCTGCCAGGCCTCGGTCGCGGGCAGGTCCGCGAGCGAGGTGACGTAGTCGCCGAAGTGGATCTCCAAGGGTGGCAGGGCGGCGTTCCAGTCGGCCACGAAAGTGAGGAGGTCGCGGCTGAGCACGCTGGAGGACCACCCGTCGAAGACGAGCAGGCTCAGGCCCTGGTGAAGCCGGCCCTCACCGCCCGGCAAGAGGGTGAGGCGAAGGTCCAGACCGGGACCGCTGGTGGGGTCAGGGCCGCGGGTGCTCATCTCCTGGCGTACGTCCCGGAGGACCGCCGCGATCTCCTCGGCCCCGGCCTCGCGCAGGTCGTATACGCGGACCTGGGGCACCGCCCCCGGCGCGGCCATCGGCAAGACGTGCTGGCGGCCGTCGGAGGTCACGCGGGCCCGCAGCGTGGGCTGGTGCACGGCGAGCCGTTCCAGCGCGTCCGCCAGAGCGTCGGCGGCCTCGTCGCCGTCGACGTCGGTCAGCGCGTAGTCGAGGTAGTAGTGGGCGGAGTCGTAGGACAGCTCCCACCCGTCCTGCTGCCCGACGAAGTAGCCCTGTTGGAGGGGGAGCAGGGGGAATTCGGCGTGGGGGTCGGGGCGCGCCGTGACGGTGATCGGCAGGGCGCGCGGCGTCGGCTCGCCGGAGGCGCGCCGCCGTACGAGCTCGGCCAGTTCGCCCAGCGTGGTCTCGACCCGCACGTCCGACAGGGCGAGCGTGACGCCGAGCCGTTTGCGGACCAGCGCCGACATGCGGACCGCGAGCACCGAGTCGCCGCCCAGGCGCAGGAAGCCGACATCGTGCGGGATCTCGTCGGGCGGCAGGCCGAGCAGCTCCGACCAGATCTCGGCCAGTTCCTTCATGGGCACTCCCATCGTCAGGTGATCAGCGGGTGGCGACGAACAGGCGCTGCGACAGCGCGGCCAGTGGGTCCCCGTGGCGGGGCAGGTCCGCCTCGACGCGCAGCCCGGCGGCTTCGAGCGCGCACAGCCATTCCTCACGGCTCAGGTACGTGCGCGTGGTGCCGGCGCGGCCGTCGAGCCGGCGCGGCGGGCCGTCCTCCGTGGACAGGGCGAACGGCATCGAGGTGAGCGACTGGGGGTGTTCGCGGACGGTCTCGATGAGCAGCACCCGCCCGCCGGGGGCGAGCAGCGCGGCGACCTGGTCGAGCAGGCGGCCGACGTGCGGTGCGTTGTGCGCCATGGTGGCCGCGACGACCAGGTCCAGCTCTTTCGGCTGGTGCGGCAGGTCGCGGGCGATGTCGAGCAGCGCGTACCGCAGGAAGCCGAAGTCGAAGCGGCGTCGCGCGGTGTCGAGGAAGAACGGCGACAGATCGGTGAAGAGGTAGAACTCGACGGGCCGGGCGGCCAGGACGGGCAGCAGGTCGGCGGTGGTGGCGCCGATGCCCGCGCCCAGCTCGAGGATCCGCAGCGGGCGGGTGGCGCGTTCGGCCTGGTCCCTGAGCACCTCGGCCGCGGCGGCGTTGAGGTAGCGGTTGATCAGGTTGTCGCGGTAGACGGCCTCGGCGGTGGCGGGCTCGCCGTCGGGATAGAGCAGCGCCTGCACGCCGATCTCGTCGCGGAGCAGGGCGGGCAGCAGCCGCAGCGAGCGCAGCATCAGCTGGGCCAGTTCGGCGGGGTAGCCGAGCGCCACCCGCGCGGCCTCCATGCGGGTGCGGGCGGCGGCCAGCTCCGCGCGCCGGGGACCGTGCAGGTCCTGGTAGTGGCCGTCGGCGTCCCGGCTCGCCAGGCCGGCCGCGCGGAGGGCGTCGAGCCAGTGACCGGCGATCCAGCGGTGCCGCCGGGCGGCGCCGAGGTCGTCCGCGACCGCGCCGGGCTCGTGTGCCGCGCCGTCACGCAGCCGGGTGCGCCGGTGCAGGTCGGCCGCGATGCCCAGGAGGATCAGGCGGTCCAGGTCGTGGACGGCTTCCGCCGCGCCGCCGGTGTCGGATCTGGCGATCGTGGCGTGGCCGGCGCGGTCCGCACGGTCGTTCAGAGGCGACATAGGGCGAGATCGTACGAAATAACGGTAATCATTTTCAAGATCTGGACAAAGTGGCAAAGTTGTGTAGCAATGAAAACCGTTTCCATTGTGCCGTCTCCGTGGAAGGGGTTCTCCCTTGGGTTCCGCCGCCGTCGAAGAAGTGCTCGCCTGCCTGGCCGACGTACTGGAACTCCGGCCCTCGGACCTGGACCCCGACGCCCCGCTCACCTCCTTGGGGCTGGAGTCCTTCACCGCTGTGCGCCTGCGGCGGCGCCTGCTGGAGGAGTCCGGACTCGACCTGCCGCTGACGGCCTTCCTCGGGGACGCGACCGCGCGCACGATCGCCGCCGGGACCGTGCCGGAGGAGTCCGCGCAGGTGGGCGAGCCGTTCCCGCTGACTCCCATCCAGACCGCCTACCTGGTCGGCCGGGACCCGGCGTTCCCCCTGGGTGGAGTGGCCACCTTCTACTACTTCGAGTACGACCGCGTGCCGCAGGAAGCACCCGAGGCCGACCTCGATCGGCTGGAGAGCGCCTGGAACAGGTTGGTCCGGCGGCACCCGATGCTGCGCATGGTCGTGGACGTCGACGCCCGGCAGCGGGTGCTCGACCAGGTGCCCGACTACGCCATCGCCCGTGCCGACCTGCGTGCCGAGACACCGGAACGCGTCGAGCAGGCGCTGGACGCCCTCCGCCATGAATGCTCACACCAGGTGCTTCCCTCCGACCGGTGGCCGCTGTTCGACCTGCGTGCGGCGTTGCTGCCGGACGGGCGCACCCGGCTGTTCGCCGGCGTGGACGTGCTCGCGCTGGATCTCATGAGCTGGATGCGCCTGATGCGGGAGTGGGGGCAGATCGTGGCCGACCCCGCCCTGGAACTCCCCGCGCCGCCGCTCGGCTTCGCCGATCTCGTACGGCGCCGGCTGGAGGACCCGGCCGCGCAGCGGCGGCGCGAGCTGGACGCCGCCTACTGGGCCCGGCGGGCTCCGGCGCTGCCGGACGGACCCGCTCTGCCCTGGACGCGCGGTCCGGCGGACTTCCGCGGCCACCGCATCACCCGGCACGCCGCCGAGCTGTCCGCCGAGGACTGGGCGCAGCTGCGCAAGCAGGGCGCGGCACACGGGCTGAGTCCCACAGGCCTGCTGCTGGCGGCCTTCGGCCTGGTGCTGCAGCGCTGGGGCGCGCGCGAGCCCTTCTGCCTCAACACCACCCTCTTCGACCGCGACGACCTCGCCCTCGGCGACGACACTCCAGGTCTGGACAGTGTCGTCGGCGACTTCACCAGCACCGTCCTCGTGGAGATCCCCACGACCGACCCCGGACGCTGGTACGGCTTCGCCGGCTACGCCGCCGCCGTCAACCGGCAGTTCTGGACCGACCTCGACCACCGGGCCGTCTCCGGGATGGAGGCACTGCGTACAGCGATCGAGTCGGGGGAGCGCCCGCGGGTGACCGACCCGGCCACCGGCCTGCCCGTCCCCACGCACACCGTGGTCTTCACCAGCGGAGTCGGCCTGGCGGGGCCGGGCGAGCCGCCCGCCGCCTGGCTCGGCACGGAGGTCTTCGGCGTTTCGCAGACGCCGCAGGTGATGCTGGATCACATCGTCTGGGACGAGGACGGCAGGCTCCGCATCGCGTGGGACGCCGTGGACGGGGCGCTGCCGGCCGGGTTCGTCGACGGGATGCTGGCCTCGCACGTCGGCTTGCTACGGCGGCTGGCCACCGAGCCGGAGCTGTGGACCGACCCCGCGCTCGGCTGGGATCCGTCGTTCCTGGCCGACCAGGACGTGCCGGGCGGGGTGTTCGACGGGGCCGGTCCACTCCTGGACGACCCGCTGCGCGCCGCCGCCGAGCGGCGCCCGTCCGCGCCCGCCCTGCTCGACCTGACCCGCGAGGTGTCGGCGCGGGAGCTCGCCGAGCGGGCCGCCCGCACCGGACGCGCACTGGCCGCGCTCGGGGCCGGGCCCGGCGACCTGGTGGCGGTGGCGGTGGACAAGGGCGTCGCGCAGGTCACCGCGCTGCTTGGGGTGCTGGCCAGCGGGGCGGGGTACGTGCCGGTCGAACCCTCCTGGCCCGCCAGCCGGGTGGCCGCGCTGAGCGAGCAGGCGTCGATCCGGATGGCGCTGCTGGCGGCGGAGGCCGACGACGCCGCATGGCCGGAGCAGGTCACCGTTCACCGGCTGGACGACGATGGCGTCCTTCAGCATCCTGACGAGGCCGAGTCGCGGCGGCCCGCGCCGGACGACCTCGCCTACGTGATCTTCACGTCGGGCTCGACCGGGCGGCCCAAGGGCGTGGCCATCGAGCACCGCGCGGCCCGTACCACTCTCGACGACCTCGCCGAGCGTTTCCCCCTCGGCCCCGGCGACCGGGTGCTCGCCTTGTCGGCGTTCAGCTTCGACCTGTCGGTCTACGACATCTTCTCGGTCCTCGGCTCCGGCGGCGCCGTCGTGCTGCCCGATGCCGGTCGCCAGCGCGACCCCGGTCACTGGCTGGAGCTGATGGCCCGCCACCGCGTCACCGTGTGGAACACCGCTCCCGCTCTGCTGGAGATGCTGGTGGAATACGCCGAGCTGGAGCCGGAGGCGGTACGCGGGGCGCTGTCCACGCTGCGGCTGGTGTTCCTGTCGGCCGACTGGATCCCGGTGACCCTGCCCGACCGGCTGCGGGCGCTGGCCCCGCACGCCGAGGTGGTCAGCCTGGGCGGCGCCACCGAGGCGTCCATCTGGTCGATCTGCCACCCCATCGGCGAGGTCGACCCGTCCTGGCCCAGCATCCCGTACGGCAGGGCGCTCCGCGGTCAGTCCTTCCACATCCTCGACGAACACGGCCGGCCGTGCCCGGTCGGCGAGCCCGGCGAGCTGCACATCGGCGGGGACGGTCTGGCCCGCGGCTACGTCGGGGACCCGGGGCAGACGGCCGAGCGTTTCATCACGCACCCAATCCTGCGCCGCCGCCTCTACCGCACGGGCGACCTCGGACGCTGGCGGTATGACGGGACGATCGAGTTCCTCGGCCGGCTGGACCGGCAGGTCAAGATCCGCGGCCACCGGATCGAGCTCGGCGAGATCGAGGCCACCCTTGACCGGCTGCCGTCCGTGCGGCAGGCGGTGGCCCGCGCGGTGCCCGGGCCCGACGACCGCCCCCGGCTGGTCTGCTACGTGGTCCCCGCCGATCCTGCCGCGCCGCCCTCGGACGATGAGCTGATCGAGACCTTGCGGGCGAACCTGCCCGGGTTCATGGTGCCCAACCGCTTCCTGACCATGGACGCGCTGCCGATCACGGACAACGGCAAGATCGACTACAAGGCGCTCGCGAACCCCTACCAGCGGTCGGACGCTCCGGACGAAGCCTCCCAGGCCGACCGCCACTCGGAGACGCTGCCCTCGGAGACGCTGCCCTCCAAGACGTTCTCCGCGCGGACGGCCGCTGCCGAAGAGGACGCACCACGTGCGGGGGCGATCACGGCGACGGTGACGCGCGGGCTGCGTCTCAGCCTCACCGTGTCGCCCGACGGGGTGATGGAGCTCGTCGTGGAGGGCAGCGCCGAGGGCGACGGGCTCCCCAGGCTCGTCGCCTCCTCGCAGCCAGGCACCACCGCCCTGCCGCACCCGGCCGGGACGGCCGCCGGGCCGCACTCCGCCACGTCCGCCGCCGGGCCCTCCGCCTTGCCGCAGTCCGCTGTGCCCGCCGGGCCGCTCTCGGTCACGGCCGCCACCAGGGTGCCCCCCGCCACGGCCGCTGCCTCGCCCCATCAGGAGCCGCCGCCGCTCGCCGCTCCTGCCGCGGGGGCGGATCCGCAGGTGGAGCGGGTCGTTGCCCGGGTGTTCAGTGAGCTGCTCAAGACGCCGGTCGATGTCACCACGCCCTTCTTCCGGCTCGGCGCGTCGTCCCTGACCATGGTGCTCGCCCACCGCACGCTGCGAGCCGAGCTGGACGAAGGGCTGACGGTGGTGGACATGTTCGCCCGGCCGACGGTCCGGGAGCTGGCCACGTTCATCACCGCCAGAAGGGAGGCGTCCGGCGCCAGGCCGGCACCACCCCTGGACGGCGCAGCGGAGCCGGAACCCGCGTCCGGGCGGGCCGCCGCTCGCCGGGCCGCCCGGGCGCGTGCCGCGGAGCTGGCCGGATGAGCGCCGTGTCGAACCCGCCCGCACCCGATCAAGGCGAGCCCGGTCCGATCGCCGTCGTCGGCCTGGCCTGCCGCTTTCCCGGGGCACCGGACGCCGAAGCGTACTGGGAGCTGCTGCGCGACGGCCGCGAAGGGCTGACCAGGTTCACCGACGACGAGCTGACCGCTCGCGGCGTGCCGAAGAGGCTACGGGCGCACCCGGGGTTCGTCCCGGTCGGCGGGGTCATCGAGGGCCAGGCGGACTTCGACCCCGAGCCGTTCGGGTTCAGCGACGCCGAGGCGGCCGTGCTCGACCCCCAACAGCGTCTGTTCCTCGAATGCGCCTGGCACGCGTTGGAGCACACCGGCCACGGCGGCGGACGCGGGGCCGGCGCGGTCGGCGTCTTCGCCGGCGCCATGCAGAGCGCGTACCTGGCGAGCAACCTCGCCGGCCGGTGGGATCCGACCGGCGCGGGGCGGGACCCGCTCGGCAGCCTGCAGACGGCGATCTCGACCCAGGCCGACTACCTGCCGCTGCAGACGGCTTACCGGCTCAATCTCACCGGCCCGGCGGTCGCGGTGGCGAGCAGCTGCTCGACCTCGCTGGTCGCGGTACATCTGGCTGCGCAGTCGCTGCTGTCCGGCGAATGCGACACCGCGCTCGCGGGCGGGGTGTCGCTGATCGTGCCCCAGGGCCAGGGGTACGTGCACGTCCCCGGCGGCGTGTACGCGGCGGACGGGACGATCAGCCCGTTCAGCGCCAACGGCACCGGCATCGTCTACACGCAGGGCGTCGGTGTGGTGGCGCTGCGCCGGCTGGCCGATGCTCTGGCCGACGGCGATCCCGTGCTCGCCGTGTTGCACGGCTCGGCCGTCAACAACGACGGGGCCGACAAGGCCGGGTTCACCGCGCCGTCGCTGCGCGGCCAGGCCCGGGCGGTGGCCGAGGCGCTCGCGGTGGCCGGTGCGTCGCCGCGCGAGATCGGGCTCATCGAGGCGCACGGCACCGCCACCGCGCTGGGCGACCCCATCGAGGTGGCGGCGCTGCGGCGGGTGTTCGGGGACACTGGTCCGGCGTGGTGCGGGCTCGGCTCGGTCAAGGGCAACATCGGTCACGCGAACTCGGCGGCCGGCATCGCCTCGTTCATCAAGGCGGTCCTGGCCGTGCACCACCGGGCGCTGCCCGCGTCGCTGCACGCCCATCCGCTCAACCCGCTGCTCGGTCTGGAGGGGTCGCCGTTCGAGGTGATGGCCGAGACGCGGGACTGGGACACGCCTTCGCTGGCCGGGGTCAGCTCGTTCGGCATCGGCGGTACCAACTGCCACGCCGTGCTCGGGCCGGCCCCGCAGCGTGCACCCGTCGCCGCCGACCCGCGGCCCCAGCTGCTGGCCGTCTCGGGCGCCACCGCCGAGGCCGCGGCCGCCACCGCCCGGGCCGTGACGTCCCGAGCCGAGCCCGACGAGGCCGATCTGGCCTACACGCTGGCGGTGGGACGTTCCGAGCTGGCCTATCGGGTGGCGGGCGTGGGCAGGGCGGGGCTGGCCGCCGCGACCCCGGTCAAGGCGGACGGCCCGCGCGTGGTTTTCGCCTTCCCCGGTGCGGGGAGCGCCTATCCGGGGATGGGCGGCGGGCTCTACCGCGACGAGCCGGTCTTCGCCCGGGCCGTCGACGAGTGCGCGGAGCTGCTGCGCCCGCTGCTGGGCGCCGACGTCCGCGACGCCATGGACCCGGGGATCGCCGAGGAGCGCGTCCGCGACGCCGGCTTCGGGCTGCCGGCGATCTTCGCGGTGTCGTACGGGGTCGCGCGGCTGCTGGCCTCGTGGGGCGTGCGGCCCGACGCCGTCGTCGGGCACAGCCTGGGCGAATGCACGGCCGCGGCGGTGAGCGAGGCGCTGCCCCTTGCCGAGGCCGCCAAGCTGGTCGCCGCCCGGTGCGCCGCCGCGGCCAGAGCCGCCGGCGGCGGTGCGATGGTCGCCGTCCCGCTCGGCGAGGACGGTGTACGCGAGCTGCTGTCCCGCCACCCCGGCCTCGACGTCGCCGCCGTCAACGCCCCGGCCGCCTGCGTGGTGTCCGGATCCGCCGCGGCCGTGGACCGGCTGGCGGACGAGCTTCGCGAACGTCACATCACCGGCACGAGGCTACGGGTGGACGCCGCGATGCACTCCCGGCTGATGGAGCCGGAGCTGCCCGGGCTCGGTGCCGCGCTGGCCGATCTGACCGGCGGGGCCCCGGTCGTGCCCGTGTTCAGCACGGTCACCGGCGGGCCGATCGGCGCCGAGCTGGCACAGGCCGGTCACTGGACGCGGCAGCTGCGCGAGCCGGTGCGGTTCGCGCAGGCCCTGCGGGCGGCGATCGGCCCCGAGGAAGACACCCTGATGGTGGAGATCGGCCCAGGAACCGCCCTGTCCGCCTTGGTTCGCAGGAATGCGCTGCCCCATCTGCGGTCGGTCCTGGCGACGCTGCTGCCCGGCGAGCCCGAGTCCGTGAGCCTGCGGCACGCGGCCGGCACCCTGTGGGCCCACGGCCATTCCGTGGACCTGGCCGCGCTGTCCGCCCCTGGGCGGCGGCGGGTACACGCGCCCGGCTACGCCTTCCAGCGCCGCCGCCTGTGGATCGACCCACCGGCGGCGGGCACGTCGCTGGAGGTCGCCGCGGATGAGCCGCTGCAGGTTCCGGTCTGGAGCCAGGTCGTGCCTGCCGAACCGGCCGCGATCCCGGACGGGCGCTGGGCGGTGATCGGGACCGGCGCACTGGCGGACGCGCTCCGTGCCGAACTGGGTGGGGCCACGGCCTCGGGCGACCCGGCGACCGGACTGGTCATTGTGGCATCGGAGGAGGAGGCGGCGGCCGCCGGTGACGCCGTCTCGGCCGCTGTGCTCGCGTTCGGCGAGGCCGCGGCCGTGGCCGCCGCGCAGGCTGAGCAGCCTTGCGTGCTGCTGGTGACCCGGCACGGTGAGCAGGTCGGCGGCGACCCGCCGCCCGACCCGGCCCAGGCGGCCGTCCGCGTGCTTCCCCGCGTCCTGGGCCAGGAACAGCCCGGGTTGCGGTGGGCGACGCTCGACCTGGGCACGCCGGCGGACCTCCATACCGAGACGCGTGCCGTGCTCCGCGAGCTCGGCGCGCTGGCGGGCGGGGAGGAGACCGGAGCGGAAACCGCCGTGCGCGGCGCGACCCGGTGGCGCCGCCGCCTGGCACCCTGGACCCCGGCGGTTTCCGGGAATCCCGGAACGACCGCCGCGGCGCCCGGCACCGTACTGATCACGGGTGGACTGGGGGCGGTGGGGCAACTGTTCGCCAGGCACCTGGCCGCACGCGGACATCGCGTGGTCGTCACCTCCCGTACGGCCGCCCGGCGCGGGACCGGGCTCGACGGGGCCGGTGTGGACGTGCGGGTCTGCGACGCCGCCGACCCCGTCGTCACCTCGGCCCTGATCGAGGAGCTCTCCGCCGACGAGCCGATCGAGCTCATCGTGCACGCGGCCGGCGTGGTCGCGGACGCGCGACTGGACCCGCTGCGGTCGCTCAATCCCGGGCAGGCCGCCGAGCACGTACGGGCCAAGGCCGGGGGAACGATCGCGCTCAGCGACGCGATCGCCGCGCTGCCGGCGGAACGCCGGCCCCGGACGGTGCTCCTCATGTCCTCGGTGACCACGCTCGTCGGCGGCGTCGGCATGGGCCCATATGCAGCGGCCAACGCCGCGATGGACGCACTAGGCCTCGCGGCGCCCGGCCCCACCCAATGGGTCAGCGCGGTCTGGGACGGCTGGCGGGTGGCCGACGACGGCGGCGAGGCCACCGTCGTCCTCGCCGACGCGCTCGACGCGGCCACGGGCACCGAGGCGCTGGACCGGCTGCTGGCCGCCTGCGCGGCGGGCACGGCGCCCCCGATCGTGGCGGTCGCCGCGACCGATCTCAACGTGCGCGTCGCCGCGGCCGGACGGCCTCGGCAGGCCGTGACCACCGGCGACATCGCCCGGCTGAGCCCGGCCGAGCGAGTAGTGGCTGAGGTGTGGTCGGAGCTGTTCGGCGTGCCCGTGACCGATCCCGACGCCGACTTCTTCGCGCTCGGCGGCCACTCCCTGCTGGGCGTGCGGATGCTGGCCGCGCTGAGCGAACGGTTCGGGGTCCAGCCCGGCATGCGGGACCTGCTGGCCGCGCCCACCGTGGCGGGCATCGCCAAGCTGATCGAGTCGGCACGCTCGCAGCCGTACCCGACCTTGGAGATCACCCGGGACGAGGACGTCGTCGATCACGACGGCACCTTCGCCATGACACGCGTGCAGCACGCCTACTGGATCGGGCGGGACGGCGGGTACCGCTGGGGAGACCTGCCCTGCCACTTCTACCTCGAATACGACTGCCACGGTCTGGACCTCGACCGCTACGAGGACGCGTGGAACCAGGTCGTGGCCCGCCATCCCATGCTGCGTGCCGTGGCCACGTCCGAGGGACGGCTGCGCGTGCTGGACGACCTGCCCCGGTACCGGATCAGGGTCCACGACCTGACCTCCATGACCGAGGAACGCAGGACGGAGCGGCTGGCCGTCCTGCGGGAGCGGTTGTCGACCAAGCCGGGCCCGCCGGACCGCTGGCCGCTTGCGCAGATCCAGGCGGCCCGCTTGCCCGGTGACGTGATCAGGCTGTTCATCGGCGTCGACGTGCTCATCTGCGACGCAGCCAGCTGGTGGATCATCGAGTCGGAGCTGCACACCCTCTACAAAGACCTCGACGCGCCGCTGCCGCCGCTGGACCTGCACCCGGCCGGCTGCGCGGCCGCCCTGGAACGGCGGCGCGACGACCGCGCCGCGCACTACTGGCGGGAGCGGCTCGACACGCTGCCCGGCCCGCCCCGCCTGCCGGTCCGCGACCCGGACGGGACGCCGCCCCGCTTCGTCCGGCATGCCGCGCGGCTGAGCCGGGAGGAGTGGGCCGGGCTCCGGGACGCCGCCTCCCGGTACCGGGTCACGCCTGCGGCGATGCTGCTGACCGTCTACGCCGACGTGCTCGCCCGCTGGGCGGGGCCGGCCGGGTTCTGTGTGACACTGACCCTCTTCGACCGCCCGCCCATCCACCCGCACGTCAACCGGGTCGTGGGCGACTTCACCTCCTTGCTGCTCCACGAGGTCCCCGCCGAGCCCGCCGCCACCTTCGCCGAACGGGCCGCCGCCACTCAGGCCAGGATGTTCGCCGACCTGGACCACCGCGGCTTCTCCGCCCTCGACGTGCTCGCCGAGCAGGCCGCGCGGACGGGAGAAGTACGGCCGGTACCCGTGGTGTTCACCAGCGCGCTCGGCATCACCGACATGGTGGAAGGCGGAGGCCGCCTGGAGTGGGCCGGCGAGCAGGTGTACGCGGTCTCGCAGACCCCGCAGACCTGGCTCGACCACCAGGTGCTCGAACACGACGGCGAACTGCGGCTGCAGTGGGACGCACTGGACGCCGCCCTGCCCGCCGACGAGTTGGAGGCGGCGATCGCCGAGCACGTGGAACGGGTGCGCGCCCTGGCCCGATCGTCCGACGCATGGCTCCGACCGGAACCATCGAGCCCAGCCCACGCCGCACCATCCGCACGCCAAGCAGCGCCGACCCCGCGAGCGGCCGTCCAGGCCGGCCCGGTGCGGGACATCGTGCTGCCCCTGCGTGCCGAGCCCGGCGGCGCGGTCCGCCCTACGCTCTACCTGGCCCATCCGTCCGGGGGCGACGTGTTGTGCTACGCCGAGCTGTCTCGGCTCCTGGACCCCCGCGTGGACGTCGTGGCGCTGGCCGACCCTGAGCTCGCGGGCGCGTCCGGCGCGGGACCCGAGACCATCGAGGGCATCGCCGAGCAGTACGTGGCGGCGATCGACGCCTACGGCGGCCCCGGCCCCTGGCTGGTGGGCGGCTGGTCCATGGGCGGCACCGTGGCCCAGGAGATGGCCGCGCAGCTCTACGCAGGTGGCCGGCACGCCTCGCTACTGGTGCTGCTGGACTCCAACGATCCCGCGCTGATCCGCGAGGTGCCCGGCCGCGACGCCGCCGAGATCGCATGGGAGGTGACGGTACGGCACCTGCACGCGCTGGAGGCGTACCTCGGCATCGACCTGACGATCGGTGACGTACCCGAGGAAAGGCGGATGGCGGCGGTCGCCGAGCGGCTGCGCGAGCACCGGCTGCTGGGTCGCGGCGAGGACCTGGCGGGGCGGCTGGCCGTATTCGCCAGGCACCTGCGTGCACTGGCCGCCCACACCCCGCGGCGCCTCGGCGACCCGGACACGGCCACCTTGCTGATCCGGGCGGACCGGCCGTCGCCTCGCAACTCCGGCATCGGGATGGGCGTCGACGACACCCCGCCGGGCCGCCCCGACCTCGGCTGGGGGCGTCATCTGGCCGGCCCCGTCGAGGCCGCCGGAGTCGACGCCCACCACTACGGCCTGCTGCACCCTCCGGCGCTGCCGGCCGTGGCCAAGCTGATCAACGCCGCGCTCGACCGGGCGCTGGCGCGACTTTGAGAAAGGTTGCCATGCATCCCCAGCTCCGCCGCCGGTCAGCGGCGGTCCTCGCCGCGGTCGCCCTCCTGACGGGCTGCGCCGCCACGAAACCGGCCGTCACCAGCTCTCCACCGGCCGGAACCGGCACCAGCACCGCGACCGTACGCTATGCCGCGCCCGGCTCGCCCTCCAACGCCGTCGCCGATCCGCACGGCCTGCTGCCCGGCGAGAGCGACGTGGTGAGGATGGCCCTCACGTACGACGTCCTCACCGTCCCCGGGGCCGACGGCTCCACCAAGTCACGCCTGGCGACCGCGTGGAAGCCCGACGCCACCCTGACCAAGTGGCGGATCACCATCCGCGACGACGCCGCGTTCTCCGTCGGCCGCAAGGTCAAGGCGGCCGACGCGCTCTTCTCGCTGCGCCGCATGGGCAAGAAGGCAGCGGAGAACTTCGGCCGCATGGCCATGTTCGACCTCGACGCCTCCAAGGTCATCGACGACACCACCTTCGAGCTGGTGACCAAGAAGCCCTACGCCGAGGTCGGCAAGGCACTGGAAGGCGCCACCTTCGTCGTGCCCGAGGGCAGCGACGACTTCACCAAGCCGGTCCCCGGCTCCGGGCCGTTCCGCCCGACGAACAAGGGCGGAGCGCAAGCGGTGGTGTACGAGCGCAACGACGACTGGTGGGGCCCCAAGCCGCCGGCCAAGATCATCGAGGTCCGAGCCGTGCCCGATCCGCAGGCACGGGCCCAGGCCCTGCTGTCGGGCCAGGTCGACCTGGCCGGAGGCGTGCCGGCCACGCTGGCGAAGCAGCAGGAGGGCAACAGCGCGGTACGCCTGCTCCGCAGGCCGGGCGCGACCCTGTATCCGCTCGTCATGCGGATGGACACCAAACCCTTCGACGACCGCCGCGTACGCGAGGCCGTACGGCTCGCCCTCGACCGCAAGCAGCTCCTCGACACGGCCTTCCTCGGCTACGGCGAGGTCGGCAACGACCTCATCACCCCCAAGGACCCGACCAGCCCGGTGAACCTGCCGCAACGCACCCGCGACCTCGCCCGCGCCAAGCAGCTGATGTCCGAGGCCGGGCTCGCCGACGGCGTCGACCTCACGCTGCACACCACCACGGCCTACCCGGGCATGGACAGCGCCGCCACGCTGATCTCCCAGCAGCTCGCCGACATCGGGATGCGGGTCAAGGTGGCCGTGGAGCCGGCCGACACCTACTTCTCCGCGGTCTACGCGCAAAAGCCCTTCTACCTCAGCTACCTGGGCGGCATCCCGTTCCTCGACGTGGTCAGGGTGACGCTCACGCCCGGTTCGCCCACCAACGAGACGGCGTGGAAGGACCCGGCCTGGTCCGTGGATTTGGACAAGGCCTTGGCCGAGCCGGACGACGCCAAGCGGCGCGGACTCCTCGCGGACCTGCAGACCCGGCTCCGAGACCAGGGCGGCTACGCCATCTGGGCGCTCAGCGACCGGCTCGACCTCGCCAAGGCCGGGCTGAGCGGCGTGCCCGAGGGGATCGGCTTCGCCTCCGCGTTCATCGACCAGGTGAGCCTGGACGGCTGACGTGTGCAGGATGCCGCGACCGGCCGGCGCGCTGATCAGGTGCGGGTTGCTGCTGGCCGCCGCCTCCGCGGTGATCTTCCTGTGTACCGCGGCGCTGCCCGGTGACGCCGCCGACGTGCTCGGCGGCGGCCGCGCCACCCCGGAAGAGCTCGCCCGGATGCGAGCGGAGCAGGGGCTGGATCGTCCCCTGCACATCCGCTATCTGGACTGGCTGTCGGGAGTGCTGACCGGCGAGCCGGGCGCCTCCCTCATCACCGGGCGGCCGGTCGCCGAGCTGGTCGCGGAACGCGCCGGTGTGACGCTCGCCCTGGCCGGGGCCGCGCTGGCGGTGAGCGGGCCGCTCACGGCGGCCCTGGCCTGGGCCGCCGTGAGCGGGCCCCGGTGGCTGCGCTCCACGGTGAACGCGCTGATCGTGGCCGGCGCCGCCCTGCCCCAGGCCGTGGTGGCGGCCGCGCTGGTCGGCTGGTTGTCCGCCGCTTGGGGGTGGTTCCCGCCGGTGTCGATGTTGCCCGCCGGGGAGCCACCCTGGCACCGGCCCGACCTCCTTGCGCTTCCCGCGCTCACGCTCGCGCTGCCGACCGCCGCGTACGGGGCCGCCCTGCTCCGTGGCGCGATCGCGGACGTGCTGGCCCGGCCGTACGTCCGCGACGCCGAGCTCCGCGGCTTGTCGTCGGTCGCGATCGGGCTCCGGTACGTGCTGCCGATGGTCGCGGCGCCCGCCACCCGCCTGCTCGCGGTCATCCTCGGTGGGCTGGTGGCGGGCACCGCCGTGGCCGAGACCCTGTTCGGACTGGCCGGGCTGGGCGAGCTGCTGGTCACGGCCATCTCGACGAGGGACGTGCCGGTCGTCCAGAGCGTCGCGCTCCTCGCCGCGGCGGTCGTGGTCACATGCCTCCTCGCCGCCGACGCAGCCGCCCCACGCCGGCACCCGAAGGCGGCTCGCCCATTGAAGCGTCTGGGCGGTCCCAACGGCTCGGCTCCGACCTCTTCAGCCGGCTCTGGGCAGGACGCAGCCTCGAGGGGGCCGGTCGGTGGTGGGGACGGCTCGCTTCCGAAGCGCCCGGTCGTGGCCGCGGACGGGTGGTTCGCGGGGCGACCCGCCGCGGTCGCGCGTGAGCCGTCGGTCAAGCGGCGTGCCATGCCGGTCTTGGGCGTCGTGGCAGGGGCCGCTCTGCTGGTGGCGCTCGGCGGGGAGGCGATGGCGGGGCACGATCCGACCGCGATCGTGGCGGCACCATGGACCGGGGCCGTTCCCGGGCTGCCGCTGGGTGCCGATGGGCTGGGGCGGGACGTGCTCGCCCGGGTCCTGGCCGGTGGACGGGACCTGACCCTGACGTCCCTGGCCGCCGCCCTCACGGCCTCAGCCCTGGGCGTGGCAGGCGGGCTGTGGGCGGGATGGAGCCAGAGCAGGGCCGCCCGCGCCGTCGCCGGCGCCGCCGACCTGCTCTTGGCCCTTCCGCTGCTCCTGCTCGCCTTGCTCGCAGTGGTGGCGTTGCCCGGCCCCGCCGCCGTGATCATCGGCACCGTCCTGGGCGGCACGCCGCTGACGCTGCGCATCGTCGCCGACGCCACGGCCGCGGCCAGGCATGCGGGCTACGTCGAGGTGGCACTGTCGCGGGGGGAGCGCGGGGCGTCCGTGCTGCTGCGCGAGGTCCTGCCCGCACATGCCGCACTCGTGGGCGCGGACCTCGGCCAGCGGCTGGTGCTTGCGGTGCAGCTCACAGCCGCGCTCAACGTCCTCGGCTTCGGTCCGGCGCCCCCCGCGCCGGACTGGGCCGCCATGCTCCGCGAGAACCTGCAGGGCCTCGTGCTCAACCCCGCCGCGACGATCGCGCCCGCCGTCGCGCTGGCGGTCTTGGCCGGCAGCGTGGCGGCGCTCTCGCACGCCCTCGCCACCCGGGACGACCTCTCGTGAGCGGGCCCGGGCTGACCGTCCGCGGGCTGACCGTCGCCGATAGGACCGGGACGATGATCGTCGACCGGCTGGACCTGCGAGTCGCCCCGGGCGAGGTGGTGGCGCTCACAGGCCCGTCCGGTACGGGCAAGACCACTGTGTTGCGGGCCGTGCTCGGTGCGCTGCCCGGCGGGCTGACCCTGGCGGCGGGCCGGATCGAGTGGCACGGAGCTCCCGTACGGGCCCCGCGTCGCTGGCGGCGGCGGACCGTCGGTTTCCTCGGCCAGGACCCGGCCTCGGCGCTGCATCCCCTGCTGGACGCGCGCGCCGCGGTACGCGAGGCGCTGCCCAGAGCGGCGCGCCACGGCGGAGCGGAAGGGGCCCTCGCCGCAGTCGGCCTGGACCCGGCCGACATCGCCGGTCTCCGTCCGCACCAGCTCTCGGGCGGGCAGGCGCAACGGGTGGCGCTCGCCCGAGCCCTGGCGGCCGACCCAGAGCTGCTCATCCTGGACGAGCCCACCAGCGCGCTGGACCCCGCCGCGCTCCATCTCGCACTCGAGCTGGTACGGCGACGCCGTGGCGACGGCCGCTCGGTGACGCTCGTCGTCTCGCACGACCTGGGCGTGGTGGCCGAACTCGCCGACCACGTCGTCCGGCTCGGCCCCGCGAACGACCCCCAAGCCCCGGAGGACGCCGCACCGTCGCCGGATCGCCGCCGGACGGTGGCGGCGGATCCGGACGTCACGCGGACGGCCGGCAGGCCGGTGCTGAAGGTGCACGGGCTGGCTCTGGCGCAGCCGCCTGGTGGCGCGCCGCTGCTGTCGGAGGTGGATCTCGCGGTCTCGGCGGGGGAGTCCGTCGCCGTGCTCGGGCCTTCCGGCTGCGGGAAGACCACGTTGCTGCGCGTCCTCGCCGGGCTGCATCCCGCCGAGCGCGGGCACGGCACCGTGCTGGGAGAGCCGCTGCCCTGGGCGGTGACCGACCGGACCCCGACGGCGCTACGGGCCCTCGCGTTGGTCGGGCAGAACCCCCTCGACACGCTCAACCCGGCACGCACCGTGGGCGCGGCGCTCGCCCGCCCTCTCCGTACGCTCCGCGGTCTCCCCAGGAAAGAGGCCCGTGCCGAGGCGCTCCGGCTGCTGGACACGGTCGGCCTCGCACCGGAGCACGCACACCGCTACCCGGCCGCGCTGTCCGGCGGGCAACGCCAGCGAGTCGCCCTCGCCAGAGCGCTCGCCGGGAACCCGGCGGTGCTGCTGGCCGACGAGATCACCGCCGCCCTGGACGCCCGCACCGCCGGCCTGGTCCTCGACCTGATCGACACCTTGCGCCGCGACACCGGCCTCGCCGTCGTGGCGGTCACCCACGACCCGGCGGTGGCCGCCCGCGCCGACCGCGTGCTGCGTGTCGAGGGCGGCCGCCTGACCCCATCCCTGTCCGACCACCATGACCGGAGGCGTTCCGTTGACGTCCTATGAACCTCTGCTCGCCCATCCGTGGATCGCCCGCGTGGACCGCACCGGCACCGGCGGGCTCATCGTCACCGCCGACCCGGCGGCCCTGGCCGTACGCCATGAGCAGGGACATCCGCCCATGCTCGGCGATCTGGTGGCGGAGCACCTCGAGCACTGGGGGGAGGTCTACGACTGGACCTACCGCTCCGGAGAGGGCACACACCGCCCCGACCTCGACCTGTCCGGCTGGCGCGCCACCGACACCGGCGAACCGCTGCCCGCCGAGCACATGGCCGAGTGGGCCGACCGCACCGCCGAACTGGTCCTGCGGCACCAGCCCTCCCGGGTGCTCGAACTCGGGTGCGGGACCGGGATGCTCCTGCACCGCCTCCACCCGCACCTCAAGGGGTACGTGGGCACCGACATCGCCGAACACGTCGTGACCCGCCTGGACGGACTCGGGCTGCCCGGCGTCACGGTCGTGCGGGCCGCCGCCCACGAGATCAACGGCACCGCGGTCCGCACCGCCCTGGCCCACCTGGGCGAACGGCCGGATTGCGTGCTGCTGAACTCCGTCACCCAGTGCTTCCCCAGCGTGGACTACCTGGCGGCCGTGCTCCGCGACGCCATCGACCTCGTCGCCCCCGGAGGGACCGTGATCGTGGGCGACGTACGCCACTCGGGGCTGCTCGAGGAGCACTACCGCACGCTCGAACACACGCCCGCCGGTGCGGGACCCGGGGCCGACACTGAGCTGCTGTTCGACCCCGCCACGCTGGCGGCCGTGGCGGCCGGCGCGAACCGGCACGTCACCCTCAGCTTCTTCGCCAAGACCCTCACGGCCGACACCGAGCTGACCCGCTATCGCTTCGACGCCGTCCTGCACGTCGATCCGCCTGCGGCCCCCGCTGCCTCCGTCCGCGCCTGGGACTCCCTGGGGCCGGACCCGCTGGCCGCCCTGGCCGGGCTGGCGCGCCAGGGTGATCCCGTCAAAGTGGTCGGCATCCCCAACGCCCTGCTCAAGCCTGCCGAGACCGCCCAGTCGGCGGCCGGTCTGCGGGCCGCGACGGAAGGCACGCGAGCAGTCGTGCTCCTCGATCCCGACGACGCCATGCGGCTGCAGGTCGCGGTGCCGGCCGCGGCCGCCGCCACGCCCCCCGACGCGCTGGCGGGGGCGGGAAGGTCGCATGAGCCGCTGGGCGCGTTCGCCCGCAAACGGCTCACCGAGGTGGCCCGCCGGGAGCTCAGGCGTGCGGGGCTGACGGTTCCCGAGGAACTGACGGCCCAGGTCCCCAGCGGACCGGGCCGCGATGCCGTCAGCCTGACGCGGGACGCGGCCGACGCCGACCGTGCCGGACGCGTCGCGCTCACGCGCTTGGTGCCCGGTGCGCGCGAGCCGGTGTCCGACGACGCGCTCGCGGACCTGCCCGCCGCCATCCGCCGTTTCGACGAGATCGCGCTGCGGGCGCTGACCGGGCTCGTCGGCGGCGTCGTGCCTCCCGGCACAGCCCGGACGGCCGAGCAGATCATCGGCGCGCTCGGCGTGGCGCCCCGGCACGAATGGATCGTCCGGCGCTGGCTGGAGGTGCTGAGGACCGAAGGGCTCGTACGCCGGGATCCCGACGGCCGGTTCGAGACCGTGGCCACCGAGCCCGCGGGTGAGGACGACGGGGCAGGGTTGGACAGCGCCTGCGCCGCGCTCGGCTACCCGGAGCAGATGGCGATCTTCTTCAGGACCGCCCTCGCCCGCCTCCCGGAGCTGCTCCGCGACGAGATCATGGCTCAAGCGCTGCTGTTCCCCGACGGAGACTTGCTTACCTCGCTCAGCAAGGACCAGAACAACGTCAGCAACACGTACTTGAACGCCGCCGTCGGGCACGTCCTGGGCCGGGCGGCGGCCACTCGCGCCACGCCGCTGCGGGTCGTGGAGCTGGGCGCCGGCGCCGGGGGCAGCACCGCCGCCGCGCTGGACGGGCTCGGCGACGCGGAGGTGGACTACCTGTTCACCGACGTGTCCAGATTTTTCACGATGACGGCCGAGGACCGGTTCGGCGACCGGCTCCGCTACGCCCTGCTGGACATCAACGCCGACCTCGTAGCGCAGGGAGCGGCGCGGGGCGGCGCGGACGTGGTGGTCGCCGCCAACGTGCTGCACTGCGCACGGCACGCGGGACGGTCGCTGCGGTGGATCCGCGAGCTGCTGGCCCCTGGCGGCCTGGTGGTGGTGACCGAGGCGATCCGCGAGCACTACCTGGTGCTCGCCACCATGCAGTTCCTGCTGTCGCCCAGGGAAGGAGAGCCGGATCTCGGCGCCGGGGACCGCCGCGGCGGCACCGGGCGGGTGTTCTTCACCGGCAGAGAGCTGCCCGCCGAGCTCGCGGAGGCCGGGTTGCGCCCCATCCTCGAGCTGCCGGGGTCCGGATCTCCGCTGGCCGCGCCGGCCCAGCATCTGTTCGTCGCCGCCAAACTCTGACACACCGGTACGGCGAGGCGCTGACGGGCGCCGGTACGGCGAGGAGGGCGCGGTGCGGTGACGGGCGCCGGTTGGGCGGGCGGGAAGCCATGACCCGCCCGCCCAACCAGATCAGCCCAGCGCCACCGGCAATCCGGCGCGGAACATCTCCTGCTCCAACCAGACCGCGGCCCGCACCCCGTCGGCCGCGCTCGGCCCGACCAAGGTCACCGGTTCGGGCACCGCCTTGAGATGCGCGGCGTCGCCGGCCGCGTAGACGCCGGCCACGCTGGTCTTGCCGTACTCGTCCACCTCGACGCACCCGTCGGGCAGCAGCACGCAGCCGAGCTGGACGGCCAGGTCGGTGTTCGGCCGGGTGGGCGCCCGGTGATAGACGGCCTCGCGCGCCAGCGTGGTCCCGTCCGCGAAGCTCAAGGTCAACGCGTCCAGCTCACCTTCGATGCCCGCCAGCGGCGTCTCGATCACGGGGATGCCACGGGCCTTGACGACGGCGGCCACCGGTTCGGGCATGGTGCTCGCACCGTTCGTGCACAACACGACGTCATCGCTGTAGCGATCGGCGACATAGGCCGCCAGCATCGCGTCGAACCCGTTGCCGATGACGGCGAGCACTTTTCCGTTCGTTTCGTAGCCGTGGCAGAAGGGACAGTGGAACACACTCTTGCCCCACCGTTCGGCCAGCCCCGCGACCGCGACGGGCTCATCGGTCACCCCGCTCGCCAGCATCAACCGGGAGGCCTCGACCCGTTCGCCGTCTTCCAAGGTCACCGTGAAGCGGCCGGACTCCCCCTCCGCCGAGGTCACCCGCCCCTCCCTGAGCTCAACCGTCGGATAGGCGGCCACCTCCGCGCGGCCGTCGGCCAGCAGGCGCGCGGGTGAGCCGCCGTCCCGGCCGAGGAACATGTGCATCTCCGCGGCCGGCGCGTTACGCGGCCGACCGGCGTCCACCACCAGGACGCGGCGCCGTTGCCGGCCGAGAACCAGTGCCGCGCTGAGCCCGGCGGGCCCGCCGCCGACCACGACCACCTCGTACATCACGCGCCTCCTCTGTCGATGACATACATGCCGAGTTCCTCCGGACCGGTGTGGGACGCCACGAGGCCGTGCTCGCTCAGCTCCTCCTTGAGCCGCTGCCCGTCCAGCACCCACCAGTCGTAGTCCACCTGCACCTCGCCGACGAGCCGGTCATCGTGGTAGGTCCGGTACGTCATGTGCCAGGTGAGCCGGTCCGGCCCGGCGGGCTCGGCGCGGCCCCATCCTTCGTATCTGCGCCGTCCGAGGCGGACGTCGGCGAATCTCGAGTCCGGCACCGCCATGGCCTGCGTGGGCGGCAGGAGGTTCAGCACCGCCCGGCCGCCGGGGAGGAGCCGCTCGGCGAGCAGCGCCCAGATCTGCCGCCGGCCGGCCGGGTCGAAGTGGCCGATGACGCTCATGGCGACGACGGCGCCGAGCCGGTCCGGCAGTTCGGCCTCCAACAGCCCCTCCGGCAGCACGGTCACCCGGTCGCGCAGTTCCGCGGACTCGTTCACCCGGGCCAGCAGGACCGACCGCAACCCCGGCGACGGCTCGACGGCCAGGATCTCGGCATCGGCCACCGTCGCGGCGATCAGCCGCGTGCCGTGCCCTCCTCCGGCGCCCACGTCCACGATCGGGCCTGACACGCCGCGGAGCGCCTCAGCGAGCGCCGGACTCGTCGCCTCCCAGGACGGCGCGATCATCACGTCGATGAACTCCGCCGATTGTTCGTATTCGTCGGCCACTCGCACCCCTCATGTCGACAAATCGATAATCATTACCATTTTGCGGTATGCGGCCTGATCGTCAAGGGCGAAGTGTGCGGGGCCGCCGGTTCATGTGCTGGGACGAGAGGAGTAGGGGAGCAGGGCCATCTCGCGAGCGGTCTTGATGGCCTTGGCGATCCGGCGTTGCTGCTGCACGGTGACGCCGGTGACGCGGCGGCTGCGGATCTTGCCCCGGTCGGAGACGAACTTGCGCAGCAGGTTGGTGTCCTTGTAGTCGATGCGGTCGGCGTGCAGGAGCGGGTTGGGCTTGCGGCGCGGGGCGTGGGGCTTCTTCACGCGTTCTCCCTGAGAGTGAGGATGGCGGCGAACGGGTCGTCGTAACCGGTCCAGGCGTCGGGGCCGGCGCTCTCCTCCGCCTCGGTGAGCAGGCAGGAGTCGAGCAGTGCGTGGAAGCGGCCGACGTCGAGGTCGGGGCCGGTGAAGACCAGGTGCTGGACGCGGTCACCGCGCTCGGGGTCCCAATCGAGGGTCGCGGCCAGCCGGCGGGCGGGGGAGGCCAGGTCCCAGGCGGCCTCCGGCAGCGCGGCGAGCCAGGGGCCGGCGTTCTCGGCCGAGACGATCCCGGCCACGGCGTCCCAGGCCAGCAGGTGGTCCGGCTGGGTGGCCAGCCAGAAACGGCCGCGTGAGCGTACCGACTCGACCACCAGCTCGTCCACGGCCTCGAAGAAGCGGCCGGGGTGCAGCGGGCGGCGGCTGCGCCACACCGTGGTGACGATCTCGTCGGTCTGGGCGTCGCAGGGCAGCTGCGCGGTGGCGGGATCGACTCGTTCGGCCAGTTCCGCGGTGCACACGGCGGCACCGGTCACCAGCGGCAGGGTGTGGAGCGTGTGGATCGGGCTGACGGGGGCGAGGTGAGCGAGCACCCGGCGCGACAGGTCGTGGTCGTCTTCGTCGCCGCCATGGAGCACCAGGCCGGTGGCGTACTCCAGCTGCCTGGCCAGGACCTCGGCCAGATAACGCTGGTCGCCGGCGGCCGCGGGCTTGCCTGCCTCGCTGAGAGGTTCGCCGCGGGTGATGTCGCCGGGCATGGCCGCGGCGTCCAGTGCGGTCAGAACGGCGCTGAGCCGCAGCAGGTCATGGGCTTCGTAGCAGTCGACGGCCTCGGCCACTGAGCGCGGTTCCACTGAGTCCCACAGGTCCACGATCAGCAGGCTCGAGCGGGGCGCCAGGGCGACGAGCCGGGGGAGCAGGTCCTCGCGCACCGTGCAGGTGATGCAGCCGTGGGCGAGACGAACCTCGGCGGTTTCCAGCAGACCGGTGGCGTCGCGGACGCTGCGGTGGACGCGGCCCTGGACGATCTCGCGCAGATCGTGGTGGATGGCGATGGATCCCGGATGGTCGGCCAGCAGCCGCTCGACGGTGGCGGTACGGGCCGCGCCGTGCAGTCCCGACACCAGGACGACGGGGGTGGGCACTGAGCCTCCAGTTGCGGTGATGAAAATCGTTGTCGTTATCATGGCACATCGCCGCAAGCAGAAAGGAACCGCTGTGGCCAGAAACGAGGACCGCTTCGTGCAGCTCACGGTCAGCGCCCGCGCGATCAAGACCATCGACAAGATCGGCATCGAGCAGGCCGTCGCCCGGATCCGGGCCCGGGGAGAGAAGGTCTGATGGCCAAGAAGAGCAAGATCGCCGCGAACGAGCGGCGCAAGGCCGTGGTCCAGCGTTATGCGGAACGGCGGGCCGAGCTGAAGGAGATCATCCGCGTCGGCACCCCGCAGGAACGGGACCAGGCCATGCGCGAGCTCGCCCGCCAGCCGCGCGACGCCAGCGCCACCCGCGTCCGCAACCGCGACTCCGTCGACGGCCGCCCTCGCGGGCACCTCACCAAGTTCGGCCTCTCCCGCGTGCGCTTCCGCGAGATGGCCCATCGCGGGGAACTGCCCGGTATCACGAAGGCGAGCTGGTAGCTGTGGCCGTACCCAAGCGCAAGACCTCGCGCAGCAACACCCGCCACCGGCGCAGCCAGTGGAAGGCCACCGCGCCCGACCTGGTCCCGATCACCGTGAACGGCCGGGAACTACGCGTGCCCCGGCCGCTCGTCCGCGCCTACCAGCGGGGATTGATCAGAGTCGATTGAGGGTGATTCGGTCACCGGACACCAGCAACTCCGGGCTGGTCTTGTCCAGCCCGGAGTTGCGCCGATGCACAATGCGCTTGAACACACAGCGTTAACAGACGGGTTTGATGAGTAGCGACTCCGGGGCATGCCGACGTGTGAGAACGCCGGTCCTTCGCCGAATCGAGGCGGTGATATGTCTTCCGAGCTCCCGGACTCACGTGTTCCGTCCGAGGTGGAGCCCGCGTCGAGGTGGTCTCGGCGTACGTTCATCGCGACGGCGACGGCGACGGCGGCGACTCTCGGCGGTGTGGCCGTGGCATGCGATCTGGTGCCCGGGCTGTCTCCGCTCGGAACCGAGCCGGCCGAGGCGCCGCCCAGCGGTCGCGTCTCGCTGGTGGTCAACGGTGAAAGGCACACCGCGACGATCGACAACCGCACCTCGCTGCTGGATCTGCTGCGCGAGCAGCTCGGGCTGACGGGCACCAAGAAGGGCTGCGACGCCGGCGCCTGCGGGGCGTGCACGGTGCTGGTCGACGGCCTGCGGGTCAACGCCTGCCTGACGCTGGCGGTGCGGATGGAGGGCGCGGCGGTCACCACCGTCGAGGGCTTGGCCGACGGCGACCGGCTGCACCCTCTGCAGCAGGCGTTCATCGACGAGGACGCCTTCCAGTGCGGCTACTGCACCCCCGGCCAGATCATGTCCGGCATCGGCTGCATCCGCGAGGGCCACACCGGCTCCCCCGAAGAGATCCGGGAGTGGATGAGCGGCAACCTCTGCCGCTGCGGCTGCTACGTGAAGATCGTCAGAGCGGTTGAGCAGGCGGCCAGGAGGGCCTGATGCATCCCTTCTCCTACGTCAAGGTCTCCGACGTCGCCGGCGCGCTCGCCGCCGGGCGCCGTGGCGGCCGCTACATCGCGGGCGGCACCACGCTGGTCGACCTGATGCGCGAGGGTGTCGAGCGTCCCTCCACGCTGGTCGACATCAGCGCCCTTCCCTTGCGCGAGGTCTCCGCCACCGCGCGCGGGGGCCTGCGCATCGGCGCACTCGTACGGATGGCCGAGGCCGCCGCCCACCCCAAAGTGCGCGCCACCTTCCCCGTCATCTCGCAGGCACTGGAGCTGAGCGCCTCCGCCCAGCTGCGCAACATGGCCACCGTCGGCGGCAACCTCATGCAGCGCACCCGGTGCACGTACTTCCGCGACGTGACGGCGGCCTGCAACAAGCGCGAGCCGGGTTCGGGGTGTGCGGCGCTGGGCGGATTCAACCGTACGCACGCGATCCTCGGTGCTTCCGATCACTGCGTGGCCACCCACCCCTCGGACGTCGCCGTGGCGTTCGCGGCGCTGGAGGCGAGCGTCCACCTGCATGGCCCGGACGGGCAGCGCAGCGTCGCCCTCGCCGACTTCCTGCTGCCGCCGGACGGCACACCCCAGCGGGAACAGGCCGTGCGGCCAGGCGAGTTGGTCACCGCTGTCGAGATTCCGGCCCTTCCCCGCCCGCTCGGCTCCGGCTACTTGAAGGTGGCCGACCGGCAGTCGTATCAGTTCGCGCTGATCTCGGCGGCGGTCGCCCTGCACGTGCGCGGCGGTGTCATCCGCGAGGCGAAAGTGGCCGCCGGAGGCGTCGGCACCGTGCCGTGGAAGCTGCCTGCCGTCGAGCGCCGCCTCATCGGCGAACGGCCGTCGGAGGCGCTGTGGGCCGAAGCGGCCGAGCGGGCGGCCGACGGAGCTCGCCCGCTCAAACACAACACGTTCAAAATCGAGCTGCTCAAGCGCACCGTCGAACGCCAGCTCCGCATCGTGGGAACCGCCCCATGAGCCGGCAAGCCGTCGGGGCGCCGCTGTCCCGGGTGGACGGGCGCCTGAAAGTGACCGGACAGGCGAAGTACGCCGCCGACCACCCCACCGAAGGGGTCGTCCACGCCGCCATCGTCGGGAGCACCGTCGGCCGCGGACGCATGACCGGCATCGACACCCGCGCCGCCCTCGCCCACCCCGGCGTCCTGACGGTGATCAGCCACCTCAACGCGCCCAAGCTGGCCTACAGGCCCAATCCGAGTTCGAACAACCCGGAGGGAGGCGAGCGGCTGCACGTCTTCCAAGACGACAAGGTCCTCTTCCACGGGCAGCCGGTCGCGGTCGTGGTGGCCACGACGCCGCAGGCGGCTCAGCACGGCGCGAGCCTGGTCGAGGTCCGCTACGACGCCGAGAAGCCGGCAACGGACCTGACCGGCACCCACGCGCACGACCCCGTGACCTACGCGCGCGGCGACGCCGACCAGGCCGTGCAGTCCGCCGCGGTACGGCTGGAAATGACGTACCGCACCGCCCGCAACCACCACAACGCGGTGGAGCCGCACGCCACCATCGCCCGCTGGGACGGCGACCGGCTCACGGTGTGGGACAAGACCCAGTGGGTCGTCGGCACGCAGAGGGAACTCGCCGCCGTGTTCGGCCTCGAGCAGGACGCGGTGCGTGTCATCTCGCCGTTCGTGGGCGGGGCGTTCGGCAGCGGCCTGCGGGCCTGGCCGCACGTCACCATCGCGGCCCTCGCCGCGCGCGAGGCAGGCCGTCCGGTCAAGCTCGTCCTTACCCGCAAGCAGTTGTACGCCGGAACGGGTCACCGGCCCGCGTACGCGTATCACCTGCGTCTGGGCAGCGACCGGCGCGGCCGGCTGACCGCGATGGTCCACGACATCACGGCGGAGACCTCGTCGTACGAGAACTTCCGGGAGAACGTCCTGGCGGCGGGGCAGGCACTCTACGCCATGCCCCACGTCCGCCAGGCGTACCGGACCGTGCCGCTGGATGTGAATACCCCGCTCTACATGCGCGGCCCGGGTCACGCCACAGCGGCCTACGTCATCGAGTCGGCCTTGGACGAACTCGCCCACGAACTCGGCATCGACCCGATCGAACTGCGCCGGCGCAACGAACCCGCCAAGGACGAGTCGAACGGGATGCCCTTCTCCACCCGGCGGCTGCGCGAGTGCTACACCGTCGGCGCCCGCGCGTTCGGGTGGGACAGGCGCGCTCCCAAACCCCGCTCCACCCGCGACGGCGACTGGCTGATCGGCATGGGCATGGCCGCCGCCGCCCACGGCACCCTGCGCAACCCTGCCCAGGCCCGGGTCCTGCTCGACGCACGTGGCGTTGCGCGGGTCGAGGCGGCGACCAGCGACATGGGCCCCGGCACGTACACCTCCATGACCCAGGTCGCCGCCGACGCCCTCGGACTCCCCACAAGCGCCGTGGATTTCCGGCTCGGCGACTCCACCATGCCGACTACCCCGGCTCACGGCGGCTCGCAGACCACGGCGAGCGTCGGCTCCGCCGTCCAGGACGGCTGCGACAAGCTGCGGCGCCAGGCGATCGAGCTGGCCGTCGGCGACGAGCGATCGCCGCTGCACGGCGTCGACGCCGGCGACGTCGCGGTCGGCGACGGCCGGCTGCACGTCAAGAACGACCCGGCGCGCGGGGAGACGTACCAGCAGCTCCTGGCCCGCAACGGCCGCACCCGCCTCGAAACGCTCGGCGCCTTCACCCCCGGGGAGCCCCGGTTCTCCACATGCGCCTACGGCGCCACGTTCGCCGAGGTCGCCGTGGACCACCGCCTCGGTCTGGTCCGCGTCCGGCGGATGCTCGGCGTCTACGACGTGGGGCGGATCATCAGCCCCAAGCTCGCCGACAGCCAGGCGCACGGTGGCATGGTGGGCGGCATCGGCATGGCCCTGCTGGAGCACACCGTCACCGATCACCGCGACGGCAGGATCGTCAACAACAACCTCGCCGACTACCTCGTCCCGGTCAACGCCGACGTCCCCGACCTGCGGGCGATCTTTCTCGACGGCGAGGACCGCGAGGCCGACCCCTTGGGCGTCAAGGGCCTCGGCGAGGTGGTGCATATCGGGGTGGCGCCCGCCATCGCCAACGCCGTCTTCCACGCCACCGGCCGCCGGGTCCGTGAGCTCCCCATCACCACTGAGGCTCTCCTGTGAACACCGGGATACAACACACCGGGGCGAAAGTGGCTCGCGTGGCGGACGATGTGGATTGGACTGTGGAAGGCCCACACCCGCTTGCCGGGCGATGGCTCAGCCGGCAGGCCGGGTAAGACCCGGCACCACATTCCGGATCAGAGGCGAATGTGGGCGGCGATCGGCAGGTGGTCGCTGCCCGTCTCGGGCAGCGCTTGGAGCTCGGTCACCGTCATCGCGCGGGTCAGGATCTGGTCGACGCGCGCCAGCGGGACCCGGGCCGGCCAGCTGAAGGCGAAATCGCGAGGTGGGGCGGCCATCAGCGACAGGACCGGGCGCAACCCACGGTCGTCGACGGTGCTGTTGAGGTCGCCGAGCAGAAGCATGCGATCAACGGGCTCGGCGGCCAGCAACGCGCCCAGCCGGCGGGCGCTCTCGTCCCGGCGTACGGAGTCGAATCCGCCCAGACCGATGCGCACCGAGGGCAGGTGAGCGACGTAGATCGCGATGTCGCCGTGCGGGGTGCGGGCGACCGCGCGCAGCCCGCGGTTCCAGTCAGGGCCGACGTCGTGCGGGCGGATGTCCACCGGGGCCGCCTCGGCGAGGGGGTGGCGGGACCAGAGGCCGACCGTGCCCTGCACGGTCCGATACGGATACTCGGCGCGCAGTGCCGCGTCCCAGGCCGGCAAGGCTGCGGGTACGAGCTCCTCCAGGCCGATCAGGTCCGGCCGGGTCGCGATGAGCTTGCGCGCTGTGCCGGCCGGGTCGGTGTTCTCGTCACTGACGTTGTGCTGCACGGCGACCAGGTGATGGGGCTGCTCCGCTTGGGGCAGCACATGGCCGCCGAACTGGGCAAGCCAGGCGATGGCCGGCAGCAGCGCGGCCAGCGCGCTCACCGCGGAGCGCCGCCACCAGGCCAGGCCGAGCAGCACGGGAACGATCAGCACGAGCCACGGCAGGAACGTCTCGACCAGGCTGCCGAGGTGGCCGATCCCGTTCGGCACGACCCGGGGGAAGGCCAGGACGGTGGCGGCCAGCGCCGCGAGTGCGAGCAGGACGACACGGAAGATCGGCACAGCGCGATCTTCGCAGGCTTCCACCCCATTCGTGGAAGCTCGCCGTCGCTAGAGGAGTTCCGGGCCGGATTGGTGGCGAGCCAGGCGTTCGGTGTGGGCCGAGTGTGCCGCCGGCCAGCCCGCCGCGGGGGATGTCTCCTGGGCCAGGCCGTTGAGCGCGGAGCGGACCACGCGCTCAGTCTGAAGATCAACCGCCCGGGAGCCCTCGATGTGGACCAGGCCATCGGCGAGCAGCACGGCCAGTCCGTGGATCGCCGCCCAAAGCACGAACTCGGCCCCCGGGCGTGCGGCGGCGGGCAGGGCGCCGGCCTCCGTGAGCCGGTCGAGCTCCGTGGTGAGCACGTCGTGCGGGTGGGTGGAGATGGACGCATGCAGGCCGGTGGCGCGGCCGCGCAGGACGAGCCGGGCGACGGCCGGGTCTTCTAGAGCCCAGCTCACATAGCCGCGGCCCAGGGCGATCAGGCGCTGCTGAGGGTCGGTCCGCTGGTCCGGCGCCTGCTCGCACTTCTGTCTCAGGTGTTCCCCGAGCCAGGCGAGCGTCCGCTCGGACAGGGCGCGGACCAGCGCGTCGCGTGAGGCGAAGTGGTGGTAGACGGCGCTGGGGCTGACGCCGACCTGCGCCGAGGCCTCCCGCAGGGACCAGCCATCGGTCCCGCGCTCGCGTACGAGTGCCTCGGCGGCGTCCAGCAGTGCGCTGTGCAGGTCGCCGTGGTGATATCGCCCCTTCGCCACCACCCGATCTTAACACCGCTCAGATCCCTGCTACGCTCAGAGGGATCTCAACACTGTTCAGATTGGAGCCGGGTCATGTGCCCCACCGATTCGCCGCTGACCCCGGACGCCCCGTTGGCCGGCCAGAGTGACGTCCCCGACGTACGGATGAGCCCGCCGCCGATCGTGCGAGGCGAGCCCGTCGAGGTGTCCGACGGCGTGTACGTCATCTCCGACAAGCGCGTCGAGCTCGTCCCGAATGTCGGCATCGTCGTCGGTGAGCACGCCGCGCTGGTCATCGACACCGGCATCGGCCCCCGCAACGGCGCGTACGTCCTGGAGCAGGCCCGGCGCCTGGCCGGCGAGCGGCGCCTGTACTTGACCGTCACGCACTTCCACCCCGAGCACGGGTTCGGGGCGCAGGTGTTCAAGGGCGCCGCGACGATCGTCTACAACGCCTCCCAGCGCGCGGAGCTGCACCGCAAGGGCGCCGCCTACATCGACCTGTTCAAGGACCTGAGCCCGGCCGTCGCGGCCGAACTCCAGGACGTCGAACTCGTCGATCCCGACCTGGTCTACGAGGGCAAGGCCGAGATCGACCTGGGTGGACGCAGGGCGGCACTGCGTGCCGTCGGGCCGGCGCACACGGGCTCCGACCAGGTCATCCTGATCGACGACCGGGTGCTGTTCGGCGGCGACCTGTTCGAGACGCGTATCTTCCCGATCGCGCCGTACTTCCCGCCCTACGACGTGGACGTGGACGGCGGGCGCTGGATCGGCGTGCTCGAGGAGCTGATCGCCCTCGACGCCGAGATCGTCGTGCCCGGCCACGGCGAAGTGGCCGGCACTTCGCTGATCCGCGACGTTCGCGACTACCTCGACCACGTGCGCGGGGAGGCCGCGCGGCTGCGGGCGGCCGGCGCCTCCGCCGACGAGACGGCGGCGACGATCGACAAGGACGCCCGTGTCCGCTGGGCCACCTGGGAGCGGCCCGAGTGGATCGGCTTCGCCGCCCGCGCCTTCTACGACAGCGCCGGGAGCGGCTGGGCCGCGAGCACGGGCTCGGCGGCGACGCCCGCACCGCCCTCATGACGCTCCTGGCCGGCTGCATCGGATACCCTCAGGCGTCGCAACCAGAACCGGAGAACATATGAGCAGCCCCGACCCGGTGATCGCCGCGGTGCGCAGCGAGCACGACCGTCTGGCCGCACTGGTACGCACGTTTGACGAGGCCGCGCTGGCCCGGCCGTCCGGCGCGGCCGAATGGGACATCTCGCAGGTGCTCAGCCACCTGGGCAGCGGTGCCGAGATCACGCGGGCCACCGTCCTGGCCGCCCTCGGCGACGGGCCGAGGCCCGGCCGTGACGAGATGGAGAGCATCTGGCAGACCTGGAACGGCATGACGCGCAGGCAGCGCGCCGACGGGTTCCTCCGAGCCGACGAGGCCCTGGCCGCGCTCTATGAGTCGCTGGACGCGTCCGCCCGCGAGAACCTGCGCATCGACATGGGCTTCCTTCCCGCACCGGTAGACCTGGCGACCGCGGTCCGGCTGCGGCTCAGCGAGCTGGCGCTGCACTCGTGGGACGTACGCGCCGGCTTCGACGAGCGCGCGACGCTGACCGCCGGCACCGCCGAGCAGCTCCTGCACGGAGAACCCGACCTGATCGGCTGGATCGGCAAGCCGCCTGGGGATGCGCACGCAGTGGTCGTGGTCACCACGACCGAGCCCGCGTCGGTCTTCGCGCTCCGCCTGCAGGATCGGATCAGCGTGGACTTCGACGTCCCGGACGCACCCGACGGCACGCTCACGCTGCCCGCCGAGGCGTGGCTACGGCTCGTGGCGGGGCGGCTCGGGCCGTCGCACACCCCTGAGGGCGTCGTCGCCACGGGCGCCGCCGACCTCGACCTGCTGCGCAAGGTCTTCCCCGGCTACTGATCCGACGATCAGGCTTCCGCGACCTGCTCTCTGGCGGGCGCGGTGCTCTGCCGCTCCACGAGCACGCCGGGAAGCAGCCGCTGGGCCGGTTGGGCGTTGGGGGCGGCCAGATGGTCGATGAGCGCCTCGACGGCGGCGCTGGCGATCTCCGTCGCGGGTGGGGTCGCCGTCGTGAGCTCCGGGTCGGTCGACTCGGGCTCGCCGTTGGAGCACATGATGAAGGACAGCCGTTCGGGGATCGGCCGGTCGAGGGCGCGCGCCTCGTGCATCGCGCCGAGAATGGCCTCCCAGTTGTAGCCGATGACGGCCGTCATGTGCGGCGCGTCGTCCAGGAGTGCGCGGAGCGCCGCCCGGCCTGCGCCGACCGTGTGCTCGCTGGTGATGACGGTGCAGTCGACCGCGAGCTCGGCGCAGGACCGCCGGACGGCGTCGGCGAAGCGCACGGCTGCTCCGATCCCTCGTACGCCCTCCTCGTACGGAGCATTGAGCAGGCCGATGGTCCGGTGCCCGAGACCGGCGAGATGCTCGACCGCGACGCGCGCGATCTGATCGAAGTCGGCGTCGACGTAGGGGATGTGGCCGGGCTCGCTGGTGCGGCCGATCAGCCCGACGGGGATGCCGGCCTGTTTGAGGAAATCCACGCGTTTGTCGGTGAGGGTGACCTGCATCAGCAGGAATCCCTGGATGAGCCCCGCCCTGGCCAGCTGCCGCAGCTCGTCCATGTCGTCCTGCCCGGTCGTCCAGAGGACGACGTGGAAGCCCCGCGCGCGGGCGGCGTCGGTGGCGGCCAGGACGTACTCCAGGTCGGAGCCGACGATCGTGCGCGGCTGGGAGGGGAAGACGATCGCGATGATGCGGCTTCGCCCTCCGGCCAGGGCGCTGGCCATGGCGTTGGGGGTGTAGCCGAGCTGCTCCATGGCGTCGAGCACCTTGCGGCGGGTCTCCGGGCGGATCGACCGCGCGCCGGTGAGCACATGCGAGACGGTGCCGGTCGAGACACCGGCGAGGCGAGCGACATCAGCTCTGGTGACCATGCGTGAAGTGTCCTGGGGGTCGGGGGACAGGAACCATGGGTTACCACATGTTACGTAAATGTTACCGGCTGACCAGTTCAGCGTTACTGGGAATCATACCTATCTTTGACTCGCGTCAATTCCTCGTTGGCGGGCCTGTCCCCCTGCTGTCAGGCTCCTCCACCGGGGAACGCCGGGGCGCCTGCCGGCCCCCGCGCGAATTTCAAGGGAGTCACAGATGCGACGGACCAAACTGATCCAAACGCTCGCGCCGTTGACCGCTCTCGCGCTGCTGTCAAGCGGCTGCCTGAGCGACGGAGGCTCGAAGGCGACCAGCGGAGCCGGCACGGGGAACACCAGCAAGACCGTGGAAATCATGACCGGCATGACCGGCGACGGCCTGAACGCGCTGAAGATGTCGCTGGATCCGTACGCGAAAGAGCAGGGCATCACGATCAAGTGGTCCCCGTCGGACAACTTCAACCAGCTCATCGTCACCCGCGTCCAGGGCAACAACCTGCCGGACATCGCGCTGTTCCCGCAGCCCGGCATCATGAAGGACCTCGCGGCCAAGGGCCGGCTCGCCCCGCTCGACGACGTCCTCGACATGCCGACGCTGAAGAGCAGCATGACGCCCGGGACGCTGGAGGCCGGCAGCAAGGACGGCAAGCTCTACGGCCTCATGGCGAGCATGAACGTCAAGAGCCTGGTCTTCTACCCCAAGCAGGCCTTCGAGTCCGCCGGATACGAGATTCCGACGTCCATCCCCGAGCTGCTAGCGCTCACCGACAAGATCCGCGCGGAGGGCAAGACCCCCTGGTGCCTCGGCATCGAGTCCGGGCCCGCCACCGGCTGGCCGGCGACGGACTGGATGGAGGAGCTGGTACTGAAGTACGGCGGCACCGCCAAGTACGACGACTGGATCAACCACAAGATCAAGTTTGACTCGCCGCTGGTCCGCCAGGCCGCCGGCACCTTCGAGAAGATCGCCTTCACCGAGGGCAACATCCTGGGCGGCCGCAAGTCCATCGCCAGCAACAACTTCGGCACGGCCGGCAACCCCATGTTCCGCAACCCGCCCGGCTGCTTCATGTACAAGCAGGGCAACTTCGTCGCCGCCAAGGGCTTCTTCCCCGACGACGTGCTGGCCGACATCGACAACCGCGTCGGCGTCTTCGGCTTCCCGCCCGCCACCGCCGGCGGCGACAACCCCGTCGAGGGCGGCGGCGACCTGGCCGGCCTGTTCAGCAAGGACAACGAGTCCGCCAAGAAGCTCCTGCAGTACATGAGCACCAAGGACTTCGGCGTGGCCGGCGCCAAGACCGGCGCGTGGCTGTCACCCCACAAGGACTTCGACGTCGCGAGCTATCCCACCCAGACGATCCAGAACATCGCGAAGATCGCCTACCAGTCGACCGGCATCGCCTTCGACGGCTCCGACGCGATGCCCGGAGCCGTCGGCTCCGGCAGCTTCTGGAAGGGCATGACGGGGTGGATCAGCAACCAGCAGAGCCTCGACCAGGCACTCAAGGCGATCGACGACAGCTGGCCGGCGAGCTGACGGCATGACGGACCCCCGCGGTGGGCGCGGCCGGCCCACCCCCCCCCCCCCCCCCCCCCGCCCCACCGGGATT
>NZ_JAUZQF010000043.1 GCF_030718205.1 Nonomuraea turcica
CCACGCCCGCGCGTAGTTCCTCCATGGAGGTGACCCGTGAGATGCCGATGGAGGAGCCCATGTTGGCCGGTTTGACGTACATCGGCCAGTCGAGCGACTTCACCAGAGCCCAGGGGTCGGTGGTGGTACGCCATTCGTGCTCGCTGAACCACACATGCGGGGTGACCGGGATGTCCTCCGCCAGGAACGCGCGCCGCATCGCGACCTTGTTCATGGCCACGGCCGAGGCCAGGACGCCGCAGCCCACGTACGGGATGCCCAGCGTCTCCAGGTGTCCCTGGACGACGCCGTCCTCGCCGAACGGCCCGTGCAGCACGGGGAAGACCACGTCGGCCAGATCGCGTCGCAGCTCCACCGGCCACCTGCCCTGCCGGTCGATGATGACGGCGACGGGCTCGTACAGATCCCTCGGCAGAGCATCGAGCACGGCCTGCGCCGACTGCAGCGACACCTCGTGCTCGGCGGACGGCCCACCCGCCAGCACAGCCACGCGCACCCGTTCAGTCACGAATCGATCAGCCTTTCCTCAGTGGCACGGAGCTAGCCGGACCTACCGTTAGGAACAGGCGCCGGTAACCCCATCCACTGTCGGTCGGCCGTATCGCCGCCTCGTCAGCGCCGTGTCATGGTTGTGTCACGGCCCCGGTGACCTTGAGCCCCAGATGCAGGGCGAGCCGGTCGTCCCCGCTGGACAGCTAACAGCGGGGATCTCCTCGATCCTGCGCAGCCGGTCCGGGCTGCCGCTGAGGACCGAGTCGCGCAAGACCTTTTGCCGAGGTGGATGACCGCGCTGCTCGCTAATACCTCGCTGGCCAGCTCCATCCCGGGTGGAAAGGTGAGTCGCTGGTCGTGTAACCGCCGTGGTGGCCAGTCACGGCGATCTGGCGGGCCTCCGCAGCCTCGAAGTGGATGTGGTCGTTGGCGAAGAACAGCCGTGTTCCCGCCTCGTGCGTGCCCTGTCATGGTTGTGTCACAGGTCGCTTCGACGGTGGCCGCTGTTGACAAACGGTGACATGCGGCGGACAACGCACGCATATTCGGTGCCAATCGTGGTTGGTCATGGACGAACCACGAACGATCCCACCTCGGCTGCGAGACCGGCTGTACGCTGCGGTCACGCTGGCGCTGGCCGTGCTCCTGTTGCCCGCGGCGCTCGTTCGCCATCCCAGCCGCGCCCGTGAACTGGCCTGCAGTTGGGCGTTGGGGATGCGCTTCCCCGCCGAGGACCTCACCGGGCTCACCGACGGAGCCAAGCAGGCGTTCACCGCGGCGCGCACCGCGGCGCTCTGGCGTCACGGCCAGCTCATCGGCCTCACTTCGGGATACCGCGATCCCCTCATCCAACAACAGATGTTCGACGCCGAGGTGCGCCGCTCCGGCTCCCCGGCCCTGGCGCGCATGCTCGTGCTACCACCGTCGGAGTCCTGCCACGTCAAGGGCATCGCGCTGGATGTGCGTCCCCACGAAGGCGCGCGCTGGCTCGAGGAGCACGGCGCCCGCTACGACCTCTTCCGCATCTACGACAACGAGTGGTGGCACTTCGAGTACCGCCCAGAATACGGCGGCAGACCACCACGACGACGACCCACCCCGGCGTGGGCTACGCAACCACGATGCGATGGCGGGAGGCATGAACCACAGCGAGCCTGCACGAACAACTCGTTGGATCTCCGGGATCCTTGTCGCCGGCCCCGCTAGCCTTTCGGCTGGGGGATCCGTCCTTCCCGGCCTGGCTGCCCGGGGCCGCGCCGCGCCCGTCCCCGGCGCGGGCTGATCTAGCTGTACTGTCCCGCGAGGATTCTGCCCCAGTCCACCGTCCTGGCCCACTCGGCGTAGCTGTGCCGGCGCACGGCGGGGGCGCATCCGAGGTGGCAGGGACGCCGCCCTGGTAGGGCGGATGGGTCGTGCCCACGGCACGGTTCTCAGGCGGTGGCCTGGTCGAGCAGTTCGAGGAGGTGGTGGTAGACCCGGGCGGTGGCGCGGGTGAGGCCGAGTTCGCAGGTGCGGTTGAGCGAGGCGTGCGCGGCGAAGTCCCCGGACTTGACGGATATGGCTTCGGCGTGGGTGGCGGAGGCGGTCAGTTCGGGGTGGAGCAGGCCGCGGTCGCCGGCGAAGGCGCAGCACTGCCAGCCCTCCGGAACTACCACGTGGTCGGCGATGGCTTGGGCGATTTCAGAGATGGCCGCGTCCAGACCCAGGCGGGTGGACGAGCAGGTGGGATGGAGCGCGAGGGAGGCGAGGCGGCGAGGCTCGGGGAGGCGGGGCAGGAGATGCTCGGCGGTGTAGGCCACAGCGTCGAGCACCCGGACGGGCAGCGCCTCCGCGAGGCGATGGAAGCCCTCGGTGCAGGAGGCGGCGTCGCTGATCACCGGGATGCGGCCTCCGTCCGTGGCGTCGAGGAGCGCGTCGCGCACGCGGTCGGCCATCGTCTCGTAGCCGTCGGTGTACCCCTTGGACGACCAGGGCGTGCCGCAGCACAGCCCGCCGATCCCCTCCGGCACGTGCAGCCGCACGCCCGCACGCCTGGCCAGCCGCGCGAACGCGATCATCACGCCGGGCCCGCCGTCCGCCGGGGCGAACATGGTGTTCAGGCAGGACGGCAGGTAGACCGCGTCGGCATCGGGATGCGGCGCCGGGCGGCGGCGCATCCCGCCGCGCGGCAGGTCGCGGCTCCACTGGGGGACGCTCTCGGGGGTGGTGAGGGCGCGGGCGGCGCGGCTGGCGGCCTCGGGCAGCGCGGGCGGGGTGGCGGCGGCGGCGTCCAGGGCGAGGTTCATCGCCCGGGTGACGCCGTCCCAGTGCTTGGCGGCCGACTTCCAGCCTTGCTGCGTCACGCGGCCGTGGCGTTCGGCGCGCAGGCGCTTGGTCAGGTCGCCGGTGTTGATGCCGACGGGGCAGGCGGTGGCGCACATGCCGTCCACGGCGCAGGTGTCCACGGCGTCGTAGCCGTACTCGGCCTCCAGCTCGCGGGCGAGGGCATGGTCGCCGGCGGAAACGGCGGCGGCCAGCTCGCGCCGCAGCACGATGCGCTGGCGAGGGGTGGTGGTCAGGTCCCGGCTGGGGCAGACGGGCTCGCAGTAGCCGCACTCCACGCACCGGTCCACTTCGGGTTCGACGGTGACGACGGCCTTGAGGTCGCGCAGGTGGGCGTCGTCGTGGTCGGTGAGGACGACGCCGGGGTTGAGCGTGCCGTCCGGGTCGCACAGGCGCTTGATCTCGCGCATCACCTCGTACAGCTCGTCGCCGTACTGGCGGTGGACGAACGGGGCCATGACCCGCCCGGTGCCGTGCTCGGCCTTCAGCGTGCCGCCCCGCGACAGGACGGCCTCCACCATGTCCTCGGTGAAGTCGGCGTAGCGCTTCAGCTCCGTGTCGAAGCGCTCGTTGAGCATGAAGTGCAGGTTGCCGTCCTTGGCGTGGCCGAAGATGACGCTGCGCTCGTACCGGTGCCGCATGAACAGGCCGGTCAGCTCGTCGCACAGCTCGGCCAGGGCGGGCACGGGGACGGCGACGTCCTCCAGCAGCGCGGTGGTGCCGCTGGGCCGGGCGCCGGCGACGGAGGCGTACAGGCCCTTGCGGATGTGCCACAACGCCGCCCTGCCACCGGCCTCCCTGCTCAGCCGGGCGGGCGCCGCCAGCGACAGCGAGGGGAACAGCTCGCCGGCGGCGCGTTCGCGGCCGGACAGCCGGTCGGAGTCGGACTCCTGCCATTCGACCAGGAGCGCCGCGTGCTCCGCGACGGCAAGCGTACGCAGGACGTCATCGGCTTGGGGGTCGCTCTGGGCCACCCGCAGCGACTCGGCGTCCAGCAGCTCGACGGCGGCGGGCTCGACGGCGACCAGGTCGGGCATGGAGGCCATGGCCTGGCGCAGGGTGGGGAAGACGAGCAGGCCGGTGGCGGCCAAGCGGTGCGCGGGCACCGTGCGGAAGACGGCCTCGGCGACGAAGCCGAGCGTGCCCTCGCTGCCGATGACCAAGTGGGCGAGGATCTGCGCGGGGGAGTGGTGGTCGAGGAAGCTGTTGAGGCCGTACCCCATGGTGTTCTTGAGCGAGAACTGGGCGGTGATCCGGCGGACCGAGTCGGGATTGTCCCGCACGCGGTCGCGCAGCCGTTCCAGGCCCTGCGCCAGCTCGGGTTCGAGCGTGCGCAGGCGCTGGTCGGCGTCGGGGGCGCCGGTGTCGATGACGGTGCCGCTGGGCAGCACGATCGTCATCGAGTCCAGGGTTTGGTAGGTGTTGGCGTGCGTGCCGCAGGTCATGCCGCTGGAGTTGTTGGCCACGACGCCGCCGATCGTGCACGCCGACTCGCTGGCCGGGTCGGGGCCGAGCTTGCGGCCGTACGGGGCGAGGCGGGCGTTGACCTGCCGCAGCACCGCGCCGGGCTGCACGCGCACCCGCTGCCCTTCGTCCAGCACCTCGATTCCACGGAAGTGCCGACGGGTGTCCACGAGGAGATGCTCGCTGACGGCCTGCCCGCTCAGGCTGGTGCCGCCGGAGCGGAAGGTGAGGGGGAGGCCGGTGCGCAGCAGCGCGGCGACCTGCTCGGCGCTCTCGGGGACCAGCACGGCCTGCGGGGTGAGCAGGTAGTGCGAGGCGTCGTGGGCCATGCCGAGCCGGTCGCTCGCGCGCGTTCTGGTGATTCCCGGAACGGCGGCTTCCACCGCGGCGAGGAGAGTGGGGTCCGCTCTATCGATCACGTTCGTACTCTCTTATCGGCGCGGGTCTATGTGGATCTTCGGGCCCGGCCCAGCGCCGGTCGGCCGGCATCCGGCCAGGACGCCGGCGGTCTCGGCGAGACCGACCGTGGCGGCCACGAGAGGGCGGGCGTCGACCGAGGCCTCGGCATAGGCGGCGATGGCACCTGCGAGGCCGGCCGAGCCGCCGAGGATGCCGACGGCGGTGACGTCCTTGAGCGCCAGGTCGCGGGTGTCGATCGTGGACGGGGTGCCGGCCAGGCCGATGTAGACGACACGCCGGCCGGGTTCGACGAGGTCGAGGGCGAGAGCGGGCAAGTCGGGCGCGTTGGACGCGTCGATGACGGCATCCCAGGGTAGCGATGGCAGTGACTTTCGGGTCCAGGCATCGGTGAAGCCGAGGCTTTCGGCCAGGCGAAGCCCGTGGTCGTCGCGTCCCATCAAGTGGACCTCGACTCCGTCGGCGCGAGCGAACAGCGCCGTGAGGAGGCCGATCGTGCCTGTGCCCAAGACCAGAGCCCGCTCGCCCGCCTTCAGCCTCGCGGCGCGGACGGCCCGCAGCGCGTTGCCTCCCGGTTCGACGAGCGCGCCGAGCGTGGGATCCACGATGTCCGGCAGGTGATGCAGGGCCGTGGCGGGCACCGCGAGTTGCTCGGCCAGCGCGCCCGGGCGGCCCCGGCTGATGCCGATCTCGGCAAGCTCGGCGCACACGTGGTGGCGGCCGGCCCGGCAGCGGTCGCAGTGACCGCAGCCGAGCATGGTGTCACCGGTGACTCGTTGCCCGAGCCATGAAGGGCTCACGCCCTCGCTCACCGCGCTGACGCGCCCGCACCATTCGTGGCCGGGACGGAGCGGGTACCAAGAACGGCCGGTGTGCAGGTAGCTCATCTCCCCGGTGAACAGCTCGACGTCCGTGCCGCACACGCCGACCCGCTCGATGTCCACCACCACTTCACCTGGCGCGGCGGCAGGCGGTTCGACCTCGTGGACCTCAGCTTTCCCAGGGCCGGTCAGGACCAGAGCACGCATCTATCGGGGTCCGACGACGTGCTGGCGCTGCGTGCCGAGGCCGTCGATGCCGAGTTCCATGACGTCGCCGGGCCGCAGCCAGATGGGCGGGGTGTGGCCCATGCCGACGCCCGGCGGGGTGCCGGTGTTGATGAGGTCGCCGGGCTCCAGGACCATGAACTGGCTCAGGTGGTGCACGATGACGTACGGGTCGAAGATCATGGTCTTGGAGGTGCCGGTCTGACGGCGCACGCCGTTGACGTCCAGCCACATGCCGAGGTTCGTCACGTCGGCGATCTCGTCCGGAGTGACGAGCCAGGGCCCGGCCGGGTTGAACGTCTCGGCGGACTTGCCCTTGCTCCACTGGCCGCCGCGCTCCATCTGGAAGGCGCGCTCGCTGACGTCGTTGACCACGCAGAAGCCGGCGATCGCGTCCTTCGCCTCCTCGACCGAGTCGAGGTACGAGGTGCGCCGGCCGATGACGATGCCCAGCTCCACCTCCCAGTCGGTCTTGGTCGAGCCACGCGGGATGCGCACCTCGTCGTACGGGCCGACGAGCGTGTTCGGCGACTTGGTGAACAAGATCGGCTCGTCCGGCACGGCCTGCCCGGTTTCGGCGGCATGGTCGCTGTAGTTCAGGCCGATGCACAGGATCTGGTGCGGCCGGGCGATCGGCGCGCCGATCCGCTCACCGGCGAACTCCTGGGGCTGACCAGTGGCGATCCGATCGGCGAGCAGCGCGACGCCGCCCGCCGCGAAGAACTTCTCATCGAAGTCGGGGGTGACGTCTGAGACGTCGATGTAGTGCGTCTCGTCGATGCGGACGACGGGCTTCTCGGCGCCGGGCGCGCCGATGCGCATGAGGTACACGGTTGTCTCTCTCAGAAGGGGTTTCCAGTAGGGCGTGGGCAGACCCTCGCCCAGGGCGTATACATCGGCCGAGGCCGGGGTCGCGGTGAAGTCACGTGGGTTGCTCTCCCATGACGATGGCACGGATGGCGGCCACGTCGTCGATGAGCGTCGGCAACGGGGTCCGGTAGGCCAGGCCGCTGACGCTGATCGCACCGCTGGGCATCGTAGGCGAGGTCAGGTACGCCGGCACCGCCAGGCAGTTGACGCCCGGCTCGCTCTCCTGATCGTCGGCGGCGTAACCCTGCTCGCGAACGCGCTCCAGCTCGGCGTGCAGGCCCTCGACGGTGGTGATGGAGCGCTCGGTGCGGCGCTCCAGTGCCCGATCGCCTACCCACGCGCGGACCGCGTCCTCGTCCGGCAGGCTATGGGCCAGCAGGAGCTTGCCGACGGCCGTGCAATGCGCCGGGTTACGCCCGCCGACGACCGAGGTAAGCCGGACCGCGCCGGCCGCCGGGTCCAGCTTGGAGCGGTAGACCACCGAGTCGCCGTCCAGCACCGCGTAGTGCACCGTCTCGCCGTACCGGTCGCACAACGCCTTGAGCACCGGCATCACCCGCACATGATCGGGCCGGGCCTCATGGTGGGCGAAGGCCATCCGCAGGAACTCGTCGCCCAGCACGTACCGGCCATGACCGTTCTGCGCGGCGAATCCGGCACGCCGCAGCGCGGCCAGCGCGCGATGCACGGTCGGCTTCGGGCTGGCGACCGCGCGGGCCATCTCCTCCAGCCCGATGCCGTCGGGATGGCGGGCCAGCTCGGCCAGCACCGCCAGCACGCGGTCGGACCCGACGAGCTTGGGCTCGTCGATCAGCTCGGGCATGTTCCGAAGGTTAGACCACCATTCCATAAAACGGAAGTTCTTCTCGAAGGGGAGACCGTCTAGTGAAGTATGGGTTACTCTTCCCCTGGATTTCACAAATCGGAGCAAAGTTCCAATAAATGGAAAGAGTGGTGGCCTGATGGCGGGGAGCCGAAGCGCTCAGTGGTACGCCGGTAGCGACCGCAACGCCTACATCCATCGCGCGTGGATGCGGCGCGGGCTGCCGTCCGACGCCTTCGACGGCCGGCCGCACATCGCGATCGCCAACACCGCCTCCGACCTGACCCCCTGCAACATGCACCTGAACGAGGTGGCCGAGCACGTCAAGCAAGGCGTGTGGGAGGCGGGCGGCGTGCCGCTGAACCTGCCGGTGGTGTCGCTGGGCGAGACGAACGTGCGCCCCACCGCGATGCTCTGGCGCAACATGGCGGCGATGGCGATCGAGGAGATGTTGCGCGCCAACCCGATCGACGGCGTGGTGCTGCTCGGCGGCTGCGACAAGACCATCCCCGCGCTGCTGATGGCCGCCTCCTCGGTGGACCTGCCCGCGGTGGTGGTGCCGGGCGGCCCGATGCTCACCGGCACCTTCCGCGGCGCGCCGCTGGGCTGCGGCACCGATGTCTGGAAGCTCAGCGAGGAGGTCCGCGCCGGGACGCTGTCGCAGGCCGACTTCCTGCGCTCGGAGTCGTCGATGATCCGCAGCAAGGGGCACTGCAACACGATGGGCACCGCCTCCACCATGGGCCTGCTCGCCGAGGCGCTCGGCATGACGCTGCCCGGCCTGGCCGGCACCCCCGCCCCCGACAGCCGCCTGTTGGAGGGCGCGCACGAGACCGGCCGCCTCATCGTCGAGATGATCGCCGACAGGCGGCGTCCCTCGACGGTCATGACGCGCGGCTCGTTCCTCAATGCCATCGTCGCGCTGGCCGCGCTCGGCGGCTCCACCAACGCCGTCGTGCACCTGCTGGCCATCGCCGGCCGGCTCGGCGTCGAGCTGACCCAGGACGACTTCGACCGCACCGGCTCCGGCGTACCCCTGCTGGTGGACCTGCAGCCGGCCGGCCGCCACCTCATGGAGGACCTGTACCGGGCGGGCGGCCTGCACGCGGTGCTGGCCGAGGTACGCGACCTGCTCGACCCGGCCGCGATCACCGTCACGGGCCGCCCCCTGGTCGAGGCCCTCGGCGACGCCAAGATCTACGACCGTGAGGTGATCCGCTCCCGGCGGCAGCCGCTCCAGGAGGACGCCGGGATCGCCGTCCTGTACGGCAACCTCGCCCCGGACGGCGCCGTGATCAAGCCCGCCGCCGCCTCACCGCACCTGCTGCAGCACCGCGGCCCGGCCGTCGTGTTCGACTCGATCGAGGACCTGCACGCGCGCCTCGACGACCTCGATGTCACGCCCGATTCGGTGCTGGTCCTGCGCGGCTGCGGGCCCAAGGGCTATCCCGGCATGCCCGAAGTGTCCAACATGCCGCTGCCGCCCAAGCTGCTCGCCCAGGGCGTGCGCGACATGGTGCGCATCTGCGACGGCCGGATGAGCGGTACCGCCTACGGCACCGTCGTCCTGCATGTCGCCCCCGAAGCCGCAGCCGGCGGACCCCTCGGCCTCGTCCGCACCGGCGACATGATCGTCCTGGACGTCGAGAACCGCCGCCTCGACATCGACGTCCCCACGGAGGAACTGGCCGCCCGCGAACCGTCCCCGGAGATGACCGCCGCGTTCGCCCGCCCCGCCCGGGGCTGGCAGCGCCTCTACGTCGAGACAGTGCAGCAGGCCAACACCGGCGCCGACCTCGACTTCCTCCTCGGCTCCAGCGGCGACGCCGTGCCGCGCGAATCCCACTGAAAGGAGCTCTCGTGTCCCGCACCGCCCTCATCACCGGCGGCGTCAGCGGCCTGGGCAAGGCCGCCGCCATCCGCCTCGAAGCCGACGGCGTCAAAGTCATCACCCTCGACGTCACCGACGGCGCCGACCTGGTCGTGGACGTCACCGACCCGGCCGCCGTCCAGGCCGCCGCTGACGAGATCGGCCCCATCGACATCCTCATCAACTCCGCCGGCATCGTCGGCCCCAACGCGCCCCTGTGGGAGATCCCGCTCGACGGCTGGCGGCGCACCTTCGACGTCAACGTCAACGGCACCTTCCACACCTGCCGCGCCTTCGTCCCCGGCATGCGCGAGCGCGGCTGGGGCCGCATCGTCAACCTCGCCAGCATGGCCGGGAAAGACGGCAACCCCAACATGGCCCCCTACTCGGCCAGCAAGGCCGCCGTCATCGCCCTGACCAAATCCCTCGGTAAGGAACTGGCCACCAGCGGCGTCCTGGTCAACGCCATCGCCCCGGCCGTCATCGAGACCCCGATGAACGCCACCACCGGCCCCGAGGCCCTGGCCCACATCGTCAGCCTCATCCCCATGCGGCGCGTCGGGAAGCCGGAGGAGGTCGCGGAGCTGATCGCCTGGCTGGCCTCCGACAAGGTCAGCTTCTCCACTGGGGCCGTCTACGACATCAGCGGAGGCCGCGCCACATACTGACGGTCCGCTTCGCTGTCTTCCGACCCGCTCGCCGTGTTCATGCGGTCGCGCCGACGTCGGCTCCGGGTTGCGGCCCCTTCCACAACTTGCCAGCGGCAGCCGGTTGGTCACACCGATATCTCCGGCCAATCTGCAGATCCGGACTCCGTACAGGCTCGACCTGCGATGGGCGCGCGCTCATGATCCTACGACGCGCCGGTTCGGGAGAGGTCCTCATCCGGGTGTCGGCCGAGGGCTGCGAGCCGGCCGAGATCAGCCTCGGCGGCGGCGGGCCGCGTCGGCATCGGTGAGGGCGAGGCGGTTGATTCCGCGCAGGCCGGTACGTTCGTCGTCGTAGGCACCGATCTTCGCGAGGGCCATGAGGGACTGCCACAGGCGTTCGCCGTTGACCATGATCGTGTCAGCCCCCCGTGGCCTTTGCGGGACGCTGCTCAGTGGCCGGTGGTGCGGTGCGGGTTGGCGGCCGTGCCTTCGGTGCTGAGCAGTACGACCACCGAGGTCGGGCCGAGTCCCAGTGCCGTGCGGTGCCCTTCGGCTCCTTCTCCGGTGAGCATCGCGCGGACACCGGCGAGAGCGGCGGCCCCGCACGGGCCCGAGGAGACACCGAGTTTCGCGAGGTCGCTGGCCGCGCGGGTGCTGGCGGGGTCGGTGATGGCGATTGCGGCGTCCAGCCCGCGGTGCAGGTAGGGCCAGGCGATGCTGGATGGGGTGCCGCAGTTCAGCCCGGCCATGGTGGTGTGACCGGTGGTGATGCTGACGGGTTCGCCGCGGGTGAGACTCTCGAGGACGCAGGCCGCGGCCTCGGGCTCGACCGACAGCAAGGCTGGAGCCGGTGCGGATGGACGGCTGCGGTAGTGGGTGACCACGGCCTGGGCCAGGGAGCCGACGCCCACCGGGACGGCGATGAGCCCTGGCGGCGTGGCTTCTGCGGCGGCGAGCTGCTCGTCGATTTCGACGCAGAGGGTGGAGTATCCCTCGACGATCCAGCCCGGGATCGTCTCGTAGCCGGGCCAGGCGGTGTCCTGGATGAGGATCGCGTCCGCAGTGGTGGCGGCTGCCTCGGCAGCCTGGTGGACGGCGTCGTCGTACGTGCCCGGCACCCGGGTGATCTCCGCCTCCTCGGAGGCGATGGCCGCCACGGCGTCCGGATGGACACCCCGGGGGATGAAGACGTGCGCGCGCTGGCCGAGCAGGCGCGCTGTCCGGGCCACGGCGCGGCCGTGGTTGCCGTCGGTGGCGCTGACCAGCGTGACGGGCTCTGCACTCGGGTGGTGGGCAGTACGCTCGGCCAGGGCGCGGTGGGCCGCCCAGGAAGCGCCCAGTGCCTTGAAGGCAGGCAGACCGAGACGGGACGACTCGTCCTTGACGAAGATTCGACCGACCGCCAGCTCGGCTGCCAGGGAGGGCAGTTCTGTCAGCGGGGTGGGTGCGTAGCCGGGCAGGGCGGCGTGGAAGTCCCGTACCCCGGCAGGGGCGGGCGCGCAGGTCCAGGACCGGGCAGCACGGCGCGAGAACCACGGCAGAGTCCTCGTGATCCTCGGGGAAGAAGCGTTGTCCAGCACATCCTCAGCCTGCGCCCCTCTTCCATCATCGGTCCAGCGAATGTTTTCGTCCGTTTCCCAGCAACTCTCCCAGCTGGAGATGGAGGTCGGCGTTCCGCTGCTGGAACAGGTGGGCCGGCGGGTGCGGCTGACCGAGCAGGCGGAGATCCTCGTCTCGCACACCGAAGCGGTGCTGGAGCGGCTGGAACAAGCCGAGGCGGACATCGCCACCTCGATGACTGATCTGACCGGCACGCTGCGCATAGCCTCCTTCCAGACGGCTGCCCTGGCCTTGGTGCCGCCCGCGCTGAGCCTGCTGCGCGATCTGCACCCGGGCCTGCGGGTGCACGTGACACAGATGCCTCCGGAAGCAGCTCTGCCCGCCCTCCAGGCCCGCGACTTCGACCTGGTCGTCGCCGAGGAGTACCCGGACAATCCCAACCGTTCCTAAGGACTGAGCATGAGTTGCAGGTGCTCAGCCGAACGCTCCGAACGGTGTTGAGCGTTCTGGTCGCCCACGTTCTCACCGTATCCGGGCGGCGCGGATCGTGTCCGTGGTCCGGGGATGCGGGGGCGGGGTCCCTCACGCCCGCGGGTGCCCGTTCGGGCCTGGGCGGTCCGATGCCCGTGCTCATCGCTCCGGTGAGCAGGGGGCGGTGCCGTCCGTCGCCGGATCGGGTGCCCGAGGGCGCGTCTGCCGATTGCCACGGCGGCCGCGTCGTGGCGGGTGGGCGTGCGTTTGTTGCTGGTCAGTGGGGCCCGCCAGTGCTGGGCGCCCCACTTGGAGGTGTAGGCCGGATCGGCGGCGATGATGGCGATGCCGGTGGCCTCGGCCATCGCGGTCAGCCGGGCGCGCAGCTTGCCGGTGGGCATGCCGGAGATGAGGTTGCGGAAGCGTTTGCGGCGGCCGTGCTTCTCCCGGGTCTTCTCGGCGGCGAAGTCCAGGTCTTCGATGGCGATGGCTTTCACGCCGCAGGTTTGGGCCCAGTGCAGGAGCCGGGTCAGGGCGTGGCGGACCTGGGCGTCACGGTGCTCGGCCGAGCCGCTCAGGTCGTAGGCGAAGCGGCGGGGGTTGCCGATGGGGTTGCCGTGGACGTCCAGGCGCCAGGCGGCCAGATGATCGGCGTTGGTGTCCACGGCGATCACGCCGTGCGCGAGCGCGGCCGACATAGGGATGGTGGGGGCCGGTGGGATCTGCCAGGAGGCGGTGATGTACCAGCGTCCGCGCTGCACATCCAGGTGGATGCGGTAGGCCACGGCACGGTTGGCTTCGACCCGGTCCCGCCATTGGGTGCCGCGGTGCGCGAAGCGCACCCGGCAGGCGAGGATGTAGCGGCGGTGGGGTGCGTTGGCCAGGTGCGCCAGCGGGGCGGGCAGCCGGATCGACACCTCCCCGTCGGGGGTGATGCGGATGGTCTCGTTGCCGTACCGCTTGCCGGACTCGCCGTCGGCGGCCAGGAACCAGCGCTCGACCTCCCATTTCTGCCGCCATTCGTCCTCGGTCAGGCCGGCGGCGTGCAGGTGGTGCCGGGTGCGGGCCAGGCGTTTGCCGCCCCGCACGATGCGCACGATCCCGGCCTGGTGGTCGGCCTTCTCCCGCCGCAGCCGGTCGGTCAGCACGCGCAGGCGGCGACTCTTGGCGTGCCACTCCTGCGCCGAGCGGTAACCACCCGGGCCCTTCCGGCTTCCCTTCTCACCCACCGGAAGCGACAGCCGATGCTCGATGGTGGCGATGGCGGCTTCCAGATCGGCGATGTGCGCGGCCTGGCAACGCCGGGCCAGCGCCCACTGATCGTGGCTGGCCTTGGTGATCGCCCCGGCCCACCGCGACGACGACAACACCGTCAGCTCGCGTTTGCGCGCCGCCCACGTCTGGTTGTCGTGCTCCAGCCCATCGGCGCATCGCCTCTTCAGATCACCCGAGGCCAGCGCGCCCAGATGCGCGCCCACCAGGCGCAGCACCTGCTCATCAGCGGCCGTGAGGTTCGTGAGCCGGTCCCGGACGGCCACCCCGGATGGGCCGCACGCGACGAACGGCGCCTCGATCGTTCGCAGCTCAGCCATGCTCGGCCGCCTCCAGGGCCTTACGGGCCCGGTTGCGTGCCGACCGGCGCCCGTACAGGCGGGCACACAACGAGGTCAGCACCTCCACCATGTCCCGCACCAGATCGTCGTCGGCCTCGCCATCGTCCAGCACCACCAGGCGGCGGCCATGCGCGGACAACACCGCTTCGACCAACTCGACGTTCATACCGCCCAGGCGGTCCTTGTGTTCCACCACGACCGTGATCACCTGCGGGTCGGCCAGCAGCCGGCGAACCTTCGGACGGGCACCGTTCATCCCCGAGGCGATCTCGGATTCGACCCGTACCACCGGATGCCCGGCCTGCGCCGCCCACGCCGACAGCCGAGCCACCTGCCGCTCCAAATCAGTCTTCTGGTCATGGCAGGAGACGCGGGCATACAGTCCTACACCGCCCCCTATGCCCGGATCGGCGTTGGCCTCGACATTCACCAGAATCGTGCGAGGCCCGACCCGCTCGGCGGGAACCGGAAGCGTGCCGTTACGGAACCAGCGGTAGGCAGTGTGGGGACTGATCCCCTGTGCCCGCGCCCACTCCGTAAGATTCACACCGGCACCATAGCACACTCAAGTAACATCATGCACACTCATGCACACTCAAATACCACCAGCCTCGACCCCTCCAGAGCGCCGGTCGTGGAGCTGGAAGACCTGCTCGACGACCCCCTTCACCTGGCCCTACCGGAAAAGGCGTCCGAGGAGCGGGAGAGTTCTACGGCGTCGCTGCGTGCGCTCGCCGCTCGACCGTGGGCCATGGAGCCCGAGGGCACGGCTGCCCGCCGCGGGAGCATGACCTTGTGCCGTAACGCCGGCTTCGAGCCCGACGTGCGGTTCGAGACCACCGACCTGCTGCTCCAGCTCCGCCTCGTCGAACAGGGCCACGCCGTCGCCCTGCTGCCCGACCTCGTGTGGAACGGGCGATCCCCGACCGTCACCCTGCAAGAGCTTCCCCGCGGGCAGCGCACCCGCCGCATCTTCACCGCCGTACGTCAGGGCCGCAGCCGGCACCCCGCCATCAGGGCCGCCCGCCGTGCTCTCCAGCACGCGCGGATGGAACTGGCGGGCCGGACCGGCGCCTGAATGGCACGGAACGGGGCCGACGCCCCAGCAATCGTTCGGAATTTCCGATGATTTATGCCCGGAAACCTTCGCTGGACCGACGCGATCGGCCTGGGGCACGATGCTGACGAAACCCGCCGTCGGTAATCCCGCCGCCCCTCGCCGTGTCTAGATGGCACGTCAACGCTGGAGAAGGCTTTCATGCTGCCCGAACCCCCTGCAACCCCAGCGGCTTCCGACCTTCCGGACCTCGACCCTGTTCCTCTCCTGGCCCGGCTGACCGCCCTCGACTCCGTCAACCCCGACCTCGTACCCGGCGGGGCAGGCGAGAGCGCCATCGCCGACTTCTGCGGCGCATGGCTTGCCGCCCACGGTTTCGAGGTGCACCGCGTGGAAGAGCGACCGGGGCGTCCCTCGCTCGTCGCCATCGTCCGCGGCACCGGCGGCGGCCGGTCACTCATGCTCAACGGCCACCTCGACACGGTCGGTCTCGCCGGCTACGAGGGCGACCCCCTCGACCCACAGATCCGCGACGGCAGGATGTTCGGCCGCGGCACCTTCGACATGAAGGGCGGCATCGCCGCCATGATGGTCGCCGCCGCACGCGCCACGGCAGGAGGTCCCCTGCGCGGCGACGTGATCGTCGCCTGCGTCGCCGACGAGGAGCACGCCAGCTCCGGCACCGAGGAAGTGCTGAAGTCCTTCACCGCCGACGCGGCGATCGTCACCGAGCCGAGCCATCTCGAGCTCACCCTCGCCCACAAGGGTTTTGCCTGGTTCGACATGGAGATCGAGGGCCGCGCCGCCCACGGTTCACGCCCCGAGCTCGGCATCGACGCCATCGTCCAGGCCGGTCACTTCCTGGTGGCGCTGGAGGGCTTGGGCCGACGCCTCGCACAGGGCACGGCTCACCCGCTGCTGGGCAGCGGCACCGTGCACGCCTCAGTCATCCGCGGAGGCCAGGAGCCCTCCACCTACCCGGCGTACTGCCGCATCACCCTCGAACGGCGCACCATCCCCGGCGAGAGCGCCGACAGTGTGGAACGAGAGCTGACTGCCGTACTCGACCACCTTGCCGCCACTGTTGCCGACTTCCAGTACCGGCTGACCCGCGGCCTGTATCGCGAGCCCTTCGAGGCCGACCCGAAGTCCCCGATCGCCCGAACCCTGGCCCACCACGCCGAAAAGGTGCTCGGGCACCCGCCCGTGGTGCGCGCCGAGCCGTTCTGGACCGACTGCGCCCTGCTGGATCGCGCCGGCATCCCCTGCCTGCTCTTCGGCGTCGACGGCGCTGGAGCCCACGCGGCCACCGAATACGTCGACCTCACCTCGCTGGACCGCCTCACCAGCATCCTCACCGACACCATCATGGATTTCTGTTCCTGAGCCGCAGGGGCCCTGCCCCGAGTCCGTGCGGAAGGACAATCACGTGCAGTGCCGCATCGGCGACAGAAACAGCGTTCTATCCGTCGCTGGCCTTCACCCGCCACCCGGACGACGTCAAGGTCACCGTCACGTTCGAGTGGTCGAACGGGGAGCGCGGTCAGCGGTGCGGCACATGTCGCGCTGGAGGGCCTGCTCCTTGAACGACATAACCAGGGACAGGCACTGCTTTGCTGGCCCCGTGGAGGCGGTTCCTGGTAGTCAGAGCTGGGAGTTGGGTGGCAGAGCGAAGGGGTCTTCGGGGAGGAAGCAGCCATAATCCTGCAGCGGCCTTTGGTCCCCGAGTATGATCCGCTGAAGTTCGCCGGCGGGGGAGAGACCGTCCGGGCGGTCCAGGACGCGTTGGCCCGGCTGCGGCTCGCCATGGCCGCATCTGATCATTGTCTCCGGTGCATCGGCCGCTAGCCGACCGAAGTGGTCCAGCAGAACGTGTACCGCGTCGTACACGTCGCGGACGTTTTCGGCCGCGCTTTCCCGACTGGCCTCGGGGTAGAGATCATGGTACGCCGCGCGGGCCGACGCCAGGAAACGCTCCGGATCTACGATCACCACGTCCCGACGGGTGCGGACGCTGATCGTCATTCCCGCCGTTGGAACCGTCTGCTCATCCACCGTCTGAAGGTAGCTCACCAGCCAATCGTCGTGCCGACCGGACCTGCCCCCGCACAACCGGGCGGTTGACGGCAACGCTGACGGCAACGTCGGCCACAAAGCTCATACGCAGAGCACACCGCGGACGGCCGGCTGACTCCTGGTGCAGCTGGGGAGCAGGGTGATTGCTACACCTGAAAAACGGACGGTCCTATGACGCCTCCACTGCCAAGCGGACACAGGCGGGGCAGGCCCAAGCTGCCCCTGGCGCGAACGGCAACGGCCATCCGCAGATCGGCAGCGGATGTGCTGGCTCGCCACAGAGGCTCGTTCCGCTGTCACCTTGTACAGCATGCTGAACGGCGCCTCGTTCCAGGCCGGATAGCCCCAGCCGGTAGCCGTCTTCGACATTCACCGGCCCCGCATCCACGGTGTAGACCAGCAGGTCATCCCAGTGGATGGGCCAGCGTCGTGCTCCGCGCAGCAGTCCGCCGGGCTCGCCGTCAAGTTCCACGAGCGCCAGCGTGCCATTACGAAGGATGCCCACCACCGTGCCGCGCTGTCCAAGGAGCCATGATGCGAACGCCCGTGTCCTGGCTGGGCTATGGAGCATATCCACGATCTTGACTCGGCTGCCGACGGTGCTCCCAGCCGTCGTCATGGCGCGTTCTCCTCCAGGGGGGCGCTGGCGGCGTGTCCCAGGTCGCCGATCGCCTGGGAGAGTGGGTGGTTGGCGCGTAGATCGGCGTACCGGAAGGCGATGCGGCGTGCGGCTCGTTCGGGTTCGATGGCCGGGTGCCAGGCGTAGACGGCACGCTTGCGTTCGGGGTCCCAGCCGGTGCGCCACCAGAACCGGTCGCCGTCGCACCAGACCGCCAGCCCTACCCAGACCGACACCAGGGCGAGGTCGTACCCCGTGTGGATGTCTGCTTGTATGCCGTACTCGGTCTGGAGGGTCTGGCGCAGGAGATCTGCGGACAGCATGGCTTGCGTTTTCTTGCCGTTCCTGGGCACGGCGATAATCTGGTCCTGCATCGTTGACGCCCCAAGCTCTCGATGCTTCGGACCCCCGTCTGCGGGTGGTGTTGCAGCACCGTTTGTCCCGTAGGTGGGGGTCTACTCAAGGCCCCGGGTTTAGGGGGGCTAAAGTCGAGAGTAGAGCCCTGACCAGGCCCTCGCAATAGGGGGGCTAAAGTGCGCCGAATGTCGGTCCCTGAGGAGGCAACGCCCGGATGGACTTGAAGACGCTGAGAGAAGTCGCGCAGGTCAGCGATCCCGTGGAACGAGCCCGCATGCTCAGCCGACTCATGACCGAGGAACAAGGGTTGGTCACCGAGGCGGCCAAGATGCGGCGGCAGGCCATCGCGGAGGCGCGGGAGTCCGGGATGAGCCTGGAGGAAATCGCCGGGCGGCTGGGGGTCTCGCCTGGGCGCATCTCGCAGATGAGAAAGGGGCCCACGGCTCGCGCGCCGGAAGGCCCCGCCTCGCCGGCCCCTCGCGTGCTGGTGCAGCGGGCCTTGCCGACCGAGCCCGCCGTCAGGGGCTCCAAGTCCCTGTTCCTGGCGGAAGCGGAACGACAAGGGCTCAAAGCTGATCGCCGGATGCTCTACGTCGGTCTGGAACCCGCCAGCGATCACGTTGCGGCCTGCCTGCGCGTCGAGCCCAGTACGGACATCGTGGCCCGGCGCAAGATGATGACTGCGAACGACGTGCCCGTACGCATCGCGACGAGCTACTTCCGCGCCGACCTGTTCGGCGACACCAGGCTCGCCGAGCCGGAGTTCGTCAAGCCGTCGCTTCAGTCCGCGTTGATCGCCCTTGGCTACTCGTTCGGTCACGCGGAGGAGAGCCTGACCGCTCGGCCGCCGACAGCCTTCGAGCGTGAGACGTTGGAACTCGAGCCCGGAGAGTGGATCGTCCAAGTGCTCCGGGCGAGCTATTCCACCGAGGACACGCCTATTCATGTCCTTGAGACGATCTGCGCCGCGAACCGGCATATCTTCTCCATCGGCCAGGTCTCCGGGTACGACGAATTCTGAGTGACGAACTGAGTGGCAATCGCGCCGGACGACCTTGGACCCTGAAGGACCGGCAAGGACTATAACCCCAGGTGGGGCGGGTTTCGGCCGTGATCCCATCCCCACGTGATGCGCGGGGGGTCAGTAGGTGGTGCACAACCACACCTTTGGAGACCGCAATGCGCGTGGCGTCCACAGCTAGGACATCGGCGTTATTGACTGTGTCGAGTCGTTGTCGCGGTGTGCGAGTCACGCTTAGGTTACATCGGCCCTGAGAGCATTGCCTTATCCCGGCAATCCTGTTACTGGGCGGGATTCATCCACTAGTTGCTGGTTTCGTAGCCCCGAGTGGAGAGATCACGACATCTGGACGAGATGCCTGCTGATGCTTGTCGTCGCACGAATGGTGGCACCCGTGATCGTGACCGCCACAGGATCGCACGATGGGAATCGCGATATGCGGGTCTTCGGCGACTTCCGCGGCGCGGCGCTGATCCCCTACGGATCTCTGGTCGAGCCGGTCTTCTCGGTGTATAGAAGCATGTGCGGGATTCCTTCTCTGCGGCGGGAGGAAGGGCGAGGGTATGCGATGTCTCGTTTGCGATGCTTCAACGACGGATATGGATATCTGTGCCGAATGTTCGCTAAACGGACATGGCTCGCTCGGCTTGGACGGCGTTCCTCCGCATGTGGTGGATGTTGAAAAAGCGGACAGTCAGGTGACAAGGCATCTGTGTTGCGCCGCGCAGTCAGATGAATGGTTCGCACAGAAGCTTACGTCCAACATTATTCGGCAGCCGCGCCGAGGGGTGGCGAAGTCGCCGGGAGTCGATATCGTGGCGGTGCTCCGGCACGCGTGTGCCGCACGGAGGCGCCGGGCGTTGCGCGACACCGTGCTCACGGTCGTCAACCTCCCGGCGATCTTGCTAGCACTCGGAGCGATTTTTGCTGCGGTCATCAGTTTCTCGCTCGCGCCCCTCCGGGTGCTCTTACCGGTGCTGGGCGTGTCCATGGCGGTTTCGTCGGTTACCACCTTCTTCTTCAAGCTCTCCTACAATCATGCGATCACCGGTCCGCTGAGCCGTCGACACTTCTCTGCAGTCGAGGCGCCGGTGCCGCGCAATTCCCTGCTGAGAGCGCGCATAGCGGAGATCGACAAGCAGACGCACGGGAACATCACAATTTATCGAGGGTTCAAACCCTTTCGCGGATACGGGAAGGTCATCGGGGGCTGGTCCTTCGCAATAGACATCACGAAGCCGCGCGAGTACAGCGGGGAATGCTCCCGTTTCGAAGTCCACGAGATACGCGATCACGTGAAGCGTCAGGTGGAAGCTCTCGAGTGGCTGGGCCTCAGGGTCGAGGAGCGGATCTTCGTCAGCGGTCGCGACGTCTGGGACGGCCGGGTCTTCATCGGCCAGGACGGCAGGCCGCAAGCGACGATCGAGGGCCGGGAACTACGCAAATTACTGCTGGAGCCGGACAACCGGGCGCGGCCGTACACGGTAATCCGGCTGCTTGGGTGGGACGGCGAGCTCGCTCTGACGATCTTCCTGCGCTTCGTGATCGTCAAGCGCAATCTGTTCATCGAGGCAAGCCATTCGATCCTCACGCCGTTGCGCGACTCCTTCCGAGGACACGATCAAGTCAAACGGGTGGCGGGATGGTGGGGTCATCTCGGGTTGGGACTGCGTTCGATCAGGCTGTTCAGCAGGCCGATGTCGGCCTTTGCCCACTGGGCCGAACGGCGGGATGACAGGCGCGCGCTCATGGAATTGGCTGATCGTTTCGAAGACCCTCACTTCGACCACGGCGTCTTCTTCAGTGCCCGCGAATGGGCCAGTGACGAGCGCTATCAACGGTATTTCCAGAAGCTGGACAGCGAGATGTACACGAAGGTCGTCGAACAGCGCATATTTGATGCGCTCGTGGAGTTCCTGGATAAGCACAACATCGATACAGGCGAACTCGTGCAGCGGCAGACCACGATTCTCAACAACGGTGTGATGGTGACCGGTAACGGTTCCATCAACGCGCAGAACGTCGCAGGCGGAACGGGGGCGCACGCCGGCCCTGGCGAGCAGAAAGGCGGAGGGAAGCAGAGTGGGACATAATTACGGGGTTCACATCAGCGGCGGCGAGGTCAACGCGCAGAACATCGCGGGCGGTCCCGGCGCGCACGCGGGAAGCGGTGAACTTGGGGTGGCGGGCAGGTGGCGCGACGCCCAGAACCTCCAGGAGAAGGAAAGGAATGTCTTCGTCATCCACGGACGCGATGAGGAATTTAGAAAACGCATTTTCGACCTCCTGCGCCGCATGGACCTGAACCCCCTGGAATGGGAGACGATGGTGCATGCCCTGGGCCATTCCAGTCCCTACCTCGGTGAGGTCCTGGACCAAGCGTTCACCATGATGCAAGCGGCCCTGGTCCTGATGACGCCGGATGACATGGTGCGGCTCCATCCCGACCTGGCGGAGGGCGAGCGGGATCGGGTGACGGAGTGCCAGCCACGCCCCAACGTGCTGTTCGAGGCAGGGATGGCATTCGCAAAGTGTCCGGAGCGCACCGTGATTCTTCATGCGGGGCACATGCGCGCCGTGTCGGACTTCGGCGGGCGCAACTACGTGACGTTCGACGGCTCCGTCCAGTGCGTCAACAAGCTTAAGCTGCGCCTGCAGACCGCAGGCTGTGCCGTACGAGAAACGGGTAGCGACTACCTAGATACTGAGCAGCTTCGCAACCTCGGCGCCTACCTTCGGCGCCCGCGCGGATGAACGGTCTACGGCTTGTAGCCGGCACCTCGCGCGGCCGCTCGCTGGCAATCAGCCACATGCTCATCGCCTTTGGCCTGATCTCCGCAGTGGTGCAGTTCGCCGGTCAGGTGTTTGGGCTGAAGTTCAGCCAGCCCGGGCTGATCACGGGGGTGTCCCTGGGGTTCTGCGTTGTGTGGGGGTTCGCCCGCGCCTACCCGCGGAGGAGGATCGAACGCCAGTTCACGCACCCCGACCTGACCGTGATCATCAAGATTGGTGACCTGCTGGAAGAGAGGGCCGATTTGGTCGTGGGTTTCAGCGACACATTCGACACCGATGTCGGGGACAATGCGATCATCAACCGCTCAAGCCTGCAGGGTCAGCTACTGACCCGCATATACGGAGGCGACCGGTCACGGCTGGATGGGGAGCTGAGCAAGGCGCTGGCCTCTGTCACTCCGGCGAGTATGGAGACCAGGGCGACCAAGCCGAAAGGGAAGCTGAAGCGCTACCCCATCGGCACGGTAGCGCTGATCGGTCCGCCGGATCAGCGGATCTACTGCGTGGCCTACAGCCGAATGGGCAACGAGCTCACCGCGCACTCGTCGATGAACGACCTCTGGGTAAGCCTGGATCGGCTCTGGGAGGCGATTGCCGCCAGTGGGCAGCTGGGCAAAGTGGCGATCCCGATCATGGGAGCCGAGCTTGCCCGGATCTACGCACTCGACCGTGAGAATCTGCTCAAGGTGATCATCTTGTCGTTCATGGCGCGGTCGCGTGTGCAGGCCGTGTCCAGAGAGCTCATGGTCGTTATCCGGCCCCAGGAGGTCGACAAGGTCGACCTCCTGGAGATGCGGGCCTTCTTGGCCGCCCTCTGAAGAGCTGCGGGCCGTGATCCCGGCGTCCTCCAGCACCTTGGCCAGTCGCTGGCCCTCGCTTATGCGGTGCTCGATCAGATCCACGCGGCCGATCGCGTGGGCCAGCGTGCGCGTCGAGGCTATGGACTGCGGCTAGGTGGACCTGGTCGCGAATGCTGCCGCACGCCTGCCAGCGGCCGACGCGGGTTGGGATGCAGCCAGTCGGGCGACAGGTTCGGGCTCGGCCGGATGTCTCGCCCGTCGAATCGTGAGGTCCGGCTGGGTTGTATCGCTGCAGGAGATCTTGTGATGCCCTCGGGGTCGCATGGGTCTACGGACCCCGCTGTGTGCCCAAGGGCCGGAATGACGCTTCCCCTGCCGCCGCCCTCGATCTCGTCGATGATCGATACCGGATACCCTGCCGGGCGTGCGGCGAGTAATGACTCGCCGGACGGCGTGGCTCGCGCTCGCGGCGGTGGCGGGGGTGTTGATGATGAGGCGTTCCCGGCGTCTCGCAGCCACGCGAGAGCGCCCGGCGCAGCATCAGGCCGAGCCGACGCCCACCGTCTCCGCTGACGCTCCTGTTCCCGAACAGCCTGCCGCCGTACAGTTCCTTGCGGAGCCGGGCGATTAGCTCGACGGTGCCGGCGTCCAGCGCGGCCGGGTGAGGTGCACGGGCGACGCGATCGCGGCTCGAACGCCGCGTCGCCCTCGGTCCCATAGCGGGCGATGAGCTTGGGCACCCAGCCTTCGGACACCCCGTAGGAGCCGGCGACCTCCGCGTACGGGCGGCTTTCGACGTCAACGGCGGTGATGATGAGTCTGGCTTTGGACACACCGGCCAGACTCGTGATCGCGAAGGATTCCTCTCTCCGGAGACACTCTCAACAGGGCGGCTGCTGGTCTGCGTGGAGATCTTCTCGGAAAGATCCGGGTGACGTCCTCGGCCTTGAGCGCACCGAGCTGGGTGTGCCACCGCGGCGGCGGGGAAAGCCAGTAAACCGAGGCAGAGCACCGCACGGGCCGCGCCGGTCACGGCGCGAAATCAGGGGCTCTTCTGCCCCCGGTCGAACGCCCCTGTGTGGTTCATGATTGATGTAACGAGGGTGGCTGTTGCGATGAAGGTGCCTCCGCTCCATACAAGAGCTCCAGCCATCAGTACGCCGTTCTCCCGCGCGACGATGAGTGCGATGAGCGCGATCACCAGCGAAAGCAGTGAACACATTTCATCCCTGTGCGACCTCGTAGTTCTGCAGGACAGCGATGGCCTTGCACAGGTGTCCGGCCTTGAGCGGGCAACAACGAAGCTTGCGGAGAATCCTCCAACTCTTGAGCTGGGCATTCGCGCGTTCGCCGGGGCCACGCAGCCGGGCATGTGACCGGTTGGCTTGCTTTTGCGACTCGGGCTTGTTCTTGCCCTTGTATGGGGTGATGAGCGGTCCTTCGGCTCCCTGATAGCCCTTGTCGGCGAGGGTGAGGATGCCGACCTCCTCCAGCTCGCGCAGGATGCCCCAGATCCGGGCCGCGCTCAGGTCGTGCGTCTTGCCGGGCAGCGACCCCGACGTCCAGATGATGGTCCCGTCCGGGGAGGCGATGACCTGGATGTTCATCCCGTGCACGCGATGCTTGCCGGAGTAGTACGGCCGGTCGGCTTTGACGCGGTCGGTGGGGATGAGCATGCCATCCAGCACCAGGTAATGCAGCCCGTCCTTCTTGGCCTTGCGTAAGGCCTGGCCGAGCTTGGGCGAGCGGGCCGACAGCAGCTTGACCGTCTCCCGCACATAGCGCCACGCGGTCGCAGTCGACACCCCGAAACCGGCGGCCAGTTCGGCGAAGGTCTCGCCCTTGCGCAGGTAGACCAGGACCAGCAGGGCTTGCTGTCCGGCATTGAGTCGCCGCCAGGGGGATCGGATCGTCTTGCGGTACCGGCGCAGCACCCCGGCGAGGTAGTTCAGCGTTGCACGCGACAAATCGACGGCGGCGCGGTAGAACAGCACCTGAAGCTCCTGGTGATGACGGCGAAGATTGTGGTGATCAACCCCTCTACCAGGAGCTTCTTCACGTCATCGGCCGAACACCAGCATCGCGATCATGCTGTGACCAGCGGTCCCGCCGTATGGGCATGAAATGGGTTCAGTATGTCGATAGCCAAGCAGAGCGCGATGCGCGTGGTGATGCTCATTTCTTCTCATTTCGGTGAGATGGATCGTAATTGGAGGAATCGTTCGGATGTCCATCAATCCCGAGTTCTGGGTGCTCGGCGTTCGTAGCAGTTGAGAGCCGTAACGGTAGGGATGGACGGGGATCTGGTTGAAACTAAGTCGACAAGTATCGGCTGCCTGTCCGCGGCGACGTGAGGTGGCGGCCGGACGCTGCGATGGGGGCGCGAAGGTCGACGGGGTCGAAGGCTTGGACCGAATGATCTGTGTGAAGCTCTGGTGACGCCGGGGCCACGTGGGGTTCCAAGCGCGATAAAGATCATCACGGGGTCTAGATCATGGACTGCCCCTTTCATCTGCTGGTCTACCGAATGGCGGGCCGGGGTCGAGGGAAGGCGGGTTGTCACTTCGGCGACTCTCGTCCGTCGTCGCCCCTGATTATGACGGTTTGTGGGCTGTGACGCTTGTGCAAATGCATGTGCAGATATAAATCTTCTCCTGGAGGATGAGAATCCTCTCCCCTGGTCCGCATCTGAGAGCTTCTCGTGGAAGATTTATGTCTTTTCATCCCTTTTGTGCTGCTTGTCGTAATGAATGACCACGGAAGGTATCTGCACGTGCAAGAGCGGAGATGGACGAGAGTGGCTCCGGCGCTGTACGGGAAGAACTGGCAAGGGTGTGCGATGCCCGATGTCCTCTTTGCCGCAAACGCCAGCTCGCCAGCGCCGGGGATCCAAGGCGGTCAAGGAGGGTGTTCCAGCAGGTCGCCTGGCCCGCGGCAGCTTGAGTCGGCGCCGGGTGCGTGGCTGAACCGCTGGTGGGTGATGGCGATTGACGGGTTCGTCGTGGACCTGCCCGACACCGAAACCAACGTCGGTCGATGTGGAGCTTGTTGAGCATGGTGAGATGCCGTAGGCCCGTCAGCGAGGTGATTGTACTCAGCTGGAGTTCGGTCCTGCCCTCGTGTCGGAACGCCGGGGCGAGCAGGTGCTCGGCGAATCCGTCCGGGTCGCGGGCCGCCCTCCACAGCTGAAAGAGCAGCTTGGAGGCGTACTTATCCTTGCTGGTGAAGCGGGCGGCCAGTTTCAGGGCGTCCCCGCCGTCGTCCGGTGTGGACAGCAGCACGAGTTCCCGGATGGCCTCGCGCGCCTCGACCGGCTTGACGGTCTCCAGAAGCGCTCTTAACTGATCGAGCCGGGCTGAGGTGTCGTCGCCTCCGCTCCTGTCGTTGGTGTGCGTACCGGGGCGAGGTCGGCTGCGTCCTGGGAGAGACTGTGGGGCTGGCTGGAGGCGTCGAATCGATTCGACTGGACCTTAAGCGCCCCCTGGTGCGATGGTCAAGAGCGAGAAACGTGCGTGACACGTCGCCGCCATGTCGCCGTCAGGCGAGCCGTAATCCTGGAAGCAGGCGTGCACGTGCGCGAGTGCCGCCGCCCTCAGCTTGAGCGACCTGCGGATCTACGAGCCCCTGTGGTCAGGCGCGTGGCCGGGCGGGCCCGGTTGTGCCGCGGAGCGAGATCGGCGGGGCGACCAGGAGGTGCCGGTGCGGGATGGCCGGGTCGGCGATCCGCTGGATGAGTAGCTCGACGGCCCGGGCGCCCATATCGTCGGCCGGGACGTCGGCGGCGGTGAGCGGCGGATGCAGGCTCTCGGCCCAGTGCTGGGCGGCCACGCCCGCGACGGAGAAGTCCCCGGGCACGGTCAAGCCCGCTTCGTCCAGTGCGCGGTACATGCCGGACACCGCCGCCTCGTTGATGGTGGCGATGGCGGTCAGGTCCGGTTGCTGAGCAAGGAGTTGCTGGAGGCACGACTGTCCGGATGGGGGGTCATCGCCGCAGCAGACCCGCACGCCGTGCAGGCCGCGTTCGGCGATGGCGCGGTCGAAGCCGGCCTGCGCGCGGTGGCCCGGGCCGTATCCGGCGGCGACCAGCTCGGCGTTGCGGTTGACCAGCGCCAGATGCCGATGGCCGAGGTCGGCGAGGTGGTGGACGCACTTGGCGATGAGCGTCTCGTAGTCGATGTCCACCCAGGACATGTCCTCGGGGTGGCGGGTGCGGCCGATGCCGACGAACGGCAGGCCGCTCTCGAGCAGCCGGGCGACCCGGTCGTCCTCCAGGCGGATCTCCATGAGGACGACGCCGTCCACGCGCCGTCCGGTGACGACGCGCTCGAAGGAGCGGTCGTGCTCGCCGCCCGAGGGTGAGAGCAGGACGTCCAGGTCGGCGCGGGCGGCGGCGTCGACCACGCTGGCCACGAAGCCGAGCTGCATGTCGGTCAGGCGCCGGCCGGCCGGCGGTATGACCAGGCCGATCGTGCGGGTGCGGCCCTCCTTCAGCGCCCTGGCGGACGCGTTGGGCCGGTAGCCCAGCTCGTCGATGACGGTCAGGATGCGGCGTTTGGTCTCCTCCGAGACCGGGCGCTTGCCGGTGAGCGCGTACGAGACGGTGCTGCGCGACACGCCCGCCCGCTTGGCGATCTCTCCGATGTTCACCCGTGCTCCTCGTCCGAATCCGCCGGTCGGCGACCATCGTAGGTCGAACCGGTTCATGCGAGGTACCCACCCCGGTGCCGCGGCGAAGACGTATCGATTGCCGCAAGGCTTCCGCCCGCCCATTGACGCGCAGGACGGAGCGGGCCTATCTTCGGTCGAACCGATTCGGCGAACCGATTCGACTTCGAATGGAAACAGCCGCGTAACGCCTGTCTGCGGAGGTCAGATCAATGAGATCAGCGGCAAGGAGCCGGCGTACCGCCGGTGTGAGCCTGGCGGTCCTGGCCGCCATGGGCGGGCTCGCCGCCTGCGGCTCGTCATCGTCCGGCGGCGACGGCGGCTCGACGAGCGCGAGCCAGGCCGCCGGGGGCGGCGCCTACACGATCTGGGACCCCTACCCCCAGTACGACAAGAGCTCGGAGTGGGTGAAGCTCCTCGAGACGTGCGGCACCCAGGCCGGGGTGAAGGTCGAGCGGACCGGCTACGACACCAGCGACCTGACCAACAAGGCGCTGCTGGCCGCCCAGCAGGGCAACTCGCCGGACGTGCTCATCGTGGACAACCCCGTGGTCTCGACGCTGGCCGAGGGCGGGGTCCTGACCACCACGGAGGAGAACAAGCTCGACGTCTCCGCGATCGAGCCGAACCTGCTGGCCGCCGGGCAGATCGGCGGCAAGACCTACGGCGTTCCCATCGGCGCCAACACCCTGGCCCTCTACTACAACAAGGACGTCCTGAAGAAGGCCGGCGTGGACGTCGCCTCCGTCAAGGACTGGGCGTCGCTGACCGCGGCGCTGGAGAAGGTGAAGGCGTCCGGCAAGAAGGGCATCACGTTCTCGGCGATCGGCACCGAGGAGGGCAGCTTCCAGTTCCTGCCCTGGTTCTGGGGCTCCGGCGCGAACCTCACCAAGCTCGACTCCCCCGAGGGCGTCTCCGCGGTGGCGCTGTGGACGGACTGGCTGAAGAAGGGGTACGCCCCCAACTCCGTCATCAACAACACCCAGACCACGAGCTGGCAGGAGTTCGCCGCCGGCGACTACGCCTTCGCCGAGAACGGCACCTGGCAGCTCGCCAACGCCAAGAAGGCCGGCTTCGACTACGGCATCATCCCCATCCCGGGCAAGGACGGCGGCACCGCCCCCGCTCCGACCGGCGGCGAGTTCGTCAGCATCCCGGTGCAGTCCGACACCGCCCGCTACGCCACCTCCCAGAAGCTCGTGACCTGCCTGACCAGCACCGACAACTCGCTCACCACGACGACCACCCTCTCCTACATCGCGCCCACCGAAGCGGTGCAGGCCAAGCAGGTGGCGGCGAACCCCGATCTGACGGTGTGGGTCGAGGCGGTCAAGGCGGCCAAGGGCCGCACCAGCGACGACTTGGGGACGAAATACCCGAAGATCTCCGAACCGATGTGGGGCGCGGTGCAGGCGGCGCTGAGCGGCTCGAAGTCGCCGCAGGACGCCATGGCGGCGGCCCAGTCCGCGGCGGCGAGCGCGACCCAGTAGCGGCATGAACCACGTCACGCAGACGGCGGTGCGTCCCGCCCGCGGCTCCGCCCCGGCACGGGGGCGGGGCCATCGGGCGGCGCGCACCAGATCCGGGCAGTGGGCGGCGTGGGCGTTCCTCGCCCCGGTCGTCGCCTACCTGCTCGTGTTCTACGCCTATCCGCTCTATCGCAACGTCGAGCTGAGCCTGCGCAACTACACGGTGCGCTCGTTCGTGCAGGGCGACGCGCCGTTCGCCGGGGTCGACAACTACGCCAAGGTCTTCGGCGACGCCACGTTCGGGCCCGCGCTGTGGCACACGGTGGTGTTCACGCTGGTGTCGCTGGTCTTTCAGTTCGGCATCGGGCTCGCGCTGGCGTTGTTCTTCGTCAAGCACTTCCGGCTGTCGGCCACGTTGCGGGCGCTGTTCCTGGTGCCCTGGCTACTGCCGCTCATCGTGTCGGCCTCGACCTGGTCGTGGATGCTCAACAGCGACTCCGGCGTGGTCAACGCGGCGCTGAGCTGGTTCGGGATCGGCCCGGTGAACTGGCTGACCTCGCCGGACTGGTCGCTGTGGTCGGTGATCATCGCCAACATTTGGATCGGCATCCCGTTCAACCTGGTGGTGCTCTACTCCGGATTGCAGGCGATCCCCGCGGTCGTGTACGAGGCCGCCGCGCTGGACGGGGCGAGCGCCTGGCAGCGCTTCTGGAAGGTCACTTTCCCGCTGCTGCGCCCGGTGTCGGCGATCACCATCCTGCTCGGTCTGGTCTACACGCTGAAGGTGTTCGACATCATCTGGATCATGACCAAGGGCGGGCCGAGCGGGTCGTCGACCACGTTCGCCACCTGGTCCTACCGGCTCGGCTTCGGCAACCTGGTGCCCTCCTTCGGGCCCGGCGCGGCCGTGGGCAACCTGCTGATCGTGATGGCGCTGGTCTTCGGGCTGATCTACATCCGCGTGCAGCGAAGGCAGGCACTGGTATGAGGCACTGGAAGACCGCGGTCGGCCTGGTGCTGACCGGCGTGATGCTGTTCCCGGTCTACTGGATGATCAACGTGTCCTTCACCCGGGACACCGACATGCGCAAAAGCCCGCCGAACTGGTTCCCGATCGACGGCACCCTGGAGGGCTACCGGGCGGTGCTGGACCAGCAGCTTCCCTACCTGGGTGTGAGCCTGGTGGTCGGGCTGGGCACGGTGGCGCTGACGCTGCTGCTCGCGACGCCGGCCGCGTACTCGCTGGCCAAGCTGCGCCCGCGAGGTGGCGGAGTGCTGAGTTTCGTGCTGCTGATCGCGCAGATGATCCCCGGGATCATCATGGCGATGGGCTTCTACGCCATCTTCCTCAGCGCCGGCGTGCTCAACACCGTTCCCGGGCTCATCGTGGCCGACTCCACCCTCGCCGTGCCGTTCGCGGTGCTGATCCTCACCACGTTCATGTCCGGCATCCCCGAGGAGCTGCTGCAGGCCGCCCGCACCGACGGCGCCGGCGTGGTGCGCACGTTCTGGTCGATCGTGCTGCCGGTCAGCCGCAACTCGCTCATCACGGTGTCGCTGTTCGCGTTCCTGTGGGCGTGGTCGGACTTCATCTTCGCCAGCACCCTCGACCAGGGCGGCGACCACCAGCCGATCACCCTCGGCATCTACCACTACATCGGCAACAACAACCAGGAGTGGAACGCCATCATGGCCACCGCCGTGATCGCCTCCATCCCGGCGACCATCCTGCTCGTCGTCGCCCAGCGCTACGTCGCCGCCGGCGTCACCGCGGGCGCTGTCAAAGATTGAGAAGGGACCCTCACTTCATGACCGTCGCCGCCTCCGGCCCGGTGTTCTCCCTACGGGAAATCCCGTTCAGCTACCACGGTTCGTGGTTCGGCTTCTCGCCCGTGGTGGCGGAGAAGACCTACGCCGAGGACGTGCACCTGGTCTCTCACCAGACCGGCATGCACCCCATCCTGCGGCTGATCCCCGACGCCGAGGCCGCGATCACGGCCACCCCGCACCAGCTCACCTGGAACGACGGCGAGGGCCGGATCGACCTGGCCTACGAGAGCGCCGACACGGTACGCGTGCGCGGCCGCGGTCTCGGGCTCCGGCTGGTGGCCGCCGACCCGGTCCTGACTCCGTTCAGCGGCCCGTACTTCTACCAGGACCCCGTCGACGGATCGTCCGTCTTCACCGTCTACCAGACCGGCCGCCGCTACCGGATCACCCTCCTCAGCGGGCAGGCCGAGCAGCTCGGCGCGCAGGCGCTGCGCACCGCCGAACGCGGCGTCGTCCTGAGCGGCGAGTGGGAGATCGCCATCGAGGAGTACGAAACCGCCCGCGCCCCCTACGCGAGCACGGACCCCTTCGAGCAGGTGGTCAAGGCCGCGCGGGCCGAGTTCGACGCGTTTGCCGCGGCCGTCGCGCCCTGGCGCAGCGACCGCACACCCGCCGCCGAACTGGCCGCCTACGTGCTGTGGTCGGCCACCGTGCGCCCGGCCGGGTTCGTCACCCGGCCCGCCGTGCTCATGTCCAAGCACTGGATGGACAAGGTGTGGAGCTGGGACCACTGCTTCAACGCCATCGCCGTCGCCGACGGCCTGCCCGATTTGGCATGGGACCAGTACCGCCTCCCCTTCGACCACCAGGACGCCGCCGGCGCGCTGCCCGACTCCGTCACCCACTCCGAGGTCCTCTACAACTTCGTCAAACCGCCCATCCACGGCTGGGCCCTGCGCCACCTTCCGCCGCCGCCCGAGCCGGTGGACACGTACCGGCTGCTGGAACGCTGGACCACCTTCTGGCTGACGGCCCGTCGCGCACCCGGCCACCAACTGCCGCACTACCAGCACGGCAACGACAGCGGCTGGGACAACGCCACCACCTTCGACCCCGAGCGCGTCGTCGAGACCGCCGACCTGGCCGCCTTCCTCGTCCTCCAGATGCGCGAGCTCGCCCGCCTGGCCACCGACCCGGGCGCGGCCGCCCGATGGACGGAACAGGCCGACCGGATGCGCGACGCCTTGCTCGCCGAACTGTGGGACGGCGAACGGTTCGTCGCCCGCAGCGCCCATTCGACACGGACCTGGCCCAGCTCCAGCCTGCTCGACCTCATGCCGATCGTGCTCGGCGACGAACTGCCCGAACCCGTCCGCGCCGCCCTGGCCGCCGGGATCGAGAAGCACCTGACCGCATTCGGACCCGCCACCGAGCTGCCTGCCTCCGAGCACTACCAGGACGACGGCTACTGGCGAGGCCCGATCTGGGCGCCCTCGACCGTCCTCATCGAGGACGGCCTGCGCCGCGCCGGATACACCGACCTCGCCGATGAGATCAGCGCTCGCTTCCGCACGCTGTGCGAGAAGTCCGGCTTCGCCGAGAACTTCGACGCCCTCACCGGCGAGGGGCTACGCGACCGGGCCTACACCTGGACGGCCAGCGCCTACCTCATCCTCGCCGCCGCCCACGAGCGACGAAGCAGCACCTGATCCCGCTGTGGACCGGAGAGGCAGGCGCGGAAGGTTGCCGAGAGCGGCGCCGTCAACGGCCCCAGAGTCGCCAAGTTTGGTTGAGCGGACTGGCTTGGCCTGCCGGGTTGCAGGTCCACTGGTGGATGGGAGCGCGAGGCGCGGTCGAGATCGTGCTGACGTCGACGCACTTGCCACTGTGGCGGGCGACGAGCTGGTAGTCCCGGGGATCGTTGCCCCCATAGGTCACCTTGCGCAGGGTGAACTGCTGGTTCTGCGCTCCGCCGGCGCAGGCCCGCTGGCTTACCGGCGCGCCGTCGGCCGTGGACGCCGCGCTGACCTCGAGGCACTTCGCACTGTGCTGGTTGACCAGCGTGTAAGTGTTCGCCACGCCGGCGACCGGCCGGAAGTTCCACAACTGCTGGTCTCCGCCCTCGCAGTAAAACTGCTGCTGCACGTTGCCGTCAGCCGTGCTCAGGTTGGTGTTGTCCAGGCATTGCTGGGAATGTTGCGCGACCGCCACGGACTGGAAGCCGCCGTCCGACGGCGGCAGCAGCGTGACGGTGAACGTCTCGTCGGCGTTGGTGTGCGGCAGGTTCAGCCTGGCGGCGTTGCCGGACAGCGTCAGGACCGTGTTCTGGACGGTGATCGGCCCCTGGACCGCGCCGCCGCCGTTGTACGGGATGCGCTGCACGACCGCGCGGACCTGGTTGTTCTGCACGATGCCGCTGATGGTGTCGAGGCGGCGCAGATCGACGGCGATGTTGCCGGTCGTGCCGCCGCCGCCCACAAGGATTTTGGCCACGCCGGTCGCCTTGGTGGCGAAGGCGTCGTAGGACACGCTCGGAGTCACGGACACGATCTGGCCGGTCTGGGAGGCGTAGAAGCGGTAGACCCACCATTCGCCCTTGGGCAGGTGCTGGACCGCGCTGTTACGGACGAGCAGGTTGCCCAGATCGTTGTGCAGGTTGCCCGCGCTCGCCCAGTTCGCTCGCAGGCCGTCGGCGCCTGCCCGCTCCAGCCGGGCGATGTACCACGACCCGTCTCCTGGGTTCTGCTCGTTGGAGGCGCCGTATTCGTTGATCTGGTACGGGCGAGGGTGCGGGATGCCGCGCGAGTCGAGGGTCGTATTGGCGGCCGCCACGTTGGCCACCGGGTCGCCGGGGAGGGAATGCCAGCTGATGATGTCGGGGACGACGTTGTTGGCGCGGACGAAGTCGAGGTAGGCGTTCCACCAGGCGTACGTGGTGGAGGGCACGCAGGCGCAGCTGGGGCCGACGATCAGGTGGTTCGGGAACGCGGCGCGGATGCGCTGGTAACTGCGGCGCCACAGCTCGAGGTACTGCGCCTGCGGACGATTCCAGAACAAGGAGATGTTCGGCTCGTTCCAGATGTCCCACTGCACGGTGATCCCGGCCGACCGCACGTCGTTGATCAGGCGAGTGAGGAAGGCGTCGTAGTCGGACCAGTTGCCGTTGTCGCCCGGAAATCGCGAGATCGGGTAGCCGTCCGCCCCCCACAGGTCGTGCGGGAGGATGATGAACTGGCCGCCTAGCGCGATCGTACGACGGGCCTGGGCCAGCGTTGCGTTCCACCTGCGCTCGTAGGCGCCGGACACCCAGCCGCCGGGTGAGTCGAGCTGGGCGCCACCGGCGCGCATAGAGCGGAACTTCACGTCGCGGAAGAAGTGGTCTGCCGGCCCGGATGCGTTCTCCGTCATGCCGTAGATCCACCCGGACGCGCGATAGGTCGGGGTGCCGCCGGCTACGGCGAAGTCGACGCTGATGGACTCGTCCGCGGCGTGCGCCGGCGTCGGGATGGCCGGGACGACGGCGATGAGCATCCCGACCAGGATTCGGGCGACGGAGGTAAGCCGTCTGCTGGGCGGCTGTTGGGGGGTCGTCATCATGGTGGATCCTCCGGAAGTGGGGGTGAGGGAGGCAGAAGGACCATGAACGCGTGACATCGGTGAACCGATTCGAGCGCATGCAGAGAGGGGCAACTTGTCGTGAACTCGGATGATCGCCCGATGTAGGGCGCCGCATAGCGAATCGATTCGACCGAATCGTAGATCTCTTGACGGAGACGTGTCAACGGCATGTCGGCGGTACAACATTCAGGTTTCGCGGCGAATTCGCCTCGATCAGACCGTTCGAGGTGGATCTCGGTGGTAGGCCGGAAAATGCCGAACCACTGCTCATTCGCGTGGTAATCGGTAAAGTTGATGACCATGGGCATTGAGGCGGGCATGAAGTTCGGCCCTGTGGGCAAGCTGGCCGACGAGGTGGACGGGGCGCGCACCGCCGTGGAGGAGGGGCGCAAAGCGCTCTCCGACAGCCCGGGAGCCGTCACCTACGTGCCGGTGCCCAGCGTGCCGGGGTCCAACGCGTTCGGCAACACGTCCAAGGCCACGGAGGCCGGCTCGGCGCACGCGTCCGTCCAGGCCTCCGCCGACAGTCTCGCCGAGATCTTCATCGGCGTGCTCGACTCCGACGGCGAGCGGCTGCGCAAGGTCATCAAGGCGTTCAAGGACCTGGACGACGAGATCGCCGATCGGCTGTTCGCGAACGCCGCCAAGGGCTTCGACGTCTACAGCGCCCACGTGCACAGCCACGGGCTCCACGAGTACGACGACTACGTGCGCACCGGGCAGATCAACCGGCTGCACGAGGCCATGAACGGCGGCCCGTCACTGCTCGGCGGCGACCTCAACGTGATCACCAACAACGGCGACAACCCGAAGAACACCTCGTCCGGCGACGCCATCGGCGACATGGCCGGCGAGGGCTACACGGTCTACTCCGGCGCGACCAACGCCGACGGCGACATCGTCGGCACCTCGCCCTCCGGCACCCGCATCGACCACGTGGCCGGCTCGCCCGCCTTCACCATGGACGGGCAGCCCACCCTGATGGACGGCTCCACCTCCGACCACGACGGCCAGGTCGTCGACGTGCAGGTGCCCGACTGGTAGGCCGCTCACCGCGGCCTGATCTGCACCTCCGTGCGGGCGGCGGAGCGGCCCTCGCCGTCGTCGATGCGGTGGTCGCCCCCGCCCGGCTGGTTGGCCGGCAGGTCGATGTGGCCGCCCTCGACGTCGAGCTTGATGGTGTCGCTGCCTTCCGAGCCCGCGATGACGTCGCCTTCGCGCACGAGCACGGCGTTGCCGAACGACGCGTTGACGATGTCGCCGAGGATGGGGATGTCGTCGTCGGCGTGGTACTTGTTGCTCGCCTCCGCGTACTGGACGTCCCAGTTGTCGCCCGTGCGGCTCTCCAGCTCCTCCTCCAGGTTGTAGATGTCGTGCTGGAAGACCTCCTGGATCGTGGCGATGTCGGCGTCCTGGCCCGTGATGGCGTCGGCGATGTCGTCGATGTCCTCGGAGTCGGTGCCGGCGTCGTTGCCGGGGGAGTTGCCGGCGCCCTGGCCGATGTTGAGGTTCACCATGCGGAGGGACCGGGGCTTCCACTCCTCGGCGATCAAGTCGAACTGCTCGCGGTAGAAGTCGAGGTCCTGCCGCTTCTCCTCCAGTACGGTGTCGACGCGGCGGCGGATCTCGTTGGCCGTGCTGATCGCGGCGTTGACCAGGGTGGTCTGCTCGGCGGTCTCGGGCCGGAAGGTCAGGCCGTCGATCGCGGTGCCGGCGGGCACCGACTTGAGCCTGTCGCGCTCGTCGTCGAGGAGCCCCTGCTGCACCCGGAGCGTCGTGGCGGTCAGGTCGAGCGTGTGCGCGATGTTGTCGGCCCACGCCGCGGCGCGCTCGATGTCGGCGGTGAGGCGCTTGCGGTAGCCGTTGAACGCGTCGGCGGTGTCGCCCGTCCAGTGCTCGTTGGCGAAGACCGCCTTGGCGGCGTCGTTGATCTTCCCCTCCGCGGAGCGCACCTTGGAGCCGAGGCCGCGCCACGCCTCGGCCAGCAGCTCCAGCCGCCCGGGATCGGCGCGCAAGTCCCACACGTCGGCGGTGGTGATCGCTGCCTGGCTCGTCTCGCTCGTGGGCTCGGGTGCCATGGTGATCACCTTTATACCAGTTCGTCGTCTACTGCAAGGTCGTCAGTCAGGACGGGAGTCATTCGATCGTCCAGGTGACCGTGCGCTTGAGCGTTCCGCGCGTGTCGTACGACCTGGCCCAGCCGAGCTCCTCGAAGCGACCGTTCTCCGAGGTGAACCAGTGGCCGTCGTTGTTGAAGTTGTAGCGGTCGTAGGCGTGGATGGTGACGTCCATCGTGGCCTGGTTGCCCTCGACCCTGACGTCGCCGCTGCCCCAGACAGAGTGCTTGCCGAGGGCGAACTCCCAGTTCTTCGTGTCGGTCCTGTCGATGTCGACCGGTTCGCCCGTCATCTGGAACTGCGGCTGTCCCGTCTCGCGGTAGAGGCGCTCGGCGTTCGCCTGCGCGCGGCGGATCTCCGCGTCCACTCCTTCGCGGATCAGCTTGTCGTCCTTGTACGCCTGTTCGTAGTCGATGGCGTAGTCCTCGCCCGAGCCGCTCAGGTAATGCCGGTACGTGTCCGCCGCCTCGTCGAAGCCGGGCGTGGCGTCCTCCGCGTCCTGGAAGGCCTGCCACTTGTACCAGTTCGCGCGGTCGGCGAGGCTCGGGTCGGCGTCGGGGTCCAGCGGCCACGGGTTGTCGAAGGAGATCCCCGGGTCCTTCGCCGGGCCCAGGTCGTACTTGCCGTCCCGTGGGCCTTCCTTGGGGGACTTGGGCTGGGGGTCCAGGTTCCGTCCCGGCGGGTTCTGCGAGATCTGCCATCCGGTGGCGCCGGCGGTCGCCAGCATGCCGGTCCGGGCCAGCGCGGCGCGCACGCCGCCCTTCTGGACGGCGGGGAACTTGGGCGCCTTGGCCCTGAGCAGGGAGCGCAGCCGGCGCTCGACGGCCCTGACGACCGCGTGGCCGAAGTAGCGCTCCAGCTTCTCGCGCAGGGTGGCGACGGCCTTCCTGGCGAACAGGCGCAGCACGCCGACCATGGCCCGTCCCTTGATCGCGGCGAGTGCCCCCGAGACCACCGCCGCGGCCAGGGCCCACGCCAGGACGAGCAGGACGTAGGCGGCCAGGAAGATCAGGATGAGCTTGACGATCTCCACGAACCTCGCGTAGACGTCCTGCCCGTCGGCGAGGGCACGCAGCGACGTGGACAGGGTCTGGAGGTGCCCTTCCTCCTTCTCGGGCTCGTGGTACTCGGCCCACGACTCGTTGAGCGCGTCGATGTGCTCGCCGGCGTTGTTGGTGGAGGCGTGCGCGACGGCGCCGGACGCGCCCGGGACCACCTCGGCGTCCAGGGTGTCGGCGTAGGCGCGCAGGGCGGACGACGACAGCCGGATGTCGTCCTCGTTCTCGCTCGGCCACTCCACGAGGAGCATGTCGAACGGCGCCTGAAGGTGCGCGGGGAGGATGATCGCCATCGGGTCAGTGGTCGAAGAGAGATTCATCGGTCACAGCGCCCATGAGTATCACGAATGGTGCGTATGGGCTGAAAGTTGGGCTCGGTTCACGAGATTGGTGCGATCCTTTAACCACATTCGTGATAGTGATTGTTGCCGTGAGTGATGAGTTCCTCTTCGACCACTCGACCTTGAGCAGTGCGGGGCGGCACTTCATGGACTCCGCGGAAGCGTTCCAGCGCCACACCGACCAGCTGCTCACCTCCGTACGCGGCACGGGCACCACCGCGTGGGGCTCCACCGGCACGGGAGCGGTCATGGACGCGCTGGCCGAGCTTCTCGAACAGACCTGCGGGCACCTGGGCGGCAACATGAAGGAGTTCGGCTCGGCCATGCAGCGGATGGCCGACAACATCAAGCAGACCGAGCTCGACACCGTGGCCGTCATCAAACAGGCCGACCCCACGGGCGGCACGTCCCAGGTGTGATCGCCTCCACCAACAACGCCTGGGGACCGCTGGACCAGTGGGGTACGGCGGCTCTTGATACGCCGCCAGGGCGGACGATGCCGGAGCGGCCCATCGGCAACCGGCACGGGCCAGCGCCTACCGCCGACGCAGTAGATTCGCAGCTCGTGCGGCGTCTGCGGCAGGGAGAAGTACCTCCGTCAGCAGGATGACCGGCGACGGCTTCAGCGGACATAGTTCTGGTTGCCAGTCGTAGGAAGAGGAGGAACACCTCATGTCCGTCCTATTTGTGCTTGCCGCGCCGATCTGTACGACGCCTGCGGAATGCGCGGGCCAGGGTGTCGACACCTTCCTCGGGACCCCTGATCGAATCTGGGCCAGTGCGGCCGCACTGGTGGCGCTGGGCGCCGTGGTCATCGGCCGGCTGGCGTTGCGCTCCGGCCGTCGTATCGGCAACGGCGGGAGGAAGGCAGCCATCGTGGCCCTGGTCGGGGGCCTGACCGGCGCGGTCAACGGCGCGGTGAATCTGGCTGTCGCGGACGGTGGTCTTGGCACCGGCAACGGAGTATTCGGCGGCGCCGTGGCCCTGGTGCTCGGGCTGGTCGGTGCGGTCCTCGGCGGGCTGGCCCTGGCTCGCTCCCGCCGCACTGAGCTGAGCGGTTGACCGCCACCGTCTCCGGGCAGCTCATCGCCAAGATCGGCCGCTACAAGGGCTTCATCATCTCCAGCCGGAGGACGAACCCGAAACGGAGACCGCAGACGGCGAGGTGCCTCAAACCGTCGCAGCCGACTGACGGAACGAGGCCGCCGGTGACCTCGTGACCTGGGCACAGGCCGGCACTCTGGCCCCCGCGTCTCACCAGTCAGAGGCCTGGCACGCGGCGGCCAGTGATCTGGTTCGGGATGATGCGGTCTCGCCTCCGGCCCATGGGGTCACGCCGGCCTCGGCCGCCTTGGCCACCTCGTCCTCCGGCACGTGGTGAGCGGGGCCCTGGATGAGAACGCTCCAGCCCTCCTGCCGAGTCTCGTCGAGGCGGTCCACCTGAAAGCCGATCTTGATCTCCACGCCTTCGCGGCCCGTACGCAGGTCCTGGTCCATGGGGCCGCCGTAGGCGGTGCGGAAGACGATGCCGCCGGGCGCGAGACAGAGCCCTTCGGCCCTTGAGGAACTGACCTCCGGCCCTGCGCCGGGTAGGAGAGGGCACGGTGCGATGAGAACCGGGACGAAGGAGGACAGATCATGATCATCGTCGGAGTGGACGGTTCGGCGAGCGCGCGAGCCGCCCTGGAGTGGGCCGTCAACGACGCTTTCCGCATGCGCCTGCCGCTGCGGATCGTGCACGCGGTGGACCGAGACTCGTACCAGATCGGCAGATATCCCCTTCCGGACGCGCCTGATCGGCTGCTGCGCGATGGGGACAGGGTCCTGGGCGAGGCCGAGGCGCTCGCCCGCGAGCGCCAGCCCACGGTCGAGGTCGAGACGCACAACATCGAAGGCAGGCCTGCCGTGGTCCTGCGCGAGCAGGCCAAGGACGCCACCGAGCTGGTCGTCGGCAGCCGCGGGCTGGGCGGGTTCGCCGGCGCGCTCCTGGGATCGGTCAGCATGCACGTCGCTGGTCACGTGCACTGCCCGGTCGTCGTGGTGCACGGCGACCTGCGGCCGGTGCATGGGGAGGTCGTGGTGGGGGTGGATGACTCGGCCGAGTGCGAGCCCGCGCTGGCCTACGCCTTCGAGCAGGCCAAACTCCGGGGCAGCGCGCTGCGGGTGGTGCACGCCTGGCAGCTGCCGGTGCACGCGTTCGCGCCGGAGGCCGCCGTCGACATGGACGAGGTTCGTACGGCGCAGCACCAGCTCGTCAGGGACCGGGTGGCGGCACTGAGCAAGGACTACCCCGAGGTCAGGGTCATCGAGGAGGCGCTGTCCGCGCATCCGGTGGACGCGCTCACCGACGCGTCGGAGCGGGCGGACCTGCTCGTGGTGGGCTCGCACGGGCGCGGCGCCCTGGGCTCGATGCTGCTGGGCTCGGTCAGCCGGGGTGTGCTGCATCACGCCCGCTGCCCCGTGGCGGTGGTCCGCGCATAGGACCTGCCTGGTCAGGGACTTTGGTCACCCGGTATCCAAGACGTCCGCCACTGCCGGCCGAGGCGGCGGGCCGTCACGCGGCACGGGAGCGTGACCGCCACAGCAGCCACACGAAGTACGGCGTGCCGACCAGCGCCGTCACCAGGCCCGCCGGCACCTGGGCCGGGGCGATGACCGTGCGCCCGAGGGTGTCGGCCAGGCTGACCAGGAGCGCGCCGAGCAGCGCGGCGACCGGCAGCACGCGGGCGTGGTGGCCGCCGACCAGGGCGCGGGCCGCGTGCGTGGTGGCCGCCGACCAGGGCGCGGGCCGCGTGCGGGGCGACCAGCCCGACGAAGCCGACGACGCCGACGGCGGAGACCGCGGTGGCGGTGAGGACCAGCGCGCCGCCGAGCGCGGCCAGCCGTACCCGCTCCAGCGGCACGCCGAGGATGCGGGGCGAATCCTCGTCCAGGGCGAGCAGGTCCAGGTCGCGGCGGAGCCAGGCGATGAGGGGAACGACGACGAGCAGCGCCAGCGCGACGGGAATGAGCTGCACCGGCTCCCGGCCGTAGGTGGAGCCCGACAGCCAGGTCAGCGCCTTGGCGGTGTCCCACGGGTCGGATTCCACGATGATCAGCACGGTGATGGAGGTGCACGCGGCCTGCACCGCCACCCCGATCAGCACCAGCCGGTCCGAGCTCAGCCCGCCCCGCCACGACAACCCGTACACCAGGGCGAACACCACCAGCGCCCCGCCGCCGGCCGCCGTCGACATCGACCAGATCCCGGCCAGCGGGACGAGCGTGAGCAGCCCGATCGCGCCGACGCCGGCGCCCGCGGTGACGCCGAGGACACCCGGTTCGGCGAGCGGGTTGCGGCACACCGCCTGCACGGCGGTGCCCGCCACGGCCAGCGCCGCTCCGGCGAGCACGGCCGCCAGGACGCGTGGGTAGCGCTGGTCGAGCACGTACGTCAGCGCCCTGCCGGTGCGGCCCTGCAACCAGTTCGCCAGGTCGCCGGTGAGAAGCCAGGCGTCGCCGCCCAGCATGCCGAGCACGACCGCGCCGGCCACCAGCGACGTTGAGACCGCCAGGATGATCCAGAACCCGGCACGGGAGCGTGCCGCGGTGGTGCGGACCGTGGGCGGCTGCCGGGTGGGCCCGGCGTCACGGTAACGGCGGGCCAGCCACACCATCACGACGGCGCCGAACACCGTGGTGACCACGCCCGGCGGCACCTCCACCCCGGCCTGCCCGCCGAGCGTGGCCCGCAGCGCGACGTCGGCGCAGAGCATGATGAGCACGCCGACCAGCGCCGAGAGCGGCAGCAGAACGCGGTGCCGGTGCACGAGCGCCGCCGACGGCAGCAACCGGACGATCACGGGGGCGCAGAGACCGACAAAGCCGATCGGGCCCGCGACGGTCACCGCGGCCGCCGAGGCCATGACCGCCAGCAGGGTCGTCTGGAGGCGCAGCGACCGCACGTCGAGTCCGAGCACCGTCGCGGCGTCGTCGCCCAGGCCCAGAATGTCCAGCCGCGGCCCGATCAGCATGGCGAGCCCCAGCACCAGCGCGATCACCGGGCCGAGCTGGGAGACCGCACCGAAGTCGGTGTGCGTGAGCGAGCCGGCCCCCCAGGCGAACAGCCCGGTCGTCTGCTCCTCGAACAGGATCATCAGCAGGTTGGTCAGCGAGCTGAGCGCCAGCGCGGTGGCCGAGCCGGCCAGTATCAGCCGGGTCGTGCTCGTCCTGCCGCCGGCCGACAGCGCCAGAACCAGGGCGGCCGCCGCGAGCCCGCCGAGGAATGCCAGCCCGCCGGAGATCGGCAGGGGCAACGTCAGGCCGAACGCCGCGGCGGCGACCACCGCGAGGTAGGCGCCTGAGCTGACGGCCAGCGTGTCGGGCGAGGCCATCGGGTTGCGGGCGACCGACTGGAGCAGCGCCCCGGCCGCGCCGAGCGCGACGCCGACGGCCACGGCCGCCAGCAGCCGGGGCAGACGGGAGGCGACCAGCACCCGGACCGCCTCCTGGTCGTCGCCGCCGAGTGCCAGCCCGAGCAGGTCGAGCGCGCCGATCGACGAGGTGCCCTGCGTGAGGTGGACCGCCGCGGCCGCGACGGTGACCGCGAGGGTGACGGCGAAGACCCCGGCGGTCCCGAGCCGCCGCAGCGGGGTGACGGGAGGCGCCGGGGTCAGAAGCTGGCTGCTCAAGCGGTGTAGGCCTTCACGAGCGCCTCGGCGTACTGCTTGCACGACAGCGGGCCACCGAAGGTCCAGATGCCGTCGGGAAGCTTGGTGACCTGCTGCTTCTCGACGAAGGGCAGCGACTTCCAGATCGCGTTGGAGGCCAGGCCGTCGGCGAAGACGTCCACGCCCTCGGAGGCGTTGTAGAAGAAGCGGGTGTCGGCGTTCTTCAGAGCGGTCAGGCCCTCGACGTCGGTGGTGCCCAGGACCCAGACCTTGTCGACCTCGCCGGTCCAGGCGTTGGTGAGGCCCATCTGCTCGGCGACGTCAGAGACCAGCGCGCCCTTGCCGAACATGCGGACCGAGATCGTGCTGCCCTCCTTCCAGCCGTCGGCCATCGCGAACTGCTTGCCGGTGACGCCGGCGGCAGCCAGCTTCTGCTTGCCGTCGGCCAGCGTGGCGTCGAGGTCGGCCAACAGCTTGTCCGCCTCGGCGGTCTTGCCCACGGCGGTGGCGATCAGCTTGAGGTCCTCGCGCATGCGATCGAGGTTGCGGGTGGCGTCACTGCCCTTGAACACGATGACGGGGGCGATCTTCTCCATCTGGCCGGCCAGCTGGACGTCGTCGGTCTCCATGACGATCAGGTCGGGCTGGAGGGCGGCGATCGAGTCGACACTGGGCTCCTGACGGGTGCCCACGTCCTTGACCGAGGCGTCGAGCTTGGCGGCGGTGACCCAGGTGCCGTAGCCCTTGGCGTCGGCGACGCCGGCCGGCATGACGCCCAGGCTGACGAGCATCTCGACCTCGCCCCACTCCAGGCCGACGACCTTGGCCGCCGGGCGGTCGAGCGTGACCTGCTTGCCCCGGCTGTCGGTGACGGTGATCGGGCCGGCGGGGGCGCCGGTGGCGGTGCCGCCGGACGTGGCGGCGGGTTCCGCGACCGGGGCCTCGGTGGTGCCGCAGGCGCTCAGAGCCAGCACGGCGATCAGGCCCACGAGGGCACGGCGAAGGAGGGGCATGGCGGTTCCTGTCCTGGTCGTACGGGGGGTTGTGGGGGTTCGGGTGGTTCTATCGGGGGGCCGATGCCCGTACGGGCAGGCGTTCGGTGTGCCTGCCGACCGGCCGCGTACGCACCGCGCCCGACACCGGGTCGTGCGTCACCTCGATGCGGATGCCGTACGCGCTGGTCAGCAGCTCTTCGGTGAGGACCTCGGCGGGCGCGCCCTCGGCACAGACCCGCCCCGCCTGCAGCAGCACCACCTGGTCGGCGATCTCGGCCGCCTGGTCGAGGTCGTGCAGCACGACTCCGACCGCGACATCGTGCAGGTCGGCAAGGTCGCGCACCAGCTCCAGCAGCTCGACCTGGTAGCGCAGATCGAGGAACGTCGTCGGCTCGTCGAGCAGCAGCACGCCGGTGTCCTGTGCCAGGCAGGTGGCCAGCCACACGCGCTGCAGCTCACCGCCGGACAGCTCATCCACCGGGCGTTCGGCCATGGTGGAGACGCCGGTGAGTTCCATGGCTCTGGCAATCGCGGCGGCGCCGCCGGGGTCGGCCGCCTTCCACCGCCCCCGGTACGGGTGCCGCCCGTAGCCGACGACGTCGCGCACCCGCACGCCACTGGGCGTGGGACGGCTCTGCGCGAGCAGGGTCACGCGGCGGGCGAAGTCACGCGGCGAGAGGTCCAGCGCGGAGGCGCCGTCGTCCAGCGTCACCGTACCCGCGTCGGGCCGGTGCAGCCGGGCCAGGGCGCGCAGCAGCGTGGACTTGCCGCTGCCGTTCGGCCCGACGAGTGCCGTTACCCGGCCGGGCCGCAGAACGATGCGGCCGCCCTCGACCACGGTCGTCCCGTGGTAGCTCAGCCGCAGGTCTGCGCCGCGCAAAGAGACTGTCTCGATCACACATGTTAGGTTAGGCTAACCTTTATTGCCGGTCAATTTGTCCTCAACGCGCCGAGAGTCGGTGGACAGCCCTCGGGACGCTCGATGGCTCGCCGGGGCGCGGCTGGCCGCTTCGACCCGCCTGATGGACGCATCGCTGCCAAGAAGCGTCCTGCGTAACCATGAAATTGCGAATTTGCGCAATTCATTAGATGATGGCGGGATTCGACGGAGGGGTGTGAGGTGAGCGGGTCTTTCGCTGCCGAGGTCAGAGCGCGGGCACGCATGGCGGCCGCCGCGCTGGAAGCGGCGCGCCGCGACGATGATGTCGACGCGTTGATGCTGGCCGAGGGCGAATGGGAAGAAGTCATGCGGCTGGCCAACGTCCACGGCGTGCGGCTCGATCCCGACGGCGCCGAGCCGGGTCCAGGGTCGGCGACCTGATGTCGGTGCCGCTCTACCAGGCCAAGGCGGAGCTCTTCCGGCTGCTCGGGCACCCGGTACGGATCCGCGTACTGGAACTCCTGCAGGACGGGCCGAGGCCGGTGCGTGACCTGCTTGCCGCCATCGACGTGGAGCCCACCGGGCTGTCGCAGCATCTGGCGGTGCTGCGACGCTCCGGCATGGTGACCGCGCAAAGGGACGGCTCCACCGTCGTGTACGCCCTGGCCGGCGGCGACGTGGCCGAGCTGCTGCGCGCGGCCCGCCAGTTGCTGACGCAGATGCTGGCAGGGCAGAGCGAGTTGCTGAGCGAGCTGCGCAAGGCGCAGGAAGAGGCCCCATGAGGCGTGCCGGGGTGTGGAGTCGCGTCCTCGGTGTGTTGCCGGAACGGGGCGAACTGGCCGGGATGGGCCGACGTCCCCGGCGTGACCTGCTGGCCGGGCTCACGGTGGCGATCGTCGCGTTGCCGCTGGCGCTCGGGTTCGGCATCTCCTCGGGCATGGGCGCCGAGGCCGGCCTGGTCACGGCGGTGGTCGCCGGGGCGCTCGCGGCCCTGTTCGGCGGCTCCGGGCTGCAGGTGTCCGGGCCGACCGGGGCGATGACGGTGGTCCTGGTGCCGATCATGCAGGCGCACGGGGCCTCCGGGGTGCTGACCGTCGGCATGCTCGCCGGGCTGCTGCTGATCGGGCTGGCGCTGGCCCGCGCCGGCAGATACATGGCGCTGGTGCCTGCCCCGGTCGTGGAGGGTTTCACGGTCGGCATCGCCTGCGTCATCGGCCTGCAGCAAATTCCCGCCGCCCTCGGCATGCCCACGCCCGAGGGAGACAAGGTCACCGCCGTAGCCTGGCAGGCGGCGCAGGACTTCATCGCCCACCCGAACTGGCTGGCTCTGGGCATCTCGTTGGCGGTCGCGGCGGTGATGTCTGCAGGCACACGATGGCGGCCGAGACTGCCCTTCTCCCTGATCGCCGTCGCCGCCGCCACCCTTGCCGCCGAGCTGATCGGCATGCCGGTGGCCCGGATCGGCGACTTGCCCGACGGACTGCCCGCCCCCTCACTGGCCTTCCTGGATCCATCGGCGCTGGCCTCGCTGATCACCCCGGCCATCGCCGTGGCGGCGCTGGCCGCGCTGGAGTCCCTGCTGTCGGCCGCCGTCGCAGACGGCATGAGCGTCAATCACCGGCACGATCCGGACCGGGAGCTGTTCGGCCAGGGACTGGCCAACCTGGTGGCGCCGCTGTTCGGCGGCGTCCCGGCCACCGGGGCGATCGCCCGCACCGCCGTCAACGTACGCTCCGGCGCCCAGTCCCGCCTTGCCGCCCTGGCCCACGCCGGAATCCTCGCCGTGATCATCTACACTGCCGCCGACCTGGTCGCACGGATCCCGCTCGCCGCGCTGGCCGGCGTCCTGCTGGCCACATCCGTACGCATGGTCGAGGTCGGCTCGGTCAAGGCCATGCTCCGCTCCACCCGCGGCGACGCCGTGGTCCTGGTGCTGACCGCGCTGGCCACCCTCGCGCTGGACCTGGTCCAGGCGGTGATCCTCGGGTTGATCGTGGCCGGTGCGCTGGCCTTGCGCGCCATCGCGCGCAACGTACGGCTGGATGAGATGCCGCTACGCCCGGATCTGCCCGGCGACCACACGGAGGAGGAGCACGCCCTGCTCGCCGAGCACATCGTCGCCTATCGTCTGGACGGGCCGCTGTTCTTCGCCGCGGCCCACCGCTTCCTGCTGGAGCTGTCAGAAGTCGCCGACGTCTGCGTGGTGATCCTGCGCATGTCCCGCGTCACCACCATCGACGCCAGCGGCGCCCTGGTGCTCCGCGACGCCATCGAACGGCTCGAACGCCGCGGCATCACGGTCTTCGTCTCCGGCATCCGCGACGGCCACCACCAGCCCCTGGAAGCCCTCGGCGTCATCGCCCGCCTCAACCAGGCCGGCCGTGTCTTCAGCACGACTCCCGAGGCCATCGCCGCTGCCCGTGACCGCCTCGACCACACCGGCATCCTGCCCGCCGCCACCTGAAGCAGGGGCGGCCATTTTCACGTCGTTCCCGTCAAACCCAGCGTGTTGAGAGTGAGCGGTAGCTGAGCGAGGCGAGCAGGACTCACTCGCTCTGGGCTGGCCGCTGGGTACCGGTGTGTAGTACGGGGCCGTCGCCGGGGCGGGCCGGAACCTTAGCCCGGCAAGGGCAGCATCGTCGATCTCGGTGACCACGCGCAGGGCACCGGCTTCGGTCGCCTCGCCGACCGCAAGACGCACCAGCGCGTCGCGTACCTCCGGTGGAATGCCGGGCAGGACGTGCACCAGGTCGAGACGGACGGTGGTGCGCTGGCTCGTTCTCCCAGGACGTGGCCGCATGACCGACGAAGGGCTTACTGCCCGCTGTTTGCGTCGCCGCGCTCGGGGAGGACGACGGGAGCCGACTTCGTGGTGGACGCCGGCCGGCTCAAGGAGGTGTAGTCCGGCAGCTCGAAGTGGCCGCCGGCCATCTTCTCCCCCATCTTGGCCATCGAGCTGAGCAGGAAGCGCCGCTTGAACAGCTGGTTGCGCAGCCAGATGCCCATGCGGGTGCGCGGTGCCAGGAAAAGGCCGGCGTTGTTGCTGTCGGCGGCCTTGATGAACGGGCGAATGGTCTCCTCGTAGCGCTCGAAGGCCGTGCCGTAGTCGGCCTGGCTCAGCTCGCCCGCCAGCACATAGGCGGCGACCAGGGCCATGCCGCTGCCGACGCCGCCGAGGGTGTTGGCCGCGGCGGCGTCGCCGAGCAGCACGATCCGGCCCTTCGAGAAGTGCTCGAGTGCGACCTGAGCGATGGTGTCGACGTAGACGTCCTTCGCCCGGGCCAACTTGGCCAGGATCTCGGATGTCCGCCAGCCCATACCGCGGTAGGCGTCGATCAGGATCTGCTTCTGCTCCGCCGCTGAGTAGCGGTCGTAGGTCAGCTCAGGCGAGGCGAAGCAGAAGAAGGCGGGTGCCTTGGGGCCGCCGATAGAGACGAGCCTGCCCGGCTCGTTGTACATCACCGGCTCGTCCACGACACGCTCCATGTCCACCAGCGCGTAGTAGTGGCCCATGTGCTTGACGTAGTCCGACTCCGGGCCGATGGTCAGGCGGCGCACGTTGGAGTGGATGCCGTCCGCTCCGACGACCACGTCGAAGGTGCGGGGCGCACCCTCTTCGAACGTCACGTGGACGCCCGAGGCGGTCTCGGTCAGCGAGGTGATCGAGTCGCCGAAGATGTACTGGCACGTGTCACGAGTGCGCTCGTAGAGGATCTCCGCCAGGTCGCCGCGGAGAATCTCCAGGTCGCCGCCGGTGAACCAGCCCGGCATGACCGCGATCCGCTTGCCAGACGAGTCGATGACCGTCTGGTCGGTGCCCCCGGTCTGGCGGCGCTCGACCTCCTCCAGGATGCCCATGCGGCGCAGGAGCTCCAGGTGGGTCTCGCCCTTGAAATCGATGGCCTGGCCGCCGGTGCGGAGGACTGGGGCCTTCTCCACAACGGTGACCGTGGTCCCGGAGCGGGCCAGCCAGTAGGCGAGGGCGGGGCCTGCGATGCTGGCGCCGGAGATGAGGACCGAAAGGTGCTTGTTCGTCATGGCTCTACTCTCGGAAACCCCGCTGACAGCTCACCGCCTATCCGCTGACACCTTCGTCGATCATTGTCAGCGCGTCCTCGCGGCTCATCGCCGCACCCGTGCCGAACTGCTCGGCGAACGCCTCGGCGCCGATCGCCGCGATCGCTTCTGCGGCGGCCCTGGCCACGTCGGGGTCGCCTGCGAGGGCGGTCCCGCCAAGTGCGACGGCGATGCCTAGCAGCAGGGCCGCCTGCTTCGGTGGTATGGCTTCCGCCAGTCCCTCCACAGCGGCGCCCAGGTCGGCGACCAAGAAGGACTGCTTTGCGACCGACACCGCCTCCTGATGGAACTCGCCCGCCCGTTCCAGCCTGGCCGCCTTCGATGGCAACGGACAGGAGTCGTGGTCATCCAGCGGCCCTTTGATGGGTTACGTTTCCCGGCGCGCCTACCTGGCCGAGCTCGCCGAGCTGTCGCCGGTCAGCCGCAAGCGCCAGTGCGCCGCGATCGCCTCCTTCACCAAGTGGGCGGCCCGCCACGACCTGGACCTCCTATAGCTCTCCCCGACCGGGCCGGCCCGATGACGACGACGTCGTAAGTGTTGTCGTAAGTGCTGCCGTCCATGTCAGTTTCCCTTCGCGGCGCGGCCGAGGCGGATGGCCGAGATCAGGAAGAAGATGCCGCCGGGGATGGCGTAGCCGGCCGCGTTGATCAGTGTCGGGTTGGCCGCGGAGGCACCGAGGATGAACGACGCGCCGGCGAGGACGGAGACGCCGCCGCTGATGATCATCGGCCACTGGCCGCCCATCTTGCGGCGGGTGACCCCCACGATCAGCTGGACCAGCCCGGCCACGACCGCCCAAGCGCCCCACACGCGCAGCACCGCCGGGATGCCGGACGTGCAGGCGATGGCCACGCCGATGGCGGTGATCAGGCTGACCGCCATGTTCACGTACAGCAGGGCAGGTGATCCGGTGGTGCGCGAGGCGCGGGCGTCGATGATGGCGGCGGCCACGTCGAACAGCGGGTAGAGCACGAGCAGAGTGACCGCGAGCGGACCCAGGTTCGCGGCGGTCGTGAACATCACGAGGGCCCAGACGATGGCGAACGCGAACCGGACGAAGTACAGCCGCCGCAGCGCGGACGCGGTCCCGGAAATGCCGGGCGAAGCAGCGATGGAGCTCATGATGATCCTTTCAGAGTTTGAGTGACGAGGAGACTGCCTTGCTCGTTCCGTGCCGCGGACGCCGGACCCGCCGCCGACAGGCCGACCGCGGCGACCACGGCCGCACCGATGGACAGCGGGGCGGTGCGTACGTAAAGACGACGAGCCACGGGACAGCTCCTGCAAGACAGAACGTTCTATCTCGCATAGCCTGCAACCTATAGTGCAGACTGTCAAGACCGAACGTTCTACCTACTAGGGTGGTCTTATGCGCAGCGAATCCGAAGGCCGGCCGTCCGAAGCGCGGTCCCGGCTGCTCGACACGGCCACCCGGCTCTTCTACGCGGAGGGCATCCACGCCGTCGGCATCGATCGCATCGTCGCCGAAGCGCAGGTGACGCGGGCCACCCTCTACCGGCACTTCCCCGGCAAGGAAGACCTCGTCCTCGCCTACCTGAACGAGGTCGACCGGGCCATGCGGGGTCAGGCGGACGAGGCCGTCGCCGCCGCACTACCGGCTGGCGACACCATCCTCGCCCTCAGCAAGTCCATCGCCCAAAGCATCCAGTCCCCCGGCTTCCGGGGATGCGCCTTCCTCAACGCTGCCGCCGAGCATCCCGACCCCGAGTCCCCGGTGCACAAGGCCGTGCTCGCCCACCGCCAATGGTTCCTGGAAACCGTCACGGAACTGCTGGCCAAGATCCAGGAGACCGGCGCCGAGCCCGCAGCCCGCCACTTCGTGATGATGCGCGACGGCGCCATGGCCGCCGGCTGCCTGTTCGACCCGGTGCTGATCTGCGAGACCTTCCTGCACGGAGTCGAGAGACTCCTGCAGGTTTATGCCGTCACCGACTACAGCGGACCGGCGGGCGCCTGAAGCCGCAGGCCTCCGCTCAGGAATGAAGCGATCGAGCCCCTGTCGGCGGTCGCCGGCCGGATCCCACGGCGCGGCAGCGGTATTTCCTCACAGCCGTTCTGGCCGACCTGGCATGACGGTCGCCGGACAGGCGTGGGTGGACCGGCTGTTCATGGCCGGCCTGCTCGGCATCGGCCTCGCGCTCGCCAACGCCGGCACCACGCTCGGCCTGGGCAAGCCGCCGATTGTTCAGAACAACGCCTGGCTCAAGTAGTGCGCACGACCACCCGCCCACCCCGGCGCGGCGCCGGGTCGCCCTCGTCCTACACGCCCGGGATCAGGGGGTGCGCACCTTGCGAGCGGCCGTCAGGTAGGCGGCCGCCGCCCCGAAGACCAGCAGCGCAGTCCAGACGTTGAAGCGCAGTCCGAGGATGTGGGGGGCGGGATCGATGCGCAGCCACTCGATCCAGGCGCGACCGGCGGTGTAGGCCGCGACGTACAGCGCGAACGTCCGGCCACGCCCGAGCTGGAAGCGCCGCTCGGCCCAGACGACGACGCCGGCCACGCCCAGGTTCCACAGCGACTCGTAGAGGAAGGCCGGATGGTAGGTGGCCGTGGATTCCAGGCCCGGCGGCCGGTGCGCGGGGTCGATCTCCAGCGCCCATGGCAGCGTGGTCGGCCCGCCGTACAGCTCCTGGTTGAACCAGTTCCCCCAGCGGGCGATCGCCTGCCCGAGCGCGATTCCGGGTGCGGCGGCGTCGGCGAAGTCGCGCAGCGCGATGCCGCGCCGGCGGCAGGCCAGCCATGCGCCCACCGCGCCGCCGGCGACGGCGCCCCAGATGCTGATTCCGCCCTCCCAGATCGCGAAGGCACGCAGGGGGTCCTTGCCGGGACCGAAGTACTGCTGCCAATCGGTGGCCAGATGGTAGAGCCGGGCGCCGACGATGCCGAACGGCACGGCCCAGGTGGCGATGTCCCCGACCGCGCCGTGCTCGCCGCCGCGGGCGGACCAGCGGCGCTGGGTCACCCAGATGCCGACGGCGATGGCGAGCACCATCAGCAGGGAGTAAGCGCGGATAGGGAGCGGGCCGAGGTGCCAGACGGCTTGGGACGGGCTGGGGATGGCTGTCACGCCGTCGAGTCTGGTGCCGGTACGGCCGCGCGCACATCGAGCGGGACACTGATCGCAAGGTCAGTCGACTGGTTGATGCCGAGCCGACGGATGGCTGATTATCGTCGGTGCCGTGGAGTCCTGGGAGCGGTCGCAGCGCCGGTGGCAGCACGCCTTCTTCGCCTCCTGGCTGGTGCTGACCTCGGCCGGGCCTCTGATGGAGGTGGGTCGGGTCCTCCCGGTCCTGTTGGTGGGCGGCCTGGCCGCGTGGTACGCGGCGTGGTTCGTGCTGTGGACGCCGCCCACGGGCGAGGTGCCCCTGCCGTATGTGCTCGGCGGCGGGTTGCTCTGGCTGGGGCTGTTCGCCGTCGACTCCTCCTTCCTGGTGGTCTGCCTGAGCGTGCTCGTGCCGTACTGCATGGACGCCGTGCGCGTCGGGTTGGTCGCGGTGGTGTCGTGCGCCGGAGGCTGGTTGTGGCATCGCTACCACGAGAGCGGGTCGATCACCTGGACCGAGATCGCCATCACCGCGCTGATCGCGATTAGCGCGGCCACCGCGGTCGGGTACTTCTATTCGGTTGCCCGGCAGAGCGCCGAGCGCCAGCGGCTCATCGACCAGCTGCAGGCCGCGCAGGAGGCGCGGGCGGCGGCCGAGCGGCAGGCGGGCGTGGCAGCCGAGCGGCAGCGGTTGGCCCGCGACATCCACGACAGCCTGACCCAGGGGTTCGCCAGCGTGGTGATGCTGCTGGAGGCGGCGCAAGAGACGTTGCCGGACAACAAGCACCTGACCCAGGCGTTACGGGCGGCCAGGGAGAACCTTACGGAAAGCCGCCGGGTGGTGCGGGCGCTGCGCCCAGGCGAGCTCGACGAGGGCGGCCTTCCGGAGGCCCTGCGGCGGCTGTCCGGCCGGCTGGCCGACGAGACCGGCATCGAGGCGCACACCGTGATCACCGGGACGCTGCGGCCCCTGGACGCGCACGTCCAGGTGGAGCTGCTGCGCGTGGCGCAGGAGGCGGTCGCCAACGTCCGCCGCCATGCCCGCGCCGAGCAGGTTACGCTGACCCTGTCGTACATGGAGGACCTGGTCGTGCTGGATGTTCACGATGACGGCGACGGCTTCGATCCCGAGCAGGCCGTCTCCGGCCACGGCCTGTCGATCATGCTGGAGCGGATGGAGCAGCTCGGCGGCACGTTACTCGTGGAGAGCACATCGGGAGAGGGCACCACGGTCGTGGCCAGCCTCCCGGCGGTGGCGCGATGATCGTCCGCGTCCTGATCGCCGACGATCATCCGGTGGTCCGCGACGGCATCCGGGCGATGCTCGGCACTCAGGATGATCTGGAGGTGGTCGGCGAGGCGGTCTCAGGCACGGACGCCGTACGGCTGGCGCGCGATCTGCGGCCCGACGTCACCCTGATGGACCTGCAGATGCCCGAGGTCGACGGCGCGACGGCGATCAGCCGGATCCGCCTGCACGACCCCGGGGCCAGGGTGATCGTCTTGACCACCTATGACACCGACGGCGACATCTCACGTGCCATCGACGCGGGAGCCATCGGCTACCTGCTCAAGGACACCCGCCGTGAGCAGCTGTTCGACGCCATCAGGGCGGCGGCCCGAGGGGAGAGCGCGCTCTCGCCCGCGATAGCGAGCCGCGTGTTGTCGTGGGCGCGTGCCGAAACGCCCGGCGCTCTCAGCGGCCGGGAGATCGAGGTCCTCGGCGCGGTCGCCCAGGGAATGAGCAACAAGGCCATCGCGGCCCACCTGTGCATCAGCGAGGCCACGGTCAAGACTCACCTGCTGCACGTCTTCGCCAAGCTCGGTGTCGATGACCGCACCGCCGCCGTGACCGTGGCCGCCACGCGGGGGATCATCCGGCTCAGCGGCTGATACTTAGCCCTTGCGCTAACTATGGCCGGTCGTAATACTTAGCCTCATGGCACAGTATTCGGCGCACCTGGACGGCGTGTTCGTCGCCCTCGCCGACCCGACCCGGCGCGCCGTAGTGCGGCGCCTGGGTCACGGGCCCACGAGCGTCGGCGACCTCGCCCGCGAGTTCCCGATGACCCTCCCGTCGTTCATGAAGCACGTGCGGACGCTCGAATCGAACGGGCTCATCCGCACGGTCAAGTCCGGCCGGGTGCGCACATGCGTGCTCAACCGCGAGCGGCTCGCCCTCATCGACGACTGGCTGGCGGAGCAGCGCCGCATCTGGGAGGAATGCACCGACCGCCTGGAGCGGTTCGTCACCGACCCGAAGGAGAACAGGCAGTGAACCCCGATCTCGACCTTGCCCTGGAGCGGATCATCCGCGCCCCGCGCGCGACCGTGTGGCGGGCTTGGGCCGACCCGTCCCGGCTCGAGCAGTGGTGGGTCCCGGCTCCGTACCGCTGCCGGGTGGACCGGCTGGAGCTGCGACCCGGGGGAGCGTTCATGACGCGCATGAGTGACGGCGGGGTCGAGTTCATCCCGCATCTGGACGCGTGCTTCCTCGCCGTCGACGAACTCGAGCGGATCGTGTTCACCAATGCGATCACCAGCACGTGGCGTCCCGCGAAGCCCGCCCCGGTCGCGATGACCGCCACGATCACGCTCAACGATCACCCGGACGGCACGGACTACCGCATTCTCGTACGGCACGGCGACCCGGAATCCCGTGCCCACCACGAGAAGCTCGGCTTCGCGGAGGGCTGGGGCACGGTCGCCGGCCAGTTGGCCGCCATCGCTGAGAGCACGGTCCCGCGATGAGGATCACTCTCACCGAGTTCGTCACGCTGGACGGGGTCAGCCAGGGACCTGGCTCTCCGGACGAGGACACCAGCGACGGCTTCGCCCTCGGCGGCTGGCTCGTGCCCCACATGGACGGGACGTTCGTCCAGCGCGCCTCCGGCTGGCTCGACCTCGCCGACGGCCTGCTGCTCGGCCGGCGCACGTACGAGGCGTTCGCGCGCGACTGGCCGAAGATCACCGACCCGGCCGATCCGTTCGCCGAACGGATGAACACCCTGCCGAAGTACGTCGTGTCGAACACCCTCACCGAGGGGACCTGGCATCCCACGACCATGCTCGGAGGCGACCCGATCCAGGCGGTCACCGAGCTCAAGACGCGATCGGGACGGGAACTCCAGATCCACGGCAGCGCCCGCCTGGCGGACACGCTCCTGGCGGCGGGACTGATCGATACGCTTCGCCTCGTGGTCGCGCCCACAGTGCTCCGGGCCGGCCGCCGCCTGCTGGGCGGTCCGGGAACCACGTCCGGTCTCCGCCTGGTCCATCATGAGGCGACGCCGACCGGCCTGCTGCTCCTCGAATACGAGACGACAGGCCGAGCACCCCGAGGCGAATACGAGGGCGTCACCGCCTTCCTCTGAGGCAGGGACAAGGATGCGGCGAGCGCTGCAGTCAGGCCAGGCGGCCTCGGTCGGGTTGCTTAAGGTGTCGCGTTCACCCGGTTGTCTGGTAGGCGGTGGTCCAGAAGTCGCGATGGTGCCGAGGCCGCACGCTCGCGAACTCCATGCTGACGACACCGAGCGACCCTGCATGCTCTCGGTCTGCTCGGTGTTCCTCCTTGCAGCGGGATGGACGAGACAGTCAAGCCCGATGCAAACTGATCCCCATGCACGATCATCAACCGCAAGGGAATGCCGCTCCGCCGGGCGGGGAGCGACCGGCATGGGCGTTGATCGGCCCAGGAATCGCTGCGCTTACCGGTTTGTACCTGCTGACGATGCCCTTCGGGCCCGCAGCGCGGCTTTCTCTGCAGTTAGATCTGGCTTTGTCCAGCCAGACGGCCCTGCTCATGACTCTCGTCGCGTACCTGGTCAGCGCGGCAGCAGGTGGGGCGCTGGGCGTTGGCCTGGGTGGGCGTTTGCTGACGACAGTGGGCCTGGCGGCCATCGCCTTCATGATCATCGGTGTGCTGCTGAACGCGCTCGCCCCCGACGCCGGAATCTATCTGACCGGCCGGGTGCTGAGCGGGCTCGGTGCCGGTGGCGCGGTCGGGGCGACGGTGGCCTTCGCGCGGCGGGCGGGCCGTCGCTGGGGCGCGGTGGTCGCGATACTGGCGGGTCTTGGCGTCCTCGCCTTGATCGTTGGCCCGTTCATCAATCACGGGCTGTCGAGTGCGTTGGGGTGGAGGTGGGGATACCTCATCACGGTGCTTCCTTTGGTCGTGGGGCTGATTGCCGCTGCCGTCAGCGGATTCGTGCTGCTCCTGACCCGGCGACCTGCGCAACCGAATTCGGCCGGCATGCCGTATCCGCCAGCCGAGCAACGGCCTTGGACCGCCCCTCCGGGGACCTGATCGGACTACGGGACGGTTACGCGGAGAAGATTCCGGTGATAGCCGCGATTTTGATGGCGAGCGTGATCGGCATCCAGATCAGCCAGGGCAGCAGACAGCGGGCCGCCGAGGGTGAGTAGCGCGAGAACACCACCATCGTGGTAGCGGCGAGCAGGAGGCCGGTCGCATCGATGACGGCGATGGAGCGCAGGCCGTCGGCCAGCCAGAAGAGGTTGCCATGCCGCGGCCCCATGCCGGCCTTGATCACGAGCCAGACCGCGATGAAGACCCACGTGGGCACGAGAACCTCGGTCATCCCCAGATCCGTAGCGGCCTCGCCGACCGGCCAGAAACGGGAGCGGGCTGCGCCGATCTCGGGGTGGCGGTCGTTGGTCGAGGTGTTCATCAGGGTTCCTTCCGGCCGTTGGCGGCCGCGCCGCCGGCGAGCCTGCACGCCCGCCGGCAGAAGGTGCACCTGCACCGCACGCCGGTCGCGCGGGTGGGGCCGCCGCTCCGCCAGGCCCATGGCCTCCAACTCGTTGACCAGCGTGACCACCACCGGCTTGAACACACTCAGCCGCTCACTCAGCCGTGCCTGGACCAGCGGGCCGTTCTGGAGTTGCGTCAGCACGCCGAGGTGGAGCGCCTTGAGCGTGCACTCAAGGGCAAGAGCCGTGCCGCCTCTGCCAATGTGTTCCGCCAGGCGGCCTCCTAGCGTCGGAGTCGTCGGAAAGGAAGGCTCCACGAAAGGAGATCCTCATGACCGCGATGATCATTCGCCGCGGCCTCACCGTCGCCGTCGCGTCCCTCGCTGCGTTCAGCATTCTTGGGGGGACGGCCGAGACCGCGTCTGCCCACCCTGTTCCGGGGTGTAACAGCGGGACCTACCCGGGCTACACCGTCCGTCACCTCCACCTGTACGGGAGCAACCCGGCCGTTGCCGTCTGCAAGGCTTTCAGGGCCATCGGTGGGGGGAAATTCCAGGTCTTCTACAAGATCAAGGGCCGAGGCGGCCCCAGGCAGGTTCAGGTTCGGAACGACGGAACGACCGTCCGCACGTATTTCGTGAGAGGCGGAACGGGGACGATAAAGAGCCGGCTCCAGGGGCACAGCACCTTCTTCAGGGCCTGCCGCCCGGACGGCACGGTCTGCGGCGGGTGGCAGTGACCGTCACCAACGGCGTCCCGGCGGGGAGGGCTGCATGTCGACCGCCTTGCCCCGATGTTCATCAGAAGCGGCCCGCCAAACTGTTTGAGCGGGGGACCAGCCCAGGCATAGCGTGGGTTTGTATGAGTGTCGTGTTCAGGGCCGACGGGCTCCCGCCGGCGTCGCGCGTCGACTACTGGCGAGAGATCATCAGCGACGTTTTCCTGCCGCTCGACCTCCGCGGTGAGATCGGTCCCAAGACGCCTGCCGAGTTGCGCACCACAGAGATCGGGCCGATTCGGTTCACCGAGTCGGTCACCGGGCCTGGGTCGTCGTTCCGGACGGGCCGGACGCCTCGCCTCATCCGTAGCTCGGATCCGGACGTGTGCCTGGTCGGGGTGCTCGTCGAAGGTGAGGTGCGCGTGGAGCAGGACGGCCGGCAGGCCGTCCTGCGTCCCGGCGATCTATCGTTCATCGACCCGGCGCGGCCGTTCGAACAGTCCTTCACCGCTATGCGCAACATCAGGGTGAGCGTCCCGAAGGCGATGATCCCGTTGCGCGATCGCGAACTCGGCGAGCTGACCGGCGTGCGCATTCCCGGCGACCGGGGAGCGGGGGCGCTGGCCTCGGCACTGACCCGGCAGCTCGCACACAGCGTCGATGAGCTGCCGGCTCCGGAGACGGCACGGCTGGGCGCCGCGGTCGTCGAGGTGCTGACCGTGGCGCTGGCCAGTCGCCTCGACAGGACCTCAGCGGTGCCCCAGACGCGGGAACGCACGCTGCTGCACCGCATCTACGCGTACGTGGAGCAGCAGCTCACCGACCCCGAGCTCTCACCGCGCAGCATCGCCGCCGCGCACCATATCTCGCTGCGCTACTTGTACAAGCTGTTCGAAGCCGAGCAGATGACCGTCGGCGCTTGGGTTCGCCGGCGTCGGCTGGAGCGGTGTCGTCAGGACCTGCGTGATCCCGCGCAGCGCAACCGGCCGGTCGCCGCGATCGGCACGCACTGGGGATTCCTGAGCGCAGCGCATTTCAGCCGCGCGTTCCGCGACGCGTACGGAGTCTCGCCGGCACAGTTTCGGACGCATTCGATGACGCCGGCCGATAACGACACGGGCGGAGGGCGTGCGTGCTCACGTCCGGGTGGGTAACCGACGCCGAGCTCGGGTAATAGGCCGCCGAGCTGCCCCAAGAAGGGAAGACCCGATGTCCCGACCGCCACTGGACACGCTGCTGCTGTCACCCGGTCACGGTGAGGGGCTGTGGCATCTCGACGCGCTGTGGACGTTCAAGATCCCGGCGGCAGTCACCGGCGGCGCGTTCAGCCTCGCCGAACAACTGCTCCCCAAGGGCGCGGCGCCGCCCGTGCACCGCCACACCCGCGAGGACGAAGCCTGGATCGTGCTCGATGGGGAGGTCACCTTCTTTCTCGACGACGAGCAACGTACCGCCGGACCCGGCACCTACGTCTTCGGACCGCGCGGGCTAGCCCACACACACCGCGTCGAGTCGGACACCGCCCGGCTCGCCACGCTGCTCATTCCCGGCACCTGCGAAGCGTTCTTCCACACCACCGGACGACCGGCCGTATCCCTCACCCTCCCCCCGCCGGAGCAGCACGACCTGGACCGGTTGCTGGAAGGCATGCGCGAACACGGCATCGAGTTCCTCGCTCCACCACCGGCCCCGTAGAGCCGGCAAGTCGCGGCCACCGCCCTGATCGCGACCTCACCGCGCGTGGCAACGTGTTCGGCCTGCGTGTACGCGGCGATCACCCGCAGCAGCGGCCCGGAGTCGAGCGGCCGCCGCCAGCGGGTGAAGTCGCGACGGTAGAGCCAGGTCGCGACGGCCGCCGCCCCGCCGAGCACGCCCGCGCCGGCGACCCGCATGGGCTCGATCCATTCCTCGCCGTCGCTCCAGACGCCCCGGCGCCGGTCGCGTTCCGCGACCGCCTTCCTGGCGACACCGATGTGGCCGGGCAGCTCGCGGGCCACCTCGCGGCGCCCGGCCTCGTCGAGGGCCAGCACCGCGTCCGCGACCAGGGCCGGGTCGCCGGCGGTGATGGCCGCACGCACGCTCGGCCAGGCTCGGCTGTTGGGGGGTGGAGTCGTCATGCCGCACACCGTAGAGATCGGCTCCGACAGATCCGGATCACCGGCCGTCGCCCGCATGCGATCAAAAGGATCAGAACCCTCTCGGCCACAGGTGCCGCATCTACCGTGAAAACTACCGATCTCTGGCACTCGGGGGGGATGATCTTGTGACGGTGTCAACAGTCGTGGCGGCCGGCTTCGTGATCATGTTCGTGTGCGTCGTCGTGGGGATGGTCGGGTCACTGATCAGCGGAGGGCCCTCCATGCGGAGGGGATCGGGCAACCCCGGCATCCCGTTCGGCGGCGGTTCGGGCGGGTTTGGTGGCAGTGGCTGCGACGGCGGCGGCTTCTCGGGCAGTGACGGGGGTGGAGGCGGAGGCGACTGACGACCGCCCCATACGCTGAGCATCGCAACGGCCGGAAACCCGTGGGGGTTTCCGGCCGTTGCGATGCCGGCGGCTGAGCCGGTGTCAGTTGCAGGTGGTGGTGTAGAGGTACTTCGCGACCTCGGGGTCGTCGACGTTCTCCTTGGTGATGACGGTGGAGTCCGTGCCGATCTGCTTCTGCACCTGCTCGCCGCGCGCCGCCGCGGCGGCCTGGGCGACGCCGTCGGCGCCGATCTGCGCCGGCTGCTGAGCGACCAGCGCCTGGACCACGTCGTCGCGCAACTGCTCCACCTGCGCGGGTCCCGCGTCGAAGCCGACCAGCTTGATCGTGCCGGCCTTGCCCGCCGCCTTCACGGCGTTGTTGGCGCCCTGGCTCTGGTCCGTGCTGAGCGCGAAGATGCCGGCCAGGTCGGGATGGGCCGCGAGCTGGGCGGAGACCAGCTGGGAGATCTTCGCGACGCCGTTGGAGGTGAACACGTTGCCGAGATATTTGATGTTGGGGTACTTCTTGAGCCCTTCCTCGAAGCCCTTCTGCCGGGCCTCGGCCGTGCTGACCCCGGGCTGGCCGCCGACCAGGAGGACGCTGCCCTTCTCACCGATGAGCTTCGCCAGCGCGTCGGCGGCGACCTGCCCGCCCTTGACGTTGTCGCTGGCGATCGCTGAAGCGACGAAGCTGGTGTCCGACAAGGTGGTGTCCACCAGCACCACCTTGATGCCGGCCTCGGTCGCCTGCTTGAGCGGCTGGATCAGGGCCTGGGAGTCGTTGGGGGCGATGAACAGCGCGTCCGGCCGGGCGGCGATGACCGAGTTGACCATGGGGATCTGCAGGCTGACGTCCCAGTTCTTGGCGCCCTGGACGTTCAGGTCCACGTTGTGCTGCGTCGCCGCCTCCTTGGCACCGCAGGCCATGGTCTCGTAGAAGGGGTCACCTGCGACCCCTTCGATGAAGGTCACTTTGACCTTCTTGGCCCCCGCTTCGGTCGAGGTGGCCGAGGCGCCGGCGTTCGAGGCGGTGTCCGTGCCGCTGGAAGCGGAGGAACCGCAGGCGGCGAGCGTGGTCACGAGACCGGCGACGACGGCCAGCCATGCCATGGGTGTTCTCTGCATCGTCGACTCTCCTGATTGATGCGGCCGCACGCTGTCGGTGTGTGCGGGCGATGGAGTGAAACGTGCGTCGTCGCAGGAGGAAGCCTCGTGGGCGGCGCAGGGCGTGAGGAGATGCGGGGGATGAGCGGGATGGATCCTGTGAGAGTGCTGCCGCGCTACGTTCGTACGTCGCGCCGTCGGCGCCGCTGGTCGACCATCACCACGATGACCAGGGCGGCGCCGAGTGCGACCTGCTGCCAGAAGGGCTCCAAGCCGAGGATGACGAAGCCGTCCGTGAGCACCGAAGGGATCATGACGCCGACGACGGTGCCGAGCACGGTGCCCACACCGCCGATCAGGCTCGTCCCTCCGATGACGACCGCGAGAATCGCCTGCAGCATGTCGGTCTGGTGTCCGTTGAGCGTCGTTGTCTGGAACCGGGCCAGGCTCACGAATCCGGACAGCCCGGCCAGGGCGCCGGAGAGCACGTAGACCTTGACGATGTGGTTGTTAACGTTGACCGCAGCCCGGCGGACCGCCTCCTCGTTGGATCCGATCGCGGCCGTGTAGCGGCCGAACCGCGTCTGCGACATCACGAAGGCGCCGGCGGCGGCGACCGTCAGTGCCACCAGCACGGTGTACGGCACGCCGAGGAATTCGCCGAAGCCGAGGGTGTCGGCCAGCGTGCGCGGCACGCCGTGCATGTCCTGCCCACCGGCCAGGAGGTAGGCGAGGCCGGTGGCGGCGGCGAAGCTGCCGAGCGTCGTGATCAGCGGAGAGACGCCACCGCGGGTGGTGACGAGCCCGTTGACCAGCCCCCATGCCAACCCGGAGAGCAGCGCGGCGGCGAGCCCGGCCAGCATGACGAGTGGCCCGTCGCCGCCGATCGCGAGCATCACCTTGAGGCTGACGACGCCCGAGAACACGAGCACCGAGCCGACCGAGAGATCGATGCCCGCGATCGTGATGACGAAGGTCATTCCGACCGCGATGAGCAGGTAGCTCGAGGCGTCGACGGCGATGCTCTTGGCGTTGAACCAGGACACGAACTGCTCTGGGCGCATCACCGAGAAGATGGTGATCAGAGCCAGCAGGACGAGCACCGACCAGCTGCGTTGCGTCCGGTGCACGTTGCGGAGCCGGCCGGACGTCTGCGATGCCGGCCGGGCGCCGTCCGCAGCGGCCACGGGACGTGCGGCGTCGGTGCTCGTCGGCGCTGTCTCAAGCTCTGACATCGCTCACCTCTGTAGGGTGCGCCATTGGTGACAACGTTGTCACATCGGATGAGGCACGGTAACCCCAGCCGCCGGGGGCCGTCAACGCCGGTGGCCCAATTGTTGCCGAGCGAGGGTCACCGGTGAATCCGCCGCCCGTACGGCGTCGGCCACCTCGGCCGGCATAGGAGGAACCGGACGCGGCACCGGGAGCCCCGCCAGGGAGAGCGACAGCTCGGCGAACAGGGAATTCGCCCAGGCGAACCACGGCCTGGTGAAGGTGGCGGGATCGTCGGCGTGGAAGCTTTCGTGCATCAGCCCGGTGCCGGCGTCGGTGGCCACGAGCACGCGGTACGTGTCGGCCGACTCTTGCCGTGACCCGGCGGTCAGGGCCCGCATGCACAACGCCATCGGCCAGATGTGCCGCGCGGGTGTGTGCGGACTGCCGACGCCCTCCGCTGCCCCGCCCCGGTAGAAGTACGGGTTCCGTTCGCTCAGCACGAGATCGCGGGTCCGCCGGTAGAGCGGATCATCGTGGTCGCACCAGCCCAGATAGGGCAAGGAGAGCAGACTTGGCACATTGGCGTCGTCCATCAGGTTCACCCCGCCGAGGCCGTCCACCTCGTACGCGTAGACGGGGCCGGAGCCGGTGTGCGCCACTCCATGGCGGGCGATGCCGCCCGCGATGTCGACGGCCAGCTCGAGCGCCCGGGTGCCGAGCGCGGGCTCCAGCAGTCCCTCCGCACACAGCCGCACGACGCCGTTGAGCGCGACCACGGCCGCCGCGTTGGCCGGGATCAGGTAGCCGTACTCGCACCGGTCGTCGCTGGGCCGGAATCCCGACCAGGTCATCCCCGTGCGGCCGACCGGCGACCCGAGGCCGCCGCGGTCCAGTGTGTCGCCCTGGAAGGGGCCGGCCACGCGCTCGAACCGGTACGGCGAGGCCCGTTCGTGGTCCTGCTCGACCCGCCAGACCCGCATGACGAGGTCGGCCGCCGCCGCGAAGTCGCCGTCCAGATGCGCCGCCGATCCACCGGCCGCCCAGAGCTCATAGCCGAAGGACAGCAACGAGCACAGCGAGTCCACCTCGTACTTGCGCTCCCAGACGTCCGGGGGCGGCGCCGGCCGGTCGTGCTCGTCCGCGTGGCCGCCGGTGGGCCCGTCGTTCACCGCGTTCGCGTAGGGATCGGTCAGGACCGCGCGGGCCATCCGCCGGACGACCCCGGTCAGGACGCGCCGCACGGCCGGGTCGGGCAGGCCGATCAAGTACGGCCGGAGCTGGCCGACCGTGTCCCGGTGCCACATGGCTTCGATGTCGCCGGTGATGACGAAGGGCTCGTCCGGGTTCCCGCGCAGCGTGGTCGTCCAGGCGTTGGCGAAACAGCGCCGGAACATCTCACCGGCGCCGAATTCCGCCTCCAGCCGAGCCGCCGCCCGGGAGGACACGGAGGCCAGGCTCCCGGCGAGAACTGCCCAGTGTGCTGTGTGGATGTCGGCTGACAAGAAGAACGCACCCCCTCGACTGACAGGCGGAACCTGCTCGGTGCCGCGGGTCACGGCGGGATCTCCGCACCGCGGACGTCTATGCCGGCGCACGCTACCCTAGTACTGTCCGATGCGACAGCGTTGTCACCCCTCCCGGCTCCCCTCGGCCGGACGGGATCCGAGGAGGCGCAGATGAGCAGCAGCCCTGACACCCCGCTCCTGCAGTTGTCCGGAATCGTCAAGCACTACGGGACGGTCCGGGCCCTCCAAGACGCCTCGCTCACCGTTTACCCGAACGAGGTCGTCGCACTGGTCGGAGACAACGGCGCGGGCAAGAGCACCATGATCAAGGTGATCTCCGGGGTGATCCAGCCGGACGAGGGCGAGATCGTCGTCGACGGCCGGCCGGTCACCTTCTCCAGCCCGCTCGATCCCCGTAGCCATGGCATCGAGACCGTCTATCAGGACCTCGCGCTCGCCCCCGACCTGGATCCCGCTGCGAACCTCTTCCTCGGACGTGAGGTGCTGCGCGGCGGTCTGCTCGGCAGGCTGGGCATGCTGGACAAGCCGGAGATGCGGCGCCAGGCTGACGACGCGTTCGCCCGTCTCAGCGTCGGTCTGCAGGACACCCGCAGCATGGTCGGCACCATGTCCGGTGGTCAGCGGCAGGGGATCGCGGTGGCGCGAGCGGTGCTGTGGGCCAGCCGGCTGGTGCTGATGGACGAGCCGACGGCCGCCCTGGGCGTCGTCCAGACCGGCCGCGTCCGGGCATTGATCGAGTCCGTACGGGAGCAGGGCGTATCGGTGGTGCTGGTCAGCCACAATCTGCCCTTCGTCTTCGAGGTGGCGGATCGGATCGAGGTGCTGCGGCTGGGCCGGCGTGTGGCCGCGTTCACGCGGGCGGAGGCCACGGCGGAACGCGTGCTCGGGGCGATGACCGGCATGCTGGCCGAGGCGCCGCCTGGCGATCTTGCCGAGACCGCCGCCGGCACCGGCCCGGATACGATGATCGGTACCACGATCAACGCCAGGACGGACGGCAGCGGCCGGGTGGACGGACCCGGTGATGTCAGCGGAATCTCCGGGACGGAGGGATGACCGGCCCCGCCGGGGCGTCCGCGGCCTTGTAGTGATCGACAAGCCGCAGGAAGGGGAACGGCTCGTGAGTCGGCCGACGATGAAGCAGGTCGCCGAACTCGCCGGGGTGGGCATGAAGACGGTGTCCCGGGTGGTGAACGGGGAGGGGCGGGTCAGCCGTGCGACGCGGTCAAAGGTGGAAGCGGCCATCGCCGCGACCGGCTACCGGCGCAACGAGGTGGCCAGGAGCATGCGAGGCATGCGATCCGGGCAGAGCACCGGAGACATCGGCCTGCTGCTCGGCGACCTCACCAACCCGTTCTTCGCGGCCGTCGCCTCCTCGGTGATCGGCGTGGCCCGGGCGCGCGGCTACGCCGTCGTGCTGGCCAGCGCGGATGAGGATCCGCAGGCCGAGCGCGCGGCAATCGACGGCCTGCTGGGCCGGCAGGTGGCCGGGCTCCTCGTCGTTCCCGGCGGCCGGGACTACAGCTACCTGCAGCCGGAGATCGCGCGCGGCACCCCGGTCGTCTTCGTGGACCGCCCCGGCGCCGGGGTGGAGGCCGACGAGGTGGTGCTGGACAACGCCGCCGGGGCGCGGATGGCCGTACGCCACCTCGTCTCCTACGGGCACTCCCGGATCGGCGCCATCGTCGCGCCGAGCCGCTGGACGACGACGCAGCGCCTGCGCGGCTTCAGGGATGCCATGCGCACCGAGGTCGGTTCGGCCGACCCCGCCCTGATCCGGCGCCTGTCCACTGGTTCGGTGGCCGAGGCCGAACGGGCGGGCCGCGAACTGCTGGCGATGCCGGACCCTCCGACCGCCGTCTTCACCACCACCGGCTTCATGACCCAGGGCCTGCTGCGTGCGCTGGGGCCGCGTCGCGACGTCGCGGTCGCCGGCTTCGACGACTTCCCGCTGGCCGACATGCTTCCCGTCCCGCTGACCGTCGTCGCCGGGGATCCGGTCAACCTGGGCACGGTTGCCGCGCAGTCCCTGTTCGCCAGGATCGACGGGTGGGCTGGGCCGCCGGCGCGCCGTGTCATCCGGCCCACACTGGTGCCGCGCGGCAGCGGAGAAATCCGTCCACCTGCCTCATCCCTGCTGCCCTCTGGATCATCGGCATCCGCCTGATCATGCGCGGCGGCTCCGTCATTTTCGCCGTGCGGCGGGCGTGCCGGAGGCGGAGCCGGCCGCGCCGGGGCGGGTGAGGCGTTCGGGGTCGACCACCTGGTCGAAGAGCGTCTCACTGACACCCGAGTCGAGGGCGGCCTGTTTGAGGGTCAGACCGTCATCGAGGGCGTGGTGGGCGATCCGGGCCGCATGGTCGTAGCCGATCACCGGGCTGAGCGCGGTCACCATCATGATGGAGCGCTCGATGTTGCGCTGCAGGGTCTCCTCGTCCAGCTCCACGCCGTCAACGAGGTAGACGCGGAAGTGGTCCATCATGTCGGTCAGGATGCGGACAGAGTGCAGGACGTTGTTGATGATGATCGGCCGAAAGGCGTTGAGCTCGAAGTTGCCCTCGGCCCTGGCCATGGAGACCGCCGTGTCGTTGCCCATCACCTGCAGCGCGACCATCAGCATCGCCTCGGCTTGGGTGGGGTTCACCTTGCCTGGCATGATCGAGGAGCCGGGCTCGTAGGACGGCAGCCGCAGCTCGTGCAGGCCCGTCCGCGGCCCCGACCCGAGCCACCGCATGTCGTTGGCGAACTTGAACAGCGTGACCGCCAGCGCGCGCACCGCCGACGAGACGCGTACGAGGGCGTCGCACGACGCCTGGGCGGCGAACTTGTTGGACGCGCTCACGAACGGGTGACCGGTGAGCCCGGCGAGCTTCGCGGCGACCTCGTCGGCGAAGCCGGGGGGCGCGTTCAAACCGGTGCCGACCGCCGTGCCGCCGATCGCCAGACGGTAGAGGCCGGACCGCGTGGCGGTCAGGTGCTCGATCGCGTCCTGGAGTTGGGCGGCGTACCCGGACCACCCCTGGCCCACGGTGAGAGGGGTGGCGTCCTCCAGGTGGGTGCGCCCGATCTTGACGACGTGCTCCCAGCGGCGGCTGTTGCGGGAGGCGGCGTCGTGCAGCCTCCCCGCCGCGGGCAGCAGTCGCTCGTCGATGGCGAGCAGGAGTGAACCCGACGCAGCGAGCGGAGTGGAGGCCCGACGAAGGAGGGACTCCGCGGAGCGAGTGAGGAGGGTGAGCGACCAATGAGCAGGGCGGCCAGATGCATGGCGGTGATGAAGGTGTCGTTGGAGGACTGCCCCATGTTGACGTGGTCGTTCGGATGGATGGGTTCCTTGGCGCCCAGCCTGCCGCCGACGAGCTGGATCGCCCGGTTGGAGATCACATCGTTGACGTTCATGTTGGACTGGGTGCCCGAGCCGGTCTGCCAGACGTACAGCGGGAACTCCGAGTCGAGGTCGCCGGCGATCACCTCGTCGGCCACCCGGCAGATGAGGTCGGCCTTCCACTGCGGCAGCCGCCCGGCGCGGGCGTTGACCATCGCGGCGGCCTTCTTGATGGAGCCGTACGCGTGGTATACGGCCTTGGGCATGCGATCGTCGCCGATACTGAAGTGGATCAGTGACCGCTGGGTCTGTGCGCCCCAGTAATGGTCATCGCTGCTCCACGGCCTTGATCGGGTGGTAGGCGGGCTGCCACATGGCCTGGCGGACCTGCTCCACGGCGTTGTGGATCTCAGTGCGGGCCAGGCCCTCGGTGGCGGCCTGCTCGGCGACGGCCACGGCGACGGTCGCCGAGACCTCTCTGAGGTTGTCCACCTGCGGCAACAGCGACGCGCCCGGCAGCGACGGGTCCACGAGCCCGGCGACGGCGTTGGCGGCCGCCTCCAACATGCCATCGCTGACCTGGCGCGCCTTGGACACGACCACGCCGAGCCCGATGCCCGGGTACAACATGGCGTTGTTGGCCTGGCCGATGGTGTAGGTGACACCGTTGTACGTGATCGGGTCCACCGGGATGCCGGTGGCGACCAGGGCCCGGCCGTCGGTCCAGCGGAGCAGGTCGGCCGGCATCGCCTCGATCCGCTCGGTGGGGTTGGAGATCGGGAAGATGATCGGCCGGCCCCCGTCGGAGGCCATCGCGCGGACGACGTCCTCGGTGAAGGCGCCGTGCACGGTCGAGGTGCCCAGCAGCATGGTGGGCTTGACCCGCTCGACGACCTCGCGTAGCCCGATACCGTGCTCGCCGCGGCTCCAGCCGTCCACCTCGGCGGCCGGGCGCGCGTAGGGCCGCTGGAAGTCGCGCAGGTCCGTCATGTCGTCGGTGAGCAGGCCCTGCTTGTCGATCGTCCAGATGCGCCGGGTGGCGGTGCCGCGATCGAGGCCGTCGCGGACCATGGCGTCCCGCAGCTGGTCGGCGATGCCGCAGCCGGCCGTGCCCGCGCCGAACACGACGATTCGCTGGTCCCGCATGGCCGTCCCGGACACCCTGATCGCGCTGAGCATGGCGGCCAGGACGATCGCGCCGGTACCCTGCATGTCGTCGTTGAACGTGGGGATCTTGTTCCTGTACCGCTCCAGGATCCGGCGGGCGTTGGAGGGGCCGAAGTCCTCCCAATGCAGCATGGCGCCGGGGAACATGCGGGTGGCCGTGGTGACGTAGGCGTCGATGAAGGCGTCGTAACGCTCACCGCGTACGCGGGCGTGCCGGTTGCCGACATAGGCGGGGTCGTTGAGCAGGGCCTCGTTGTCGGTGCCGACGTCCAGGGCGACCGGGATGACGCGGGCCGGGTCGATGCCCGCGGCGGCGGTGTAGACGGCCAGTTTGCCGGTGGTGATGCCCGCCCCGCCGCCGACGCCCCAGTCGCCGATGCCGAGGATCTCCTCGGCGTCGGACGCGACGATCAGGTCGACGTCGTCCGGCCCCATGCCGAGGTCGTCGAACGCCTTGGCGATCCCGTCAGGGTCGTTCACGGACAGGTAGAGCCCGCGCGGCCGGCGGTATTCGTGGCTGTAGCCCTTGATCGCCTCGGCCACCGTGGGGTCGTACACGATCGGGAGCATCTCGCGGAGGTGGTCGCTGAGCAGCCGGTAGTACAGGACCTCGTTGCGATCCCGCAGCCCTTCCAGGAAGACGTTCTTGAGCAGGTCCGTGGGCTGGGCGCGGTACTGGGCGTAGGCCCGCTGCGCCTGCTCCTCGATCGTCTCCACCGCTGGCGGGATGAGACCGTCGAGGTCGAGGTCGGCGCGTTCCTGCCGGGTGAAGGCGGTCCCCTTGTTCAGCAGCGGCTCCTGGAGCACGCCGAGCCCGCGTACGGCCGTGACGTAACTTCCGTCGTCCTCCTCGGTGAAACCGCGGCGTGCACTGGTGGATCGGCCGGCATAGGACATCGTCGCCCCCGTGAGACTGTGCGTGCTGTGGACGCCCCGGCTCGTGCCCCTTGGATGCCCCTATAGCCTCAATGTGCGCTAAAGGACGCGTATCGCCGTAAGCGCTCCCATCGACGGCCAGGTTCTAGGCCGTGTTTCATAAGGCACTGAGCCACTCGTTGATCGCGGCGATGGTGAGTGTGGCCTCGAAGCGGACAGCGAGCTTGTCGTACCTGGTGGCCATGGCGCGGTTGCGTTTGAGCTGGTTAATG
>NZ_JAUZQF010000044.1 GCF_030718205.1 Nonomuraea turcica
TCACTCACCAGAAAGGTGCACCTGCTTCTGCAGCGGATATGGCGTCGACACCCAAATCCTTGCAGGTCAGGGGCACCTTTTCTCATGATCTAGAACGCAGCTACCGCCTCGGCTGAATACTTGAGGCCAGCAGCGCCGTTCATCACAACGTTCCGTGGAGCGGTGGCCGGGACTGCACAATACTATGCATCACAAATCGACTATGCAACCAAAAAAGCTACGGGGTAGGCATCGACTAACACTGCTGGAATAACCCGTGGAGCCACGGATGCGAGTTCACGCGGACCAAATAGAAAAAGATAATGGCAGCATAGGGAGGACTCACAGGGAATGAAATACGCATCCTTCACCCTCGGCGGCTTTGCAAACCATCGTCATCGCCATTTCGCTCATCGTGAAGACAAGCGATAATCCGGAAGTAAGCTTATTGGGCGGCATCTTCACTTCCGTAGGAATCGCGATAGGCACGGTAGCGATCGTGCTCTATCAGATTAACCGCCTCATCGAGCGGGATCGGGACCGCCGCGGCGCTGGACCTCGATCATGATCCGTGCAGCGGCCACCGGCTCCGCTACCAGACCTGCGGGAAGTCCTTCTAGGAGCCATCCATCGGAGGGGAACGATGCCTCGGCGTCATCCTCATCGACAGCTACGACGCCTCCGCGCTCAACATCAACGATCAGCATCGCGGCCCCAAGTCATCGTGCCTGCGCCACTAGGGACCGAATTCTCCATATTTATCGATAATGTCGCGATCATAGCTTTTAATGGGCGCGTGCGTCTTAGCGCCTCTTCATGTGCGTCCTCATAAGAGTTGCCGGTCATCGAGATCAACCGGAGGCCGACCTAGTCAGGCTGTGCGCCACGGCCCAGCCGGTGCCGCACGAATTCTCTGAACTAGAAACCACGCGGTCTGCAGAGGGCAAACACGAGAACAGTTCTCAACAAAGCGGCCCACACCGGAGAGGCGCAGACCGCTCGGCTTGACCGTGTAGGATCCGCTGAAATCAGCGACGACTCGAATTCTGGTTCTCCCGAATGACCAGAACAAGGGTGGCCACCGAGGTCGGTAACAGAATGAGCAGCCCTCCATTGAGCAGTAACTGGCCCGGGGCAGTGGAATTGGTGCCAGTGGATATCCAGACGGCGATGGAAGCGACCGTCATGGCCAAGCCGACGATATTGAGTGCTAAGAGCGCAAATTTTAGCTTCCGGTTTTGTCGCACATAAGACTCTCTGCTGATGGACGATGTAGCCGAATGGTATCTCGTTCGCGTAAGCGAAGACGTCAGCGTCCGTTCGGGCATGGTTATGACAGGGCGCCTGGCTGAGCGCCGGGAAGGGAAGCGGCGCGGTCGGCGATGCCGGAGAAGGCGAGCATGCCGAGGTTGATGGTGGTAGCGCGGCGAGCTCGTTTGTCGAGCTGAGCGAGCTTGTCTTCGGCGCCAGCCAGGCTGACGCGAAGTCCTTCGATCTCGCCGAGCCAGCCTTCGCGTTCAGCCTCGGCGATGCGGGCTTCGAGGTTGTCGCGGATCTCGGCGATGCGGTCGCGTTGCTCGGGTGGGCCAGTGGAGTGGGCAGCGTAGGCAACTGTGCTCATGTATGCATGGGGTCCCGAAGGCGCGTCCGCAGGTGCCGGTGGCAACCTTCCTCATCTCGGGCGGATCACGTCCTCCTGGCGCGGCGTGAGGTAGATCTGCGTAGTCATGAGCTGTGCGTGACCGAGGACGAACTGGACATCGGTCAGTGGCAGCATCGGGTCTTCGGCCATCTGGTAGGCCGCGGTGTGACGGAGCGCGTGCAAGGTCGCCGACGTGCCGGCTCGCTCGTTGACGCGCTCGAACATGCGGTGCGCCGCGTGGTAGGTCAGTGGCCGCAGCGGCTGGCGCAGCGTCCACCACAGCGGCTGCCGCCGCCCCTTCGGGATCAGCTCCTGCATCTCCACCTGGTAAAGCCGCAGCCAGACGAACGCGTCGGTCGAGGTGGGCAGTTCCTGAACCAGACGGGTGCCCTTACGGACGACGGAGATCAGCTGCCGTCCGGGATCGGCGCCGCCCTGGGCGGTCGAAAGCAGCTCAGAGGCGCGGGCGCCAGTCGAGACGTAGAAGGCGACCAGCGCCCGGTCCCGATGCGAAGGGAGCCTGGCGAAGACCTCGTCGAACTCCTTGTCAGAGATGCTGCGCGGGATCCGGGTCGGCACTCGCGGCCGATACAACCCCGTCCGCTCGTTCCGGAAAGGCTCCATCGGGTTGTGGTGGGCGTTCGCCCGGTTGCCCCGCCTCGACCAATCCAACGGGAACGGGTTGACGATCGGCCCGCTCCCAGTATCACGATGCAGGTCATAGAACCGGCGCAGCACCGTCTCGCTGTGAGCGCGCACGGACTCCGCGTACGGCTTCCCGCTCGAAGCGGGCGCAGCTGCGCCCGATGATCATCCCGGAGACCGAGGCCCCGCCGGAGGCTGGTCTTGCACCACAGGGTTGTTCCCGCCACAATTCCGAAATGCTGTCGAGAGTGCCCGCATCGTACAAGGTTGTTCTAGGCGTATGTGGGCTGCTGGGAGTGCTATATCTCGCGAGGTGGCTGAGCGGCGCTGACGCGTATGTACGTGGACCGTTCTTCTGGCTCCTTCTAGGGGTCAAGGTGATTGCGATTGTCCTGGCGGTGAGAGCAGCGCTGGAGGGGATTCGACGATCACGGCGGGGCGAGTATCCAGCGCCTATCCCAGGGGAGCCTGTTGATGGTCCTCGGCAACGTCAGCGTCAGGGCGCGGTGGGGGTGGGCTTCGTGACGATTCCGCTTCTCTCCTCCATCGTCTACGAGTTCGCGGCGACCGAGGGCGATGATCCTTATACCGCCGGTCCGCTTGACCTGGCTGCTTACGCCACCACCGGAGTCATGTTCGTGCTGATGATCACGATGGTCATCTGGTCGGCGATCGTGAGTATGCGCGCCATGCGGGTCCCTCCCTGCGGCCCGAGTGGCGGGCGCGGGCGAGAACGGCCCACCGCCTTGATCTCTACAAGACTCCACCAGCGAGCCAAGCATCCGACAACAGTGGCGCAGCGCGTTCGGCGTCGGTGAACCCGAGAGCGTCCCGTCAGGTCGCGACCAGTTGAGAAGCACCGCGGACTCCCCGTTGTACGCGGCCCTCCTTGGTGTGCATGTCAGTGCCGCCCCTCGCAGCCGTTGATCGGGCTGGCGCGGACCTCCACCAGTCCCACTGTCGCGGCCGACATCACAGGCGGGCGCCAGCAGGAACCGCACCTATATATGGAGCGCGCCACATACGCCCGGGCGACAGACACAGCTCGTCTCCGTTCCGGACTCAGCCGAGGCGCTCCCAACACAGCCAAGAACAGGGCATATGACATGAATACGGATATTTCCGGGCGATACCTGAAGATCACCTGTGAAGACCTGGCCATGTTAGACGGAGCAGGACTGAATCTGGTTCCTGTGATCTAAGACACAATCAAGCGACTACTCTATGTAACATCGCTCTAACGGAACTTTCGTCCCATCCGCCACATCCCCTGCATACCCTGCGAAAACATCTCTTTCAGATAACAACACGGAAAGGCCTCTGACAGGTAACGGCACGGTCACACGGGAAACGGCGCCTACCAGATGCCCCAAACCGGGTTCCACCTGCGGAGATCACCACGCTATGTTCCTTGCTATCCCTTTACTGACGCATGGGACGCATGTTGCGACCCACGACAGAGCAAGGAGCAGTTCCCTTGAAGCGCATCCTCATCCCCGCCGGTGGCGCCCTTATGGCCACCGGCCTTCTGGCCGCCGGCCTCGCCGGTACGGCGCAGGCCGACACTGACATCGCCAAGGACCCGATGGCGACGAGTGCGGCCAACGCCAAGGCGATCGTCGACTACTGGGCGGAGAGCAACGGTGCTGCCCTCAAGGCCGCTACCGAGTCCAACGTCTGGGACAAGGCTGACGTCGCCAAGCTGCAGAGCAAGGGCGGTTACAGCTCGGACACCAAGCCGGGTTCGACCGCTCCGATCGGCGAAGAGAAGAAGACCACCGCCAAGGTTCAGAACGTGAACCTGCCGAAGACCATCGGCAAGGTGTTCTTCGTCAACAGCAAGGGCGAGAAGAAGTGGTGCTCCGCCACTTCGATCCAGTCCAAGTACCGCAACCTGGTCGCCACTGCCGGCCACTGCGTGTACGACACCGCCACGAACTCGGACGTCATGTCCAAGTGGGTCTTCGTCCCCGGCTACTACCAGGGCAGGGCTCCTTGGGGCATCTACGTGGGTAAGCAGGCCTTCACCCACTACGACTTCGACGTCTACGAGGACTACGACCGCGACTACGCGTTCGTGACCGTTTACAACGGTGTCTCCATCTCCGCGAGCCGTGTGAACAGCAAGCAGGTCCTCAAGTCGGAGTACGACGCCTACGAGGGCAAGAAGGAAGTCAAGAGCACCGAGCTCAAGGACATCCCTGGCGGCAAGACCGCCGAGCAGCAGTACCTGGAGGGGCTGGACAAGTACGGCCCCAACGGTGGCTTCCGCGCCGAGAACGTGACCACGAAGGAAGCGGCCGGCGGCAACTTCAAGGACTCGGTTGCGACCACGGACGAGGTCGAGGTCACCGAGCTGCAGTGGACCAACGCTCCCAAGCCGAGCGAGGACCCCAAGCAGTGGAAGAACGGTGACCAGGGCGCGACCAAGCTGACCCCGCTCACCGAGGCCGAGTACAAGAAGCTGCTCGACGAGAAGGCCGCTGGCAAGGTCAAGGGCAAGGTCTTCAAGGACGACCGAGGCGACTACTGGCTCAAGCAGTTCTACCTGATCCAGTGGTACAAGGTCACCAAGTCGACCAAGTACTTCCACGACTCCTTCTTCATCTTCACGGGTGGGGACATCACGGTTAAGGACGCTGGCCGCCTGGGCGACAACGTCGGCGGGCAGGGCTTCGCCTGGAACCAGCCCACCGGCAAGTACGTCCGCGTGTTCGGCTACCCGGCCGCGCCGCACCCTGACGGCAACAAGGCCTACACCGGCGTCACGCCGAAGTGGTGCTACGGCAAGACTTCGGGCAAGCTGGTCGGCTCCGCTGCCAAGAAGATCGAGGAGCACGTCGCCCTCAAGTGCGCCATGACCGAGGGCGCCGACGGTGGCCCGTGGCTGTACAAGTACAGCAACGCCAAGCGTCTCGGCTACGTGAACGGTGTCATCAGCACCTTCAACGACCAGGACGGCAACGGCCGCGTGGACTACATCTCCTCGCCGTACTTCGACGGTGAGACCAACATCGTCTACAAGGCCGCCGCGACCGTGTGGTCCGGCAAGGTTGTGTGAAGTTGACGCAGAGCGAACGGCGATGAACCGTTCGTAAACCGTCGCAAGCGAAGGGCTCGGCATCCGCCGAGCCCTTCCGCGTTCAGACCCCGAAAGTGAAGGCGTTTGGACGCATGGCGCGCCCATACGGTGCCATCAATCTAATGTGATCTGCATCACATCACCGAGCGGAGGAGGATCAACGCGACACCTTCGCCCCGCTGGCCACACTGACAACTTCCTTATGTTGATCAGGGCAAACGGCCACACGGAGAGCTTCTCTCAACTCCTGCGCATCAGCCACTTAAACATCACAGAACGATCACGCCCGGCTTGTCGCATCTTTTCCTCTCAAAGCGACTACCCGAGTTCAAGATCGGCACTGTATGTTCCTGGCTATCCCTTTACTGACGCATGGGACGCAAGAGGCGTTCCACGACAGCGCAAGGAGTTACCTTGAAGCGCATCCTCCTCCCCGCCGGTGGCGCCATTCTGGCCACCGGTCTGCTGGCTGCTGGTCTGGCCGGCACGGCTTCCGCGTCCGGCGAGATCATCGACACTCCGCTGACGCCGAACGACAAGGTCTCCCAGACCGTCGACTTCTGGTTCAAGGCGAACGGCGCTGCCCTGCGGGCCGCGTCGTACTACCGCTTCGACTACAAGGAAGTCGACAAGCTCAAGACCGCGGGTGGCTATACCGCGGACACCAAGCCGGGCTCCACCGCCCCCATTGGTGAAGAGAAGAAGACCACCGCCAAGGTTCAGAACGTGAACCTGCCGAAGACCATCGGCAAGGTGTTCTTCGAGGGCGTCGACGGCAAGCTGTACTGGTGCTCCGCCACCTCCATCCAGGCGAAGTACCGCAACCTGGTTGCCACCGCCGGTCACTGCGTCTTCCAGACGAAGCAGAACGGCGCGGTCCTCGACAAGTGGGTCTTCGTCCCCGGTTACTACCAGGGCAGGGCTCCTTGGGGCATCTACGTGGGCAAGCAGGCCTTCGCCCACTACGACTTCGCCAACTACGAGGACTACGACCGCGACTACGCGTTCGTCACGGTCTACAACGGCATCAACCTCAACTTCAGCAAGGTTGAGGGCAAGCAGGTCCTCAAGTCGGAGTACGACGCCTACGAGGGCAAGAAGGAAGTCAAGAGCACCGAGCTCAAGGACATCCCCGGTGGCAAGACCGCCGAGCAGCAGTACAAGGAGGGGCTGGACAAGTACGGCCCCAACGGCGGCTTCCGCGCCGAGGACGTGACCTCGAAGGAGCCGGCTGGCGGCAACTTCGAGGACTCCGTTCCCACCGTGGACGAGGTCGAGGTCACCGAGCTGCAGTGGACCAACGCTCCTGCGGTGGTCGACCCCAAGGACGCCACGACGTGGAAGAACGGTGACAAGGGTGCCACCAACGACACCCCGCTCACCGAGGCCGAGTACAAGAAGCTGCTCGACGAGAAGGCCGCCGGCAAGGTCAAGGGCAAGGTCTTCAAGGACGACATGGGCGACTACTGGCTCCGCCAGTACTACGTGATCCAGTGGTACAAGGTCTCCAAGTCGACCAAGTACTTCCACGACTCGTTCTTCATCTACACGGGTGGGGACCTGACCGTCAAGGACGCTGGTCGCCTCGGCGACAACGTCGGCGGCCAGGGCTTCGCGTGGAACCAGCCGACCGGCAAGTACGTCCGTACCTTCGGGTACCCGGGTGGCGAGCACCCCGACGGCAGCAAGCCCTTCACGGGTGTCACGCCGAAGTGGTGCTACGGCAAGACGTCGTCCAAGGTCAACGTCTACGCGCCTCTCAAGGCTGAGGAGCTCGTTGCCCTGAAGTGCGCCGTCACCCCGGGCTACAACGGCTCGCCGTGGCTGCTCAAGTACAGCAACGCCAAGCGTCTTGGCTACGTCAACGGTGTCACCACCGCTGTGTTCGGCGACAGCGACAAGAACAACCGCAACGACACCATCTACTCGTCGTACTTCGACGGCGAGACGGCCATGGTGTACAACGCTGCCGCCAACCTGTGGTCCGGCAAGATGTCCTAATTCTGGGACATCCCTGGAGCTGGGGGTCCAAACCTCAGACCAACCGCTTTACCCGAAGGGCTCGGCTTCTGCCGGGCCCTTCGGCCTGTTTGGTGAGAAATCTGAGAAGAACCCTTACCAGAGTGACTAATGGGTCGATAGGGTCTTTACATCTTTCTTGACAACTGCCCGTGGAGCCTCCCTTGAAGCGCCTGCTCATCCCCCTCGCCGTCGCCGGCTTGAGCGCCGCCATCCTTGTCCAACCCGCCAGCGCCGACCCCAACTGGGCCTCTGACAGCCTCATGCCCAAGCCCGCAGACGCATATGGCGTCGCCAATTTCTGGCTCGACGCCAACGGCGCGGCTCTGCGTAAGGCGACCCAATACCACTGGGACGCCAAAAACGTGTCCAAGCTGGTCGCCACCCAAAGCCAGGGAGCCCCTGACGGCAAGCCAGGCTTGACCACCCCGACAGGGTCCACCGCCAAGCCGATCGCCAGCAAGAACGTCAACCTCCCCAAGACCATCGGCAAGGTCTTCTTCATCGACCGGGCCGGCCGCTACCGCTGGTGCTCGGCCACGTCGATCCAGTCCCGCCACCGCAACCTGGTCGCCACCGCCGGCCACTGCGTGTACGAGAGCGGCAAGGACGTCTACAGCAAGTGGATCTTCGTGCCGGGTTACTACAAGGGCAGGGCTCCCTGGGGCGTCTACGTCGGCGCGTACGCCTTCACCGCCTACGACCTCGACACCTACGACGACTACGACGGCGACTTCGCCTTCGTTGCCGTCCACAACGGCTTCTCCCTCGTCGATAAGGTGGCCGAGAAGCAGGTCCTGAAGTCGGAGTTCGACAGCTTCGAGGGCAAGAAGGACGTCAAGTCCACAGAACTGAAGGACATCCCTGGCGGCAAGACCGCTGAGCAGCAGTACAAGGAGGGGCTGGACAAGTACGGCCCCAACGGCGGCTTCCGCGCCGAGGACGTGACCTCCAAGGAACCGGCCGGCGGCAACTTCGTGGACTCAGTTCCGACGACGGATGAGGTCGAGGTCACTGAGTTGCAGTGGAGCAACGCTCCCAAGGCGAACGAGGACCCGAAGCTGTGGAAGAACGGTGACCAGGGCGCGACCAAGCTGACCCCGCTCACCGAGGCCGAGTACAAGAAGCTGCTCGACGAGAAGGCCATCGGCAAGGTCAAGGGCAAGGTCCTCAAGGACGACCGAGGCGACTACTGGCTCAAGCAGTTCTACCTGATCCAGTGGTACAAGGTCACCAAGTCGACCAAGTACTTCCACGACTCCTTCTTCATCTACCCCGGCGCTGGCAAGGCCAAGGACATGGGCCGTCTTGGCGACAACGTCGGCGGGCAGGGACTGGCGTGGAACCAGCCGAGGGGCCAGCGAGTGATGGCCTTCGGCTACCCGGCCGACCCACACCCCGACGGCGACAAGCCGTACAGCGGTCTGACCCCCAAGTGGTGCGCGGGCAAGACCGCCCAGAAGTTGTACCAGGCCAACACGTTCAAGGTCGAAGAGCACCAGGTGCTCAAGTGCTCCATGACCGGCGGCGCCGACGGCGGCCCCTGGCTGCTGAAGTACGACAATAACAAGCGCACGGGCTACGTCAACGGCATCACGAGCATGTTCCACGACCAGGACGGCAACGACCGGGTGGACTTCATCAGCTCCACCTACTTCAACGGCGAAGTGGCCGATGTCTACAACAAGGCCAACTACGCGGAGACAAAGGGGATCGTCGGTCCTAAGGGCGAGCTGCTTCAGTAGTCAGCTCACAAATCCTCGGGACGCAGCACGTTGAGCCTGCTGACCTCTTGAAGCCGGGCGAGGCCCCGGTCGTTGGTCAGCAGGCTCGCGCCGTGTTCCAGCGCCGAAGCCGCAATGTGGGTCTACACGTGAGTTCTGGTGCCGGTTGCGCGTGAGTTTGGGTGCCATTGTGTAGCCGGATGGTGACGGTTCAGCGAGTTTTGGTGCCACTCGGGCGTGGCGGTGGGACGCTCGATGCGCTTGGCGTCGCAAGGGGGCGCTGATGGCGCGCATGACCAAGGTGGAGAAGTACGCGGCGATCAGGCGGGACTCCCGGATGGAGGGCTTGTCGCAGCGGGCCTTGGCGCGCAAGTACGCGGTTTCCCGCCGAACGGTGGCGGAGGCGTTGACATCCGCATGGCCGACACCGCGCAAGGCGATGACGCCGCGAAGGTCGCGGCTGGATCCGTTCAAGCCGGTGATCGACCAGATGCTGTGGCTGGACCTGAGCGCGCCCCGCAAGCAGCGGCACACGGTCCGGCGGATCTTCGACCGGTTGGTGGCCGAGCAGGATATGGAGGGGATCTCCTATTCGACGGTGTGCAACTACGTCGCGGTGCGTCGCCCGCAGATTCGGGCCGAGGCCGGGCACGGACCGCCGGAGGTACCCATCGATCAGATCCACAAGCCTGGCGAAGAGGCCGAGGTCGACTTCGGGGAGGTGTGGGTTGATCTGTCCGGGCGCAGGACCAAGTGCTACATGTTCGTGTTCCGGCTGTCGTACTCGGGCAAGGCCGTGCATCACGTGACCCTGTCGTGTGGCCAGGAAGCCTTCTTCGAGGGGCATGTGCACGCGTTCACGGTGCTGGGCGGGATCCCGACCGGCAAGGTCCGCTACGACAACCTGACCTCGGCGGTGGCCAGGTTCTCGGCTTCACCCGCGCCCGGGTGGAGAACGAGCGGTGGGTGGCCTTCAGGTCACACATGAGCCCGGAGACTTTCTATTGCCGCCCTGGCCTGGCGGGCGCCCATGAGAAGGGCGGGGTAGAGGGCGAGGTCGGACGGTTCCGCCGCAATCGCCTGGTCCCCGTCCCGCAGGTCGCTTCGATCGCGGAGCTGAACGCGTCCATCGACCGGTGGGACGAGCAGGACGACCTGCGCAGGATCGGCTCCCGCGCCCACACCGTCGGCGAGTACTTCGCCATCGAACGGCCGCTGCTGCAGCCGTTGCCGGCCGAGCCGTTCGAGACCGGCCGTGTCTTCCATCCCCGGGTGGACCGCAGGTCGCAGATCTGCGTGCGCACCAACCGCTACTCGGTGCCGGTCCGGCTGATCGGCCGCCAAGTTCGTGTGCTGCTGCACTCCAACGAGCTCATCGTGTTCACCGACAAGATCGAGGTGGCCCGCCACGAGCGGCTGATCGCCAAGAACGGCTCCCGGCTGGAGCTGGACCACTATCTGGAGGTGCTGGTCCGCAAGCCCGGCGCCTTACCCGGGGCGACCGCTCTGGAGTAGGCCCGTCAGGCTGGCCGGTTCACCCCGGTGCACGACGCCTGGTGGTCTGCGGTCCGCAAAGCGCATGGGGACGCCCACGGCACCCGGGCGCTGATCGAGGTGCTGATGCTGCACCGCAGCATGGCCCACGAACACGTGGTCGCCGGGATCGCCGCCGCGCTCCAGGTCGGCGCGTTGACCAGCGATGTGGTGGCGGTCGAGGCGCGCAAGGCCGCCCAAGCAGCCCCGCAACCCACCGCGGCTACCCGGACTGACGCGCTGCCCGTCGGCCATCCAGCCGCGCTGCCCGCCGACATCGTGTCGCTGACCGAGCACCGCCTGGCCTCGCTCCCGGTTGATAGGCGCCCACCGCCGTCGTTGGCTGCCTATGACCAACTGCTGCCTCGCCGCCGCTGCGCCAACCAGGGAGATGGAGATACCTCATGAGTACGCAACAGCAGCTCACTCATCAGCGGGGTCTGACCGAGCCGGCCGCCGAGGCCGCCGTCGACCAGGCGTGCCGGATGCTGCGGCTGCCCACTATCCGCGGCCAGTTCGTCGCCACCGCCGACGCCGCCGAACGCGAGCAGCTCACCTATCGCGGGTTCCTGGCCGAGCTGCTGATGGCCGAGTGCGAGGATCGGCAGCGCCGACGCTCGGAGCGGCGCATCAAGGCGGCTGCCTTCCCCTGCGCGAAATGGCTGTCCGACTTCGATTTCTCCGCCAATCCCAACGTCCCTTCTGCCCTGATCCACACCTTGGCCAAGTGCGAGTGGGTCCGCAACGGCCAGCCGCTCTGCCTGATCGGCGACTCCGGGACCGGCAAGTCACACCTGCTCATCGCGCTCGGCACCGAAGCCGCGATGGCCGAATACCGGGTCAAATACGTGCTGGCCGCCAAGCTCGTCAACGAGCTGGTCGAAGCGGCCGACGAGCTGATCCTCAACAAGACCATCGCCCGCTATGGCCGTTTCGATCTTTTGTGCATCGACCTATGCCGAGACCGCGACTATGCCGAGGCGGCCCTGCGGAAGCCTGTTGAGCAGGACGTCCACCGCCTGAGACTCGGCATAGCCGCCTATTGAGCGGAGGCTCGTTCGTGGGAGCAATTTGGCTCTCCCGAAGGAGGCGAGTGCGATGGCGGGCACGAGGAGGAAGCCCGGCCTGCTAGGGCCGCAGGTCGAGGGCTACCGAGTATGGCTGGAGCAGCGTGGTTACACGGCGGAGACAATCCGGAACATGCTCACGGACCTGGGCCGGGTCGGGCGTTGGCTGGAAGATACGGGCCTGACGGTCGGCCAGCTCGACGAGGAGTGGATGGCGCAGTTCCGTTCCGCACGACATGAGGCCGGCCAGCGGAGAATCCCGGGACCGCGAGCGATGGCGCCGCTGCTGACCTATCTACGCGAAATCGGGATCACCACGGCGGAGCAGCCACCGGCCACGCCGCTGGAGACGCTGCTGCAGCAGTATCGCGCCTGGATGATCCGGGACCGAGGGCTGGCCGCGGCCACGGTGCTGCGCTACTCGAACACCGCCCGCCGCTTCCTGGGAGAACAGGCGACGATCGGAGACGCCTTCACCCCCGCGGCGCTGACGGGCACCGACGTCAACGCCTTCCTGTTACGGGAGTGCGATCGCGTCTCGGCAGGGTCGGCCAAGGGGCGCGTGGCGGAGCTGCGCTCCCTGCTGCGCTTCCTCTATCTGCAGGGCATCACCGCCTCGCGGCTGGGGAGCGCGGTGCCTGCGATCGGCGGGTGGCGCTTGGCGAGCGTGCCGCCCACCATGACGGCGGCTGACGTCCAGAGCATCCTGGACGGCTGTGACAGGAGCACTCCCGTCGGCATCCGCGACTACGCGATCATGATCCTGGTCGCCCGGCTCGGCCTGCGCTCCATCGAGGTGACCCGACTGGAGTTACACGATGTCGACTGGCGCGCCGGAGAACTCATCATCCGCGGGAAGGCCGGGCGCCAGGACCGGCTCCCGTTACCGGTGGAGGTGGGCGAGGCGCTGGTCGCCTACCTGTCGAGCGGACGCATCCCCCAAGGAGAGCGGCGGCTGTTCTTGACCTGCCGTGCTCCCCGTCGGCCGATCCGCGCGGATCTGGTAGGGGATGTGGTGGAGCGGGCCTGCCACAGAGTCAGCCTGCCAGCGGTGGGACCGCACCGGCTCCGCCACGCCGTGGCCGGTGAACTTCTGCGCCGAGGCGCCGGGTTGAGCGCGATCAGCCAGATTCTGCGCCATCAGGACCTGGCCACCACCGCCCTCTACGCCAAGGTCGACCTCGCCTCGCTGCGCCAGGTCGCCCAGCCATGGCCGGCGGGCATCCGATGACCGCGCTGCAGCAGGCCCTCGCCGACTACCTGCGCCTGCGTCGTTCGCTCGGGCACGAGATGGCCGAAGCAGCCTGGCTGCTACCCGGGTTCGTCGCCTACCTCGACAGCCAGAACGCCCAGACCGTCACGATCCGCGCAGCGCTGGCCTGGGCGCAGCAGGCCGGCGACGGCGGCCGGATGACCACGATCGGGCCACGACGAATGACCGCCGCCCGGGGCTTTGCCCGCTACCTGGCCGGCATCGACCCCGCCACGGAGGTGCCACCGCTGGGCCTGCTGCCGCACCGGCAGCGCTGGCGCCCCCCGTTCGTCTACTCACCCGGCGACATCGCGAAGGTGATGGGTCAGGCCCGCGACTCGCTCCGGCCTGCGCTGCGGGCGGCGACCTACGAGACCTTGCTCGGGCTGCTGGCCGCCAGCGGGCTTCGGATCGGCGAGGCCATCAAGCTCGACCGCGCCGACATCGACTGGCACGAGGGCATCCTGCTCATCCGCGAGTCCAAGTTCGGCAAGTCCCGCCTGGTTCCCCTGCATCCCAGCACCATGCAGGCTCTCGGCCGCTACTCCCAGGTACGCGACGACCTCCAGCCCCGGCCCATCGATCCGAGCTTCTTCATCTCCGGCACCCGCAAGCGCTTGATCTATGCCGTGGCTTCCGAGACCTTCCGGCACCTCATCACCGAGGCCAGGGTCGGCGCCGACGCTCCCTGGCCTCCCCGACTGCACGACCTGCGCCACACTTTCGCGGTCCGCACCCTGCTCGGCTGGTATCGCACGCAAGAGGACGTCCAAGCCAAGATCCCAGCCCTGTCGACCTATCTGGGACACCGCGAACCGCGCTCCACCTACTGGTATCTGTCGGCCGCCCCCGAACTGCTCGCCCTCGCGGCCGCCCGTCAAGAAGCAGCTCACCGGGAGGCTCGGCCATGACACTGACCGCCGCAACCCTGCAAGCATTCTTCACCGACAGGCTTGTCAAGCAGAGGCAGGCCAGCCCGCGCACCGTCGCCGCCTACCGCGACGCCCTGCGCCTGCTGATGGTCTTCGCCCAGGAGCAGACCGGCAAGACGCCCTCCCAACTCGACTGGGACGACCTCGACGCCACCATGATCTCCGCGTTCCTGAACCACCTCGAAGCCGAGCGGCACAACAGCATCCGGACCCGGAACGTCCGGCTGACCGCGATCCGCTCGCTGTTCTCCTTCGCAGCCCTGCACCACCCCGAGCATGCCCTGCTCATTCAACGTGTCCTGGCCATCCCGCCCAAACGGTTCGACAAGCGACTCGTGACCTTCCTGACCCCACCGGAGACCGACGCGCTCCTGGCGGCGCCGGATCCGTCCCGTTGGGAAGGACGGCGCGACCGCGTCCTGATGCTCCTGGCCATCCAGACCGGCCTGCGCGTCTCCGAACTCACCGGCCTCAACTGCGGCGACGTCACCCTCGGCACCGGCGCGAACGTCCGCTGCGAAGGCAAAGGACGCAAACACCGCGCCGTCCCACTCACCGGCCCCGTCCGGGACCTCCTACGGACCTGGCTCACCGAACGAGACGGACGCCCCAGCGATCCGCTCTTCCCCACTCGCGCGGGACGACGACTCAGCCGAGATGCCATCGCACTGCGCATCAGCACCCACGCCGCAACGGCCGCATCACACTGCCCGTCGCTGCAGCGCAAACGGCTCCATCCGCATGTCCTGCGCCACACCTGCGCCATGTCGTTGCTCCAAGCGGGCGTCGACACCTCCGTGATCGCCCTCTGGCTCGGCCACGCCGGCGTCCGCTCCACCGACGCCTACCTGCACGCCGACATGAGCATCAAGGAAAAGGCCCTCGCGCTCACCACACCCCAGGAGGCGCCGCCAGGCCGTTACCACCCCACCGACCAGGTCCTCACGTTCCTCGAAAGCCTGTGACTATGCCGAGTCCCAGACGGCAGACGCCCTGCTCAACAGGCTTCCGCAGGGCCGTCCTCGGCATAGTCGCGGTCTCGGCATAGATCGATCTATGCGGATATCCGCATAGATCGACGAACTGGGCTACCTCGAGCTCGACAAACGCGGCGCCGACCTGCTCTTCCAGGTCCTGACCGACAGGGAGGAGACCGCGAGCGTCGCGATCGCCTCCAACGAGCCCCAGATGGGTGGACCAAAACGTTCACCGATCCGCGCCTGTGCGCCGCCATCGTCGACCGGCTCACCTACAACGCCACCATCATCGAAACCGGCACCGACTCCTACCGGCTGGCGCACTCTCGCGCTCAACAAGGCATCCCAGCCTGAGCTGGTTCATCACCCGCACTCCGAAGACCTGCGCTCGGTCATGCCGAAGTAGGTTCAGGCCTGCGTCTACGGTTAGTGATCGTGCAACAGGCGCTCAACTTCCGTGATCAGGTTTTCATCAACTTCCGTCACTATCCGTTCAACGACCAGAGCGCTCACGGCTACCGGTGGATCGATCTCAAGCGATTCGAGCTGCTCTCGCCCTCTTGTGACGACACGTTGCTCCTGGACGCCTTGATCAAGCATGACCAGTTTCGAGATGACTACGCCGGTGGCGGCGTCGACCCGTTGGGCACTCGACACGGTCCCTACTGGCTGAGCAATATCACCACCGACGCCTACGAACCGGTGGACGAAACGACCGCGATCGATGTCCTGAGAAGCTGGGCCAGCCAGTATGGAGGTCTGCCCAAACAGTTGGAAGAGGTCTTGAACCACGAGGTCTATGCGCTCATCCGGGCGGCCACGAGCCGATATCGCCTCAAAGGGCTTGGCCGGTCTGAGTTCCACGACTGGGGTGGCGTCCACACCGAATTCCATGAACTCATCGTCGTGGACCGGGCTAGCAGAAACCTGACTCTGATCATCGCAGCTGACGACTGACAGCACCACAGTCGAGAACCCACTGACGCAAGCGCCACCTGCCGGCAGCGGGAATGGTACCAAAACTCGTTCGCCGACAGCCCCCCGAAGATCGTCAACTGGCACCGAAACTCATGCGAACTTGGCGCTCGAACTCATTCGCCAAACCACCGCAATGAGCATGTCCGTACGCTGCCTCTCCTTGCCCTTGGCCCGTGCGGACGCGTTGAGCATGGAGTAGGCGACGGCCGTGCGTGGCGTGAACCCGAGGACGAAGAGCCGGCTGATCAGGGCCGCGAGGTTATCGGCCCGGCGCTTGCGCTGGACACGGTCCTGTGCCTTGGCCACCCCGGTTGTGAGCTCCCGAGGGTGATGACCGAAATCCCGGGCGTGTAGCCCAAAAGCCTGCGCGGGTCGAAGGTGCCGCGCTCGATGTCCGCCACGACGCGGGTGTCGAGCACGATGGCTCGATTGCCTGTCACCGCTCTTGGACGACTTCGTCGATGTCGGCGGCGAACTCTTCGTCCGGCCCGAACTCCTCGAGCCATTGCAGGAGGAGGTGTCCGGTCGGCGCATCCGGAATCACCGGTCTCGGGACAGGCGTCAGCACGGCAACGGGACGCCCACCGCGCGTGATGGTGATCTGCTCGCCCGTTTCCACACGGTCGATCAACCGAGACAGACTTTTGCCGGCTTCCGCGATTTCCACCGTCGCGGAGGGAACCGGCTCTGCTGGAAGTGGGCTCATGACCTCAGCATGCGCCGAGGCTCCGGATACTTTCCGGAGGTCACCGAAAGTATCCGGAGTTCCAACAGGGTTCGCCTATGCCGACGTCAGCTCCCGGGTGCGCTCGTGCAGCACCTTCACCACCCGCTCGTTCTTGTAAGGCTGCAGCCGCCTGCGCAGATCCTCCGCATACGACCGCGACCGCACCGACTGCAACTCCCCCGCCATCGCCATAGCCTTGCCGGCGGTGGAGCACGCCTCCTCAAGCTCCCCACACTGCACCAGCCCCGCCGCCAGCAGGGACAGGTTGAACATCCGCCCCCGCACGTAGCGGGAGTCCATGTCGAGCGAGCGACGCGCGTACCGCACCGCCCGCTCCCCCTCCCCCAGGTCGCGGAAGCAGTGCGCGAACTTGGCGGACAGGTACGCCTCGTCGAAGTAGCTCAGCCACCGGGGTTCTTCGGTGGGCTTGCGGGCGTCGAAGGCGCGTTCGGCCGCGTGGAGCGAGGCGCCGCAGGAGCGGGCGTCGCCGCGGCCGGCGTGGGCGTGGGCCTCCAGGACGTAGGCGGAGGCCAGCAGGGTGTTCACGCCCGCGCCACGGGCCGCGAGCTGGGCCGCCCGGGCCAGGTCCAAGGCGTGCGCCGGTTGGCCCACGTAGATGGCCTGGTGGGCCATGCCGGCCAGGATCTCGCCGCCGAGGGTGTGGTCGTCGGCGCCTCTGGCCAAGCGCAGGGCCTGGATGAGGTAACGCTGGGCCAGGCCGTGCTGCTCCATGTCGTACGCCATCCAGCCGGCCAGCCGGGTCAGCTCAGCGGCCGCGGCGGCCAGCTGGCGGCCGGTCGCGTCGCTGTACGAGCCCTCCTTAAGTAGGGGGGAGACGGCGCCGTCGAGGTATTTGACCACGGACGCGCGGACGTGGCCGCTACCGAAACGGTTGTCGAGCTCACCGAAAGATCGGGTGACCTCGTGGATGGCGGCGATCTCGGCGCGGCCCACGCGCCGCGTACCCGTCCCGCCCAGGCGTCCCTCTAACGGGGACGTCAGCCAGCGCATGGCTCCAATGGAGCCTGCTCCTAAAGCGAACGTCGAGTCGATCAGAAACCTCCGTCTCTCAACATCGGCCCGCCACAGCGCGGTCACAGTCGAGACCCCCTCCTGCCACGTGTGCATGAACTCTTGCCCGAGATCGAGGGGTGTAATGATGGCCGGCATTCCGAGGTCCTCCGAGGTGACCTGCCTGCCGAGCCGGAGCGCGAACAGCTCCGTAAGCAGGCAGGGCACCGGATCTCTCGGGCGCTGGCCACCGATCCAGCGCAATACCGAGCTGTGGTCATACTTCAGACCGGGGGTTCCGCGTGCGGCGCCCAGATCGTTGAGGCGCCTGGCCAGTCCCTTGTGAGAAAAGCCCGCCTCCGCGATGAGCTGCTGCAGCAGTCGATTCGGCTCGCGTACCATCGCTCTCCTTGTCGCAGGAGCCGCCGCCCACATCATTACAGCGAGCTACAGTTATAGCACCTTGCGTAAAGGATTTATGGCAGTTCCCAATGGATGTCCCCGCTCGTTTCGCTTGCGCCGCCGGCTCCGCGTGTGCTGCGGGTCGCCGGCGGCGCCTCGGTCTCGGCGAGGACCTCACTTACCCAAGGGAACGGCAAGCAATCGTCAAGCGGTCTTGAGCTGCTTAGATGCGGGCGACGCCGTCGGCGCGGGCCTGGGCGGCGACCGCGGCGGTGACGGCGGGGGCGACGCGCTCGTCGAAGGGGCTCGGGATGACGTACGCGGGCGTGACGTCGTCGCCGACGACGCCGGCCAGGGCGCCGGCCGCGGCCACCTTCATGTTCTCGGTGATGGTGGAGGCCCGCACGTCCAGCGCGCCCCTGAACACGCCGGGGAAGGCCAGCACGTTGTTGATCTGGTTGGGAAAGTCGGAGCGGCCGGTGGCGACGACCGCGGCGTGCTTGGCGGCCGCCTCGGGGTGGACCTCCGGGGTCGGGTTGGACAGCGCGAACACGATCGCGTCCTTGGCCATCGACGCGATGGCCGCCTCGGACACGGTGGATCCGGACAGGCCCACGAACACGTCCGCGCCCGCCAGGGCCTCCTCCGTAGAGCCGGTGTGGCCGGACCTGTTGGTGTCGCGGGCCAGCGCCTCCTTGAACGGGTTGAGGCCCTCTCTGCCCTCGTAGATCATGCCCTTGGAGTCGGAGACCGCGATGTCGCCGATGCCGGCCTCCAGGAGGATGCGGGTGACCGCGACGCCGGAGGCGCCGGCGCCGGCCACGACCGCGCGCAGGTCGCCGAGGGGGCGGCCGGTCAGGCGGGCGGCGTTCTGGAGGGCGGCGAGCACCACGATGGCGGTGCCGTGCTGGTCGTCGTGGAAGACGGGGATGTCGAGCAGGTCGCGCAGGCGGGCCTCGATCTCGAAGCAGCGGGGTGCGCTGATGTCCTCGAGGTTGATGCCGCCGAACGACGGCGCCAGCCGAACGACGGTCTCCACGAGGGCGTCCACGTCGGTGCAGTCGAGGCAGAGGGGGACGGCGTCGACGTTCGCGAACTCCTTGAACAGCAGCGCCTTGCCCTCCATGACCGGCATGGCGGCCGAAGGACCTATGTCGCCCAGGCCGAGCACGGCGGTGCCGTCGGAGACGACGGCGACCACCCTGGAGACCCAGGTGTAGTCGTGGACCAGCGAGGGCGTCTCGGCGATGGCGGTGCACACCCGGGCGACGCCGGGCGTGTAGGCGAGCGCCAGGTCGTCCGCGTCGCGGACGGGAACAGTGGAGCGAACCTCGATCTTGCCGCCGCGATGCAGTGCGAAAGCCGGATCGAGATCGAGTGTTTCGACGGATGCGGAAGCGGGCGTGGCAGCCACAGCGACCCCTGTAATCGTTGGTAGCGGAAGAAACCTTCGGCGGACGAGCGCGAGCGGTCTGGCTTCGGTAGCTGCCAGGATCCCCTCGGCGATCATCGTCGTGAGGGGGTTCGGGGGTCACCCGTGACCCCATAGTGCCACATGGTGAGATGGGGTTCGGTGTCGGCGCTGTCGCCGTTCCGTTGACGCATTGTTAAACCCCTGATGACGGAGCGGTGCAAAAACCCACTTAAACTGCACAAAACCCCAGATTCACTTCTAGGAGGCCGTACATGGCCCTGAGCCTTAAGGGCCGCCGTGGCTACGCCGCCGGCGTGCTCGCGCTAACCGCCGTTTTCGCCCTGTCCGCATGCGGGAGCGAGTCACCGAGCACACAGTCCGGCGCGACGTCGACCGCAGGCGCCACGGCCGCGGGCGGCGTCCAGCTGGTCTCCCCCGGCAAGCTGACCACGTGCACGAACCTGCCGTACCCGCCGTTCCAGTCGAAGGACGCCAGCGGCAAGATCGTGGGCTTCGACGTCGACATGATCGACTTGGTGGCCAAGAAGCTCGGTGTGACCCAGGAGATCGTCGACATCGACTTCGACTCCATCAAGGGTGGCGCCGCTCTGAACGCCGGCAAGTGCGACGTCGCCGCCGCCGGCATGACCATCACCGACGAGCGCAAGCAGAACCTCGACTTCTCTTCGCCGTACTTCGACGAGGTGCTCGGCCTCGTCACCAAGAAGGCCGCGGGCATCCCCACGCTCGAGGACGCCAAGGCCAAGGGCGTGAGCGTCGGCGTGCAGGCCGGCACGACGGCCCTCGACCTGGCCAAGACCAAGGGCATCGAGCCCAAGGAGTTCAAGGACTCCGGCAAGCTCCTGCTCGCGCTCCAGTCCGGCCAGGTCGACCTGGTGGTGCAGGACCTGCCGGTCGTCGTCGAGTGGATGAAGAAGCCGAACGTCTCCTCGGCCTACGAGCTGTCCGGCCAGGTCCCGACCCAGGCCCAGTACGGCTTCGCGGTCAAGAAGGGCAACGCCGAGCTGCTCAAGGCCGTCGACGAGTCCCTGGCCACGGCGATCAAGGACGGCACCTGGACCAAGCTCTATGAGCAGTGGATGGGCGCCGCTCCGGCCACGACCCCGTCGCCCGCTTCCTGATCATGACGGGCACGCCCATCACGACTGAGCCCGCGCGCAGCGGGCTCAGTCCCAGGAAACGACGACAGATCAGCCTGGGTGTCCAGTACGCCGTCTTCGTCGCCGTCCTGGCGGCGGTGGCGATGCTGGCCGACTGGCCGAAGATCGCGGAGAACTTCCTCAACGGCTCCGTCGCCGCCGGGATGTTCCCCACGCTCTTCACGGTGGCGCTGAAGAACACGCTGATCTTCACCATCGCCGGCTATGTGATCGGTTTCGTGCTCGGCCTGGTGCTGGCGCTCATGCGGCTGTCGTCCGTGGTGCCGTACCGGGTGGTGGCGCTGGTCTACATCGAGATCTTCCGCGGCCTGCCCGCGCTGATCATCTTCCTGCTGCTCGGGTTCGGTCTGCCGATCGCGTTCCCCGGCTTCAGACTGCCCGGCGACATCTACGGGACGGTGGCCCTGGCCCTCGGCCTGGTCGCCGCGGCCTACATGGCCGAGTCGTTCCGCGCCGGCATCCAGGCGGTGCCCAAGGGACAGATGGAGGCGGCCAGGTCGCTCGGCATGAAGCCGGGCCGGGCCATGCTGTCGATCATCCTGCCGCAGGCCATCAGGATCGTGATCCCGCCGCTGACCAACGAGCTGATCCTGCTGTTCAAGGACTCCTCGCTGGTCTTCACGCTGGGCGTCACGGCGGCGACCACCGAGCTGACCAAGTTCGGCTCCGACACGACGATCGAGCAGGCCAACAGCACGCCGCTGATCGTGGCGGGCGCTACCTACCTGCTCATCACGATTCCGCTCGGCATCGTGGTCCGCCGCCTCGAAGCGCGTCAGGGGAGGAAGCGGTGACGCACGCCGTAGAGATCAGGGATCTGCACAAGTACTTCGGCGACAACGAGGTGCTCAAGGGCATCGACTTCACGGTCGATCCCGGACAGGTCGTCTGCGTCATCGGACCCTCGGGCTCGGGCAAGTCCACGCTGCTGCGGTGCGTGAACCTGCTGGAGACCCCCACCAAGGGCCAGGTCTTCGTGAACGGAGCCGAGCTGACCGATCCCGACGCCGACATCGACGCCGCGCGGCGCCACGTCGGCATGGTGTTCCAGCAGTTCAACCTGTTCCCCCACCTGACCGTGCTGCAGAACGTGATGGTCGCGCAGCGGCGGGTGCTGGGAAGGGGCAAGAAAGAGGCCGAGATCGTCGCCAGGGAGAACCTGAACAAGGTCGGGGTCTCCGAAAAGAGCGACGCCTACCCCGGCCAGCTCTCCGGCGGGCAGCAGCAGCGGGTGGCCATCGCCAGGGCGCTGGCCATGAACCCGGACCTGATGTTGTTCGACGAGCCGACCTCGGCGCTCGACCCGGAGCTGGTCGGCGACGTGCTCACAGTCATGCGCAAGCTGGCGGAGGAGGGCATGACCATGCTCGTGGTCACCCACGAGATGGGGTTCGCGCGGGAGGTGGCCGACCGCGTGGTGTTCATGGACGGCGGCGTGATCGTCGAGGAGGGTGAGCCGGCCAAGGTGATCGGCAACCCCAGCCACGAGCGCACCCGCGCGTTCCTGCGGCGCGTCCTGCACCCAGAGGGGTGACCGGCCCCGCGGGCTGACCACCCCGCGGGCTGACCGCCCGGCGGGGTGACACCGAGCAGGCGGGGTGCTCCGGCATCCCGTCGCTCGTGTAATACTCCGGCATGGACCTGACCTCTTACGCCGAGTGGGCGGTCCGCCTGGCCAACGACCCCGCGCCGCCTCCCGACCTGATCCGGCTGCGCGATGAGCTGGCCGCGGTCTTCGACGCGGCCGGTGACGAGCGGGCCGTGGCGGAGCTGCTCAACGCCCTGCTCGTGCGTTATCCCGTACGTCCGCAGCTGTCGGACCACGACGGCCACGACTGGCACCTGCACCTGGCCGAGGACCCCGCCGCCACCGCCGTGATGGGACTGGCCTCGGTCGTGGCGGAGCTGGGCGTGGATCGGCTGGGCCGCTGCCGTGAGCCCCACTGCGGGCAGGCCTTCCTCGACACCTCGTCCAACCGCTCCCGCCGCTACTGCTCGGCCCGCTGCGCCAGTCGCGCCAACGTCGCCGCCTTCCGCGCCCGCCGCAAGAACGGCTCCTGAGCGACCCCAACGGCCCCAGGCCCCTACGAGCGGCCCCCATCGGCCCTATGAGCGGCTCCTGAGTGCCCCAGGCCGCAAGAACGACTCCTGGGCCGCAACCGAGGCCCCTAGCCGCGACGGGTGCAGCTCGTTCTGAGGGAGTCTCAAGAGTCGGCGAGGAGGCTCAGGACCCGGGTCCAGGCGTCGTCTCGGGCCTTCTGGTCGAAGGCCGGCGTTCCGGGCCAGAAGAATGCGTGAGCGACGTCGGGGTAGATGACCATTTCGTGCTTGACGTCGGCTTGCTCCAGTGCGGCGCGGATCTGGCCGCGCTGGCCCGTGTCGATCAGTGTGTCGTGCTCGCCGACCAGATAGAGCAATCGGCCGCTGATCCCAGGGGTCAGGTCCAGCGTGGGGGTGGGCTGGCTCATCGGGATATCGGTGGTGGGCAGCCAGCCGCCGTACAGCACGGCGGTGTGGCTGATCGGCAGTTGGCAGGCTGCCAGGTAGGCCAGGTGGCCGCCGGAGCTGAAGCCGATCATCGCGGTCTGCTGAATGTCTGGCTGCGCGCCCAGCCAGCTCAGGCAGGTGTCCACGTCGGTCAGGGCCTCGTTGCGGCGCAACTGGTGCAGGAGGGCGAATCCTTCTCGGCGCCCGGCGTCGGTGCGTTCGAGCCAGCGTCCGGGTTCGGCGTGCCGGTGATAGAACTCCGGCACCAGGGCCAAGTACCCGGCCTGCGCCAAGGCATCGGCCACGCCCCGGATGTCGGGGTTCACTGCGAATAGCTCGTGCGCCACGAGCACCGCGACCGGGGCGGCGCGGCCGACCGGGCGGGCCAGGTAGGCGGGCAAGGTGGTGCCATCGGCCACGGGGATGGTGATGGTTTCCCGGATGATCGTCATGGGCCGAGCATGGGCGCGACTGAAACTGGTAACCAGAGCAGCTTGTTACTGGTATTGGCATGACTAGGCTGCGCTGTATGGCAACAACCGGTGATCTGCAGGCCCTGGGACAGTTGCTCCGGTCCCGGCGCGAGCGCCTGCGCCCCGGCGATGTCGGCCTGCCCGCCGGAAGCCGCCGGCGCACGGCGGGACTGCGCCGCGAGGAGGTCGCGCTGCTGGCCAACATGTCCGTTACGTACTACACGTTCCTCGAGCAGGGCCGGCCCGTGCGACCCTCGGCCCAGGTACTGGACGCCCTGGCCGACGCGCTGCGGATGTCCGGCGCAGAACGGCAGTACCTGTGGGTGCTGGCCCGCGGCGGCGAGGACGGGCCCGGCCCTGGCACCGCCGCGGCACCGGCGGAGTGGATCGATCCCGAAGTCGTCGCCCTGGTACAGCGGCTCGAGCCGTTCCCGACGATCGTCAAGGGACGCCGCTGGGACGTACTGGCCTCCAACCCCGCCGCGCGTGAGTTGTTCGCCGACTGGGACGCGCTGCCCGACGGCCAGCGCAACCTCGTACGCTGGATGTTCACCGCGGCGCACGCCCGAACGGTGTATCTCGAATGGGAACCGGAGGCCCGGGCCATGCTCGGCCGATTCCGGCTCGCCGCGGCCGGCCATCCGGACGATCCCGGCTTCGAGGCCCTGATCGAGGAGCTGAAGGGGGACAGCGAGGAGGTCCGGCAGTGGTGGCCGCGGCATGACGTCATGGCGGTGGGCAACGGATCGAAGAAGCTTCGCCATCCGAAGCTCGGGCCGCTCAACTACAGCCACGTCGTACTACAACTCGCAGACAACCCCGACCAGACCCTGGTCACCTACTCGGCGGCAGGCGCGGTCGGCTGAGGGGAAATGGCGTGGCATATGGTCGTCCCGGGCAGCGCTGCCCATTTGCCATGGCCCGAACCATGAATCCCCAGCTCAGCCACTCCCTCAGAACGAGCTACACCCAGCCGCGACCGCGGCCCCTAGCGTCGCCACCTCCTCATCAGCGGCCAGTAGCGCAGCACGACACGCCCCACGATGTCGTGCACCGGCCCGAAGTCCCAGCTGTCGCGCCGCCCGCTGGCCCGCTGGTTGTCGCTCTCCAGCCACCACCCGTCCGCCCCGTGCCACTGAGCCCGTTTCACGATCAGCTGATCGGGATCGCCGGGAAGCCTGGCCACCACGAGATCCCCCGGGTGGACGGTGGCGTTCCTGCGGACAAGGAGCCAGTCACCCGGAACCAGCCCTGGGCGCATGGAATCCCCCTCGACACGCACTCGCATACGCGCTGACCCCCCACTCCGCAGGCATTGCGACCCGAGTAAGGTCGGTTGTGGACCAAGCTGATTCAGCATCCAGGAAGGACTTTCTGATGCTCGCACGACTGCTACGACCCAAGCATGTCGCTTCCGCACACTGCGACCTGCCCTGTGGGGTCTACGACCCTGCTCAGGCCCGTATCGAGGCCGAGTCGGTCAAGGCGATCATGGAAAAGTACGCGGCCAACGAGGACGCGGTCTTCCGTGCCCGCGCGCTGACCATCAAGGAGGAGCGCGCCGAGCTCGTCAAGCACCACCTGTGGGTGCTGTGGACCGACTACTTCAAGCCTCCGCACCTCGAGCAGTACCCCCAGCTTCACCAGCTTTTCTGGGACGCCACGAAGCTCGCGGGCGCCGCCGGCGCCAAGGGCACGGTCGACGTCTCCAAGGCCGAGGACCTGCTGGGCAAGATCGACGAAATCTCCAAGATCTTCTGGGAGACCAAGGCCGCCTAAATCGGCACATAAGGCTCTGTGCGGTCACAGGCCGCGCAGAGCCTTTTCCGTCGATGGCGAGTCTGAATCGTCCAAGCACCTCTCAGGGGCGGTAAGTTGCAGTTGGCGTCGGATTCGCGAGGAGGAACGTGACCGAGGAAACCGAGACGCGCGCGGAAGGCGTGGCCGGCATCCGTGACGTGGTGAGCATCAGGCTCCCCGCCGCGAGCGCCTACCTGTCTGTGTTGCGTACGGCCACCGCCGGACTGGCGGCGCGGCTGGACTTCACGCTGGACGAGATCGAGGATTTGCGGATCGCGGTCGACGAGGCGTGCGCCATGCTGCTGAGCGAGGCGGTGCCCGGCACCGACCTGACCGCCGAATTCGAGCTGACCGGGCACGAGATGCACGTCAGCGTCGAGGTGGCGACGGTCGGGAGCTCCGCGCCCAAGCGCGACGACTTCGCCTGGATGGTCCTGACCGCCCTGGCCGACGATGTCGACGCGGTGACCGACTCCCCCGATCGCATGGCGATCGTCCTGCGTAAGCGCCGAGGCGCGGCGAGGTCGGCGTGACGGAAGGGACTGGAGCCATGGCCACCAGCGAACACGCCGTGCCCGACAGGGTGCGCGCCCGCCAGCTGTTCGCCGAGCTGGCCGAGCTGGGGCCCGAGGAGCCGCGCCGCCAACGCATCAGGGACGAGCTGGTCGAGCTTCACCTTCCCCTGGTCGAATACCTCGCGCGCCGCTTCCGCAACAGGGGTGAGTGGCTCGACGACCTCACCCAGGTCGCCACGATCGGCCTGATCAAGTCCATCGACCGCTTCGACCTCAACCGCGGCGTGGAGTTCTCCACCTACGCGACGCCGACCATCGTCGGCGAGATCAAGCGGCACTTCCGCGACAAGGGCTGGGCGGTCCGCGTGCCGCGCCGCCTGCAGGAGCTCAAGCTCTCGCTGACCAAGGCCATCAGCGATCTGTCGCAGCGAGAGGGCCGCGCCCCGACGGTGGCCGAGCTGGCCTCCTACCTGAAGATGACCGAGGAGGAGGTGCTCGAGGGCCTGGAGTCGGCCAACGCCTACTCCACCGTCTCGCTCGACGCGCCGGACTCCGGCGACGACGACGCCCCCGCGGTGTCCGACTCGCTCGGCATCGTGGATGAGTCGCTCGAGGGCGTCGAATACCGCGAGTCGCTCAAACCCCTGCTCGAGCGGCTGCCGCCGCGGGAGAAGCGCATCCTGCTACTGCGCTTCTTCGGCAACATGACACAGTCGCAGATCGCCACCGAGCTGGGCATCTCGCAGATGCACGTCTCGCGCCTGCTGGCCCGCACGCTGGCGCAGCTGCGCGAGGGACTGACGGCCGAAGACTAACCGTCGCCGTAACCGAGCGCGCGGGTGGTGGGGGGTAGCAGCAGCGTCACCAGCCCGGCCAGGGCGACCACGATCAGCGGGATCCCGAGCTGCGGCTGGTCCGACTGGATGAGCGTGACGGCGACGGGCGCGATGAAGATCTGGGCCAGCACGCCGGGCGCGCGTCCCCACCGCTCCATCTTGAACAGCCCGCCCCAGGCCACCCAGAGCAACCCGGCCCCGACCAGCGCGGCGAACGCCGCCACGGCCAGGGCCGAGGTCATGTCGCCGGGCTTCCCGATCAGCGCCTCCACCGCGGCGAAGACGCCTAGCCCGAGAGCGACGAGGCCCTCCAGGGCGACGACGGCGGCGGCGGTGATGAGGGTCCACGGACGCTTCGACACACGCAAACCTTATCCATCCCCTCCTCAGGTCCCCCGCGCGGCTTTCACGGAATGTCCTCCGTACGGCTCGCTCCGCAGAACAAGCTGTTCCACGTGACAAGGAACAGGCCGAAAAGTGAAACGGATCATGGCCGCGGAAGCCGTGGGTGTCCTGGCGGATCCTCTGACCATCGCAGGGTCTGTCGCCGTTCTGGTGGATGACCTCTTGCAGACTTTCGATCAATCGACGAACTAACCCATCGAGAATCGGACATTCGGTCGATCAGATAAACCAGGATCGGTGGATACGCTGGCATCATGCGCGCGATGTTGCTGGTGAATCCCAAGGCCACGACGACCAACGCCCGCACGCGGGACGTGCTGATCCGCGCGCTCGGCGCGGCCGTGGAGCTCACCGTCGAGGAGACCCGCTACCGGGGGCACGCGGCGGCGCTGGCCGCCACCGCCCGGGCCAAGGGATACGACGTGGTGGCGGTGCTGGGCGGCGACGGGACGATCAATGAGACCGTCAACGGCCTGCTCAACCCCATCAACGGCGACGACGCCCCGCTCCCGGAGGATCCCAGCGCCACCCGGCCGGCGCTGATCGTCATCCCCGGCGGCAGCGCGAACGTGTTCGCCCGCGCGCTCGGCCTGCCCAACGACCCGGTGGAGTCCACGGGCGCGGTGCTGGAGGCGCTCAGGGAGGGCCGGCGCAGGACGGTGGGCCTGGGGCAGGCCCTCTGGGAGGGGCAGAGCAGATACTTCACGTTCTGCTCGGGGATGGGGTACGACGCCGAGGTTGTACGGGCCGTAGAAGGCCTGAGAGGGACGGGCCGGAAAGCTACCCCGGCCCGGTATGTGAACACGGCTCTACGGCACTACCTGGCCACGGACAAGCGGCATCCGGCGATGACGCTGACCGGTCCGGGGATCCCGACCGCCAAGGGCTTGTTCATGGCGATCGTTTCCAACACCTCACCGTGGACATATGTCGGTGCCAGGCCGGTCCGGCCGACCCCGTGGGCGAGTTTCGAGACGGGGCTCGACCTGCTGGGACTTCGCCGCCTGGGGTTGATGACGCTCACACCGGTGATCCGGCACATCCTCACGGAGAGTGACGCGCTTCCGTCCGGCCGGCACCTCGTTCAGCTGCATGACGAGGCCGAGTTCACGCTCACCGCGGAGCGCCCCGTGGCCTTTCAGCTGGACGGGGACTACCTGGGAGAACGCGAAATCGTGACATTTCGGTCTACACCGAACGCGTTACAAGTTCTGGTCTAGACGGTTACATTCGGTCATTGTGTGACGCATCCGACATCCATAACGGCCAAAACTTCGCCCCAACCCCCTTGCGTGCACTCTCCGTGGCTGAAAAGCTCACTACTGACGTCGGAACGTAGGACCTTTAACAACCCCAGAGGTCCTACCGAGGCGTCAGCGGGCAACCCCCGGTCCCGAGCGGGATTTGGGGTACTTGTTCGCGCGAGTTAGTGAAACTCTTCACAAAGTAGTGGCCGCACGGAGCCCACCGAAGGCTCCATCTACTAAGGAGTGGACGCATGGACTGGCGCCACCGAGCTGCCTGCCGTGACGTGGACCCCGAGCTGTTCTTCCCGATCGGGAACACCGGCCCTGCGCTCATGCAGATCGAAGAGGCCAAGCAGGTCTGCCGGTCATGCTCGGCCGTCGACGCGTGCCTGAAGTGGGCGCTGGAGTCCGGGCAGGACGCCGGCGTCTGGGGCGGTCTGAGCGAGGACGAGCGTCGCGCGCTCAAGCGCCGCAGCGCCCGGGCCCGCGCCCGCGCCTCCGCCTGACTGGATTCAGGGGCTCACGCCCGTCGGGAGCGGGATCGACAGCACGGCCTCCGTGCCGCCTTCGAGACGCGGCTGGATGCAGATCCTGCCGGACAGCTCCCCTTCGACGAGCGTACGGACGATCTGCAGACCCAGGCTGGTGGAGCTGTCGAGGTCGAAGGCCTCGGGCAGGCCTCTCCCGTCGTCCCACACGGTGACGTTGAGCCGGTCGAGCGCCGGCTCCACCACCACCTCCAGCCGCTTGGGCCGCCCATGCTGCAATGCGTTCTGCAGCAGCTCGGTCAGCGCCATGGCGAGCGGCGTGGCGATCAACGACGGCAGCACGCCGAACCCGCCGACGCGTCGCGGCATGACCGCCACCTCCGGCGAGGACACCTCCCCGGCCATCGCGATCACCCGGTCGGCGATCTCGTCGAAGTTCACGAACTCCTCCGGCGCGTGCGACAGCGTCTCGTGCACGATGGCGATCGACCCGACCCGGCGTACGGCCTCCTCCAGCGCCTCGCGGCCCTCCGGCACCTGCAGGCGCCGCGCCTGCAGGCGGAGCAGCGCGGCCACGGTCTGCAGGTTGTTCTTCACCCGGTGGTGGATCTCGCGGATGGTGGCGTCCTTGGTCATCAGCTCGCGCTCGCGGCGCCGCAGCTCGGTGACGTCCCTGATGAGCACCAGCGCGCCGATGCGGCCCCCGCCGACGATCAGCGGGATGGCTCTGAGCTGCACGATCGTGCCGCCGGACTCGACCTCGGTCTCCTTGGCCGCGCGACCGCTGGCCACGATCATGAGGTCTTCGTTGATCGGCTCGTCGGAGTAGCACAAGGTAGCGGTGACCCGGCCCAGCTCGGCGCCGACCAGGTCGGCGTGCAGGCCGAGGCGGCGGTAGGCGGACAGGGCGTTCGGAGAGGCGTACGTGACGCGCCCGGCCCGGTCGAGCCTGAGCAGGCCGTCGCCGACGCGCGGCGAACGCACCAGGATCGGCTCCTCGCCGGAGAACGGGAAGCGGCCCTCGGCCACCATCTGCGCCAGATCGGAAGCGCTCTGCAGGTAGGTCAGCTCCAGGCGGGAAGGCGTGCGCGCCGAGGACAGGTTCGTGGAGCGCTGGATCACCGCCAGGAAGCGGCCCTCACCGCCCTCGACCGCGCGCCGGACCGGGATGGTCTCCTCCCTGACCGGGACGCCCGTGGACCAGTCGGGGTCGCCCTCACGGCAGATGCGGCGCTCGTTCCAGGCCGTGTCGATGAGGTGGCGCTCGCCCTTGGCCACCACGCTGCCGACGATGTCGTCGTGGTAGACGGTGGGCCCCGTCGTGGGGCGCATCTGCGCGATCGCGATCCAGCCGTTCTCCCCCAGCAGGGGCGCCCACAGGATGAGGTCGGCGAACGACAGGTCGGCCAGCAACTGCCAGTCGGAGACCAGCGAGTGCAGCCAATCGAGGTCCGCCGCGTCGAGAGTGGTGTGGCGGGCGACGAGGTCGCTGAGAGTCGGCACGATTGCATCATGCGTGCTCTCTCCCCCCAGAGCCAAACTGGCCCAGTGGAGCCCCGGGGAGTCAGGATGCCGATGAGCGGGCATTACTCCCTAGTAGGCCGCCGCACGCCCGCCTACTCGCGCAGTGAACACGGATACGGCATCGTTCACGCGACTGGCCATGTTGTGAAATCTCATATTGTGAGAACAGTCACACTGCCGAAGTCGCTCGGATCCCGGGACGGGGTTGTGCGGGGGAAGCCGGAGGTGATCTCCACGGGCAGGTGGTACGGCTTCGCACATGCGGAGACCTGCGTCGGGCCGCTGGGCGCGGCGCTCATCACGGCCTCGGTTGCGGGCGTGCGCGCCGCTGAGGATATCCTTCACCATCGGCCTGAGCAGCCCGGATTCGCGCGTGCCAGGCACCGTCCGCGCCCGGTGCCGGTCGGCCGCTGTCGCCCGCGGTTGACCGTTCGGGCCAATGTGAGTTCCGATGATCTCGCGGTGATCAGACACGCCTCACCGCCGTGGCAGAAGTGAAGGTGAGCGCGTGACAGACGACAGCCCCCGCGTACCGAAGTACTACGACGTCAAACGCAGCCTGCTCGAGCTCACCAAGAGCCTGCCGCCGGGCACGGCGCTGCCGCCCGAGCGGACGCTGGCCGTGCGGTTCGAGACCTCGCGCACCACGGTCCGCCAGGCGCTCACCGAGCTCGTGGTGGAGGGGCGGCTGCTGCGCATCCAGGGCAAGGGCACGTTCGTGGCGCAGCCGAAGGTCGCGCAGGTGCTCCAGCTGACCTCCTACATCGGCGACCTGCGCACCGCCGGCCTGGAGCCGGACACCAAGATCCTCGAGATGGGATACATCACCGCGGACGAGGCCCTGGCGCGGCGCCTGGCCATCAACCCGGGCGGGCGCGTGCTGCGCATCCACCGGCTCCGGTTGGCCAACGGTGAGCCCGTGTCCATCGACACCACCCACCTGTCGGCGCGGCGCTTCCCGCGGCTGCGGCGGGAGCTGGAGGTGCACTCGTCGCTGTACGAGACGCTGCACAACGCCTACAACGTGCGGCTCACGGACGCCGAGGAGATCATCGAGACCGTGCTGGCGACGCCGTACGACGCCAAGGCGCTCGGCGTGGACGTCGGCCTGCCCATGCTCCTCCTCACGCGCCACGCCTTCGACGCCGACGGCAACCCCGTTGAATGGGCTCAATCGTTGTATCGCGGTGACCGGTACAAGTTCGTCACGCGTCTTCGCCGTCCCTAAGGCCTCTCGTCTTCGCCGTCCTCAAGACCCCTGTCTTCGCCGTCCTCAAGACCCCTGTCTTCGCCGTCCTCAAGACCCCTGTCTTCGCCGTCCCTAAAACCCTTTTTCCTTTACGGCGGTGCCGGCTTGACCGCCTCGCCGACGTTGGCGCGCGACATTCAAGCGCCGGTCGTGAACGCTCACGTGGTTCTCGCCGTTACGAGCGTCTAGTGGGCCGGCCAAGTGGTTTCATCTGGGCCGCGGGGCTGTGCCTACGCTGGGGTTGTGAGCATCCTTGTGGTCGCGGGGACCGGCGCCGGGGTGGGCAAGACCGTCGTGGCGGCGGCCGTGGCCGCGCTGGCCAGGGGGCGTGGCGCTTCCGTGGCCGTGGTCAAGCCTGCTCAGACGGGCGTGGCGCCTGGTGAAGGCGGGGATCTGGATGCGGTCATCCGGCTGGCCGGGGTGACCACGACGTTTGAGTTGTGCCGGTTCGCCGAGTCGCTCTCCCCTGCCGCGGCGGCCCGGGTCGCCGGGGTGCCGCCCGTGTCGATGGTCGATGCCGTGCGGCTGGTGCGGGAGCTGCGTGAGAGCAACCGGCTGGTGCTCGTGGAGGGCACCGGAGGACTGCTGGAGCGGTATGACGAGGACGGCACGACGATCGCCGACCTGGCACGGTCGTTGGGGGCGCAAGTGCTCGTGGTCGTCAGGGCCGGGGGCGGGAGCGTCAATCAGGCGGCGCTCACGCTGGAGGCCCTCGCGCATCGAGGGCTCGATCTCGCCGGGCTCGTCATCGGGCGGTGGCCGGACGAGCCCGGGGTCGTGGAGCGGAGCAACGTGGCGGATCTGGAGATGCTGGCCGCGCGGCCCTTGGCGGGCGCGTTGCCGGAGGGTGCGGGCGGCCTCGAGAGGGAGGCCTTCGCGGAGGTGGCACGCAGCGGGCTGGGCCCCATGCTGGGTGGCGTCTTCGACCCCGTGGCCTTCCGGCAGCGGGTGCTCTAGCAAGAGGTAGAGCTAGCCCCACCATCCATCCGCACACCAGACCTATTTCGCGTCGTCCCCACTGCTCAATACCGTTGAGGCATGAAAGTCCCCCGTCCGTGGTCGGCACGGGCCTGGCTCGACACGGCGCACGTGATGGTCGGCCTGCCGGTCGCCATCGTGCTCGGTGGGCTGACGCTCGTCCTGATCGTGGCGCCTCCCCTGCTGCGGCGTGGGCTGCCGTGGTTCACCCGGGTGCAGCGCTCCCGGTTCGAGGCGTTCCTCGGTGCGCGCATCCCGCCCGTGCGCACGCCGAGCCAGTGGCGCAGTCCGGCCACGTGGCGGCAGATCGGCTACCATCTGCTGTCCCCGATCGTGGGGATGGCAGCCGCGTTCTTGGTGGCGGTGGCGTGGGGCGGGGCGATCGTGGGGCTGTTGTCGTTCCTGCCACCGAAGCTGCAGCGCCCGCCGCTGGAGTTCGTGATCGACCTCAGGGACGACCGGGTGGTGATGATGTTCATGGTGGTCGGTCTTGTGCTGCTGCTGCTCGCGCCGGTCCTGGCGCGGGGCATGGCGGCGCTGGACCTGTCGGTGGCCCGTACGCTGCTCGGCCCCAGCCGGTCGGAGCTGGGGCAGCGGATCGAGACGCTGACCGAGAGCCGGGCGGGCGTGATCGACGCGGCCGACGCCGAGCGCCGCAGGATCGAGCGGGACCTGCACGACGGCGCCCAGCAGCGCCTGGTCTCCCTGGCCATGAACCTGGGCCTGGCCAGGGCCACCCTGACCGACCTGCCCGAGCCGGCCAAGGAGGCCATCGCGCAGGCGCACGAGGAGGCCAAGCAGGCACTCAAGGAGCTGCGCGACTTCGTCCGCGGCCTGCATCCGGCCGTGCTCAACGACCAGGGCCTCGACGCGGCGCTGTCCGGCGTCGCCGCCCGCGCCCCCTTCCCCGTGAAGCTGCACGTCGACATCGATCGGCGTGCCTCCCCGACCATCGAGGCGGTGGCCTTCTTCATCGTGTCCGAAGCACTGACCAACATCGCCAAGCACGCCGCGGCCACCAAGGCCCAGATCCGCGTGCGGCGTGAGCACGACCGGCTGCACATGCTCGTGTACGACGACGGCTGCGGCGGCGCCCGGCTGGACGGCGGCACCGGGCTGCGGGGCCTGGCGCAGCGCATCGACTCCGTCGACGGGACGCTCCGGCTGTCCAGCCCGCTCGGCGGCCCGACGACGATCGAGGTGGACCTGCCGTGCGAGTAGTACTCGCCGAGGATTCCGTGCTCCTGCGCGAAGGGCTGATCCGGCTGCTCGATGCCTCGGGCATGGAGGTCGTGGCGGCCGTGGACGAGGCCGAGGGGCTGCTGCGGGCGGCCGAGGAGCACCGTCCTGAGCTGGTCATCACCGACGTCCGGATGCCGCCCACGCACACCGACGAAGGGCTGCGGGCCGCGCTCGTGCTCCGCCGCCAGCAGCCCGGCCTGCCGGTGCTCGTGCTCTCGCAGTACGTCGAGGAGCGTTACGCCGCCCAGTTGCTCGCCTCGGCCGCGAACGGCGGCGTCGGCTACCTGCTGAAGGACCGGGTGGCGGACGTGACCGAGTTCATCGACGCGCTGCGCAGGGTGGCCTCCGGCGGCACCGCGCTCGACCCGGAGGTGGTGGCCCAGCTCCTGCTGCGCGGCAACAGCGACCCGCTGGAGCGTCTGACGCCGAGGGAGCACGAGGTGCTCCGGCTGATGGCGGAGGGCCGGTCCAACGCCGGCATCGGCCAGGCGCTTGTGCTCAGCGAGGGCGCGGTGGGCAAGCACATCGGCAACATCTTCGCCAAGCTCGACCTGTCCCCGGCCGAGGGCGACCACCGGCGGGTGCTCGCCGTGCTGCAGTTCCTGAAGATCAGGAGTCTGCCGTGAGAGCGGCCTGGCTCACCGCCGGCGCCGTGGTGACGGTGATCGCGCTGCTCATCTCCTCGGTGCTGATCTGGCGCGGCTTCGCCAGGGCCAGGACGCCGGTGGACACCGCGCTGCGGTCGATCCCGTTCACGAAGGACAAGGTGAGGATCGCGGCGGCCTCGGGGCAGGTGGACCTGTTCATCGTGCCCGGCCAGGCCGGCGAGCTGCTGATCCAGAGAACGCTGCGGTGGTCCAGGGACCGGCCGACCGTCACCGAGGACTGGAACGCCGCCGACTCGACTCTGCGGCTGGAGGCGGTCTGCCCGCGCGCCGACCAGCCGGACGGCCCCATCTGCCGGGCCGAGTATGTGATCACCGTGCCGCCGGAGACCGATCTCGTGGCCGGCACCACCAAGGGCGTGCTCGCCGTGAACGAGGCCTTCGGGAGCCTGCGCCTGACCTCCGTCTCCGGCGACATCCGCCTCCACGACGTCGCGGGCTCCCTGTGGGCCAGGACCGGCACCGGGAGCATCGAGGGGGAGCGGCTCGACGGGGACGCGGCCGACGTGGAGGCCGGCTCAGGCCGGGTGCACCTGTCGTTCACGAGCCCTCCGACGTCCGTCAGGGCTGTGGTCAGGACCAGAGGCGACATCACCGTGGGCGTGCCCGAAGGGGCCTACAACGTGAGCGTGGATGCCACCAACTCCAGCATCGGCATCAAGCGGGACAGGGAGTCGTCGCGGAAGATCGTCGCGACGACGACGGACGGCTCGGTGTCCTTGTTCCACCGTTGAAGGTCTGTTTACCCGTGTGACTGGTTGGTAAGTTCCCCGGCATGGAGTCTGCGAAGCACGCCGGTGACGCCGCCGTCGCCGTGTCCAAGGCCTATGGCGTCGAGACCATGTTCACCTTGTCCGGGGGGCACGTTTTCCCGCTCTACGACGGCGCCGTGCACGAGGACATGCGCATCCTCGACGTACGTCATGAGCAGAGCGCGGTGTTCGCCGCCGAGGCGACGGCCAGGCTGACCAGGAGGCCGGGACTGGCCGTGCTGACCGCCGGCCCCGGCATCACCAACGGCGTCAGCGGCATCGCGACCGCCCACTTCAACGGCTCGCCGGTGGTCGTCATGGGCGGGCGCGCGCCCCAGTCGCGCTGGGGCAGCGGCGCGCTGCAGGAAATGGACCACCCACCGCTGCTGGCCCCGATCACCAAGCTGTCGTTCACCGCGAGCGACGCCGAGTCGGTCGGCCAGGAGGTCGAGTCGGCCTTCCGCACGGCCGTCGCCCCCCATCGCGGGCCGGTCTTCGTCGACTTCTATATGGACCACCTGTTCTCCCCCTCGCCGGTGCACAAGGTGCGGACGCAGACGCCCTCGCCGCTGGAGCCCGACCCCGACGACCTGGCCGCGATCGCGCGGCTGCTGGCCGAGGCCGAGCGCCCGGTGCTGGTCTACGGCTCGGACGTGTGGATGGACCGGGCCGAGGAGGCCGCGCGTGACTTCGCCGAGACGTGGCGGCTGCCCGTCATCCCCAACGGCCAGGGCCGCGGCGTCCTGCCCTCGGGGCACGAGCTGCTGGTCACCCGGGCCCGCGGGCAGGCCTTCGCCCAGGCGGACCTGGTGATCGTGGTCGGCACGCCGCTCGACTTCCGCCTGGGCTACGGGTGGTTCGGCGGCAAGGACGGCGCGCCGCTGGCCCGCGTGGTGCACATCGTGGACGCGCCGTCGCAGCTGGCCACGCACATGCGGCCGGCCGCGTCCGCCGCCGGCGACCTGTCGGTGGTGTTCTGGAGTCTCGGCACGGCCTGCGGGGACGCGGGGGTCAAGCCGGACGCGTACGCCCCGTGGGTGTCCAAGCTGTCCGCCGCGGCCGCCGCGGCCATCGCGGGCGACGCCGAACTCCTGGCCTCGGACTCCGACCCGATCCACCCCATGCGCATCTACGGCGAGCTGGGCAAGGTGCTGGCCGAGGACGCCGTGGTGATCGGCGACGGCGGCGACTTCGTCTCCTACGCGGGCAAATACGTCGAGCCCAAGCAGCCGGGCAACTGGCTCGACCCGGGCCCGTACGGCTGCCTGGGCACCGGCCTCGGCTACTCCATCGCCGCCCGCCTGGCCCGGCCGTCCTCCCAGGTGGTGCTGCTGCTCGGCGACGGCGCGGCCGGCTTCTCGCTGATGGACGTCGACACCCTCGTCCGCCACAAGCTGCCGGTCGTCATGATCTGCGGCAACAACGGCATGTGGGGCCTGGAGAAGCACCCCATGCAGCTGCTGTACGGCTACGACGTGGCCGCCGACCTGCAGCCGCAGTGCCGCTACGACCAGGTCGTGACCGCGCTGGGCGGCGGGGGCGAGCTGGTCACCAAGCCGTCGGAGATCGGCCCGGCGCTGCGCCGGGCGTTCGACTCGGGCATCCCGTACATGGTGAACATCGCGACCGACCCCCAGGTCGCCTACCCCCGCAGCACCACCGGCGTATAGCCGCTACTTCGGCGTGGCGGTGGCGCCGGGAGTCGCCGACGGCGTCGAGCAGACGCCGTCGATGACGACCAGCGAGACCGGTTTGGTCACGTCGTAGGCTGTGCCGCCAGCCGGATTGGTCTTCTGGATCTTGCCGCAGCGCATGCCGTCGGTGGTGCTGGTGGAGTCGATCACTCGCGTGACGAAGCCGGCTGCCTCCACCATCTCCTGGCCCTTCAGGAACGGCATCCCGACGACCTTGGGCACGAGCACCTTCTTGACGGTCGGCGTGGGCGTGCCGGACGGCGTCTTCGACGGTGTCGAGGTAGGCGTCTTCGACGGCGTGGGAGTCGGGGTCTCTTCCTTCTCGGTCTTCGTGGGCCTGGGCCGGTTGGTCGTCGGCCTGGAATCCGGTGTCGGGGTGGTCTTGGGCTTGGGCTTCGTGGTGGACGGCTTGGGCGTGTTCTTGGGCGTGCTCTCCTTCGCGGCGGGAGCCGCGGTGTTCGTCGGCGTCGGGTCGCCGGTGGTCATGCCGGTCAGCGCGACTGCGGTGGCGCCCGCGCCGAGCACGACCACCGCGGCGATGCCGGCGATCAGGCCGGTCCTGCGCGGGGCCTTGGCGGCGCGGCGGCCGCGCCGCTCGGCCACCGTCGTCTCCTCCGGGCCGGCCATGCGCACGCCGGTCCGGTACGGGTCGGCGTCGGACTGACCGGTCTGGTGCGGGCCCGCAGCGTACTGTCCGGTCTGGTGCGGGCCCGCGGCGTACTGTCCGGTCTGGTGCGCCGGGTAGTCCGCCGGCGGCACCATGGTGGCCCCGGTGACCGGCGGCTGCACGGGTTCGGGGGCCTGGCCTCTGGCGATCGCGCGGGCCGCCTCGCTCATGGCCTTGGCCGTCGGATAACGCCTGGCCGGGTCCTTCGACAGAGCGATCTCGACCAGCGTGCGCACCGCCTGCGGGATGTCGGGCGGCAGCGGCGGCGGGGCCTCGCGGATGTGCTTGAGCGCGATCGTGACCGCGCTGTCACCGTCGAACGGCCGCTGCCCCACGAGGCACTCGTACGCGACCACGCCGAGCGCGTAAATGTCGACCGCAGGCGTGACGGGCGCGCCCTCGGCCTGCTCCGGGGCGCAGTAGGCGGCCGTGCCGAGCACCATGCCGGCGTCGGTGAGCCGGTTGGCCAGGTCGGAGCGGGCAATGCCGAAGTCGGTCAGCACCAGCGTGCCGTCACGCTGCACGAGCAGGTTGCCCGGCTTGACGTCGCGGTGCACGATGCCCTGGTCGTGCACCGCCTGCAGCGCCGACGCGGCCTGCGCGATCAGCTCCATGGCCGCCTGCGGCGGAATCCTGCCCAGCCTGGACAGCAGCCGGTCGAGCGGCTCGCCGTCCACGAACTTCATCACCAGGTAGACGGTGTCGCCGCTGACGCCGTAGTCGTAGACGTCGACGACGCCGGCGTGGTTGATCGTGGCCATCGCCCGCGCTTCCCCCTGAAAGCGAGCGACGAAGCCAGGATCTTCCATGCGGCCCGGAAGCAGCACCTTCACGGCGACGGTGCGGGCCAGGACGATGTCCTCGCCACGCCACACCTCGCCCATGCCACCGGCGCCGATGCGGGTATCAAGCCGATACCGCCCCGCCAGTGTTGTCCCTTGGGCCACCATGATCCCCCCGCTACCCCCTACCTCGGTAACCTCTTCAACCCCGCAGTTGTCCAACAAAGCGAACCTTTATCGCGGTGAGGTAACACAGCGGTCACGGAACTCAGAGAGTGTACGACTCACTAGTCTCACATGCCACTCATATGTCTTAAGCCGTACAAAGCCTATCCTGCGGCCTTACGACGGTACTTGTCCGCGTTTCCGGGAAGTCAGGGGCCCTCTTGGTTGGTGCGGCCTCCCGTAGGCTGATCCCATGACGCTTGCTCCGGGTCTCCGCTCCCAGCTGCTCATCATGGTCGAGATGGAGGACACCGCGAAGCGGGCCGGCAGCGGCGACGTGCCCGTGCTGGCCACGCCCCGGCTGCTCGCGCTGGCCGAGGCGGCCACCGTGCGCGCGATCGAGCAGCACCTCGCGCCCGGCGAGACGTCCGTCGGCACGCGGGTCGAGCTCGAGCACCTGGCCGCCAGCCCGCTGGGCAGGCACGTCCAGATCGGCGTCGAGTTGACCGAGGTCGACGGCCGGCGGCTGGTCTTCTCCTTCGAGGCCCACGACAAACGCACCGTCGTGGGCCGGGGCACGATCGAGCGCGTCGTGGTCGACCGCGCGAAGTTCCTGGCCCGCGCCACTCGATGACGGCGATCAGGTCGCTGCGCGTAGCTCAGCGGGCGCTCATGTCCCCCGTCCCGGGCGTGCCCTCGGCGAGCCCGTAGCGCAGGTACACGGTGCCCTTCGGACCGGCTACGGGCGGTTCGAGGAGTGTGACGTTCGTCGGCACCGCGCCACCGTCGAACACCTTCTTCCCGACGCCGAGCACGATCGGGTGCACCCAGAGGTCGAGACGGTCGAAGAGCTTCTCGCGCAGGAGGGTCTGCACCAGGTTCAGGCTCCCGACGACCTTCACGTGCTCGTGCCGGTCGCGGATCTCGCGCACCGCGCCGGCCAGGTCCGGGCCGAGCTGCGTGGACCCGGCCCACGAGAGGTCGGGCCTGCCGCGGGAGGCCACATACTTCGGGACGCTGTTGAAGAGCGTGGCGATCTCATTGTCCTGGCCGCCCTCCTGGTGCGGCCAGAAGGCCGCGAAGATGTCATACGTCCGCCGGCCGAGCAGGAGGGCGTCCGTGCCCTCGTACGCGGCACCGACCTGCGCCCCGGCGACCTCGTCCCACAGGGGCGCCTGCCAGCCGCCGAACGGGAACCCCTCCGGGTCCTCGTCGGGGCCGCCGGGCGCCTGCCCGACGAGGTCGAGGGTGGCGAACATTTCGATGTGGATGAGGCCCATGTCTACTCCCTATGAGGTGGTCGGCTCATCTCGGTCGGGAGGTAGACCTGTGGGCGCCGGCAGACTCATCGCCGCGACACCGGCGCGATCTACGGCTGTGGTCCTACAGACGACCTCGGTCGATCACGCGGGCCAGCGCCTCCAGCGCGTGCGGATCGTACGCACCGCCTGGGGCGAACCGGATCCGTTCCAGCGCGGCGCCCGCGCGGTCGCGGTCGGTCGAGGGCCCCACCAGGTCGTCGTAGGCGTTGGCGACCTTGATGATGCGGCTCGACAGCGGCGGGTCGGCGGCGATCGGGTCGCACTGGCGTCTGACCACCTCCGCCACCCGGTCCAGCACGCCCGTCTGCTTGATCACCTCAGCGCCCAGCTCGGCGATGCGGCGCGCCTGCTCCGGCTCGCTGAGCACGGTGGCGCCGCCGGGGATGGGGTCACGCAGCGACAGCTGGCCGATGTCGTGCATGAGCGCGGCGTACTCCAGCTCGAGCAGCTCGGGCTCGGCCATGCCCAGCTCCCTGCCGATCGCCACGGCCAGGCGGCTCACCCGGCGCGAGTGGCCGGGCTCGACATAGCCGCCGACCTCGGTAACCCGGGACAACGCCCGCACGGTCTGCAGGTAGGTGGCACGGATCCCGGCGTATTTGCGGAAGGCCACCTGCGTGACCAGCAGCGGCGCCGCGAACACCAGCAGCGCGACCAGGTCCATGCTGTGCGTGGCCAGCGCGAGCAACACCCCTGACGAGCCCACGGCGGCGCCGAGCGGCAGGGCCATGTTGATCTCGTCGCGCACCGCCACCCGGAACGCGGTGCGTACCTGCTCGGACCTGAGCCAGGCCGCGATCAGCACGTCCATCAGCAGGCTGGCGACGAAGAGTGTGACCATGACGGCGAGCGCCGGCCACCAGGTGCTGGTGGGCGGCTTGGCCAGGTCGTAGAGCGGGTCGGCCAGCGGGCGGAAGGCGAAGGCCAGCAACGCGCCGGTGAGCAGACGGCGGGCCATCGCGTCCAGGCGCGGCGGACGGCCCACCGCCAGGTGCGGCAGCGCGCCCGCCAGCATGCCGACCGCGATCACGGCCACGACCTGCAGGGCCGAGTGCTCCAGCTGATGCTGGCTCAGGTCGAGCAGTAACGTGTAGCCGAGCGCCGCCGCGGCGCCGATGGGCGCGACCTCCCTGTTGCCCGGCATGGTGAGCCTGGCCAGCTCGCCGACCGCGATCAGCGCGCCGAACCCGACGGCGATCTCCGGCCGGTCGAGCCCGACCGCGGCCGTGTGCGCGACACCCGCGACCGCGACCAGGCCGGCGGCGCAGATGAGCAGGAGCTGTCCCGAGTCGAGCCTGCGCAGGACAGTGGTTCGTTCGGTGCGCCCGGCGCGTTCCGTGGTGATCATGGCCCGGTCACGACCTGGATCGGCATGGTCGGATCGTCGTGGTCCTTGATCGGGGCCTCCGCCGGGTCGGGCGGCGGCTCGACGCGGCGCGGCGGCTGCCACGGCTCGCGCTCCAGCGCGCGGATGAAGGCCGCGACCATGACGGGGTCGAAGTGGGTGCCCGCGCTCTTGCGCAGCTCCTCGACGGCCTCGGGCACGGGCCTGGCGCCGCGGTAGGAACGGTCCGAGGTCATCGAGTCGAACGCGTCGGCGACCGCGATGACCTTGGCGAACTCGGGGATCTCGTCGCCGGCCAGCCCCATGGGGTAACCGGTGCCGTCGTGTTTCTCGTGGTGGTGCATGATCCCGGCGTAGGCCTCGTCGAGGAAGCCGATGCCGCGGACGATCTCCAGCCCGCGCATGGGATGCAGCTGGATCGCGGCGAACTCCTCCTCGGTGAGCGGACCCTCCTTCTGCAGCACCTTGGTGGGCACGCCGAGCTTGCCCACATCGTGCAGCATGCCGGCGTACCGGATGGCACGCACGCGCTCCAGCCCCATGCCGATCTCATGGGCGATCATGGACGAGGCGAGCGAGACGCGCGTGCAGTGGCCGCGCGTGTAATAGTCCTTGGTCTCCACGGCCTGGCAGAGCGCGGCGATCGTGGCGTCGTAGGAGCGCTGCTGCGCGTGGTATTGCCCGAACGCCCACCGCGCCACGAACAGCGGCACCAGCACCAGCACCGCGGAGATCGACTGCACCGTCGCCCAGAGCCCGGCCACGAGCAGCCCGAACGTGCCGTAACCCAGGTAGGACAGCACGAACTGGACCATGCCCCGCAGCGGCACCTCGGCGGGCCGCACCCTGGTGGCGAGCGCGACCATGGTGAGCGTCAGCGCGATGTTGAGCGGCACGAACACGGCGGTGGCCGCCGCGTAGGGGCCGATGAGGTCGTCGAACGCGTTGACCTCCGGCACGCCGACCTTTCCGTCGAGCGCCACGTAGACCTGCCCGGCCACATAGCCGCAGATGGCGAACTGCGCGCCGTTGAACAGCCGTTTGATGAGCGGCAGCCCGGGCCGCACGCTCACCACGGCAATGAGCCCCACCAGCGCCGCGCCCACCGGTCCGATCAGCACGACGGCGGCCAGCGAGGCGGAGAAGCTGACCGAGACCGCGAACTGCTCCACGTTGAGCAGCGTCGGCATCGACTCGCACACCAGGAAGAGCAGGGCGAGCACCAGCAGGACGTCGAGATCCTCCTGGGCCACCGGAGCACCGGAGGTGATCGCGCCGCGTACGACGAGAGCGGCCGCCGCGCCGAACACGGCGACCAGATAGACCCGCGCCGGCCATGGCAGGTCACGCATTGCGGCCCCCTACGGTCTGATCAGGTCCAGGACACTCCAGGAGGCAGCGCCCCGCCGATGGCCATCACCACCGGGGTGATCAGCACGATGGCGGTGAGCAGCCGGGCGACCATTTCCTTCAACATCGACATGCCTCCAGGTCGACTTTCTGGGGTTCACGCTACAGAAGACGACGTGGCCGCACCGGCAGAGCGGGAAATCGCAAGCAAAGCGTAATCAAGCCACTACGAGCGGCGATGTGATCTGGCCCACTCCACGGTGTTTTTGATCCCCGTGCCCAGGTCGGTGCGCGGCTGCCAGCCGAGCCCCTCGTGAGCCGGCACCGGGTCGACCGCCATGGCCGGCAGGTCGCCCAGACGCGGCGGCGCGAAACCCGGCTTGTCGGCCGCGCCCGCGGCGTCGGCGATCAGCGCATGCAGCCGCCGGTCGGTGGTCTGGATGCCGGTGCCCAGGTTGAACCTGCGCCCGTCGCCCGCCTGGCCGCAGGCCCGCACGAAGCCGTCGACCACGTCATCGACGTAGATGTAGTCGCGGGTCTGGCTGCCGTCGCCGTAGACGACGGTGGGCGTGCCGTTGAGCAGGGCGTCTGTGAAGATCGACACGACGCCGGCCTCGCCTTCCGGCGACTGGCGCGGGCCGTAGACGTTGGAGAGCACGAGCGTGGTGTATTCGAGGCCGTAGAGGGCGCGGAACATGGCGAGGTAGATCTCACCGCTCAGCTTCGAGGCGGCGTACGGCGAGCGCGGGTCGGTGGCCGCGTCGCCCGGCACCGGAATCGTGCTCGGCCGGCCGTAGACGGCCACGGACGAGGCGAACAGCACCTTGCGCGTCCGCCCCACATGGGCCGCGGCCAGCACGCGCGCGGTGCCTTCGACGTTGACGGAGGCGTCGTGCCCCGGATCGGCGACGCTCTTGCGGACGCTGATCTGCGCCGCCAGGTGGCAGATCACCTCGGGCTGCAGCTCGGCCGTCAGATCGGGCAGAGCCGGATCGCGCACGTCCAGCTCGTGCAGCCGGAACCGGTCATTGGTGACGGCCTGGGCCAGGTTGGCCATGCTCCCCGACGATAGATCGTCCACCGCCACCACCTCATGACCGTCCGTGAGCAGACGATCGACGAGATTCGAACCGATGAACCCGGCACCCCCGGTGACCAACACACGCATGGGGTAGATCCTAGTCGGCCAGCTCGGCCCTCACTTGAGCGATGCGGGCCAGCACCTTGGAACGCAGGTCAGCCGGGACGGGGTCGCAGCCGCAGTGCTTGTGCACGAGCTGCTTGATCGCCTTGTCCAGGTCGTATTCCTTCAGGCACGGGCTGCATTCGTCGAGGTGCACGCGGATCTCGACGACGTCACTGTCCGTCAGCTCGCCGTCGAGATAGGCGTAGACCTTGTCCAGCACCTCGCGACAGTCGGTGTCGTGCGGGTTGCCACAGCTCATTTCGATCCCTCCGCCGGGACCAGGCCACGCTCGCGAGCATAATCCTCAAGGAGGCCCCGCAGCTGCCTGCGTCCCCTGTGCAGCCTCGACATCACGGTGCCGATCGGCGTGCCCATGATGTCGGCGATCTCCTTGTAGGGGAAGCCTTCGACGTCGGCCAGATAGACCGCGATCCTGAACTCCTCGGGCAGCGCCGCCAGCGCCTGCTTGATGTCCCCGTCGGGCAGGTGCTCGAGCGCCTCGACCTCGGCCGACTTCAGGCCGCTCGAGGTGTGCGACTCCGCCCTGGCGAGCTGCCAGTCCTCGATCTCCTCCGTGCCGGACTGCTTCGGCTCACGCTGCTTCTTGCGATAGCTGTTGATGAACGTGTTCGTCAAGATCCGGTAGAGCCACGCCTTGAGGTTGGTGCCCTGCTGGAACTGATGGAACGAGGCGAACGCCTTGGCGAAGGTCTCTTGCAGGAGATCCTCCGCGTCCGACGGATTCCGGGTCATCCGGAGCGCGGCGGAGTAGAGCTGCTCGAGATAGGGCATGACGTCTCGCTCGAACCGCTCGCTTCGCTGCTCCAGCGTCTCCGCGTTTGTCGCGGGCACCGGACCCACCCCCCTAAGATCACCGGTGACCGGCTGTGGCAGGACACCGTACTCAGGGGAGGATACCCGTTGCTCCGGTACGGGCCGGGCATCAGGTAGGGGGTCGACCAATGTGAGCATGCTCGTCGCAACACCCCCGCGCCGCTGTCTGTTCCCGCAAGATAGAAGGTACGAAGGACCCGGTGCGGGGAACGTCATACGTACCGGCTGGTAGCCCTTTTTCCGGAACCCAGGAGTCGCGTGTGCTGCCCATTCCGGCCGAGGAACTCAACGGCTCAGGGACGCTCGGGCCGTACTGGACGTTCTACCGCGCCGTCGCCGCCGAACAACTCAACCGATGGCTTCCCGCCGACCCCTCCGTGATCCTCGATCTGTCCGGCGGCCGTGGGCGATGGTCCGGCCAGGCGGCCAGGGCGGGACATCGGGTGATCGAGTTGCTCGACTTCCGCCGCACCGTCGACGGGCAGTCCCGATTGCGGGACGCCGACCGCGTCCGCCACATACGCGCCGACGATCTGTCGTTCCTGCCGGACGCGAGCGTGGACGCGGTGCTCGCCGAGGAGCGGGTGATGTCGATCGAGCTCATGGCGGAGTCGGCGATGAACGACGTGGCCAGGGTGCTGCGGCCGGGCGGGCGGGCGCTGGTGTGCGTCGACTCGCTGGTGCTGGGCATGGCGATCCTGGCCGAGCAGGAGCAGTGGCAACATCTGCGGCAGACGGGCGAGGTCATGCTCGTGCCCTGGCCGGACGGCAGCATCACGCGCTGCTTCAGCAGCACGCAGCTGCGTGAGCTGCTGATCGGCGCCGGGCTGGAGGTGGAGTGGATGCGGCCGCGCACGGTGCTGTCGCCGTCCACGGTGGACCACGTGCTCGGCTCCGACGCGCGGTCCCTGACCTGGCTCGTGCGCACGGAGCTCGAAGCCCACCCGGACGACGACGACACGGTCGGCATTCACCTGGTGGCCAGCGCCCGCAAGAGCTGATCCGCCGTTCTTCGTGTCCGGCGGCCGGCTCCCGGCGTCGGCCTCTTAGTGGCGGCGCTCCTGCTTGGACTGGCACTGCACGCAGCGCGCCGCCTCGGGCCGCGCCTCCAGGCGGCCCTCGGGCACCGGCTTGCCGCAGTCGACGCAGCTGCCGTACACGCCTTCCTCGATGCGCTTGATCGCCTCGATCACGGCGCGTCGCTGCGCGGTGGCCACGGTCAGCATGGCCTGGGCACGGTCGGCGTCGGTCAGGTCCGAGCCTGCGTCGGCCGCCGAATACTCGCGTACCGCGACAGGATCTCCCTGGAGCACCCCGATCGAGCGATCCAGCTCGGCGAGCATCTCTTCCAGCCGCTCACGAGCGGTCGTGACGTCCACGAATCCGCACCTCCGGGTAAAAAGAGGGCAACCCGCAGCGAGGACTCCCCGGATGTCCCGCCCGGTGGCAATTAGGGGCTTTTGTGGCGGTGACACCGAGTAAACGGATGCATCGCTTTCCTCACCGAATGCCCACTTACCGCGCTTCTTACACCTTTAGAAAAGCGCCGTTTCCTCCCCATCAGGCAGCGGTTTGATGAGGTCGGGCCCGTTGTTTCTGACGTTGTTGACGTCCGTCGAGACCGCGTACGCCGTGAGCCGCCCCTGTTCGGCCGGAATCAGCAGCCGCGAGGCCTGCTCGGTGTCGGTGAGCTTGGGGTCGAGCCACTCCTGCCAGCGCTCCCGCTCGATCATCATGGGCATCCTGTCGTGGATGCGGCCCAAGTGGTCCTCGGCGTTGGTGGTGATGACGGTGCAGGTGACGAGCCACTTCAGCGGGTCGTCGTCATCCCGCGACGGATCCTTCCAGAATTCGTACAGGCCCGCCATGGCCAGCACGCCGCCGTCCTCCGGATGGATGAAGTACGGCTGCTTCTTCTTTTTCTCGCCTTCGACCGGCATCCATTCGAAGTAGCCGTCGGCCGGGAGCAGGCATCTGCGCTTGGCGAAGGCCTGACGAAACGACGGCTTCTCGGCCACCGTCTCGATCCTGGCGTTGATCAGCCGCGACCCGATCGACGGATCCTTCGCCCACGCGGGCACCAGCCCCCACTTGACGACCCTGAGCTGCCGCACCGCCCGCTCGGCGTCCTTAGGGACGCGGCTCAGGACGGCGTAGACATTCTTGGTAGGGGCGACGTTGTAGTCGGCGTTGAGCTCCTTGTCGGGCTCGGCGTCCTGCTCGACCTGGAATTCCTCGAGCAGCTCGTGCTTCTTGCGCGCCGACGCGTATCTACCGCACATGACCCCACAGTGCCACGTACGGCTTTCGCTCGCATGTTTGCCTCCGCCGCGTAGTCGTTATCCACAGGCTGTGACCTTGTCCTGCCGCGCCCAAGTACCCTTTGACCATGTCCACTTCGCACTGGCCCGCGCCGGCCGCGACCGCCCCTGTCACCGCCACCGTTTCGCTGCCCGGCTCCAAATCGGTGACCAACCGGGCGCTCGTCCTCGCCGCACTCGCCGAGGCCCCTGGCGTCGTGCGCAAGGCGCTGCGCGGCCGCGACGCGGACCTCATGGTGGCGGCGCTGCGCGCGCTGGGCGCCACGCTGACGGCCGGCGAGGAGACCACCGCGGGCGTGGACTGGCACGTGACGCCCGGTCCCATCCGCGGCGGCGCCGCCATCGACGCCGGTCTGGCGGGCACGGTCATGCGGTTCGTCCCGCCGATGGCGGCCCTCGCCGACGGCCCCGTCTCCTTCGACGGCGACCCGCACGCGCGCAAACGCCCGATGGGTCCCATCCTCGACGGCCTGCGCGCGCTAGGGGCGCGGGTGGACAACGACGCGCTGCCGTTCACGATCAGCGGGCCGCTGACGGGCGGCGAGGTGACGCTGGACGCGTCGGGATCGTCGCAGTTCGTCTCGGGTCTGCTGCTGACGGCGGCGCGGTTCGAGAAGGGCATCACGATCCGCCACGTGGGCCCGCCGGTGCCTTCGCAGCCGCACATCGAGATGACCGTGCAGATGCTCAGGGCGGCCGGCGTCACGGTCGACGACAGCGAGCACGACGTCTGGCGGGTCGAGCCCGGGCCGATCGCGGCCAGGGATCTGACGGTGGAGCCCGACCTGTCCAACGCGGCTCCGTTCCTGGCCGCGGCCCTCGTTACGGGCGGCACGGTCACCATCCCGGCCTGGCCCCTGCGGACAACGCAGCCGGGCGACGCGCTGCGCGGGCTGCTGACCGCCATGGGCGGCACGGTCACCAGGGCGGAGTCCCCCGGCGCGGGCGTCACCGACCTCGTCGTCTCGGGCACGGGTGAGATCTCCGGCATCGACGCCGACCTCCACGAGGTCGGCGAGCTGACCCCGACGATCGCCGCCCTGGCCGCGCTCGCGGCGACGCCGAGCCGCATCCGCGGCGTGGGCCACCTGCGCGGCCACGAGACCGACCGGCTCGCCGCGCTCGCCACCGAGATCAACCGCCTGGGCGGCGACGCGGAGGAGACCGAGGACGGCCTCGTCATCCGCCCACGCCCGCTCCACGGCGGGACCTTCCACAGCTACGACGACCACCGCATGGCCACGGCCGGCGCCGTGATCGGCCTCCGGGTGCCCGGCGTGGAGGTGGAGAACATCGCGACCACCGCCAAGACCCTCCCGGAGTTCGTCCAGATGTGGACGGCCATGCTGGCAGCACGATGACCGGGACCCCACGCCTGAAACCGGAGCCGGTCCCACGATGACCGGACCCGAGGCCCGGCTGGTTTCACGACCAATGCTGCGGGCACGTCGGACATGTGCGACACGTGCTAGCACGCTGCCCGCATACCGACGCGAGGATCCACCCCCACCACGCCACCCGGCCACGCTTGGGCGGCGCCCACAACCGAAAACCGGCGCGGGCCGCATCCCCTGCGGTCACCTCCGCGCCGGCCATCCATCGACCCATCCATGGAAGGGAAGCAAGCGTATGGGAGCAGACCGCTGAGAAAGCGGGAGTACGACGAGGACGACGTACGGGTCAGGCCGGGCAAAGGCTCACGGCCGCGGACTCGGATTCGTCCTGCGCATGAGGACGCCGTCGAAGGTTTCGTGGTCGCGGTCGACCGCGGCCGCTACACGACGCTGGTCGAGCTCGAACGCCCCAAGGGGTCGGCCCAGAAACGCAAGCAACAGCAACACCGGCTCGTGGTCGCCATGAAGGCCCGCGAGCTGGGCCGCAAGGGCATCGTCGTAGGCGACAGGGTCGCCCTGGTCGGGGACGTCTCCGGCCGCCCTGACAGCCTGGCCAGGGTCGTACGCGTGGAGCCGCGCACCTCGATGTTGCGCCGCTCGGCCGACGACACCGAGGATACCGACGGCATCGAACGCCCGATCGTGGCCAACGCCGACCAGCTCGTCATCGTGACCGCCCTGGCCGACCCGCCACCCCGGCCGCGCATGATCGACAGGATCCTGGTAGCGGCGTTCGACGCGGAGATCGACACCCTGCTCTGCCTCACCAAGTCCGACCTCGCCCCGCCGGACGAGCTGATAGCCCTCTACGAGCCGCTGGGCGTGCAGCACGTCGTCGTCCACAAGGGCGGCCCGCTGGAGGAGCTCCGCGAGCACCTGACCGGCCGCATCAGCGTCATGGTCGGCCACTCGGGCGTGGGCAAGTCCACCCTGGTCAACGTCCTGGTCCCGGACGCCAACCGGGCCGTCTCCCAGGTCAACGCGGTGACCGGCCGCGGCCGCCACACCTCCACCTCCGCCGTGGCCCTGGAGCTGCCGGACGGCGGCTGGATCATCGACACGCCCGGGGTCCGCAGCTTCGGCCTGGCTCATGTGTCGGTGGAAACGGTCCTGGCCGCGTTCCCTGACCTGGTGGAGGGCACGGTCACCTGTCCCAAGGGGTGCACGCACCTGGGCGACGGCTGCGCGCTGGACGCCTGGGCGGCTGCGGGCAACGCCGACCCCACCCGCCTGGAGTCCCTCCGCCGCCTCCTGTCCAGCCGTGAGGGCACCCTGGACGAGCCCCCAAGCACTTGACCTCGTCTCCACACGCCACCCCGACTGGCCGCATCCCCCGCCCACCGCACTTCGGCACAGACCCCTGCGGAGGAGGCCCAGGGCGAAATGCCGCACCACCCCTTCCACCTCAGCGCAAGCCCTCCGGAGTAGGCCCGGAAGGGGTGGAATGCCGCACCACCCCTTCCACCTCCGCGCAAGTCCCTCCCTGAAGTAGGCCCGGAAGGGGCGGAATGTTGCACCGCACCTACCACCTCGGCACAAGCCCTCCGGAGGAAGTTCGGGGCGAAATGCCGCACCGCACCTACCACCTCGGCACAAGCCCTCCGGAGGAAGTTCGGGGCGAAATGCCGCACCGCACCTACCACCTCGGCACAAGCCCTCCGGAGGAGGTTCGGGGCGAAATGCCGCACCGCCCCTTCCACCTCGGCGCAAGTCCCCGCCCGGAGGAGGCGGCGCATCACGGGCCGGCTGGCTCGCTGGGCGGTGCAACAGACGCGGGAAGCGTCGCATCGACGAATGACGGGACGAGATGCTCCCTGACGACGAACCGCCGAACCTGAGCTGCGCGGCCCCGGCTTGTGCCGTGACCGCGTGACCCGGATCGCCGAGAGCCGGGGGTTCAGGTGTTGGGGCGGAGGGTCCAGGTGACGGTGAGGGTGGACACCAAGGCGCCGTCGGCGTTCTTGATGTCGACGGCCACGTCGAACACCGGCCGCTCCCCCGCGTCCAGCCGGGCGACCACCTCATCCCTGGTCGCCAGCAGCCGGGCCTCGGCATAAACCTCGCCCTTGGCGAGCTTCCGGTACTCGATCGTCGCCGACGTGGCCAGCGGAACCGCCCGCTCCAGCTGATCACCCAGCACGGACAGCATCGCGGCTCCCGACGCGGACTCGGCCAGTGTGAACAGCGCTCCGGCATGCGGGCCCGCCACGTGATTGTGCAAATCCGGACGATCGGGCAGACGGGAAACGGCCTGGCCGTCCCCCACGGAGTCGAAGGTGATGCCCAGGGTGCGGGCAAAAGGGACGGTCTGGAGCAGCAAAGCGCCGACATCGTGCGACATGATGGACATGTTACTGGCAAGTAATAGAAAGAGGAGTTACCAGAAAAGCGCCGTCTGTGACTGATGTTCTCTATACCCGACAAGGTAGCGTGGGCGATCGTGCAGGGTTATTCCGATGATCTACGCCTCGCGCATGTCATGGCGGACGCCGCCGACGACATGACCATGCGGCGGTTCAAGGCTGTCGACCTCAAGGTCGACACCAAGCCAGATCTCACGCCGGTCAGCGACGCCGACCGCGCCGTGGAGGAGGCGATCCGCGGCACGCTGCGCCGGGCCAGGCCGCGTGACGCGGTCGTGGGCGAGGAGTTCGGCAAGACCGGGTGGGGCGCCCGGTCGTGGATCATCGACCCCATCGACGGCACCAAGAACTACGTACGCGGCGTGCCCGTGTGGGCGACGCTGATCGCGCTCATGGAGTACGGCAAGGTCGTGGTCGGCCTGGTCTCCGCTCCGGCGCTCGGGCGGCGCTGGTGGGCTGCGGCCGAGGGCGGGGCGTGGACCGGCAAGAGCCTGACGAAGGCGTCCAGGATGCGGGTCTCCTCGGTGTCCGACCTGGACGACGCGTCGTTCTCGTACTCGAGCTTCGGGGGATGGGAGAAGACCGGCAAGCTCGACAACTTCCTCGACCTCGGCCGCGCCTGCTGGCGGACCAGGGCGTACGGCGACTTCTGGTCGCACATGATGGTCGCCGAGGGCTCGGTGGACCTGTCCGCGGAGCCCGAGTTGTCGCCGTGGGACATGGCGGCGCTCACGGTGATCGTCGAGGAGGCCGGCGGGGTCTGGACGGACGTCGCCGGGGTGCGGGGTCTCGAGGGTGGCAGCCTGGTCTGCACCAACGGCGTCCTGCACGACGAGGTCATCCACCGCCTCAACCGCACCACGCGATGACAACACCTGCTCGGGGGCGGCGTTCAGGTGCCGTTCATCCTTGATCGTCAGAGAGCCAGCACCCGCCGTACTGCCTCCATCAGGCTGTCCCGGTAGGACCCGCCGAACAGCACCACGTGCACGAGCAGCGGATGCAACTGGTGCAGCGGCACCCGCTCCCTCCAGCCGTCCGCCGGAGGCCATTCCTCCTGGTACGCCCCCAGCACCCGATCCAGGTACGGCAGCCCGAACAACGCCATCATGGCCAGATCCGTCTCCCGATGCCCTCCATGCGCGGCGGGATCGACCAGCACAGCGGACCCGCCGGACCACAGCACGTTCCCGCTCCACAGATCCCCATGGATCCGCGAAGGCGGCTCGGGCGGCCCAGCAACCTCGGCGAAGCGCTCCACGGCCCGCTCGACGGCGGCCACGTCCGAGGCGGGTAAGTGCGCCTGACGTAGGAAGGGCAGGACCCGCCGCTCGGCATAGAACGCCGGCCAGTCGTCACACGGCGCGTTGTCCATCGGCAACTCGGCGATGAACCCGGGCCACGGCGCCCCGAAGCCCGAGGCCCCCGAGCGATGCAGCCGGGCCAGCTCCCGCCCGAACCGCTCGGCCGCCGCCATGGTCGGGCGTTCCTGCTCCACCCACGACAACACGAGCCGGTCGGGACCGACCTCGATCACCTCGGGAACCGCGATCGCCTCGCCGAGCCACCTCAGCCCGGCCGCCTCCGAAGTGAACATTTCGGAAACAACGCCGGTCTTCGCGAACACCTGCCGCCCGTCGTCGAGCACGCCCCGCTGCAGGCGCCAACCGTGGGATGAGCCCAGGTCCTCAGTCGATCTCATCGGCAATGTGCTCCGCCAGGCCCTCGGCGGCCGACTCGACCAGCGCGAGGACCTCCTCGAACCCCTCGCGCCCCCCGTAGTAGGGGTCGGGCACTTCGGCACCAGGCGGTGCCGCGGGGTCGAACGAGCGGAACAGACGCACCTCCACGCCGGCGGGCGCCATCCGCCGCAGATTGGCAAGATTGTCCAGATCCATGGCCAGGACCAGGTCATACCTGTCGTACCAGTCCTTGGTGAACTTCCTGGCCCGGTGCGTGGAGCCGTCGTAACCGTGGTCGGACAGGATGTGCAGCGCTCGCTCATCCATGGGGTCTCCCTCGTGCCAGCCGCCGGTCCCCGCGCTCTCCACGACGACGCGATCGGCCAGCCCCCGATCGGCGAGGGCCTTGCGCAGCACCACCTCCGCCATCGGTGACCTGCAGATATTCCCCATGCACACCACACATACGCGATAGCTCATCTCTCTAGGATCGCCCTTACGCGGTATTCATACGACCAGGAACACCTCTTTGTACCTCGGTCACGGGTCGTTCTACTGCTGTTCACTTTCACCCGGTGTTATCGGAGGTGTCGAAGTAAAGATCTCACTAGGGACGAGGAAATACCGTGACCCGTGGACAGCGCCGCCTCAGCGCGGTGGCGACGGCCGCCATCGTTGTGGGCCTTTCGGCCGCCTGTGGCGGCACCAACACCACTCCGCCCGCCGGGGAGGGCACAGCTTCCGCCCCTGCCAGCCAGGGCGCCCCCGCCGAGCTGGCCGGGCAGGTCAAGGTTGACGGCTCCAGCACGGTCGCCCCGCTGACCAGCGCCGCCGCTGAGTTCTTCAGCGAGGAGCAGGCCAAGGTCAACGTGACCGTGGGCACCTCCGGCACCGGTGGCGGTTTCGAGAAGTTCTGCAACGGCGAGACCGACATCTCCGACGCCTCCCGTCCGATCAAGGACGAGGAGAAGGCCGCCTGCGACGCCAAGAGCATCAAGTACACCGAGCTCACCGTGGCGACCGACGCGCTGACCATCGTGGTGAACAAGGAAAACACCTGGGCCACCTGCCTCACCGTCGACCAGCTCAAGAAGATGTGGGAGCCGGGCGCGGAGAAGAAGATCACCAGCTGGAACCAGGTCGACCCCAAGTTCCCGAACGAGCCGCTGAAGCTCTTCGGCCCGGGCACCGACTCCGGCACCTTCGACTACTTCACCGACGAGATCAACGGTGAAGAGGGCGCGAGCCGCAAGGACTACAGCCCCAGCGAGGACGACAACGTCACCGTCCAGGGCGTCGAGGGCAGCAAGGGCGGCCTCGGCTACTTCGGCTACACCTACTTCGAGGAGAACGCCGCCAAGCTGAAGGCCGTTGAGGTCGACGGCGGCGATGGCTGTGTCGCGCCGAGCGTCGAGACGGCGCAGAACGGCACCTACAAGCCGCTGGCCAGGCCGCTGTTCATCTACCCGTCCACCGCCGCTGTCAAGCGGCCGGAGGTCGCGGCCTTCCTCGACTACTACGTGGCCAACATCAACAAGATCGCGACGGACGCGAAGTTCATCCCGCTCAACACGGAGCAGGAGAGCAAGCTCAAGGCCGACCTGTCGACGCTGAAGAGCAGCTGATGGCGGTTCGCGACTCCGCGACCGTGCCGGGGACTCCCCAGTCCCTGGCGCGGTCGCGCCCGCGTTATGGCGAGATGGCCATCAAGGCGACCCTCCTGCTGGCCGCCCTGGTCTCCATCGCCACCACGGTCGGCATCGTGTTCTCCCTCCTGGAGCCCACGATCAGGTTCTTCGGGGAAATCAGCGTGGTGGAGTTCTTCACCTCCACCAACTGGGGACCGCTGTTCGAACCCCCGAGCTACGGCGTGCTGCCACTGGTCAGCGCGACCCTCATCACGACCGGCATCGCGATCGTCGTCGCCGTCCCACTCGGCCTGGCCGCCGCGATCTACCTGTCCGAATACGCCAAGCCACGCGTCAGGAAAATCTTCAAGCCGGTTCTCGAGGTGCTGGCGGGCATCCCGACCGTGGTCTTCGGGTTCTTCGCGCTGAGCTTCGTCACCCCGCTGCTGCGGAACATCCTGTGGTTCGAGATCGAGATCTTCAACGCCCTGAGCGCGGGTCTCGTGGTCGGCTTCATGATCATTCCGATCGTGGCGTCGCTGTCGGAGGACGCGATGACGTCGGTGCCGAACAGCCTGCGCGAGGGCTCCTTCGCCCTCGGCGCCTCCAGGATGGTCACCTCGCTCCGCGTGGTGCTGCCCGCGGCCTTCTCCGGCATCGTCGCGGCCGTCATCCTGGCGATCTCGCGGGGCGCGGGTGAGACGATGATCGTCTACATCGCCGGCGGCGGTCAGCCCAACTTCACCCTCGACCTGGGCGTCGCGATGCAGACCATGGCCGCGTTCATCGCCGCGGCAGGTTCGGGCGACGTGCCGGTGGGCACGGTCGACTACAACACCATTTTCGCGGTCGGCGCCCTGCTCTTCGTGATGACGTTCGTCATGAACTACGTCAGCGCCCGCTTGGTGCGGAAATATCGTGAGGTGTACGAGTAATGGCAGTTCTCTCGACGCCGCGCTCCGCCGTGCAACTGGCGAGCCAGGGGCGCCCGGTCAAGGAAATCTTGTTCCGGATGCTCCTGCTCGCCAGCCTGGCGCTGGCGCTTATCTTCCTGGTCGCCCTCCTCACCTTCGTCCTGGTGGAGGGCTGGCCGCGGATCGACGCCCGGCTCTGGGAGAACATGCCGTCGATCCGCAATCCGGAGATCGCCGGCGCCCAGTCCGCCATCACGGGCACGCTCTGGGTCATCTCGCTGACCGCGGTCATGACGATTCCGACGGGCATCGCCGCGGCGATCTACCTGGAGGAGTACGCGGACCGTACCCGCTGGTACAACCGCGTCATCGAGCTCAACATCCAGAACCTCGCCGCCATCCCGTCGATCGTCTACGGCATCCTCGGCCTGGGCATCATCGCCCGGACGATCGGCCTCGGCTTCAGCGTGATCACCGCGTCGATCACCCTCGGCCTGCTGGTGCTCCCCATCGTGATCATCGCCTCGCGTGAGGCGATCCGGGCGGTGCCGCCGTCCATCCGGGAGGGGTCGCTGGCACTGGGCGCCACGCAGTGGCAGACGATCTACCGACAGGTGTTGCCCGCGTCGATCCCCGGCATCGCGACCGGCTCGATCTTGGCCCTCTCCCGGGCCATCGGCGAGGCCGCTCCCCTGATCATGCTGGGTGCGGTGTCCTTCATCCGCTTCAACCCGGACGGCATCTTCGCCAGCTACACCGTCCTCCCGATCCAGATCTTCAACTGGATCTCCCAGTCGCGTGAGGGATTCCACATCCTGGCCGCCGCCGCGATCGTGATCCTGCTGCTGATCCTGCTGCTGATGAACTCGGTGGCGATCTGGCTCCGCAACCGCTATCAGAAGCGCTGGTGAAGGAAGATATGAGTGAGATAGGAACCCCCATGGCGAACGTCACCGTCCGTGGCCCCGAGGCCCCCCGAAACCTCGAGGCCCTGGATCCGGTCTTCACCGTCTCCGACCTCAGCGTTTTCTACGGCGACTACGAGGCCGTGCGCGAGGTCGACATGCTGATCGGCAATCGCGAGATCACCGCCATGATCGGCCCCTCCGGTTGCGGCAAGAGCACGGTGCTGCGGTGCTTCAACCGGATGAACGACCTCATCCCCGGCGCCCGCCCGGCCGGCAAGATCCTCTACCACGGTGAGGACCTCTACGGCGACCACGTGGACCCCATCGAGGTACGCCGCCGGATCGGCATGGTCTTCCAGAAGCCCAACCCCTTCCCCAAGTCGATTTACGACAACATCGCCTACGGCCCCCGCGTCAACGGCACGAAGGGCAAGATGGACGACCTGGTCGAGCAGGCGCTCACCCGGGCGGCCCTGTGGGACGAGGTCAAGGACAAGCTCAAGCAGAACGCCCTGTCCCTGTCCGGCGGTCAGCAGCAGCGCCTGTGCATCGCGCGGGCCATCGCGGTCAGCCCCGAGGTCATCCTCATGGACGAGCCGTGCTCGGCCCTCGACCCGATCGCCACCACCAAGATCGAAGACCTGATGCAGGAGTTGGCGCGCGATTACACGATCGTGATCGTCACGCACAACATGCAGCAGGCCGCTCGCGTCTCCCACCGCACCGCGTTCTTCACCGCCGAGGTCGACGACAAGGGCGTGCGGCACGGCCGCCTCGTGGAGTACGACGAGACCAGCCGCATCTTCACCAACCCATCCGACAAGCGCACCGAGGACTACATCACGGGACGCTTCGGCTGATGACCCAGCAGCAGGCGGCATCCACGATGCACGGGGACACGAGGACCAAGCCCGTACTGCTCATCGCCGACCCCGACAGCGCCGTGGTCGAGGCACTGGCCACCGCCCTCGAACGCGAGGGCGTGGCCGTCACCGGCGCGCCTGACGGCGCTCAGGGGCTGCTGCAGGCGGGAGCCCTGCAGCCGGACGTGGTGCTCGTCTCGGCCACGCTCCCGGTCATCGACGCGGTCGAGTTCGTGCGCGCGGTACGGCTCGCGCGAGCCGTACCGGTGCTGCTCGGCGTCGGCGAGGGGCACGCCGAGCAGGCTGTGCGCGCTCTCGCGGCCGGCGCGGCCGCCTGCGTGGCCCGGCCTTATCGGGTGCTTGAGCTGCTGCCGTTCATCCAGGCGTCCTCGCCCGAGTCGCGCAAGGTGCTGATCGTGGGCGGGGTCGAGCTGGACGTGCAGGCCTACCAGGTACGCGTGGGCGGGCGGGCCGTGCACCTGCCGCTGCGGGAGTTCGAGCTGCTGCAATACCTCATGCGCAACGCCGACCGCACGGTCACCCGCGAGCAGATCATGCGCAACGTGTGGCACACCGCCGCCACCACCTCGACGAACACGATCGCCGTGCACGTCAAGCGGCTGCGGGCACGGCTGGGCGACGAGGACGACCAGCTCATCCAGACCGTGCGCGGCGTGGGCTACCGGCTGGTCACTCCGGGCATGACCGGAAGTCCTGCATGATCCTTTTGGCGACGCCTTCGACCGTCGCGATCCCGTACCCGACGTCGGAGCTGCCCTCGGTGAGCACGGCCACGGCGTAGTCGTGGCCGTCGCCCCTGATCAGGCCCACGCTGATCACGGCCCAGCGCTTGGTCGAGACGCGCTTGAGCCAGCCGTTCTTCAGCGCTACCCGCTCGCCCCGGCACGCGGCGGCGCTGATGCCCCAGTCCTGGCCGTCGACGACCTTGCCCATGAGCCCGAGCACCCGCTCGCGCTCCGCGCCTTTGAGCGGGCTCTTGCCGGACACCAGGGCGCTCATGAGCCGGATCTGGTCGTCCACCGACGTCCGGGTGATGCCCCAGCAATACAGGTCGAGGCAGTCACCGGGGACGCCCTGCGTGTGTTTCAGCCCGAATCGCCGCCCGGCCTTGGTGAATCCGGACGCCCCGCCGATGCGTAACCAGAGCCGGTCGGCGGCGTGGTTGTCGCTGTAGTGGATCATCAGCTCGGCGTCCCGCCTGACCGCCTCGGGCACCTTCTTCCACGGCGTCTTCAGCAGCAACGCCATGAGGATCTGGACCTTGGCGCTGCTCGCGGTGATCAGCCGCTCGCCTGGGTGGTAACGGTAGAGCCGCCCGGTCGCCAGGTCCTTGACCATGGCGGTGACCGGCCCAGGGCGGCCGGCCAGATAGCGGTCGAGCCGTTTGGTGATCTGTTTGGCCGGGATCGGCCCCACGGCCTCCTCGGCCGCAATGCTCTCGAGCCACGCCAGGCTCGCCTCCCGGGCCACGGGCACCGCCCACACGGGACCTCTGGGCCGTTCGGGACGTGGCTCCACGGGCGCCGTGACCAGTGACAGGACCAGGGCGAGCGCGAGCACCACCCGTGCTGACGCCTGCCGCCGGCCCCTGATCACCCGGGCATTATCACGAAGAAGCGCGATGCGCCGCTAGACGGCGGCGAGCAGTTTCGCGATCGAGTCGTCGTCACAGGTGTCCCAGAAGCCACCCACGACGTCTTCCAGGTGCTCCAAGGAGTCGGCCCGGAACAGCACGTCCTGATATTTCGTGATGTCGTAGTGCGTCGTGCCCATGGCCGCCAGATCCAGCGGCCTGATGTCCATGGCGCGGAACTCCTCGATCTCCCCGTACGACGACAGAATCCCCGCCCCGTACGCCCGGAGCTCGCCCCGCTCCTCCATCACCCCGAACTCCAGCGTGAACCAGAACACCTTCGACACGAACTCCAGCGCCTCCTCCCCCTCGACCCGCCGCGCCGCCTGACCGGCCAGGCGGTACAGGGCGGCGTAGCGGGAGCTGGCGAGCGCGTTGGCATGCCCGATCACCTCGTGGACGACGTCCGGCTCCGGCGTGTAGAAGGGCACCGAATGGTGGCGGATGTACTGCGTCGAGTGGAAGAACCCGTCCGCGAGCACCCCGTAGAAGTCCCGCAGCGGCACCAGCCCCGCCGCCGGCAGATACCGGAACCCGGTCAGCGGCTCCAGGAGCCGCGAGACCTCCTCCAGCTGCGGGATGCGCTCGGCCGGCAGCCCCAGCCGGGCCACGCCGTCGAGATACTCCGCCGTGGCGTATGTGGCGTGCTTGACCGCCAGCTCCCTGCTGACCATCGCCCACACCTCATGCTCCTGCTCGGTGTACTGGGCCGCGGGAATGGGGGTCCCTGGACGATAGTCGACCGCGAGCTTCGCGATCGCGTTACGCCGCGCCCGGTAGACCGGGTCGGCGAACCCGGGATGCGACGCCGAGAGCTCGACCACCACCGACCCGTCGGCCTGGGCCGCGACCGGGGCGAAGTATTGCGCTTCCTCAAACATGCCCAGATAACAGCAAGTTCCGCTTTTCCTGGCAAGAGCGCGTAGTTTTGCTGCGCGATACGCTTACTTTCGCACTCCCATAGCCGCATAATCTGGTCGAATCGCACAGTCCTGGAAGGGGCCGGTATGGACGAGCTGGACACCAGGTTGCTCGTGACCATGCGGGCCAACCCGCGCATCGGCCTGACGGAGCTCGCCCGCCTCCTGGGCGTGGCCAGGGGCACGGTGCAGGCCAGGGTGGAGAAGCTGACCGCACGCGGGGTGATCGAGGACTTCGGGCCCACGGTGTCGCCGGCCGCGGCCGGGCATCCGATCCTGGCGTTCGTCTGGCTGCAGATCGCCCAGGGCCGGCTGGAGGAGGCGGTGGCGGCACTGCGTGCCGTGCCGCAGATCCTGGAGGTGCACGGGACGAGCGGCCAGCACGACCTGCTGTGCCGGGTGGTCGCCAGAAGCACCGATCATCTGCAGGAGGTCATCGCCCGCGTCCTGGCCTCGCCCGCCGTGCAGCGTACGGACACCACGATCGCCCTGTCCACCCAGATCCCGTACCGCATCGAGCCCTTGCTCGAACGGGGTTAGCGCGCCACTCCCAGCAGATCAAGAATGCGGACCGCCTCAGCGTGCCCACCCAACTGGGCGATGGCCGACCGGTAGAAGAGGATGTCGGCGATGACGCCGCCGCGGCTGTCGAGCGGCAGCTCGGTGGTCCACCGATCGACCGCCCGCCACATCTCCTCCCGCCCCAGCTCCGCCCACCGATCGTGGAACACCGCCCACAGCTGCCCCCGGTCCTTGGCGTCGTCGAAGTACCGGTGCACCTCGGCTGCCCACTCCAGCAGGCCTTCCGTGGGAAGTTGGGGAAGGATGTCCGCCATGGCCGACGACCTGATCAGCTGCGTCTGCCACCCGAGCCAGCTCGCCAGCGTGTAGGCCCGCTCCACTTCCCCCAAGCCCGCGAGGGCGCTCGCCGCGGCGGCCTCGAACGCCTTGCGCGTGCTCTCCGACTTGATCCCGGGATCCCCTCCCCTGAGTTCCAGCAGGGCGTCGATCTCGGCCACCGACAGGATCGGCATGAGCGCCAGTACGTCGTGCGCCCAGTCGTCGAGCCGCTTGTGGTCGCTGCCGAAAGGAGAGTGGTGCAGGCGCGCCACCCCATCGAGATAGCCCCCTTCGAAAAGCAGCGGCTTGACGGTCTCGGCCGCCGCCGGCGACAGCAGCCGGACGAAGAACGGCGTCCAGTCGCCGATGCCGCGCACCAGCCACGGGCACTGCGCCGGATAACCGTCGTAGGCGGACTCATCGGCGACTTCGTCACGCAGCCGCCGCAGCCCGGCCATGATGGCCTCCATCACTGTGGGGTGCGGCGGATGGGTGCCCGCCGCCAGCACCGTGAGGCGTACCCAAGGATCGGGCTGGGCGTCGGCCAGGGCCATCAGGTGCGGGACGTCGTCCTCGTCCATGTCGGTGGCGGCCGCGTAGAGCATGTCCAGGGGCTCGTCGCCGAGCACCTGACCCACCCGATGGGGGTATCGCCTGACGCCGCTCTCCCACGAACGCCATGCCCCCGGATAGGTACAGCGCTCCCACCAGGGCTCGCGGTACGACGCCCGCTGGTTGGGCTCGAGCGGCCCCTCGGGCAGATACGTGGCCAGCTGCCACACCAGCGTCGGCGCCAGCCCTTGCCGGTCCGTCTGGTCGTAGACCAGGTCGAGCGCTCGCCCGGCCTCCTCCGGCCCGAAAGCGGCCAGCCTGGCCAGCGCCCACTTGCGCGGAGGCCGGTCCGGCACGGAATCCTCCGCATCGTGCACGGTGATGCTCAACGCCAGCTCGGTCTCCTCCCGGGTCAAGTACCGCCACATGGCCATCAGCCACGTCCAGAGACGGTCCTTGTCCTCGGCCCCGACGGCCCGCAGCGCCCTGCCGGCGTATCCAGCCGCGGCCAGGGCAGGGCACACCACGTCGAGCTCCACCATCTGCAGGTGCCTCAGCAGCTCCGGCTGCTCGAAGGCCACCTCGGCGTACCGCTCCCGCTCGTCCCCCTCCAGCAGCGGAAGCAGCTGCATCAGGCAGACCACCCGCTTGGTGTAGTCCAGCTCCGCGACCACCCGTGCGGCCGCGTGCGCGGCGTGCTCCGCCGGCAGGACGCTGAACACCCCGTCGTGGTGGAGGCTCGGCATGAGCTCGTACTGCTGGTCGAGCGTGACCGGGCCGAGGAGAACATTCTGGAACACGGCGTCCACCACGTCGCGGGACAACCACCGCGCCGCCGCCACGAACGCCTCTCCGCCGATCCGCCACCCCGGCTCGAAGCGTGACTGCATCGCCGAGACCAGCCTGTCCCTGATCCCCGCGGACTCGGCCAGCTCCACCGGCACCTGTTTGGTCAGCCGGCATGCCGCGAAGGTGTCCATGACGCCGACCGCGTCCATCGCGTCGATCAGGATCCGCTCGGCGAGCGGCGCGGGCAGCAACGGCGCCAGCTCGCTCACCACCCACACGTGCACGAGCCCGCGATATCGGTGGTCGTCGGGCAGCCATTCCGCGACCGCCAGCGCGTCCTCGACCCGGCCCAGCTCCAGCAGCCGCCGCGCGTAGGCGGCACTCGCCGGGGCGAGATACTCCGGGAAGGCGTCCACCGACTTCTCCAGGATCTGCCGCAACGCCGGCAGGTGTTCCTCGTCGAGGTATGGCGACAGGCTCCGCAGGCCATGCGCTCTGGTGCTGTCGAACACCTCCCTGGCCAGCAGGGACAGCGCCCGGCCCGGCGGCCAGATCCCGTACCGCACGAGCTGGGCCGCGAGGTGGTGGCTCATCTCCGTGCCCAGCGCCGCCCGCTCGCCGGCCAGGGCCGCCGCGCACAGGATCTGCTCGGGCAGGTACGGCAGCCGCTCGCCCGCCTCGAAGGCCCGCTGGTTCGCGGCACGCGCCCGGGCCGCCACCCGCCGCACGTCGGCGCGGTAGCCGTCCAGCTCGTCCGAGCCGGTCTCCCTGGCCCGCCGCCACAGGCTGTGTGTCAACGCGAACGCCTCCCGCATCGGCACGCCCGCCCCCGCCTCGTCGGGCACCAGATGCGCCGCGAGATGGCGAGCCAGATACGTGGGCACGGCGGTCGGCGACAGCTCCCGGGCCAGCAGAGCGGCCATGACCTCGCGCCCCCAGGCGACGTACGCCTCCCGGTACGCGGCGAGATCGCCGTCGCCGTCCAGCCGTTTACGCAACATGCGGGTGATGAGCGGGTGCGCGATGAGGAAACTGTCGGGCTCGCGACCGGGCAGCACCAGCCGGTCCAGCAGCCGGACGGCCTGGCGGAGCCGGTCGGCGTCCAACGCCTTGCCCACGCGGGGAGCCAGGCTGCGGAGCTCGGTCAGGCGTACCGGGCCCTCGGCCACGGCGAGCAGGTTGAGCAACCGTCTGCCGTCCTTGAGCCGCTTGGCGTCGCGGGCCCGCCACTGCCGCTCCTGCTCCTCCTCCCACATCGCGAAATATCCATCCAGCCCTGGAGCGGCCCGCTCCAGCGCCGCGAGATCAACGAGCGGCCGATCCGCCAGATCACGCAGGTAGAGGCCGGTCGTCACCGGATCTCCTCGAGTGAGCCGCCACAACGCCGGGGCGATCTCGTCGACCGGATCCTGTGGCCGTACCTGCCGCAGCAGCTCGGCCACGTCATCGGCGCACAGCGCTCCGAGCCGCGTGACCGTGGTGTCCGGCAGGTTGAGCGCCTCCGCCCACGCCTCGGCCGAGGGCCGGCGAGCGGTGTGCCGCGCGGACAACACGATCCGCACGCCCGGCCCCGGACGCCGGGGAAAGTCCGCCGGTCCCGGCTCCCAGCCGGCCTCATCCAGTGCGTCCACGATCACGAGCAACGTCACCCCGTCGGGTGCCGGCCGGGATAACAACGCCGCCAGCGCGTCCCTGGCCCGCGCTTCGCCGGCGTTGTAGTCGTAGCCGACCCCGTGCACGCGAGCGACACGATGCAGCAGGTTCGTGAACACCTCACCGGCCCCGGTGGCCTCGTAACGCAAGCTGACCGGCACGAACACCGGCCGCACCCGCGGCTGGCCCGCCGCCACCGCCGTCGCCCACCGCACCAGCAGCGTGCTCTTGCCGGCCCCCGCCTCACCGCAGACGAGGTGGTACGGCGGCGCGTCCGGATCGGCGAGCCACGCGTCGAGCGCGTCCAGCTCGGTGGCCCGTCCGGCGAACGGCAACGTGCCCTGGCTGCCGCGTAAGTGGGTGTCGATGAAGTTCGCGATCTGCCCGCGCCCGGGCGCGCCGACGTCCCCGGCCAGCTCGTCGGCCGCGTCGAGCGCCGCCCCCAGTTCGGGCCAGCGCTGGATGATCTCCACGGCGGGAACGGCGTAAACCGTGCCCCCGACCGCGCGCCCCTCGTCTTCGTCGTCCTCCTGCATCCAGCAGATCACGCCTACCGCCACCTGCCCCGCGACGGTGTCTACCAGCACAGGCCCGCCGCTGAACCCGCGTGGCCGCATGCGTGCCGCCACCTCATCCGAGAACAGCTGGATCACCGGCATGCCGTCATGGATCGTCGTCCGCCGCACGGCGACCCGGGCAGGCAAGGACTGCGGCTCGACGGTGGACGGATTGTGCGTCGGCCACCCCAGCCCCACCACCCGCGTCTCCCCCGCCGCCTCCGCGTCCCGCCCCAGCGGAACGGGCCGCCAGCCCGGTGGCAGCGGCGTCCCCGGATCGAGCTCCAGCAACGCCACATCCAGCCGCAGGTCGTGGTCGGCGTAAACGCCCTCCACCAGCACATCCGGCGCCAACCGCACCACCACCCGCTCGTTCCGCAGCCTGGTACGGTCCCTGGGATCCGCCAGGCAGTGCCAGCAGGTCAGCAACAACCGGTCGGTGACGGCGAACGCTGTGCCGCGCGGCTCTGGCGTCAGCACCGCCCCGACCGCGGGGCGGCTCATGTCTTGCCTCTGGTCCATTTCAGCGACACCTGGAACGTGCCGCCGGTCTTGGCCTTCGCGATCACCACGCCGCTCTCGGCTTCCAGGCTCATCGATAGCGCCAGACTGACCTCGGACAGCGCCCACGCCTCGGTATCCTGCCGGACCAGGCGTTCCTCCAGGGCCGCGCGCACGCGCTCGGCCACCGCTCCGATCGAAGCGCCGAGCTCGCCGGCCCGGTTCTCGAACTTCTCCAGTAGATCAGCCGGGCCGAGCGTGCCCCGATAACCGGGATCGGGCAGCACCTCTACCTTGATCGTGCCTAACGGCTCAGGTGATGCGGACATGCCCCCATTGGACTACCAACCGCCCTCCGCGGATAGTCGTCCAAACAAGAAAAGCCCCGACGCGTTGTGCGTCGGGGCTTTCCCCAATCAAAGATTGTCCGGCGGTGACCTACTCTCCCACACCCTCCCGAGTGCAGTACCATCGGCGCGGGGAAGCTTAACTTCCGGGTTCG
>NZ_JAUZQF010000045.1 GCF_030718205.1 Nonomuraea turcica
CTACGCTGGCCACGAGGTCTCCGGTACTTGGCTCTTCTTGGTCGTTGAACCAACTACCGGAGGCCTCGTCGTTTATCGATGACCGCCACGCCGCAAGCCCTCAAAGACCCTTTTGAAACACGGCCTAGAGCCGCGTCGCGGTCTTTCATGAACGGGTGCAGCAGCTGCACGCCGAGGTCGTAGCCGCCCAGCACGAAGTACCCGGAAAGTAGCAGCCCGAGCAGGGCCAGCCAGAATGTCTGCATGGTCGTCTCGCTCTCAGAAGGCCGGAACCGTTTGCTTGTCTTCGGCCGGCGGCTGCGGCGCGCCGAGCTGGGTGGCGTCCGGGCCGCGTCTGGCCAGGCGGGTAATGAGCGTCCAGTTCGTCACCGCCAGCGCCACGAAGATGACGATGAAGGTCGCGCACGAGATGGCCAGCGCAGCCGTACTGACGTGGGACAGGGCGTCGGCGACCTTCAGCTCGCCGTAGACCAGCCACGGCTGGCGGCCCACCTCGCGGAAGACCCAGCCGCCCACCGAGGCGATGAACGGGAAGGGGATCATCGCGGTCATCAGCCAGGCCAGGGGGCGCCAGCGCACCAGCCAGTCCTTCCACAGCAGGATGACGGCGATCAGGGTGATGGTAGAGATGGTGTTGCCGATGATCGTCATGGCGTCCATCGAGACGCGCAGCCATTCGCCCGGAAGCGTGTAGTCGCCCGGTCCGTACTGCTGGAGGAGCCGGGCCTGCACCTGGGCGACGCCGCTGTCGTCCATGGCGGCGATTTTCATCGGCTGGGTACGGCGCAGCAGGGGGAACTGCATGTCGCCGACGATGATGACGAAGAAGGAGGCCGGCATGGCCACCCACACCCCCAGGCGGAGCGAGCCGCGAAACAGGTCGGTCTCCTTGGTGGCGCGGGCGAAGTGGTAGGCGCTGACGCCGGCGACGAACACACCGCCGGTCGTCAGCGCGGCCAGGGTGACGTGGGCCAGCGCGATCAGCGCGCTCGGGTTGGTCAGCAGCGCGGCGAAGTCGGTGAGATAGGCGGCTCCGTCGCGTACTTGGTAGCCGACCGGGTGTTGCATGAAGCCGTTGGCGACGAGGATCCAGTAGCCGGAGGCGTAGGCGGTCAGGGCCACCAGCCAGATCAGCGTGACGTGCACGCCGCGGCGCAGCCGCCCCCATCCGAAGATCCACATGCCGAGGAAGGTGGATTCGGCGAAGAAGGCGATGAGGGTTTCCAGGGCTAGCGGGGCGCCGAACACGTTGCCGGCGAACTTGCTGAGCCCGCTCCAGCTGAGCCCGAACTGGAACTCCATGACGATGCCGGTGGCGATGCCGACGGCGTAGTTGATGAGGTAGAGCTGGCCCCAGAAGCGCGTCATGCGCTCCCATACGGCCGCTTTGGCCAGATCTCGGGTGAACGCGGCCCTGGTGTGCATGATCGCCACGATGGGGACCAGGCCCATCGTGAGGATCACGAACAGCCAGTGGATGCCGGTGGTGGCCGCGAACTGGAGTCGGGCCAGATCCGCAGCGCTCATGGTGCGACCTTCCTGGTGCAGTGGCGTGGTGTGGGGGCCATTGCGACCGTAGAGGACAGGCGCTTATGCCTTCCAAGACCGGTTTTGCCATGAACAGATAACCCGCAAGGCATAACCCCTCGCTGAGCGCCTCGCGGCCCGGCTGCAGCTCCATCATGCCACCCAGCGCATAACGCCATAGCAATATTAATCTTGGACAAGATAACTGCAGAGCCATAGCGTCGGAGGTGTGAGAAGCCAAGATTCCACCGCAAGGGGAAGGGCCGGGATAGCGATGCCCACGCAACGCGAGGTAGATGAAGCCAAGATCCGCCAGCTGGTCGACAAGATCGTCGAAGGGCTCCAAAGCAAGGATCTCGAGGGTCTGAAGCGGCTTTACGCAACGGACATCGTGTCCTTCGACGTCGAGCCGCCGCTCCAGCATGTGGGGATCGAGGCGAAGCTCAAGAACTGGGCGCCCGTGTTCACGTTCTTCGAGCGTGTGACTTATGAGGTTCGCGACCTGACGCTCACCGTGGGCGATGACGTGGCGTTCGGGCACGCATTCGCTCGGCTCAGCGGCACGCTGAAGAACGGGACGGCGACGCGCGGTATGTGGGTCAGGGTCACGTACTGCCTCCAGAAGATCGACGGCACATGGTTGATCGTGCACGACCAGGTCTCGGTGCCGCTCGACATCTCCAGCGGCAAAGGCGTTGTCGACCTCGAGCCCTGATCCCGCCACCCCACTCCCGCCTGCGCCACGGCACCCCATCCATGGAGGAAGCCATGACCCCCGTCCCCGCGACCCTCGAGATCCCGGGCTATCTGGTCGGCACCTGGAAAGCCGACCCGGTGCACTCCGAAATCGCCTTCACTGTCCGTCATCTCATGATCAGCAAGACGCGTGGCCGGTTCACCGGCTACGACGTCACGATCGTCACGAGCCAGGACCTGCTGGGCTCGTCGGTGGCCGCGACGATCGACCTCGCGTCCATCAACACCGGCAGCGAAATACGTGACAACCACCTTCGCACCGCCGACTATCTCGAGGTCGAGAAGTACCCGACGATGAGCTACCGCTCGACCGGCATCCGCCAGACCGGCGACGGTTGGGTCATCGACGGTGAGCTGACGTTGCACGGCGTCACGCGGCAGGTACCGCTGGCCGTCGAGGTGAACGGGTTCGGCTCAGACCAGTGGGGTGCACAGCGGGCCGGCTTCTCCGCGACCGCGGAGATCAACCGGCACGACTTCGGCATTGACATCAGTACCCCGATGGAGGCCGGTGGCGTCGTGGTCGGTGACAAGGTGGCGATCAGCCTCGAGCTCCAGGCCGTTCTCCAGAAGTGACCCGGCCCGGACGGGCGGCCCGCAAGGCCCCATCCACCGATGGTGTGGTGTCCCGATTCCGCGATTTGACCGAGCGGGATCGGGACACCGCCACTCTGGTCCAGCGCCTCGTCGAGCTCAGGAGGATTGCCATGACCTCGTCCCAACCGAGATGCTCCTGAGGTCACCGTCGATCAGGCGATGGCCGCGCTGATCACACTCGGCGCGGCGCCGGTGGGCAATGACGAGCTCGCCGTCGTCGTGCGCCTCAACGCGCTGGTGCATGGCCTGGCCATCCGCGAGAAGTCCTGCGGACGCCACACGCTGCTCTCTCGGCTGCGAGCCCGTAAGCGGCTACCGACGGCGCATGAAGCGCATCCTCAGCGCTTCTCCTGCGGTTCGCCGGTGATCCAGTTCCAGTTGGCGATCGTGGTGCGCATCAGGCGGGCGGCGGTGGATGGGTGGCTGCCGGCGCCCCAGTACAGGGTGACCGCGCGTCGGCAGTCAGAGCTGTCGACGGGGATCCAGGCGCCGGGGACCCGCGTGGAGCTGCTCCGGGCGAAGGCGGGGACGAGACCGATGCCGAGCCCCGCACTGATCAGGGCCGCGATGGCGCTGGGCTCGTCGACCTCGCAGACGATCTTCGGGGTATGGTCGCGTGCGGCGAAGAGCCGGTCCAGGAGGCGGCGTTGCCAGTGCCCTTTGCGGGCGCTGACGAAGGGCTGGCCGGTGAGCTCGTCGATGCTCACTGACGTACGGCTGGCCAGCGGGTGGTCGAGCGGCGTGGCTACACCGACCGCCTCATCGAGCAGTTGGACCGCCTCCAGGCCCTCAGCGGGGATCGGCTGGGAGGCAACGCACAGGTCGACGTCCTGGGCCCGCAGATGACGGCCCATGTCCTCGGCCGCCATCCAGCGGAGTTCGATCTCGATGGTCGGGTGAGCTCGTTTGAAGGCCGCCAGCGGCCCGGTGAGCGTGAGGAAGGTCTCCGACGCAAGTCGTACGGTGCCCACACCCTCGCTGACGGCCTCGGCGACGGCTCGCCGCCCCGCATCCAGCTCACCCAGGGAGCGTTCGACGTAATCGCGGAAGAGCTTGCCCGCGTCATTCAGCCGCAGCCGGCCGCTCCGGTCGAACAGCGGTGTGCGCAGCTCGCTCTCCAGCCGGGCAATGGTACGGCTCAGCGACGGCTGGGCGACGCGAAGCTCCTCGGCCGCGCCGCTGAGGTGTTCCAGCCGCGCCACCACCAGGAACTGCCTGAGCGAGTTCAACTCCATCACGCCTCCAGACACATAGCACTAGAGCGATATTAACCTTAGTCAAGATAACCTGTGAGCCATAGTGTCTGGATCTGTTCGCACATCGAGTGAGGAGAGCAGGACGGAGAGCTGGAGCGCGCCGTAGGCGGCCGCCATGGTGTCGGCGCTGAACACGACGGTGCACCCGCTTCGGTGTTCCGGTACTGCGGCGCGAGATGATCGCGACTTGCCCTATTATGCAAACGCATCCGTATGCGTTTACGAAATGAGGTGGCCGGATGCCGAAGATCCTGGGCAAGATCGGGTTACTCGTCACCGCCCTCGCGGTCGGCGCCGTCTGGCTGGTCGTCCTGCGGTTGAAGGACGTGTCGGCGCCGCTGCTGGCGGCCTATGGGTTGCTGCTGGCCGCACTGGTGGCTGGGCTGCTGTGGCCGGGCGTGCTCGGCCGGCTGTCCACGCGACGCCGGGTGCTGGCGGTCCTCGGGGTTCCGGCCGGACTGGCCACGCTGGGGCTCTACCTGGCGGTCGTCTACTACGTCACGGACCTGCCGGTGCTGCTCGCCCTGGCCGCTACGGGAAGCCTGGCCTGGGCGGCGGCCGCCCTCCTGCGCGGGCGCCGGGCAGCGGTCGGCCGGGGAGCCCGGCAGACCAGGCGCGCCTTCCTGGCGGGCGGTGCCGGGCTACTGCTGGGTGTGCTGAGCGGGCTGTCGGTCGGCTGGGCGGAACGGCGGCGCCGCGAGGTGTTGGCGCAGGGCGAGCAGGAGCGGCAGGCGGCCGCGCAGGCCCCGGGCGCGCGGCGGCGGATCGCCGACGGCGCCGTCCGGGTGTTCCCGATCCACACCGGCGACACCGTCGTTACCTACGGCCAGTTTTACGGCGGTCTGGACGGCTGGGAGGGGCCGAACGGCTACCTGCGCACCCTGCTGGACAAGGCGCAGATCGCGGTGCCGGTCTACGCCTACCTCATCGACCACCCCCGGCACGGCCTCCTGCTGGTCGACACCGGCGTCAACTGGGAACAGGCCCACGATCACGACGGCTACTACGACCACAATTACCTGGTCTCGCGCCTGCTGACCCAGCGCGACGAATACCGGATGACCCCCGAGCAGGACCTGCGGGTCCGCCTGGCCCGGCTCGGCTACGACGCCAAGGAGATCACCACCGTGTTCCTCACCCACGTCCACGACGACCACGCGGGAGGGCTGCGCCACCTGCCCCAGGCGACGGTGGTGATGGACCGCCGCGATTGGGAGCACGGCACGCTCTACCCGTACTCCTTCGACCTGGTCAAGGACCACCTCTCCTTTCCCGCCTTCGACTCCGGCGCCTTCGGCGCCTTCCCCGGCAGCCAGGACTACTTCGGCGACGGCAGCCTGATCCTGCTGCCCACGCCCGGCCACTCGCCCGGCCACATGTGCGTGCTGCTGCGCCTGGGCACGGGCAGCGTGCTGTTCATGGGCGACACCCTCTACACGCTCCCCCACCTGGCCACAGGCCAGGTCCGCCAGATGACCATCGGCGGCGCCGACACGATCCACCAGATCGAGGCGGCCCGGCGTATCCAGCACCTGCTGGCCTCCGACCCCGGCACCGTGCCGCTGTTCGCCCACGACAACACCCGCTACCAGTCCGGCTCGGTCTCCTCCGCGTTCTCCACCGGGGCGCCCGGCAAGGAGGGGCTACAGGAGCTGCGCGCGCATATGGAGGCCGTCCTCACCTCCGACTGGCGGCTGCGGCCCGGGCACTCTCCCCGCTTCGTTCCGCCGGCGCCCGGCACGGGACTGGGACGGGTGGAATTCCGATGACCAACGGCCGGCGTACCCGGGGCAGGCCGCGCGACCCCGAGGCCGACGACGCGATCATGAGGGCGGCGCTGGAGCTGTTCGTGGAGCGCGGCCTGGAGGGCGCCAACATCGAGCAGATCGCCAAGCGCGCCGGCGTGGCCAAGGTGACCGTCTACCGGCGCTGGTCGTCGAAGGAGGAACTGCTCATCCAGGCGATCGAGCGGGCCCGCACCCTCACCCCCGAGAACGACATCTGGGCCACCACCGACACCGCGGCACCGCCGGTCAACGAACGACTCGTGGACTCCTGGGCGCACACCCTCGGCGACGCCCGCTTTCGGGCGATCCTCGCCCAGCTCATCGGCTCGAGCGTCACCCAGCCGTCGCTGCTGGCCACCTACCGCGAACAGTACATCCAGCCCCGCCGCCGCCTGATCCACGCCGCGCTGGAACGCGCCCGTCGCGACGGCCAGCTGGCCGCCGACGCCGACCTCGACACCGTGATCGACATGGTCGTGGGCGCGGCGATGTACCGCATGCTCATCGACCCGGACGCATCGGCCGACCCCGCCGCCACCCGCCAGTACCTGGAGGCTGTCCTCCAGCAGGCCGACCGGCTGCTGCGGCTCCCCGACTTGCCCCATCAACAGGAAGAAGGGCCGGCACCAGCGTGATCGGACACATCGACGTCCAGCAGCACATGATCCCCGCCGGCTACGCGCGACGGGTCCTCGACCGCGAAGCGATCGTCGGGGCTGTCAGATGACCAGCGATAGGTCGACGCGTGGCGTCATCAGGACTCCATGTGGGACTCGAACCACTGCAGCATCGGCTGGGGGCGCCGCCGGAACGCGGGACCCGGACACCCTTCGCCCACTGCTGTGGCTGCCGCGCCGCGAACGGGATGCCGGTACGCAACACCACACGCCTTTCCAGCGCGCCGATGCGGTCGGCAGGCACGCCCGGCCCGTCAGCGACGGGGCCGCAGATTTCTGGTCACGAGAGTGCTCCGATGATCTTGTCCTGAGTGATGGGCAGGTCGCGGATCCGTTCCCCTAGGGCGTGGTAGACGGCGTTGCCGATCGCAGCGGTCAGCCCTGTCGAGGGAACCTCGCCGAAACCGCGGGCGCCCAGCGCGTCGCTGGAGGGATCGGGACGGTCGATGAAGCTGAAGTCCATGTCGGGCACGTCGGCGTTGACCGGGATGAGGTACGTGGACAGGCTCGGCGTGACGATACGGCCCAGATGCGGATCGACCAGGGCGTGCTCGGTGAGCGTGAGCCCGATGCACCAGATCGTCCCGCGCCGGACGGCCCGCTCGTCGAGGCTCCTGAGGAGAAGTTCGAACTCATCGCGGCCGGACAGGCCGTGGCCATCGTCTCGGCCGGGCTGCGCGCCGAGACCCTCCACCCCGACATCATCGGCATCCCCTTGGAGGGAGTGGAGCCGAGCCAGGTCGCCCTCGCCACTCGCGCAGGCGATGACAACCACCTGCTCACGCCCTTCCTCAAGGCCGCCCGAACCCACCTCACGGGCGGTTAACCGCCATCAGGGCGTCAGACCCAACGGCGACTCCAGCCCGGTCGCCGGCTCAGTGCGGCGACCCGGCGCCGACGAGACGGCCTTGGATGCACGGAGCCCTCCCGTGGCCACGGCTCAGATGATGCCAAAGGCTCGCTAGTTTATTCGGGTGATCTCCTATCGCCCCACGGCCCCCGCCGACCTCGACCGCGTGACCGCGTGGATCGTGACCGAGCCCGTCGGCTGGATCCCCGCCGAGCGTTACCTCGCAGATCTGGCCGAGGACATGTACCGGCCGGAATGGACCTGGATCGCCGAGGTTGACGACCGGGTCGTGGGACGGGCGCTGTGGTGGGGGCCGAGGGACAGCGTGCACCCGGTCGCGCTCGACTGCCTCGACGTGGATCCCGCAGTGGGTGACCGCGCCGCCATCGCCGCCGAACTGATCAGGGCCGCGCTGGCCGGATTCCCGCAGCCGGTGCAGTACGCGATCAAGGCGGCCGGCGGCTGGCGCGACGATCCGGCCATCTCGGTGGCCGTGGAATGGCGGCGGGCGGCAGCACACGCGGCCGGCCTCACCCGGGAAGTGGAGCGGCTGCAGTTCGAGTGGGCACCCGCCGACGGGGTGCCCCCGGCGACCGGTGTGCTGCGGTTCGCCGAGGCCTCCGACGAGGAGTTCTTGGCGGTGTTCACGAGAATCGCCGAGGGCAGCCTGGACGCCCAGACCCGGGCGAACCTGGCGGCCAAGGGCGTGGACGCGACCGCGCGCGAAGAGATGGACTTCTATCTCAGGGCGCCGGGCAAGCGGGAGTGGTGGCGGATCGCCTACACGCACGAGGGTGAGGTGGCGGGCATGGCGATCCCCTCGGCGACGCCGTACAACGTGAACGTCGGGTATCTCGGGGTGGTCCCGGAGTTCCGGGGGCGCGGCTACGTGGACGAGGTGCTCGCCGAGATCACCCGCATCCACGCAGCCAACGGAGAGTCGCGCGTCACCGCCACCACCGACGTGGGCAACGCGCCGATGGCGGCCGCGTTCGGGCGCGCCGGATACCGCAACACGGAGATCCGGATCAACCTCTCCAACGACCTCCGGCCCTAAGGCCGCACGTGCAGCCCGAATCCCGAGCGGCCCGCGGGCTCCAGCCCCTCCTTCAGGTGCAGCGACGGGATCTCGTAGTCGCCGAAGTTCTGCCGCCGGAACGCGATCGGCTCGGTCGACTCCAAGGTCAGCAGCCGCTGCTCCCAGGCCTTGGCGATGTCCGGGAAGTCCTCGTCGGTGGTCCGGTCCGTGCCGTACAGCACGAACGGCGGCAGCACCTCGATCCCCGGGTAGTAAAGGATCCCGTGGTGGATCGGGAACAGCAGGTCGTCGATCGGGCCGTTGATCCCGCGCCCAGCGTAGTGCGACTCCGGACCGCCGGCGGTCACCGACAGCAGCGCCCGCCTGCCCACGAGGGTCCCCTCACCGAAACGCTCCCCGTACTTGACGTCGCTGTGCTCGCCGACACCGTACGCGAAGTTGTACGTGAAGACCCGGTCAACCCAGCCTTTGAGGATCGCCGGCATCGTGTACCACCACAGCGGGAACTGAAAGATGATCACGTCCGCCCACAGCAGCTTCTCCTGCTCGGCGCGGACGTCCGAGACGAGGGTCCCGGTGTCGAAGGCCCGCCCCGAGTCCGCGGCGACCTTCAGCGGGCTCGAAGCGGACGGGCCGAAGTCGCCGGCGTCCACGACCGCCTTCCAGCGCATCGCGTACAGGTCACTGACCCGCACGTCGTGCCCCGCCTTCTCCAGCGTGGCCACCGCCAGGTCCTTCAACGAGCCGTTGAGCGACCTCGGCTCCGGGTGGGCATAGACGATCAGCGTCTTCATGCGAACTCCTTTGGATCAGGTGCCTTCGATCCTTCACGCCCGGGCGGCCGCCGTTCAGGGGCGCTACTTCCGTCGGACCCGGCTTCCTGGTAACGGCAGGGCCACCTTCACCGCCGGCGCCCGCGAGATACTTGGCCGATGGACGATCTCGCGGGCTTCCTGCGCACTCGCCGCTCCCGGGTCGATCCGGCCGGGGCAGGCATCCCGGTCGACAGCCGCCGCCGGGTCCAAGGGCTGCGCCGCGAAGAGGTCGCGCACCTGTCCGGGGTCAGCGTCGATTACTACGTGCGCCTCGAGCAGGGCCGCGCCACGCAGCCCTCGGAGCAGGTACTCGACGCACTCGCGCGGGTCCTCGGGCTCGACGACACCGAACGCGGGCACCTCTACCGGCTGGCCCGGCAGCGGCGCCGGAAGGCGAAGTCGCCCACCGGGCGGCTGCGTCCGGAACTGCCGCGGGTCCTGGACCTGATCACCGACGTGCCCGCGCTCATCGTCGACCACCGCCTCGACGCCGCCGCCGGTAACCGCCTCGCCGAACTGCTGTACGGCCGCCCCATGAGAGGCCTGAACACGGCCCGGCACATCTTCCTGGAGGAGACCGAGCGCGGCCTGTACGCCGACTGGGATCAGTGCACCCGCGACGTGGTCGGGCACCTGCGCCTGGCGGCCGGCAAATACCCCGAGGATCCGCGCCTGGCCTCGTTGATAGGAGAGCTGGCGATGGGCAGCGAGCGCTTCCGGCGCCTATGGGCCCGCGCGGACGTGCGGGCGCGGACCTACGGGCGCAAGGCCTACCGGCACCCCCTGGTCGGGGAACTGGAACTGCATCAGGAGAACTTCGCGCTGCCGGATGAATCGGGTATGGAGCTGCTGGTGCTCTCGGCGGCCCCCGGCAGCCCCTCCGCGGACGCCCTGCGGCTCCTGGCCGGCCTGGACGCCGATGGTGACGTGCGTCCCACAACCGAACCACGGCTGGGTAGGTAACAGCCCCGAAACCGGCACATGCCACGTCGGCGCGGTGCACCGTTTGTGATACTTCAGCGTCGCTTCAGCACGCCGACCAAGCTCGTGAGGCTGTTCTGGCCATGGCCGGCGGTGACGCCTTGGCGAAAGATCTTCAGGACGGCGGCCGGAAGTGCGCCATCCACGCCGGACGCTTGTGTGGTGCGCAGCACGTGTTCCAGGCTCGCCACGCCCATGGAGATTCGGTCGACGTCCCCCTCGTGGTTGCCCGCAGTGATGCGTGGCGCGTAGAACTCCAGGAAATAGCGAAGGTCCATGGTCTTGACCGCGTGCGGCAGGAAATCCTCCGCCGAGATGCCATTGGCCTCCGCCACCGCCTGGCCGTGCAGATAGCCTGCCAGCGCTGTCCAGAACATGTCGATCCCGATCTGGTAGTACAGCGCCGCCAGTCCCTGGTCCTCGCCGAGGTATTCGATCCCGGTCAGCACCTCGAGGGCGGATCTGTGCGCCTCGACGGCGTCCCTGGGGCCGCTGTAGTAGGTCATGGCGTCCGGCGTACCGATGCCTGGAGGCGGCACCTGCACGCCACCGGTGATCTGCACGGCCTCGCGCTCGGCTAGCCACGCGGCCGCCTGACGTGCCCTGTCCGGGGTGTCGGAGGTGAGGTTGACCAGGGTACGTCCGCTCAGGGCGGTACGCGGGGCCTGTGCCAGGATGGCATCCATCGCGTCATAGTCGGTCAGGCTCAACACCACCAGTTCGTTGGCGGTGAGCGCCGCCTCGACGGATTCCGCTCTCTTCGCGCCCCGCGCCACCAGTACGTCTGCCCTGGCAGAAGTACGGTTCCACACGGTCACTTCGTAGCCGCTGTCGAGGTAGGCCCCGGCCATGGCCTGCCCCATGGGGCCCAACCCGATCACCGTCACAGCCTTCATCCACGATCTCCTCACGGGTAGAACGAACGCTCTATTTAGACGACACGGTAGCACACGACTAGAACGAACGCTCTACCCAGTACGATGAGAGCCATGCGAACTCAGCACGAGATCGGCACCCGCGAGCGGATCGTCCGGACGACCTCTCGCCTGATGCAGCGGCAGGGGTACGAGGCGACGGGCCTCAAGCAGATCTCCCAGGAGGCCCAGGCCACGCTGGGCTCGGTCTACCACTTCTTCCCGGGCGGGAAGCGGGAGCTGGCGGTCGAGGCGGTCCGCCATGGGGACCGAGAGTTCGCGGAATTCTTGCGCGCGGCGTTCGACCGGGAGGACGATCCGGCCGCGGCGATCGTCACCTGCACTCGAGACCTGGCGAAGGGGCTGCGCGAGTCCGGCTGGCTGGACGGCTGTCCCGTCACCACCACGGCGTTGGAGAGCGCGGGCCGGGTGCCCGAGATCCAGCAGGCCGCAGAGGACGCCTACGAAAACTGGCGCGCGCTGGTCCGCGACAAGCTCAGCCGTGCCGGATTCGCCGACGACCTGGCACACGACCTCGCCCACAGCGTGATCAACCTATTGGAGGGCGCGGAGCTGTCGGCGCAGGTGTCCCAGAGCGAGGCACCCCTGGAGATCGCCGGTCGGCACCTCGCACGGCTTATCGACTCCTACCGATGAGTTGAGCCGGTCCACGGCCGGTGCCGGGCCAGTCCGTCAGGCGTGGCCATGGTGGACGCTTCGTTCGGGCTCGGACCCGTCCGACTATGGTTGTCACGCCGGTTTTCTGAGCACCTCGGTGAGGGCCGAGATGTTGTGCTCGCCGTGGCCTGCCTCGGCCGCCCGCCTCACCAGGTCGTGCAGGGGCGTGAGCCAGGTCGTGTCGACGTTCGTCTCCTTGGCCAGGTCCGCGTCGTGGGCTGCCCCGGCCAGGAAGAGGTTCACGGAGGAGGCGGCGTTGGTGTAGTCACCGCTGTCGATCTCCTTGGCATAGATCGGCAGCAGGGACTTGATCATGTCCAGCCACTTGCCGGCGAACCGCACCATGGAGGCTGCCTCGAGCCCGCGCGCCTGGACGGCGGCGGCGCCCTGGAAGAAGCCGACGAGTGCGGGCAGCAGCATGGCGCCCACCGCCATCTCGTACAGGGCGGCGAGGTCGCTCTCGTCGCCAAGGTGGACGGTGTCGCCGCCCAGGACCTTCAGGGTCGGCTCGAACTCCTCGAAGACCGTCTTGTCGCCGCTGTAGTACAGAAGGGTGTCCGGCGCCCCGACGGCCGAGGGCACGTTCTTGACCGCCCCGGCCAGGAATCGGGCGCCATGACCGATGGCCCAGGCGGCCGTCTCGCGTGCGTCGGCGGGGGAACCGCTGTTGAGGGTGACGAGGGCCTGTCCACGCAGCGACGCGACGGCCGGCCGCAGCGCCAGCCGGGTGTCATCGAAGGTGGTCAGGCAGGTGATGACCAGCGAACTTGCCGCCACCGCGTCCTCGATGGCCTCCGCATGCTCGGCTCCCATGGCGATGAGGGGCGCGGCTTTGGCGGCGGTCCTGTTCCAGACAGTGGTCGGGTGCCCGGCCTTGGTGAAGGCCTCGGCCAGTGCCCTGCCCATCGAACCCAGCCCGATGACGGTCACCGGTGTCGCGTTCTTCCCAGTCATATACATACTCCAGCCACAGAGATAAGGAGGTGAGCGTGCTGCCTCGCAGAACCGTCCTGGTCTTGGCGCGGCGCCTGATCCATGCTGGCTGGAACACCGACATTCTCTCAAGTACCGACATTTTCGCCATGTACTGACAAAAATGTGAGTATGGGTTGATGAAGGTGACAAGGAAACGGACATTCACCTGCGGTCTCGACGCTGCCATCGCCGTCATGGGAGGCAAGTGGAAGGGACTGATCCTGTTCGCGCTCCAGGATGGTCCCTTGCGCTTCGGGGAGTTGCGGCGCGCGGTCCCCGGCGTCAGCGAGCGGGTGCTGATTCTGCAGCTGCGGGAGATGGAGGCCACCGGGCTGCTGCATCGCGAGGTGTATCACCAGGTTCCGCCGAAGGTGGAGTACTCGCTCACCGAGTTCGGTCATTCGCTCAACACCGCGATGGCGCCGCTCGGGGAGTGGGGTGAGGAGCACATCGAGCGCATCGAGGCCATCCCGTAGGACCTATGACCACACTACGATCTGCGGGCCGCTGGAAATCGTCCAAGTGTCCTTCCCGGCCTGGCGGTCCGGGGCCCCGGCCCCGGCCCCGGGCAGCGCCCGGCGTGGGCTGATCTAGCCGTCCTGTCCCGTGAGGATTCTGTCCCAGTCCACCGTCTTGGCCCATTCGGCGTAGCTGTGCCAGCGCACGGCGGGGTATCTGGCATGCAGAGTCTCGATGTCAAGGAAATCGGTGTTGTTCTCAAAGCTCTCGAACATCGTGGCCACCTCCTCGCCGGCCCACTGTCGCACCATGTCCAGCGGCAACTGCTGGTAGGGGATCTCCCTGCCGAGCACCTCGCTCAGAATCCGGGCCGCCTCCTGCCCGGAGACGCGATCGGACGCGATGTCGATCCGCTCGCCGATGAGCTCGCCGGGGTTCTCCATGGCATGGACGGCCATGCCTGCAATGTCCAGGACGCTGACCTGGTCGAGCGGCTTGCCGGGAGTCAGCGGATTGGCGAGCAGGCCGTCACCGAGCCGGCTGAAGCCGAGGTTGAGCACATTCTCCATGAAGTACACCGGGCCGAGCACCGTCGCGCGCACCGGCCGCTCACGCAAATACGCCTCGACGAGCTGTTTGCTGTCGGCGTGGTCGACGTTGGTGGCCACCAGCCGGTCGCCGCCCCGCACAGAGGAGTACACCAGGTGGACGTCGAGGCGAGCAGCGGTGTCGACGAGCAGGCGTCCCTGCGCGACCTCTTCGTCCTTCCCGCCCGCGCCGAACGGCACCGACAAGCCGAAAATCGCGTCGGCGCCCGCGCAGGCCCGCTGGAGCGCGCCGGGATCGGCGAGGTCGCCGGTGGCAAGCCGCGCCCCCTGAGCCGACAGCGCCTTCGCGGTCGGCGACTCCCCCGAGCGCACGTACGCCACCACCTCGTGACCGCGCTCCAAAAGCAGGTCGGCAACCGCGCCACCCTGTTTGCCGGTGGCGCCAACGACGACGACTTTGGTCATGACAAACATCTCCATGGTTGGGATGGGAAATAGCCAGGACATGCGGGCGCGTCCCGACCAGCCCCATCCGGCCGCGCCGCCCGCCGTCAGCGATTCTGGGACCTCAACCACAGTTGAGGTCAAGCGCCGGACAGCCTGCCCACCACCTTGACCACCACCCGTCAGGTCGACCGCCCCGTAGACCTCGCACGATCACAAACTTGACGGCACATCAAACAAGCATCCGCTGAGGAGCGAAATGTCGGCGGCTGCTCTCCGGGTCCCACGTCCTGAGCACGCCCCAGGCGCTGGGCCGGCGCGCCTCTCACCTCCCGGCCGTGGTACTGAGCGGCGCGGCCGCTCGCCGCTGACGAGCTGCCGGCGCTGTCGCGTGGTGAACGCGCCGCCTACGATGAGGCGCGCCGCGACTACCACCGCGACCTGCCGTTGGTTAACACCGCGACGATCCAGCGGCTCCGGCGGGAGACAGGCGCAACTCGGCGCGCGCAGCGGCAAGCACCGGTCGACGGGTGTTACTTCTCGGCCGTGCCGGTTTTCCCGCTGATGGACTCCTGATAGATGTCCGCGTAGGTGCGCGAGTCCTTGATCAGATCGTCACAGAAGGCAGCGACATCGTTGCCGATGAGTTCCAGGACTCCCTTGCCGGTCGCGACGCCCTCCCCGAAGAAATCGACGATTCCTGAGAGCAGGGACCCGTCAGTCAGTCCGACCGGCCCGACCTTGAAGAAGTACCTCTGAATCTCCTTGTAGACGATCTGATAGTCCGGCGGCAGCGCCTTGACCCGCGCCATGTGCGCCCGCCACTGCCTCTTGCCCTCGATGATGTCTTGGATGCCCACGTCAGCCTCCTAGCCGGCCCAATTTCCTTGCGACATTCCTGTTCAACTGCTCGCGCCACCGGTCGCGATAGCTCCGAGCCCCTTCTCCGCCGGCCAGCGCCGCGCAGAAGCCCCCGATGTCGTCACCCAGCACCTCGTGAATGCTCTGCCCATCGGACGCCGTCTCTTCGAGCAGCCCCAGAACACCGTCGAGAATCGGCATCAGGTTTCGACCTGTGAAGTCCCCGTAGAAAAAAAGATGACCCTTGATCTCTTCCCACGCCGCCCGGTAGTCGGCCGGCAATGCCTCGGCCCGAGCTTCGAACGCCTTCCATTCCCTGGTGAGATCGCTGCCTGTAATGGTCTCCCAGAAGTTCATCTCCCGCCCTCCTTGAGCTTGTCGATCCGTGATGTGACGTACTCCCATTTCGCCCAGAACGTCGCGAGTTCTTCGCGCCCCGCATCGTTGAGCGCATAGAACTTGCGCGGCGGGCCCAGCCCGGACGGTCGTTTCGTCACCTGGACGAGCCCGTTCTTCTCCAGCCGCAGCAGAATGGTGTAAACCGTCCCCTCGACGACGTCGGCGAAGCCGAGTTCGTTCAGCCGACGCGTGATGGCGTACCCGTAGGTCTCCTCGCTGCCGATGATTTCCAGCACGCAGCCCTCAAGCGTGCCCTTCAGCATCTCCGTCAGGTCGTCCATCGTGGGTCCTCTTCGATCTCCTGGTACTTTGTAGTACCGAGTACCGCTACACGGTACCACGGAGTAGTGAACCAATGCCCACCAACAACGAGCGCTTCGCATCATCGGCCCGCGACTGGATGCTCGACATCACCACCTGGCCCGGAGACGTCGATTCCTTCGTTGACGCCATGGTCTGGCTGGTCGGCCGCATGCTGGCCGACCCCAAGCACTTCCCGCAGCCATACCACCGGCGAACTGGAAAGGATCATGACCGCACGCCCGCGCAGTTCCACGAGCGTGCGCGCCCGCGAGATGAACCGCTATCGCCGCTACCGCGACCTGGTCACCTCCGGAGCACGCCATCGTGGCGCCCCGCGTTGCCCAGGTCCCCGTGAAAGCCGTGGTCAGAGACGCGACCGCCCCTTTCTCCCCGTACTTCTCGGGCCCGTCGAGGAGCATCGCGGTGGCCGCCGACGAGTCGGTGTCGTGGGTAGTGGTCGATGAAGACCTGGAGTTGCATGTCGAGGCGTGCGCATATCTGGCGGGGCTGCGCGGGGCGGGCCGGGTGTTCAACACCGAGAAGACCTATGCCGGCCGGATCGCCTTGTACTTGTCGTACTGCCGCTGGCATGGGGTGGACTGGTCGAGCCCGAGCCCCTGAAGCAGCTCCCAGCGATCAAACTAATTAACGGCCTCACCCGCGCCATAGACGAACCGACGTCGGCGGGCGACCCGCCCCCATTTTCCCGCCTGAGCGGCGTCCCGAGCAGGGACGAGGGAACTAATTAGCGATGGGCGACTAGGACGCTCTCACATAATTTCGAGAGCTCTGCCCTCTCACGGCGGCCCAAGATGTGGTTGCGTACGCCGCCCAAAGCTTTCTGCAACTAGCATTTAAGAGCGATTTTCAAATACTGGACCGCAGTATAGCGTTGAATGTTCGCCTCAAAGCCATCATCGAACAGTCCGCTCTGTCCAGTTCAGCCTCGAATCTCATTCTATGCTGCTGTCGCGCATATAACAGTAAGCCAACTGCACCGTCCTGATGCGGGCGTATTCGGTGTAGTAAACCGGGGTAACCCAACTTCCCCCCTGAATCGCACGTAGTAGTATATTACCGGATAGCTGTACGAGGGCCTGAATGCGTCGAAGTCATCCCAGAGGTACATCCGCCCCGCACCCTCCAACGCCGCCGCCACACTCTCCGGCCGGGTCAGGTCGCCGACGACGACCTCCGCGCCGAGGGCACGCAGCTCGGCCGCACGCTCGCCGTCGCGGCGGACCATCGCGCGCACCGGCACGTCCTGCGCGCGCAGTTGGTCCAGCACCGTGCGGCCCGTGCCACCGGCGCCAGCGATGAGAACAAGGTTGCTGGCAACCATCGGTCGCTCTCCTGAGTAGCTGAGTGGAGGTGTGATCAACGTGCTGTCACCGTCCGGGGGCCCGCTGCTTCACCTCCTGGAGCCCCCAGCCGTTCCCGTCCGGGTCACGGAAGGTGACGTAGGAGGCGTAGGAGGCACGGTCGGGGTGCGGGCCGGCCAGCCGCTCCTGGCCCTGGCCACGGTGGACGACCCCGTTGGCGTCATGGCCATGGTGGAGGAGCCCTCCACCATCGTGGAAGATCTCGCTCACCTCGACGCCGCGGCCGGCGAGCTCTGCACGGGCCTTTTCGATGTCGTCGACGACGAGGTACAGGCCCTGGACGGAGCCGGGGGCGGCGGAGGTGAGGCCCTTGCCGAACATGATCGAGCACTCTGAGCCAGGTGGCGTGAAGTGCACGAGCCGGAAGTCCTCACTGAAAGTTTGGTCGACGTCCAACCGGAATCCCGCAGCCTCGTAGAAGCTCTTGGCCCGATCGACGTCGGAGACGGGCAGCACGATGAATTCGAGTTTGAGGTCCATGTGGTGTCCTTCTTTCTTGACGTTGCTGAGGTGTCGTTGGCGGGATGCGGGCGCGGATGGCCAGGGCCGCCTGGTGGCTCCACTCCCCGACCTGCCGGGCGCAAGCCCAGGCGCCGACGAGCACCTGATGGTCGCGGTCGGCAAGCAGGCCCAGGGCCCCCACATCGGCCCCGCGGTCGATGAGCTCGGACCGAGCCGCGTCACGGTAGGACACCCTCAAGCTGACCGTCCCTCCGGGCCACCGGAAGCGCCTCCATATGGACATCCCGAAGCTTGCGAGCGGCGTCGAGGACTGTGTCGTCCTCGCTCACAGACCCGCTGACAGCTCTCATCAGATCGCGCGCTGTGCTTATTTCGCCTCATTTCCTGGGCGTCTTGCTTCATCCCCCGGACTCCCTCAAGCCACATCTAAAGACCTTTCATCGATATTTGGCGCGCTGTCCCTGGCCGATTCTGGGACGATCGCGATCTTGAGAAAGATCCCAGGTCGAGCGGTGGCCTGGCTTCTCGATACGGTGCCGCCGGAGTACAGGGCGTATGAGGTGCTGAAACGTCATTCCCTTGCCCTGGCTCGGATGGCCCTCCGCTACGCCAATGCGGCTGTTGAGGGAGCCAGGGCCGCTTACCGGCATGCCGCCGTCGACCTTCGCGGCCTTTCCCGGATGCTGTCGAGACGGTGCTGGCTGTCTACCGCGAGGAAGGGCCCCGCCTGGTTCGCCTGGCTCGGTCTATCGAGGTTGTGAGCCAGGCACTCCGTGGCGAGATGTTCGCCGCAACCCTGCGCGGAAACGGCAGGTCAACTCCCCCTTCTAGCGCATGTCAGCGGTACGCCTCGGACAGATCCCACCCGCTCCTGACAGGTACGCGGCGCAGCGCCCGCCGCGAAATCGATGGCCGGCTCGGTCGCAGTGTTCCCTCATCGTGCACCGCACAGCGCCCATCTCGCGGCCTGGCGCGTGTCGCGTACGAGAGAGGTCACCGCCACCCAGCGGAATCCCGCTGTTTGTTGATCTGTCTCACGGACTACCTAGACTCTTGCGCGGATTACGGGAATGTGGACTGTCATTCGTCGCCTTGGAGGGCACGTGACCAGCCGAATCACCCGACTTCCCCTACGCCTGTTATCGATCGTGCTCGGCTCGGCACTGTTCGTGTCAGCCGTAGCGGCACCCGCTCGACCCGACGCCGGTGCCGAACCAGGAACCAACACCGTGCTGGAGTGGTTCGACCAGACCAACGCGTCAGTGGCCGCCCCCACCATGATCACCAACATCCGCACGTGGGTCATCAGCTGGACCGCCGCCGGCCGCGCGATCGGCTCGCACGCAAACGGCGTCTACGCCGAGGCCGCCCTTGCCTCGGCCGTCCACGACTCGCTGGCCTCGATCGCTCCGCAACGCAAGAACGAGCTGGACGCGGCGCTGAACACCACCCTTGCCCGCCTTCCCGAAGGCCCCGCCAAGACCCGGGGCGTCGAGGCAGGCCGCGTCGCCGCCGCCAAGGTCCTGGCCGAACGGGAAGGGGACGGTCTGGACCCGGCCTCTGTCAACGAGCCGTTCACCGCGCCCCCTGCCGCTCCGGGGGTCTGGCAGCCGACGCCGCCCGCGTTCGGCCCAGCAACACAGGCCGGCCAGGGCAAGGGCAAGACCTTCCTCCTCGGCCGCTCCGATCGCTTCCGGCCCGAGCCTCCCCCATCTGTCACCTCCGCCCGGTACGCACGCGACTTCGCCGAGACCAAGGCATACGGCAGCGCCGACAGCACGGTCCGCACGCCCTGGCAGACCAACATCGCGCTGCTGTACCGGCCGGCGATCCTGTCCAGCTGGACGCAGATCCTGCGCCAGGTCCTAACCGACGGCACAAATCGCTCAATCCGCGACAGTGCCCGGCTGCTCGCGACCTTCCACGCGGTGACGGGGGATGCGTACATTGCGGTGTACGACGCCAAGTACGCCTACCTCGCCTGGCGGCCAGTCACCGCGATCCGGCAGGCCGGCACCGACGGCAATCCCCGCACCGAGCCGGACGCGAACTGGATGTCGCTTTTCCCCGCACCCGACAATCCTGAATACCCCAGCGGCCACAACGGCTACGCCGGCGCGGCGGCCGCTGTCATGACCCGGCTGCTCGGGCCTGCTCCGGCCCGGCCGGTGACGCTTGCTTCACCCGACGCGCCAGGATTCGTCCGCACCTACACCTCCTGGGCGCAGACCGCCGAGGACGTGATCAACACCCGCGTCTGGTCCGGCCTCCATTTCCGGACCTCCGACGAGGCAGGCATCCGGCTGGGCGAGCAGATCGCCCAGTACGATCTGGCACGCCTGAACTGGTAGCACCCAGCTCATAGACCGAGACATAGACGGTGGACTTGGCCGGCCACGCTGATAGGCGTGGAGTCGCCTTTGGACATCACACCGTCGGTGCGCGGATCAGAAAAACTCCGCGGTGACCATCGCGCTCCGCCTTCGCGATCGCGATGGTCACCGCGTTCGCCATGGTGTCCGCGCGGATCATCGGCAGGCAGGCCTGGACCCGGACCGTGGATGTCAGGAGTTGCGCGGGGCGACCAGGCCGGATTCGTGGGCGAGGACGACGAGTTGAGCGCGGTCGGCACGCGTCGGCAGTCGGGAGAGGCTGAGCTGTTGCCCGAGTTCGCGGTTGACGCCGAACGCCGCCTGGTGCAGGTAGAACCCTTTCAGACACGCCGCCATCGTGGTCAGCGTGTCGGAGTCGAAAGGCGAGAACGAGGTCGAGGTCGAGGTCGAGATCGACAGAGGTCTCCATCACGATGGTTGCCCATCCCCGTCCGCCATCGGCTTCCAGACGCGTGCACGCGCACAGGGCGGCCCGCAGCCGGTCGAGCACCGGGGTGGTCAGGTGCAGGTGCGCCGTGCGAGGGCCGGCCAGCCGCACGATCTCGCAGCCGCCGCTGGTGAACAGCGCCCCCTCCGCGGTCAGCAGGAACGTCAGAGCGGGCCAGGACCGGAGCTGGTGTTCCTCAACCGTTACGCGGTTACGACACCTCCGTAACTCCCGGCCGGAGCAGGTCAAAAAGGGTTGGAGGGCGTCGTGGTCGCCCAAGGCTCTCGGTCCAGCCCTCCGTGCGGCACACCTCCTCTAATCACCTTTGATGCACAAAAGTGGACAGTGTGGACGGCTGACGGATCAGCTCACCAGCGCTTTCGCCGACGACTGCAAGCCCGAACAGATCACCGAAGCGATCGACCGCGCCTGGAAGATGTTCGAGAAGGCGCCGGTCAGGGATTTCGTGCCGTTGCTCGCCGCCAGAATCGCCCGGGAGGAGCTGCGCCGCCTGAACGGCGGACATCACGGGTGATCCCCCGCCTGTGGCAGCCCCTCCGCGCTGACATCGGCGATTGGTTGCTCGTCGAGCTTGTGCTGTTCTATCCGCTGATGATAGCCGAGCGCGTGCTGCTGTTGTGGGTGAGGGAGACGACGGCGATCCGGTGGGCAGTGGAGGGGGCCTTCCCCCGTTCACTCCGGTCAGCGCTTGGGCCAGTGCCATGGCGGCTCGTCCAGCGAGTCCTGGCCGGCGACCGCGGTCTGGCCGTGCTCCTTGACCAACTCGATGGTCCGCGCTTCCTGATCGCTGAGCGCGGCCACCAGAGAGGGGTTGTGCGTGACCACGATGATCTGGGTACGAGCGGAGGCGGCGGCGGCGAGGTCGGCCAGCGGCGCGATCAGGTCGGGGTGCAGGCTGGTCTCCGGCTCGTTGAGCACCAGGAGCGCCGGCGCGCGTGGCGTCAGCAGCGCGGCCACCCAGAACAGGTAACGCAGCGTGCCGTCCGAGAGCTCGGCGGCGTGCAGCGGCCGCAGCAGGCCGTGCTGGTGCAGCCTCAGCTCGAACCGGCCGGCCTCGCCTGCCACCTCCAGGCGGCTGCCGGGAAAAGCATGATCGATGGCTGTGACCAGGGCGTCGTGGTCGCCGATCTCCCTGATGGTCTGCAGCGCCGCAGCTAGGTCCGCACCGTCGTGGTCGAGGATGAAGGTGCGAGTCCCGATCTGAGAGGCGCGGGCCGGGGCGTTCGCGTCGGTGCGGAGCTGGTCGTAGAAGCGCCAGGTGCGGATACGCTCGCGCAGTGCCAGCAGTTCGGGGGTGCGCTGAGGGTCGGCGATCTCGCTCAGCATGCTGTCGAAGGGCTGTATCGCGCCGGGCACCCGCCACCAGCCGCCGTCGGCCTGGCGCACGCGTACGGCGCCGCGGCCGCGTTCGGCCAGCACCGCCGCCGGGCGCAGCACCGGTCCGCTCCAGATGGCCTCGGCCTTGATCTCGGGGTCCAGTTGGAAGGCCGATCCGCCGTCCGTAGGGGAAGGCAGTCCCAGGTCCATGGCGTAGCCGAAGTCGTCCCCCGCGAACCCAAGCCGCAGGCTGACCGGCCCCGACCGGACCGTGCCCTGGACCGGGTAGCGACCTTCGCGCACGGCTCGGCCGATGACCTCCGGACCCGCCCACAGAGTAGATGGCAAGCCGCCCTGCCGGGCCAGCGCGGCCACCGCGCCGTTGCGGGAAGAGTCGGCTAGTAGCCGCAGCGCCCGGTAAAGGCTGGACTTGCCGCTGCCGTTGGCGCCGGTCACGACGTTCAGCTGCGCGAGCGGCAGGACCAGCTGGCGCAACGACCGATAGCCTTCGATCGCTAGCGTGCTCATCACTGACACATCCTCGCATTTCAGCCGCTACCCGTGGGCTTGATCCGGTTTCGATCCGGTTTGACGGACATTCGAGGTCAGGGGCTTGTCCCCGGAAGGATGTCCATGGTGGAGAGCCGGGGGGGAAGAAGCCGCGTCGTCGCCCTCGTAGCCGACAAGGTGCGCGTCCGTGTGCCTGTCATGGAAGACCTGCGCGGGTCACGTCATGGCCTGCCGGAAGTACTCCTCGGCGCCGGTCGGCTGAATGCCGGGGTAGCGGTGGTTGTCGAGCGGGTCGAGCTTCCCCTTCCCCGTGACCATGGCCCAGGTGTACTGCAGAAGGAGGTACTCGAACGGGTCGGTGGCCACCGCCTTGCGGCGTTCGATCTCGGCGCTGAGGTCGTCGGTGCCGCCGAGCTGCCGTGGCTCGAGCCGTCGCCTCGAGCCGCGCTCCATGGCCTGGTGCAGTTCCGTCAGCGTCAGCACATCCCCGGCCACTCGCACGGTGCGTCCGGCGGTCGAGGGGTCGAGGGCTACTTCGGCGGTCCACTCGGCGGTGTCGGAATAGGTGGAGAAGTCGACGGGTTGATCGCCGTCACCCCAGTAGCTGAAGGTGCCGGACTCCCAGTCGACCCAGTTGTAGAAGGGCATGTTCAGGATCTCGAGGAAGGCGCCGTTGAGGACTGAGGTGGGTGCCACAGTGCTGGACCGGTAGGCCTCGGCGGCCTTCTTGCGGAGGTCGGCGAAGTGGTTGTCACCATAGTCGAGTCGGTCTATACCAAGGGAGAAGTCCGAGGGGATCCAGCGCGGAACCCCGGCCTTCTCGGCGGCACGCAGCAGGTTGACCTGGCCGTCGATGATGACCTCGGCTCCCCCCTGGACGGCGGAGACAACGACGTCGACTCCCTGGAGGGCGCGGGTGAGGCGGTCGGCGGGATCGCGGATGTCTCCTTCGACGACCTCGATGGCCGGGTCGTCGAAGGCTTGGCGGCCCTTGGCGTTGCCGGGCCTGACGAGAGCGCGGACCTGCACGTCTCGTCGTCGCAGGCTGTCGATGACCAGACGGCCCAGGCGGCCGGTGGCGCCGGCCACGAACACAGTGGACATGGATACTCCCTGTCGCAGAGTAGGGGTCAGTGAGTTGGGGTGAGGTGGGAATGGGAGCCCGCGGATTCGGGCTTCTGCCTGCTGGATGCGCTCGGTGAGAGGGCAAGTGGCTTGTGCGGGGGCCGGCTGTTCGCTGGTCCGTGGTCCTGTGTTGCCCCAGAGCCCGTCGCGCGAGCTCTGAGAAGGTCTGCGACGTCAGTGAGCCCGACCTGGATGCGTCCGTAGATGCGAGGGTTGAGCAGTGTCGTGCCGTCGAAGTCTCCGGCGGATGCGAAGAACGCGACCGGGATCGTCAACGCCTGGAAGAAGGCGAACAGTGGCCGCATGGCATGCTCCAGGACGAGCGCATGGTGGTCGCCTCCGCCCGTCGCGGCAAGGAGGACGGGCTTGTTCGCGAGCGCGTACTGGTCGACGAGGTCGAAGAAGTGCTTGAACATGCCGGGGTACGTACCTCGGAACACGGGTGCGGCGGCGATGAGGAGATCGGCATCCTCGGCGAGCCGGAGCGAGTCTTCGACCTCGGAGGTGACGTCGTCGCGCTCGATCGCTCCGGTGAACCCCGCGCCCAAGCGGTACACGTCCACCCGGGACACCTCGATGGGGAGCACGTTCTTCAGGGTGTCGAGGACGACGTCGACGAGCCCCATGGTCTTGGACGGCTCGCTGGGGCTGCCGTTGACGACGACGACTCGCAGGGTCGGGCCCCGCAGGGGCGTGACCGGATCTGCGTTACCTGCTTGCGGGACGACAGTCATGCCACGCTCTTCTCGCGCAGTGCGACCTCGCGGCGCACGACGGGTGCCACCTCTGTGCCGAGCAGTTCGATCGCCTCGAGGTGCTCCTTGTGCGGCATGCCGCCGAAGCCCATCTGGATGATGGCGCGGTTGATGCCGTACAGCTCGTGGTAGGTGAGCAGCTTGTCGATGAGCTCCTGCGGGCTGCCGACCAGCAGTCCGGCCGCGGGCGACGACTGCGCGTCGAAGGCGGCCCGGGGAAGCCGGAGGCCGACGCCGCGCTGGTGGTTGTTCTCCATCATGCCTTTGGCGAAGTAGGGATACATGGTGTCCCGCGCGCCCTGGCTGGTCCGCCCGACGAACCCGTGCGAGTTCATGCTGATCGGCAGAGCGTCCGCGTCGTGCCCGGCCTTCGCTGCGGCCGCTCGGTAGAGCTGAACGGTCTCCTCGTGGAAGGTCATCGGGCCGAGCAGCAGGGCCAGTGCCATGGGCAGGCCGAGGTGGCCGACGCTGATGGCCGAGGCGGGCGATCCGCCGACCCCGACCCAGATCGGGATGGTGTCGCCGTCGGCGCGGGGTGCGATGTCGGCGTCGACCAGGGGCGGGCGGAAGCGACCTTGCCAGGTGAGCGGGTTCTGGTCGCGGATCTTGAGCAGCAGGTCGAGCTTCTCGCGGAACAGGTCCGCGTAGTCCTTCAGGTCGTACCCGAACAGCGGGAAGGACTCGGTGTAGGAGCCGCGGCCGGCGATGATCTCGGCGCGGCCGGCGGACAGCAGGTCGATCGTGGCGAACTGTTCCCAGACGCGTACGGGGTCCTCCGAGCTGAGCACGGTGACCGAGCTCGTCAGCTTGATGTTCTCGGTCTTCTCCGCGGCGGCGGCCAGCAGGATGGTCGGCGCTGATCCGACGAAGTCGGTGCGGTGGTGCTCCCCCACGCCGAAGACGTCCAGGCTTGCCTGGTCGGCGACCTGCGCCTGCTCGATCGTCTCGCGGACGCGCTGCCGCGGGGACGGCAGGCTCCCGGTGGACGGGTCCTCCGTGAGCTCCCCGAACGTCATGATGCCGATCTCGAATGGCATGTCGTTTCCTTTCTGCGGTCGGCGGCGCCGCGCGCCTCCGACCGCTGATCCGCATCCCTCAACCTGTCTGCGCAAGCAATTATTCCAGATGCTGCCGGACTCCACCGCCACATGCTTCGCTCGGGACTGGGGGCCCTGTGGGACTTCTAGGGCGAGCTCAGGTACGGAATCGAGTCAACACCCAAGGCCGAATAGTTGCCTGTGCAGGCACTTTGTAGCTTCTCGTGCGCGAAGAGGTTGTCAACAGTCCTCGCGTATCCCGGTGATGCCTGCACGGTACGTGCCCGCCGGAAGGAAGCCGTCTACCAACCGAAGGTGCGTGGTTCATCCCGGTTGATCCGTTGGGCATAGGGTGGGCGGCATGGCGCTGCGACTTATTCAGGCGAATTTCAAAGCTCGGGATGACTCGGCGCTCGGCCGGTTCTGGGCGGAGGTGCTCGGCTGGGGTGTTTCCAGCGAGGGACCCGGCGTGACCAACCTCGAGCCCGAGGGCTTCGCCTGGCCGGACCCCTCCGCTTTCTACATCGATGTCGTCACCGTCCCGGACCCCGAAACGGTGAAGTACCGCGTGCACCTCGAGCTCGCCACCACCTCTGCGGCCCATCAGGCCGAGTTGGTCGCGCGTCTGAAGGAGCTCGGTGCGACGCCCGCCGACGTGGGCCAGGGCGACGTCCCGTGGACGGTTCTGGCCGACCCGGAGGGCAATGTGTTCTGCGTGCTGGAGCCTCGGGAGATCTACCGGGATACCGGGCCGATCGCCGCTGTGGTGGTCGACTGCGCGGACCCACGGGCCATGGCCCGGTTCTGGGGCGAGGCGGTGGACTGGACCCTGCATGAGGTGACCGACGATCACGCGCTGCTGCGCTCGGCCGAGGGTGTCGGGCCGTATCTTGAGTTCCGCCGCACAACGCCCGGCGCGAAGACCGTGTGGAACCGCGTCCATCTCGACCTGCTGCCGCACCCCATTGACGATCAAGAGGCGGAGGTGGCCCGGCTGCAGACCCTCGGCGCGACGCCCGCCGACGTCGGCCAGGGCGACGTTCCGTGGATCGTTCTCGCCGACCCGGAGGGCAACGAGTTCTGCGTCCTCGGTCGGGCCTGACGCGGAGCCTTGCTGTGCAGGCAGACACATCGGTTGGTTCTCGAGCTGACCTGCCGATACCGTGCTGCTCATGGCGACCGACAAGCTGCGAGAGCTTGAAGACCAGGCGTGGCGGGGATTCCTGCTCACTCACGATCGAATCTGGCGTGAGATCGAGGCCGGGCTCGCTCCGCTCAACGTGAGCATGGCCGAATACAGCGTGCTGGCACTGCTGGGCGAGGCCGGTCGCAACGGCATGCGGATGTCAGAGCTCGCCCAGCAGCGCCTGATGTCCACCGGCGGGTTCACCCGGCTCGCCGACCGGCTCGAGCGTCGCGGCCTGATCGAGAGGCATCGGTCGGCCGACGACGGCCGTGGCTTCACGGTGGTCCTGACCAAGGACGGGAGGGCACTCATGCGCAAGGCCTGGCGCCAGCAGTACGGCGACCTGCGCAGGCTCTTCTTCGACCGGCTCGAGGACGAGCACCTGCGCAGCCTCGCCGACGTCTGGGCGCGGCTCGCCCCGGACGACCGGGGCGAGCCGAATCAGCGCTCCTCGTAGCCGCCATGGGTATGTCACACCCCGCGGGCGGGCACCTTCCTGAGCCCTGGGGCGGCGCCGGCACCCGGGTCGTCAGCAGGTCGAACTGATGGCCGTCCTCTGCCGCGACGGGAGCGAATACAACACTGCCGCCCGCGTAGTCGGCTCGAACATCTCCCACCGGTCTTGCTCAGCGGGAAGGCGTGACGACCCGCACGCGGTCGCTGTCGTTGCCCGGACAGGAACGACATCAGGCGCCGCCGCAGTCAACACCGATGGGACCATGGCCCGGTCGAAGGGGCTCACCCCCTGAGCGGACGCAGGGCGGAACCCCAGGCGAGGACTTGGTCGAGGACGAGGTTCAGCCGGTCCTCGTGGGCGGCGGCGGGCCGGAAGCCGTCGGCGAAGTCGGTATTGATCGACAGGCCGACCTGGTTAGAGACGGTGGCCACGCTGAGCAGGCCCAGGACGTGCCGCAGGTGCGAGATCGCCCGGGGTGCGCCGTCCACGCCGTAGCCGACGAACCCGGCCGCCTTGTTGGTCCATTCCGTGTACAGGAAGTCGAGGGCGTTCTTGAGTGCGCCGGGGTACGAGTTGTTGTATTCGGGGGTCACGATCAGGAACGCGTCCAGGGACGAGACCTTGGCCGCCCAGCGCTTGGTGTGCTCGTGCTGGTAGTTGCCCGTGGAGGGGTGCTCGGGCTCGTCCAGGTTGCCCAAGTTGTAGTCCTTCAGATCGACGAGCTCGTACTCGGCGTCGCCTCGTTTGACCGCCAGATCGCGGGCCCAGTGCGCCACCGCCTCGCCGTTGCGGCCGGGACGGGTGCTGCCCAGGATGATGCCTACCTTCAGCATGTCAATGCTCCCTCAATCGGTTACTCGAACCACCGTAGGGAGACTTGCTGAGATACTGAATGCGCTACTGTCCAACATTTATACGCCAGCGTCTCAGGCGCTAGACTCCACCCATGGACATGCTGAGCGACGTGGTGGCCTTCATGCGGTGCGGGCGCCCTACCTCCGCCCGCATCTCCTGGCGGGCGCCGTGGGGCGTGTCGTTCCGCGCGGCGCCCGGGTCCGCCGGTTTCCAGGTGGTGCTGCGCGGGTCCTGCTGGCTCCTTCCCCCGGATGGTGAGCCCGTTCCGCTGAGCGTGGGCGATGTGGTGTTCCTGCCGCACGGCGACCCGTTCGGGCTCGCCGACGATCCCGCGCGGCCGCTGGCCGAGTCGGACTGCGATCCGCATTCCGAGCTGTTCGCCTCGGCCGGTTTCGGCGGCGCCGGGGCCGAGACGGTGATCCTGTCCGGCGGCTACCGGCTCGAGCTCGACAGGACGCATCCGATCCTGGGCTCGCTGCCCGGCGTGATCCACCTTCCCTCGACGCTCGGCAGCCATCCGGAGCTGCGGGCCGCGGTCGAGTTGCTGGCCGCCGAGATCGACAACCCCCGCCCCGGCACGGACACCGTCGTGTCGTCCCTCCTGGAGATGTTGCAGCTGTACGTCCTGCGGGCCTACATCGAGACCCAGGACGAGCCCTGCACCCTGTCCGGCTGGGCCGCCGCGCTGGCCGACCCCGGTGTCGGCCGCGCGCTCGACGCCATCCACCGCGACCCGGCCCGCCGCTGGACGGTCGAGTCGCTCGGCGCCCACGCGGGCATGTCACGCGCCGGCTTCGCCCGCCGCTTCACGGGGCTGGTCGGGCAACCGCCGCTGGCCTACCTGACCTGGTGGCGGCTGGTGAGCGGGGCCCGCATGCTGCGCGAGTCCGACGCGTCGGTGGCGGAGGTGGCCGAGCGGGTGGGGTACGGGTCGGAGTTCGCCTTCGGCAACGCCTTCAAGCGGGAGTTCGGCGTGGCGCCCGGCCGGTACCGCCGCCAAGTCGCGGCGGCCTAGGCCCGGTTGGTGGCGACCTGCTGACGGTCCCGGCCATCGCCGCCCGCGCAGGCGTGCACGCCACCACGGTCCACCGCCGTTGGGGCTCCCGGCCCACGCGCCCTCGGAGTGGTGGGCGACTCAGGTGTTCAGTGACGCGACGATCGCCATCGTGGTGTAGGCCATGGTGAAGCCGCCTCCGATCGCGTCGATGGCGGCCCCGACGCCCTCCAGCACCTCGGCCAGTTTGTCTGGTGGGAGTTGGGTGAGCGCGCCGGTGGTGGGCAGCAGGTCGAGCCAATCGTCGCGGCTGTAGTACTGCTCCCAGTCGAATCGCCACTGCTCCGGCTCGCCGAACCCGGCCGTCTTACGGATGCCGTCGGCGAACGTGGCGAACATCGCCTGGTAGATGTCCTGGGCCGGCCTCGGCGGTCCGGCGCTGAGCGGCGAGTTGGGCGCCACCTTCCGGAAGACGGTGGCGAAAGCCTCCGCGACGATGGGCGGCGGGTCGTATGCGTGCGCGAACACCGCCAGCAGGCCGCCGGGACGCAGCAGCTGCGCCGCCTTGGCCGGGCCCGCGACGGGGTCCACCCAGTGCCAGGACTGCCCGGCGACGACCGCGTCGAAGGTACGACCGGCGGCGTCCCAGTCCTCGAACGTCGCCACCTCGACCGCGACGCCGGTGCGGCGGGCGAACTCAGCCATCCGGACATCCGGCTCGACACCCAGCACCTTGCACCCGGCCGCCAGGAACTGACGGGCTTCTATGCCGGTGCCGCAGCCGACGTCGACGATGTCGGGGCCGGGGCTGGGGCTGGCGGTGATGATCTGCTGCACCAGCGCGTCGGGATAGTCGGGCCGGGCCCGGTCGTAGCGTTCGGCGTGGACCCCGAACGACTCCGCCATCTGCCTGGCCTTATGAGGCTCGTTCCGCGGAGGCTCTGGTTGCTCCTGCGCTATAGTGGGCATGCGCCCACCATAGTGGGCAGATGCCCACTATGCAACCCGGGCAGCGGTTCGCGGTGGGCGAAGGGCGGGCGAAGGCGTGTGAAGAAGGAGGAACGGGGATGCCGACTGGAGTGGCCCTCCGGGATGTGCGGCAGCAGTTGTTCGACGCCGCCGAGCGCGTCCTGCTCCGGGATGGGGCGAACGGCCTGACCAGCCGGGCGGTCACGGCGGAGGCGGGCGTCGCCAAGGGTGTCCTGCACCGGCACTTCGAGGACTTCGACGCCTTCCTCGCCGAGCTCGTGCGGGACCGCATCGCCCGGCTCGAGGGCCAGGCCGACGCCCTTCGCGGCTCCGCCGGGACCGGCACCGTCGCCGGCAACCTGACCGGGGCGCTCAGTGACCTGTTCGACTCGGTCGCCGTGGCGATCGTCGGTCTCGTCATCTTCCGGGATGAGTTGCGTGCCCGGCTGCGTCAGGCCCGGCCGGCTCCCGGTGTCCCGGTCCTGACGGATGCCGCGGCCATGATCGCCGCCTATCTGAACGAGGAGTGCGAGCTGGGCCGCATCGCGGCGGACGCCGATGTGGATGCGCTGGCGCTTTCCCTGATCGGGGCCGGGCACATGCTGTTCGCCGGCCGGGAGGGGGTCCCACCGGAGTCTGAGGAAGTCGGCAAGGTCGTGAACGCCGTCATCGCCGATGTCGTGCAAAGACGACTGCTATGAGCTGATTGGACGCCGACGCGATCTTGGCGCCCGACAGTGGGATATCGCACTGCCGGGCGGCCGCGCCACAGAGGCGTGGACCGACCCGAGCGCTCGACGGCCTTCGCGGGGCCGGTCGCGGGGTCGCGGACCGGCGCGCGGACGGGAACGCCCGCCGCGAGGAGGGCCGCCACGGCAGACCGGCTTCTCGGCCTGGTCGTAGCGGGGGTCAGCCCGTGACCTGACCGCTTGTCCCCCGTGAGAGCTACCCGCGAGTGTCCACCGCACGGTGACGATTCCGGACCCTCGAATCCCTAGCGTTACCGGTGAAGCCGCGGCGCTCCGGCCGCGGGCATCTCGCGAAGGAGTCATCATGGGAGTCGTCCTGCGGCTGTTGAAGCAGCTCGTGGCCGTCGTGGCAGTCGCTTTCGCCGGGGGCATGGTCGTGGGCGCCGTACAGGGGAACGCGCCTCTCACCCTGGTCCTCGGCCTCGCGACGGCCGCGCTCGCGGTGTTCGTGTACGCCAGGGTGGTGCGATGGTCCGAACGCCGCCCCCCCGTGGAGGTGGCCGTGAAGGGGGCGGTGGCCGCCACCGGGCGGGGGGTGCTGATCGGTGTGGGGATGTTCGCGGCCGTCATCGTCAACATCGCCTTCCTGGGCGGCTACCAGATCGAGGGTCTGGGCTCGGTGTGGGGCGCGGTCGGGCTGTTCGGCATCATGGCCGCCGCCGCGGTGACCGAGGAGTTGCTCTTCCGCGGCGTCCTGTTCCGGATCGTCGAGGAACTCACCGGCACCTGGGTAGCGCTGACGCTGACCGGCGTGCTGTTCGGCCTGGTGCACCTGTCCAACCCGAACGCCAGCCTCTGGGGCGCGATCTGCATCGCGATCTCGGCGGGCGGCATGCTGGCCGCCGCCTACGCCGCCACCCGTACCCTGTGGCTGCCGATCGGCCTGCACTTCGGCTGGAACTTCGCCGCGGCCGGCATCTTCGGCACCGAGGTCTCCGGCAACGGCACGCCGCAGGGGCTGCTGGATGGGGTGACATCGGGACCGGCCCTGCTCACCGGCGGCGCGTTCGGGCCGGAGGCGAGCCTGTACACGGTGGTGTTCGGCGTGCTGCTGACGATCGCGTTCATCTGGCTGGCCCGCCGGCGCGGCAACCTGGTTCCGCTGCGGCGCGGCGCCCGGACCGGCGCGACCGCTACGCTCTCCCAGTGATCGAACTCCGGCGGGTCCCGGACCTGTGGCGGCGGTGTGACGTCACGGTCCGGGATTTACCGTTCGCGCTGCTGATGGTCGCCGTGTCCTTCGTCCCGGCGCTGCACGGCAAGGGGACGCAAGTCGGCGACCTGCCGATCCGCCCCCTCGACGCGTTCGCCGTCGTGGTGATCGCCCTGGAGGGCCTCCCACTCGCCGCGCGCCGGCGGTGGCCGGCCGTCTGCCTCACCCTGGTATCGCTCGGCTTCGCCCTCGACCAGATCCGCGGCTACCACGCGTTCGCGAGCACCGCCCTGCCCATCGCGCTCATCAGCGCGGGCGCCTATCTGGAACATCACCGGCGCGCCACCGTACTTCTCCTCTCCGCGGCGTACGTGCCGCTGGCGGTCGCGCTCGACCTGCTCGGCGCGCCCGAACGGCCGGAGGGATTCGTGGTCTTCTACCTGACTCTGATCCTCGCGTGGTGCATCGGGGCCTGGCTGCGCTCCACCCGGGCCGCTGAGGCCGAACGCCGCCGCCACGTCGCCGAGGCCACCCGCGCCGCCGAACGCACCCGCATCGCCCGCGAACTCCACGACGTCGTGACCCACCACGTGACGGCAATGGTCGTGCAGGCGGAGGCGGCACGCTACCTGACCGCCGCGCCCGATCGCCTCGACGCGACGCTGAGCGCCGTCACCGACACCGGCCGGCGCGCCATCACCGACCTGCGGCACCTGCTCGACCTGCTCAACCCCGATCACGACACCGACGTCAGAACGCCGTCCGTCGGCGAACTCCACACCCTCGTGGAGCAGACCCGTCAGGCCGGGCAGCCGGTGGAGTTCACCGAGGAGGGCAGGCCGGCGGAGTCGGCCGGAAGCGCCGAGTTCGTGGCCTACCGGGTCGTGCAGGAGTCCCTGACGAACGCCCTCAAATACGCCCACGGCAGCCGCACCGTAGTCCGCATGCGCTATGGCGAGAAGGAGATCACCGTGGACGTCAGCACTGAGGGATCCGGCTCGCGGGCCGGCTCTCCCGGCGGGAGCGGGCGGGGCCTGGCCGGGCTCCGCGAGCGGGTCGACGCCCTGGGCGGCGAGTTCAGCGCTGACCGGCAGGCGGGCGGCGGCTTCGTCGTTCGGGCCCGCATCCCCGCCGGGAGCCAGTCGTGACCGCCCCGGTCAGGGTGCTGATCTGCGATGACCAGGCGCTGATCCGCACTGGCTTCGCGACGATCATCGATGCGCAGCCCGACCTGGAGGTGGTGGGAGAGTGCGGGGATGGCCGCGCCGCGGTCGACCTCGCCCGCCGGCTCAACCCGGACATCGTGGTCATGGACGTGCGGATGCCGGTCCTCGACGGCATCGAAGCGACCCGCCTGCTGGCCGGCGCCGGGGTGGAGCATCCGGTCAAGGTGCTCGTGGTGACGACGTTCAACCTGGATGAGTACGTATATGAGGCGCTGCGCGCCGGGGCGAGCGGGTTCCTGCTCAAGGACGCCCCACCGGCGCAGCTGATGCACGGCATCCGCACCGTCGCGACAGGCGCCGCGCTGCTGGCCCCCGAGGTGACGCGGCAGCTCGTCGGCCGGTATGCGGCGCGGATCCGGCCCGCCGAGGGCACGGCGGACGACACCAGGTTGACCCCGCGCGAGCTGGAGGTACTACGCCTCATCGCCGACGGCCTGTCCAACAGCGAGATCGCCACGACGATGGTGATCAGCCAGGAAACCGTCAAGACGTACGTGTCGCGCATCCTCACCAAGCTCGACCTGCGTGACCGCGTCCAGGCGGTGGTCTACGCCTACCGCAACGGCCTGGTGACCTGAGACACACCGCCTGAGAACCTCGATGGGCTCCGTGGCCCTGTTCGACCATCAGCGCGCGGCCGTCGGCCCCGGTACTGCATGTGTACCCGACGAGCGGGCCGAGACGACGTCGAGTAGCTTGACGAGCCGATCGAGCTGTTCCGGGTCCAGGCGGCGGGTCGCGGGCGCCAGGGCACGCCGAATGTCGTCCTCCACGCGTCTGGCGAGTTCGAGCCCGGCCGGGGTCGAGGGTGGCACGGGCGTCACGCCCCCTTCTCTCCAGGAAAAGAGCTGGTCAGTGGGTACGGCGGGGCGGCGCGAGATGGGTGGCGGCGCTGTGCCGGAGTTGGTGGAGGTCGAGTCCGGCGTACTTGTCCACCAGCACGCGGGCGCGGTCGTAGCCGAGCCGGGCCCGGCCCGTGTGCGGGCAGATGTCTTTCGCTGCGCCGCCCTTGGAGGTAACGGGGGCACGCCGGGTGTCCAGGTCGAGGTCTTCGACGTTGAGCGCGAGAATCTCCGTTGCTCTGGCGGCCGTTTGTGAAAACCAGCCGTTACAGCGAGCGGTTGCTCGCGACGGCGAACGTCGGGTGGTTCTCAGAGGAGCGGCCAGTTGAGTAGGGCGGCGTCGGCCATCCCCTGGAGTTCATCGCGGCCGACGCCGCTCGCGGCTTGCACGGCGATGCCGAATGCCAAGGTGGTGACATAGCGGGCCAGGAGCTCCGGATCGGTCTCCGGAGGCAGGTCGCCGTCGTCGACAGCTCGCTGGAACCGCTCCCGGACGCGAGAGCAGCCGTTGTTGCGCCAGGCGATGAGAAGGTCACGGACTCCACGCCCGGAGTCGCTGGCGGCCAGGGCGCCCTGGACGCCCAGGCACCCTTGGGGGTGGGCCGGGCGGGTGGTGGTTCGAACGGTGCCGGCCAGGATCGCGGTGGCGACGCCGAGGGCGGTCGGCTCCTCCAGGGCCCGGGCCAGGTATGCGCTCGGGCCTTCGGTGTAGCGCTCCAGGGCCTTGCGGAACAGCTCTTCCTTGTTGCCGAAGGCTGCGTACAAGCTTTTGGCGGAGATGCCCATCGCCTCGGTCAGGTTGGCCAGACTGGCCCCCTCGTAGCCATGCTCCCAGAAGACCAGCATGGCGCGCTCGAGAGCGTCGTCGACGTCGAATCCCCGCGGTCGGCCGAGGGGACCGCTCTGTTTGATCGCCACCCCCGCAGCCTACCCCTTCTGCAGCGATCGCTGCAGAAGTGCTACCTTTCGACTTCAGCAGCGATCGCTGCAGAAATCGAAAGAGGTTATTCACATGGGACTACTTGAAGGTAAGACCGCCCTCGTCACCGGCGGCAGCACCGGAATCGGCCTGGCCAGTGCCGTACGGCTGGCGGCCGAGGGCGCACACGTGTTCATCACCGGCCGACGCAAGACCGAACTCGACGCGGCCGTCGAAGTGATCGGCTCAGCGGCTACCGCGGTGATCGGCGACATCTCGAACCTGACCGACCTGGACCGGCTCTACGAGACGATCCGCAGCCGGGGGCGGGGCCTGGACGTGCTGTTCGCGAACGCCTCCGTCGCCGCGTTCGTGCCGCTTGAGCAGGTCACCGAGGAACACTTCGACACCCTCTTCGGTATCAACGTCCGGGGCACGCTGTTCACTGTTCAAAAGGCGCTGCCCCTGCTCAACGACGGCGCCTCGGTAATCTTGAACGGCTCTACCAACGTGGACGTCGGCGCGGAGGCGTTCGGCGTGTACGCGGCGACCAAAGCCGCCACCCGATCGTTCGCCCGGACCTGGGCCAACGAACTCAAAAGACGCGGCATCCGGGTCAACACCATCACGCCCGGCCCGACCGACACCCCCGGTTTGTCGGGGCTCGCGCCCGACCCGGAACAGGCCGCCGACCTCAAGCAGCACCTGGCCACACAGGTGCCGCTGGGCCGGCTCGGGCGCCCGGAGGAAATCGCCGCCGCCGTGACCTTCCTCGCCTCTGAGCAGAGCAGCTTCATCACCGGTTCGAGCCTGTACGTCGACGGCGGCCTGAACCAGATCTGAGTTCCATGGCCGCATATCCGGCAGGATTCAGGCCCAGATGTTCGCGCAGCAGGTCCAGTAACGAGGTGCGGTTGTCGACGGTGACGGTGTGCCGCTGCGCCGTTGACGGCCAGCGAAAGGCGGCCGCTCGGTGGCGTCTCGGCGGCGACGGCTTCCTCGGCCGCCCGCACAGGCGCCGCGACGGTGGACCCGCCCACCACCACGGCGCCGCCGACGCCGGCGGTCATGGCGGCGATGACCGTGCGCCGGGTCCGCTCGAGCGGTGATTCGGTGGGTACGGCGGCCGCATCCGAAGGTTCGGCCGGTATGCGTTCTTCCATGAATCGCCCTCTCGGATCGGTGTAGGTCACGGGCAGGTGTCAGGGCCTGCTCCGTTCTATGGAGCCCCGCTGGGCCGGCTCGGCGAGGTCCGTGCTCTCGCTCCCGTCCGGGGACAGCCGTGCGCCGCTGGGCGACGCACGGCTGTCCCCGGAGGCCGGTGAGCCTCCGGCCGGTGGAGCGCGGCCGGTCCAAGCTCCTGTGGTCGAGCGAGGCCCGGGTCAAGCAGCGGAGCGGCTGCCCATGGCCGCTTCCGAGACGTGATTCCACTCCTCCCAGGTCGCCATGCGCTGCGCGTACTCCTCACGCATCCAGTCGAGCAGGCCTGCGCCGAGGAAGATCCGCAGCGGCGGTTCCTCGGCATCGACGACCTGGAGGATGGCTGGGGCGGTCGCCTGCGGGTCGCCAGAGGTCACCCCGCTCCAGAACGCGGCCACGGCCTCGCGCACACCGTCGTAGACGGGCAGATGCTCGGCGCGCACCGCCGAACTCCCGCCCCAGTCCGTGGCGTAGCCGGTCGGCTCGACAATCGTGACCTTGATGCCGAAACCGCGGACCTCGCCGGCGAGAGCCTGGCTCATCCCTTCCAGCGCCCACTTGGACGCGTTGTAGATACCGACACCGGGGTACGCGAGCAGCCCGCCGACGGAGGAGACCTGGATGATGTGGCCCGAGCCCTGCTGGCGCAGATACGGCAGGACGGCCTGGGTCACCCACAGAGCGCCGAAGACGTTCGTCTCGAACTGGTCGCGCGCCTGCTGCTCGGTGACCTCCTCGGCCATGGTGAACAGACCGTATCCCGCGTTGTTGATGACGACGTCCAGCCGCCCGAAGTGGTCGTGGGCCGTCTTCACGGCCAGGTCCACGGCGGACTTGTCGGTGACGTCGAGCGCGATCGGCAGGACGTTGTCGCCGTAGCGGTCGACGAGGTCGGTGAGGGTGGCGACGTTGCGGGCGGTGGCGGCCACCTTGTCACCCCGGCCGAGCGCGGCCTCGGCCCAGACGCGGCCGAATCCTCGCGAGGTTCCGGTGATAAACCAGGTACGAGACATCAAGAGCTCCTAGAAGAAAGCTGGCCGGGCAGGCCGCGACAGCGCGTCTGCCCGAGGTGCTGATGGGAAAGAAGCCGGACGGCCGCGTGATGCGGTCCCAACGTGAGATCACTCAGGCACCGTGCTGATCGGCGCTGGTTCCCGTTCCGGCCGGGACATCGCCAAGCCTGCCGTTCGTGCCCGGGAACAGCCATCCGCTGCTTTGACTACCTTCCTTTTTCCTACGGCTGGCAGTGGCAGGCACGACGGTTGCGGATGGGGCAAACTGGACAGCATGCCAAGCCTCACTCCCTCCGGAGATGGGTCGGCTGCCGGCCTCGATCGGCGTGCCGAGCTCAGCGAATTCCTGCGCAGCCGCCGAGCCCGGCTCAAGCCCGCCGACGTCGGCCTGCCCGACTACGGACGGCGACGGCGGGTGCCCGGGCTACGCCGGGAGGAGCTGGCACAGGTGGCGGGCGTGTCGGCCTCGTACTACACCCAGCTCGAACAGGGCAACAGCGCCAACGTGTCGGTGGAGATCCTGGACTCCATCGCCCGCGCCCTGCGGCTGACCGAAACCGAGCATGCCTACCTGACACACCTGGCCAAGCCCACCCGGCAGCGGGCGAACAAACCGTCACCGCGGACCCAACGGTTGCGCCCCGCCATCCAGCAGCTTCTCGACACGATGACGGACGTACCCGCGTACGTGTACGGATTCCGCATGGACATCCTCGGCTGGAACCGGCTGGCCGCCGCGCTGTTCGGCAACTGGGCCGAGCTACCGCCCGAGGAACGCAACTGGGGTCGGCTGATCTTCCTCTCGCCCGGCATGCGTGAGGTGTTCATCGACTGGGAGCCCAAGGCGAGCGGTATCGCCGGAATGCTGCGCATGCACGCCGGCAGCCATCCCGAAGATCCGCAGCTCGCCTCGCTGGTAGGCGAACTGTCGGTGCGCAGCGAGGAGTTCCGCCGCTTGTGGGCCGCGCACGAGGTGCGTCGCAAGAGCCATGGTGTGCTGCGGATGAACCATCCGCTGGTGGGTGAACTCACCCTTTCGTACGAGATGTTCCCCCTACCCGACAACCCTGACCAGGTGCTGGTCGCGTACCACGCGGAACCGGGCTCCGAGTCCGCCACGGCCCTGCGGCTACTTGCCAGCTGGGGAACGGACGCGACAACACCGGTCGGCTGAACCCAACCGAGACAGGACCCGCCACGTCTCCCGCTTCGGGTTTCCACGGCGTCGAGCCGGTGCGGCTACCGCGATCCGACAGCCGTCCGCACCCTGCCGGTGCAGCCCCCGAGGACAGCGTCTCGACGAGCAAGATCATCCTCATCGCCGGCACCTAACCCTGCCCGGCTCGGTCCACGACCTGACCGCAGCCCGAACACACGACATCATCGAGGCACTGACCAGGGCAGACGTGATGACCTTCGCCGACAAGGGCCATCAAGGTGCCCGCGGCAGCGTGCGCACTCCGTTCAAGCGGCGCCGCTTCCGGCCGAAGCTGTCACGCCGGCAGAAGGCCGTGCACCGCGCCCACGCGAAGATCCGCGCCCGCGGCGAACGCGCGATCGCCACCCTCAAGACTTGGAAGGTCCTGGTCAAGCTGCGCTGCTGCCCACGCCGGACGACCACGATCGTGCAGGCCATCCTCGTTCTGCACTACGTCGAAGCCAACTACTACGAAGGATAGAAATGGCTCCAGGTTGTCGGAACTGGCGGTTTGACCTCACGTCGGAGCAGCTCAGGTGGCCGGTGTGGATCGCCGGCGCGAGCGGGGTGGTGGGCACCGTCGGCGAGGTTCGAGGTCGAAGCGCCCACCGGCGCGGTTCTTCTATGCAGGCTAGGCGCTTGTCAGCTGTGTGCAGAGGGCGTCGAGTGTGTTTGTGGCACGAGCGAGCCCGAGATGGTCGATGTAGTCCCGCGACTCGACGATCAGCCCTTCGCGGATCCGGAAGACGATGATGCCCGGCGCGGCCCAGCCCGAATCGCCGCGGTAAGTGAACTCGCCGATGACCACCTCCGGGTCGGCAGTGTGATGGACGCGTACATCCTCAACGCGAAAGCCTGCCAGGCCAGCCGGACCCGCCGCGGCGAAGTGCTGTCGGAGTGCTTCGCGGCTGAGCATCGGGGTGTCGCCGAGTGGGGCCATCGGATGCCGCACGTCGGTTTCTTCGGCGTAGAACTCGACCAGCTTGTCGATCTGGTCGCGATCACCGTTCTGCAGCCGGCAGGCGGCGTCGAGCATGGCACGGAATATGTCTTCGGGGGTTCGCATCATGGTTACCCTTCCAAGCGGAGTCTTCTCTCCGAATAATACGGAGTCGAAACTCCGAATAACAAGAGTTGGTCACCGGGGCCTGCGGGAGCAAGACTGCCGGGGTGGGAAGATGGTGGGATGCGGAGCGACGCGCGGGCGAATCGGGACCGGGTGCTGGCCGCGGCCGAAGAGGTCTTCGGCGAGTTCGGCAACGCCGGCTCGACCGAGGAGGTCGCGCGCCGGGCGGGCGTCGGAATCGGCACCGTCTTCCGCCACTTTCCGACCAAGCGGGTGCTGGTCAAGGCCACGATCGTTCGGCACCTCACCCTGCTTGCTGAAACAGCGCGGGCGCGGGGCGAGGGCGGCGAGGCCGGGGCGGCGTTCCGGGAGACGTTCCGGGAGATGGTCTCAGGCGCTCCGGCGAAGCTCGCGCTCGTCGCGTTGCTGGAGGAGCCCGCCGACTCGACAGGCTCCGCTGATGAGGTGGAGGCTGCGGCCACTATGGTGCGCGAAGCCGTCGAGGAGTTGCTGTCCCGCGGCCAGCAAGCCGGTGAGGTGCGCGCGGACGCAACGGTAGATGAGGTCTACATGCTGATCAGAGCGCTGGCCAACGCCCGGGGCGACCGGACCGTCGTGGATAGAGCGGTCGACATAGTGCTGGACGGCCTGTCCCCGCGGCGTTCCGGGTAGCCACCCCGCGCAGTCTGCGCACCTTCCTGGTCCTGAACCGCAGCGGCGCCGGTGGGTCGGCCCTCAGGCGCGTTGCCGGCGCCCTGCTGCCCGTCGGCAGCCGCTCGCCGAACTCCTTGTCCTGCGCGCGGCGCTGCTAGGCGGCTTTCTGCTCGGCGAGGTGGCGCTGCCGCACCGCGGCCGCCTCGACCGGCAGCAGCACCGCCTGCTTGCGGCCCGGGCCGCGCCGGGTGAGGGTGACCGGCTCGCCGCCGCCGTCCTGCTCGATCAGTTCGGCCAGACGGGCGCGGGCGGGGGCGGCTGGAATACGCCCCCCACCTGGACAGCGGTTCAGCCGCTGACTTCGCTTGCCCATGATCTCTCGTGGCGCCGGCCAGTTCGGCTGCACAACTGACGAACTCAAGCGCTCCGTCACAGAGGAGCGCTCAGTGGAAATCGACTTGCGCCTCAAGCGGCTTGAGGTACCACAGTGGCCCCCATGAACGACCCCACGCTGTACCCCATCGGAGACGCCGCGCGTCGCAGCGGCCTGAGCGTGAGCGCCGTCCGGTTCTACGCTGACTCAGGGCTCATCGAGCCCACGGGCCTGAACGAGGCCGGCCACCGGATGTACGACATCCACGCCATCGCCCGGCTTGAACTCGTCCGCACCCTGCGCGAGCTGGACACCGACCTGGACGAGATCCGCCGCCTGCTCGAAGGCGGCACGACCCTGCACGACCTGCTCGCCACGCACCTGGAGATCGTCGAGCGCCAGGAGCGCACCCTGCGGGCCAGGCGGGCGGTACTCCGGACCCTGATCAAACAGGGCGCCACGACTGCGCAGGCCGACCTGATGCACAAGCTCGTCTCGATGACCGACGAGGAACGCGAACAGACCATCGACGACTTCTGGAACGACGTCGGCGAGGACCTGGACGTCTCCGAGGGCTTCGTCGACCGGTTGCGGACGATTCGCCCGGTCCTGCCCGCGGACCCCACGGCCGCCCAGCTCGAGGCCTGGATCGAGCTGGCCGACCTGGTCTCGAACCGGGCGTTCCGCGACGCGGTCCGCACCTACTTGCACGACGCCTACTCCACACCGGAGGCCCGGGTCCTGGCGACCGAGCCGTTCCAGGCTTTCATACACGTGAACGGGGCCCCGCTCGTAGAGGAGCTCCTCGCCGCGTACCGTGCCGGAGAGTCCCCCCGGTCCCCTCGTGCCCAGCAGGCCATCACCCGCTTCATGGAAGCCGCCACCGCGTTGTCCGACACACCGCTCACCCCCGAAGTCCGAAACCGGATGGCCGACGGATACCGGCAGATGCCCGACATCCTTCGCCAGATCGCTGAGGAGGAAGCCACCTCCGAGAGCCCCACCTACGACGACACCCACGGCCGGTACCTGTCCCTGGTGGCGCTGATCAACGGGACCGCGACCGAGGAGGACCACTACTCCATCCCCTCTGTCTGGATCGCCGACGCCATGCGCGCCGTGCTCTGATCGTGGAGGGACGACATGGACGCCCAAGCGCGTGAGCGAGCCTCAACTGCCCATATCGGCCCCAACGAGGCTGACTGCCCTCCAGCAGTCAGCCGCGCCTCACCTACACACCGGCGGCCCAGGGAATGCGCTGGACGCCGGAAGCGTCGCTGCACCCAGCGAGCACCACAGACAGTGACGACCTACGGAGAACACAGAGGGCTCAATCACCGGGCCTTACCAGGGCCGCCCACCGAAAGGGGCGTGCTGGGCGATCAGGCCTCTCCGGCCTTCTGCGCGAGTGCCGCCTCGCGTTCGAGTGAGATATCCCGTAGAAGCGCGGTGTCCTGGTAGAACGAACGCTTTTTGGTGATCTTTCCGTTCGCCACGTCGACCAGCTCGAGAACGGTCATCCTCCACGGGTTGCCGTGGATATCAGTGCCACTGTTCGTGGCCACCACCACCACGCGAGTGGGACCGTCGGCAATGAGCTCGTCGATGCTGATGGCTGAGATGTCCAACCGGGTCAGCTCGTGCATCCGGTGCCGCGCTGGCCCAATGGCGGCTCCCCCGTAGACGCCGCTGTCGGGGTGGCCCCAGTTGAGCTCGATCTCCTGCTCGTCGGTCAGCTCTTTGATCGTTGCGAAGTCCGGACCACCGGGTACACGGAGAACGGCTTCGTAGAAGCGGCGGACCACTTCCTTGTTCAGCTCGGGCTCGGTCGGGATTGCGCTCGGCATGGAAGTTTCCTTTCTCTCGAGGGTGCCCCGGAATCAGTGTGGATCCGGGGTGCTTGGGGCTGGTTCGCCCGCCGCGCGCTGGTCGGCTTTGCGGTGTCCTGTCAAGGTGTCGGGTCGCCGAACCAGCGGGTCGCGGCGTGCCGGAACGCCTCGCGATCGGGGTCATGGTCGTCGGTCCAGGCGGCGATGCCGTCGGGTCGGATCAGCAGCGCGCCGAATCCGAGGTCGTTGCTCACCGGCCCGCCCACGTAGCGGATCGGGCCTTTCCAGCTCATCGCCGCATCGTGCAGGCGATGGTCGGGGGTGAAGTCGAGTGCGATGCCGCGTCCTTCGCGCAGCAGGTCGCCGAGGCGGGTGCCGTCGGCGAGACGGAAGTCCGGGGCGGTCCGGCCGGCGAGTGGCTGGTCGCTGCCCAGGTCGTAGCGGTAGGACAGTCCTGAGGTGCTGCGGAACACGTGGGTGGTCCCGTCGCGGGTGTCGAGCAGGTCGTGGACCAGCCGTCGCAGGGCCGGGGCGTTGGGGCCCGGGTTCATGGTCGCGACCTGGGCGCGTGACCAGTCGAGGATCGCCGCGCCGATGGGGTGGCGTTCGGCGGTGTAGGTGTCGAGCAGGCCGTCTGGTGCGGTGCCGTGGATGGTGGCGGCGAGTTTCCAGCCGAGGTTCATGGCGTCGCCGATGCCGAGGTTGAGGCCCTGGCCGCCGAGCGGGGAGTGGATGTGGGCGGAATCGCCGGCGAGCAGGATGCGGCCGTTCCGGTAGGTCGTGGTCTGCATCGCGCGGTCGGTGAAGCTGGAGGCGAGATGGACCTCGGTGAGTGTCGCGTCGGTGCCGGAGACCCGGCGCAGGACCGTCTGGAGGTGCTCGCGCGTCAGCGGCTGGGAGCGGTCGAAGGCGCCGCCGTCGAAGTCCATCATGCCCAGGTGTCCCTCGAAGGGCGTCCGCAGGTACATGCCGGTTGGCGTCAGGTTGAAGCCCAGGTCCAGCTTCTGCGGATCGGCGAAGGTGACGCGGGCGGCGTAGCCGGTGAACAGCGGTTCGGTGCCGACGAAGTCAAAGCCCGCCTGTTCGCGCACCGTGCTGCGTCCGCCGTCGCATCCCACAAGCCAGCGCGCCTGGTAGTCGCGCCCGCCGACTCGTGTGACGACAGTGTCGCCGTCCTGGGTCACGGCCTCGACGGGAACGCCCCGCAGGATCTGCACGCCGAGCCTGGCCGCCTGCTCGGCCAGTACCGTCCCGACCGCCTCGAGGCTGGTCATGATGCCCTCCATCGCCGGGCCGGGCAGCCGGAACGGGAGGGCGGCGGCGTCGATGTCGGCCGGGTCGAGCCGCATGCCCGCGAAGTGGCTCACGTCACGAGGAGCCGGCGGCTCGTGCGCGTCGGGGTCCGCGCCGATCTTCTCCTCGTCGGCGCCTGAGGCTTTCAGCAGCTCTTCCAGCATCCCGCGGCGGTAGAACATCTCGACCGATCCGGCGTTCAGGCCCCGCATCCCCAACGGGAGCGCCTTCCACGGCGAGGTCTGCCCCTGGTCCCGCTCCAGCACCAGGACCGAGCAGCCCGCCAGCGCGAGCTCACCGGCAAGGAACAGGCCCACCGGGCCGGCACCCACAATCACCACGTCATACACGTTGAGCCTCCTTCGATCAGGATCGCCCGGCGAGACCCCAGGCAGGCTTATGGAGCATTGCTCCAATACTGGAACGGTACTCCATGTTGGATCAATGCTCCAAACCTGCCAGAATGACAGGCATGGCCATACGGACACGTCAGTCACAGCGACGCAGGCAGGTGCTCACCCGGGAGCGCATCGTCGAGACCGCTGTCGAGCTGCTGGACGCGGTGGGCGAGGGCGCCCTGACGGTCCGGGCGCTGACCAGCCGCCTGGCCACCGGTCCCGGCGCGATCTACTGGCACATCGGCAACATGAACGAGCTGCTGGAGGCCGCGACCGACGTCGTCGTCGCCACCGCCCTGGACACGCGCCCCACCCAGCCCGCGGGAACCACCGAAGCCGGCGGGGCTGTAGGCACGCCCCAGGACGAGATCCGCGCCGTCGCACTCGGCCTGTTCGACGCGGTCACCGAACACCCATGGCTCGCCGCCCAGCTCGCGGTCCAGCTCACCCGCAACCCCTGGGGACCGGTGACATTGCGGATCTTCGAAAGCATCGGCCGGCCGGTCCGCACGCTGGGCGTGCCGCAAGGCGACTGGTTCACCACGACGTCGACACTGGTCCACTACCTTCTCGGCGCCACCGCCCAGACCTCTCAGAAGACCGGCGACGACACCGTCCCCGGCTCCGAAGCGGACCGCGCCGAGTTCCTCAACACCGCATCCAGGGCATGGCAAGACCTCGACCCCGACGACTACCCGTTCATCCGGGCCATCGCAGAGCAGATGCGCGAGCACGACGACCGCGAACAATTCCTCACCGGCATCGACCTCGTCCTCACCGGCATCACCACCCTCCATCCACCCACCACATCAAGACCCCCTGCTCCTGAGCGCCTCCCCAGCCCCGATTAGGTCTGCGTTGGGCACGCCACAAAGGGTGTCTGGAATTGGGCAGTTCCCCGGCGGGAAGCCAAAAGCCCACCCCCACGCTCCACTTACTGCGCTACCGTGACCAGTAAGTGCGATATCAGCCCACTTAACAGTCGACTATCGGCGGAATTCACGTTGCCATGGAGGTTTTGTGAGATACCGAGGGTCTCTTCCGAAGAGAATAGTCGGACGGGTCAATGCCTGCGTGAGCACCCTGCGTTCGTCTCCTCGATGGGGCACACTGGTCAGTAAACGCCTCACGATCGTCACCTACACGGGACGACGGACCGGGCGCACCTTCAGCACACCCGTCGCCTACCGGCGCGTAGCCGATGTCGTCACGATCGGCGTTCAATTTCCCGAAGCCAAGTCGTGGTGGCGCAACTTCGGGGACATGGGTGGCCCGATGTCGCTACACCTGGATGGAACCGACCGCACGGGGCACGCGATCGCTCGACGTGACGAAAAGGGCCGCGTAACCATCACCGTACGTCTTGGCGACTGATCAAGCCACGTATCAGCGCTATCCCGATTACAGGCGGTACGAGAGTCCGCGAAAGCTGTGAAGAGCCGTTTGGAAAAGCTTGTATTCCGCACCGGTATGAGGCAACGCCCAAATCTGAACGGGTTCGAAATCTATCAATACCCGCCAGCTCGACAAGGGCGAACCAGGCCCTCGCTGAGCATGAGAAGACACAGGCGGCAGAGGAGGCTGAACTTCGCCATCGCCTGCAGAGCCACTGACATCAACGGCGGGCACGACCCGGCCGCCCGCCACCGTCGGCAACGGCAGCTCCGCCAACGCCCGCCGGAGCCGGGCGATCTCGATCCGGCCCTGGTTCAGTGGCCATAGAGCGCGCCATGACCACGCCGGTCAGCCAAACCCGCGCCGTCGGCGTGGGCACATGCCAGAGTGGACCGCACGGCCACCACCCTTCTCCTCGAAGCACTCCCACGACGAAGATGAGGCTGGTGGCCGGCCACCGCATGCGTCCCGGATTTTGGATAAGAACAGCTCACGCTTCTCCAGCACCCAGGTCGCGTACACCATGCGCTCGGCGAGGGCCTCGGTCTCACCCGGGAACCTGACGCCGGTCTCGCTCACCGCGACCGATGTGGCTGCGCCAGCGCGTGGAATCGGTAATCGAAACGCTCAATGACCGGCTCGGCATCGAACGTCCCGGGGCTTACTTCGCGCCGCGCAACCGCGGCTCACTGCTCAGGCGCCAGCACCGGGCTGTTGTGATAGGCGGCGATCAGCCACTGGCCGTCCCGCTTCTCGAAAACCCAGGTCGCGTTCACCTTACGCAGGTCGTCCGGAACCTCGGTCTCGCCGGCGAACAGGATGGCGGATTCGCTGACGACGATCGCGCCGTCCCTGCCGACGAAGCGGATGCTGAGCTGCTTGTTGTAGGTCGAGCTGCCCTTGAGCGGCCCCTCGAAGGCCAGGGCCATGTTCTGACGGATCACGTCACGGCTGTCGCGGAGCGAGCCGGTCATGATGGCGGTCGCGTCCGCGGTGTAGTTGGCCACCATGCCGTCGGCGTCGCCGGCCTCCCACGCCTTGTAGGAATCAACCAGCACGGCCTGGATTGCGGCCTCGTCTTCCACACGAGTGTTCGACATCAGATTCTCCCTTGTGATCGGCTCGCCCGGGGTATTCCGGCGAACTCGCCATACATACCGGCGGCGGGGTCGGAACTCATCGCGCCCGCGGCCAAGAGATGTTGAGGCGTGCTCGGCGCACAGGGCGGGCGACGTGACGAGGCCCGGTCATCGCCCGCGCAGTCGCAACGACACCGCCTCCGCGAGCAAGCCCAAAGACGTCACCTCCATCGCGGATAAGGGCCGATGGAGGCACCGAGGATGAGTCGACCGTCAGCGCGTCAGCGCGGCGCCCAGCAGGCGGATCACCTCGGCCTCGCCGGGGTTGACGTCGTCGCTGGATGGCGCGTGTTCGGTGATGGCTGCCCCGATGATGTCGTCCACCTGGGAGATGAGGTCGATCAGTCGCTGCGGCTGCACGCCGTTCGGCTCCGGGTAGCAGGTTGCGCCAAAGGCGGTGGGCTCCAGGACGTCGAGGTCGATGTGGACGTACACGGGGCCGCGCAGACCGTCGAGTGCGCGCTCCAGGTCGTCGACGCCGTGCCTGCGCAGGCCGGTCTTCGCGAGGTACTCGTGCTCGGACGCGTCGCCCGCTCGCTCTCCAGCGATGATCACCTGATGTGGTGCCAGCGGATGCTCGAGGGTGAGGCCGGTCGGTCCGTCTCCGAGCAGGGCGCGCACCACCATCCCGTGGAAGGCGCCCGATGGCAGCGTCTGCGGGCTGTAGACGTCCGGGTGGGCATCGATCCACAGCACCGTCAAGGCATCCCCATAGCGGGTGTGGGCAGCGGCGATCGGCGGGATGTCGACCGCGCAATCGCCGCCAATAGTGATCACCCGGTCGTCGATGCCGGCCAGTGCCTTCTGCGTCAGCCGCTGGTTTTCCACGAGCACGTCGTAGGCGCGGATCCCGGCGGCCTTGTCCCCGCCCGTTTCAAGCACCGGCACGGTCACCACCGTGTCGGCCGGAACGAGCTCGGCGGCGCGGCGAGCGCCGACCATCAGCTGCGGCGCCTTGCTCGACGCCGATCCTTGCCATTGGGGTACGCAGAGCACAGTCGTCATGCGGCGACAATACGAGATGCCAGAATCAAGGGTCTAGATCGATCTCTTGGTTCATTATGGAAATTTCCACCAGATCGGCACGATGACAGGAACTTATCCAGAAAGGTCTGTCATGCCCGCCCCGGTGCCGGACGAATCGGCGGCCGACAGCCCGGCTTGACGGCGGTCGTCTCGTCGCGCAGGAAATTCCGGAGAAATCGGGCAGTCCGCCTTGTTAGGGTGCCCGAATGAGTTCTCAGCCGGCCTTGCTACCGCGCTCGACACCGGCGGCTTCGGGGGTCTCGTCCCGTTCGATCGCCGCGTTGCTGGACCGGCTCGAAGCACAATCCGTCGAGCTCCACTCCATCATGGCCGTACGCCACGGTCACGTCGTCGCCGAAGGCTGGTGGGCGCCGTACTCGGCCGGGCGCCCGCATCTGCTCTATTCGCTGACCAAGTCGTTCACCTCGGTCGCGGTGGGGCTCGCGATCGCCGACGGGCTGCTCTCGCTGGACGATCGGGTGGTGGACGTGTTGCCCGACCACGTTCCGGCCGACATTTCCGAGCAGGGACGCCGCCTCACCGTGCACCACCTGCTGTCCATGACGGCCGGGCACAGCACGGACAGTCTCGCCGAGGCCTGGCAGCTGGAACCGGGCGACCTGGTGAAGGGCTTTCTGCGCGTACCGTTCTCCGAGCCCGAGGGAACCCGGCACACCTACGACAATGCGACCACGTTCGTCCTGGCCCGGATGGTGGAACGGGTCACCGGTCGCGGCCTGCCGGAGCTGCTCGACGACCGCCTGTTCCAGCCGATGGGCGTCGACCACGCCGAATGGGATCGGGTGGCGAGCGGTGCCGCCTTCGGATTCCACGGGCTGCACCTCACGACCGAGGCCGTCGCCGCTTTCGGCGAGTTACTGCTGCGCGGAGGCGTCTGGGGCGACCGCCGGCTCGTCCCGCGCGAATGGGTGGAGCTCGCAACCAAACGGCACATCGAGACCCGGCAACTCGAGGACGGCTCGGCTACCCCGACTTTCTTTGCGGGTACGGCTACCAGTTCTGGATGTCGCGTCACGGTTACCACGGCAACGGCGCCTTCGGCCAGCAATGCGTGGTCGTCCCGTCCCACGATCTCGTGGTCGTCCTCACCGCCGCCGTCGAGCAGACACACGCCCTGCCGAGTGTCCTTTGGGACTACCTGCTGCCCGGCCTGGATGACGCGGGAAGCCCCCGGGACGACGAGATCCTCGCCGATCGGCTGCGGCGGCTGTCACTCGCGCCGGTGCCGGGTTCGGCTGCCCCTTCCCGTTCCGGTGCGGCGAGGATCGACGCCTCCGCCGAGGATTCGGCCCTGTCTGACGGAACCACGGTGGCCGTCGAGCCGGTGGACGGCGGATGGCACCTGCAACTCGGGTCGTCCCTCAAGGTCGCCGTCGGCCACGGCGCATGGTGGGAAAGTTCGCCGCTCGGCCGCCCGGTCGTTGCCGCCGGCGCCTGGCAGGGCAACACGTTCGTCGCCGACCTCTACGTCATCACCACCCCGCACCGGGTCCGGCTGGTGCTCGACGCCGACGCGGGGACAGCGGCGGCGACGTGGAGCACCGTGCCCCTGACCAGCCCCAGCCTGGAGTTGCATCTGCGGTCGCCGCTGATGACCCGGCCCGACGTCGCCTAGTACTCCAGTGACACTTCGCGATCTTGGGGTTGGACAGGGCCGCCGGTCGAGCTGGCTGAGCGGTAGGACGGGTACGCCTGGCCTTCGGCGCGGGCGAACTCGCACATGCTGGCCGCGCCGCCACCGGGGTCCTTCCCGGGGGTGGACGAGGCGGACGTCTACGTCTTCCTGGGGCGGCACGCCTGAATCAGCGTCTCCAGACGGTGGCGTCCAAGGTGACGGATTCCTTGCCAAATTCGATCACTTGGAGCCGGGCGACGGTCCCGTTCGAGGTTCTCACGCAGAGGATGTCGTCTGGCTGTGGGCTGATCAGCACATTCTCCCCCGACTTGGCCATGGCCTCGCACTCAGCCCGGGAGTTCACCTGTCCTGGCGCTTCGGCGAACTTGGCGCCGTTCATGATCTCGAAGTCCACCACGGCGTACCTCTCGTCGATGTAGAGGGCATGGAAGTCGATCTCAGCGTCGCCACCGGTAAGGGTCTTCGAGTCGAAGTCGACGCCCTCGACTTTGGAGGATTCCAGGGTGAGGGGGCCGCGATACGCGGGAAGGGGCTCGGGAGACGCGGTAACCGTCACGACGGATTGCGGCTTATTGTAAGCGTCAACAACAGAGCAGCCTGCCACCCCCAGGAGAGCGGCGACGACCACGGCTGCTTTATGGCCTGTACTCACCTTTGGCACGATAGAGGCCGTGGAATCCCCAGTACGGCTGAGGCGCCCTCGCATGTTGTTCTCCCTTATTCATCGCGCCCAGCAGGCCCGCTTATGGCCGCCAGGTGTGGATCATGTGCCGCAGTCTAGGGAGCAGCGGTATGAGTCGGGTATGGTCGTCCCGCAGCAGCCGGAACCGGGCAGGACAGCCGTCCTTCGCCGGGATCACCGGCCGGTCGATGACGACCGCCCGGCCTGCCAGCGCGTCCGCCACCACAACCACCGGCCGGCGAACCGCCTTGACATCCCTGTCCGCCACCGGCTCCCGCAACGCCCCCAGCCTGGTCCCGGTCTGCCCGGCGATGAAATCCACGCACACCTGGTCGCTCGCCGTGCTCAGGCCGCGTCCAGCCAGGAAGGCCGCGAACTGGTCCAGCACAGCCTGGTAGCGCCGGATCGTGCCCTCGGACCCTCGCGCAACGCCGTCACGACGCCGCCCACGGCGACCCTGACATCCGCCTCTCCCATGAAAATCACCCCTGTTCGGTGAAGGAATGAACACAAGTGATTCTTCGCCGATGCGGTCAATGCACCCTGCGGCGCTGACGCCAGCCCAGGAGGATTATGCGGACTACAACACGAGCCCGCCGCTCCTGCCAGCGGAAACACCACGGCAGGGCGCATAACCCAGCCGTCCGCCTAATGCCTGTTATGAGGAATTCCTCATAACAGGCATACCTTCGCGGTGACCACCATGGCGAACTGGTACGCCACCGGAGCCGACGTCGCGCACCTGCTGCCGGCTCTGTCGACCTACCTCGGACACATCACTCCCGCGACCACGTACTGGTATCTGCACGCCTGCCCGCAGCTGATGACCGAAGCCGCCAAGCGCCTGGAAGCCTCCTGGGAGGAACCATCATGACCAGCCTGGCCCCGATCATGCAGTGATACTTCACCGAACGGCTCACCGACCGCCGCGCCAGCGAACACACCGTCGCCGCCTACCGCGACACCTTCCGCCTGCTGCTGCACTACGCCCAAGCCGAACTCGGCCGACCGCCCGCAGCCCTGGACCTGGCCGACATCGACGCCCACCTCGTCAGCGGCTTCCTGGACCATCTCCAGACCGACCGGAACAACAGCATCGCCACCAGCAACGCCCGGCTGGCCGCGATCCACTCCCTGTTCGGCTACGCGGCGCTCCGCTGCCCCGAGCACGCCCTGCTCATCCAACGCGTCCTGGCCATCCCCTGCAAACGCCGTGAGTCCACCGACGTGTGCTTCCTGACCCGCGTCGAAACCGACGCGCTACTCGCGGTTCCCGACCAGTCCACACCGCTGGGCCGCCGCGACCACCTGCTGTTGCTCGTCGCCCTGCAGACCGGGCTGCGCGTCTCCGAACTCACCTCGCTGACCTGCGCCGACGCCGAACTCGGAACCGGGGCGCACCTGCGCTGCACCGGCAGGGGCCGCAAACAGCGCGCCACCCCGCACACCTTGCGCCACACCGCGGCGATGGCGCTGCTGCACGCCGGCGTCGACACCTCCACCATCGCGCTCTGGCTCGGCCACGCCACCACCAAGGCGACCGACGTCTACCTGCACGCCGACCTGGCCACCAAGGAGAAAGCCCTGGCCCGCACCGCACTTCCCAGCGTCGGCACCCGACGCTACCGCCCTGGCGACACCCTCCTCGCCTTCCTGGAGAACCTGTAATTATCTCCGGCAACCAGGCTGTCAGGCCATCGCTGGCCAGCACTGATCCACCCGGCCCGGCATAACATCCAACCCCTGATAATTGCCGGCGTCGATGCCCTGGCTGGCCTCACCGACATTGCCGGAGGTCTTCACGCTCTGCGCATCGATGATCGCCGCGGTTGGCGCGGGCTTGCGCCCCTTGGCGACGCGGACCTGCTCGCGGAGCAGGTCATGGACCGCTTGGGTGGTGCCGTCAGCCTGCCACTTGGCGTAGTAGTCATAGACCGTCTTGTACGGCGGGAAGTCATGCGGGAGGTACTCCCATGGGATCCCGGTCCGGCACACGTACAAGATTGCATTCACGATTTCCCGCAGGTCGTGGACCCTTGTTGCCACACCGGGGCCCCGACGAGCAGCCCGCCATGCCATCAACGTCGGTTCGATCAACGCCCAGCGGGCATCGGACAGGTCGCTGCGATAGGGACGCCGAGACACCATGTGATGATCAACGACGCAGCCATCCCTCCGACACGGACAGATCATTACGAAACAAGATCAGATGCCCTCTAAGGCCCGGGCCGGAGGGCGAGCGCCGGAGGCCGGGTCGGGCGGCCCGGGGGCGGCGTGAGGGCGGGGCGGCGTGGGGTCGGGCGGCGGGGTCTGGGGCCGGGCGGGGTCGGGGGTTTCCAGGTGGGGTTCCGGGGTGGCCAGCTGTCGGGTGACCGCCACCCGATGACGACCAACCGCCGGTGACCGCCGCCCGATGACGGCCAGCGGGGCGGCGGCCAGCGGGTGACGGTCAGCGGGTGGCTGGTGTCGAGGTGGCTGGTGTCGAGGTGGCGGCTAGCGGACTGCTGCGATGATCCGCCCCGCCTCCCGAGCCGTGATCAGCCCAGAAGCCGCCAGCTCCGCACTCTTCCTGGCCACATGGGTAACCAGCTGCCCACCGGAATACTTCTCGTCCTCGATGAGATCCTCGACCGTGCACCCATCGGCCCGGTACCGGTTGGCGACCCCGCTGTCCCGATCCTTGATCGTGACCGTCGGCGACAAGTCCGAACGCGGACAGGCATCGACAGGCGGCGTGTAACGCAGCAGCCGAGCACCACCCTGGATGGCACCGTCGGCGTCCTTCGTGCCACTGCGGAACCAGACGTTACCGGCCCCGTCCTGCGCACTCCGGTGAACGCCCGACTCCACCGCCACCGTGACCTCCTTCGACAGCGGGTCGATCCGCAGCAGCTTCCCGTCCAGCGCGGCGTAGACGTGCTCGTCCGCGTTGAGGTGCAGCTCGTCGGGCACGCTGCCCGAGCCGGTGCTCAGCTTCACCCGTCGTACCACCTCACCGGTGGCCGGGTCGGCGAGGAAGAGCGTGCCGTCGGCCAGGCCCCACAGCAGGCCGTCCGGCCCCTCGATCAGCGAGGTGATCGTCCGCGCGCCCGGGACGGGGGTGTACTCAGAGCGCTTGGTGCCGGTGGCCAGGTCGTAGGTGAACAGCTTAGCCTCGGTCGCCCTCGGTGTGGTGCCGCCGCCGCCGTTGATCGACGTGCCGCCCCACAGCGTGCCACCCAGGACGACCAGGGACGTGACGCCCTGGTCGGTGACGGGCGCGCGCAGGACGGTGTGGGTGCGGGTGGTCTCGTCGTAGACGGTGAGCGCGCCGCCCCACAGGCCGTAGTCGGGGGTGCTGCCGATGTAGACCTTGCTGCCGGAGGAGGCGAACGCCACGGGGCGGTTCTGGCCGTCGCCGATCAGGCGGAACAGCTCGCGCGGGTTCGTGCCCGACACGAAGGGCTGCGCCGGGTCGTAGTGCATGATCGAGCCGTTGGGGTAGACGCCGAGGTAGAGCTTGCCGTCCTTCCAGAACCACCCGTCGGTCTGCCCGGTCCGGCCGAGCTGGGTGACCGTGCCGGTGGCCGGGTCCAGGACGGCGAGGTTGCCGTTGATGAACAGGTTGGTGTAGATCCTGCCGTCCGGCCCCGCCGTGATGTTGGCGATGTCGATGGGCTGGTGCGGGAAGGGCAGCTTGAAGCGCTCGGCGGCGCCGGTGGCCGGGTCGTAGGAGAAGGCGTCGCCGCCATAGTTGCCGATCGCGGCGTAGAGCTTGCCGTCGACGAAGCCCCAGCCGACCGCGGGGCCGCCCGCGTTCACCGGGCCGGGCACCGGCTCGGGCCGGTCGGCGGCCAGGTCGTAACGCCACAGCGTGCCGCTGGAGGTGAAGTAGACGTAGCCGCCGGCGGCGGTCTTGGTGGTGCCGCGCGAGTTCATGGTGAACCCGTCGGCCAGCACGGCCCCGGTGTCCGGGTCGAGCACGAGCGCCTGGTTCTTGCTGCGTTTGACGAAGAGCTTGCCGGCCACGAGGTTGATGTCGTAGGGGTAGCTGGCGTCGCCGCGCAGGGCCTCGGGCCAGATGTCGCGCTTCTCGCCGGTGGCCAGGTCCAGCCTGATCAGGTGGCCAGCCGAGCCGATGGCCGCCCACAGCAGCTGCCGGTCGGTGTCGACGGCGACGTCCACGGTGTACTGCTGGCCGGGGAACATCGCGCCCAGGTCGCGGAAGCCGGCCGACGGCGAGTAGGAGAAGGCGTGCGCCCCAGGGTATGTGCCGCCGTAGACGGCGCCGTCCGCCCCGGCCTGCAGGCCGTAGGCGTACGTCTCGCCGGGCACCGCCTGGCCGAGGTCGGTCGCGACGTCGGCGCCGGGCTTGAAGGAGTAGAGGTGGCCGTTGGGATAGGTGCCAGCGTAGACGGTGCCGTCGGCGGTCTGGGTGATGCCCCAGCCGCCCGACGAGCCGGGCAGGGGCACGGTGTCACGCAGCTCGCGGGTCACCGGGTCCACCTCGGCCACGACGCCGGGGGTGCCCATCTGGATGGCGAAGACCGCGGGCCGGCCGTCCTGGCCGGTGCCGAAGTGGCCCTCGTGGACGGTGAGCGCGGCGGACTGGACGCCGAAGTCGGTGACGGTCCCCTGGACCGGCGAGGCAGCTAAGAAGGTGGACAGCACGACGGAGAGGATGCGCATAGCAAGGGAATAACGGGCCGGACCGTAATTGTCAACGGTCCGGCTGCCGTTCTACGAAATGCTCCTCCCCTCCACCGCGTCCAGCAGCAGCGGCGCGGGCCCGGCGTCGCCGCGTACGCCGAAGCCGTACCGGTAACCGGCGCGCACGTCTGGGTCGGTGAGGCCGGGCAGGTGCTGCAGCGTGGCGGCGGTGACGAGCCGCCACCCCGAGCCGGTGTCGGCGTACATCGCGGCCCGGTTGCCCACCAGCGACAGCGCGAAGCGGCCGCCGTCGGGGATGCTCACGCCCTGCTTGACGCCGAACACCGCCAGCCCGCCCGGCACCTGCGGCCCGCACACCTCGAACCCGGCGAACTTCTGGGTGTTGACGTAGAAGGCCACGAGGTCGGTCTTGCCGTCCTTGACCAGGCCGGTGTAGACGGTGTCCATGTCGGTGGAGCCGCCCTGGAACTTCCTGATCGTGATGGCGGTGCTGAAGGCGGGGTTGCGCGGCGAGACGTCGGAGGAGAGTGTGGCGAACCAGCTCGCCGACGGGTGCGCGGCCGACAGCGCGCCGTCGGCCGCTGCGGCAGCTCCTTGTTCTCCGGCTCGACCTTGTGCGCCTGGTAGCGCGCGATCGTCTCGAAGGAGTCCGACAGCTCGCGGTTGGCGAAGGAGTCGGGTTCGGCGGCACGTAGGCGGCCTCCGGCGGCCGCCGGAACGTCACCCGCCGCTCCTGTTTGAGGTAGCCCGCGCAGACCAACGGATATTCGTGGCTAGCGGGAGCGTACGCCGTGAGCTTGGTGTCGAACGTCCGGATCTGGCCCGCGCGCAGCCCGGTGACCTCCAGCTCGGCGGGCGTCACGGCGACGCCGTCGCAGGCGCGCAGGGTCACCTTGCCGACCATGGGCAGCACGTCGTGGTTGGTTCCCGCCGGTACGCGGCCGCGTCGGCCGACCGCGTCAGCGGCCCGACTGCCTGTACGCCGACCGGGGCTATGACCACGACAAGTACCGCCGCCTGGTCTGGCGCACCGACATCAAGCTCATCATCGCCCGGCGTGGCACCCCACACGGCTCCGGCCTGGGCGTTCATCGGTGGGTGGTCGAGAGGACGATCGCGCTCCTGCACTGGTTCCGCCGCCTGCGCATCCGCTGGGAGATCCGCGACGACATCCACGAAGCCTTCATGACTCTCGCCGCAGCGATCATCTGCTGGCGACGCCTCGTCCGCTGATCTTTCTGTTAGGACATCTTAGAGGCATTGACGTACTTTCGGTCCATACCGATATTCTCTTGGGGGCCACAGATCTCCTGCCAACGGGCCTTTCGGTCCCGGCCGAAGATGGAGGACACCGCTATGCTCACCCGCCGCAGCCTGTTAGCCGCCGCGATCCTGGCGCCGGGCGCCGCCCTCATCCCGACCCCGGCACGCGCCGTGTCCGTCACGCCGCTCGGCTCCCCGCTCCAGGACGTCACGCTGGTCGGCGGCGCCATGGCGCCCGGCCCGCACGGCAAAAAGGTCCTGTGGTCGGTCGCCACCGGCGAACCGGCCAAGCTCAACGCCGTGGACCCCGCCACCGCCAAGACGGTGCTCACCCAGCCGCTGACCGGGTCGCCGGGCGCGTACGCGGTCGTCGCCACCCGCGACGGCACCCTCTACGTCGGCACCTACGACACCGGCTCCCTCTACCGCCGCAAGCCGGGCCCGGACAGCACGCCGGAGAACCTCGGCCGCCCGCTCCCCTCCGAGCACTACATCTGGCGCCTGGCCATCGACGATGAGGACCGCCTCTACGGCGGCACCTATCCCGGCGGCCGCGTCTTCCGCTACGACCACCGCACCGGCCGGGTCCGTGACTACGGCCAGCTCCTGCCCGGCCTCCAGTACGTCCGCAGCATCGCCGTCTGGGGGTCCTACATCTACGCCGGGACCCTGCCGGACGCCCACGTCATCGCCATCCACAAGGACACCGGCGCCAAGCGCGAGCTCCCCCTCCCCGAGGGGCTCGGCGACGGGACCGGGCAACTCGTCAACGACCTCAACGCCTACGCCGGAAAGCTCTACGCCCGCTTCGGCACCGCGATCAACGGCAAGCTCGGCGTCTACGACATCTCGGCCGGCAAGTGGATCGACCTCATCGACGGCGTCGCCGGCCTCGACGTCTCCTCGCCCGGCCGGCGCGGCGAGGTCTACTTCACCCGGAACAACCGCCTCACCCGCTACCAGCCGCGTACCGGGAAACTCACCGCGGTCGGCCCCGACATCATGGGCCGGGTCGCCAACAACCGCGGCATCGGATGGGCCGACCTCGGCACGCGCGACTGGCCCGGCGAAACGGTCACCGGGCTCCTGTGGCGCGGCGCGCTCTTCCGGCACAACCCGATCACCGGCCGCGGCGAGCTCGTCCAGACCGACGTGCCCGGCGACCCGGTCCTCATCCTCACGCTGCACGCCGGTCAGAGCGGGACCGTGTACGCCGGCGGGTTCCTCAGCGGCTTCGCCGAGATCGATCCCGGCACCGGACAGGCGGACTATCACAGCTTCGGGCAGATCGAGAGCATCCGCGAGATCGGCGGCGCCGTCTGGATCGGCGGGTACCCGGACTCCCGGCTGTACCGCTACGACCCGTCCCTGCCCTGGTCGAGCCCCGAGTACGCGCCCGGCCCGCCGGGGACGGCCGACAACCCGGTGAAGATCACCGATCTGAAGGCGCAGCACCAGGTACGCATCCGCGCGATGACCGACGCGGGCACCGACCTGGCCTACGGCACCATGCCGGACGGGACCACGCTGAACGGCGCCCTCGTCATCGTCGACAAGACCACCCTGGCGGCAGCCGTCCACCTGCCGGTAGTCGCCGACCAGTCCATCGTCAGCCTGGCCTACCAGGACGGCACGATCGTCGGCGGGACGTCGATTCACGGCGGCTACTCGACGCCCACGCCGACCCAGCCCGAGGCCCGCCTGTTCGGCTGGACCATCTCGGCCGGCAAGACCTTCGAGATGACGCCGGTCCCCGGAGCCCCGGCCATCCCGGCGCTCCTCCAGGACTCCACCGGCCTGTTGTGGGGACTCGCCGACGGGCAGCTCTTCGCCTTCGACGTGGCCTCCCGGCAGGTGGTGCACCGCCTGCAGCTGGCCCCGGACACGGGTTCGACCGCGGGCGAGCTCGCCCGTCCGGCCGCGGACGGCCGGATCTACGCCCTGGTCCAGCGGCACCTGCTGTTCGAGATCGACCTGGCCGGCCGTACCAGCAAGCTGCTGCTCGACCGGCCGGCGCAGAACCTGGCGGTCCACCCCGACGGGCGGATCTTCCTGGCCGAGGACACCGTCCTGACGCGCGTCGAGTGACCACCACGATGTCGATCATGGACAAGCTGGACCCCCGGCGTACCGCACTCATCCTCATCGACCTGATGACGCGCATCGTCGAGCAGCCCACGGCGCCGCATGCCGGTCCCGCCGTGGTGGCCCGTTCCTGGTGCCGCAGGTCGGCGCAGAGGCGTTTGATGCCGGCCGTCAGATGGCGGCGGTAGGTGGTGAAGGGCAGGGCGAGGTGTTCAGCGGCCAGTTCCTGGGTGGGCGTGCCGCGCAGGAACGTGACCGACAGCACCCGGTGAAACTTGACCGAGCGGGGATCCTCACGCAGGTCCTCGATCGCCCGGCGGAGCAGGTCACCCAGTGCGGTGGCCGGATCCTGCCCGG
>NZ_JAUZQF010000046.1 GCF_030718205.1 Nonomuraea turcica
CCGCGAACGCGCCGGTCACCGGGGTGTCGGCGGGGACGAGCCAAGGGAGATCACTATGATCGACTACACGACCAGGTGGTCCCTTCCTCGTGGCAACCAGGTGGTCCCTTCTCCCTGGCAAGCGACAGGGCACCCGCGCCTTGGGAGGCGCTGGCGGCGGCGTCGCCATCGCGTTCGTGCTCGAGGTGGTCGGCCAGGGCCAGGCACGGGCACCGCGGTCCCACGAACACACTGTGGCCAGTGTGGCCGTGCCGTGTCGATGGGGGCCACATGTGTATGGCCTCGCAGTGCTCTGGTTGAGATCCAGATCACAATTTCGATGCAGAGGTCACATTGGGCAGGCCTGTGCGCCTCTAGGGGCAATCGCGCACAGGGAGGAGGCTTCTGCCCCTGATGACCGAGACTCCACCAGGTCGAGTCACGCAGACCTTCTCCGCCGGCGGTTCTGACCGTGGCGAACTCGCCCATTGCCGTCTTGGTCCTCGACCTGACCCGGGACGTTGACCAGGCGCCCGACATCTACACCGTCACCAGCCCCGGCAAACTCTCCCAAATCCATTAAAGGAAGATCAAATTGATTCTGGTAACCGATGCGACCGGCGTCATCGGACGCGCGCTGCACGGCCTGACCGCGCTGGCGGTCGTGATTCTGAGCGCGCTCCAGCTCCTCCTCGCGATCCTCGTCCGGCATCCGGAAGGCGGCTCGCCGCGGCTCATCCTCACCGGCACGTTCATGATCGTTCTATCGCTCGCCGTCCTGCTGGCGCAGGTGTGGTCGCGATCGGCGAGCGGTCGCCACCATCTCACGGCAGTGGCGAGAGAAAGGTGAACACGCCATCAGCTTGGGAGTCGCGCATGCCCGGTCTGAACGATCTCATCCGTCCGGAGATTTACCCGTTGTCCTCCACCTACGACCCCGCGTGGCTGGTGAATCTCGACATGGGCCCGAACCCGTTGTGGTTGCTGGAGGACCTGTCGCGCGATCTCGATCTAAAGCCCGGCATGCGGGTGCTGGACCTCGGCTCAGGCATGGGGGCGACCTCGGTGTTCCTCGCCCGGGAGTTCGGCGCAGAGGTCGTGGCCGCCGACCTGTGGATCGGCGCCGAAGTCGCCGAGGCCGTCTTCGCCGAGACCGGGGTGACTGACCAGGTGTCGGCAATCAACGCCGAAGCCCACGCCCTGCCGTTCGAAAAGAACTCTTTCGACGCGATCGTCAGCATCGACGCCTTCGAGTACTTCGGCACGGCCGACAGCTACCTGGCCTACATCACGCGATTCCTCAAGCCCGGGGGACAGCTGGGGATCGCGACTCCCGCCATGACCTCTGAGATTCGCGACCTCGGCGCCATCCCTCCCCACATCAAGGCCGTGATCGGGTGGGAGGCCATCGCGTGGCACACCGCGAAGTGGTGGCGTTTCCACTGGGACATCACCGAGTTGGTCACGGTGACCTCGGCACGGCTACACCAGGACGCCTGGTACGACTGGCTGCTCTGGAGCCGTGTCAGCCTGGAGGCCGGCGCCGGCAGCGACCGAGCAACCCTTGAACAGGTCATCGCCATGCTCGAAGCCGACCAGGGTGAATTCCTCTCATTCGCGCTGGTAACGGCACGCAAGAACGAATCCGCTTAAAGCGCGTTGAGGTTGACGCGTCGTCTCACGTTCCGAGGGGGTGCGTGCGGACTGCACGATGGCTCAGCCGCCGTGGTGGACGGCCTCCAGTACGGCTTCGCCCGCCCTTGCTGAGATGAAGCTCACACTTCCCGGCTAGGCGTCACACCGCGCCCTCCCACCCTCCTCTTATGGCCGACGCGACAAGGAGGAGGATGCGATGCCGCGCACCGTACCCGCGAGCATGTCCCCGACGGGCGCCCGCGAGACCACGTGGATCACCATGTGCAGTAGCAATTGGCCGAACTCTTCGTGGCCGCGGTGTTCGTCGGTGACCTCAACGCGCTCAGGGAGATGCTTGCGCCAGAAACCTTCTGGCAACGGACATGTCCAGCACCGCCGCCCCTCACCCGCCCCACACCGGGACGTCAACGGAGACCCGCCAGCGGTGATCTTCGTGGAGACCTCGACGGTATGGCTCCAGTGAACCGCAACGGCCCACGGTCGATCACCTCGACCCTCGGGGGCGGGACACTCGGCGCTGGCCCTCCACCCTCCTCTGTACGACTCCATCGCAGCAGTCAGTCACAACGAAGGGCAGCACACCATGCTGAAGGTGATCGGCGCGGGATTCCCGCGTACCGGAACATCCTCGATGAAGGCCGCGCTGGAACGCCTCGGATTCGGCCCCTGTTATCACATGTTCGAGATCCTGATGAACCCCAGCCACGTGGACAAGTGGCTCCCCGTCACCACCGGCGTACCGATCGACTGGGATCAGGTGCTCCGCGGCTACCAGTCCACGCAAGACTGGCCCGCCAGTCATTTCTGGCGCGAGCAGGCCGAGGTGTACCCGGACGCGAAGATCATCCTAACCGTGCGTGATCCTCATCGGTGGTATGCGAGCATGCAGGCCCTGATTGCCAACGGTCCAGGCCGGAAGCTCCCGCCGAGCCTGCCCGACCGGGCAGCCGCCGTCTTCGGGGCACTCGCACGCTTCGGCCCGGTCATGGACCACATCGGGCAGTCCGTCTTCGGCGAGGGCTGGCGCTTCAGCGACGGCATGCCCGACGAAGACCTCGCCGTGGATGCCTTCCACCGCCACATCGCCATGGTTCAGGAGAGCCTCCCCGCGGATCGGCTGCTGGTCTTCGACGTCCGCGACGGCTGGGAACCTCTGTGCCGATTCCTCGACGTCGAGGCTCCCGCCGATGAGCCATTCCCGCATCTCAATGATGCCGCGGGGATGCAGAGGCAACTCGACGAGTTGATTTCCGGCGGCATGATCGCCTCCCCATTCGCTCCTGAACGGTGACCAGGTACACAAACCTCTACGCCGTCACCAGCCCCGACAAGCTCTCCAAATCCGCTTAAAGGAAGATCAAAATGATTCTGGTTACCGGAGCCACTGGCATCATTGGACGCCCTCTGACCGGCCTGCTCGCCGATGCAGGCGTCAAGGTCCGCGCCGTCACCCGCAACCCGCAGGCAGCTGGCCTGCCCGACGGTGTCGAGGTCGTCGAGGGCGACTCGGCACGGCCCGAGACGCTCGCCTCCGCTCTGCAAGGCGTCACCGGCTTGTTCCTGCATCCGCGCGCCGTCGGGCTCGCCGCCCAGGAACTGCTGGCGCTCGCCAAGGAACGCGGGGTGCAACGGGTGGCGGTGCTGTCCGCGACCAACGTCGACGACGACCTCGACAAACAGCCGTCCCGGTTCAACGGGGACAGGAACAAGGAGGTCGAGACCGCTGCCGTGGCGAGCGGCCTGGACTGGGTGAGCCTGCGTTCCAGCGCCTTCGCCGTCAACACCCTCCTGGCATGGGGCGGTCAGATCCGTGCCGGCGACGTTGTCCGCGGGCCGTACGCGACCTTCTCCGAAGCACCGATTCACGAACGGGATCTGGCTGCGGTCGCCGTCCGCGCGCTGCTGTCCGATGACCTGCCGGGCCGGAAGCTGAACCTGACCGGCCCTCAGTCCCTCACCCACACGGAGCTGATCACGACCGTCGGGGAGGTGCTCGGCAGGCCGCTGCGCTTTGAGGAGATCCCGCCGGAGGTGGTCAGGCAGGTCATGGTCGGGCAGGGCCTTGCCGAACGGTTCGTCGAGGCGCTGCTGGCCAGATACGCCCTGGGCGCCGGGAAACCGGCACTCGTCACCGGCGAGGTGGAGAAGATCCTTGGCCGTCCCGCGCTCACCTGGTCCGAATGGGTGGCCGACCACGCCGACGCCTTCCGGAACTGACCCACAACACCGGGTGCGCCGACTTGCTCACCCCGACCACTGAGGACATCTCATCATGGCAACGGACCACACGCTCAACGCACGACACGGCGCCTCCGCCCGGAACGCCGTGCCGCGATTCTTTCCGACCATGCGGATCACGGTGACCCTGCAGGCGCTCGCCCTGCTGATCCAGTCGATAACGGCCGGGTTCCTGCTGGCCTCACCCGATGGCCGGATGCTGCACGGCCTCACGGCGCTGGTGGTCGTGTTCACCGGAGCAATCCAGCTCCTTGTCGCGATCCTGGTATGGCGCCCAGGCGGCGGCCCACCGCGATTCATCATCAACAGCGCGTTCCTGCTCGTCCTGTCGATGGCCGAAGCGGCGATCGGCGAAGCCCACGCCCCCGAACTCCACGTACCCCTCGGCGTGCTGCTGTTCGGCGGGAGCATCGTGCTGCTCTCGCAGGTCTGGTCGCAAGGCCGCGGATCGCGCGCCGCCGCGCCATGACGGTATCGAGGCAGCAGGCCCTGCGCGGTGTGCTCGGGCGCCTGCCACCACGTACGGCGCGCTGCGCGGCGGGAAGTGAGGCTCGAGAAGCCGCCTGCGTGCCGTGCGGGATCAGGAAGCTCTGGCGCACGTGCAAGAGCCAGCCAGGCGTACGCCGTTCAAGCCGCTTCTATGACGCTGATCACATTTTGAAGGCATAGGTCACACTCTGCGAACCGTGAGGCTCTACGGAGTGATCGAGGTCTCTGCCGGTGCCGCGTGCGTCGCGGAGTGCGTATGCGCCCGCCAGTTCTGACGCTGAGCGGCCGGGCAGCCGGCAAGGCCTTCGGCAGTAAGCCAGTCACGTCATATGGAGTCCCACGAATGCTCAAGACAGCAAGCGCATCGGCGATCGCGGCAGCCGGATTCGTCCTCGCGGTATCCGGGTGCGGGGCAGGTGAGGTCAGAACCAGTCCCCCTGCGGCCGAGACGTCGGAGCCGGCAGCAGCCCACTCTTCCGATCCGGCGAGCACCCACACTTCGGAGTCGGCGGCCCCGCGCACGTCGAAAACGACAGCAGCCGGTACTGAGCTCAAGGTCGGCGATCGGGCGATCCTGCCTCACACAAAGGGCACCATCGCGATCACCGTGACCGACGTGAGCCCTGGAGATCGGAACGCCTTCCTGCAGCAGTACGGAGAGCGCGCCCGGGACATCGTCCCGTACTACATCCGCTTCACCATTGAGAACGTCGCAGGTGACGATCTGTCGTTCATGTCCTCACCGTCCCTGAGCCTGCTCACCGCAGGAGACAGGTCCACGGGGGCGATCGTGACCGGAAACCTGCCGGGCTGCGAGCGGCGCAACGCTCCGAAAGGCTTCACAGAGGCGGGCGCAACGTTCGAGACCTGTCGCCTGGCCGGCGCCCGTTCCGACGTCGAGATCATCGGCGCGAAATACGACCAGAACAATTACCGCAACAACCCGGTCGAATGGCGAAAAGAGTGATCCGCGACACATCCCCGGCGTAGACGTCACATTTTCGAAGCGCCGCCTCTCATAGGTGTCGGAAATTCCCTCGAACGCAAGCGAATGGAGGTGGCCAATATGTACAACCGCGGATTCATCTGGGAGTGAGAGAGCAATACCGCGGTGGGCTCGCTCAGGTGGTGTGGCGGGCCCGCCGCTTTTCCGGGGGGAAGGATATTGGGATATGGCGACCTATCGCGAGGTGTTCGCGGTGCGAGAGTTCCGGGCGCTCTTTGCCGCTCATTTGCTGTCGCAACTCGGCGATCAGCTGTCCAAGGTGGCCATCTCGGTTCTTGTGTTCGAAACCACCGATTCCGCCTTGTTCGCCGCGGTCGCGTTCGGAGTGAGCTACCTGCCTTGGGTGGTGATCGGCCCTGTGCTGACCACGCTGGCCGACCGGTTCCCACGTCGCAGCGTGATGATCACCTGCGATCTCGCCAGGGCGACGCTGATCGCCATGCTGGCCGTGCCCGGCTTGCCGGTGGGCATGGAGGTGGCGGGGCTGTTCGCGGCTTCGCTCTTCGCGCCCCCGGCGCAGGCGGCCCGCTCTGCGACGATGCCCGAGGTCCTGCCCGGTGACGCCTACGTGGTCGCCAACGGCGTCAGCGCTGTGACGGGGCAACTCGCCCAAGTGATCGGATTCGCCGGCGGCGGCCTGCTCGTTGGCGTGCTGTCACCGCGTGGCGCGCTGCTCGCCGATGCGGCCACGTTCGCGCTCTCGGCAGCGCTGCTATCGGTGTTCCTGGCACGTCGGCGGCCGACGGATCGTTCGGGGAAGACAACGCTGCTTCAGGACACGGCCGGTGGTCTGCGGTTGGTCATGACCGACCGCAGGCTGCGCGCCTACGTGATATTGGCCTGGATCGGCGCGGCGTTCACCGCCGCCCCCGAGGGCCTGATGACGGCATATGCGTCCCATCTGCAGGGCGGCGCGACCATGACGGGCATCCTCCTCGCGGCGATGCCGGCCGGAACGGTGTGCGGTGCGATCGTCTACGGCCGCTTCACCAGGCCGGCCCGCCGGTGGCGACTGCTGCCCGCCATGGCCCTGCTCTCGTGCGCGAGCCTGCTGCCAGTCCTGGCCGACCCGCCGTTGCTCGTCAGCCTGGGCTTCCTCGCCGCCGCGGGGTACGGATCAGCCCACCAGGTGGCACTCAACGCCCGGTTCGTACGAGACGTCCCGCCCAGCCATCGGGGCCGGGCGTTCGGCGTCGCGGTAGCGGGGATGATGGTGGCCATGGGAGGCGCGACAGCGATCGCGGGGGCCATGGCCGACGTCTGGCGCGATCCGCCGATGATCATCGGGCTGTGCGGCCTGGCCGGCGTCGTGACGATGCTGCCGGTGCTGGCCCGCTGGCCACACGAACAGGACCTCTCCCCTACTCCCGCACGCCCACCTTCTCCGCGAGCCGACGCAGCGAGGTCTCCGCGTACCCGTGCTGGGTGAACAACTTGAGTGCGGCTTCCAGCAGCCACTCCGAACGGGACGCGAACGCCCAGATCCGCCTGATCTTGATGAAGGGTGGCGTAGGGGGCGGGGCCGGGCGCGGGTCAGCACGAGCGGGCCAGGCTCGTTCGCTGGAAAGTAGTGATCGGCCAGCGTCACGACCTCGTCGGCACGGGGATGCGCACAGCGCAGTGCAGACACACCCGACGCGTTCGAGTCGTGGGAAGGCCCAGCGCCGGCCGAGGACAGCATGGATCGATGTCATCTCACTCTCCGGCGAGCTCTTTCGTGGCCTCACCCCCCGCGCCAATGATCCGCCGGAGGAAACCGACGAGCAGCTCGAGTTCGGCCTCGCTGTAGTCAGCGCACAGCACGTCCATGCGCTCGTTCATCGGCGCGAAGAGTCTGAAGAGTTCCGCGTTGCGGTCACGGTTGGCTCGAACGGTAACCGCCCGGCGGTCGACGGCTTCTGGATCCCGCTCGCGCGTGATCCAGCCGGCCGGTGATCTCGGCGACCCAGGCGCCGGGCCGGACCTGGCCGTCGGCGTCATAAGGCGAGCGTCCAGGCGCTGTCGAGCAGGCGAAGAATCGCCTGCTGGATACCCTCGGTGATGGTGAACCCGGTGGAGTAGCTCAGCCAGGACAGGAAATCGTGGGTCCCGCCGCCGGAATCGGTGCGGATCAGTGCCTGCCGCCTGCGGTGCTTCCGCTTCGATAGCTGAGACAGTGCCAGCGAGAGGTGGAGCAATTGTCAAATCCTGTGTATCGATGAGTGTGGTCGGACTTCCCAGGTCGGCCGTTGGAGCTGATCGTTGTACACGATGATGTCGGCGTGGTCGGTTGGGCGGGCTGTGGCGAAGTAGAGCTGTTGGGAGGGGATATAGCGGTTGCGCCAGGACCGTTCGATTTCGGCGGTGTCGGCGGTGGATCCGGCCAGCGCTGTGCCTCGGTCCCGGGCGCGATCTACCGTCTGCTCGAATGGGACGGACACGAAGATGCGCAGGTCCCACCGGTCGATGAGTTCTGGGCGCAGGAGGAAGACGCCGTCGAAGAGCAGTACGGCGTCTGCGGGGGCGGTCGTGGCCGGCGGGGACGATGGGGTGTCGGTGTCTCTGTCGTAGACCGCGTGTTGGAACCTTCGGTCTCCGCCTGGGCCCAGCGGATCGAGCAGGACCCGGCACAGCGCGGCGTGGTCGTGGGCGTCGAAGTAGCAGCCTTCGGCCGAGTACTGGCCGCGTCGGTAGCGCTGTGCACGAGGGAAGAGGAAGTCGTCGATGGTCGCGCGGATGACGTCGCGCTCCTGCGCGCGCAGGACGACGGCGAGCTCGTCGGCCAGCGTGGTCTTGCCTGCGGCGGGCGGCCCGTCGATGGCGACCCGCAGCGGGTGCGCGGTCGTGACGGACCTGATCGCCTCGGCCAGCCGACTGATGAGCTCGCCGCGGGTGCCTTGGTCCATTGAGGTAATCCCAGCGACTTTCACCTGATCATTCCGTGCTCGAAGTGGGTGAGAACGAGCGCCGCTTTGGCGAGCTCACCGACTCGGCTGGGGCTGAGGTGGACGTGCTGAAGGGTGCGCCAGCGTTGCTCAAGGAGCGCGAAGCCGCGTTCTCCCAGACAGCGAAGAGAACGAAGAAGCGCATTTCTGGTACGCGTATCAACGTCCAGCTCCCGGCCGTCTGCGGGCTGCTTGACCGGGACGTGGACGCCGGCGCCTGCGCCTTCGTAGCCCGAGTCGGCCAGTACCGGCATGTCCTTGAGATAAGGGCGGATGGTGGCGAGAACCTGTTCTCGCGCGGCGGTGATGTCATGGGTCGACCCGGGCAGGGCGTCGGATATCCATATCGGAAAGCCGCCCGGTGTCATGAGGCCTTGCAGGTTGGCGGCGAAGGCTCGGACTTTGCCGGAGTACCAGGCGTCGATTTCCTTGCCTTTCACGCTGGTCTTCTTCTCGCCGACTCGGTCGATGCTCGTCAGGGTGCCGTCCAGGATCAGGTGTGGCCGGCCGTCGGCCCGGGCGCGATCCAGGGCGTCCTTGAGGTCGGGTGCCTGTTCTGCCAGGACATCGATGACTTCGTTCAGGTATCGGTAGGAGGTCGTGCGCGACAGGCCGAAGCCGCGTCCGAGGTTGGCGATGTCGCCGCCGTTGCGGAACCACACCAGCCCGTAGACCGCCTGCCACCAGGGAGAACTCTTCCGGGTGCCCTTGCGGGTGCCACGCAGCCGACGTTCGGCGCGCAGCAGCCGGGAAAGGTGGGAAACCAGCTCCCTGGGGACGTCGAGGATGGCACGATAAGGAATCACGTGGAGTCCTTCCGATGTTGCAGATCGTAGTCAATCCGCTTCTATCGGGGACTCCACGCCCATGTCAGGGGAACAGCGACCCCTCCACATGCGCTCCGATCACACCGAAAACGCCCGTTATGCCTGCTGGGATTACCTCATTGCTGCCTCTCTCACGGTGTCTCTGTTTAGCACCGCACGTCAGCTGGCCTCGATGTGACTGGAGGGTAGCGGTGTGACAGTCACGGCAGACACGAGGGTCTTTCGAGTCGCTAGGGGGCGAGCAGGGTGCGGAAGAAGTGGCGAGTAGAACCATCGTCGCGAACACGATGTGCGTGTATCACGGCGCGCGATCGGGTCGGGACCAGATGTGCAGGGCAACGTCGCGGCGATGCGACAAGGTGGCGGCGCTTCTAGGTTTGCGTGGAACGAGACGCACCTAAGGATTTCTCGCGGAAAAGGATCATCCAGCCAGGCTTTCTGCCCCATTCTCGTTCGGCCATCGCCAGCAGGTCATAGAGGATCGCTTCGATTGCCACTTCGGCCACTAGCTCCCAATACTCGTCCGAGTCGATCGGGATGCCGGCGCTTCTCATTTCCACGTCCGCACGGATCGCGTCCTTCACTCTTTCTTCGTGAGCGACTCCGAAGCACCACTTAATGGTGAGTTTGTCTGGCGTCCATTTGTCTTCTTTCTCGGCCATATGGAGATGGTATCATCCGAGCAGGTCGCATAACTGCGCAGCTCGAGGCCCAGGGATAACTCCTGGGCCTCGAGGGCGTCTGTTATTTCTTCACGGCCACGTACACCCGGCTCGATGCGGTCCCGTCCAGGTAGCTGCAGCACGAATCTATGATCTGGCCTCGCGAAACTCCGTAATATGTACCCGACTTGCGAATGTGGACGCCGCTGTCTTGCTTTGGGGTGTAGTAGGTCCTAGGCGATCCGGCGGACACCCATTGCGATTGTGCAGATTCCGCCACACGCTGCCCAGGGCCCGATGCGGGCTTACCCAGCGAACCGCCGGCGACGTACATGAGTGCGCCGTCGATTCTAACTATCACCGTTGCGTTGCAGGCGACGCGCGTCTTGTAGATCACGCTGTCGGCGCCGCTGGACCAGTGCGGAGCGTCTGCCTTTCCAACACAGGCGATAGCGGTACCTGCTTTATTGACACCGCCGAACGTAAAGGCAGAGGCGCCGAATTCTTTGAGCTTTTGCGTAGTCCAAGAACTGGCGCTACTCGCCTGGCCGGCTGTGGGTGTTGAAATCATCAGAATCAGGGATGAGACGGTAGTCAGTAACGTCGCCATCAACTTACCAAATCGCTTTCTCTTGATGCTCATCTCTTGCTCCTTGATTCGATCGGCGCGTCAACTAATGCACATCTGATTCATCGGCTGCGTAAGCCATGGCTTATTTAGGGATCTCCTTTCCGCTGCCTCGACTGAGGGCCATAGTGGCTCATGAGACTGAAATGGCACTGAAAAGTTTCTGAACTAGTAGTGGCCCCACCAGTCGGCGTGTCGTACTCCAGGAGCTTGGCGGTCTCGATTCGGGTGACCGTTCCCGCTTCCGGCAGGACCGCGCTGGTGTGCGCCTCCAGTTCGCTTTCGCCATTCATGCCGCCGCTCCGGGTCTTTCGACGAGCTTCGTTGCTGCCGATGAAGATCGTCCCGACGCGGACCGGGGCGGCCAGATGCGGGGAGTTGACCGTGCGCCAGCGAGCCAGCAGCTTGAACGCCATGGCCAGTCCGGCCGCTCGTGAGCCAGGCCCCTTGGTCACCTTGATGCGGCGGCGGCTGGTGGCGCATCCCGCGCCGGGCGAAGTTGCGTAGCAGATCGGCCCACGGCTCAGTCGATTCGCGGTAGCCGTCGGCCAGGGCGATGAGTTCTTGCGGCCGCCGGCACGCACGCCGATCATCACCAGCAGGCACAGGCGCTGCTCCTCCAGTCGGACGTTGACATGAATGCCGTCGGCCCACGCATAGACGTAATCCACGCCCGACAGATCTTGCGCGGCAAAAGCGAGCTGCTCGGCCTTCCACTGCTCGGTCAACCAGGTGATCATCGGTGCTGACAGGCGCGCCGACGAGCCGAGGAACTGCCCGAGGGAGGCGGTGAAGTCACCCGACAACAGGCCGTTCAGGTACAGCAGCGGCAGCACCTCGCTGACCTTGGGCGTCTTGCGGCACCACGGCGGCAGGATCGCTAAGGAGAAGCGCTTGCGCTGGCTAGTGGCCTCGTCGATCGCTCATCGTTGATGCGTGGGGCACGGACCTCGATCGCGCTGGCCGCAGTGAGGATCTCGCGCGGGGCGTGGTGGCCGTTGCGCGCCACCAGGCGTCGACCGTTTTCGCCGCGCTCGTCGGTGAAGGCGGCGATGTAGGCGTCGACCTCAGCTTTCAACGCCTCGGCGAACATGCGGCGGGCGCCCTCTCGGACGAGTTCGTCGATCAGCGCGGCGGTCGCCGTCGGCGGGGTCAGGGACTACGGGGAGCCTTCCCAGCCGACGTTGGCGCGTCGGCCATGCGTGTGAGACCTCAAACGATCATCGGGAAGGTACACCCCTTCCCTGCCGATCCACAGACAGATCTCAAACATTGCTCCTCTGCGAGCACGGCAAGGCGAAGAACTTCTGCGCGAAGACCTCTCTGTGGTCCGGCGTGTGCAAGGCTGAGTACTACTGGCGTGCTCTGTCCCCTGGCTCATGCGTCGATGCAACCATCCTTTCACGCGGCGGTGACTATAGTGACGGCATGATCCGCGATCAGACAGCAGCGATGTCGTGCGGTGTGTGAGGACATGCCGGCACGCGATAGCTCGCCCTCGAAGGCACGCCAGCCTGCCGGGGTGGAGTTCCGGCTGCTGGGCCCGTCGGGATCTGGGCGGGTGACAGATTTCTCGGCCCCTCCGCCCCACAACAGCGCTCGGTGCTGGCGATGCTGCTGCTCAACCCGGGCCGGACGGTTCCACTCGATCGTCTGATGAGGGCGGTCTGGGAGCAGGAGCAGCCCGCCTCGGCGCGCAACGCCGTTCAAGGGTACGTGTCCCGGCTGCGGCGGCTGCTCGCCCGGCTGCCCGAGACCGAGCTGTCCACATCGCCGCCGGGATATCGGCTGGCCCTCGACCCGGCGCGGGTGGACCTGCTGCGCTTCCGCGAGCTGGTGGCCCGTGCGCACGCGAGCGATCCCGACCAGGCGAGCGACCTGTTACTGAAGGCGCTGCGCCTTTGGCACGGGCCACCACCGGCGGACGTCTCCGGCGGATGGCTGCGTGACACGTTGGGAGAGACGCTGGAGGAAGAGCGGCTGAACGCCGTCGAGGAGCGCATCGCGATCGACATAGGCCTGGGCCGGCATCGCGCGGTGCTCGCCGAGCTGCCCCTGCTCATCGGCGAGCATCCGCTGCGGGAACGGCTGGTCGGCCTCACGATGATGGCGCTGCATCGGGACGGCAGGCGGGCGGACGCCCTGGCCGCTTACCGTGACCTGCGCCAGCGGCTGGTCGAGGAGTTGGGTATCGACCCCGGGAGCGAGCTGCAGCAGCTGCATCAAGGATCTTGGAGGAGGACACCGCCGCCGAGAAGGGAAGCGGGCTCGGCGCCGTTCCCGATCACGAGGGCCACCCGGTGGAGGAGTTAGAGTGGGCGCCCGCTCCGCCAGTGCCTGCGGAGCTGCCCACCGACCTGGCCTCTTTACCGGGCGGTGGGCCGAGGTGGCCTGCGCGTACGAGATCCTGCATTCAGGCGGATCGGTCGGGGTCCGGATCTGCCAGATCAGCGGGCCGGGCGGGGTCGGGAAGCCGTCGCTGGCCATCCATGCCACGCACACCGTCGCCGGTGACTATCCCGATGGCCAGCTCTACATCAACCTGCACGGCGTCACCCCCCACGCCAGCCCGGTCGAGCCGACGGAGGCCGTGCGCCGGTTCCTGCGCTCCCTCAGCGTGGCCGACCCCGCCATACCCAGGGATCTGGAGGAGGCCGCGGGCCGCTTTTGGTCGATGACCCACGGCAAGCGCATGCTCGTCATTCTGGACAACGCGCGCGACGCCGCCCAGGTGCGGCCGCTCCTTCCGGGCAGCTCCGGATGCGCAGTGCTGATCATGAGCAGGCGCAGGCTCACCTCCTTCGAGGGCCCCGTCCAGATAGCGCTGGACGTGCTGCCGGACGACGAGGCCCTCGACCTGCTGCGTGCCAGGGTGGGCGAGCAGGCGATCGCCGCCGAGCCCGCCGCGGCGGCCGAGGTGGTACTGCTGTGTGGCGGCCTGCCTCTCGCGTTGTGCCTGGCGGCGGCACGGCTCGACGCCCGGCCGGCCTGGTCGCTCGCGGTCCTGGCCAAGCGACTGGAGAACACCCGGCGCCGGCTGGACGAGCTGCGCTCCGACGACCGGGCAGTCCGGGCCAGCTTCCAGAACGGCTACCAGGATCTGCACGCAGACCCGCAGGGCTGGGCCGCGGCGCGGATGTTCCGGTTGCTGGGCATGCCCGACGGGCCGGACATCAGCCTGTCCGCCGCGGCCGCGCTGGCCGATCTGCCCGAGGAACGAGCGCAGGACCTGCTCGATCATCTGGTCGACGCGCAACTGGTGGACAACTACGCCCCGGACCGCTACCGGCCGCACGACCTGCTGCGGCTGTTCGCACGCGAGCGCGCCGAAGAAGAGGAGAGCCGGCGAGCGCGGCAACTGACCTTCCGCCGGCTCCTGCACCATTACCTCGCCACCACCCGCACGATCACCCGGATGTTGAACAGCAGCAGCGGCACGTGGCGGCTGGAGATCGGGCCACCCGAGCTGGTATGCGCGGGCGTGGCACTGGAGACGAGCGAGGACGTGCAGGCGTGGATCGCCGCGGAGGCGGACAACATCCTGGCGGCCGTCGGCCAGGCTGCGCACACGCCGGTCGCGGACGTGGTGGTGGGCCTGTCCACCACGTTCGCCGCCTTGCTGCACGAGCGGGCTCTCTGGTCCAAGCAGTTCCACCTCGGCGAGCTGGCGCTGTCGGCCGCCGAGCACTTGAACGACACGCTCCACCTCGCCGTCGCGCACGGCGATCTCGGCTGGGCGCACGTCTACATGGGACGCCCGTACGACGCCGTCCGCCACCTGCACAGGTCACGAACCGCTTTCAAACAGGCCGGAATCACCAGCCGCGAGGTAGCGCTGTTCGATCATATCGGGGTCGCCTACAGGAGCGCCGGCCGCTACGACGAGGCCATTGCCTACCACCTGCGCGCTCTCGCCCGCGTCAACGAGGTGGGCAGCCATCTGGCCTACGGGGCGATGCTCGCGCACCTGGGACTGACCTGCCAGCGAGCGGGGGGCGCCTCACCGAGGCCATCGTGGTACACACCCGCTCGATCGCCGCCCTCCAGGAGGCTTGGCGTCAAGGATTACCTCGGAAGCGCCGTCGGGCACCTCGCCGAGGCGCACCGCCTGGCCGGACAAGGGAGGCGGGCTATGTCGGCGAGTTCCGGGAGGCCGGCATCCTGTGGGGGCTGGGCCGCGCGCTCCACGATGCTTAGTGCGGCCCACAGATTGGGATGGGTAGCCGAGGAATCACACAGGATGGTGCCGAGAACGGCTCCCGCCATGGCCGCCCCTCGGCTCTGGCGAGGGCGCGGCTTTATGGCCTGACAGCTCCGGATCTGCGCACGGCGCGCGGACCCGCCGCGCTCGGCCGGGGCTTGTCGGCCTGTAGCCCATCACGGCCGCGCCTCCAGGCACAGCTCGAACCAGATGACGCCGTCCTGGGTGCCCCAGCAGCAGGCCAGCCGCTCCAGCAGCGCGTGCAGGCGTCTAGCCGGCTGCGCCGGCGCGGCGCCGGCCTGGTGTGCGCGTCCGATCTCGCAGCGCAGCAGCCCGTCCTCGGCCCACAGCGTGAGCCGGATCTTGTCCGCGCTGTGCCGCAGGGCGTCGGCGATCAGCTCCCCGGTCAGCAGCGCGGCAGGTTCGGCCGGTGCAGGCAGGCGCCAAGCCGAAAGCCGGGCGGCGACCATCCGACGCGCGGCAGGCATAGCCGAGGGCCGCGCCGACAGCGTCCAAGCCGCCGTCCGCTCCTGGCCCGTCCATCCCGCACGAACGGCCAGGTCATGTCCCATAGCCAGCAGCCCGTTCCAGGACCGGAGCCGCCAGGCAGGCGGAGGCGGCGGCAGGCCGCCCGACGTTGGTTGCGTCTGACACATGGCTCCCACGTTGACCCTTCCCCCGATGGCGTGAGCACACCTCCAGCATGTGCGCCACATCACACCGAACGACATGGGATAAATCCCCATATAGCTACGTAGATGGGGGGTGCGTACATAGCGCACGCGCGCAACTGACGAGGTCGTTAGTGATCGGCCATTCCAGCCGGAACCCGCCCGGCCCCTTGGCCCAGGAAGATGTGGTCCAGGCCGGTGCGGTGCAGGACCTGGGCGCATCGGCCATGCGGCCCGGCCAGCACCACCTCGGCACCGAGCTGCCGCGCTCGCCGATACGCGCCGACCAGCGCGGCCACGCCGTCGAAATCGCAGAACTCCAGCCGCGACAGGTCGATCACGACCACGTCGGGCCGGTCGGCGAGGATACGTCCCATCTGCTCGAAGAAGTCGCCGACGGTGATCGCCCGCAATTCGCCCTGCAGGCCGATCACCGGGCACACGTGCGAGTGCCGCATCCCGATTGTCAGTCCGTCTCGTCGGCCCTGGCCGCGGTCCTCCACCGAAATCACGCCTGAATTCCGAACCCGCCCCACCCCTTACATATCTGTATTCGTCCGATCACAATGAGTGAATCGCCATGATGGCGCACTCGACGTCAGTGCGCCGGCCAAGCGGGACGACATGGACGCCTAAACGCGTGAGCGAAGATTCGGCCGCCCATGCCGTCTCCCACGGACTGACTTCCCCTCCAGTAGTCAGCCGCACATCACCTACATACCAGTAGTCAACTGATTGCAAACAGTGATCCCCCGAAAGATACCCGGTTGGAACTCCGACAGAACTGTTCGTGACCTGGGGAGATAAGGGAAGGTGACGGTCAGTGATGAGGAGCACGAGCATAACCCGGCGGCCGGGCGGCTGCGATCGCTGAGGGACAGCTCTTTCAAGGCGGAGCAGTTGGGGGCGGACCCGCAGTTGATGAGGGCCTTCCGGCGATATGTCGAGCACGCGGGGCAGGCACTGGAAGACCTCCGCGAGGACTGGATACCCGGCGCCCGCTCGTCGTGGATGGGGCAGGAGCCAGGTTCGAATGATTGAGGCTGCAGTAGTCCGGCCACGGCACAACCACCAGACCGCACCAGGATCCCGGGACCCAGCAACGTCACATACATGTTCGTTACGTGGATGCGCAGGTCAGAGCCTGTCATTGGCAAAGCAGCGTTCGGAAAACCGGACGAGGCGTACATGTACCCGAACGCCTCCCCGTCGAAGCGCAGCACCCGGCCCAGGATGTAGCCGGCGGAGTAAGCCTCCCATGTCCGGTACACCTGCCGGGCCAGCTCACCCGCCTTGATCGCCGCCTGTTCCGCCTCGTAAGGCTCCGCGAAGTGGGCGCTCAACCCCAGCGTGCGAAGTTCACCGCTCGGCCGAGGTCGTAGCCGAGGGCCGAGGTCACGAAGCTCTCGGGTGGCAGGATGCCGTCGGCGCGGAAGCGCTCCTCGTACCGCGTGATCTTCCCGATCAGCTGCATCAGGGCGTCGATGCCGGGCCGGCTCATGCCCCTCTGGGAGAGCACGCCCGCCACGGTCCGCTGCCACACGGACGGGTCCCGGTGCGAGCCTGGGTACTACCGGGCGAGATCGTTCCTCAGCCTCAGCAGGAATTCGGGCTCGGCCGGGCTGTTGCGTCCCTCCAGCAGCGCCATCACCTGGACCTGCCACTTGGGCCGATCGGTGACGCCTCAGGACTCGCGGAGCGTCTCGACGTCCCCCTCGTAGCCGGTGTAGACGTCGCCGACCTCGGTCCAGATCATCCCGTTGTGCACGGCGAGGTGTGCGCCGCAGGCCAGCCCGTGCGCGAGCGGCCCGTGCAGCGGCCCGGTGTACCTGGTGAGCAGTCGATCGGCGTTGTGCCCCTTCTTCAGGACGTTCTTCTTCAGGGACTTTCAGTGTCGGCGGTTGCGCTTGGCGTCGGGGAAGTACGTCCCCGATGGGCTGCCCGGGTTGACCAGCAATCCTTGCAACTTGCCGCCCCACCATTCCTCTGGCGGGAAGGGCAGCGAGACCACACAGGCGACGGCGCCGGGCCGTCTTTTCGGCAGCTCACCCCGGGTGTGGACGACCAGGCAGTCCTCGCCTTCCGGTCCTTGCTCGGTCAGCCAGTCCACGACCAGCTTCCGGGCGTCGACCTTGTCCTTCGGCTTGTAGGAGAAGGTGTCGACGCTCAGCAGGATGGTCACGTAGCCGTCCCAGTCGCCGCGCGACCTGGCGTCGAACAGCGCGCGCTCGACGTCGGTGGGCGGCGCCCAGGATGGCCGTAGCTAGCCGCGTTCTTGATCGGCATTCCCATGCAGGCGCACCTTATCGACTAGTTCCAACGCGTATGACCAACTCCGGTCACTCGACGGGGCCGGCCACCTGTTCCCAGCGCTTGTCCGCGGGCAGGCCGCCGAGGCCGGTCACCTTCGGGTCGGGAGCCGTCGCCCTCAGCAGCGCGACAAGGGCCTCTGCGGGCTGCCCGACGACCTTGGCCCGCACCGTGGCATCGTCCTCCGTCGCCGTGGTCCTGGCGTCCTCGATCGTCTGCGGCGTGCCTTCCGACTCGCCCTGCCCGATCACGCCGTTGTCGTACGGCAGCGTGCCCCCGGGGCCGAGCGGGCCCCAGCCCTCGCTGTAACGGGTCATCGCCATCAGGTAGGTGTGGCCGATCTCCACCCGCGGCGTGTCGTGCCCGGCCAGCCGCCGCCGCACGTCGCCGGTGAACTCCCACCCGGCCAGGTGCATGGTCAGAGAGGCGGGCGGCTGCGCCGCGCCCTCCCGGCTCCACAGCACCCGCTGGATCTCGAGTGTGCCGGTCCGGCCGATGTACCCCTCCCCGGCCTGCAGTTCCTCCGCCGAAGGCGGCACCTCCTGCTCGGACACCACCTTCACCTCCGCCAGGTGGTCGGCGTAGCTGACCCAGTTAACCGGCAGGTCGGACGGCAGGCGCGCCTCGCCGTGCGCGATCGTCACCTCATCGGCCGCCGGAGGGCTGTGCGCCGAGACCGCCGAGAAGTACGCGCCCGCCCCCAGAGCCAGGACCGCGGTCACTGCCACCAGGCTCTTCCGTGCTCGCATGTGCCACGACACCTTCCTCGTCATCCTGCTCTAGTACGTGGCGTTGATCATGTCGACGTTGTGCGCGCCCAGGGACGATGACGTCGACGGATTGGTCATACAGCCCAGCCGCGTGTCGTCGTTGGACAGCGGGTAATGGGCGTTCCTGCCGTGCGTCAGACCCACGGCGTGCCCGGTCTCGTGGCAGACGGTGTTGATGCCCGGCGCTGCGTTCTTGAACCGCACGTAGTGCTGGTCACATCTGTTCGGATTGGAACCGACCCGGTCGTTGCACCAGGCGAATCCCGCATAGCCGTCGGGAATGGTGCCCTGGAAGTAGACGATGTCCGTCTCGCCACTGCCCGACCACACCACGGTGGACTTGTAGCTGAAGGTGAGGTCGGTCGAGTTGTACCGGCCGGCGATGGTGTCGATCCGCGACTTCGCCGTACTGGAGAGACCCGAGGTGTTGTAGAAGTAGGTGACGGTGCTGTTGTCAGTCTGGCAGAAGCCCGCCCTGACCAGTGCGGCGCTGCTCGGGCAATCCCAGGACGTGTTGAGCGTCGGGTACATGTTGTCAGTGATCGGCGCGGCGGTCGCGGGGGTGCTGCTGAACCCCACCAGGGCCAGGGCCGCGGCCGTCTGGCCGAGCCGTTGTAACGTCTTGCGCAAGCGGGCTCCTCCGTGTGGATTCAAGCCGGGGCTCCGGGTCCGGCGTGCCATGGACCGGTCTCTTCCATGCCGCGCCGCCCGATGACGGGTCAGCAGCCCTTGGTGATCTCAGTGAGCGTGCCGGCCAGCCCGATATGGAACTTCTTCCGCCCCTTTGTCCCCCCGTTGGTTACCAGGCACTCCGTGTAGCTGCCGCCGACGGAGTTCTTGATGTGCACCTTCGCCGGCACCCGGTGCCTGCAGTGATTGTTGAAGTAGACGGTGACCGTCATGCTCCCGTCGCCCCAGGAATAGTTGGCCTTGGCCCCCTTGGGGCTGGTGCACTTGATGCTGGCCCTGTGAGTGACGGCGGCCTGCCGCACCGAATGCGCCGACTGTGCCGACGTCATGCCGGGCGCCACGGCGTGAGCGGTCCCGCCGGGCAGCGTCGTGAGCGCGCCCGCAGCCACCACTGCCGACACCATGACTCGCAGGTTTTTTGTCATCATACTTTCTTTCTTCTCGGCCTTTCTGCGGGAGTCATGCTGGCCTGTGGCGCTGAAACGGCACTGAAAAGGCGTTGAAAGCTCAGTATTGCCTTTCGATCACCTGCGGTGTCGCGGGTGTTTCGTTGTTCTCCAGAGCGTGCCTTTCCTCGGCTGTGATGAGGTTGAGGTCCTGCATAATGGCGATCGAGCGTCGCCAGGACCGGAGAGCGTCAGAGGTCCGGCCCGCGTCGTGGAGCGCACGCCCCAGCCCCCATAGGATGTCGGCCTGCCGGAACTCGCTGACAGGGCCCGCTTCCCGGTGGAGGTCGAGCGCATGCTGGTAATAGGTCACGGCTTGCCCCGGGCGTCCGGCCAGGCGGTGCGCCTCGGCGAGGTGACCGACGGCGAGTCCGAGGTAGGCCGAGATACCGGCCTCTCTGTAAATGGCGATCGTGCATGTGTGGGCGGCGATGGCCTCGGCGAAGCGCCCCGTCCGTTGGTAGGCCAGCCCCAGGTGCGTGAGGACCGTCGCCGGGGTCAAGCGGTTGCCCGCCTCGCCGACGCGGGCGAGGGCTCGCAGGTGGTAGGAGATGGCTTCGTCGTAGCGGCCCGCGCTCCTGTAGGCGACCCCGATGTAATCGAGCAGCGCCGCCTCTCGGCTGGTGTTCCCGGCTCGTCGGAAGGCGGTCCGGGACCTGTGCAGGTGGTGGATGGCGTCGTCCGGGCGTCCCATGTAGATGTGCGCCCAGCCGAGATCGCCGTGCGCGACGGCCAGGTGGAGGAGGTCGTTCGTGTGCTTCGCGGCCACCAGCGCCAGTTCGCCGAGGTGGAACTGCTTGAGATAGAGGCCATGTTCGTGCAGCAGGACGGCGAACATCGCAGCCAGGCCCACCACCTCGTCCGCCACCGGCGTGCGCGTCGCCTGGTCCATGGCCGCCAGGATGTTGTCCACCTCGGCGGCGATCCACGCCCTTGTCTCCTGGCTCGTCTCCAAGATCACACCCGGGTGGATCAGGTCGGGCGGACCGATCTCCAGCCGCCACGTGCTGCCCCTGTTCAGCGTTCGGCTGATCGTGCGGACGGTGGCCAGGTAGTGATGCAGGAGCCGGCGGAAGGCCAGTTGCCGCGCCCGCCGGCTCTCCTCTTCTTCGGCGCGCTCTCGGGCGAACAAACGCAGCAGGTCGTGCAGCCGGTAGCGGTCCGGGATGTAGTTGTCCACCAGTTGCGCATCGACCAGGTGATCGAGCAGATCCTGCGCTCGTTCCTCGGGGAGATCGGCCAGCGCGGCCGCGGCGGACAGGCTGATGTCCGGCCCGTCGAGTATGCCCAGCAACCGGAACATCCGCGCCGCGGCCCGGCCCTGCGGGTCTGCGTGCAGATCCTGGTAGCTGGTCTGGAAACTGGCCCGTACCGCCCGATCGTCGGCGCGCAACTCGTCCAACCGCCGCCGGGTGTTCTCCAGTCGCTTGGCCAGGACCGCGAGCGACCAGGCCGGCCGAGCCCTCAGCCGCGCCGCCGCCAGGCACAACGCCAGGGGCAGGCCGCCGCACAGCCGTACCACCTCGACCGCCTCAGCGGGCTCGGCGGCGACCGTCGTCTCTCCCACCATGGCACGCAGTAGATCGAGGGCCTCTTCGTCAGACAGCACGTCCAGCGGGATCTGTACGGCGCCCTCGAAGGAGGTGAGCCTGCGCCGGCTGGTGATCAGCACCGCGCACCCGGGGCTGCCGGGAAGGAGCGGGCGAACCTGCGCGGCGTCGCGCGCATTGTCCAAGATGACGAGCATGCGCTTGCCGTGGGTCAGCGAACGGAAGCGGCCCGCGGCCTCCTCCAGACCCGTGGGGATGGCCGAGTCGGCCACGCCGAGGGAGCGCAGGAATCGGCGTACGGCCTCCATCGGCTTCACCGGGCCGGCGTGGGGTGTGTCGCCGTGCAGGTCGATGTACAGCTGGCCATCGGGAAAGTCGCCGGCGACGGCGTGCGCGATGTGGATGGCCAGCGACGATTTCCCGACCCCGCCGAGCCCGCTGATCTGGCAGATCCGCAGCCCGCCTGACCGGCCCGCGCTCAGGGTCTCGTACACGCGGGCCAGCTCGGCCGCCCGCCCGGTGAAGGAGACCAGGCCGGCGGGCAGTTCCGCGGGCACCAGCGGGACAGGCACGCCCTCCGGCTCCGCTGCCGAGCGGCCATCGTGATCGAGGACGGTGGCGGGGACGCCGCCCGCCTCGGTGAGGTCGTCCTCCTTCAACATGCGTTGGTGTAGCTGCTGCAGTTCGCTCCCGGGGTCGATCCCCAGTTCCTCGACCAGCCGTCCACGCAGGTCACGGTAGGCGGCCAGCGCGGCTGCCCGTCTGCCGTCCTGGCGTAGCGCCACCATCGCGAGGTGGACCAGCCGCTCCCGCAGCGGATGCTCGCTGATCAGCAAGGGCAGCTCGGCGAGCGCCTGGCGATGTCGCCCCAGCCGCAGGTCGATCGCGATGCGCTGCTCGACCGTGCTCAGCCACTCTTCCTCCAGCGTCGCGCCGTACGTGTCGCGCAGCCAGTCACCCGCCACGTCGGCCAGGGGCGGTCCGTGGCACAGGCGCAGCGCCTGTCGTAACAGGTCGCTCGCCGGGGTGGGATCGCTCGCGTGCGCGCACGCCACCAGCTCGCGGAAGCGCAGCAGGTCCACCCGTGCCGGGTCGAGGGTAAGCCGGTATCCCGGCGGCGAGGTGGACAACTCGACGTCGGGCATCCGGGCGAGCAGCCGTCGGAGCCTGGATATGTATCCCTGAACGGCGTTGCGTGCCGAGGCCGGAGGCTCCTGCTCCCAGACCGCCTGCATCAACCGATCGAGCGGTACCGTCCGGCCGGCGTTGAGCAGCAGCATCGCCAGCACCGAGCGCTGTTGCGGGGTGGAAGGTCCGATGAACCTGTCACCTGCCCAGATGCCGACGGGCCCCAGCAGGCGGAACTCCATGTCGTCCGGCTGGTGCGTCTTCGGGGACCGGCTGTCAGGCGCCGTCATGTCCTCGCACGCCGCACGGCACCAGGGCGGGCTCCTCGCGGCTCATGGGGATCATTGTAGTCATCGCTGCGTGCACAGATCGTCACATATCTGGCGGCGGGGTGCCGCACCATGCCGACAGCGCTGATCGGATCCCGGCTCGCGACCCTGCCCAGGCGACATAGCCGTCGGGGCGGATCAGAGCGGCTTCCGGTCGTTGCCGCCTGAGAGCGCGTACATGCCGTCCCCGGTCCGCCCACGCGTCCGGTCCGGCTTCGCCTGCAGTGAGCAGCACAAACCGCTACAGGCATTGTTGATCACCGCGCCGACGCAACTGCGCGAACACCTTGCCGGACGCAGGGGCGCCAAACTCGTCCAGGCCTGCGCCACTCTGTGCCCCGGGGACGACCTGGCCGATCCCGCTCACGGCGTCTCCCGCCTGACCTGCGACACACGCACCTGCACCTACCTGCAGCGACGTACGGCAGACAGGCTGTCCAAAAAAAGAGATCATCCGCTGCCTCAAGCGATGCATCGCCCGCGAGCTCTACAAGATTCTGACCCCCCCGATTACCGACGCCTTACCAGCAAAAGATCTTGCAGAAGCCGCTTGACGGCCATAGGGGCATCCCACACGTCTATTGCGATGCGGTACTGGCCGGATACGGTCCGCGAAGTTGCTCGGTGATCTCCCACAGGCGTCTTGCGGCCTCCGTGTCGTAGGAGGCGGGAGAGGAGTTGGTCAGCGTGTTGCGGTCGTAGTAGCCGCCCTTGACCACGTCGGGATCGGTGGCGAGCACGCAGAGCGGTTCGGCGCCCTTGGCGGCCGAGGGCGCCAGTGCGGTGACAGCCATGACCTGCAGTCGGGGGAAGGACCGGCCGAGGTCCGTTCGAACCATGCCCGGATGGAGCGCCACCACGGTCATGGCTGGGTATCGTCGCTGAAGCTCGTAACTGAACAGCAGGTTGGCCAGCTTGGCTCTGCTGTATGCCAAGGTCGCCTCATACGACCGCTCGCTCTGCAGGTCGTCGAAGTCGAGTGTGACGGGCCCGCTTCCGCGCATCGCCCGGGCGTGTCCGATGGAGTTGACATTGACCACCCGACCATCGGTCCTCAGCAGTGGGAGAAGGGCCTTGGTCAGCGAATACGGCGCAAGGTGGTGCACGGCGAAGTTGAGTTCCATGCCTTCGTCGGTGAGCCTGCGTCGTGGCTCCATAACGCCGGCGTTGTTGATGAGCACGTCCACGGTGCCGAGCGCTTCCGTGATCGATTCGGCCACCTGCGCGACACCCGCCGAGGTCGATAGATCGCCTTGGACGAAATGAGCGCCGTGCAGACGGACTGCGAGTTCCTCGCCACGTTGTGCATTGCGCCCGACGAGAACCAGCTTGTGACCCGATGCCGCCAGCCTGATCGCTGCTTCCCTTCCGATGCCGGCAGTGGCTCCGGTGAGCACTACCGTCTTCACTTCGCGATTCCCATCATCTGGCCGAGCAGGCGGTCGCGGAGCCGAGTGGGCAGGTGGGCCAGCATGAGCAGGACGCGGGCATCACCGCCCACGACGTAGCGTGGACGCGGCCGTCGGGCTTCCAGGGCGTGGACGATGGTGTCGGCTACTGCGTCCACCGGGCTCAGCCGCTGCTTCTTCATGGCGTCGCCGAAGCCTGTGAGCTGCTTTCCGTAAAGATCGAGAAGGTCCTGCGGAACGGTCTTCAGGGAAGTCGTGGCGGCTACGGCAGCTTTTTCGAAGATGGGGGTGTTCATCGCCCCTGGCTCGATGAGCACCACAGGGATCCCCCAGTTGGCCAGTTCGACCCGTGCCGCGTCCGACAGCGACTCCATTGCCGCCTTGCTGGCCGAGATCGGGCCGAGGTGCGGCACGGCTACGCGGGCGGTGGGGGCGCTGATGTTGACAATCCTGCCGCGTTCTTGCCGCAGCAGCGGCAGAAACGCGCGCATCACAGCGGCCGCGCCGAACACATTGACCTCGAACTGCCTGCGCAGTTCGGCGTCGGACACGAGTTCCACGGGACCCTGCACGATCACACCGGCGTTGTTGACCAGGGCGTGCAGTCCGCGACCGTTCAACTGTCCGGCGATCTTCTTGGCCGCGTGCTGAACGCTTGTCTCGTCGGTGACATCGAGGTCGAGTGCACCCCCGCGCGCCGTGGGAAAGACGGTGAACCCGCGCGCCGTCAGGCGAGCGGTCAGCGCCGTGCCGACGCTGCCTCCCGCGCCGGTGACCAGTACGGCTCGCATACAAACCTCCACATGTTCTTCGGGACATGTACTAATGGACATAGAACACCTGGCCCTCGGGACATGTCAAGATGGTTCACAGACAGGAGGGGGCACGATGTCACTCAGGTACGGTCTGCTGGGCCTGCTGGCCGAAGGTCCGGCCAGCGGCTACGACCTGACCAGGCGGTTTGAAGAGGTGCTCGGCGCCGTCTGGCCCGCTCAGCACCCGAAGATCTACGCTGAGCTGCGCAGACTCGCCGATGACGACCTGATCGCGGTGGACAGCCAGGGGCCGCGCGGCCGCAAGGCCTACCGCATCACCGAGTCCGGCCTGGCCGAGGTGCGCTCCTGGTTGGCCGGGGCCAACGTCGATCACACGGTACGCATGGAGTCGATCCTGAGGTCGTTCTTCTTCTGGCTCATGACGCCACAGGAACTCGCCACACATCTGGACAGGGAGGCGGCGTTCTTCTCCACAACGGCCGCGCGGTACCGCGATTACGCCGCAGCCAAGGATCGCGGAGATTTTGGCGACAGTTTGCCGACGCAGTCGCTGCGTGTGGCCATCGAGGCGGGAGCGCGCCTGTATGACGCACTCGCCGAGTGGGCCGAGTGGGCCAAGGCCCATCAAAGGTCACTTGAATAAGAAAACCTGCTCCGCCGACTCCCGGCACAGGGCAGCCAGCTTGGGTTTGCCCTGCCGTCGTGATCAGGGATTCCGGTGACGTGGTCCAGCACGGCGCCTTCTGCGAGCCGTTCGACGGCGGTGTGCGCTGCAATGGTTTCGTCCAGTACATCCAGATCTCTTTGGGTGACCAGGACGATGTCGTCAGCAACCTCAGCGCCATCAGCAGCCGGGTGTTCGGCGGCGACGGCAACGACCGCGTCGACGCCGGCGACGGCAACTCCCGCTTCATGGGCGGCCCGGGCAACGACACGCTCAACGGCGGCCAGGGCAACGATATCCTGCAGGCCGAGGTCCTCACCGACGGCGCCGACACCCTCATCGGCAGGGGCGGCGTGGACGCCGTGGACTACAGCTCGCGCGTCCACCCCCTGACCGTCTCGCTCGACGGAGCGGCCAACGACGGCGTGGCCGACGAGGGCGACAACATCGGCGCCGGCGTGGAGAACATCGTGGGCGGCAGGGCCGGCGACGTCCTGCGCGGCGACGACAGGGCCAACCAGATCGACGGCGGGATCGGCGACGACACGATCAGCGGCCTAAAGGGCGACGACAAGCTCAACGGCAATGTCGGCAGCGACGTCATCAACGGCGGCCCGGGCAACGACACCCTGTCCGGCCCGTCCGACAACGCCGTCGACACCCTGAGCGGCGACACCGACACCGACACCTGCAACGGCGGTGCCGAGGACGTCGAGACTAACTGCGAGCTCTGACCCTCCGGCGCCACCCTGCGAGCGCTCCGCTCCCCGTAACTCCTGTGGGCGCTCCGCCCCTCCCCACACCCCGCACGCGCGTGCCGCCCCCCACCCGGCACGTGCGTATTACGGGTTCAGCCGAGGTATGGGCAGAAACGGCAATTGATCAAGTCGCTTCGTAATCTCGGAAGCCGAGGGCGTGTTCGGCTATCCGGGTGGCGCAATCTTTTCCCAGGTCCTGCGGCTAAAGAGGTCGGACAAGCTCAGGGGAACTCACGGGATATTGCACACCAAGAAGGCACGCTTGGGCCTGGACGCCGCCCGCGCTCAGGGCCACATGGGCGGCCGGCCGGTCGCGGTGACCGACGACATACCTAACGATCGATTCCGTACAAGATCAACGCCGTTTGGGGCTTGAAACAGGGGCCAAGAAGATTCGATTGCGTTACGCCGGTTGGTCGGCTGTGGGCGTGGTCGTGAGGAGGCTTCGCAGGCCTTCGGCGTAGCTGTTGGCATCGAGTCCTAGCAGGGCCCGCTGGACGATGAAGCCGTGGATGCTACCGAGCAGGACGCCTGCCAGATGTTCGGGTGAGACCTCGCCTGGGGTGAGACCGCGGTGCTGGTGGGCTTCGATGAGCTGGACGAACCACAGTTTGACGGGAGCGATGGCGTCGGTGAAGAGCGAGGCCGTCGCCGGGTTGCGCAGGGCTTCGCCCCAGATCTGGATGGCGAGCCGCGGGGTCCCGTCTTCGGTATCCAGTCGTTCGATGGCGCGCAGGATCTCGGCGAGCGCCTCCAGGAGCGTGGGCGGCTCGTCGAGGAGCGTCCGTTCGAACGCGGTGGTCACCTCGACCAGGGTGGCTTCCACGATGGCCAGCACGATGGCGTCCTTGCTGGGGAAGTAGCGGTAGAGATTCCCGGCCGACATCTGCGCTTCGTGCAGGATGTCCTGCATGGATGTCGCGTGGAAGCCGTTGTCGAGAAAACAGCGGCGTGCAGCGGCCAGGACGTGCTGACGGCGCGCGCTGGCTGCATTCGGTGAGGCTGACACGCTTCCGAGCTTGGAATGAACGTTCGCTCTTGTCAACTTCGCCAGGGGTGTGCTGAAGTGATGAGAATGAACGTTCCTTCTCAAGGATGGGTCATGAACAATCCGAACCCTGTTGTCACCACTGGCCTGGGCAGCCTCCAGGGGAGCTGGGACGGGCGGGTGGCCTCCTTCCTCGGCGTGCCGTTCGCCGCCGCGCCCGTTGGCGACCTGCGCTTCGCCGCTCCGCAACCCCATGCCCGCTGGCGAGGGATCCGACCGGCCACCGCTTTCGGGCCGGCCGCCCCGCAGCCACCCGCCAACCCGGATAAGCCGGTGGACGCGATGCAATTGCTGACCGGCTCGCCGTCACTGGCCCAAGGCGAGGACAACTGCCTCACGCTGAACATTTGGACCCCGGGCGTCACCGGCGCGCCTCGTGCCGTGCTGGTGTGGATTCATGGCTCCGGCTGGCTCAGTGGCGCCAGCTCCTGGCCCGGCTATCACGGCCGGAATCTGGCGGCGGCCGAAGACATCGTCGTCGTCACGCTGAACTACCGGCTCGGACCGCTGGGCTTCCTACGCGTTCCCGGCGTCGCCGAGGGCAACATGGGGTTCCTGGACGCCGTGGCTGCCCTGCGTTGGGTGCGGGAGAACATCGCCGACTTTGGCGGTGACTCCGATCGTGTCACCGTGGCAGGCCAGTCCGGCGGCGCGGTGACCTCGGTGGCGCTCCTGACCTCGCCGTCGGCATCCGGTCTGTTTCGCCGGGTCTTCGCCCAAAGCGGCCCCATCGGTATCCCGATGCCCTCGCCATCCGAAGCCGAACAGACCGGAGGGGAATACCTGCACATCCTCGGCCTGACACCGGCGACAGCTCACCGGCTGCGCGACCTGCCGGCCGAACAACTGATCACCGGCTACCAGCAGCTCGTCGCAGGCGGTGGCCGGCGCCGCATCGGCGCCCCGGCTCCGCCGATGCATCCGATCGCCGGCGGCCCGGGCCTGCCCACGCCCGTGCTTTCTGCCCTCGCCAACGGCGCGGGCAGCGGCATCGACGTTCTCCTCGGCGCCACCGCCGAGGAGATGAACCCCTTCCTCGCCATCGACCCGTCCGCCGTGGCCATCACTCGCGAGGCCGTCCTGCAGATCTTGGAACGGCTGGCGCCCGGCACGGCCGGAGGAGACATCTACGACTACTACGCGAACCGGCGCCCCGGGGCCACTCCGTCCCAGGTCCTGGCCGACATCACCACCGACTGTCTGGTCAGGCTGCCGGCTCTCCAGGTCGCCGAGGCTCGCGCCCGCCACGGCCATCCCGGCTACGTCTACCAGATGGACTGGAGATCCCCGGCCCTGGGCGCCTGCCACACCGTGGACATCCCGCTGCTGTTCGACAACCTCCCCGCATGGTCAGCGTCCCCCATGTTCCACGGCGTCGACCCGGCTACCGTCGAACCGATCGGCCGCACCTTCCGCCGAGCCGTGGCCGCGTTCGTACGCACCGGGAATCCCAACGCTCAGAGTGTCCCCGCGTGGGAGGCGTATACCCCGGCCGATCGCCGTACCATGCGCTTCGACACCCTGACCACCGCCTTGGGCGACCCGGCCCGGGGCGAACGCCGACTCCTGCTCCCCCCCATGCAGGACCCGGCCGGGCAGCCCGAAGCGCCTCAAGCCATTGACGGTGGCCGGTGAACACCCCACGGGATACAGACGCCCGCGGCCCGGATGATCCCGAGCCCCGAAGCGGCTCCAGCCAGCCGCCGACTGGCAGCCCCGCACGACTGGCCGTGCTCATCGCCGTGCTGTCGTGCTTGGCAGCCCTGGCCTTCCGGGTCTTCAACGGCGCATCCGTCAGCCAATCAGCGTCGATCACGTCCGCCAGGGGATACCGGCGAGTCCGGCGACCAGGGATCAAGGCGAGCCGCCGGGTCACGGTAACCGTCGTCCCGTCGAACATCACCCGGGTCCATAACGTGGTCGCTTTGAGTGCAGGCGGCCGAGAGGGGCCCGCGGGCTGTTCCATCCGGGAATGGAAACGAGCCCAAGATTAAAGAGGATGCAAGGGGTAGCGGGCGGAGAACGCCACAGTCCCGATGATCAGGGCGATAGCTCAGTTTCGGATGTCCGACTGGTCCTCGCTTGCGGCATCGACCTCGGCTCTGATCTTGGCGGCCTGCACAGCGAAGTTCGCTACCTCGACCGCGTCGGTCTGGCCCAGCCACCGACTCTTGCCCTCAAGAGCGTCTACATAGGCGGGTCTGCGTCTTGTGTAGTCGGGCCCCAACGGTGGCAAGTTCAACTCGACAGTGCATGCTGATCCAGAGCGAAGCCGATGATCGGGAAGTAGACCACAGTGGCGGCCGGGGTGCGCACCGGCGGCCTGATGATCGATGGCAAGGAGCTCTCCCCGGAGCTGCCTCGGCGCCAGATCCTGCTGACGGAGCTTCGCGACCTGCTGACCTCTCGCAGGCTGTGCAACGCCACCCGCGACGCCGTCTGGCGCGAGCTCGCGATCCGGGCCCGCAGGGACGGTCCGCAGTAGCTGGTGGGAACGGTCGGGACGGCAGTGCCTGCCCTGCGGCGCACCATCCGTCCCGGTCCAGGACGGTGACTTTGACGTCATGGCGGTCATGCGCGATATCGTGCCTGCCTCGCGACCCGAGACAGGGCACACAATGAACACCAGCGTGGATCTTGTCCGCCCCGCCCACGTGACTGGTTCACTGTTTTGCGCTGACCTGATCGATCGGACGGGGCGAGGGCTCGGCCCCTGTGCGTGTGGAGAGATGTCGGACGCCGGGCACTGCGAGGGCCCCGATAGTCGCCAGAATGATCAAGCCCGCTGCGCCGTCGAGCGTTGCGGTGATGCCGATGGCTGCGGCGAGTGGCCCAGCCACGATCTGCCCGAGTGGGATGGCGGCGTATGAACACACGGCTTCGAAGGAATAGACGCGGGCGAGGACCTCCTGGGGGATGTTCTCCTGCAGTGAGACATCCCATGCCACCCCGAACTGCTCGGTCGCCAGACCGCCAGCGAGCATCCCGGCCGACAATGCGACGAGGTGAGGTTGGTGCGCGAGCACGAATATCGGCACGGCTGTGACTGCGGCGAGCGCCGTACCGTACCGTAAGGCCCTTTTCGGCTGCCAGTGCGCAGCCAGCACGCCCCCCAGCACGGAGCCCAGCATCTGGGCGGCGGTCACCAACCCCCACGACGTGCGTCCGATCGTGTCGTCGGCGATCACTGGGCCGAGCACTTGGATGGCTCCCGACAACACCGCGTTGAGAACCAAGAACTGCAGGCCGATCGCGATCACCCAGCTGCGGCCGGTGAACTCTCGCCATCCTTGACGTAGCTCGGCGAGCGGTTGGCTGCGCGGCATGCCAGAAGTCGAGGGAACTCGTACGGCTGCGAAGCATCCTGCCGTCGCCACGAAAGTTGCCGCGTCGATGGCCAATGCCCAGCCGGAGCCAACTGTGGCGACCAGTAGGCCACCTGCCGACGCGCCGATGATCATCGCACTGTACATGCCCGTCCTGACCAGGGCGTTGGCCTGGCGGAGCAGATCAGTTGGAACCGTCTGCGGCGTGATCGCCGACGCGGCCGGCATCGTCACAGCTGTTGCGGCTCCGTTGACCGCACCCAGCGTGGCGAGCAGAGGGATGGAAGCGAACCCACCGAGCATGCCGGCCGCGGCGACCATTTGGCTGACCGCCGCGAGTAGCGCTGCACCCTCCAGGAGCAGCTTGCGCGGCAGACGATCGGCAAGCACCCCCCCATCAGCGCCACGCTGGCGATCGCACGCGTTCCGACCACGACGCCGAGATCGGCCGCCGAACCGGTCAGATCCAGTACCGCGAAAGCCAACGCGATCGGGGCCATGCCGTTACCCAGGTGGTCGATCGTCCTCGCTGCGGTGAGCCACCGGAAGTTTCTGTGCCGCAAAGGCTTCACGACGCGGCTCATTGCTCGCCCATCTCGAAGAGGGCCATTGTGGTGCTGGTGCGGACCGCCCCCGATGCGTGAGGCGGCATGGCTCCGGCATGCAATCGGCGTGCGAGTTCAAGTGCCGCCGTCCGGATCTCCGACCACAACTCCGGCGTGACCCACAGGTCGGCGTCGACGATGGCGTTCCTCGAGCCCGGTTTGAAGCTGTCTGCTCGTCGGCGCAGTTCGGTGCTCAGTGCAACGGCCATCAGCACCTGCTCCTCACCGATCGTGAGGGGCATGTTGGCGCCGCTGGACGGATCGTGACTGTAACGCTTGGCCTTTCCCCCTCGAACCGAAACCTCTTCGGCTACCTCGACCAACCCTGCCTGGTGGAGCATGCGCAGGTGGTAGCTCACGTTGGCTTGCGTATCGCCCAGTTCGCGGGCGAGTTCTGTGGCGCTCATGCTGGTGCCGGTCAGTAGCGACAGGATCCGCAATCGGAGCGGATGAGCGAAAGCGCGCAGGCGTGCGGTGTCAGGGTTGCGCATGTCCGCATTGTTCATCACACGACGCGAAAGCGCAAAGAATTCTTTTGGGGGTGCGCCTTGCTGCGGGGCTCAAGAACTCGGATCACTTCCAGCGCAGAGCCCTTCGTCCGGTGGGCGGAAGGGCTCAGGGGCGCCGAGTGGCTGGTCTGGGTCGCCTGGGATCATGATTCGTGATCCTGTCTACGGTGTACGCCGTCGCCCGTCGCCTGCTGTCTTTTCCCGCGCTGCTGCTAGGAAGGAGCGTCCCCAAGGAGGCGGAACTGCTGGTACTCGGCATCAGAACACGGTCCTGCGCCGTCAGGTCCCGCGGGTGTGTTACGAGGGGGCCGATCGCCTGTGGTTGGCGGCGCTCTCGCACCTGGTACCCCGCCGCCAATGGGGGAGGATCTTCCCGATAACCCCGGCCACGTTGCTGGCCTGGCACCGCAACCTCGTGGCGAAGAAGTGGGACTACCAGCAACCGTCGCCGTCCCGGACGGCCACCGACCGCGGCTGCGGTCAAGTCTCTCATCCTGCGCATGGCCGCGGAGAACCCGAGGTGGGGCCACCGGCGCATCCATGGCGAACTTACCCGCCTCGGCCATAAGATCGCTTCCTCGACCGTGTGGAACATCCTGAACAAGGCCGGGATCGACCCCGCTCCGCGCCGTGGCGGGCCAACGTGGAAGCAGTTCCTGACCGCTCAGGCCGAGCACATCGTCGCCGTCGACTCCTTGCATGTGGACACTGCCAACCTCACACGCCTGTACGCCCTGATCATGCTCGAACACAGCAGCCGCCGCGCCCACCTGCTCGGCGTCACCGCCAACCGACCGGCCCGTGGGCCACGCAGGCCGCCCGTAACTTCCTCATCGACACAGACATGACGAAGCTGAAGTTCTTGATCCGCGACCGTGGCGGACAGTTCACCGATGCCTTCGACGCGGTCTTCGCCGACGCCGGCCTGCGGGTCATCGAGAGCCCACCGCAGGCCCCGAAAGCGAACGCGCACTGCGAAAAGGATCATCGGCACCCTACGCCATGAACTCCTGGACGGCATGCTCATCCTCAACGAGCACCATCTGCGCCGAGCCCTCACCCGTTACCTGGGGCACTACAACACGGCCCGACCTCACCGCGGCATCGGACAGTTGTGCCCGTCCCAAGCCGAAACCGGACCGCCAACCCCCATCGACCTCGCCCGCCACGAAGTCCACCGCAGAGCCGTCCTCGGCGGCCTCATCAACGAGTATCAGATCGCCGGCTAACGCCACGCCGAGAACCGGCAGGTCAGAGGACCAAATCCTGCAATTGAGCCCCACAGGGTGCGATCGTGCCGCCACGAACTTCTGGACCGCTGCCTGATCTGGAACGAAAACCACCTACGCCACGCTCTACGCGAGTACGAACAGTTCTACAACCAACACCGAGCCCACCAAGCCCTTGGCCAGGCAGCGCCACTGCGTACCGTCCCCATCCCGATCATCGATCCAGAGCGAATCGTCGACCTCAACATAGGCCGACGAGACCGGCTTGGCGGTGTGCTCCGCGAGTACTCGCATGCAGCTTAAACTGCATGGATGTAGTTTTCGGCAGGCGCACTGTCCGGAATCACCGTGGCCCCTCAACTGATGCTGGCTTCATCCTCAAGTTGAGTGCCGCGGCCTTGAGTTGCTGACCCTTGCTGATCTTAAGTGCCCGAAAGTACGCTGCGTGCGTGCGAACGGCGTCTTGCTGAATGCGTTTCTCCGCCGCGGCCCAGATCGAGACGAGATCGGTCTTCTCTTTGCACCAAACGTCTGTCTCCGCCGCCGTGGTCTCCTGACGGGAGGGACTCCCGGCGCTCATCCACCGCTCGTCGGTGACGGCCGCGAGAGGATCTGGGTAATGAAACCCCTTCTCTTTCATGCATGCGCTCCAGGCGCGAAATGCTGCTACGACATCTCCGTCGCGCTGAGATTCATCAAACGTCTGGCTGATAAGCGTGTTGAACAAAGACGTGTCGATATTCGGGGTGCCCTTCGAAAGATGCTCACGGGCTTTCTGCGAGCAGCCGTCCGCATCCTCGGCGGGATCGCCGTGAGCGGCACGCCGCGCTGCAGGCGACAGTTGCGCCATTCGGTCGTTCCGTGCCGCGTTGTACTGCGCCACCGATGGCCGGTCGAGGGGGGTGTGGTAGCCGAAGAGCCGGCCGATCTGCGGCTCGATGACGCCGTAACGGCGGCGGTTCTGTGGTTCGATATCCTCCTCGGCCGGGAGAGGCACAACTTTCCACTCCATCCCCTGGCCGCGCATGCAGTCGCGGATGAGGAGATCCTCCGCGGCCTCGATCGTCATGATCTCGGCCGGGGAGAAGTTGTACGCGTCGAAGGGGACGGCGAGTTGCTGAGCCTCTTCACCTGGGAACGGAACATGCACGGCAGACGCTGTCGTTTCGCCCGGTCGAGAGGGGGATTCTGCCGTCGCCGCCGAGCAGCCACCGGCCGCGATGATGAGAGCCAGCACCGCGCTCGTCAGCCGAACAGACACGTTGAGCTCCTATGAAACATGGGCGGAGTGTGGCGACGATGCCAGATGCACACTCCGCCCCACCCATGCGACTATCTGAGGGAGCTCGCCTTATTGTCGAAACCGTTATTGCTGAAGTCTTCGTCCTCGCTGTTGGGCTTGGCGGTGTAGCCCACCGCGCCCGCACAATTACGGCTATTATACAACCTTACGGACCGGTCCGTCGAATTTATCATCGAGCTCGCGCTGTCGTTCATGGGGCCATCCACGTTCTGACAGGTGCCGTTCGGCCAGAACATGACCCACTCCCCGCCCCAGAAGTTGTGTTCGTCGTGCTGGAACAGGCAGAACTCAGCACATGAGGCGGCGGCCGAGCTGGCCTGAGCGGTCGCATTCGAGCTGAATAGGGTTGTGGCACTCAGCAATAGAGCGCCTATGGCGAGAATGGTCTTGCGCTTCACGTGTCATGCTCCAATCGATTGATTCACTACGGCACCTGTCGGTGCCGGTACCCCCAAGACGGGGGCCGATCCCACGAGTGATTCGCTTGGCTTTACTCCCCCGGTCAGTTGCCCTATCGCCAGGCATTCGCCACGCTACCCAGCATTGCCACATCAGACTTATGCACAGAGTCCACACTTCCTTGACTCTGCGTCTACGAGAAGTGAGGTCGGCACCACCTCGGTGCGTGGCGCCGTCACCAGAGCCCGGTGACGGTCCGCGCCTCCTCCGGCGATGCGGCATACCGGATCCCCGGCACCAGGCGGCCGTCCTGGTCGAGGAGGCGCCACCCGCCGAGCTGGACCACGGGGATGTCGCCGCGACGCATGGCGAATGACACCTCGGACAACGTGTCCCAAGACCCGCCGACCGCGATCACGGCGTCTCCGGAGCTCACGATGATGGAATTGCGGGCCTCCCCGACGCCGGTCGGGATCACGATCGACAAGTCCGGATTGGCCTGCTCGCGGTCCGCACGGGAGAGGATGCTGACCACCATCCTGCCCGCCGAGCGTGCGCCCGCCGCACCGCCAGCGCAGGGCCGCTTCTGTGATGGTCTGGGCCATCGTCGCCCAAGGCGATCACCATCTCGCACCACTCGTCATCAACAAGCGCCGCCGAGTCAACGGCGGCAAGACGAACATGCTGGTGTTCGACGTCCAGCGGGCCGTGCTCACGTTGCGCGACGTGCTGGCGTTCCGGACGGCCGAGGTCGCCGAGCCGAGATGCTGGACACGACGACCGCGGCCGTCGACAGCGCGCTCCGCCGCGCCCGGGCCAGCCTGGCCGAGGCCGGACCGGTCGAGGACGACCTGGCCGAGCCGGACGAGGCAACCCGTCGAACGCTGCTCGACGGCTACGTCGACGCGTTCACCCAGGCGGACGCTGACGCGCTGGTGAGCCTGCTGCGGGCCGACATCGAGATGGAGATGCCGCCGATCCCGACCTGGTTCACCGGCCAGTGGGCCGTCGCCGGGTTCCTGGCCGGCCGGGTGCTACGCAGGGATCTGTGGCGGATGGTGCCCACCCGCGCCAACGGCCAGCCCGCCCTGGTCGTCTACCGGCGCTCGAGCAACGGCCGGTACGAGGCGTACGGCATCCAGCTCCTGACCTTGATCGGGGCCCGGATCTCCCGCATCACGGCGTTCAACGACCCGCGTCTGGTGCCGACGTTCGCGCTTGCGCCCGCGACGCGACCTGAACCGGGTCCCGCAGCAGCCATGATCGCCACCCCCGAGCCCGGGCCGCTCCTCCGAGCGGGCCGTACAGGCGATCGCCGCCTGGCGCGACGATGGTCGGCGGTCAGCAGATCATGAGGGGTTGCGAACGCCATCGAGGTGTTCGCCGTTCTGTTGATCAGGGCCCCTTGATGTCGTAGTCGTGGGCGACGGCCAAGGGGTACGTGCTGGGGCAGTTGGCAGACGACTGTGTGCCTACCGGCTTCCACGGGCCGTTTACCGGTTTCTTGTCAGTCTTGCTGGCGCAGTGGGCGACGGCCCGCACATATCCCGATCCGGATGTGCAATTGGCCCAGGTGTAGTCGTCCTGCCAGCCGAATCCGTGAGTACACCCGCTTGGCGGAGGGTCGGCGTGGGCCGCGCCAGGAGTGAGGGTGACAACTGCCGCCGCTGCGACGATGGTCGCAAGCATCATGACCTTCATTGCTCATGGCCCCTTTTCGCTTCTGCCCGATGACCTTGTGTCATGCGGCAGCGAGCTTAGGCGGGGTGAAGGGCGAAGTCGTTAGCACGTACTGCAGAGTGTCTTGACGCTCGGTCTACACCCACGCGCTCGTCTTCTTCTTCCGCCATGGCGCCGATGATGCTGCTGCTGCGCCCCGCACGCCGTACGCCGAGTAACGGGATCGTGACCCCTTCCCCTACCGCATCAAGATCGACTCATGGGGTCAGCCCTGCTATCTGCGGCGTGTGCTGGCCGAGTACGAAGCGCATTTCAACGATCATCGGCCTCCATCGCTCTGGGGCAGGCCGCCCCGTCGTGATGCCAGGCGACGCCGAACACCTTCTTGCCCGACCGTTTGAACAGGGTGTCATCGACCACCACGATGATCGCCGAGCCCGGCGGCAGCAGCCGGGCCACGACCAGATCACACAACACCAGCCCGAGAGCGTCGGCGCACCAGCGAGACGCGGAGAAGAAGCGGTGCGCGCGGCAATGATGCCACACCCGTTCCAGCCCGGCGCTCAGCAGCATCCCGCACACCGTGCCCCGTGCCCCGCCGCGTCTGTGCGATCAACCCCACCACAAGAGCGACGAACGAACGATGACCCGGCGCGGTGAAACACGACCGGAACACCGCCAGCAGCGCGGCCAGCGACGGTAACGTGCCATCTGGGAGCATCGACGGATCACCTTCAACCAGGGTGTTACAGACACCGCCGATGCTCCTCCCGCATTCCGGTTCCCGCCTGGTATACCAGCGAAGCCCCCGGAAACCGGCGCTCGCTACGCGCACGTCGATCTTGGAAAACGGTGAAACGCGAGCGCTACAGTCCGTCACCACAACAATCTTGGCAGAGCCAGAATCTGTATGAGGGGATGCATACATCAGACCAGGCCGGTGATCGTCGAGCTCTCTGTGTGGGAGACGATCACTGAGCCGGGGGCCCGCAACACCGATAGGTGGAGCCTCGTGTCCGAGGTGCGCTCGTGCCAAGGCAGACCGATCGGGATCCGGACCGTCTCAGGTGTGTCCCACGGTGCGACGAGCGCGGTGACGGTCATGGTCATGTTGCCGTTCCAGGATGGGTACGCGGTGATCAGTGCGCTGTCCAGGGGTAGATCCACGGCTGTGAGGTCCCCGAAGTGCGATCGCTCGAGGCCCGCCAGGGAAAGCGACACCCGCTTCTGGCCGCCCGTTCCGAACGGTTCCCAGCGGTAGACGAAGTCGTCCACCTTCGACGGCACCCTCTCCGGCGCGACAAGGGAGCCGTTGGCGGTGAACGGGCCGGTCACCCGCTGTTCCGCGATGACCTTTCCGGACGCCTGCGCCAGTACTACGCCTTCCCGCTCGCCCCAGATCACCGACAGAGCGTCCGCAGCCGACGACCGGTGGATCTCGATGGTGTACGGCATGGCCGACACCTTCCGCTCGTGCCGCCACACCTCAGCGCCCGTTGCGGGATCGAGCCCGAGCACCGTGACAGTGAACCGGCTCCGCTTGTACTGCCAGTACTCCTGACCGCCCTCGTCGCGCCTCCAAGCAACCTTGTTGGCCTCCTCCTCGATCCCTGGAGCGCAGAAGATCACCAGAGCGAACACGTCGCGTGCCATCTCCCGCGGGCTGGTCGACCGGGAGCCGGGTCCTTCCACGCAGCCTCCTGGTGCCTCGTACCGCCAGGAGATCTCCGACGTGGCCGGATCCCATCCGGTGAGACCCGGCCTGCCAGAGTGCCAGGTGACAACTCCTCTGGAGCTCAACCGTACCTCCGGGTGGCTGCCCCACTCTTGCGAGCGGACGCCGACGACCTCGCCGGTGTGCGCGTCCAGCACCCACGCCCGCCACCCGAATTCGACCATCACGGTGTTTCCGTCGGGCGATGCCCAGAAATCGCCGGCTCTGGATCCCGGCCTGCGGTGGTGCCAGCGTTCCTTGCCGGTGACGCCGTCCAGCGCGACGAGGCCGTCCGTGACCTTCACCACCGGCCCGTCGCCCGCGATCACGACCTCTTCTACGGGCCTGTCATCGGGAGTCTTCCACTGCCACCCGACCTTACTCACCGACGCCGGCACTGCCGCCGAGCGTCCGCTTTTCTCCGTGGTGCTGGCGTTGACGGGCAGCACCACGGCGGCGACCACAGCCGCCGCGGTTATCGCCGCTACAACAGTGGATCCGCCCACCGCGCCGGCGATCCCCCTCTTCACCGGCGTGAACGCGATGGCCATGACGACGAACCCGGCCACCGCCGCCGTCAGCCCCGCTGCGAACGCGGCCTCGGACACCTCCGGCACACCCGCCGCGAAGCCGTCCCCGACCTTGATCCACCCGAATACGGCAGGCGCCCCCAGCACCACGGCGCACGCCCACGCTCGGACGCGAACATCAGCCGGTGGCCGCGCGCCGTCCGATTGCCGCCCCGCCGCATTTCGGGCCGTCCGGACGACGGCGACGACCAGCCAAAGGATCAGCGATCCCCCCAGGATGAGCGCCGCTGTGGTGAGGATGGGAGGCCGGGCGGGCGAGGAGGGCAGCGACCGCCAGACGAAGTACGCCCAGCCTGTGATCATCGATCCGGCGAGGGCCAGGCCGCCGCCGAACCAACCCCACCATTGACGAGCAAAGATCATGACTCCTCAAACGCGCGACCGCCTTCAAGGCGTTCCACGGCCGGTATGACAGATTGGTAACCTGCGGCTGTCCGGCCGGTTGACTGATGTTGCCGGGGCGCAGCCTGGCGTCGAAGGACGCCGAGATCTTGGTGCAGCGCCACAAGGTGCGGTGTTGCAATGTCAGGTGAGCCGTCCCCTGACGGTCCAGTCCGAATCGCCATCCTCGCGTGGCTCGTCCCGTATTCACAACAGCGTCAGCAGCAACATCGTGGTCGCCCCGGTGACCAGGGCCAGCAGCACCGGAACCACGGCGTGTGAGCGGTGGCGCCGGTGGGTGAAGTCGCGGGCACGCAGGTGATATCCGATCGCGCCGATCAGCAGCAGTGTCAGACCGGCTGCCGCTGCGACGGCGAGCGGTCTCCACCAGAGGCCGGCTACGAGCCCGAGGGTGCCGGCGATCTCCAGGGCGCCGATGGACCGGGTCGTCGCTGAGCCGACGCCGAGTCTGAGCAGGTTGGCGGCCACCTGAGGTCGAAGCAGCAGCTTCTGCGCGCCGGCGAGCAGGAAGACGAGAGCGACCAGAGCACTCAGCGTGGTGGCGGCGAATGACATGGCAGGGGCCCTTCCAAGTAAAGAGAACGAATGTTCTTTCACTATGGCGAAATGGGAGGCGTTGTCAAGGACGAATGTTCGTTCTATGTTGGGGTCCCATGGCACGCATGCCCAAAGAGCACCTCGAGGCCCGCCGCCGCCAGATCCTGGACGCCGCCCGGCGGTGCTTCATCCGCAACGGCTTTCACGCCACGTCCATGCAGGACGTCTTGTCCGAGGCGGAGCTGTCGGCCGGAGCCGTCTATCGCTACTTCAAGAGCAAGGACGACATTATCGCGGCGATCTCCACCGAGGCTCTGGCCGAGGTCGCGTCGGCGTTCGAGGCGGATGAGACCGCCAGGTTGCCGGATCTGGACGACATCGTCGATCTGGTGCTGGGGGTGGATCGGCCACCGCTGTCCGCATCGCGGGAGTCCGCCCAGTTGCTGGTCCAGGTGTGGTCGGAGGCGCTGCGTTCGCCGTCGTTGTGCGCGAAGCTGAAGGAAGTCATGCAGGAGGCTCGCGGCGTGGTCGGCGGCCTGGTGGCGCGGCATCAGCAGCGCGGGTTGCTGTCCGCGGACGTCCCGGCCGAGCACGTGGCCGATGTCCTGATGGCGCTCGTGGACGGGTTTCTGGTGTTCCGTGCGGTGTACGGACACGCGGATCCGGTGGCCTTCAGGAGCGGCCTGCAGGCCCTGATGTCGGCGCCCGCGCAATCCGCTCGATAGAGAACGAACATTCGCTCTTGACGTGAGCGAGGGGTCGTGCTGTTCTAAAAAGAACGGTCGTTCGTTCTAAGAGGGTGGGTTTGTTGACTACGAAAGTGGATGTTCTCATCGCCGGCGCGGGACCGACCGGCCTGGTGCTGGCCATAGAGCTGGCGCGCAGAGGCGTGATCCCGCGCGTCGTCAACGCCGAAAGCGCCGGCCACCGGGAGAGCCGGGCCGTGTCCATCGTGGCCAGATCGCTGGAGATGCTGGACGATCTCGGGCTCGCTCAGGCCGCCATCGAACGCGGCGTGCCGCTGCACACGCTGAACTTCTACCAGGGCACGACAACCCTGGCCGAGATGGACGTGACGGCCGTGGACTCACCGTTCCCGCTTGACTTGTGCATCCCGCAGTGGCAGACGGTCGCGCTGCTGCGCGAGCATGCCGAGCAACTCGGGGTCACCGTCGAATGGGGCACCCGCCTGCTCGGGCAGGAGGCCGACGAATACGGCGTGAGCGTGGAACTCGAGCACGGAGACGGGCGCCGCGAGCGGTGCCGAACGGGCTGGTTGGTCGGCGCCGACGGCGCCCACAGCACCGTCCGTGAGACAGCGGGCATCACCCGGAAAAGGGCCGATCTGAAGCGGGGCTTCATCCTGGGCGACGTCGCCGTGGACTGGCCACTCACCCGCGACCGCTTCCACGTCTACTTCGACCGGTCCGGCCTGGTGGCCGTCTTCCCCATGATCGGGGGCTACTGGCGCATCCTGGCCAGCACCCCGGACGACAACCCACCGGACAATCCCGGGCTGGACCACTTCGCCGCCTACGTCGCCGACCGCACACCCCTGGACTCCCGCGTACGAGACCTGCAGTGGAGCTCGTCTTTCGTGGCCCGCGAGAGCCTGGCCGACCGGCTACGTGAAGGCCGGGTCCTGCTGGCCGGCGACGCCGCGCACAGCCACAGCCCGGTGGGCGGCCAGGGCATGAACACCGGCATGCAGGACGCCTACAACCTGGGCTGGAAACTCGCGCTCGTCGTCACCGGCCGCGCCGGCGAATCCCTCCTGGACAGCTACCAGGCCGAACGCTGGCCCGTGGTCAAGGCCGTGGTCGAGGCCACCTCGACCACCACGAAGGTCGCCACCGGCAGCACACTGGCCGCCCGCCGGGCCAGACGGCACGCGCTGCGTCTCTTCGGCGGCCTCAACCCCGTGCAGCAGCGGCTGTCGAACGCCTTCGGCGAGCACCTCGTCCACTACCGCGACAGCGACCTGGTCTTCGAACGCTGGCAGGAGTCGCCAGCCAAGGCGTGGAGCGACATCGCCCGTACCGGTCCGGAAGCCGGAGAACTGGTGCGGGACGCCTACGTCGAGAACCGCGAGGGCCCGGTGGCGCTGCGGCACCTGCTCCGCACGCCGGGCCACCACCTCCTGCTGTTCGCCGCGGACACCACCGACTCCGCCACCCTGGCCGCCTGGCAGGCCACGGCACGCGAGGCGATGGCCCGGCACGGCGAGGTCCACGTCATCACCCGCGGCCACCTGCCGCACGACCCCATGGACGGCATCTTCGCCGATCTGCGCAGCGAGGCGCACAACCGCTACGGCGTGCGCCGCCCCAGCCTGTACATGATCCGCCCAGACAAGTACGTCGGCTACCGCGGCGACAGCGTCGATTTCGCACCCGTCGGCGACTACTTCCGCGCCCTGGCCGCCCGCCCGTGAAACCCCTGCCAAGAAGGAGCCGGAAAGCCCCGTGACACGAGAGCCGAACATCCCCGAAAGCCTGACCGGAATCGGCGCCACCGCCTTGGGAGTCGCGCTCCTGCGCGCCCAGGAGAGCGACCGGCCGGACCGCCTGTTCAACGACCCCTACGCGCGGCACTTCCTCCAAGCCGCCGACCCGGCCTCCTCCGCATGGACCGCCGGCCCCTCGCCCGCAACCGCGCATTTCCTGCAGGCGATGGCCGAGCAGGTCGCCGTACGCACCCAATTCTTCGACCACGCCCTGCTGAACGCGGCCGCGCAGGGGTGCGACCAGGTGGTCCTCGTGGCGTGCGGCATGGACGCCCGCGCGTTCCGGCTCCCCTGGCCGCCCGGCACCACGGTCTTCGAGCTGGACTTCGCCGACGTGCTCGCGTTCAAGGACGCCGTACTGGCCCGTCACGACGCCACCCCCACGTGCCACCGCGTCGAGGTCGCCACCGACCTGCGCCAGGACTGGCCGCGCGCATTGGCAGCGTCCGGCTTCGACCCCGATCGGCCGGCCGCCTGGCTGGCCGAGGGCATCCTGTACGCGCTACCAGCCGAAGCCGCCGACCTGCTCCTCGACCGGATCACCGCTGCCTCCGCCCCCGGAAGCGCTCTCGTCCTCGACCACGGAGAGGACTCCGACCTGCTGCGCACCGCCCGCGCGGACATCTCCGCCGAACTCGTCGGCCTGTGGCGGGGCGGCCCCACCGAAAGCCTGGACACCTGGCTCGCCCGGCACGGCTGGCAGCCGACCGTGACGGACATCGCCGAGGCCGCGGCCGCCTGCGAACGCCCGACGCCGCCCGCGTTCGACCCCGCCCGCGCCAATGCCGGGCGCGGCTGGCTGGCGACGGCACACCTCCCGGAACCACGTTAAGAAGACCCTCGGTGTGTCATGCGGCGCGCGAGGACATGACGGCGCGCGGCAGCCGCCCCTCGAAGGCGCACCGGTCGGGCGGCGTGGAGTTCCGTCTGTTGGGGCCCCGTCGGGGTTCCGGGCGGGTCGCAGGTTCCTCGGCCCCTCCACCCGGCAGCGGCGTTCGGTGCTGGCGATGCTGCTGCTGAATCCGGGCCGGACGGTTCCATTCGATCGGCTGATGCGGGCGCTCTGGAAACAGGAGCCTCCGGCCTCGGCACGCAACGCCGTTCAGGGGTATGTGCCCAGGCTGCGGCGGCTGCCGGAGACGGGGCTGTCCATCTCGCTGCCGGCCTGCGCCGGATCGACGAATCCGGGTCAGCCGGCAGAGTGACCGTGCCCGGTTGGTACGGAGCGCGCTACTCGGCCGAGGGAGGGGATGGAAAGCCGGACGCCGGTCACTGAACCTAGGTACCGGCTTGTCCGGCATCTGCCCCGATTCCGCCGTGGCGGCCGGGAATCCTAGCGTTGGAGCCGGAACCCTGTTCGCCGCGACGCTGTTGGACAGGGTTGCGCGCGCTGCTGCACGGGCGAGGTGCGCACGATCGCGGCTGCCCCATCGCTGCCGAAGGTCCAGGGCGTACGCGGTGTGCCCCGGTGTCGTGACGACACGGCCGAGCCGTTGCCCCCCGCACCCCGGGCAAGAAAGGACAATGTGATCGAGAACGGTTTCCGGATCGACGGCATCCCCACGAAGGAACGCTTCGACCGCTGGCGCGAGCGCATCTGCAGCGGGTCGGACTTCGAGATGACCAGCGATCACGCACAGAACTTCTACGCCGACGACCACGAGACGGAATTCGGCGCCCTGCGCGTGGCCAAGAAGACCTTCGCGCCCATGCACATGTGGCGCAACCCAACCCCCACCCGTGACTTCGCGCACGACGAGGCGTACCAGCTCCAGATCCCCTTACGGGGCACCCTGCACGCCACCTGGAACGACCGGCAGGTCGCCTCCGGCGTGGGGGACCTGTTCGTCCACGACATCTCGCGCCTGCAACAGTGCGACTTCCTAACGCCCGACGGCAGGACCCCGTTCCAGCACGCCACCGTTACCATCCCCAAGCCACTCCTGGCGCTGCCGACCAGCCACGTGGACCGGATCCTCGGCCGCAGCATCCCCGGTGACGACGGGGTCGGCGCCCTGCTGACCGGTTTCGTCACCACCCTGGCCAACAACGGCGCGGGCTCCTACCGCCCCGCCGACCGCCCGCGCGTGGGCATGGCGCTCCTCGGCCTGATCGACGCGCTGTTCGCGCACGCCTTCGAAACCGACCCCTCCTTTCCGGCCGCCGGGGCGCACCGGCACACCCTCACCCTGCGCGTCCAGGCCTTCATCCAGCAGCACCTGCGCGAGCCCGACCTCACCCCCGGCGCGCTCGCAGCCGCGCACCACATCTCCCCCAGCTACCTGCACCGGCTCTTCCAGGAGCAGGGCACGACGGTCTCCACCTGGATCAGGACCCAGCGCCTCGAACGCGCCCGCCGCGACCTGGCCGACCCCGTCCTGCGCGACATCCCCATCCACGGCATCGCCGACAGGTGGGGCTTCTCCCACCCGGCGGACTTCAGCCGCGCCTTCCGCAGGGCGTTCGGCACCTCACCCAGGGACTTCAGGCACGACGCGCTTCGCTCCGGCCCTCACTGAGCGCGCCGTGGACGTGGTGTTAAGAGGTTGTGGACTGTCTGCCATCGACTTCCTTCCGTACGATGCTCAAAGATCCTTTGCCATGCCCTTGAGACGTGCACTCCTCGGAGTTCTTGGAGCGGCCGCCGTCGCGGTTTCCGCCTGCGGCAGCATCGGACCCACCGAGAACGTGGCCCGCCAGGCTCCCAGCCAGTCAGAAGCGCCACCCGCCGAGACCTCGAATCCGGCCGAGACCTCAGAACCAGCCGAGACCTCGGAGCCGACCACGACCGCGAGCAAGGAGACCACCGCGGCCGGGACCAAACTCAAGATCGGCCACAGGGCGGTCCTGCCGCACCGCAAGGGCTCGATCGGGATCACCGTCACCGCCGTCCAGAAGGGTGACCAAGGCGAGTTCGAGCGGCAGTTCGGGCAGCGGGCGCAGGGAATCCAGCCCTACTACATCCGCTACACCATCGAGAACGTCGACGGCAGCGACATGTCATTCATGTCCGCCCCCTTCCTGCAGCCGGTGACCGCGGACGGCGGGGGCACGGGCGCCGTGGTGACAGGCAGCATGCCCGGCTGCAAGCGGCAGTCCGCACCCAAGGACTTCGCCAGGGCCGGCGCGAGCTTCGAGACCTGCCGGCTCGCCGCCGCCCGTTCCGGTATCGACATCGTCGGCGCGAAGTTCGACCAGGACAACTACCGCGAGGACCCCGTGGAGTGGCGCCGTTGACACCCACACCCTGACGAGCGGCCAGATCTGGACTGGCTCACCGTCCACAACCTCAGCCTGGGGACCTGCGGGCAGAGCCACCTGGACAGCTGGATGACCAGCGATCAGGCCACGCGCCGCCGCGAGACTGGGCATTTCGTCCGCTGGGCCAAGAAACAGAAGCTGACCAGCCTCGATTTCCCCGCCACCCGGTGGGGCGGCCCGTCTGGCACCATCGACACCGAGGCCCGCTGGGGCCAGGCCCGCCGCCTGCTCCACGACGATGCCCTCGCCCCCGAAGATCGCGTCGCCGGACTGCTCGTGCTTCTCTACGCCCAGTGGCCGTCGACCATCAGCCGCCTCACCCTCGACCACGTGCACGTCGACGACGAGCAGGTACGGCTGAGCCTCGGACGCGAACCGGTCATCCTGCCCGAACCCCTCGACGACCTCGTCCGGCACCTGCCGGCCAGGCGCCGCGGCCACGCCGCCATCGGCGACCACGCCACCTCGCCCTGGCTGTTCCCCGGCGGGCAACCCGGACGCCCGATCAGCTCCTTCCGGCTCGCCGAACGTCTCCGTGACCTCGGCATCCACTCTGGCCAGGCCCGTTCCACCGCCCTGTTCCAACTCGCGACCGACCTGCCCGCCGCCGTCCTGGCCCGCATGCTCGGCATCCACATCACGGTAGCCGTCGCCTGGCAGCGCGCCAGCAGCGGCGACTGGACCACCTACGCCGCCGAAGCCAGCCGCCGGAACAACACCTGATTCGGAGTATCGATGTCATACCAACGCACTGGCCCTGATCAACGGGATCTTGTCGACGTCCCGACCGGGATTCGGCTGGTCGCCTTCGACCTTGATGGCACCCTTACACGTGGGCAAACGTGCTTAGAGGCCATCGCCGACGCGTTCGGGTTTGCCGCTCAGATGTCCGTCTGGGAACAGGCGCGCACCGAACAAGAGCTCACCGCAGCGCGCCTCGGTGTCTGGGAATACATCCAGCACCTCAGTACCGAGGACATGGACGCGGCGCTCGCCACCATCCCGCTGGCACCCGGCGCGATCGAGGGCATCACCGCGCTGCGCACGGCCGGCATCGGCACGATCATCGCGTCCCTCGCACTCGCCTCGAACGTCGCCTACTTCGCCGGCCGCCTCGGCGTCGACGCACACTTCGGCACCGAACCCGACGGCAGCGGCGGATACCGCCACGTCTTCCCGGCAACCAAACCCACCCTGCTCGCCGAGTACGCCAACGCCCTCGACCTTTCCCCCGAGCAGATCGCGGCCGTGGGTGACACTCCAGGTGACGTGCCGATGCTTCGCGCAGCCCGAATCTCGATCTACGTCGGCACCACACTGCCCGACGACTTCACACCGACCTGGCATCTCCCCGCAGCACCCATCGACGAGATCGCCCGCGTCATCCTCGAACCCGACGGAGAAACGCGCCATCATCGACTCGATAGACAGGGGTACTCGGACAGTTGAAATATCCGATGTCGCCAGAGTTGCCCACCGAAACTGACAAGGCCGCCGCCCCGGACACTCTCATCACCGACCACTGACCAGAGCAACAAACCGGTTCGGAGCGGGTGGCGTGATTGTTACTCCTGTATCCCAGCTCGATTGGAGGGCGCCGCGTCCGCGCCGCAGTAGGCGAATGTGGAGGGCAGCCGCCTACAGCGTTCGACGCTGGGCAGGGGTCCCTTGCGGTTTGGCACCCTGACCCAGCTACCGCACCCGCACCGAAATATGAGTTAAATCACACAAGCCAGCCGAAAGTGATCTGCAAGCGGAGGCATCTACCGTCCTCCCAGCGGAGGGCAGCCCCAACCAATCGGGCCGTGAGAAAGAAATAGGCCCCAGCTCTTGCCAACTGGGGCCTACTTTCGTCACTGTGGGGCTGCCGATTTCGTCGGTGACCGCCACGGCCGGACGCAGCGGTGCGAGCTTGACGAGGACGGTATGCCCGGCATCGGCCAGCGCAGCGCGGACCTCGCCGGTGCCGTCGGCGCTATCGCCCAGCACCTCCAACGTCGCAGGGTGGGCAGCGGCCTCGGTGGGGCGTCTGCAAGGGCCTGGGCCGCGAGGGGCCGTCCCCGGCACCGCGCACGGAAACCCGGCCCGCGCGGACGACTCATCTCCACGACCTAAGGATCTTCGGATCGTTTAGGGGGAATTGATGGACCTTGCCCAGCATGCGACGTGGACCCGCGATCCGCCGCGTCCGATGTGATGGTAAAGACGCGGCTCAGTCCAGTGATCTCCAGAACGTGGCGGAACCTGGCGCGCACATGAGCCAGTTCCATCGTGCCGCCCGCTCCGGTGACCTCGCGCCGCGTCTCCAGCAGTGCGTACAGCCCATCAGAGTCACAGAACGTCAGTCCGGCCGCGTCCACCAGCAGGTAGCGGCGTTCCCCCGCCAGAGCCTCGGTGGCAGCGGCCACCAGGCGTGGACCCGAGGCCATGTCCAGCTCACCGTCCAGGACTACAACGATGTAATCGGCGTACTGCATCACCCGCACCGAAAGGCTCATCACAATCACCCGGGAGGTATACGATCCCTACCTTCCATCCCAACGCTACGTCCTGACCTGCGAGTACTCCACCACGTTCACTCTCCATAACCGCCCCGGAGGTCAAAAGTAGACAAGTGTCTGCCGCCAGCGCACCACCCGAGGCGTGGGTCAGCCGGGGCGCCTCTCGGGGGACGGGCCGTCCCCGGCACGGGCAGGGGCACGCAGCACCGCCGCCAGCACCGCCGCCAGCCCTGTCTAGTCCCATGAGATGCCTGACGTTTCTGTCCCACGACATAGGCGACAGGTGATCTAGGAAACATGGTCGACCTTGTAGGGCCGATGCACTTTGACGTTGCGGACCGGAAGGTCAGTGGTGCGGTGCACGGTGCGCGGCCCCTCCTCCAGGTCGATGGTCAGCGTGGTGTCGCTGACGTGGACGGTGACGACCCGGCCGGCGTGCAGGCGGCCGAGGGAGACGGTCTGCCGGGTGACCATGATGACGCCGAAGGAGTTCGCGCGGCGCTGCACGGTGATCGGCGACCGCTCCGGGACCGGCGGCGGCCCGGCCGGGCGGGCACCGCGCAGCTGCAGGCACTTCTGCCAGATCAGCGGGTTCGGCCGAGTGCGCAGCAACTGGCGGGTGTCGGGATCGAGGAACATCAGCGTGTTCTCCTCGATCCGGATGGTGACCCGGCGTCCGCCCAGGATCTCAGCGGCCAGCAGGTAGCGACCGGCCAGGCTGACCGAGCCGTACTTGTTCACTGTCCGCTCGATCTCCACCACGGCGTCGTTCTCGGCCTGCGGCAGCGGTGACGGCCCGGCCGGACGGCCACCGTCGGCGAACAGGCGGGCCAGGTCGTTGGTGGACAGGTGCGAGCGCAGGCTTTTCAGCCGCACCCCGCCGACCAGCAGATGGATCACGTTCACGTCCGCCCAGAAGGTGATCACCTGACCGGCGCGGGCCGGGCCCAGCCAGAACTGCTTACCCGCCACCCCCAGGTTGCCGCTGGCCGGCACCACCCGATCGAACTCGATCGGCCCACCCGACCACGACGCCGCCGGGACCGGCGACCGCCCGGCCACCTGAGTGCCCTCGTTGCTGCCTTTCCGGCGCTTCGGCGCCGCAGCACTGGCGTCAGCGGCTGCATCGTCCGTCACGCTATCCGCGGCAGGCATCGGATCCGGTTGGGCGGTCAGGATGGTCGGCAGGCGCAGCGGCAGCAGCTCCCGCTCCGCCTGCGCGACCGGGGTGAACCTGTCGGCAGGGACGGCCATGTCCAGGCTCTGATGCGGCCTGGCGGTGTTGTAATGGGCCACCCACGCGTCCAGCGCGGCCTGGAACGCGGCCAGGTCCTCGAACGGACCGGCGTCATCCAGCAGCTCACGGCGCATGCTCTGATGGAAACGCTCCACCTTCCCGGTGGTCGTCGGCGAGCGCGGCTGAGTGAGCCGATGCACGATCGCGTTGTCCCGGCAGATCCGGTCGAACAGCACCTCACCGCCATGGCCGAACCGCGCGGTGAACTGCTTGCCGTTGTCAGTGAGCACCTCGCCCGGAGCCCCGAACGCCCGCAACGCCTCGACAAAGGCCAGACAGACCGCCCGGCCGGTGGCCCGCACCACCGCCTTGGCGATCACACAGAAGCGCGAGTGGTCATCGACGCCGGTGACCACCTTGACCTCGCGGCCATCGGCCAACAACACCCCGCCGACGATGTCCAGCTGCCATAACTCCATCGGCGCCTCACGCTGCCAGCGACGGAAGACCCGCTTGCGCCGCCCCGCTCCCGGCTCGATGAGCCCGTGACGCACCAGCGCCCGATACACCCCCATCCGCGACGGCGCCGGCTCGATCCCGCGCCGCCCCGCCTCGTGCGCCAACCGAACCGGACCCCACCGCGGATGCTGGCGCCGCAGCTCACACACCAGCACCTCCACCTGAGCACTCATCTGCGACGGAGACGAATACGGCCGCCGCGAGCGATCCACCAACCCGCCCAATCCGGACTGCCGATAACGCGACACCCAGCCCGACAACGTCTGCCGCGCCACTCCCACCTCCCGCGCGACCTCGGTCACCGAACCACCGGCCAGCACCGCCAGCACAGCCCGATACCGCTGCTCGACAACGGACATATCCACCAGGGCCAATCCCGGCCTCCTGACGCACGCCACCCGCAAACGACGCACGAAAGATCGGCCGATGCCAGCACCTGTCAAACATGTCCTGGGACTGATGTGTCAAGCATGTCCCGGGACAGGACAACACCGCCGCCAGCCCTGTCTAGTCCCATGAGATGCCTGACGTTTCTGTCCCACGACATAGGCGACAGGTGATCTAGGAAACATGGTCGACCTTGTAGGGCCGATGCACTTTGACGTTGCGGACCGGAAGGTCAGTGGTGCGGTGCACGGTGCGCGGCCCCTCCTCCAGGTCGATGGTCAGCGTGGTGTCGCTGACGTGGACGGTGACGACCCGGCCGGCGTGCAGGCGGCCGAGGGAGACGGTCTGCCGGGTGACCATGATGACGCCGAAGGAGTTCGCGCGGCGCTGCACGGTGATCGGCGACCGCTCCGGGACCGGCGGCGGCCCGGCCGGGCGGGCACCGCGCAGCTGCAGGCACTTCTGCCAGATCAGCGGGTTCGGCCGAGTGCGCAGCAACTGGCGGGTGTCGGGATCGAGGAACATCAGCGTGTTCTCCTCGATCCGGATGGTGACCCGGCGTCCGCCCAGGATCTCAGCGGCCAGCAGGTAGCGACCGGCCAGGCTGACCGAGCCGTACTTGTTCACTGTCCGCTCGATCTCCACCACGGCGTCGTTCTCGGCCTGCGGCAGCGGTGACGGCCCGGCCGGACGGCCACCGTCGGCGAACAGGCGGGCCAGGTCGTTGGTGGACAGGTGCGAGCGCAGGCTTTTCAGCCGCACCCCGCCGACCAGCAGATGGATCACGTTCACGTCCGCCCAGAAGGTGATCACCTGACCGGCGCGGGCCGGGCCCAGCCAGAACTGCTTACCCGCCACCCCCAGGTTGCCGCTGGCCGGCACCACCCGATCGAACTCGATCGGCCCACCCGACCACGACGCCGCCGGGACCGGCGACCGCCCGGCCACCTGAGTGCCCTCGTTGCTGCCTTTCCGGCGCTTCGGCGCCGCAGCACTGGCGTCAGCGGCTGCATCGTCCGTCACGCTATCCGCGGCAGGCATCGGATCCGGTTGGGCGGTCAGGATGGTCGGCAGGCGCAGCGGCAGCAGCTCCCGCTCCGCCTGCGCGACCGGGGTGAACCTGTCGGCAGGGACGGCCATGTCCAGGCTCTGATGCGGCCTGGCGGTGTTGTAATGGGCCACCCACGCGTCCAGCGCGGCCTGGAACGCGGCCAGGTCCTCGAACGGACCGGCGTCATCCAGCAGCTCACGGCGCATGCTCTGATGGAAACGCTCCACCTTCCCGGTGGTCGTCGGCGAGCGCGGCTGAGTGAGCCGATGCACGATCGCGTTGTCCCGGCAGATCCGGTCGAACAGCACCTCACCGCCATGGCCGAACCGCGCGGTGAACTGCTTGCCGTTGTCAGTGAGCACCTCGCCCGGAGCCCCGAACGCCCGCAACGCCTCGACAAAGGCCAGACAGACCGCCCGGCCGGTGGCCCGCACCACCGCCTTGGCGATCACACAGAAGCGCGAGTGGTCATCGACGCCGGTGACCACCTTGACCTCGCGGCCATCGGCCAACAACACCCCGCCGACGATGTCCAGCTGCCATAACTCCATCGGCGCCTCACGCTGCCAGCGACGGAAGACCCGCTTGCGCCGCCCCGCTCCCGGCTCGATGAGCCCGTGACGCACCAGCGCCCGATACACCCCCATCCGCGACGGCGCCGGCTCGATCCCGCGCCGCCCCGCCTCGTGCGCCAACCGAACCGGACCCCACCGCGGATGCTGGCGCCGCAGCTCACACACCAGCACCTCCACCTGAGCACTCATCTGCGACGGAGACGAATACGGCCGCCGCGAGCGATCCACCAACCCGCCCAATCCGGACTGCCGATAACGCGACACCCAGCCCGACAACGTCTGCCGCGCCACTCCCACCTCCCGCGCGACCTCGGTCACCGAACCACCGGCCAGCACCGCCAGCACAGCCCGATACCGCTGCTCGACAACGGACATATCCACCAGGGCCAATCCCGGCCTCCTGACGCACGCCACCCGCAAACGACGCACGAAAGATCGGCCGATGCCAGCACCTGTCAAACATGTCCTGGGACTGATGTGTCAAGCATGTCCCGGGACAGGACACACCGCCGCCAGCCCGGCGTGTGATGAGTTTCCCTACTAGATCAAGCCCGCCCGGCCGAGCCGGGTGAACACCCCCGCAGTAATGATCTTGGTCTTGGGTAGAGGGATCCTCGCCGGGGGGGTGGGTGCGGGAGCCCACCCCCCGCTCCCCTCACCCGCCCGCCGTAGCCGTCCGCATCCCTCTCATGAGGGTTCACAACAGCCCCATCCGCCCCATAAGCTCAGCGGGCAGGCGACCCGCACCCCCCACCCGTCGCGTGGCCTCGCCTCCCGGGGAGGGGCCGTGCCCCTCCCCGGTCCCCTCCCGCCAAGGGAAGGGGTTGCACCCTTCCCTTTGCCCCCACCCCGCACGCGCCTCGCTTCGCTCGCGCGGGGCCGCATTGCTTCGCTCGCGGCCAAACCCCCACGGCCCACCCGCGCCGTAGCCAGGTACGCGCCGACACCCCGGCACCGGTCCCAGGCGGCCCCGGCATCGGGACTGCGCGCGGCGCTGGAGCGCCGTGCTCGCCCTCGCCGCCTGGACGGCACGCCCTCGCCGGGACCGCCGAACCGACCCGCACCCGCCGACGCCCCGACCGCCCAGGGGCTGTCCCCCTGGCGAACCGTGCCAGCCCGCGCCCGCCAAGCGATCACGACGGAGCTGTGCGCGTGTCGGGTCTGCTCCCTTCCCCCGGTGTCGGAGCCCGATCAGGAGGCGTCATACTCCAACGGTTCGATTCACGCTCCAGGAGTGTACTGCGGGCAATCTCCTCCGCACCCTGCCCAGCGCTCGACAAGGAGTCCAGCAGGGTCACGAACTCCCGCAACCCGTGAGGAATCACCAGACAACGCCTACGCGCGTTCACGGTTCAGGGAAGAGGATTCTGGCCAAGAGTGGGCTGAGTGCCTACCATAGGCGCATGAGCGATGGCTCTCTGCTTAACTTTAGCAGGGGCGGACGTGAGCAAATGTCGCTTTGCTCGCGCTGCGGTTGTCGCATGGTTATAGCGGTGGACTTCACCCGATATAACTGCGGAATAGTCGAGCTGTGTCTGACCTGTGATCAGAATCGTCCGGCATGGGCTCCATGGATTCGCTATCTGGCCTCACATCAGCTCCACGATCTAATGGGCCTCAGCGAGGCCGACATGACGGATCTTGCCTGTGCATGGATCGTATGGCTGCATGACGTGCTAGGGGCTCATCCGCTCCCCCTCCCGGCTAACCCCCAAACAACTGAGCGACGAGATCTACCGCCCGAAAATTCGAGCGGCTGCTAATCCGTCTCCGTCTCATGCCATCGTCCATGGCCAAGCCGGACATGCCACAGTGGGGATCACAAACTGAAGGGAAGTGGCTATCTATGACTGCAGCGAATACGCCGCAACACCCCCAAACGATGCTGCGCATTACTGCTGCGGCGCTACCTAACGGTGTGCTCCTCCTTTTGCAGGGCGAGTTCAACGCCGCAGGGGTAGCGATCTTCACTCAGGAGATAGACAACGCACTTCACCAGCACCCACACCCCCGAGTCGTAGTGGAACTGTCGAAGCTCGCCTTTTGCGATGATCACGGCCTACGCGCCATGATCATCGCCCTGCAGCGCGTACGGGCCTCGGGCGGTGAATTCATGCTAGCCAGCGTCCACGGTCGATGCCGTCGCCTCCTGCAACGCAAGGGCTTGAACACCTTCTTCCCTCCCGCTTGAGACCCAGCAATGCTCAATCAAATCACATGGGGTCCCCGGTCGCCTGCGTCACCGCGCAACGGACGCAACGAACCAGGACCCCACCCCCGTCTGACTGCACAGGCCGCAACTACTCGGCATCAGCCAGGGTCATCCCCGGACACAAATGTCCAGGACCTCACCCTGAACAGCGGGTATCCGTGCTTCCGGAGGCTCACGCAGCGGGCCGCCCGTCCAGCAGGGGCCCACATTCGCCAGGTCCAATCGGCCGACCGCATCGACGAACCGATCCCACACCATCCGAGGCACGTCCAGCACCTTCGGCCGCCACGCAACCGGCCTTTCACGCTCGGCAAACCCCTCGTCAATCGCGAAACGCACCCATCCCCGTTTGCCATTCACCTTTTCCAACGGCGTCGGCAGGTAATGGCCGCGCTTCACCTCATCCACGAAGGTGAGCCAAGCGTTCTCACGCACCACCATTTCCATGTGCCACCAACGGACCTTGATGAAAGGACCGAACCTATCCCGGCGTGCTTCCAGATAGCCGGGGTCTTCCTCGCTCATGGCCTACTCCGCGAGATTCGCCGGACTGGTGAGTTGGTGATGTGTCTCCTCTGGAGCCGCCCCGTACATCCGCCAGTACCGCTCTGTGTACAAGCGCATGATCCGCCCCACGGCCGTCTCCATCGCCAAGCACGGGCAGGAGGTGTAGCGCCATGGGCCCGGTCCGCTGGTATCGCTCAGCGACCAGTGGAAACGCCATCCGTCCGGCCCCCACCCGCACCACACCGTCAATCCCACCGACCACACCCCCACCAGCGCGATCCCCTCACATTCGGAGATCTGCGAGCTGATGCCGCGACGCCCCAGGTGACCCGCCAACTCCCGCGCCAGCCGTCCAGCGGGACTCCACACACGTGTAGCCGCCGTCACCGCTCTTGGCTCTCACAGAGCGCCATCACCGTCCCGACCGCAACAGCGCCCTGCCCGACTACGCCCGTCAGCTCCCGCTACCCGTCATCGGCCGACTCCTCGGACTTGTGCCGGGAACCGTCGATCGGTGGGCGACGATCTCCGGCGGTCGATGGGCCCGCTACAGCCAACCAACCTGACCAGACACGTTGCCGAGCGCGTGCCCGTTTCCGCGCACGGGCGCTGGGTGCTGCCCGGCGAGTCCGGAAGAAGGCTTAGCTACTGTCGATCACAGCACGGCTGCGATCACCAGAGGAGAGCTCTTGACGGATGACACGCTGACCGAGAACGCCATGCCCATTCCTGAAGTGGATTTGACGTGTTTGGAGGGCACGCCCGGCGGTCCTGCCGAATCCACCTGGGGCACTCCGTAGGCCCGAGGGCGTGGTCGCCGCGGACCAGGAGTTCGCGCTCGTGGACCGTGGCGGCACGGCAGTGCTGGTGCAAAGCTGGTCCATCGCGTTCTGGCCGGACGGGTCGCTGAAGCGGAGCGCCCATGCGCTCGCCGCGCCCACGCCTGCAGAGGGTTACACGCTCAAGGCCGGCACGGCCACCGCCGCGGTCACACCCGTCACCATCACCGAGCATGAGGACCACCTCGACGCGGAAGGGCCGAATCGGTGTCAATCGTGCTCCTGCAGCACTGACAGGTGCCCCCGGCTGCAGGCGGTCAGAAAGCGCCGCCTATCGAAGGCCGGGTCGCTGGCGTGAATCACCGAGGAGGCCGGTACCAGAGCGTATACCTCCATCCTGACCCCTGATCACTCCGGGTTGTGCTTACTCCTCCAGGATGGATAGGGCTCGGGACGGGCACAGGGGGACGGCGTCGCGCGCCCGTGCCGCGGTTTCGTCGTCGGGGTGGTCACTCAGCAGGA
>NZ_JAUZQF010000047.1 GCF_030718205.1 Nonomuraea turcica
GGTTACGGCGGTTATGGCGGGAAGGAAACACCCGGTTACATTCCGAACCCGGAAGTTAAGCTTCCCCGCGCCGATGGTACTGCACTCGGGAGGGTGTGGGAGAGTAGGTCACCGCCGGACAATCTTTATAGAAAGGGCCCCGACACATCATGTGTCGGGGCCCTTTCTGCGTTGTGCGGGCGAGAGCGCGTTGCGGGAAGATGCTCGGGCCTAGTGGGCGCTGAGCGTGGCGGCCGCGACCACGAGCAACATCGTGCCTGACACGGCCGAGATGCGACGGGCGGCCTTCGGTGTGCCGGTCAGGGCGTGGCTCGCTCGTGCCGTGGCCACGGCGATCAGGCCGTACAGAACGGCGCAGTTCACCACGTGCAGCAGCCCGAGCGCGGTCAGTTGCACGGCCAGCGGCACGCCCGTACCCGGTGAGATGAACTGCGGCATCAGCGACAGATAGAGCAGCAGCCCCTTCGGGTTGAGCAGGGCCGTCAACATGCTCTGCCGCAACACCGCACCGGTCGGTTGCTCCGGGGCGGGGCCGACGCCGGGCCGCCCCGCCGCCTGGCGCAGCGACATGAGGGTCCGGACGGCGAGGAAGATCAGGTATGCCGCGCCGGCGTAGCGCATCACGGGCAAGGCGGCGGGTACGGCGCGCAACGTGGCCGCCAGCCCGGCCGCGGCCAGCACGGTGTGCATCGCGTAGCCACAGCAGATGCCGGCCACCGCCGTCAGTCCGGTGCGCCGGCCTTGCCCGAGAGAGCGGGCCATCACGTACAACATGTCCGGGCCCGGCGTGAAGATCAGCAGCACGTCCATGCCCAGGAAGAGCAGCAGCAAACGGGGATCCACGAGGTCCACCTCCCTGTGACCTTTGTGACGGTAGCCCAGAAGGGTTGGCACCCGATGGTGGATCCATGCTGCTGAGAGACTCGGAGTGGCAGAATATTGCGCTGTGGACCGGATTGATCGCAGGATACTTCAGGAGCTGCAGCAGGACGGGCGGCTCAGCAACACGGAGTTGGCCGACCGGGTGGGGCTCACGCCCTCGCCGTGCCTGCGCCGCGTGAGCCGGCTCGAGGAGTCCGGCGTCATCCGCGGCTACCGGGCGCTGCTGAACGGGGCCGCGGTGGGGCGGGGATTCGAGGCGTTCGTGACGGTGGTCATGAGGTATGAAGATCATGACACGGTGGCCGAGTTCGAGCGTCAGGTGGCCGGCCTGCCGGAGGTTGTGGAGGCGCATCGGCTGTTCGGCGACCCCGACTTCCTGCTGCGCGTGGCCGTGGCTGACCTGGCCGCCTACGAGCGGTTCTACTCCGAGACCCTCTCCGGGCTGCCGGGCGTGGCGCAGGTGACCTCACATGTGGCGATGAAGGCGATCAAGCCGGACATAGGGCTGCCGGTAGCCCCGTGAGCGGGGCCGCAAGGAGTGCGCTCCGCACGTGGGACTGCCGATAACTCCGTGAGCGGGGTACGGGGCCCGCGGACGTTCACACGGGCCCCGTACCACCGTGCTCGAGCGAGCTAGTGGATCAGGATTATTGCGGCAAGACCAGCAGCGCGTCGCCCACGGCGCGCTCCGCCCCGTCCGACGGCCGGTTGACCAGCTTGTTGCCGACGACCATCGCCGTCGACCCGCCCCCGTCCAGGTTGATGGCCTGCCGCGCGCCCAGCCACCGCATGAACTGAGCCGCCTCGTGGAAGTTCGCCCCCACGGTGACCCCGGGCTGGCGGCCGTCGATGGTGGCCAGGATCAGGCTGCCATTCCTGGTGACCCCGAGCAGGGTACGCGGGTGGCGGCGCAGGATCATGTTCATGGAGTCGTGGCCGTCGAGCTTGGCGGTGATCTTCACCTGGCCATTCCTGACGAGGCCGACGCCACCCGCGACCACGTGCAGGTCCGGGGTCAGCTCGAGGGCCTTCTTGGTACGCAGGTCCACGACCTTGGTGTCGACCTTGACCGTCCAGTCCTGCCAGGCGTGCTGATTGAGCCATTCGCCGGCCACGCCGTTGCCGTGCAGCACCCGCGTGCCCTTGGCCACCGCCGCGCCCGAGACCCGCACGCCGATGACCTTGCCGTTGGCGTCCATGACGACGTCGGTCCCGCCGGCGGGCGTGTTGGCTCCGTACTCCTCCGTGTACAGCACCAGCTCGTCCACCGCGGCGGCCCGGTTGATGCCGCCGATGACCGACCGCTCGCCGTCCTGAGAGATCGCCGTGACCCTCGTCTCCAGCTCGGTGATCTTGGCGGTGCGGCCCTTGAGCACCACGGCCGAACGGCCGGGCACGGCCTCGCTCAGCAGCCGGCCGCCCACCACGGAGGCACCGAGGGGCTCGCCGCGCAGTTCCTTGGCGGTGTGGATGTTGAAGAAGCCGCCGTTGACCCCGACCACGGCCTTGGCGGCCTTGGTCATGGACGAGACGGTCTCCCGCTTGGCGACGCTGGTGCCGAGCGAGGCGGCGTACGAGCCGCGGAAGGTCGCGGCGTCGATCATGACGACCTTGACGTTCCACGGGCCGGTGGTCTTGAATCCGTCGTCGCCGAGGTAGTCGACCTTGACCTTCAGCCCCGCGTCGGCGAACTTCTTGGCCGCCTTCTCGGCCTTCTTCTTGTCCTTGAGCGGCCAGAGGCCGACCCGGACCATGTACTCGGTCTTGGCGGGCGAGTCGGCCACGGCGGGCCGGACGATCTCCTGCAGGCTGGGGGTCTCCCCGATGGCCTCCACCTCGGCGACCTTGGTCTCGGCGTTCGGGAGCGTGCCCGAGTCGCGGCCGTCCGGCATCAGCACGGTCAGGGTGTAGCCGTCGGTCGAGGTGCCGGCCTTCACGTCGTAGAGGTCGATCCCCTGCGTCACGGCGGTCATGGTCTTGGTCGGCACGGGCCTGGCGCCCAGCGGGAACCTGGCCGACGGGAACTTCACCGACACCTGCTCCGCCGCGACCGACGCGGCAGGCAGGGTGGTGACAGTGATCGCCGCGGCTATGGCCAGGCCGCCGGCGATGGTGCGTCGAGACATGAACTCTCCAGAGGGCAGTAAAGGGACCGCACCATAGTGGCGAGATCATGGTCGCCGGGGCAGGCGAACACGCTAAACAAATGCAGGGGTTACGGAATTGACATCACTTGTGGATACAATTTGTGTATGACACGCATCTGCATGTGGTGGCGGCCGATAGACGGCCGCTGATTTCGCATGCGTGGGCCGTCTCCGGGACGGCCCTTCGGATATGTGTGCGGGTCCTCTCCGAGACGGCATCGACCTCAAAGGAGAAGACCCTCATGAACGACGTGGTGCTCACGGGCGATCGCCCGACCGGCCGGCTGCATCTGGGCCACTACTTCGGCTCACTGGCCAACCGGGTGAAATTGCAGCACGCCTACCCGATGTACGTCCTGGTCGCCGACTACCAGGTGATCACCGATCGTGACCTGCCCGGCCAGATCCAACGCAACATCACCGATCTACTGCTCGACTACCTGGCCGTCGGGCTGGACCCGGCCAAGGTGACGATCTTCCAGCACAGCGCGATCCCGGAGCTCAACCAGCTGCTGCTGCCGTTCCTGAGCCTGGTGTCGGTGGCCGAGTTGCGCCGCAACCCCACGGTGAAGGACGAGATCGCGCACAGCTCGCAGCAGGCGGTCAGCGGCCTGATGTTCACCTATCCGGTGCATCAGGCGGCCGACATCCTGTTCTGCAAGGGCACGCTCGTGCCCGTGGGCAAGGACCAGCTGCCGCACGTCGAGGTGACGCGGCTGGTGGCGCGGCGCTTCAACGAGCGCTATGCCGAGGTGTTCCCGCTGCCGGAGGCGATGCTGGGCGAGCGGCCGCTGCTCCATGGGCTCGACGGAGGCAAGATGAGCAAGAGCCGCGGCAACGCGATCGACCTGGCGGCCACCGAGGACGAGACGGCCGCGCTGATCCGTAAGGCGCGCACCGACTCCGACCGGCTGATCACCTACGACGAGACGCACCGCCCCGAGGTGGCGAACCTTCTCACGCTGGCGGGCCTCTGCCTGGACCGCCCGCCGCAGGACATCGCCGACGAGATCGGGTCCGGCGGCGCCGCCGCGCTCAAGCGCCTGGTCACCGAGGCGGTCAACGAGTTCCTGCGGCCGATCAGGCGACGCCGTGGCGAGCACACCGAGGCCGACGTCAGGCAGATCCTGGCCGTGGGCAACGAGCGTGCGCGCGAACGCGCGATCCGTACCCTCGACGAGGTCAGGGGGGCTATGGGCTTTTGACGTCGGCGGCACCCTGCCGCCGGCCGCGACCCGGTAGTTCAGGTCCAGGAGGTCGAGCACGGGGCCTAACGCGTTTGATAGACCTTGCGCAGCGTCTCGTGCACGATCCACGTGGTCCTGGCGCCCTCGGCCAGCAAGCACACGTCTCCAGGGTTGACCTCGATCGTGGTGCCGCCCTCGACGGCGATCGTGGCACGGCCGGACAGCACCACGAAGATCTCGTCCCGCTCCACGTCCGTGACGACGCCCGGGGTGATCTCCCAGATGCCCCGGCCTCCACCGAGCTCCAGAGACGACGTGGCGGGATCGCCCGCGACGATCTGCTCGGGATCGAGCTCGTCCGGGGTCAGCCGCACGTCATGGACAGGCACGGAGAACGCACCGGCGGTGGCGAGCATGCGGCCGAGGTCGGCCAGGTCCGGCATCAACACGTCAGACATATCGCCCATTCCAACACATCTGCGCGGTCAACGGCTCTCCCGGCGGAAGGACTCCAGTGCCAGCAGGGCCACATGGAGCGACAGGCACGACTCGACGTCGTCGAGGTCGGTGTCGAGAATGCGCTCGAGGCGGCGCAGGCGATCGTAGAAGGCGGGCCTGGACAAATGAGCCTTCTGCGCGGCCACGGCCTTGTTGCGGCCCGCGTCCAGATAGATGCGCAGGATCCGGGTGAGGTCGCCCCCCCGCTGCGCGTCGTGGGCCAGCAGCGGTCCCAGCTCCCGCTCGGCGAACGTCTGCAGCCGCGCGTCGTCGCGCAATAGGTGCAGCAGGCCGCGTAGGCGCAGGTCGGGCAGCCGGTAGAAGGCCCGGCCGTCCGGCTGGCGGACCGCCACGTCCGCCACCTGCTCGGCCTCGAGGAAGCTGCGGCGTACGTCCCTGATCGACTCCACCACCGAGCCGGCCGCCAGCACGAACGCCGATCCTGGCCGCCACAACATGCGCAGCCGCTCGGCCAGCGCCGTCAGGGCGGCCTCGGCCTGCGTTCGCGGCGGCAGTGGCAGTAACACCCCCACACGTTCCTGATCGAGCGCCCCCACCAGGGCGGGCAGGCGGGCGTCACGACAGGCGCCGGCGGTGGCCTCGGCCAGCTCGCCCAGCTGCGCCTGGCCGTCCAGGGCCTGGTCGGCGAGGTCGGTCGGCCTGATGACCACGCTGACCAGCTTGCGTCCCGTCAGCGGTACGCCGACCGCGCGGGCGCGCGCGGCGGCCTCGTCGGGGTCGGAGTAGGCGTGGGTCAGGATGCCGGTGATGATCGTGCCGTGGGCCTGGCGCTCCAGCGACTCCTGATGGCGTTCCAGCAGCCGGCCCAGGGCGAGTGTGGTGGCGGCCCGCTCGGCCAGCACCAGGTCGCGCGGCGACGGCGCCGCGTCGCAGATCAGGATCAGCCTGCCCCAGTCCTGCCCACGGGCCCCGACCGTGGTGACCAGCCAGCCGGAGGCCGGGTCGTACGCGGTGCGCTCGACCGGGGCCACCGCCCGCGACCTGGTCTCCCATCCGGCCAGCAGAGTGCCCGCGTCGCGCCCCGCGGACTCGCAGGCCAGCACCTGGTGCGCGAGGTTCTCCAGCAGCACCGGACGGTTCGACAGCCGGGCCACCTGGGCGAGCACCTCGGTCGGCGAGGCGCCCTCGACCGACAGCTCGGTGAAGACCTCGTGGAGCTGCTCGGAGGCCCGCAGCTCCTCCAGCTGGATGTCGATGATCCGGGCGTGCACGGACTCGGTGATCTGCACGAACGGGGTTTCCCTGGTCAGCACGATGACCGGCAGCCCGTGTTCCTCGGCCGACTTGACCACCGCGCGCGGCAGCTCCCGTACGAACCTGCGGCCCAGCTCCACGATCAGGCCCGACGCGCCCACCGCGGACAGCGCGCCGATGTAGTCGGCGAGCTTCTCCGGGTCCTCGGGAAGCGCGACACCCGTGGTGAGCACCAGCTCGCCGCCGCGCAGCAGGCTGGCGATGTCGGCGATCTCGCCGACGTGCACCCATCGCACCTTCGTGTCCAGCCGGTCCCCGCCCGCGACCACTCGCGGGCCGCCCCGGCGAACGGTCTCCAGGGCAAGGACGTCGGCAATGGTGGGCAGCACGGGGCAGAGCCTAGCCGATCAATCTGTAAGAACGGCTATGCAGACATTTACGCTGTGTCAGGAATTAAGATCTTCTTCGCGGTACTCCTGCCGGGGCTCCCGCACCCGAAGCTCGACCCGGCGGATCTTGCCAGAGATCGTCTTGGGCAGCTCGCCGAACTCCAGCCGCCGCACCCGCTTGTACGGCGCCAGTTCCCGCCGGCAGTGCTCGAAGATCGACCGGGCGGTCTCCTCGTCGGCCTCGAACCCCGGCGCGAGCGTCACGTACGCCTTCGGCACCGCCAGCCGCACCGGGTCGGGGGCGGGCACCACGGCCGCCTCCGCGACGGCCGCGTGCTCCAGCAGCACGCTCTCCAGCTCGAACGGCGAGATGCGGTAGTCGGAGGCCTTGAAGACGTCGTCGGTCCGGCCGACGTAGGTGATGTAGCCATCCTCGTCCCGGGTGGCGACATCACCGGTGTGGTAGTAACCGCCCCGCGTGGCTTCGCCCGATCCACCGACATATCCCGCCATGAGCCCCAGGGGGCGGCGCTCGTCCAGCGGCAGGCAGATCTCGCCGTCATCTCCCGGCTCACCGCTGACCGGGTCGAGGAGCACCACGTCATAGCCGGGCAGTGGGCGTCCCATCGATCCGGATTTGACCGGCTCGTCGGGCGCGTTGCCGATTTGCGCGGTGGTCTCGGTCTGGCCGTAGCCGTCCCTGATCGTGATGCCCCACGCCGTGGCCACCTGGTCGATGATCTCCGGGTTGAGCGGCTCGCCGGCGGCCACCGCCGTACGCAGCGGCAGCTTCCAGGCCGCCAGGTCCTCCTGGATCAGCATCCGCCACACGGTCGGCGGCGCGCAGAACGTGGTGACCCGCTCGTCCCGCAGCACCTCCAGCAGCGCCGGCGCGGAGAAACGCTGGTAGTCGTGGACCAGCACGGTCGCCCCGGCGTTCCACGGCGCGAACACGTTGCTCCACGCGTGCTTGGCCCACCCCGGCGAGGACACGTTGAGATGCACGTCGCCGGGCCGCACCCCGATCCAGAACATGGTCGACAGGTGCCCGGCCGGGTAGGACGCGTGCGTGTGCTCGACCAGCTTGGGCTGGGACGTGGTGCCGGAGGTGAAGTAGAGCAGCAGTGTGTCGCCCGCCGACGTCGGCGCGTCGGGGGTGAAGTCCTCCTGCGCCTCGTACGCCTCGTGGTACGGCAGCCAGTTGTAGGCGTCCCCCACGGCGATCTTCGTGAACTCCCCGGCGCCGAACTTGCCCGCGTCGGCGGCGTTCGCGATCACATGCGAGACGCCGCCGCGCTCGATGCGTTCGACGAGGTCCTTGGCCGTCAGCAAGGTCGTGGCGGGGATGATGACCGCGCCGAGCTTCATCGCGGCCAGCAGCGCCTCCCACAGCTCGGCCTGGTTGCCCAGCATGAGCAGGATCCGGTCGCCCCGGCGCACCCCTTGCTCGTGCAGCCAATTGGCGACCTGGTTGGAGCGGGCCGACAGCTGGGCGAAGGTGTAGGCGGCCTGGCTCGACCCCACGATCTTCAGTGCGACGGCGTCGGGCGTCTCGGCGGCCAGGACCCCGTCGAACCAGTCGAGCGCCCAGTTGAACCGGGCGAACTCCGGCCAGTGGAAGTCGCGGCGCGCGGTGGCGGGGTCGCTGTGGAGGAGGAAGTCGCGGGCGGCACGGAAATCGTCCATGTCCCGGATCCTGCTACGTCGCCAGCCGCCGCTCAAGGCCGTCGAGCATCGACACCAGCCCGAAATCGAAGGCCACCGCGCGGACGGTGTTCGGGTCGTCGTACATTTCCAAGTTGGTGCGTTCGAGAATGTCGGGAAAGTCCCTGGCGGCCTTCCTGAGCGTCGTGCGCATCTCGTCCGGGTCGTACTCGTGACCGGCCATCGCGTTGTTCCAGGCGATCTCGGGAAGCGTCGTCCCGTAGACGTAGGCGGTGACCGTGGAGGCGGCGTAGTCGATGTCCATCCCCTTGAATCCGGCCGCCGCGAACACCTTGCGCATCCGGTCGGCCGCCTGGATCGCGTTGGGGCCGAGCGCAGGCAGCCGGCCGAGCAGATCGGCCGACCACGGGTGGCGCAGCATCGCCGCGCGCATGCTGTAAGCCAGGACCGAGGCGGCCTCGCGCCAGCCCACTTCCTCGGGGTGGGGCACCTTCAACTCGCCCCACAGCTCGTCGTAGGCCAACTCGAGCAACTCGTCCTTGTTGGCGACGTACCAGTAGAGGCTGGTCGCGCCGGCGCTCAGTTTCGCGCCGAGCTTACGCATGCTCAGGCCGTCCAGGCCCTCCTCGTCCAGCAGCTCGATCGCCGCTCTGACGATCTCCTCACGGCTGCGGCCCGGGCTCGTGGTCTTACGGGGATCGCGGGTCCAGACGGAGGTGAACTGCTTGGCGTTCATAACCTCAGGATAAATGTACTCGCACACTGTGCGAGAGGTGTCGTACAGTGTGCGAGTGAACTCGAACGCTGTACGAGACCCCCGTCGCTGGTGGATCCTCGTCGTCCTGTGCTTGGCGCTGCTGGTCCTGGTGGTCGACAACACCGTGCTCAACCTCGCCATCCCCTCGCTGAACGAGGAAATGGGCGCGACCCCGTCGGACATCCAGTGGATCATCGATGCGTACGTGCTGGCCTACGCCGGGCTCCTGCTCACCTCGGGCAGCCTGTCCGACAAGTACGGCCGCCGCCGCTTCCTCATCATCGGCTTGGTGTTCTTCGGCGGCGCGTCCCTGCTGGCCGTGCTCGTCACCGAGCCCTGGCAGCTGATCGCCGCGCGGGGCCTGATGGGCATCGGCGGCTCGCTCGTCATGCCGTCCACGTTGTCGATCCTGATGACCGTGTTCGACGAGGACGAGCGGCGCAAGGCGATGGCCGCCTGGAGCGCCGTGGCCCTGGTCGGGATGGTGTCAGGTCCGACGCTGGGCGGATTCATGCTGGAGCACTACTGGTGGGGCTCGGTCTTCCTGCTGAACGTCCCGATCGCGGCCGTCGCCATCGTGGCCGCGGTCGTCCTCATGCCCGAGAGCCGCAGCACCGGGCGGAAGATCGACCCGGTCGGTGTGGTGCTGTCGATCGTCGGCCTCACCGCGGCCGTCTACGTGATCATCGAGCGTGAGTGGAACATCCCCGTCATCGCGGTGGCGGTCATCGCTCTGGCCGCCTTCGTGGTCTGGGAGCGCACGCGGGAGCAGCCGATGCTGCCGCTTCACCTGTTCGCCAACCGCAACTTCAGTGGCGCGTCGTTCTCGATCCTGCTGATGGCCTTCGGCGCGGGCGCCGTGATGCTGATGCTCACCCAGTATCTCCAGTTCGTGCTGGGCTACGGGGAGATGCAGGCGGGCCTGGCCATGCTGCCCTACGCCGTGGCCGCGGCCGTCTTCAACGGCGTGGGCGCCGGGCTCGGGCAGAAGGTGAGCAACCGGGTGCTGATCGGCGCCGGGTTGCTGCTGATGGCCGGGGGCTTCGTCGTCATGGCGATGACCACCGGATACCTGCCGCTGCTCACCGGGCTGGTGTTCATGGGGATCGGCGGCGGCCTGGCGGGCCCGTCCGCCTACGCCTCGCTCATGGGGGCCATCCCGATGGAGCACGCCGGCGTCGGCTCGGCGCTCAACGACACCGTCCAGCAGGTCGGCATGGCGCTGAGCATCGCGATCCTCGGCAGCGTGCTGGCCGGGCAGTACACCTCGCAGATGCCGGCCGAGCTGCCCGCCGAGGCCAGGGAGTCGATCGGGGCCGCCCACCTCATGGGCTTCCCCGAGGCCGCCAACGAGGCGTTCACTTCCGCCATGCACCTCGGCTCATGGGTGGGCGCCGCGTTCTGCGTGGCCGCCGCGCTGCTCGCGGTGACCGTGCTGCGCCCCGCCCAGCCCGTCGCGGTCCCCGAGCCAGAGAAGGTCTAGCGGACACGGGGCTCCCGCATGCTCTCCAGGCTGTCCAGCTTGTGCGTGCGCTCGTCGTGGCCGATCTGCCTGAGCAGGTCGGCCACCGAGCGGTAGTGGCCGTACTCGGCGGCGTACGTGCCGGGGTCCGGGACGAAGTCCAGGTCGGGGTTCTCCGCCACGAACGTCATGTACTCGTGCTCGGCGTGGTCCTCGAACTCCGCGTTCAGCCGGTAGCTCCAGTCGGGCCTGACCAGGAACAACACCCAGGACACGTGGTAGTAGAAGAACGCGATCAGCCACGGCGCGGCCTTGTGCAGCAGCCAGGTCTGCCGCTGCCCGGCGCGCTGCACCAGGTCCTGCATGATCAGCAGATGCCACTGCTCGTTGTCCTGGTCGGCGCGGGCCTCCACGATCCGTTCGAAAACCCTCTTGGCCAGCGCCGAGCGGCCGGCGTGCCGGTGCACGGCCCAGTAGCCCATCCGCTCCCACGCCTGGTACGGCACCCGGGCGATGATCTCCAGCATGGCGAACTTCGTGTAGGAGCCCTTCTTGCCGTACATGAGGTCCACGGGCTTGAACATCATCCTGGCCAGCAGGCTGTAGTTCATCCGCGGGGTGTCGAGGGTGTCCTGCTGGGCGCGGCGCAGCTGCTCGCGGTCGAGCTTGGGCGGTCCGGACGGGGCCTCGGGCCGGTGGTCGACGGTGATGGTCATCTCGATCTCTCCTTCTGTTCGGATGACCTGATCGTCGCCTAGAGACCTGCTCCGGGTCGTCGCCCGCCAGTGGTCATCTTCGATGCCTCCGGCGGCGTAGCGCAGCGGCCCGGCGTACATCGCCAGGCGCACGGGAGATCCCCTAGGGGGAGGATTTACAGGTTGTAACCTGATTTCGCCGCAAGCCGACAGTTTGCGGATAGGAGGACGAGGAACGGGACGGGATACTCGATAACATGTCGGAGCTACTCGCGCGCCACCGGGCAGTGATGCCCAACTGGTTGGCACTCAACTACACCGAGCCCATCGAGATCGTCAGCGGCAAGGGCAACCGGGTCATCGACGCCGACGGCAAGAGCTACCTGGACTTCTTCGCCGGCATCCTGACCAACATGATCGGCTACGACGTGCCCGAGGTGCGCGAGGCCGTCGAGCGCCAGCTCGCCACCGGCGTGGTGCACACAAGCACCGTCTACCTGCTGCGCGGCCAGATCGAGCTGGCCGAGAAGATCGCGCGGCTGTCCGGCATCCCCGACGCCAAGGTCTTCTTCACCAACTCCGGCACCGAGGCCAACGAGACGGCGCTGCTGCTGGCCACGTACGCGCGCAAGAGCGACCAGGTGCTCGCCATGCGGCAGAGCTACCACGGGCGCAGCTTCGGCGCGATCAGCGTCACCTCAAACCGGTCGTGGAAGAACAACTCGCTGTCCCCGCTCAACGTGCACTTCCTGCACGGCGCCGACCGCCACCTGACGCAGTTCAAGGGCCTGTCGGACGCGGACTACATCGCCGCCTGCGTGGACGACCTGCGGCATGTGCTGGCCACCGCGGTCTCCAACGACGTGGCCGCGCTGATCGCCGAGCCGATCCAGGGCGTGGGCGGGTTCACGATGGCGCCCGACGGGCTGTTCGCCGCCTACAAGGAGGTCCTCGACGAGCAGGGCATCCTGTTCATCTCCGACGAGGTGCAGACCGGCTGGGGGCGCACCGGCAGCGCGTTCTTCGGCATCGAGAACCACGGCGTCACCCCCGACATGATCACGTTCGCCAAGGGGCTGGGCAACGGCTTCGCCGTGGGCGGCATCGTGGCGCGGGGCGATCTGATGGACGCGCCGCACGCCGTGGGCCTGTCCACGTTCGGCGGCAACCCGATCTCCATGGCCGCCGCCAACGCCACTCTCGACTACGTGCTTGACCACGACCTGCAGGCCAACGCCGCGCGGACCGGCGAGATCATCATCCGCGGGCTGCGCGAGGCCGCCCATCGGCTGCCCATCGTCAAGGGCGTGCGAGGCAAGGGCCTCATGTTCGCCGTCGAGCTGGAGAGCCCGGCCCAGGCGGCCAGGTTCATGGAGGAGACCAAGAGGGCCGGGCTGCTGGCCGGCAAGGGCGGCCTGTACGGCACCGCCATCCGCATGGCCCCGCCCCTCACCCTCACGGTGGACGAGGCCGTCGAGGGCCTGGGCATCATCGTCACCGCCCTCGAGACCATCAACGCGGAGGCGGCAGCACAGTGAAGACCGTCAACCACTGGATCAACGGGGCGCCGGGGGACGGCTCCGGCCGTACCGCCGAGCTGTTCAACCCCGCCACCGGCGAGGTCTCCGGGCACGTCGCGCTCGCCTCGGCGGCCGACGTGGACGCGGCCGTGGCGGCCGCCGTCGCGGCCTTCCCCGCCTGGCGGGACGCGTCGCTGGTCAAGCGGTCCCAGGTGCTCTTCCGCTTCCGCGAGCTCATGTACGCCCACCGCGACGAGCTGGCCGCCCTGATCTCCGCCGAGCACGGCAAGGTGCACTCCGACGCGCTCGGCGAGGTCGCCCGCGGGCTGGAGGTCGTGGAGTTCGCCTGCGGCATCCCGCACCTGCTCAAGGGCGGCTACTCCGAAGGCGTCTCGACCCGGGTCGACTCCTACTCGATCCGCCAGCCGCTCGGGGTCGTGGCCGGCATCACGCCGTTCAACTTTCCCGCCATGGTGCCGATGTGGATGTACCCGATCGCGATCGCCTGCGGGAACACCTTCATCCTCAAGCCGTCGGAGAAGGACCCCTCCGCGTCACTGCTCATGGCGCGCCTCTGGCAGGAGGCGGGGCTGCCCGACGGCGTGTTCAACGTCGTGCAGGGCGACAAGGTCGCCGTCGACCGGCTGCTCGAGCACCCCGACGTGCGGGGCGTGTCGTTCGTCGGCTCCACCCCGATCGCCAGATACGTCTACGAGACCGGCACCGCGCACGGCAAGCGCGTGCAGGCCCTCGGCGGCGCCAAGAACCACATGCTCGTGCTCCCGGACGCCGACCTCGACCTGGTGGCGGACTCGGCGGTGTCCGCGGGGTTCGGCTCGGCGGGGGAGCGGTGCATGGCGATCTCCGTCGTGCTGGCCGTGGACCCGATCGGCGACGAGCTCGTCCAGAAGATCGTGGAGCGGGTCGACAAGCTCGTGATCGGACCTGGCGACGACCCGAAGTCCGAGATGGGGCCGCTGGTCACCGCGGCGCACCGCGACAAAGTCGCCTCCTATCTGGACCTCGGCGTCGAAGAGGGCGCCAAGCTGGTCGTGGACGGCCGCGAGACGCCCGTGCTCGGCGGCGGCAAGGCGGCCGGGACGCCCGGCTTCTGGCTCGGCCCGACGGTGCTCGACCACGTGCCCGCCGGCTCGCGTACGCACACTGACGAGATCTTCGGCCCGGTGCTGTCGATCGTGCGCGTCAGTTCGTACGAGGAAGGGCTGGAGGTCATCAACGGCGGCGTCTACGGCAACGGCACCGCGATCTTCACCAACGACGGCGGCGCGGCTCGGCGGTTCCAGAACGAGGTCGAGGTCGGCATGGTCGGCATCAACGTGCCCATCCCGGTGCCGATGGCCTTCTATAGCTTCGGCGGCTGGAAGTCCTCGCTCTTCGGCGACACGCACGTGCACGGCACCGAGGGCGTGCACTTCTACACCCGCGGCAAGGTCATCACCTCCCGCTGGCTCGACCCCTCCCACGGAGGGGTGAGCCTGGGGTTCCCCACGAACAGCTGAACGGCCGGGAGGCGCACGTCCTTCCGGCCCCAGTCCCCGGTAAGCTCCCAGGCACCGGACAGAGGGGGACATCGTGCATCGCCGCCGTACCTATGCCTTGGCGCTCGCCGCATCGGCGCTGGTCGCCGGCGTGGGCGCGGCGGCCCCCAAGCCCACGCCCACGGCCACGCAGAGCGACGGCACGCTGCAGATCCTCACCTACCGCGGCTACGCCGAGTACGGCGGCGTCAGCCCTCAGGTCAACTGGGTGGGCTCGTTCGAGAAGGAGACCGGCTGCCGGATCGCCAAGCTCGACACCGTGCAGACCGCCGACGAGATGGCCCTCAGGATGAACGAGCGGCCCTACGACCTCGTCTCCGCCGGGCCCGCGCTTGCGGGCGACCTCATCGCGGCCAAGAAGGTGCAGCCCATCGACCCGGCCAAGGTCAGCGGCTACGAGGACATCGACGAGCGCTTCCGCGACATGATGACGGTGCCGGGCACGTCGGGCTCGGGCACGTCGGGCTCGGGCACGTCGGACAAGGTCTACGGGGTGCCCTACCTGTGGGGATACCACGAGTTCATCTACGATCCGGCCAAGGTCAAGGGCGAGCTGAAGGAGGCCTTCTCCTCCGAGCGGACGGCACTGAAGGACAGCCCGCTGACCATCGCCGACGCCGCCCTGGCCGCCGGGGACGGCGAGAAGCCGTTCGAGCTGAGCAAGGACCAGCTCGACCGGGCGACGGCGCTGCTGGAGGGGGTGAAGGAGCGGACCTACTGGGCGAGCCCCATCGATCTGGTCAAGGGGTTCGCCACCGGTTCGCTGGATTACGCGCAGGCCACTCCTTACTATCGCCTGCTACTGCAGAAGGCCGGCCTGCCGGTCAAGGCCCTCGACACGCGCGAGACCACCGGATGGGTCGACTCCTGGATGCTCGGCGCCGGCGTGCCCGACACCACCTGCGCCTATCGGTGGCTCACCTGGATGACCGCGCCCAACGCACAGCGCGACGCCGCCGCGTGGGCGGGGCTGGCGCCGGCCAATGACAAGGCGTGCAAGGGGCGGGCCAAGCCCGTGTGCGAGCTGTACGGGGTCGGCAAGCCCAAGCGCATCGACCGCGTGGCGTTCGCCGTGCGGCCGCCCGGGGATTGCCGCGCGGAAGACGGGGAATGCCCTGACTATGTCGCCTGGTCCGAACGGTGGCAGAAACTCGTCAAGTGAGCCAAGGGCGTGGGGGTCGCCGACCTCCACGTGATCCCGCCACGGGTCCGCCCTCATCCCCCCCGCTGGGCGCGGCCCGAAGAGGCGCCCCGGGCCTTCCCCCTGTCCCGGGGCGCCTCGCTATCGGGTCGGGAACGCCACCACCGTGGCCATCGGCGCAGGCAGCAGGGCCTCGGCGCAGTCGCCACAGGCCAGCACCGCCGAGTCGTCGGGCAGCCGGCCCACGCGTACGCGCGGTCGCGGCCACCTCTTATGGCAGACAACACAAGCATCGCCGTCGCGCTGGGCCCAGGTCAGGCCCTCAGGGTCGAACGTCAACATATCCCGCGCCGTTCTTGTCGGACCCCAGTTCATCACGGTTCCAGAAGCCCTCGCCCATCCGTATTCCGGATCCGTTATAACCCTGACCGAGGGCGTGATCGTCCAGCTGAGCGTCAAGTCAGGGTGAATTCTCTACCCGGCTGACCGGCGTTACACCAACAAAATCGGGCATCCAGCCGCAAGCCGGATGCCCGATATGTGGGGGTTTCTAGAGTTCGGCGATGGCCTTCTCCAGGATGCCGAGGCCTTCCTCGAGGAGGTGCTCGGGGATCACCAGAGGGGGCAGGAACCGCAGCACGTTGCCGTACGTCCCGGCGGTCAGCACCAGCAGGCCCTCGGCGTGGCAACGCTTGACGATCTCCTGTACGGCGGCCGGATTCGGCTCCTTGGTGCCGGGCTCCACCAGCTCAATCGCGATCATGGCGCCCCGGCCGCGTACATCGCCGATGACGTCGAAGCGCTCCTGCAGCGCCTTGAGCCGGGGAAGCATGATCTCGCCGATGCGGCGGGCCTTGGCGACCAGGTCCTCCTCCTCGATGGTCTCCAGCACGCCGAGCGCGGCCTCACAGGCGAGGGGATTGCCGCCGTACGTACCGCCGAGCCCGCCGACGTGCACCTTGTCCATGATCTCCGCCCGGCCGGTCACCGCGGCCAGCGGCAGGCCGCCCGCGATGCCCTTGGCGGTGGTGATGATGTCGGGGACCACGCCCTCGTCCTCGCAGGCGAAGAACGTGCCGGTCCTGGCGAAGCCCGTCTGGACCTCGTCGGCCACGAACACGATCCCGTTCTGCGCACAGAAGTCCGCGATGCGCGGCAGGAAGCCCTTGGCCGGCACGATGAAGCCGCCCTCTCCTGCGATGGGCTCGATCACCACGGCGGCCACGTTCTCCGCGCCGATCTGCTTGTTGATCATGTCGATGGCCTGCGCGGCGGCCTCTTCCGCGCAGTTCTCCGGCCCGCTCGGCCAGCGGAACGGGTACGCCAGCGGCACCCGGTAGACCTCCGGCGCGAACGGCCCGAAACGGTGCTTGTACGGCATGTTCTTGGCCGTCAGCGTCATCGTGAGCAGCGTGCGGCCGTGGTAACCGTGGTCGAACACCACGACGGCCGGCCTGCCGGTGGCGTGGCGGGCGATCTTGACCGCGTTCTCCACGGCCTCGGCGCCGGAGTTCACCAGGAATGTGCGCTTGTCGTGGTCGCCCGGCGTCAGCTCGTTCAGCTTCTCGCACACCTGGACGTACGACTCGTACGGAGTGACCATGAAACAGGTGTGGGTGAAGTCGGCGACCTGCCGCTGGACCCGCTCGACGACCTTGGGAGCGGCGTTGCCCACATTCGTCACCGCGATGCCCGAGCCGAAGTCGATCAGCGAGTTCCCGTCGGCGTCCTCCACCACGCCGCCGCCGGCGCGGGTGACGAAGACCGGGAGGGTGGTGCCGATACCGGGTGGGATCGCGGCCTGCTTGCGGGCCAGCAACTCCTGGGACTTGGGGCCGGGGATGGCGGTCACGACGCGCCGCTCCTGGGGAATGCTCATGCCTTCGACGCTACGGCGGCCACCTACCTGCGCCGATACGTCGATATGTCACACTAGAGGTGGTCGTCTTTGCCGGAATGGACAAACCCGTAATGCCGCCTACGCTCCAGACCGTGGTCCGTCGCATGGGCCTGCGGCTTCTGGCCGGTCCCACGTCGTTGACCGCGGTGGTGCGCTGGGTGGCGGTCAGCGAGCTCGCCGATCCGACACCGTACCTGGAGGGCGACGAGCTGCTGCTCACGACGGGGATGCGCCTGGAAGCCGACGTATCCAGATATGTCGCCCGGCTGGTGGCGCGCGGGGTCGCCGGGCTCGGCTTCGGGGTGGGAGTCTCGCACGAAGAGGTGCCCCCCGCGCTCGTGGAGGCCGCCGACCAGGCCGGGCTGCCGCTGCTGGAAGTGCCGCGCGAGACGCCGTTCATCGCGATCGGCAAGGCGGTGAGTGAGCTGCTGGCCGCCGAGCAGTACGAGGAGATCACCCGCGCCTTCGCCGCCCAGGGCCGTCTGACGCGGGCGGCGCTCCGGCCGGAAGGCATGCACGCGGTCATCGACCGGCTGGCCAAGGAGGTCGGCGGCTGGGCGGCGCTGCTCGACGAGACCGGCGAGGTGCGCCACGCCACCCGCGGCGCCCCCACGCACGCCGTCACCGCCGAGCTGACCCGCCTCCGCACGGGCCGCCCGCCGGCCCCCGAGCGCGCCGAGCCGCAGAGCGGGCGTTCCGAGCGGGTCGCGCCTGTCGGGACCGGCGAGCGTGCCGCGATGGGCCCTCGCCCCGGACCCGCTCGACCTGCCGAGCCAGGGCACGAGGTGCGATGGCCCGCCGGAGAGGGCCGGGTGCCGGCGAGTCTGGCGTTGTCGGGGCCAGGGGAGCACATTGTGGTGCAGCCGCTGGGCGGTGGGGTGCGGCCGCGCGGATTTTTCGCCGTCGGGGCCGAGCAGCCGTTCTCGCCCGTCACCCATACGGTGATCAACGCCGCGGGATCCCTGCTCACGCTCGCGGTGGAGCAGGGCAGAACCCATCTGGCCGCCGAGCGGCGCGCCCGCTCGGCGGTGCTCGCGCTGCTGCTGGCCGGCGCGGCCGACCAGGCGCAAGCGGTGCTGACGCCGCTCGGAGGCCGGCTGCCCGAGGCGCCGCTGCTGGCGCTCGCGGCGGACGCCGGCGCGCTCGACACGCTGGAAACGCATGCCTTCACGGCGATCCTCGACGACGCCGTGGGCGCCGGCGTCGCCACCGAGCCGATGGCCGTCGCCCTCGTGCCCGAGGCCGCGGCGGACCTGGTGGCACTGGAGGTGGACGGGCCGGTGGGCATCAGCCTGCGCTCAGGCTACGACCCCGCATCCCTGCGAGGCGCCCTCGACCAGGCCAGACGCGCCTTGGCCGCGGCCAGAAGCCGCCCGGCGCCGGCGGTGCGCTTCGGCGAGCTGGCCGGTCAGGGTCTGCTCGGGCTGCTCGACCCATCGGCCGCCCAGGCGTTCGCGGCCGCGCTCCTGGCCCCCCTCACCGAGTACGGCTCCCGAGCCGATCTGGTCGAGTCGCTGCGCGCGTACCTGGACTGCAACGGCCACTGGGACGCGGCCGCCCAGCGCCTCGGCGTGCATCGGCACACGCTGCGCTACCGCATGAAACGGGTCGCGGAGCTGCTGGGACGCGACCTCGACGACCCGGGTGTGCGCGCCGAGCTGTGGCTGGCGCTCCAGGCTACGGCTTCTGCACCAGGTAGCAGCAGATGGTCGCCGTGGTGACCGCCTCATAGGTGCGCCCGTCGCGCAGGTGACCGGCGCGTTCCAAACTGATCGCCCCGTGCGCCGCCGCCCACAGCGCGTCGGCGATCTTGCGGGGCTGGGTCGGGACGAGGTATCCCGCCGAGATGCAGTCGGCGATCACCCGATCGAGGATGTTCAGCGCCGCCCGCGCCAGGGTCCTGGCACGCTCGCTGGGCTCGAAGCCGGGGATGGCCCGCTCGAACATCAGGCTGTAGTAGCCGGGCTCGGCCAGGCAGGCCTGCCGGTACGCCGGCCCGAGGGCGTGGAGGTGCTCCAGCGGGTTCCGCCGCTGCGGCACGGCTTCCAGGAGGCGGCGGAAGCGCTCGAACCCCTCCAGATAGAGCGCTTCCGCCAAGCCCTCCCGGTTGCCGAACATGGTGTAGATGACGGTCGTCGTGCAGCCCGCCTCGGCGGCGATCCTGCGCATGGTCAGGCTTTCGGGACCGTCGGTCTCGAGGAGGTTCACCGCCACGTCGAGGAGGCGGGAACGAAGTTCGTCGTGGCTGGCGCGCTCACCCAGAAGGTAAGCGCCCTGCAGCCCCAAAGGCGCCGAGGTCATGAGACCCCCCCTGTGCCCAAGGACCTTTGTGTCCTTGTGACCTCACGCTGTTCGGTCACGGGGCCCACGCCTTTCTCAGTCGGGGGCCCACCGCGCTGGAGACCCGCACCCGATGACTTAGCCATGGCGGAGATCCCTCAAACCACTCCGCATGGTAAACATCCCGAATTAGGTCTACTTCTGTTACATCATGGGTATACCCAGGAGCTTGTACTTAACGGTGAGCGCTCATGAGGCTCTTGTGCATCGTGGTGTAATTCCCCGATCCTAGGCTTGGCATAACGTCGAGGTATGGACGTGCGTACCTTCTGGCTGGCCGGCCGCCCCGCGACCGGGGACACCGAGCTCACTGTGACCAACTCCCACGACGGCCGGGTGGTCGGCAGGCATTCCGTGCCAACTGACGCGCAGGTGGAGGAGGCCGTCGCGGCCGCCCACGCGGTGGCGCGGCAGGCCGCCGCCCTGCCCGTGCACGTACGCGCCGAGGCCCTGGCCCACGTTTCGCGCAGGATCGCGGAGCGGGCCGAGGAGATCGCCCAGCTCATCACGGCCGAGAACGGCAAACCGATCTTGTGGGCGCGCGGCGAGACCAGCCGTGCGGTCGCCACGTTCCGTTTCGCCGCCGAGGAGGCTCGCCGCTGGTCGGGCGGCGTGCAGCGGCTCGACACCGAGCCGGCCGCGACCGGCCGCCTGGCGTACGTGTCGCGCGTGCCGTACGGGCCCGTGCTGGCGATCACCCCGTTCAACTTCCCGCTGAACCTGGTCGCTCACAAGGTCGCCCCGGCCATCGCCGTCGGCGCGCCGGTCATCGTCAAGCCCGCCCCCGCCACACCGCTGTCGGCGCTGCTGCTCGGCGAGATCCTGGCCGAGACCGACCTGCCCCCTGGGATGTTTTCGGTGCTGCCCATCGAGAACGAGCGTGCCTCCGCGCTGGTCCAGGATCCCCGCCTCCCCGTGGTGTCGTTCACGGGCTCCGCGCCCGTCGGCTACGCCATCGCCGATCAGATCCCGCGCAAGCACGTGACCCTGGAACTGGGCGGCAACGCGGCCGCCGTCGTCCTGGCCGACGCCGACCTGGACTGGGCCGCCCAGCGCATCGCTCTTTACTCCAACTACCAGGCGGGCCAGAGCTGCATCGCCGTGCAGCGCGTGATCGTCGAACAGCCGGTCTACGACGCCTTCGTCGACCGCCTCATCCCCGCCGTGACCGGCCTCGTCACCGGCGATCCCGCGGACGAGAAGACCCAGGTGGGCCCGCTCGTCTCGGAGCACGCCGCGGAGCGGGTCGAGCAGTGGGTCCAGGAGGCCGTCGCGGCCGGGGCCAAGGTCCTGGCGGGCGGCACCCGGGAAGGGGCCGTGATCGCGCCGACGGTCCTGACCGACGTGCCGGACGACGCGAAGGTGGTCTGCGAGGAGGTCTTCGGCCCCGTCATGATCCTCCAGCCCGCCGCCTCGGTCGACGAGGCGTACGCGATGGTCAACGACTCCAAGTACGGCCTGCAGGCCGGGGTGTTCACCCGGTCGCTGGACGCCGCGTTCCAGGCGAACCGTGAACTGGAGGTGGGCGGCGTCATCATCGGCGACGTGCCGTCGTACCGGGCCGACCAGATGCCGTACGGCGGGGTGAAGGACTCGGGCATCGGCCGCGAGGGGCTGCACTCGGCCATGGAGGACCTGACGTACGAGAAGGTCATGGTCCTGACCGGCCTGACGCTGTGACCTCCTCGGCCAGGGCGGGTTATGCGCGTTGTGCCGTGTCGAAGAGGGTCTTGGCGGCCTCGCCCAGGTAAGGCCCGTACATGGTGCGCGGATCGTCGCTGTACTTGAAGCTGCTCAGCGACGTGATCGTGCCCTTGCCGGTGCCGGCGTCGAATCCGGTCATCCAGGGCCCGCCGCTCGAGCCCGCCGTCATGTCGCAGCCGAGGCCCTGGTCGCGGGTCTGGCCATGCGGGTCGTCCCGCAGGCGGCCGGCGCAGTAGACCAGATGGCCGCCGTTGTACGGAGGGTCGGCGGGGTAGCCGAAGCCGAACGCCTGGCCGCCGCGCGGCGCGTTGAACGCGATCTCCTGCGTGCCCACCGCGTCGGCCACGTGCGTGCCGCCGGACGTGGCCAGCGCCACCATGGCGACGTCGTAGTTGTCGTCCGCCGCGCGCGACCACCGCTCGGCGACGAACATGCGGCGGGCGGCGTAGCGGCCGTACGGGTGCTCGCCACCGGTCCCGTAGCCGGGGACGAAGGTCCAGTTCGCGGCCCACTGGCCGACGCCGTCCTTGACGCAGTGGCCGGCGGTGACCACGACGTCCCTGTTGGCGCTCGTGACCGTGCTGGCCGAGCAGACGAAGTCGGCCCCGCCCACCGTCATGAACACCCGTCCCGTGGTCCTGGTCACGGCGCCGCCCGTGATCCAGCGTGCGCCGATCGTGTTCGCCTCCGGCCTGGCCGCCGGTTGACGGCTCAGCTGACGGTCCACTTGATGGCCCAGTTGATGGCTCGGCATGGGCAGCTTGGAGGCGACCGCCTGTGGGAGGGCCGGGGCGCCGATCAGGTGCCGCGTGGTCCTGCTCAGGGCCGCCCCGCCGGGCAGCCCGCGCAGCAGGCGCCGGCCGTCCGTCACGAGGCCGAGCAGGTCGATCGGCAGCGCTTGGGCCATGCGCTGCGGCGTCCAGTAGGCGAGCACGCGCTGCTGCTCGGCGGCGGTGCGGGCGGCGACGTGCTCGACTACCTGGGTGCGCTCAAGGGTGGGGACGGGCGTGGTCACAAGGCCGTCGTCCTGCCGTGGGCCGGGAGCCGCGCCGAGGAGCGCGGGTCCCATCAGCCCCGCCAGGAGCGGGGCGGCCACCAGCAGGGGGGTGCTCAGGGTCATGCCCCCCGAGTGTGCACCACAACGTGTGTTCTTGTGACTACTTTCGGTGAATCGATCAGAGTGCGCCGGTAGTTTGCGCCGCTTGGTATACCGCCTGGGCCTCATTCCCGAAATAGGGGCCGAACATCCAGTTGGTGGCGAAGTTGTATTTGAAGCTGTTGACCGAATTGACGGTGCCGAGCCCGGTGGACTCGCTGAAACTCTGCATCCATGGACCGCCGCTCGAACCGCCGGTCATGTTACAGGTCAGGCCGAGATCGTCGGACATCAGGAAGTCGTCGAAGGTGCGGCCGCTGCAGTAGACGAGCTTCGAACCGTCGTACGGGGCCGCGGCCGGGTAGCCGAAGGCGTACATCTGCTGCCGTCTCTGCTGGTTGAACGCCACCCCCTGGCCGCCCACGACGTCGACCAGCGTCTTGCCGTCGAGCGGCGCCACCACGGCGGCGGCCAGGTCGAAGTTGATGTCCTCCCTGGCGTTCCATTGCTGCGTGGTCAGCAACTTGGTGGCGGCCCAGGTGCCGAAGGGGCGGCTGCCCTTGTCGTAGCCCGGCACGAACACCCAGTTCGTGTGGAAGGCGCCGTTCAGCTTCACGCAGTGGCCCGCGGTGATGACCACACTCTTGTTGGCGCTGGTCACCGCCGATCCCGAGCACGAGGCGTTGCGGCCCTGCGTGGTGAAGAAGATCCGTCCGGTGGTCTTCACCACCGCGCCGCCACCGGTCCACGGCTCACCTCCGCTCCTGGCCGCCTGCAACACCTGGCCACTCCCGGACGCGTTGGTGGGCGCCGCCGACCACGGGGCGCCCTCGGCCGCCGTGGCGAGCTTCATGCCCTTCTTGGGACCCGGGGCGGCCAGCGGCTCGGCCGACTCCATTTTCTGCTCGGTCCAGTACCCGAGGACCTGCCGCTGCTCGGACGCCGAGTCCGCGGCCGCGTGCTGGGCGGGCTTGGGCCGCAGGTGGACGTTGGCCTGGGCCGCTGTCGCGGGGAGCAAAACGGCGCTTCCCGTGGCGAGGACGAGGGTGGAAAGCAGGGCGACTCTGCGGTGCATTACGTACCTCCCGAAACCGGACTTGGGGTTGGAAGGTAGCGGCCTCAATATCCAGATTTCTCAAGATTTGCGCATACCGATATAGCGATATTCCGGCGTAAATCGACTCCGTTATCTCGCGTCACATACGTAAGCGGATTTCGGTACGTCCTCCACCCGGTGCTCGGCCGCCCTCCACAGCGGGGACAATGGACGCGTGCATGCACAGACCCTCCGCTCCGTCGTCCTGCTCGGCTCCACCGGTTCGATCGGCACTCAGGCCCTCGACGTCATGGCCGCCAACCCCGGCGGCTTCAAGGTCGCGGCGCTGGCGGCCGGAGGTGGCCGGGTCGAGCTGCTGGCCAGGCAGGCCGCCGAGTTCGGCGTCGAGGCGGTGGCGGTGGCGGACGAGGCGGCCGTGCCCGCGCTGAAGGAGGCGCTGGCCGCGCACGGCGCCCGGCCCGAGGTGTTCGGCGGCCACGACGGGGTCGCGCAGGTGGCGGCGTGGCCGTGCGACACGGTGCTCAACGGCATCACCGGCGCGCTCGGGCTGACCTCCACGCTCGTCGCACTCGAAGCGGGCAGGACGCTGGCCCTGGCCAACAAGGAGTCCCTGATCATCGGTGGGCCGCTGGTGAAGCGGCTGGCCAAGCCCGGTCAGTTGCTGCCGGTCGACTCCGAGCACTCGGCGCTGCAGCAGTGCTTGTGGGCCTCGGGGCCCGGCGCGTACGACCCGGACAGTGTCCGCCGGCTCGTGGTGACCGCCAGCGGCGGGCCGTTCCGGGGCATGAGGCGTGAGGAGATGGCCGACGTCACCCCCGAGATGGCGCTGGCCCACCCCACCTGGTCCATGGGGCCGGTGATCACCATCAACTCCGCGACGCTGGTCAACAAGGGGCTGGAGGTGATCGAGGCGCATCTGCTGTTCGACCTGGACTTCGACCGGATCGAGGTGGTGGTGCACCCGCAGTCGATCATCCACTCCATGGTCGAATACGTGGACGGCTCGACCATGGCGCAGGCCAGCCCGCCCGACATGCGCCTGCCTATCGCGCTCGCGCTCGGACACCCGCACCGCGTGCCCGGCGCGGCCCTGGCCATCGACTGGAGCAAGGCGCACACGTGGACGTTCGAGCCGCTGGACGACGTGGCCTTCCCGGCGGTGGCGCTGGCCAGGCACGTCGGCACCGAAGGCGGCACCGCGCCCGCCGTCTACAACGCGGCCAACGAGGCGTGTGTGGAGGCGTTCACGCGTGGCGAGTTGCCGTTCCCGGCAATCGTCGACACCGTGGCCAAGGTCGTCGAGGAGCATTCCGTGACCCCGGCGGACTCGGTGGACGAGGTGCTGGCCGCCGACTCGTGGGCCCGTGCCCGTGCGGCCGAACTCACAGCCGGGCAGTCCCGCTAGCTACATAAACTTGAAACCGTCGTCACAGTAAGGGTTGATATGTCTTCCGTAGCTCTCGGCATCCCGACCGTCCGCCCCAAGCCGCTCGCCGAACGCCGCCACTCCCGCCAGATCATGGTCGGCACCGTGCCCGTGGGCGGCGACGCGCCCGTCTCGGTGCAGTCGATGACGACCACGGTGACCGCCGACGTCAACGCCACGTTGCAGCAGATCGCGGAGTTGACGGCGTCGGGCTGCCAGATCGTCCGCGTGGCCGTGCCGTCCCAGGACGACGCGGACGCGCTGCCGATCATCGCGAAGAAGTCCCAGATCCCCGTCATCGCCGACATCCATTTCCAGCCGAAGTACGTCTTCGCCGCCATCGAAGCGGGCTGCGCGGCTGTCCGGGTCAACCCCGGAAATATCAAGAAATTCGACGACAAGGTGGGCGAGATCGCCCGCGCTGCCGCCGACCACGGCGTCCCCATCCGGATCGGCGTCAACGCCGGCTCCCTTGACCCCCGCCTGCTCCAGAAGTACGGCAAGGCCACGCCCGAGGCGCTGGTGGAGTCGGCGCTGTGGGAGTGCTCGCTGTTCGAGGAGCACGGCTTCCGCGACATCAAGATCTCGGTCAAGCACAACGACCCCGTCGTCATGATCAACGCCTACCGCCTGCTGGCCGCCAAGTGCGACTACCCGCTGCACCTGGGCGTCACCGAGGCGGGGCCGGCCTTCCAGGGCACGATCAAGTCCGCCGTGGCCTTCGGCGCGTTGCTGGCCGAGGGCATCGGTGACACGATCCGCGTCTCGCTCTCCGCGCCCCCGGTCGAGGAGGTCAAGGTCGGCGCCCAGATCCTGGAGTCGCTCGGACTGCGCGAACGCGGCCTGGAGATCGTCTCCTGCCCATCGTGCGGCCGCGCCCAGGTGGACGTCTACACGCTGGCCGAGCAGGTCCAGGCCGGCCTGGAGGGCATGAAGGTCCCGCTCCGGGTGGCCGTGATGGGCTGCGTGGTCAACGGCCCCGGCGAGGCTCGCGAGGCGGACCTCGGGGTGGCTTCGGGCAACGGCAAGGGGCAGATCTTCGTCAAGGGCGAGGTCATCAAGACCGTGCCCGAGTCGCAGATCGTGGAGACCCTGATCGAGGAGGCGCTGCGGCTGGCCGAGGAGATGGGCGTCGAGGTCGACCTCGACGACGACTCCGGTCCCGTGGTTTCGGTCAGCTGATCAGGTCAGGATGAGCCGGACCCTGCGGCCTGCGTCGACGGTGTCGTCGTAGCGCTACTCTTTGCCACGAGCCGATTACAGATTGGCAAGTATTTCCCCATACCCAGCGTCACGACCCGGTCGCTCAGAGAGCATCGCAAGGCCTATGACGTGTGAGGGGGCCGGGTGAAGCGGGTAGTTAGGGTTGTCGCCGGTATGGCGGTGCTCATCGCAGGGGTCGCGATCTCCGGCGGCGGGGCGCCGGCCATCGCCGCCAGACAGGCGCCGGTGGCCTGGGGGGCCTGTCCGGCGGTGGCGGGGAAGCCGGTGAACGCGAGCATCGAGTGCGCCACGGTCCGAGTGCCGCTCGACTACAGCGAGCCCATGGGGCAGTCGATCAAGGTGGCGATCAACAGGATCAAGGCCAAGGTGTCGCGTGACGCCAACCACCTCGGCACGCTGCTGATCAACCCGGGGGGTCCCGGGGCATCGGGGCGGAGCATGACCGCGTACGTGGCCGCGACGCTGCCCGCCAAGGTGAGCGAACGCTACGACATCGTGGGGTTCGATCCGCGCGGCGTCGGCGGCAGCGAGCCTTCGCTGCACTGCGTGGACCCGGAGGTCTACTACAAGGCCCCGAGACCGGACGCGGTCCCGCGCACGCTGAGCGAGGAGCGTGCGCTGCTGGGCAGAGCCTCCGACTACGCCACCCGCTGCGGTAACTTCTGGTCCTGGCTGCTGCCGCACCTGACCACAGAGAACTCGGCCAGGGACATGGACACGATCCGCGCCGCCCTCGGCGAGGAGAAGATCAGCTACTTGGGCTACTCGTACGGCACCTACCTGGGCGCCGTCTACGCCACGCTCTTCCCGCACCGGGTCAAGCGCCTGGTCATGGACAGCATCGTGGACCCGACCGGCGTCTGGTACAAGGCGAACCTGGCCCAGGACGAGGCCTTCGAACGCCGGCACCGGGAGTTCCTCGCCTGGACGGCCAAGCACCACTCCACCTACAAGCTGGGCGCCACGCCCACGCAGACGTCGTTCGCCTACTACGCGATGCGCACGCGGCTGCGGGAGCGTCCGGCGGGCGGGGTCGTGGGCCCGAGCGAGCTCGACGACACCTTCACCCTCGCCGGGTACAGCGACCGGATGTGGCCCCGCTTCGCCCAGGCGTGGTCGTCCTACGTGCGCCAGGGCGACGTGAAGGGCCTGGTCGACATCTACACCAAGCACGGCAAGAGCGACTCCACCAAGGAGAACGGCTACGCCGTCTACCTCGGCGTCCAGTGCCGCGATGCCACCTGGCCGCGCCAATGGGAGACATGGCGGACCGACATGACCGCGATGCATCGCCAGGCGCCGTTCATGACCTGGCCGAACGCCTGGTTCAACGCCCCCTGCGCCTTCTGGCCGGTCCCCGGTGGGAAGCCGGTTCAGGTGCAGGGCTCGTCGCAGCTGCCGCCCATTCTCATGCTCCAGACCCGTGGCGACGCCGCGACGCCGTACACGGGGGCTCTGCGGATGCGCACGCTCTTCCCCAGCGCGCGCATGGTGGTCGACAAGGGCGGCAACCATGGGGCGTCGCTGGCGGGTAACCAGTGCGTGGACCGGCATCTGGCGGCGTACCTGCGGGACGGGTCCGTGCCGCCGCGTGACGCGGTCTGCGACCCGCTGCCCCAGCCCCATGCGGCGGCGGCCGCCCGCATGGCGGCGCAGGCGCCGGCTCAGCACCACGAGCTCCTGGGGGTGCTCACGGGGTTGCTTGGAGCACGATGACGTCAAGAAAGGGTTACCGTGAGGAGCGCGTGATGAGCTAATCGGTAACCCTTCGCGTAGTCTGACCGTGTGATGCTGCGTACATCGGCGTCGCGTGTGCTTGACGACAGCGACCGGGACGAGGTTCTCGCCCTGTTGGACACCGATCCGGTCGCCAACGTCTTCGTCTCCTCCAGAGTGCGGGCCGTCGGACTCAATCCGGCGCGGCTCGGCGGGCAGATGTGGGGATTCGGGCCGCGCGGTGGCCTCGTGTCACTCTGCTACGCGGGAGCCAACATGGTGCCGGTCAGCGCCGGTCCCGAGGCGGTGCACGCGTTCGCCGACCGTGCCCGGAAACAGGGGCGGCGCTGCTCGTCCATCGTGGGTCCGGTGGATGCGGTGTCCCTGCTGTGGGAGCGGCTCGAGCCCTACTGGGGCCGGGCCAGGGCGATCCGCTGGGCGCAGCCGGTCATGGCCACCTCGCGCAAACCGCCGGTGCCCGCCGACCCGCTCGTCCGGCGGGTGCGGCCGGAGGAGTTCGACGTCCTGCTGCCGGCGTGCGTGGCCATGTTCACCGAGGAAGTCGGCGTCTCGCCCAACCTTGGCGACGGCGGCGCGCTCTACCGCACCAGGGTCGCCGAGCTGATCAGGATCGGCCGGTCCTACGCGCGCATCGACAACGGGAAGGTCGTGTTCAAGGCGGAAGTGGGGGCGGTCACGCCGCAGGCCTGCCAGATCCAGGGCGTGTGGGTGGACCCGGAGCTGCGCGGAAAGGGGCACGCGGTGGCGGGCATGGCCGCCGTGGTCGAGGCCGCCTTGCAGTGCTTCGCCCCGGTGGTGACCCTCTACGTCAACGACTACAACCACTCGGCGCGAGCGGTCTACCGTAAGGTCGGCTTCGTCGAAGTGGACACCTTCATGTCCGTGCTCTTTTAGAGACGTACGAGCTTGTCGAACAGCCGGGCCAGCTCCGTGTCCGGATCCGCGGTGAGGCCCGCGTGCACCGGACCCGCCTGCACGATCGTGCTGCGAGGCGCCGTCAGCCAGCGGAACCTGCCCCCCAGCGACTCCGACTCCAGCGGTCCGGCCTCCTCGCCGCAGGCCCGTTCGTACGCGCCGAGCGCCCGGCGTACCGCGTCCACGTCGGCCGTCGGGTCGAGCGCGCGCAACCGGGCCGGATCCAGCTCCACCCGCGCGCACAGGTAGCCGCGCGGCTGGCAGTAGAGCAGCACGCCCGCGTTGATCTGCTCGCCCCGCTCCACCCTGGGGATCACGCGGATGACCGCGTACTCGTAGACGTCCCTGGTCATCGGGCGCCTCCCCGCCAGAACTCGCCGACGGACCCAGGCCCGGACCGCGGCTGTGCCCGCTCCTCGCCGCGCACCAGCCACTCGCGCGGCCCGTGCGCCCGCCGCACCAGATGATCGACGTACGCCTCCCGCACCGCCTGCGGGTCGTCGAATCCCGGCTCTTCGTCGAGCCATTCGTCCGGCACCAGAGCCGTCACGGTCTCCAGCAGCTCGCGCGTGATCTTCCCCGCCAGGTCGGCGCCCGCGGCCGCCACGTCGCCGGCGAACGGGGCCAGCACATGGTCACCGGCGTCGAACGAGCGCTGCGGATCGGCCGTGGGCCAGTTGTGATGGAACCAGAGCGACGCGCCGTGGTCGATCAGCCAGGTCTCGCGGTGCCAGACCAGCAGGTTGGGGTTGCGCCAGCTCCGGTCGATATTGTGAATGAGGCCGTCGAACCACACCACCCGCGCCGCGAACACCGGGTCAGCCGTCCACGCCAGCGGATCGAACCCCAGCGCGCCCGGCAGGAAATCCACCGCCAGGTTGAGCCCGGTGCTGGCCTTGAGCAGGTCCTGGACCTCCTCGTCCGGCTCCCGGATGCCGAGCTGCGGGTCGAGGTCGATGAGCTTGAGCTCGGGGGTCTTGAGCCCGAGCCGGCGGGCGAGCTCGCCGGCGATGATCTCGGCGACCAGCACCCTGCGGCCCTGACCCGCCTCGCGGAATTTCACGACGTAGGTGCCCAGGTCGTCGGCCTCGACGACGCCGGGCAGCGACCCGCCCTCCCGCAGCGGGGTCACATAACGGGTGGCTGCGATCTTATCCAGCACGACACGAGGTTATCGCCCATCCCAGGGGGTGGGCCGCGGGGGGCCGGGGGCGAAGGGGTGCTCACGTGAGGCCTCGACCGCGGCGAAGGCGTAGTCGAGCATGCGGCGCTCGTAACCGGCCTTCGCAGCGCCGATCCGCTGCCCGCCTGCCACCGCCCCGGCGAGCGCCTCGCTCAGCTCCCGCGCATCACGGAGCCCCACGTTGGCCCCTTCACCCCGTCCCGGGCTCATACTGTGGACGGCGTCCCCGACCAGCGTGACGGCCGGCTCCTCCCACGGCTCCACCCGCTGCGCCGAGTAGACCTGCAGGACGAACGTCGCTTCGACATCCGCCTCCCGCACGATGCGCTGGACCCCTTCGTGCCACCCCCGCACCGTGTCCATGGCCAGCCGGTGCAGCTCGGCGGGCGCCATGCCGTCGGGCCGGGGGCCGGGCACGCTCATCGTCCAGGAGAAATACCCGGGGAGGTCCGTGATCTGCGCACCGGGAGCATGCCGGGCGACGGCCTCGGGCACGGGGGTGAGCGTCCGGCAGGTGGCGATGGAGATGGCCCGGCCGTCCGGGGCGATGACCCGGTTGAAGGAGTCGACCAGCTCCGAGGGCGTATCGGCCAGTAGCTCGGGCGTGATCCAGGTCCTCCCGTAAAGCACCCAGTTGAGCTCGTCCACCACGGCCTCGGGCAGGAGCTGGGCCCGCACCCGCGAGCGGGCACCCTCGGCCCCCACGAGCAGGTCCCCGTCAACACTCTGCCCGCCGCCGAAGTGAGCGCGGATCCGGCCGTCATCGAGCCGCTCGTACCGCTGATAGTCCATCCCGAAACGCACACAATCCTCCAGCCCGGTCATGAGGATCTCCCGGAGCGTGAGCCGGTTGACCCCCAGGCCGTCGCCCTCGGGGATGTCCCTGGAGAACTTGGGTCGCAGGTCGGTCTCCATGAAGATCATGCGGGTGGCCGGGCGGATCGAGGTGGCCACGGCCAGCTCGAACAGGTCAGCCGGCAGGCAGGCGCGCAGCGCCTCCACGCCGGTCTCCTTCAGGCTGATGCGATACCCCTGAGGCCGATGGCCGGCCGAAGGGCCGCGTTCGAAGAGGGTGACGCCGAGACCTGCCTTCCGCAGGCCCTGGGCAAGGCACAATCCAGCGATTCCGCCTCCCACGATCAAAACATGTGTCATGTCCATGTCGCGACTGTAGCTGTCGTGACAGCAAATGTCCATGCGGGGTACTCTCGGGAGATGACGGAGAACCGCGTGCCGCAGTCGACGTTCGAACTGGTCCTGGGGGGAGGGTCGCTGCTCGTGCAGGTGGGCAGGGAGCTCAACACCGAGACCGAGCGGCGTCTCGCGCCGCTCGGTCTCACGGCGCAACAGGCCGCTCTGCTGCTGCACGCGGCGCGCGGCGGCAGCACGCCCAGCCTGCTGAAAAGCCAGCTCGGTACGGACACCGCCGGGATGACGCGGCTGCTCGACCGGCTAGAGGCCAAAGGGCTGCTGCGGCGGGAGCGGCATCCGGAGGACCGGCGTTCGATCGTCATCGAGCTGACGGACGAAGGGCAGGCGCTGGTGCCCCGGCTGCCGCCCGTCTTCGGGAAGATCAGTCACCAGGTCTTCGCGGGGTTCTCGCCCGATGAGGTCGCGCAGGTGACGGACATGCTGCGGCGCATCATGAAGAACCTCACTGATGGGCCGGACGCCTAGGGCGCTTGGGTGGCGCGGGCGCGGACGGCGGACAGGATGATGTGGCGGACCAGGCCGCTGCCGAGACGGATCACCGCCCAATACCGCAGGAACGCCCGTCGTGCGGCCGAGCTTGTGGCCAGGACGCGGGTCTCGGTCACCAGCCGCACTCGCCCGGAGCCCGCCTCCTCCAGCACGAAGCTGAACGTGCCCTTCGCGTAGCCCGGGCGGTCGAAAGCGTCGAAGTCGCCGGCGGTCGTGATGGACGGCGTGTCCTCGGCGCGGCCCAGGCGCCACCACTGGCCGACCGTGCCCAGGACCACCTCGCGGCCCGGGTCCTCGGCCAGGAGCGTGAAGGCGGACATGCCGGGATGGGGCCGGCCGCCGCGTGACCGCGAGACCAGCGCACGGGCGGCGAAGAGCGGCTTGGCGAGGCGGACGTCCGACGATCGCAGGTGGGTGAGGGCGTCCCAGACGCGCTCGCGCGGGGCATTGATCACGATGGAGTGGCGTTCGGCGGCGTCGGGGCGGGGGATGAGCCGGTCGGCGAGCTGGGACATGGGCCACCTCTTCCATACGGATGCGTATGGTACTGACTATACGGTGCCGTATGGCAGGCTGGGCGGGTGGGCCGGTTGAACGCGGATGACTGGGCGCGGGCCGCGCTGGACGCGCTGGCGGAAGGCGGGCTCGCCGCCGTCGCCGTCGAGCCGGTGGCCGTGCGGCTGGGCGTGTCGAAAGGCAGCTTCTACTGGCACTTCGCCAACCGGCATGCGCTGGTGGAGGCGGCGCTGTGGCGCTGGGAGGCCGAGACCGAGGAGATCATCGCCGGGCTGGAGGCGGTGCGTGATCCGGTGGCGCGCATGCGGATGCTGCTCGAAGGTGCCCTGGGGAGCGGGCGGGACGCGGCCATCTCGTTCCGGCTGATCAGCGAGGCCGACGATCCAGTGGTGGGGGCGGTGGTGCGGCGGGTGAGCGAGCGGCGGCTCGCGTATATGCAGGCCACGTTGGAGGAGGCCGGGCAGCCGCCGGCGGAGGCCCGCCGGCGGGTGCTGGCCGGGTACGGCGGCTACCTGGGGCTCGCGGCGCTGGCCCGCGTCGGGGTGGTGGCGGAGCCGCCGCTCGACCTGGTTGACACGCTCATGGCCGAGCTCGGCCTCCCGCCGGCCTGACTCCGCAGCATCAGAGCTTCGCGATGACCTCCTCCGCGAAGCGTTCCATGGTGGCGATCTTGAGCTCGAGTGTGCCCTCGCCGTACCGTGACTTCTCCTCCGGGGTGGCCAGCCACCACGGGGCGGCCAGCGTGCCGGTCACGCCCTTGGCGGCGAAATGACGGTAGGTTTCCGCGTCCGGCAGCACGGCGAGCGGCGCGATGATGTCGAACGGCCCCGTCCTGCCGTTCTCGTCGAGGTGCCGGCGCAGCGTGTCGAGCACGGGGTCGAGCTGCTCCTCCGTGTAGATGCGGTTGCCGATCCAGCCGTCGCCGGCGCGGGCCGCCCGCCGCAGGGCCGCCTCGCTGTCGCCGCCCACGTACACCGGGATGCGCTGGGCGGGGGTCGGTGAGATCGACAGGGGCGGGAGGCCGTCCAGGCTGACCGTCTCGCCCGCCCAGAGCGAGCGCAGCACGGGAAGCATGGCGTCCAGCCGCCGCCCCCGCGTCTGGAAGTCCTGTCCTGTGGCGACGAACTCCTCCTTGCACCACCCCACGCCCACTCCGAACGTCACCCGGTCGCGGGACAACACCGCCGCCGTGGACACCTGCTTCGCCACGGTGAGCAGGTCGCGGGCGGGGGCGATGTAGACGTTCGGCGAGAAGCGCAGGGACGTGGTGACCGCCGCCATCGCCCCGATCGTCACCCACACGTCCGGCCAGTGCGTCGTGGCGTCCCAGCGCGGCCGTCCCGACCGCGAGTAGGGGTACGGTGTGGCGAAGTCGGCGTAGAAGAGGTGGTCCGACAGCGTCAGCGTGTCGAACCCGCACCGCTCGGCCGCCCGGGCCAGCTCCACGAACTGGCCGGCGTCGACGAACGAGGCCCCCAGCCAGATCTTCATCGAAACTCCGGGGCGACCTTGGTGGCGAACAGCTCAAGGTTGCGCTTGACCGTGTCGAGCGGCAGCACGCCCTGCTGCCCCTGCATGTAGAGCCCGAACCACTCCAGGTCCGGCATCCGGTCGAGCATGCGCTGGATGCCGCGCTTGACGTCGTCGGGCGTGCCGAACAGCGCCATCTCGACGTCGTTCATGCGCTTGGCGTCGCCCTTCTCCGGGGAGATCGGCTTGTGCTTCTCGTCCTCCTTCTTCCGCAGCACCTCCAGATATCCGAAGGGGCCGAAGAAGGCGGCGAAGTCCTTGGGGATGCTGCGGCCGAAGGTGTTGATCGCCTGCTCGGTGGTGTCCGCGATCCCGACGATCTTCAGGATGCCGGTGTGCTCGCCCAGCTTGTAGTGGCGGCCCTGCTTGGCGGACTCCTCCTGGTAGAGCTTGGCCTTGGCGGCGTGGTCGTCCGGGTTGGGGGTGAACATCCACGGCAGGATGTTCTCCTGCGCGGCCCTGATGACCGACCGGTCGGAGATCGTGAAGGGCTGCCACAGCTCGGGGTGCGGGTTCTGGTACGGTCGCGGGCAGACCGACACGGCCACCACCTTGCCCTCGTCGTCCAGCTCCGCGGGCGCGCCGAAGGTCCGGGTCCACTCCTGGGCGGGCCAGCCCTCGATGCCCTCGTACGGGTAGGGCACCTGATAGTCGAGCACGTCGGACTTGTACCGCAGGGTCTCCTCGGTCCACGCCAGCTTCATGATCTTCAGCACCTCGCCGAAGACGTCGAAGTTACGGGTGTCGGACGCCGACCCGTCCGAACGGGCGGCGGCGGCGTGCCAGCGCTGGCCCAGGACGTTCATCCAGCGGTTCTGGTAACCACGTGCCACGCCCAGCCGCAGCCGTCCCTTGCTGAACTGGTCGAGCAGCGCGACGTCCTCGGCCGCCCTGATCGGGTCCCACGCGGGCAGCACCAGGCCGAGCGGCGCGAGCAGGATCCGCTCCGTACGCGCGGCGAGGTCGGTGAGGAACATCAGTGGATTGACGGAGAACTCCATGCCCTCGGAGTGGAAGTGGTGCTCGGTCATCATCAGCGCGTCGAACCCGATTTGGTCGGCGTGGACGGCGATCTCCCGGACCTCGTGCAGCAGCCTCTGGTACGACTCCGTGTCCCGCCCGATGGGGCGCTTGGCCTTGGCGTTCTCCTCGGCTGCATATCCAGAGCCTGGAATCTGCGGATTCAGGAAGATGGAAAACTTCACCGGGGACCTCTTTCCGCGGACGGTTCCTCTGCAAGCTACTCTGGAAATCTTAGCCGAGCAATCGCTTGGTTAACTACGAGGAGGGCGCATGAGACTGGGCGTCACGATGTTCGCCACGGATCTGGCGATGCCGATCGACGAGCTCGCCAGGGCGGCCGAGGAACGCGGTTTCGACTCCCTTTGGCTGCCCGAGCACACCCACATCCCGGTCTCGCGCCGCACGCCGCCCGCCGCCGGGCAGAACGAGCTGCCCGAGGAGTACAAGCGCACGCTCGACCCCCTGGTCGCACTCTCGTTCGCCGCCGCCGCGACCCGCCGGCTGCGCGTCGGCACCGGCATCCTGCTGGCCGCCCAGCGCGATCCCATCGTGACCGCCAAGGCCATCGCCACGCTGGACCACTTGTCGGGCGGGCGGGTCGCGGTCGGCGTCGGCTTCGGCTGGAACGTGGAGGAGATCGAGAACCACGGCGTCCCGTACGCCCGCCGCCGCGAGGTGGCCAGGCGCAACGTGCTGGCGATGCGGGCACTCTGGCGCGACGAGGTGGCCTCCTTCGACGGCTTCGAGCCGTCCTGGTGCTGGCCGAAGCCGATCAGCGGCCCGCCGGTCTACGTGGGCGGCGCCGCGGGGCCGAAGCTGTTCGCCCACGTCGCCGAGTACGCCGACGGCTGGATGCCGATCGGCGGCGCCGGCATCAAGGCCGCGCTGCCGGCGTTGCGCGAGGCGTGCGAGAAGGCGGAGCGGCCGATGGCCGAGGTGATCCCGTTCGGCACGCGGCCGACCAGGGAGAAGCTCGACTACTTCGCCGGGCTCGGCATCCACGAGGCGGTGGCCACGTTGCCCAGCGGCCCGGCCGACACCCTGCTGCCTCTCCTGGATGATTACGCGCAACTGATCTAAGGGACGGCATAATGCCGAAATATGTCCGAGCTACGAACCGATGACCCACGTCAGCTTGGGGCGTACCGGTTGTCGCGCAGGCTCGGTCAGGGCGGCCAGGGCGTCGTCTACCTCGGCCATTCGCCGCAGGGGGCGCAGGTCGCGATCAAGCTGCTGCACGCCAGCCTGTCCGGTGACCCCGACATGCGCCGCCGATTCCTGGGCGAGGTGGAGGCGGTGCGGCGGGTGGCCGCGTTCTGCACGGCCCAGTTGCTCGACGCCGACCTCGAAGGAGACCGGCCCTATCTGGTCAGCGAGTACGTCGAGGGGCCGTCGCTCCAGCAACACGTGCTCGCCAAGGGGCCGCGGCAGGGCGGATCCCTGGAACGCCTGGCCATCGGCACCGCCACCGCGCTCGGCGCCATCCACCGGGCCGGCGTCGTGCACCGGGACTTCAAGCCGGGCAACGTGCTGCTCGGGCTCGACGGGCCGCGGGTGATCGATTTCGGGGTGTCCCGGCTGGTCAACACCACTACCGCGACCACCAGCCAGATTCCCGTCGGGACGCCGGCATACCTGCCGCCCGAGCGCATCAAGGGCGAGCCCGCCGGGCCGGCCGCCGACCTGTGGGCGTGGGGGCTGACCGTCGCGTACACCGCGACCGGGCGGCACTCGTACACGGCGGACACCTATCAGGAGGTCCTGGCCAGGATCCTGTACGGGAAGCCGCACCTGGGGCCGCTGAGCGGGCGGCTGCGCGAGATCGTGGAGGCGTGCCTGGCGCCCGAGCCGGGGGACCGGCCGGACGCCGAGGAAGTGCTGCGGTGGTTGCTGGGGCAGGACGCGGCAGGCGAGGACGTGCTGTCGTCGGGCGCGATGGCCGCCCTCCCGCGCTCCACCCCCACACTCCCGGCCTCCGGCCCCGCGCCCGCAGCTTCCGGCTCCGGCCCCGCGCCCGCAGCTTCCGGCCCTGGACCGGCGCCCGCAGCTTCCGGCTCCGGATCCGTGTCCACAGCCTCCGGCAGTGGGCTGTCCGCGGCCGTTGGCTCGGTGACGGGCGGGCTGGGCGCGGGCGTCACCACCACGGGGGGATCGGTCACAGACCCCGATCCGACCACCAGCTTCCCCACGGTCGCCCGCACCTCGCCGCAGCCGGAGCGCCCCCGCCGGCGGCCCCGGGCCTGGCAGATGGGGGTGGCGGCGGCCGGGCTGGCCATGGGGGTGGCCGGCTTCGTGTTCTGGCAGCGCGGTGCGCAGGGGCCCGGGCTGGAGGGCACGTGGACGGGCTCGGCCGAGCACTTCACCGCCCAGCGGATCTTCCCCGTCGAGCTGCGCCTGGGCGCCGAGGGCGGGGCCATGCGATGGGGGGCCGACCTGCACTGCTCGGGGCGGCTGGGGCGAACGGGGACCGGGATGGTGTTCGCGCTCGATCAGGTCGTGGGCGAGGAATGTTATCCGGGCACGTTGCGCATGTTCCCGACGTCGTACGCCGACCAGATGGCCATCAAGGTGACGCGCCAAGGTAAGGACGAAGTGACGTATTCGGGCACGGTCACCCGTACCTCTTGACCCGCTGTATCACGGTCAGGCCGCGATTGCCCTGAGCACCGTTGACTGGTGGCAATCCGTTGCTTTCAGTAGAGAGCAGAAGTGGGGTGGCGGCGAGGGGAGGCGCCCCGTGCCAACGGCACAGCCGCTCAGAACGGGGGACCCGCAGCGACTCGGAGAGTACGCGCTTTCCGGGCGTCTGGGCGAGGGTGGTCAAGGCGCGGTGTTCCTCGGTTCGCGGGGCGGGGAGACGTACGCGGTCAAGCTGCTGCACGGACCGGTGGGCGACGAGCGGGCGGCGTTCTTACGGGAAGTCGAGCTGGCCAAGCATGTGGCAAGGTTCTGCACGGCGCAGGTGATCGACGCCGGGTTCGACGAGGGCCGGCCGTACATCGTGAGCGAATACGTCGACGGGCCGTCGCTGGCCAGGGAGGTCGCGCTGACCGGGCCGCGACGCGGCGGGGCGCTGGAGCGGCTGGCGGTCAGCACCGCGACCGCGATCACGGCCATCCACCGCGCGGGCATCGTCCATCGGGACTTCAAGCCCCAGAACGTGTTGCTCGGGCCGGACGGGCCGCGGGTGATCGACTTCGGCCTGGCCAGGGCGCTGGACGCGGCGGCCACGGTGAGTGGCAGGGGCGTGGGGACGCCCGCCTACATGGCGCCGGAGCAGATCACGGCGTCGGCCGTCACGGGCCAGGCGGATGTGTTCTCGTGGGGTGCGACGATGTGCTTCGCGGCCAACGCGACGGCGCCGTTCGGGCAGGACTCGGTGGCGCCGGTGCTGCACCGCATCCTGACCGCGCCGCCGGAGCTGGGGTTGCTGGAGGGGCGGCTGCGGCGGCTGGTGGAGTCCTGCCTGGACAAGGACGCAAGGAACCGGCCGACCAGCAGGGAGTTGCTGTTCGAGCTGCTGGGGGAGTCGGAGGAGTTGCCGGCCGAGGTGCTTGGCACGCCGCCGCCGCACATCCTGCGGCTCACCCCGCCCCTGGTCCCCGAGCCCCGGACTCCCGTCGCCGAACCGGAGGCCACCGGGCTGCCGGGAGGCTACTTGTTGCCGGGCCGGACCACGGGCGCTCAGTCCTCGGACCCGGCGACGGCATCCGAGCCCGGCACCGCGTCCGCTTCCGGGGCGGGCGACGACGGCGTGCGGACCGTTGACACGGAGGACCATGACAGGAGGAGGTGGCCGCGGGCGGCCGTCGCCGTCTGCGCTGCCCTGCTGGTGACCGCCGCCGTGCTGTTCGCCCTGGTCGTCCCCAACCTGAACAAGAACGAGCCCGCCGCACAGGTGGCAAGACCGGCCCCGCCCGCGCAATCGGAGCCCGCGCCGTCCACGCCCTCCGCCGAGAAGTCGTCCCCCGCCAAACCCAAGGAAACGCAGGAGGCCCGCAAGCCGCCTGTCGACTCCTCAGCGGCGCCGCCGGTGACGGTCCCCGTCCCGCCCCTGGCCGGGCTGGATCGTGCCAAGGCGATCAAAGCCATCAAACAGGCGGGACTGGTGGCCGGGACGGTGACCCAGGTCGACTCGCCGCAGAAGATCGGCCAGGTGCTGAGCAGTAAACCCGCCTCAGGCTCGGCCGTGCCCAAGGGCAGCACTGTCACGCTCCAGGTGTCGGCGGGCCTGGCCGTGCCCTCCGTGGTCGGCCTCCAGCGCAGGGCCGCCGAGTCCGCCCTGACCGGTGCCGGCCTCGCCGTCGGCACCGTCACCCGTGCCTGCTCCGACCAGCCGAACGGGCAGGTGCTCAGCACGCAACCCCAGGCCGGGAAGCGGGTGACAGGCGGCACCCCGGTCGCGCTCACGGTGGCTCGCAGAGGTGCCGCCGTACCGTCCGTCGTGGGCAAGAGCCGGGAGGAAGGGCAGGGCGCGCTGGCGGCGGCCGGGTTCCGGGCGCGGTTCCAGGGCCAGGTCGTAGAGGACGAGTCACGTGTGGGGATGGTCCTCAGCCAGAGCGTCCCGCCGGGCACCTGCGCGGCGCCGGGAACCTCGGTGCTGATCGTCGTCGGGCTCCAGGGCCAGTCGGGCCCCGACCCCACGGAGCCGTCGGAAGGCCCGACCGGCGCCATCTCCGGCCAGTGACGGCCCTGCCGCGCAGCGTGATCGGGCGTGCCTTCATCGGGGGGTTTCTTCCAGGGATACGGTTTCGCCGTGCAGCCGCGACCTCTCGGCGGCCCAGGCGATGAGGTGGCTGTGCAGGCTCTCGGCCGGCGAGGAGAGGATCGGCGCGCGGTCTCTCGTGGCGACCGCGGTCAGGAACGCCTCCACCAGCGCCTCGTCACCGCCCCCATGGCCGCCCCTGGCCGTCGCGTCCCCTGTGGGGCGGGTCTCGACGGTCTCGGACCGGCCGGTGACGAAGTCGACGACGTTCAGGCGGTCGCCGTCGCCCTCGATCCACCCTCGGGTGCCGAAGATCCGGGTCTGCCGGTGCAGGGACGGGGTGAAGGCCGTCATGGTGAACGACGCGGTCGCGCCGCCCTCGAACTCCATGTTCACCACCTGGTGGTCGACCACGTCGTTGTCGCAGGCGTACACGCACCTGCCGTACGGGCCGGTCCTGAGGGCCGCCAGCACGCCCTCCTCGGTGACGTCGTCGGTGAGCACCGACAGCGGCCACACCGTCCGCCCGGTCAGCGGCAGGTAGATGCGCTTGGCGGAGTACGGGCAGCCGGGCTCGACCGCGCAGTCCAGGCAGCGGTCGGCCGCGCCGGCGGGCCGGTTCTCGGGGCGGAAGTGCTGGAGCCCGCCGAACGAGGAGACGCGGGTGACCTGCTTGCCGGTCAGGTGGACCAGCCAGTCGAGGTCGTGGCAGGACTTGGCGAGCAGCATGAACGTGGATTCGTCCGTACGCCGCCAGTTGCCCCGCACGTACGAGTGCGCCTGGTGCCACCACCCGACCGGCTCCAGGTGCTGGATGCTGACGATCTCGCCGATCCGGCCGGCGTCGAGCAGCGCCTTCAACGCCCGCGTGTACGGCGTGTAACGCAGCACGTGGCAGACCGCGAAGACCGCGCCGGACCGCTCGGCGGCCGCGACGATCGCCCGGCAGTCGTCCTCGGAGACCGCCATCGGCTTCTCCAGCAGGATGTCGTAGCCGAGCTCGGCGAAGCGGACCGCAGGCTCGACGTGGTCGCGATCCTGAGTGGCGATGATCAGGGCGTCCGCCTGGCGGGGCAGCGCGGCCAGCTCGCGCCAGTCCGCGTACTGCGCGGCCTCGGGAAACCGTTCGCGCCGGCTGTCCAGCGGATCGGCCACGGCGACCACGCGCGCCCGGCCGCTGTCGACGGCGTGGCGGGCGTAGCCGGTCCCCCGAGAGCCCGCGCCGACCACGGCGAGAGTCACCATTGCGCCTCCACTTATGTAACCAATTCACGTATGTCGGTCGATGCTAGGATCCTGGCTGATAGACGTCAATGGACAGCTATGAGGCAGTTATGAGAAAGGGTCTCATAAGTTGACCGAGCTCCGGCCGGGTGACGCGTCGCTGCTGCGCAAGGTGAATACCCAGGTCACGCTCAGGGCCCTGCGGCGCGAGGGCGTGGCCACGCTGACGCAGCTCGGCCGCGTCACCGGGCTGTCCAGGCAGACGGTGGAGGCGGTGCTCGACGAGCTGAGCGAGCGCGGCTTCGTCAAGGAGGTGCCGCCCGACGAGGGCGTGATGGGGCGGCCCGCGCGCCGGTTCGGGTTCCGGGCGGACGCCGGCTACGTGGTGGGCGTGGAGGTCGGCGGCGACGGCATCGTCGCGGCGCTGGCCGATCTCAGTGGCGAGGTGATCGCCTGGCAGCGCGCCGGCGTCTCCGGCGACGCCGCCGCGCATGAGCGGCTGGAGGCGGCCCGGCGCACGGCGCTGACGTGCGTGGACAGCGCGGGTGTGGCACGCAAGCACGTGTGGGCGGTGGCGGCGGGGACTTCGGGCATCGTGGACCGCACCGGCCGGGTGTCACTGTCGATCACGTTGCCCGGCTGGACCGGGGTGGACCTGGCGGGGTTGGCCGGGCGCTGGTTCGGCGGCACCGCGCTGGCCGCCAACGACGCCAACCTCGCGGCGCTGGCCGAGCACTGGCGCGGCAGCGCGCAGCATGCCTCCGACGTCGTGTACGTGCTGATCGGCCACCGGGCGGGCGCCGGCATCCTGATCGGCGGCCGCCTGCATCCCGGGCGCAGCGGGGCGGCGGGTGAGATCGGCACGCTGCGCCAGGTCGGGTGGGAGGACGCCGCCCGCGAGCTGGTCAAGGACGCCTCGGCGGCGGAGGTGTTCGAGGCGGCGCTGCGGGGTGAGCCGGACGCCGCGCGCCGGGTGGACCGCTACGCGGAGAATCTCGCGATCGGCGCCTCGGCGCTCGTCCTGGCCATCGATCCGGACCTGCTGGTGCTCGGCGGCGGCTACTCGCGCGCCGGCGACGTGCTGCTCGAACCGCTCCGTCGGCACCTGGCCGAGCTGTGTGTGAGCGCGCCCGAGGTGGTCGCGTCCACCTTCGGGGACGAAGGGGTGGCCCTGGGCGCGGTACGCCTCGCACTCGACCACGTCGAGCGGGAGATCCTCGGTCTTTAGAAGGCGCGGCAGGACTCGAGGAGCACGGCGCGCACCTGGTCCTCGGGCAGGTCCATGGTCTTGACCACGCCCCACAGCAGCGCGCCGAGCAGCGCCCAGCTCTTGAGCCGGACGTCCGGGCCGGGATCGTCGCCCACGAGCTTGGCGTGGATCTCGTCCCTGAACGTCCTGACCGTATCCCGCTTCGAGCCCGGCGAGACGGAGTCGTCGGCGGACAGGTCCTCCATGAACAGGCGGATCACCGAGCGGTAGCGCACCGCGAACGAGACCAGGGCCTCGACGAAGTCGTCCCGGGTCGCGTGGTCGGCGCCGAGGAGCTGGAGCATGTCGTCCGCCGCCGGCGAGAGCAGCTCGGCGGCCAGGCGGTCCTTCGGGTGAAAGTGGTAGGCGACGGCGGTCTTGGTCAGGCCGACGGCGGCGGCGATGTCGGCCAGGGACGTGGCCGCGTAGCCGCGCTCGGCGAACAGCTCTCTGGCCGCGGCCAGGATGCGGCTGCGGGTGTCGTCGGCTGTGGTCATCGTCTCATTTTCCCGCCGGGTACGCGTTCCGTAACATACCCCGCTCATCGTATGTCCTGTACGACCGTACAGGACGGCCGTCGAGTGGGGGCTGAGCGATGACGCGGTTGCTGGGACGGCTGGGCGGCTGGTGCGCGCGGCACGGCAAGATCGTACTGGCGTTATGGGTGCTCGCGGCCGCCGCGCTGATGGGCGCCAACCTCGCCTTCAGCAGCCCCACCAGCAACGACGCGAGCATCCCCGGCACCGACGCGCAGCGCGCGCACGACCTCATGAAGGAGGGCTTCGGCCCCGGTTACGCGCAGGGTGGCACGGTCCAGCTCCTGGTGTACTCCGCCGACGGCCCCCTCGCCGAGGAAGAGCGTAAGCAGGCGGTGGAGCGCTCCATCGACCGCCTGCGGACGATGGACCACGTCGTGCAGGTGGACACGCCGTTCCGCAGGGGCGGCATCGCCTCCAACCTGCAGATCGGCCTCATCACGATCCGTATGGAGGGCCACGACCCGGACAAGCTCTCCGAGACCACGCAGGCGCTGTCGAAGGCCGCCGACCCGGCCAGGGCCGCCGGGATGGAGGTAGTGCCCGCCGACGCCTCGACCCCCGCGGACAAGGAGATCAAGACCGGGCCCAGCGAGATCATCGGCGTGGTCTGCGCGCTGCTGGTGCTGGTGTTCGCCTTCGGGACGCTGGTGGCCGCGATGATCCCGATCTTCGCCGCGCTGGTCAGCGTGGCGTCGGGGCTCGGCGTGATCGGGCTGCTCGGCTGGGTCGTGGACATGCCCAAGCAGGCCGGGATCATGGCCACCATGATCGGGCTCGGCGTCGGGATCGACTACGCGTTGTTCCTGCTGTCGCGCCATCGCCGCCTGCTGGCCCAAGGGGTGCCGGTCGTGGAGTCGGTACGGCGTACCGTGGCGAGCTCGGGCGGCGCCGTCGTCTTCGCCGGCGGTACGGTGATCATCGCGCTGAGCGCGCTCATGCTGGCCGGTTTCCCGCTGCTGGCCACGCTCGGCTGGGTGACCGGCATCTCCGTCGTCGCCGCCGTGCTGACCTCGATCACGCTCGTCCCGGCCCTGCTCGGGCTGCTCGGCCACCGCGTCAACGCGCTCAAGGTGCCGCTCCTGCGCGGCGGCGGCTCCTCCGGCACAGGCTGGGCGGGGCTGGGGGCGTGGGTGGCGCGCCGCCCGTGGGGGACGCTGCTGGCCAGCGTCGCCGTGCTGGGCGCGCTGGCCGCCCCGGCGCTCGGGCTCAAGCTGGGCCCGCTCGACGAGGGGTATGCCGCCCAGGGCTCGGACTCCCGGCGCGCGTACGAGCTCATGGCCACCGGCTTCGGCCCCGGCGCCAACGGCGGGCTGATCGTGGTCGCCGAGCTGCCGTCGAAGGTCGAGAGCGCGAAGGACCCGCTCGTGGCGGAGATCGCCCGCGAGGTGAAGGCCGTCGACGGGGTCGCGCACGTGGCCGACCCCAAGGTCAACACCTCCGGCCGCGCGGTCCTGCTGCAGACCGTCACGGACTACGCCCCCAGCGACAGCCGGGCCGCGGGCGTCGTCAGGGACATCAGGGCCATCACGGTGCCCGGCGTCGACGTGCACGTCGGCGGGAAGGTCGCCGGGCTCACCGACGCGGGCGATCGCATGGCCGAGCGCACCCCGCTGGTCATCGGCGTGGTGGTGCTGCTCAGCGCCCTGCTCCTGCTGCTGGCCTTCCGCGCGCCGGTCGTCGCGATCAAGTCCGCGGTGATGAACCTGGTCTCGCTCGGGGCCGCGTTCGGTTCGCTGGCGCTGGTGTTCTCGTTCGGGCTCGGCAGCGGGCTGGTGGGCATGGACCCGCCAGCGGACTCCTCCTACCTGCAGACGATCTTCTTCTCGGTGCCGGTCGAGAGTTATGTGCCGCTGCTGCTGTTCGCGGTGTTGTTCGGGCTGTCGATGGACTACGAGGTGTTCCTGCTGACGGCGGTGCGGCAGGCGTACGCGCGGCATGGGGACAACGCGCGGGCGGTGGCGGAAGGGCTCGGCTCGACGGGCCGGGTGATCACCTCCGCCGCGCTGATCATGGTGGCCGTGTTCGTGGCGTTCATCGCCTACCCGGACGCCATGGTGAAGACGTTCGGGGTGGGGCTGGCGGTGGCGATCGCGGTGGACGCCACGATCATCCGCGGTTTCCTGGTGCCCGCCACGATGGTGATCCTCGGGCGCTGGAACTGGTGGTGCCCGCGCTGGCTGGACCGGCTCCTGCCGAACCTGTCCGTGGAGGGGCACGAGGAGGAGGACGAGCCGGTCGCCGAGCGCCGGGAGCCCGTCGGGGCGGGCGTCTAGGGCCGGTACGGACTGCCCGTACGAAACCGCCACATCACCGCGTTGAACTGCCGCCGGAGATGTGGATGTGGTCGCCGAGGGACCAACCGTGGTTGACCGCGACCGTTCCGCCCCGCACCGACAATATCTGGGCGTGGACCCCCGCCTCGGTCGCCGAAGGACTGTAGGGCCGTCTCCACCATGCGGCGGGCGCCGTCCTAGTCGGCGACGCTGTCGGTGCTGGCCACGGCCTGCCCGCCGCGGGCAGTGATGTCCTCGACGACCTTCGCGGCCACGCCGGCGTCGCCGCCCGTGCCGTCGATGGCGACGCCGGGGTCGTTGACGACGACTTTGGCGCCTTCGGCGGCGAAGAACAACGCCTCCTCGCGCCCAATGCCGCGCCCTGCTCCGGTGATAAGGACGACGCGTCCGTCCAGACTTCCCATGTGATCACCCTTCAGTGGCTGCAGTCTATGTAGCGATTCATAGTATGCATCAATTCGGAAGATGAAATAGACTGCCCTGCGTGGTGGAGAAACAGGGATTGCGGGAGCGTAAGAAGCAGCGCACCCGGCAGGCGCTGATCGAGGCGGCGGTTCGCCTGTTCGAGGACAAGGGCTACGACCACGTGACCGTGGCTGAGATCGCCGACGCCGCGGAGGTGTCGCCCCGCACCTTCTTCCTCCATTTCCAGGCCAAGGAGGACGCGCTCCTGGCCAACGCCGACGTGCGCGTCGACCTGGCGCTGCAGGCGATCGCCGAGCGCCAGGTCGAGGAACGGCTGCCCGACGTGCTGGTGCGGGCGATGGACCTGATGATCGCCAACACCTGGGTCAGCGACCTCCCCAGCGGACTCGCGGCACTTCGGGCACGGCTGACGGCCTCAGTGCCGGCGCTGCAGGCCCGGCTGCTGCAGCGATACCTCACCGCGCAGGCCGAACTGGCCCAGGCGCTGCAACGGGCATTCCCCGACAGGCTCGACACGATCACCGCCTCCGCCCTGGTCGGCGCGATGGTGGGCGCGATCAGCGCATCCGCACTGACCGCGCTGCAGCGCGGCGACGGACCCGACGAGGTACGGAACGCCATGCGGCAGGCCATGGCCTTGGTGGCGCAATCCGTCACCTGACCGCGTCCATTCCAGCCAGATCGGCTCGGTCAGTCCTCCTCCTCTCCGTCGTCGTGCCCGCGGGCGGGTGAGCGCCTTTGCGTCAACACTGGTCCTATTTCGGGCAACCGTTTTCTTGGAGTGCCATGTTGTACGGGCGTCAGGCGGAGCAGTCGGTCATCGGCGGATCTGCCGTTCGCCGCCTTGCACCTGCTGCTGCGCCCGTTCGTCGAGCACATCGAGGCGTTGCCGCCGCAGCAGGCGGAGGCGTTGCACGGCGCGCTCGGTCTCGGCGGCGCCAGTCGGGGCGATCGTTTCCTGGTCGGTCTGGCGACGCTCTTCGTGAGCCCTCCGCTTCCTGAGCCCTCCGCCCACATCACTGCCGAGCACGCCCCAGCCTCCTGACGCCTCTGCGGCGATAATGCCTGGCGGGCCCATCCGGGAGGCACTTTATGCTCAGTGAGGCCACGCTTCGGGCCTCGCTCACTCAGCGGCAGGCGAGGCTCGATGGCAGGCCGGGACCCAGCCGACGGCTCCGTTGGTCGCGTTGTGGCCGTGGTGCCACAGGGGGCTGGCGGGCGATCACACCATGTACTGGTCGTGACGCAGGTACACGTCGGTCCACTCTTCAGGTGTGAGCTGGCGGCCGGTGGCCACGATGTCGGCGAGCTCCTCGAAGTAGGCCTCACGGGGCGCGCCCGGGGTGAAGAGGATCAGCATCGACGCGGGCTCTCCGGATTCGTTGCGGAAGGCATGCACGCCGCCCTCCGGCACGAAAAGGAAGTCACCCGGCTTGCCGTCGGCCCACTGGTCGCCGTTGAAGAGGCGGATGGTGCCGGACAGCACGTAGAACGACTCGGTCATCGTCCGGTGGAAGTGCGCACCGGGGCCGGACGGGGCCGGGCCCATCTCCCACCGGTACAGGCCGAACGCGCCGTTGGTCGAGCCACCTGTGCCGAGGTAGTGCACCTGCGTCCCAGTGCCTATTTTCAGGTCAGGCGGCCTGTTGGCCGGATGGAAGACGCCGCTGTGCTCACCGGTTTCAGCCAGGTATCGGGGCTCGGGATAGGACATGTCGGCAGGATAGCGTCAGAACGTGATCACGGTGCGGGCAACGGTCCCCTGGCGGACGTGGGCGACGGCCTCGTTGATCTGGTCGAGCGGGAGGCGCTCGGAGATCAGGCCGTCCAGGTCCAGGCGGCCTCGCAGGTATTGAGCGGCCAGCATGGGCAGGTCGCGGTGCGGCGCGGCGTCGCCGCCCTGGGTGCCCATGAGGCGGCGGGAGGCGAACAGCAGGCCCGGGTCGAGCTCCAGTGGCTGCCCCGTCGGCGGGCTGCCGACCATGACCGTGGTGCCGCCCGGCTGGGTCGCCGCGAACGCCTGCGCCAGCACGCCGGGCACTCCCGTCGCGTCGAAGGCGTAGTCGACGCCGCCCGTCACCAGCTCGGCCACCTGCTTGGGCAGGTCCCCGGCGAGCAGGGTCGCGGTGGCGCCGAACTGCAGCGCCAGCTTGAGTTTGTGCTCGGCCACGTCGGCCGCGATGATCGTGGTCGCGCCCGCGAGCACCGCGCCCTGGATGACGTTGAGTCCCACCCCGCCGCAGCCGACGACGAGGACGGAGGCGCCGGGCGGAACCTCGGCCACGTTCAGGACCGCGCCGACGCCGGTCACGACCCCGCAGGCCAGCAGGCACCCGGCGGCGAACGGCACACTTCGGCGCAGCTTCACGCACATGGCCTCGCTCACGACCGCGTACTCGGCGAACGAGCCGATGCCGATGAAGCGCCGCGTCTCCTGGCCGTCGAGGGTGATCCTGGGCAGGCCGCCCATGATGGTCGGCAGCCGGGCGGGGCCCGCGCACAGGTGGAAGCGGCCGGCACCGCACGGGCGGCAGCGGCCGCAGGGACCGTTCATCGAGATGATGACGTGGTCGCCGGGCGTGACGGAGGTGACGCCCGCGCCGACGCTCTCCACCACGCCCGAGCTCTCGTGTCCGAGGATGAACGGCAACCTGCTGACCACTGGGCTCTTGCCGTCGATGGCCTTGAGGTCGGAGCCGCACACACCGGACGCCTTGATCTGCACGCGGACCTCGCCGGGTCCAGGGTCGGCGATCTCCACCTCGCGGATCTCCATGGGCGAGTGGAACCCGGTCAGCACCGCCGCGCGCATCAGCATGCGCCACACGGTAACCCCGGTGCCGAATTGTAAGCAAGCGATTGCTAGGTAGGCCGTTGACGCCCCTTCTGGGCGAATTTACGCTTGGCGGAAAACCAAGCGAGCGCTAGGCCAAATCGCGAGGCAATCATGATCGTACGGCGGGGTGGGGCGGCGGCGCTCACGGTGGCGCTGCTCGTCACCGGGTGCGCGGCCCAGCAGAAGGCCGCGACTCAGCAGGAGGGTGCGGCCGTGCCAGGCGTGACCGGCACGACGATCAAGGTCGGCGGCGTGCTGACCAAGACCAGTGCCAGCGGATACTCGACCAAGGACGCCGAGATCGGCGCCAAGGCCAGGCTCGAGCGGGCCAACGCCGAGGGCGGTGTGCACGGACGGAAGATCGAGTTCCTCGGCGCCGAGGACGATGGGCAGGACGCGGCCAAGGGCGACGCGGCGGCCAAGAAGCTTGTGCAGAAGGACCAGGTGTTCGCCCTGGTCCCGGTGCACGCGCCCAACTTCGGCGGCGCCGCCTTCCTGGAGCAGCAGGGCGTGCCGTGGTTCGGCTGGGCGACGGGGCCGCAGTGGTGCGGCACCAAGACCGGCTTCGGCTACAACGGCTGCCTGGCGCCCAAGCAGGGTGCCGGATCGCAGACCTGGTGGGGCCGCCAGATGGCCGACCTGCTCGGCGGCGCCGAAGGGAAGAGCGTCTACGTGCAGACCAGCGACTCCAGCGGCAGCAAGTACGGCGGTACGACGATCTCCCAGTCGTTCACCGCGGCCGGCTTCAAGCTGGTCGGCGTGAACTCCGGCCTCCCGGCCGCCGCCCCGCCACCCGACTGGCTCCCGTACGTCAACAAGATCATGACCTCCAACGGCGGCAAGGCCCCCGACATCGTGGTCTCGGTGATCGCCGGCACCAAGTTCAACGTCGGCCTGTACTCGGCGCTCAAGCGCGCTGGCTACAAGGGCGTGCTCACGGACGCCACCAGCTACGACGCGGCCATCCTCAAGGACCCGGCCAGCGCGCAGGCCCTCGAGGGCGTGATCGCCGCGCCGATGTTCGAGCCCTTCGAGTCGACCGCCCCTGAGATCGCGCAGCTCAAGCAGGACGTCGAGAAGGTCGCCCCCGGCACGGTGCTCACCCAGCACCTGGCGATCGGCTACTGGGCCGCCGACATCTTCCTCGACATGCTCGACAAGACCGGCAAGGACCTGACCAGGGAGAAGTTCCTGGCCACCGGCAACGGCTCGTACGCCTACGAGAACGCCGGCTTCGGCAGGATCCAGTATCCCAAGGATCACAGCGAGCCGAACGGCTGCGGCGCCCTGGTCAAGCTGGAGAACGGCGCCTTCCAGGTGGCCAAGAGCATGAAGTGCTTCGACAACGTGCCGCTCAAATGATCCTTGGCTATGTGCTCAGCGGCCTGGTCACCGGCGCCATCTTCGCGATCATGGGGTCGGGCCTGACGCTCTCGTACGCCGCGACCGGGGTGTTCAACTTCGCCCACGGCGCGCTCGGTTTCCTGTCCGCCCTGCTGTTCTACGAGCTCACCACGGCCGCCGGGCTGCCCGCCTGGTTGTCGGCTCTGATCGCGGTGGTGCTGTTCGCGCCCGCGCTCGGGTACGTGCTGCACAAGTCCATGTTCCGCGGGCTCGCCCAGGCGGGGGAGACGGCGCAGATCGTCGCCACGATCGGGCTGACGATCGCGCTGCCCGCGCTGGGCCTGCTGGTCGTGGACCTGACCGGGCTGCCGCCCGCGGACGCGACCTCGCTGCCACGCGGCGTCGGGCCGCACCCGGCCGTGGCGTTCGACGTGCCCTTCGGCATACAGAGCGTGCGCCTGGACACCGACCAGCTCATCACGTTCGCCTTCTCGGCGGTGGCCGCGGCCGGGTTGTGGGCGTTCATGCGGCACACCCCGTACGGGCTGCGCATGCGGGCCTCGGTCGACCGCCGCCGCCTGGCCACGCTGCGGGGCATCGACGCCGACGCCACCTCGGCGCTGGCCTGGATGCTCGGCTCCGGGCTCGCGGGGCTGGCCGGGGTGCTGGCGGTGTCGGTGCTGGGGCTGGACGCGACGGCGTACACGGTGTTGTTGTTCGCCTCGGCCACGGCCGCGGTGTTCGGGCGGCTGCTGTCGATCCCCTGGACGTTCGCCGCCGGGCTGGCGCTCGGCGTGGTCCAGAACCTGGTCGCCGGCTACACCGACTTCCTGGAGGAGGTCACCGGGCTGCGTACCGCTGTGCCGGTGATCCTGCTGTTCGCCGGGCTCGTGCTGCTGAACAGGTCACGCGAGCGGATCGCGGGCAGCGCGGCCGAGGACGCCCCGCCGCCCGACCACCTGGCTGGGCTGCCACCGTGGCGGCGGCGCCTGCCCTGGGCGGTGAGCCTGGTCCTCCTGGTGGGCTTCACCTTCCTGGCGCCGGAGTACTACGTGGGGATCGCCGCGCAGGGGCTCGTGCTGGCGCTGATCTTCTGCTCGTTCGTGGTGGTGACCGGGATCGGCGGCATGGTCAACCTGGCGCAGGCGGCCTTCGCCTCGATGGCGGCGCTGACCTGCGGATGGGCGTTCTCCTCCGGGCTGCCGTTCTTCGCGGCGATCCTGCTGGGCGTGCTGGCGGCGGCCGCCGTCGGCATGCTGGTGGCGCTGCCCGCACTGCGGCTGGGCGGGCGGGTGCTGACACTCGCCACGCTGGCCCTGGCGCTGCTGGCCGACCAGGTGTTGTTCCAGGTGGACGCGTTCAGCAACGGGACCATCGGGTGGCCGCTGCCCGCGCTCGGCTTCGGCTTCGCCGACACCTCCGACCCGCGGGTGCTGGTGGTGGTGCTGCTCGTGCTCATCGGGCTCGTGGCGCTGCTGGTGCGGAACCTGGAGCGGTCCGCGTCCGGGCGGGCCATCCTGGCCGTGCGGTCCGCCCCGGCCGCCGCGACGACGTCCGGGTTGTCCGCCCCGCGTACCAAGATCATGCTGTTCGTGCTGGCGTCGGCGATCGCCGGTCTCGGCGGGGTGTTGTTCGCGGTCGCGAAGGGCTCGATCACCGCCACCGACCTGCCGGCCTTCGCCGGCTTCGTGTGGCTGGCCGTGGTGGTGCTGCAGGGGGTGCGCCGGATCGGGGGCGCGGTGCTCGGCGGGCTCATCGCGGTCGTCACGCCCGAGCTGCTGTCCACGTGGGGCTTGTCCGCGCACGTCGGGGCCATCCTGTTCGGGCTCGGCGGCATGATTCTCGCCAAGCATCCCGACGGGGTGCTCGCCCAGATGGCAGAGCTCCGCCACCGCCGCCGTACGAAGGCCACCGCCGCCCGCCCTCGCATGGAAGCAGTGGTTTCAGCGGCGGCCGATGGTACGGCGGTGGTCTCAGCAGCGGCCGACGGCGCGGCGGTGGTCCCAGCGGTGGCCGACGGCGCGGCGGTGGTTTCAGCGGTGGCCGACGGCGCGACATCAGTCCCCGTGGCGGCCGGTGGCGCGCGGTCGTTGCTCGTGCTGGACGGCATCGTCGCCGGCTACCAGGACTGCACCGTGCTGCGTGGCGTGGATCTGGCCGTCCGCCCCGGCGAGGTCGTGGCGCTGCTCGGCGCCAACGGCGCGGGCAAGTCCACCACCTGCGCGGCCGCCGCCGGCGATCTGCCGGTCGCCGCCGGCCGGATCCTGCTGGACGGTGAGGATGTCACCGCCTGGCCCGCCCACCGCAGAGCCCGCGCCGGCATCCTGCTGGCCCCCGAAGGACGCGGCGTGTTCCCGGGACTCACCGTGGAGGAGAACCTCCGGACCTGGCTGCCCGGCCCCGAACCGGTCTACGACCGGTTGCCCCAGCTGGCCGAACGCCGCGGCGTGCTCGCCGGCGCCCTGTCCGGCGGCGAGCAGCAACTGCTCACCCTCGCCCCGGCGCTGGTGCGGCCACCCCGCGTCCTGATCGCGGACGAGCCGTCACTCGGGCTGGCGCCGCTGGTGGTGCGGCAGATCTTCGAGGTGTTCGCCGAGCTGCGCGAGCGCGGGGTGGCGCTGCTGCTGGTCGAGGAGAAGGCCACGGAGGCCCTCGCCATCGCCGACCGGGTGGCGTTCATGCAGCTGGGCAGCGTCACGTGGGCCGGGCCCCGCTCCGAGGTGGACAGCGAACGGCTGGCCGCCGCTTACCTGGGGGTGCGATGACCATGCTGGCCGTTGACGGTGTGTCGGTGGCATTCGGTGGGGTCAGGGCGCTCGATCAGGTGTCGTTCGAGGTCGCCGCCGGGCAGGTCTGCGGCGTCATCGGGCCGAACGGGGCGGGCAAGACCACGCTCTTCGACGTGGTGTCCGGGCTGCGCAGGCCGAGCGCGGGGCGGGTCAGCGTGGCGGGCCGGGACGTCACCGGGATGTCGCCGGTCAAGCGGGCCAGAGCCGGGCTGCGCCGCACGTTCCAGCGCACCCAGGTGTTCGGCCGGCTCACCGTCGCCGACAACGTGCTGGCCGCGCTCGACTGGCACGGCGGCGGTGGCGGGCTCGCCGCCGACCTGGTCGGCTGGCCGGGCCGGCGGCGGCACGAGCGCGAGCGGCGCGAGCGCGTGAACGAGGTTCTGCGGCTGTGCGCACTCGACGGGCTGCGCGACGCGTACGCCGCCGCGCTCCCGGTCGGGCAGCGCCGGCTCGTCGAGCTGGCCAGGGCCCTAGCCGACCGGCCCAGGCTGCTCCTGCTCGACGAGCCCACCTCCGGACTCGACGCCGGTCAGACCACCCGCCTGGGCGCGGTCGTCAGGTCGCTGAACACGACCGTGCTGCTCGTCGAGCATGACATGGGCTTCGTCATGGACACCTGTGACCGGATCGTCGTGCTCGACCTCGGCAAGGTGATCGCCACCGGCACGCCGGCCGAGATCAGGGAGAACCCGGTCGTCCGGGCCGCCTACTTGGGCTGAGCGTGGCGCTCGGTGAACGACAGGATCTGGCGCCAGGCGTCCTGGCACGCCTCCGCCCACTCGCCGTACGAGCGGTCGAAGAACGAATGCGGAGCGCCGTCGTAAATGTGGGTCTCGTGCTCGGTGCCGACCCGGTCCAGCGCGGCCGTGAACGCGTCGAACTCCGCCGGCGTCGACGCCGTGTCCGCCCCGCCCCTGAGCAGCAGGATGGGCGCGCCCGGACCGGTCGGGGTCTCCTGGATCGCCCGGAGGGCGCCATAGAAGCCGATGCCGCCGGCCAGGCCGTTGCCCTCGAAGGCCTGCCGCCACGACTGGGCGCCGCCCATGCAGAAGCCCACCGTGAAGACCGGCCCGTCCAGTTCCTCGGTGGCCGCGCGCACGTCCGCCCTGACCTGGTCGCTGCTCAGCTGCTTGACGTGGGTCATGTAGTCGAAGTCGTCGCCGCGGTCGCCGAGGCCCGCCGTACGGCCGAAGTAGTCGATCGCGATCGTACGGAACCCCGCCTCGGCGAACCGCACCGCCAGGTCCCTGTAGAACGGGTGCAATCCGCGGACGTCAGGCATGATCACCACGCTGCGCCCGTTCCACTCGGCGGGCTCGGCCCGGTAGGCGAGGAAACGATTGCCGTCGGCGGCGGTCAGCTCTATCTGCTCATGTGAGGCCACCTCGCCCTGGATCGGCGGTGCTGGCGGCCTGCTGTCGGTGGAATGGCACATGCTGGTCAGCATGCCCACGGCGCTCCCGAATACCCGGGCCCCGGGCTTAAACCTCTGGCCCTCCATCACCTTGGACGGAATGCGAATTCATCAGATGAACGATCCGCGCATTGAGTGGATTGATTTCGCGTTTTACGCCGGCGGTGAAGGTGCCTCTCGTGGTTTCGGGAGAAAAAAGGGCGAAGAGCCATGGTGTGTCCTGGTGAACCATCCACAGGTTCGTATAGTCAAACAAGGACCATGGAGAAATCCGACCGGCGCGTCCGAGAGCTCGGACCGGCACTCAACAGCATCATCGACCGGGTGTTCGGAGAGGGGTTAGGAAATGTCATCGGGGAGTAGCAATAAGTCGGCATTGCTGGGATCGCGCCTGCAAGCAGCGCGCGAGAGGGTGTTCGTGGGCCGGGAGGAAGAGCTCGCGGTTTTCGACGCGGCGTTGTACGGCGGCGGCTGCAGCGTTCTATATGTGCACGGTCCCGGCGGCATCGGCAAGTCGGCCTTGCTGCGGCGGTTCGCGCACGAGGCCATGCTGGCCGGGCGGCCGGTGTCCACGGTCGACGGGCGCACGCTGGAGCCGTCGCCGGCGGCGTTCGAGGCCGAGGCCGAGCTGGTGCTTCGTGATGCGGACGCGGTGCTGGTGGTCGACGGCTTCGAACGCATTCAGGGCTTGGAGGGATGGTTGCGCGAGCGGTTCCTGCCGCGGGTGCCCATGGGGGCGCTGGTGGTGATCGCGGGGCGATACCCGCCGGATATGCGCTGGCAGGCGGATCCGGGATGGGCGGGGGCGCTGAAGGTGTTGCCGCTGCG
>NZ_JAUZQF010000048.1 GCF_030718205.1 Nonomuraea turcica
GCGAACGTAGTCCCCGCGGGGCTTGTGGAGCGCCCGGTGCCCTGAGAGGGGCACGCCGGGTGCGGGAGGCGGCTCGGAGAAACCCACCGGTGGCGACATCGGCAGGGCGCTCCGGGCCGACCTCACCATACCGAGTGAACTCGCAGATTGGAGGCCGACCATGCCGGGTGTGTAGTTCCTGATCAGTTTTCAAGATCGGTCCCCGCCCCGACGTGCGCCTGTGGGTCTTGCCCAATGGGGTGCGAAGCTCGGGGAAGACGCCCAAGGGCCCCTGTTCCGTCTGGGGGAGCAACCGGGCAAGGGAAAACCGGACGGGTGAACGCGAGTGAACCCTTCGATGAGGCCTCGTCAAAGAGAGCCCTGGGCGACGGGATGAGGACCAGGGTGGCAGGGCCTGGCTGCTGGAAGAGGCGGCAAGTGGCGTCCAGTCCCCCTGTGCTGGACGTGTGAACACCGCTGGCCTCGGGGTTGAGAAGGGCGCCCTCCCCGGTCGTATCTCGTGTGCGCGGAACGTGGAAACCCCGTCGAGGTCCAGACCGCCGTGGTGGTCTGGTAGGCCGATCGCAAGCGGGGCGGAACTCCTCGGCGGGACAGGATGCCCAAGAAGCGGATGCCGGTGGCCGAAAGGCAACTGGACCTGACGACGGTATGGCTGCTCCTTCAGGCAGTCCGTTGCGGGGAACCGGCCGGATGCCGGACATGGCGTCCGGGCCCGAAAGGGCGCTGACGTGGGCAGGTGAGCCTTTGAACGCCGAGGCCGCGGGCCTTTCGAACCGAGGGGCAAGTTGGACACCATCACGGTGAACGGACCCGAGGGCATTCACGACTGGGACACCATCGACTGGCGGACCCATGAGCTGAACGTAGTGAGGCTGCGGCGCAGGATCTTCAAGGCGACGCGGGAACAGGACTGGGCCACGGTCCGGTCCTTGCAGAAGATGATGCTGAGGTCCTGGTCGAACACGCTGGTCAGCGTCCGCCAGGTCACTCAACGCAACACCGGGCGCCGGACACCCGGGATCGACGGCGAGGTCGCTCTGACCTCGCACGCCAGGGCGGAGGCGGCGGTGACCCGCGGCGCCTTCACCTCAATCGCCCCAGCGCTGGTCAGAACCTCGCGGGGCTGATGGGAACCGTTACGGACAACCATGCGGTGGCCCCGGTCGTCGCGCGCGTCGGCGAACCGGGTGATGTAGGCGTCGACTTCGGCCTGAAGCGCCTCGGCCAGCATCCGCCGGGCGCTCCCCCGCACGATCTCATCGATCAACGACGAACCGGCGGCTCTACCGTCGGTCGGGCACGATCGCACCCCGCCGAGGTGTAGTGGCGGGATGCGGGCACAGTCCGAAGACGGTCGGGTGGGTCAGGGGTGGGAGGGCTGGACGAGGAGGCGGGACGGCTTGTAGTGGACGAAGGCGGAGGCGTCGAGCGACAGGGCGGCGGCCGCGTCGTTCAGTGACTGTGCCGTGGTGGCGGGCCAGTGGCCGGTGCTGACGCGCTGCTCGATGGTCTGGAGTGAGGCGACGTACTCGGAGGCCGAGAAGTTGCAGTGGCCGACGCGGTGCACGTACGCCTGACGCAGGAGGTGCGGCCGCCCCGCGGAGCGCACGGCGGCGGCGTACTCGTTCTCCTGTTCGACCGGGACGAGCTGGTCGGAGATGGTGTGGATGGACAGGGCCGGGACCTTGAGGCGGCCGGTGGGTTCGGAGGTCTGGGTCATCAAGGCCAGCGGCTCCGGCTCGACCTGCTTGGCGGCCTTGGCGGTGAGCAGGGTCAGATCGTCCTTCAGGTTCAGGCCCGCCTGGCGGTAGAGCGCCTTGATCTGCTTGAGGTTGGCCGACGAGCGGAGCAGTCGCGAGTGATCCAGGCCCTTGTTCCAGGCGCTGTCGCCGCCGGCGGCGAGGTCGATCCAGTAGCGGGCGCCGAAGGTGAAGTTGAGGACTCCCGAGGCGAACCACTGGTACTGCTGCAGTTGCTGGGCCGTGTAGTCGTGCGGCGCCGGCGGCGTCGCACCGGACGACCAGGCGGGGATGTTGTGCAGCGCCGCGACGAGGGCGATGCGGGCGCGTCCGGCGGGAGTGCTCTGGGCGTTCGTCACGGCTTGGGTGAGCTGGGAGGCGGCGGTGGAGGCCTCGTCGGGGGTGGTGTAGTTGGTGAGCTTGATGTTCTGGCCGGGCGCGAGCAGTGTCGCCACGGCGTGTCCGGCGTTGAGCTGGTAGTTGTTGAGGTCCACGCCGCCGGCGACGATGCCGCAGGTGTTGAGCACCCCGTCCACCGCGCCGGTTTCGGCGATCTTGGCGCTGACCAGGCCGCCCATGGACTGGCCGAGCGCGATGGTGAGGCGGGGACGGCCGATGATCTTCGAGACGGCGTCGAGGGTGTCGATCTGGTCCTGGACGGCGCTGCCCAGGGCCCACCAGGAGCCGGGCGCGTACGACGAGCCCGCCAGGGCGTAGCCGCGGGCGAGCAGCGCTTCACCCGCCGCGTCGCTGGGCCGGTTCCGCGGCACCAGGGGACCGAACCCGTGGCTGAACAGAACGAGCCGTCCGTTCCAGTTGGCCGGCACATCCGCGATCCATGTCGAGCCGTCGGGGAGCTTGCCGGTGTAGTGGGCGGGCTCGGCGCCCTGTTCCTGACCGGCCCGCGCGACGCCGGGGACCAGCGCGACGGTCGCCGTCAGAACGACGGCGGCGACCGCGCGCGACAGGGTCTGCATGGAAGATCCTTTCCGGCCACGAAGCGTGCCCCCGGAGACCTCATGGCTCATGCGAGATCGGGCGTCGCCGAAGTTAGACACTTATGCGACAGGCGTCAATAGTTTGCCGAACTTTGCCCGACCTTACACACTGTGATCGCGTTGCAGCGGCCCTATGTCTCACTTGCTTCATCCTCGCGCGTCCACCACCAGGTCTGGGCCGGGCGGCTCCAGGCGGCGTAGAGATCAAGGAGGCGGCGGCGGGCCCGCTCTCCGCTCCACTCGTCCGGCAGCAGCGTCGGCGGCAGCCCGGGGTCGGCCAGCAGCATGTGACGCCACTCGCGCAGCACCTCGCGGACGTCGAAGCGGTAGCTGCGGTGCATGTTGGCGGTATGGCCCAGGACGTGGCCGTTCAGCTCGACGATGCCGACCGGGTCGATGCCGTCGAAGACCAGCTCCACCCACTCGCCCGGGCCAGGCGCCTCGGCCTGGACCGTCGTCGAGTACCGCCAGTCGACACGATGTGCCCAACCCAGGGCGGCCTCAGTGCGATCCAGGTACGATCGGCGATGACACCCGCGGCAATGAGGTCCAGGTGTGCGCTGCCCGGCACCTGGGCCGGCAGGCGGCGTCCGGCGAGAAAGTCGGGCACCGGCCCGCCCACGGCAGCCAGGTGCCACCCGTCGTGGACCGTGGTACGCATCATCGGAACTGCTCCGATCGGTCGGCGGCGTGGGATCTCACCCCCAGACGTCTACTTACGTAGCAAATTTAATTAAGTCAACATTGCGGGCTGAAGTCGATCGCCTCGTCGGAGAAGCACCGTTCGTGCGTGGGTTGACCCGACCGATCTCTTCGGGCCGGTCAACCACTCAGCTGCGCCTGTAATCACTGCCCAGATTGTGCGCGAGGCCCCAGCTGCACTTTCGTAGACGTTCGGACAAAGGAGGGTTCCGCCCGGGTGCCACAGGCGCGCGGCGCCTCATCGGTACAGATGCGTTCGTCCGAGCCTCCGGGCGACGTCACACGGTGGTTGCGTCCGCCGTCTCGCCCTCGGGGGACAGTGGTTCGGCGCTGTCCGTCGGACGGCCGCCGTGGCCGAGGATCAATTCGCTCTGCAGGACGAGGACCGCCCCACCGATCGCCGCGGCGTCCGACCCGCTGACCGATGGCACGACCCGCACCCGGTGGGCCCGCCGCGCGAAGGTGCGGCGGTCCACCTCCTCCTGGATCACTGACTGGTAGATAGAACCGGCGACCGCGAAACTCGGCCCGGCGAGGACGACTGTGTCGAGGTCGAACAGGGTGGTCATGGTGACCGCGGCACAACCCAGATAGCGGGCCGACCGTTCGACCAAGCCTCGGGCGGCCGGGTCGCCGGCGTTCGCCGCGGCTGCGAGCCGCGTGAACTCGGTGAGGAAGTCGTCTCCGGCCGGATCGAGCGCCAGCCGCTGGCCAAGCCCGGGCGTCGTCAGCGCCTGCCTGACCAACGCGGCCGGGCCGGCGTAGTTCTCCAGGCAACCGCGGTTGCCACAAGGACACTCGTCCCCGTTGACGTCGATGGAGATGTGGCCGATCTCCACGCTGTTCGAGGAGCTGCCGCGATATACCTCTCCTGCGATCACCACGCCACCACCGATCCCGGTGGCCATGTAGATGCAGCCGTAGGTGCTGCGTGGCTCTACCGCACCCATCCAGTACTCACCGATCGCGGCCGCCGCCGCGTCGTTGTCCAACAGGACCGGCAGACCGAGGCTCTCGGCGAGACGGTCCGCGATCGGGTAACCGAACCACTCCTCGGTGGGCTGCGGGGTCAACAACACACCAGTCCGCCGATCCTGCGGCCCATAGCTGACCAAGCCAACCCCCAGCACCTTGTCACGTTCGACGCCCGCCGTGTCGAGCAGCGCGTTTACCTGCGTGGCCACCGACGACAGCCCGCGCTCCGGCGGCATCGACGACACTCCGCTGAACGACATCCTCGCGATCTGCCGGCCGGCCAGATCGACCACAACGATCACGCACGTATTGCGTTCCAGCTGCACCCCGACGCTGTAGCGGGCCGAAGGATTGAGCTGGACGAGCATCGGTCGCTTGCCACCCGTCGACGCCCCCAGCCCCGCCTCGACGACCAGACCGTCGACCATGAGCTCACGCACGACCTCGGAGATCGTCGGTGCCGTCAAACCGGTCGCCCCCACGAGCTCCCCCCGGCTGATCGCCCGTGCCGCCCGGATCAAGTCGAGCACCATTCCGCGGGTCTTCGTCCGAGTTGCCCAGATGGGGCTCGTCACCGTGCCACCTCCCACACCTGATGTACAAAAGCTACCTTATTTTCAGCGACCCGCCGGACGAGCAGCTCCACCGCCAAGCCCTTGAGCTGGGGTCCTATCCCGACCTCCAGGTGCCGTTCCTCCTGGCTATCCCTTCGTGATTGACCTTTATAACTTTGCTAACTAAGCATGCTGGAGCAGCTGTCCGCATCTATCTCGAACAGAGGGATCAGATGAAACATCGTCATGCGCTGCTCGCGTTCGGCGCCGTCGGAGTCCTGGCGCTAGGCAGCATGGCAGCGACCACACTCCCCTCCTCGGCTGCCGCCACTGGCTGCTCCGTCACGTACACCGTCCAGAGCCAGTGGCCTAGCGGATTCACCGCCAACGTGGCCATCACCAACCTCGGCTCCGCCGTCAGGGGGTGGACCTTGACGTTCGACTTCCCCAACGCCGACCAGAAGGTCACCCAAGGCTGGAGCGCCACCTGGACGCAGTCCGGGGCTCAAGTATCCGCCGCCAGCCTGAATTGGAACGGGTCACTGGACACCGGCGCGTCCACTTCCATCGGCTTCTCCGGAGCATGGAAGGGCGCCAACCCGGTACCGACCTCGTTCGCGCTCAACGGCACAATCTGCACCGGCTCGGTGACCACGCCGACCCCCACCACAACCACCAGTCCCTCCCCCAACCCCAGTGGTCCAGCACCACGCCTGCGGGTGTCCGGCAACAAGATCGTCACGTCGGACGGCAAGCCTTACCGTCTGCTCGGCGTGGACCGCTCAAGCGGCGAATACGCCTGCGTGCAAGGCAAAGGCCAATGGGACGGCGGCCCGGTCGACCAAGCCTCGGTCGATGCCATGAAGAGCTGGAACATCCACGCGGTGCGCCTGCCGTTGAACGAAGAATGCTGGCTCGGCGTCAACGGCTCGCCCAGCGGCGCCACCTACCAGCAGGGTGTGAAGGCCTACGTCAGCCTGCTGGTCGCCAACGGCATCACCCCGATCCTCGACCTGCACTGGACCTCGGGCGCCTACAGCAACGGGCCGGACTGGCACTGCAAGGACGCCACCGCGACGTGCCAGAAGCCGATGCCGGACGCGCAGTACGCCCCCCAGTTCTGGACCGGCGTCGCGAACACCTTCAAAGGCGACGACTCTGTCGTCTTCGATCTGTTCAACGAGCCGTACCCGGAGATCGGCAGCGACTGGAACAAGACCTTGGGCTGGCAGTGCCTGCGCGACGGCGGCACCTGCGCCGGCATTCCCTATGAGGTGGCCGGCATGCAGGACCTGGTCGACGCGGTCCGGGCAACCGGCGCGACCAACGTCCTCATGGTGGGCGGCCTGGAGTGGGCCAACGACATGCGGGAGTGGCTGGCATACAAGCCGAACGACCCGCTGAACAACATCGCCGCGTCCTGGCACGCGTACAGCTTCAACGCCTGCGCCACCGCGTCCTGCTGGGACACCCAAATCGCCCCGCTCGCCCAGCAGGTACCCGTAGTGCTCGGCGAGTTCGGCCAGGACAACTGCGGCTACGACTACATGGACACGCTGATGGACTGGGCCACCGCACACGGCCTGTCCCACCTGGCATGGACCTGGAACCCGTGGGGCTGCAGCACCGGCGCCGTCCTTATCAAGGACTGGAACGGTACCCCCGAACTCGGCGTCGGCGAAGGCTACAAGGCCCACTTGCTCACCCAAAACCCCTACACAACCCCGTAACCAACCCGTCCCAGGCGGCTGCCCAAAGCCCCGTACAACGCCGCCCCGACCGGATGTCCAATGCCAGGGCTGTCGAAATGCTGTGAGCAGAACACGAATCTGTGGTGGCCGCCGCACAGCACCACCGATCCGGCGAAGCCCAGAGCCTTCCCTGATCGCCTACCGTTCGTGGGCTCGCCGCGGGCCCTCAGCCCTGCGCATCTGGATCCCCGAGGCGTCCTGACCTCGCGAATTCGCCAGGGATGCGTTCTGCCACTCGCCGTGGACGATGTAGTACTGGATCGCGGTGAGCGTGCGGTGGCAAAGGTAGTCGCCGTTCTCGTGACTCAACCGAGTGGCCGCCGCACGGCTCAGTGCGTTGGAAGCGGCCTTCTCCAGATCGGGGTCGAGCGCGTGCCGTAGTGTCTTCACCGCCTCCTGCCGCAGCATGAGCCGGCCGACCTCCGTGTCGTGGCCTGGCACGGCGAAGCCGGTCGCTCCGGAGCACTCGTACGCGGCCTGAGCCTCCTGCCGCAGTGTCGCGTGCAGGCGCCTGAGCCGCTCGCGGGCCGCTGCGGCGCGGGCGCCTCGCTCGCCGGTGGCCAGTAGGTCGAGGGCTTCCTCCACGATATCTCCGTCGAGGCCGGTGGTGTACAGCGCCAGGTCCACGGCCATGCGGACGATCTCCGGCAGCTTGTCTGGTCCGGGGGCGGCGGCCAGTGCGGCTATCCGCGGATCGGCGGCGGCCAGTTCGCGCATCTGCTTGTCGAGGAACAGCGCGGGGGGTGACGTGGAGTCGGACGAGATCACCATTCGGTGGCGGCGCGCAAGCCACGCACGATCGACGCGGATGCCGGACAGGCGCTCGCCCAGGACAAAGGCGGCCGCTTTGCCGTTGCCGTGCCATTCGGCAGCGCTGACCGGCAGGGAGTCCAACCAGCCGGCAACGGCGTCCGCTCATCGCCGGTGGCGGCGAACAACTCCATCGGGTCGAACGTGGCCAGGATCTCTCCGCGAGCCGCGAAGGTGACAGAGACGTGGAGGTTGACGGTCCAACTCAGGCCCAGCGCCTCTCCACCTGAGGCGGTCAGCCGCCGTAGCAGCGCCGTGTCGGCGCCCCAGCACGACATCGGCTCGATCAGAACCGCCCCATCGCCCTCCACGGCGAACAGCGCCGCCCGCCCGGACGTTTCGTCGTCCTCGTTCTCGTCGTTCTCGTCCTCCTCACAGGAGTCCCAGAGCGTCGCCTGGACCCGGCTCCAGTCGGCATTCACCACCTCGCCGCAGGGATCGGCACCGATGTCGCGCAGTGCCTGGTCGGCAGCGATGCCCTTCATCCAGATGAGGCCCGCCGGGTCGGGGAAGACGTCGTCAATGTCCGCGTAGTCGCTCATGGCCTCTCGTCCGCTCACCAGGGTCTCCGGCACGGGCCGAGGCCTGTGCCGGAGACCGCTCGCCGATCAATCTAACTGATCAGTTGGGACCGATGGGATTGTCGACCCCATCGATACTGCAGCCTCGGAAATCGGAGATCTCTTCGGAGTACAGCGCCTCCGTGGCCACGATGCCCGGGGCTCCGCTCGCCGGGCGTGAATGCCCTAGCTGGATGACGTCCACCCAGAAGGGCGAGCGCTCTCTGATGCGGTTTCTCTGGTAGAAGACCGACAACCGGGAATTCGTCGCACGAGTCCGGTCTGGAGTACGCCCCTTCGTACAGCGTGCACGCCGGAATCGCCACGTTACGGTTCTTGCGGTGTATTTCTGTGTCCCGCGTCCGGTGCAGACACCCGCCGGGCTGTCCCGCTACGTAATTGCAGCCGGGATTGTTGACGTTCCAGCCGCCCGGAATCTTCTTGGTCGGCCATCCAGGGGGATTGGGCTTGCTGTTCTGAGGGTCGTACAGCGCCGTATAGATGTTCTCCACGCTCTTCTCGACGCATTTCCTTCCTCTGTCGGTGTCGTTGGCATTGAGGATGAAGATGGGAGCCACGGATCCGACGATGCATCCTCCAGCGTGTGCCGCGATCCAGTCGGCGCTGTCGCAGATGAAGGTCTGGACGTGTTTCTTCTCCCGGAAGCGCGGATGGAAGTACCACATCAGGTCGGTGATGTCTGGGTTGTCGATGTAGCGAACGAAGGGTTGCACGGCGCAGGTGCCGACTTTGTCCGGATGGTCGAGTCCATCCCAGGGCACGCTCAGCGTGAATTCGAAGTCGCCTCCGCCGGCCCAATCGGTGATCTTGGCAGTTCTGCCATGAGTGCCGTCCTTGACGACTCCGCCCTCGACGTAGGTGGTCTTGCAGTTGAGACCGTTCTGGCCGAGCCCCAGGTTTAGCCGGCGAGATCCCCAGTCGGCGTGCCTCTGGCCTGGCCGTGCTGATCGGCATCCAGTACCGCGCCCGAGCCCAAGGCATCACCCTCGCCCTGGCCAATCCGCGCCCGTACACCTCCCACGTCCTGCGCATCACCGGTCTGGACCGCGGCCTACAGATGATGGCCTGACCGAACGCGCACCCACAGTCCGGCCTGCATCCACACTGACGTTCACCGCTTACGCAGGGACGCCGACCGTCACGATCGTGGCCAGGCCGTGCCGCCCAGCAAACGGGCATGTCCCGGTGTATCACGCATCTCGCATCGTGCGCGGAAAGGCCCACCCATCGTCATCGCCCTCATCGGCGCTCGCAGACCGGTCCCCACGGGCATTTCCTGGTCCAAGCCGGTCCATCCCGGCGGGGTGGGGCCGCTGGTACTTCTCGATGGGGCCAGCCACCTATGCTTGTCTGTCCCGCTTGTACGGGCCTGCGAAGCATTGGGGTCCTGCCGTGGTCCTGCCATCTGCTCCGGACCAGGACCGGTTCATCAACTCTGAGCGGAGGACCGGAAACCCCCAGCTCAGGCCATACGCGCGAGTTTTGATGCGGCGTTGTACAGGATCGGCAACGCGTTCAGAAGGCTCAGAGGTCGATTTCGGCGAGGTGGTCGGCGCTTCCGCCGCACCATTCGACCAGGAAGAGGGTCGCGTCATCAGTTGTCGTCCCCTTCCTCTGGCGCATCAGGGTGTGAGAGAGGCTTCGTACCATCTCCTGCACGCTTCTCGACATAGGCCCAACGTGCTCGATGGAGCTGATCAGACGTTCTTCGCCGAACTGCTCACCACCGATCTCGTGCTCTTCGACAACACCATCGGTGTAGAACAGCACCCGATCGTGGCGCACGAGCTGGCGCGTGTTGATCTGCGGGGCGGCACCGCCAAAACCGACCGGAAGGGTGCCCGCACCCTCCAACGCCTCGATGACCCGGTTGCCGCGGATCAGCAACGGCGCCGGGTGCCCTGCGTTGACCCATTCCAAGTAACCCGACCCGATATCCAGACGCGCCATCTGTGCCGTGACGAACTGATCGGGACCGAACTGCTCATTGATGGCGGTATCCATAAATTCGTACAACTCGGCAAGCCCGACGTTGGCGCGTCTGGCGTGCCGGTAGGCGCCAATGGCCACGGTCGCCAGCACGGCGGCGTTCATGCCATGGCCCATCGCATCGATGACGGCGATGTGCAGGACTTCGTCGTTGAGGGCGTAGTCCAAGCTATCCCCGGCGACGTCGTAGGCGGGCTCCATGATTCCGGCAACCGCGACCTGCGGGATGGCCATGGACAACGGGGGCAACAGCGACCACTGGATCTCCGCGGACACGCTCATCGGCTTGCGACGCCGTGCCAGGAAGAACCGGTCTGTATAACTGTTCTTGGTAACGAGCATGTCGGCGACCAGGCCGGCCAGCCGTCGCAGCAATCGGCGGTCGTCGTCGTCGACGCTGCTAAGGGTCAGGGCCATCACCCCAACCTCGTCACTGCCATCGAGCAGCGGCAGAAACATCCGGATGCCGCCGGCCACCGGATGCTCCACCCTCCTCTCGCTGACAAAAGCCTCACCTGCCCATGACCCGTCAATGGGCAGAGGATCGCCGCCCGTGAGCCCCCTGCCCGGCAGCGGCACCAACATCACCTGGTCATAGTCCTGCAGCAGAATCGATACATCCCAGCCACCGATCCTGCGCACCTCCTCCGCCACCAGCGGAGCGATGAGCTGTGGCGGCATAGAGTGAGCCCGGTCCAGCAACTGCCCCAGCAGCCGCTCACCGAAGCCTTCCGACCGGTCCACCGCAACCCTGCTGCGGGCCCCCGGCACACGTCCCGTCATGACTGATTCAGTTCCCCCGTACTAGATTTTCTCTCTGCCGGGATCCGGCTTTGACCCAACGCCGGACTTTTACGCGGCTGGCTGAGGGCACCGTCCGGCTGGCCAATGTCAGGGCATGTCGGGGCAACCGCCCGCTACAGGTACTGGCCCGCCTCGGCGCTGTCCGTCTTCGACACACGCGCCGACACCACGTTGGCGAGGTTGATGACCACGCCGTGCACGTCGGCCTCACGCTCATATCTCGCCCGCATCAACACCAGGCTGCGCCGCTCGTCCACAGCACGAGCGATCGCCGTCACCGCCTCCGGCTCCCCGTCGAAGTCCCCGCTCACCACGGACACGTCTTCACCGCCCACCAGGCGGAATCGAATGATCAGTGTGACGTTTTCAGACACGGCCGGCTCCTTTCGCCAGCGTCGACAAGGGGTACCTGCCCAGTGTCGAACGCTGTAGGCAGCAGCCCTCCACATCCGCCTACCGCACCACGGACGCGGCGCCCTCCAGCCGAGTAATAATCGCGTCCGGGGCTGGGTCGTCAAGATCGCCGGCTGGGCAGCGCGGCTCGTCCGCGTCGTCGACCTCGACGACCAGGTGGGAGCGTGCCGCCGGGTGTTCGCCAGCGACACCGGTTGGACCGTGGTACGCGGAAGCAGTCTTGAGGAAGGGGAGAGCCAGGGACTGCCCGTGTGGAGCCGACACGTAGGCGACCCATCCTCAAGAGCAACATCACGCGCCGCGTGGACTACGCCCTGTTCATGGTCGAGGCGCTGACGAAGGACGAACTCGTCCACGAGAACCTCGCGATCGTCGGCTGCCAGACGCCTTCGGCCCTCGCGCGTACCAGAGGCACATAGGTTGCCGGCGACGACCTGATCCTGGAATTGCGCTGAGGGGACACCGGCCGTACTTGCCGGAAGGTACCTGCGGGGCATACAGGTCGCCCACGAGGGCCCGGTGATCGCGATCGCTGGGTCGCCGCCCAGCACCGGAGCCTGGCTGGCGCCGCCTCTCGCCTTCGGCCGTCGAACAGACACGGGCCGATCACCCCAGCCGAACCCGTGGCCTGCCCGACCACTATGCCTCCCGACACCGTGGCCACCGCCAGAGCATTGCCGGCGGCACCGCTGCTGCCGGCCAGGCCAGCACGCGTGGCCGCCGGGTTACCGGCCTGCGGCATGATCATGAATGGCTTCCGGCCCAGAACGCCACCGAGTCGATCACGCTGGCGGATGTCGAGTTCGATGATCCGCGGCTGGGCCGGTGCGGGGAGGGGGAAGCGTTGGCGCGGAGGGTGAACCGCGCCTTTCGTACTGATGTCAGTCTGTGGGCCCCAGCCCGGCGATCCGTTGCTCGCGAACGTCCTGCAGTGCCCGCAGGTAGCCGATCTCCAAGGCGCGACAGATCAGGTTGTTCATCTCGGGTGAGCCGTCGAGTCGACCCCAGCTGGAGAATTCGTTGGCCACCGCCTCATCGGCCAACCGCTCGTCACCGGCATCACCAGGACGTGGACCGTCGTAGCGGATCCGGCCGATGAACTCGCTCCATTCCTCCAGTTCAGCACGCGCGTCATCATCGTCGCTCATACTGGCCATGGTTACCCATGATCACTTTCTGTGCGAGCTCATCCAGCAAGTCTGGTGATGAAGCACTCTCTTCGGAGAGGCAGTAGCCGAGAAGATCAAACAGCGCCTCGCCCAGCTCCTTCGTACGGCCAAGGCGACGCCCCTGCCGCCGAAGCCTCGCCTACCCCCTGTAGTGGTGCTCAGTCACCCGCTTCCGCATCGAGCTGCCTACCACTCACGCCGGCGTCGAGGAGGTGCGCTCCGGCATCGTGCAGGGTGATGCCGTAGCCGCCTGGCGCGTGGCCAGGAGGCGTCCACTCGTTCGTCGCCGTGATCGCCTTGAAGCGGGTATCACGGGTCGGGCCGTCACCGACGAGGTGGCCGCGCAGCTGGCCGTCACGGTCGTACACAGCCCAGCGGCCGGCGCCCACCTGTGGCATGGCAGCCGGGTTGTCCTTGAGCCACTGCGCGTTGGCCGCGTGATCGGGCCGCTTGTCGATCTCATTGGTGACGAGCGCTGCCCTGCCGGTCATCGGCCTGTTGTGGGTCTGTTCCATGGTCTGCCCTTCGGTGTACGTCGGTGCCGGCTGGATCGCTGAGAGCGTCATCACCGCGGGACGCGGGGCTGCCGAGCCGACCGGACTCGGCGCCCGCAAGCGGGCACTCCCCCGCGATCCCCTGAGCGATCCAGAAGTGATCAGCCGCTGCCAGAGCCGGAGCGTACGGCAGGTCCTCTGCTCGGGACGGCGGCGGCGCCGGGGTCGTCCCCGCCGAGATCGAGCCGGAAGGGCGGGTATCGGTCGGTCATCAAGGCTGCGTAGCCGGCGACCCGCAGCCCCCAGCGGTTCAGGCCGAGGATGAGGTCGAACAGTGGCCGGGGGTACTGGCCGGTGACGGCGAGCACGATCCCGGCAACCAGGACGAGCAGTGCGACCAGACCGCCGCCGCCCCAACTCCAGGCCTCGCCACCGGCCTGCGAGCTGATCCAGGCGCTGCCGCTGAACAGGATCCCGACGATCAGGAGGTGCGGGATGGCCAGGAGCCACTTGACCAGAACGAGAGCGCGGTGCAGCCGCGCTGGGTACTCGACACTCAGTCCGGCCGGGTAGCTGGGAACCTCTGCCAGGGCGAACGGCGGGTAACGGTCGGTGCCGAGCGCGTCATAGGCGTAGTAGCCCACTCGCCAGCTCCACCGTATGACGCCGACGTTGAAGTCGAAGATCGGCCGCGGGTACCGGCCGGTGATGACGATCGCGACCAGCGCGACGAGGCTGAGCAGGCAGAAAGCGATCCACAACGGGATCAGTATCAGCATGTGTGGCACGATCAGCAGCCATTTCACCAGCCACAGCCAACGCGACAAAGAGCCGTCCTGCTGGGCGCGCACCCGGATCGGGTACGGCCGTTCCTCAGGGGTGGGGGCTCGCGGGGTCAGCGGGGTTGTCGAACTCATGACCGTTCCTCTCTTGTCAGAGTCGAAGGAGGACAGCGATCGCGCGACCTCTGCCGTGGTGCGCCTCACACGCCGCCGACGCCTGTCCTCGGCGCGGCCTGGTTGCGTGTACGTGATGGCCGCGGGAATCTCACTCGGCGGGTACGGCCCCGTCGATGACCCCTCACCCGTGACGGACTTCACGCGTTCAGTAACTCGATCAGGTCCTGCCGGTGGGGTGTCCCTGATCCGCACTGAAGGATCGGACCGTGTCCGTCTTCATCGAGAATCGGCGACCGGTGGGACCGGCGGCTCGGTGGCGGGTCAGGTGGCGGCGGGCGCGCGATCGGTGAGGCGGCCGCCCTCGTTCTCCCAGGAGGCTGAGCCCTCTTGTCCGGGCGTGCCCTCGTCGGGGACGGCAGGGCGGAGGATGTCGCCGGGACGAACGCCGATCGTGCCTGCGGCGGCGTGCGTGAGCGCGGCCGTGGCCGGGCCGTTCGCCGTGTCAGGTGCAACGACCAACAAAGTGATGGGCGCGGTTCCCGCGATGCTCAGGGTGATCAGGTGTGGGTCGGAGCTGCGGAACCAGCCCACTCTGACCTGACGACCGCGGGCCGGGATGCGGCGCGGAATGTGATCCCATGCGTCCCGATACAGGCCGACACGCAGCACGGCCCTGCCGAGGCGCTGGTCGACGGCCGAGATGAGGGCGGGTAGTTCAGCAGCGGCGTCGCGAGTGCGGGGCCACCACGCCCCGTCAACGGTGCCGCTCCGATCCAGCAAGGGATTCAGGCTGAGCCTGAGCGCGGAATGCGTCCTGAGGGCGGTAGCGGTAACGGGGCTTGGCGGTGCGGACGGAGAGAGGGCTGCTGTCATCATCGTCGCCTGGCCTGTTCAGGCCCCCAAGAGGGGGCCGAGAGTGGTCTATCGCCGCGGGCGACGCCAACCTGTATGCCAACGCACGAAATGTCCTCGGTACCGTTATTTTACCTCATTCCGCGAGGCACGGAAAGACGTTAGGCCGTCATCGGCAGAATCGGTGTAGTTATCGATTGTGGTGATAACAGGGACGGTGATTGCTCGTTTCCCATTATCGGCCAAAAGGGCACCTTTGAGTTCGGGTCGTGTTGCGGCCCGCAAAACGCCGACCAAGCGTGGTGCCTGGCGACGGCGGATCCACGGTTCTTCGAGATGGACGCCCGAGAATCGCTGAAGGGAAGCACTGTGAGTCTGACAAGGAAGATCGAGGCCAGGGCACGGGTCATCAAGGGCTGGATCATGCTCTACTTCGGCCGCGCCACCGGAAACCAGCATCTGGAGTCGAAAGGCCTGGCCGGTCGGCCTGAAAATAATATGAGGCAGCGCAGCAGGAGGATCAAAGGCATGTTCAAGCGCTGATCATGGCCGCCGCCAACGGCATCGACGGCACACATCCACTTGCCGACCCATGGGCCGACATATTGCGGGCATCGAGCAATGAGCAAATAGATGTTACAAATCTGGAGGGGCCATGAATCCTGTCATTGTTGTGGGCGTCGACGGTTCGGCCGCCGCGACCGCGGCCGTTGAGTGGGCGGCCGACGACGCTGCGCGCGCGGCGGCCCGACTGCGCATCGTCCACGCCGTGGACCGCTCGCCGTACGAGACCGCGAGGTTCCCCGCCCTCGGGCTGGGTGATGCCGTCACCCTCAGCGCGGAGAGCGTCCTCGCCGACGCCGAGGCGGTCGCGCGCAAGCGACAACCTGGCATCGATGTCACCAGCGAGCTGTCGCAGGGCGCCGCCGCGGCGGTGCTGCGCGGTCAGGCCGGTGACGCCGCCGAGGTCGTGATCGGCGGCAGAGGCCTTGGCGGCCTTCCGGGGGCCATGCTCGGCTCGGTGAGCACCCACGTAGCCGGGCACGCCCGTGGCCCGGTGGTCGTTGTCCGCTCCGACTCCGACACCTCCCACGGGGAGATCGTTGTCGGGCTCGACGACTATCACGCCTGCGAGCCCGCCCTCGCCTACGCTTTCGAGCAGGCGATGCTTCGCGCCAGCACGCTACGCGCCGTCTACACGTGGCAACTGCCGAACCACGCTCACATCTCCGAGACCATCCATGACCTGGACCAGATCCACGCCGACCAGTGCCAGATCGCAGCCGGCATCCTCAAAGGGTGGCGGCAGCAATATCCGCAGGTGGCGGTGGTCGAAGACATCCGGCGGGCCCACCCTGTCGACGCGCTCGTGAGCGCCTCCGAGAAGGCAGATCTGGTCGTCGTCGGCTCCCAGGGCCGAGGGGCGATCGGCACAGTGATGCTCGGATCCGTCACCCTCGGCGTTCTGTGCCACGGCCGCAACTCCGTCGCGGTGGTGCGGCCATAAGGCGTCCTGCCCGCCCTGACCGGAGATACAAAAATCCCGAACTGGCGGCCATTGGGGCGGGCTAGTCGGCCGGATCGCGCATTTCGCGAGCTTCGTCGGGGTTCCGCGGTGAGTGAGTGCAGGTCAGCTGATGACCGTTGTCCGCAGCCTGTGGTCCCGCAAGCGCGGCCAACACCAACCTGATCAACCATCGCGGCCGCGCTCAATGAGGCATGCCTGCCGACGGCGATCATCCCAGAACTGGACACGGGCGGCCGTTACGATTTTACCTGACGGCTAACCATCGCGATGACCGCCCACCTCAAGGGCGACCCGGCACCGGAGAGCTGTTCTTCTTCGGCGTGGCCATCACCGGGCCGCCCTGGCTGCGCTTCCACGTCGCCGACGCGCAGGCCGCCGCGTGCACAGTGAGGACATCGAAGTCCGCGGGTCGTCCATGACGCACGACTTCACCGTCACCCAGAACCACATGTCGTTGTGCTGAGCGGGCCGGTTCGCGGTTCCCCGCGTTCAGTCAGCGTGTAGTTCGAGCATGAACGCGGCGGCCAGTGCCGGCTCGCATGGCCAGGTGGCGGCGCAGGAGATGCAGACGTGCCAGGGTCCTGCGCAGTGTGTGTCGAGGGCCCCGGCGGCTCTCACGAAGTACGCCTCGCTCAGTGGGTCGGCCTTGGCGCGCGCCGCGCCGATGAGAACGGCCATGTTGATCACCTTTACTGTGTGTCGTCGTGATGGCCCGGTCCCTCTCCGGACATCGCGTGGTGTCTGCGGCGCCCGATGACCGGTGCGTCGGCCTGTACGCGCTGGCCACCGTGTTGACCGCCGTCGCTGCCGCGTCGATCCCGATCGCCCGCCGTCGCCGCCTGACGATCAGCGCGGTCACCGGTGCGGCGGCCGGCACGACACTGCTGCTCTTCGCCGCGTACTCGCTGGTCACGCTCACCTTTTGACTGATCGGCACAGCCCGCCCGCCCCCAGCCGAGGCTTGTCGATGAGCGGCGCAACCCGGCACCGTGCGGCCTCGACACGCTCTGACGGCATCGCCCGCCGCCGTGCGCATGACAGGAGGGCGGCGTAGCGTATCCGTTGTGACGCACCAAGACGCTCCGGCCGACCCGCCGCAAGACGCGGTGGCTCCGGTGACCGCGCTGGTCGACGCCTGCCGGCACTTCGCCACCCATGTGCGGCTGCTGGCCGACCAGCTCGGCGCGGTGGAGCTGAGCGACGACGACGTCGAACTGGTCCACAACGCCGTGCATCAGGTTTTCACCGCGGCGGGGCTGGCGGCCGCGCTGACCACCGGCCTGCAACGGCACACCGGTGAGCAGGACTGCCCGCACTACAACGTGCTCACCGACGCCGAATGGGCCCCGCTGGCCAAGGGCGGCGCACGCGAGCGCAAGGCCGTTTACGGGTGCGAGCTGGCGCCCGGCCATCCGGGCACTCACGCGGCGCACGTCCAGGTGCTGCCCAAACCAGATCGGTTCATCTGGATCCGCTGGGACATCCGCGCCCGCGAACTCGTCACACTGCCGCCGTGCCCGGCCGAACGCGCCGACCCCAACGCCGACCCGCGCTCCCCGTACGGGGACGAGCCAGCGCCGTGCCTGCTGTTCGAGGGGCACGTCGGACCCCACCGCTACTAGCCCAGATCGAGCCGATGCAGGAAGCAGCCATAGCCCCAGGCTTCCAACCCTCGGTCGGTTGCTGCACCTGGAACCCTGGGCCTGGGAACTTGTAGCGGGGTGTAAGTGCCGAAAATTACGTCCGATGGCCTGATCTCCAAGTCTTCGATACACACAGATCATCTCCTAAGACGCTCAGTCGACTTGAGCCTCTTGCCGCTCAAGGTTTGTATGGATGCAAGCCGGCATGGGACAGCGCCCCCGGCCAGGAGCGTTGGACGAGTTACGGCATCGGGCACCGAGCCGTTGCCGATGGCCTTGAACAGTGCCCGTCACCGCCCCAGTCCGGGGACGATCACTGCGGGATTGGACATCCGCGATCCCATGAATACCTCCGTTGGCGATCACCTGCCGTTCCACGCCCTCAGAACGGGGGAGAATGCGCTGGCTCGGCTCGATCCGGCGTCTGGGCGGTCCGCCTGGACGAGCCCGCCCGCGGGGGATCGGCCGGTTCGGGACCGACCTGGAGTTCCTATCTGCCGCCAACCTCTTCGACGACCTGCCGGAGCGGCTGCCTCGTCGTACGTCCCGGCTGAGCCGGAGCTGGCCGAGGTCGGACGGTCCCCGCGCGCCGGGGCGACACCGGTGCAGCCCCCGGGTAGCGCACCGCCGAGTGGACTCACAAGACACTGCGTTTCGAGCGTGGCGCGACGCACGTGCGCACCTCCTCGGCCGAAGCCCGCGCGGCTGAGAAGGGCGTGTGCCAGGTTTCGCGCACGTCACGCTCGCCCTGTGGCGCGCGGTCGGGTTGTCCGCGTGCTACGGCTCCGGCTACCTGCACCCGGTGGTGGACGCCGAGTTGCGGTGGCGCGGGTTCGGCCGCCGGGTCGAAGACAAGCTTGTCGGAGGTGGTGGCCGGCGGAGTGTCGTGATCGAGAACGGGTGCGGGTCGAGGTGGCGGTATGTCGGTGGTCTGGCCGAGGCGCTCTTCGTCGTTGCGGATGTTCATGCGTCAGCTCTCTCGAGGGTCGCCGTGCAGTGCCGGATGGCCGTCACGGGCGGTAGTGCACCATGGCCTGCCGCAGATCGTCGGTGGAGGCTTCGTCACGTGCGGCATGCCCGCTGATCTGGCGGGCCTTCCTGTAAGGGTGCAGGGTGCGGCCGTACATCACCGACAGGTTGGAGAGCTGCTGCTGGAAGTCTTCTGTGGGGTATCCGCGTTCGGCCAGGACCGCCATCACGAGCTGATCGGCCTCGTCTACGGTGGCGCCTGGCGCGTCCACGAACTGCTCCTGCAGTTTGGTCCACTGCGCGCGGTAGCTCTGCCGGGCCTGCGGGCTGAGCGGCTTGATGTCCGAGGGTGGCGAACCGCTTCTCGCGGGTCCGCAACTCCCGCTCGGCCTCACCGCGGGTGTCCCGCTGGCTCAGGGGTGCGTTCATATTCGAGACCGAAGCGCCGACGAAGCCAAGAAACGAGTCTGGAAGGCCAGGTCAACAGGAACTGGAGAGGTTCTTCCTGGACGCCGCTGCCTTGGAGGAACTTGGCGCTCCCCCTTGTCACAGGCGACGATCGTCCGGGAGCCTGCGGGTACCGCCCTGTCCGCCGTCGTCGCCGAGTGGGTCTACCAGGGTGGGCGGCGGCCGGTCGTCGATGCGGCCGTTGACGCGGTCGTCGATGATGTCCTGGCGGCTGCGGACCGTCGACTGGCTCCAGCGTGACCTGCTGCGCAGCAGCAGAGGCAGCAGCAGCCCGGCGGCGCCGCCGAGCATCAGGATGACGCCCACAATGCGCAGGTCGACGCCGCCCACCGAGCCATCGGCCAGGGCGAAGGTGAGGATGGCGCCGAAGACGATGACCAGGATGGCTCCCGCGATGGGCATCACGCACCACCCCTGCCGCGGCAGGCGCGTGAGCTCTGGGATGGGTTGCGGGGCGTGCTGGGCGGGGTCATCGGCGGCCGGCCCAGCGGCCGGTTCGGCGGCCCGGACGCCGGCCGGTGATCAGGTGGTAGCCGAGCAGCAGGGCTGCCGCGCCGACGATGGCGCACAGCCAGGTGGACAGGTGGAAGAACCCCTGGATGCCAGAGACGTGCAACACCTCGGTGGCCACGAAGCCACCCAGCAGCGCCCCGCCGATGCCGAGCGCTAAAGTAATGATCAAACCTTGCGGGTCCTTGCCGGGGACCAGCATTCTGGCCACTGCCCCGGCGACCAGTCCGAGGATGATCCAAGCGATGATGCCCATGGCCGAGCTCCTTTGGCGGTGCATCGATGTCTGCATGGGATCGGCCTTCCGGACCGGTCGAAGCAGGGGGCCGGCCGCCGCATGGGTGTCGGCGCCGACGGTCACACTCGTTCACCTCGAGCCAAACACTCACCCGTGCGTACGGGAAACAGGCGATCCAGGAAGGCCCCATCTCCAGGACCGATCACCGCGTTCAGAGCCGGGGCATCAGACAGGCTCATCACTGTGGCTGGTGGCCGTCGGGGTGTCTTCGCTGGGGGTGGTTGGTCCAGTGGGCGGGCCGACGGGTTGCAGCCAGCCGAGCCGCTCGGCGAGGTGCCGGGCGCTGTCGATGACGGTGGCGATGTGGGGAGAGGGGTTGGCGTCGTGCCACAACAGTGACCAGGGGTAGTGCGTGGCAGGTTCGATCAGGGGCCGCCAGGTGGTGCCCGGCCGGGTGGAGGTGCGGAAGGAGGAGGGGATGCAGTGCACGCAGCGGTGCTGGAGTACGAGGTCGGCGGCGGCGCGGGTGCTCTCCACGGTTCCCTCGTAGATGGTGGGCGCGAACCCTGACGACCGGCACAGCGCCATGACGAACTGGTTGAGCTCCGGCGTCTGGGATTCCTCGCCCAGCAGCAGCAGGTCGTCGGCGAGGGCGGCGACGGGGACGCTGTCCGTCATGTCGGCGAAGCGGTGGTCATTGGGTACCAGGACGCCGAGGGGATCGAGCCTGATCAGCTTGGATGTCACCTCGGCCGGGGTTTGGGAGGCGTGTCTGATGGCGATGTCCATGCGGCCGTCGGCCAGTTGCCGGTACTGCTCGGGGGTACCCGCTTCGACCTGGTGGATGGTGATGTCGGGATGGGCGTGCTGGAGTTCGCGCAGGATCTGCGGCATGGTGTCGTAGCCGGCGTCGATGATGTCGGCCCGCAGCGTGGGCGCTGAGGCGACGGCGTTGCGTGCGGCCTGCCCGGCCCGGCCCACGTGGTCGAGGATCTGGCGCGCCTCGATAGGTGACGTGCTGCAACAGCGCGACGCGGATCAACCCGGCCCACAGGAAAGCGGTCAGGGCGCCGTACAGGGTGCCGATGATCACCCAGCCGGCCAGGAACGGCAATGCCAGCGACAGCGCGCACAGCGCGGGGAAGGCGCGGGCCACCCGGACCATGGCCGGGTCGGCCAGCAGGTCCGGGGCGTAGCGTTCGGCCGGCGTTCGGTCGTCGGCGAACAGCCAGCCCAGGTGGGCGTGGGCAAGCCCCCGAAGCTGCCCGCGCAGGCCGGTGCCGAACCGGTAGGGAGAGTGCGGATCGCCCGGCTGGTCGGTGAAGGCGTGATGGCGGCGATGGACGGCGACCCAGTCGATGACGTTGCCCTGAAAACCCATCGACCCGGCGATGGCCAGCGCCACGCGTAGCCATGGCCGCGCGGCGAAGGAGCCGTGAGTGAGCAGCCGGTGGAACCCGACCGTCACCCCCAGCCCAGTCACCCCATACAAACCCGCCGCCGGCAGCAGATCGGTGAGCGCGACTCCCTGCCCCCACCCCAGGACGATCGCGACGCTGAGCGCGAAGAACGGCAGGATCACGATCGCCGCCGTCAGCCCCATCTGGGCTCTGCCGGCCGCAGGGTGCTCCTCCGCCCCGGGAAATGGGGATGCGCCGTCATAGTCCAGCCCGATCTTTCACCGGCCGTTCAAAAATAGCCATTATTTCTCTTTTGTCTTGTCTATACGGTTCGCCGGTGCACGTAGCACCAGCGCCAGGTCGAGCCCGGGTCCAGGGCGGCGACCACCGGGTGGTCGGTTTCCTGGTAGTGGGCCTTGGCGTGGCCGCCGCGCGCATCATCGCTGCAGGCGACCCACCCGCAGGTCAGGCACACCAGCAACCGCGTCCAGGTCCGGCCGAGGGCCAGGCATTCCTTACATTCGAGCAGCCCGGGCTCCACGGCCGGGAGCAGATCGGTGCGATCGCAACGTTGCGCCTGACCGTTCAGACCGGCGCGCGCGGTCGCGTTCGTTCCTTCTGCGTCCAGGGTCATCACGACCCCCTCATGGTGACAGCGACGCAAGCTGCGCCGGCTGATCAGTGCTCAGTCAAGGTGATCTGCGAGCCGGTGGAAACGTCCATTCCCAGTAAGTCTCATCACCTGCGGCGATAGCGAGCCTGTGGGCGCGTTACCGACGCGCAGTATCTGACACGCGTCCGGCTCGATCCCGCGTCTCGACGGACCGCCACAAAAGCGATGGACCGGGATCCCGGGGCGCTTCGCGGACTTCCTCGCTCTCGCGGTGAGTGGATGCTGATCAGCTGGTGACCCCTGCCAGGGCCGGGCGCGGAACGCGGGCGAGCTGTCCAGAACGCCATCAACTCACCCGACAACGAGCTCGTAGCCGTCTCCCTCCGAATTCTGGCACCTTCGCGCCGAGGATCCGGCCGACCGTTGATGATCGCCGACAGTCTCCCGGGCCCGAACCGGAGCCCAACACCGCGCGACGTCCTCGGCCGATGCACACGTGTCAGCGACCCTCGTCCCAGACTCAGGCAGGGCCGGGCGAGATCTTCCAAGAGGGGCCACTGGATCGTCTTGACCTGCCGGATCGCGAACTTTGAGGGCCGCCGGCCCGCAGAATCGGCCGGAGATTTCACCGGCGCAAATCCTCCCATCACCTTATGCCGAGAGTGGAATTCGCTAATTTGTGCGAAATTTCCTTGCTATTTATTTCGGATGGGTATTGAATAAGGAACGCAAGCCAAGGAAAAGGGGAGGCTCTTATGAGCTTCGTACAGATTCTGGAATTCGACACCAAACGCGCCGGGGAAGTCGAGTCGCTCATGAACGAGTGGCGGACACAGACCAAGGGCACGCGCTATGTAAGACGCGAGGTGGTGGCGAAGCACCGCGATCGCCCCGATCACTACGTGGCCATCGTGGAGTTCTCCTCCTATGAGGAGGCCCAGCGTAACAGCAAGCTGCCGGAAACCGACCGGTTCAACGCGCACATGGCCAAACTGTGCGAGGGCCCGATCGAGTTCTCCAACTACGATGTGATTCGCGACAAGAGCTGATCACCGGCTGAGCGTCGCGAAAAGCTCAACCTGTGCTGTGGCGTGTGAGAATATTCTCGCGTCATGGCGCGGGCATTTTTTATGCCAGCCTTCATGTCGCGCGGGATGCAAAGGAGCTGTCGGCATTGCAGCGTGCCCGGCAGCCGGGATTCACACCGACACCGAGCGCGGAGGCGTCAGGAGAGATCGGGGTGGGGACTTCGCGTTGCTGACGCGAGTCGAAGTCGCGGGGCGAGCCGTTGACGGGAATACCGAGCGGATCAAACGACTGGGCGCGGCGGATCTCCCTGAGCATCGGGGCGTGTGCGGCTGCTGCGACGGGATCCGGCATGACGGCAGGCCCGAAGAAGGACCTGGCGGCGCTGACCGCCTGGTCGGCCGCTCTGGTGAGCGCCCGCTTGGCGTGCCAGGTGAGTGACGTAGAGTCGAGGTATCCGGAAACGACGACATCCCGCCGCTTTTGAGGTGCCTGCCAGGCCGGCTCACCGAAAGGGTTGTCATGGACATCCTGCACCGCTTCCGTACCAGATCCGGGCCATCCGCTGGAACGGCTGAAGCCGATGTGCCCCAAGGCGAGAGCTCACCAGCGCCGGCCGTGCGCCCCGCGGACCCGGGCTCCAGCGCCGAGACCTCCAGGCCGGTACCCGTCACCCGCACCAGCGTGGCCTGGGCGGGCGTGTGGGCCGCCGCGCTCGTGTCCGTCGCCTTCATCGTGTTCATGTTGCAGAACACCACCCCCACGCAGGTGTCCTTCCTCGGCCTGCACGGCACGCTGCCGCTCGCGGTCGCGATGCTGATCGCCATGATCAGCGGGATCCTGCTCACCCTGGTGCTCGGCACCGCCCGCATCACCCAGCTCCGCCGCCTGGCCAGCCGACGCCGCCGCCAGAACCGCTGACCGCCGAGCACCCCCAGCGTCAGGGCTTTCTCCACCAGATCACCCTGGTAATCCCAAGAACAGCCCAAGGGGAGAGTGAGCGCTGAAGGCGTGGGCAGGCGGACTGGTTCCAGGGGGCGAAAGGACACTGCTGCACGTGTGACGGGGGAACTGGCATGGCTTCGACAGGTGCAGGCATCGTCGATCGGGAGCGGATCGGCGCGGCGCCGATCATCGACGGGCGTAAACCGGTCGCGGCGGTGGTCGCGTTGTGGGTGTTCGTGCTGGTGCCGTTCGCGGCACTGGCCGCCGCCGTGCCGGTGGCCTGGGGGTGGGGGCTGAGCTGGGTCGACGTGGCGATCGCCGCCACGGCTTACGTCCTCACCGGACTCGGCGTCACGGTGGGCTTCCACCGCTATCTCACCCATGGCGCGTTCAAGGCGGGCCGGTGGCTGCGGATCGTCGTGGCCGTGGCCGGGTCCCTGGCCGTGCAGGGCTCGGTCATCCAGTGGGTGGCCGACCACCGGCGCCATCATGCCTTCGCCGACCGCGACGGCGATCCGCACTCGCCCTGGCGTTACGGGCACAGCGTACGCGGCCTGGCCAAAGGGCTGCTGTTCGCGCATGTCGGCTGGATGTTCGGACGCGACCTCACCAACCGGCGGCGCTTCGCCAAGGACCTGCTCGCCGACGCCGGCATCGGCCGGGTGGACCGGCTGTTCCTGCCACTGGTCGCGGCCTCGCTGCTGCTGCCGCCCGCGATCGGCCTGCTGGCCACGGGCACCTGGCACGGCGCGCTGACCGCGTTCTTCTGGGGCGCCCTGGTACGCATCGCGATGCTGCACCACGTCACCTGGTCGATCAACTCCATCTGCCACGTCTTCGGTGAGCGGCCGCTGAAAACCCGCGCCGGTGACCGGGCCGCGAACTTCTGGCCGCTGGCGATCCTGTCGTTCGGCGAGAGCTGGCACAACGGCCACCACGCCGACCCCACCTGCGCCCGCCACGGCGTGCTGCCCGGCCAGATCGACATCTCCGCCCGGCTGATCCGGCTGCTGGAAAAACTCGGCTGGATCCACGACGTACGCTGGCCGACCCCGGCACGCCTGGCCGCACGACGCCGCGAGCCTTCCCATGACCGGCCCTGAGAAGGTACGGCTCAGCCTGGATCCCGCCTCACACGCCGAGGCGCCGTGGACGGCGCGTGGTGGCCCGCCACCTACGACACCGGCGCGGAACTGCCCGCCCTGATCACCGCCATAGACCAGCGGCTGAACCGACGGGTCCTGCGCGTGGGCCTGCACATCGACACCTGGGACAACATCCCGCACCACATCGCCGCCCCCGGGCGTCACGTCAAAGTGGGCTGGTTCCGCACCATCGACCCCCACGTGATCAACCTGATCATCCCGGGTATCGAGCACCTCAACCTGCTCGTCATCCCACCCGACACCACAGCCGCCGCTCACAAAGCGCTCGCCATAGCCACCCGATGCCGGGCAGATTCCAGGGGCCGTACCCGTCCCGGCGACATCCTCGCCACCGCAGGCCAACACCGCCCCGCCGACGCCACCACCGAGCAGGAGCTGAGCCTGTCCGACTGGGACAACGAAGGCGGGCAGACCCGACAGCCCGCCCGCGGCGACCACGCATCCTGATCACGCGTTCTGGCAGGGGGACTGCACACCGCTACGGGTCCCTCCTGGCGAGCTCCTGGTCGGCCGCGGCACTGAGCAACCGCGCGGCAGCGGCCACCTCAAAGAGCTGACCAGGCGTCATCGCCTCCAGACAGACGGCCAGCCGCTGCCGGTCACCGCGGCAGGCCATGCCCGCCGCGTTCTGAAGGACGAGCGTACGCGAGGATGTGCCGATCGCCTTCAAGACGTCGGCCAGGGCCTGATCCACGCCATCGTTCGGATCCGGCCGCCGCGGAAATCGAGCATTCAACGCCATTCACCTTGCCGTCCTTGAGCTCTGAGTGTTGTCCGATCCCGTCGCGCCCACCGCCAGCCGAGCTCTGCGCCAGACACCGGCTGCGGTCAACAGCAGAGCGCCCCATTCCCGCAACACGCCACGAGCGATGCAGCCGACAGAACCGCCCTGATCACCACGCCAGCGTCAGCCCGGTGATCACGGCTGATGATAAGCCTGGTGGAGATTGCCGCTTTCCACCTGGTCGAGCCCGCTAGACGATCAGGTCACCGCACTAAACTGCTCCGTTCACGCCGGCCCAGCGCATCGTGTTCATGACCGCCTCACACCCGCGCCCACCTTAGCCCGCACGCCCCCGCCCGTAGGAGCCAGCATGAACACCGCGGACACGGTCGGCGCTCTCACACCTGGCACGGTTGCCGACCGGCTCTTGCGCATCACGCCGCTCGTCGATCGCGCGGGTCTGCGGATTGAAGGTGAGCTCGACCGCGCCACGCTGCTCGCCCTGACTGGTGCGCTGGCTTCGATGGCGGGTGGTGGCAGCTTCTGCGTCGATCTCAGCGGCCTGGTGTTCTGCGACGTCGGCGGACTGCGCGCCCTGGTCACCGCCGCCGCCGGTCTGCGCGGCGGCCACGTTCTGACGTTGCGCTCGCCCTCCCCGCAGGTGCGACGCCTGCTCGAGCTCACCGGCTGGCACCAGACGGCAGGTCTTCACCTGCAGGATCGGAGCAACTCATGACGACCCTCCATCCCCGCTCCGGGGCAGGTCTGTGGCTCATCCCTGCCACCGCCACCGTCGTTCGCCTGTGCGGCGAGCTGGACATCGGCACCGGCGAGGCGGTGCGCGAACGCCTGCTGCGAGCGTTGCGGCACAGCACCAACCTGCTCATCCTCGACCTGTCCGGTGTGTCGTTCTGCGACGCCGCCGGACTGGGCGCCGTGGTCGGCGTCCAGCACCGGGCCAGATCCCTGGACATCACCCTCGGCCTGGCCGCCCCCCGTCCACACCTGACCAGGGTGCTGCGCCTCACCGGCCTGGACCGCAGCTTCCCGATGTATGGCACCACCCCGGGCAGAGACTCCGGCAGGCGTGCGAGCACGGGTACGGGCAGGGTCGGGTTCGGCTCCGCGGCAGCGCGCTGAGACGTCGTGCGCACATGTCTGGTCTCGCCGCCGCTGCCAGCAGGACAACCGCCGGGCCACGCCCTTGTCTTCCCGCTGAGGCAACAGCTGAGCTAGATCGGCTACGGCATCAGGTGCTGGGAGAAGCCCAGATCCAGACCGCCGCGATCCTCGGCCAGTCTCGCACCGACGCCGAGCAGATCACCGCCTCGGCGCAGATCACCGCCTCGGCGCAGATCACCGCCTCGGCGCAGATCACCGCCTCGGCGCAGATCACCGCCTCGGCGCAGATCATCGCCTTAACGCAGATCATCGCCTCGGCCGAGCTACAGCGCGCTCAAAGCCGGCACCTGCCCCGGCGGCAGGCCCAGGCGGGCCAGGTCACGCAGCCGGCGCCTGCACTTGCCGACGGCCCTGTGCCGATCATGGTGCTCAACGGCCGCTGGCGGATCTACGCACCCCTCAACGCCGACGCCAGCGCCATGGCCGCCCTGTACCAGGCCTACGAGCTCGCTGATCCCGCCACCACCGTCGTGGCCAAGGCGTTCCACCAGGCCACCAGCGACCCCCAGCGATTCCGCACGTTCCCTGCGGGAAGTACGGAGCATGCGCCTGCACCACCGGCACATCGGGCAGATCCTCGACTCCGGCCGAGACCGCAGATCCCAGGCGGTCTACCTCATCTCCCCCCTCTATCAGCCGGGCAGCCTCCACCTCCAGCAGCGGGCAAGCGCCGGCGTCTCGCTGAAGCGGAGCCTGCAGGTCCTGGATCAGGTGCTGGCCGGGCTGCAGGCCGCCGCCGCGAGCGGCATCATCCACCCGGACATCAAGCCGCAGAACATCGTGCTGGACGGCCCCGCCAACATCAGGATCATCGACTGGGGCATGTCCCAGTTGCACCAGGCGGGCAAGAGCGTCTCCACGGTGTCCCCGGCGGCACCAAGTGGTTCGCCAGCCCCGAGCAGCTCGGCGTCACCGGCGCCGCACCCAGCACGCTGTCCGACCTGTACGGCGTCGGCGCCCTGGCCTACTGGCTGCTGACCGGCCTGGCGCCGCTGCGACGCGAGCTCGAAACCGCCGTCGGCACCGACGCCGACCTGCTGCAGGTCCGCCACCTGATGCAAGCCGGCACCCGCCCCGAACGCGCCGACCACCTCACCCCGGACGTGCCTGAACAGCTGGGCCGGCTCATCGACCAGTGGCTCAGCTGCACCCCAACCGACCGCATCCCGCGCGGGATGGATCCCTCCGCTGCGCTCGGCTGCGCGCACGGCCTTACGGTGACACGTCGGCCCTCGCCATGAGCGCGGTCCGATCGCGATCGGTAGGTCAGACGTGGCCGATTCACCGGCGCTCGGCTCGTTGGTCCGCGCCATCTGTTGCCTGCGGTGGGTTGGCCGTTGCTTGACGGTGCAGGTCGATGATCGGCTGCAGGAGCCACACTTGACAAGTCCAGTTCGAGCGCGCCTGCGCTCGCCTCCAAGCCCGTCAGTCCTTCTGCTCGGGTTCCTTCCCAGGAGGTACGGCCTGCGCCGGCGGTTCTGGGGCCGGTGGTTCTGGGGCCGGTCCCGCCGGGAGGGGGATCGGATCGTCCTTGAAGAGCTCGGGCACGGCCCGGTAGAGGACGGCGGTGATCGGCACGGCCACGACCGCGCCCGCGATCCCGGCCAGGATGCCGCCGACGGCCAGCACGAGGATGATCGCCAGCGGGTGGAAGTGCAGCACCCGGCCGACTATCAGCGGCTGGAGCACGTGATTCTCCAGTTGCTGCTCGACGATCAGGATGCCGATGAAGATCAGCGCGTAGATCGGGCCCTTCGCGCCGAGCGTGACCAGCGTCGCGACCGCGCCGGCGAACAGGATGCCGACGATCGGGATGAAGCTAGCCAGGAAGATCAGTACGGCGAGTGCCGCCCAGAGCGGGACGCCCATGACGGCCAGCACCAGACCCATGAGCACGCCGTGCACCGCGGCCACGGCCACCGTGCCCTGCACGTAGTGGGACAGTGTGGCCCAGGCAGTCCGCCCGGCCCGGTCGACCCGCGGCGCTCTCGGGCCGAACCCCTTGAGGAACCAGGACCAGATCCGGTCGCCATCCTTGAGCAGGAAGAACGTCACGAACAGCAGGAGCACGATCGAGGCCAGGACCTCAATCACCACCACGGTGCCCGCGAGAACCGTCGAGGTGATCTGCTGCTGCCGCTCGGTGACGAACTTGGCGATCTCGTCCACCCAGCGGCTGAGCTGGATGGGCTCCAGGTGCAAAGGGCCGGTGTAGAGCCAGTCCTCCACCGTCTTGGCCGTCTGCCTGACCTGTGTCACCAAGCCGGGGAACTCCGCGTTGGCCCGGACGCCGATGATCCAGCCCGTCCCGCTCAGCACGGCGAGGGCGACGAGCATGGTGATTCAGGTGGCGTAGATCGCCCTCAGGCCCGACGCGCGCAGGCGTCGGGTGAGCGGGAACAGCAGCGCGGTCAGCAGCAGGGCGACCGCCACCGGCAGGGCGAGGATGCGCATCGTCGCCACGAAGCCGAACACGTAGTTGGCCACGATGCCGATGACGATCAGACACGCGCACCACGCGGCCATCCTCGCCAAGGTCGCAGGCACTAACCGCAAAAGGCGCTCCTGAGGTGGATCCATGCACGGAACCTTCCCCACCGGCCGGAGATAGGCACGCTTTCAGGATTCAAGCCAGGGAAATGTTGGAGAGATAAAAGGTGCGTCACGGGTAGGGGTCATTCCGCCCTACCAACCTTTTCACGACGGCACGGTGAGCCATCTTCTGTGAAACGACCGCGGCGCGCGCTCACGGCCGCATTCTGCCGACGTACCGGCCCCGGCCATGAGCGCCGCCCGGCGCTGGGCCGGCCGGATGGCGACAGGCTGGAAGCGAGCGAGGAGCCGGCACGGCTGGTTGGATCACATGGTGCGCGCCCTGATCCGCTACGACAAGGCCGACGCCGGCCGGCTGGCGGCCGCCCTCACCTACTACGCCTTCTTCGCCACCTTCGCCTTGGTCCTGCTGGGGTTCGCCATCCTCGGCCGCATCCTGGACTATCCGGCGGCGCTGGCCGAGGTGCAGCGCTACCTGAGCGACACCTTCCCGCGCCTGGACGTCCAAGCGCTTCGCAATGCCGGGGGAACGGCCGGGCTGGTGGCCTGCGTGGTGCTGCCGCTGACGGGCTTGTTCTGGATGGACACGCTGCGCTCGGCGACCAGGGCGATCTGGCGGCTCGAGGAGTACCCGGGCAACTTCTTCCTGCGTCAGATCATCGACCTGGGCGTGGTGGCTGGGCTCGGGGTGCTGCTCTCCCTGTCGCTCACCGTCGCCTTCGCCGCCGAGTGGGTGCTGACCTGGCTTGCGGTGAACACCGTGGGTGTGGAGGCCACCCCTGCCCGGTGGGTGCTGTCGGTGGCTGCGTTCGTGCTGGGAATCGGGGTAAATACCTTGCTGGCCATGGCGCTGCTGACCGCGCCGCCACGGCTGCGATTACCGCTGCGCCGGGTGATCGGGCCGGCGCTCGTCATCACGATCGGCCTGGAGATCCTCAAGTCCCTCGGCCAAGCCTTGCTCAATCTCACCGCCGCCAACCCCGCCTACCAGGTCGTCACCGGAGCGGTGGCGATGCTGCTCTTCCTCAAGGTGCTCAACCAGCTCATTCTGTTCGCCACCGCGCTGGCGGCCACCAGCGCCACCGGCGAGGTCACCGACCTGGCCACTCGGTCAGATCCGCCGTGACCTCGAGGTGTGCCACCACCCGGACGGCCACTCCCGGCTCCGCCTGTCCCTCCGTCGCGACCCCACACTGCCCCCGCACCGCCCCCCACCGCCCCCGCCAAGCCGACCAGCTGCTGCGCGGGGGTTGTCGCGCATCGCTGTGTTCTTCCACTCGGTACTGGTCATGGGTGGGAACCTCCGTCCGTGGGGTTGTTCCCGTAGCGGGCGTTCGTGTTCGGCCGGCTCTTGGCGCCGGGGATTCGCGCTCGGCTCGTTAGTCCGCGCCATCTGTTGCCTGCGGTGGGTTGGCCGTTGCTTGGCGGCGCAGGTCGATGATCGGCTGCAGGAGCCACAGCCAGCAGGTGGCCAGTGCCGCCGCGGCGCCGAACACGATGGCGAGCCAATTGCCGAGCACGACCTCGGCCACCAGAGCCATCGCGGCGGTGATCGCGACCGCCAGGGATACGGCGCCGGCCAGGCCCAGCTCGTTGGCGCGGTGCACGATCTTCTCCTTCTGAGTATCGCCGCAGGTGGCAGCGTCACACTAGAGGCCAATACGGATAGATGGGCATCATCGGTGGCACATTGAGGAGAACAACGAGACCGGCAAGGATCTGCTCGGCCTGACCGACTACCAGGTCCGCACCTGGGCCGGCTGGCACCGGCATGTCACCACCGCCATGCTCGCCCTGGCCTTCTGGCCGTCAGCCGTGCCCGGTTGGACGACCCGATCGCCTGCGAGCAGGTGACGTATCCCGGCTTAATCTTGCGGCATGCAGGGATCGCGATGCTCCTGTTCCGGTCGATCACGGTTCTGTCCAGGGTCCGGTGGAGGCATCCGTCGATCCTGCCCACCTTCCGCTCGCATCCTGGGTTCTTCCAGTCGAAGCGGCCCGGGGATCCATTTCCCGGGGTAGGGATCCGGATCGGTGAGGTTGGGGCTGTAGAGGGCCCTCTCCAGGTGGGAGACCGTCTCCCGCACCTTCGCTTCGTTGCCGTCGAGGATGAAGACAGGCCTGATGGTGCCGACCACGCACCCGCCGCTGTACGCGGTGATCCAGGTGGCGCTGTCGCAGATGAAGTACTGGTCCCACCGCTTGCCGTCCCGCATCGGGTTCAGCGTCTGGTAGTTGTCCGGCAGCTCCGGGTTGTTGGTGTACTTGATCGACGGGAAGATACTGCAGGTGCCCATATTGTCGGGGTGATTGAGGCCGTCCCACGGCACATCCAAGGTGATCTCGAAGTCACCGCCGTCGCGCCATTGCGCCACGGTGGCTTCGCGGCCGTCCCCCAGCGGTTTGGTCTGGCCGTTCCCGTCCACGTACGTGGCCGAGCACTTCGTGTGAGGTGCCCCGAACCTTCCGGACTCGGACCCAAGTAGGGTCAGAGATAGTCCGGGAAGGAAGCACGTGGCAAGAAGCCGAGAATATATCCGCCCAAGTTGCGGGCCAAAGTCGTGCGGGTCGTCATCGAAGGCGGGAAGACACCTGCAGAGGTTGCCGTGATTTCGGGCTGGTGGCTGAGACGGTTCGCAATGGGGTGAAAGCGGAGAAGTCGAAGAACTCTGGTACCACCGATGAGGGCCGCGCCGCCATCGACCGCGCCAGGCTCCAGGAGATGGAACGGCGCGTTCAGGAACTTGAGCAGGAGAACGCTTTTCTGAAAAAAGCCGCGGCCTTCTTTGCGAAAAAACTCCCGTAAGCGAGAAGTACGAACTCATTCTCGCCTAGAAGGCCAACTTCGAGATCATCCTGATGTAGCCTGCTCGGCGTGTCGAAATCCGGATACTACGACTGGGAGAAGCGCCCGATGTCGGCGACCGAGCAACGGCGCGAGGATCTCAAGCCCTTGGTCGGGTTTGTGTTCGCCGAATCCGGCAGGATTTACGGGCATCGCCGCGCCCATGCGGAGCTCAGGCGCGTCGGCGTCGAGGTGGACGATGAACTCGTTCGCAAGCTCATGCGTCAGATGGGCCTGGTCCCGGTGCAGCTCAAGCCACGCCGTGGTCTGACGATCGCGGAAAAGACCGCGGCTCCGGTCAGAGTTTGCGGGGTGGTCGCCGGGATCGGAGGCGGGCATGGCATTGCTATGGGAACGTTCGGCGGCAGATGAGGCCGCGACCCGGCGCTGACTACCCGGCCTTGGGAGACCTCAGGATCGGATGAGCGCGGCAAGGAGATCAGCGGCCGGGGCCAGCGCAGCCTCGTTCAGGTCGAAGGTCGGCGAATGATGCGGTCCATATGTTCCGGCACCCACGAGAAGGTATCCGGCGAGTCCGCCGCATTCCTGGACGCGCCGCATGAACAGCGTCGCGTCATCGCTCGCGCGTAGGGGACGCGGTGGCAGCAGACGCAGGCCGCACCTCGGGGCGAGGCTTTCGATCCTGCTGAGGATCGCGCCGTCGGTGCTCGCGCTGGTTGCCCAGCCGGTTCTGGCGATGTCCACAGTGACACCGTGCATGGCGGCCGCGCCGTGGAGGACGTCGCGGGCGCGCTGCTCCAGGTCGTCGTGCTCGGCGGCGGCGTCGGCCCGGACCTCTGCGCCGAGGACGGCACACGCGTTGACGATGTTCGCCGCGCCGGGCGCGTGCAGCGTCCCAACGTTGACGCGGGTCGTCGCCGTCGCGTAGCGGGGCAGAGCGTGCAGGCCCAGAACGGCGGACGCCGCCGCCAGCAGGGCACTGCGGCCCTGTTCGGGCGCTCCGCTGGCGTGGGCGGCGATCCCGGTGAACTCCGCGCGCAGTTTCGAGGTCCCGTACAGCTCGGTCGCGGCCGCGACGCATCCATCCGGGGTGCCGAAGCCGAGGTGGACGGTCAGCAGGACGTCGACGTCGTCGACAAGCCCGGCGGCCACCATGGGAGCAGCGCCGCGGACACCCTCCTCGGCGGGCTGGAACAGCAGCCGTACGGTGCCGGGGAACTGTTTGTCAGACAGCAGGGCTGCTGCCCGCAGCGCGATGGCCATGTGCCCGTCGTGCCCGCAGGCGTGCATCGCGCCATCGATGTCCGAGCCGAAACCCTGGGCCGCGGGGTGGTGGCTGCCGGAGCGGCTCTCCTGGATCGGCAGGGCGTCCATGTCCACCCGCAGGCCGACCAGCGGACCCGGGCGAGTGCCTTGCAGCTCCGCGACGAAGGCGGTGTTTCCGTCACGGAAACGGTGTACCGACGCGGCTGGCACACCCTGCGCGGCGGCCCGCTGGACGGCAGCGTCGAGCTCGTCGCGGCTCGGCATACCAGGGTGATCGTGCACGTCGACGAGTTCGCGGCCGCCGCGGCGCCGCCAGCCCAGGTCGGAGAGGAGGCTCCAGGCAAGATCTGCGGTCTCGATCTCGAGGAAGCCGATCTCGGGCCGCCGGTGCAGATGACGCCGGACGGCGGTCGCGTCCAGTGGATTCGGCCGGGCCTCGGATCGCGGGCGCGTGCTCACGATGTTCCCTCGGCGAGGGCGTGGACGACAGCGGTTGTGAACTGCTCGGTGCTCGCTGTGCCGCCGACATCGGGTGTGGCGGTCCCCGTACGGAGGACGTGCTCGAAGGCGGACACGAGACTGGCCGCGGCGGCGGCTTCGCCGAGATGATCCAGCATCATGGATGCAGCCCAGAGGGTGCCGACCGGATTGGCGATGCCCATGCCGGCGATGTCGGGTGCCGATCCGTGCACCGGCTCGAACATCGACGGGTACGTCTTGGTGGGGTCGAGGTTGGCGCTGGGCGCCACTCCGATCGACCCGGCCAGGGCACCGGCGAGGTCGGAGAGGATGTCGCCGAACAGGTTGGAGGCGACAATGACGTCGACGCTCTCCGGCCGATGCACGAGGCGTGCGGCCAGGGCGTCGATGAGGACCTTCTCCAGCTTCACCCCGCTGCCGTCGACCGCCTCGGCCACCACCTCGTCCCAGAACGGCATCGTGTGAATGATGCCGTTCGACTTCGTCGCCGAGATCAGCCGGCCCGAGCGTTGCCTGGCCAGGTCGGAGGCGAAGCGTGCGACCCGCTCGACGCCGGCCCGGGTGAACACCGCCTCCTGGACGGCGAACTCGCCGGGCCGACCGCGGTTGACCCGGCCGCCGACCTCGCTGTATTCGCCTTCGACGTTCTCGCGTACGACGATCAGATCGATCGGGGCGTTCGAGCGCAACGGGGAGCCGATTCCGGGCAGCGATCGGACCGGCCGGAGGTTGATGTACTGCACGAACTCCCGGCGGATGGGGATGAGCAGACCCCACAGGGTGATGTCATCGGGGATGTCCGGCGCTCCGACGGCGCCCAGCAGGATGGCGTCGGCGGAGGCCAGCTTTTCGAGGCCGTCGACGGGCATCATACGCCCGTGCTCTCGGTGGTGGTCGCACCCCCACGCGCGGTCGCGCCACTCGATGGTGAACCCGAAGGTCGTGGCCAGGTGGTCGACGCAGCGCACGGCGGCGGGGACGACCTCGGTGCCGATGCCGTCACCCGGGACGGCGTCGACGACGTAGCGCCGTGTCGTCCGGGTGCCGGTGTGTTCTGGGAGAGCCTTGGTCACGACAGCTTCGTGTCCTTCGTGAGCAGGGTTCGCTCCAGCGGGTCGGTCGGCAGGCCTTGGACGGTGTCCGCGACGCCCATGGTGAGGCTCTCGTGGACGAGCGGGATGAAGGCCACGTCGGTGGCCAGCTGGGTGGCGATCTGACCGTAGAGGGCGTGGCGCTTGGTCGAGTCCGCCGTGCTCCCGGCCTCCTTGACGAGCGCGTCGACCTTCGAGTTGCAGTATCCGGCGAGGTTGAAGCTGCCCTTGCACGTTTCGTCCGAGCGCAGAACGCTGATGGGCTCGGGCAGGTCGATGAGGTGGTTGCGGGACAGCAAGGTTGCCTGGAAGTTGCCGCTCATGAGGTCGTCCTCGACCGAGGCGTAGTCCCCGGTGCGGATCTTCACGGTTATGCCGGCCTCGGCCAGCTGCGCCTGGATCACCTGGGCGAGGTCGGCGAACTCGGGCCGGTCGGAGTAGGCGATGAGCTCGAAGCCGAGGGAGCCGGGGTCGATACCGGCCTCGGCCATGGCGGCCTTGGCGGCTGCGGCGCTTCCCTGCACAGGCTGCAGTCCGGCCGGCGTCCAGGGCTCGTCGGGAGTGAACGGCCCGGCCGCCGCGGTGGCGGTGCCCTCGTAGACCGACTTGACGATGGCGTCGAGCCCGATGGCCTTCTGGATCGCGCGGCGCGCCTCGACGTTGTCGAAAGGGGCTTTGCGGGTGTTGAGGTACAGGCCGGTGGTGCGGGGCAGCGCAACCTGCTGCAGGGTGATGTTGTTGTCGCCCTTCAGGGTGGTAAGGGTGGTGACGGGGAGGTTGGCGGCCACCGAGACCTCACCGGCACGCAGCTGGGTGGCGCGGGTGGAGCCGCTCTCGGCGTAGCGGATTTCGGCGCTGTCGAGGGCGACGTCCCCGCCCCAGTAGTCGCCGTTGGCGGTGAGCGACAGTGACTGGCCGGTTCCGATGTTGGTGATCTTGAACGGTCCGGTGCAGGTGCCGACCGGGTTCGTGGTGGTGCCGGAGAAGGCCTCAGGGGCGAGGATCCCGGTATTGGGGACGCTGACCCGTAGCGGCAGGAAAAGGTCCTCCTCGGGCGTGTCGATCCGTACGGTCCGGTCGTCGACGGCGGTGACCGCGGAGATGACGCTGGGGGCGAAGCTGCGTGGCGGCGCCGTGGCCTTCAGCAGCCGGTTGAGATCGTCGGCAACGACCTTGGCGGTGAGCGCGGTGCCGTTCTGGAACTTGGTCTCACGGATGGTGAACGTCCAGGACTTGGGTGCCGTCTGCTTCCATTCCGTCGCCAGGGCGGGCTGAGGCTGGTTGTTCTTGTCCACGGCCACCAACGTCTCCAGGCAGCCGGCGCGGGTGAGGGTGAAGGCGTCGTCGGTCTCCAGGGCGTACCCGGAGTCGGGCGCCCAGAGGTCGGCGATGATCAGCTTGGAGCTGGCGTTCGCGGTGGCGTCGGGACTCCCGGAGTCGAACGAGCAGCCGGCGAGCACGACAAGGGCTGTCGACATGCCGGCGAGGGTTTTCAAGGTGCGTGCCATGCTGGTGTTCCTTCTGAACGTCGTTGGGGGGAGCAAGGGAAATGGGCACCACGACATGACCGGTTGACGTACGTTTGTCCCGGTCGGATGGGCAGCGGATGAGTAGTTGCCGGTGAGGGAGCTCAGCTGATGGACGTCAGCCGGGCTGCAATGACCTTGGGTGCGGTCATCGCCACGACGGCGCTGGTGACGCCTTCCCGGCCGATGCCGCTGCGGTGAAAACCGCCGAACGGCATGGCGTCGATCCGGAAGTCGGACGTGTCGTTGATCATTACTGCGCCGGCCCGCAGACGGCGGGCCGTGCGCAGGGCTGTGGTGGTGTCGCGGGTGAAAACCCCGGCCTGCAGGCCAGTGGCGGCGCGGTTGGCCTGGTGCACGGCGTCGTCGAGTCCAGCCACGGGCAGCACGCTGACCACGGGGCCGAAGATTTCATCGGTGACGATGGGATCGTCAGGGGCGAGGTCGGTGAGGATGGTCGGCTGGTACGTGGCATCCTGACGGACCGCTCCCGCGCGTACGACCGCACCGCGGGCGACGGCCTCCTCGACCCGGTGCTCCACGCGGCGCGCGGCTGCCTCGTCGATCAGCGGCCCGACATCGGTGGTCTCGTCATGTTTGCTGCCGACACTCAGGTGAGCGGTCGTATGGATCAAGTGGCTGAGCAGTTCGTCGTAGTGCTGAGCGACCACGTAGACGCGCTGCACCGATAGGCAGTTCTGTCCCGCGCACCCGAACGCCCCTTCAGCTATGGCCTGCGCGGCCGCCATCAGGTCCACGCCGTGGTCGACGATGACGGCGTTGGATCCGCCCAGCTCCATCAGCAGTGTTCGGGCGCCGGCCAGGCGGGCGACCTCGTCAGCGGTGCGGACCCCACCGGTGAAGGAGACGACGTCGACGCCGGGGTGCGACACCAGCTCCCGCCCGGCGGTCGGGCCGCCTGGTAGCACGGCGATCCGGTCGCCGGGAACGCCTGCCTCCAGGAGCAGCTCGGCAAGGGCGAGTGCGGACAGCGGCGTTGCCTCGTGCGGCTTGACCGCGATGACGTTGCCGGACAGCAGCGCCGGGCCGACCTTGTGCGCCACGAGGTTCAGGGGGTCGTTGAACGGGGTGATGGCGGCGACGACCCCGAGCGGTTCCCTGCTGCTCCACCCGAGCCGGTCCGCGCCACGGGAGGTGTCCTCGAACGGCACGCTGGTGCCCTGCAGGGCGTGTCCCGCTCCGGCGGACAGCTGTAGGGTCTCCGCCGCTCGGGCCACCTCCCGGCGGGCATCCCTGATCGTCTTGCATCCCTCGGAGCTCACGATGGCGGTGAACCGTCCGGCCTCCTGCCTCAGGAGTTCGGCGGCGCGGTGCAGGGTCTCCCGGCGTTGCCACAGCGGCCAGTCGGCCCGGTCGGCGGCGGTGATGGTCCGAAAGGTGTCCACAAGCGCGTCGACGGCCGTGCGTACTTCTGCAGAGGTGCTGTCGGCGACCTCGCCGAGGAAAGCGCCGGTTTCGGGGTCGATGACGGCGGTGTGCCGTTCCGTTTCCTGCCAGCGTCCGCCGGCGAACGCCTTACCGGGTGGAGTCCAGCGGGTGGCGGCGGGCGGCCCGCCCGCTGCGGCGGTGCGTGCGGTCATAAGGCTCATGCGGGGATCTCCTCAACGACCAGGCGGCTTCTGCTCTCCGCGGAGCGGTGACAGCGGACGTGGTGGCCGTTTCCGGCGTCGACGAGGTCGGGTTGCACGGTGCGGCAATGGTCGGTGGCCAGCGGACAGCGGGTGTTGAAGCGGCAGCCGGGAGGCGGGGAGACGGGGCTGGGTGGTTCGCCCTTCAGCTGGTCCGGCGCGCCGGCGTCGATGCGGTGCCCCTGACTGGAATGCAACAGTGCCAGGGTGTAGGGATGCAGGGCGCCCGTGAAGATGTCGTCGTGCGTGGCCATCTCCACGATCTGCCCGAGGTAGAGAACCGCCACCCGGTCGGCGAGAAACTTGACCACCCTCAGGTCGTGGGAGATGAACAGCATGCTCAGCCCCCGTGAGCGACGCAGATCGACCAGCAGGTTCAGGATGGTCGCCTGCACCGAGGCGTCCAGGGCTGACACGGGCTCGTCGCAGACGAGCAGCTTGGGTTCCAGCAGGAGGGCTCTGGCGATGACCACCCGCTGCAGTTGCCCTCCGGAGCAGTCGCCCGGCCGGCGCTCCAGGAAGCTGTGGTCCAGCCCGACCTCCGTCAGCGCGGTGGCGACCCGCCGCAGGCGTTCCTGCGGCGTGCCGATGTGGTGTTGCTGCAGTGGGGCGAGCAGTGATTCCTGCAGCGTCATCCGCGGGTCCAGCGCGGAGTGCGGGTCCTGGAAGACCAGCTGCGCCGACCTGCGCAGCTGACGCAGTTGGGCGCCGCGCAGTTTGCCGACCCTCAGTCCATCGACGTCGATCAGTCCGGAGTCGGCTGGTACGAGGCCGAGCAGGAGCCGAGCCAGAGTGCTCTTGCCTGAGCCGGACTCACCGACCAGCCCCAGTACCTCCCCCGCATGGATGCGCAGGGACACGTCGTCGACGGAGTGCACGTGCAGCCGACGCCCGAACCCGTTCCGAGACAAGGGATAGTGCTTGGTCACGTGGTCGATGACAGCGATGTCGGAGTTCTGCGGAGCGTCGTTCATGCCGGCACCTGTCGTCGGGGCTCGATGGTGACCCAGCATCGTGAATTGCGACGGGTGCCGCAGCCGGCGAGATCGGGTTCCTCGCTGTCACAGTGGGTGCCCAGTTCCCCGTCGCCGGCCGCAACGGCGCAGCGTGGGCGGAAGCGGCAGCCGTGACTGACGGCGCGTGCCGAGGCGGCGTTGCCGGGGATGGTGTGCAGATGGCCGGTGTCGTCGGTCTGCAGGGTGGAGCAGCGCAACAACGCCTGGGTATAAGGGTGCTCGGCGGCGGTGATGACCTCGGCGGCCGGTCCGTCCTCGACGATGCGGCCCGCGTACATGACGGCGATGCGGTCGGCGATGGAGGCGACGGTGGTGACGTCGTGGGAGATGAACAGGACCGACATTCCGGTCTCGACCTGCATGGCGGCGATCAGCCGCAGGATCTGCGCTTCGACGGTGACGTCAAGGGCGGTGGTGGGTTCGTCGGCGATGAGGACGTCCGGGTGGGCGGCCAGCGCCATGGCGATCATGACGCGCTGAGCCATGCCGCCGGACATCTGGTGTGGATGGTCACCGGCCCGGCGGTCGGGATCGGGGATCCCGACCGCGGCGAGCAACTCCACGGCCCGGCGGCGGGCGGCCTGTCGGCTCATGCCGAGATGCCGGCGCAGCGGCTCGGCGACCTGGCTGCCGACCGTCGCCGTCGGGTCGAGCATGCGCTTGGGCTGCTGGTAGAGCATGGAGATACGTCGGCCGCGAACGCCATCCAACGCCCGTGAGGAGGCGGCGAGCAGGTCCACGTCGCCCAGCCGCAGGCCCTCGGCGTGCATGTGCAACCCGGCCGGCAGCATGCGCAGCACCGAGTGGGCGGTCATGCTCTTGCCTGACCCTGATTCACCGACCACGGCCAGCACCTCGCCGGGATCGAGGGTCAGGCTGATGCGGTCGAGGATGGGTGAGGCCTGTCCGGGCCGCCCAGCGTGAACGGTCAGGTCACGGACCTCCAGGCGCGCGCTCATGGTTGCTCCCGGGGGTGTGGTGGGGCTGCTTGGTCGTCGCCGTGGCGGTAGCCGTCGGCATGTTCATGAAACGCCGACGGATCTTGGTGGCGATGCGAGTGAGGGTGAAGGCGGTGCTTGAGCGGTTGGTCCGATGACGTCGGCTGGAGCTCGCCGACCTCGGCGAAGTGACGGTCCAGAAGTGCCTTGGCGGCGACTCTGTCACCGCTGGCGATGACGTGCAGCAGTTGCTCGTGCTCGGCCGGTAGCACGGAACGATCGCTGTAGCTGTCGACGATCATCCGGAAACACAGCTGCATCTCGTTGGCGATGAGTCCGTACAGCCGATCCAGCCGGGTGCTGCCGGCGGCACTGACCAGCCGGCGATGAAAGGCGAGGTCCAGGGCGGCCAGCGCGCTCTCGTCCGCGCGGCCGACGGCGTCCTTCATACGCGCGACGATCATCTCGAGGTCGGCGACCAGGCCCGCGGAAACCCCTCGGGCGGTGACCCGGCGCAGCGCCTCCCGCTCGATCGCTTGGCGGGCGACGAAGATGTCCTCCAGGTCCTCTCTGGTCAAGGTGGGGACGAAGACCCCTTGGCGGGGGTAGCTGACCAGCAGGCCTTCCTGCACCAGACGCTGCATCGCCTCGCGCAACGGGCCGCGAGAGACCTCGAAGTACGCCGCGAGCTCGACTTCGTTCATTTGGGTTCCCGGCGGGAACTCCCCGCCGAGGATGCGGTCGCGCAACAGCCCGGTGACCACCTCCGTCAGCGTCCGCTTCGAGGTCCTGCCCGCCGGGGCCGGGGTCTGAGGGCTCATGAGTGTGCTTCTCCGGGTTTGTGTTCCGTTCTCACCGATCACGCCCTTTAGTCGCAGGAGCGGGTGAGCATTTCCAGTCTGACCGCCGCGCGGGTGCAGCGGTGCTCCGCAGGTCACGAGGCCCGGCCTGTACGGGCTCGGTGTGTCTCCAGACCACGACCGGCGAGTGTGACACTGAGAGCGGCTATGAAGATCGCGGCACCGGGTGCCAGGACCAGTAGCGGCGAGCGGTCGAGATAGGGAATGGCCTCGGACAACATCGACCCCCAGTCGGAGAACGGCGGCTGGACGCCGAGTCCCAGGAAGGACAGGGCGCCGACGGTGATGAGCTTGTGGCCGAAACGCACTGCCGCGTGGGCTAGCAACGGGGGCAGGGCGTTGGGAAGCAGGTGGCGGCGGATGATGAACCACCCCGAGCAGCCCAGAGCCTGAGCCGCTTCGATGAAGTCACGGCCGTTGATTTCGAGCGCGACGCCGCGGGCCAGCCGGCAGAACGGTGTCCACCCGCCGATGGTCAGGGCGAGCAGCAGCGTCAGGTCACCGGTGCCGAGGACCGCGACGAGGAAGAGCGCGACCACCATCTCGGGGAAGGCGAGCAGGATGTCGGTGACGCGCATGACGACGGTGTCCAGCCAGCCACCTCGTCGCGCGACGACGAACCCCACGAAAGTGCCGGTGACGGCGCAGATCACCAGCGTGACCGAGGCGACGGCCAGAGAGAACCGGCCCCCGTCCAGCAGCCTGCTGAGCACGTCACGGCCCAGGTGGTCGGTGCCCAGCAGGTGAGCCGCGGAGCTGCCTTCCAGGCGCGCGACGAGGTCCTGCTGAGCAGGCGGATAGGGCGCCAGCCACGGTGCGAGCAGCAGGAGCGTGGCGATCACCCCGAACAGGATGGATCCTGCCAGCAATGCCGGCGGCCACTTTGCGCGCCGGCGGCGAGCCGGGGCGGCGGCGGTCTCGACCGGTGCCGGCGGAGGCGCGGCGCCGGGTTCGTCGCGGCGGGCGTCGTCTCCGAAGACGTCAAGCACGGACACGGCTTGTCCTCGCGTTCGGGTTGATGGCGGTGTAAAGGACATCGGTGAGGGTGGTGATGAGCACGGCCAGGCCGACGACCGCCACGACCCCACCCTGGATGAGTGGGACGTCGTTGTTGATGACCGCGTCGTACATCAGCCGCCCGACCCCGGGCACAGCGAAGATCACCTCGACGACGACCGACCCGCCGAGCAGGCCGGCCAGCCAGACCGCGAACAGGGTCAGGACCGGCAGGACGGAATTGCGCAGCCCGTGACGCAGCATGGTCTGGGCGAAGCTCAGCCCGCGACCGCGGGCGGCGGTGATGTAGGGCGCCTCGAGTACCTCGATCATCGACGCGCGAGCGACCTGGGTGAAGTAACTCATCGGCCGCAGCGCCACGGTCAGGCAGGGAAGCACCATTGACTCCACCCCATGCCAGCCGGAGGAGGGCAGGGCGTCGAGCTCCAGGGCGAACACCAGAACCAGGACCGGGCCGAGCCAGTACTCCGGTACGGCCACGAATGCCTGCGTGATGCCGGTGATCGCCCCGTCGAGCATCGTTCCACGCCGTACGGCGCAGACGGCTCCCAGAGGGAGCGCCACCAATAGGGCGAGTAGGAGGGCGATGACGGCGATCGAGGCGGTGACCGACAACGCCCGCATCAGCTGAGGGAGAACCTCCGTGCCGTTGGTGAACGACCGGCCGAGATCACCCTGGAGCGCTGAGCCCAGCCAGGACAGGTACTGCTGGAGCAGCGGACGGTCCAGTCCGTACTCGACCCGGAGGCGGGCCAGCGACTCCGGGTCTTGGACCAGGTCGCCCACCCGGGCCCGCAGGATCCGCGCGGCCGGGTCCCCGGGCGTGACGTAGGGGATGAGGAACACCAGGAAAGAGGCGACCAGCAGGGTCGTCACGAGGACGGCGAACCGTCTCAGCACGTACAACACTCGGGAACCTCCGGGTCGTCACACGTTCGCGGATCGATCAGCGCACGGCGTCGAGCGCACGGAAGAACGCCCCGGCGGCCGGCAGGAACCAGGGCGGCCCGAAGTGACCGGGAACCGGAGGGAACGCCAGCCCCTGCCAGGGGTTGACGGTGGGGTCCCCGCCGATGACGTCGGCCATGACCTTGCCCATGTGGGTGGCCATCTGGACCCCGTGGCCGCTGTAGCCGACGGAGTAGTGCATCCCGTCCCGTACGCCGGCGTGAACCATCTGATCCATCGTCATGTCGACCAGCCCGCCCCAGCAGTAGTCCAGCCGGACCTCACGCAGCCGCGGGAACACCTCGGTGATGGCCTTGCGCAGGATCTCGCCGCTTTTGAGGTCCGACTGGGCGTCCGACAGGGCGAACCGGGCCCGCCCGCCGAACAGTAACCGGTTGTCGGGCGTGGGACGGAAGTAGTACAGCAGGTTCTTGGTGTCCGACGCCATCCGCCGGTGCGGCATGAGGTGGGCGACAAGGTCGTCAGGCAGAGGTTCGGTGACGACGATGAAACTGCCCACCGGCACGATGCGGCGGCGCAGCCACGGAGTCAGCGACCCCGTGTACCCGCTGGTGGCGATGAGTACGTCGGAGGCGGTCAGGACGCCGCGCGTGGTCTGCACCCGATGACTGTTGCCCGGACCGACGCGGCGGACGCCGGTTACCGCGGCGTTCTCCGCCACCAGGGCCCCATGTCCGACCGCGGCGCGGGCCAGCCCCATGACCAGCTTCCCGACGTGGGCGCCCGCCCCGTTCGGGTCGACCTGCGCACCGTGATAGCGGTCGCTGCCGAGCTCGTCCCGCATACGGCCGCGGGGGACCAGCTGAACCGAGCGGCCGACGAGTTTCTCGATCATCTCCGCCGAACGCTCCAGAGCGGCGTAGTGCGCCGGTTTGGCGGCCAGGGTGAGCTTGCCGGAGCGCTCGAAGTCGCAGGCGATCTCCTCGTCAGTGACGATCTTCTCGACGGTGTCGATCGCGTCGTCGTAGGCGGTGAACATCGCTGTCGCACGCTCCGGGCCGTACCGCTTGACGGCGGCGGGGAAGGAGATGGCCAGGCCGGTCGTGGCCATGCCGCCGTTGCGGCCGGATGCCCCCCAGCCCACGGTGTGCGACTCCAGTACGGCGACGCTGGCATTGCGGCGGGCAAGATGCAGCGCGGCGGACAGGCCGGTCAACCCGGCACCGATGACCGCGACATCGACGTGCTCAGGCAGCTCGGTGCGGCGGAAGTCGCCGGCCGGTTCGGCGGTGTCGAGCCAGTAGCTGGTCAGCTTCACGACGTCCTCCTTGCGATCTCAGAGACCCAGCACAGCCGGTACGCCGGACAGGTCGGCGGTTTCGGCGTACTGGTAGAAAGGCGTGGAGGGGTCGTAGCCGCGGTTGACGTAGATCTTGTGCGGGATCCGCAGTTCGTGGGCGGGGATCAGGTCGTACCAGATGTGCGAGGAGACGTGGACGATCTCGTCGCGTTCGCAGCCCAGCTGGTCGAGCATGTACTCGAAGGCCTGGTAGCGCGGCTTGTACGCCCTGGCCTGCTCGGCGGTGAACACCTTGTAGAAGGGGGCACCGAGCTTGTCGACATTGTGCTGCAGCGTCTCGTCGACGGCGTTGGACAGAATCACCAGAGGGTAGGCGTCGGCGAGCTTGGCCAGGGCCGGGGGAACGTCTGCATGAGGACCCCAGGTCGGCACGCAGGCCACGATCGCCTCGCCGTCGGAGGGACGGTAGCCGATGCCCCAGCGTTCGCAGGTGCGCCTGAAGGAGTCCTTGAGCACGTCGGGATAGAGCTTGAACTCGCCGAGCACCTCGTCCATTCGATATGCGCGGTAGTCCTTGAGGAAGAGCGGCATGTCCTCCTCGGAGATCCGGTCGGCGACCAGCGGCTTGACGGTGAGGTTGAGGTCGAAGCTGGTCAGCGTCCCATAGCAGTCGAAGGTGATGTATTTAGGGCGCACGCTGGTCAGGTCCACGAGCAGTTCCTCCGGTGGGGGTCGGTCCGGTGGGAGTAGGAGCGTCGGTGGTCGGTCCGGTGAGAGCCGGAGCCCGTCGGTGCGAGCGAGCCGTCGGCGAAGCGGCGAGATATCACGACCGGTGCGAGCCGCCCGAGGCGGCCGGCGGCGTGGTGTCTGGAACGCTAAGCATCCGATTCTCTGTTGTCAACAATTCAGAGCCGCATGCTTGTAAAGAGTATGTTTCCCCGGATTTCATCGATCTTCAGACGCTAGTTGCCAGGTATAAGTTCTGATTTCCGCACCTCCTGCACGCTCCTCATCGCAGGAATATTGTTGACAACAGTTGACCATCGCTGGCTGTTGTGGACAAGATGTGATGGCGCGGCAGACGCCACTCGGCAGCCGACCGCCCCTCTCTCCCGGTCCCGCGACTCACTCTCCCAGCCCCGCGGACTCACCCTCTCGGTCCCGCGACGCACCCTCTCGGTCCCGCGACTCCCTCTCCGCCGGCATGAACGGACTCTCGATGCGAGCTTCCACTACCGCAGACGATCACGGCCACGGCCATGGCCACCCACACGATGACGCCCCCGCCGTCGTGAACGGCCACGGGCACGGCCATGACCGCGAACACGGACACTCCGACCACGATCACCACGCGGCCGAGGCGTCGGCCACAACCGACCATGGGCACGGACATGGGCATGGGCACGGTCACGACCATGGCCACGACCACGGGACCGGCCTGTGGGCGCGGATCAAGCACACGCTGATCCCGCATGCCCACGACGCCAACGACGCGATCCAGACCGCCGAGGAGTCGGCCCAGGACGGGATCCGCACGGCCTGGATCGGGCTGGCCGGCATGATGGCCACCGCGATCGCGCAGATGGTCATCGTCGCCGTATCCGGCTCGATCGCCCTGCTGGCCGATACCATCCACAATCTGGGGCACGCGGCGACCACGATCCCCCTGATCATCGCCTTCCGGCTGGGCCGGCGCGCGGCGACCAAGAAGTACTCCTATGGTTACCGGCGCGCCGAGGACCTGGTCGGGTTGTTCATCTCCCTGGTCATCGTCGCCTCGATCGTGCTGATCATCTGGGAGTCGATCGACGCGCTGCTCAACCCGCACCCGCTGACCAACCTGTGGTGGGTCTTCGCCGCAGGGCTCGTCGGCTTCCTCGGCAACGAGATGGTGGCCGTGTACCGCATCCGGACCGGCCGTCGCATCGGCTCCGCTGCGCTGATCGCCGAGGGCCAGCACGCCCGCGCCGACGGATACACCTCGATCGCCGTCGTCGCCGGCGTGATCGGCGTGTGGCTCGGGTTCGACCGCGCCGACGCCATCGTCGGCCTCCTCATCGCCCTGGCGATCAGCGGCATCCTGATCAACTCCCTAGTCATCATCATCCGCCGTCTCATGGACGGCGTGGAGCCGGGGACGATCGACCGGATGCGCACCACCATCGCCGACGTCGACGGCGTCGTGACCGTCGGCGAGGTCCGCGTCCGCTGGTCGGGCCACCGCATGGAGGGCGACGCCGAGATCGGCATCGACTCCGGGCTGAGCGTGACCGAGGCCCACGACGTGGCCGAGAATGTGCAGCACTCCCTGATGCACGCGGTGGGCAACCTGGATCGGGTCACCGTCCACATCCACCCCACCGTCAACGGCATGATGCCCGACGGCCTCCACGAGTTGTCCGGCCACCACGCCTCGAAGGAAGCCCGGGAGGCGTACCGGACCAAGCTCGCCACGCAGGACGCGCGGTGACGCCCGTGGACGGCTCGGCAGGATGGTCGATCCACCCGCTGAGCGAGCGCACCCTGCCCGGCGCCCAATCGGTGATGCGGCGTAGCATCGCCGAGGATTTCGGCGACGCCTACGACCCGCAGATCCACGCCGACGTCGACGACCCAATGACCCACTACGCCCCGGGAAACGGTCCCTTCCTCCTGGTGGTGACCGACAACAGCACGGGTGAGGTCCTGGCGACGGGCGGGATCCGCAGCGGACGATTGAAGCCCGGCCTCACCCCGCAACACGTCGTCAACCGGTACGAGGACGGCCGGCACGGCCAGCTCGTACGCATCTACGTCCGCAAAGACGCCCGCCGCAAAGGCATCGCCGGGGCCCTGGTCCGAGCGATTCTCGACCGCGCGGACCAGGAGGGGCACTACCAGGCCATCGCTCTGCACACCTATCGCCACTCCCCTGGCGCCATCGCCTTGTGGGAGTCCTTCGGCGCCCTGCTCGTCCATGACGACACGCAGGGGGCCAGCGGCGCGGTCTTCTACGACCTGCCGCGTTCCCCTCAGTGACTTCTGCGCTGTGCCCCAGCGTCGTGTCGCTGCGCAGTCCTCATTCCCACCCTGACCGTACTGGCGAGACAGGAGAACACCATGTCCAAGCGTCGTGACGTCTTCATCTTCGTTGCCGAGCCCACCAAGATCGAGGATGCCCGCACCAGCCTCGTCGACTGGCTGCGCAGCCTCGAGGGTCACCCCGGCTACCTCGGGGGCTCGGTTCTGCGCGAGTGTGCCGGGGAGCTCATTCCGAACACGCTGGTGATGACGCTGGAGTTCGAGAGCACCGAGGCCGCCCGGGCCCTGTGGCCGAAGATCGAGAACACGATCAACCCGCTCTACCCCGATGACAAGTCCGACAAGTCGATGGACCAAGGTGCCGCATTCTTCACTGGCGCGGACGCCCCCGTGGCGCCGGAGGACCTAAAGTTCACCCGCGGCAACGGCCTGGTGGCCCGGATGCTGCACATCCACGCCGAGGTCGTCGAGGACGTCGTGGTCGCCGCCTGACCCGCACCCTTCCCGCCACCACCCACAGTCCCCTCCCCGATGTGATGAGGAGCATTTCTTGACGAGCACCAGCCTGTGGCATCCGCAGACCGCGATGTCCACCATCGAGGAAACCCTCACGGTCATCGCGTCGGGGCAGGGGGCCTCGGTGCGCACCGAGGACGGCCAGGACCTGCTCGACCTGCCGGCCGGCTTGTGGCACGCCAATGTCGGACACGGCCGAACCCGCATCGCCGACGCCGTTCGTCAGCAGATGAACGTCCTGGAGACGTACCACCTGTTCCAGGGCATGGCCAACCGCCCTGCCATCCGGCTCGCCGAGCGCCTCGCAGGGCTGAGTCCCATTCCCGACGCGAAGGTCTTCCTCACCAGCGGCGGCTCCGACTCCGTCGACACCGCTTGCAAGCTCGCGCGTCGGCACTGGCAGGTGGCCGGGCGGCCCGGCAAGCGCGTCATCGTCTCCCGCCAGCACGCTTACCACGGTCTGCACGGGTTCGGTACGAGCATCACGGGCATCCAGAGCAACCGCGACGGGTACGGCAGCGACTCGCTCATCCCCGAGACCGCCCGCGTGCCATGGAACGACCTGGCCGCCACCGAGGCGGAGCTGCTCCGGCTCGGCCCCGACAACGTCGCCGCCTTCATCGCCGAACCGATCATCGGCACCGGAGGCGTACTGCTGCCCCCGCCCGGCTACCTCACCGGGCTGGCCGAAATGTGCCGACGCCTGGACATCCTGCTCATCGCCGACGAGGTCATCACCGGCTTCGGGCGTGTCGGGCAGTGGTTCGCCTGCCAGCGATTCGGTATCGAGCCGGACCTCCTCACCATGGCCAAAGGCATCACTTCGGGCTACCTGCCGTTGGGCGGCGTGCTGGTGTCCCGGCGCATCTGGGAGCCCTTCTTCGCAGAAACCCCCGACGCCCCGACCTTCCGCCACGGTCTGACGTACTCGGGCCACGCCGCGGCCTGCGTCGCCGCCGAGGTGAACCTGAGCATCCTTGAGGAGGAAGGTCTGCTGGAGCGCGTCCTGAACCTCGAGCCCGTCCTGGCTCAGGCCCTCACCCCGCTGCGTGACCACGAAACCGTCGTCGACGTCCGGGCCGGTACCGGGCTGCTCGCGGCCGTCCAGCTCGCCCCTGACGTCGATGCACGTCCCGTACTGCGCGCCGCGCGGGAGGGGGGCGTCCTCACCCGGCTGCTGGCCGACAACTCCCTGCACGTCAGTCCCCCGTTCGTCATCACCGCCGAGGAGATCTCCCGTGCCGCCGACGTCCTCAAGTCCGCTCTCGACCGAGCCCGTACCCTCGAATCCGCCTGAGCCCGCGCAGGCGTCGGCGCTGCGGCCGGCTGACATTGCTCGGCACCGCGACCTCACGGAGACCGCAGCCGCGTCGCTGCCCGATGGCTTCCTGGCCGCCGAGTGGACGGCGCCGCGCTCCTGGCGGACCTTCGCCGTCGCCGATCCCGCGCTCGGCCGTCCGGTCGCCGCCGTCGCCGACTGCGAACCGGATGACGCCCTGCTCGCGCTGACCGCGGCGAACGACGCGTTCCCCGCCTGGGCGGCCACCCCGACCCGGCGGCGGGCGGACATCCTGCACCGGCTCTACGAGGCGATGCTCGCCGACGAGGAGCGCTTGGCGGTCCTCATCACCCTCGAGGTCGGCAAGACTCTCGCCGAGGCGCGCGGCGAGGTCCGTTACGCCGCCGAGTACGTCCGCTGGTACGCAGAGGAGGCGGTTCGCAGCTCCGGCCGTAGCACCCCGACCCCCGACGGCAGCTGGCACATCGTCACCGTCCCGCGCCCGGTCGGCCCCTGCCTGCTCATCACCCCGTGGAACGTGCCGCTGGCAATGGCCACCCGCAAGGCCGCGCCTGCCCTGGCCGCCGGCTGCACAGTCGTGCTGAAACCGGCCGAGCTCACCCCGCTCACCACGCTGGCCCTCGCACAGCTCGCACAGGATGCGGGGGTCCCCGCAGGAGTCCTCACGGTGGTCACCACCACGGACCCGGCGGCGGTCTGCGGCACCCTCATCGCCGACCCACGGCTGCGGAAGGTGTCCTTCACCGGGTCCACGCCCGTCGGGAAACTGCTGCTGCAGCAGGCTGGCGCGCACGTGCTGCGTACGTCGATGGAGCTCGGCGGCAACGCGCCATTCCTGGTCTTCGACGACGCCGACCTCGACCTCGCGGTCCGTGAGGCGGTCATCGCCAAGATGCGCCTCGGGGGTCAGTCGTGCGTGGCGGCCAACCGGTTCCTCGTCCAGGAACCGGTGGCCGACGAGTTCGCGGCCCGCCTCACCGAGGCCCTCACCGCGATCAGGGTCGGATTGGGAACCTCGGACGTCGACCTCGGCCCGCTCATCGATGACCGCGCGGTCGCCAAGGCCGACCGGCTGGTCGGCGACGCCGTCGCGAAAGGGGCGACGCTTCTGGGGCGTGCCGGCGCGCCCGACGGAGCCGGCAGCTGGTTCGCCCCGGTGGTGCTGGATCACCTCAGCGCCGACGCTCTCCTGCAGCAGGAGGAGGTCTTCGCCCCGGTCGCGGGCATCCGCCGGTTCCGGACGGAGGACGAGGGGGTGGCGCTGGCCAATGACACCCCGTTCGGGCTCGCGGCATACCTGGTGGCGCGTGACAGCGACCGGATCGCCCGGGTCGCAGGCCGGTTGGACAGTGGCATGGTCGGCATCAATCGGGGGCTGCTGTCCCACGTGGCCGCGCCGTTCGGCGGGATCAAGGAGTCCGGGATCGGCCGGGAAGGCGGCGCCGAAGGACTTGTCGAGTACCAGAACCTCAAGTACCTCGCCGCCCCGGCGCTGGCCTCATGAGGCTCGTCGAAACCGCTCGAAGGAGGGCGGCGGTCATCGGGGCCGGGGCGGTGGGGAGCATGGCCGCCTGGCAGCTGGCCGAGCGCGGCCTGGAGGTGCATGCCTTCGATCGCTGGGGCGTCCCGCACCACCGCGGGGCCTCCGGCGGGCAGAGCCGCCGGTTCGCGGTCATCAGCATGGCCGACCCCGACCTGCCGCCGCTGGTTCTCCGGGCCGAGCAGCTATGGCGTCAGCTGGAGGACGCGACCGGACGACGTCTGCTCGAGCAGACCGGAGGACTGATCCTCGGCCCCGCCAGCAGTACCTCTGTCCGGCAAGCCGTGACCAGCTGTGAGAACTGGGGGCTGGCTCATCGCATCCTCGACGCACACGACTTGCGGCAGCGCTTCCCCCAGCACACCGTCGACGACGAGGACATCGCCGTCCAGGACCCCGCGACCGGCTTTCTCCGACCCGAGCTGGCAATCCTCGCAGCGGTCGAACAGGTCGCGGCGCTCGGGGCAACGGTGCACCACGATACCGAGATCCTCGACATCGACTTAAGATCCGAGACTGTCAGGCTGACCTACCGAAGCAGCGCGGATCGACCGCACAGCGAGACGTTCGACGCGGTGGTCCTCGCCCCCGGCGCCTGGGCTGCCACGCTGCTGCCGGACGGACTGCGGGAGGCTATCGGAGTGGCTGGGCTGACCGCCCGTCGGCTGGCGCAGACATGGTTCGTACCGGACGATCCGTCGCTGTACGGCACGGAGCGCTTTCCAGTCTTCGAACGCGTCGCCATGCCGGACGGTGCCTCCATCTACGGCTTTCCCAGCCTGGACGGCGCCACGGTAAAGATCGGGGTGAAGAGCCGCCCGCACCCAGAGGTGGCCGACCCGGCACGGCCGAATCCCTACCTCACCGCCGACCACATGGCGGAGGTCCGCGATGTCGTCGCGCGCTGGCTACCCCAACTCAACCCGCGTCCTGTGCAGACCTCGGTGCACGTGGAGTCGTACACAGAGGATGGCCGACCCGTCGTCGGGCTGCTCCCGGGCGCCGCGCACCTCGCGGTCGCCGTCGGATTCTCCGGCGGAGGATTCAAGTACGCACCGGCGGTCGGCGAGGCCCTGGCCGACCTCCTTGTGGACGGCGTCACCGAGGCCAGTATTCGGCAATTCGCACCGGGCCGCTCCGCGACGGTGTGAGCAGATCGCCTAGCCCGGGCGGCCGGCTGAGCGACTCGATCATCAGGGGAAAGCGCTCTGCGAAGTCGAGCAGCCCGAGCGGTAGACCTCCCGGGCTGGCTGGCCGCACTGCAGTTCTCGTACCGTGGGGCGGCATCCGGCCGAAGGTCGCCGCCAGCTCTCCCGGCCGGATCGCCGGTAAAGCAAGGACGACCACCCCAATCCACAGACCTCCGCGGCAACCACCTAGACAAGATCCACGGATTAGTCGTCCACCCGCGGCCTCCACGCAGGCGCGGTCGGCCGGGCCACACAGCGGTTGCCCTGCGTTCGCCTCGGAACCTCTCGGTGTACGTGCTCGGTAGGTGCCCGTGGTGGGATTCGGCGGCTGTGTGTCGTTGACATGCGTGCGGCTTGTCCCGAGCATGCACCTCGCCAGCGTCACCGACGACCCATGGATGTCGTAGCTGTCAATGTGAGGTCCCAGGACATGCTTAACCGTTTGTCATCGGGAGATGCTTAACGTCCGTCGGGCTGGGTGCCCTTGCCTCGGACGTAGAGACGGGTGACGGGTGTGGTGTCGCGGCGGGGCCTG
>NZ_JAUZQF010000049.1 GCF_030718205.1 Nonomuraea turcica
TCGGGTACGGCTTGCGCTCGCTCACCCGGTCATCTCAGCACACGCGCACCCGCCGATAGGTGGTAACGCTACAAATCCACTCGATCACACTACGACATCGCGGGCATCAGCTCGCGGAACGCCCTCTGAGGTAAGACTTTCATGTTTGTCCACCCGCGTATGGAGGTGTGAGTGAACTTCTTAGTCAACTTACCCAGGGGCGGTAGGAGAACGCGCCGGACACTTGCTGCGGCGACCGCGTTGTTTGCAGCGACCTCGCTCTTCCTGATTGCCCTACCGACCGAGGCGCAAGTCGATCCGAAAGTCAACAAGTCCGCGCCATCCTTGACGACATTTCCAAAGCCGGATGACCCGGACGCCGCGCTGCGAGAGGCCGTTCAGCAGGCGAGGCGTCAAGGAGCCGCCATCGAGGTGCTCGCCGTCGCATCGCCAACCAGCAGGACATGGGCGCACGCCAACGGTCAGATAACCGTGGACACCTATGCGGCCCCCGCCAGGGCAAAGCAGGATGACGGATCCTGGAAGTGGATCGACCCCTCACTCACTGAACGGGATGGCACACTCACTCCCGTCGTCCCCAGTCCGAAGCTGAAGGTCGAGTTCTCCACAGGCGGCAAGGACAAGCCCTTCGCAGCCGTGGACGTCGCCGGAAAGGGCAAGCTCGCTCTCGACTGGCCCACGGCGTTGCCTCGCCCCGCCGTCAGCGGCAACTCCGCTGTGTACGCCAACGCCGCAGGCCCGGGCGCAGATCTCGTCGTCACCGCGTTCGCGTCCGGCTTCAGGTTCAACGTCAAGCTCCGTCAGCGGCCCAGCGGCCCTCTGGAGATCAGGATGCCGGTCCAGTCGGACGGGCTAGCGCTGGGTACCGATTCCGACGGTGCTCTCGTCCTGAAGGACAGCAAGGGCAAGGAACTGGGTGTCGGCAACAAGCCGCGTATGTGGGACCGCGACACCGCCCGGCGGACTGCGCAAGCCCGCGAGGCCGAGGTCCGTACGGCGGTCGAAGGCAAGGGCGACGACGCCGCGGTCGTTCTCAAGCCCAGCATGTCGTTCCTCAACGACCCCTCGACGCGTTTCCCCGTCACGGTCGACCCGGACGTGACACTCGGCCTGCAGGACGACACGTGGATTGAGAACTCCGCCACCTACGGCCAATCCCAGCACAGTGACATCCAGCTGTGGGCGGGTGGTTATCAGGATCCCTTCGAGGACACCTACCGCATCGACAGAACGTTCTTGAAATTTGACGCCACCGGCCTCGCCGGTCGCACGGTCTACAGCGCCAGCCTTCGGCTTCGGCAGCACTTCCTGACCGGATGCGGCGACGTCCAGTCCGGCTTGAAGGCCCAGCGTGTCACGTCGAGCTGGGATCCACTGATCCTAGAGTGGAACGCCCAGCCTGCCACCACCCAAGAAGGCGAGGCGGTCGCCAGAGACGCAGCGGGCTGCACCGAAGGCCAGGACATGACCTGGTCCATACCCGGTATCGCTCAGGCATGGGCGAACGGCGCGCCCAACTACGGCGTTCTGCTTCGTGGCGTGGACGAGTCCGCCACGCGGCCCGACTACAGCCGTGTCTTCGACTCCGCCGAATGGGGCGGTGCCGGAACGCCCAAGCTGTCGGTGACCTACTGGCTGGCTCCGGAGGCTCCCACCATCTCGCTCGGCAAGGTGGACGTCCTGCGCGGGAATGACGCCGTCGTCCGGGACAGCACGGTCGGGCTGACGTACACCTCCAGCTCCGCGGGCGGCGAGGACCTCGAGTACTCGATGGCGGTCGACGAGTACGTCAACCCAGTCTCCCTACCCGCGCCCCACGTCGGCGGGTCGGGCCAGCAGGTCACCCGCGACGTCGCCCTGGGCAACGCGAACAGCGTCAAGCTCGCTGTCAAGGCCTGCCTGTCCGGCGTCACGCCGCCGGTGTGCAACACCACCCCGGCGTACCGAATCACCTCCGACGCGCCCGACAGCCCGGCGACGGTCGGCACCGACCTCAGCGATCCGGGCAATCCCGTGCTCATGGGACTGATCGCCAGGCCCTCGGGCAAGCAGGTCACCGGCAGGTTCTTCCTCTACGACAGCACCGGCGCCCCCGCAGGGCCGAGCCCGATCGGGGAGGGCACGGTGGCCGACGCCTACCAGATCGCCCTACGCCTGCCTGACGGCGTGGTCCAGGCGGGACAGACGTACACCTGGAAACTCCAGGCATGTGCGAGTGAGACCTGCACCCCGCAGAGCGCGGGACGAAGTTTTACGGTGCCCACCCAGTCGTCGCCCCCGCCCATGGGAACCCACCGGCTCACCATCGACAAGGACGCTCTCACGATCAGAACGGCGAAGAGCGCCGCGGACGCCTGCGCGGGCCAGGCCTGCCCGCTGGAGCCGAGCTCTACCATCGTCGTGGGAGGGGACGCCGCCGACCGGCGGATCACCTGGCTGTCCGCCGACGTGGGCGCGCTCCCCGGCGGAGCCCAGATCACCTCCGCGGTCCTGAACCTGGGCACGCCCGCCTGCGATGCCGCTCCCTGCGTCAACGACAGGAAGATCTCCGCGACCGCCACGGCCGAGGACGTGACCGACGCGACGACAGGCGCGGGCCTGGCCGAGCTCGTCGATGGACAGCCGCCGGTCCAGGCCACCGTCGGGCAGCCCGCGATCGACGTCACGGAAATAGCGAAGGTGTGGGACCAGCAGCCCGGGGCCGGCCAGGGGATAGCGCTGCAGGCCGAGCCGGGAAGCCCGGTCGCGACGTTCGGCGCGTCCGGCGTGTCCGCTCCGGTGCAGTTGGTCATCGACTACCTCCCCGCCGCCGCCCCCGCCGCCGTCGGGGCCGTCAGCGCGAGGGGCGGAGACGGAGGCGTGCACCTGTCGTGGGCGGCCCCCGCCGACGAGGGTTCCTCGGCCGGGATCTCCCAGTACGACATCCAGGTGATCAACAGCAGCAGCGCCGTAGTCCACAGCCTGAGCACGAAGGAGACCCACGCGGTCGTCACCGGCCTGTCCAACGGGACGGCGTACCGAGCCCAGGTCCGGGCGGTGAACGCCACGGCGGCCGGCTCCTGGACGACCTCGGCCGCCTTCACGCCAAGTCCCGTCCCCGGCGGCGGCCAGCAGTACATCGAGGCGGTCCGCCAGTACCAGCAGGCCAGGAACGAGCTGGCGCAGGGCGACAGCACGACGGTGGACCAGGCTCTCACTGGCAAGACGCGGGCGACGCTGATCCGCGCGAGCCTCCACGCGGAGGGCGCCGACCTGATCGACTGGGCCGCGCAGTCCGCCGAACAGCGATTCGACCGGACCAGCGTGGCTCAGACACTGGACGACGTGCTCGTCTCCCACCGCGCCGACACCGGTCAGGTCACCGTTCACGCGGAGGTCAAGGAGACCGTCCGCACCACCATCGAGGCCGGCACCGCGAACGAGGAGATTAGCGAGGACCCCAGCTTGCTGGCGCGGGCCTTCGTGTTCAACGCAGCGACGGACAAGATCGGGCTCGTACGGTCGCAGGCGGCCGGCGCGGACCATCCCGACGGCCGGGCGGGGGAGCTCAACGCCCTGCCCGCGGGCACCCCGGTGCCGCCGCTGCCCGACGACGCGGCGCCCCTGCCCGTCGACCAGAATGGCTACCCGGTCGAAACGGCTCGTACCCGGCAGAGCGTCGCCACGGCGGCCGTGAACCGCCAGGCCATCGCCACGTGGGCGGTCAACAACGCACACACCGAGCCGTACGACTTCGACAACGACTGCGCGAACTTCGCCTCCAAGGCCCTCTACCGCGGAGGCGGGGTGAAGATGGCCGTGCCGCCGAGCGCGCTCGGCGCGCTGAGCCAGCGCAAGGACCCCCGCTGGTGGTACCAGTCGTGGCCCAGGCGGTTCCTGAGCTCCTACTCCTGGTCCGCCGCGCACAACTTCTACCTCCACTTCATCAAGACGCGGGGCCGGGCCAGCTGGGTCCGCTCGTGGGCGGACGTCGGAGTCGGCGACCTCCTCCTGATCGACTGGCACGGCAACAACGTCTTCGGCCACGTGTCCGTTGTCAGCAAGAAGTCGTCGAAATCCTGGAAGGGCGTGTATTACGCACAACATCAACCGACGTACCAGTGGCGATCGCTCGTTGATGGAATGACCGCGGGGAAGAAGAAGTACCCGAACATGAAGGTCTACGCGATTCGCGTCAACTGGTGAGCACGCGCGCGAGGGCACCCACGCCCTCGCGCACCGCTCTCCGCCGACGGGAAAGGACACCCACGTGAGCGGAAATCCGATCCGGCGCAGGATCGGCGTCGTCCTGGGCGCCGTGGTACTCGCGTCCGCGCTCGGGGTCGCCGTGACCGTGGTCTGCGCCTCCTGTCAGGTGTACGCATGCCAGCTGTTGGCCGGGCCGGAGCGGCGGGTCGCCCTGCCCGGCCCGGACGCCGCACCGGAGGCGGTCGTCCGCGCCTACCTGGAGACGCTGGTCGCTCGCGACGTCGACACGATGGAGAAGCTGGCCGTCCCCGCGTTCACCGAACGCGAACGATCCGTGGTCGGGGCACCCTACTGCAATTGGCAGCGCATCGACGGCCTGGTTCTCCAACGAGCCGCTGCCGAAGGCCTGGAACGTCGTGAGTTTCGCGAGGTCGCCGCAGTGTGGGTGAAGTTCCGTCTCACGTCCCGCACGGAGAGTGGCCTGCCCCGAGACCCGGAAGGGAAGGTGGACTGGGGTTATCTGATCGGCAGGAACGCCCCAGGCGAAAGGTGGCGCGTCTTCGATTCCGGAGCCGCCCTTTGAGCCTCAAAAGCTCTCAGCCCTCACCTCCAGCTGAGGCGCGGGCCGGTGCGCCCGGCAGGCCGTCACCGGCTGCTTGGCGCTGAACAGGTAGTTGCGATGCCCGGGTGACACGTGGCGGGCCTTGTGCCAGGAGCCGCGGCGCCACTGTCCGTATCCCTCCCCCTCCGACCGTCTACAAGGCCGGTACCGTCGCGACCTTGACGACGCCTTTCCCCGTCAGTTTTGATCCTGCCGAGCTGCGCGTGCGCCGATGACCTGGACCCCGGTCCTGCCGGCCCCCTCCTGCCGGTAGGCCCGAGGCCCAGGAGCTTTCATCCCTGGTCAGGGGGCGTCTTGGCGGCCAGGGACGTGTAGATGGTGACCTCGTCGGGCTGGATGAGCCCGTCCTGGATGGCGCAGATCAGGAGTTTCTCCTTGGTGGGGGCGGGTCGGCCGGCTGCGGCGTACTTGACGCGGGCCCGGTCGATGTACTGGCGCACGGTCCGCTCCTTGATCCCCATCCGCGCCGCCACCGACGCCTTCGACATCGACTGGAACCAGAACAGCAACGCCGCCCGCTCCTTGTCCGACAGCTGCGGCCGGTGCGGCCGCTCGTCCGTCGCGATCGCCTGCGCCATCGGCGGCGTCACGCTGGGCCGGTCGGCGGCCACCTCCAGGATGGTCTCGACGCAGGTTTCGCGGGTGGCCCGGCCCTTGCCGATGAACGCCGAAGCGCCCGAGTCCAGCACGGCGCGTACCGTCTCCGGCTCCTCATGCTCGGAGAAGACGATGACCCGCTGCCCGCCCTGGCACAGCTCGGCCACCCGGTCGATGACCATGGTGCCGTTGAGGTTGAGGTCGAGCAGCAGCACGTCGGCGTCGGCGCCGAGGACCGACTCGATCGTGGGCCCCTGGGCGACCAGCTCGACCGGGCTCGGCGAGAGGTCCGTGGGCCCGGAGCTCGCGAACCAGGACCGCACCCCGTCCACCACGACCTGGTGATCCTCCACCAGGGCGACCGTCACGGGCCTTGCCAGATGCTGTTGACCCATACCTCCCCTCCCTGCCGCTGATAGGTGACGACGACGCCGCTCGGCTCCTGGACGGGTGCGGCGCTGATGGGCAGGTCGTCGTTGTCGGCCACGACGGCCACGCTCACCATGGTGGACATCGCGGACACAGTGACCCGCGCCCGCGACCTGGCGCCGTCGAGCGCCCGGATGGGCGCCCTGAGGAGATCCTCGCGCACGCCGTCGGGGAGGCCGGGCAGGTAATCGCCGAACGGCGGCGCGGTCACCATGACCTTGCGCCGCTCGGCCGCCTCGATGCGCTCGCGCAGCGCGGACACCAGCTCGTCGGGTACGTCCTCCCGTTCGGTGATGAGCCGGCGCAGCCGCATGGCCCCGGCCGTGCAGTCCTCGCGCACGCGCGGGTCGCCGGGGTCGGCGCCGTCGCCGAGCTGGTGGAGCAGTGACTCGGCCACGTCGCGGATGGCGGCATACCTGCGCAGCCGGTCGGCGTGGATGCGCTGGGCGGACTGGCGCAGGGCGTCGTCGGCGGCGAGCCGGCGGGCCAGCACCACGGCGTCCTCGGCGCGGGCCAGCAGCATGCGGCAGCCCCACGCGTAGCCGAGCTGCATGGTGACGCCGCCGGCGATGACCACCAGGTATTTGGAGATGGACACGCGGTCGAGTGTCCCGGTCAGGATCATGGCCGACAGCATGATGCCGGCGTTGGCGGCTAGGAAGGCGATCAGCTCGGCCCGCCAGCGGGGCCGCCCCCACACCAGCATGACGGCGATCCAGCCGACGGAGCCCCACGCCCAGTCGCTGATGCCGAGCAATTCGCCGGGGCGGAGCGACAGGATCACCGCGACGTCGATGGCCAGCGTGGCGAGGGCGAGCTCGCCGATCCTGGCAGGGCCGCGCGAGGTGCCCGTCAGCGACCGCAGGGCGACCACGAAGATCGCGGAGTAGGCGATCCAGGCGGCCAAGGCCAGCCAGGGCCAGCGGAAGGCGGACCAGCCGGTGATCGTGACGGTGAGGTCGTACCCCAGGTGCCACACGGCCGCGATGACCGCGGCGCCCAGTGCGGTGAAGCGGGCGTATCGCTGCGCTACCTGCTCGATCTCTTCCGTCATGGCCGCCACCACAGGCTCACGCGGGTGCCCTGCGCGCCGGAGGAGATCTCAGCGCCGCCGTTCGGCAGGGAGCGCATCATGTCGAGGATCGATCCGCGCACGCCGAACCGGTCGGGTGGCAGCTGGTCCTGGTCGAATCCGCGGCCCGCGTCGGCGACCTCCACCAGGATCTCGCCGTCGCGCCTGCGGGAGATCAGCTCGGCCTCGCGGACGCCGGCGTGCAGGGCGATGTTCGCCAGGGCCTCGGTGACGGCGCGGGCGAAGCGCTCGGCGACGGTGCCCGGCACCGTCTCCGGCGTGAGATCCCGGCGCACCTCCAGGCCGGTGGCCCGCCCGGCGACCTCGTCCAGCAGCGTGTCCAGGGCGATGAGGGCCGAGTCGGCACGCGGGGTGTCCCGCAGCTTCTCCAGCGCCGCCAGATCGGTCCTGACCTGGGCTTTGAGCGTGGGCGACGGCTCGTCGTAGGTGCCCAGGCCGACCATCGTGAGCGTGTGCAGCGCGGTCTCGTGGATGCTGCCGACCTGCTTCAGCTCGTCCTCGCGGCGCAGCCGCTCCACCATGCGCGAGATGTCGGTGCGTACGCTCCGCTCCAGGAAGGCGTCGGTCGCGGCGGCCGAGCGGCGCAGCAGCGTCATCAGCATCACGATGGCGAGCAACTGCACGAGGTGGATCCCCAGGGTGCCGGCCATGTCCTGGGAGGGAGAGGCGATGCGTACGCCCGCCGCGAAGGCCCCCGCCACGACCAGCCCCACGGGGACGACCACCTTCGGTTTCCAGGTGATCCCGGCGATGACGATGGTCATCGTGACCGTCCCCGCGACCCAGCTCGACCCCGTGACGAGCGCCTCGCCGGCGACGAGATGACGTTGCGCGAAGCACAACGCGACCGTGATGACGACATCACCGGCCACCAGCCAGTGGGGCAGCGGCACATTGCGCCACCACACGCGCACGAACAACGCCGTCCACACCAGGTGGACCGCCAGCATGGGCGCCAGCCACGACAAGGAAACCGGCGCGACGGCGCCGAACGCCGCCGAAATGACCGCCACCACGCCCACCGCACTGCGTGCGCCGGCACCGGTGCGCGCGGTGGCCTTTTCCAATTGCCTGGTCGCCGAGTCGTACCTCGTGGAACCGGGGTGAGCCATGGGCCGTCCGCACACGCTGGGAGCACAAGACGGGTCTCACGATAACGCAGCGCAGGGTGGGTAAAAAGAAACAGGAATGGGTTTCTCCGATGAATCCGAAGGTGCGTGCCGCGGTCGTGACGAGGGATGAGGTCATGGGTCGCATGGCTCTTTTCCTAGGCCCGGCTTTCCTGCGGCGTGCACCGCACCTCACACCCTGGTGCACCGTCCCCCGGGGCGGCACGACGGCTGATCGGCCGTCATGGAGCGCTACGACGGCCGAACGGCCGTCAGTCGTTTCGCCGCGCATGGGCGTCTACTAGGCGCGGGCCGCGACAACCGCGGTGGGAGGGGACCCATGACGCTCTTCGTGATCTCGTTTATGATCGGCTGCCTGTCCGTGATGACCGGCCGCGGCAAGCGCGGGCAGTGGCCGGCCGGCATGCCGGTGACCCGCCCGCGGCTGGTGGCGGTGGGCGGCACGTACGAGGGCACGCACGACCGGGCATCGGACGCGTACGTCGTGCAGGAGCGGCTCGTCGCGGTGGCCGACGGCGCGGCCGGCGCGGAGCCGGGTCACACGGCCGCCGCCGTGGCTCTGGGCGCCGTGGTCGCAGCCCGGCCCCCCGGGAGGCGGGAGGAGGACCTGGACGAGTGCGCGCAGACGGCGCACCGTGCGGTGCGTACGGCGGCCCTGCGCGAACCGGCCGGGCGCGACCTGGTCAGCACCCTGGATGTGATCGTCCTCGATCCCGGCGAGAGCCCGCGCCTGCGCTTCGCCCACGTCGGCAACGGTGCGATCTGGCACTGCGTGAAAGGCGCCGCGCCCGTGCCGCTCACCACGGCGCACTCCTTCGGCGACGGCCCGCTGCTGCGCGGTCTCGGCCTGCCGTCGGCGCTCAATCCCGAGGTGGGCGCGGTGTCCATCCACCCCGGCGACCGGGTGGTCATCGTGACGGACGGCGTCGTCCGGGCCCTCGGGCCCCAGCGCATGGCGGAGCTCTTCACCGCGGGCTCGTCCCCGGCGGCGTGTCTGGACCGGATGTACGACGAGCTCGCCGCCGCCGAGCCGAAGGAGGATGCCACGGTCATCATCGCGGATGTGGCGTTCTGATGACCTAGGATTCTGATCGTGAGCGCACCAAACGGGATCAATCCGAACATCCCCCACTCGGCCCGCGTCTACGACTACTGGCTGGGCGGCAAGGACAACTTCGAGGCTGATCGCCGGGTGGCCGAGGCGACCATGGCCGCGGTGCCGGGGGTCCGCGAGAGCGCCAGGAACAACCGGGCCTTCCTCGGCCGGGCCGTGCGCCACCTCACGCAGCTCGGCGTCCGGCAGTTCCTCGACCTCGGCACGGGCATCCCGACTCAGGGCAATGTGCACGAGATCGCGCAGGCCGAGGCGCCGGACGCGCGCGTGGTCTACGTCGACAACGACCCCATCGTGATGGCCCACGCCCGGGCCCTGCTGAGCGGCACGCCCCAGGGCAGGACCGCGTACATCGAAGCCGATGCCAGGAACCCGCGCGCCGTCCTCGACCACCCCGAGGTACGCCAGACGCTGGACTTCAGCCGGCCGATCGGGCTCGTGATGGTCGCGATCCTCATGCACATCCCGGATCAGGACGACCCGGCCGGCATCGTCAAGGCGTTCACCGACGCCGTGCCCGCCGGCAGCTATCTGGTGCTGAGCCACCTGACGCTCGACCTCGTGTCCCAGCAGACCGCCGACGACTACCTGGCGGCGACCCGGAGCCAGGCGATGCACCGCACGCCGCGCACCGGCGAGCAGATCGCCCGCTACTTCGACGGGTTCGACCTGATCGAGCCGGGCCTCGTCGGGGTCTCCCAATGGCGCGACACCCCGCTCTTCCCCGACACCGCGACCTGGATGTACGGCGGAGTGGGCCGTAAGCGCTGACCACCGCGCCGGGCACTGGATCCGTTTAAGCTTCAAGTCGTGATGCCAATCGGGGACAGGACGGCGGAGTGAGCACGACGGTCGGGACCGAGCAGGCCGCGGCGGAGGAGCCGGCGCCGAAACGCCGGCGACGCAGGCGATGGTTGTCCTGGACGATCGTCGTGCTGCTGGCGCTGTGGGCGGCGATCAGGGCCGGGGGGTTGGAGCAGGGCTCGTTCGTCACGCAACTGATGACCGTGACGCCGTACGGCGCGGTGCTGGCGGCGCTGACCGCGCTCCTGCTGATCAGGCGTAACCGGCCGGCCGCGCTCATGGCCGCGCTCGCCTGCGTGGTCATGGTCGCCTGCGTGGCGCCACGGCTGACCAGCGCGGAGCAGCCCGCGGCCGACGGCGCGCCGCTGCGCGTGCTGACGGTCAACCTGTTCGGCCGCGGCGACGCCCAGACCGTGGTCGACCTGGTGCGGCGGCACGACGTCGACGTCTTCACCGCGCTGGAGCTGACCCCGGACGCGGTGGAGCGGCTGGACACGGCCGGGCTGAAGCAGCTGCTGCCGCACCGGGTGCTGCAGGAGGAGTTCGGTGCGACCGGCAGCGGCATCTACGCCAAGCACCCGGTGAGCGAGCTGACCGGGCTGTTCACCCCGATCGGGCACAACATGCCCGCCGCCACTATGGCGTTGCCCGGCGGGAGCAAGGTCGAGATCGTGGCCATTCACCCCAACCCGCCGCTGGGCCGCATGGAGGAGGAGTGGAACGCCGCGTTGGGCGGCCTGCCTGCCGCCACTCCCTCCGCGATCCGGGTGCTGGCCGGCGACTTCAACGCGAGCCTCGACCACCGCGCCTTCCGCGACCTGCTGAGCCGCGGTTATGTGGACGCGGCCGACCAGGTGGGCAAGGGCCTGGTCCCGACGTGGCCGACCGGCCGGGCGATCCCGCCCATCATCGCCATCGACCACGTCGTGGCCGACCGGCGGGTGAGCGTGCGCCGGGTCGAGGTCGCGGACGTGCCCGGCACCGATCACCGTGGCGTGTTCGCCGAGCTCCGCCTCCCGTAGCCCTGCGCAATGGCGGCGCCCGCTCTCCTGCGCTGAGAGCGGGCGCCCTTTGTGCGGCTGGGAAAAGTGGTCAGGCCACGTTCTCCTCGGCGTCGCGCTCCAGCGTTCTGAGATCGAACGCGCCCGACTTGACCGCCGTGGTGAACGCCTCCCAGTCGTGGCGGGGGACCTCGAACACCACGTCGGGGTTGTCAACGTGGACGAGCTCCACGTGGTCGTTGATCCGCTTGGCCGCGACGCGGCCGGCGTCATGCGTCATGCCGGATTCCTTCCGTGAACACTGCGAAGGTCCCGCCCCAGACAACCAGGGCGGATGCGGGCAGCCTGCCATCCCGGCGGTGCCTCCGGCCACCGGTTCACGAACGCCGGTGGATAGAACTTCCTCCACACGGCGATGGGTTGCTTACCCTTCGGAGCAAGAAACCCACGTCTTGTAAGGGCGTTTTAAGTCAGAAATTAGGGCACACACGTAACTTCACTCCGCGTGAGCTCCACGCCCCACCTGTCCATCTCGCTCTCTCCTCATCTGACCGCCCTCGCCCTGATCGCCGATGCCCTCGCGGGCCGCCGCCGTGGCCTGCCCGAGGTCTGGCGCAGGGCGCTCAGCTCGGGCGTCGGAGGGCTCGGGCACGAGGCCGTGCGCCCACTGGCCGCACCCGGCCGCTCGATCGCGCCCGACAGCCTCGTGCCGCTCTCCCCCGTCAACGGGGACGTCTCCGTCCAGGAGCAGCTCAGCGCCCTGCGCGACCTCCCGCCCGACGGCCTGATCGCGGACCTGGAGCGGACGTTCGGCCGTGGGCTGCCGCCCGTCCGCTGGCGGCCGGCCGCCGAGCGGCCCGCCCGTTGGCTGCACGGCTACGCCGGCGCCGTCGCCGACGTCTGGAAGAGCGCCGAGCCGCTGTGGAGGCGTGCCCGCCCGCTGCTGGACAGGGAGGTCGAGCGGGTCGGGGTGGCCACCGTGCGCGGCGGGCCTGAGCTGCTGCTGGCCTCGCTGACCAGCCGCATCGTGTACGGCGAGCGCGGCTTGCTCATCCACGGCACGGAGCGGGACAGGCACGAGCTCGGCAACCGCAAGATCGTCCTGGTGCCGCTGCTGATCGGCCCGGTCCGCGCGGACCTGCTCTGCGCGCTCGACCAGCCGATGACCATGTCCATGCTGGCGACCGACATGATGATCGCGCCGAGCGGGCTCACGTACCACTGCGACCGGCTACGAGCCGGACGGCTGATCACCCGGGAGCGCCGCGGCCGCGAGGTGTGGATCGCCCGCACGGGACGGGCGGAGGAGTTGCTGGAGTTGTTCCGGCGCTAGCGCCCGGCTCTGACGGCACACGCCGCCGACCTGGGCACGTACGGCGACTATTCGCGGAGCAACGTCTCCTCCATCAGGTGGGGCGACCCCGCCAAGTGGCCGCCGGCCAATTACGAGAAGTTCGAGCGCGTCGGCGACTGCCAGAACATGAAGCCGCTGCCGTCGCTCGACGGCCGCCAGCATTACGTGAAGTGGAACATCCACAGTTCGAGATCTGGAAGGACAACAACCGCGGCAACGGCGACGTGGGCGGGCCGCTGGAGCTGCGGCACAAGCGTGGCAGGCCGAGCTGCGTTACACCTGGACGTACTGAGCGACGAAGCGGTGGGAGGTCGCGCGTAGGGGGCGGCCGTCCTCCATGTCGGTGTGCAGCGCGCGCAGCCGGGCGCCGTACCTGTCCACGTCGAAGCCCGGGACCTGCCAGGAGACGACCCGCAAGAACAGCACAAGCGCGCCGATGTCGTGGAACGTGGTGGTGAAGCACCCCTCCTGGCTCCAAGTGACGTCCAGTCCGGACAGTCCGGCGGTCGCGGTGGCGAGGTCCCAGGCGCGGCTCCGGTGCGGCGGGGCGCCCAGCGCCTCGTTGATCTCTTCGAGGTCGCGGCCGGCGACCTGCTGGGTGACGAACGTGCCGCCGCCGGCCAGGAGGCGGCGGATCTCGCACGGCTCGTACGCCTCGTGGCGGTTGATGATCAGGTCGAACGAGCCGTCAGGCAACGGCCCGATGGTCTCCGTCACCTCGACGCCCAGCGGCTCCAGGCGGCGGCGGGCGACCGGGACGTTCGGCGCATAGCCTTCGGTGGCCACGGTGCGGGGTGGGAGCGGGGCGAAGGAAGCCAGGAGCTCGCCGCCTCCGGTGCCGAGGTCGAGCAGCGCCGACGCCTTGGGGAGCCGGTCGCGGACCAGCTGCTCGTAGTCCCAGGGCAGCGTGCCGTCGTAGGTGACGCGGCCGCGGAACACGGTGAAGTCCCAGCCCTCGAACGATGTCGTCAGCGCCTCGTCGATCAGCTCCTCATAACCCATGGGTGTGATCATGCCGTGCGCGTCCGCCCGCCCGCGCCTATTTTCGGTCGCGGGGCCGTGGGCGGCCGGGCACGGGCGAGTGGGGTCCGCGACCGCGGACGGCATCACGCCGGCAGGCGGGGCGGGGTGCTTTCGCGTAGGACGACGTCGGCCGGGAGGCAGATGTCGGTCCTGTCCTCACCGGACAGCGCGAGCCGCATCGCGGCGAGGCCCGCCTCGCGCAGGGGCACCGCCACCGACGTCAGCGCGGGCACCACGTCCACCGCCGAGCCGATGTCGTCGAACCCCGCCACCCCGATGTCCGCCCCGGGTACCACCCCGGCGTCGCGGAAGGCCGTCATGGCGCCGATGGCCATGACGTCGTTGACCGCGAAGACCGCCTCCACATCCGCCAACCCCCGCTCCACCAGCCGGCGAGCGGCGTCGTAGCCGCCCGCCCTGGTGAAGCCAGTCTGGATCGCGACCGGGTCGGAGGCCCCGGCCTCACGCAGGGCGGCCAGGAAACCGGCGTGGCGGTCGCTGGACGTGCGGATCTCGGCAGGCGCGTGGAAGACGGCGAAGCGCCGGTAGCCGGCGCCGAGCAGGGCCCGCGCGAGGCGTCCCGCACCGCCGTGGTTGTCGATGGAGACGGTGCTGAACGGCAGATCCCGCTGGCTGATCACGACGACCCGCCCGCCGGCCGTCTGGTATTCCTCCAGCTCCTCCACCAGCGCGTCCCTCGTGGCCGTGCCCTCGATGCGGCTGCCCGCGACGATGATGACGCGGGGCCGCTGCCCCCGCAGCGTCTTGACGATCTCCAGCTCCCGCTCGGGCGACCCGTCCGCCACCGCCATGGTGACGATGAGCTGGGCGGACTCCGCCGCCTGGGTGACCCCGGCGGCGATGGAGGAGAAGTAGGGGTCGGCCACGTCCCGGACCACCAGCGCGACGGTCCTGGTGGAGCCTCTGGCGATGGCCTGCGCCGACAGGTGCGGCTCGTAACCGAGCTTGGCCGCCGCCGCGCGGACCCGGGTGGCGTTCTCCGATCTGACGTTGCGCACGCTGCCGTTGAGCGCGCGCGACGCCGTGGCGATGGAGACGCCGGCCTCCCTGGCGACGTCGTGCAGGGTCGGCGGGGAGGAAAGAGTCTTCCACCCGTCATCCATACCGGTCATCTTGTCACCAGCGTCAATGGTTCGCTCCTGGTGACGCCTGCCGCGTTCTCCAGCTCGGCCACGTACGTGTGCGTGCCGACCGGCCGATCTTGGAGCACAGTGGCGGCGCTCTGGGCGGCTGGGGTTGCGGCGTCGAGCCGCTGGGTGTCGATGAGCACGCCGTCCTCGTAGAGGCGGTAGGTGGTGGCGTTCGTGCCCCACCACATGTTCATGCGGATCGTGTAGTCGCCGTCGCCGTCCCAGTTGTCGGAGCTCAGCACGGGCTCGCCGGGGTTGGCGTCGCTCACCTCGACCTTCACGGACGTGGTGGCGGTGCGGCCCGCCTGGTTGAGCAGCTCGCCGGTGTAGAGGTACGTGCCGTTCTTCCTGCCGCTGATCGGGATCGTGGACTGCTGTGCCGACGGGGTCTTCGGGGTCAGGTCGCGCCTGGCGAGCTCCTTGCCGTTCTCGTACAGGATGAAGACGCTGCCGTTGACGCCGTACCAGAGGTTCATGGTCACGTCGTACGTGCCGTCGTGGAGGCCGTGCCGCCTGCCGCTCGTGGTGGAGAGCGCGGCGCGGGCGGGCGGCGCGGTGGCGCCGTCCTGGGGCAGCCCAGGGCCGGTGACCTTGACCTTGTACGTCGTGTCCGCCGTCCCGTCCTCCGAGACCACCTTGATGGCGATCTCGGCGGGAACGGTGATCGCCGGCGACTTCGTCCCGCTGGTGACCGCAAGGTCCTGGACCGTGATGGCCGAGCGGGGGTTGAGCGCGGTGGGGGTGAAGGCGACGCGGTCCCCGGGGATGGCGAGCTCGTACGCATGGACGTCCGGGTCGAAGGCCGGGTCGAGGGTGCCCGCGTCGGGGACGAGGGCGGACAACGTGGTGTCCTGGGCCAGTGACCGCCGCTTGATCCGCAGGGTGTGGGCGCCCTCCGTGCCGTCCTCGGCGGTGACCACGATGCGGACGTCCGCGCCGGTGTCGCCGAGCGTGATCCGCCGCGTGGCCTGGGCGCCCGCGGTGCGCTCGCCGTCGATGGCGACCGACGTGGCGAACGGGCTGCGGGCCACGGCGGTCACCTCGACCTCGCCGACCCGCGCGGGCACGTCGAGCACCAGGTCGCCGTCGGGCGCGCCCTGGCTGGTGTCGACGCTGAGCAGGGCGGTGTCGTCGCGGGCCAGTCCCACGCCTTGGGAGACCCGGATGTCGTCGAGGTCGATGCTGCCGTAGTTGGTGCTGTTGGCGTAGTAGTCGATCTGCGCGACGGAGTCCATCGGGTTTCTGAACGCGGCGCCCTCCAGGACGCGGCGGCCGTCGAGCAGCAGGTCGAAGCGCTGGTTGACGGTGTCGATCACTGCGGCGACGTGATACCAGCGGCCGGGCTCGTACGTGCCGACCGTCCGGGTCGTGGCCCCCGCGTAGGCGACGATCGTGTTCTTGGTGAAGGCCACGCTGACGGCGTTCTGGCCGTTGGTGTTCCTGATGTAGGGAACGGCCCACCAGTGGTTGCCGGAGGTGTAGGCCTGCCGGCTCATGACGTTCGCCTCCACGGTCACGATGCCCTTCAGCGCGAACGTGCGGGACACGCTGGTGCTGCCGCTGTTCGCCGTGCGCGTGAGCAGCACGCCCTTGTCGTCCGTGACCTCGGCGCTCCCGCCGGCGGCGCTCACGGTGAGGCCGTTGCCGCTGGTCAGAGGCCCGGTGGGCAGGTCGTTGAAGTCGTGGACGGCCACGTAGGACGGGATCGGGCGGACCAGGAGGAGGGAGCCCGCGTCGGTCGCCGTGGCGGCCTCCACGCGCAGCCCGGACCGGGTCACTGCGACGTACCCGCCGGCCTCGGCGCGGAGCGTGTAGCCCTCCCCCACCGGCACGTTCTCCACGGTGAAGCCGCCGTCGGCGCCGCTGGTGGCGGTGCCGAGGGTCTGGTCGCCGTCCTTGACGGTGACGCTCGCGCCGGGCAGCGGCTGGGCGGCCTGGTCCAGCACCCGGCCGGTGATCGTGCCGACCACGCTGGTCGAGGCCATGGTGAGGTGGACGGTGGTGGTGTTGCCGAAGCGCACGTTCACCGTCTCGGAGACGCTTTGGTAGCCGTTCCTGGTGGCGGTGACCTCGACGCCGTCGGCGAACGGGATGCTCGCCAGCGTGAATCTTCCGTCGGATCCGGTGGTGGCCGTCACGCCGGCCGCGGTGACGCTCGCGCCGCTGATCGGGGCGCCGGACGGGGTGCGTACGGTGCCGATGACGGCCTCGGCCGTCGCGCCCTCGGCGGTGGCGTACTCGAAGGCGCCGACGTCCGGGCCGCCGTTGTAGAGGGTGGCGCCGGCATAGTCGCGGCCGCCGTTCCCGGTGATCTCGGCGCCCGAGTCGATCGCCGGCGATCCCGAGGTGACGCGCAGGCCGTGCGCGGTCTCCAGCCGGGGCCCGGTCTCCGGCGTGCCGGAGGGGCCGTCGAGCGGGGCGGCGGCGAACTTCGGATCCGCGACCACCGCGTCCTTGTCGCGGGCCGGGACCGCGAGGTCCGCGCCGCCGTAGAGGTTGTGGCTGTAGGTGATGGTCGGGCTGGTCGTCAGGGTCGCCGCGGCTCGCGTCGAGTACAGGACGTTGTTGGTGATGGTGTAGCGGGCGTCGAGGTAGCTGCCGTACCCGTAGATCAGATATGCGGATCTGTCGTTGTAGATCGTGTTGTTGTAGATCTGCGCGGTGGCGGCCCGGTCCGAGTGAAGGTAGATCTGGTAGCGGGAGTTGCCGGCGATCACGTTGTTCCTGACGATCGCGTCCCCGAAGGCGAACTGGCACAGCAGCACGCCGTCGCCGTTGCCGTGCAGGTAGTTGTACTGGACGACCTGCCGCGTGGTGCCCTTGTCCGGGTCGATGCCGTTGGAGTCGGCGCCGCCTGCCTTCTGCTGCGTCTCGTACACCTCGTTGAACTGGAACGTGACGTCGTCGGCGTAGTACGTCTCGATGCCGGAGGTGCCGGTGCGGTAGACGACGTTGCGCTCGATCAGCGCGCCGCGCACGTTGGTGACGTACATGCCGTTGCAGCCGTACGCCGTGTCGGCCTGGGTGACGTAGTTGTTCCTGATGACGATGTTCGTGTGCGGCGTGAATTTCGGATCGTCGGGGCTCTGCCGGGTGCCCCAGCCCGTGGGCGTGGCGATCGTCTGGCCGGCGTCGTTCTTGCCGTCCCCGGTGTACTGCTTGACGACGATGCCGGCGAACGACGTGTTACGCACCGTGGAGTTCTGGATCACCACGTCGTTGAGCACGGTGGCCCGGTCCGGGGGGTTGTGGATGTCGGGCACGGTGGTGTCGAAGACGATGCCGCCGGTCTTCTTCGAGCCGTCCCAGCCGGTCTGGAACCGCACGCCGGGCGCGTTGTTCTCGATGCTGCCGCCGATCCAGTTGACCTGGCCCGTCACGTCGTGCACGTCGACGCCGTCGATGACGAAGCCGTCGAGGGTCTGGCTGTTGTCGCCGGAGACGTGCACGCCGCGCAGGTCGCGCAGGTTGTCACCCGGGGTGCCGGTGGGCGGGACCTCGTTGGTGACCTCCAGGTTGCGGATCGTCCAGTGCTCCTGGTTGAACAGCCGGACGGCGTCGCCGACCTGGCCGGCGCCGTCGACGCGCGGCTTGCCGCCCTCGCCGTACCGGTCGACGGTGATGGGCGCGCCGCTCTCGCCCGAGCCCTTGGGCCACAGCTGGCCGGTCCACCGCTGTCCCGCGCGCAGCAGGATGCGGTCGCCGGGGGCGAACGTGGTGGCGTTCACCTTGTCCAGGCTCTTCCAGGCGTGCGCCTCGTCCTGGCCGCCGGCCGCGTCGTCGCCGCCGGCCGCGTCGACGTAGTACGTCGTGCCCGCCTGTGCGGCGGCGGGCTGGGCGGGAAGGGCGAGCGCGGCGACCATGGCGGCGGCCGTCATCATGCGCAAGAGGGTACGGACCAAGGCAGCGTCACGTGGCATCGCCGCGCTCCTAGCGGGGGGTGTTGTCCGGGATGGGGATGTTCAGTGCACGATCGGGTTGGCGACGTCGTGGGCGCGCAGGTGGCCGCACATGCCCCACCGCTGTTGCGGCGGGCTCTCCATCAGCGCGGAGCGCAGCAGGTGCGAGCCGTCGCCGCCGGCGAGGGCATCGAGGATCTCGCCGGTGCGGCGGGTCTCCTGGGCCACCGTGCGCTCCCAGATGTCCCGCCACCCCGCCACCTTGGGCCGGACGAGGGCGACGGCGCTGTCGTAGAAGCGCCGCAGCTCCTCCGGGCCGCCGTCGACGAGCCGCAGGAACCCCTCGACGGCCAGCTCGCGCCGCCGGGCGACGGCCTCCTCGACGTTGTCGGCAGGCAGGGTGGCGGCCTCGCGGTAGCGGTCCGGGTCGGCCACGATCTCGGGCGGGAACGTCATGACCGCGTCGCCGGCCTCGGGCAGGCCGGCGTTCGACATGACGACCAGCACCTCGAGGCCGCCCCGGTTGATCGCCCGGTGGATGGTGCCCGGCGTGAACCACACGGTCGAGCCGGCGCTGAGCTCGGTCTCCTTGAGGCCGTTCGCGTCGAGCGTCTGCAGCGCGCCGTGCCCGCCGACGACGACGTACGCCTCAGTGGAGGCGATGTGCACGTGCGGCGTGCCGCCCTCGAGGCCGTCGGCGCACGCGCCCGTGTAGACCGTCAGCCGGCTGATCGACGTGCCGCCGGGGAACGTCATGCCAGGGCCGCCCTTCCCTGCTTGGCCAGCAGCGCCGTGCCGTCCTCGCCACGGTCGCCGTCGGCGATCACGACCGCGTACCTGAAGCGCAGCGCCTCGCCGTCGGGAAGCGGCACCTCCTCGCTGAAGAACGGCGCCGGGCACAGGCAGGCGAAGCCCTCGCTGCGGGCGAACCACTGCGGCGGGTGCTGCGGGTTGGCGGTGTCGTCGACCATGACGATCGTCGAGTGTTCGCCGCTCTCGTCGTGCCGGCCGCGGAAGCCGAACCACTCGGCCCGCGTGCCGCGCAGCTCGTCGCCGCCCGCGCCGGCCGGCGACTGAATGATCCCACCGGTGAACGAGCGGGGGCCGCGCCAGAACAGGCCGCCGTACCCGGCGTTCTCCCGGCCCTTCGTGGTCGGCGAGCCGAAGTCGAGCGTGCCGCCCGACACGTTCGTCATCGTCGTGTCGAACACCAGCGCCCACGTCGCCTCGTCCAGCACGGTCGCGGCCAGGGACCGCCGCTCCTCGATGACCGGAGCGCCGGCCTGGGAGGTCCAGCCGAGCGTGTGCCCGATCTCGACCCGGTTTCCCTCGGCGGTCAGCGTGGTCATCTCGCGGTGCGTGGCGCTGCCGTTGTTCTTCAGCTGCACGTAGGACTTCCCGTGCACGTACGTCGGCCCGCCCCAGAAGTTGTGCTCGCCCACGTGCGGCAGCGACCAGGCGATGCCCTTGTGCCAGACGTGGTCGTGCGGCCGGAACAGCGACACCAGCGCGCCGCCGACGGTGCGGATCGGGTGCAGATACGGCTTCGGCGACTCCAGCACCGGCGTGTCCGGGCGGTAGACGTAGCTGAACAGCTCGACGTCGCCGGCCGTGACGGTGACCGACCGCCCGAGCGCGTGGTTGGCCTGCAGAGTCACTTGTTCCTCACCTTTTCCCACGGGGCGCCCGTGCCCTCCATCGTCGTGGCGAACGGGCTGTCAGCAGTGATCTGTCCGCTTCGCACGCGCTCGCCGGTGAAGGCGGAGGCGTACAGTGCGGCGATGAACTCCATCGTGCGCCGGGCGTCCGCGGCGGTCACCGGCGGCGCCTGGCCCTGGTCGAGGGCGTCGAACACGGCGGCCAGCCAGTCGTCGTGGCTGCTCGGCGACGTGCCGGCCCCCTGCGCCCACAGCGCGGAGACGTTGTCGTGCCCGGGCGCTGGGGTGATCGTCCAGTCGTCGTCGGTGTAGCCGTAGAGGTGGTCGACCTCGACCGTGGCGTGCTCGTAATCGAACCTGAGCTGGGAGGTCTGGCGCGGCGAGACCACCGAGTTGACGATGGTGGCCATCGCGCCGCTCTCGAACGTCACCAGCGCCATCGACACGTCCTCGGTGTCCACGTCGCGGGCCTGGCGGCCGGCCATCGCCGTGACCTCCCGCCACGGGCCGAGGATCGAGAACAGCAGGTCGAACTGGTGGATGCCGTGCCCCATCGTCGGGCCGCCGCCCTCGGACTCCCAGGTGCCGCGCCACGGCACCGCGTAGTAGGCCTCGTCCCGGTACCACTGCGTGGCGCAGGTCGCCAGCAGCGGGCGGCCCAGCTCGCCGGCCTCCTGCAGGCGGCGCAGCCGGATGGCGCCCGTGCCGAAGCGGTGCTGCAGGACGGTCGCCACGTGCCCGGCCGAGCGCCGCTCGGCCTCGATCAGCGTGTCGAACTCGGCCAGCGACAGCGTCGGCGGCTTCTCGATCAGCGCCGTCGCCCCGGCCTCCAGGATCTCCAGGGCCTGCGGCGCGTGCAGCTGCGGCGGGGTGCACAGGTGGACGAGGTCCACCTGCTCCTCCCGCAGCAGGTCGGTCAGGCTCGCGTGGGCGCCGGGGACGTTCCACTCCTCCGCGAACGTTTTGGCCCGGCCGAGGTCCACGTCGGCCACGGCGACAAGCGTCGCCCTGCCGCCGGAGGCGGCGATGGCGCGGGCGTGGGCGGTGGCGATCGCACCGGTGCCGACGATCGCGGCCCGGTACTTCCGTTGAGACAAGGTCATAACTCCTGGTTGGGAAAGGGGGTCAGGCGCCGTCGATCTCGGCCTGGAGCTCCTTGATGAACGACTTGGCGGCCTGTTCCGGCGTCTGCCGGTCGAACAACACCTCTTCAGTGTGCCGCTTGATGATCGCCTCGAGGTTACTGGCCCCGTTCGGCGTGACTCTGGGGGCGGTGCCGACCTTGATCGTGTCCAGGAACTCGACCGCCGCCTTGTCCGTCTCCCCGAGCTTGGGTGTGATGGCGGTGCGGATCTTGGTGTTCGCGGGCACGCCGCGGTCGGTCAGCATGATGTCCGCCGCCTCCTGGCTGTTGGCCAGGAAGTCCACGAACAGCGCGGCCTCGGCGGGGTGCTTGCTGCGCGAGGAGATCGACCAGAACATCGAGGGCTTGTAGTACGCGGCCGGGGAGGACGCCTGCGCCTCGCCGGGCAGCTTGAGCAGCTTCAGCTTGGACCCGCTGGCCGCCGACAGCGACGTCAGCTGCGTGTTCCACCAGGTCGCCAGCGCGGAGGCGTTGGTGGCCGTGCCGGACTGGTCGAGCGGGCCGCCGGCCCGCTCGATGGTCACCGACGGCGCCGGGGAGACGCCGGACGTGGCGAGGTCCTTGATGAAGGTCCAGTAGCTCGCCAGCACGTTCTCCGGCACGGCGACCTTGCCGGCCTCGTCGAACAGGGCGGCGCCGTTCTGCCTGGCCCAGATGTTGAGGCTGCCGGCGTCGAACCCGAAGGACTGCACGCCGGTGACCTTGCCGCCGCCCGCCTTCGACACCGCGTCACCGGTCTTCTTGAAGTCCTCCCAGGACCAGATGGCGTCGTCGGGGACCTTGACCTTGAACTGGTCGAGGAGGTCGGTGTTGGCGACGATCGCGTACGTGCTCAGGCCGACTGGCAGGGCGTACTGCTTGCCCTTGACGATGCCGGTGTCCAGGGCGGACTTGTCGAAGTCGGCGGTCTTGACGTATTTGGATGCGGTGCCGAGGTCGAGCAGCGCGCCGCGCTCGGCATACGAGGCGAGGTAGAGCTCGTCCATCTGGATGACGTCGGGCGCGTCGTTCGCGGCCACCGTGGTGGCCAGGCTCTCCCAGTAGCCGTTCCAGTCCTTGAACTCGCCCTTGACGGTGATGTTCGGATACTTCTTCTGGAAGATGTCGATGACCTGCTGGGTGCGCTTGTGCCGCTCGTCCGCACCCCACCAGGTGAAGCGGAGGGTGACCGGGTCCTTCGAGAGCTCCTGGGAGGCGCTGCCGCCGCCGGAGCCGCAGGCGGTGAGCATGAGTGCCGCCGCGGCGGCAAGGGCGATTCGTCTCATGATGATTCCCTGGGGTTACTTGCCGCCGGTCGTCGCGATGCCCCGGATGAGGTATCGCTGGCCGACGAGGAAGGCGAGGAAGACCGGAGCCAGGGACACCACGCTCATGGCGAACATGGATCCCCACGAGGTCTGCACGGTGGCGTCCACGAACGAGCGCAGCGCCACCGGCACGGTGTACATCTCCGGGTCGGTCAGGTAGATGAGCTGGCCGAAGAAGTCGTTCCACGTCCAGATGAAGGTGAAGATCACAGTCGTGGCGAGGGCCGGCATCATCAGGGGCAGGATGATGCGCAGGAAGATCCGGGCGTGGCCGCAGCCGTCGATCCTGGCCGCCTCGTCCAGCTCGCGCGGCAGTCCCCGGATGAACTGGACCATGAGGAAGACGAAGAACGCGTCCGTGGCCAGGAACTTCGGCACCACCAGCGGCAGGAACGTGTTCACCCAGTCGAGCTGGGAGAACATGATGTACTGCGGGACGATGATCACGTGGATCGGCAGCATGATCGTGCCGAGCATGATGGCGAACCACAGACGCTTGCCGGTGAAGTCCAGCCTGGCGAACGCGTAGGCGGCCATCGAGCAGGACACCAAGTTGCCGATGATGCAGGCCAGCACCAGGATCGCCGAGTTGGCCAGGTAGTGGCCGAACGGGGAGGCCAGGGCGGTCCAGCCCTCGCCGTAGTTCTGGGTCTGCAGGCTGTCGAGGATCAGGCCGGGGCGGCGGAAGATCTCGTTGTTGGGCCGCAGGCTGCTGACCACCATCCACAGCACCGGATAAAGCATGACCAGGGCCAGCGCGAGCAGCCCGGCGTGCTTGAGCACCTTACGGAGTTCAGTCATCGTAAACGACCCAGAATTTCGCGGCCCAGAAATTGATGGCGGTGAATGCGGCGATGATGACGAGGAGCAGCCAGGCGAGCGCGGAGGCGTACCCCATGTCGAAATTGCCGAATCCCCGCTGATAGAGGTAGAGCGTGTAGAAGAGGGTGGAGTCCGACGGCCCGCCACTGCCGCCCGAGATCACGAACGCCTGCGTGAACGACTGGAACGCGTGGATCACCTGCAGGACCAGGTTGAAAAAGACGATCGGCGAGAGCAGCGGGATGGTGATTTTCCGGAACTGGGTCCATTTGCCGGCCCCGTCCGTGGCCGCGGCCTCGTAATACATGGCGGGGATCTGGCGCAGGCCGGCCAGGAAGATCACCATAGGGGCGCCGAACGTCCACACGTTCAGGACGATCAGCGTCGACAGGGCGCTGTCCGGGTCGGAGATCCAGCCCTTGCCCTCGATGCCGGCCATGGCCAGCACCTGGTTGAACAGGCCGTCGGCGCCGAAGATCTGCCGCCAGAGCACCGCGATGGCCACGCTGGAGCCCAGCAGGGACGGCAGGTAGAACGCCGAGCGGTAGAACGCCAGGCCGCGCAGCCCTCGGTCCAGCAGCAGGGCCAGGGCCAGGGCGCAGGCCAGCTGCAGCGGGACGGACACCAGGACGTAGACCAGCGTCACGCCGAGCGCCTTGTGCAGGCGCGCGTCGCCGAGCATGCGGATCCAGTTGTCCAGGCCGTTGAACACCGGCGGCTGGATCAGGTTGTAGTCGGTGAAGCCCAGGATGAAGGAGGCGGCGATCGGGCCTGCCGTGATGAGCAGCAGGCCCGCGAACCAGGGCAGCAGGAACACGAACGCGGCCTTGTTGTCGCGTCTGACCAGGCCTTCGCGGCCGCCGCCGAGGGTGCCGCCGCTGCCCTTGCGCATGCGCTGCAGCTCGCCGAGTGCGCTCACGCGGGCCTCCTCGACGGGATCATCCGTAACCTCCTGTCACCGCCGTGTCGCTGGCGGGAAAACGTATTCCGCAGTTTGCATGCCGGTAACGCGACCGTCAAGAGCGGGTTTCCTGGAGCTATGGCGGGACTGATCACGGCGGTCGTCACAGGGTGTGAGTGAACGCACAGCTGGCCGTTATGCGGCCGTGACCTGCTGCGATACGTCGCCAGCCAGATGCCGGCGGGGTCCGGGCCGCGCCATCGGCCAGTCCGCGGGGCACTCCGCCCCGCTCGGCGCGGTCACCCCCGCCTCCGGGTGGCAGTCGTGCCTCGGCCGGACGCGAGACCGGCGTTCGTCACGGACGGTGATATTCCAGCGGTGCGACCGGCGGCGAAATCCAGCGTCGGCGGAAGGTCGTCATCGGCGCGGCGGACTGCGCCAGGCGAGACGCGAGTCGCGAGGCGCCGACGGCGCTACTACGCCTGACGCGGGCGGGTACTGTCGCGGACGATCAAGTGGCCCTCGACGATCAGCCGCCGCGGCTCGCCCCCCGCCTCGGCGAGTGCGAACCGAATGGCCTCCGCTCCGGCGTGCGCCAGCGGAAGCGCGACCGTGGTCAATCGCGGTGTCACGTCACCGGCAAGCGGAATATCGTCGATCCCGGTCACCGAAACGTCCTCGGGAACGTTTATCCCGGCCGCCCGGAAACCCGACATAGCGCCGATGGCGACAATGTCGTTGACCGCGAGAACGGCCTGCCGGCCGTCCATTCCCTCCACCGCCAGCCGCTGCGCCGCGTCGAATCCGCCTGACCGGCTGACTGCGCAGGTAACGATCCGGATATCCCGCTCGTCAACGCCTCCGGCCCGCAGTCCGTCGACGAATCCGGCCGTCCGGTCGGACACCGTGCGCAGTTCCCTGACGCCCGCGAATATCGCCACCCGCCGGTGTCCCGTTTCCGCGAGAAAAGCGCCCGCCGACCGCCCGGCGCCGTAGTCGTCGAAACCGATCGCGTCGAAGGCCATGTCCGTCTCGCCGACGATCACGACCCGGCCGCCCTCTTTCTCGTACGCGGCCAGCTCTTTGAACAGCCGCCCGCCGAGCGCGTTCGCCACGAACCGGCTGGAGGTCAGCACGAGCGCGCGGGGCCGCAGTGAGCGCAGCAGGCGGACGGTCTCCAGTTGCCGTTCGTGCGCTCCCATGGTGGCGGACACGGTGACGAAGGCGCCGCCGGCGCGGGCCTCGCGCTCCATCGCGGCCACGACCATGCCCATGGACGGCGTCGTGAGGTCGTCGGCGACGAGCGCGATCGAGTCGCTCGCCCGCCGCATCGCCCTGGCCGAGGCGTCCACCGTGTAGCGCAGGGCCGCAGCGGCGGCCAGCACGCGGGCCTCGTATTCAGGCGCCACCTTCCTGGTGCTGCCGCCCAGGACCCGGGACGCGGTGGCGACCGAGACACCGGCCGCCGCGGCCACGTCGTGCAGCGTGACCGTGGGCCGCGCCGCGTGGGGCATGGGCGGTGTCCTTTCTGAGGCGTACGGAGTCGGTTATGAAGAGTACCCCGGGGTGCGCCAGCCCTCGCGAAGTGCCAGCTCGCGGGCGGTGCCCACGACCGTGAACACATCGCCCCGGCGTTCCCCTCGTTGCAGGAGAGCTCGGGCAAAAAGCTTGACGACAACCGGTTCCGCACCTTCGACCAGGAAGAGCTGGCCCCCGGAAGGTGACGTACCAACGAGCAGGCCCCCGACTCGAAAGCCGGGGGCCTCTCCCGGCCGGACACTAGGCCGCTACCTCAGGGGCCTCGAAGAGTTAGGGGCACACGGGTAGCCATCGAGCACGTGCCATCCGATAAGAGCCCGGTCACCGGCGATTCTCCCGTGGCGTGATCACGAAAGTCAGGCCGTCGAGCAGGCGTTCGAGGCCGAAGGCGAACAGCGACTCCAGGTCGAGCTCCGTGCCCGGCTCCGTGACCTGGGCGATCAGCGGCCCGTCGATAGGGAGCCGGGCCTTGAGCCACTGCGTGCTGGTCATCCCCGTGTCCAGCTCAGCACTGGCCTCGCTCTCGATGTTCACCGCCGTCCCGCGCACATAGTTGACCATCGTGGCGTAGACGTGCAGCCGGGTGTTCGGGTCCAGGCCGAGACCGTCGAGCGCGCGCAGGGTCCACAGCCCGTACGCCAGCTGCCCCGGCAGCGTGACCGGCCGGGTGATGGACACGAGCCGCGGCAACCAGGGATGGCGCTGGTAGACCGCCCACTGCAGCTGAGCGGCCACCCGAAGGTGGGAACGCCAGCCCGGCGGCGGCTCCGGATAATCGATCTCGGCGAACGCGGCGTCGGCGATCAGCTGGGTGAGCTCCGCCTTGGCCTCGAGGTGCCGGTAGAGGGTCATGGTGGCAACCCCGAGCTTGGCCGCCACCGCCCGCATGGACAGCGCGGCCAAGCCGTCGGCGTCGGCGATCTCCATGGCCACGCGGACGACGCGGTCGCGTTCGATACCCCCCGCCGAACGCGAGGGCAGTCTCCGGGGAGCGACCACGGCGCCGACCCGAGACGTGGACTCGATGGCGCCGGCCTGCTTGAGCGCGGCCAGCGCCTTGGTGGCCGTCGCCATCGCGACGCCCCATTCGCGCATGATCGCCCTGGTGGTGGGGATGGGATCGCCGGGCCGCAGCTCTCCGTCGGCGATGCGCCGCTCGATGTCGGCGACGATCCGGAGGTACGGCGGTTGCCGATCGTTCACGACGGCCATGCTGCCATGCCTCAGCGGTCAGGCAGCCAGTTGCCGTGCAGGCCGAGCGGCACCCTGACAGGGAGGTGGACGCGCGCGACGGGCTCGCCGGTGAAGTCCTGGACGGAGAGGATCACCAGATCGCTGGCGTTTCGGAGAGGATTATGCACGTACGTGAGCAGGTACCCCTCGTCCTCCCCTTGCCCCGCGGCGGCGAACACGGCCTCCCCGACCGCCTCCTCCTTGCCGAACCCGTGCACCTCGGCGGTCCCCCGTTCCAGGTCATGCTTGACCAGGGCGTTGGTGAAGGCGTCGTCCGGCGGCATGCCCTCGGGCGCGAACGGGATCCCGTACAGGGCGGTCGCGGCCGAGTAGCCATATCGGTACGGGCGGGTGGCACGCGCTTCGTTCACGCGCGGGAAGTCCTGCGGCCGGTCGTCGATGCGCCGCTGGTGGATCTTGTCCGGCGCGATCGTCCAGCGGTCCAGCGTGGGCCGGATCGCCCCGGGGTCGGCGGGATCGAACGGCCCCTCGGCCGTGACCAGGTCGACCACGACCGAGTCGCCGTCGTCGTAGGCGTTGAGCGTGTGGCTGACATGGATCGGGTCGATGTCCTGCCAGCGCACGTCACCACCGGTCCGCGGCATGACCCCCACTCGCGTCGGGTGCCCCGGCAGCCACCGGCACTCGAACCCGTCGAAGCCCAGCGGCGTGTCCCACAACACCACATGGTTCTCGGTGAGCGCGAAGTCGTGCATGAACGGCGTCCGCGTCATGGGGATGGCGGTGGTCTGGGCGACGCTTCCCCCGGCGTCGGTCACGATGTACTGGACGAAGTCGCGGCCCAGCATGTAGGACAGCGAATGCAACTCGCCGGTGAGCGGGTCGTGCTTGGAGTGTGACCCCGCCGTGAACCCCTCCGCGGTCCCGCCCAGCTCGCACACGCCCACGGTGTTGAGCTCCTCGTCCAGCTCGGCGGGCGGCAGGCCGCCCTCCGCCATGGCGAAGGTGCGCTGGGCGTGCTCGATCACGTGCACCATGGGCGCGAAGCCAGGTGTGCGCACGAAGCGGTTGCGGTACCACTCGGCATGGCCGTCACGCAGCCGCACCCCGTGCACCATGCCTTGGCCGGCGCCCCAGATGTGCACGACGGGGTCTTCGACGCCCAGCGGGTTGGGCCCGTTGCGCAGGTAGCGGCCGTTGAGCTCGGCCGGGATCCGCCCGGTGACCGGGAGGTCATAGGCGGTGACCTCTTCAGTGACGGGCGCGAAAGGCCCTTCCAGATACCTCATGTGGACACCGTACGCAGGGGAACCCCTGAGTCTGCGGCCGCGACGGGAACCGCTATGTCGTGCACTAGTGCAACAGCACGACCCCGCCCGAAGAGGGCTCTCACGGCATCGCGGTCGGCCGCCCAGCAGGCGTGATCATCAAGGGCACGGTGCTCCTGGTCAGAATCGTTCACCAGGCCCCACTCCACGCGAGACGTCGAGCGGCAATCCGACCACAACCCCCGCACCCGCCGGCCAAGGACGCCCGGCTAGTTCGCCGACATCATGCGCGACCTCGAAGCACGCCTGGGCATGTGATCGTGCATGGATTCGGCATGACCCTTGTCATGGTCAGCTGATGACATCGCGGACTAACGCCGCACAGCCCAGTGGATCACGATAATTCCCATGATTTCTCGCCGATTCATACTGAGCGGCAGGCGGATGGCCGTCGCGACCGCGATGGGCGCGCTGCTCGCGGCAGGAACCGTCACGACTCCCGCCGCCGCGACTCCCGAAGGGCTCGACCGGCAGGCGCTGCAGACGTCCCTGGACGCCGTGCACAAGGCCGGCATGTACGGCATGTACGCGAACGTCCGCGACGGGGGCCGGACGTGGCGGGGCGCGGCCGGCGTGGCCGACGTCGACACACGCCGCCCGGTGCGGCCGGACATGGTGCACCGGGTCGGCAGCATCACCAAGACCTTCACGGCGGTGGCCATCCTCCAGCAGGTGGAGCGCGGCGCCATCGAGCTGGACGCCCCGGTGGGCCGCTACCTGCCGGACCTGGTGCCCGGCGAGCGCGGCCAGAAGGTCACCGTGCGCATGCTGCTCAACCACACCAGCCACATCGCCGACTACATCGCCCCGGCGTTCCCCTCGCTGCTGGAGGGCTCGGCCAAGAGCCTGGACGACCACCGCTTCCGCACCATCGCCCCGGAAGAGCTGGTCGAGCTGGGGCTGAACGGAGTCCCCACGGGCGAGCCCGGCGTGGCGCCCGGTTCGTACTCCAACACCAACTACATCCTCGCGGGCCTGCTGCTGGAGAAGGTAACGGGCACGGACGCCGAGGACCACATCACCCGCAACGTGATCCGCAAGGCGGGTCTGCGGCACACGTCGTTCCCGCGCACGCCGCACATCCCGGGACCGCACTCCAAGGCGTACGAGTCGATGTACGGGTTCATCGACCCGCCGCGCGACTACAGCGTGTACAACATGTCGTGGGCCGGCACGGCGGGGGCCGTCACGTCCACAATGGACGACCTCAACCGCTTCTACCGGGCGCTGCTGCGGGGCGAGCTGATGGGCGCGGCGCAGCTCGCCGAGATGCAGAAGACGGTGGTCGTGCTGGCGGGCGGGGGCTCGATCGACTATGGACTCGGCCTCTACTCGCTCGACCTGCCCTGCGGCCGGTTCTGGGGGCACGACGGCGGCGTCTTCGGCATGGCCACGCAGTCGTTGTCCAGCCCGGACGGGAGCCGCCAGCTGTCGTTCGGAGTCAACCGCACGAAATACCAGACCATCGACGAGAGCGGCCACATCGTGCTGCACCCGATCGACTACGCGACCGTCGATCATCTCCTGCTGGCGCTGTGCGGGCCGGGCACGGCGACCGCGAAGGCCGCCACGGCGCCGTTCGTGCCGTTCCCGGCGGACCGGCTGTCCGTCAAGCGCTGACCGGGCTCAGCGGCGGTTCCGCGCGGTCTTGTTGGTAGAGGCCGGGGCGCTTTGGTACCCGAGCTGGGCGGACATCTCGCTGGTGGTCGTGAGCAGCTCCGCCGTCACGGCTCGCAGGACGTCGTCCGTCGCGAGCCGCGCGGGCAGGACGATCGCGACCGCCAGCGGCAACGCCTCACCGGTGGTGAACACCGGGGCGGCCACGGAGGTGACTCCGGGAATCACGCCCCCGGAGGTGACGGCATAACCGGTGTGGCGTACGTCGGCCTTGATGCGCTCGATCTCCTCGTCGGTGAACCGCTCATCGGCGGTGGCCTCCTGGGCCGCGATGACCGGGTCGGTCAACGTCCGGGGCAGGTGGGTCAGGTAGAGGCGGCCGATCGAGGAGGTCAGCATCGGCAGCGTGGCGCCCACGCGCACGGTGATGGGCAGCACGTGGGAGCCATAGTCCCAGCGGACGATCACCGGGCCGTGGTCACCCCAGACGGCCAGGTTGATCGCGTGCTTGGTGCGGTCACGCAGGCCCGGCAGGTATTCGGAGGCCAGGGCGACCTCGTCCATCCTGCGCAGCGCCTCCGCGCCGAGCCGCCGCATCGCCGGGCCCAGGTCGTACAAGCCTGAGCTCGGCGACTGGGAGACCAGCCCGGCCCGGCCCAGGCTCACCAGGTAGCGGTGTGCCTTGCTGGGTTGCATGCCGCTGAGCGCCGCGATCTGCGTCAGGCTCGCCGGTCCGGCGCTCTGCTCCAGGGCCAGCAGCACGGTCATCGCGATCTCGACCGACTGGATGCCCTGACGGGAGGCGGACCGCTCCTCACCGGCATGCTCTAGATCACTCACGTTCCCTGGCCCCCGCACACACCTGGTTGACGTAACGCCGAAACTATACGGAGTCGGCGACGTCCAGGACGAAGTCGAAGTCCATCGTGAAGAAGGCGGTGTCGAGCACCCGGCCGTCGGGGGCGAGACCGGAGTCGTGCCGGACGAAGTCGCGCACCAGCGAGTCCTTCTCCCCGAAGACGGCGTCGGAGCCGAGATAGGGGTCCCCTGCCGCGAACACATGGGTGGTGAGCGTGGCGAATCCCGGAGCGCTGATCTGGAAGTGCACGTGGGCGGGACGCATGGAGTCGCGCTTGGCGGCGGCCAGCAGGTCCCCGACCGGCCCGTCGTGCGGGATCGGGTACGGCACCGGCAGCACGGAGGAGAACCAGTAGCGGCCGTCGGCGTCGGAGCGCAGGCGGCCCCGGCCCTGGGCGCCGTCGAGCTGGGCGTACTGCACGTCGTAGTTGCCCTCGTCGTCGGAGTGCCAGACCTCGATCCGCGCCCCGGGGATCGGCGCGCCCGTCGCCGAGAGCACCCGCCCCGAGTAGAAGCACGGCTCTCCCCCGGCGCCGCCGGAGATGTCGTCGCCGTTGGCGAACTCGGGTGCGTCCTCGACGAAGAAGGGGCCGACCACGGTGGAGGCGGTCGCGGTCTCGGTCGCCGGATGGTTGATGCCGATCACCAGCATCGACAGCCCCAGCACGTCGGAGAGCAGGATCAGCTCCTGCCGCCGGTCGTCGCTGATCTGGCCCGCCCGGGTGAGGAAGGAGACCGCGGCGGCCCACTCCTCCTCGGTCAGCCGCACGTCGGAGGCGAAGGCGTGCAGGTGCGTGACCAGGCTGCGCATGACCTCGCGGACCCGGGCGGAGGGGGCCGCGTCAAAGCTGGCCAGCACGCGATCGGTGAGCGCCCGGTCGGCCGTGGGCATCGGCTGAGTGGTCATAGTGATTCTCCTCGCAGGGCGGCGGTCAGGATCCCGCGTACCTCGGGCTCGCCCACGGGCCGCGGGTTGTCGCCGAAGTCCTTCTCCAGCACGAGCCGCACTGCTGTGTCCACATCGTCCTCCGCGAGCCCGATCTGGGCCAGCGACACCGGGGCGCCGATCCGGGCAGCGAGCCCGGTCAGACCATGGGCGACGTCGTCGGCGCCGAGGGCCGGAGCGACCCGCGTCCGCAGGGCGGGCACCGCCGGCGCGTTGAAGGTCGCCACGTACGGCAGCAGCACCGTGTGGGTCTCGGCGTGCGGCAGGCCGAACGCGCCGCCCAGGACGTGGCAGATCTTGTGGTGCAGCCCGGACCCCGCGACGCCGAAGGCGGACCCGGCCAGGTAGGCCCCGTACAGCAGCCCGGCGCGCCCGGCCGCGTCTGCCGGGCGGGACATGACGGCCGGCAGCGCGTCGGCGATCACCCGGACGCCTTCGGCGGCGACGAGATCGGTGACCGGGTTCGCGCCGGGCGCGTAGAACGCCTCGACGCAGTGGGCCATCGCGTTCATCGCGCTGGCGGCCGTCATCGCCGCCGGCAGGGTCGTGGTCAGGTCCGGGTCGTACAGCACGACCTTGGGCATGACCAGCGGTGATCGGCCGGTGGTCTTGCGCGCGCCTTCGGTCGTGCCCCAGACGGGGGTCACCTCGGAGCCGGCGTACGTGGTCGGCACGGCCACGATGGGCAGCGACGTGCGCAGCGCGATCGCCTTGGCCGTGCCCGTCGTGGAGCCCCCGCCGACGCTCAGCACCGCGTCCGCGCCGGTCCGCGTGGCCAGCTCGACGGCCTGGTCGACCGTCTCCACCGGCACGTGCGGTCGTACGCCGTCGAAGACTCCGGCCACGGACAGCGGCCCGGCCAGCGTCGTGGCGAGCGGGGCGGTGCGTGGTGTGGTCACGATCAGGGGGTGGCGCGCGCCGAGGCGCCCGACCTCCGCGGCCAGCGCGCCCTCGGCGCGTCCGAAGACCACGCGGGCCGCGAACGTCTCGTACGTGAACGGTCTCATCCGGCACCTTCCGGCACCGCGTGCCGGGCGCGGACCACCGGGACGAGGGCGGCGGCCGTCGCGCCGATCAGGCCGGGGATGGCGAACAGGTAGAAGTTCCACTCCACGCCCAGCTGGGAGGACAGGATCCAGCCGCCCATCGACGGCCCGAGGATGGCGCCGAGCCGTCCGACCGACAACGCCCAGCCGATCCCGGCTCCGCGGAGGTCCTCGGGATAGCGGTTGACGATGAAGGCGTTGGTCATCACCTGCGAGCCGATGAACCCCAGCCCGCTGACGAACATCAGCAGGAACAGCAGCACGATCGCGGGACGCGTGCTCATCGCGATGAGGCTGACCGAGCCGACGAGGAAGGCCGTGGACACGACCGGCTTGATCCCGATCCCGTCGGCGATGCGCCCGCCGGCGATCATGCCGAGTCCCGCGCCCACCCACATGGCGGCCGTCTGCAGCAGCGCCGACCCGAGCGAGTAGCCGCTGGTCCTCATGATGGTGGGCAGCCAGGTGCTGATGCCGAAGACCAGCAGCAGGCCGCAGAACGACGCGATCCAGAACAGCACGGTCACCGTGCGCGTGCCGGGGGCGAGCAGGGGCTTCAGGCCGAACAGGTCGCTTCGGGCGGCGGGCCGGGCGGAGCGGTCGGCGTGGACGGGGCTCTCCGGGAGGATCCGCGCGGCGATCGGCAGCAGCACCAGCGCGGGCGCGGCGCCGATGACGTAGATCCAGTGCCACGACGCGTGCGGCAGCAGCCCCGCGCCGAGCAGCGGGGCGAGCAGGGCGCCGAGGGCGTACCCGGACATCATGAGCCCGACGTTGCGGCTGCGCCGCCCCGGGTCGGACAGGTCGGCCACGTACGCGGTCAGGGTCGGCAGCACCACGCCGAGCCCGACGCCCACGAGCAGGCGGGCCGCGCCGAACACGGCGAAGCCGGGTGCCACGGCGCAGGCGAGCATGCCGGCGGAGAACGTTCCGGCGCCGGTCAGCAGCAGCCGGCGCGGGCCGAGGCGGCTGATCGCCGCGCCGGCGAGGCCGGCGCCGATCATCATGCCGACGGCCACGAGGGATCCGACCGTGCCCGCCGTCGCCGCGTCGCCGCCCATGTTGCGGTCGGCGAGCATCGAGGGCACGGTGACGCCGTAGCAGGCGAGGTCGTAACCCTCCAGGGCCGCGAAGATCGCGACCACGATGAGCATGGTCTTCTCGGAAAGCGTTCGTCGGGCGGTGGTGGGGGTGGTGTGCATGGCTGCTCCAGCCGTGTTGCAGGGGGTGTTCGGAGTTCAGAGGCTGTGGGAGGCGCCGGCGGGTACGGTCGCGCCGGTGCCGAGGCCGGCGAGGAGTTCGCCGGCGAGAATGCGGGTCGCCGCGGCGTCGCAGGCGGTGCCGAAGACATAGAAATCGGGGCGGACGGCGACGGCGGAGCAGCCGTGCCCGGTGAACCACCCATGGTAGGTGCCGTCCACGTCGAACAGGACATCGCCGCTGGTGGGAGCCTCCCAGGCCAGGGTGGCGACACGGACGCCGGCGGCCTCCAGCGCGGTGACGAGGCCGTCGCGGTCGAGCTCCCGGCGCACCGGTTCGGTCACCAGCAGGTGGAAGCCGTGGCCGATGATCTGGTCGAGGCGGGCGCGGCGGGCGCCGTCGTCCACTACGCCCTGGACCGACAGCTCTCCCCGCCCGGGCGCCGACTCCTTCGCCAGGAAGCCCGTCGCCAGACCGGGGAAGCGGATCTTCTCCTGTTTCCGTCCCTTGGCCCGCCGGGCGAGCAGTTCCCTGTTGCGGGCGGCGGCGGCTTCGGGGTCGCGGATGGTCTGCAGCCGGCCGAGCTCGATGCCCTTCTCGACGACCGCGCGCACGTGCGGCTCCCGCTCGGGCTGGTAACTGTCGAGGAGGTCCTCCTCCGCCCGCCCGGTCAGGATCAGGTCCAGTTTGAAGGCGAGGTTCTGGGCGTCGCGGATGCCCGAGCACATGCCCTGCCCGAGGAAGGGCGGCATCTGGTGCGCGGCGTCCCCGGCGAGCATGATCCGCCCGATCCGCCAGTGGTGCGCGATCAGCGAGCGGAAGGTGTACGTGGCAACCCTGATGAGGTCGGCGTCCTGCGGCCCGAGGTAGGCCGCGACCCTGGCCCAGACCAGCTCGGGAGCGCTCTGGACGGCGAAGTCCTCCTCCGAGTCGAGCATGAAGCTGAACCGGTGGTGCGACGGCCCGAGCGAGATGATCGACGTCGGCCGGCGGGGATCGCCGACCTGGCGTGCCGGCGGCACGTCGACCGGCCGGCGCAGGCGGAAGTCGCAGACCATCCACGGCTCGGAGAATCCGTAGTCGTCCTGGTCGATGCCGAGCGACCGGCGGACGAAGCTGTTGCCGCCGTCGCACGCCACGACGTAACGCGCGGTCACGGCGCCGGGGCCGTCGGGGCCTTCGACGGTGACCACGACGCCGGACGCGGTCTGCTCCAGCGCTGTCACCCGGTCCCCGTGCCTGATCGTCACCTGCGGGAAACTCCGGCAGACCCGATCGAGGGCGTCTTCGAGATCCGGCTGGTACATCATGTACCACTCGGCCCAGCCGCTGCGGCCCACCTCGGCGTAGTCGACGTCGATGAGCACCTCGCCGTCAGCGTCGCACCACTCGTAGGTGCGCTGCACGTGCACCTTCGGCAGCAGCTCCTGGGCCACGCCGAGCTTGTCCAGCGTGCGCATCGTCTCGTCGTCGAAGATCGCGGCGCGGGGCAGGTTGTAGAGGCCGGCGTACCGCTCCAGGACGATCACGCGATGCCCGGCCTGGGCCAGCAGGGCGGCCGTCGCCATCCCGACCGGCCCATACCCCACTACGGCGACATCGCACTCTCCCATCACCGTGTGGTGACCGTGTTGTGAGCTTGACATGCGGTCACCGTACTTTCCACTATTAATGAAGTCAATGCATATTGGTGAAACAGACAGAGGGGTACGGACATGCGCAAGATCGGCTTGGAGGAGCACTTCGTCACGGAGGAGCTCGTCGGCTACGGCGCCGGGACGGCCACGGTCGCCCGCCCCGACGCGTGGCGCGAGGCCTCGCGCCGGCTGCTCGACCTCGCGGAGGAGCGCCTGCCGGCGATGGACGCGGCCGGCGTCGACGTCCAGGTGCTCTCGCTCAACTCCCCCGGCATCCAGGCCGAGACCGACCCGGCGGTCGCCGTGGCGCGGGCGACGGCGGTGAACGACTTCCTCGCCGGCGTCATCGCCGAGCACCCGACCCGCTTCGCCGGCTTCGCCGCGCTGCCCCTGCAGGACCCGCAGGCGGCCGCCAAGGAGCTGGAGCGCGCCGTCACCCAGCTCGGTCTGCGGGGCGCGCTGGTCAACGCGCACACTCAGGGCCGCTATCTGGATCACCCCTCGCTGCGGGTGGTGTGGGAGTACGCGGAAGGGCTCGACGTGCCGCTCTACCTGCACCCGGCCAACGGCTACGACGCTCCGCACGTGTTGTCGGACCACCCCGAGCTCATCGGGCCCATGTGGAGCTGGGGCACCGACACCGCCGCGCACGCGCTGCGCCTGGTCTTCGGCGGTGTCTTCGACGACTTCCCCAACGCGAAGCTGCTGCTGGGACACATGGGCGAAGGGCTGCCGTACGCGTTGTGGCGCCTCGACTCGCGCTGGGGCTTCCACAACCACCACGGCATCGAGCTGAAGCTGGGCAACCCGTCGGCGTACCTGCGCCGCAACCTCTACATCACCACGAGCGGCGTCTGCTCGGCCCCGCCGCTCCTGTGCGCCATGCTGGCACTCGGCGCCGACCACATCCTGTTCGGCTCCGACTATCCCTTCGAGGACATCGGCGAGGCCGCCGCCTTCCTCGACAACGCCCCCATCAGCGAGTCCGACCGGGCGAAGATCAGCCACCAGAACGCCGAGGCGCTGCTCAAGCTCTGAAAACGGCCCCGCCGGCCCCGCGACGGGGCCGGCAGGGCCGCCGTCAGGCCTTGAGCAGGGCGGCGGCGAGCTCGGCCGGGCGGGTGAACTGGGCTTCATGGCTGCCCGGGTGCTCGATGACAGGCGTGTCGGGCCCGAGGCGCTGCGGGAAGCGGGGCGTCCAGCCGTACTCGCCGAGCGGCAGGGCGAAGTCGTCGGTTCCGATCACATAACTGGCCGGCACGCCGAGCGCCGCCGGGTCCACCGGGGTGACGGTCTCGGTGAAGTACCGCATCGGCTGCGGCACCAGCAGGTTGTGGATCAGGCGCTGCGTGCTCTCGTCGGCGTCCTGCATGAACGCGCCGCAGAACACCTCGTAGGGGAAGACGATGCTGTTGTTGCCGGAGGCCGCCGCGAGCTGGGTGAACATCTCGGCGTAGTGCGGCGGCACCTCCCCCATCAGGGGTGTGTCCTGCGCCGGGACGAACGCGCCCCAGTAGACGAGCTTGCGCAGCCGGGGCGCGAGCCGGTGGGCGGCGCCGGTCATCGGGTAGCCGCCCCAGCTGTGCCCGACCATGGTGACGTCCGTCAGGTCATGACGCTCGACGAGGTCGACGATGAAGTCGCCGACCTCCGCCAGGCTGTAGCGCCCGGGGTCGTCGCCGTCGGCCAGGCCTGGCAGGGTAGGGGCCAGGACGCGGTGCCCGGCGGCACGCAGGTGCTGGGCGACCAGCCGCCAGGTCCAGCCCTCGTGACAGGCACCGGTGATGAGGACGAAAGTCTCTGCCATGGCGTCTCCTCGTGACGTGGCGGCCCCGCCACCGAGCGTGGTGGTGAGTTCTTTGAAATATGGGCTATCCATGAGACGATCGTCAAGCAATTGAAACATGTCATCGGGAGGCGCGAGTGAAGCCACGGTCGCTGGTCTTCGATGTGTTCGGCGACTACCTGCGCTATCGCGGAGGAGAGGTCCGGCTGCGCGGCCTGGTGGCACTCATGGGGTGCTTCGACGTGCCCGAGGCGACGGTGCGCGTGATGGTCGCGCGGATGCGCAAGGAGGGCTGGCTGGAGGGCCGCCGCGAGGGCAGGGAGACCAGCTATGTCCTCACCGACGCCGCCTGGCGGCTGCTCGACGACGGCAGGGCGCGGATCTTCGCCCGCGAGCCCGGACCGTGGGACGGCCAGTGGCACATGGTCATCTACTCGGTGCCTGAGTCGGAGCGGACCCTGCGCGAGCAGCTGCGCAAGCGGCTGGCCTGGCTCGGGTTCGGCATGTTGTCCGCCTCGGTGTGGATCAGTCCCCACGACCGGATCGCGCAGGTCAGGGCCGACTTCGCCGACCATCCCGCGATCCGGCTCGATGTGCTGCGCGCCCGCTCGGAAGGGGCCGCGGCCGACCGGGAGATGGCGGCCAGGTCCTGGGACCTGGCCGGGCTGGACAAGGACTACCGCGGGCTGCTCGACCACTACCGCCCCCGGCTGGCCCGCTACCGCGCCGGCGAGCTGCGCGGCAGGCAGGCGCTGGTCGAGCGGATGCAGCTGATCCACGACTACCGCATGTTCCCGTTCCGGGATCCCGACCTGCCGCCCGAGCTCCTGCCCGAGGGCTGGTGCGGCCGGGCCGCCCATGAGATGTTCCTCGAGGCCCACGGCCTGCTGCGGAGCGAGGCCGAGGCGTACGTCGACCGCCTGGTCGCCAATCCCACGGCGACCTGATTCGTGTCATTTTCTGGACGACGGTGAATCAGATGTCATATGTTGGCGGTTGTGAGAGTGAAGGAAGCACGATGAGGGTCGCGTGCGTGGGCGGCGGCCCGGGCGGACTGTTCCTCGCCACGCTGATCAAGCGGGACCGGCCGGAGTCGGAGGTCGTGGTCTTCGAGCGCAACCGCCCCGACGACACGTTCGGGTTCGGGGTGGTCTTCTCCGACGCCACCCTTGGCGCGATCGACGCCGCCGACCCGGTGCTCAGCGAGGCACTGGAGAAGCACGGCCGGCACTGGGACGAGATCGAGGTACGGGTGCACGGCGCGCGGGAGCGCGTCGGCGGCATGGGCATGGCCGCGGTGGTCCGCAAGACCCTGCTCACCCTGCTCCAGGAGCGGGCCCGCGCCGAGGGCGTGACCATGCGTTTCGAGCACGAGATCAACGATCCGGCCGAGCTGGACGGCTTCGACCTGGTGGTCGCCTGCGACGGCGCCAACAGCCGGTTCCGGCGGATGTTCGCCGGCGACTTCGGCCCCACCGCGGAGGTCGCGGCCGCCAAGTTCATCTGGTTCGGCACGACGTACATGTTCGACGGGCTGACGTTCGTCCACGAGGACGGCCCGCACGGGGTGTTCGCCGCGCACGCCTATCCCATCAGCGACTCGCTCAGCACCTTCATCGTGGAGACCGACGCCGACTCGTGGGCCGCGGCCGGGCTGGACGCGTTCGACCCGGCGACACCGCCCGGGGTGAGCGACGAGAAGAGCAAGGCCTACCTGGAGCGGCTCTTCCACGACCAGATCGACGGTCACTCCCTCGTCGGCAACAACTCCCGGTGGGCGAACTTCGCCACCCGCAAGGCGCGCTCGTGGCGGCGCGGCACCTGGGTGCTGCTCGGCGACGCCGCTCACACGGCGCACTTCTCGGTAGGTTCGGGCACCAAGATGGCGATGGAGGACGCCGTCGCCCTCGCCCAGGCCCTGGCCGAGACGCCGCACGACATCCCCGCCGCCCTGGAGCTCTACGAGCTGCGGCGCCGCCCGCAGGTCGAGAAGATCCAGAACTCGGCACGGCCCAGCCTGTCCTGGTGGGAGCACTTCGGCCGCTACGTGCGCGCCTTCGACGATCCGCTGCAGTTCGCCTTCCACTTCCTGAGCCGCTCCATCCCACGCGCCAAGCTCGCCGTGCGCGACCGGCAGTTCGCCGAGCGGGTCGACCGATGGTGGCACGAGCGGCACGGAGCTCCCCCGCTGGACACTTCTTTCCTCAGCCTGCCCGGCCGCAGGGTGACCGCGACCGACGCCGCTCTCGTGGGGGACGACGGCACCGAGATCCCGATGGCCCCCTTCACCGGCCGTCCGTCCACCTCGGGCGTGTGGATCGATGCTCCCGGCAGCGAAGCCGATCTGCCGCAGGCCCTCGCTCACGTCCGCGCCAGCGTGGGCGCTCCGCTCGTCGGCGTGCGCGGCGGGACTCCCCTGACCCGGGTGCTGGTCGCCGAGGAAGCGCGGCTCGCTCACGGCCTGCCTGCCGCGATCGTCGGGCGCTACGACGACGACGCCGCGGCCACACTGCTCCTGTCCGGCCGGGCCGACCTCGTGGGAGTCGCCGAGTGAACCTCGATCCGCTGTTCGCACCCCGATCCATCGCGATCCTCGGCGCCTCGGACGTCCCCGGCAAGCTCGGCACGGCCATGACCGCTTCCCTGGACCGCTTTCCCGGCCCGGTCATGAAGATCAACCCGGGCCGGTTCTTCCCGACCGTGGCCGCGGCGGTCGCGGCCGAAGGCGTCGCCCCTGACCTGGTGATCTCCTGCATTCCCGCCGCCCTGACCGCCGACGCGCTGCGTGAAGCAGCCGCCGCGGGGGCACGGGCGGCGCTGGTGTGCGCCGGCGGCTTCGCCGAGTCCGGCGCCGAAGGCACGGCCCACCAGGAGGCGCTGAGCGCGGTGGCGCGGGACACCGGCATCCGTCTCCTCGGTCCCAACACCTCCGGCTTCATCGCCCCGCACGCCTCGCTGACCGCCAGCTTCGTCCCGGACGCCAGGCACCTCGAGGCGGGCCCTGTGGCCGTGGTCGCCGCGAGCGGCGGTGTCAACCACGCTCTCGCCTTCGCCCTCGCCGACGCCGGGGTGGGCCTCCGCCTCGGCGTCGGCCTGGGCAACAGCGTGGACGTCACGCAGGCGGACGTCCTCGACCACCTGTCCGGCGACGACGGGCTCGGCGCGGTCGCCCTGCACGTCGAGACCGCGGCGGACGGCCGCCGCCTGACCGCCGCCGTGCGGCGTCTGGTGGACCGGGTCCCGGTCGTGGCCCTGGTCGTCGGCCGCAGCGACGTCGGCGACTTCGCCCGCTCCCACACCGGCGCGCTGGCCACCTCCTGGCGGGTCACCCGCGCGGCCCTGCGCCAGGCGGGCGCGGTCCTTGTCGATGACGAGCGGGAGCTCGTCGACGCCGTCTCCGCGCTCGCCCGCGTGCGCCTGCCCGCCCGGCCCGGCTCCGGCGTCGGGCTGGTCACCGCGCAGGCCGGCCCCGGACTGCTGCTCACCGACGCGCTGCGCACGGCCGGCGTCCGGGTCCCGCAGCTGGCGGAGCGTACGGTCAAGGAGATCGGCGAGCTGCTGCCCGACCTGACCTACCAGCGCAATCCCGTCGACACCGGCCGCCCCTCCCGCACGTTCACCCAGGTGATCGAGCACGTGTCGGCGGACCCGGACGTCGACGTCACGGCCGTGTACGCGTTGCTGGAACCCGCCGCCCTCGACCTGCCCGCCGCGTTGACGGCCGCTCGCCCGGCCACGCCGCTGGTCGCCGTGGTCGGCGGCCCGCCGGAGCAGGCCCGCCGAACCCGCGCGGTGCTCGGTGCGGCGGGAATCCCGTGCGCCACCACGCCGGCCGCCGGCGCGACCATGGTGCGGGCCCTGGCGGAGGACGCGGCCAACCGCAGCCGCCTCGGCGAGGACGTCGTTCCCACGGCCTGGCCCGCGTTGGCGCTGTCCGATCCGGTCGACGAGCACACGGCCAAGAACGTCCTGGCCGGCTTCGGCGTCCGGACCCCCGAACGCCGCGTGTGCGCCGGCCCGCAAGCCGCGCATGCCGCGCTCGACGAGCTCGGCGGCCCGGTCGTGGTGAAGATCCTCGACCCGGAGGTGCTGCACAAGACCGAGGTGGGCGGCGTCCAGGTCGGCGTCCGGACGCACGAGGACCTCGACGCCGCACTCGACCGCCTGCCCGCCAGCCCGGCGCTGCTGGTCGAGCGGATGGCTCCCGCGGGCCCGGAACTGATCGCCGGCGTACGCCGTGACCCGGTCTTCGGGCCGGTCGTCGCCCTAGGCGCGGGCGGGACGGCCGCCGAGGCGCTCGGCGACGTCTCCCTGCGCCTGGCGCCTCTGACGGCGAACGAGGCCGGCACCATGCTCGACGACCTCGCCACCCGCGCCCTGTTCCAGGGCGCCCGGGGCGCGGCGCCGGTGGATCCGGCCAGGCTCGCCCACGTCCTGCTCGCCCTCTCCTCCCTGGGCGCCGACCCTGCCGTGGCGGAGTGCGAGATCAATCCCCTGCGGGTCCTGCCCGACGGCGATATCGTCGCGCTCGACGCCGTACTGCTGCTCCGTGACGATCAAGGAGGGTCCGACGATGCGTGAGGGATTCGTCCCCTGGCCCGAGGAGACGGCCGACCGCTACCGCGCGGCCGGGTACTGGCGTGGCCGGCCGCTCGGGAGTTACCTGCACGAATGGGCCGACACGTACGGGGACGATGTCGCCGTCGTCGACGGCGACATCCGGCTGACCTACCGCGAGCTGGCCGCACGCGCGGACGGGCTGGCCGTCCGGCTCCTGGCGGCGGGGCTGGAGCCGGGCGACACGATGCTCGTCCAGCTGCCGAACGGCTGGGAGTTCGTCACGCTCACCCTGGCCTGCCTGCGCGCGGGCATCGCGCCCGTCATGGCGCTGCCCGCTCACCGCGGCCACGAGCTGCGTTATCTGGCCGCGCACGCCGACGTGACCGCCATCGCCGTCCCCGACTGCATCGGCGACTTCGACCACCAGGCGCTCGCCCAGGAGATCGGCGCAAGCACCCCGAGCGTACGGACGCTCCTGGTCGCGGGTGCCGACGTGGACGAGAAGGCTGTCGACCTGCGCGCCCTGGCCCGGCCCGCGGACGACCCGGCCGCCGCCCGCGCCGCGCTCGACGAGCTCGCGCCCGGCAGCGGCGAGGTGGCCGTCTTCCTCCTGTCCGGCGGCACGACGGGACTGCCGAAGCTCATCACCCGCACCCACGACGACTACGAGTACAACGCCCGCCGCAGCGCCGAGGTCAGCGGCTTCGGCCGGGACACCGTCTATCTGGTGGCGTTGCCCGCCGGGCACAACTTCCCGCTCGCCTGCCCCGGCATCCTCGGCACCTTCATGAACGGCGGGCGGGTCGTCCTCGTGCGCACCCCGGAGCCCGGCAAGGCGCTGCCGCTGATGGCGGCCGAGGGCGTGACGGCCGCGGCCGCCGTGCCGGCCGTCGCGCAACGCTGGATCGACGCCGTCGACTCGGGCCGCCACCCGGCGCCGGAGTCGCTGCGGCTGCTGCAGGTCGGCGGCGCCCGCCTCGCCCCGGAGGTGGCCCGCCGCGTCGAACCGCTGCTCGGTTGCACGCTCCAGCAGGTGTTCGGCATGGCGGAAGGGCTGCTCAACTACACGCGCCTGGACGACTCCGACGACGTCAAGATCTACACGCAGGGCCGTCCGATGTGCCCCGACGACGAGATCCTCATCGTCGACACGGCGGACGAGCCCGTGGCCCCGGGCGAGATGGGCGCCCTGCTGACCCGCGGCCCGTACACCCCGCGCGGCTACTACCGGGCCGACGACCACAACGCCCGCTCCTTCACGCCCGACGGCTGGTACCGCACCGGCGACGTCGTACGGATGCACCCCTCGGGCAACCTCGTCGTCGAGGGCCGGAGCAAGGACCTCATCAACCGCGGCGGCGAGAAGATCTCCGCGGAGGAGGTCGAGAACCTCCTCTACCGCGTCCCGGGGGTCTCCCGGGTGGCCGCCGTCGCCAAACCCGACCCGGACCTCGGCGAGCGGGTGTGCGCGGTCGTAGTCCCCGAAGCCGGGCACCAGCTCACGCTGGAAGAGATCCGGCAGGCTCTGACCGGCATGGAGGTCGCCCGCTACAAACTCCCCGAATACCTCGTCCTCGTGGAGGAACTCCCCCTGACCAAGATCGGAAAGATCGACAAGAAGGCGCTGCGCGACATCGTCCAGTAAAGGGGTTGTGTCGCGCATCACCCTTGGCGTGTGGATTTCTCCACAGATGATCCATTCCGCTCTCCGTAATGTCCGTGCTGCCGGACGAAACCGGCAGCACCGATCAGGGGGAGGAACCCACATGCGTAAGACCCTTGCGATAGCGACCCTCGCCGGCTCGATGGCCGTCACCGGCCTCGCGCTCGCCCCGGCCGCCCAGGCCGCCACCCAGACGGCGACCCAGTCGGCCACCACCGTCGTCAAGTGGGGCAAGTTCTTCTCGAGCGATGGCAAGGCCTACACCTACGGCCACACCTTCAAGAAGGGCCACACGGTCTACACGAAGTGGTACGGGGTCGACAAGAAGGGCGGCAAGAAGGGCTGGGTCTGGTTCGAGTACTACCAGAACGGCGGCTGGCACAAGTTCAACCGCGCCTGGGACGGCACGGTCGTCGGCAGCTGGAACGGCAAGGGGATCAAGAAGATCTACACCTTCACCTGCTGGGCCGGCAAGTTCGACAACTGCGGCAAGAAGTACCGGATCTACTAAACCTCCACACTTGAGGCCCGGCGCACCCACACCCCGCCGGGCCTCAGGCATGCTGCCCCGGCTTTCCGAGGTGCGTGCGCCAACCCCACCATCGCGGCACGGCGACCCGGACATAGATCTTGTCACGTGGTCAATGCGGTGTTACCTCTTGCGAGTGCGCGTGATCCGCGCACACCCGGACACGCAGGAGGGAACCGACCGTGTCGTCGAAGTCCTGGTTACGCAGCAGCGCCCTCATCGTCGTCGCGTTAGCCGCATCGGCTCTGGCCCCCACCGGGGCCGCCCAAGGCGAACGCGCCAAACCGAACATCGTCCACGACTTCCAGGCCGAGGAGCACGGCAAGCCGGACGTGGACAACCGGCAGGGCCGGGTGGCGCCGCCCGCCAACGCCCGCAGGGCGGGCCCCGCCGCCGAGATCCGCTGGAACGCTCTCGGCACCCCGGCCGCCGTCGTCAGTTCCGAACCCCTGGCCGAGGGCCTCGGCTCCGACCCCGAGCAAGCCGCACGCGCCTACCTCAAGAACAACGAGAGCATCTTCGGCCTGCCGGCCGAGGCCGTCGACGCGCTGGAGCGGGTCGCGGTCAACCCCATCGGCGCAGGCCACGCGGTGCTGCTGCGGCAGCGGTTCGGGGACCTGCCCGCCGGGGTGGACGGGCTCGTCGCGATCGGCGTCGTCGACGGCGCGGTCAGGCACGTCACCTCCACGCTGTCGCGTGCCACCCAGGCGCCGCCGGCGGCCGCGATCAGCGCGCAGCAGGCGATGGAGATCGCGGCCAGGGACGGTGGCATCGACCTGGCCACGGCGGCCACCAAGCAGGCGACCCCGGTGGCGGTGCCCGCGCCCGACGGGGTGCACAACGCGTACCAGGTCGTGCTGATCGGCGGCGGGGACGGCGAGGCGGCGGCGTACACGACGCATGTGGACGCGGTCAGCGGCGCCATCCTGGTACGGGAGAACCTGGTCGATCACCACCAAGACCCGGACAACCCGCACTGGGAGGTGTTCCCGGCGAACCCCCGCGACGACTACTCCTCCACGGACACCCGCCAGACCTGGTGCTACCAGCCGGGCACCGGCTGTGACTACGTGAGCGGCGGCGACCCGGCGACCGGCAAGGCCTGGGACGTCGACCACGTCACCGGCGAGCCGACGAACACCAGCCTCGGCAACGCGGCCAGGACGTTCGAGAACCGGGCCAGCGGCGACCCGTTCACCGTCGGCACCCGCCCGAACGTGATCACGCCGAGCAGGAACTACGCCTTCCCGTGGCGCAACACCTGGTACGAGGCCAAGTGCAACCCCGCGGTGCTGGACCAGGAAGGTGAGAACGACCTCGAGGCCGCGATCGCCAACCTGAACGGCATGCACAACCGCATGCACGACTGGTCGTACCGGCTCGGCTTCACCGAGACCGCCTGGAACATGCAGGCCGACAACGGCGACAGGGGCGCGCTCGGCGGCGACCCCGAGCAGGGCAACGCCCAGGCAGGCGCGCGGGTGCTGTCGGTACGCGACAACGCCAACCAGATCACCGGCCCTGACGGCGTCGCGCCGATCACCAACATGTACCTGTGGCAGCCGATCGCCGGCGCCTTCTACGCGCCGTGCGTGGACGGCGACTACGACATGTCGGTCATCGCCCACGAATACACCCACGCGATCTCCGGCCGCATGATCGGCGGCCCGGCCGCCGGGTGGAGCGGCGCGCAGGCCGGCGCCATGAACGAGAGCACCTCTGACCTGTTCGCGATGGAGTACCTCTTCGAGTACGGCTTCCGGCCCTCAGGCGCGACGCCGTACGTTACCGGCGGCTACGTGACAGGCGACAAGGTTCGCGGCATCAGGAACTACGACATGTCGAAGTCGCCGCTCAACTACAGCGACGTCGCCTACGACATCGTCGGCCAGCAGGTCCACGCCGACGGCGAGATCTGGTCGGCCACGCAGTTCGACGTGCGCGCGGCCTTCGTCAAGCGCTACGGCGACGGCACGTCGAAGCAGCAGCGCTCGTGCGCGGACGGCAAGACGCCGGTCGACACGTGCCCGGGCAACCGGCGCTGGGCGCAGCTGTCGTTCGACGCCCTGCTGCTGATGGCCTCGGGCGCGGTCAGCTACGTCGACCACCGCGACGCGCTGCTCGCGGCCGACGCGATGCGCTTCGGCGGCAAGAACCACGACATCATGTGGCGCGCGTTCGCCGAGCACGGCCTGGGCAAGGGCGCGACGAGTGCGGGAGCGAACGACGCCGACCCGACGCCGAGCTTCGTCAACCCGGTGGGCAAGAACGGCTCGCTGCAGCTCAAGCCCCTGGGCGAGGCCAAGGACGCGGCGCTGCGGCTGTACGTCGGCGACTACGAGGGCCGTGTGGTCCCTGTCGCCGACACCGACCCGGCCACCCCGCTCGCCGACACGGTCGAGATGACGCCCGGCGTCTACGACTTCGTGGTCGCGGGCAACGGCTTCGGCCACCGCCGGCTGAAGTTCGCGGTGCTCCCCGGAGTGAAGCTGCCGCTGCCACTGGCGCTGCCCCGCAACCATGCCTCGGCGGCGAGCGGCGCCGCGGCCTCGGGCGACGGCGTCAACCAGCCCAAGCTGATCGACGAGACGGAGGCCACGAACTGGGCCTCGCTCACCGGGGCGCCGGCCGGCAAGTCGGTGGTCGTGGACTTGGCGGGCGAGGCGCCCGTCCCGATCCGCCGGGTCCAGGTGAGCGCGATGCTCCGCCCCAACATCGGTGACGCCGCCGACCCCGGCGGCCAGAACCGTTTCTCCTCCCTGCGGGCCTTCGAGGTGCTGGCCTGCAGCTCGGGCTGCGCCGATCCGGCGAACTACACGAAGATCTACACCAGCCCGGCGGACGCCTTCCGCACGACGCTGCCGCGGCCCAGGGGCGCGGACATGATCTTCAAGTCGTTCGACGTCCGGCCTGCGGCCGCCACGCATCTGATGCTGCGCGTGGTCAGCACGCAGTGCACGGGCAACCCGCTGTACGCGGGCGAGCAGGACGACGATCCGAACTCCGCGACGGACTGCGCCACGGCCAGTGCGCAGCGGGACCAGGTCAGGGCGGCAGAGTTCCAGGCGTTCTCGCACTGATCCGTTCGTGAGAAGGGTACGGGCGCAGGCCCGTACCCTTCTTCACCGCCACCCGCGGTGCGGCCATGACCGAGCTCGAACGGACGTAGCGCCCTGCTACTGCTTGACGTCCAGCCACACCAGGCGGTGGTCGGAGCTGGGGAAGGGGAAAACGCCGGTCAGGCGCGACAGCGGGTCACTGGACACCGGCCAGAAGACGCCGCCGCCCGCCACCTGCAGCCGCTTGGACGGCAGCACGTAGTCGGCGCGCAGGTTGCCGGGCGCGGTGTCGGCGAAGTCGGCGGTGTCGTACTTGGGGTCGCCCTTGTGGGTGGCGTTCGCGCCGCCCTGCAGCGCGGCGGCCTCCGTCGCGCCCGCGCTCGACGGCGCGAACCCGCTGTCGATCTTCGGGTGGTCGAGGAGCTGGTGGATGGCGCCCTGGTAGCTGTCGCCGTCGCTGGGGTCGGCGTTCTGGTCGCCGGCGATCACGAACGGCTCGCCGGCGGGCAGTCCGCCGCGCCGGCCGCGGTCGTCGTAGATGTAGCCGCCGCGGCCCGGGTTCGTGTAGTCGGCCCAGAGCCTGATCTCGTCGTGGTTGCGGCGGCCGTTGCGGTCCTCCGCGCCGTCGAACGTGGGCGGCGTCGGGTGGCTGGCCAGGAAGTGCACCGTACGATGCCCGACGCGGACCGGCACGTCCCAGTGGCTCTTGGAGGACAGGCGGAACACCTTGAGCTCGTCCGGCGAGTACCAGTCGGCGGGCTCCGGCGTGGCCGGGTCGTCGGGCAGGACGGCGCCGGGCATGTCCTTCCACAGGAACTTCTGGAAGGTGCGGATCCCGCGCACGTCGATCGGGTACTTCGAGTAGACCGCCATGCCGTACTGACCGGGGAAGACCCCGAAGCCGAACGCGTCGTCGCCGTAGCCGGGCGCGCCGGGCGTGGTGACGACGGACCCGTTGTTGTTCAGGTCGAACCCGGAGGCGATGCCGGTGTTGCTGGGGGCCGTGTAGCGGTACCGATAGGTGATCGGTTGCGCGCCGCCCTGACCCACCGACAGGTAGTTGTCGTGGAAGAGGCGCAGGGCCGTGCCGTTGGCGTCGTAGTCGAACTCGTTGATGAGCAGGACGTCGGGGCGGGCCCGCTGAATGATCTCGGCGATGACCTTCGCCTGCGTGTTGTTGGGCGTGGACAGGTCGCTGACGAGCTGGCCTTCGACGTTGCGATTGAGCGAGGCGTTGAAGGTGGCGAACCGGGTGGCGCGGCTCGCGGCCTCGGCCGCGCCCGGCGCCAAGGGCAGGAGCGCTGCCGCGGCGGCGGCGACGGACAGGACTCGACGGAATATCACGATCTTTCACCTCGCTGGAGGACTTGCCCGGGTGGTCCGGATCATGGCAGCTCCCAGGGTGGTGCGCCAGTAGGCGAAGATAAGCTTTGACAGTCAGCCAGGAGTAAGACATGCCGACGTTCCCTCAGGGAAAACCGCGGCCGCGCCTCACGGGGTCACAGGGGGGTGAGCCGAAATATCAGGCCATCTACCGTGATCTGCTCGCCCAGATCGACGATGGCGCGTTCGCGCCCGGCGAGCCGCTGCCCGCGCAGCGGGAGCTGAGCGACTACTACGGCGTCAGTTTGATGACCGTGCGGCAGGCGTTGCAGCGGCTCAGCGCGGAGGGGCGCATCGAGCAGCGGCAGGGGCTCGGCACGTTCGTGGCCGGGCACGTGATCCCCTACCAGATGAACAACCTGGGCAGCCTGGCCGAAGACCTCGCCGGGCAGGGGATCGAGCTGCGGACGGTGCTGCTCGGCCTGCGCCGCGAGAGGCCGTCGACGGCCGTGCGGGCCGAGCTGGGGCTGGGCCCGGACGCCGAGGTCACCGTCATCGAACGGCTGCGGGTCGTGGACGCCTCCCCCGTGATCCACCAGGTGTCCTACACGCCGCTCGACCTGGGCGCGGAGCCCGCGGGCGTCGAACTGGAGCGCACACCGCTCTATCGGCTGATCGAGGAGCGGTGCGGGGTGTCGCCGGCGTGGGCGACCGAGGCGATCAGGCCGGTGGTGTTGTCGGAGGAGCAGGCTGCCGTGTTGCGGCGGCCGGTGGGGGACGCGGCGCTCATGAGCATGCGGGTCACGTATGACGCGCAGGACCGGGCGGTGCTGGCGGACCGGGCGGTCATGTGCGCCGCCCACATCGTGTTCACCACCCGGCGCCAGGTCCCGGAACCGGCCGTCTCGCTCCGCCTGGACGCTTGAGGCGGCCATCCCGACGGGCGCTGATCTCACATCGCCCCGACGCCGACTGCCCTTCGCACACCGGCGGCGAGTTCCCGAGCCACGCCCTCGACCGCGGCCACCCCTGAGGCCGGGTCCGGGGCGTCCATGAGCGCGCGGACGAACGCCGAGCCGACGATCACGCCGTCGGCGAAGCCGGCGACCTCGGCGGCCTGCGCGCCGGTGCCCACGCCGAGCCCGACGCACACGGGCAGGTCGGTGACCTCCTTGACCCGCGCGACCAGGTCCTTCGCCGTCGTGCTCACCAGGTCCCGCTCGCCGGTCACCCCCATGAGCGACGCCGCGTACAGGAAACCGCGCGAGGACCGAGCGGCCAGGGCCAGCCGCTCCCGCGTGGAGGTCGGGGCCACCAGGTGCACGCGATCGAGCCCGTACAGGTCGGCCGCCGCGTGCCAGCCGGCCGCCTCGTCGGGGATCAGGTCCGGTGTGATCATCCCAGCGCCGCCCGCGGCGGCCAGATCCGCCGCGAACCGCGCGACTCCGTAGCGGTCGACGAGCGTCCAGTACGTCATGACCAGCGCCGGCGCGTCGACCTCCCGGACGGCGGTGAACGCGTCCGCCGGGGTGACGCCGCCGGCGAGCGCCGCCTCGGTGGCCCGCTGGATGAGCGGGCCGTCCATGAGCGGGTCCGAGTACGGCAGGCCCACCTCCAGGACGTCCACGCCGCCGGCCACCATGGCCCGCATCGCCGCCACCGACGTGGCGACGTCGGGAAAGCCAACCGGCAGATATCCGATGAGCGCGGCCCGCCCCTCCCGCCGGGCCTTTTCGATGGTCGTGCGCGCGCTCATTCGCCGCTCCCCTCCCCGTCGCGCGACTCCGCGCCGTTCTCCTTCAGCAAGCCGAAGTAGCGGGCTGCCGTGTCCACATCCTTGTCGCCGCGGCCGGACAGGTTGACGAGCACGATCCCGTCCGGCCCGAGCCGCCTGCCCTCCCGGATGGCGCCGGCCAGCGCGTGCGCGCTCTCGATGGCCGGGATGATCCCCTCGGTACGGCACAGCAGCGCGAACGCCTCCATGGCCTCCGTGTCCGGCACCGACGCGTAGCGGACCCGGCCGATGTCGTGCAGCCACGCGTGCTGCGGCCCCACCCCCGGATAGTCGAGCCCCGCGGAGATCGAGTGGCTCTCCATGGTCTGCCCGTGCGCGTCCTGCAGCACGAACGTCCGGGTGCCGTGCAGGATGCCGAGCGCGCCGCCGGAGACGGACGCCGCGTGCCTGCCGGTCTCGACCCCGTCGCCCCCGGCCTCGAGCCCCACCAGCTCCACCTCCGGGTCGTCAAGGAACGCGTGGTAGATCCCGATGGCGTTCGACCCGCCGCCGACGCAGGCGCACACGACGTCGGGCAGCCGCCCGGCCAGCGCCAGCGCCTGTCGCCGCGCCTCCACCCCGATGACCTGCTGGAACTCACGCACCATGGTCGGGAACGGATGCGGCCCGGCGGCGGAGCCGATCAGGTAGTGGGTGTTCTCGACGTTGGTCACCCAGTCGCGCATGGCCTCGTTCATGGCGTCCTTGAGCGTGCGCGAGCCCGAGGTCACGGGGATCACCTCGGCGCCGAGCAGCCGCATCCTGACCACGTTGAGCGCCTGGCGCCGCATGTCGACCTCGCCCATGTAGACCACGGCGTCGAGGCCGAGCAGCGCGGCCGCGGTGGCGGTGGCCACGCCGTGCTGGCCCGCGCCCGTCTCGGCGATGACGCGGGTCTTACCCATGCGCAGCGTGAGCAGCGCCTGACCCACGGCGTTGTTGATCTTATGGGAGCCGGTGTGGTTGAGGTCCTCGCGCTTGAGCAGGACCCGCGCCCCGCCGGCGTGCCGCGCAAACCTCGGCGCCTCGGTGATCAGGCTCGGCCGGCCCACATAGGTGCGGTGCAGCTCATCGATCCGCCTCATGAACTCCGGATCCGCCAGCGCGTCCCGGTAAGCGACATCCAGCTCGTCCAGGGCGGCCACCAGCGCCTCCGGGATGAACCGGCCGCCGAACCTGCCGAAATACGGCCCGGTCCGCCCGGTGAGCGGTGTCCGCACGGCTTGTTCGCCCATGCTCAACCCTCCCTTTCAGTTCTAGTCTTCTAGAACAGTTACTTGAGGCTAGCGGCGCGCGCATGGACGCGTCAACAGCGGTGGGCGCCCCCCCGCGGCCCCCCCCCGTGCCCTCGTTGCCCGCCTCCGCCAGGATCATGGCGAAAGTGGTCCCCCACGAGCCCGTGCCGAACACGGCCACCTTTGTCATGCCATCACCGCCCAGCCGGA
>NZ_JAUZQF010000005.1 GCF_030718205.1 Nonomuraea turcica
CGCAGCGGCAACACCTTCAGCGCCCCCGCCCATCCCGGATCCGCCTGCCAGCGCATATCCGGCGGGTATCGCCCCGCGATCACCACCAGCGCCCCCATGGGCACCCGCGGCAGGAACCGCTCGCGCAGCCACCCCTCCAAGCCCTGAATGCGTTCGAAGCCGTCGACCACCAGCACCGCGTCCGCATCACGAAGCACCAGCCCGGCCTCGGCCTCGAACGCCGCCGGCGACGGCTCCAGCGTGCGCCCGTCGACCGTGGACACCGGCCGCCCGGCCAGCGCGGCCTCGTGCGCGAACCGCCGCAGCAAAGCCGACTTGCCGATGCCGCCGGGACCGTGCACGTACAGAACGCTGCAGCCGCCGCCGTACAACGCCGCGTCGAAAACCGCGAGCTCTTCCTCCCGGCCCACGAACACCCTCTCGCGCGCTGCTTGCAGGCGCGATCCCAGCAAAGCCGACTTATTGCTACTCCCCGATGACATATCCCTAATCGCTCTCCGAGCACCGGTCGATATCGCTGTTGAGTGCCGGTCCGAAATCTCGGACGCGCCGGTCGGATTGTCGGTGAACCGGCATTCCGGAGCCCACCCCAGCCGACCGGCAATGTGCGTTGATCCCCGCCTGAATGACGCACTCGGCGCGGCCTCCGGCGGCAAGCGGGTCATCGTCGCGTGCTTGGCGACCAGCGACACGCCCTCTCAGGGCGTGAAACGCGCGTGTGTCGCGCCGCGGCGGGCATGGGCCCGGCTGCGATCGGACGCCCGGTCCAGGCTGCCTCGCCGGCGTCATGGAGCCTCTCTCTCCCGGAAAACGACCGGGGCTGAAGACGGAGCGGGACGGTGGGCGCGGAAGAACTCGATGACGTCGTGGGCCAACAGGTCGGGTTCTTCGTGGGCGGCGAAGTGTCCACCCCGGGGCATGGGCGTGTAGCGCGTGATGTTGTAGGTGCGCTCGGCCCAGCTCCGTGGGGGCCGGCTCAGGTCTGCGGGGAACAGGGCGACGGCTGTGGGCACCCTCACCCGCTCCACACGTCTGGTCAGGCCGTGGGCGTACTCGTAGTAGGGCCTGAAGGACGTCGAGATCGTGCCGGTGAACCAGTAGAGGGAGGCCTGGGTCAGGATGAAGTCGTCGCTGAAGCGCGAGGACAGGTCGCCTCCGCTGTCGCTCCACGCACGGTACTTCTCGACGATCCAGGCGAGCAGGCCGGCGGGAGAGTCGGCCAGGCCGTGGGCCAGGGTGAGGGGGCGGGTGTTCTGCTGATGCTGGTATCCGCCTTCCTGTGACTCCCAGGCCGCCACGGAGGCGAGGTGGGCCTGCTCCTGCGGGGTGAGGCCGTCCGGGTCGTAGTCGGCCGGTGCTGCCACGGCCAGCAGGTGGATGCCGACCAGCGCCTCAGGGTGGGCCTCTGCGAGCCGTGAGGTGACGCCGGCGCCCAGGTCCCCACCGTGCGCCGCGTACCGCTCGAAGCCGAGTTCGTCGCGCATCAGCCGGTGCCAGAGGTCGTGTGTCTGCTGCGCATCCATGAGCGTGGGCCGCTGGGGCGAGAAAGCGAATCCGGGCAGAGAGGGAACGATCACGGTGAAGGCGTCCTCGGCTGCTCCTCCGTACCGGGATGGGGTGGCCAACCGGTCGGCGAGGGGGATGAGTTCGAGGAAGGAGCTGGGCCAGCCGTGCGTGAGGATGATCGGCAGCGCGTCCGGGTGCTCGCCGTCGAAGCGAAGGTAGTGCACCGGTGTTCCGTCGAGGTCCGCGAGATGTGACGGGAGGGCGTTGATGGCGGATTCGTGGGCGCGCCAGTCGTAGCCGGAGGCCCAGTACGCGACGAGGCGGCGGAGTTCCGCGGTGTCGGTGCCGGCCTCCCAGCCGTTCACAGGCCAGGGCTCGGGCCATCGCGTGGCCGTCAACCTAGCGCGGAGCTCGTTCAGTTCTTCGTCACTGACCGTGATCATGGGTGTGTTGCTCGGCATGGAGTTCTCCTTGGTGTGGTGCGTGTGCCGGCGTTAGTCGCCCTCTCTTCAGCCGCGGTCTCGCGCAGCCGCGGATCAACGGCAACCGCGTTCACGCGTCCCGTCCGGTGAGCGACAGCGGCGGGCTTTCGTCGGTGCCGGCCCGCGGCCATCCCCCGCCCTCACTCATCCGGACGCTACGCCTGCTTACACGCGCCCGCCGTGCGCGAATCGGCACGCGGCGCCGGCGCGGCCTGCGGAGCGGACTACCGAGGCTTTCTGCGCCGGCTCGGCTCCGAGGGCAGGTGAGTCTCCGGGCTGCGACCGGCCTCCAGGGCGGGCTGAGTAGCTCGTCGTCCGCGGCCGGCCGGCGTACCGAGCAACAGCGTGCGCCTGGGCTGGGTGGTCATGAAGACGAGGTCATCCGGGGCATCGAGGTGATGAGGGAGGGAGCATGGCGAAGGCGGTGGCGGCCGCCTCCCGGCGGCGCCGCCTCATGCGGGCTTGGAGTCGTCGCCGGGGACGCCGCTGCCCTCGTACGAGTCGAGGTTCTCGACCAGATCGAGGATTTCGGGGTGGTCGGTGAACCGGTCGCTGTGCACCTGGGCGATCTTGTCGCCGATCTCGGGGTCGGGGTCGTCGGTGAGGTCCAGGGAGACCATGTTGGCCGCGAGCGGCAGACCGATCGCGTCGATCTGGCGGTGCAGCGGGTCGTACATGTATGTGCGGTAGGCGTCGATGTCCTTGAGCGCGTACATGGCGCCGTAGTGGAACTCGCCGCCGAAGTCACGGCCGACCGCGAAGAACTCGACGGCGTCGATGTCGCCGAGCTTGCGCATCAGGTCGAGCGCGTGCTGAACCTGGTCTTCGGGAGCGTTGGGCTTCATGGCGATGCGGACCTGGTGGTAGATCATGGCGGTTCTCCTCCGAACGAACCTTGATGCAATGACTTGTTGCTCTTAGGGACTGTAGGCTCAACTATCCTCTTAACACAACCACCTGTTGCCTTAATTCCCCGCTTAACGCACCCAGAAGTTGTATCTAGGAGTGGCGCCGCTCTAACCTGGCCGTGTGCCAGGACAACCGCCGCAAGACGTTCAGCCTCTGTACGCCGACGCCGCCACAGTTCGGCCGGGCGGCCGGACGGCGCGCGTGCGCGAAGCCGTCATCGATGCCACCATCGCGGAGTTGAGCGAGGTCGGCTACGCCGCGCTGCGCGTCGATGCGGTGGCCGAGCGCGCGGGTGTCAACAAGACGACGATCTACCGCCGCTGGGGCAACAAGGTCGGCCTGGTGTCCGCAGCCCTCATAGAGCGCCGTGGCCAGTTGGCCCCGCCCGCCGACACCGGCAGCCTGCGCGGGGATCTCATCGAGCTGCTCAAAGAAATCCGGCTCGGCCTCAGCGTCCCCTGGGTCGTCGCGCTGCAGCGCGAAGCCGGCCCGCGCACTGCCGCGAATGCCGACCTGTACGAACTCCTCGACAGGTTCTGGCCGGCCCGATTCAAGGTCTCAGGAGCTCTCTTCGAGCGCGCCATCGAACGCGGCGAGCTACCTGCCGACACCGACCCGGACTTCCTGCTGGAGATGATCTCCGGGCCGCTCTACTTCCACTGGCTCATGCTCGGCCACCCGCTGGACGACGACTTCCTCGAGCGGGTGGCCGACTTCATCCTCCATGGCGCACAGGCCAGACTGCCAGGCGCAGCGGCGTCGGAGAGCGGCCCATCTCGCGGGCCAGGGAGCGGGTGACGATGACCCGGTTGCCTTCATGGTGCTTATCGGGGCGGGCCGATGACGATCTGGCCGTGGGCGTCGGCCGCGGCGGCCAGTACGTCCTTGGAGATCTCGAAGCCCTCGGGTCTCGGGGTGGACAGGTCGCGTCCGGCTTGCCGGAACATGTCCTCGATGCCGGCAGGTGTGGCGATCAGCAGCAGGTCGGCGCGGTCGGAGGTGATGCGGTAGCCGTGCGGGATGTTGCGGGGCAGGTAGACGATGCCGCCCTCGGACAGCTCCAGCTCCTCCTCGCCGACCCAGAGCAGAGCGGCGCCTTTGATCAGCATGAAGACTTCGTCTTCCCGGGTGTGCATGTGGAACGGCGGAGCCTCGCCCTTGGGGGCGTCGAACCGCCCGACGGCGAGTTGCCCGCCGGTGGTGGCGGCGTCAAGCAGGACGGAGAAGGTGCTCCCGTCCAGCCATTCCAGCTTCTGTTGCTGTTCGGGCTGGGCCAGGTACGGAATGCTCATGGTGTCTCCCTCAGGTCAGGAAAGCGATCAGTCGCTGGGTGAAGGCTTCGGGGCGTTCGTCGGGGACGAAGTGCCCGCTGTCCTTGATGACCGCCGCCGACAGGTGTGGTGCGAATCGGGCGCAGGGCCTTGGCCGGCCGGGTGCCCACGTCGTGCTCGCCACCGACGGCCGGCACCGGCATCGGCAGGCCGGCCCCGCTCTCGGCCCATGCCTGGTTGGTCCGTCCAGGCCGAAGTGGAAGGAGCCGCCTGTGGCGGCGTTCATGGGCGCCTTCCAGCCCGAATCCGGGCAGAGCCTGCTCCACCAGGGCCAGCCGTGCGACCTCCTGCGGATGGCGGCGGGCGTAGGCGAAGGCGACCACGCCGCCGATGTCGTGCCCGACCAGGCGCACCTCGCCGGTGATGCCGAGCCGGTGCAGACCATCTGTGGCGAGTGGCCCCGCCACAGACGGCCCTTCCACGACCCTCGGACATGGCTTGTCTGCGGTACGGTCACCGGCCGTGGCTCAGCCGTCACTTGGCATGCGGCCCGGGGGCGCTGCTGCCGGTGCAGGAGTTCAGGTTGGACACGAGCTTGGCGAGGGCCGGGTCCTCTTCGTAACGACGCCGGTGCAGTTCGGCGATCTGGGGTCCGGGTCGTCGGTGATGTCGAAGGAGACGAACTTGTCGACCAGCAGGAGGCCGATCTCGTCGCTGTGCCGGTGGGCGAGGTGCTTGAGGTACGTGGTGGCGGCGACGGCCTCGGCGAACAGAGCGTTGGTCAGCCCGGTCTGCCCGGGCGGCTTCACCACCGCCGTGCAGCCGGCGCCGATCGCCGGCCCGAGGTCACGGACCAGCAGGATCACCGGGGAGTTCCACGGTGCGATGATGCCGGCGACCCCCATCGCCTCGGGGGTCGAGTGAAAGTGGACGCCCGGCTGGGGCTCACCGGCCCGGCCCGCGATCTGGGTGAGCGCGGAGGCGGCGCTGTAACGCAGCCAATCGACGGAGAGCGACACCTCCCAGGTCGTCTGCTGGAGCAGCTTGCCGTTCTCCTGGGCCAGAGCACGGCCCATGGCGGGGACGCGTTCGGCGAGCCGGTCGGCCAGTTCGTTGAGTGCCCGGGCTCGCAGCGACGCGTTGCGGGGCCAGTCGGTGGTGTCGAACGCGGTGCGTGCGGCAGCGACCGCGGCTTCTGCCTCGGCGCGGCCCGCTGAGACGACAGTTATCTGGGGTATTCAAGCGAACTAGCTGGTCAGAGGCTTGAAGGCCTGTCAGCCGTGTGCGGGCTGGCGGCTTGGCGAGCGTCTTGTCGCTGGAGGTGTGTCGCCGTCGAATGCGGTCAGTCGCTGGTGAGCACGCTGGTGTTCTGGCAGGCGGTCAGGCGCCACTGCCCGTCCTCCTTTGCCATGACGAACAGTGGCGTGCCCACCTCCTCCGTCCCGTCGGGGTTCCGATAGACCTGGCGCACCTTCACAGCTGCGACGTCGGGACGGATGAACAGAACGTGTTCGACCTCGAACGTGACCGTCGCACCCTGCATTCCTCCGGGAAGCACCTGATGCGCGAACGTCGAGATCGCATCACGGCCGAAGAGGCGCTTGCCGCCGCCCGCCGTCCAGATCGCGTCAGCGCGGAACAGCGCAACGAATTCGTCAGGGAGTTCGTTGTTCTGGGAGTGCTCAACCGCGGCCACTACCTGCTTGATCGCTTCGATGTCGGTCTGGCTCGTCTGGTCAGCAATGTTCGTTGTGCTCATAACGATGGACGATAGAACCTTGGGGTTGCTTGAGGTCAAGAGCGTCGACTGTGCCGGGCGGGGTCTTGGTGTGCGGTCATGCTCTCAGGCGAGGAGGCCCAGGGTTTCGGGCGCTTCCCAGGCCGTCAGCTGCCGCTCAGGGGTGGTTTCCTCCTGAGCGAACTGGTTGATCAGCTCGGCGAGGGCTTGCCAGTCCTGCCCGGGGAGGTCTTGCAGGAGAGCGATCACCGGCTGGAGCACCTCCATTGCTGGCCTCGGGCGCGATGGCGTCGTCGTCGCTGAGATCAAGCCTGATGACGATCTCCGTGAGGGCCTTGGCGAGGGTGCGTTCGAGCGTGGTCATGGTGGGGCTCCTGGCTGGTCGTTCGGGGGGCGGGTGCGTCGCGTTCGCCGGCTACCTCGTGAGCGGGTTCTTCCGCCGCATGCCGCTGTCAGTCCGCCCGCTGGCCGGGCCAATGGCTCTCGGCGGACTGGCAACCGTGCTCGGCACCCTGGCGTACCTGTTCTGGATCGTCGCGAGCGGCGCCACCGGCGTGAGCGGCACCTTGTTCGGCAGGCCGCCGCTCTGGCTGCTCTTGCAGGTGCTGACGGTCGGGTGATCGCCGCGGGAGCAGCACTCGCCGCCCGCTGGCGCGAGTCTGGCGGCGGGATCCGGCTCGGCCTTCTCCTGACAGGCGGAGTGATCTTTATTCCCTGGGCGGCCTATTGGGGCCTTCTCACCGTGTGAGTCAGAGTGCGAGCCGGGTCGCGTTCCCTTCGCGCGAGGGGCCGGCCCGCGCTCACTTTGGTGTGACTCTATGCTTCCATTCTCGGGCACGAGCTATTGAGGAGAGCCCGCCGTGAAGGTGCTTGCGGATGTCGTGGTGGCGGCGGTGGCGCTCCTGCACGCCTACATCCTGGTGTTGGAGATGTTGCTCTGGACGACGCCTCGAGCGCTGAAGGCCTTCGGAACGGACCGGGATTTCGCCGAGCAGACCAAGACGCTGGCCGCGAACCAAGGCCTCTACAACGGCTTCCTCGCAGCAGGGTTGACGTGGGGTCTGATCGCCGACGACCCGGTCGGGTTCCAGGCGAAGATCTTCTTCTTGGTCTGCGTCGGTGTGGCCGGCCTCTATGGGGCCGCCACGGCCAGCAGGAAGATCTTGTTCGTGCAGACGGTTCCCGCGCTGATCGGCCTGGCCCTGGTTCTGCTGACCCGCTGAAGCCTTCCGGACCTCGGTCAGTTGCCGTTGTGCTCCATGATGATCAGGACGCTGCCCTGCCTGCGGCCGGAATCGACGCGCCGGTGCGCCTCGGCGGCCTCTGCCAGCGGATAGCGCCCGTCGATGGCCGGCCTCATTTGCCCTGCTTCGGTGATCTGAGTGAGGAAGCGCAGGTCTTCGGCCTTGTCAGTGGTGGGACGCAGGCCGGTGAAGGCGATGACCGCCCGCTTGTCACCGAACTTCCGCGTCCAGAACGACTGCAGGAGAATCCCCGGGGAGGGGACGGTCGACAGGTAGACGCCGCCACTGTTCAGCACGCGCCTGCTCCGCGAGAACGAGCTCTTGCCGGCGGCGTCGAAGACCACGTCATAGGTGCGGCCGGCGCGGGTGAAGTCCTCTTTGGTGTAGTCGACGACTTCGTCGGCGCCCAGCGATTTCACCAGCTCCAGCTTGGCGGTGCTGCACACTCCGGTGACCCGCGCCCCAAAGTGTTTTTTGGCAAGTCGCACCGCCGCCGCACCCACGCCGCCGGCGGCGCCGTTGATGAGGATCTCCTGCCCCTCGCGCAGATGCGCGTTGTCCCGGAGGAACGGCAGGGCGGTCAGTACGCCGTCCAGGACGGCGACGGCCTGAGCGTAGTCCAGGCCGGCCGGCATGACGGCCAGTGCTCCATCCTCGGGCACGCACACATACTCGGCGTGGGCGCCCAATGCCGGACCGGTGTCCCCGAAAACCTGATCGCCCACGCTGAAGCAGGTCACGTCCTTGCCGACCGCCACGACCTCGCCGGCGAACTCGCCGCCCAGCGTCTTGGCCTTCGGCTTGATGGGACCGGTGAACATCCGCGCGAAGAACGGGCTACCTACGCGGAAGATGGCGTCCGTCGCGGTCACCAGGGCGGCGTGAATTCTCACCAGCACGTCCTTGTCGCCGGGGGCGGGGGTTTGGACCTCTTCGATGCCCAGAACGTCGGGGGCGCCGTACTTGTAGTAAGTCACTGCTCTCATGGGGTGTCCCTTCTCGAGTGGAGGTGCGGTGGGCGCCGGATCGCTCCATGTAAAGAACCTTTAACACGGTCTAACGTAAAGCACAGCAGACATCGTGTCAACGATTCTTAACATCGGTCGCCGGCCGGAAGGCGTCTCCGCAGATCAAGAGGCATCCGGCGGATCGCCATGCCATCGTTATCTGGGGTAGCTCAAGCGAACTAGCTGGTCAGCCGCTTGAAGGTCGTTAAGGCAAGTAGGTGGATGCGGCGTCAGCCTCAGGCCCTCATCTCCTTGGCCAACTCCGCGAGGGACTCGACCGGGTGCTCGACCTCCGTCCACGGCGGCGTGAGGTCAGTGGGCTCGAAGCGCGGCACCACGTGGAGGTGAAAGTGGAAGACGCTCTGCCAGGCCGTCTCGCTGCTGGCGTGCCAGAGATTCACGCCAGGAGCCGAGCGCGCCGGCGAGCCGCCGGGACACCTCAACCGCCGTCCGCATGACGTGCGCCGCCGTCTCCACCGGGATCTCCCCGAGGTCTCGGTGGTGCGCTCGGGGGACGACCAGCGTGTGCCCCTTGGTGGCCTGCGCGAGGTTGAGGAAGGCGATGGCGTGCTCGTCCTCGTGGATGGTCTGCGAGGGCTCGGTGCCGGCGACGATGCGGCAGAAGGTGCAGCTTATGAGCGGCATGATCACAGCACGCCTCGCCTGCATGCAAAGCGCTCGGACTGGAGGCTCGCTCGCGGGCGCTGATGAGCACCGGCCCGGCCGCTGAGGAGCTGTATCGCGAGGCGATCTAGCGGCTCGGCGACTGCCGGAGGGTGCCCGACCTCGCCCGCGCCCACCTGGTCTATGGCGAGTGGCTGCGCCGCGAACGCCGGCGCAAGGACGCGAGCGAACAGCTCCGCACCGCCCACACGCTGCTGTCCGAGATGGGCCTGAAGGCGTTCGTGGCGCGCGCCGCCCACGAGCTGCGCGCCACCGGCGAGCAACCGCGCAAGCGGATCGTCCAGGCGGCCGATGAGCTCACCGCCCACGAGCTGCGCATGGCACGCCTGGTAGCCACTGGGGCGACCTCCAAGGAGGTCGGCGCGCAGCTGTTCCTGAGCCCGCGCACGATCGACGCGCACCTGCGCAGCATCTTCCGCAAGCTCGGCATCACCTCCCGCCGGCAGCTCAGGGACCTGCAGCTTCCCTGACCCGGCTCGGGGCCGGTGGACACCTACAGCGCCGCCAGCGCCCGGGCTCGATGCGACCGGTCGCCCTCCACTGGCGCAGACGCGTCGTCCACCCGGGTTGTGCCTACTCCTGCAGGATGGACAGGGCTCGGGACGGGCACAGGGTGACGGCGTCGCGCGCCTGTGCCACGGTCTTGTTGTCGGGGCGGTCGGTCAGCAGGGTCACGATTCCGTCGTCGTCTTGGTCGAAGACGGCCGGTTCGGTCAGGACGCACTGGCCGGAGCCGACGCAGAGGTCAGTGTCGGCTTTGATCCGCATCATGTCCCGCTCACCAGGTGACCGGGAGTTCGTGAACGCCGTAGATGACGGCGTCGGTCTTGAACGACAAGTCCTCGACCGGTACGGCGGGCCGCAGGGCGGGGATGCGGCGGAACAGCGTGTCGAAGACGATCTGTAGTTCCATCCGGGCCAGGTTCTGGCCAAGGCACTGGTGCGGGCCGAAGCCGAAGGCGAGGTGGTGGCGGGCCCCGCGCTCGACATCCAGGTCGGCCGGGTCCTTGAACGCCGCCGGGTCCCAGTTCGCCGACAGGCCGGAGACGATGACGCCCTCGCCGGCCTTGATGCTCACCCCGCCGATCTGCACGTCCTCGGTGGCCAGCCGGGAGGTGACCCCGTCGGCGATGGAGAAGTAGCGCAGCAGTTCCTCCACGGCCATGGGCGTCCTGCCCGGGTCGGCCGTGATCAGGGCCAGTTGCTCCGGGTGGGTGAGCAGCCCGACCACGCCGAGCGAGATCATGTTCGCGGTGGTCTCGTGTCCGGCGGTCAGCAGCAGGAAGGCCAGGCTCACCAGGCCCGCGTGGTCGAGGGCGCCCTGCTGGCGTTGCCGGGCGATCTGCCGGCTGAACAGGTCGTCGCCGGGTTCGGACTCCTTGCGGGTGAGCAGGTCGCCGATGTAGGCGCGCAGTTCGGCAAGGGCTCGCCGGCGGTCTTCCAGCGAGGTCCGGCGCACCATCATGGTGGTGCGGCTTTGGAAGAAGTCGTGGTCGGTGTAGGGGACGCCGAGCAGTTCGCAGATCACCAGGGACGGCACCGGCAGGGACAGCGCCTGCACCAGGTCGACCGGCCGCTGGTCGGTGGCGAGCATGTCGTCGATGAAGTGGTCGACGATGTCCTGGATCCGCGGGCGTAGCGCGGCCAGCCGCTTCACGGTGAACTCGCCGATCACCGGGCGGCGGGCCGCAGAGTGTTCGGCGCCGTCCATGCCGAGCATCAACGGCGGCTGGCTGCGGAGCTGCTGCAGGGTCGCCGCATCGAGGGTGAAGAGCGGGAAGCCGTCCTTGCGCTTGTCGGAGGAGAAGCGGCCGTCGGCGAGGACGGCACGGGCCTCCTCATGCCCGGACACCCACCACGCTTCGCCGCCGCTGGTCAGGCGCACCTTGTTGATCCGCGCCTGCTCGCGCAGCCGCTCGTAGGCGGCGGGCGGGGCGAACGGGCAGCCCCGCTCGACCGGCAGTTCCAGGCCGGCGAGTTCGCCGGCGACATTCTTCGTCATGAATGACCTCCCAGTAAGAGATCTGGTTGAGTTTGCTCGGGGCTTTTCGGGCTTGTTCTGCGGTGAACACCAGCGGCGGAACAGCCGCGGCTGACCAGGCACCGCGTCTGGCTTCCGCCGAGAGTGAGTGGGGTCGCGGATTCGATGCGGGTCAGTTCGTTGGAGTTGCGAACGTAGTAGGGGCCGGTGATTCGGGCGCCCTCAATAGTCCCGCCGCAACGGTGGCGGCACGATGCGCGCAGGTCGCTGGCCAAGCGTGCCGGACCAGCCGGGCAGCATTTCGGGTGCGGTCGAAGTACCCGACAGGGGCTGTTCATCTCAGGGTGAGCGGGGTTTCGGCTTGGAGGTGGGTCAGCTTCTTCGGATTGCCGACGTAGTAGAGGCCGGTGATGCGGGCGTCCTCAACACGGATCGCGATGACGCCGTCGATCTCGCCGTCCACGCGGACGAGGAGGGCAGGGTTGCCGTTGATCACGGTGGGGTCACCGGTGACCGCGACCTGGGCCTTGCCGAGGCCGCCGACGATGAAGCGGGCCACCTTGTCGGCGCCGATGATCGGACGCGGCGCGGCCTGCTTGACACCGCCGCCGTCGCTGATGACCACGACCTCAGGGGCGAGCACGTCAAGCAGGCCCTGCAGGTCCTTGGTTTGGAGCGCGCGCTGGAACGACTCCAACACCGCCCGGGCCTCGCCGGGAGAGACCGCCTCGCGAGGGCGGCGGGCTTCGACGTGGTGCCGGGCGCGGTGGGCGATCTGGCGGACGGCCGCGGGGCTCTTGCCGACGGCGGCCGCGATCTCGTTGTAACTGACATCGAAGGCTTCGCGCAGCACGAAGACGGCGCGCTCGGTCGGCGACAGCGTCTCGAGGACGAGCATGAGCGCCATCGACACGCTCTCGGCGAGCTCGACGTCCTCGGCCACGTCCGGCGTGGTGAGCAGCGGCTCGGGCAGCCAGGGGCCGACGTAGGCCTCCTTGCGGCGCTTCATGGTGCGCAGCCGGTTGAGCGACTGCCGGGTGGTGATCCGCACCAGGTAGGCGCGCTGGTCGCTCACCTGCGCCACGTCGACCTTCATCCACCGCAGCCAGGTTTCCTGCAGGACGTCTTCGGCGTCGGTGGCCGAGCCGAGCATCTCATAGGCGACGGTGAACAGCAGGTTGCGGTAGGCGACGAACGTCTCGGTGGCGCAGTCCATGCCCTCGCCGCGAGCGGACGGCTCGGCTGGGTCCGTGGTCCGCTCGCTCATGCCTGGCTCCCGCCCGTTGGTTCTCGAGGGTGTGACACGCACAAAACACCGGTCGCCACCGCTTTGTGACACCTGCGGCCGGTGGCGTATGTCACACAGCCGCACCGTCACAGGGGTTGGGACGCCGGTGTCTCCATGGCCGACAGGATGCCGCGCGAACCATCCGCACGGCACGCGGCCCCACGAGTGGTGTCCACCGTGGAAAATCCGCCACCGCAGAAAGAAGGAAAGACGTCATGAGCAAGGTCTGGTTCGTCACCGGTTCGTCCCGCGGCCTCGGCCGCAACTTCGTCGAGGCCGCCCTGTCCCGCGGCGACAAGGTGGCCGCGACCGCCCGCACGACCGGAAGCTTTGATGAGCTGATCGCCGCCTATGGCGACGCGGTGCTCCCGCTCGAGCTGGACGTGACCGACAAGGCCGCCGTCTTCGACAGCGTCAAGCGGGCCAAGGAGCACTTCGGCCGGCTCGACGTCATCGTGAACAACGCCGGCTACGCCATGATCGGCGCAATCGAGGAGCTGACCGAGCAGCAACTGCGTGACCAGCTGGAGACCAACGTCTTCGGCGCGGTGTGGGTGATCCAGGCCGCGCTGCCCCACCTGCGCGCGCAGGGCACAGGGCACATCATCCAGCTGTCCTCGGCCGCCGGGCTCATCGCCATGCCGCTCGGCGGCGCGTACCACGTCTCCAAGTGGGCCCTGGAAGCCCTGAACGAAAGCCTCGCCCAAGAGGTCGCCGACTTCGGCATCAAGGTGACCGTGGTCGAGCCGGGCGGCTTCGCCACCCGATCCGGCAAGAACCCCGATCCTCTAGCCAACGGCCACCTGGCCGAGACCAACCCGATCTACGACGGTCTCCGCCGGCGCATCGCCGGGATCGCGGGAAAGCAGCCCGCCGGTGACCCGGCCGCCGCTGCCCAGGCACTCCTCAAGATCGTCGACTCCGACAACCCGCCCCCTGCGGGTGCTCTTCGGGCAGGGCTTCTACCCGATGCTCCAGCAGGTCTACGCCGACCGGCTCAAGACCTGGGCCGACTGGCAGGACCTTTCGGCGGAGGCTCACGGCAATCTCGATCAAGAAAGTCGGTGACCCAGGGCCGCGTCAGCTCACCGGGAGCCAGCGAACCGACAGGAGCAACACGTGAAGCACCGCATCGTCGTCCTCGGCGCCGGCTATGCCGGGGCCTATGTGGCCGAGAACCTGGCCCGCCGGCTGTCCCCGGCGGAGACCGAGATCACCGTGGTCAACGCTGAGCCGGACTTCGTCGAGCGGCTGCGGCTGCACCAGCTCGCGACCGGCCAGGAGATCGAGGCTCGGCAGCTCGCCGACGTCTTCGCGGGCACGGGGATACGGCTGCGCCTGGCCCGTGTCACCGCCGTCGACCCCGAGCGCCAGGTCGTCGCCGTCGCCGTGGCCGACGCCGACAGCGGCGGCGGCGCCGAGCTCGGCTACGACACGCTTTTCGACGCGCTCGGCAGCCACGTCGCCGACTGCGGCGTCCCCGGCGTGGCCGAGCACGCCTTCGACGTCACCGGCCGACCCTCGGCACTGCGCCTGCGCGAGCGCCTGGACAGCCTGGGCAGGGGGGCGAAGGCGGGAGTGTGCTGGTCGTCGGCGACGGGTTGACGGGCATCGAGACCGCCACCGAGATCGCCGAATCCCGCCCCGGCCTGTCGGTGGCGCTGGCCGCCCGCGGCGAGCTGGGCGCCCGGATCTCCGCCGGAGCCACCTGCGTCAGGCCTGCGACCGGCTGGGCATCACCGTCCTGGAGCACACCAGCGTCGAAGCCGTCGGAGCGACGCGGGTGCTGTGCGCCGACGGCACCGCCCTGGCGTCCGACGCAACCGTGTGGACGGCCGGGTTCGCGGTCAACGATCGACGACGATCTGACCGTTCTCGGTGACCTTCAGCCCGGCACCATGCGGTCGGTCTCGCACCCGAACGTCTACGCCGCCGGCGACAGCTCCTACGCCATCGGCGACACCGGCGGCAAGATTGCGAAGACCAAGCTGGTCTACCGAGGTGCGGGCCTTCACCTCCCGCCTTCGGCGGGAGGTGAAGGCCCGCGCGGGAAGGCCCCAAGGGCCTGAGCGTGTCGCAACCCGCGTTCTGGGAACCCGGCGTGACCGCGTCTGGTCTTGTCTCATTTCTGGGGCCGGTCCTGGGACTGGAGGAAGGCACGGACGGCGGCCTCGCTCGTGCTGCCGGTCGAGCCCGCGTAGTAGGAGCGGGACCAGAAGTGGCCGCCCCACAGGTGTGTGCGGACGTGGACGCTGTATTCCTGGCGGAGGTAGCGGGCCGAGACGCCCTTGAGGGAGTTGACCAGGGAGGACAGAGCGACCTTGGGCGGATAGCGCACGATCAGATGGACGTGGTCGTCGGCGCCGTTGAAGTCGGTCAGTTCGCAGTCGAACTTCTCGCACACCTCTTTCATGATCTGTTCGCAGCGTTCCAGCATCGGGCCGGTGAGTGCGTCCCGCCGATATTTCGTGACAAACACCAAATGCGCGGACAGGTCGTGGACGCAGTGACGTCCTGTTCTGATATCGGGGTTCGGTTCCCATCGCGGTGACATACACCAAACGATAGAATGAGGCGCGTGGAGCGGGAGAAACGCAACCGCGCTCAGGTCGCCCGCCTGGAGCTGGACCAGCGGCAGAGCGCCGCCTTGGACGGCCAGGCGCACAACGCGCGCACGCTGTGGAACCTGCTGCACGAGTTCTTCACCTTCCGGCAGGGCCGGTTCGCCTCCCTCGCCCAATGCGACGAAGCCATCCGGGCCGCCCGCAAAGAGATCAACTGGCTCAACGACCTGCCCGCCCAAGCAGCGCAAGCCGTGCTGAAGACCTACCGGCAGGCGTGGGCGAACTACTTCAACCCCGACCCCGCCAGGCGCCCCACGTTCAAGAGCCGATTCCGCTCCCGGATGGCCGTGGACGTCCCCCAGGCGCGGGACCTGAACATCACCCGGATCAACCGGCGGTGGGGCGCGGTCACCATCCCCAAACTCGGCCAGGTCCGCTTCCGATGGACCAAAGACCTGCCCGGCCTCACGAAGGGCAGCCCACACGGGAAGATCACCGGAGCGCGGCTGGTGAAGGAGGCCACCGGGTGGCACATCGTCTTCCGGACCCAGACCGAGGAGCCGGTGCCCGCCCCGCATCCGGGACCGCACACCGCGATCGACCGGGGCATCGCCGTGCCGTTGGCGCTGGCCACCGGGGAGAAGATCTTCCACCGTGACCAGTGGCTGACCAGCGGGGAGCAGCAGCGCCTGCTTCGCCTGGAGCGCAAGGCCGCCCGCCAGAAACGAGCAGCGAAACCCGGACAGCCGACCAGTAACCGGCTGAAGCACACCTACGACCAGATCGCCCGCCTGCGCGCGACAGCCAAGCGCCGGGCCATCGACTGGCAGCACCAGACCACCGCCGAGCTCACCGACCGGTTCAGCGTCATCGTGCTCGAAGACCTCAAGGTCACGAACATGATGGCGAGCGCCGCCGGCACCCCCGAACAGCCGGGCAGAAACGTCGCCCAAAAACGCGGCCTCAACCGCGCCATCGCCGGGCAGGCATGGGGACGCACCGCCGAGTTCCTCACCTACAAGGCCACCGACAAAGGCGGCAAGGTCGTCTACATCCCAGCACCGGGCACCAGCCAGGAATGCCACGCCTGCCACACGATCGTCGAGGGGTCGAGGGAGACGCAGTCCCGGTTCGTGTGCAAGAACCCAGCCTGCGGGTGGATCGGCAACGCCGACGTCAACGCCGCCCGCACCCAGTTGTACCGGTACAACTCAGCCGCCGGACAGGCGGTCACCGGATGTGGAGGCCCTGCACCACTGGGGCCGGTGAAGCGTCAAGCACCTCATGGCGGGACCACCCGCACCACCCCGCAAGGCGCAGCAGCGTAGCGGCCATGAGAATCCTCCCCAATCAAAGGGAGGAGCACGTCAATCGTGCAACCACATCAGCCTGGGGCGCCGGGACGGGATCCTGCAGCTGGTCGACGACGAAGGGCAAGCAAAGGCGACGTATGTGGGCGGCCGGAAGGCCGCGCGGGTCAAGGCGGGCATCCTCAAGATCTCGCTGTGGGGCATCTCGCACCCGACCTTCGGCCTGCCCAAGCGCAAGCGCCGCCTGGCCGCCGCCGCGCCGGATGCGTCCGCCGAGAAGGCGGTCGCGTAGCCGCCTCGGGTGGTCCGCGTGCAGCGATTCGCCCTTGTTGAGCTGCCTTGAGATCGTGCGTCGATAGACCGGATCCGAAAGGTAGCGGGCGTGGATGGTGCGGCGCATCCGCCCCCACTCCTTCAACGCGGCGGCCAGGGTGTTCTGAGGGGAGCCGGCCGCCACTTCCCTCGGATCTTGCCTTCACCTTGTTGCCCGCTTGGTCATTCCGGGTTGGGGAGATCGGTAGGTGGGCCGAGCGGGGGGTCGTTGGCCAGGTCGAACGCCGCGGCGAGGATGGTGAGGACCTGAATCATGGCCTGAGGGGCCAACTCGTACTCGCCGCGCCGCCGTTGTGTGATCAGCCTGGCGCTCTGCAGCGCGCGTAGGTGGTGATAGAGCTGGCCGCTGGTGGTCTGCTCGCCGTCTGCGCCGAGGGACTCTTGGAGGTCGGCACTCGTGCACCCGCCCTGTCGTACGAGTGCGGCGAGCAGCGCCAGCCGCGGCCGGCTGCCCAGGGACTCCAGGATGTCGGCCACCGGCGCCCAATCGGCCGACAGCAACTCCGCGAGAGAGAGTTGCCTGTCCCAGAGGCTTTCGCCACCGGCCACCCGCGCGGCTCCGACGTAACCCACCGTCCCGAGCTTGTCGTCCTTCTTCGCCTGGCGGAGCATGCCGGTGGCTGCTGCGGTGAGAGACGGCGACTCCGGAGGGCGTCGCGGTGGGCCAACGGCGTCGACCCGACTCTCCAGGCGGGCGATCCGGCGCTCGAGCTCGGCGAGCCTGTCCTCGCTCATCACACTCTCCTACGTTAGTCCGTAATTACGAAGTAGCGTAGGCACCTGACGCGGGCATGGCAACGCCATTGGTGAAGTGCCGGTTCCCGCGAAGGGTGCGTGCGTCCAAATCGCGAAAGGAGCTGAGTGGGAGAACCGGCGCGTCCGGATCGTGCGATAGATACACCGTGAGCTTGTTTCCCTTCCTGCGGCGCGCGGCCCTGACGTCACCGCGGAAAGCAGTGACGCCGAGCTCGTCACCGCTGTCGCCGCGCGGAGCACCGTCGCCCTGCGCATCCTCCAACGGCGCCACGCCCCTTGGCTGCGCGCCCGGTTGGCCCGCCACTGCGCCGACGCGGACGTCGTCGACGACGCGCTGCAGGAGACGTTTCTGGCCGTGCGGCGTGCGGCGTTTGCGGCGACAACCCGGCCGGCTGGCTGTGGACGATGGCCGTCCGCCGTCTGATCTCCGCTCTGCGCGGCAGCGGCTCGCGCTGGAAGACACCCTGTTCCCGGTCGGCGATCTGATCATCAAGGTGGGCGTCTGCCTCGGCATCGCGCTGGCGGCCGCGGCCACCGCCGTGCGGTTCGCACCCGGACGGCAGGCCGCCATGGCCGCGGCGGTGGTCCAGCCGGCCATGGTGCTGGGGACCATCCTGCTGCCGCAGCAGGTCCGGCTCTGGCCGCCGACCTACGGGTTCGGGTACTGGGACCAGGCGCACCTGTTCTGGCTGGCGATGCTCCCCCTGCCGTACCTTTGGCTGAACATTGCTGGGCGCGACCTGCGGCGCTGACCCGCCGTGCTGTCAGGCGGTGGCTTTGGCGGCCCGCGCGGTGACGCCTTTCACACGATGACTAACATCCGCGTATGTCTCGTTTTGAGGTGGCCACCTTGGTTCTCGCGCCGCCGCCGGTCGTCTTCGACGCGTCCTTATCTGTCGAGCTGCACGCCTCCTCCATGCGTGGCTCGCGCGAGCAAGCAGTCGCAGGGGTCACTTCCGGACAGCTCTCCCTAGGTGATCACGTCACGTGGCGCGCGCGGCACTTCGGCCTCACCTGGCGCCTGACCTCGACGATCAGCGCCTACATCCGGCCCTCGTACTTCGTCGACGAACAAGTAAGCGGCCCATTTCGGTATTGGCGCCACGCGCATGCCTTCGAATCCACACACGACGGTGACAGCGGTGTCGAGGCCACCCTTATGAAAGACATCGTCGACTTCGCCGCGCCCGCTGGCTCATTGGGCACCCTCGCCGAGGCTCTCGTCCTGCGGCGTTACATGACCAAGCTGATTCTGCTGCGTAACGCGCACATCAGGGAGACGACCGAGACCGCCACTTGAGGTCGCGCAGGACGGGCCCATAAAGCGTTGGCGTCGCAGTCCTCGAGCGGGCTAGCGTTGCGTCCGTCATGCGCCAGGAGGACGTGCCCTGTCTGGGCCTGTGAGTAGGCAGATTGGAGATGCGGGATGACTTCTCAGCTCGTCGCGCTCTGCTTCGATGCGAACGACCCGCTCGGTCTCGCGCGCTTCTGGGCCGGAGTCCTGGGCTGGGAGATGGCCGACGACTCTCGAGACGGCATCGTGCTCCTGCCGAGCGATGACACCGGGTTCCGGCTCCGATTTCTTCCGACCCAGGAGAAGAAGACCGGCCCGAATCAGATGCACTTCGATCTGACGAGCACGTCCCTCGAGGACCAGCAGCAGACGGTGGAGAGGGCGCTCGGACTCGGTGCGCGGCACATCGACGTCGGGCAACTCCCGGAAGAGCGTCACGTGGTGCTCGCCGACCCCGAAGGCAACGAGTTCGACGTCATCGAGCCGGGCAACAAATTCCTCGCCGACTGCGGATTCATCGGAGCGCTTGCGAGCGACGGTTCGCAGGAAGTCGGCTACTTCTGGAGCGAAGCGCTGGGCTGGCCGTTGGTCTGGGACCAGGACCAAGAGACCGCGATCCGCTCGCCGCACGGCGGTCCGAAGATCACCTGGGGCGGTCCGCCAGTGGCGCCGAAGACCGGGAAGAACCGGCTGCACTTCGACCTCGCTCCACCGGTCGACGGTGATCAGCAAGCGGAGGTCGACCGTCTCATCTCCCTCGGAGCGACTCGGATCGACATCGGCCAGGGCGAGGTCAGCTGGGTCGTGATGGCCGATCCCGATGGCAATGAGTTCTGCGTGTTGACTCCCCGATAGCGTGACCGGACCAGAGGTGGCGCGCCTCCGATCCACCCCGCGGCCCGGTGTAATGCCGGCGGGCCGCCGGCCGTCCCAGGTCGGCCCGCGCGCGCCGCGGTTCGTGACTCACGCTGCCCAGTACCGGTCCCACGCTCCTCGCCAAGGCAATCGCCGTGCCCGGATGGCCGCGGCAACAGTGATCAAGCATCGCGCGCGGTCATGGACGAGCGCGGTCGCGGTGTTCCCCCCACCACGGGCTGGGAGCGGCGCAAAGGCCTCGTCAAACGATTCGGCGTCGACACGATCCCGCGTCGACGCCGAACCTAGTCCTCGGTGCCGGTCACGTCGCCGGTCATGGTGAGGGACCATCCGTGCAGAGGAGTCCGGCGAGCGTGCCAGGCGATGGCCGCGTCACCCGCACGCGCCAGAGGGTCCTCGGCGGCTATTCCGCGTAGGGCTGGTCGGTTCCCTGGGCGCTGTAGGCGAGACTCCAGATGTAGCCGTCGGGATCGGCGAAGGAGCCGCCGTACCCGCCCCACGGCAGGGCGCCGGCGGGCTTGAGGATCGTGGCGCCGGCCTTCCCGGCCTCGGCGATGATCTCGTCGACCCGCGCCTCACTGCGGACGACGTAGGTGAGGACCAGCCCGCTGAAGCCGCTGCCTTCCGGGCTCGTGCCCACCTGGTCGGCCAGGCCTTCGCGGCCGTAGAAGCCGACGAGCGAGCCTGCGTCCGATTCGAAGAACACCGAGACGCCGTAGTCGTGCTTGACCTTCCAGCCGAGCCCTTCGGTGTAGAACTGCTTGGCCCGCTCCATGTTCCGGACGCCGAGGAGGATCGAGCTCACGTGCGCTTTCACGCCTTGTCTCCTTTGTACTTGAGGTGGCTGAACCGGCAGGCCGGACGTCCGGGCCGGGCCCGGATGTCACATCGGCATGGGTTCGCCGGTCAATCGATATGACCGGCGAAACGGAGGAATGTGACAGATGGCCGAGCAGGACTGACTGAGCGAGCGGTTCACCGAGCACCAGGACCGCTTGCACGCGGTGGCCTACCGGATGCTCGGCTCACCCGGCGAGGCGGAGGATGCGGTGCAGGAGGCGTGGCTGCGGGTCAGCCGCGCCGACACCGGCCAGGTGGAGAACCCTGGAGGGTGGCTGACCACGGTCGTCGCCCGGGTCTGCCTGAACATGCTCGAGGCACGCCGCAACCGGCGTGAGGACTCGGCCGGGGCGCTGCCGCCCGAGCCGGCCGCGCCGCACGCGAGCCTCCACCCCACCGGCCAGGCCGGCCCCGAGGACGAGGCATTGCTGGCCGATTCGGTCGGTGTCGCGCTGATGGTGGTGCTGGACACACTCACTCCCGCCGAGCGGCTCGCGTTCGTCCTCCACGACGTCTTCGCCGTGTCGTTCGGCGAGATCGGCACCATCATCGACCGCTCCCCGGCGGCGGCCCGGCAGCTCGCCAGCCGGGCCCGGCGCCGAGTGCAAGGAGCGGCCGGCGCATCCGACGTCGCGCGATCGGCGAAGCGGGACATCGTCGCCGCCTTCCTGGCCGCCTCCCGGGGCGGGGACTTCACCGCCCTGCTCGACCTACTCGATCCGGACGCCGTGGTCGGCGAAATCCGCGGCGGCCACGCGGTGGCGACCTTCTTCACCGGACGGGCTCAGGCCGCCCGGCTCGCTCTGGTCGACGGCGTCCCGGCGGCCGTCTGGTCGCACCGCGGCCGGCCGATGGCCGTCTTCACGTTCGCCATCAACGACGAGAAGATCACCCGCATCGATATCGACACCGACCCGGACCGGCTCCGCGACCTCGACATCGTCTTTCTTCCCGCCGGCGACAAGGAGCGGCGTTGACCCCCGCGGATCTCAACCTCTCGACGTGCACTCTCGCCGTCCACGACGTTGACGAGGCGCTCGGCTTCTACCGTGACGTGCTCGGCTTCGCGATACGCGACGACGACGGATCCGAGGGGATGCGACGGGTGAGCATCGGCCCGCCATCGCAGCCGGACGTGCAGATCGTCCTCACCTCCCCCGGCGCGGACCCGGGTGTCTCGCCGGCCGACCGGCGGGCGATCGCCGACTTGATGGCCAAGGGCCTGCTGGGCCGCCTTGTCTTCGTGACCGGCAACTGCGACGCCACCTTCGCGCACATCGAGGCCGCGGGCGCTGAGGTGATGCAAGAACCGATCGACCAGCCCGACGGCGTCCGCGACTGTGCCTTCCTCGATCCCTCCGGCAACATGCTGCGATTCACCCAGCCGCGGCAGGTAGCCCAGGCACTCCCGTCGCGGCAGGCACCCTGAACGCGCTCCAGCGCGACGTTGATCGGATCGGCGAGGTTGTCCGGCCTGCACCGCCTTGCGGATCGCCGCGGCCGCCGGGCGTACCCCGGCCGCGTCGTGGTCTACGCCCATGCTCGGGACAAAGCCGAGATGGCCGCGGATCCGAGGGATACTGGGGCATGGGCGTGCCGTACTCCACCGCCGATCCTCGCCTGCGTGCTGCTGTCGCCGAGGAGCTCGCGCGTCGGCCGGAACTACTCGTCTGCTACAGCCCCACGCACGCGGCGGGGCACAAGGAGTGGTTTCTCATCCAGAGTGTCGATCAGTTCGACGCCGTCCTGGGTCAAGACCTACGGCCGAACGACCGGCTCGAGGTCTTCCTCCGTCCGCAGTTCCCGCTTCGCGGGGTGGCCGGCGATGCCAGACTGCTGCAGCAGGCGCTGGCGATCCTGCGCGCCAGGGGCGAACTGCTGATGGCGACGCTCAGATCCGATGATCCTGAGCTGCAGGACGCTTACGGGTACGAGGAGGCAGACGAGGTTCTGGAGTCCTGGAAGGATGTTGCGGACGGGGCCGCGGTTGTGATCGGGCCCCATCCGCGGCTTGACGGGGATGATCCGGAGGTGGTGCTCCTTGCATACGTGCCGGATGCCGACGGCCGGTTCACGCCGGGGAAAGGCGCTTACTAGGGTGGCACCCCGCCGCCGGAGACCGCTGACCAAGGCGGACGCGCCATCGCAGCCGCCTTCGCCATCAAGAAGCTACCTCGGCCCGATCAACACGTTGGGCGGGGCGAGCGTGTCGGCCCTGGACGCCGCCGCCGCCCGCACCGCGACGGCTGTGTCGCTGAATCGCGCCCGACACCCCCGTACAGGGCCTGAACAGGTCGAGGACGTAAGTGGAGTGGGACGCCGGGGGCGGCAGGCGACTCCGGCGCGGCGTACGATTCTGATGTGACCAGCAGTTCCGCCGCGACGCAGCGCCTGCGCGATCTCGCGCTGCTGCGCCGCGTCCGCGACCGGATCGACCGGGAGTACGCGCAGCCGCTGGATGTGGAGGCGCTCGCCCGGGGCGTGAACATGTCGGCCGGGCACCTCAGCCGCCAGTTCCGGCTCGCCTACGGCGAGTCGCCGTACTCCTATCTGATGACGCGGCGCATCGAGCGTGCGATGGCGCTGCTGCGGCGTGGCGACCTCAGTGTCACCGAGGTCTGTTTCGCGGTCGGCTGCTCGTCGCTGGGCACGTTCAGCACGCGCTTCACCGAGTTGGTCGGTGTGCCGCCGAGCGTCTATCGGCGCGAGGCGGCGCGCGCGACGGCGGGGATACCGTCGTGCGTGGCGAAACAGGTGACCAGACCGGTCAGGAATCGAGAAGCGCCGACGAGCGAGCCGCACCTAGCGTGACGAGCATGGACATCACCATTCACTCGAGCTTCCTCCCGCACGACCACCCGGAGGTCTCCCTGGCCTTCTACCGTGACACCCTCGGCTTCGAGGTCCGCAGCGACGTGGGATACGAGGGGATGCGCTGGATCACGGTCGGCCCCGCCGGCCAGCCCGGCACCTCCATCGTCCTGGAGCCGCCGGCCGCCGATCCCGGCGTCACCGACGACGAGCGCCGCACCATCATCGAGATGATGGCCAAGGGCACCTACGCCGGCATCGTCCTGGCCACCGCCGACCTCGACGGCACCTTCGAGCGGGTGCAGGCCAGCGGCGCCGAGGTCATCCAGGAGCCGACCGAGCAGCCGTACGGGGTTCGCGACTGCGCTTTCCGCGATCCCGCGGGCAACATGATCCGCATCCAGGAGCGGCGCTGAGCCGTCCGGCTGACCGGACGTTCGAGCCGACTCCCAGCAGGAGACCAGCCCCAGCGTCATCCGCCGGCAGTACGACCAGATCGTGAAGTACGTCGCCGCCCAGCGTTTGGGCACCGCCGGGGCCGCTACACGGGCTGAGTGGCGCAGAGTGGCGAGCACGTCGAACTCCCCGTAGCGCTCGAAGACCGCCGTCGAGTCGGCCTCCGGCGAGCGCCGACGCCTTTGACAAGAGCTGCACTGCCTGATGTCCCGTGCGCGTACGAGCGGCCCGGATCCGTCACCGAAGCGGGAGACTGATTGCCGTGCGCAGCTCATCATTGATCTCCCTCACACCGTGGTTGCCGGTCGTGCTGGTCCTGCTGGTCGCGCTCGGCGCTTTGGTGGCCTGGGCTGGGCGACTGGGCCATGGCAACGCCGTGGTGACCGCGTGTCTCAGGGCGGCGCTGCAACTCGGCGCGGTGTCGGCGGTGATCGCCTGGGTCGTCGCCTCTTCCCTGGCGGTCGCGGCGTTCATTCTGCTGATGTACGGCGTCGCCACGTTCACCGCGGGCAAGCGCATCGCGGACGGCAGGCGGCTGTGGTGGGCCGGTGTGCCGATCGCGGCCGGGGCCGTGCCGGTGCTGGCCATCCTGCTGGTGACCGGGGCGATCTCCACGGAGGGGATCGTCGTCATCCCCATCGCCGGAATCCTGCTGGGCGGCTGCCTGACGGCCACGACCTTGGCCGGCAGGCGGGCGATGGACGAGCTGGTCCAGCGTAAAGGGGAGGTGGAGGCGGCCCTGGCTCTGGGGTTCTCGCCTCGCGAGGCCGCGCTGGAGATCTGCCGTCCCGCGGCCGCTCAAGCGCTGGTGCCGGCCCTGGATCAGACCAGGACGGTGGGGCTGGTCACCTTGCCCGGAGCGTTCGTGGGCATGCTGATCGGCGGGGCGAGCCCGATCGAGGCGGGGATCGTCCAGCTCGTGGTTCTGGTGGCGCTGCTGGCGGCCGAGGCCACGGCGATTCTGGTGACCGTGGAACTGGCCGCCCGTGGGCGCCTGGCCCGCCGGCCCACCTGACGGCGGCGATGCGGGTATCGCCGCCGTCAGGTGGCGAAAACCTGGGAGTCGTCGGCGAACGCCTTGAACTCCAGGGCGTTGCCCGCCGGGTCGAGCAGGAACATCGTCCACTGCTCCCCCGCCTGGCCGGCGAAGCGCACGTAGGGCTCGATGACGAATGGGACGCCCGCCGTACGCAGCCGCTCGGCGAGCGTGTGGAACTCCTCGATCGTGAGGATCAGGCCGAAGTGGGGCACCGGAACGTCATGGCCGTCGACCGGATTGTGGATTTGCTGTGTCCGGGCCGGCGCCAGGTGTGTGACGACCTGGTGTCCGTACATGTTCCAGTCGATCCAGGTGTCGGCGCTGCGGCCGTTCTGCAGGCCGAGCACCTCGCCGTAGAAGCGGCGCGCGGCCGTCAGGTCGTCGACCGGCATGGCCAGGTGGAAGCGCGGAATCGGGGAGTCCAGAACGCTCATGACGGGTGGGCTGCCTTTCTGGAGCATCAGCATGTCGCAATGTTGACATTACCTCAACGAGCGAAGCTTGTTAACATTAAGACAAGGAGGGAGGTGAAGATCATGAGTGAACCGGGCAGAGTGGCCCCCGCCCGCCGGCGAGGGCTGGCCGATGAGGTCGCCGACCGTATCCGCGAGGCCATCTTCAGCGGCGTCTACGCCCCGGGCGCCCAGCTGCGCGAGGTGGAGCTGTCGCAGGCGCTGGACGTCAGTCGCGGCCCGGTGCGCGAGGCACTGCTCCGGCTGGAACGCGAGGGCCTGGTTCGCAGCGCATGGCATCGCGGCGCCACAGTGATCACATTGGCCCCGCAGGACATCGCCGAATTGGACAGCTTGCGCGGCGCCCTGGAGCACCTGGCCGTCCAGCGCGTGGTCGCCCACGCCTCCGACGAGGACCTCGCCGAGATCGGCAAGACGGTCGAGCTGATGAAGCGCGCCGAGGACGCGCACGCGATGGTGCGCTGCGACATCGCCTTCCATGACGCCGTCTACGCCGCCGCCCACCATCAGCGCCTGGACGAGGCCTGGCGGGCGCTGCGTTCCCAGATCCACCTGTTCCTGCTGACCCGGATCGGCCTCAGCTCCGACGGCTACCTGGCCCATATCCCCGGCGAGCATCGCCGGCTCCTCGCCGCGCTGCAGGCCCGCGACACCGAGGCGGCCCTGGAGCTGTTCGCCGAGCACCGCCGCCACGCTCTGGACGTGCTCATCACGGAAGAGGGGCAGCGTCCATGACGAAGCGTGAGGCCTCGCCGGGGATTAGGGAAGCGTGACGTACTTGCCGAGGAACGACCGGGCGGTGGCGGTGTCCAGGCGGTAGTCGTAGTTGGTCCCCTTGCAGGCGTCGTCGGCCCCGCTGATCGACGTGGCGATGAGGAGGTGCGAGGTCGGGCCGCCCAGGAAGTTGGGGCCGCCCGAGTCGCCGAAGCACGTGCTGCCGTCGGTCTTGGCGCTCAGCGACAGGTCGAGCCACCTGTGGGAGAGGCCTTCGAAGGAGATGGACGTCTGGTTACGCGTGTCCGTGTAGTGGAAACGCTGTCCGTTGCCCTTCTTGGTCTTGGTGGGGTCCACGGAGCCGTACCCGACCGGGGTGAAGCGCGTGGTCTTCAGGCGTTTGTCGGCTTTGAGTTTGTCGAGCAGGCCGGCGGTCGGCAGCTGGGCGGGCTTGATGCCCGCGATGGGCGCATCGAAGACGACCACGGCCATGTCGTGGAGGTCGGACTTGTCCTTGTAGCGCGGGTCCGGGACGTAGCGGCCGCTGTAGAGCTTGGCCCCGGGTTCGTAGCGGCTGGCGAAGGAGACGCGGGCGGTCTTCTGCTTACGTTCACCGCAGTGGGCGGCAGTGAGGAAGACGGTGGGCGAGATGAGGGTGCCCGTGCAGTAGGACCACGTTCCGTCGGGATTGGCCTTGTCGCCGATGAGGGCACCCACCTCGGGGTGGGAGTCTCCGTCAGCCGTGCCGTTGGTGATGGCCGACGCAGGCGTGGCGACACCGATGGTCACCGCGGCAACAATCACGACAAAAGGGACGAAACGCATTGGAGAAGTGTATGCGTTTGTGGCCGTACTGTGACAAATCGGACAAAAGATCTACCGAAGCGGTCTCACGGTTCTCGGCGGGCGGATGCGACCGGAAGGGCGGCGGCGCGCAGGAACGCGTCGGTGAACACCGTGCACGTCTCCTCCACCGAGGGCGTCTCCGCTCCCATCGCGGCCTCCAGGGTGGGACGCAGCAGCAGGTGCGCCACCATCGGGCCGAGCATGAGCTGCACGAGGAGCGGGAACGGCAGCGGCCGCAGCCGGCCCGCCTGCACCTGATCCATCAGCAGGGTGCGCAGGGTGGCCGCCAGCCGGGGAAGGGTCGCCTGCAGCATCCGGCTCGCCGGGCCGTCGGGGCGGCCGAACATGTCGGCGAACACGGCGGGCAACACCCGGGGCTCCTGCCCGAACGCGACGATCATCGTGCTGTAGATCTCGTGGACCAGCTTGGCGATGTTGTCGGGGGGATCGGCGGCCAGCGCCTCCAGGTCGGGCACGGGGCCGTAGCGGTCGAAGACGGCGGCCAGCAGGCCGTCGCGGCCCTCGAAGATCGCGTGCAGGCTCGGCAGCGAGCAACCGGCCGCGGCGGCGACGGCGTCGAGGGTGACCGAGCCGAGCCCGCGCTCGGCGATGAGCGCGGCGGCGGCGCCGATGGCCCGTTCGCGCACGGGACGCCGCCCGCCGGGGTCGATGCCCGCCTGCCGCACGGCCTCGTGCAGTGCCGCTCGCGTGCCGCCCAGCCTGCGCAGCAGCGTGCTGCGCGAGATGCCGGCCGCCGTGGCGATCGCGCCGATGGGCACCTCCGCCACGTCCTGGCCCCGCTCGCGGGCCGCCGCCAGGGCGGCAGCCACCAGGTCTTCCATACGGAGCATGCTACCGACACCGTGTTGGATGTTACCTATATGAAGATTTCAGTTGGCCGTGAAGGGGATGTTGCGCCATGGGCTGCCGGGATCCTGCGCGAGTATCCGGTGCGGGGTGAGCGCGGAGTCGTACATGTGGCCGAACGCCTCCTCATCGAAACGCAACACCCGCCCCAGGATGTAGCCCGCCGAATACTCCTCCCACGTCCGATACACCCGCCGGGCCAGTTCGCCGGCCTGGATCACCACGTGCTCGGTCTCGTACGGCTCGGCGAACCGGGCGCTCAGCCCCCACCGCGCGAAGTTCACCGCTCGCCCGAAGTCGTAGCCGAGGGCCGAGGTGACGAAGGCGTCGGGTGCCAGGAGGCCGTCGGCGCGGAAGCGCTCCTCGTACCGCATGATCGTCCCGATCAGCTGCATCACCACGTCGATGCCGGGCCGGCTCACGCCCCGCTGGGTGAGCATGCCGGCCGTCGCCCGCTGCCACGTGGACAGGTCCCGGTGCGAGCCCGGGTACTGGCGGGCGAGATCGTTGCGCACCTGCAGCGCGAACTCCGGTTCGGCCGGGCTGTTGCGCCCCTCCAGCAGCGCCGTCACCTGCGTCTGCCAGCCGTGCCGATCCGTGACGCCCCACGACTCGCGCAGGGTTTCCACGTCATCGGCATAGCTGCTGTAGACGTCGCCGATCTCGTTCCAGATCACCCCGTTGTGCACGGCCAGGTGCCCGCCGCAGGCCAGCCCGTGCGCGAGGGGCCCGTGCAGCGGCCCGGTGTATTTCGTGAGCATCTGGTCGGCGTCGTGGCCCTTGTCCTGAACGCTCTTCTTCAGCGACTTCCAGTGCCGGCGGCTGCGTTTGGCGTCGGGAAAGTACGTCCCTGACGGGCTCCCGGGATTGACCAGCATCCCCTGCACCTCCGACCCCCACCACTCCTCGGGCGGGAAGGGCAACGAGACCGGGCAGGCGACGACGTCGGGCCGCCTCCCGGGCAACTCCCCCCGGGTGTACACGACCAGGCACTGCTTGCCCTCAGGTCCCTGCTCCGTCTGCCAGTCCACGACCAGCTTGCGGCTGTCGACCTCCTCCTTCGGTTTGTAGGAGAACGTGTCGGCCCCCAGCAGGACGCGCACGTACGCATCCCGGTCGCCCCCGGACTTGGCCTCGGCCAGCGCCCGCTCGACATCGGTGGGCGGCACCCATGCCGGCCCCTGACCTGCCACGTTTCTGTTCGGCATACCCATGCCGACAAACCCTAGCGAAACCGACATCCGCCGCAGTCGTCGCACGGTCGGCCAGGCCATCCCAGGTCATCGCCGCAGTCTCCTGACCGCCGAGAAGCCGATCAGGAGCGCTCCGGCTCGTAGTGCAGCGCGGTGATCCCGCACGCGAACGGCCGCGCGGTGACCAGGCGCAGCCGCCGGCGCGCCTCGGGGAACACAGGCATTCCGGCGCCGAGCGCGGTCGGGTTGACGAACAGGTGGAGTTCGTCGATCAGTTCCTTGGCGATCAGCTCTCGCACGAGAGTGCCGCCTCCGTAGGTGATGATGTCCCCACCCGGCTGCGATTTGAGCTTGGTGACGATCTCGGTGAGGTCTCCGCCTGCGACGGTGGCGTTCTCCCAGGGCGACGCGGTGAGGCTGTTGGAGATCACGACCTTGGGCGTGTTGTTCATCCAGTCGATCGTCTCCTGAGTCTCACCCGCCGGGCCGGACGCCCAGGCCGGGATGAAACCCTCGGCGAGGTGGCGGCCCAGCACGATGCAGTCGACCGGTTCGGTCATCGCGTCGATGTAGGCGTTGATGTCGTCGGTCCACGGGAACGTCATCCAGTCCATCTCGCCGTTCGGGCCGGCCATGTAGCCGTCGGCGGAGGTCTGGACCTGGAGCTTGAACGTGCGCATGAGATGTCTTTCCTTCGAAGTCGCTTATGGTGCGGTGCTGGCTCAACGCTGCCGTCAGGACCTTACGGTCTTCTTCCGATGAGGTTAAGGCGCTGGCCGGGGCCGTGTTCGGCAGGCCGCCGGGTCCATACGCCGCCGCCTGGACATCACCTCGCCCGGCATGACGCGGCCGGCGAGTGAGGCGGACGGGACGGTCAGCCCGCGGCGGGGGACGCGATGACGACGGTGACGTCGGCGGGTGCCTCGCCGGTGCGGTAGTGGTGCGGGGCGTCTCCGGCGAAGGCCAGCATGTCGCCGGGCTCCAGCCGGCGCAGATCGTCGGCGGGGCCGGCGACGAGGCGGCCGGAGGCGAGCAGGAGGTGCTCGGTCGTGCCGGGCGCGTGGGGCACGCCGTCGACGGCGGTGTCCGGCGGCAGGCGCAGCCGCCAGATCTCCAGGCTGTGGCCGCCGCTGATGCGGCGCAGCAGTTCACGTGTGGGACCGTCGCCGGCGGCGGCGGTCGCCGGCAGGTGCACGACGCCCGGGTCGTTCGCCCGGGTCAGCAGGTCGGTGAGCGGGACGGCCAGGGCGACGGCGATGGCGTCCAGGGTGTCGAGGGTGGGGTTGCCCATACCGGCCTCCAGTTGCGACAGCGTCGCCTTGCTCAGGCCGGTGCGGCGGGCCAGTTCGGCCTGGCTCATGCCGCGCTGCCGGCGGCGGCGCTGGATCTGGGTGCCGGCCGCGGCGGCCGCGCTGCTGGCGGGACGGCGGTCCCGGTCGGCGGTGCTCACCGCGCCGGCCGGTGGGAGGCGGTGTAGGAGACGCGTACGCGGCCCTTCTTGACTTTGACGGCGGAGATCGTCACCTGCGCCAGGTCGGCGAGACTGCGGACGTGCGTGCCGCCGCAGGGGGCAGCGTGCAGATCGCCGAGCCGGACGATCCGGCGGCCGGCGGCGTCGTGCTCGGCGACGACCGGCAGATCGTCGGCCACGGCCGCGGCCACGAACGCGCGCAGCCGGTCGGCGGCCTTGTCCCGGTCCTCGGCGTCGGCCAGGCGCGTGCCCGTCTCGGACGGGGTGAGCTCGATGCGGGCCTGGCCGGGGAAGTGGTTGCTGCCGGCCAAGGTCCAGCCCTCGGCCCTGCTCGCCGCTTCGACGAGGTGGCCGGCGGTGTGCAGAGCCGCGTGCAGCAGGCGCGCACCGGCGTCGACGCGGGTGTGGACGACGTCGCCGTCGACCGGTCCAGGCTCGCCCCCGGTGAGCACCACCAAGCCGGTGGGGGCATGGCGGACGGGGACGACCTCCCGCTCCCCCACCCAGCCGCGGTCGGCGGGCTGTCCGCCGCCTTGGGGGTGGAAGAGGTTGTCGCGCACCGCGACCCACGCGCCACCGGCCTCGTCCCGCCCGGCCGCGATCACGGTGGTGATGATCTCGGTGAGGTAGGTGTCGTCGAGGTAGAGGGCATCCTGCAGCGCACTATTTTGGTGAACCATTCGTTCATCTTATCAAACGAGCGGTAGGATTCGACGCATGCCGACACCCGCGAACCTCTCCTTCCACCGCGCGTCACCGGCCCACACGGCAGAGGTCCTGAGCGTGCTGAACGAGGCGGCCGACTGGCTCAGGCGGCGCGAGGTCACCCAGTGGCCGGACCGTTTCGAGCCCTCCTGGATCGACGAGGCGATCACACGGGGAGAGACGTGGCTGGTCCGCGCCGGCGACAAGGCCGTCGGCACACTCACCCTGGACTGGTCCGACCCCCTGTGGTCGGATGTGGCCGGTTCCGCCGGCTACGTGCATCGGATGGCGGTCCGCCGCCGGGCGGCCGGTCTGGGTGCGGTCATCCTCGACTGGGCGGCCGACACCGTGCGCCTCAACCGGCGGGAGGTGCTGCGGCTGGACTGCGTGGCCTCCAACAGCGGGCTGCGGGCCTACTACGAGGCACGCGGCTTCGTCCACCGCGGCGACGTGCCCGTGGGCGGCGCTCCCGGCCAGCGCCGTGACGACGGCCCCCGCACCTGGGTCAGCCGCTACGAACTCCCGCTTCCCGGCTGACGCCCGCCCGTCGTCTAACCGACCGGCGGCCGCGTACGTCCCGACCGGCGGCCGCACGAACGGCCCTGCTCGCGCCCGTCAACGGGTGAGCAGGGCACGCAGCGCCTTGACGACGTCGGCGGGCGCCTCCTCCGCCATGAAATGTCCGCAGGTGACGGTCTCGTGCCGCAGGTCGGGCGCCCAGGCGCGCCACAGCGCCGCCGCGTCGTAGCCGAGCGCCGCCCCCCAGTCCTGCTGCAGCACGGTGACCGGCATCCGCAGCCGGTGGCCCACCTCCCGGTCGGCCCGGTCGTGTTCGGCGTCGATCCCGGCGGAGGCACGGTAGTCGGCGACGATCGAGGGGATCGCCTGGCGGCAGGCCCGCAGGTACGCGGCGCGCACGCCGTCCGGGATCGCCCGCGGGTCGCCGGCCCACAGGTCGAGGAAGTGGCCGAAGAACGTGTCCGCGCTGGCGGCGATCATCTCCTCGGGCAGGCCGGGAGGCTGGGCCATCAGGTACAGGTGAAAGCCGACGGCCGCGCCCGCGCCGCGCATCACCTGCCACATGTCCAGGGTCGGCAGCACGTCCAGGCAGGCCAGGTGGGTGATCGCCGCCGGGTGGTCGAGCCCGGCGCGGAAGGCGACCAGGGCCCCCCGGTCGTGCCCGGCCAGTGCGAACCGCTCATGGCCCAGCGCACGGGCCAGCGCCACGACGTCGGCGGCCATGGTGCGCTTGGCGTAAGTGGAGGCGCCGTTCTCGGCGGGTTTGTCGCTGGCGCCGTACCCGCGCAGGTCGGGACAGATGACGGTGTGGTCGGCGGCCAGGTCGGCGGCGACGTGCCGCCACATCAGGTGCGTCTGGGGGAAGCCGTGTAGCAGCACGAGGGGGCTGCCCTTACCCGCGACGGCCACGTTGAGTGACACGCCTTCGGCGACGGGGACGCGCCGGTAGTCGAAGCCGGCGATGGTGCCGTTGCTGGTGTCGCTGCTGGGGGTCGTCATGATGGTGGGCTCCTTTGCCGAAGGTGACCCGTTCAGCGTGCCGGGCGCGAATGAGCATCCGATCAGCGCGCTACCGTGGCTGGCTGAGGAGGGTGGTCGAACGGTGCGGTTCGGGGTGCTGGGGCCGGTGACGGCCTGGGACGAGGCCGGTGGCGTGGTCGACGTCAAAGGGCCGCGGCACCGCGCCGTGCTGGCCCGTCTGATCGTCGCCCGCCGCCGCGTCGTACCGGTGACGCGCCTGGCCGGGGACCTGTGGCAGGAGGAGCCACCGCCGGGTGCGGTGGCGGCGTTGCGCACGTTCGTGGCGGCGCTGCGCCGCGCGCTGGAGCCGGAGCGGCCGCCGCGCGCCGCGCCGCGGCTGCTGGTGACCGAAGGTCCGGGGTACGCGCTGCGCGCCGCCCCGGACGCGGTGGACGCCTGGCGGTTCGAGCAGGCGGTCACCGCCGCCGCGGCGCTGCCGCCGCGGCCGGCTCTCGAGCGGCTGGAGGAGGCTCTGGGCTGGTGGCGCGGGCCTTCCTACGCCGAGTTCGCCGGCCAGGACTGGGCACGGGCGGAGCGTTCGCGCCTGGCCGAGCTGCGCCTGCATGCGATCGAGCGGCGGGCCGAGGCGCTGCTGGCTCTGGGGCTGGCCGGCGAGGCGGTGCCGGACCTGGACGCACATGTGGCCGAGAATCCCTGGCGGGAGGACGGCTGGCGGCTGCTGGCCCTGGCGCTGTACCGTACCGGCCGCCAAGGTGACGCGCTGGCGGTGCTGCGCCGGGCGCGCGGCCTGCTGGCTGAGCAGCTGGGGGTGGATCCGGGGCCGCGGCTGCGCGGGCTGGAGGCCGACATCCTGCGTCATGCCCCGCATCTTGACCCGCTGTCGGGTATGGCGGGCTCGGTGTGGGCGCGGGCGGCGGCCGCCTACGACCGCAGTGTGCCGGCGGGCGCCAGGGCGCGGCTGGAGTCGACGGTGACGTTGATGCGCGATCTGGCCGTGACCGGCGGTGCGGGCCTGGAGGCGGCGCGCCGGCACCGGGTGGCGGCGATCGCGGCGGCCGAGGAGCTGGGCGAGGCGGAGCTGACGGCGCGGGTGATCGGATCCTACGACGTGCCGGCGATCTGGACCCGTTCGGATGACGCGGAGCAGGCGGCGCAGGTCGTGGCGGCGGCCGAACGCGCCCTGGCCGCGCTCCCGCCGGGCGCGCCGGACGCGGTACGGGCACGGCTGCTGGCCACGATCGCGCTGGAGTCGCGCGGCATGCGTGCCGCGCATGGGGGTGCGGCGGCCCGGCAGGCGGAGGAGATCGCGCGCCGGCTGGACGATCCCGCGTTGCTGGCCTTCGCGCTCAACGGCGTGTTCATGCAGAGCTTCTCGCGTGCGGGGCTGGCCGGTCGCCGGGACGAGGTCGGCGCGGAGCTGGTGGCGTTGTCGGCCCGGCACGGGCTGGTCACCTTCGAGGTGCTCGGGCATCTCATCCGCTTGCAGGCACGGTGCGCGCGGGCCGACTTCGCGGGCGCCGAGGAGCACGCCGCCGCCGCGGAACGGCTGGCCGAGCGGCATGAGCTGCCGCTGCTGAGCGTGTTCACCGCCTGGTACCGGGCACTTCGCCTCGACGTGACCGGGTCGGCGCCGGCGGTTGAGGAGGTGGAGGCGGCCTACCGCCGGGCGGCCGCGCAGCTGGACGGCGCCGGCATGCCGGGCCTGGAGCGCGGGTTGCTGCCGCTGGCGTCGCTCTGCACGCGCGTGCGCCGCGGCCTGCCGCCCGGGACCGGCGAGGCGGACTGGGGACCGTACGAGCCGTGGGTCCGCCCCCTGCTGTTGGCCGCCGACCGCCGCGACGAGGCCGCGGCGGCGCTGGCGGCCCTGCCGGAACCGCCGGGAGACCTGCTGATGGAGGCGATGTGGTGCCTGGTGGCGCGGGCTGCGGTGGCCGTCGGCGACCGGGAGGCGATGCGCCGCGCCCGCGCCGCGCTGGCCCCGGCGGCCGGCGAGCTGGCGGGTGCGGGCAGCGGTCTGCTCACGCTGGGCCCGGTCTCCGACCACCTCGCCGCCCTCGCCGATGCGCTCCGCGACACCTCCACGTAGCCGCCGTACTGCGGCAGGGCGGCCATGCACGAACGAGTACGGCATGCGGCGCGCTACCGGCCGCGATGCCGAAGTCATGACCTCTACCGCACGGGCGACCTCGTGTCATCAGATGCCGCCTGTCGATGCTGCTGAGGCCGGCGGGTGTCACTCACCGTGGCCACTGCCTGGGGCGGGCACGGCCGCTCCGGGCGCTGTTGACTTCGGAGATCAGGCCATGCCGCCGGGCGGCATCTCGCGCAGCGTGTGGCGCTTGTGCGTCAGGGGAGATGCGTAGACTCAAGATCGTCTGAGTCGTCACGAACAGGGAATCACAGTGATCAATCGTCTGGCGCGGACCGTGGTCGCGTTCCTGCTGTTACCGGCCCTCGGCGCGTGTTCCGCGCCGCCTGCGAATCCGCTGCTGAAGAACCCGGCCCAGTGGCCGTTGGTCAAGCTGAACGGCCTGACCGGCCACCGGAAACTGCCCGACGAGGCGGAGCGTGCACTGGCGCAGATCAGGGTCGGCTCTCACGACCTGATCGCGTGGATTCACTCCTCCGGCCGGTGCGGGCTGTCCGACTCCGGCTGGAGCATGTACGTCGATCTGACCACGTCCGAGGGGCACCCGGGGCGGGAAGGAGGGTTTTCCGGGCCGATGGAGCCGGCGGTGGGTAGTTCCAGCGAGAGTAAGGTCAGCTTGTTCTGCACCCCCACCAGGATACTGATCAGGGTCGAAGGGGAGACGTCGAAGCCCTTCGTCTCCGGCGACGCGGTCGCGCAGCCCGTCAACGGCGGGCTCAACGCCGTCGTCGGCTCGCGGGAAGCTCAGCAGGAGTCACTGCCCGGCGCGACCGTGACCCCGGGTGGATAGCGGCCACCCAGGGGCGACCTCCGCCGTCCCGGCCGCCGCCACCGCACTACAGGTGGACCCCGGCGCAGCGGAAACTGGCCGCCCTGGCCGGCGACACGTTCGACTAACGCCGGGCCGGCGGGCAGACCACCTCCGTGAGCGCGAGCTTTGTCAGCCGGTCGGTGGCCTCGTGGGGTGTCATGTCGGCGCCCCGTTGGTAGGCGGTGTCGTAGTCGGCACGGCCGAGCCATTGCGAGAGCGTCTCCGCGAGGGAGCGCAGTTCGGTGTCGCCGTGGTCGAAGGTGCCGCGGATGGCCTGGCTCAGGCCGAGCGCGGTGGCCGCGCCGGCCGGATCGTCCTCCAGGAACAGCAGCCGAGCCAGGAGTTGCGCGGCCGCTGGGGTGTTCCTGTGCGCCTGCGCCGCCTGCATGGCACGGGGCAGCAGCTCGCGCGCGGGTGCGGCGTCCCCGGCGGTGAGGAGGTTCGCCATCCTGGCGGGCACGAGGAGGTTCTCCATCGTCTCCGCCGTAAGGCGCAGCCGGCGGGCGAGTGTCTCCATCCGGTCGAGCTCTTGGTTGGCCCGTTCGATCGCGCCGGAGCGGCGGTACAGCTCGGCCAGGCTGCCCAGGACCTCGATCTCCAGCACACGGTGACCGCGCTCCCATGCCGCTCGTTCGGCGGTTTCGATGTCGTGCCGGGCGCCGGTCAGGTCGCCGGCGCGCATGCGTTCGGTGGCGAGTCCGAGCCGGGTTGAGACCTCATCCTGCGAGCCGAGGTCGGTGGCGATCGCGAGGCTGTGCTCGTAGGCGGCGATCGCCTTGTCGTGGTCACCGGCGATGGCGTGGATCTGCGCCAGGCCGTACAGCGTCTTCGCCGTCCACCACCGATCGCCCGCCTCCTTGAACGCGTGCAGCGCCGCCGCCATCGCGGTCGCGGAGCCTTCCCGGTCGCCCCGTTCGCGATACCGCATGGCTTCGATCATGAAGGTGCAGGCGATCGCCCAGCGGTCCGAGCCGCTGCGCACCCGGGCGATCTCCTGGTCGACCAGCTCGTCCAACCCGAGTATCAGCGCCATCATCAGCGCTGTCGTCAGCAGCATCGGATAACGCCGTAGCGCGCCCGTGTGCACGCAGTCGTCGATGAGCGCGCGCAGCCGTTCGGGCTCATTGATCGGCCCGCCCTCGCCGGCTACCAGGTGGATCGCGGTGAACGCGGCCCGGGCTTCCGCGGGCAGCGCGTCGCCGAACTCGGCGACCTTGGCGACGTAGGCATCGGCCCGAGCGTCGTAGCGGAGCATGACCCAGTACCAGTACAGCGGCCCGAGAATCCGGGCCGCGGTCTCGGCGTCGCCGCCGTCGATGGCCGTTTGCAGGGCGAACATCAGGTTGTCGTACTCGGCCTGGAACAGCCGCAGCGACTCTGCCTGCTTGTCCGAGCGCAGCAGCGGCTCGTGTTCCTCGGCCAGGTCGGCGAAGTGCCGCGCGAGCCTGCGCAGGACGGCTTCGGCTTCCCCCGCGAGGCGAAGCTTGTCCGCCGCATGGGCTCGGATGGTTTCCAGCATCCGGTACGCGTGGCCGGCCCGCTCCACGATGGACTTGTCGACCAGGGAGTCCAGGAGATAGATGACCTCGCCGGCGGGGAGCGTCTCATCCGAACAGACCGCCTCGATCGCGGCGATCCCGGTTCTCGCCGGAAAGATCGACATTCGGCGGGACAGCGTCCGTTCTTGATCGGTGAGGAGGTCCCAGCTCCATTCGATGACCGCATGGAGGGTCTGCTGCCGCGGCTGGGCGGCCCGGTTGCCGGTGCTGAGCAGCCGGAAACGGTCATCCAGTCGCCGGGCGAGCTGGCCGGCGCTCATGGTCCGCAGCCGCGCTGCGGCCAACTCCAGGGCCAGCGGCAGCCCGTCCAGCCGGCGCACGATGTCCACGACCGAGGTCGCGGTCGGCGCGTCGAGTACGAGGCCGGGCTGTCCGGCTGCCGCGCGATCGAGGAACAACCGCACCGCGTCCGATTCGCCGGCCTGAGCGGAATCCGCGTGGGCCGGGGGCAGGTCGAGCGGGCCCAGACGGCACAGCGTCTCACCCATGACGTCCAGCGGTTCCCGGCTCGTGGCCAGGATGGTCACGTACGGCTGGCGCTCCAGCAGCTGCCCGGCAAACTCCGCGACGGGTCCGGAGATCTGTTCGCAGTTGTCCAGCACCAGCACGCCTTCACCACCGGCGAGCAGACTGACCACTCGATCCAGTGGCGTGCCAGACGGCTGGGCATCGGCGACGCTGAGCGCGCCCAGCACCGCCTCGGGCAGCCCGTCGGCGGTGTTCACCCCGGCCAGGGGGACGAGCCAGACCCGGCCACGTTGATGGGCCCGATGCCGGCTCGCCACCTCCACGGTCAGCCGGGTCTTGCCCACTCCTCCGGGCCCCACGACGGTGACCAGCCGGGAGGTCTCCAGCAACCCGGCCAGCAGTCTCAGCTCCTCCGCCCGGCCGACGAAGCTGGTCAGCAGGGCCGGCAGACGGCCCGGCGCCGCCTCCGGCCGAGCCTGTTCCGCCTCGGGGATCGTCAGCTCGCCCCGCACCATGGCCAGGTGCGTTTGGCGTAGTTCCTCGGACGGGTCGACGCCCAATTCCTCGGCGAGCGTGCCGCGGACCTGTTCGAACACGGCCAGCGCATCGGACTGGCGGCCTGCCGCGTGCAAGGCTCGCATGCGCAATCCGGCCAGCCGTTCGCGCAACGGGTGGCCGGCGGCCATCGCCGCCATATCGGCGAGGATCTCGTCGTGGCGGCCCAGTCGCAGCTCCGCCTCGAACCGGTCTTCGATGGCCGCGACGCGCAGCTCCTCCAGCCGCGTGCCGGCCGTACCGGCGAAGGGCGCATCGCGCACGTCGGCCAGCGCGTCTCCCCGCCACAGCGCCAGCGCTTCGTCCAGCAGCGAGGCCGCTCGCTGCGCGGCGCCCGCGGCCAGTTCGCGACCGCCCCGCTTGGCCTTCGCCTCGAACCGGACCGCGTCGACGTCCTCGGCGCGTACGTGCAGGCGGTACCCGCCGGCCGCCCTCTCCACGACCCCGGCCCCGCCCAGAGCCTTGCGCAGCCGGTGCACCAGCCCATGCAGCGCATTGACGGTGCCCCCGCGCGGATGCTCCCCCCACAGGCCGTCGACGAGTGCATCGACCGACACCGTCTCGCCCTCGGCCAGTGCCAGCCGGGCCAGCAGCGCGCGAACCATGACGCCGCCGACATCGATCGGCGCACCATCGTTGGCATAGGCCCGGACCGGTCCCAGCACCTCAATCCGCATGCACAAAGGCTATGAGGACACAGAGGCGCGCGTGCTCGTGAAAGTGGCGCCGTGCCGGCTAAAAGAGCGTTCTAAGAGGTGTGTAAGCGCCGGTGGACACCGTGGAGGGCGTAGGTAAGAAACGTCCGAAAGGCAGTGCAATGGCAGCGCACGAGAAAGTGCAGCAGGTGCTCGACTGGGCGGTGGCCGAGGTCGGCATCCCCGGCATCGTCGCCGAGGTCAAGGACGAGGACCGGACCTGGTTCGGCACCGCCGGCGTGGCCGACCTCAAGACCGGCGCCCGGCGCCGGCCGGGGGAATACGTGCACACCGGCAGCAGCGGCAAGGCCTTCACCGCCGCCGTGGTCCTGACCCTGGAGGCCGAGGGCCGGCTGAGCCTCGGCGACCCGGTGAACAAGTGGCTGCCGGGTGTGGTGAACGTCAACGGCTACGACGGCAACAAGATCACCATCAGGCACCTGCTCAGCAACACCAGTGGGCTGTTCGCGACCGGCCTGGCGCCGGAGGTGTCCCACCGCTACGCCACCCGCTCCGGATTCCTCCAGCATCGCTTCGACACCTTCACCACCGAGGAACTGCTGAGGGTGGCGGTGTCCCAGCCGCCGGTCGGTGAGCCCGGCGAACGCTTCGAGTACGCCAACGGCGGCTTCCACCTCGCCGGGGCGATCATCGAGGAGGTCACCGGCAGCAGCTACGCCGAAGAGGTCGAGCGCAGGGTCATCCAGCCGCTCGGACTGGCCCACACCCGCGTGCGCCCCACCCAGGACACCGGATACCCCGATCCGCACCCGCGGGCGTACTCCAACCTGTTCTTCAAGGACGGCGCCGACCCGGCGACAGTCACCTCGGAGAACTGGGAATCACTGATCGAGGAGCCCGGCCTGCCGCCCCTGGATGTCACCGAGTTCAACTCCTCCCTGGCCTGGTCGGCCGGCAATGTCGTCTCCTCCACCGGCGACATGATCCGCTTCGTCAACGCGATGGCCGGCGGCAGCCTGCTGCCGCCCGCCCAGCACCGGCAGATGTGGACCACGGTCTCCACCGAGGGTGGTTACTGGATGCCGCACGCCCGCTACGGCCTGGGCCTGTTCGAGTTCGACAAGCAGGCCACGGGCGGCCGGACGCTGCGCGGCGTCGGCGGCAGCCTCTGGGGATCCTATTTCTTCGCGGTCGGCACCCCCGACGACCGGCACACCATCGCCGTCCACACCAACACCGAATGGAAGACCTGGGACCTCATGTTCAAGATCATCCAAGCGGAGTTCGGCATCTCCATCGGTGCATAAGCACGCTGCCCGCCACCGGCTCGCGATGTCCGCTAGGGGCCGGCGCGAGCCGGTGGACGCCGTCCACCATTCGCCGGCGGCGGCCGGGCACGCGAGCCGGACCGTCCCCATGCGCTTGTCCGCCCGTGCGGCTCCGCACTACCGTGCCGATGTGCATCTCTTCTCACGCTCGTGGACGGCGTTGCGCACGGCGGTCGCCGAACTCCCGGACGAGGACTTCGCACAGCCGTCCGGCTGTGCCGGCTGGCTCGTGCGGGACCTGGTGTGCCATCTGGTCATCGACGCTCAGGACGTCCTGATCACCCTGGTGACCCCCGCCGCGACGGAACCGACCCGCGACGCGGTGACCTACTGGGACGTCGCCGAAACGCCGCCGACCGGGGACGACCCGCTCGACGCGCTGATCGTCCGGCTGGCCGCCGCGTATGAGGAGCCTCGGCTGCTCAAGTTCCACCTCGACGACGTCGGCTCCGCCGCCGGCCGCGCCGCCGAACTCGCCGACCCGGGCCTGCGGGTCGCCACCCGCGATGAGGTCCTCACCGCGGGCGACTATCTCGCGGCGTACGTCCTGGAGTGGACGCTGCACCACCTCGACCTGGTCGCGCACCTGCCGGAGGTGGCGGGACCACCCGCGGAGGGGCTCGGCCGGTCCCGCGAGATGCTGGAGAAGATCGCCGGGGCCGCGTTCCCCGCGTCGTTCTCCGACAAGGACGCGCTGCTGGTCGGCACCGGACGGCGTGCCCCGAGCGACGCGGAGAAGGCCGCACTGGGCGAGCTGGCCGCGAAACTCCCGCTCGTCCTCGGATGATCGTCTGCCCGAACGGGATCTTCGGGCCTGGCCCCTCTTGCGGACCTGCCGCGCCCGCGGCCATGCTCGATTTCCCAGGACGAGCCGATCTCGGGAGGCGCGCGGTGCGCACCAACGATCCCGGCGTCTGCCGCCGGAGCAGGCCATGACGGTGACGGCGAGGCCGCCGGTCCGGCGTTCGGAGTCGGTCTCCGGGCGGGTGCGTACACTGGCCGGGCTGTCCCTGCTCACGCTGGCACTGCTGCTGGCCGCGATCCTGGCCGGCGCGGCGAGTACGGGCTCCGGCCTGCGCACCATCGGGCATGACGCCGGGCCGCAGGTGCTCGCCACCACGGGCCTGTATCGGCAGATGTCGGAGATGGACGCGCTGGTGGCCGAGACCCTGCTGCTGGGCAGAGAGTACGGCCCGCAGCAGCAGGCCGACCTGACCAGCTATGACCAGCGGCGGCTGGAGATCTCCGAGAGCCTGCTCAAGGCCTACCGGCTGGCCCTGGACGACCCCTCCGAGCAACGCACGGTCGAGTCGCTGATCGAGGGGCTGGGCCGCTACGAACGGCTGGCCACCCAGGCCCGGCTGCTGGACATGCAAACCCAGCACACCGCGGGACAGCCGCCCGACCATGTGGTCGAGGCCTATCAGAAGGCCACCGACCTCATGCACCGCGAACTGCTCCCCCAGGCCTACAACCTGACCCTGGAAACCGGGACGATCGTCAGGCGCGCGCACGACGCCGAGCGCTCGGCCACCTCGCTGGCCCGCTCCGCCGTCATCGTCACCGGGCTGCTCGCGCTGGCCTGCCTGCTGGTCCTGCAGGCCTACCTGACCCGCAGGTTCCGCCGGGTCTTCGCGCCGGCTCTGGTGGCCGCCACCATGCTCACCGCGGCAGGCCTGGTGACCGGCACCGCCCTGCTCACCCGGCAGGGCCAGGCGCTGGAGGAGGCCAAGCGCCGCGGTTTCGACGCGGTGCTCACCCTGACCAGAGCACGGGCGATCAGCACGAGCATGCACGGAGACCAGAGCCGCTACCTGCTCGACCGCTTCCGCAAGGACACCTACGAACACACCTTCCTGGACAAGTCCCGGACGATCGCAGCCGTCGAGTCCACCAGCCTGCCGGACTACCAGAGCAAGCTGCAGGCGAACTTCCAGGGACTGCTCGGCAGCCTGACGGGCCAGGACCGGCAACGGCTCTTCGCCGCCTACCAGAGGTTCCAGCAGGCCGACGCGCGGATGCGGACGATGTCGGCCGAGGCGGCGATCAAGTTCTGGGACGGCGAGCTCACCGAGGCCTACGAAAGCTACGACACGGTGCTGGAGGAGCTGGTGCGGCGGCACGAGTCCGACTTCGAGCGCGCCATCGACAGCGGCGACGGCGCCCTGGACACGCTGTGGCGGTCGATCCCGGGCGGGCTGGCCACCGGCGCCCTGCTCATTCTCGCCGGCGTCTGGCCGCGGCTCAGGGAGTACCGGTGAGAAAACTGCTGATCTGCCTGATTCTGCTGCTCACCGCCTGCGGCACCGCGCGGCCCGATTCCCTCGTGGACACCGACGAGGTGGTCGTCGCGATCCGCTCCGACGTTCCGCTGATCAGTTTCAAAGGACAGGACGGCGCCTACGACGGCTTCAACATCGACGTGGCCAAGGATCTGCTGTCCCGGCTGGGCAAGCAGATCCGCTGGCTGGAGATCAAGGCCGGCGACCAGCTCACCGTGCTCACCGACGGGCGTGCCGACCTGGTCTTCGCCCACATGTCGGTCACCCCGGAGCGAAAGAAGGTGATCGACTTCGCCGGGCCGTACCACGTCGACTTCCAGGACATCGCGGTACGGCCGGCCGACAGGGGCGTCATCCGCGACGTCCGCGACCTGAAGGGCCGCAAGATCTGCTGGGTGCGGGGCACGAACATCGCCCAGCGGATCATCGACGAGCGCCGGGTCGAGGCGATCGCCGTCGAGGCACCCGACTACAACGTCTGCCTAGAGATGATCAAGGACGGCAGGATCGACGCCATCTCCACCAACAGCCAGATCCTGGCGGGGCTGCTCACCAAGCCGGGCGTGGACCTGCACCTGGTGGGCGCGGCTTTCAACGAGCAACGCACGTCGATCGGCGTGCGCAAGGGCGACGTCGACGGCTGTGAGGAGCTCAACCGCGCCATCACCCAGATGTACCAGGACGGCACGGCGCACATGCTGCTGGACAAGTGGTTCGGCAAGTCAGGCATCGACCTGTCGGTGGTCTCGGTCCCGCAGTTCGAGGGCTGCTCCTAGGCGGGCGGCCGGGCGATCTCCGCGCTGAACCGGTCGACGAGCGCCTGCTTGGCCCGCCCGGCGACCTCCACATCGTAGGAGATCAGCTTGACCGCCGCCGGGTCGGCCGCCTTGGAATGCGCCGGCACCTTGGTGTTGGTGGGCAGGGCGTAGAACTGCACCAGCGGCCCCAGCTGCTGGGACGCCCCGCTCAGCGCCCAGTCGACGTACGTGCGTGCGCTGCCGGGGTTGTGGGCCCCGGCCAGCACGGCCAGGCCACCGAGCTCGTAGCCGGTGCCCTCCTGCGGGAAGGTCACCTGCAGATTCGGATAACCCTGCTCCTGGGCGGCGACGCAGTCGTGGGAGAACACGACGCCGACCGCGGCCTCATGCTTGGCCGCCTGCACGGCGGCTACGCTGCCGGAAGAGTTGTATCGCAGCACGTTCGGGTGGAGGCTGCGCAGGTAGCCGAGCGCCGCGTCGTGATCGCCGCCGCCGAGCCTCACGTGCGTCCACAGGGCGGTGTAGGCGGTTCCGGAGGTGGCCGGATGGGCCAGGGCGACGCCGCCGCGCAGCCGCTCATCCAGCAGCTCCCGCCAGGAGCGGATCGGCTGCATGCCTCGCTTGGCCAGCTCCTTGGTGTTGTTGCAGAAGGCCAGCACGCCGGCGTAGATCCCGCTCCAGGCGTTCTCCCGATCGGCCCACCCCTGCCGGATTTCACTGGATTTTTCGGATTTGTACGGCTCGAGCAGTCCCAGACTCTTGGCGGCCACGTAGGAGTCGGCAGGACCGCCATGCCAGACGTCGAACTCCTGCCGCGCCCTGGCCGCCTTGATCCGCTCCAGCGCCTCTCCACTCGACAGCCGGACGAAGTCGGCCTCCACGCCGGTGGCATCGGAGAATCTCTTGACCATCATCGCGCACCATCGCTCGCTCGCGCCGCACGCCACCGTGATCTTGTCTCGTCTCGGCGTCGAACAGCCCGCGGCCATCAGGATCGCTACCAATGCGATGGCCAACGGCCTCATGGCCTCTCCCAGGGGTTCGCCGACGTCCCGCCTCATGTGCCGATCCCATTCGACACTCGGTCATGAGAGTCACGCAACCGATCTCCGTGTGGAAGACCTCCGTAAAACCAGGCCTCCCCTCACCTCATCGCGACACGGGCCGTATCCGTGCCGGCAGCTCCGGCGGAACGCCGCGCCGCACCCGCGTCCGCCGTCCCGTCCCACGCGAGCGACCGACCGCGCGCAGAGTCCCGTCCGGGCCGTGGAGGTCTTCCACGTGGGCCAGTGCGGGTCCTCGAGGGCGGCTCGCGGTTCGCCAGCGTGAGCTTTGGCGCAGTTGGGACACGTCGGGCGGGGTCACGGAGCGTCTCGTTCGGTCACAGGCCGGCCGCTGATCAAGGCCAAGGCGGTGGCCAGGTCGTGGCTGGTGGGGGCTCGTTCGGGGTCGATCAGGTGCTGGGCCATCACGCCGGTCAGCAGCGCCTGGTAGAAGCCACCCACCGCCCAGGCGTTCGGGCTGGCCGGGTCGAGGCCGCCGAGCACCTGGGCAAGGCCGAGGCGGGCGTGCTCCAGGCCGGCGGCCAAGTAGGCGCGAGCCTGCTCGGCGTGCTGGACCTGCCCGATGACGTCGAAGGTGGCGGCCCACAGCGGCCGGTGGAGGTCGAAGGACCTGATGATCTGAGCCCAGGCCGCCTCGAAGCGTTGCAGCGGGCCGGCCCCGGGATCGTCGGGGACGGCGGACAGCGCCTGGGCCAGCTGTTCGCCCCATTCCTGCGAAGCCTGTGACAGGGCCTCGTTGAGCAGCGCCTCCTTGGAGCCGAAGTGGTAGCCGATGGCTGCCATGCTGACCCCACCGGCGGCGGCGGTGATGTCGCGGATGCTGGTGCGCGCGTAACCCTTGTCGTACAGGCAGCGCTTGGCCCCGGCGATGAGATCTTCGCGGTTACCCATGGCCGAAGCCTACCCCAAGAATCAGACGAACGCCTTAGGCGACTGCCTCATTCGTTCGTCTTGCGCGATCGCCTAAGTCGGTTGTACGGTTCTCGGCGTCGGACAGATCACTGATGCGAGGAGATGGACGGATGACTGATAGGGGCAAGCTCGCGGCGGGGCTGACGGCCCTGGGCGTTGCGGGAGCGATCCTGACCCCCACGGCGGCGGCCGCGGACAGCGAGGCACTCGTCCGCACCGACCGGGGGCCGGTGCGTGGCCTGGTCGCGGAGGACCACCGCTCGTTCCTGGGCATCCCGTACGCCGCCCCGCCGGTGGGTGAGCTGCGCTGGCGGGCCCCCCGCCCCGCCCCCGCCTGGACTCAGCCGCGCCAGGCCACCACCCCCGGCCCGATGTGCGCGCAGACCGGTGACCACCTGGGCGGCGGCAGCACCAGCGAAGACTGCCTGTACCTGAACGTGACCACTCCCCGCACCCGGTCCGGCCGGAAGCTGCCGGTGATGGTGTGGATCCACGGCGGCAGCTTCAAGGACGGGGCCGGCCACCTGTACGACGCCCGCCGCCTCGCCGCCCATGGCGAGGTGATCGTGGTGACCGTCAACTACCGGCTCGGCGCCTTCGGCTTCCTGGCCCACCCGGCCCTGCGCGACGCCGACGGTGTGTCCGGCAACTACGGGCTCGCCGACCAGCAGGCCGCCCTGCGCTGGGTCCGGCGCAACGCGGCCGCCTTCGGCGGCGACCCGGGCAATGTCACGTTGTTCGGCGAGTCCTCCGGCGCCATCGGCGTCTGCGCCCACCTGACCGCACCCGGATCGTCCGGCCTGTTCCACCGGGCGATCCTGCAGAGCGCCCCCTGCACCGCCCCCTGGTCGCCCTCCCTGGCCATGGCCAACAACCCGCGCCCCCGCCCGCAGGCAGAAGGCGATGGCCAGGCCCTGGTCGAGCGCCTGAACCTCGGCGCGTCACCGACCGCCCGGCAGCTGCGCGCGGTCCCGGCCGACAAGCTGCTGAAGGCCGCCTCGGATCCCGCCCAGCCCGGCTTCGGCCCGGTCACCGGCGGCGCCTTCCTCCCTCTGAGTCCGGCACAGGCGATCGCGTCCGGCCGCTTCCACCGGGTTCCGGTGCTGTACGGCATCAACCGTCACGAGCAGCGCATGCACGTCTGGGGACTGGAGATGGCCAAGTACCAAGGCCCAATCCCCGCCGACCGCTACGACGAGGAGGTCCACGCCGCCTTCGGCGCCCACGCCGGCAAGGTCCTGGCCCGCTACCCCCTGTCCGCCTACGCCTCCCCCAGCCAGGCGCTGGCCACCGCCCTGACCGACGCCGAATACGCCCGCCCCGCCCTCGACACCGGCAGGGCACTCTCACGGCACGTGCCGACCTACGCCTTCGAGTTCGCTGACGCGAACGCGCCGTGGTTCGCCGCCTTCCCCAAGCCCTACGACATGGGCGCCTACCATGCGGCCGAACTGCCCTACCTGTTCGACGTCGGCTACAACCAGCCCCTCACCGGCCAGCAGCGCCACCTGGCCGGCCACATGATCGGCTACTGGACCCGCTTCGCCCGCACCGGCGACCCCAACGGCTCCGGCGCACCCGCCTGGCATCCCTTCACCACCGCGCGCGCCGCCATCCAGTCCCTGGCCCCGGGCGATGACGGCATCAAGCCCGCCGACTTCGCCCGCGACCACCGCTACGACTTCTGGACGTCACTGAACAGCTGAGACGTTCGCGAGCTTCCGCGGCGGCCACGGCATGTACCTCCCGGGACCCAACGCCGGACCCGCCGCGCCGGCCCCCCGTCACGGAGCCCGCCGGTGCCCGGCAACGACGACGGCCCGCGCCGTGCGTGGGCCATCGGCTCGCCCGGCCTCGTCCAGGTGGCGCGGCGGTCGATCTCCGGGCATCAGCCCCAGCTCTTACGCGGACCGCAGCGGCCACCATCCGCTGGTGTGAGCTTGGCTGGTTTCGCCTCGACGTCGACGTTGATGACGCCGAAGAAGGGGTGCCACCGGAATATGGCGGAAACGGGCGCGTCCAGCCGCTCGTCGAACTCGACCGGGTCGAGCCGGCCGTCGGCGACGGCGGCGCGCAGCAGTTCGATGATCCGGTCGCGGTCCGCGTCGGACGCGCGCAGCGCGGGTGAGCCGGTCTTCTCAAGACCCTGCACGTGGATCGCGCGTGTCGTCATCAGGTCTCCGTTCGTCTTGAGTCCTTCCGCCTAGGAGATCTTGCGGCGGTACGTGTTCATGGCGAAGGCGTACGCGACGATGAGGATGCCGGCACACCAGGCGAGGGCGATGATGGCGGAGGCGACGACACGCACCGGTATCTCGCCACCGAATGGGCGAGCAGGCTCACCAAAGCGGTCGATTCGCACAGCGCGCATACCGAGGTCCGAAATGTTCGATCGCTATCGAAACAATAGGCCGCCCTCCGCTGCGGCCCCGCGGTGGGGTTAGCCAGGAAGGGTCGGTGATTCTCCCGTGCGGGATTCACCGTGACGGCGGCGTCTTCAGTTCCCCTCGTGGTCGAGGGCGGCGACCTCACGTACGGCCTCGGCGATGGCGCGATAGTCCTTACGCAGGATCGAACCGTGGTTGCTGGCGACTTTCGCGCTGATTTGGATGTTCGGATTGCGGGCAGTCACCGCGGGGAGGCTGGCGCGTACCCGTTCGTGCCCGCCCTGGCTTCCGAAGGACTCCCCAGAAGCGACCACGTAGCGCGCCGGGACGGTGATGCTGTCCAGCACGGGGCCCAGGTCACGCTCGCGGGCGATCTTGCCGACCTCGATGTTGCTGTCTGCCAGCTGGTCGCCGGTCATCCGTGGAGCCATACCGAACGGGCGCAGCAGCTGCATGGGCCACCAGATGCGCTTCCATATCTTGCGCATCCCCGGTTCCATGGACTCGTCGAACCAGTCGTAGGGCTGCGCGCCCTCCACCAAGACCGCGCCCACGGTACGGGCCGGATCCCGGCTGGCCCAGTGCGCCGCGACAAACGCTCCATAGGACCAGCCCACCACCACCGCCCGGGCCACACCCCGGGCTGCGAGGACAGCATCGACATCTCGGATGTTCGTCTCGAACGAATAATCCGCCGAACGCTTCGACTTACCACGCCCCCGCATGTCGTAGGTGATATGCCGCCACTCCGTCCCCAGCTCGGCGAGGACCCGCCGCCATTGCCGCTGAACGGCGGCGTGGCCGTTGAGGTAGATCACGGGGACACCGTCGCCGTCGGTGTCGGTGACGGCTAAGGCCGTATCGTCTACTGGGAGCATGCCGGTCCAGGGGGATCGCTTGATGGTCATGGTCTCTCTTTCTCAGAAGTGAATCGGGAACGGTGGCTGGTGCCGGTGGCCAGGTCCCGGACGGCGCCCTCGAATGAATAGTCCACCGAGCGCTTCGACTTGCCGCGGGCGCGCTCGTCGTAGGTGAGGTGCCGGTAGTCGCTGCCGAGGTCAGCGATGACGCGCCGCCAGTGCGCCTGGTCGGCATAGGCGCCGTTGAGGTAGACCACCGGATGGCCGGGCCCGCCGGTGTCGCGCACGTACAGCGCGGTGTCATCGACCGGCACCATGCCGGTCCGGGTGGATTGCCGGCTGGTCATGGTTTCCCGTTACTCGCAGAAGACACGCAGGTGGCCATCGGGCGCCTCCATTTCCACGATCGTCTCGTCGAGGTGCTCCACGAGCGCCTCGAGCTGTGCGGGCTTGAGCTGGGTCAGGTCGATCGGCACGCCCGCCTTGACCAGCTCGGCGTTGGCCCGATCCAGCGCCCGCGGCGGGATCAGGGCGACGAGCTGCACACCGGCTCGCAGCAGTTGCAGCGGCACCCGCACGTTGAGCCGCCCTGACTCACCGTCCTCGAGGAACTCCATCACCAGCCGCAGGTACTTCGCCCTGCCTTTCGGCCGGGGCTCGAGGCGCGAAGCCGCCGGCGACTGGTCTCGTTCGAGCGCAACGAGGAGCCGCTCCGCCTCCTCTGCAGTGATCTTGCCCTCGACCAGCATGTCGAGGACGTCCTTGCGCTGTCCGTTCATCGAAACCTCTCCTACCGGATGGATACGAGCACCGCCGTACGGCGGCATTCGACGTCGACCCGGGTGCCGGGCAACGCCGAGACGATGCGCCAGCCAGTGCCGAGCGCGCGCACCAAGCTGATGCTGAACACGAGGCAGGCCACGGCCGCACCCAGAACGGCTAGGACCATGACCGGTGAAAGGACGAGCACCACGGGCAGGACCGGCACCCAGATCCGGATGGCACGATGGTCTGGGCGTTCGACCCGTACGGTCACCAACTGCGGCATCACGCGGGCCCTTCCAACTCGGACAGTGCCTGCTGTGCGGTGATCTCGCCACGGCGCAGCCGATCGATGATGTCGGCCCGCGACGGCGCCGGATCGGTCTCGACGAAGTCAAGCATCTGTGTGATCCGGTTCAGCCGCGCCTTGATCGTCGGATAGCTCACCCCGAAGATGCGTTCCATCTCCTTGATGGAACCGTGGCACCGCACGAACGCCGTGACGAAGACCTGATCCTCGACGCTGAGCTGAGCCAGTTGCGGCAGCTCGAACCCGCCCTCGATCGCGACGCCGCTGTCTGCCAGGCGCACCCGCTCGACGACGAACGGCCGGCCCCGGGTCAGGTTCGTAAGTTCCTGCCAATCCATCGTCTCTTCCGTCATATCTAAAGTTATACCTGATTCAAAGTAAACTTTCATGATGTTGATCTTAATTTTTTTGAGATCATCATCAGATTCTCATGTCGACGTGGACGAGGCCCGAGGCCCACACGCCGCGGGCGAGGCGCAGCCACCACAGCAGCCCGGCCGAGACCACGCAAGCGGCGGTGAACCACAGCGGGGAGACGGCCGGATCGACCTGCGGGACGTCGAGCGGCACGGTGAACCCCCAGCGACGGGAGAGGATGCTGGTGAGCCCGGCCACGGCGGTGACGAGCAGGGCGGCCAAGGCGACACCGAAGGTGAGCGTGGTCCCCGTCGAAGGGCGACCAGCGCCAGGAGGGCCAGGCAGCCGGCTCCGGTGAAGACCTCGAATCCCAGCCAGAGCAGCCACGGAACGTCCCCCAGCGGGCGGGTGAGCTGCCGGATCGGCAGGTACGACGACAGCCAGCGCGTGTGGTCGCCGGCGAGGTCCGGGGTCGGGGAGGATCCGTGCAGGACTGAACGGTAAGGATTGATCAATCCTGCGTGTTCGCCAGGGCCTCGTAGGCCGTCGAACGGCCGATCTTCAAAGTGCGGGCGGCTTCGGTGACCGAGACGCCGTTGTTGACCAGGCGACGCAGTGTGGCCAGTTCGGCGGGGCCGATCACGCGCGGCCGACCGGTCTTCTTCTTGCCGGGCAGCATGGCGCCAGTGGCTTCGCGGCGCTTGGCGGCGGCGATCCCCTCCGCCTGACGCTCGGCGCGCAGCTCCAGCTCGTACTCCGCGGCAGCGGCAAGAACCGCGAACATGAACCGGCCCTCCTTGGTGCTCAGATCGAAGTTCTCCGTCAACGACGCCACCGTGATGCCGCGGTCGCGCAGCTCGTTGACGGTGGTCAGCACGTGCCCCGCCGAGCGGCCCCACCGATCGGACTTCCAGAACTTCAGCGTGTCGCCCGCCTTGGGCAGCGCCAAGAGCGCCTCCCACGCCGGTCGCGCGACGCCACGCTTGCCCGACTCCTTTTCCATGACCAGTTCGTCGTAGCCGCTGTCCGCCAGGGCGTCGAGCTGGAGCTGCGGGTTCTGGTCACGCGTCGAGACTCGTGCGTACGCCCCGACGGTCATTAGCCATCCTGCCGGCGGTGTCCAGAAACGTTTACCTTTCCGGACACCTTAGCGACCAGGCGCGACACCGCCCAGAAACCTCTATCCAGAAAACGCCGCGGCACAGCGCGCTCGCGCACGAGGCGGCCCGACCGGCAGCAACCCCGGGCAGCGACACGCGTGGGCGCGCCGTACAGACGAGGTCTGTTAATCACGACATAGCATGACCTGATGGGCATTTCCCGGCTCTCCACAGATGCGCGGCAGCGGCGCAGTTCCGAGATGCGCGCGTTCCTCCGGTCGCGGCGGGCCCGGGTGATGCCCGCTGACGTGGGCATGCCGGTAGGCGAGGGCCGCCGTACGCCCGGGCTGCGGCGGGAGGAGGTGGCGGTGCTCGCCGGCGTAGGAGTGTCCTGGTATACCTGGCTCGAGCAGGGACGCGACATCAACGTCTCCGCCGACGTCCTGGACGCCATCGCCAGGGTGCTGCGCCTGGAGCCCGCCGAGCGCGAGCACCTGTACCTCCTCGCCGGCCTCAACCCGCCGCAGGCGGCGCCGTCCGAAGGACGGGTCCCCGATGCCGTGCGGCGGCTGCTGGAGGGCTGGCTGCCGCGGCCGGCGTACGTCATCGACCGGCACTGGAACGTCCTCGCGGCCAACCGCGCGGCGGAGATCGTGTTCCAGTGCAACGAGTACGACCACAACTGCCTGGTCAGCTTCTTCACCAACGCCCGCTACCGTGCGGCAGTCGTGGACTGGCACGACGCGGCGCGAGCGATGGTCGGCCTGTTCCGGGCGGACGCCGCCCGCTACCCCGACGATCCCGAATTCGGCCGCCTGGCCGCGGACATGTGTGCCGCGAGCCCCGCCTTCGCCGAGATTTGGGCGGAACTCCCCGTGGGCGGTCCCACTCACGGCACCAAGGCCCTGGAGATTACCGGCCTGGGGACGCTGACCTTCGAGGCCACCACTCTGCCGCTGCCCGAACTGCCCGGCCACCGCCTGTGGCTGCACACCCCCGCGCCTGGGACGGGAACGGAGGCCCTGCTGGAGCGCTTGGTGGTGGTGTCAGACCCAGGTTCAGCCAACACTGCCGCGTAAGCTCCCGCCGCTCGAGGATCGTCGGCATGAAGCGATTCACGAACAAAACAGTTTTGATCACCGGCGGCACCAGCGGCATCGGGTTCGCGACCGCGCGCAGGCTTCTCGATGAGGGCGCGTACGTCGTCATCACCGGTCGCGACCAGGTCCGCCTCGACACCGCGGCAGAACGCCTGGGCTCCGAGCGGGTCCTGCCCGTCCGCGCGGACGTCAGCGTTGACGCCGACCTCGATCTCCTCGTGCGGCGCGTCGAGACCTGGCGCGGTGCCCTCGACGCGGTCTTCGCCAATGCCGGTATTGCGGACTTCAGGCCAGAGTTCACCCCGAAGGACTTCGACCACACCGTCGGAATCAACTTCAGGGGAGTGTTCTTCACGATCCAAAAGGCGCTGCCGCTGATGGGCGACGGAGGCGCCGTCGTCATCAACGCATCCTGGACCCTGCACCGCGGCCTCCCGGCGGCCTCGATCTACGCCGCTAGCAAGGCTGCCGTGCACAATCTCGCCCGCACGCTCGGCACCGACCTCGCGCCGCGTGGCATCCGCGTCAACTCCGTCAGCCCCGGCTACATCGAGACCGAGATGTACCGGTCCGCCATCGACCCCGACGCGGAGGCCCGCATCCTGGCGGAGGTGCCGCTCGGCTCGCTCGGCCATCCGGACGATGTCGCCGCTGCCGTCGCCTTCCTGGTCTCGGACGACGCGTCGTACATCACCGGTCAGGACCTCGTTATCGACGGCGGCCTCGTGGGAGCGGCGCCCCTCGGGCTGCGCCTTTGACAGCCGTACAACAGTCGTAGCAGGCCCACCGCTACGCCGCCTCGGACACGGTGGTGAAGTCGATCTCGGGCAGGTCGGGGTCGAAGTCGTCGGGGCGCCATCCTTAGCGAACGTCAGGTCCTCGTTGTCGGCGTAGCCTGCGTCGCCGGCAGGCCCGCCTCGGCGCAGTAGGCCGCCAGCAGGGGCCGACACTGATCGAAGGTCAGCAGGTGGGAGCTCCAGTCGCCGTACTCGGCGGCCCCGTCGACCGCGATGTCTCCGGTGCGCAGCTCCTCGGCCAGGTAGGCGAATACCATCGCCTCCGCGGATGGCGCGCAGCCAGTTGGCCGAGGCAAATCCCAGATCCAGGCGACGGCCATCCGTGCCGCGAGCGGGGATGAAGTCGCGGGTCTTGCTCCAGTAGGTGAGGGCGTGATCCAAGGCCTCCAGACGCTGCGATCGGCCGAGGTCGCCTTGAACCTCAGCACGGCGGCCAGGGCGAGCATGGTCGACCGGTCGGCTTTGAAGAACTGCTGGATGAGCAGCTCGTGGTTGTCGTGCTGATAGGCGGTGACCTCCTCGATGTCGGCCAGCTGCGCGGCCGCGCCGCCGGCCCGCTCCACCACCTGGCGGACCGACCCCATCCCCGCCACCTGCATTCGCACCGCCTTGACCAACACCTCGACCGCGGCTCCCAAGTCGGCCCTGTGTTCAGATGCCTCGGTGGGCCCTGTGTTCAGATGCCTCGGTGTCCCCGCCGGCCTCAGTACTGCCGCCGGTGTCGGTGTCCTCGCCCACATCACCGACCTGACCGGTCATGGCCGTCAAGGCCGTCATCACCATCTGCGCGGCCGCGGCCTCGGCCACCTCGACCGGCCCGCCCGGCACCAGGCCCTGCAGCACGCCCCGGTAGGTGCCGATCAGGTTTTCCACCACCTGCCGTTGCCGCTGATGGATCTCCTCCAGTTTGGCCTTGGCCTTCTTGGCGGTGGCCGCCATCCGCTTGCACAACATCTTGGCCAGGTCATCACGCGCCCGCGCTTGGGCGGTGTGCACCAGGCACACCAGCAACGCGACCCGCGGCGATGCCCTCCAGCACCCACTCGGCGTCGCACAACCCCTCCACCCACGCCACGTGGGCGACCTGGTCCTTGAACTTCGACCAACTCGCCCGCCGCGCCGGCTTCTTCAACCGGTCCAGATCGGTATTGCCGCCCGGCCCGACCACCAGCAACGCCTCGATGCGGGCCTGGTCCTCGGCGTCCTGCCACCGCCAGATCGTCTGAAAGATCTGGCCGTTGACCTGGCCACGGATCGTCGACTCCATGCTGTCCAGCGTCGAAAACGCCGGCAGCTCCAACCGTGCCTGCGCCAGCCGCTCCAACGCCACGTTGATCAGATCCGGTGGATGGTTCTTCACCCAAGCCGCCCGAGTCATCGCCTTGGCCGCGATCTTGCGGGCCTTGCCCGGCGCGTACGCCACCCCCTCCCGGCGCCGCACCAGCACCCGATGAGACTCCGCCGTACGCGGCGACGCATACACCGGCGCGACGCCCTCACCCAGCTCCAGGCAGCGCCGTAAGTGCTCCACCACCACGGGCGGCATCTCGCGGGCCTTGACGAAGCGGCCCAGCCGCTGAAAGCACTTGAGCGCGAGCGTCAGCGCCAGCAGGTGCTCATCGGTGTCGGTCTTCTCCCGCGCCCACGCCAGCTCCTCCTGCGAGGGGGAGTAGAAGAGGTACAGCTCTCGCGTCATCATCAAGCGCGGAACCCGATAGGCGGTCCGCTCGACGGCGTCACCGCACGTGCCTCCCGGCTCACCCCGCCCATTCAAGATCATCCCAATGTGGGTTCTGGGCTTATGTGGGCTGACCTCCTCCGTGACATGTTCGCGGACAGAAGACCTTCCCCAGCTGCGGACACGGGATGTAACACGTTGGCGGACAGCGGTTCTCCCCGGCTCGGCTCAGGTCGTTGGGGGGCGAGGGGAGGGTGACTTAGCGGGTCGGGGGGTCTGTTCGATCAGAGTTTCGGTGGCTCGATCGAGGAGGTCGCAGAACTGCCGGTGCTCGGCTGGCGTGAACGTGTCGATGAAGGCTTTCTCGAGCGCGTTGACTTCTTGGTAGGCCCCGTCGAGGTGGTGCCGGCCGGCGTCGGTGAGGGTGGCGATCATGACTTTGGCGTGCACGGGCGATGGCTTCCGGTCGATGAGGCCCTTGGCCTGCATGCCGGTGAGGACCGTGGCCATGCTCTGTTGGGTGACGCCGCAGGCGCGGGCCAGTTGGGCGCCGGACATGCCGTCATCGCGGGAGAGGGTCAGCAGCACCGTGTATTGGGTCATGGTCAGCCCATAGGTACGCAGGGCGGCTTCGTGATGGGCCATCAGGGCCTGTTCGGCGCGGCGGATCCTGGTGCACAGATATTCCTCGGCGGGCACGTCGGCCATGGCTGTCACAGTTTCCTCATTTGACTCAGTGTCCTGAGACTCGCTAGCGTCTGAGTATCAGGATACTGAGTCAACCACGAAGGTTGTGAACTATGAAGGCTGTCGTGCTCGCCGCTGACGACCAGTTCCATGTGACCGAGATCGCCGAGCCCACCGCGGGGCATGGGGAGGTGGCGATCCGTGTCGCCTACGCGGGCGTTCAGTGGGGGGATGTGCTGATCCGCGACGGCCACTTCCCGACTCCTCGCCCCTTCGTGCCCGGCTTCGAAGCATCCGGGCAGATCATCGCGGTCGGCGAGGGTGTCGATCCGGCACGTGTCGGTGAGCACGTCATCGCGCTGACCAGTTCAGGCGGCTTCGCGGACGTCGTCGTCGTTTCCTCGGTGCTGGCGATCGCGGCGCCCACCGTGGACTCGCGGACCGCCGCCGCGTTCGGCTGGGTCACCTCCACCGCCTACGACCTGATCAACACCGTCGCGGGGGTCCAACCGGGCCAGAGCGTCCTGATCCACGCGGCAGCCGGCGGGGTCGGCACGCTCGCGGGGCAGTTCGCCCGGGTCGCCGGCGCGGGGCGAGTCGTGGGCGTCGTGGGCAATGCGGGGCAGGTCGACTACGCGCGGCAACGCGGTTATGACCAGGTGCTCAGCCGCGAGGAGTTCCTCCAAGCACTGGACGGGGAGCACTTCGATGTGATCCTCGATCCCATCGGCGGCCAGACCCGGCTGGCCAACCTGGAACGCCTGGCACCACACGGCCGGATCGTGGTCTACGGCAACATCGCCACCTTCGAGCCGGTCTCGGTCTCGGCCAACGATCTGCTGATGCAGGGCACGTCGATGCTGACCTACAACAGCAACCTGCTCAGCCAGACCCATCCCGAGCGGCTCGCCGACAGTGCACGCCACGCGCTGGAACTGGTCGGGAACGGCAAGGTCGACATCGACATCACCGCCGAATACGAGCTGGCCGACGTCGAGACCGCCATCGCCGACCTCGCCGGCGGAGCGACCCGCGGAAAGAGCATCGTCCGGATCGGATGACGCCAGTCCGGAACGTCGCACTGCGCCGGACCGGGCCCCACCGCCGGCCGCATCGGCACCGACCACGTCCACAAAGCGAGCGTCACCCGTACACTTTCACCACAGGGCAGGTGACGGCGCGCCAAGACTCTCAGGCCAGCTCCCGTTCGTCGCTGACCCCGCAAAGCTGGGCGAACATCGGCAAGGTCAGCGCCTGGGCTGTCGGCTCTCTGATCGACCTCCGACGTCATCCCCGTCCACGACGTGGACCTGCCCGACGCGATGCGTACCCAGCTCTTCATCGCGCCCCGTACAGGCAGCCAGAGCCAGAGGAAGGCCCGCGCATGCTCACACCCATCGTGGCGCCTCCGCACACACCGATGGGCATTCGTCCGCGTCCTTGACCGGATCCTGGCTCTCAACGCACCTGCAGCACAGTCTCGCCGCGCAGGCCCGCACCCCGATCGAGCGTTCAAGCACAAACCGTCGAGCGGTAGCAGTCAGCAACCCGGCCACCTCGGACCCGGACATGTTCGGCCGACGTCTCCGTCGGCGCTCCGCAGAGGATGGCCGTTGTGTCCTCTGCGCCCGTTAGGCGGCCGGGCCACGGGGAAGCCTTCCGACTGGAATCCTCGCAGGACGGCCCAGGAAGGATCGCCGTACGGTGCAGACAACTCACGAGATGGTCTACACCCGGGCCATCGATCCTGAGACGAACGAGTGGAGCTGCCCGTCCTGCGGGCGGCGCCTGCTGATCCGCTGGCCACCCCACTTCGAGCGGCTGGTCCTCGAACCCGGGGACGACACCGCCATCCACACCGGCACCCAGGGCGACATCACCATAGACCTGCTCTCGGCCGCCCCCGCGCCGGAGATCACCCCCGACGCGGAAGCACGCGACCAGCACTGGTTGCGCGACAACGGCATCGACTGGGACGCCACCGGCTGACGGCGCCGCGCTCTCAGCGGACCTGCAGCATCCCGCCGTCGACGAAGGCGGCGAACTCCGCCGGACCAGTCCCACCGAGCTCACGCAGGGTGACAGCCGCGTGGACGCGGTAGGTGCCGGCAGGCACGCCATCGCCCACGATCCGGATGGTCGGCAGGTCGGCGGACACCAAGCCATCCCCCCGCGCCATGAGCACCCTCGGGCCGCCCCCGACAGGCTTGGCATCGACCGCCGCCGAGTACGCCAGCCGCTTGCCACGCTCACCCAGGGCATCCAGGCCCAGCCTGATCGAGAAATCGATGGGCGTGTACGCGCGCACCTCCGAGGCGCCGAGCTCCAGCAGGAGCGGCACCGCCGGTACGGCCGCCGCAGACGTCGGCGCCTGCGAAGCGGTCCCAGACGCCCGCACCTCCTCCAAACCTTCCCCGGCCAGAAGCGACGCGACCGGGGACGACACGGCCGCGCGTCCCGGCGCCACAGGCGAGGAGGGTGCCGGTGACGGCGGCGGTGACGGCGGGAGTGCCGGGATCGTGGCGGTGGGCTCGGAGTCGGACAGGGCCTCTTCGCGCTGGACCGGGACGGGCCCGGCGGACGGAAGATCGGCGCGGGCCGAGACGAAAGCCAGCACACCGGCCGGGTCCCACGACGGCCACCGCATCACCTCCTTCGTCTGAACATGCTCGATGGTGGTGGTCCGAACCCCGGCACCCGCGTCGTCGATCAGCACCCGCACAATGAAACTCTCGTAGTGCTGCGCGGAACCCTCATCACCCCCCGCTTCGGAGACCAGCTCCATGGCTCGTGCCCGCCAGGCGTCGATCTGACTCACCGACAGCCCTCCCCTGTCGTTGAGGATCTTGGCGAGGTGCTCGGAAGACTGGGCGGCCAGATCCGCGAAGGTGCGGATCCCGCTCTCGTGCAGACGCCGCACGGTCGCCTGGCCGATGCCGCTGATCCGGGTGAGATCGTCGTCTGGCGGAGCGTCGTGGAATTCGCCGGACACGCTGGGACTCCCTTCTGAGGTCATGACGGCGGGGACGGCGCCGCGCGCCGTCCCCGTGGAACGGCCGATCAGTCACTGACCTCGACGAGCAAGCCCTCGAAGAAGGCGAGCAACGTCAGCCCGCCGGGGAAGTTGACGAAACCGCTGAGCTTGTACAGGCCGGCCTGGAGGGTGTTCGCCGGAATCGTGGCCCGGGTCTCCGGGTGGTCGTAGACGAGTTTGCCCGCCACGAGGTTGCCCGCCATGACGAAGCGGGGCTCGCCGATCGGACCCTGCCCCTCGAAGGCATAGACGATGGAGAAGGTGATCCCGGGAATGCGGGAGAGCCAGTCCGCCGCGCTCCCCCCGAGCTGGAAGCGCAAGGACACTTCGGTGGCCTGGCCGCGCCGCAAGAAGATGGTGGGCGTACCGGACTGGCGGGTGACGAGGTTGCTCGCGTCTATACCGATGAACTGCGGCGGTATGGCCGCCGGATTGAGTTGCGGCTGTCCTGGCATGCTCGGCTCCTGTGCAGACAACAATGGACGCCTTCGTTATGGCGAGCACCGCTTAACAGGCCGCGCCCAGGCGCTTAACCACGGCCTGATCGTCCGCTAAGCGCGTCATACCTGCATATGGCGCCTGATCCGGTCATGCAGCTGGGTCGTGGCCGGATCAGGCTCGACACTGAGCTCCCTCGCCAGGATCCGAACACAATCCCGATAATGCAGCAGCGCCAAGTGCGGCTGCCCCAGGCGGCTGTAGCACCGCATCAACCGGCGATGCGCATCCTCCCGGCAAGGATCACGTTCGATGATCTGCTGACACAAGCCCGAGCACGAGGCATACCGGCCAAGCTTGAAATAAATCGAGCTGAGCCGATCGAGCGCGTCGAGCAGCATCAGACGCAGATGCTCCCTAGGCAACGAGGGCCAATCCTCATACGGGTAGTCGGCCAAGAAATCGCCCTGATAGAGGGCCGCAGCATGCTCGTACGCAGTGGCGGCGGGATACAGGGCGTCCTTGTCCTCCAGACGCCTGCCCTCCTCGACATTCCGCTCGAACTCCTCAAAGTCCAGCCTCAGCCGGACGCACTTGTGCAGCCGATAGGTGCCCTGAGCGAACTCGATCACCGGCGCCTGCGTCATCGTCCGCAGCGTCCTGCGTATGCCGTGAATCGCCACCTGAAGGTTGTTACGCGCCGCCTCAGGAGAGGCGCCAGGCCAGAACGCCTCCATGAGCGCCTCACGCGACGGCCGCGGATGCCGATGGGTCACCAGAAAGGCCAACAACGAGCCGTGCCGCCCGCTCGGCCACGTACCGATCGGCGCGCAGTCCACCACCACCCGCAACGACCCCAGAAGATGGACGACCAGCGACGGCCCGCTGTCATCCTGCCCAGCAGGGACCACCGAAGCCGCTGGCAGCGCGACCCGGCGGACCAGGAAACGCCGCACAGGCGCAGGATGACGTACCCCCACCGACGGCGACGACAACGACAAAGAAGGCCCCCCGGGTGCCCGTCCCGCAGACACGTACGGCCGCACCGGAGGGGTGACACCCTCCAGCAGAAGGCGGATCTCCTCCTCCTCCGCGCGGGCCAGCAGCGCCTGCATGTCATGGTGGGCCTGACGCTCTCTGCGCAACTCGGCGATGCGACGGGCATGCTCGGCCGCCGACACCACCGGAAAGGCGAACCCGGCCGGCCCTCGCTCCCCCACACCACCGCCGACAGACCCGGCGAGCACCCCCGCCCACACACCCGCACCCCCAGCGACGACGCCCGCACGCACGCCGCCATCCTCCGCAGCGTCGGCGGCAGGAGCATCCGGCCGCTCGCCAGACAGGTAGGCGAGGGTACCCGCGCGTTCGAACATCGCCAACGCCCGATCCACCTCCCCGCAGCGCATGCTCAGCGCACCGCGCTGCCAAAGGGCCCACATGCGATACAACGGCAGCCCGCCCCGCTCCGCCAACACCTCGGCCCTCGCGGCACTGGCGGCACCGCCAGTCACGTCACCCACCCGCGCCGCGGAAAAACTGGCCGCGAGCATGCTCCGGCACGCCCCCTCCGCGTGCCCCGCCCGCTCGAACCGGGCAGCCGCCAAACCGAACCAGCGGCGAGCCGCAGCACCCGCCCCGCGCCCCGACTCGAGCTCCGCCCGCAGGAACATCAGCTCCGGCTGCTCCCTCATCACCGCCGCCGGCAACCCGTTGAGCCACCGATCCAAGGTGTGCCACTGCCCCAGATCCAACAGCCCGCCCGCCACACGGATGATGACCCCGGCGGCACTGTCCTCCTCACCCAGCTCCATGAACAACGCGATCGCCCGATCCGCGTCACCCTCCTCCGCCAGCTCAACAGCGGCCGCACGCAACGCCTCCCTACCGGCACCGCCCAGCTCACCGAGCGCGCCGCGCAACGGCTCCCGCCACAAGGGCCGCAGCCGCGCACAACCGTCGTCCAGCTCCTGCCACCACGGCCCAGGAGCCTCCTGCGGACGGCTCGCGTACTCGACACGCACCGCCACAGCCAGCGCCACCCGCGCCTCGGCAGGCAGCATGGCGACCAACGGCCGGGCCAAAGCAGTCAGCAACGGATGAATGCCCTTCGCACGCCACAGCGCACGCTCGGCCAGCACAGGACTCAGCAACGGCCACACCGAGCACATCGCATGCAGCGGCCCCGGCAACCGCTGCGCCAGCCTGACCGCACGCCGCAGACCCTGCACAGACAATCCCCGCGCGTGCTGCGCCAACAACTCCACAGCGGTCTGCGCGGGAAGCCGCAAGCTCTCCCGCTGCACCCGGACCATGCCATGGAGCGTCGAACGGTGCCGATAGGCGACCCGGCCGATGAGAATATGCGGCACGCCCGTGCGCAGCAGGTGCTGAGCGGCCAGATCGAGCGTGCCGCTCCCGCCGTTCAAGTTCTGAACGTCCTCGAAGACGACCACCGCATCACCGCCCGCGAGATCACGCAGCTCGGCCGCCAACGCGTCGAACAACGGCGTCCACCCCTGGACCGGTCCAGGGCGAGCCCGCATGAGATCGGCCATGACCGAGCCCTGCCGCCCCGCACGCGCGGCCAGCATGCCGGCCATCGACATCAGAAACACGGCCGGGTCGCCATCGCCCGACACCAGCCGCAGCCACAACGGACGCTTGTCCGCCTTCGCCAGCCCCGCCGCGATCCCCTCCGTCAAGAGACCGGCGGGCGGGATGTCGAGCAGCCCCCCGCTGTTCTCCATGACCTCATCAAGGGGCGGGCACGCCCACGGTAACCCTGACGCGCTCGGCGGCGAGCACTTCATCGTGCTCCACATCAAGCTCTCCCTCGCCGCCCCCGATGCAAACACGGCCGGATGCCCTTGCCAAGGGTGCCGCCCCCCGTGGCCCCGGCCGGACGGCATTTAGGCCATCCCGAACCGGACGGCTCAGGCCAGGGCCGAGATCTCGATCCGGGTGTGGTCGGCAGGGGCCACCAGACAGGAAAGCACGATGTCCCCCCGCTCCAGGCGTTCCCCCATAGACGAGGTGAGCCGGGCCGTGCGCTCGATCTCATACGGGCTGCCGGCCTGAGGGGTCACGCGGAGCCGCAACAGCCAGATGTAGCGTCCGTTCAGCTTGTTGGACGTCTCCTCGGCCCCGAGGACCACCGCCTTGCACGGCACCGCCGCCTCCCGCTCCTCCGGCGTAAAGGTCTGCAGCGCAGCCGATTCCAGTCTCGCGAACGAAATCGACCCCATCGTCAGCACCCCCGCACCCAGAAGAAGGAACGACGCGCTGACATACGCCCCGACCCGAGTCTGCGGCTTCCTCCTCAACATGAGGAACAACACCACGCCCACGATCAATGCAATGACGGCGAGTGTCCCGAAGACGATCGATGCCATCGTCCATCCCCACGCTGATACGCGAAGCCTGACAGGCCCGCCTTGCCTGTTCCGATGCCCGTAGCTGATCACGTGCCGCTTGCACGGCGACTGCAGCCCACATGATCGCGCCGCTCTCACGCATGCGGCACCCGTGCAACATTCCAGCAAGCTGGCCGCAGTAAGCCCAGTCCTGGTACGACGACAGATCGGGCGGCGAACGTCATCGCCCGCGATGCCAGCGGAACCCGATCACATCCCGGAGTCAGCGACTCACCGCAATCTCCCGCTCCACCCGCGACAGCTTCTCAGGATTGCGCACATAGTAGAGCCCAGTGACCAAACCGTCCTCGACCCGCACAGCCATGACACCGTCGATCTCCCCATTGAGCCGGACGAGCAACGCCGGACCGCCGTTGACCTGCACCAGCTCAAGCGACATCGCGGCACCGACCCTGCCCAGGCCGACCGCCGACAAGCGAGCCACCTTGTCGGCCCCCACGATGGGCCGCGGCACGGCCTGCTTGACCCCACCACCATCACTCAGGAGAACGACGTCGGGGGCGAGGATCTCCAGCAGACTCTGCAGATCACCCGTTTCGACCGCCCGCTGGAACGCCTCCAGCGCACCACGCGTCTCGGCCGAGGAGACCACACCACGCGGCCGACGCGCCGCCACGTGAGCCCGCGCCCGGTGAGCGATCTGCCGGACCGCGGACGCGCTCTTGCCGACGGCTTCCGCGATCTCGTCATAGCCCAGATCGAACACCTCGCGCAGCACGAACACCGCCCGCTCAGCCGGCGTGAGCGTCTCCAACACCAGCAGCATCGCCATCGAGACGCTCTCGGCCAACTCGACATCCTCGGCCACATCCGGCGCGGTCAGCAACGGCTCCGGCAGCCAAGGGCCGACGTAGGACTCCTTGCGCCGGCCCAGCGTACGCAGCCGCGTCAGCGCCTGCCGAGTGGCGATCTTGACCAGGTACGCCCGCTGATCCCGCACCGTGTCCAGGTCGACGTCCGCCCACCGCAGCCAGGTCTCCTGCAGGACATCCTCGGCGTCGGCGGCCGAGCCCAGCATCTCGTAGGCGACGGTGAACAGCAGGCTGCGGTAGGCGACGAACGCGTCAGTAGCGGGGTCCGAGCTGCCTTCCTCGTTCATGTCCCCGCCGCGACCTCCGGCGCTGTCCGCAACGCTGGCCATGGGTGGCTCCTGTCTGCCGGCTCTCAACGGTGTCACCCACAAGACGCCGGACCCTGCCCTGTTGTGACACCAAAACGGCAAAGAGCGTAGTGCACTCCTTGCATGATGCCTCCTGCCCTGCGGGACCCTAAGTCCCGGGCAGTGATCTTCACTGATCACGAATCTCCGGCAGCGCGGGGAGCGTGATCCCGTCCTCTGCGACGATCGCTGCGAGGACCTCGGCAAGCAGTGTGGCTGTGAGCGATAGTTGGCGGAGCCGACGCCAGGCAGCTCGCAACCTGAGCCCACCGGCGCAGCCTGACAGAATCGTGACCCATGATCGACGATTTCGCGAAAGACAACCTGCACGGGAGACTGCGGCGGGACCGCAAGGCGCTGCTCTGGAAACTCGACGGCTTGTCCGAATACGACGCCCGCCGACCTTTGACAGCGACCGGGACCAACCTCCTCGGCCTGGTCAAACACGTGGCCAGCGTCGAGGCCCGGTACTTCGGCGAGGTCTTCGACCGCCCTTCGCCGGAACCGCTGCCCCGGTGGCAGGACTCCGACGGCAGCGATCTGTGGGCGACCGAGGACGAGACCCGCGAGCAGATCATCGGGTTCTATCGGCGCACGTGGGAACACTCGGACGCGACGATCAACGCGCTTCCCCTCGACGCCCCCGGCCACGTGCCGTGGTGGCCGGAGCCTTATGCCGACACGAACCTGTTCGCCGTCATGGTCCATGTCCTCGGCGAGTCCATCCGGCATGCCGGGCACGCCGATATCCTGCGCGAGGGCCTCGACGGCCGGACCGGGTTGCGCGCCGAACACGAGAAGCAGATCGACGAGGAAGCCCGTGCAGCCTACTGCGCGAAGATCGAAGCGGCCGCCAGGGCGGCCGCAACAATCAAGGCTTAACCACAATCGCGCCACCGTGGCCCCGCCAAGGGCTGGGCCACGGTGGCTCTCCGCACGCTCGGTTCTTCTTGGGTCCGGGCTGCGTTCGGTCAACTTGGCCTACGTGAAAGAAGAGATCATCGTCCTCTGACCTGCTGGAAGGGTCCTCCAACCCTAGATAACCATCGATGTCCGGCCACACCTGCCCGGGCGCGCGGGCTCGCCCGGGCAGTGTGGACCGGTTGGAGATTGCAGTCCGAGAGCGAGGCGAGCGGTTCCGAGCATGAGTGCCTCTGTCTCCTGCGCCGGGTGGAGACCGGCGCCTGAGACCGCCGTGGAAGAGGTACGCAACGTGTGCCGAACGGCAGGGCCGCCGCGCTAGTGGGGCGCTAGCCAGCAGCTAGTCCGCAGCTAGCCGGCGGCTAGATTCTCGACGAACCGGCGACCGGCGATCTACGTCTGCGCGGACAGTCGGCGAACTGTGCTCAGGATGTCTATCGTCGGGCCCTGGCCTTGCCGCAGGCTCCGTTTCGGGCGGAATCAGGTCCGCCCGGACGAAAGGAAATCAGGATGAAGAATCTGTTCAAGGCCGCTGTGGTCGGCGCCGCCGTGATCGCTTCCGGTGCCGTGATGGCACAGCCGGCGATGGCGAGCAACCTCTCGTGGACCTTTGGCGACGGCGTCGTCTCCTATGCCGACAGCGGGAACAAGTTCTGCATTCGGGCGTACGACTCCGAGGGCGCCCGCCAGATCAAGGTGCTGTGGAGGCCCACCGGCACCAGTAACTCGGTCACCTTTACGGACAAGAACAACTACTACGGCCACTCGGGTGGCACCTGCTGGAACCTGACCAGCACGGAGAACGTCAGCATTACCCTCACCGCCTCGTCATACTGGGGCGAGCGCGGCACGTGGAAGGCTCAGGGGCACAAGACCATCACCACCTGACCACCTCCCGCACGCGGAAAAGCGCGCGGGGCCTGGTGCGGGTTCGGGGATCACCGGCGGTCTCCTCTGTGACAGAGAACGTGTTGCCTTCGATCCTGGAGGCGCCCGGCGGAACTGCCGGCGGGAATCAGGGAAGGATCTTGTATGTGACAGGGAATGGTCACTTCCCTGTCACATCGATGCAGGTGGCTTCTGCCTTGTGGCCTGCTTCCAGGTCAGCGACCCCGTGCCGTCTGGTTCCTGCTTGACCGCCCATGGCCTTGGCGCAGCCGGAGGATCGCCGTGGCGCTGAGCTACGTCAGGGCAACAGCGATGCTTCGGCCGCCGAAGAAGGTCGTGAACACCTCGATGGGCAAGATGGCGCGGCGGGCAGCCTCGGTGTGGCCGGTGAGCAGGACCAAGTGCCCGCCCCTGCCGAGGGTGGGCTGCTCGGGGAGGCGGATCTCCTTGTGGACCGAGGCCATGACCAGGTGGCCGTCGGCCAGCAGGCCCCCCGTCGGGGAATACCCCGGGCATCGGCAAGCCCCGGACTCCACCCGTGACCAGGCGCGGCCGCCGCTGTGCCCTTTCGGTGTGGCATTTAGGCATGGCTCCGCCCCTCTCGGTGCGCCGACATCGGAGACTCGGCCGTTGACGGGAGGGCCGCGGCGATGCAGTCGAGGACGCGCTGGAGTCCGTGCCGGAACTGGTCGTCGCGGCTCTGGTGCAGCCGGCGCGCCTCCATCACGATCTTGCTGAAGATCGGGTACTCCCCGCTCTCCAGCAGCTGCTCGACGCGCGGCCCGCTCCGCACCATCCATTCCGACTCGCTGAGCCCGCTGCGGCGGACCTCCTCGGCCCAGCCGATTTCCTCGCGGACGGCGCCCTCGACGTAGCCGTTCAGCATGGCCATGAGGCCGAGATTCTCGTCGATGGAGACGTGGGCGTCGAGGGCACCCATCACCCGTTCGATCACGAGCAGCTGGTTGGGGCCGAAGCTGGGGAGTGACCGCTGCACGGTGGCGATCCACGGGTGCCGCAGCCACATCGCCCGCAGCCCGTCGGCGTAGCGCGTCAGATCCGCGCGCCAGTCGCCCGAGGGCATGCCCTCGACGTCGATCTCACCCTGCAGCCGGTCGGCGATGAGCTCGACGAGGTCGTCTCGGCTCGGGACGTACCGGTAGAGGGACATCGCGCCCGCACCGATCTCGGCGGCGATCCGCCGCATCGTGGCGGCCTCCAGCCCCTCGGCGTCGGCGATCCGGATCGCCGCCTCGGTGATCTGCGCACGGCTGTAGGCCGGTTTCCGCCCATAGGCCGGGCGCTCGGGCCGCATCCAGATGTTCACGTACTCGGCGTCGGTCACCGTTCCACCCCTCCCGGTTGCGTACATAGTACCCATTCGCTTAGTCTGGCCGCCACGAACGCGTACAACGTACCCAATGGAGGGAACATGGCGGATCCGATCGTGGTCGCCGAGGGGCTGCACAAGTCCTTCGGCGGCACCCATGCACTACGGGGCCTGGACCTGAGCGTCCCGAAAGGAACGGTCTGCGGGGTGCTGGGGCCCAACGGCGCGGGGAAGACGACCGCGGTGCGCATCCTGGCGACCTTGTCCGACCCTGATGCCGGGCAGGCCCGCATCGCCGGACACGACGTCGTCCGCGAGGCCGGCAAGGTGCGCGAGCGGATCGGGCTCGCGGGCCAGTACGCCGCCGTGGACGAGAAGCTCACCGGTCGCGGCAACCTGCGCATGTTCGGGCGCCTCTACCACCTGTCCCGCCGCCAGGCGCACCAGCGGGCCGACGAGTTGCTGGAACGCTTCGGCCTGGTGGACGCCGCCGACCGCCCGGTCACCGGCTACTCCGGCGGCATGCGCCGCCGGCTCGACCTGATCACCTGCCTCATCCTGCGCCCCGACGTGCTCTTCTTGGACGAGCCCACCACCGGCCTGGACCCGCGCAGCCGCGGCGAGATCTGGGACAGCATCCGCGAGCTGGTGGCCGACGGCACCACGGTGCTGCTCACCACCCAGTACCTGGACGAAGCCGACCAGCTGGCCGACGACATCGCCGTCGTCGACCACGGGCAGGTGATCGCCACGGGCACGCCCGACGAGCTGAAGGCCACGATCGGCGACCACCTCGACATCACCCTCGAAGACCCCGCCGCACTGCCTGCAGCGGCGACCGTCCTGAACACCCTGGCCGGCACCGAACCCACGACGACCGACGCCGACCGGCTCAGCGTCGCCCTGCCCGCCACCGGCCTCCGCCTCGCCGACATCGTGCGCGAGCTCGACCACGCCGGAGTCGCCGCCGCCGACGTGAGCCTGCGCCGCCCCAGCCTCGACGAGGTGTTCCTGCGCCTCACCGACCGCAAGGAGCCCGTCCGATGACCGCCCTCACCCCACCGCTGAGCCACCGCCTGCGCTGGACCTTCGCCGACGGACTGACCCTGGTCGGCCGCGAGCTGGGCCGGCTACGGCAAGAACCCGGGCAGATCATCGCCGCGCTGATCTTCCCGGTCGTCATGGTGGTGCTGTTCGGGTACGTCTTCGGCAGCGCGATCCAGGTGCCGGGCGGCGGCGACTACCGCGAGTACCTCATGCCCGGCCTGTTCGCGATGGTGACCTTCTCCGCGTGGATGGGGGTCATGACGCGGGTGGCCACTGACGCCTCCCGCGGTGTGATGGACCGGTTCCGCTCCATGCCGATGGCGCGGTTGGCGGTGCCATTCGGGCAGACCGGCGCCGACCTGCTGACCGGCCTGCTGATGCTGGCCATCATGGTGGGCGCGGGCCTGCTGGTGGGCTGGCAGCCGCACCGCGGCCTGACCCCCACGGCCCAGGCGTTCCTGCTGATGATCGTGCTGCGGTACGCGCTGAGCTGGATGGGCGTCTATGTGGGCCTGGCGGTGAAGAACGACCAGGTCGCCGACGCGATGGTGCCGCTGGGCCTGCCGTTCACGATGCTGTCGAACGCGTTCGTCCCAACCGACGGCATGCCGGGCTGGCTGCGCTTCCTGGCCGACTGGAACCCGGTGAGCGCGCTCACCGCCGCCTCACGGGAGCTGTTCGGCAACCCGGGCGCCCCGTCCGGAAACGTGGCCTGGCCACTCGCGCATCCGGTGACCGCCGTCCTGCTCTGGTCGGCCGCGCTGCTGGTGATCTTCATCCCGCTGTCGCTCCGCGCCTACATCCGCAGAGGACGCTGAACGCTCCAGGCAGCTGCAGACCGCATGCACTCCTCCGATTAGTCATCGGTGGCTTGATCGCCGCGGTGGTCGCCGGCGCGGCGACCGCAGCCGTTGCCGCGGTGGGTGAGCTCGCCGGGATCAGCCTGGTTGTCGGCGGCGTGCCGATCCCGGTGTTCGGGTTCTCCGTGCTGACCTTCATCCTCTCCGTGGTGGGGTTGGTGCTGGCGCTGGTGCTGGCTCGCTCGGTTCGCCGCCCGCGCACGGTGTTCGTTCGTACCACGGTTGGCGCCTGATCCTTTCCAAAGGAGTTCGAGCTCTGCACCGAGGGCGGCGGCGTGGTCGCCCTGCGCACCTGGCAGCAGATCGAGGACCGCAACGCGATGCTGCGCAGCCGGACGGCGCTGCCATCCGAGGCCGAGGGTCACGCCGCCCATACCGCCCTCGCCCCGCCACAAGCACCTCTGAGGCAGCCGGCATGTGGCGCACGTCACGTGACTGCACGTGTCACAAGGAGTGGGCCACCGGGATCTCATGTCCGACCAGCTCAGCCAATGCAAAGGACCATGTCATGAACTCAGCACCTGAAACCCTTCGACGTGACTTCGGCGGCGACATCATCGAACCGGGCGCGGCCGACTACGCCGCGGCCAGTCGCTCGATACTGGCCTCCGGCAACCCGGCCTACGTGCTGCGTCCCAAGAGCGCCGCCGACGTGCAAGCCGCTGTCCGATTCGCCGCCGACGCGCGACTTGTGCTGTCGGTGCGTGGCGGCGGCCACTCCTTCGCCGGCTTCGGCACCAATGACGGCGGTGTGGTGATCGATCTCAGCGGGCTGTCGAGCGTGGAGGTCATCGACAAGGATCGGCACCTGGTGCGGATCGGCGGCGGCGCCACCTGGGGCCAGGTCGTGGCCGCGCTGGCTCCGCACGGGCTGGCGATCTCCTCCGGTGACACCAGGAGCGTCGGTGTCGGCGGGCTGACGTTGAGCGGCGGCATCGGCTGGAAGGTCAGGAAGTACGGCCTAGCGCTGGACAACCTGGTCGCGGCGAATGTGGTCACCGCCGGCGGGCAGCTCGTGTGCGCCAGCGCGACCGAGTACCCGGAGCTGTTCTGGGCGTTGCGCGGTGGTGGCGGCAACTTCGGTGTCGTGACCGCCTTCGAGTTCGCCGCCCACCCGACCACCGACGTCATCTTCGGCAAGATCACCTTCCCGGCCTCCGAGACGGCCGCGGTGCTGCAGGGCTGGGCGAACTACCTGCGTACCGCGCCGGAGGAGCTCACCTCCATCGCCACCCTGGCCAACCCGTTCGCGGGCGGCCCCGAGGCGCCGGTGGAGATCCAGGTCGCCTTCGACGGCGACGACCCCGAGCTCGCGGCCCAGGTCATCGACCCGATCCGGGCGCTGGGCACGGTGCTCTCTGACGATGTCACGCTCATGCCTTACGGCGACGTGCTCGTGGACGGCGCGACCCCGCCGCCCGGCATCCAGCTCGTCACCCGCAGCGCCTTCGTCGGACCTACGTCGGTGCCCGGCGCCCTGCGGACCCTGACCGAGATCGCGACGGCGCAGGGCTCGCCGGTCATCGCCATCCGCAGCGTCGGCGGCGCCGTCTCCCGCGTCCCCGACGACGCCACCGCCTACGCCCACCGCCAGGCGGAACTGATGGTCATCACCACGACCGTCGGCCCTGAGCCCGTCATCGCCGCCGGCCAGCCCGCGTTCGACGCGGTCTGGGGCAAGCTCGCCCCGCACGTCACCGGCGCCTACGCCAACTTCCTGACCACTGCCACCGACAAGGACGTCGCCGCGGTCTACCCGTCCGCCACCTACCAGCGGCTCGCGGCGGTCAAGAGCGAGTACGACCCCGCCAACCTGTTCGCCGCCAACCACAACGTGAAGGGTTCCAACTGATGAGCAAGGTCTGGTTCATCACCGGCTCGTCCCGCGGCCTTGGCCGCAGCTTCGCCGAGGCCGCCCTGGCGCGCGGCGACAAGGTCGCCGCGACCGCACGCGACGTCGCGAGCCTCGACGCGCTGACCGCCTACGGCGACGCGGTGCTTCCCCTCAAGCTCGACGTAACCGACAAGGCCGCCGTCTTCGATGCCGTGCGGCAGACCAGGCAGCACTTCGGCCGCCTCGACGCCATCGTGAACAACGCGGGTTACGGCCTGTTCGGAGCGGTGGAGGAGCTGAGCGACAAAGATCTGCGCGACCAGCTGGAGACCAACCTGTTCGGGCCGCTGTGGGTCGTCCAAGCGGCGCTGCCGATCATGCGCGAGCAGGGTGGAGGGCACATCATCCAGATCTCCTCCACAGGCGGCCAGGTCTCGTTGCCACTCGGCGGCGGGTACCACGCCTCCAAGTTCGCGCTGGAGGGCCTGAGCGACTCCCTGGCCCAGGAGGTCGCGGGCTTCGGCATCAAGGTGACGGTGGTCGAGCCCAGCTTCTACGCCACCGACGGGGCCGCCGGCGCCGTCAACTCAGCGGCCGACCCGCTCTACGACGGTGTCCGGGAGAGCTTCGTCGCGTTCGCCAAAACCCTCGACGTCGGAGACCCGGCCGCCGCGGGCCGAGCGCTGCTCAAGCTCGCCGACTCCAACGATCCACCACTGCGGGTGTTCTTCGGCACCGAGGGCCTACGGATGACCCAGCTGGCCTACGCCGACCGGCTCAAGCTCTGGGCCAAATGGGAGGACCTGTCAGCGGAGGCTCACTGACGCGGCGACGTCCGTGGCCCGCATGCGCTCCGCGGTGGGCCACGAACCGCGCCCGGCGGCTTCCGCGCCAGGTCGAGGTGGCCGAAGGCGATCTGACAGACCCCGACAGCGTACGGCCCGCGCTGCGCGGCGTCACCGGCGTGCACCTGCTGACCTTGGGCGACGACTGCTGTGGAACGGGCGGCCTGGCCCCGTGGAGGAGGCGTTCGAACGCGGCGACGGCGAATGGACGCGCCTGCAGCCGGTGGACTTCATGACCAACACACTCGCCCGCGGCGGGCATGGCGGCAAGGCGTACACGCTGACCGGGCCGCAGCCGTACACGGCCCGGCAGCGGCGCGACCCGCCACCGGAGGCCTACACGGTGGTGCCGACGGTGCGGGAGATCACCGGCCGGGAGCCGCGCACGTTCGAGCAGTGGGTACGGGGGCACGCCCGACACTTCACACCCTGAAAACGGTTGTCACCCCCGCATGCCATACTGAACCCTCCGAAAACCGGCCACGGAGGGCGACCAGCAGATGACCGCGGCAACCGACCGGCCGGCCCGCGAACGCTCCAGCCCGGCCTTCAATCTCCCCTGGGCGTTTCTCGCGCTGGTGGGACTGTTGGTGGCCGGCAGGTTCCTGCTCGCGCCACACCTGAGCGACCCGGCGCTGCAAACGTGGGCAACGGTGTTCGTGGCGGTCTGCGTGCAGGCGATCCCGTTCCTGGTGTTCGGGGTGGCGCTGTCGGCGGCGATCACGGCGTTCGTGCCCGCGTCATTCTGGACACGGGCACTGCCGCGCCGCCCCTACGCGGCGGTGCCGGTAGCGGGCATCGCCGGGGCGGTGCTGCCGGGCTGCGAATGCGCGTCAGTGCCGGTGGCCTCCGGGCTCATGGCGCGGGGCGTGGCGGCGCCGGCGGCGCTGGCGTTCCTGCTGGCCTCCCCCGCGATCAACCCCGTGGTGCTCGTGGCCACCGCCGTCGCCTTCCCCGGCGACCCGTCGATGGTCGTGGCCCGCTTCGCCGCCTCGCTGGCCGTGGCCGTGCTGGCGGGCTGGATCTGGGCGCGGCTCGGTCGCGCCGCCTGGCTGCCCGCCCCACGCCGCCACGCCGAACCAGGACAGGGCCGGTGGAGCGCCTTCCTCGACGCCATGTGCCACGACCTGCTGCACGCCGGCGGATACCTGGTCATCGGCGCCCTCGCCGCGGCGACGCTGAACGTGGTGATCCCCCGCGAATGGCTCACCGCGCTCGGCGGAGTACCCGTGGTGTCCGTGCTGGTGCTGGCGTTCCTGGCGGTGCTGCTGTCGATCTGCTCCGAGGCGGACGCGTTCGTGGCGGCCTCGCTCACGACGTTCTCACCGACGGCCAAGCTGGCGTTCCTGGTGGTCGGGCCGATCGTGGACCTGAAGCTGATCGCGCTGCACGCCGGCACCTTCGGCCGGGCCTTCGCCTGGCGGTTCCTGCCGCTCACGCTCGCCCTGGCGATCATCGTCAGCTTCGTCACGGGCTGGGCACTGCTGTGAGCCGCCAGGCCCAGGGGTGGCTGCTCGTGGTGCTCGGCGCGACCCTGCTGAGCGTGTCGGCGTTCTCGGCGATGTACGCCAACTACGTCAGAACCGGCTTCCGGCCCGCGCTCATCGCGACCGGCGCGGTGCTGATCGCGCTCGGCCTGGCGACCGCCTTCCGGCGGCGGCCCGGCCAGCACGCCCCCCGGGTGGCCTGGCTGCTCGCGGCGCCGGTCTTCGCGATCGTGCTGGTCGCGCCGCCCGCACTCGGCTCGTACGCGGCCCGCCGCCAAAGCGGCCCTCCCCCACCCGCGACCGCCTACGCCGGACCACCGGCCGCCGACCTGACCCTCGGCGAGTTCATCGGCCGCGCCTACGGCGCGTCCCTGGCCGGTCGGCGGATCCGGCTGACCGGCTTCGTCGTGACCTCCGGACGCGGCTGGCACCTGACCAGGATGCGGATCAATTGCTGCGCCGCCGACGCACTCCCCCTGGAGGTGACCGTCAACGGCGCGCCCGCCCCGCCCGAGGACTCCTGGGTACGCGTCACCGGCACGTGGGTGCCGTGGAAAGACGGGATCCCCTCCGACTACGTGCCGCCTGCCATCGCCGCGACCGAGGTCGTCAGGATCGAACCACCCGCCGAACCGTACGAGGAGCCCACGTGAACCGCTCCTCCCAGAGTTCGCTCCTGCTCCTGCTCGGCGGGGCGCTGCTGTGGATCTCCGTCTTCTCGGCCGACTTCGCCAACTACGTCAAGCCGGGCTTCCGGCCACTGTTGATCGTCGCCGGCGCCGTGCTCGCCGTCCTCGGCGTGGCGGTCCCGGCCGCGGAACGGCGGCGCCGACGCCGGACGGCGATCGCCCCGGCCCTGCTCGAGGAAGAGCTGCACCTGGCACGACTGCTCGGCCGCGACCCTGCGATCCCCAGCTCGCCGGCGGCCCACGCGGAACACCGCGAACAGGTCCGGGTGGCATGGCTGCTGGCCCTCCCCGTGGCCGTGATCTTCCTCATCGCACCGCCCGCGCTCGGCTCGTACGCCGTCCAGCGGGCCGAGCACGCCCCAGCCCCTCCCCCGCCGTCCGTCGTGGACGCCGAACTGCCACCGCTGAAAACCGGCCGGGTCAACGACGTGACCATCAGCGAGTTCGCCGGCCGCGCCTGGTCCGCGCCTGCCTCACTGAAGGGCAAAAAGGTGCGGCTGACCGGCTTCGCCGTGCCGTCGGCCGGCGGATGGCACCTCGCCCGCCTGCGCATCGCCTGCTGCGCCGCCGACGCCCAGACGATGAAGGTCACCGTCAAAGGCGCGCCCGCACCCGCGGCCGACACCTGGGTACGCGTCACGGGGACCTGGATCCCCGCCGCCGGGACGGCCGTGCCTGTACTGGCCGCCACCCAGGTGGAGCCGGTTGCCGCGCCGGGCGCACCGTATGAGTAACGACGCTCAAGCGAGCGCCTTTACATTGTAGATTTCTTGCGTCAGGCGCGAGGGACGAGTTTGAGCCGGTCCACCTTGCCGGTCTGGTTGCGCGGCACGGAGTCCACGAACGTGATGTCGCGTGGCACCTTGAACCCGGCCAGTTCCGCCTTGACCGCCTGCCTGAGCTCCTCGGCCGACAGCGCCGCCCCCTCCTCCAGGACCACGAACGCCGCCAGGCGCTGGCCGTACTCGTCGTCCGGTACGCCGAGCACGGCCACATCCGCGACGCCGGGCCGGCGGGCCAGGAGGTTCTCGACCTCCTGCGGGAAGACGTTCTCACCGCCGGAGACGATCATGTCGTCGTCGCGGCCGTCGATGAACAGCAGCCCGCTGTCGTCGCGGTGCCCCAGGTCGCCGGTGATCAGCAGACCGTCCGCGGCGCCGGTGAACGTCAGGCCGCCGGCCACGAGCACTCGGCCCACCTCGCCCGGCGGCTGCTCGGCGCCGTCCGGGCCCGCCACGCGGACCGTGGCGCCGCGTGGCGGCCGGCCGACGGTGCCGGGGGCGGCACGCAGGTCGGCCGGCGTGGCCAGGGAGGCCCAGCCGGCCTCGGTCGAGCCGTACAGGTTGTAGAGCACCTCACCATAGGCGTCCATGAAGGCGGTGCCCAGGGCAGGCGGGAGCGCCGAACCGCCGCAGAGCACCACCCGCAGGTCCGGCAGCGGGCGCGGCGGGCAGGCCAGCAGCCGCTTCAGCATGATCGGCACGGCCACCAGCGCACCGGCCCGCTCGGCGGCGAGTGCGTTGAGCACCGCCCCGGCGTCGAAGCGGCGCAGCAGGACGACTGGGCAGCCGAGCACCAGCGCGGCCCCGTACCAGAGCAGGCCGAGACCGTGGAACAGCGGCGGCGCGATGAGCAGGGGCTCACCGCTGCGCAGCGGCACGGTGGCGAGCATGGAGATGAACGGCTCGGCTAGCCCGGCCGGCGACAACGAGCGCGGCGCGCCCTTGGGCGTGCCGGTGGTGCCAGAGGTGAGCAGCACCAGCCGCCCGGCCCGGCGCGGCGGCTCGTGCGGGCCGGCCCCGCTCAGGCCGCCCTCGCGGGTGAGCTCGTCGAGGTCGGTGATGCGTGGGCCGGCGAAGTCGACCGGCGGCAGGTCCGGCGCCGCGATGAGCGCGTGCGCACCTTCGCGCCGCAGCACCTCCCGCAGCCGCGGCCCGGCCAGCCCGGTGTTGAGCAGCAGCAGGTCCGCACCCAGCCGCGACACCGCAGCGACCGCGGTCACGAAGCCGCGATCGTTGGGCCACATGACCGCCACCGTCCGCCCAGGACCCACACCATGGCGCCTGCGCAGGCCCGCGGCCAGCGCCGCCGCCCGCTCGTTCAGCTCGGCGAACGTGAGCGACCCCGCCTCATCCACGACGGCCCGCCGCTCCGGCCAGCGCGCCGCCGCCATGGCCACGCCCGCGGCGGGGCTCACGTGGAAGTGCCGGTACGCCTCCACCATGCGCGCCAGCGCGGCAGGCGGCACCGGCGCCAAGAGCCCGTTGCGGGTGAGCGTGACCACGGCCTCGATGCCGAAGCCACCCAGCTCCGCCAGCCTTCCGATCATCGGCGCACCCGGCCCTTCTCACGCAGGCCGTACGTGTACCCGCCCGCGCCGCCCTGGAACCCCTCCCCAGGCACGGGGGCCACCGGGCACCCGCCGCCCGGACGTGGCCGCGCTCTGCCCGCTCGTCACCCGGCGACCACCGCGGAAGCCCGGAGACCGAAGCGTTCGGCGAACGCCGACAGCTCATCACGTCGCGCCTGCGGCTCCGTGGCGGCAGGACTCACCACGATCCGGGTCACCCCCTGCCCTGCCAGCCTCTCGACATCCTCCTCGGTCATGTCGATCGCCCCCCACCGCGTGTACTCCAGCGCCTGCGGATCCCGCCCGGCCTCGACGGCGGCCGACCGGGCGAGTTCCCACTGCGCGGCCCGTTCCCTCGCGTCCAGCGCCCCACCGGGAAAGTAGCCGTCGCCGCGGCGCCCGGCCCGGCGCGCCGCCGCCCGGCTCGATCCGCCCACATGGATCGGCAACCGGGCGACCCCGTGCGGCTTGGGGAAGCTGCACAGGTCGTCGAAGGCGAAGAACTCCCCTGCGAAGCCCACGCCGTCCTCGCCGCCGCCCCACAGCAGCCGCAGCACGTCGATCGCCTCGTCGGCGCGCCGCCCCCGCGTGGCGAAATCCACCCCCACCGCCCGGGCCTCCCCCGGCAGGGCGCCCAGCCCCACGGTCAGCAGCCGCATCCGCCCCTTGGACAGCACGTCGACGGTGGCCAGGCGCTTGGCGAGGGTCACCGGATGGTGGTACGGCAGCAGCAGCACCGCCGTCCCGAGCAGGATCCGCCGGGTGGCCGCGGCGACGAAGCTCAGGCAGTCGAGCGGATCCACGTACGGCAGCGAGGGCGGGAGCGCGAAGGGCCCGACCTTGGCGCCCGGATACAGGACCACGTGCTCGGGCAGGTACAGCGACTCGAAGCCGCACTCCTCGGCATGCCGGGCGAACTCCACGATCCCCTCGGGATCGGCGCCGAAGTGGGCCGTGTTGTAGGTCGTCCCGAATGTCATCCTCATGCGCGCCTCCGGCGTTCCGGCAGTCAGGTCCCGGCCACGCTAGAACCCTGCCACCGGCGTCAAGGCAACCCCTCCGGCCTCGTCTTCACAGACGCTTGCGGCCCGGGAGTGAGGAGGGCTTTAATACGCCGAGCCCCGGCTGCCCGAAACCCCGTCGCCGATGAGGAGGCCACATGACTGTCCCCGCAGGTCAGCCCCGCCTCCGAGGCGTCGGAACAGTGACGTTAACGCTAACACCCGTCCATCCGACCCCATGAAACTTTCTTTTGCCCGCCGGGAAAGCGCTTACCACTTAGGAGAGGATCACGCGATGCGCTTAAGAAAGGCCGGCGCGGCCGTCGTGCTCGCCCTCGCAGCGGCGACCGCCACGACCGCAGCCCCCGCTCATGCGGCCCCGCCCACCAAGCAGATGGAGGACCTCGACCGCGGGCTGATCAGCGTGCGGTCGGGCTCAGGCAACCTCGTCTCCTGGCGGCTGCTCGGCACCGACCCCGACGGCGTCTCGTTCAACCTGTACCGCGGCTCCACCAGGGTCGCCACCGGACTCACCACGTCCACCAACTACCTCGACAACGGCGCCGCGGCCGAGGCCTCGTACACGGTCCGGGCGGTGGTCGGCGGCGTCGAACAGGCCGCCTCGCCCGCCTCGCTCCGCTTCACCGGCGGCTCGTACCTCGACGTGCCGATCCAGCCGCCCTCGGGCGGCACGACGCCGGACGGGGTCGCGTACACCTACAGCGCCAACGACGCCAGTGTGGGCGACCTCGACGGCGACGGCCAGTATGAGTTCGTCCTGAAATGGGACCCCTCCAACGCCAAAGACAACTCCCAGTCCGGCTACACCGGCAACGTGTACGTCGACGCCTACCGGCTCAACGGCACCCGCCTGTGGCGCATCGACCTGGGCCGCAACATCCGCGCCGGCGCGCACTACACCCAGTTCCAGGTGTACGACTACGACGGCGACGGCCGGGCGGAGGTCGCGATGAAGACCGCCGACGGCACCAGGGACGGCGCCGGCACGGTCATCGGCAGTTCGAGCGCCGATCACCGCAACTCCAGCGGCTACATCCTGGCGGGCCCTGAGTACCTGACCATGTTCAACGGCCTGACGGGCGCCGCGATGTCCACGGTCGGCTACGACCCGCCGCGCGGCACGGTCTCCTCCTGGGGCGACAACTACGGCAACCGGGTGGACCGCTTCCTGGCCGGCACGGCGTACCTGGACGGCGAACGCCCATCGCTGATCATGGCCCGCGGCTACTACACCCGCTCGGTGATCGCCGCCTGGGACTTCCGCAACGGCACGCTGACCAAGCGCTGGACGTTCGACAGCAACTCCGCCGGCTCGCAGTGGGCCGGCCAGGGCAGCCACAGCCTGTCCGTCGGCGACATCGACGCCGACGGCCGTGACGAGATCGTGTACGGCGCCATGGCCGTGAACGACAACGGCACCGGCATGTGGACCACGCGCACCGGCCACGGCGACGCCCAGCATCTGGGCGACTTCGACCCGGCCCGGGCCGGCCTGGAGTACTTCAAGGTCAGCGAGTCCACCTCTCAGCCCGGCTCCCTCTACATCGACCCGCGCAACGGCCAGATCCTGTGGTCCACCCCGGCAGGCAGCGACAACGGCCGCGGCGTGGCGGGCGACATCTCGACCGTCAGGATCGCGAGCGAGTTCTGGTCGGCCGCGGACGCGAACCTGCGCAGCGTCACCGGCAACACCGCCGGCCGCAAGCCCTCCTCCATCAACTTCCTCGCCTGGTGGGACGGCGACCCCGTCCGGGAGCTGCTCGACCAGACCAGGATCGACAAGTACGGCACCAGCGCCGACACCCGCCTGCTGACCGCGTCGGGCGTGCACTCCAACAACGGCACCAAGGCCACGCCGTCGCTGTCGGGAGACCTGTTCGGCGACTGGCGCGAGGAGGTCGTCTGGCCCACCAGCGACAACCGCGCGCTGCGCGTCTACGCCACGCCCACACCGACCGACCGCCGCATCTACACCCTGATGCACGACCCCCTCTACCGGGTCTCCATCGCCTGGCAGAACACCGCCTACAACCAGCCTCCGCACACGAGCTTCTTCATCGGCGACCGCATGCCCACTCCCCCCAGGCCGGACATCTACGTGAGGTGAGCTCACCCATTCCGAAATGATCTCCTGGGCCGTCAGCCGCGGCGGTGGGCCGTCCCAGCGCCGCGTTGACGGCCCGCCGCATCCGCTGCTCCGTCGCCATGAGATGGGCATAGACCTTCAACAGCAAAGCACCCCCGTCGGTGTGCCCCATCCATTCCGCGACGGACTTCGGCGCGTCAACGCATCCGGCGGAAGATCACCCTGGCCAAGCACCCCCGCAATCTGATGTCCGCCGCGAATGCGCCTCAGCAGCTCGGCCACCTGGCCGTCCGGCACGTGGCTGATAAAGGCCCGGTGTCGTGCCCGGCCCTGCGTGGTTGAGCAGGACTGCGATGGGGCGTACGTGACCGCGACGTGCGACGCGCCGCAGTGCAGGGAGGCACGGCGCCTGCCTCAGGAGGGCGTCATCGCCTATCTGTCGTACCACCGCGGCCGCCAGTCCCTGCCCAGGTCCGCGTGATCGGCTCATCCGGGCGTTCGGCGGGATGCGATCTTCGACCAGAGCCACGCGGCGTGCTTGAGCGCCTGGTCGAACCGGTGGTACAGCCGTGGCGGCACGTACGGGAGCAGCGCCGAGTGCCGCTGGGCGAGCAGGGCGAGCAGCTGTTCCGATGGGAGGTTGGCGTAGCGTGGGAGGCTCTCGTACCAGCGGGCGCTGTTGCGGGCCGCTTTCTGCATGGGCCGGATCTCGGCTTGGCGCTCCCGCTCGTAGAACTCGAGTGCGGGCTCGAGCTGCGGCTTGGCGTGCAGCGCGTAGACGAGGAAGGCGGCGTCGCCGAACGCGAGTGCGGTGCCCGCGCCGACGGAGTAGTGCGTGGTGTGCGCGGCGTCCCCGATCAGGACGAGGTTGCCGTGGTGCCACCTCTCGTTGGTCAGCGTGCGGAAGTTCAGCCAGCGGGCACTCTCGCCGGCGTTGTCCTGGCCGATCAGCGGGTGGCCGTCCAGGATGTCGGCGAAGAGCTTTTCCAGGAGGGCCAGGCTGTCGGCCTCGTTCGCCTGGTCGAACCCGAGCCCCGCCCAGGTCTCAGGTGAACACTCGATGATGCAGGTGCTGCGCTCATTGCTGTATCGGTAGCCGTAACACCAGATCCAGCCGTGCGGGGTTTCGACGAAGGCGAAGGTGAAGGAGTCGAACACCTTGGTGGTGCCGAGCCAGAGGTAGACGTTGCGGCCGGCCGTGACCTCCGTGCCGAAGTGGCCGGCGTGGCGCTGGCGCAGCGCGCTGTTGATGCCGTCGCCGGCGACCATCAGGTCGGCGCCGGTCAGTTCCTCCTCGCTGGTGACCTCCCGTTCGTACTCGATGCGGACGCCGAGGGAGCGGGCGCGGTCGGCGAGGATGGCGAGCAGCCGACTCCGGCTGATCCCGAAGCCCACGTCCATGCTCTCCACCAGGCACGGCGGGCGGTAGCCGTGCACGCGCGCCACCCAGGTGTCCCAGCGGACCGAGTCGTCGCCGATGGCACGGGCGGACTCGGGGTCGGCGGAGTGGAGATTGTTGTAGAGATCGTCCCAGTAGGTCACTCCCCAGCCGTACGTGGAGCCTTCCGGGTATCGCTCGTAGACGGTGATGTCGTGGGACGGGTCCGCTCGTTTCATCAGGACCGCGAAATACAGGCTGGCGGGGCCGCCGCCGACGCAGTCAACCTTCACACCAGCCCCCTACGACACGTATTGCAATCACTCCATTACATAAAGTAGCAGGTAGGTGTGGTAGCGGCGATGTCGGCAATGCCTGACTCGGACTTTCCGAGACTGACGTCATCGCCCGCGGGCGCCGCCCCGGGCGACCACACGACCGCCTCTACCCTGTGCCGCCGTGGGCCGTCTGTGGGCCGTGAGAGCACGAAAGACCCTGCCAACCGATGCGACACCATGAACACTGTCATGCCAGGTCAGATCGAGGGCGGTGGGTTCGCCCCCGGCGGTCGTACACTGCCGTGCAGGTAGCGAGCATTCGCAGATCTTGCAGAATGATGCGTCCGACGCAACTCCGCTCATTTGCAGTGTGGAGGCGAAGAAGTGCCGCAGCATGTGCATGCCATGCTGCCGGCCCCGCCCGCCGCAAGCGCGCGGCCCGAAGGTACCGACGCTGTAGTTGATCAGCACGGCGGTACCGAACTCGGGCTTGTCGTCGCTCATGACCACTGAGGCCTGACCGTTCAGGCGCTGGACGTCAGCGTCATGAACGCCGAGCGATGCCAGACCAGGGGCCGGTGTGGGAAATCGTCCCGGAATCCCAGCACGCGCAGGACGATGATCTCGTGATCGCCGGCGTCGTGCGCGGCTTCGATCGAGCATTCCAGCCAGATCGCCGCGCCGTGCAGGAAGACCGACCCGGAACAGGAGACCAGGGTGTCGATTCCGTCGAGCCGGGTGTCCTTCTCCCGGGACGCGAGCTGGCGGGCCTTCTCCGTATGGCCCTCGCCGAGCACGGACACGCCAATGGCCGTGGCCTTCGCGAGCAGAGGCCAGGTCGTCGAAGATCGCTGGACCGCACAGAGCACAAGTGGGGGATCCTGGGACACTCCCACGCTGAACGACGAGACCACGAGAACGGCCGGGTCGCCGTCGACGACTGCTGCGAGCGCCGCGACGCCGGAGGGGAATCCCGAGAACACCTTGCGGAGAGCCTGGACATCGCCAACGTAGGGTCTGATCATGACCGCTCCCTCCCGCCGACGCCGCGAAGGACGACCGCTCGCCACGACTTCAACCAGGATTCCAGGGAACCGTCGGTCCCGTAGGTGCTGTCGATCAGATAGAGGGACGGAGCCGGGCAGCTCGCACCCAGCTCGACGAGGAGCGGTTTGAGGTGCGTCTCCGGTGCCATCGCATGCATGGGCGCCGCACCGAGCATCACAGGAACCCCGACGACGCCGGCCAGCCCGTTCTGACCGGGGAACCGCTCGAGGAAGAGCTTGAGCAGGCCCGTGTACGTCGCCTTGAACGTGGGAGAGGCCACGATGAGCAGGTCGGCCTTGGCCACCGTGTCGACCGCCGCCTGCACCTCGGCGTTCGTCCAGTCCAGCAGGGCCGCACCGAACTGCGAGAGTTCGATGACACTTATCTCCTCGCCCAGCCCCCGTGCCAGCCTCTCCGCCGCGTCCCTCGTACGGGAAGCCGGCTTCGGATTGCCGATCAGGGCCACGATCCGGTCGTCACTCATCGGTCACCTCGTCTCTCTTGCACTGGAAGTACTCCCGCCCACGCACCTCGTCCTGGTTCATCTGGGCGATGAGGTCGTCGACGGTCTCGAATGTGATCTGGGGACGGATGAACCATTCGACCGAGATTTCGGCCCGGCACCCGTAGATGTCCTCATCGAAGTCGAGGATGTACGCCTCGATCGTCCGCGTCGTGGCGTTGAACGTGGCGTTCGGCCCGATCGAGACGAGCGCCGCAAGCGACTCGGGCGAAGGCCTGGCGTCATCCGGGTCGGCAGGCTGGAGGATCGTCAACCGTCCCGCGTATACCCCGTCCCCTGGAAGTCTGGTGGCCGGGTCGACGTCGATGTTCGCCGTGGGGAAGCCCAGCTTCTTCCCCCTCCCCTCGCCGTGGACGACGGGGCCGGTGGCGTAGCCAAGGAAGCTGCCGGAGTTCGATTCCAGCACATCATGGCCCTTTCTCCCCGGATGGCCGGGCTCTGATGAGCCCACCGCAGGACCGAGCATCGCGGCCGCCATGACGCACAGCGCCGTGGACACGGCGAGCACCGCAAGGGCCGTACCTTCGGAGGCGGCGGCGAGCAGCGCGGCGGTCGCGGCACTTCCGAGGACCCCACCTGCCTGTTTCACCGCGTTGTAGGCACCCGCGGCAGCACCCATGAGCCTGTCCGGTATCCCCGTCAGCGCGGCGACCGAGAGCGGTGCCCAGATGAAGGAGTTGGCGAAACCGTAGAGCACGAAAGCCCCGGAGAGAGTCCATTGGTTCGATTCCGCCAGCACGAGCACGGCGGAGGCCGCCATCGAAACGGTCAGGGAGACCGAGCCGACGATCGCGGTGAAACGGCTTCCCCGCGCGTTCACCGAGCGGCCGGCGAACGGTGCGGCGAGCGCCGCGACGACGCCCATCGGGACGAGTGTGAGGGCCGCCTCGATGGGATCGAGTCCCCGGTCTTCCTGGAGGTAGATCATGACGGGGATCATGGCCGCGCCGACGGTGAAGGACGCCGCGGCGCTGCCGGCCGCGGCCATCACGAATCGGCGGTCGCGGAAGAGCACGACCGGCAGCAACGCGATATCCGGCCTGCCACGCTGGGCGTACACCACGCCACCGACGAACACCGCGCCGACGCACAGAAGGAGCCACGCCGGCATGAGCCCCAGCACGACGCCGCCCGGCGAGGCCGCACCCTCGTGGATTCCCGCGACGATGGCGAAGGCCCCGGCGCCGCTGATCAGCACGGATGCGAGCGGTATCGAGACGGGCAGGCGGGTGGAACGCGGAACCCAGCGCCAGGCCGCAATCCAGGCCGCGATCCCGATGGGCACGTTGACCAGGAATATCGACTGCCAGCCCCACGTCCCCACCAGGACGCCGCCCAGGAGCGGCCCGCTGACCGCGGCGGTTCCCCCGACCGACGCCCAGATTCCCAGCGCCGTCGCGAGTGCCGGAGGGGTGAAGATCCTTCGTATGATCGTCATGCTCTGCGGCGTCATGAGCGCTGCTCCCAGCCCTTGCAGGACGCGCCACAGGATGAGGATCCCGGCGGTCGGGGAAAGCGCGCACAACAGCGAGGCGGCTGTGAAGAGCCCCAGCCCGAGAAGGTAGATGCCGCGCGCCCCGAACCGGTCGCCGAGCCGGCCTGCGACCAGGAGCGGGATGGCATAGGCGAAGAGGTAGGCGCTGTTGACCCAGATCCCGGCCTGCTCACCGGCCCCGAGATCCTTCATGAGCGCCGGCAGCGCCACCGAGATGATCGTGCTGTCCACGAGCAGCAGGAAGAATCCGGCGCAGAGGGCGGCGAGGGCCGGCCAGTGGCGGCGCATCGGAGCCTGGGCCGGCACCGCCTGCCGGATGGTGGGCTCGGTGGGTCCCGAGCGGGCGGACCGGGTCATGGGGCGAGGTTCTCGCGGAGCGTGCGGCCGGCGTACCGGGGGGCGAGTGCGCCACGGCGACGGAGCTCCGGGACGAGCAGCTCGGCGACGTCGTTGAGCCCCGCAGGCATGCCCAGCGGGCTGGACAGCATGTAACCGCCGCGGGAGCCGGTCGCGGCGAAGTTCTCCTGCAGCGCGTCGGCGACGGCGCCCGGGCTTCCGGTGATCGTGTGGTCGATACCGGTGGCGCTCTTCCAGCCGTGCTCGAAGAACTCTGCCCGGCCCATGCGGTAGCCGTCCCCGTACTCCCCCACCAGCCGGGACACGAGCCCCGCCTGGCTGGCCTGCGCGGCGTGGAGCTGGTCGCGGAGGTCACCGAGCAGGAATTTCGCCGGAAGCGTGGACAGGTCATATCCCATGTTGTGGGAGAGGTACGCGCCGACCGCCTCCTCGTCCCAGAAGTCCAGCACTTCCGCGCGCCGGGTGCGGGCCTCGTCCTCCGTTCGCCCGACGATCACCTGTGTCGCCCAGAGAATGCCGACGCTTTCCGGCTTGCGCCCTTCGGCGACCAGCGCCTCGTCGAGCATCCGCCGGTGCCGGAGCTGGCCACTGAGGTTCGCGCCGAAACCGAAGACCACGTCGGCGAACCGGGCCGATGCCGCGATACCGCGGGGCGAGTTTCCCGCCTGCACCAGCACCGGGCGGATCTGCGGGCTTGGTACGGCGGGCAGCGGTCCCTTGACGGTGAAGAACTGGCCACGGTGATGGATCGGTGAGACCTTCGCGGGATCGGCAAACCGGCCGGAGTCCCGGTCGCGGACGATGGCGCCCGGCGCGACCGAATCCCACAACGCCTGGCAGACGTCGACGAACTCCTCCATGCGTGCGTAGCGCACGTCATGCTCGAGAAGCTCGTCGTAGCCATAGTTGGCCGCATCGGCGCTGCGGGTGGAGGTGACCACATTGAACGCCATGCGGCCACCCGTCACGTGGTCGAGCGAGTTCAGCAGGCGCGCCACGTAGAAGGGGTGCATGAACGTCGAGGAGTAGGTGAGGCCGAAGCCGATCGACGAGGTGACCGTGGACATGGCCGCGATGACCGGGGCCATGTCGTGTCTCGGCCACTGGATTCCCCATTCCACGGCCGGCTCGATCGAGCCGCGCCAGGTGTCCGGGATGCCACTGCCGTCCCCGAAGAACAGCATGTCGACGCCGGCACGCTCGGCGGTTTGCGCCAGTTCCATGAACATGCGTACGTCGGGGAAGTCGCGCCCCACCCATGAACCCGCGGACGCCCAGCGGCCCTCGGTGTGGGTGAAGGACAGGTCGAAGGCGATGTGAATGCCGCTCATCGGAGGATCTCCAGGTCGTTCGCCGCCTCCCGGTCCTTCCACAGGGCGGCGAGGTCGGCCGCTGTGGACAGCACGGCAACGTTGAGCGCGAGTTGCTCGAGGGCGTTGTTGTGGAGGCGCGTGTCATAGGCCGCCACCGCGTCGACGGGAACGACGACCGGCCAGCCGAGCTGGAAGGCGTCCGTGGCGGTGGCGGTGACACAGCATTCGGTCGTCAGGCCGGCGACCGCGACCCAGTCGATTCCCTCGGCCCGCAGACGGGTCTCGAGGTCGGTGCCGATGAAACCGCTGTAGTGGCGCTTGGCCACGCGCGGCTCCCCTTCGGCCGGCGCGACCCGGTACCACTCGGCGCCGCGCGTGCCGATGACGCAGGGTTCGTCGGGACCGGGTGGCGCATCGAGGTCACCACCGCGGAACCATGCGCTGGACCGCCACGGGTTCTCCGGGTCGCTCGCCAGTTCGATCCACACCACAGGCACCCCAGCCTCGCGGGCGGCTTCGACCAGTCGCGAGGTTTCGGTGATGGCGGCCTCGACGAGTGCGGAAGCGTGCTCGTCCAGGCCGTAGGGGGTCAGGAACGCGGGATCGCCGAAGGAGCGCTGCACGTCGACGACGAGCAGCGCCGGTCGGTGGCCGGGTGAGGACAGAAAGGACAGGTGCTGGGGGCGGAGGCTTTCCATCAGGCGGATGCCTCGTCCATCGCCCGCAGGGCGGGAAGCACGGTCTCGCCGAAGAGCAGCATGTCCTCGTCGTACTCCGGGAAGATCAGCATCAGCCCGTCCAACTCACCTTCCCGCACGACCGTCGCGATGTGCTCGATGATGGTTTCGGTGGATCCGCTCACGTACGGGGTCTGGAAGGCCGCCTCACCGGTGGCTCCCTTCGCCCAGGCACGCGCCTGGTGCTCCGCTATGCCCCAGGAGGCACGCATGGCGGCCAGCGCTTCGCGGTCCACGCCCTCGCCCCACCGGCGAACCTTTTCCTCGGCGGCGGCGTCCGTCTCGTCCTGGACCACGGTGAGCATCGAGTACGTCTTGACCGTACGGCCCAGCTTCGCGGCCTTTTCATGGACGTCCCGGGAAAGGTCCCGCATTTCCTCGAGGCTGTCGGCTCCAAGGAAGGCCCCGTCCGCGTAGGCGGCCTGAAACTCCCTCGCGCCCGCCGAACGACCGGCGCTGATAAGCGTCGGCCGGGTTTCGGGATGAGGGCGGGATTCGCAGTCGTTCAACGTGAAGAAGTCGCTCTTCATGGTGACCGCGTGCTCCGACCACAACCGCGTCACCGCCTGCGTCCACTCAGTGGTCATCCGGTAACGCTCGGCGTGGGACAGGTCGGCGTCCCAGAGACCGAACTGCTCGAACTCCGCCGCGTACGCCCCGTTGACGATGTTCATCCCGGCACGGCCCTGGGAAATTTGCTGCAGCGTGGTGAACATCTTGGCCGCGATCGCGGGGTGATGGATGTTCGCGTGCATGGTCGCCCAGATCTTCACGCGCTCAGTCGCCTCGGCCAGGGCCGACATCATCGTCATCGACTCCAGGCTTTCGCCCCAATGGTCGGTGGTGCCGCCGAAGCCGCGCCACTTCGCCATGGACATGATGAAATCCAGACCGATGGCTTCGGCATGCAGCGCCGCACGTTTGTTGTACGCGTAAGTGGCTTCGGGATGCGGCGCGGTGGTGGAGAGCATCCAACCTCCGCTGCCGATGGGGAGGAAGATTCCATATTCTTTCGGGGACACGATGCCGCCTTCCGATATGCGTGTTGACGTCAGGGAGCCGGCCACGCCAGCTGACCCGACTGGTAGAGGGCCGTAAGGTACGAGGAGTCGAAGAAGGACTTGGCGTCGGCGGGGCTCGTCTTCTTCAGCATGGAATGCTTGGCCAGCAACTCGGCCAGTGCGGTGACGTTGTCCATGTCGATGAGGCCGAGTGGGGCATCCGGCGATTTGGTCTGCTGCACCAGCGCGACCTCGGTCTGCCAGATCTTCAGGTTCTGCGCCTTGTCGTATCCTCCGTCGGACAGGTCGGCGGCGTACCCGACGCATTCCTCACCCCTGGTGGAGCAGTAGTCGTAGGCGTGCAGGCCGGCCCGCAGGAAATCCTCGACGGCGGTCCGGTGCTCGGCGGCGAAGGCCGGGTTGGCCGCCATACCGCCGAGCGAGCCGGGAACGTGGTAGTCGTAGGGCCGCCACACCTTCACCTGCTTGCCGGCGGCCGCGAGCAGGTTGGGCTCGTTGGAGATGAACCCCGTCAGGGATTGGACCTGGCCACGAGGCAGAACGGACGGGTCGTAGCCGACGACGACCTGCTTGATGGAGGGCACGTCCGCGCCCGCCTGGGTCAGCATGGCACTGACCCCGACCGACAGGCTGCCCTTCTGTCCCAGGGTGGTGCCGTTGAGCTGCTTGAGATCGGTGATGGTCGGCATCGTCATCAGCACCTCGAGGCCGGCATTCGAATAAGCGGAGATGCCGAGGATGCTGATCCCGTTGTCGCGGGCCTGGATCACGTCCTGCTCGCTGACCGGGCTGATGGTGACCTGCCCGCTGGCCAGGAGCTTGGCGTTCTGACTGGTGTTGCCGGTTCCGGGCTTGATGTCGACGTCGAGGCACAGGGCGTCGAAATAGCCCAGCTTGTCCGCGGCGAGGTACTCCAGAATGGACGCCGAAGCCTGGTAGAAGTAGCCAGTCAAATAGGTGATCTTGCCGGCTGCCTTGTTCTGGGCGCAGCGTGCTGCGGAAATGGCGGTTCCGCCCGACGTGCCCTGGGCGCTGCTGGTGGCTCCGACCGGCGCGCCGTCGGCGCTGCTCGTGTCATCGGAGCACCCGGTGAGCCCGGAAGCGGCGACAACGACAGAGGCGGCGGCCACAAGGACACGCAGCAAGCGTTTCTCCATGAATGACTCCTCGCATGTGCCAAGCGCGCAGCGCATGACGGGTAAAGGGTGAGGTTTCGCCCGGCTCCGTTGCGCCGGGAAGAGGTGAAGCAGACGTCGACGAGGCCGCTCGGTCGCGGCCGGGGACGTCAGCCGGCCGCGCCCTGGGTGCTCTCGTGCCAGTGCAGGGCCCTGCGTTCGGCGATCGTGACGACGAGGAGCAGCGCCGAACCCATCAGGGCCAGGACCGCGATCGACGCGTACACGACGGGAAGCCGATTCATGGTCGAGGCCACACTGATCGCAGTGCCGAGCCCTTCCGCCGCGCCGGGGGCGGAAAACTCGGCGACCACGGCACCCACGATGGACAGGGGGAAGACGATGCGCAGCGCGGCGAACAGGTACGGCAGCGAGCTCGGCACCCGGACACGCCACAACATTTCCAGCCGCGACGCGTTGAGCGTGCGGTAGACCTGCACGACCGAGAGCGGCACCGCCCGCAGCCCGACGGAGGTGTTGATGAGGATCGGAAAGAAGCAGATCAGGCCGGTGACGATCAGTTTGGGCTCGGGCCCGAAACCGAAGGCCACCACGAGAACCGGCGCGATGGCGACCAGAGGTGTCACGTTGAGGACGACCGCGACCGGCATGATCGCCCGCCGCGCCCACGCAAACTCGCTGATCACGATCGCCAGGACGAACGCCGTGACGAATCCCAGGGTAAGCCCCAGAAGCGCCTCCTGAAGGGTGACCCAGGCGTTGTGGAGGTAGTAGTCCGGCTCCTCGGCCAGCGCTTCTCCGACCGAGGAAAGTTCCGGCAGGAGATACGGCATCGAGCGGGCGCCCCACTCCCACAAGACGCCGAGCACGCACACCATCACAGTGAGCGGGAGCCAGATCTTCGGACGCACGAAACCGATCCGCGATCTCGGATGGCGCAGGCTGTAGCGAGACGGTTCGGCAGCGGGCTCTGCGACAGGCTGCTCGGCTTCCGGCAAGGTGGCGACGACATCGTCAAGGGAAGTCATGTCGGTACTCCTCCCGTCACGCGACGTGCGTGTGCCAGGCGCCACGCAACTTTTCTCGAATCAGATCCTCGAATCGGTGGAACTCTGGCGTCTTGAGCAGGTCACGCCCTCGTGGCCTGGGCAGATCGACGGTGACGACGTCGGTGATGCGGCCGGGTTTCGGCGCCATGACGACGATCATGTCGGAGAGCCGGACCGCTTCGCTGACCGAGTGGGTCACGAACACGACGGTCGTCTTCAGCTCATCCCAAAGATCGAGCAGCTGCTCCTGCAGGCTCTCGCGGGTGAACTCGTCGAGCGCCGAGAAGGGCTCGTCCATCAGGAGAACGTCGGGCTGCAGACCGAAAGCCCGGACAATCGCGGTCCGCTGCTGCATCCCACCCGAGAGCTGGCCCGGCAGCTTGTGCGCGGCTTCGGCGAGACCCGCCTTGCGAAGAAGCTCTGTCATGTCGGGACACGTTGGAGTGTCGCGATGCGCGGCCTGGCCGATAGCCGACCGTCTCCGGCCCGCGGCCCGGTTGACCTTCTGGGGCAGCGTGACGTTCTTCAACACCGAGAGCCATGGCAGAAGGGCCGGCGTCTGCGGCACGAGCCCCACCATCTTCGCCGCGCAGGCTGCTTCCGGGCTGACCCCGTAGATGCTGACCTCACCCCGGTCGGCCGGCTCCAGCCCGGCGACCAAGCGGAGGAGCGTGGATTTCCCACAGCCACTGGGGCCGATGACACTGACGAACCGGCCGGGCTCGATGGACAGGCCCACGTCGTCGAGCGCCACCATCGCCGAAGCTCCGAAACCGTAGACCCGGCGGGCGCCGCGCACCTCGATCGCCGCCGCGCTCATGCGACGACCAGGCGCTCGGGACGACAAAAGGGCATACCACGAACCATGACGCTCTCCCCACACTCACACCACTTCGAACGCCGGAGAGCGTGCGGCGCGAGTTCGTATCTGCACCGCGGAAATCCGAGTAGCTAAGACGCTAGGGAGGCCACATTGCGTGGCTTCGACACTTCTGTTGCCAGGGTGTTACGACTTCCCGTGGGGGTCATCGCTCGACCAGCGGCACAATGTCCTCGTCATCCCGGAACAGAAGCACCTCGACGCCCACGTCCCGAGCGGCGGTGGCGACCCAGCCCGAAAATGCCTGGGACACTGCTTCGCTCACGCACAGGATGGCTCGACCGCCAGGCAGGATCGAGCGGCTGAGCCACACGAGCTTGAACATGTCCGCCATGACCTTGTTGCGATGATGCGACTTGTACGTCCCCTGGTTGGCGACGAGCTGTACCAGGAACCGGTTATCCGCGTCGACTCCCTCGACCTCCACCCGGCTCCCGTCCGGCAGGACGAGCGTCCGCGGACGAAGCCGGACGTCAAACCTCGTGCTGAGGCCCTCCAGCATCCGCCGTTCCGTCGAATCGGGACGAATCCGGTGCCAGACCTGGGGATCTTCTTCTTCGGCCAGGGTCACCCCGGAAGTGTAACCAGGCCTCGCAGAGCCGTGTGACGAAGACCGCTCCCCATCTCCCCGGCGGTTCCGGGACCCACGACTATGCCTCTGATGTGGCCCAATGATGCCGTGCACGGGCCGGGTCGCCCGGGCGGCAACTCTTGACGGTCGGCCGGCGCGCAGGTCGCCGTCAACTCGACCGTGCCCATGCCAGATCGGCGGCCGAGCAGGGTGACAACGCATCATGCGGAGTTCGCCGGGATCGGGGCCTGCATCGCCTGCGCCTGGCTACCCGATGAAGGCTTCCTGCCGCTCTCGCGCGGAGTGCATGTCCCAGAGAATGTCGGCCAGCTCGGCCGGGTCGGCCGCGGGCAGGTCGGACACGGGCTCGCCCTCGGCCAGGCGCCGCTGGTAGTCGGCCTCGAACGGGGTGCCCAGGATGCGGGCGCCGATGTAGAGCCTCCCGACGTAGACGCCCCGGTCGGCGACCTCGCCTGCGAGCGACTGCAGGTAGTTGCGCTGCGCGGCCAGGACCGGCGGCCATCCACTCATGTACGGCCGACCCTCCACGGCAGCGGCCCCCTGAGCGGTGAGGATGGCACCATCACCCCGCTCGACCATGGCAGGCAGGAACTCCCTGACCAGCGCCATGAGCGTGTACAACGTGATCGGCAAGCGGTCTTGCACCAACTCCGGGGTGAGCGCGGCGGCGGGCACGAACGCCAGGCCGGCAGGCGCCGGGCCGTAGTACAAGGCCGCGGGGTCACCGACCCGCTCGCGGATCCGCTCAGCCAGCGCCGCGACGGCGTCAGCCTGGTCCAGATCGCCGGTGACCGCGTGGGCGGTGATTCCCTCGGCGGCCAGTTCCCGGGCCAATGCGTCCAACGGCCCCTGGCGCCGAGCGACCAGGACAATCTCGTACCCCTCCTTCCCGTATCGCCGGGCGATGGCCTGACCGACACCCGGGCCGGTTCCGAACACTGCGATGGATTTCGTCATGGCACCGAGCCAACCGCACATCGTCTGGACGATCCATGGGTGATTAGCTTGGTTACCTTTGCGATCGTCTAGGATTGAGAGATGGACGTGCTGACGGACCTCCTGCACCGGGCCCGCGCCCAGAACGCCCTGGTCAGACAGCTGATTCAGCGGCCACCGTGGGGCATGACCTTTGCCGACTCCCCGCCGCTCACCGTGGCCGCCACCCTCGGCGGCCACGCCTGGATCCGGCTCGGCGACACCACCCCCCTCCGCCTCGCCGCGGGTGACATCGCCCTCATCACGGCTCCCGGCGGCTACACGATCACCGACGAGCCCGGCACCGCGCCTCAGTTCTTGATCCGCGACGGCCGCAAGTACCTCCCCACCGGCGCCCCCGCCGACCTCCACCCCACGCTTTCTCCCCGCACCTACGGCGACGGCCTTGCCGGCGCCACCGTCATGCTCCGCGGCGTCTACGACCTGCATGGCTCTTCGGCCTCCAGGCTGCTGGCCCTCATCCCGCCCCTGGCGGTCGTCCCCTCAGGCCCCCGTACCCAGGCAGCCCTCGACCTCCTCGCCACCGAAACCGCCCGCGACGAGCCGGGCCAAGACGCCGTCCTCGCCCGGCTCCTGGACCTGCTCCTCGTGATCGCGTTGCGGGCCTGGTGCACCGGGCCGGAGGCGTCGCCGCCTGCCTGGTACCAGGCGCTGACCGACCCGTCGATCGGCGAGGCGCTACGCCTGCTGCATGACAACCCCGCCCACCGGTGGACGGTCGCCTCCCTGGCCACCAAGGTCGGCCTGTCCCGCGCCGCCTTCGCCCAGCGCTTCACCGCCCTGGTCGGGCAGCCACCGCTGGGCTACCTCACCGACTGGCGCATGACCATCGCCGCCGACCTGCTCCGCGACACCCAGCAGACCGTGGCCACCGTGGCCCACCAGGTCGGTTACAGTGACCCGTTCGCGTTCAGCGTCGCCTTCAAACGCGCCAGCGGCCACACACCGTCGGCTTGGCGAGGCTCCTGCCAGCAGGGGGTACGGCACACCGTGACGGCTTGACCACCCACCGAGCCGACTCCCTCCGCTCCCGCCGCCATCTAAGCTCAACCAGGCCCAGCCCGGGCGGAACGATGCCGGCTGCGCACCGAGGGTGCTCTATTGACGGCCGTGCACCTTAGAAAGTCCAGAACTCATGCGCGTTGTCCTTGGTCGCCAGCTTGATGGGAACCGCCACCGACTTCGCGATGGCCTGCCCCCGTGCAACCTTGATTGCGTCGTTAACCGCTCGCGAGCCGATCAGCCTCGGCTGCTGGGCGACCGTGGCGGCGATCGTGCCGGCCTGCACCGCCTTGATCCCGTCCGGCGTGCCATCGAAGCCTACTACCTTGACCTGTCGCCCTGCTCTGTTCCCCAGCGCCTGGATCGCGCCCAGCGCCATCTCGTCGTTGCTCGCGAACACCCCTGTAATCTCGGGGTGACGCTGAATCAGGTTCGTCATGACGTCCTGGCCCTTGGCCCTGTTGAAGTCGGCCGGCTGCCTGGCGATAACCTTGATTTTCGGGTACGCCGCGATGCCGACGGTGAAACCCCGGTCGCGGTCACGGGAGGCTGAGGTACCGGCCGTACCTTGGAGGACCACCACGTTGCCTTTTCCGCCGAGCTGCCTGGCCAGCTCCTGCGCACCCAGCTTGCCTCCGGCCACATTGTCGGAGGTCACGGTTTGCGCCGCCTCGGAGCCGTTGACGCTGCGGTCGGCCGCGATCACCGGGATGCCGGCCTGACCGGCCGCCTTGACCGCGGGGGCGACCGCGTCGGAATCCACCGGGTTGAGGATGATCGCCTTGACGCGTTGTTTGGTGAAGTTTCGGACCTGGCCAGCCTGCCGGGAGCTGTCGTTGTGGGCGTCGGTGACCATCAACTTGACCCCCGAACGCTGCGCCGCGGCCTCCGCTCCGTCACGGAACTGAACGAAATAGGGATTGCTCAGCGTTGACACCGACATACCGATCGCGAGATCCCCCGACACGTTGTCTGCGACCGGCGAGCCACAGGCGGCCAGACCGAACGCGCCGCCGAATATGAGAATCGCGAAAACCCGCATGACCTTTCTTCCTACCGGTTCGTGGCCTGCGCCGTCGGGTGTCAAGGAAGACCGCGAGCGGTCACCACCGTGCACGGCCCGTTGCCGAAACACTGAGATCGGCAGCAGGTTCAGGCCTGTTGAGCAGGGCGGTCAGGATGGCGCGCTGACGAACGTGCCGAGCGCCGGGTCCTTCCCACCGGGCAGGTCGCTGGCGGGCCCGATCCAGTCACCACCGCGAAACTGCTGGACACAGTGTATGTGATGAAATTCACGTTTCGGACACCGCACACGGGTCCCTTCCGCGACGGCCTTCGGAGACTCCCCCCGTGGTCAGAAGTGGTGCCGCGCAGGCGCTCCAGCAGTGCGGCAACCTAGTTGTCCGGCATCCGGGGTGTGCGGGGCGGCGGGACCGGCGCGATGGGTCCTGGCGCTATCGCCGGCCCGCGAGCCACTCGTCGAATGTGGTCGGCGCGATGCGGGCGTTCTCGCCGGGCAGCTGCACGTTGCCGGCCATCCCCGCGCCCAGCGGCCCCGACCATGTGGGCACGAGCTTCACCTTTCGGCCGCGGGCCTCGTTCGTGCGCCGGGCCATGTCCACGAGGTCCTGCGGCTCGGGCCCGGCGACGTCCACGCAGCGCCCCTTCGGCTCGCCGGTCGCGATCTCGGCGAGGACCTCGGCCACGTCCGCGGGGGGCGATCGGCTGCACGAGCAGCGGCGGGACGGTGGCCACTCCTTCCCGCTCGGTCCAACCCACCACCATCGCGGCGAAGTCGTGGAACTGCGTGGCGGGGACGATCGTCCACGGCACAGGCCCTGCGGCCACGAGGCGCTCCTGCTCGCGCTTGCCCGCGTAGTGAGGGTTGCCCTCGACACGATGAAGCCCACGATCGACAGCAGCACGTGGTGGCGCCGGTGAGGGCGTCGTCGAGACCGTCACCGGTCGACAGGTCCACGCCGTGGGAACAGCTGATGCGCACGACGTCGTGCCCGTCCTTTTCGAGCGCGGCGACGGTGAGCGAGCCGTCCGGGCGCCGGACAGAACGTCACCACCACGGGTAACTCCTGTTTTTCCGGCACCCGCCGACACCCCTCGCCCAGGCCAGGTTCACTTTCACCCTGCTCGGGAAGTTGCTCCTGCTGGGGCGGCCTCAGCCCCGGCCCCAGAGGCGGAGTCTTCGTCCAGGCCATGCTCGGCCTCGCCTGCCTGGATGATCGCCGCAAGCCTGCACTCCGCTCAGCCGCAGGAGGACCTCATGGAATCCAAGCGATGGTCCGTCGAGATCGACATCACCGAGGAAGGCGCGGAAACCACGGCGCGGGCGACCCTCACCGGCGGCGGCGCCCACCTGGCCGGAATCGGCCAGGCCCGGCGCCACCCAGCCGACCCGCCCATGGCGGAGATCGGCGACGAACTCGCCGTCTCCCGCGCACTGAACGACCTGGCTCAGAAGCTCGCCGTCATCAGCCGGCACGACATCGAACGATTCGTCGACACGCACGTGCCCACCTGGTCTTGGTGAAGGCCGCCTGATCCTGCGGGGGCCCCTAGCACCGGTCCCGGTCAGCGGCCGTCCCGTGCCCGGAGAGTTTTCCTGCAGCAGGTCCATTTCCAGCGGCTGAGTGTGGAAGGCGGCGCCTACACCGCACACTGACGGGCTCAGGGCTGGAGCGAGCGCCAGATCCGCGTAGGCGCCTCGAGCAGCCCCAACGCCGTACGGTCGTTGAACGCGACGATGGCCGTGACGCCCGCGCCCGGTGGGAGGCGTTCGCGTGCGGACACCATCATGACCTCGTGCGTGTTCGCCTGTCGGTCGGACGGGCGCGGATCACACCGAGTAGATCGCGATCAGCCCGGTGGTGACGCCGGCGAGGCCTGCGGTGGTCAGGACGCCGCCGCCGATCGCGGCCGCACGCAGGTGGCGGCGGGTGGCGCGAGAGCTCCAGTACAGGACGACGTACGGCAGAAAGCCGAGCGCGCCGACGCACAGGAAGGGCAGGATCAGCGCGGTCAGCACGCCGCGCGGCCCCGCCACGGCCGCCCGGTCGCCTTCAGGGGTGAGCTGGGCCGTCACCGTGTCGCCCGCCTCCAGGTCGGGCGGGGCGGAGACCGGGATCGCGGGGCCGCCGTCGCCGGGCACGAACGTGCCCTGGCAGTCGTAACGTCCCCGGCCGAGGCTGACGCACGCGTCCACGGTGAGCGTGCCGGGCGTGCCGACGGCACCCGCCGCCAGCCGGATGGACGGCACGGACAGCGGGATGGGCACCACGAAGGCGCCCGCCCACATCAGCACGATCAGCGCCTTGCCGATCCGTCCAGGGGCCCGGCCACGGGAGGCGGGGGCAAGGGGAGGACGGTGGCCGGTGTCCTCGCCGTGCGGGCGGGTGTGGCTCGGGCCGTAGCGACGGAGTCTGCTCGTGCCCGCACGACGGCGTTTCCTCATGGCCTCCACGATGGCGGCATCGGCTTGGAGGTGGCTTGTCATCGTCTGCGGCAGTGGGCGCGCGGCCGGCTCACTCAGACCTGACCGGTGCGGCCGGCAGGCCGAGCCGGGTGACGATCGCCGCCACCAGCTCGGCCGGCGACAGCGCCACCTCCACCACGATCCCGGACTCCTCCGGGCCGAGGTGCTCGAGGATCGCCCGCTGGGAGTCGAGCAGGCCGGCCGACATGTAGTGGCCGGTGCGGCGGGTCATCCGGTCCCGGATCAGCTCGGCGGAGCCGTCCAGGTGGACGAACTCCACCTCCGGCGGGCCCTGCCGGAGCACGTCGCGATAGGCGCGCTTGAGCGCCGAGCAGGCCAGCACCGTGGAGACGCCCTCGGCGTGCCGGGCGGCCATCCAGGCGGCCAGGTCACGCAGCCACGGCCAGCGGTCGGCGTCGTCCAGCGGGATGCCGGCGCGCATCCGCGCCACGTTCTCCTCTGGGTGGAACTCGTCCGCCTCGGCGAACCGCAGCCCGGTCAGCTCGCTGATCCCCAGCGCCACGGTGGTCTTGCCCGCGCCCGACACGCCCATGACCACGATGTGCCGGGTGGGCCGGTGCTCACCAGTCATGGACGGTGCCGTCCTTGAGCCGGTTGAACGGCAGATACGCCGGCTGGTACGGGAAGCGCGCCGCGGCCTCCTCGTCGAGCTCCACGCCGAGCCCCGGCAGCTCACCGGGGTGCAGGTAGCCGTCGGCGAAGGTGAACGACTGACGGAACACCTCGTTGGTCGCCGGGCCGTGCTGCATGTACTCCTGGATGCCGAAGTTGTGGATCGCCAGGTCCAGGTGCAGGGCGGCGGCCATGCCGACCGGTGAGATGTCGGTCGGGCCGTGGATGCCGGACTTGATCTGGTACTGGGCGGCGTAGTCGAGCAGCTTCCGCATGGCCGTGATCCCGCCGGTGTGGGTGACGGCGGACCGGACATAGTCGATGAGCTGTTCGCGGATCAGCGTCTGGTAGTCCCACACGGTGTTGAAGATCTCGCCGATGGCCAGCGGGGTGGTGGTGTGCTGCCGGACCAGGCGCAGTGCCTCCTGGTTCTCGGCCGGCGTGCAGTCCTCCAGCCAGAACAGGTCGTACGGCTCGAGGGCCTTGCCCAGCTTGGCGGCCTGGATGGGGGTCATCCGATGGTGCCCGTCGTGCAGCAGCGGCAGCTCGGGGCCGAACTCGTTGCGCACCGCCTCGAAGACGCCGGGCAGGTGGCGCAGGTAGGCGCGGGTGTCCCAGTCCTCTTCCGCGGGCAGCGCGGTGCGCTGGGCCGGCTCGTAGTCGTACCGTTTGCCGTCGACGCTGGGCTGGGCGGCCACGCCGTAGACGGCGTCGATGCCCGGCACGGAGGTCTGCACCCGGATCGAGCGGTAGCCCATCTCCAGGTGCCGGCGGATCGAGTCGAACAGCTCGGGCAGGTCCCGGCCCGAGGCGTGCCCGTACGCCATGATCCCGTTCCTGGAGGCTCCGCCGAGCAGCTGGTAGAGCGGCATCCCGGCGGCCTTGGCCTTGATGTCCCACAGCGCCACGTCCACGGCCGCGATGGCCGCCATGGTGACCGGCCCTCGCCGCCAGTACGCCGAGCGGTAGAGAAACTGCCAGGTGTCCTCGATGCGATGCGGGTCACGCCCGATCAGCAGGGGAACAACGTGGTCGGCCAAGTACGAAGCGACCGCCAGCTCCCTCCCGTTGAGGGTGCCGTCCCCCAGCCCGGTGATCCCCTCGTCCGTCGTGATCTTGAGGGTGACGAAGTTGCGATCGGGACTGGTGACGACGACGTCCGCTGCGATGATCTTCACGCAGGTGCCTTTCTCACAGGTGGAGCGGGCGAAGGGTCAGCTCGAGGGTCATGGTCACCATTCAGCGTAGGAGCCGTCCCGGTGCCGCCAGATGGGGCTGCGCCAGGCGTGTCCTCGTTGGCCGGCGGCGCGGACCGCCTGCTCGTCGACCTCGATGCCCAGGCCGGGGGCGGTGAGCCGCTCGACGTGTCCGTCCACGAACGTCAACGGGCTCTTGTCGAGGCAGTAGTCGAGCACCTCGGCGCCGCGGTTGTAGTGGATGCCGATGCTTTGCTCCTGGATCAGGTAGTTCGGCGTGGCGAAGCCGACCTGCAGGCAGGCCGCGAGGGCGATCGGGCCGAGCGGGCAGTGCGGGGCGAGCTGCACGTCGTACACCTCGGCGAGCGTGGCGATCTTGCGTACCTCGGTGATGCCGCCGGCGTGCGAGAGGTCCGGCTGGGCGACCGCGATGCCGGCTTGGAGGACGGGCAGGAACTCCTGCCGGCTGTAGAGCCGCTCCCCCGTCGAGACCGGGATGGTGGTCGAGCGCACGAACTCGCCGATGAGGTGCGAGTTCTCCGGGACGACCGGCTCCTCCAGGAACAGCGGCCGGTACGGCTCCAGCAGCGGCGCCACCCGGCGGGCGTTGGCCAGGGTGAACCGTCCGTGGAAGTCGACGGCGACGTCGCGGTCCTCGCCGAGCACCTCGCGGGCGGCGGCCACCCGGGCGACCACGCCGTTCAGCTCGGCGACCGAGGCGAGCGGGCTCATCCTGCCGGAGGCGTTCATCTTCACCGCGGTGAGCCCGGCCTCGACCTGGGCGGCGACGTGGTCGCGGACCTCGCCGGGCTCGTCGCCGCCGACCCAGCCGTACACCCGGATCCGGTCCCGGACCGGACCGCCGAGCAGCTGGTGCACCGGGGCGCCGAAGTGCTTGCCGACGATGTCCCACAGGGCCTGGTCGAGCCCCGCCACGGCACTGGCCAGGATCGGGCCGCCCCGGTAGAACGAGCCCTTGGTCAGCACCTGCCAGTGGTCCTCGATCCGCAGCGCGTCCCGGCCGATCAGCAGCTCCGCGAGCTGGTCGATGGCGGCGCGGACGGTCTCGGAGCGCCCCTCGCAGGTGGCCTCGCCCCAGCCGGCGATCCCGGAGTCGGTCTCCACCCGGACGAAGAGCCAGCGGGGGGCGACCAGGAAGGTCTCGATGCGCGCGATGGTCGTCATGCCGCTCAGCCCTTCGTCGCGCCGGCGGTGAGGCCGGAGACCACGTACTTCTGCACGAACAGGGCGATCACCATGATCGGTACGGTGACCACGGTGGCCGCGGCCATCAGGCCGCCCCAGTCGATGCTGGCGTAACCGACGAAGTCGAAGATCGCCACGGGCAAGGTCTTGGTGTCGGCGTCGGAGAGCACGAGCGCGAACATGAAGTTGTTCCAGGAGAAGATGAAGGACAGGATCCCGGAGGTGGCGATGCCCGGCACGGACAGCGGCAGCATGATGCGGCGGAACGCGCCGATGTGGGTCAGCCCGTCGACCAGCCCCGCCTCCTCCAACTCCTCGGGCAGGCTGTCGAAGTAGCCCATCATGATGTAGACCACCAGCGGCAGCGAGACGAACATGTGGCTGATGATCAGCACCCCGAAGCCCCCGACCATCTTCAGGTTGGAGAAGACGTAATACCAGGGCACCAGGAGCGAGACGCCGGGGATGACCCGGGCCATCAGGACCACCAGGGCGGACTTCTTCATGGTGAACCGGCTCATCGAGTACGCGGCCGGCAGGCCGAGGACCAGCGACGCCACGGTGGCGGCGAACGCCACCCAGAGGCTGTTGCCGATGAACTGGACGTAGTTGGCCTGCTGGAGCACTTTGACGTAGTTGTCCACGGTGGGCGAGAAGGCCAGCGCCTTGCCCGGGTCGTAGATGTCGACGTTGGTCTTGAACGACGCGGCGATCATCCAGAGCAGCGGCGCGAGCAGGGTGAGCACCACGACGGTGAGCGCCACCACCCGGAACACCCGGTACGTGGGTCGGGGCTTCATCGCTGCGCCTCCTTGCGCCGGGCGGTCAGGGCCCACATCGCCCCGATGATGATCAGGAAGAAGAGGATGAGAACGGTGGAGGAGACGCCGTAGTCGTTGTAGTCGAAGCTGAGGCCGTAGGCGTACACGTTCAGCGTCTCGACCTCGTGGAACGAACCGCCACCGCGGCCCTTGGTGGCGTAGAGGATGTCGAAGGTCTTCAGCGCGTCGATGCCGCGCAGCAGGATCGCCACGGTCAGCGTGGGCATCAGCAGCGGCAGGGTGACGTGCCGGAAACGCTGCCAGGTGCTGGCGCCGTCGATCCGCGCCGCCTCCTGCGGCTCGTCCGACAGCGAGGTGAGCCCGGCGAGCAGGATCAGCGCCACCATCGGCGTCCACTGCCACACGTCGATGAAGATCGTAGTGGGCAGGGCCGTGTGCTGGCCGGCGAGCCACGGCTGCGGCCCGATGCCGACCCAGCCGAGGGCCTGGTTGGCCAGGCCGATGTTCGGGTCGAAGATGAGCCGCCACATCATGCCGACCGCGACCGGGGTGGCGACGAGCGGCATCAGGATGGCCACCCGGACCCACTTCTGCCCTTTGAACGGCCGCCAGAGCAGCAGGGCGATCGCCATCCCGAGGACCACCTCGAACAGCAGCGCGACACCGGTGAAGGTGACGGTCCGTCCGACGGCGGGCCAGAACCGTTCGGTGTCGGACAGGACGTCGAGGTAGTTCTCGACGCCCACGAACTCGCTCTCCGCGCGGACGGATCCCTCGGCGTCGGTCAGGCTGAGGTAGCCGGTCCAGGCCAGGGGGAACACCAGCAGCACGGCGACGAAGGTCATCGCGGGCGCGGCGAAGAGCCATTTGCGGTGGTCGTTGACCCAGCGCACCCAGCCGGGCGTCCCGGGGGCGGTGGGGGCGCTGTGCGGCGCCTTGGTGGTGGTGATCGTTGCCATGAGGTGCCTACTTGGCCTCGTCGTCCAGGAACTTCTGGAAGGCGGCGTTGGCCGTGTCGGCCGCCGCGGCGGCGTCCTTGCCGGTGATCGCGTCGACGATCGGCTGGCCGACGATCTCGCGGGCCTCGGCGACCTTCACGACCAGCGGCCGGTCATGACCCACCCCGGCCTTGGTGCTGGCCGCGATCGCCTCCACCAGGTCCTTCGGGAAGGTCGAGGTGCTCTCCGGATTGGCCCAGACCGAGCTGCGGGCGCCCGGCACGCCGGACTTCTGCTGGGCGAGCGTCTGCTCCTTGCTGGTGGCCCACTCGATGAACTTCCAGGCGTTGGCCTGGTTCTCCGAGCTGGAGTTGATGCCCAGCGCCCACGACGGAATGTTGTACGGCTTCGAACCGGACGGGCCGGCCGGGAACGGCGCGAAGCCGACCTGGTCGGAGACCTTGGACTTGGCCGGGTCGGTGGCGTTCTTGTAGAGGGAGTTCGCCTCGGTGTAGAAGGCGGCCTTGCCCTGGGTGAAGATGGCCATCGCCTCGGGCCAGCCCATGTCGGTGCTGACGTTCGCCGGGCCGGAGTCCTTGATCAGCCCGCCGTAGTAGGCGAACGCCTGCTTGGCCGCGTCGCTGTTGACCGCGGCCTTGCCGCTGCCGTCGACGAAGTCGCCGCCGAAGCTGTAGAGGAAGCTGGAGAACTGGGTGACGGCCGGCGACTTGCCGGTGCGGGCGACGAAGCCGGCGATGTCCGGCTCGGCCGCCTTGATCTTGGCGGCGGCGGCCTTCAGCTCGTCGAGCGTCTTCGGCGGGGCACTCAGACCGGCCTTGGCGAGCAGGTCCTTGCGGTAGTAGAGGACCTCCTGCTCGGTGATGATCGGGACACCGACCGGCTTGCCCTCGTACGTGGTGGCCTCCACCGGGCCGGCCTGGAAGTCACTGAAGTCCCAGCCCGCATTGGCCTTCACCTGATCCGACAGGTCGTCCAAGTACGTGTTCTTGGCGAAGAGCCTGCCCTCCTGCAGGGGGCGGTACATCATCACGTCGATGTCGGACGAGCCGGCGTTCAGCTTGACGTTGTACTGGTCGGAGAGCTGGTCCTCGCCGAGCTGGGTGATCTCGACCTTGAGTCCGGTCTGCTTCTCGAACTCGGGCAGGGCCTGCTTGACGTTCTCCGTCCACACGTGGTTGGCCAGGGTGACCCGGACCGTCGTGGACGCGCCGCCGCCGTCACCGCCACCGCCACAGGCGGACAGGCTCATGGCGGTAACCACGGCCAGAGACGTACCGAATATCGATCGACGTCGCACGTCAGGTCTCCCTTCTGTCATGGCCGCCGCCCCCCCGGATGAGCGCCACATTGTCGTAACATCTGCTTAATGCGGTGATGCTAGGACAATAAAGCTGACTTATTCAAGGGTGGAGTCTCCACTGATATGCTCTGTGGCGTGAATCAGTCCGCCCCCGGGGTCGCACCCTTGCAGCAGGCCCCCGTCGAGGCTGGGCTGCACGCACGCGTCCTCGACCACCTCGGCACCGCCATCTGCAGCGGCGACGTGGCCGCAGGTTCCGTCCTGAGCATCGACGACCTGGTCGACCGCTATCAGGTCTCCCGCTCGGTGATCCGCGAGGTGCTGCGGGTGCTCGCATCCATGGGGCTCGTCGAGACCCGGCGCCGGGTGGGGATCATGATCCAGCCCGCGGAGGTGTGGAGCGTCTTCCACCCGCAGGTGATCCGCTGGCGGCTCGCCTCGGCAGGGCGGATGGCGCAGATGCGCTCGATCACCGAGCTACGGACCGCGATCGAGCCGTACGCCGCCTGGCTGGCCGCCGAGCGGATCGACGACGACGAGGCGAGCGAGCTGGTCGGGCTCGCGGCCAAGATGTGGGCCGCCGGCAAGGCCGGCGACGAGGCGCGCTTCCTCACCCTGGACATCGACTTCCACCGGCGGGTGCTGCTCGCCTCCGGCAACGAGATGTTCGCCAAACTGCACCAGATCGTCGCCGAGGTGCTCGCCGGCCGGCACCACTACCACCTGATGCCGCACAACCCGGACGAGCAGGCCTTGCAGCTGCACACCGATGTGGCCCAGGCGATCCAGCGGCGCGACGGCGAGCGGGCCCGGCAGGCCATGGTGGGGATCATGGAGCAGGGTTTCGCCGAGATGAAGTCGATGTGGGAGCAGACCGCCGAGCCAGGCGGTCACGCGGGTTCGACGCCGTCGTAGTCGATCAGCAGGTGGCGTGGCCCGCGCAGGACGGGGCTCGGCCGGTAGGGAGGCGGGTCGGCGGCGAGTCGGGGATTGCGCAGCCGGCGGACGAGCTCGGCGAGCACGATCTGGGTCTCGAGCCGGGCCAGCGGTGCGCCGAAGCAGTAGTGGACGCCGCCGCCGAAGCCCAGATGCTCGTTGCGGGCGCGGCAGAGGTCGAAGCGGTCGGGATCGGCCGTGTAGGCGGGGTCGCGGCTGCCCGCGGCCAGCGCCAGGACGATGGGCGATCCGGCCGGGATGGTGGTGCCGTCGATGGGGATGTCGTCGAGGGCCACCCGTGAGGACACCAGTTGCACGGGCGGCTCGTAGCGCAGCAGCTCCTCGACGGCGGGGACGATGAGGCCGGGCTCGGCGCGCAGGCGTTCCAGCTGGTCCGGGTGGCGCAGCAAGGTGAGCATGCCGTTGGCGATGAGGTTGATGGTGGTCTCGTGGCCGGCGATCAGCAGCAGCACCGCGGTCGCGACGACCTCCTGCGGCGTCATGCCGCCCTCGGGACCGCGGTAGGTGACGAACCCCGACAGCAGGTCCTCCCCTGGCTGCCGCCGGCGGTCCTCGGCGAGTCCGGCGAGGTAGCCTTTCAGCTCGTGCGCCACGGCCTGGCGTTCCCGCTCTCGCTCGGCTCGGTCCTCCTCGCCTGGGCCGAGCGTCTCGATGATCTGGTCGGCCCAGGCGTGGAACCGTGGCTCGTCCTCCACCGGTACGCCGAGCAGCCGGCAGATCACCGCGACCGGCAGCGGGTAGGCGACCTCGTCCACGAGGTCCGCCCGGCGCTTGCCCGCGAGAGCGTCGATCAGGTCGCTGGTGATGGCCAGCATCGCCGGGCGCAGCGCGTCGACGGTGCCGGGTGAGTGCGGCGGTCCGAAGTGGCGCATGGTCAGGCGGCGCAGCCGGTCGTGCTCGGGCGGGTCGAGCCCGATGAACGACAGTGCCAGGTCCGGCGCCTCGGCCGCGGAGCGGAGATTGCGGCGGTCGGAGCTGACACGCGGGTCGTGCAGCAGCGCCACGATCGCGCGGTACGTGCTGACGACATACGTGCCGTCCTCCTGCCGCGCCACCGGGGTGTCGCGAAGCTCGCCGAAGAGCGGGTACGGGTCCGCGCGGCCGGACGGGTCCAGGATCCGCTCGAAGACGCTGTGCGAGGTCATGGTCTGCGCTCTCTCCTGCCGGGCGTTCAGCTCTGTGGCGCCTGCACCAGCGAGGCGCGGCGTTCGGCCGGGTCGTGACCGGTCACCACGACCGTCGCCCCCGCCGTGGCGACCAGCCGCTCGGGGACCCGTGCGGGCACAGGCTCGGCGGCCTCGCGTTGGTCGACGTGGCGGAAGCGGGGCGGGAACGGCGCGGCCTGCTCGATCAGCCGCTGGTAGAACTCCAGCCACAGCCCTTGATCGAAGGTGACCGCCGCCGTGACGCGGCCCTGGTATCCGTAGACGGCGACGAAGCGTCGCTCGGCCACCGAGCCCTGGGTGATGACGACCTCGTCGGCGAAGGTGGGCACGCCGACCGACTTGATGTTGACCCCGAACTGGCTGGACCAGAACACCGGCACCGACAGGTGCGGCCAGCGGTGCGCCTGGTCGCTGATCATGTTGTGGGCGGCGATCTCGGCCTGGGCGACCGCGTTGCCCCAGTGCTCCAGCGTCATGAACTGGTACTGGTAGAGCGGGTGCGGGAAGCGCGCGATGTCGCCGGCGACGAAGACGTCATCGGTGACCAGGCCGTTGCTGTCCACGGCGCGGCAGCCCGCGTCGCAGGCCACGCCCCACACGCCGGCGGCCAGGCCCGAGTCCCGCAGCCATTCGACGTTGCGGATGGAGCCGAGTGCGACGACGGCCACGTCGGCCTCCACCGTGCTGCCGTCCGACAGGCGTGCGCCGCGCAGCCGCCCGTCCGCGTCGCCCTCCAGGGCCGTGACCGTCGTGTGGCACCGCAGGTCCACGCCGTGTTCGCGGTGCAGCTGCGCCGCCACGTCGCCGAGCACGCCGCCCAGCGCGCCGACGAGCGGGGCGGGACCGCGTTCGACGACCGTCACCGGCAGGTCCAGTTCGCGGCACACGGAGGCGATCTCCGAGCCGGTGAACCCGGCGCCTAGGATGAGCACCCGGCGCGGGCCGGCGGCCAGCGCCTGCCGCAGCCGGGCGGCGTCCGCGACGGTGCGCAGCGTGTGCACGCCCTCCAGCGCGGCCTCGGCCTCGTTCGGCCAGGACCGGGCGCGGGTGCCGGTGGCCAGCAGGACCCGGTCGAAACCGATCTCGCGGCCGTCGGCCAGCCGCACCCGCTTGCCGGCCACGTCCAGCCCAGTCGCCGGGGTCCCCCACAGCCACTCGGCCTCGACCTCGCGCAGGCGGGGCAGCATGGTGTGGTCGGGCGGCACCTGCCCGGTGAGGACCTGTTTGGACAGGGGAGGCCGGTCGTAGGGCTGGTCGGGCTCGTCGCCGATCACGGTCAGCGATCCGGCGAAGCCCTCCCTCCTGAGCACACCGGCGGCCCGGGCTCCGGCCAGCGAGGCCCCGACGATGACGATGCGGCCGTCGCCCTGCCCCGGGGCGGGCGGGCCGGCCTGCTCGGCGGCGTGCCGGGTCGCCGCCCAGTCGAGATGGATGGCCTGGACCGGGCAGGCGGCGGCCGCCCGCAGCACGTGCTCGCGCCGCTCGTCGCCGGGGTCCAGGTCGTACAGCAGCGCCTCTTCTCGCATGGTGAAGACGTCCGGCGCGAGGAAGGCGCACTGCCCGTAGCCCTGGCAGCGCGTCAGATCGACGACGACTTTCACCGGCGACTCCCCCGTCGAGCAAGCTTGCGCGCCCGCTCGTCGGTGACGGGCTCTGCCCGTGTGGGCCTACCCCGGCCGCTGCGCCCTGTAGCCCGGTGACAGTGATCATTTCCTGGTCTTTGCCGAGCGGGGAGCCCGGCCCGGCGGGAGCGTGGTCCGGCGCTGACCGCAGCGGGTCAGGGCTGGACGTGCACGAGCTCGGCCCCGAGCAGGTCGGCGACCGCCCGCAGGTCGGCGACGCGGTGTCCGGTGCCGAGTGCCCAATGGTGGGAGATGCCGCTGGCGCTCCAGGCGTCGGTCCACTCGCCGGGATCGCATCCGAAGTCGACCCGCGAGGTGGTGTTGCCGATCTGCAGCAGCGGGCCGCCCACCACCTCCCCCTGCGAGACGACGAAGCCGAAGGCCCCGTCGTGACGCTGCCGCAGGCCGAACGCGGTGACCGGCCCGCGCGCCACGTCGAACTCGACCGAGACGCCCCAGCCTCGCTTTCCGTGGTAGACGCCGAGGCCGCGCAGGAGCGGCCGGCGCGAACTGATCGCCAGATGGGCGGGCCCGTCGTGGCCCATCTCGACGTGGCCGCGGGCGAAGTCGAGCGCCTGCAGTTCGGTGAAGGAGCCGCCGCCGCCGAGCCGGTCCATGATCAGCATGGCGAGCGAGGTGCGGAGCTCGTACTCGCCTGCCGCCGGGATCCCGCGGGCGGTGAGCAGGGACGCGCCGAGGATCATGCCGGCGCCGAGGCGCTCGTGGATCTCCCCGTCCAGCCCGCGGTGGTAGTAGGCCAGGCTGTCCAGCTCGAAGTCGGCCACGAGCCGGTCGAGCCCGACCGAGACGCGGGCCGCCCACGACAGGTCGTCCTCGTTGACGGTGTCGGCCAGCTCGAAGACCTCGCGGGCCAGCTTCGTCCGCTCGTCGGTCTCGGCGTCGGTGACCTTCTCCACGCGTACCCGCAGGTCGTCGAACTCGAGCACCTCGACGTGCCCGCCGAAGTTGGCGCTCACCAAGGTGAGGTCGGTGGCCACGTCCAGCATCCCCGGATACAGGTGGCCCATGAGGCCGTGCCGGCCGCGTCGCAGCGCCGCCCTGACCCCCGCCGCGCGCACCCACCGGCCGATCTTCTCCCAGGCCCGCTCGTCCTCGAGGTAGCCGGACACCGAGCGGAACGGGACGCCGCAGCGCATGAAGGCGTTGGCCATCTCCGGCAGCGGGCAGGCGCCGCAGTAGGCCAGCCACTGGCCGGTGTCGAAGGCGGCGTGGTCCATGGACTCGGTCGGCTGCAGGTTGATCAGCAGCACCGGCGCGCCGCTGCGCTGGGCGATCGGCACGAGCATGGTGGCGGTCATGTACGTGGTGAGGAACCCGACGATGAGGTCGCAGCCCGCCGCGCGCAGCCGTTCGGCCGCCGCGGCGCCCTCCTGGGCGTCGGAGATGAAGCCGACGTCCACCACCTCGCAGTCCAGTGCCGTCATCCGCTCGGCGACCCGGGCGGAGGAGCGCTCCAGCTGCGGCAGCAGGTCGGGGAACTGCGGCCAGTAGGCTCCGAGCCCGCCTGCCACCAGGCCCACCTTGGTGCGGGGCGGCGTGCCGCGGGTGAGTGTGCTCATGAGAGTCTCCCTTCGGTCAGCGGACTTCGACCTCGATGATGCGGGTGTAGTCGTTGGCGCCGTTCGAGGCCAGCGCGACGATGCGGACGGCGTCGGCGGTGACGGGCGCGAAGTCGGAGCGCACGCTGCCCGCGACGTTGCCGCGCACCTGCGCGACCGTCTGCCACTGGCCGTTCAGTCCGGTCTGGACGTCCCAGTCGCGCAGCCCGAAGGTCGCGGCGGGGTAGCGTTCGGTGTTCAGGGTGTACAGGTCCACGCGGGAGACCTGCTTGGCGCCGCCGAGCGCGACGGACACGGTGTCGGGCCAGGTCCGGCCCGTGGCGTCGTTCCAGCCGTTGCCGCCGGCCCAGCCGTTGGAGCTCGTGTCGCCGTCGGCGACGCTGCACGGCGGGTAATTGGCGTTGGTGTGCTGGGAGGAGGCCGTGACCGGCCGCAGCAGCGCCAGGTTGCCGCCGTTGTCGAGCCGGTCCAGGGTGACGACCTCGACGGGCACGGCCAGCGTGCGCTGACCGGCGCGCAGGCGCAGGCCGTACTCGCCCTCGGGGGTGGTGGGCGGGACGGCGACCAGCAGCTTCGCGCCGAGCTCGTAGCCGGGCGGCAGGTAGCTGGACAGCATGGAGCGGGAGGCCGACAGCGGCTGGTCGATCTCCACGAACAGGTCGGCGTAGACGGGTTTCTTCGCGTCGCTGCGCAGGCCGATCTCGATCTTGGCCGGGCAGGCGGCGTCCACGCCGAGCGGGGCGAGCAGCCGGTCGGCGCCCGCGATGGGGGTCAGCTCGCCGGTGCCCTTGGAGGTGCCCGGTTTGACCCGTACCGAAGGGACCGTCGCGGGCTGCTCGGCGGCGGGAGAGGGGTCCTGCCGCCGGGGGGTGGCTCCCGCGGCCGGCGCGGCCAGCAGGGCGGCGACGCCGGCGACGGCGAGCGCGGCGGTGAGATGACGCATGATCGTTCCTTCCTGTCAGAGCGCGTTCAGGCCGGGAACGCCGTCGAGCGTCACGAGACTGGCCCTGGTGGAGACCGGCGCGCCCGGCCGGTCGACGTAGGGGACGACCTTGAAGTCGGCCTGCCACTGGCTCCTGGTGACCTGGCAGGACACGTAGCCGCGCTGGTAGCTGGAGAAACGCAGATGCGGGTTGACGGCGTCGCGGCCGCCGGGCGGCAGGCCGGCGGCGGCGTTGCCGTTGCCGCCGCTGCTGACGGAGGTGCCGACGAACTCCACGCCGACCGTGGGCGAGGCGGGATCGTCGAAGTTCGTCTTCAGCTCGCCCGCCAGGTTGTAGTGGATGTCCCCGGTGAGCACGACGGGGTTGCTGACCCGGCGCTCGGCCATGCCGGTCAGCACGCGGTCCTTGGCGGCCTTGTATCCGTCCCAGAGGTCCATGCTGAGCCGCTGGGCGGGCGAGGCGTCGAAGTCGAGCTGGATCATGGCGATCTGCTGGGCCAGCACGTTCCACTTGGCGCGCGAGGCGCCGAGGCCGTCGAGCAGCCATCGTTCCTGCTCGGCGCCGAGCATCTGCCGGGCGGGGTCGAGGCGCTCGGCGCAGCCGACCTGCTGGCCGTCGCCGCACACCTGGTCGTCGCGGTACTGGCGGGTGTCGAGCACGTTGAACTCGGCGAGATCGCCGTAGGTGAACCTGCGGTAGATCCGCGCGTCGGGGCCCTGCACGGCAGGCACGCGGATGGGCAGGTTCTCCCAGTAGGCCCGGAAGGCGTTGGCGCGGATGACCAGGTAGTCCTGCTCGCTCACCTCGCCGCCCGGCCCGTGCGGGCCCGCCCAGTTGTCGAGCACCTCGTGGTCGTCCCAGGTGACGATCCACGGCGCCCGCTGGTGCGCGGCCTGCAGGTCGGGGTCGCTCTTGTAGAGGCCGTACTGGACGCGGAAGCGGTCGAGGGTGTCGCACTGTACCCTGAACTGCTCGGGCACCGGCGTCTGCCGCAGTCCGCCGGAGGGCACGATGCCGTACTCGTAGATGTAGTCGCCCAGGTGGAAGACCACATCAGGCTCTTCTTCCGCGAGATGCCGGTAGGCGGTGTAGTAGCCGTCCTGCCACAGGGCGCAGGAGGCGAAGGCCAGCTTCAGGCTCTCGGGGCTGCTGCCCGGCGCGGGCGCCGTCCTGGTCCTGCCGACCGGGCTGATCTGGCCGCCGGTGCGGAAGCGGTAGAAGTACTCACGGCCGGGACGCAGGCCTTTGGCGTCCACGTGGACCGAGTGGCCGTACTCGGGGGTGGCCCAGGCGGTGCCGTGCCGGGCGCGCCGGGTGAACGCCTCATCCTCCGCGATCTCCCAGTCGACCGCGATCTTGTTGTACGGCATGCCGCCGAGGGGTTCGAGCGGCTTGACGGCCAGGCGGGTCCATAACATGACCCGGTCCGGCAGCGGGTCCCCGGATGCGACGCCCAGCTGGAAGGGGTAGTCGCCTTTGACCGTGGCCGGCGCGGTCCAGGGATCGGCCAGGTTGGTGGTGAAGGCGAGGGCCAGTGCGGAGCCGCCGAGCCCGAAGAAGGAACGGCGGGCGAGGTCGGGCATGCTGCTTCCTCACAGTGCGGGGGGCAGGGCGAAAGCCCTCACTTTGTAGCAAGCAGCCAAAGTCTTAACAAGGGTCAAGTTACAAATAACGAGCCACGGTGTTACATCTGTGCCACCTCGACGTGCCGGTGCCGGTCACGCAGCCGCTGCAGCATCTCGGCGGGGGCGTCGGAGTCGACCACGATGACGTCGAAATCGTCGAGGGGCGCGACCCGGTGCAGGGCCATACGCGCCAGCTTGGAGCCGTCGACGGCCAGGATGCGGCGCGTGCCCGAGCGCAGCATCGCCCGCTTGACCAGGACGATCTCCTGCTCCTGATGGAAGGCGTACTGGTCGGAGATCGCCGAGGTGGAGACCACGACCACGTCGGTGCTCACCGCCTCGGCCGCGTCGACGCAGCCGAGGCCGAGGAAGGAGTCGTGGGTGGCGTGATATTCGCCGCCGAGCGCGATGAGCCGGATGTCGGGAGTGCCGGCGAGCAGCCTGATCGCCTCCAGGAAGTTGGTCACCACGGTCAGGGGCGCCATCGCGCTCAGCCGCCTGGCCACGGCCAGCGCCGTGGTGGAGTCGTCCAGCATGACGGAGCTGCCCGGCTCGATCATGCCCGCCACCACCCGCGCGATCGCGTCCTTCGCCGCGGTGTGCGCCTGGAGGCGGTAGGCGATGTTGCTCTCCCAGATGTTGGACGCCTGAGCGGTGGCACCGCCACGGACCTTGCGCACCATGCCCTGGCGCTCCAGCTCGTCGAGGTCGCGGTGGACGGTCATCACACTCACGGCGAAACCCTCCGCGAGCTCCGTCACCGTCGCCGAGCCCTGCCGCACGATCAGCTCCGCCATGTCCCGCCACCGCGCGGACCTGCTTGAGGTGTGCTGCCGCGAATTCACCTGAGCTCCCACCCTCGCCTGGACGGTCGCGAATCCTACCCTTGACACTCCGCTTGGGCGACTCATACTCTCCCCCCATCCATCGATTTAACAGAACTTGTTGTTAATTTAACAATCCGTCGCCTGGCATGCTCCGAACGCTGTCGCATGACCGTGATTAAAACGTTCGCATCGGCCTGGGCAGGTGGGAGGGCCGCCGCCGTCCGCCTGCCCGGCGGGCAGACCCGCCGGGTGCCTCGGGGGACCGCTTCTTCCGCACGACCGAGGAGTCATGACATGACCGACCTGCTGCGCGACGCCCGCGTGAGCCGCGGCCAGTTCTTCCGCATGATGGGCGGCCTGGCGGTCGCGGCGGCCGCCACCGCGTGCTCCACCAAGCCGGAGACCACCGCCACGACCGGCGGCGGGGCCGCGGCGACGGAGCTGAAGTTCATCGGCGTGGCCGATCAGAAGTCCGCCATGGACGAGCTGCTGGCCGCCTACCAGAAGGTCAAGCCCGCGGTGCGGGTCACCGCCTCCTACGCCCCCACCGACCAGGTGCAGACCTCGGTGCGCACCCAGCTCGGCGCGGGCAACGCGCCCGATCTGCACGTGGTCTACCCGGGCAACGGCAGCGCGATGTCGATGACCCAGATCGCCGAGGCCGGGCTGCTGGCGGACCTGTCGGCCCAGCCGTGGACCCAGACGATCCCCGCAGGGTTCAAACCGGCCTTCCAGCTCGGCGGCAAGACCTACATCTTCTCCGCCGGGTCGTCGGTGATCGGCGCCATCTACAACAAGAAGGTCTTCGAGCAGGCGGGCGTGGACGCCCCGCCGACGACGTGGACCGAGTTCCTGGCGGTCTGCGACAAGCTGAAGAAGTCGGGTGTCGCGCCGATCGCGCTCGGCGCGCAGACGCCGTGGGTCACCCAGCTCATCACGTACGCGCTGGTGCCCTCGACGGTCTACGCCAAGGACCCCACGTTCGACGACAAGCAGCTCGCGGGGCAGACCACCTTCGCCGAGTCGGGCTGGCGCCAGGCCATGGAGATGTACCTGGAGTTGCAGAAGCGCGGCTTCTTCAACGACAAGCCGAACGGCACCACGTTCGAACAGCAGATCTCCATGGTGGCCACCGGCAAGGCGGGCATGGCCGTGCAGGTCTCGGCGGTGCTGCCCGACTTCCGCAAGTCCGCCTCCGCGCCCGATGACCTGTCGATGTTCCCGGTGCCGGGGGCCGACGACGCCGCCTCGGTGTGGATCCCGGCCGGCGTCGTCGTCGGGCTCGGCGCCGCCGCCAAGGGCAAGAACGTCGAGGAGGCGAAGGCGTTCATCGACTTCCTCGGCAAGCAGGAGAACATCAACGCCTGGGCCAAGGCGATCTCCGCGATCCCGCTCACCCAGGACGCCTCGTCCACGATCGATCCGGCCGTGGAGTCGTTCCTGCCGTTCACCAAGGACAGGGCGGTGCCGTTCATGGATCAGCGCTGGCCCAACGCCGAGGTGCAGCCGGTGCACTTTGCGGTCGTCCAGGAGCTGCTCGCGGGCAAGTCCACGATCGACGAGGCGCTGACGAAGATGGACGAGGCCTACCGGAAGTGACCCTGGTGACCGCGACCAAACCAGCCCGCACCCGCCCGGCCGCGGCCGGGCGGCGCTCCCGGCTCACCTCGCCGTCGTGGCTGTTCGCCGCGCCCGCTCTCGTCGTGTACGCGCTGGTGGTGCTCTACCCCGCGGCCGGCGGCATCGTGTACGCCTTCACCGACTGGAGCGGGATCGGCCAGGACATGTCCTTCGTCGGGCTGGCCAACTTCGGCACGCTCCTCGGCGACGAGCAGGCCATGGGCTCGATCGGCAACACGCTGCTGCTGACCGTGGCCATCGTGATCGTGCAGAACGGCGTCGGGCTGCTGCTGGCGCTCGGCGTGCACGCGAAGCTGAAGAGCCGGGCGCTGCTGCGGGTGATCTTCTTCGCCCCCGTGGTCGTCAGCCCCGTGATGGTGGCCTTCCTGTGGAAGTACGTCTACAACCCCGACCCGTCGGCCGGCCTCAACGGGCTGCTGGGCCTGGAGGTCGACTGGCTCGGCGACCCGTCGGTGGCGCTGTGGTCGATCGCGGGCATGGTGGTGTGGCAGTACGCCGGTTACTCCATGGTCATCTTCCTGGCCGGGCTGGAGGGCGTGCCCAAGGAGCTGCACGAGGCGGCGATGATCGACGGCGCCGGCGCCTTCCAGCGCTTCCGCTACGTCACCTGGCCGCTGCTCGCGCCCGCCGTGACGATCAACCTGATGCTCTCCACGATCGGCGGGCTCAAGCTGTTCGACCAGGTCTTCGCGGCCACGAACGGCGGCCCCGGCTACGCCACCGAGACGCTGTCCACGGTGCTGTACAAGCAGGCGTTCGTGTTCGGCAAGTTCGGCTACAGCACCGCGATCGCGCTGGTGCTGGGACTGTTCGTGGCGGCCGTCTCCCTGGTGCAGGTCTACCACCTGCGGCGCCGGGAGGTGACCGCGTGAGACGGACGTTCCTGCTGGAGATCGTCATGATCGCGGTGGCGGTGGCGTTCCTCTTCCCCGTCTACAGCCTGATCTCGTTGTCACTGAAGGATCCCGCGCAGATCGCGCAGGCGCCGCTGGCCCTGCCCAACCCGCCCACGCTCGACAATTTCGGCAAGGCCTGGACGGCGGCGGCGCTCGGCCCGTCCCTGGTGAACAGCACGGTGATCACCGTGGTCAGCCTCATCGCGCTGATCGCGCTCGGCTCGTTCGCCGCCTACTTCCTGGCCCGGGTGCAGACCCGGCTCGGCTACGGCCTGTACATCCTGTTCCTGCTCGGCATCGTGCTGCCCTTCCAGCTCGGCATGATCCCGCTCTACCAGCTGGTCACCGACCTCGGGCTGATCGGCACGCACGCCGGGATGATCCTCTTCTACACCGGCATCCAGCTCCCTTTCACCGTCTTCCTCTACACCGGCTTCATCCGCGCGCTGCCCGGCGAGTACGCCAGCGCCGCCCAGATCGACGGCGCCTCGCACCTGACGGCGTTCACCCGGGTGGTCTTCCCGCTGCTGCGGCCGATCACCGGCACCGTGCTGATCCTCAACGCGGTGTTCATCTGGAACGACTTCTTCACCCCGCTGCTGTACCTCGGCGGCTCCGGTTTCGAGACGGTCCCGGTCAGCGTCTTCGCCTTCGTCGGCCAGTACGTCTCCGACCACGGCCTGGTCTTCGCCGGGCTCGTGCTGGGCGCGCTGCCCATCGTGGTGGTGTTCCTGGCGCTGCAGCGCTACGTGATCAAGGGGTTCTCGAGCGGGCTGAAGGGATGAACCTCCGGGATGTGCTCCGCGAGCCGCCCGCCTCGCACTCGCCGGCGGCCATCTGGTGGTGGAGCGGTGAGCCGCTGCGCCGCGACCGGCTGCGCTGGCAGATGGAGCGCCTGGTCGAAGGGGGCGTCCGTAACCTCGTCATCCTCAACCTCGCGCCGTCGGGGCCGCTGTTCGGCTCGGACGCCGACGACCCGCCGTTCCTGTCCGAGGCGTGGTGGGAGCTGCTGGACGGGGTCTGCGGCGACGCCTTCGAACTGGGCGCCTTCCTGTGGTTCTACGACCAGCTCGGCTTCTCCGGCGCCGGCCTGCAGGCCCGCCTCGTCCAGGAGCATCCGGAGTTCGCCGGGCAGTGGCTGGCGGCCGACGGGTCGGTCTCCAGCCGCGGTTTCGACTACCTGTCCCCGACTGCCTGCGCCGTGCTGCTCGACCGGGTGCACGGGGAGTTCGAGCGCCGCCTCGGGCATTGGTTCGGCCGGGTGATCGCGGGGTCGTTCCAGGATGAGCTGCCGACCCTGCCCACCTGGTCGGCCACGTTCGCCGAGGAGTACGCGGCCAGGCGCGGCGGGCCGTTCTCGATCGGTGACCCCGACTGGGAGGCGTACCAGCTCACCCGCGCCGAGCTGGCCGAGGAGGCGTTCTTCCGGCCGCTTGCGGACTGGCACCGGCGCCACGGCCTGCTCCACGGCTGCGACCAGCAGGATCCGGCCCGGGCCGGCCATCCGGTCGACGGGGTGCGGCTCTACGCCGACTACGCGCGGACCCACCGCTGGTTCAGCGCGCCGGGCTCCGACCACCACGGGGACGCGCGCCTGCACTCTTCCCTCGCCCACCTCTACGGCAGGCCGCGCACCTGGATCGAGGCGTTTCACTCCAGCGGGTGGGGCGGCACGCTGGAGGAGACCTTCGACTGGCTGCTGCCCTGGCTGCGGGCCGGCGCCACCCTGTACAACCCGCATGCCGTCTACTACACCACCAGGCGCGGCTGGTGGGAGTGGGCGCCGCCGTCCACCGACTGGCGCCAGCCGTACTGGCGGCACCACCGGGTCTTCGCCGACGCGGTCACCCGCCTGTGCGCCGCCTTGTCGCTGGGGCGGCACGCCTGCGACGTCGCCGTCCTGCTGCCCGCCACGACCGCGCGGGCGGGCACGCCCGCGGACCGGCCCGCCGAGCCGGACGGCGCGGCGGCGCGGGCCCAGCGCGTCTACCGGGAGATCGTGGGCGACATGGCCTGGTTCGCGGCCGCACCCGGCGCCCTTGACCGGCTCTGTCTCGACGCCGACGTGATCGACGAGGACTCTGTGCGGCGCGCGGACGTGGCCGGCGGGCGGCTGGCCGTCTCCACCGAGGCCTACCGGGCCATCGTCCTGCCCGCCGTCACGGCCATCGACGAGGACGTCGCCGCCCGCCTCGACGCGTTCGCCGCGGCCGGCGGGCTGCTGGTCGCCGTGGCCGCGCTGCCGGACTCACCGCGGCTGCGCGCCCGCTTCGCGAGCGGCGGCGGCGCGGTGTTCGCGCCGTCGAGCGAGCAGCTCGGGCAGGCGCTGGCGGGGCTCGAGCGGCGGGTGGAGGCGCCGGTCCCGCCGCTGGTCCGCGAGATCGGCGACACCACGGTGGTGTTCCTGACCGCCGCGTTCCCCATGGCCAGCAGGATCGGCGTCGGCCGGCCCGAGGCGCGCGGCGTCGACCTGGGCTGGCTGGACGCCGCCATCGACTTCGACCCCGGCAGGTACGCACGCGAGATGCGGATCACGGTGCGGGGCGTCTCGGGGACGCCGCTGCTGGCGGACCTCTTCGGCGGCGGCGAGCCGAGGGCGCTGCCGTACCGGGCGGACGGCGACGCCGTGGAGGTCGTCGTGCCGTTCGACGACGGACCGGCCGCGCTGCTGATCTTCGACGGCACCGAGGCCGAGCCCGTGCCGCCGCCCCCCGCCTACCGGCACGAGCTCGACCTCGGCGCGGAGTGGGACGTCGAACTCGTGCCCACCCTCGACGACACCTGGGCGGACTTCGGCACCACGAGCGCCACCGTCGAACGCTGGACGCTGCGCACACCCGGCGGCGAGCACGTGCACGCCACCTTCGGCCCGCGGGGCGAGCAGCGGATCGGGGACGCCCCGTGGACGCCCTCGGTGTGGTCGGCCTCGCGCGGGCTGCGCAAGGACCCCATCCACCGCGACACGCTGGGGCCGAAGGGCCACGTGCCGGCGGAGTTCCTCGCCTTCGGCCGCGTGCGGGCGGGCGAGCGGGCCCGCTTCCGCAGCCTGCTCACCGTGCCCCCCGGTGGCGGATGGCTCGCGGTGGGTGCGGGCGCCGCCAAGACCGTCTGGCTGGACGGCGCCGAGCAGCCGCTCGACGACGCCGGGTACGCCGCCGTCTCGCGCTCGCCCCTCCCGCCCGGCGAGCAGGTGCTGGAGCTGCTCCTCGTCCCGGACGAGGAGCTTGACCTGCGCGCCTACGCGTGCCTGGTCGCCGATCCCGCCGACGCCGCCCGGCCGGAGTGGATCGGCGGCTCGCTGCTGGAGACGACCGTGCGCCTCGGGGCGCCGCCGTACGAGGTGCTGCAGGTGGCCTCGACGTCGCCTTGCCGCGTGCTGGTCAACGGCGAGGAGGCGGGCAGGCAGGGCGGCTTCGACCCCTACGCGGACGCCGACATCCCGCGAGTGCGCCGCTACGACGTCTCCGGGCTGCTCCGGCGGGGCGACAACACGATCCGGGTGGTGTCGGACGGCTGGGTGCTGGTGGACGGGCTGGTGGTCTCGGGCCCGCACTGGCCGTCGCGCCCGCGGGTACGGCGCCGCCAGCACGGCGACCCCGCCGCGTTGTACCTGCGCCCCCGGCCGCACCCCCTTCCGGCGGCCGGCTGGCTCGACGGGCACCCCGCCGCGCTGCCCGCCACCTTCGCCGTGCCCGGCGCCCGGCCGGGAACCGAGCGCTTCCTGCTGGATCCGCCGCCCGGAGTGACCGGGATCGAGGTGGACGCGGCATCCGGCGCCACGGTCCGGATCGCCGGCGGCACCGAACTGGAGGTGACGACGGCGCCCGGCGCGCAGTCAGGCGCGGCGCTCGCCGGTCCGGTGCGCTTCACCTGCGGTCCCGGCCGGATGCGGCTCGGGGACTGGGAGGAACGCGGGCTGGCCGGCTACAGCGGCGGCGTCCGCTACCGCACCACGGTCACCGCCGCGGCCGGGCCCGGCCTCCTCGATCTCGGCAGAGTACGCGGCACCGCGGAGGTGACGGTGAACGGGCGGCCGTGCGGCATCCGGGTGTGCTCGCCCTACACCTTCGACGTCCGCCTGGACAGCGGGGACAATACGGTCGAGATCCTCGTGCTCGGCACCCTCGGCCCCTACCTGGACGAGGTCAGCCCGACGCACTTCGTCTTCCCCGGCCAGCGCGTCACCGGCCTGTTCGGCTCCGTACGCCTGCGGTGGGCGGCGGGTGCCTGACCTCGGCGCCGCAGGTCCTGTCAGGCGCCCGGGTTTTCCGGCGGCGCGAGAAGGACGCGGATCAGCGGTGTGGCCAGGCGGAGGATGTCCTCCAGCGGAGCGCCGGCCAGGTCCGGAGTGCGCAGGACGCAGCGGTGGGTGGTGATGCCGAACATGATCGCCCCGGCCAGCGCCGCCCGCAGCCGCGGATCCGGCCCCTCCAGGCGCCGGGCGATCCGGTCGATGGCCTCGGTGGTGACGTGCCTGCGCAGCAGCTCGGCGGCCTCCTCGCTGGTCAGGCTGGTGCGCAGGAGCACGGCCATGGGGCTGTCGGGGTCGGCGGCCCAGCGCTGGAGCATGGCACGCAGGTAGTTTTCCGCCGAGGCGGCCGGATCACCCCCCACGGTGAGCGCGTCGACCTCCAGGTCGAAGGCGACGGCCTCGCGGAAGAGCTGCTGCTTGGTTCCGAAGTATTGGATCACCGAGGACTTGTCCACGTGCGCCTCGGCGGCGATGGCACGGACGGTGGCGCGGTCGTAGCCCACTCTCCCGAACACCCGCCGCGCCGCTTGCAGGATGCGGCGGCGGGTGCGCTCGCCCTTGCGCTCCGGGCCCCCGGCCTGCTCGGCGGCACTGGTCACTGCTGGTCACCTCTCCCGTGCAGGCCGATGCTACCGCCGAGCGCGCCCGGCCCCGGCCTGTCAGTGGCCGGGCTCGCCGAACGGGAACGCCGACATGTCGCCCTCCTGCATCCGCTCGAACGCCTGCCGCATCGACTCGGCGTCATTCAGATGCGGGAACGGCTCCCCAGCGGGCACGTCCACGCCGAGGAAGGCGCACAGCGGCTCCCACCCCTCCCGCACGTCGAACACCAGCAGCCGCTGCTCGGGAACGCCTTCCTTCACCGCCGCCACGTGCCGCTCGAACACCGCCACGGCCGCGTCCTCGTCCACCATGTCTCCCCCGAAGTGCCAGTCGGAGCCGAAGTAGGCCTGGCCGATCTGGTCCATCGCCGGCCGCATCCGCTCCATGGAGGCGAAGATCTGGCGGACGGCCTCGGGCAGGTCCGCGGGCAGCTCCGCCGACAGGTCCGGGCGGTTCTCACCGGACAGGAGCATCCGCACGCTCGGATACCACTTGCGCGGGTCGCGTACGGTGAGCACGATCTTCGCCTCGGGGAAGGCGTCGGCCAGTTCCCGCCAGTAGTGGCTGGCGGGCCAGTCCTGGGTCGCCTGGTAGCCCGCGAACACCCGGCTCCAGTCTTCGCGCGTCTTCACTTCGCCGGCGGCCACCGACAGCCACCGGTCGACATGGTCGGGGTGGGTCATCACCTCGGCCATGTGGTAGCAGGGGTCGAAACCCAGCCGTTCCAGGGCGGCCTTGGTCGAGGTGGTGCCGGTGCGCGGAAGACCCGCGCCGATGACCTTGAGCATGTCGACGTCCCCTGTCATGTCCGCTGACCTGTCGCCTTCAGGCTAGGAGGACCGGGGGCAAATCTCAACACTTGTTTATTTCGCGAAAACGCCCGGGCCGGCCTCGCGGCCGGCCCGGGCGTGATGCTCAGCGAAGGTCGAACCGGTCGAGGTTCATCACCTTGTCCCACGCCGCGACGAAGTCGGTCACGAACTTCTCCTTCGCGTCGTCGCTCGCGTAGACCTCGGCGAGCGCGCGCAGCTCGGAGTTCGATCCGAAGACGAGGTCGGCGCGGCTGCCGGTCCACTTGACCTCGCCCGTGGCGCTGTCGCGACCCTCGAAGGTGTTCGCGTCCTCCGACACCGCCTTCCACGTCGTGCCCAGGTCGAGCAGGTTGACGAAGAAGTCGTTGGTCAGCGACCCGGGGGTCGTGGTGAAGGCGCCGAGTGGCGACTGCTGGTAGTTCGCGCCCAGGACGCGCAGGCCACCGATGAGGACCGTCATCTCGGGGGCGCTCAGGGTCAGCAGGTTCGCCCGGTCGAGCAGCAGGTATTCGGCCGGCAGCCGGTTGCCCTTGCCGAGGTAGTTGCGGAACCCGTCGGCGGCCGGCTCGAGCGCGGCGAACGACTCCACGTCGGTCTGCTCCTGCGAGGCGTCCGCACGACCCGGCGTGAAGGGCACCTGGACGTCGGAGCCGGCGTCCTTGGCGGCCTTCTCGACGGCCGCGCAGCCGGCGAGCACGATGACGTCGGCGAGCGAGACCTGCTTGCCGCCGGTCTGGGCGCCGTTGAAGGCCTTCTGGATGCCCTCCAGGGTGCCCAGCACCGTCGCCAGCCGGTCGGGGTCGTTGACCTCCCACCCGCTCTGCGGCTGGAGGCGGATGCGCGCGCCGTTGGCGCCGCCCCGCTTGTCGCTGCCGCGGAAGGACGAGGCCGACGCCCACGCCGTCGACACGAGCTGGGACACCGACAGGCCCGAGGCGAGGATCTGGCCTTTGAGGGCGGCGACGTCCTCAGCGTCGATGAGCTCGTGCGTCACCGCGGGAAGGGGGTCCTGCCACAGCAGCGTCTCGGCCGGGACCTCCGGGCCGAGGTAGCGCACGATCGGGCCCATGTCGCGGTGGGTCAGCTTGAACCACGCGCGGGCGAAGGCGTCCGCCAGCTCGTCGGGGTGCTCCAGCCAGCGCCGCGTGATCTGCTCGTAGATCGGGTCGAACCGGAGCGAGAGGTCGGTCGTCAGCATCGTCGGGGCCACGCGCTTCGACGGGTCGTGGGCGTCGGGGACGGTGCCCGCCCCGGCGCCGTCCTTCGGCCGCCACTGGTAGGCGCCCGCGGGGCTCTTGAACAGCTCCCACTCGTAGCCGTAGAGAATCTCGAGGAAGCTGTTGTCCCACGTGATCGGGGTGTTCGTCCAGATGCCCTCGAGACCGCTGGTGATCGCGTCGGCGCCCTTGCCGGTGCCGAACGTGTTGCTCCAGCCGAGACCCTGCGCCTCGATCGGGGCGGCCTCGGGGTCGGGGCCGACGTGCTCGGCCGGGCCCGCGCCGTGGGTCTTGCCGAAGGTGTGACCGCCCACGATCAGGGCGGCCGTCTCCTCGTCGTTCATCGCCATCCGGTGGAACGTCTCACGGATGTCGCGGGCCGCGGCGATCGGGTCGGGGTTGCCGTTCGGGCCCTCCGGGTTGACGTAGATGAGGCCCATCTGAACGGCGCCGAGCGGGTTTTCCAGCTCACGGTCGCCGGTGTAGCGCTCGTCGCCGAGCCAGGTGGTCTCGGGACCCCAGTAGACGTCCTCGTCGGGCTCCCAGACGTCCGCGCGGCCGCCGGCGAAGCCGAAGGTCTTGAAGCCCATCGACTCCAGGGCGACGTTGCCGGTGAGGATCATGAGGTCGGCCCAGGAGATCTTCTGGCCGTACTTCTTCTTGACCGGCCACAGCAGGCGGCGGGCCTTGTCGAGGTTGCCGTTGTCCGGCCAGCTGTTGAGGGGCGCGAAGCGCTGCTGGCCGGCCCCGGCGCCGCCGCGGCCGTCGCTGATCCGGTAGGTGCCGGCGCTGTGCCACGCCATCCGGATCATGAACGGGCCGTAGTGGCCGAAGTCGGCCGGCCACCAGTCCTGCGAGGTCGTCAGCACCTCCAGGATGTCCTGCTTGACGGCGGCGAGGTCGAGGCTCTTGAACGCCTCGGCGTAGTCGAACTCCTCGCCGAGGGGGTTGGCCACGGCGGGGTTCTTGGCGAGGATCTTCAGGTTGAGCCGTTCCGGCCACCACTGGCGGTTTCCGCCACCCTGAGTCGGGTGCGGGGCGCGCGTGTGCGCGACCGGGCAGCCGCCTTCGCCCTCAGTCTTCGCGTCTGTGACGATTGCATCAGGGTTCTCAGCCATGGGAATCCTTCCGGACTATGCGATATCGGTGCTCAGGAGATTGCGGGCGCTGGAACAGTCGGGGCACAGGCCCCAGTAGATGACCTCGGCCTCGTCGATCACGAAACCTTGGTCGTTGGACGCCGTCAGGCAGGGCGCCTCGCCGACCGCGCAGTCGACGTCGGCGACGACACCGCACGACCGGCACACGGCGTGGTGGTGGTTGTCGCCGACGCGTCCCTCGAACCGGGCCGGGCTGCCCTGCGGTTCGATGCGGCGCAGGAGTCCCGCCGCGGTGAGTGCGTGGAGGGCCTCGTACACGGCTTGGAGGGAGACGTGGCCTACGCGATCGCGCACCCCGGAGGCGATCGCCTCGACGTCGAGGTGGTCACCCTGCCGGACGGTGTCGAGCAGCGCGACGCGGGCGGCCGTCACCCGCAGGCCTGCCCCGCGCAGCTCCTCGGCGGCGCTCGGGGTCTGGGGTGCGGTCATGGGCCAAACCTATAGGCATAAACGCGAATAGTTCAAGACAACGAACCGTACAAGTTTAGCCAACCGCGGGCGAGGTCCGTCTCTTCGATGGCGTGACGGGCCGTCCGGATGGCGGGCTTGGACGCGGCGGCCGGCGCCTTGCCGTCCGGGCTGGAGGCGACCGCATGGACCGAGCCGGTGTGGCCGGTCAGCGTGGCGAGTTCGGCGCGCCGGCCGTGCTCCCCCGTGCGAGTCGAGCGATGGTCTGTGTGCGCTCTGTAGCTATACTGTGTACATATTCCCCCATCTTGACCCTGGTGACGACCCTGGCGACGTGGTGAAGGGCAGGGGATGGGGATGGGCGACGACCAGCATGCGCCCGGTCCGCGGTTCACAGGGGCGGGCCGGATCTCGGAGGAGCGGCAACGGCTGCTGTCCGGGGTGGGTGACGATCTGTGGGGGATCGAGCTCCTGCGGTTCGCGATCCAGCAGGCGGTGGCCGATCTTGCCGGGCTGGGCGGCATGGTGCACCTGGGCCGTCCCGGCCTCGGCGGCGGGCTGCGCCTGGTGGTGACCAGCGGCCTGCCTCCGGCCTTCGCCCAGGAATGGGAGCGTATTGACGGAAGCGGCCCGCTCGCCCCGGCGCGCGCGTTCCGGGACAGTGCGTTCGTGTGGGCGCCCTTGGCGAACCTCGTCCCTGGCATGCGCGAACCTGACGCGACGGCGGGCGAGTCCCGGGCGTGGCCGGCCGGTACGGCGATGGCGGCGGTCCCGCTGCTCGGCCCGGGCCGGCCGGTCGGCACGTTGTCGGTCGTGACGCTCTCCTCGCAGGAGCCGTCGGCCGGGCAACGAGCCTTTCTCGACATGCTGGGCCGATGGGCCGGCGAACGCCTGAGCAAGCCCTCCGGACCTCCGCCTGTTTCGAGCCTCCCGGGGAGCCAGGAACAGCCCACTGGCTCGCGTCTCCCGCAGGATCTGCCGGCGGTCGGCACCTGGGACTGGGACATCCGGACCGGTGACGTCACCTGGAACGACGCGACGCTCACCGCGTTCGGCATCGCTCCTGAGACCTTCGACAGCCGGATCGAGACCTGGTTGGGCGCCGTCCACCCTGACGATCTGCCGTGGGTGCTGGCCGATATCGACGAGGCGATCCGCCTGGGACGGATGTACAGCACCGAATATCGGGTGTGCCGCCCGGACGGGACGACCGGCTGGGTACGGGTCCGCGGCCGATTGGTCGTCGATGAGAACGGTGAACCGGCACGCATGGTCGGCACCCTGTGGGACGTCACCCGGACACACGAGGCATTGGGGACGGTCACCGGTCCGCAGGCGCACAACTCCGAGCGCGCGGCCACCGAGCGGGCCTCCCGCATCAGCCAGTTGACCAGGGCGCTGGCCGAGGCGGTCACGGTGCAGGACGTGGTGGACGCCACCGCCGATCACATCCTGCCGTCGTTCGGCGCCGCCGGACTGATGCTCGCCTTCCGGGAGGGCGACCACCTGCGGCCGGTCGGGTTCACCGGATACTCCGCGGAGTTCATCGAGCGGATCTCCCGGATACCGGCCGGCTCGGGACTCCCGATCGCGGAGGTCCTGCGTCAGCGTAGCCCGCTGTTCATCACCTCGGTCGAGGAGTACATCGAGCGCTACCCGAAGACGGCCTTCCTGCCCGCGGCGGGAGGCAAGAAGGCGTGGGCCTTCCTGCCGCTGATCGCCTCCGGACGCCCGGTGGGCAGCTGTGTCGTCTCCTTCGCCGAGCCCCGCCAGTTCACCGGCGAGGAGCGCAACCTGCTCACCGCGCTCAGCGGGCTGGTCGCCCAGGCCATGGAACGGGCCCGCCTCTACGACAGGGAGCACACGCGCGCCAAGGAACTGCAGCGCGGCCTGCTCCCGCGCGAGCTGCCGCCGCTGCCCGCGGTCACCTCCGCGGCCCGCTACCTGCCCGCCGGCACAGAGATGGAGGTGGGCGGCGACTGGTACGACGTCATCCCGCTGTCGGCGAACCGGGTCGCCATCGTCATCGGCGACGTCATGGGGCACGGCGTGTCCGAGGCCGTCACCATGGGCCGCCTGCGCACCGCCGTCCGTACCCTCGCCGACCTGGAGCTGCCTCCCGACGAACTGCTCACCCACCTCAACGACCTGGTCAGCGACCTCGGCGACGACTTCTACGCCACCTGCCTGTACCTGGTCTACGACCCCACCACCCGCGGCTGCGTCCTCACCCGCGCCGGCCATCCCCCGCCCGCCGTCGTCCACCCGGACGGCAGCGTGCACTTCCCCGACGCCGACCCGAACTCGCCCCTCGGCGCCGCCACCCCGCCCTTCGACACCGTGGAACTGGACCTGCCCGACGGCAGTCTGCTGGTGCTGTACACCGACGGCCTGGTCGAATCCTCCACTCTCGACATCGACCAGGGCATGGCTCATCTCGCCAAGGCCCTCACCAGCGCCGTCCGCGAGACTCTGCCCGGCACGGCGTGCCCGCACCGCGATCATGCCGCCGCTCCGGACGCGACGGGGCTTCGCTGCGCCGCATGCCTCGAAGCCCTGTGCGACAAACTCACCACCACCCTGCTGCCCACGGACGGCACCACCGACGACGCCGCCCTGCTGATCGCGCGCACCCACGCCCTGCCGGGCGACGACATGGCCTCCTGGCCGCTGCCCGAGCACCCCAAGGCCGCGCGCCAGGCCCGCGAACACGTCCGGGCCCAGCTCAGCGCCTGGAACCTGGACGCCCTGTCGACGACCACGGAACTGCTGGCCAGCGAGCTGGTCGGAAACGTCGTCCGGCACGCCAAGGGCCCCATTCAGCTTCGCCTGCTGCGCAGCGACGTCCTCACCTGCGAGGTCTCCGACGGCAGCCTCACCACCCCCCGCATCCGCCGCGCCGCAGAAACCGACGAGGGCGGACGCGGACTCCAGCTGGTGTCCGCCATCTCCCACCGCTGGGGCACCCGCTACACCGCCACCGGCAAATGCATCTGGACCGAACAGCCTCTGAAGGCCATCGCGCCCGCCCTGCTCACCGAGCACAGCGGCCTGGACTTGTACGACCCTCTTGACGATTAGCGGCCCATGACGGTCCTGCGGCGATGGGGTGGGCCGTTCCGCACGGAGAGTGCACATCTGGGGACGAACGGCATTTACGGCGGTCTTAGGCGGCTTGATGCACTGTTATCGCATTGCATACCTATCGGGGAGGAACACCATGAGCTCTGAGCCGGACGGATTCAGCACCGCGGAAACCCTGGGGAACGAGCCGCCCAGGCGCCGCTTCCCCCGTTCCCTGCTGCTGGCCGGCACGACCGCGGTCGTCCTCGTCGCGGGCGCCGGCGTCGCCGCCGCAGCGGCCTTCTCGCCGTCGCCGTCGCCAACGCCCACGGCCACCGGCACTGCCGCACCGTCGGCGAGCCCGTCCGGTACGCCGTCCGACCAGGCACCGGGACGCGACCGTGGCTGGGGCCGCAAGATGGGCTTCGGCGGTATGCCCCTTCACGGCGAGTACGTCGTGAAGGACGGCACGGGCGCGTACGTGACCGTCGCCTCCCAGTACGGCGACGTCACGGCCGTCGACCAGGACTCGATCACGGTCAAGAGCGAGGACGGGTACACCAAGGAGTACGTGGTCAACGCAGACACCCGGATCAACCGCGGCAGCGAGGGCGTCGACGCGGTGACGACCGGGGAGAAGGTCATGGTCACCGCCAAGGTGGACGGCGGCACGGCCACGGCCGTCGCGATCCATGAGGCGGCCTTGCGCGACGGGCAGGGCTGGCGCGGCAAGGGCGGCCGCTGGCACGGCGACCACCGGCCCGGCCAGCCGCCGACCTCCTCCCCCTCGCCGAGCTCCTCGCCGAGTTCCTCGCCCACGACGACCTCCTGATCGCTGAGCGTCACGCGTCACACCAGGAAGATCAACTCGAGCCCGATCAGCACGTCGAGCACGCCGCACCACTCGGCGTAGGAGCGGGCCACCACCTTGCCACGGCGCAGGTGCACGAAGTCCCAGACGCCGTGCAGCAACCATCCCGCCGCCACCACGTAACGGCCTGCCTCCGGGTCGACGACCAGCCCGGCCAGCGCCAGCGCGCCGAACCCGATCATGCCGATCGCCTGGAGCCTGAATTCGCCGGGTCGGCGCAGATGCCCGTCGATCACGCCCCAGACCAGCACGACCAGCGCCAGGGCGAGCAGGACCGTGGACGGCGCGACAAGATCCAGCAGCCGCGCCCCGACGATGATCACCATGCCCACGCCCAGCAGCGGCCACGACAGCTCGGGCCTGCGCAGCTTGGCGACGACGAGATACAGCAGCGGCAGGGCGGGCAGAGCCTGCGCGAGGCTCTCCACCTCCTCGCTCAGGCCGCTGCCGCTGCTCAACGACAGGAACGTCAGTCCGATGGCGACCGCGGCCGGCCAGCGGCCCTTGAGTACGCCGATCCAGCGCCTGGGGGTGGGATCGGTGGTGGCGGCTTCCATGGAAGGCCTCCTTGATACGGGGGTGAGGTATGGACGACTCCAGGCTCGCCGACGCGTACACCCCATCGGTAGCGCCGAAACCGCACGTCCACGCGTGGACGTGTCACACGATCGCGTGACATTTGTCATCAGCGGGTCGGGGTACGGCGACGGCGGGCCGGCGCGGTGGATTGCTGCGACAATGGCCCCGTGCGTGACCTGCCGGTCGATCCCGGGACAGGGCTGACCAACTTCCGGCGCTACACGTGGTGGAGTCTCTTCGGCGTCACCGCGTTCTTCCTGATCTTCAGCGTCAGGAGCCGGATCACGGACCCGGCGGTGCCGGTCGCGGCCCGGCTCGCCGCCGTGGGCGCCCTGACGGTCGCGTTGCCGGCCATCGCGGTGTCGATCAGCCGCCGCCTCCCGCGGGCCGACCTCGACTCGCGCGGCGAGGACCCAGCCGGGCGGCCAGCGGTGCGGTGGCTGGTGGCCGGGGGCGCGGGCGCGGTGGTGCTGGGCGGGATCCTGCTCGCCCTGCGGGACTACGGGCTGTGGTCGTTCGGCCCGGCGATGATGATCTCGATCGTCGCGATGTTCTTGCCGGCTCGGCGCCGATGGCTGCTGATCGCCACGGCGGCGGCGGTCGCGGCGGTCCTCGGCGGGGTCACGGCCGCGGTCTCGGAGCACGCGGTCGTGTTCGCGGCGGCGTTCCCGGCCGGGCTGGTCGTCTTCACCGGCTGGGTCATGCTCGGAATGTTGTGGGCGTGGGACGTCGCGGAGCGGCTGAACGCGGCCCGCCGGTTGTCGGCGGAGCTGGCGGTCAAGGACGAGCGGCTGCGCTTCGCCGCCGACCTGCACGACATCCAAGGCCACCACCTGCAGGTGATCGCGCTCAAGAGCGAGCTGGCGGCCCGGCTGGCGCCGGCCGACCCGGCTCGGGCGGCCGAGGAGATGACGCAGGTGCGGCGGCTGGCGACGGACGCGCTGCGCGACACCCGCGCCGTCGTCCAGGGTTACCGCCGGGTCACGCTGGAGGAGGAGATCGCGAACGCGGCCGGAGTGCTCGCCGCGGCCGGCATCGACGCCCGGATGGAGCTCGACCCCGCCGCCGCTTCCGGCGTCCTTCCCGAGCCGGGCAGGCATCTGCTGGGCCTGGTGATGCGGGAGGCCACCACCAACGTGCTGCGCCACAGCCGCGCCCGGCACGCGGAGATCGCCTACCGGATCACCGGCGGCCTGGCCTGCCTGCGGATCGGCAACGACGGCGCGCCCGGTCCGCGTACCAGCCCCGGTCCGGCCACCGGCGGCGGGGCCAGGGCCGGCGTCGATGGAGACGCCGGTCCCGGTCTGGGCACCGGCCTCCATGCCCTCGCTGAGCGGCTGCGGGCCGCGGGCGGCGAGCTGACCTGGCGGCATGACGGCGACGACTTCGTCGTGACCGCCACCCTGCCGGTGGGGGCACGATGATCCGGCTGCTGATCGCCGACGATGAGGACCTGATCAGGGGCGCACTGGCGGCGCTGCTGGAGCTGGAGGAGGACCTGACCGTGGCCGCCGAGGCGGCCACCTCCACCGACGCCGTGCGCCTGGCCCGCGCGCACCAGCCCGACATCGCCGTGCTGGACCTGGAGATGCCGCCGGCCGACGGCCTGCGGGCCGCCGAGGAGATCAGGGCGGAGTCGTCCATCAAGATCATCCTGGTCACGCGGCACGCCCGGCCGGGAGTGTTGCGCCGCGCGCTGGCGGCGGGGGTGAGCGGGTTCGTGCCCAAGACCACACCCGCCACCAGGCTCGCGGAGATCATCCGCGACGTCGCGGCCGGACGACGGTACGTCGATCCCGACATCGCCGCCTCCGCGCTGACCGCGGACGACTGCCCGCTCAGCGACCGGGAGCTGGAGGTGCTGCGGGCCTCACGGACGGGCGCCTCGGTCAGGGAGATCGCCGCCCAGGTCCATCTGGCGCCGGGCACGGTACGCAACTACCTGTCGGCGGCCATGGCCAAGCTCGGCGTCAGCTCCCGCCACGCGGCCGCCCACCGGGCCTGGGAGGAAGGCTGGATCTGATGATCATTCGGCGGACCTTTCGGGGACGTGGGCAAGCTTGTCGGGATTGCTGACGGTGTAGATGTCGCGGACCTGAGAGCCGTCGGAGTTCAGGTCGACGACCATGACCGCGTACGGGGCGTTCTCCACGAACAGCACCGCGCAGGGATCGCCGTTGACCTGGCTGTATTGGAGGTCGAGGCCGTCACGAGTCTCGGCGGCGCTGGAAACGAGCACGCGGGCGACCTTGTCGCGGCCCCGGATGGGACGCGGGCCGCCGGCGTCCGACTTGCCGCCGCCGTCGGACCACAGCGTCACGTCGGGCGCCAGGAGTTCCATGAGCGCCTGGAGGTCGCCGCCGAAGGCGGCGGCCACGAACCGCTCGGTGACCTGCTTCTGGAGGTGCACGTCGACCTGAGTGCGGGGGCGGCGGGCCTGGACGTGTTCGCGGGCCCGGTGGGCGAGCTGGCGCACGGCGGCGGGGCTGCGGTCGATCATGGCGGCGATCTCGGTGTGCTGGTAGGCGAACACCTCATGCAGGATGAACACCGCCCGCTCCAGCGGCGTCAGCGTTTCCAGCACCACCAGCAGCGCGAGCGAGAGCGTGTCCGCGCGCACCGCGTGGTCGGCGGCGTCGGCCGCGGTGACGAGGGGTTCGGGCAGCCAGGGCCCGACGTAGGTCTCGCGGCGCCGGCGCAGGGCCGACTGCTGGGCGAGAGCCTGGTTGACGGCGATGCGCACCAGGTAGGCACGCGGGTGGTCGACGCGCTCCCGGCTCGCCGACGACCAGGACAGCCAGGTCTCCTGCAGCACGTCCTCGGTGTCGGCGACGCTGCCGAGCATGTTGTAGACGATGGAGAACAGCAGCTCACGATGGTCGGCGAACACCTGGGTGGCATCGGGCATCACCGGCCCCCTCTCTGTGTGACTGCTGCCTTGAGCCCGCAAAGGGGTCGAGATGTGACATCCGCAGTGGAAAAGTGACCTGGATCTCATCCGCGGGAAACGCCTTCGCCGTCAGGAAACGCTGACGACTCCCCCTGCGGCCGGGGCAGGGCCGGATCGCAGGACCTGCCGGTACACCTGTTCGTAGGCCGCGGCCATGATCTCGGCGCTGAAGCACTGCTCCACGTGCTTCCTGCACGCGTGCGGGTCGATGCGCTCGATCGACTCGATCGCCTCGGGCAGCTCGGCGACGGTCTGCAGGACGTAGCCGGTGCGGCCGTCGGCCACGACCTCCGGCACCGCGCCTCTGCCGAGCGCCACGACGGGCGTGCCGCAGGCCATCGCCTCGATGAGCACCATGCCGAACGGCTCCTCCCATTGGATGGGGAACAGCAGGCAGCGGGCGGCGGCGAGCAGCTCGCGTTTGCGGGCGGCGTCGGCCTCGCCGACGTAGGTGGCGTCGGGGCCGAGCCGGGGCCGGACGTAGGCGTCGAAGCAGGCGTGTTCGGCGGGCTCGGTGAGCTTGCCGGCCAGGATGATGCGCCGGCCCGCCGCGCGGGCGGCGTCGATGGCGAGATGGGCGCCCTTGTACGGGTGGAACCTGCCCAGCCACAACACCCACTCCTCCTTGCCGGGCTGGAAGGGGTAGGTGTCGACGTCGAGCGCGTTGTGCACGGTAGCGACCCAGCCGAGGTCGGGCGCGTGCCGGCGCTGGGCCTCGGAAATGGCCACCAGACAGATGTCGGCGCCCAGCTCCCGGTAGCACTCTCCCAGCTCTCCGTCCGCGGGGCCGTGGCAGGTGACGACGGTCGGCACGGCGCGGCAGGCCGCGGTCAGGGGGCCGGCCAGCGAGTGATCGTGCACGATGTCGGCGTCCAGTCCGGCCAGCAGCCGCCGGGCGCGGGCGGCGTGCAGCAGCTCGGGCAGCGGGTCGCCGATCCGCTCGGACGGCGGCCGCGCGTAGGTGGGCAGGAACCTCGCCGGCGCCGTGGTGTGGCCGGCGCCGATGAGGGTGACCTCGTGCCCACGCCGGTCCAGCCCGCCGATCAGGCCGGCCAGCATCTCCTCGATGCCGCCGTACGCCCGGGGCGGCACGTCCTGCCAGGGCGGGGCGATCATGGTGATGCGCAGCCGGCCGCCCGGCCGCCGGCTCTGCTGGGCCCTCTCCAGGCGCCCGTCGGCGGCGGTCATGGCGTCGCCAGCCCGTAGGTGCGATCGGCAACGCCGGCGCCGCTGGTGGGCGAGCGGGGTTCGGTGAGCAGTTCGATGCCCTCCGGCACGCCGGACACGACGGCCGTCCGCCCGTCCCTCCCGACGCTGACGGTGAGCCGGGCGCCCGCCACGGGCAGGTCCCTGATCTCGAGCTCGCCGAAGCCGTCCGGCAGCGCCGGGACGATCCAGATCTTCCCGTACGGCACCCAGGGGTCCAGCCGCAGCAGGGTACGCAGCAGGTGGATGGGCGCGGCGGCGGCCCAGGCCTGCGGCGAGCAGGACGTCGGGTACGGGATGGGCTCGAAGAACTCTGCCCGGTCGAACCCGCAGAACAGCTCCGGCAACCGGCCGCCGAACGCCTGCCCGACAGCCAGCAACCCCATCGCGATCCGCTGGGCCTCCTCGATGAAGCCGTACCGCATCAGCCCGGCCGCGATGATCGCGTTGTCGTGGGGCCACACCGAGCCGTTGTGGTAGCTCATCGGGTTGTAGGCCCCCATCGACGTGGCCAGGGTGCGCACCCCGTAGCCGGTGAACATCTCATCCGACAGCAGATGCTCCGCCACGGAGGCCGCCCTGGCCTCGTCCACGATGCCGCTCCACAGGCAGTGGCCCATGTTGGAGCCGAGGCCGTCGATGGGCCTCCCCCGCCTGTCCAGGCCCATCGCGTAGTAGCCGGCGTCCGGAAGCCAGAAGCGCTCGTTGAAGGCTCGCCTGATCGCCATGGCCCGCTCCACGCAACGTCGTTCCATCGCCTCGTCGCCCTGCTCATGAGCGAAATGGGCGCGCGCGAGGTAGGCGGCGTAGACGTACCCCTGCGCTTCGGCCAGGGCGATGGGCGGGCGGGCGATGGTCCCGTCGCTGAAGGTGATGCCGTCGAAGGAGTCCTTCCACCCCTGGTTGATCAACCCGCGGTCGGTCTTGCGGCGGTACCACAGGAGCCCGTCGGGTCCGCCGTACTCCTCGATCCAGGTCAGCGCGGCGTCGGCATGGGGCAGCAGTTCCTCGACGGCCTCGGCGTGCAGGCCCCACCGGCGCAGCTCGCCGAGCAGCATGACGAACAGGGGCGTCGCGTCGACCGAGCCGTAGTAGGCCTGGCCGCCGTACGGGGACGCGCCGTCCTGCACGCCGTAGCGCAGCTCGTGCAGGATCTTCCCCGGCTCCTCCTCGGAGAGGGGATCGACCTTGGTGCCCTGCAGCCGGGCCAGCCGCCGCATCGTGCCCAGCGCCATCGACTGGTCGAGCGGCAGCGACATCCAGGAGGTCAGCAGCGAGTCGCGGCCGAACAAGGTCATGAACCACGGCGCCCCGGCGGCGATCGCGGGCGGCTCCTGCGGATGGTGCCGGTCGAACAGCCGCAGGCTGCCCAGGTCCTGCCTGGAGCGGCGCATGACCTGGACGAGGTCGGCGTTGGTGCTGGTCAGGACCGGGCTCTCGCGGGTCCACGCGGCCAGGCGGCGGGCCGGCTCGGCATGCTCGATGGAGTGGTCCGCGGGGAACCACGCGGAGGTCTCCACACCCTCGATGATCGGATTGACCACGAGCTTCGTCCGCCACTCCGCACGAGGGGGAACCACCGCCTGGAAGGTGAGCAGCCCCGGCGTCGCCACCACCGGCGTGCCCGGCGGCTCGACCACGATCCGCGCGCCCCGCGCCCGGCTGGCCGACAACACCTCCAGCCCCGACTCGGTGGGGGTCATCTCCACATCGGGGACCGGCCGGACCCGCTCGGCCTTCACCTCGAACAGATCGGCCACGTCCGCGCCCACCTGGACGGTCACCACGCACCCCGCCGGCTCCTCCGACATGTTGCGCAGCACCAGGTCCTCGCGCAGCCCGCCGCCGACGTAGCGGTCTCGCACGACCAGCAACGTGCTCTCCACGGTGCCCGGCCGCGGCCGGGCCTTGCCCACGAACGTGGCATGATACGGCGCGGCCGAGATCGTCTGCAGCGGCTCCACGGGATAGTCGTCCACCTTCAGCACCCACCGCGACAACAGCCGGGTGTCGGCATAGTAGACACCCTGCGCGGCGCCGTGGATGATGTCGCCGCCACGCTGGCACAGGCAGAACGAACCGCCTTCCACCAGCGTGATCGTCTCTCCCAACGCCTCCGGTTGCCCCTCGAAAGTCCACGCGCTCATGGACGTGCCCCCTCGCTGTCCCCCACCCCGGTACATGCCCGCTGCATGCCGCCTGACGCCATGACCTGCGGATCCGACCGGCCGGGCGCGGCCGGGGCGGCCCCTCGGCATGACCGTGCCGAGTTTTGGTATTCAGGAGTACATGGGCTACGCCGAGCTCAGCCTGGCCACCTTGGACCGCGTCGATGAGGCGCGGCGGCCCCGCGTCGATCCGCGCCTGCTGCGGCCGCGTATCGTGCACGTCGGTCTCGGCGCGTTCCACCGGGCGCACCAGGCCCTCTCCACCGAGGAAGCCGCGGCGCGCTCGGGCGAGCCGTGGGGCATCGCGGCCGTCGCCCCGCGCTCGGCGGCCACGGTCGAGGCGATGCGCGCGCAGGACTGCCTGTACACGGTGACCGACCGGGCGCCCGGCCCGCTGCGTCCGCGGGTGGCCGGTGCGATCGTCGAGGCGCTGCTGATGCGCGCGGACGGCGCGCGGCTGCGGGACCTGCTCCGTTCGGAGGAGGTCCCGGTCGTGACGCTGACCGTCACGGAAAAGGCGTACCACCGCCGCGCGGACGTCGTCGGCCGGCTCGCCGGCGGACTGGCCGGGCGCTACCGGCACGGCGGCGCCCCGATCAGCGTCGTCTCCTGCGACAACCTGGCCGGCAACGGCCGGGTGCTGGCCACCGTGGTGCGTGACTTCGTCGCCGCGTCCCCCTGGCCGGACCGCGAGCGGCTGCTCGACTGGATGGAGGCCTCGGTCGCCTTCCCCGACACGGTCGTCGACCGGATCGTGCCCGCCACCACCCCCGGCGATCAGCGGGAGGTCTCGGCGGCCCTGGGGCTGCGCGACGCCGTGCCGGTGCTCGGCGAGCCGTACCGGCAGTGGGTGCTGGAGGACCGCTTCGCCGCGATGCGCCCGCCGTGGGAGCTCGGCGGCGCGGTCTTCGTCGCCGACGTCACGCCCTACCAGCTGCGCAAGCTGCGTCTGCTCAACGGGGCGCACTCCGCGATGGCCTACCTCGGGTCCGCGGCCGGCTGCCGCACGGTCGCGGAGGTGCTGGAGACGGGGTGGGGGGAACGGTTCGTGCGCGCCTTCGGCGCGGAGGTCGCCGCGACGCTGCCGGGCCCCGCAGCCGAGGCGGCCGCCTACGTCGACCAGCTGGTCGAGCGCTTCCGCAACCCCGAGCTGCGCCACCTGCTGCGGCAGATCGGATCGGACGGCTCGGCGAAGATCCCCGAACGCTGGTTCGATCCGCTGCGCGCCCTGCGGCCCGCGCCCATGCTCGAACTGGCGCTGGCCGCCTGGGTGAATGCCACCGGCCCCGACGGCCTGAGCTTTGGCATGACCGACCCTCAGGCGCAGGCGCTGGCCGGCTGCCACCGGGGTGCGGCGGGCCCGGGCGAGGTGGTGGCGCGGCTGCTGCGCCTGACCGGCGCCCCTGATCTCGCCGAGCGGGCGGACCTCACCGCGGCGGTCGCCGCCCACCTCCCCGCCCTGCGTGCCGGGCGCGTCGACGTCTGACCGGGCGGCTCACCAGGACGACACCAGGTCGGCGAATCTCGCGGGCTGCTCCAGGTGCAGGAAATGCCCGGCCTCCGGCCACACGACGGTCGTGGAGCGCGGATGCGCCGGCAACCCCGCCTCCCAGCACGCCGCCTCCGGCACATTGTGGACGGCGAGCACCGGGCAGACCCGCCTGGCCAGATACCGCTCGGAGGCCCGGCGCACCCCGAAGGCCCCCGGCAGCGTGTATATGCCGGCGTAGCACTCGGCCAGCACGTGCCCCGGCGTGGCCAGCAGCTGCTCGGCCACCGGCGCGGGCAGCGGCCCGAGCTGCCGCGACGCCGCCTCGGCGCCGTCCGCCCGCAGCGCGGCCAGGCGGCCGGGGATGAGCCGCTCCTCGGCCTCGTCCGCCCCGTAGGCCGGGGCGACCACGACCATCGCGCGGACCGTCGAAGGATGCTCGACCGCCAGCGCGGTGACGACCTGGCCGCCCATGGAGTGCCCGACGGCCACCACGGGCTCCTCGATCCACGGCAGCAGATCGCCGGCCAGGTCGGCGGGGGTGTAACCGGTCGCCGGCGCCGGGGACCTGCCGTGGCCGCGCAGGTCCACGGCGATCACCCGGCGCTCGCCGAAGTCGAGCGCGTCCCACACGCGGTGGTCGCCGCCCCATCCATGCACCAGCAGCAGCGGCGGGCCGGCGGACCCGCGCGTCTGGACGTGCACGCTCATCGGCGTCAGTCCTCCAGGTACAGGACCACGGTGCTGAGCGGCTCGACCTCGATCGAGCCGCCGAGCCTGACCTGCCGGCCGGTGCCCAGGTCGCGGGCCGTGCCGGGACCGGTGGTGTAGAGGCGGCGGGTGCGCTCACCGTCGGTGTTCATCCCGATCAGGTAGCGGCCGTAGGAGCAGCGGTAGAACTGCGCCTTGCCCACGAAGAGCTTCTCGACGCCGGGGAAGTCCACCCCGAGCGCCGGGTCGGGCACGTCGGCGGGATGCGGCGCGACTTTGAGCACCTCACCGGCGAAGGCCTGGTGCAGCTCGGAGCCGGGCGGCGGGAAGCCGCCGGGCGGGATGTGGGAGGCGGCCGGGTCGTTGATGGCGAAATTGGAGCAGACCCAGTCCTGCTCCGTCCAGATCTCGCCGGTCGGGATGACGGAGCACTGCTGGCGGAGCGTGGCGACCCGGTGGGTGTCAGGGGTGATGTGGTGGACACGGGCCAGGTTGTTCACGGCCTGCCTCGCCCGCCAATAGAGGCAGGCGTAGAGGATCTCCTGGCCGTTCTTGATGGCGACGACGCCGTTCTCCTCGTCGGTGAAGACGAACGAGGGCGCGTCCCAGTCCATGGGGAAGGCCTGCGGCCGCGCCGTACGGGCGGTGAAGGCGGGCCAGTCCCGCGCGAGCAGGCGCAGGGCGACCACCCCGACCCGCGACCAGGAGTGCGTCTGAAGCAGGTCGAGACCGCCGAAGAACTGGTTGTCGCCGACCATGCGCTGGCCGCGGCCCACCAGGGCGGGATCGTCGAAGACCGCGGAGGCCATGAGCGGGTGGCCGTCCCAGTCCACCCGCTGGGCGTAGGTGACGACGCCCGGATAGTGGTCGTCGCGCCAGCCGACCGCCGCCTCCAGGCGCATGGTGCGGTAGCCGTCGTTGTCGACCTCGGGGTAGCGGAACACCGCCCGCGCGTTGATCATCTTGACCAGCTGGGCCTCGAGCTCGGGATCCTTGACCCCGTCGAAGCGGGTGACCGCCTCATACAGCAGCACCAGCCAGCAGGTGACCTCGCCGTAGCTGCCGACGTACCCCAGCTCCTTGGTCAGCCCCTTGCGCGTGGCCTGGTAGAAGTGCTCGCCCAGCGGCTTGCTCGGCGTGCCGGAGGCGTCCTCCCTGCCGAGGAAGGGCTTGAGCCCGACGGCCTGGTGGATGTAGTCGCGGGCCTTCTCCTCCGCCAGCGGGGCCTTATCCGGATTTATCAGCATCAGGCCGCGATTGCAGCGGTAGATGCCGAGCGCGCAGATCTGCACCTGGTTGCTGTAGTGCGGCATGTGCCGGCGCCAGTACGCGATGGACTCCGTCATCATCTTCGTATATGCGGCGCGGCGGACCGGCAGATCCCCTTGGTCCGGCTCGGTGGCCCCGGCCAGCGGGGTGACCTCGACGTCGTCGAACCAGGCGGTGCCGCCGCCGTGGACCCGCACGTCCAGCCGGAGCTCGACGGCGGTGGCCGGGGTGGTCAGCTCGGTGGTGATCTGGGTCCAGTCGTTGGTGCCGGTGGGCGCGAAGACCCTCTGGTCGGTGCCGACGATCTTCCCGGCCGGGTCGTAGAAGAGCACGTTGAGGTACGCGCCGGGGGCGGCGACGTTCTCGGTCCTGACCCAGACGCTGTAGCGGTGCTTGCCCTGGCCGATCAGCGTACGGTTCTGCGAGGTGCTCCACCCGGCCACGGCGCCCGCGTCGGCGGCGACCTTGACCGAGCGGGAGCCGCCGTGCGTGACGGCGTCGTCCCAGAGCCAGGTGGCGGTGCCGGCCCATCGGGCGCTCGTCCAGCCGGCCGGAGCCGTGCCGCCGCGCTCGAAGCCGGGGTTGGGCGCGCCCACGGCCCTGGCCCCGATCTTCCGTTCCAGGCGGTCGCCCAGCACGTCCTTGAGCAGGACCAGCACGTGACCCACCTTGCCGAAGCCCTCCCACTGCTGGTCGGAGGCCGTCAGCACGGTGGGGTCGGTGAGCCACTTGGTGTAGCGGGCGTCGATCGCGGCCAGCACCTGGTCGATGGCCTCGGGGTTCTGGTAGGCGGGGCTGCCGGGGTAGAAGTAGCCCTCGGCCAAACTGAGGTAGGCCCAGGAGTCCATCGAGGCGGCGCTGCCGCCCAGCCAGCTGCGGTGCTCTCTGACCACCCTGGCCTTGATCGTCTCCAGGACCTCGGGTCCCGGCTCGGGCCGGACGGGCGCCTCGGGCGCGGGGCCCTGGATGCCGTCTCCGGGGAAGTACGGCTCCTTGTGCGTGAAGATCCGGTAGAAGGGGCGGGTCGGCTTGTTCAGCGTGCGGTAGAACTCGGCGGCGTTCTGGCCGTAGCCCCAGACCCGGCCCATCGCCCGGATCTCCAGCGTGACCTGCTCCTTGTCCCTGGTCATCGCCTCGGGTAACGGCAGGGTGTGGTAGTGGAAACGGCCCGGCGCGTGCGCGTCCAGGCTCAGGATGTCCAGCGGGTCGACCGCGCCCAGGTGGTAGTGGCCGACCTGCTCGCCCTCGCAGAAGAGCTGCAGCCGGGACTGGTCGGCCTCGGTCGGGGCGCGGTCGCCGCCCCAGAGTTTGATGGTGACGTACGTGGTGCCGTCAGGCACGCACTTGACGGTGCAGGCGACGGTGCCGCCCCAGGCGCTCGCGGGCGTCTGGGGGTTGAGCACACGGGCGCTCTGGCCGAGCGCCCCTGCCACCACGTCGGACCCCGCCGGGGTGACCGCGTGCGCGGCCTCCGACGCCGCGTCGCCGAAGATCACCTCGTCGAGTGGCCGGCCGGGGCGGGCGGTGGCGGCCGCCGCGGGCCCGGACAGCAGGCTCCAGCTCGCGGCGGCCGCGGCTCCGGCGCCGCTCGCGCGGAGCAGGGCACGCCGGGACAGTTCGGGCTTCATGGGGGGTGCGTTCCTTTCCCGGCGTGCCGGCTCTTACTGGCCCTTGAGGTAGGCGTCGGCCTGCTTGGCCATCTCCGCCTGGAGCTTGGCCAGGCCCGCCCTGTCGAGGGCCTTCTTCAGCTTGTCCAGGCCCTGGTCGACGTCCACGGCGCCGATGAACAGCGGGTTGGCGAACTGCGTGAGGGCGGCGGTGACCTGGGTGTTCTCTCGCTTCACCGGCTCGGGGTCAGGGACGAAGGCGGCGTACGGGTCGACGGTGAAGTTGTCGATGTTCTGGGCCCAGTCGAACCACTTGGTCTCGGACTCGGTCATGTCCTTGATCCGGCGCTCCAGCTTGGCCCGCCAGGCGAGCGCGAAGCCCGGGAAGGTGTAGGTGGAGACCTTCTCGTACTTGTCGTCGCCGTCGGGGTTCCAGTCCTTGCCGGGGATGCCGTAGTTGAGCAGGTCGTGGTTCTCCTTGATCGACACCCAGTCCTGCAGCTGCATGGCCTTCTCGTTGCTCTGGCCCTTGGCGTTGAGCACGACGAAGTTGTCGCTCTGGAAGGTCTGGTACGGCTTGGCGCTCTCGCCGCCCTTGAGCGGCATCACGTTCGCGAGCATCGCGCCCGGCACGTTCTTGGTCAGCTCGGGCAGCGCCGTGGAGGACAGGCCGTCGGTCATGGCCCAGCCGCTGGCGACGCGGCCGGCCTTGAACTGCGAGTCCAGCGCCTTGGAGTCCAGGGTGAGGGCGTTCTTGTTGATCAGCCCGTCCTGGTAGTACTTCCGGATCAGGCGCAGCGCGTCCACCATGCCCGGGGCCTCCCACCACGGGATCGGGTTGGACGAGCCGGTCGTCTTGCCGTCGGCGGCCAGGACGAAGTTGAACGAGTCGCCCGTGAAGGAGGCGATGCTCATGGTCGGGTTGTCCCACATGTAGGGGTTGAGCCAGCCGACCGGGTTCCACGCCACCATCAGCTTGGGCATGCGGGAGCTGACCCCGATGGGGATGATGTCCTTGTTCTTCTGCTTGACGTCGTACCAGAACTTCTCCAGCCCGGCGAAGTCCGTGATGTCGCTCATGCCGAGCTTGTCAGCCAGGTCCTGGCGGATGCTGAAGTGGTGGAATCGAGCGACGGAGTTGATCTGGGGCAGGCCGTAGAGCTTGCCGCTCCACCGGTTCAGCTCGATGATCTTCGGGTCGATCGTGGCGGTCAGGTTGGGGTACTTGCCGCTGGACAGCAGGCTGCTCAGGTCGACGATCGAGCCACTGGCCGCGAGCTGCGTCATGTTGAGCCAGCGCGCCTGCAGCGCCGTGTCGAACTTCTCCCCGGCGGTGAACTTCAGCAGCGCCTGCTGACCGTAGCTGGTCCACGGGATGAACTGCGGCTTGATGGTGAAGCCCAGGTCCGCCTGAAGCTTCTTGTTGACTTCCGCCAGGACGGGGTCCCAGCCGACCGGCACGTCGCCGGGCAGCAGCAGGCTCAGCGTGAGCGCGGCGCTGCTCGCACCGCCACTCGCCTGGGGCTGCGAGGAGCCGCTGGAGCAGGCAGAGAGGAAGGCGGCGACGGACAGACCGCCGCCGGCGGCCAGCAGGCCGCGCCGCGACATCATGGGGTTGGACACGGTAACTCCTGAAATGGGGGGAACTGACTCAGCCCTTGGTGGCACCGAGGGTGATGCCCTTGACGAAGTAGCGCTGGGCGAAGGGGTAGGCGAGCAGGATCGGGCCGATGGCGACGGTGGTGAGGGCGAGCCGGAGCTGGTAGACGGGGGTGGCCGCCTCGGCCAGCTGCGGCAGCATCGCGGTGAACGAGATGTTGGAGATCAGGTTCTGCAGGACGAGCGGGAGCGGGAACTTGTGCACGTCGTCGATGAACAGCAACGCCATGAACCAGTCGTTCCAGTAGTGCACGGCGTAGAAGAGGCCGACGACCGCCAGGATCGGCTTGGACAGCGGCAGCGCGATCGTGAAGAACATGCGCAGCTCGCCGGCGCCGTCGATCTTGGCCGACTCGAAAATCGACTCGGGCAGCTGGCGGAAGGCGCTGACCTGGACGAAGACGAGGAACGGCATGACCAGCAGCGGCAGGATGACCGCGAAGTAGCTGTTCTGCAAGTGCAGGTACTGCGTCACCAGCAGATAGAGCGGCACCAGGCCGCCGGAGAACAGCATCGGCAGGTACGAGTAGATCGTCAGCGGCCGGCTGATGCCGGGCACCCGGCGAGCGATCACCCAGCTCAGCCCCGAGGTCACCGCCAGGGACAGCGCCGTGCCCACGAAGGTGATGAAGAGGCTGGCGACGTAGGCGTTCAGCACCGCCGGCCCAGTGAAGATCATCTTGTAGGCGGTGAAGTCGAAGTCCGGGAAGAAGCTGTAGCCGGTGGTGGCCAGCTGCGTCTCGCTCGTGAACGACCCCGAGATGATCATCCAGAAGGGCACGGCGCACGCCAGCACGGCGAGGGAGACACCGATCACGCTGACGACGGTGAACGGCTCCAGCTTTCTGGTGCTCATAGGATGCTCGTCTCCTTCGAGTACTTGCGCTGGATCAGCACCGCGATCACCACGAGGATGAAACCGACCACCGACTGGAACAGGCCGATCGCCGCGGTGGTGCCGAAGTCGCCGAGTTGGCGCAGGGCGCGGAAGACGTAGGTGTCGATGACGTCGGTGTTGTCGAACAACGTGCCGTTGTCGCCGATGATCGCGTAGATGGTGCCGAAGTCGCCGTAGAAGATCCGGCCCACCCCCAGCACCAGCAGCACCGCCGCGGTGGGCTTCAGCAGCGGCAGCGTGATGCGCCAGGCCATCTGCGCCCGCGAGGCTCCGTCGATCATCCCGGCCTCGTAGACCTCCTCGGGGATGCCGGTGATCGCGGCCAGGAAGATCACGCTCAGGTAGCCGCCGAGCTGCCAGATCTTCACCACGGTCAGGATCCACGGCCACGGCCCCGGCTCGGTGTACCAGTCCACCGCGGGGAATCCGAAACCGCTCAGAGCGTCGTTGACCGCCCCTCCCCCACCGGACGCCCCGGCGAGCAGCACCTGCAGGATGATGCTGATCACGACCGGGGACACGAAGTAGGGGAAGAAGACGACGGACTGGGAGACCCGCTTGAAGAAGGTGCTGCGGATCTCGTTCAGCATGATCGCCAGGATGATCCCGGCGGCCAGCGTCGCCCCGAGGAACAACACGTTGAGGAACAGGGTGTTGAACAGAATCCTCGCCGCGTCCCCGGACTCCAGGAAGTAGGTGAAGTTCTCCAGCCCGTTCCACGGGCTGTCGAAGATGCCCAGGTTGACGTCGAACTCCTTGAACGCCACCACCAGGCCGGCCATCGGCAGGTAGTTGAAGACCAAGAAGAAGACGACCGCCGGCAGCGCGAGCAGCCCGACCACCCAGCCCTTGCGGGCCGCCACGCCTTTGCTGCGGCGCCGGCGCCGGGGTGGCCCGGTCGGAGGTCTCGTCTGAGGCTCTTGCCTCGCCTTAAGCGTGCTGCTCATCACCCGAAGTCCCGTCTGAGGCGGCAGAAGATGGCCGCGAAGTTGGATAGAAACCGGTAGCTGCGAACGCTACGTGCGAGCGGCATTCACCACAAGGCGGCGTTACGGATACGTTACAGACAAGTCTCTCCCAGTCCGCCCAAGGCACTCTTTTAGTGCGCGAACGTGCCGCCTCGCGTCACCAGGGCCGCACCATTGACCATCAACCCGCTGTGCTTCTACGGTTAGAAACCGATCCCTACGAATGGAGGCTCCTCCGTGTCCCCACGCCCGAAGGCGCTGTTCGCCATGCGCGAGGAACATCTCGCGCTGCTCTTCCCCGCGCCCTTGCTGCGGCGGCTGGACACACTGGCCGACATCGACGTGACGCTGGTCGCCGAGCACTTCGACGATCCGCGCCTGGACCTGTCCGAGACCGAGATCCTCATCACCGGCTGGGGCTGCCCCACGCTCGACGAGGCCGTCCTGGCCCGCGCGCCCCGCCTGCGCGGCGTGCTGCACGCCGCCGGCTCGGTGAAATCCCTGGTCACACCCGCCTGCTGGGAGCGCGGCCTGCTGATCTCCTCCGCCGCCGAGGCCAACGCCGTCCCGGTGGCCGAGTACACCGTCGCCGCCGTCCTCATGGCCGGCAAGGGAATCTTCGCCCTGAACGAGCGTTACCAGCGCGAACGCACCTTCACCCTGGCCGAGATCCAGCCGTCCATCGGCAACAACGGCCGGACGGTCGGCATCGTCGGCGCCTCGCGCATCGGCCGCAAGGTGATCGACCTGCTCTCCCCCTACGACCTGGACCTGTGCGTCTACGACCCCTACACCCTGGTCCCCGGCGTCCGGCAGGTGTCACTGGAGGAACTGCTGCGCACCAGCGACATCGTCAGCCTGCACGCCCCCGCCACCCCGGAGACCACGCACATGCTGGATCGCGAGCGGCTGGCGCTGCTCCAGGACGGCGCGGTGCTGATCAACACCGCGCGCGGATCGCTGGTCGACACCGACGCCCTCATCGCCGAGCTGAAGTCGGGCCGGCTGTCCGCGGTCCTCGACGTGACCGAGCCGGAGCCGCTGCCGGCGGACTCGCCGCTGTTCGACCTGCCCAACGCCTTCCTCACCCCGCACATCGCCGGCTCCCACGGCAACGAACTCGCCCGGATGGGCACCGCCGTGGTGGACGAGCTGGAACGATTGATCGCCGGGTCGCCGCTGGTGTACCAGGTGACACACGACGACCTGGAAAGGGCCGCCTGAAACGGGCGCCTTTACGTTGTAGATTAAGTTCTGGGCGTCCTACCCTTGCCTCATGGACATCGCCACAGCAGGCCGGCTCTGGGACGCCGACCCGGGCTGGCTCAACACCGCCTCCTACGGACTGCCCCCGCGCCGCGCCTTCGAGGAGCTCCAAGCCGTGCTGGCCGACTGGCGGCACGGCTCCAGCGACTGGACGCCCTGGGACACCCGCGTAGGCCGCTCGCGCGCCGCGTTCGCCCGCATGATCGGCGCGCCGGCCGCGGACGTGGCCGTGAGCTCGACCGTCTCGCAGATCATGTCCGTCGTGGCCACGGCGCTGCCGCCGGGCGCCCGCGTCGTGGTCCCGGACATCGAATTCACCAGCAACCTGTTCCCGTGGGCCGTCGCGGCCGAGGTCGAGACCGTCCCCGCCGACCGGCTGGCCGACGCGATCAGCGGCTCGACCGCCGCCGTGGCCTTCAGCCTGGTCCAGTCCGCCACCGGATCCGTCGCCCCGCTCGCCGACATCGTGGCCGCCGCCCGCGCCCACGACGCCCTGGTCATCGCCGACGGGTCTCAGGCGTGCGGCTGGCTGCCCGTGGACGTCGACGAGGGCCTCGACGTGCTGGCGTGCGCGGCGTACAAGTGGCTCATGGCGCCGCGCGGCGCCGCCTTCGGCTACCTGTCGCCGCGGGTGCGCGAGCGCATGCGCCCGCTGGCCGCCGGCTGGTACGCCGGCGCCGGCGAGGCGTACTACGGCCTGCCGATGCGCCTGGCCCCCGACGCCCGCGCGTTCGACCTGTCACCGGCGTGGTTCTCCTACGTGGGCGCCGCCCCGGCCATCGAGCTGCTCAACGAGCTGGGCGTCAAACGGGTCCACGACCACAACGTGGCCCTGGCCAACCGTTTCCGCACCGGCCTGGGCCTGGAGCCGGGCGACAGCGCCATCGTGTCCGTGGACGCGCCCGGCGAGCGGCTGGAGGCCGCCGGGATCCGCGCGGCCGTGCGGGCGGGCCGGGTGCGGGCCAGCTTCCACGTCTACACCACCGCCGACGACGTCGATCGTGCTCTGGACGTGCTGAACGGGTGATCTCGCGGGTACGAGGGCGATGACGCACGACACGTACCGGAGGGAAGCGCGGATGGCCGTCAACGTCACCGTCTGGAGCGAGAACTACCACGAACCCCGCGAGGAGGACGTACGCCGCCGCTACCCCGACGGCATCCACGGCGCGATCGCGGCCGGGCTGACCGAGGTGCTGGGCGATCGCGTCCGCGTCCGCACCGCCGTGCTGGAGGACCCCGAGCACGGCCTGACGGACGAGACCCTGGCCCAGACCGACGTGCTGACCTGGTGGGGGCACATGGCGCACGAGGAGGTGGACGACAAGGTCGTGGAGCGGGTGCGGCGGCGCGTGCTCGGCGGGATGGGCCTGCTGGTGCTGCACTCCGGCCACTACTCCAAGATCTTCCGTTCGCTGATGGGCACCACCTGCACCCTGAACTGGCGGGACGCCGGGGAGCGCGAGCTGGTGTGGACGGTCTCCCCCGGCCACCCGATCGCCCGCGACATCCCCCGCCCGCTGATCATCGACCGCCAGGAGACCTACGGCGAGCCGTTCGACGTCCCGGAGCCCGACGAATTGGTCTTCATCAGCTCCTTCAGCGGCGGTGAGGTGTTCCGCAGCGGCTGCTGCTACCGCAGAGGGCTGGGCAGGATCTTCTACTTCGCCCCGGGTGACCAGGAATATCCCGTCTACCATCACCCCGATGTGCGCCGTGTGCTGGCCAACGCCGTCCTGTGGGCCGCCCCGGAGCACGGCGTCACCGAGCCGCCGCAGAACGCCCACACCTCCATCCAGTGGTAGGCCCAGTGATAGGAAACGCATGACGTTCGCGACCATCGACGCGGACCGGCCGCTACGCGGCGTGGTGGCCGGCGCCGATCCGGTGTCCGTCTACTGCGAGTCGTTGGACCTGATATCCGGCCGCCTGCTCGGCGACCGCGATCTTCGAGATGACCGGCGAGCTGCGCTACACCTTCACTGGGCGCTGGTCGGCGCCGGGCCGGCCGACGTCGTGGACGGGCAGTTGGCGGGCGGGCGGCACGCGCGGCACCGCCTGCTGGGACGGCGATCCGACCGCGGAGCCGGCCAAGGGGCACGTGTTGCGGCCGTACAAGCAGGAGCCCGACCCGCACCCCGGTCGCAGCCGCTACGCCGGCCTCGCCGAAGGGCAGGAGGAGTTCGTGACGGGGCTGCGGACGGGACGGCCGCCGCAGGGCGACTGCCACGACAACATCCGAAATGTGGCCATGGTGACGGCGGCCCTGGAGTCGGCGCGTACGGGATCGCGGGTGGCGATCGTCTAAGCCGGGTAGGCGTGGGTCTCAGCGATCTTGACCGAGGCTCAGATGTACTGGCCAGGGGCCAGGTCGAGGGCGGCCGGGGTGATGTCGACGAACGCGGCGAGGGCCTTGGCCGCGGGCAGGGCACCTGCTCGGCGCAGAGCGCGACCTTCACCTTGGGGTCGGCGAGGTCCTTCAGCTCGTCGACCTTGGCCGGATTGCCGCCCGGCACCGCGATCTGCAGGTCGTTCCGCGCGAACGTGACCGGCGCGCTCGTCAGGGACGCATCCGTGACGTCGCTGATCCGGAACGTCGTCATAAGGCACCACCATCTACCGCACATGCCAACCAGAAGAAGGCAGTAGATCTGCATTCGCAATGTGATGGGCATCATGTCATCGCATCAGCGAGAGCTGGATGTGGGACGGCCGGTGCAGGAGGGATCGCAGGGCGGGTGCGCGAGTGCGCGCGACTGCTCCCAGATGCGGACTCGGACCCGGATAGCCACATGCTCGACCCGATGGACACCGCGGTGCCAGCCGCGGCCTATGGCGAGGCTGACCAGGCTTCGACACCTTCGGAAATCAGTAGAGGCTTCCCACAGCAGTGATCTGGATCACGCGATAGTATGTTCGATGTGAAACTGGTGGTGCAGGTGAAACTGCTGCCAACGGCTGAGCAGGCCGAGGCGCTGGAGTCGACCCTGCATCAGCTCAACCAGGCCGCCTCCCAGGTCTCCCAGCTCGCCTTCCACACCAAGACACTCGGAGTGCACGGGCTGCGCCGCCGGGTCTACGGTGAGCTGAAGGCCACCGGGCTCGGAGCACAACAGGCCCAGCATGTGATCAAAAAGGTGGTCGACGCCTACACGAGCCTGCGGGGGCTGATCCGTAACGGCCGGCTGACGGGCCGGCGGCGGCGGAGGGCCGAGTCCGAGCCGATCATCTTCCGGCCGAAGGCGGCCCATCCGTTCGATGACCGCTGCCTGTCGTGGTTGCACGATGCCCGCACGGTGTCGATCTGGACAGTGCGGGGCCGGGTGAAGGACATCACCTTCACCGGCTCGCCCGACCAGCTCAAGGCTCTCGCCGCCTACCGGCAGGGCGAGTCCGACCTGCTGCTGCGCGACGGGACCTGGTATCTGATCGCCACCTGCGAGATCCCCGAGGCTCGGCTCGAGACCGATCCGGACGGCTGGATCGGGGTGGACCGGGGGATCGTCAACCTGGCCACCACCAGCGACGGGATCAACTACAGCGGGCAGAAACTCACCGGTTACCGTCGCAAGATGGCCCGGGTGCGGGCCGAGTTGCAGGCCAAGGGCACCAAGTCCGCCCGCCGGAAACTGAAGCGGCGCGCCAAGCGGGAGCGCCGCTTCGCCACCCAGACCAATCATGTGATCGCCAACGAGATCGTGGCCGATGCGCAGCGCACCGGACGCGGCATCGCCGTCGAGGAACTGGCGGGGATCCGCGACCGGGTACGGCTTTGGCCATCCCAGCGGGCCACGCTCTCGTCCTGGCCGTTCCACCAACTCGGCGAGTTCCTCGCCTACAAGGCACGCCGCGCCGGTGTCGCCTTCGTGGAGGTGGATCCGGCCTACACCTCGCAGATGTGCCCGAACCGGTGGTGCGGGCACACCGCGCGAGGCAACCGTCCCACCAGGGACAGCTTTCGTTGCGGGTCGTGCGGGTTCGCTGGACCGGCCGACCACATCGCCGCGCTCAACGTCGCAAGGCGGGCCAGCGCGGTGTGGGCATTCGTCAACATGCCCAACGAGCCCGCCGTGGCAAGCGGGCTCAGTGCGTCCCGAGCCGGTCACCCAGACCGGACCGAGAGGCGCAAGCCCAGGGCCTCAGCCCTGGGTCGTTGACAGGGTGGTTTCGCTGGCCCCGTGGGCGAAGGTGACGACGTCGTCCTTGCCGTCACCGGTGACATCGGCCGGCGAGCCGCCGAACATCTTCCCCGAGGCGCCCGTGTAGTAGACCTCCAGCTCGGCGATCGAGGTGAACGTTCGGGTGCCGCCGGGGGCGCCGATGATCCGCACGCCGTCCCCGTCCACCGGGTCGAACCCCAGCTCGTACGCCCGGTTCGGCCCCGCCGTGTTGTTGTACGGGTAGTCCGGCGTGATCCGCAGCCCGCTCACGGCCACCCACTGGTGGTCCCGGCGCACCTGCACCCGCAGGTTCCCGGCGAACCAGCCGCCGTCGCCGAACATCTGCCCGCTGGTGAAGACGACCTTGTTCATCAGGTACTCGCGCGGCCACGTGTATCCCCACCAGCTCGCGCCTTTGCGTTCGTCGTTCCAGTCGTCCTCGCTGTGGGACCTGTTGCCGTCGTTGTAGAACGCGGTGGTGCCGTAGTGCATGGCCCGCTCGACGCCCACGGTGCCGGGCTCCCTGGCCAGGTTCCTGCCGCCGTCCGGCTGGTTGCCCGGTGTCGTGTCGGTGTGCGGCTCCAGGCGCATCTTGCGCAGCGAGAACGTGTACGCCCAGTGCTCGCCCGCCGGGTAGCCGCCGCCGCACGGGCAGACGTTCGACTGCAGCCACATCGACTTGCCGTCGGCGCTGATGTACTTCGACGGGATCGTCGTGGCGTACCCGCCGTGCTTGGTCCTCGTCCACGGATAGCCGCCGAAGTCCTTGCTCGCGACGTGCTTCCACGGGCCCCACGGCGTGGGCGACTCGTAGAACTCGAAGGTGTACTCGGTCCACGAGGTGTAGATGTAGCGGTCGAGCGGCTTGTTGTAGACGACGCCGCCCTGGCTGATCACGCTCAGGTTCCTGACCCGGCCTGCGGTGTAGATGTCCGGGTAGAGGCGCCGGTCGTCGTGGAGTACGGCAACGCGCCGGCCGATGTCCGACGACCAGGTGGGCGTGCCGGAGGCGGTGAAGCCGCTGACGAACTGCCAGGCCGACCGGTTCTGCACGGAGTCCCTGGGCACGCGGGCCAGCCACACGTCCACGGGGTCGGGCACACGGTTCGCGAACGAGTCGCGCCAGTTGTGGTCCATCCCGTACGCGTACAAGTAGCCGTCGGGCGCGTTGGCGTACGCCTTCCCGTAGTCCAGGAACATGATCGTGGTGAACACGCCGTTGCCGAACATCGGCGCCGACCGGTCCCACGTCCACGTCCTGCCGTGGTCAGTGGACCTGGCGATGGTGGCCGCGGGGGCGTCGTCGAAGTCCAGGGCCAGGTCCTGCACGGCGAGGTAGAGGGTGCCGTCGACGCAGGCCATGCCGGTCGGCTTGCGCGTGTGGTTCGCCGTCCACACCTGGCCGACGTTGTCGCCGATGGGCAGCTGCGCGCCGGTCAGGTTGCCCGGCATGCCGGAGATGCGGGCCACACCGATGTCGCTGTACGTGTTGGCGAAGCCGATGCCGTCGCCGTAGGCGGTGTAGACGTTGTCGTCGTCGGACCAGCAGTTCGGCCACAGGTCGCCGTGGTTGCGGTTGTCGCCGACGGCCGGGGCGCCGACCGAGGCGGCCGAGTCGACCTGCACCGTCGAGAAGAACGTGCTGGGCGGCGGCGACGTCGCCGCCCCGGCCGTCTCTGGGGCCGCTCCCGTAACCGTCATTGCGGCCGCGACGAGCAGGGCCGCCAGGCCCGCGCCCAGGCGTCGTCGAAGGGTCGAATACATGACTTCTCCAGGCAGTCCGGTGGCCCCTGAGCGCGCGGCAGTCAGGGGTCGCGAGGGTGGGGGGTTAAGGGAGAAGAGCTGTGAGCAATCGATTTCTCACGGAAGGTACAATCGCCGCCTGACAGCCGTCAAGCCCTGAGTTGTCGAGATTTCAGTCGGGGTATGAGGGACAGCGTGCTGCTGCGCTCGCCGTAGGCGGCCGCAGAGCGGCGGCATTGTAGGTCTCCGCGATGGTAGAAACTTGGTTCGATGGCCACTATCTACGATGTCGCCCGCGAGGCCGGCGTATCCGCCGCCACCGTCTCACGCGTGCTCAACGGCGCCCGCACGGTCGACCCCGCCATGGTCGCGCGCGTGCTCACCGCCGTCCGAGAGCTCGGCTACCGCCCCAACGCGGTGGCCAGAAACCTGCGGCGCAGCCGCACCACCCTCTGGGCGGTGATCATCTCGGACATCGGCAACCCGTTCTTCACCGCCACCGTCCGCGGGATCGAGGACGTCGCCCAGCAGGCCGGCTACTCGGTCGTGCTGTGCAACAGCGACGAGGACCCGGCCAAGGAGGAGACGTATGTCGCGGCGGCGCTGAGCGAGCAGATGGCCGGCGTGATCATCTCCTCGTCGGGGAGCGTCAAGGCCGCCAAGACCCTGCTCGAGTCGCCTGTCCCCGTCGTCGCCATCGACCGCGAGCTCCCGCGCGGCGAGGTGGACACGGTCGTGGTGGACAACGAAGCGGGCGCGCGCACGGCCACGGAGCATCTCCTTACGGCCGGCTACCGGCGGATCGCGTGCATCACGGGGCCCGAGGGCGTGAGCACCGCCGACCTGCGCCTGCGGGGCTACGCGGGGGCCCTGCCGGGCGAGCCGCTGGTGGTGCGCACGGACTTCCGCGAGCAGGGCGGATACGACGCCATGACCTCACTGCTGTCCTCCTCCGATCGTCCGGACGCGGTGTTCGTGGCCAACAACCTCATGGCGGTGGGGGCGCTGCGGTGTCTGGCCGATCGGGGTGTGGACGTGCCCGGGGAGATGGGGCTGGTCGGGTTCGACGAGATCCCGTGGGCGGATCTCGTCCGGCCGACGCTGACGACGGTGGCGCAGCCGACGTACGAGCTGGGGCGCATGGCCGCCCGCCTCCTGGTGGACCGCATCGCCACCCCGGCCGCCAAACCCGCCAAGGTCGTCCTCCCCGCCGAGCTCCGCCCCCGCCAGAGCAGCGCCCGCTGACCCGCGGCGCCCAGGTCTCGTCCCGCACCGCACCCGGACCGGGTCGGGTACGTTCTCGCGCGGGCAGGGTGCGTGCCGACCCGGGCCCGGTGCGTCCCGCCGCGGGTCTGGTGCGCCCCGGCGCGGGTCAGGTGAGGGCATGGGTGATGTGGGACGTCGAGTGGTACAGGTCGCGGTAGAGGGCGTACAGACGATCGTAATCCGCGGCGGCGGCAGGGTCCGGCTCCACCACGGACGCCACCGGGTTCCATCCCTCGCATGACACCCCCACCGCCTGCGCCGCCAGCATGGCGTCGCCGAAGGCGGCGCCGACCGTGTGGGCGGGCACGACCTGCGGCTGCTGGAGGACGTCGGAGACGATCCGCGTCCACAGGCCGCCCCGCGTGCCGCCGCCCACCGCCACCAGCCGCTTGGCGGACCCGCCCGCCTCCCGCATGGCCTCCAGGTTGTGCCGGACGCCGAACGCCGTGGCCTCCAGCGCGGCCCGGTACAGGTGGCCGCGCCCGTGCCGCAGCGTCAGCCCGGCGATCGTCCCCCGGGCGTCCGGGTCGAAGAGCGGCGTGCGCTCCCCCGCGAAGTACGGCAGCATCAGCAGCCCCTCCGCCCCGCGCCCCGCGGCGGAAGCCTCCGCCGTGAGGTCCGAGAACGAGGCCCCGGTCAGGTCACGGAGCCATGCGGTGATTGCTCCCGACGTGGCCATCCCGGCCGCCAGGTTGTACGTCCCCGGCGCCACCCCCACGGTCCCCCACAGCTGCGGGGAGGCGGCCCGCGAGGCGAGCACCTCGACGAGGAACATGGTGGTCCCGTACATGAGCATGACGTCGCCCGGTGAGGTCACCCCGACGCTCAGCGCCTCGGCCCACGCGTCGATGGTGCCCGCGACCACCGGGATCCCGGCGGGCAGCCCGGTCAGGGCGGCCGCGCCGGAGGTGACCGTGCCCACGACGTCGCCGCTCCAGGCGAGCGCGGGCCGCTCCAGCTCCGGCACGATCTCCCAGTCCGTGATCCACTCGTGGGCGCGGGTGTCGTACAGCGGCGTGCATTGGCTGGCCGCATGATGATCCAGCACGTAGGCCCCGGTCAGCCGGTACGCCAGCCACGAGTGCGCCATGAACATCCGCCGGGTCCGCGCCCACACGGAGGGCTCGTGGACGCGGAGCCACTCCAGCTTGGGCCCTACCGCCTGGGACGTGAGCGGCGAGCCGCACCGGTCCAGGATCACGGCCTCGCCGTAGCGGGCGGTCTGGGCGGCGATCTCGGCGATGGCGCGGGTGTCCACGCCGTACAGGATGGCCGGGCGCAGCGGCGTGCCGTCCTCCGTGCAGGGCAGCACGCACGGCCCGATCCCGCTCAGCCCGACCGCCTCGATGCCGGGGCGGGCCAGCTCGCCGGCGATCGCGGCGAAGTCGGCCCACCACACCTCCTCCGCGTCGTGCTCGAACCAGCCGGGCCGGGGCGTGGCGGTCCGGTGCTCGCGTACGGCCGTGGCCACGACCGTGCCGTCCGCTGCGACGAGGACACCCTTGGAGCTCGAGGTCCCGATGTCGACGCCGAGGAACATCAGTTCTGCCCGGACAGGTCGAACTGCTTGTACAGGTCGGCCGCGTTGTCCTTGGTGACCTGCGTGGTGCCGAGCACCTGCTGCTTGTCCACCGGCTGGCCGTGCAGGATCTTGTTGACGGTGTCGGCCGCCTCCTGCGCGCCCGTCGGGTAGATGAACGTGGCCGACAGCTGGCCGAGCTGTACGGCGCGGATGCCGCCGTCCGGGATGGCCAGGCCGTCGATGCCGACGAACTTGATCTGCTCGGCCTTTCCTGCCGCCTTGGCCGCCAGGTACGCGCCCAGCGCCATCGGGTCGTTGTGCCCGTACACGAGGTCGATCTTGGGATGCTGGGCCAGCCACTGCTGCATGATCGGCGTGGCCTGCTCCTTCACCCACTTGGCCTCGCGATCCGCGATGATCTTGATCTTGGGGTTGGCCGCGATGGCCTCGCGGAAGCCCTTGTCACGGTCGATCTGCGGCTGGTTGGACAGGATGCCGCGCAGCTCGACGATGTTGCCGCCGTCCGGCAGCAGCTTGACCGCCTCCTCGCCCGCCTTCCTGCCGATGAGCACGTTGTCGCCGCCGATGAAGGCCGTGTAGCAGTCGGTGTTGACCGTGCGGTCCAGGATGATGACCGGGATCTTGGCGTCACACGCCTGCTGCACGGCCGCCGTCAGCGGCGCGGGCTCGGTGGGCGAGACGATGAGCGCGTCGACCTTCTGGGTGATGAAGTTCTGGACCTGGGAGACCTGCGTGGCGCTCGACTGCTTGGCGTCGGCGATCGGCAGCAGCTCGATGTCCGGATATTTCTTCAGGAAGTGCTGCAGCTGCAGGTTGAGCTGCGCCCGGTACGGCTCGGCGTTGTTCGACTGCGAGTAGCCGACGACGAACTTCTTCTTCCCGGCGCCGCCGTCCGCGGTGGCGATGGACGTAGGCACCTTGGACGCGCACGCCGCAGCGAGCAGCGCGCACAGCGCGATGGCAATGGTCTTCTTCATGATCGAGACCCTCCTCGGAAGAACGTGAAGAGATCGGGACGCTGCAGGACGACCGCCACGACGACGATCAGTCCCTTGATCACGAGCTGCCAGTTGTCGCTGACCGCGTTGAGCCCGAGCACGTTGTCCAGCAGCGTCAGGATGAGGGCCCCGACGAACGTGCCGGCGATCGTGCCCTTGCCGCCGGCCAGCGAGGCCCCGCCGATGACCGCGGCGGCGATGGCGTCCAGCTCGAAGGACTGCCCGGCCTGGGGGTCGGCCGAGGCGCTGTAGGCGGCGTCGATGGGCCCGGCGAACCCGGCGAGCATGCCGGACAGCGTGAACACCGCGATCGTGACCGCCGTGACGTTGACGCCGGACAGCCGGGCGGCCGTGGGGTTGCCGCCGACGGCGTACACGTGCCGGCCGAACCGGGTCTTCGTCAGGATCAGGTGGAAGACGACGCAGACCACGATGAAGGCCAGCACCGGATAGTAGATCCGGCCGAACAGGTTGTGCCCGGGCGTGCCGAACAGCTGGAACGCCTCCGCCTGCGGCGTCAGTTGCCCGTCGGGGCCGGTGATCTGGGTCCCGACGCTGACGTTGTCGCTGACCTGCCGGTCCAAGCCGCGTACGACCGAGAGCATGGCCAGCGTCATGACGAACGACTGGATGCGCAGCCAGGCGGTGCCGGCGCCGTTCAGGAACCCGAAGAACGCCCCCACCGCCATGCAGATCGGCACGATCTGCCACGGCTCCAGCGAGTGTTTGGACAGCATCATCGCGGCCGTCATCGACGCGATGCCCAGCAGCGAGCCGACGGACAGGTCGATGCCGCCGGTCAGGATGACCAGCGTGACGCCGACGGCGAGGATGCCGCGTGAGGCGAAGGCGCCGATGGCGTTGGTGAGGTTCGTCTCGTTGAGGAACATCTCGCCCTTGGTGGCGATCCCGACGGCGAGCACCAGCACCAGGCCGATGTAGGCCTGCGCGGCGCCGAGGGCGGACAGCGTGCGCCGCATCCGGTTGTCCGCGTGAAGAGTCATAGGGTCGTCACCTGCTGTCTGGCCATGGCGGCCGCGAGGATCGCCTCCTGCGTCGCCTGGCCCCTTGCGAATTCGGCGGTGATCCGGCCCTCGCACAGCACGAGGATCCGGTCGCACATGGCGAGCAGCTCGGGCAGTTCGGACGAGGCCACGAGCACGGCCTTGCCGGAGGCGGCCAGCTCGGACATCAGCGCGTGGATCTCCGCCTTGGCGCCCACGTCGATGCCGCGGGTCGGCTCGTCCATGAGGATCAGCGACGGCGCGGTCAGCAGCCATTTGGCCAGCACGACCCTCTGCTGGTTGCCGCCCGACAGGTTCCCGACCGTGAAGCGCGTGCCCGGCGCCTTGACGCGCAGCTCGCGCACCTGCCCGGCGACGGCCGCGCCCTCGCGCCGCCGGTCCACGATCCCAAAGCGCAGGAACCGCTTCAGCGAGGGGAGGCTGGCGTTGAAACCGATGGTGTTGCCGAGGACGAGGCTCTGCGCCTTGCGGTCCTCCGCCACCAGCGCGACGCCGCGCGCGATCGCCTGCTTGGGGCTGCGCGGGCGGTACGGCCGGCCGCTCAGGATCATGCGGCCCGCCGCCGCCCGGTGGACGCCGAAAATCGATTCCAGCAGCTCGCTGCGGCCCGCGCCCATCAGCCCGGCGACGCCGACGATCTCGCCCGCCCGTACGGACAGGGAGACCTCGCGCAGCGCGGTGCGGCCCGAGCCGGGCTCACCGGGCACCGACAGGCCCTCCACCCTCAGCAGCTCCGCGCCGTCCGAGCCGCCGTTCGCGCGCGGGAACATCTCGCCCAGCGGCCGGCCGACCATCATCTGGATCAGCTCGTCGCGGTCGATGGACGAGCGCTCGCCGACGTAGCGGCCGTCACGCAGCACGACCACCCGGTCGGCGATCTCCTCCAGCTCCTCGAGGCGGTGGGAGATGTAGATGACGGCCACGCCGCGCCCGGTGAGGTCGCGGATGACCTCGTACAGCCGGTGCACCTCGGCGTCGGCCAGCGCCGAGGTGGGCTCGTCCATGACCAGGACCCGGACGTTCTGCGACAGGGCCTTGGCCACCTCGATGAGCTGGCGTTCGGCGATCTTGCACTGCCTGACGAGGGTGCGCGGCGACAGGTCGAGCCCGAGGCCGCGCAGCAGCTCGGCGGTCCGCGCCTCCATGCCCTTGCGGTCGAGGATCGCGCGCTCCCTGCCGAGGAGGATGTTGTCGGCGATGGACAGCTCGGGCACCAGGTTGAGCTCCTGGTGAATCATGGCGATCCCGTGCCGGCCCGCGTCCTTGGGCGAGTGAATGCGGGCGGGTTCGCCGCCGATCTCGATCTCGCCCTCGTAGTCCTTGAACACCCCGGCCAGGATGTTCATCAGCGTCGACTTGCCCGCGCCGTTCTCGCCGAGGAGGGCCACCACCTCGCCCTCCCCGACGGTGAGCGACACGCCGTCGAGCGCCCGCACGCCGGGGAAGGACTTGCCGATGGCCCGCATCGTCAGAACCGTCGTCACCGCAGACTCCATGCCGTGTAGGAGGCGGCCGACCAGGGGGTCTTCGGGGTGAGCTGGACGGTGATCTCGCTCTTGCCCTTCGTGACGCCCGCCGGGATCTGGTAGACGTCCTCCAGCCACCTGCGGGTCCGGTTGCCGAGGGGCTGCACCCAGTCGGCCAGCCTGTGCCCGTTGACGGTGACCTCGGCGTGCTGGCCCGCGAGACTCTGGTCGCCGGTGCGGCGCAGCTCGACGCCCCGGTTGCCGCGGTCGATCCGCAGCTTGAAGCTCACCGGGCCGTCGGTCGTGCGCTGGGCGGCCTTCAGCGTCAGAGGGTTCCTGAAGTCGCCTTCGAACGCCGAGTCCAGTGTCGTGACCTCGCCCTGGCCGGTGTAGCCGTGCTGCTGCTCGCTGCTCTGATCGCCGACGGTGAGAGCGTCGGTCTGCGTGGCCGCCGCATGGTCGCGGCCGTACCAGTAGGCGGTCGAGGAGTAGACGCCCTCGACGTCGTTGGTCCAGCCGTGCTCGATGTCGAAGGTGAGCGAACTCCCGAACGGCACGGCGTCGCCGATCATCAGCCGATACGCGCCCGTGCAGTCGCCGTCGGCCGGGCAGCCGGTCGCGGGGGCCAGGTGCGCGGTGTTGCCGTGGAAGGGGGTGGTGAAGGTCTCCCGGTTGAAGTACCAGCCGGCCTGGTAGAAGTCCTCGGTGCCGGTGCCGTGGATCTGCGGGGTGCGCGAGCCGTCCACGTAGACGCGCTCGTCGCCCTCCAGGTAGTTGCGGTTGGTCGGACCGCGCATGGTGTGGCTGACGCCGACGAACTTGCCCTGGGCGCCGGTGACGCGCAGGAAGGGCCAGCTCGCGCCGGGGGTGGTGCCGCCCGCACGGGACTGCGTCCGGAAATAGCCGATATCTCCTGCTACGGGGCTGTGGGTGGACGTGACCGCCGCCTCGCCCTCGATCGCCCGGCCGGAGTCGTTGTACAGCTCGACCGTCGCGCCCGTCCGGTACGGCATCGGCCACCAGGCGGTGAGCGTGCTCGTCTTGGCGTCGATCGCGGACATCAGCGACGCGACCGGCATCATCGCGTGGCCACTGCCGAAGAACTCGCCGACCGGCGAGTCGACGGTGCGGCGGCCGTCGAAGCTGATGCGCACCCGTAGCCCCTGCAGCACCTCCTGGGCCGACCTGATCCTGGCGAGCTGGTCCTCGTTCATCGGGAAGGCGAAGGTCCGCTCGCCCTGCCAGGTCTGCGCGACGATCTTGTAGGTATGGGCCGACTCACTGGCCGCGTCGCCGACGTCCACGGTGTCGGTGCGCTTGCCGGCGCTGTCCACCCAGTACGTGAACTCGTTGTAGTCGAGGTCCGACGACGCGAACACGTTCTTGATCGTGATCTTCGACTTGCCCTTGGTGGCACTGGCCGGCAGGTCCACGACCTCGTCGGCCCACATCCCGGCGGGTCCCAGCTTGCTGGGCGGCCATTGCGCGACCTCCTGCCCGTCCACCTGGATCTTGGCGACCTGCCTGCCGATGGCCGGGTCGATGCGACGGGTCAGCCGCACCCCGTCGTTGGCCGGGTCGATCGCGACGGTGAACTCGCTGGAGCCGCCGGCGCCGAACGCCCGGCCCTCGTCGGCCTCGGTCTTCGGCAGCACCTGCACGGCCTGCGGCAGCTTCAGCTGGATCTGCGACAGCAGGCCGGAGCCGGTCGTGCGCGCCACCCGCGCCGACGCGCCCGGAGCGAGATCGATCGCGGCGTCCTGCTCGCTCCCGCCCGCAATCGGAGGCTTGGGGTCGCCGCCCGCCTTGAGCCTGTCGATGACGTCCTGGGCCTTGTCGGCCGGGTCGAACGTGCTCACGCCCTCGGCGTCGGCGAACGTGCGGTAGCTGACGTGATAGAAGAGCGGATTGTGCTCGGTGGTGATGCGCATCGAGCGCGAGTACGGCATCGGCACCTGGAGGTAGACGCCGCCGGAGCTCTGGTCGGCGTTTCCCACGAGGGGGTAGGCGAAGGGGGCGCCGAGCTTGCCGTTCACCAGGTCCTGCAGGCTCGTCTCGACGACTTTCCTGCCGTCCAGCTCGATGGTGATCTTGCCGGTGCGGCTGACGTCGCCGCCGTCCCTGGTGAACCAGATGGCCTGCACCTCGCCGGCGCCTGTGTGCTCGGCGATCACGCAGCCCTGGTCGGTGGTGCTCAGGCAGGAGTACTTGCCGTCGAACCCGTCGTTGTTGTCGCCGGTGCGGTCGAAGCTGGAGAACTGTTTGGTCTGCACGCCGACCGGTAGCTCGGGCAGCCGGTCGAGCCTGCGATAGACGTCCCACCCAACCGGGCCCTTGGCGGTGGCGGCGGCCGGGACCTGCTGGGCCTGCGCCGGAGCGGCGATCAGCCCGCCCGCCACCAGGACGGCCGCTCCCAGGATCGCTTTACGCCACATCGCCGAACCCCTCGAACGCGACGCCGAGTTGCTCGCACACCGCCCGAAGCTCGGCGACGTAGTCGCCCGGCACGGCGTGGATGTGGTTGGAGCCGAAGCGGCCGAGGAACTCGGTGGCCGGGACGTGCAGCCGGGTGAAGGCGTGCGGCCACTCGAACGTCGACTGCTTGGCCATGGCCTCGTTGGTGGCGTCGTCGTACAGCTCGAAGTCGCCGCGCATCACGTGCATGCGGTAGGCGCCGTCCCTGCGGGTCAGCCGGGCGAACGTGGCCGCCCCGGGAGCCGCCAGATGGTGCACGCTCGCGCCGCCCGCCGGGAAGAAGAACACCTCCGGATAGAAGTGCGTCCTGGCGAGGTTCTCGGCCGGGTCGTCGGACCTGGCCGCGTACCACGTCGCATGCTGGCCGGAGTTGCACAGGTCCCACACGTCCTTGTCGGCGTGGTAGTGCCTGACGTCGGCGAACAACACCGGGTCGCCGCTCAGCAGCTTGAGGATCTGCATGGTCAGCGCGCCGTCCATGTCGGCCTCGGTCGCGCAGACGTGCGTCTGCTTCGGGCCCTCCCAGTCGTACGGGTCGTTGAGGAAGGCCTCGGCGAGGTCCATCGTGCAGAAGTGGGTGGTCAGCTCGGGCTGGCCCTTGATGCCGGAGAAGTCCAGGTTCCACTCGTCGATGAGCTCGCGCATCGCGTAGTAGGTGCGGATCTGCCGCTCGAACAGTTCGGGCGTGAGCTGCTTGCCGTCGTAGTGCACGTTCCCCTTGGCCTCGAGCCACTGGCGGGCCTCGGTGACCCGTGCCTGGGAGGCGTGCTCACTGCGCCGGACGATCTCCCACTGGTCGATCTCCTCGACGTCCACGCCGAACGTGCGCATCCACTGGTCGGTGTTGGCGACCGCGGTGTACATGCCCATCGGCCGGCCGCCGATCCTGCCGAAGGTCGAGCCGCGCAGCCCGCGCACCGCCTGGGCCGCCCGCACCTCGGTCAGCACGCGGTTCCTGACGGCGGGATCGTCGATGTCGCCCCACGCCCTGGCGTGCACCCGGCCGATCTGGTCCAGTCCGCCGCCGCCGGCGAGCATGCCGACCATGCCGGGCTGGGCGGGGTCGATGTTGGCCATCAGCAGCAGCGGCCCCGGCGTCGCCTCCGCGGCCAGCATGGTGAAATGCGGGAACGCCCAGACGGCGTAATTGAAGATCGTCAAATCGGGGCGCCGGTCGGCGAGCCAGCGGGCCTGGGACGTGGCCAGCTCGTTCGTCCAGACGATCTCCGGCGCCACGATCACCTCGTGGCCCTCCTTGCGCAGCGCCTCCGCCAGGGCGGTGGTGGCGGCGTCGATGTGGTCCACGAGGTCGCGGGCGACGAAGTCGCGCCCGTCCGAGATGCTCAGGACTCCGATACGTGCCACGGGTCACTCCTCCATGCGGCTCGAGAAATCGATTGCTCAGAAATCGATTTCCACAATCTAGATCCGGACCTCATGGTCGTCAATGGCGCCTCATGTCACAGAATCGCAACGGTGGCCGAGGGTGCCACCGCGCCGAACGGACTAGGACTGCCGCGCAACCGCCCGTTCGATGAGGTCGCCGGCGAGGACCGCCGCGGCGGCACAGCCGAGGCCGATGCACCAGCCGAAGGGACCGATCGGGCGGCAGCCGAAGAAGGTGCTGAGTCCCGGGACCGAGACGATCGCGCCAAGGGCGGCCAGCGATGACAGCGAGGCGAGGAGCACCAGGCGGTTCCGCCGGCCCATCATCAGGGTCTGGACGAGCTGGGCCCCCACCAGGCCGATGAGCCCGACCGTGTCCGCGCGGCCGCGGGTGCCGCTCATCCGGGCCAGGATCCACGCCAGGCTCGCCGCCGCGGCCGTGGTGGCCGCACGCAGGTAGATGTCCCGTGTCAGGGCGGCTCCCAGCGACGCCTCAGGGCCTTCCGCGAGCAGCCGGTCGGGGCCGGCGGCGCGCGGCGGCCGTACGGCCACGGCCATCGCGGGGAGCATGTCGGTGAGCAGGTTGACCAGCAGCAACTGGCGCGTGTTCAGGGCGCGGCGGCCGGTCAGCAGGGTGGATCCCAGGGTGAAGGCGATCTCGCCGACGTTGCCGCCGAGCAGCATGCTCAGGGAGTCGCGGACCGACCCCCACATGGCCCTTCCTTCGACGACCGCGTCGATGAGCGTCTCGATGCGGTCGTCGATCACGACGATGTCGGCGGCGGCCCTGGCGGCCGGGGTGGCCTGAGGTCCGAGCGCCACGCCCACGTCGGCGAGCCGGATCGCGGGGACGTCGTTGGCGCCGTCGCCGGTGACGGCCACGATCTTGCCCGCCCGCCGCAGGCCGGCGACGATCCGCGCCTTGTGCTTGGGCGTCATGCGCGCGAAGACCGCCGCTTTCGGAAGCTCCTCGGCCAGGGCGTCGTCGTCGAGACCGTCGATCTCGGGACCCGTCATGACCTTCAGGCCGTTCAACGCGTTGATCTCGGCCGCGATGGCCTCTGCCGTGCTCGGATGATCGCCGGTGATCATGATCACTCGTACGCCCGCCCGCATCAGCCCTTCCACGCTGCGCTTGGCGGTCGGGCGCACGGGGTCGGCCAGGCCGAGGAAACCGAGGAAGCGCAACCTGCCGATCCGCGACTCGTCCAGATCGGCGCGGCTGGAGGCGTCCCGCTCGGCCACCGCGAGCACGCGGTATCCCTGCAGGGCGAGCCGGTCCACCTCCTCCTCCAGCTCACGCCTGGCCTGGTCGTCCAGCGGGCCGCCGGCCAGGCTGCCGCAGCGGGTGAGGACCACCTCGGGGGCGCCTTTGACGCTCAGCACGTGTCCTGACTCGGTCAGGCCGAGGACGGCGTGGTAACCGCGCCCGGGCTCGAACGGGAGTTCGTCGACCCGCTGCCACTCCTTCAGCCCGGTCCCGGGAGCGATCCCCAGCTTGGTGGCGCCCTCCACGACCGCGCGGTCTGTCGGGTGAGCGAGGCCACGCCCGCCTCCGTACGGCGGGCAGGCTCGGACGGCGGCGCCGACGATCGCCTTCAGCTCTGGCGTCAACGCCTCCGCGGACTGCTCGGTTCGCCCGTCGGACACCTTGCCCAGGCTGATGCGCCCTTCGGTCAGGGTCCCTGTCTTGTCGAAGCAGAGCACGTCCACCCGGCCGAGGGCCTCGATCGTGGACGGGTTACGGACCAGCGCGTTACGGGTCGACAGCCGCTTGGCCGAGGCCAGCTCGGCCACGGTGGCGATGAACGGCAGTCCCTCGGGGACCGCCGCCACCGCCAGGCTGATCGCCGGACCGACCGCGGCGGCCAGGCGAGAGCCGCGCAACAGCTCGGTGACCATGAGGATCAGCCCGGATCCGATGGCGAGCGGGAGGATCCTGCGGCTCAGCGCGTGCAGCCGCAGCTCCACTCCGCTCGCGGGCGGGCCGGCCGCCGTCAACGCGGCGGTCCTGCCCGCTTCGGTCGCGTCCCCGGTGGCCACGACCACGGCGAGGCCGCGACCGGCCGCGATCGAGGTGCCCTGGTAGACCATGGAGGTGCGATCCGCGATGGCCGCCGACGCGGTCGGGACGGCGGCTTTGGACACGAGCTGAGATTCGCCGGTGAGGGTGGACTCGTCCACTTCGAGGCCCACCGCTTTGATCAACCGGCCGTCGGCCGGCACGGTGTCGCCCGCGCGCAGCTCGACCACATCGCCGCACACCAGGTCGCCGGCGACACCGATCGCGAGGCCGTCGGGCCGGCGTACCCGTGCCTGCACCACGGTGAGGTGGGTGAGGCGGTGCAAGGTCCGCTCGACGCCCCACCGCTGGGCGCCGCCGAGCAGCCCGCCCACACCGATCACGCCGCTGATCAGCCCGGCATCCAGCACCGAGCCGACGGCGGCCGACACGCCCGCGCCCGCGGCGAGCACCGGGGTCAGCGGGTTGGCCAGTTCGCTGACGCAGGCGCGGACGAACGTCTGGTGGTGTCTGGCGGGCGATGCGGCCGTCGCGGTCCTGCGGTCCCGGGCTTGGGCCTCGGTCAGTCCTTGCGGCGAGGTGCGGAGCCTGGCCAGGACGTCACCGGCGGACATCGCGTGCCAGGGCGTGGGATCGGCGGGAATCGGCGGCGCCTCCCTTCCGGCGCGACGCCCCATCCACTCTCCGGCGACGAGCGCGGCGACCGCTGTGCAGTTGGCCACCAGGTAGGCCGGTCCGAGCGCGCTGCGCCTCGGGCCGATGGCCGCCAGCCCGGCCCCGGCGATCGCCCCGGCGGCGGCCACCCGCACACTGCGCTCACTCGCCTTCCGTGCATGCGGCAAGCAGCGCAGCAGCAGGTGGACACCGTCGAGCCCGCCGATCACGTCGGCGTCCCAGGGGACCCGCCGCCGCGGATCATCCAGGACGCCGATGCCGAGGTCGGCTTGGCTGAGCCCGCGCCGCGACCGCTGCGAGACCACCGCGACGCCGTGTCCCTCGGCCTGCAGCGCCCGTACCGATGCCGCCAGCCGCGTCCCGCCTCCGACGACCCGGTCGATGCCGAGCCGCCGTGCCAGAGCGCCGTCTCCCCCGGCCAGCACCACCGCGCACGTGCCTTTGGGCGCGGCCACCACTGCCTCGGCGAGGGGGTGCAGCTCGGGCGCCATGCCGGCCAGGGCGACCACGCTCCCCTCGCGCGAGAGGGCGACCGGGTGCACACCGTGCTCGCGCCACTGGGACACCTGCGCCGGCTCGTGCCGCGCCGTGAACGGTTCGACGGCCCACCCGTCGCGTTCACGGCGGGCCCAGGGGTCGGTGAGATCGAGGAGCGAGTAGAGCCTGGTGTGCACCTCGTCCGCATCGGCGCCGGGGTCGAGCCGGACGATGCTGTCGACGGTCCACGCGCCCGTGGTCAGCACGTGGGCGTCGAGGAGCACGGTGTCGATGCGATCCATCCGCTGCAGCGCATGGCCGTCGAGCACCAGGGTGTCCCGCTCGGCGAGGGCGCGCAGGACGGCGCTGGCGAAGACGTCCCTGCCCAACCGCGCGGCCTTGGGGGTCGCCGTGGTGAGCACGGAGAGCCCCCGCTGGTGATCACGGGTGATGGCCGCGGTCACCCCGTACGCGGCCAGTGCGCCGGGAGTCGTCGCGGCGGCGTACCTCTCGACGGGGCCGCCCGGCAACCTCTCCGGACGCGGCGCCGCCGACGTCCGGATGTGGCGGTAGGCGCCCTCCTCGACGGCGAACTCCTCCTCGCGCAGCTCCCACGCCCGGCGCCCGGCGCAGGAGTCGAGGTACCGGCCCGCCGCCGCCACGGTGTCGATCATCAGGGCGACGGGCCGCAGCGCGAGCGCGTGGGAGATGATCCGGGTCGAGGTCGCCACCACGTCCGCCGCGGGCGGGCCGACGCGTTCGGCCAACTCGCGGCGCAGCCATGGGTTGTGCTCGGCCAGCGACAGCACGGCGGGCACCGCCGGCGGCAGCTTGCGGATCCGGGCGACCTGACCGGCCAGCGCGACCGCGGTGCCGGCCAGGTGCAGACCAAGACCCACCGCGGCGCGCGCCTGCTGCTCCATGCCGTCGAAGGCCTGGCTCCCACCATCGGAGGCCTCCGGGACCTCGTCGACGTTCTCCACGATCGCCACGAGCTTGTCCAGGTCGACCGTGTCCACGTCGCAGCCGACGAACACACAGCCGAGCGCCCCGTTCACCTCCGCTCGGTGCACACCCGCGCTCAGCAGGCGCTCCTCGAGATCGCGCGCGGCATCCTCGGTACGCGGCCCTCCGACGTTCCACACCTCGATGCGCACCCCGCCCGGGCACGTCCGCACCAGGCGCGGGCACCGGAGCATTCCCCGAACCGGCCGGGGGAGCATCTTGAGCAGCGTGCCGGCAGTGGGAAGTACGCCCGACAACCGCATGTCGTCCCCCATCAGCGAACACGTGCAGTGAGCCTTTCCAGCCCCACACGCTTCACACCCGCCACCAGCCACTTGACGCTTTCCATGCCGCCGGCGGCACACAGGCTTGCCCGGGTCGCGTGCGAAGTGCGGCGCGGGCCCATCGGCTCAGGCGGGGCGCGGGCGGGAGCTGTCGCGGGGATGCAGCTCCGTCTGCAACACCAGCCGGGCCGTGGGCCGGGCCGGATTGTCGATCCGGTCGGCGAGCAGCTGCGCCGCCGCCCGCCCCAGCTCGTACGTGGGCTGCCGCACCGTACTCAACCCCGGCCGGAACAGCCGCGCCCAGGGAATGTCGTCGAACCCGATGACCCCGACCCGCCCCGGAATCGGCACCTCCCGCTCCGTCAGGCATTCCACGGCGCCCACCGTCATCAGGTTGTTGGCCGCGAACACCGCGTCCACGTCCACCCCGTCGTCCAGCAGCGAGGCCATGGCCGCGTACCCCCCTTCCTCCCGGAAGTCGGCGTGCCGGATCAGGGTGCGGTCCAGCGGGAGCCCGAAGGCCCGCAGCGCCCGCTGGTAGCCGCGCAGCCGCTGCATGGCGGTGGACATCCGGCGCGGCCCCGTGATGCAGGCGATGCGGCGGTAGCCGGACTCCAGCAGGTGGGCGGCGGCCATCTCGGCGCCCTTCTCGTTGTCGACCAGCACGGCGTCGACCTCGGTCTCGGCCAGCTCCCGGTCGATGGTCACCACGGCGGTCCCCGCGGCGACGAGAGCACTGATGTCGGTGTTGTCGTCGGCCGGGGAGATGATCACCCCGGCCATGTTGTCGGCCAGCGCGACCGCGATGTACTCGGCCTCCCTGGCCCGGTTCTCGTCGGTGTTGCACAGCACGACCGAGTAGCCGAAGCGCCGGCCGCCGTCCTCCACCCCGCGCACGAGCGAGGTGAAGAACGGGTTGCCGACGTCGGAGACCAGCACCGCCCACAACGTGGTCTGCCTGCGCCGGAGATTGCGCGCCACCCCGTTGGGCCGGTATCCGAGCTCACGGACCGCCGCGTGCACCCGCGCCGCCAGCTCGGGGTTGACGGTGGAGCGGCCGTTGAGCACGCGCGAGACCGTCGCCGCGGAGACACCGGCGTGTCGCGCGACATCTTGGATTTTGAGCAACCTCGTCCCATCGTGTGGCAGGCAGGCCCAGGAGATGATCTCTGGCCAGTCTAAAGAGAAATCGATTTACTACCGTGCGGGAAAGGGCAGGCGCTCCTCGACGGGCGCGATCCCGAACGGCCGGTGAGGCAGCGTCTGGTACCAGTACGCGACCGACGAGAAGTCGTCCGAGCGTTTGTTGGCGTGGCCGTGCTCGATCGTCACCCTGATGGACTCGGTGAAGGTGATCGGGTCCTCGACGTGGAACCGGTACAGGGAGATCTCCCCGCTCCAGTTGTCCCCGCCGGGCATGGTGATGCCGTGGTACGGGGCGTGGTAGGTCTGCGTCGGGCACCACGCGGTGTTGAAGTAGTCCTCGGTGCCGGTGCCGTGCAGCGACGGCGGGAAGGGCTCACCGTCGATGAAGATCATGTCGTCGCCCTCGCCGTACCAGTTCCAGTCGCTGGTCTCGCGCAGGTTCCGGATGTTGAGCACGCAGCCCACATAGTGGCCGCGACCCTCGGCCTCCAGGATGACGTAGTTGCCGTCGCCGGTGTCGTTGATGCCTTCGACCTGGTATTCGCGGTTGCTCTGCGTCCCCTGCTCGACGCCGTCGGTGGGCCGCTCGCGCCGCCACTGGGCGTGGAAGTAGCCGAGGTCCTCGGCGGCGGAGTCGAACAGCTCATAGTCGATGTAGTAGTAGAAGAACACCGGCTCGGCCGACAGCTCGCTGATCAGCTCCACCTTCGCCCGGCCGGCGAAGGGCATGTGGAACCACGAGTTGAAGCTCTTGCCGTCCTGCGGGCTCATCTGCAGCGGCGCGGAGACGAAGCTCGCGGTCTTGGCGTGGCCCATGCCGAAGAAGTCCCCGAGCGGCACCAGCACGCTGGGGTGCTCCTGGTCGTCCCAGGTGATCTTCAGGACGAGCCTGCGCAGGTAGTCGACGTCCACCGCGTCCGGCACGTCCTTGAGCGGCAGCGCCACGGTGCACCAGATGTGGTTGATCGAGCCGGGTCCCTCGATGTCGGCCAGGGTCACCGTGGTGCCGGCCTGGACGGTCAGCCGGTCCTCGTTGCCGCCCGTGCGGTCGTAGCTGGAGATCCGCTTGCGCCTGGAGGTGCGCAGGCGGGGCAGGTCGCGCAGGCTGCTGCCGTACTCGCCATAGGTCATCTCGTTCGATCCTTACTTCAATCCCGAGGTTTTGATCGCCTCGACCAGGCGGCGCTGGCCGAGCACGAACGCGATCAGGGTGGGCACGGCCGCGACCACCGTCGCGGCCAGGACGTAGTTCCAGGCCGAGCCGTACTGGCCTTGGAGGGTGGCGATCCCGACCTGCACCATGCGCAGGTCCGGCTCGCGGGTGGCGGTCAGCGGCCAGAGGAAGGCGTTCCAATTGGCCAGGAAGAACAGCACCGCCAGGGAGGCGAGAATGGGCCGGCTGAGCGGCACGACCACCTGCCACCAGCGCCGGAAATATCCGCATCCGTCGAGGTCGGCGGCCTCTTCCAGCTCGCGCGGGATGGTCAGGTAGTACTGCCGGAGCAGGAAGATCCCGAACGCGTGGAAGATCGCCGGCAGGATCAGCCCCGCGTACGTGTCGAGCAGCCCGAGCTGCCGCGCGACCAGGAAGAGGGGCACCAGGATCACCGGCAGCGACACCAGCAGCGTAGAGACGATCATCGAGAAGATGACCTGCCGGCCCGGGAACCGCAGCCGGGCCAGCGCGTACGCGGCCATCGAGTGCAGGACCAGCGCGACCACCGTGACCGCCACGGACACGACGGCGCTGTTGAGCATGTAGCGGCCGATGGGCACCTCGGTCAGCACGTAGAGCAGGTTGTCCAGGGTGAGCCTGCTGGGCACCGCCACCTGGAACAGCTCGTCCGCGGGCTTGAGCACCGACACCAGCAGCCAGACCAGGGGCGCCACGGTGATGCCCGCCAGCACGTAGCCGGCCAGCGCGCGCAGCCTAACCGACATCGAATCTGCCTCCCTTGGTCGCGCCGAACATCAGCCCCGTGGCCACGACCAGGAAGGCGGCCACAGCGGTGGTCAGCGCGGCCGCGTAACCGTAGTTGTTGAAGGTGAAGGCCTGTTGGTAGATGTAGAAGACCACGGTCGAGGTGCTGCCTGCCGGGCCGCCCTTGGTCAGGACATAGACGAGGTCGAAGGCCTGCAGCCCGGTCACCGCGCCGACGGTGGAGTTGACGAGCACGAAAAAGCTGGTCGGGCGGAGCAGCGGCCAGATGACGTGGCGGAAGCGCTGCCAGGCGGTGGCCCCGTCGACCCGCGCCGCTTCTTCATACTCCTTGGGGATGTCCTTCAGCCCGCCCAGCAGGATCAGCATCTGGTAGCCCATGAGGAACCAGATGCTGATCACCACCAGCGACCCGAGCGCCAGGGCCGGGTTGCCCAGGAAGGACACCTCGCCCAGCCCGACCGGCCGCAGCAGGGCCGGCACCGCGCCCTGCTTGTCGACCAGCAGGAACTGCCACACGACGCCGACCACGACGAGGCTGATGACGTGCGGCAGGAAGAACATGGTCCGCACCAGGCCGACGCCGGGGAAGTGGTCGCGGACCAGCAGGGCGAGCCCGAGGCTGACGACGAAGCCGATCGGCACGAACGTCACCACGTACGTGAGCGTGACCTTGACGCTCTGCCAGAGCTGGGCGTCCCCGGCCATCAGCCGGAAGTTGTCCAGCCCGACGAAGGTGTAGCCGCCGAACCCGTCCACGCTGAACAGCGAGACCCCGATGGCCAGCACCATGGGCAGCCCGACGAAGATCAGCAGGCCGATGAGGTCGGGCGCCACGAAGGCGTACCCGGCGAGGGCCTCCCGCCTGCGGCGGGTCCACACCGGGGGTGCGGCGTCAGGCGGCTTCCTGACGGCCGTGCCCGGGTCAGAGCATCGCGGCACCCTTGTACCCCTTCAGGAAGGCGTCGATCTTCGCCGCGGCGTCCGCGGCCGCCTGGGCCGGGGCGACGCCGCCCAGCTGAGCGGCCTGGATCGCGTCGGAAACCGCCTTGTACACCTCGGGCGTGTAGCGGGGCTCGCCGCGGCCACCGGGGACGACCTGGTCCAGGAAGACCTTCAGCGCCGGCTTGTCGAACGCTCCGGCCGCCTTGGCCGCCTCCTGCACGGACTTGCGGGCGGGCAGGTTCGTCTTGACGACCGTGTTCCACTGCCGTCCGCGCTCCACCCCGTCCTTGTCGGTCGCCGCCAGGGCCCAGGCGATGAACGTGGCCGCCGCCTCCGGGTTGGCGCCCTTGGCGTTGGCCACGAACGCCCATCCGCCGATGTCGGTCGTGTACGTGCCGCCGTCGGGCACGGGCAGCGGGAAGACGCCGTACGGGAAGTCCTTCTTGTCCTGTTCCATCTGCGACACCGACCAGATGCCGCTCTGCTGCATGGCGGCGAAGCCGCTGCCCAGGTTGGCGGGCGCGTTGCCGGCGCCGTCGCCCTGCGGCTTGCGGGGCGCGACCTTGGTGGTGATCGCGTCCTGCCAGAGCTTGAGCGCGTTGTGGATCGCGGGCGCGTTGAAGCCGGGCGCGCCGTTCTCGGGCACGGCCGAGCCGCCGGCCATCCACATGAACGGGTACCAGGTGAAGTTCTGGTAGTAGCCCGGGATGGTCTCGAACAGCAGCCCGAAGCGGTCCTTGGTGGTCAGCTTGGCGGCGACGTCGAGCAGCTGGTCCCACGTCTTGGGGAGGTCGCCCTCCGACAGCTTGGCCTGCTCGAAGGCGTCGACGCTGTAGTACATGGCCAGCGGCTCCTGCTCCATCGGCAGGCCGTAGACCTTGCCGTCCACCTTGCGCGTGCCGAGCACGCCGCCGTCGAAGTCGGCGAGCTGGTCGGGCTTGAGGTGCGGCGTGAGGTCGGTCAGCACCCCGCCGTTGTAGTAGCGGAGGAAGTCGCCGGGGCTGAGCAGGAAGATGTCCGGCCCCTGGCCGGCGGAGAACGCCGTCTGCAGCGCGGTGCCGGCGAGGTATTCGGACACCGGCAGGTAGTGGAGCTTGACCTTGACCTCGTTGTTGGCGTTCCACGCCGCCACGAGGTCGGTGAACCACTTGCTCTGCGCGTCCGCCTGCGGATTGGGACCGTAGAAGTTCCAGAACGTCAGCTCCTTGGAGCCGCCGCCGTTGCCCCCGCCCCCACACGCTGACAGCAGCGGCGCCGCCATGGCCGAACCCAACATGACGGCTCCGCCACGCAGCAGCGATCGGCGGGTCACCCTCTCGAAGGCCGACATAACCATCCTCCTGATGTTGAGAGCTCAGGGGCGAGCAATCGATTTCTGAGCAATGTAGGAGCCGACATGCCGACCGTCAAGAACTCCCCGTGGCCGGCTTGCTAATCTGAGGAATCGATATCTTCACGAGACCTTGGCGAGGGCGGTGCGCCAGGCAAGCCAGAAAAAAGTGGGGCACCCGCTCCTCGGCGGGTGCCCCACAAGCGCGACAAAGGCGAAGATCAGCTCTTGATCCCCGTCAGGGTGACTCCCTCGATGAAGTAGCGCTGCAGGAAGAAGAAGAGCGCGATGATGGGCGCGATCACGGCCGCGGAGGCCGCCATGAGGTAGCCCCACTGCGTCAGGTACATGCTCTGGAACGACGCCAGCCCCAGCGACAGCGTGTAGTTCTCCTCGCTCTGCAGGTAGAGCAGCGGGCCGAGGAAGTCGTTCCAGGTGCCGATGAAGGTGAAGATGGTGACCACGATGATCGCGGGCTTCGACAGCGGCATGACGATCGTCCAGAACACCCGCCACGGCGAGGCCCCGTCGATGTAGGCGGCCTCGTCCAGCTCGAAGGGGATCGTCAGGAAGAACTGCCGCAGCAGGAAGATGTTGAACACTCCCCCGCCCGCCCCGGCGAACCAGCTCGGCACGGTGAGCGGCGCGATCGTGTCCAGCGCGCCCAGCTCCTGCCACATCACGAACGTCGGGATGAGCGTGACGGCGTACGGCAGCATGACGCCGCTGAGCAGCAGCGCGAACACCACGTCGCGGCCGCGCCAGCGCAGCCGGGAGAAGCTGAAGGCGGCCACCGCGCAGGTCACCACCGTGCCCAGGACGCTGATGACGGCGATGACGAGCGTGTTGACGAAGTAGCGGCCGAAGGGCTGCGTGGTCAGCGCCTCGCTGAAGTTCGACCACTGGAACGGCGCGGGGATCCACTCCGGCGGCGAGACGAACATCTGCGCGTCCTGCATGAGCGCGCTGCGCACCAGCCACACGAACGGCAGCAGGGTCGGGATCGACCCCGCCAGCAGCGCCGCGTACAGCAGGATCCGGCCGTACCTGCGGGGTTTGCGCAACCCTTGCGTGGGGGCCACGCCCTTGGCGCGGGGCCGGTCCGGGGCCGCCACGGCGGTCATCGGGCACCTGCCATCTCGTAGTAGACCCAGCGGCGGGCGTTTCTGAACATCAGGAACGTCACCACCATGATGATCATGAAGAGGGTCCAGGCGAGGGCGCTGGCGTAGCCCATCTCGCTGTCGGTGAACGCCTTGCGGAACAGGTAGTAGACGTAGAAGAGGGTGGCGTGGTTGGGCCCGCCCTCGGTCATCACGTACGCCTGGTTGAACACCTGGAAGGTGCCGACCACGCCGACCACCAGGTTGTAGAAGATGGTCGGCGTCATCATCGGCAGCGTCACGTGCCAGAAGCGCCGCCAGGGGCCGCCGCCGTCGATGGACACCGCCTCGTACAGGTGCCGCGGCACGCCCTGCAGCCCGGCCAGGAAGATCACCATGGTGTTGCCGAAGCCCCACGTGCTCATGATGATCAGAGACGGGACGGCGGTGGACTCGGCGTAGATCCACTGGGAGCCGGGCAGCCCGCCCTGCCGCAGCAGCGAGTTGAGCAGCCCGAAGTCCGGGTTGAAGATCCAGATCCAGAGCACGACGTTGGCGATGGCCGGCACCAGCGTCGGCAGGTAGAAGATCGTCCGCCAGATCGCCAGGCCGCGGACCTTCTCGTTGAGCAGCATCGCCACGGCGAAACTGACGATGAGCACCAGCGGGACCGAGCCGAGCGTGTAGTACGTGGTCGTGGTCAGCGACTTCCAGAACAGCTCGTCGCGGGCCATGGCGGTGTAGTTGTCCAGCCCGACGAACGATGGGCTCGCGCCGATCGTCCAGTCGGTCAGGCTGAAGAAGGCCGAGGCCGCCATCGGGCCGATCGTGAAGATCAGGAATCCGAGGATGGCGGGCAGCGCCATGAGGATGCCCCAGCGGGTCTCCAGGCGGCGCATCACAGGTCCTGACGGTGGTGCCAGCCCTGCAGCATGCTGGTGATCTTGGGTGCGGTGGCCTTCATGATCTCGGCGGCCGGGCGCTTGCCGGTCTCGAGCTCCTGCAGGGCAGGCGTGAGCACGTCGCTGCTGATGGCGGACATGTTCTTGACGCGATTGCGGAGGTCGGGGATGCCATGGTCGCGGGCATAGTCGACGACCGCGGTCCGGAACTCCGGCGGGTGCTGGGCGTTCTTGGTCCAGGAGTCGATGGCCGCCTGGTCCTCGTAGTACTTCTTCTCCTGCGGCATCCACAGGCCCTTGGCGAACAGGTCGACGTTCGCCGGGTCGTTGTGGAAGGCGAGCAGCTCCACGGCCTCCTGCTCGTGCTTGCTCCCCGCGAACACCGCCGAGGCGCCGGCCACCTGGCTGGCGGTGAACGGCTCGGTGTATTTGGGCAGCACGCCCATGCCGAAGTCGACCTTGCTCTCGTTCATGTCGAGCAGGCTCCAGTGGCCGTCCACCACCATCGCCACCCGCTTGGTCTTGAGCAGGATGTTGGTGCCGGGCACCTCGTCGCCGGTGGCGGCGAGCTGGCCGGGGCCGGGCGCGACCCGGTGCTTGTAGACCAGGTCCTGCAGATTCTGGAACACCTGGATCGCCTCGGGCGTGTCCAGCAGGCACTTCTTGCCCGTCTCGTCGGCGAAGTCGGCGCCGTTGCTGCGCAGGAACCCGTACCAGGCGGCGCCGTAGGTGAAGCTGATGGAGACGCCGAACTGCTTGATCTGCTTGGGGTCGAAGCCGGACTCGTCCGGGCGCTTGCCGTTCTGGTCGAGGGTGAGCTTGTAGGCGTTCTCCACGAGCTGGTCCCACGTCCAGGCGGAGGCGGCCTCGGCCGGCGGCGTGACCCCGGCCGCGGCGACGGCGGACTTGCTGAACCACAGCAGCATGGACTCGTTCGCGGTCGCGATGGCGTGCAGGTTGTCCTGCCCGGTCCACAGGTACGCGTCCGGCAGGTAGCCGGCCAGCTGCGGGTACTTCTGCAGGTACGGGAACAGGTTGACCAGCTTGCCCTGCTCGCCGAGGCGGAAGGACATCGACATGGGCACGTAGCCGGCGTCCGGCAGCTTGTTGCTGGCGACGAGCGTGTTGAGCTTCACGTCGTACTCGTCGGGGGTGAACAGCGGCTTGACGGCAACGCCCTGGTTCTTCTGCTCGTACTGCTTGAGCATGCGCTCGACGGCCGCCTTCTCGAACGTCGAGCCCCAGAACATGAACTGCAGCTGCGTGTTCCCGGCCGAGCCGGCGCCGCCGCCACTGCCGCAGGCCGCCGCAGCGGTGCCGAGGGCGGCGAGCCCGCCGAGCTTGAACAGATCACGTCTCTTCATCGGCGTGTTTCCTTACGCGAGGGGGATCCAGACCCGCATCGCGCCACCGTCGCGGTTGTCCCACTGGAAGTAGGGGATGGCCGTCGCGGTCACGGTCGTGCGGGTCGCCAGGGGGGTGCCGGCGTAGGGCAGGCCGCCGCGCGGCTGACTCACCACGACGGCGTCGATCTCGAGCAGCACCGTCCGGCCCACGCCCTCGATCTCGCGATCGATGGGCCGCGGCACGGCGTCGGGGGCGATCGCGAGGTCGTCGACCTCCACGCCCTCCGGCTGGTCGGCCTGCTCGAAGCAATAGACGAGCGGGCCACGCTGCAGCGCCGCGCTGCCCCTGACCGCGTCGATCCGGTGGTGGGGGCGCATGAGCCTGGGCGTCAGGTCGAGCCGCAGCTCGACGGCGTCGCCGGCGCGCCAGGCTGAGCGGCGGATGCGGAAATATCCGTCTTCGGCGGCCCGGGCGGGACGGTCGTCGACGTACGTGGACTCGCTCCAGGACGGGATGCGCAGGGCGAGCTCCCAGTCCCCGGGCGGCGCCTCCTCCACGGTGATGCGGATGACGCCGTCCCACGGGTAGTCGGTCTCGACGCGCAGGCGGGCGCCCGCCGCCTCGATCCGGCCTGCCGCGTACTGGTGCAGCTGCAGGCCGGAGGCGGTCTCGGTGGCGAGGTAGCCACCGAGGGAGGCCACCAGGCGCATGATGTTCGGCGGGCAGCAGGCGCAGGCGAACCACTCCCTGCGCCGCCCGAGGTAGGCGTCCTCGACGAGGTCGTTCCTGCGCTGCAGCGGGTTGACGTAGAAGAAGCGGGTGCCGCCGGCCGCGGTGGAGGCGGCGAAGGCGTTCCAGAGCGTGCGCTCGATCAGGTCGGCGTACCGGCCGTGGCCGGTGGCCAGCAGCAGCCGCCAGTTCCAGTGGATGCTCGCGATCGCCGCGCAGCTCTCGCTGTAAGCGCGGTCGGAGGGCAGCTCGTAACGCTCGCCGAACGCCTCGCCGTCGTGGCGCGAGCCGTGGCCGCCGGTGATGTACGTCTTGGTGGCGACCATGTCCTCCCAGCGGCGCACCGAGCTCTCCAGCAGCGACTCGTCGCCGGTCTCCAGGTAGACGTCGACGACGCCGGCGTCGAGGTAGAGCTGGCGCACGGCGTGGCCCACCGCGGTGTCCGCCTCGCGTACCGGCAGGTGGTCCTGGGCGTAGAGCATGCCCATGCCGCTGTCCTTGATGAGGCCCTTGCCGCGGTTGTCGATCAGCTTGGCCGCGAGGTCCAGGTAGCCGCGCTCGCCTGTCAGCCGGTGCAGCTCGACCAGCGCGGTCTCGACCTCGGCGTGGCCGTCGATGCCGTCGTCGCCGCCGGTCAGGAACACCTCGACGAGGTGGTCGGCCAGGCGGCGCGCGATCGGCAGCAGGCTGTCGCCGACGCCCGCGCGGGCGGCCGCCACCGCGGCCTGGAACAGGTGGCCGGCGCAGTACATCTCATGGCTGTACTCCAGCTCGGCGTAGATCTTGTCCGGCTTGACCACCTGGTAGTGCGAGTTGAGGTAGCCGTCGGGCCGCTGCGCCCTGGCCAGCACGGCCGACGCCTGCTCGATGAAGGCGCCGTAGCCGGGCTCCGGGGAGCGGACCTGCTCCCACGAGATGGCCTCGAGTTGCTTGTAAAGATCGGAATCCTGGAACCGGTACCCCTGAAAGGGACCCTCGCCCTCCCCCGCCGCTCTCCGGAGGTTCGGCAGCGCACCCGAGCGCTCCATCTGCTCCAGGCCCAGCGGGATGCTCGCCTCGTGGTTGATCTCCTGCCACCGCGCGAGCGGCCCGCCGGTGATGACGGCGTCGCCAACGCCGATCGGCCGCAACACGGCACGACTGGAAGGGACGGCGGGACCGGGGATCTGCTGCATTGAGCTCCTGACCTCGGTGAGAAAACTTTGGGAATAGGTTTGCTCAATCGGAGAGTAAGGTGTGATACATCACTGGTCAAGAGGAAGACTGTGCGGGTCACAGTGGTGACCACGAAAGGGGAGTCGGTTGGCCAACCCCTCGGAAAAGATCGCGAGAAGCGTCACGATCAGGGACGTCGCGGCCGCCGCCGACGTCTCGATCGGCACCGCGTCCAAGGCACTCAACGGGCGCGGCCGCATGCGCGCCGAGACCCGCGACCGGGTGCTCGCCGCGGCCGAGCGGCTGGGCTTCCGGCCCAACCCGCTCGCCCAGGGGCTGCTGGCCGGGCGCACGTACACGGTGGGTCTGGTCACGGGCGACAGCTTCGGGCGCTTCAGCATCCCCGTGATGCTGGGCGCGGAGGACGCGCTGGGCGCCGGGCAGATCTCGGTGTTCATGTGCGACACCCGCGACGACCCGATCAGAGAGCGCCACTACGTCGAGCGGCTGCTGGCCCGGCGCGTGGAGGGCATCATCGTCACCGGCCGGCGCACCGAGCCGCGCCCGGGGATCGGCCGCGACCTGCCGGTTCCCGTCGTGTACGCCATGACGCAGTCCACCGACGAGTCGGACGTGTCGATCATCCCGGACGACGAGGGCGGCGGCGCGCTGGCCGCCCGCCACCTGCTGGCGACGGGACGCACCCGCATCGGGCACGTCACCGGGCCGCAGCGGTTCCAGGCGGCGCGCCGGCGGGCGCACGGCCTGACCACTGCCCTGTCCGAGGCCGGACTCGAGCCGGCCGGGGAGATCCTGTTCGGGCAGTGGAGCGAGGAGTGGGGGCGGCAGGGCGCCGACGTGCTCCTGCACGCCGCACCCGACGTGGACGCCGTCTTCTGCGGCAGCGACCAGATCGCCCGCGGGGTGGCGGAGACGCTGCGCGAGCGGGGGCGGCGGGTGCCCGAGGACGTGGCGCTGGTGGGGTTCGACAACTGGGAGCCGATGGCGCTGGGCTGCCGGCCGCCGCTGACGACCCTGGACATGAACCTCGGCGAGATCGGGCGGCTGGCCGCCCGGCACATCCTGGAGGTCATCGCGGGCCGGCCGTCCGGCGGCGGGGTGACGATCGTCCCCGCCAGCCTGGTGCTGCGGGAGTCCACGCGGCGCGCCCCGTCCTGACGCCTTTACATTGTAGATCGTCAAGTCTGGTGATTGACCAGTGCTGTGTTACACCTTACTGTGCGCGTGGGAAAAGGTATTCCCAATCCTTGGTGGAGGAGTCCCGATGAACCGTGGGTTCCGCCGCACGCGTCTGTCCGTCGCGGCGCTCTTATGCACCTCCTTACTCACCGGCGTGCCGCAGGCCGCGCACGCCGCCGCCCCCACCGCCCAGGTCGTCGACATGTTCGGCAGGACCGTCAACGACTACGGCGTCAAGCTCGTCGACTGGCAGGGCTACCTGGCCAATCCCTACGTCGAGCTGACCGTCAAACCCCCGCCCGACGTGCGCTATCCCGTCACCGTCGACCTGAAGGCCGAGGGCACCTCCAGGCTGATGATGGACCTGCCCAGCCAGCTCACCGCCACCGGCGCGACCAAGACGCTGACCTTCGCCGGCGCCGCCGAGCAGAAGACGTTCAAGCTGGCGATCCACTCCAAGCGCGGCCCAGGACCGGATGAAAGTTACACGCTCCGGCTGAACGTCAGGGACGCCGACGGCGCGACGTACCAGCAGTCGATGCCGATCCGGGTGCAGCAGGACGAGAAGGCCGCGCTGCAGCCCACCCTCCCGCTCATCTTCGACTACCGCTACGACACCATCACCGGCTACTTCAACGACGCCGCCTTCCGGACGGCGTCGGAAGAGGCGGTGAAGGACTGGTTCCGGTTCTTCGACATGCAGCCGTTCGACACCGTCGCGGCCGGGGCGGAGCCGAACCACCTGCCGGGCAACGACTGGCAGAACACGATCAACGTCACCAACCAGTCCGCCTACAACGGCATGTACGTGTTCTTCCGCGGCATCCAGACCCCGTACTCGACCGGCTACCCGGCCAACAACGGCCGCTACAGCACCCGGGGCGGCCAGCAGCTGCCCGGCCCGCTGCACCGCTCCACCGCGATGATCTTCGAGTACGACGAGGCGAACAAGCAGCTGTTCACCTCCCTGGCCGACGAGGACTGGTACCGGACGGAGATCCAGGGCTCGGTGCTCGACGTGCACGGCCTGGTCATGCACGAGTACGGCCACGCGGTCGCCTTCCACAGCGACTGGGCCGGCATGCGCTCGTACGTCTCCTCGGGCGGCAACGACCCGGACGTGGTCGCCTACCAGGGTTACGCCGTGCCGCTCGACAGCAGCTACCACATCCCCGGCGAGCAGCGGTATTGGGACCGCCTCAGCGGGCAGAGCGGCGGCTGGACCCACCTGTTCCCCACCCGCCGCTGGATGCTGACCAAGCTGGCCCTGCTGGTGGCCGAGAACGCCGGCTGGAAGCTCAACCGCAATCTCACCCCGTTCCTGCCGCCGTCCATCGTCACCACCTCCCTGCCGTCGGCCACGCCCGGCACGGCCTACCAGCACACGCTGGAGGCCAAGGGCGGAGTGCCGTTCTACGACTGGCAGGTCACGAGCGGCTCGCTGCCGGCCGGGCTGAGCCTCGACCGCTTCACCGGCGCCATCACCGGCACGCCGACCACCGCGGGCACGTCCACGTTCACCGTCCAGCTCCGCGACTATGACCGGCTCAGCACGCCGGTGACCAGGACGTTCACCCTCAACGCCGGGGCCGGCGGGTCGACGAACCTCGCCCGCGCCGCCACGCCGTCGGCCTCGTACACCTCACCGTGGGAGAGCGTCGCGGCGATCAACGACGGCATAGACCCGCCCAGCTCGAACGACACCGTCAACCGCCGCTGGGGCACCTGGCCGCAGACCGGCGCGCAATGGGCCGAGCTGACCTGGCCGTCCGCCCAGACGATCCGATCCGCCGACGTGTACTTCTTCGACGACGGCGGCGGCGTGCGCCTGCCCGCCTCCTGGAAGCTGCAGTACTGGACCGGCAGCGCCTACGCCGACATCCCCGGCGCCTCCCCCACCGCGCTCAACGCCTACAACCGGGTCACGTTCACCCCCGTGACCACGACCAGGCTCCGGGTCGCACTACAGAGCGGCCAGGCCTCGGTCGGGCTGCTGGAAGTGAAGGCCAACTCCTAGAAAGGCTTCCATGAGGAAGGTCACGATGTTCGGCGCGCTCGCCGCCCTGGCGGGCGCGCTGTCCCTCCCCTCCCCCAGCCTCGCCGCCCCTAAGGAGGCGCCCCAGCTGGAGGTGTACGACATCTTCTTCCGCAAGGTCAACGACTACGGCGTGCAGCTCGTCGACTGGCAGGGCTACCTCGCCAACCCGTACGTCGAGCTCACCGTCCGGGCGCCCCGGGTGCCCGGCATCACCTATCCGCTCAAGGTGGACCTGCACGCCAAGGGCACCTCCCGGCTGATGTTCAACCTGCCGAGCGAGCTGACCGCCACCGGCGCGACCAAGTCCTTCACCCTGACCGGGCCGTACGACCGGGAGATCGTGCGGCTGGCCATCCACTCCAAGCAGGGCGCCGGCAGCGACGAGCTGCACCAGTGGGTCATGAAGACCACCGACGCGACCGGCGCCAAACGCACCCAGACCATGCCGATCAGGGTGCAGCAGGACGAGAAGACCCCGCTCGAGCCCACCATCCCCATCGACTTCGACTACCGCTACGACACGATCACCGGCTATTTCTCCGACCCCGGTGTGCGCAAGGCGGCCGAGAAGGCGGTCAGGAACTGGTTCGCGTTCTTCGACCTGGAGCCGTTCGACACGGTCCCGGCCGGCGACGAGGTGAACCGGCTGCCGGGCAACGACTGGCAGAACGAGGTCGAGGCCACCAACGCCAAGCCGTACAACGGCATGTACGTGTGGTTCCGCGGCATCCAGACGCCGTACTCGACCGGCTACCCCACGATCAACGGCAAGTTCCATACCCAGAACAACAAGCCGACCCCGTACCACCGCTCGACCAGCATGATCCTGGAGTACGACGAGCAGCTCATGGAGCTGTTCACGTCCCTGGAGGACGAGGACTGGTACAAGACCGACCTCGGCCAGTACATCGACGTGCACGGCCTGGTCATGCACGAATACGGCCACGCGGTCGCGTTCCACAGCGACTGGAAGGGCATGGCCGACTACGTGGCCGCCAAGGGGGCCGGTTACCAGGACGTCATCGACTACCAGGGCTACCCGGTGCCGCTCGACACCAGCTACCACGTGCCCGGCGACGAGCCGTACTGGGACCGGCTCAGCGGCCAGAACGGCGGCTGGCGGCACCACTTCCCCCTCCGGCGGTGGGAGCTGACCAAGCTCACGCTGCTGATCGCGGAGGCCGCCGGCTGGAAGCTCAACCGCAACCTCACCCCGTTCCTCAAGCCCTCGATCGAGACCGCCTCGTTGCCCGCGGCGACCGCCGGGGCCGCGTACGACCAGCGGCTGAAGGCCAAGGGCGGCGTGCCGTTCTACGACTGGCAGGTCGTGCGCGGCGCCCTGCCCGAGGGGTTGAGCCTCGACCGGTTCACCGGAGCCGTCACCGGCACCCCGGCCACGAGCGGCTCGTACAAGTTCACCGTCCAGCTCCGGGACTACGACAAGCTGAGCACCCCCCTCACCCGTGAGTACACCCTCACGGTGAGCTGACCCGAGCGAGGGCCGGCCGTCCCACAGGGCGGCCGGCCCTCGTCGTACTCAGAGGCCGTAGCGGCTCTTCAGGTGCCGCCACCAGTCGCGGAACATCCACGCGTCGAACTCCGTGATCGACGACGCGCTGCCCGCCTTCATGAGGAAGCAGCACTGGCCGGTCGGGGTCCAGTCGTAGAAGTCGTCCAGGCCGAACGAGTGGCCCATCTCATGCAGCAGGATGTGGATGTTGTCGGCGTTGAGGTTGCTCATGTAGTACTCGCTGCCGATCCGCTGCCCCCAGTCACCACCGGCGCCGCCGCCGAAGCCCGCGGTGAGCCAGAGCGACATGTCGTAGTGGTGCGAGGCGCCGCCCGGGCAGTTGGGGTAGTTGCCGCTCTGGTTGAAGAAGCGGCCGCACGGCTCGGCGCACTGCGGCGCGTTCTCGCGGATGTTGTTGACGTAGATGTCGACCGAGGTGTCGCTCCACTGCAGCTGGGCGCGGTCGCGCACGGCCCAGCCGACCACCTTGACCGGCACGTTCGTGTACGGCCAGCCGTTGTGGCCGGCCATGACGTCCATCCACTTCTTGAACTGGCGGGCCAGCGTGGCGTGGATCTGGTCACGCTGGGCGGCCGTCACCGTGGCGCTGGTGTCCCAGCGCACGCAGTAGTTGATCGAGCCGCCGTTGGCCATGATCTGGTCCCAGCCGTAGTTGCGGAAACCGTACAGGTTGGGGTACGTGCTCTCCTGGTGCTGCCACACCTCGTTGAGCGGGGTGACCAGGTGGGCGGGCGGGTTCCAGCCCGTCGTGCCGCCGCCCGTGTCGGGCGCCCACGCCTTGACCTCCAGCAGCCCGACCGACGCCTGGCCGCTCTGCAGGACGACACGCAGCCGCGTGGTGCTGACCTGCGTGAAGGAGACCTTGTTATAGGTGTTGACCGCGACGGGGTAGGTGCCCGGGATGTCGGCGTAGGCGCTGCCGGTCCAGCGCTGGAGCTTCCAGGAGGCGGGCACGCGCACGCCGCCGCCGTCGTCGAAGAAGTAGACGTCGGCCCCCTTGATGGTCTGGGCGGAGCTCCAGGTCAGCTCGGCCCATTGGGTTCCGGTGTTGGGCCAGGTGCCCCAGCGGCGGTTGACGGTGTCGTTCGAGCTGGGCGGGTCGATGCCGTCGTTGATCGCCGCGACGCTCTCCCACGGCGAGGTGTACGAGGCCGACGGCGTCGCCGACCGGGCCACGTTGGTGTCGGCCAGGGCGCTCTGGACGGGGAAGAAGAACGTGATGATCAGGAGGAGGGGCAGGATTGCCAAGCGTCTCATGGGAGTTCTCCCGGTGGTAGCGCTAACATGCGCGGGCCTCGCAGGAGGGCGGCCTCCATCGAGGCCCGGCACGTGTCAGCGGTAGGTGATGTCGGAGGAGGAGTAGAGGCAGTTCACGCCGTCGGCGCCTTCACCGATCTTGGTGGGCTCGCTGCCCTTGGGCACGCCTCGGTACTTCTCGCAGATGACGGCGCTGCCGTACACCGTGATCCGGCTGAAGCGTGCGGTGTCGCCCCAGTTCGTGTTGATTCCGGCCAGCACCTTGGTGGTCCGGGCGGTGACGCCGTCCATGACCACGTGCCGCTGGTAGGACGTGGAGCAGTTGCCGCAGGCCCGGTACAGCTTGCCGGAGCTGTGCACCTGGAAGTTCTTGATCGTCACCGTGCCGGCGCCGTTGTGCTGGAACACCTTGTCCGAGCCCGACTTGGCCCCGCCGCCGTCCACCAGATAGGTCGCCGACGAGCTGGAGGACTTGAACGTGGCCGCGTCCTCACCGACGTCGTTCCACCACACGTTGCGGATAGTGCACGAGCCCTCGCAGTGGATGCCGTCGCCGGCCGGGGCGTCGATGATGACGTTCTGGATCGTGCCGCCGTTGGGCACCACGAACATCGGATCCTGGCTCTCGCTCTGACCGCCGTCGCCGATGCCGTAGTAGCGCTTCATGCCGCCGTCGAAGAACGACCCGGTGGTGCGGGTCGTCGTCTGATGCACACTGCCGGTGTCGCTCGGCCAGGCGCCGCTGCCGTCACCGCCGGAGCCGCCACTGCTGCTGCCCATCTTGACGAGCTGCCACTGCTGGTTGGCGCCGTTGAGGTCGTCCCATTGGGAGATGCGTGCGCCGTCGGCGGTCGACCACTCCCACACTTCCAGGGCCTTGTTACTGTTGCGGTTGATCAGCCGTACGTGGCCGCCGTCGGAGTCGGCCAGCCGGAACTGCTGGTTGTAGCCGTTGAGATCGGCCCACTGCACGATCTGGGCACCGCCCGCCGTGGAGTGCTCGAAGACGTCCAGCACCTTGCCGCTGTGCCGGGACTTCAGCCGGTAGTAGCCGCTCCCCGAGCTGACGAACTGCCACTGCTGCCAGTTGCCGTCGTTACGGGGCCACTGCACGATCGGCGAGCCGTCGCTGGTGGCCAGGTTGTACACGTCGAGCGCTTTGCCGCTGTGCCGGTTGACCAGCACGTACCAGGCGCTGGTGTCGACGGTGGCCGCCTGCGCCGGTGGTGGCGTCACGGCGGTGGCGCCGGCCATGGCCATCACCATGGCGGCCACCGTCGCGAGCAGGCGGCGCCAGCCGTGACGGGACTGGGATTGGATTGTCAAGGCCGCTCTCTGCCTTTCTGCGCTTGGTGAAGCAAGCGCTTTCCCATCGATCGGACGAGCACCCGTTCCGGAATGAGTGGAGCGGACAGCCTGATGACGGGCACAGCTGTCCCTGTTCGGGCTTTGATCGCACGCGCAGCGACAGCCGTCAACCGGAACGCGTCGGCCCAAGGGCTCGACCTGCGGCTTACCGGTGAAAGTTTCACGGGCCACCAAGATTGTCGGACCCTCCTCGTAGGGTGCGCCGTATGGCGATGCTCATCGGACGGGAGCGGCCGGCGGCCGTCCTGCGGGGGGAGGTCGAGCGCGCGCTGGTCAGCCACGGATCGCTCGTGCTGGTCACCGGCGAGGCCGGCATCGGCAAGAGCACGCTGGTGGCCGGCGCGGTCGAGGAAGCCGTCCGGGGCGGTGCCCGGCTGCTCAGCGGCGCTTGCTGGGAAGGCGAGGGAGCGCCCGGCTACTGGCCCTGGGTGCAGATCGTCCGGCAGCTCGACCCTGGGGCGACGCCGCAGGGCCTGGCGGGGGTGGACGCGGCGGCGTTCCAGCTCTACGACGCGGTGACCGGGCTGCTGGTGGACGCCTCGCGGGAGCGGCCGATCGTCGTCGTGCTCGAAGACCTCCACTGGGCCGACGCCGCCTCGCTCAGACTGCTGGAATTCGTGGTGCGGCACGCCTGGTTCGAGCGGTTGCTGGTGATCGGCACCTACCGCGACGCCGAGGTGGACGGCTCGCTCAGTCCTCCGCTGGAGGCCAAGGCCGTCACGGTGGCGCTGACCGGGCTCGATCGCGAGGCCGTCGGCAGGCTCGTCACGCGGACCACAGGGGTCGAGCCCGGCGAGGAGCTGGTGACGGAGATCCACCAGCGGACCGGCGGCAACCCGTTCTTCGTCGAACAATATGCCCGCCTGTGGCAGGGCGGCAGCACGCTCGCCACGATCCCGCCGGGGGTGGATGCGACGGTGCGGCGGCGGTTGTCGCGGCTGCCGGGCGCGGTGCTCGAGGTGCTGCGGATGGCGGCGGTGCTGGGGCGGGAGTTCGCGGAGGAGGCGCTGTCCGTCTCCCTCGCCGCTGACGGGCTGGGGTCACGCGACGTGGTGCGCCGGGCACTCGACCAGGCGGTCTCGGCCAAACTGGTCACCTCGCTCGGCGTGGGCCGATTCGCCTTCGTGCACGATCTGGTGCGTGAGACGCTCTACGGCGAGCTCGACGAGGCCGGGGCCCGGTCTCTCCACGCGGCCGCGCTGTGTGCCCTTGACCTCGCGCCGCCTGCGACGCGCGCGCATCACGCCTATCTCGGCGCCGTTTCCGATGCGCCCGATCTACTCCTCGCCGCAGCCAGGGACGCCGAGGGCCGGCTGGCCGATGAGGAAGCCGTCAGGCACTATCGCCGTGCCCTGGAGCTGACGCCCGCGTCCGAGTGGCGCCGGCGGGCCACGATCGGGCTCGATCTCGGCGTGGCTCAGCACCGCGCGGGAGACGACGCCGCCGGGGTGCGTACGCTGGAGGCGGCCGTCGCGATCACGCGCAGGCTCGACGATCCAGGGTTGCTGGCGCTGGCCGCACTCAAGCTGCACGAGCTCTGCTCCCACGGCCGGGACCGCTGGACGGACTTCGTCCACGACGCCCACCGGCGCTTGCTGCACGACGACGGGCTCGGCCCGGCGGACCCAGCCGAGTCAGCGCGGGAGCCGGTCGAAGTCGGGACACGGCTCGACAGCACAGCACAGCCGGACAGCACAGCACAGCCGGACAGCACAGCACAGCTCGACAGCGCCGCAGGGCTGGACGGCGTGGCGCGGGAGTTGAGCGCGGTCGCGGCTGACCTGGCCAGGCGCGGCGAGGACGACGAGACGCTGGGCTTCAGCCTGCTGGCCAGGCTGGGCGCCATCTGGCGGCCGGGCACCGCCGCCGAGCGGCTGGCCATCACCGACGAGCTGGCCGCCGTGGCACAGCGCACGCGGGACCGGCAACTGGAGCTAACCGCCCGGTCGTGGCGCGTGGGCGGTCTGCTGGAGCTCGGCGACCCGCGCTGCCTGACCGAGCTGAGGGCCTTCCTCATTGCCGCGGAGCAGTCGGAGCTGACGTTGTTCCAGCACGAGGCCGGCGTGCTCAGGGCGATGTTCGCGACCCTCGCCGGCGGCTTCGACGAGGCGGGCACGCACATCGACGCCGCCTACGAGCTCGGCGAGCAGCCCGGCCTGGGCAGGCGGGATCTGCGCTGGATACAGCGCTGGTCGGCCGCCTCGCTAAGGGGACGGCTCGACGCGGCCGACGACGTGCTCGACGAGATGGAGCGCGCGGGGAGCCCGCACTTCCCGCTGTACGACGCGGTCACGGCGGTGCAGCGGGGCAACGGCGGCGAGACCGCCACGCGCCGCCACGCGGAGATCATGGCCGCGGGCGGGCCATACCTGCGCTGGATGGCCCCGCTGTGGCTCAGGTTCCAGGCACAGGCCGCCGCCCTGTCCAAAGACCCGGTGCTCTGCGAGCACGCCCGGGCCGCGATCACGCCCTACGTCGGCCAGTGGGGTGTGACGGCCACCGTGGCCGTCGAGGGCCCCTACGCGCACTGGGCGGCCGTGCTGGACGCCGCGCAGGGACGGTGGGATGACGCGATCGCCGGCTTCACCGCCGCCTACCGCGCCGCCGACCTGCTGGGCGCCCGCCCCTGGTCGATCGAGTCGCGAGCCCGCCTGGCGGAAGCGCTGCAGGCACGCGGGGACGACGCCGCGGCGCTGATCCGGCAGGTGGAGCGGGAAGCGGCCGAGCTCGGCATGCTCCTGCGGCTGCCGCACCCCGGAGGCGACGCCTTTCACTTCGACGGCCAGGTCTGGACCCTGACCTTCGCCGGCCGGACCGTGCACCTGCCCGGCTCCAAGGGCCTGGCCGACCTGCGCATCCTGCTCGAACGCCCGGGCGTGGACGTGTCCGCGGTCGAGCTGCTCAACCCGTCGGGCGGCGAGGCGGTGGTCGCGGCGCGCGGCATGGGCGGCGACGACGTGCTCGACGAGGAGGCCAGGACGCGCTACCGCAAGCGGCTGGAGCAGCTCGACGACGAGATCGACCGGGCCGTGGAGCTCGGGCGCGACCGGCGCGCGGCCGAGCTCGACGCCGAGCGGCAGGCGCTGCTCGACGAGCTGCGTGCCGCGGCCGGTCTCGCCGGGCGGCCGCGCAGGCTGGGCGACGAGGCCGAGCGTGCCCGCAAGGCGGTCACCAACCGCATCCGCAACACGCTAGTCCAGCTCGACCAGCGCCACCCCGAATTGGCCGCCCACCTGCGGGCCTCGGTCTCCACCGGTGCCACGTGCCGCTACCAGCCGCCTCCTGCCGCTCCGGCGCCTCGCTGGTTCTGATCAGCGAGGCCCGGTTCAGGCGCCCTGCGCGCACCGCCGATGACACTGCGCGCAGACCTCCGCCCCGGCGCCGGTCCTCAGCGCAGCTTCGCGAAGAATTCCGCGACGTCCCGCACGAAGAGCGCCGGCTGTTCGGCGGCGAAGAAGTGGCCGCCCTGGTCGTACTCCGCCCAGTGCACGATGTTGTGATCGCGTTCGGCCCACGAGCGGATCGTGAGGTCGCATGCCTTGGACACGAGCACGCCGGTGGGCATGGTGCCACGGGCCGCCGCGCCCCAGTCCTCCGCCGGACCGGAGTCCCACTCCCCCGCCTCACCGTCGCTCCAGTCGGCGACGCTCATGTTCTCGTAGTAGAACTGCGCCGACGACCCGGCCGTGCCGGTCAGCCAGTAAAGGGTGACGTCCGTCAGCATGAGGTCGCGATCCAGCGAGTCCTCAGGAGGCCCGTCCACCGGCTCGGTCAGCTCCTTGAACTTCTCCATGATCCACGCGAGCTGCCCGACCGGTGAGTCGTGCAGCCCGTACGAGACGGTCTGGGGCCGCTTGGACTGGGTCTGGAGGTAGCCGTCGTTGAGGTTCTCCATCGCGTTCCAGCGGCGCCGTTCCTCTTGCGTGAGGGTGTCCATCTCGCCTTCCTGGCCGATGGGGAAGGTGAGGACGGCGTTGAGATGGATGCCAGCGATGTGCTCGGCGTCCTGCTTGCCCATCTCCGGCGCGACGAAGGCGCCGGAGTCGCCGCCCTGCACGCCGTACCTGTCATAGCCGAGCATCGCCATCAGCCGTGTGAACGCGCCGGCGACGCGGGCGGAGTCCCAGCCCGGGCCGGACAGCGGGGTGGAGAACCCGAAGCCGGGCAGCGACGGGATGACCAGGTGGAAGTCGCGGGAGAGCGGCTCGATGACGTCGAGGAACTCCACGAACGACCCCGGCCAGCCATGGATCAGCATGAGGGGCAGCGCCGAGTCGTCGGCGGAGCGGATGTGGAGGAAATGGATGTTCTGGCCGTCGATCGTGGTGGTGAACTGCGGCAGCTCATTGAGCCTGGCCTCGTGGGCGCGCCAGTCGTAGCCGGTGCGCCAGTACTCGGCCAGGTCCCTCAGGTACGCGACGGGGACGCCGCGTTCCCAGCCGGTTCCGAGGAGCTGATCCTGCCAGCGGGTCATGGCCAGGCGGGTACGCAGGTCGTCCAGGTCTTGCTGAGGGATGTCGATACGGAACGGGCGAATGGTCATGAGATTCCCCTCTTACGGGCTTACGGGCTTACGGGCGGAAGGCGGCGGCGTGGTCGGCGGCCCACTGGGCGAACGTGCGCCCGGGGCGGCCGGTGACCTGCTCGACGGTGGGCAGCACGGCCGAAGCCGCGTCCGGCGGGTTCGCACCGAGCTGGACGGCGAACTCGATCATTTCGTCGCTCTCCCCCGCCGCCCGCAACGACGCCCGGTATTGCTCCTCGCTCAGCTCCTCGAACCGGATCTCGCGCTCCACGGCCTCGCCGATCATGCGTACCCGCTCGGCGGGGGTGAGTGCATCCGGCCCGGTGAGCATGTAGGACTGGCCGGCGTGCCCGTCCTCGGCCAGTGCGGCCACCGCCACGGCGGCGATGTCGTCTTCGTGGACCACGGCCCCGGGGTGGTTGCCGAAGACCCGCACCACCCCCTCGTCGCGGATCGACGCAGCCCAGTCGAGCGCGTTGGCCATGAACTCGACGCACAGCAGTCGCGTCCAGGCGAGGTCGCCGGCCCGCAGAGCCTCCTCGACCGAGCACTCGTCCCAGCTGCTCAGCACGCTGACGCGGCGCACGCCTGCCTTGGCGGCCAGCTCGGCGATCTCGAAACCGGTCTCCAGCGGCGCGAAGTCCGAGTAGCCGCTGCCGGTGACGGTGATCAGGTGCAGGGCGGTCACGCCTTCCAGCGCCGGGGCCAGGGACTGCGGCGCGGTCAGATCGCCGCAGGCCACCTCGACGGCGGCCGGCAGCCGGGCCGTGGCCGGGTTCCTGGTCAGGGCGCGAACCGGTACGCCGCGCTCGACGAGCTGCGCCACGATCCGGCGGCCGACCATGCCCGTCGCACCGGTCACGAGAATCGTCATGAAAGACCTCCTGGTCGAATGTCGTCGACGTCTCGATCAGGAGGCGCTACACCAGAAATAGCGTCCGCTACCGCGGACGTGTGGCGCGGCGTCAGTCCGTCAGGTAACGCTGCACGGCCGGCCCGAGGTCGCGGACCAGGCTCTCCGGGTCGGCGGCGGCCATCGGCGGCAGCTGGAGCACATAGCGGGTGAGGGCCAGTCCGAGCAGTTGCGTGCTGACCAGCCCGGCCCGGCGCGCGGCGTCGTCCGCGCCCGTCACCCGGGCCACGAACGCGACGATCTGCGTCTGGAAGACCTCCCTCATGCGCTCGGCGGCCATGGGGTTGGTCGAGGCCGAGCGCAGCAGGAGGATCAGCACGTCGTCGGACAGGCCGCCCTCCCAGCGGGCCAGGAAGTGGCGGACGAGCAGCTCACCGAGCCGGTCCACAGGCGGCTCCGGCACCTGCGCGAGCCGCAGGTCCACGTCCACGGCGGCGCTGAACAGGCCGGCCTTGCTGCCGTAATAACGCATGACCATCGACGGGTCGACGCCGACCTGGGCGGCGACGGCCCGGATCGTCATGGCCTCGTAGCCTCGCTCGATGAGCAGTTTCCTGGCGGCCTCCAGGATGGAGGTCCGGGTGGCCGCCGATCGTTCCGTGAACGCCATGACAACGAGTGTAGGCCAACGTACGTTGGGTCGCCTGCGAGTGCCAGGGTATGAGCCGTTGTCCTGATTGGCTAAGCGAACCTGAGTGGAGATGTGTTTCGGATCATCTGGTCGGGCTGGTGCGGTGCAGGGGATGGCCCGAGTGGGTGGTGCGCCGGGAATTGTCGGTGGCGGTGTGTAGCGTCGTGTGTGCATGTTGATGTGACGGGTTCCGGGTGGGCGGGTGGGCATGGCCGTGATCGTGGCGACCGCGACCTGTAGCGGGTATCGGGCCGTGCTGGAGGCGACCGGGCAGGTGGTGGCCGGGCCGGTGCTGGCCGAGCGGGTGGTCTGGCTGGCCGCGCTGACGCAGACGCTGACCGCCGGGATCGTCGCGGATCGGTGGAATGCGCGGGATCTGGACCTGTTGGCCGCCGGGGTCGGGCCCGATGGGCGGGTGTTGCCAGCCAAGGGGTGGATGGCGGTGCGCCGGCTGGGCTGGGGGTGTGCCGCCCCGGTGACCGGCGGTGAGGTGACCGGCGGTGAGGTGACCGGCGGTGAGGTGACCGGCACAGTGGCCGGTGGTGGGGTGTATGTGTCGGATCGAGTGCGGCGCTGTGCCGAGGAGCAGGCGGCCCGCATGCTGCGGGCGGTGCTGCATCGGCGGGGCATCGTGGCGGCGATCCTGGCCACCTGGCCGGAGAACCCGCGGCGGCGCAGCGAGGTGGAGTGGAAGGCGTTGCGGGCGGCGCTGCCGGACGGGGTCACCCCGGCGGAGCTCCGTAACCGTACCCGCCAGGTGAGCGCCGTGCTGGCGCGGACGGGTGTGCTGCCGGGCGACATCACCGAGGTGGAGGAGCCGCCGCGGGTGGCCGCGCAGGCGGTGCTGGCGGCGGCCGACAAGCAGTTGGTCACCCTGACCCGTGCCACCGTCACTGGCGGCACGGGCCCCACCGGCGGTGCCGGCGGTGGGGCCCGTGGTGGCGGTGGTGGCGGCGCGGTGTTGCGGGTGCAGTTGCCACTGAAGGCGGCTCCGACCTCACGCAAGGATTGGGCGTGGCACGCCATCGCGTTCACGCTGCCGCCCACCGTCCCGGGTGAGGCGAAACTGTGCACGCCCACGGTGCGCGTCGCCGGTGGCACGGTGCGCGTCGATGTGCCGTTCCAGACGCCGGTCCCGGCCGCCCCGGCCACCGGGCACACCGTGGCGCTGGGCCTGGACTGGGGGTTGAACACCCTGCTGACCGGCGCGGTCGCCCGGCTGCGCGATGACCGGGTGGTTTCTGATGGGCGGATGCTGCGCTACGACGCCACCGCGGTCTCGGCCAAGCTGCACCGGCTGCGCGGCCAGCGTGAGTACCTGGCCGCCAAACGCGAGCACTGCGCGGCGCTGCTGTCCGGGCTGGACGCCACCGACACCCGCGAGACCGGCGATACTCGCGACACCGCTGATGCCGGTGATGGCAGTGATGGCGGTGATGCCCGCCGTGTGGCGGTGCAGCGCAGGCATCGGGTGCTGCAGGTCGAGCATGAGCGGGTGTGCGCCCGGATCAGAAGGCTTGATCATGCGCTGGCCTGGTCGGCGGCGAGGTGGGCGGTCGACCAGGCTCTCGCGCTCGGCGCTGGTGTGATCTATGTAGAAGATCTGGCCACGCTGGAGGCGCGTGGGGTGCGTCGCGGCAACGCCGCGTTGTCGGGGCAGGTGCGCGGCGCGGTGGTCGAGGCGATCCGGCATCTGGCCGCCAAGGACGGCATAGCGGTGGTGACGGTGCCCGCCCGGGGCACCTCCCGCTACTGCCCCCGCTGCGGCGAAGGGGGCAGCGTGCTGCGCCACGTTCCCGCACCGGATCGGCTGGGTGAGCGTGGCTGGAAGTGGGCCTACTGCCCGGGGTGTGGGTTGTCGTGCGACCGGGATCATGCCGCGGCCGAGCGGATCGCCGCCCGCGGACTTCTCGCCCAACAGCACACCCGTACCGACCCCAGCACCGGCGCCCGCTCCATCCACAAGATCGTGGAAGGCAACGTCGCCCGGGCGCGCCGCAGGAACAAGCCCACCCGTGCGGCGCGGCGGGCCCGGCGCACCCGCACCGATCTGCACCCACGCCCTCTGGCCCGGTCTCGTAACAAGGACCGGCCGACCCCCAAGCGACGGCAGACCAACCGCGCCAAGACCTTCAGCAAGACGTTCAGCCGTGTGCCCGACCGGCGCACGGTGCCCGCCCCCGTCCCCGGCACGCCCGGGGCGGGACAGCGTCCGGCGGGCCAGGCACCCCAGACGACCCGCCCACCAGCGGGACGCACAGGGCCTGTACGCGATCCTCACCACCGGACCGGCTTCCATCGTGTCGCAGCCACCCCCGTACTCCCCCTCGGAACGTACGCAGACGGCCCGCCACGCGCCACGCCCGCCCGGAATGTCCTGAAATCCTGAGGCAAATACAGAGAATCGCAGACGCTCCTGCGCCGGAACAACGCCAGGTGGGCGATCACCCAGCGGACCCGACCCACCGCGGTGGCCAGCACCGCTTCGGCCGGTCCGCCCGCCTCTTCCGAACGCAGCCGCAGCATCGCCTGAACCACGAAGCCCGCCGCCAGGACGCCGTAGACCTTCATCATCGCGGCGTAGAAGGTGTCCACCAGGTTGGCGACGCCCGCGCTGGCGAGCTGGTCGAGGATCTTGACGGCGCCCGCGTTGGCGGTCATCGCGTCGTTGACGGTCTTGCCCAGGGTGCCGATCCCCTGGCCGAACACCGCGCTGCCGATCATCCAGCCGTGTGTGGCGCCGCGGTTCAGCCGCCACGCTAGTCCGAACGGGCTCAGCAACGAGCGTGACGCCATTCCCGGTCCCGGCCTGTCCGCGATCAGGCCGACGCCGAAGTCCCGGCGGTCGACCAGGGCGAGCGCCACGACCGTACACAACTTTTCGCTTGGGCAGAGTGTGAGGTACGCCATCTTGCAAAGCCCCCGTCCGCAGCCGCGTCCTCGTAGGGATGCCTGGCCGTGCCGCCGCTTCGTAACAACCTGGCAACAGCTCTTTTCCTGATCGATGTGACCGATCACACTCAGGCATCGGAAGATGTGACCGATCACATCGAGCGCTGTGAGGAGCGCCATGAGGAGGAGACATGCTTGGTCCGCGGCCTTGGCGGCGGCCCTCGTGATCAGTGTGGTACCCGCGACTCCCGGCGCCGCGGCGCCGTCCCAGCTCGTCGTCGACCTCGCCACCCAGACCGGCGCCCTGCGCTACGGCGCCACCGGATTCCTGTATGGGCTCGGCGACGAGGGCATCCCGAACGAGACCATGCTGGCCGCGCTCAAACCGCAGGTCACGGCCCAGAAGGCGCCCGACGGCCTACAGCATCCGAACGGCGACGCGCTCAAGATCGCCCCGATGTTCAAGCGGGCCGGCGGGCGCGACATCCAGATCTACATGCAGGACATCTACAAGCAGTGGCCGTACGAGAACCTCGGCATCAACGACTACCTGGCCAAGGTGGACACGATGACGAGGAAGGTCGTCGCCGACCCGTACCGCACCTCCTACGTCTACGTCCCCTTCAACGAGCCCGACCAGATCTGGTACTCGGGCAACCTGACCGGTTTCCTCAACGACTACAGGACCGTCTACCAGCGCATCCGCTCCATCGACCCGGGCGCCCGCATCGCCGGCCCGAACTTCGCCGCCTACCGCTCCGCCGACCTGCGCAGGTTCATGACCTTCGCCCGCGACAACAACGTGCTCCCGGACGTCACGACGTGGCACGAGCTGGGCGACGACTTCTTCACCGGCTGGCACGAACACTACGCCGACTACCGGGCGATCGAGTCGAGCCTGGGCATCTCGCCGCGCCAGATCTCGATCAACGAGTACGGCCGCTTCTCCGGCGACCTCGGCGTGCCGGGCAACCTGGTGCAGTTCGTGGCCAGGTTCGAAAACAGCAAGGTCGACGGCTGCCTGGCGTACTGGACGACGGCCGGCGGGCTCAACGACCTGGTCACCAGGAACAACCAGGCGACCGGCGGCTGGTGGTTGTACAAGTGGTACGGCGAGCTGACCGGCACGACGGTCGCCGTGACCCCGCCCGCGCCCGGCGGCTCGCTCCAGGGCGTGGCGGCGCTGGACCCGGCCAAGAAGCAGGCCCGGGTGATCTTCGGCGGCAACAACCCGGCGAGCGGCACCTACGACACGAACGTGGTCGTCAGGGGCATCCCCTCCTACCTGGGCGGCACGGTGCACGCCACCGTGTGGGGCGTCGACAGCACCGGGCTGAACGCCTCCCCCGGCCCCTACCGGGTGAGTGAGAGCGACTACACGGCCTCCGGCGGGCAGATCACGATCCCGCTGACGGGGCTGAAGGGCACGTCGGCGTACCACGTCGTCCTGACCCCGGACAAGGACCTGTCCCAGGCGGGCTCGGCACAGCGGTACGAGGCCGAGTACGCCGCTCTGGCCGGCTCCGCCCGCGTCACCTACGGCTCGAACACCGGCTACTCGGGCACGTCCTTCTCCGAGGGCTACGGCGCCAGCACCACAGCGAGCACCAAGTTCGTGGTCACCGCACCGGCGGATGGCTACTACGCCGTCGCCCTGCGCTACTCGGCCGGCCCGTACAACGGCGCCCCGGCCACCCGCTCGGTCCGGATGCGGCTCAACGGCGCCGACCTCACCACCGTGACGCTGCCCGGCACCGCCGACTGGAACTCCTGGAACACCGTCACCACCAAGGTGTTCCTGACCGCCGGCATCAACCGCGTCGACGTCAACGCCTACGCCTCCGACGACCGGGACGCGGTCAACATCGACTACATCGACGTCACGCCCACCACCGGGACGATCACCTCGTACCAGGCGGAATCCTCGGGCAACACGCTGAGCGGGGCCGCCAGGGTGTCCTCCAACTCCGCGGCGTCGGGCGGCGCGTACGTCGGCTACATCGGCGCCGGCGCGGCCAACACGCTGCGCTTCAACAACGTCACCGTCCCGGCCGCCGGCCGCTACCGCATGGTCGTCACCTACGCCAACGGCGAGCTGGGCGAGGGCGCCACCAACTACAACTCCAACATCGTCGACCGCTACGCCGACATCTCCGTCAACGGCGGCGCGCCGGCCAGGCACTACTTCCGCAACACGCTGGGCTGGTCGAACTACCGCACCACGGTCGCCGACGTGGTCCTGGCCGCGGGCGCGAACACGATCACGTTCGGCAACGCCTCGGCCGGCTACGCCCCCGACATCGACCTCATTCAGATCGCCGCACCACTCGGCTGAGGCCACGCACCCGCGGCTCGACCGGCCGGCGCCGGTCGAGCCGCAGGAAGATGGGCGTTAGGCCAGCACGGGGAAGTTGGCCCGCAGCACGCCCTGCGGGTCGCGGGCCCGCTTGATCTCCCGGAGCCTGGCGATCGTCGTCTCCTCGGCGAAGGCCGCCGCCGCCCGCTCGCCCCGCGCCAGCATCGTGTACGGCTTGCGCCCACTGACCCGCGCGCCGAGCTCTTCGGCCAGGCCCGCCTGCTTGGCGCCCACGACCGCGGACATCTCCGGGTTGAGCGCCAGCCCGAGCAGGTAGAGCATGTACGGCTCCGTCATCGGGCCGCTCGGCCCGGCACCCGGACGGGAGGCGGCCAGCGCGCCGCCCAGGTGCCGGAGCTGGAGGCCGACCAGCGGCTCGATCGGCGGGCCCGTCAAGATCTCGATCGCCGCGTCGTCGAGCCTGGTCAGCAGCTCCGTCCGCGAGCGGGCGGGCGCCGGGTCGGTGGGCTCGGCGGTGATGTCGCCCAGGTTCGCCACCGCGACCGGGCCGCGCTTGTCGGCGATCACGCCGTCGATCTTGTCGAGGCGGGCCAGCAGCGCCCGCCCCTCGGCCTCCTCGCCGAGGAAGGCGACGGCGAGCCCGACCATGGGCGGCGCCTGCGGGAACTGCATCCGGTTGAACCAGACGGACAGCTCGTCCGGCGCCTCGGCGGTGATCTCCAGGAAGGCGTCGAACACTTCGCGGGTGCGGTGCCCCGGCCACATCAGGCTGCCGCCGTACAGGCTGGGCGCCGGATACAGGTCGAACTCGATGGCCGTCACCAGCGCGAAGTCGCCGCCTGCGCCACGCAGCGCCCAGAACAGGTCGGGGTCGGTGTCCGCGGTGACCCTGGCCTGCTCGCCGTCGGCGGTGACGACGTCGAAGGCCCGCACGCTGTCGGCGGCGAACCCGTGCTTGCGGCCGAACCAGCTCACGCCGCCGCCAAGGGTGTAGCCCGTCACGCCCACCACAGGGTTACTGCCTGCCAGGCCGGTCAGCCCGTGCGTCCCGGCCGCCGCCAGGACCCGTCCCCACTGGACGCCGGCGCCCACGCGTGCCGTGCGCTCCTCGGGGTTCACGTGCAGCTCGTCCAGCCTGCCCGTACGCAGCAGGATCACGCCGTCGGTGTCGCCCGAGGCGCCGTGGCCGGTCGGCTGGGCGGCCACGGCGAGGCCGGAGCGGCGGGCGTAGGCGACGGTGGCCGCCACATCGCCGGCCCCCGCGGCCTCGACGACGGCGGCCACCCGTTGGTCGATCGCCAGGTTCCATGCTTTGCTCGCCTGCTCGAACCCGTCGTCTCCTGGCAGCAGCACGCGGCCGTCGACGGCGCTTCTCAGGTCGGTGGTCGTCATCTTTCGCACTCCTCTTCAGATGCCTGGGTCCCGTTCCGCCGGGACCACCGCTATGACGCATCGGGGCGCGAAGAGGTGACCGGGCGGGCCGAACATTTGAGAGTGATACATGTCACACACCGTCCACGCCGAATATCGGTCACCGATCGTGCATTGTCTCTTCGAAAAGAGTCACCATTAAGACGCAGCGCGAAATTGCCATTACTCAAAGCCACGTCCGGCGTAAATTCGCCCCTGCGCCTTTATGCCGAGTCTGCAAAGATCGAAGTCAGGCGAAGGGAGGCTTGAGGTGGCTTTAGCAAATGCCGGAATTCGACGGTTATTGGTGGACACGGGGGAGCCGCGGACGTGGGTGTCGCTCCGTACTGACCTCGTCACCGCGGTGCTGGGGGTGTGGTTCGGCATCGGGCTGATGATCGACGCCTGGGCGCACTCCAACCTCGACGGCGAGCTGGAGACGTTCTTCACGCCGTGGCACGCGGCGTTCTATTCGGGATTCGCGGCCGTGTCCGGCTGGATCATCTGGCAGGTGTGGCGCAACGTGCGCGCCGGCCGGCAGGGACTGGCGGCGGTGCCCCAGGGGTATCTGGCCGGGCTGGTGGCGGTGCCCGCGTTCGCCGCCTTCGGCTTCGCCGACATGATGTGGCACACCCTCCTCGGCATCGAGACGACCATCGACATCCTGTTCAGCCCGTCGCATCTGGGGCTGGTCACGTCGATGCTGATCATCATCACCACGCCGCTCCGCTCGGCCTGGAACGCCCCCGACGTGGGCGCGCGGCCGACGCTCGGCCGGCTGCTGCCGGCGCTGATCGGGCTGGCGTTCGCGACCACGCTGGTGTCGTTGTTCCTGTCGTACGGCGACGCCCTGCAGTGGCGCGCCCCCCGCGTCGTCGAGGCGTTCTCCTTCCTGGACAACGGGGGTGCGGACCGGCTCGCCACGACGATCGCCCTCACCAACATCGTCCTGCTCGCGCCCGTACTGCTGCTGGTGCGCCGGTGGCGGCTGCCGTTCGGCAGCGTGACCCTCATGTACGCGCTGGCGGTGCTCATGCCGGGTGCGCAGACGGCGTTCGACAACGTGCCGATCCTGCTGTCCGTGGTGGCCGGGGGCCTCGCCGCCGACCTGCTGATCCTCTGGCTGCGCCCGTCGGCCGGCAGGCGCTTCGCCTTCTGGGCGTTCGCCGGGTTGTCGAGCTTCGCCACGTGGTCGCTGTATCTCGGGTTCGCCTCGGCGACGGGCGGCGGGCTGCCCGGCATTCCAGAGATGTGGACCGGCGCGCCGATCGTGGCCGGGCTGATCGGGCTGCTGCTCGGGGCGCTGTTCCTGCCCAACGCGACCGGTCAGGGCGATTTGGTCGATCCGCCCGTCGACGACAGGGCATGATCCGGCTGCTCTGCCTGGTCGCCATACTGCTGCTGGCGTGCGCCGCGCCGGCCGCGGCGCACAACGTCTCGGCCGGCGCGGATCTGCGGATCGCCCAGACGATCGCCGGCATGGAGGTCACCGTGGTGGTCAAGGGCACCACGCGGGTGCCCGGGCCGCTGCGGATCGGCGTCATCACCTTCGAACCGGTCACCGGGCCGCCGATCGAGCTGGCGGTCCGGTCGGTGGAGGACGGCCGCACGGTGACCGGGGTGGCGCGTCCTGCCTTGCGCGATCCGCAGTACACGGCGCTCAGGGTGGAGCGGACCGGACCCCACGAGCTCACGCTGCGGGCGGGGAACGACGTCGCCGTCGTGCCGTTCCGCGTGCTCGTGGAGCGCGGGTCAGGCGCGGAGTTCCTGATCTACGGCGGGTTCTTCGTGGCGGGGCTGCTGCTGGTGGGCGGCCTGCTCACCGGGGCTCTGTCCCGGCCGGGCCGCGCCATGGCGGTATCGGGTGGCGCGGCCGTGGGGGTGACGGTCGCGGTCATGGCCATCGTGTTCGAGCCGATGCTGCCTGCCGGGCCGCCGGACGGCGCCGCGCCCGCGGTCGCCTCACAGGCGGGCGGGCGCCCGTTCGTGCAGGGGCGGGTGCGGACGGTCCCGGCGCGGCCGGCCCCGGGCGAGGAGTTCACCGTACGGGTGGATCTCGTCGACGGATCCACCGGGCGGCCCGTGGACGATCTCGCGGTCCATCACGAGGCGCTCGCCCACGTGGTCGTCACCAGCGAGGACGGGCGGTTCTTCCGGCACGTGCACCCGCTGCGCACGGCGCCGGGACGGCTGGAGGTCAGGCTGCGGGCAGACCGGCCCGGCGCCTACCTGACGCATGTCGAGCTGGAGCGGGAGGACTCCGGCGGACAGCTGCTCACCGGACGGTTCAGCATCGGTGGCGAGGAGGACACGGACCCCGGAGGCGGCTCCGACGGCGGTGAGCCCGCCGCGCCGCCGCGGACGCAGCCCGCCGTTCCTGTCGCGGGCCGACCGACGACGGTCGAGCTCGACACGACAGGACCCGTGCGGCCGTGGCTCGGCATGAGCGGGCATCTGATCATCCGCAGCCGGGACGGCGACTTCCTCGGCCACGTGCACGAGATGGGCTCCGGCGGTTCCCGGCTGCACTTCACCTTCAGCTTTCCGGAGCCTGGACGGTATCTCGCCTGGGCCCAGTACGCCCTGGCCGACCGCATCGTGACCGTGCCGTTCACCGTGGACGTCGCGGAGGCCGCCCGATGAAGCGGATCCTGATCGCCGTCGCCCTCGTCGTCGCGGCGGCCGTGATCTTCATCGTGGGCCGGAGCCTGGGGGCCGAGCCGCTCCGCGTGAGCAGCACGGGCTCCCGCTACGCCGTCACCGTCGTCGTCGACGAGCCGACGACGGGCCGCGTCCCGGTCGAGGTGCGGGTGGCCTCGGGCGATCCGGACGCCGTGGCCGTGTCCGCGGTGATGCCCGGCATGGGGCACGCCACCCCCGAGCTCACCGCCCGGGAGACGGCGCCCGGCCGTTTCGTGGCCGAGGGTGAGCTGTTCCCCATGTCCGGAGCCTGGGAGGTGTCGATACGGCTGGACGGGCCCGCGGGCGCGGAGACGCTCGTCGTCAACGCACTGATCACCGGATAGCGGGGCCCGATGCTTCGCAAACCACTTAAGCGTGCAATACCGCGGGCAGAGCCCCGCTATCGTGCTCAGCTATGACCTACGGCCCCCACCAGCCACCGTTGAACGCCCCGCCTCCCGTGGTGATCGACGTCGGTCGCGACGCCAAGGTGAAGGCGCTGATCGGCGGCTCGGTCGCGGGCGTCATCGGGGTCATGACGCTTTACTGGGCGGCCACCGGCCAGGTGACGGGCGGCGCGGACGGCGCACCGGCCGGCGTGGTCTTTGGGCTGATCTTCCTCGCCATCGGCCTGCTGCCGATCGCCGCCTGGCGCAGGCTGAGCCGCCCCCGCCGGCTGGTCTTCGACGGCTCCGGCGTGCGCTGGGACGACCCGCGGGGCAAGCCGTGGGCGGTGGCGTGGGGCGAGCTGTCCGGGGTGGGCATCTCACGCACCAAGCAGGTCCGCACCCAGCCGGCCGACTACATCCTGCGCAGGATCATGGTCCGGCTCGACCTCTTCCCCGCCGACCTGGGCTTCCGGGCGCGTCACCCGGACATGGAGCACTTGTGGGAGTTCCACACGGTCAAGAACGGCTACCGGCTCCCCCTCGGCTCGAACCCCAAGTACATCCCGGTCATCGAGCAGGCGATGCGGCAGTTCCGCCCGGCGGCATACCTGGGAGTCCGTGATGAGGGGCTTATCGTGGGCCTGGTCTGACCTCCACCCACCTGGCCGATTTCGATAGATTCGTCCGGGACGATCACCGTGACCGGAGGAGCCTTGTGACCATTCCTGAGCTGACCGACGTGCATCCGGCGTGGCTGCCGCCGGAGGCGTTCCGTGCGATCGGCTCGCGCCGGGCCCTCGTGCTCGGCGACGGCGCGCTCACCGGGACCGTGCACGATGAGGTCGCGGCGGCCTGCGCCCGGTACGGCGGCAGCGCCGAGCGGGCCGGTGACGGCCCCTTCGACCTCGTGCTCGCGCTCACCACGGCCGGCCCGTTGCCGCCGGTCGCGGCGGCGATCGCGGCCGAGGCCGGGCCGATCGGCGAGGAGGGTTACGTGCTCGCCCGCCGCGACAGCGTCACGGCGGTGCTCGCGAGCGACCCGGCCGGCCTGCTCTACGGCCTGTTCCACCTGGTCAGGCTCGGCGAGCCGGCTTTCGGGGCGGCGCGGCCGGTGGAGCGGCACGAGCCGGCGATGCGGCGGCGCATGCTCGACCACTGGGACAACATCGACGTGCACCCGGTGATGGGCCAGGTCGAGCGCGGCTACGCGGGCGGCTCGATCTTCTGGCGGGACGGCGTCCTGCGCGAGGACCTGACGAGGGTGCGGACCTACGGCCGGCTGCTGGCCGCGTGCGGGATCAACGCGGTCGCGATCAACAACGTGAACGTGCACGCCACGGAGGCCCACCTGCTGACCGACCGGCTCGGCGAGGTCGCCGCGATCGCGGCCGAGCTGCGCCCGTACGGAATCCGGGTGCACGTGTCGGTCAACTTCGCCTCCCCCATGGCACTCGGCGGCCTGCCGACCGCCGATCCGCTCGACGAGGACGTGCGACGGTGGTGGGCGGCGACCACCGCGCGGGTGTATGAGACGATCCCCGATTTCGGCGGCTACGTGGTGAAGGCGGACTCCGAGGGCCAGCCGGGCCCGTTCGCGTACGGGCGCAGCCACGCCGACGGTGCCAACCTGCTGGCCGGCGCGCTGGCCCCGCACGGCGGGGTCGTGCACTGGCGAGCGTTCGTCTACAACCATCGGCAGGACTGGCGCGACCGGTCCACCGACCGCGCCCGCGCCGCCTATGACCACTTCGCCCCGCTCGACGGGAGCTTCCGCGACAACGCGATCCTCCAGGTGAAGTACGGTCCCATGGACTTCCAGCCGCGCGAGCCGGTGTCACCGATGATCGCCGCCATGCCCGAGACGCGGCTGGCAGTGGAGTTCCAGGTGACGCAGGAGTACACCGGCCAGCAGAAGCATGTCTGCTACCTGGCCCCGTTGTGGCGCGAGCTGCTCGACTTCCGGCCGTGGGGCCGCGACGGCCGCAACGTGGCCGACGTCGCCACCGAGCTCGTCGCGGTCTCCAACGTGGGCGACGACGCATATTGGACCGGCCACCCGCTCGCCCAGGCCAACCTGTACGCGTTCGGCCGCCTGGCCTGGGACCCACGCCTCGCCCCTGACACCGTCCTCGACGAGTGGATCGACCTCACGTTCGCCCCCGCCGCCGAGCCGCTGCGGCGCACGCTGCACACGATCATGGACGGCTCCTGGCGGACCTACGAGCGGTACACGGCCCCGCTCGGCGTCGGCTTCATGGTCAGGCCGGGCCATCACTACGGGCCGGACGTGGACGGCTACGAGTACACGCCATGGGGGACGTACCACTTCGCCGACCGCGACGGCGTCGGCGTGGACCGCACGCGGGCCACCGGCACCGGCTACACCGGCCAGTATCCGCAGCCGTGGTCGGACGTCTACGAGTCCCTCGAGCAGTGCCCGGACGAGCTGCTGCTGTTCTTCCACCACGTGCCGTACGGGCATGTGCTGCGCGGCGGCGCGACGGTCATCCAGCACATCTACGACACCCACTTCGCCGGAGCCGACGAGGTGGCCGAGATGCGCACGCACTGGGACAAGGTGGAAGGGCTGGCCGACCCGGCGCTGCACAGCCGGGTGCAGGAGCTGCTCGACGAGCAGCTCCGCTGCGCGCAGGAGTGGCGTGACCAGGTCAACGCCTACTTCTTCCGCAAGTCGGGGGTGCCGGACGCGCACGGCCGGCGGATCCCCTAGGCGGTGAACTCCTCCTGGACCTCGGCGATCATCGTCCGGCTGTTCCACAGCAGCGCCGCCGCGAACGCCGAGGCCAGGACGGCCGCCGCCAGCTCGGTGGCGATCACGGTGACGCCGGCCGCCACGACCAACAGGGACACGTTGCTCAGGGTCGCCTTGGGGAAGCGCATGAGGAAGTAAGCGGCCAGCCGGGCCACGTCCACGGCCCGGAACGCGAACAACGAGGTGATCACCAGCGCGTTGGCGGCCCAGAGCATGGCCGCCACCGCGACCAGCACCAGCAGCACCGCCCACCACCCCGGAACCCCGGCGGCGGCGAAGTTCGCGAAGTTGGTCCCGATGATGGCCAGCACCGCCAGCCACGGGACCCAGATCTTCAGCACCCCGCGCACGTTGGCCTTGTAGCCGCGCCAGAACGCCGCCGCCGGGTGCAGGTCCGCCAGGTCCCGGCTGCGGTGGCGCACCGCGTAGAGCGCGGCCGACAACGCGGGACCGAGGGGCAGCGCGCAGAGCGCCGCCAGCGGCACGTTGCTGCCGTCCTGGCCGAGCAGGGGCAGCGCGAGGAGCCCTGGCACGGCCGCGAGCAGGAACATGCCCTCGACCACCAGCAGGGTGTAGATCAGCGCGGCGGCCCGCGAGAGCGGTCCTTCGCCGAACCGTCGCACGGCCGTCACCTCGCTCATAGAACCTCCTGCCCCAAGAGCCGCCTGTCGTCCCACCACGGCGGCGTCTCGTCCACCACCGGCGTCAGCTCGACCAGGGTGACCTCGTGGCGGCCGAGCGTGAGATCGACATCCACCCTACCGCCGGCGACCGGCAGGCCCCGGTGGCCGCGGACCGGCTCGGCGGCCTCCCGCAGCGCGTCGAGCTCCCTGGGCCGGGGCCATGACCGTACGCGATGGGGATCGACAGCCGCACGACGTGCCCGTCGACGGGAGCCGCGCCGGTCAGCGATCAGCCGTGTTCCTTCTTGAACCGCTCGTAGGCGGTGTTGACGAGGTTTATGTAGGCGGTCATGTTCTTGCCCTCGAGCTCCTTGACGTAGGCGTCCCACTCGCTGAGGTCGCGCTCGCCGAGGATGAACTTGAGCGTCTGCTGGGTGACGAAGTCCTTCAGCGGCGTCTCCCACAGCGTGGCCTGCTCGCGCTCCACGTCGTTGAACGGGCGCGGCGGATCCACCGGCCAGAGCTTCCTGGCGTTCATCACATTCTGGAACTCCAGCTCCTCCTCGGAGAAGGTGGACTGCACGAGCTTGAGGGGGCCGCCGTAGGCGAACACGCCGTTGGAGAAGCCGAAGTCCTTCTGCAGGTGCTTGGGGGCGCCGGCGTTGAGCCCGAGGAAGTCGACGTCCTTGGCCAGCGTGAACTTGCCGGAGGCCTCCTTGGTGTACGTCGTGCCCTCGACGCCCCACTTGGCGAACTCCTGGCCCTGGTCGGAGTACCACAGCCAGTCGACGAACTGCATCATGGCGACGAAGTTCTTGTTCTCCAGTGCCTTCTTGGAGATCATGACGCCGTTCTCGAGCCGCGTCTGGATCTTGTACTCCCCGACCGGTCCCATGGGCACCGGAATCTTGACGATCTTGGCGTCGGGGACGAGCTTGGTGAGCGTCGGCCGGTAGTCGTTGACCATCGACTGCGCGTTGGTGCTGATGACGAAGGACTTGCCGGAGTTGAACTTCTGCTTGGCCTGCTCGTCCTGCTGCGTGAAGCTCTCCGGGTCGAGCAGCTTCTCATCCACCAGCTTCCGCAGATACTCGATCATCTGCTTGTACTGCGGCATGGCGCCGGTGTAGGCGAACTTGCCGGCGGCGGAGTCCCAGGTCGCGTGCTGGTACTCCCAGCCGCCCTTGGCGCCGTAGGCCTGGGCGACGAGCTTGAGCAGGTTGCCGCCCGGCGTGGGCACGCCCCACCGGTCGGTCATGGGGTATTGGTCGGGGTATTCCTTCTTCAGCGCCTTGAGCACGGTGTAGAGCTCGTCCCAGGTCGTCGGGATCTCCAGGCCGTGCTTTTCCAGGATGTCGGTCCTGACCGCCAGGGAGTAGTCCACCCAAGGGCTCTCATGGATGCCGGGCAGCAGATAGAACTTGCCGTCGGCCTGCCGGAGCGTGTTCAGCTCCGGCTCGAGCTGCCACTTGGCGATCTTTTCCTTGAAGTTCGGCATCAGGTCGAGGTAGTCACTGACCGGCAGGATGGCGCCGGAGGCGACGAACGCCTCTTCGGACGGGTGGTAGGTCTTCGGGATGATGAGCGGGGCCTGCCCGGAGCCGACCAGCAGGCCGCGCTTCTTCTCGTAGTCGCTGAGCGGCACCTCCACCGGCTTGAGCGTCACGTTGGTCCGCTTGGTGAGCTCCTGCCAGAGCAGCCAGTCGCTCTTGAGCGGGTAGAACGGGTTGTTGAGGTGAAGGATGTCGAACGTGACCGCCTCGGTGGCCTTGAACTGCTGGCCGGCGGCGTAGCCGGCCATCGCGCCCGCCTTGTTCGCCGAGTCGGCGGCCTTCTTCGGGGCCTCGTCCCCGCCACAACCGGTGACGACGAAGGTGAGCGCACCCAGCCCGATGAGTGCCTGCCGGCGGGAGATGTGCTGCATGGGGGGTTCCTTTCGGTTGATCATCGGCTAGCCCTTGACCGCGCCGAGCATGACTCCGGAGACGAAGTACCGCTGGACGAAGGGGTAGACCGCAAGGATGGGGAGGACGGTGAGCATGATCGTGACCGCCTGGATGTTGGCCGCGGCCGCCGACACCTCGGACATCACGGCGCCGGCGGACTCGGCGCCGGTGGCCCCTGCGATGAGGTTGCGCAGGTAGATGGTCACCGGGAACAAGTCCTGCTCGTTCAGGTACAGGAAGGCCGTGAACCACGAGTTCCAGAACGAGACGGCGTAGAACAGCACCATCGTGGCGATGACCGCTTTCGACAGCGGCAACACGATCCGCCACAGGATGCCGTAGGTGTTGAGGCCGTCGATGGCGGCGGCCTCCTCCAGGTCCTTCGGCAGTCCTTCGAAGAACGCCTTCATGACCAGGAGGTTGAACACGCTGATGGCGTTGGGCAGGACGATGGCCCAGATGGAGTTCGTCAGCCCCAGGCTGTTGACCAGCACGTACTGGGGGATCAGGCCACCGGAGAAGATCATGGTGAAGATGGCGATCCAGACCAGCACCGTGCGGCCCTTGAGGTGTTTCTTCGACAGCACGTACGCGTAGCAGGTGGTCAGCAGCATCGCGATGGCCGTGGCGACGACGGTGTACACCACGGTGTTGCGGTAGTTCGTCCAGAACATCGGGTCCGAGATCACGAGCTCGTACGTCTTGACGTTGAACCCACGCGGGAAGAAGTTGACCTGCCCGGAGACGATGTACCGCTCGTCGCTGAACGAGCGCGCGATGATGTTGACGAAGGGATACAGCGTCACGATCACGACGCCGGTCAGGATGACGGCGTTGATCCTCTGGAAGAGGCGGTAGCCCCGGCTCTTGACGGTCGTCACCACAGGCCCGTCCCTACTGTGCGGCGGGAGATGAAGTTGGCCGACACGATCAGCACCACCCCGACCAGCGCCTCGAACAGGCCGATCGCGGCGGCGTAGCTCATGGAGCTGGACTCCACGCCCATGCGGTACAAGTACGTGGTGACCACGTCGGCGGTCGGATACGTCAACGGGTTGTACAGCAGCAGGACCTTCTCGAAGCCCGTGGCCATGAACGTGCCGAGGTTGAGGATCAGCAGCGTGACGGCCGTCGGGCGGATGCCCGGCAGGGTGACGTGCCAGATCTGCCGCCACCGGCTCGCGCCGTCCATCCTGGCCGCCTCGTAGAGCTGCTCGTCGATGGTGGTCAGCGCGGCCAGGTAGAGGATGGTGCCCCAGCCGACCGTCTGCCAGACTTCCGAGGTGACGAAGATCGTGCGGAACCACTCCGGTTTCTGGATGAACGGGGTGGCCTCCCCGCCGAACGCCTTCACGATCTGGTTGATCGGCCCGTCGATGGCCGTCATCTGCATGACGATGGCGGCCACGATGACCATCGACAGGAAGTGCGGCAGGTAGGACACCGACTGCAGGAACCGCTTGATGCTCCGGTTGCGTACCTCGTTGAGCAGCAGCGCCAGCACGATCGGCAGCGGGAAGCAGAACAGCAGGGTCAGCCCGCCGAGGATGAGCGTGTTGGTGAACACGCTCCAGAACGTCGGGTCGTTCAGGAACATCTCCACGTACCGCAGGCCGACCCAGGTTTCGCCGAAGATGCTGCCGCCGGGCTCGAACTTCCTGAAGGCGATGACGTTGCCGAGCATCGGGGCGTACCGGAAGATCAGGAAGAACAGCAGCGGCAGGATCGCCAGCGAGTACAGCTGCCAGTCGCGGCGTAAGGCGTGCCGCCAGGTGCCCGGCTTGGCCCGCCTGCGCCGGCCGGGCTCCGGGCCGGCCGGGCGGGTGTCCCGCGGTGGATTCTCCAGCGTTGTGCTCATCCCGCGCCCTCCGGTGTGACGCCTGCTGTGGCCAGCAGCTTTCTGTGGTGCCCGACCTCGCGTTCGGCGCCGGTCAGGCGCAACGGCACGCTCGCCGCCGTCTCGGCGCTGGAGCGGCCGAAGCGCAGCTCGACGTCGCCGGGCTCGACGACGCGCCGGCCGCGGACCCCGGTGAAGGACGTGACGTCGGCCGGGACCGTGAAGGACACGCGTGCGGCCCGCCCCGGCTCCAGCGGGACGCGGACGTAGCCGACCAGGCGCACCACCGGCCTGGTCGCCTGCGCGACCGGGTCGTGCAGATACAGCTGCACGACCTCCGTGCCGGGCCGCGAGCCGGTGTTGCGCACCGTGATCTCGACGGTGACCTCGCCGTCGACCGGCCACTCGGCCGGTCCCCGCACGCCCGCGTCGCTCCAGTCGAACGTGGTGTAGCCGAGCCCGTGCCCGAACGGGTACGCGGGCGTCGGGTCCACGGACGACACCTCCGATCGCCGGCCCAGCGGCGGCGACAGGTACGTCGACGGCAGGCCGCCGGCGTCGCGGAGCACGCTGACCGGCAGCCGCCCGGACGGGTTGACCGCGCCGGTGAGCACCTCGGCGAGGGCCTGGCCGCCCCGCTGGCCGGGGAAGAAACCGTAGACGACGGCCGCGGCCGCGTCGGCCTCCGCGTCCAGCGCGTACGGGCGGCCGGCCAGCAGCACCAGCACCACGGGGGTGCCGGTGGCGAGCACGGCCCGCACGAGCTCGGGCTGAACGCCCGGCAGGCGCAGGTCGGTGGCGTCGCAACCCTCGCCGGAGGTGCCGCGCCCGAACAGTCCGGCCCGGTCGCCGACGGCCAGCACGCACACGTCCGCTTCGGCGGCCACGGCGGCCGCGGCGGCGATGCGGGAGGTGTCGTCTCCGGTGATGTCGCAACCGGCCGCGTACGCCAGGTCAGGGACCATCTCGCCGAGGGCCTCGCGCAGCGACGGGATGTCCACCCCGAACCCGTGCTCGGGGTGCGGGCCCACGTGCGCCGGGAAGGTGTAGCAGCCGAGCATCGCCATCGGGTCGTCGGCGACCGGACCCACGAGCGCGACGCGCCGCCCGGCGGCCAGCGGCAGGATCCCGCCGGTGTTGCGGAGCAGGACGATGGACTCCCGTGCCAGCCGCAACGCGAGGTCCTGGCCGGTCTCGTCGTCGAGGCGCAGGCCTTCGACGTCCTCGGGAAGCGCTTTCCAATTGGCGTTGAGAAGACCCTGCTCGGCCTTCTGTGTGAGCACCCGGAGCAGGGCGCGGTCGATGAGCGTCTCGTCGACGTCGCCGGCCTTCACCGCCTCGATCAAGGGGGCGCCGAACGTGTCGATCGTCGGCAGCTCGACGTCGATCCCGGCGCGCAGGGCGAGCCTCGCCGCGTCCCCGCCGTCCGCCGCGACGCCGTGCAGGCGCTCCAGGAACCGGATCGCGAAGTAGTCGGAGACGAGCGTGCCGGAGAACCCCCACTCGCCGCGCAGCAGTGCGGTCAGCAGTTCCTCGTCGGCGGCCACGGGCAGGCCGTCGATCTCGGCGTAGGAGTTCATGACCGACCGGGCGCCGCCCAGGCGCAGGGCCATCTCGAACGGCGGCAGCACGGTGTCGGCGAGCTCGCGGCGGCCCATCGCCACGGGGGCGTGGTTGCGGCCGCCGCGGGAGGCGGCGTATCCGGCGAAGTGCTTCAGCGTGGCCACGACGCCGGCGCCCTCGATGCCGCGCACGTAGGCCGCGCCGATGGTGCCGACGAGGTACGGGTCCTCACCGATCGTCTCCTCGGTGCGGCCCCAGCGGTAGTCCCTGGTCACGTCCACGACCGGGGCGAGACCCTGGTGCACGCCCGCGGCCCGCAGCGACCGGCCCACCTGCCCGGCCACCTCCTCGACGAGCTCGGGGTCGAAGGACGCGCCCCAGCTGAGCGGCGCCGGGTAGACGGTCGCCTTCCAGGCGGCGAACCCGGTCAGGCACTCCTCGTGCACCTGCGCGGGAATCCCGAACCGGCTGGCCGCCATGATCTCTTCCTGGGAGGCCGCCAGCGAGCGGGCACCGGCGACGGGATCGACCGGCGCGGTCCCGAACGGCCGGGTCAGCTGGCCCAGCCCGTGACGGATGACCTCGTTCCACTCCACGCCCGTCATGTCGGATTGGTGCGGTGCGACGCCTCCCCCTGAGGCATCGGCGCCGACCCACACGCCGACGAGCTGGGCCACCTTCTCCTCCAGCGTCATGAGCGGGACGAGCGCGGCGGCCCGCTCGGCGGGCGACAGCCGCGTGTCCTGCCACGGCGCGGGCTCACCGGTCGCCGGGCTCGTGTCGTTTGGTACCTGGCCCCTCATGCCGTCCTTTCGACCGGTGATGTCACCGAAACTTTCGAGAAGATTCGTTAATATTGCGGCAACTTATGGGGCGCATTGAATCGTGTCAAGAGGTTCGTCAGCTGTTGTGTTGCTAACGCAATTTGCCGCGTTCGCGCGGGTCACAGCCTCAATAGGAGCGACCTTCAACGACAAATTGCCGGAAACTTTCCGGCAATAATGTCCGGACATGCCGGGGACAAGTTGCCGCGCCGACGATCGGGATGGCATGTTGCCAGCGGCCGGCTCGGCGACCGTGCGACGGCCTAAGCGGCCGCGTACGTCCGCGCGTGGTGACGGCGGCCGACGAGCAACATCGCCACAAGCACCGCGACGACCGCGGCGAGATGCAGGCCGGCGTTGATCGCCGTGCCGATCGGCATCGTCGCGAGCACGGCGGCCGCCGCGATCACCAGCAGCGCGTGAAGCGGCCGGCCAGGTGCTGGGCGAGTTGGTGGCGTTCGGCGCCGACGATCCGGAGCAAGCGCTTGTGGGGAGGATGTGGTAGCGGTATGGCGGCCTTTTCTAGGCTTGCTCACAAACAGATCCCGGTCCTGGGCCGCAGGCGATGTTGCCGCAAACCTGCCAGACACTCCTGGCGCCTGCGCCGATCATTGCCTGAGATCGCCGAATAAGGGCGAACGGATCATCACCATCCGAAAGCGAGGAAGACATGAGGTTACGATCGGCAATCGGCACGATAGTCCTCGGCGCCACGCTTGTCGCGGCGGGCGGAACCGCCGCTACCGCCTCTACCGCTGCTGCCAAGTCCTGGTGGCGCTCAGAGTATCTCTACGTCAACAACAACCAGGGCGCTTCGTCATGTGAGTGGCGCGGCGCGGTCATCATGACGACCGCCCCAACTCACGTGGACGACTGGGAGTGTTCGACCTGGATCGTCCCCAGCTATCTCGTACTCTGGCTGCACGGAGATCAGTGGGCGCGCGACCGGTGGGGGGAGGGCTAAGCGAGGTGCCGCCGATCGGCACCCTACGCCGGCGTTTATGGAGCGGCTGCCACTAGCGACCGCCCCATCCTCTGGAACGCGGTCTTCAGGTTGCCTCACCACGTAGTCCACCGCAGTCTCCGGCATGTCCTCCGGGGGCGGGTAGCGGTTACGCCGCGGCGGCGGCTCGGCGGGCGGTGCGTAGCTCGTCGCGGTCCTCCGCCGTGGCGGGTACGGGGTGGCGGATGGTGCACGGCTCCCGTTCGAGCCGTTCGGGCTTCCGTTTGGGGCATGCACCGAAGATCGCAAGTCCTCCTGTGACATCTTGATCTGTCCCGGGGACCCGTTCTCATACGCCTCGCTGAGCTCGCGTTGCAGCGACCGCAGGATGAAGCCGAACTCCACCGCGGTGTTCCAGGCCAGCGCCCCGGCGGCGTGAAGTACAGCCGGGGATGGGGTGGATCAGCCGTGGATGTGCTGGGCGCCCTTCGACTGGAAGGCCACACGGCCTTCTCCGCCGTCATGGCCGAGCAGCCGCACAGCATCCTGCGGGGTGCCTTCCGCATTCCATCTGGTGGGCACCCCGCCTGGTCACAAGAAGTTCAGCCGCAGTGCACGTTGTTGAGCTCGGTGACCTTCCCGGCCACTACCGTTCCGGTCACGTCAATACACTGGCCAGGCGCCGAGACGTACACTGGGCCGGCGTAGTACTGGTAGTAGTCCGCATCGGGGTCATACCCGCTGCCGTCAGCTCTCGAAATCGAGACGCCCTTCCACGTCGTGGTGCCGTAGGTGGAGCCGTAGCCGTAGGCCAGGGCGCAGTTCTTACCGGTGCTGGAGCTGTAGTACACCTCCAGCGTGCCCGTACGGGTCCCGCTTTGGGGGATGGCGTAGACGCCGACCCGGGAGTAGCTGCTGCCGCAGGGTCCAGCCGCGCTGGCCGGGGCGGCGCCCGCCACCAGCGTGGCAGAGGCAGCCAGGGCGGCGCCGGCCAGGAGGGTCGCCAGCTTGCGTGTGCGCACGAATATCCTTTCGATTGCCATTGGTGTGATCATGGATATCACTGGCTCACGGCCGCCACCCACGAGTCGTGCTCAATGTGACGGTTCGCACACTTACCCCCACTGCCCGTTTCGTGCGTGCCGAGGTGTTGCCATTTCCGGAGTCACGCGTGGACGTGCTAGGCCGCGTCGTAAGTGAACCAGTCGAAGGCGGCGCTGCCCTCGGTGGCGTACATGCCGATGACCCGCCCCGTGAAGCCGGTGGCCACTTCCGTGGACACGTACCGGCCGTCCAGCTCGGCGAGCAGCACGTCGTTGGCGGAGAAGGCGATGGTGTCCGGCCCGCGCGCCTCGACGCCCACCGGTCCGGCGACCGGCCCGGTCGCGGTCGGCGGCAGGATGTCGCGGGTGCGGATGTCGATGGCGAGCGTGAGCGGCCCCGGCGGCACTGGGTGCTGGGCCACGCACTGCCGCAGCGGCCCGATCCGGGCGATCAGCCGCGCCTGCCCGTCGCTCACCTCCAGGTCGTAGTGGTGGGCTTCGTCCATCCGCACCGACAGCCCCGCCCGTGACGACGGGCCGGGATCGAGCCGGGCGGTGACGCGGCAGTCGTGGTGCTGCTGGCGGCGGCCGATGAAGGTGTGCCCGGGCCGGTCCAGTGTCGGCCCTGTGGCATGCAGGGTGAGCCAGCCGGGCCGTTCGGTCAGCGACCAGGAGCCGTCGGGGCGGCTGCGCGGCGAGACCCAGCACGGCGCCGGCGTCTCGTCGTCGAAGTCGTCCCGGGCCGGCGCTTCGGGGAACGGGTGCCAGGCGGCCGGCGCGGGAAGGCGTTCCTCCACCGGTCCCGCCACCGGCCAGCCGTCCACCCACGTGACCGGGATGAGGAAGGTCTCCCGGCCGAGGACGTGGAAGTCGGGGCTGTGGCCGCGCGGCCGGGTGCCCAGCAGCACCATCCACCAGCTGCCGTCGGCGGCCTGCACCAGGTCGGCGTGCCCGGTGCTCTGGATCGGCCGCGCGGTGCCGCGGTGGGTGAGGATCGGGTTGACCGGCCCGGGTTCGAAGGGGCCGCGGGGCGAGCGGGCGCGGGCGATGGAGACGGCGTGGCCGCGCTCGGTGCCGCCCTCGGACATCAGCAGGTACCACCAGCCGTCCACCTGGTACAGGTGCGGCGCCTCCGGATATTTCCCGCCGGTGCCCGACCAGATGGGGTACGGCCCCTCCAGGACCTTGCCTTCCTCCGGGTCGATGCGCGCGACCTGGTTCCCGGAGACGGCGCTCCAGCACGAGCCGTCCTCGTCCCAGGCCAGGTCGGGGTCGACGCCGGGCAGGTCGATCCAGACGGGGTCGGACCAGGGGCCTTGCGGCCGGTCTGCGGTCACGATGAAGGTGCCGCCGCCGTCGACGTTCGTCGTGATGAGGTAGAACCGGCCGTCATGGTGCCGGATGGTGGGCGCGTAGATCCCGCCGGAGGCGGACGCCTCAGCGGGCAGGGAGAGCTGCGAGGGCCGGTCGAGCACGTTGCCGATCTGCCGCCAGTGCACGAGGTCGCGGCTGTGGAAGATCGGCACGCCGGGGACGTACTCGAAGCTGGAGCACACGAGGTAGTAGTCCTCGCCGACCCGGCACACGCTCGGGTCCGGATGGAACCCGCCGATCACCGGGTTGTCGTACATGCGCACGTCAGAGGTGTCCTTTCCGTCCGGCCTCGCCGAAACTTTCGGCCGGTAGCCGATCATCAGGTCGGGACTCTAGGTGCGTTGCTCGACACTCGTCAAAGGCCGTGTCCGGCGGGCCCGCGCCGGTCAGCCGCAGTGCTCGAAGGGGCTCGTGTACGTGGCCGTCCCGGCCTTGCCGCCCCACTTGACGCACTTGTCCGCCGCGGCAGCCCGGACTGGTCCGGCGTAGTAGGCGAAGTTGCCGCTGTCGGTCACCCGGGGCTTGCCCTCGACCTCCAGGTACGCGCTGGTGGCGGTGGCCGTGCCGAGCGACGTCTTCTTGATCGTCGCCACGCAGTTGTTGCCATTGGCCGTGTTGTACAGCAGGAACACGGTGCCGGCCGTGCCCAGCACCGCCGAATCGATCACTTTGTAGCCGCTGCCGCAGACCGACTCCGGTGTGTGCGGGTTGGCGCCGCCGCCACCGCCGCTGCCGGTGACGTACTGCATGTACGTGGTCCAGTTCCAGTGCGGGCCCGGGTCGGTGTGGTCGGTGCCGGGGACGGCGTGGTGGCCCACGATGTGGGTGCGGTCCTTCGGGATGCCGTACCGGTCGGCGATGTTGCGGGTCAGCGCGGCAGAGGCCCGGTACATCGCGTCGGTGAACCACGTCGCGTTGTCCACGAAGCCCTCGTGCTCGATGCCGACCGAACGCCTGTTGAAGCTACCGGCGTGGAAGGCCCGGTCCTTCTCCCTGACCATCTGGGTGATGGCACCGTCGGAGGAGCGGATGACGTAGTGCGCGGAGGACGGGTTCGCTCGGGGACCGTTCTGGAACCAGGAGATCGTCCCGGCATACGAACCCTGCGTCACGTGGATGACGATGCGGTCGATCGTGTCGCTGGTGGGGCGATTGGAGACCGCGTAGTTGCTGCTGTGCGCCGGCACCCACCTGGCGCCCGGGTAGTCCGTGTTCGCGGCCAACGCGGCGGGGCCGTCCAGGTCCTTGGCATTCGCGTACGGGCCGCGCTCCGGCTCGACGGCGCGCGGCTGCACCGTGACGGTCTCGCCGTCCGGGGTGGTGGCTTGCACACCCTCGGCCATCAGGTCGTAGACCGTGTCCGCGTACAGGCGGGCGACGTCGGGCGAGGAGGCGTTGCCGTACTTGGCGACCGCCTGGTACCACTTCGCCGGGTCCTTGCGGGCGGCGGCGCTCACCCCGAGGTCGTCGGCGTGGGCGCGGAGCACGGCGGCGCCGCCGGCGATGTTGGCCGCGTCGTCGCTCTTCAGCTTCGCGACGCCCTGGCCCGTGAGCGTGGCCGCGCGGGCCAGCGCATCCGCCTTGGGGTTGCTGACCAGGTGCATCACGCCGTAGCCGCCGCTCGCGCTGGGCGCGCCGTCGTGCCCGTCCAGGTGGGTCTCGGCGTACGCCAGCGACACCAGCAGGTCACGGGGTACGTCGTAGGTGGTGGCCGCCTTGGCGAACGCGCCGGCGATCGGGTCGGCGGCCGCGGTCGCCTGGCCCATGAGCAGCGGGAGCGGCAGTAACGCGCCGGCCAGCAGCAGGGCTGAGCGGCGGAATCGGGGCTGCACAGATGTTCTCCTCGAGGTGTGATGAACGAATGAGGGAGCGGCCCACCGCGCGCAGGCGGGCACGGCGGCCGCTCCGGGCTGAGGGCGTCAGCCGCAGTGCTCGAACGGACTGGTGTAGGTGGCCGAGCCGGCCTTGCCGCCCCACTTGACGCACTTGCCGGCCGCGGCCGCGCGGACCGGTCCGGCGTAGTAGGCGAAGTTGCCGCTGTCGGTCACCCGGGGCTTGCCCTCGACCTCCAGGAAGGCGCTGGCCGCCGAGGCGGTGCCGAGCGACGTCTTCTTGATCGTCGCCACGCAGTTGTTGCCGTTGCCGGTGTTGTACAGCAGGTAGGCGGTGCCCGCCGTGCCCAGCGCCGCGGAGTCGATCACCTTGTAGCCGCTGCCGCACACCTCCTGGGGCGTGTGCGGGTTCGTGCCACCGCCGCCGCAGGCGTTCTTGGAGGTCAGCGTCTGGTTCGGGTAGCCGAAGGTGACGCCGTTGAAGATGGCCTTGCGGATGTTGCCGGGGTAGCCGGTGCCCTGGCGCACCTCGTAGTGCAGGTGGGGGCTGATGTTGTTGCCCGGCTTGCTGGTCTTGCCGAGCGTGCCGATCTTCTGGCCCTGGGTGACCCGGGCGCCCGCGCTCACCGAGCGCACGTTCAGGTGCGCGTAGAACGTCTGCCAGCCGCCCCCGTGGTCGATCTTGACCAGGTTGCCGAAGCCGTTGGCCGAGCCCTGGTGCGCTGAGATGACCACGGTGCCGGCCGCGGCGGCGACGACGGTGTCGCCGAGGTCGGCGTCGGCCGTGCTGCCCCGGTTGAAGTCGATCTCGTACGACCGGTGGGCGCTGCTGTTGCTGGAGTTGCCCGTCCAGCTCTGGCCGCACGGGAAGGGCAGCTGGAAGGCCGGCGTCGCCAGGGTCGACACGGGCGGGACCTCGACGGTGTCCGGCGGGTCGTTCGGGTCCGGCGTGGGAGACGGCGTCGATGACGGCGTCGGCTGCGCGGCCTGCCCCGCCGCCGCGACCTGGCCCGACATGAGACCGGCCACCAGGACAAACCCCACCGTAAGCACCCCTCTGGGTCTCATACGGGTCCTCTCTGCGGTTGACACGTGAAGCGCTCTTGCTGGGGACCAAGATTGGGAGTACGGCATACAGAGAACATCCAAAATCGGTATAAAGGCTCAGCCAGCTTGAACGACGACCCGACGAATCCGCGCGATCCCGCCGACTGAGGAGTAGGTGCGTTCGTAGTGGTTGACCAGCCGAATTTCGGCGTACTCGGGCCTTTGCGGGTCCGGACACCGGAGCAGATCGTCCGCATCGCCGGCAAGAAGCCCCGGCTGTTGCTGGCCTCGTTGCTGCTCGAGGCGAACCAGGTGGTCGGCTCGGACGTGCTCATCGAGGTGTTGTGGCCGGCGGACCCGCCGTCGTCGGCCGTGGCGAACCTGCGCACGTACGTGAGCTCCTTGCGCGGCGCGGCGGGCGAGGCCGGGGCGCAGATCGTGGCCCATCCCTCCGGGTACGTGGTCGAGCTCGCGACCGAGCAGCTGGACGTGCTGCTGTTCGAGGACCTGGTGTCCAGGGCGCGGGCGGCCGGGCGGGACGGGGAGGCAGCCGGGCACCTGCGGGCGGCTCTGGCGCTGTGGCGCGGCAACCCCTTGGGCGACCTGCCGGCCAGCCCGCTGTGGGACGGGCGGCTGCGCGCGCTCGCCCAGGCGCGGCTCGGCGCGGCCGAGGCGCTGGTGGCGGCGAAGATGGCCCGCGAGGAGTACACCTCGGCGATCGAGGACCTGAAGGAGCTGATCGGCGAGCATCCCTATCGGGAGGATCTGTGGCAGCGGCTGATCCTCGCCCTGCACCGCGCCGGGCGGCGGGCCGAGGCGCTGCACGCGTACACGACGATCCGGCGGCAGCTGGTCGACGAGCTCGGCATCGAGCCGGGACAGGACCTGCGTGACGCGCACGCCGCCGTCCTGGCCGGCGACTCCCCGCAGGATCCGACCGGCCCGACACCGACCGGGCTCGAGCTCTTATCCGACCCGGCCGGCCACGCCTCCGGCCCAACAGCGCACCCCACCGGCCCCACCGCGTGCCCTACCAGCCCCACCGCGCACTCGCCCGGTCTGCCGGCGCTCCCCCACGGCTTTCCCGCGCCTCATCAGCTGCCGGCCGACGTGCCGGACTTCACCGGCAGGGCGCAGGCCGTCGCCGCGCTCACGGGCGCCCTGTCATCCCGCGACCAGGCGGCGGACGGGCCGCCGGCGATCGCCGTCGTGGTGGGGCCGCCCGGGGTGGGCAAGTCGGCGCTGGCCGTGCACTGCGCGCACGCCGTACGTGCGCACTACCCTGAAGGCCAGTTCCACCTGTGCCTGGGCGGCACCGACCCGGCCCCCGCCGACCCCGGAGACCTTCTGGCCGAGGCGCTGCGGGCATTGGGTGTAGCCGAGGCGGCCTTACCGGCGTCGGTGCACGAGCGGGCCACGCTGTACCGTTCCCTGCTGGCCGACCGCCCTATGCTGGTCTTCCTCGACGACGCCGCCGACGCCGCCCAGGTGCGGGCACTGCTGCCCGGCAGCGGCTGCGCGGTGCTCGTGACGAGCCGGCGGCGCATCACCGAGCTGCCCGGGGCGCTGCTGCTGGAGCTGGACGTGCTGTCGCCGGCGGAGGGCGAGGAGCTGCTGGGAAGGATCGCCGGCGCCGAGCGGGTGGCCGGGGAACAGGTGGCCGCGCTGGCGATCCTGGAGTCGTGCGGATACCTGCCGCTGGCGATCCGGGTCGCCGGAGCACGCCTGGCCGGGCGGCCCGGATGGTCGCTGGGCGTGCTGCAGCAGCGGCTGGCGGACGAGACGACCAGGCTCGACGAGCTGCGCGCCGGTGATCTGGAGGTACGCGCCTCCTTCGACCTCAGCTACCGCGGACTGCCCGGCGACGCCGCCCAGGCGTTCCGCGCGCTGGGCCTGCTCGGCCCGGGGTCCGTGCCAGGCTGGGTGGCGGATGCCGTGCTCGACCGGCACCGCGCGGACGCCGTCGTGGACACGCTGGTGGACGTGAGCCTCCTGCGCCTGGTCGGCACCGACCCGCTCGGTCAGCCCCGTTACCGCCTGCTCGACCTGGCCCGCTGCACCGCCAGGGAGAAGGCCGACGGGGAGGTCGAACGCCAGGCGCTCACCCGGGTGCTCGGCGGCTGGATGTCGGCCGCCGAGCACGCCACGTCCCGCCTGCCGACCACGCTGTTCAGCATGACGTCCGAGTCGGCGCCCCGCTGGAGCCTGGAGCGGGAGACGCTCAGCCACCTGACCGCCGAGCCGCTGTTGTGGTTCGACGCCGAGCGGGAATCGCTCGTCGACGCGGTGCGGCTGGCGGCCGGCGCGGGACTGACGCAGTCGGCGTGGGGGCTAGCCGCGACGCTCGTGCCGTACTTCGACCTGCACTGCCGCCTCGACGACTGGCAGGCCACGCACCGGATCGCGCTGGACAGCGCCCGAGCGGCCGGCGATCGGCGCGGCGAGGCGGCCATGTTGCGCGGGCTCGGCCAGGTCTGCCTCTACCAGGACCGGTACGCCGAGGCGGACGACATGCTGCGGCGCGCCCGGGTGCTCTTCCGCGAGCTGGGCGACGCACGCGGCGAGGCGATCTCTGTCTGCGGGCTGGGCGCGGTCAACCAGTTCTCCGGCCGGCATCTGCGCGCGCTGGGGTACTTCCGGCACGCGCTGGCCATGTTCCTCTCGGTGAGTGACATGAGCGGGGAGGCCTACGCGCGTCAGGCGATCGGCCGGGTGTACCTGTCGCTGCAGGACCTCGGGCAGGCCTCCCGATGGCTCGGGGAGGCGCTGCGGCTGGCCGGGGAGCTCGGCGACGCCCACCGCGAGGGCTGCGTGTCCATGCACCTGGGCCGCCTGCACGACCTGACGGCCGAGTCCGACGAGGCGATGCGCTTCCAGGAGCGGGCGCTGGACATCTTCGAGACGCTCGGAGACCGGCACTGCGGCGCGTACGCCCTGCAGGGCCTCGGCGGGCTGCGGGCGGCCCGCGGCGACCGGTCGCACGGCAACGAGTTGCGGCGATCGCTGGAGATCTTCCAGCAGCTGGGCGACCGCAGCGGCGAGGCGGCCGCGTTCCAGACGCTCGGCGACCTGTACCGTTCGACCGGCCGCACCGCGCTGGCCTCCCACTACTTCCACCGCGCCGTCGAGCTCCGGCGTCAACTCCAGGAGATCAGCTGAGGTTCACCTGACTGCCGGGAACAGCAGAACTCACCGGAGCAGAAGGCGGTCAATGGCGTCACACAACCAGTCGGCGAACTCCCTCGTGGGACCACTGCCGGCCCACCGGCAAGATGTCACTCCGTCCGCTCGTTCGTCACCGCCCAGTGGATCTCGGTGGCACGCTCGACGGTCATTCCGGGCCGCAGCATATGGGCGAAGGACTCCATGATGACCCGCGTGTTCGCGTAGCGGCGCCGCTGGTATTCCTCCCACGCCTGCGCGATCTCCGGATCGCCCGCCGCCGCTCGCGCGAAGGCCGGCAGCCGCTGGAACTGCTCGCGCGCCATGAGCGGATCGGGACCCGCGTCGCCGACGATGCTCTCGTCGACCACCGCCAGGCCCGTCGACGTGTCAGGCATGTACGTCATGCACCATGGGTACCGGCGCGACCTCGAGCTGTTCGCCGCCGCGGCCGCCGGTCTGTGGCCCCTGCTCCTGCGGCGCGTCGGCGACGACCCCGAGGCACGCCGCGCACTCGCCGAGCAGACCGCCGAGCTGCGCGAGGTCGATCGGGTCCAGAATGTGCCGGACGGCCCGATGTTCTTGTACGTCCAGAGCGACCAGCTCGCCCCATGCTCCCGATAGATGCCGAGCTGGTCGCGCAGCAGCCGCAGCCGTGACCGATCGCGTTCCGGGTCGCCGTCGTAGACCGGGCCGAACTCGCCGATCCAGATCGGCGTCCCGGTCCGGCGCATGAACGCGGTCCGGCGCAGGTAGTCGTGCGCTGTGTAGACCGTGTTCGGGAACGGGTCGCCCAGCATGGAGAAGTCGGTGGAATACCGGTTGCCGTCGAGGAAGAGCACGTGGCGGCCGTCGACGGCGCGGATGGCCCGCTCCAGCCGCGTGTAGGAGGGTCCGATGACCGTGTCGGTCGGGTCGCCGGGCTCGTTGGCCGGGTTGTAGCCGGCCATCGGCCCAGTGGGTGGGGTTGCCGCTGTGCCGGTGCTGGTTCTGCCGCCCGGGCAGCGCGTGCAGGTCGAGGATCGTGTAGATGCCGGCGTCCGGGCACAGGCCGATCACCCGGTCCAGCCGGGCGAAGCCCTCCTCCTTCAGCACGAACGGCCGGTCGTCGTCCTCGAAGTGGCGGCAGTTGAACGGCACCCGGATCGAGTTCAGCCCCAGCGAGGCCAGGTAGCGGGCGTCGTCCAGCCACCGAGGCCCACCCCGGCCAGCGTGACGGTCTGCCCCGACTCGTCGGCCAGGCGGTCGCCCTTGACGCCGATCCATCGCATGTGTGCTTCTCCCTAACGTGGTGCGGGACCGGTGCTGTCGCGGACGAGGAGCCGGGGCTGGAAGCGCACGTTGTAGCCGCCGCTCTCGCCGCTCATCAGCGCCTGCAGCCGGTCCCACGCCTGCCTGCCCAGCTCGCTCTTCGGTATCGATGCCGTGGTCAGCGGCGGCCTGGTGTGACGGGCGAACGGGATGTCGTCGAACCCGGCGACGGAGATCTCCTCCGGCACCCGTACGCCCCGCTCGTGCAGGCCCGTCAGCGCGCCCGAGGCGACCATGTCGTTGAATGCGACCACCGCGCTCGCGCCGCACTCGGCCACCGCCCCGGCCACGGCGTGGCCGTCGTCGAACATGGACCCGCAGGGCAGCACCGTCAGCGCGAACCCGGGCTCGCCGGTCGCCAGGGCCCGCAGCGCGGCGAGCCGCTCGAGGTTGGCCGCGCTGCCCTCAGGCCCCGCGAGGTAGGCCAGCCGGCGGTGGCCGAGCTCGGTCAGATGGGCCACGATCTCGGCCATGCCCGCCTGGTTGTCGACCGACAACGACGGCGCGCCCAGTCCCGGGACCTCGCGGTAGACCAGCACGAACGGCGCCAGCCTGGCCCGCAGCGCGCGCAGCCGGTCGGCCGGCGCGCGGGGCGAGGCCAGCACGATCCCGTCGGAGTTGCGCCGCGCCTCCAGTGCCAGCACCAGCTCCTCCTCGGGATCCTCGTTGGACTCGACCACCAGCAGCCGCCGCCCCGCCTTGCCCGCGGCCTGGCTCAGCCCGCGCAGCACGCCCTGGAACAGCGGGTTGGCCAGGTCCGGGACGACGAGCGAGACGTTGCCCGTCCGGCCGAGCGCGAGGCTGCGCGCGGCCACGCTCGGCTCGTACTCGAGCGCCGCCGCGGCCGCGCGCACGCGGGCGGCCAGCTCCGGGTCGACGGTGGTCGAGCCGTTCATCACCCTGGACACGGTCGCGCGGGAGACGCCGGCCGCCTCGGCGACCAGGCTGATGGTCGCCGAGCCCGCGGGCCGCGGCCCCCGCCTGCCGGCCGGGCGGGCCGGTCCTTCCTGGATCTGATCACCGTCTCCGGCGCCTGCCCTCATCCGCTCTCCCCGCACGCTCGGGCCCCCGTCCTCGCATGCATTAAATCGCGAGCCGCGACGGACGCCCCCAGGTCAGGCGCCCAACGGCCAGATACCGGTTTCTCACAATCCATTACAACCGATTGCTGAAACCCTGTCCAGCTCGAATGCTCCGATATCCGGCCAGCTCATCGGCTTACTCACCGATCGTTGACATCCCTTGTGGGCAATGTTAGAAACTGGTTACTCACAGGCCCTGCGCAGTTCAGCGCTGGTCCGTGAAGGGTTCTCGATGAGCAAACGTTTGTACCCCCCCGAACCCGCTGTGGCCTCGCCACAGCGGGAACCTTCCCCTCCACCCGACGAACCCCGCCGCCGGGGCTCAGGCGGACCACCCAGAGACCGGATCGGCTACCTGTTCCTCACGCCGTGGTTCATCGGCATGGCCGTGTTCACGGTGGGGCCGATCCTCGGCTCGCTCTACCTGTCGTTCACCGAGTACACCCTGCTCAAGCCGCCGGAATGGCTCGGCCTCGACAACTACCGGCAGATGCTGGACGACCCGCGGCTGCACAAGTCGCTCGCGGTCACGTTCATCTACGTCTTCGTGTCGGTGCCCATCCAGCTGATCCTGGCCCTGGCGCTGGCGCTCCTGCTCAACCGCGGCGTACGCGGGCTGAGCTTCTACCGTTCGGTCTACTACCTGCCGTCGCTGCTGGCGGGAAGCGTGTCCATCGCGATTCTCTGGCGGCAGATCTTCGGCAAGGAAGGCCTGGTCAACCAGCTGCTGGCGGTCGCCGGCGTCGACGGCGTGAGCTGGGTGGCCCACCCCGACTTCGCGCTGGGCACGCTCGTCCTGCTCAACTCGTGGACGTTCGGCGCCCCCATGGTCATCTTCCTGGCCGGCCTGCGCCAGATCCCCGTCTCCTACTACGAGGCGGCTGAAGTCGACGGCGCGGGGACGGTGTCGCGGTTCTTCCACATCACGCTGCCGATGCTGACCCCCATCATCTTCTTCAACCTGGTGCTGCAGATGATCGGCGCCTTCCAGAGCTTCACGCAGGCGTTCGTGATCAGCGGCGGCAGAGGAGGCCCGTCGGACGCCACCCTGCTCTACACGCTCTACCTGTACGAGCGCGGCTTCGGCTCCTTCGACATGGGCTACGCCTCCGCGATGGCGTGGGTGCTGCTCGCCGTCATCGCCGTGCTGACCGGCCTCAACTTCCTCTTCGCCAGACGGTGGGTGTTCTATGGCAACTGAGATGCGCCTGCCAGGCGGCCGCTCGCGGCGGCTGTCGAAACATGTGCTGCTCATCGGCTTCGGGCTGGTCATGCTCTATCCGCTGCTGTGGATGGTGTCGAGCTCGGTCAAGCCCACCGAGACGATCTTCCGCGACCCGTCGATCTGGCCCACCGAGCTCGACCTGGGCAACTACGTCGAGGGCTGGACGGCGCTGGACCATCCCTTCCACTACTACCTGCTCAACTCGGCCGTGATCGCGATCCTGGCCGTGGCCGGCAACCTGCTGTCGTGCTCACTGGCCGCCTACGCGTTCGCCAGGCTGAACTTCCGGGGCAGGAACCTCTTCTTCGCCATGATGCTGGCGACGCTGATGTTGCCCATCCACGTGCTGATCGTCCCGCAGTACGTGCTGTTCTCGCAGCTCGACTGGATCAACACGAACCTGCCGCTGGTCGTGCCGAAGTTCCTCGCGCACGACGCGTTCTTCATCTTCCTGATGGTGCAGTTCATCCGCGGCCTGCCGAAGGAGCTCGACGAGGCGGCGCGCATCGACGGCTGCGGTCACATCAGGATCTACTGGCGGATCATCATGCCGCTGTCGGTGCCGGCGCTGGCGACCTCGGCGCTGTTCACCTTCATCTGGACCTGGAACGACTTCTTCAGCCAGCTGATCTTCCTGACCGACCCGGAGCTGTGGACCCTGCCCGTGGCGCTGCGGTCGTTCATGGACGGGCAGGGCGAGACCGCCTGGGGCCAGTTGTTCGCCATGTCGATCGTCGGGCTGGCGCCGATCTTCGGGTTCTTCCTCGCCGGCCAGCGCTACCTCACCCAGGGCATCTCGACGACCGGCTTCAAGTAATGCCTTCGATTAAAACGTTTTATGCCGAGGAGTAAGCCATGAGAACATCCAGAGGCCTGGCGGCGCTCTGCCTGGCCGGCGTCATGCTGGCCGCCTCCGCCTGTGGCGGCTCGTCAGGCGGCGCCGACGACGGCACGGTCGAGCTGCGGTTCGGCTGGTGGGGCAACAACGACCGGGCGGCCGCCACCCAGAAGGTCATCGACGCCTTCCAGGCCAAGAACCCCGGCATCAAGGTCAAGGGCTCCTTCACCGACTTCAACTCCTACTTCGACCGCCTGGCCACCGAGGTCGCCGGTGGGCGCGCGCCCGACGTCATCACGCTCGGCGGCGCCTACCCGCGCGAGTACGGCGACCGCGGCGCGCTGCTCGACCTGGCCAAGGTGAGCGGCGTGCTGAAGACCGACAAGATCGGCGCCGCGGCGCTGGACAACGGCAAGTTCGGCGGCGTCCAGTACGGCGTGCCGACCGGCGTGAACGCCATCTCCGTCGTGGTCAACCCCGCCGTGTTCGACAAGGCGGGCGTGAAGCTGCCGGAAGAGGACACGTGGACGTGGGACGACTTCAAGCGGATCGCCAGGGAACTGGCCACCAAGCTGCCGAAGGGCACGTTCGCGGTGGCCGACCCCACCAGGACCGACATGCTGGACGTGTACGCGCGCCAGCGCGGCGAGGCGCTCTACACCGCCGACGGCAAGGTCGGCATCACCGAGAAGACGCTCGTGGACTGGTGGATGATGACACGGGAGCTGCGTGACGCCGGGGCGACCCCGCCGGCCTCGCAGACGGCGGAGCTGATCACCCAGCCCGCGCCCGAGCAGTCGCTGATGGGCAGCGGCCTGGCCGCGATGCAGTTCGACTGGAGCAACCAGCTCACCGCGCTCAGCAAGGCCGCAGGACAACCGCTGCGGCTGGTGCGGGTGCCCGGCGAGAGCGGGGGCACGCAGCCCGGCATGTGGCTGCAGGCCTCGCAGATCTACAGCATCAATGCCAAGAGCGAGCATCCGCAGGAGGCGGCCAAGTTCGTCGACTTCCTCGTCAACAGCCCGGACGCGGGGAAGATCATCCTGGCCGACCGCGGCATCCCGGCCAACTCCGACGTCCGCACGGCCATTCAGAGCGTGCTCGGCGAGCACGAGAAGGCCCAGGCCGAGTTCATCGACACGCTCACGCCGAAGGCCGGCCCGCCGCTGGTCATCGGCCCGGCCGGATCCACGGACACGCCGAAGATCCTGGACCGGGTCAACGCCGAGGTGCTGTTCGACCGGCAGCAGCCGTCCGAGGCGGCGGCCGAGTTCGTCAAGCAGGTCGGGGCGGCGATCCAGGAGTGACGATCGACCGCCGCGCCCTGGTCGGCAGGCACGCTGTCGAGGTGACGCGGATCGTGCCGGAGTCGCCGCTGTCGGTCGGCAACGGCGAGCTCTGCTACACCGTCGACGTCACGGGCCTGCAGAGCTTCCCCTCGTCGTATCCGGTCGAGGACCGCACCGGCGGCGGGCCGGGGACACTGCTGGCCACCATGGCGTCATGGGGCTGGCACAGCGTGCCCGGCTCGTACGAGCTGGCCGAGACGACCCGCGGGTACGACACACCGCGTGGGCCCGTGCCGTACGTGGACATGGCCGGCGAGCTGAGCGGCGCGGGCGAGAGTCCCGCGTCGGCAGCCGAGTCGTGGCTACGCGCCAACCCGCACCGGCTCGACCTCGGCCGGGTCGGGCTCGCCGGGCCCGGCGGCCGTCCGTGGACGCCGGACGACCTCGGCGACGTGCGCCAGCGGCTCGACCTGTGGACCGGCACGATCACCAGCCGCTACCGGCTGCGTGGCGTGCCGGTCCTGGTGACCACCGCGTGCCATCCGGAGCGTGACGTCCTGGCCGTGCGCGTCGAGTCGCCGCTGCTGGCGGACGGCGGGCTGGCGGTGCGGGTGGCGTTCCCCTACGGGTCGCAGGCGTGGGGGAACGCGGCGGACTGGACGCGGCCGCAGGCGCACACGTCGGCGCTGCGGCGCGCGGCGGGCGGGTTCACGGTGGAGCGGGTGCTCGACGCCACCGCCTACGACGTGGCGGTGGCGATGACCGGCGGCGGGGAGGTGACGCAGGCGGGGCCGCACGAGTTCCTGGTGACGTTCCGCGAGCCCGCGGCCGACCTGGTGATCGCCTTCCGGCCCGGTGCCGGCCTTCCTGCGTACCGCGAGGTCGTCGAGGCGTCGGCGCGGCACTGGGCGCGGTTCTGGAGCACGGGCGGCGCCGTCGAGTTGTCGGCGAGCCGGGACGACCGCGCTCCCGAGCTGGAACGCCGGGTCGTGTTGTCGCAGTACCTCACGGCGATCCACTGCGCCGGCTCCTCCCCGCCGGCCGAGACCGGGCTGATGGCCAACAGCTGGCGGGGCCGCTTCCACCTGGAGATGCACTGGTGGCACGCCGCCCACTTCCCGCTGTGGGGCCGGCCCGAGCTGCTGGAGCGCAGCCTCGGCTGGTACGAGTCCGTCCGGCAGCGGGCCCGCGGGACCGCCAGGGCGCAGGGCTGCCCGGGCGCGCGCTGGCCCAAGCAGGTGGGCCCGGACGGCCGGGAGAGCCCCAGCCCGATCGGGCCGTTCCTGGTGTGGCAGCAACCGCACCCGATCTTCCTGGCCGAGCTGGTGCGCCGCGCCGGCGGGGGCCGCGGGGCGGTGGAGCGGTACGCGGACGTGGTCCTGGACACGGCCGCGTTCATGGCCGCCTTCGCCGTCAAAGGTCCCGCCGGTCACGGGCTGGGGCCGCCGCTGGTGCCGGCGCAGGAGTCGTACGCGGACGTGCGGGCGAGCGCCGTGAACCCGACGTTCGAGCTGGCCTATTGGTGCTGGGCGCTGGCCGTGGCCCAGGACTGGCGCCGCCTGCTCGGCCTCGCCCCCGACCCGTTGTGGGACGAGGTCTCCGCAGGCATGGCCCGGCCCCGGATCCGGGACGGGGTGTACGCGGCCATGGACGCGCCGCCGTACACGGTGCCGGACGACCACCCATCGATGCTCTACGCCCTCGGCGTCGTCCCGCCCACCCACCTGATCGACCGGGAGACCATGCGGGCGACACTGCGCTCGGTGCTGGCGACCTGGCGCTGGGAGACGACCTGGGGCTGGGACTATCCGGCCATCGCCATGACGGCCACCCGGCTGGGCGAGCCGGCGACCGCCGTGGACGCCCTGCTGATGCCGGTCGCGAAGAACACGTACCTGTCGAACGGGCACAACAGGCAGACGGACACCCTCCCCATCTACCTGCCGGGCAACGGCGGCCTCCTGTCGGCGGTCGCGCTCATGGCCAGGGGCTGGGACGACGGCCCGCCGGCGCCCGGCTTCCCTGACACCTGGACGGTGCGCCAGGAAGGACTGCTCCCGATGCCCTAGCGCGCGCTCATCGGCCGCCGAGACAGGTCTCGTCGGGGTCGATGGCGAGGGAGATACGGCGGCCGATGTCACGCAATTGCCGGACCTGGGCCTTGGTGAGGGCGTCGAAAACGTAGCGGCGCACGGCGTCGACGTGTCCCGGGGCGGTCTCGGCGACCTTTTTCCAGCCCTCCACCGTGAGGATGGCCAGGGTGTAGCGGCCGTCGGCGGGGTCGGGCTCGCGGCGCACCCAGCCGCGCTTCTCCAGCCGCTTGACCACGTGCGACAGGCGTGACAACGACCCGTCGGAGAGCGCCGCCAGCTCGCTCATCCGCACAGTGCGCCCCTCGGTCATCGACAACATCGCCATGACCTGGTATTCGAAATGACTGATCCCGGAGTCGCGCTGCAGCTGGCCGTCCAGCGCGGCCGACAGCCTGATCAGCACGCTGGTCAGCGCCAGCCAGCTCTCCATCTCCTCCTCGGTCAGCCAGCGCGGCTCCTGCGGTGATGCGTTGTCCATGACGTCCACTCTAACTTGAACTCTCAAGTGATCGCATCCGGGTTTCGCTTGACGCTTCAAGTCCATGGGGCGTACATTCGACTTGAATCTTCAAGTCAACCCCCCATGGATCGGAATACCGATGAACGTCGCCCTCTGGATCGTCGCCGGCCTGCTCGCCCTCCTGTTCCTCGCCGCCGGACTGATGAAGATCAGCCAGCCGAAGGAGAAGCTGGCCGCCTCCGGCCTGGCGTGGACCGAGGACTTCTCCGCCGGCGCCGTCAAGGCGATCGGCACGCTGGAGCTGCTGGCCGCCATCGGACTGATCCTGCCCGCGGCGCTCGGCATCGTGCCGGTGCTGACGCCCCTGGCCGCGGCCGGCCTGGTCGTGGTCATGATCGGAGCGGCGGTCACGCACGCCCGCCGCAAAGAGCCCCAGATGATCGTGGCCAACGTGGTGCTGCTCGCACTGGCCGCCTTCGTGGCCTGGGGCCGGTTCGGCCCGTACTCCTTCTGACGGAATAGGGCGCGGAAGGGTCCTGTTCCACGGCGCACAAGTTCAGACGCGAACGTCTGACGAAGGGATCGTCATGGAAATCGCCTTCATGCTCGCCATGAGCATCTTCATCGGCATCGTCCTCACCGGCGGGGTCGCCGCCCTCGTGCTGAGCGGCATCAGGGACCGGGAGTGGCCGGTGCGCCGGTGGCGGAGCGTCGTCTACCGCGGCTTCGTCCCGCGTTGACCCAAGCCTCATCCGGGAGACTGGAGTGGCGGCAGGGCTGTAGCCCCGACGCGACGCTGCCCTCCTCGGCGTTGGGGTGGTTGTGGCGGCTCGAAGGCCATCGTGGGCACGCTGCCGGGGCTGACGTGCATGACAGACTCCTCAGAAGCTCAGTGACTTGAAGGCTCGGACCTGCTCGGTGATGGCGCGTTCGGTCGGCAGCCGCTCGACGGACGAGGCGCCGAAGAAGCCGACGACGCCCTTGGTGCGTGACAGCACGTAGGCGGCGTCCTCGGGCTCGGCGATCGGCCCGCCGTGGCAGAGCACGAGCACGTCGGGCCGCACGGCGGCCGCCGCGTCCCGCATCGCCTGCACCAGCTCGGCCGCCTCGTCCAGGCTCAGCGCGGTGCCCGCGCCGATGCTGCCCTTGGTGGTCAGCCCCACGTGCGGGACCAGCACGTCGGCGCCGGCCTCGGCCATGGCCCGCGCCTGGTCCTCGTCGAAGACGTAGGGCGCGGTGACGAGGTCGCGCTCGCGGGCCAGCCGGACCATCTCGACCTCCAGGTCGTAGCCCATGCCGGTCTCCTCCAGGTTCTGCCGGAAGAGCCCGTCGTATAGGCCCACCGTCGGGAAGTTCTGCACGCCGGCGAACCCCATAGCCTTGAGCTGGTCGAGGAAGAGCGGCATGACGCGGAACGGGTCGGTCCCGCAGACCCCGGCCAGCACGGGGGTGTCACGGACGACCGGCAGCACTTCGGAGGCCATCTCGACGACGATCTGGTTGGCGTCGCCGTACGGCAGGAGCCCGGCCAGCGAGCCGCGCCCGGCCATCCGGTAGCGGCCGGAGTTGTAAATGATGATCAGGTCGACGCCGCCGGCCTCGGCGCACTTGGCCGACAGGCCCGTGCCTGCGCCCGCGCCGACGATCGGCCGTCCCGCGGCGACCGTGGCGCGGAGCCTGTCGAGGACGTCCTGCCTGTTCACGAGGCACCTCCGATGATCAGGTCGTGGAGCCGCTCGGCCATGGCGCGGCCGAAGGCGGGGTCGTTGATGTGCAGGTCGAGGTCGTCGACTGCGACGCCGGAGCCGCGCAGGCCCTCTTCCATGGCTTCGAAGCAGGCCGCGTCGGCTTTGGGGTCGGCGAAGGCGGCGCCGGGCGCGTCCAGTGCCGAGACCCCGCGCCGGGGCACGAACAACGCCGCCGGCCCTTTCGCCTCGCGCAGCTTGGCGGCCACCCGGCGGCCGAGCTCGCGCATCTCCTCGGCAGTGGTGCGCATGAGGGTGACGGTCGGGTTGTGCACGTACAGGAGGCGGTCGGCGAACGCGGCGGGCACGGTGTCGCGGGGGCCGAAGTTGACCATGTCGAGCGCGCCGGGCGCCACCACCTGCGGCACGCCGTGCGCGCCGGCCGCGGTGAGCCGCTCGGGTCCTGCCGACAACACGCCGCCCACGAGGTCGTCGGCCAGCTCGGTGGTGGTCAGGTCGAGCACGCCCGCGAGCATGCCGCCGGCCGCCAGAGCCTCCAGAGCGCGGCCGCCGGAGCCGGTCGCATGGAAGACCAGCACCTCGTAGCCGAGCTCGCCGAGCCGCTCCCGGGCGGCGTCCACCGCCGGGGTGGTGACCCCGAACATCGACGCACCGATCAGCGGCGGCTCCTCAGCGGCCGCGGTCCGCACGGCCTTGGCGAGCTGGTACGCCCTGGCCATGCCGGCCGCCGCGGCGGCCGCGTTGCCGAGGATGGCCCGCGAGACCCGGTTGACGCCCGCGATGTCGACCACGCTGTACATGACCGTGACGTCCTTGGCCCCGACGTACGGCGACACATCGCCGGAGGCCATCGTGGAGACGATCAGCTTGGGCACGCCGATCGGCAGGTCGCGTACGGCCCGCGCGGCGATGGACGAGCCGCTGCTGCCGCCCAGCGCCAGCACGGCGTCCACACGGCCGTCGGCGTGCAACCCGGCCAGGATCGCGGCCGCGCCCTCGCCCATGGCGGTCACGGCGGCGCCCCGGTCGCCCGCCTCCTTGAGCGCCCGCACGTCATGCCCGGCCGCCGCGGCGACCTGCTGGTTGGTGATGTCGACGAGGGCGTCGTGCGCGCCGACGCCGGCGTCGACCACGATCACGTCGCTGCCCTGCTCCACGAGCCGGTTGCGCAGCCACGCGTATTCCTCACCCTTGGTGTCGAGGGTGCCGATCAGTACGACAGACGGCATGTCATGCCACACCTCTCTGCTGGAAGACCTTTCTTGGCCGATTGGGCACGGCGTTGATGTGCCCGGTCAGCCGCGGCTCCATGTACGCGGCCGGGCGCCGGAGAACAGGGCGGCGGGCGCCTCCCTCATGATCACATCGACCATGGCGCGGCCGAGCCGGCGTTCGAGGCGCGGCAGGAAGACCCGGCCGAGGACGTCCATGCCCGGTCCTCCGCCGTACGCGCGGAGCATCGAGCGACGGCCGACGTCGGTGCCGAGGCAGAGGTGATCGGCCAACCCGGCGGCGGCCATGCCCTCGATGAGGTCCAGGATGCGTGAGTCGGGCCCGTACTTGATCCGGCCCACCGTGTCGTAGACCAGGTAGGCGCCGCGAGTGACAAGCTCGCGGTGCAGCTCCAGGTCGGCGTTGCGGTCGGTGTGGCACAGGAGGACCCGGTGGGCGGGGACGCCGAGGCCGGCCAGCCGGTCGAGGATCTCGTGGGCGGCCGTCCCCGTCTCGCAGTGCACCGCGACCGGCACACCGGTGCGCAGGGCCGCCTCGGCCCCGGCGCGGAACCATCGGTCCTCCTCGGCCGTGATGCGCTGGTACGACGCGCCGAGCTTCACGATTCCGGCCCGCACCGTCGTCGGCACGGGCCGCGGGCCCGCCCAGTCACGTTCGTCCATGCCGATCGTGAGGTCGGTGAGGACGACGTCGAGGAGGACGTCGTCGGAGACCTCGCGGGCCCAGTGCCAGGCCGGGTAGTGCGCCGAGCGATGATAGCCCGTCGCCGCCACGACGTGCAGCCCCGTTCCGGCGGCCAGCTTGGCCAGCGCCGCCGGGCGCCGCCCGAGGCCGACGGGCGTCAGATCGACGACGGCGCCGATCCCGCTGGCGCGCACCATGGCCGCCTCGGCGGTGGACTTCGCCTCGTCCCAGAACTCCTCGCCGGGCAGCGCGGGGGTGCGCAGGAAGAGATGCTCGTGCGCGTCGAGGTATCCCAGCTCCGATGCCGCCACCGGCCCGAGGACCGTCATGACCTCCGTCACGTCAGGGCTCCGTTCGCTAGCGCGCCAGCGTGACGTGGAAGACGAACTCCTCGCCCGCGTACCGGGTCTGGGTCTTCTCCAGGGGCTGGCCGTTCTGGTTGAGGATGAGGCGCTCCTCGACGAGCAGCGCCGCGCCCGGGGCGATCTCGAGCAGCTTCGCGTCCTCGCCGCCCGCGTTGACGGCGACGAGGGTCCCCGTGGCGCTCGTGGGGACCTCGCCGAGGGCCCGCAGCGCGTCGTGCAAGGAGCCGCGTTCGAGGTCCTCGTTCAGCACGGCGCCGCAGGACATGGGGAGCACGACGTCCTCGATCGCGACGGGTCTGTCATCGGCGAGCCGGAGCCGCCGCACGTGCGTCACCTTCGTCCGCGGGGGCAGGTGGAGCGCGGCGACCTCGTCGGCGGTGCCGGTGCGCAGCTCCGCCACCAGGATCCGTGAGCGGGCCACCGCTCCGCGCCCGGCCATCTCCTCGGTGAACGAGCGCAGCCGCGCGATGTCGCGATGCACTTTGGGCTCGGCCACAAAGGTGCCGACCCCCGGCACGCGGTAGATGAGCCCCTCCTCGACGAGGCGCTGGGTGGCCTGGCGCACGGTCATCCTGCTGACGTCGAACAGGGCGGACAGCTCCGCGTCCGACTCCACCCCGTCCCCGGGACGCAGGTTGGCGATCCGGCTGCGCAGGTGCCGCTCGACGGCTTGGTGCCGAGGGATCGATCTCCTCGTCACGGCCGCATCCGGGATGCTCGACCCTTATGCATACGGACAGTCTAGACAGGTACCCGGGCCCTCGGATCTCTTGACGATGTATCGGCACGAAAGTTAACTTCGGGGCACCAGTCTAGACAGGTTGGACTAAAGGAGACTCCTGATGACCATGAGCTGGATTTCCGCGGCGCAGAAGGTGCTGGAGGAGGTCCGGCGGACGCAGGAGGCCGCCATCGAGCGGGCGGCCGCGCTGGCCGCGCGCTCGATCGCCGGTGACGGCGTCGTCTACGCGTTCGGCACCGGCCACTCCAGGATGCCCGTCGAGGAGATCTTTCCGCGGTACGGGTCGTTCCCCGGGTTCCATCCCATCGTCGAGCTCTCGATGACCTTCCACAACCAGGTGGTCGGCGCGAACGGACAGCGTCAGGCCATGTTCATCGAACGCGTCCAGGGGCTCGCCGACCAGATCCTGGCCAACTTCCGGCTCCGGCCGCGCGACAGCCTGATGGTCTTCAGCGTCAGCGGGCTGAACGCCGTGCCCATCGAGATGGCCATCGGTGCCAGGAAGGCCGGCCTCCCGGTGATCGTCGTGACGTCCCTGGCCGAGTCGAACGCGGGCCCGGCACGCCACCCGAGTGGGACCCGCCTGGCCGACCACGGGGATGTCGTCATCGACCTGTGCTCACCGGTCGGGGACGCGCTGTGCCAGGTGGGCGGCGTGGACGAGCCGATCGGCCCGGTGAGCACGTTCACCGCGGTGGCGATCGTGAACGAGATCAAGGTGCGCACGGCCCGCCTGCTGGCCGCCGACGGCATCGTCCCGCCGGTCATCACCAGCTCCCGTCTGGTGGGCGAGGAGCGCAGCTCGGAGCTGTTCGAGGCGGCGTACCTCGACTTCGCCCGGCGCGCGGCCGGGACGCTGCGCGCGGAAGGCAGATGACGATGCGGGTTCTCGTGGCGGGTTGCGAGGGCGGCATCGGCAGCGCGTGCGCGGAAACGGTGCGCGCGTCCGGCGGCCAGGTGTACGGCGTGGACGTCGGCACGACGGACGTCACCCGGCCCGGCGGCGCCGAGGAAGCGATCTCCCAGGCGCACGCGGCGCTCGGCGGGCTCGACGGCGTCGTGCACGCGATCGGCATGTCAGGTCGCCGGCTGGGCGACGGCCCGATCACCGGCTGCACCGACGAGGCGTGGGCAGAGGTGCACCGGGTGAACCACGAGTCCGCCTTCCGCCTGCTCAGGGCGGCCATCCCGAGGCTCGGGCGGGGCGGGTCGATCGTGATCGTGGGGTCGGCCCTCGCCACGTCGCTGGACCAGGACTTCCGGACCGTGGCGTACGCCAGCGCGAAGGGCGCGCTGATCCCGCTCGTGCGCTCGGCCGCGTTCGACGCCGCGCCCGCGGGAGTGCGGGTGAACCTGGTGGCCGCCGGGCTGGTGGACACCCCGATGGCCCGGCGCGCGCTGGACTCCCCGGAGATCGCAGCGCGGATGGCCGAGCTGATGCCGCTCGGCGGCACGGCGTGCACGCCGCAGGAGGTCGCGGACGTGGTGATGTGGCTGCTGTCGGCCGCGGCCCGGCGTACGACCGGCGCGGTCGTCCCCGTCGACGGAGGGTGGCACCTGCGATGAGGCTGACCGTCGAACAGGCGCGGGCCGTCCCGGTCCTGTGGCGCGGCGACGTCGTGGTGGTCGGCGGCGGATCGGCCGGGTGCGCCGCCGCGGTGGCCGCGGCACGCTCGGGCGCCCGGACCCTGCTCGTCGAGGCGTCGGGGTTCCTGGGCGGAACCGGTGCCGCGGTGCTCGACACGTTCTACGGCTTCTACGCTCCCGGGCGGGCCGATCGCGTGGTGGGCGGGATCGGCTGGGAGCTGTGCGAGCGGCTCCTGTCGTGGGAGCAGGCGTTCGAGCGGCCCAACACCTACGGAGCGGGCACCGGCGTGACGTACGAGCCGGAGGCGTTGAAACAGGCCTGGGACGAGCTGACCGAGGAGGCTGGCGCCGAGACGCTCCTGCACGCCACGGTCAGCCGCGTGGTCATGGACGGCGGCAGGATCGCCGAGGTGGTCGCCGAGACGAAGGCGGGCGCGCGGCGGATCATCGGGGCCGTGTTCGTGGACGCCACCGGCGACGCGGAGCTGGCGTGGCGGGCCGGCGCCGCGGTCGAACGCCCCGACGGCGACCAGCGGGTGCAGCCGCTGACCGCGACCTTCCGGCTGGGCAACGTCGACCTCGCCGCGACACCGACCGCGGAGCTGCACCGGCTGATGCGGGAGGCGGCCGCGTCGGGCGAGTTCGCCCTGCCGCGGACCGAGGGCTCCGCGCACCGCACGGTTCTCCCGGGCGTGGTCCACACGAACATGACCCGCGTCAGCGACGTCAACCCGCTGGACCCGTGGGAGTTGTCCGCGGCCGAGCGGGAGGGCCGCCGTCAGGTACGCGAGTACGTGCGTTTCCTGAAGGCCAGGGTCCCCGGGTACGCGCAGGCGTACCTGCTTGGCGTCTCCGTCCGCATCGGCGTGCGGGAGAGCCGCCGCCTCATCGGCAGGTACGTCCTGACCCGCGAGGACGTCCTGTCCGGCCGCCGTTTCCCCGACGAGATCGCCCAATGCGGGGCGCCCATCGAGGACCACGCGGCCGGCTCGTCCACCATCTGGCGGTACGTCGGGGGCGAGCCGGCCGGGATGACCTACGGCGTGCCGTACCGATGCCTGCTGCCCCAGGACGTGCCCGGCCTGCTCGTCGCCGGCCGGTGTCTGTCGGCCACCCACGACGCGCACGCGTCCGTCCGGTCGATGGCGCAGTGCATGGCCATGGGACAGGCCGCGGGAACGGCGGCGGCCCTCGCGGCCGCGGCCGGCCTGCCGCCCGCCGAGGTCGACGTCGCCGCGCTGCGCGCCGCGCTCACGCCAGGCCGTCCTTCATGAAGAAGTCCACCTCGCCGCGTTCCATGAGGACGATGAGGCTCAGCAGCGCGCCCCAGGTCTGGAAGGGCTCGCTGTTGGGTTTGTCGCACGCGCCGCCATGGATGCTGGAGTAGTTCTCGTGCACGTGACGGTGCTGGTTCCATTCCTTCAGCACGAGCCTGGAGCTGCCCTCGGCCAGCCATGCGGCCGCGTCCCGCTCCCCCGCGCGCAGCAGGCCCAGGTAGACGAGGAAGTTCACCGGCGGCCACGCCCGGCCCGACCAGTAGCTGCCCTCGCTGAGATCCACCGGCTCGCTGCGGGGCGAGGAGGGCAGGATCCATTCGCCGCCGAAGCCGTCGCCGGTCGTCAGGTGCCCGGACACCATCCGCGCGGCCCGCTCGCCGAGTCCGACGCCGGCCAGGAGGGGATAGAAGCTCATCGTGGACAGCCGCTCGGTCGGCAGCCCGATGTCGGTGCGCCTGCTGCGGTAGATGCCGCTCGGCTCGTCCCACAGGGACTCCATCGCCGCCACGACGGCCGCGTGCCGGGCGCGCAGCTCCGTCGCGGCCGCCCGGTCGCCGAGGATGTCCGCGATGTCGGCGAGCGCCTCGCAGTCGGCCGCGTACAGGCTGTTCAGCCCCACGTCGTGGGCGGCGAGCAGGCTCTTCGACTGGTCGAAGGGCACGTCGTCGAAGACCGGGTGCCCGTCCCAGCCCGTCTCGCAGGTCGCGCCGAAGTGCTGGTGGATGCGTGGGATGTCCTGCGGTGAGGGGAACTCGGGGTCGAAGTACGTCGAGCCGGCGCACAAGAGGTCGCCGTCCCTGCGTACCCGCCACCACCAGCGGTTCCAGGACAGCAGCGGGCCGAATGCCTCCTCCAGGAACCAGCGGTCGGCGTACCTGCGGTAGAGCTCCCGGGCGACCAGCGAGCCGACGGGCGGCTGCGACCCGTCGTACGTCTTGCGGCCCGTGCCCTGCTCGACGTTCGGGACGAAGCCCTCCGGAGTCAGCGCCCGGAGCATCTCGACCGTGTTGACGTAGGCGAGCTCCTTGCTCGACACGGCCGCCAGCAGCGCGTTGAAGAACGCGTCCCAGCAGAACAGCGCGTAGCCACCGCGCTTGCCGACGTTCCAGAGCCGGCTGACCGTGGTGATCACCCGGGACCCGGCCGGCTCGTAGATGGTGTTCCAGGAGATGGCGTCCCTGACGATCTCGCGGTGCTGGGCCAGCGGGTCCGTGCCGGCCTCGCCGATCCCGGCAGCGGCGCGGGCCACGATCGCCGCGATTTCCCGCAGGTCACGGGCCCGGCCGGTGCTGATCCCGACGGCGCCGGTCAGCTCCATCGCCAGGTACGGCCCGTCGATGTCGGTATAAGGGTCGTCGACGTGCGCGGCGGTGCCGTGGACGTCGATGCTCCCGCCCGGCCCCGTGGCGATGATCCGGTCGCCGTCGCGGCTGACGGAGCCCGGCCGGTTCCACAGGTAACCGACGCCGACCGTCAGCAGGGCGCTCTTCTGCTGGTTGGCCGTGGGCGTCACCAGCACGACCAGGTCGTCTCCCGCATGCGCGGTCTGCACCCGGATCGTGATGCCGGCCCACGTCACGCTCGCCTCGGTGTATCCGCCGTCGTAGGCGTGCCGGCCCAGGGTGACGGTCTCCGCGCCCTCCGTGCGGCGGCCGATCTGCGCGGTCCGCAGCGACGTGCCCCGGTAGTACTCCTTCAGTCCGAGTGACAGGCCCAGCGCGTCGGGGAGGAGCACCTGGGTGAGCACGCTGCGCGTGTCCCAGGTGTTCCAGCCCCGTGCGAGCGAGGCCTGGATGTTCGCGTAGTCGGTCATGTGGTCCTTCACGTGGCGAGGTCGGTCGGTATCCATACCCGCATCGCGTGCGGGCCACGGTTGGCCCAGGCGTAGTACGGGATGAGCGTCACGGGCACCGCTCTCGCGGCGGCGGCCGGCTCGCCGTACCGGCGGTAAGGGGTCGCGGCCTCGCCGGCGACCACCAGACCCTGGGTGCGCAGCACGGTCACCCCGTCGAGCAGGTCCGGCCGGTGCTCGGGCCGCAGCGGGGCGGACGGGTCGATGCGGATGTCCTCCAGGACGACGCCGGGCGACTGGTCGGCCTGTTCGATCGCGTACACCAGCGGGCCGCGGGCGACGGCGACGCAGCCCCGGGTGGCGTCCACCCGGGGGCCGGCCTGCAGGAGCCGGGCGGTCATCGGCAGCTCCAGCAGCACCCGGTCGCCGGGACGGAAGACGCGCCGGGTCCGGGCGTATTCACCGGCCGCGACGGGCCGGCCATCCAGAGCCGCTCCTTCGGCCCAGTCCGGCACCCGCAGGGCCAGTTCCACCGGCCGCCGTGGCGCTTCGCGCACGGTCACGGCGATCCGGCCGTCCCACGGGTACCGGGTGTCGATCTCCACGGCGAACTCGCCCGAGCGCAGCGAACCCGGGGCGTACACGTGCACCTGCAGACCGTCGGCGCTTCCTGTGGCCAGGTAGGCGGGCAGGGCGGCCAGCGTGCGCATCACGTTGGGCGGACAGCAGGCGCAGTTGAACCAGGGACGCCGGCCGTGCGCCGGGGACCGCTGCACCTCGCCCCTGGCGCCGGTACGCCGGTGCAGCGTGTTGACGTAGAAGTACTCCGCCCCGGTCAGCGACACCGCGGGCAGCACCGCGTTGTAGAGCACGTGCTCCACCTGGTCGGCGTACCCGCACTCGCCGGTGGCGAGCAGCAGCCGCCAGGCCCACTGCAGGACGCCGATCGCCGCGCACGTCTCCGCGTACGCCCGGTCCGGCGGCAGCTCGTACGGCTCGCCGAACGCCTCGCCGTCCCACCGGGACCCGACCCCGCCGGTGACGTGCTGCTTCTGCCGGCGCATCGCGTCGAACCGCCGGCGGAGAGCGGCAAGCAGCTCGTCGTCGCCCGTCTCGATCGCCACGTCGCTCGCGCCGGAGGCGAAGTAGACCGCGCGCACAGAGTGCCCCTCCACCGTGGCGGCCTCGCGTACCGGCACCCGGTCGGCGTAGTGCGCCGGGTCTGCGTAGTGCGACGGGTCGAAGCCGGGCTTGGTGGCGTGCCCGTACCCCCGGGTGTCCACGAAGTGGCGGGCCAGGTCCAGGTATCGCCGCACGCCGGTTTCCCGGTACAGCTCGACCAGGGCCGTCTCGACCCCCGGGTGCCCGTCCAGCTCGGTACGGGCGCCGGGGCCGAATGTGCCGGCCAGATGGTCGGCCAGCCGGGTCGCGACCCGCAGCAACCCGGTCTCGCCCGTCGCCCTGGCCGCCGCCACCGCCGCCTGGAACAGGTGGCCGGCGCAGTAGTGCTCGTGACTCATCCACAGCCGCGCGTACGGTTCCTCGCCGCGCAACCGCATCACCGAGTTGAGGTATCCGTCGCCGCCCTGGGCGGCGGCGACGGTACGGCTCAACTCGCGAAGCCGGTCACGCGACGCCTGGTCGGGACGGCGCGCGTGCTCCCAGGCCACCGCCTCCAGCCATTTGTAGACGTCGGAGTCCCAGAAGACGGCGCCTTTCGCGGTGCCGGTCGTCTCACCGGCTGCGATCCGCAGGTTGTCGAGATGACCGGTCTCGCTGAGCCGCTGGTAGGCGACGGGGATGGCCGCCCGGTTGGCGGCCATCCGGCGGGCCCAGAAGCCGTCGGCCAGGCGGCAGGCGGACAGCGGCAGCGGGCGCAGCGCGACCGCCGCAGCCGGGCTCGGCACCACCGGCCCGCCGCCGCCCGTCGCCACCAGACCGGCCTCAGTGCCGGGCTCGGTGCCGGGCTCGGTGCCGGGCTCGGTCCCGGTCCCGGGGCCGATCTCGGTCGTCATCGCGGCGGCTCCCGCCGGAACCGGACAGCGTCGGCGATGACCACGCCGTCGGCCGCATCGCTGAGCTCGACGTATCCGTCCAGGCCGGGACGGAACCGGTAGGTGCCTATCGACACCCATTCGCCGGTCCGCGCGTCGGGCATGCCGCGTTCCCGCTGGTTGACCGCGACCGGTGTGACGCCGTCGGCGTGGTGGACGACGTAGGTCGCGTTGGTGGCCCGGTTGGGGTCGGCCGAGTAGGACACCAGCACCTCGTAGCGGTCCTCGCCGGGCAACGCCGGTCGCCACCGCGCCACGCTGGTGCCGTCGCCCTTCGCGTGGGTCAGGTAGTTGAACCCGTAGTAGCCGCGGATGCCCCGGCTGCTGGGCCACGTGCCGGTGACCTGGAAGCCGAGCCCGCCGTTGTCGACGGTGACCTCCTCGCGCACGTCCGCCGGGTGCGGCGCCCGGACCAGGCTGAGCTGGTCCAGCCCGATGGCCCTGCCGCCGCCCCGCCCGGCGCCGGCAGACCTGAACCGGATGGTGTGCCGGCCGGGCCGTAACGCCATCTTGCCCAGCAGCACGACGTCGTAGCCGTCGCCGCGGAACGCGGTGAGGTCGAGGGTGGAGTTCCGCGGGGTCCGCCCGTCCACGGTCACCGTGACCAGGCCGCCGTCGGCCGACCTGTAGGAGCGCAGCCACAGCTCGTGCCAGCCGCCCCAGGGGACCACGAACGTGTACTCGATGAAATCGCCCGTCGCGCCGGGGGCGAACGCGGCGCGGGCGCCGTCACGCGCCGTGGCCTCTTCGACCACGGTCACGGTGCCGCCGGAGACGGTGGCGTGTTTCGCGTGGCGTCCCAGGTCGTGCGTGTGCTCGGTGAGCGCCGGGCCGGTGGCCAGGCTGTCGCGGCCCTGGGTGAGCCATTCCAGGTTGAACCGGGCCACCGCCACCCGCCGCGGGCTGCCGTCGAGGTCGCCGTCGCAGCCGTAGAGCAGCACGATGGTGCCGTCGGAGAGCCGTGCGAGGTCCGAGTAGTACCCCCGGATCGGGCTGATCGACCGGCGGTAGCGGAAGGTGTGGCCCTCGTCGTAGCTGACCGCGACGGTCATGTTCCACCGCATCGGCGCGTCGGGCCAGCTGAACAGCACCCGGTCGACCTCACTGCTGTGAGGACCCCCGGTGTATCGGATCAGGCCGGTGTCGACGCCGTTGAAGAGCCCGGGGCTGAAGTCCATCCTGGGCTTCGACCAGGTGAGGCCGCCGTCGGCGCTGACCGCGGTGTCACGGGGCCAGTCGTTGCCCGACCCCGGCCGGCTGTTCACGACGACCGTCCCGTCCGCCCGCTCCACCAGCCGCGCCTCACCCACGGCCGGCAGGCCGCCGCCCAGCGGTATTTCGCCGCCGGAGAGCCAGGTGCGCCCGTGGTCGTCGCTGTAGACGGTCGAGGCGCCGTAGTTGCGCTCCACGGCCGGCACGCCGGTGATGACGGTCCGGTGCCCGACGGTCAGCAGCAACCGGCCGGAGCGGAGCTGGATGCCGTGGCCCGGCCCCGGGCCGTGCATCGCCCAGTTGTACGGGAAGTGGTCGAAGATCCCGGCCAGGCTGCGCCGCTCGCCCCAGGTGGCGCCGCCGTCGGTGCTGGAGATGACGTACACCGTGCTGGAATCGGCCGAGCAGCTCGTGTTGCCGGGCAGTTGCTCGCACAAGTTGTGGAACAGGAACACTTCGCCGGTGACGTGGTCGACGACGAAGGTGGGATTGGCCCAGATCTCGCCGTTGACCGCCTGTGCGACCGTCTGGGTCGGGCTCCACGTCTCGCCCCGGTCGGTGCTGCGCCGTACCAGCAGGTCGTGCGGGCCGGCGTCGCAGACCTCGTGGCGGCCCTCCGTACAGGCCAGGATCGTGTCGTCGGGCAAGACGGCCAGCGCGTGGACGTGGTAGCTGGCGAGCGGGTCCACGGCGGAGTCCCACAGGGTGGTCTCCGCGAAGAACAGCTCGGCGCGGCCCGTCGTCCGGGCGTGGGCCTGCGCGTGGGACGGAAGGGCGAGTGCGCCGGCGCCGGCGGCGAGGCCGAGCGTGAACATGCGGCGGCTGATGGGGGTGCTCACTCGACTCTCCTTCAGGAGACAGGGCGGGTTGGGGGCAGCAGCGGCCCCTCGCCGTTCGTGCCGGTCAGCATCAGCGTGGTGACGCCCGCGGCGGCGATGGCCATGTCACCTCCTCAGAAGCGTGCCCCGGACGCTATCCGGGATCTTGCCCGAACGCCAGAGGCTAATAGGCATTAGCATTTCCGTCGCGTTACGAGCAGCGCATTCACCACCGATTTCTCCTGGTCTCTTGACATCGCCACGTAACGCGCAGAAACTCAGCGTCCATCGCGTTGTAGCGCATAACCAAGGAGGCGTGGATGACCCGCGGACCAGTGCGCCGGCCCACTCAGGCCGACATCGCGCGCCTCGCCGGGGTCAGTCAGGCCACCGTGTCACTGGTGCTCAACGAGCGCGAGTCGGAGGTGCGCATCAGCCCCGCGACCCGCGAACGGGTGCTGGCCGCCATACGCGAGTGGGGCTACGTCGCCAACGCCTCGGCCCGCTCCCTCGCCGGCGGACGCAACAAGATCATCGGGGTGCACACGTTCGAGCCGGTCTTCCCCACGACCAGCGTCGACTTCTACTTCCCCTTCCTGCTCGGCATGGAGCAGGCGGCCGCCGAGCTCGGCTACGACCTGCTGCTGTTCACCAGCGCCGGCGGCGAGCGCCAGATCTTCCGCGACGGGTCGACCCGGCTGTCGATCACCGACGGTGCGCTGCTGCTCGGCCGGGACCCCAACGTCGAGGAGATCGAGCGGCTCCGCGACTCCGGCTATCCGTTCGTCTATGTAGGGCACCGGGAAGTGTCCGGCCCGCCGGTGTCCTATGTGGCCGCCGACTACGCCGGGGCGACCCAGCAGCTCACCGAGCAACTGTTCGCGCTGGGGCACGAACGCGTGGCCTACGCCCGCATCGGCGACGGCGACGCGCAGCCCAGCCGTGACCGGGAGAAGGGCTTCCGGCGGGCGCTGCCGCCCGGCGGGGCCCGGCGGCTCGCGGGCCCGGTGTGGACGCTCGAGTCCCCCGAGGACGCGGCGGGCCTGCTGGAGGAGATCCAGCACGCCGGGATCACCGGTGTGGTCGCGGAGCAGGAGATGCTCGCCGAGGAGGTCCTGGCGCACGCCCGGCGGCACGGGCTGTCGGTCCCCGGAGACCTCAGCGTCGTCGTGCTGGGCGACTCCGCCGGCGCACGCGGGTCCGGCACTCCCTGGACCGGCCTGGTGGTCCCGCGGGAGCAGATGGGCCGGCAGGCCACCCGCCTGCTCGCGCGGTTACTGGAGACACCCGAGGAGACGGCCTGCCAGGAGAGCGTCGAGTGCCCCCTCACGCCAGGCGCGACCGTGGGCCCGCCGGCCCTCGGCGAACGGCGGGCGCGGCCATGATGCGGGTCATCGTCCAACGACTGCTCGTCGGCGTGCTGGTGATGTGGGGCGCGGCCTCACTCATCTTCCTCATCGTCCGCGTCGCGCCGGGCGACCCGGTGACGATCATGCTCGGTCCTGACGCGTCGCGCGAGCAGGTGGCGGAGCTGACCGCGCGGCTCGGTCTCGACCAGCCGCTGCTCACCCAATACTTCGGCTACCTGGCCGACGTGGTCCGGCTGGACTTCGGTGACTCCTACCGGCTCAACGCGCTGGCGATGGAGGCGGTGGCGGAGCGCCTGCCCGCCACCGCCGACCTGATGCTCGCCTCCACCGCCATCGCCGTCGTCCTCGGTCTCACGCTCGGGCTGGTGGCCGGCGGACGCCCCGGCGGGGTGGTGGACCGGGCGGTGTCCGCGAGCGCGATCGCCCTCCAGTCGTTCCCGACGTTCTGGGTCGGCATCATGCTGATCCTCGCCTTCGCGCTGGCGCTGCGGCTGCTGCCCAGCGCCGGGGCCGGCTCACCCGCCCACCTGATCCTGCCCGCGGTCACGCTCGCGCTGCCGTTCACCGCGGTGGTCGCCCGCTTGACCAGGAGCAGTGTCGCGGAGACCATGCGGGAGCCGTACATCCAGACGGCCCGGTCCAAGGGCCTGACCGAGCGGCAGGTGCTGCTCGGCCACGCGCTGCGCAACTCGCTCATCCCGGTCGTCACCGTGGTCGGGTTGCACATGGGCGGCCTGATGGGCGGCGCCGTCATCGTCGAGAACGTCTTCGCCTGGCCGGGACTGGGTTCGCTGGTGGTGGACGCGGTGTCCAACCGGGACTACGCGGTGGTGCAGGCGGCCACGTTCCTGATCGCCGGGATCGTCATGGTGTTCAACCTCGTGGCCGATCTGCTCTACTCCCAGCTCGACCCGCGCATCAGGCTGGAGGGTGCGTCATGAGGCGGTGGTGGCGCCGGACCCCGTACGCGGTGCTCGCGGCGTTCGCCGTGGTCGGCGGGCTCGGCCCGCTGCTCATCGACTACGACCCGGTTCGCGCCTCGCTGACCGACCGACTGCTGAGCCCGGGATCGCCCCTGTCGTCCGGCGGGATCGCCTGGCTCGGCACCGACGCCCTGGGGCGCGACGTGCTCGCCCAGGTCGTCTACGGTGCGCGCACGTCGGTGATCATCGGCATCGCCACGGTCGTGGCCGCCTGCGTCATCGGCGCCGCCGTCGGCACCGTCGCCGGCTACTTCCGTGGATGGCTGGACACCGTCCTCGCCCGCGGCATCGACATCCTGCTCGCGTTCCCGGCGATCCTGCTGACGATCGTGATCGCGGGCGCCTTCGAGCGCAGTGTCGTGGTCGTGGTCGTGGCGCTGTCCGCGACCGCCTGGATCTCCTTCGCGCGGGTCACCCGCGGTGTCGCGCTGTCCATCAGGGAACGGGCCTGGGTGGACGCGGCCCGGGTCCTCGGGGTGCCGCGGAGGTTCATCCTCCTGCGCCATGTGCTGCCGTTCGCCGCCGGTCCCGTGGTGGCTCTGGCGACGCTGGAGTTCGCCCTGGTGGTCCTGGCCGAGGCCGGGCTCAGCTTCCTCGGCATCGGTCTGCCCAACTCCTCGGTGTCGTGGGGCCAGACCATCGCGAACGGCAAGGAGTACCTCGCCACTGCCTGGTGGATCTCGACTCTGCCGGGCATCGCGCTGTCGCTGCTGATCATCAGCATCGCGATCCTCGGTGACCAGCTCACCGCCCGCTACGGACGCGGAGTCGTCAGGTGACGCGCCCGGCTCGGAAAAAACACCCCCAGTAAGGGAAGGCATCGATGACCAGAGCCCTCTTCCCCGCTCGGGAGCTCCGCTCCCTTCGTAATGCCCTCCGCAGCACCCGGCGCGTGGCCGTGGCCGCGCTCGCCGTCGCCGTCGCGCTGAGCGGATGCAGCTCGGCCACCGGCGGCGGCGCGGCGGGCGCCGGGGGCGGCGAGATCAACGTCGCCGGCACCTATCCGATCGAGAACCTCGACCCGGCCAGCCCTCAGGGCGGCAGCGCCACCGGCACTCAGCTGACCTCGCAGGCCATCTTCAGCCGGCTGGCCCGGCCGAAGCCGGACGGCACACTCGAAGGTGATCTCGCCACCTCATGGAAGTCCGACAGCACCGCCACCGAGTGGACGTTCACCCTGCGCCAGGGCGTGAAGTTCAGCGACGGGTCGGACCTCACCGCCGAGGACGTCGTCGCCTCGTTCAAGCGGCTCCTGGATCTCAAGAGCACCAACGCGGCCAACTTCCCCGGGTACACGATGACCGCCACCTCGCCTGCCGAAGTGGTGCTGAAGACGTCCAAGCCGGACGCGGCCGTCCCGTACAAGCTCGCCATCTTCTACGTGGTGCCGCGCACCGTGACGGGCGAGGACAAGGCGTTCTTCCAGAACCCGGTCGGCTCGGGGCCGTTCAAGCTGGAGAAGTTCGACTCCGCGGGAACGGTCGTCTTCGTGCCCAACCCGAACCACTACGGCGGCGCGCCCAAGGTCGGGCGGGTGACCATCCGCAAGATGCCCGAGCTCGCGGCGCGGCTGACCGCGCTGCGCACGGGCGAGGCCGACCTCATCTGGGGCATCCCCGACGACCAGTTGGCGCAGGTGCAGAGCGACCCCAACCTCAAGGTCCAGACGGTGCCGAGCACCGCCGTCTTCACCATGTGGTTCAACTCCTCCACGCCGGAGCTGAAGGACGCCGAGGTGCGGCGGGCGCTGTGGCAGGCGGTCGACTTCGCCACCGTCATCAAGCAGTTGTACCCGCAGACCGGCAGCCTGGCCGACGCTCCGATCTCGCCGATCACCCTGGGATACGCGCCCCAGAAGCCGGTCGGGTACGACGCGGAGGCGGCGAAGGCCGCGCTGACCAAGGCGGGCTTCGACTTCGACACCAAGCTCCGGCTGCAGTTCGCCAACGCCGAGTTCCGGCAGTTCAACCAGGCGGTGGTGTCCGACCTGGCGAAGATCGGCGTCAAGGTCGACCTGCTGGAGAAGGAGCAGGCGGTCTTCACCAAGGATCTGCTCGCGCTGAACTGGGACATCAACTTCCAGCAGCTGTCCAACCCCACCTTCGACGGGGCCAACACGCTCGGCCGGCTCTACCCCTGCGCGGCCAAGCGCAATGGCTACTGCAACCCGGAGCTGGACAAGCTGCTCGCCGCGGCCGGGGCGAGCCCGGACAAGGACGAGCGCGTCAGGCTGTACGGCGAGGCCAGCAAGATCATCTGGGAGGACGCGGTCGGCATGTTCCCCATGGCGGTCAAGTACGCCTACGCCTGGAACAGCCGCCTCTCCGGCGTCACGCCGGACCCGAACGGGCTGCCGGACTTCTCCCGCATGCAGGTCAACGGCTCATGACGTCGGTGTCGGCGCAAGCGACCACGTCCACCCGCCCGTCCGGTGACCCGCTGCTGCGGGTCGACGAGCTCGTCGTGGACCTGCCCGGCAGGGACGGCGCCGTCCGTGTCGTCGACGGGGTGTCGTTCGACATCCCGTCGGCGACGACGGTCGGGCTCATCGGCGAATCAGGGAGCGGCAAGACGATGACCGCGAACGCCGTCATCGGCCTGCTCCCCGACGGAGCCACGACCGGTGGGGCGCTGCGCTGGCGCGGCGAGGATCTGCTCCAGGCCGGCCCGGCCCGGCGCAGACGGCTCCGGGGCCACGAGATCGCGATGATCTTCCAGGACCCGCTGGCGGCGCTCAATCCGACCCAGACGATCGCCCGGCAGGTCGGGGAAATCCTCCGCAGGTCCGGCGGGCGCCGCGACGAGGTCCGCCGCAAAGTGGTCGAGCTCCTCGACCGGGTGGGGGTGCCCGAGCCGGCTCGCCGGCTCGGCAACTACCCGCACGAGTTCTCCGGCGGCCTGCGGCAGCGCGCCATGATCGCCATGGCTCTGGCCGGGAGCCCGGCACTGCTGCTCGCCGACGAGCCCACGACCGCGCTGGACGTCACCGTGCAGGCCCGCATCCTGCGGTTGCTGCGCTCGATTCAGGACGTCGAGGGGCTGGCCATGCTGCTCGTCAGCCACGATCTGCGGGTCGTGGCGCACGTGGCGCACCAGATCGTCGTCATGTACGCCGGGCGGGTCGCCGAACGCGGGCCGACCGCGGCCGTCCTGCGCCGGCCCGCCCACCCTTACACGCGCGCGCTGGTCGAGAGCGTTCCCGCGGTCCGGACACGTACCGCGATCGCGCACCCGCTCCCGGGCACCCCGGCCACGCCGGCCAACCGGCCGGCCGGGTGCGCGTTCCACCCCCGCTGCCCGCTGGCGCGTGACCGGTGCCGCACCGAGCAGCCGGCGGCCAGGGCGGTCGCACCTGGCCGATGGAGCGCCTGCCACTTCGCCGAGGAGCTGAACCCGTCATCGAGTTCCGGAGGGTCATGAGCGACATCATCGGCAGCCCGCTACTGGAAGTACGCGACCTTCGGGTCAGCTTCGGCCGGCGCGGCTCGCGCAGGTCGAGACAGGTCGTCGCGGTCGACGGCGTGAGCCTCACCGTGGGCCATGAGGAGACGGTCGGACTGGTCGGCGAGTCGGGCTCGGGCAAGACGACGGTGGCGCGCACCGTCGTCGGCCTCGTCAGGCCCGACTCCGGGTCCGTCCTGCTCGACGGTCAACGGCTGGGGCCGGCCGGGCGGCGGCCGGCGGCACTGCAGCGGGCCGTGCAGATGGTGTTCCAGGATCCGCGGTCGTCGCTCAACCCCCGGATGACGGTCGCGGCCATGATGAACGAGGTCTGGCGCACTCATCCGAGCTCGGCCCCGGCCGGCGACCGTACCGCCGAGCTGCACCGGCTGCTCGACGACGTCGGCCTCGATTCCAGTGTGGCCGAGCGGCGGGCGGGCGAGCTGTCCGGCGGGCAGTGCCAGCGGGTCAGCATCGCCCGCGCGCTGGCCGTCAGGCCGCAGTTGCTCGTGTGCGACGAGGCCGTTTCCGCGCTGGACGTGTCCGTTCAGGCGCAGGTCCTGCGGCTGCTGGTCGACCTGCGGCAACGTCACCGCCTGTCGATGCTGTTCATCTCCCACGACCTCGGCGTCGTGCACCAGATCGCGGACCGCATCGCCGTCATGCGCGGCGGCGTGCTCGTGGAGGAGGGGCCGGCCGGCGACGTCCTCGGCTCCCCGCGCCACGACTACACCCGCAGCCTGCTCGACGCGGCGCTCGAGTTGAACACCGGAGAAGGGATCGACGCGTGACTGGCTGGAAGGCCGATGTTCTGGTCGTCGGAGGCGGCCTCGGCGGGGTCGCCGCCGCGCTCGCGGCGTTGCGTCGTGGTCGCACGGTGCTGCTGACCGAGGAGGGCGACTGGCTCGGCGGGCAGCTGACCAGCCAAGGCGTGCCGCCGGATGAGCACCCGTGGATCGAGCAGTTCGGCGCGACCCGCTCCTACCGGGCGCTGCGTCAGGCGATCCGCGACCATTACCGCACCTGGTATCCGCTCACCCCGGCGGCCCGTGCCGTGACCGACCTCAATCCCGGGCTCGGCCGGGTGAGCCGGCTCTGCTGCGAACCCCGTGTCGCCGCCGCTGTCCTGGACGCCATGGTGGGCCCCTACCTCGCGGCGGGCCGGCTGGTGATCTGGCGCCGGCACCGCCCCGTGTCCGCCGAGGCGGCCGGCGATCGCGTGGCGTCGGTCTGTTTCGAGGGGCCGGACGGCGAACGCGTCGAGGCGAGCGCACCGTACGTCCTGGACGCGACCGAGCTGGGTGATCTGTTGCCGCTCGCCGGGGTCGAGCATGTGACCGGGTTCGAGTCGCGGGCCGACACCGGTGAGCCGAGCGCCCCCGCGCACGCCCAGCCGGACAACATGCAGGCGTTCTCCTGGGTGTTCGCGGTCGAGCACCGGGAGGGTGAGGACCACACCGTCGACCGGCCGAGCCAGTATGGGTTCTGGCGCGACTACCGGCCGCCGTTCTGGCCGGACCGCCTGCTCAGCCTCGTGGCGCCGGACCCGCGCACGCTGGAACCGGTGCCGCGCACCTTCGTGCCGCACGCCGCTACCGGGCCGATCGTGGCCGACCAGAGTCGCGATCCCGGGGACAAGGACCTGTGGGTGTTCCGGCGTATCCTCGCCCGCGAGCTCTTCGCGCCCGGTTTCGCGGTCAGCGACGTCACCGTGGTGAACTGGCCGATGATCGACTATCTGCCCGGACCGCTGATCGGCGTCTCCGACGCGGAGCGGGACAAGCATCTCGACGGCGCCCGGCAACTGGCTCTGAGCATGCTCTACTGGCTGCAGACCGAGGCGCCCCGGCCCGACGGCGGCGCCGGGTGGCCGGGGCTGCGCCTGCGCCCCGACGTCATGGGAAGCGTGGACGGACTGGCGAAGGCGCCCTATATCAGGGAGTCCCGGCGCATCCGCGCTCACCGCACCGTGGTGGAGCACGACCTGTCGCTCGCCGTGCGGGGCGAGCACGGCGCCGTGGCCTATCCGGACACCGTCGGGGTGGGCATGTACCGCATCGACCTTCATCCGTCCACCGGCGGCGACAACTACATCGACGTCGCCGGCTGCCCGTTCCAGATACCCCTCGGCGCGGTGTTGCCCGTGCGGGTGCGGAACCTGCTGGCCGCCGGCAAGAACATCGGCACCACCCACATCACCAACGGCTGCTACCGCCTGCACCCGGTCGAGTGGAACGTCGGCGAGGCGGCCGGGGCGCTCGCCGCCCACTGCCTCGACAACCGGCTCGAACCGGCACAGGTGCACCAGGACCCGGCGCTGCTCGAACGGTTCCAGAACGAGCTCGCGGCCGACGGTTTCGAACTGACCTGGCCGCAGGTCCGGGGGTACTGAGGCCGCGTGAGCCGGACCTACGTCCGGCGGAGTACGTCCTCCACCGCCGCCAGCGACAGGGTCTTGTAGCCGACCGAGTCGAACAGCACGGTGATCCGGTCATGCTCGCGGCTCATGACCGTCCCCGGCCCCCACATCGCGTGCGTCACCTTCGCCCGCACGGGGAACGCCCCTTTGCCGGGCACGGGCACCGGCTCGGACGCCTCACCGCTCGCGCAGGTGTCGCACGCGCCGCACCTGCGGGGGTACGGCTCGCCGAAGTATTCGAGCAGGAACCGGCGGCGGCACCCCCTGGTCTCGGCGTAGCCGCGCATCATGTCGATCCGCGAGTCGTCGACTCGGTGCCGCGCCTCGTCCAGCTCGACCGCCCGCGCGGCGGCCTGCTGCGGCGTCATCCTGCCGGCGGTGTAGCGCAGGTCGCCGGTGTCGGTCACGGAGAGCGCGCCCGCCCGTTCCAGCAGGTTGACGAGCCTGGTGAGGCGTGACGTGCTCACCTTGAGCAGCGCGGCCAGCTCGCCCGCGGGCACCGTACCGGCGTGCTCGCGAGCCAGCGTCGCCACGCGCAGCAGCGCCTCGCGGTCGGCTCGGCCGCCGGCGAAGAACCGGCGCAGGCCCAGGTCCTCCTGCCGGTAGAACAGCACCGCCGAGGCGGGCGCGCCGTCCCGGCCCGCCCGGCCGATCTCCTGGTAGTACGCGTCGGGCGATTCCGGCGGCTCGGCGTGCAGCACGTAGCGCACGTCGGGCCGGTCGATGCCCATGCCGAAAGCCGAGGTCGCGACCACGGTGTCCACCTCTCCCCGGGTGAACAGCTCGTGCACGCGGGTGCGTTCGGCGCCCCGCATGCCCCCGTGGTAGGGCTCGGCCCGGCGTCCCCTCGCGGCCAGCGCCGTGGCGTACTCCTCTCTCTCCTTGCGGGTGGCGACGTACACCAGGCCGAGACCGCCGCGGGAGGCGGCGTGCTCGACCAGCGCCTGGCTCTTGTCCTCCGCTCGGACGAACCGCCGGACCTCCAGCGAGATGTTCGGCCGGTCGAACCCTCTGACGATCTCCACCGGGTCGGCCAGTCCGAGCGACCCGACGATCTCCTCGCGGACATTCGGCGCGGCGGTGGCGGTCATCGCCACCACCGGCGGATGTCCGAGACGCCCGATGACCTTCCCGAGCCGCTGATAGTCGGGGCGGAAGTCGTGCCCCCAGGAGGAGACGCAGTGGGCCTCGTCGATCGCGATCAGCGACGGTCCGGCCTGCGCGAGCCGTTCGACGACGTCGGGCTTGGCGAGCTGTTCCGGAGACAGGAACACGAACGCCGCGTCCCCTGCCGTCACCTTCTCCAGCCCGGCTGCCACGGAGGAGGTCGAGTTCACCGCCACGGCGCCGCCCGCGTCGGCCTTGAGCAGGGCGGTCACCTGGTCACGCTGGAGCGCGATGAGCGGCGAGACGACGACCGTCGGTCCCCCGAGCAGCAGCGTGGGAAGTTGGTAGACTGCCGACTTGCCGCCCCCGGTCGGCATGACGAGCAGCACGTCACGCCCGTTGAGCAAGTGCTCCATCGCCTCCTGCTGGCCCGGTCGCAACTTCTGCCAGCCAAAGCGCTGCCGGGCCGTGGCCCGTAACCGCCGCCCCTTGAGCCCGAACCGGCCCTTCAGCCCCATCCACCATCGCATGCCACTCATCCTTCACTAGGTGGGCGGTCATTACCCGCCCTCGCGGACCGCATGCGCTGTGCGCGGTAGTCGCAGGACATCCGTACGCAAAACGCGACCCCGTCGCCGGGCCACAGGACCCGTACGGCCTCACGCCGACGCCGGCTCTGGCGGGCTGGGGCGGTCAGCCGAGGCGGAGGGGGAGGGTGCGCGGAGACGCTCGGCGTGGAGCGCCATCGAGTACGGTCTGATGCATGCCGCGACTGCCGCAGCGTATCGCCGATGCCGGCTACCGCCCTGGCGAGCCGCTCGTCCTCGGGCTGCAGCACCGCGACGCCCCACCCCTCTTCCACGCACAGGGATTCACGGCCACCGGCGGCACCCTCACCGCCATGACCCCCGTCTACGCGGCATCCCTGTCCAAACAGATCACCGCCGCCTGCGCGGCACTGCTCGTCCAGCAGGGCGCGCTGGACCTGGGATCCGCCGTGTCGGACTGGCTGCCCCAGCTCCCCCCATGGGCCGAGGCCGTCCGGCTCCGGCACCTTCTGCACCACATCGCGGCTCTGCCACCCGACGCCGAGATCGACGCCCTCATGGACGGCGACCGCACCAGCCACGGCGTCATCCGGGCCCTCACCCGCTTCCCCGCCCTCCAAGGCAGGCCAGGCAGCGAGTACGTCTATTCGAACGCGGGATACGTCTGCCTGGCCGCCGCAGCGGAACGGGCGGCCGATCAGCCCCTGCCCGGCTTCGCGCACCACCATCTCTTCGCCCCCCTGGCGATGAACGACACGTGCTACTGGCCCGGGCCCGCCCCCGCACCTCCCGGCGCGGCGCCGCTGGCACGTCGGCATCCGGCACCGCTGTCCTTGGGCGACGGAGGCGTGTGGACCACCGCCACAGACCTCCTGCGGTGGAGCCAGGCCCTCAACGCCGACGAACTCGGCATCTCCGCCCTCCTGCAAACCCCGGGCCGCCTCGAGGACGGAACGCCGATCGACTACGCCTGGGGAATGGGAGTGCGCACGCACGCCGGGCACCGCGTCTATCGGCACGGTGGTGGCTGGTGGGGGCTGCGAGCCCGGCTGGCCCGGCTGCCCGGGCTGGGCGTGAGCGTCGTGCTCATCGCCATCGCCGACGACACCGAACGCCTGGGAGACCTCCTCAGCGGCCTTCTCGACGAGGTGACGTAGCTCAGGGGAGGAAGCCGCGGCGGCGGGCGGCGATGACGGTTTCCGTGCGGGTGTGGGTGCCCAGTTTGCGCATGGCGTTACGCAGATAGCTCTTGACCGTCTCCGGGCGGATGCCCAGCCGGCCGGCCGTCTCGGCGTTTCCGCAGCCGACCGCGACCAGGGCCAGCACGTCCAGTTCGCGTGGCGACAGCGGGTTCGGCCGGCCGTCGGCAGGGCGGCCGCCGGGGCGGGCCAGCCGGTCGCACACGTCCGCCAGCCGTGCCCGGATCCCGGCGTCTCCGATCTCCTGCGTGATGGCCCTGAGCTGGGCGTGGGCCAGGCGGACGGCCTCCCACTCCCCCGCGGTCGGCGTCTCACGGGCGGCCCGGGTGATGGCCGCCGTCTCCAGCTCGGCCAGCCTGCGTTCCACCTCGCGGCGCACGGTCACCTCGAAGCTCACCCGGGCGGCGACCTGGGTCATGGCGTCCAGCACGCGGTCGCTGATCGACAAGGGCTCGCGGATCCCGCCGTACAGGACACCGGACACCGTGCCGTGCACCGTGACCGGCACCGCGGCGATCGCCCGCAGCCCCTCGACGGTGACCGGTTTGTCGTACTCGTGGCTGATGCGCGGGTCGGCGGCGTAGTCGTCGACGGCGCCGGGGCGGGCCGTCGTGATCACGCGGCCGCCCAGCCCGTTGCCCGCGCTGACGACCAGACCGCGCAGGGCGCCGGTCAGGGTGCCGCTGAACTCGGTCAGCGTGACGCCGTGCCGCCCGTCCGGCACCAGCCCGCCGAACGCGACGGGCAGCCCCGTCGCCCGGCGCAGCCGTCCGACGGCGGTGTGGAGCGCCTCGGCGGGCACGTGCAGTGCGGCCATGTCACCAAGCATGGACGAGCCCGGCTGCGGCAGGCTACCCCCGAACGGGGGTGGCGGCGGGCTCGGTCCCGGGAGATCCTGCGTGCATGGTTGCTGACGCAATGGTCTCGTACGCCTCCGGCGGGTCGGAGATGCCCCTGCTGGGCGAGACGATCGGGGAGAACTTCGAGCGCGCGGTGGCGCGGTTCGGTGACCGCGAGGCGCTGGTGGATGTGGCGGCCGGGCGCCACTGGACGTACGCCGAGCTGGACGCCGCCGTCAACGAGGTGGCGCTCGGCCTGCTGGCCCGGGGCGTCGCCAAGGGCGACCGGGTCGGCATCTGGGCGCCCAACTGCGCCGAATGGGTGCTCGTCCAGTACGCCACCGCGAAGATCGGCGCGATCCTGGTCAACGTCAATCCCGCCTACCGCGCCCATGAGCTGGCGTACGTCGTCCAGCAGTCCGGCATGCGGCTGCTCATCAGCGCGGTCACGCACAAGACCAGCGACTACCGGGCGATGATCGGCGAGATCGGCTTCGCGGACGCGATCTTCATCGGCGAGGACGACTGGGACGAGCTGGTCGAGAGCGGCCGGCGCGGCGACCCGGCCGCTCTGCGGACGCGGGCGGCGGAGCTGACGTTCGACGACCCGATCAACATCCAGTACACGTCGGGCACCACCGGCTTCCCCAAAGGCGCCACGCTGTCGCACCACAACATTCTCAACAACGGCTACTTCGTCGGCGAGCTCCTCGGCTACACCGAGCGGGACCGGGTGTGCCTCCCGGTGCCGCTCTACCACTGCTTCGGCATGGTCATGGGCAACCTCGGCGCGACCTCGCACGGCTCGTGCATCGTGCTGCCGTCGCCCGGCTTCGACCCGGAGGCGACGTTGCGGGCCGTGCAGGAGGAGCGGTGCACGTCCCTGTACGGAGTGCCGACGATGTTCATCGCCGAACTCGCCGTGTCCGGAAATTTCAATCTTTCCACCCTCAGAACCGGCATCATGGCGGGCTCCCCGTGCCCCGTCGAGGTCATGAAGCGCGTGGTCAGCGAGATGAACATGACCGAGGTCGCCATCTGCTACGGGATGACCGAGACCTCACCCGTCTCCACGATGACCCGCGCGGACGACGGCCTGGCCCGCCGCACCGAGACCGTCGGCCGCGTGATGCCGCACATCGAGGTGAAGATCGTGCACCCGGAGACCCGGCTGACCGTACCGCGGGGTGAGCCCGGCGAGCTGTGCACCCGCGGCTACTCGGTCATGCTCGGCTACTGGGGCCGGCCGGAGGCCACGGCCGAGGCCATCGACGCCGCCCGCTGGATGCGTACCGGCGACCTGGCCGCCATGGACGCCGACGGCTACGTCAGCATCGTCGGCCGCATCAAGGACATGGTGATCCGCGGCGGGGAGAACATCTACCCGCGCGAGATCGAGGAGTTCCTGTACGGCCACCCGGCCATCCACGACGTCCAGGTGATCGGCGTGCCGGACGAGAAGTACGGCGAGGAGCTCATGGCCTGGATCGTCATGCGGCGGGGCGCCGAGCCGCTGACGGCCGAGCAGATCAGGGAGTTCTGCGCGGGACGACTGGCCCACTACAAGATCCCCCGCTACGTGCACGTGGTGGACTCCTTCCCGATGACGGTCACCGGGAAGATCCGCAAGGTCGAGATGCGCGAGCAGGCCGCCCGCCTCCTCGGCAGCTGAGCGTCACCCGAAAGATGTACACCGATCTCCTCAACGCGCAGGAAGATCGGCGACCTGGCTCTTCACTAGCGTTTCCGGCATGACCTCCGCGCGTAAAACGCTCCTCACCGGCCTGGCCACCTTCGTCGGCGGCCTGGCGCTGTGGTTGTTCGGCCTCGACGAGGAGATCTTCATCTTCACGCCGTCGAAGATCGGCCTGGTCCTGATGGTCCTCGGCGGAGTGGAGACCCTGTACGGCGTGTACAAGACCGTGCGGAGCGACGCCGAGCCGGGTTGATCGTCACTTCAGCGCGGCCGGCTCGGCTCGGTGCGCACCCAGACGTCCTCCCCCACCTTCCGGCAGGTTCCGCCGGAGCCGTGCGTGACATCCGGTACGGGTTCGTGGCAGGCCGCCTGCGGAGTCGCCGCCGTCTGCGGCATGACGTAGACCGCCAGTCCCATTGCCGAGTTCAGGAGAAGTCCCAGCAGGACAGGCGTGAGGAGCCTGCCAGGGCGGCCTTGGCTAAGCCATGCATGTGCGGATCTTCTCAAAGCGCCAGCCCGCTTTCCACCAATGATGAAAACCATTATCGTTGTGGCAGGTGGGACGGCTGAGGGGAGACAAGGGTGCGGAGACGAGCCGCGGTCGCGGTGCTGGCCACGCTGTTAGGGATGGCCCTGTCGGGGTGTGGCGGCTCGCCCGAGGCCCCACAGGAGACCGGCCTCCTGACCTTGGCGGCTCCGCGTGACCTCGTCGCTGGACCGCAGGACCCCTACTTCACGCACCAGACGCTCCGCATCTGGGAGCCGCTGGTGACGGTGGACGACAAGCTGCGGCCGGCGCCCGCGCTCGCCACCTCCTGGGAGAGCGCGGACGGCGGGCGGCGGTGGACATTCACGCTGCGCGAAGGGGTGCGCTTCAGCGACGGGACGGCGCTGAACGCCGAGGCGGTGGTGGCCAACGTCCAGCGGTTCCTGCGGATCGCGCCCCGCCAGTCGGCGTTCTTCAGCCTCGACGCCGGGATGGAGGTGGCCTACGGGCAGCTGGAGGAGGTGCGTGCGGACGGCGGGCGGGTGACGTTCGAGCTGCGGCGGCCGGTAGCGGATCTGCCCGGGCGGCTGGCCGGCTTCTACAGCATGATCCAGTCGCCGAAGGCGTTCGCCGCCTCCGGGGACTTCGCCGGGAACCCGGTGGGGACCGGGCCGTACACGCTGACGCGGTGGGCCAAGGGGCAGCAGGCGGAGCTGGCGGCCAACCCGCGCTACTACGGGGCTGCGCCGGCGTACAAGAAGATCGTGGTCAAGGTGATCCCGGACGCCAACGCGCGGGTCGCCGCGCTGCGCGCCGGCGAGGTCGACGGGCTGATCGACAAGGGGGCGCTGCTGTCCGGGCAGGTCGCGGCCGTCGCCGCCGACAGCCGGTTCCGGGTCGTCCGCAGTCCGTCCGTCCTGACGCACTACCTCACGTTCAACGGCTCGCGTGAGCCCTTCTCCGACCCGCGGCTCCGAGAGGCGGCGGAGCTGGCCATCGACCGCAGGACGATCGCGGACAAGCTGCTCGCCGGCACGGCCAAGCCGGGCGCCGCGTTCCTGTCGCCGGTCTTCGGCGAGCTGTCCGATCCGACCGTGGCGGCCGCCTACGACCCGGCCAAGGCCCGGGCGCTGGTGGACGCGGCGGGCCGGCCCGCCGCGCCGGTCACGATCCTGATCTCGTCCGCCGAGACCGGGCAGTTCCCGTACACCGACATCGCCGAGGTGCTGCGGGCCGCGTTCGAACAGGCGGGGCTGCCGGCGAAGGTGACCGTGGCCGAGGCGACGAAGGCCGTGATGGAGGCCGGGGACTACGACGTCTTCCTGAGCGCGTACAGCGTGCCGAACGGGGACGCCGACTACCTGTTCCGCCGCTTCCTGCGCTCGGACGCGGCCTGGAACGTCGACCGCAAGCTCGGCTACCGCAGCAAGGAGTTCGACACGCTCGTCGACCAGGCCGCGACCGGGACCGACGAGGCGAAACGGCGGGACCTGTACCGGCGCCTGCAGCGGCTGCTCGCGGCGGACCGGCCGATGATCCCGCTGGCGTACCAGGACAATCCCGTGGTGACGACCACCGAAGTCGGCGGGGTCGTGCAGAATGCGGCGTATGTCATCGATCTCGGCAAGCTGACGCCGTCGGGCTGACGTGCGGTTCCTGCTGCGGCGTGCCACGGAGACGCTGCTCGTGCTCCTGGTGCTGTCGGTGCTGGTCTTCCTCTTGACCTCGCTGGCGCCCGGGGATCCGGCCGAGGAGATCCTGCGCCGCGGCGGGATCCAGCCGACGGCGGCCAGCGTCGCCGCGCTGCGTGCCGAACTAGGCCTCGACCTGCCTCTCCCGGTCCGGTACGTGCGGTGGTTGTCCGATGTGGTGCGCGGCGACCTCGGGCTGTCCTACGTGGACCGGTCCCCGGTGACGGGCGAGATACTGTCCCGCCTGCCCGCGACGCTGCGGCTGGCGGGCGCGGCGGCGCTCGTCGCGGCCGGGCTGGCCCTGCTCGCCTCGCTCCGGCCGCGAGGGCTGGGCGGCCGGGTCATCACGGCGGTGACGGTGGTGGTCGCGAGCGTGCCACCGTACATCGCCGGGATCCTGCTGATCAGCGTGGTCGCGGTCGGCCTGCGCGCGCTGCCGACCGGGGGCGACGCCGGGCCGGGCGCCGTGGTGCTGCCCGCGCTGACGCTCGGGCTGGCGGGCGCCGCCACGCTGACCCGGCTGCTGCGCGCCGATCTGGCTCAGGCGCTCGCGTTGCCGTTCGTGCGGCTGGCCGCCGCCAAGGGGCTGAGCGCGCGGCGCGCCGTGACGGTGCACGCGCTGCGGGTGGCCGCGCCGAACGCGATCACGGCCGGGGGCGCGGTGCTGGCCGACCTGGTGGCGGGCGCCGTGGTGGTGGAGACGCTGTTCTCGTGGCCCGGGGTGGGGCAGCTGGCGATCTCGGCGATCCGGCAGCGCGACGTGCCGGTGGTGCAGGCGTACGTGCTGGTCATCGGGGCGGCGACGGTCCTGCTCCTGGCGCTGGCGGACCTGTGCCTGGCGGCCGCCGACCCGCGGGTGCGCCGCCCATGAACGGCCCCGACCCCGCCCGGCGCCTCTGGAGTTCGTCGCCAGGGACGGGCCGTGCGGGGATCGCGATCCTGGCGGCGATCGTGGCGTTCTGCGGCCTCGCGCCGCTCCTGTCCCCCCACGACCCGTACCTGCCCGACCCGGCCCTCGCCCTGCTGCCGCCCAGCCCGCGGCACTGGCTCGGCACCGACCAGCTCGGCCGCGACCTGCTCACCAGGACGGCGGCGGCCGGCGCGGTCTCCTTCGTGACCGCGTTCGCCATCACGGCGATCACCACGGCACTCGGCACTCTGGCCGGCGCCGCCGCGGGACTGGCCGGCGGGTTGCCGGAGAGGCTGCTGCGGCACGCGGCCACGGTGGCGCTGGCGCTGCCCGGCCTCACGCTCGCCCTGGCGCTGGCGGGGGTGCTACCACCCGGCCCGGGCACGATGGTGGCCGCGCTCGTCCCGTTCGGCTGGGTGAACTGCGGCCTCATCGCCCACACGGCCACCCGGCGCGTGGCCACGTCGGACTTCGTCCTCGCCGCCCGCGCCCTGGGCGCCTCCCCGTCCTACCTGCTACGCCGCACCATCGGCCCGCACATCGCCGGGCCGGTGCTCACGGTCGCCACCGCCGACCTCGCGCGTACGCTGATCGCGGCCACCTCGCTGAGCTTCCTCGGTCTCGGCCTGCCTCCGCCGGTGACCGACTGGGGCGGCATGGTGACCGACGCCGTGCCGCTGCTGATCGCAGCCCCCCGCCTGGCGATCGCCCCAGCCCTCGCTCTGGCGCTCACCGGCGTGGCCATCACTCTCGTGGTCGACGCCCGCCGGCTCAGTTAGGGGGCGGGTGGTGGTCAGCCGACGCGGAGGGGAAGGGTACGCGGGCCGCGGACCTGGCCCGCCGCCCAGGTCACCGCCGAAGGATCGGCCAGTGCGAAGGCGGGGATGCGCTCCATCCAGACCTCCAGCGCGACCCGCAGCTCCATGCGCGCCAGGTGGGAGCCCACGCAGCGATGGATGCCCAGGCCGAAGGCGACATGGCGGTTGACCTCGCGGTCGATGACCACCTCGCCCGCCCGCTCGAACTGCACCGGGTCGCGGTTGGCGGCCGGGAACGACAGCAGCACCCAATCATCGGCCTTCATGTCCACGCCGTTCCAGCTCATGTCCTCCTTGACCAGCCGCGCCATCGTCACCGGCGCGTACACCCGCAGCAGCTCCTCCATCGCCGTCGGCAGCAGCCCGGGCTCGGCGACCAGACGCTCCCGGTCGGCGGGGGTCTTGGCCAGGTGCCACAACGATGCCCCGATCGCACTCCAGGTCGTGTCGATGCCGGCGATGAGCAGCAGCGCCATCGTGCCGGCCACGTGGTCGGGAGCGAGCTTCCTGCCGTACAGCTCAGCGTTGATCAAGTAGGTCGTCAGATCGTCGCGCGGATGGTCCACATGGTCGCGGATCTGGGCCAGAAGGTAGTCGAACAGCTGCCCCATCCGCACGATGCGCTCCTCGGGCGGCAGGTTGACGCCTTCGAGGGCGTTCTCGATGAACTCGCGGAAGCGCGGCCCGTCCTCGGGCGGGAAGCCCAGCATGTCGGAGATGACCCGCATCGGGATGTGCTGGGCGTAGTCGGCGGCGGCGTCGACCACCTCCTGACCCTCCAGCGCGTCGATGAGCTCGTGGCAAAACGCCCGGGTCGCCGCCTCCCGCCGGGCGACCGCGCTCTTGGTGAACGCCGGCAGCAGCAGCCTGCGCGCGTCGTGGTGGAACGGCGGGTCCGACGAGATCGGCGGCGTGCCGCCCACGGGGGCCAGCTCGCGCGGCGGCCGGAAGTTGCTCATGATGATCGACCGCGACGAGAAGCGCTCGGTGTCGTAGGCGATGGCCGCGACGTCCTCGTAGCGCGTGGGCAGCCAGCCGCCGCCGAACCGCCCCGTGTGCGCGATCGGGCAGCGCTGCCGCAGGTCGTCCTGGATGGGGTACGGATCGGCCGCCCACTCAGGCTCGAGGTGCGAGAAGTCCGTCGCCCAGTCCGCGACCGGGCCGGTGACGATCTCATTGCGCGTGCCGAAGGGCTGGTCTCCGCGCGCCTCCCGGAAATCCTGGGCGAAGCGGTCGTCGATGGCCATGTCACACCTCCTAGAGGATCTCGATCGCTCGTTCCGGACAGTTGGCCATGGCCAGGCGTGCCGCCTGGGCCTCTTCCTGCGGTACGACGCCGTCGCCGAGCACCTGCCCGTAACCCTCCTCGTCCTCGCCGAACAGGCCGGGGGCGAGGTCGTAGCAGCGGCCGTGTCCCTGGCAACGCTCGGAGTCGATCTTCACTTTCACTGTGACGCTCCCCTCTGTGCTGAGGTGCCGGCGGGGGCGAAGGCCCTGACGACCCGGGTGAGCAACGCGCTCCACTCCCGGTCGTCGACCGCGTGCAGGTCGGGTGTGACGAGCGCGCTGCCCATCGCCAGCAGCAGGCAGAAGTGGACCAGCGCATCCGCCGACAGCGAAGGGTCGAGTTCGCCGTCGTTCTGCGCGACGCGCATGAGCCCGGACAGCCAGTCGGCGCGCTCGCCCATGTAGTCGCGCATCGGCCGGGCGACGTCCTCGTCGCGGCGGGCCGCGACGAGCGCCTCGACGATGAGGTAGCCGCAGGCCTCGCGGCGGCGGGGCAACCATCGGCCGACGACGAGGAGCAGGTCGGTGATGGGCCGGTCCGGGTCGGCGGCGAACAGGTCGGCGAGCAGCCGCGGCCCGTGGGCGCGCAACGCCGCCACGATCAGGTCGGCCTTCGAGCCGAAGTGCGCGTACAGCGCGCCGTTGCTCACCCCCGCGGCTGCGGCGATGTCGGCCACACGCGTGCCGTCGTAACCGCGCTCGGCGAACACCTCGGCGGCCGCCCGCAACAGCCGCTCGCGGGTCTCAGCGGCGGTAACACCTGCGATCCGCCCCATACGCGAATTAAACGACCGTTCATTTGATGCGTCAAGAGCCATCGAAAGCACGTACGACTGTTGTTGTCTGACGGCCTTTAAGATGACAGTCCGTCACGCCATCTGGAAGCGGACATGCCGGTAGGCCATCGGAGTGACAGTGGGGGCGTGTACGGCAGGAGGTTCGGCTCGGGAGATGGCGGCGCTCTGGCCCCGGCGGCTGGCGTTGGTGGTGGCACCGGCGTACGGCGAGTCGTTCGCGTCGTGGGTGGATCGGATGGCACTGCGGAACGGATGTCCGCCGTGACGATGGCCGAGGCGTTAGGGCTGGATGTACGCGCGTCAAGTGATGTCCGTACCCGCGAGCTCGGCGGGGCGGTCGGGCCGCGGTCGCCGTCCTCGGTGTCGAGACGCCCAGGCGAGCCCGGCGGGCGGCCCGTGCCTGACAGAGCCATCATGAACCAGGTCATCTCACGGGTGCGCCGCCCGCGATTCTCGATCGGCGGAGTCAGTGATCGCCGTGCGCTCCGGTAAGGGTGGCGCCGATCTCCGCCATCCGCTCGGCCGCGTAGCCGGGGTCGATCAACGCTTCGGGGGTGTGGAGGCCGGGCGGCACGGGGTCGCCGCACAGGCCGAGCAGTCGCTCGACGCCGAGGGCGACGCCGAGCGCCGTCAGGGGACGCTGCCCCTCCGGGTGGAGGAGGTAGCGGCTCATCCTGAGTGGTGCGCCCGCGCGGTCCACGCCTTCGAGGTCGATCCTGACCTCCGTGGACCCGGGCCCGCCGCGCCGCCTGCCCGCCGATTCACCGATAGCGAACGCGAAGCGGACGTTGGGCGCGCCCGTCGCGACAGCCAGGCTCGGCACGTCGAGGATGGGGACGATCTGGCCGGGCAGCACGGCGCCATCGACGCTGGTGACCTCCACCTGCGCATCGGGGCCGCTGACCCAGTCGAAGACGCCGTCGCGGCGGACGTGCCCCGCCGAGGTGGCGGCCAGCAGGCGTGCCATGTCCGCCGTGGCCGCGGGCCCGCCGCTGTCCTGTTCGTCCAGCACGCCGCTGACCTCGATGGTGTCGAGCCGGTCGAACTCCCTGGCGAGGCCGAGCACCGCGAGGACGACGAGCCCCGCGTACCAGTGGCTGGCCAGCAGGATCGGCGCCGCACCGGCTTGCAGGCCGGCGGCGACAACCTCGGGGCCGATGTCGACCAGGCTGCTGGAGATGCTGACGTAGGGCAGGCCGCGGTCCTGTGCGTAACGCAGTCCGTTCAGGTGGCTGTCCCACACCGTTGCCACGACCGCCGAGTAGCCGTCGGTCCCCTGGAGGCCGAGGTCGCCTCGCTGCAGATCGATGGTCACGGCTGTCGCGCCGCCGAGCTCATCGGCGACCCGCCGGGCGCGGCCGAGATCGCGGCCCGCGATCGTCAGCGGCAGCTCCGGGTACCACCGGCGCAGGAGGGCTGCGGTCCCCGCGCCCGCCTGGCCGGATCCGCCCATGATCAGTACGGAGTGCTCCACGGTGATGTCCTCTCGCTAACCTACATTCTGTAACCTACATTCTGTAACCTACATTCTGTAACTTACATTTTGTAGCTTATGCTGGGAGGCAATGCAAGGGAGGACGATGACCACGGGATCGACTCGCCTGTCCAAGCCGGCCAGGCGGGAGCAACTGCTCGACACCGCCATGGCGATCGTGCGCGCCCACGGCACCGACAGCCTCACGCTACTCAGCCTGGCGGAGGCCGCCGGAGTGAGCAGGCCGATCGTCTACGACCACTTCGGCACCCGCTCCGGCCTGCTGATCGCGCTCTACCGGCGGCTCGACGAGCGGCACCGGGCCGCCTCGAAGGAGGCCCTGCGTGACGCCCCGGCCGTCCCCCGCGAGATCGCCCGCGTCCTGAGCACCGCCTACTTCGCCTGCGCCACCGACATGCCGGAGTGGACCGCCATCTCGGCCGCGCTCAAGGGGAACCAGGAGATGGAGGCGATCGAGCGCGAGCTGCTCGACGGCTACACGGACCTGATGGCCACCGCCCTGCGGCCGTACTCCGGGCTCACGCAGGAAGCCCTCCGGCTGCGCTGCGTCGGCGCGCTGGGCGCGGCCGAGGCGATCGCCGCGGAGCTGAACCGGGGGCGGGCCACCGTCGCCGAGGCCATCGCGGCGCTGACCGACCTGACCGTCGGCAGCATCGACGCCGGAGCCCAGGACTGACGCTGTCGCGGCCCGTTGTGTGGTGGTGCTGTGGAGGTATCGGGCGGGCCCCGCGCAAAGGGTCGCCCTGGGCGGGGCGGCGTCCCTAACCCTTGATACCGCGGCCTTCCGCCCCCAGCGCCTGGCCGGGCCTGATCCGGTCTTGCGCGTCGCCTGGCATCCGCTGCCCTGCGTGGCCCGCCCCCGGCATCGCGTCTATCTGCCGGCTGGTGTCCGAGCCGTACCCGAATAGGAGAAAAGGCCGTGCCCGGTCAGCGGGGTCAGTCCCAAGTGGGGAGCATGCCCTCGGGGTAGCGGGCGCCGAAGCCGCCGGTCGGGAGGATCTCGGCGATGCGCTTCAGGTCGGTGTCGTCGAGGGTGAGGTCGGCGGCGGCCACGTTCTCCTCCAGCCGCTGGATGCTGCGGGTGCCGGGGATGGGGACGATGTCGTCGCCCTGGGTCAGGAGCCAGGCCAGGGCGAGCTGGGCGACGGTGGCGTCCTTGGTCGCGGCCAGGTCGGCGAGCCGCTGGGTGGCCTCCAGATTCTTCTCGTAGTTGCCGGGCTGGAAGCGGGCGTCCCAGGTGCGCATGTCGGTGGGGTCGTACTCGGCGCCGGGCTTGGCCTGCCCGGTGAGGAAACCCCGGCCGAGCGGCGAGTAGGCGACGAACCCGATCCCGAACTCGCGCAGGACGGGGAAGAGGATCTCGGCGTCCCGCTCGAACAGGGAGTATTCGGTTTGCAGGACCGAGACGGGCTGTACGGCGTGCGCGCGGCGGATGGTGTTCGCCCCCGCCTCACTCAGCCCGAAGTAGCGGACCTTGCCGGCGTCGATGAAATCCTTGACCGTCCCGGCCACGTCCTCGATCGGCACGTTGGGGTCGACGCGGTGCTGGTAGAGCACGTCGATGACGTCGACGCCGAGGTAACGCAGGCTGTTGTCGACGACCTCGCGGATGTGCTCGGGACGGCTGTCGACATCGCCCTCTCTGGTGCCGGTGAAGTCGAAGCCGAACTTGGTCGCGATGACGACCTCGTCGCGTATCGGGGCCAGCGCGGCGCCGACGATCCGCTCGTTCTCGCCCTGCCCGTACAGCTCGGCCGTGTCGAAGAACGTCACGCCCAGCTCGTGGGCCCGACGGATCGTCGCGATCCCCTCGTTCTCATCCGACGGCCCATAGGCCAGGGAGATGCCCATCGCGCCGTATCCCAGCGCCGACGCCGCCAGCCCCTGCCGTCCGAGGGTCCGTTGCTCCATGATGCGTCCTCATTCCCGCAGATGTAAGAGTGCTCTAACATAAGTGATAGTACTCTAACATTGAGAAGGGAGGAGAATCGTTCGCCGTGACCAGACCCACGACGCAGAAACGCGGCTACCACCACGGCGACCTGCGCGCCGAGCTCATCCGCGAGGGCCTCGCGCTCCTGGCCGAGTCGGGCGTCGCCGGTTTCTCCGTGGCGAAGGTCGCCGCCCGCGTCGGCGTGTCATCGGCCGCGCCGTACCGTCACTTCCCCGATCGGGAGGCACTGCTCGCCGCCTGCGCAGCCGCCATCATCAGCGACATCACCGAGGTTCTCGTCGAGGCGGCCGAGCGGGCGGGGCCCGATCCCGTGGACCGGCTCGCTGCCACCGCGGGCGCCTACACCCGCTTCGTCCTGGAGCACCGCGCCGGCCTCGACCTCGTCTACTCCTATGACTTCGCCGAGCCCCACCGGCCGACGGTCCAGGAGCAGAGCCGCCACCTCACGGCCGCCCTCATGCGCCTGGCCGCGGACGTGCTGCCCGCCGACACCTCCTGGGCCGACACCGCCGATTTCGTCTACGTGCACCTGTCCACCACGCACGGCTACGCCACCCTGCTCTTCAAGGGCACCCGCCCGCCACAAGGCATCGACGATCACGCGGTTCGCGCTGTCACCGCGGCCCGTGACCACATCACCGGACATCTCCTTCGCCTGCGTAACGCCCGCTGACGAATCCGGCGACGACTCACTAGGCCAGCGGGTGTGCAACCTGGCGATGGGCGCAATAGTTACACCCTGGCGCCACCTATCGCAAGATCGCCAGTTAGTCTTTGCGATGTACGATGCGGACTCTTCCGCAGGATGGACCAAGAACGCGAGCTTCGAGAATCCCCCGGTCAAGCGCTCGGCGTCCTACTCCCTGATGCCTCCGCGCGGAGTCATAGCCCTCCCTCAAGGGGACGCGATCTTCGACCGGGTACTGCCAACTTTGATGACGCGAGCGCTGATATTTCGACACCTATCGAAGTGACAGCGCCCAGGTTAGGAGCGGGCTCCACTGTCATCTTCGCTGCGTCCAGACAGTCCGTGTCTGACGCTCTTGAAGACGACAGCGGCCGGCGTGTCAGGAGGAGGGGACGGTGGCGGCAGACCTGGCGAGTATGAGCGAACGGGAGTACTTCGCCTTCGTGGCCAAGCGGTTGGGCATGTTCGTGGTGGGGTCGAGGCTTGCTGGGGTTGAAAGTTTCCTGGACGGCTATGACCAGCACGCGCTGCGTCATGGAGGTCCGGGCCTGAGCGGCTGGCGGGAGTGGCTGGTGGCTCGGCGGGGCCAGGAGTGCGGTCACGGCTGGGCTGGCCAGGTGCGCCATATCGCTCTCTCTGAGGGGTGTGGGCAGTGGGAACTGACTCATGATGAAGAGGCCAAGGTGGTCGAGGTCCTCTTCGCGCTGCTGGACGAGTTCCTCGCTGTCCGGGAGACGTCGGACGCTAGTGGTTCTTCCCGGACGATCGGCGCGACAGGGTGAGCCGACGCCGCTGCAGATCGATCTCGATGATGATCACAGCGACCTCGTCCCCGATCTGAACCGCGTCGCCTGATGCCTCAACAGTCGTGGCGGCAAGTTCACTGAGGTGGATCAGGCCTTCGACGCCGTCTGTCACGCGGACGAAGACGCCGAAGGGCACCACCTTGGTCACCGGCCCGTGCCGGATCTGGCCAACGTGAGCGCGGCGCGCGAACTGCTCGAACGGGTCGGGCTGGGTGGCCCGCAGCGACAAGCGGGCCTCGCCATTGTGGGTGTCGAAGACGAGGAATTCGCAGGTGACACGCTCGCCTACGGAGACGACCTCGAAGCGGCGCCAGGACAGCTCGGGCATGGTGATGAAGCCGACGCCGGGGAAGACGGGGTGGTCGGGTCCGTCGTCCAGATCGACAAAGACGCCGGAGCGTTCGATGGCCGCCACGGTGCCGGACAGCCGCTGTCCCGGACGCAGTGACTTCAGATAGGCCCATAGCGGGGGGTTCTCGGTCGCAGACCGCGAGAGCCGAACCTGTCGCTCGGGGAGATCAACGGCGATCACCTCGGCAGAGACCCGGCCGCCAACTTCAAGGATGTTGGCGGCCGAGCTCCCGAAGGACCCCCAGGAAAGATCGAGCGGGCCGATGACACCGACTGGAGCGCCGGCGAAAGCGTCGAGAAGCACGGTCGTTCCCGATCGCGTGATCTCTGCGACGGTCCCGGTGAGGACATCGCCGACGGTCACGGTCCTCAGAAACGCGGCGAGGGACGATTCCTCCTCCACGGTCCCCATGGCTCCAAGACTAGACAAGTTCGAGCCCTGAAGCCCCAGTGCCCAACCGACGCACATTCATGGCACTTGATCTTCGGCTGCGCACTGCCAACTTCGATGACGCGAACACTAACATTTCGACGCCCATCGAAGTGACAGTTTCCAGGTCAGGAGCAGGTCCTACTGTCATCTTCGCTGGGTCCAGACAACTGTTGTCTGACGGCCTTGCAGATGGAAGTGCGTCACGCCATTTGGAAGCGGACATGGCAGCGGGCCATCGGGGTTGGCAGTAGCGGCGTGTACGGCAGGAGGTTCGGCCCGGGTGAGCGTGTGAGCGATAGATGGCCAGTGTGAGCAGTAGGTGGCCAATCCGAGAGTGGTAGTTGGCCACCCCGCTTGAGCCCGATCGCACTAGATGCAACCTGCTCACGGTTGTTGGTACCACCTCGGCGGTCGACGTGCTCCTGGTCCTGTTCCGCCAGGTCAGCGCCCCAAGCTCGTGCCCAGAAGGCTGAGAACTCCACGCTGGTGCCAACAACCGTGAGCCGTCGGTGCCAACAAGCCTGATCCGCCGAATCGAGTTGAGCAGGTCACTGCCGCCCACCGGTTCCAACTACCGTGATCCGGCTCACCGCTGCGACCCCCCAGACATAGATGGCGGTTCCCAGGTTTTGTTGGCGGCTGAGTAGTAGAGGTCGTGATCAGGTAGTGTCGATCATCCTCGCCAGGGATGCGGCCAGCTTGCGGAGTTCGATCACGAGGCTGGGGTAGTGGAGGCCGGGGCGGTCGCGCTGCATCCGCGACCAGATCGTGTTCCGCCGGAGCATCCAGGCGTGCTGGATTTCTGGGGGTTGGGCGGCCTCGACAGGCCGCGGCGCGAAGTGATGCTCGCCTGCGGTGAGCTCGACCCAGACGAAGATGGAGGCGATCTGGCGGGCCACCACCTGCGGCTGATCTGCGTCGTCGGCCAGATGGACAGGGGTGCGCTGAAGAAGGCGGCGGAACGAGCACGCCCGGTCGTGAGTGACGGCGGCACCGGGAGATTCCCTTGGCGCCCCTCCAATACAGATGTATCGTCGCGATAGGCGATACATCTGTATTGGAGGGGTCGGGTGGAGCAGCCAGGCGCACCCCAGGCGCCGGTCGAGCTGAAGTCGCGAGCCCGGATCCGGGATGCCGCATTGAAGCAGTTCGCCGTTCACGGCTTCAAGGGGGCGACCTTCCGGGGGATCGCGCGGGAGGCAGGAGTCTCGCCGGGGCGCGTCCAGCATCATTTCCCGTCCAAGCAGGTGCTACGCGACGAGTGCGACGCCTATGTCCTGACGTTTCTGCGTACGGCCATGAGCGACGGCGCGGTCGGCGGTGCGGTGGCCGATGCCGGTTTCGTGGCCGATACCCACCGCACCGTCTCCCTGCTGGTGCCGTACCTGGCGATGTCGCTGATCAGCGATGCCGCCACCGCGCCGCGCTGGTTCGACGAACTGGCCGAGCTGCACCACGGCGTTCTGACCGGCGGGAAGCTGGGGATACGGCTGCCGGAGGGCGAGGACGTGGAGGCCATCGCCGCCGTGTACACGGCCATGGAGCTGGGGCTGGCCATCCTTTCCCGGCACATCTATCGCCGGTTGGGTGCCGACGAGAGCGATCCCACGGCAACGGCGCGAATCGGCCGGGCGCGGCTGTTCCTGGCCACCGAGCGGCTGATCGGTGCGGAATTGGCGGCCGCCATCAAGGAAGGGCTTGACCGCTACCAGCGGATGGAGTGACTGGCCGATGCATGGTGAGGGAAACGCCCGGGCAAGGGCGACGGCAAGCGGGGAGCGAGGGCTGCTGGTGTGCGGGGTGATCGGTCCTGCTCTCTTCGTCGCCGTGTTCCTGGTGACAAGTGCGGTCCATCCGGCGGGGTACGACCCGCTCCGGCACACGGTGAGCGCCTTCGTGCTCGGGGAGTTCGGGTGGGTGCAGCGCGCGAGCTTCGTCGCCAGCGGCGGGCTGCTGCTGGCATACTCCGTCGGGCTGCGGCCGGCGCTACGGCGCTACGGCGGCGGACGGTGGGTGCCGGTGCTGATCGGGCTGTTCGCCATCGGGATGATCGGCTCCGGGGTGTTCGCCGCCGACCCGGTCGCCGCCGGGGTGACCACCGCCCATCCCTATCCACTGGGAACGCCGGTGTGGCCGGACCGCACGCTGCACGGCGTCCTGCACGACCTCTTCGGGACTCCGGTCTTCCTGGGACTGCCGGTCGCCTGCTGTGTGGTCGCCTACCGCCTTGCCGCGGCCGGGCACAAGGGGTGGGCCGCCTACTCGGCAGGGACCGCCTTAGCGTTCCTAACCGGCTTCGTGCTCACCGCCATGGCGCTGGCCCAGCCTCCGCTCATCCCGTCGATCGGCGGGCTGCTGCAGCGCCTCACGATCATCATCGGGTGGGCCTGGCTGGCCGCGCTGGCCGCGTACCTGATCCGCAGGACTACCCGATGAGGCGGACGCGCCGTACCGTCTCGATCGGGCCAGCTCTCACGAGGGCGCCCTGTGTAGTGCGACTCCCACCACGCGACCTCATCAAGATCGTGTACGCAGCCGCCAAGAAGACCTCGGGACTCCCGCCAACAAAATCCTGGGAACTCCCGCAATCCCGCAGATCGGTCAACTCCCAGCCGCCATCTATAACTGGGGGTCGCACCCGCACCCCGTCAGGAGAGACAGAGCCCTCACAGGTCGACGTTGTCGGTGTTGCAGCCCGGCGAATGATTTTGTGATAGTCGATCCATGAACTCGGCTGATGGCGGGAACCTGCAAGAACTACTCGACGAACAGGTCGTCTACTACCGGGCGGTTGCCGCGGAATACGAGCGCCACGCTCTACCGTTTCCCGGAGCCGCTGAGCTGTCGGCGGCGCTTGATGCGTTCCGGCCGACCGGCAGCGTGCTCGAACTCGCCTGCGGCCCAGGCAGATGGACCACCCAGCTGCTCCAGCACGCCGCTGATGTCACCGCTGTGGACGCGTCCCCGGAAATGCTCGCCATCGCCTCGGCGCGGGTGGGCGAGGACGAGCGGGTGCACTTCGTGTCAGCCGACCTGTTCCGCTGGCAGCCGGACCGTCGTTACGACGTCGTCTTTTTCGGGTTCTGGCTGTCACATGTTCCGCCCGAACGCTTCGCGTCCTTCTGGTCGCTGGTGGCCGACTGCCTGAAACCGGAGGGGCGGGTCTTCTTCGTCGACGACGGCTACCGGACCGCCGACGAACTCATCGAGGGCGAGCAATCCGCGACCATACAACGCCAGCTCCTGGACGGGACCGCCTACCGGATCGTCAAAGTCCCGCACCAACCGCCGGACCTCGAACGACAGCTCGAGCGGATCGGATGGCGCATCAAGATTCACTCAACCTCTGGGCCGTTCTACTGGGGAGCGGGAAACCGAGCCTGACACCAAGAAAACTGCCACCTTCGATGCGACAGCTTCGGACCGCGTCTCATTCAACCTGTCACAACCCTGACCACAACCCCCGTCAATGACAAGATCATCGAGATGGCAGCCCAAGGGCGCCCTGAGCTTGAGCTGCCACTTGCCCGGCTGGCCGTCATCCCGATTCCTCTCAAGAAGGATGTCAATTCGCTGACCAGGGGATCACCGGCACCCTGCTCGGCGACTTCGAGGCGCCACCTGCGAGTCCGAGTCCATACCGCTACCTCGATCCGAGGCTTCGTTCGCGAGACCCGGCAGGTGGATCACTGAAACGTGGACGGACTTGAGCCTGCTCAGATCGCTGAGCCGCGCCGCCAGTGAGGGCGCTCCGTCGCGGAGATGGGCGGCGCGCTGAACAGCGAGGATACGACCGAAGCGCTCCGCGTCCGTGGGCTGTGAGGTCGCTTCTGTGATGGCCATGATGGTGTTCCTTTGCTGCTGGTGAGGGCGACGAAGGAGCAGTTCCGGCTAACGGCGGGCCATCCGGCCCATGAGCCGGACGGTCAGGCGGCGCGGCAGAAACTTGCTGACGAGGGCGAGCCGGCGGCCGTTGGTGATCATCGACGGGGGGCGGAGCGGCGGTCGAGCGTGTCGAGGGCCGTCCTGACGACGTGGGCAGAGGTGGCTCGCTTCGTGCCGTAGTCGGCCGACTGGCTGCCGGCGGCGTCATAGAACTCGGTCTGCGTAGCACCGGGACATACGGCGAGGACGCGTAGACCGGTGTCTCGGGTCTCTTCCCACAGCGATTCGGTGAAGCTGAGGACGAAGGCCTTCGTGGCGCCGTAGACACTCAGGTACGGGGTCGGCTGGAAGCCCAGCAGGCTCGCGACGTTGATCAGGACGCCGGTGCCGGCGGAGGTCAGCGGGTCGATGTAGGCGCGACTGAGGTCGACGAGGGCGTTGACGTTGAGCGCGATCATGCTCTGCAGTCGGTCCGGATCCTCGTCGGTGAGGGCGTTGTGGGTGGCGAATCCGGCGTTGTTGACGAGCCCGGTGGCGTGGATGCCGCGGGATTCGAGGTCGGCGCGCAGCGTGCGGCCGGCGTCGGGCAGGCCGAGGTCGCGGGCGATGACGGTCACCGTGACGCCGTGGGTGCGGGTGAGTTCGCCGGCCAGGCTCTCCAGTCGGTCCGCCCGGCGGGCGACGAGCACGAGATCCGAGCCGCGGCCGGCCAGTTGACGGGCGAACTCCGCGCCGAGACCGGAGCTGGCCCCGGTGACGATCGTGGTCTGGTGGCGGTAATCAATCTTGGTCACGCCATACACCCTACGCACATTTGTGCACTAAGTGCAAATTGCTTCATTGGATGAAATATCGTACCATCCGTGCATGACCCAGAAGCCGACATCTCTGCGTGAGCAGACCCGCAACGTGGTCCGCTCCCTGATCGCCCGGACCGCTATCGAGCTGTTCGCCGCCAAGGGGTACGACGACACGACGCTCGACGAGGTCGCCGCCGCCGCAGGTGTCTCCCGACGGACCCTGTTCAACTACTTCCGCAACAAGGAGGACCTCGCGCTCGGCGGCCTCTCCGAACAGGGCGAGCTGATCGCCGCGCGGCTCGCCGAGCGCCCGGCCGACGAGGACGTCTGGGCGTCACTGCGCGCGGCGTTCCAAGTGCTGGAAGAGATCGAGATGACGGCCGAGCGCCGGCTCGAGATGATCACGCTGCTGTTCGGAAACGACGCCCTGCGCGCCGGCCACGCCGAGAAGCAGGGTCGCTGGCAGGAGCTGCTCGCGCCGCTGATCGAGCCGCGGTTGCCCGACTCCGACCGCCGCGCCCTGCAGGCGCGCGCGATCGCAGCCGCGGCGATCACCTGCCTCCAGGCAGCGAACGAGGAGTGGGCGCGCCTGGGCGGACAGGTCGACCTGTTCGACCTCTACGACGCGGCCGTGGGAGCCATCCGCCGCCCGGCCTGAAGCCCGGCCCCGCCGGCATCACAGCGCGACGAGCCAGAACGACACCAGGCCCGCCGCTGTCTTCGGCGACCCCGGAAAACCCCGCAGAGAACCCGAGAACCACGGAAAACCAAAGAGAGGAAGACGACATGACCGAGCGCCTTCCCGCAGCGGACCTGCGGAACATGGTCGCCGCCCTCCGCGCGGAACGCACCGAGATGCTCGACTTCACGACCAGCCTCAGCGACGACGAATGGACGGCACCCAGTGCCGCGGCGGGATGGCGGATCGCCGACGTCGTCGCCCACATCGGCGCCACAGCGCGTGGCTTCTGCACACCCGCCGGGCTGCGCGCGGCCTTTGCCCCGAGTCTCGAACAGTTCAACGAAGACCCGGTCGCCCGGCGACGCGACTGGAGCCGGGCGCGGGTCATGGCCGAGTACCAGCTCGCCGGCCGGCGAGCCACCACGCTCCTCGAGGTCGTGCGGCGCACGCCCATCACCCGAGTGCGTGTACCGCTCGCCGAACTCGGTCGTTTCCCCCTAGGCCTGATGATCGGCGGAGCCCTCGTCTTCGACCACCACACCCACCTGCGCCACGACCTCGCCCCGGCGCTCGGCCGACCCGTGCCGTCCACCGACGCCGATCGAATGCGGGCGGTCCTCACCTGGATGATCGCCGTGCTGAGCAACCAGGTCGCGCAGGCGCCGCTCACCGGACTCGACGCCCGCGTCGCCCTGACCCTCACCGGCCCCGGCGGCGGTACGTGGTGGATCGACGAGGCGGGCGTCCTGACCCCGTCCGACGGCCCGGTCGCCGCGCACGTCACCGCCCCCGCACTGACCTTCCCCGACTGGGGCACACAGCGGTCGTCCTGGCGCGACAGCGACGTGACGATCACCGGCGACGCCGAACTCGCCGCCCGCCTCCTGGACGCGGTCAACGTCATCTGACCGGGAGGGCCCTCTCCAGCGAGCGCGGGCTCCCGTCGGGCCAGTGGACAGCCAGGGTGCTCGGGACACCTTGCTCGGGACCTCATCCGCGAGCCGCGGGCCCGACACAGCCCTCCGCTCACCCCGAAAGATCAATGCTCGGACAGCCAAACGGACACCGGAGGCCAGGAATGCGGTCACGGCTGGGCTGGACAGGTGCGCCATATCGCGGGGCAGTGGATAGAACCACACTCGGATTGCACTGTCACTTTGAATGTCGTTCAGTGGCCCTGATCAGACGCTGACCTCAATGACAGTGCCCAGGTCGGCCGCAACTCCCGCTGCCACGTCCATCGACGCCGGACCACCCTCATAGAAACGGTAAGGAAACAACCGCCGCTCTACTACTGATCCGCATGACGTACCGAACTTCACTGACGGCACTGGCGCTGGCGGGGTTGGCGGCGCATCCTTCCGCGGCGGGCGCCACCGCTACCGTCGCCGCGAGCGCGAGCGCCACCGCGAACCCCAGCTCGAGCTCCGGCGTGTCGTCCGTGCAGTGGAAATCCTGCCCGGCCTACTCCGATGAGGTGATCCGGAGCATGGGAGTGGCGGAGGACAAGGTTGCGGCGTTCCGCTCCTTGATGAAGCGCCTGGAGTGCGGCACGGTCAGCGTCCCGCTGAACCATCGTGACCCCAGCGGGCGGAAGATCGACATCGCGGTGACCCGGCTGGCCGCCACGGACAAGGCCCACCGGCTCGGCGCCGCTGCCGTCCTGCCGGGCGGGCCGGGCAACAGCGGATACCTGGACCCGGTCCTGCGGGCCGCGCTCAGGAACGAGGAGATGGCGGGGCTCAACGAGCGATACGACATCATCGGCTTCGACCCGCGCGGGGTCGGGAACAGCACCAAGGTCGCCTGCACCTTCTCGCCAAACGGCCCGCAGGAGCCCGGCACGCTGACCAAGGAGGCGGCCAGGAAGATATACGACGCCCAGGTCGCCGCCAACCAGAAGTGCGGACGCTCTGACCCCGCCTTCCTCGGACAGCTCACCACCGAGAACGTGGCCAAGGACCTGGACCTGGTACGGACCGCGCTGGGTGAGAGCAAACTCAACCTGCTCGGCTTCTCCTGGGGCACCTATCTGGGCATGGTGTACCGCAGCCTGTTCCCCGGGCACACCGGACAGGCCTTCCTGGACAGCGTGGCGCCGCCGTGGACCCGTATTGACGAGCACGCCAAGGACAGCGCGGAGGCGGCCGAGCGCAACTTCGGGCGCATGGCCGCCTGGCTGGCCCGCCGCGACGGGACCTACGGTCTCGGTGCCACCGCACGGAAGGTGCGCGAGGAGGTGGCGAAGCTGGTCCGCGCGTATGACAAGAGCCCCAAGACCTACACCGACCTGCAGCGGCCCATCGACGGCTCGGCCGTCGCCGACCTGGCCAGGCGCAACTCGACCGAGTGGGTGCGCGCGGGCAAGGCGCTGGCCGAACTGCGGACGGCGACGGGCACCACCGCCCCGCCCGCCGTCAAGGAGCTGCTCGGCGCACCGATGATGGGGGCGCCCGTGCCCGGCGCGCCCGAAACACTGAACAGGACCATGAACCTGGCCGTCGCGTGCAACGAGGACAGCAGCCGGGCCGGTTTCGACCCCGCCTGGCGTGACTACCAGCAGCTCGTGAAGCGCCATCCGGCGACCGGCCGGTCCTGGGGACTGCCTGTCATGTGTCCCGGCTGGCCGCTGCCGGTGCAGCAGGCCACGTTGAAGCGGAGCAGCGGGTCACTGGTGCTGGCGGGGCACCTGCACGAGTTCATGTCCGTCTACGACTGGACGCTGCAGACACGGCGCGCCATCGGCGGCACCGTCTACACGGTCGCCGACGACGTGCACGTGTCGACCACCCGGGTGCCCAAGTGCGCCGCCGACGTGGTGCGGTACTTCGAGACGGGCCAGATCGGCAAAGGTTGCGAGGGCAGCGCAATCCCGAGCTGACCACCGTACGGCGAGCACCCGGTTCATCCAGGGGGCCACGTAGCTCTCGCGGCGCGCCCGGGCAGGTTCCGGCCGGTTCAAGCAGAGACTCGTCACCACCTTGCCGAGCTGTGAGTCGCTCAAGATTTCCGGTGCCGGCCTGTCGATTTCGCGGCTCGGCATTCGTCTCCTTGTGTAACCATCCGGATGAGGAGGCGGAACGTTGAAGTACGTCATGCTGATCTACCAGGGCAGCTCCGAGGAGTGGGACGCGCTCTCCGAGGAGGAGCAGAAGCAGGTCTATGCCGACTACGGGGCGATCAACAAAACGCCAGGCGTCACCCCTGGCCTTCCCATGGGTCTCCCCGAGAACGCGACCACGGTGCGCGTGGAGGGCGGCAAGACCCTGACAACCGACGGTCCGTTCGTCGGAATGAAGGAAGCCGTCGGCGGTTGGTTCGTCCTCGAGGCCGACGACCTCGACGCGGCCATCGAGGTGGCCGCCCGCGTCCCGGCGGCCCGCCTCGGCGGCGCCATCGAGATTCGCCCCGCGCAGACCTATTGGTGATGACACTCGATCAGGTCTTCCGCGAGCGATGGGGTCGCGTGCTGGCCACCCTGATCGGCTTCCTCGGCGACTTCGACCTCGCCGAGGAAGCCGCGCAGGAGGCCTTCGCGATCGCCGCGGACCGATGGTCACGCGACGGCATCCCCGGCAACCCGCGCGCCTGGCTGATCACGACGGCTCGGAACCGAGCCACGGACCGCATCCGCCGCGAACAGGCCCTCGCCGCCAAGTCCGGCCTGCTCGCCGCGGGCAACGCTGCCGAGGTGCAGATGAACGCCACGACCTTTCCGACGAGCGCCTGGAGCTCATCTTCACCTGCTGTCATCCGGCGCTCGCGGTCGAGGAGCAGGTGGCGCTCACCCTGCGGACCCTCGGCGGGCTCACCACCGACGAGATCGCCCGCGCCTTCCTCGTACCGGAGCGCACGATGGCGCAGCGGCTGGTGCGGGCCAAGCGCAAGATCAAAGCAGCGCGGATCCCGTCTCGGGTTCCACCGCGCCACCTGCTCCGCGAGCGGCTCGATGCGGTTCTCGCCGTCGTTTACCTGATCTTCAACGAGGGCTACAGCGGCCGCGACGAGCTCGCGCGTCGAGACCGTGAACGGCAACCGCCAGCGGTCCGAGCTAGCGCGCAGCATTCGAAGGGCCGGTTGGGATCAGATCGCCCACTGGACACCCGGCGTTCCCGGCTCCGGTTTGTGGCCGCCACCGGACGAGATCGTGAAACCCAAACTCACGGTCACCCAATGGCTTCTCACGATCGACGTCCTCGAACGCTGGGCCGCGGCCGCTGGCCGCACAGGACGTCACGACACAGCCGCACAAGAACGCGACCTCCGAGAGTTGATCCTCTCCCGGCTTCAAGCGCACGGCGTCCGGCTCCCTGAAGGCTCCGCTGGCAACCCTGGGCCAGAACTCGCCTAGGCCGTGAGCAGGTTCCACTGTCATCTTCGCTGCATCCAGACAACTCCCCCGGACAGCGCTTTTGTCCGGTCCGCGCGGGACCGCGGTCGCGTCCGCCTCCGAGCCCGTACCGCGGTACTCCTTACGACGTACGGTCTGGGCTCGCAGCCGGAGTAGGTACCGGCAGGCGGTGGCCGCTGATAGCGGGCTGGGCAGGACAGCGCGCCGCCCAGGGCCTCGCTCTGGAGGTTCGATGGGATAGCCGCGTTGCCCCGCGGGCGGCGGACGAGATCATCGGCAGGACCTACGATCGGCGCATGACAAGCCATGTGATCGCTGTGGACGTGGGCGGGACGGCGATGAAGGGGGGACTCGTCACCCGCGACGGCGACGTGGCGGCCTTCGAGCAACGCCCGACCGGACGCGAGCGAGGGCCGGAGCACGTGCTGGACAGGCTCGGCGACTTCGCGGCAGACCTGGCGGCGCAGGCGCCCGTACCGCCGCCGGCGGCCGGTGTGGCCGTTCCCGGCCTGGTGGACGAGAAGGCCGGCGTCGCCTCCCGGGCGGCGAACCTCGGCTGGCGGGACGCGCCCATCTCCGCGATGCTCGGCGAGAGGCTGGGCATTCCGGTGGCCCTCGGGCACGACGTGCGGGCGGGCGGCCTCGCCGAGAACGTCTACGGCGCCGGGGCGCACGCGCGGAACTTCCTGTTCCTGGCGATCGGCACGGGCATCGCGGGCGCGATGATCCTGGGGGGCCGGCCGTACGGCGGCGCCGGCGGCCATGCGGGAGAGGCGGGCCACATCCCGGTCCGTCCAGATGGGGAGTCCTGCTCGTGCGGGCGACGCGGATGCCTGGAGACCTACGCCTCGGCCGCCTCGATCGTCCGCCGCTACGGCAGGGGCCGCCTGCGGACGGAAGACGTCCTGGCCCGCGCCGATCAGGGCGACGACCATGCGAAGCGGGTGGTGAACGAGGCGATCGAGGCGCTGGCGACAGGTCTGGCCACGTGCACGCTCCTGCTCGACCCCGAGCTCATCGTGATCGGCGGCGGCCTGGCCGGCGCGGGGGAACGGCTCCTGGATCCGCTGGCGAAGGGGCTGGCGGCCCGGCTGTCGTTCCGGGAGCCGCCGCCCATCTCGCGGGGGGCGCTGGGAATCCGCGCGTCCCTGCTCGGTGCCGGAATCCTCGGCTGGAGTGTGGTGGAATGACCGACCAGATTCTCGCCGGCACCCGCGTGGTGACCCCCTCGGACGTACTCGAACCAGGCTGGGTCCAGATCAGGGGCGGGCGCATCGCCGGCGTCGGGGCCGGGGCGCCGCCGCGCGATGGCACCCCGATCCGCGATCTCGGCGGTGGCTGGCTCCTGCCCGGGTTCGTGGACATCCACGTGCACGGCGGAGGCGGTGTGTCGGCGATCGACTCACCGGCCGACCTGGCGGCCACCGTGGCCTTCCACCGCTTACACGGAACCACCCGCACCCTGATCAGCCTGGTGTCCTCTCCCATGGAACAGATGGCCCGGGCCGCCGGTTGGGTGGCCGACCTGATGGCGCGCGAGCCCGGTCTGGCCGGGGCCCATCTCGAAGGGCCGTTCCTGTCCCGCCTGCGTTGCGGGGCCCATGATCCTGATCATCTGCGCGCGCCGGCGACGGCGGAGCTGCGCAAGCTCCTGGAGGCCGGACGGGGCGGCGTCCGCATGGTCACGGTCGCCCCCGAGCTTCCCGGTGGCCTGGATCTGGTCAGGGAGCTGGTGGCGTGCGACGTCATCGCCGCCGTGGGCCACACCGACGGCGACTACGCCACGTGCCGCGCGGCCTTCGAGGCGGGCGCGCGGGTGCTCACCCACACCTTCAACGGCATGCGCGGGCTGCATCACCGCGAGCCCGGGCCGTTCCTCGCGGCCTGCGATTCGCCGGATGTCGTCCTCGAGGTCATCAACGACGGCATCCATCTGGCCGATCCCGTCGTCAGGCTCATCGTGCGCCAGGCGCCCGATCGCGTCGCCCTCATCACCGACGCGTCGGCCGGGGCCGGCATGGGCGACGGCCGGTACGCGCGCGGCGCCCGGCAGGTGCAGGTGAGCGCGGGGCGCGCGGAGCTGGTCGGCAGCGGGTCGCTGGCCGGCAGCACGCTCACCATGGCGCAGGCGGTACGGCGGGCCGTACGCGAGGTCGGGCTGCCGGTGACCGTCGCCTCGGCCGCGGCCTCAGCCGTGCCCGCCCGGCTGCTCGGCCTGGACTGCGGCCGCATCGAAGCGGGCCGCGCGGCGGAGTTCGTAGTCATGACCGACGACTTCGAGGTACGCGAGGTGCTGGCCCATTGACTCGGTCACGGCCTTTGGTATACCAATGGTCTACTTAAGCCGAGGGAAGGGTTTCTGTGGCGCGTACGGCGAACAAGGCTCAGATGGTCAGGACCCTGATCGAGGCGAGGTTCATCGCCGTTCCCGGGCCCGCCACCGTGCTTCCCTCGGAGCGCCGGCTCGCCGAGGAGTTCGGCGTCGCCCGCATGACCGTTCGCGCCGCACTGAAGCTGCTGGAGGCCGACGGGCTGATCCGTTCGGCGCCCGGGGCCAGCTACATGGTGGTTCCTCCGCAGGTGTCCAAGGGCCCGACCCTGTCGTCGTTCACCCAGGACGCGCAGAAGCGCGGATGGCGGCCGGGATCCCGGGTGATCGAGCGGACCGCCTTCGACGCCGACGCGCGGCTCGCCGCCACCCTCGGGATCAAGCCCGGCGACGCCGTTTACCAGATCGGCAGGGTGCGGACCGCTGACGACACCCCGCTCAGCTACGAGCGGGTGTGCCTGCCCGCCGCCTTCGTCCCCGGACTGATCGACGAGGACCTCACCGGCTCGCTCCATCAGCTGCTCGCCGATCGCTACGGCATCCGGATAACCCGGCACGAGCGCACGATCACCGCCGTCAACGTGGACGCGGAACAGGCCGAGCTCCTCGGCGTCAAGGAGGGCACCGCGGCCCTCTGCGTGCCCCACATCGGCTACGACCAGAACGGTCGCCGGGTCGAGCAGGTGCACGCGCTGTATCGCGGTGACCGGTACGAGTTTTCCAGCGTGACCTATCTGCGGGAGACGAACCCATGAGGAAAGTCACCTTAAGCGTGGCGACGACGGCTCTGCTGCTCACGGGAGCCTGTGGCGGCGCGGAACCTCTGGAGTCGTCCGCCCCGGCGACCCTCACCTTCTGGACACCGCACACCACACCGGACCGGCTGGCCGTCCAGCAGTCCGTCGCGGCGAAGTTCACCAGCAAGACCGGCATCAAAGTCGAGGTCGTGCCGCTCGAGTCCAAACAGGCCAGCCAGAGCCTGGTGACCGGCGCCGCCTCCGGCAAAGTGCCCGACGTGATCCTTTACAGCCCCAACCTGATCGCGGCCTGGAACGCCCAGGGCCTCATGGACACCCAGGCGCCGCAGCAGATCGTCGATGAGCTGGGAGCCGGCACCTTCACCGAGAGCGCCATCCGGATGGCCACCGTCGGCGGAAAGCTCGGCGCCGTGCCCAGCGACGGCTGGGGGCATGTGATCTCCTACCGCAAGGACCTGTTCAAGAGCGCGGGCCTGGAGGCCCCCGAGTCGGTCGAGGACATCGTCACCGCGGCGCAGAAGCTGGCGAAGGACGGTGTGCGGGGCATCGCGATGGGCACCCAACCAGGCGACGGCTACGCCGGCGAGGGCCTGGAGTCGCTGCTGCAGGCCGCCGGCTGCCAGCTCGTGACGAACGGCACCGTCGCCATCGACTCGCCGGAATGCGTCACCGGCCTGGACGCCGTCCAGAAGCTCGGCGCCGCAGCGGGCACCGGGGAGCTCGACGTCGGCGCCGCACGAGCCGCCTACCTCGCCGGAGACGCGGCGATGATCCTGTTCTCCTCGCACATTGTGGACGAGGTCGCCGGCCTGGACAAGGACAACCCGGTCACGTGCGATGAATGCAAGAAGGACCCGACGTACCTGGCGAAGAACACCGGTTTCGTGACGGCTCTCGGCACGGCTCCGCAGTACGGCCAGACGTCCAACTACGCCATCCCCCGAGGCGCGTCGGTGGAGAACGCCAAGAAGTTCATCTCCTTCGCCATGTCCGAGGGATACGTGGAGATGTTGTCGACGGCCGCCGAGGGCCGGATCCCGATGCGGCCGGGACCGGCGAAGGGGTCCACCGAGTACCTCGACGCGTGGGCCGACCTCCCGGTCGGCAACGACCCGGCCACGAAGAAATCGATCAAGGCGGTCTATGGCGAGGACGTCGTGGACCAGCTCGCGAAGGGCGCCGCGTCGTTCGGCCGCTGGGGATGGGGCACCGACGACGCCACCCTGGCCGGCGTGGTGTTCTCCCAGGGCACCCTGTCGAAGGAGCTCGGGCCGCTGTTCAGCGGGACGTCGCCGGCCGACGTCGCGAAGAAGATGGCGGCAGAGGTCGGCTCCGTCAAGCAGGACCTGGGTGAATGACCTCGAACCGGCTGGTGTTCACCCGCTGGGGCCGCCCGCTCAACCGGTCCCAGCGGGATGACCTGCACGGCAGGTTGCTGGTCAGCCCCACCATGCTCGTCGTGCTGGCCTTCGTCGTGCTGCCCTTCCTGGCCGTCCTCGTGCTGGCGTTCGCCGATGTCCGGCTCGTCGACATCCCCCGGCTGTCGCTCGACCGGCTCACGCTGACCCTGGCCAACTTCCGGTCGGCCTGGGGGAGCGACAGGTTCTGGTCGGCGCTGGGCACCACGCTCGCGTACGCGGCCTGCACCACCGCGGGGGCGATCACGGCCGGTCTGGTGGTGGCGATGGCGCTGCGCCGGCCCTTCCGTGGTCGTGGGCTGGTCAGGGCCCTGGTGCTGATCCCGTACGTGCTGCCGGTGGTGGCGGCCACCACCATCTGGAAGACCCTGCTCAACACCGAGTACGGCCTGGTCAACGCCGTCGGCAGGCAGCTGATCGGCTGGGAGGACCCGATCGCCTTCCTCACCACCCGCAGCCAGGAGCTCGGCGGGATCCCGATCCCGGTCGCGCTGGTGACCGTGATCGCCTTCGAGGTGTGGAAGACGTTCCCGCTGGCCTTCCTCTTCATCACCGCGCGACTGCAGGTCTCGCCGAAGGAGCTGGAGGAGGCGGCGGCGATCGACGGTGCGGGCAAGGTCAGGGCGTTCTTCCACATCGTCCTGCCGCAACTGCGCGGCGTGATCGCCCTGCTGATCGTGCTGCGGTTCATCTGGTCCTTCCAGAACTTCAACGACATCTACCTGCTCACCGGAGGAGCGGGCGGCACCGAAGTGCTGGCGGTACGGGTGTACGAGGAGCTGGTCACCCGGGCCAACATCGGCACGGCCTCGGCCACCGGGCTCCTGATGACCGCCATGCTCCTGGTGCTGCTGTTCGTGTACGCCTGGATGATCAGGAGAGAGCGGACATGAACCGCGCGGACCGCATCCTCGGGGTGCTCAAATGGCTGGTCATCACCTTGACGGTCATCGTGTGCGCGGGCCCGCTGGTCTACGGCTTTCTGCTGTCGCTGCGGCCGTTCGCGTCGGTGGCCGCGGCGCCGCTGTCGCTGATCCCGTCGGCCGAGGAGGTGACGCTGGAGGCCTACCCCAGGGCGATGGACGAATACGGGCTGGGCGGCTTCATGCTCAACTCGCTGCAGGTCGCTCTGGCGACCGTGGTGCTGGCCGTCCTGTTCAGCGTGCTCGGCGGGTACGCGGCCGTCCGGCTGGACTTCTTCGGGCGCCGCTCCGTCAATGTCCTCTTCCTGGGCGTCTACATGCTCCCCGGCATCGTCCTGGCCGTTCCGTTGTTCGTGCTGCTCAGCCGCGTGGGCCTGACCGGCACCCTGATCGGGCTGGTGCTGGTCTACATCGCCCAGACCGTGCCGGTCGCGCTTTACATGCTCCGCAACTACTTCATCGCCGTGCCCGCGAGCGTGGAGGAGGCGGCGATGATCGACGGTTGCGGGCGGCTGGCTCTCATCCGCAGGGTCGTGCTGCCGATGGCGTTGCCGGGCATCGCCGCGACGTCCCTGTACGTCTTCATGATCGCCTGGAACGAGTACCTGTTCGCGCTGCTGTTCCTCGTGCACGACCGGCCGCGCTGGACGGTGGCGCTGGGCATCTCGCAGCTCACCGAGTTCTCGGTGCCGGCCACCGTGCTGATGGCCGGGTCCATCGCGGTCACCATCCCGGTGGTCGCGGGGTTCTTCCTGGCGCAGCGGTTGTTGATCTCCGGGCTCACCGCCGGAGCGGAGAAGGGATGAAAGACATGCCGGTTCGGCTGGGCGTCCTCGGCGCCGGGAGCCGCGGGAGGGATTCCTACGGGCGATGGATCGTCCGGCATCCCGAGCGGGCGCAGATCGCGGCCGTGGCCGACCCGATCCCGGATCGCCGGGACGGCCTCGCGGCCGCGGCGGGGGTTCCGGACGAGCGCCGCTACCACGACTGGAAGCCGTTGCTGGCCGACGCCGAGCACCTGGACCTGGACGGGGTGATCGTCGCTCTGCCCGACCGCGACCATGTCGCGCCGACGCTGGAGGCGGCCCGCCGCGGCCTGGCCGTGCTCGTGGAGAAGCCCGTCTCGTCGACGCCGGCGGAGCTGGAGCAACTCGCCGACGGCGGCAGCCGCCTGAACGCGCGCATCTCCGTCGGCCACGTCATGCGCTACCAGCCGTTCTGGCAGACCCTGCACCAGCTGGTGGCGGGCGGCACGATCGGACGCCTGGTCACCATGCGCATCGAGGAGAACATCGGATTCTGGCACTTCGCGCACTCCTACGTGCGCGGCAACTGGCGAAACTCCTCGACGTCGAGCCCGATGGTGCTCGCCAAGACCTGTCACGACCTCGATGCGATCCGCTGGTTCGCCGGTTCCCCTCCGGTGAGCGTGTCCAGCGTGGGCGAGCTGACCTACTTCCGTCCGGAGAACGCGCCGCCCGGCGCTCCTGAGCGATGCCTGGACGGCTGCCCGCACGCGGACGACTGCCCGTTCTACGCCCCCCGCTACTACGTGGACGCGCTGCGCGACGTGCACGGCTCCCCGGTGACGCTGCTGGGCGCCGACACCTCGCCGGAGGGACGGCTGCGAGCCCTCGAACACGGCCCGTACGGCCGGTGTGTGTTCGCCTCCGACAACAACGTCGTCGACCACCAGCAGACCGTGATGTCCTTTCCCGGCGGGCTCACCGCGACGCTGTCGACCTCGGCCTTCACCGGACAGAACACCAGGACGGTACGGCTGACGGGGAACAGCGGGGAGATCGTGGGACACGTTCGGTCGGGGTCGGTGACGATCGACCTCTTCTCCCCCACCGCGGTCCTGCCCGAGCTGCCCCACGCCAGAGACGTCGTACGCCGCAGGCGGGGCCCCCTGGGGCACCAGGCGATCGAGCTGCTCGCCGGTCCGGCCGAGGGCGAGACGAAGGATCATCGCGGCCATTCGGGCGGCGACGACGGGCTCATGGACGCCTTCGTCTCATCGCTGACCGGCGGCGGCGCTCCGGCGACCTCTCTTGAGGCGTCGCTCGACAGCCACCGGATGGCTTTCGCGGCCGAGAGATCGCGGCTGGAAGGCCGCACGGTGCTGTGGGGGGAGGCGTGAGCTGGTGGCGGGGCGCCGCGATCTACCAGGTGTACCTGCGCAGCTTCGCGGACGGGAGCGGCGACGGCGTGGGCGACCTCGCGGGGCTGCGCGCTCGCCTGCCGTACCTGCGCGAACTCGGGGTGGACGCGCTCTGGCTCAGCCCCTGGTACGTGTCGCCGATGGCCGACGCCGGCTACGACGTCGCGGATTACCGCGACATAGACCCGCTCTTCGGGACGCTGGCGGAGGCTGACGCCCTCATATCCGAGGCCCACGACCACAGGTTGCGGGTGATCGTCGACATCGTCCCGAACCACACCTCCGACCGGCATCCATGGTTTCGAGCAGCGTTGGCCGGCGGACCCGGGTCGCCGGAACGCGAGCGCTACCACTTCCGCGACGCTCCCAACGACTGGCCGTCGCGCTTCGGCGGACCCGCCTGGACCCGGGTGCCCGACGGCGAGTGGTACCTCCACCTGTTCGACTCGTCCCAGCCCGACCTCAACTGGGAGCACCCCGACGTGCGGGCGGAGTTCGAGTCGATCCTGCGGTTCTGGCTCGAGCGCGGCGTGGACGGCTTCCGCATCGATGTGGCCGACCGGCTGGTGAAGGCGGACGGCCTGCCCGGCCTCGGTCCCGGCCCCGATCCGATGGACCTGCCGCACGCCGACCGCCCGGAGGTTCATGAGATCTACCGCTCGTGGCGCAAGCTGCTCGACTCCTATCCGGGCGAACGGATGTTCGTCGGCGAGATCTGGGTGAGCGACCCCGCCCGCTTCGCCCTGTACCTGCGCCCCGACGAGCTCCACACGGCGTTCAACTTCCCCTTCCTGCGCAGCCCGTGGGAGGCCGACCGGCTGCGCGCCGTCATCGACTCCACGCTCGCCTCGCACGGGCCCGCGGGGGCGCCTCCGACCTGGGTGCTGTCGAACCACGACGTCACCCGGCACGTGACCCGCTACGGCCGGAGCGACACCGGATACACCCAGCGGACCCGCGACGAGCCCGCCGATCTCGCGCTGGGCACCCGGCGGGGCAGGGCCGCCGCGCTGCTCACCATGGCGCTGCCCGGCAGCGTCTACCTCTATCAGGGGGACGAGCTCGGCCTGTGGGAAGTCCTCGACATCCCGGCGGAGCTGCGACAGGATCCCGTGACCCGCCGTACGAACGGGGCGGAGCTCGGCCGCGACGGGTGCAGAGTGCCGATTCCCTGGGAGGGGGCGGACCCGCCGTTCGGGTTCGGCCCGGCACGCACGTGGCTGCCGCAGCCGCCGGAGTGGCGCGCGCTCACGGTAGCGGCGCAGGAGCGTGACCCGGACTCGATGTTGTCGCTGTACCGGACCGCGCTGCGGATCCGCGGAGACGAGCCCGCCCTCGGCGACGGCACGATGACGTGGCTGCCCGCGGGGCCCGACGTGCTCGCCTTCACCCGCGACCCCGGCTTCGCCTGCGTGGTCAACCTGTCGCGGGCGCCGATCGAACTACCCCCGCACACCCGGGTGCTGCTGCTGAGCGGCGACCTGGCCCACGGCCTGCTCCCGCCCGACACGGCGGCCTGGCTACAACAAGGAGAACCGTGACACACTCCCGCGTCCGCGCCCTGATCGTCGTGCTCATCGCCGTCCTGTCCCTCGGCGCCACCCCGTCCCACGCCGACAACGTCCGGCAGTTACGCGTCGCCACGTACAACATCCACCATGGCGTGGGCAACGACGGCAAGCTGGACCTCGAACGGATCGCGCAGGTCATCCAGGATTCCGGCGCCCAGGTGATCGGCCTCCAGGAGGTGGACCGCCACCACAGCGTGCGCTCCGACTTCGTGGACCAGGCGAAGTGGCTGGGCACCCGGCTCGGCATGCACGCCGTCTTCGGCGCGAACATCGACCGCGATCCCCCCGAGCCCGGCGCGGAAAGGCAGCAGTACGGCACCGCCATCCTGTCCAGCTACAAGATCCGCGAGTGGCGGAACACGCTGCTCCCCCGGCCACAAGGCGGGGAGCAGCGAGGTCTGCTGGCGGCGCGGATCAAGGTGCGCGGCGTCGACGTCCGCGTCCTCACCACGCACCTCCAGCACAATTCCCAGGTCGAGCGCATCGCCCAGGTGGCCGCCATCCGGGACTTGCTCGCCGGGTCGCCCGGCCCCATCATCTTCACCGGCGACACCAACGCCTTGCCGGACTCCGCCGAGATGGTCACGCTCAAGGAGTCCCTGGCCGACGCCTGGGACACGGCCGGCCAGGGCGCCGGTCTCACCTACAGCACGGACAACCCGCGCACGCGCATCGACTACGTCATGTCCTCGCCCGACGTCAGGGCGACTTCGGCCACCGTGCTGAACACCGACGCCTCGGATCACTTCCCCGTCGTGGTCGACGTCGAGCTGCCGTCACCTGCCTGATGCCCAGGTGACGCGCGGCCGCGCAGCGTCTGCGGCTCTCTATGTGAGTAAAGCGGACTTCAGCGTAGCTTCGTCGCCTGCCGCCCGAGGCCGGGAGGCGACCCGGTGGAAGCTGATGCCGCGTCCGTCCGGCGAGCCGGGCGGACCGTGGCTGAGAGCCGCGTTGTCGGGGCCTGACTCCACATTCCTGGCGGACGAGCCCAGCCGATCATGGTGGCTCGGCCGGGCTCGTCGGGTGGAGACGAGTCAGGCGAGGTCGAACCGGTCGAGTTCCATGACTTTGGTCCAGGCTGCGACGAAGTCGGCCACGAACTTGTCGCGGGCGTCCTGACCGGCGTAGACCTCCGCGAGGGCTCGTAGCTGGGAGTTGGAGCCGAAGATGAGGTCGATCGCGGTGGCGGTCCATTTCACCTCATCGGTGGCGACGTCGCGGATCTCGTACATATGCTCCTCGGACTCCGATGCCTTCCAGCGGGCGCCCGGGGAGAGCAGGTTGGTGAAGAAGTCGTTGGTGAGCACGCCGGGCTGGTCGGTGAGGACGCCGTGCTGGGTACCGCCGAAGTTGGCTCCGAGGGAACGCAGGCCGCCGATAAGGACGGTCATCTCAGGCGGGGTCAGGTTCAGCATGTAGGCACGGTCGACGAGCAGTACCTCCGGCTGGGTCTTCTCGCCGGAACGCAGGTAGTTGCGGAACCCGTCGGCCCGCGGCTCGAGGACCCGGAAGGACTCGACGTCGGTCTGCTCCTGGGTGGCGTCGGTGCGGCCCGGGCGGAACGGCACCGTCACCTCCACGCCGGCCTCGCGTGCCGCCTTCTCGACGGCGGCCGAGCCGGCCAGCACGATCAGGTCCGCGAGCGAGATCTTCGCGCCGCCGGCCTGGTTGAACTGGCGCTGAATGCCCTCGAGGGTGCCCAGGACTGTCGCGAGTTGCTCGGGCTGGTTGACCTCCCAGCTGCGCTGCGGCTGGAGACGGAGCCGGGCGCCGTTGGCGCCGCCGCGCTTGTCGGTGGACCGGAAGCTCGCGGCGGAGGCCCAGGCTGTGGAGATCAGTTGAGCGGTCGTGAGGCCGGACTCCAGGACCTTCGTCTTGAGGGAAGCGACGTCGGCGTCACCCACGAGTTCGTGGTCGACGGCCGGCACCGGGTCCTGCCACAGCTGGGGCTCGGCGACCCACGGTCCGAGGAAGCGGCTGACCGGACCCATGTCGCGGTGCAGCAGCTTGTACCAGGCCTTGGCGAAGGCCACCGCGAACTCGTCGGGCTTCTCCATGAAGCGGAGGGAGATCTTCTGGTACGTCGGATCGACGCGCAGCGCCAGGTCGGTCGTGAGCATCGTCGGCTTGTGCTTCTTCGACGGGTCGTGGGCGTCCGGGATGATCGCCTCGGCGTCCTTCGCGACCCACTGCTTCGCACCGCCGGGGCTCGTGGTGAGCTCCCACTCGTAGCCGAAGAGGATCTCGAAGAAACGGTTGCTCCACTGCGTCGGCCGGTCGGTCCACGTCACCTCGAGACCGCTGGTGATCGTGTCACCGCCCTTGCCGGTGCCGTAGCTGCTCAGCCAGCCCAGGCCCTGCGCCTCCAGTGGCGCGGCCTCGGGCTCCGGCCCCACGTGGTCGTCCGCGACGCCGGCGCCGTGGGTCTTGCCGAACGTGTGGCCGCCGGCGATGAGAGCGACAGTCTCCTCGTCGTTCATCGCCATCCGCCCGAAGGTCTCGCGGATGAAATGCGCCGCCGCAGCCGGGTCGGCGTTGCCGCGGGGACCCTCCGGGTTGACGTAGATGAGACCCATCTCGGTCGCGCCGAAGTGCGGCACCATCTCGGTGTCGGTGACGTAGCGCTCGTCACCGAGCCAGGCGTCCTCCGGACCCCAGAAGATCTCCTCCGGCTCCCAGACGTCCTCGCGGCCGAAGCCGAAGCCGAAGGTCTTGAAACCCATCGACTCCAGGGCGACGTGGCCGGCGAGCACGAGCAGGTCGGCCCACGAGATCTTCTGGCCGTACTTCTGCTTGACCGGCCACAGCAGCCGGCGGGCCTTGTCGAGGTTGGCGTTGTCGGGCCAGCTGTTGAGCGGGGCGAAACGCTGAGCGCCGTCGCCGGCCCCGCCCCGACCGTCCTGGATGCGGTAGGTGCCCGCGGCGTGCCAGCTCATCCGGATCATGAGACCGCCATAGTGGCCGAAGTCGGCCGGCCACCAGTCCTGCGAGGTGGTGAGCACCTCGATGATGTCCTGCTTGAGGGCTTCGACCTCGAGCTTCTCGAACTCCTTGGCGTAGCTGAAGCCCTCTGCCAGTGGGTTGCCCTTGGACGAGTGCGCGCGCAACACCGACAGGTCGAGCTGGTTGGGCCACCAGTCCCGGTTCGTGCGCGGACGACCGCCGGTCTTCGGAGTCGGCGAGCCGATGGCCGGGTTCTCGCTCTCACTGCCATGCGCGGTCACGGAGTCATGCGCGACCAGAAAGCCGGCCGCCGCCTTCCGATCCACGCCCTGCGCGCTGGCGGGGGCGTTGTCCTGGGTGTCGCTCATCTGCTTCCTTCCGAACAACCGGATCACTGGGCCATGCGTCAAACCTCTGAAGCCCTAGTTCCCAGCCGACGCACGTTCCGACACCTGAACTTCGGTTGGGCACTGCCAAACTTCGATGACGCGGGCACTGTCACTTCGGCTCGCATCGAAGTGACAGTGCCCAGGTAGGGAGCCGGACCGATCCGCCGACGCACGTCACGCAACGCTGTCTCCACGGAGACGGCCGAGCTCGGCCGCCGGTGCAACATGGACCGCAGCGACGTCGTGGCGGCATGGACCGAGCGCTTGACGGGGGTGAGGAGGCCGGCCCCAGCCCCAACCGACGCACGTTAGGCACGAGCCGTCGACCATGGCCGGTGCCGCGCCAGGCGGCGGTCAGAGCGTGCCGAGGGCGGCGGCGAAGTAGTCGAGCGAGGCGTCCACCTCGCGGAGGGACGGGGTGCGGTTGAGGTGCCCGTGTGGCATTCCGCGTGCCAGGAACGTGCTCACCGGGACGCCGGCTTCGCAGAGCTGGCGCTGGAGGAGTTCGCCGGACGCTCGGAGGTCGTCGTACTCGGACAGCAGGATGTGGGTGGCCGGCAGGCCGTCGAGGCGGGCGGCGCCGGGGAGCGCGTCGGGCGGCAGGTCGCTGATCCGGCCCACGTAGGTGCGGACCATGCCTTCGATCGCCGCCGTGGGGAAACGCATGAACGGGGGCAACGTGGCCATCTCGGCGGTGGTCGCGTCGTCCAGGGCAGGGTTGGGGTAGTGCGCGAAGGGATAGGCCAGGAGGAGCAGGTCCGCCGACCTCCGGTCGCGGGCGCGCAGGGCGGTCGCGAGGGCGAGGGCCGCTCCCGCGCTGGCGCCGCCCAGCGCGGCGCGCCCGCCTGGCATGGCCTCCGCCGTGAGCCAGCGCCAGGCCGCGTCGACGTCGTCCAGCGGTACGGGGTAACGCACCCCGTTCTGGGCCAGCCGGTAGCCGACCGAGGCGACGAAGGCGCCGGCCCGGGCGGCCAGTTCGGCGCTCACGACGTGGGCCTCGGGCATCTCCAGGTCGCCGCCGGAAAAGCCGCCGCCGTGCGCCCATAGCAGGGCGAGGGTCGCAGACGTGTCCCGCGGCCGGTACGTGCGGATGGGGATGTCGCCGTGCGGGCCGGCGATCAAGAGATCCTCGACCACCACGTCCGGGGGCAGGGTCCACTCCGCCGGATCCCGCAGGTAGTCGGTCATCTTCCGCTGGGCCGCCGGGTCGGTCGCAAGGTCCTCCCGGGACAGGCCACGCACCGAAGCCAGCTTGTCGGCGAGGTAGGGGTCGAACGGCATGGCCCTTCTTCTATCGTGCGCCGGAATCACGCTCGCGTGCGGGGTGGGCCGGGATTCCCAGCGGGATGATCACGTGGTCCACGAGGCGCCGGCGGCCAGCTCGCCCCTGGCGCGCGCCCGCTCGAACACGCTCGTCACCGCCGCACGTCGCGAGGCGATGAAGTGCTCCTCCATCGCGGTGGCGAGGAGGGGGTTGCGGCGCAGCTCGCCCCGCAGGCCGGCGATGACGCCCCCGAGCCCGGTGAGCTCGTGCAGCAGCTGCCCATTGACGCTCCGCTATCCACATACGTACGCTTTTCCGTAATTCCGGAAAGACGAGAGGTGTGCAGTGGAGGAGCGTCTGGCCGCGCTGGAGCGGCGGATGGATCAACTGGAGCAGCAGGCGGCGCCCGCCGGCACGCCCGACCTCGGACGGCGGGGCGTGGGGTCGGCGGCGCTGGACCTGGTGCACCACTATCGGAACCAGGCCGCGGAAGGCGGCACTGGGGGCACGGTGGCGTACGGCGGGGCGGCGTTCATCTGCGGGTTCGAGTTCCTGTGGACCGGCGAGCACCAGGTCGACGACCTGATGGCGGCCGACTGGACGGCCGCGGCGGCGACGCTGGAGTCGATGGGCAGCCCGGCCAGGCTGGCGCTGCTCGCCGCGCTCGCCGGCGGGCCGCGCGGGCGGGCCGAGCTGCAGGACGCGCTGGGCGCCGAGAGCTCGACCGGGCACCTGTACCACCACCTGCGCGAGCTGCAGCGGGGCGGGTTGATCCGGCAGCCGCGGCGCGGCACGTACGAGATCGTGGGGCGAGCCCTCATCCCGCTCCTCGCCATCCTGTCCGCCGCCCTCGACGTCGGCCCCGGCTCGCCGGGGGTCGACGACCCCGCCCCACCGTCCGAGACGGAGCCGGAATGATCACGCCACGGCACCGCACGGCGTGGCGGGCCTGGCGATCGGGGGACGTGGACGAGGCCGCCCGCCTGGCGCGACCGCACCGTGGCGCCGAGCGGTTACTCGTCCTGGCCGACCTGGTGCGCGGGCGGTTCGAGCAGGGGCTGGCCCGCTACCAGGCGCTCCGGCGCCCGCCGCGTGCGCTGGACATGCCGGTGGCGCACGCCTGGGTACACCTGGACCGGGTGGACAAGGCGTGCGAGCACTTATGCCGCCGGCGCCGCCGCCTTCCGCCCGGTCTGGCGCTGCGGCGCGACCACCCGATGACGGTCAAGGTGCACGGGCCCGTCACGCTGCCGTTCGCCGACCATCCGCTGGCGCCGTACCTGCCGGCCCTCGAGGGCACGCTGAACGGGCGCCATGCGCTCATCCACCTGGACACCGGAGGCGCGTTCCTGGTGATGGGCCTGGAGCGGGCGGCGGCGATGGGCGTCGAGGCCGTACCGGCCGGCCGCCGTTTCCACGGCGTCACCCGCACGCCGGTCCGCACCGGCCTCGTCCGGGAGCTGGACCTCGGGGGCGTGGCGCTGACGAACGTGCCGGTGGACGTCCTCCCCACGCTGACCGGACCCCAGGACATCGTGATCATGGGGACCTGCCTGCTGCGGCACTTTCTGCCCACCATCGACGTTCCGGCCGGTCATCTCCTCCTGGCCCCGCGCGGGCACCACCCTCCGCCGGACGGCGTCCGGGTGCCGTTCTGCCTCTGGGCCGACCACTTCATGTTCGCGAAGGGCGGCCACGGCCCGCGAGATCTCACCTTCTTCGTCGACTCCGGCCTGGTGCACCTGATCGAGGACGACGGCAGGATCAGGCAGGCTGCCGTGCTGGCGACCAGGTCCCAGTACCGCACCTGGGGCATCCCCCGTGCCGATCTCGCGGCCACCCACCTCACGGCACCGCACCCGCTGCGCCTGGGACCGCTGGAGCAGACGGCGCACCTTCTGTCCGTCGCGCCGGGCAGGACCGCGCCGTGGTCCGACTTCGGCGGCGTCAGGATCGACGGGCTGATCTCGCAGGCCTTCCTCTCCGAGTACGCCTGGACGCTGGACTTCGACCGCCAGGAATACACCTTCCAATAGCTCCGATCGAACTCTTTTTCGAGTACGCTTGATGACCATGTCGCGCCCCCTGACGCTCAGCCTCACGTCCGCAAGGCGGCTGGCCGTGACCTGCCAGCACCTGGCCGGTCCCCGCCCAGGCAATGACCTCGACGGCCTGCGGCAGGTGCTGCGGACGTTGCGGTGCCTGCAGCTCGACCCGGTCAACGTGGTGGCACGCAGTCACCTGCTGGTGCTCTGGAGCAGGGTCGGCGGCTACGATCCGGACGACGTGGACGTGCTGCTGTGGCGCGAGCGCTGGTTGTTCGAATACTGGGCGCACGCCGCGTCGATCGTGCTGGCCGAGGACTACCCCATCCACCAGGTGATGATGCGCGTCTATCCGGCAGGCGAGTCCCGCTACGCGCAGCAGGTCCGCGACTGGCTGGCGGCGAACGACGCCTTACGGCAGCACGTCCTCGACCGGCTGCGGGAGAAGGGTCCGCTGCCGGTCGGCGGGTTCGACGACCTCGCGGCCGTCGCGTGGCGGTCGAGCGGGTGGACCCATGGCCGCAACGTCGAGCGGATGCTGGACTTCCTGTGGTTCCAGGGCCACGTCATGGTGGCGGGCCGGGAGGGACGCACCCGCCTGTGGGACCTGCCCGAGCGCGGGCTGCCGCAGTGGGCCGAACTGGAGCCGTTGCCGCGGGAGGAGGCGGTGACGCGGGCGGCCGAGCACGCGCTGCGCGCGCTCGGCGTGGCCCGCGCGGCCGACATCGAGCGGCATTTCATCCGCTCCCGCTATCCCGGCCTCTCCGAGGTGCTGAGCGATCTGGAGGCGTCGGGGCGGGTCGTGCCCGCCGAGGTCGAGGGCGGCGACGAGCGGTGGTACGTGCACCGCGACGTGCTCGGCCTGCTGGAGCGCGACTGGAAGCCGCGCACCACGCTGCTGTCGCCGTTCGACAACCTCATCTGCGACCGGGAGCGGACCGAGCGCCTGTGGGGGTTCGTGTTCCGGACGGAGATGTACGTGCCCAAGGCCAAGCGGCAGTACGGGCACTACATCATGCCGATCCTGCACGGCGACCGGCTGGTGGGCAGGCTGGTGCCGCGTCTGGACCGGCGCCGGGCGCGGCTGGAGATCGAAGGGTTGTTCCCCGAGCCGGGCACGTCCGCGGACACGGCGACCGCCGTGGGGCGGGCGGTCGCCGAGCTGGCCACCTTCGCCAGGGCCCGCGAGATCGCCTACGGGGACAAGGTGCCGGACCCGTGGCGAGCCGCCCTGTCGCCCTGACGTGCTCAGTTTCCTTGCTTGTGCGTGCTCCAATACTCATCGGCGGCGGCCTGGATGTCGGCGAGGACCTTCTCGTAGGTGTCGGGCTTGGCGACGAACCCGCTGAAGCCGTCGAGCGCGGCGGTGAGCACGGGTGGCGGCGTGGCCTCGAAATACCGGTTGACCAGCCGATACTCGCCACTGCCCGCGGCCTTGCCGACCTCCGCGATGGCCTGGTCGGCGACGGCGACCTTGGGGTTGGCCGAGACGTCTCCCCTGGCGGTGGCCCACTTCTCCTGAGCGCCGGCCCCCACCCACCACTTGAGGTATTTCATGCTGGCCGCGGGATCGGGCGCCTTGGCCAGCGAGCACAGCGGGCCGCTCTCGAAGATCATCGAGGTCTTGGGGAGGGACGCGTTGACGTTCGGGATCACGAAGAAGCCGTAGTCGGTGCCCGGCTTCATGCCGCGCTGGGTCATGCTCGTGTTGAACCACGTCCCGAACGACACCATCGCCGCCTTGCCGGTCTTGAGCACGTCGCCGGGGTCGGTCTTGTCACCGGGGTTGTTGAAGTAGCCGGCGTCGATCATCGACTTCCAGCGTTTCATCACCTCCACCACGCCGGGATCGGTGTACTTGGCCTGGCCGGTGGACAGGCGGTCGTACAGGTCGGGGTCGGTGCCGGCGAGGAGCTGCTCGAACCAGACGAAGGAGAACAACACGGAGGTGTGGTAGAAGGCGGGCACGCCGTTCTTCTTCAGCGTGCCGGCGATCTGGATCAGCTCGTCCCAGGTCGCAGGCGGCTTCAGCCCGTGCTCGTCGAAGAGCTTCTTGTTGTAGAACATGCCCCAGTAGGCCGCGTTCAACGGCACGCAATACTGCTTGCCGCCGATGGTGTAGTAGGGGGCCAGATCGGCCGAGAGGTCGCCGTTCTTGATGGCCTCCTGCCAGATAGCGGTCGTGTCCGCCACCTGCTTCTGGGCGACGATCTCCGCCAGCCGCCCGCCCGTCGTCCAGGTGAACAGGTCGGGTTTCACGCTCGTGCGGAAGGACGCCTTGATGAACGCCTGGTACGTCGGCTCGTCGGTGTAACCGACCGACTTCATCGACAGGCCGATCTGCTGTTTGGACAGGACGCCCATCTCGTCGAAGTATTTGCTCCAGGCGCCCTTGTCGTTGTAGAGCTTCAGCTCGGTCTTGCCGGGCTGCTGCTGCCCGGCGGTGTCGCCGGAGGAGCCGCAGCCGGCGAGTAAGAGGGAAGTGACGGCGGCGATGAGCACTGGACGCGACCGGATCATGCCCGGCCCTCCTGTTTCACTTGTGGTCCTGGCTGGAGATGAAAACGGGCCCGAGTGCAAGTCATCTAATCACTTGATATCTTGGGCGTCCATAGCCCCGGGACCACAGCCCGCCTCGTGGTTTCCCGGTAGTCCCGGGGCGCCATGCCGTAGGCGCGTTGAAAGAGCCTCCCGAAGTACGACTGGCCGGAGAAGCCGCACCGGTGCGCGATCCCGCCGATGCTCTCCGTGGTCGTGGTCAGCAGCAGCGCGGCGTGCTCCAGCCGCCGCCTGGCCACGAACGCGACGGGCGTGCAGCCGTAGTGCGTGCGCATGGAGCGGGCGAGGTGTCCCGAGCTCACAGCGGCCAGGGTGAGCAGCCGGGGAAGCCCTTCGCGCAGGTTCTCCTCCCGGCTCATCGCGACGCAGGCCGACACCAGCCAGCCGGGCCGCCGGTCCACGGCCGTGCCGTCCGCGCGCTCCAGCAGCGGGACGACCGCCGTCCAGAGCCGCACCAGGTCGAGCACGCGCGGCACCCCGGAATAGGCGCCCAGCACGCGGGCGAACTCAGCTGCGACCGGCCCCTCCAGCTCGGCGCGCGCCGCCGGTGGCTGCTCGCGCCGGTCCCAGTCCGCCGTGCCGGCCAGCCCGGCGAGGTCGGCGAAGGCCCGCCAGCGCTCGCTCGGGAAGGCGATGTTGACGAACCGCAGGCCCGTTGCGGTCGTGGCGGCGAACTCGTGCCGGTCGTGCGGCCGTACCAGCACCACGTCACCGGCACGCAGCGGCATCTCGGTGTCGCCGAGGCGCTGGGTGCCCTCCCCCGCCGTCACGAACACCAGCTCATGGAAATCGGCGTGCGTGTGCGGCTCGGGCCGGTCGCGGCGGCCGCCGGTCACCGGCACCAGGGCCGCGTGGTACGGCAGCCCGGCCGCGAATTCGACCCACCGCAGGATCGTCGGCATGTCAGGAAATTAATAGTTATGGAGCGGCGAATACTAGTAACTCGGGCCGCAGCCACCGAAGAATCCGGATCGACGCCCTTCCCTGCAGAGGAGTACATGGTGATCACGGAAGTCGACCGGATCCTCCAGGACTACGACCGCGACGGCTACACGATCTTCCGGAACGTCCTCGACCGCGACCTGGTCGCCGGGGCGAGCGACCACGTCGCCTGGCTCCAGGCCAATCACCCGGACCGGCTCGGTGAGGACCTGGCCACCGAGCTGGTCGCCGGCGACCCGTTCTGGGTGCGGCTGGTGAGCGACGACCGGCTGCTGGACCTCGCCGAGTTGTTCGTCGGCCCGGATATCGCCCTGTTCGCCGCGCATTACATCAGCAAGCCGCCCTTCTCCGGCATGCCGGTCCTGTGGCACCAGGATGGGGCGTACTGGCCGCTGGAGCCGATGCGGGTGGTCACGCTGTGGCTCGCGGTCGACGAGTCCACGCCGGACAACGGCTGTGTACGGGTGATCCCGGGCTCGCACAAAGAGGACCTGCACGCGCTGCGGCAGCGCGACGACATCGACAACGTGCTCGGCTCGGAGAGCGCGGTGACGGTGGACGAGTCGCGGGCGGTGGACCTGGTGTTGTCGCCCGGCGACGTGGAGGTGCACCACCCGAACATCCTGCACGCCTCCAACGCCAACACCTCGCCCAGGCGCCGCTGCGGCCTGACGATCAGGTACATCCCGACCTCCACCCGGATCACCAGCGAGCAGCAGCCGTTCGTGTCGGCGCTGCTGCTGCGCGGCGACCCGGGAGTGAACGTCTACCAGCCGCTCCCGAGGTACGTCGAGGGCGAGCACATGCCGTTCGCCGGCGCGGAGAAGTGGGCCTGACCCGCCGGCGCCTCTCAGCCCACGCCCAGCCTCAGGGGTGGCAGTGGCCGCCCCGCGTAGGGGCCAGGTCGATGGCGGGGTTGCGGTCGAAGAAGCCGGCCGGCTTGAGCGTGAACCCGGTGTACTCGACCGGCATCACGGGAAAGTCCTCAGGCCGGCAGAAGTGGGTGGTGCCGGCGGTGTACCAGAGCACGAGGTCGGTGTCCACGACCGGCCGGTTCGCCGCCGTCCACGCGGGCAGCCCCGCCCCGCCCGGGTGCTGGTTGGGGAAGTCCCCGGCCGCCCTGCGCTCCTCGGCGTCGAACGGCGTCACCCAGAGGTGCTTGGTCGCGAACGCCGCCCGCTTGCTGATCGCCGCCTCGTCGTCGGCGAGCAGCACGGGGCCCACGTGCGTGGGCATCAGCTTGAACGCGACGGGCTCCCCCACGGCGTTCCGCGACCCATGGTTGACGATCTTCCAGTACCGCCCCTTCTCCGGCGCGGCCATGCGCTGCGCCTCCGCCTCGGTGGCGAGCAGCGTGGACGTGGCGGTGAAGGCGTTGCCGTACGGGTTGTCCGGGCCGGGCGGGACCCGCGCCGCCTCGACCTCGTACACGGAGTTGCGCGGGCCGTCGAGGCACATGTCCAGCCGGAAGTTGAACAGGTGCTGGTGGTGCGGCCCGGCGAGGTCGGGCGTCACCAGATTCGCGTACGGGGCCGCCGAGCCCGGGGCGACGGCCTGCGTCTGGATGATGCCGGTGAGCTTGACCTCCGCCTGGATGGTGCCGTCGAGGAAGAAGTACCAGAAGAAACCGTACTCGTAGTTGCCGACGGTCGCGATGAACGACACGACCAGCCGCCGCGACCGCCGCACCTCGGACGTCGCGGCCATCATGTCGAAGTGTTTCCAGAGGATGCCGTGGTCCTCCTCGTGCACGCAGATCGCGTTGCGGAGCGTGGCGGGCACGCCGTCCTCGTCCACCATGACCGCGTCGAGGTAGACGATCTCGCCGAGGCAGTCACAGCCGAGCTCCAGCGCGTTGGCCATTTTGCCGAGCCCGACGTCGCCGGCGTCGAAGGCGTTCTTCCACCAGTGGTTCATGCTGGTGGAGCCGTACGGGACGATCATCTCCGACAGGCTCGCCCGGTAGACGACGGGGCGGACGCGCTCGCCTTCGACGTAGCAGATCTCGTGCAGCACCAGGCCCTCGATGGGGTGCATCGACACCCGGAGCTGCCACGGCCCCCAGCGCAACGCGCCGTCGTCCACGGTGAAGCCGGGGCCGTCGGGCTGGACGATCTGCAGCGGCGCGAGCTCGCGCGTGCCGGAGTCGTAGCGTCCCGGCGCTCTCGGCACCGGGATGACCTCGCCGTCCTGCAACTCGACGACTTCGCCGGTGTCGCGGTCGAGCACGACGACGAGGTTCTCGATCGGGTGCGCGTAGGCGTTGTCGCCCGGCCCGTCCAGCACGTACGCGACGCAGCGGGCCAGCCTGCGGCCCTCGCCGTCGACCGGCAGCCCGAAGTTGCTGGCCGGCCACGGGTCGATCTGGACGGCGGACATGTCGGTGACGCCGCGCTTGGCGCAGGCGGCCTGGAACCCGGGGTCGTTGCGGACGGACTCGGCGTTGGCCAGCCACTCCTCCAGCATGATCGGCGGTTGCCCGGCGGCGGCGTGCACGCACGACACGAGCGCGCCTTCGGGCAGGCCGATCGTGAGCATGCTGGTCCTGCCGATCTTCTTCTCGTACGTGACGACCGTGACCTCGCGCGGCAGCGGCGTGCCGTCCCAGCCGAGCACGGCCCGTTTGGCGGGTTCGGCGAGCGCGCAGTAGGCGATGCGCGCCCCCGGGTCCACCGCCCCGGACGCCAGCGCCGCCCGGCAGGCCACCGCGGCCTCCTCCTCGGTCAGCGGGGCGAGCGGGTGGCGTACGGAGATGTTGCTGATCGTCGTCACTGCGGGGTTCCTTCCGTGCCGAGCGTCGCGAGATGGGCCAGCCGCTGGTCCTCGGAGAGCCGGGCGGCCGAGCGGCGGCCGAAGACGTAGACCAGCCCCGCCACGACCATCGTGACGCCGCAGATGACCGTGAGGTTCAGCATCCACGTACCGGTCGCGATGTCGGAGCTGAACGGGAGCGTGAAGGTGTAGTAGATGCCTGCCGTGGTGGCGAGGATCCCGACCGCCGACACCGCGATGGCCACGGTCCGGCCGCCGGGGATGCGCCAGAAGGTCTCGTTCGCGTAGCGGTCGGCGTACTTGAAGCGGGCGATGATGACCGGGACGAGGAAGAAGTAGCCGGAGGCCAGCCACAACACGGTCAGCGCGCCTTGCAGGCTGAGGAAGACCGTCGTGAGCGACTGCTGGGAGTACAGGATGACGACCGCGACGGACGAGATCGCGCCCTGGATGAGCAGCGCCGTGACCGGGTTCCTGGTGCGCGCGTTGAGGTGGGTGAACAGCCGCGGCAGGTGCTTTTCCAGGCCGGAGACGAAGACCAGCCGCGAGTACGCCGACTGGTAGACGGTGAAGGCGGTCAGGCTGATCAGCGCGATGCCGACGGCCGCGACCGACTGCAGCCAGGGCGCGCCGAGCTGACCGAACACCCGCGCCACGCCCGTCACCGGGTCGATCCGGTCCGCCGGGGTGGACAGCAGCACGCCCGCGGTGGCCAGCAGGTAGCCGACGGCGAGGGCGACCGAGCCGGCCCACACCATGCGCTTGGCGCTGGAGCCCTGCGTGAACTCGGCGCCCATGTTGAACGGCGTCTCCACGCCTACCAGGTAGAGCAGCACGATGCCGAAGATCCACCCGTAGGTGCCGAAGTCCACCGTGACGAGGTCCGCGACCGGCACCGCCGGAGCGCCGTTGCCCAGCGTCACCGTCAGGCCCGCGGCGAACACCGCGGCCACGAGCAGGGCGTAGAAGACGAAGACGCCGTTGGCGACGTTCTGGCTCAGGCGCAGCTTCCGCAGCGCGAAGCCGACGCAGGCCCACAGCAGCACGAGCTGGAGCACGATGTTGGCGGTCAGGCTGAGGTTCCAGCCGAAGGCGAGCGACAGGTACGCCACCGCCGCCGCCGGGGTGAGCGTGCCCGACAGAATCACCGGGATCCACGACAGGAACCCGCCGAGGAACGCCCACCGCTCCGACATCGTGCGGTACGCCCACACGTACACGCCGCCCTGCGCCGGCCACAGCCCCGCCAGTTCCAGCACCGCGAACGCCGCCGGGACCAGGAACACCGCGAACCCGATGATCCACATCGACATGGACGCCCAGCCGCCGCCCGCGATGATCGAGGCGCCGGAGACGAAGAAGATGATGAACACGTAGACGGCGACCAGGTCGAAGGTGCGCAGGACCTTCGGCAGCACCTGGTCGGGGATGATCTCGGTGAGCAGGCGGGGTTCACTCATGGTTCTCCTCGGTGATCCGTCCACCGGACATGCGCAGGACGCGGGTGGCGTGCCCGGCGACCATCGGGTCGTGGGTGGAGGCGACGACGGTCACGCCGAGCCGGGCGCACAGGTCCTTCAGCAGCGTGACGACCGACTGCCCCGTGTGCTGGTCGAGGTTGGCGGTGGGCTCGTCGGCCAGCACCACCGACGGCGAGCCGATGAGCGCCCGCGCGATCGCGGTGCGCTGCTGCTCGCCGCCGGACATGCGGCCGGGCCGGTGGTGCACGCGGTGCCCGAGCCCGACGAGGTCGAGCAGCTCGAGGGCACGGCGGTGGACCGAGGCGCGGTCGACCGGCTCGAACATCAGCGGCAGCTCGACGTTCTCCGCCGCCGACAGGAACGGGATCAGGTTGTAGGACTGGAAGATGAAGCCGATCGTCGAGTGCCGCAGCGCCGCGAACTGGCTCTCGGTCAGGCTGGTCGTCGGCTGCCCGGCGATGCGGATCTCGCCCTTGGTGGGCCGGTCCAGGCCGCCGAGCAGGTGCAGCAGCGTGGACTTGCCGCTCCCGCTCGGCCCCATCAGCGCGACGAACTCGCCTTCCGAGGCCGTCAGGCTGACGTCCACGACGGCGCGGACCACCTCGTCGCCGACCTGGAACAGCTTCCAGGCGTTCTCCACCTGTACGGTCGCCACAGGTTGTCGTCCTTTCAGTCGGTGAGCGAGGCGAGCGGCGGCCGGCGGGCCGCCCGCCAGGCGGGCACGGCGCTGGCCGCGGCGGCCGCCAGGGTGGAGGCGCAGACCGCGGCGAGCGCTCCGAGCAGCGCGACTCCCGGCAGGAACGGCACGTCGGCCGGCCCGGTCAGCGCCAGGCCCGCCGTCGCGGCGAGCCCGAGCAGCGCCCCCGCGGCCGCTCCCGAGGCCGCGATGGCGACCGGCTCGGCGAGCAGCCCCCACACGATCGCCCGGTACGGCACACCGAACGCGTTGAGCACGCCGATCTCCCTGGTGCGCTGCACCACCGACCGGGTGGCCGCGATGGCCACCTCAACGGCCCCGACCAGCAGGACGAGCACGGCGATGACGACCGAGGCCCGGCTCATGTCGCCGAACGCCTGCGCACGCAGCCCCGGGAGCAGCCCCATGACGAGCACGAGCAGGAACGCCCCGGTCGCGACGGTCGCGGCGGGCAGTGCCAGGAGCCGGCTCCTGCGGCGGACGGCCAGCAGCCCGTACGCCAGGCCCCGCTTCACGCGTGCTCCACGAGCAGCGCGACCGGCCGCTGCTGGAGCAGCCGGTGGACGGGCACGAGCGCGGCCACGATGCCGAGCGCGGGCAGGTACATGGCCACCAGCCCGGCCGCCGTCAGCCAGGCCGCGAGCCCGAAGAACGCCGGCAGCAGCACGGCCACGACCGCGCCCCCGGCCAGCACCCCGAACAGGTACGCGGCGGCGAACACGAGCAGCGACTCGACCATGAAGAAGTAGAGGACCTCGTCGGACAGGCCGACGCTGGACATGATCCCGAACTCGCGCCGCCGCTCCTGCACGGAAGCCATGAAGCCGGTGACGGCGATCACGAAGCCGAGGACCAGGCCCGCCTGCCCGATCAGGCCGAGCACGGAGGACTCGACCTGCCCGCCGAGCAGCGCCGCGTATTTCTGGTCGAATCCGACGAACGACCCGCGCCCTCCCTGCTCTTCGGTGGCGTAGACGAGCCCGCCCTCGCCGGGGGCGGGGGCGATGGCGGGGTCGGAGACCACGCGCAGCCCGGTGGCGGCGGCGACCTCGTCCGGGGTCGCGTCGGTGGTGATGGTCGCCCACCCTTCAGGGGCGGCGTGGAAGGTCCAGCCGGGCGGCACGGTGATCGGGGGCAGGTGTCCGGCGGCGGCGAGCGCGCCGGAGTCGTACCCGACGCCGCCGGCCGGGACCACCCAGTAGGGGGCGCCGTCGACCGCTCGCGCGACCGCGGCGACGCCCGCGTCCTGGTGGCCGGCGGCGATCGTGCGGACCACGACGACCGCGGCGATCGCCAGGCCGATGCCGAGCACGGACAGCAGCGCGCGCTCGGGTCTTCGCCGCAGGTTGGCCAGCGCGAATCTCAGCAGGCGGGAGAAGGTGGAGTCGGTGGTGCGGGCGACGTCGTCGAGCGGATTCTGGGGGATGACCGAATGGTCTGCGAGGTGTGTCATGTCACCCATCCGGTTGGTACGTGTGCCCCAGGATGCGTTCGATGACGTTGCCCGCCGATGAGGGCGAGAATAAATCGATGTAACAGGGCGCCGCGTCCATGAAGACCGGGGTGTTCGGTTCCCAGTCAATCCCCAGAAAAGGCCAGTACTCTCACCCTTCATGAAGTGGGAGTACCAGACGTGAAGATCCGGTACATGCTGCTGCACGCCTACGGCATGGGCGGCACCATCCGCACGGTGGTCAACCAGGCCGGAGCGATGGCCGAGGCGGGCCACGACGTCGAGATCGTCAGCGTGGTGCGGCGGCGCACCAAGCCGCAGTTCGCCATCGACCCGCGGGTGCGGCTGTCGGCGCTGGTGGACCAGCGCGACGGGGTGGCCTCCGATTCGCTGGCCCGCAAGGTGTGGCGGCGGGCCCGCGGCAAGATCGTGCCGTACGGCGAGTTCGCCGCCGAGTACTTCACCGAACGTGTGGAGGCCACGGTCATGGACTACGTGTCCTCGCTGACCGACGGCATCCTGGTCACCACCCGCCCGGCGCTGAACCTGATCTCGGCCCGCCGCGCCTCCCGCAAGGTCATCCGGGTGGCGCAGGAGCACATGAACCTGGCCGCCTACCACCCGGCCGTACGCGAGCAGATCGCCCGCCACTACCGCCGCTTCGACGCGATCACGGTGCTGACCGAGACCAGCCGGGCCGAGTACCGGGCGCTGCTGAGCCCCGGAGCGCCGATCGTGCGCATCCCGAACGCCGTGCACATGGAGCACCGCAAGCACTCCGACCAGAGCAACCCGGCCGTGATCGCGGTCGGCCGCCTGGTGCCGCAGAAGGGCTTCGACATGCTCATCCCGGCGTTCGCCGCGGTCGCGGACGCCTACCCGGAGTGGACGGTGCGGATCTTCGGCACGGGACCGTCGCAGCAGCGCCTGCAGGAGCGGATCGACGAGCACGGCATGGGCGGGCGGATCCGGCTCATGGGCCGCACCGACCGCATCCACGAGGAGCTGGCCAAAGCGTCCATCTACGCCCTCAGCTCGCGGATCGAAGGGCTGCCGATGGCGATGATCGAGGCGATGGGCCACGCCCTGCCGATCGTCGCCTTCGACTGCCCCACGGGACCCGCGGACGTGCTGACGCCCGGCCGGGACGGGCTGCTGGTGCCGCCGCGCGACGTCGAGAAGCTGGGCGAGGCCCTCGCTCGGCTGATGAGTGACCGCGAGTTGCGCACGCGCCTGGGCGCCGCCGCGGCGGAGACGGCGCACGCCTACACGCCGCAGGTCGTGATGCCGCTCTGGGAGGAGCTATTCGCCGCCCTGGCGGGCGGCCGGCCGCTCCCCGCGAGCCTCACGCGAAGTCCGTGATCATCGGCACCAGGGCCTGCGGCCCGCGGAACGGGATCATGTGCGGCACGGACACAGCGACGCGGGGCAGCTTGTCCTCGGGGCGGTCGCGCATCGCCTCCTGGAACGTGGCGACGACCCGCAGGAGCCCCGCGTCCCGGTAGTCGGCGACGTTGAGCGGCGCCATGTGTGGGCTCTCCCGCACGGAGTTGCGCAGCCACCTGCCGATCACGCGCGGCCAGGAGCGCGCCCGGGGATCCACGGTCGGCCCGACGAGGACGAGCGAGCGCACGCGCTCCGGGTGGCGCACCGCCGCGTCCACGGCGAGCTGGCAGCCGAACGAACAGCCCACCAGGCAGGCGGGCGGCAGCTCCTCGGCCTCGAGCCAGGAGACCAGGGCGTCGGTGAGCCCGAGCAGGTCGAGCGGGTGAGGCGGTTTCGCGCTCTCCCCGAAGCCCGGCAGGTCCACGGTCCAGGCCGGCAGGTGCTCCCCCAGCGCCGCCACCAGCGGCCGCAGCTCCCTGCTGGACACGCCGGCCCCGTGCACGCAGACGACCGGCGTGCTGTGCCGCCCTCCCGGAGGGACGCGCCGCCAGCCGGTCATGGGCCAGCTGCCGGCCTTGACGGTCCGCCGTTCCAGATCCGTGCGATCCATGCGTTCACAGGTGCCCGCCGGAGGGCCGCGAAACCACGTTCTGGAAGTCGTCAAATCCCGAGCGCGGGCAGTATGGCGCGGGCCGTACAGGAAAGGGGCCCGAGAGGAGACCTGCGGGAGCAAGGAGGCCGTGATGGTTTCGTCGCAGAGCGTGTTCCGCCGGAAGCCGGTCGAGCAGATCGCGGAGGAGCACGAGGGTGAGCTGTCCCGGGCGCTCGGGTTGTGGCAGCTCACCGCGATCGGCATCGGCGGCATCATCGGCGCGGGCATCTTCGCCCTGGCCGGGGCGGTGGCCAACCAGACGGCGGGGCCGGCCGTGCTCGTGTCGTTCCTCCTGGCCGGGGTGGCCAGCGCGGCGGCGGCCTTCTCCTACGCCGAGTTCGCCGGCATGATCCCGAAGGCCGGGTCCGCCTACACCTACGGCTACGCGGTGCTCGGCGAGGTCGTGGGCTGGTTCATCGGATGGGATCTGTTGCTGGAGTACACGGCCATCGTCGCCGTCGTCGGCATCGGCATATCCGGATATTTTGGCTTTCTGGTGCAGCAGTTGGGTATCACCCTGCCGCCGTGGATGCTCGGCGCGCCTGGAACCGGAGACGGGCGCGTGGTGGACCTGTTCGCGGTGCTGCTCTGCCTGCTGATCGCCTTCCTGCTGAACCTGGGCATCAAGGCGGCCGCCAGGTTCGAGACGTTCGTGGTCGCGATCAAGGTGGCCGTGGTGCTGCTGGTGATCGGGGTCGGGTTCTTCTTCATCGACCCGGCCAACTACACGCCGTTCTTCCCCTTCGGCGTCAGCGGGGCCATCACCGGCGCGGCCACCGTGTTCTTCGCCGTCTTCGGCTACGACGCGATGAGCACCGCCGCCGAGGAGTCCAAGGACGCCCGGCGGCACATGCCCAAGGCCATCGTCTACTCCCTGGCCATTTCCATGGTCCTGTACGTGCTCGCGACGCTCGTCCTCACCGGCATGCAGAACTACCGGGACATAGACCCGGAGAGCGGATTCTCCTCGGCGTTCGCCGCCGCCGGCCTGTCCGGCCTGGCCACGCTGATCGCGGCGGGCGCCGTCATCGGCATCCTGACCGTCATGTTCACGTTCATGCTGGGCGTCACCCGGGTGTGGTTCTCCATGAGCAGGGACGGGCTGCTGCCCCTGTGGTTCGCCCGGCTGCATCCGGTACGGAGGGTGCCCACGCGCGTCACCTGGATCGTGGGCGTCGCCTCGGCGCTGATCGCCGGGTTCCTGCCCATCAGGGAGGCGGCCGAGCTGACCAACATCGGCATCCTGCTGGCCTTCGTGGTGGTGTGCGCGGCCGTGATCGTGCTCCGCTACCGCCGACCCGACCTGCACCGGGAGTTCCGCACACCCGGCATGCCCGTGGTGCCGGGCATCGGCGTGCTCTTCTCCCTCTGGCTGATCACCTTCCTGGACCCGGTGACCTGGCTGCGCTTCGCCGTGTGGTTCGCGCTGGGGCTGATCATCTACTTCGCGTACAGCCGCCGTCATTCCGCGCTCAATACCTGACCACGACCAGGGTTTTACCGAGGGGAGAGATCCGTAAAACGGCCCGGACATAATCTGGGTTGTGGGGCTCGGCACACGGCATGGTGACCCGGGCGCCTGAGTCGTTGGAGCAATCATGACCATGGCCGCGCCGCACGTCTCGGGCGGTCTGCCGGCGGAGCTCAACACCTTCGTGGGCCGCCGGCACGAAATAGCCGAGGTCAAACGGCTGCTGTCCGAGGCCAGGCTGGTGACGCTGGTCGGCGTGGGAGGCGTCGGCAAGTCCCGGCTGGCCCTGCGCGTCGGGTCCGACCTGCGGCGCGCCTTCCACGCGGGCGTGTGGCTGATCGAGCTCGCCGCGCTGGAGAGCCCCCTGCTTCTCGTCCCGACTGTCATGGAGAAGCTGGAGATCCAGGACCGTTCCGTACGCCCCCCGATCGAGGTGCTCGTCGACCACCTGCGGGACAAGGAGATGCTCGTGCTCCTGGACAATTGCGAGCACCTCCTGGACGAGTGCGCGGCCATGGTCGACACGCTGATGCGCGCGGCCCCCGGCCTGCGGATCCTGGCCACCAGCCGGCAGGCGCTGGGCGTCGCCGGCGAGCGGACGATGCCGTTGCCGACGATGTCGGTGCCGGACGCCGACGGGGCGGGGCCGTCGGCCGAGGCGATGGGGCGGTCCGACGCGGTGCGGCTGTTCGCCGAGCGGGCCAAGGCCGTGCTGCCCGGCTTCGAGGTCACCGACGCCAACAGGGAGAGCGTGGCGTGGATCTGCCGGCGGCTGGACGGCATGCCGCTGGCGATCGAGCTGGCCGCCGTCCGGCTGCGGGCCATCTCCGTACAGCAGCTGCTGGCCCGGCTGGACGACCGCTTCCGCCTGCTCACGACAGGGGCGCGGACCGCGCTGCCGCGCCAGCAGACGCTGCGGGCGCTGATCGACTGGAGCCACGCTCTGTGCACCGAGCAGGAGCAGCTGCTCTGGAGCCGGCTCTCGGTGTTCTCCGGCGGCCTGGACCTGGAGGCGGCCGAGCAGGTCTGCGGCGGGAACGGCATCGCCGTCGAGGAGATCATCGACCTGGTGAACGGCCTGGTGGACAAGTCCGTGCTGGCGCGCGAGGAGCAGCAGAACGGCGTCAGGTACCGGCTGCTGGAGACGATCCGCCAGTACGGCCGCGAGCGGCTGCGGGAGTCGGGCGAAGAGGCGGAGCTGAAGGCCCGCCACCGCGACTGGTACCGGGACCTCGCCCTCCGCGCGCAGGAGGGATGGTACGGCCCCGACCAGGTGGCCTGGTTCGCCCGCCTGCGTGCCGAGCACGGCAACCTCCGCACGGCCATGGACTACTGCCTCACCACGCCCGGCGAGGCGGAGGCCGGCCTGGTCATCGCCGCGGCGCTGCGGTTCTACTGGATCGCGGCCGGCGCGCTGCGCGAGGGACGCAGCTGGCTCGACCGGCTGCTCGCGGCCGAGCCGGCGCCCACCGCCGCACGTGCCAGGGCCCTGCTGGTCAACGCCAGGCTCGCGGTCCTGCAGAGCGACTTCGGCGTGGCCACGGCGATGCTGGATGAGAGCAAGGATCTGGGCGACCGGCATGGGGACGCGCTGGTCCTCGCCGGCGCGGCCTACGTCTGCGGCCTCGCGGCCCTGATCCAGCGCGACCCGTCCCCGGCCGTGACCCTCCTCGGCGAGGCCATCGAGGCCCACCGCGCCTCGGACGACCAGATGGGCGTGGTCAACGCGATGATGTACCTGGCCACCGCGCACTCCCTGCTGGGCCACCCCGAGCAGGCCGCGGACCTCTACAAGGAGTGCCTGACGATCTGCGAGGTCCAGAACGAGCACTGGTTCCGGTCGTACACGCTGTGGGTGTTCGGGATCGAGACGTGGAAGCAGGGCGACACGGCGCGGGCGGTCGAGATGGAGCGCGAGGCCATCCGGCTCAAGCAGCCCTTCGACGACCGCCTGGGCATCGCGCTGTGCATGGAGGCGCTGGCCTGGATGGCCGCCGAGGACGAGGCCGAGCGGGCCGCGGTGCTGCTCGGGGCCTCTCAGGAGAGCTGGCGCTCGTTCGGCGGGCCGCTGTTCGGCTACCTCTCCGGCTTCCACGAGAGCGCCGAGACGGTGGCGCGCGAACGCCTGGGCGCGCGCGACTTCGACGCGGCCTTCCGCAAGGGCACCGAGATGAGCTGCGCCGAGGCGCTCGCCTACGCCATAGGCCGCGCCGCCCCGCGGGACGAGCAGGCGCGCGAGGCCTCGCCGCTGACCCGGCGGGAGCGGGAGATCGCCGCGCTCGTCGCCCAGGGCAAGAGCAACAAGGAGATCGCGGCCCACCTGGTGATCGCGCAGCGCACCGCCGAGGCGCACGTGGAGCACATCCTGTGCAAGCTCGGGTTCACCTCGCGGACCCAGATCGCCGCCTGGGTCTACGAGCAGGACCGTTCCGGGAGCTCGTCATGACCGCCAGCCTATTGACGGACAAATCCAGCTTTGTCGGGCGCAGGCGTGAATTGTGCGAATCCCGGCGCATGCTGGCCTCGAGCCGGCTGCTCACCCTGACCGGCCCGGGCGGCGTCGGCAAGACCCGCCTGGCGCTCAAGCTCGCCGAGACTCTCCGGGGCAGTTTCCGTGACGGGGTGGAGGTCGTGGAGCTGGCCTCCCTGGAGACCGGCGAGCTTCTCGAGCCGACGGTCGCCGCGGCGCTGGGGCTGCGCGACGCCGGGCCCGATCCGGTGAAGGTGATCATCGACTACGTGTCGGACCAGCGGATGCTACTCGTGTTCGACAACTGCGAGCACGTGCACGAGGCCTGCGCCCGCCTCGTCGACCGGCTGCTGCGCTCCGCTCCCCGGCTGCGCATCCTGGCGACCAGCAGGCGGACCCTGGGCGTGTACGGCGAGCAGGTGCTGCCCGTCCCCACACTGCCCGTGCCACACCCCGGGCGCGGGTTGCGGGAGACCGCCCGCCACGACGCCGTCCGCCTGTTCGTGGAGCGCGCGGCGCGGGCCGTGCCCGGCTTCTCGCTGCACCCGGGCAACAAGGCGTGGGTGGTGCGGCTGGCCCGGCGGCTGGAGGGCATCCCCCTCGCCATCGAGCTGGCCGCGGCCCGGCTGCGCACCTCGACGCTGGAGGACCTGGCGCGCGAGCTCGACGAGCGCATCGACGTGCTGGCGGCCGACGCCCCTTCCGTGCCGCCGCGCCATCGCACGCTGCGCGCCACCATGGACTGGAGCTTCGGCCTGTGCTCGGCCGGGGAGCGGCGGTTGTGGTCACGGCTGTCGATGTTCCCCGGCGGGGTCGATCTGGACACCGCCGAGTCGGTGTGCGCCGGCGACGGCATCGACGACATGGAGGTGCTCGACCTGCTGGCCGGGTTGGTGGACAAGTCCGTCGTGGCCGGCGAGCTGCGGGAGGGCAGGCTCAGGTACCGCATGCTGGAGAGCCTGCGCGCGTACGGGAGCGAGCGGCTGCCTGCCGCCGACCGGCGGCTCCTGCGCTCCCGCTACGTCCGCCACTACCGGGAGCTGGTGGAGCGGCACCGCATCGACCGGCTGGTTCCCGACCAGCTCGAGCGTTACCACCTGCTGCGCGGGGAGCTGCCCAACCTGCGGGCGGCGCTCGACGCGTGCATGTGCGAGCCCGCGCTCGCACCCGTCGGGCTGGGCACCGCGTCGGCGATGTGGTGCTACTGGCTGCTGGCCGGCTCGCTCACCGAGGGCCGCTACTGGCTGGAACGCGGCCTGAGACTGGTGCCGGACGGCACCAGCACGCGAGGGCAGGCGCTGTGGGCGTGCGGCCTGCTCGCGCTGCGCCAAGGCGACGTGGCGGCGGCCGGGCCGCGGCTCGGGGAGTGCCGTGACCTCGCATGTCAAGCCGGGAACGACCGGATCCTGCCGCGCGCGCTCATGGCCGAGGGCGTGGCCGCGTTCTCCACCGGCGACGGCCGCCGGGGTCTGGAGTTGCTGCGCGAGTCCCTGGCGCTCCACCGGGCCATGGAGGACCTGGACGGCGTGCTGTACAGCCTGTACTTCGCCGCCGCGTACGGCTCCAGCGAGGACCCCCGCCAGGCCGCCGAGTTCGGCGAGGAGCTGCTGGACCTGTGCGAGCGGCATCACGCTCTGGTCTCCCGCGCCTACGCCCAGATGTCGCTCGGCGTCGCGCGGTGGAATCTGGGCGACTGCTCGCGGGCGGAGGAGCTGGTGACGGCGGCCACCGAGTTCGCCGGCGAGATCGGCGACCGATGGTGCCTCACCCAGTGCCTGGAGGTGCTGGCGTGGGCGGCGGGCGGGCGCGGGGAGCATGAGCGGGCGGCGGAGCTGCTGGGTGCCGCGCATGTGTTGTGGCGGGTGATGGGCGCCGCGCCGGAGCGGCTGAGTTACCACGCCGTCTGGCACGAGCGCTGCGAGCAGCAGGCGTGCCTGGCGCTGGGCAGGCGGGCGTTCTCGGGGGCGTTCCGCGCCGGTGAGCGGCTCGGACCGGACCGCGCCGTGGCCTACGCCTGTGGCCGCGAGAGCCCCGCCCAGCAGGCGAAGGCCGGTGCGGGGTCTCGATAGCATGATGGAGTGCACGGTCTTCTCCGCTCCTTATGGAACGAGCCACGTGCCCCCAACCCTCCACGGAGGGTGTGGCGGGACTGGGCGCTCGTAGGAGTGCTCGTGCCGGTCGCGGTGCTCGAAGGGGTCATGCGGCCGGACCTTTCCTGGCGGGCCCTGTCGGTCACCGTCACCGTCGGGCTGGTGTTCACGTTGTTGTGGCGCCGCACCAGGCCGCTGCTGATGGTCCTGATCATTTTCGCCGCCACGAGCCTGGCGCCGTTGTTCACCGGTGGCGCGGCCATCGAGATGTACACGATGGCCTACGTGCTGGTGGCGCTGTACGCGTTGTTCCGGTGGGGGTCGGGGCGCGAGGTCGCGATCGGGTTCGCCATCATGCTGGCCGCGGTCTCGATGTCGGTGGCCGCCGGCCGCATCGCCGCCCCCGCCGACATGATCGGCGCGTTCGCCGTGATGGTCTCCTCCTTCGCCCTGGGCGTGGCCTTCCGGTTCCGGTCGCGGGCCAGGATGCGCGAGCTCGACCAGGTCAAACTGCTCGAACGCGAACAGCTGGCCCGCGATCTGCACGACACCGTCGCCCATCACGTCTCGGCGATGGCCATCCGCGCCCAGGCGGGCCTGGCGACGGCGGCCACGCATCCCGGCGCCGCCACCGAGGCGCTGCGCGTGATCGAGGCCGAGGCGTCGCGCACGCTGGCCGAGATGCGGGCCATGGTCCGGGTCCTGCGCAGGCACGAGCCCGCGGAGCTGGCCCCCGGCAAGCACATCGCCGATCTCGCCCAGCTCGCCGGCCAGGGCCGCGTCGGCCCGTCCGTCGACGTGGAGATCCGCGGCGACCTCGACAGCCTGCCGCCGTCGATCGGCGCCGCGATCTACCGCATCGCGCAGGAGTCGGTCACCAACGCCAGGCGGCACGCGCGGCACGCCACGCGCATCGAGGTGAGCGTGGCCGCCGACGACACCTCGGTGCGCCTGCGGGTGAGCGACGACGGCGACAACAGCTCCACGCATACGATCTCGTCGGCGGGATACGGGCTCATCGGCATGATCGAACGCGCCGGCCTGCTCGGCGGCAGCTGCGAGGCAGGCCCGAACCCGGGCCGGGGCTGGACCGTGACGGCCGTGCTGCCCCGCACCGGGGCGGTGACATGAGCAACACCATCCCCGACAGGAACATCACGGTGGTCGTGGCCGACGACCAGGAGATCGCCCGCACCGGGCTCAGGATGATCCTCGACGCCCAGCCGGACATCGAGGTCGTCGGCGAGGCGGGCGACGGGCGGCGGGCCGTCGAGCTCGCCCGGCGGCTGCGCCCCGACGTGTGCCTGTTCGACATCCGCATGCCTCACCTCAACGGCATCGACGCCACCCGCCTGCTGGCGGGCCCGGACGTCGGCGACCCGCTCGCCGTGGTGGTCATCACCACGTTCGACCTGGACGAATACGTCTACGAGGCGCTGCGGGCGGGCGCCCGGGGCTTCCTGCTCAAGGACGCGGGTCCGCAGCTGCTGGCCCAGGCCATCCGGGCGGCCGCGGGCGGCGACGCACTGATCGCGCCGAGCATCACCGCGCGGCTGCTGGGCACCTTCGCCGGCGCCGGGCCGGCCGCGCCGCTTGCGCAGCCCATCGAGGCGCTCACGGACCGGGAGGAGCAGATCCTGCTCACCGTGGCACGCGGGCGGACCAACAGCGAGATAGCCGCCGAGCTGCACATCTCACTCAGTACGGTCAAAAGCCACGTCGCGAGCCTGATGACCAAGCTCGGCGTGCGCAACCGCGTGGAGATCGCGATGTGGGCGTACGAGACCAACCGCGTCAAGCACTGACCCGGGACCGCCGCCGCCTGCGGCGGATGATCCCTTCGGCGACGGCAAGGTTGATCACCCAGCCGGCGGCCAGGAGCAGCGCACGGGTGACCTCGTCCTGCTCACCGCCGTGGACGATGAGCCAGACGGCCTGGGTCACCGCCTGCGTGCCGGCGCCCATGCCGATCGCGTAGGCGCGGGTCATCCAGGCGCGGTGCCCGGCGATGTCCCGGCGCAGGATCGCGGCCAGGCCGAGCACGAGGGAGACGGCCATCGTCGTGCCGAACACGAGCCGGAAGGCGGCCAGCAGATCGCCGTCGCCGGGCGGGCGGGCCAGGAACAGGGTCATCCACAGGCCGGACAGCGCCGTGACGAGCCCGGCGGGGATGAGGATCCGCCCCGCCGGGCGGTGCCAGCGCCGCCGGACGCGGCCGAACTGGAACGCCCCCAGGACGCTGTACAGGCTGGCGGCGACGATGTGCAGCATCACCGGCAGCGGCATGGCGACGAACCGCGCGTTCGCGGGCGTGACGTCGGCGCCGCCGGCCAGCTCGGTCAGCCGGACGGCGCCGGCGAGCACGGGAACGAAGCTGAGAACGATGAGCCCGGCGGGAAGGAGCCATCCTGCCCTGGTGGCCGGGCGGCGTGTCCTGGTGGTCTGGAGGGTCATGCCTCGATCGTGGCCGCCGGGGCGGTCGCGGTTCATCGGCGGAACGGCTCGGCCGGCCTGGCCTATCGGCCACCGAGGAGGTCGTACTTTCGGCCGTTGGACCGGGGGCGGGTCTTGGCGACACTGACGTTCAACCGCTCCCGGAGGAGGAATGTGATGAAGGCTTTCGTTCTACGCACGTACGGCCCGCCCGCCGCGCTCAAGCTCATGGACGTCGACCGGCCCGAGCCCGGCCCCGGCGAGGTGCTGGTGCGAGTGCGCGCCACGTCCGTCCAGCCCTACGACTGGCACGGGATGCGCGGGGAGCCGTACGTCGCGCGGGTCATGCCCGGCGGCCTCGGGCTGCGCAAGCCGTCGATCCCGATCCTCGGCGCCGACGTGGCCGGCGAGGTCGAGGCGGTCGGGAAGAACGTCACCGAGTTCGCGCCCGGCGACGAGGTGTTCGCGATGTCCAAGCAGGGCGGGTTCGGCGAGTACGTCCGCGTCGAGGCGGCCGAGCTGGCGCCGAAGCCGCGGAACCTGTCGTTCGAGGAGGCGGCCGCGGTGCCGCTGGCGGCCGGCACCGCGCTGCTGGCCGTCCGCGACGACGGCAGGCTCCAGCCCGGGCAGCGGGTCCTGGTCAACGGGGCCTCGGGCGGCGTGGGGACGTTCGCCGTGCAGCTCGCCAAGGCCTTCGGCGCGCACGTCACCGGCGTCTGCAGCCACAGGAACGTGGACCTGGTCCGCTCACTCGGCGCCGACGAGGTCGTCGACTACACCAAGGAGGACTTCACCCGGCTCGGCCGCCACTTCGACCTCGTGGTGGACAACGCGTGCAGCCGGCGCGCGTCGGCCTACCGGCGGGTCCTGAAGCCCAAGGGCATCCACGTCCTGGTCGGCGGGCCCGCCGGCCGCTGGTTCCAGCCGGCGGGGCGGATGTTCGCCACGCTGGCGGCCGGTATGTTCCTGCCCCACAAGGTGGTGCTGACGGACGTGGTCGGGTGCACGGCGGAGCAGAACAGGCGCAACCTCGTCACGCTGACCGGACTCATCGAGGACGGCCAGGTCAGCCCGGTCATCGACCGGCAGTACCCGTTCGAGGAGATCCCCGCGGCCATCAGGTATCAGGAAGAGGGCCGCGCCCCGGGCAAGGTCGTCATCACGGTGTCGGCATAAGATCGCCCCGATTCTCGCGATCACGCAGAGATAGGGCATGCTAAAGATCTGTAAGCAACTGCCCGCGACGATTGCGATGAAGGTTCCTGATCATGCCGTTCCTGACCCAGCTCGCCGACGTCGCCCGCCGCACCGGCGGACCGGTGACCGAAGTGGCCGGATGGAAGACCCGCGGTCACGGGCCGCAGCCCGAGGTGCAGGGCATCGTCTGTCACCACACCGCGGGCCCGCCGGCCGGCGGCGACTACCCGTCGCTGGCCGTGGTGCGCGACGGCCGCCCCGGACTGGACGGGCCGCTGTCGCACTTCGGGCTCGGCAGGTCCGGGCGGATCTACGTCATCGCCGCCGGACGATGCTGGCACAACGCCCCGTCGACCTCCCCGCGGCACGACAACTCCAGCTCGATCGGCATCGAGGCGGAGAACAACGGCGTCCAGCCGTGGCCCGCGGCGCAGGTCGAGGCCTACATCCGGCTGTGCGCGGAGCTGTGCCGCGAGTTCGGGCTGCCGGCCTCCCGGGTGAAGGCGCACCGGGAGGTCAACACCGCCAAACCGGACCCGCACTCCCTCGACATGAACGACTTCCGGGCGTCCGTCGCCGCCATCATCAAGGGCGACCCGGACCCATCCTGGACGGAGACCATCGTGAAGAACCTGCCGCTGATCCGCCTCGGTGACGACAACGTCGACGTCAAGACGGTCAGAGGCTGCCTGTTCGCCCGCGGTCACGTGCCGCGGGCCGCCTACGCCGGCGTCCAGGACGGGCTCGAGGGCTGGTTGACGTCCACCCGCTGCGACACCGGCCTGGTCGAGCTCGTCCGCGGGTTCCAGCAGGCCGAGGGCCTCGACGAGGACGGCGTCGTCGGGCCCAAGACCTGGCCGTCGCTGCTGCGCGTGTAGGCGGGGTCAGCGGACGATCGTGCGGGCCGCGACGAGCTCCCCTTCCTTATAACCCTCGACACGGACCACCTGGGCGGCGCCGATCCCCGGGACGGGGAACGTCACGGACTCCTGCGCCAGGTCCACCGACAGCCGCGGCCGGCCGTCGAGGTAGACGTCGGCCCGGTCCACGAGCCGGCTCCGCAGGGTCAGCTCGCCGCTCGCCGCGGCCACCTGCGCCTCGAGGCGGCGCACCGGCCGGCCGGCCAGCAGCTGCCCGGCCCGTTCGAGTAGGTCCGCGTTGCCCTGGAGCACGTCCCTGCGCGTCATGCGGTGCCGCTGGTCGGGCACGACGCCGAGGTCCTCGACGGGGGTGCCCGCGAGGTCGTGCACGCGCAGGGTGCGCCGGATCGACACCCGCATGTTCGCCTGCCCCGCCAGCGGCCTGTACGGCGTGTCCGCGGCCGGTTCCGGCAGCTCCAGCAGCGTGGTGAGCAACTGGTGCGTCCACACGTTGGCGCCGCCGGCGCCGGTGTTGCCGTCCACGCCGAGGACGGGGCCGATCTTGTGGTCCTGGAAGCCGGCGGCGAAGATGTCGGTCGCCGAGTAACAGCGGGCGTCGGTGATCAGAACGACGGGGCCGTGGTAGCGCTGGCCGACGGCGTTGGCCCCGTCGGCGGGCGTGATGGTGAAGCCGCCGGAGTAGACGGCGCCCGTCTCCAGCGCCTGCTCCATCGACCTGCACCACGGCGTGAGGTCGATCTGGCCGGTCGGGTTGTTCTTGTGCTGCCCGCAGATCCGCAGGTTGAGCGGCGTCGCGATGAACTGCGTCGGCTCCGGGGAGATCGGGTGGGGGGTGAGCGTCTGCAGGAGGAACTCGCTGGCGAAGATGTGCCCGCCGCCGTTGCCGCGCACGTCCACGATGAGCCCGTTCTGCGGCAGCAGCTCGATGAGCCGGACGAACTCCCGGACGAACCCGTCGGGGTTGTTGACGTTGAACGTGAACACGCGGATGTGGCCGTACGTGCCGGACGCGGTGACCACACTCCTGGCCCGGAACACCGCCGGCATGGACGTCGGGACGTCCGCGCCCGGCGCCGCGGGCTCGGTCGTCAGGTCCGCGAAGGCCAGCGACTCCCGCGCCGTGACCGACGTGGGCACGTACAACATCGTGACGGCGCGGCCGATCTCGTCCGTGCCGAGGTCGAGCCCTTGAGCCACGGCCGCGGTGCTGAGCTCGTCGGCGTCGACGAAGGGCGGCACGTTGTCGGTGATGCGCCACTTCTCCCGCAGCTCCCGGGATATCCCGTCGCCGTTGACGTAGGTGAGCACCACCCAGTCCTCGTCGGGCGGCACGTGGATGCGCAGCGGCCGGAGGGTGAGCGACTGCAGGCCGCGCGAGTGCCGCGCCGCCGCGTTGCTACCGGCGAAGCGTGTCGCGTTGAGCGCCACCGCCCGCTCGATCGGCACCCCGTTCCAGTGCGTCACCTCGACGCCGGGGCCGAACCCGGGAGCGGAGAAGCCCTCGACGACCCTGGTCACCACGTAGTGCGGGTCGTCGCCCTCGAAGTACTCCTCGATCTGGTACGGCAGGTACGCGATCTTGCCGGAGAACGGCACCGGCAGCAGGTAGTTGGTGTGCAGGTCGCGCATCGAGTGGAAGATCTCTGACAGCTCCTGGTGGAAGCGCCACTCCGGATCCATGCCCGTCTCGCTCTGCCGGCCGAGTCGCTGGGCCAGCAGCCTGAGCCGCTGGACCGGGTTCACGGCGTGCATCGCGGCCTTGAGCGGCAGGTGCACGTAGTTCTGCTCGATGAGCACGAGCGCCTGCTGGACCAGCGTGCGCCGGTCGGCGAGCGTCAACGTGCCCGCCGTGCGCAGGAAGTCCGGCAACTCCACCGCGTCGGCCAGCCGCTTCGCCATCGTCTCTGATGCCTCGGTCATGCCTTTGCCCACCCCCAGGCGTCGTGGCGCGGCCCTGCCGGCCGGAAGGGGCGCCGGGCGGCCGCGCGGATCGGATTCCCGCAGGCTGGCACGGGACGGGCGGCGGCCGCCTCGGGGGCCGCCCTAGGGCTTTCCCTAGGTTTCACCCCACGGGGACCGGCCGGCTGTCGCGTGCCCGGATGAGCAGCAGCGAGATCGCCACGCCGGCCAGCCCCGCGGCCGCGGCCACCAGGCAGGTGGTGGCCAGCGCGCCGGTGAAGGCGTTCCTGGCCGTCTCCTGGGCGGACTGGCTCACCAGGTCGAACCGGCCGCCGGCCACCACCGCGGCCTGCCCGGGGAGCTCGGCCCCGATCCGGGTCGTGAAGATCGCCCCGAACGCGGCCACACCGGTGGCCGTGCCCAGCGGGAAGAAGGTGTTGGACAGGCCCGAGGCCATGCCCGCCCGTTCGCGGGGCACGACGTCGAGCGTGACGCCCAGCAGCGGCGGGAAGGCCAATGCCCCGCCGACGCCGAGCAGCACGAAGCCGGGCAGCGCGACGAGCCACGAGCTGTCCGGCCCCACCCTGGCCATCAGGACGAAGGCGATCGCGATCAGCGCGAAGCCCCCGGCCATCAGCCGGGACGCGGGGATCCGCTCCCCCAGCCGACCAGCCAGCGGGGCGACGATCAGGATGGGCAGGGTCAGGGCCAGCAGCCGCAGCCCGGTCTCCAGCGGAGAGTGCCCGAGCATGCCCTGCAGCCACAGGATCAGGTACGGCAGGATGCCGAAACTGGTGATCCTGGCCAGGAACGTCAGCAGCACCGCGCCGGTGAACGTCGGCATCCGGAACAGGCGCACGTCCAGCACGGCGTACGGGCGGCGGGCCTGCACCGCGACGAACAGGCCGAGCAGCACCAGACCGGCGAGCAGCGCCGCCAGCACCCCGGGCGAGCCCCAGCCCTGGCCGGGACCGGCGATCAGCGCGTAGTTGAGCGCGAAGAGCATGGTGACGGCCAGCACGGCGCCGGCCACGTCGATCCGGCCGGAGGGTGCCTCCCTGGCCGGCTCGCGCAGCCGCAGCAGCGCCCCGGCCAGCAGGATCGCCCCCACGGGCAGGTTGATCCAGAAGATCCACCGCCAGCCGAGGGTGTCCACCATCAGGCCGCCGAGCAGTGGCCCGAGCCCGGCGGCCGCGCCGCCCGCGGCGGAGAACGCCCCGATGGCGCCCTGCCGGGCGCGGCCCGCCGGATAGGCGCCGGCGATGAGCGCCATCGCGGTGCCCATGATCATCGCTCCGCCGACCCCCTGCGCGATGCGGAAGGCCGTCAGCGCGCCCGGGCTCCAGGCCGCCCCGCAGGCCGCGGAGGCGGCGGTGAACAGCGCGACCCCGGCCGTGAAGATCGCGCGGCGGCCGACGCGGTCGGAGACCGATCCCGCGGTGAGCAACAGGGCGGCGAACGCGAGCGTGTAGCCGTTGATGGCCCACTGCAGGCCGTCCAGACGGGCCTGCAGCTCACCGGCGATCTCGGGGAGGGCGACGTTGACGATCGTGATGTCCAGGGTGAGCAGAACCGCGGCCAGGCAGACCACGGCCAGGGTCCACCCGGCCTTCGGAGGCTGAGTCATGCGTACAAAGTACACAGAAATTAGGCAAACCTAAATAGAGGGCGGGAGAGATCTGCTCAGCGGGTCGCCAGCGCGTCCACGAGCGCGCGGAGCCCGTGCAGGAAGGCGGCCTCGTGGTCGAAGGAACGCAGCGCGCGGCGGGCCCGCTCGGGGTCGTCGACCGAGGAGGCGAGCAGCTGCTCGCGGGCGGCGCGCCGCTCGGGCGCCACGCCGGGCAGGTAGGACAGGTGGCCGAGGACGTACCACCACAGCGCGGCGTAGCCGTCGGTCCCCTGCCGGTCGTCCTGGCCCAGCTCGGCGAAGCGGTCCAGGGTCCAGGTGAACAGGGCGGCGGCCCGCGGCGCGAACTGCTCGCCCTGGCGCAGGATCTCCACGACCCAGGCATGCTGGGCGAGGTAGGCGTCCACGGCGGCGAACGCGGCCACCAGCCGCTCCTGCGGGGTCCCCTCCTCGTCCGGCAGCGGCGGCAGTCCCTCGGCCACGTCCTCGAGCAACGCGAGGATGAGCGCCCGCTTGTCCGCGACGTGCCGGTAGATCGCCATCGGAGCGGCGCCGAGTTCGGCCGCGACCCGCCGGATGGTCAGCCCGCCGACGCCTTCCGTCTCGGCCACTCGCCGGCCCGCGGCCACGACGATCCCGCGGGTGAGGAACTGGCGACGTCCGCTGGAGCTCGTACGCGTGACCACGTCTTTCACTGTAGTCCCCACCCCCTGCCACGTGATCGCTTCCGCCTGGGCACGGAGCGGGCTGCCGGGGCGTGCGGTAAAGGCGTTGTTCATGGAGATTTAATGAACGTCCTCGACTGATCCCGGCTGGCGGGGTACGGGGACACCCATGCTCGGACACCTCACTCGTACCTTGCGCCGTGTGACGGACGCGGTCGGCGCTCTCGGCGGGCGCTCGACCTGGACATATCCGGGCCGCATCCATCTGGAGCTGCTGCGCGAGCCGGTCCTGGCGGCCGAGATCGAGGGCAGGCTGCAGGCGGTCCCGGGCGTGCGGTGGGCCCGGGTCAACGTGCCGCTGAGCCGGGCGATCGTGGCGCTGGACGACCCGCCCGCCGACACCGCCGAGCTGATGCGCGCGCTGGAGGAGGCGGAGGCCAAGGCCCGGTCGCGGGTGGCCGCCGAGCCGCCGCCCGGGCTGGTCCTGGCGGCGGACCTGGGCGGCATCGCGGCGACCGGCGTGGAGTGGCTCCTCCACCGCACCCCGCTGCCCGGGGAGGTCGCCGGCCTGGTGTCGTTGGTCGACAACCTGCCGCGGCTCCGCGACGCCATCGACGACGCGATCCCCCTTCCCGCGCTGAGGACGTGGCTGCCGGTGGCGAGCGCCGCCGTGAAAGGGCTGGCGCCCGGCCTGACGGGGCTGGTGGTCGACACGGCCCAGCGTCTGGTGCAGATCAGGGAGAACCACGCCGTGGACAGCGCGTGGCAGGCGGTGCACGAGCGCCTGACCGGGACGCCGGAGCAGGCCGCCGCCTCCGCGGTCCCCGCCGAGCGGCCCGTCCCGCTGCCGCCCGGCCCCGCCGACCGCTACGCCGACCAGTTGCTCGCCGGTGCGCCGCTGGGCGGCCTGGTCGGCTCGCTGCTGAGCATGAACGCCCGGCGCGGTCTGCAGACGGCGATGATCTGCACGCCCAAGCCGGCGTTCGCGGGACGCGAGACGTTCGCGGCCGAGCTGGGCTTCGTGTTGTCGCGCCGCGGCGTGGTGATCGCCGACCGCGCGGCGCTGCGGCGCCTGGACCGGATCGACACGGTGGTGTTCGACGAGGACGTCCTGCTGTCGCCACGCAGTGCGATCGGCGAGGTGCGGCCCGCGCCCGGCGCCGACCATGAGGAGATCGCCACGTGGCTCTACCGGATGTTCGACCCCGACCGGCCGGAGGCCGCGCAGGAGGAGGGGCCGTGGCGGCTGCGGGCCCGCGGCCGGCGGCTCACCCTGACCCGCGACGGCGAGAAACAGGCGAGCGCCGAGACCGCGCGGCAGCGCTCGCCGGACGCGGAGGCGGCCGTGGCGGCCGCGCGCAAGGCCGGGTTGCGCGTGATCGTGCGGCCCGGCGCGGGCGCGGAGCGGGTGCGGGAGCTGCAGGCCGGCGGGGCGGGCGTGCTGCTGGTGTCCTCCGACCCCCAGGCCCTGGCGCAGGCCGACTGTGGAGCCGGGGTCACCCCGGGGGTCCGCACCGGCTCGGCGGCCGGCGCCCCGGCCCCGCCTCCCTGGGGCGCCCATCTGCTGCTCGACGACGACCTGCGGCCTCTGGTCGCGCTGATCGCCGCCATCCCGGCGGCCCGCGAGGTGGCCGCCGGCGGAGTGCGGCTGGCCCGCGGCGGCACGGGCGTGGGCGCCCTGTTCGCCCTCACCTCTCCCGCCCCGCGCTCGGCGGGCAACGCCCTGACGGCGATGCACGTCGCGACCTGCCTGTCGATGGGCCACGGCGCCTGGCGCGCCTGGCGTACCACGCTGACGCCCGCCCTCACTCCGGCCGATCCGCGGCCGTGGCACGCGATGCCGGTCGAGACGGTGCTGCGCGAGCTGGACACCGGCCCTGACGGGCTGAGCGAAGCAGAGGCGGCGCGCAGGCGGACACCGGTCGCCGCCAACGGCAGGCGGCCGTCGCTGCTGCGCGAGACGGCGGCGGAGCTGGCCAACCCGTTCACGCCCGTGCTCGCGGCCGGTGCGGTGGGCTCGGCCGCGGTGGGCTCTGTCGTGGACGCCGCCCTGGTGTCCGGCGTGATGGGGCTGTCGGCGCTGGCCGGCGGCGTGCAGCGGGTGGCCACCGCGCGCACGCTGGCCCAGCTGGCCGGGCACGTACGCGTCCGCGCGCGGGTCCTGCGTCACGGCGAGGAACACGACGCCGACGCCCGCGACCTGGTCCCCGGCGACGTGGTGGTGCTCTCGGCGGGCCAGGTGGTGCCCGCCGACTGCCGGATCGTGGCGGCGGTCGGACTCGAGGCCGACGAGTCGGCGCTGACCGGGGAGTCCCTCCCCGTGACCAAGAACGCCGCGCCGATCTTCGCCAGGGACGTGGCCGATCGGCGCTCCATGCTGTACGAGGGCACCTCGATCGCGGCAGGCACGGCCACGGCCGTGGTGGTGGCCGTGGGCCAGGCCACGGAGACGGGCCGCGCCCTGGCCGCCGCCGAGGAGCGCGCCCCGCGCAGCGGGGTGGCCGACCGGCTGGCGCGGATCACCCGGGCCACCACGCCGATCGCCGGCGGTGCGGCGGCGGCGCTGACGCTGGCCGGCCTGGTGCGCGGCCGGCCTCTGCGCCAGGCGCTCGCCGAGGGCGTCAGCCTCGCCGTGGCCGCGGTGCCCGAGGGCCTTCCGCTGCTGGTCAGCGCGGCACAGCTGGCGGCGACCCGCCGGCTGTCGGCGCACGGCGTGCACGTACGCGATCCGCGGACCATCGAGGCGCTCGGCCGGGTCGAGGTGCTGTGTTTCGACAAGACGGGCACGCTGACCGCGGGTGAGATCCGGCTGACCCGCGTCTGCGACGCCCGTCGCGAGGTGTCCGTGCGCAGGCTGGGCGATCTCGAGACGGTCCTGGCCACGGGACTGCGCGCGACGCCCCGCCGGGAGAGCAACGGCGAGCACAGCCACCTGACCGACGCGGCCGTCGCCGCCGGCGCCGAGGCCGCCGGGGTGAGCCGCAGAACGGGGGTGCACGGCTGGCGGGAGCTGGCGGCCCTGCCGTTCGAGCCGTCCAGGGGTTTCCACGCCACCCTCGGCAAGAATGGGCGGACCAGGCTGCTCAGCGTCAAGGGCGCGCCCGAGACCGTGCTGCCGCGCTGCACCCGCGTGCGGGTGAACGGCCAGGAGCGCCCTCTGGACGACAAGGAACGGCACCGCGTCGAGGAACACGTCGAGCGTCTGGCCGCCTCCGGGCACCGCGTGCTGGCCGTGGCCGAACGCCCGGTGACGGGGCGCGACGATCTCGACGACGGCGACGTGGCCGACCTGACCTTCGCCGGGCTGCTCGGCCTGGCCGACGTGGTGCGGCACACCGCCAGCCCGGCGGTGACCCGCCTGCGCGCGGCCGGCGTGCAGATCGTCATGATCACCGGGGATCATCCCAGCACGGCGAGCGCCATCGCCGCCGAGCTGATCGAGGCCGAGCCACGGGTGCTCACCGGCGCGGAGCTGGACGCCCTGGACGACACGGAGCTGGACGAGCGGCTGCCCTCCGTCGACGTGGTGGCCCGCTGCACGCCGGAGCAGAAGGTCCGGGTCGTGCGCTCGTTCCAGCGGATCGGCAAGGTGGTGGCGATGACGGGCGACGGCGCCAACGACGCCGCCGGGATCCGGCTGGCCGACGTCGGCATCGCGCTGGGCCTCACCGGCACCCCGGCGGCGCGGGCCGCCGCCGACATCGTCGTGAGCGACGACCGGCTGGAGACCATCGTCTCGGCGCTGGCCGAGGGCCGCGCCATGTGGGCCTCGGTCCGCGAGGCGCTGGCCATCCTGGTGGGCGGGAACCTGGGCGAGATCGGCTTCACCCTGCTCGGCGCGCTCGCCGCCGGCTCCTCCCCGCTGTCGGCCCGGCAGCTGCTGCTGGTCAACATGCTCACGGACCTGGCGCCCGCGCTGGCCATCGCGCTGCGCGCCCCCTCGCCCGAGGAGGCGGCGAACCTGTTGCAGGAGGGTCCGGAAAGCTCGCTGGGCCAGGCGCTCACGCGTGACATCGCCCGGCGCGCGGTGATCACGTCGCTCGGCGCGGGGATCGGGTGGACGCTGGCCAGGTTCACCGGCACACCGGCGCGAGCGCGCACGGTCGGGCTGGTCGCGCTGGTCGGCACCCAGCTGGCCCAGACGGTGCAGACCGCGGGACGGGACCGGACCGTGCTGCTGAGCGCCGTGGGCTCGGCGGTGGCGCTGGCCGCGATCGTGCAGACGCCCGGCCTCAGCCACTTCTTCGGCTCCACGCCGCTCGGCCCGGTGGCGTGGCCGATCGCGCTGTTCTCCGTGGGCGCCGCGATGGTCATCGACAAGGTCGCGGAGCGTCCGTTGAACACCATTATGGACAGGTTCATGCTGAATTAGCACGTTAGGACGGGTGCCCGGTAAGCAATCCGGTGTGCGCATCGTTCGGTTAGCGAACTTCGTCACTTCTACGTCGGGCGGGCTGCGTACCGCCCTGCACGAGCTCGGCGCCGGATACGCGGCGGCGGGCCACGAGCCCGTTCTGATCACGCCGGGCGCGAGCGCCGGCGACGAGCTCACCCCTGCCGGGAGGGTGATCACCCTGCCCGGCCCCGTGGTGCCGGGACTCGGCGGCTACCGGGTCATCACCGGCCGGCGGAGGCTGCGCCGGCTGCTGGAGGAGCTGGCGCCCGACCGGCTGGAGGTGTCCGACCGCACCACGCTGCGGTGGACGGGAGCGTGGGCGCGGGCCGCAGGCGTGCGCTCGGTCATGGTCTCGCACGAGAGCCTGTCGGCGTTGCTGCGCCTGTACGGTCCCCTCGGCCGGCTCGCCGACCCGCTCAACCGCGCGACGGCCGCCGCCTTCGACACCGTGGTGTGCACGACCGGCTGGGCCGCGGCCGAGTTCACCAGGCTCGGCGTGCCGAACCTGGTCCGCGTGCCGCTCGGGGTGGACCTCACCACGTTCGGCCCGGGGCGCTTCGACCGCGGCCTGCGTGCGCGCCTGGCCGCGCCCGGTCAGCCGCTGCTGGTGCACTGCGGGCGGCTGTCGCCGGAGAAACGGCCGGACCGCTCCATCCGGGCCCTGGCGGAGCTGCGCCGCCGGGGCCTGCCCGCGGTGCTCGTGGTGGCCGGGGACGGGCCGCTGCGGCCCCGGCTCGCGCACCAGGCCGAGGGGCTGCCGGTGCGCTTCCTCGGCCACGTGGCAGACCGGCAGGAGTTGGCCGCGCTGCTCGCCACCGCGGACGTGGCCATCGCGCCCGGGCCGGTGGAGACGTTCGGCCTGGCCGCGCTGGAGGCGATGGCCAGCGGGACCCCGGTCGTGGTGGCCCGCGACAGCGCCCTGCCGGAGGTCGTCGGCCCGGCGGGGGCGGCGGTGCGCGACGACCCGGCCGCTTACGCGGACGCGATCGAGACCCTCCTGTCCGATCCGGCCCGGCGCTCGATGGCGCGCGCTCAGGCCGAACGGTACGGCTGGCCCGCGGCGGTCCAGGGATTCCTGCGGGCGCACAGCGTGATCGACACGGAGGTGCGATGATCCGCATCGTCGCCCTGGGCGACTCCGTCACGGTCGGCCTGGGCGACTCCGTGCCCGGGCGCGGCTGGGCCGGCCTGCTGGCCGAGTCGCTGGCCCCCGCCGAGTTGACCAACCTCGCCACCTGCGGCGCCCGCGTCCACGACGTCGTGCACGACCAGCTGCCGCGCGCTCTGGCCCTGCGCCCGTCCGTCGTCACCGTGCTCGTCGGCGTGAACGACACGCTACGCAGCGACTTCCGGCCCGCGGAGATCGCCGCCGATCTGGAGCACCTGGTGACGCGGCTGAGCGCGGACCGGGTCACCGTGGTGACCGCCACCCTGCCCGATCCGGGCCTGATGTTGCGGATCCCGGCATTGCTGCGCCGCCCCCTCGCCCGGCGCATCCACGTCATCAACACGATCGTGGCGGGCCTGTCCCACCGCCACGGGACCGCGCACCTCGACCTCGCCCGGCATCCCGCGTTGTACGAGCCGCGCATGTGGAGTGTCGACCGCATGCACCCCAGCGAACGCGGCCACCGCAGCCTCGCCCGGCTCGCCGCCGCCGAGTTAGGCGCACGCGGCCTCGCCGTACGGCCGCCCGCCCCGGAGCCGACCGGCGCCGAGCCGAGCGCGTGGGCCAGCGCGTTCTGGCTGGCCACCGCGGGCACCGCCTGGCTGGCGCGGCGCTGCTGGGACTTCCTGCCCGCCTTCACTGTGCTCATCGCGAGGGAGCTCTGGGCGCAGGCCGACGGGGATGGGGTTGCCGGGGAATTCGCCCAACGGGCGACTGCCGGTGACCTGCACGTCGCTCTGGAACGGGATGAAACAGGACATGAGGGTCGCCATCGTGGCCGAGTCGTTCCTGCCCCAGGTGAACGGGGTCACGAACTCGGTGTGCCGCATCCTTGACCACCTGGCCGCCACCGGGCACGACGCCCTGGTGATCGCCCCGGATCCCGCTCCCCCCGCGTACGCCGGCTTCCCCGTCCACCCGGTCCCCAGCCTCACGCTGCCGTTCTACCGCTCCGTCAGGGTCGGCCTGCCCGGCCGCGGCATCGCGCGCACGCTGGAGGGCTTCAAGCCCGACCTCGTCCACCTCGCCTCGCCCGCCGTGCTCGGCGGGGCCGGGCTGGCCACCGCGCGCCGCCTCGGCGTGCCGACGGTCGCCGTGTTCCAGACCGATCTGGCGGGGTTCGCCCGCCAGTACGGCCTACGCGGCGGGGACGCGATCATCTGGTCCTGGCTGCGCCGCATGCACCGCGGCGCCGCCCGGACCCTCGCCCCGTCCACGCCGACCCTGCACGAGCTGGCCGGCCGCGGCATCCCCCGGCTGGCGTTGTGGGGGCGCGGCGTCGACCTCGGCCTCTTCCACCCCGGCCATCGCTGCCGGAGTCTGCGCGGCCGGCTCGCCCCTGGCGGCGAGATCATCGTCGGCTACATGGGTCGCCTGGCCGCCGAGAAGCAGCCCCAGCTGCTGGCGGCGCTGGCCGACCTGCCGGGAGTCCGGCTGGCCGTCGTGGGGGCAGGCCCCATGGAGGGGCGGCTGCGGCGGCTGCTGCCGCAGGCGGAGTTCTTCGGCCTGCGTACCGGGGCCGAGTTGTCCCGCGTCCTCGCCTCGCTCGACGTCTTCGTGCACACCGGCAGCAACGAGACCTTCTGCCAGGCCGTGCAGGAAGCGCTCGCCTCCGGCGTGCCCGTCGTCGCGCCTGACTCGGGCGGGCCGCTCGACCTCGTCGAACCCGGTGTCAACGGCCTGCTCTATCCGCACGGCGAGCCGTCGGCGCTCCGCGCCGCCGTCGCCGCGCTCGCCGCCGACGCCGGGCTGCGTGCCCGCATGGCGCGGCAGGCCAGGGAGTCGGTGCGCGAGCGCGACTGGGCAAGCGTCTGCGAGGAGCTGCTCGGCCACTACCGCGACGTCCTGGCGGGCTCCCCCGCCGCCTCCTGCCACCCGGCGGCGTGATGGGCCCGGCCTGCGATGTGTACCATACACATGGGAGGGGGGTTCCGACCTCCGACGGGGAGGCAGGGTGCACGAAGAGATCGCCGACATCGAGCGTGAGCTCATGCTCATCGGCCGCTACAAGGAGCTGGCGACCGCCGCCGGCCCCGCCGAGCAACGGCTCGAACGCAGCAGCTACATCCTGCTCAGGCGGCTCGAGGCCGAGGGGCCGATGTCGATCGGCCAGCTCGCGCAGGCGTTCTCGCTCGACACCTCCACGGTCAACCGGCAGACGGCCATGCTGCTGCGCGGCGGCCTGGCCGAGCGCATCCCCGACCCGGAGGGCGGCATGGCGCGCAAGCTCCGCATCACCGAGGAGGGACTGCGGCGGGTGGCGGCGGAGCGCGACTTCCGGCTCGGCGGCCTTGCCACGGTGCTGAAGGACTGGAGCCGGCAGGAGCTGGCCTCCTTCGCCGAGGGCCTGGCGCACTTCAACGCCAGCATTGAACCGTAGCCCGGGGCGCGCTCATCCGGCCGGCCGAACGTCAGAACGGGGGGCGAGGTCTGGTTCGCCTCCTGCCCGGTCGCCCGGCTCGCCCTCCTTGTGCTCGCCCGCGAAAACCCTCAGCTGCATGGCCAGCGTGGCGTAGTAGCCCACGAGGGTCGTCAGCTCGAACAGGCCCCGTTCCCCCAGCGCCGCCACCGCCCGGGCGTATTCCTCGTCGGTGAGCTCGCCCGCGCGGGCCAGCGCGGCCGCGGCGCGCACGGCGGCCTGCTCCGCGGGGTCGTCCAGGCCGGCCGAGCGGCCCTCGCGCAGCGCGGCCAGCTCGGACTCGGTGAGGCCACACGTACGGCCCACCGCCTCGTGCGCCTCACGCTCGAAGTCGCTGCCCCAGTGCGCGGCCACGGTGAGGATCGCCATCTCCCTGATCCGGGCGGTCAGGACCGAGCCGTACCGCACGGCCGTGCCCACCGCCTGCAACGCCAGGCCGACGGGCGGGCTCAGCAACATCGCGTTGAACGGCCCCCGCAGCCGTCCCCGCTCGTCGGCGAGGGCGAACGCCTGCGGCCCCGCCGCCCGCGGCCCGGCCGCGATGGCGCGGTAGACCTCGGCCTGCTCCTCGTCCAGTTGCTCGGGCAGCAGGCCGGGCAGCCGGGTCTTGCGGTGGGACATGCGGACTCCCTGCGGGTACGCGCCGATCGCTCAGATCCGTATCACGGCCATCCTCCTAGCGCGAGCCGACAGGTTGCCGCCGGCTCTCGGCGTACGACCGCAGCCACATCAGGTCCTGCCGCAGCTTGCGTGCCGGGTTCGCGCCCAGCAGCCGCGCCACGGCGTGGCCTGCCGCGCCCGCCACCGGGTTGTAGGCGAGCCGCACCTGGACGCGGGTCCTGCCGTCGGGCTGCTCGTCCAGGCACAGCGAGCCGGTGTGGGCGATGAGTTCACCTTCGGCCGACTGCCAGGCGATCTCCCGGCCCTCCTCGCGCCTGATCTCGGTGGCGTCGAACCGGATCGGCGTTCCGGCGGGCCCGCTGATCGTCCAGTGGGACGTCCGGCCGTCGGCGGAGCGGCGTACCTCGAGCACGTCAGGCATGAAGCGGGGGAAGGCCGAGTAGTCGCTCACCAGCGACCACACGGTCGCGGCAGGCGCGTCGATCGAGATGCCCTCCGTGATGTCGACGGCGTGCCGGCCGGCCTTGAGCCCGGTCAGGCGCCGCAGCGGCAGGTTCGTCGCCGCGCGGGCGGCCAGCAGCGCGCCGGCGCCGCGGACGGCCCAGACGACCGGCCGGGGCAGCCCGCCCGGCAGCGCCATCATGCCGGCGGCGGCCGCGCCGGCCAGGAACCTGGCGGTCGGCGACCACTGCTGCTGCAGCAGCTCGGGCACCGGTTCGCGGCGCCTGCCAGCGCCCTGGAGCCGCGGCGACTGCGCCGCGTCATCGTAGAGAGTCCAGTGCGCCTCGACGCCTTTGACGCCGGGGATGTGCCGGAGCGCCCGCCTGGTCCGCTCGTCCTCTGTGGCGAGCACGTCGCCGTCGAGCCTCACGACGCGGTCCTGGACGTGGACCTCCACCGCGTGCGGGTAGCTGACGTGGCGGCCCAGCTCCGCCCGTACGCGCTCGTAGAGCACGCGGTCGTCGACCGACCGGCCGGCGACGCGGTAGCGCACGGCGGCGGCCGAGCCGCGGCTGCGATTGGCCAGGTCCCGGCGGAGGACACCCAGCCCGTCACGCAGCTCGTGCCTCGCATGCGCCGCCTTGTCGCGGCTCTTGGCCCGGCGGGAGCGTCCCCGCGCCGGATCGAACAGGTAGGCGATCGCGGCTCCGGCGCAGAAGCCCATCCCGGCCGCGGCCGCTTTCCCAGCCAGGTGCGTCTGCCGCTCCCCGGCTGTCATGTAAACCTTTCTCGCACGCATCGGGATCCACCCCTCGTCATCGCCTTTTGAGCAGGTCGGCTACCCTCTGCCCTCGCCCCCTAACGACCCTCCGCCCACCGCCGGCGCGACGTCCGGCCCGGCCGTCACACCATGGCCCAGGCACCGGTGGACCGGCGGCTGAACCGCTCCCCCAGACGCGGTCATGACCCGGTAAAGCGCCCACCCCCGCCCGAATCGACACAAAACGTGACGTTAGAGTGACAAATTGTGAACGACTCGAAGCGTGTGGAAATAGCCTGGCCCGCCCTCGGGATCACCGTGGCGGCCGAACTCGACCAGCGCAACCCGGCCCTGGCCCAGTGCTTCTGGGACGCGTTGCCGTACCGCAGCCTGCAAGGCCACGCCCTGGTCGCGGGCAATCACCTGTACCACGTCGCACCGGTCCATTCGCTGCTGCACGCGCCCGCGGCCTACCGCGTGGACCGGCGCACCGTCCCTGACGGGACACTGTTCTGCTCGCGGCTGCAGCACCTCGGCATCAAGTACGGCCGGCTGACCGAGCCGATGACCGCCACGCCCATCGGCCAGGTCGTCCCGGAGGATCTCGACGCTCTCGTCGAGGCCGGTCGCGAGGTGTGGCAGTCCGTCTACACCACCAAGGAGCCGATCATCGCCGAGGTGCGCCGCGCCGGCGAGCCGGGCGGCCACGATCTGCCCCGGCTGCCCGTCGGCGACCCGGAGCTCAACGGCCTGATCGCCGACGTGCACGCCGAGACCGAGCGCATCTGGCTCAACCCGCCGCGCGAGCTGGTCGACCTGCACGCGGGCCGGATCCCGTCGCAGGCCGGCAGCTACGAGACGGTCCTGACCACGCTGCTGTTCGTCAACGGCGAGACCCGTCCGCTCGGCTACAGCTGCTACGGCGGTCTCGTGCGCGCCGCCCTGGACGGCATGCCGCTGCCGTGGCTGCGCCAGATGACCCGGCAGCTCGCCCACACCCCGGCGGAGTTCCTCGGCTACTGCGGCCTGGACACGCTGTGGGGCTTCACCAAGCGGCTCATGGACGGGCTGGATCGCCTCAACAGCCATGCGGACTACATCTCGGCCATGGCCCACATGGCGCTCTACTGCAACTGCCTGGGCGGCTGGAACCTGCACCTGTTCCCGTGGCACGCCGGCGACCGCCTGCGCCGCGTGGAGGCGACGGTATGAGCGAGCGACCGACGAAGGAGGGGGCATGAGTGACACGTGTGTGGCGGTGATCGGCGGCGGCGTGATCGGGCTGTCGATCGCCTTCCACCTGGCGGAGGCCGGGGTCGAGACCATGCTGCTGGAACGCGGCGCGCTCGGCTCGGGCGCCTCGCGCGCCACCGCCGACGTGGTCCGGTCGTACTTCGCCGGCAACGCCGTCAGCTCGGCGCTGGCCGTGCGCAGCCTCGACGCCTACCGCGCGTTCCCGGCCAGGCCGGGAACCGAGCTGCCGTTGCGGCAGGTCGGCTACCTGGTGTTGTTCAGCGAGCCCGAGCAGGTGACGGCCTTCGAGGCCGACCTGCCGGCCCAGCTGGACGCCGGTGTGGACGTGGGCCTGATCAGCGTGGAGGAGGCCAGGGAGCACAATCCGCTCATCGGCGACCTGCCGTTGCTGGCCGCCGCGTACTCACCGCAGGCCTACGTCTCCGACACCACCGCCATCGTCACCGCCTACGCCGAGGCGGCCGAGCTGGCGGGCGCCACGCTGCGTACCGGCTGCCCGGTCACCGGGCTCGACGCGCTGGGCGGCCGGGTGTTCACGGCGCACGACGAGATCACCGCCGACGCGATCGTGTGCGCCGCCGGCGCGTGGTCGGCCTCGCTCGTGCGCTGCGCGGGCGTGGACCTGCCGCTGGTCGAGCCGACCGAGCAGGAGCTGCTGGTCACCGACCTGCTGCCGCCGGGTACGCCGGACATCCCGGTCACCCTGCACGCCGCCAGCGGCCTGCTGGTACGGGTGCGCGGCGACCGCCTGCTCATCGGGATGGGCTATCCGGGGCCTGATCGGGCGGCCTGGCGGCGCGGGGTGGCCGCTCAGCTCGCGGTGACGTACCCGAGCCTGGCCGGCCTGGCCCTGCACACGGCCGTCACCGGCCTGCGGGACGCCAGCCCGGACAAGACGGCCTTCATCGGCCACCAGCCGGGGCCTCCGGCGTTCCTGTACGCGACCGGGTTCTCGGGCCACGGCCTGTGCAACGCGCCGGCCGCCGGCGAGCTGGTCCGCGATCTCTACCTCGGCAAGGACCCCGGCATCGACATCGCCGCGCTGTCGGTCGGCCGGCAACGAACGGGATGACCCATGACCGAGCTGATCCGATTCGTCATCGACCCGGCGACCCGCGAGCTGCACGCCGACAACGAGCGGCTGCGGGACGCGGGGCCGCTCGTGCCCGTGACGGCCGAGGGCGTGGATGCCTGGGCCGCCACCCGGCACGCGACCCTGCTGTCCGTGCTGACCCATCCGGACATGACCAGGGAGATCCGCTATTGGGACCCCGCGGAACGCGGCAGCGCCCGGCCGGGGAGCGCGATCTTCCGCATCGTCACCGACATCTCCATGCTGAACGCCGACGGTGAGGATCACCGGCGGCTCCGCGCGCCGCTGGCCGCCGGGTTCAGCCCGCGCCGGATCGAACAGCTGCGGCCCAAGATCGCCGCGATCGCCGCCGAGCTGATCGACCGGCTCGCGGCGCTGCCGCCCGACCAGCCGGTGGACCTGCGGCGGGACTTCGCCTACCCGCTGCCGCGCGAGGTGATCTCCGAGATGATCGGCATCCCGCGCGCTCACCAGGACAGGCTGCACGAGCTCACCGACGCGGTCGCGCAGGTCAGCGGCGACCTCGAGGACGGCCCGGAGGTACGCGGCGCCCTGCACGCGTTGCTCCACCAGATCATCGAGGAGCGCCAGCAGACGCCCGGCGAGGACCTGATCACCGATCTGATCACGCTGCGGGAGCAGGACGGCGGCCGGTTGTCGGAGTCGGAGCTGCTCGCCACCATCGACCTGCTGTTCATCGCCGGGCACGTCACCACTGTCAACCTCATCACCAACGCCATCGGCGCCCTGCTCAACGTGCGGGGGCAACTCGATCTGCTGCGCTCGGGCCGGTGCCCGTTCAGCGCCGCCGTCGAGGAGACGCTGCGCTGGGACTCGCCCATCGCCTACTTCCCGTTCCGGTACGCCATGCGCGATGTCGAGATCGACGGCGTGCACCTGCGGGCCGGGGAGCCGGTGCTGGCCTGCTTCGCCTCGGCGGGGCGCGATCCCGACCAGTACGGGCCGGATGCGGATCGGTTCGACATCAGCCGTCCGCCGGCCTCGCATCTGGCATTCGGGCACGGGCCGCACTTCTGCCTCGGCGCGCCTCTGGCGCGGGTCGAGGCCGAGGTGGCGCTGGAGGCGTTGTTCGCGGCGTTTCCCGCCATCAGGGCCGCGGCCCGGCCCGAGGCGCTGAGCCCGCTGGACAATCTGCTGGGCAACAGCACTCGCAGCATGCCCGTCATCCTCGGCCCGCGGGCCCGCTAGCTCGCACTCCGGTCGCAGGGCCGCAGGAACTGCTCTTCCAGCTCGGGCGGCCGGTCCGCTGGGCCGGCCGAGCTGGTCGAGCCCGTCGCCATCCGGTACGGTCGTCAGTCCACGCCTGCTGTTCACCCGAGGTGCGGGACCCGGCTACGCGTGACATCGCCTCCCGTTCTAGGCTCCAACTCACCACGATTGGAGTCATACGCCGTGCCACAGCCCGACCTGCGCACTCCCGCGCGCCTGGCCACCACCATCCGCCCCTATGACTGGGGCTCGGTGACCGCCCTGCCGGAACTGTTCGGAACAGAGCCGACCGGACAGCCGCAGGCCGAACTCTGGATGGGCGCCCACCCGGGCGCTCCCTCGACCGTCGGCGGCGTCCCGCTCGGCGAGCTCATCGCGGCCGACCCGGCCGGCACACTCGGCGAGCCGACCGCCGCCCGCTTCGGTCCCGCGCTGCCCTACCTGCTGAAGATCCTGGCCGTCGCGCGGCCCCTGTCGCTGCAGGTCCACCCCACCACCGAGCAGGCGCGGGCCGGGTTCGCCGACGAGACGGCGCGCGGCATCCCCCTCGACGACTTCGCCCGCACGTACAAGGACGCCTCGCACAAACCCGAGATGGTCTGTGCGGTCACCCCGTTCCATGGACTGTGCGGCTTCCGCTCCCCCGCCGCCACCGCCGATCTCCTCGACCGGCTCGCGGTGCCCGGCCTGCGGCCCTGGATCGACGCGCTGAGGAGCGCGGAGCCCGGGGACGCGTTGCGCCGGGTGTTCGCCGAGATGCTCGACGACGCCTCCCGACCGCTGCGCGCGGAGGTCGAGGCGGCCCTGCTCGGCGCGGACGACGCCGATCTCGCGGTCTACGCCGGCCTCGCCCGCGCCTGCCCGGGCGACCGGGGCGTGGTCGCGGCGCTCCTGCTCCATCACGTGAGCCTGCGCCCCGGCGAGGCCCTCTACCTCGGCGCCGGGGTGCCGCACGCCTATCTCGGCGGCGTCGGCGTGGAGATCATGGCCAACTCCGACAACGTGCTGCGGTGCGGGCTCACCACCAAGCATGTGGACGTACCCGAGCTGATGCGGGTCGTGGACTTCACGCCGGGCGAGCCGTTCCTGGTCCGGCCGGAGCCCGGCGAACCCGGCGCTTACCACTACCGGCCGCCCGCCCCCGAGTTCGCCCTCAGCCGCCACGATCTCGACGGGGAGAGCACGCATGAGCTGGCGGGCGGCCTGCCGCAGATCGTCGTGTGCGTCGAGGGCGAGGCCCTGCTGGGCGACGCGCTGACGCTGCGGCCGGGAGAGTCCGCTTTCATCCCGGCGAGCGCGCCTTCGACGCGGCTCGGCGGCAAGGGCGCCGCCTACCGCGCGCTCCCGGGAGACTCCGCATAGCGCGGATATCGATCAGGGGAGCCGACGGAGCTTGAGCAAGTTGTCCTTCCGTGCGCCCGCCCGGCCGTCGGGGCCGTCCTGCGTGCGCTCGAACTCCTCGCTGCGGAGCACCTCCCACTCCCCCTCCGCGGGCTCGAGCGCGTCGAGGACCTCCTGCGGAGTCGGGAAATGCACCTCCGCGGGCGGGTTGTGCTCCCAGGACGGCCAGCCCGCGTGCCCCACGACGAGCAGCACCCCGCCGGGCGCGACGGCCGCGGCGGCAGCCCGCAGGATCTTCTCCCGCGGCAGGTCCGTGGGAGCGTGCAGGTAGCAGGCGGAGACGAGGTCGTAGGAACCCTCAGGGAAGGACATGCCCAGGTCGTGGCGCTGCCAGTCGATCCGGCCGGCGACCTCGGCGTCCCTGGCGTGCTCGGTCGCCCGTTCGAGGGCCACGTGGGAGATGTCGGCGGCGGTGACCCGCCAGCCGCGGCGGGCGAGCCAGATCGCGTCGGCGCCCTCGCCGCAGCCCAGGTCGAGCGCGGTGCCGGGCTCGAGGCCCGCGGCCTCGCGGACCAGCGCGACATTGGGGTTGCCGCTCCAGACCTGCGCCTTCTCGGCGTAGAAGGCGTCCCAGAACTCCTCCGGGGGAAGCGTCGTCCCATGCCATCCGGACCCGCCGTGGGACTCGGCGTGGGACTCGGCGTGGGACTCGGCGCCCGCGGAGCCGGCGCGGCGGGCGGTGACGGCGCGGCGGGTCTCCTCGGCCATCATGTCGGCGTTGATGGCCGCCGCCACCCGCACGGCGCCCGCGGCGGCGACGATGACCTGGTCGGTTACGCTGGCCGCGTTTCCCACGACCCACACTCCGGGGACGTTCGTGGCGCCCATCGCGTCGGCCGGGATGCGGGTGCCGATCACGTGCCCGCCCATCTCCTGCTCCTCGGTCTCCAGCCCCAGCCCGGCGAGCAGGTCCTCGCGGGCGGTCAGACGGGTGGCGACGGCCAGCGCCCGGCACTCCACGATGGTGCCGTCGGCCAGCCGCACTCCGGCGAGCCGATCCCCCGTCGCCTCCAGGCCGGCCACCCGCCCCTCGACCACCGCGACGTCCCTGGCGGCCAGCTGCTCGCGCTGCTCCGCGTCGGGCTCGGGCCCGGTGTGCAGGAAGAGGGTCACCTCGTCGCTCCACTGCCGCCACAGCAGCGCCTGGTGCACGGCCAGCGGCCCGGTGGCCAGCACGCCGATGGCCTGGTCGCGGACCTCCCAGCCATGGCAGTACGGGCAGTGCAGCACGTCCCGCCCCCACCGCTCGGCCAGCCCCGGCACGTCGGGCAGCTCGTCGACCAGGCCGGTGGCCAGCAGCAGCCGGCCCGCGGCGACCGCCGACCCGTCGTCCAGCACCACCCGGAAGCCGCCCTCGACACGCTCGGCGGCCACGACCGTGCCGGTCACGATCTCGCCGCCGTACCCGATGACCTCCTCGCGGCCGGCGGCCAGCAGCTCGCGCGGCGGCATGCCCTCCCGTGTCAGGTACGTGTGCACGCCCGCCGCCGGGGCGTTGCGCGGCTCGCCCGCGTCGATCACCAGCACCTTGCGGCGCGCCCGTCCCAGGGTGAGCGCGCCGCTCAGCCCGGCGGCCCCACCGCCCACAACCACCACGTCGTAGTTCGTGTTCACAGCTCGGCTCCTCTCCATCGATCCGCTACGCCACTGTCCGCCGCCCGCTGCCCATTTGACAAATATCGTTGCCGTATTGGCAAAGTAGCCGCATGGACCTCGAAGAGACGCTCCAAGCGGTCGGGCCGCGGCTGCGGGCGCTGCGCCAAGAGCGCGGCGCGACGCTGGCGCAGCTGTCCAAGAGCACCGGCATCTCGGTCAGCACCCTGTCGCGCCTGGAGTCCGGGCAGCGCAAGCCGACCCTGGAGCTGCTGCTCCAGCTCGCCCGCGCCCATCAGGTTCAGCTGGACGAGCTGATCGACGTGCCGGTGACCGGCGACCCCCGCGTGCACCTGCAGCCGTTCAAGCGCCACGGCACGACCTTCATCCCGCTGAGCCGCCGCCCCGGCGGGGTGCAGGCGTACAAGCAGATCTATCCGCCGCACTGGCCGGGGTGCGATCTGAAGCAGAAGGTCCACGAGGGCTACGAGTGGCTGTACGTCCTGTCGGGGCGGCTGCGGCTGCTGCTCGGACCGCACGACGTGATCCTGACGCCTGGCGAGGCGGCGGAGTTCGACACGCGCGTCCCGCATGCCTTCGCCAACCCCGACGCCGAGCCGGCCGAGGTGCTGGGGTTGTTCGGGCCGCAGGGAGAGCGCATGCACGTCAGGGCCCGTCCCACCGCCACATGACGACGCGTTCGCCCACCGGCTTGGGCGATGGGCCGCCGCCGGTCTCGGGTACGTCCTACTGTCAGCAAGACGCGTTCCGCAGCCCCAGGAGGTCCGTATGAGACCACGTATCGAGAGCGCGCTGCCGTTGCTGATCGCGCTCGGCCTGGCCCTCGCGGGTTGCGGCGGTGGCTCACCACGCGAGACTCCTGCTGCGACGGCCTCCCCGCCGCCGGCCAGCCCGACACCCACGCGACCGGAGACGCCGCCGACCCCCGAGGCGACGCGGTCACCGGCATCGTCTCCCAGCGCGACGGCGCCACCCGGGGAGGAGGACCGGCTGGTGGCCGGCTACTACCAGCCGCTGTGGCCGTTCGCCACGCTGGCCGAGGCGCAGGAGTGGCAGCGTGGCCACCGGGCGGACCGCCGCGGCGCCTGGCATCTGGACGCGCGCCGTACCGCGCTGGCCTTCGCCCGCGACTACCTCGGCTTCAAGGAGATCGACCGGGCCGTGAAGACGGTGAGCGAGGGGCGGCACGCGCGCGTGCACGTCGGCTTCCGCGCCGAGGAGGGCCCGCGGCCGCTGGTCGCCGCCATCGTCCACCTGGTCAGGTACGGCTCCGGCCCGGACGCGCCGTGGGAGGTGGTCGGCACCGACGACACCTCGCTCACGCTGACGACGCCCAAGTACGGCGCCGCGGTCACCTCTCCGCTGACCGTGGGCGGCCGCATCACGGGCGTGGACGAGAGCATCAGGATCCAGGTACGCGGCGGGTCCGTCCTGGGCGAGCAGTGCTGCCTGCCCGCGGGCGGCGAGAACGCGCGCTGGTCGGCCGGGGTCTCCTTCACCCCGGCGCCGGGCCGGACGCTGACCATCGTGGCCTCGACCGGCGGCCATATCGCCGAGGTGGAGCGCTTCGCGGTGACGGGCGTGACCATGGCACGGTAGGCCGCGACGCTCCCCGGGAAATCTCGGCCAACGCCCCCGGCGGCGGGGGATGATCGGATTGCTGACGACCCACCAAGCATCGAGGTGCCCATGAGCCAACTGGAAAACACTTCACAGGACAGCGGGTCGCTGGCCGAACTCGCGAAGAAGCACGGGCTCCGCCCCGCCATAGCGCGCCCGCGCTTCCCCGCCTATGTGCGCCAGCTGTGGACGCGGCGGCATTTCATCCAGACGTACGCGACTTCGCGCAATGTCTCGAAATACTCCGGCTCGGCCCTGGGGCAGCTGTGGCAGGTCATCACCCCGCTGCTGAACGCGGCCATCTACTACGTGATGTTCGGCCTCATCCTGGGCGGCAGCAAGAACATCCCCAACTACCCCGCCTTCCTGCTGACGGGCATGTTCGTCTTCACGTACACGCAGCGGACGGTCACCGCCGGCGCCAAGTCGATCTCCGGCAACCTGTCGCTGATCCGGGCCCTGCACTTCCCGCGGGCCTCGCTGCCGCTGGCGTACACGATCCAGGAGCTGCAGCAGCTGGTCATCTCCATGGGCGTGCTCCTCGTCATCGTGGTGATCACGGGCGAGCCGCCCTCCTGGCTGTGGCTCATGATCCCGGTGGTGCTGGTGCTGCAGACGCTCTTCAACGTCGGGGCGGGGCTCATCATGGCCAGGCTGGGGGCGTCGATGCGCGACCTCAACCAGTTGCTGCCGTTCATCATGCGTACGTGGTTGTACGCCTCGGGCGTCTTCTTCGCCATCCACGACAAGGTCGTCAACAGCGCGGGATTGCCCGAATGGGTGGCCACCGCCATGTACCTCAACCCGGCCGCCTCCTACATCGAATGGATGCGCGACCTGCTCATCGGCAGCCACACGCCCCCACGGATGGTGTGGGTGTCGTGCCTGTGCTGGGCGGTGGTCGCGCTCATCGCCGGCTTCTGGTACTTCTGGCGCGCCGAGGACAGGTACGGCCGGGGGTGACGGCGACCGGTCGTTGACCGGCCGCCGTCCCGGCGAGCGTCACGGGCCGGCGGTGATGGCGGCTGTCACGAGCCGCCGCCCCCGCATCCGCCGCCCCCGCCGCATCCGCCGCCGCCACCTCCGCCTCCGTCGCCGCCCCCGAAGGAGCCGCCCCCGTAGGAGCCGCCTCCGTCGCCGCCCCCGAAGGAGCCGCCCCCGTAGGAGCCGCCCCCGTCGCCGCCTCCGAAGGTGCCTCCGCCGTAGCCGTGGGAGCCGCCGCCGAAGTCGAAGAACCCGCCGTCGGACCACCCACCGCCGCACCCACCACCGCTCGAACCGCCGTGCGAGCTGCTGTACGACCCGCAGTGGCCGGGGGCGCAGCAGGCGGCGGTCCGGCCGGCCCTGACCCGGGTGTCGCGCCCCAGCGTGTCGGCCAGCTGCCGGTCGGGCAGCTTGGTCAGCCCGTGCAGCGCCACCAGCCGGATGTTGCCCGAGCTCGGCTGCGACCCGCCGGCCCCGTGGCCCACGTGCGCCGGCTCAGGGACGTCCGCCTGCTCCAGCGCGGCCTTGCCCGCCTTCGTCAGTGGGTTGGCCAGGGCGCGGCGCAGCCAGAAGCAGAAGGCCACACCCACGACGGCCGCCGCGGCGGCGATCACGATGGCGGCCACCGGCGCCCGCAAGAAGAGCCCCGCCACGGCCACCGCCGCCGCCAGCGCGGTGAGGAGGACCAGCCTGCTCGCACGCCGCCGCGAGCGCCCCCGATCGGCCGGCGGCACGATGAGCCCGTTCCGCCACAGCGGCGTGGTCAGCCGCAGCATCGTGTGATCCTCGAGCGCGCTGTGCCGTACCTGCGCCGTCGTGCGCCCGCCCGGCGCCGACTTGACGTGCTTGTACACCGCCCGCTCGACCGGCATCTGCTTGTCCGGCCGGAACCCCTGCACCGGCGTGACGACTCCCTCGCTCGACACCCGTACGCCGCCTTGCGAGACGAGCGAGACCAGCGCCGTGTTGACGACCCGGCGCGGCCCACCCGCCAGATACGCCGTCTCGTACAGGTCGAGCGGCTGGCGCATGGTCGAAGCCGCGGTGGCGCGGGCGCGGAATACCACCATCCAGGTCCTGATCGCGGTCATCGTGATGAACGCGAACAGTGCGATGGCGACCCCGGAGAAAACCACGTTCATGGGCGTCCCCTGACAGGAAAGGTGTTGGAAAACCCCGTTTGGACAAAAGACGTTTCCTGCCGGGGCCGCGGTTCCCGGGAAAGTTTTCAAAATGAGCAAAAGGTGCCCGCCGACGCCCCGACCTGCGACATGACGGGAGAAATGGCAGGAGGGGATGAACGCGCACGGCGAGCGGGTTGCCGTAGGGGAACGAACGTCGTGGCTCGCACCCGGAGGAGAATCATGAGCACGCATGCCGAGCCCGAGGGCGGCCGCCGCCCGGTCCGCCAGCTCCGCCTGGTGGTGGAGGCGGACGACTACGAGGCCGCGCTCGCCTTCTACCGCGACGTCCTGGGGCTCCCCGAGCAGGCCGCGTTCTCCAGCGGGGACGGGGCCCGGGTGGTGATCCTGGACGCCGGGCGGGCCACGCTGGAGATCGCCAACCCGGCGCAGAAGAAGATGATCGACGAGGTGGAGGTGGGGCGGCAGGTGGCGCCGAAGATCCGGGTCGCGTTCGAGGTGGACGACGCACGCGCCACCACCGAGCGGCTGGTGTCGGCGGGTGCGGCCGAGGTGGCGCCGCCGACGGTCACCCCATGGGAGTCGCTCAACGCCCGCCTCGACGCACCGGCCGGCCTGCACATCACGGTCTTCGAGGAGCTGCGCCCCCTAGAGGAACGGGAGGCCCTGGACGGGTTCGGCACGAACGACCGCCGCGACCCGGCCTCCTGACCGGCGCGGCCAGGGCTGGAGGGCGTTTGCGCGGGTAGCGTCCAGGCATGGCCACCTTTGACCTCACCAGCATCCGCGCGGTCGTCTTCGACACCGACGGCGTGGTCACCGACACGGCGCGGGTGCACGCCGCCGCGTGGAAGCACGTGTTCGACGGCTTCCTGCGCAGCCGCGGCTCGGCGCCGTTCGACGTGCGCGCCGACTACCTGGCGTATGTGGACGGGCGGCCGCGGCTGGACGGGGTGCGGACGTTCCTGGCCTCCCGGGGCATCTCGCTGCCCGAGGGCGGGCCGGGCGACGAGCCGGATACGCCGACCGTGCACGGGCTGGGACGGGCCAAGGACGCGTTGTTCGTGGCGGAGATCGACAAGCACGGCGTGGCGGCGTACCCGTCCACCGTGGCGCTGCTGCACGAGCTGCGACACCGCGGCTGCCGTACGGCGGTGGTCTCGGCCAGCCGGCACTGCCGCGCGGTGGTGTCGTCGGCGGGCCTGCTGCACCTGTTCGACGTGCTGGTGGACGGCGCCGACGCCGCCAGGCTCGGCCTGCCGGGCAAGCCTGACCCCGCGCTGTTCCTGGAGGCCGCCCGCCGTCTGGAGCTGCCGCCGGCCGGGGTGGCGGTCGTGGAGGACGCGCTGCCCGGCGTGGAGGCGGGCCGCAGGGGCGGCTTCGGCCTGATCGTCGCCGTCGACAGGAGCGGGTCGCGGGCCGCCGCGATGCGGGCCGCCGGGGCGGACGCCGTCGTCGATGACCTGGCCGACATGCGCGTGGCGGGACGGGTGCCCGTGGGGCGGCCATGAACACCTGGATCCTGGTCTACGACGGCTTCGACCCCAAAGGCGAGGGGCTGCGCGAGGCGCTGTGCACGCTGGGCAACGGCAGGTTCGCCACGCGCGGCGCCACGCCGGACGGCGAGGTGCGCACCCCCGGCACGTACGTGGCCGGCTGCTACGACCGGATCGACTCCTTCGTGGCCGGCCGTACCGTAACGAACGAGGACATCGTCAACCTGCCCGACTGGCTGCCGCTGACGTTCGCCACGCCGGACGGCGACTGGTTCGCGCCCGAGCGGGCCGACCTCCTGGCCTACCGCCACGTGCTGGACCTGCGGCACGGGGTGCTGACGCGCAAGCTGCGCTGGCGCGACGACGCGGGCCGGGTCACGGCGGTGCGCCAGCGCAGGCTGGTCTCGATGGCCGACCCCTACCTGGCGGCGATGCAGACCACCTTCACGGCCGAGAACTGGTCGGGGCCGCTCCGCGTGCGGTCCATGCTCGACGGGCGGGTGGCCAACGACGGCGTGGCGCGCTACCGCGACCTGCGCGGCGACCACCTGACCTGCCACGACACCGGAACGCAGGACGACATCACCTGGCTGACCGCCATCACCCGCTGCTCCCACATCACCATCGCCCTGGCCGGCCGGATCGACGCCCCCGGGCGACCGTGCGTGCTCCATCGGGAGGCCGACAACATCACCTGCGAGCACGTGCTGGACGTCAGCCGGGGCCGGCCGGCCGTCCTCACCAAGACCGTGGCGCTGGCCACGTCACGTGACCACGCCAGCCACGACGCCCGCTCGGCGGCGTTGCGCCACGTGCGCCGCGCTCCGCCGTTCGACGACCTGCTGGCCCGGCACGCGGCCGCCTGGGAGCGGCTGTGGCGGTGCGCCCGGCTCGACGTGGGCGGCGCCGAGTTGTCGCGGATCGTGCACCTGCACATCTTCCACCTGCTGCAGACGCTCTCCCCGCACACCGCGGACCTCGACGCCGGCGTGCCGGCCCGCGGCCTGCACGGCGAGGCGTACCGCGGCCACGTGTTCTGGGACGAACTGTTCGTCCAGCCCTGGCTGAGCCTGCGCTTCCCGGAGATCTCGCTCGGCCTGCTGCGTTACCGCTGGCGGCGGCTGCCCGAGGCGCGGGACGCCGCCCGGGAGGCCGGGTACGGCGGCGCGATGTTCCCCTGGCAGAGCGGCAGCGACGGCCGCGAGGAGACCCAGATCCTGCACCTCAACCCCCAATCGGGCCGCTGGCTGCCCGACCACTCGCACCTGCAGCGGCACGTCGGCCTGGCCATCGCCTACAACGTCTGGCAGCACTACCTGGCCACCGGATCCATGCCGCCGTGGTGCGCCGAGCTGCTGCTCGACATCGCCAGGTTCTTCGCCTCGATGGCGGTGCGGCACGGCGACCGGTACGAGATCCGCGGTGTCATGGGCCCCGACGAGTACCACGACCGCTACCCCGGCGCCGCCGTGCCCGGCGTGGACAACAACGCCTACACCAACGTCATGACGGCCTGGCTGCTGCTGCGCGCCCGCGAGACCGCCCGCCTGGCGCCCGACCTGGTGCCGGACCGGGCCGAGCTGGACCGCTGGGACGAGATCGGCAGCTGCCTGCGGGTCGACTTCCACGACGGCGTCATCAGCCAGTTCAGCGGGTACGCCGACCTGGAGGAGCTCGACTGGCACCGCTACCACGGCGTGCGCCGCCTGGATCGGGCCCTGGAGGCCGACGGCGACGACGTCAACCGCTACAAGGCGTCCAAACAGGCCGACACGCTCATGCTCTGCTACCTGCTGACCGGCGATGAGCTGACCGGCATCCTGCGCGGGCTCGGCTACCCCGTCGAGCCCGGCCTGCTCCCCCGTACGATCTCGTACTACCTGGAGCGCACCAGCCACGGTTCGACCCTCAGCGCGGTCGTGCACGCCTGGGTGCTGTCCCGCGCCAACCGCGCCCAGTCCTGGCGGTTCTTCACCGAAGCGCTCCACAGCGACATCAAGGACGTCCAGGGCGGCACCACCGCGGAGGGCATCCACCTGGGCGCCATGGGCGGCACGCTGGACCTCTTGCAGCGCTGCTACCTGGGGTTGGAGCTGCGGCGGGACGGGCTGCGGCTGGACCCGCTGCTGCCCGGGCGGCTCGGCTTGTTGTCCATGCCGATCCGCTTCCGCGGGCGGCGGCTGTTCATCGACGCCGACCATCGGCAGGCGCGCGTCAACGGCGTCGCGTGCCGGTCGTACAGAGGAGGGGAAGCGATCATGACTGGGACGGGGGATCTCGGGCGTCGCATCATCCATCACCGCGAGCGCCTCGGCCTGACCCGCGAGGAGGTCGCCGAACGCGCCGACATGTCGCCGGGCTACCTGACCTACCTGGAGGAGCACCCCGACATGCCGGACACCGGCGCGCTCTACCGCCTGGCCGACGCCCTGCGGACGACCACGGAGGAGCTTCTCGGCGGGGGCAGGGAACGGCCGCCCGGACACGGTCCCGCCATGGCCAATCCGACCATGGAGGTGCTGGACGAGGAGGAGTGCCTGCGGCTGATCGGTCCCGGCGGGATCGGGCGGGTGGCGTTCAACGGCTCGCACGGGCCGACGGTGCTGCCGGTCAACTACAAGATGCACGAGGGCGCCATCGTCTTCCGCACCGCCGCCGGCGGCCCCATGGACAGGGACCTGCGTACGGGGCTCGAAGGAGTCGACATCAAGATCGCCTTCGAGGTGGACCTCTTCGACGAGACCAACCGGGAGGGTTGGAGCGTCCTGGTGCAGGGGCCGGCCCATCACGTGCCGGAGGAGGAGGTGCCCGAGGTGACCCGCGCGGGCGTCACACCGTGGGCGGGCGGCGAGCGACATCTGTACATCCGCATCGCCTGCCAGCAGATCACCGGCCGCCGCATCCACGGGCTGTAGCGGGCCGGCGTCAGCGGCAGCCGGTGGCGCCGAACGCCAGGAACTGCGTCACCTCCTGCTGGCTGAAGTTGTCGTCCGACCCGATCACCAGGGTGCACTCGCCGCTCGCCAGGCGCGGCCCCCAGGCCATGCTCTCCAGGTTCTGCACCGGCGTGCTGACCGCGCTCAGGTCGTGGACCAGGCGTTTGACCACCGGCCGGTACGGCCTGCCGGCTTCCGGAGAGCGCGTGTCCAGCACGTTCACGGCGTCCTCCAGAGAGTGCCTGTCCAGGACGTCGGTGGCGCCACGCAGGTCGATCTCGTACAGCCGCACCCGGTAATTGACGCCCTCGATCCAGGCACGTTCGAGCGCCAGATAGCGGTATTCGTCGATGGGCAGGATCTCCGACACCCCGGTGTCGGCCTCCCCGCCGGGCGGGACGGGGGCGACGGGCAGCGGGTCGAGCGGATAGACGTACTGCGCGCGCAACCGGCCTGCCCGGTTCCACACGGTGAGCCGCGCGAGCGCGCCTCGATCGGCCGTCGGCGGCGGCCCGTCCTCATAGCGCGGACCCTCGGTCACGGCGGTGATCGTACGGGCCGTGACGGCCAGCCCCTCGAAGCCGAAGTTGCGGCGCGGACCGCTGTCGGCGCCGGTCAGCCGCAGGTTGCGCGGTAGCCGCAGCTCGCCCAGGTGCCGTCCCTGCAGGTCCATCGCCCGTACGGCGGACATGGAGATCGGGATGGCCGGGTTTCTGGCGTCCGGCCGGTCGCCTTCGTCGCCCCACAGCAGCCGGCCGCTGCGCCGGTCGAACCTGATCGTCTCGGGGTCGGCCGACTCCGGCTTGCCGTACGCCGGGTACGGCGTGCCGTCGGCCCTGGTGAGCGTCGTGACCCCGGTCAGCCGGACCCCGTTGAACGCCCCGGTCACCTGGTCGATGTCCAGGTGGCCGGTGTAGAAACGGGCCGGGTTGTAGCGCCATCGGTCGTCGGAGATGAAGTACCAGATTCCGGTGCTCGGATCCCGGTCGATCCCGGACAGCCCGCCCACGGTGGTGCCCTCGACGCGTGTCATGTGCGGCACCTGCTGCTCCCCCAGGAAACGGGTGATCCGCACCGGATCCCGCCGTCCCGCCGCCGACGCGGGCGGCGGCGTGGTATTCGCCGCCACCACCGCGAATGCGAGGGCAATGACCATTGTTCTCCGCCTAAGAGCCATTTTCTCCCCCATATGGAAGGGCCGCCGACTGGACTGACGGAGAAAATGAAAGCGCGAATGAAGAAGGAAGTCCATGCAGGCAGGACGCCACAATAAACGTAGGCCACCCATAAAACAGGGCAAATTCCGGCGCTTTTTCTTAAGGAAGGCGGCCGATGACGGCGGTGGCGTCCAGCTCGTCGGAGCCGGCCGCGCGGGCCGCCAGGCCGGCGAGCTCGACGGCGCGCACGGTCGCCGCCGCCTGGCGTGCGCTGGTCTCGATCAGGAGGTGACCGCCGGGAGCGAGCCATTGGGGTGCCCGCTCGATCACCCGGCGTACGACGTCCAGCCCGTCGTCGCCGCCGTCGAGCGCCACGCGCGGCTCGTACAGGCGGGCCTCGGGCGGCAGCAGCCCGACGGACCCGGACGGCACGTAGGGCGGGCTGGCGATCAGGAGGTCGACCCGGCCGCGCAGGGTGGCGGGGAGGGGCTCGTACAGGTCGCCCTCGTAGACGTGCCCGCCGGGAAGGTTGCGCCGGGCGCAGCGCACGGCGGCGGGGTCGAGGTCGGCGGCGTGCAGCTCGGCCAGGCGCGCCAGCCCGGCGGCCAGCGCCGCGCCCATGGCGCCCGTGCCGCAGCACAGGTCCAGCACGACCGGGGTCCCGGGCACCTCGCGGGCGAGCGCGACGGCCTCGTCGATGAGGAACCGCGTGCGGGGCCGCGGCACGAACACCCCGGGCTCCACCACCAGCCGCAGCCCGCAGAACTCGGCCCAGCCGAGCACGTGCTCGAGCGGCCGGCCGCCGACCCGGCGCTCCACCATGGCGGCCAGCTCGCCGGGGGTGCGCGCGGTGGCGACGATCAGCTCCGCCTCGTCCTCGGCGAACACGCAGCCGGCGGCACGGAGCCTGCCCACGATGTCAGACAGGGCGGCGGATGACGAAGAGACCGACATGAGCGTCATTCCTACCAGGTCCGGCCCCGCTACGGGCGGGGCGGGAGGTCCGTGGCGTCGCCGAGCGACTCCAGCAGGTCGCGGAGCGTGCCCGCGAGCTCCTCGCGCCGCTCCCCGCTCAGCGCGGTCAGTACGCGGTGCTCGGTGGCGACGTGGTCCGGCAGCGCCCGGTCGATCAGCGCGAATCCCTCCTCGGTGAGCGTCACGTAAACGCCCCGCCCGTCCGACTCGCTCGGCGTGCGCGTCACCAGCCCGCGCTCCTCCAGCCGGTCCAGCCGCTGCGTGATCGCGCCCGAGGTGACCATGGACGCGCGCATCAGCTCGGCGGGTGTCAGCCGGTGCGGAGGGTCGCTGCGGCGCAGCGTGGCCAGCACATCGAACGAAGCCCTGTCGAGCCCGTGCGCGGCGAACGTGCGCCGCAGCTCCGCGTCGATCAGCCGGGACAGCCGCGACAGCCGGCCGATCACGGCCATCGGGGAAACGTCCAGGTCAGGCCGCTGGGCGCCCCACTGTTTGAGGATGAAGTCGACGTGGTCTGCCACGGCCTCCACCCTACCGATGTCTTAGCGGTGAGGTAAATCACTGGCTAAGTAGCTTAGTGCTGAGATACTTTGTCTTAGTGCTAAGTAATCGATGGACCGTCGTCCTGCTGACCGCGCTGACCCCCGCCATCTGGGGGACCACCTACCTCGTCACCACCGAAATGCTGCCGCCCGACCGCCCCCTGCTGGCGGCGCTGATCCGGGCGCTGCCCGCCGGGATCCTGCTCCTCGCCATCACACGCCGCCTGCCCCAGGGGATCTGGTGGTGGCGGGCGCTGGTGCTGGGGGCACTCAACATCGGGGTGTTCCTGGCGTTGTTGTTCGTGGGCGCGTACCGGCTGCCCGGCGGGGTGGCCGCGACCGTCGGCGCCATCCAGCCGCTGCTGGTCGCCCTGCTGTCGGCCGGGCTGCTGCACGAGCGGCTGACCACGCGCACCGTGGTCGCCGCCGTGGCGGGCGTGGCGGGGGTCGGGCTGCTCGTGTTGCGGGCCGACGCCCGGCTGGACGCTGTCGGCGTCGCCGCCGCGCTCGGCGGGGCCGTCGTCATGGCCGTCGGCGTCGTGCTGAGCAAGCGCTGGCCGTCCCCCGCGCCGCTGCTGGCCACCACAGGCTGGCAGCTCGTGGCAGGCGGCCTGCTGCTGCTTCCCGTGGCGCTCGTCGTCGAAGGACCGCCGCCGGCCACGCTGACCACCGCCAACCTCGCGGGGTACGCCTACCTCACGATCATCGGAGCCGCCCTCGCCTACGCCCTGTGGTTTCGGGGGTTGCGGATCCTCTCGGCGACCAAGGTCACCTTCCTCGGGCTGCTCAGCCCGGTGGTCGCGACCGCGCTCGGCTGGGCCGTGCTCGGCCAGCGGCTCACCGCGGCCCAGGCGCTCGGCGCGCTCATCGTGCTGGGCGCGCTCGTCGCCGCCCAGCTCCAACCCACCCGCACGCGACCGCTGCCGGAGGCGGCGGCACCCCGCGTACTCATCGGAAAGGAATCCTGAACACCATGCGCATCACCATTTTCGGAGCGTCCGGAGCCGTAGGCAGCCGGGTGGTGGCCGAGGCGCTGTCGCGCGGCCACGACGTGACCGCCGTCGTCCGCGATCCCGCTCGCCTGGTCCACCTGCCCGCCCGGGTGCGGGCGGGCGACGCCTCGGACGTCGAGCAGGTGGCCGCGTTGAGCGCCGGTCAGGACGTGGTGATCAGCGCGACCCGGCCCGCGCCCGGTGACGAGGACGAGCTCCCGATCACCGCCAAGGCGCTGCTGGCCGGCGTGGCGCGGACCGGCGTGCGGCTGCTGCTCGTCGGTGGCGCGGCGGGTCTGACCGTGCCCGAAGCCGGTGGGCTCCCCCTCGTCGAGACTCCCGATTTCCCGCCCGCGTTGCGGCCCATCGCGCTGGCCTGCAACGAGCAGCTCGAGGTCTGCCGCTCGGCCACGGACGCCGACTGGACGTACCTGAGCCCGCCGGCGTTGCTGGAGCCGGGCGAGCGTACCGGCGTCTACCGGGTCGGTGGCGACGAGTTGCTCGTCGACGCGCACGGCAGGTCGGCGATCTCCATGGAGGACTTCGCGATCGCGCTGCTGGACGAGGCCGAGCTGCCCCGGCACCGCGGCAGCAGGTTCACGGTCGCCTATTGACCGATTCTGGCAGCATGATCGGTACGTGGCCCGCCAGCGACCGAGGAGACCGGCATGACCATCGCCCCCTACCCCGTGACCGACCCCGTCGCCGAGCACGGGGAGGGACCCGTCTGGTCCGGCCGCTGGGGCGGGCTGCGGTGGGTCGACATGCTGGCCGGCGACGTGCTCGCGCTCGACGCCCAGGGCGCGGTGCGCCGCCGCCACGTGGGCGCGGTGGCCGCCGTCGTGCGGCCGCGCGCGTCCGGCGGCTACCTGGTCGCGGCCGAGCGGGAGCTGCTGCTGTCCGGCTCCGACGACCTGGACGCCCCGCTGCGCTCCCTGGGCGAGGCGTGGACCGATCCCTCGATCAGGATGAACGAGGGCGGCTGCGACCCCGACGGCCGCTTCTACATCGGCAGCATGGCCTATGACGCGGCCCCCGGGCGCGGCGCGTTCTACGTGGCCGAGCCCGGCGGCGCACTGCGGGTGGTGCTGCCGGAGGTGACGATCTCCAACGGGTTCGGCTTCAGCCCGGACGGCGCCCTGGCCTACTACGCCGACACCGAGACCGGGCGGGTGGACGTGCTCGACTACGACCCCTATAGCGGGCTCAGCGGGCGCCGTCCTTTCGCCGTCGTCGACCCCGCACAGGGGGCTCCCGACGGGCTGACGGTCGACGCCGAGGGCGGGGTGTGGGTGGCGCTGTGGCAGGGCGGGGCCGTGCACAGATACGACGCGGACGGCCGGCTCGACGCGGTCATCCGCCTGCCCGTCCGCAAGGTCACCGCGGTGACCTTCGGCGGCGAGGATCTCGACCGGCTCTTCATCACCACGTCGGCGCTGGACGTGGACCGGGCCGAGCAACCCGGCGCGGGCGCCGTCTTCGCCGCCGACCCGGGGGTGCGGGGCCTGCCGGTGCTGCCGACGACGCTCTGACGGCCGGCCATTTTTGGTGGGGGCGACGTCCATCCCGCGCCGGCGAGCGGGAAGGGCCACCCGCGGCGTCATCCGGCTCCAACATGGTCACCGGTGTGAACGTCGCCCATAGCTTGGACCGCCGGGCGCGCCCGGCGGTTCCCCTGCTCCAGGGAAACCTTCGGCCGCGATCGCTTTGCTCATTCGCCGGAGATGTGCCTAAGATGCCGCAGCGCTTGATCGCCGCCGTGCGGCCAGGCGCACGATTCCCCGGCTGGCGGCCCCTGTCGCGCCGGACGTTCAGCGGATCTCCCTTTCATCGCGGCCGCTGACGCATCACCACGTGCAGGCGTGCGCCTCTGGCGTACGCCTTCTTTTGGCTTCTGATCGATCCTGAAGAGAGGACACACGCATGATCGGCATGCCGTTGACCGGTGTCGCGCACTCACCCACGTCCGACCCCGACATCTTCGAGGGCCTGCTCCTGCACCAGCTCGGCTTCCTCCGCAGACACCTCTAATCAGCGGCGGCGGGCGCGGCCTCCGGTCCCGCGCCGCGCGCCCCGCCCGCGTCCGGGGCGGGGCTGCGGTCTCGGCTCGCCGCGTGTGTCGGGCCAGTGCGAGGGGCGGGTGAGCCCCGGGGGAAGGCGGGTGGCGGCGTCGCCCTTGGCCGCGTTGAGCTGGGCTTGGGTGAGGAAGATGCTGCCGGTGAGGTCGGCGCCCGCCAGGTCGGCGCCCCGCAGATCCGCCCCGATCAGGTCGGCCTGCCGCAGGTCCGCGCCGCGCAGATCGGCCCCGATCAGGTAGGCGCCACGCAGGTCGGCCCCGCGCAGGTCGGCACCCCTGAGCCGGGCTCCGACCAGGTCGGCGCCCCTGCGGTCCTTACCCCGGCAGCCCGCCCTGACGAGCTCGCTCACCCGCAGCAGCAACGTGTTGACCCCGGCCCGGTGCGCCACCAGATCGAGGTTCTTCAGCGCGTCGACGCTCTCGCGGGTGAGCCGCTCGGTCTCGTCGAGCGCCTTGCGCAGCTCGGCCTGAATCGGCCCGGCCGCCTCCAGCGTCAACGCCTCCGCCACATACCACAACAGCTCGTGCAGCTGCCGCACGACCGGGAACACCGCGAACATCTGCCCCGCGGTCTCCGGCGCCTGCCGCCAGCTCGTGCCCGCGAAGGTGACCTGCGAGACCTTCTGCCCGGCTCCGAAGCAGTCGTAGACGGTGCAGCCCGGATAGCCGCGCTGCCGCAGCTGCGCGTGGATGGCGCAGCTGAAGTCCTCGCGCAGGTTACGGCAGGGGTCGCCGGCGGCCTTGTCGGCGGCGAAGTCGGCCGAGGCCGAGAACGGCAGCGCCACGCAGCACAGCCCGAAGCAGTTGGCGCAGTCGGCCAGCAGGCCGAGCTCACGCGGGTTCGTTCCGGGCAACGTGTTGACTCCTCAGCAGGTGGCGGCACATCAAGGGTACGCCGTCACCCGCCGAAGCGGCGCTGCCGGGCCGCGAAGCTGCGGAGCGCCCGCAGGAAGTCGATCTCACGGAAGGCCGGCCAGTAGGCCTCGCAGAAGTACAGCTCCGAGTAGGCCGACTGCCAGAGCAGGAAGTTGGACATGCGTTGCTCGCCGCTGGTGCGGATCACCAGGTCCGGGTCCGGCTGCCCGGCCGTGTAGAGGTGCTTGGCGATGTCGTCGGCGGTCAGCGTGGCGGCCAGGTCCAGCATGGACTGCCCGGCCTCGGCCCGCTCGTACAGCAGCTCGCGCAGGGCGTCGATGACCTCCTGGCGGCCGCCGTACCCGATGGCCAGCGTGAGATGGAAGCCGGTGGCGCACGCGCGGGTCGCCTCGACGGCGCTCTTGAGCGCGCGGGCGGTGGTGTCGGGCAGCATGTCGAGCAGGCCGGCGACGTGCACGCGCCAGCGGGCGTCCGGCCGGTCGAGCCGGTCGGCGACCATCTGCTCGATCACCCGCAGCAGGAACGCGACCTCCTCGTCGCCGCGCCGCTGCAGGTTCTCCGTCGAGCACAGGAATATCGTCAGGTGCCGGATGCCGAGTCCTTCGCACCAGGTCATCACATGCTCGATGTGGTCGGCGCCGTACTTGTGGCCGATGCTCGGGTTGGCCAGCCCCCTCTGCCTGGCCCAGCGCCGGTTGCCGTCGATGATCAGGCCGACGTGCTGCGGCAGCGGGCCCGACATGACCTGGCGGCGCAGGCGGCGGGCGTACAGGGCGTGGGGAAGATCAGTGATGTGCACCCTATTAGGATGGCGCGCCCAGCGGGCGGCGAAACCGTTTCCTCAAGGGCCGGCAGCGGCCGTTTCGACGCCGTCGAGCAGCACGGCCAAGCCCACCGTGAACGTCTGCCAGGCCCGGTGCCGCAGCCACGGCTCGCCCTCGCCGGGCGTGTCGTCTTCGGACTCCACCCAGCTCACCAGCGGGTAGCGCGCGGCGAACCCGGGGGCTACCTCCTCCAGCAGGGCCGAGCGCGCCTTCCACCATTCCTCGTCCGACACCCCGGTCTCCGACGGGGCCTGGCGTGACTCGGCGACCGTCCTGGCCGCCCCGCGCACGAAGTCGAACAGCAGCGCCACCACGCCACGCAGCCGGGCGGGCGGCAGGCCGGTCAGGCGCAGGATGCCGACCAAGGTCTCCAGCACCGCGAACTCGTTCGGCCCCAGCACGGGCCGCGCCTGCGACACCTGCGCCATCCACGGGTGACGCAGGAAGAACGCCCACATGTGCTCGGCCCACGCGGTGACGGCCGGGCGCCAGCCCCCGCCGAGGTCGTAGTCGACCGGCAGCTCGGCCATGGCCCGGTCGTACATGAGGTCGACCAGCTCGCCCTTGCTCGGCACGTACGTGTAGAGCGCCATCCCGGTGCGGCCGAGCCGCTCGCCGACCTTGCGCATGGACAGCGCCGTCATGCCCTCGCCGTCGGCCACCGCGATGGCGGCCTCGACGATCAGGTCCACGCTGAGCCCCGGCTTGGGCCCCGGCCGGGCTTCGTCCCGCTCCTCCGTGCGCCACAGCAGCGCCATCGAACGGCGCGCGTCACCCTGACCGGCGTACACGACCAACGCGGGATTCTCCTTGCGGACAGAACTCCTTACGGCATAAAGCGTATCAGTGGCGTGCGCTCCGGCCCTCGCGGGCCGCCGCAGGGGCAAACATCAGATGCCGTGCCTGGCCAGGGGCTCGACGAGCTCGCGCTCTTCGTAGGACAGATGCGACAGCAGGCTGTCGGTGAGCAGGTCCACGACCGCACGCAGCTCGCCCAGGCGGCCGGCCGGGTCCCCGACGAACGCCACCAGCGCCCGATCGATCCGTTCGAGGATCTTGTGAATGGCCTGGTGCTCCTCCTTGAGCCGGTCGAGCACCGGCGCGAGTGCGGGCTCGACGCGGCGCAGGTGGGGGAACACGGCCGCGTCCTCGGCGGAATGGTGCATGGTGAGGAGCCGGCAGTAGGACTCGCAGTAGGCGCCGAGCGTCCAGTTGTTCTGGCGCATGGTCATGGTGTTGATGTGCGAGCGGGCGGCGTCCGCGTCGAGCGCTCCCGCGGCGACCTGGCCGATCAGGTCGCGCAACTGGGCGAGCTCGGCGCGCAGGTGGTCGTGCACGTCGATGAGGTGCCGGCCGTTGGCCTGCTCCCGGGGGGTGTAGCGCCTGGCGGAGCCGGGGCGCGGCGCGGTGGGCCGGGTGCTCTCGTCCCAGACGCGGACGTCGCTCAGGCGCACGCCATCGTCCGGGGTCGGGGTGAACCCCAGCGACGGCTCGGCCTCCGGCGGCGGCTGCGGTGAGGCACTGGGCTGGGCCGCTCGCGGCGCGCGTCCCCCGGGGCTCCCCTCCATGGTTGCGGTTGGGGCGGTGCGGCGTGCGGCGGCGACGAGCTCGCGTACGGCCGGCGCCGTCTCCGCGGCGAAACGCTGGATCTGAGCCGGATCGCCGGTCATGAGGGTGAAGACGCTGATTCCGTGCTCCAGCGCGAGCTCGGCGAGCTGGGCGGGTGGCAGCTCCTCGCCGAGGTTGAGCAGGCGGCGGATGTCGCCCGGCGCGCGGCCGGCCTCGGCGGCCGCCTCGTCGATGACGGCGTTCCCCTCGGCGATCTTGGCGGTGGTCCGGAGGTGCGGGAGGGAAGGGAGCCAGCCGTCGGCGAGCCGTCCGGTGAGGCGGAGCATCCGGGGCTTGTACGCGCCGAGCCAGATGCCGATGTCGTGGGCCGGACGCGGCCCGCGCGGCGTGCCCTCCACCCGGTGGTGAACGCCGTGGAAGTGGATTCCGCCGGGCGCGTCGGTGTCCCATGCGGCGCGGATGATCTGGATGCCTTCCTCAAGCGCGGCCACGGCGTCGCCGGGGGTCAGGCGCGGGGCGCCCATGGCGGCGATGGCGTCCCAGTAGCCGCCCGTCCCGAGACCGAGCTCGAACCGGCCGCCGCTGAGAAGGTCCAGGCTCGCGGCGGCCTGGGCGAGCATGGCGGGCGGCCGCAGGGGCAAGGGGTGCACATTGCCCGCGAGCCTGATCGTCTCGGTGGCGGCGGCCACGTAGCCGAGCAGCGTCCAGGTGTCCAGGAGCGCCGGCTGGTACGGGTGGTCCTGGAAGGTGACGAGGTCCAGCCCGGCGCGTTCGGCGAGCTGGGCGTGGGCTACGACGGTGCCGGGGTCCTGCGCGTACGGCACGATGTTGGCGCTGAAGAGCAGGTCGTGGCCGTAGTCGGGCATGAGGGGCTCCTTGCGGCGGGCCGCGCATTAGTTGGTAATACGAATAGTTGTTACGCGAGAAAAATAGTTCGTACTACCAACTAGTGTCAACTAGACTCGGTGGCGTGGTCACCACGAAGGAGCCGCTCCTGCGGTTCACCGAGGCGCTCGTCCGCCTGTCGCACCTGGTGCAGCAGGTGTTCGACGAGGTCGCCAGGGAGCACGACCTGACCCCGCAGCAGGCCCAGCTGCTCTGCCTGCTCATCGACGGGCCCGTCGGGATGACGGACCTGTCCCGGTCCCTGCACCTGGAAAAGTCCAGCCTGACGGGGCTGGTGGACCGGGCGGGGAAACGCGGCCTGGTGGCCCGCGCCCGCGACTCGAAGGATCGCCGGGCCTGCCGGATCGTGCTGACCCCGGAAGGGGAACGGCTTGGGGCGCTGGCACACGAGGCGATGAGCGAGCGGCTGGAGGCGCTGGCGGGGAAACTGCCGCAGGAGCACCGGCACCTGCTGACGTCGGCCATCGGCGGGATCCTCGCCGAGCACACCGCCCAGACCGGCCGCGCCTGGACCGCCTCCGCGAGCTGACGGGCCGCCCGCCGGCGGGATCGGCCCACTCGGCGGCGCCCGATAGCTGTTCGCCAGGGGCACAGCGCGTGGTTGATAATGTCCCATGCTGCCCGACGCCCTCAGAGCCGCCCTGGACCAGGCCCTGACCCGCTACTCGCCGCAGGAGTTGTCCCGGTCGGTCGCCCACCTCACCGAGAGCTACCGCACCCCGTCAGCCGGGGGCACGCACCTGCGCACCCAGGCCGACGTCGCCGCCTACGCCGCGTACCGCATGCCCGCCACCTACGCCGCCGCCGGCGCCGCGATGCGTCAGGCGGCGGCGCTGACGCCGGGCTTCCAGCCGGCGACGCTTCTCGACGCCGGCGGCGGGACCGGGGCGGCCATCTGGGCGGCGGGTGCGATCTGGCCGTCCCTGCGCCAGGTCACGGTCATCGAGCACGACCCGCACGTCATCGACCTGGGCAGGCGCCTGGCCCGCGGGTCGGAGGCGGCCGCCGTGCGGGACACCACGTGGCGGCACGCCGCCATCCGGCCTGGCCTGAACCGGCCGCCGGCCGACCTGGCGACGATGTCGTACGCGCTGGGCGAGCTCCCCGAACGGGACCGACCGGACATCGTGCGCTGGCTCGCCGACGGCACCGCCATGGTGATCATCATCGAGCCCGGCACCCCCGCCGGCTACGCCACCATCGCCGCCGCCCGGGAGGTGCTGTCCGGGCAGGGCATGACCATCGCCGCCCCCTGCCCGCACGACGGCCGCTGCCCGATCCAGCCGGGCCGCGACTGGTGCCACTTCTCCGTCAGGCTGCCCAGGAGCTCCCTGCACCGCCAGGTCAAGGCGGGGACGCTGAGCTTCGAGGACGAGAAGTTCTCCTACGTCGCCGCCACGGCCGGCCCGTCCCCGCGCGCCGAGGCCCGGGTGCTGCGGCACCCGCAGAAACGCAAGGGCGTGGTGTCCCTGCGGCTGTGCACGGCCGACGACGGGCTACGTGACGTGATCGTCTCCAAGCGGCAGGGCGAGCTCTACCGGCGCGCCAGGGACGTGGACTGGGGTGACGCGTGGCCGGGCGGTGAGGGCTGACGTCAGGAGCGCCGGGCCGCGAGTTCCTCCAGGTCGCGGACGAACCAGAGGTGGGTGCCCCGGTTGGACTCCAGCACCCAGGCGCGCAGGGCTTCGCTCGCGGCGGTGAAGCGGGAGACGTCCCCCACGATCGCCAGCCCCATCCGGTAGTTGACGAACTTCTGCGCGATCTCCCCCGCCACGCCGGTGCGCAGGGAGAAGAAGTCCTCGTGCAGCCGCTCGGCGGGCACGGCGACCCAGGTGGCGCCGTGCCCCCATGCCTCGCCGATGAGGTCGAGCGCGTCCCGCTCGTCACGCAGCCGCGGGCCGTCGGGCGGGCAGAGGTGAACGCTGTCGTCAGGCATGGGCGGTCTCCAGGAAGTCCATGATCTCTCGGGTGAGGGCGGGGAGCAGGTGTCCGGCGTCGGGCAGCAGGCGTACCTCGGCGTGCGGGACGTTGCGCTGGAGGCGGCGGCGCGTGTCGTGGGAGTCGAGCAGGGCGTCGCGGCCTCCGACGATCGCCAGCACCGGCACGGCCAGCCCGCGCAACGCCTCGTCGCCGAAGACCGGCACCTTGCCGCGGCGCGGCCGGAAACTCTTCTGGATCAGCAACGAGAACGCGCCGAGATCACCGCCGCCCTCCGCGGCGGAACCGTTCGCGGCCCATCCCTCCGCGGCGGGGCCGAGGAGGCGGCGCATGGCGCGCCGCAGGCCCCGCTCGCCCAGCAGCATCAGCGGCAGCGCGCCCAGCAGCGGCAGCCACCGCTGGCGGCCGATGCCGCTGGGGCAGAGCAGGGCGAGCCGTTCGACCCGCCCGGCCCTGCATGTGGCGTAGTCGACCGCCAGCCATCCGCCGAGCGAAACGCCCACCATCGAGGCCCGCTCCACGCCCAGGGCGTCCAGCACGTCGTCGAGCCACGCGGCGTACGCGCCGGAGCCGAGCGGCGGCCGCGACGGCGCGCTCAGCCCCGGCTCGCCGATCACATCGACCGCGTACACCCGCAACCGCCGCGCCCAAGCGGCAACGTCACCCATCCACATGGCGCTGGTGGCCCCCGATCCGTGCAGGAGCACCACCGCGGGCGCGCCGTCCGGCCCGGACGCCAGCACGAACGTCTCGCCCTGCCCGGTGGGCACGCGCACGTGCTCGCCCGGCACCGGCCAGCGGCCGAGCAGTTCCCGGTAGCGCCGCTCGACCGCCCGTGCGCCCTCCGGCGAGGAGTAGATGCCACTCATTGCCGCACCAGCGCGTCGACGATCCGCAGCACCTGGGCACTCTCCTCGAGCCCGCCCAGCACGATGATCTTCAAGTGGGCGCGCTCCTCGTCGTACGCGAACTCCACGCGGAGCCCGTGCGGCGCTCCCGCGAGCGATCCCATGACCATCGTGCTGATCCGGTCCATCTCACGCCGCTCGACGCCGTCGATCTGCACGATGCTGGACACCTCGGCGTGCCGCGGCACCTCCGGGCGGTCGTCGGGCAGCCCGGCGAACGCCGCGAGGTCCTGCCTGGCGATCCGGTATTGCTTGCCGACGCGCGCGGCGGGCAGCCGCCCGTCCCGCACGTAGTTACGCACAGTCTTGACGTGCAACCCCAGTCGCCTGGCTGCCTGCTCCACGGTGTATTGCTCCATAACACTCCCTACAATAGGGCATGTCAGGGAAGAATAGGGAGTCAGGCATGCGGTCCCACTGCCACGGGGCCGATGGTCAGGCGCGGCCGGCCCTCCAGCACCTCCCCCACCCGCTCCACCTGCTCGTCGAGGTCGCGCAGCTGGGCCGGTGTGAGATCGCGGAGCGTCTCCACGGTGACGTCGATCTTGCTGCCGGAACGCCGCTGGTGCCACACCCCGCGCACTTCCCCGTCCACCAGCAGCACGGGGAAGTTCCCCGCCTGGCCGCCGGCCAGCGCCCGCTGTGCCGCCGCGCCCGGGTACAGCAGCTCGCGCGGCCGCCCGGCCACCACGTACGCGTCGAAGTACGGCAGCAGCCGCACCCCGCGTGGCGGGTCCGAGGGGAAGGCCGTGTCGCCGGCGACCACCCAGGCCCGCCGCCCCTCGAACAGCACCTCCTCCAGCCCGGCCGCCTCGAACCCCCGGGCCGCCCACCGCACCGGCCCGCCGGCCCATTGCGCGAACTGGTCGGGGGTGGCCGGTCCGTACGCCGTCAGATACCTCCTGACCAGGCCGCCGAGCCCGTCCTCGACCGGCTCGGCGGGAGGCGGGGCGGTGTAGGTGACCTTGCGGCCCCTGTTCAGGCCGAAGACGACCGCGCCCCGGTGTCCCGCCAGCGCCATGGCCTGCCGCCAGCGCGGCCACATGCCCTGGAACGCGGGCATGACCAGGTCCCCGGCCCACGGCCCGGTGGCCGCCACGACGGCGTCGCTCAGCTCGTCGATCGTCATCTCCGGCCCGGCGGCGAGCACCTCGCGGATGGCCTCCACCACCTGGTGGGTCTGCTCGGGCGTCATCCGCACGCCGTCGGGGAATGCGGCGTGCCCGGGGGGCACCGACGACAGCGCGCTCACCCACAGGGGCAGGTCGCGGGCGGGCAGTAGGTGCACGGTGCCGCGCGGCCCGAACGTCTTGACCAGGCTGCGCCGATCCCACAGCGCTTCGCGCAGGTGCGTCCGCGTGGCGCCGTCCAGCCGCAGGGCGACGGACGCCTCACCGGCCGACATCACCTGCGCGTGCGCCCCGCACATGGCCGCCACGACCTCCGCAGGGTCCGCCTGGCCCCAAGGTGCTGCGCCCAGCCCGGCCCGTTGCAGCCGCCGCGCGCTCACCTGCGGCCACGACACTTCGATCATCAGTCCTCCTCCGTCCGCATCCTCACGGTAGAGGCGAACGCGGAAGATTTCCTTCCGCAACGACAGTGGCCATGCCTAAGGACGGCGCGCTATCAAAGGCCGCTACGCCGAAGTAAGTGTTCGTAAAGCCATCTTCAATTCGGAATCAGTAATGTCACACCTCATGACCCGCCTCAGTCCCGTCCTCGGACCGCTCACCCCCCGCCAGCGCTGGCGGCGGGTCCGGCTCCAGGCCTATTCCTGGGCCTTGACCGGCGCCTACCGGCTCGGCGCGATGCATCCGGCCATCTGGCGGCTGGTGGCCCGTGGCTACCATCCCGCGCTGGACCGGGTCGCCGCCAGGCACGCCAGGGTGGCCTGCCAGTTCGCGGCCGTGGACGTGCCGGCGTACCGCCATTTCCTGCGGGCGAACGGGGCCGAGCAGGCCAGCCGGCTGGCGGAATTCCCCGAGACCACCAAACAGAACTACGCCGGCGTCTACGACGAGCAGAGCCGCTGCCAGGAGGGCAGGCTGCACCGCCCCGGCGTGATCGTGGACGAGTCGTCGGGGTCGAGCGGCAAACCGTACAACTGGGTACGCGGGCCGCGCGAGCTCAAGGGCATCTACCGCAACGCCGCCGGGTACATCGAGCTGGTCTTCCCGGGCGAGCGGTTGTTCGTGATCAACGCGTACTCGATGGGCGCCTGGGCCACCGGCACGACCACGGGCGCCGCCATGGCGCGCATCGCGATGGTCAAGAACACCGGTCCGGACCTGGAGAAGATCGCCGACACGCTGGAGCACTTCGGGCCCGGCTACGACTACGTGGTGGCCGCGTACCCGCCGTTCCTCAAGCACCTGCGCGACCGCCTCGACGAGGCCGGGTTCCCGTGGCGGGACTATCGCATCCGCGGCATGGTCGGCGGCGAGGGCATGACCGAGGCGCTCCGCGACTACCTGCAGGAACGCTTCGAGGAGGTGCGCTCCGGCTACGGTGCCAGCGACCTGACCATCGGCATGGGCGCGGAGAGCGGTTTCAGCGTGTGGCTGCGCAAGCGCCTGGCCACCGACCAGCCGCTGCGCGACCGGCTGCTCGGCCCGGGCGAGCAGCGGCTCCCGATGATCTTCCACTACAACCCGCTGGAGACGTTCCTGGAGGTCAACGCGGACGGCGAGCTGCTGTGCACCATCAACACCAAGAGCTGCCTGCAGCCCAAGCTCCGCTACAACGTCGGCGACGAGGCCCGCCTGTACACCCTCGCCGAGGTGCGGGAGGCGTTAGGCACGCAGGAGTACCAGCGGGCGTGGACCGACGAGCGGCTGAACCTGCCGCTGCTGTTCCTGTTCGGGCGCAAGGATTCGACGATCTCCTACATGGGCGCGAACCTCTATCCGCAGGACGTCGAATACGGCCTCTACCAGGGCAATCCGTACGCCGCCGCGATCAACCGGTTCTGCCTGTCGCTGGAGGAGCTGCCGGGCCTGGAGTACCGCCCGGTGATCAACCTCGAGGTACGCGGCGACGTGGACCGTGAGGAGCTGGCGGCCATCTGCCGCAAGGGCGTCGTCGCCCACCTGAGCACGGTCTCACGCGACTTCGCCGAGTCGCTCAAGGAGGACCCGACGGCCGCCGACCTGAGGGTCAAGGTCCACGACCTGGGCGAGGGCCCGTTCGCGGGGTTCACGAAGATGAAGAACGTCTATCTGGTGAAGGACTCATGAGGACCACGGATTTCAGCAAGGCGCCGCCGCAGGGGCAGGCGACGGCCATGTTCGTCGGGGCCACCCGCTACCGGGGGCCGCTGTCGATCCTCACCCTGACCTTCACGTGGGTGCGCATGGTGCGCGACATGAAGCGGATGCGCGGCTACCGCTGGCACAAGGTCTACTGGGAGTTCCCGTTCACGCTGGGCACACTGGCGTTCTTCGAGGACCGCGACGCGCTGCTGCGTTTCGCCCGCAGCCGGCACCACCGCAAGCTCATGCAGTGGGTGACCGATGGCACCAAGAACGCCACCGGCGGCTACATCCGGCTCTACAACGCCGAGCCCGAGGGCTACAGCAACGGGGTCTGGCGGGCGGAGGGCGGCCCGATGGCGCACATCGAGACGTTCACGCCACTGTCGGCGGAGGACGGCGACGGCCCGCCGGTGAAGCGCGGATGACGGAGCTCGCGGGGCTGCAGCCCGTCGAGACCCGCCGTGACCTGCGCGACTTCCTCTCCCTCACCGGCCGCGTCTACGCCGGCGAGCCGCGGTTCATCCCGCCGCTGCACGCGCAGGTCCGCACGTGGTTCCGTCAAGGCGTGCGGATGTACGTGCTGCGCCGGCGCGGGCAGGTCGTGGCCAGAACCACCCTGCACTCCGATGACGCACTGGACGCCAAGCTGGGCGGGCGGACTCAGCTGTTCGGCCTGACGGAGTTCGCCGAGGAGGCGGCAGAGGAGCTCTTCGACGGCATCTGCGCCGCCGGGCGGGCCGCTGGCAGGGAATCGGCCTTCGGACCAGTGTCGCTGCTGCCCAACCAGGCGGGCGGGGTCATCACCTCGGGCTTCGGCGAGCGCGGTTTCATCGACAGCGCGTGGAACCATCCCTACTACCCGGCTGCCTACGAGGCTCATGGATTCAGCCGGCGCTTCGAGTCCGACACCTGGATCTGCCCGGTGCCGGACAAAGAGGTGTTCGCGTTCGACGACCGGAGGATCGAGGCCGAGCGGCTGCGGGTGCACCGGGGGGACCGCCGGCGGGTGGCGGAGCAGCTGCCGATCCTGCGGGAGATGCTCAACGCCAGCTTCGCGCAGCTCGGCTACTACACCGAGATCTCCGCCGAGCAGCTGGCGGCGCAGACGGACGGGCTGGCGTACCTGCTGGACGAGGCGCTGCTGCTGTACCTGACGAAGGCGGACCGGCCGGTGGCGTTCGTGTTGTGCCTGCCCGACATCTCGGAATTCGTCGCGAGATGCCGGGGCAATCTCCATCTCCTGCGGCAGCTCCGGCTGCTCGCCACCCGCTCCCGCTACCGCCGCGAGGCGGTGCTCATCATCAAGGGCACGGTCCCCGGCGAGCAGGGTCATGGCTACATGCGGCTGCTCTCGCGCGAGCTGCACGAAGGGCTGCGCCGCGGCGGCTACCACACGCTGCGCAGCACGTACGTCGAGCGCACCAACCCCGGCTCCGCCGCCCAGTACGTCGCGATGGGCGGGCGCCCGCTGCACGGCTACACCTTCTACGCCAAGGATCTCGCGTGAACGAGTTGCGGGCGCTGGAGCCCGACTTCTGGCGGGCGCCGAGCGCGCACAACACCCAGCCGTGGACGCTCGCCTACGGGGCGGACGAGGTCGCGGTCGGCTGGGATCCGGCCAGGGCGCTGCCCGTCAGCGACCCCACGGGGCGCGACCTGCGTCTCAGCCTGGGGGCGTTCGTGGAGTGCTGCCTGATCGTGTGCGCGGACGCGGGCCTGTCCATCGCCTTCCGCCCCGCCCCCGGGCCGCTGCGCGTGGGCTGCCTGCACAGGGCCGAGGAGCCGTACCGTACGCCGTTCACGACGGCGGACGTGCGGGCGAGGGGCGCCAACCGGGGCGACTACCACCCGGGACGGCTGCCGGACGACGTGGCCGCCGGGCTGGCCGGGATGCGACGGGTCGCCTGCCGGGACCTGGCGGACCTGCTGCACGCGGCGGACCTGCACCAGTTTGGGGACCGGGAGGTGACGCGGGAGCTGCGTGCCTGGCTGCGCCTGACCCGCCGGCACCGCCGCTACCTGCTGGACGGCCTCAGCGACCGGGCGCTGGCGCTCAGCCGGTTCGAGGCGCTCGCCCTGCGCGCCTCGCTCGCCCTCTACCCGGCGCTGCGGCCGCTCGGCCTGCCCAGGGTGCTGGCCGGCGCGTCCCGAGGGCTGCTGGACTACGACGGGGACGTGCTGGTGCTGGTCGGGGCGGCCGGCGACGAGGTGGAGCAGGGCCGCCTGCTCATGCGGCACTGGCTGACGTTGTCCGGCCTCGGCTACACCACGCATCCGCTGAGCCAGATCATCGACAGCGGCCCGACGCGGGAGGCGCTGGCGCGGCGGCTGGGGGTGGACGATCCCGCGTCCCTGCTCCACGTGGCCCGCGTCGGCCGCCCGAAGGCCCCTGCCGCGCCGTCGGCCCGGGTCAAGGAAGGGTAGCGGCTGGGTGTGCAGTTCCTGACCATCCAGGCACGACTCAGGGGCGCTTATGAGCCGCAGGCGGCCCGTACCTCCGCGATAAGCCGTGCCGCGTCGTCGACCGTGCGGCCGATCTCCTCCGGTGTGTGCCCGACCGCCGCGAGCAGCGCCTGCGCCCGCTCGCCGAACCCGCTCGGCGCCGACGGCAGCCGATCCGCCGAGGCCACCATGCCCTTCTCGTTGATCAGCCAGGCCTCGTCGTTGGCGTGCAGCGCGTGGCAGGCGGCCCCGATCGCGCGGAACAACGCCCCCGCCGCGTACACCGGGTCCCGCCCTGCGGCACCGTACCGGGCGATCATGAGGGCGAAGTCCGCCTCCCTCAGCTCCCTGATCAGCGCCGCGCGCAGCGCCGGCGGGTACTGCGCGGCCTCTTCCCGCAGGGCGGCCAGCTCCCCGCCCGGGTCGGCCAGCACCCGGCACAGCGCCACCTCCCCCACGTAGGCGTGGGAGTAGAAGCCCAGCGGATGCCCTGTCTGAACGCCGACCTCGTTCCGGCCTTCCCGGCAGTCCCGCCAGATCCGGTGGACCCGGTCGAGGTCGCGGTAGATCCAGTCGACACGCCACCCTTTCACGGTCAGCCATCCGCCGCCGTCCACCCACGGGCCCCACCCGCCCGGCTCGGTCACGTCGACCGGCTCGCCCGTCACCTCCCGCGCAAGCGCCCGCAGCTTGTCCACGTCGAGCCGCCCTCGGTAGTAGAGGCCCAGGTCGATGTCCGAGTCCGGCCGGTGTGTGCCGCGCGCCCTGCTGCCGCCCAGCACCACGGCCACCACACCGGGCACCTCGGCCAGCCGGGCGGCGATGGCGTGAAGATCCTTCTCTTGCATGGGGTCAAGACTAGAGGCCGCTCCCCCACCCACCGGTTCGGAACAGCGGCGAGGCCCGCAGCGCGCGCCTCACTCCCACGCCGGGTCCTCCGCCAGCTTTTCGGCGATCCGATCGTGGAAACTCTTGCGGGCGAGGACCTGCTCGATATCGGCGACGACGCGGGTGAGCGGATAGGGGATCTCGGCCTCGATCTCGGCGATGGCGGCCTCCGTGGCCCGCCACTCCGCCGCCAGGCGGCCGACGATGCCGCGGGCGTTGTCGGTGAGCGTCACCTTCTTGCTGCGTGCGTCCTCGCCCGCGACGGTCCGGACCCAGCCGGCCGCGCGCATCGCCGCCACCTTCTGGCTGAGCGCCGAATGCGTCCGTCCGACCGACTCGGCCAGTTCGGTGATGGTCATCGGCCCGTGGGCGTGGAGCCGGAGCAACTCCATGACGAAGCTCGGCTTGAGCCCGTTGATGCGCTTGTCGGAGTAGAGCCGGGCGATGTCCGCGTCCATCGATGCCTGCAGGAGCCGCAGAGGCCGCCAGAGGCTCTCCTGGGTGGGATCGGGTGCGTGGGAGTCCGCCATGAGCAGATTTTAAGAGTGCTTATATAAGCACTGTTGCACCGGCCGTCCCTTAGCCGAGCCAGATGCGCCGGTAGGCCTCCCGGTAGCCCCGTGGCTCCCATGAGGTGGAGTTGCCCACGTTCCCGGTCGTGGTCAGGTGCACCGGCGTCACGTACCCGCTGGGCGGCCGGCCGGCGAACGCGCGGTTGAGCTCGTCGATGATCTGGCTGCCCTGAGCGTTCAGCGGCTCAGGGACCGTCGCCTGCTGGAACTGCCGGGCGCGGATGCGCTGGAACGCCGAAGGATCCCCGTCCCCGGCGCCGATGGCGTAGGGAGGCCCGCCGCCTTTCCGTCCCGCGGCACGCAGCGCCGGGGCGGCGTCGGCGAAGTAGACGTCGTTGATGGCGACCGAGTGCGTCCACCGCTCGCCGAAGCGTGACAACAGCGAGGAGGTCACCACCGGCATCCGGCTGCCGGTGTCGGGCAGCGGGATGTTCTCGTACGCGAGCACCTTCACGCCGGAACAGCTCTGCAGCGTCTTCCTGATCAGCTGGGACTTGTTCTCCGCGAAGGGGATCGAGGAGTCGGTGAAGATCACGACGTCCGCGTCGCCGTTGGAGGTGGCGATGATCCAGTACGCGCTGATCCTCGCGACGTCCTCCACCCGGCTCGTCACGTTGGTGAAGAGCTTGGGATTCACGCTGGGGCCCGGTGACGGGGTGGCGTGCCAGCCGACGAGCGGAATGCCGGCGGCGTCGGCCTGTTTGACCTGCTGAGCCACGGAGTTCGGGTCGAATCCCCCGATGACGATGCCGGATGGCCGGAGGGCGATCGCCTGACCCAGAGCCGACCGGATCCCGGCCGGGGTGCCTTGGCCGTCGATCACGCGGACGCGCCATCCTATGGTCCGGGCGGCCTCCCGCACCCCGTCGGCGGTGCCGGCCACGCCGGGGTTCGTCATGGTCGAGGCGACGAAGACCACGCCCTTGCCGGCGACCGCGCGCGGCCCGGTCGTGGGGCCGTCCCACGCAGTGTTCACCGCTTCGGCCCGCGCGACCGCCCGCGCGGCCGTGTCCGTCACGTCAGGGCACGGACTGGCCGCCCGGTCCCGGGTGGGCGGGCCGTCCGGCGTGGGGCGGGGCGCGCCGCGTGAGCAGCCGCCGGCCACCACGCCGGTCACCACGGCGGCCAGCGCCAGCGCCGTCGCACCACGCCGGAATCCGCGGCAGGTGAGATCCATGCCTGCTCCTCGCTCAGGGCTCCTCACTCAGGGCTCGTCACTCAGGGCTCACCTATCACTCAGGGTTCATCTCATCACTCCGGGCTCAATCACTCCGGCCTCATCAGTCAGCGGCGGCGGCAGCGGGGCCGGCGCGTGTGCGGCGCCGCGCCGAATAGCCGGCCAGTCCGACCGCGATGAGCAGCGTGATCCCGTTGAACAGGGGGGTCACCCAGAAGTCCGCCCCCAGCTGGCTGATGCCCGACAGCCCGATGGCCAGGATGGCGACGGCGACGACGGTGCCCCAGGGGTTGACCCGCCCGGGCTTGATCGTGGTGGAGCCGAGCAGCGCGGCGACGAACGCCGGCAGCAGGTGGTCCAGCCCGACGCTCGGGTTGCCGATCTGCTGCTGGGCGGCGAGCAGGATCCCCGCGAATCCGGTCACCAGGCCCGAGCCCGCGAAGGCGAGGATGACGTAGCGGCGGACGGGGATCCCGACGAGTTCCGCCGCCCGCAGGTTGGAGCCGATGACATAGAGGTAGCGGCCCAGCGCGAGCCGCTCGAGCACGACCCAGAGCGCAGCGGTCAGGACGAGGACGTAGAACGCGGCTATCGGCAGGTTGAGGAAGGTCGAGTCGTACAGGTCGGTGAGACCGGCGGGCAGGCCTTGCGGGCCGGCGAAGATGCGGGCGCCGTGCGTCACCCAGCCCGTGACGGCGTACAGGACGCTGCCGGTGCCGAGCGTCGCGATGAAGGAGTCTATGCGCGCGAACACCACGAGGAGACCGTTGATCACGCCGACCGCGACGCCGCCGGCGAGCACGGCCAGGCAGGCCTGGGGCCACGGCCAGCCGGCGTTGACGACGAGGAGCAGTGTCATGACATGGCCCAGCCCGAGGCCGTAGCCGATGGACAGGTCGAAGTTGCCCGTGACGATGGGGATCATCGCGCCCTGCGCCAGGATAGCGATGATCGAATAGGCGGAGATGATCGCCGTCAGGTTGGCCATCGTGGGGAAGGTGTCCGGCAGGACGAGTGCGAACACGACGAACAAGAGGAAGGCCAGCGCCGGCAGCCCGTAGCCGCCGATGAGACGTCCCGCGGCGAGCCGCCGCCGGACGAGCTCTCTGGTCAGCAACGCTCCGCCCGGCGGCCGGCGGGCGCGGCCGTGGCCGCGTGGGTGAGGGCGGCGACGGTGAGGGCGTCACCGCCGAGCTCGGCGGTGACCGCTCCGCGGGTGAACACGAGTACGCGGTCGCACATGTTCACGACTTCCTCGAAGTCCGCGGAGACGAGCAGGGCGGCCAGCCCGCCCACCAGGGCCTCACCCAGCAGCCGGTAGATCTCGGACTTCGCGCCGACGTCGACGCCGGCCGTGGGCTCCTCGAGGATCAGCAGCCGGCTGCGGGCGCCGAGCCAGCGCCCGAGCAGGATCTTCTGCTGGTTCCCGCCGGACAGGGTGGCGAAAGTCGCCTCGGTGTCGGCGGGGCTGACCCGCAGTCGCGTGATGACCGCCATCGTCTCGGCGCGCTCCCGCCGGGCTCCCACCAGGCTCAGCGGCGATCGGCCGCGGGTCGCGGGGTTGGCCAGGAGGTTCTCCCGTACGCTCAGCTCCGCGGCGGCCTCTTCGTGCCGGTCGCCGCTCACGAGACCGGCGCCCGCGCCGACGGCGGCCGACACCGAGCCCGGCCGGTACGGCCGCCCTGCCAGGTGCACGCTGCCCGACAGGAGGGGGCACGCGCCCGCCAGCGCACGTCCGATGTCCACGTGCCCGGCGCCCGCGAGTCCGACCAGGCCGAGCGTCTCGCCTGCGCGCAGCTCGAAACCGACCGGTCCCGCCTGCCCGGCACGCACGCCGGCGACGCGCAGCAGGACCTCTCCTGGCCGGCGATGCCGGTGGCGGTAAACCCGGCTCTCCCGGCCGACGATGTCGCGTACGAGATCGGCCGGCCGGCGGCCCGCGAGCGGTCCGCGGCTGACGACGCGTCCGTCGCGCAGGACGGCGACGCTGCCGGCGATCCGGTAGACCTCGTCGATCCGGTGCGTGACGTACAGGATCCCGTGGCCGCGGTCACGGAGCGTACGCAGCACGTCGAACAGGGCGACGCAGTCGGCGGCGGGCAGGGAGGCGGTCGGCTCGTCGAACACGAGGACCGTCGCATCCGTGGCCAGCGCGCGGGCGATGGCCACGAGCGAACGCTCCGCGCGCGTCAACTGCGCGATCGGCAGGTCGGGGTCGAGGTGAGAGGCGATGGCCCGCAGGGCGTCCACACCGCGCTGCCGCACCGCGCGCCAGGAGATGAGGCCGCCGCGCCGGGCATATCCGGCGCCGAGGGCGATGTTCTCCGCGACGCTCATCCATTCCACGAGGCCGAGATCCTGGTGGATGAAGGCCATGCCGGCGGAAGCGGCCTGGCTTCCCAGGGGATGGCCGGCCACGACGACCTGTCCCTCGTCGGCGTGATGGATCCCGGCCAAGATCTTGATCAGGGTCGATTTGCCGGCTCCGTTGGCGCCGAGCAGGGCGAGGATGTCGCCGCCGTGGAGGTCGAGGTCCACTCCTCGGAGCGCGTGGATGCCGCCGAAGTGTTTGCGGAGTCCCCGGATCCGGACGAGCGGATCGGGGCCGGTCCTTGATCCCGGTCTGGCCGGACGGTGATGCGAGATGTCGTTGTGCACAGCTGTCTCCGCGGGACCTCACCACCTGGCGGACAGGGCCTCGAGGTCGCCGAATATCCGTTTCATCGTACAGAACCCATGGTCAAAGGCCCGGGGTCACTCTTGATCGGGCGGGCGTGAGTCCCAGGTTTTGACGATTTGGGACCTGGACGTGAAGTTCAGCTTGCGGAGGATGTTCTCGACATGGCACTCCGCGGTGCGTTGCGCGATGAACAGGGCGTCCGCGATCTGCTTGTTGCTCATGCCCTTCGCCACGCATTCGGCGATCTCCCGCTCCCTGCGGGTGAGGACGGAGGTCACGTCGGGTGTGGGTGGTCGTGCGGGCCGCTCGTCCAGGGCGTAAGCGGCGACCTGGTCGAGGGTGAGCTCCGCGCCGCGGTCGAAGGCGACCTGGAACCGATCGTCTTTCAGGTGCCGGCGGAGGGTGGACTCGCACCGGTCATGAGCACCGGCCAGGTGCCCGAGGCCGGACAGTGACGTTCCGATCGACCGCCAGGCCACCTGGGCGGCGCCGAGCATCTGGGCGGCCTGCTCGTACAGCTTGTCGTCGGCCAGGACCCAGGCCAGCCCCTCGACGCACTGGGCCAGGCCCAGATGGTCGTTGCAGCGCAACTTCAGCCGCACGGAGTCACGCATCATGGTCACGGCGTCGCAGAGAGCGCCCCGCCGCCACCGCTCGAGAGCCGTGACCCACAGCGCGTAGGACACCGACCAATCGGCGTTCGCGCGCCTGGCCGTCTCCAGCACCTCCTCGCAGAGTTTCGTGGAACGCGGATCGTCCATGAGGACGGCCGTCAGGGCGAGTTGGAAGAGCGCGACCCACTCATGACCCCGATGGCCGATGACGCGGCGCCGGGCCAGGGCCTCCTCCAGCAGCGTGAAGGCCCGGGCGAAGTCTCCGGCCAGCAGCGCGGAGAACCCCGTGATGTGGAGGGCGCCGGCGAGCTGGGCCTCGTCGCCGAGCCGCTCCGCCAGCGTGCGGCACTCTTCCAGCAACGGCTTCGCCGTTTCGGGATCGCCCCGGAGCAGCACGAGCCACGCGTCGACCCACAGGGCCTTGGCCCGGACCGCCCCGGCGCCCGGCTCCTTGGCGAGCGCCCGCTCCAGCCAATGGTGGCCTTCGCTCGGGGAGCTCCAGGAGAGCCGGTGACTCCACATCGCGGCGGCGATCTCGAGGGCGGCCCAGGCCTCACCGGGCTCGCTCAGGCAGAACTCCAGCGCGGCCCGGACGTTGCCCTGCTCCCGGCCCAGGCGGCCGAGCCATTCCATCTGATGGTCGCCGAACCATTCCGCCTCGGCTCGCGCCGCCAGGTCGCGGCACCAGTCGCGGTGCCGCAGCCGCAGGGTCGTGTCCTGGCCGGAGGCGACCAGCCGCTCCCATCCGTACTGGCGCAGCGTCTCCAGCATGTCGAAACGTACGGTGGAGTCCTGCCCGCGGCGCAGCACGATCGACTTGCTCACCAGCTGAGTCACCAGGTCCGGCACACCTTCCCGGGCGATGCCGTCCTCCGAGCACACCTGCTCGATGGCTTCAAGGTCACAGCCGCCGGAGAAGACCGACATCCGCCCCCACAGCGCCTGCTCCTCCTCGGAGCACAGGTCGTAACTCCAGTCCAACAGCGCTCGCAGAGTCTTCTGCCGTGGCGGCGCGGTGGTGAGCCCGGTCGTCAGCAGCCGGAAACGGTCGTCAAGCCGCTGGAGGATCTGCTCCGCGGAGAGAATCACCACGCGTGCCGCCGCCAACTCGATGGCCAGGGCGATGCCGTCCAGCCGCCGGCACAGCCGCGCCACCGCCAGGATGTTGGCGTCGTCGACCTTGAACCCGGGCACGACGGCCATGGCGCGGTCCTCGAACAACCGCACCGCCTCGTTGTGCAGGACGTCCTCCATGGACGCCTCGGCCGGCTCGGGCACCGTGAACGGCGAGATCTCCAGCACCTGCTCGCCCTCGATGTTCAGCGCCTGCCTGCTGGTCGCCAGGATGCGCAGCCCGGGGGCCGTCGACAGCAGGTCGCCCGCCAGTGCGCCGCACTGGGCGAGCAGGTGCTCACAGTTGTCCAGCACCAGCAGCGTCTTCTTGTCCTGCAGGTACGCGGCCAGAGAATCTATATCCGGGTACGGGCATCCGACGGCGGCGGCGACCGTTTCGGCGAGGAGGTCCCTGGCCCCCAGCGGCGCCAGGTCGATCAGCCAGACCCCGTCCTCGAACTCCCGTGACATCTCCGCGGCGATCTTCCGCGCCAGCCGGGTCTTGCCCACCCCTCCCACGCCGATGAGGGTGAGCATCCGGCCCGCCGAGAGCGCACGCTTGCCCTCCGCCAGTTCGCGCCTGCGACCGACGAAGCTGGTGAGCTCGAGTGGCAGATTCCCGGCGCACGATCGCGTTGTCGCCCCCATAGCACCCCCGCTACCCCTGGCGGGCCATGCCATGACAGGGTGGACACAAACCCTGCCCTCGTCATGACGTCGCCGGTCACGTGCGGCCCAAACGCCTGAGCGGCCGCGCCACTACCATGTGCCCGTGACATACATGCTGATGATCTCCGCCGGCCCCGAGTCGCAGCACGTCATCGACGAGGTGTAGGGGCCGTGACTGCCGTCGAGAGCCTGGTGCGGGAGCTGGCGCCGCAGGTCCTGGGCGTGCTCGTACGCCGCTACGAGCAGTTCGACACCTGCGAGGACGCCGTGCAGGAAGCGCTGCTCGACGCGGCCGTGCAGTGGCCGGAGCAGGGTCTGCCGGACAACCCGCGGGCGTGGCTGATCACCGTGGCCGCGCGCCGGGTCGTCGACCACATGCGCAGCGAGCACGCGCGCCGGCGGCGGGAGGAGAGCGTGGCCGTCAGCGTGCCCGCCGACGCGTTCGTGGCGCCGGCGCCGGGCGAGGAGCGGACCGGCGACCAGGACGACACGCTGACGCTGCTGTTCCTGTGCTGCCATCCCGCACTCTCTCAGCCCTCGCAGCTGGCGCTCACGCTGCGGGCGGTGGGCGGGCTGACGACGGCGCAGATCGCCAGCGCGTTCCTGGTGCCGGAGGCCACGATGGCGCAGCGCATCAGCCGGGCCAAGCAGCGCATCAAGACCACCGGCGCGAGCTTCGCGATGCCGCCGGAGGCCGAGCGGGCCGACCGGCTGCGCGTGGTGCTGCACGTGCTGTACTTGATCTTCAACGAAGGTTACACCGCCACCTCCGGACCGGAGTTGCACCGGACCGAGCTGACCAGCGAGGCGATCAGGCTCGCCAGGGCCGTGCACCGGCTGCTGCCCGGCGACGGGGAGGTGGCCGGGCTGCTGGCGCTCATGCTGCTGACCGAGGCGCGGCGGCCGGCGCGGACCGGGCCGGGCGGGAGGCTGATCCCGCTCGCCGAGCAAGACCGGAGCCTGTGGGACCGGCGGCTCGTCGACGAGGGCGTCGAGCTGGTGACGAAGGCGCTGTCGACGACCGTGCTCGGGCCCTACCAGCTGCAGGCGGCCATCGCGGCCGTGCACGACGAGGCGCCCACCGCCGAGGAGACCGACTGGCCGCAGATCCTCGCGCTGTACGGGGTGCTGTCGGGCCTGGACGACAACCCGGTCGTCAAGCTCAACCACGCGGTCGCCGTGGCCATGGTGCGCGGCCCGAGGGCCGGGCTCGAGCTGCTCGACCGCCTGGCGGCCGACGAGCGGATGACGCGGCACCACCGGCTGGCCGCGGTACGCGCCCACCTGCTGGAGATGGCGGGCGACCGGGCGGCGGCCGTGGAGGAATACCGGGAGGCGGCCCGGCTGACGACCAGCCTGCCGGAGCGGCACTATCTTGAAGACCGAGCAGATCGCCTGTCTTGACATGATTTGGTCGAGCCGCCGGCTGCCGGCGCTGGCCGCGCAGCTCGTCCGGGATGTCGGCGCCCTCATCACGGGGGCGCGCCGGGGCACCAGCGCGTGGCGACGTTCGCGATCGACGGGGAGGTGCGCTTCGCATCGGCGGCCGACCGGGCGGCGTTCGCCGAGGAGCCGGCGAGCTGAGGTTGGGTCGCGCGGACGGGGCATGAGGAGCGTATGAAGGTCGTCGCGCTGTCGGACACCCACGCGCCCAGGCGCTGGCGCTCGTGCCCGCCCAGGGTCGCCGAGCACCTGCGCGATGCGGACGTCATCCTGCACGCGGGCGACGTCTGCGTCGCCTCGGTGCTGGCCGAGCTGGCCGCGTACGCGCCGGTGCACGTGGTGAAGGGCAACAACGACGGCCCCGACGTGGACGCGCCCGAGACGCTGGAGCTGACCCTGGACGGGCTGCGGATCGGGATGATCCACGACAGCGGCCCGGCCACGGGCCGGGCGGCCCGCCTGCGGCGCCGGTTCCCGCAGGCGGACCTGGTGGTCTTCGGGCACTCGCACATCCCGCTCGACGAGTCGGGCGAGGGGCTGCGGATCTTCAACCCGGGCTCGCCCACCGACCGCCGCCGCCAGCCGCACGGCACGATCGGGCTGCTCACGATCGAGGACGGTGTGCTGACCCGGGCCGAGATCGTGCCCGTCACCTGACGACGTCGTCGCGGGCCTTGTCGAGGTTGGTCTTGAGCTCCTCCATGACGTTGGCATAGCCGAGGTAGCTGTAGCGCTCGGCCGCGCGCCACGGGTAGAGCTGCCCCGCCTTGACCGCGGGCAGCTTGGCCCAGGTCGGCTTCTTCGCCATCTCCTCGATCGTCATCGACTGGGCGCGGGCGTCCACGAGGATCACGTCGGCCTGGTACTTGTCGGCGCTCTCCCAGCTTACGAGCTCCCAGAAGCCGCCTTCCGAGGGTTTGGGCGGGGAGACGATGTTCAGCCCCAGCTCACCCCAGTACTTGATGTCGGGGTGGTCGGGCTGGTATGTGACGTACAGGCCGTCGGGTGCCCCGGCGACGATCATGATCTTCAGGTCGGGCTTGGCCGCGGCGAGGGTCTTGAGGGCGGCGCTGGCGGCGTCGAAGCGGTTCTTGGCCTCGACCACAGGGGCCGCCTTCGGGTCCGCGCCGAGCGCGGCGGCGAGCTGACTGTACTTCTCGATGATCTCCAGCAGGGGCTTGCCGCTGTGCATCACGCCCACGGACGGCGCGATCTGGTCGACGGCCTGGACGGACTCCGCCGGGACGTACCAGAGCTTGTCCTTCTCGTACATGCCCGCCACCAGCACGTCGGGCTGGAGCGAGGCGTACTTCTCGACGTTGAACTCGCCGAAGGCGTTGCCGATCGACTCCACCTTCGCGATGTCGACCTCGCCCACCGCCCGGTCACGGCTGCCGTCTTTGAGCCGGTGCGGGCCATACACCGCGATGGGCCGCACACCGAAGTCCCACAGCGCGGCCGCCGAGTCGAACTGGGCCACGATGCGCTGCGGCCGTTGTGGCAGGGAGATGTTCTTGCCCCGGTCGTCGGTCCAGGTCCAGGGGCCCTGCCCCGCGGCGGAGGCCGGGGCCGACGCGGCGGGGGCGGCGGGTGGGGAGGCCGTGCCGCCACAGGCGCTGACGCCCAGCACGGCGGCGACGGCGAGCGCGGCGGCAAGGGTACGTGGCGGGGGGATGGCCATGGATTCTCCTCGTTGCGCGTCTTGCCCTTATGGACGGCATATTAGATTAGCCTTACCTAACCAGAAAGATCCCGCCAGGGCCTCATACCCCTCCCGCTGGAGCAGGCGGCACGCTCGTACGACCACAGGCGTAGCCCGGGCGGCGACCGCCGGCGGATTCCTTTCCCCGGCGGCGGCAAGATCCTGGAGCCCTTCACGGCTTAAGGGGCGCGGTAAGGCCACGAGAACGGGACCGTAAGCGCCCTCCAGCACAGTGATCACAGATCACCGCAGAGAAGGGCAGAAAGATGAGCCAGCCGTCCACCGTCACCCTCCAGGACGAGATCGCCCTCCCGGGCTTCACCGGCCCCGTGCATCTTCCGGGCCAGGACGCCTACGACGAGCTGCGTCGCTCGCTCAACCCCGCCGTGGACGCCCGCCCGGCCCTGGTGGCCGAGGCGTACGGGGCGGCGGACGTGCGGGCGGCGCTGCTCGCCGCGCGGGCGCACGGGGTGCCGTTCGCCGTGCAGTCGACCGGGCACGGCACGCACGCCGCGGGTGACGGCGGCGTGCTGGTCAGGACGTCGCCGATGGCGTCGGTGCTGGTGGACCCCGTCCGCCGGACCGCCCGGGTGGGGCCGGGCGCACGCTGGAGCGCGGTGCTGGCCGCCGCCGCGCCGTTCGGCCTGGCGCCGCTGTCGGGGTCGGCGCCGTCGGTCGGCGTCACCGGGTACACGCTGGGCGGCGGCCTCGGCTGGCTGGCCCGCAAGCACGGGTTCGCCGCCGACAGCGTGGTGCGGGCCGAGGTGCTGCTGGCCGACGGCCGGCACGTCACGGCGAGCGCGAGCAGCCATCCCGAGCTGTTCTGGGCGCTGCGCGGGGGCGGCGGGGGGTTCGGCGTGGTGACCTCGCTGGAGTTCCGGCTCTACCCGGTCGCGCAGGTCTACGCGGGGTTCGCGTACTTCCCGATCGAGGCGGCGGCCGGCCTCCTGCACGCGTACCGGACCTGGATCGACGACGCGCCCGACGAGATCAGCACCGCCGTCGTCCTCAAGCGCATGCCCGCCGGCGGGCCGCTGCCTGGCCGGCACGTGGCGATGCTGAAGGTCGTGCACGCCGGGGAGGCCGCCGAGGGCAGGCGGCTGCTGGCCCCGCTGTGGCGGGCGGCCGGCCCGGCGCTGCTGGACGAGACCCGCACGATCGCGTACGTGGACGCGGCGATGGGCGGCACCCCGAACCGGCACATGGACATGTTCGACACGGTCCCCGGCGAGGTCGCCGACATCGTGGTGCAGGCCGCCGAGCAGGCGCAGACCGTGGAGATCCGGCACTGGGGCGGCGCGCTGGGCCGGCCGGGACCCGACGCGGGCCCGGTCAGCCACCGGAGCACCAAGCTGTCGGTCATCGTGGACACGCCGGTGCCGGGCCTGGCCGAGGAGCTGCGGCCGTACGCCAACGGGGGCACGTTCCTCAACTTCCTGTCCGACCCGCGGCGTACGGCGGCCGCCTACAGCGCGGCGGACTACCGGCGGCTGCGGGAGGTCAAGCGGGCCTACGACCCGGACGGCTTCTTCCGCGTCGGCCACGTCGTGCCCGCGTGAGCAGCCGTCACGGCCGTCATGGGGAACGTACCGGCTGAGCGAGGTCGATTCCGCCTGCCGCGGCGGGCACGAGCGTATTGAAGGGTGCCTTCGCCGCCCAGCCGGCGTGCGCGTCGTCGAGCACGTGTGCGCGGATCCGGCCCTCGGCCAGCGCGGCCAGCGCCGCCCGGTCGGCGGGCGCGGGCCGTACCGGGTCGAGGAGCGTCACCTCGACGGCGAGGTCCCGGGTGGCGGCCACCCGCAGCATTGAGGCCAGCAGCGAGTCGTCGCCGACGAAGCAGGCGCGGGTCGAGGTGGCGCCGCCCTCGTGATACCACAGCGCCGCCGGGACCACCGCCGCCCCCGCGTCGATGGCGGCCTGGAACACCGCCGGCCGGAACCGGCCCATCCCGCGCCCGCACCAGGTCGTTCCCTCGGGGAAGGCGACGACGGTGTCGCCGGCCCGCAGCGCGCCCGCGACCGCCGCGACGGTCCCCGGGAGCGCGTACAGGCGCTCCCGGTCGATGAACAGCGCCCCCGAGCCGGCCGCGAGCCGTCCGACGACCGGCCATCCGGCGATCTCCTGCTTGGCGAGCGGCCGCGACGGCACCGTCGCGGCGAGCACGAGCGGGTCCAGCCAGGAGATGTGGTTGGCCACGACAAGTCCCTCAGCGCCGGGCATTCCCGGCGGGACCTCGACCCGGATGCCGAGTGCCCGGAGCAGCAGCCTGGCCCACGCCCTCGTGATCGCCGCCCGCACACGGGCCGGCATCCGGAAGGCCGCCAGAGACACCGGCAGGCCGGCGAGGATCACGAGCAGGGCCGCCGACAGCCGCGCCACCCGGCGCAGCATCCCCGCAGCGGCGGCCGGGCCCGTCACGCACGTGGCGGTCGTGCACGGGCCGACCGGCCGCCAAGGGTTGGCCTGGGCGATGCCGCTCACCGGGCTACTCACAGGGCCACTCACCGTGCCGCTGCTCGTGCCGCTCACCGTGACGCTCCCTGCGCGGTCTCTCCGAGGAAGTAGCGCAGGTAGCGGTGGTTGACGCGGGCCATGGACAGCAGCACGAAGAAGTCGGCGGTGCCGAAGTCCCGGTCGTGCGCGGGCGCCCCGCACACCCAGGACCCCAGCCGCAGATAGCCGCGCAGCAGCGCCGGCGGCACGAACCGGTCGCCGCGAGCCCCGCCCCGGCGGCCGCGCCAGGGCTCGCGCGGCGTGACCCGGTACTCCTCCGGCCCGAGCGGCACCTGGTCGACGACGGCCGCCGCGACGGCGCCCTGGTCGTCGAGCGGGACCGAGCAGCAGCCGGCCAGCCACTGGTGGCCGCCGTCCGTCATGTACCGGGCGATGCCGGCCCACATGAGGGCCATCACCGCGCCGTCCCGGTGGTCGGGATGCACGCAGGTGCGGCCGGCCTCGACCAGCCCCTTCCTGATCGGGGCGAGGTTGCGCAGGTCGAACTCGCCGTCGGAGTAGAGCCGGTCGGTCCGGCCCGGAGGCAGCAGCCGGTACGTGCCGACGACCTCGGCGCCGTCCCTGACGAGGATGTGGTCGCAGTAGGCGTCGAACCGGTCCGCGTCGAGGCCCGAGACGGGGCTGTCCAGGCGCGCCCCCATCTCCTCGGCGAAGACCTCGTACCGCAATCGTTGCGCGGCCCGCAGGTCGGCGGCGGTGGTGGCCATGTCGACCGTGTACCGACCGGTGTCAAGAGAGATCGTCATGGGCGGGCGTCCTTCCCTGAAGGGGTCTCGCGCCTATGTCGACATGCGGAAATGACAACGGCGTCGCCCCCCGGGGGCAGGCAGGCGTCCGCGCGGTGAACCTCGTGGCGAAGACCTGCGGGTCCACCCGTACGGGGCCGCGCCGCGATCATGCCGCGCGCCGGGTGTGCGCGGTGCGATGCCGGCGCTCATGAAGGGGCGAGAAGTGAAGGTTCCGCTAAATCTCTAAACGGCCATATCTGTAAATGGCAGCCCAGGATGGCAACGGAAAAGCCGCCTTACCGAGGGCGCACCACAATACGCCCAGGCGAATGTTTCAGACGCCGATGGCTGTAGTGGCACACCTTTGCATAGGTCATCCCCTCCTGTCTATAGGTGCCTTTCGACCTGCAGGCCTCCCCAAGAGGGACATTACGGAACGGGTGGACATAGATCTCAACTCTGCAACATTACTGTCAGGCAATTTGTCCGAAACATTAGTCAATGATTCTATTCCGCACTAACTAGCGGCGTTGACCCTGGTTCGGACAAAGGAGAGCTGTCGTGTCCCACAGGCGGAGACTTGGGAGATTCCTCACGGCGGTGGCAGGAGGCGCGCTTCTGCTGTCGGCTTGCGGGCAGACCGGCGACGGGGCGAGCAAGCCCTCGGCCTCGGCCTCGGACCCCGCGGCGCAGACCATCACCTATGCCGGTGAGCAGGAGTTCAACTCCTACAACAGCACCGCGGTGAACAACCTCGTCAACAGCACGGCCATGCAGCGGGTCCTGGCCGGCTTCTGGTACTACGGCGAGAACGGCGTCGTGACCCCGGACAAGGACTTCGGCACCTACACCAAGAGCTCCGACGACCCGCTGACCGTCGACTACGAGTTCAACTCCAGTGCCGTGTGGTCCGACGGCACCCCCATCGACTGTGACGACGCCCTGCTGTTCTGGGCGGCCAAGTCGGGCAAGGTCAAGGGCTTCCAGGTCGACGGCACCAGCGGCGTCGAGCTCACCAAGACTCCGGCGTGCAAGGCAGGCGACAAGAAGTTCACCTTCGAGTACTCCGCGCCGTTCGCCGACTGGGACAGCAACGGCCCCGGCGCCGCGGACCTGCTGCCCGCCCATGTGGCCTACAAGGCGGCGGGCATGAGCGAGGCGGACTTCATCGCCGCGGTGCAGGCGCAGGACGCCAAGAAGCTGGAGGCGGTGATCAAGTTCTACAACGAGGGCTGGGTCATCGAGGGCGGCATCAAGGACATGTCGCTCTTCCCCGCCGCCGGCCCGTACAAGATCTCCGCCATGGAGCCCGGCCAGTCGCTGACCCTCACCGCCAACGACAAGTGGTGGGGCCCCAAGCCCGTGACGCCGACCATCGTCATGCGGGTCATCTCGCAGGAGGAGCAGGCCCAGGCTCTGCAGAACCGCGAGGTCAACCTCATCGAGCCGCAGCCCAACCCCGACCTGCTCGCCCAGCTCGAAGGCATGCAGGGCGTCACCGTGAAACCCGGCGACCAGTACACCTACGAGCACCTGGACTTCAACTTCGAGGGTGCGTTCAAGGACAAGACGCTGCGCGAGGCGTTCGCCAAGTGCGTGCCCAGGCAGCTCATCGTGGACAACCTGATCAAGCCGCTCGCGCCGCAGGCACAGGTGCTGCAGGTCCGCACCAAGTTCCCGTTCGAGGCCGAGTACGCCACCGTCGCGCAGGGCAGTGGCTCGGAGACCTACGCCCAGCCCGACGTCGAGGGCGCCAAGGCGCTGCTGGAGAAGGCCGGCAAGGCCGGGATGGAAGTGAAGATCGGCCACAACCTGCCCAACCCCCGCCGCACCCAGGAAGTGCAGCTGATCGCGGACTCCTGCGGCAAGGCCGGCTTCAAGATCGTCGACGCCGGTGACGAGAAGTTCTTCGAGGCCGGCGGACCGCTGGCCACCAACACCTACGACGTCGCCCTGTTCGCGTGGAGCGGCTCGGCCGAGGTCAGCCAATGGAGCTCCACGTACACCACGGCCAAGGAGTGCAGCGAGGCCGGCAAGGAGAACAACAACGGCTGCTATTCCAACAAGGAAGTCGACGAGCTCATCAAGAAGCTCAACGGCGAGGTCGACAAGACCAAGCACCCCGCCATGGTCGCCGAGATCGAGAAGCTGCTCTGGGCGGACCTCGCCACGATCCCGCTGTTCGCCCACCCGGGTCTGCTCGCGTGGGACGAGAAGCTCCAGGGCGTCGTGCCGAACCCGGCGCAGTCGTCGGTGACCTGGAACATGGACAAGTGGACACTGGCGCCCTAGCCGTCCGATCATCCTGAACCAGCCGCGCGTGGGCAGGGCACCCGCAGGTCCCCGGCCCACGCGCCGGCACATCGTCGCCATGAACCAAGGGGGTAGCGAGTGATCGCCTTCATCTCCCGAAGACTGATCACCTCCTTCTTCGTCCTCCTGGCCGCCACCATGGTCATCTACGGGCTGACGGCGCTCGCCGGCGACCCGCTGGAGGACCTGAGGGAGCTTCCGGGCCCGGACCGGGAAAGGAGGATGGCCGACCGCATCGACCGGATGAACCTCGACGTCGCCCTTCCCCTGAGGTATCTGGCCTGGCTCGGCAACCTGTTCCGCGGTGACCTCGGCGTCAACCGCGACGGCCAGGACGTGGGCGTGCTGCTCGGCGCGGCCCTGTCGGCGACGCTCCAGCTCGTCGTGGCGGCCACCGTGCTCGCGGTCGTCATCGGCGTGATCGTGGGCATCGTCTCGGCGCTGCGGCAGTACAGCGCCTTCGACTACTCGGTCACCTTCGCCGCCTTCGTCTGCTTCTCGCTTCCGCTCTTCTGGGTCGCGGTGATGCTCAAGCAGTACATCGCCATCGAGTTCAACGACTGGCTCCGCGATCCCGTCATCCCGCCTGCCGTCATCGGCTCGGCGGCCCTGGTCGGCGGCCTCGCCTGGGCGGCGCTGGCCATGGGCGACCGGCGGCTCAGGCTGGCCGCGTTCGGTGCGGGCGCCGCCGTCACGGCCGTGACGCTGGCGCTGCTCTCGGCGACCCGCTGGTTCGCCGATCCGGGCATCGGGCTGTTCGCGCTGGCCGTTCTCGCGGGAGGCACCGCGATCGGGCTGACCGTGCTGGTCTCCGGGCTGCAGTACCGCGGCCCGCTCTACGCGGCCCTGGCGGCCGCGGGAATCGGCGTGCTCCTGTCCGAGGTCCTGGATCCCGTGCTGGCCGACCCCGGCTGGGCGGGTGTCTTCGGGCTCGCGCTCGTCACCGTGGCCGTCTGCGCGGGACTCGGGTACGGCCTCGGCGGTCTGCTCCGCCGCCAGGCGATCACCGCCGCCGTGCTGACCGGGCTGATCACCGGTGGGCTGATCTTCCTTGACCGGATGTTGCGCGGCTTCGCCGCCTACAGCGAGCGGGTCCGCGGCCGTCCGATCTCCACGATCGGCTCGCGCACCCCGAACTTCACCGGCGACTTCTGGCAGACCAACCTGGACGCGGCCGGGCACCTCCTGCTGCCGACCATGGCGCTGATCCTGATCTCCCTGGCCACGTACACGCGCTATAGCCGCTCCAGCATGCTCGAGGTGATGAACCTCGACTACGTGCGCACCGCGCGGGCCAAGGGCCTGCCCGAGCGCACGGTGATCACCAAGCACGCCTTCCGCAACGGGATGATCCCGATCACCACGCTGATGGCCGTCGACTTCGCGGGCGTGATCGGCGGCGCCATCGTGACCGAGAACGTCTTCGGCTGGCAGGGCATGGGGAGCCTGTTCCTCAAGGGGCTCCAGCAAGTGGACCCGGCCCCGGTCATGGCGTTCTTCATCGTCTCGGGGACCGCCATCGTCATCTTCAACATGCTGGCCGACATCGTCTACGCCTATCTCGACCCGCGGATCAGGCTGTCATGAGGGAGAACCACCTATGACGATCAGCGCCCAGGCTCCAGGGGCCGCGCAGGGCATGACCGTCGTCGCCCGCACCCAGAGCCAGATGGTCCGCCGCCGGTTCTTCCGGCACCGCGCCGCGCTCGCCGGCATGGTCGTCTTCGGCGGCGTCGTCCTGCTGGCGTTCACCTCCATCGGGTTCGGGCCCGTGCCCGGCTGGTGGGACAAGACGTATCTCGCCACCGGATCACTGGTCAACCAGGGCAGGCCGACGCTCAGCGTGGTCCCCGCGTTCCTCGGCGGTCAGGGGATCCACCTCGGCGAGCATCCGTTCGGCCAGGACAACATCGGCATCGACTACTTCGCGCTGACCATGCGCGGCACCCAGCAGTCGATCATCGTCGCGTTCATCGTCGGCTTCGTCGCCACCACGGTCGGGACGATCGCAGGCGCCTTCGCCGGATACTTCAGGAAAATTACGGAATCGATCATCATGCGGCTGACCGATGTGATGATCACCATTCCGATCCTCATCATCGCGGCCATCGTCGGACGGGCGTTCGGCGACTCGGGCATCGTGATCCTGGCCATCTGCATCGGCCTGGTGACCTGGCCCACGCTGGGCCGGCTGATCCGGGGCGAGTTCCTGTCGCTGCGCGAGAAGGAGTTCGTGGAGGCGGCACGGGCGGTGGGGACCTCCGCCGGCCGGATCATCTTCCGGCACATCCTGCCGAACACCGTCGGCGTCATCATCGTCAGCGCCACCCTGGCCGTGGCCAACGCGGTGCTCCTGGAATCGGCGCTGTCGTTCCTCGGCGTCGGCGTGCAGCCGCCCGACGTCTCCCTCGGCCAGCTCATCGACACCTATCGCAGCGCGATGACCACCCGCCCGTGGCTGTTCTGGTGGCCGGGCGTCTTCATCATCGCGATCGCCCTGTCCATCAACTTCATCGGCGACGGCCTGCGTGACGCCTTCGACCCTCGACAGACCCGGGTGCGTGCCTGATGACCAGTCCCGCCAGTGAGATTCTTCGCGTGGAGGACCTGACCGTCGAGTTCCCGACAGACGACGGCGTCGTCCACGCCGTCCGGGGCGTCTCCTACACGCTGCACGAGCGGGAGGTGCTCGGCATCGTCGGCGAATCCGGCTCGGGCAAGTCGGTCTCCTCCCTGGCCGTGATGGGGCTGCTCCCGCGCGGCGCCCGCGTGCGGGGCCGGATCCTGTACCGCGGCGAGGACGTGCTGAAGCTGCCCGGCCGCAGGCGGCGGGCGCTGCGCGGCGGGAAGCTCGCCATGATCTTCCAGGACCCCATGACGGCGCTGAACCCCGTGCACACGATCGGCGACCAGCTCGCCGAGGCGGTGCTCGCGCACGGCCTCGTGCCGAGGAAACAGGCGCTCGCGCGCGCCAAGGAGATGCTCGACCTGGTCGGCATCCCGCAGGCCGAGGCACGCCTGCGCGCCTACCCCCACGAGTTCTCCGGCGGCATGCGCCAGCGCGCGATGATCGCTATGGCGGTCATCAACAACCCGGACGTCATCATCGCCGACGAGCCGACCACGGCCCTCGACGTCACCGTCCAGGCGCAGATCCTGGAGAAGCTCCTGGCCGTCAAGGACGCCGTCAACGCCGCGATCGTGCTGATCACGCACGACCTCGGCGTGGTCGCGGGCATCGCGCATCGGGTGCTGGTCATGTACGCCGGCAAGCCGGTCGAGATCGGCGACACCGACACGATCTTCTACAAGCCGCGCATGCCGTACACGGCGGGGCTGCTCGGCTCGATGCCGTCGCTGGAGACGTCGGGCGGGCGGCTGCGCCCGATCGGCGGGGCCCCGCCGTCCTTGATCAACCTGCCGGCGGGCTGCCCGTTCTCGCCCCGCTGCCCGCTGGCCGACGGCACCTGCCGCAGCGAGGAGCCCACCCTGATGGAAGCCGGCGAAGGCGGGCACTACGCCGCCTGCCACCACTGGCGCGACGTGGCCGCGGCGGCGGACCCCACCGCGCTGTTCCGCAACGGGAGCGAGGCCGTCCGATGACCCACCTGCTCGAGGTCAACGACCTGGTGATGAGCTTCCCCGTACGCGGCGGCGGTCTCCTGCGCAAAGTGGGCGGCCACATCCAGGCGGTCAGCGGCGTCTGCCTGCATGTCGACCAGGGCGAGACCCTCGGCGTCGTCGGCGAGTCGGGATGCGGCAAGTCGACGACGGGCCGGGCCATCCTCCAGCTCCACAAGCCCACGTCCGGCTCGGTGCTCTTCGAAGGCGAAGAGCTGACGACGATGCCGCCCAAACGGCTGCGAGCGGTGCGGCGGGACATCCAGATCGTCTTCCAGGATCCCTACGCCTCGCTCAACCCGAAGCTGCCGGTCAACGACATCATCGCGGAGCCGCTGAAGGTCCACGGCCGCTGGCAGGACGGCGGCCCCGCCCGGGTGGCCGAACTGCTCGAACGGGTCGGCCTCAACCCCGAGCACGGTAACAGGTATCCGCACGAGTTCTCCGGCGGGCAGCGCCAGCGCGTCGGGATCGCCCGCGCGCTGGCGCTGGAGCCCAAGCTCCTCGTGCTCGACGAGCCGGTGTCGGCGCTGGACGTGTCGGTGCAGGCCGGAGTGGTCAACCTGCTGGAGGATCTGCAGGACGCGTTCGGGCTGGCGTACATCTTCATCGCGCACGACCTGTCGGTGGTCAGGCACATCTCCGACCGGGTCGCGGTGATGTACCTCGGCAAGATCGTCGAGACCGGCTCGCGTGACGACGTCTACGACCGTCCCGCCCACCCTTACACCCAGGCGCTGCTGTCGGCCGCGCCGATGGCCAATCCGCGCGAGGAGCGCCGCAGGCAGCGGATCATCCTCACCGGTGAGGTGCCGAGCCCGCTGGATCCGCCGAGCGGATGCAGGTTCCGCTCGCGGTGCTGGAAGGCCCAGGACATCTGCGCCGTCGAGGAGCCCGCCCTGACCGACCGCGGCATCGGCCACCCCACCGCCTGCCACTTCGCGGAGGTCAACACCAAAGTGGTGTGACGTCCTCACCCCGCGCCGCCCGAACCTGTAGGCGGCGCCGCCCGTTCTGGGGGCCGGCGATCCGGTTGTTCCGGGTCGCCGGCCCGCGCGAGTGGTGTCAGGGGGTGGTGACGGTTGCGCCGGTGACCGCGGCCGACCAGTACAGCGCCCTCGCCACCTGCGGGAACAACCCCTTCGGGTGGTTGCGGAACATCGGCTCGGTGCCGAACAGCACCACGGCCGCGCCCCGCTCGTCCCGGCCGCTGACCACGGCCGCCTGTCCCCTGGCCGCGTCCGGGCCGCCGGTGCCGTCCGCCGCGTTCGGTCGCCAGTGGCCGGACACGAGCGGGCCGTCGGTGGCGTACGACTGCTCGACGGTGACCTCGGCGCCGAGGGCGGTGAACCAGCGAGGCGAGTACACGAACGAGTGCTCCGGCGACCCGCCGCCGACGGGGCCGGCCGGCGAGGTCACGCGGACCACGCCGTTGGCATCGCCGCGGCCGGCGACCGCGGTCGCTGTGAGCAGCCCCGCCGCGGCGTTGAACGCCGCCCCCGTGCCGCCCCGGGTGATCACGCCGCCGGTGGCGAGGAAGGCGTCGAGCGCCGTCCGGGCCGCGGGGTTGAGCACCGCGTAGCTGAGCCCGCTGGAGACGTACAGGACGTCGGCGCCGCTCCAGTCGAAGCCCGCGTTGAGCACGGCGGTGGAGACCGGGGTGACGGTGAAGCCCATCTCGCGCAAGGTGAACAGCTCGTCCGCGGAGGCCGCCGCGGCGATGCGCACCGGCGCCAGCGGCGTGCCCGTGGCCGGGCCCGCCGGGGTGAAGGCCACGCCGTAGCGGTCGGACACGGTCGCGGCGGCCTGGCGGGCGGCGGCCGGCACGATCGCGCGGCCGTCGTTCGTCCAGGTCACGGCCACGCCCTGGGTGAGCAGGTCGTTGAGCGCCTGAACCTCCTTGGCGTCGGTCACCTTCAGCGCCAGCGGCCCGGGGGTACGCGGGACGGATCCGGTGGGCGCGGCGGCCTTGACCGGTTCGGATGAGACATGCAGCGGTCCCGAGGGAACGCTGTCCACGGTGGCGCCCCAGAGCAGACCATGGCTCCAGCCGGAGATGTCGTACATGGCATCGACGCGTGGGGAGATGTCCTCCCCCGGCTCCAGCATCACGTTGGCCAGCCCGCGCTTGGGCTGGCGCATGTCCACGACGTAGGACCCGGCCGGGTACGTCCTGCCGTTCAGGCGGAACGGGCGTGTGGCCCGCTCGACCCGCACGTCGTTCGCGATCAGGTGGTCGACCAGGCGGGCGGCCGCGGTGGCCGAGCGCTGCCCGGTGATGACGTACGCGCGGGGGAAGGTGGTGTTGTAGACGTCCTCGGGGCCGAAGCCGGGCACGATGCCGAGCGGCACGACCTTGGACGGCTCGCCGGCCGCGCCCCGCCGGAAGACCTCGATCTGGTCGGCGATCAGCGCGTCGTGCTTGGACTGCACGAACCCGTAGGTGGCCCGGATCGCGGCGGCGGCCACGTCGGTGTTGATCGCGGAGCGGCGGCGCAGCTCCTCGACGGGCAGGTTGTAGTCGGCGTTGTTGACCCGGAGCGGGATCTCGACGGTGTGCGCGGCAACCGTGCCGTGGAAGGGCGCGTACTGCGGGGTGAAGATCGGCGGCCAGTCGTCCCAGCCCTCGGCGGAGTCGCGGAACGGGATCTGCGCCGGCTCCACGCCGTCCTTCGCCGGGGTGTAGCCGAGCCCGTTGACGGCGGCCTCCATCCCGAGCCCGTTGGCGTAGGTGTTCTTGATGAACACGTCGTACTCGTAGTTGGCGCCGTGCGGCGGCGTGGTGGGCTCGATGAGCGTGCCGTTGACGTAGCCGTGCAGGTCGATCATGGCGACCGGCTGGGTGTCGATCATCACCTGGCGCATGGCCCGGACCTCGGGCTGGGAGGCGGTGACGAAGTCGCGGTTCATGTCGAAGCCGGCGCCGTTCTGGCGAACGCCGTTGACGCGGCCGTCGGGGTTGGCGGTGATGTTGAAGTACAGCCTCGTGCGTTTCATGAGGTCGGCGACCTGGGGATCGGTGCTGGTCGCCAGCTCTTCGATGGTGCGCAGCGCGGCGTCGGTGCCCTCCCACTCGTTGCCGTGGATGTTGGCGTTGACGAAGATCGGCGCCTTGTACCTGGCGGCCAGCCTGCGGTCACGGGCGGCGCCGGCCGGGTCGTTCTCGATGCGGTCGCGAATGACGCTCTGCTCGGCGGCCTGGCCGCGGCTCTCCGGGGCGGTGAGGGTGACGAGGTAGAGGTCGCGGCCCTGGTGGGTGCGGCCGATGATCTCCGCGCTGACGCGGTCGCTGCGCCGCTGCAGGTCGTTCAGCTTGGGAGCGATGCCGTGGTACGGCACCAGGCCCAGTTTGATGGAGGCGTCGGCGGGGTTCTCCACGGGGATCGGGAGCTGGGTCTGCCTGGGGTATCCGCGGTCCCGGGACAGCCCGTACGGCTCGGCCTCCGGGGCGAGGCGGAGCTTCTGGGCCTGCTGTCCCTCCACGACGCCCGCGGCCACCTCGTTCCGCTCGGGGCCGTTGCCGAAGTCGCGTACGGCGGGGTGGGGCGGCTCGGCCGGCTCGGCTGTCGCCGACCCTGGCGGGACGAGGAGCGCCGCCGAGACGGCGATGCCCAGGATGGCTGGATATAAGCGCACAAAGTCCTCCACGAATCAGAAGTGCGGTCTCGTTCGTACGTTTTAGCGACGAAACCACACAAGACGCCGTGATCAGAGCGACGCGCAATCCATGTCATTCTGTGTCGCCGGAGATCCAGGGATCGCCCGCCTGCCCCGCCCAGCGAGCATCCCACGGGCGCACGTGCTCGTCGACGATCTCGGCCGGGGCGCGCCGGAGCCGGGGCACGGCGGCCGGGGCGCGATCGGGAATTCAATTCACTGCAACTCGTGCATTCATTTCGCGAAAAATGCAGCCGAAATGCGTCCTTGACAAACCTCACAGACGGCCAATAGCCTCCGGGAGATTTTATCGATTTAATGCGCCAGGAGCCCTGTGCCATGAGATCCCCCAGCGGCGTCCGCCGCTTACTCGCCACCGTCTTGGCCGCCCTGCTCACCGCATCGGCGACCGCGGCCCCGGCCGCCGCCGACCCCGAAGGCGGCCACGGCGCGGGCGTGCGGCTCGAACACCTCGACCGCGGCCTGGTAGCGGCCTCCACCAGCGAGGGCGTGTTCCTCAGCTGGCGACTCCTCGGCGACGAGGTGACCGGCGCCGGCGCCACCGGCATGACGGGCGCCGACTTCCGCGTCTACCGCGACGGCCGGCCCATCGCGACGGTGACCGACAGCACCAACTACCTCGACACCGCCGGCACCGGCTCCGCCGAGTACCGCGTCGCCCCCGTCGTCAAGGGCCGGGAGGGCCGCCGCAGCGCCGCCGCCACGCCCTGGGTTAAATCGTTTTATGATCTTCAGCTGAAGAAGCCGGCCGACGGCGTGACCCCGGCCGGCGAGGCCTACACCTACTCGGCCAACGACCTGAGCGTCGGCGACGTGGACGGCGACGGCCAATACGAGTACGTCGTGAAATGGGACCCGTCGAACTCCAAGGACGTCTCCCAGCGCGGCTACACCGGCAACACCTACGTCGACACGTACGAGCTGGACGGCACCCTCCGCTGGCGGCTCGACCTGGGCGTCAACATCCGCTCGGGCGCCCACTACACGCAGTTCCTGGTCTACGACTTCGACGGCGACGGCCGCTCGGAGATGATGCTCAAGACCGCCCCCGGCACGAAGATGATCCGCTACGGACGCGACGGCCAGGTCGTCTCCGAGCGCTACGTCACGATGCCGGAGCAGGACGTCAAGGCCGGCTACTCGCACACCGACGACTACCGCAAGAGCGCGGCCGACTACTTCGACCACGTGGTCGCCATGTTCGAGAAGTGGCACGAGCACCCCGAGGTGGTGGCCGGGCGCTGGCCGGCGACGCTCGAGCAGGCCTTCGGCATCGCCCCGAGGCATCAGTACCCGCTGTCGCACGAGGCCGCCGTCGACCTGGCCACGCACTTCGTCGACGTCTACGCCCCGAGCCGCAGCGGCAACAACCGCCTGCGGGAGTTCGCCGGGTTCGTCATCACCGGCCCCGAGTACCTGTCGGTGCTGGACGGCGCCACCGGCAAGGAACTGCAGACCATTCACTACAAGCCGGGCCGCGGCGACGACGGCCTGCTGTGGGGCGACTACGCGATGGCCCGTGTCGAGCCGGGCAACCGGGTCGACCGGTTCCTGTCCGCCGTCGCCTACCTCGACGGCAAGCGGCCGTCGGCGATCTTCGCCCGCGGCTACTACACGCGCACGACGCTGGTCGCCTACGACTGGAACGGCAGGAAGCTGAAGGAGGTCTGGTACGTCGACAGCGGCCACGCGCCGATGGCGAACCCGTTCAACGCCTCCCCCCACGGCGTGCCGGGAAGCAACCCGAAATATGCCGACCTCACCACCCAGGGCTTCCACTCGATGAGCGTGGCCGACGTGGACGCCGACGGCCGGCAGGAGATCGTGTACGGGGCCGCGACCATCGACGACGACGGCGACCTGCTGTACTCGTCGTTCGCCGAGGGCCCGCCGCAGAGCAACGTGCCCGGGCAGAACGTGCGGCTCGGCCACGGCGACGCCATGCACGTCGGCGACCTCGACCCGGAACGCCCCGGTCTGGAGATCTGGACCGTGCACGAGGGTGCAGCCTGGGCTCCGTACGGATGGGCCATGCGGGACGCCGCCACCGGAAAGGTGCTGTTCGGCGGCTACAGCGGCCGGGACACCGGGCGCGGCATGGTCGGCGATATCGACCCCGCCATCCGCGGCCTGGAGGCATGGTCGTCGATGCCGCCCAACCAGGAGATCCAGGCGGGCCTGTGGTCGGCCCGCGGCGATCACCTGGGCCGGACCACCCCTGGCACGAACATGAGCATCCGCTGGGCGGCCGACATGACCACCCAGCTGATCAACGGCACCGCCACCACCGTGCTCCAGACGCCGACGATCGACGACTGGAAGCGCGGCACGGTGCTCACCGCTGAGGGCACGCTGACCAACAACTGGACGAAGGGCAACCCGGGTCTGGTGGCCGACGTGTTCGGCGACTGGCGGGAGGAGCTGCTGACGCGCACGACCGACAGCTCGGCGATCCGGATCTTCCTCAGCACGGAGGTCACGGACCGCAAGCTGTACACGCTGATGCACGACCCGCAGTACCGCGTGGAGGTGGCGCGGCAGCAGACCGGGTACAACCAGCCCGCGTACCCGAGCTTCTACCTGGGCTCGGACATCGACTGGTCGAGAGTGCCCGTGCCCCGCTTCCGGACCCCCCAGGGCTGAGCCCCAGCGAGTCGACCGGCGGCGGTCAGCCGCCGGTCGACGTCAGCGGCCGGAGTCGTCAGCCGCCGGTGGACTCGCGGGCCACGACCGTGAAGCGGCTGATGAACTCCCGCGCGACCTGCCGTTTCTTCCCCTTCTCCGCCAGCCGCCCGACCAGGAACCGGACGGCCGTGCTCGCCATGAGCGCGTGGTCGGGGTCGATCGACGACAGCGACGGCACGATGTAGGCGCCCTCGGCGATGTTGTCGAACCCGATGACCTTGACGTCCTGCGGCACGCGCACCCCGGCGTCGGCGAACCCGCGCAGCGCGCCCATCGCCACCGTGTCGGTCACACAGAAGGCGCCGTCGAACTCGACCCCGGACTCGCTCACCCGCCGCGCGGCCGCGGCGCCCTGCTCCATGGTGAGCCCGTCGATGTGGACGAGCAGCCGCGAGTCGAGGGGGATGCCGGCCTCCGCCAGCGCCTCCCGATAGCCGTCGTAGCGCAGGCTGGACACGTCGACCTCGTCGCCGGGCGGCCCGCCGTCGATCAGCGCGATGCGGCGGCAGCCCTGCTCGATCAGGTGCGCGGTCGCCGCCCGCGCGCCCTCGACGTTGGGCATCGCGACGTGGTCCACCGGTCCGTCGAAGATCCGCTCCCCCAGGATGACCACGGGGTAGTCGACCTTGAGCAGATCGGTGTCGGCCGGCCCCAGCCCGACCGTGCTGAGGATGAGCCCGTCGTAGAGCCGGTTGCGGGACAGGGCCAGCGCGTCGAGCTCGCCCTCGCGGGAGGCGCCGGTCTGCTCGATCGCCACCTTGAGGTTGTGGCGGGCCGCCGCCGTGATGATCTCGGCGGCCAACTGCCCGTAGTAGGGCCGGTCGACCTCGGGAACGGCCAGCCCGATCGTGCCGGTGCGGCCGGTGCGGAGGTTGCGCGCGGCCACGTTGACCCGGTAGTCGAGGTCGGTGATGGCCTGCAGCACGCGAGCCCGGGTCTCGGTCTTGACGTGCGGATGGTCGTTGATCACATGGGACACGGTCATGGCGGACACGCCTGCTGCTCGTGCCACGTCCTGGATCGTCACCATCCCCGCAGCCTCACCGGAGAATCCTCTCATGGAGGGCCTCAGCCCTTGACGCTTCCTTGCAGGAGCCCGTTGACGATGTGCCGCTGCATCACGATGAAGAAGATCACGACGGGAACCAGCACGATCACGCTGAGCGTCATGAACGCCGGCCAGTCCACCGAATACTCCCCGACGGCCTTGTAGACCTGCAGGACCAGGGTCTGCTTGTCGGGTGAGCTGATGAAGACGTTCGGCGTGATGAAGTCGTTCCAGATCCACATGGTCTGGAACACCCCGACCGTGATGAGGATCGGCCGGATGAGCGGCAGCACGATCCGCCAGTAGATCTGCCAGGGTCCGGCGCCGTCGATGCGCGCGGCCTCGAAGATCGAGATCGGCAGCGACCGCAGGTAGCCCTGGATGAGGAAATAGCAGAAGATCGAGCCGGCCGCGTACAGGAAGACGAGCCCTTCCAGGCTGTCCACCAGCCGCAGCCCCACCAGGATCCGGTAGACGGGGATCAGCGTGGCCTGCCCGGGCACCAAGAACGCGATCACGAGGAGCACCCCGACCACCCGGTTGAGCAGCGTCTGGCGCAGCAGCATCGCGTACGCCGCCATCGACCCGATGACCAGCATGATCACGATGGACACGGCGGTGACGTAGAGGGTGTTGAGGAACGACTGCAAGATCGGCGTGCTCTCCAGCACCCGCACATAGTTGTCCAGGTAAAGGCTCGTCGGCGGCGCGAGCGGCGCGGCGGACGTCTCCTGCTGTGTCTTGAACGTGTTGACGACGATGTAGTAGAAGGGCACGCCGACCACGGCCGCGGCCAGGATCATGGCCAGGGACAGGATCGGCGAGGAGCGCTGTTTCCTCATGAGAGGCGTCCCTCCAGGCGACGGGACAGAACGAGCTGGACGGCCACGATCGCCCCCACGGCCAGCATGAAGACCACGGCCAGCGCGGAGGCCTGGCCGAACTTGGCCTGGGCGATGCCGCTCTGGATGATCGACTGGGTGATGGTGAAGGTCGCGTACCCGGGGCCGCCCTTGGTGAGGGTGTAGGGCAGATCGTAGACCTTCAGCCCGCCGGTCATCAGCAGCAGCGAGCTGACGGTGACCGCGGGGGCGAGCAGCGGCAGCGTGATCCTGAAGAACGACTGGCGCGGCGAGGCCCCGTCGACCCGCGCGGCCTCGTAGTAGTCGCCGGGGATGGACTGCAGGTACGCCAGGTAGAGGATGGCGTGCCAGCCGGTGGACGACCAGACGGCGACCATGATGATCGACAACTGGGCGAGCGTGCCGTCCGACAGCCACGGCACGGGGCCGAGCCCGCCGACCGCGTCGAGCAGCCAGTTGAGCGCGCCGGACCCGAGGGGCGACAGGATGAACCCCCACACCAGACCGAGGATCGCGATGCTCGGGATCGCCGGGAAGAAGAAGACCGCGCGCACCACGTTCCGGCCGAAGAAGCGCCGGTTGAGCAGCACGGCCAGCGGGATCGCCAGCACCGTGACGATCACGGTGGTGCCGATCGCGTACAGCAGCGTGAACCCCAGCCCCGCCAGCATGGACGGATCGCTGAAGATCTTCCGGTAGTTCTCCAGCCCGACGAAGTTGACGTCCGTGGAGTAGCCGTTGAAGTCGGTCACGCTGAAGTAGAGCGACTGCGCCAGCGGGATCGCGAACAACACCGCGAACACGATCCCGATCGGCACCAGGAACGCCTGCAGGCGCAGCCCTTCGAGCCTCTTCGGCGAGGTGAGCCAGGACAGGGCGCCCGTCGGTGCGGGCGCCCTTCTGCCGAGCGCGGTCATGTCAGCCCTGGGCCAGCCGGGTGTCCAGCGCGGCGGCGACGTCCGCCGGCTTGGCCTGGCCCTGCACCATCAGCTGGAGCTGGGCAACGGCCTCGGTGGTGAGCGCGTCCTGGACCCGCGGCCAGGCGATCTGCGGCAGGTAGAAGTTGCCGTCCTTGAGCGCCTGGAGGTTGGGCTCCAGCACCTTGTCGATCACGGGGGTGACGTCGGACGTGGTGGTCATGGCGGCCGTCTGCTTGTTGAACAGCGTGACGCCCTCCTTGCTGCCGAGGTACGTGAGGAAGGCCTCGGCCTCCTTCTCGTGCTCGGTCTTGGCGTTGATGGCCCAGCCGGGCGAGGCGGCGCCGCCCCAGAACGGCTTGCCGTCGGGAGTGGGCACCCCGGCGAAGACCATGTTCATCTTCGGCGCCTTCTCCCGCAGCGAGGTCACGTCCCACGGACCCGCGGGGATCATCGCGACGCGGCCATTGGCGAACTCGTCCGCGATCTGCTCGCCCTTCAGGCTGACCGCGTCCTTGCCCAGCACGCCGCTGGTGAACAGCTGGTTGAAGGTCGTCAGCGGCCCGTTCCACAGGTCGCCGAACTTCTTCTTGCCTGCGAAGATCTGGGCGTCCACGTCGCCGCCCTGGCGCGCGTTCTCGTGGCCGACCAGGGCCGCGAAGGTGAGCGGCATGCCCGCCACCGATTCGTAGTACGGCGTGGTGCCCGCCGCCTTGAGCTTCTGGCACAGCGCGATGAAGTCGTCCCACTTGGTGGGGAATTCGGTGACGCCCGCCTTGGCGAGGAGGTCCTTGTTGTAGAGGATGCCGGCGGACCACGACGAGATCGACATGCCGTAGGCCTTGCCGTCCACGGACCAGGCCGCGGTGTTGAACTTGGACATGTTCGCCATGAACGGCTTGCCGGTCAGGTCCTTGACGAAGCCGCCCTGAACGAGGTTGGTCTTGTTCTCCGCGGCGATCACGAACACATCCGCCGCAGTGCCCGAGACGAGCCTGGTCTGCAGCGCCGCGATGTACTCGGCCACGGGCGGGGCGGTGGAGAACTCGATGTCGATGCTGGGGTTCTGCTTCTCGAAGGCGTCGATGAGCGGCTTCATCGTCTTCTCGTTCTCCCAGGAGAAGAAGCTCAGCTTGGTCTTGCCGCCGCCGCTGCCTTCACTTCCCGAGCCGCATCCGGCCGTGGCGGCCAGGACGGCGGCCGCTGCCGCCAGCGTCGCGACTGATCTTCTGAGCAGGGACATCGCTCACCTCTTTGGCGATCGTTACCGTGGGGGATGGCACGCGGATGTCCATCCGCGCGTGGGCGATCGGCTCGCGAACGCCACTGTCCGCTATCCAGCCTTCCGCCGTTTTTTATCGGTAAAGGGGTTTGTATCGATAAAAATCGGCCGATGTCAAGGATGTGTTGCCGGGCCCTCAACGGGAAGGATCGGGCCGGTGAGCGACTCGTCACGATCGCAGGTCAGCACGCCGTCGCGAACCCGCAGCCGGGCCGCGTGCACGGCCGAGCGCCGCCCGTCGTCCGGCGGGTCCAGGTGCGTGAAGTAAAAGGCCAGCGCCTCTTCGCCGGTCACCACGACGTCCGCGTGGTGCCCGTAGCCGGCGTCCTGCTCACCGGTCCCCGGCTTGTCGAGGATGAGTCCCTGGGGCTGCCAGGTCTCGAGGTCGTCGGATCTGAGCACGCGCTGGCCGTGCCATTCGTCCACGATCATCCAGTGGTGGCCGCCGAGGGTGAACACGTTGGGCCCCTCGTGGGCGGAGATCGTCACCGCCGGGCCCTTGACCTTCCATTGATACAGGTCCTGGCTGTCGGCGGCCCAGGTGTGGGAGCCGTCGGCCTCGTCCTTGTACCAGAGGCGGTGACCGCCGCCGGGCAGCGCGGCCACACAGGCGTCGATCACGTACGCGGAGGACAGGTCCAAGGTGGAGCGGTAGGTCCAGCGGACGAGGTCGGGGCTGGTGTAGTGGCGGATGTGGCGTTCATGGGAATGCCAGGCTTCGGGGACGCCGCGGATGACGCTGACGTACATGTGGTACGTGGCGCCGTCGTCGACGATCTCCGGCGCCCAGTACGTGTGCCGCCCCCACTCGAGGTCGAGACCCTCGATGGTCCCCCGATACAGCCAGGTCACGCCGCCGTCGGCGGAGGAGGCCACACCGAGGTCGGTGCCGTGGACCCAGCTGACGTCCTGGCGGTGCGGCGCGGTCGCCCGCCTGCTGGTGTAGACGAGCCACCACGCGCCCTCGGCGCGGTTCCAGATCACGGTGGGATCGGTGGCGCCGTCGAACATGGGGTCGCGGTAGAGCGGCTGGGGAGCCTCTGTCATGACCGTCCATTCTGTAGATCGGTTTGTAACGATACAGACGAGGAGGACACCCCGAATGGGGTGCCCTCCTCGTGGACGGACTGACCGGTGGGCCGGCTTAGTGCTTCACCGACACGGTGGAGACGGAGGTGGTGTCCTTCTCGGCCCAGGCGCGGGTGGAGAAGGCGACCGGGTGGCTCTTACGGCCGATGCCGTCGCCCCACTTGGTCACCACGTACTGAATCTTGATGTGGCCCTCGCCGCCGACGCCGTCCACGCCCAGGGTGTCGGGGTTGAACGTGCCGCCGGTCAGCTCGGCGAAGGTCTTGGCGTCCAGGTCGAGCATGACGCCACGGCTGGAGGGGTCGCCGGGGCCGCGGTCGCCGACGAAGAAGGGCAGCTTCTTGCCCTTGTACATCACGTAGCCCTCGGTCATGAGCGGCCAGCTGGGGCTGGCGGCCAGACCCTTCTGCATGGGCTTGCCGGCGGCGGGAAGGCCGGTGTCACCGGCGCGACCGGAGGAGTCGTCCCAGAAGTAGGACGCGGTGGTCGAGCCCTGGAGCTTGGCCTTGCCGGCGTCCGAGCCGGTGTCGGCGTGGGCCGCGGCGGAGCCGATGGTCAGGGCGCCAAGGGTGGAGGCTGCGAGCAGGGCGATAGAGCGCATGCGGGCAGTCATAGTTAAAGGTCAGTCCTTTGTTAGGGGACACGTACATGGATTGCACTCGCTTGACCGACGTAGCCGGGCATGAGGCCACAGTCGCTACGTGGAGCGCAAGAGGATCCGGGAAACCGCCCTTCAGAGGTAAGGTGCGGGTCATTCCCCGGCAACTGGAACTACGTTACCGACTCGAATCGGACAAACGCAAATAAAACACCACGAATCCGGCAAAGATCTACCCTGTGCGGTAAAGCCGGCTTCGGGGTTGCGGGGATAACGCCACGGCCGGCCCATCCATTCCCTGAGCTGCGGGCGCGACGCGCCAAGGGCGCTCGCCCGCGGCCCTTTGCTTCGACCAGACCCGCCCGGCCGGGTCACGTCGACGTCGTGGCCCGGCCGGGCGCGATCATGGGCGGTGAGCGATCAGGTGAGCTGGATGTAGTCGAGCTCGGCGTATCCGGTGCCGCCGGCGAAGTACGGCGAGCCCTTCGCCAGGCGGATCACGTTGTAGCCGGCCATGAGGTTGACGCTGGTGCTGATCGTGGCCCCGAACTGGCCCCAGCCCGCGGTCGGCGGGTAGCTGACCGTGGTCCAGGCCCCGCCGTTGTAGGCCAGGCCCTGGGTGGCGGTGGCGCCGGTGCCGTTGGCGTAGCCGATGGTCATCGTGTACGCCCGGGCGGTGGGCACGTTCACGACGAAGTCGACGTAGCTGTCGATGCGGGGCGTGCCAGAGTTGTCGATCCGGCCCACGTAGCCGCCTGCCGACGCGCTGGAGGCGCTCAGCCGCTGGGCGCGGAACACGGAGGCGTTCTCGGCCTCGTAGCGCTGCTGGTAGGACGGGACCCCGCTGACGGGTTCGACGATGAGCTGGTAGGCGCTGGTGGCGCTCATGTTCGGCACCGACACGCTGAGGTTGCCGCCGCTGACCGTGCGGGTGGTGGAGGAGACGGTGGCAGGCGCGGTCACGGCGGTGAAGCGGCCGCTGGACGGGGTGGACAGCAGCGTGACGCGCACGCTGGAGCCGAGCGGGCCGAGGCCGGTGAGGTTGACGGTGTTGGCCCCGGCCTCGTTGCCGAACACCACGTTGACGATCCTGCGGGTGGGGTCGTAGGAGGCGAACCCGTCCAGGCCGGTCTGGGTGGTGGTCGTCGTGGTGACCATGTTGCCGGCCATCTCGCCGTACCACTTGTACAGCCACCAGGTGCCAGTGGGCTGGTTGTTGTTGACGACCAGGCCGTTCATGGTGCCGTACTCGTACCAGAAGGCCCGGTGCGCGGATTCGACGCCGCCGCGCTCCAGCTTGGCCACGTAGCTGGCGACCCGGCCGGGGACGTCCACCTCGGCGGGGGCGGCGTACTCGTTGATGGAGATGCGGCGCGGGCTGATGCCCAGCGACGCCTCCAGGTTTCGGTAGTCGGCGATGTCGCCGGCGATCCTGGTGGGGTTCGTCAGCTCGTGCCAGCAGATGATGTCGGGCAGCGTGCCGGTGTCCCTGGCGCGGGTGAGGAACGCCTGCATCCAGGAGCGGTTGTAGGTAGCGGTGCTGGGGCCGACGATCGGCGTGAGCGTGTCGAGCGCGCGCACCGCCCGGAACGTGCGCACCCAGCCGTCGTTGAAGTTGCCCGCGGCAGAGGTGTTCCAGGTGTAGTCGGGCTCGTTCCAGAGCTCCCAGCCGATGACGTTCGTGACCGTGGTGGCCGACAGGCGGGCGTTGACCATGGTGTTGACCTTGGCCAGCCAGTCGTCCCAGCTCACCCACCGGTAGGGGAAGTCCGGGTAGATGTCGGGCATGCGGATGAACTCGCCCGCGCCGACCCGGGTGGCCTGCGGGGCGACCAGGAGGGCGTCGCCGCCGGGCGGCTGGCCGTTGGGGCGCTGGCCGACGCCGGGCGCGGGCTGGGTGAGCGAGTTCACCTTGATCGGCAGCAGGGTGGAGTCGGCCGGGCGGGAGTTCTCCGCCAGGCCGTACAGGCCGCCGGAGGCGGCGTGGGTGACGGTCCGGAACGGCTGGGCGACGTTGACGGTCAGCGTCGCGCCCGCCGCGGCGGCCGGTGGGGACGCGGTCACCACGGTGGCGGCCGTGGTGACCAGTGCTAAGGCGATCGCTCGGAATCGGGACATGGTGTCACGCTCCTTCGGGGGGTGTGGACACGGGCAACCAGATGCGCATGCTCGACGGGCCGCGCTGGGCCCAGGAGTGGTACGGGCGCAGTGGCATGTCGAGCCACTCGGCGTGCTCCGCTGGGGCGGCCGAGAGACGGTAGGGCCAGGGCCGGCCGGGGTGGGCGGGCAGGAGGGCGCGGACCCGCGCGCCGCCGGGCTCGGCCTGGGGGCCGGACAGGGGGTCGATCGCCAGGGAGTCGAGCCCGCCGGAGTGCGGAAGGTCGTGGGACTCGGCGCACAGGACCTCGGGGCCGCGCTCGACGGCGACGCAGCCGCGTACGGCGTCGATGCGGGGGTCCGGCCAGGTGAAGCGGGGCTCCATCGGGAGTTCGAGGGTGATCACCTCGCCGGCGCGGAACGCCTTTCTGACCTGCAGCATGCCGGGCTCGACCGGCCGCGCCTGCCCGTCCTCGGTCAATGTGGCGCCGGCGGCCCAGGCCGGCACCCGCAGGGAGAGGGTCCAGGGCGAGGGCGCGTCGGCCGCGATCCGGACGCAGACGGTGCCCGACTCGGGGTAGTCCGTCTCGACGTCCACGGCGACCTGCCGCCCGCCGGGCAGCTCGGCGCGGACGGTACCGGGCGCGTACTGGTGGATCTGCAGGCCGTCGTCGTCGGCGGTGGCGACATAGCCGTCCAGGCTGGCCAGCGTCCTGGCGACGTTGGTGGGGCAGCAGGAGACGTCGAACCAGGCGGCCCGGACGCCGGCCTCGGCCCGGGGGCTGACCTCGGTGGCGTTCGCCGGTTTGCCGGGCGTGCGCTGGTGGAGGGGGTTGGCGTAGAAGAACGCCCGGCCGTCGGGGCTCGGGGAGGTCGCGATGACGTTGTAGAGCGTGCGCTCGATCAGATCGGTGTAGCGGACGTCGCCCGTGGCCAGGTAGAGCCGCCAGGACACCATGATCGAGGCCACACCGGCGCACGTCTCGCAGTAGGCCCGGTCCGGCGGCAGCTCCCAGTCCTCGCCGAATCCCTCGTCCTGGTGGCGGGAGCCCATGCCGCCCGTGATGTAGGTGCGGCGGGCGACCGAGCGCTCCCACTGCCGCTCGACCGCGGCCAGCAGCTCGTCGTCGCCGAGCTCGACGGCGACGTCCACCGCGGCGGCCGTGAGGTAGAGCGCGCGCACGGCGTGGCCGCGCCAGACGTCGGCCTGCCTGATCGGGATGTCGTCCTGGAAATAGGCGCGGCCCAGCGGGATGTCCCGCAGGGTCCCATGCCCGCGGCGGTCGAGGAACAGGCGGGCCTGCTCGACGTAGCGCTCCTCCCCAAGGGCCCGGCCGAGCTCGGCCAGGCCGACCTCGATCTCGGGGTGCCCGCAGATGCCCGGGTTGCCGCCGGGGCCGAAGGTGCGGCATACGTGGTCGGCGGCCCGCCGTGCGATCCGTACCAGGTCGTCCTCGCCGGAGGTGCGCAGGCGGGCCACCGCGGCCTGCAGGAGGTGGCCGGTGTTGTAGAGCTCGTGGCCCATTTCCAGGTCGCTGTAGCGCGGCGGCTGCTCGCCGTGCCCGAAGCACGTGTTGAGGTAGCCGTCGGGGTCCTGCGCCCGGCCGATGCGGGCGGTGAGCCGCTTGATGGCCGCCTCCGCCTCCGGGTCGCCGGTCCGCCCGGTCTCCCAGGCCAGGGCCTCCAGCAGCTTGTAGACCTCGGAGTCGGAGAACGACCAGCCTGGGCGGTCGGGCCCGGTCGTGCCGTCGGCGACGCGGTCGAAGTTCGCGAGCCAGCCGAGGCGCTCCATCCACGACTCGCAGTGGAACAGCGTGGCCGTCGCGTTCACGCTCTGCCTGTGGCCCCAGAACCCGCCGGTGATGGACACCTGGGCGAGCCCCAGAGGGCGTACCGGGCCGGTCGGCGGCAGCACGGGAACGGAGCGGTCGGTCATGTGGTGGGCCTTTCGAATCACGGAACGATCAGTCCTTCACGGCGCCCGCGGTGACCCCGGCGGCGATGTAACGCTGCGCGAGGACGAGGAGGAACGCGGCGGGAACGGACGCGATCACGGCGGTCGCCATGATCGAGTTCCATTGGGTCGTGTTGTTGCCGATGTAACGGAAGATGCCGAGCGTGATGGGGATGACGTCGCTGTTGCGGTTGAGCGTGGAGGCGAAGATGAAGTCCGACCACGCCCACAGGAACGCGAAGAGCGAGACGGTGATCACCGAGTTGCGGCTGAGCGGCAGGATGATGGAGCGGAACGTGCGCCAGGTGCTCGCCCCGTCGATCTGGGCCGCGGCCATGAGCTCGGTGGGGATGCTCGCCATGAACGCCCGGAACAGCAGCACCCCGAACGGCACGGCCAGCGTGGAGTCGGCCACGATCAGGCCCGCGACGGTGTTGAGCATCCCGAGCCTGATGTAGATCGCGTAGAAGCCCATGGCCATGACCACGGCGGGGATCATCTGGGCGACCAGGAGCAGGAAGTCGATCCCGCGCGCGCCGAGCGGCCGCAGCTTGGCCAGCGAGTAGCCGGCGGGCAGCGACACGACCAGCGTGAGCGCGACCGTGCCGAGGCCGATGAACAGGCTGGTGGCCAGGGCCGGCAGCTGCTGGCCGAATGCCGCGGTGTATCCCTCGAACGTGGGGTCCCACGGGAACCAGTGCGGCGGGTCGGCCCGCATGTCGCTCGTCTTGGTGAGCGAGACGTTGAACATCCAGTAGACCGGGAAGAGCATCAGCCCTACCAGGACGACGCCCAGCGCGGTCTTCCACCAGGACCTGCGGACCGTCATGCGCGTTCCTCCCTGCGCTGCAGATGCACGTGCACGAGCCCGGCGGCGAAGGCGATGAGGATGAGGATGTTGCCGACGGCCGCCGCCGGGGAGAAGTCGGGCTGCCCGGTGCCGAACGCCTCCCGGTAGGACCAGATGGCCAGCGTCGTCGAGGCGTCCGCCGGACCTCCCCTCGTCATGATCCAGATGATGTCGACGACCTTGAGCGTGTAGATCAGGCCGAGTAGCAGCGTGATCGCCGACACCGGGCGCAGCAGGGGGAACGTGATGCGCCAGAAGCGCTGCCAGGCGTTCGCCCCGTCCAGGCCGGCGGCCTCGTACAGGTCGGCCGGGATGTTCTGCAGCCCGGCGTAGAGGATCACCAGGTTGAACGGGATCCCGAGCCAGATGTTGGCGATGGTGACCGCCAGCAGTGAGGTGTCGGGCGAGGTGAGCCAGTTGATCTGGCCGATCCCGAACGCCTGCAGGGCCGCGTTGACGATGCCGTTCTCGCTGTTGAGCATCCACGACCAGGTCGACGCGGAGACGATCAGCGGCAGCAGCCACGGCACCAGGAACATCGCCCGCAACGCCACCGACAGGCGGAAGGTGCGGTGGAAGAAGACCGCGAGCGCCAGCCCGAGGGCGTACTGCACGGCGATGGACCCCAGCGTGAACACCGCGGTGTTGCCCAGCGCTTGCAGGAAGGTGTCGTCGGACAGGATGGTCGCGTAGTTCTCGAACCCCGTGAACTCCGGGTCGCCCTGCACGAACGCGCGCGGCGTGTAGTCGTGCACGCTGAGCTCGATGTTGCGGTAGAGCGGATAGGCGTAGAAGAGGAGCAGGTAGACGACGAGCGGCGCGAGGAAGGCGAGGGCCGTCCATCGAGGAGAGCGCCGCCGGGGAGCCTGGTGCGCCGCTCTCCTCGCCGTGACCGTCTGGGTGCGAACGGAGGTCATCGGATCAGCCGCCGGTGGCCTGCTTCGCCTGCGCCTGCGCCTGCGCCTCCTTGAGCGCGTCGGCCGGGCTGGCCGAGCCGCTCAGCGACTTCTGCACAGCCGTCCACATCGCCTCGGAGATCTTCGGGTACTTGGTGCCGAGGTTGTCGCTGGTGCGGCCCTTGGCGGACTGCACGGCACCGACCCACGGCTTCAGGCCGGGTTCCTTGGCGAGGATCGCCTGCTGCCCGTCGGCGGTGGAGGGGATGTAGTAGGCGAACGTCGTACCGGTCTCCACCAGGCCCTCGGGCGTGGTCATGCACTCGAGGATCTTCTTGGTGGCGCTGTAGCGGCCGGTGTCCTTCTGCACCGGGACCGTGATGAACTCGCCGCCCGTAGGCGTGGGAGCGACGCCCCCATCCTTGCCGGGAATCTGGACGATACCGGTGGGGAAGTCCGCCTTCCCGGCGCTGTTGATCTGCCACGTGCCGTTCTCAGCGAAGGCGAACTCACCCGTCAGGAACTCCTCCCAGGTGGTGTTCTGCGAGTTGCTGATGACCGAGTTGGGCGCGGTGCCGTCCTTGACCCACGACGTCCACTGCTCCAGCGCCGCCACGGCCTGGGGCGAGTCGAGCTGGGTGAGCTGCGCGCCGGCGCCCCAGAACCACGGCAGGAACTGGAACGAGCCCTCTTCCGTGCCGATGGCCGAGAACGTGATCGGTTTCTTGCCCGCCGCCTTGACCTTCTTCAGCGCCGCGTTGAGCGAGGCCCAGTCCTTGATCGAGGCGGGGTCGACGCCGGCCTCGTCGAGGATCTTCTTGTTGTAGTAGAGGGCGAGGGTGTTGGCGCCGATGGGGATGCCGTAGGTCTTCCCGTCCAACTCACCGGCGGCGATGAGGTTCTTGTCGAACCTGGCGGTGTCCAGCCCGAAGTCGGCCATGGTGGTGAGCATCCCGGCGTCGGCGAGCGTCGAGACGGCCGGGTTGTCCAGGAGGATGACGTCCGGCGCGTTGCCCTCCTGCCCGGCCAGGAGCGCCTGGTTGGTCAGCGCGGTCGTGTCGTAGGCGGTGCGCTCGATGGTGACGCCGGCCTGCTGCCCGCAGGTGTTCACCCGCTTCGCCCAGGCGGAGGACGCGTCGTGCTGCGGGTACGGATCCCACCACGTGTAGGCCGTGCCGGCGGAGCCGGCGGCCGTGGGGGTGCTCCCACCCTGGGGGGCGGAGGCGCAGGCGGACAGAGCGGACAGCGCCAGAACGGCGGTTCCGAAGACCGCCGCCCTCGTGGACATCGACGGACGGTTCATCGATTCCTCCAATGTTAGCGCTCACATCGAGCGGTCAAAGGTGGTTTGGGGGGGTAAAGGCCCGTGTTCAGCGGGCGTGCGGAGGCGGGAGAGGCGCTCCCGGGACGGCGGTGCTGCCTCGGGAGACCAGTTCGGGAGAGATGAAGCGCACCACGAAGGGCTCGTCGCGGGCCGACGCCGATTCGACGCGGCGCACGAGCTGGCGCACCGCCATGGAGCCGAGGCGGTCGGGTGCGCTCTCGATGAAGGAATAGGGCAGGGAGAAGGTCGCGGCGAACTCCTCGGAGTAACGCCCGATGACCGACAGATCCTCGGGGACCCGCAGTCCCCGCTGGTAGGTGACCGACGGCAGCGCGGCGGCGGCCGCCTCGTTGTTGATCAGCAGGCCGGTCGCCGCCGGGTAGGCGTCGAGCAGGCCGTTGAGCAGGCGGCCGACGGCAGGTTGCCGGGACTCGCCATACACCGCGTGCAGGGTGACGCCCAGTTGCCGCGCGCGTTCCTGCGCGGCGTCCCGCAGGCGCCACACGTACGCGCCGCCGCGCTCGACCACGTGCTCGGGCTGCGAGATCAGGATGAGCTCGCGGTGGCCGAGGCGGTGGAGGTGCTCCACCATGACCCGGCCGGCCTCCTCGAAGTCCAGGTCGAACACGTCGAGCCCCGAGCAGTCGCCGGGCAGGCCGACCAGGGCGCCCGGCTGCGGCGCGGCGCGCAGGATGGGCAGCCGCGGGTCGTCCTCCGCGATGTTCATCAGCACGACGCCGTCCACCATCCGGGAATCGGTGATGCGCCGCAGCGCCCGCGCGCCGTCGGCCTCGGTGACCAGCAGCGTGTCGTAGCCCAGGTCGCGGGCGGTGTCGGTGACGCCCAGGATGTACTGCATCATCGCGGGCGCGAACTCGTCTTCATGGAACTGGGCGAGCAGACCGAGGACCTTGGTCTGGGAGGTGGCGAGCGCGCGGGCGCCGGCGTTCGGCGTGTACGCCAGCGCCTCGGCCGCCGCCAGCACCCGCCGGCGAACCTCCTCCGAGATGGGCCGCTTGCCCGACAGCGCGTACGACGCCGTGCTGCGGCTCACCCCGGCCTCCCGGGCCACGTCTCCGATCGTCGCCACTCTCACCTCCTGATCATTGAACCGGTTCGACAGTTGCGTTGCGGACTCCCTCATATCGTCGCCCGGACGACGCCTTCGCCCAGAGATTCCTGGACGGTGCCTCATCGGCATCGGCGAACCGGTTCAACGATTGGGCTCGACTGTCACCCCTCCAGGAGGCAGGCGTCAAGAGCGCAGGCAGCGGAAGATACCGAATCGTGACTTGCCGGAAACGGTGGGAAAGCACCCCATTGACGTGCGCGCCGCGGCTACGTAACCTACGCGAAACCCTCGGTTGCGTTGCGGATCGACTCCCTCGAATTTGTTAGCGCTCACATGACCTAGGGACATCGTGATGACCTTTCCGAGCATCACCAAGGCCATGCGCGCCGGGCTCCTCCCGGCCGCCCTCACCCTCGCGTTAACCCTTGGCGTCCCGGTCGCGGCAGCGGCCGATCCGCCTGCTCCCGCCCTCGTCTATGAGTTCGACGCCGACGACGTCAGCACCGGCTCCGTCACCGACTCCTCGGGCAACGGCCTGCACGGGACGCTGGTCAACGGCTCCACCGCGTCGTTGGTCGACGGCGCGGGCGGAGGTCACGCGCTGAGCCTGCCCGGCGGCGCGCCCACTTCCAACGGCGCCTACGTGAGGTTGCCGCTGGCCGCCATCCAAGGCAAGACGGATCTGACCGTGTCTGCCCGGGTGAAGTGGGACGGCACCACCGCCCCCTGGCAGTGGATCTACGCGCTGGGCAAGGACACCAGCCGCTACCTGTTCACCACGCCGTACAACGGCGACGGCCGCCTGCGCACGGCCGTCACCGCCTCGTCGGCGGGCGGCGAGGCCCAGGTCACGGGCTATGCCCCGCTACCGGCGAACGCGTGGAAGACGCTGACGGTCACCCTCGACACGGCCGCCAAGCGCGTCACCACCTACCTCGACGGCGCCGCCGTCGCCTCCGCCGCCACGAACGTGACGGCCGCGCAGCTGATCGACGCCGCCACGACGTCCGCCGGCTTCATCGGCCGCTCGTTCTATCCGGACCCGCTGTTCGACGGCGCGATCGACGACTTCCGCGTCTACGGCGCGGCGCTGACGGCCGAGCAGGTCGCCGCCCTCACCGGCGGCCAGGTCCCCACCCCGACCGGCCTGACCCAGGACGCCTTCGCGGTGCGGACGTTCATCGGCACCGCGCCGTCCCTGCCGGCCGCGGTCCGCGCCACCTTCTCCGACGGCTATGACCGCGACCTGGCCATCACCTGGGCGCAGGTGAACCCCGAGGACTACGCCAAGGCCGGGACGTTCACCGTGACGGGCACGGCGGGCGGGCGGCCCGTCACCGCCAACGTCACGGTGATCCGCGAGGGCCAGCTCGTCATCGACCTGGCCAAGGACACCGGCGCCTTCCACGGCGGCGCGTCCGGCACGCTCTACGGCCTGTATGGGCCCGGGGTGCCGACGAACAACCTGATCGAGGGCATGCGCCTGCGCACGGTCTCGACCAAGGCCCAGGACGGCCCGCAGCACCCGGGGGCCGACGCCCTCGAAGTGGTCAAGCCGCTGGCCGACAGCACCAATGGCGACGTGTACATCTACATGACCGACATCCACCGCGGCTTCCCGTACCAGTGGCCGGGCAGCACGCCGCAGGAGAAGCTCGACCTGTTCAAGGAGAAGATCGCCAAGCAGGTCGACCAGGTCCTTCAGCTTGACCCGAAATATCAGGACAACATCGTCTTCGTGCCGTTCAACGAGCCCGAGGGCAACATGTTCGGCACCGGTGAGTGGAGCTACAACCGCAAGAGCTGGCTCAACGACCCGACGGACTACTTCAAGGCGTGGGACGAGGTCTACGCGCTGATCAAGGGCAAGATGCCGGAGGCGCGCATCGCCGGACCCAACACCAGCGTGCTGTACGCCCAGGTGAAGGGCTTCCTGCAGCACGCCGTCCAGGCGGACACCGTGCCCGAGGTGATGACCTGGCACGAGCTCAGCCACCCCGAGCAGGTGCGGCAGAGCGTCAAGCGCTACCGCGGCTGGGAGGCCGAGGTCTTCGCCGGCACCGAGTACGCCGGGAAGAAGCTGCCGATCAACATCAACGAGTACGCCTTCAACTACCACACCTCGGTCCCCGGCCAGATGATCCAGTGGGTGTCGGCCATCGAGGAGTCGAAGGTGGACGCCGACATCGCGTACTGGAACATCGACGGCAACCTGTCCGACTCCGCCGTGCAGGCCAACCGCGCCAACGGCCAGTGGTGGCTGCTCAACGCCTACGGCGGCATGAGCGGGCACACCGTGCAGGTCACGCCGCCGTTCCCGGGGCAGAACTACACCCTGCAGGGCGTCGCCACGCTCGACCCGGCCAAGAAGCAGGCCCGGGCGATCTTCGGCGGCGCGACCAGCGCCGGGCACATCCGCTTCGAGAACGTCCCCACCGGCGTGTTTGGCGACACCGTGCACGCCTGGATCCGCGAGATCCCGTGGACGGGGCAGATCGGCGACTCGGCGCAGCCGGCGATCATCGCCGAGCGTGACGTCAAGGTCGAGAACGGCACCGTGGCGTTCGACTTCGGCAGCGGCGGCCTGCCGCGGCTGAAGGAGTCGTCGGCGTACGAGATCGTGCTCAGCCCCGAGGGCGCGGGCACGGTGACGGCGCCCGCGCCCAAGCTGTGGGAGCAGTCGTACGAGGCCGAGGACGCCAAGTACACCGGCGGCGGCTACAGCCGCAACGGCCCCGAGGGCTCGCCTTCGGACGTGTCGAAGTTCTACACCTCCGGCCGTTACAACGTCGGCGGGCTGCGGACCGGCTCCGACGGGGTGCTTGACTTCACCGTCGAGGTCCCGCAGGACGGCCGCTACGACCTGAGCGTCTTCGCCAACTCGCTCAACACCTTCGACCGGGTGCGCGAGCAGGGGCCCACGAACGTCTTCGTCCGCGTGGACGGCGCCGCCGAGCAGGAGCTGTTCCTGCCCCTCGGCTACAAGTGGGTCGTGTGGGACCACGCCGACACCACTGTGGAGCTCAAGGCGGGCAAGCACGTGATCTCCCTGGCCGCGCGGAGCCTCGACGGCGCCAAGGCGACCAAGGGCGACGCGCTCGTCGACCGGATTCGGCTGTCGCTGGCCAACCCGGCCGCGGCGACCTCGATCTACGAGGCCGAACTGGCCGACCTGGGCGGGGCCCGCATCGCCTACGACGTCAAGGGCGACGGCGTCGGCGGCTCGGGGGTCGTGGCGGCCGACCGCGGGAAGTCGGTGACGTTCTGGGTCTACTCCGCCCGGGACGCCGCGGCCGTCCTCGACCTCAAGCTGCTCGGCTCGGGCCAGGCGACGATATCCGTCAACGGCATCGAGGTGATGGAGGACGCCCGGCGCGACGGCTCCACCAGGACGGTGTCGCTGTCGGGCGGCATCAACAAGGTCACGGTCACCGGCGCGTCCGGCACGGCGCTCGTCGACCGGCTGGAGGTGCGCCCGGCCGCCGACGCGCTGCCCGGCACCGCCTACGAGGCGGAGTCCGCCCAGCTGGCCGGCACGGCCAAGGCGGCGCAGCTCTCCCTGGCCAGTGGCAAGGCCGCGGTCACCGGGGTCGGCGGCACGCCGGGCAACGCCAACACGCTCACCTTCACCGTCCAGGCGGACAAGCCGGGCACGTACGCGATGCGCGTCCGCTACTCCAACCCGGAGCAGTCGCCCGCGACGCACTACAACCCGGACCCGCTCGCCAGGCACGCCGACATCTCGGTGAACGGCGCCGCCCCGCAGCGCGTCCTGTTCCCGCACTCCTTCCACGAGAACAACTTCTGGGAGCTCACGGTCCCGGTGCAGTTGCAGAAGGGCGAGAACACGGTGCGGTTCTCCGCCGAGGAACTGCCCAACTTCGACGGCAAGACCTACGCGTCGGAGACCTTCCCGGGAGTGCTCCTCCGCTCCCAGTACGCCCCGGCCATCGACAAGATCACGGTCGCTCCCTCCAGGGACTGACACACCCACTCCCCCGCCCGTGCCCCGGAACCCCGGCGCACGGGCGGGACGCTCCATCGGTCCTCAATCGATTCTCGGTCGTGGCGCTGCACAGTAGAGGGCGAGTGACTGAGCGGAGTGAGCCGATGGAAACCGACCTGCTGCCGACGGCGGCCCGCCTGCCCGCCTGGTGGCCTCCGCGCACGACCCCGCCCCGCAGGCCCCCGATCACGCTCGAGGGCGTTCTGGCCGGGGTCCGCGTGCCCGACGCGGACCCGCGGCGCTGGCGGGAGCAGCTGGAGGAGGCGACCGCCGGGCTGCGCGAGGCGCTGCTGGTCGATCCGGGCGTGGCGCGAGCCGCGCTGGAGTCTCCGGTGTGCCCGCAGGGGGTGCGCGTCAGGGAGGGCATGCTCGCGATCATGCGTGTGGCTGGTCTGCCGGAGGCGACCCGCGCCGCGGCGCTGACCCGGCTGCTGCTGTACGCGATCGCCGACGCCGCGTACCAGCACGCACCGGACGGGCGTCACCCCAGCCTTGCCGCGTGCCGGCACGCGCCGGAAGGACGCCATTCCCGCCGTGCCTCGGCGCCGGACGCCCCGTGCGGGGAGTGCTTCCGTTTCGGCCTGAAGCTGCTGCTCGACGGCCTGGCCGCCGCGCTCCCGGACCGAGCCGGATGACCTGCGAGGTGTGGTGGGCCGAGCTCGGCGAGGTGCGGCCCTGGCATGAGGAGCTCCTCGACCCCGTGGAACGGCTCCGCAAGGGCAAGTACCGTGCCCCGGCGGACCGCGACCGTTTCATGCTGGGCTGTGCGATCACCAGGATCATGCTCGGCAGGCGCCTGGGCGTGCCTGCCGCCGGCGTGCCGCTGCGTCGCGACTGCCCGGCCTGTGCCCGCCCGCACGGCAAGCCGCGCCTGCCCGGCGACGAGCTGCACGTCTCGGTGTCTCACTCCGGCCGCTGGGTGGCTGTGGCGATCAGCGGCGTGGGGCCCGTGGGCATCGACGTGGAGCGCGTCGCCGAACGGAGCACGGCGCTGGTGGAGGCGGCGCTCGCGGACGTCGAAGCCGAGGCGCTGGGGCGCACGGCCGACCCCGTGGCCGGATTCATCGCCTACTGGACGCGCAAGGAGGCCGTGCTGAAGGCCACCGGTGACGGGCTGCGCGTGCCCATGTCACACGTGATCGTCTCCCCTCCCGATCAGCCCGCGCGCCTGCTCGGCTTCCGCGGGCGCCCGCTGCTCCGGGTGGCGCTCACGGACCTGCCGCAGCGAGACGGGCACGCCGCGGCGCTCGCGATCCTCGGGGTGCGGGAGGTGCCCCGCGTGGCGGCGGGCAGCGCCGCCCCCTACCTGGCGGGGGTCACCACGGCGTGATGTCGTGCCCTTCTGTCCAGATCCGCGCCGCGGCCGTCAGCAGGGCGGCTCTGTCGGCCTCCTCCGGGCCCGGGCGGGCGGGCAGGAAGGCCGCCACGTCGCTCTTCTTCTTGATCACCGACCGGTGGCGGCGGCAGGCGGTGATGAGACCCTGCGACGGCCCCGCCTCGACGAGGAGGAAGTCGCCGTCGTTCAGCAGCCGGTCGAGCGCCGGCCAGAACAGCACGGGGGCGGCCACCTGCCTGGCCCAGAACCACGGGTCGCCGGCCTGCTCCGCGGTGAGCGGAGCGCACGTGTACGCGGAGTAGAGCGGCAGCCCCGGTGGGCTGTACGTGACGCGGCCGAGCACCTCGAGCCCACTCCTGGCCAGCTCGTCCACGGCCGGACTGTGGAAGCCCAGCGGCGACGGCACGGGGACCACCATGAACCCGGCCTCCCGCAGGTCGTCGGCGACGGCGCCCAGCTCCGCGGCCAGACCGGCGAGCACTGTCTGCCGGGGCGAGTTGACCGCCCCCACCACGACAGAGCCCCGCAGGTAGGGGGCGAGCGCCTCGGCGGCGGCGCCGACCGCCAGCATGCCACCGGGCGGCTGAGAGGCGGCGGCCGCGACGCGGTGCCGCATCGTGGCCACCGCGTCCTCCAGGGAGAACACCCCCGCCACCACCGCGGCGACGGTCTCCCCCACGCTGTGCCCGAGCAACGCCCCAGGCCGCAGCCCCCAGCCGATCAGCGTTCGCGCCAGCGCGTGGCCGACGCCGAGCAGCAGCGGCTGGGCCCGCGACACCTCGTCCACGGGGACCCGGGGCTCGGCGGCGAGCCAGTCGGCCCGTACCTCCTGCCCGTCGGGACCGAGCAGGTCGAACAGCTCGTCCATCGCGGCGGTGAAGACGGGCTCGAAACCGTACAGGCCGGCGGCCATCCGGCGGTGCTGCGCACCCTGCCCGGGGAAGAGCAGCGCGACCGGCCGCCGCAGCGCCGCGGACGGCCGCGCGCCCGGCAGGGCCGCCAGCGCGGCCTCCGCGTCCGCCGCGACGATCGCGCCGCGCACCGGGCCGTCGCCGCGCTCACAGGCGTTCCACTCGCCGGCGACGGCGGCGAACTCCGCCGCCGTAACCGGTCGCTCTGCCAGCCGTTCTGCCAGCCGCCGCCGCCCCGACTCCCACTCGGCCTCGTCGCGGCCCGACCAGAGCAGCGCCCGCGCGTCGGTCACGTCCTGAAGCTGCACGGTCATGATCTGCTCCTCCACCTAGAAGTAGGCGCGCGCGCCGGTGGCCCTGGCGGTGCGATAGAGACGGCCCGCCCACCACTGGAGGGCGGCGAGCAACGGGACCAGCACGGCCACGACCCAGAACAGCGGCGCCAGCACGATCGGATCCGCGCTGCCCTCGGCCACCGTCATGCCGGCCGAGTCGCCGTACCGGGAGACGAGCAGGTACGGCAGGCGGCCGACGGCGACGGCGGCCGCGGCGGCGAGCAGGACGACTCCCGACAGGGCGAGCGCGCGCCGGGGCGCGGCCCGCATCGCGAAGACGTCGCACACCACGAGCGCCACGGCGACGACGCCGGCCAGCACCCACACGACGATCGGCTGCTGCACGGAGGCCCGCACGTCGGCGGCCAGCAGGCCCACGCCGAAGGAGATCGCCGCGCCGGCCAGGGCGAGCCGGGTGAGCAGGCTGGCGAGCCCGATGGCCCGCTCGGCGAGCGGCCCCCGGGTCCTGGTCGCCGCGAACGCCGCCCCACGCAGCGCGAAGAACAGCATGGAGGTGAGCGCGCAGGCCAGCCCGAACGGGGTGAACAGCACCCCGGCGGTCAGCGGCAGCACCCCGTCCGGCCGCAGCGGCAGGGCGTGGAGCAGCGCGGCGGCGATCGCGCCGAGTGCCAGCGCGATCACGAGGCTGGCGGCGGTGATGGCGGCGGCCCAACCGCGCCGCCAGCGCGGCGACGGGTGGCGGCGGCGGAAGTGGAAGGAAGCGCCGCGCACCACCATGCCCAGCGCGAACGCGGCGAAGAGCGGGAAGAGCCCGGACAGCAACGTCCCCTCGAAGACCGGGAAGCCGCCGATGAGCAGGCCCACCACGGAGACGATCCACACCTCGTTGCCGAGGAAGTACGGCCCGATCGTGTCGACGACGGCGTCCCTGTCGCGGTCGCTCCTGCCCAGCACAGGCAGGATGAGCCCGATGCCGATGCTGCGCCCCTCGGTGAGGAGGTATCCGGCGAACATCAGCCCGGTGAGGACGAGCCAAGCAGCGTGCCAGGTCACAGCCGACCTCCGGTGATCGCGAGCTCTTCTTCTTCGTCAGTGTCCGTCTCCTGGCCCTGGGAGCCCAGCTGGGCGGCGTCGGGCCCGCGCCGGGCGAACTTCGCCAGCAGCCGCCAGTCGGTGACGGCCAGTGCCCCAACGACCAGGGTGAAGACGATGAGGGAGGTCAGCAGCACGCCGCTGGTCAGCCCGGGGCTGATCGCGTCCTCGGTCTTGAGGATCTCGTAGACGGCCCACGGCTGGCGGCCCACCTCCCGGAACAGCCAGCCCGCGGTGGCCGCGAGGAACGGCACGGGGATCAGCCACGGGAACACCCTCAGCAGCCAGGCGAACCGGGTGAGCAGCAGCGAGATCTTGATGGTCATGAGCGCGGTGATGACGGACACGGCCTGCAGGGTGATGGCCGACCAGATCATGACCGTGCGGGTGATGTAGATGAACTCGTGGACCGGGATGTATTCACCGGGACCGTGTTTGGCGACCATCTCTTCCTGCAGCCGGGCCGCTAAAGCGAGGTCGTTGTCGGCCAGTGCGCCCTTGATGGGCTGCTCCACGTTGATGACGTCGAGCAGTTGTCCGCCCATGAAGGCGGTGACGAACACGAAGAACGGCGCGATGTAGACGGCCATGCGCAGCAGGAGCAGGAACGCGGCCCGGTCCTCGTGACCCTCGGGCAGCCGCCTGAGGTGCCAGGCGCTGACGCCGGCGACGAAGAACGTGCCGGTGGTGATCGCCGCCGCCGCCGCGTGCGGGATGGCATGCCAGAAGTTCGGGTTGCCGACGAACTCGGCGAAGTCCGCCAGCACCAGCCGCCCGTTCGCGGCGGAGGCGTGCCCGACGGGGTGCTGCAGGAACGAGTTGGCCATCAGGACCCAGAAGACCGACATCCAGGCGGTGATGGCGGTGAGCCAGATCATCGCCAGGTGCAGCCGCTTGCCGAGGCGGTTCCAGCCGAAGATCCAGATGCCGAGGAAGGTCGACTCCAGGAAGAACGCCACGAGCGTCTCGATCGCCAGTGGTGCGCCGAAGACGCTGCCGGTGACCTTGGTCAGCCCGCTCCAGTTCAGCCCGAACTGGAACTCCATCACGATGCCCGTGGCGATGCCGAGCGCGTAGTTGATGAGGTAGAGCTGGCCGAAGAATCGGGTCATCCGCTCGTAACGGGGGTTTCCGGTGACCGTCCACATGGTTTGGATGATCACGACGTAGGTGACGAGGCCCAGCGTGAGGGCTACGAACAGCCAGTGCGCGACGGCGGTCAGCGCGAACTGAAGCCGTGCGTAGACGATCGCATCCGCCGGCACGGTGCACTCCTTTGTCAGGCGTCAGTCGGTCAGGTCGAGCAACAGTTCGAGCTGTGCGAAAACAGCGGGCGCCAGATCCGGGGCGAGACTGACGCCGCGGGCCACGGAGATGACGAGGTCGGCCGTCGCCTTCGCGTCGGCGCCGGGCGCCGCCTCCGCGAGCACCTCGCGCAGGGCGTCGTGCCAGCCGCGCTCGTTGCTCGCGACGATCTCCCTGATGCGCGCGTCCCTGGCGGCCCGCAGGTCCAGCTCGCGCAGCACCGCGAACAACTCGGGACGGGTGCGGATCATGTCGGCCAGCACCGCCAGGTGATGCCTGATCGTGGCGGCGGCGCTGGGCTGGGGCGGCATCGTCTTCCAGAACTGGCGGGTGGCGTGGTCGACCACCGCGGCCACCAGGTCTTCCTTGGTCGGGAAGTAGTGGTGGACGGTCGAGTGGTCGATGCCGACCTCCTTGGCGACCTCGCGGAGGCGGAGCCCTTCGAAACCTCGGGACGCGACGCAGTGGAAGGCGGCCTCCACCAGTGCCTGCCGTCGGCTTCCCGTGCTCATGACCCCACCTCCGCGAGACTCCACCAACCAGTTGGTTGAGTCCACTTTAACATCAGGCCTCGTGCGTGTACTCCACGTGGCAGAAGATCGGCTCGATATCGGCCAGCGCCCGGCAGGCCGCGAAGTGCTCCTGGACGCTGGGATGCGCGCGCATGGCGTCGAAGTCCTCCTTGGTACGCCACTGCGCGTAGTTCACCACCCGGGTGCCGTCGTCGCTGAGGTGCACGTTCGCCGACACGTATCCGGGGAACTTGGTGATCACGTCGGTGGCGTCGAGGATGATGTCGTACATGCGCCGCTGGTTCTCCGGGGTCACCCGGAAGATGTTGATCAGCGTGTAGTGCTTCTCGTCCGTCGTGATGGTCGCCATCGCGCGCGCCTAAGCCCGTGCGGTGATCTGCTCGAGCACGTCCTGGAGCAGGACGCGCGGCTCCCCTGCGGCGCCGGGCGAGCGCCAGGCGACGAAGCCGTCCGGCCGCACCAGCAGCGCCCCCTGCGGGGTGAGGCCGGTGACCTGGAGGAACCTGCCCTCGGCGTCCGCGAGGTCGGTGCCGATCCGGTACGCGGACAGCGGGATGCCGAGTGCGCCGGCCGCGGCCGTGGCGGCGTCGGCCCAGGAGGCACCGTCGGGCGCGGCCAGCAGCACGAACGTGTCCGTCGCCAGCTCTACCGTGGACACCTTGGCGCCCTCGCGCTCCAGCCAGACGTGCGGCACCCGCAGCCCGGGACGGCCGTCGATGCGCAGCTCCGTCTCCAGGGCCTCGCCGCCCTTCTCGCCGACGAACGCGCCCTCGGGGTAGCGGTAGCCGGTGCTGATCACGGTGGAGTTGCGCAGGTCGGGGTGCCCGCCGTCGCCCTCGCTGCGGGTGGTCTGGCGGATCCAGGCCTGGTCGGCGGTCGCCTTGCCCACCGGGTGCCGCTCCTGCTCGTAGCTGTCGAGCAGGCTCTCGCCGGCCCAGCCGCGCAGCACCGCGGCGAGCTTCCAGGCGAGGTTGTGGGCGTCCTGCATGCCGGAGTTGGCCCCGTAGCCGCCCGCCGGAGGGTGCACGTGGCAGGCGTCGCCGACGAGGAAGATCCGGCCGGACCGGTAGGTGTCGGCGACGTCGTGGGCCAGCCGCCAGCGGTTGACGAGCTGGATGTCGATGGGCAGGTCCGGCTCGCCGAGCGCGGTGCGCAGCAGCTCCAGCGCCTTGTCCTTGGACGTCTCCGCCTCGGCGTGCCGCTCGGGGTCGAAGAACAGGCCGAAGACCCAGCGGGTCTCGTCGAACCGGTGCAGCAGCCCCGCGGCCTCGTTGAGCAGGTACGCGATGAGGAACCTGCGGCCCTCCACCACCGAGTCCAGGTCGGCCTCGAACAGGATGCTCAGCACGTGGCCGATGGTGCCGTTGCCCGACCTGGTGATGCCCAGGGACTCGCGGATGGGGCTGGTCACGCCGTCGGCGGCGATCAGGTAGCGGGCCCTGATCCGCTGCTCGGCACCGGTGGCCAGGGTGCGCACCACGGCGGTCACGCCGTCGGCGTCCTGCTCGTAGGACACCATCTCGGTGCCGAACTCGATCCGCGCGCCGCGCTGAACGGCCTCGCGGATCATCATCGGCTCCAGCCGGTCCTGGCCGCACCAGGCGGGCTCCATGGGGCTGGCGTCGGCCACCTCGACCGTGCCCTCCTCCATGACGAAGGCGCGGCCGTTGCCGATGTCGGACAGCCGCTTGGCGCCCAGGATGGCCCGCGGCAGCAGGTCGACCGGCGAGTGGGGCTCGGTCCAGTGCTCACCGGGGATCAGCCGCAGGCCGCGCTCGCGGATCTCCGGCTCCAGCCCGACGCTGTGGAACAACTCCATGGTGCGGGCGCTGACGCCCGCCGCGCGCAGCAGCTGCGCCGTCTTGTCGTTGCGCTCGACCAGGTGGACGTCCACGCCCTGCTGGCTCAGGAAGAGGGCCGACGCCAATCCGTTCAGCCCGCCCCCGACGACCAGGACGGAAACTTCTCTGTCTGCCATGACGACTCCTTAGTTAGGCGGCCCGGACCACGAGGGCGGAATTGAAGCCCCCGTTCCCGCGGGCGATGACGAGGGTGTTGCGCACCGGGTGCCGCCGAGGCTCCCCGGCGACCAGATCGATCTCGTACTCGTCGGGAATGTCGCTCTCATAGGGCACCGCGGGGATCACGCCGTCCCGGATCATCAGCAGGGCGGTGGTCACGTCCAGCGGCCCGCCGCCCGAGTAGAGGCGGCCGGTGAGGCTCTTGGGCGCGGCCACGGGCACGCCACGCGGGCCGAAGACCTCGCTGATCGCCCGGGCCTCCGTCGTGTCGAGCTCGGGAAGCCCGCCCGCGTCGGCCAGGACCACGTCGACGTCGGCCGGCTCCAGCCGGGCGTCGTCGAGCGCCCCGCGGATGGCCCGCGGCAGCGCCGACGGGCGCCCCGTGCCCGGCGCCGGGTCGAAGGTGGCGGCGTATCCGGCCAGTTCGCCGTACACGTGGGCGCCGCGGCTCCGCGCGCCCTCCGCGTCCTCGATGGTGAGCATGGCCCCGCCCTCGCCCGGCAGGTAGCCGGACGCGGCGCGGTGGAAGGGGAGGTAGGCGCCCGCACGGCTGAGCCGGCCGGTCGGGATCTGCCCGGTCAGCCCCCACGGGCACAGCGGCGCCTCCATGCCCCCCGCGATCGCCACCTTGAGTGTGCCGTTGCGCAGCAGGCGGCGCGCGTGGTTGAGCGCGTCGAGGCCGCCCGCCTGCTCGGTGACGACCACGGAGCTGTGTCCGCGGACGTTGTGCCGGATCGAGAGCTGGCCAGTGTTCACCGCGTAGAACCAGGCGAACGACTGGTACGCGCTGACCCGGTGCGGGCCGTCGCTCCACAGCTTCTGCAGCTCCCGATGGCCGAACTCGTAGCCGCCGCAGGCGTTGGAGGTGACGATGCCCACGTCGTAGAGACCCAGCGCGGCGAGGTCGAGGGCGGCGTCGTCCAGCGCCCACCCGGTCGCGGCCAGCGAGAACTGGGTGACCCGGTCGGTCTGCGGCATCAGCCGCCCGGGCACGGCCGGCCTGGGCGTGAAGTCCAGCACCTCGCCGCCGTGCTGCACGGGGTACTGCGACGGGTCGAAGCGGGTGAGGCGGCGCAGCCCACTGCGCCCGGTGAGCGTCGCGTCCCAGTACGCGTCCAGGCCCACGCCGTTGGGGGCCACCACGCCCAGGCCGGTGACGACGGTCCTGGTGGCTGTCTGGGTGGCGCCGCTCATGCCGACCAGCTCCTCGGGCCGCGCAGCACCGCCGCGCTCTGGAAGCCGCCGAAGCCACTGGCCACGCTGAGCGCGACGTCGACGCGCGCCTCCCTGGCCGTCCGGGGGATGTAGTCCAGGTCGCACTCCGGGTCGGGGTCGTGCAGGGTGGCCGTGGGCGGCACCACGCCGTGCTCGATGGCCAGCGCGCAGGTGGCCAGCTCGATGGAGCCGACCGAGCCGAGCGCATGGCCGATCGCCGCCTTGATCGAGCTGATCGGCACACCGTAGGCGGCGGCGCCGAGCGACGTCTTGAACGCCGCGGTCTCGTGCAGGTCGTTCTGCTTGGTACCGGAGCCGTGGGCGCTGATGTAGCCGAAGTCCTCCGGGTTGACCCGGGCCTGGCCCATGGACACGGTGATCGCCTCGGCCATCTCCGCGCCGTCGGGCCGCAGGCCGGTCATGTGGTAGGCGTTGCACCGGGTGGCGAAGCCGGCGACCTCGGCGTAGATGTGCGCGCCTCGCCGTACGGCGTGCTCGTACTCCTCCAGCACCACGATGGCCGCGCCCTCGCCCAGCACGAAGCCGTTGCGGGTGATGTCGAACGGGCGGCAGGCCCGCTCCGGGTCGTCGTTGCGCGGGGTTGTGGCCTTGATGGCGTCGAAGCAGGCCGAGGTGATCGGGGAGATCGGGGCGTCGGACGCGCCGGTGATCACGACGTCGGACGTGCCCTCCCTGATCAGCTCCAGGGCGTATCCGATCGAGTCCATGCCCGACGTGCAGCCGGTCGAGACCACGGTGGCCGGCCCCTCAGCGCCCGCCCGCCAGGCGATCTCCCTGGCCATCGAGCTGGGCACGAAGTAGTCGAAGATCCACGGGTCGGCGCGGGTGTGGTCCACCAGCCAGCGCTCGCCCGTGTGGCTGGTGGCCGCGTACTGCCGGTCCAGGCTCATGGTGGCGCCGATCGCGGTGCCGACGGCCACGCCGATCCGCTCGGGGGCGACGGGCTGCACGCTCAGGCCACTGTCGTCCAGCGCCTCACGCAGGGAGTAGAGCGCGAACTGCAGCACCCGGTCGAACTTGGCCACCTCGTGCTCGGTGAAGCCCTCGGCGATCGGGTCCCAGTCGACCTCTGCCGCGATGCGCGAGCGGAACCGGCTGGCATCGAACAGCGAGATCGGCCGGGTGGCGGTCCGGCCCGAGGTGATGAACTCCCAGAACTCCTTGCGACCGACCCCACCGGGAACGCACATGCCGATCCCGGTGATGACTGCTCTTTTCACGATCATCCTCCCACTGATGGCGGGGGCGCGGCCGGGAAGGGCATCGGCTCGACGTCCACGTGCCCCAGCTCCGGGCTGGGGGCGAGCGGCGCGATGTGGAAGACCACCAGCGCCGGCTCGTCGCCGGTGTTCTCGATCCGGTGTTCCTTGCCGCGCGGCACGAACAACGCATCGCCCTGCGCGGCGGGGAGTTCCTCGCCGTCGATGCGGACCGACAGCCGGCCCTCGGCGACGAACCAGTACTCGTCGGAGTAGGGGTGGTAGTGCGCGGCCACGATCTCCCCGGGCGCCAGGTTCATCGTGCCGAGGAAGCCCGAGGTGGAGCCGACAGAGTTGGGGGTCAGCAGGGCCCGGATGTCGCAGCCGAAGCGCCTGGTCGGCGTGACGTCCGTCAACGAGATCTTGTTGGCCATCACGCCGCCCGCTTGGCCAGCAGCACGTGGAAGTCGATGCCCGGCTTGGCCACGGGTTCGTTGGAGGTGATCTCCAGTCCCGCCTTGGCCAGCAGCTGCTCGTACGTCTCCGCCGAGTGAACCTCGCCCTGGGTGGTCCAGGCGAGCATGAGCAGGTCGAACAGGTAGGGCGCGGGGTCTTCCGCGGGCGTCTTGCCCGAGGTGGTGAAGCCCACGATGCCCAGCCTGCCATCCGGCTTGAGCGCGGACGCGGTCCGCGCCAGCAGGTCGGCGGCGCGCTCGGCGGAGAAGTGGTGCAGCACGTTCGTGACCAGCACCAGGTCGTACGGCCCGCCGAGCGGGGTCTCGAACATGTCGCCGGGGATGCGCTCGACCCGGTCGGCCACGCCCAGCCTGACCGCGTGCTTGTGCGCCTCGTCCAGCACGTTCGGCCAGTCCAGGGACCACACGCGGGCCTGCTCGTAGCGCCTGGCCACGGTGTAGCCGTAGATGCCGTGGCCGCAGGCCACGTCGAGCACCTTCAGCTCGTCCCGGCCGACCGCCCACGGCTGGAGCGCATCGGCGAGCAGGTCGGCCGTCGGCTCCGCGACCACGTTGGCGTAGCGGGCGAAGTCCTCCCAGAACTCGTACTCGGCGGTCTCCGCGTTCTCGGCGAGCACCGTGCCGCCGTGCCGTACGGCGTCGGCGATGCGCTTGTGCGCGTCCCACTCCCAGTCGCTGGCGAAGACGTTCACCATGCCGCCCGCGTAGTCGGGGCGGCCGGGGACCAGCAGGTCGGCGTGCTCGTCGGAGAGCCAGAAGCGGGTGCCGTCGGACTCGACGAGGCGCACGGCGGCCAGCGCGCTCAGCAGGATCCGGGCGCCCCGCGCGTCGGCGCCGACGCCGCGGCCCACCTCGTCGGGGGTGACGGGACCGCCCGCCAGGTGCTCGAAGACGTTCAGCTTGACGGCGGCGCGCAGCAGGCTCGTCTGCTGGTACGCCTTCATCATGCCGAAGAGCTGCTTACGATCCATGATCACTCCGCTTCCCAGCAGTAGAACTCGGTGGCCCGGGAGTCCCTGGGCCCCTGCCACGTCGGCAGGTAGGGCGTCAGGTAGGGCTTGACACGCTCGGCGGTCTCGGCGAAGACCGGGTGCCCGCGCCAGGCGTAGATCCGGTCCATGAGGTCGCCGTCGAGGTCGTCGGGGGCCTCGACCAGGTGGAAGTACAGACCGTGGTAGCTGAACAGTGTGCGGCGCACGGCCCCGATATCGGTGGGCAGCGACGAGCGGTCGTGATCAGCGAATGCCTGCGCTACGTGCGGCGCGTCGCTCGGGCTCATTTTCATGACGAGGAGTGCCCGCTGCATTTCCGTCCTCCAGGAGCTTGATGATGACAGAGCGGTCGATCTTGCCGTTGGTGTTGAGCGGCATCCGGTCCAGCCGGCTGATGGAGCGCGGCACCATGTGGTTCGGCAGGCGGGAGCGCAGGGCCGCCAGGAGCCCGGCCTCGCCGTCCGCGTCCGCGCCGGTGTGCACGGCCGCCAGCCAGGTACGCCCGTCGCCGCCCGACATGGGCACCACCACGGCCTCCACGACGCCCGGCTGGGCGCGCAGGATCGTCTCGATCTCGCCGAGCTCGACGCGGTATCCCTGAATCTTCACCTGGTGGTCCAGGCGGCCCAGGTGGAGCAGCCCGCCGTCCTGTCTGCGCACCAGGTCGCCGGTGCGGTACCAGAGGTCGGGACCGGCGGCCGGCAGGTCGCCGCAGACGATCGCCCGCGTGCCGTCGAAGCGGACGAACCTGCCCTTGTTGCTGGCCGGGTCCAGGTATCCGGCGAAGCGCTGCGGACCGCGTACGCAGAGCTCGCCCAGGTCAGAGGGCAGGCCGTCGTCATCGACGATCAGTTCCTCGTGCCCCGGGTAAAGGGTGCCGATCGGGACCGTGCCGTTGGCCGGCCGGGGCCAGCTCTCCACCTCGCCGGGGAGCCGGAACTGGGTGCAGCTCAGCGTCAGCTCGGTCGGGCCGTACAGGTTCTCGATGACGGAGTTCGGCGCGGCCGCCCGCCAGGCGCGGGCCTGGTCGAGGGTGAGCCGCTCGCCGCAGAACAGGCTCCAGCGCAGCGCCGGCATGGCGCCTTCCGGCAGGCGTCCGAGCTGGATGGCCACCGACACCAGGGAGGGCACCGAAAACCAGTGGGTGATGCCCTCACGGGCGGCGAACCGGGCGGGCGCCAGCAGGTCGCCGCGGGTGGGCACGACCAGCGTGGCGCCCGAGCCCCAGGTGGCGAACAGGTCGAAGACGGACAGGTCGAAGGTCAGGTCGAACGTCTGCGTGACCCGGCAGCCCGGCCCCAGCTCGTAGCGCGGGATCACGTAGGACAGGTAGGCGGACACGTTGGCGTGGCTGATGGGGACCCCCTTCGGGGTGCCCGTCGAGCCGGAGGTGAACAGGATGTAGGCGACGCCGTCGCGGAGCTCGGCCGTGCCCGGCCGTCGCAGGACGTCGGATCCGTCCGTGAGGACGATGTCCGCGCCCGCCGCGGTGACGATCTCTTCGTTGCGCGCCGCCGGCCAGGCCGGGTTGAGCGGCACCACCACGGCGCCGAGGCGCTGGGCGGCGAGGTAACCGGCGTAGGTGCCGGCCGCGCGGGTGGCGTGCAGGGCAACGGTGGCCGGAGCCGCGCCGTTGACCTCGACGATCCGCTCGGCCAGCCCGGCCGCCCGCGCCTCCAGCTCGGCGTAGGTGAGCGTGTCGCCGCCCGTCTGGAGGGCGATCTCCTGGGGGTGCGCGGCCGCGGCCGCGGCGAACCAGTCGTACAGGGTGCGATCAAGTGTCATGGGAGTCTCCTGCCGGGGCCTCCGGCGGGCAGCCGCCGAAGGCCCGCGCTCGGCGTCAGGCGGCGGCCGCCTGCTCGACCTTCTCCTTGATGACCGCCATCTGGATCTTGGTGTTCTTGTTGATGCGGTCGGTGATGGAAGCCAGGTCGAAGGGGGCCTCCGGCTTGACGGCGAACTCCTGCTGCCAGCGCATCCGGGTGCCGCCGTTCTCCTCGGCGTAGTCCCAGTAGATCTTCATGTACTCGAAGGGGCCCGTCTCCACGCGGTGGGCCGCGGCGCGCTTGCCGGCCTTGTCCCAGGTGCGCTTGCTGACCCAGCTCCAGATCGAGCCGTCGGGGTCGGGCACCATGGTCAGCCGGAACGTCGCCGTGTTGCCCTCCTCCTCGAGCACGTCGATGGAGGCGTACTCGGTGAACAGGCTGGGCCAGTTGCGCAGGTCGTTGGTGATCTTCCACACCACGTCGAACGGCGCGTCGATCCAGACGGAGTTGTCGGTGCTGCCGGCCATGGTCATCCTCCATTCGCCACAAGGTCGTAGATCTCGGCCGGGCTCAGTTCCCCGGCCGTCTCCGGGAGCGCCACCCGGTACTTCTGCTCGATCACCGTCTGGAGCTCCAGCACCCCGATGGAGTCCACGCCCAGCTCGGCGAGCGAGGTGTCCCAGGAGTCGTCCAGCACGTCCTCGTCGAGGCCGAGGTTGGCCGTGAGGATCTGCCGAAGAGCGTTCGTATCGATGGTCGCGGTCGTCATGGCGGTCACACGGCCTCGCACTCGAGGAGCGTCCAGTGGTAAACCGACGGCTCCTGGACCAGCTTGAAGCCCGAGCGCTCGAACAGGGTCCGCCAGTCGTCCAGGCTGCGCTCGCGCCCGCCGAACAGCACCAGCATGTCCACGTCGAGGAACTTGCCGTGGTCCCACTTGTTGTCCGGCGCGAGCACCGAGTCGAACACCAGCAGCCGCGCGCCGGTCTCGCCGATCTGCGCCCTGATCCTGCGCAGCAGGTTCTCGGCCTTCTCGTCCGACATCCAGTGCAGGACGGCCTTGAGCAGGTACGCGTCGTAGCCGGCCGGGATCTCGGCCTGGGTAAGGTCGCCGCCCTCGACGGTGACCCGGGCGGAGACGCCGTGGTCGGCGAGCACCTGCCCGGCCTTGCGCACCACGTCCGGGTAGTCGAACAGGTAGGCCGTCATCTGCGGGTTGCGGCGCAGCACCTGCGCGAGGAAGAAGCCGTCGCCGCCGCCGAGGTCGGCCAAGCTGGCGAAGCGCTCGAAGTGGTACTGCTCCAGCTCCTCCTCGATGAACTGACGGCTCCAGAAGGACATGAACTCGTCGAAGAAGAGCCCCACCTCGGGGTTCTTCTCGAGGTACACGTTGAACGGCATGCCCAGCGCCCGCTCCACGGCCGGCTCGCCGGTGCGGACGCTGTGCATGATCTCGTCGAACGGCCGCGCCGTCAGGTCCAGGTTGTTGTACTTGACGAGCGGCAGCACACCGTCGCCGTTGTCCGAGCGCAGGCCGTCGGCCAGCGGCGTGAGCTGGAAGACCTTGGCCGGGCCCTCCTCGAAGATGCCCACGGACGCGGCGTTGCGCAGGATTCGGTACAGCGCGTCGGTGTGCGCGCCCGCCTTCTTGGCGATGACGTCGACCGGCAGCGGGCCGTCGGAGAGGATGTCCGCCACCCCGAGCTCGGCGAGGACGTGGACCACGCGCGAGAGCCGGCCGCCGCAGGCCAGCAGCAGCAGCTGCTGGGCGTGGAGTCTGGTGGGGTCGTTGTGGACGAGGTCCTTGTCGTTGGTGAGCGTGGCCACCGGGTGCCTCCCTAGGCGTTGATGAGCTCGTTGATTTTGTCCAGGGCCTGCCTGGGCGTTTTCACGTCGCCCAGGATTTCTTCGGCGAGGTCGATGCCGTATTGATGCTTGATTTGGCTGAGAACCTCGAGCAGGGCCACGGAGTCGTAGCCGAGCTGTTCGAAGAGAACGTCGATGACGGTGTCGTCCAGTCGGCCTTCATCCGGCTCACCCGCGTGGGTCTCCATGAGCTCGATGAATTCGGCTAACGTGAATTCCCTCATGGCGTAGACGTTATGAGCGGCCGGCGAAGGCTCGATCCAGAGTCGTTATAGGCCATCGAATTCGCCGTTCTCGGCGTTGAATTGCTCCAGGAATTTCAGGTCGTGCGTGCCGGCGCGGAACATCGGGTGGCCGATGACCGCGCGGTGGAAGCCGAGGGTCGTGCTGACCCCGCGGCCCTCGATGCGGAACTCCCCGAGCGCCCGGTCCATGCGGTCGAGCGCCTCGTCCCTGGTGGGGGCCCACACGACGAGCTTGGCGAGCATCGAGTCGTAGTACGGGCTGACCTGCATGCCGGCGGTGTAGCCCGAGTCCACTCTGGTCCACGGGCCCGCCGGCGGCTCGAAGACCTCCAGCAGGCCGGGCGCGGGCGCGAAGCCGCGCCGCGGGTCCTCGGCGTTGACGCGGCACTCGATGGCCGCGCCGTGGAGGACGACGTCCTCCTGTTTGACCGACAGCGGCAGCCCGGCGGCCACCCTGATCTGCTCCTTGATCAGGTCCACGCCGGTGACCATCTCGGTGACCGGGTGCTCGACCTGGATCCGGGTGTTCATCTCCATGAAATAGAAGCGCCCCTGATCGTCCAGGAGGAACTCCATGGTGCCCGCGCCGCTGTAACCGACCGACAGCGCGCCCCGCAGGGCCAGCTCCCCGATCTCCGCGCGCCCCCGCGCGTCCAGCCGAGTGCAGGGCGCCTCCTCGATCAGCTTCTGATGCCGGCGCTGGATCGAGCAGTCGCGCTCGCCCAGGTGCACGCCCTCGCCGTCGAGGTCGCACATGATCTGCACCTCGACGTGCCGGGCTCCGGTGAGGTAGCGCTCCACGTAGACGGTGGGGTCGCGGAACACCGCGTGGGCGGTCGCCTGAGTCGTGGTGAACGCCTCGGCGAACTCCCTGGGATCGTGGACCACCGTCATCCCGCGCCCGCCGCCGCCCGCGGCGGCCTTGATGATGACCGGGTAGCCGATCTCGGCGGCGATCGCCTCGCCCTCCTTGACGGATCTGACGGGCTCGATCGTGCCGGGCAGCATGGGCAGGCCCGCCTCGGCCATCAGCGCCCGCGCCGTGGCCTTGTTCCCGAGCTGCTGCATCACCTCCGGGCGGGGACCGACGAAGACCAGGTCCTCCTGTGCGCAGATCTCGGCGAAGTCGGGATCCTCGGACAGGAAGCCGTACCCGGGGTGGATGGCGTCGGCACCGGTGGTGCGGGCGGCCTCGATGATGTTGGCGATGTTGAGGTAGCTCGCGCTGGGCTGCGGCGGGCCGATGTGCACGGCCTGGTCCGCCATGCGCACCACGGGCGAGTCCCGGTCCGCGGTGGAGTGCACGGCGACGACGGCGATGCCCAGCTCGCGGCAGGCGCGGGCGACGCGGAGGGCGATCTCGCCCCGGTTGGCGATGAGGAGTTTGCTGAACACACCGGCCCCCGTCAGTCCGCGTCGCCGTCGGGCACGATGCGCACGAGCGGCTGGTCGTACTGGACCGGCTCGCCGTCGGCCGGGTAGATCTCGGCGATCCGGCCCGCCACGTCGGCGTCGATCTTGTTCATCAGCTTCATGGCCTCGACGATCGCGAGTGTCTCACCGACGCCTACGACGTCCCCGACGGAGACGAACGGGGCGGCGCCCGGCTGCGGGGCCCGGTAGAAGGTCCCCACCAGCGGCGCGGTCACCACGTGCCCCGTGGGAGCGCTGTCCGCGGCCTCCTCCTGCCCCACCGGCTCCGCGGTCGCGGCGACGACGGGCTTGGGCGGGCGCGGCCCGGCGTCGGCCTGCTCGCCGTCCTGCGGCCACTCGATCTCGACGACCTGGTCGACGACCCTGATCGCGATCCGGCGCACCTTGCCCGGCTGGCTGCGGACCAGCTCGGCGGCGTCGGCCCAGAGCGCCCGCAGGTCCTCGACACCGGTGACTTCCTCGTTCATGCGCTCCAGGCCTCCTCAGGCAGGTGTTCGGTGCTGCCGACCCGCCGGATTCGCTGGTATCGGGTGGCGATCAGGGTCGCCTCGTCGAGCTCGGCGAGCTCTTCCAGCTGCTCCAGCACGGCCCGGCGCAGGTTGGCCGCCGCCGCGGCCGGGTCGGTGTGCGCCCCGCCGGGTGGCTCGGGCACCACGCCGTCGGCGATGCCGAGCTCCAGCAGGTCGGTGGCGGTGATCTTCAGCGCTGTCGCGGCCGCGATGGCGGAGTCCGCCGTGCGCCACAGGATGGCCGCGCAGCCCTCGGGGCTGATGACCGAGTAGAAGCTGTTCTCCAGCATCAGCAGCCGGTCGCAGGTGGCCAGCGCCAGCGCGCCGCCGCTGCCGCCCTCGCCGGTCACCACCGCGACGATGGGGACGTCGAGCAGGCTGGCCCGCATGATCATCTGCGCGATCGCGGTGGACTGGCCCCGCTCCTCGGCCTCCACTCCCGGGTACGCGCCGGGCGTGTCGACCAGCGTGACCACGGGCAGCCCGAAGCGCTCGGCGTGGTCGAACAGCCGCAGCGCCTTGCGGTAGCCCTCCGGGTGCGGCATGCCGAAGTTGCGGTGCACCAGCTCCTTGGTGTCGTGGCCCTTCTGGTGCCCGATGACCACGACCGAGCGTCCGCCGATCCTGGCGATCCCGCCGACGATCGCCGGGTCGTCCGCGAACCAGCGGTCCCCGTGCAGCTCGACGAACTCGTCGAACGCGTCCTCCAGGTAGTCCAGCATGGTCGGCCGCCCGGCGTTCCTGGCCAGCTGCACCACCGTCCACGGATCGACGTCCGGGGCCGGCAGCCGGCGCACGATGGGAGGCCCGGCGAGCTTGTCCGCGCTGCCCGCCGGCGCGTGCAGCGACAGCAGCCTGATCAGCAGCGGGCGCAGGTCGGCCCGCGGCACGACGCGGTCGACGAGCCCGTGCTCGAGCAGGAAGTCGCTGCTCTGGAACCCGGGGGGCAGCTCCTGACGGATGGTCTGCTGGATCACCCGGGGCCCGGCGAACCCGACCAGCGCCCCGGACTCGGCCACCACGACGCTGCCCAGCATGGCGAACGAGGCCGACACACCGCCGAAGGTGGGATCGGTGAGCACGCAGACCGAGAACACCCCGGCCTCCGCCAGGCGGGCGAAGGCCTGGCTGGTCTTGGCCATCTGCAGCAGCGATACCGCGCCCTCCTGCATGCGCGCCCCGCCAGAGGCGCACACCACGATCAGCGGGTGCCGGGTCCGCTCGGCGTGCTCGGCCGCCCGGGTCACCAGCTCGCCGACGGCGCCGCCCATGCTGCCGCCCATGAAGGAGAACTCCATGACGGCCAGGACCACGGGGTGCCCGCCGATCTGCGCGGTGCCGCTGACCAGCGCCTCGCGTTCGCCGGTCGCCCTCCTCGCCTCCTCCAGCCGTTCGGCGTACGGCCGGCGGTCGGCGAAGCCGAGGGGGTCGTCCGGTGTGGCGATCTCGTGGTCGAACTCGGTGAAGCTGCCTTCGTCGGCCAGCATCCCGATGCGTTGCCTGGCGGTCAGCCGCCAGTGGTGCGAGCATTCCTGGCAGACATGGAGATTGCGGGCCAGCCGCTTGAGGTACAGCAGGCGGCCGCATCCTGGGCACTTACCCCACCGGATCTCGTGACTGTCTCTGATCGGTGTGACGGACATATCTGACCTCTGCTTCGTGAGACCGTTGCCGACATTGAAGGAGCCGGGCTTCCAGGACCGATCCAGATCGGAGTGGAGGCGCGTCCACGCCCGGCCGAGGCGGTGCTCACTCACACGGTCAGGGCCAGCGCCACCCCGGCATGCGAGCCGTACTGGGTGGTCATGAAGGCGCGGTACGGCCTGCGCCGGGCGTTCCTGTCACCCCTGGCCGGGGTCAGCGCGAACCATGCCACCACGATCGCTCCCAGCAGGGTCACGACGGCGGACATGATGAGCACCGGCGCCACGTGCAGGGCGGCGAGGACGAACGCCACGCCGAGCGCCGGCGCGATCAGGCCGACCAGCCGCCGCGCCGCAGTGTCGCCCAGCAGCACGGCGATCGTGCGGCGGCCCGCCGCGCGGTCGCCGTCGATGTCACCGAAGTCCTTGGCGATGGCGCCGACCAGGCCCATCCACAGCGACATCGCGCCCGCGCAGACGAGCGCCGGCAGGCCGCCGCCGGACGCGGCGCTGGCAGACCCGGCCAGGTAGGTCACCAGCCCGCCGAGCGCGGCCACGGCGATCGTCGCGCCGGGGTTGTTCTTGAGCTGGAACGGCGGCGCGGAGTACAGGTAGCCGAGCAGCATGAAGATGATGACGGCCACGAGGAACTCCCAGCCCATGACGATGCCCCCGGCCAGCGCCCCCACGCCGGTCAGCCGCACGTATCGGAGCGCGACGTGCCTGGGCAGGACGCCGGAGGCGATGGGGCGGCGGGAGCCGTTGATGCGGTCCTCCAGCACGTCGGTCGCCCCGTTGAGGAGATAGACGAACACGACCGCGCACTCCCAGGTGAACGCGCCGAAGCCGACGGCGGCGAGGTCGGTCTCACCCGCGGCGTAGCCGAGCGCGGCTCCCGTGAGGAACCGGAACAGGAAGATGATCTGGACGATCGGGCGAGCCTCGGACAGGCATAATCCGAGATCGGAAATCGCGGTGGCTGGGATTCGGCGAAGGGCTGCGCTTCGGTTCGGTGTGTTGTCCCCCATGCTCCGGACCGTATGCGCGGCGGCCGTGAACGGAAAAGAGGTGTAGTGCCAAGGTTAGCCGGCGACGCGGCGTCGCCGCCCGGAAGGACTACATTCTCCGGCCGGAAGATGTAATACCACCGGCTCCGCCTGCCGCACTTTCGATGTGGCCGCCTTGTCGCCGGCGTGGCGCGCTATCTAAGGTGCAGGCATTCCGCTACGAATGAGGTGCCAATGATTCGGTTCACGATTCTGGGCGCGCTGACGGCGATGAACGGGGAACGAGAATTCACTCCGAGAACACCCAAAGTCTGCCAGGTACTCGCCTTGTTACTCTCCCGGGCCAATCGCATAGTCGGGTTCGAGTCCTTGATCGAGGAGCTGTGGGGTGAGGACCCGCCGAAGACCGCACAGAGCACCGCTCAGACCTACATCTACCAACTCAGGAAGGCCCTTGAGCGGGAGAGGCTGGCCACCCCCGCGGGGGAGCTGCTGGTGACCAAGCCCTTCGGCTACGTCCTGCAGGTCGACGGCGATCAACTGGACGCGTACGTCTTCCAGCGCATGCTCGCCGAGGGGCGGAAGGCGCTGGCCGAGGGCCGCTACCTTGAGGCCTCCCGGCAGCTCGGCAGGGCGCTCGACCTGTGGACGGGGCCGCCCCTGGCCAACGTCTCCCAGGGATCGCTGCTGCGCGCCTACCGTGTCCACCGGGAAGAGGAGCGGCTGCGCGCTGTGGAGCTGCGCATCCAGGCAGACGTCCTGCTCGGCCGGCATCGCGAGCTCGTCGGCGAGCTCAAGGCGCTGGCCGCGACCTATCCGCACAACGAATGGTTCCATGCCCAGCTCATCTCGGCGCTCTGCCGGAGCGGACGGCGCAGCGAGGCCCTGCACGCCTATCGCAACGTGCGGTCGATACTCAACCAGGACCTCGGCATCGACCCCTCCCGGGAGCTGCAGGACCTGCACCAGGCCATCCTGACCACCGGCCTGGACACCGGACCCGAGCTGCAGTTCGCCGGCTGACCGACCCGAGCGGTAGCGCCCCCCGGGGGGAGGCGCTACCGGTCATTCGTCGGTCCAGCTCGGGATGAGCGAGGCCGAGATGGCCTTGCTCACCGCGTCGATCCTGGACACCGCGCCGAGCTTGGTGAAGATGCTGTGCAGGTGGCGTTTGACGGTCGCCTCGGTGAGGTGCAGCCTGCTGGCGATCTGCGCATTGCTCATGGCCGCCGAGGCGAGCCTGAGCACCTCGATCTCCCGCGCGGACAGCACGCCGATCGGCGGCCGGTCGTCGCGGGCCGAGCCGCGCATTCCGGCCACGCTCCCCGCGGAGATCGACAGCAGGACCCGGGTGGAGCTGGTGTGCGCCATCCTGACCGCCGCCATCAGCTCGTGCCAGCTCGCGCTCTTCAGCAGGTAGGCCCGCGCCCCGAGCGCGATGAGCTCCTGGATCAGCCTGGGCTCGTCCTGCATGCTCACGATGACGACCCGGGTGCCGGGCGAGGCCGCCTTCACGGCCCGCATCGTGGTGGTGACGTCCTCCCCGGGCAGGGACACATCAAGCAGCAGGATGGCGGGCCGCAGCTCGGCGATCAGCTTGACGGCGGTGGCGCCGTCACCCGCCTCCCCCACGACCACGATGTCGTCCTGGTCCTGGAAGATCTCTCGTAATCCGACGCGGAAGAGCGTGTGGTCATCGACGATGACGACCGTGATCTGATCAGTAGGTGCCGGCATTCCCGTCCCTCAGCAGGGGAACCGTCAGTTCCACGCGCGTGCCCTTGCCGATGCGGCTGGAGACCAGCGTGTTCCCGCCGAGAAGGGCCGCCCGCTCCGCCATGATCGACAGCCCGGCGCCGTCACTGGCGCCGGTGGCGGCGAAGCCCGTGCCGTCGTCGGCGACCGTGGCCCTGAGCTCGTGCGGCGCGATGTCGATCTGCACCAGGACCCGCCCGGCCCCGCTGTGGTCCAGGGCGTTGCGCAGTGCCTCCCTGACGATCAGGAACACCTCGTCCCGCACCTGGTGGTCCACCCAGCTCTCGTCGCCGTTGACGACCACGGACGTCACCGCGCTCACGGGCTCGGCCTCGAACAGGAAGGAGTGCAGCGCCTTCTCCAGGCTGGGCACCGACTCCGACACGCGCAGATCGCCGATGAGCTTTCGGATCGCCTCGATGGCCTCCTCCAGGGCGAGTTGGACCATGGAGACGCAACGCCGGACGGTCTCCGGATCGAGGTTCCGGCCGCGGCGCTGGAGGCTCTCCAGGTTCCGGTGGCCGACCGTCACCCCGTAGCTCACCCTGTCGTGGAGCTCGCGGGCCAGCCTGGCGCGCTCGTCGGACTGCACGCGATGGATCTCCTGCAGCAGGAAGCTCGCGTACCAGCTCGACGCCTCCCGGATGCGCAGCGCGATGCTCTTGCTCAACAGCAGCGAGAGCTCGACCAGGGCCTCCCTCGCGTCTTCACGCTCCGGTCCGAGGCGCTGGTCGACCCAGCGCAGCACCACCTCGAAGAGGATCTCGGCCGCGCGCAGCGACTCGGTCGGGTGCACGCCGTGCCGCGCCCGCGTGACGGCGATCTCCCTGCTGATGTCCTCGCCCCTCGTCGTGGGCGCGGAGTCGCGCAGCCCTTCAACCACGTCGGCGACGATGCTGGTACAACTCGCCAGCACCTGCTCGGCGGACTCCGGGTTACGTAAAAGTAAACTATTCGCGTTATTGAGCTCTTGCTCGTATGCGGTGCGGACCTCCACCACGGAAGACTCCAGCAAATCCGCCACTAACCATCGAACCTCGCCGCTTGGCCCGAGTCGTCCCACGATTCGCCCCAATGGATAGTTTGACCCCGTACTTAACCATCCGCAGCGGCTCAACCCAGTGACTGTGCAACAACTGTGCTGCCCCCGTCTTACATGAGCCAATTTCAGATTTCTGTCTGGATACTTATGGCCACGTGAGTCAAACCATGTCCATCAAACCGTCGCGTGTCAACCTTTGTCGGAAAGTCCCTGGTTGTGGCGTCGAGTCGCGTGTCATGCCGTGGCCCCGTCGTTGGCCAGGGCCTCGACGGCCTCGGTCGCCAGGTGGCGCAGGGACTCCTCCTCGACCAGGGGCACACCGAGCCGGTTGCACAGGAGGCGAGCGCACCTGTCCATGACGGCGAACGCGCTCCCGCCCGCATCGCGCCGCCCCTCCCGCGACGTCAGCGTCTCACGCAGCGCGGTGACGGACCGTGCCCAGGTCGCGAGGGCTCCGGAGTTTTCGGCTGTCCGGATCCGCCTCGCCAGCGTGATCGCCTGCTCCCGCTGGGACTCGAGTGCGCGGCCCTTGTCGAGGAGGCCCACGTGCTCGGCGCTCCTGCCGGCGGCCCTGACCAGCTCGGCCAGCCGCTGCGGCTCGGGGACGGAGGTGAACCAGGCGATGCACGTCATCGCGTACGCGGCCGTGGCCCGCTCGCCCGGCGTGAGGCCGTCCACCAGCATGTCCAACGCAAGCCTGCTGGACTCGACGAAGTGGCGCTCCACCGCCCGGACCGCCGGACCGTCCCTGTGGCGCCCGTGCTCCCGCCGGTACGGCACGAGCAGCAGCGAGTTGTCGGGATAAAGGCTGCGGGAGTAGGACGACACCCGCTCCTGGCGCGCGAGCAGGGCCGCCATCCGCTCATAGTCCTTCTGCCTGGCCGCTGTCGTGGACGGCCGCGCGGCGAAGAATTCACCGAGTCGTTCGCTGATCACCGTCTCGACGTCGCCCCGCTCGACCGCCGGCTCGGGCAGTATCCGAAGCCTGAGGTGATTTCCCCCATCCCAGCAGCGCAGGAAGAAGAAGTCCGTCGCCAGCCCACGCCCGGTCAGCTCCGCGGCCAGCGGCGCCACGGCGTGCACCAGCAGCTGGTCGAGATCATCGTGGTAGAAGGCGTGAGCACTGACCCACCTCGCCTCATCCACTCTCAACCTCCCTCGCTCCGACTCCCTGCCTGCCTGCCGCCCCCGCCTGTCCCCCGGCACTCCCGGAAACACGCCACCGGCCTCAGGCCCGCGCTCTTCCAGCGGAAACAGCAGGCATCATCGGCGGCCCCTCGGACGACGGGTGGATGCATCCTGGCGCTGATCGCTCAAGGCCGGATCGAGGCTTGATCGAGGCCTGATACAGAATGTCAGGGTGATTTACAGCTCTTGTCATACTCCCAGTCGCCGGCATACCTCCAGCGTCGCCGCCGACGTGTTGAAGGTCATGAAGTGAATTCCCGGCACGCCCTCGTCCAGGAGCCTGACGCACATGTCCACCGTGTGATCGATACCGAGCCGGCGCACGGCCTCAGGATCGTGGGCAACCCGGTCGAACGCGGCGGCCAGTTCGGGCGGGAATGGCGCGCCCGAGAGCTGCTCCGATCTTTCAATGGTGCTCATCCGGGTCACCGGCATGATGCCGGGAATGATCGGGGTTTCGCAGCCGCGGGCGGCGACGCGGTCTCTCAACCTCAGATAGTCCTCGACCCGGAAGAACATCTGGGTAATGGCGTAGTCGGCGCCCGCCCGGCATTTCTCGACGAAATGCCGGGTGTCACTCTCGACATCAGGTGAGCGGGGATGGCGGTAGGGGAAGGCGGCCACGCCGACGCAGAAGTCCCCGGCGACCTTGATCAGCCTGACGAGGTCGGCCGCGTAGGCGACCCCTTGGGGGTGCCTGGTCCACTGCCCCAAGGGATCGCCGCCCGGCGGATCGCCGCGGAGCGCCAGGAGGTTCCGCACGCCCGCCGCCGCGAACCGGCCGACGAGGTGACGCAGTTCGGCCACCGAGTGGTCGACCGCGACCAGGTGCGCCACGGGCAGCAGCGTCGTGTCGCCGGCGAGCCGTTCGGTGATCTCGACGGTGCGGTCGCGGGTCGATCCGCCGGCGCCGTACGTGACCGAGACGAACGTCGGGCGCACCGCCTCCAGCTCGCGGATCGTCCGCCAGAGCGCCTGTTCGCCCTGAGGGGTCTTGGGCGGGAAGAACTCGAAGGAGATGGAGGGAGTGCCCGCCGCGAGCAGCTCCCGGACCGAGGAGCTCCGCTGGATCGTCAGGTGCGTCATGGCGACACCAGCGCCATCATGGGGACCTTGCCCAGCGCGACCTCGGCCTGCGCCTCCGCGACCCGCTGGAGCTCGGTGGCCGCCGCGCCCCCGTAGGTGTCCGCCACCCGCTCCACCGCGGTCTCGAGATGGAACTCATACCCCTGGCCGCCCACCGACTCGATCGCCAGTGCGGCCATGAGGCAGCCGGCCTGAGCCGCGCGCTCCAGCGGGAATCCCCAGGCGACCCCGGCGAAGAACCCCGCGCGGAACGCGTCGCCCGCGCCGGTCGGATCGACCGGCTCCTTGACCGGAACCGCAGGCACGAAGATCGGCTCCATGCCGCGCCGGTCGACGCGTGCGCCGTCGGCGGCCAGGGTGGTCACCCAGACCTCGACCCGCTCCAGCACGTCCCTCTCCGACCAGCCGCACTTGCCCAGGAGCAGCGACCGCTCGTACTCGTTGGTGAGCAGGTAATGTGCGCCATCCAGCAACGAGACGATCTCGTCCGCGGCGAGCAGGGCGAGTTGCTGTGAGGGGTCGGCGGCGAACGGGTATCCGCGGGCCCGGCACTCCTCGGAGTGGCGGGCCATGGCGGCCGGCTCGTTCGGGCTGACGATCACCAGCTCGCACCCGCCCACGCGCCGTACGACCGGGGCCAGCTCGATCTCCCCCGCCTCCCGCATCGCCCCGGGGTAGAACGAGGCGATCTGGTTCCCATCGAGGTCGGTCGTGCAGGAGAAGCGGGCCGTGTGATGGCTGTCGGAGATCCTGACCGACTCGACGTCCACCCCGTGCTGGAGCAGCCATCTGCCGTAGTCGCCGAAGTCGGGGCCCGCGGCGCCGACCAGGATGGGGAACAGGTTGAGCTGGCCCAGGCCGTAGGCGATGTTGGCGCCGACGCCACCCCTGCGCACGGTGAGACGGTCGACGAGGAAGGACAGCGACACCGCGTCGAGCTTGTCCTTGACGAGCTGCTCGGTGATCCGGCCGGGGAAGGTCATCAGATGATCCATCGCGATCGAACCGGTAACGATGATGCTCATGGACGCCAGCTCCTTCACACGGCCCTGCCGAGAGCGTCGGCGCGGTCGGTGGTCTCCCAGGACAGGCCCTCGCGCCCGAAGTGCCCGTAGGCCGAGGTCTGCGCGTAGATCGGGCGCAGCAGATCCAGGTCGCGGATGATCGCCGCGGGGCGGAGGTCGAACACCTTGGTCACGGCGTCCTGGATCTTCGCGACCTCGGTTTTCTCGGTGCCGAAGGTCTCGACGAACAGTCCGACGGGGTGCGCCTTGCCGATCGCGTACGCCACCTGCACCTCGCACCGGTCGGCCAGTCCCGCCGCCACGACGTTCTTGGCCACCCACCGCATCGCGTACGCGGCCGAGCGGTCCACCTTGGACGGGTCCTTGCCGGAGAAGGCGCCGCCGCCGTGCCGGGCCATCCCGCCGTAGGTGTCGACGATGATCTTGCGGCCGGTCAGCCCCGCGTCTCCCATCGGGCCGCCGATCTCGAACCGTCCGGTCGGGTTGACCAGCAGGCGATAACCCTCGGTCTCGATGCCGACCTCGGCCAGCAGGGGCGCCACGACGTGCTCGGCGATGTCGGGGACGAGCAGGCCGTCCAGGTCGACGCCGGCGGCGTGCTGGCTGGAGACGACGATGGTGTCCAGCCGCACCGGCCGGTCGCCGTCGTACTCGACGGTCACCTGGGTCTTGCCGTCCGGCCGCAGGTACGGCACGACGCCGCTCTTGCGCACCTCGGACAGCCGCCGGGCAAGCCGATGGGCCAGTGCGATCGGCAGCGGCATCAGCTCGGGCGTGTCCCGGCAGGCGTAGCCGAACATCAGACCCTGGTCTCCGGCGCCCTGCCGGTCGAGCTCGTCGCCGTCGCCGCCCACTCGGTGCTCGTAGGCGTCGTCGACGCCCTGGGCTATGTCGGGCGACTGCGCGCCGATGGACACCGACACCCCGCAGGAGGCGCCGTCGAACCCCTTGGCCGACGAGTCGTACCCGATCTCCAGCAGCGTCCTCCTGACGATGGCCGGGATGTCGGCGTAGGTCTTGGTCGTGACCTCGCCCGCGACGTGCACCTGGCCGGTGGCGATCAGCGTCTCGACCGCGACCCGGCTGGTGGCGTCGCCACTCAGCAGCTCGTCGAGTATCGCGTCGCTGATCTGGTCGGCGATCTTGTCGGGGTGGCCCTCCGTGACGGACTCGGATGTGAACAAGCGACCGCCCATGTCTCCTCCGCATCTCCAGACGATGCGCCGATGATGAGCGGTCCCGATCGAGTTTCGAGCCAGGGCCGCTGAGTGAGCCGTCATCGGCGTCACCCAGCGGCACATGGTCTTCCCTACTCCACGACCAGGTTGACCGGGATGTTGCCGCGGGTGGCGTTGGAGTAGGGGCACACCTGGTGGGTGGCCTCGACGAGCTCACGGGCCGTCTCCGGGGCGATCGAGTCGGGCAGCTCGACCCGGAGCGTGGCCTCGAGCTGGAAGCCGCCCTGGCCGTTCGGCGACAGGCCGATCTCGGCCGTGACCGACGCGTCCGAGACGTCGATCTTCTTCTGAGCGCCCACCAGCCGCATCGCCGAAGCGAAGCAGGCCGCGTACCCGGCGGCGAAGAGCTGCTCGGGGTTCGTGCCCTCACCGTCGCCGCCCAGCTCCTTCTGCAGGGCCAGCTTGACGTCCAGCCGTCCGTCCGAGGAGACCGCGCGGCCGTCGCGCCCGGCGGAGGTGGCGATGGCGATGTACATGCTCATGACGATGCCCTTTCCTAATGAACAGACCTGTCTGTCTGCCACATGCCATGAGAGTAGACAGGTCTGTCTGGTATCGTCAACACGTGAGCGCAGAAACGTTGGAAGGCCGTCGCCCGAGTGCGGCGCGCACCCGCGTGCTCGACACCGCGGCGCGCCTGTTCTACCGGGAGGGCGTGCACACGGTCGGGATCGACCGGATCATCGCGGAGGCGGACGTCGCCAAGGCGACCTTCTACAAGCACTTCCCGAGCAAGGACGACCTTGTCCGCGCGTACGTGACCGAGCAGAGCGCGCGACAGCGCGCCGCGGCCGCCACCATGCAGGCTGATTCTCCGCGCGAGAAGCTGATGGGCATTTTCGCCTTCATGTGCGAGTTCGGGGCCGGCCCCACCTACCGCGGCTGTCCCTTCGTCAACACGGCGGCCGAATATCCCGATCCCGGTCACCCCGTGCGGCAGGCCATCGCCGAGTACCGCCGCTGGGTCCGCGACCTCTACCGGGACCTGCTGGCCGCCGACGGCCACCCCGACGCGGAGCGGACCGCCGACATTCTCCTGCTGCTCAGAGACGGGCTCGTGGTCGGCTTCGACCTCGACGACCCCGCCCGAGTGCGTGCCGCCCTCCTGGAAGCACTCGACAGAGTGCTGGGCGCGTAACGGACTCGGGCACATCGGACACGGTGCCGGACTCGGGCACATCGGACACGGTGCCGGACTCGGGCACATCGGACACGGTGCCGGACTCGGGCACATCGGACACGGTGCCGGACTCGGGCACATCGGATGAGGTCAGGGTTGTGCCAGGCGGCGGGCGATGACCCGGAGCGCGAGCACCTCGTCGGCGCCTTCGAAGATCGACAGCACGCGGGCGTCCACGAACAGCCGTGAGACGGCGTACTCCTCGGCGTACCCGTAGCCGCCGTGCAGCTGCTGGGCTTCGCGGGTGACCCACTCTGCCGCCCGGCAGGCGACCTGCTTCACCTGCGCGGCCTCGAGGTCGCCGTCGCCGGCCGCGACTGCACGCGCCGCCGCGAACGTGAACGCGCGGCACGCGGCGATCAGCGCCGCCATCCTGGCGATCTTGGCCCGGGTGAGCTGGTAGTCCGCGAGCGACCGGCCGAAGACCGGCCGCTGCCGGGCGTAGTCCACGGCCAGTTCGAGCGCCGACTGCATGACGCCGACGGCGCGGGCGGCGGTTTGCAGGCGCGCGTTGGCGAACGACCGCATCTGCAGGTAGAAGCCGCGCCCGAGGCCGTCGTCCAGGCCGATCAGGTCGGCGGCGGGCACGCGCCAGCCGCCGAACCCGACCTCGAAGGAGTGCATGCCGCGATAGCCGAGGGTACGGATGGCGCGCCCTTCGACGCTCCCGCCGCCCTCTTGGGTGAGGTGCCAGGTGTGGCCGGTGAAGGACGGTTTCTCGACGACGAACAGCGACAGCCCGCGGTGGGCGGCGGTGCGGTCCGGGTCGGTGCGGGCGAGGACGAGCAGGTAGTGGGCGCGGCCGGCGAAGGTGCACCAGGTCTTGACGCCGTTCAGCACCCACTCCTCGCCGTCCCTGACCGCACTGGTGGTGATGGCGGCGACGTCCGACCCGCAGTCGGGCTCGGTCACCGCGACGGCGCACAGCCGCTCCCCCGACGCGATCGCGGGTAGCCAGCGCCGTTTCTGCTCCTCTGTGCCGCCCCGGGCGATCGCGGCACCGATGATCTCAGGGCGGGTGATGAGCGAGCCCGCGGCCCCGAGCGAGGCGCGGGAGAGCTCTTCGGTCACCACGACCATGCTCAGCAGCTCGTCGGCGCCGCCTTCGGCGTAGCCGCCGTACGAGGCGGGGATCGACAGCCCGAAGCAGCCCATGTCGGCGAGGCCGTCGATGATGGCGTCGGGGATGTCCTCGTCGTCGCGGTGTATGCGGCCGGCCGCCGGGGCGATCTGGTCGGCGGCGAATTCGCGGAAGGCGGTGCGGACGAGCTGCAGCTCGTCGGACAGGTGTCGCGGTCCCGCCTCGCCGGTGGCCATGACCCGCTCGGCCACCCGTTCCAGGAGGCCAGGATCCCGTCCCGCGGCGACGTGTGCGGCCATCCCGTCCAGCGCGGTCCGGTCCACACCCCATAGGCCTTCCCGTCCGGTCATGCGGCCGGCGAGCTCGGCGGCGACGTCGGCGGCGTAGAGCAACGCCAGGTCGTCCTCGGCCCCATCGTCGTCCAGATCGCCCGGACCAAGGCCGCCAGCACCAAGGCCGCCGGCACCGACCCTACGGCTGCGGGCGTGGGCCTGATGGCCGAGCAGGGCCACGGCGGCCGCGACGGACGACGACATCGACGCCACGTCGTAGGCGACGGCCTGGTGCTCGTCGACCGGCTGCACGTGCGCGGCGGCCTTGCCGACGACGGCCTGCAACGTCTCGACGATGGCGCGGGCGTTGTGCTGCATGTCGGCGATCCTCAGGCTCGGAGTACGTGGTGATGGTCTCGGCGACGCAGCCGGGTGGGGACGGCCTCGCGGGCGGCCGGTTCACGCATGGCAGGCCCCTTCGATCGTCAACGTGGAGCAGGGCTCGCCGGAATCATCGCCGAACAGGCCCAGCGTGAGCGGGGCGGCACCGACCCGGCGCAGTCGGGCGGCCTGACCACAGAACAGGGGTTTGCGGTTCCGGTGCCGCATGCGCAGGATCGGCGCGTCATGTTTCTCCAGCCGCAGCACCTCGGCGAGGGCCATCGTCATCAGCGGCCCATGCACCGCCAGGCCCGGATACCCCTCGACGCGGGTGGCGTACGGCCAGTCGTAGTGGATGCGGTGCGGGTTCGCCGTGGCGGCGCTGAAGCGCATCAGCAGGGTCGGGTCGGTGGCGAGATCCCACGCCCACTCCCCCGCCCGGATCAAGGGCGCGCCGGCCGGAACCAGGGCGGCCGGGATCTCGATGTCCGCCGCGAAGGAGACGGGCACCGCGTCGCGGTAGATGAGGTCCTGGCGTTCCTCGAGCGCGAGCCGGTCGCGCTCGTCGTACAGCGTGGTGGCGACGACCACCACGACCAGCCTGCCCGAACGCCCGGACTTCTCGGTGACCGACTCCACCCGCGACTTGCGCCGGACCATGGCGCCGACCGTGAGCGGAGCGTGGAAGACGACCTCGCCGCCGGCGAACACGCGCCGCGGCAGCTCCACCGGAGGCAGGAACGACCCGCGCGCAGGATGACCGTCCACCCCGAGCACGGACGAGACGGGCCAGCGGGCCAGCGCGACCCAGTGCCACAACGGCGGCAGTGCGTCTCCCGGACCGATCACGGGCATGCCGTCGTCGAACAGCGCCGACAGGGCCGCCACGGGATGCGGTTCGACCGTTTCGACGGTGGTGACGGTGTGCGGGGCCCAGCTCATCGGATTCTCTCGCTCACGTGATGGGGTTGCGCGCGATCAGCTGCGCCGCGATGACGTTGCGCTGGATCTCGCCACCTGCATGGCGGTGCGCATGGCCTGCAGGTCGCTGCGCCGCCCGGCTCGGTGAGCGCCATCGTGGCCCTGAGCGTGCCGGCGGCCATCGGTGGCAGGTACCGTTCGCGCTGCTCCTGTGGCGCTGACATCCACGCCGCCGTATTCGGCGGGTGCCAGCAGGCCGAAGAAGCCCAGTTTCTTCGTTTCATCGATGAACTCGGCCGGGTAGGTGTCCCCCGCCTCGTAGTCCCGCACCCGCGGCCGGACCCGCTCGTCGACGAAAGCACCGGTCAGGGCCACGATGTCCCGCTCGTCCTGGGTCAATGCGCTCATGGTCGTTCTCCGCTTCCCGCGCTGCGAATGATGCCGTCCTCCCTCAGCTTGGCGAGGTCCTGCGCGGACAAGCCGAGCTCGCCGCGCAGCACCTCCTCGGTGTGCTGCCCCACCAGCGGCGCGGCCGCAGGAGGCGGCTGCCGCCCGTCCATCATCAGGGGAGCTCCCGGCGCCCAGTGATCGCCGACGCCCGGCTGGTGGAGCAGCGCCATCAGCGGGTTCTCCGGCAGCAGGCCGGCGAGCTCCGCGAGGCTCCGGTACGCCGACCACAACACCCGGGTGTCACGCAACGCCGCCTCCACCTCGGCCAGGGTGTGAGCCTCGAACCAGCCGGCGAGCAGCTCGCCGAGCACCTTGCGGTGCCGGTGGCGCTGCGACTCCTCGGTGAAGTCGGCCCCGAGCGCAGCGGCAAGCGCGGCGATCACGTCGGTGAGGCCGGTTGCGGCGAGGAGGTCCCGCCAGTGCCGCGGCGTGAGGGCGACGATCATCAGCCGCCCGCCGTCGGCGGTGGCGAAATCCCGCCCGCACGTGCCGTAGACGTGGTTACCGTCGCGTTCCCTGGGTGAGGTGCTCAGCTGGGCTTCGGCGAGGTAGCCGAGATTGCCCGCGGTCGCCACGGCGACGTCCTCGAGCGCGAGACGCACCTGCTGCCCTTCGCCCGTCAGCAGGCGGTGCCGTTCGGCGGCCAGCAGCCCGGCCGCCAGGTAGAGCCCGGCGGCGAGGTCCCAGGTCGGCACCACGCTGTTGACCGGCTGCGCGGTGTCCGGCGGGCCGGTCAGGAGGGGGAATCCGGTGGCCGCCTGGACGGTGTAGTCCACGGCGGCCCCGCCGTCGCGGCGGCCGGTGAGCAGCACGTGGATCACGTCGGGGCGGCGCGCCCGCAACGCCTCGTACGACAACTCGCGGAACCGGTCCGCGTTGCTGACCACGATCCCGGCCCGGACCACCAGGTCGGCGACGAGCCTGCGGCCCTCCTCGCGTGACAGGTCCACCTCGATGGCGCGCTTGCCCTTGTTGAGCCCCGACCAGTACAGGCTCGTGCCACTCGCGGCCAGCGGCCACCGGGTACGGTCGACCGCGCCGCCGACCGGCTCCACCCTGATCACGTCCGCGCCCAGCTGAGCCAGCGTCATCCCGCACAGCGGCGTCGCCACGTAGCTGGACAGCTCGACGACCCGCATCCCGGCCAGCGGCAGCGCCCGCGCTTCGTTCTCCACCGCTTCGTCTCCTGACCTGATCTCGGGGGCTCGTTCAAGGATCTTTCCCGTTCGCGCACGTGCCCACCTCGGTCAGGGGAATTCCGCGTGGGTCAGGAGGGCCAGCCGGCGGTGTTCGAGCAAGACTCGCGGGAGATTCCCGAGCCGGTGTCCGGGTAGGTCCCATAGCGCTCGTCGTGCAGGTGGGCGAAGAAGTAACACATCTCCTCGCACTCGGCGTCCAGCACGGCCAGCCGCGGATCCCGGAGCACGCCGGCGTAGAAGTCACGGCCCATGGCGACGATGAAGCCGCGTGCGTACAGGAAGCCGTCGTCGGAGCCGTCGGTTATCGCGTGGATGTCCGCGCGGTCGATGTCGTAGAGCTTCCGCTCGACTACCCGATCGAGGTCCGTCAGCTCCTCGGCCGACAAATCCCGGCTGCTCGCCGCGAGGTTGGCGAGGAAGTCCTCCAGTGCCTCGTCGATGACGGCGAGCACGGCGTCCGCGCCAGAACCGGGACTCCTGTCCGTGAGCGCCTGTCGCGCCTGGCCGACGTCCGCGCCGAGGGGCGCCCAGGCCGCCTCCGCCATGTCCCAGAAACGTTCCTCCGTGTCCAACGCCCACCTCTCAAAAGCCGATCTTGTGCACCCGCGCCGATCAGCAAACCAGGCCGGACCGACAGAATCAGGGGAGTGAGGACCGGTGCTCGCTGCTGGCGCGGACGATGAGCGTGGTAGCCAGCTCGATGCGGGTGCCCGCGGGCCCGCCCGGGTGGGTCAGCTCCTCGGAGATGAGCCGTACGGCCTCGTTGGCCATGTCGTCGAGCGGCTGGCGCACGGTGGTGAGCGGGGGCGACAACATCTCGCACAGGGGCGAGTCGTCGAACCCGACCACGGACAGGTCGCCGGGGATGCGGACGCCGCGCTCGGCGGCCGCCTGGTAGACGCCCGCGGCCTGCAGGTCGGATCCGGCGAAGATCGCGGTGGGCGGGTCGTCGCGGTCGAGCAGTTCGGCGCCGAACAGCTTGCCGCCGGAGACGAGGAAGTCGCCGTAGCGGGTCAGCGCGGGGTCGGGCTCGATGCCGAACGTGCGGTGCGCGGCCAGGTAGCCCTCGTATCGGTCGAGTGTGCACTGCACGTCGAGCGGCCCGCCGATGAACCCCACCCGGGTGTGCCCCAGCTCGAGCAGGTGGGTGGTCGCCATGACGCCGCCGGACCAGTTCGTGGCCCCGACCGTGGACATGCGCGGGTCGCGCTGCCCGACGGGATCCAGCAGCACGAGGGGGACGTGCAGCAGCTCTCCGATGGCCGCGATCTCGTCCTTCTGGTGCCGGGAGAGCACGAGCACGATGCCGTCGGTGCCGCGCTTGCGCAAGATCCCGATCCAGCGCCGCAGGTCGAAGTCGGGCCGCGCGGACGAGGTCACCACGAGCGAGAACCCCCATCGCGCCGCCGCCCGCTCCGCGCCCTTGATGAGGACCTGCGCCCACGGCGAGCCGAGCCCGTCGATGAGCAGGTCGACCATGCCGACCCGGGGCGTGCTCGGCGGCCGCGGCGTCTCGTAGCCGAAGGCCCGGACGGCTTCGAGGACCTTGTCCCTGGTGGCGGCCGAGACGTGCTTCTTACCGCTCAGAACCTTGGAAACCGTCGGCACCGACACTCCTGCGGCCGCCGCGACGTCGGCGAGCGTCGCTCGGGGCACAGAACCTCCCGCTGTAGCGGTGCCGCCATCCGGGCTGACACCGGCGAGTGACAACTTTCGGAAAATCACGTGAAAGCCATTAGCTCTCTGAACTGGGCTAATCGGCCTTCTTTTTGAATCAAGGGGGACTGTTGACAGGATTGAGGACCGCAGCCTACCGTAACGGTTCGGCAATGTCACAGTAATCTTTCGGAAAGCTAGTCAGAAACTTTCCGACGCGAAGCGGTGGAGCGCCAGGGTGAAACGAAGGAGCACCGAGGGTAAGGGGCGGCTGGCCCTTGAATGTGCATAAAGGTGCCTGAGGTGCCTCTGGTTGCGTTATGGCAGGGGTCCCAGCGTGACGGCATACGCATGCAGCGACTCCCCTCACGTGCGTACCGCCAGTTGCATCACGGCCATCCCTGCCGGTCGGGCCGCGGATGACCTTGCCTGACGTGTATCGCGCGTATGTTCTACCGACAGTGCAAACTCTTGGTATCGTCACCGTCACGCAATGTGAAGGCAGGGGAGGCGGATACAGGTCATGCGGGCATGCCCGTTCGGTGATGATCGACAGTTGCCGGTCGTGTGCTGCGCCCGCCGACCGGCCGCGGGCCGTGCCGGCCTCGGGCCGGTGGGTGCCCAGCATGGCTGAGCTGCGCCCGATCGAGGCGCCGTTCGTCGTTTCCGAGCGATCCGGGGTGGCCGTTCGTGACCGGCTCAAGAATCTCACGGCCGAGGACGAGCAGGTGCTGCGGCTGGTGGGCGCGCATCTGGGCGCGCTTGCCTCTGGTGATCTGAAGACGCGCTGCGCCGATGGGCTGGAGCACGACCACCAGAGGTGGGCGGCCCGCAAACGCGAGCTAACCACGTTGTCGTCGTCGCGGTGGGCCGGGGCCATCACCAAAGCCAGCCACGATCAATGGGCGCTGGCCCGCCGCTGCCAGGCCGCGCACATCGCCGACCTGGAAGCCGCCATCGCCACCATCCGGCACCGGCTGTCGCTTCCCGTGGGAGAGAAGGGAACCCGGAAGGCTCCAGGCGGATCCCGCTCGCGGCTGGAGTGGCACGCCAAGAGCCGCCGCCTGCGCGTGCTGCAGGACCGGCTGCGGCGGGAGAAGGCCGACCACCAGGCCGGGATCGTGCGCATCGTGCGGGGCGGCAAACGCCTGGCCCGCACCCGGCACCACCTGCACGCCGCCGGCCTGACCGAGGACGAATGGCGGCAGAAATGGGAGGTCGAGCGCTGGTTCCTGGCTGCGGATGGCGAGTCCGGCAAGCGGTATGGCAATGAGACGATCCGCATCGATCCGGATGGCGAGGTGTCGATCCGGCTGCCCGCCCCGCTGGCGCACCTGGCCAACGCCCCGCATGGCCGCTACGTCCTGACCGCCCGGGTAGCCTTCGCCCACCGCGGCACCCAATGGCGGGACCGGGTCGAAGCCAACCGTGCCGTGGCCTACCGCATCCACCTGGATGTGCAGCGCGGACGCTGGTACATCACCGCCTCCTGGCAGATCCCACCGGCCCCGACCATCCCTATGTCGGCCGCGCTCGCGCACGGTGTGATCGCCGTGGACACCAACGCCGGCCACCTGGCGGCCTGGCGCCTGGACGTCCACGGCAACCCGATCGGCAACCCCCGCCACTTCCCCTACGACCTCAGCGGGAACGCTGACCACCGCGACGCCCAGGTCCGCCACGCGCTGACCCGGCTCCTGCCTTGGGCCCAGACCTGCGGCGTGAAAGCCATCGCCATCGAAGACCTCGACTTTCAGGCTGACAAGACCCGGGAAAAGCACGGCCGCCGTAAACGCTTCCGCCACCTCACCCCCGGCATGCCAACCAGCAAGCTCCGCACCCGGCTCACCGCGATGGCCGACGCCACCAGCATCGCCATCATCGCCACTGACCCCGCCTACACCTCCAAATGGGGCGCCCAGCACTGGCAGGCCCCACTCACTACCAAGACCCGCACGACCACCCGCCACGACGCGGCCGCCGTGGCGATCGGCAGACGCGCCCTCGGGCACCCGATCCGGCGACGGACGGCACCGCCCCCTGCTCACCGGAGCGATGAGCAGGGGCATCGGACCGCCCAGGCCCGACCGGGCGCCCGTAGGCGTGAAGGACCCCGCCCCCGCATCCCCGGACCACGGACACGATCCGCGCCGCCCGGACGCGGTGAGAATGCGGGCGACCAGAACGCTCAACACCGTTCGGAGCGTTCGACTGAGCACCTGCAACACATGCTCAGTCCCTAGGAACGGTGTATGCCTGCACGTGTTAGGTCGCGGACGTCGTGGCGGAGCGGACCGTGACACTGACAGGCCCCGTACGCGAGATCACCGGCGCCGAGCAGCGGCTGACCACCGTCTCCATCGACCGGCGCTGAGCGAGCCCCGAACTATCGACAGGAGTGTTGAGATGACTCGCATGGACGCGTTCAGGAACCGCGTCAGAGGTTTCGCCTTCGGCGGCGACTACAACCCCGAGCAGTGGGAGCCCGCCGTCTGGCGGGAGGACGTCCGGCTCATGCGCGAGGCCGGCGTCAACACCGTTTCGCTCGGGGTGTTCGCGTGGGCGTCGCTGGAGCCCGAGCCGGGCAAGTACGAGTTCGGGTGGATGGACGAGGTCATGGACCTCCTCCACGACAACGGCATCAGCGTCAATTTGGCCACCCCCACCGCGGCGCCGCCGGTCTGGCTCACCCATCTGCATCCCGAGGTGTTCCCGATCAGGGAGGACGGGCAGCCGTTCGGTTTCGGGAACCGGCTGCACTACGACCCGTCGTCGCCGATCTACCGGGAATACGCGGCGACCATCACGACCAAGCTCGCCGAGCGGTATTCGTTCCATCCGGCGCTGGCGATGTGGCACATCAGCAACGAATACGGGCCGACGGCGTACAACGAGGCCGCGGCGGTCAACTTCCGCCGCTGGCTGCAGCGCAAGTACGGCGACCTCGACGCGCTGAACGAGGCGTGGACCACCCGGTTCTGGGGCCAGATCTACACCGACTGGGACCAGATCGACGTGCCGCACATCCCCCGCACCTGGATGAACCCCACTCGCCGCCTCGACTTCAAGCGCTTCACCTCCGACGCGCTGCTGGAGTGCTATCTCGCCGAGCGGGACATCGTGCGCTCCTTCCGCGACGACCTCCCGGTCATGACGAACTTCATGCGGTTCTTCCGCCACGCCGACTACTGGAAGTGGGCGCCGGAAGAGGACGCGGTCGCGCTCGACATCTACCCGAACCCGGCCGAGCCCGACTCACACGTGTCGGCGGCCTTCAACTACGACCTGTTCCGCTCCCTCAAGGGCGGGCAGCCGTGGATGCTGATGGAGCAGTCGAGCAGCGCCGTCAGCCAGTGGAAGCTCAACGTCGTCAAGGAGCCGGGGCGGATGCGGCTCGGCTCGCTGGCGGCGATGGCGCGCGGCGCCGACTCGGTCATGTTCTTCCAGTGGCGGGCCAGCCGCGGGGGCCAGGAGCGTTTCCACTCGGCGATGGTGCCGCACTCCGGGCCCGGCTCTCGCACGTTCAGGGAGATCACCGACCTCGGGCGGGAGCTGAAGCTGCTGGCGCCGGTGGCGGGCACGACCTCGCGGTCGGAGATCGCGATCCTGTTCGACTGGGACGGCTGGTGGGGGCTGGAGGAGGTCTTCGGCCTGCCGCGCAACGACTTCAGCTACACCGACACGGTGATGCGGCACTACACGCCCCTGTGGGAGCGGCACTACCCGGTGGACGTGGTGTCGGCCGGGTCGGATCTGGACTCGTACAAGGTGCTGGTGGTGCCGAACGCGTACCTGATCGACGAGGAGGGCGTGCGGCGCATCACCGAGTTCGCCCGCAACGGCGGGACGGTGCTCATGTCGTTCTTCTCCGGCGTGGTCGACGGCGACAACCGGGTGCGGCCGAACGGATACCCCGGCGCGTTCCGCGAGCTCATCGGCGCCAAGATCGACGAGTACTGGCCGGCGCGGCCGCACGAGGAGTTCGCGGTCGACTTCGCCGACGGGCGGCGCGCGGCTTCCACCTGGTGGCGTGAGGACCTGCACTTGGAGACCGGGACGGCCCTGGCGACCTACGCCGACGGGCTGCTGGAGGGCCGGGCCGCCGTGGTCGAGAACTGGTACGGCGCCGGCCGGGTCGTCTACGTCGCGACGCTGCTGGAGCAGGCCGCCTTCGACGCGCTGGTGGCGCAGACGGTGGAGGCGGCGGGTGTGCCCCGGCGCTTCGCGGGCGTCCCCGCCCATGTGGAGTGCTCCGTGCGGGGCGACGACGCTTACGAGTACGTGTTCCTGCTCAACCACAGCGGCGAGCTGGGCGCGTCCGTCCCCGTGGGAGGGGAGGGGACGGACCTGCTCACCGGGCGGCCCGTGTCCGGGGAGGTGGCGCTGGAACCCTTGGGGGCGGCGGTGATCCGGCGCGCCACGCCGTAACGACCCCGCCCGGTCGCGATCATCGACCGGCGGGGGAAGACGGAAGGCCGCATTGCCGAGCGGCGGGGAACCGGTGGCAGCAAGGGATCCTCCTGATGGCGCGTGCTTGACCAGGCGTCCACTGGGACGGATCTCTGGCCGCCCCGTGGCCCCGCCCACGGCGGGCCTCTCCGGGCGTCGCCCGTCACCTCGCGCCCTTTTCTCCAGCCATTCCGAAATACTGATGCTGCGGTGACCAGACCAGGGAAGGCCGGATCGCCGCAGGTTACAGCGGTGTTACGCGCATCCGTGTCGCTGCGCGTACACCACGTAGCGGGCCGATTCGAAATGCCGGAACTTCCGACTATGTCGAATGGTCGCCCACCCGTAATGCGATACATGGCTTTTTGTAGAGAAAAGGCCTTTGCCGCTGCAGGGGAGAACAAGCGGGCGGCCGTCGCTACGGTGGGAATTGTCCATAGCGCCGTCATGGAATATCCCGGGAAACCGTGGCGCCGTCATGGTGAATCCCGGGAGCCGTGCACGACGCTTCGGCGAGTCCCAGGCCGGTCCTGGACTCCTCCCCTCCAATCGGGAGCGATCTCATGCTGAAGCGACTCCTCGTAGCCACCGCCGTGGCCGCGTCCACACTCGTGATCAGCGGCCCGATCACGACACAAGCCGCCAGCGCCGCCGGCACACTCTGCACGACCGTCGAACAGCGTGCCGTGCCGGCACCCGCCGCGGTCAAGTGCCGCTGGAAGGAGAGGTACGGCAAATGGTGCAAGTTCTGCTACAAGTACGGCGGATGGAGGCTGTCATACTGCAAGTCGCTGTGACGAAGGCAAGTAGCCGCTGGTGATTCACCCCGCCGGCACATTCCGGCGCCCCGCGAGAAACATCCTCGCGGGGCGCCCCCCGCGCGGGATTTTGCACCGCAGGCACAACGAACGCGAGCTGATCGGGCACACGATCAAGCGCACCCAACTCGGGGCGGGGGACGTGTAGATGCTCTATCTGTATGTGATCTTCAGCCTGTCCCTGCTGGTACTCCTCGTGCTCGGGGTGGCGGAACAACGCCGGCACGACGCCAACCTGGACCGCATCCCGGTGCGGGTCCTGGTCAACGGCATCCGCGGCAAAAGCTCCATCACCCGGCTGATCGCCGGAGCCCTGCGCGGCGGGAGGCTGCGCGTGATCGCCAAGACAACCGGCAGCGCCGCGCGCTTCATCCACACGGACGCCAGCGAGGAGCCGGTGCATCGCAAGTTCGGCATCGCCAACATCGCCGAGCAGATCGGCATCGTGCGCCGCGCTGTCGCGGAGCACCCGGACGCGCTGGTCATCGAGTGCATGGCGGTGAAGCCGCCGTTGCAAGAGACCTACCAGGACAAGCTCATCCGCTCCACCATCGGTGTGCTGAGCAATGTCCGGGAGGACCACCTGGCGGAGATGGGCCCCACCCTGGACGACGTCGCGCGGTCATTGTCGCGCACGATGCCCCGCGGCGGCATCTGCGTCACCGCCGAACGTGACCGCCGAACGGTGCTCCAGCAGGAGGCCGGGCGCCGCGACTGCCGGCTCCTGGTCGCCGACGCCGGCGAGGTGAGCGAGGAGGAGATGGCCGGGTTCCGGCACTTCGCCTTCCCTGAGAACGTCGCCATCGCGCTCACGGTGGCCGCCCAGGTCGGCGTCTCCCGCCGGGACGCCCTGCACGGCATGTACACCATGCAACTCGACCCCGGCGTTCTGACAGTCGAGAAGTACGACGTGCGGGGCGCGACCCTGCGCTTCGCCAACATCTTCGCCGCCAACGACCCCCGCTCCACGGTCATGAACTTCCATCAGCTCCTCGACCACGGCCACATCGGGCCGCCGATTCTCACCCTCATCAACTGCCGGCCGGACCGCATCGAACGCAACGCCCAGATGGCCGAGATCGTCCCGGAGCTCGGCACCTCCAGGCTGTTCCTCATCGGCCATCCCACCCGATCCGCGCGCGCCGCACTCCCCGCGGGCTGGAACGGAGAACTGGTCGACCTCGGCGGCCCTCACCGCGAACCCGAGCAGATCTGGAGCCAGATCTGCTCCCGCATCGACAGCGACGCCTCCGTGGTCGCCATCGGCAACATCCACGGTCAGGGGGAAAGGCTGCTCGCGCACTTGCTCACCGCCGCCGCACCGGCCGGAGCGGCCCGATGAGCCCCGCCACCTCCGTGCTGACCCCCGAGACGGCGGCCCTGGGGTTCGCGATCGGTCTGCTGTTCGCCCTGATCTGCTACCTGACCACCAACCTCTCTCCGGGCGGAATGATCAGCCCTGCCGGGCTGGCGATCACGCTCGTCGAGGACTGGCGCCGCATCATCATGATCGCCTGTGTCGTGGCGCTCACCTGGGCGGGCACCGTGGTGGTCCAACGGTTCGTCATCCTTTACGGCAAACGGCTGTTCGCCGGCGCCCTCATGCTCGGCATCTTCCTGCAGGTGACGCTGTTCGCCTTCCTGCTCAGGCGGTTCCCGCTGCTGCTCAGTCACGAGACACTCGTCTTCCTCGTACCGGGTCTGATCGCCTACCACCTGGTCCGGCAACCGGTGGTCCCCACCCTGATCTCCACGACCTTCGTCACCGCGGTCACCTACGCCGTCCTGGCGGCCGGCATCCTGCTGCACCTCCTCGGCGGATGACGGCCGAATCAGACGTGCACCCCGCATCGCCACCTATCCTCGCTGGTGAGGGCCACACAGCAAGGACAGGACATGGCCGCTTCGCAGCGGTCTGCTCAAGGATCGAAGGGTCATCGGAGTCATTCCAGCTATGGCGGGGGTTCGTAGACGGGTCGGGGCCGCGGCAGCTGCGGCCGTGGTGGGTGCGGCGTTGCTGGTCTCGCTGCCGGCGCGACAGGCGTCAGCCGCATCCCCGTTGACCTGCCAGCCCACGGTTCCGCTCTACGGGGTCGATCAGGGCGGGGACCTGACGTGGCACGGCCATCGCGACGGCGCCGGCGGCGGCGCATCGTGGGCGCCTGGTAGCGGCGGGAAGGTCGGCCATGGGTGGGGGCGCTTCGTCTCGATCGTCTCCGGCAGGGACGGCGTGATCTATGCGGTCGACCGATCCGGTTACCTGCGGTGGTATCGGCACCTCGGCGCGGCAACCGGAGCCGAGCAGTGGGCGCCGGGCTCCGGCAGGGTGATCGGACAAGGCTGGGGCGGCTACGTCGAGGTGACCACCGACGGCTCGGGCGTGCTCTACGCCCTGGACAGGCAGGGAAACCTGCACTGGCACCGGCATGTGTCGCCGGTGCGGGGCGGCAGCACCTGGGCCCAGGGCAGCGGCAAGGTCATCCGCTCCGGATGGAACGCGATCACGCGACTGATGACCGGAGGCGATGGCGTGCTCTTCGGCGTCAACGCCAAAGGACACATGCGGTGGTACCGCCACGCCGACCCTGGAGGCGGCGGTCCGTCCTTCAGCACCGGCACCGGGCTGGTGACCGGTGAAGGCTGGGGCGGCTACCGCGACCTGGCCGGCGCCGGTGCCGGAGTCTTCTACGCGGTGGACCCCAGCGGCAGGCTCTGGTGGGAACGGCACGCCGACCCGCGGGCAGGCGCACCCGTGTGGCAGGCGCGCCGCCAGGTGAGCAACGGCTGGAGCGGCTTCACCGCCGTGTTCGCAGGCAGCGCCTCGTGTTCGGCCAGTTCCTTCACTGGCTACGCCGCCGGCAAGCACGGACAGACGATCTACTACAAGGACGGGCGGGCCGGCGCGGTGCTCACTCCCCGTGCCCGTACTGCGATTCTGTACGGCTCGCCACGTAAGTTCGCCGAAAGCACCACTGACGCCACCGTCTCGACCCGAGCATGGGTGCGCCTGCTCCCCGAGCCCTGGACGCCGTCGGCCGATTGGGCGTCCTCCTGGCTGTCCGCCAGCATCGGCAGCACGCAGGACGATCTGCTCGAGATCGCCACGCAGTACATCACAGGGGCACGCGACCAGACCAAGGAGGGGCAGCGATACGCCGGCGATGCCCACTACGGCCCGGTCGGCGAGGACGGTCCCAACGAGGGGTCCGACTTCAACGACTACCTGGGTCTGGACTGGACGTACGGCGAGAAGGTGGATCGGGCCGAGCCGGAGCAGAAAGGTGCGCTCGACTGTTCGGGATTCGTCCGGATGGTGTACGGCCACCGCGGCGGTTACCCGATGGCGATCGGCACCCCGGCAGGCACCGCTCTGCCACGACGAGCCGTGCAGATGCACGCCTCCGCCCTCGGCGTGGGCGTGGCCGACGGCGGCACCGCCAAGCCCGGCTCCTACGCCGGCCTGCAGCCGGGTGACCTGCTGTTCTGGGATGCCAGCACCGATGACGGCGCCGACATCGACCATGTGGGTATCTACCTGGGCATCGACTCTGACGGCGGGCACCGCTTCCTGTCCAGCCGCAAGGTCGTCGACGGCCCGACCTTGGGCGATCGGGGAGGGCCGTCGCTGCTCGACGACGGCACGCTCTATGACCGATCTTGGCGGGCGGCCAAGCGCCTCTGACCCGACGGCGCGCGGCCGGGTCCGGAACGTTCAGCGGGCACCATGGCCTCCGGCGCAACGAAGCCTCAGCGGGCACGGATGAGCGACTCCGGCACCGCGACCGTCAGCGGGCGCGTCACCTTCTGCGTGGCAGCCCTTGGTGGGGGCGGGCGGCTGACCTCCACCGTCGCAACGCCCCTCGGCAGGCGGGGACTGCGGCGTGGCAGGCGCCGGGCGGAGGCCGGTCGGTCACGGGGACGGCTCGAGCCAGGCGTCCACCTCGGCACGCAGGCGGGACTTGAGCGGCTCGGGGGCGAACGACGCCTCGATCGAGGCCCGGGCCAGATCGGCCAGGTCGTGGTCGTCGTAGCCGAAGACGTCGCGCAGGCGGGCGTATTCGTCGGCGAGCGACGTCTCCCCGTCGGTGTTGACGGTGACCGCCAGCCCGGCGGCCCGCAGCCGCGGCAGCGGGTGGGCGGCGAGCGAGGGGACGAACCCGAGCAGGACGTTGGAAGTGGGGCAGACCTCCAGCGGGATCCCGCGCTCACGCACCTCCGCCACCAGCGTGTCGTCGTCGAGCACCCGGATCCCGTGCCCGAGCCGCTCGGCGTGCCCCAGGTCGAGCGCCTCGCGGATGCTGGCCGCGCCGGCCGCCTCCCCCGCGTGGTGCGTCAGACGCAGCCCCGCGTCCCTGGCTGCGTCGCACACCGCCGCGAACGGGGCGAGCGGGTGGGCCTCGTCGCCGGCCAGCCCCAGACCGATGACGGCGTCGTAGCGGGTGGCTAGCTTGAGTGTGCGCCACATCCGCTCGACCGGCCGCCGCCTGGAGTGGTCGAGCAGCACCCGCCATTCGATCCCGTGCCTGGCCCCGCCCTCGGTCAGCCCGTCGAGCACCGCCTCCAGCGGCATCTCCGGCGCCCCCAGCCGCTCGCCGTGGGAGGCGGCGGTGAAGGTCACCTCCACGTAGCGGGTGCCCTGCGCGGCCTCGTCCTCGCAGAACTCCACCGCGATCCGCCTGAAGTGCTCGGCCGTGCGCAGCAGCTCCCGCACCCGGGCCCGCGCGTCGCCGAACTCCCTGAAGCTCTGGAAGCCGTTCTCGGGCTCGCGCGATCCGCCCAGCTCGCGCGCCGTCTCCGGGCGTACGGTGCTTTCGAGGTGCACGTGCAGGTGGGCTTTGGGCAGTGACCGTACGTCTCTCACGCCCCAACCTTAGAAACCCGCCCCGCCCGTGCGCACTCCGTTTTCACGAGGCGGTCTTCTTCGTGAGACGCATCTTGGACTGCTTGTGCGGCAACCGTTCCCAGTCCTCCATGAACGTCGCCGTGAATCCGTGCTTCTCGGCCAGGGCCGCGAGCGTCTCGGTGCGGTAGTAGAAGTCCTCGCGCAGGACCTGGTGCTCCTTGCCTTCGGTCCGGTCAAAGGTGAAGTCGAACCAGGCGTTCGGCTTCATGACGCGGCCCACGTGCGCGAAGCACTCCTCGATGACGTGCAGCGGCGAGTGCGAGAAGACGCTGTGCGCGTGCACGACGTCGAAATGCCGGTCGGGCAGGAACGCGAAACGCAGATCGCGTACCGGAGTCAGATACGGCAGTTTGTCGCGCAGGCCGTGCCGGACGATGGTGTCCTGCGCCGCCATGAGGATGTCGGGCGAGATGTCGATTCCGTAGTAGTTTCCATCGTGCAGGTAGTCGATGAACAAATGCCCCGCGCGCAGGTTGCCGCAGCCGATTTCCAGCATGCGGCATTCCGGCTTGAGCCCGTGTTCGACGAGGTAGTCGAATTGCATGCGACCGAGCGCCAGCCAGCGCTTGTGGGTGTGCGAGCCGACCGCTCCCTCGGGGTCGCGCGCGGTGTCGGACTTCATGACCGCCCGGTAGTAGCCGACATGATCGCGGGTACGCAGCCGGAACCACGTGTCACGCGCCAGCCGCCGCAGATGGGGGGCAATCTTGTGGGGATTCTTGAACGCGTAGGCCGCCTGGTGGACGACACTGGAGCGGGTGCGTTTCACCCTTGGAATCTAGGCCAGCCGCCGTGCCGGTCAAAGGCCCCATGCGACACTCTTGGGTTTTCGTTTACGCAGCTTTTCTCCCGACCAGCGGACATTCCCCAATCAGCCGCCCCAGAAAGGTGCCGCCACCCCCAAATTGATCACTTGTGCGGCACCCGGGGCATTCAATCGGATCATCAACCCGATCGTCGGAGAAGATCAGCTGAGATAGTCGCGCAGCGCCAGCGAACGCGACGGGTGGCGAAGCTTGGACATCGTCTTGGCCTCGATCTGCCTGATGCGTTCGCGAGTGACGCCGTAGACCTTGCCGATCTCGTCCAGCGTCCTCGGCTGTCCGTCGGCCAGGCCGTACCGCAGGCTGATCACGCCCGCCTCCCGCTCGGAGAGCTGGTCGAGCAGGGAGTTGAGCTGCTGCTGGAGCAGGGTGAACGAGACCGCGTCGGCCGGGGAGACGGCCTCGGTGTCCTCGATGAGGTCGCCGAACTCGCTGTCGCCCTCCTCGCCCAGCGGCGTGCTCAGGGAGACCGGCTCACGACCGTATCCCTGGACCTCGACGACCCGTGCCACCTCCAGCTCGGTCTCGGCGGCGATCTCCTCCGGGGTGGGCTCGCGGCCGAGGTCGCTCTGCAGGCGGCGCTGCACCCGTGCCACCTTGTTGATCAGCTCCACCATGTGGACGGGGATGCGGATCGTACGGGCCTGGTCGGCCATGGCCCGGGTGATGGCCTGCTTGATCCACCAGGTCGCGTACGTGGAGAACTTGAAGCCGAGCCGGTAATCGAACTTCTCGATCGTCCGGATCAGGCCCAGGTTGCCCTCCTGGATCAGGTCCAGGAAGAGCATGCCGCGGCCGGTATAGCGCTTGGCGATGGAGACCACCAGCCGCAGGTTGGCCTCCAGCATGCGGCTCCTGGCGCGCTCGCCGTCGTCGGCGATCCACTCCAGATCGGCACGCAGCTCGGCGGTCAGCCCCGGCTCGGTGTCCAGCCGCTCCCTGGCGAACAGGCCGGCCTCGATGCGCTTGGCCAGGTCGATCTCCTGCTCGGCAGTGAGCAACGGGACGCGCCCGATCTCCTTCAGGTATGTCTTGACCGAGTCCGCGCCGACGGTCCCGCCACCGCCGGCAGTGTTGTCGTCCACTTCGAGAACCTCTGCTGCTTCGGACAAAACTCACTCCTCGCTCGCGTTGGATGGACGCACCAAGTTTGGGTCGCACCTAACTTTAGGTTGAACCTTCGTCTTGGTCAACCTAAAATGAGGTCGGACCTAAAAATTTATGGAAGACTGTGGCTATGAGCATCGACACCTTGGGCTTGCGGGAACAGAAGAAGCGAGAGACCAGGCAGGCCATCTCTGACCACGCTACCCAACTGTTCCTGGAACGTGGCTTCGACCGGACGACGATCGCCGACATCGCCGCCGCGGCCAGGGTGGCGAAGATGACGGTGACGAACTACTTCCCCCGGAAGGAGGATCTGGCGCTCGACCACCACGAGGCCTTCGTGGCGGGGCTGGCCGAAGCCGTGGCGGGGCGCGCGCCGGGCGAATCGGCGCTGGATGCTGTGCGGCGGGCATTCCTGGGGGCGCTGGAGCGGCGCGATCCGGTCATCGGCTTCACCGGGTGGGACTTCGCCCGGATGATCGCCGACAGCCCGACGCTGGTCGCCCGCCTGCGCGACCTCCACGACCAGCGCGAAGAAGCCCTCGCGGCCCAGCTCGCCACCGAACCGCCCACCCAGGCCACGCCGACCACCCTCGCCACGGTCACCCCGGCCATCCCCGCCACGTTGGCCACCCCCGCCACGGACACCCCGGCCACGCCGACCACCCCCGCTACGTTGGCCACGTCGGCCGCCGCGGCCGCCATGGACGACAGGGGCCGTCGGCTCGCCGCACGGGCCGTGGCCGCGCAGCTCGCGGCGGCGGATCGGCTGCTCTTTCGTGAGCTGCAGAGCCGCACCCTGGCCGGGGATGACGACGACACGATCGCCGCCGCCCTCGCGGAAACCGCCCAGCATGTCTTCACCCTCCTCGAACCGGCCATCGGCGAGTATGCCCGCCGCTGACCCGCCACTCCCCACTGCCGCGTTCCGGACTCTCATCGTCTGAGCCCTCAGGCCACTGCACCCGGCCCTCGCCGTATTGAGCGCCCGGCCGTCACCGTTTTGAGCTCGCCGTTCTGAGCGCCCGACCCTCACCGTTCGAGCTCGCCGTTTGAGCGCCCGGCACCGCGCAGGCGCGTGCGCCATAGAGCCACGCGAACCGTCGCCCATGGCGCTCCGCATGCGCCGAGTCCTGGCGACGGGACCCACGACATGACGCAGCACCGCGCCAGCACGCGCGACAGGGTGCGGCACCACGCCGGCACACGCGACACGGCGCGGCACCGCCAGCACGAGCAACACGGCACCATCGCCAGCACGAGCAACGTGACGCAGCACCGCCAGTATGCGCAACACGATGGGGCACCGCCGGCACGTGCAACACGACACGGCACCATCGGCACGCGCAACACGACACGGCACCGCCAGCACGCACAACACAGCGCAGCACCGCCCGCGCGACAGGGTGCGGCACCGCGCCAGGCACACGCGACACGGCGCAGCAACACCGGCATGCGCACCACCACGCGGCCGGGTCGGTCCATGACGCCGCCGGGGGGGAGCCGAAGGGCCGGTGGAGCAGGCGGCGCAAGAGCCCCTGAAACGCCGTGCCCCGTCAGCGGCCCAGGCTCTCGACGTAGGTCGCCGCCTCCGCCATCAGCCGCCGCCACACCACCTCGTCAGGCTCGCGTAACGCGACCCATTCCCGCATCTGCCGTGACCCCATCCGCAGGACCTCGGCCGTCCCTTCACCCACCAGCTCCCCGGCCCGCGCGGCCGGCAGCTTGAGCACGACCCGGTCCCGGGAGAAGAACGCATACGCCTTTCCCCCGACCTTGAGCCCGTCCGCGTGGAGCATGCGCCCCATGCTCACGTCGGGCCTGGCGAGGTGCTCGGCGACTAGGTCGTCGTAGAGCTCCTGGGCGCTAGCCATGCGATGCTCCCATCCTCGACACCCGCGAAGGCCATCAGGCGCGCCGCTTCGGCGGCCAGCTCCTCCATCACGCCGTCGGACAGCGGGTGGAAGGGCTCGACCGTCAGCACGCCGTCCTTAAGGTCCCACATGCCACCGACAGTTCCGTCGACGAGGAAGGTGGGGTAGATGACCGCGCCCACGCACACCGCCTTGCGTTGCTCGGCGGTCATCAGGCGGCCGCGGTCGGCATAGGCGACGACGAGGTTGTCGAACCAGGGCAGGAACCGTACGGGAGCGGGCACATCCTCCTCGGCGAGCGGCGCGTCGGGCAGGTCGTAGAGGAGGCGACCCTCGGTGTCCTGATATTTCCGTAAGTGGGGCATGCCCTCCACGACCGCCCGCAGCCGCGTCAGCCCCGACCACATCTGCACGTCCATCACGCTCGCCGGCCCGTACGCGGCCAGATACCGCTCCACCAGCCGCTCCACCGGTGCGGTGCCGTCCAGCGGCCGCCCCAGCCACTCCTCGGCCAGCGTGAACGGCGTGGCCCCGCCCTTCCCCCAGATCCCGTTCGGCGGCGTGTGCACGATCGGCAGCAGCAGTTGCGCCGACCAGCTCAGCGCCATCGGATCCGTCTCGGGCCACCGCTCGCGCAGCAGGTCGCGCAGCTGGGGACGGGTGAGCGTACGCCCGGCCAGGTGCTCGCGCGCCAGCCGGGCCAGCTCCTCGAGGTCCACGCCGCGCGTCACCCGTCCGAAGGCCGCTTGCCTGCCCCTGGACAGGATCACCTGCATCAGCGGCCGGATCCACACGTAGTCGTCGGCCAGCGCCAGGTGCTGGGTCCCGCGCAGCAACGATCCGCGTACCACCTGCTTGCCGTACAGCAGCGCAGCCAGGTCGTCCTGGGTGAAGGCGGCCAGGCGCGTCCACAGCCCGATGTACGGCGCGTCGATCTCTTGCCCCTGCACCGCGACCAGCCGTTCGATGGCCTGAACGGGCTTCATGTCGGCACGGCGCAACAGGAGTTGGCGGTCGAGCGTGGTGCGGTTGAGCACCCGGCGATTCAGGATCATGAGTCCAGCCTAGGAACCAATGCGGCAAGGTTGGTTCCGCGATTCGAGGTCAGTGTGGCAAGGCCGCCTCGGCCTCGCGGAGTTCCTGGAGGGCGTCGCGCAGGTGCCGGGTCAGCTCCCAGGCGTCAGGGACCATGCGCCGGTCGGTGACGACGCCGATGTCGAGCGAGCCGTTGTAGGAGAACGCGGTGATGTTGACGCCGCCGCTCACGTCCGTGATCACGGAGACCGGGTAGTGGGTCAGCAGCCGCCCGCCGCACACGTACAGGGGGAACTGCGGGCCCGGCACGTTCGAGACGATGACGTTGATCGGCGGGGCGGTCTCCCCCACCAGCCCGAACGCCGACCTCGACGCCAGCCCCATGAGCGCGGCCGGCATCGACTCGCTGAACTCGCGCAGCCAGCGCGCGGGCGCCAGCGAGAACCTGTCCTTGATCCGGTGCATGGCCTGCCGCACCTGGTGCAGCCGGGCGACGGGGTCGGCCACGTGCACCGCGAGCGGGGCCGTCATGATCGCCACCTGGTTGCCGCGCCCCTCGACGCCTGCTTCCCGCAGCGAGAACGGCACCCCCGCCACCAGCGGACGGCTCGGCAGGCTGCCGTGCGCGGCCAGCCACCTGCGCAGCGCGCCCGCGCACACGGCCATGACCACGTCGTTGACCGTGACCCCGAACGCCTTGCGCACCTGCTTGATCTCATCGAGCGGCAGCGACACGAACGCGAAGCGCCGGTGCTGGGACACGGGGCCGCTGAACGGGGTCCTGGGGGCGGGCAGCATCGGCAGCTCCGGCGCCTGCCCCGCGCCGGCGAGCTTGCGGGCGAGCCCGGAGACGAGATGGCTGCCCGGGAGCCGGGACACGACGGGGATCTCGTCCAGGTGCGGCACCGCCCGCGCCGCGAACCGCACCGCCTGGGCAGGGTTGAGCGCCAGCCTGGCCAGCCCGCGCGCCATCATCTCCGCCCGCCCGGGCGGCGGCTCGTCCCGCTCGGGCTCGACCGCGGGCGGCGGCGCGGGCTCGGGGCTGACGTCGAGCAGCGCGGCCAGCACGTCGGCGCCGCCGATCCCGTCCACGGCCGCATGGTGGATCTTGGTGTAGAGGCCCATGCGACCGCCGGACAGGCCGTGGATCAGGTAGATCTCCCACAGGGGGCGGCCCCGGTCGAGGCGGCGGGCGTGCAGGCGGGAGACCTGCTCGGCGAGCTGCCGGTCGTCGCCGGGCGGCGGCAGGCCGATCTCGCGTACGTGGTAGTCGAGGTCGAGATCGTCCTCCTCCATCCAGTACGGGTGGTCGAGACCGAAGGGCACCGGAGCCAGCTTGCGCCGCAGGGCGGGCACGTACGGGAGCCGTCGTTCGAGCAGGTCCTGCAGGTCGGCACGGTTGAGGTCGCCGTCGAGGATGGCGAGGCCGGCGATGTTGGCCACGTTCGTCGCGGTCTCGAAATGGAGGAACTGCGCGTCCAGGGCGGAAAGCTGCGGCATGGGGACACCTCCGCCCCGAACCAATCAGACTCCGCCCGTCACTTCAAGGGACAGCGTGCCCGCTTCGGGCTCACCTCCATCAACCACCTCGACGAAGTCCCCGCGAGACGCGAGAGCGAGGGAAGACGCGGCTCCTGCGCCTGCAGCCCGGCCGGCAGGCCGCTGCACGATGTCGGTAACATCCCCTTTGCGACGTTCCAGGAGATGCTGCCGGGCCAAGGTGGCACGGTTGAGGTCGCGGAGGGTGAGCATCTACATATCATGCCTTTCCCCATTAATTCGGTGCGCGCCTCTTACCCCGCTCTGACCGACGGCTACGCCTACCTCGACGGAGCGGCCGGCACCCAAACCCCCCGATCCGTGATCGAGGCCATCTCCGACGCCTACCGCAGCGGGATCGGCAACGTGGGCGGCGCCTTCCCCGCCAGTCACCGCTCCGACGCCATCGTGGCCGCCTGCCGCGCGGCCGTGGCCGACCTGGTCGGCGGCGACCCCGGCGGCGTGATCCTCGGCCCGAACATGACCACCCTGACCTACAACCTGGCCAGGGCGATCACCGGCCCCGGCGACGAGGTGGTGGTCTCCAGGCTCGACCACGACGCGAACGTCCGCCCCTGGACCCAGACCGGCGCGACCGTCCGCTGGGCCGAGGTGGACCCGGTGACCGGGGAGCTCCCGGTCGAGCAGTACGCGAGCCTGATCGGCGAGCGTACCCGGGTCGTGGCGGTGACGGCGGCCAGCAACATCCTGGGCACCCGCCCCGACGTGCCCGCCATCGCCGAGCTGGCGCATCGGGCGGGCGCGCTGATGTACGTGGACGGCGTGCACGCCACCCCGCACGGCCCGGTGGACATGCGGGCACTGGGTGCCGACTTCTACGCCACCAGCGCCTACAAGTGGTCGGGCCCGCACATCGGCGCGGTGGTGGCCGACCCGGCGCTGCTGGAGACGCTCCGGCCGGACAAGCTGGCCTCGTCGCCGGACACGGTGCCGCAGCGGTTCGAGCGGGGCACGGCGGCGTTCGCCGACCTGGAAGGCGTGACGGCGGCCGTCGACCACCTGGCGGCCATGGTCCCGGGCGCCGGCACCCGCCGCGAGCGCCTGCTCACCTCGATGACGGCGGCGGAGGAGCACGAGCTGGAGCTGTTCGCGGTGCTGCTGGCGGGGCTGGAGACGATGCCGCACGTCACGGTGTACGGCAAGCCGGCCAGGCGCACCGCCACCGCGTACTTCACCGTGGCCGGACACACCCCGCGCCAGGTTGCCGAGCACCTGGCGGGGCTGCGGGTGAACGTCTGGAACGGGCACAACTACGCCTGGGAGCTGACCGGCGCGCTCGGCATCCGCGACTCGGGCGGCGCGGTGCGCGCCGGGCTGGTGCACTACAACGACCACTCCGACGTGGACCGGCTCCTCGAAGGCGTCGACGCTCTAAGATCGTCGGGGTGAGCCTGCCTGCCGTCCCCGATCTGGCGGCGCCGCCGGTCGAGCCGGCGCGCGACCCCTACCACGTCTACCTCGACTCGCTGACCAGCCCGGAGTCGCGCCGCACCATGCGCGGCTGCCTCGACCGGCTGGCCCGCCTGCTCACCGGCGACGCCGCCGCCACGGGCGCGGGGCAGCCGTGGCATTTGCTGCGCTACGAGCACACGGTGCGCATCCGTACGATGCTCACCGATCAGGGATGGTCGGCGGCGTACGTCAACAAGCACCTGGTGGCGCTGCGCCGGGTGCTGAAGGAGGCGTGGCGGCTGGGGCAGACCAGCGCCGAGGACTTCGCCCGCGCCTCCGACCTGGCTCCGGTGCGGCAGAGCCGGCTGCCGACCGGGCACCACGTGCCGCCGGAGGTGGTCGGCGCGGCCCTGTCCGCGTGCGACGACTCGCCCGCCGGAGTGCGGGACGCGGCGCTGATCGCCGTGCTGTACTCCACCGGCTGCCGGCGGGCCGAGCTGGGCGGGCTCGCGCTGGCCGACTACGATCCGGGAGCGCGATCGCTGCGGGTGCGCGGCAAACGGGACAAGGAGCGCCTGGTCTACCTGACGACCGACGCGATCGGGCTGGTCGAGCGGTGGCTGGCGGTCCGCGGGGCCATGCCGGGGGCGTTGTTCAGCCCGATCAGCAAGGCAGGGCGCGTGCGGGAGCGCGACGGCCGTCCGGTGGGCCTGACCGGGCAGGGCATCGCCGACATCCTGGCGCGGCGGCTGGGGGCGGCGGGAGCGGCGCGGCGTACGGCGCACGACTTCCGCCGCACATTCATCGGCGAGCTGCTGGACGCGGGAGTGGACCTGGCCACGGCCCAGGCCCTGGTCGGCCATTCGTCCCCGGCCACCACGGCCCGCTACGACCGCCGCCCCGAACGCACCCGCCGCGACGCCGTCGACCGCCTCCGCCTCCCCACCGCCCGCCCCCTCGCCTGACCGGAACGTCGCCTCGCCCGGCAACACCAGTACGCGCGGCTCACGTCAGAGCGGTTCGATGACGTAGGGGACACCGGTGAGGCGTTCGGACCGCTCCCACAGCTGGGCGGCGAGCGTGGTGTCGCGCGAGGCGCGGCTTGAGCGGACCAGCGCCGGGTGGCCGCTGCGCTGCATGAACCCGTCCGGCCCGACGCAGGCGCCACCTCCGAGGCCAGGCGCGGTCGCCGCGTACAGTATCGGCAGCGCGCCCATCTCCGCACTCTGCGCGGGCCCGCCCGCGAGGAGCTTGCCCTGAAGCGACGTGTCCCGGCGCTGCCCCTCGGTGGCGGCGACGCCGGGGTGAGCCGCCACCGAAATGATCCGCCGTCCCGCCGCGGACAGCCTTCGTTGAAGCTCGTAGGCGAACAGCAGGTTGGCCAGCTTGGACTGTGCGTAGGCCAGCCACCGCTGGTAGCGGCGGCGCTCCCAGTTCAGGTCGCCGCGGATCCTGCCGAGCACGTGCAGGCCGCTGGACACGGTGACGACCCGCTCGCGCACGTGGTTGATCAGCAGGCCGGTCAGCGCGAACGGCCCCAGGTGGTTGGTGCCGATGTGCCGCTCGAAGCCGTCCGCCGTGGTGCCTTTCGGCACCGCCATGACTCCCGCGTTGTTGATCAGCACGTCGACGTCGACGTCGAGGCCGTCGGCAAAGGCCCGCACCGACGACAGGGCGGCCAGGTCGAGCCTGCGCACCTCGGTATCGCCGTCGATCCCGTCGGCCACCGCCTGCGCCTTGTCCGGGTCGCGGCACGCCATGATCACCTTTGCGCCGGCCTGGGCCAGCACACGGGTCGTTTCCGCGCCGAGTCCGCTGTTCGCGCCAGTGACGATCACCGTGCGCCCGTGCTGGTCGGGGACGTCCGCCGCCGTCCATCTGAGCATGTCGCGTCTCCTCCGCCGTGCATCAGCGCGGCAAGTCTCGCGGCTCGGGCAATCCAGACGCTACACCTCGCCTCTCCCAGCTGATGTTGCTCCGCCGAAACCGCGTCCGGTCCGGCACGCCGCGCCCGCTCCCGGCGCCGCTGACCCGTCAGAAACAAGCCTCCTGAAATGGGCGGACGCGGCTCGACATGGCAGCCCGCTCCGGTGTGTGATGTGGTTCCCGCCGAGAGGAGCCGTCCGTGACCTCGCCCCAGGACTCGCCCGGAGGCGACGATCGGCACGCCGGCGCGCAGCGGCCGCCACGTCCGCCCTCCGGTCAGCGTGCCATTGATCAGGTCGTGTCGATCGTCGGGTTCGTCTGCGCGGCGGTGGCCGTGCTGTTCACCCCGGTCCTGTTCGGCCTGGCCGGCATCGTGCTGGGCGTCGTCGGCCATGCGAGGGGCGAGCCTCTGGGCAAGTGGGCCGCCGTGGCGGCCGGCGTGGGCATGGTCATCGGCACCGTCCTCAGCTTCGCCCTCGAGACCATCGTGTCCTGATTTTTCGGAAGAGTTTCCGAGGCGGTGTCGATTCCGGCCCGGGTCGTGCGTCATGGTTGCGACCCAAGAGGAGGAAACCATGAAGTACGTGCTGTTCGTCGCGGGAGACGAACGCCCCTGGGCCGAGGCGGGACCGGAAGAGCGCAAGCGCGTCTACGAGAAGTGGGGCGAATTCGACCGGCTCCTGAGGGAGCGGGGCGCCGGGTTGTACGGCAACGAGCTGGCCCACTCCTCGACCGCCACCACGATCAGGAAGGACGGCGACCGAATCCTGATCACCGACGGCCCTTACGCCGAGACCGTCGAGCAGATCTCGGGCTACATGGTGGTCGAGGCCGCGGACCTGGACGAGGCGATCGAGCTGGCCACCGCGATGCCGTCCGACGTCGAGATCCGCCCCGTTCCTGAGGAGGCGTCATGAGGTACGTCCTGCTCATGTACGGCGACGAGAACGACTGGCCGGGCCCGGCCGAGCAGCAGTACGCCGCCCACGGCGCCTTCATCGAGCTGCTCAAGTCGCGTGGCGCCTACCTGCACGGGGAGGAGCTGTCCGGGCCGGGCCGGGCGGTCAGCCTGCGGAAGAAGGCCGGCGAGGTGCTGCGCACGGATGGGCCGTTCGTCGAGACGACCGAACAGGTGGGCGGCTTCTACCTGATCGAGGCCCGTGACCTCGACGAGGCGATCGAGCTGGCCAAGCAGTGCCCGGAGCGGATCGTCGAGGTGCGGCCGGTGGCCGAGTACACCGGATGAACGCGGTCGAGCAGGCGTACCGGCGGCAATGGGCGCGCCTGCTCGCCCTGCTCACCGCCGAGCTGCGCGATCTGGACCTGGCCGAGGAGGCGTTGCAGGACGCCTTCACCGCGGCGGTCTCGGCGTGGCCGCCGGTGCCGGACAATCCGCCGGCGTGGCTGCTCACGACGGCGCGCCGGCGGGCGGTGGACCGGTTGCGGCGGGCGGAGGTCGCGGCGCGCAAGCTGCCGCTGCTGATCGTCGAGGAGGGGCCGGCGCCGCCGGACCACCGGCTGCGGCTGATCTTCACGTGCTGCCATCCCGCGCTGTCGATGGAGGCAAGGGTGGCGCTGACGCTGCGCTGCGTCGGCGGTCTCACGACGCGGCAGATCGCCCGCATGTTCCTGGTCAGCGAGACGACCATGGCGGCCAGGCTGACCCGCGCCAAGAAGAAGATCAGCCACGCGGGCATCCCGTACCGGGTGCCGTCGGAAGCGGAGCTGGCCGAGCGCCGCGACGGGGTGCTGGCGGTCATCTACCTGATCTTCACGGAGGGGTACGCCGCGACCGAGGGCGAGCGGCTGATCCGCGACGAGCCGGCCGCCGAGGCCATCGCCCTGGCCCGGATGCTCGCCGAGCTGATGCCCGCCGACACCGAGGTACGCGCCCTGCTGGCACTGATGCTGCTGCACCACGCCCGCAGGGACGCCCGCGTGGACGCCGACGGCCGGCTCGTCCGCCTGCCCGATCAGGACCGTTCGCGGTGGCGGCAGGACGAGATCGCCGAGGGCCTGACCGTCCTGACCCCCGGTCCGCTCGGCCCTTACCTGCTGCAGGCCGCCATCGCCGCCGAGCACGCGGCGGCCGCCCGCCCGCAGGACACGGACTGGACCGAGATCGCCGAGCTGTACGAGCTGCTGGAGCTGCTGACGGGCTCGGCCGTGGTGCGGCTGAACCGGGCCGTCGCCGTGGCGGAGGCGTACGGGCCCGAGCGCGGCCTCGACCTGCTCGCCGGCCTGGACGACGCGTTGCCCCGGCACCACCTCCTGCCCGCCACCCGCGCCGATCTGCTGACCCGCCTGGGCCGCATGGAGGAGGCGGTGGCGGAGTACGGCCGGGCGCTGGACCTGGTGGGGACCACGCCGGAGCGCGAGTTCCTGCGCTCGCGGCGCGCCACGGCCCAGGAGGCACTCGGCCGGTGACCCCCGAAACGTGCCGGGAGCGCCGGCCAGGCCGGCTCAGGTGGTGGCGAGGGCGAGCGTGGGCGACAGGCGGGCCGGCTCAGGTCGTGGCCAGGGCGACCGTGGGCGACAGGCGGGCCGCCCGCATGGCCGGGTAGATGCCCGCGGCCGTCCCGATGAGCAGGGTCGCCGCGATCGCGCCGCCGATCGCCCACGGCGGCACCACCGGCGGCCAGTCCCGTGACACGGCGTACCCCGCGGTGGCCAGCGCGCCGAGCATCGCGCCCACCACCCCGCCGAGCGCCGACAGCAGCAGCGACTCCGACAGGAACTGCAGCCGCACCTGGCCCCGGGTGGCGCCGAGCGAGCGGCGCAGGCCGATCTCCTTGCGGCGTTCCAGCACCGAGATGACCATGGTGTTGGCCACGCCCACCCCGCCCACGAGCAGCGCGACCGCGCCCAGTCCCAGGAGCAGGTTCGTGAACGCGCCCGCGGCGGCGGCCTTGGCCTCCAGCGCGTCGGACGGCCTGCTGACCGAGACCTCCTCGGGGTTCGACGGGTTGACCGTCCGCGGCAGCACCGCCCGCACCGACTCCACGGACTCGTCGGAGGAACGTTCGTAGATGGTCGTCGGGTAGCCGTCGAACCCGAGCAGCTCCTCGGCGGCCGGGAACCCGACGAGGGCCGAGCGTTCGATCTCCGGCGCGAGCGGCATCGGTCCGAGTATCCCGATCACGGTGAACCAGCGCCCGCCCATCCACACCTGCACGCCGGTCCTGGCCAGCCCGAGCCGCTCGGCCGCCGCGGCGCCGAGCACGACGGCCGGCTGTCCGGCGGTGGCGTCGTTCAGCCAGGCGCCCTTCACCACGGCGCCCTCCAGCGTGGCCAGCAGGCCGGTGCTGGCCGCCTGGACGGAGATGCCGCCGGTGACCGACTCGGGGATGTGGTTGGTGCGCCGTACGCTGGCCTCCACGCTGCCCGTGGCGGCCGCCGTGCGGACCGGGCCGATGCGCTGGACCATGGCCAGCGCAGTGGTGGGGAGTTTGGCGTCCTCGCCGAACATGGTCCGGCCTGGGGTGACGGTCAGCAGGTTGGTGCCGAGCCGGTCGAGCTGGCGCAGGAGCTGCTCGCGGGAGGACGACGAGATCCCGATCACGGCGATCATGGTGGCGATGCCGATGGCGATGCCTAGTGCGGACAGGATCACCCGGGTGGGACGGGCGCCCAGCCCGGCCGCCCCGACCCGCAGCACGTCACCGGGGCTGAGCCGCCCGGGGGCGAGCCGTTCGCCCGTTGCCGGCCGCCCGTCGCGGCGCCTCATCGCCCGGCTCCCTTCAGCAGCTCGACCGGTCCCCGGTCGTCGTGGTCGTGACCATCGACGACCAGGCCGTCGCGCAGGCGCACCTGGCGGTGGCACCAGCCGGCGATCTCGGCGTCGTGGGTGATCACGGCGATCGTGGTGCCGGACTCGTGCAGGCCGGCCAGGACGGACAGCACGTCGGCGCCGGCCCTCGAGTCCAGGTTGCCGGTGGGTTCGTCGGCCAGCAGCAGCGGCGGGTCCCCGACCACCGCGCGGGCGACCGCCACCCGCTGCTGCTCGCCCCCGGACAACTCCGACGGTGTGTGCCGCAGCCGGTGGCCGAGCCCGACGCGTTCCAGCGCCGCGGCGGCGCGCTCGCGGCGGGCGCGCCGGTTCGTGCCGGTGTAGAGCAGGCCGTCGGCCACGTTGTCCAGCGCGCTGACGCCGGGCGCCAGGTGGAACTGCTGGAAGACGAAGCCCATGTGACGCGAGCGCAGGGCCGACAGCTCGCGGTCGGACAGGGCGGCGACGTCGTGGCCGGCGACGCGTATGGTGCCGGTGGTGGGCCGGTCGAGCGTGCCGATCATGTGCAGCATGGTCGATTTGCCGGACCCGGACGGGCCGATGATGGCGAGCAGCTCGCCACGGGCGATGGTCAGGTCCACCCCGCGCAGCGCGTGCACGTCGCCGGGGTAGGTCTTGGTCACTCCGGCCAGTTCCACGATGGCGGTCATGAGGCGGGCACCCCGACCTTCATGCCCTCGGCCAGCCCTGCGCCCTCGATCTCCACCATCCCGCCGCCGAACGCCCCGGTCTCCACCGCCACGATCCTGGTGGCCGGCCCCTCGACGACCTCGACGCCGAACCCGCCCTCGCGCAGCGCCAGCAGCGCCTCCACGGGCACGGCCAGCACGTTCTCGTGCCGCTCGCTCTGCATCTCCACCTCGACCGGCGCCTGGTCCAGCTTGGTCTTGGGCGTGGTGGTCAGCGTGATGTCGACGTCGATGGTCGTGCTCGCGTCCTGGTCCTGGCCGGAGGTCTCGGCGACCGTGCCGACCGACGTGATCGTGCCGGTCGCCTGCTCGCCGCCGGGCAGCGTCACGCTGACCTTGGCGCCCTTGCGGGCCAGCGATTGATCGCCGGTGTCGAGGTCGACGTGGACGAGCCGGCGGATGCCGCTGACGGTGAGCACCTGCTGCCCCGGCGCCGTCTTGGCGCCGACCTCGGCCTTGGCCTCGGTGACGCGGACGGCGGCGGGCTGGAACACGACCTGGGCGGCGTCCACCTGCCCGGTCTCGGCCAGCCCGCGATCCTCCTGCCACTCCTTGACGGCCTGCGCGGTGGCGTAGCTGAAGTGGTCGTCCACCGTCAGGTAGTCGCCGTAGCCGAGCGCTTTGAGGTTGCGTTCGAGCTGCTCCACGTCGGGACCGTCGGACATGCCGCGCTGCAGGGTCCGGTACAGCGGGAGTTTGCCGTACATGAGGACCAGGGGCCTGCGGTCGACCTTGAGCAGCGGGCGGCCGCGGCGGACCACCGTGCCCTGGCCCGCGACCCACGTCACGGTGCCGGAGGCGCCGGAGGTGAGCTGCCGCTCGCCCGCGTACGTGAGCGAGCCGCTCACGGTCTTGGTCTCCACCAGGTCCTGCCTGGTGATCTCGGCGGTCGCCGGCACCGGGGACGCGGTCGGCGCGGCCGCGCCGGTGCCGGCGTCGCTCAAGACCGCCACCGCGGTCCACGTGGCGGCGACCGCCAGGACGGCGCCGCCGCCCAGCAGGAGGCCCTTGCTCACGGCTGGCCCCCGCGGTTGACGAACCCGCCCTTGCCGCCCGGTGCGTGCTCCTTGCAGGCCTCGTGCGCGGCGTCCATCTTCTCCTTCGAGCCGCCCTGCATCTTGATGCGCATCGGCTCGCCCGGCTTGGGGTCGGGCATGTCGATCCCGTGCTCCCGCATGCACTGCGCGAACTTGACCATCTGGTCGTAGTCCTCGGCGCTGGGCTTCTCGCCTTCCGGTATGGCGGACTCCATGAGGTGCTCGCACGCCTTCTGCGCTTTCTCGGCCTTCTCCGGGGTCACTCCACGGGGGAGGCTGATCTGGAGGCCGCCCTCGTCCATCTTGGGGTCGGGCATGTCGACCCCGTGTTCGCGCATGCACTTGGCGAACTTCAGCGCCGCCTGCTGCGGGTCCGTCTTGGCCGACGGGGACGCCGTGGGATCGGCGGACGCGGCGCCGCCGTTCGCGCTGGCGACGCCGTCGTCCTTGGCCGCGGTGCCACCGCACGCGGCCAGCGCCAGCGCGAGGGGGACGGCGACCAGTAACAACCTTGGGGTCATGGTTTTCGCTCCTCAGCGCCGCGGGTCCGTCGCCCCCGGCGCGGCCCTACTCCAGCCGACCGGGTGCTAAAACCGGATAAGCCCTTATGGCGGGCTGCGTCCAGCAGCCCGCCACAAGCAGCAGGAACTGCGCTTACCCGCGGCTAACACGTGATCCGTCACGCTCGTGGCCGAGAGAGGGGGCGGCGATGCGGGTGCTTGTCGTCGAGGACGAGGAACGGCTGGCGGACGCGGTCGCGCACGGGCTGAGGCTGCACGCGATCGCTGTGGACGTGGCCTATGACGGGCAGGACGCCCTCGACATGGCCGCGTACGTCGACTACGACGTCGTCGTGCTCGACCGGGACCTGCCCGAGGTGCACGGCGACGACGTGTGCCGGCGGCTGCGCGAGAACGGGGGCGGCCCGGTGCTCATGCTGACCGCGGCGGGCCAGATCCGCGACAAGGTGGACGGGCTGGCGCTGGGCGCCGACGACTACCTGGTCAAGCCGTTCGCGTTCGCCGAGCTGGTGGCCAGGATCAGGGCGCTGGCCCGGCGCGCGCCGCGCTCGTCGGCGCCGCCGCTGGAGCGGGCCGGGATCAGGCTCGACCCGGCCCGCCGTACGGTCATCAGGGACGGGCGGCCGGTGTCGCTGAACCGCAAGGAGTTCGACGTGCTGCGGGCGCTGCTGTCGGCGGGCGGCGAGCTGGTCACCTCCGGCGAACTGCGCAAGAGCGCGTGGGACGAGTACGCCGACGCCACGACGGGCGCGCTGCGGGTCACGATCACGTCGTTACGCAAGAAGCTCGGTCTGCCCCCGGCCATCCAGAACGTGCCAGGCAAGGGGTACCGCCTGTGATCTCCTGGTGGCGCAGCAGGCGCTTGCGGCTACGGCTGACGCTGCTGTACGGCGGGCTGTTCATCCTGGCCGGCTCGATCCTGCTCTGGCTCACCTACCTGATCCTCGCCGAGGCGTTGGAGCAGCAGTTCGTCATGGGGGCCGCCAAGATCGTGAACCCGCCTCCGGACGTGATCGTGCGGCGCCCGGCGGTGGAGGAGGTCCGGTTCGTCGGCGACATCGAGAACCGGGCCGACAACGTGCTCAGCCAGATGGTGCACTCGTCCGTGCTGGTGATGATCCTGGTCGGCGTGGTCGCGCTGGTGCTCGGTTACGTGGTCGCCGACCGGGCGCTGCGGCCGCTGGAACGGGTGACCGAGACCGCGCAGCGGCTGTCGGAGAGCACGCTGCACGAGCGCATCGGGCTCGGCGGCCCGCCGGACGAGGTCAGGCGGCTGGCCGACACGTTCGACGCGATGCTGGGCCGGCTGCACCGGGTGTTCGACGCGCAGCGCCGCTTCATCGCCAACGCCTCCCACGAGCTGCGCACGCCGCTGGCGATCAACCGTACGGTGCTGGAGGTGTCGCTGGAGGAGCCGGCCGCCTCGGAGGACCTCAAGGCGCTGGCCAGGGCGCTGCTGGGCACCAACGCCCGCTACGAGCGGCTCATCGAGGGATTGCTGCTGCTCGCGCAGTCGGAGCAGGAGCTGACCGTGCGCCGGCCGGTGGACCTGGAGCAGGTCGTGCGGGCGGTGCTGGAGCAGATCGACCTGCAGTCCCGCAAGCGGCCCGTCACGCTGCACCAGGACCTGCGGCCCGTGCTCGTCGAGGGGGACCCGCTCTTCCTCGAGCGGTGCCTGTTCAACCTGCTGGAGAACGCCACGAAGTACAACGTGCGCGACGGGGAGATCTGGCTCGCGCTGCGGCAGGAGGGCGACTCCGCGGTGATCACGGTGGAGAACACCGGGCCGCCGGTGCCGCCGTACGAGGTGGACGACCTGTTCGAGCCGTTCAGCCGGATGCAGGGGGATCGGGTGCGCTCGTACAAGGGGTCGGGGCTGGGGTTGTCGATCGTCCGGGCCATCGTGGCGGCGCACGGCGGCGAGGTCGGGGCGGTGGCACGGCGGGACGGCGGGCTGCGGGTCACCGTGACGCTGCCGTGCGAGGCGCCCTGAGCCCTGCCACGGCGCGGCGGGAGCACCGTGAGATCCTGAGAACGTGCTGTCGTCGCCCATGGAAGCGCTGTGTGCGCAGATCACCGCCCGGCTGGCCGCCTTCGACCGCCGCGAGGTGCCGCCGGCCGGAGGGATACGCCGGGCCGCCGTCACCGTGTGCGTGCTGGAGGACGCCGAGAGCGTCCCCTACACGGTGCTGATCAAGCGCGCGCCGAGGGGGCGCAACGCCGGGCAGTGGGCACTGCCCGGCGGCCGGCTGGACGACGGTGAGCTGCCGGTCGAGGCGGCGCTGCGGGAGCTGGCCGAGGAGACCGGCGTCACCGGGGTGGACGTGGCCGGGCTGCTCGACGACTTCGTCACCGACTCGGGCTTCGTGATCACGCCGGTGGTGGCGTTCGGTGGCCGGCAGGAGCCGGTGGCCGACCCGCGGGAGGTGGCCTCGGTGCACGCGGTGCCGCTGGAGCGGTTCCTGGCGCCCGGAGTGCCGCGCTGGGAGGGCGAGCAGCTGCAGATGCCGCTGGGACCGTCGATCGTGATCCACGCGCCGACGGGGGCCATCCTGTGGCAGTTCGCCGAGGTGGCGCTGCGGGGCCGCGAGCAGCGGGTCTTCGACGTGCCCCAGCCGCACTGGACCAGAACCTGACCGAATTCTTGGGGGCGGATGGAATAGCACCCCCCGGATGTCCGTTAGCATCGAGTGGCCGATGTGGTTAGTGTCCCCCGGGCCGCAAATTACCGCCTTCACGGAATACCGTTCGGCTGGAGCCGTGTTGTGCATCTCGCCGAGGAGGCGACCGCCACATCGGCCTAACGGCTTTCCCAGGCGCTCCGCTCATCGGCGGGGCGCCTGCTTTATGGTGGGGTGGCCGACCGCCCGATCAACCAGGAGAGCCTGTTGCTGTACCAAGTGGTCAAGTTCGCCGCTGCACCACTCGCCCACGCGATGTGCCGGCCGCATATCTCCGGTGCGGCGCACGTGCCGAGGAGCGGGCCCGCGATCCTGGCCGCCAACCACCTGTCGATGCTGGATTCGTTCCTGCTGCCCGCGCTGCTGCCGCGGCACGTGACGTTCACTGCGAAGAACGAATACTTCTCCGGCAACCCTGTCTCCGGGTTCTTCATGAAGCTCGGCGGCAGCCTGCCGATCGACCGCGAGAGCGCCCACGCCGCGCAGACCATGCTCGACGAGGCCGCCGCGCTGCTGGAGCGCGGCGAGCTGTTCGGCATCCACCCCGAGGGCACCCGCTCCCCCGACGGCCGGCTCTACCGGGGCAAGGTCGGGGTGGCGTGGCTGGCGCTCAAGACGGGCGCGCCGGTGTTGCCGGTGGCGCTCAGCGGCACCGAGAAGGTGCTGCCGGTCGGCGCGTCGGTGCCGCGGCCGGCGAAGATCGGCATCACCATCGGCGAGCCGCTGCGTTTCACCGGCGACCACGCCAAGGCCCAGGACCGGCGCCGGGTCACCGACGAGATCATGGCCGCGATCCAGAAGCTGTCCGGGCAGGAGTACGTCCCGGTTTATGCTGCCAGCGTCAAGGCATCCAACGGGTCGAGCTAGACAATCAGGGGGCTGATCAGTGGCGCGGGGCCGTACGATCGCGATCGTGTCCAGCGCCACCGTGCTCGCGGTGGGCGCCGCGGCCGGTGGCGCCTACTACGTGTTGCACACCCGGGGCACCCCGGCGGAGACCGCGCAGCGCTTCGCCGCCGCGTGGCAGGCCGGTGACTGGCCCGCCATGGGCAAGGAACTGGCCACGGCGCAGCAGCTGGGCGGCTATGACCAGCAGCGCACGGCGCTGTCGGTGGAGCGGACCTCGATCCGGCTGGGCAAGGTCACCGAAGGCGACGACATGGCGCGCGTCCCCTACACCGCGACCCTGACCTTGAAGAACATCGGCGACTGGTCCTACGACGGCCACATCGACCTGGTCGTGGCCGACCGCACCTGGAAGGTCGACTGGAATCCGGCGGCCCTGCACCCGTCGATGGCGGCCGGGGCGACGTTCGGCATCAAGACGCGCTGGCCGCAGCGGGCCGAGATCACCGACGCCGACGGCGGCCGCATCGACGACGGCACGGTGGGCGGGTCGGTGCAGCAGCTCGTCGGCTACCTGGACAAGGCCACCAAGAAGGATGTGGCCAAGCTGGGCTCCGCCTACAAGGTGGGGCAAGCGGTCGGCCGGGGCGGGCTGCAGGAGACGTTCCAGAAGCGGCTGGCCGGCACGCCCGCGACCGACATCCAGCTCGGCGGCAAGACGCTGAAGACCATCGAGGGCGCAGCCGGCGAGCCGCTGCAGACCACGCTCGACCCGCACGTGCAGGCGGCCGCGGTGGGCGCGGTCAAGGACATGGACAAGCCGACGTCGATGGTGGCGATCAGGCCGTCGAGCGGCGAGATCCTGGCCGTGGTCAACAACCAGGGCGGGTTCAACCGGGCGCTGGACGGCCGCTATCCGCCGGGCTCGACGTTCAAGGCCGTCACCGCGATCGGGCTGCTCGCGGCCGGGGTGTCGCCGCAGGACACGGTCACGTGCCCCATGTACGCCACCGTCGGCGGCCTGAAGATCCGCAACTCGGACAAGGAGGAGTTCGGATCGCTGTCGTTCCTTGACTCCTTCGCCCACTCGTGCAACACCACGTTCGCGCCGCTGGCCCAGTCGAAGCTGGGCGCGGACAAGCTGCTCGACGTGGCCGAGGGTGTGGGCTTCAACCAGCCGCTCACCATCGGGGTGCCGGCCACCAAGGCGAGCTTCCCCAGGGCGGAGTCGGACGCCGAGCTGGCGGCGGAGGCGTTCGGGCAGGCCAGGATCACCGCCAGCCCGCTGTCGATGGCCTCGGTGGCGGCCGCCATCGCCGACGGCACGTGGCGGCCGCCGACGCTGGTGCCCTCGCTGAAGCAGAAGACCACCGAGCGGGAGCTGCCCGGCGGGGTGAAGGAGCAGCTGCACGCCATGATGGCGGCCGTCGTCACCAAGGGCACCGCCAAGTCGGCGGGGCTGCCCGCCGGCACGCACGGCAAGACCGGCACGGCCGAATACGGCACCGGGGAGAAGCTCGACAGCCACGCCTGGTTCGTGGGGTTCAAGGGGGATGTGGCGTTCGCGGTGGTCGTGGAGGGCGGCGGCGGGGGCGGCAAGGTGGCCGCCCCCGTGGCGGCGGCGTTCCTCAAGGGGTTGTGAGGAAACGGCGGATCTCCTCCGCCACCCGCTCCGGGTTGCCCCGCATCGCGGCGTTCGAGGTGGCGCTGTGGTCGAGGCCGGCCATGTCCACGCGGCGGGCGCGCGGCAGCACCCTCTGCAGCGCGGTGAGCGCCGACCTCAGGTACGCCGGGCTCTTCGTGCCGCCGAGCAGCAGCACCTCGGCACTCACCGCGCCGTAGACCTCCAGGTCGCCGGAGGTCTCCGCCACGATCTGGGCGTCGTTGTGCAGTGTCGGCGCCAGGTCACGGAACGTCGGTTCCCCACCGTTGGCGGCCTTGTCCTGGTTTTTCACCATCATGGCCGTGAGCAGCTCCAGTAACGCTCGCGGCATGACGTTGAAGATCGGTGGCCCCATCCGCGTGGCGCGCATGCCGGTGACCAGCGCCGCCGGGATGCGGCCCGCGGCGATTTCCCGGTCGAAGCGGTCCAGCCACCCGGTCGGGTTGGAGCCGTCGATGTCCAGCGGCGGCTCGAAGGCGACGACCTTGCGCAGCTCGGGCCGGGCGAGCGCGGTGCGCAGCGCGATGATCGCGCCCGAGCTGACGCCGGCGACGTGGTGCGCGCCGGTGACCGTGAGCAGCGCGTCGAGGTCCTCGACCTCCCGCTGGAGGCCGTAGTCCGGGCCCGCCGGGCCGCTGCGGCCCCTGCCCCGGCGGTCGGGGACGTAGCAGGTGAAGTCGGTCGACAGGGCCTGGGCCAGCTCGATGTTGCTGTGGCCGGTCTGCATGGCCCCGTGCAGGAGAACGAGCCCCGGGCCGGTGCCCAGCCGGTGGTAGGTGATCGTGGTGCCGTCCTTCGACGACGTCACGGTGTCGAGAGTGATCATGATGGCTCCCCATGGTTCGGTCCGTGGAGGGAGCCCGGCTATTGTTGCCAGTGCCATCTCGTGGCCGGGGTCCGCTCCGCGGTTCTTTCGGTACGAGGTCTCACCCGGCGGCCGGTGTGCCAGCACCCGCCGCCGGGTCTTTCATTCGCTCGGCCGGCCCCTTTCCGCGAGGTGCTCCACGTCGGCGGGCAGCCGGCCGCTCTCGCGATAGGCGCGCCAGGCGTCCTGGCCGGGAAACGTGCCTGCCTCCAGCTCGGCCAGCAGCGAACGCACCCAACCGGCCTCCGCCTCCCGCATCGCCAGGGCGTACTCGGATTCGAGCAGGAACAGCCTCGGCAGCTCGCGCCGCTCCCGCTCCAGATCCGCCAGGTCGGCCTCGATCCGCCGCTCCAGCAGCTCCAGCCGCTGCCGCAGCAGCGGCGCCACCTCGCCGGGGCCGAGACCGCCCATCACCGACAGGCCGGCCTCGAAGGACGAGGGCTCGGGCCGCGGGGTGGACAGCAGCTCGCGGGTCCAGTCCTCGGCCTCCTCCCGCCCGGCGTCGGTGATGCGGTAGACGGTCCGCTCGGGGCGGGCGCCCTGCCGGGTGCTCTCCACCGCCTCCAGCAGGCCGTGTTTCTCCAGGTTGCGGACGACGGTGTAGAGGGATCCCCATTTGATCGGCATGTCCTGGTCCTTGCCGCGTGCTCGCAGGACCGAGGCCATCTCGTACGGGTGCATGGGGCGCTGGACGACCACGGTCAGCACGGCCAGAGCCAGCAGGTTCGCAACCGGCCGCCGCTTCGCCATCCCTCATCACCCCCGCTCACGAATACTCGTCTACGAATATACGTATGCGAGCATGAGGGCGCAAGGGTCCGGATCAGACCGTCTGATCCACCTTCTGCTCCTGCTGGGCCGGCGGGGCCGCGGCAGACAGCGGGCGCATGACGACGGCTGTCAGAGCCGCCGTGAAGGCCACGAGAATCGCCCCCACGACAGCCGTGACCTGCAGGGAGCCGGTGAAGGCGGCCCGCGCGGAGTCGAGCAGCGCGGTGGCGGCCGGATCGGACAGCCGCGCGGCCGCGGCGGCCGCGGCCCCGAGCGTGTCGCGGGCCTCCTCACCGATCCCGGCCGGCACCCCCTCGGGCACGGTCATCCGCGCCCGGTACACGGCCGCCGCGATCGAGCCGAACACCGCCAGCCCCAGAGCACCGCCGAACTCCTGCACCGTCTCCGACAGGGCGGAGGCCGCCCCCGCGCGCTCGGGCGGGGCGGACCCGACGACCATGTCGGTGCCCAGCACCATGAGAGGCGCCGCGCCGAAGAAGAACAGCACCTGCGCGGTCACGACGAACGCCAGACCCGACGTCCCGCTCGCGGCCGCCAGCAGGCCCATTCCGGCCGCGGACACCACCAGACCCCCGGCCATGACCGACGCGGGCCTGATCCGCCGGGCCAGCGCCGGCGCGGCCGTGAATCCCAGAACGAGCGACGCGGCCTGCGGCAGCGACCACAGCCCCGCCTGCAGCGGCGTCAGGCCGGCCACCAGCTGCATGTACTGCGCCGTCAGCAGCATGATCCCCGGCCCGACCAGGATGACCAGCATCAGAGCGCCCAGCGAGGCGCTGAACCGGCGCTCGGCGAACAACTTCAGGTCCAGCAGCGGGGCCGCCAGCCGCCGCTGCCGCCGGACGAACACCGCACCCAGGACGACACCGGCCACGACGGCCGCCGCGGGCCCCGCGCCGGGCCCGTACGCGGCGATCTCCTTGATCCCGTAGATGGCCGAGATGACAGCGGCCAGCGAGAGCGCCACACTGACCAGGTCCAGCCGCCCCGGGGCCGGGTCCCGGTACTCCGGCAGCAGCCAGGGCCCCGCCACCAGCAGCACCGCCATCACCGGCACGCCCAGCAGGAACACCGACCCCCACCAGAAGCTCTCCAGCAAGCTCCGCCCACCAGCGGGCCGATCACCATGCCGCCGGTGAAGCCCGTCATCCAGAGGCTGATGGCCACCGTCCGCTGGGCGGGGTCGCGGAACATGGTGCGGATCAGCGACAACGTGGACGGCATCAGCGTCGCGCCGGCGATGCCGAGCAGGCCGCGGGCGACGATGAGCAGGCCGGCGCTCGGCGCGTACGCGGCCAGGGCCGACGCCACGGCGAACGCGGTCGCGCCGATCAAGAGCAGCCGCTTGCGCCCGATCCGGTCACCGATCGCGCCCATGGTGATGAGGAACCCTGCGATGAGGAACCCGTACACATCGTTGATCCACAACAGCTGGGACGCGCTGGGCCGCAGGTCGGCGCTGAGCATCGGCACGGCCAGATGCAGCACGGTCACGTCAATGGACAGCAGCAGGGTCGGCAGGATGAGCACGGCAAGACCGGCCCACTCCCGGCGTCCCGCTCGGATAACCACGTTTTCCGTCATGGTCCCGACCGTAGGAACTCAACCAAGCTTGAGGTCAAGCGAGTCGACTTTGCATGCAATGTATGCAAAGCTTTCACATATGCAGACCGACGTCGCGTGCAGCCGCCTGCGGGAGCTCATCCTCGACGGCTCCTACCCGCCCGGCGCGCGGCTCACCGAGATGGAGGCCGCGGCGACCCTGGAGATGAGCCGTACTCCGGTGCGCGAGGCCCTGCGCATGCTGGCCGCCGACGGCCTCGTCCGCCCGGCCGGCCGCGGCGTGGTGGTCGTGGCGCTGGAAGCGGACGACCTGGACGAGGCCTACCAGGTGCGGGCCGCGCTGGAGGCGCTCACCGCCGAGCTGGCCGCCGCCCGCCAGCGCGAGGGCCGCATCGCCCCCGCGGACCTGCGGGCGCTGCGCGAGGTCGCGACGCTGACCGCGACCGCCACGGCCGAAGGACGCCTCGCCGACGCTGTGCGGCTCAACCGGCGCTTCCACCGCACGATCGCGGAGCTGGCGGGCAACGCGATGGCCCTGCGGGCGCTGGAGCGGATCTGGGACCAGATCCAGGTGTCCACCCTGCACTCGCTCGTCCCGCCGTCCCGGCCGGCGCACGTGTCGGCTCAGCACGAGCGGCTGGTGACCGCGATCGCCGGCGGGCGCCCCGAGGACGCCGGTGCCATCGCCCGCGCCCACGTCCTCGACACCCGCACCACCACCCGACGCGACAAGGAAGAGCACGCATGACACGCCTGCACACCTACCCGACGGTCGTGACCTGGACCGGCAACAAGGGCACCGGCACCAGCGGCTACCGCGACTACGGCCGCGACCACGAGCTGTCGGCCGACGGCCCGCCGACCCTCCCGGGCAGCTCCGACCCCGCCTTCCGCGGCGACCCTGCGCGCTGGAACCCTGAGCAGCTGCTGGTCGGCTCGCTGTCGCAGTGCCACATGTTGTGGTTCCTGCACCTGTGTTCGGTGGCGGGCGTCGTGGTCACCGCGTACGTCGACCGCGCCGTGGGCACCATGGCCGAGACCGCGGACGGCGGCCACTTCACCGAGGTCGTCCTGCGCCCGGAGGTCACCGTGGCCGCGCCGGAGATGGCCGAGACCGCCACCCGCCTGCACGCCGACGCCCACAAGGCGTGCTTCATCGCCTCCTCGGTCAACTTCCCGGTGCGGCACGAGCCGGTCGTGCGCGTTCAGGACGTCGCGGCCTCGTAGTCGAGTCCCAGCCTCGGGGCGAGCTCCCGCAGGCACTCCTCGAAGACCGGCTCCAGGTCCGTGTAGGCGAAGTCGAGCTGGTTGAGCACCTCCATGCAGAGCAGGCCGTACAGCCTGATCCAGCACGACAGGACGACGTGCACGGCCTCCACGGGCAGCTCGTGCCCGGGCGAGGCCGAGTACGCCCGAAGCTGCTCCCTGATGGACGGGTCCAGCTCGGCGGGCACGGGGAACGGCCGGCTCTTCCACAACGCCGCGACCTCCTCCAGGAAGACCTGCCCGAAGTCGTGGCCGGCCAGCTCGCGCGGGGAGTCCGGCCGCCGCTCGCCGGTGATCGGGCTGGCGAACACCCAGCCGAACTCCGCCCGGTGCGTGATCGCCCACGTCCGCATCGCCCGGCAGGTCGCCAGCAGCCGCCGGCCGTGATCCCCCGGCGGGCACGCCTCCCGCGCCGTCTCCATGGCCTCGGTCAGCTCGCGGATGAAGTCCACGGTGACCGCCCCGACCAGCTCCTCGTGACCGGCGTAGTAGTGGTAGAGGGCCGGCCCGCTCATCCCCATCTCCCTGGCCACGGCGTTGATCGTCACGGCGGCCGACCCCTGCTCGATCAGCAGCTTGCGCGCGGTCGCGCGGATCTCCGCCAGCGTCGCCTGCCGGACTCTCGCACGCCTGCCCTGCGCGACCATCGTTCTCCCTTCCCGACACGTCCGTTGACATCCTAGAGCATCTATGTTTCCTTAATGACTCTAAACAAACTTACTGGCATAAAGGAGATCTCGGGATGAGCAGGACGCGCAATCCGCTCGCGGGCGCCTTCGCCAAGTACGTCATGACGGCGACGGTCACCGAGGCCGAGCTCGTCACGCCCACGATGCGCCGCATCCGCCTGGAGACCGGCGTGCCGATCGCCTTCCCCTACCGGCCGGGCCAGCACATCAGGGTGCAGCTCAACGACCCGCTGTCGGTGCAGGGGATCCTGCGCCCCGCCGACACGCTGCGCACGTACACGATCTGGGAGCTGGATCCCGACCGGCGGGGCCTGGAGCTGCGGGCGCACCTGTACGGAGGGGACGGCATCGGGTTGCGCTGGGCGCGCGAGGTGGCGCCCGGCGATCCGGTGACCTTCTGGTGGCCGCGCGGCGATTTCTTCACCCGCGACGAGGCGCCGTTCCACCTGTTCGCCGGCGAGGAGACGGCGAGCGCGGCGTTCGGCCCGATGATCCGCGCCCTGGGGCCGCGGGCGCGTGTGCACGGCGTGCTGGAGAGCGACTCCCCCGAGCACGATCCGCCCATGCCGGGGCTGCACGAGCTGCACCGGGTGCATCGGGCAGGGGCGCCCGCCGCCTCCTCACGGACGCTGCTCGCCGCGGTCGCCGCCCTGGCCCTCCCGGGCAACGCCGGCGCCGCCTACCTCGCCGGTGAGGCACGGACGTGCCAGATGATCAGGGACTATCTCGTACGGGAGCGCAATTGGGCACGTACATCGATCAAGGTCAAGCCGTTCTGGACGCCGGGCAAGCGCGGGCTCCACTGAAAATCGTTTGTGCAGATCCTTCACGGTGATCACGCTGAGGGCATGCCTGCACGATCCTCCAGCGCGTTGCTGGGATTCCCGCCGGACGCACGCCTGCTGATCGTCAACAACGACGACTTCGGCATGTACCGGGACGTCAACGAGGCCGTCGTCCGCTCGATCGAGGACGGGATCGCCGCCTCGTGCAGCCTGATGACGCCGTGCCCCGCCGCGGACCATGCCATGAGCCTCCTGCGCGAGCGTCCGGAGCTCCCCTTCGGCATCCACCTGACCCTGGTGTGCGAGCTGCCAGGCCATCCCTGGGGGCCGCTCAGCGGCCGGGAGAAGGTGCCGTCGCTGCTCGACGAGATGGGCCGGCTCCACACCCCAGACCGCATCCCCGAACTCCTCGCCCGCGCCAGGATCGACGAGGTCGAGACCGAGTTCCGCGCGCAGATTCACGCTGTGCTCGACGCGGGGCTGACGCCGGTCCATCTGGACTGGCACTGCCTGGCCGACGGCGGGCGCGAGGACGTGTTCGAGCTGACCGCGGCCCTGGCCGGCGAGTACGGCCTGGCGGTGCGGGCCTGGCTGGACCCCGCGCGCACACTGCTGGGCGCCCGCGGCCTGCCGGCCCTCGACCACGATTTCCTGGACAGCTTCGCGCTGGACCTGGACGCCAAGGCGGCCGCGTACGCGCAGCGGCTGCGTGACCTGCCGCCGGGCCTGAGCGAGTGGGCCGTGCATCCCGCCCTGGGCGGCGAGGAGTCGCGCACGGTCGATCCGCACGGATGGCGGGTCCGCCGGAGCGACTACGCGTTCCTCACCTCACCCCAGGCGCGCGAGCTGCTGCGGCGAGAAGGGATCACCGTGATCGGCTACGACGTCGTCCAGCGCGCGTGGACGACGGGGTGACGCTCAGAGCGCGAAGGCGAGCGCGGCGGCGTCGTGACGGAGAACCATGATCAGAAGAGTGGCGACCAGCGTGGCGATGAGCAACCAGCTGATCAGGATGATGACCGTCGAGCGGCGCGGCCGTCGCCGGCCTTCGGACTGCCCTGTCGACCTCGCCTCGCTGCGACGGACCCGCTCGTTGAACGACTCCAGCCGTGCGACGAGTCGCGGATCGTCCTCGACGAGGTGCTGCTCGATCTGGGCCAGCATCCGCTCCTCGTCCTGCGACCAGGCCATGGGTGCACCTCCGGAACGCAAGCTCTGTGGCGTCTTTCTGCCCAACCATGAAGATCATTAGCCCCAGCCTGACTAGGTAATTGCACCCTCTTTTCCATTTGCGATCAAGCTCGAACTTTTGTTCTAATCATGTCATGCGCTGGGACAACCTGCGCCTGACAGGGCCTGCCGAGGACGATCCTGCCGCGCCGCTCTTCGCCCGCGGCGCGGTCACCCGCACCTTCGACACGCCCGAGTTCACGGGCATGACCTTCTACGAGATCCGGGCCAGGTCCATCGTCAACCGCGTCCCGGCCGCAAGCCGGGTGCCGTTCGAGTACACGATCAACCCGTACCGCGGATGCAGCCATAGCTGCATTTACTGTTTTGCCCGAAAAACGCACGAGTATCTGGATTTGGATGCCGGAGCGGACTTCGACTCCAAGATCGTCGTCAAGGTCAACGCCGCCGAGCTGGCCCGCAAGGAGCTCGCCTCGCCCCGTTGGGGCGGCCACCACATCGCCATGGGCACCAATGTCGACTGTTACCAGCGTGCCGAGGGCCGCTACCGGCTGATGCGCGGAATCCTGGCCGCGCTGCGCGACGCCGCCAACCCGTTCTCGATCCTCACCAAGGGCACGCTGATCCTGCGCGACCTCGACCTGCTCACCGAGGCGGCCGGCGTGACCGAGGTGAGCGCCAACGTGTCGGCCGGGTTCGTCGATCCGGAGATGTGGCGGGCGGTGGAGCCCGGCACGCCCAACCCGCGCCGGCGGCTGGAGGTCTGCGCCACGCTCAACGACAACGGCATCGCGTGCGGCGTGCTGATGGCGCCGATCCTGCCCTACCTCACCGACTCCCCCGCTCAGCTCGAACGTACGGTGAAGGAGATCGCCGACGCGGGCGCCACCCACATCGCCCCGATCGTGCTGCACCTGCGGCCGGGGGCGCGGGAGTGGTGGCTGACCTGGCTGTCGCGGGAGCACCCCCGTCTGGTGCCGCGTTACCTGGAGCTCTACGGGCGGGGCGCCTACGCGCCGAAGGCCTACCAGCAACGGATCACGTCGCAGGTCAAGGAGCTGGCCGAGCGCTTCGGCGTCGGCCGCGCCACCCCGGCGATGGCCCGCCGCCTCCCACCCCGCCCTGCCGCGGCCGCGCCGGCCCCGGAGCAGCTCCGCCTGCTGTGACGCCGTCCGCCCGGCCGGCACCCGGGCCGGTCGGGCGGTCCCCCTTGAGGGCCGACGGCCGACACGCGCGCCGGGCTTAAATCGCTCGCATCCGCGAGTCCATCGATGGCACGATGGCCGGGACCTGCAGGCCCGACTACCAGGAGCATGTGATGCGAGGCCGCCCCGGATTCTCCCAGCGCCCCATTGGCACGAGAGTTCTCGAGGGCTCCAGCATCCATGCACATCCTCAACATCGGCATCCTCGCGCATGTAGACGCGGGCAAGACCAGTCTCACTGAGCGGCTGCTGTTCGAGACCGGCGTCATCCCCCGGCTCGGCAGCGTCGACGACGGCAGCACGCAGACCGACACCGGCGAGATCGAACGCCGGCGCGGCATCACGATCCGCACGGCCGTCGCCTCTTTCCGCCTCGGTGACCTGCGGGTCAACCTGGTGGACACGCCCGGCCACGCCGACTTCGTGGCCGAGGTGGAGCGGGCGCTCGGCGTCCTTGACGGCGCCGTGCTGGTGCTGTCGGCCGTCGAGGGCGTCCAGCCGCACACCCGGGTCCTGATGACGACCCTGCGCAAGATGCGCCTGCCCACGTTGATCTTCGTGAACAAGATCGACCGGATGGGCGCCAGGGAGCGGGAGGTGCTCGCCGACATCCGCCGGCGGCTCTCGCCGTACAGCGTCGCGCTGAACACCGTGCGCGACATCGGCCGCACGGCCGCCACCACGCACGGCCTGCCGGCCGAGCGGGTGGAGGAGGCGGCCGAGGTCCTGGCCGAGCGGGACGACGGGCTGCTGGAGTCGCTCGTCGACGGCAAGACCCCCGACCTGGCGCAGGTGCGCGCGGCACTGGCCCGGCAGTGCGCCGACGGGGTGGCGCATCCGGTCGTGTACGGATCGGCGATCACGGGCCAGGGCGTCGGCGACCTCCTGGACGCCATCGCCGGCCTGCTGCCGCCCGTCCGCCGGCCGGACGGCGACGACGACCGTCCAGGGACGGCGACCGTCTTCGCGATCGAGCGCGCCCCGTCCGGCGAGAAGGCCGCCTACCTGCGGGTACGCGCCGGGGTGCTGCGGCCGCGCGAGCACCTCACCTTCCACCGCGCCCGGCAGCGCGGCGGCGCCTACGAGGGCCGCCTGACCGCGCTGACCGTCGCCGGCGCGCCGGAGCAGCGCCAGGCGAGGGCGGGCGACATCGTCAAGGTGTGGGGCGTGCCGGAGATCCGCGTCGGCGACCACGTCGGCGAGCCACCCCGCACCGGCGGGACGGCGCACTTCAGCCCGCCCAGCCTGGAGACGGTCGTGCGGCCCCGGGTGCCCGGCCACGAGCCCCGCCTGCATGCCGCTCTGGTGACCCTCGCCGAGCAGGACCCGTTGATCAGCACGCGCACGCTGGCGGGTGGCGAGACGTCGGTCCTGCTGTACGGGGAGGTGCAGAAGGAGGTCATCGGCGAGACCCTGGCCAGGGAGTTCGGCGTCGAGGCGGTGTTCGAGCCGAGCCGGCCCGTCTACTTCGAGCGCCCTTCGGGCGCGGGCGAGGCCGTCGAGGAGATCCAGCGGCACGGCCCGAACCCGTTCATGGCGACCGTCGGCCTGCGGGTGGAGCCGGCCGCGCCAGGCTCGGGCGTCGGCTACCGGCTGGAGGTCGATCTCGGGTCGCTGCCGCAGGCCTTCCACCGGGCGATCGAGGAGAGCGTACGCCTGACGCTGCGCGCCGGCCCGCACGGCTGGCCGGTCACCGACGTCGTGGTCACGCTGACCAGGACCGGCTACGACGCGCCGACCACCGTCGCGGCCGACTTCCGCGGTCGCACCCCGCTTGTGCTCATGCGGGCGCTGCGCCGGTCGGGCACCACGGTGTACGAGCCGTGCCATCGCTTCGAGGTCGAGATCCCGCTGGAGGCGTTCAGCGCGGTGACGGGCGCGCTGGCGGCGCTCGGCGGCGAGCTCGACGGCACGGCGCGACGCGAGGACACCTGGGTGATCACGGGTGAGATCCCGGCGGCCGTGGTGCACGCGTTCGAGCAGCGGCTGCCGGGCCTGTCGCACGGCGAGGGCGTGTGGTGGTCCGAGCCGGCCGGCGACCGGCCCACCAGATAGGCGGTATGTCGCTTTTCGCCGCTAGACGGTCGATTTTCGACGTTAGATGGGTATTAACGAGCTTGGTGTACCAATTGGGCACCTCGTCCGTACAGGGGGGAATTCCCATGGCAGACACGAAGAAGAAACCCGCCGCCAAGTCGGGCAAGTCGAAGCGACAGGCCATCAAGACCAGCAGGCAGGCCAAGGAGACGAAGAAGGAGACCAGGAAGCCCTCGGACGAGGGATGACCTGGAACCGGCGGGGGGGGGGGCCCCCCCCCCCCCCCCCCCCCGCCGGGTGACATGATCGGACAACCGGGGGGCGCCCCTAGCTGTCCGATCGACCGTGGAGCTGCTGCCATGTCCGCCTACCTGCGCTTCCCCGCCGTCTTCCACGACGTCGTCGTCTTCGCCGCCGAAGACGACCTGTGGATGGTCTCCGCCCAGGGCGGGCGGGCCTTCCGGCTGACCGCCGGGCTCGCCGAGGCCGGTTATCCGCGGATCTCGCCGCGCGGCGACCAGCTGGCGTTCGTCGGCCGGGAGGAGGGCCCGGAAGAGGTGTACGTCATGCCGGCCGACGGCGGCGCGGCCCGCCGGGTGACCTTCCACGGCGCCCGCTGCACGGTGACCGGCTGGGACCCCGAGGGCCGCGTCCTGTACGCCAGCGACGCCGCCCAGCCGTTCGAAGGCCGTAAGTGGCTGCACCGGGTGGCGCCCGGCGGGGTGCCGGAGCGGCTGCCGTACGGCCCGGCGAACTCGATCGCGTACGGTCCCGGCGGCATGATCGTGCTCGGCCGCAACACCGCCGACCCCGCCCGCTGGAAGCGCTACCGCGGCGGCACCGTCGGCGACCTGTGGATCGACCCGGACGGCGAGGGCGAGTTCCGGCGGCTGATCAGGCTGCCCGGCAACCTCGCCTCGCCCTGCTGGAGCGACGGCCGGGTGTGCTTCCTCTCCGACCACGAGGGCGTCGGCAACGTCTACTCCTGCGACCCCGGCGGCCAGGACCTGCGCAAGCACACCCACCACGACGACTACTACGCGCGCAACCTGTCGGGCGACGGGCACCGGCTGGTCTACCACGCGGGCGCGGAGCTGTACCTGCTGGACCCCGGCGAGCGGCCGCGCCGGCTCGACGTGCGGCTGGCCAGCTCCCGCACGCAGCGCAACCGCCGCTTCGTGGAGGCCGCCGACTACCTCGACAACGCCACGCTGAGTCCGGATGGCAGCGCGCTGGCGATCACGGCGCGCGGCAAGGCGTACGCGATGGCGAACTGGGAGGGCCCGGTCCACCAGCACGGCGCGGAGGACGGCGTCCGCTACCGGTGCCTGACCTGGCTCAACGACGGCGCGCGGCTGATCGCGGCGGCCAGCGACGACAGCGACGAGGAGAAACTGGTGATCCTCGAGGGCGGCGAGGGCGGCCCCGGCACGGAGGTCGCCCGGCTGGGCCGGATCAACGCCCTCGTCCCCGACCCGGCGCACGACCGGATGGCGATCGTCAACCACCGTCTCGAGCTGCACCTGCTCGACCTGGTCACGGGCCGCTCCGACCTGGTCGAGGCCAACCCGCACGGCTCGCCCGAGGACCTGGCCTGGTCGCACGACGGCCGGTGGCTGGCCTACGCGGCCCCGCTCAACGCCCAGACCACCGCGATCAAGCTGCACCACCCGGAGACGGGGCTGACTGTGCAGGCCACCGAGCCGGTGCTCAAGGATTCACGGCCGGCGTTCGACCCGCGGGGCCGCTATCTGTACTTCATCGGCCAGCGGACCTTCTCCCCCGTCTACGACCAGCTCCAGTTCGACCTGGGCTTCCCGCTGGGCACCCGCCCGTACGCGGTGGCGCTGCGCGCGGACGCGCCGGACCCGTTCGTGCGCGAGCCGCGCCCGCTGGAGGAGAAGGAGGACGAGGACGACGGCGAGGAGCCGGGACCGCTGCATGTGGACGTCGACGGGCTGGCCCGCCGCGTCACGGCGTTCCCCCTGGCCGAAGGCCGCTATGAGCGGCTGGCCGGGCTCAAGGGCAAGGTGCTGATCCTCGCCAGCCACCCGGAGGGTGAGAACACGCTGCATCTGTACGACCTCGCCAAGGGCAAGAAGGAGACCTTCGCCGACGGCGTCACCGACTTCGAGCTGGGCCGCGACCACAAGACACTGCTGTACCGGGCGGGGTCCAGGCTGCGGGTGGTCAAGGCCGGCGAGGCGCCGGAGGGGGACGACGAGCGCCCGGGGCGCGCGAGCGGCTGGGTCGACCTGTCGCGCGTCAAGGTGTCGGTGTGCCCGGAGACGGAGTGGCGGCAGATGTTCCGCGAGGCATGGCGGCTGCAGCGGGAGAACTTCTGGAGCGAGGACATGGCGGGGGTGGACTGGCCGGCCGTGTACGACCGCTACCATCCGCTGGTGGACCGGGTCACGACCCGGGGCGAGTTCTCCGACCTGCTGTGGGAGCTGCACGGCGAGCTGGCCACCAGCCACGCCTACGAGAGCGGCGGCGAATACCGGCCCGGCCCCGAATACACCCAGGGCAAGCTCGGCGTCGACTGGGACTACCGCGACGGCGTCTACCACATCCGCGCCGTCGTCACCGGCGACCCGTGGGATCCCGCGGCCACCTCGCCGCTGCGCCGGCTCGGCGTGGACGTACGCCCGGGCGACGCGGTCCTGGCGATCAACGGCGCGCCCATCGGCACGGCGGCCACGCCGAACGAGCGCCTGGTGAACCAGGCCGGCGAGGAGGTCGAGCTGACCCTGCGCCGCGAGCAACGGGTCTTCACGGTCACCGTGCGGGCGATCGCCGACGAGCAGCCGGCTCGCTATCGCGACTGGGTCAACCTCAATCGCGCCCGATGCCACCAGCGCTCCGCCGGCCGGGTCGGCTACCTGCACGTCCCCGACATGGGGACGGACGGGTTCGGCGAGTTCCACCGCGGGTTCCTGGCCGAGTACGACCGCCACGCGCTCATCGTGGACGTGCGGTTCAACGGCGGCGGGCACGTGTCGGCGCTGCTGCTGGAGAAGTTGTCCCGGCGCCGGCTCGGCTACGACTACCCGAGGTGGGGGGCGACGGAGCCGTACCCGCCGCAGTCGCCGCGTGGTCCGCTGGTGGCCATCACCAACGAATGGGCGGGCTCCGACGGCGACATCTTCAGCCACACCTTCAAGGTGCTGAAGCTGGGCCCGCTGGTCGGCAAGCGCACGTGGGGCGGGGTCATCGGGATCTGGCCGCGGCACCAGCTGGCCGATGGGACCGTGACGACGCAGCCGGAGTTCTCCTTCGCCTTCGACGACGTCGGCTGGCAGGTGGAGAACTACGGCACCGACCCGGACATCGAGGTCGACATCACCCCGCAGGACTACGCGCGGGGCGTGGACACGCAGCTGGAGCAGGCCATCGACATCGCGCTCGAGCTGCTGGCCGAGCGACCCCCGCACACTCCCGATCCCTCACATAGGCCGCGAATGCAACCTTAGGTGCGTAGCGGGCGTCTAACGATCAGAGGTGGGGAAAGCGCATAGGGGATGAACGGTGCACTCCGCCGACGCGAGACAATGGCCGGTGGCAAAGGCATGACTTTTGTCGCCGGCCACGTGTGTTGTTCACTTCTTGGTCCTAAAGGGGGACATGTCAGGTGCGCGCACTGGCACGCAAGGGAAAGTCGGCCGCGGTCCGGCTCTATCGGGGGTACAACCGGCGCAGGGCGCGCAACGCGCCGCCGCCCTCCACGCAGCGGATCCGCATCCTGCTGCTGCACGCCTACGGCATGGGCGGCACGATCAGGACCGTGTTCAACCTGGCGAGCTATCTGGCCAAAGAGCACGACGTGGAGATCGTGAGCATCCTGAAGGAGGCCGAGGAGCCGTTCTTCCCGATCGACCCGCGGGTCAGGTTCCACTTCCTCGACGACCGGCTCAATCCCAGCCCCGACCCGCTGCGCGCGGTGCTGTCGAAGCTGCCCAGCAGGCTGATCCCCAAGGAGGAGTCGGCCTTCCACCGCTTCAACCTGTGGACCGACCTCAAGCTGGCCCGCTACATCCGCTCCCTCGACAGCGGCGTGCTGATGGCCACCCGGCCGGGGCTCAACCTGGCGATGGCCCAGTTGACGCCGCCCGGCGTCATCACGATCGGGCAGGAGCACGTGGCGCTGCGCACCCAGGCCGAGCCGATCCAGGAGCTCATCAAGTGGCGCTACCGCCGCCTCGACGCCCTGGTCACCCTCACCAAGGCCGACCTGCGCGACTACCGTGAGACGCTGCCGAAGAAGCCTCGCAAGCTGGCACGCATCCCCAACGCCGTGCCGCCCATGTCGGGCGACGTGGCCAAGCTCGACGCCAAGGTCGCCATCGCGGTCGGCCGCCTGACCCGCATCAAGGGCTTCCACCGGCTCATCACCGCCTGGGAGAGCGTCGCCGCCGCCCACCCGGACTGGAAGCTGCGGGTCTTCGGCGCCGGCCCGCAGGAGGACAACCTGCGCCAGCAGATCATCGACGCCGGGCTCGAGGGCAAGGTCGAGCTGCCCGGCCCCACCTCCGACGTGGGGGCCGAGCTCGAGAAGGCCTCCATTTACGTGCTCAGCTCCCGCCACGAGGGCTTCCCGATGACGATCCTCGAGGCCATGGCCAAGGGACTGGCGATCGTCAGTTTCAACAGCCCGCACGGCCCCAAGGAGATGATCACGCACGAGGTGGACGGGCTGCTGGTCAAGCCGCGTACCAACGCCAACCTGGCCGAGGCCATCAACCGGGTCATCGAGGACGAGCAACTGCGCAGGGACCTGGCCGCGCGGGCGCTGGAGACGGCGCACACCTACGACCCGGACGTGATCGGGCAGAAGTGGGACGCGCTGCTGGCCGAGCTCCTGGCCCGCCGGAACGGAACCTACGTCAGACCCCAGCCACCGGCCGAGCCCGAGTCCGGCACCATGTCCGACGTGCCCGAGTCCGGCACCATGTCCGACGCGCCCGAGTCCGGCACCATGTCCGAGTCCGACCTCACACTCCAGAGCCCGTCAACTCCACCGGCTCGGCAATGACGTCGACCAGCGCCCCGTTGCGATAGACGGTGATCGGCAGCGGCCGCCCGATCGCGTCGGCGAACATCAGCCGCTGCAGGCTCTGCGCATCGCCCACCGGGCTGCGGCCCGCGCTCAGCACCAGGTCGCCCGCCCGCAGCCCGGCCTGGTCGGCGGGCGAGCCCGGCACCACCTCGACCACGCGCAGCGCCCCGTCCTGCCCGGTACGCCGCCGCAGCTGCTCGGGCAGCGGCGCCGGCGACGTCACCAGCCCGAGGAACGCCCGCCGGACCCGGCCGTCCCTGATCAGCGCGGCGATGATGGAGCGGGTCGTGCTGTTCATCGGCACGGCCAGCCCCACGCCGATCCCCGCCACGGCCGTGTTGATCCCGACCACCCGCGCCCGCGAGTCGGCCAGCGCCCCGCCGGAGTTGCCCGGGTTGAGCGCCGCGTCGGTCTGAATCACGTCCTCGATCAGCCGGACGTTGGACCCGCTGCGTGCGGGCAACGACCGGCCCAGCCCCGACACCACCCCGGCCGTCACCGACCCGGCCAGCCCGAGCGGCGTGCCCACGGCCACCACCAGCTGCCCGACGACCAGCTCGTCGCTGTCGCCGAGCACGGCGGGTGCCGGCGTGGCCATCTGCGCCCTGATCACGGCCAGATCCGACAGCGGATCGCGACCCACCACCACGAAGTCACCCGAGGTGCCGTCGCCGAACGCGACCGTGCCGGCACGAGAGGAACCGACGACGTGCGCATTGGTCAGCAGGAACCCGTCGGCGGTGAAGACCACCGCGGACCCGCTGCCCCGGCCGGCCCGCACGCTGGCCACCTTCGGCAGCACCTCGGCCGCCACGGAAGAGACGACGCGCGAGTAGGCGTCGAGGGGATCCGCCATCACGTGCTTCCCTCCTTTGCTTACAGGATTACACGTTAACTCCGCCTCCCGCCAGGCGGGCGACCGTCACCGGCGCTGCGCGGGAACGTGAAGATCGGCGTCCGAGTCGATCAGTCACACAACTCTCCCCGTGTCAAAACGGTGGAAGCCGGGAATTTCTCTAGACAACTGGCAAGCTCACGGAGGACCGGTTGAGCACGAAGGACGCCATCGCCCTTCTCGCGGGAGCCGTCATCGTCGTTTCCTTCGTCGGCACCACCAAGACCCCGCCGGCCACCGCCGCCAGCCCGCTGGGCAACGTCAGCGGCACGCTGCCCGGCCTGGCCCCCATCGTCTCCGACGCCGACAAGGCCAAGGCGCGCGACCTCATCCAGCGGCTGCGCGTCAAGAGCTTAGGCCCCAACACCGGCTACGAACGCACCCGGTACGGGGAGAACTGGGCCGACACGGCGACCGGCGTGCCGTACGCGGGCAACGGGTGCCGCACCCGCGACGACCTGCTGGCCCGCGACGGCCGCGACGTGACGTACCGGGAGGGCTCGTCCTGCGAGGTCGTGTCGATGACCCTGGACGACCCCTACACGGGCAGGACCATCTTCTGGCACCAGGACAACGCCGACGAGGTGCAGGTCGACCACGTGGTGCCGCTGAACTACGGCTGGCGCATGGGCGCGCCACGCTGGCCCATGTCCAAGCGGCTCGACTTCGCCCAGGACCCGCTCAACCTGCTGCCGGTCGACGGCGAGGCCAACGAGGAGAAGGACGCCTCCGGGCCGGCGAGCTGGCTGCCGCCGCAGCGGCGCATCCGCTGCGCGTACGTGACTCGCTTCGCGCAGGTCGCGTTCAAGTACAACGTGCCGGTCACCGCGGCCGACAAGAAGACGATGCTGGCGCAGTGCCGCTAACGCGGGTCGATCCAGTCGAAGCCGTTCGTGAACGTCAGCTCGGCCAATGCCCGCTGCCCGGCCGCGCTCGGGTGGAAGAAGTCCCACTTGCTGACGTGGTCGAGGGTGAAAGGAAAGGTGAACACGGCGCCGCCGTCGGTGTCGCAGCGGGGACCGTAGGCGGCGCAGGCCTGGGCGGCGGCCCGGTTGTAGGCGATCACCCGCTCGCGCACCCGGGTGCGGCGCTCGGTGTCGGCCCGCTTGGTGGAGGACGGGTTGGCCAGCATCGTGGGGCAGATGCGGCCCAGTGTCCAGAACGTCCTGGCCAGCGGGTTGCGCCGGCCCGCCTGCCACAGCCGCCGCAGGTCGGGGATGCTGGCGATGAGCACCCGTGCGCTGGGCATGCCGGCCCGCAGCTCGGCCAGCGCCGCCTCCAGGCGCTGCCGGTAGGTCGCCACCGGAGTCATGGCCTGCTCGGTGCGCGCGCACGCGTCCTGGGCGCCTATGAGAATCGTCACGTAGTCGGCCTTGGCGGCGACCGCCTTCTTCACCTGGCCGAGCAGGTCGGCGCTGGTGGAGCCGGGGACGGCGTAGTTGAGGTTGTGCTTGTGGAGCGTTCCAGACAGCCTCGACAGGCGGAGGTAGTGGCTGGTGATCTCCCGGTGGTCACCTGCCGACCACGAGCGGGAGGTGCAGGAGACGTACCAGCCGCAGGCGTTGAAGCCGCTGGAGACGGAGTCGCCGAGCGCGACCATGATCTCGGGTACGGGCTCCGCGGCGGCCTGCGCCGGAGCTGCACCGGACAGGACGACGGCCGCGGCGAGGATGGGGCCCAGGCGAGCGATCATGGCCCCAAGGTAGAGAGCCGATCATGCGCGGACTATGGCGTCGAGGCAAGGTCTGCCATTTCAGGACCGTCTTCATATGGCCGCTTGACAGCCCGAAGATGATCAGGCTGTGACCAATCCCGCATGGTGTCCGGTTTTTTCCGAGTTCGCTGGCCGTAACGTGCCATTCACGGGGGTCCGAGTCGAACATGTTCAGGTCGCGAATAGCATGTCTTGAGTGAGTGTCGCGCTCGGAACAATCCGCCCGCTGCCGGTTCGCACCACCCCCGTGGTCGACCCCGGCAATCTGTCGGCTGGGCTAGCCTCTCTGCCAAGCACGGCGCCGTACGCCTGGATCAGGAACGGCGAGGGACTCGTCGGCTGGGGCCAGGCCGCCAGGGTCGCCGTGCCGCCGGGGCCGGGCAGGTTCGCCTGGGCACGGCAGTGGCTGGCCGGCGTGTTCGGCGACGCGCACGTCGACGACGCCGTCCGCACCCCCGGCTCGGGTCCCGTCGCCTTCGGCAGCTTCACCTTCGACGAGGACGCCGACGGCTCGGTCCTGGTCGTGCCGCAGGCGGTGCTCGCCCGCCGCGACGGCCACGCCTGGCTGACCACCATCGGGGAAGCGCCGCTGCAGACCTTCTCGCCCCTGCGCGACCCCGGCCGCATCAGCTACGGCGACGGCAGCCTCTCCGCCCCCGAGTGGGAGCATGTCGTGGCCCGCGCCGCCCAGCGCATCCGCGACGGCGAGCTGGAGAAGGTCGTGCTCGCCCGCGACCTCGTCGCCACCGCCGAACGCCCCATCGACGTGCGGCTGCTGCTCGCCCGGCTGGCCCGCCGCTACCCCGAGTGCTACACGTTCTCCGTCGCGGGCCTGGTCGGCGCCACCCCCGAGCTGCTGATCCGGCGCACCGGGCAGGAGATCGAGTCGCTCGTGCTGGCCGGCACGACCCCGCGCGGCACCGGACCGGCCGACGACGTCGCCCGCGGGGCCGCGCTGCTCGCCTCGGCGAAGGACCGGCACGAGCACGAATGCGCGATCGCCTCCGTCCGCCAGACCCTCGCCCCACTATGCTCGTCGCTCACCACCCCGGACGAGCCCGAGCTGCTCATGCTGCCCAACGTCCAGCACCTGGCCAGCCACGTCAGCGGCCGGCTGGCCGACGGCGCGTCGGTGCTGGACGTGGTCGCCGCCATGCACCCCACCGCGGCCGTCGGCGGCACCCCGACCGACACCGCGATCAAGGTCATCCGCGAGCTGGAGGGCATGGACCGGGCCGGATACGCCGGGCCGGTCGGCTGGATCGACGCCCACGGCGACGGCGAATGGGGCATCGCGCTGCGCTCGGGGCTCATCCAGGGCCGCCGCGCCCGCCTGTTCGCCGGCGGCGGCATCATGGGCGACTCCGACCCGGCCGCCGAACTGGCCGAGGCGCAGGCCAAGTTCCGCGTCATGCAGTACGCGCTGGAGGGCTGAGCCCAGCTCGGCTCAGGGGCCGGGCCGGCGCCGCTCAGGCGGGGACGTGGACGTCCTCGCCCACGGCCACCCGAGCCCGGCCGGCCGTCAGCGTGGCCACCCAGTCGGCGAACGTCGCCACCTCGTCCTCGCCCACCGCGACGGCGAACGTGACGTCGCTCGCGTACACCACGTCCTCGACCGCGTAACGTGAGGCCCGCAGATCGTTCTCCACCCGCCCGGCCTGGTCGTGCGCCACCGAGACGCGGACCCGCTTGGCCGGCACCATCCGCACCGGCTCGGCCCGGTCCAGGGTCTCCGTCACCGCCGACCCGTAGGCCCGCACCAGCCCGCCCGCCCCCAGCAGCACACCGCCGAAATAGCGGGTCACCACCGCCACCACGTTGCTGAACCCCCGCCCCACCAGGGCCTGCACCATCGGCGTGCCCGCGGTGCCGCCCGGCTCCCCGTCGTCGTCGCCCTTCTGAATGCGCTGCCCGATGACGTAGGCGGTGCAGTTGTGGGTGGCGTCGGCGTATTCGCGCCGCCGCCCGGCGATGAACGCCGCCGCCTCCGCCACGCTGCGCGCGGGCGCAACGGCGCAGAGGAAACGCGATCGCCGCACCTCGGTCTCGTGTTCGACGGTGGTGGTGAGAGTGAGGTACGGAGCAGGCACATCCGACAGAGTAATGCCGTCGCCGCCGGAACCATCCGGGCTACCATCGCGTTCATTCGATAGGACCTCGGGGAGCGTCTCCATGGACACTGCGAACGACGTCATGCCCTTCATCATCTCCGCGATCGGCGCCTACGGCGTGAGCGTGCTGGCCAAGACCAGCGAATTGGCCGCCGACACTCCCGTCGCCCGCGGCGCCCGCATCCTGCAGCGCGTGTTCGGCCGCGGCGACGCCTCCTCCAAGGCGGTGATCGAGGCGGTGGCCGAGGGGAAGCCTGACGATGTGCCCAGCCACGCGGCGTTGAAGTCCGCCATCTCGGCGGCCTTCCGGGCCGATCCTCACCTGTCGCGGGAGGTCGCCGCCATGTTGCCCCGGTCTGCGCTGCCCGCCTCCGAGGACCGTCCGGTCGCGGTGGGCGGCGGCGTGAGCGTCACGGGGGACGAGGAGAGCAACGACTCGCCTCGCTGAGGGACCACTGAGACATGGCACAGGCCCGGAGGATCTGCTCCTCCGGGCCTCGGCGTGCCTTGGGTAATAATGGCCCGTCCACCAACAGGCCGGATGCCTTTACTTTGTAGATCAAAGCTGACCCCCCGGCTTTTCGCGTCAGCTCCCTTCGTACCTCCGAACTCCTCCCATGTATCGCCCGAAACCCTCAAAATCCGGTCATTGTCGCTTCAGCTCGTGTGCCAGTTCCTCCAGCTCCGCCCCTCCCGCCATGAGCGAGGTCAGCGCCTGCGGCGTGATGTCGGCCTTGGCGTACTCGCCCATACTGGTCCCCCGGTTGAGCAGCAGGAACCGGTCCCCCACCGGGTAGGCGTGGTGCGGGTTGTGGGTGATGAACACCACGCCGAGCCCCCGGTCGCGGGCCCGGGCGATGTAGCGCAGCACCACGCCCGCCTGCTTGACGCCCAGCGCCGAGGTGGGCTCGTCGAGGATGAGCACGCGGGCGCCGAAGTGGACGGCCCTGGCGATGGCCACCGACTGGCGTTCCCCGCCGGACAGCGTGCCGACCGGCTGGTCGACGTCGCGGATGTCGATGCCCATCGCCTTCAGCTCCTCGCGGGCCACCCGGCGGGCCTGGGCCACGTCGAAGGCCAGGCCCTTGGTCGGCTCGGAGCCGAGGAAGAAGTTCCGCCACACCGACATGAGCGGGATCATCGCCAGGTCCTGGTAGACGGTGGCGATGCCGCGGTCGAGCGCGTCGCGCGGGCTGGAGAAGCGCACCTCCGCCCCGTCCACCAGCAGCGTGCCCGCGTCGTGCTGGTGCACCCCGGAGAGGATCTTGATGAGCGTGGACTTGCCCGCGCCGTTGTCGCCGAGCACGCAGACGACCTGCCCGGCCGCCACGCCCATCGACACCTCGCGCAGCGCCAGCACTGAGCCGAACGTCTTGCCGATGCCCCGGGTCTCGAGGATCAATGCCGCACCTCCTCGGCGTAGCGCCGGACCAGGCGGTTGGCCAGCGTCGCCAGCAGCAGCATCCCGCCCAGGAAGAACGTGAACCAGTCGGCGTCCCAGCCCAGGAACACGATGCCCTTGTCGGCCATGCCGAAGATGACCGCGCCGATGGCGGCCCCGATGGCGGAGCCGTACCCGCCGGTGAGCAGGCAGCCGCCGATCACGGCCGCGATGATGTAGATGAACTCCTGCCCGATGCCGATATTGGCCTGCACGGAGGTGTAACGCAGCGCCAGGATCGAGCCGACCAGCCACGCCGCGAACGCCGTCGTCATGAACAGGGCGATCTTCGTACGGGCGGCAGGCACGCCGACCGCGCGGGCGGCCTGCTCGTTGCCGCCCACCGCGAAGATCCAGTTGCCGGCCTTGGACCGCATGAGCACCCAGGTCGCCACCGCGGTGACCAGGATCCACCACAGGATCGCCACCCGGTACGACGTCCCGCCGATCTGGATCGTGCCGGCGAGGACGGCGTTCGCGCCCTCGAACCCGGAGGCCCGGCGCAGGCCGCTGACCTGCACGGTCCCGGTGATGGCCTTCGTGACCCCGAGGTTGATCCCCTGCAGCATCAGGAACGTGCCCAGCGTGACGATGAAGCTGGGCAGCTTGGTCCGCGTCACGACGAGCCCGTTGGCGAGGCCGACGGACAGAGCCACGACCAGGCCGACGAGCATGGCGATCCACACGTTGAACCCGAAGCGGGTGGCCAGGGTGACCAGGATCAGGCCGCTCGTGCCGGTCAGCACGCCTGCCGACAGGTCGAACTCGCCGCCGATCATCAGCAACGCGACCGCGACCGCCATGATGCCGAGCGTGGCCGCCGGGTCGAGCCAGTTCGCGATGCCGTCCGGCGACCGGAACACCGGCGACTGGGCGGCGAAGAACACGAACACCACGACCATGCCGACGACCGCGCCCAGCTCAGGCCGGATCAGCAGGCGGCGGGCCAGCCCGACCTGGGCGACCCGCTCGTCGGCCGTGACCGTCATCGGGTGCCGGCCTCGGCCAGCTTGGCCACCTGCTCGGCGTTGTCCTTGGTCACGAACCCCGGCCCGGTGTTGACCGGCAGGCCGCCGCCGACGGTGTTGAGGTTGGCCTTGTACAGGTTGAGGAAGGTGATCGGCAGGTAGCCCTGCAGGTACTGCTGCTGGTCCACGGCGAACAGGACCTCACCGGCCTTGATCGCGTCCACGACGTCGGCCGACAGGTCGAACGTCGCCAGCTTGGCCTGCGACCCCGAGTCCTTGATCGCGTCCCTGGCGGCGATCGCGATGGCCGGGTTAAGCGACAACACGCCGTTGACCTGCTGGTCCGACTGGAGCTTGGCGGTGACCTTGGAGGTCACGTCGGCCAGGTTACTCACGTCCACCTGCAGCCGCTCGACGGTCCCGCCGAGGGTCTCCTCGGCGCCCTTGCATCGCTGGTCGAGACCGACGTTGCCGGCCTCGTGGATGACGCACAGCAGCTTGGTGACGCCGGCGGCCTTGAGCTGCTCCCCCGCGCCCCGCCCGGCCACGTCCTCCGACTGGCCGACGTGCGTGATGGCGCCGACCGCCTTGGAGGAGTCGGCGCCCGAGTTGATGGTCACCACCGGGATCTTCGCGGCGACGGCCTTGCCGATGGCCTCCTTCAGCGCGTCGGGGTTGGCCATGGAGACCACGACGCCGTCCACCTTCCCGGAGACGGCCTGGTCGATGAGTTGCGACTGCTTGGCGGGGTCACCGTCGCCCTGATAGGTGACGCTCACCCCGTACTGCTTGCCCGCGGCCTCGGCGCCGTTCTTGACCACGTCCCAGAAGGAGTCGCCGGGCGCGCCGTGGGTGATGACGGCGAACCTGGCGCCACCCGCCTGCGGGGCCACCGAGGTTGCGGGAGAGGCGCTCTGCGCGCTCTGGCCTCCAGAGGAACAGCCGGTCACGGCGAGGGCGCCGAGCAGGGCCAGCACGATCGGGGTACGTCTCACAGGACACCTCCAAGACCAACGGGCTTGGTCTGGTTGTACCTCAATATCAACTCTTTGTATAGACATAAGGACGAATACCGACACCGCTCGTTCACGTGAGGCGGCGACCGTACGGAGGTGATCGTGCGACCACTCCTCACCACAGTCCTGATGCTGCTCACCCCCCTGTCCCCCGGCGTCGCGACCGTCACCGCCACCGCCGAGACCCCGCCCCTGTACGACGACGACGCGGGCGGCAACGCCAACGGCGACGACCCGGCGATCTGGGTGCACCCGACGCGTCCCGGGCAGAGCGTCGTGATCGCCACCGCCAAGGAGGGCGGCCTGTACGCCTACGCCCTGTCCGGCGCCCAGCTCCAGCACCTTCCCGCCCAGCCGCCGCCCGGCCCGGACCACGAGCCCGGCCGGCTCAACAACGTCGACCTCGTCCGCGGCTTCCGCCTGTCCACAGGCGCGAAGGTGGACCTGGCCGTGGCCTCCGACCGTGGGCGCGACCAGCTGCGCGTCTACGCGATCGACCCCGCGAAGGCCGCCGCGGGGCAGCCGCCGCTCACCGACGTCACCGACCCCGCGGTCCCGTTCGTCTTCAACAGCACCCAGGAGGAGGTCGACGCGGCCGAGACCGCCTACGGCCTGGCCGTCACCGGCACGCAGGTGCTGGTCAGCCGCCGCCACGAGACCAGGCTCGGCCTGCTGGAGCTGGTCGCCGCGCCCGGCGGCAAGGTCACCTACCGCAAGGTCCGCACCCTCGACCTGCCGTCGAACTTCGCCCTGCCTGACGGCTCCACCTGGACGCCCTGCCTGGAGCCGGGCGAGCTCCCGCAGGTCGAGGGCATGGTCGTGGACCGCGACGTGCTGTACGCCGCGCAGGAGGACGTCGGCATCTGGCGCCTGCGCGCGGACCTGACCGGCCGTCCGGTCCTGATGGACCGCGTCAAGGAATACGGCAGGCAGGACACCTACGACCCGGCGACCGAGGAGTGCGTGCCCGGCCAGGACCGCGGCTACGGCGGCGAGCACCTGGCGGCCGACGCCGAGGGCCTGACGGTGTACGAGACCGGCCGCGACAGCGGCTACCTGCTGGCCTCCAGCCAGGGGGACGACACCTTCGCCGTCTACGACCGCGCAGGACGCAACGCCTACCTCGGTCAGTTCCGGGTCGGCCCGGGCGACCGCACGGACGGCGCCGAGGCCAGCGACGGCGCGATGGCCACCAGCGCCCCGCTCGGCCACGCTTACCCCAAGGGCCTGCTGGTCGTGCACGATGGCGCCGACAGCCCGCCGGACGGCGACCGTGAGGTCACGAACTTCAAGTTCGTGGACTGGCGCAAGGTGGCCCGCTCCTTCACCTAGCAGCGGCACCTGCGCTGGGGTATGTGGCGTGCGAGCGCCACATACCCCAGCCGAGGGCACCCCTGGCAGGCCTGCTCAGGCGTCTACGCCCGGCTCGTGTGCTGCAGGTGAGACCGCACGTTCCGCGCCGACGACCGTGTCCAACCCCGAGAGCAGCGCGACGGGGTCTTTGACCATGCCCGGGTTGCGTGCCATGAACGCCAGCTCCCGTGAGGACAGGTCGCGAACGGCAAGCACCCCGTCCACCTTCAAAATCAGGATGGAGCCCAGCATGACGACCGCCGTCTGATGCGGCTCCAACGCGGTGATCAGCGCGGCGACCGCGGCACTCTTCTTCTCATCCACCTCTGCGATCGGCTGATGGAGCAGTCGCACCCGAGCAGCATGTTCGAGCTCCGCCAGGAGCGCCTTGGCCTCGTCGGAGCCCGACCATGCCCGGACCGCCAGCCGCAGCCTCAGCAGCCATGACCCGCGAATCTCCGGCAGCCGCTGCTCCACCTCCATGCCGAACGCGCGCAGCACGCCGACAGCGGCACGTTCAACCTCGTCCGAGCCAGACTCGTCCACAAGGTAGATCACGGCCGACGGCCGGTCGCTGAGGTGCTCCTGCAGCCAGGACGTCAGGATGCCTTCCAGGAAGGTGGCGGGCGCTTGTACGTCGCCTATGAGGAGTCTTATCGCCTGAGGAGCGACATCTGCGTGGCCGGACTCCGCAGCACGATCCCACCAGAGGCGAGCAGTCTCCACGTCGGCCTTCTCGTTCGCCAGCAGCCCGAGCCGATACATCGCCCGCGGCGAGACATCGGCGTCGCCGGCGTCGGCAACACGTCGCCACCATTCCCCTGCCGTTCTGGGGTCACCATTCTCGTAGGCGGTCACCCCGTGGCGGTACATCTCCAGCGGCGACGTGTCGGCGTCCAGGACATCGAGAGAGCCGGGGCTCCGGATGTCAGTGCCACCCCCATGGTCGCGGTCCATCTCACCGAGGATGTACACGACGGCCGCCGCCTCGCCACCTGCCTGGGCGTCTCTCGTCGTCCGTGCTGCGTCGGCCGCGTTCATCGCCGCGGCAGCGTCCGAGTAGCGGTGAAGTGCTTCGAAGACCTCTGCTAAACAGGCCAGCGACACGATGAGGGGGGCGCCCCCCATCAGGCGGGTGATCGCTACCGCCTCTTGTGCGTGGGGCAACGCTTCCACCGCGCGGTCCCGTCGAAGAAGGAGCCGGGCCGTGGTGCGGAGGCTGCGCGCCAGGAGCGGCACATGCTCCTCAGAGCGATACACCAAGTCGCGGCTTTTGATGACTGCTTCTCGCGCGCTATCGAGGGCGTCGTCGCTCCATCGTGACCGCGATTGCGCCTGCGCGAGCAGGCCCTCGATCGCCCGAACAACGGCTGCGTTCTTCTGGCGCACGCCCTCGGATTCATTCCGCGCCACGACAGCGCCTCCTCCCTACCGCGCATGCCTCCACCGTCATCTTCGGCGTGCCGGCGTCGCTCCGCTACCCAGATGCGGCCAGGATCGTGGAGATGCCGGAGGACACCGCCGTGACCCCCGGGTGGCCTGCTCGCCCGCCGCTGGTCGTGACCACGATGGGGCCGAGGATTCTGACCCGCGTCGGGTGATGCCGGACGACGATCTCCGCGACCGCCCCGCCGAGACCTCCGGCGGTGGTCGACTCCTCGACCGTCACGAGCAGGGCCACGAGGTCGGCCCGCACCGCGACGGCGACACCTTGAGCTGGAACGCCCGCGCGGGCAAGGCGTACACGATCCAGAACGAGGCGGCCGTCGCCCTGAAGACGCCCGCCACGGCCAGGCCGGGCACCGCCTTCGAGGCCCAGGTCACGGTCACCGCCACCGGACGGCGTGCGGTGCCCGCCGCCGCCGTGACGCTCACCGTGCCCCAGGGCTGGACCGTCGAGCCGGCCACCCGCCACCTGGTGGCCGTGGCGCCCGGCGAGAGGCGTACCGCCGCCTTCACCGTCACGCCCGGACCGGCCGACGGCTCGCGCCGCGCGGTGCTGTCCACGGCGGTCACCGGCGACTCCTGGAAGGGCGCGGCCTCCGCCGTGCTCGCCCTGGAACCCTGCGCCCCGCCCGAGAGCGGTTCGGTCCTGGTCGCCTGGGACCCGCAGGAAGGCAGCACGGTCGCCGACGCCTCGGGCAACGGCCGCAACGCCACCGTCACCGGCGCCGCCGCGTACGACGCCACGGCCCCATCGGGCAGCGGGCTCGTCCTCGACGGCACCACCTACCTGACCACCGCGGACACCACACTCGGACTGGTACGCGAGGCGACCTTCGCCGCCGAGGTCAAGATCGCGGGCAGCGGCTACCGCCGGCTGTTCGACTCCCAGCGGTCCGGTGACCCCGGCACGGACGGCGTGCTCCTCGACGTGACCCCGAGCAACACGCTGCGCTTCATCGGCGCGGGTGTGAACGTCACCCTGAACACCACCCTGCCCACCGGCCGCTGGATCGACCTCGTGGTCACCCTGGACCGCGGCGGCGCCCTCACCGCCTATGTGAACGGCGAGCGCAAGGCCACCGGCCAGGCCACCTCCGACGGCATCACCGGCTGCACCTCGCGCCCGCTGCGCTTCGGCGCCGACCAGGGCGGCGGCCAGCGACTGAGCGGCGGGCTGGACAGGGCCGCCATCATCGCCAGGACGCTGACCGCCGACGAGGTGAAGAACTGGCGGCAGCTCGCCTTCTGACCTCCGCTCCTTCGCGGCGTGCGTCCGGAGCCGGATGGGACCCCACGTCCCATCCGGCTCCTTGGCGCTTTCGGCGCCCCCGCGACCGTGTGGCCGGCTCGGCCGGCATCTCGCCATGCTACGGACGACTGTCCGCGAATGTAGTGACGCTGCGTACCGTCACGCTTGCCCCACTCTTGACAGCAATCGCACCGCACATCATTCTGATGCCAGCCGTGCGACCGGCATACGGACGATTGTCCGCCGCTGGCTCACTTCCCCCAGCACCTAGGAGCACTCCATGAGCAGCGCCACCGACCGTCCCCCAGGCGGCACCTCCCCCGTGAGCTCCCAGCAGGTGACGAAGGCCTCCATCGCGATCGGGTTCGCGGTCCTGTGCGCCTCGTACATGCTCAACGCGATGGACCGGCAGATCTTCTATCCCCTCTTGCCGGAGATCCGGGCCGAGCTCGGCTTCTCCCTTGACCAGGGCGGGCTGCTGGCCACCGGTTTCACGCTGGGACTCGCGCTCGCCGGCCCTCCGGCCGGCTATCTGGCCGACCGGCTCTCACGCAAGGCCATCATCCTCGTCAGCGTGCTCGTCTACTCGCTCGGCACGCTGGCCATCCCGCTGGCCGCGGGCTTCGTCGACATGAGCGTCTACCGCCTGGTTTCCGGGGTCGGTGAGGGCGTCCAGGCCACCGTCCTGTACGCGGTGATCGGGGCGTTCTTCTTCCACCGCCGCGCGCTGGCCGCCGGCGTCGTGGGTGTGGCCTTCGGCCTGGGCGTCTTCCTCGGCCCGCTCCTCGGCTCGTCGGTGGCAGGCAGCTGGGGGAGCTGGCGGGCGCCGTTCTTCCTGTTCGCCGCCGCCGGTCTCGTCATGAGCCTGCTCATCGCGGCCACGGTGTCGCGCACGATGACCGAGGCGGTCACCGGCACGACCACCGAGCGCGACGCCGCGTCCTACGACCATGTGCCGGCCTCCCCCTACAACCGCAACACCCTCGGCGTGGGCATCGCGTGCGCCGTGTCCGGGCTGGTCTTCTACGGCTACCTCGGCCTCTACCCCACCTTCCTGCGCGACGGGCTCGGCTTCGCCCCCGATCAGGCGGCCTTCGCCGTGTCCATGGGCGGACTGGGCGCCATGATGGCCCTGCCGGCCGGCTGGCTGGGCGACCGGCTCAACCAGCCCCGCCTGCTGATGTTCGCCATGGTCGCCACCTCGGCCACCGCATACCTGATGTATCAGGTCGCCACCTCGGCGCAGGCCCAGTATCTGCTGTCCTTCCTCATGGGCACGTTCGCCAGCGGCTTCCTGTTCACCAACTGCTCCACCGCCATGCAGCGGGCCGTCCGCCCGCACCACGTCGGCCGCGGCGCCGGGCTGTTCATCCTGTCCTATTACGTGGCCGCCGCCTTCTCCGGCCTCCTGTTCGCCCGCCTGGTAGGCGCCCTCGGCTGGGATGGCGCCGGCCTCTGGCAGCTCACCCTCCTCCCCATCGTCGGCGTCGCAGGCCTCCTCCTCGTCAACCCGGCCAGGATGGTCCTCCCACGCGCCCCCAGGTAAAAGGGCCCTCTACCAGGTCGATCCCTGCCGACACGGCTGCGACGGCCGCGGAAGAAGCCACCTGGCGATCCGTTCCCACATCGCGACGGGGTTGGAGTACATCGGAAAGTGAGCGCTGTGCGGGATTTCCGCGAGCTCGACACCATTGGCGTGCAGTTTCGGCAGGTACGACAGGGAGGAGCTCTGCTCGCCGTACATGAACATCCGCGGGCACGGGAGCGAAAGGAATTTCGCCATCAGGTCACCGTGGTCGGACAGGTGGACCATCGACTCGAAGATCCCGCGTACCGCACCGGGACGTACCTTATGGCGGAGGGCTGACGCGTAGAGGGCGCTGGACGAGAAGGGTGACCGGCGAGTCCGCTCGATGAAGTCGTCGAAAAACCTCTCGTCCCCCGCCGGATGCGTGACGATCTGCCGGCTCAGGAAGCAGTCTTCCGAGGCGAGGTTTCCCTCGATGTCAATGAAGCTGAGGACGCGGCCCGGATCCTGGTGTGCCAGCATCAATGCCGTCAGGCCACCCATGGAATGCCCGGCAACGTGAAACCGCCGGATCCCCGCGCGTTCCAGGACCGCCTGGGCGGTCTTCACCAGGAACGGTATCGATATCGCCGACAAGTCCTCGCAGGAGGTCTCCCCGCATCCCGGTGCGTCGTAGGCGAGGAACGGGCGCCCCACGAGGGCGGCCTGGCGGGCGAAATCGACGTAGTCCTCCTTTGTCGAGCCGAATCCGTGCAGGAAGACAACCGGGGCGAGTGCGCCGCCGCGACGGACCGTGGCGACGTCGAGGCCTACGCCGTCGACGCGCAGACTCAAGTGTTCGTTCGTGAGTTCACTTCCTGATGACACAGGGACAGTCCACCAGAGGCCTCTCATAGACTCAAAGTCTGATTCACTCTCCCAACAAGACGAATGACGTCTTAACCCTGCGGGTACGCGGAGGCGATGCGCAGGAACTCCCGTACCAACGGTTCGTGCGGACTGTCCCGGGTGACGATCGACAGCTCCACCAGGTCGGCCTGGTTGGTGAGGGGGCGGTACGTGGCCGGCGCGGGGATGGAGCGGGTCGCGACGTTCGGCACCAGCGTCACGCCGAGGCCACAGGCGACCATCGCCAGCTGAGTTGTGATCGAGTTCGCGAGGTGTCGTGCGGCCGGGCTGAATCCGGCCCCGCGGCAGGTCGCCATGAGCTGGTCGTAGTAGTCCGGTGAGGTGTCGCGCGTCAACCAGACCCACGGTTCCTCGGCGAATCGTGCGAGATCGACGGGGCCCGTGGTCTCGGCGACGACCGGATGGTCACCTGGCAGCGCGATGACGAAGCAATCCCGGCGCCAAACCTGCGTGCGCAGGTGCGGGACCGGCGTGCTGAGCCGGACCACGGCAACGTCGATGTCGCGCTGCAGGAGACGTTCCCGGGCCACGCGGGTGTCCACTTCCACGACCTGCAGATCGACCTGGGGCCGCATCCGCCGGAATGTGCCGATCGTGCTCAGCAGCGGCTCGCCCAGTGCCGAGGTCACCACGCCGATCCGCAGCGTTCCCATCAGCCCCGCCTCCGCCTGGACGGCCACCTCGTGAGCGCGCTTGGCGGCCGCGACGAGGTTGCGGCACTCCCCTTCGAACACCCGGCCGGTCTCGGTGAGTACGACCTTCCGGTGCGTACGGTCCAGCAGCAGCGCGCCGAGCCGGCGTTCCAGTTGCAGGATCGCCTGACTCAGGGGCGGCTGCGACATCCCGAGCAGCTCGGCGGCACGTCCGAAGTGGAGCGTCTGCGCCACGGCTAGGAAGTAGCGCGCCTCGCGAACCTCGATCATCAGTCGCTCCGCATATCACTTTGAGAGGAAATCAGACCTTCAGCATATGACTCGGGCTTGGTTGACTGGGCGCATGACCGGAAATGCCGACCTGTTGGAGCAGTTCACGGCGCTGGACAGCGCGACCGTGTCCGATGCTCTGGACAACTGTGGCCTGCCGCCGGGGCAGGGCGGGCTGCCGCCGATGTGGGGCAGGCCCAGGATCGCGGGATTCGCCGCGACCGTCGAGCTCGAGCCGACTGCGGGAGTACACGCCGGTGCCCACATCCTCACGGACGCGATCGCGGTGGCGGGCGCCGAGAACATCATGGTGATCGCCAACGCCGGCCGCACCGACGTTTCGTCGTGGGGCGGCATCGTGAGCGTCGGCGCCGCACTGCGCTCCATCCGAGGGGTCGTCACGGACGGTGCCTGCCGGGATGTCGATCAAGCACGGGAGCTCGGCTTTCCCGTGTTCGCGCGAGCGCAGGCCCCCGTGACGGCTCGCGGCCGGCTGCGGCAGAAATCCGCTGGAGGTCCGGTCCGCCTCGGTGACGTGATGGTCGAGCCGGGCGACGTGGTGATGGCGGATGAGGGCGGTGTCGTCGTCGTTCCGCGCGAGCGGGTGGCCGAGGTCCTGGCCGAGGCCCGGCGCGTGCGAGCTCGCGAAGCCAGGATCGAAGCGGACGTGCGGGCGGGAACGCCGTTGCCTCAGGCCATGCGGGACGCTCGCCTGGCCGGGGTGGAGAAACAGTGACCACCGAACAGGAAGCGGCGGTGCTGAGCCGGCTCCGCGGACTGCCCACGGCGGCGATCTCGGACGCACTCGACCGGGAGGGCATCCCGGGCGCCCTCGCCGGCATCACCCCGCTGTCGAACGATTTCCGCGTGGCTGGGCCGGCTTTCACCGTACGGTACGCGCCCATGGACACGACCAGCGGCACGGTCGGCGACTTCCTGGACGACGTACCACCCGGGTCCGTGATCGTCATCGACAACGACGGCCGCAGTGACGTCACGGTGTGGGGCGGCATCATGACCGAGGTGGCCTCGGTCCGCCGCGTCGCCGGCACCGTGATCAACGGGGTCTGCCGTGATGTCGCGACGTCACTCGCGCACCGCTACCCCCTCTTCAGTCGCGGGCGGTTCATGCGAACGGGCAAGGACCGGGTGCGCCTCGTCTCCGTCGGCGAACAGCTGGCCGTCTCCGGCGTGGACATCCACCCGGGCACGATCGTGTGCGCCGACGCCGACGGCGCCGTCGCCGTCCCCTACACCGTCGCGGAGCGCATCGCCGAGGTCGCCGAACGGATCGAGCAGGTGGAGAACCAGATCGTGGCGGCCGTACGCGCGGGGAGCGGCCTACGGGAGGCCCGCGAGATGTTCGGCTATCACCGCCTCCAGCGGAGGCGGTCATGACGGACGCGGCACGCGGGCACAGCGCGGCGACCCTCTACGAGGCCTCTCCCCGCGGACGCGCCTGTGACCCGGCCCTTCGCCCCGTCTGGCCCGGAGCGCGGCTGGCTGGACCGGCCTTCACCGTGCAGGGAATCGGTGGCGACAACCTGGCACTGCACCGCGCCGTGGCGACTGCTCCGGCCGGCAGCATCCTGGTGGCCGACCTGCAGGCGGCGGCGCACGGCCACTGGGGCGAGATCCTGGCCGTCGCCGCCAGGCAGCGCGGAATCCTCGGGCTCGTCCTCGACGGTGGCGTACGCGACGTCGCCGAGCAGGCGGCGCTCGGCTTTCCCGTCTTCGCCCGTCACGTGACGGTGGTCGGCACGGGCAAGGAGCACCCGGGCAGGTTCGGCGTTCCCGTGCGCGTCGGCGGCGTCGTCGTCCGGCCCGGCGATCTCGTGGTCGGCGATGCGGACGGCGTGGTCGTCGTACCGGCCGAATCCGTGGATATCACGCTCGAGCGGGCCGACGCCAGGGTCGCCGCGGAGCGGCGTGCGCTCGTGGCGATCCGACGTGGGGTGACCACCCTTGAGTACTACGACCTGCCGAGACGTGACCGTGAGCCCTGACCCGCGTGCGCGTGCTCGACGCTCCCTGACCTCCGACCAGGACACACGATGACCACAGAGCAGTTGCCGCATACCCATGCCCGTGCCCAGGACGGCACCGTGCTGGCCTATCAGCGCCACGGCGTGGGCAGACCGCTGGTGCTCCTGGCCGGGCAGGCCAACAACCATCACTGGTGGGACGGCGTGCGCCAGGACTTCCACGCCACTCACAGCACCATCACCCTCGACTACCGCGGCACCGGTGACAGCGGCAAGCCCGATGGGCCCTACTCCACGCGGGTATTCGCCGATGACGTGATCGCGGTCCTGGACGACCTGGGGATCGACCGCGCGGACGTCTACGGCACGTCCATGGGCGGACGCGTCGCCCAATGGCTTGCCATCCGCCATCCGGACCGGGTCGGACGCCTGATCCTCGGCTGCACCTCGCCCGGCGGCCCGCACGCGCTCGAACGCGACGCCGGCGTGCGCCGCGCCCTGGCCCAGCCCGATCTCGCCGCGGCCCGCGAGGCTCTCCTTCACCTGATGTACACACCCGCCTGGCTGGCCGGGCATCCGGGCCCGTACACGACACTCGGCGATCCGGGCATGCCCCCGCACGCGCGACGCGGCCACCTCATCGCGAGCAACGAGCACGACGCCTGGGACGCGCTGCCTCAGATCTCCGCTCCCACCCTGATCCTGCACGGCGACCAGGACCGGCTCACCCCGCCGAACAATGCTCCGCTGCTCGCCTCGCGCATCCCGGACAGCCGGACGCACCTCTTTCCGGGAGCGCGACACGCCTACTTCCAGGAATGCCGCCCGCTGGCCGGCGCCCTGGCCACGGAGTTCCTCACTGATCGTTAGCTTGTTCTTTATCCTCCGGATTGTTGTAGGGCTGCGAGAGTGCGGCCGCGTTTGACGGTCTTGCCAACGTCGTAGCGGGGTGCGGGCCGGCGATTGGGGATCCCGGGTGGACGTCCTGGGCCGGGC
>NZ_JAUZQF010000050.1 GCF_030718205.1 Nonomuraea turcica
CGCGGTCCAGATCCCCCGCCGCCTCGTAGGCGCGGGCGAGGTTGTTGCGGGAGATCAGGGTGTGAGGGTGGTCGGCGCCCAGCACCCGCTCCCGCTCGGCCAGCGTGGCCTCGTGCATCGGGATGGCGCGGTCCAGATCCCCCGCCGCCTCGTAGGCGCGGGCGAGGTTGTTGCGGGAGATCAGGGTGTGAGGGTGGTCGGCGCCCAGCACCCGCTCCCGCTCGGCCAGCGTGGCCTCGTGCATCGGGATGGCCCGGCCCAGATCCCCCGCCGCCTCGTAGGCGCGGGCGAGGTTGCCGCGGGAGGACAGGGTGGAGGGGTGGTCGCCGCCCAGCACCCGCTCACAGTCGGCCAACGTGGCCTCGTGCAGCGGGATGGCCCGGCCCAGACCTCCCGCCGCCTGGTAGGCGGAGGCCAGGTTGCTGCGGGAGGTCAAGGTGGAGGGGTGGTCGGCGCCCAGCAGTGCCTGATCTGCGGTGCTCGCGCGCTGGAGATAGTCGATCACGCGCATGACGGCACCCTGGTCGCCGAGGAAGAGCCCGGTCGAGTTGAGCAGATGGGAGATAGTCGTAGTGTCGGTGCTGGGGGGCGCGTGGTCGGCCAGGGCGGTGATGTGGGGCAGCAACATCCGCCAGATCGGCCAGCCATCCGGGTACTCGGGCCGGGCGGGCAGGGCGTCGTCGAGCAGGGTGGTGGCCTGGTCGCGGGCGGTGTCGATGTCGGCGCTGTGGCGGTGTGGGTCGCCAGGGTCGGGGGTGCGGGCGACGGCTTGGACCAGCCGGTGCACGATGATGCCTGGCCCGTCCAGGGTGATCATGTTGTAGGCGGCCAGGCTGCCCAGCGCCTGCTGCAGATCCGGCGCGGAGACGTCCAGGCTGTTCAGGAGGGCGCGGGGGATGGGCTCGGCGCCGTACCAGGCCAGGATCCGCAGCAGCTTTCCAGCCAGCGGGGTATCGGCCAGCTGGTCCAGGGTGATGCGCCAGATGCGGGCGATGGTGCGTTCGGCGTCGGAGCCGCAGGCGGCCCGGTCGTACATGACGGCCGGGTGCTCGGCCAGCAGGTCCAGGTAGGCGCGCGGGCTCAGCTGGTTTTGGTGCAGGTAGGCGGCGGCCTGCTCGATCGCCAGCGGCAGGTATCCCAGTTCGCGCATCAGCTCGACCGCCCCGTCCAAGCCCTCGGACTTGCCGGTGCCGGGGCTGCGGCTGGGGCTGGGGTGGGCAAGGTCGTGGGTGGCGATCCGGGTCAGCAGCTCGATCGCCTCCCGCTCGCCGAGCACGTTCAAGCGCAGCACCCTGGCGCCCAGCCGGTGCCAGCCCTCGCCCAGCCGGCTGGTCATCAGCACCTGCCCGGCCAGGGCCCGCTCCAGCAGCGGCGCCACATCAGCCGGATCGACGACGTCGTCGAGCACCAGCAGCCACCCATCGTGAGCGGCCAGCCAGCTGCCGGCCCGCTGCGCCAGAGCTTCCAACGGCAACGCCGTGGCCAGCTCCGGCTGCAAGGCGACCGCCAGACTGGCCAGGCCCGCTTCCACCGCCGCTGCGGAATCGGCGGTGATCCACCACACTGGATTGAGCCCCGCGCCATCACCTCCGGCCGTGCGCCCAGCGGCGTGCGCCCGCGCGTAGCGGGCGGCCAGCGTGGACTTGCCGACCCCGCCCAGCCCATGCACCGCAGCTACCACCACGTCCCCGCCGCGCAGCGCCGCCTCCAGACCCGCGAGTTCATCGCCACGCCCGACGAACACGCCGGTGTGCCGGGGCAGGTTCACCAGCCGGGGCGGCGCGGCCACCTCGGTGACCGGCCGCAGCGCCTGCACCGGCAACACCGTCTGGTGGATGCTCTGATCACGCCCCGCCTGATACACCCGGCCCTGGCCGGAAGCAGTAGCGTCCATCTGGACCTGCGGCCGCTCCTGCCCGGCCTCGCCCGGTCCAGTGGGCGAATCGTCCATCACTCGTTGATGGTCTGGTCGCGGCCGGCCTGATAGACACGGCCGTGCCCGCTGGCTTCCGCCTTCATCACCAGCGAACCGATCCGCGCCTGATCCGCCGGCTCCAGTGCGGGGGTGAGCACTTCGTCCAGAACCCGTTTGATCTCTCCCGCCAGGGATGGGTCGGCGCGCAGCAACTGCTGCAGCCGCACCCGCCAGGCCCCGGCCAGGGCCTGCTCGGTGTCGGCATCACTGTCCCTGCGGGCCTCGAGCACCTGGTCGCGGACCTCGACCAGCTCCGCCTCGACAGCTTCGGCCTGCTCAGGGCGGACCTTACGCCAGAGTGCGACCGCGCCATCACGGGCCGACTGCCAGGCATCGGTGGCCATGGCCGTAACCAGAGCTGTGCCCGCAGCCAAAACGATCGGATCCACGTTGATCCCCCTCACGGCCGACGTATGACCCCCACGGTAGAACCGGCAACAGCTCGCGACCAGCCCGGCCAGAACCTCAGATAAGCACCGCAAGTCAGTTTCCGAACTTCCGGACACCCCGCGCGTCGAGCGGTCCCTGCGCGGTAGTCCGGTCCACACCGAGCCCAGGCCGCGCGCCCTGGCGGCCAGCATGAAACTCCACACGGCCAGGAAGAATCCATCATCCCCACGCCCCCGCCTGCACGGCCACCGGGGGGCGCGGTCGGTGCGACGACCACGGTCATGAAGTCCTGGCCACTAGTTTGCGGCCGGTGTCTGGGCTAGGACTCCGGGGCCGATCCGGACACTCCGGGGACTACCAGCCCGGTCTGGTACGCCGCCGCCACCGCCTGGGCCCGGTCCCGCAGGTTCAGCTTCATCAGCACCCGCCCGAAGTGGGTCCTGATCGTGGCCTCGCTCACCGTCAGCAGTTCGGCGGCCTCGGAGTTGCTGAGGCCGAGCGCCACCAGTGCCAAGACCTCGCGTTCGCGGGCGGTGAGCCGCCGCATCTCGGCCGGGGCGGGCAGCCGCCGCGGTGGGCGGGCGGCGAACTCGTCGATCAGCCGCCGGGCGACCGCCGGGTCCAGCCACGCCTGCCCGTCGGCCAGGGCCCGGATCGCCGCCGCGAGCTCCTTCGGCGCAGCGTCCTTGAGCAGAAACCCGGACGCGCCGGCCCGCAGCGATGCGTACACGGCCTCGTCTACGTGGTACGTGGTGAGGATGAGGACGCTGACAACCACGTCGTCGCAGAACCCGTCCGCGGTGATCCGCCCGGTCGCGGCGACACCGTCGACATCCGGCATGCGGACGTCCATAACGACGACGTGGGGGCGCAGGCGGCGGGTCTCCTCGACCGCCTCCTCGCCGCCTCCGGCCTCTCCCACGATCTCAATGTCTGGTTCGGCGGCGAGCAGCATCGCCAGCCCCGACCGCACCAGCCGCTGATCATCGGCGAGCAGCACCCGGATCACGGCGTCTCCACCTGTGCTTGGCGGTCCGCGGTGGGCAGCGCCGCCGACAGCCTGAACCCGCCGTCGTCCGTCGGGCTGGTCTCGAAGCGGCCGCCCGCGACCGCGACGCGCTCGGCAAGCCCCACGAGGCCGTGCCCCGTCGACAACCCGCCGCCACCCGCAGGCGGGTGGAGGGCGGGACCGTTGGTGATCTCCACGGACAGTTCGCGCCCCCACCGCAGCCGCACGGTGACCGCCGTGCCGGGGGCGTGCCTGGCGGTGTTGGTGAGGCCCTCCTGGACGATGCGATAGGCGGTCGTGCTCACGCTCGGATCGAGCGGCGCCTGCTCGCCTTCGACGACGAAGCCTACCTCTGCCCCCGTCGCCCGGACTCCGGTCAGGAGCTGGTCGAGCGCGTCCAGGCCCGGCCTAGCCTGGCCGTGCTCCCCGTCGTCACCCGGGCGGAGGACGGCCAGCAGCCGCCGCAGCTCAGCCACGGCCTGTCCGCCGAGCTCCTCGATCTGTCGCAGCGCTTCCTCAGCCCTGGTCGGGGCGTTGTGGAGTACGCGCCGCCCTCCGGCCGCCTGCAGGATCATCAGCGTGACCGCGTGCGCGACGATGTCGTGCAGCTCGCGGGCCAGTCGCACCCGTTCCGCCGCGGCCGCCGCCTCGGCATCGACCGCGCGCCGCCGGTCGAGTTCGGCCACCTTGGCGCGGCTGGCGCTCACCCAGCGGCCGACTCCCCACGTGCTCACGTTGGCCAGCGGCAGGATCACCCCCGCCACGATCAGCGCCTGCTCGGCCAGCCCGGCGGGCGCGGTGCGCACCTCCTCGGCCACCGCGAAGCCCATGGGCAGCAATGTGGCCGCCAGGGCCATGGCCGCGTCGCGGGCCGGGCGGTGGGCGGCGACCGTGAGGAGGGCCAGTAGCAGGCCGAGCGTGGGCCGGTAGCCGGGCGGGAGCTGGGTGAGCAGCGGCACCATGCCGTGCACCCACATGATCGCGAACACGGGGACGGGCCACCGCCGCCGCCAGGCCAGCGCGGCGTACGCGGGCGCCGCGTAGGCGACGGGGAGGAAGTTCGGCCCCCACGGGGCGAGCAGTTGTGAGAAGACCACCAGGTCCAGCGCGGCCAGCGCGACGGCGGTGAGCACGTCGGCTGGCGGCGGCCGGATCATCTCGGCCCGAGGTGCGGGCGGCATGGCTCGCACAAGGGGGTAATGTAGCACACCCAGTTGCCGATCTGGCCCGGATCTCTGAGGTCGTGCAGCCGCGGCCGTACCGCGAAGGCCGCGGTCTCGGCGTGCGCCAGCCGCTGGGAGAAGCCGGGGGGTGGCACGCGCGGAGTGTCCGGCGGTGTGAGCTCGGCCTGTATCACCGCGTCCCACACGTCAGCGTGCTGTTCGAACGCGGTCCTCAGCCGGCACCCATCCACCGGTCCCCACGTGGTGAAGCGCGAGGGCGCGGACAGCAGGACCGTCGCGGGCCCCGCCTCCCTCAGCAGGTCCAGACCGGCCGGGCGGTGGCGCTCGACGGCCGCGCCGGGGCGCAGCGGCCACGAAGCGATCACCACCTCGAAACGGGGATGTTCGCCGAGCAGTTCTTCGGGGGGCTGGGGGACGAGCACCGTATCGGGCGAGAGCAGCACGCCGGTGGTGAGGTCGTCGTCCGGGTCGTATCGCTCACGGGTGAAGCGGCGAATAACGACGATGGCGTTCTCCGGCATAGCGGGCCCCCTGGGCGGCAGACCTCCTGAAGTTAAACCGGTGCCGCCGTTTTGTGAATGACCCCCGGGGACGAACGGCGCGCCACCGCGTGGGGTGGCGCGCCGTCGTTTCGTCACGGCTGACTGAAGTGGTCCCTGCTGCACAGGAACTGTACGTTCTTCCCCAGGTGTGTGGGCACGTCGATGATCAGCGTGGTCACGTAGCTGGCGAAGCCGAGGGGGCCGGCCTTCCAGAAGTCCAGCTTGAGTGTGCCTGACTGGGCGTCTATCGGCGTCAGGTCCACCGTGGCGGTCTTGGTGTCGTTGGCCACGCTGAGCGTGCGGATGTTGAACCAGGAGCCGAAGAGGCTGGTGGACACCTCGATCCGCTTCCACCACGTCAGGTGCTGGGCCATGGTGAGCTGCAGGGTGAGGACACCCGGGCCCTTCGCGCCCGGCGTGATCAGCCAGTGCCACCGGTCCCAGCCGTTGTCGACGAACGTGCCCATCCCCTCTAACTGCGCCTCGACCCGGTCGTCGTAGCGGAGCTGGTCCGCCAGTGTGACGGGGGCGGCGTAGTTGGCCGGTTCGGGCTTGTCGGAGATCTCGAAGGCTTGCTCTGACATGATTTTCCTTCCATGGATCAGGTGAAAATGGTGATGTCCAGTGCGGACAGCACCGTGGACATCGGGCTGCAGATCGAGTGCCGCCGTCCTCCGGCGAAGAGCAGCCCGGCCGGGTTGCGCGCCGAGTCCCAGGTCCACACGCACGACCCGGAGTCGCCGCCGCGGCTGAACAACGTGTCCGTGCCCTCGACGGTGAACTGGCCCGCGAAGAACGCGGCACGCCCGTCGTAGCCGACGGTCGCGGAGACGCCGACGGCGGTGACCCGCCCCTGCGTGATCTGCGTGGTACGCCCGCTCTTGCCGACGACCATCCCGAGCTGAGGCGCGACCACCTGCCCGCCCAGGGGGAAGTAGGCCGCCGCACCGCCCACGATCTGGGCCGCCTCCGCGCGGACGAGCCCGGGATGGCACCACGCCGTGGCGCAGTCCACATGGTTGACACCGCCACCGAACAGGAGCGGCACGTAGCGTTCCAGCAACGCGATCTCGTCGGCCGGGTGCATGCCGCCGTCAGACCTGCCCGGCTGGATGATCGGGTCGCCGAACTTGGCTGCGTTCGCGGCGGCGAGCACGTGGTTGTTGCTCAGGAGCAGGAGCCGACCGTTGCGTGGTGGGGCGTTGCCGATGGCCAGGCAGCCGATCGTGCCCACAGTGACCTCTACGTGGCCCGTGGACAGGCCATATGGGGCCGAACGTTCCCTGAAGCGGTGCGGCTGGCGATCGAAGAAGCCGTTGTGCCGCACCGACAGGGGAACGTCCCGCACCGATCGCATGCCCGCACCGTCTGCGAGTGCCTCGCGCAACATCTTGGCGCCGACGGGTTCGGCGACGAACACGGTGAGCACGGGCTCGCCCGGCACGCGCTGACCGGGCTCGCCCAGACCGATCCCGACCGCCTGCACATTGTCCCGATGCACGTCGTCCCGCTGTGCGTTGTCCTGCAGTGCGTCGAGCGGCGCGACCGGCCACGGCGCATCGCTGGAGGAACGCTCCACGAGGAGCTGTTCGAGCTCGTTGCGCGCGTCCAGCAGCGGCACGGGCAGCCCGCCCAGCATCGGCGCGGCGGCCGAGAAGGCGGCTGCGCCGAACGGTCCGCTCGCCGGCGGCTCATAGGGGAGGGCAGCCTCTTCCCCCATCTCTGCTGAGGGCAGCGCGAAACCGGAGGGCGGCCTAGGTTCCATGACCTTCTCCAGACTCCGGAGCGATCCTGACCTCTCGATGCTCCGCGAATCCCGCCCCCGGATCGTCAGCCGCTCACCCGACATTCTGCCTACGCTCAGATACGGACGTCCACCACCGCTCTACGCGCCCGGTGGCAGGAGCGGGGTCAGGTGGGCAGGCCACACGGGTACGCCCCTTCGATGGCAGACGTCGCCGGCGACATGAACCATCCATGCCAGGTACAGCCGAAACACGTGAGCGTCGACGCTCACCGGCCAGGTACACGGCCGCCGACCGGGACCAGGACCAGAAGCCCGCCGCATCACCTCGCCGTCAGCCTCCTGGAACGGGTAAGCGTCGGCGCTCACCGAAGAAGTGAGCGCCGACGCTCACCCCTCCCTCCTCTTACCGACCAGGCCGCGCCAGAGCGTGGGGGAACCGGTGGACGGGCGCCATCGCACGAAGGCCTATCGCAGATAAGTAAGGGGCGCTACCAACGCCGCGGCGGGGTGTTCACGCAGGACGGCACCCCTCGGCGTCGCAGATAATGGCTCACTATCTGCGATAGAGGAAGGCGGGTGGGGTGAACCCGGCGTAGGCATCGCGCGTCTCCTGTACCTCACCCCTTCGACCCGCGGGAGCGTCAGCGTGGACGTGCAGCAGATACGGGACAAGGCCGAAAAGGCACTCGCGCACGTCGGGTTCACCGTCCGGGAAAACGATGATGAGCCCGCCACAGATCCCCAGCCCGGTGGTGCGTGCCTGTTCGTCCAGCAGGGCAGGGTCCGTCTGTACCTGACGCCCGCCGAGCCGAGTTGGGAAGCGGCGGACGTTGCGGCGCGAACTCTTGCCGGCGCGAACCTGCGCGTCGTTCCGGTTGGCGCGGATCCCGCCGAATCGGAGGTGAGGTCCGCGTACGTGCTGCTCGGCGGCACCGGGGAGATCGTCGAAGGTCGGGAGCCCCGCCTCGGGCCGCTCGGCGAGGGCTGGCGGGATCAGCATCAGCGGATGCTGCGCAGCCACGTCCGCCTCGCGGAGGCCGCCTCGGGAGCGATGAGCGGAGGGTCTGACGAAGCTCGTGACCGTCTGTTCCACTTCTTCCAGGACGCCTACCACCTCAAGGACTGGCTGAAGAACGACGACGATCCGCGTATACCGCCCAACGGCGACGTTGAGGCGCTCTTCACCAACCCGCAGCGGAGTATTGCGGTTCTTCGCTTGGCCGCCGACCTCTGCAATGGCGTCAAGCACCGCAAGCTGCGGGCCGGGACCAGCAAGACCGGCGATGACAGCACCAGGATCAGCAACCAGAGCGTCTCGATCTTCCTGGGTTCCCCCGTCATCGCGGAACACCAGTGGTATGTGACCTCCGGGGGTCAGAAGTACGACGTCGTCGAGCTGGCCGACGACATCGTGGAGGCATGGAACGCCTGGTTGACGGCGCGGAAACTGCTGTGAGCGGGTGCACGTGGATCGGTGGAAGGCTGATCTCCTACTCCGGTCGATCAACGGCCTCGCTGGCGCACGTGATGAACAACTGACTCGCACGCGCGCCGGGCGGCTGGGAATCTGAGGAGATGACGTTGAAGGCGTGGCGCTGGGTTCTATTTCCCCGTCTCCACTGGCGTACGTACAGGCTGCTGTCGGCCTGCGGGGAGACCATGGACTATCGCACCACGTGGGGCTTGATCGTGATCAGCGCAGGGAAGCATCCGGCGGGCCTCTTCCCCTGGGTCAGCGACGAACAGGCCGCGGCCGCCGGCGTCGTCACCGATGACTGGAACGCGATCTCGGATTCCGAGAAGTGGTGGCGGGTGGTGTGGCTTGCGCGCGAAGGCGGCAAGACCCCGATTCAGCTCCTTGGCGTCAGCGAGCAGGAAATCAAAGCCGCTGGCCTGCGAGTTATCGACTGGGACGTGCCGATGCCGCTGCCCACGCTTCCTGGACGCCCGCCGCGGCGTCGGCGGCGGTGGGCGTAGCCGAGAACCGCTGACCATGCGGAGCTGCATGGGGCGGGGGCCACTCCAGCTCAGCGCGGGGAAGGCCTCACTCGAGGTCGGCGGCCAGCAGTGGATGCCGGCGATGGAAGCCTCGAGTGCGGCCGCGGCTGCCACCTCCACCCTCGGCGCTACGTGCGTGTAGACGTCACGGTTGAGCTATCCGCCCGGTTCGGTCGTGTAGAGAGCCGCTTGGTCACGCGTAAGGACCAGTCCGTCAGGTGTCCTGAGGACGGAACCCGTCGATGCCGGCCGCGACCGGGTCGGGGGCGGGCGCGAGGTACTCGGCGACGGCCCGGCGGCACCAGGCGGTCACGTTGGGGGCCCGCTCGGCTTCGATCTCGCTGTCGAGCTGGGCGCCTGCGATGCGCTGGCGCTCGGCGTCGGCAGGCGGCAGGTGGCGGGCGGTGAGGTCGTCCAGGGCGTGGCGGAGCGCGGTGCGCTCAGGGCCCTTGGGCAGGGCGCACCGGGCTGAGCTGGGGATCGTCCGCACTCCGACGCGGATCAGGTGAGGGACAGGTCCTTGCGGGCCTGTTCCAGATCGGTGGCCCAGATCCACAGCCGCTGGGATGGCGGCACCTGGTGATAGCCGAACAGGCCGACCTCGGTCAGGGTGCGCAGGTCCACGCACACCCGCTGGTAGGCCTCCGCGATCGCGTCGGCAGGATTGTCCAGGTCGCGGGCGCCAAGTTTGATGCAGGCCCGGTACTCGTAGCCGAGCAGCAGGTCGGAGCCGAACTGCGCCCACGCGCCGCGCTGCTCCTGCCAAGCCGTCTCCGCCTCCTGAATCATCAGGTTCAGGTCGGCGGGGCGGGGGATGGACGGGTAAATGATGAAGGTGGCGGCCCAGCCGAGCGCGACCATGTCGAGGTTGAAGGTGCGCCGGTCGGGGTGGTCGCGCGGCGGCAGCGGGTCGGAAGCGGTGCCGGCGAACCACGGCGCGGTGTAGGCCAGGAGCCTGCCGTTCTTCTCCACCAGTTCGCCGGTGGCGATGACCGCCATCCGGCGCTGGGAGCCGTTCGGCCGCGTCAGCCGGGTGGTCACCATGCTTGTGTGCGCTTCGGCGGCCAGCTTGCCGGCGCTCAGGTGCCGTTGGGCGGCGTCGGGGGTGATGCGCGCGATGAGGTACTCGCGCAGGTCCTCCGGTAGGGCGTCGTAGGTGCCGTCCTGCAGGCGTTCCTTGGCCCGGTCGAGCGTGGCCTGGGCGGTGGGCGGGTTGCCGCCGACCTGGCTTTCCGGGGTGTCGATGGACACCATCCGGATCGACATCTCGATCGTCGGGGTGTCGCCGTCGGTCACCTTGAGAAAGCGGTAGTCGTTGGCCGGACGGCTGGGGCCGACGAACCCGAGATCTACCATTACTGCACTCCCGCACGATCAAGACGAAGGCCCGCGTGACCCGCAGTACAACATCGCAGCCGATCAGCTTTCCGTTGCGGCTGACACGCCGAACCCCCCGGAGCGCTGGAAGCTCCGGCCGTCGGGCCGCGTGCGATCACGGCACGGCCGTCGGCGACCGTCCCGCGAACGACGTTTTAGGGACGGGCTTGGAAGAGAGGAACCCCCCGGTCCGGGGCCGGGGGTTCCGAGTCGTCAGCAGGACCGTCAGCAGTCGTCGGCCTGGAGGTCGGCCACGATGAGGTCCTCCAGTTCGTCGGCGAGCGGCCAGCGCGGTCCCTCCTTCGTCGTGGTCGGCTTGCGGCCGGTGACGCACTCCTTGATCGCCTGGACCGCGTCGCGGATGTCGGCGATGTCGTCGAGGGGGAGCGGCACCCGGTTGTGGTCGATCCAGCCCGCGCGTAGCGGGTCCCAGATGACCGTCACCCCATCCGGCGTCCAGTGTTGCGCCACCGAGGGGTTGTCCGCGCGGAAGCTCCAGTACGTGCCGGGGCCGTCCTCGCTGTTGGCGCCCGTCCACTCGTGGCTGTCGGGCACCACGGCCGACTCCACGAGGTTCGATGTGATGTTGTCGATGTAGTTGGCGAGGCAGTCGTCCAGCGTGAGCTCTGCCGGTTCGCGGGTCAGGGCCCGCGCCGCGGCGTTGTACGCCTCGCCGGTCCGCGCCTGGCGTGCGCGGATCTCCTTCTTGCTTTACTGAACTACTGGCGCTGCCCCCGAGGATCTGCGACCTGTTCGGCCTAGCGTCAATAGCGATCTTCGCTGCTTACACGCCCACGAGATGAGGCCTGAACATCTAAGTTCGCCTCGTGACTGGTGTGTAGATTTACCTCGATTTACCCGGCAAATGATCACTAGGTCTAGGGGACCTGACCACCCCGTGGTCAGCCCACCGCCGGGCGGATCATCAACCCTGTGGCTTGGGGAAAGTGCCGATCTGCTGTCCGGTTTTGGTCAGCATCAGCTCAGCCCATGCCCCTCGCTCAGGCATATCCACACAGCTACAGTGGGCGCAACGGGTCCATGCCTGGGGCTCCCCGAACGCACGGGAGGCCCCCGATGGCCGACAGTGCAGCACAGCCTGGCATCGCTATTCTCGCATTAACCACGCGCCGCCCACCGGACCGGGCGCGAGGCAACGGCGTTGTGCACCTCGAGCTGACGCTGCCAGCCGCGGTGGCAGCACAACTCGCCCTCGACGATGCCAGCCAGCGTCCCCGGCTCACACCGCGGGAGGCAGCCCGTCTGTTGTGGAGTTCGCCGGCCGCAGCCCATCTCGACGGCAGCGACGACGGCTGGCACGGCATCGCGCACGTGCCAATGCTGCTCGACGCCGTGCACCGGTTGCGTGGCCTGCCGACGGATAAATGGCCAGGCAACCAACAGCAGCTACGGGCGTTCACGGTCAGCGGCAGTCAACCCGCTATCACGGCGACGGGACTCCTCACCGCGCTGCGCCGGAACGCCACAATTGAACATCTCAACGATGTGTTCCTGATCCTGAAGTACGCAGCGGTGGGGCGGCGTCGGCGATTAGGCGACGCGGCGGATGTGTACCGGCTGGCCCGGACCATCGTCGGACCGGCCGCCAGTCTGGGCAAGGTCGAGCAGGTACGCGCGTGGCTGAAAGCACCGCTAATCGTGCCTCGGATTCTGGCCGGCCCACAGCGGCAGCGGCCGCCGGGCCCGCCGCCCGGTGCTACCGACGCAGATGGCACTGGTGAGTCGCGTGACCTGGTGATCCCTGTGATCGATCTGGAAACCGCCGCGGCGCGAGCCGCGATCGCGGCGACGCAGCGCCTGCTGGCCGCCATCGACCGGGTGGGCGAGGCGGTAACGTCGCTGCGCCGGCTCACTCAGGCCGTGACGCCGCCTGGGTGGCCCGACCCGCCGGTAGCCGGATCGTGGACCGGCCGATCCGCAACAACCTCTGGGACGGCGGCCCCCGACTCCGGGAGTGCCACGCCCGTCGGGGGGTTCGCCGCCGCTGGCCGTAGCGGCGCTTCCCTCACCGATCCCACGGTGGAGCATGGCTGGGGTGAGGGCTTGCTGGCAGCTCCAGATCTGCAGGTATCTGAGAATGCCGTGGCGGAGTCCGTCGTGGCGGCGGCCGTTGCAGCCGCTGCAGCTGGCCCGGCCGCCGCAGCACGCGCGATCACCCGGCTTCAGGCGCAGCAGCGCGCGCTCCTTGCTCGGCTGTATCGACAGCAGCCTCGGAGACAAGCCGGGACGGTGCGCACCTTGATCGCGGGTAACCCCGTGCTCATCGACGTGGTCCAGGCGGACGCGCGGGTCCGGCGGCGGCGTGCGCAGCTCGCCGCCGCCCTCGCCGAGCAACTGCCGCAGGACCTGCACGCCCGTCTGAAGGCCCTGAACGTACCGTGGGAAGACCTGTGGTTCTGGCCGGACCTGCTCAGAGCCAACAGCCGGTCTCCGAGCTATCTCGAACCGGCCGGGCGTAGTGATCTACTGCTAATACGGCAGACGACCACGGGGTACCGGCGCGCCGAGATCTCCTACATTGAAAACGTCCTGATCGGGGAGTGCCGGACGCGGGAGCACACCGACCGGATCCTCAACCGTCAAGAGACGTTCGTCGCCTTGGAGCAGGAGAGCGAAGAGTCCCGCGACCTGCAGACCACCGACCGCGCCGAGCTGGCCCGTGAAGTCAGCGAGGTGGTTCGGGAGGACCTGCGTGCGGAGGGCAGCGTGCAGGTCACCAGCCGCGGGGCGACGAAGATAGTGGCCGAAGCGTCGGTCTCGTTCGACCAGTCGACCGAAGTGGCGGCCCGCACCGCTGAGCAGTACGCGCGCGAAACGATCGAGCGGGCGGTACGCCGCACGGTCGAACGGGTCCGCCGCGAGACGCGCTCGTTGTTCGAGCGGGAAACGACTGAACGGAACCAACACGGGTTCCAGCTCGACGGCACCGCGCCCGATCACGTCAGTGGCGTCTACCAGTACTTGGTGCAGGTCAGCCGCGCGAAGATCTTCTCATACGGAGAACGAGAACTATACGACCTGCTCGTACCGGAGCCCGCCGCGCTGATCTGGCACCTCGCCGTCACCCGCACCGACCTGCACGTGCCGGTGGAACGCCCGGACGCGAACCTGTTCGCGTCGCTCACCCTCGACAACATCGCCGACCATCGAGAGGAAGTCATCCGGTCATTCGGCGTGTTCGACCTCCCGGAGCTGCCGCCGCAGTTCCGGCTTCTGTCCGCAGTGTTCACAGCAACCGGCGGCGGCGACGGCGCCCACTACGCCAACAGCAAAGACCTGCAGATCCCCGACGGATACGGCGTCGAAAGCGCCCGGCTGGCGGTGTCCGCCGAGACCGAGGGCGACGAGGACTACACCCCCAACGGCGGAGCGGTTGTCGGCGGCGGCGTGCACCTGTGGGACACACCGCTGCAGGGCAACGCGGGCTCCCACACCCACGAGTTCGACTTCATCCCACTGCTGCCCGGCCCATCGCTACTGATCGCTTTCAATGCCGACAACTACCGCAGCCTGATCGCCAGCGTAACCGTGCGACTGCGTCTGACCGACCAGGGTCAGCGCGCCTGGGCGCTCGAAGCGTACGCCCGCGTCGCCGACCGATACCAGCAGATGAGCCGCGAGTACGAACAGGCGATCATCCAGGCCACCGCCGCGCAACCCGAAGAGCTGATCACCCTGCCGGAGGGTTCCCGACTCCGACTGCAGCAGATTGTGCGAACCGAAGTACAGCGTTCAGTGATCGACATCATGCGCAACGCGGCCGTGGACTTTGACCTGATCGCCGACCACTGGTTCGCAGACGCGGGAGAGCGGATCGCGCATCCGACCGCGGACCTAGGCGCGCTTGGGTCGGTCGAGCCGGAGGTGCGGTTCCTGCAGCAGGCATTCGAATGGGAGCACATGTCGTGGGTCATGTATCCATACTTTTGGGGGCGGCGCACCGAGTGGACCCGCACCGTCGTGCAAGCGCATCCGGACCCCGACTTCGCAGCATTCCTCGACGCCGGAGCCGCGCGTGTCCAGGTGCCGGTCCGTCTCGGCTTCGAGCACCTTGTCAAGCACTTCATGGAGACCAGCGAGCCGTACGACGGCGGCGACATGCCCATGACCGGCGAGCCCGGGTATGTCACGTTCATCGACGAGCAGTTGACCGCGCTCGGCGCACCGGGTGCGGAGGTGCCGTGGCCGCCAGGCGCTGCCCGGGAATGGGACGTCGTCGCGCCGACGTCGCTACTGCTGGTCCGGCCGCAGACAATGCCGCAGCTACCCGCATGGAACCCGGCCGACGGTACGGAAACGGCATAGGCCGGACCCTATGGGCCGTCGACCGGAGCAGGAAACCCCCGGGTGGTCTCGGTGGTTGACGACGCAGGGGCGCAAACTCGCCGCTGGTGAGCTGACCCTCGTCGACGACGACACACCGACTGTGTTCCTCTTACGGCAGATGCGCGAATGCGACTTCCTCACCATGCTCGCCATCCGCCTGGCCCAGGAGGTCCCGGCGCGGTCGATGGCCCGGTCCAGGCTGCTGCCGTTTGAGCCGTTCGAGGCGTACCTATACAACATCCGCGACGCGGTGATCGGCCGGGGTAACGTGCAGGCGTGGATCAACCGTGAGTACGTTGACATGCCCGCGGCTTCGGCGGATCGGCCGTTCAATGGCACCGAAGCGATCGAGCGGATGGCGGCCCGGTTCCGACTGGCGTCGCGGCTGTCCGAGGCTGCGCACCGCAACGTGCCCGCCGAGGCTGCCGCGCAGACTCGCCCCGCTGCTGCCAGCCCTCTCGGCCCGCCAGCTCCGGCGGCCATCACTGGCGGCTTGGGCTGCCCGCCTCCACCCGCGGCGCTAGCCACCGCTTGGCTCATTCGCAACACGCCGACAAGCGGCTTGCCATCCAGCACCTGGTACGGCCAGATCGTCCACGAGCAATTGCAGACGCACTACCGGTGGGCACACCCCCAGAACTGTGTCCTGTCCGAATCCCGCCTGTCCGGCCCGTGCACCTCCGCAACCGGCGGCACGCTGCGACCCAACGCCCGGCAGTACGGCAACCTCGACGTCAAGGCGTGGGCGATGGCGATGGGAAGTTCGCGAACCGGCCAGTTCCGCCCCGACATCGCCGACCTCACCACCAACGAGGTGTGGGAGATCAAGTCACGGGGTGAGGTGGTAGAGGGTGTCAACGAGCTGTACGGCCTGTACCTGTGCCGGGTCAATCAGACGATCGCCGCGATCAACGCCGTGGCCACGGTGGTGCCAGGCGGCGGGATGCGCCCGTACCGGCCGGGGACCAGCTGGATTCCGTTCGGGCTGTACCCGGTCACGCCGACCGTGACAGCGTGGGTCCACGCCGAACTTCCGGGGATCATCTACTATGACCTGTTCGCAGTACCGCCGTTTGTCGTGCCGTACTACAGCGAGCAGTATTCCGAGCAGGAGGCTCGCGCCCGGCAACGTAGCACCGCACAACGCAGCACGCAGGAGGACGATTTCTCCCCTTGGTGGATTCCGGTGGGGGCAGCGCTGGCGCTCCTGGCGCTCGCCGCCAGCGCGCCGGCGGCGGCTGTGGCCGCCGCCGGCGTGGCCCTCATCGTCGCTGCCGACGAGGACGTCGGGAAAATATAATGGGGCCGATCCGTGCTGGCCGATGCGTTCTGAACGCCTGCACCATTTCTCCGCCTGCTCCATACCGACCTTGTTAAGAGCGCGTGCAGATTTGGGGGCGTTGTCGCGGTTGCCGTCCAGATGGAAGCTGGCCACTCCTCGGGTACTCCGGCGAGGCACCCGGCGGGAGAGTCTGTGGCGCCGGTCAGCCATGGCATCGGACGGACGGGAGACCGAGGTCGATACGACCGCGTCGGTCGAGTGAGGTGAGCTTAGCTTCGGCTGCCTCCAAACTGACGCCTAGCCCCTGGACTTCGCCGAGCCAGCCCTGTTTCTGGGCTTCGTGGACGCGCGCCCGGAGGTTGTCGATGATCTCCATCAGACGGGGACGTTGCCGGGTGTCGACCTGCAGCATCGGACACCTGATACACGCGAATTCATGGTGACAAGGGGTCGCATAGGGGCGGCCGCAGTTGCCGAGTTCGACGCGGCGCAGCAGGAAGTGCTGCTGGAACTTCGATTACGGAGACCGCGCCCGAGTCGTACGGGGCGGCGTACACCACGCCGCCGGACGGGGCCATGGCCAGCTTCCACGGCGACCCGCCCAGGTCGACCGTGGCCACCACCGTGTTGCTCACCGTATCGATCACCGACACCGAGCCGCGCGCGCGGCTCGCCGTGTAGGCGCGGGCGCCGTCGGGACTGATCACAATGTCGGACAGGTCCGCACCGCCGGTGATGGTGGCGGTCACCGCGTTGGTGACGGTGTCGATGACCGAGACCGTTCCGCCGAGGTTAGCGACGTACACCCGGCCGCCGTCCGGGGTGACCGCCACCGCGTACGGGTAGATGCCGACCTGGACGTGCGCGATCTCGGCGGCGCTCGCCGTGTCGATCACCGAGACCTTCCCGCTGAGGCGGTTGGCGGTGTAGACGCGGGTGCCGGCCGGATGGACGGCGGCCTCCATCGCCGGGCCGCTGATAGGGATGACGGCGATCACCGTGTTGGTAGCAGTGTCAATAACGTCGACGCCGTACGGGGAGTGACCGTGGTTGGCGACGTAGGCCCGGGACCCATCCGGGCTCAGCGCGACGTCGAAAGGCTGGCCGCCGACGGCGATCGTCGCGGTGATCACTTGGGTGGCGGTGTCGACCACGGCGACGGTGCCGTCGCGGTTGGCGACGTATGCGGCGGTGGTGGGGGCGGCCGCGGTGGGTGCAGCGCTAGCAGTGGCGTGCGCCGGCGCGACCAGCAGGACGCCCAGGATGGTCGGCACGACCCAGACGCGGCTTGGTGCCAGCATGGCCCCGAGTGTGCGCCCAGGAATCGCGTTCTGGAAGGGGCAGGAGAGCAGGCCGAGGATCAGGTCGGCGACCTCCACGGCCGGGTGAGGAACGGGTTGTGGTCGGCTTGCAGCTCCGCGGTACGGCTCGCGCGCCCGGCCTAGCGGTCATGAAGATGAAGAAGGTCGAGTTACCGCCAGCGGCAGGAAAGGGCGGAAAGGGCGAGGGCGCCCCGCGTCGTCGAGGATGTCGGCGTCGGTGGCGAGTTCGTCCATGAGCTGGTCGACCGCCCGGACCGACAGCGCTCGTGCCCACACTTCCCCTGACGGCCCTCCGCTCCCGAAGCTGTCCCCAGCCGCCAGGCATCCGTTACTTAGTGGTGAAGTCACCCAGCGCAACTGTCGCGAGTTCTCATCACTAGGGGGCCTGGCACCGGGCCTGACCGCTCCGGGGTTATCTCGGTTGGCAAGCGAACTAGCTGGTCAGCCGCTTGAAGGTCGCGTCAGCCCGCTGACCGCCAAGACTCACATCACCCGGCCCTGCTGAAGTCGATCGTCCGGCGACCGGGCACAGTTGACAATCCTCCGCCTACGAGACGGGTTTCGTACGGCCGGGATCCTGATGGGGTGTTGCGGTTGGCCCAGCTGACACGACTATGTCGGTATGAGGCTGCGGGCCGGGCTGTGGTGGGTGGCGTCGGTGGTGATGCCGGTCGCCGTTGCCGTGGCGGGTAACCAGATACTCAACGACGGCATCTGGAGCGGGCCCTGGATCGCCATCGCTCTGGGGCTGGCAGGGGCCGGTGCCGTGGTGGCGCAGCGGGCGAGCCGCCCGCCGCAGGCACCGACGACGCTGGACGCGGTGGCCGCCCGGCTGGCCGGGGAGGTGCACAGGCAGTGGACGGCCGAGGCGGCCTGGCGCCGCGTTCAGCCGCTGCCTTTACAGGTGCGCTGGTCGAGCACCGGACGGCCGGTCGCGGCCGGGCGGGAGGTGGTGATCGACGACGACAGCGGCGCGGGCTGGGAGCTGTTGCCGCTGACGGGGACAGCGGAGGAGATGGTCGCCGCCTTTCGTGCCCTGCCCCATCGCCAGCTGGTCGTGCTGGGCGAGCCGGGGGCGGGCAAGAGCGTGCTGGCGATGCTGCTCACCCTGGGCCTGCTGAAGGAGGCCGCGGCGGGCGGGCCCGTGCCGGTGCTGCTCCCGATCTCCTCGTGGAACCCCGCACTGGAACCGGTCGAAGAGTTCGTGATCCGGTGCTTGGGTGAGGATTACGACTTTCTGACCGTACGGGACGGCGACGGCCCGGCCTGGGCGCGGGGGCTGGTCGAGGCGGGCCGGGTGCTGCCGGTGCTCGACGGACTGGACGAGTTGCCGGTGGCGGCGTACGTACGGGCGGTGGAAGAGCTGGACGTGCTCGCCGCGGCGGGCCGACCGCTGGTCGTCACCTGCAGGAGCGAGGAGTACGAGCAGGCGATCAGGACCGGCGGCCTGGTGCTGTCCAGGGCGGCGGTCGTCGAGATCGAGCCGGTGGGCGTGGAGGAGGCCATCGCGTTCCTGTCCCATCCAGCCCCGTCCCGCGCCCGCTGGCAGCCGGTGTTCGAGCACCTGCGCGCGCAGCCCGCCGGGGTGCTGGCCACGGCGTTGTCCACGCCCTTCATGGTCTGGCTGGCCCGTGCCGCCTTCCAGGCCACGAGCACCGATCCCGACCGGCTGATCGCGATGACCGATCGGAGCGAGATCGCGGCCACGCTCATGGACGGGTTCGTCGCCGCCGAATACCGAAGCCGCCCAGCCGGGCCCCGGCGCCGCTACCGGCCGGAACGCGCGGCGCGCTGGCTGGGGCGGCTGGCCTACCAGCTGCGGGAGACCCGCCTGCGCGACTGGTGGTGGTGGCAGCTGGCAGTCAATCCCAACCCCAAGTACCCCAATCTTGCCGAGACAGGGCGGGCGATGGCGGCAATGCTCGTGGCCGGGGCGGGCCTGGTGGCGGCGGTGGGCGGTTTCGCCGGTCTGCGGGCGGCGCTGGCGGCGTGTCTGGCGATCGGGTTCGCCGCCGCCGGGACGTTCCACCTGTTATGGCCGGACACGTACCCGCCGTCCCCACGGGGGCGCTATCGCACGACGCGGGCCGACCGCACCCGCAGGCGAAGGCGCGCGGCCGCGTTCGGGATCGTGTTTGGCCTGGCTACGGGGTTTGTGGCCGACGCGTGGGCGGCGGCGTTGATCGCCGTGCCCGCCGCCACGCTGGCCACCATCGTGCTGCCGTGGGCGGCTGCGCGCACCGAACATCCCACACCTCGGCTGACCTTCCGCGCCAACCACCGCAACGCCGCCCTGGCCGCCGCGCGGCACGCCCTGATCGGCGGCCCGGCCTTCGCGCTCGGAGCCCTCGTGATCGGCCCGCCCGGACGAGTGGCCGCCGTGTCGGGGGCCGCGGCACTGGTGTACGCGGGCGCCGCGGCCTTCGGCGCCGGATGGTGGACCTGGACCAGGTTCCGGATCATCCACCTGTTCCTGGCGGCCCGCGGCAAGCTGCCCTGGCGCTTGTGGACCTTCGTCGAGGACGCGCACCAGCGCCAGATGCTGCGCCAGGCCGGATCCGCCTGGCAGTTCCGGCACGCCCTGCTCCAGGACCACCTCGCCGACGCCTACCACCTCGATCACCTGGGCGGCCGCGCCAAGCTGGCAGGTTGGCGGACCCGGCGCGAGCTGGCGCGGCTCCTTAGCGAGCGAGGCCGCATCGACGAACTGCGCGCCCGCGCGGATCAGGGCGATAGCTTCGCCCGCAGTGCCCTGGTCGGCCTCTTGCGGGAGCAGGGCAAGATCGGCGAGGCGGTTGCCATCCTGCGGGATCAGGCCGACGCGGGCAACCTGAACGCTGCCTACGGCCTGGCCTCGCTGCTGGCCGAACAGGGGCTCGTGTCCGAGCTGCGCACCAGGGCCGAAGCCGGTGACCTGTACGCGCCCCAGAAACTGGCGGACCTGCTGGAGGCACAAGGCCGGCTCGACGAGCTGCGAGCCCTGGCCGACGCCGGCGTCAAGTACGCCGCGTCCGCGCTGGGCAGACTGCTCGCCGCAACAGGACGGCACGAGGAACTGGGCACGCGCGCCGAGGCGGGCGAAGCGGGCGCCGTCGCCGCCCTGGCGAAGGTGCTGGCCGAACAGGGACGGGTCGAGGAGTTACGCGCCCTGTCCGACGCCGGCTGGCGGATGGTCGATCGCCTGCTGGCCAAGGCACTGGCCGCGCAGGACCGCGTCGAGGAGGCCGCGGCTGTCCTGCGGGCGCGCGCCGACAACGGCGATCCCGAAGCGGCCGACCAGCTGATCGACATGCTGATGGAACGGGGCCGGATCCAGACGCTGATGCCGATCCTGGAGGACTACGCGGGGGCGAGAGGCTCGATGGCCAACGTCGCGACGGCCGAACGGCTGGTCGCACTGGGACACGTCGAAGAAGCGATCACGTTCCTGGACGCCCGCGTCGACCCCTCCGGGTACGGCGTCCAGCACGTCGCCGGGAAGCTGGCCGACCTGCTCGCCACCCAGGGACGCCTGGACGAGGCGATCAACGTCCTGCGGACCCGCGTGCACCCCTTGTACAGTCCCAACGCGGACCAGCAGGTGGTCCGCCTGCTCGCCGAGCACGGACGCGTCGACGAGTTGAGGGCGCAGTCCGACGCGGGAAACTGGAGCGCCGCAGCCAGGCTGGTCAGTCTGCTGGTCGAGCGGGGGCAGACCGAGGACGCCATCGAGATCCTGCGAGAGGTCATCGCGAGGGGCAGGATGGCACCCTTCCTCCCACCGGCAGACCGGCTGGTCACACTGCTGATCGGTACCCACCTCCTGGATGAGGCGTTGACGCTGTTGCGCCAGCGGGCCGACGCCGACGACCCGTATGCCTCCAGAGAACTTGCCCGGCTCCTGGGCGTCGAGGGCCACGTGGAGGAACTGCGGGCACGTGCCGCGGCGGGAGACGCGTCCGCCGCGTCCGAGCTGGCCAGGATCTTGGACGAGCAGGGGCTGACGCAGGAACTGCGAGCGCGGGCTGACGCCGGAGACCCGTACGCGGCACGGCGCCTGGGCCGCATGACCTGAGCGAAATGTCGGAGCCGACGGCTAGGGTCCCCGGCCATGCGACCGTGACGGCATCGGCTCATCCACCAGCCACCGCATCATCGCCATCAGCTGCGCCAGGCTCGGGCTCGACCAGTCCACCCCGCGGCCCAGGCAGTACGACACGTCCCCTGACGTGACCAACTTGCCTGACAACCCCAGATAATCCGTCAGGCAAGTTCCCAGAAGGCCACTTGCCTTACTTGGCCTGCCGGTCCGGACGGACCCCAGATAACATGCACTCCCTCGTGGGGAGAACGGTCTTCCCGGCCGAGGAGGAGCCTGGCCCAGGCGTTGGCAGCCAGACGGCGAAGCGCTCGGGTGGTCGCTGCGGCCATCGGTGAAGGGACGCATGCTCGGCTGGTTCACCCGCCCTGGTTATTGCTGGAGCCGCGGGAGAACTGGTTGAGGGCGGTCAGGTCCCGGGCGGCGGACAGGTGTGTGGAGAAGTTCGGGTCCAGCCAGCCCAAGGCCAGGATGACGGCCCACGCCGAGGCGACGATCCAGGCGCCGGCGCCGTAGGGCGCCGGCAGGGCTAGGCCCAGCCGGTCGGTGACGAACAGCGCGGTCAACGGCAAGGCCGCGATGACCAGGGTCCGGGTGCCGTCCAGGACACGAGCGTGCCAGGCCCTGCGCACGGTCTCCGGGGTGTTCTCCCGGACCGGGAGCCGGTCGTATTCGCCGGTCAAGACCGTGCGGAGCAGGTCACAGATCCGGGCCCGGAAGTCCTCATGGCTGGTCGTGGACGGCAGGGCGATCCACAGCTGCAGATCGGTAATCGCGTGGGACGCTTCCACCGCGCGGGCGCGGACCACCGCCCTGGTCAGTTGGGTGCCGCCGAGCGCGGCCGCGGGCATCCCGGCACGCAGCACGGACGCCGTCTTGCCCAGCGCGGCCAGGATCTCCCGCCGCGCCTCTGGGGCCAGTTGCCCCCGCCGGCCGGGCTCAAGATGAGTGAGGACCATGGTCAGCTGCTCGAACAGCACCTCGGTCGGAGGAGTGCCCCCTCCGCGGTCGGCCAGCCACTTCACCACCATCACCGGCAGCACCGCCAGCAGGACCGTCACGGTGAACGTGCCGATGCCCTGGACCGCGGACATCCACCATTCCTGCTTCAGATCCACGACCCACGCCGGGCCATCGGCGAATCGGACATACACCGCCGCCGGGAAGCAGCCGACGCCCACGGCGGTGATCAACGTGTCAGCCAGGCCGCCGAGGAAGCGGCCGTCCACGCGTCTTCTCTCCCCCCACATCGCGACCGGGATGAACAGACCGATGGCGATGACCATCCCGACGAGGCCCCACCAGTCGGTCCAGAAGAGCCCTATCAAGACAGCCGGCCCGCCGAAGCACATCGCCAGCAGGCTCACCCAAGCCGGGACACTCTCGATGTAGCCTCGGCGCACCGACCGGGCAGCAGCGCGGACCGCCACCATCCGGTACCGGCTCCGCAACCACGCCGTCTCGACGGCCGGATCCAGTCCCCGCGCGAACAGCGGCCACGTCGCGTTCAAACGCTTGGCCTTGGCGAACACCGGCACCAGATCGACGTCCGGCTCAGCAGCCTGCCCGGCCGGCCGCTCCTGCTCGGCTGCGGGCACGATGGCCTCGCTGACGGTCATCTCGGCTTCCCCGGACATGGAGATCACACCCTCACAGATGCACCATCACAGCGGACGGGTTCGGCCCCCCGCTCCCGAAGCTGACCCCAGCCCCAAAGTAGGTCGTGATCGCATTGCGACATCTACAACCCGGCGCCGCCCTGTTCGCCTTCGTCGCTGGCATACCCGAATTCGAGCGCGAGTACATTAGCGAGGAGTACCCGCCGAACAGATCCACCGCCAGCCCCAGAGCCTTAGCCCGCCGCAGCTTGACGATCTCCTCCAGCAGCGTCTCCAGCCCCAGCCGCCCGGGATCGGACTTCAACTCCAGCAGGAACCCGTCCTCACCCGTTGCCAGCTCCCACAGCGACCGCGCCGAATCCGCCGACAACCCGTTCAGCACATGCAGGCAGAACTCCCGCTCGAACCGCGCCCTGCCCGCGCCCACGATCCGCTCCACCCGGCCCGGCGGCTCGATCTTCAACGTCCGGCAGCGGGCCAGCAGCGCCGCACGCAGCCCCTCGTCCGTGAACACCATCGGGCAGATCTTGTCGGCCAGCCACTCGGCCAGCACGTCCTCATCCGCTCGGGTCGACTCCCGGAACCCCAGCACGTCCCGCACCTGGGCCCGGTGCCGCTCGATCGACCGGCCCGACCAGTCGTACTCCGCCAGCAACGCCGGCTCGGCCTTCACCTGGCCGGCCACGTAGTCCACCGCGGCCTTGGGCAGCTCACCCACGTGCCGCGGGAAGCGGCCCTCCTGCTCGAAAAACTTCAGCATCAGGCCGAACCCGAGACGGGTCGCCCCCGTCTTGTTCCCCACCAGCTCCCAGTCGCCGTCCAGCAGCGTCCACGCCGCGATCAGCTCTTCCGGCTCCCACTCCCGACGCACCCGAACCCGCCCTCCACCGACCGTCTCCGACACGAACACGATCAAGCAGAAGCCCCACCCAACCAGCCACATTCACCGCTCCGAAACGATCACGAACCGCAATCGTGATCTCTCATTCCGCTACGTGGCGGCTGGGGACATGTTCGGGAGCGGAGGGCCGTCTAGAGGCTGCCTTAGCCCCAAAAACGCGCCTGACCAGGGCCCTAGCGCCTGACCCTGGCCTGCGGGAATGGCCGTTATCAGGAGTAATCCTGCGTCCCAGGAATCCCACCGAAAGATCAGGGAGCCCCCTCCGCTGTCCCTTCTCGTTGGAGGTGAGTCAGTATGAGTGATCGCCTCCCGCGCACCGTGGTGGTCTCCGGATACGCCAGCGACCTGTACACCTCTTTCTGGTACCGATGCGCCGAGACGCAGAGAATGGGCTTCAGGGTCATCATCACCGAGAAAGGCGGAACCCCTGTGCTCGGTCGGCAACAGCGGGCACCTGCAGGAGGCGAGCGTAGAGGCCGACCCTCCGGTGGCCAGGCGAGAGATTCTCGGGCCGCTTACTTCTTGACGGTGCTGAAGGTGCTGGCGTCAATCCCCTTCGTCCTGTTGGGCGTCGTTACGGTTGGCTCGGGCTGGTCCATGCTTGACGAAGCCTCGGATCTTTCCGGGCATGGGCGCTCCACTACCGGGGTGGTGGTCTCCAGGGAGTGGGTCACCAGTGGCATGGGTTCGACCCCGAAGATCGATGTCAGTTTCGTTGCCTTCGACGGGACCCGGCATGTGGTGCGGCATACGGGCGATGAGCGGGTGGGCGCCCGTATCAAGGTTCTCTACGATCCGGCTAACCCGGACAAGTCCAGTGCGGAGCCGGTCGCGTCGCAGAGGGGCCTCGGGGTCTTCCTCATCGTCTGCGGTGTGATCTTCACGGTGGGAACGCCATGCTTGTTCGGCTGGGGTGCCATGGCAGAGGCCCGAATTCGCGGGAGTGGCGGCACGCCTCGGTGAACGTCGGTGGCCACCAGTCTCCCGCCCGGTCCGAGCGGGCTTGTCTCTTCCGGGTTGAGTCGATCATCGTAGGAGGATGGACGATGTTGGTCACGATCCCGAGCCGGCAGCCCAACCGAGGCGTCCTCTGACCCATGGATGGCTCTCCTCCGCAGGTCCGCCGGGCCCGCGCCCCTCGAACCTCATAAGAACAATTCGGCAACTCGCAAATGCGCCGAAGCGTCAAGCATCCGTTCGCTGGCGTGGGCCGCCGCGATCACGCTCTCGATCGTCTTATGGACCGGTCGCGGGTTCGCTGCTCGAAGCTCATGTACTCCGTGACAACCGGGTCTCCGTAGATGGCCAGGAGCGGATCGATATCGTCCGGGGTGAACTCCCGCAGCCCAGCCGCGGGGAAGAGATCCCTACCGCGTGCATCGACGACGACCTTTCTGGCCGGATCAGCCGTCGGGGCGCGACGTCGCCGCGGATCCGAGGGACGTCCGCTGAATGAGTTGCCATTGATACATGCCGTTGTCGCGATTGATGTTGAGCAGCGAGACGCGGGTCAGAACGGCAGGAATTGTGGCGGCGTGTCGGGCGAGCGTGTCCCGGATCGGCGCCAGTGGTGCCCCGCTGGTGTGAGAGTAGGCGAGGCTCACGTGCGGGACGAAGCCGTCGTCCGCTTCTGGCACTCGGTTGGCACCCCATACGTCCGCGATACCTTCGCGCACGGCACGACGTACTACTTCTACCGCGGGCGCGGGCCGGACAGGGAGGTTGACGCCTTCGGGATCAACGACGGGAGGTCCCACGGTGACGGGCACGGGGCCGAGGCCGGCGACGCGCCCGCTTACTGCGGCGGCGATGGTGCTCATGGTTTCGTCGCTCACCTCGTCGGTGAAGCCGACCCCTTGCAGGGTCATGTGGAGCCATTCCAGCGGGATAGGCCCGAGCGCGCCGGTGGCCGCGAGCTTGGGCTGGAGCTGCTCCGCAAACTCGTGGATGGCTGGCTGATCGTCTACGAGGATGTGCCAGGTGTAGAAGGAGCGGCCCGGTCGCCAGCCTGGCCGCCACCACCAGTGGTCACGCGTCTCGGTCTCTTCCATCGCCAAGGGCTCGCCCTTCCATTTGCAAGACCTCTCGCAAGAGTTAAGCCCCACACCGTAGCCTGATGGTGTCGAGGCATCAGGAGGTGCGGGGCTTTTGAGCAACGGTACCAACGAGCCGGCGCCCCCGGTACTAACCGTGGGACAGCGAATCAAGATGTTTCGCATACGCCGCGGCATGAGCCAGGAAGTCTTAGCCGGACTCGTCGGCAAGTCTGTGTCCTGGCTGAAACAGGTTGAGTCGGGCCGCTTGCAGTCTCAGCCGCGGCTGTCGATCCTGCTCCTGCTCGCCGAAGCCCTCCAGGTTAGAGATCTTTCAGAACTGACCGGCGAGCAGACCATGCCTGTGCGCATGTTCGCCGGCCCCGGCCATCCCGCATTGTCCAACGTACGCGCCGCCATCAATGCAACTCCGCTGCTATTGCCCCAAGGCACCGTCCAGCCATTGGGCACCCTGCGTGCCCGCTTGGACATGGCGTGGCACACGAGACACACCTCTCCGGACCACCGGACTGCCTTGGGACGGATTCTTCCCGATCTCATCCGCGATGTTCAGCTCGCGACCCGCATGTACGAGGGAGCTGATCGGCGTCACGCCAATGCGCTGCTTGCCGAGACGTATGGCCTCACCCAGATGTACGTCGCATACCAGCCCGCTCAGGATCTACTCTGGCGTGTCGCCGACCGCGCACTCCTTGCAGCACAGGAATCCGAAGATCCCTTGGCGCTCGCGTGCGCTGTTTGGTTCCTGGCACAAGCTCATCGTGACACCGGCGACTATGAGGCGGCACGTGATGTCAACGAGCAGGCCATGACGACCATCGAACCGCACTTGGACGAGGCCGGCGTCGATCTCCTTGCCATGTGGGGAGCTCTCAGCTTCGAGCTGGCCTACACCGCGGCTCGTCTCGGCGATGTGGGTGAGGCGTGGCTGCACTGGAGCGAGGCGCAGCAGGTTGCCGAGCGGCTTCCAGCTGACTACTACCAGCCGTGGACGTCATTCTCTCGCGTCATCATGCGCGCCCACGCGGTGACCGTCGCCGTGGAGCTCCACCAAGGTGGCGAGTCAGCGAGGCAAGCGGACAATGCCGAGAGCGCTCCCATTCCTTCCCGGCCACGGCGCGGTCGCCATCTCATCGAGGTTGCCCGCGCCCACCACCTGCAACGCGATCACGATGCGGTCCTCGGGACGCTCCAGCTAGCCCAGCAGACCGCACCAGAGACCATTCGATACAACGGCTTCGCCAGGCGAATGGTGTTCGAGTTGGTCGATTCAGGGCCGACGTACTTGCGTGCACAGGCGCACCAATTGGCGGACCAAATTGGCTTGATGTCATGACCAAAAGTAGGGGACACAGTTTGTGTCCCCTACCCGCTTGATCATCGCCTACGGTCAACGCATGACACCTGAGCTGGCCGTCCATCGCCTACGCGTTGCATTGGCTGAGCAGGGTGTTGTCACCCGCGACGACGATGTGCGACTAATCCCGGGTTGCTATTCCATTCTCGCAATTGATGCGTTTGCCCGTATTTGGTGCGGCCCTGAGTGGTTTCGGTGGCCAGCGCCAATGGGACGTTGGAAGTGGCATCCGGTTAATGACCCGGAAGGGGCGGCACGTGCCTTGAGCATGCTGCTGAAATCCGCTCCGGTCGGAACTCTCGTCCGTCGCGGGTCTCCTCGACCAGAGGCAGCCGCCGCCCCGGGGGATCGGCGTCGCCTCAAATGCCGCCGTTGACCCATCCCCGAGGTTCCCGATGACAGCTGACTCCACTTCCTCACCGCCACCTGGCAGTAGCTTCAACCCGAACCAGGCCACCATCTCCCGCACTTACGCCGACTTCCGAGGCGGAGCGAACGACACGTTCACGGCCGACCGCGAAGCCACCAAGGAACTGCGCGCAGTGATCGAGCGCGTTGACGAGGTCGCCCAGGAGAACGCAGCCGCTTTGGTCCGCGCCGTCCGCCATCTGGCAAAGGCGGGACACGACCAGTACGCCGACCTTGGGTGCGGCAGGCCGATGCAAGGCCTGGACGCGCTCAAGCTGCCAGACCTGGCCATTCTCGCCAAGGGAATCCAGCCCGACTGCCGGTGGCTCGCGCTGGACTCCGATGAGCTCGTCGTCACGGCCTGCCGGGCGTTGCTGCGCTTGCCTGGCATCGACGTGGCGCAGAAGGACTTGAGGAACGTTGACGCCGTTCTCGACGCGATCGCCATGCATCTCGACCTCACGGTGAAGCCGATCGTGGTCCTGCTCGGCGCGGTCGTGCACTTCATGACGGATGAGGAAGCATCGGCGCTGATGTCGGGTCTGCGGGCCTGCCTGGCACCCGGCAGCATCGTGGTCCTTACCCATGTGACGAGCGAAGGCGTAGAGCCCGAAGTGGTAGCCGCGGGGAAGGCCACCTACAAGAAGCGGCACGGGGTGGATATCTATGTCCGCACCCGAGAGGAGATCGCCTCCTTTGCCGATGGCTTCGTCATCCGCGCTCCAGGCATCGGGCGAACCATCGATTTCATGCCCGAGGAGGACAGCCGCGCACCTGTCAGGGAGGCACCGCACTTCCTGATGTGGATGGCCGAGCGACCCCACGAGAGCGCCTAGCACCGCACCCTCTCTGTTGTTATCCCCCCTCCCTCACCTCACAGGACCAGTCATCCCATGAGACGACTACGAATAGTGATATCAGTGCTACTCCTCGCCGGAGTCGCGGGGTGTGGCAGCCCTGCCGCGAGCACGAACGTCGCCCGGCAGTTCACGACGATCAAGGTCGGGATCATGCCCATCCCGGACTGCGCCACCATCCTCCTCGCCCAAGCCAGAGGCTATTTCGAGGCCGAAGGGCTCAAGGTTGAGCGCGTGATCGTCCAAGGCGGCGGCACCGCACTGCCCGCCCTGGAAAACGGCAGCCTCCAATTCTCGATCATGAACTACCCGGCCGCGGTGATGGCCGAGGCCAACAAGCCCGACACGATGGAGATCGTGGCCGACGCCTACCAGGCCGCCCCCAACACCTTCAAGCTCATGGTGCCCAAGGACAGCCCCATCAAGAGCTTGATGGACCTGCGTGGCAAGCACGTCGGGGTAGCGACCTTCAAATCGATCAGCACCCTCACCACGAAGGCCGCCCTGAAGATCGCGGGATTGACCGAACGCGACGTCAAGTTCTCGGAGACGCCGCTGCCGGAGATGATCATCGCGCTGGAGACCGGGCACCGCGACGTGGCGTGGATGACCGAACCCTTCATCACTCTCTACGGCCTGCAGGCTGGCGGACGGGCGCTGTATGACGTGATGCAGGGCCAGACCGAGAGTCTGCCCATCGCTGGCTGGGCCACCTCCACCGACTACGCCAAGAGCAACCCCGCTCAGGTCGCCGGCTTCCAACGCGCCCTGATGCGAGCCCAACTCGACGTCGCCAACAACGAGCAGCTGGTCAGAAGCACCCTGCCGACCTATACGAAGATCGACGCGAAGATCGCCGCCACCATCACGCTGGGCATTTTCCCCACCAACCTGCATCCCAACCGGATCCAGCGGGTCGCCGACCTGATGCGGGAGTACGGGGAGATCGGCGGCCACATCGATGTCCGCCGGTTCCTGCTGCCGCTCCCGGCGACAACCGATACGCCAGCCTCCCCGTCGTCGCCGTCCGCCACCGGAACTGAGCAGGTGCCCACCTCATGACCGCACACCCCCCAGCCAACACCTTCACCCAGGTCAGCGGCACCGCCCATCCCATGCCCGAACAGCCGGGCCTGGACGGCGAGCCCGTACCACCTGCGCTCCCACACCGCGACCGCTCCCGCGCCTACTTCGCGCGGACCGCCGCGGACCTGAACGTCACGCCCTTCGAGCTGGTGCAGTTCATGATCGACGCCGTGCCGAATTTCGCCACCCTGCACGCCGCGGTCCGCCTGGAGGTCTTCGAGATCCTCGCCGGCCAGGAGATGACCAGCGACGAGCTGGCACAAGCCTGTGGGGCCGACCCGGGCGCGATGCGGAGGCTGCTGCGCTGGCTGCACGCCCACGAGTTCGTCGCCGCCCGCCGGGACCGCTACCGGCTCACCGACCTGGGGCATGTCCTGACCAAGGCGGCCGCACCGTCGCAGCGGCATGCCGTGCTGGTCACCGGATCACCGTACTGGTGGGAGGCGAGCTGTTTCCTGGTCGAGACGGTCCGGCGTGGGCACCCGACCCCATCAGACGGTCTGTCCCTGTACGAACACCTCACGCACAACCCGGCATTGGGCGCCGACTTCGACCACTTCATGACCGCCCGCAGCACCGCCGCCGGCCACGACCTCGCCGCCATCGACGACTTCGCCCACGTGCGCACCGTCGCCGACCTCGGCGGCGGCCTGGGCGGGGTGCTCGCCGCCATCCTGCGTGCCCACCGGCACCTGCAGGGCATCCTCGCCGAGCGTGCCGACGTCGCCGCCCGCGCCCAGACCTACTTGGCTGAGCAGGGCCTGGCCGACCGGGTCAAGCTCGCCCCGGGCGATCTGTTCGACGCCATCCCGGCGAGCGCGCAGCGCTACCTGCTGTTGTCGGTGCTGCACAACTACAGCGACGACGACTGCCTCACGCTGCTGACGCTGGTGCGCCAGACCATGGAAGGCACTGGCGAGGACACCGAGCTGTGGATTGTCGAAGGCATGCTGCCGAGCGTGCCCGGAGCTGCAAGCCGCTGGTACAGCACCGACATTCGCATGATGGCGCTGTTCGGTGGCGGCCAGGTGCGCAGCAGCGCCGACTACTACCGGCTGACCGAGCGGGCCGGACTCACCATCTGCAAGAGCATGGCGCTGGCCAGCGGCCAGACCCTGCTCATCGCCCGTGACTGTCACACCGCGCACTCCGCTCACGAGCATTCCGCTCACCTTCACGGAGGTCCTCAATGAACGACCGCCCGAACTGGCAAGCCCTTCCGATCAGCATCCAAGACGCCGTCGAGGCGCAGATCGGCTCCGTCAAAAAGATCGAGACAGTGGAGTGCTCCAGACCAGGGTTCGCCGCGCGCGTATATGCAGCCCACGACGACGTGTTCCTCAAAGCGGTCCCGAGAACCAGCCCGTCCGCGGAACTGCACCGGCGGGAACGCTGGGCCGCCCGGCACCTGCGCCCGTCGGCTCGCACACCGCGCCTGCTGTGGGACCTCGATAAGGATCGCTGGCACGTGTCGGCTTTCGAGCTCATCAACGACCACACCCGCCGCGCCGACCTACGGCCCGGCTCGCCCGACCTGCCGGCCGTGCTGGCCACGATGGCCGAGCTCGGCCAGATGCTCGCCCCCAGCCCCGGCGGCGCCCGCCCGGTCATCGAACACGTCAACGGTCTGTGGGCGACAGCACGCCTCATGCTGGACCAGCCGCCCGGCGACCTGCACCAGCGTGATCTGTACCTAACGACCCTGAACGAGTTCACCGTCGATGACCTGCGTGGCGACACGATGCTGCACGGCGACCTGAGTCCCCGGCATCTACTCATCAAGGACGGGACGGTCTACGTGGTGGGCTGGTCACGGGTCTCCTTTGGAGCGGGATGGATCGACGCCGCCCTGCTCGCACCCCAACTCGTCGCGGCCGGTCATACCCCGGAGCAGGCCGATGCTCTGCTGTCCACGGTGCCTACCTGGCGGCAAGCACCCATGGATCAGGTGGCCGGGCTGACGGCGGTATGGACCCTGTATCACCGGCACAAGGCCCGCTACGGCGCTCAGGAGCGCAGCGACGCCTGCATGCGCCTAGCCGACGCCGGCCAGGCATGGCTGGCCCACCGGCTGGCCCGACCCTGACCGGCCCACCTGAGCGGACCCTGAACCGATGATCGCGGCGAGGCGGCAGGAGATTCAGCGCAGCGCAGCCTTGCGCGTTGCGCCGCCACGTCACACAGGGGCGGCCCGGTCGAACCATCCCCGCCGCCCCGCACCTGGCGCAGACCGAGCGTGCCCACCCCTGGACGGCTGCTGCCGCCCGGCCTGCGCCATCCAACCGTTCACACCTTCGAGAGGAGGACATCATGCTGGCCGACCAGACTGACGCAGCCGCTGAGGTGGCAGCACGGCGGCATGCCGAGGAACTCCAGCGCCGTGCCCGCGGCTGGTTCGTGGTCATGTACTCCCCGTACTGGCGGGAGTACATCGCCTACTACCTGGGCGAGTGCGAGCAAGGCGGGCTTACCCTTCGAGCGCCCGACCCCGGCCAGCTGTGGAGCCTCATGGACCACGTCGCGCCAGCCGACTGGCAACTCAACGCTCTTCCGCTCGTGGCGTCGCGGCCACCCGCGTCCCGTCGAGAGGGTGCCGGGTGATGAAGCCAGATGTGGGCAGACAGGCGGGCACCCCGCTGGGGCGCACGGTTACGCCACGTTCTGGCGCGCCGGCGGGCACACCTCCTGCCCACCAGGCCGCGCACTGCGGCGCGGGCAGACCGATCAACGAGCACGGTCGGAATGCCCGCGCTGCCCGGATCGCGCTGTTCACGGCAGAGGACGACGCTGCCGTGAACAGCGACGTCCAGATCTCCCAGCCGCCCGCCCTCATCTGCCTGCCTGGGGCGGCCGGAAAACTGTGGGGAAGGCGGGCACGAGAGCGCAACCGCTCCGCTTTCGCCACGAGAGTCAACGAAGCCTCCGCTGCTGCGGGCTCCTCACCCCAGTCCGTTGAGCTCGCAGCGCCGCCCCGCCCCGGTGGCACCGTCTGGGGCGGAGAGGCCGTGGGACGGCGTCCGTCCCATTCGCCGTCCCACGGCCTTCTCTCCAACCGGCAGACAACGACCGCAACGCAACCCGGTGATCACCCATGAACCCGACAACACTCGCCCACCTGCGGCTTTCCTCTCTCCGCAGAACCCACCCGGCCTGGGAGTTCCTCCGCGGCACGGATGAGTCCGGTCAGGAATGCTGGCAGGCGCGCCTGTGCGTGGAGATCACCACGTCCATGAGGGATGCCGGGATTGTGGAGGTCCTGCAGCAGCCGGACTACCTCTCGCTCGCCGACGAACTCCGCCGTCAGGAGGCGATCCTTCGCCCCTTCCGCGCCAGCCACCTGACTCCCCTACCCCGCGCACACGCGATGTGAGGGAGGATCATGGCAACCAGCAATTGCGGCCACAACCGCGCCGGCCTTGCCTCGTCAGGAGGGGTCGGCAGGGTAGCGGTAGCGCAAATTCCACTGGTAGGTGGGCATGACGTAAGTGGTGACCTTGACGGCCTGGTCGGCCGCGGTCCATCCGATGTGGAAGATCTCGTACACCCACTGATCTGGAATCATGCGCAGGAAACGCAGTTCGTCGGGTGTGGGCGGACGAACGCGGATGTTCTCCTCAAGCTCGGCCTGCGCATAGCCGAGTTCGGCAAGGCGACTGCTGATCCCGCCGATTCCCGGGTCAAGTTCGGCGATGGGAGTTCCCTCGGCGATCGAGCGCGGGATGTAGCTGGTGGCGATCTGGATGGGGATGTCTTCGGCTTTCATACGGCGTGCGCGGATGATGACGCTGTCGATGCCGGCCTCGACGCCGAGAACCTCAGCCACGTCCAGCGGAGGATGGCCCGGCCCGACCGTGTTGGCGGAGCTCAGCTCGTAGCCGAGCTGGGCGAGCTCACTGGCCAGGGAGCCACGCATGCCTCCGCGTTCGCGATGGGCGCGGCTGTGCCGTACGGCGGCATCGCGCAGGATGGGCGGCAGTTTGTGGACGTAGGTCCCCACACCCATGTGCACGTAGACCAGTCCCTCGCGCTTCAAGACCCCCAGCGCCTTGTTCACCGTAGCCCTGTTGACGTGGAGCTCTTCGGCGAGCTTGTCTTCGGTGGGCAGCAGGGAACCACGAGGGTAGACGCCTTCGTGGATGGCCTGACGGATCATATTCGCCACATCGCGGTAGTGGTCCCCGGGCGTCACCATGTGCTCACCTTATCGGCAGTACGTACTACATACTCATTGACCGGCCCTCGCGGGTCCTCTATGAAGTATGTAGTACGTACTGCCCAAAGAGTTAAGGAACGCAGCGGGATTCATCAGACCCTCACCACACGGTCACAAGCCGCGTCGCAGCATGAGCCGCCTCACCATGCCTATCCGGCGTGATACGGCCCGCAGCAGAAACGGAGAGAGCACGATGACATCGCCACCCTCCCCGGCCGATGCTGGGCAATCGGCTGATCTGGCCCTGGGCCTCCACGGCGTCCGCCTGACCATCGGCAAGGAGTTCACCTTCGAGGCGTCCCATCGGCTGCACAGGCTGCCCGACGGGCACAAATGCGCCCGCCCACATGGCCACAGCTACCAGGTGACCGTGGAGCTCGCCGCCGACGAGTTGACCGGTCCAGGATTTGTCACCGACTTCGGCGACCTATCACCGTTCGGCACGTATCTCGATGAGCATTTCGACCATCGCGACCTGAACGACGTTCTTGACGTCGAGCCGACCTCCGAGTTGCTGGCCCTCCACCTGGCCAGGTGGTTCCTGGACAACGTGCAGCCGATCATCGCCGGGCGGCTGGTCGCCGTCACTGTGAGCGAGACCCGAAAGACTTGGGCGCGCTGCACGATCGGAGACACACGATGATCTCCGCAACGGTGCACGCCCCGGCCCTCTCCGCCACGCTCCTGATAGCCGAGCATTTCGGCCCCACCCTGCAAGGCGAGGGCCCCAGCATCGGACAGCCCGCGCTGTTCATCCGCCTGTCACGCTGCAACCTGTCATGCAGCTGGTGCGACACGCCGTACACGTGGGACACCTCGCGGTTCAACCTGAGGGAACACAGCCAGCGCGTCCCCATCGCCGAACTCGTGGCGTGGACGCTGGACCGTCCTGCGCCACTGATCGTCATCAGCGGCGGAGAACCGCTGCTGCAGCAACGCCACCTGCCCACGCTGGCCGAGCCGCTGCTGCACGCCGGCCGCCGCCTGGAGATCGAGACCAACGGCACCGTCACGCCCGATCCGGCGCTGCTGGTGGACGGGGTGCGCTTCAACGTCTCGCCCAAGCTGGGCAACGCGCACCTTCCGGCCGATCAGCGCATCATCCCCGATGCCCTGGAAGCGCTGTCCGCCAGCGGGCACGCGGTGTTCAAGTTCGTCGCCCGCGACGTGGCCGATTTGGACGAGATCGCGGAGCTCACCGAGCGGTTCGCGATGAAGCACGTGTGGGTGATGCCTGAAGGTGTCACCACCGAGCACGTGCTGGGCCGGGCCCGGATGCTCGCCGATGAGGCCATCGCCCGTGGCTGGTCGCTGTCGCTGCGCCTGCACGTCCTGCTGTGGGGCGACGAACGTGGCCGCTAAACACCCTGCTCTCGCTCCCGCGACCTTTGCCCTTCCGGCAGCCCCCTGCGGCCGCTGACGAGCCACCGCTCCGTGTCTCCTGGCCCAGCCCCTGGAAGCGAGGAAGAACATGACCACGAACGCCGTGCGGTCCCCTGATACGGCGCATCCCAGCCGAGCCGTTTCACAGCCGATCGATGACGTACCGGGCTCGGCGGTAGACACGCCCCGCGTAACCGAGCTCTTCCGCGAACTGCTCATCGCTCTCGGAGAAGACCCGGACCGCGAGGGCCTGCGCAGTACGCCGGCCCGCGCCGCGGCCTTTTGGCGTAACTTCCTGTCGCCGGATCCCTCGGCGATAGCGACGCGCTTCACCGAGACCCACGCCAGTGACCAGCTGGTCGTGGTCGGAGGGTTGAACGTGTGGTCCGTGTGTGAGCACCACCTGTTGCCCATGCAGCTGGTCGCGCACGTTGGCTACCTCGCCGATGGCACCCTCCTCGGGCTGTCGAAGTTCGGCCGGATCGCGCAGCGCTGCGCTGGGCGCCTCCAGGTGCAGGAGCGCTTCACCCGCCAGCTCGCCGACGAGGTAGCCGCCGCCATCGAAAGCGAGGACGTGGCCGTCAGGGTGCACGGCGTGCACCTGTGCATGAGCATGCGCGGCGTCCGCATGGAGGGTGCCCGCACGTCCACCGTGCAGGTCGGCGGCCGGTTCAAGACCGATCCGCTGCTCTCCCAGCAGTTCCTCACCCTCACCACCGCCGGCCACCGGGGGACAGCGTGAAGGCGATCAGCCCTCAGCAGCGAGGCCTTCCCGCACCTCCAGGGCCTGCACGTGCTGACGTTCGCGGGCGCCCGCGGACGCTGACGACCAACGCAGGTAAACGCCCCGAGGGTTTCTAGGAAGCGAGGCGACATTCATGTCGGACGCATCACCCCCTCGTACCGCCACTTCCGAACCGCGGGCGGACGCGATCCTGCCGGCGACGGCGACTGGCAGCGACGGGCGAGGGGTTACGCACCTGACGTGGGATCGAGTGGAAGAGTTGGTCAGCCGGATCGCCGAGGCGGTCGGAGCGGACAGCGCTCCCCAGACCTTGGTAGCAGTCCTGCGCGGTGGTGCCATCCCGGCCGTCATGCTCGCCCACCAACTCCGGCTGCGGGATCTCCGGGCGGTCGAGGTAACCCACACTGCGGACGACAGCACCAACGCCGCGAAGACCGCGCAGCCAGTGGCCGTCAACCCGGCTTCGCTGGGCGACCTCGCCGGCCGGGACGTCCTGATCGTGGATGACGTCGCCGGCATGGGGCACACCCTCGCCGCCGCGGGGGGACTGGTCGCCGACGCAGGAGCCAGTCGGGTTCGGACCGCGGTGTGCGTGGTGAACGAGGACAACTGGGAGGGCCGTCTCCCGGCTGAGGCTGCCGTCACCTACATCGGCACGATCACCCACGGGTGGGTGGTCTTCCCCTGGGAGGGCAACGATGAGCACGAGCACTAATCAGCTTCCCGAGCAGTTCTGCACCCGGCCCGGGACCCCCATGATCGGCTCGTACAGCACCAACCAGATGGATGACTTCTACGCGGCGCTGCAGCGCGGGGAGGCCAAGGTATCGGGGCTGATGAACATGATGCAGCACCTCATCGTCGCCGAGCGGTGCGCGCCGGGCGCGAAGGTGCTGGACGTGTGCTGCGGCCGCGGGCTGGCGCTGCCGCTGCTGTACCGGTACGCGCCGGACATCGAGCAGTACGTCGGGCTGGACGTCAGCCCCGGCAACCTGAGCGAGGCCCGAGAACGGATCGCGTTCTTGCTCAAGACGTACGGAGGGCTCTTCCCGGTGGAGCTCATCGAGTGCGATGTGGCCGAGCCCTGGCCGGAGCTGCCCGCCTTCGACGTGGCGCTGTACACCTCGGCGCTGGAGCATCTGCCCTTCGAACTCGGTGCGCGCAGCCTGCGCAGCACAGCCCAGGCGCTCGCGCCCGGCGGGGCGCTGTTCCTGTCCACGCCGCAGGCGTTCGGCCCCCCGCCGAGGCCTCTGCGGTACCGCGTCCACGTCTACGAGTGGTCGAGGAAGGAGGTGGAGCAGGTCGTCGGCGAGGCGGGCCTAGTCGTGGAGGACGTCATGGGCCTGCTGCCGCCCGAGCCGGACGCGGTGGCCGGCGAGCTCGCCGAACGGTACGGGCAGGGTGCGGCCGACTGGTACCACGACCTTGCCACGCGCGTCCCTGCGGCGTTGCTGGACACGGTCTCGGCGGTGTCAGTGCCGAAGACGGCGACCGAGCTTCTGTACGTGTGCCGGAGGCCCGCGTGAGTGCCGCCGCTGTCTCCGCGCCGCGCCGTGAGTCCGCCCCTGCCCGGCCGCTGTGGGTGACCATCGAGGGCATCAACGGCGTCGGAAAAACCACTGCAGCGCGAGCGGTCGCCGCCTGTCTCAATGAGCGGTGCCTGCTGCTGGACGAAGTCACCGACCAGGCTGGCGACACTCTGACCGGACGCGTGATCTCCGCGCTGGCCACGGAGGACGACGTGTGTCTGCGCACCGGGCATCCGGTCGCGGAGACGTTGGCCCTGCTCGCGCTGAAGATCCGCGAGGCCGAGCGTCTCGCCAGCCTTTCGACCGTGCCCGAGGTGGTCATCGAGGACCGCGGCGTCGACACCGTCGCCGTCTATCAGGCCGCGATCCTCTGCGAGCACGTGCCGGAAGCGGATCCTGCGTACGTCGCAGGGCACGTGCTCTCGACGATGTCGCGGTGGCGGCCCCGGCCTGACGCCACCGTCCTGCTGACCGGCGACCTGGAGGTGTGCACGCGCCGTTTCGCCGACCGGATCGGACGGACGCTGGCGCTACGGGACGTGCGCGTGATCGAGCAGGCCGACGCCCTCTACGCCGGGTTGGCCGCCGCTGAGCCCGACCGATACACCGTGATCGACACCGCCGGGCGGCCCGCTGAGGCGGTCGCCGACGCGGTGGGCGCGGTCGTGCGGGACCTCGTGAAGCAGCGGGAGGCTGACCGTGCTGCGTGATGCGACCCTGCTCTGGGGCCTGCGCTCGCCCTGCGGGTTCGCCTGCCCCCACTGCTACTTCGGCACGATCGAGGAGCACCAACAGGTCCCGCCCACCGAGGTCGGTGTCCTGTCGCATCTGTCCCGCACCGACCTGCCGCCTCGGGCGCTCAAGGCGTTCGCGCGGACCCTGGCCGGCTCGCCGATCGGGCGGGTTGTCATCGCCGGCGGCGAACCGCTGGACTGGCCCCCCACGCTGGAGGTGATCGAACTCATCAAGGAGGCCGGCTGTCAGGTCGTGATCGCCACCAACGGGATCCCACTCACTCGCCCGCCGGTGGCCGAACGGCTGATCGCGCTCTGCGTCGACGGCGTTTCGGTCTCCCTGGACAGCGCGGACGCGCAGACCAACGACCGGCTGCGCCCGTCGCGGTCGGGCCGCTTCGGCTACGTGGATGTTCTGGCCGGTATCCGCGCCCTGCTGGACGCCCGGGGCGACCGGCACGCGCCGCGGGTCGGGATCTACACCGTGGTGATGCGGGAACGCCCGCACGAGATCACCGACATGGCCCGTCTGGCCGACGAGCTCGGCGTGGACTACTACGTCCCCCAGCCGATCTCCCTGGCGCCCGACCACAAGCTTTTCGAGGAGCTGACCCACCGCCGCGAAGACGCGCCCGCCGTGGCCGAGCAGCTCGGCCGCCTCTACGACGAGCCGGGAAGGCTGGCGCTTCCGGACCCCTCCTACGCACGGCGCTTTGTCTCCGCGATCTCTACCCAGGAGAGCGGGCATGTGCCCGACTGCTTCGGCGGCGCCCGCCTGTTCTTCATCCAGCCCGACGGCTCGGTCTGGGACTGCCCGTCCGACCGCCGGATCGCCGCCACCCCACCCGAGCGGCGGCGCACCATCCGAGACAGCGACGCGCGCACACTGTTCGCCACGAGGCCCGCGTGCACGAACTGCTCGCTGTTCAGCCGAGACTGCGTGAACATGTGGCCGCTCGTGCTGGACATGCCGCGGCTGCTGAACCCGGAGGCCGTCCAATGACGCTCCCTCCGGTCCCCGGCGGCGCACAGCTGCTCGCAGATCAGCTCGCCGTCGTGCTCGGGCAGATGCCCGACCCGAGCGGCGGTCCGGCCGCCGGGCAGCTGGAGCGCGACCTGGCCGAGGCGTTCGGCGTCCCGCACGCCGTCGCGGTCGCCTCCGGCACCGCGGCCCTACACGCCGCGCTGTCCGCCTGCGGCATCGGCCCCGGCAACGAAGTCCTCGTGCCGGCGCTGACCGTCGTTATGACCGTGGCACCCCTGGGCGCCCTCGGGGCAACGCCAGTGTTCGTCGATAGCGACCCGGCCACCCTGGACCTGGACTACGGCGACGCGGCCCGCAAGGTCACCTCGCGGACTCGGGCGATCATCCCAGTGCACCTGTGGGGCCGGATGGGTGACCCGGCGGCCCTGGCGGCGTTCGCATCCGAGCACGGGCTCGCCATCGTCGAGGACGCCGCGCAGGCCGTCGGCACCGCCCGCGACGGGCAGCGGGCCGGCATGGTCGGCACCGTCGGCTGCTTCAGCATGAAGGACGGCAAGATCCTGTGGAGCGGCGAGGGCGGCTTCCTGCTCACCGCCCGCCGCGACGTGGCAGAGCACGCGACCGCGTTCCGCAGCCACTGGCAGCCGGCTCCTCCGGGCGACGCTCCGCTGAGCCGCCTGGCAACCAACTCCCGCCTCGCTGCCCCCCTCGCCGCGATCGCCCTGGCCAACCTCCGCCGCCTCGCAACCCTGGTGGAACTACGCCGCACACAAACCCGCCACCTGCTGCACGCCCTGGAGCGGGCACCCGGCCTGACCGCTCTCGCACCAGCTGTGCGCGAGGAGTGGAACGGCTTCGCCCCGCTCCTTCACATCGACCTGCCGAACCCCCGAGCGTTCGCCGAACACCTCGCGCAGCAGGGAGTGCCAAACTCCACCGGCAGCTTCCGGCTCGTGCCCTGCGACACCCGGCCCATGTTCACCGACTCCGGCCAGCCGTGCCGCGGCGCCGCCCAGATCCTCGACCACATGCTCGCTGTCACCCTCACCGAACGCGACACCGAGACCACACTCGACCGCTACGCCGCCGTCATCACCAAAGAGGCCACCGCATGGGCCACGCGACCGGCAACCCGGAACTCCACACCGACGCCCCTGACCGGGACGACCCTTCCGGCGGCACCCTGTCCTCGCCCCTGAACGGATCCTGCCGCATGACCATCACACCGGTACACCATCACTGCACCCGCGGCCCGCTGATCTCCATCGAAGGCATCACCGGAGTCGGCAAGACGTATCTGACCAACCGCGCCGTCGAAGAAGCCTTCGACGGCAAGCCGCTGAGGCTCGACGGGTTCTCCCAGCGGGCGAGCGGGCGCCCGGGACTGGGCGAAGCCCTGCTCCGCTGCCTGCGCGAGGCCAGCGCAGGGGACCCGTTCCTGCGCGCGGGCAATCCCTTAGCCGAGGCTGTCTTCCTGCTGGCTATCAAGCGGTATGACTTGGACACCGTCATTCCCGAGCTGTCCAGCGGGCGCGCCGTCGTCGAGGGCCGCGGCGTCGATTCCACGGCAGTGTGCCAGGCTCTGCAGCTGCGCCCCGACGACCCGGATACCGCCCTTGAAACGGCAACCGCTCTGCTGGAGTTCGCGTCCTCCTACCGGCCGCTCCCCGACCTCACGATCCTCGTCACCGACGACGCCTGCGAGGCCATCGTGCGCGCGCAACGGCGTGACCGGTGCGTGTTCACGACCGAGCAGGCCACGTTCATGCGTGAGGCATGCGCGCTCTTCGAGCGACTGGCCGCCACCGATCCGGCACGCTACCGGGTCGTGGACCGGCGCAGCGTCGGCGAGCACGAGGCGGCCGAGCTGATCCGGGCATGGATCCACGGTGCCGGGACCGACCTGGGCTGCTTGCGCGAGCCGTGGCAGGGCCCGGGAGCCCGGTGCATGTGCTGCGGCCGCCGCGGGGAATCGGCGCAGGCATGAACGAGGCGGCCCGCCCCTCGGCCTGCCCGGGACCGGCTTCAGCGAGGTGCTGCGCGCCCGTGATCCCCGACGGCATCGGGGCCCTGGTCCTCGACTTCGACGGAACCCTCGCCGACACGAGGTCCAGCCACGAGCAGGCACTGCGAGTGGCACTGCAGCCGCACGGCGTCGACCTGGACCACGACTGGTATGGCCGACACGTCGGCCTGTCCATCCACGACCTGCTGGCCGCGCTACCGGGCGGCCGGTCGCTGCCCCACGACGAGATCATCCGACACAGCCGCACTCACCTGCTGGCTACCCTGCACAGGATCTCCCCCGTCGGGTGCGTCGTCTCGCTGCTGCGCGCCGCACGCCGTGATGGACTGCCCTGCGCCGTGGCATCGGGCGCCAGCCGACTTCTCGTCGATCCAGGGATCGACGCTATGGGCCTGAGGCGGGAGTTCGCAGCCGTCGTCGCGCGAGAAGACGTCACGCACGGCAAGCCGGCCCCCGACCTGTACCTCGAGGCTGCCCGACGCCTCGACGTCCCGCCGGACCGCTGCCTCGCCGTCGACGACGCTCCCGACGGCGTCACCGCCGCCCGCGCGGCCGGCATGCATGTGCTCAAGGTGGTCGACGGTCACCTCGCGCCCACCGACGAAAGCACTGACGGAGCCGCAAGCCGCGTCGTTTCAGGCGCCGGGGCGCCGATGCCGCGCGGGACGCTGCGGCGTGGCGGGCTCAGGCCAGGTTCCGCCCGCGAGACGGCGGCCGCGCCGCATGACGCTGCGCCGGACACCTCGGCGCCACGATCAGCAGATTCCGACAGATGACGGCGTGAGGCCGTCGCACCAGGAGAGCATGATGCCCGTCCTTCACTCGACCAAGAACCTGGAGATCATCGAACCTCCCACGACAACGAGGGAAGGTGTCGGACGCTTCGAGTACACGGACAACTACACGGTGTTCCATTACGGCAGGATGCCGGACCTGATCCCCGGGAAAGGCGAGGCGATCTGCCGCATGGCCGTCTTCAACTTCACGATGTTGGAGGCGGCGGGCGTGCGAACCCATTTCCGCCGGTTCATCGCCCCGAATCGGATCGAGTTCGATCTCGCGCGTGTCCCTGACCCGGACGCCGGGCCGCTCACCCCGGGCGCTGGAAACTACCTCATTCCCGTGCAGGTCCTCTTCCGCAACGAACTCCCTCAAGGAAGCTCCGTTCACCGCCGGCTCGCAGCCGGCGCGCTGACACTGGCCGAGGTTGGGCTTCGCAGCATCCCTGAGGTCGGCGAGACGCTGCGGCATCGGTTCATCGAGTACGCGACGACGCGGGAAGACGTCAACCGGATTGTGGGCGGGCCCGAGGCTCAGCGCCTCGCCGGTCTGAGCGACGAGCAGTTCCAGGCGATGCGCGACACCACCGTCAAGGTCAACGAGGTGCTGACCGAGCACGCCCGCAAGCTCGGGCTGAGCCACTCCGACGGCAAGGTCGAGTTCCTGGTGTCGAGCGATGCGCGCATCGTGCTGGCCGACAGTCCCGGTACACCTGACGAGAGCCGCCTGATGTTCAACGGCGTGCACTGCGGCAAGCAGGTCCTGCGGAACTGGTACGTGGACAACGGGCTCGAGGTGCCCGTCAGAAGGCTGATCGCCGAGGGCGTGCCCAGGGGTCGGTGGCCGCAGCCGGCACCACTCCCGCCCGAGTTCCTGCCGGTGATGTCGGATCTGTACCGGTCCCTGAGCGAGACCTGGACGGACGAGCGACTCTGGAACGCGCCGGACCTGAAGGCCGCCACGCGGGCCGTTGCGCGCCTCATCAGTCAATGACGGCACAGGACGGCTGGCGCTCGGGCATGCTCTTCTCGATGTGGCGGGCGTGGGGCGGCAACGCCACGGAACCTGCGAGAGCGGTGGATACATGGGCGGATTGACGGAAGACCCCGCCTTCCTGGCCACGACGTTCGTGGTCATCGACTTCGAGGCGACGACTCCCAAGGGGTACCCGGCCCAGCCCATCGAGGTCGCCGCTCTCGCACTCCGCTACGAGGACGGCACGTGGACGGAGGTCGGCAAAAGCGCATCTCTCATCCGACCGCCCGCGTTTGCTCCGGTGACGCCAGCCGTTACGGCTCAAACCGGCCTAACCCCCAAGCAGGTCGGGCAGGCCCCGACCGCGGCCGAAGCGCTGGGCGCACTGGATCGGCGATTCGCTCCGGACAAGCAGTACTTGCTGGTGGCTCAACACGCCGCCACCGAGGCCAACATCATCCACAACCAGCGCGAGCACTGCCCGGCGCTGGCCCGCATTGACCTTCTTGACACCATCCCGCTGGCCAAATACGTCGCCCCAGGTCTGCCGAACCACAAACTCGACACGCTGCTGGCGCATTTCGCCATCAAACAGCCGGCGGATCGCCACAGGGCCTACGCCGACGTCGATGTCACCGCGCAGGTGTTCGTCCGGCTCGTCAGCGCTGCGGACGATCAGCTCAGCGATCTCGCGGCTCTGGTGAAGATCGCGGGGCGCACGGCCAAGTGCAACATGCCCGCCCAAGAAGAATTGTTCGACACCTAACCTTCCGGCGGGAGAGGGCACATACAAATCCGGTCTGAGAGAGGACGGTGCTCTTCTGATGATCAAGGAACACTCGGACTGCGACGAGGTCCCGTTCTGGTTCGATCCGCTGTGCCCCTGGGCGTGGATCACCTCGCGCTGGCTCCTGGAGGTCGAGCAGGTTCGGCCGGTGCGCGCCGATTGGCGGATCATGTCGCTGGCCTACCTAAACCTCGTCCAGCGCGAGGGCAAGGGACTCAGCGAGGACTACCGGGACCTGATGACGAAGGCAGGGGACCTGGTGCGGGTCTGCGCGGCAGCCGCTGAGCACGGTGGCCGCGGCGTCCTCGGACCGATGTACACCGCCATCGGCACCCGGCTCCACAACCAAAGGCGTCGCAACGATCCCACCGTTATCACCGAAGCTCTCGCGGAGGTGGGCCTGCCTGGTTCGCTGGCGGCTGCCGCCACAAGCACGGAGTTCGATCAGCTCATCAGAGGGCGTTGCGCGAGTTGATGTCCCTTTCGTCGCTTGGACTGAGTGGGGCGCGCTGGTCAGGAACGTCGCGGTCGTGCTACGGACGCGGCTGAGCGAACAATCCGGGCTCGGTCTCCACCAGGAT
>NZ_JAUZQF010000051.1 GCF_030718205.1 Nonomuraea turcica
GTCGTAACCGGAAGTGATCAACCACCTGAACGTGACACGCCGGGTGGTCCCATCACTGGCAACCGGGTGGTCCCATGCTCGTGGCAGAAACTCCTCCCAAGTGGTCCCATGAAGCTGGCCGGCGACATGCCCCCATGGTCTTGGCGAGCCGCTGAGTGGAGCCGAAGGTTGACAGCGGGCATTGCTTTCGTCGGCAACCGGATCGCCGCCGACCGGCTCTACCACTGTTGCAGCTCATGGAGGCCGACGATCCGTCGCTGCTGGTAGCGTGGCTCGGTAATGAGCGAGTCTGGTCGAGTTCGAGATTGTCCCGGTCGTCAGCTCAGCTGAAGCGTCCGTCCGCTTCCGGCGATCCGCATCTGGGACACGGATGATGGAATCGTTGCCGTGCCCACAGTGATCACTGGTCTTGACGGTTGCATGCTGGCGGGATCCTTGGTGTCGGCCATATCGGCGATGACCGAACTTGGCTCGGCTCTGCATGTCTTGCGCGATCCCGGCCACCACGGCCTGGAGGAGTGGGCGGCGAGGATCCGCACGGAGATGAGCCCCCGCCTGGACGCGTGGACGCGGTCGTGGTGGTGGACGACACAGGCGATCAGATCAACGCCGTTCGTCGCGCCCACACCACCGGCGGACGATTTTGAAGTGCAGTTGGAACGGCTGCGCGCCATGCCCGCCCGGCAACTGGCCGGCCTGCTTCTGCGACCGATTTCACGGTCCGGTGACGTCAAGGTCGCGCTCCACTGGTCGCAGTCGCGGGATCCGGCCGTTGCGGATCGTGTTGAAGCGCTCGCCACGCGCCCGGACGACGCGATCGGGGAATTCCTGTCGTTCCTCGAGCACAGCTGGCGAGAGTGGTTTCGGGCCGAGTGGGCGCGGATCCGACCGGTGCTGGCGGCCCGGGCGCGGCGCTTCGCCGACACCGCATCGTTGCACGGGCCCGGGCCGGCGCTCACCGCGCTCGACCCCTCGATCTCGATGGGCCCGTCCGGAGACGAAGTCCGTATCGCGAAGGTGCAAGTCACCCGTCATGACGTGTCGCGGCGGGGCCTGATCGTGGCGCCCAGTACCTTCATCTGGCCCCATCTGTACGTGGCGGACGTTCCCAGACGGCCCCTCCTGCTCATCCATCCCGCCACCGCGGGCTCGCCGGTCCCCTCCGTTGCCGAGTTGCGGCGCCGGCTCGAGGTAGTCGCGCACCAGGGGCGCCTCGAAGTGGCCAGGGCGATCGCGACCGAGCCGCGAACGGCCGGTGAGATCGCCATGTTGTGGAAGATGGACCCGACCCAGGTCAACCGGCATCTGCGCGCTCTGGCCTCGGCTGGACTGGCTCGGGCGACCCGCCACGGGCGGTTCGTGCGATACCAGCTCGACGCCGACGTCCTCGAAGCGCTCGGCAGGGATGTGCTGGCGCTGTTGCTGCGCTGAGCACGATTGACGAGATCCGTCAGTCCGCTGGCCGGGAGGCTGCGGCGGTGATGGGGTCGCTCCAGCCGCTCATAGAGGGAGAAACGTTGTGACGATCTTGTCGCGGGAGGAGGCCGTCGGCCGTCTGCGTACCGATCGGGAGATCCTCCTCGGTCGCGTCACGGGCCTGACCGCGGCGGAACTCGCCGCCGACTACCTGGTGGACTCCGGCCCGCTCGGCGATTTCTGCGATTCCCTGCACGACCTCATAGCGCACGTGCTGATGTGGGATGAGATCAACCTGGCGGCGCTGAGGGAGGCCGTCACCGGCCGGTCGCACTGGAGCCTCGATCCTCGCTGGGAGGACCCGGCGATCGGGCGCGCCATGAACCGCGGTGGGGTGGAAGCAGGCCGGCACCTTCCGACCTCCCTGCTCCTGCACCGGTTCGCATCCGTGCACGACGCGATCCTGCAGGACCTCGGCCGGATCAGCGAGCAGGCATGGAATGGCGCCCCTCAGTATCCGGGTGGAATCGGGGCAGTGGCCCACAGGGTGTGGACCGTGCCTGGACAGCCGGCGTTCTGGCATGCCGCGATCCACCTTGCTCAGGTGCCGCCCGATCCGCCTGTCACCGGCCGCCGACCGCGGAAGGAAAGCATGTTCGGATGAGAACGCATCACTGTGACGAGCCGGGCTTCGCTGAGGAGACCGAAGCATTGCTCGGGCAAATCGGGCCACGGCACGAAATCGCCGACTACCGGACGTTGCTCTCTGCTCGCGCGGCGCTCCCAGACCCGGCACTGTCGGGCCACCTCGATCCATCGGTACAGGTGGCAGATCTCTACCTAGCGGCGCGAGGTGGCCCGGTACTGGCCCGCGTTTACCGGACGCGGTCGGCGCTCGAAGCGCAGCCCGTTCTGCTGTGGTTGCACGGTGGCGCCTTCATCGGAGGATCCGTCTACGATCTCGACCACGTGTGTTCCCGGCTCGCATACTTGGCCGAGGTCACCGTAGTGTCCCTCGACTACCGGTTGGCGCCCGAGCATCCTTTTCCGGCCGCGCTGTACGACACCTACGACGCCATGTGCTGGCTGGGCGAGCACGCATCGATGATCGGCGGCGACGGGCGGGTCGCGGCGGGCGGGCAAAGCGCGGGAGCCGCCTTGGTCGCCGGTGCATGCCTGATGGCGCGGGACAACGGTGGACCGGCCCTGGCTCGCCAGATCCTGTGCTATCCGGTGCTGGACTTCGGCCAGGACACTGAATCCTTCCGAGAGTTCGATGGGGTGTTTCTGAGCATCAAGCCAGGCCGATGGTCCGAGATCCAGTATCTGGCGGGGCAACCGGTGAGCCCGTACGCGGCGCCGTTGCGTGCAGGCACGCTGGCCGGGCTGCCGTCCGCCCTGGTGATCGGTGCCGGCCGGGATCCGCTGCGTGATGACGCGCGGAGCTACGCCATGCGGCTGGACGCCGAAGGGGTGGATGTGACGCACCTGGAATTCGCCAAGACGATGCACGCGTTCCTGAACTTCTGCGGCGTCCTGTCCGCCGGGCGTCACGCGATCGAGTTGATCGCTGCTGACCTGAGGCAGGCGTTCGCCCCCTTGACCTCGGAGTCCCCGAGCTCGCTCGGCCCGTCGCTTGTGCGGCAAGGAATCGCACGTCGCAGCTGAGCAGCACGGGACGAGGTGAACACAGACCTCGCCGGCGTTTCCAGGCCCGCCCGGAGACGCCGGCGAGCGATCGTGCCGGCGGTGACTTCTCACCGCCGACTGCCCGCGATGGCCTCGACCCGGTCGAGACCACTGTCCGGGCACACTGAGCCGACCTGCAAGAACCCTAGCCCGAACCCGACCGGTGTGCTCCCTGGTCGGGCCCTACTGGTGACGTAGTAGCTCGATGACCGGGGCCATGGCGTCCATGCCGCCTCCCACGCCGCCTTCCAGGACCGTGATGTAGCTGAAGCCGAACCGCTCACGGTTCTTTCTGACTTTGTCAGCGATCTGCTCGGCCGTACCGACCAGGAAGCCCGGCACCTGTCCGCGCTCCTCCATGCTCAGCGACGGCGCGAAGCGCTGGAGCTGCTCCAGAGCCGCTCGCCGCTCACCGGTCACCATCACTGCGGGAGCCTCGTGGTTGAACTCCACCTCGGAGATCCGATCGCCGAGCGCGGCGCGCGCGAACTCCACCCGCTGGGCCACGGCCTCGGCTCCGGCGAAGGCGGGCAGCCCCACGTTCCCATACCGGCTACTGGCCGCGCCGGTGAAGGCGATGATGTCGGCCTGCTGTGCCGCCAGCCGCAGGACCCTGTCACCACGGCCGCCGATGAGCAGCGGCGGTCCTGATCGCTGCGCCGGTTGCGGATGCGTGTCCGGGTCGGAGAGCAGCCGCCGCAGCTCGGACACCAGGTGCTCCAGCTTGTCCACCCGCTCGGCGCCCGTCGGGTAGGGCAGGCCGAGGGCCGCCAGTTTCTCCTGGGTGCCCGACGGCCGTCCGGCGCCGATGCCGACTTCGAGCCGGCCGTCGATCAGCAGGTCGGTGGTGGCGATGTCCCGCGCGAGCAGGGCGAGAGTGTAGTAGCTGGCGTCGAGTACATACGTGCCCAGCCGTACCCGGTCGGTGACCTCGGCGGCCAGCATCAGGGCGGGGAATGGAGCGAGCTTGCCGAGATGGTCGATGACAGCGATCGTGTCGAATCCAATCGCCTCGGCTTTGCGGCACTTCTCCACCCACTCGCGGCGGGTGGCCGCCACGTGCAGGGCCACGCCGAACCGGAACGGACGGCTGTTGGGGAGTGGCATACGTTTCACCTTTACGTCGATGAGCGGCGGGTGGGTGACCCGCGCGTGTTTCAGAAGTCAGCTGTCGCGGCCAGGTGCAGCAGTTCGTCAACGGACCATTGGTCGCCGGCGTGGCTGCCGTACTTGACCGCCAGCACCCGCCCGTCGGAGGCGATGAGGAAATCCGCCAGCAGGCCGAGGACGCTCTCACCCCGGGCCGGGGCAGGTTTCCCACCGGCCCGGATGCCGCGCACCACGACGCCGATGGTCCGCGGCTTCAATGGCGCGCTCCAGGCCCGCGAGTGCAGTACGGCCCGCAGGGAGGCCTCCACGCCGAGTTCGGCGTATAGCTTCTTGCCCGGGTCGGCGATCACGTCGAAGGGAAGGTCGCCCTGGTGGGGCAGCATGTCTTCGGCGGAGGAGTGGAACACTGCGATCTCGTGGATCCCTGCGGCGCCGATCTCGTCGTGCCGCGCGGATATCGAGCGCAGGTGCACATTGCAGATCGGACATCCGGCGTAGCGCCGGAACTGCAGATGCGTCAGCCCGTCGAGGGCGGGCAGGAGGATCCGCTCGGACCGGATGGTCGTCAGCCTGCGAAGGGTGATGACATCACCCTTTGCGAACCACTTCATGGTGTCGTGCTCAGTGGACTTCATGGGTCTTTGCCACCCTCCGATCTCTCTTGATGGGGTGTTCCGAAAGCCGGGCGCAGGGTGGATGGGTCTGAGGGGTCCTACGCGGGTGGGTCACATCCTGAGAGCGACGCGAGCGTCTGGAGTGTGACATCCACGCGCAGAGAGTGATGCGCGCTTGCAGCGCGCCGCTCTACCCGTCGTTCATGCTCAAGACTGGAGCGTTCTTCCTCTTCACGTTAGGGGCCTTGGCGGGGCTGGCCACCTTCGCACAGATCTACCCACGCGTTCGGGAGGTACCGATGGCGGTCAGCGCGGGAGGATCAATACTGTGCGGGCGATGAAGCCGACTACTAGGGCGATGACGGTGATGCTGAACTGCGCGCCGGTGCCCATGGCTGGGTGATCAGCGTTGGAGCCCGTCCTGTCCCGCCTCACCACTGTGATCAAGTAGTTGTTCGATATCAACTACACCTCGCGCTGGGACACGGTGACTGGCCCGCATGGTCAACGCATCGCCGAACGCATCCCCAGCGCCACCTGGATCAGGATCACCAACGCTGGCCACTTCGTCAAGGAAGACCAGCCACAACGGCTCGCGGAAATCATCAATGCCTTTGTCGGAGGGAGTGTCAAGTGGCCACGATCAGGGGCGATGGGGCCCGGCTGCCCGCCACCTACGGGGTGACACACCTACCGCTTGAGGCCGTCGCCGACCCGGACCGGAACACCACGGGCGACCGTCGCGAGCGGGTCGAGCGCTACCGGATGGCCGAAGACCTCAGCTTCGACACGATCGCGGTCATCGACCACCTTGGAAACCCGCGCCACTCCCAGCACTGATGAAGGCGGCCGAGGCTATCCGGCGGGCACGTCTGGGCGCCTACTGTACGTGCTGGACGCCACTTCTACACTCCCGCCCTGCTGGCGCGGGATCTCGCGACCGCCGACCTGCTGAATCGACGGCTGCCTCGAAAGCCATCATTCGTGACCTAAGTCACACTTCCTTGGCCGATGTCACATTTTGGGGACACATGAACCTCTCAGCATGCGACCACTTTCCTTTCCAGGAAATACGTCAGACACATTGTCGCCCACTCGAGAAGGGGTACTCATGCAGGCTGTCGACGAGAAGACCGTGGTCTGGTCGGAGCAGACCACCGATGAGGTGTTCGACCTGGTGATCGGCGATCTGGAACTGGAGATTCCGCCGCTCGCGTCACCGACGAACTCGGGCAGCGGCACCGCTTGTGGCACCTGCGCAGGCATCTACTGCTGTTGACACATGCCGGGTGGTGCCGCTGACGGCGGCGCCACCCGGCTGTGCCTTGTGCTCCGCAGCAACGAGTTGGGAGGGAAGTTTTGCTGGATGCGTCAGCGGTCGTCGAGTCGCTCTGGGAGATGTGCGCCCCGACCGGCGACGCCGATGAGGACGTTTCCGCCGCGCTTCCGCCGGTTGCGCGGCGATTGATCGTCGCGGTCCGCGAAGGCAGGGCGGGAGGGCTTTTCCCTCCTGTTGTCACGGCTGGCCCTGAAGGCACGGTCAGGCTCGACCGGTTGCTCGGTGGCGCGGCGGACGCACGGATGCTCGCGCACGCGCTCGCGGACCAGCGGTTCACGCCGCTGCTGGCGATGCTGGAACGGCTGGACGGCTGGTGCGTTCGCGCCGCGCGGCAATATTCGACGGTCATAGCCGGTGGAGTGCTGGATGTTACCAACGCCGACCTCTTCGGACCGGTGGTGTCCGAGGCGTTCGTGGCGTGCGCGACCGGACGAGCGCATTACGCCCGCGACCGGGTGGCGGAGTGGGCGGAGCGTTGCCAGGCATTTCTGACGCTCTTCCTTGACCGGTTACTGCGGGACATGCGCGTCTGCTGGCCCGAGGAGCCGGCCTTTCAGGGACCCGTCATCGGTTTGTGGGCGCATGGTGAGGAAACCCACAACGGCCGGCAACGGGTGTTGCGGCTGGACTGCGCAGGTGGTGGCCGGGTCGCGTACAAACCGCGGCCGGCGTCCGGCGAGCTGCTGTTCACCGCGCAAGGAGGAGCCGGCTCGCCGGCGTCGGTGTTCGAAATGCTCAACGACGCGCCTGCGGCGTCCGGTGAGGTCCGGTTGCCGGTGCTTTCGTGCTGGTCCGGTGCCGGCCCTGGTTACCTGTGGCAGGAATGGATCGAGCCGCCGGCGCAGTGGGGACCGATCCGCACGTCCGGGGAGTGGCGGCTGACCGGCACCCGATTGTCCCCGCAGGAGGCGGCGCGGTTCTGGCACCGGACCGGCTCGCTGGCCGCCGCGATGTTCGCATTCGGGATCACCGACGTGATCGGCAGCAACGTGGTGACCGGGACCAGGCCCGGCGAGCATGAACCGCTGCTGTATCCGATCGACCTGGAGATCTACTTCTGCCGGGTTTCCCGGCTCTACGACACGGGTCTGCTGCACGACCGGACCGCCGAGATCGACCAGCACCACGTCGGCTTGGAGAGCACACCGCGATGGTGCAGCGCCGAGGGCCCGGCGGTGTGCTGGCGTACGGAGACGGGGGCGCTGCGCCTGTATCGCCGCCGGCGGCCCTACACCAGGGAAGAGACCAGGACCGTCGTCGCGGACACCGAAGGAAGGGCCGGGTACGGCCACTACCTGCCGGTCATGCTGCGTGGCATGTTCGACGCCTGGACCCTGATGTGCCGGCAGCGGCCGGCCATCCGGCGATTCCTGTCGACCGCCGCCTCCGGCCACTACGTCCGGGTGCTGCGGCAGCCCACGTACCGGTACTTCGACGCGCTGGTGCCGCGATGGCTGTCCGGCGGCGGTGCCGCACCGGTGCCCGCCGAGCCGGACGTCCATTTCGACCGGGCGGAACTCGACCAGCTCCGGCGTATGGACGTGCCCTACTTCGTTCGGCCGCTGGACGGTGGCCCGGTGCTGCGGATCGAGCCGCCGCAGCGGCCGTTCGAGACGGCCGGGTTCGAGACGGCTGCGGTCGCGGCCCGGCCAGAGCCCGAGGGCGGCTGGCCCCCGCTGCCGGAGCTGCTCAACGGCGCGAACCTGGAGCTGGCCGGTCTCGGAGTGGCACTTCGGGACGCGGTGGAGCACGTGTTCGACGATGTGACGGAGCACGTCGTCACGGACGAGTCGCTGGGCGTCCGGCTGCACCTGCAGAGTCCTGCCGAGGGCCAGGTCGGCTTCGACTGGCCGGAGGTTGGCAGGCGGGTCACCTACATCTGGAACCGGGAGAAGGTACGCCTGCGCATCGACGCGGTGGACGCGCCGGAGGTCCCGGTCGAGCCGGCGCCGGCCGGTGAGGTCCGGCGCCGGCTGCTGCGGCTGGACCGGCTCGACGGTGCCATCCGGATGCCGTGGGCGGACGGCGGCATGGTCGATGGCACCGCCGAGTGCCGCCTGCGGACCCTGACCGACGCCGGCATCGCCTGGTTGTCCAGGGTCGTGACCGACCATGGGTGGCCGGGTCACGCGATGGTCGGTGCCGCGGCGGCCGCCGCGGCGAGTCGCCTCGTGCAGCACGCGAGAGGGCACCTGGACTTTCGCCGGCACTGCCTTGAGCTGATGCGGCAGGCGGCAGCGGGCGGCGACCTCCCGTGGCGGGAGGTCGCGTACCTGACCGACGAGTTGCGCCTCGCCGACGGACTCCCTCAGGTGTACGGCACGAAGTTCGAGCCCGTGGCCGGAAGGCTGGTGCCGTACCCGATCGAGGAGCCGGACGACGTGGACCACCGACGCGCCGCGATGGGCATGGAGCCGCTGGCGGACTACACGGCCCGGATCCGGCAGCGGTTCCCCCTGGCGGGGAAGGAAGCATCATGACCACACTGATCCACGAGGTGTCACAGGCGTCTGGCGACGTCGACTGGGCGCTGTTCGGGCAGCGGTACTGGGAGAGGCAGCCCGCCCGGCTGTGTGTACGGCCGCCGGTCGGCCTCGACCAGATCCATGCTCTGACCGTTCAGTCGTGCGCCCCGTTCCGCGCCGGCACCCGGTTCTGGGTGATGCCCGACGTCCGGTTCCTGGCCGGCGACGGCTGGCTGCGCGCGCCGGGCGAACGGCTGCCGGACACCACCGACCGGACCCTGGACGACTACCTCGACCGGCTGGACGCCGACCTGTCCGAGCAGGGTTACCTGCTCACCGTCCGGCAGCCGTTGCTCCTGGACTACACGCTGTGGTCCGCGGTACGCGACGCGATCCGCGGGCTGTGGCAGGAGGTCGGCTGGCCGAACCTGCCGGTCGTCGCCGAGGTGCTGATCGGCGATCGGTTCACCCAGCACGTCGGCGCGACCGAGGCGCCGACTCACGCTGCGCTGACCTGGGTGCTGCGCGGGCGGATGGACGTACGGCTGTGGGACGAGCGCCGCGGTCCCCCACCGGCCGCGATCGCTGACCCGGACCGGGATCTGGACGGTGTGCGAGCCATGAGCGCCGACGCCGGGGAGTTGCTGTACTGGCCGGGCGACCAGCGGCACGTGGACACCTACCGCGAGCGGTGTGTGGCGCTGCGCCTGCGGGTTCCGACCGACCGGCGGCTGCCGTTCACCGAGTTGCGGGATTTGCTCGCCGACCTGGTGCACGGCCGGCAGGGCAACGACGAGACCGTGCCGTACTTCCCGTTCGGCCCCGGCTCCCGCGTCGACGGACAGGGCGGGGTGCTGCCCCATCTGTCCGCGCTCGGCGACGAGCTGCGCACGGTCGTGGACGGCGAGCAACTGCGCAGGATGCTGCGGGTCCGCTGGGCGGCGCTGCGTTCCGCGGCCGGTCTCGAACCGATCCCGGTGCCGCGCGAAGGCGTCCCGATGACGCCGCAGAGCCGGATCCACCGCTCGGGCGAGATCGTCCGGATGCCTGAGGGGCCCGGGCACGAGGTGTGGGCGATCAACGGGAACGTTTTCACCCTGCCGAGAGCCGCGAGCGAACGGGTGTTCGCCGCGCTTCGCGACGGCGAGGAGACTGGCGTTGCCGACGTGTGCCGCGCTATCGGCGTCGCTGATGACGACGAGAACGTGCTTGCGTTGCTGGACAAGCTGTACCGGCTGCGCGGCATAGAGGTGGTCGAGATGAACGAGGTGCCCACGCGATGACGCTGACGATCGAGAAGTCGTTCGACTGGGACGTCTTCGTAGAGCGGTATTGGGACCGGAAGCCCGTACTGTACAAGCAGCTCGACGTCGTGCCGTTCGCCGAGGCGGAGGTGTTCGAGACCGCTGTGCTCGGCAGCCGGCCGCCACATCCGCTCGCCGTGCCGGGAAATGTGCAAATCCTCGTGGAGCGGCGGCAGCAGACACGGCCGGGCGAATACCTACCGGAACTGTCGGACCGCTCGCTCGGCGGCTACGAGCGGCGCATGGCCGACCGGTTGCGGGGACAGCGTTACGCCCTCGTGGTGCACCGCTTCCACTCCTTCTCCCACCCGCTGTGGACGCGCGCGCAGCGGTTCTACGCCGGTCTCTGGGAGCGGGTCGGTCAGCCGACGCACACCGCGGGCTCCACGATGTTCCACGGCTCCTACGAGCACAGCCCTGTCGGCGTGCACCAGGATCGCTTCGCCACCTTCATGTTCTGTGTGCGTGGCACCAAGCGCATGCGGTTCTGGGACGAGCGCCCGTGGTCGGATCCGGTGCACACGGTGCTGGACTACCAGCCGTACCTGGCCTCCTCGTTCGTCGCGGAGGTCGAGCCGGGAGATCTGCTGTACTGGCCGTCGAAGTATTACCACGTCGGGGAGAGTGCCGGCGAAGCACCGGCGACGAGTGTCAACGTGGGCATTCCCCGCCGCGAGCACCGGCCGTACTACGAGATCAAGGATCTGTTCCGGGGCACCGTGCCGGCGGCGTCGGCCCCGTTGTTCTCCCCGGATGCCGGTCCGGGTGGGCGGTTGGCCGGTGAGTTGCCCACGACTCTGGCCGACTCCGTGGACGCCTTCATGGAGCTTCTGAGCCAGGACCGGTTCGCCACTCGGGCCACCGATCTGGCCTTGCGGGTCAGAACGGCGGGCGGGTTCTGGCCGACCCAGCAGCCCGCCGAGCTTCGCCCGCTCGACGACGACACCCCCGTCCGCGGGTGCGCTCCCCTGCTGACCGCGCCCGGCGACGGCGCCCGCGGATACGCCGCGAACGGCAACGTCTCGTCCGGCACGGCCACCGCCGAAGCCCTCGCGGTGCTGGACCGGCTGAACGGCGGCGAGGTGGTACGCGTCGGTGAACTGCCCGTGCCGCAGCGCGGTGAGGTCCGCCACCTGCTTCAGGAATTGGAGAGCTTCCGTGCCGTCACCCGCGTCGACACCGACTGACCAGGTACCGGCCCACCGGCAGGCGGCCGCCGGCATCGTCGCCGAGATCGCGGACCGGCTGGCAGAGCCGGACCGGGTGGCCGAGATCGCGGGAGCGCCCGACAACCTCATGCGTTATCCGGGCAACCCGCAACCCGTGTGGGATCCACTGCTGCTTTCCGACGGTCACCCCGGAGTCGCGCTGCTGTTCGCGGAGCTGGCCGCGCAGATGCCGGAACTGCGCGGCCACGCGCACGCGCACCTGTCCGCGGCGCTCGGCCGCGGGATCCGGTTGCTGCCGCAGTCGCTGTTCAACGGCATGGTGGCGCTCGCGCTGGCCGGGCACAACGCGGCCACCGCATTCGGCGGCTACGCCACGATGCTGGAAGGACTGGACCGGCACATCACCGACCAGGTCCGGCAACGCGCGCGAGCCGACCGGGAGCGGCTGCGCGCCAGAGAGCCGGTCGGCACGTGGAACCGCTACGACGTCCTCGGCGGCACCGCCGGAATCGGCCGCTACCTGCTGGCGCGGTACGAGTCGGCCGCCGAGCCGGCAGCACGGCAGGCAGCGGGGCTTGCCCTGACCGACGTGCTCGAGTCGCTGGTGGCCGCGGCGACCGCCGACGACATCGCGCGACACGGCACCCGCCTGCCCGCGTGGTGGATCACCGAAGGACTCGAGCACGGCCTGGCCGAGCACGTCAACTTCGGTCTCGCACACGGTGTCTGCGGACCGCTCGCGCTCCTCTCCCTCGCCTGGCGGGCAGGGTTGCGGGTGGAGCGTCAGGACGAGGCCATCGAGCAGATCATGGCGTTGCTGTCCCGCTGGCGCACGACCGACGAGGCCGGCCCTCGCTGGCCGCACCTGATCTCGCTGGCACACATCGAGAGCGGGGAACCGCCGGAACGCGGGCGAGACTCGTGGTGCTACGGCGCCGCAGGTGCGGCCCGTGCCGTGTATCTGGCCGGCGCCGCGCTGGACCGCGCGGACTGGCGCGCCGACGCGCATGCCGCCCTTCGTGGCGCGCTGAGCGCGGCGAGCGACGAGCTGATTCATGACTCCGCGCTGTGCCACGGGTGGGCGGGGCTGCTACAGATCGTGCTGCGCATGGCACACGACAGTGCCGACCCGGGCTACCACGCCGCCGCCGACGAGTTGGCCGTGCGGGTGATACACGGGTACGACCCGCAGGCGCCGTTCGGTTTCCGGTACCGACACTCGCTCGCGGCACGCGACCTCGACCGCCCCGGCTTCCTGGAAGGCGCCGCGGGCATCGCCCTCGCCCTCCACACGTACGCCATGGAGAACATCCCGATGACATCGTGGGACAGCGCCCTGCTGTTGAGCTGACAGCACGGGAATGGCGCATTTCAAGAATCTCGGACGGATATGTCCACGACCTGGTACTCGCGCAGCCGAGCTCGCCACTGGGCACGTCCGCCGGTTCGGGTGCCCGCCAAGGAGGCAGTGTGCGATCCCAGCCATCGAGACCGACGTCGGTGTAGTCCCGCTGTACGGCGTGGCCCGCGCTGGGGATCAAAGATGTCGACGGGTTCTTGCAGAGCGTCGGCCACCGCGCCCACCAGTCGCGCGGGAACCCGATCGCCTCGACGCCGGCGGCTTTGGCCTCCGTCACCGGGTGATCGGCCGGGTCGGCGCGTGTGCCGTACGTGAAGGCGATCTTCGCCCCGACCGCGATGAGCTGTCGCCCCAGCGCCCTGCCGATTCCACCGGAGGCCGCGGTGAGTAACGCGACCCGGTCGGTGAGATCCGTGTTGTCATCTCCGGCTGCTTCGGGTCATCCGCGGTACTCCAGCGAACGAGTGGATCCACCCCGTTCATCTCCGACCGGCCCGGAAGCGCCGCTTTCCACCCGTGACAGGGGCAAGGGCGTCACCGACACGGGCCGGGCGACCGTGCGGTTCGGGCACCGGCATCTCGCTTCCGGGCTGGTCGGTGCCTGGGATATCAGGCTCGTGCGAGCGTGTAGCCGATGCCCGTGCCGAGCCCGGAGGCGAAGGCGAGGTGCACCAGCAGTTCCACCGCAGGCTCCAGGTAACGCGCGTTGGCCAGAGGGCCGGCGTCGACCGCGTCGAAGCCGAGCTGAATGCTCAGGTCGATGACGGTCTGCTTGGCCGTGTCGTCGTCCCCGGCGACCGGGAGGAACTGCGGGCTGCCGCCAAGGTCGGGGGCCTCGATGTTGGCGGCGAAGATGGTGTTGAATGCTTTCACAACCCTGGCTCCTGGGAGGGTCGTGGCGACCTGCTCGCCGGCCGAGGTGGTGTGCCCGATGGTCAGGGCCATGAAGTCCGGCGTCTGCGGGTTGGTCACGTCGATCACGACCTTGCCGTTCAGCGCCGCCTTGACCTGGTCGTGGAGCTGAGCGATGACGCCGAAGCGCACCGCGAGCACGACGGCGTCCGCCGCCGCGGCCTGGGCCGCCACCTGAGATGGAGGGGTGGCCGAGTTCGCGACGGTGACCTCGTGGCCCGTCGCGGTGAGTCGGCGGGCCAGAGCGGATCCGACGTTGCCGTTGCCGATAATGGCGATCTTCATCTGGATGTCTCCTTCGATGTGCTCGCAGCGGGACGCAGCGAGGCTAATGCGTCGAATTCGACGCATCTAGTCGGCATGCTACTTATGCGTCGAATTCGACGCAAGTTGGTATGCTGTCTTTCCATGGACGAACCCCGCTGGCTCAACGAGACGGAGATGCGTGCCTGGGTCGGCTTCCTGGAGACCTCCGGCCTCATCCAGCGCCATGTCGAGCAGCAACTCCGGGAGGCCCGCGGGCTGACCATGGTCCAGTACGAGATCCTGCACTGGGCCAACGACAGCGGCACTCAGCCGCTGTGCATGACCGAACTCGCCAACCGGATGATCACCTCGCGGAACGGCCTCACGTATCAGGTCTCTCAACTGGAGAAGGCCGGCCTCTTGCAACGCCAGACCGACCCCGACGACGAGCGGAGGATCCAGGTCGTCATCACCGGCGAGGGACGCAGACTGCTCGAGGAAGCGGCACCAGGGCACGTGCGGACGGTGCGCGAAGGCCTTTTCGACAGGCTGTCCAACGAGCAGGTCGCCCAACTGGCCGACATCATGGAAACAGCCCGAGACCATCTGCGCGGCACCGTCCAGCTACAAGCTCCGCGCAAACGCAGAGGGGAACGGGCTTAGCCGAAGGCCGACCCTTGGCGCTTCGACCATGTTCTTGCCCATGAACGCCGGCGGGAAGAACAGCATGCTGACCTGGTCGAGGTCCTTGAGGGCTTGGACCAGCTCAGCGACCGCTTGATCTCCTGACCGGACTCTCCGGCGGCGTCGGGTGATGGTCGCTCCCGCCGTGCCAGCTGGCGAGGAAACGGAGCGCCTCGTCGCTGGGCGAGCCCGGCTCCGGCAGGTAGGTCACCAGCACCTGGTCGGGCTCGTCGCCGACCCGCAGGCTCTCGTAGTCGAGGACCAGTTCGCCGGCCAGCGGGTGATCCAGATGGACCCTGCCGTTCGAGCGTTCTCTGACGTCGTGTTCCGCCCACAGGCGGCGAAAGTCGGAGCTGTTCATCGACAGCTCTCCGATCAGCGTGGCGAGGTCCTGGTCGTCAGGATGGCGGCCGGCGTCGAGCCGCAGGAACGCCACCGTCTCGCGTGCCTTGTCGGCCCAGTTGAGGTAGAGGGCGCGAACGGACTCGTCGAGGAACACCAGGCGCGCGCAGTTCAGTCCTGCGGGTATGGCGGTTTCCGTGCCGGAGTCGCTGAAGAAGAGCAGGGCGGCCAGGCGGTTGCAGGCGAGCAGTTCGCTGCGGCGGCCGATGACGAATGCAGGTCCTGCGGTTGCGTCGAGCAGCCGCTGGAGCGTGGGACGCACGCGCGGCGACGGCCCGCGCGCCGCAGGAGTGCGCGCGGGGCGGGCCACATTGTGCAGGTGATTCCGCTCAGCCTCGTTCAATCCCAGTGCGCGGGCGATCGCGCCGAGAACCTCGTCGGAGACGTTGGTGGCGCGCCCCTGCTCCAGGCGCACATAGTACGGCACGCTCACCCCGGCGAGCAGGGCCACCTCTTCGCGGCGGAGGCCGGCGACCCGGCGGCGCTCGCCGTAGGTGGGAAGCCCGGCGTCCTCGGGACGCACGCGCGCCCGGCGCGATCGGAGGAACTCACCCAATTCCCGACTCATGTCCACGCCATCCAGTATCGAACCTTTCGGCTGTGCTGCCCTGACCCTGCCAGTACCACCTTCCCCAGGGGCCTGGCTGTCCTCGTACCGCGGGTTGCACCATCGTGCCGAACACCCGCGATTCTCGAGCACTGGAGTAAGCGATGACTGTTCTGTCCCCCCTCGCCGGTCGGCGCGCGGTCGTGACCGGGGCCTCCTCGGGAATCGGCGCCGCCACCGCTCGGCTACTCGCGGCGCAGGGCACGCGGGTCGCGCTGGTCGCCCGCCGCCAGGACCGGCTCGACGCCCTGCACACGGAGATCAAGAACGCCGGTGGCTCGGCCGTGCCGATCGCCCTCGACCTCGCCGGGGCCGAGGCGGGCGTGATCGAGGACGGCGCTCGGCTGGCCGCCAGGGAACTGGGCGGCGTGGATCTCGTGGTGAACGCGGCGGGAATCCTGTCGCCCAGCATGCTGGCGGACGGCCTGGTGGATGAATGGCAGCGCCAGATCGAGGTGAACCTCACCGGACTGCTGCGCCTCACCCGTGCCCTCCTGCCGGACCTGCTCAAAGCCGCGTCCACTGGAGATGCCGCCGACCTCATCAACGTCTCGTCAATCGCGGCGAGCCAGGTGGAGTTCGGCGCGGCGGTGTACGCGGCGACCAAGGCGGCCGTCAGCCATCTGTCCAGACACCTCAGGCAGGAGCTCGCGCCGCAGAACGTCCGGGTCACCGACATCCAGCCCGGGATGGTCGTCACCAAGCTGCGGTCCGGCTCCGAGCTGGGGATCGCCTGGGAAGAGGACATGAAGACGCGAATCGATCCGCTCACCGCCGAGGACGTGGCGGAGGTCATCGCCTTCGCTGTCGGCCGACCGCGCCACGTCAGCCTCCCGGAGATCGTGGTGATGCCGGCCAAGCAGACGTGAACTGCGCTCCTTGTCTTGCAGGCACGTGATCAGATCGGGCCGGCGAATGTCATTTCCGGCACCCGCAGGCTGGTCGGGTCTGCGGCCGCACAAGGCGCAGAGGTTGAGGTGCCTCTGATCTTCCGGAGACCGCCTCGGCGGGCTGCGGCCGAACGGCATTCAAAGTGACAACGCAACGCGAACCCTGACCACGGTCAGGCAGGCCGCAGTCATATCCACCGCGGCTGGATGAAACCCCGCACGGTGCACGGCCTCCACGATGGCGAGGAAGCCCGTGCCGGGGATCGTCACCGTAATCCCATCCGACAGGCCGTCGTACTCCAGTAGTGGCTACGGATTCGGAGTCGCCGCCATGCTCCTTACCTTCTGTGTCATGAGTACACAGAAGGGTTTCAAAATGAGAACGAATCGTTTAATCCGGGGTAGCACGGTCATCGCCGCGTTAGCCGTGTGCACCGGTCTGCTGGCCACGGCACCCGCCGTCGCGCAAGTCCCCTCGACCTCAGGCGCGATGTCCGCGGCCGAGCCGGCTCCGGAGCCCGAGCCCACTGAGGAACCGGACGCCGAGCCGGTCACCCCGCCACCCCTCGACCCGCTGCCGGACCCCGACCCGGAGGAACTTGACGACCCGCTCCAGGAACTGGACCCCACGCCGGAGCAGGACGTGGAAGCGCCGGTCGACACGCTGGCAGCGCCCGCACGCGCGAACTCCAAGACGCGGCCGACCGTGTTCATCCACGGCTGGAACCGAAGCGCGAACACCAACTGCTCCACCACCTGGGCCGCGGCCAAGAACGTGCTGCGGGACAAGGGGTTCACCGGCCGCTTCGTCACCTTCGGCTACTACGGGGGGAATACCCTCTGCGACTATAAGTTCGCCGGGACCACCGACACCCGTATCCAGGAGGTCGGCCGCAAGCTCGCCTGGTACGTCAACAGCCTGTGGAACCAGTACCACAAGCCGGTGGACATCGTGGCCCACTCGATGGGCGGGCTGGTGGCCCGGGCGGCGATTGAGGGCGTCAACCGGTACGGCGGCGGCAGCGACGGCAAGTGGCCAGCGCGCCTGTACATCGAGGACGTCGTCACCCTAGGCACCCCGCACGCCGGCTCCAACTGGGCCACCGCCTGCGCCCCCACCCACGAGCAGTGCAGTGACATGAGGCCTGGAAGCGGTTTCCTGGAGTGGCTGTCGTACAACCCGCGCTCCCAGATGGGGACCGAGTACACCGCGATCGCCTCCGATCACGACGAGCGGGTGGGCAGGAAGTCGGCCACCAACAACTGGAGGGCCGACAACTGGGTCACCTTCAGCCAGTCCACGACGGGGTCGATCATGAACCATAGCGCGCTACGGACGACCAAGACAGGGACGTGGTGTGGCGTCTATCGGTGGGAGAACATGGACGCCTCCAAGACGTCCTGCAATGGTGTCCCGCCGCTGCAGCGCGCCGCGCTAGCCCTTTACTACCAGGACAACCGCTGAACACAGGCACGACTGAGCGGCGGGCGCCGAGCACATGAACCGCGCCGGCCGTATGCCCCGCCGTCTCCCTCCCGGGCGGCGGGGCGCCGCCGTGCCCGGCCTTCCCACGACGGAGACCAGCGTCGTCCGGAAGCACCGCCCGTCCCCTGCGGGCGGCCTCTCCCACGACACGCCTCCCCGGGCCCACGGGCTTTCCGGCCGCAGCCGCCCGGCACCGGTCGCCAGGCGCGCCGGGCGAACGGATGTCACACTTTGCCTCCCCCGGACCTCACATAGGCGGAAGTTCATCCGGAAGGCGCCGCCCGCCCGTTTCTCGCGGTGTCGCGGGTCATTCGGGTGATCAACGGTAGGGACGGCCCGGAGGAAGGATGCTTTACGGACGTACCCAAGAGCTGTGCACGATCGACCGGATGCTGGCGGCGGCGCACGACCGGCGCAGTAGCGCCCTCATCATCCACGGAGAGGCCGGCATCGGGAAGTCGGCGCTACTGGGCTACGCCCGTGCCTCGGGGATGACCGCACTCGAGGCGTTCGGGGTCGAGTGCGAGGCGAAGTACCCATTCGCCGGGCTGCATCTGTTGCTGCGTCCCCTGCTCGACCACGTCCACAAGCTCCCGCCGCGGCAGGCGGCGGCGCTGCGCGGCGCGTTCGGACTCGGCCCTTCGACCTCCCAGGACCTCTTCCTCACCGGGCTTGCCGCGCTCACCCTGCTGTCCGAGCACGGTCCCGGCCCGGTGCTGTGCCTGATCGACGACCTGCAGTGGCTGGACTCAGCCTCCGCCTCCGCGCTGCTGTTCGCCGCGCGGCGCCTGGAAGCGGAAGGTGTTTGCATGATCTTCACCTCCCGCGAGGACGACCCCGCTCCGGGAATTCTCCGGATGCGTCTGGGAAAGCTGCCGGACGTGGCGGCCGGCGAGCTGCTCCGCGCACGCGCGGGCGCCATGTCGGCGCAGACCAGCCGGCGGATCCTCAACGAGGCTGCGGGGAATCCGCTCGCTCTGCTGGAGTTCTCGGCCGCGCTCACGGACGATCAGCGGGCGGGACGGGCCGGTCCCCTCCCCTCGGCCGTCGACGCGGAGCCGTCGCCCAGCCGGGTCCAGCGGGCGTTCCGTGCCCGGATCGAGGGCCTTCCCGAGGCCACGCAGCTCGTGCTGCTCGTCGCGGCGGCCGACGACATGGGGGACGCCGAGCCGATCCTGCGGGCCGCCGGGAGGCTGGGCGCCGGAGGGGACGCGCTCGGCCCCGCGGAACAGGCCGGCATCGTGCACGTCACCGGCGACGGCGGCTCGGTCTCCCGGATTCGGTTCCGCCATCCGCTGATCCGTGCCGCCGCCTACCAGGGAACGCCGCACCACCTCCGAGTAGCCGCACACCGCGCACTCGCCGCCGTCCTGACCGGGGAGGCGCACACCGGCCGCCGAGCCTGGCACCTGGCGACCGCGGTGCGGGGTACCGACGACGAGGTCGCCGCGGAGCTGGAACGCGCAGCTGTGCAGGCCCTGGACCGGCAGGACACCCCTGCCGCATCAGCGGCCTTCGAACGGGCCGCCGCGCTCACGACCGACGAGCGGACCAGGGCGGGCAGGTTGGTCCGGGCCGCGGAGCTTGCGGTGCGGGCGGGCCACCTGGACAAGGCTGTTGCCCTGGCAGAAGGCGTCGGCGAGCTCACCTGCGACCTGCCAGTGCGGGCCAGGGCCGACCACATCTGGGCGTCGGTGGAGTTCGAGCGCGGGTCCGCGAGCCGAGCCGGCCACATCCTCGTCAAGAGCGCCCGGCGCGTCGCGGCGGCGGATCCGGAGGCGGCGACCCTGATGCTGGTCGACGCGGCCAGGAACGCCGTGTTCGGAAGCGATGCCGGGCTGGCCCGCGCCGTCGCGGCCGCTCTGGCCTGCCTGGATGGGCGTGGCGGGCGCGGTGTTTCGGGTACTTCGCTGGCGCGGGGGCTGATGACGGTCGCCCAGGTGATCGACGATGAGACGGTGCATGACCTGGGGCCGGTGCGCGAGGCGGTGGGTTTCCTGCTGGAGACCGCGCAGGACCAACCGGCTCGGTACCTCCTCGCGGGCTCGCTGAGCCTGCTTGCGGGCGATCACGTCATGGCGTGCCGCGTGGGGGCGTCGCTGGTGGCCCAGTGTCGCGGCCAAGGGCTGATCGGGGTGCTGCCGTCGGCCCTCGCCCTGCTGGCGCAGGCCCAGATGGTGAACGGCCGGCACCGTGACGCGGCGGAGGCGGCCGACGAGGCGCTGCGGGTGGCCCGCGATATCGGGCAGTCCCACCGCGTCCAGCATCTCGGCGGCATCCTCGCGTGGCTGGCCGCGATCTCCGGAGACGCCGCAGGCTGCCGGGCGCTGGCCGCCGACATGGATCTGGCAGTGGAGGCGGGCCGGGTGATGGGGGCCTGGGCGTCCGGGCTGCTCCACCTCGGCCTGGGCGACTCGCGACAGGCGCTGGAGCATCTGGCGCCCCTCTGGCACGGCGGGCGCAGGCACCAGACCGTGGCCCTGTACGCCGCGCCGGACCTGATCGAGGCGGCGGTCCGGGCTGGACGGCCCGACCTGGCCCTGGAGCCACTGGCCGAGTTCGAGCACTGGGCCAAGGCGGTGGGAACCCCGCTGACCGCAGCGGGCGCCGCCCGGTCGAGGGGCATGCTCGCCCGCGGCGCCGAGGCCGGGACGCACCTGGCCGAGGCCGTGCGCATCCACGAACGGCACGCTGGCTCTGACCACAGGTTCGAGCGAGCCAGGACCGAGCTGGTGTACGGCGAGTTCCTGCGCCGCGACAAGCAGCGGGCCGCGGCGCGGGAGCACCTGCGGACCGCGTTCGAGCTGTTCGACCTGCTTGGGGCCCACCCCTGGGCCCGGCGCGCCCGGACCGAGTTGCGAGCGCTGGGATCTAGGGCTGTGTCCAGGGCCAAGGGCCTGGCCAGCCTCCTCACGCCGCAGGAGCTGCAGGTGGTCAGGCTGGCCGCAGGCGGCATGGCCAACCGGGAGATAGCCGCCCACCTCTTCCTCAGCCCGCGGACGATCGAATACCACCTGTACAAGGCCTATCCGAAACTTGGCGTCGGTTCCCGGGCCGAACTGGCTGATCTGGATGTTCCTTCAATGTGCTGATGTGCTCGCAGCGGAGGACAGCGGCGCTCAGCCGCTGTGCATGACCGAGCTCGCCAACCGGTGATCACCTCACGAAACGGCCTGACGTACCAGGTCTTCCAATTGGAGAAACCCGGCTTGCTGCTGCGTCAGACTGATCCCGACGCGAGCGAAGGATTCAGTCGTCATCACCGGCGAGGGGCGCAAGGTGCTCGAAGAAGCGGCACCCTGAGGTGCCCCGAACCTTCCGGTCTCGGACCCAAGTAGGGTCAGAGACAGCCTGGTGTGGGAAGGAAGCACGTGGCGAAGAGGCCGAGAATATATCCGCCCGAGTCGCTGGCCGAAGTCGTGCGCGATCGCTCCTGCGAGTGCGTTGAGATCAAACGGTTGACGGCCGTCCTGGTGTGACAGACGGTCGGGGTCCTCCCGCGACCGGCCGTTCGGCGACGGCGGTCGTCACGACCGGCACGGTGTCGGAGGGCTGATCACCGCGCCGCCCCACACCACTGCCGCAGCGCCTGGCGGATGTGTTGCGGATCGGGGCGGGTTGCGGTCCAGGCGAGGTAGCCGTCGGGCCGGATCAGCATCGTGGTGGCCGTGCCGTACAGGATCGGGTCGTCGGTGCGCAGCACGTCGACGCGGTCGTGCCAGGGTGTGGCCGCCTGGTGTGCGGTGGTGGCGTCGAGCAAGAGGAAGCGGCCGCGCATCCGTTCATACAGCCGGCCGGTGCCGAGCTGCAGGTCGGGCATCCGATGGCCGGCCAGCGGCGAGGTGAGCGTGCCATCCGGGACCGGGTAGTGGATGCCCAGGCCCGAGAGTGTCAGCCGAGCCTTCTCGGAAACCTTCGGATGGTTGATGATCGCGGGCGCGATATAGGGGCGCAGGAGGCGGACCGGTGCGGGCGCGTCGGCCAGGCGGCGCAGCAGATCGGTCAGGCGCAGCACCGTGCGGCCCACCGGGTGGCGTTCAGACTGGTAGGTGTCCAGCAGCCAGGACGGTGCCCATCCCTGATGTGCGGCGGCGAGCTTCCAGGACAGGTTCGCGGCGTCCTGGATGCCGGTGCTCATGCCCATGGCGCCGAGCGGCGAGTGGACATGGGCGGCGTCTCCGGCGAGGAAGACGCGTCCGACCCGGTAGGCCCTGGCCTGCCTGCGCTCGCTCAGGAACCGGGTGGACCAGCTCATCTCCGCCAGACCCAGGTCGTCGCCGGCGATCCTGCGCAGCGAGTCGCGAACCTCCTCGATGGTCACCGGTTCGTCGATCGGGACGTTCTGCCCAGTGCGGTCCCAGATCGTGGCACGGAACCAGCCGTCCCCATACGGCGGCAGCAGCGCGGCTCCGTCGTCGCCGATGAACGGGTTCACGGCCAGCGGCAGTTGGCGTTTGAGTAGCACGTCGGCCAGCAGGATGCGGGTGTCGTAGCTCTTGCCGGAAAACCCCACCCCGAGCAGCCGCCGCACGGCACTGTGCGCTCCGTCGCAACCCGCCACGTAATCGGCACGTTCGCTGTCCCCGGTGCCCAGGGTGAGTGTGACGCCGTCGGCGTCCTGCGTCAGACCGGTCACCTCCGCGCCGCGGACGATCTCGACGCCCAGGTCCCGTGCTCGTGCCTCCAAGGCCGCCTCGGTGCGCGCCTGGCGCAGGATGAGGACGTAGGGGAAGCGGCTGTCCGGGTGGCGCATGTTGAACACCAGCTCGGCGCCCTTGATATGCGGCCGCACTTCCGGGACCTGGATCCCTTGGGCGACGAGCCCGTCGGCCAGGCCGCGCATGTCGAGCAACTCCAGCGTGCGGGCATGGATCGCGAAGGCCCGGGTCAGGTTGGACTCCTCGGCCCGCCGTTCCAGGATCTTGACCGGGACTCCCGCGCCGGCCAGATCTCCAGCTAGCGCCAATCCGGTGGGACCGGCTCCGACGACGATGACGCTCATGGCATCCCCATTCGATACTTAAAGTTCCGGTACTCGAAGTACCGATTCACCTATTTGGTACTCTGGGTACCGGAACTTGTCAAGGAGTAGATGAATGCCGACCAACCGTGGAGGTCGCCGACCGGATCCGGAGGTGGACGATGCCATCCGGAAGGCGATGGCCGAACTGCTGTTCGAGCGCGGGTTTGATATGACCTTCGACGATGTTGCCGCTCATGCGGGCGTGGGTCGCACCACGGTCTTCCGACGCCATCCGACCAAGAAGGACCTGATCCTGGAGGCGTTCTCTCAGGTCAGCATCGAGCAGTTCCGGCCCGCCGACACCGGCTCCATCCGCGGCGATCTCTACGACACGCTGTCGCAGATCATGCGGGTGTTCGCCGACCCGCGCATGCGCATGCTGATGAGGCAAGGGCTCGGCGAGGCCTGCCGCGACCCCGCGTTCACCGACCTGTTCCGCGCGGTGCTGGACCGTCGCCTGGAGCTGATCACCGTTCTGGTGGAACGCGCGGTGAACCGGGGCGAGCTCCCCGCGTCCACGAGTCCCTTGCTGATCGCGGACCTGATCTCAGGCGTCATCGCCGTCCGCGTCGCCGTCGACACGCCTCTGCCTGATCCTGGCGAGCTCACCGCTCTGGTCGACGGCCTCCTGTACGGCTTCACCCACGCCGAATAAGCCGCTCAACCGGCCACCACCTGCCGTACAAGGAAGGCTCACGGACGCCAACCCACAGGAAGGCGAGAAACCGCGGCCCCTCGGCGGAGCCGACACGGCTGGGCGGTCGCGGGGAGGACGGCCGCCCAGCCATGGTCAGCCCGACCCAGGGGACGGGCCGAAACGGAATCGTCAGCGCTTCATGAGCGCGAACACGCCCCAGCCGAGCAAGCGCCGCTGGAACGTGGTGTAGCGCAGCGGCTCCCGCGACAGCTCGGCCCGAAGCTCGGGTGCGAGCTCGTCGCCGGGGTTGGCATCCAGCCAGGTGCGGATGTTCAGCCACTGGGCCGCGACGTACCGGTCCCAGCTGTCCTCATCAGCCAGAACCATCTCGACGAGGTCATAGCCGAGACGGTCGAACAGCGCTACGAGACCGGGCAGCGTCTCCAGGGCCTCCCGCGTCCGTACATGGCAGGCTTCGACGGCTTCCTGACTGGGCGGCTCGGCGCGCCAGAAAGGCTCGCCGATCAGCAGCATGCCGCCCGGCCGCAGGCTGCGTTCCAGCAGAGCGACGGTCCCGGCGACGCCCTGGCCGATCCAGGTCGCCCCGACGCACGCCGCAACATCGACGCGCTCGGCCGCCACATACTCGGCGGCATCGCCGTGCACGAACGTCACCTGATCGGCGCCGCCGAGCTCGGCGGCGCGCTTGCGCGCAGCGGTGAGGAAGACCGTGCTGATGTCGACGCCGGTGCCGGTGATGCCGTGGTCGCGAGCCCAGGTGGCCAGCATCTCGCCCTTGCCGCAGCACAGATCGAGCACGGAGGTGCCCGGGCGCAACCCGATCGCGGCACCCAGCATGGCGAGCTTTTCCGAGGTGAACGGGTCGAGAATCCGGTGGCTGTGCTCCCGGATGGTGAAGCTACGTGGCAGATCCAAAGGAATGAGTCCTAACGTGCGATGGTCGAATAACCGAGCCAGCGAGATGACGCACGCGATTGACCCACATATAAAGCAACTCCTCCGTCACGAGATCGTGATCCGCGACTCTAGCCCGCGCTCAGGCGCGCGGTGAATGAATTTCTGGCTGATGAGATCTAGGTCACTCTTGGTCTGACGGTGTCACACATCGACCCTGACAAGGGCTCTTGAAAGCAGTCACGCATTGAGGGGGATCTGTGATGTCTGATGCCACCCAGGTGTTCGCCGACCATCGCGAGCTACTGTTCTCCATCGTCTACAACATGCTCGGCAGCGTCACCGACACCGAGGACGTCCTGCAGGAGACCTGGCTGGCCTGGTCGTCCAGGGACCCGGATCAGATCGATCACCCACGCGCCTACCTGGTGCGCGTCGCGGTCAACCAGACGCTGGCGCACCAGAGCGCCCTGCGCCGGCGTCGCGAGACCTACGTCGGATCCTGGTTGCCCGAACCCCTCCTCACCTCCGCCGACGCCGCCGACCACGCGGTGCAGGTGGACACGCTCTCGATCGCGCTGCTGGTGGTGCTGGAAACGCTCACCCCGCTGGAGCGGGCGGTGTTCATCCTGCACGAGGTGTTCGCCTACCCGCACACCGAGATCGCCGCAATGATCGACCGAACCCCCGCCGCGGTCCGCCAGCTCGCCCACCGCGCCCGCGAGCACGTCCAGGCCCGCCGCCCCCGCACCCAGGTCGACCGACACCTCCACCAGCAGGTGACCGAGCGCTTCGTGGCCGCTGCGTTCGACGGCGACCTGGACGCTTTGATGGAACTCCTGGCGCCGGAGGTGACCCTGTGGTCCGACGGCGGCGGCAAGTCGACGGTCGCCGGTCCGCGTCCCATCCACGGCCCCGACAACGTCGCCCGCGTGCTGGTCGCCAGCGCTGCTCAGCCCATCGACGGCCTGGAGCTCCACTACCGGCAGGTCAACGGCGAGCCCTCCGCGGTGCTGTTCGTCCAGAACGCCCCGTACGCCGTCATGGTCGTCGACCTCACCCCCGACGGCACCCAGGTACGCGACATCTACACCATCAGCAACCCCGACAAGCTCACCCACATCCCCGAACAGGTCGCCGAATAATCGTGGCCGCCAAGGACGGGCACCAGTTTCAGCGTGGGTGAGCGATGGTGCGCGCCGACAACCGCGCGCCGGGCATCGACAAGACCCCCGGCAGAAGTCGAGGAGTGCGGCGTTGCGCGGCCGCTCGATGTGTACAAAGTGTCTCGGGTCTGGATCCAACGCGAAGACCCCGGCGCCAGGGGCCAGCGCCGGGGTCTGCTCGGTGAGGCGGAGAACAGGGACAACATCTCAGCTGTGGCCGCCAGCAAGCACGGGTTGGGGCCGATCTACCTGTCCCTTCATGTCCCCCCGATGGGGAGCGTGGTGAGGGCTGTGACGCCCCGCCCTCTGCGCACTATGCGACGGTGACCTGCGGCGACCCGGGCAGGTTCCACTCGAAGTCGCCCTTGCCGTCACTGTTGATGTTATAGATAATCTTGCCGTCGCTGGTCCAGCCGCCAGTGAGAGAGCTGGTGTACGGGAGGGTGGTGCAGTGACCCTCCCCGCTGTTCTCGCTGGGGTGGTTGATCTCGTCTGTGATGTCGCAGTAGCGCGTGGTCTGGATCAAGTCGTAGCGCTCGAGGCGGGTCTGGATCACGAACTTGTCGAAGCGGCGATCGTCGACCGCGGTGCCGCTCGACCACTTGTACTCGATCCTGGCCGCCCTGGTGCTTCCGTCCTTGTATATGCACCCACGCGCCCAGACGGTGGCGTCCGGCTTGCCGGGCAGATCGAACGACTTTGAAGCCCAGCTGGCGCTACAGGTCCAGCCAGCGGCATGCGCGGGCGAGGCGGAAAGCCCAAGCCCACCGACCAGGGTCGCGGCAGCCAGCGTCGCGGCGAAGCGGGTTCTCACTGAGGACATGGCGGATCTCCTGATGACATGGATGTGCTGTGGTGCCCCGGACAAGGTGGGCACTGCTTTTTTCGTAACCAGAACCTGAGAGCGGCCCAGGCGTCCGGATGTGACGCCTTTGTGAGGAATGTGCGAGGGATCACACCGTCGAGGCCGGGCTCGTCCGTGGGAGAGCTCACCCGCCAGTGGAGAACCTGCTCCTGCGGGTCGACTGCTTGGGGAGATTCAGAGAACCTACGTCAATCACAACAACATTTCTCCGAGTCGTTTCACCCCGCGCTGGTGTCAACGGCCAAGTGCGTGTGGGTCTGGCCCACTTTTCGTGATCAGTAGCCGTGCAGGACACGGATGCGGAGAAGGTCGGGGTTGGCTCGCCCGTACATGATCCTTTTGATCATCTTGATACTTAAGCGGATCAAGAGGGACGGCTATGGGTGCGCTTCCTTCGATCTGCTGCGCCTACAGATCCTCCACACGGACTGAACATCAGCAACCGCGCGTGGTCAGTTCACAGCGAGTGGATCAGAACCGCTTCTCATGACCGCCGTCAGGAGGGTACCTCCATCGAACCGAAGTGGATCAGGCGAGGATCTCTCCTGCCTTTACGCGTGAAAGCGCCTCGTCCCAGCTCGTGCGCGCTTCGATCAGCAGCTTGCTGCGGATCAACGGCACGGGCTGGTCCATGGCGAAGGCGCCGACGAGCCGGTCACCCTTGCGGTAGTAGGCCAGGAAGCGGAATTCCGCCGGTGACCCGCCGACGATGCGGACCTCGTCTGCGGCGGCGATGCCGGCGCTTTGGATGCGCACGCCGTACTGGTCGGACCAGAAATAGTTGACCCCCGCGTAGGGTTTCCTTCCCCTCGGGCCGGCCAGCAGATTAGCAGCGGCACGTCGGGCCTGCTCCACCGCGTTGGTCCACTGTTCCGTTCGCATGCTGGTGCCGAACAGCGGATTCGGCCACCGTACGACATCTCCTGCGGCGTACACGGCGGGATGGCCGGCGTTCAGGAAGGGATCGCAGACGAGCCCGTCAGCCACGGTCAGTCCGCTGTCGGCCAGCCACCCGGTCTCCGGTACCGCCCCGATCCCCGCCACCACGAGGTCACCTTCGACGATCCGTCCATCTGCAAGCCTCACCCGGCCCCCGCCCTCGATGGAGGCGACCCGGGTTCCGCAGATCAATCGGGTTCCGTGCTCCCGATGAAGTGCCGCACAGATCTCGCCCATCTGCCTACCGGCCACCCGCGCGAGGGGCGCTGCTGCGGCTTCCAGAACGGTGACCTCCAGGCCCAGCATGCGGGCGCTGGAGGCGATCTCCGATCCGATGAACCCGGCCCCGATGATCACTACATGCCGATGCTCCGGCAGCGCGTTCCGGAGCGCCTGCGCGTCCTCCAACGTCCGCAGTCGATGGATCGGCGAAGACTTGCCTTCGACGGCCGGCAGGCGGGCGGTCGCTCCGGTCGCCATGATGAGCCCGTCGAAGGGCAAGTCGCCGTCACTGGTCCCGACCTTGCGTGAGGTCAGGTCCAGCGCCGTCGCCGGTTGGCCCAACCGCAAGTCCACCCGTAGATCGGCGAAGTGAGCGTCACTTCGGTAGACCGTATCGGCAGGATCTTTCTCCCCCGTCAGCACCTGTTTCGACAGGGCCGGGCGGTCGTACGGGCCGATCTGCTCGGCGCCCAGAAGTGTGATCGCACCGTCGAAGCCCGCTCGGCGCAGGGCCTCGGCGGCGCGCAGCCCGGCCAGGCCGGCGCCGACGACGACTATCCGCTTCACTGTTCAGGTCATTCGGCTTCGATCAGGGTGATGGCTTCGACGGGGCAGTTCGCCACCGCGTCGGCGAGGGTGTCGGCATCGATCTCGTCAGCGTCATCGATCAGCAGTACGGCTCGGCCGTCTTGACCGATCTTGAATGCCGTGGGCACGAATCCCGTGCACGTGGCGGAGCCCGCGCAGAGCTCACGGTTGAGTTCGATTCTCATCTTGTTCCTCCCCAACCTCAGCCGGGCTGCGACGTGCGGGCCCAGTCGATTCGAGTGATGTCAACGTGTGGGTGGACTGCGCGACAAGAGGCGCAGGTACGGCGCTCCACCTCGGCGTTGAACGCCTGGCAGCCGTCCATGTAGCCCTGTTGGACGGGAGTCGATCCCGCGTCGAATCCGTACCGCCAGACTTCGGTGTCGCAAGACGGGCAGAACCAGGCCACCGCTTCGAGCCCTGGGTTGATCGCCTTGAAGCGGAGGTGGATGGCCTCCTCCCGCGGGACGATCCGGCAGGGCGTCCCGGCCGGGACGTAAAGGAGGTCACCGACCTCCAGCCGGGTGTTGCGCATGCTGGCGTAGCGGAGCTCCGCATCGGCGGTGCCGGTGCACTGCATGACCAGCGTGTCCTTCTCGCAGATCAGGAAGAAAGGTTGCGGGCTCGCACCCCGCGACATGTACACCTGAGGATCGGCGAACGGCGGTGCGACGAGCCTTTCGTCCCACGAGCCGATCTCGTGGGCGAGGTCGAACACGTTCTGGTACCTGGCCCGCTTGATCATTCGGCCGTCTCCCCTGGCGAGACCTCGTCGGCGGCCGTGGGGGACACCTGCGAGCGGGCGGTGTTGACCAACCGACTCTGGCTGACGTAGTGGTGCCAACCCCAGGTGGCGGCCGGGAAGGGGGCGTTGAGGTGACCGCACTTGCCGCAGGTGCGGAGTTCCTCGTCGTTGTTGAACTTCTCAGCGGCCACTACGGCACCGTGAACTGTGGCGAAGGCGGGGTACCGGTCGTCCTCGTGACCGCCGTGATCCTGCGGCCTGGTGGGGTCGGCGCTGAAGACGTGCCTCAGCAACATTTCCTGACACTCCTCGCAGCGTAGATGTATCGCCTCGTACTGATCTTCAGGGTTGGCGTCGGCGTCGCTCTGCCGCTGGACGATGACCAGGAACAGGAAGGCATCGGGGTTGTGCGGCTCCTTGAGAAAGGAGTTGACGCCATGGATCTTGGGGGCGACCACCAAGGACCCTGCCGGCAGCATGGCCAGGTTCGACCCGAACGCATAGGTGACCTCTTCCTGGGAGTTCTCGTGCCAGAACTGCCCGTACTCCTCTCCGGGACGGCCGCGCAGCAGGCACGCGGTCGGGACGAGGTCGCCCGGCCCGACATAAGGAAACATGGGTGCGAGCTGGGTGTTGAGCGACATTCCCCGCTCGAACACGTTGATCTTGAGGACCTCTTTGTCTCGCCCCGGAAGCGGGATAGCGCCCACGCTCTCGGATGCGGCGAGTTCAGCGACGGTCATTCGGTGATACCTCCCGATATCTGGCTCACAGATCGAGCACGACTTCACGATCTGAGAGCGTTCGGGGGCCGGGAGTGTGACGTTGAGCGACATGAATCACATCGCCATGGGCGATGTCACACTCTCCGAGATGAGGGCTCTCTCAGAGGTCGACCGGGTGGCGGCGAGTCAGGCCGCCACGAGACGACTTCGTTGGAGCTCTCATGTCCACCGCCTATTTCGTCACAGCCCTGGTGACGATCGTGGCCAACACCTTCTCCGGTGGTTCGGCCATTGTCGCCGCCATGTTCCGCCCCAAGCTGATGATGGACGTGCTCCGGCCCGCCCTCGCAACGGCTGAGATATCGATGTCGTGGTTGATCTTTCCGATCGGCACCCTCAAGACAGCCGGCGCGGTTGGCCTGGCGCTGGGGCTCCTCGGTGTGCCACTGGTCGGGACGGCTGCCGCGATCGGCCTGATCCTGTTCTTCGTCTGCGCGGCATACACCCACATCCGTGTGAGCGACTACTCATCAACGTTCTTCCTGGGTAGCTGCTTCTTCCTCCCCTCGGCCGTCGCCACCCTGGCGCTCGACCTGGCCATCCACTACTGAGCGGCGCCGACTCATGCGTAACCAGCACCGTGATCGGCATCGCGCTTTGCGAGCCTGACGTTCGCCGGGATCTTCGGCGGGTTCCTCGCGAGGAGCCTCGTCCTGGAGCCGACTCCGCGAACCTACGATGCGCGGGCTCACGCCCGGGTTTCGGCAGGTCGAGCTCGTCCGGCTCGACGACCTCGCCTCCGTCGTCTCGCTGTTGGTCAGCGTACCGATCAACAACGACCGGCTCGACTGGAGCGCGCAAAACCCGCCGGCGGACTGGGCCAGCGTCCGGGATGAAGAGCAGATCGCCCACGTCGTACGGACCGCCGTCGCCACCCTCGCGTTCGGATACCTGAACGCCGCCGCGATGGTCAAACCATCCATCCCAACCAGGAAAGAGCAAGGAAAGGCATGATCCATAGCAATCCAGACGCCACCGCCCCGCAGTCCGAAGGCGGTGCCGACCGCAGCACTCGACCAATCCAACCGGATCAGCGACAGGTTCTTGCCGACGCAGCAGCGCTCGCCGGCGGTGCCCCGACCGGCTCCACCGTCGGCCTGCGAACACCACCCGTTGCCGCTCCAGAGAGCGAGACGGCGCTGGTCGAGGTCCTGAAGGTCCTGCGTACCCCCGAGGAGCGGTTCGCTGGACTGTTGGACTATCCGTTCCAGCCGCACTATGTATGGGTCGGCCTCGGCGACGGGTCCGATACCGCGGTGCGGGTGCATTATGTCGATGAACGGCCGCGTGACGGGGCGAAATGGTCCGGCGAGACAATTCTGCTGTTGCATGGCAACCCGTCCTGGAGCTACCTGTACCGGCACGTCATCCCGCCGCTGGTCGCGGCCGGTCACCGCTGCGTGGCCCTCGACCTGGTCGGCATGGGCAAGTCCGACAAGCCCACTGACCGGTTCCTGTACACCTACCGACATCACATGGACTGGTTGACCGAAGCCGTGTTCGATCGGCTGGACCTGCGTGATGTGACGCTGGTGTGTCACGACTGGGGCGGTTTGCTGGGCCTGCGGCTGTTGGCGGAGAATCCGGACCGGTTCCGCCGCGTGGTGGCGTCGAACACCTCGTTCAAGACGGGGAAGGAGGAGATCCCCGCCCAAGCCTGGCAGTATCTGGCCCAATGGCTGCAGTTCAGCCAGCGGACCAACCCGTTGTACGCGTCGCAGGTTGTCGACAACTTCACCACCACAGAGCTTGATTCCGCGGTCCGGGCCGCGTACGACGCGCCGTACCCTGGGGATCCCTACCAGCACGCGGTCCGCCGGTTCGCCGTGTCCATCCCCCTCTCGCCCCACGACGAGGCCACCCCGGAGTTCACGGCGGCGTGGGAGGTGCTGACAACCCTGCAGACCCCGTTCATGTGCCTGTTCAGCGACAAGGACCACGTCACCGGTGGTGACCACAGCGCCCTGAGTGACCATATTCCAGGTGCTGCGGGCCAGCCCCACACCGTCATCACCGGTGCCCACCACTTCCTGCAGGAGGACAAGCCTGCAGAGTTCGCCGCTGCGGTGAACAGCTTCATCCAGCAGACCTGTCAGTAGGAGATCTCGTATCCACCTGTTGTGCCGGCCCGACCGGTTCGCCGGTCGGGCCGGCACATGTTGGGATGCCATCGCTTCATGAGGGCAAAGGCGCCCCCAGCCCTGATGCTCCGTCTCCTGGGTGATCCGCAGCCGGGGCCACCAGGTCTTCCCCGGCCGACAGCCGCCGACTTCCGCCTCCAACTCCTCCAGCGACGAACCATCTCGAGCTCGGCTTACGGGGCGGCGGCGCGGATGAACGCCTCGGCGAATGTCCGCGAGACCTCCTCCACTGGGGGGAGCAGGTCGCCCAGCGTGTCCTGCAGTGTGGGGCGCAGCAGCATATGCACCGCGAGCGGGCCGATCATGAGTTGGATGAGCAGCGGCAGCGGGAGCGGCCGCAGCCGGCCGGCCTCGATCTGGGAGGTCAGGAGGGTGCTGAGGCTCGCGAACATTCTGGGGAGGTTGGCCTTCAGCATCCGGGCGGCCGTGCCATCGGGGCGGCTGAACAGGTCGCCGAAGATGGCTGGCAGCACCCGCGGCTCCCGGGAGAACGCCTCGATCAGTGCGCGGTAGACGGCGTGAACGGTCTCCTCGATCCGCTCCGGGGGATCCGCGGCCAGCACCTCCAAATCGGGCACCGGGACATACCGGTCGAACATACAGGCGAGCAGACCGTCACGGCCGCCGAAGACGGCGTGCAGGCTGGTCGGCGAGCACTGCGCGGCCACCGCGACGGCCTCCAGTGTGACCGCGCCGAGCCCGTTCCGGTTGATCAGTTCGGCCGCCGCCTCGATCGCCCGCTCCCGGACCGGAACCCGTCCGCCCGGGTCGACCCCGCTCTGCCGTACCGCCTCGTCCAGTCTGGCCCGTGACCCGCCGAGCCTGCGCAGCAGGGTGCTGCGGGAGATTCCCGCCGCCGCTGCGATCGCCCTGAGCGGCACATCGGCCACGTCCTTGCCGTGCTGCTCGGCGGCCGCCAGCGCGGCATCCACCAACTCCTTGTCCACAACGCCATATGGTACTGCTTCCTATCTGAACCTCATGTGTGTATCGTCTCAAGCAGAGATTCATCACATGATGAAGTAAGTTGCCTGGACGGAGGAGCTCGACATGGTCAACGTGATCGGTGCAGGACTACCGCGCACCGGAACCACGTCACTGAAGACGGCGCTGGAGCGGCTCGGCTTCGGCCCTTGCCACCATATGCAGGAGATCGGCGCCCATCCCGAACAGGCAGAGCGCTGGCGGCACACCCTGGACGGGCCGGTCGACTGGGGCGGCGTGCTGCGGGGCTACCGGGCGGCGGTGGACTGGCCGAGCGCCCACTTCTGGCGCCCGCTCGCACAGACGTACCCGGACGCCAAGGTCATCGTCACCGTGCGCGATCCCCACGCCTGGTACGCCAGCATGCGCGACACCGTCTATGCGTTGCTGCACGACCCCAGTACGGCACCTCGGGAAGTCCAACCCGTGGTCACCGGCATGCGGCCACTACTGGACCGGATCTGGCGCGACACCTTCGGAACCGCGCTGGCCGATCCGATGCCCGACGAGCACCACGCCATCGAGGTGTTCCAGCGCCGCACAGCGGAGGTCATGGACGTCCTCCCCGCCGACCGCGTTCTGATCTATCAGACGGGGGAGGGCTGGGAGCGGTTGTGCGCCTTCCTCGGCGTGGCCGTACCAGGCGAGCCCTACCCGCGCCTCAACGACCGGCAGGCTGCCCTGAGCCATCTACGGCGGGCGGCGGACCGGTGAACCTGCGCCGGCTGCTCATCCTGCATGCCCTGGTCACCTTCGCCGCGGGTGTGGTGCTCATCGCCGCGCCCGGCCTGATTCCCGGCGCCGTCGGCGTACGCGTCGCGCCGGACGCCTACCTAGTCTGCTACCTCCTGGGAGTCGCCGAGCTGGCCGTGGCGTTCCTGTCGTTCGCTGGCAGGACCCTCCGGCAACCGGAGGGGGTGCGGCTGGCCACCTGGACCATGATCGTTTTCCACGGGTGCACGGCCGCCGTGGAAATCTACGCGTTCACACAGGGGATTCATGCCGCGATCTGGGCGAACGTGGCGCTGCGCGTGGCGGTCATCGCCTTGTTCGTCCACTACGGCCTGCGCCGGAAAGGACAACCATGACCCTCGAAAGAACAGACGTCCTGGTGTGCGGCGGCGGGCCCGCCGGCATGATGCTGGGCCTGCTGCTGGCCCGGGCGGGGATCGAGGTGACCGTGCTGGAGAAGCACGGCGACTTCCTGCGCGACTTCAGGGGTGACACCGTGCACGCCTCGACCGTCAGGCTGATGGATGAGCTCGGTCTGGGGGAGAGGTTCCGCCGGTTGCCGCAGAGTCGGCTGGGCGATCTGGTGGCTCCGCTTCCGGATGGCGGCAGGATCGCGCTGAGCGACTTCGCAGCCCTGCCTGCGCCGTACAACTACATCGCGATGATCCCGCAGTGGGACCTGCTCGACTTCCTGGCCGCCGAGGCGGCCACCGAGCCGAGCTTCACCTTGCGGATGAACACCGCCGTCACCGGGCTGATCAAGGAAGAAGGCAAGGTCACGGGCGTCCGCTACCGCCCTGGAGAGGGCGTGGAAGGGGAGATTCACGCGCAGCTCACGGTGGCCGCCGACGGCCGCCACTCGACCATCCGCAAGGAACTCGGCCTGACGCCGAAGGAGTATCCGGTTCCCTTCGACACGTGGTGGTTTCGCCTGCCGCGGCACGCCGGAGAGCAGGACGAGATCGCCAGACTCGCCGGCGAGTTCAAAGGCGACCAGATCGCGCTCACCTTCACTCGCGAGGACTACTACCAGATCGCGTACTTCACCAGGAAAGGCGCCGACCTCCGGTTGCGCGCCGAGGGCGTCGAACGCTTCCGCCAGCGCATCGCAGATGTGCTCCCTCAGTACGCCGACCGCGTGGACCACATCGCCGGCATGGAGGACCTGCACCTGCTCGATGTGCGGCTGAACCGGCTGAAGCGCTGGTACGCCGATGGCGCCCTGCTCATCGGCGACGCCGCACACGCCATGTCACCCGCCGGCGGGATGGGCATCAACCTCGCCATCCAGGATGCCGTGGCCGCCGCGACGATCCTCGCCGAGCCGCTGCGGCGGCGCCACGTCACCACCGCCGACCTGGCTAAGGTTCAAAAGCGCAGGTGGCGGCCGACCGTTGTCGTCCAGGCCGTCCAGCGCATGCTGCACCGCACGTTGTTCGTGCCCGCCTTCGCCGGCAAAGGCGCCCGTCCGCCCAGGCCGCTGGTCTTCCTGGCACGGCACTTCCCCGCCTTCAAGAAGTTCCCATCCCGGCTGATCGCCTACGGCCCGCGCCCGGAACACGTCCCTGACTACGCTCGCCGCTGATCGCTGGGATCCGAGAGCAGCCGACGGCGCTCTCGGCCCGCCATCGACACCAGGAAGGTCCCGCCTTCGATAGGCGTCGCCACGTTGGGCTGTGGCCTCGGCCGGGAATGCCGACGTCTTTCAGTACAGCCCGATGGCGCTCTCCCAGAACCAGTTCCAGCGGATCTCGTCCCGGAAGCGGGCCGCGCCCGCCTCGTACAGGACGCCGATGGCGCCATTGCCGATGAGCGTCATGTCCGAATATCCAGCATGATCGTCGTCGATCCGGACACCCGCGTTGTTGACGGTGTCGTCCCAGTTGCGCCAGGTCATACCTTCGTCGAAGGACGAGCGGACGTTCATGCCCACGGGGTTGTTGTTCGTCTTGGGGGTGGCCGGCACGGACAGCAGGATCCGAGTGTAGGGACCACCGTCCCAGCGCTGGCGCAGCAAGGCCGGATGGGTGGGCGGGGCGGTGATGGCGTTGTCGGCCCGGAAGCCGCCGTCGAAGGTCAGGCCACCGTCCCTGCTCACGCCCTTGGCCAGGCCGTGGACGGACGTCTGGTCGTCAGGGACCGCGCCGTTGCGGGCGATCACGAGGATGCTGCCGTCGGTCCGCTCCACCAGGGTCTGCTCGCCCAGCTTCAGCACGGACTTGTCATAGGTGGCCGTCGCGCCGATCTTCCAATTCTCGCCGTGGTCGTCACTGTAGATCAGCCGTACGCTCTGCCGGCTGCCGACGGCGAAGTAGACAGGCACCACGAGCCGGCCCTCGTGGTCGGGCCGCGTCAGCTGGATCCCGTGCCCGGGCCCGGTGGCGAACCAATCCCCGGCACCCGCCGGGGCCTTGATGACGTCCGACAGATCCTTCGGCGCCGACCAGGTCTTCCCGTCATCGTGGCTGATCTGGACTTTCGGCGTGCGCGGGGTGGTCTGGGTCGGCGTCGGCTCAGACGTCGTGAACAGGAACACGGGCCCGGTCGAGTCCGCGACCACCGTCGCGTTCCCCTGCAGGGCCGCCCCCGTGGTGCTCGCCAGGACCGTCCGGCTCGCCTCCCACGTGACACCGTTGTCGGTGGAACGGCGCATGACGACGTCGAACGCGCCGTGGTCGGCGCAGTTGTTCTTGTTACGCCGCTCGGCGAAGGCGAGCAGCACGTCGTTCTTGGTCTTCACGACCGCGGGGAGCCGGAAACAGGTGGTCACCTGTCCTCCGGTGGCCGGGTCCGTGGTCGTGTACTGCTTCCACAAGGTCTGCTTGTGCCAGGTGCGCGTGGGCGACTGCGCGGCCGTAGCCGGCGACACACCGACGGCCACTGCCATCACCGCCGCAGCCACGGCACTGTATGCGCGGAAGAACCGCATCAATCCCTCCATCGTGACTCCCTCGCTCGGGGCGATCTCATCAGCCGGTTCCGCGCCCCCTGACCGGGTTCTGAGCCAAGGGCGGCGTCCGCGCGGATCGGGGGTCGTCGAGCATCGTCCCCAGTGGTCCGTTATTCATTGATCGCCATGGTGATGTGGTGCCACAGCCTTAAGGTCCTGACCGCGCCAGCTCTGGTGAAGCGGACTTCGATCCTCGAACAGCACGATCTGGTGCGCCGCATGCTCCCAAGAGAGGTTCTGCGCTTGGAATGTGACATCCGCTGCGCGATGAGCGGTGAGTCACATCGGGCGAGGGCGGCGTCACACTCCCACATCAAGGGGTGCTCTCCTGGCATTTCCCAGAGCTCCAGGGTCCTGAGTTCACGCCACATGATCCGCATACTCGTCAAGCCGACGCCACCCAAGCCGACTGGGGCGATCCACTCACCTACACCTTCCACCGACTTCTGAAGCTGATACACGCGGCGGCGGTGACTCACCCTTGCCAAGCGGGCCGGACAGCGGACGATATCGCCGCCCGGCCCGGTTGCGTGCGGTCACCGAGAGCGGCGGGTGAGGATCATCTCTTCGTCGAAGACCCAGGTCGCCCCGTTGTCGTAGGAGGTTTCGCCGAGCCAGCGCGCCGACGAGCGCGTGATGTCGGTGAAACGCCACCTCAGCCAGGGATCCTCCTCGTCGCTGAGCAGGATGATGTCCCCGTCGACGGGTCGCCCGATGAAACGGCGGACGCGGGCGTTGACCGGTTCGATCCACGTGGAGCGCCACGCACCGAGATCCGGATCGTAAAAACGCACGGTCGTACCGTGGAACGCCCGGAGAGTCGACGCCACCGGCTCGTGACGGCCCGGCATGATCCAGGTGTCCTGGACGGCCCGGCCGCCGAGAACCCAGCCGAAGTGGAGCTCGCCCTTGGCCCGGGCGGGCTCGCCGTCGAGCCCGATCCCCGACCACTCGATGTCCCAGGAGCCTACGAACTGCCCGAACAACATGAGCTTGTCGGCGTGCTCGCCGGACGGCCCCGTCACGTGCAGCGCGTCGATCAACCCTTGATCAGCCGGAAGCTTCGGGTCATATGTCACGGGAGTACCTCCTGATAAGCGGCGGAAAGGCTTTGGTCGAGATCGGCCCCAGAGGCCGTCGGCGTCCTCCAGCCCGACCGAGAGGCGTAGCAGGCGGTCGCGGATCCCGCAGTACCGCCTGCCCTCGTCGGCCACGATCCGGTGACTGAGTGAGGCCGATCGCTGGATGAGTGTGCCGACATCGCTGCGGCTAACCGACGGCGTGATCAGCGTGGTGCCGCCGACGACCGCATGCGCGTCATCGGCGACCTCGAACGATATGAGGCGACACCATTCTGCTCGGTGCACCCTGGCCAGGCAGCGTCGCCAAGCCGCGCCATTGCAGCTCGGCCACTGGGATCCGGATCGTCGGCTCGCCGGCTGTCCCGCCGGCTGCTGAGCACCCTCAGTCCTGCAGGTGCTGATGGCCGAGCACGCCATCCTTGCCGTCGGGGTCGACCGTGTGCGCCCACAGCCGGAGGCTGCTGAGTCATCGCCTGGCCAGCGCCCCCACATTGAGTACGAAGCTGGATGTGCGGCCGTCACGCTGTACGGCACCGTTCATGATCGACGCCTGCTGTTTCCCGTCGCTCGCCACCTGCCAGAAGCCGAGGGTGATGGTCTCGCCGGGGCGTCGGCAGACCTGCCCGGGCGGGTTCAGGTCGGCCGTGTTCCCGCGCGCCGTCAGGGTCCACCGGCACCCGTCCGCCGTCCGGGCGACCACCGTACGATCCGGCTTCACCGTCAACTCGACGACACCGCGCTGCTCCCCGTGGCTGACCTGCGCTGAACCGTCCGGCCCCGTCGATCGGTACGTGACAATGTTGACCAGCCGCGAGCGGTCTGCCGGGACGTACTCCCACTGGCCCGTGAATCGCCTCGCCACCTTGGCCCACGGCTCTGTCGTGACCTTGGTGCGGGCGCCGTGCTCCAGCGCGAAGTCGTAGTCGCCGCTCGGATGGTGGCTCACGCCTGCGATGGTTTCCTTCTCATGCCGGCCCGAGACGGTCACCGACCAGCGGGTAATGGTGTAGCCGGAGTTGATCACGCGGTTGAAGCAGGATTGGGACGGCGGGTCGAGTTGGAGGGAGTCCGACCGGGCCGTGAACCGCCACGTGCAGCCGCGGTCCGTCCGCCCCACGACTTTCCCGTCGGCCTCTTTCGAGAACACGATCCGGCCGATCTGCGGGACCTGCAACACCGAGCCCGACGGCGCCAACGGATTGAAGCTCTCACAGTCCGGCTCCGCGGCCGGACAGCTGAGTTCCGCGATGTTCCTCATGCTCTTGCGGTCCGGCTGGTCGTAGTTCCATGTCCCCAGGTACTTGTCCAGGTTCGATCCGTTGCCGGGTGCGGCGGCTGCCGGATCAGGCCGGGCGATGTCGAGGACACCCCCTCCGGCCACGGCCACCGCCAAGACCACGGTCGCTGACCGCAGCCACGCCGACGATCTACGCGCGGGCGTCTTGTGCGGAAAACGGGAGATTGCGCCCACACCGGTGACGATGCGGAGGGTGAACAGCGTCGTGTGCCACCGCGCAAGGTGAGAGTTCGTCATGGCGGCGATACTGCCCCGGCCGATCCGGGTGCGTCGTCACCCAGGCGACGGCAGTTGCCGCTGCCGCCAGGGAAGTAGACACGGGTGCGGCTACATCTCAGGGCGTAGCACGGATTGCCTGCCGCCGGAGGCAGGTAGGCTCGCCACGGCACCTTGGGGCGCGCATCTTGTATCCCGGCCGAGTCGCGGGCGAGGTGTGCTCCATGCGCCGCCGTTCCCGCTGGACTCCGCCGCCGAAGTCGAGCCCGTGTCGCCGCCGGCCTCGAACCACGCGGCGCACAACGGCGACCAGGTCGCGCCGCTACAGCATCTCCTGGCGAGCCCACGCCCAGTAACCATGAGCGCTCGAAAGGGGCCGCTGTCAGGCCGCACGCGCCCCAGCCTGATCCACCGCCTCCTCAATGGAAGATGATCTTAGTTAGCGCGGAACAGGCCTAGTTTCGAGTGCGCATTGCTCCAGGTCAAAGGGTTTCGTCGGTGCCCCGTGAGGTGGCCAGGGCGGGTAGGTGCGACGCGTCCGGCAGCATCGGCTCGCGTTCCAAGTCGCGGCCGGATGCCGCGGCGTCGTCGAGCTGGCGTTCGGCGAGCATCCACAGCCGACCGGGGTGGGCGTGACTGCCGATCATCGCGGCGACGTCATCGGCGTCCAGGCCGCGACGGCGGCGCGTGAGCGCCAGCAGCTGGGCGAGCGAGGCGACCAGGTCGCGGCGCGCACCGGTCTGGGCGGCCTCCCACAGTTCGGTCAGGTCAGGGTCGGCAGCGGTGGCGGTGGCCGCGCCGTCCAAGTCGAGCTCCAGGCCGCCGCCGTCGTCGGCGCCGCTGGCCTGCTCGTAAGCAGCGGCAATGGTCTCGGCCAGATGGTAGGTGCCGATCTCGTGGAAGCTGGTCACAAGCTCCATCGCGGCGGTGGCGGCGGCCAGCTGGTGGCCGGCCTTGCGCACCTGCGGCGGCAGCGCGCCGAGCTCGGCGAAGTCCACCACGTGCAGGTTGTCGCCGTGTTCGGCGGCGAGCTCGCGCACCAGCGCGGCCAGGTCCAGGTCATCGTCGTGGTGGTCGTGGTGGGTCATGGCGTTCTCCGGGCCGAAGCGACGGGGCGGGCGAGGTCGAGCAGGCCGGCCAACCAGCCGGGCACAGTGGCGATCGGCAGGTCGGCCTCGATGGTGTAGGCGGTGCCGTCGATGACGGAGCCGGGGCCGACCAGGTAGCCGCCGCGGCCGCCGCGGCCGGGCCCGCGGGTGTCGATGCCGGGGCCGAGTGGCGCTCGTGGGTTGCGTCCGGTGGTCGATCCGATCACGGGGCCGCCCTCCTCCACACGGAAGTACAGGTGCAAGCCCCCACTGGGGGTGCGGACGGTGAGGGTGTCAGGCCATGCCGCGCCGTGATCGGTGCAGATCGCGGCGAACCGGGCGGGCCCGTCGACGTCTTTGACGTCCAGGTCGACGCCGAGCACGTCGGAGCGCCAGCAGCCGACGCCGATGTTGTCTCCCGGCCGCCAGGTCGCGGCCAGGACGTCGGGGTCGCTGGTCGCGACGCGCTGCCAGCCGGGCCCGTACACGAGCTTGCTGCCGGGCTTCAGGGCAAACACGGCCAGGCCGCGCGCGGACACCGCGTACGGGTCGGGGATCACCAGTCGCCCCCGACCGGGCAGTCGCAGCTGTAGCCCTCGGGCGGGTAGGCGCCGCACTCATCGCATCTGTCCGGGTCCCACCACTCCAACCCCTCGGGGTACGCCTGGTGGAAGCGCTCCTCCGAGAGGACCGGCAGGTCGTTCGGGCGGCGCAGCAGCGGGAACGCCTTCAGATGCGCTTCGGCGCGTGCCACGTCGGCCGGGCTCATGACGGCCTGCGCGACGACGTCGCCGGCCCAATGTTCGGGTGTGCTGTTCGGCGGGGCGCCGCAGATCGGGCAGCCGGGCCTGCGGCACGCGAAGTGCGCGTACCCGTCCTGGCACACGTCGGTGGCGCAGTTCTCGTCGTGCTGGCAGTGCGGCCCTACCAGGAGGGGAATCCCGTCCGTCTTGGTCGGCGTGTACGGCTCGGAGGTCAGGTACCGGTCCAGCATCCCGAGGGTGAAGGCCACGTCCCGGCGGGCCTGCTCCTCGGTGGTGTGGATGCCCGCCGCCGCCTTATCGGCCAGGACCAGGCGCACGAGCTCGTCGGCATCGACGGAGAGCAGTGAAGCCCGCGACTGCTGTTTAGGCTGCTGATCGGGCTGGCCGGCCTGACGGGTGAGGGCCTGGTGCGCCTGCTGGTAGGTCAGGTTGTGCGCGGCGGCGTAGGCGCGGGTCTTCTGCTTGTTCCTGGCGTCCTTCGTCATGGCGGTGTCCCTTGAGGGCGTGCCCCACGCGTCTTCGCCCAGGAAACGTCAGCCGCAAGGTGAGCTTCGTAGGAACGCGCGATCATGGACCTTCGCTCATCGGCGCCGTCCCCGGCGTGGGCGGGGCGGCTCGGAACCGGCTGTGCGCTAGCCGTACCCGGCAATCTACAACAGGCCGCCGACGAAATCGGGGGCCTCAACGGATCTCCACCGTCACCAGGGCGCCGGTCAGCCGTCCCTGGCGTGCGACGGCGTCGACCCGGTCGAGGGCCTCCTGCAGGCCGTGCGGGGCCTGGTCCAAGCCCAGGCCGGTGCCCACCAGCAGCAGGCAGCTACCCTGCGTGGTGACCGCGTCCTGCCAGGCCAGGTCCGCCTGCAGGTCGCCGTCGTAGAGCTCGCCGATCGGGCCGCTCACCCGCAGCCCACTGCCGCCGCGCAAGTGCACGGCCCATCCGGGCGCTGCCTCGACTTCACCGTCGGCGGCGGCCACCAGGTGCAAGCCGTGCTCCAGCAGCCAGCCGGCCACCCGGTCGACGCGCTCACCCTGCCCGACGTCCGTGCTCACCGTCGCACGGACCTCCAGCAGCAGAGCCGGGCGGTGGCCCGCCTGGTAGGGCAGGAACGCCGCCACCCCGTCGACGCTGACCGCCCTGGCCGGGTCGTACATCACGGCGGTCAGGCCAGGCACGTCGATCAGCCCAGACCGGGCGCAGAAGCGGTGCGCGAGCTTGGCCAACCTCACCGGACCGTCCCGCAGGATGAGCACTGCCGCGGGGGTGTCAGGCAGTTTCCCCGGCCGCATGCAGACCCATCCACCTGCGCGAGGTCACCGCAGCCGACATCATCGCGGCCACCGAGTCCCTGCACTCCACCCGGCGCCGCCAGACCCTCACGGCCCTGCGGTCGCTGTTCGGCCACTGCAAGAAGACCGGCAGGATCTTCCGTGATCCAACCCGAGGCCTCCACGATGGCGAACGCCCGCTGATCATCATCCAGCCGCTGCGCCCCGACGAGATCGGCCAAGCCACAGCAGCCGCCACCACCCCCGCAGCCCGCCTCACGCTCGCCCTGGCCGCCGTCCACGCAGCCCGGCCCAAGACCATCCGGGAACTCCGCCTCACCGACATCGACATTGGTAACCGGCGACTCGTCCTCACCGGCCGAGCCCGCCCCCTCGACGACCTCACCCGGCATCTGCTCGTGACCTGGCTCCACCATCGAGACCAACGATGGCCCGACACCGCCAACCCGCACCTGATCGTCAACCAGCAGACCGCCATGACCACCCGGGCGGTCAGCGAGAACTGGCTGACCGAGACCTGCCGCGGACTCACCGCCACCCTCGAAGCACTCCGCGTCGACCGCCAACTCGAGGAAGCCCTCACCCACAACGGCGACCCGCTCCACCTCGCCGCCGTGTTCGGCATCGACGACACCACCGCCATCCGCTACGCCACCATCGCCCGCCACCTCCTGCAGACCCCCGCCGAGCAGCACAACCCCACCGGTTCCAGCCAACCCAAGGACAGAAGCGCCCATAAACCATGAAGACCAGCGGGTTCATCCCGCGGAACCTTCAGTTCGCATGAACTCTGGGAGATCGCCGCCGCCCCCCTCAGAACCGGGCGAGCGAGCTTTCCCCGCACCACGGCTCAAGCGAGCCCCGAGGGCGTCACGGGGGTGAGAATGTAGCCGGTCTCCCGCCTTTGCGAGCCAGGTGGCTGCGGTGGCAGGAGGCATGCACCAGGCGTGTTTGTTTCCCGTCCGGCGGGCCATGTCGCTCGTGGGTGAGATAGTCGGTGGCTATCGCCCGCTTCACGACATTCAGCCACCATCGTTCCCACTCGTGTGGGGACTGTGGCGGCTGGTCGGCGGCGAGGAGAGGCTCCCGGCAGAGCGGGCAGTGGCCGTCCTGCCTGGTGAGCAGGCCCAGGGTGTAGCCGTCCAGCGGGGGTTTGACCCTCCGTCGCCGTGTGGCCCAGTACTCGATCAGATCAGGGTCATCGGGGGACGCCCTGCCGGTGACGAGTTGGTGCCGAACAATGTTGGTCCAGGAGAATTTGACCAGGTGGTGGGTGCCGCCATGGTCAGTGACCGAGGCGGGGTCACCGAAGACCCACTGGTCGTTTCTGAACCTGTGGAACTTGCCGAAGTAGCGTTTGACGACCCACTTCTTCGACTTGTTGGGATGCATGCGGCGGGCCCACCCCGGTGTTCACGTCCAGGGAGATGGTGTGCGGGTGATCAAGCCCTGGACTGGTACGGGTGAGATCCATGTGACAAGAGACGGCCACTCCGTAATCCTTCGATTCGCTCATATCAACACGAAGGGGACGAAG
>NZ_JAUZQF010000052.1 GCF_030718205.1 Nonomuraea turcica
CCAGAGCTTGCTGATCCACGCTCGCCACCCGACTTCACAGTCACTCTGGGCGAGCATCATGCCACGATCTGTCAATAGTGTCCCGAGAACGAACGGTTAAGCATGTCCTGAGCCCTCACATCGACAGCGGGTTTATGGGCGCAGGAGGCCGTTTTCCTTCGGTTGCTGAACTGACGAGCGTCGCATTTTCTGTGCCGTGACCCTATCCGGAGCGGTTCTGCGCTAACGCTGTCGCGTAGATGAACGATACCGCAGGTGTGCATAGCCACCCTGTTTTGTCGGTGGCGGTGTCTAGGGTGCGGGTCGATGGACGGAGGTGCGATGCAGTGGCATGACGAGCTCGGTTACGACCATGTCGTGATGCGTCAGCTTGGGGTGCTTTGGGGTAAATCGCGCCATAAGGCAGGCGGTCGGACAAATCTCCTCCTTTCGCATCTCTTGGACACAGCGGCCGTGGCGGAGCAGATATGGGACCACTATTTGGCACCCTCCACGAAACAGACTCTGGATGCCCTTTCGCAGGGGCGGGGGCGGCTGTTTTTCGCTTGGTTGTGCGGGGTGCATGACTGCGGCAAGGCAACTCCTGCCTTTCAGCGAGTGGACGACGAAGGCGCCGAGGCGGTGCGGCGGGCTGGGCTGAGTTGGGACGAGCCCGTGGTGAAACGGGTTCGGTGGCGGCATGACAAGGCTGGTGGAACGCTCCTGCTGCGTCTGCTGCGGGAGACCGGCTGGGACGCTCAGCAGATCGCATGGCTGTGGCCGCTGGTCGCCGGGCACCACGGGACGGTGCCGTCGGTAGGTGCGCTGGCGCGGCCGAGGACCGCTCAGGGCGAGCCGCAGGGAAAGGCTCCGGCGTGGCTCAGAGTGCAAGCGGTGTTGGTCGACGTGTTCACCCGGCTGGTGGGGTTCCAAGATCTTGCTGACGTGCAGCCCCGGATTGTGCCCAGTCGTGCCGTGCAACTGCAGCTCAGCGGCCTGGTGGTGATGGCCGACTGGATCGCCAGCGACGAGCGTCACTTCCCGGGCGTGGATGATCTGGCCGAGGTGACTTTGCAGGGTGCCCGAGATCGCGCGGTCAAGGCATGGGGACAACTTGGGCTGCGTGGTGGCTGGGGGCGGTTGGAAAGTCCGGCCTCGGATGCATTCGTACACCGTTTTGATCAGTCGCCGCGCCCGTCACAAGAGCTTGTCATACGTACGGCCCGGCGGATACCGGCTCCTGGACTTCTGATCGTCGAAGCACCGATGGGCGAGGGCAAGACCAAAGCTGCCCTGTTGGCCGCCGAGGTGCTGTCCGCCCGGTTCGGCGCCGACGGGGTCTTTGTGGGGATGCCCACGCAGGCGACGAGCGACCCGATGTTCAGCCAGGTACGCGCCTGGCTGACGCGGATCGATGGGGAGCTGGCCAGCCAGGTGGCATTGCTACACGGCAAGCGGATGTTCAACAAGGAATGGCAGAGCCTGCTGGACGGGTCAGACAGTGACCCCGACAGCTTCTACGGCAGCGTCGACGAAGACGACATCTACGGACTGGCGGACTCGCCCTTCGGCCAGGAGAAGGAGGGGGGTGCGCAGCGGCAGGCTCCAGCCGAATGGTTCCTGGGCCGCAAGCGCGGGCTACTGAGCCCATTCGTCGTCGGCACCATCGACCAGTTGCTCTTCGCGGCGACGCGGACCAAGCATGTGATGCTGCGCGCCGCCGGGCTGATGGGCAAGGTCGTCGTCCTGGATGAGGTGCACGCGGCCGACGTCTACATGTCGCAGTTCCTGAAAGAGGGGTTGCGCTGGCTGGGGCAGGCGCGGGTGCCGGTGGTGTTGTTATCGGCCACATTGCCCCCGGCGCAGCGCCGCGAACTCGTTGCCGCGTATCTGGCCGGTGCGGCATCGGTAGAGGTGTTCGACGTCGCGGGGTTGCCGTCGCCGCAGGGGTATCCCAGTGTCACTGCCGCGTGCCTGGTCGACGGGCGGGCGATCTATGACGTCGATGACGCGCGGCAGTGGCGGCGGGATCTGAACGTGGCGGTGACCGTCCTGCCAGAGACCGCCGATGTGGACCCAGCGGAGGAGAGCCGTGCGGCTGAGGACGCGATTGCCGCGCTGTTGCAGGAGCGGCTGGCTCAAGGCGGGTGCGCGTTGGTGATCCGGAACACCGTTCCCCGGGCGCAACGCGCTTACCAGGTGCTGCGGGATCGGTTCGGTGATGGTGAGGTGCGGCTGTTGCATGGACGGATGACCGCTCATGATCGGGCAGTGGGCACCGAGGAATGTCTGCAACTGCTGGGTCCGCCGGTCAACGATGAGACGCGGAGGCCTGAGCGGCTGATCCTGGTCGCAACCCAGCTGGCCGAGCAGTCCTTCGACGTGGACGCGGACGTGCTCGTCACCGATCTGACCACGATCGACCTGCTACTGCAACGCTTGGGCCGGATGCATCGCCACGAGGGAGTGGAGCGGCCGCCCCAACTTCGCCGGCCGGAGGTGGTCATCAGCGGGTTCGCGCCGCGAAGCGGAGCCGCTCCATGGATCCTGCCGGCGAGCGAGACCATCTACGGCCGGTATCTGCTGCTCCGCACCGCCGCGGTGGTCTGCGCCGCCGACGGCGGCAGCTGGTCGATACCAGGTGATGTGCCGCGTCTTGTCGATCGGGTGTATGGCGAGGCCTCCGATCTTGTCCCGCCTGCCTGGATTACGGATGAGCAGCAGGCGCGCCAGGATTGGGCGGCTCGGCAGGAGGAACGTGCTCGCAGCGCGGAGCACTTCCTGCTCACCCGGGCTGGCGAGCATACAAAGGCGACGCTGGAAGGGCTGCACTACGGCGCGGCTCCCGGCAGCCTGGCCGAGCACAAGCTGGAGGCCGTGGTCCGGGATGGGGAGCGCAGTGTGGAGGTAATCCTCGTGCACCAGGACGACAGGGGATACCACACGCTGGCGGGCAGATGGCTGGGAATCAACGGCGAGGCACTGTCAGATGACGTGGTGGAGGAGGTGCTCGGGGCGACCGTACGGCTGCCTCCTACGTTGACCGAGCACGCCGAGCGCGAGCTGGCGCCACTTGATGGCTGGCGGAGCCACCCGTGGCTGAAACGAAGTCTGGCGCTGGTCCTGGGCGCCGACACCAACGCCAACTTGGGCGAGTATCAGGTGCGGTACGACGAGGCGCTCGCGCTGATGGTGGAGGGTGGTCCACGCCGTCCCGTACGGGGGCGCAGGTGAGACTCGCATGGCTAGGCGGCCTCAGGCAACGTGGCGTCGCTAGAGGCCGCCTAGCTCACGCTGGTCTTGATCCCCGCATGGCGGGGCCAACGCATGCCCCAAACACGACTAAGGGCCATCCCCGCGAAGGCAGATCACGCAAGGCCGCACGAACCACTTTAAGCATTTGTCTGACGGGGCGGTGTTGTCTATGGCACGCTCCAACCCGCGAGTTCTTAAACAGGACTAGTTAGAGGAGCCGTAATGTTCGGCTATGACCTGATCGACTCGCCGTGGCTGCTGCCTCGGCCATGTGGTCGGCCCGCCAGTGAGCCTCAGTCATTGCGGCACACGCTGTTGCACGCCCACGAGTACGACGCGCTGGAGGTCGAGATCTCCACGCATACCCCGGCGCTTCTGCGCCAGGTGCTTCTGCCCGTCGTGATGGATGCCCTGGGACGCCCCGGCGACCGTACGGAATGGGCACGCCGGTTTGCTCACGGCCGCTTCACTGAAGAGCAGCAGCAGGCGATCAGCGACTACCTCGATGAGCACCGCTCCCGCTTCGACCTCTTCAGCAACGAGGCACCTTTCGCCCAGGTACCCCAGCTGCATACGGCCAAGGAGGAGACCAAGGGGTCGGCACTACTAGTCGCCACTGAGGCATCCGGCAACAATGTGCCGCTGTTCGCTAGTCGCACCGAGGCCAACCCGCTGCCGTTGCCCCCGGCTGAGGCGGCGCGGTGGCTGCTGCACGCCCACTGCTGGGACACCGCTGGCATCAAATCGGGAGCGGTCGACGACCCTGCTGTGAAGGCAGGTAAAACCACTGGGAACGTGACCGGTCCGCTGGGGGCTCTGGGAGTAATCGTCCCCATGGGGCGCACCTTGTTCGAGACGCTGATGCTCAACATCCCGATCGGTCGGCAACCAGTCGACGATCTACCGCAGTGGCGGCGCCCATTCGCACAAGCGGCCTGGCACATCCGATCGGCCACTGGGTTGCTGGATTTGTGGACATGGCAGGCACGGCGCATCCGTTTGATCCCGGAACAGACTGACGAAGGTCTGCGGGTCTGTCGAGTGGTGTTGTGCACGGGAGACCGGCTACAAGCCATCCCCGAGTGGGAGCCGCACACGGCCTGGACCTTCCAAAAGGCGCCCAAGAGCCCAACGGGAACGGTCCGCCGGCCGCGTCGGCACGTCCCGGGCAAGGCCGCCTGGCGCGGAATGGAGGCGCTACTGACCGCGGAACGGCAAGACAGTGATGGCGGCGTCGAGACGTCGATTCTGCTCAGCCAGCTCGCTGACGTCCAAGCCGACGGGTTCCTCCCCTTCGACTACCCGTTGCAGGTGCAGACGATCGGCATCGTCTACGGAACGCAGTCCGCGGTGGTGGAGGACGTGTTGTTCGACTCGATCCCGCTGCCGGCGGCCGGGCTGCGTACCGAGAGTGACACTTACACCACCTTGGTGGAGGTGACCGAGCAGGCCGAAGACCTGGCAAAGGCCATCAACGATCTGTCGGCCGACCTGCGCCGAGCCAGAGGAGCCGACCCGATTCCTTGGGACAAGGGGCAGCGCCCTGGCGAGTATGTGCTGCACGCCCTCGACCCGCTGGTGCGGCGTTTCCTGGTCGACGTACGGGCCGCCTCCGACGATTCCGCCCTGCTAGAGCAGGGCCGGGCCGCCTGGGAAAGGCTCGCTCAGCAGCGGACTCGGGAGGTTGCGGAACAGCTGTTGGCCGCGGCCACCGGCAGCGAGTTCGTCGGGCGAGTGGTGAGGAAGGACAACCGTGACTACGTCTACCGGCTCGCCTCCGCCGAGCAGAACTTCCGTCAGCGGGTACGCGCCGCGCTGCCCCGCTGGGCTCAGACCGTACGCGACCAGCGCGACGCCCATACAGAGCAGCCAGCCGTCGCGGCGAGCGCCCGATCAGCATGAAGACGCGCGAGGGAGACAAAATGATTTCCACGAATGATCGCATCGTCCGGTATTGGGCCCGGTACGTGGCCGCAGACGGTACCTGGCGCGACAAGCAGGGGCCGCCGCCGGGCGAGGACCTGGCCGCCTTCCGCGCCGGATTGGGACGCCCCGCCGGCACCGTGCCCGCCCTGTGGCCGTACTACACGTCCCCCATCGACGACCGCCTCGCCCAGCAGAGCAAGGTCTCAGACGAATTGACCGCCGAACACGCCGCCCTCGCTCTGTACGGCCTGCACCAGCAGTCCCGCCCCGACCCTATGCACCATCCCGGCATCCGCCTGGGCCATGCCCTGCGACGGCTCCACAAGCAATCGGAGGACGACAAGGGATTCACCCGAGAGGCGGTGGACCGGCGTGTGAACGCCGCTGCCTCCGCCACCCAAGTCACGGCCTTGCTCACCCACCTGCGAGGCCTGATCTCCCAGCTCCGCGCCGTAGGCGCGCCCTTGGATTACGACCTGCTGTTGAAAGACATCCGCGACTGGCAGCGGCCCGACACGCGTCAGCTGGCCCGCCGCAGGCTTGGGCTCGACTACTACGGCTGGCAACCGCCTTCACGGTCGACTGCCGAATCGACAACCAATTCCGCCCCCGCGTAACGGTTCCGACCGCTACGGACCCTTTTCATCCACCGATCTCATCCGGAGCTTTCCATGGACAGGCGCCTGTACATTGACGTGCACATCATCCAGACTGTGCCGCCCGCGAATCTGAACCGTGACGATCAAGGCAATCCGAAGGAGGCCTACTTCGGCGGGCACCGTCGGGCGCGGGTGTCGTCCCAGGCGTGGAAGCGCGCCAGCCGTACCAGCTTCGCCGAACACGCCCCCCAGCAAGACCACGCCACCCGGACCAAGCGGATCGCCGCCGAACTGGCCAGGCGACTGGCCGATCGTACAGAGCTGGAGACAGAGCAGGCCACCCGCCTGGCAACCGCGCTGCTGCAGCCGCTGGGCATTAAGCCGGGCAAAAAGGCGGGCGACACTGCCTACCTGCTGTTCTTCGGCTACCGCCAGCTGGAGGACATCGTCGACCTGGTCGTGCACCAGGCCGCCGACCTTACTGCCCTGGAGGACGAGGAGCTCGCCAAGGCGGTCAAAGACCTCCCGGTGGCCGAGAAACTGCAGCAGAGTCATCCGATGGACGTGGCGCTGTTCGGGCGCATGGTCGCCGACATCCCCGCCCTCAACGTCGATGCCGCCGTTCAGGTGGCGCATGCGCTGTCCACCCACGCGGTGGACCTGGAGTTCGACTACTACACCGCCGTCGACGACGAGAATCTCAAGGAGGAGACCGGCGCCGGCATGATTGGGCAGATCGGTTTCAACTCCGCCACCTTGTATCGCTACGCCACCATCAATGTGCCCCAGCTGATCGCCAACCTCGGCGACAGCGATGCGGCTCTGGTCGCGGTCGATGCCTTCATAGAGCACTTCGCCCGTTCCATCCCCTCCGGGCACCAAAATTCCTTCGCCCACCGCACCTTGCCCAGCCTGCTCGCCGTCGTGGTCCGCGAAGATCAGCCAGTCAACCTCGTCTCCGCATTCGAAAGGCCGCTGCAGCCCGAAAACGAGGGCGAGGGGCTGGCCGCCGACTCCGCCGTCCGGCTGGCCGTGGAATACGACCGCGCAACTAGGCAATGGGGTGACACCCCCATCCACGCCGCGATCTGCCACACCTTCGACCCCGACCAGCACACTGGGGAACGACTTACCACGATCTTCGGCGCGAACACCACCTTCCCCACCTTGATCGCCGACCTTCACGCCAGGTTGGCCGAGCACATCCAGCAGGTCCGATGACCGCCCCCCAGGCCACGCTGGTCCTGCGCCTGGGTGGCCCGTTGCAGTCGTGGGGCGACCGCAGTGTCTTCAACCGACGCGAGACCCGGCCCGAACCCACCAAATCCGGGATCCTGGGCTTGCTCGCCGCCGCCTCCGGCCGGCCCCGCGAAGAATCCCTGGACGATCTGCTCGGGCTCCAGTTGGGTGTACGCGTCGACCAGCCCGGTAGCCTGCTGCGCGACTATCACACCGTCAGTGACTACCGGGGACGGCCCTTGCCGCAGGCGGGCGTGTCGGCGAAGGGTGTGCAGAAGCCCACTTCGCCAGCCAAGTACACGCACGTCACCCAGCGCTTCTACTTGCAAGACGCGGTCTTCCTCGCGGCTCTGCATGGACCCGCCGCCCTGGTGGAGACGCTGGCTGAGGCTGTCCAACGTCCGGCCTTCCCTCTTGCGCTGGGGCGCCGTTCCTGCGTCCCCACCCAGCCGCTCTTTCTTGCCATCCGTCAGGGACCCCTGCTGGAGGTTTTGGAAACCGAGCCCTGGCAGGCCACTGACACGGCTAAACAGCTTTACGCTCGCGGTCGGGGCCGCCCCACCACCATCGATGTGTCGGCCACCCTCGACGATCCTGACGGCGAGGACTCCCTCACTGATGTCCCGCACTCCTTCGCTCCCCGTGAGCGCCGCTTTAGCAGCCGCCGCATTCGGCACCGTTGGATCACCTTGCCGACTGGGTTCGCCAAGGCCGACAGCACCATGGATGACCCGCGAAGCCACGACCCGTTCGCCCTCCTGGGTTGGTGACCTACGACATGACCTACCTGTCCCGCATCAGAATCAACCCGCTGCGTGAGAAGAGTCGGTTGTTGTTGGCCAGCCCTCACGCCATGCATGGCGCCGTCATGTACGGCATCCCCGATGCACCCACTGGCCAGCGCATCCTGTGGCGGCTGGACGCCGACGACCCTCGCCGCCCCATGCTGTTCGTCCTGACCGCCACCCGGCCGGACTGGAGCCACCTCATCGAACAGGCCGGGTGGCCCGACGCCGACGGCGAACACGCCGCCATCCGCGACTACGCCCCGCTGCTCGCTCAGATCGCCGTCGGCCGCGAGTTCGCCTTCCGGCTCACCGCCAATCCCGTCCAGAACACCTCCACGCCTGTCAAACCGACCTCCACCCAGCTCCAACGCACCGCGGAGACCAAACGCCGCTCCTTTCGCATCGGCCACCGCACTGCCGAGCAGCAACTCGGCTGGTTCCTGTCCCATACCGAGCGGTGGGGATTCGAGGTCCCACCGGCGCGCAGCGATCCGCCGGCATCCGGCCTGCAGCCTGACAACGGAGAGCAGGCGACGACGCCGCGCGAGGTACGAATCATCGCTCGCGCGCGCCGTTCCTTCCGGAAAAAGAACACCGGTGGCAAGCCGGTCGTCTTGCACACCGCCACCTTCGAAGGCCGACTACGCATCACGGATGCGGCTACATTCACCGAGCGGCTCCTGAGCGGGATCGGACCGGCCAAGTCCTACGGCTGCGGCCTGCTCACCCTCGCCCCCCTCCCGGGCCTTCGACAGGAGAGGTGATGGCCGACATCTGGTGGAAGGCCCACCCTCACGACCTGCACCGCATCGCCGACCGCGTCTCCAGCGTCTACATCGAACGCAGCCATATCGACCGCGATGAAAACGCTGTCGTGGTCATCAACAAACGCGACACCGTTCGCATCCCCGCCGCGATGGTTGCCGTCATGCTCATCGGACCTGGCACCCGCATCACTCACGGTGCCGTCCAACTCCTCGGCGACTCTGGCACCGCCATGTGCTGGGTGGGCGAACAAGGCGTCCGCCTGTACGCCTCCGGCTTGGGCCCCAGCCGCGGAGCCGGGCTACTCTACCGCCAAGCCTGGCTCGTCACTCGCCCCAAAGAACGTCTAACCGTCGCCCGCGCCATGTACGGCATGCGCTTCCCTGGCGAAGACGTCTCCAACATGACCATGCAACAACTGCGTGGCCGGGAAGGCGCTCGTGTCCGCAGGCAGTACCAACACCACGCTCGCCGCACCGGCGTGGCCTGGACCGGCCGCGACTACCGCCCTGGGGATCCCTTCGCCGCAGGCGACGACCTCAACCGCCTGCTGTCGGCCGCGAACACCGCTCTCTACGGCATCTGCCACGCCGTCATCGTCGGCCTCGGCGCCAGTCCTGGGCTTGGCTTCGTCCACACCGGCTCGGCCACCTCTTTCGTCATGGACGTCGCCGACCTCTACAAAGCCGACTACACGATCCCCCTTGCCTTCGACCTCGCCGCCAAAGGCCTGACCGAAGAACGCGACGCCCGCCTCGGCCTGCGCGACCGAATCGCCGAAGACAAACTCCTTGGACGCATCGTCCGCGACATCAAAACCTTGCTGTCCACCGACGGATCCGACATCCCAGAGATCGACGTCAATGAACTCTGGGACGACAAGGTCGGCACCGTCGCAGGAGGCGTCAACTGGGCCGGAACCGAAGAATTTCCGGACGATCCTCTCTTCGTCGAGTTCGCCCAAGCCACCATGGGTGAGGAACACATTGCCGTCATCGGCCCCGAATTCGACAACGAACCGCATGACCGCCTTCGGCGCGGCAATGAGGCGGCCGACACATGACCGTGATCGTCCTCGTGGCCGCCCCCGAAGGACTCCGCGGCCACCTCACCCGCTGGATGGTCGAAGTCAGCGCTGGCGTCTTCGTCGGCAACCCCAGCAAACGCATCCGCGACCGCATCTGGACACTGCTCGCCAACCGAATCGGTGATTGCCAAGCCGTCCTCGTCGAACCAGCCACCAACGAACAAGGCTGGGCTATTCGCACCGCTGGCAAAGACCGCTGGTACCCCATCGACTTTGACGGACTGATTCTCTCCGCCCGCAACCGTCGATAAAACCCCAGCACAAAAAGTGTCGGCCCCGCACGCGCGGGGATGGCCCGCGCAGATTCGTGCAGTGTTCCCATGGGGCACCGTCGGCCCCGCACGCGCGGGGATGGCCCGCTCGACGACGACGACGCGCCGCCGGCCGAGGTGTCGGCCCCGCACGCGCGGGGATGGCCCGCGCAGATTCGTGCAGTGTTCCCATGGGGCACCGTCGGCCCCGCACGCGCGGGGATGGCCCGCTCGACGACGACGACGCGCCGCCGGCCGAGGTGTCGGCCCCGCACGCGCGGGGATGGCCCCTTGTGGGCGCGCGTATGTGTCGACGGAGAACCGTCGGCCCCGCACGCGCGGGGATGGCCCTCCTCGTCGCGAGTCTCATCGCGACGGAGGTTAGTCGGCCCCGCACGCGCGGGGATGGCCCCCTGACATGGGCCGCCACGAAGACGACGGGCTCGTCGGCCCCGCACGCGCGGGGATGGCCCCCGCGCGTCTCAGGCCGCGAAGGAAGCGCTCATGTCGGCCCCGCACGCGCGGGGATGGCCCCCACGGGGAGGCCGAGGCACGGTTCTACGCCGGTCGGCCCCGCACGCGCGGGGATGGCCCGCTCGCCACCATGGGCATGAGCGCGGTCGGCGCGTCGGCCCCGCACGCGCGGGGATGGCCCGGTTGAGTCCCACGGGCCAGGCGACCGAAGGACGTCGGCCCCGCACGCGCGGGATTGTCCTGACCCGACCGGACGGTGACGCTCTTGCCCGGCGTCGGCCCCGCACGCGCGGGGATGGTCCGTTGCTACGGCGTTCGTGCGTGCCATCCTCTGGGTCGGCCCCGCACGCGCGGGGATGGTCCGAGGAGGGTGGCGAGTCGTCGTGATTTACGGCGGTCGGCCCCGCACGCGCGGGGATGGTCCGATCGCGACGGCCAGGATGAGCCCGGCGTAAGCGTCGGCCCCGCACGCGCGGGGATGGTCCTTCATCATCATCCATCTCAGCCAGTACGAGCAGGTCGGCCCCGCACGCGCGGGGATGGTCCGGTCCGCGCCGGCGTGGCCCGGCCGTGGGAGGTGTCGGCCCCGCACGCGCGGGGATGGTCCTTGGACACCAAGAGCCTCCGCGTCGAGATCAAGGTCGGCCCCGCACGCGCGGGGATGGTCCTCCGCATGAAGAAGTCGATCGTTGAGTTCGTCGGTCGGCCCCGCACGCGCGGGGATGGTCCCCAACACGGGCAGGCCCAGCGCCGCGCCCCCACGTCGGCCCGCACGCGCGGGGATGGTCCGATGATGAGACCGGCCGTTGGGCTCGTCGGCCTGTCGGCCCCGCACGAGCGGGGATGGTCTGGTACGCGACGCACCGTCCATAGCGAAGACGTCGTCGAGGACCACTCCCGATCAGGCGGCGCGAATCTCGGCGTCCGCGACCTTGTCATCCAGCAGCGCATACAGCTGGGTGTTCTCGACAGAAGCGTGGCCGAGGCGGCGGCGCACCGCCTCGATGGAGACGCCGGCGAAGTTCGCTGGCGTGGGCGTGCCGCAGCTGGTGGATGTCGATCTCGACGCGTGCGGCGGCGCAGTAGTTCTGCCAGCGGTGGTGGGCGGCGTCGTAGGAAGCGGCCCGCCGCGCCCGTCAATGGAGGCGCGGAACAGCGGGCTCGCGGTGTAGCCGGCGTGGGCCAGGTAGAGCTTGAGCAGGGAAACGTAGCCGCGGTCGTCGGGCAGGACGGTACGGACGCTGCCGCCCTTGCCGTGGATGCGCACGTGTTCGTCGTCCAGGCGCAGATCGAGGTCCTCCACGTATAGGCCGCAGACTTCGGAGGCGCGGGCGCCGCAGACGTAGGCCGTCTCGAACAGCACCCGGTCGCGTAGCCGGTCCAGCGGCGTCTCCTTGCGCGGCCGCCGTGAGCAGATCGCGGTCAGCACCTTGACGACGTCGGCGGCCGCGGCCGGGCGCGGCAGGCTCTTGGGCACCTTGACCGTGTCGATGCGGTCCATCGGGTTGGCGGCCAGGAGGTCGTGCCGGACCGCCCACTTGGCGAAGGAAGCGACGGCGGCGCGCTTGCGCTTACGGCTGGCTGGCGACAGCTCGGCGAGCTCGGCCAGGAACGCGCGAACCGGCACGGCGGACAGTGCGCCGATCTCCTCCCCGTGGTGAGCGGCGAAGGCGATCAGGTCGCCGCGGTAGGCGCGCCGGGTGTGCGCGGAGATGCCGGCGTTGGCCAGATCGGTGAGGAAATCGTCCAGGTGCCGGAGCGGGTGTGCGCGGCCGAGCTGCTCGGCGATGACCGGATCCACCGTGCCGACCCCCACCATCCGCCGGGTTGCCAGATAACGGTTATCCCGCAACCGCGGGCACGCCGTACCCCCGCTGGAGCGCCGCGACTCGTCCGGAACGTGTCCCGGTCAGCCGGATCGAAGCATCGCGAAGGCGGCGCGCAGGAGCGCCGCGACCTGGGGCGAGTTCCGGAAAGGCGACCGCCGCGCCCAGCCTCGATGAAGGCGGCGCCCAAAAGCGCCCGCGACCCGAGCTGCGGACCTCCACCATGGGAGACCCGCTACCGGCGGGGAGGATCAGGTTCAAGTCCTGGCCGGCGCTCTACCACGTGGAACCCGGGGGTGGTCATGTTTCACGGCTCCGTGGACCTGGTCCACCTCGGCCGAGCAGGGCGGCGTGGCCGGGATCGGTTCGCTGCCTGCCCGCAGCAGCATGGCGCGGGCTGGTCGTGCGGCGGCTGGGGTCGAAGAGAGTCTTGGCGATGACGTCACTGACCCGGTAGGGCTGGCCAGGCGAAATCCTGGACGTTCTGATCTATCAAGTAAAGGCGAGCGCGCTACACAGCGAACTCCCGGAACACCCGCGCCCACCTGCCTACCATCGGGCCGTGAACGTCACCTGGACCGACTGTGGCCGGGCTGTCGCGGCGATCCCGTTCAGCAGCGCCATGCAGCCAGGCACCGACTGACCGTGTAACTCGATCATCGAGTCGCGGTCAGTCTGACGTCGATAACGGTGTGCCAGATGGGATGGTTTCAGGTGAGTCGTGTGGCCCCCTTCGTATTGAGCTCGTGGCGCGTGGCCTCGCGTGCGGCGGCGCGAAGCTCGCGAATAACCGCAACAGCGCTGTGAGCGTCGTTCCACGAGCCGAGCGTCTCGTCCGGCGTCTCCTCAGCGTCGAAGCCGAGAAAATCGAGGAGGGCATCAATCGCTACAGCGGCAGTTGCAAGCTCTCGCTTCCAGAAGTCAGCCTCTTCCCAGGCATGGGGTTCGGCTCCTACAGCGATGGCGATGGCGCCAAGCGTGCACACGGGCGCGTCGTGCGACTTCAGGTTGCGTTGTCGCCTGTGGTAGGCGCCATGAGCGAGCCCGTTGCGTTCGATCACGTCCGCGGCCCGGGAGAGGATGGCTGCCGGTGTAAGCAATGGGAGATGGGGCGCTGCGCCACCGTTGATAGGTTCGCCGTTGAATATCCAGGTCTCATAGGAGATGCCCATCAATCTTCCCTCCCATCCGTCACATGTAGGTCAGCGGTGGCGTTGAAGGAGTGTTCCAGCCGGGCGATGAGCGTTCGGGCTGCCGCGCGAGCGGCGGTCAGCTCTGACTGGGCGTTGTCAACTCGTTCGAAGCGATCACCATGGTCATCACCCAATTGGGTTGAGGTCAGCATGCGAAGTAGCGCTTCGCTTAGCTGTTGCAGTAGCAGGTCAAGTCTGGCCGTGTCGTGGCCAATGGCGCCCAGTACGGCGTTGATCGTGGAAGGGTAAGTGACACCGGCATTCGAGAGCGTCTCGTGGTTGAGCGCGCGGACTGCCGCGGTTGGGGCGGTGGCGACCTGGCAGGTGTAGTCGTCGTTACGAGGGCCGTCGGCCGATTGCCGGACGGTGTTAGTCATCGGTCTTGACTCCGATCATGCAGGCGTGTCAAGTTGCTCCGACCTAGAGTCAAGGGGCCTTGTCTGAGCGGCCTCTAGGAGCCATGCCACCGGCCGCGGAGTGATGACGAGAGCTAGTCGAAGCACCGCTGCTGGCAGAGAGTGGAGTAACTGCCATACGGGTCGTCGGGCACATATTGGCGGCCAGGCTGAACAGGTTGACGCGCCGCCCATCCTGGAGGGCGAGATGGCCAGGGTCGACGCCGTGCGCGTCGGGGCGCGCCGGCCGGACGGGCGGCTGGATCCAGAAGCGGCTGAGCGGGTACAGCGCGACCGCCGAAACGTCGACCGGTTCGTCGGCGCTGTCACGCAGGAGCGGCGCCAGCTGGCGGACCCGGTCCAGGATGCGCCACTCGCGGGGGTCGTCCACCTGGACCAGCAGCCGCCGGCGGCCGGAGGTGGACCAGGCGGGCCGTACGAGAGAGGCCACGTAGGTGAGATAGCCGAGCTCCAGCGGACTGCTGGGGCGGGCGATCTCGATCAACTGCCGCCACAGCCGGTCGCTGAGGACGACCTCGTCCAGGAGGTGGTCGAAGCTGGGCAACCGGCCGGAGGCCAGCTCCCGCCGCAGGTGCAGGGCCACACGCCACAGCTCGGGCACCACCCGGATCCGGACAGGACGGCCGCACGCGAGGGCCGCGCGCGCGGCGGCGATCTGACGGCGTGTGACGGGGTGGTGGCGGGTCACGGCGATGTCGAACCAGGCGGCCAGCAGTGGCACCGGCAGGTGCCCGGCGTAGGCGGCGGCGAGCCCCTTCAGCGGGTAGCTCAGGTAGGGCGAATTCAGGCGCCGGGTGACAGGGACTGCAGGGGGAATGCGGCGGGCGACGCCCGCGCACAGCCCGATCAACCGCACACTGCTGTCGACTTCGGGCAGGGTGGGCCGCGGGTCGTGATCGAGGGCGATGATGTCCTCGGTGATGCCCAGGCCGCAGCTGCCGATGACCGGCATGCGGCGGCCGCCGGCGGTGATGCCCATCACAGCGGTGGCGCTGCCCAAGCACACGCCGGTGATCAAGGTTATGTCCTGGAGCGCGGGCAGAGCGGTGGACGGCGGCGTCCCGCGGGTCCAGACGTAGTGCGTGGTGCCGTCAAGGTGGAGCCCGGTGCAGACGGTACGGCCGCCGTGTTGCAGATCATGCTCGACCAGCGCGTCGGATGCCAGGGCGGCGGCAGGGCCGTGGTCCCACAGGTAGGTGAGGATGGCGCGCATGCGGTGCTCGGCGGTGGCGACCGCCCTGGCCCAGGGGCGAGGCGGGTCGGCGATCGTCACCTGGTCGAGGCCGTCGATGAGGTGGTGTGGGCCGCTGGGCTGGCGCGCAAGGGGCACGCTGACTAGGTCGGGCAGTTCGTCGGGGCGTAGGCGCAGCAGATGGAAGTGTTCCGGCCTCATCGACGGCGTCGGCGGACCGCCGAGGTGGGCATCTGTGGCAGGGACGGATCGCGAGGGAAGCGCCGGTGTCGGTGACATGGTCGCAGGGCTCCTTGGGGGGTAGCCGGCCCGAGGCCGAGGGTGTCCGGGCGTCCGACGTAGCGCCGGGACCGGCGGGTCCCGGGGTCAGCCGTGGGCAGAATCCGGCGGCGTTGGGCTCGTGCAGGCCCGGTAAGGGCGGTTGGTCGAGTGCAGGGGCAGACGGTGCTGGCGCGCCGCACGAAGGGCCCGTCCGTGGCCGATGAGGGTGTGTGATCTTGCCTGCTCAGGCGAGCCGGACGGGCAGTCGGACGGGCTTGTGGGTGATCCCCTGCGTGGTCCAGGGCGCATCCTGCAAGGGGATGGCACAGCGCAGCGCCGGCGCCCGGCTTGTGAGGGCGCGCAGCGCCTCCTGCAGCTCCATCCGGGCGAAAGCGTGGCCGAGGCAGTAGTGCGGGCCGTATCCGAAGGCCAGGTGTCCTCGAGTATCGGTGCCCTTCTCATAGCGGCGGATGTCGAATCGCTCGGGGCAGCGGAATGCCTGCGGGTCGTGGTTGGCCGCGGCGAGGTGTGGCAGCACCACGGTGCCCGGGGGTACGACCGCTCCCGAGGGGAGTTCCACGGTGGTGGTGGCGTGCCGGACCAGCCCGGGGCTGCCAGGCCCGTCGTATCGAAGGATCTCCTCCACTGCCGAGGGGATCAACGCGGGGTCCTCGACGAGGCTCTGATACTGCTGCGGGTGCAGCAGCAGCCGGAACACGCCGCGGGAGACCATCATGGCGGTGGTCTCGTGGCCAGCAGTAATGATCATGAACGCGATGTTGACCAGCTCTGTCTCCGTCAGCTGGTCTCCTTCGTCATGGGCGCGGATGAGCTCATCGAGGAGGTCGTCACCGGGGTTGGCGCGGTGGCTGTCAACCAAGCGGGTCACGTACTCCATGAACGAGGCGTAGGCCTCCATGCGGCCCTGGACGGACTCGCTGCTGGTTGACAGGAAAGCCGTGCTCCAGGTGTGAAAGCGCTGATAGTCGGCGGCGGGTATGCCCAGCACTTGACAGATCATGCGCGAGGCAAGCGGCAGGGCGTACTCGGCCACCAGGTCGATGACTGCGCTGGCGGGGTCGAGAAGCTCGTGTGCGAGGGCGTGGCAGGATTGCCGCCATCGCTCGGCCGCTTGCACGGTAAAGGCGCTGCGGAGGATCCGGCGCTGCCGACTGTGGTCGGGGGGATCCATGTTGAGCAGGACGCCGGGCACGTCCTCGATGGTCAGGCCGTCGATCGGCCGCTGCAGTGCGGGATCGGTGAGATCACGGCTGCTGCCCGGGCAGGCCAGGATACCCTGCACGTCGTCGTAGTTCACGGCCGTGAGGATGTCGGCTCCGCTCGGCATGGTCATGGGGGCGAGCGGAGCGGAGCTGCGGCGCTCGGCCAGGGTGGGCGAGAGGGTGCCGTAGGGGCCTGGCGGCATCGCCGCCCGGGCGGTCTCATGGGTGGCGGTCACAAGGGTCTCCTCGTCTGTTGCTGTGGGACTTGCCGGCATGTGCGCGTCCGGACGCTGACGGCGGCCAGGAAACGATGGGCTCCTCCATGCGGGAAGGCGAGTATCACGCTGGGTCTCATGTGACCCCCAGGGCAGCGGCGATGCCCCTGGCGAGGGTCTCGATGATGTTTGGGACGTAGAAGATGACGCCGATGACGATGGTGATCGCTAGGAACTGCACGAAGCGTGTGATCTCTCTGGTGAACAGGAAGAACAGCGCCACCACCGAGACGGTGACCAGGAATAGCGGTCCGAAGAACCCCCGGAGGAAGTCGGCCAGGCCTTGGGTGTTCAGCTCCTCTGCCGGAGCCGGGGACGGGGACAGCAGGGCGAGGACCTGCGCTACATGGATCACGCTCTCAGCCATCACATCAGCGAGCCGGCCGGAAGCGGTGGGCTGGTGGCGATGAGGTGCGAGCTGTGGCGGGCTGCCGCCGGGGCTTGAGGCGCGCCCGTCCCGGCCTGGCGGAGCCGGGTCACGTTGGCCACTCGCATGCTGGGCACACTCTCTTCACCGTCGCGAGGATCGCCATATATTGGCGATGTTCCTCATCTTTTGCCAATCAATTGGTACACAAGATGTCGCTGTGAATGGGGGTGTGTCAAGATCGATGGCCAATGGATTGCTGAGACCGGTTGATCCGGCAGTATCGACGCCCGTCGCGCCATGCCTGGTGACCAGGTAATTCGTTGCGTCCTTGTCCACTCTGTACCAAGATCTTTCCTCCATGTATGGTGTAGTCGTCCATCTATGGCGGGGTTGTGGCCATGGATGCCCCCTGACGACCCATGAGGTGAGGCGTGCGCCAGATCCGGACAGAGATCCACATCTCCGCTACTCCCGAGCAGGTATGGGCGATCCTGACTGATTTCAAGAGCTATCCGGAGTGGAATCCGCTCGTCCCCGGGATGCGCGGAGAGGCGGTGGTGGGAAGCCGGTTGACTCTGCCCACCGCCTTGAAGCCGGGGAGCTCCATCGTTGTGCCGATGCGCGCGATGGTGGAGGAGGCGACCCCGCCACGACGGCTGGCCTGGCGTACCAGGCTGATCGCCTCCGGCGTTGCCAGCTCACTGCATGATTTCGAGCTGACCCCCGACGCAGGGGGCACGCATGTGCTTCACAGAGAGACCATCACCGGGGCGATGGCCCCGATGATGTGGTCCACGGTGCGCCGGTTTGAGCCACTGTTCCACCAGCTCAATGAGCAGCTGAAGGCCCGCGCGGAAGCGTCGGTCTAAGCCGGGCGTTGCGGGAGGGCCACGGAGCCAGCACCGAGGGGCAACTGGCCGTGAGCGTATTCCCGGGCGATCGCGGTGATCCAGGAGATGCCGCCCGCGATGTCGTCTGGGGTGTCCGGCCCGTAACCCCACATGGAGTGCTCGGTGGCGAGGTCGGGTCGCTGTACGAGAGCCACGGCGATCCAGGCCGCGTGGGCGGCGGCCTCGATCCGCTCCGTGGGCAGGCCGGCGGCCGCGGCTGCCGCACGGGCCTTGGCCAGGACCGTGGCTGACTCGGGCCAGGCCGCCAGGAGCCCGATCGCGTCGTGGATCTCGGTGACTGCGGCGATGAGCCGAGCGCCGATCGGCAGGTCCTCCCGCACGCGGATCACCCGCGGGTAGGCGGTGCGCAACGCGTGCCACAGCGGAGAGATCAGGCGAAGGTCACGGCGAGCCCGATACCAGTTCAGCGGCAGAGACAGTGCTGGCAGGGCCAAGCCGAAGAAGCCGATGAGGTATCCGGGGTAGTTGATGACCGCCGCCAGGTCGGCCGACCAGGGCCAGGGCCAGGGCGGGATGTGGGGAAACCAGGCTCTGAGGGCATCGGGCACCACGTAGAGCAGCGTGTACAGCGAGCGGGTGCCACCCAGATTGCCGATAGCCATGAGGTAGAGGCCGATCCTGGTCAGGCGGGAGGCAGCCGCGCGGCCCAGCAGCGCGAAGGAGACGGCTGCGAACACATAGACGGCCAGCAGGTATCCCTCGTACAGCCCGAGGGCGAGCATTTGCGCAGCCGATGCCCGGTGACCTCCTACGGCGTCGTAGGTGGTCAGGCGCTCCAGGTTGTGGGTGAGGGCCAGGGCTGAGGTGGTGGCGATGAGAGCAGCGGCTGTGGCCCAGACCGGCCACAGCACGCGCACCGGGCGCTGGCCCAGGCTCGCGCGGCCGAGCAGCAGCCAGCAGCCGACCGCGGACAAGGCGATGATCCCTGTGGCCATTTCCACGGCGAACGCGAGACCCGGCCGGTTGCTGACGCGCAAGAGCTCCTCATGGAAGGCGGGTTGCGGCGCGATGGTGGCGTTCAGGCATGCGCTGACCAGCGCAACGCCGATCAGGGCGTGCCGGGGTGATCTGCGGATTCCGGGCAGGCGCAGGAGTGCGATCACCCACATGGGGACCAGGGCGAGAGCGATGATCAGGCTGCTGTTCATCGCGGCCGCTACTCGTCGCGGTAGGGGTTGAGCAGCGGGCCGGCCAGTTCGCGCAAGGCCCCGCCCTGCTCGGGGTTGAGGCTCTTGAGCCCGCCACGGCGGACCCGGTCGCCCAGGGCCGTGGCCAGAGCGTCGGCTTCGCTCTCCAGCCGTCCCCGATCACACAGGGTACGGCCCAGCACGGCCTGGATAGCGGATCGTCCGCCGGGGGTGGGAGGCAGGCCGTGTGCCTGGCGGATCGCGGCGGCGAAGTCGACGATCTGCCGTCCGGCGTCCTCGTCCAGCTCCGCCATGCTGCGCGTCAAGACCAGCAGATCCGCATCCGAGGAGGCCTGGTCGGCGGACGGATACAGGGTCCGAGCGGCGATGTTCTCGCGAGCCTCGGGCTCCTTGTAGTGGCCGAGGACCAGATGCGCCGCCTCATGGAAGATCATCATGAGCTGGTGCGGGGCGGGCACGTAGCCCGCGTATCCGATGATGTCCAGGTCGTTCGTGCGGATGTAGAGCCCGCCCACGCCGCAGGCGTCCAGCCGGGAGAATTGGCCGAGCTGAAAGGGGTGTGCGACGACATGACGCGCCGCCAGGCGGCCGAGCACGCCGCAGAATTGTTCCAGGTCGAAGGGGTCGGGCACCTGGTGTAGCAGTGTGGCGTGCTCGCGCCGTAACTGCGCGAATAGCGTTCGGCGGGGCCACCGGAACATCGGGCCTCCCTCCAAGAGAACGATCAGGGGCCTGGGTGCTGGTGGTCATTGATCCACTGGTGGCAGGCCGTGGACGCGGCGGACCATGTTCGTGAAGTCGATGATCTGCTGCCGGGCGTCCTCATCCAGCTCACCGATGCTGCGGGTGAGAACGTACATCTCCGGGGTGGGCCCCGTGCTTGCCGCATCGGACGCCGCGCCGGCGTCATCGCCGCCCGACGGCGCGCTCTCGCCGGCCCAATAGCCGAGCGGCACATCGGGAAACAGCGTTTGCAACGCGCCCATGGTCTTGGCGGTCGGATTGGTCATCTCGCCTCTTTTGGCGCGGCCAACCTGACTGGAGCTCCAGCCCAGCGCCGCCTGGAGCTCCTTGTCGCTCTTGCCGGTCAGAGCACGCTGGATCCGTTCCGCGATCACGCGCTCCCGAGCTGTAGGCGCATCACTCTTGCCTGCCACGATCCCCGCTCCTCACGGTCACACCTCCATAGATGAAGGCTCCGATCGAGGAATCTCACAATACATGGGCGGGAGATCTTGACACATCCCCTGCCTCATATACATCGTGTTCAACAATAAATGAGTGCTTTATCACCAAACTCACCCATATATGGGCGAGTTTGGTGGCGGCCGGAAACCTGCGCAGCGGCCTGCTCACAACCGATCACCGTCGCCCCCCGTCCTCGGAGATGCAACGATGCCGTTGAACGACCCTCTGCCCATGCGGTCAGCCAACGCCGGTTCCTTAGCCCTGGTGGCCTCCCGCGTCTGCCGGCGCGCTCTGCCCGACGCCTGCGCCGTGCGAGTGAGCGAACTCGCCGCCGGCGAGGGAGTGCACATCTGGCTGGACGGCGCCCCAGCCCCTGCGGCGTCCGGCTGGGCGGCTCTGCACCGCCTCCAGCGCCAACTGCAGCTCCTCGGCCTGCATGTGGAGCTTGAGCGGGACGCCCGCGGACTGCTGGTCCTGGGATGGAGCGTGCCGTCCCTGATGCACCGCGCGCGTCAGCTGCGTTCAGCCCTGGACCACCGGCTCAGCGACTTCCAGACCACCGCGCACGTTGCCGTCGCCCACGCCGCTGAGCTGTGTGCGCGGCTAAACGACGGCGGTGATGATGATGCCCTCCTGGTTGCCCAGACCTGCGCGTTCGTGTGCGAGCAGTTGCGCTGGCCGGGCTTGCTGGCTGACCTGGACGGCTGGATGCGCCACTCCGACCTGCCCGAACACCAGGTCCTGCTCGCCCAGATCATCGGCCTGGAAGCGAAGATCGCCCACAGGTGTGCCGAGCATCTGGTGTATGCGCGGCTGCTGGCCACGTCGGCCTGCCGCCTGGCCCGCAGCGGCGATCTGCATCGAGCCCAGCAGCGCGTGCTGACGGCTGCCGCGCCATGGCTGCGCGCCGGCGAGTTGCTGGCCCAGCGTGCGGTCCATGGCGGGGACCCACTGCCGCTGGTGGCCGGCGGGCCGGTGGCCAGCCTGACTGACCGGCTCATCGCCGTGAGCGTCCCCAACCACGGCCGCGCGCCGAGCTGGACGGGCCCGCGATGGTCGTGACCGTCGGGCCGGGCCATGCTGTCGCGTCGCCGCGGCCGCGCGCCTCCGCGGGCGCCTCGCACCGCCGCCCGTCGTCGTCGCAGGTGCTGGTGCGGGCGGTCGGTGCCGCCGTGACGGGCCTGGTGATGGCCGACACGCTTGCCTCCACCCTGGTGCTGCCGCTGCTCGGCCAGGATCCGATCACACGAGGCGTGCCGCTGGCGCAGCTCAGCCTGCTCACCACCGCCTACCTCGCCGCCATCGCCGCGCTGCTGACTCCGGCCGGACGCCTGGCGGACCTGATCGGCCGGCGCGCCGTGCTGGCCGTGGGCCTGGCCGTCTTCACGGCCGGCGCGTTCACGATGGCGTTCGCCTCCAGCTGGGCGCTGCTGCTGATCGCCCGCCTGGCCCAAGGGGTGGCGGCGGCGATGATGCTGCCGTCCGCGCTGGGGCTGCTGCTGAGCCGGGTGGGGGATCAGCAGCGCCGCGGCGCGGCCGCGCTGTGGGGCGCGGCCACCGGCGCCGGCGGGCTGGTCGCGCACGCATTCGGCGGGCTGATGGCCGACACTCACGGGTGGCGGGCGCTGTATCTGCCGGTGGGCACCACCGCCGTGGCGCTGCTGCTGCTGGTGGCGGCGCTGCCGCGCACGCCGGCTGGTGAGCGTCGGCCGCTGAACGTGGTGGGAATGCTCGCCTCGGCGGCCGCCATCGCGGCAGCCGTGCTGCTGCTGTCCTGCGGCGGGTCGTGGGGGTGGACCTCGCCCGCCACGCTGGCGGCGGCCGCCGTGATGGTGAGCGGCACGAGCCTGGCCTTGGCCCGCACCCGCCGCCCCCCTGTGGGCGGCCGGGCGGGCGGCCCGGCGGGCGGTGGGGAGGATGCGCCGCTGTGGCGCTGCCCGGGGTTCTCCTGGGGGCTGCTGACGTCGCTGCTGTACGGGCTGCTCGCGTTCCCGCTGCTAGCGGTCGCGCCGCTGGTGCTGCGCGAAGGCGGGATGAGCCCCACCAGCGTGGGCGTGGCGCTGGCGCCGCTGTCGGCCGCCGTCATGCTGGCCAGCACGCTGGTGGCGCGGGCGGCCCGCCGCGCCGGCACATCCTGGATGGTCTACGCCGGCGCCTACCTCAGCGCCATCGGCCTGGTGGTGTTGTACGTCGCCCCGCAGACCTCGCTCGGTGCGCTCGCCGGGCTGGTCGTCACCGGTGTGGGGTTCGGGTTCATCTCCACGACCGCGACCATCGCGGGCACCCTGGGCGTGGCCCCCTCCCGCTACGCCACCGCCATCGGTTCGATCACCACCGCGCGCATGCTCGGCGGCGCCATCGGGCCCGCGGCCGCGCTCGCTTACCTGACGTCGACCGGCCAGGACCCGGGTGAGGGCTACCCCGACGTGCTGGCCGGCGGTGTCGGCTTGAGCCTGCTGCTGGGGGTGCTGTCGCTGGCGCGCCGCATCCGGCACACCAAGAGCGCGGCGGTGATCTCCGCCCCGCCGGCCCCGCCCGCGCTGGCCGCGCTCGCCGCGCGGCCGGGGGAGGTGGAGCGGCTGCGGCAGACGCTGCAGCGCCAGCGCGCCCGCCTGGAGGCCATCGCCCGCACCGCCGAGGAAGAGCTGATCACGCTGAGCACCCGCACCGATTCCAGCCGCGGACGCGCCGCTGCCTGGAACCCGTCGTCGTCGTTCGCCCCGCCCCCGCAAGGAGCACCATGACCGCCCTGGACATCGGCGCGCCCGCACCGCGCTACCGCATGCCCTACCCCGCCCCCCTCACGGCCCCCCTCACGGGCCCCCTTACGGCCCCGGCCCCGCCGCCGTCCATGCCGACCGCCCCGCCGGTGATGTCACCGGTCGGCTGGGACTGGGACGGCCGCGTCGACACGCTGCCGCTGCTGCGCACCACCGACATCCGCTCGATGGAGCGGCTGCGCGCCATCCGCGACTACGCCCACCGCGGCATGGCCGACATCGACTTCCTGCTCGACCTCCTGGACGCGGCAGGCGGCCCGTCGGTGGAGGGAGCCGGCTCACTATGACCTGCCTCCACAGGCCGGCCGCGGCGGCCGCCGTCATGGCGGCACCGCTGGCCGCGATCGGCGTCCGTACCGTCGTCGGCACGCTGACCTGCGACGCCTGCGCCTGGACGGACGCCCTCACCGCACACCAGGTGCGTCACGTAACCGCCCAGCACGCCGGCGGCGCCGCCGCACTGGCCACCGCCGCCGCCCGCATCGGCGGGCAGCTCACCGCCCTGCTCCTGGGCCCAGACGACGCGCTGGCCGACGCCCTGGCCGGCATCTACGACGCCGCCAGGACCCAGACGCCGATGCTCGTGCTCCAGCTGCAGCCCAGCCCAGACACCACGATGGCCTGGGCCGAGGCCGAACTGCTGGAGGCGGCCGGGGCGCTGGTGCGGGACCTGCCACACCTACGGCACGCGCCTGCCCTGCTGCCGGAGGCGGTTCGGGCGGCACGCGAGCACCGCAGGCCGGTCGTGGTCACCGTCTCCGCGCCCCACCCTGCCAACACCCCCGCCGACGACGGCGCCGATCAGGACGCCGATCAGAGCCTGGAGCACCTGCCGCTGGACCTGCAGGCGGTTCCGGTGGCCGACCCTGCCGCCGTGGAGGACCTGGCCGGACTACTCACCCAGGCGCGCCGGCCACTGTTCATCGCCGGCCGCGGCGCCCGCGCCAGCGGCGCCATGCTCGAAACCCTGGCCGACCAGGCAGCCGCGCTGCTGGCCACGACCCTGGCCGCGCACGGCATGAGCGAGGGCAACCCCTGGCACATCGGCATCGCCGGCGTGCTGTCCACACCGGGTATGGCCGACCTGATAGCGGCCGCGGACGCGGTCATCGGCTGGGGCTGCAGCCTCAACGACTGGACCACCTGCCACGGCACGCTGCTGGCGCCGGACGCCCGGGTGGCGCAGGTCGACATCGACCCGGCCGCGCTCGGCGCCCACCACCGGATCGATCTCGGCGTTGCCGGTGACGTGGGCCGCACCGCCGCAGCGGTCCGGCGGATCCTGCCGCCGCAAAGCGGCTATCGCAGCGAGAGTGTGCGCCGGCGCATCGCCGAGCAGCGCAGCTGGCACGACATCGGCTACCAGCCCATGCTGGACGGCCAGGGCCGCATCGATCCGCGTACGCTATCCCTGCTGCTGGACACGCTGCTGCCCGCCGAACGCACCCTCACCGTCGCGTGCGACAGCATCGTCGGCTACCCGATCAGCTATCTGCGGGTGCCCGACGCTGCCGGGTTCGTGCTCGCGCCGGCACCTCATCTCGCTCTGGCCGGAGGCATCGGCGCGGCTCTGGCCAGAGCGGACCGGCTGGCGGTGACCACGCTCGATGCGCGTGGCGCCCTGACGGCCGCCGCCGAGCTCGAGACGGCGGCCCGGCTGCACGCCCGCCTGCTGATCGTCGTCTACGACGAACAGCCCGGGATCGACTTCGAGCAGATCGCCACCGCGCACGGCTGCGCAGCCGGGGTGGTCCGTTACGCGGAAGACCTCAGCCTGCTGTCGCAGTGGCTGGCCCAGCCCGCGCCGGGTCCCCTGCTGCTGCACGCCCACACCCACCCGCAGGCGTGGTGGCGCCAGCACAACACCCCGGCATCCACGACGGCGCCCTGGAGCGCGGCCTGATGAGCCACCTGCCGTTGGGAGCGCCGCAGCCGCCGTGCCGCCTGGCCGGAGCCCTGTGCTCCTGGCGGCCGCGTGCCATCCCGACCTACGAGCCGTACGCCACGCACCCCCGCTAGCCACCCGTCCTCGTCGATCAATAGGAAGCCCTCGCCATGACGCCTACCGCATTCCCCGCCGTGCTGCACGTTGATGCGCATACGCTCACCCGCATCCTGCTCGCGCACGACGGCTCCACCACCAACCTCCTGGCCACCGCGATGCAGGAGCCCCTGAGCATCCGGGTGGTGCTCCAGGCCAGCCGTCCCGCCGCCGGCGTGCTGGCGACGAAAGCCCTTGCGCGGATGGGCGCGGCCAGTGACGACCTCATGATCCTGCGCCGATCCCAGCTCATCCTGGCCAGGACCGGCGTCGCCGTCACGGCCAACAAGGTCGTGCTCAATCCGCGCCATCCTAGCGTGGCCCCACTGGTCGACGGCATCGATGTGCCCATCGGCCCGCTGCTGGCCGCCTCCCGTGTCGAGCAGCATCGAGAGCTGCTCGACACAGGGGTGCGCCGCTGGTCATGGGGTCCTCCGGAGCCGGTCAGCCAGACCCCGATGAGCGTCTGGCGCTCCTACGTGATCGTCCTGCAGGGACGGCCCGCGCTGTATGTCGAGGAGGTGTTCCATCCGGACCTCATCCCCGCCCTGCCCAGCATGCTCGACGACCCCGGCTTGATCGACGAGCCCAGCGGCCTTGGCCAGGCCGGATAAGCCCATCACACCCACCCGCCTCGGAACACGACCTCACCCGCCGATCCCAGCATCCTGACGTAAAGGACACCGCCCCGATGCCGATGCCTACCGCCGACATGTACCTGCCGCCGCCACCGCCCGCCAGTGCTTTCGACTGGCAGGTCGCCCCGGGCAGGATCGCGCTGCTCATCCAGGACATGCAGTACCACGTCCTGCGGCCCTACACTCCCACCGCCCCGCCAGCGACCGACCTGCTGGCCAACGCGGCCGCGCTGCGCGAGACCTGTCACGAGGCCGGCATCCCGGTGCTGTACTCGGTCGAGCCGGGAGGACAACACCCTGATGAGCGCGGGCTCCTGACCGACCGGTGGGGACCCGGCCCGAGCACGGATCACGCCGACATCGACCTGCCGCCGGTCCTGGTGCCGGGCCTGTCCGACCGGGTCATCGTCAAGCGGCGCTATTCGGCGTTCGTCGGCACTCTGCTCGATGAGGTCCTGGACGAGCTGGGCCGCGACCAGCTGCTCATCTGCGGGCTGCACGCACACATCGGGGTGCTGGCCACCGCGCTGGACGCGTTCATGCGCGACATCCAGCCGTTTGTCGTCAGCGACGCGGTCGCCGCCTTCACCCCCGAGCAGCACGTGATGGCGCTGCGGCATGTCGCCGACTGCTGCGGCCGGGCGCTGTCGACTGAACAGGCCAGAACCGAGCTGCGCACGCCACAGCCCGCACTCGCCCGCTGACCCGCGCACGCACACCCCTATCTGCTCCAACGGCCGGCGCACCCCGCGAGCCCACCACTTCCGGTCCGCACAAGCGCCGCCCCGACCCTGACCCCAGCCGCATGCCGAGGGAGTTCTCCGTTGACGTGGCACGCACTGACCGACGACGCTCGAGCGGCCATCGAAGAGGTCTGCCAGGCTCACGGAGCCGCCCTGTTCGACTACTGCCGCACCGAGCTCACCGCCGACGACGCCGAACGGGCCGCCTGCGGCGCGCTCCTGTCCGCCCACCAGCACGCCGGCCGGCTGGCCGACACCGAGCACCTGCGCGCCTGGCTGTATGCGCTGGCCCGCGCCCACCGCACAGCCCGTGCCGCCGCCAACCCGGCCGGCGCCGGATCGTGGAGCCGGCCAGGCGTGGCCGAGCCGCTGCTGGGCGAGGCCTTGGCCGCCCTGCCGAGGCTGCATCGCGAAGCGCTGGACCTGGCCCTCCGGCACGGCCTGACCGACGTGGAAATCGCCCTGATCTTCGACGCGGGCGCGATCGAGATCGAGCACCTGGTCACCGACGCCGCCGGCCAGGTGGAGACGTGGATCGCCGCCGTCAATGCGGCCCGCGCCGAGGGCGGCTGCCCCGCGCTGGCCGATCTGGCTGCCGAGCCGGGCGCCACCCTGGCGCGCCGCCGCCGCGCCGCCATCGCCCGGCACATCGCCGTCTGCCCGACCTGCCAGGCCGCTCCGCGCACCGCCGGCGCCGACACGCTTGTGACTCAATTGCCGATCGCCGCGGCACCTGCCACCATGACCGACCGGCTGGCCGAAGCCGCCCCGCTCGCCCCGGAGGTAACGTGGCGCTCCGACGGCTTCCCCGCACAAGCCGACACGCTGGCAGAGGCGCTGGCCGAGGCGTTGACCACCATCGTCGGCCCCGTCCCGGCGGGGCCCACCACCCCGCGGCCCACCACCGGAGCCGTCCCCGCCCCGGCCGCCGGCAAGGACGACTTTCGCGCCTGGGAGCGGCGCAGCCGCGACAGCGAAGAGTTCTGGTCACGCCGAGATGACGAGGCCGATCCTGAGGCAAGGCTGACGCTGCGGCCGCTCGTGCCCGCCCTGCGCGTCAGCGGCCTCATCGCCGCGGCGGTGGCCAGCGTGCTCGCCGCCGGCGCGGCCTGGTCGGCTCTGCAGCCCGATCAGCCGTCGGCGACCGTGGCCCCGGTGGCCGCCCCGGCCACCATCACCCTGCTCGGCAGCCAGCCCCCGCCGCTGGACCCGCTCCCGGAAGATCCGCCCGCCGAGCAGCCGACCCAGCGGCCCACCAGTACGCCCACCGCTGCCAGGCCGACCGGCCCTGCGACCAAACCTCCGGCCTCGCGCAAGACCAGCCCGCCAGGGCATCCGGCCAAGGCGGCGACCGACATCCGGCCGGAGCCCGCCCGGACGCCGCCCATCAGGAACGGCGGACCGCAGGATCCGCCCCGGCCCACCCGCCAGCCGACCGCCTCCAGCACCATACGGAAACTGCCCAAGCCGCCATCCCCGACGGCCAGCCTGTCCCCGTCGTCGCTGACGCTGGGCACCAGCCGCTCCGGCTCGTTCACGCTGCACTGCACCGGCACCTGCCAGGTCACCTCCGCCTCCGGATCGAACGGCATCACCGTCTCCGGCACCCACGTCAGCGTCTCCGCGCCCCGCTCCCGGACCGGCTGCACCTCCACCACCGAATCCGGCACCGCCACCATCTTTTGGAACGGCACCACCAGTGGCGACGGCCGCACCAGCGAAGGCACCACGACCGGCGGCGGCACCCTGATCCTGTCTGTCTCCTGGACAGTCGAGGCCGATAAGGGCACCTGGGTGGCCACCGGCGACTTCCACCCGGCCACCCAGGGCTACTGGTCGAACTGCCCCAACGGCTGAGCTCTCGCCAGGCTCGCCACGCACCCCCTTTGGAGAAGGAAGACGTGAAACAGTTCCTCAGCAGCATCTCCCGGCGGGAACGGCTATTCGCCGCCGCCGGGACCATCATCGCCCTGGTGCTCCTGCTGCCTGTCGTCGCCGTCGCGGACCCTGGTCTCGTCCCCGGCACCGGGCCCGGGGCGGGCGCCTCGTCCACTTCCGAGCAGCCGGTCGATGTCCAGCGGGGCGACTCCTGCCGCAACATGCTCCCCGCCGACACTCCCAACTACGTGGTGTGCCGATGGCTGACCCCGCCGCAGGACGCCGCGCAGGTGGCCGAGTTCTGGGGGGCCGACAACGGTGCCAACCTCGAACGCGCCCAGCCGCTGCCGGCACAGTTCATCCGCTGCAACCGCAAGACCGATCTGACCAAGATCTCCACATGCAAGGGCGGCGAGACGTTCTGCCAGCAACTGCCCAACGCCAGCGGCTGGTACCGGTGCACCAACCGCGTCACCCGCAAGGTCACCTACGAGGGGTACGTCAACGGCAAGTGGGTCGCACGATCTGTGCCACCCCCGGCCACTTGGCCGTCCCGCACGCCGACCCCTACCCCGACGATGGTCACCGCACCCCCGCCCAGCATCCCGACCCAGGGGCCTACCGTGTCGGCAAGCGCCACCCCAGTCGGCACCACTGACCAGACCGAGCCGCCACCCGACGGCAACCCCTCCACCTCGGCGACCACGCCCGCCGCCACCTCCTCCGCGGTTCCGACGGTGAGCAGCGAACCGACCGCCACCACGCCCACCGGCGAGCCGACCGCCGCCCCAGCGGCCGACGACAGCCCCGCCGGCCAGGCGATCGCGGCCGCTGCCGCGGTGCAACCTCGGCTGCGTATCTGGGTGGAGACCGATCTGGCCGACGACTACGCCGCCGGCGACAGCCAGTTCACCGCGGCGCTGCAGGCCCTCATCGCCGCCGCCAAGCGGCCCGGCGTGGTCGGCGTCAAGTTCGCCGACAACCTCGGCTACAGCGGCTTCACCACTGCCCAGGACGTCATCCGCTTCCTCACCCGGGCCGGCCAAGCCCTGCGGGCCGCGCTGCCAGGCAAGCAGCTGGCCATCGGCGTGGTCGTGGCGGAGCTGGGCTGCGGATCGTCCAAGGAGTGCATCCAGGCCATGCGGGCCAAAGCGCCGCTGGCCACCAAGCAGCAGATCGGCCGCTACCTCAAGACTCGCGCCGTCGACCGGGTGGAGATCTCCAGCGGGCTGTTCGGCCGCAGCTACAGCCAGTACCAGGTGCCGGATCCGAAGACCGGCAAGTCCGTCCCGATCACGCCGGAGCTGGCCGCCCGCGCGCAATGGATGAGCATCCGGGCGCTGGAGTGGGACACTCTCGCTCAGATGCGCGCCCGCGAGTACGGCCTGGCCCACATCGGTGACACCTCGCCCTGGGACAAGACACAGGCCACCGTGCAGATCGACGCCCGCGTCGGCGCCGCGATCGCACTCGGCCTGCCGTCCATCACGCTGTGGGGACACAAGAGCGATGACCAGGGGCAGACCTATCGCCTGCTGGATGCCGGCTGCCAAGACAGCGGCCCGGCCAGCAACGCCATGTGGAGCGCGCTGACCGGCCAGGGCATGCGCGGACGGCTCGCGCTCGTCTTCGACCCGGCCTCCACCGAATGCGGCATCGCCGCCGACATCGCCGCGCTGGCCAAGGGCGTGAGCGAGATCTTCATCCTCGTCTGACCCGCCACCCCACCCCTTCATCTCACTGTGGAGAGCTCCAGGCCAGATGCCACCCGACGAGCCGCCTCACCTGCCTGACGGGCGCCCCTATCCCGGCTACGAGGGGCCGCGTGGCTTCTCCGACGTCGACGGCGGCTACCCGATCGAGGAAGACCTCATCGAGGAAGATGCCACGGGCGCCGCGCAGGGCGGCAAGCAAGTCCAGCCGGCGCAGGACCCCGAGGCAGACTCACTCGTGCCGCCGGCCTCGCCGGTGGCCGGTCGCCGGTTGCATAACCCGCTGCCGGCCGCCGCTCCCTCCGACGATGACGCCTTCTGGTATGGCCCGGAGCCGGAGCGCGTCACCTGGAAGGTGATCGCACCCATCGCCGTGTTGCTCGTCTGCGCCGGTCTCGGGGTGTGGCTGGCCATTCCCTCCGCCACCGAGCAGGGCGCTCAACCGCCTCCGGCCTCACCTACCCCCGGGCGGACGCTGTCCCAGCGCCCAGTACCGGACCCGGCGACCCGGTGGCCCACCCCTACCTGGCGCACTCCCACGTCCTCCACGCCGACCGTGCGCCGGACGCCCAGGACGAGTGCGACGCCGGCTCCTACCCCCTCCCGCGTGTCCTCTCCGCCTCCGGCCCGTCAGTCCACCACGATCCGGCCCTCCGCCACTCGGCCGCCGCAGCCACAGCCGACGGTGACCGTCACCAGGAAGGTGAAGGTGACCGTCACGCCCACCCCCAAGCGCACCCGGCCTCAGGACGGGCCCGAAGAACCACCCGGCCCGCCTACGCGTCCGCCCGCCAGTCCGCGGCCATCGCCCACGTGCGTGACCTGGGGCGATTGCCACGACACCCCTCCGAAAGGCTGACCGTGCCCCACCAGCGTGGCCCCCGTCAAGGTGGCCGATGACGGGCGAGCCGTTGATGCTGGCCGCAGTGCGGGCTGCCCCGGCTCCGCCGCCGTTGGCCGTCGTGATCGGGCTCGCCGTGGCCGCGCTGATTGCCGTCGTGATCGTGGATCGGCTGCGCGACCCGCGCCGCCGTCATGGGCTCGCGCTGCGCTGGCGGCTGCTGTGGCGGATGTACCCGGGCCGCGGGTATGCCCGGCGGCTGGAGCTGTATCGGCATTACGGGCTGCCGGCCGCCCGCAAGGTCGCCCGCCAGGCACGCCCCTCCCTGCACAGCTGGTGGGTACGGCGCGTGGTGCACCACCGGGAGATCGCCGTCTTCCTCGGCTGGGCTCAGGGCTGGATCTGGCGTTTCCGCGTCTATGCCACCCTCGAGGACAACCTGCTCGCCCTCGCCCCGCAAAAGGAGGGCAAGACCGCCCACCTGGCCGGCCGGGTCATCGACGCCCCAGGAGCGGTGATCGTCACCAGCATCCGCGACGACATCGTGGAACTCACCGCCGGGCTACGCCGCGGCCTGGTGCACCTGTTCAACCCCGAACAGGTCGGCGAGTGGCGCAGCACGGTCCGCTGGTCACCCGTCGACGGATGCGACGACCCCGCCACCGCGATCCGGCGGGCCGCCCACATGGTGGCCGCCACCGACACCGGCGGCCTGTCCGACCAGGGCTTTTGGACCAACCAGGCGGCCATGGTGCTGGCCGCCCTGCTGCACGCCGCCGCCCTGGAGGGCCTGACCATGGCCGAGGTCGACGCCTGGGCGCTGGACGAGGACCCCACCCCGCTGACGATCCTCAGCCGGCGCAGGCCCGGCCTCAACACCGACCGCGCCGCCGCCCAGGTGCGCCGCTACCACGCCCTGCACGTCCGCACCCGCGACAGCATTTTCCTGACCCTGCGCCAGGTGCTGCAGTGCATGGACGATCCGGCCACCGCCTGGACCCTGTGCCCGCCCCCCGGCGATGGCCTCGATCTGGAAGACCTGCTGCGCCGCCGCGAAACCCTCTACCTCATCTCCGGAGACAGCCTCAGCCCGGCCACGCCCATCCTGTTCAGCGCCCTGGTGGCGGAGATCCACCACACCGCTCGCGAGCTCGCCTCCCGCCGACCCAGCCGCCGCCTGGACCCGCCCGTCACTTTCATCCTGGACGAGGCCCCCGAGATCTGCCCGATTACGCAGTTGCCCAAATGGCTGGCCACCGCCGCCGGATCCGGGTTCTGCTTCCTGGTCGGCGGCCAGTCCTGGTCGCAGTTCGAACACCGCTGGGGCCCGCACGGTGCCAAGACCATCTGGAACAACACCAAGGCCAAGATGCTGTTCGGCGCGACCAGCGACGTCGACGACACCGAAACCATGTCCAAGCTCTGCGGCCAGATCTCCCTGCCGTACTGGGAGGCCTCCGTCGACGCCTCCGGCAAACGCATGCGCACCCGCCGCTGGGAGATGGTGCCGGTCCTGCCCCCGGAAGAGGCCCGGATGCTGCGCACCTGGCGGGCCTTGGTCGTGCGCCGCAACGCGCTGCCCACCATCGTCCGCATCGAGAAGGTGTGGAAGCGAGGCGACTACAAACGATGGCGCGCCAAGGACGGCCACATCCCGCTGCAGCGCCTCGGCCCGCCCCCAGCAGCTGGTCATGCCATCGGTCGCCCGGCCGACCAGCAGCAGATCGGCGGGCCCCGGGCGGGCGGCCGCCAGGCACGCACCGCCCGACCGTGGCACGCCGCCGGGCCGGGCAGCGACCTGTGACCAGCACACCCCGCCACGAAAGCGGCGTCGGCGGCGCCGCGGGCGATGCGAACGCCGAGATCATCGCCGACCTCGCCGCCGAACTTGAGCAACTCGCCACCGTCGTGGCTGGCCTGGCTACCGCCCCGCCCAAGAACCGAGCCACGCCGTCCGAGCCGCCCCCGCGGCCCTGGTCGTGGCTGCGCATGCCGCACGCCGACAAGGCCGACCGGCTCGCCGAGCTCGGCGACTGGCTGACCCAGGTGCTGTTCGCCTGGCCCGCTGCCCAGCGCGCGATCCTGCCGTGCTGGATGCGCCACTGGGACGTGATCGAGGAGCTGTCGATGCTCTACTGCTGCTGGCGGACTGCCTATCTGTGGGAGGAGGCCACCGCCGGCGACGCGGCGGAGTTTCTCGACCGGTGGCTGCCCGGCGCCGTCGCCCGGATCGAGGTTCGGCTACGCCCCTGCGGCCAGGGCCACCATCCCGACGGGGCTCGCCGCGACGACACCGCCGCACTCGCGCTGGTCGTGGACGAGCTGCGCTGGCTGTAACGCTGCACGTGCGAGAACGAGATGTTCGGCATCGAAATCTGGAGCTCCCAGCTACTGAGGAGAACCGGGGGCGCGTTTTCACAAATTGCCTGGTTACTCGCCTGCCCGGTCCGTAGCGGCGCGCGCCCGTGACGGCGATCAGAAACCGACCTCATCACATCTTGATCTTGAAAAGGGTGGCAAGGAACGTCGCGTCCATGCCGAGGTAGGCCATCAGCCCTCCGACGATGAGACCGACGACGATTACCCCGCCTTTCACGATCACCCGGAGCGCCTCCGTGGAGACGTGGATGCCCGGATCGAGGTCCGGTGGAACGGCCGGGCGTAGACGGGCAGATGGATGGGACGGGCGGGCAGCAGTCTTGCGCACCGAATTTCTCCTTTGAGCCGAAGGATGATCACCGCGCCCCAGGAGTAGCGCGGCTGATTGAGCTGACGCTGAAGCGGGGATGTGGGAACCGCGTGCGGGGCTGTCTGCTGACCACTGTCGTACCAGGCCCCAAAGGGCATCAATGCCGCGGCGGCAATGTCCCGAACACCGAGGCAATGTCATCGTTGAGAGCACTCAGCTGGGGCCCCATCGCCAGGCGCAGGTGTGGACGCGCGTCGTCCAGCTCCAGCCCAACGCCCCCAAGGGGGCAGACCAAGTAAGCCGGAAGGGGCTAATAGGGCTGGTCAGAGCCGGCCACGGGACCCGGTGATGATCAACGGCCGGGCCTGCCCGAGCTGGAGGGATCCGCCAGTCTTCCGGGGGTTGGGGCGAAGCACTTCGCCTGCCGGCCCCTCCGGGCCGACGGCTACGCGCCCAGCCGACCTCGTGCGTCCGTCCCGTGCGGCCACTTGGCGTTCATGAATCTGTCGTGTCCGACCGGTCCCGGCGACGAGATTTTTTGAGATGGTCCTTCTGGTATCGGCCTCGCCCCCTTGACCAGGATCTTCCTGGCCGAGGACCGCTGCCAGGAAGGGTCCCCGATGCGACGAGCTGCCGCCATGCTCGCCTCCGCCGTCACGGCCTTACTTGCCCTCACGCTCATCGTAGGACCAACGTCAGCGACCCCGTCCAACATCCCCAGCGCCTCTACGGCCACCAGCCGGCTCGCCGCGCTGACCGTTGCCGCCGAATCTCACCAGTCCACCTACGACCGGGACCTGTTCCCCCACTGGATCACCATCAGCGGCACCTGCAACACGCGAGAGCAGGTGCTCAAGCGGGACGGCATCAACGTGGTCACCGACTCCTCTTGCGCCGCCGTCTCCGGCTCCTGGTACAGCCCCTACGACGGCGCCACCTGGACCGCCGCCTCCGACGTCGACATCGACCACATGGTGCCGCTCGCCGAGGCATGGAGCTCCGGCGCCTGGGCCTGGACCACCTCCAAGCGCCAGACCTACGCCAACGACCTCGGCGGACCCGAACTGTGGGCGGTAACCGACAACGTCAACCAATCCAAATCCGACCAGGATCCCGCGGAGTGGCAGCCACCACTGGCTTCCTTCGACTGCACCTACGCCAGGGCCTGGATCCAGGTGAAGTGGTACTGGGGCCTCAGCGTGGACTCCGCCGAGAAGAGCGCATTGACCAGCATGCTTGCATCCTGCTGACCCCGAACTCGCGCGCGTTGGGCCACAGCACTGATTGTCGCAATCCGGCGAGCTAATCGCCGCTACCTGGATCTGCTGACGCCGGCCATCAACGCAATCAACATCTTCTTCACTGACCGCCGTGATCTGCACGGTCAACATCGGGTCGAGCCGAGATAACGGGAATTCCGGCCATGGGTGGATCTTGAGCGCTCTGACCTGCTGCAACGTCGAGGGGGTTCGAGCTCCGCCGTACGACTCGGGGCCCCGAATAACTGCCCGCCTCCGCTCAGCGCTTCCGCCAGCGCTTCCGCCAGTGCTTCCGCTCAGCTCTTCCGCTCACCCAGGACGCAGAACTCGTTGCCCTCCGGGTCGAGGAGGGTCACCCAGTGCTGCTCGTCCTGCACGGTGTCGACGCGCCGGGCACCGAGGGAGAGCAGTCGGGCGACCTCGGCCTCCTGGTCGTCGGGGCGGAAGTCGGGGTGGAGCCGGTTCTTCGACATCTTGCCCTCGGCGACAGGCACGAAGAGCAGCCCCGGCATCCGGTCCGGCTCAGGCCGGATCTCGATGATCTCCTCAGATTCGTCGACCACAACCCAGCCGAGAGCCTCGGCCCACCAGCGCCCGAGAGCGACAGGGTCGGCGGAGTCGACGATGATCTGTTCCCATTCCAGTGCCATGGGCTTGAGCATAGACAGGACCGGCGGCCCGGCCCCGGAGGGGTCGAGCCGAGATGCGAGCAGAAGCGGCCAACGGTCGCTCATGTTCGTGATCTCGGAAGTGGACTGGGCTAGTTTCGGAGTCCTGGAGTGCGGAATCTCGGAAGTACGGCCTGGAATCCACTTCCGAGATTGGCTCATCTCGGAAGTACGGCTGGCCCCGAGTCGTACGGCGGAGCTCGAACCCTCTCGACGTTGCAGCAGGTCAGAGCGCTCAAGATCCACCCATGGCCGGAATTCCCGTTATCTCGGCTCGACCCGAACATGGGCTGATCGCCAGGGGCAAGATCACAGGCTTGGGAACAGGCACGAACAGCAGGGGCGACTGTCGGAGCCGGCGCGTACCGTTGCGGCGTCGGACACGGACCTCAACCACGAAGGCGAGGTGCCCAGTGACCATCCCACAACCGGCAAACACCTCCAAGGCGGGCGCCTCTGCACAAGCCGCCTACCGTACGCGCCTGGACGCCACACGCACCCGCCGATGGACCATCCGCGCCGCGCTGTCCCTGCTCGCCGGTGTCGTGGTGTGGTGGCTGCTCGGCTGGCAGGCCGCCCTCGTCACCGCCGCCGCCGTCGCTGCCACGGACTTCCTCCATCACTGGCGCCGTCACTCCTCAACAACGGCCTGGCGCAAGGGCGCCGCCGGAGAACGGGCCACCGCCCGCCGGCTCCGGTCTCTGGAACTGGCCGGCTACACCGTGCTGCACGACCGCGCGGTTCCACGCAGCCGCGCCAATATTGACCACCTGGTCATTGGCCCGACCGGTGTGTTCGTCGTCGACTCCAAGAAGTGGGACCGCCGGACGACGATCAGGTCCGGCGGCGGCGCGCTCTGGGTCGGCCGCACCCCGATCGACAAGATCACTCGTTCTGTGGCGTTCGAGGCGCGCGCCGTCAGCGAGGCGCTGCGCTACGCCATGGGACGGCCGGTCGACGTCGTCACCGTCATCGCTGTACACGGTGCTCGCATGCCCCGCTGGGGAGCCATCAACGCGGGGGGCACCACGCTCCTTCGGGCCTCGCGTTTGCGCGGCTGGATCGCACGCCATCCGCGTCAGTACACCGCTGACCAAGTGGCGACCTTCGCGGCGGCCGCCGAGCAGGCGCTACCTGCGTACGTGCCCAAGTAGCCGGCAGGGGTACGGAGTTCGATGGTTCGGTGCTTGCTGCCGGGCGGCCACTGGTAAGCATGAGCGTGTGCGGTGGCGTGTCTGGAGGGGCGCTCGCACCTGAGGCGCCCGGTCGGCAGCACGTGCGGGAGCCCGATCGGACGTCTCCACTCGGGTCGTCCCGATAGCTGATCGGTGTCGGCCGGCTGCCGCTGTGGGGACGAGGTGGCGGGGGCTTGATCGTTTGGTGCGCCAGCCGCCGACTGGAGCGGACGCCACATTACAGACCTAGTGTCCGCTTTGTATAGATTTTGGGTGTGGCGACATGGCGAGGACCCGACGGCATCCAGGTCGAGGTCATCATGCTCAACAGAGCGCCGCTCTACAAGATCACACAAAGGGTGAACGGCCGTCGCTACTTCCTCGCCTACAGTTCAGACGTGGACGGGTTGCTGCCGTGGGTGGACCTCGGCGACCTAGTCGAGGTCATCCCCTTCCCAGCCACCGGCTAGGCGGCGTCCAGCGGCCCGCCCCTGGCCGCCCGCATCAGCGCCCTCTGCGCCATGAGCAGGTTCTCGACCGTCTCGCACCAGGCGAGGCTGTGCAGCTCCGACAGCCTTGCTTCACGTTCCCGCTGGGCTGCGACGAGTTCTGGCGGGGCCATCGGAGAGCTCGGCCCGGCCGTCGAACAGGTTCACCATCGAGGGGTTCCTGTAGTCCCGGGAAATTTTGGTCGGATTTCGCTGACCTGCATTGATGCCGGTCCCGCCGCGGCGGGAAGCCGCGGTTCGCTTACTCGACGGAAACCTGCGTGGTAGTCGTCAGTTTCATGATCGCGGCTCCTTCTCCTTGGGAGCGCCCTTGCGGGCGACCGCTCCACTGACCCAAGCGGGTGCGGGTCGTCGCCATCCCAAGATGCTGTTGGGGCGGCGCCAGCCCGGCGAAGTGGCGGACCAGGCAATGCTCCCGTGCCCGCCCCCCAACTGCACGCCCTGGTCGACGGCGCGGCCGGGCCGCTGGCCGATACCAGGTCCATTGCTTGCCGAGCTCGGCGAGCTGAGCGTTGACCTCGTGGCGGTCCCAGGCCGCGACGTCCCAGCAGCTGGTGCCCAGCACGTTGCGCGCCTGGCGGTACTTCCAGCCCTTCTTGTGCCGCAGCACGCGCAGCAGGTCGGCGAACCCTTCCGGGCCACCGCTGTCTTCGGGCGGGCAGGCGCGGCCGCCGGTTTGTCGGGATTCCGTTCGGGACTGACGTCCCCGAACGGCGGCGCACAATGGCATCCCGGGCTAGGCCTGGGCAGTTAACGCGATACGAGACGGCGACTCTAAGTAGAGCATGGGGCACAAGCCTTCAACTGCGCGGTCGGCACACCCCCTTTCTCGCCAACGTCGACGGGACAACTGATGGACGCTGTACTCATCACAGCCGCGCTAGCGGCTGTCGGCTATCTGCTGAAGCTGCTGACCACCTGGGTTCGCGAGCGTTCGATTCAGCAGCGCGTGCTGGCCATGGCCATGCTCCCGCCGGGGAGCCAGTACGCCGACGCACGAGCGGGCGTGAGAATACAGATCGGATCCGCCCCCAGCGGATTGGCTCCCGGCAAGCCGACGGGTGAGGTGCTGTGAGGCCAGACGGTCGATCAGGAGCGCCTTCGACGATCGACACGAACGCCTCGGATCCTCTTGAGGAACTCGACAGCGATCTCCTGGACTTCGCCGAGTGGTACCAGAACAACCTCGGCGCATTGGTCTGGTTCGCGATGCTGCTGGGTGCCAGACGTCACGAAGCACTCGACCTTACCCACGATGCTCTGGTCGCCGCCTACCCGCATTGGGCGACCATCGCTCGTCCTCGCGCCTACGTCAGGGCCAGCATCACCCGGGCTTATCGGCACAGACGAAACATCGCCGACAAGGAATTTCCTGTTGATCAAGTTCCCGACCATGTCGCCAGGCCCGATAACGCCCTCGATGACATCGAGTTCGACGATCAACAACAGCGGGTGCTCAACATGATCAGACAGTTGCCGTGGCGTCAGCGCCAGATCATGGCTTGGACTCTGGACGGGTACGCGCCTGGAGAGATCGCGAAGATGCTCGGCTTGCGAGGCGGAACAGTGCGCGTCAACCTCCTCAAGGCCCGCAACGCACTGAAGAACCTTCTCGTTGAGGGAGGCCCTCATGCGTGACCGCCGGACGACGCCAAGCCACACTCGCGTCGAGATGCTCGATACCGAACTGGACCAGATCCTGGCCGACTTCCACACCACGGGCCAGGCGACGGTGACTCGGCAGCTGAACATGCGTACAGGACTGCGTGGCGTCATCGATGAGGCCACTGGCGGTCAATCACGTCAACCGGCGGATGTCGCACAAGATGGGCTCAGATGGTGGGAGAAGTGGCTGGTACTGCCGGTTTGCTCTCTTCTGTCAGGGATGCCGATGGCGCGCCTGGTCCATCTGCGGGAGCGTGGCCGAGCCGTCCGCCTCGCCATGGCCACCGCCGCAGTAGTGACCATGGTCGGCGGCATGAGCGTGCTGTTCAGCGCTGCTTGCACCGACCCTGTCGCGTGCGGTGTAGACAAGACGACCGAGAGATTCGGGCCGGCGGGGCTGGAGTCTGGTTTGCCCAGGTTCTTCTACAGTCTGGGTACCGCGGATGCGGCGGCCCTCAGCTCGCACGACAGGGTGGTGCCCTTCAATGTGGATTCGCCGCTCAGGTACTCGCTTGGCACGCTGGCCAGCGTCCGGAACGGGGTCGTGCAGGTCAATGGGCTATGGCCGGGCGGAGAAGACATCGAATTCCGCCGTATCGACCTTGACGACACGACTGTGGCGTTGAGCTCCGATGGACGCATGCTGGCAACGGGCGGCGCCGATGGGGTCGCCCGGCTATGGGACATCCGCACCGGCAAGACCGTACGTACTCTGCCCGAACACGGCAAGGGGATCACCGCGGTGGCCTTCAGCCCAGACGGGCGCACCCTGGCGACCGGCGGCGCCGATGGGGTCGCCCGGCTATGGGACATCCGCACCGGCAAGACCGTACGTACTCTGCCCGAACACGGCAAGGGGATCACCGCGGTGGCCTTCAGCCCAGACGGGCGCACCCTGGCGACCGGCGGCGCCGATGGGGTCGCCCGGCTATGGGACATCCGCACCGGCAAGACCGTGCTTACTCTGGCTGGCGAACGCGTGCGTACTCTGCCCGAACACGGCAAGGGGATCACCGCGGTGGCCTTCAGCCCAGACGGGCGCACTCTGGCGACCGGCGGCGCCGACGGCCTTATCCGACTCTGGAATATCGAGCACGGCTCGATGATTCGGTCCCAGGACGTGAGCAGCGGAGGCATGGCTGCCGTGGCATTCAGCACAGATGGCCAGGTCATCACGTACGTGACAATGACTCCACGCGCTGACGATTGAGGCGCGAACCCGAAGTGGATCCGCCACACATGTTGCCAGTGGGCACCAGCATGGGCGGATGGGTGATCTAGAGCCAGGTGTAGTTGTCGTCGGTGACTGCTGGCAGGGCGGCATTGACAGCGGCCACGACATACTCCCCATAGGCGGCCATTTAGCGCCCCACTGACGGCCACGGGATTCCCCACGTACGGCCAGATACCTCCCCGGTTCGTCCCGTCCAGACCTGGACGGTGATCATCGT
>NZ_JAUZQF010000053.1 GCF_030718205.1 Nonomuraea turcica
CGCGCGAATGCCGTCCTGAAGAACTGGCGCATCCTGCGCAAACTCCGCTGCTGCCCGCTACGTGCAGGTCAACTCGTCAAAGCAATCTTCGTCCTGCAAGCTCGCGAGGTGCGGTGAAAAACCTTCATTGTGTCGGCCAGTGTCGCCGTCTGTCGGGCTGTATCGCGTACACGCGAGCAACCACCGAGCAACCACGTGTTCTTGACCATCACCATTATGTGCCATTCGCCCCCTTCTCGACATGGCTATGTGCCGTGACGAGGCTTCGACCCTCACTGCGGCCGAACGCGGACGAGCATCCACCGAGCAGTCATGAGTAGACGATGTGCGACCTTGTCAGGATGACTTGCATCGCTTCGGAAGCGACGCCAAGCCTGCTTGACGTGCAGGATGAGGCTTTCTGTCGGCGCAACCCACGAGTTCGTTCAGTAGAGGGAATCGCCCCGTGATGTTCAGCGGGGTGGGAGCAGTGTCCGTTGGAGGTCTCCCTGAGACGCACGGGCCTGATCTGCTTGATGACGAAGTCTTCACATGGACGATCGAGGCCGTCCATGGGGAGCGCCGATACACCTGGGAGGAAGGGTCGCCGATGCCGGCCGCAGTCACCACGCCCGCCTGGGTCATCAAAGATCTCAGTAAATCCTGCTCCCTTCAGGCAGTGTGGCGGGCACCGCAATTTGATGCAGTCGGTCACCATCAGCATATGGCGTCGCCACTACATCATCCTTAGGCCCAGGTATCTGACCAGCGTCTTGCCCTGCAGTGTTGGCGCCACGTGAACGTTCGGTAACGATTCGTGATCGAGTGCTGTTTGCGCAAACGTGAGCAATCATCGGCCTCTTGACCATTGACGTGATGTGTCATTTATGCCCTGTAACACGGCCTGCATTGGATATGGGGCTAATGCAGGAGCTTGACATGCATGATTGCAGTTTTTCTCAGAATCCGCCTTGACGGATCTCCCGTCGCAAGGGATTCTGACGAGGCGATCAAGGAAGTGTTATGGTAACAGTCGTCACGCCTGACGGAAGACGCTTTGCGATCAGGGAAAAGGCACTTATGGGTAGCGGGGGTCACCGCCTGTTTGATGGCAATCAGCACGCCGGCATATTCGGCCGCGGCACACGGTTCGACCGCGGACCTCGAAACCGCTGCACGGATTTACCTTCAATCGCGAGTCGACCGGCTGACCGGCGGCTCGCGGGGCGTCGCACTCGATGCGGTGCCGGCGACCGCGCAGTTCCAGGACACGCTCCGAGCCGACTCTGCGGCGATCGACGTGCGCCGCGAGAAGCTGAGATCGGCCAACGGCGGACACAGCCGGGGCCAGGTCACCGTCTCCGACACGAAGATATCGACCAGCGAGAAGACCGCGACGGTCCAGCTGACCGAGCACACCATGTTGTTCTACGCCCGCACGACGCCGGGCAGTCTGGACGCCGAGGAATACCAGCTGCGTCACACGTTGACGTACAACCTGGTCGGAAGCCAGTGGGTGCTCAGTCATGACGCGCCGGACATTCACGTGGGAGACCTCGCTCCCGACACCTACCCGAGCAAGCCGGAAGCCGTATCGGAAGCCGCTCCATCCAGTAAGAAGATCAGCAGCACATTCCGGCCGCGGACGACCTCCCAGGGCGCGGTGCCCGACAAATCGTCGCCCACCTATCGTGCTCCCGGTAACTCCACGCTCGCCTACGACTACGGCGCAATGACGAGATACGCCCTGCAGTACTGGGACAACTACAACCCGAACTACCGAACCTACGGCGGTGAAGGCGGCGACTGCACCAACTTCATATCGCAGATAGTCAAGGCCGGAGGCTGGGCGGAGACCGGGTCCTGGCCGGGTGAGAACCGGACCCTCCCCGACCAGTGGTACTACGGGCACGAAGGGACCTGGACCACCACCTACACCTGGGCGGCGGCCGAAAACTGGTACTGGTTCGCCTCTCCCTTCAACTCCGGCAGGACAGAAGCCCTCGACTACATCTGGGAAATGGGCGTCAGCGACGTTCTGCAAATCGACTTCGACCGGAACGACAACATCAGCCACTCCATGTTCGTCACCGGCCGCGACGGTGGAGGACAGATAGCCGACGAGCTGTACATGACCTACCACAGCACCAATACTCGCAATAAGAGGCTGAGCAGCATCATCGCGGCGACCCCCGATGCATGGTTCTACGCACATCGGACGTGACACGGCAGACATGAGGATCATCTCGAACATCCGGTGGAGGCCGGCCTTGGCTTTGGCCTGGGTTCTGGCCTTCGCCGGATGCGCGCAGCTGCTCGGATGCGGCATCGCGGAGGCGCCCGGAGGCGCCGCCAGTCCCCGGGCCGCGGTGGACGCCTACGTGCTCGGGCTGAACCAGAACGACGCGGATGGGCTCGCTCTGCTGGCTCCGATCGGGAACGACCCGGCAGCCGACATCCGGCGGCGGCTGGAGGCGTACGGCGGCCGGCGGATCCGGCTGGAGAATGTCGACATCAGCCGCGAGATCTCGCCGGAGGTGGCGACCGCCCGGCTCGTGGGGCGCGGCACCTCTGGCCGCTATCGCGAGACCCTGGTGCTCACCCGCCAGGAGCGGCGCTGGTATGTAGCCCTGGGGGAGCATCCCTATCCGGCGAAGACCCCGGCCTCGACGGCTCGCCCTGCGAGCTAGAGGTTCTGCTCGTAACCGGCGACCGATGAGCGAGACGGGACAAGGAGCGTCCGCGACGGCCGATCGCGAGATCGTGATCTCCCGGGTCATCGACGCCCCGCGAGAGCTGGTGTCCGAGGCGTTCACCGAGGTGCGGCACCTGTCACGGTGGTGGGGGCCGGAGGGGTTCACCACCACCACGCGCTCGTTCGAGTTCCGCGCCGACGGGGAGTGGGACTTCGTGATGCACGGGCCGGACGGGACGGACTACCAGGAGTGGATCACCTGGACCGAGATCGTCCCGCCGGAGAGGATCGCGCTGCTGCACGGCGAGTACGGCGGCGACCCGAACGCCTTCGAGTCGGTCCTCGCGTTCGCGCTCGACAGGGCGGCGACCCGGATCGAGATGCGCACCGTGGCCGCCTACGTCGCCGAGATCGTCCGGAAGGGAGCAGGGAGCTGATGGCCGGGAAAGTGTTCTTCAGCGTGTCGATGTCGCTGGACGGTTTCATCGCGCCCGTGTCCGCCGCGGAACTGATGGGGCGGCAGTGGATGGAACTGCAGCGGTGGGTCTTTCCGCAGCGCTTCTTCAGGCAGAACCTGAAGCTCGGCGAAGGCGGCGAGGAAGGCCGCGACAACGACATCCTGCGGGAGACGTTCGAGCGCACCGGCGAGCGTGATGGGCAAGCGCATGTTCGACGCCGGCGAGAAGATGTGGCCGGAGGAGGAGCCGTTTCACACGCCGGTGTTCGTCGTGACGCACGAGAAGCGCGATCCGTGGGAGCGGCCGGGCGGGATCACGTTCCACTTCGTCAACGACGGCATCGAGACCGCGCTCGGCCTGGCCCGCAAGGCCGCCGGCGCCCGCGACATCCGCATCGCGGGCGGCGGCGAGACGACGTGCAGTACGTGAACGCTGGCCTGGTCGACGAGTTCTCGATCGCGCTGTCACCGGTGCTGTTCGGCTCCGGGGTCCGCCTGTTCGAGAGCGTGGACGCGGGCCGCGTGGCCCTGGAACAGGTCCGGGCGGAGACGACGCAGCGGGTGACGCACCTGACCTACGCGGTCATAGAGCGATGACCATCTCCACCTCGGCGCTCCACCACCGAGGCCGGCGGCGCGACCAGTCCTCCGCGAGTACGGCCCGGCCGGTCTGTGCGGTGAGCTGGTCCACCCAGGAGACCGCCGGCAGCCGACTCGACCGGCACCTTCCCACCCCGCCATGCGTATCGTGGTGCACGGCGGCACGGACGCGCTTACGCCCGCCGGGCCGCCTCTGCGACGCCGGCCTGTTGTTCATCCGCGGCCGGTTCGTGGAGCGGACCGTCTCCCAGGTGAACTCGCCCGGGTTCGAGCTGGTGGAAGATCGCGCTCATCGTGCACCCCGCTCACCGTCGCCGACGCCAGTCGCTGCGCGCAGGGTGTCGCCGCAGGTCGCGGGCCGCTTTGTCCTAGGACCAGCGCAGAGAGCACTGTCTGGGGGAATTGTGAGCGAGCCCTTGGTCGCTCCTGCCGCGATTCAAATGCAGCAGGAGTCCGACGCCGCGACCGCCGAGATCGAGCGCCTGATCACGTATGGGTGTCGAGCCCGTACGGACAGCGCGGCCTGGTCGCGTACATGCAGGTTCAGCCGAGCCACGTGGTCGAGGTGCTGGTGGATACCGCCCGAGAGGGGCTTCGCCATCGCCGCTCAGTCCAGTACCTCCGACCGCGCACCGGTCTTGACCCGCTGCACGCCATCACGGCGCACTCTTAACTCGACCAGGCACCTTTATCAGCTCAATGCCGCCGCATCGAGTAGTACTCATCGTCCATGTAGGATCCGCGTTTCGATGTCGAAATCCGCGCCTCCGTGTCAGTTGGTTGTCGGATTCGACATGCCGACGCGGACCGGCAGGTCAAGGGACGGGTCGAGCCGAGATAAACGGGAATTCCGGCCATGGGTGGATCTTGAGCGCTCTGACCTGCTGCAACGTCGAGGGGTTCGAGCTCCGCCGTACGACTCGGGGCCTTGAATAACTACCGGCCTCCGCTCAGCGCTTCCGCTCACCCAGGACGCAGAACTCGTTGCCCTCCGGGTCGAGGAGGGTCACCCAGTGCTGCTCGTCCTGCACGGTGTCGACGCGCCGGGCACCGAGGGAGAGCAGCCGGGCGACCTCGGCCTCCTGGTCGTCGGGGCGGAAGTCGGGGTGGAGCCGGTTCTTCGACGTCTTGCCCTCGGCGACAGGCACGAAGAGCAGCCCCGGCATCCGGTCCGGCTCAGGCCGGATCTCGATGATCTCCTCAGATTCGTCGACCACAACCCAGCCGAGAGCCTCGGCCCACCAGCGCCCGAGAGCGACAGGGGCGGCGGAGTCGACGATGATCTGTTCCCATTCCAGTGCCATGGGCTTGAGCATAGACAGGACCGGCGGACCGGCCCCGGAGGGGTCGAGCCGCGATACGAGCAGAAGCGGCCAACGGTCGATCATGTTCGTGATCTCGGAAGTGGACTGGGTGAGTTTCGGAGTCCTGGAGTGCGGAATCTCGGAAGTACGGCTGGCCCCGAGTCGTACGGCGGAGCTCGAACCCCTCGACGTTGCAGCAGGTCAGAGTGCTCAAGATCCACCCATGGCCGGAATTTCCGTTATCTCGGCTCGACCCGGACATCAACGAGCCTGTCACCTGGTTGCCGCCACTCGCTTTGGTCGACCATCTCGACTTGCCCGGCCGGAGCATGTCCCTGCCGGACACCAGCCAAGCAGCCTGGCTTATCCGGTCACACCAGATGTCTCCGGCCGCCACCGCGCACGCGCTAGGCACCAGCACGGAACACCTCAGGCTTGCCTTCGAATTCCAGTCCACTCGACTCGCGCTTCCAAGCGGGCCAACATGACGAGAGGATTCGACACGCCCGCGCGGACTAACACGTCCGACAGATCGCGCGGACTGGCGACCAGCCGCAGGTCCAGACGCTGCCATCCGACACAGAACTGCGGATCCTACAGTCCAGGCGGGATCCGGGGTAATGATCTTGAAGGGCTATGGTCGCCCAGGTGGAACGCTTGCGGTCGCATTCGTATGAGAAGGGGGTGCGCGGCGCCGGTCAGCTGTCCTGCGGTGAGGCGGTGGCCGAGGCGGCGCCGAACTATCTGGAGTCGGCGGTCAACGCCGGGCTCGTCCCGGTCGTGGAACTGATCGACAGCGGATGGCGCGCGAGCCTGACCAACATCAACGACGAGATCGAGCGGCAGGCCACCGCCATGGCCCACCGCGACCGCCGACCTCCCGCTGCTGCTCTACCGGTTCCGCACCACCCCCACCAGCGGGATGCGTGTCGGGACCGTGCTGAACAAGCTGGCCGAGACCGCCGAGACCGCCGAGCACGTCGGCGAGTTCGCCCGCGAGTTCGGCGAACAGAACTGGGTCGACATGGACGAAGACGAGACCGCAGACTGGCGCAAGGTCCTCACGGACCTGGAAGCCGCTGCCGCAACCTTCCGCCGCACCGTGAACCTCATCAGCTAAGTGGTCCGTGCGTGCCACTCCCATCGGAGGGCAGGACCAGCCCGGCACCGCACATTTTCATGGGCAGTGTCGAATCTGTCCCTCGCCCGTTCGACTTCAGGATATGAGCCCTCATGAAGGAGTAGCCATGTCCTCGGCAACCCTGCCGCCAGCACGTGACCTCCCACAGCGACGAGCTGACACCCTTGACCGTCTGAGCAGCGGATTCCAAATGTGGCTGGCCACCGGGAGCGACGGTCACGGGGCACACCTGATCCCAGTCGCCTACGTCTGGAACGGCTCGACCTTGACTACCGCGACCTTCCGCCGCAGTCGCACGGTCTCAAACCTGCGAGCGAGGCCAACGGCGCGGTTGGCGATCGGGGACACCGCCGACGTCGTCCTGATCGATGCCTACACGATTCTGCTCGACGTGCCCAACATCGACGTCGCCTCAGCCGAGGCGTACGCAAAGGTATCGACAGACCCACGCAATGCCCCGGACATGTTCCTGTACATCCGCCTCGTCCCCAAGCGGATACTCGCATGGAATTCTCTGGCAGAGTTCAGCGGCCGTACCCTCATGCTCAACGGCTCCTGGCTTGATACCCCCGTTGACTGAGGCTTAGTGGTCGCCCCCGTAGGCCCACCGACATCAGAACGGCCAGTCACGATAAGACAAGCCCGCCGGGCGTTCGCGTTCTCAGAAACGAGCGTTTGTGAGAGCTGATCTATTGGGGATTCGCCTGCTGGTTACGCGCTACGCTGCCGACCGCACCGGAAATACGCCGGTACCGCAGCAGGCAGCCAGCGCACAATGCGCGCGAACCCACGACACCCTGATCGACACTCAGGCCGCGCCGGAGGCTTCCTCCGTCATCGGGCGGTGAAGTTGGCCATCATGGCCGTGAACCGCAGCTTCATGTGCTACAGCCCGAGTGAGGCGATGAGGTCGCGCATCTCATCGCGGTAGACGGTCGCCGGGTCGTGGACGAGCCCGCGCAGGTGCCCGTAGATCTCCAGCGCGATCAAGCCGTGCATGCGCCCCCACACGCGCATGGTCAGGGCCAGCCCCGCGGGCGGCAGATCAGGGAACTCCTCCCGGGTGTGCGCGACCAATCCGACGTCGAACTCGGCCCAGTCATAGTCCTGGCTCGCGCTCCCGGTGACCGGCCACGCGGCAGCCACGAGACCGGTGATGCCGGTGCAGGCGCGCACTCCGGCGGCAATGCCGGGGCTGTTGTCCGGCACCTGGTAGCCGGGCACCGGGTCACCGTAGATGAGCCTGAAGCCCTCGGGGTTGGCAAGAGCCCATTCTCGTACGGCCTGGGCCCAGGCCATGATCCGGCCGCCGGCATCGGACTCGGGCACCGCGTCACGCGCTGACTCGGCGGTCTCGACGAGGGAGGTGTAGACGTCGCCGATCAGTGTCGTGACGAGGTCGTCGCGAGTGGCGAAGTAGCTGTAAATGGCGCCCGCCGTCATGCCCATCTCGCGCGCGATGGCGCGTAGCGAGATCGCGTCGGGGCCGCCCTCGGCCATGAGCTTAAGCGATCGCCTTGATTTCGGCGCTGGTCTGGGCACGCAGCCGTTCGCGTCGGCTCATGGTCGCTTCCATGCGGTAAGTCTACAGGGTTTGATTATTGAACGCCACGCTCCATAGTGAACGCCGTGTAGTAAATAGACGGCATGTAGGAAGGTGTTGATGGAATCGCCTCGACTGCGCCTTGGGCTGCTGGCGTTGACGCAGCTCATCGTGGCTCTCGACTACAACATCGTGTACGTGGCGCTACCCGACATCGGGGACGCGCTCGGTTTCAGCCCGTCGTCGGTCCAGTGGGTGGTCAGCGCCTACGCGATCGGCCTCGGCGGGCTTCTGCTTCTCGGCGGGCGGGCCGTTGACCGGCTCGGACCGCGCCGGATGTTCATGGCAGGCCTGGCGCTGTACGGCGTCGCCTCGCTGGCAGGCGGACTGGCGACCGGATCGGAGATGCTGGTGGCCGCCCGCGCGGTCCAGGGCATCGGCGGCGCGCTGCTGACTCCTGCCACTCTCACCCTCATCTACCGGGGATTCGCCGAGGGACCGGCCCGCAACCGGGCCCTGGGCGCCTGGGGCATGGCGGGCAGCGCGGGACTGGCCGCCGGATCCCTGCTGGGCGGCGTGCTGACCAACTATCTCGGCTGGGAATGGGTGTTCTACGTCAACGTGCCACTGGCGCTGATCTGCGCCCTGGCCGCACCCCGCCTGCTGCCCGCCGACCCCGACCGCACCCCGGGCGCCTTCGACGTGCCCGGCGCGCTGCTGGCCACCGGCAGCGCCGCTCTGCTGGTGTTCGGGCTGGCCAGCGGCCCCGACTCCGGATGGGACTCGCCCCGCGTCTACGGATCGCTGGTCGCAGGCGCTCTCTTGCTGGCGGCGCTCCTGGTGGTGGAGTCACGCACCCGCGACCCGCTGATCCCGATACGGCTGGCCCGTGGCCGCTCCCTGGCCACCACCATGATCGTGATCGCCGTCTTCCAGGGCACCCTCGGCGGCGGCTACTACGTCCTCACCTCCTACCTGCAGCCCGTCCTCGGCTACAGCTCTCTGGAGGCGGGCCTGAGCTTCCTGCCACTCACCCTGATCTGCATGTTCGCCGCCGCGAAGGTCACCCCGATGGCGCTCGGCCGCTGGGGGATCCGCACCACACTCTCGGTCTCGACGATCGGTACCGGCGTCGGCATCGCCCTCATGGTCATGGGCACCACTCCTGCGGGGGGGTTCTGGACCCTGCTGCCCGGCAGCGTCGTCTGGGGCCTGTTCGGCGGCATCGCCTTCGTCGCCCTGTTCGCCTCCGCCGGATCCGGCATCGCGCCACACGAGCAGGGCGTCGCCTCCGGAATCGCCAGCACCGCCAAGGAAATCGGCGGCGCCATGGGCCTGGCCGCCATCGTTGCCATCACCACCGCCTCGCCCGACCTCCTCGGCGGCCTGCACGTCGCCGGCTGGACGGCCGCCGCGCTCACCGTCGTCGGCGGCCTGATCGCCCTCGCACTTGAACCCTCCCGATCCCGCACTCCCCAAGGAGCAACCGCATGAGCACCAACGACCTGATCCTCAAGTACCTCGACATCTGGAACGAGCGTGACGGCGCCGCCCGTGAAGCGCTCATGACGTCCGTCCTCACCGACGACTCGCTCTACTCCGACCCCGACCACGCGGGCCTGCACGGGCACGCGGAGCTGTCGAAGGCGATCGGCACGGCCCAGCAGAACTTCGGCGACCTGCGCTTCACCCTCGACACCCTGATCAGCACCCATCACGACCGCGCCCTGTTCACCTGGCGGCTCGGCACGGTGGCCACCGGCTACGACGTGGTCGAGTTCAGCGGAGACCGCATCAGCAGTATCATCGGGTTCTTCGCATGAGCGGCTGGGGAGCGGCCTGGACCACCGCACCACAGCGACCGGGCGCCGGCTTCGGCCCCAACTGGTCGCAGGAGGGCTTCGCTGGCCACACGATCCGCCAGACGGTACGGCTCGGCATCGGTTGGACACCCTGAGACTCAGGCTGTCCAACCGGTACGGCACGGCGCCATTCCGCATCACCGGCCTGACCGTGGCTGCCAGTGCGGGCGGCGCCGAGGTCAAGCCCGACACCCAACCTTCCTTGAGACTCAAGAGCATCGAATAGGCGACACCTGATTGCGCGAGGTTGCCAGTGCTGGACCCGATCTTGGGCTCGGGGTAGGGCTCTTCGGTCAACGGTCACCTCTCCTGCAGGGGGCGGGCGTCGAGCATGTCCTGGTCGATCGCGGCCTGGCAGGCCGCCGCCATGTACATCGTCGGCAGGTGCGTGCCGTCGCCATCGACGGTGCGGGTTCCGGCGTCGGAGAAGATGAGCTGCGCCGCGCCGACGGCGGTGCCGGTGAGGTAGGCGTACATGTCGCGGCCGCGTACGGGGTGCCCCTCCGCGTGCCTCTGCAGCATCTCCTTCACCTGCCGAATGATCTTCCGCGACATCACCGGATCGGCAGCGGCGCCGGCCAGGGCCGCCCGGCCGTACTGCTCGTTCAAGCGGGGAAGATTGAGGGTGCCAGCCCGAACGGTGGGGCAGCGGGTTCGACCTCGGCGAACAGGTCGAGCTGTTCGTGCCCTTCGACGAGGCGGCGGCGCCTACTCATCGCGGCCGCCTGCTGCAGCGGGGCGCCGGGCGGGCCCGGCCGCGTCAAGTTCGCGCATCGTCAACGTTCTCCTCGGGGTGGAAAGAGAACGCCCTCTGCCTCATGCCGCAGGTGCATGACCGCACCCCGATGTGGGACGCCCCGCTCATTGCGGGCGGGGGCAACTCCCTCCCCCGGAAGCGAGGCCCCACATCGGACAGGACATGCCCGAGCCGCGGAACCAGTCGGCCATGTACTGCTGCATCTGGAACATCTCGGCATGCTGAGCATCGCTCACCTGGCCGGCGAAGGCGGCGACCTCGGGGTGCGAGATGTTCCCGTGCATGAGCAGATGCTGCGACATCATGACGGTCATCATGTGGTGCGGGATCATGTCCTGCAGGAACGTCTCATCCAGCGCGTCGCCGGACAGCTTGGACAAATCGCGCATCATCGGCCGGATCTGGACAGCGCCAGAGGCGTGACGTCGGCCACGGTGTGAGCGGCCCTGCCACTTGCCGGCAAGGCCGCTTGCCTGTCCCTGTGTACATGACAGTGAGGTGGGCCCGCCGCTCCAGTGGGCAGGGCGGCAGCCGACCCCACAGTATGAGCAGTAACCACTTGCTGTACCGGTGACTTCCACGACGCGTCATCCTCACCGTGTACGAGATGAAGCGGCTCGGCCGCGACGCGAGCCACGACGGCGGAGACCAGAGCCTGCAGGCATGCGGGGCGGGGTTCTCCATGCACACAACGGGGCGGGGCCAGCCTCAGGACGCCCCAACTCGAACCACTTGACGCCGCACGGGAGAAATCCTCAGCGTCGCTTCGCCAGCAACTCAAACAAACTGGAAAAGCCCTGTTCGCCGTGGCCGCCGGCGATTCGGTCGTCCATCAGTTCCTTGACCTGCCGCATCCGCATGGCTTCCACGCCGATGGATTCCCGATGGCTGATCATGTCGTCCATCAGTGCGGCCTGGACATTGAGCGAACCAAGATCTGGCGGGCATTCGCCGCTCTTGACCGCCTTGCCAATCGAGAGCAACAACGGCGGGTAAGCGACCACCGAGCCGGCGATGCGCTCGGCGAACTCCGCCACGTCAACCCCTTCGGCCTGCACCAGCCTGAGCGCGTGCAGAAAGCCGATCAGCAGCTCGTAGGCCACCGCGACCTGGGCCATGAATTCCACGGCGGCCAGGCCGGCGTCTTCGCCGTGGTACGCGATGCTGCCCAGCACCTGCAGCGTCGACTCGTGGGCTTCGAACGCGCTGCGGGAACCGCTGAACGGGAACATGATGTTCGGCGTGCCCACATACGGAGGGTCTCTCATGATCTTGCCGTCGAGGTACTCGGCGCCGCGCTCACGTGCCCAGCGCTCGTTCGCCCGCGCCTGACTGGGAGAGCCGCTGGTGAGGTTCACCAGCACCTTGCCCGCGATCGCGGCATCGACGGAACCCAGCACTTCGTCAACCGCTGTGCTGTCGAGCAGACAGACCACGACGAGCGGGCTCGCCGCCACCGCCTCCGCGGCCGTCGCGGCCGCCGTGGCACCGGCATCGACCAACGGCGCACTCTTGCTCGCGGTCCGGTTCCAGACCGTCGTGCGATATCCACGGTCGACCAACGTCCTGGCGATCGCCGATCCCATGTCACCGAGACCGAGCACGGTGACCTGACCGGCCGCGGCAGTTGGGCCGTCGGTTGTCGTTGTTGTCATGATGGTCCTTCCTTGCCGAACGAATACGTTTCTCGTGCTGGTCGTTTGCCGGGTCAAGGGCTCTCGGCGGGCTGGAGCGGCTTGTCTCCCTGAGAGGGCTGCCCGCTGTCGGTGCCGGCCTTGCGCAGCGCGGTCAGGGCGATGAGCGCGGTGGCGGCGGCGAAGGCGGCGCAGACAACGGCGACCACGTTCAGCCCGCTGGTGTACGCCTCCCGCGCGCCGGCAAGGAGTTGCCCGGCCACCGAGCCGGTGAGGTCCTGGGCGGCCGCGAGCGCCCCTTCGAGGCTGTTGCGCACGGTCTCGGCGTCGGTCGCCGGCACACCGTCCGGAACGGTCACAGAGCTGCGGTAGACGATCGAGCCCAGGCTGCCGAGAGTGGCGATGCCCACGGCTACGCCGAGATGGCTAGCGGTCTCCGAGAGGGAGGCGGCCGAGCCGCTCTTCTCCGGCGGCGCCGCGCTGACGATCAGGTTGGTGCCGAGCGCGCCGATCGGGCCGGTGCCGAAGAACGCGATCACGAAGCCGATGACCAGCAGCGGCAACCCGCCGACCGGGTCGACGAAGGCGATCGCGACGTAGCCGGCCGCGGCGACGGCCAGACCCGCCGCGATGACAGCCGCCGTGGAGAACCGCTTGGCGAGGCCGGGAGCGAGCTGCGCGGAGACGATGGAGGCGATCGCGGAGGGCACCATCCACAGGCCTGCGTGCATCGGGGAGAGCCCCTGCACCATCTGCAGAAAACCGGTGATGAACAGGTAGCTGCCGGCGACGGCGACCATCAAGATCACCTGGATCAGCAGCGAGGCGGTAAAGGCACCGTTGCGGAACAGCGTGACGTCCACCACGGGATGTTCGAGCCTGCCCTGCCGCAACACGAACAGCGCGCCCATGATCAGACCGGCCAGGGCGGCTGCGACCGGCATGACGTCGAAGCCGTACTTGGCGATCTCCTTGATGCCATAGATGACGGGCAGGATCCCCGCGAGCGAGAGGACGACGCTGATCAGATCCAGCTTGCCGCCGACGGGGGCCTTGTACTCGGGCAGGAGCATCGGTCCGGCGACGAGCAGGATCAGCATGACCGGCACACCGAGCAGGAAGGCCGAACCCCACCAGAAGTGCTCGAGCAGCAGGCCGCCGACGACCGGGCCGAGTGCGGTGCCGACCATGAAACAGCTCGCCCACAGCGCGAAGGCGCGGCCGCGCTGGGCTGGATCGTGGAACATGTTGCCGATCAGGGCCAGCGTGGACGGCATGATCGTCGCCGCGGCGACCCCGAGCAGCGCGCGGCTGACGATCAGCATCTCGGCGCTGCCGGAGTAGGCGGCCAGCAGGGAAGTGACCAAAACGGCAGCGGCACCGATCAGCAACAGCCTGCGGCGGCCGATCCGATCACCGAGGGTACCCATCGTGACCAGAAAGCCGGCCATGAGGAAACCGTAGATATCCATGATCCACAACATCTGGTTCCCGGTGGGCCGCAGCGCCTCCGCCAGCGAGGGCAGTGCCAGGAACAGGACACTCTGGTCCAGCGACAAAAGCAGGGTGGGCAGGGCCAGCACGGCGAGCCCGGTCCATTCCCTGGCCCCTGCCTTCCGGGTGACATCGGACATCTCAACTCTCCTTCGCGATGCGCTCGCATACAGCGATCACCATGCACATGGCCGCTCCCGGGCCACTCTTGGTGCGCTCTTGGTCCACCCGGCCCGGTAGCGTGAGCGCATGCGTTTCGGGGTGCTCGGTCCGTTGGAGGTGTGGACGGCCGGGGGCGATCCGGTCCGGGTTCCAGAGCTCAAGGTCCGTGCTCTCCTGGCGTGCCTGCTGGCGCACCAGGGACGCCCCGTCTCCGCCGATCGGCTCATCGACGAGCTCTGGGGCGGCGCATTACCCGCCAATCCGACCGGCGCGCTGCAGAACAAGGTGTGGCAGCTGCGGCGGGCGCTGGAGAGCGCGGAGCCGGGCGGCCGTGCTCTCGTCGCCTGGCGAGGGCAGGGCTACCAGTTGCTGGCCGGCCCCGACGCTGTGGATGCGGGCCGGTTTCAGGCCCTGGTGGCCCGCGCGCGTACGATCGCCGACCTGCACGTGCGCGCCGGCCTGCTGGCGGACGCGCTGGCGATGTGGCGGGGCCCGGCGTTCGCCGATTTCGCCGACGAGGAATTCGTCCGCGCTGCCAGGCAGCGGCTGGAGGAGCAGCGGCTCAGCGCTCTGGAAGAGCAGGCCGAGACCCGTCTGGAGCTGGGCGAGCACGCGCTGGTCGCCGACGAGCTGGGCGACCTGGTTGCGTCACACCCGCTGCGGGAGCGGCTGCGCGCCGCCCACGTGCGGGCGCTGTATCTCGCGGGGCGGCAGAGCGCCGCGTTGAGCAGCTACGCGCAGCTGCGCGAGCGTCTGGCCGACGAGCTCGGCCTGGATCCCAGCCCTGAACTGGCGGCGCTGCACCAGGCGATCCTCACCCAGGATCCCGGGCTGAACGCCGCTCTCCCGCCTGTCACCAGCGCGGCCCGTCTGGCGACGAACATCCCCGTCACGCTGACCGACCTGATCGGCCGGAGTGAGGCCATTGACGAGCTGCTGGAGTTGCTCGGCACGCGCCGGCTGGTGACGCTGACCGGCTCGGGCGGGGTCGGCAAGACGCAGCTCGCGCTGGCGGCCGCCGCGCGGGCGGGCGCACGGTTCCCGGGCGGGGTGTGGCTGGTCGAGTTCGCCGCGCTGGACGCCGTCCCCGGATCGGGCGTTCCAGGCCGACCGGCTGTCTCGGCCGCGACGCATGTGCAGGAGGCGGTCGCTGCGGTCCTCGGCGTACGCGACCACTTCGCCTCCCGTCCGCGGCCGTTGACCGACCGGATGGCGCAGGCAATCGGCGGCCAGCCGACGCTGCTGGTCTTCGACAACTGCGAGCATGTGGTCGAGCCGGTCACCGAGCTGGCGGAAGAGCTGCTCACAACGAGCCCGGGCCTGCGGATCCTGGCCACCAGCCAGACCCGGCTCGGCGTCACCGGCGAGCACCTGCGCGAGGTTCTGCCACTGCTGAGTCCCGAGCCGCCGACCGGTCTGTCCCCCGAGGCGCTCCTGCGGTTCAGCGCCGTGGAACTGTTCGTGACGCGGGCCACGGCGGCCGCGCCCAACTTCGCCCTCGACGAGTCCAACGCCGAGGCGGTCGCCTGGATCTGCCGGCGGCTGGACGGCATTCCCCTCGCGCTGGAGATGGCTGCCACACGCGTACGGGCGCTGGGCGTCCAAGAGCTGGCCGCGCGGCTCGACGACCGCCTGCACCTGCTCGCCGCCGGGACACGCACCACCCCGGCACGGCAACGGACGCTGCGTGCGATGATCGACTGGAGCTGGGAACTGCTGGGCGAGCAGGAGCGTGCGGTGCTGAGGCGGCTGGCCGTGCACGCCGACGGTTGCACCCTCGCCGCGGCCGAGGAGGTCTGCGCCGCCGGCGACCTGGACCGCTTCACGGTGCTCGATATGCTGGCCCGGCTGGTCGACTGCTCGCTGGTAGTGGCGACCGAAGACGTCGAAGGCCTGCGCTACCGCCTGCTGGAGTCGGTCACCGCCTATTGCCTGGAACGGCTGCGTGAGACGGGGGAGCTGGAGGATCTCCAGCGGCGCCACCGGCTCTACTACACGAGCCTGGCCGAGCGCGCCGAGCCGCATCTGCGCGGCCACGAGCAGCGGCAGTGGCTGCGCATTCTGGACACCGAGAACGCCAACCTGCGCACCGCCCTCGACAGCGCCGTACGCGCCCGCGACGCCGAATGCGCGCTGCGCCTGGCCAACGCGCTGACCTGGTACTGGCAGCTGCGTGGCCGCAACCACGAAGCTGATCGCGCACTGACCTCGGCGCTGTCGCTCGGCGCCCCGCCCGCCATACCGGTGGCCAGGGCCACCGCCTGGCGGGGCGGGTTCAGGCTGGCGCTCCGCGGCAGCGCCGACCCGCGCGGCGAGTACGAGGCCGCGCTGGCCCCGTACGAGGAGATCGACGACCCGCAGGGCCGGGCACGAGCGCAGTGGTTCGTCGGCTCCAATCTGTACGGCGTGGGCGATCTGTCGCAGAGCGAGGACCTGCTGAATCGCGCGCTGGAGACGTTCCGCTCGAGCGGCGACCGCTGGGGTACGGCGGCGGCACTGAGCACGCGTGCGTTCTACGCGAAACTGCGCGGGGATTTCGACATGCTGCGCCGTGACGGCGAGCAGAGTCTGGCGATGTTCCGGGAACTGGGCGACCAGTGGGGGCAACTCCAGGCCATGGTGCCGCTGGCGACACTGGCGGAGATCGTCGGCGACTATCCGCACGCCAGGCGGCTCTTCCGCGACGGGCTGCGGATCGCGGAAGACCTCAAGCTGTGGCCACAGGTCTCCTACCAGCTCGCCGGGCTCGGCCGGATCGCGCTGCTCATGCGCGACTACCCGCAGGCACGGGAATTCCACGAGCGCGCGCGACGGCTCGCGATCGAACAGTCGGACACTTTCGGTGAGCAGTTCGCCGAGATCGGGCTCGGCCTGGGCGCCCGGCGGGAAGGCGACCTCGACACCGCCGAGACCCACATGCGCAGCGTTCTGGCACTGCACCGGAAGGCAGGATACGAGCCGGGCGTGCCCGCGCTGATTCTCGCGGAGCTGGGTTTCATCGCCGAACTACGGGAGGATCCGCGCCTTGCTCGGGAGCTCCAGCTCGACGGCCTGGCCACCGCACGGTCCACCGGCGATCCACGCGCGGTGGCCCTGGCCCTGGAGGGGCTGGCAGGAGCCCAGGCACTGACAGGTCACGCCGACCACGCGGCTCGGCTGCTGGGGGCCGCCCACGCCGCGCGAGCCTCGGTAGGCGTGCCGCTGCCCGAGGGAGAACGAGACGACGTCGACCGCATCTCCAGGCGCGCACGGCAAGCCCTGGGTGACGCCTCATACGACGCCGCGTTCGCACGAGGGGCCACGCTGCAGCCCGAAGAGTGTCCTGACCATCTGTTCCGCGCCGCTCAATTTGAGGATGATGTCAGGGTTGGTGGTCGTCGGAGGTGAGGACGGGATGCTTGGGCGGCCTTGAATGATGTCCGGTTTCGTGTGCGACGCCATGGTGAGGATGGGCGTCTGGCTTGTGGCGTTCCGATCGTCTTTTCGATGACGGTTGGAGATCGATCGTTTCGTCTTGGTTGAGCGCGTTCCGGTGGGCGGCAACGTGACGATGTCCGTTGAGAAGGCCACGGCCCTCCCGGTTCTCTTGGCGGGGTCCTTGGGAGGGCCGTGGGGGCGAGCCCCGGAGGGCACTGTGTCACGGTAGAGGCCGACGCGACCTGCGTCGAGCGGCGGTTGAAGACGGGCGAGCCGGTCTGTCCGTCGTTCGGCGGGGTGCTGACGAGTTGGGGGTTCGGCCGGGCCTGGCGGTTGTGCGGACTCGGTGGCCGGGTGCTGGAGGTGCGTCCCCGCCGTTCGCGCTGCTCATCGTGCGAGCAGACGCATGTGCTATTGCCGGTGTGCGGCTGGCTGCGCCGGTTCTCCTCCAGAACCGAGCGGCTGCGGGCGGCGTTCACCACGCTGCTGGTACGGCGCCGAGCTGGAGATCGACGCCCAGGCAACAACGGAACTAACGGCCAGTGGCGATAGTGAGCTCAAGTCCCGTGGCCACTGGTCGTTCGACTGTGGTCCGACCGGTTGATCAGTGGGATGTGGGTCGGGTCCAACACTGCACTGAACTGCACTGGCGACCTCGCGTAACCAGGTGTCGCCTATTCGATGCTCTGAGACCGACGACTGTCACAGAGAGTGGTCGTCGCCTGGGGCATAGCGGCTCCATGGGCTCCCAACTTCGGAGGTGACGCGGCTGATTTGCTCGTCGCTGTAGCCCAGCATCCGGGCGATTACTGGTGCCGGCACTTGGAGGACGAGCTGGCGAAGCGCCGAGGTCCTGCCGTTGAGTGCCGGAATCTGATGAGCGTGGAGGCGCATTTTGACGGCTTTGGTCGTCATCGGCTGTCCGCCGCGGCGGCCGGGGAAGAGCCAGCGGGAGTTCTGATTGGTGGCGGTGGTCAGGTTGAGACGCTGGTCGAGGTGGCGGAGCAGCAGCTCGGCGAACGGCTGCGGGATGGGGATCGGAGGCTCGCCGAGGCGAAGGCTGACCTGGCCGTCGCCGTGGCTGACGACGAACTTTCCCTTTCCAGGGGTTCACATGGGTAGGTGGCTCAGCTGCGTGCTGCGGCCTCGATCGCCTGCTTCATCTCCCATGCGCCGTGTTCGATGCGCATGCGGATCTCGGCGGCTTGCGCGTGTGGCAGCACGTTAGTGGTCCAGATCAGCCGGCCCGCTTCGTCGCCCTCCGGGCGAACTTCAAATGAGGCGTGGTGGTGCTCGAGCGGGGGTCTCGCGCCTTCAACAACGGAATAGGCCAAGCAGCGGGAATCGTCATCGATCGCGACAATCAGCTCGCGGATGACGTGCCCGTCGGGAAAGGTCAGGAACCGCTGGTCGCCCTCCAGCCGGGTATCGATGACACGGCCCGGCAGCAGGCGCCCGTGCACGGCTCCGACGTCGCGCAGCACATCCCAGATGTGCTCGGGGGACGCGTCGATGATGATCTCGTGGCGGATGGAGGCCATGACGCCGGGAACTCCTCTCGGGATGGGGCAGCTCCTCGCCGGCAGGCAGCGACCGCGACCCGTGGGTGGCATCTTCTCCGGCTGCCCCGGGGCACACCGACACCCCAACCACCCGCGAGCCGCCGTCGCGGGTGCACCGACGCCAAACTCGCCAACGTCGTTCGCGCTTTGACACGGGCCCTGGTGCGCGTCGTTTCATAGCTCGATTTGGGCCTTCATCGGCTGCCAGGGCGAGGCGTCGAACAACAGCATGATCGACACGATCTTGTCGCCGTCCAGCCGGAAGTGCTCGGCCGTGCGCTGAGTGCCGACCGGCGTCGCGGTGTGCACGTCGTACACGAGCGTGGCCTCCGCTTCGCCGTACAGCTCGCTGATCAGCTCGACGCCGGTCACGATGGATACAAACCCCGGCAAGGTCGCCAGATGGCCCGTCCGATCGTCGGAGGTGATGAACGGGCTCTGGAAGCGGAACGGCTCTCCCAGGTGCGCTGCCGCTTCGGACACCTCGCCGCGGAAGCGGGCCTCGTGATAGCCGCGCACGGTGCGACGGGTCTGTTCCTGAGCTGTCGTGTTCATGGCTGTTGTCCGATCTGGCGCAGGTGGTCGGCGAGGTGATGCTGATTGACGGCTAGCCGCAGGCACAGGTCGCGCAGAACGACCAGTTCTTCAGGAGTGAACCCGTGGAACATCGCCCGCATGGCAAGTTGCGACGGCTTGCGGAACGCCTCCATCCACGCTCGCCCGGCAGGTGTGATCTCGGCCAGAACCGAACGTCGATCCGTCGGGTCGGGGACCCGGCGGACCAACCCGTTGTGCTCCAGCGTGTCGACCAAGCCGGTGGCGTTGCGGGAGCTGACCCCGGCGGCCCGGGCCAGCTCGCCGATGCTGATGCCGTGCTCGCTGTTGTTGAGGCGGATCAGCAGGTCGAGCGCGCCCGCGCTGACCCCTCGTCCCTGAGCGCCGTGGGCGCGCATGCGCTCGACGGCATGGTTGGCGGTGCGGACGGCGGCGCCGGCTTCGAAGGTGAGCAGGTCTTCGTCGCTGTCGGTGAACTGGGTCATCGCGGCCCTGACCCGAGGGTCGTAGAGCAGGCCGTCAGAGTCGCTCTCATAGATATCTACATCATTCATTATGAAGGAGCAGAATAGTACGTACTTCTATACTTTGCCAATCCATGCTTAGCACTCACGCTCCTGCGTGATTGGCAAGAACGCCCCAGCGCGGACGAGCCAACATCTGAGGCATTCGTCAAACGGAACAGGGCGGCGATGATGGGAACCAACATGGTGATCGGCCCGCTGGCGATGCAGATCGGCTCGCTGGTGGCCTACGAAGCACTTCGCTACCTCACAGGATTTGAGCCTCCCCGTGCCGCGGGCACCATCGTCCAGCTCGACTTGCACACCGGCCTGACCCCGCGCTACCAGGCGATCACGCGAGACCCCGAGTGCCCGGTGTGCGCCCCATGAGCGGCCAGCCGGTGAAGCTGCGTCCGTTGACCCTGGTGGAGGAGGGCGACGAGGTCATCGTGGGCGACCCGGAGGCGGGCACGTTCATCTCTGTCCCCATCCCAGCACCCAGCGCCAACCGCGCCAGTACAGGGGCGTCGGTGGCTCGTCGGGGTTCGGCCCGAATTGGCCCGGCCGCTGTTCGGACCAGTGGCCTGGACCGTGTATGGGGCGGCGGCCCTGTTCAGTCTTTGCGTACTCATCCTCATACCGTCGATGCGCCCGCATCCTGCCGAGGACGCCCTCGCCTTCAGCGACATCGGCCTGAGCGCGTTGCTGCTCTATCCCATCCAGCTCATCTTCGTCGCGATCCACGAGTGCTGGCACGGGTTGGCCGCACATGCCCTCAACATCCCTTCCCGGTTCGGTGTAGACCGGCGGATGGCCTTCTTAGTCTTCGAGACGGATCTGTCGCTGTTGTGGTCGGTGCCACGGCGGAGGCGTCGGTCATGTTGGCCGTCCTGTTGTTCGCGCAGATGGTCGCCGACGTGCCGCTGCTCGCCGCCTTGACCTTCATCCTGATCTTCCAATGGTTTGGCAATGCATGGTGTTCCTGCGCACCGACCTGTACGCGGTACTGATCACCAGGTTGAGCTGCAAGAATCTCTGGCGCGTCAAGTCACTGCTCCTTCGCCACGCCTTCGGTCGACTCACGCCCGCTCAAGCAGTCGAACTCGCCGAGGCCGATCCTGTAGACGTGCGGGTGGGCCGATGGTTCCGCTGGCTCTGGCTGGGCGGAGCTCATACACCTTGGCCCATGTCGCACCCTCTGCGGGAAGTCGGCGGCCTGGCTGGCGGACTCATATGGTCTGTCGCAAGACGTGGTGAGCGCTGGATAAGGCTGACGGGCATCCCGTTGTCCCTGTTCTTGGACCATGATCGCGGCGAGCTCGAGGAAAATCTTGCCTGCCTCTTTAGCATCGTCGATTGTTCCGGCCCGGCATCAACGGCGCCGACAGGCCGCTGTCAAACGACGCCGCCCACCGTTCCCAGCTCCTGGCTCTGCGGGGGTCAGGCCAGGAACAGCGTGGCGATTGCCGGGCCGAAGGCGGCGCCGAGGAGGTAGGCCAGATTGAACAGGCCCATCGCGGCGGGTCGTGCGCCGTCCGGCACGGCCGCCCCGGCGCGCGTGGCGAGTGCCCCCTGCCCGGAGGCGGCGGCGATCGAGGTGAGGGCCTGAGCCATGAGCAGCGCGAAGGGTGGGACGTTCAGACCAGCCAGCACGATTCCCGCCCCTGCCGACGCGGCGAAGATCGCGATGAGGAGCTGGAACGGTGCCCTGGCCGTAACCGCGATCACGAGGTAGGACAGGATCCCGCCGAGCAGCAGTGGCCAGGTGATGGCCAGGCCGACCTGCTGGCCGGTCCAACCGGCCCCCTCGGCGAGCAGTGGTGGCAGGGCGTACATCATCCCGAAGTTGACCGCCGCCAGCAGGAACGCCGTCCCCGCCGCCACCAGGAACACCGGGGACCGCACCACCGCCGCGGGCGCGAACCCGCCCGGCCGGTGCCGCAGCCACACGAGGAACGCCATCCCGGCGGCCACCGCGACGGGGGTGGCGACCTGCCAGGCGTGCGGCACGAACACCAGCGCCGTTACCAGAGCGGTCAGCAGAGCCGCGCCTGGCAGATCGAACCGGGCTGCGGACAGCGGCGTGGCAGGTCGGCGGCGCAGCACGGGGGGCAGGGCGAGCAAGCTGAGCACGGGCAGCGCCAGCGCGGCCCGCCAGCCCAGCAGGCCCGCGACCACGTCGCCTGCCAGGGGCGCGGCGGAGCCGACCGTCGCCAGCGACGCCGTGACCAGTCCCATCGTGCGAGCCGAGCCCGCGAGACTCATCCCGATGGTGGTGAGCCCGGCCGTGCCGAGCCCTTGGAGAGCGCTGCCGGTCACGAGGACCGGCAGCACCGGTATGGCCAGGATCAGGATCCCGCCCAGCAGCACCAGCGCGGCGCAGGCGGTCAGAGCCGTGCGGGTGCCGCGGCGGCTCTGCAGTGCGGCCATCAGGGGGGTACCGACCGCGATGGCCCAGCCGAATGCGGTGACGATCCACGTCACTGCAGCGGGCGTGTGGCCGAGGTCGCGGGCGACGTCGGTGAGGATCAGGGAGGGCCCGGCGATGCCGAACGACAACGGCCCGGCCAGCACCGCCAGCCATCCGGCCGGTACCCTGCGACCCGGCTCGCCTGTAGGAACGGCATGGTCCTCCGCCGGAGGCATCGCGCTCACCCGCCCCGCGGCACCGGCCCTGTCCGAATCCGGACCTTTCACCCGCCCGCCGGCACCGGCGCCGTCTGAACCCGGGCCTCTCATGCGATCGTGTACCGCGAACGTCTTGTCTGCGGCCGATCCGGAGGCCTCCGGGTCGCCGACGGGCCGGGAGGTCGAGTCGCTGGTCATCGGGGAGCCTTTTCTGTCAGCGCCGGATAGTCGGTGTAGCCCCGGTGGTCGCCGCCGTAGAAGGTGGCGGGGTCAGCCTCGGTGTAGGGACCGCCCGCCGCGATCCGGGCGGGCAGGTCGGGGTTGGCCAGCCACAGCCGCCCGTAGGAGATTGCGTCGGCGAGGCCGGAGCGCACCGCTTCGAGGCCTTCCTCGGAGGTCGCGGGGTCGTCGCCGCCCCTGGAGTGCGGGTTGAGGATGAGCGTGCCGGGCCATTCGGCGCGCAGCAGCTTGGTGATGGCGCGCGTGTCGTTCTCTGAGACGTGCAAGTACGCCAGGCCCAGCGGGGCGAGCGCGCGTGCCAGCTCGGGGTAGAGGGTCTCGGAGTCGCTCTCGTCCATGCCGTTGTAGGTAATGCCGGGCGAGATCCGGAGCCCGGTGCGCGCGGCGCCGATCGCGTCGCCAACCGCCTGGGCCACCTCGACGGCGAATCTGATGCGTCTGTCCACCGAACCGCCGTAGGCGTCGGTGCGCCGGTTGGTGTTGTCCGACAGGAACTGGTGGATCAGGTATCCGCTCGCCCCGTGCAGCTCGACTCCGTCGAACCCGGCGTCCAGGGCGTACCGGGCCGCCGTCGCGAAGTCCTCGACGGCGCGGGCGATGTCCGCCATGGTCATCTCACGCGGCGTGGGGTGGTCCAGCAGCCCGTCGGGGGTGTACAGCCGCTCCCCCGAGGGGATCGGCGTCGGCGCCATCGGCAGCTCGCCGCTGGGATAGAGGATGGGGTGGCCGATCCGTCCGGAGTGCATGAGCTGGACGAAGATGCGGCCGCCGCGCCGGTGCACCTCGTCGGTGACGCGCCGCCAGGCCGCCGCCTGTTCCGGCGCGTGCAGGCCGGGAGTGTCGATGTAGCCCTGCCCGAGCACGCAGGGCTGTGTGCCTTCGGTGATGATCAGGCCCGCGCTGGCGCGTTGGCCGTAGTACTCGGCCGTCAGGTCGTGGACCAGGCCGCCGCGGGCGCGGCTGCGGGTCATCGGCGCCATGACGAGGCGGTTGGGCAGGGTCAGCTGGCCCACGGTCACGGGTTGGTGGAGTTGGTTCACGTCGGTTTCCCTTGCGCGTACGGGTGTTCGGGCTGGTCCGACGCTATGGGCGGGGGTTTACGGGGCGAATCGGTACAGTTTCCGTATTTGTGTACGGAGGATGGGGTCGTACGTACCTACGGACAGGGGATTGCTGGTGCTGTACGGCAGGACGAGCGAGCAGGCGGCGATCAGGGACCTGGTCGACGCGGCGTGCGCCGGTCGGAGCGGCGGCCTCGTCGTGCGCGGCGAGCCGGGGATCGGCAAGTCCGCGCTGCTGGCGTGGGCCGGCGAGTACGCGGGCGGCGCGGGTCTGACGACGCTACGGGTCACCGGCGTCGAGGCGGAGGCCGATCTGGCGTTCGCGGGGCTGGTCCAGCTGGTCTGGCCGGTGCGGGACCGGCTCGACGCGCTGCCGGGGCCGCAGACGCGGACGCTACGCGCGGTGCTCGGCGACGGAGGGACGGGCGGAGGCGACAGGTTCCTGTCGGGGCTGGCCGTGCTGACACTGCTGGCGGAGGTGGCCAGCGACGGCCCGTTGCTGTGCCTGGTCGACGACGCGCAGTGGCTGGACCGGGCGAGCGCGGACGCACTGCTTTTCGCCGCGCGCCGGCTGGCTGCCGAAGGGGTGGCGATGCTGTTCGCCACGCGGGAGGAGGGCTTTCCCGCGACGGGACTGCCGGAGCTACGGCCGTCGCGGCTGCCGCCGGAGGACGCCGCACGGTTGCTAGAGGATCGGGGGCTCACGCCTGCCTCGCGTGAGCAGGTGATCGAAGAGTCGGCGGGCAACCCGCTGGCGCTGATCGAGTTCGCCGCGGCGCGCCGGTACCACACCATCGCCGGGCCCATGCCGGTGACCGACCGGGTGCTCGAGTCCTTCCGGTCGCGGATCGGGCAACTGCCGGAAAGGACCCGCCTGATGATGCTGACGGCCGCCGCCGAAGCGCGCGGCCACCTGCCGACGTTTCTGGGCGCCGCCGCCACGCTCGGAGTGGCCCTGGAGGACCTGGAAGAGGCCGAGAAGGCCGGGCTCGTCGAGGTCACCGCGAACGTCGTCACCTTCCGCCATCCCCTCATCAGCACTGCCGCCTACCAGGGGGCGCCGCTCGCGCGGCGAGTCGCCGTACACCAAGCGCTGGCGGAGGCTGCGACCGACGAGGACTGCCGTGCCCGCCATCTCGCCGCCGCCACCACCTCCGCCGACGAAGACGTAGCCGCGGAGATCGCCCGCGCCGCCGAGCGCGCCCGCGCCCGCACCGCGTACGCCGCCGCGACCGGCCTGTACGAGCAGGCCGCGAACCTCACCCCCGGCCTACGCGAGCGGGCGGACCGGCTGGGTGAGGCGGCCTCGCTCGCGCTGTCCGCCGGGCACGCCGCGCAGGCGGCACACCTGGCCGACCAAGCCGAGCAGCTGGTGGACGATCCCGGGTCGCTGGCCCGGCTGGCGCGCGTGCGCGCTGCCGTGGAGTTCGAGCTGGGTGAGCGGCGACGCGCCGCCCGGTTGCTGGTCGAACGGTCCGCCCACGCAGGCGTGGACTCGGCCGTGACCATGCTGCGCACCAGCGCCGGATACGCGTGGTTCAGCGGTGACCGGGACTCCCTGCGGGACGCGGCCGGACGGCTACGCGCACTGGGCCGGACTGACCCGATGGTGCTGGGGATGGCGCATCTCATGGAGGAGGACTACGCCCGCGGGCTGCCGCTGCTGGCGGAGTTCCTGGCGAATACGTCCCGCTCCATGACCAACTGGCTCAACGGCGCGGCGACGCCGTCCGCCGACATCACCATGACCTGGGCCACCTTCTGCGCCATGATTCTCGGCGACGACGCGACCGCTGCCGAGCTGGCCGAGGCTCAGGCGGCGCATTGCCGCCGTCACGGGCTCGTGGGCGCGCTGCCGCAGGTGCTGCAGGACCTGGCCGGTGTGCAGGTACAGGCCGGACGGCACCGGGACGCCGAGGCATCCGTGGCCGAAGCCGTACGGATCGTCCGTGATACAGGGCTGCGGCAGCGGGTGGCGCGGCTGAACGCGGTCCTGGCCAGGGTCGCCGCCATCGAAGGGGACGAGGAGCGCTGCGTGCGCCTGGCGGGTAACGAACTCGACACCGGCGGCATGACGGGCCTCATTGCACTCAGCCTGCTCGATGTGGGGCTGGGCCGTTACGAGGCGGCACTGGACCGGCTGGAGACGGCCACGCGAGGGCCGCTGCGCCACGCCTCCGCGCTCGTCGCCGCAGGCGCCGACCAGGCCGAGGCCGCCATACGGCTGGGCGAGCCGACCCGGGCCGAGGAACCGTTGCGCCGGCTGGAGGCGTGGGCCCAGGCGGGGCGGCAGCCGTGGGCGCACGCGCTCACCGCTCGCGTCCGGGCCCTGCTGACCGACGACGAGGACGACTACCTTCGCGCTCTCCACGCCCACGAGAATGCGCACCGGCCGTTCGAACATGCACGTACCCAACTGCTCTATGGCGAGTGGCTGCGCCGCGCCCGGCGACGCGGCGACGCGCGGGCGTCCCTGCGCTCCGCCTTGAGGACATTCGAGCGGCTCGGTGCGACGCCCTGGCTGAAACGGGCGCGCACCGAGCTCAAGGCGACCGGGGAGACGCTCGTCCCGGCCAAGCCGACCGCCGCCGACCCACGGGATCGGCTCACCTCTCAGGAGCTTCAGGTGGCCCGGCTGGCCGCGGACGGCGGCACCAGCCGGGAGATCGCCGCCCAGCTCTTCCTCAGCCCGCGTACCGTCGAGCACCACCTCTACCGTGCCTTCCGCAAGCTCGGCATCCGCTCCCGCCGCGAGCTGTCCCGCCTCGACCTGACCTGAACCGCTCTGTCGCAAAGGGCGTTGCTTCACGCGTCCGGGCGGTCTCGGCAGGGTGCGGGAATCCGCGCCTCGATGTGCGCCCTGATCAGGTCCGTATGTGGCATCGGGCCAGAGAGGCGAGCATTTGGGAGAGCTCGCGCAGACCCAGCCTGGCTTCCATGCCCATCAGGATCATCGCCACTCGCCGCATATACGCGGCGCCGTACCGGCGTTCACCGCCGCGATGCCTTTCCACGGCCAGGAGGGCGACACCCTCCCAGTGGCGCAGCACCAGCGTGGGCAGCCTGAACCTGTGGCGAGTTCGCCGATGGTCATGGTCGACTTCAGGGGTGGTGTGCTCTTACCACAGAATCGTGGCGTGCGCGCCCGCGCCGACAATGGAGACGTACCCGACACCAGCACGGGCGACAGGCCGCGCGCGATCGCGCGTACGACGATGTCGCGGTCGGTCAGCACCCCGAACAGCCGTCCGTCCTCCAACTACTTCCCGATGGTGACCGGCGGCGACGGAGACCCCGCCGACTTCGAGTTCCCGACCACGGCTTATGTGGGCTGACCCCCTCGACGGCCCCCCGCTCGGGTCCGTGTCACCAGCCGCAAAGTAACGCCGAGTAACTGCCGCTACTCTTTGTGACCGTACGCGGGTGGTGATCTCTGGGAGGCGTCAGGGCCCGACCAGGGTGGTGATCAGTTTGCGCGCTGCCGCTTTGGTCAACCGCCGCAGTGCCTGACCGGTCTTCTCGTCAGTTCCGCGCGGCGCGATCTCGGTTCCTTGGACCACGGCGTTGAACGCGGCATCGAATCGCTCGTGCCCTACCTTGCCGACCAGGGTGGTGAGGTACTTCAGTTGCTTGTCGGTGGCTGGCTCTGGCGCAGCTTTGGCTGGACGTTCGCGACGGGCCGCAGGGTCGCCAGCGGTTCTTTTGCGGTCTTTGGGCGCGGCCTGGCTCCGGTCGACGATGTGCACCGACTCGACCCAGCCCGTGCAGGGCTTGCCGGTGACGGCCTTCCAGAGGGCATCGGTGGTCAGTGCGGATTCGTCGACGTCCTCGGTCAGGCCCGGGCCGGTCAGGGCAACCCAGCCGGTGCCGGAGCGCACCACGGTGAATCCGGCCGGTTCGGCGTGCTCGGTGACCCAGTTCAGGCCGCACCCGCAGTGGGTGTCGTGGTAGCGGCGCCACTTCGAGCCGAGGGCCTCGTACACGAGCTTGTCGCCGTAGCGCTGGGTGTCGCGTGTGAATCCCGACATCACCGCAGCGTGCCACGAGCCGGCGACGCTTTCGCCCTGCGCGACCGATGCTGTGCCTTGCTCTGGCGCCACCTTGCCGTTCCTGGAGCACCGCGCCGTGATGCTTGAGCGCCTCACGCGCCGGATCGCCGGGGTTTGCGACTGATCGCGGCTCGGGGGTAGGTGAGGCCGAGGTGGGCGGCCGGCGGGTTGTTGAGGTAGTCGCCCCAGGCGCAGCCCAAGGAGTGGGGGCAGGTCTCCAGCCAGGTGTTGCAGTGCCGACACAGCAGCCCGCGGACTTGGAGGTTGTCGGGGTTGTGGTCGACGAACACGCCGCTCGCGCTTCGGCAGACGTGGCAGGCGGGGCCCAGCGCCTCGATCAGGGCCCTGATGATCGGTCCCAGAACAGGCCCCTGGAAGGGAGGCCATCGTCCGTCGTCCTGGCGGACCGGGCACCGCTCGCGCCGTGACGAGAGCGGGGTCGGCCTCGGGGCCGAGGGCGAGCACCGCCCATCGCACGGTCCTGCTGCCGGGGTGGCCCTCCTGCGGCAGGGTGCCGGGGGGCGGGTTGATTCGATAGTGCTGTCCGTCCGCGCTCCACCACTTGCACCATTGCTCGTGCGTGTCCCTTCCGGAAGAAGTTGGCGGAAAGAAGCGTGCTGACCGGCGGCACGACACCTCTGTCCGAACGGGTTCGAGTGGAGTCGTTCAGGTCTTCCTGTCGATGAGGGCGTATTCCTGAAGGCCGACGGAGGATCGGGAGTGGAGCCTCACGGGGTTGTCGCGGCCCGCTCGGACTCGCTGCGGAGGATACAGAACTCGTTGCCCTCGGGGTCGGCGAGAACGGCCCAGCCCGTGCCCTCGGGGCCGCGGCGGTCGGCGACGAAGGTGGCGCCCAGCCTCAGTAAGCGGTCGACCTCCTCTTCGCGCGAGGTCTCCGGACGCAGGCAGAGGTGGAGTCGGTTCTTGATCGTCTTGGGCTCCGGCACTTGGTTGAAGTGCAGCAGCGGCCCCTCTGGTAGCAGAACCTGCGTCTCCTCATCTCCGGGCCTGTCCTCGGGATGCATGGGACAGCCGGTTACCTCGCTCCAGAACCGGGCGAGTTCGTAGGCGTCCGCACAATCGATCGCCACGTTCTGCACAACCGAGACCATGCAGACATTCTGCAACACCAAGATCGGAGCCGAAGGCGGAATCCGACAACTCAAGCTGAACACGGACACGAGCACCGACAACAACACGCGGACACCGACAGCGTGATCTGCAACCGACAGTGCGGCAGGGCTGGAGGAGGCGGCTTCTTCCGTCCACGCCACGTCTGGGCACAGAGGTATCGCGTGCCCAGACGCAGGTGGTAGCGGCCGTCGTCGCCGAGCACCGCGACCGCGGCGGTGAGCGCGGCGGATCCGGCGGGGACCCGGCAGGGTTGAGCCGCGCGCACGGCGACCAGCTCCGCCAGGGCCGCGGGGCCGTCGGTGCCGGCCTCCCAGGCCAGGCGGCGCAGCAGCGTGTCGCGACGATGCTGGGGGAAGTCGGCGGGCCCCAGCCAGGCGATCACGGGGATGCCTGCGGGGTGGTGAGCTCGAGAGCGGCTGTGGCCTGGCCGGCGCGGAGCTGTTGCAGGTCGGGGATGTGGTTGTACAGCGTGCCCGGCGAGACGCCGAGCAGCCTGGCGATCGAGGTGATCGAGTTCTCAGGGTTGGGCAGCATGTCCCGTGCGGCGCGCAGCAGTTCGGCAGTGACGACGGTGGGCCGGCCGCCGGTGCGGCCGCGCGCCTTGGCGGCGGCCAGGCCCTCGCGGGTGCCGGCGACGATGAGTTCGCGGATGAACTCGGCCAGCGCGGCGAAGACGTGGAAGATGAGCCGGCCGCCGGGGGTGGTGGTGTCGAGGTTCTCGTGCAGGCTGGTGAAGCCGATCTCGCGCTTGCGCAGCTCGCCGACCATGGTGATGAGATCGGCCAGGGACCGGCCGTAGCGGTCGAGGGGCGCCTGCGGGCCGTCCTTTGCCGGAGCATCCCAACACCACTGTCACTCTGTGTAGTCAGTCCGCTACTGTTGTGCATGAGGTGAGCGGTCGGCTGCTGGAGGGGGAGCCGGCTCGCGAAGGCGCGGGCGTCTGGGAACCTGGCTCACAAGGATGCTCCAGACGCCCATGTCCCCTCAGGCCAGCAGGCCCGGCGTTCCGGGCGCTTCCCAGGCCGTGAGCTGCCGCTCGGGGTCGCTCTCCTGCTGCCAGAACTGGTGGATCGCCTCGGCCAGAGCCTGCCGGTCCTGCTCGGGCAACTCCTGCAGCAGGACGGCCACCGGCTCGATCACCTGCATCGTGGCCGCGGGCGTGATGGCGTCGTCGTTGCTGAGGTCCAGCCTGATGACGACCTCGGTGAACAGCAGGCCCGCAGTCTGCCCGCAGCCGCGCGATGTCCGCAACCTCGGGCCCAATGGCGCCCGCTGGAGCGCGCACCACCGACAGATGCGTCACAAGTGCGCGTTTTACGCGTTCGGGTCCCAGTCTGCGAGCTGCTCCATCGGCTCGGTGTCGCCGGTGGTCTCCAGGCCGTCGAGCGGGACGCGCTCGTAGAAGTAGAGGACCAGATCGCTCGCTGCGGCTCGCATCGCCATGTTGCCCGGCTCCGCGTCGGCGGCGAGGTCGTCGCAGCGGACGCCGTCGGCGTCGAGGGTCAAGCGCCAGGAGCGGCCCTCGGTCGTGTGCAGGTCGATGGTCGCCGACTTGAACGGCCAGGGGACGGTCGTCGCCGCGACGGTCGTCAGGAACTCGTCGACGCCCTCGACCGCGACGTCCGTCGGCAGCGGCTGTGCGGCCCCCTGGGTGAGCTGGGCGTCGTAGGTGTGGACGGCGATCTCCTGGATCTGGTGCCGGGCTACGGCTCCGCTGGTCTGCGGGGCCTGCGAGCGGCCCCACCAGGTCCAGCAGCCGCGGTCCGGGCCGGCCTCGCGCATCGCGTCGAGCATGAGCTCGGTCGACTCGGCGAGCCAGGCGTCCAGGGCTTCGCGATCGCGGGGCGCGGTCGGGGCGCCCTTCGGGTCCGTCCTCGCCGGGGGCTCAGCGTCCGGGCCCGCCGCGACGATGGCGGCCTGGCGGCGGCGGCCGTCGCCGAGGTGCTGCGCCAGTTCGCGCAGCGTCCAGTCCGGGCAGGTCGGGACCTGGACGTCAAGGTCGGGGGCGGACGTGATCGCGGCGCGGAACGCGGCCGAGCGGTCTTCGATCAGCCGCAGGACCTCGGGGAACTCCAAGATGTTTTGCACGTCGGTTGTGTATCACGGCGCTCCGGCCGCCACGGCATCCGACCTGCCCAACATGCCGTACGGACCCCCAGATACTGTGCGTCAAGTAGCCGCCCACACTACTTAAAGTACTTGCCGAACGACTGAGAGTCACCAAAGATAACTCGCGAGGTGGTCCCGAGCTGGCCGTGCACCCCGTTCACCGGCTCGTGCAGCACCAGGCCCCGCAGCCACTTTGGCATCTGCGGCGGGTCGGAGATCAGCTGGACCACCTTCTCGCGGGGCAGGTCTCTCTCGATCGAGGTGGTGTACTTCATCGCTCGTTGCCTCCGGGGACGTAGAACGCGGTGGTGGCCTTGACCGCGGCCGCCACGTGATCCGGATCGCCGCCGGCGGCCAGGTGAGCTTCGCCCCATGCCACAGCGCTACGCCTGGCGAACTCGCGGCCCGCGGGCGAGGTCTGGAACTCTTCGTGATCGGGGGCCTCGCCGTCGGCTAGGAACCGGGCCAGGGGCACCCGGGCCGTGTTCGAGCTGCCCACCCCGAGCAGGCATGCTGCAGGACGCTCAGGCCGAGTTCGGCCCAGTCGAGGCGTCAGCCGCCGCTGTGGTGGCGGCGGACGCGATCACCCTGCGAGGCCGCTACATCTCGTGCATTGGCGGGGGCGTCACAGCTAGGTCGCGGCGCTGACAGGACAGCACCGGTTGTGTTGTGGGGGGTACGCGCGGCTCAGGTCTAGCTCTAGGGACCGATGCGTCAGGAGGCGATGTCGATCGCCTGAGCGGGGGTTGCAGGGATGAGTGCAGGGTCGTCGATGCCAAGTGAGCTGAGGATGGCGGCTCGGCCGACGCGGTAGGTGTTACCGACTCGAAGGACTGGACAGGGGAACGTGCCGTTGCGTGCGAGTTCGTGGGCCTTGGTTCTACCGATGCCGAAGGCCCTCCCCGCTGTGGGGAGACGTGGGTAGAGACCGGCCGCATCTTCACGAAGGAGAACGGCGCGGAGTTGAAGCCGGATTGGGTGAGTGAGCATTTCGAGCGGTTGACGTTCGCGGCGGGCCTCCCGCCGATCCGGCTGCACGACCTTCGCCACGGCGCGGCCACATTGTCGTTGGCGGCGGGGAACGACATGAAGACGACGTCGCAAATGCTGCGGCACAGTTCCCTGTCGATCACTGCCGACTTGTATACGACGGTGCTGCCGGAAGTGGCCCGGGAGGCGGCGGAGGCGAGCGTCAGGCTGGTGCCGCGGACCGTTCAGCTGGAGGGCGAGTCCGCGACCGGCGGTCTCATTTCGGTCTCACCTAGGCGATCATCGCGGCCCACGGATTCAGGCAGATCAAGGAATCCGCAGGTGGAGACTGCGGCGAAAGAGTAGGGCTGTTCAGAGTCGGGTGATGGTTGACGTTTCGGTGTCGGGTGATGCTTGACACTCTTGATTAGTGGTTCGTGCTGTCCTTGGTCTGGTGATGTGAGCCGCGCGCGTGCTGGGGCAGGCTGTTGCCTGCCCGTATGACCTGACCATGGGGCCGTGGAGGCTCCGGGGTCAAGGGCGGCCCGTGGCCGTCGCCGGAGGCGATCGCGGCAGCGACCCTTGAGGCCGGAGAGGACGGCTCCGTATGCTGCGCGGCCTACTCCTGGTGTCGCCGCGGGGTCAGCGGCGGGCGTCATGGCGGCGGCCGCTTCCTTCGGCGTTCTTCTTGCGGATGGGCCCGCTGCTGGTGCGGGCCACGGTCTTGAGGAGTTCTTCTCCGATCCACAACTGCAGCAGCTGGTCAGTGACCAGCACGTCGCATCGCTGCCCGGCGCGGTGCTGGCCCACGCTGATCTGCTGCCAGGCGACGCAGACCACGCCGTTGGCGGCGACCTTGCGCGTTACCCAGCCTTGCCCGCTGCGATCGGGCCCGGCCGGTGCGGGCACCGCGGTGGGCAAATGGGTGGTCGGGTGGGTGGCTGGGTGGAAGCGGCTGGCCGGGGTGGCTTCATCCAGCGACTGGTGCGGGCGGCTGGTGTTGTAGTGGTCCACCCATTCATCCAGCGCCTGCTGCGCCGTGCGCAGCGAGGAGAAGGTCTGGCTGGTGTCGAACTCGGCGCGTAACGTGCGGTGGAAGCGTTCGATCTTCCCGGTGGTGGTCGGCGAGCGGGGCGCGGTGAGCAGGTGTTCGATGCCATTTTCCCGGCAGATCCGGTCGAACAGTACCTCGGTCGGCGGAGTGAAGAACCGGCCGGTGAACACCTTGGCGTTGTCGGTGAGGATCTGCTCGGGAACCCCGTGCCTGCTCAGGGCCGCCAGCAGGGCCTCGCACACCGGCCTGGTGCGTTCGCGGGGCATCAAGCTCGCCGTCACGCAGTACCGCGAGTGGTCGTCGATGCCGGTCAGTGCCTTGGCGTGGCCGCCATCGGCCAGCAGGAAGCCGCCGATGAGGTCCATCTGCCACAGCTCCATCGGGCGGGCTCGTTCGAAGCGTTTCCAGTCCTTGCGGCGTCGGCGCCGCTGATCCGGCTCGATCAGCCCCGCCCGGACCAGGCAGCGGTAGATCGCCGAGACGCTCGGTGCCTCCACCGGGTCGCGCCGGGCGATCTCCGCAGCGATCCGCTTCGGCCCCCAGGACCGGTGCTGCCGGCGCAGCTCCAGCACCAGTGCCTGCATCGCGCCCGGCATCTGATGCGGGCACGAGTGGGGGCGATGCGATCGATCCTTCAGGCCCTCCAGGCCCTCCGCCTCATAGCGGGCCAGCCAGGCGTGCAGGCTCTGCCGGGACACCCCGACCGCCCGGGCCACCTCGGTGACGGTCCGGCCGTCGCTGATCACCGCCAGCACGGCCTTGTATCTCTGCTCTGCCACGCTCAACTCCCTCATGCTCAGAGGGTGTCAAGCATCAGCCGGAACCGGTGTCGCCCATCAGGCGGAACACTGTCAACCATCAGCCGGAGACGAACTGTCCAGCATCAGCCGGAACAGTACAGTGAAAGAGTAGGGCGGGTGGGACTTGAACCCACGACCCACGGATTATGAGTCCGTGGATCAGCGTGTCGGGCGATGCCGGGCTGTGTCACTCTCCGGCATTGGCGCAGGTAGGCGCGGCGTCTGATGGTTGAAGCATGTCGAGGATGCCGAATCAAACCAGGGTCGTCTCAGACTGCCGGTCTCCTCACGGTCTCCCAAATTGAGGTCGCAACAGGGCTGGCCGAGCCTCGATGAAGGGCGGCGCCCAGGAGCGCCGCGACCGGCTGGTCCATTACGGCGGCGGCACAAGCTGTGGCCTCGATGAAGAGACGGCGCCAAGGAGCGCGGTGATGCGGGGCCGACGAGTTTGCGGGCGGTGTGGGCCGTGCTGGTCGGGGACCATCCCCGCGAGCGCGGGGCCGACCCCCGGGCTCCAGCCCGTAGGTCTTGCCGACCCGGACCATCCCCGCGAGCGGGGCCGACGCGGCCTCGCGACGACGACCCGTATCCGGAGGCGGACCATCCCCGCGAGCGCGGGGCCGACGCCATGGCCTTCGGCCCGCCTGCGTCCGGCGACGGACCATCCCGCGAGCGCGGGGCTGACGCCGAGTTTCTTCCTCGAGTGAGAGACGGCCTTCTCTGCGGACCACCCCCGCGAGCGCGGGGCCGACTCTATAAAGATGCGAACGATGCTCGCCCAGGACGGACCATCCTCGCGAGCGCGGGGGCGACTGGCTTGGCATCCAAGGCCACCATGTCGACCACGGACCATCCCCGCGAGCGCGGGGCTGCCGACGGCGACGGCAGTCTCCACCTCGGCGCCCACCCCATCCCCGCGAGCGCGGGGCCGACTCCTGTGGTCACAACCCGTGAAAGGAAGCCTCAGGACCATCCCCGCGAGCGCGGGGCCGACAGAGGGATAGCTACAGTGAGATTCGCGCGACTCGGACCATCCCCGCGAGCGCGGGGCCGACGATACGGCTCACCCGGGGACGTGCCGGTGGTCAGGACCATCCCCGCGAGCGCGGGGCCGACGCCGTCCTCACCCCCGCGGACACGGACGTGTTCGGACCATCCCCGCGAGCGCGGGGCCGACCTCACCCCCAACAACCTGGGCGACACCGCACGCGGACCATCCCCGCGAGCGCGGGGCCGACCCACGCTCGGTGTAGCCGGTCGGCGGGGTGATGGGACCATCCCCGCGAGCGCGGGGCCGACGAGCCGGTCTGCCGAGTCCGCAAGATCTCCCCGGGACCATCCCCGCGAGTGCGGGGCCGACGTGCGTCCCCGGGGCGGGGACTGAAATACAAGGACCATCCCCGCGAGCGCGGGGCCGACAAGGAAATCGGCCAGGTGGCCAAGGGTGCTGGCGGACCATTCCCGCGAGCGCGGGGCCGACAAGCTGACTACGGCTGACATCTACGCAGCCTGGGGACCATCCCCGCGAGCGCGGGGCCGACATGGCGCGGGAGATCCTCGACGGAGGGACACTAGGACCATCCCCGCGAGCGCGGGGCCGACTCTGTACCCGCCGCTTGTGTAGGGGGTCTGTACTGGACCATCCCCGCAAGTGCGGGGCCGACGGTGTGGCGGGCAGTCAGGGCAGCAGGCGCGAAGGACCATCCCCGCGAGCACGGGGCCGACGCACCCGGAACCTGTCAAGGCAGGCTGTGATCGGGACCATCCCCGCGAGCGCGGGGCCGACTTGAACGGCGGCGTCGTCTCCGCCGGCGCGGCCGGACCATCCCCGCGAGCGCGGGGCCGACAGTGAGCTGAGCATCGAGGAAGGGGATCCACTCGGACCATCCCCGCGAGCGCTGGGCCGACGATCACGCCCGCGCGGCGTTCGATGACATCGAGGGACCATCCCCGCGAGCGCTGGGCCGACGATCACGCCCGCGCGGCGTTCGATGACATCGAGGGACCATCCCCGCGAGCGCGGGGCCGACGGTGGTTCAGGTGTTGGGGGCGGCGGGATGTGAGGACCATCCCCGCGAGCGCGGGGCCGACCCGTTTCCCAGCTCAATGATCGGCTCGTGGGTCGGACCATCCCCGCGAGCGCGGGGCCGACCGTCCTCCTCGTCTCGATCCTGGCGGTGGACAGGGACCATCCCCGCGAGCGCGGGGCCGACACCGGGAAGGGCGGCGCCGACAACCTGTACGTGGGACCATCCCCGCGAGCGCGGGGCCGACATCACCAAGGCGTACGCCGGCGCATACGGCCAGGGACCATCCCCGCGAGCGCGGGGCCGACTTTAAGAGTGTTCGTCCAAAGGATGCTCTGGTAGGACCATCCCCGCGAGCGCGGGGCCGACCAGGCCGCAACCTCGTCGCGGCCGTTCTGCGGCGGACCATCCCCGCGAGCGCGGGGCCGACTGGAGGTCGATGTAGACCTGGCCGCGTTCGTCCGGACCATCCCCGCGAGCGCGGGGCCGACTGTCACCCACGACGCCGAGTGGACTGAGGAGGAGGACCATCCCCGCGAGCGCGGGGCCGACGCCGTTTAGGCCCTGGCCGAACGTGTAGCTGGTGGACCATCCCCGCGAGCGCGGGGCCGACGTAGCACACCGGCTTGCCCTTGCTGACGGTGTGGGACCATCCCCGCGAGCGCGGGGCCGACGGTCGGTGGCTCTCCCCCCGCCCCCGCTGCCCAGGACCATCCCCGCGAGCGCGGGGCCGACGCGCGGGCCATCTGCACGGCGAAGGTCTGGCCGGGACCATCCCCGCGAGCGCGGGGCCGACGGCGCGCTCCCGCACGTCCGGCCACCGCGACCAGGACCATCCCCGCGAGCGCGGGGCCGACCCTCACCGCCCCGCTGGCAGGCGAGGTGGTCCCGGACCATCCCCGCGAGCGCGGGGCCGACGCCGGCGGCGGCACGTAGTACTTGAAGACGTCCGGACCATCCCCGCGAGCGCGGGGCCGACGACACGCTGAAGTGCGACCGCATGGCCTACAGGGGACCATCCCCGCGAGCGCGGGGCCGACGCGCCTCGGATCGTGCCACGTGCGTTGCCCCAGGGACCATCCCCGCGAGCGCGGGGCCGACGGTGGAGATGTCTAGCAATGGGGATCAAGACGCGGACCATCCCCGCGAGCGCGGGGCCGACTGTCCTGCACGAGCGCGGCGAGGCGCTCGTACTGGACCATCCCCGCGAGCGCGGGGCCGACGACGTTCCCGAGAGCCGCTGAGGCCTCCTCGGCGGACCATCCCCGCGAGCGCGGGGCCGACGCCCCCAGGGCTGGCCGCCAGCGGCGCATCTCCGGACCATCCCCGCGAGCGCGGGGCCGACGTGATGATCTCGACTCCGATCATGCGGCCGTCCGGACCATCCCCGCGAGCGCGGGGCCGACACTTGTTCACCTGCGGGTGTCAATGTGAGGTCCCAGGACATGCTTAACCGTTTGTCATCGGGAGATGCTTAACGTCCGTCGGGCTGGGTGCCCTTGCCTCGGACGTAGAGACGGGTGACGGGTGTGGTGTCGCGGCGGGGCCT
>NZ_JAUZQF010000054.1 GCF_030718205.1 Nonomuraea turcica
TACGGCGGTTATGGCGGGAAGGAAACACCCGGTTACATTCCGAACCCGGAAGTTAAGCTTCCCCGCGCCGATGGTACTGCACTCGGGAGGGTGTGGGAGAGTAGGTCACCGCCGGACAATCTTTATAAGAAGGGCCCGGACCAGGCATGGTCGCGGGCCCTTCTTGCGTTGTGCCCTCGGGAGCGAGGGCGAGTACGGACTGCCGCGGGCAGTCAGTAGGGTTGAGTTGTGGATTATCGTGCGGTTGAACGCGCGATCATGGAGCGTGGCGTCGAGTGGGATTTCGAGCCGACGCTCGACAGGATCGCGGCCCTCCTGGATGTGCTCGGCTCTCCGCAGCGGGCATACCCGGTGATACACATCGCCGGCACCAACGGAAAGACGAGCACGGCGCGGCTCACCGAGGCGCTGCTGCGGGAGCGCAACTTGCGGGTGGGGCGGTTCACCAGCCCTCACCTCACATCCATGCGCGAGCGGATCACGGTGGACGGAGAGCCGCTGAGTGAGGAGCGGTTCGCCGAGGTATACGAAGAGATCGCCCCCTATGTAGAGCTCACTGATGCCCAGGGGCGGCGTATCCAGTTCTTCGAGCTGCTGACCGCGATGGCCTTCGCGGCGTTCTCCGACACCCCAGTCGATGTCGCGGTCGTGGAGGCCGGGATGGGCGGGTCGTGGGACGCCACCAATGTGGCGGACGGCATCGTGTCGGTCATCACGCCTATCTCCCTTGACCACACCGATCGGCTCGGGCCGGACATCCCAAGCATCGCCTCAGAAAAGGCCGGCATCATCAAGCCCGGCGCGACGACCGTGCTGGCCCAGCAGGAGCTGGCCGCGGCGGAGGTGCTGATGCGGCGGGCGGCCGAGGTGGGGGCCGTCGTGGCGCGGGAAGGGCTGGAGTTCGGGGTGATGAGCCGCGAGGTCGCGTTGGGCGGCCAACTGCTCACGCTGCGGGGGCTCAAGGGTGTATACGATGAGGTCTACCTGCCGCTCTACGGTGCTCACCAGGCAAGCAACGCGGCCTGCGCGCTGGCCGCCGTCGAGGCGTTGACCGCTGGTGATGACCCCCTCGACGTCGAGCTCGTACGGCAGGCGTTCGCCCAGGCGTCCTCTCCAGGGCGCATGGAGGTCGTGCGCCGCACGCCGACGGTGGTGATCGACGCCGCGCACAACCCCGGCGGCATGCAGGCCACCCTGGAGGGGCTGCACGAGGCGTTCGACTTCGCCAAGGTCATCGGGGTGGTCGCGGTCATGCGCGACAAGGACGTCCACACCTTGCTCGACCTGCTGGAGCCGGTCCTCGACGAGATCGTTGTAACGCGTAACTCGTCTCCTCGGTCGATGTCGCCCGACGAGCTGGCGTCGCTGGCGGAGCCGCTCTTCGGCGAGGACCGGGTGCACATCGAGGACCGGCTCGACGACGCCATCGACAAGGGGATCGGCATCGCCGACGCGGAAGGCGAGTTCAGCGGCACAGGGGTGCTGATCACCGGGTCCGTCGTCACCGCCGGCGACGCGCGGCGGCTCCTAAACGTGGATGGCTCCTAATGGCCGTCATGTCGCAAAGTGGGTGGTTCGCGATGAAGGACTTCCAAGTCACGCCCGGGATGCGCCGCCTCGGCGCCAGCGTGCTCGGCATGGAGGCCATTGTCGCGGGACTGATCACGCCCGTGGCGATCACCGTGGGCGGGGTCGCGCCCCCGCTGGCCGTGAGCGTCGGCATCGGGCTGGCCGTGTTGTGCGTGGTCGCCGCGGGCCTGCTCAAGAGGCCCCTCGGCTATGTCCTCGGCAGCGTCGTACAGGTGCTGGCGATCTGCACGGGTTTCCTGGTGACAGCGATGTTCTTCCTCGGAGCTATCTTCGCGGCACTATGGATCACGGCGATTATCGTCGCTCGCCGTGTCGAGGGCGTCACTAACCGCTAAAGTCGGCCTACATGGCCGTCCCCCCGATCCAGCGGTCGCCCCGTCCGGCCGGCCCCAGGCACCCGTGGCTGCTGAACACGGTGCTCGGGCTGCTCGTCGTGGCCGCGCTGCCACTGGCGATCATCACGATCCCCAACACGCTCTCCGTCGTCGCCAAGCTGCTGCCCGGCGACATCGATCAGGTCGGCTTGATGCGTATGCACGGGCTCGCCCTGCCCGCGCTCATGCTGACCGTCCCGCTCGCGGCCGTGGCGCTGCGGCGAGTCAAGGCGGCCCCTCTCATGCTCGGCGGCCTGGCCTTGGTGGCCCTTTCCGACGCCGCAGGCGGATACGCCGCCTCTGAGCTCGTTGTCGGAGCCGTCCGCGTGCTGCGCGGCATTGGGGCCGGGGTCATCGTGCCCGCCACTCTCGCGGCCGTCTGGGGCCGCGTGGCGGTGCTGCGGGCCTTGTGGGTGGGAGTGTTCAGCTTGAGCCTGCTCGCCGCCCAGGCGCTCGCGCTCTGGCCGCTCGACGAGGTGAGCAGCTGGAAGGTGACGTTGCAGCCGTACCCGCTGGTGACGGGGGTGGCGCTGGGCCTGGCGGCCGTCTATCTGCTCGCTTGGACGCTCCTCGGCCGTCCCGCCGAGCCTTGCCTCCACCTACGGGAGCGCAGCCGGCTGCTGCTGGCCGCCGTGCCCGCGGCGGGCATCGCAGTCGTGGCGATCAGCACCGCGACCGAAGGGTGGCGGGCCGTCCCGGTGATCATGCTGGCGGCCACGGCGATCGTCGGGCTGCTGGCGTTGGCCTCGATCGGCACGGGCGAGAGCCGCACGCTGGCGTACTCGATGGTGGCGGTCGGTGTCGTGCTGGTGCCGAGCGCGGCGCAGGTCACGCTGGTGGAGATGGGCGGCCTCGGCGGGCCCGGGCTGCGTGGGCTCTGGATCCCCTTCGCGGTCGCCGGAGTGCTGGCGGTCGGCGCGTCGGTCGTGGTGCGGCGGTTCGCGCGCGCCGCTGGACGGTGGCTGGCGCCACTGGGGCTGTTGTCCATGGTCGGGGGGCTGTCTTCGGTGCGGCTGGTGGTGCCGTCGGCCGACGGTGTTGTCTTGGCGGTGCCGTTCACGCTGCTCGCCATGGGGGCGGCGGTGGCCTTGACGGCCACGCTGCAGGAGGTTGGGTACGGGACGGCGGCGTTCGGGTTGTCGCTGTGCTTCGCCGGCGTGCTGGCCGGTTTCCTGCTGGGCACGGGTGTGCAGATGGTCATGCTGGACGGCGTACGGTCGGCTCAGGAGCTGGTCGACAACTATGTCGGGGCGCTGCGGTGGTGGGCGTTGGTCGGCGGCTTCCTTCTGGTGGCGATCATCGTGCTCGCGGCTGTGATGGTACGGCGGCCCGGCGCGGAGACGCTGATCCGGGTGGAGGGTGATCCGCCACCTTCGGGTACGGGACCAGAGCATGGCGATGATGGAGAGGCGCCGGCTGGAGACGGTGCGGGCCCGTCGCAGAATGCCGAGGGCGGTGCCCGGACGGCCGTCGGGGTCGCGGAGGCGTCCAGCGGAGGCAGCGAGGGCGGCAGGCGTAAGTGGGGGGACGCCTCGCAGAGCGACGACGACAGCGGCGAGGACGTGCCTGGCGGGAGCGAGGACCAAGCAGGCGACGAGGACGGGCCGACCGGGATCGTGCCGCGGGTCGTGGCGCCCGCGTCGTCTCAGGGAGCCTTCGACAAGGGGGAATCGCGGCGCGACGGCGACGAGGCGCCCGGCTCCGAGGGGGCGGTGCCTGCCGTGCCGCCGCCAGGGCAATCGCCTGAAGACACCACATCCCCATAGACCGCCGAGATCCGCACGGGAAACGAGGATACGGGCGCGGGGCGGTAAGCTGAGGGCCCAGCTACGGCGACGCGCGGGCCGATGCCCCCGTGACGCGTCCTCGCGGTGCGGCCGGCGCCGATAGCCGCGACCCCGATCTGTTCGAAGGAGAACTTCAAGTGTCCGAGCGCACTCTTGTCCTGATCAAGCCCGACGGGGTGAAGCGTGGCCTCATCGGTGACGTGATCGCCCGTGTGGAGCGCAAGGGCCTCAAGGTCGTGGCGATGGACCTGCGCACCCTCGACGCCGACACCGCCAAGGTCCACTACGCCGAGCACGCCGAGCGGCCGTTCTTCGGCGAGCTCGTCGAGTTCATCACGTCGGGCCCGCTCGTGGCCATGGTGCTCGAGGGCCCGCGCGCCGTCGAGGCCTTCCGCGCGCTGGCCGGCGCCACCGACCCGGTGAAGTCGGCGCCCGGCACGATCCGCGGCGACCACGCGCTCGAGATCGGCGAGAACGTCGTGCACGGCTCCGACTCCCCCGAGTCCGCCGCCAGGGAGATCAAGATCTTCTTCCCGGACCGGTTCTAGCCGCTTCGCGCTCCTCCCGCGCCCGTGCCAGCAGTACAGCTGGCACGGGCGCGTGGTTTTTGGGCTGGGCGGGGCGGCGAGGTTTCTGTCGGCAGGCTGCCGTACGCTGTGGCGCAGTGTCGGCGGTGCGTCGTCCAGGCCTTTGGAACGTTCCAGCTACCGGCCGGATGTTGTGGTGCAATCCGGGCAAAATTGCGGTTGAGGTTGAGGCTGGAGATTTTTGAGGAGCGCGGGGCCTGATCGCACCCATCGGCGGGTACGTCACGTTACGATTCGAATTCATTCCGTAGTCACTCGCGAACGACGTTACGGAGGGCTCCGTTCCCCATGGGCAGCAAGCTCGCGTTCCTCGGCCGTGACATGGCGGTCGACCTGGGCACCGCCAACACGTTGGTCTACGTGCGCGGCCGGGGCATCGTGCTCAACGAGCCGTCAGTCGTGGCGATCAACACCACTACGGGCAAGATCGTTGCGGTTGGCATCGAGGCCAAGCGGATGATCGGTCGCACGCCCGGCAACATCATCGCGGTCCGCCCGCTCAAGGACGGTGTGATCGCCGACTTCGACGTCACCGAGCGCATGTTGCGATATTTCATCCAAAGGGTGCATAGGCGTCGGCATTTCGCCAAGCCGCGCATCATCATCGCCGTGCCCAGCGGCATCACCAGCGTCGAGCAGCGCGCGGTGAAGGAGGCCGGCTACCAGGCGGGCGCCCGGAAGGTCTACATCGTCGAGGAGCCCATGGCCGCCGCCATCGGGGCGGGGCTGCCCGTGCACGAGCCAACCGGCAACATGGTCGTCGACATCGGTGGCGGCACCACTGAGGTGGCGATCATCTCGATGGGCGGCGTGGTCACCAGCCAGTCGATCAGGATCGGCGGCGACGAGCTCGACCAGGCGGTGATCGCGTTCGCCAAGAAGGAGTTCTCCCTGATGCTCGGCGAGCGCACCGCCGAGGAGATCAAGATGGCCATCGGCTCGGCCTGCCCCAACGGTGAGGAGGCACACGCGGAGATCCGCGGCCGCGACCTGGTCAGCGGGCTGCCCAAGACGATCATCGTGTCCGGCGAGGAGATCAGGAAGGCCATTGAGGAGCCGGTCAACGCGATCGTGGACGCGGTGAAGAGCACGCTCGACAAGTGCCCGCCCGAGTTGTCCGGCGACATCATGGACCGCGGCATCGCGCTCACCGGCGGAGGCGCCCTGCTCAAGGGGCTGGAGGAGCGGGTCAAGGCCGAGACGGGCATGCCGGTGCACCTCGTCGACAACGCACTCGACTCGGTGGCCATCGGCTCGGGCAAGTGCGCCGAGGAGTTCGAGGCGCTCCAAGACGTCCTGGTGCCGGAGTCGCGACACTGATGAGAGACTCGCGCCGGGCCCGGCTGATCCTCGGAGCGCTGCTGACGGCGGCTCTGGTCATCCTGACCATCGACCACCGCACCGGCGAGAGCTCGCCGCTGCGTCCGCTGCGCGCTGCCGGGGCATGGGTGTTCGGCACGGCCGAGCAGTTCGGCAGTGGGCTGGTGCGGCCGGTCGGCGGGTTCGTGCGCGCCATCCTGACGGCGCCGAGCGCCCAGGAACGCATCGAGGTGCTCAAGGAGGAGAATGCGAAGCTGCGCACGGAGCTGCTGACGGGCAAGCTCGACGGCGCCCGCGCCAACGAGCTCAAGAAGGTGCTCGGGCTGTCGGGGACGGGTGGATACAAGGTCGTCGCGGCCAACGTGGTCGCCAGGCGCGGGCAGCCGGGGTTCGAGGACACTGTCCAGATCGACGCCGGCACCAGTGACGGCGTGCAGTCTGAGATGACCGTGCTCAATGGTGACGGGCTGGTCGGCCGGGTGATCCACGCATCCGCCCGCACGTCGACGGTGGTGCTGCTCAGCGATCCGGCCTCGGCCGCGGGAGCGCGGCTGGAGGGCGGGAGGGAGATCGGGGTGGTGCACGGGGTGGGGGAGCACGGCAGGCTCGTCCAGTTCCGCCTCCTCGACTCCACAGCGCCGCTGACCAGGGGCGCGCGCATCGTCAGCTTCGGCTCCCAAAACGGCCGGCCGTACGTTCCGGGGGTGCCGATCGGGGTGATCGAGCGGGTGGAGTCGACCCCTGGGGAGCTGACCCGCATCGCGTACGCCCGGCCGTATGCGGATCTGACGGCACTCGACGTGGTGGGTGTGGTGGTGGAGGCGCCCAAGCGGGATCCGCGTGACGCGGTGCTGCCTGCCAAGCGTGACGCGGTGCTGCCCGCCAAGGAGGGGTCCCGGTGATCGGGTCGGGAGCGCTGATCGGGTGGCGGCATGTGGCTGATGTGACTGAAGGCGTCCGGAGGTGCCGGCGGGCCGCGCCTGTGGCGGTCGAGCGGTGTCGGCCGAGAGGGGGCGCGGTGAGTGGAAGGGCCGGTCGGAAGGGGGCGCTGTGATCGGCGGGATCTCCGTGCTGCTGGCGTTGCTGGCTCAGGTCATGCTGGTCAATCGGCTGCCACTGCCGGCGGGGGGCGCGCCTGACCTGGTGTTGCTGGCCGTCGTCGGCGCGGCGCTGGCACGGGGGGCTTCGTCCGGGGCGATGCTCGGCTTCTTCGCCGGGCTGCTGGTCGACGTCATGCCGCCGACCGCGCATCTGGTGGGCCAATACGCGTTCGTGCTGGCGCTCGCCGGCTACATAGCCGGGCGCGGTGCGGGCGGGCCGGTGACGACCGTGGTGCTGTGCGTCCTGCTGGCGCCGTTGCTGGCCGCGGCCGTGGGCATGCTCATCTCCGATCCCCGGGTGACCATGTCCACGCTGATCGAGCAGGTGCCGGTCACCGTCGTCTACACGCTGCTCGTGTCGCCGATCGTGATCTGGCTGACGACGCGGGGCAGATGGTCGAGGTACTCGACATGATCAGGATGCGGGCCCGGCTGCTGGTGCTGCACGTGCTGGTGCTGGTGCTGCTCGTCGTGCTGGCTGTGCGCCTGTGGCAGGTGCAGGTCGTGCGCGGAAACGAGTTCGTGACGCGGGCGACGGAGACCAGGACGCGGACGGTCATCGTGCCGGCCGTGCGCGGGCAGATCCTCGACTCGTCGGGACGGCCGCTGGTGCGCAACAAGACCGCGCTCGTCGTGTCCGTGGACCGGGCCATGCTGTCGCGGATGCCCGACGGAGGTATGACGGTGCTGCGCAAGTTGTCCGCGGTGCTCGGCATGCCGGTCGCGGACCTGCAGCAGCGCATCACGCCGTGCGGGCCGGGGGTGGGCAAGCCATGCTGGACGGGATCGCCATACCAGCCGGTTCCGCTGGATGAGAAGGTCGACCCACGCAAAGCGCTGCAGATCCTGGAGCGGCAGGAGGAGTTTCCCGGCGTGACGGCGGAGATCCACTCCGTGCGGCAATATCCCGGCGGCAGGGCCGGCGCGCAGATGCTGGGTTACCTGCAACCGGTGACCGAGCAGGAGCTGGAGCAACGCGAAGGGCTCAAGGCCAGCTTCTCCGGTGTGGACCTGGCCGGGCGCGACGGGCTCGAATACGTCTACGACGACGCGCTACGCGGCAAGTCGGGCCTGCGCAGGGTGCAGGTGGACCGGATGGGCAAGGCCCTCGGGCTGGAGGAGCAGGTGCCGCCCATCCCCGGCGACCACCTGGTCACCAGCATCGACTCGCGGATCCAGACGATCACCGAGAGGGCACTGAACAAGGCGATGAAGTCTGCGCCCGCGGCCGACGGCGGGGCCGGGGTGGTGCTGGACGCGCGCTCGGGGCGGGTGGTGGCGGTGGCCAGCGCGCCCGGCTACGACCCGGCGATCTGGGGTGGCGGGATCTCGGCCCGCGGATACCAATGGCTGCTGTCGGACAAGTCCGGTAAGCCGCTGGTGTCGCGGGCCATCAACGGCCAGTTCGCGCCGGGCTCCACGTTCAAGATCTCCTCCGTTTCGGCGATGTTGCGGGCCGGCTATCCGCTCAATGGCAAATACGGCTGCCCGGGCTCCTACACGGTGGGCGGCCGGGCCTTCAACAACTTCCGCGGCATCGGCCTGGGGACCCTCGACCTGCACACGGCGCTGGTCAAGTCATGCGACACGATCTTCTACCGGGCGGCGTACGAGCAATACCTCAAGGACGGGGGGCGGCAGCCGAAGAAGAAGCCGAAAGAGGTGTTCTCCAACATGGCCAGGTCGTTCGGGTTCGGCAGCCCGACCGGCGTGGACCTGCCCGGCGAGTCGGCCGGCCGCATTCCCGACCGCGCCTGGAAGCGGGATCTGTGGAACAGGACCAGCGCGATCAACTGTGAGCGGTCGCGCAAGGGATATCCGGAGGTGAAGGACCGGGCGCGGGCCGAGTTCCTCAAGCGGCTGGCGCTGGAAAACTGCACCGAGGGATTCCTGCTGCGGCCGGGCGACTCGGCCAACTTCTCCATCGGCCAGGGCGACGTGCTGGTCACACCGATGCAGCTGGCCAGGGCATACATGGCGCTGGTGAGTGACGGGAAGCTGCGCAGCCCGCGCATCGGATGGGCGCAGGTGCGGCCCGACGGTAAGGTGGTCAGGACCTTCCCTGTGCCCGTGGTGGGCAAGCTGCCGCTCAGCGAGAAGGAACGGCTCTACATCAAGAACGCGCTGAGCCAGGTCGCCCAGGACGGCACCGCGGCGGGGGCGTTCGCCGGGTTCCCGATGAACAAGGTCCGCATCGGTGGCAAGACCGGCACCGCGGAGGTGTGGGGCAAGAAGGACACCTCCTGGTTCGCCTCCTTCGCGCCCACGAAGAACCCTCAGTACGTGGTGGTCGTCATGGTCTCCCAGGGCGGGATGGGCTCGCAGACCGCGGCGCCGGCCGTGCGGGAGATCTATGAGGGCATCTACGGCATCAAGCGGCCCGCGGCCGTGCCCGGCGGGAAGCTGACCACCAAGCTGCCGACGTTCAGGCCGGACGGGACGGTGGTCCCGGGATGATCGCGCGTACCGCTGTCATCCGGCGGCCCTCGCTCCTGCGGCGGATGGCGCACGAGAATTCGACGATACGCCGGCTCGACGGGCTGATGCTGGTCGCGGTTGCCGGGTTGTGCGTGATCGGCACGCTGCTGGTGTGGTCCTCCACCAGGACCTGGGCGCCCGGAGCCACGGGACTGGTGAAGAAGCACCTGCTCAACGAGGTCATCGGAGTGGTGCTGTGCGCGGTGGTGGCCACGATCGACCACCGGGCGATGCGGGCGTACGCGCCGCTGGTGTTCCTGGTGTCCTTGGTGGGCCTGGGGCTGGTGCTCACGCCACTAGGGGCGACGATCAACGGGTCACATTCGTGGATCCTGCTGGGCGGGGGTTTCGCGGTGCAGCCGTCGGAGTTCGCCAAAGTGGGGCTGCTGCTGATCATCGCGATGCTGCTGGCGCAGCCGGCCGAGGGCACCGATCGGCCCCGCGGGCTCGACGTCACGCTGGCGCTCGTGGCCGCGGTGATCACGATGGGAATGGTGATGCTCCAGCCCGATCTCGGCACGGCCATGGTCCTGGCCGTGATCACGGCGGCTGGGCTGATCATTGGAGGCGTGCGCAAGCGAGTGATCATCGCGATGACGCTGGTGGCCGCCGCCGGGATTTTCGCGGTGTTCAAATTCGAGATGCTGGAGCCATACCAGGTGGCGCGGTTCACAGCGTTCGTGGATCCGAGCGTCGATCCGCGCGGAGTGGGCTACAACAGCACTCAGTCGCTGATCGCCATCGGATCCGGGCAGTTGCTGGGCAAGGGGCTGCTCGGCGGCGGGCAGACGACCGGCAGGTTCGTGCCCGAGCAGCACACCGACTTCATCTTCACGGTGGCGGGAGAGGAGTTCGGGTTCCTGGGGTCGGTCACCGTCGTGTTGTTGCTCGGCGTGGTGCTGGTGCGCGGGCTGAAGATCGCCAGGAAGTGTGAGGACCGGTTCGGGACGCTGGTCGCAGGGACGATCGTGTGCTGGTTCGCCTTCCAGACGTTCATCAATGTCGGGATGACGATCGGGATCATGCCGATCACCGGGCTGCCGCTGCCGTTCGTGTCATATGGCGGGACCGCGACATTCGCGAATCTCATCGCGATTGGGCTTCTGCAAGCCATCAAGATGCGCGGCCAGTCGTTTAATTAGATGTATGTTCTTGGCCTATTGCGATGAGTGCGAGGAGCGCTTTCTGCTGCCCGCGAACCACGTGGTCGCCCTGCACAACCTGGAAAGCGGCGTGATCGCCGTGGAGCTGACCTGCTACGAAGGGCACCACGTCCTGGTGCTCAGCGGAAATGACATCGACATCACCGGACCTGCCACCGTCTGACCGCCGCTACCCTGGACCGTATGCCTGTCGAGTCGATTTTCCACCGCCTGGAAGCGCTGCTGCCCAAGGTGCAGAAGCCGATCCAGTATGTGGGAGGTGAGCTCAACTCGACCGTCAAGGACTGGGACTCCGCCGACGTGCGGTGGGCGTTGATGTACCCGGACGCCTACGAGGTCGGGCTGCCCAACCAGGGCGTGGCGATCCTCTACGAGATTCTCAACGAGCTGCCCGGGACTCTGGCCGAGCGCACCTACGCGGTGTGGCCGGACCTCGAGGCGCTCATGCGGGCCGAGGGCGTCCCGCAGTTCACCGTCGACGCGCACCGGCCGGTGCGTGCCTTCGACGTGCTGGGGGTGTCGTTCTCCACCGAGCTCGGCTACACCAACATGCTGACCGCCCTCGACCTGGCCGGCATTCCGCTGCACGCGGTCGACCGGGGCGAGGACGACCCGATCGTGCTCGCGGGCGGCCACGCGGCCTTCAACCCCGAGCCGATCGCCGACTTCCTCGACGCGGCCGTGCTCGGCGACGGCGAGCAGATTGCGATCGCCATCTCCGAGGTCATCCGCGAGTGGAAGGCCGAGGGCCGGCCCGGCGGGCGGGACGAGCTGCTGATGCGGCTCGCCGAGTCCGGCGGCGTCTACGTGCCCAAGTTCTACGACGTCGACTACCACCCGGACGGGCGCATCAAGCGTGTCGCGCCCAACAGGCGCGACGTGCCGTGGCGGGTGCACAAGCACACCGTGATGGACCTGGACGAGTGGCCCTATCCGAAGAAGCCGCTGGTCCCGCTGGCGGAGACGGTGCATGAGCGGTTCAGCGTGGAGATCTTCCGCGGCTGCACCCGCGGGTGCCGGTTCTGCCAGGCAGGCATGATCACGCGCCCGGTGCGCGAGCGGTCGATCACCACGATCGGGGCGATGGTCGAAAACGGCATCAAGGAGTCCGGCTTCAACGAGGTCGGGCTGCTGTCGCTGTCGTCGGCCGACCACTCCGAGATCGGTGACGTCGCCAAGGGCCTGGCCGACCGCTACGAGGGCACCAACACTTCGCTGTCGTTGCCGTCGACGCGGGTGGACGCGTTCAACATCGACCTGGCCAATGAGTTCTCCAGGAACGGCAGGCGCTCGGGCCTGACGTTCGCGCCGGAGGGCGGCTCGGAGCGGATGCGCAAGGTGATCAACAAGATGGTCACCGAGGAAGACCTCATCCGCACCGTCACCACGGCATATTCGCAGGGGTGGCGGCAGGTCAAGCTCTACTTCATGTGCGGCCTGCCCACTGAGCAGGACGAGGACGTGCTGGGCATCGCCGATCTGGCCAAGAAGGTCATCAAGGCGGGCCGCGAGGCCACCGGCAGCCGCGACATCCGCTGCACGGTCTCCATCGGCGGCTTCGTGCCCAAGCCGCACACGCCGTTCCAGTGGGCCGGGCAGGCCGACCACGAGACCGTCGACCGGCGGCTCAGGGCGCTGCGTGATGCACTCCGGAGCGACAAGGCATACGGCCGGGCCATCGGCTACCGCTATCACGACGGCAAGCCCTCGATCGTGGAGGGCCTGCTGTCACGTGGCGACCGCCGGGTCGCGGCCGTGATCCGCGCCGTCTGGGAGGGCGGCGGCAGGTTCGACGGCTGGAGCGAGCACTTCTCCTACGAGCGCTGGATGGCGGCCGCCGAGAAGGCCGGCATCGACGTGGACTGGTACACCACGCGTGAGCGGGAGGAAAACGAGGTCCTGCCGTGGGACCACCTCGACGCCGGGCTCGACCGCGAATGGTTGTGGCAGGACTGGCAGGAGGCCGTCTCCGGCGGCGAGGTCGAGGACTGCCGCTGGACTCCCTGCTATGACTGCGGCGTCTGCCCGACCATGGGCACAGAAATTCAAATCGGTCCCACGGGGCGAAAACTCCTTCCTCTGACGGTGGTCTAGCGCGCTCAGTGGGCGAGCCGTGCCTCGGCGTACACATACATACGCTGGGGCGGCTTATCCTGAGACGAAGGGACCTGAAAAGAAGGAACTCTGACAAGGGAAGGACGACAAGCTCTGAAACCTGTTCCCGAAGGGCCTCCGCCCGCGCCCACGGTGCAGCGCCTTCGCGTGCGTTACGCCAAGCGCGGCCGCCTGCGCTTCACCAGCCACCGCGACATTTCGCGGGCCGTCGAGAGGGCGGTTCGCCGTGCCGGCATTCCGGTGGCTTACAGCGCGGGATTCTCGCCCCACCCGAAGATCTCCTACGCGGGCGCGGCGCCGACCGGTGTCGCCAGCGAAGCCGAATACCTCGAGATCGGTGTCACCACGCACTGCGACCCCGAGCAGGTCAGGTCCGGTTTGGACCGGTCGTTGCCGCCGGGGCTCGATGTGATCGACGTCGTGGAGGCGGGTCAGGGCGGACTGGCCGACCGCTTGGAGGTCTCCGACTGGGAGGTGCGGCTGCCTGGTGCCGACCGCGAGCTCGCCGAGGTGGCGGCGGAGAAGTTCCTCGCGGCGGGCACCGTGGAGGTCGAGCGCCTCACCAAGAAGGGCCCCCGTCGCTTCGACGCGCGCGAGGCCGTCCTGGGGCTGACGGTGTCCGAGGGAACGGACAGAATCGCAGCTCAGGTGCTTGGAGGACCGTGTGTCATACTGCGCATGGTTGTTCGGCACATGACGCCTGCCGTACGACCCGACGATGTGCTCACAGGGCTGCGCCTTGTGGCCGACTTCGCGCCGCCGGTTCCCCCAGAGGTGACCAGGCTGGCGCAGGGGCCGCTCGACGTCAGCACCGGTGCGCTTGCCGATCCGCTCGACCTGGACCGCGACACAACGCGCGGCGGCGAGGCGGGACCGGCGGGTGAGCACGCCGTCGGTTAAGGACGCGCCCAGCATGAGCCGGGCACGACCGCTGACAGGACTTGGCGCCCGTGCCTCCGACATGGAGGCGCTGGCGGACAACTGAGACACGAGGGCTCCTGCGCGGCGCGGCGACGCGCCCGGGAGCTGACGGGAGAGCGCCCGCATGCTCGACAACGAGCCCAACGCCGGGGCCACTGGCCCTGACGGGGAAACAACTGAACAGACCAAGGTGACCGCGCGTCGCCGCTCCGCCAGCCGCCCGGCCGGTCCGCCGCCCGAGCTGCCCGAGGAGCCGGCTTCCGTTCCGGTCACCCTTCCCGCCGCGCAGGCCGCGCCGTCGGTCGCGGAGGGCGCGCCGGTGCAACGCACCGTCGTGCAGCGCGCTGCCGGCGAGCCTGATCCTGACGTTCTCGCGGCGGCTGCTGCCGCCACGGCCGGCGAGGCCCCAAGAGAGAGCACTGTAGAGAGCCCGGTCGAGGGTGTCTTGGCCGAAGCCGTCGCCGAAGCCGAAGACAAGCCCAAGAGGGCTACGAGGACCCGGTCCACCGCGACGACTCCGCGGCGGCGCACCACGAAGAAGGCCGCCGAGGACCAGCCGGAAGAGGCGCAAGCGCTCCCGGAGGGTGCTGTGCCCGCCGAGGCCGAGGCGGCGCCCGTGAAGCGGCGCAGGACCACGCGCAAGAAGGCCGAGCCGGAAGAGACCGTGGCGCCCGAGGCTCCCGCCGCCGTCGACGAGGCGGTTGCCGGGGAGACGGCTGGTGCCGGTGACGTGGAGGCCGCCGCACCGCGGACCGGCCGCACCAGGACGCGCGCCGGGCGTGGCGCTGCGGCGCGAGCGGCAGCCGGCGGTGACGCCGGGGTCGGTGCCGAAGCAGCGGAGGCCGAAGGCGCGGCGGTTTCGCGCCCGAAAGCCGCCGAGGCGGACGCTTCCGGTGCCCAGGCGGTGGTTTCCGGCGGTGACGTCGAGGGCGAAGAGGACATCATCGAGATCCTGCCCGAGGACGAGCCGCTCGACGATGAGCCCGCAGGCGAGGACCTCGACGAGGAGCTCGAGCGGCCGAGTCTGCTCGTCGACCCGTTCGGGTTCGCGGCTCGCACGCAGGACGAGGCGGGCGGCACCGCGTTCCAGCGGCCGGCGGCCATTTTCGCGCCGCTGTTCCAGGCGCCCGATCCCAGCCAGGCCAAGCCCGCCGTGGTCCGGCGGCCCGAGCCGCAGCCCGCTGCCCCCGAAGCTCGCCCCGCTGAGGCGGAGGACGTGGCCGAGGAGGCCGTGAGCGAGGAAGAGGCCGACGTCGACACCTCCGATGAGCAGGAGGAAGAGGCCGGTGGCAGGCGGCGTCGCCGCCGCCGTGGCGGTCGCGGCCGTGGCAAGGCCCGCGAGCGCGATGAAGCCGAGGACAGCGAGGAGTCCGAGGAGGAGACCGACGAGGAGCAGGGCGAGGAGGCCCAGGACGAGGAGGGCTCCACGTCGCGTCGCCGTCGTCGCCGTCGCCGCCGCGGCTCCGACGAGACCCCTGAGCCGGCCAGCGACGACCCGCCGAACACGGTGGTGCGCATCCGCGCGCCGCGATCCGGCCGGGCGGCCTCGCTCGACACCGCCACCGACGGCGTGCAGAGCGTGCGCGGCTCCACCAGGCTGGAGGCCAAGAAGCAGCGGCGCCGCGAGGGCCGCGAGCTGGGCCGCAGGCGCCCGCCGATCATCACGGAGTCGGAGTTCCTGGCCCGCCGCGAGTCCGTCGACCGCATGATGGTGGTGCGCAGGCAGGGCGACCGCACGCAGATCGCGGTGCTGGAGGACGGCGTGCTCGTCGAGCACTACGTCAACCGCGAGGCCAGCCAGTCCTACGTGGGCAACGTCTACCTCGGCAAGGTCCAGAACGTGCTGCCGTCGATGGAGGCGGCGTTCGTGGACATCGGCAAGGGCAGGAACGCTGTCCTGTACGCCGGTGAGGTCAACTTCGACACCGCCGGAATGGAAGGCCAGCCCAAGCGGATCGAGTCGGCGCTGAAGTCGGGCCAGTCGGTGCTCGTGCAGGTCACCAAGGACCCGATCGGGCACAAGGGCGCGCGGCTCACCTCGCAGATCAGCCTGCCCGGGCGCTACCTGGTTTACGTGCCCGACGGCTCGATGACCGGCATCAGCCGCAAGCTGCCCGACAAGGAGCGCACGCGGCTCAAGAGCATCCTGAAGAAGGTCATGCCCGAGAACGCCGGCGTGATCGTACGCACCGCGGCAGAGGGCGCCTCCGAGGACGAGCTGGCCCGCGACGTGGCCCGGCTGTCCGCCCAGTGGGAGAGCATCCAGAAGAAGGCCAAGTCGGCGAGCCCGCCCGAGCTGCTGTCCGCCGAGCCCGACCTGACCATCAGGGTCGTACGGGACGTCTTCAACGAGGACTTCACCTCGCTGGTCGTGCAGGGCGAGGAGGCCTGGGACACGGTCGACGACTACGTCAAGTACGTCGCGCCGCACCTGGGCGAGCGGCTGTCGAGGTGGGACGGCGAGCAGGGCGACGGCGACGTCTTCGAGTCGTACCGGATCGACGAGCAGCTCGGCAAGGCACTGGACCGCAAGGTGTGGCTGCCGAGCGGCGGCTCGCTGGTGATCGACCGTACCGAGGCGATGACCGTCGTCGACGTCAACACCGGCAAGTTCACCGGACAGGGCGGAAACCTCGAGGAGACCGTTACCAGGAACAACCTGGAGGCGGCCGAGGAGATCGTGCGCCAGCTCCGGCTGCGCGACATCGGCGGCATCATCGTGATCGACTTCATCGACATGGTGCTGGAGTCGAACCGGGACCTGGTTCTGCGGCGGCTCCTGGAGTGCCTGGCGCGCGACAGGACCAAGCACCAGGTGGCCGAGGTGACCTCCCTGGGTCTGGTCCAGATGACGCGTAAGCGGGTCGGTCAGGGGCTCCTGGAGGCCTTCTCGACGCCGTGTGAGTGCTGCAACGGGCGTGGCCTGCTGGTCTCCACGGAGCCGGTGGAGTCCAAGCCGGAGCCGCGCGGCACGCAGGGGAAGATGGCCGTGGAGAAGGCGGTCTCCGACAAGGTTTCCGCGGCCAAGGAGTCCGCAGGCCGTGATACGGTGACCGGTGCGCTTGAAGACGTCCCGGCAGAGGACGACCAAGCGGGTCAGACTTCTGGCAGGGGGCGGCGACGCTCCCGCCGAGCTAAGTCCGCCGAGTAGCCCTCGGCGGACATCCGACGATCCGTCCGGTTCGCCTGGGGGACCGCTCATCCGGTACCCTGGTAAATCGGTGCGTCAGGTGACGTGCCCTGTTGGCGCGCCTACTCGGATCGTCGGTTCGAGACAGGACCGAATGACAAGGCGCAGCATTCGGCGGCCATCCTCGTTGGGGGATGGCCGTGACAACAGCGAGTCAGTAGAAGGGTTCCGCGGTGTACGCGATCGTTCGTTGCGGCGGCAGGCAGCAGAAGGTCTCCGTCGGTGACGTCCTCGAGGTGGACAAGGTCGCCGGCGAGGTCGGCTCTTCGGTTTCGCTGCCGACGGTGCTCGTCGTCAACGATGGCGACGTGACGACCGAGGCGGGCAAGTTCACGGTCAGCGCCGAGATCCTCGGTGAGACCAAGGGCCCGAAGATCCGCATTCTCAAGTACAAGAACAAGACCGGTTACAAGAAGCGCCAGGGTCACCGTCAGCGGTACACCCAGGTGAAGATCACCGGTATCGACCAGGCCTGATCGGGAGTTTGAGAGATGGCACACAAGAAGGGCGCGTCGTCCACCCGGAACGGCCGTGACTCCAACGCGCAGCGCCTGGGCGTCAAGCGTTTCGGTGGCCAGCTGGTCAACGCGGGCGAGATCATCGTCCGCCAGCGTGGCACCCACTTCCACCCCGGTGACAACGTCGGCCGTGGTGGCGATGACACGCTGTTCGCGCTGGCCGCCGGTCACGTGCAGTTCGGCGTCAAGCGCGGCCGCAGGGCCGTGAGCATCGTTCCCGTCGCGGAGTAGCATTTCCTCCTCCCGACCTGGGGATCTTCTGGGGTGGATCGAGCGGTTTCGATCCACCCCTTTTGCGTTGTGTGGGAACTATGAGAGGCCCCTGGTGGGGCGATGGAGGAGAACGGCATGCCGGACTTTGTGGACCAGGTGGTCCTGCATATCAAGGCCGGTGACGGGGGGAACGGGTGTGCCTCCATCCACCGGGAGAAGTTCAAACCGCTCGGCGGCCCCGACGGGGGCAACGGCGGACGCGGCGGCGATGTGATCCTCGAGGTCGATCCCAACACCGCAACCCTGCTCGACTACCACCGGCGGCCCCATCGCAACGCCGACAACGGCAAGCAGGGGCAGGGCTCCAACCGGGACGGCGCCAACGGGGAGGACGTGGTCCTGCCCGTCCCCAACGGCACCGTCGTCAAGGACGCCGACACGGGCGAGGTGCTGGTGGACCTCGTGGGAGCCGGCACCCGGTATGTGATCGCCCAGGGCGGGCACGGCGGGCTGGGTAACGCCGCCCTGGCCAGCACGAAGCGGAAGGCGCCCGGGTTCGCGCTGCTCGGGGAGCCGGGCGACGGGCTCGACGTCATGCTGGAGCTGAAGAGCGTCGCGGACGTGGCGCTGGTCGGGTTCCCGAGCGCCGGCAAGTCGTCGCTGATCGCTGCCCTGAGCGCGGCCAAGCCGAAGATCGCCGACTATCCGTTCACCACGTTGATCCCCAATCTCGGGGTGGTGACGGCAGGGGACAACGTGTTCACCGTGGCGGATGTGCCCGGGCTGATCCCCGGGGCGTCGCAGGGCAAGGGGCTCGGGCACGAGTTCCTGCGGCACGTCGAGCGGTGCGACATGCTCGTCCACGTCATCGACTGCGCCACCATGGAGCCCGGGCGCGATCCGATCACGGATTACGAGGTGATCGAGGCGGAGCTGCGGGCGTACGGGAAGCTCGAGGACCGGCCGCGGATCGTCGTGCTCAATAAGGCCGACGTGCCGGACGCTCGGGAGCTGGCTGAGCTGGTCACGCCCGAGTTCGAGGCGCGGGGGCTGCAGGTGTTCACGATCTCGGCGGCCACCCATGACGGGTTGCGGGAGCTCACGTACGCGATGGGCGAGTGGGTCGCGGCCGCCCGGGCCAACAAGCCGATCGAGGAGCCGACGCGGCTCGTGATCCGGCCCAAGCAGCTCGGCGACGCCGGGTTCCGAGTGCGCCGGGTCAACGAGAACCTGTTCCAGATCACCGGCGAGAAGCCGGAACGGTGGATCAGGCAGACGGACTTCACCAACGACGAGGCGGTCGGATACCTCGCCGACCGGCTGGAGCGGCTCGGGGTCGAGCAGGAGCTCGCCAAGGCCGGCGCCGCCGCGGGGGCCGAGGTGGTCATCGGGCCGATGGAGGGCGGGTACGTCTTCGACTGGCAGCCCACGCTGCACGCCGAGTCGGTCCGCCAAGGGCCGCGCGGCTCCGACAACCGGCTCGGGTAGGACCTGAGAGGGCTGCCGGCCTACACAGCCGGCTCCGGCCGCTCCGGCTGACCTGGGAGGGCGGCCGGCCTGCGTAGCGGGCTCCGGCCGCTCCGGCCGGGCCGCCTGGGTTTCCACCAGGTGCCGAGCGGTTGCGGGCGCCGTGGGTGGCCGCGCGGGGTGTGGGGACAACCGGGCACGTGGAGCGGCGCCGAGAGGGCGCCCTATGCGTCGCCAGATGGGTGCGGGGGTGGGAGCGGTTTACGAGCGGAGGGCGGCCTCGGCGCCGCCGTCGGCGTACAAGATCTGGCCGGTCATGAAGGAGTTGTCCGCGCTCACCGTCCACGCCAGCAGGGACGCGACGGCCGAGACCGGACCGGGGAAGCCCAAGGGCTGAGGCATCGCGGCGGCCACAAGCTCGGTCGTGGCCGGGTCGGCCAGGAGCGTTCTGCGGGCCGTCTCCGTGTCGACCACGCCCGGCGCCACCGCGTTCAGCGGGATGCCCGCCCCCGCCCAGTCAGGGCCGACGGCGGCGCTCCGGAGCCACTGGTTGAGTGCGCGCTTGCTGGACGGGTAAACGATGCGGCCTTGCCCTGCCTCCACGACCGCGGCGGCGGCGGTAGCCGCGGCCTCCTCGTCCAGGGCCAGGCAGGCGTCGACGATGCTCTCGTCCGCGGCCACGATCGCGCTCAGCGAGGACACCGCCACCGCGCGGGGCCGGTCGGACTCGGTCAGGAGCGGACGCAGGCCCTCCAGGGTGGCGAGGGTGCCGAAGAAGTTGAGCCGTACGGTGAGCGGGGACGGCAGGCCGACACCCGCGACGGCGACCACGCCGTCGATCCTTCCGCCCGACGCCGCCCTGACCTGCGAGGTGAGCCGCTCGCGCCCCTCCGTGACGGCCAGGTCGGCGATCACTTCGGCGTCGCGCACGTCACAGCGGATCACCCGCGCTCCGGTGGCCGCCAAATGGCCGGCAGTGGCCGCGCCGATGCCCGAGGCGGCGCCTGTGACGACATAGGTCCGTTCGCTCATGAGTCAATGACTACATTCAATGAAGTGATTCAGTCAATGCAGTAATGTCCGGAACCATGGCTCAGATAGGCTTCGAGACGTGCGGGAACAGATCAGCTCGGCGTCGAAGGTCGTTGTCAAGGTCGGCTCCTCCTCGCTCACCACCTCCCAGGGAACGATCGACGTCGATCGTGTGGACGCCTTGGTGGACGTGCTGGCGGCGAGGCGCCGCGCCGGGACGCAGCTCGTCCTGGTCTCCTCCGGGGCGATCGCGGCGGGCCTCGGCCCGCTCGGGCTGAGCGCGCGACCGCGTGACCTCGCCACCCAGCAGGCGGCCGCCTCGGTCGGCCAGGGCGTGCTGGTGGCCCGCTACACCTCCTCCTTCGCCCGGTACGGCCTGCGCGTCGGCCAGGTCCTGCTGACCGCCGACGACATGATGCGGCGCGCGCACCACGTCAACGCCCAGCGCACCCTGACCCGGCTGCTGGAGCTGGGCATCGTGCCCATCGTCAACGAAAACGACACCGTGGCCACCGACGAGATCCGCTTCGGCGACAACGACCGGCTGGCGGCGCTGGTGTCGCACCTGATCAGGGCGGATGCGCTGGTGCTGCTGTCGGACGTGGACGCGCTCTACGACGGCCCGCCCAGCCGGGGCGGTGCCCGCCGGCTGGCCGAGATCCGCGGCCCTGAGGACCTGGCCGGCGTCGAGCTGGGCAAAAACGGCGCGAGCGTCGGCACCGGCGGCATGGTGACCAAGGTGCAGGCCGCCAGGATCGCGACCGGGGCCGGTGTCCCTGTGGTGCTCACGGCGGCCGCTCACGCGGCCCGGGCGCTGAGCGGGGCGGACGTCGGCACCTACTTCCACCCGGGGGGTCGCCACCCTGGCACGCGCCTGCTCTGGCTCGCGCATGCCGCCACCGGGCGCGGCCTGCTCCACCTCGACCAGGGCGCGGTCGAGGCCATCGTGACGCGCCGCAAGTCGCTGCTGCCTGCCGGGGTGACGTCCGTGGAAGGCGACTTCGCCGCGGGCGATCCGGTGGACCTATGCGGGCCTCAGGGGCTCGTGGTGGCCCGCGGCCTGGTCAATTTCGACGCCGCCGAGATTCCCGGCCTGCTCGGGCGCTCCACGAGAGAGCTGGCGAGCGCCCTCGGACCGGAATACGAACGCGAGCTCATCCATCGCGACGACATCGTCATACTGGAAGCCCACAACTAACCCGTAGAGGTCCTGGACAGCGGAGCGTAGCCATGAGCACAGAGTTCCTGAGGGTCGCCCAGGCGGCACGAGAGGCCGCCGCCGAGCTGGCCCCGTTGCCGCGGGCGCCGAAGGACCGGGCGCTGCGTGCCGTGGCCGACGCCCTGGTCGCGCACGCGGCCGAGATCGTCGAGGCCAACGCCAAGGACGTCGAGCAGGCCAGGGCGCAGGGCACGTCCGAGGCGATGATCGACCGGTTGCGGCTCGACGAGGCCCGGATTGCCAAGATCGCCGACGCCGTGCGCGAGGTGGCCGACCTGCCCGACCCGGTCGGCGAGGTCGTCCGTGGCTCCACGCTGCCCAACGGGCTGGAGTTGCGCCAGCTCAGGGTGCCGCTGGGCGTCATCGGCATCATCTACGAGGGCCGTCCCAACGTCACGGTCGACGCCGCCGCGCTCTGCCTCAAGAGCGGCAACGCGGTCCTGCTCAGGGGCTCCTCCAGCGCCTACTCCTCCAACACGGCGCTGGTCCGAGTCATGCAGGACGCGCTGGAGGCCACCGAGGTGCCCGCCGGAGCCGTCCAGCTGGTGCCCGGGCAGACCCGGGACTCCGTCAAGGAGCTGATGCGGGCTCGCGGCCTGGTCGACGTGCTGATCCCGCGCGGTGGCGCGTCACTGATCAACTCGGTGGTCGAGGAGTCGACGGTGCCGGTGATCGAGACTGGCGTCGGCAACTGCCACGTCTACGTCGACGCCGAGGCCGACGTGGACCTGGCCGTGCAGATCCTGGTCAACGCCAAGGCGCAGCGGCCGTCGGTGTGCAACGCGGCCGAGACGTTCCTGGTGCACGAGGGCGTCGCGGACACGTTCGTGCCCAAGGCGCTTGAGGCGCTCGCCGAGGCAGGCGTGACCGTGCACGGCGACGAGCGGATCACCCGCCACGGCTCCGGTGTCGTGCCCGTCACCGAGGACGACTTCTCCACCGAATACCTCTCGCTCGACATCGCCGCCGCCGTCGTCGGCTCGCTGGAGGAGGCGGTGGCGCACATCAGGCGCTACGGCTCCGGGCACACCGACGCCATCGTCACCCGCTCGCAGCAGGCCGCCCGTAGGTTCGTGGCGCTGGTGGACTCGGCGGCCGTGGCGGTCAACGCCTCGACCAGGTTCACCGACGGGGGCGAGTTCGGATTCGGGGCCGAGATCGGCATTTCCACGCAGAAGCTGCACGCGCGCGGCCCGATGGGGTTGCCCGAGCTGACGTCCACCAAGTGGGTCTACACCGGTGATGGGCATATGCGCACGTCAGAAGGCACGGTGATGGCGGCGGCATATGGCGACCGAGCCCGCCTCACGGAGTGAGGCCATGAACACGCTGACCGGCGTGTCGGCCTGACCGGCGCCCCTCGCCCCGGCTTGACTGGGAGACATGGACATTGTCGTCGCCCTCGTCTTCTCGGCCGCGGTGTTGTTCGGCGCCGACCGGCTCATGCTCTGGCTGGAGAGCCGCGGCCACGTCAACTGGCGCAGGAAAGGCCGCAGGCGGCTGTCGGAGGAGCCCACGGCCGGGCTCGACGCCATGCTCTCCGACCACACACGTCGATAAACCATCGGCGTGCCTCGAGCGGCAACTCGTATCCCGGCGCTAGGGTTGTGTCCCTTATGGGCGCGCCCGGCGGGGAGGGACGGTGAGCAAGCTCGGCAAGGTCGGGCCGTATACCCTGGTCGAGCGGCTCGGCCGGGGCGGGATGGGCGAGGTCTACCTTGCGACCATCCGCCGGGGCGAGCGCGTCGCGCTCAAGGTCCTGCACGATCTGGCAGAGGACGAGACCTCGCGCATCAGGCTCGAGCGCGAGGTCCGCGCGCTGCGCAGGGTCGAGAGCCCTTACGTGGCCAAGGTGCTGGACGCCGATCTCAACTGCGCGCGACCTTACCTGGTCATGGAGCACATCGAGGGCGCCACGCTGCTGGAACAGGTACGCCAGAGCGGACCTCTCGACGTCTCCCACCTCGTTGACATGGCGCAGGGCATCGCCGCGGCGCTCGCGATCATCCACGCGGCCGGGGTCGTGCACCGCGACCTCAAGCCGGGCAACATCATCATGGGCACCGAAGGGCCCGTGCTGATCGACTTCGGGATCGCGCAGGTGCTCGACGCGACCCGGCTGACCATGACGGGCACGTTCCTCGGTACGCCCGGCTACACGGCTCCGGAGATCTTCGCCGACGAGAACGTCGACTCGCCGGCCGACGTGCACGCGTGGGCGGCGACGGTGGCGTTCGCGGCCACGGGGCGGCCGACGTTCGGGCGAGGCACGGCTGAGGCGCAAATGTACGCGGTGCTGAACGGGCAGGCCGACCTCAAGGGCGTGCCGGTCGCGTTGTTGCCGCTGGTGCGGGCCGCACTCAACCGGGAGCCGGGCAAGCGGCCCACGGCGGCGCTGCTGGCCGACCGGCTCTCCCGGCTGGCCAAGGCCACCAGCGCCACGGAGCCCGAGCCGCCCGCGGCCCCCGAGGCGGTCGAGGAAGCAGGCAGGTCGACGCCGGCGCGCGGCCGCACCACCGACGAGGCGGCCGCCAAGTCCGCCCGCGGCAGGCCCAACAACACGGGCGCAGACGGGAAGGTGCCCGCGCCGCGCCGTCGCCCGGCCGCCGACGCCGGCCGTACCGGCACGGACGGCAAGGGAGCGGCGGCACGCGGCCGCGCCGGCCAGGACGGGGCAGCCGTACGCGGCCGCACGGGCGCGGACGAGGCCGCGGCCCGCCAGCGCTCGCCCAGGACGGGCACGGCGGCGGACGGGGCCGTGGCGCGAAGCCGGATGGACGGGACCGTGGCACGCCCCCGGACGAGCGCGGACGGGAAGGTGCCCGCACCGCGGAGCCGGGGGAGCGCCGACGGGAAGAACACGGGGCCGCGCGCCAAGATGACCACGCCGCGCCAGAGCGCCGCGGCGGCCGTCCGGAGCAGGGCCAAGCCGCAGAGCAAACGCACGACGGAGTCCCACACCACGCTGCCCGCGGGCAATGGCGCCCTGCTGCTGCTCGCGGTGCTGGCCGTGCCGTGCGTGGTGACCTCGGTGATCTGGCCGATCGCCTCCATCGCGATCACGACCGTGTTCGTGGTGCTGACCAGGACGTTGTGGATGAGCCACTGGCTCATCAGAAACCGCAGCTCGCCGCGTACGCGGGTCGCGCTGCGCGTGCTGCTGTTCCCGCTGGCCCTGGCCGGGGCGGCGGCGACCGCCGTGGTGTGGCCGGGCGTGCCCGTCGCGGTGGCGTCGGGCGGAGCGCTCTGGGTGACCGGAGGCGGTCAGATCGACACCGACTGGTGGCAGCAGCCCGCTCCCGTGACGGTGGCAGGCGTGGTGTTCGGGATGCTGTGCGGAGGCATCACCGGGCGCGAGATCGAGCGGATCGGCGGCCGGCTGCCTGATCTCCGCAGAGAGGGGCTGCGCGCGCTGGCCGTGCTCGGCGGGTTCGTCGCCCTGTGCGCGGCCGCCGTGCGGGCACTCGCCCTGCTGCTCTGACCTGCGCCGTTCGCCGATGCGTGTGCCGGTTCGGCGACCTGCGCCGTTCGCCGATGCGTGTGCTGGTTCGGCCCGCCGCCCGGCGATCGGGCGGCGGGCCGGACGCGGCCGATCAAGCGGGATCGGGCGCGTACGGCGATCGGGCTAGCCCTGGCCGCCGTCGCGGCGCGAGAAGCGGTTGAAGATGCGCTCGCCCGCGTTGACGGCGCCCTCGGCCACGTCGCGCAGCACGCCGATGAACGGGTCCTGCGACTGTGACCAGGATGCGCGGTAGGACTCGGCCGCCGCCTTGATCTCGTCGGTCACTCGTGCGTTGGGGTCATCCTCGCGGCGCGGGTAGTCGCCGCCGATGATCCGGTCGTACTCGCCGCTGCGCTGCCACTTGTCCAGCTCCGCCACGCGCACCACCGCGAACGGGTGGGTGGTGCCGAGCAGGTTGAGCACCTTGAGGAAGCCGTCGCGAAGGTCGCCCGCGGTGTCGTACTCCTGGTATTGCTCCAGGAAGGCCTCGATGTTCATCTCGTGGGTGTAGTCGCCGCCGGCGAGCTTCATCAGCGCCCTCTTGCCCGCTTCGGGGTCCTGGCCGACGAGCAGGCCGCCGCGGTCGGAGGACAGCTCCGACTTGCGGTACCACTCCTCCAGGCCCGCGACGATCGCCCGCAGGCCGATGTAGCCGAGCGGGATCCACGCGACGCGGGCGGCGAGCATGGTGAGGATGTCGAGCATCGTCCGGTAGACCGCGTGCCCCGACAGGATGTGCGAGGTCTCGTGGCCGATGACGAAGCGCTGCTCCTCCTCGTTCATGAGGTTGAGCAGACCGGTGGTCACGACGATGAACGGGTCGTCGAAGCCGATGGCCTTGGCCTGGACCTGCGGGTCCTGCTGGACATAGACCTCGGGGATCCGATGCAGATCCAGGATGTACGCGGCGTCGCGGCCCATGTCATAGACCGAGCGGAACTGTGTTTCGCTCACGCGCACGGCCGAGGCCAGATACATCAGGCGCAGGCGGCGCTCGCTTACGAGGCCGGACATCTGCTTGAGAACCGTGTCGAACCCACTCAACTTACGCAGAGCGACCAGCGCGGACCGGTCTGCGGGGTGTTCGTAGGCTCGAGACGAGATGCCGGGCAGTTGGACGCGGTTGCGGTCCGGGGTGGTCGTCATGCCCGGCATGCTACGTCCGCAACGGAAGTGATGCGCGGCCATCGTCAAGGGGGGTGCCATCATGTTGTCGTAAGGTGTCCGCGTAAGGTCCGTTTCATGATGAATGCGCCTGGTGTGCAGGGGATTAGGCGAGTAGGAGTGATGGGCGGGACGTTCGATCCCATCCATCATGGACACCTTGTCGCGGCCAGCGAGGTCGCTCACCACTTCGAGCTGGACGAGGTCGTTTTCGTGCCGACCGGTCGCCCGTACCAGAAGTCGGAGCGCGAGGTGTCCGCCGCCGAGGACCGCTATCTGATGACGGTGATCGCGACCGCGTCGAATCCCCGGTTCTCCGTGAGCAGGGTGGATGTGGACCGGCCGGGACCGACGTACACCATCGACACTTTGCGCGATATTGCCGAAATCTATGGCCCGCAGGTCGAGCTCTACTTCATCACCGGCGCCGACGCGCTCGAGGCCATTCTCGGCTGGCAGAACGCCGACGAGCTGTTCGAGCTGGCCCACTTCGTCGGCTGCACGCGTCCGGGCCACACCCTGCACGATCCCGGGCTGCCTGCGGGAAAGGTCACGTTGCTGGAGATTCCCGCCCTGGCCATCTCCTCGTCGGAGTGCCGGCAGCGCGTGGCCAAGGGGGAGCCGATTTGGTATCTGGTGCCGGACGGAATCGTCCAGTACATCAACAAGCGGGGGCTGTATCACGGCCAGGGGTGAACGGATCTGTGCCGGTACGTGAGGGGTTTCGGGCCGGAAGGGTACCCTCAACATAAGGGCATGCTGCCGACACAGGAGGACAGACCCGCATCGTGACCGCATCTGACAGATCCGTCCAGCTCGTGCGCATCGCCGCGGAGGCGGCGGCCGACAAGCTGGCCGATGACATCCTCGCCTACGACGTGAGCGAACAGCTCGTCATCACCGACGCCTTCCTGCTCTGCTCCGCCACCAACGACCGCCAGGTCCGCGCCATCGTCGACGAGATCGAGGATCGGCTGCGCACCGAGGCCGACGCCAAGCCCGTGCGCCGCGAGGGCGAGCGCGAGGGCCGCTGGGTGCTGCTCGACTACATCGACATCGTCGTGCACGTCCAGCATGAAGAGGACCGCACGTTCTACGCGCTCGAGCGCCTGTGGAAGGACTGCCCGGCCATCTCGCTGCCGGAGAGCGTCATGCAGGCCAACCTCCAGCGGGCGCGCGCGTGAGTGACCGGAGCGAAGCAACCATCAGACGCAGGAGCCATGCTCATGCCGATTTCGCGCCCTTTGGCGAGGAAGCTGCATGAGCAAGCGCATTGTATGCCTGCGACATGGGCAGACGTTGTGGAACGTTGAGCAGCGGTTCCAAGGACACTCCGACATCCCGCTCGACGAGACCGGCGTCGCGCAGGCCGCCAGGGCCGCGTCGCTGCTGGCCTCGCTGCGGCCCACGCTCATCGTCTCCTCAGACCTGCAACGGGCCAACGACACCGCGCTGGCGCTCGGGCGTGTCGTCGGGCTCGACGTGGCGGTCGACAAGGACTTCCGCGAACGCGGCGGCGGCCAGTGGGAAGGGCTGACGCGTGAGGAGATCGCCGCCCGCTGGCCCGTGGAGTACGCCGCCTGGGACGCCCCGGACGGCGAGTCTGTCACGGACGTCGCCGCACGCGTGGGGGCGGCCATGCGCCGGTGGGCAGGCCGGCTCGACGACGACGGGCTGCTGGTCGTGGCCTCGCACGGCGCCGCGCTCCGGCTCGGCATCTGCGAGCTGCTCAGGCTGCCCGAGGAGCTGTGGCCGGCGCTCGGTGGGCTGGGCAACTGCTCCTGGTCCGTGCTGCAGGAAGGGCGCAAGGGCTGGCGGCTGCTCGAGCACAACGCCGGGACCCTGCCGGAGCCGGTCCACAGCGACGACCGGCCGGACGCCGAAGCATAACGACCCCGTACGGCTCGGGGGCCGTACGGCGGCGGATCTCGGAGCAGTCCATCGACGGCGGCCTCCGTCGTCTCCCGCACGGCCTGGCCAGAGCACGGACGGGCGGCGCGATTAGGCGAATCGGCGCGGATGGCTATATGCTCTCGGAGCGCCGCAACGGGTGGACTCGTAGCGGTGACCAGGGGCTATAGCGCAGTTGGTAGCGCGCCTCCATGGCATGGAGGAGGTCTGGGGTTCGAATCCCCATAGCTCCACCAACATTCCGTATTCAAACATACGGAACAGATCGTCAAAGGGCGGTCGGAAGGCGCCATCGCTGACCCGGCCGCCTTTGATCTTTATATGGGTGAAGAGTGCCTTGTTGAGCCGGGTTCGGTCGCGGGCGGTGCCGACCCGCTAGGCGTCGCCGGACCCGGCGCAAGGGTCTTGGCAGTTCGCAGAGGCACAACGACGGGTACACCTGCCGTCGACCCGTTGGCGATGGACACCGCGCACCTGGCAGGACCGGTGCGCGGCGCACATACGGCGCGGCGATGTCAGGCCCGAACTCGGGTGGGCGGTCCTAGGCCGGCACGGTCGCAGGCTCCTCCTCCGTGCTTGTCGGGGCGACCTCCTGGCCGTCCAGGACCTTCGCGGCACGGTCCTTGTCGATGTCGCCCTCCCAGGCGGCGATGACCACGGTGGCCACCGAGTTGCCGAGCAGGTTGCCGGCCGCACGGGCCATGCCCATGAACCAGTCCACCGACAGCACCAGGACCAGGCCCGCGACCGGGATCGTCGGAATCGAGGCGAGCGTGGCAGCGAGCACCACGATGGCCGAGCCGGGGATGCCGTGTGCGCCCTTGGAAGTGACCAGGGCCACGAGCAGCACCACCAGCAGGTCGCCGATGGACAGCGGCACGCCGGTGGCCTGCCCGATGAAGACGGCGGCGAGGGTGAGGTAGATCGAGAAGGCGTCCAGGTTGAAGGAGTAGCCGGTCGGGATGACGAGGCCGACCGTGGACTTCTTGATCCCCATGTGCTCCAGCTTCCGCATCACCTGCGGGAGCACGCTGTCGGACGAGGCCGTGCCCAGGACGACCAGGACCTCCTCGCGGAGGTATCCGATCAGCTTGAAGATGTTGAACCCGGCCAGCCTGGCCACGAAACCGAGAATCACCACGACGAAGATCACGACCGCGGCGTAGAAGAGCACGACGAGCCAGCCCAGCCGGACCAGGGCGTCGCCACCCGAGTTGCCCGCGGTGACCGCCACCGCGCCGAGCACGCCCAGCGGGGCGAGCCGCACGATCAGCGAGACGACCTTGAACAGCACCTCCGTGGTCGCCTCGATGAACTGGCCGACCGGGCGCGCCTTCTCCCCGACCAGCAGCAGGCCGCAGCCGAACAACACGGCGAACAGCAGCACCTGCAGCACGTTGCCCTCGGCGAAAGCGCCCACCACCGAGGAGGGGATGAGCCCCAGGATGAAGCCGACCGGGCCGCCTTCGGCGAGTTTGGCGGCGTTGTCCTGTTGGGTCGCGAGCTTGGAGGCGTCGAGGGAGGCCGGGTCGACGCTCATGCCCGCGCCCGGCTGGAAGACCAGGGCGAGCACCAGGCCGAGTATCAGCGCGATGGTGGTGATGACCTCGAAGTAGATGATCGTCTTGAGGCCGACCCGGCCGACCCGCTTGAGCTCGCCCGCTCCCGCGATGCCCGCGACGACCACGCAGAACACCAGCGGTGTGATGACCATCTTGATCAAGGTGATGAAGCCGTCGCTGAGGGGTTTGAGCTCGGCAGCGAAGGCCGGGAAGAGCAGGCCTACCGCAGCGCCGATGACGGCGGCGATGAGGACCTGGCCGAACAGAGAGGCGACGAACCTTCGCACAGTGCTCCCTATGCCACGCGCCCGCGGTCTCCCGCACGCACGCTCGGGAGTGGCCGCTCGAGCGCCATTGCTGATCGGGGGTTACGACGGATGTACGGTAGGTGACTTTCCCGTCGTGGATAGCACCCTATGGACGGGCAAATGCGCCGTCTAGGGGACGAAACGCACTCGAAACCTAGATAACAACGAATTTACGAAACTCGACAAAGGTTGTGGAGGCGTGTCTGGTCAGCGGCCTTTCTCGTACGTGAGGAGGCCGGGGGACAAGCGCAGGGGGACCATGATCAGCTCGACCGCCATGGCCTTCCAGGCGTAGTAGAGGTTGACGGCCTTGTTCAGGTAGACGAACGGCAGGTTGAACAGGACCTGGTGGAGGGGGAGGCGGCGGCGGCCGGCGGCGTAGAGGAGGGTGGGAGTGGTGAGGAGCAGCTCACTGCCCGCCCACCACGTCATTGTGCGGGCCACCGGCTCGTGCAGGGCCAGGGTGAGGATCAGCGGGGTGGCCCACCACAGCGGGGCGAGGAGGATCTCCAGGAGCGCGATCACGATCCAGGTCGCCAGCATGGGCTTGCGGGTGAGGAGGCGCGGGAGGTGCAGGCGGACGTTCTGCATGAAGCCCGCCATCCAGCGCCACACCCGCTTGCGGAGGTAGGTGAGGGTTTCCGGGTCGGCGGCCCAGGCCATGGCGTCGGAGACGTAAACCGCCTTGCGGCCCTCCAGTTGCTGGCTCCAGGTGAAGTCCATGTCCTCGACGATGGTCCGCTCGGGGAAGCCGCCGAATGCCGCGAGGGTGCTGCGCCTGAACACCGAGCAGCAGCCCGAGCAGACCATGGGGCTGTTGGCCAGTTGCTGGATCGGGCGGTGCCAGTGGAAGCCGAAGAGGTATTCGGTGGATCTGCCGCGCTCCCAGGGGTGCGGGCGAATCGGGTCTGCACGTTTCCCGCGGCCACGCCCACCTCCGGGTCGTCGAAGGCGGGCTTGATGCGCTCGATGTAGTCAGGGGCGAGCACCGTGTCGGCGTCCACGGCCAGGACGAGGTCGGTGTCGCAGTGAGGGAGCGCGTGGTTCTGGGCCTTGGCCTTGCTTCCCAGGTTGCGGGGCGGGCGAAGGACCGTTGCGCCGTGGGCGGCGGCCACCTCGCTCGTGCGGTCGGTCGAGCCGTCGTCGATGACGATGACCTTCTCGGGCGGGACGGTCTGGGCGGCTATGGATCGCAGGGTCGCGGGGAGCCCGTCCTCCTCGTTGTGGGCCGGGACGATGACCGTGAGGGTCTTCACCTGCGCCTCCTTCGCAGCTTGAGAGCGATCAGGGTGACCAGGCCGACCATGGCGTAGATGATCAGGCTGAACCCGAGCGTGGGCGGGCCTCCGGGCATCTCGTGCTTCCTCTCGACGGGAGGGTGTGGTGGTGGGCGTCGTTCGTGCTGGTCGATGTGGCAACGAGGATGCCGGGCCGGCCGGGGTCGTGATGGGGGCGAATCGCATTCTGTGGATGCCGGGCGAAGGTGGGAATCGTCCTGTGGACAAGCGGCTCAGTGGCGTGCTCAAGGCGGCCTGGCGTGGCCCCGTGGTAGCGCCGCAATGCCGGTGCCCGGTGCTCGGCGCCCGGCGCCCGGTGCTCGGCGCCCGGTGCTCGGCGCACGGTGCTCGGCGCCCGGCGCTCGGTGCCCCGCGCCCGGTGCCCGGCGCCGGGTGATCCGGCGCCGGGTGATCCGGCGCCGGGCGGACAGGGGGATCGTCAGGTGCAGGCGGCCCCATTGAGCGTGAAGGCCGGCGGCTTGGCGGTGTTGCCGTTGTGTGTGGCCTGGAAGCCGAACTGCGTGGCGGCGCCCGCTGCGAGGGTGCCGTTGTAGCCGACGTTCCTGGCCGTGACCTGGCCGGAGTTGGGAGAGAGCGTCGCGTTCCACACGGAGGTGACCGTCTGGCCGGCGGGCAGCGTGAAGCCCAGGGACCAGGAGGACAGCTGCGTGGTGCTCGTGTTGGTGATCGTGACGGCGGCCGTGAAGCCGGTGTTCCACGTGTTCATCGTGTACGTGACCTGGCACGCCCCCGGCGGCTGCGGACTCGGTGACTGCGACGGGCCGCCGCCCCCGGTGTTCAGCCCGAGGAACGCGATCGCGGCGGCGGCCATCCCGCCCATCGGCAGGTTGTGCCCGACGCCCTGAAGGCTGATGCCCTCGACCGGGACGGTGGTGCCGGTGCCTCCGTACCGGGTCCGTGTCCAGCCGGACTGGGGTTGGTCGGTGAGGCTCGGGGTCTGGCTCAGGCCGTGGACGTTGGTCCACTGCTTGATCTGCTCCTGGAAGTTCGGATAACGCAGTGTGGAGTCCTCGGTGCCGTGCCACACCTGCATGCGCGGACGGGGGCCGCTGTAGCCGGGGTACGCGGCGCGTACCAGGTCGCCCCACTGCTGCGGGGTCATGATGCGCTGGCCGTTGGCGCACTGGCTGTTCCAGCTCGAGCCGTCCGTGGTGGCGAAGCAGCCGAAGGGCACGCCCATGAACGACACGCCTGCCTTGAACACGTCGGGGTAGGCGCCCAGCAGCACGTTCGTCATCATGCCGCCGGAGGACGCGCCCGTGGCATAGGTACGCTCGGGGTCGGTGTTGTAGCGCTGCTGGACGTACCTGACCATGGAGACGATGCCCACCGGGTCGCTGCCGCCGTCGTGGCGCAGCGCCTGCGGCGAGGAGACGTCGTAGCAGGAGCCGCTTCTGGTCGCCGACGGGTAGATCACGATGAACTTGTGCTGGTCGGCCAGCGCGGCGAACTCGGTGCCCGAGTAGAAGGCCGGGCCGGAGCCCGTGCAGTAGTGGACGGCCACCAACAGTGCCGGGCGGGCGGGGATTCCGTCGGGGACGTAGAGGTGCATGCGTAAGTTGGTGGGGTTGGTACCGAAACCGGTCACCTCCGTCAGCTGCGCCGAGGCCGCCGGCGGCGCCGTGATCAAGCTCGCGATGACGAGTGTCACCGCGGCGATCACGGCGCCCGCGATGCGGGCTGTCACCTTCATGGGACTCCTCTCTTCTTTTGGAAACGTTGCGAGTAGGCGATGAAAGTTTCATACTGGCAACGTGCCTGTTTGAGCTCCTGTGAGTGTCCCTTTGTGCGCTCCATCAGGGCATGAATCAAGCGGTGAACGGTACGAAACTTTCGGCGAGCGGTCGTCCTCAGGCCGTGAGCGCCGCCGCCGCCGCGAGCTCCCGCCACCACCGCTCCCGATGCGTGGCACGCAGCAGGCGGTGGTGCAGGCGGTGCAGGACCTTGGCGTTGTGGGTGTTGACCTCGAGCTCCTCGGCCCGCGCCAGCTCGCGCAGCGGGCGGCCGTGGCAGGTGGAGCAGCCGCACGTGCCCGCGCCGAGCCGCTCGACCGGCACGAACTCCAGCCGCTCCGGCACGAACGCGCTGCGTGCCCCGCCCCGCCGCCACCCGCCGCTCGCCGCGTGCGGCTCTGAGCTCATGGTCGCGCTTGCTGCGGCCTCCGTTGGCTCGTCCCTCGCTCTCTTCGGCCTATCGCGCCGCCCGTGTTCATGGTCGCGCTTGCTGCGGCCTCCGTTGGCCTCGTCCCTCGCTCTCTTCGGCCTATCGCGCCGCCCGTGTTCATGGTCGCGCTTGCTGCGGCCTCCGTTGGCCTCGTCCCTCGCTCTCTCCGGCCTATCGCGCCGCCCGTGTTCATGGTCGCGCTTGCTGCGGCCTCCGTTGGCC
>NZ_JAUZQF010000055.1 GCF_030718205.1 Nonomuraea turcica
CTCCCGGCACTCGGGGTCGTCTACATATGCCGAGAACGTTGGCGTCAACGTCGAGAACGTCCACAACCCCGACGCCAACTGCCCCGACGATGACAGGTTCGACACCGTCGGCTTCGTGGTGTCGATTCTCCCTGCCTGCCACTCTGACCAGGGTCCTGTGGCGTTTCCGGCTTGCCCTCGGACACGCCACCGGATGAGCCACCCGTCTTGAAGAGTGCCGGTTGGCACCGCTGAACTGCTGAGGGTGCTGCCGCAGGCTCCGGTCATAAAGGGGCTTTGCCCCGTCCAGATCAACCCACTGCCCTGGCCAGCGGCTGACGGGTCGTGCTCAACTTCGACCTTCAGCATGAACTCCCGGCACTCGGGGTCGTCTACATATGCCGAGAACGTTGGCGTCAACGTCGAGAACGTCCACAACCCCGACGCCAACTGCCCCGACGATGACAGGTTCGACACCGTCGGCTTCGTGGTGTCGATTGTCCCTGCCTGCCATTCCGACCAAGGACCGTCCACGCCACCCGCCTGCCCCCGAACCCGCCAGCGAATGAGCCACCCATCCTGAAGCTTCCCGGATGCCACCGCTGAGCTGGTGAGGGTGATGCCGCAGGCTCCGGTGTTGTAGGAGCTTTGCCCCGACCAGATCAGCCCACTGCCTTGACCCGCAGCCGATGGGTCATGCTCCACCTCAACTTTGAGCAGCAGTTCTCGGCATTCGGCATCGGACACGTACGCCGAAAACGTCGGCGTCAACATCGAGAACGTCCACAACCCCGATGACAACTGCCCGGACGACGACAGGTTCGACACCGTCGGCCCCGCCAAGGTAACCGCCACTTGTGCATCTCGGGCGCGTTCTTTGACACCGGACCGGACCACGGCCGGGCGGGGCAGCGGAGCGGTGGCCGATGCGTTCCGAGCGGGAGGTACAGCGGCTGGCGCATTCCCGGTTGGAGGACTGGCGGGCTCCGGCTCAGACCCTTCAGGGAGGGGTGGCGGGGTCTTCAGGCCTTCGATGGACGAATCGGCGAGTTCGTGCGGCTCGTCCAGCAGTAACGCGCCCTTGGGCCGCTTGCCGCCCTTCACGGTGGCGGTGTCAATGCTGGTCTGGGTGGCCTCGGGGCCGACCAGGTGGGGCAGGTTCTTGGCGGTGCCCGTCCGCTGGACCGGGACGCTGCTTGACGCGCCCTTGGTGGGCGACTGCGGAATATCGAAGCGCATACGGACCGGATCGGCCGCCGCAGGCTCTATCTGTAACTGGATCAAGCTCGGGATGAGCGCGGCAGCCAAGACCACAGTGATCCTGGCTCGCAGGCGGCCCTTCGGCTTCAGCCCAAACCCACTGCGCCCCATCACGGCACTCGACCGATTTCGCGCACGCCAAAACGTCATGCGTCATTGCTCCTGCCGTGAAGGGGCGCACCCGAAACAAGAGGCGAATGCGCTCCGATGCCCACCGTAAGATCGACATAAAGAAGATCACCTCTTGTATAGCCGAGCAGTCAATCGCCGGATAGGTCCCGTAGCGAACGCCGATCCCTACTGCCTGGAACGGAACAAGCACGACTTGATATAGGCGCAGCTTGCAGAGCACACACGCCTCACACCTGTGACTAAGGTCACATTGGTAAGCCGTTGTACCTGATCAGAACGGGCGTCCATAGCTCGCCCGCAGTCTGCACCGGCCCACCGAAGCCTTTCAGTGCACTTGATTGCTTCTACCTGACCAGACACATCGACGATTGGATCGCTGCGCAGACGTGTATGACGGTGGAGGAGATCACGAAGCTTTCCTGCTGCAGCGGTGAAGGGAAACGAGCCTCGCCCATGCCTCGAGGGCATGGGCATACACGCCTCTGGCGGTCTCCTCATGTCCGCCGTCGCCGGTCGGGTGCAGGACGAAGTACTGACCGCCCTCGGCGGCCAGCTCATACTCGCCACAGCAGGACGTGCGAGAGAGCCGCAGTCGCGGGGCACGCGGGATGAAGGGCTCCCATCGGTGCATGTGGATCACTTCCGCCCGCTCATCAACTGCCCACCTCGGCGCGCCGCCCAACCGGGCAGGAATGGGAGACGTGCCGGTTCGGGCAGCAGATCACGCCGATCGTGGCGAACCGACCGCCCTGGAGCCACTCGCCCCATTGCACGTCCACGCCTCGCAGCAGCGCGTCGCACGCGTACTCCAGCCGATCCCCCAAGGGGATGCGCTCCGGCAAGAGCAACGCTCCACGGACCTTGCCGTATTCGGCCGCCAGCCAGTCGGCCGCCTCGCCGACGTCGTGGAATGTGGCCGCGACCCGGGAGGCCGGTTTGGCCAGCCAGTCGCCGGTCCGCATGGGCGGCAACGCTGAGGCGGCGAAGTCGGGCGAGCTGGTGCGGCGCTCGGCCTCGTTGGCGCGGTCGGCGCCGTTGCCGGTCCACTGGTAGGCGTGCCAGTGCATGATCAGGATGCTCCCGTAGAGTGCTGAGGGCGGCCCCTGCTTGCTGTGATCAGGCAGGGGCCGCCCCTTCCGGCCGTGCTAGATGGTGGTCACGCCGGCGGCGCGAAGCTCGGCGCCGGTGAACCGGAGGGTCCCGGCGTCCGGGTTCTTCGACTCACGCACCGCGTAGGCATCCTCGACGCCCGGAATCGGGGCAATCAGAACACAGGACTCCATGTCCTCCTCCTGCTGGTTGCCACCGCACAGCTTGGTGAACGGCACGTCGCCGAGCGGTTGGCCGTACAGCTCCCTCATGGGATCTCCTCTCGCCTGGCCCCGGATCGGGGCGACTTCCCAAAGCGCGGTGCTGCGCCTGGGGGTTGGACCTCAGCCCGCCGCCTGCGGCACCGGCACTCGGCGGGCCAAGGCTGCTCATATCGGCCCAGTGCGGGATCGTCCTCCGTGATGGAGAAGCGCCGATTGCCAGGCCAGGGTGGACGCGAGCGCGATGGCGTCCACCCGCCGCGCGGTCTGCAGGACACCGGCCGCCGCCATGGCGGGAGTTAGATCGGGGCGGAGCCTGGCCGTCCACCACACGTTTCCGGTCGCGTCCCGCTCGCGGTCGATGTCCCATGCCGGGTAGGTGTTGCGGAGCACCGAGAGCTGACGGCCCGCCACATCCTGTAGGAGGGCCGCCTGTGCCACGTCCTGCCGAGCGTTGTGCTCGGCGGCTCGCACGAGCTCCTGATGCTGCTCGGTGTCGGTCATGGCGTCGTGGTCGTCCGTGTCCCAGTGCACGGTTCCATCACAGTCGCGCGTGGTACGACTGCGGGAGAGGACACTGGAGGCGCACCCGGACGTCCGCCGTGTCCGCCCGTCCCCCGGAGGTGTGCACGCGATGAGCAAGGTTCCGGCCTGGGCAGGTCGGCTACGCGCCGAGCGGACCAGGCGAGGCTGGTCTCAACGGGATCTCGCCGTGCAGTTGTCCAAGGTGGCCGACAGGGCCATGCCCGAGGCCGAAAGCATGGTCCGCCGGATCCGCGACCACGAGTGCGGCAGACACCGGCCTGACGACGAGTACGCCGAGCTGTACTGCCGCTTGTACGGGTCGAGCGAACACGCCCTCTTCAACGACGAGGACGACGAAACGCACCTTGGTGACGAGATCGACGCGATCGAGCTCGCCCGCCGCGCAGGAGCGAGCGACGTCGGCCAAGAGACGTTGGAACGGCTTGAGCTCGCCGTGGATGATCTCGCGTCGGCCTACCCCCGCACACCGCCGAGCGAGCTGATCGGGAGGGTACGGCGACATCTGGAGTACGTTGCGCGACTCCTCGACGCCAAGAAGACCCTCACCGAGCATCGCCGCCTGCTCGTGACCGGTGGATGGCTCTCGCTGCTTGCGGCCACCTGCCATATAGACCTCCGGCAGCACCCGGCCGCCGCGGCCCGGCTACGGACCGCCGGCCAGTTGGCCGACCACGCCGAGCACCCTGAGATCAGGGCGTGGTGCCTTGAGACCGAGGCGTGGCAGGCCCTCACCGAGGGCGAGTTCCAGCACGCGATGATCCTCGCCCAAGCCGCGCAAGACGTCGCCCCCCGCAAGAGCTCGGCGTACATCCAGGCGACCGGGCAGGAAGGCCGGGCCTGGGCGCGCATGGGCAAGGGCGCAGAGACGCGGGCGGCGCTCACCCGCATTCAGCGGATGGTCTCTCCGCTGCCCATGCCGGACCGGCCAGAGCACCACTTCCGGTACGACCCCGCCAAGAGCGACGCCTACACCGCGACCACACTCTCATGGCTGGGTGATCCCGCTGCCGTCGACTACGCGCGGCAGGTACTTACACGACTGGAGTCCACCGAGGACGGCGGGCCACGCCCCCGCAGGGCCGCCTCGGCGCGCCTCGATCTGGCCCTGGCGCTTCTCGAGACCGATGAGCCGGGCGAGGCCGGTCATGTCGCCCTTCAAGCGGTGGCGAGCGGCCTGCTCGTGCCCTCGAACTACTGGCGGGCCAAAGAGGTCATCGCGGGAGTCGAGGAACACGGCCTGGCAGAAGCCGTCGAACTACGCGAGGTCTACCTCGAACTGTACGGCCGGTCGAAGCCGCAGCAACCGCAGCTAGACGCCTGAACACGGCAACGCCCAGCTGACCAGAGCCGAGGCCGCCAATCAGCCGCGTTGTACAAATCGCGGTATGAGAGAGATGCCGATCAGGGAGGCCCGTGAACACCTCGGGGACGCCGTTTGCCGAGCCCGCTACGCCAAGGAAGAAACTGGATCGCTGCGGCCATGATCACGGTCACAGGCTTCGGGGCCTGGAAAACCAGAGGACAGACGACGGTGGGCCAGTGCCTGGAGGCATTTCACCGTCCCAGTCCCTAAGATCAGGTCCGTGCCGGACTCCGAGGAAGCACCCGTACGTCGCCTTGCCGGGAGCTGATCAACTCTCATCGCGGGTGCTTTACTCACTACAGCGCTAATAATCCTCTTCCGTCTCGAGTCGTGGCAGTCCTAGCACATCGCCCAGGGCACTACTGATGCTCGAGTAGCTCATTACTCCAAAGTCGCCACAGGGTTCAGTCTTCTCGGGGAGCCGTCGCCCCATTTCATCCACGTATCCATCGAAGAGGATGTCGTAAAAACAATGACGGGGGAGCAAGTCGCGTTCTCCGAGTGGAGAATGAGCTACGTTTTGGAAAAATCCTTGCCGCCATGGCTGTCGATTAGTGAAAAGGGGTGGGAGTAGTAAATCGTGTGGACCTAGCCCCTCAGGAAAAGGGAGAATCTGCTGAGCGAGTTGGCCGTAGACATAAATTAGGCAAGCCTCGCTTGTGAGTGGGTGAGACTCGGGAAGGGAGGGGATGATGACATGTCCGAAGAAATATCCTCTAGCCTTGACGAAGATAGCGAAACAATCTCCAGCCGTTACTGGCTTCCGCGAGCGTCGCAATACTTCCAGATGCAGCTTACCCGTCTCCATATTCTGAATTTTATCACGAGAGATGTGGAGCAGTCGGGTCAGTCACACGAATCACAAACATCAAACATCAAACATCAGTCCCCACCGTACACGTTGATACGGATTGGCGCGTTTGGGTCGATGCGCCTATCTTTCATTCTTCTTGGAATTTCGTCCCAGCGGTGACGCTCTCCAAAAATCGTCCCGTCGCGCAGTTTCAGCCGCGTTTGCCGTCAAGCGCCATCCCTAGCCAGAATCACCATGGAGGCGGTGGCGCACTGCAAGAAGCTCCACTCTCGGTCTCGCCAAAAGCGGTCCATGCAAAGTCAACCCGCTCTCTTATCGGCGAGAGATAATCAGGCGCATAACTTCCAACTAGAATATCAAAAGAGACTTGGGCATCTCTTGATAGATCCACCATACTAGGAGAAACGGCAACCAGCACTTCGGTCCCAATATACAGCATCTCCTCGGGCGACGGCCATCTCCATTGCAGAAAAGGAGAGGGTGACAGATAGTCGATAACAGACTCCACTTGCCCACCAAGGAGACGCTCGGCGCGCAAGCTGTATGGCGCACCAGTCAACGCTTCATATACCGTCGCATGAAGGAGAAATGTTGACAAATCCTCACCTGTTTCCCTCCAAGCAGAGTCAACGCCTGGTTCCATGTCAAAGACAGGTGGGTTATCTTCGCCCGGCAGCGTGCTCCAAATCCAGCACCCCTGATTCTCCGACCAGAATTCGATCTTCCCATCTCGAACCTCCAATTGCGAAAGAGGTATGGCATAGTTGGCATGAGTGATCTTGTCAGGCCAACTATTTGCATACTGATGCCAGCGGCGAAGGGCTGCCGGTACAAAAGACGGCACGACAGAGAGAGGCTCAGCTATTTGAGTTGGAGGACCATACCAGCGTTCCAGAAAAAGCGGCAAGCTTTGGTCCGTTATATTCATAAGCTCATCCATGTCAATATTCTATCATGGGAACAAAGGACACCGCGCCAGTACAAGCCGAGGATATCTGTTACCCCAGCAATGCGACACCTCCCCGACCACTCAAAGCATATTCGCTTGAACGCTCAAAGGAGACGCTCTCAACGTCGAACCCCATGTAGGGTAACGGATATTATTTGCCCTTAAAATATTCGGTGCCCTTGGGTGATATAACCCACATTTCCGTGCCCTTGGGGAGCATCTTCTCAATGTGAGGCTTGCAATATCCGCAGACACCATCCTTGTTGTCGATATATAGCTTTGCCTGTCGGATACCCGGATTCTCCCTCAAGAATGCTGCAGCATGGGTCTCCACATGCTCCCTATTTTTAGCGGTGCGTCCGGGCAGAAGATCGAGCAGACTAGAGTTGCCCCCTGGGCCGCTAGCTATCGGGATCTGGTCCACGCCAGTATCAAGTATTCCTCTCGTTCTTCGACTGTAGTCCAACGGGAGTCGAGGGAGCTCGTCTGCTATATCGCCTGGACCTGGGCGTCCATACCTGTTTCCGCCGAGCCCTGCCCGGCCCGGCCCCACCGGCACTGTTGCGCACGTCAAATTGGGAAGTTCCGGAGTTGCGCACTCCCCAGAGCCATCTTTGTAGCCTGCTTTCCACGCGTCGCTGTTCGGATCTCCCACTAGGGGTGGAGCGACACAAGAGGGAAGAGTGCCGGTGTATTGGTCCAACTCCCCGTGAGTGCACACCGATGCATCAGGCCCCATCGGGGCCATCGGCCCCACGAGTCCGTTAAAGAATCCCCCAAACCAATCTATCGGCCCCCCCTTCGGGGGAGGTGCGTCACCACTTAGCTCGGGCAGGTCGACTGGGATGACGGTCGGCGTACCGCTGCCGGGCTGCGGAGTGCTTGGAAATTCCCAAACAGTGGTTCCGCCATTTTCGCCGAGTACCCCGGGGGAGACATTGCCATTGATTGGGATGCCGACATGCGGTTGGCCAGCGGGGGTGGTGTGCTCGTTCTTAGGCTTCTTGGGATTCTTGGGCTTTTTGGGTTCGCCGCTGATGGAGTCCGATTTCGAGCCCTGAACTGGCTGGCCCTTGCCTTTACCGTTATTGCCGTTTTTGCCCTTGTTGCCGTTGTTGCCGGAGGAACGGGGTTCGGACCGCGGAGTGCTTTCGGCGGTGGTGGTGCTGTTTCCTCCGTCGAGGTCCCGGGCGTCGCCTTCGGGGCAGTCAGAGGACTTGCCGCCGTTGGAGGTTTGCTGGTGGTACCAGTCGTCGTCTTTGACCCCACCTCCGAGGCAACCAGCGTCTGGGAAGTGGCCGGTTGGGTCGCGGTGGACGAGTGGGTTGGCGTTGCCGTAGGTGTAGCGGTTGGCCTGCACCGACGGGCTGGCGGGTATGGTCCAGTCGTCGCGGCTGGTGAAGGTGCTGGTGCCGGGCTGGTACCAGCGGGCGTGCATGTTGACGGTGCCGGTGTCGGGGTCGGTGTATTCGCTCTGGTAACCGAGGCTGGTCTTGGTGCCGATCTGGGCGGTGACCTCGCCGAAGGGGCTGTAGGAGGTGCTGGTGGCCAGGGCGGTGCCGGAGAAGGTGCCGATCAGGTCCTGGTGGAAGTCGGTGAGGGCGCCGAGGGCGGGGCTGGTGCCCTCCTTGACGCTGACGAGGTCGCCGAAGGGGTCGCGGCCGTAGCTAGCCTGGACGGCGCCGCCGGCGTCGGTGATGGCGACGATGTCGTTGTCGAGCCCGGCGTAGGCGAAGCGCTGCTGGCCGCTCGAGCTTTGGCGGCTGGCCATCCGGTCGAAGTAGTCGTAGGTGTAGGTGGCGTCACGGTCGTTGATGAGCCGGTCGAAGGCGTCGAAGGTCAGGGGGCGTGTGGTGCCGTCCTTGGCCTGGCCGGCCAGTGTGCCCCGCGGGGTGTAGGTGTAGTCGGCGCCGTCGCCGGAGAGCAGGCGGTTGCGTTCGTCATAGGTGTAGGTTTTGTCGCCGGCTTTGGTGCGGTTGCCGGCGTCGTCCCAGTCGTAGCTGATGGTGGTGCCGCCTGGGCTGGTCCAGGAGGTGAGGCGGCCGGCGTGGTCGTAGCCGTAGGCGTTGCTACCGGCGCCGGCCAGGCCGGTCGTGGTTTTACTGCTGAGGTTGTCGTCCTTGTCCCAGCCGTAGGTGGTCTTGGCGAGGTCGCCGCCGGTGCTGTTCTTCACGGTGTGGGTGAGCGGCCGGTCGAGGGCGTCGTAGGTGTAGGCCTGCGTGTTGACCGGGTTGGCCGAGGTGATGGTCGTGAGCCGGTCGGCCTTGTCGTAGGCGTAGGTGTTGGTGCGACCGCTGACCGGGTCGGCGACGGTCTTGAGCCGGTTGGCGTTGTCCCAGGTGAAGGTGGTAGTGCCAGTCGCGTCGATGCGTTGGGTGGGGTTGCCGAGCGCGTCGTAGGCGAAGCTGGTGCTGGGGCCAGCGGGGGTGGTGACCTTGGTCAGCAGGCTGCGGTCGTTGTACTCCAGGGTGTGGTCGCCCACGCTAGTGGGGCGGTCGGCCAGGTCGTAGCCGTAGGTCTTGTCGCCAGCGACGATGCCGGCCCCGGATCCGGTGACCTTGGTGAGCCGGTTGAGCTGGTCGAACTGGCGCTCCAGGCGGACCCCGCCGGGTTTGATCAGCGCGGTTTCATTGCCGGCCGCGTCGTAGAGGTGGGTCCAGGTGCGGTCGGCCAGGTTCGGGTGCGCGGTGGTGGCCGGTTCGGTGAGGGTGTCGATCAGGCCGAGGGTGTTGTAGCTGATCCAGGTGGCGTTGCCGCGGCCGTCGGTGAGCCGGGTGCGGGCACCCGTGGCGTCGTAGCCGAAGCTGGTGGTGATCGACTTAGTGGCGGAGACTGGCTCGATGAGCTCGGTGAGCAGATTGGTGGCGTCGAAGGCGCGCCGGGTGATGCGTCCCTCGCCAGAGGTGATTTGGGTGAGGTTGTCGGCGGCGTCGTAACCGTAGCCGATGGTGCGCACCGTGGCTCCGGTGCTGTTCAGGCTCTTCAAGCCGATCAGGCGGCCGGCCGGATCGTAGTCGGCAGCGGTGGCGTTTCCCTCCGCGTTGGCCACCTTGGCCGGGCGGCCGGCCAGGTCGTAGGCGTACGTGGTGGTGTTCGGCGTGGGGTCGGTCTCGGTGGTGACCTCGCCGGCCGCGTTGACCGTGTAGTTGGTGTTCTTGCCGCCGGGCAGAGTGACCTTGGTCAGGTCGCCGGCGTCGTTGTACTCCAGATTCGTGGTGAAGGCCGCAGTGGTCGGCTTGCGCTCGATGGTGGTGCGGGTGATCTGCCGGCCCAGGTCGTCGTAGGTCGCCTCCAGGCGGGCGCCCGTTGGGTCGATGGTGGCCAGTTCCTCGCCAGCCAGGTCGAACTCCGTCACCCACTGCCCGGCGCTCTGTCCAGGGCTGGCGGGCGGGTCGGTGACGCGTACCGCGTTGCCCAGCGCGTCGTACTCGATGCTGGTCGCCTGTCCGCGCGGATCGGTGGTCTCGACCAGACGGCCTGCGGCGTCGTAGGCGTAGGCGTAGGCGACCTTCGGCGTGAGGGCGCTGCCGCCGGGCGGGGTGTAGGTCATGCCGGCGTCTGAGGTGAGCCGACCGGCCCGGTCGAAGCCTGAGGTGGTGAGCCGTCCCTCGCCGTCGACGGTGTGAGTCGTGTTGCCCACGGCGTCGTAGCCGTAGCGGGTGGTGGGACGTGCGGTCTGGGCGGCGCCGTTCTTCTCGATCTGGACGGTGGGGGCCTTGGTCTCCACCAGCCGTCCGGCGGCGTCATAGCGGTAACTGGTGGTGTAGGCGGCCGGGTCAGCGCCCGGTAGGTTGCCGCGCGGATCGGTGGCGCTTTCCACCAGGCCGCGATCGTTGATGGCCCAGGTGCGGATCAGATCTTGGCCGTCGTTCTTGATTGTGCTCTTGGTGAGGAGGTTTTCCTTGTTGTAGGCGTATTCGACCGTCTCGGTGCGCGTGGTGCCTGCAGCGGACCGATTTGCCGTAGTGATGTTGTCGTTGGCGTCGTAGGTGTAAGTGGTCTTGCGGCCAAGGTTGTCCGGGTCGAACGTTTCGGAGGTCAGCCGGTTGGCGGCGTCGTAGACGTAGTCGCGGCGGGCGATTCCGCCGCCGGTGACGTAGCGGGTGCGGTTGCCGGCGGCGTCGTAGGTGTACGCCTCCAGCACCACGTCCTTGGTGGCGGTCACGCCGTTCAGCTTGACGTCGTCACCGATCACCTGAGCTGGCAGGTTGTCGGCGTAGTAGGTGTAGGAGGTCTTGCGGCCCATCGCGTCCACGCGGGAGGCCAACCGCCCGGCCGGGTCGTAAGAGAACGACTCCAGCGTGATTTCCCTGGCCGGCTGCGGGTTGACCGGGCTGCCGGTCCAGTTTTTCAACGTGGTGGAGGCCCGCTCGCCGCGCTCGGTGTAGGTGTAGCCGAAGACCGCCCCCATCGGGTTGGTCAGGGTGGCCTGCCGTCCGCGCTTGTCCCAGGTGGCGCGGAGGACGCCGCCCTCGGGGTCGGTGCTGGTTTCCATGTGGCCGAAGGCATCGTAAGTGTGGGAGGCGGTGCTCTCCAGGTCGCCGCCGGTCAGGTCTGTGATGGTCTGGGTGAGCAGGTTGCTGTCCGTGTCATAGGTGTAGGTGGTCTTGGCTGTGTGTGTAACCCCTGTGATGTCGTTCTTTACGCCCGGCGTGATCACGCTCGACGGCCGTCCGAGTTGGTCGTAGGTGTAGGTCGTCCTTACGCCTTGTGGGTGGGCGTCGGAGACTTGAGTCTGGGCGAGCATCCGTCCGAGCGTGTCGTGCTCGGCCTTGGTGACCAGCCCGGCGGGGTCGGTCTGCTCGGCAAGATCTCCCGCGGCGGTGTGGCCGAAGGTCGTGGTGTTGCCCTTGGCGTCGGTGCGGGTCTTAACTAACCCAGGGGGTGTAGTGCCGCCGCCCACCGCGGGTTCGCTGCCGTCGGTGTAGGCCACCGTCGTGGGGCGGCCATTGGGGAAATCAAGTGTGGCCGGGGTGGTCCGCTTGGTCTGTTCGCCGTACTGGTTGTACTCAAACGTGGTGGCGTAGGTGTTGTCGGTAGCGGAGGAGGAGCGGCCGTCACGGGCCACGGTCAGACGGTCATTGCGCGGGTCGAATTCGTTGTCCGCATTGAGGTAATAGCTGTACCACCCCTGGTTTACGCGCTGCGCATCCGTTGGCAAGCCCAGCCGGATACATCCATAAGCCGGATTGGGATTCGAGTCCAGAATTTGACATTGCACGGTGTGCAGCACGTTACCGCGCTTGTCGTGGCTCAGGTTGGTGATGATGGAGTTCGGACTTTTTACCTCGTGCGGGTATCCGCCTAGGTCGTATTCGTAGCTGGTCTTCTGGCCGAGCTGGTCGGCGCGGGAGATGAGGCGATAGCCGCGCCAGGCGTCATGCTCGTAGCTCAACGTGCTGTTCTGCGGGTCCGTCACGCTGACCGTTGAGATGCCGGTCTCGGTGTTGATCGGGCTCGGCTCGGCTAATTTCCAGGTGCCGCCATGCTGGTCTGTGTGGCTTTGCAGGCGGTCCTTGGCCGGGTCGTAGACGTTTTGCGCCCAGATGCGTCCCGAGGGCAGGGTGACCTTCGATAGGAGGTGTGGTGCTGCAACACGAGCCATGTAGTGCTCGACGGCTTCGGCCGGGCTGAGCGCCCGGTCGTACAGGGCGATCTCGTCGACCTGGCCGGTAAGACCCCACATGGTCACATACTGGCCAGCGTCTTCTGGCTTGCTGGCCGGCCAGTCAGAGGAGGTCGCGCCATTGCCAATGCCGGTGTACGCCATCCAATTGTGATCAATCGTGCCGGTACGCGAGCCGACAGCCACGCCATCCAGATAGAGGGTCTGGTTGCTTCCGGCGCCGGTCAGCACCGCGTGGTGCCACTGCCCATTATTGACGACACCGGGCGAAGTGATCGGCGAGATGCTCCGCGAGCCGCCGGCGTCGAGAGTGCGAAACTGGCCACGCAACTGGCCGTCGGTGCCGACATACAGCAACGGCGTGCCGTCGTGGAAAATTCTGTATGTCGTCGGCCGAGGCTCTTGGTCCGCGGTGTACGCCAGGATGCCCGATGTCGTCGTCTTGAACCACAGCTCAAATGAGAGCTGGTCGTTCAAGCGGGCCAGGGCCTTGTCCGGCAGCTTCACGGTCGACTCGCCGGTCAGCCCTGCCGACGTGTCCGCCGACCCGGCCAGCACGCCCGGCTGCTCGAGCGAGACCCCCGTGTACGTGGCAGGACCCGCACCCCACCCCAAACTACGGGCTTCGGTGGTCGGTGAGGGGCCACACCGAATGGGACAAGCTGTGGGAGTGGGGGTGGGGGTGGGCTTCATGGCCGGTTCGCCCAGCCGCCAGTAACCCACCGGTTCGTCATCCTCGACCAGACCGCGATACAGCGATCCCGTTGTATAGCCGTAGGTCGTGCAGTTCGGTACCAGCCCCGGGTTACAGGCCGAGGTCAGTTTGTCGCCGTCGTAGGCATACGTCCAGGTCTGCGGCACGCCGTTGACCGGGTCGGTGGATACGCTGGCGACATGGGCGCCGCTCCAGGCGAAGGTCAGGGACCGGCCACCGACCGCAGTGATCTTGGCCAGTTTGCCATCCGCGCCATAGCCGAGGTCTTGTGCACGCCCCCTGCCATCGACGATTCGTGTCAACCGGCCTTGCCCATTGAAGTGGTAGACGGTCGAGGACTTGTCCATCAGCTTCCACCCGCCGCCGGACACGTCGGCCAGCGTGGCATGCATACCAGGCGGCGGCTGAAAGGTCCCGTCTCCCTTCGGCGCGAAGCGCAGTCTTCGCCCATCGGGATAGGTCACCAGCAGGGCCGCGCTCGGCTCAACCTCGATCCGCATGTCATACCGCGTCGACCAGCCGGCACCGAAGAGGCCGTCACGGCGAGCGTCCAGGCTGTTGTAGGAGCGCACAATCGACAGCGCCGGCCCCACCACCGCCACCGAGGCGTCCATCACGGTGGTGGTGTAGTTGCCTGATAGCGCGTGAAACTCCTGCCCACTGCTATCGCGATTGGCCAACTGCGAGCCCACCACAGGCTGCCGTGCTCCTGTGACGAAGACCCGGTACGGCGACGTAACTGATAGACCTGCCGAGTCTGTGACCGTCACCTTCCAGGCATAGGTCTTTCCCCAGGCGAGCTTGCCGGCCGGGACCTTCCAACTGTTCACTCCGCCGGGAAGGTCACCGGAGTAGAGCGGCTGACGCCATTGTCCACCGCCTAAATACGAACACCACTGTTCATAGTCGGCGTCCTCCGATGGGTCGTCAGGTCCCTGACAGACTGTGAACGCGTACCGATAGGAGGAGGAACTGGCCTGGACATGCGCGACAAGCGTCGGCGTCGTGGACCCCGCTTGCGCCCCGTTGAGCGGCCACATGTCGTCCAGTACAGGACCCGCTGCCGCCTCCATCGCCTCAGCGCGGACCGTACCCGCAGGCAGCCGCCGATCAGCCGCCTGCCGAGTGCTTTGGTTCCGCGGAAACACATCCGGCCGCAGGGCACCCTTGGGTGGCTTGACCTTCGTTTTTGGCGTCTGCGCCGCGGACGAGGCACGCGTCGCCGCGGCAGTCACCAGCGACGGGTGGCCGACCGCCGTGCCCGTCATCTGCTGCGGGACATCGATCACGCCCGTGGCGGTCGATGCCGCGGCATCCGCACGGACGTATGCCTGAGCAGGATGGGAAGCAAGCCCGAGCAACCCGGGCAGCATGGCGACGACGATCAAACCCGCCCGCTGAGGCGATCGAGCCCATGCCAAAGATCGGCGCATACGCCGTCACACTCCGACCCACAACGAAGGGCATCTGCCGATGCCTGCCGTCGCTCCACCCCACCCGGCAGAAGCAGACGTCCTGACTCGTGCGGCTCAGAGCAGTTACCAAACGGGCAAAGCGTAACTTCGCCATGATCAGGCAGCAAGATCTATCTTTGCGACCAAGCAAGTACGGACTGTGGCTTACCAGACAAAATAGCCCAGCGGCGGAGCGGAAGATCATTTCCTGCCAGACGCAGCGTATATGCGGCGAGGAATAACGGACCTTATGTGAGCACGCAGCTGTGCGTGGTCATGCACCTGGCTGGTACACGGCCCAGCCTAGGCTTACGATCCCGCCCAATCCTCCACCACGGCGACAACGTCCGAGCGACCAATGGCCCCCCGGCTTTGTCCATCTGGGCGCGGGAATCTAGGACGACGTGTCGATTGTCGCTCATGATCCAGATCCGGTTTTGCGGCACCTTGATGTCGAACCATCGATACGAGGCTGGACCACGCGTCACGAACGCCTCGTCCAGTGGCGCACCGTTCACCTGGAGTCGCGCCTTGGGGTCGTCACAGCATGTCACCCTGTCGCCCGGAACGCCGATGACCCGCGAGATGTAGAGGTTGCCTGGGGTGACGCGGGTCCAGTCTTGGGGTGTGCGGTAGTGGACCGGAATTCTCCGAGAATGCCGGTCCGTCCAGGCTGCGGTTCGCTTAGGCGTATGCCTATATTTATTGCGGACGGACGTACTTTCCTTGAGTGACTGGCTTCATCCGTTGTCCATTCTTAGTCGCCTCCGCGTTGCAGTGCGGATGGACGGTTCGGTAGGAAGCCTGCCATCGGGCCACCCTGCGAATGTTAGAGGACGGCAGACGATCTCTGCCCAAAGAACATCCTTGGACATAAGTTTGCTGTCATCGGCTGGGGTGCCAGAGCGGGGCGAGACGCGGGGGATGGCACCACTGGAGTACTAGCTGAAGACCTGCATCGTCCATTTAGCCCCGGCGGGCGCGTTCACCTCCACGTGGTGCGGCCCCTTCTCTCCGTCCGGTGTACGGCTGAATCTGGTCTTGGTAGGCCCCTTGGGGCCTTCATGCCCGAAGCGGGAGGAGTCTACTTTGATAGACACGTTCCCGGAGGTTCCGGCGCAATCGAAGGCGATAGTGTATGAATCCTTCGCCTGAAACTCTCCTTCCCATTGAGCTGTTCTTTGGTCGATGCGCTGAAAAACAAGGCGCCCCTTGATGCCGGCTGTCAGTTCTTTGAGAGAAAGGGTGGGCGAAACCGTGGGGCTACCTTGCGTGCGCTTCCTCTCCGTACTGCCGGGGGCCGAGCAGGAGCTTGCCGCCAGGGTAAACGTGGCGACCGGAATCCATCGATGCATGTTATCCGTCCGAAAGTCCTGCGGATGGGTCCGACTTAACCCCAACTGCAGATTCTCTTCCTATCGGGGAGAGCCGCGAGCCCGTGCGGCCCTTGGATTTTCTCGTGGAGGGCGTTCCGGGCTCGCAGCGATAAGCCGCGTCAGGGGTGTCAGTACTCTTCTCTTACCAGCCCTTGTAGTCACTCCAGAACGTGGGGGGGGACAGTGAGCTTATTGCTCGAATCTCCTTCCTTTCGCGCGTAGTGGAAGATTCGGGGGTCGCATTTGTCATTCGCACCCCGAGGGTGCCCCTCAGCCAACCGGCCGCGTCATGCCCGCATGTGTCCACCAGCCGAGAACGCTTCAGCCCTGACTCGACACCAACGCCAGATTCACTCCAGGGGAAGCGAGCCCTGGCTGGGGTGCCCACACGTCGTGGTCAGGTATCCAGCTCCACACCGACGAGGGTGCATCCTGCGACACGAGAGTCGGCGGCTAACGAACGGAGTTCCGCGGGATGCAGACTGACGATGTATCCCCAGGCCAGCCCGCCCGCCGCCCGCTCACGGAGATCCTGCGCGCCGAGACCCACCCGGCTGAGAAGAGCGTCGTCTTCGGCGCCCAATTGCGAGACCCACTTCTGGAACTGGTGCACCAGCGGCGTCGTGGTCTGCTCGGAGCAGCCCGTAATGCCGCGACTCTCGCATGTCCCATTGGGCCAAGCGATGATTGGTTCACGAGATCGTTCGCCCACGAAAATCGTATCTATGGCGTTAGGCGTGAAGCCACGAATCGTTTGCTCCGTCAATGGCGACTTCAAAGTTATGACCGCTTGCACAAGTATCGCACCGTCGAGATCCGCTACTACGGCTTTATCGTCGACGTCCTCCGGAAATCCACTTGGACCGGAGGTAATTCTCTTCAGGGCCTCGGGTACCCGCCCATTTCCGCTTGCGTTGAGTAGTCCTATACTTCCGTCCGCCCTCAACTCGAGAGTTGTCATCACCGGTATAGGGAATCCTCCGACAGGCCACGGGGACAGCGGAGAGATTTTTATAGGGATGTTGCCGCCATCAGCTGGGACGGTCAGCTGCTCATCACTGATCTGGTCGAAGGCGACATGGTACTCGGGATGGGAGATAGCGATTGCATTCAATAACACTCTTCGCATGTCGCTGGAGCTCACACTTGCCCACGGTCCGGCGAGGTGATTCCATGCCACCATTGCCAGCACGACGGCAAACGCTACAACGATGATGGCCGCTAGCCGTCTGCCATGAGTCAGTAACCTCATGCCGATCGCCTCTCCCTCTCTGCCCAGGCATACCTGGTGGTCCGGGTATGCCTGGGCGTGCTCCCCCGAGGAGAAATACTAGTTTAGCCCGCCGTAAAGCGGGGTGGCTGAACCGCGGCAGCCCAGCGGCCAGTAGGCGGTCATCGGGTAGATGTCGCCAGGAAACAATGAGTCATGGTTGAGCTCCATGTGGCATGTTATCGAGTGCTCCGTCTTGACCGAGTACCTCACCGGCTTGCCGTTCACGGTCACCGAGAAGTATGCCTTGAGCAGACTCTTCGACAGATGACCGTAACGATCGACGTCGCAGGAGCCGAGATATGGGACCTTGCATTCCGCGACGATGTCCGTTGTGCTGGAATGCACAGTCGTCTTGTTGTTCGTATCTTCGTTAGTGGCGTTGTAGTCGCCGCACTTGTCGTCCTGGTCTCCCTTTAGGGCGATCTCTCCGGACACGCCCTTCTCGGCGGGATTGATGCTGAACCCGGCCTTGATATCGGCGGCTTGCAGGTTGTGCCGGAAGCAGGCCAGCCCCTTGACCCCCATCGCGCCTGAGCCCTTCGTCTGAAGGGCCGTCTGGAACGCCTTACCGAACTGCGTGTTCCAGTACTTCTTGTTCTGTGGGTAAGCGAACACGAAGTTCTGGTACTTCTCCAGGTTCCACCGCTGCCACGGCTTCAGGTCGCCGTAGCTGCTGTGCCGGGTCCAGGTGGAGTGAGCGGTGGTGAGCATGTGCCAATTCTTCTTGCCGAGGCTCTGCTTCACCTCGCAGTACAGGCTCAGACTCTTCATCCAGCAGGTGCCCTGGCCAGGGCCGGGAGGGACGTTGCCCCCGGCAGAGGTGCCGCACACCCGAGTCTCCGTCCCATCCGGGTCGACCATTCCCGAGCACGGGTCGTGGTTGTCACTCGGGTCCTGAAGGTCCTCCGGCGGCACCTCAATAATGGTCACGTCACCGCACCGATCGAAGACAAACACCGAGATGGTGAACTCGGACGGTTCGATCTGACCGGCGGAGCCCTGAAGGGATGTCGAGTGGGCCGAGGCTCCCTCGGATTCGCTCGGCTCCGTCCACGTGCGCTTGACTTCGGTGATCATGCGGACGGTGCCGTCCGGCATCGTGCGCACCACGGGGTTGGTCAGCTCCACCGAGGAGTTGCTCCGCGGCTTACCGGCGTTGATCAGAGCCTCACGTTGATGCGTCAGGAGCGTATTCAGCAGGGAGAGTTTCGCAGTGGCGGGACCGTCTGGCGTGACTCCCGGGGCGTCCCAGATGGTGTCGGCGCTGCCTTCCAGGACCGCGTCCTGTGCTTGGTAGTAGGCCCTAATCCGGTCGAGATAGGCCTGCACTCCCGACTCGGTCGCCGCACTGGCTGTCCGCGCCGAGCCGGGTTCGGCTTCCAGCACACAATCCGTGGAGCTAGTAGGCAGGGGTGGGGGAGGAACGACCTTGGTGGTGGCGGTGGCGGCTTCCCAGTCGCCCGTGCCGAAGGTCGTTTTCGCCCGGACCTTGATCGTGTAGGTGGCGCCGTTGGCCAGACCGCTGATCGAGGCCCAGGGGGAGGTCACCGTCAGCGTCTTGACCACGCTTCCGCCGCTGTCCGCGACTTCGACATCGTACCCGTCCAGCATGGCCATGCTGCCGTTGTCCTCGGGCACGCCCCAACTCGCCACCGCGCTCGCGTCCCCGCCTGCCGCGGTCAGGTTGAGGACCTTGCTAGGTGGGCCGGCCGGAAGGTAGGTGAGCGCCAGGGACGGCTGCCCCGCGGCCGGCCCGTCTCCGAAGGTGACGGTCTCGTCGTTGTCCCAGGTGAGCAGCAGCCATTGGTACGCACTGTCGGCGACATTCGCCTTGGGGTCGCTCAGCGGGAGAGAGTACGGCGTCTTGCCGGTGTCGATGTCGCCCGCCAGGTCCGAGCCCTTGCTCTCACTCGTGACCGGGCTCTTCAGCGGTGTCACGGTGACGACGCCATCCGAGGGACACACGCCCGAGGAGCAGGTGGGCGTGCCGAGATCGAGAATGCCTTCCGTGATGGCCGCGCCGTCGGGGATCTCGCTGAGCGAGATCCCGATCATCGTGGCCGTTCTCTCGGTGCCGGCGCCGCCGATCCTCATGGTCGTGGAGTCGGTCACCGCACAGGGACCCCCGTCACAGGCCGCCGGATCGGTTTTGGCGGTCTTGATGACGAGGCTGTCCTTGCCCAGGGATATGTGACGGATGTCCTCTGCCGGAGGCGGCGGAGGGGTGCCCGGGACGGTGAAGGAGATTGGCGTCGTCTTGGACGTGCAGATCTCTTCGATGGCGCTTGGGCTCGCGGGCGGGATTGTGGGTGTGGGTGTGGGGCTCGCGGGCGGGACCGGGACGTTGACCGGGGTTTCCATGTCGGCCTTGATCTCGGCGGCGGTTTGTGCGCGGTTGTAGACGCGTACTTCATCGATGGCGCCACTGAAGTATTCGCCCCATTTGGCGTTGCTCCCGATACGGAGCGCGCCGCCGTCGTCGACCAGGCTGCCGGTCATGGCGAGTTCTCCGGCTTGGGTGCCGTTGACGTACAGCTTGGCGATGCTGCCGTCGTAGGTGACGGCGAGGTGGCTCCAGGCGGCCGCCGGCAGAGCGGTGGTGCCGTTGACCGTCTGGTGACCGGTGGTGTCGGGCTTGAGCAACCAGGCCGATGGCACGGTGCCGTTGGAGGCGTACAGCCCGTACGCGGATCCGGCGGTGTGGCCCTTCATCGCCACGGTTCGCCAGCTAGACACGGTGGTGGGATTGACCCAAGCCGAGAGGGTCATCCCCGTGGTGAGCCGGAGCACACTGCTATGGGGGATCGTGACCGTGCTTGTGCTGCCGTTGAAGGTCAGTGCCTTGCCATGCTTACCGGCAACCCAGCTGGTGTCAGTCGTTGTGCCTGGGCCGACCTTGTCGGTGGCATCGGCGATGGTGGTCCCGCTACCTTCGTCCATGCCGTAGGCCGCGACGAGACCCTCTGGTAGCGGGGTGGGTGTTGGCGTGGGTGTGGGAGTTGGCGTCGGGTCCGGAGGCGTGGTCTCGCTGGCTTGGCCGACGGCGCAGGCCACCATCTGCCACTTGTACGTGGTTCCGGGCTGCACGGTGTTGGCGGGGATCTGGAAGGAAGCGCGTTCGCCGCCGTTGACGCTGCGAACGCCGAGCGGCACAGCCCCGACCGGTGCCCCGTTGTTGTCGTACAGGTAATACTTCGCGGTCACCGGGCCGCCGGAGGGGCGGTTGACCATGCCGGACAGAATCGGCTGAGAGGGTTCGGCCATGCCAGTCTCGGTGTCCGTCGGGAGCATCGGCGCGTCGGAGGTGATCCGGTAGGCCGGGCTCTCGTTGCAGGAGGGCGGAGTCACACCGGTGCGGCAGGCTTTGACGACGAATTTGAGGCTGGCCGGGTTGTCCAGCGCGAAGGTCTTGTCGATCACCTGGCCGGAGGGCATGTTGCTGTGCGTGGTGGTGTTGGGCGAGACCACCAGTGAGCGGATCTCCTGGCTGGTCAGTGCCCGCTGGTAGACGCGCAGGTCGTCCACTGCGCCGTTCAGGCTTGCCAGGTTGCCAAGGACTCTGCCGGCGCCGACCTGGAAATCGCCCTGGGCGTTCCAGCCGATGGTGTAGTCGCGTTCGCCGGCCAGTTCCCCGTCCACGTACAGCCGGAACTTGTGTGCAGGTTGGTCATGTTGCACCGCCAGGTGCGTCCATTGGCCGATCTTGGCGAGCTTCTCCGACTGCATGAGGATCTCTTGGATGCGGTCGGGACTGTCCTGCGTGATTGCGGAGAACATCCAGCGTCGGTCGAGCTCTGCGGCGTTGGAGACCTTGTAGCCCAGGGTGAAAGCGGGCATGTGGGTGCCCATTTGGGACAGCACCGCCTGGTCGTTGGTGCTGCTGTTGAGGCGCACCCAGGTGGCCACGGTGTAGGTCTGGTCGGTGTTGATCAGCGGTTTACCGGCGCTGAGCAAGGCGCCGGGGGCGAGATTGACCGCCCCGCCGAGTTGGCCAGGGACACGGTTGTAGGTTCCCGTGACAGTGCCGGTGTTCCCATTGCCGGAAGAGTCGGCCGCGGTGGCGCCAGATTCTTCATCGAGCTTCCACGAGGCGGCCTCGCCAGCGGGGAGCTGGACCGGTGGAGGGGGCATGGTGGAGTCGTTGACGGTGACCGTATAGTCCAGGGGCCTTGCCTCGGGAACGCTGGACTTGTAAGTCACCTTGACGTTGGTGCTGCGGGCGATGGCGTCATTGCCGCTGATGGAGTCGATCGACTCAGCGGTCACCGTGGGGATCTCCGGCGGGAGCACCCAGTCCACGCTCAGCTTGGGGACGTTCGTGCCCCACAGTTGCGCCCAGAACTTGAAGTCCTCTGAAACGTCCTTGGGCACCGGCAGTTCCGAGCCCAGGCGCAGCATCAACCCGTGGTTGGGGGTGCCGGAGGCCCACAGGCTAGTCATTGCGGTCAGGTCCCAGCTCCACACTGCCCCATTGGTACGAACCTGGGCACACGCGTCGATGGAGGAGCGCTCCTCGGGCGTGGTGGCGGGCTGGTTGCCCCAGTAGGTATTGTCGGCGACCCACGGTTGGGTGATGCGGTGCGCAATGATCGATTGGAAGGCGGTGCAGCTGGTGACCTCGGCCCTGAGAGCCAGCTGCATGGTGGCCTTGACCACTTGTCGGCCGTTGATCGGTGCGGTGTCGAAGGCCAGCAGCGCCCGGGTAGCCCGCTCGTTCGTGTAGCCGCAGGTGGTCGGGGTGGGGCAGGTCCGGGGGTTCCACCGCGACACATAGCCAGGGCTTGTCTGGCTGTTGGGGTATCCGATCGACACTTCCTGAGTGACGCCGAGTGTGGTGGTGGGATCGATCGTGACCGGGTACTGGGTCGCAGGATCGGCCAGCCACTTCGTGTCCGGCTTGAGCACCAGCACCCTCTGGCCGCCGACGCTCTCGACTGCGGTCTTCACCTTGGCCTCGCGCGGAGGCAGACTGACGGCGGGATCGACGCTGTCCCACATCCGCGGCGTCGGAGCCGACATCACCGTCTTGCCCTTCGGGCTGACCAGCGACAGCCCGCCAGACTTGGTCACATCGAGCTCCATCCCCGTGGTCTGCACCGGGAAACGGAACTCCAGCGGACCGGTAGGCCGCTCGCGCAGCACCACGTCATGCTGGAATCCGGTGGGTAAGGCGGTCACGACCAAGTCGGCGCCCTTGCCCGCAACGTCGGCGTACCGGGCGACGTTGCCGTTGATTTCCGGGCGCGGCAGAGCGGTGGGCCACGACAGGGCGAACTTCTGCCCCTTGGCGCGCTCCATGGACACGAACGGCTTATCACCTCCGAGCGAGAACTGCACGTTCGCCTTGGCGAGCTTGGGCTTGAGAATCCCGTCCTGCTCGACGAGCGTAGGGTCCAGCCATACCCAGGAGCCGTCGGCCTGCTTCAGCTGGGCAGGCCCCCCATAGAAGTGCGTGGTCAGATGTCCGTCGGGATAAGCCCAGATCCGCGACGTCTCGGTGAATGCCGCCTCAACGGCCACCGCTTTCTTCTGCTTTTTGGCTTCCTCGATTGCCGCACGTAGCGGGGCGTCGGGATCCTCGGGCCGCGGAAAGGTGGTTACGGAAGGAGAGGGCGGCGTCGGGTTTGGCTCCGGGTCCGCCTGTGCCGCGCCTGAAACACCTGCTACCAGCAGCGATGCTGCCACCGTAAGCACCGTCGCGGTCGCGATGTGACGGCGAGGCGGCAAGTTCCGCCTTGCCGTGCTAACTAACTTGTTCACTAACACCCTCAATCTACTGTGTGTTGGAATGGCAAATAACCTTTACCTTGAGCAAGATCAATCGGCAATATAAGAAAGGGCACATAAAGTCTCACAGGAAAGGCTGTAACGCCCAGCCTGTGAGAGCCGATAAATCTGCTACGGCCCGAAAAAGAGGTAATCAGCCTTCTCGGAATTGGCGGGTACGCCGGCCGACCCGGCATTGCCAGAGGGCGATCTCCCGGTAAGAAGTGGTCACAGCCGGGATCAAGGAAAGAGGGACACCCATTCCTCCATCTAAGTCAGAAACTCCCTGGTCGCGGAAACATGCTGACGACCGATGCGACCCGGGACTACCTCCACGAGCATGGACGAGGGTGCTGTGGAGGTTCTCTCCACATTGTCACGACCTTGTCATGCTGATCTGTTATCGCATGTTGTGGTGCCCGAGACAGACCTGAACCACGATGGAGGCTCGGGGAAGTTCGGTACTAGATCACCGCGCTCAAGGGGGTCGGGTGGAGTTTCGCGTCTTAGGGCCGGTTGAGATCTGGCGCGACGGAGGCGCAGTGCCGATTGTCGGCGAGAAGCAGCGGACGTTGATCGCGCTTCTCGTCCTTCGGGCCAACCATGTGGTGCCCCATGACCACCTGCTCGAGGCGCTCTGGGGCGACGATCGGCCGGCTGCTGGGCGCCGCGCTCTGCATAACCATCTGTGGTCCCTGCGCCGTCTCCTCACCAATGAGGGTGAGATCTCCACCAGCTCCGGTGGGTATTCGCTGAGGGTCTCCGCAACCGCTTCAGACCTTGCCGTTTTCCACGCTGAGGTCGCCGCCGCGAACGCCGCCCGAGCCGCTAACGATCTTCCGCGAGCCGCTGAACGGCTGCACGCCGCGTTGGATCTGTGGCGAGGGCCCGCGCTGACAGGTACGCGCCCGGAATTCCAGACCACCGAAGGTCATGCACTGGAGGAGTTGCGATTCGCCGCGCTCACCGACCGCATCGAGGCGGATCTCGCGCTTGGCCGTCATGCCGAGCTGATCGGCGAGCTCCGACAGCTCACTTCCACCGCTCCCCTGCGCGAGCGCTTCCGCAGCCAGCTGATGGTCGCGCTGTATCGTGACGGGCGACGTGCAGACGCCCTCGAACAGTACAGGCTGGCGCGTCAATGCTTCCGCGACGAGCTGGGGCTGGAGCCAAGCGACGAGCTCCAACGGCTACACCAGGCGATTCTCAGCGCGGACCCGGACCTCTTCAGGCTGAACGATCCCGTACGACCAGTCGAGGCACGACCACCACGGCCGAAGTTGGTTCCGCGGCAATTGCCAGCCGATGTCGCCCGGTTCACCGGCCGAGACGAGCACCTCGACACGCTTAATGCCCTCTTGATCGCGAATCCTGCCAAGGCACTGGTGATCTCCGCTATCGCGGGTGCAGGAGGCGTCGGCAAGACCGCCCTGGCGACCCACTGGGGGCACCTTCGGGCCGACCAATTCCCCGACGGCCAGCTGTATGTGAACCTCCACGGCTACTCTCGCAACGCCCCGGTCACTGCGGCACAGGCGTTGCGGCAGTTACTGCGGGGACTCGGCATTCCGTTGGAGGAAATCCCTCACGAGACGGACGAGCGAGCTGCAATGTACCGTTCGGCCGTCGCGGACAAACGTATGCTCATCGTGCTGGACAACGCGGCCACCGCCGAACAAGTCAGGCCGTTGCTCCCGGGCTCCTCAGCAAGCAGGGTCCTGATCACCAGCAGAGACTCGCTGCGGAGCCTTGCCGTTACTCATGAAGTCGACATCGTCCAGTTGGACGTCCTCTCACCAGAAGAAGCACAGGCGCTACTGTTCGCCCTTCTGAGCGACGAGCAGGACAAGGAGTCGATCGGCGAGCTCGCCGCCTTGTGCGGCTACCTGCCTCTCGCTCTGCGCCTGGCCGCCGCGCAGGTCCACGGTGAGCGAGAGCCGGCGGCCGACCTGGTGGCGCGGCTACGTGAAGGAAGCCGTCTGAGAACACTCGACCTTGTCGAGGACCCTCACATAGGCGTCCGCTCCGCATTCGCGTTGTCCTATCAAACACTGCCAGAGCTGGCACGATTGACGTTCCGCATCGCGAGCCTCCACCCGGGCCGCGACGTAAGCCTCGGCGCACTTGCGGCCATGTTGGGTGAGAGCCTGGAGACCACACGCCAGGCCGTGGACATGCTCGTACGTGCTCACCTAGCTCACAGTTCGAACCAGCGCGTAACTATGCACGACCTCATACGTGAATACGCCCGGGAGCTCGCGGACACGGAGGGCGAGCGACGGGAGGCGTGGACTCGTTTGCTCGGCTGGCACACCCACACCGCGCGCGCCGCGATGACCTACGTCGACCCCGACGGCCGGTTAATGCATCCGAGCGTTCCCGGACCTGCGGGCGGGGTACAGGAATTCGCCGACCAAGAGAGCGCTCAGGCGTGGTTGAACAGTGAATTCCATAACACGGTCGCTCTGATCACCCATGCCGCCAGCAACGGGTTGCCCATCCACTCCTGGGAACTCGCCTACATCACGGCGTACCACTTCTATCTGACCAGGCGGATCGACGACTGGATCATCGTGCAACGTGCGGCCCTGGAGGCCGTACGGCAGGTGGGCGACCTCAACGGCGAGGCGAAGATCCTCACCACTCTGGGGCACGCTCTCATCGAAGTCGACCTGTACGGCGAGTTCCTGATCTGCCAGCGAAGGGCAGTCGAGTTGGCCGTGGCCACGAAGGACAAGCGCATGCATGCCGAGGCCCAGTACTACGTGGCCTTCGGACTCTTCCGTACCGGTGGACTCGGCAATGCCCTCGATGCGAACGCGCAGGCGCGAGACCTGTACCGCGAAATCGATGATTGGCCCGGCGAGCTAGCCGCTATCTACCTGGCTGGGCAGATCAACGTCAAGCTGGGCAGGATGCAGCGTGCGCTGGAGGACTTGGATGTTGCTCTGGCGTATTGCCAGGAACGCGGCAGGCGGCACGACGAGGCGGACATCCTGTTCTACGTCGGTATGGCCAACGTCGGCTTGGGGCACCTGACATCAGCCCTCGAAAACTTTGCACTGGCTCTGCGGATCGCTCGCGAGCTCGAAGATCGCACGCTAGAAGCGCAGGCGTTGTGCCATCTTGGCGAGGTCGAGTTGAGGCAGGGCCGTTTCCCGGAGGCTCTTCGACTTCAAGAAGAGGCCTTCGATCTTGCGCAGCAGGTGCCCGGGCGTCTGACCGAGTGCAGGGTGCGCAACGGGCTGGGGCGCACTTATGCGGTGTACGGCGATCATTCGAAGGCCAGAGAGTTCTTCGGTGCGGCGCTGGAGATCGCGGAGAAGATCAACGATCCATATGAGCTGGCGGCCGCACGGAGCGGGCTGGCCCAAGCGCTCGCCGAGAGAGAGTTGCAGGCGTAGTCGTCCCTACTCGAAGGTCACGTGGACTTGTAGGACGGCCGCGGCAAGGCCGCGCACCTGGTCTGCCTCGCTCCGCTCGGCCGTGTCACGCGGGTGGTTGACCGGGCACAGCATAAGTGTGATGCCGGAAGGCCGATGGCGTGCATCCGGTTTCTCTTGCGCGGCCAGGTCCAGCGCCCACGCCTGCGCGCCAGGCGCGGCCCGCAGCCGGAGGGGACGTCCGGCTGTGTAGCGACTGGTGCACGTGGAACCGGGCTACAGAGCGGCCAGCTGCCGATCTTGGGAGGTAGCGACAACCCCTACGAGTAGACTTCCCAAGATCCCGTCAACAATCTAGACCTTGACGGCACAAAGAAAACCTCGAAGAAAATCCCAAAAACCGCAAAGAAGCTTAAGACGCCTAAATCGGTTGGCGGTAAGAGCTGGCAAACTCGCAAGTCCACTTATTGAGGATACGACTGGGACTGCACCGGGCATATCGGCAGCGAAGACGTCGACGATGTGATCGATTCCTTAAATGATTTGTCATTCGGTGGCATTATGTGTGCTGCCGCCGGCCCCAGCCTCGATTCGTCAGGGGCTTGTTGACGTTCATCGAGTCCGCGGTCTTGCCGGTTATGTCCCCTGCGCGGTTGGGGCGGGCCGTCGCATGTCGCTGCGGGGGCGCCGGGTTCCACGGGCCCGGGGCTGGGCTCCTTCCTGGTCGTTGAGGTGAGGGTCCGGCGCTCAGGCGAGGGCCGGTAGCTGGGTGAGGCGCTGCCAGGCCAGAACGAATGCCTGGGCCCAGGGCCAGCTGCGTTCAATCCGCAGGTGACGGTGCCGGGCGTGGGCGGCCAGGCGGGCGGGCAGGTGATAGAGCCGGTAGCGCATGGTGTCCGGCTCGGCGCGTTCCAGGCCGTCCTGGTCGTGCAGGGTCAGCAGGCGGATCCAGCAGTCCAGGTCGTGGCCGAGGTTGGCGGCCAGTATCCACCCGGAGTTGACGGTCCAGTGATGGCGCTCTGCGATTTTGGCTCTGGCGGTCTTTGTGTGGCGGCGTCACGGATCGTGAGCACGTTCAATGGGCGCAGAGGATGATCTTCCTGAGAAGGTCGAAGTTGGCTCGGCCGTATCGGCTCCTCTTGAGCGCCTTGACTCTCGTCACGTTGCCCTCAACTGCGCCTGAGCTGTGGGGCAGGGTGAGCCCGTTGACGACGGCGTTCAGGTCGCGGCGGATGCCGTGGGTGAAGGAGTGCAGGCCGGGCAGGTCGTCGGCGTCGACGGCCGCCATCCACGCTTGAAGGTTCTCGGCCGTCCCGGTCAGTGTGGTCATCATCTGGGCGAAGGCGGCGACGTGGCCGGCGGTGGCGTCCAGGCGCGGGCTGCGAGCTCGCAGGTCGGCGAGTCTGGCCTGCTCGTCAGGGGTGAGCCGGTCAGGGCGGCGGGTGATCCACCGGGTGGCCTCGCGGATGGTCGGTGCCGAGGAGGGTGCGTGGGCTGCGGTGGCCGAGGCCCGCAGCGGGTGCAGATAGCGGCGGACGGTCTGCGGGCTGCCCTGGTATCCGTGTGCTTGGATCTCTCGGGTGAGGCGGGCGGCGTCGGTGCAGCCGTCGTTGAACCGCTGGATCAGGTAGGGCAGGTAGGGGGTGAGCAGGTCCGATCGTCCGGTCGCCTTGGTCAGCAGGTCCTCGACCGCCTCGGCGCAGGCGAACCTGCGGACGGTGGGCCGGGACAGCCGCAGCTTGCGTGCGATCGCCGAGATCGTCCAGTCCTTGGCGGCCAGTTCCCGCACCGCGGCGTAGCGTTCACGGGTCCGGATGATGAGCCGGCATTCCTCCTCCGATGGCTGATCTGGCATCGACTCTGGCGGGAGTGCGTTGTCGAGCTGCTGGTCGCCGGGTTCCTCGTGGGCGGGTTCAGCGTCATCGGCGTCGGGTTCACGCAGGTCGGCACGGCAGGCGATGACGGTCTTCTCGACCGCGTCGCAGAGGTTGTTGGGTCGGACCGGGGCGCCCTGCCGGGATTGCTCCCGGTGGGTTTCCCCGGCCCGCCCGCCGAACCCGGCGTGCGGCTCTCACCGCACCGGGCTCTCCACGAGATCATGCCGTTGGAGTCGGGCTGGTCAGGGCCTCCGGCCAAGGGCTGGGGATGGCCTTGCCCCGGTAGCGATACCGAGTGATCGGCACTCTGCCGAGGTCGAACAGCCTGATCCCGTCCAGTTCGATGGGCTTCCAATGTCCTTGCGGAGTGCGGAGCCATCGCTGGATGGCCCTCCATGTCATGCGGTGCCGGTGCATCACCCAGCAGACCACGCACCACCAGACGAAGGTGTGCAGGCGCTGCATGGTGTGCTTGGCGACCGCGTGTTTGAAGTAGTTGGCCCAGCCGCGCAGGATCTGGTTGATCCGGATCAGCGCGATCTTGTAATCGAGATGCGACAACCTCTGGGTCAGTGCCTTGATCTTCCGCTTCAGCGACGCGACCGGCTTGTCGGCGATGAAGGTATAGACATGCCACTTGTCCGTTCCCCGCTTGCGCATCCAGACGATAGAAGCCGAGGAAGTTGAACCCGTCCGCTAGGTGGACGATCTGGGTCTTGGCAGGTGACAGGACCAGACCCATCGGCGCCAAGACCTCACTCACCCGTTCACGAAGTTCTTCGACGTGCTCCCTCGTGCCGTGGACCATGATGACGAAGTCGTCCGCGTAACGGACTAATCGCCAGGTCGCCAGGCCCCGATAGCGGCGTCGTTCGCGATCCTGCCGACTCGCCATCGCCCGCGCCCAGTGCTCGGCGGCGAAGTCGTCGAGCACCGACAGGGCGATGTTGGCCAGCAGGGGTGACAGGATGCCACCTTGCGGTGTTCCGGAGATGGTCTCGTTCCGCTCGCCGAGCTCGGTCATGATCCCGGCTTTCAGGAACGCCTTCACCAGCGCCAGCACCCGCTTGTCCTTCACCCGCGCTCGGACGCGGCCCAGCAGGGCCGCGTGATCGATGCGGTCGAAGCACGCCTCGATGTCAGCGTCCAGCACCCAGCGGTATCCCTGGGAGCCGAACAGGTGAATCTCGGCGATCGCGTCGTGCGCGCGCCGGTTGGGCCGAAACCCATACGAACACGGATGGAAGTCCGCCTCGAAGATGGGCTCCAGGACCAGCTTCAGCGCAGCCTGCACCACCCGATCGGTGATGGTCGGGATCCCCAGCCGGCGCAGCTTCCCGCCGGTCTTGGGGATCATCCGCTCCCGCACCGGCAGCGGCCAGAGGGTTCCCGCCTTCAGTGCCGAGCGGATGCGGTTCAGGTGCGCGCCCACCCCGGACGCCTCGACGTCGGCGGCACGCATGCCGTCCACGCCCGCCGTCCGGGCTCCAGCGTTGCCCGCGACCCGCTCAAACGCCATCACCAAGGTGGCCGGGTCGCAGACGAAGTTGAAGACATCGTCGAACCGGAAGCCGTGATCGGCTAATGCCCAACGGTGCAGCTTGGTCTGCATCCTCCGTACCCGCGCCTCAGCGGCCAGCACCGAAGGCCACGCGACCGGGATATCCACCCCGGATTCTCCGGACATTGCAGCACCTCCCTTGCGATCTCGCTGCCGCCCTTCCCCATGTGCCGGGCTCTCCCCGGCTCGGAGTACTACGGCGGCTCCGCCCCTCCCACGACCTGATCGGCCGACGATGTGCCCAGCCCTGGTCGCCCGCGCTGGTCGCGTAGGCGATGGGCGAGGCCGGGGAGGTTCCCGTGTTCACTGATTGATCGCTCGTCGGAGTAGGCACCCGGCTATACCCCCGCGGCATCGCCACGGCTACCCCGCAGCACTTCACCGTGGCCTCCCGGATGGTCTGGCATCCACCACCCGGAAGTTGCCCGCCCTGGAACAAAGGCGAGCACGCACCGCAACCAGCCCAGATCCACCAGGTTCGAGCTGATGTCACCTTAGGAGGCTTCACGCACCGGTTCCTCTCGTATACCTCTCCGTCTCGCTCGCCGGACCCGCGCCATCTGGCAGTCCTGACACGTCCCGGCTTTGTCGGGGCCGCTTGCCACCCTCCCCGGCACCTCCCGGGTCGGGCTGCCCCCAGCTTCACCGCCCTGCTGCGACAGGACGGCGGCGAAGGTCTCTCACCTCCACTCGATCAATCAGCGCCTCACGGCGCACCTGCCAGAGATGGAAGCGATCAGCAATTTGAATCGCCTCAGGTGCCCCGGCCTTGGCTCCTGCCGCATAAGCTCCGGCCCGGTCTCTGCAGATCACGTGGACGCCAGGATGGTCGCGTAACCACTGCTCTAGGGCGTCGGCGGTCCGGTCGTCCAGTACGTCGATGGGCTGGTGGGTGTCCATGTTGATCAGCACGGTGGCGTAGGAGCGTCCGCGTTTCTTGGAGAAATCGTCGACCCCGAGTACGGTGACCTGGCCGATCGCGGGGTCGGGCAGGGCGCGGACCAGACCGATCAGCGTGTCCCGGCAGACGCGTACGCCGAGTTGCTCGAGCAGCCGGGAGGCGGCGCGTCCGGCCAGGGCCAGCGCCATCAACTCCAGCAGCCGGCGCAGCAGTTTCGTGCGGCGGGCATAGCGCCGGGTGAGACCGGGCACCGGCTCGGCGAACGTCCGGACGGGGCACGCCGGATTCTGGCAGGTCAGGCGGCGGACCGTGAGCGCGATCAGGACCGGGCGGCCCGCAGCGGGCAGATCATGCAGCAGCCTGCGGTAGCGGCCATGCACCCGCGACGAGACGGTGCCGCACGCCCGGCAGGCCGCCGGCCCGCCCTCGGTATGCGCCGTGACCAGCACGTAGTCCCCGTTATCGGTCACCTCCTCGACGAGGAGTTCGGCCAGGTGGGGGAAGAACATCCTCAGGCAGCAGGCATCGCCCGCCACCGCATGCTGCGCACAGGGCACAATGAACCTCGCGGCCGCTCAGGTGATGATCAAATTCTTGGTCGAACAAGATCCTCACGGGGCGGCCGCACCTATGCGCGGCCAGTTATCCGATTGCGATCACTCACGGGCGAGAGTCTCGACCACTGTCTGTGACGGCACCACACAAAGATCGCCAGAGCCACTTTCACCTGAGCGGCATCACCAGTCCTGGCTGGGCAGGTTGCGCAGGCCCATCGCCTTGCCGGCGCGGACCCGGTCCTCGACCACCGCGCGTGCGCGGGCCAGCGCGTCCAGCCATTGGGGGTGGTGGGAGCCGGCGATGCCCCACATGCGGCCGATGTTGGTGGCGATGATGGAGTACTTCCAGCCGGTCCGCATCTCAAAGGCGGTGAGGTTCTT
>NZ_JAUZQF010000056.1 GCF_030718205.1 Nonomuraea turcica
CACCAGAAAGGTGCACCTGCTTCTGCAGCGGATATGGCGTCGACACCCAAATCCTTGCAGGTCAGGGGCACCTTTTCTCATGATCTAGAACGCAGCTACCGCCTCGGCTGAATACTTGAGGTTAGCCTCAATCTTTCTCGATCTTGATCTGGTCGGCTAAGAGGTTCGGCTGGAGGTCGTTTCCCTCGCTGTGGTCAGCGGGATTGCCCGGCTGTCGCGCCGGGTGGGCGGGGTTCCACGGGCCCGCGGGGTAGTCCTTTCCTACTCGTGGGGTCGGTTTGTGGCGGGTCAGGGCGGGGCCGGCAGGGCTTGTAGGCGGGTCAGAGCGGTGAGGATGTCGTGGGCCCAGGGCCATCGAGCGGCGATGCGCAGGCGCAGACGTCGGCGCCGCGTACCAGCCGTCCGGCCACGGCGAACAGCCGCAGGCGCAGGCGTTTTGGGCTCGTAACGGCGGGCGGCAGTGCCACGCAGGGCGAGCATCTGCATCCAGGCCAGAAGTTCGCAGGCCAGGGCGACGATCTCCAGCCAGATCTGGTTTTGGGCGAAGTCGTGCAGGTTGGCCAGGTCGGTGTCCTTGGCGCAGCGGATGCGGTCTTCGGCGCGTGCTCGGCGGCGGTGGCGCAGTTCCAGGTCGGCGGGCTGGCCGTGTTGGGCGTCGGTGACGAAGTAGGCGATGCGGTGTCCGTCGAGGTCGGTGAGGCGCAGTCGGGCGCCGGGGTGCGGGCGTTCTTTGCGGACGATGACCCGCATCCCTTTCGGCCAGCCGGTCAGGTCCAGCAGGCCGGTGAGCTCGGCGACCCACGCGCCCGGTCGTACCCGGCGTTCAGCGTCATAGGCCGGTGTCCAGGCCGTGGCGGGCATGTCAGACGTCGACTCGGTCGCCGCAGGCCGTGCCATCTGCCGGAATACCTCCCGGACGGCTTCGGGTCCCAGGCGCTGGCGGGCTTGAGTGATCGCGCCGCGGGTCGGTGCCTCCCAGCGCGCTCCCGGCATCGAGGCCAGCATGCTGGTCAGCTTCTCGGCAACCTCCTCATAGTCATCGTCGGGGTACAGGCACAGCGCGATCAACAGGTAGTCGACCACATGAGCGGGGAGCTTACGCACACGCCGCTCATGACATCCATACGCGGCGATGGCCGCATCCAGAACCCGGGCGGGAGATCAACGACGTCAACGCGCCGATCGCGATCAGATCCGTCAATCGCCCCGCACTGCCCGCAGTCCCCGACATGATCACCAGACGAAGCCACCAGCAAGATCGCTATTTGTTGCGCCACGCACGCAGGAGAGGAGTCGTTGGCAGGTAGGAGACGACCGTTTCGCTGTGCTGCTGCACGGAAGATGAAGGACAGGTGGCCCTTCGGCGTCGCCCTACGGGGGGAGACGTCAAACCAACCCCGAGGTGCGTTAGTTGAAGACTGTCGTGCTGAGCGTCGGGGAAAAGGCGGAGGCGAGACTCCGTCAGGTGGGGACCGGGAAGACGAACGCGGGTGAACCACCGCTGAAGCGTCGAGAGTTAGGAAACGGCATCGAAACCGGGGTCTCTATGCAATCCCGGGGTGAGCCTGGCGGGAGCCCGCTGACTGGCCAGGTGGTGTCCGGCAGGTGGCGTGAGCCCGGTCTGCGGCTTTCGTGTGGAACTTGGGAAGGCGTGTGCCGACACAGCCTGGCCCTGATGAGGGGTGAGGCGAGAGGGAGCGCACCGACCGGCGGAAACCGGGAGGTGCTGGGTACCGTCGCGGCGCGCGCTGACGGACCGGCCCGTAGTAGCCGAGAGTCCCTGGTAATCGGGGTGGAGCCAAGGGGCCGGCTCATCTGGGCATGCTGGTTCGAGCAACCGGGACCACAGCCAGGGTCCTGGGAGGAGACGAGTGAGCAGGTCAGGTCCGGACGGGAAACCGTTCGACATACCCAAGCGCCTGGTGTGGAAGGCATGGAAGCAGGTCAAGACGAACAAGTGGTCTTGCCCCGGTTTGGTGGACACCTGATCTCTGAGAGAAGAAGGAGTTCACTGTGCCGAACAACTATCCGCCGGAGCTTCGCCGGCAGATGGTGGAACTGGTGCGCGCGGGACGGACGCCGGAGGAGCTGGCCAAGGAGTTCCAGCCCTCCGCGCAGTCGATCCGTACCTGGGTGCGCCAGGCCGACCTGGATGACGGCCGCCGCCAAGACGGCTTGACCTGCGCCGAGAAGGACGAGCTGGCCAGGTTGCGGCGTGAGAACAAGATTCTCCGTGAGGAGAAGGAGATCTTGCGCAAGGCCGCGGCTTTCTTCGCTCGGGAGACGGATCTGCCGAGATGAGGTTCCGGCTGATCCATGCGGAGAAGGACCACCACGAGGTCTCCCTGCTGGCCCGGGTGCTGGGTGTGTCGCGCCAGGGCTACTACGCCTGGGCGGCTCGCCAGGAGCGCGGCCCGTCGGCTCGGGCGCGTCGCGACGCCGAGCTGACCGGCAAGATCCGTGACCATCATCGGGCTTCCGATGAGATCTACGGGGCGCCGCGCATCCACGCTGACCTGCGGGAGATCGACGGCATACGTGTCGGCCGTAAACGCGTGGCCCGGCTCATGCGCCGAGCCGGGCTGGCAGGGGTGAGCAGGCGCAAGGGCTGCCGGACGACGATCGCCGACAGGCAGGCCGTCGCCGCATCCGACCTGGTCAAGCGGAAGTTCAGCGCGGCCGAGCCGAACCGGATCTGGACCGCCGACATCACCTCATGGGAGAGCCACAGGGTTGATCGGGCAGGGTGCAGGTCGAGCTGTCGGCGGGTGGCATCGGGAAAGAGTCACCCACCCACTCGGAGGTCAATCACCCTCCGCGTTTGGGAAGGTCCGACATCACGGCCGGAACGCATTCGACGGCCTGCAGCGACCCGATCCGCGAGAACGCCGGGCCAGCGCAGACGTCAACTCGTCCGGTTCCGCTGCTCTCGTTGGGCCTGAATCCACCACAAGATCGCAATGACTTACCACGCATCCGCCCCGCCATGCGACAAATGGGTCATTATATATTTCACGCATCTCCTCATACTGTTCACCATGGGAACTAAGGCGATTTCCCCGATATCTACGGACGCAGTGACCGAACACAAGGAGAGTGACAACCAGAAGATGGTGGACGGCGGAGGGTAGATATAAGAGTGCTTTGCCGTCGCCCGCATAGAATGTCCGTTATGCAGCTTACAGCCAAGGCGAATAAAGTACTTCAAAGGTTCACGGGATATAGCATAAATCTAACTCCAGAATTTCCTCCCGATTACGATCAGCGTACCAAGGAAATCATCCGGACGGTTCGGCCGTATACGATGACGTGTCATGCGCGCATCGCCACCCTTGTCGAGGCTACCCAATACATCCAGCACCACAAGATTATCGGAGACATCGTCGAGTGCGGAGTCTGGCGCGGTGGAAGTATGCAGGCGGTCGCGCTGACCCTCGATTCCATGAATGCCGCCGATCAGCGTCACCTATGGCTATTCGACACCTTCGAGGGCATGCCCCCACCTCAGGACGTGGATGTGGCGGTCCAGGATGGAAGATCTGCCAGTGAATACCGGAAGCAATACGGTGAATCGTGGTGCGCCGCTTCACTAAGTGATGTCAAGGAAAGGTTCAAGGATCTGTCTATTCCGGACAGCCACATTCACTACATCCAGGGACGCGTCGAAGAATCTATTCCCGTGCATTCGCCGGAGGCTATCGCCCTGCTCCGACTCGATACCGATTGGTACGAGTCGACCCTGCACGAACTGGAGCACCTCTACCCGAAACTAACGCCTGGGGGTGTCCTTATCCTTGATGACTACGGCTGCTGGAAAGGCGCTCGCCAAGCGGTGGATGAGTACTTTGCCAAGAAGGGGAACAGGGTCTTCCTTGCCCGCTGTGACCCGACTGGAGCTCGAGTCGTGATAAAGCAAAATTGAGCGGCGGCGTCCCCGAACGTAGCGAGCTTGTTCCGCTTTGACGGACACCATCGAGTGGTGGTCAAGCCGCGTGAGCGGCCTCGAAGTCAGGCGCGGGCCTGGAGGCGTTTGGCGAGGGTGTAGCCGGGATGTCGCCCGGTGGGCCAGTCCCGGTGGGCGTTGGTGGCCATGCCCCAGGTCACCGCGTCGTCGTAGCGGGCGCGCAAGGCGTCCAAGATCTCGCAGTCGAGAGCGGTGGCGCCGTCGGCGCGGGCCGCCTCGACCGCGGCCTTGGCGTCGGTCAGGGCTCGCACGGCAGGTTGGGTGCAGCACCGCTGGACCCGGCTGTCCTCGGCGTCCAACTCGCCGATGCCGCGTAGCACCCGCAGCAAGTGGGCGCAGCACAATTGCACCACGGTCAGGTCCTGGTCGTACTTGGCATACGCCGCATAGTCGTCGCGGACCAGGGTGCCGCGGTAGCCGGGCAGAATCTTGAAGCCGTCCAGCTCGGCGTGGCCGCGGCCGGCCGCGGCACCGAACCAGATCACCTTGCCGGCGCGGGCAGTGTAGATATACAGCAGCCGGTCATCGTCATCGCCGGCCACCCGGGCCGGCGTCTCGTCGTGGTGCAGGACCGGTGCCGCCCGTAGCCGCTCCTTCAGCGCCGCCTCGAACCCGCCCAGCCGGGTGGCGATCCGGGGCAGCAGGCCGCCGGTGAACCCGGCCGAGACCGGCGCGTCCAGCAACACGCTCATCAGATCGGCGGCGTGGGTGATGCTCATGTGGCCGTTACAGGCCAGCAGCGCCGTCGCCACTCGTACGTTCGGGCCGTAACAGCACGGCCCGGCCATCCCCGGCGGCGTGGCGGCCTGAACCACCCGACGGCAGCCAGGGCAGCTCACCTTGAGCATCCGATACTCGCTCACCTGAAGGCTTCACCGGCGGGGTATCGAACACCTGCACTCTGGCGGCGACCCGCCCCGGCACGCCGGCCAACGCCCGGCCGCACTCGACGCATGCGTGCGGGGCCACGATGGTGACCCGGTCCGGTTCGGCTCGCCACTCCAGATGGTGACCCTCATACCCGGCCTGCCCACCCCGTGGCCGGGGCGAAGACTTCCTGGGCTTTCTTCGCTCGTTTGGCCCGCCCGCCGGACCGTCCGACCCCGGCGGCATCGACAAGTTCGACGAGTCCATCCCCACCCGCCGCTTCAACTGCTCGATCTCAGCCAGCAGCGCCGCGATCACAGCGTCCCGCTCCGCTAACGCGGCCAGCAACTCCTCACGGCTCAGGCCACCGGAGTCACCACAGGAGGACACCCCCTCAAACTACGAACACAACCCCGCAACACCCCGACTCATCCAGAAACCGGCGCGTCTACCCCAAACCAGACACGATCAACGACGAACCTGAATGGATACACCGCCGGCTGGTCAGCCTTTCGCGTTGACCGGCGTCGACTTCGGCCTGGCGGATCCACTGCCGCACCGCAGTCTCAGTCAGGTCGAAGCCCTTGGCGACCTGACTGACGGAGCGGTCACCGCGCTGGCATCGACGGTCTCGGCCTTGAACTCGGACGTGAACATCTACAACCGGCGCATCCACCGCGCCTGCCAGGGTCTTCCACCCGCCGAATTTGAGCCCCTCTACCGGACAGAGATCGACTTAGCCACTCTCACCCCAGCCAGGCGAACCGGCCTCAGGGTAAAGGCAAGATCGAATGTTCTGGCGCAGCGTTCGCGTCCAGTTCTGCCTTCGCAGGGCGGGCGCCGACGTTGATGCGCCCGAAACGGTCCACATTTCACGAAAACGAGCTGTTATTTTGTCCTTGAGGTGGATCAGTCATCTGGATGGCATCCTGTAGCTCCGCTGAAGATCTGTGTGCCCGTGTAAACCACGTCGCCTTGACGACTGCCAGCAGGCCGCAGGAGAGCGAGGACGACAGCGCCGCACCCGCCGCCCCCCAGCGCGGGATCAGCAGTAGATCGAGCGCGACGTTGACGGCGAGTGCTCCGATGGTGCACGCGGACATGGAGAGTGGGTGGTGGCCCTGCCTAACCAGATACTGCTCCGTTAGACGCACGCTGGCATACGCAATGATTCCGGGGGCCAGGATGACAAGGGGGAGGATGCTTCCCTCATATGCCGCACCGAACACCCGGGGGACCAGCAGGGGAGAGACAGCGGCAAGGAGACACGCACAGACCGATGAAGAGAGCAACGCGATCCGGAGTGCTCGCGCGGTCGCTGCCCCAGACTCAGTTACGTCACCGTCGGCCTGCCGTGGCAGGATCACCTGAGTAATGGCGTCTGCAGGCACACGGCCTATCATGATCACGCTTATGGCGACACTATAGAGACCGGTCTCAAAAGGGGACGTCATAGCGTTGAGCAACAGGACGTCCGCCGCTGACCACAGCAGGCAATACTGAGCGATGACACCAATGTGGAATCGCCCGGCCAGACCGAGTTGGCGCAGTGCGAGGTCCCAGCTGGCATCGCTGAGTTTCGGCCGGAGTGCCCGCAGACACAGCGGTAGTGGTACGACTGCTGCCACCGCCCACATGACAATCACCGTATAGATGGTGAGGTGACCCACCACCGCGAGCAAGGCTAGCATCACGCAATAGATCAGGCCGGAGATGAGGATACCGCGGTTGACGAGGTCTACCCGGGCTTGGAGCGTCAGGATGCCCCACAGGTTGGCAAGCGTTGTACTGACTGGTACCGCTGCCAGAGCCACCGCCAGGAGTAGGGCAGGCCGATGCGGAGACACAAGCGGTGACACGGCAAAGGTACACAGGGCGACCGCCGACCCCAGCCCCAGACCGAGCAGCAATCCATTGGCGGTGAGCGCGCGGCTGAGGGTCCCATCCTTCCAGAACGCAATCTGCGTATAGACAACGGTGAAATTCCCGATGATGACCGCCACGGTTGCCATGGTGACGATCATCGCGTACTGCCCCCTACCATCCGGCTGCAGGAAGCGTGCGATCAAAACGCTGGTCACTGTGGCGAGGAGAAGGCGGAGCGCCTGGGTCGCCGCCGTCTGTACGGTCCTCTCTCTATCTGAGGTGCCACGGGAGATCAAGCCACGAAGCAGCAAAGCACCAGAGGAGCATCTGCTGCTCAAAATCCCACGTTGAACCGGGCGGCGCCTTCTCGCCCTGCGCTGGCTACGTACCACTGCAGATTTTCCTTCTCAAGATGAGAGAGACCCATGACGTACGATCATGGGACAGTGCACCGCGACGAGAACCACACCTGCCGCCAGGTCTGCTGGCACACAATCCATACGATGATCACCCGCTCAGGTGCCAACACGGCTCCGGGCTGGGCAAACACCGCACTTCGCAAGCGTCTATCAAGCCTTCCTCATCCTCGGCTGTGCCCTCATCTCCTTGTACGACTCAGCTCATTGCGTTAGAAGCTCCTGGCTCGATCTTTAACATGGGTTGCGCCTTTGTTGAGCGGCCTGGTGAGAACCGCACGTCCGGTATTCGCCGTGAGGCGCGGTTGTCAACGGCGCGCCAATGCGGGCGTTGCCGAGAACGGTGAATCGAAGGAGGCACAAGACCTCCTCGCTGGGCTGTCGCAGCAGTCTGGTGTGGCGTCGGGCGTGGGAGTTGGCCCCAGTCTGGCGCGGACGCTGGCTCCACTACGTGACCATCGCCCGCTACGGACGCTACGACCTTCTCTGCATTGAAGAGCATCGCCCGGAACAAGGAGCGGCTGAGCTTCACCCTGGACCTGGACGAGGCCGTCACCGGTGCCGAGATCGCCTACATCTGCGTGGACACGCCGCCGTCGGCTTCCGGTGATGCGGACTGTCACGGGTCTGGTCGGTGGTGACGTCGCTGAAGGACGCCGCTCATCTGCGGGCCGTGGTGGTCAAATCCACCATGCCGGCGGGTACCGGCAGCCGAGTGCGAGCCGCGCTGGATGCCGCTGGGCTCGACCACGTCGGCTATGCCGCGAATCCGGAGTTCACCGCTGAGGGCCGCGCGGTCAGCGACTTCATGCATCCCGACCGCATCGTCATCGGGGCGTCCGACGAAGCGACCGCCCGCCTGCTCACCGACCTGCATCAGGGCGTGGACGGGCCGGTCGCGGTGATGAGCGTGCGCTCGGCGGAGATGGTGAAGCTCGCGGCGAACGCGCTGCTCGCCACCAAGATCAGCTTTGTCAATGAGATCGCCACCTTGTGTGAGAAGACCGGGGCCGACGTCGAGGAGGTGGCTCACGCCGTCGGACTGGATCATCGCCTGGGGCCGCACTTCCTGCGGCCCGGCATCGGCTAGGGCGGCTCATGCTTTCCCAAGGACAGCGAGGCGCTGCGGCAGCTGGCCAACAACACCGGCTACCACCTGCAGCTGTTGTCGGCGGTGATCGAGGTCAACAACTTGCAAAGCGGCGGGCGATCCAAAAGCTCAAGGACGAGCTCGGCACGCTGGCGGGTGCGCGGGTGGCGCTGCTCGGCTTGACGTTCAAGCCGGGGACGGACGACATGCGCGAGGCGCCCAGCACCGTCCTGGCGGCCCGGCTGCTCGCCGAGGGGCCGTGGTGCGCTGCTGGGATCCGATCGCTCGCCCGGCCGCGGCCGAACCCTGGACGTCGACGACGCGCCACACGAGCGTGGAGCGGGCGCTCGAGGGCGCGGACGCGGCGATCATCGTCACCGAGTGGCCACAGCTCACCCAGGTCGATTGGCCGCAGGCTGTGGCGGTGATGCGCCGGCCGGTGCTGTTCGACGGTCGGAATCTGCTGGATCCGGCGACGATGCGGGCCGCTGGTTACCGCTACCTCAGCGTCGGCCGGCCCTGACGGCGTGATGCTCGCCTGCTGATGCGCCCGTAACCCCCGGCGGCCGGATCAGGCGAGACCGGCTCGCCGGGCGACGGTCTGGACGTGCTGGGCGAGCAAGCCCCGCAGGTCCGGAGGTTCGGGCTTGCCGGCGTGCAGGTGGGCGACCGCCGCCAGGGCGGTCATCGTGGTGTCCAGGAGTTCTTATTCGATGTCGGTGCGGGTGCCCGACAATCCTTTGCGCGGGTTCTGGCCGGCGTCGGCGACCAGGGCGGCGACTGCCTTGATGAGAGCCGTTGCGGCGACGATCATGCGAAGGGCGGAGCCCGGCCTCCTCCGCGACCTTGCTCACCCGCCCCCACAGCAGGGCCTCACGATCGCGGCGGCGGTTGTTCGGCGAGTCGTCGATCCAGCCGCTGACCGCATGGATGAGGGCATTGGTGTGATGCTCATGGGATGGCATCCTGCCCGTCTCTGGCGGTGGCGATGACCACCACGTACGAGGACAGCCCCAGCACGCTCGGCTCGGCCTCCAGCCGGCGCAGGGGGAGCCGTTCATCAAGCCAGGAATTACGGGTCCGCACCGACACCAGGGCCAAAGCGTTCTCATGTTGTGAAACCGAGTAGCTGAAGGCCGTCGGTGGGGTGGCTGCGGTAGTGGTCGGTAGCGGCGGCGATGTTGGTCCAGCCGATCAGGCGGGCCAGGCCGATGGCCAGGTTGCGGAGGCTGGCCATGATTCGGGGTGCGGCGCCTGTCCGGACGCGGGAGGCGTCTTCGCGGTAGGTGACGTCGCGTGGTGTAGGGGTTCGATGCTCCAGTGGCCGCGGATCAGCGCGGCGATCTGGGCGTGGGTGATCCGTCCGGGCGGGAGGCTGGTGATGGCATAGATCGTGACGATGGTGGTCTTGCCGGTGCGGTGGTCGGTGCGGCGGTGTTTGACCTGGATCGCTTGGGCGGCGTGCGGGAAGGGCAGTCCCGGGCGAATGGTGCAGATCTTCATGCGGCGGATCTCGCGGCGGCCGTGTCCATGCTCGTCGGTGCGGTCGTTGAGGATCGCCTCGCGCCACGGCAGGGCCTTGCCGGCTCAGCAGCGTGGGCTGGTTGCCCTTGACGATGAACAGGTAGTGGCCGCCCGCTTTGACGATCTGCTGGGCGTGGGAGTGTTGGGTGTGCAGGGCGTCTTATGAGGTGACGACCGTGTGGGTGAGGTCCAGTTCGGACAGGCCCACGGCCAGGCCCACGGCCAGGCCGGCGAGCTCGGTCCGGCCTGGGGCCGGCTGTCTGTGGTGGCGGGCTGGGCACAGGCAGAGAGCGCGGCCAGATAGGTGCAGGTGGCGGTGTCGAAGGCGTCGCCGTCCAGGCGGGCGAGCAGCCGTCCCAGGGTGCTGGCGGCCCCCCGTGGCGTGCCGGGTAAGCCGGCTCGGGCGCGCAGGTCTGGATCGTATCCGGCGATGAACCGGGTGATCTTCACCAGGGAGGTTGCTCCGCCGAGTACGGCGAGCAGGGATAACGCCAGCAGCGGGCCGAGCCGGTAGCGGCGTCCCCGGCGGCTGCGTGGATCGGGCACGGCGTCCAGGACCTCGGCCAGGGTCGGCAGATCGAGCAGGTCGGTCGGCGAGTTGGCGACGGTGACGTGCTCCAGGTGGCGGGCGAGCACTTCGATCGGGGATGATGGCACGCGAACGCGGCCCCTGTTCTTGATCGACTGGCGTAGACACCGACGATCATCAGGGGTCGCGTTTGTCATTGGCACCCCCGGGGGTGCCCCTCAACCACCCAGCCGCTTCATGCCCGCATGTGTCCACCAGCCGAGAACGCTTCAGCCCTGGGCAACCGCCCGAGCGCTTCGCATTTCCACGCTATCTTCGACGATCTGGGTTTGCTTTCTCGCCGCAGCCTCTCCACTGCTGATTCCCTTTGTGTTCGGCTTCTCGTACGAGAAAAGCGTCGTGCCACTTCTACTCCTAGCGCCGGGCATCATTGCGTTTGCCATTGTACGACTGACCGGTCAGTGCCTAATTCGGCTCGGCCGCCCGCTTACCATGTCCGCGATCACAGTTGGTGCACTCGCCGTTAACATCACCCTCGATACGCTGTTCATCCCCCAGTGGGGTGCAGCGGGAGCCGCGCTTTTATCCACGATCGCCCAAAGTTTACTGGCGGCTATCGAAATAACGAGGTTCATCAGGCACGCCAATTCAAAGAGGTCAGAAGAAGATGCCGTACAGATGGAGTGATGGACCGTGAGGATCACGGTTATCGCCCGAAGTCTGCCGTAGGACACGGCCGGAATAGCTTGGGCAGGAGCGTGGAGGTAATCTTTATTCTCAGGCCCATCTGACAAAATCCGGCACCATAGAGACTGGATTTTCGCTGTTCCGAATGAGATGTTCCGGGGATATCAGCAGCGCGATGCTCCTTATTCGATGCGCCCGACATCCGAATTTCCACAGCTCAGGAGCATCCATACCTATCGCCTCCAACCCCTTCAAGTTGCACAAGTCACCACAAATCAGCCAACGCTGGTGATCAAAAAAAGGTTTAGATTCAAGTGGGCACGGAATCAATAAGTATTGTTTTTGTCAAGTGGTCCCACGTCGCGCCAGATCGCCCTCAAGACGTGTTATCATCGAGGCTCGCTGACTCCGTCTGTGCAATTAGTATTTAACTCCCATCGGCGACTAAATGATCGACGCTGCTGTATAGGAAGAACCTGGCTGACGTATGGGGTTGACAAGCGTTGAGGCGGAATATCGAGCAGCTCGGCTGTCGTGATAATTTCGAGACAGGCCTTGATGATTGCGAAAGGTATGCCCGTGCAAATATCAAACAGACCCTCTCTTCGCTGTGTCGCATTTCTTATCGGACAATTGGGAAGAGGGGGTGCTGAAGCGCAGATATCCATGCTAGCGCAAGGCCTGCACCGCAGAGGCATCGAGGTTCATATGTTTCTCGTATCCGCGGGTGGGCCGCACGAAGCGACTCTCCGTGCTGCTGGAATAGAAATACATCATCTCGGTTTCGCTCGCCTACCGTCGGGTGTACCTGACTTGGTGCGCTGCCTGAAGGGCTTTGTGCGCCTCATTGCATTTCTGCGTCGTATTCGCGCTGATGTCTTGCACGCCTATCTCTTCGAGGGACGCGTGCTGGGACCGCCCGCCGCGCGCCTGGCGAGGGTGCCGCTCATGGTGGCAGGACGACGCTGCGCGGGTGAACCGGAGCAGCGGCACCGGTGGGTAGTTGCTCTCGAACGAGCGATGATTCGGATGACCGATCACGTGGTCGCAAACGCAATCGCCGTAGCTGAGGAAGCCCGTATGATCGTGAAGATCCCGCCGCAAAAGCTAAGCGTGATCTACAACGGTCTTCAAGTTTCTGCCTTCGATCAGGCTGAGCCAGAGTTCATCGACACAGACCTTCCTGTTGTGGTGTGCGTGGCTCGCCTGAGTCCACAGAAGGGACACCGGTTCCTCCTCGATGCGGCTTCGCGACTTCAACGGCGAGGTCGGCCCTGCACATTCTTGTTTGTCGGCGAAGGACAAGAACATCACCGTTTGAGGGAATTGGCCAACGAACTGGAAGTAGATGTCCGGTTTCTCGGTGATCGTTCTGACGTCAATGCACTCCTGGCCAGTGCCGACGTGGCGGTTCTTCCCTCTCTTTGGGAAGGACTCAGCAATGCGATCATGGAGGCGATGGCCGCGGGGTTGCCAATTGTCGCCACGGCAGTAGGAGGCACTCCCGAACTGCTGGACGGGCGCGGTCTCCTAGTCCCCGCATCCGATGGGGAAGCTCTTGCCGACGGCATCGCTCGAGTTCTCGACAACCCCGAGCTCGCGGCTTCGATGAGCTGCGCCGCCCATGCCTGGGCGCGCAAGAATCTTGATGCCGATTTGATGATTGATCAACACCTCGACCTCTATGGGCGACTTGCGTCGATCCGAAAGGCTAAGAGGCGGCGGTCACGTCTTTGAGGCTTTTCCAACTGGTCCTGCAGGTCGTCAAGGGTGCGCGCCGGGGCGGGTTGGCATGAGAAGATGCTCCCGGTAAGAGAGCAGTCGACCAAGATCCGATTGCCCAACCGGAGAGCCTCCCTCCCCGCGCCGATGGTCTCCGCAGTCCGCACCGACTGGGAGTCGTTGATCATCGCGGTGGGCTCCGCTTCGCGCCCTTCGGCCTGCCGGCCCTTCTCCCGCAGGTCATTGTGGAGGGCCAAGAGGTCGCCGTCTTGCCACCACCGGGTGAAGATCGCATGGACGGTGCGCCAGGGCGGGAAGTCGGCAATAACGTGCCACTTGCAGCCGTTGTCGACCACGTAGCGGATGGCGTCGGTGATCTGGCGGCGCCAGTACTCCTCCGGCCGTCCACTATTGCCGTCCAACCAGGTCGGCCAGGGCATCAGCGGCTCGATGGCCTGCCACTCGGCGTCGGTCATGTCTGTGGTGTAGCGGCGGATTCTGGCCGGGTGGCCGGCTCCGTGGCCAAAACGGCAGCCCACGGAGGAGCAGCCGGTTTCTTCCTCGGGGGTGACAGCGACGGAGGCATGGGCGTACAACGGCATGGGACCTTCCGGTGCAGCAGGGCTTCGATACCGCTGTTGTTACCGAAAGGTCACTCTGCGTTGAGGAGATTTCGCGAGATCCGCTCCTCCACCGCTGGCGCACCGCGATCAGTTTGTTCACGGGCACTAACGATCTTCGGTCGCTGGTTTCTGTAGGTATGGGTCAAGTTTCACGACGCCCGAGGAAGTCGAGCTTGGGCGGCGTAGCCGTCGACATGCCGGGTGATGGTCTTGAGCGCCGCTCGGAGTTCGGGTGGCGCTTGGGGTTGATCGGCGGCGGTGAGCGGGACGAGTAACCGGTTGTAGATCTTGGTGTAGAAGACGGCGATGCGGACGCCGTCGTCGGTCAGGACGTAGCGGTTGGAGCGGGGTAGCCGGCGGATCAGGCCGTTGAGTCGCAACCGCCGGAGGTCGTAGGTCATCTGGCCCGTGCTGTAGCTGGTGGTGCCGAGTAGTCCGGTCATCAAGACGCGAAGGTTCTTGTTGGTGAAGCCGGTTGCGGCGAGCAGCGTCTGGCACAGGGCGCCGGCCAGGGCCATGACCCGAGGATCGCCGAAGCGTAGCGCCGGGGTCCTCCGCCCCACCTCATCGGTGGTGGGGTGCGCGATCCGCTCAAAGGCTGGACTCGCAAGGACGCAACCCTGGCCGGCACGTTCGACTTCCAGTATGCGCCGATTGGCGGCGCGGGCCTTGGCCTGAAGCTCCTCCAGGTTGGGCAGGCGGGCGTTGCAACGCAGATCGCGAGGAGCGTTGATGACGGTCTCGATGCGCATCGCCCGGCCGTCTTTGAGGTACTGCTTGATCCGGGAGTGCTTGTAGAAGACGTTGACGATGACGCCGCCGTTGTCGCGGCGGTCGATCGCGGTGCGGAAGGTGCCTCGGGTGTCGCGGCGGACTCTCCGGGCGAAGATGATCTCGACGTTGTGCGGGCGGCCGATGTCCAGGTTGTCGGCGATGAGCGCTTCGAAGAAGCCGCGGGCGTGCCGGGGAGCGTCGAAGACCAGGGTGCGGGAGATCTCGATCTGCCGCATGGAGGTCTCCCACCAGTAGCCGGCGTCATGGTCTTTCTCGCCGAAGGGCAGCGGCAGGCGGTGCAGCCAGCGCTGGACGAACACGTTGATGGTGCCGGAGGTGAGCCGGTCGCAGATCTCCTGCAGCGCGGCCGGCTCGTCGCAGGTGGCGAATCCGTTGGACAGTTCGGTGAAGCCGAGGCCGGCCTGGGTGTTGGCGTCGAGGTTCTTACGAGCCCAGTCGCGCGCGTTGGTTGCCAGCATGGCAGCGAGCTCCGGATCGTCGAGCACATGGCATCCGCCAAGGCCCTGGGATCACTGGGAGGCACGAGTATGCCGCGGCCCTCCAGCAACTCTGGTGTGCCACCCACATCGGTGCCGACAATGGGGCGTCCCGCAGCCATCGCCTCCATGAGCGCATTGCTCAGGCATCCGCGCCCTCGATGTTAGACGCGCTGCCCTAGCTGGACGGCCCTGGCTACCCACGCCCGTCACTACCTGACCCACTCCGCCCCTGAATGGACACCCACCGTGACCTCCTCGACCACGGTGACGCCTTCGCCGTCTACGCCATCTGACCAGCCCGACGAACCAGGACATAGCGAACCAACGCCGGGGCCCTGTTCACCTGCGCATCCGGCCCTCGTCGAGGAATTGGCCAGAAATGATCAGGCCAAATCACGCCGTGGATTCAGGCTGAGAGCGTTCATGCGCGGTAGTTCCATCCGGCTGAGTGCCAGCGTTCCGCTGTCAAAGCGTTGCGCCCATCGAAGATATTCCTGCTCCGCACCGCCGTGCTGAGCAGCGCAGGATCCATGTCGATGAACTCAGTCCACTCGGTCAGCAGCATGATCAGATCGGAGTCACGCGATGCTTCGACAATCGTCTCGGCATACTCAAGCTCGGGGTGAACTCGCTTTGCGCTGTTCATGGCGACAGGGTCGTGTATGACAACGTACGCTTCTTCCCGATAGGCAGCGACTCCCACGGCCAGCGCCGGGGAATCGCGGATGTCGTCGGTGTTCGGTTTGAACGCGGCACCTAGGACGCAAACCCTTTTCCCCGCGTATGTGCCTCCCAATAGTTCCCGGCCGAGTGCAAGTGCGCGGTGCCTGCGGCTCAAATTGATGGCGTCAACCTGTCTGAAGAGAGAGGCGACATCGTCCAGCCCTTGATCTGCCGCACACGCACACAATGCACGAAGGTCTTTGGGGAGGCAGCCGCCGCCGAAGCCCAGCCCTGGGCCGAGAAAGCGCCGCCCGATGCGATCGTCGTAGCCGAGCGTCTCGGTGAGCGGTAGTACAGCCGCACCGGTCGCCTCGCATATCTGCGCCATGGCGTTAATAAAGGATATTTTCATAGCAAGGAATGCGTTCGCCGAGACCTTGGCAAGCTCAGCGGTAGCGTAGTCCGTAACTACAACGGGACAGCCACGCTCGATGATAGGCTGGTAAACAGCTCGGAGCAGTTTCTCGGCGTGCGGTGACTCCACCCCAAAAATGAGCCGGTTTGGTCTTAGCGTGTCTTCGATGGCGCATCCTTCGCGCAGGAATTCTGGATTCCACGCGACCCCCACTCGGCGGTCGGCGGAATGGCGGCGGACGATTTCCGCCATGCGCCGGGCGGTTCCCGTCGGCACCGTGGACTTCCCCACTATGATCGCTGGTCCGCAAACTCGCCGCGCGAGTTCAATGAATGCTGTTTCAACCCATCGCAGGTCCGCGTTGAGCGAGCCGGGGAGTTGCGGTGTTCCAACGCATACGAAATGGATATCCGCTTCTGCCGCATCATCATACGATGTGGTGAAGCGGATCCTGCCCAATTCCATGCATTTGCGGAGCAACTCGCCGAGACCAGGCTCGAAGAAGGGCAGCTCACACGAGGACAGTTGGGCGATCTTCTCTTTCTCTATGTCCATGGCAACGACATCGTGGCCAAGCAGAGCCATGCCGATCGCATGAGTCGTGCCGAGATACCCCGCACCGATGACACTTACTCGGAGGCAGCCAGACGATTCTAGGGGCTGCGACAGTTTCGCGTAAGTTGAATTTGGGTGCATTGATATGTACTTCTGCACTACTTCTCCTTCGTATCGCAGCTGGATGCGGTGGTGCGGCGATATCGTGAATGTCCACCCGCGGGCGACTATATTACTTTGGTTTCATACTCACAGGTGTCATTAGCCTCACCCTCGGTAAGTAAAGAATACGGAATAGCTTTATCTAATACGGCAGCTGTAGATCGTTGATCTGATGTGGCGGGTGTCGACGGTCATGTGACGGACACCGCTGTGACCTCGTTCCATCGTCGGTGGCAGGCGGCTGCCCGGTGTTGATGGCGTCTGCGCCAGTGCGACCAGCGCAGGGCGTGATCAGGGTCGATATCCTGCCTGGGCGGGGCGAGCACGAGGATGCGCAGGAGTTTCAGCAGTTCAGGGCTGCTCACCGCGACCAGTTCGACACAGGCGCACTCGGCGCTGTCGCGGTGTTCCAGGCTCGCGATGACGGCCAGCAGCACATAGGGGATCATGCTGATCAGGTCGCTCACGGTCGAGGTGCCCGCCGGGGTACGCACCCGATGGTCGGACTTGACGGCGATCACATAGCCGTAGTCCAGCAGCCGGATGTTCACCCCGCCATGCTGACCCGGCTCGCCCGGGCGCGAGCCGGGCACCGGCGGCGGATGTGGAACCTGCAGGCCGGTCGCCCGCAGGGCTTCCCGTGGGTGAGCGTCGCCGGCCACACCTGGGACGGCTGGATCGTCTTGGACATCGACGCGTCCCTGGTGGAGTCCCACTCGGACAAGGAAGATCCCCAAAGCGACATCACCAGGACATGACCGGTGCGAACAGCTTCACCTACCGCCCACATCGGTCGTCCAAGAGTCGCTGGTACAGCTTCATGTGCTCCTCACCCATGAGGGTCCCGTCGAGGTTCTTGCGTGCCCAGGCACACCCCACAGCCCCCAGCGAATCGGCCAGCTCTGAATCGTCAAGGAGACGGTGAACGGCATCCGCCAAGGCCGCGGGATCGGAGGGAGGAACAAGGACGCCACGACCATCCAGAAGCTCGGGCGTGCCCCCCACCGCGGTGGCGACGACCGGTCGTCCAGCGGCCATCGCCTCCATGATCGCATTACTCAGGCCTTCGTTGAGCGAAGGAAGAACGACCACGTCCGCGCGAGCAAGGAATGGCCTGACGTCGGTGCGAGATCCCATGATGCGAACGTCAACCTTGTGTTCGGACGCGTACCGCGCCAAGCTTCCACGCTCGGGTCCGTCGCCGACGAACACCAGAGTGCAGGGGCGATCCTTCAATGCGAGCAAGGATGCGGCCTGGATGAGAAAACGATGCCCCTTTACTGGCAAGAGATTGGCCACGCATACGATCACGGGGAGAGAGGTCTCGATCAGCTCGGGAGTGATCCGCTCGAACGCAGATGCCGGAAGGCCGTTATAGATGACGCTCAGCTTGCGTCCAGGCACGCGCTCGACCGTGCGTGCGTCCTCCATGACCGCGACGGCGTTGGCGATGACGTGATCCGTGATGCGAGTCGCCCACCTTTCCAAGGCGAAGACCCACCTGCGCCCCTGTTTGAAAAAGCTCTGACTACGTCGGCCCGCGACCACGACCGGAACCCGCGCCAGGCGGGCGGCCGGTGCCCCCAGCACGTAACTCGAGTACAGGAACGCCTGGAACACCTGAGGCTTGAGCCGCCGCAACAGCCGGACCAGGCTGATACCACCCTTCAGTCCTTTGGCCAGGGCTTCCGGCCAAGACGTGAAGGAGCCGAGCCGTAGCTCATGCACCTCGATCCCGGCCGAACGCAAGGCCGGCACATGAGCCCCGCCCTCCTGCAGGAGGATCACGTGGGTATCGATTCCTCGGTGCCGCAGTTCACCAGCCAGTAAGCACAGCTGAACCTCTGTGCCCCCCATGCGCTGCAATTCGTTGATGAAGAGAGCAACGCTCCGCAGCGCGCATCGATCCCTGACCACCACGACAGGCCCCCATAGGCACTCATCGGCACAAGTTCGCTACTCAGCGTGTCCGTTTGGACTGTCGTGGTCAAGGCAGACAAAGGGTGTGTCGCACGGCACCACGGAGGTCCGCCTCTGCCATACTCGTGTCGAATGGATCACGCTCTGTAGTGGCGAGCCATCGAAGGGTCACACCCCGGCACGCGGTCATCCTTCTCCGTCTACTGAACGGTCAGTCGAATGTCTCTCTCGAAACCCACGGTCGGCATTGATCCAGGGAATCCGTGGTACTCGATGCTGCTCTGCCTCCGCTGCCGTACCGTACTCTCTCTTCTCAACGGCGAACTCGCATGCCAGGCATGCGCGAGGACGTATCCCATCGACGATGGAATTCCAAGATTCGTCCCGGAAGAAGGCTACGCCGAAGGATTCGGCTACCAGTGGAACCGACACCGGCTGACTCAACTCGACTCCTACTCCGGCATGCCGATCTCCCGTGATCGGGTAATGAATGCCAGTGGCTGGAGCGCAGATGAGTTGCGTGGAAAGACCGTGCTTGAATGCGGCAGCGGTGCCGGGCGCTTCACCGAGGTGCTGTGCGAGACCGGCGCCATCGTGACATCATTCGACATCTCCAGCGCGGTCCACGCGAACGCTGCCTCGAATAGCCGCTTCTCCAACTTGCGCCTGCTACAGGCCAGCGTTTACGACTTGCCACTCCCTGAGGAGTCCTTCGAATACGTGATTTGTTTTGGCGTGATCCAGCACACACCCGACGTCGAGCGTACCTTCAAGACGCTCCTCCGGTACGTACGCCCGGGTGGCCGCTTCTGTATCGACGTCTACGCGGCACCGATCGCCTACCTTCATCCCCGGCATCTTCTACGCCCAGTGACCAGGCGCATCCCTCCCGCCCAGCTCTACGGGATTGTCCAGAAAGTTGCGCCGAAGCTCCTCCCGCTTTCCATGATGTTCAATGCGATACCACGTGTGGGGCCCTATCTGGCACGGCTGGTTCCGGTCGCGAATCATCGGCATCTGAACCTGCCCAACAAGAAGGTCATGCGAGATTGGTCAGTGCTTGACACCTTTGATTGGCTCGCGCCGCGATATGAGCGGCCGCAGACGCGTAGGCGCCTGCAGCGGTGGGCGAAGGAACTCGAGTTGTCCAAGGTATCGATCAAACGTTACCGCGGACTATACGTGATATGCGGCATCAAGTAGCCAGTTCGTGATGCTTCCTTTATCCACGTCTATCAATGTGTTCCGGGAACAGCCGCAATCAGGCGAACCAGAGAACACGGACGTCTTGTGGTTGATACTGTGCTGCCGTCCACCAGCCTCCCATTGCTATAGGCATAAAGGGGGGGATCTCGAGTGCCGAATCAGATCCAGCTCACACAATTGGAGTATAACTGTCCACGGAGAGGATCCATGTGACCGGTCAATTAAAATTGTAAAGAAAGTTGTGATCACCAGTTGATTCAGACGAAGACTCTATGTGCGCAATGGCTCGTAGTGCTAGTACTGACAAGTGCTTGCGCAGGACCGGATGCGACCACCGGACGCGCCACTCTTAGCCCTAAGCCTACGGAGGTAAACCCTGCCGATGGCTTGCTTAACGATCGACAAATTACCATCGCAAATGCGTCCGATCTTGCAAGGAGACGTGCTCGGCTAATAACGTCTATTTGGGGCGAGAACGACTATGCAAAAAAGAGAATGCCCATAGCAGTTCAGCGTGCATCCGAAAGCCCGGTTAGCGGCTTGAGCAATCTAGAGAGAGTGGACACGCTAACTATAGCAATGGATCAGAGCGTCACTTCCTATGCGCATCATTTCATACCCCAGACGAACAAGCAGGAGCGACTGGTAGTCCTGCATCACGGCCATAGTTGCACCTTTAATGATATTCCAGGAGATACCGATGAAGGTTATGGCATGCAGCGGACCATTTATTCGCTACTTTCTCGAGGATATTCCGTTTTGGCAGTTTATATGCCCTACAAAGCGACATTTTTCGACATAAACACATGTGACGTGCGCACGCATGATAGCTTGTTCGATCTTCAGCCGTCACAAGGGAGTTCCATGAAATATTTCCTGGAACCGGTAGCCGTGAGCCTCAATTATCTTAGAGCCCGATACTCTACTGGCGACTTCCCGCGATACAAACAATATGACATGATTGGCCTTTCCGGCGGCGGCTGGACTACGACCGTTTATTCTGCCATCGATACAAGAATTAAATACAGCTTTCCGGTTGCAGGATCTATGCCGCTATATCTCAGAAAGGGAGATGAACCCGGAGACAAAGAGCAGATCTATTCTGATTTCTATAAAATTGCCGGCTACCTGGATCTTTATGTACTAGGCTCGGCAGGAACCGGTCGAAAGCAAATCCAGATCCTAAATCGTTGGGATGACTGCTGCTTCGGGCAGGCCCAGCATGATGCGGCGCAAACTCGCTCAACGTACGACGAAGCAGTTCGCGACTATGAGTCGCGAGTACAAAGGATTCTCTCGTCTCTGGGATTTGATGGCGGCTTTCGTCTCCACATAGACAATAAAGCCCCTCATCACACTATTTCCAGACAGACCATTAAAACAATACTACGCGAGCTAGACATTGATTCTCCTCGTGAAAGAAACGGGCATTCTCGACCTTGATTTGTCTGGCTACTGTCGGTGAATGGTCTGGATTCGCTAGCGGGTTGATTCCGTGATGAATGGATACCGCGCAGGCCGTCCAAGCTGCGCCAGCATCCGCTGATCTTCATCGGGGTCTTCGCCCTTCTTAAGATCCGCTCCGAGCCGTTGTTGGTCGCCCCGATCCGCAGATCCGCCAGGAGCAACAAGGCCTTGTCCACCCGATCGGTCAGGCGTTCGGCCAAGACCCGGGCCCTCGGCTTGTCCCGCCCTGGATGAAACGGGTTCAGCTTGATCCCCTCGGTAGTCAGTTCCAGATAGCGGGCCCGGAACTTCTCGATCACTGCGGCCTCCAGTCGGTCAACGCCGGCGCGGACGGCATGGTGGGCGGGTGAATGGCCTCCCACAAATGGATCAGCAGGTTGCCCGCCCGGCCGCCGCGGACCGGATCGGCCTGGTGAACCTAGCGAAGATCACGGATGACGCTGCAGGCAGATCTGTACCCCGGCCAGGAGGCTGTCCAGGAAAAGATGGCCGACGCAGTCATCGCCGACCAGGATGCCGGTGAAGGCGGTCAGCAGGTCGAACCCCTTGATGGTCTCGGGGCCGCGAGTCAGCCCTGCCCCACACCAGACGACCTTCCCGTCATGCATCCCGTGGTTTAGGCCGTCTTGCCCGATAGCGAGACCGGCGTCTCGTCCGTCCCGGGCTACCTCGGCCCTGCGCAGACGCTTCTTGACCTCGTCTTCGAACCCCGCGAGCCGGGCGGCCAGCTGCGCGTTGACCTTGGCGACGAACCCTGTCGACACGGGAAGGCTGAACATCATCCTCATCAGCTGCGCGGTCCGCTCGATGTTGGTGGCGGGCGATCCGCTCGTTGGCGGCGGCCCAGCTCGGCTCCCGCAGCGCCAGCAGCTCACGCAGCCGAACGTTCGTCGCCCGAACTTCGGAGATCTCCTCACGCAGAGCCGCGCCTTCTTCGCGGAGGGCCGCCGCCTGTGCGCCGAGCGCGACCAACTGCCGCATATCTCCTCCATCGAGGGCTTGCCCGGCGGTGTCGGCTGTTCGGACATGATCGCGGATCATCATGCCGAACCTAGGTCAGGGCCATCAAACCGACAGCATCGTGATCACGATAGGTCTGAGTGGTTACGCGGCGACGGGACGACACGCCAGGCGTGCACTGAAATGGGTTATATGAGGGCACCGAGCGCTTACAGTTAGCTATATCTCACTCTAAGTGACGGGGGTCCGGAAATGAGAGAGAAACTGGTGGTAATCGGACAGGGTTACGTGGGCCTGCCCCTGGCGATGCGCGGGGTCGAGGCGGGGTTCGACGTCGTGGGGATCGACGTCGACGAGTGGCGGGTCAAGCGGCTGAGCGCCGGTGAGTCCTACGTCGAGGACATCGGCGACGACCAGGTGAAGGCCGCGCTGCGCGCCGGCTGCTACATGGCCAGCGCCGATTACGCCGACGCCAAGGAGTTCGACATCTGCCTGATCACCGTGCCGACCCCCTTGTGTGAGAGCGCTCCGGATCTGCGTCATATCGCCTCGGCCGGCCGTTCCATCGCGCCGCTGATCCAGCGAGGGGCCACAGTGGTCCTGGAATCCACCACCTATCCCGGCACCACTGAGGAGTATCTTCGCCCGATCCTGGAGCAGGGCTCCGGGTTGCGCGCGCCCGATGACTTCTTCCTCGGCTACAGTCCGGAACGCATCGATCCGGGCAACTCCCGCTGGCGTCTGGAGAACACGCCGAAGGTCGTGTCTGGCATCGACGAGTATTCGCTGAAGAAGATCGAAGTGTTCTACCGGCAAATCGTCCGGGACGTCGTTCCCGTCTCCTCTCCCCAGGTGGCGGAGCTGTGCAAGCTGCTGGAGAACACCTTCAGGCACGTCAACATCGCTCTGGTGAACGAGCTGTCCATCTTCGCGCAGCAACTCGGGATCGACGTCTGGGAGGCGATCGACGCCGCCTCCACCAAACCGTTCGGCTTCATGCGCTTTACGCCGGGCCCCGGCGTCGGCGGGCACTGCCTGCCCATCGACCCCTCCTACCTGTCATGGGCGGTGAAGCGGGGTCTGGGACACAACTTCCGGTTCGTTGAGCTGGCCAACGACATCAACAGGAGCATGCCGGACCACGTCGTGCGGCGGCTGGCCCTGGCCCTCAACAGACGAGCCAAGCCGATCAAGGGCAGCCGGCTGCTCCTGCTCGGACTCGCCTACAAGAAGAACGCAGGAGACTGCCGCGAATCCCCCGCGATCGAGGTCGCCAAGTCTCTCTGCAAGCTGGGCGCCCGAGTACGAGCCGCCGACCCATACGTGAAAGGCTTCTTGGCTTCGCCGAACATCGAGATCGTCGAGGCGAGCCGCCAAGAATTCGAGCAGGCTGACGCCGTCGTCATTCTCACCGACCACGACTGCTTCGACTACGAGATGATCGAGCAGGTGAGCCCGTTCGTCTTCGACACGCGCAACCGGTGCCGGGGACCCAACGTCGAACGACTCTGACCAAGATCAACGACGGGACACCTATCTCAGGGTGTTCCACTGCGCCGCGGGTCTGCTGTTCCGGCTGCAAAGACATGGCCATCTTGCCTCTCTGTTTCCTGTACCGGCCGATTTCTCAGTTGGCAGGACGGCGACGCTGGTGGTTCACGATATGGGCGCCGACGCGTAGTTCTCTGCGGAGCGATGTTGGCTTGTTGGTGCCGGGTGTCTACGACATGGTCGCGAAGGCGTCCATACGTACCTCGTAGGGATCACGGATGCACGAGGGGGCCTACCCATCGGCAGACCCCCTCGTGGACTGACTAGAAGTCGAACTCTCCCTTGGACATGCCGTCCTTGAAGGCGTCCCACTCGGATTTGGTGAATATCAGGGCAGGTCCTTCCGGGTGACGACTGTGCCTCACCCCTACACGCCCTCCACCGAGAGGGGCAACCTCCACACAGTCGCCGCCGGTGCCTCCGCTGGCCTTAGCCTTCCGCCAGGCAGCAGTGGCCAGCTCTTCCTCGGTCATAGTGACTCCATCACCCTCATAGTGATCTTCACGGTTTCGTAGGTCGGCTGGGCCAGGCCGGAGAGTAGTTCCCATCTCTGATTCAGCTTGTGGATCATCTCCGCCTGCTGGATGACCTCTCCAGTCTCGGCGTTCTCCAAGAACGCCGCGTTGGCGTCGTCATCGGATGCCAGTACGAACGGGCCGATCAGGCCCGCAGTGCTGTGACAGCGGCCACGACATACTCCCCATAGGCGGCCATTTAGCGCCCCACTGACGGCCACGGGATTCCCCACGTACGGCCAGATACCTCCCCGGTTCGTCCCGTCCAGACCTGGACGGTGATCATCGTCCGGGTGAAGAACAGCAGGGAGATCATGGAGATCCTTGAGGCATACGACCTCACGGGTAGTTACCGCGCTGCGGCCGAGCTGGCCGGGTGCGACCACCACACGGTGGCCCGGTACGTGAAGATGCGCGCTGCTGGGCAGAACCCGCAAGACAAGCGGCATCGGGAGCGGATGATCGATGCGTTCCTGCCGAAGATCGAGGAACTGGTGGTCCGCTCGAACGGGAAGATCCGCGCCGATGTGGTCCACAAGCGGCTGGTCGCGATGGGGTTCACCGGCGGGGAACGCACGACCCGGCGCACGGTGGCCGAGGCGAAGGCGCAGTACCGCGCGGGGCAGCGGCGGGTCTATCGGCCGTGGATCACCGAGCCGGGGCTGTGGCTGCAGTGGGACTGGGGATGTGCGACACGAAAGTCGCGCATAGCGAGTGAACTCGCAGATTGGAGGCCGGTTATGCCGGGTGCGTAGTTCTCGATCAGTGTTCGAGATCGGTCCCCGCCTTGACGTGCGACCGCAGGTCCTGCCTGCTGGGGGTGCGGAGCTCAGGGAAGACGCCCAAGGGCCTCCGTTCCGTCCGGGGGAGCAACCGGGCAAGGGGAAGACCGGACGGGCAAACGCAAGTGAATCCCCTGATGAGGCCTCGTCATCGCAAGCCCGGAACGACGGGACGAACAACGGGTGATAGAGCCTGGCTGCTGGAAGAGGCAGCGAGCGGCGACCGGATCCGTTCCCCGCTGGTCGCGTGAACACCGCTGGCTCCGGGGTTTAGGGGGGTGCCCATCCCGGCCGATTCTCGCGTGCGCGGAACGTGGAAACCTCGTCGAGGTCCAGGCTCCCCGAGCCTGGTAAGCCGATCGTGAGAGGGGCTGAACTCCTCGGCGGGACAGGATGCTCAAGAAGCGGATGCCGGTGGCCGAAAGGCAACGGGACCCACGGCGGTGACCCGTCCCTCCAGGCGGTGCTCGTGGGGAACCGGCCGGATGCCGGCCTTGCTGCCGGGCCCGAAAGGGCGCTGACGTGAGCAGGTGAGCCCTTTGAACGCCGACCCCGTCGGCCCCCCGAACCAAGGGACAAGTTGGACGCCATCACGGTGAACGGACCCGAGGACGTTTTCGACTGGGACGCCATTGACTGGCGTGCTCACGAGCAGAACGTAGTGAGGCTTCGGAGAAGGATCTTCAAGGCGACGCGGGAGCGGGACTGGGCGCAGGTCCGGTCCCTGCAGAAGATGATGTTGCGGTCCTGGTCCAACACGCTGCTTAGCGTCCGCCAGGTCACGCAACGCAATACCGGGCGCCGGACGGCCGGGATCGACGGGCAGGTGGCTCTGTCCTCGACGGCCAGGGCGGAGGTGGCGGCGCAGGTGCATCGCGCACGCTCGTCCTGGGACCCGATGCCGGTCCGGCGCGTGCACATTCCGAAGGCCAATGGAAAGCTCCGCCCGCTCGGCATTCCAGTGATCATGGACAGATGTCACCAGGCACGGGTCCGTAGCGCGCTGGAACCTGAGTGGGAGGCCCGGTTCGAGCCCAGGAGTTACGGGTTTAGGCCGGGTCGGAGCTGCGCGGACGCGATCGGTGCCCTGTTCAATGCTCTGGCTGGCCCTCGGGCCAAGAGGGTGTGGATCTTGGACGCCGATCTGTCGGCCGCGTTCGATCGGATCGGGCATGCCCGGCTTCTCGACGCGCTCGGCTCGTTCCCCGCCAGGGGGCTGGTCGAGCGGTGGCTGAAGGCCGGGGTGGTCGAGAACGGGACGTTCACGCCGACCGAAGAGGGCTCGCCCCAGGGCGGGGTGATCAGTCCGTTGATCATGAATGTGGCACTCCACGGGCTGGAGAGGGCCGCAGGGGTCCGTTACCGCACCAAGGCCAATCAGGGCGAGGTGGCGGTAGATGGTTCCCCGATCTTGGTGAGGTATGCTGACGATCTTGTCGCCTGCTGCTACTCGCGTGAGCAGGCCGACCAGGTCAAGGAGCGGCTTGCGCGGTGGCTGAGTCCCCGAGGGCTGGTCTTCAACGAGGATAAGACGAAAGTCGTGCACCTCGAAGCGGGCTTTGACTTCTTGGGGTTCAACCTGCGCCGATACCCGCGCGGGAAGCTGCTGATCAAACCGAGCCAGGACGCGGTCAGGCGGATCCGGAAACGGCTCGCGGACGAGATGCGCGGCCTGCGCGGCTCGAACGCGATGGCGGTCATCGCCAGGCTCAACCCGATCATCCGGGGCTGGGCCGCCTATTACCGGGGGGTGGTGGCCAGCAAGGTGTTCACCGCGTTGGACCACTACGTGTGGTGGCTCGCCTACCGGTGGGCCCGCCATACGCACCCCAACAAGTCGAAGATGTGGATCGCTCGCCGCTACTTCGGCAAGTTCAACAAGTTCAGGAACGACCGGTGGGTGTTCGGCGATCGCACCTCGGTCGACGACCACGGCGGAGTCCGCCACCTGGTCAAGTTCTCCTGGACGACCATCGTCCGGCACCAGCTCGTGACGGGACGGGCGTCCCCTGACGACCCGGACCTGATCGAGTACTGGGCTAAGCGGCGCCGCAAGGCCCCCCGCCGCTGGACAGCTATAACGTCGGCCTGCTCACCAGGCAGGAAGGCTGCTGCCCGCTCTGCGGAGAACCTCTGATCGCCATCGACCGGCCGCCCCAGTCCCCGCAAGCCTGGGAACGGTGGTGGCTGAGTGTGGTCCGGCGGGCGATAGCCGCGGACTACCTCACTCACCGGGACGGCCAGCCGGACGGGACACGAACACGCCTCGTGCACGCCTCCTGCAACCGCATGCTCCAAGCACGCGGCCGCAGGAGCCCGGCGACCTCATCGCCGTGACGCCCTTGGGGCTTGCTTGAGCCGAGGTGCGGGGAAAACCCGCTCGCCCGGTTCTGTGGGGGCGGTGGCGCAGCAATGCGCTGCCGCTACCCGACGGGGTCCGGTGATCAAGGGGCGGCAGACGATCCTGTGGTGCGCCTGGCTGGCCTGGTCGCGGTTTCGTGTGGTCATCCCGGTCTGGGACAAGACCATGCCGACGATTGCGGCCTGCCTGGATGCGAC
>NZ_JAUZQF010000057.1 GCF_030718205.1 Nonomuraea turcica
CCGCGAACGCGCCGGTCACCGGGGTGTCGGCGGGGACGAGCCAAGGGAGATCACTATGATCGACTACACGACCAGGTGGTCCCTTCCTCGTGGCAACCAGGTGGTCCCTTCTCCCTGGCAAGCGACACACAGGTCTTCGGCGAGGGCGCAGCGCTGCACCCGCGGTTGGGTGGAACGGAATCCGCACAAACCCATGTTGGGACGCGCCGACCGACACAGCTGCCGGGGGCGCGCTGCCGGGCGGGTGAGGCCCGGGCGTAAGCAGGGCAGCCTGGTCAGCGACGCACGATCAGCCAGGTGGCGATGGCGGTGACGGGGTGATTGCCGATGATGTGCTGCCGACTGCACGGAAAGGTGATCGAGTCACCCTTGGACAACGTGACGAGCTCCGACTCGAACTCGATGGTCAGCTCCCCGCCGTGACGGTGCCCACCTCGTACCCCTCGTGCTTGAGGAACTGTCCGTGAGCCGTGGAGACGGCGTTCGGCGGGTAGGTGGACTCGAAGAACTCCACGTCCGGCGCTGGCACCGGTGACAGCCGTCGGCAGGTTACTCCTCCGCTGAGCTGTATCGGCGCGAGCTCCCAGGCCCTCCCGATCGCGAAGCCGGGCACGGAGGCGTCGGCACGGGGCCCCTCCTGTGTGTCGAAGACGGCCACCGGCGGCACCCCGATGGCCTACACGTACGCGATCAGCCGGCTCACCGAGGGCCGCATCGGCACGCGCTCGATCTGTGACACCGCGCTTGCCGAGATGCCCAGCTCCCGCGCCACTGCCCGCAATGCCTTCCCGGACCGCGCGCGGAGCTCGCGCAGCCGCCGACCGCGTCAAGGTCGGTACGGCTCTACATGGCCTCCGTCACAAGGGATGGACGCACTACGACCCTCCTCGTCCTTTCCGAGGTGGTGAGCCCGTCCGACATCGATATCGAAGCCCTCCTGAGCGCTCCCGACTCTGAGCCAGGCCTTCCTCTCGGACCGGAGCCCGCCCCATCGAGCCAGGCAAATCCGACCGAATTTTCCCCGGACTATAGAGAGGCCCAGAACACCCACACACCCGTGATCTCCCGCGACCCGCCCCATTCTGCACGGCGGATGATCGTCTGGATACCTGTCGAATCACGAGAGGGGCCGAATCGGTTGGGGGTGTGGCTGACCTCCTCTACCTCCGCCATTCGACGGACACACAGACCAACGCCCGCCAGAAGCGCGGGCAGGCTACTCCCTACGCATCACCGCCCCGCTGACACTCCACCAGTCCCTGATGGAACAGTGCGCCGCTCTCACACGGGATGGCTCCACATCGGCCGGGCGCAAGGCCGCGTGTATGCAGACCGGATCGCCACGGCCACACGGACATCCTGACGAGGCGTCGGGCACCCGTTCCCCCAAGGGGGAGGGCGTCGCCAAAATTACTGAGAGTTACCTTCCTCTGGTGACATCAACTCTTGCGGTAGGCCATCTCCCGTGCCTCAGCGTTCACAGGAGTGGCGGAAGGCTGAGCGGCCGTAGACGATAAGTAGATAATCTATTTCAGAACTATCTGCTAATGTCCTTCTTGTTGTAGCGGCTTCCACCAGAGGAGATCTCGATGTTCACGCGTGCCCTCATCGTCGACCCGTCCGCCCCCGCAGGCATCGGCTTCGGGGAGATCGCCGACCCCGTCGCCGGTCCCGGACAGGTGCTCATCGACGTGCAGTACGCCTCGCTCAACTACGCCGACATCAATGACGCAACCTCTGGACGCGTTCCGGTCGGCGCAGCGCTGGGCCTCGACGCGGCCGGGTCCGTCCTGCAGGCGGCGACGGACGGCTCCGGCCCTGCCGTCGGAACCCGTGTCGTGCTCTTCGCGCAGGGGGCGTTCGCGGAGCGGGTGGCCGTCGATGTGTCGGCGCTGGCCCAAGTCCCGGACGGTGTTGGGCTGGCCGAGGCGGCCGCACTGCCGACGGCGGGCCTGGCCGCGCTCCGCTCGCTGCGGGCCGCCGCGGCCGGACCCGGCAAGCGCGTGCTGGTGACCGGCGCCTCGGGCGGTGTGGGACGGTACGCCGTGCGTCTCGCCTCCCACGCCGGGGCGTACGTCATCGCTTCGGTCGGCTCCCCCGCGCGAGGGGACGGCCTTGCCAAGGCGGGCGCGGATGAGGTGGTCGTGGGCTTGGACGACGTCAAAGAGCCCGTCGACATCGTCGTGGAGACGGTCGGCGGACCCCATCTGGTCGCGGCCTGGGGACTCCTTGCTCCCGGCGGGACCCTCCAGTCCGTCGGGTGGACCTCGGGAGAGGCTGCTGTCTTCTCGCCGTATGCCACTGTCGGCCCGACCAGGACGCTCGCTTCCTATGTCAACGAGTTCGGAGCCGCCGCCGACCTGGCCGAGCTGGTACGGCTCGCGGCTGAAGGCGTCCTGGTGCCCGAGATCGGCTGGCGCGACTCCTGGGAAAGCTTCGCCGAGGCGGCCGACGCGCTGCGCGGCCGTCGCGTGGCAGGAAAGGCGGTATTCGACCTCAAGTCCCGCGATTGACACCCTTCCGTCTGAAATGCGGCCTGGCGTGGGTCAGCGGGCTACGTCCATGCGCTGTGTGCCGATGACCGATAGCAGCCGGTCGGCGCGATGCTCGGTCCAGTCGGCCAGCGCGGCCGTGGTGGCGGGCGTGTGCCTGGGCAGATCCAGCAGCCCGAGCAGGGAGAGCAGCCGCGCCGCGTCCTGTCCGGCTGGCTCCACGCGCAACTGCTGGTGGCTGACCGCGATGCTGGTGCGTACGGCCAGGTCAGCATAGTCCAGTAGGTCGAGCCGCGGGATCGCGTCGGCCAGCCGTACCGGGAGGTCGGAGAGCGACCAGTCGGGACGGGCGGTCAGGCGGGCTCCCGCGATGCGCAGGGCGAGCGGGAAACCGCCGCAGAGCCGTACGATCTCCCCCGCCGACTGCGGCTCGGCATCCACGCGGTCGGAGCGTCTCGGCTGAAGCTGCGCGGCGGTGAGACGCTGACGTACACCTCCTTTAACCCATATTGCAACTGCGTAGTGGTCACAAGGCTCTGGTAGAGATCCCTGCGCAAGGCATGCAACCTATAGGGGCGCAACCGCGCTCGCAGATCGGCGCGGCGCTTGCGCAACCGCTCGCTGGCTATGCGCCCCCTTTCGCGGAGCTTGCCCGGATCAATGAGGTCGATCACTACAGCGAGCCCTGCTGCGAACTGCATGACCTTGCCGATGCGCCCCCATAAAGCGACCGGCATGTTCCACCACAGGGGGCGTGCTGCGACTGACTTTCCGTGAAACCACAGAATCCAGAGATCGAAGGGAAGGAAAACCACCACGAAAAGACCGGCAATGATCAGCCCAAAAATGATCAGATTGAACAGGCGCCCGGGTGAGATAAGGGTGGCGGTGGGCGACGGAGAGCGGGCTGGGCCGTTGAGCCATACAGGCACTGAGCAATCTTGAACTAGGTTGGCCAACTCTGTCCATCAGACTATTCCGCGCAGAGGATGATCTTTCGGAGTAAGTCGAGTTTGGCGCGCCCGTATCGGCTGCGCTTGATGGCCTTAATGACCCGGCACACATCGCCGTTGTCGCACTGATCGTCGCCGTCTCGGTGGCCTTGCCCCTGCAGCGTGAGGGGATGCCCTGGCGACGGCCTCGCAGGAGCTGACCACACTGATCACCGCGCGAGAATCGTACTTCCTCCACCTCAAGCAGAGCACCGACGCCCACGGGGCGATGCGGCTCCATTGCCCGGCAGCGGGAACCTGAACGACGGTTGTGGGGGTATGGCGGCAGTGATGTCGATGAGATTTAGTCCGACGACTCCTCGTCAGCCGGGATGGTGAAGAGGCGGATGTGCACGGGGCGGGCATCCGAAGGAGCGTCCTCCGGACGCTGCCGGGTGTACCTGAGGAGCAGGGCGACGTACTCGTCATGGAAGGCGTTCAGCTCCTCCTTCGTCATGTGGGCCAGCCCTCTCGAGCCCTTCGTCCAGTCCGGGTCGGCGCGATAGGCGGCGGGGAAGCGGTCCATCAAGGCACGGTCGTCCTCGTAGCCGATCCGGTGGAACTCCATCAGGACCGCGCGGTCTTCGGGGGCGAGTTGGTCGGGGTGGGGGGCGCGCAGGTCGCGCGGGCCGGAGGCGCGGCGCCACCAGCGTTCCCGGCCTGAGGAGCGTTCGGGGATCTCCTCGATGAAGCCGTACTTCTCCAACTGGCGCAGGTGGTAGCTGGTGGTGCCGGTCTTCGCGCCGAGCAGTTCGCCGAGGGTGGTCGAGGTGGCGGAGCCATGGATGTTGAGGTGGGTGAGCATGCGGCGGCGCATCGGGTGGGCCAGGGCCTTGAGCCGGCCGGGGTCGCTGAGCACGAACGGCTTGTCGAGGTCCTGCGCCTCGTGCGTCGTCTCCTCATCCTCCATGAGGAGCAGGCTAGTACTCGAGAACGATATCTGCAGACATTGCTTTGCCGACGTTTCTCTGCAGACTAGTCTCTGTCATATGCGAAAGATCTTTGCGGCCGTCGCGATGGCCGCCACGGTGTTAGCGGCCCTCCCGTCGCCGGCGGGAGCAAGGGCCTATGATCCGGGCTTGCCCGGCCTGCCCGCGGACCTGGTGGCGCAGGATGTAAGCTTCCGCGGCAGCGGCGGGTTGGACCTGCGGGGTAGCGTGATCAGCCCCGCGAACGCCCGGGCCGGGCGGGCCGGGCTCGTCCTGGTGCACGGCGCCGGGGCCGGGACACCCAGGGAGAAGCTGCTGGCCGAGGCCGTGGCCTTCGCCCGGCAGGGGTTGTCGGTGCTGGTCCACGACAAGCGCTCGGAAGGGTACTCGCTGTTCACGAGGTCCTACTCGCAGCTGGCGGACGACACTCTGGCAGCGGTGGAACTGCTGAGGAAGCAGCCGGGAGTCGATCCCGGAAAGGTCGGTGTATGGGGGCTCAGCGAGGGAGGATGGGTGGCGCCGCTCGCGGCCAGCCGCTCCAAGGACATCGCGTTCGTGATGGTCGTGGGGGCCAACTCCCTGCAACCGTTGCGCCAGCAGGCCTGGGCGGTGGCCGCCGGACTGCGGAAGGCAGGCGTGGAGGGGTCGCTCGTGGAACGAACCGAGCCGACCCTGTATCGGGCGATCGCCGACGGCGGGATGTTCCCCGAGCCGTACTACGACCCCGAGGCGGTTCTCATGCGGGTGCGGCAGCCGGTGCTGGCCATCTGGGGGGTGCACGACTTGCTGACCCCGCCCAGGGAGACGCCGCCGGTGTTCGCCGCGGCGCTGGAAAGGGGCGGCAACAAGGCGTACACGCTCCGGTTCTTCGCCGATGCCGATCACGCGGCCCATCGGACGCCGGACGGCGGAGTGACGCGATTGCCCGAACTTGCTCCCGGATACGCGGAGCTGGTCGGGAGCTGGGTGGGCGAGGCGACGTCCGGGAGTGCTCCCGTGGCGCGGATCTCCGGGCCCGCGCCCGTCCAGGCGGACGACTCCGTGGGGGTGCCGCCTGCCGAGTGGTGGGAGTCGGCGCTGGTCCAGGTCGTGGCGCTGGTGATGCTTCTGGTGGCGTTCGGGGGATATCCGGTGGTCGCCCTCGTACGGCGGGTCCGGGGACGGCGGGACGTGGAGGTGGTCAAGGCCGCCCGTACGGCCTGCGCCGCCGGGCTCGCCGTCGTCGCCGGGGCGTTCTCGTACGTGTTCTACGTGATCATGACGGGCGGGAAGCTGGCCGCGCCCGGGCCGCTGGTGGCGGGACGGCCGGCGGTGTGGCTCGCGCTGCAGGCACTCGCCGTGCTCACCGTGGTGGCGGCCGTCATGACAGGGGTGCGGTGGCGGCGGATCGCCGCTACGGGCGAGAGGGTACGCCTGGGGCTCGTGGTCGCCGGTGGCGCGGTGTTCCTGCTGTGGGCGCTGTACTGGGGACTGCTGCTTCCGTAGAGCGTGCGGAGACGGGGTTACAGGCGCCGGATGCACGTGACGGACGGGTAGGGATCAGGGCCGTGCCGCAGCCCGTACCTCCTGCTCTGGGTCGTCACCGAGTAGTCGGCCGGGTGCTTGCACTGGAACTCGATGCTCACGTGGCCGACCACCTTTCCCCACGCCTTCTTGCCCTTGCACGACGTCTCCTCCAGGCCGCCCACGATGGCCGTCTCGGTGCCCCCGAAGATGGACGTGCGCTTCTCGGTCCTGGGGGCGGTCAGGCAACTGCCGCGCTTGTACGCCGGGCCGACCTTCGTGGCGTCCTCACCGGGGCCGTGACCGTCGTAGCAGGCCCGTTCCTGGACGTCGCCGTCCTCGATGAGCGTGCAGTCGCCGACACGCAGGACGCCGCCTCATCTGCGATCACCCCGCCTGCCCGGTGATGATGTTCGCCGAGCAAGTGGACGGACTGACCGTCCAATACCGGCCGCGCACCGTAGGGTCGCGGGGCCTGCTGGAGCGGGTCGCGCTAGCCTTGGCCGGCCGCGCGGGGGCCGAATGCACCCCCAAACCCTGGGAGACACCTTCAGCGTAACTCTGCTGGACGCCCGCGACCACGGTCTGGCCGCCACGCCGTACCACACGCTGGACCTCTGCGTGTTCCCCGTTGAGGGTGATGGCGGGAGACTGGAGAGAGACCACCGCATACGGCTGGCCGCAGCAGTCTGGACCACCGGGCGTGGCCATGGCCGAGCCACCGCGCCCGCAGGAGACAGGGCAGCGAGGCCAAAGAGGAGGTCTTCAATGCAAAGGATCACCAATCGACGGCGACTGGCCCTCGCCACTGGGGCGGCTGCCGTCACACTGCTGGCCTTCCCCGGTTGCGGGGGCGGTTCGAGCGCACCTGAGGCTCCTCCCGCCCGCGAGGTGACCTCGTCGCCTGCCCAGCAGGGAAGTATGATCAACGTGACGGTGAACGAGTTCTCTTTCGTGATCGCCAAGCGAGACCTCGCCGCAGGCACGTACACATTCATGATCGACAACGTCGGAAGCGCGCCCCACGCGATGGCCCTCGAGGGCCCCGCTGTGGGCACCCAACAGTCGGACGTTGTTGACGGCGGCAAGCAGACCGAATGGACGGTCACCCTCCAAGCCGGCACCTACGAGGTGTGGTGCCCGGTGGGAAACCACCGCGCCCAAGGCATGGAGACCACCCTGACCGTCAAGTGATCACTGCGGGCACGGCGCGACGTGGCGCCCCGGTCGGCACGTACGCGATCCCACTCGCCGGAAAGCTGCCTCCCGGCACGAGCGTGGATGGCGTGGACATCGGCGGCCTTCCGGAAGGCCATGATCGTCTGCATCGACCCGCTCTCGCCGGAGAGGCGATTCGGCGATGATCCGCACGCGCTCGATCGGCTGATGGACGGGCTGCGCTCCCACCGTCGGCGAAACAGGTCACCTGCGATCTTCTTCTGGCGGCTCACCACGAAGCGGGTCACTTGGCGGCGAAGTCCTGGGTCCAGTAGATCGCGCCATCGGAGTCCTCGACCGCGCCGACCCCGATGAGGGTGAACTTGCAGTTCATGATGGTGGCCTTGGTTCCGGAGTTGCCCATCCAGGACTGCACGACCGCGGCCGGGGTGCGCTGGCCCTTGGCGATGTTCTCCGCCCACCTGGTGCCGCCGGTAAAGCCGGCCTCCTTGATGCGGTCCGTGAAGGATCGGCCGTCGCGGGAGGTGTACGAGAAGTAGTTGTACTCCGCCATGTCGGCCGAGTGCCCGCGGGCGGCCCGGTGGAGTTGCGGGTGGTGCTTGAGCGCCCGGCATCCCTTCTTCGCCCGCCGGGCATTGACCAGCCGCACGACCATGTTCTCCTGCGCCGTTCCCACTCTGGCGGCGCCGGATACGGACGCCGAGGTGGCCGACCCGAACAGGCTGGGCGAGCCGGACCGGCCGACGCCGGAAGCCGGGGACGCCGTGACAGCCTGCGCCGTGCTCACGGGCGCGGCGATCGTGCCCAGGGCAGCGGCTGCGGCGAGTAACCCAAGGGGTCGGCGCATAGGAAAGTCCTCCAGTTGCGGTAGACGCTGGACGGCGGCGGTAGGAGCGGCGGCATGGTTCTGCTGAGCTTGTGCGGATCGGCGTCCTCGAAGTGGGACTCTAGCTACAAGAGGGCGTTCAGGTCTTGCGTCACAACATGATCTTGAGCAGCCTCTGCTCACGCCTGATTATCGGCCCAGCCATAGGATCTATTCGTGCAGCCGGATAGGTGTGCCGGCAATGGGCGGCGCGGTCTCCGGTCCTGCGGCACCGATCGCGACCTCCACGTCGGCCGTCCGGCTGTCCGAATCCGTGGCCGCTGGTTCCGGTCCGTTGCGGAATCGGTAACCGGTCGACCGGAGGTGCCGGTATTCGAATATAGCCAGCACCAGCGCCGTGGCCGCGCCGCAGAGGTTCAGCATGAGCCACAGCCAGTCGGGCACGCCATTGGTGTCGCGCGCGATGATCTCCTGGCCGCTGATCAGCAGCATGAGACTCGTTGTGCCGATCGGTGCGAGCAGCGGATGGATATCGCCCATCCAGAATCCGGTGCGCGCTGCCCAGTAGATCGTGCAATACCAGAAGCACAAGAACCAGGGAACGAGGACAATCGCCAAGCCTATCGCGGCGAGCAGCCAGAGTGCTGCTGCCCCCGAGGCGTTGAGGTCGATGTCACGCTGAAATTGGACGTCACCGTTGGCGAGGGAGTCGATGTTGAGCTCACCGGCTGCGGCGAGGATTAACACGATCGGCAGGTAGAAGAAGGCCAGTGCGAGCGCCGCACGTCCTATCAGAAGCAGCACGCCGGGCAGGAGTTGGATGCGGTGGCCGGAGCGGGTCACGATGAATATCACGAGGATCGGTAGCGGCAGCAAAACCAAGGCAAGCCGCCCGGTTTCCATCGCCTTTCGGATGATGTTGGCCCAAACGTCCTGGTAGCGGGAGGTCGCTATCAGGATCACGCCGAGGCCGACCACCGATCGCCAGAACGCGAGCCGGTTCAGCATCCGGTCTTTGCGCAATGGGCCGACCCGGGGTTTGAACAGGAACTTGGCGGTCATCCATGGAAAGAGCACGGTGGCGATGACGCGCCTGGCCGCGTGGCCATCATCGGGGTCGGGCCTGCGGCCGTGTTGCGGTTGTACTGCGGACATCTGGCTCCTTTGCGATATCAACTCGGCACCGCGGACGCTCTGGTGGTTTTGGACGGAGAAGCCAGTGCTCGCAGGAGTTCGGAGCGCGGCCCCATCGGAGTCAGACGATATTGAGAGTGATGAGCACGCTGAGGGTCACCAAAAGCAGGCCGGAGCCCGTCAAGATCCGCCCCATGGCGGAACCGCGCTGACCGCCGGTGTCGATGCGGGCATGTCGCAGCTTTTGAGGGTCGTAGAGGATGGAGACGCGATCTCCTGGCCGAGGAGTGTTGGCCTCACCGAACTTCGAGGTGACCTCGACCTCGTGGCCTTCGAGGGTCGTGAAACGGAAGATCGGCTTGCATGTAGAACTGTCAGGGTCACGACTCTGCGCCAGACCAGTGATTACGCCGGGTACCCGAACCCCGCGGGCACGGAGCCGTCGTGCGCTGATCAGCAGCCAGGTGCCGTACGCCAGGTATGCTAACCCAAAGAAACAGATCAGCGCGGGTGACGATGTCGATTCCAATAAGGATCGCCTTTCGCTCAGGTGAGAATCAGCCGTGCCAAAGGGTTGGTTTCCCGCGTGCCATAAGGCTCGGTAAGGTGGTCTGCCCCTGCTGCGGTTCTCCTTCATGTACGTGATGTTCAGATGTGGAATAATTTCTTTAGGCGTTTGACTAAGTTGCCGGCGGGTTGGTTCATGCGTGTGATCAGAGTGTGAGCGGCGTCACATTGACGTTTTTGCGGGCTGATCAATACGGACAATAAGGCATTCATGGCTGCAAACGATCCGATCTGGAAGGCGTTGTCCGGCGCTGATGACCATGTCAATCTCCATGGCCATAGAATGTATGTGCTAATGACAGATCGTGTTCACGAGAGTGAGCGAGTGCCGAAATCGTCGGTGCGGGATGAAGGTGGCCGAAGTGCCCTGCTCATCGGAGGGGTCGGTGATCAGCGTGGCGTCCACGTAGATGACGATCCACCCGGTCAGCACCTTGCCGGCCACCCGTAACCAGGGGAAACCTGTCTCTGCGGCGGCGATCAGGCCCCACACGTGGCGCCGGACGCTGGCCCTGGCCTGAGGGTAAGTCTCACGCGCAGCAACTCATCCCTTGCCGATCGGTTCCAGCGCCCGCCGGATGGTGGAGTCCGACGGCGGCGTATCGGACACCTGCTCCTGGTGGGCCGGGAGAGCCATCTGCCGCATGCTGGTCGCTCCCAGCGCGATCGCCGCTGCGAGCGGACGAGCAGCACGCCCCGGTCTCACACCGGGGAGCCACCGAGCCGCGCGAACACCCCGCCCAACCCGCCGGTTGACGCCCGATCTAGCCGAGTGCCCCCGGGCAGGGCCGAAGTGTTCTCATGTTGTGAGACCGAGTAGCTGAGGGCCGTCGTCGGGGCGGCGGTAGTCGTTGGTGGCTGCAAGCCCTTTCATCCTGGGCAACCGGCGGTCTCCTCGCGCCTCGGAGTCGTCCTGAACCATAGGCGTGCCAGTGGCGTCGAACTCTCCTGAAGGCGCGGCAATCACGCGCCCGCTCGGCGGGGTGGAGAGTGCGATGGCGGCGGGTGATCCTGATCGGCTGGGTGGATACTGGGTGGCGCGGCGGCTGGGCGAGGGCGGCCAGGGCGTCGTGTACGAGGCCTACGACGACGCGGGAGGCCGAGTAGCGGTCAAGGTGCTCCGGTGCGGATCCCGGGGCAAGGATTTCGCCCGGGAGGTGGCTGCGGCGCAGCGGGTGGCCTCGTTCTGCACCGCGCGGCTGATCGCGGCGGACGGCTCGGGCGACCAGCCGTACCTGGTGAGCGAGTACGTCGAGGGACCGAGCCTGCGCCGGGCCGTGGAGGAGGGCGGAGTGTTCTCCGGCGACCGGCTGCACGCCTTGGCGATCGGCATCATGACCGCGCTGGTGGCGATCCATGAGGCGGGCGTGGTGCACCGGGATCTGAAGCCGGACAACGTGCTGCTGAGCCCCGAGGGCCCGCGGGTGATCGATTTCGGGATCGCCCGTACCCAGGAGATGTCGCATTCAGCGTCCAACCAGGTGCGGGGCACTCCGCCGTACATGTCCCCGGAGGTGCTGAGCGGCGAACGGGCGGGGCCCGCCTCGGATGTGTTCGCGTGGGGGGCGGTGGTGCTGTTCGCGGCCACAGGACGCAGCCCGTTCGAGGCGACGACGATGGGCGCGATCATGCATCGGGTGCTGACGCTGGAGCCGGACTGCGAGATGCTGCCACCGGTGCTGCGCTCCGCGGTGAGTCGCGCCCTGGCCAAACCGGCGCGGGACCGCCCTCTGGCTCGGGATCTGCTGCTGGATCTGCTGAGCGGCCGAGGCGGGCGCGGGCCTGGCGGAGCGCTGCTGGATCGCGGGTTCAGCGCCGCGGCGCGGGCGCGGCCGGCGGTGATGGTGGCCTCGCCGCCGTTGGGGGCGGTGGCGGAGAGGATGTACGACGCCCTGCCCTCTGCCGAGCGGGCGGTGGTGCCGGACATGTTGCTGCGGTTGATCCAGACGGGCGACGGCGGCGAGGACGTGCTGCGGACCGCCGATCCGGCGGAGGTGTGCGTGGGCCGGCCCGGCCACGAGACGGTCCTTACGGCCTTGCTGGGGGCCGGCCTGGTCGTCAGGCATGACGCCGGAGTGCGGCTGGCGAACGCGGCGCTGCCCCGGGCATGGCCGCGATTACGAGAGTGGCTGGAGGCTGAGCGGCCGGGGCTGGCGATCCACCGGCGGCTGAGCGAGGCGGCGCGATTGTGGGACCTCCACGAACGCCGTCCGAGCGACCTGTACCAGGGCAGCGCCTTGGAGGTCGCGCGTACGTGGGCGACCGGCGGGCGGCGCTATCTGACCCTGAGCCCGCTGGAGGACCGGTTTTTGACCGAGGGGCTGACGGCGGCGGCGCGCCGGTCACGGCGGCGCCGCCAGGTGACGGCCGCGCTGGCGGCGCTGACACTGGTCGCGTCGGGCGCGGGCGTGTACGCCGAGGCGCGGCGGCGCGAGGCGGTGACCGAGAGGGCGGCGGTGGCGGCGCACCTGGAACGGGCGGTGGCCCGGTCGCTGGTGATCCGCGCGCAGGGGATGCGGCTGGCCGATCCGCGCACGGCGATGCTGCTGAACGTGGCGGCGTGGCGGATCGGCCCGCAGGAACCGGAGACGCGGGCGGGATTGCGCGAGGCTCTGACGCATCCGGCCCGGGACGTGTTCTCCCCTCCGGACGCGGCCCCCGGAACGGTGTACGCGCTGAACACCACGGGCACGATGCTGGTCGGAGTGCGCGAGGGCGTGGCGACGGTGTGGGACGTGGCCGGGCACAAGCGGGCCGGTCGGGTGACGGGCGTGGGCGCGGGCGTACGGCAGGCGGCCCTGAACCACGACGGTTCGCTGCTGGCGGTGCGAGACGAACGGTCGGTGCGGCTGTGGGATGTACGGTCGGGGCGGCCGGTGGGCACCGGGTTCGGCGGCGGGTACACGTTCCTGGTGCAGGAGTCCATGCGGTTCAGCTCCGACGGCAGATTCCTCCGGCTGCCCTCGGGGATGGACGTGCCGAACACGGTGTGGGTGGATGTGCGCACCCGCCGGATACTCCGCGCGCCGGGGGGCGCCCTGGTGGACGAGCTCGGCCCGGACGGCAGGTACGCGGTGACGGGCCTGAACTCCGTTGACACCTCGCGGGTGCGGGTGTGGGATCTGGTGTCGGGCAAGCGGCGCACGCTGGAGTTCCTGGAGGACAGGAGGGACGTCACGGATGCGTTGTTCAGCGCGGACGGCAAGGTCTTCGCCACGGTGCGCGATGGCGCGGTGAGCTTCTGGGATCTCGCCACGGGCAGCGCGCTGGACTGGACGTTCGCCGACGGTGCGGGCACGCGCCATGTGGCGCTGTCGCCGGACGGGGCGCTGCTGGTGACCGACGACGACGACGAGATCGCGGTGTACCGGACCGCGGACGGCAGCGAGCTGTCGCGGGTGCCGTTCGCGACGTCGGGGGTGGAGGCGCCCTCGGCGTTCGGCGTCGACGGCAGGACGCTGCGGCTGCTGGGCCAGAACGGGACGGTGCTGACGTTGCGGACGGCCGAGCCGGGCGGTGCGCGGGCCGCCGAACCGGTGAGCGGCGCGCTGGGCGGGACCACGGCGGCGGCGGTCATAGGGACCCGGCTGGAGGTGCGGAACGCGGAGACCGGCGGGTCGCCGCGATCGTTGCGGGTCGCCGCCGAAGGGGATGGCGCGGACGATCCCCCCTGTTGCGAGGTGGCGGTCAGCCCTGACGGCTCGCTGGTCGCGGTGGGCGGATTCCTGAGCCTGGCGGGGGCCGACCCCAAGAGAGCGTCGGTGGCGGTGCTGGACGCGACCGATCTCACGGTCAAGGCGGTGTTCGCGATCAAGCAGCAGATGGAGGGGGTGTCGACGCTGGAGTTCGGCCCGGACGGCTCCTCGCTGGCCGTCTCTCCCACCCAGGTGGGCGATCTGGACGAGGGCAGCGAGGCGCCGATGGAGCTGTGGCGATGGCGTACGAAGAAGGGAACGTTGCTGCGGGAGGCGCACGCGAACCAGCCGGTGGCGTTCGGCCCGGACGGCCGGACCTTGGTCACAGGGAGCGGAGCGGTGATGGAGATCCCGTCCGGGCGCGTGGTACGGCGGCTGGACGCGGGCGTCCCGGTCTTCGGCCCCGGCGGCAGATCACTGGCGATGGCGGGACCGGCGGGAATCACCGTGTGGGACACCCGCACTTGGCGGCCGTCGGGGGTGCGGCTGGCGGCAAAGTCCGCGTCGGCGCCCGCCTTCTCCCACGACGGCCGCACGCTGGCGGCGTCCACACCAGCCGGGGTCCGCCTGTGGGATGTGGCGACGGGACGTTCCATGGGGGCGTTCGCCGCTGGAGAGGAGGCGGTGGACCTGTCGTTCGCGCCCTCGGACGGGCTGCTGTACACGGTCGGGGTGCGGGGTGAGGTGCGGGCGGAGAAAATGGATCCGGCACTGACGGCGACGGCGGTGTGCGCGCTCGCGGGACATGAGCTGTCGCCGGGAGAGTGGCACCGCTTCGTCCCCGAGCTGCCCTACCGCCGGGTCTGTGCCCCCTCGACCCAGCCGGGACAAGCACGATCGTGGTCATGACCAGAGGATGGCGGCACCCGCCCGCGGCTTCTCGGCTCAGCCCTTGGCCGCGCCGTAGATCTCCCGGTGCCACAGGTCCTCGCAGAGCCGCTCGATGCCCGAGGCGAGGTGGCGGCGGTAGGTGGTGAAGGGCAGGCCGAGCCGCTCGGCAGCGACCTCCTGCGTCGGGGCACCGCGCAGGAATGTCATGGCCAGTGCCCGGTGCAGCTTGTCCGCGCGCGGGTCCCGGCGCACGGTGTCGACAGCCTGCTCCAGGATCCGGCGCAGGGCACGGGCGGGGTCGGGCTCGGAGTCGTCGGTGACGATCCGGCAGCGCGTGAGCGGGCTGGCGGCCAGTTCGCCGGGCCGGGACAGGTGGCGCAGCGCCTTGCGTACGGCGTCGCCGAACTCGGCCTGGGACAGCACCGCCAGCGCGGGGCAGGGAATCGCCTGGACGTCCTGCGGGTCGCCGAGCAGGAGCCGGTTGAGCCGGTTGAGCCACGCCTGCGCGGGCGCCGCCCGCCAGTCGTGGGCGTACAGGGCGTACTCGGCGTCGCCGAGCCAGGCGTGCTCGCCGACGTCGTGCATGTCGTAGTGTCGCAGGTAGTCCCGCATGGGGTCGTCGCTCCGCATGGCCATGAACGACCAGGCCACACGGTCCGCGCGCAGGCAGTAGCCGATGGACCGCCACTGGACAAGGTCCATGACCGGCGACATGCCACGATATTCGGGGCGCACCCATGTCCGGCCGACGGTCAGGTGCTCTCCGGGCCGCAACGGGGCGAGCGCGCGGGCATTCGCCCAGGCCGTGGCGACGATCGGGTCGAGCGCTGCCTCCTCCTCGGACGGCTCGTACAGCCGTAGCCAGGAGCAGAAGCCCACCAACTCGCCGGTCTCGGCCCGGCGGTAGAGGCGGAAGGCCTCAGGTTGGCGAGCGGTCCAGTAGGCGACTGCAGTGGCCGACGCCTCGTTTTCCACCTCGGCCGCCATCCGCACCAGAGCCTCGGTCTCCGCGGGGCGGAAGGCATCCTCGTACGCCTCGCCGTCTCCGCGCCAGCTGTTGAACTCCGATGTCGAGCCGACCGCACGGTGCAGGTAGAACAGCGAGCCGACGGCCCCGAGTACGAAGGCGTCGGGCACGGCGCGCGTCTGGGCGGCGAGATAGTTGCTGATGCGCTCGTGCATCGCGGCGTATCCCTGGGGATCGCGCCAACGCAGGTCGGCCTCGAGCACCTCGCGGACGACGTCGTGCGGGAACAGCCCGCGCGGGCTGGACTCCACGAACGGCAGCCGCCGCAGCCAGGTGAACAGGGACGAAGCGTCCTCCGGCAGGATCTCGCGCAGCAGGTCCTCGGTGGTCATGTAGGCGTGCGCGCAGACCTCCAGCGCGTGCCGGTGCGTGGGGCTGGGCACCTCGCCGACGAGCTGGTAGAGCAGGGTGGCGACGACGTTCTGCGAGGGACTCCAGCGCGCGCTCGCCCGACTGTCCTTGGTCGCCACAGCCGCCCCTAGGGACAGGGCGAGGGGGTGGCCACCGGCGAAGGCCAGCAGCGGCCCGCGTAGCTCGTCCGCCACGCCACGCGCCTCCAGCAACGCGGCGGCGTCCGCCGGGGCGAGGTCGCGCAGCGGCAATACCCGCAGCGCCTCGGACCAGCCGGGGTCGGCGGTCCACATCACGTCCGGGGGGACGCGCCCGGCCACCACGACCAGCGCGCCGAGCGGCAGGCGTGGCAGGAACCGCTCGCGCAGCCAGCCCTCCAGACCCTGGACGCGCTCGAAGGTGTCGATGACGAGCACCGCGCGCTCGCCGGCGAGCACCGGCGCCGCCTCGGCCTCGAAGGCCGCCGGGGTCGGATCCAGCGTGCGCCCGTCCAGCGTCGTCACCTGGCGTCCGAGGGCCGCCGCCTGTTGAGCAAAGCGGTGCAGCAGCGCGGTCTTGCCGACGCCGCCGGGGCCGTGCACGTACAGGACGCTGTGGGAGCCGCGCAGGGCGTCGGTGAAGACTCCGAGTTCTTCCTCTCGGCCCACGAACGCCCGCTCCCGCACCGCTTCCAAGCGCTGCTGCAACACCCCGAGTTCCTGCCCGTTCCCCGAACGCATGGGAGTAACAGTAGTCATCCGCGTATGAGGGGCAGGCGTCCTGGAGTGTGTATTTATACGCATGTGGCGCGGTCGCCGCGGGCGAGCAGGCCCGCGGTCGCGTGTCCTTTCGCTGTCTTATGGCGACATGGGCTACTGCGTGGCTCGCCAGATGGTGTGGGTGTCGAAGACGGTCTCGAACCGCTGCGCGATCCCGTCCAGGAGGTGCCAGACATGGACGAACCTGGCCGCTGCTTCCTTACCGGTCGTACGATTCACGCCGCGGTACTCGCCCTGGGCGAAGAGCTTGTCGCCCACGGGGGTGAGCTCGAACGTGGTGATCGTGAAGTCGGACCAGTCGACGGCGATCGGCGCCATCGCCTTTTCGAGGACCTCCTGGGGGCCGTGGTAGGTGCCGCCGGTCGCGCCGCCGGCCGCCACCGTCCACGTGACGTCCGGCGCCAGGCGCTCCATGAACCCCTGCATGTCGCCCGTGGCCAGCGCCGAGTAGATCTCGGTGACGGTCCGGCGGTTGATCCGCTCGGTCGGGGTGAGGGTCTTCGTCTCGGTTTCCATCGTGTGCAGCTCCTCAGTCGTCTGGTGTGCTGCCAATAGCCGACTACGAAGGACTGCTCATTTCCCAGGCCGTCCGGCCGCCGATTTCCGCCCACCCGCGGTGCCGGAGCGGTGCGCTCAGGCTTGTCGCGTGGCGGCTGTGCGCCCAATCGGGGTCAGGGGATCAGCAAGGTCTTTCCGAGGGTCCGCCGCGCGCCGATCGCGGCATGCGCGTCAGCGGCGCGTTCCAGCGGGAACGTCTGTCCGATGGCCGGTCGCAGACGCCCGGCCGCACCGTCGGCAGTGCCTGCACGGACATTTCGTCCATGGCGGCCGGTGAAGGGAAGGCCGCCGCCATGGCACCAGGCTTGCGCAGTGCGCCCGTGGTCTCTCAGCGGCTGTCGCGGGCGGCGCGGTGGATGAGGTCGGTGACCGCCGCGGGTTCGGAGACCGAGACCGCGTGTGAGGCGTCCTCGATGGTGACGGTGCGGGCGTCGGCGCGTTCGGCCATCCACCGCTAACGAGTCGGCCTATGCGTGTCCCCAAGAATTGCTGGCTGATGGTGGCAGCCTGGGTTCGTGACGCGCTCTGCTGAGTTGAGTGACGGGGGCAGCAGAGGGACCCCGCACCTCGTGATCCTTGCCGGCGATCCCCACTGACAAGATCACAGCCCCACTCGTCCGCGCGGCTACAGCGTGGCGAGGAGGCGATGGACGGCTTCCTCGTCGCCCTTGATGGCGACCGGCAGATCCTTCAAGGGGCGTTTCTTGATGACCAGCGCGGCGAACGAGCGCAGGTCGGTGTCGATCACGGCGGCGGGATCCGCGGGATCGGCGCGGTTGATCGTGAGCGTCCCGTCTGAGACGCGCACGCTGAAGCGGTCGTCGCCCAGCCGTACCGCGATCGTGGCACTCAGCTCCGGGTCCGCATCGGGGTCGAAGTGGCTGCGCAGGGCGAGCATGAGCGCGTCCACGCTGGCCGTGGCGTGCGGGTCGCGGCGGGGTGAGCGCCTGCCCCAGCGGCCGAGGTGGATCAGGACGGGCTCCAGGTCCAGGCCCCACTCCGTGAGCTCGTAGACCCACACCGCGGCGGGCGGCCCGAGCTTGCGCCGCTGTACGACTCCTGATTCCTCCAGCTCGTGCAGGCGTTGCGACAGCGCGTTGGAGCTGGCGTTGGGCAATCCGGCCTGGAGCTCGGTGAACCGCTTGGGGCCGAGTAGGAGCTCCCTGACGATGAGCAGGCCCCAGCGCTCTCCGATGAGGTCGAGGGCGTGCGCCGCGGCGCAGCCGTCGCCGTACTTCCGCTTTCCCGTCACAACCCTCAGTTTACAGGAAAGAGAGAAGATACTTGTTTTTAAGGAGTACCTAGAGAAATATTGCAAGTGAATCGAAGGAGTGTGTGATGTGACCAGACAGACTTGGGTGCTCGCGTTAGCGTCGCTGGGCGCGTTCATGATCTCGCTCGACAGCCTTGTCGTGACCACGGCGCTCGGCACGATCAGGCAGGACCTCGGCGCCTCGCTCGAAGAGCTCGAGTGGACGGTCAACGCCTACAACCTCAGCTTCGCGGTGTTGCTGCTGACCGGTGCGGCGCTGGGTGATCGCTGGGGGCGCCGCCGAGTGTTCGCCGGTGGCCTCGCCGTCTTCACCCTCGCCTCGGCAGCGTGCGCCCTGGCGCCCGACGCGAGCTGGCTGATCGCGGCTCGCGTGGCTCAAGGAGTCGGGGCGGCCTTCACGATGCCCCTGGCGCTGACGCTACTCTCGGCGGCCTTCCCGCCGGAACGCCGCGGGCGGGCGATCGGCCTGTTCAGCGGCGTGGCGGGGCTGGCGACGTTCGTCGGTCCCTTCGTCGGCGGAGCCATCGCCGCGGGGCCGTCCTGGAAATGGATCTTCTGGATCAACGTGCCGGTCGGGGTGCTCGCCATCGTCGGCGTCCTCGCCAAGATCGACGAGAGCCACGGCCCCGACAGCCAGCTCGATCTCGTGGGGCTCCTGCTGGCGACCGCCGGCGTGCTCGGCCTCGTCTGGGCGCTCGTCCGCAGCGGCGCGTCGGGCTGGGGCAGCGCGGAAGTGCTCGCAGCGCTGGCGCTGGGCATCGTGCTGATCGTCGCCTTCGCAGGCTGGGAACGCCGCGTCCCCGCGCCCATGCTGCCCATGCGGCTCTTCCGCAACCGTGCCTTCACAACCGCCAACCTGGCGAACTTCGCCCTGTTCGCGGTGCTGTACGGGATGTTCTTTTTCTTCGCACAGTTCTTCCAGACCGCTCAGGGCGTCGGGCCGCTGGAGGCGGGGCTGCGGCTGCTGCCCGCCACCGGCGCGCTGATGATCGTGGCACCGGTGGCGGGGGCGCTCGCCGACAAGGTGGGCGAGCGCGTGTTCACGGTCGCCGGGCTCGGCCTGTGGGGGATCTCTTTGGGGTGGCTCGCGCTCGTGGCCGATCCTGGCGTGCCGTACTTGCAGATTCTGCCGTTGCTGGTCGTCGGCGGGGTCGGTGTGTCGATGGCGATTCCGGCGGTGCAGAAGGCGGCGGTGGGTGCGGTCGCGCCCGCGGAGATCGGCAAGGCGTCGGGCGCGGTCACCACGCTCCGCTTCCTCGGCGGTGTCTTCGGGGTCGCCGTTGCCGGCATGCTCTTCACGAGCACCGGCGGGTACGGCTCGCCGCACGAGTTCAGCGCCGGGTTCGCCGCGGCGATGGGCGGCGTGGGCGTGATCGCGCTGCTCGGCGCGGTGGCCGCGCTGGGCATGCCGGGCCGGCGACGCGTTCCGACGCCGGAAAGGGGAGCCCGTGGCATGACCCGCACGCCATCGCCGGGAACGGAGCCAGTGGCATGACGCTCATGCCAGCCCGCACGGGGAGTTCCGTGAGGGCCAGGCGGCTCCTGGTCGCCGTCCACGTCCTGGTCACGGTGAGCTGGCTCGGCGGCGCGTACGCCACCCTCGTGCTCGCCGTCTCCGCCACATCAGCTTCCTACGCGCTCATCCAGCTCTATGACCTGGCCATCGTCGTCCCCTTGGGCCTGGCCGCGCTGGTGAGCGGGGTCGTGCTGGCGGGCTGGGCGGGACTGTTCGCCCAGCCATGGGTGGTGGCCAAGCTGGTGCTGACGGTTCTGGCCCTGGCGGGGTCGCTGCTCCTCCGTGCCGGGTTCGTGGTCGACGCGGCCGCGGGCGACGCGCGGGCCGCCTCCCGGGTGGTGACCGGATCGGTGGTCATCCTGGTGGCGCTGGTCGCCATCGCACTCCTCGGGATGTACCGGCCTTGGGGTCGCCGCGCAAGCAGGCGCTGAAACTCGGATGGCGGCCGAGTGCTTCGGGGCTCCGACGCATCACCATCAACGCACTCCCGTCACATTCGCCCGTTGGTCGGATTCGGCGGTCAGGTTATCCGGTGCCACCAGCACTGGGGTCGGCCAGCGTGACCATCGTCGCGAGCAGCGTCGTGTATACAGTGCCGGGTTCAGCGGATTCCTCCCAGCCCGACTCTTCCCCGGCCGCCGGATTGGTTTCCGCCGCCGGAAAGAACAGCCACCACAGGTTGTGCCAAGGGTCGAGGAACCGGGCGATGCCGTACCCGCCGTAGAAGGGAGACACCGGAGTGACGACGGTCGCACCGCGTTCGACCGCTCTGCGCATCGTCTCCTCGGGGTCGGCGACGTACACCTGGGTTAGGGCCGGGGTGAACGGCCAGCCGGCCTTACGGTCAGCGACCATGAGCAACGAGTTGCCGATTTTGACTTCGGCGTGGATCAGCGTTCCGTCTCCGGTGTAGAAGTCAGGGGTGCGGGCTTCCACCCGCTCATTCGCATCAAAGACAGCGACGAGGAAGTCGATGAAAGGCGCGGCTCCGTCAACGACAACGAATCCGTTAACGGTGTTCTCACCCCGGGGTTCGGGATCTTGCTGAGTCATCTCCATGCCGCGAGGCTAGAGATAATTGCGGTCAGTTTCTTACCGCAATAGCGGCCCAGGGACGCCCTGCCGGGTCCAGCTCGTTGGCTTGGACCGTCTCTATAGCGGCCAGCTTGGCCCGGTCCGGACCGCTGCCGGTGTCCAGGCCGGCCCAGCGCCCCCTCACCCTGCAGAGCACACTCATCGTCCCACCGCAAGCCCACGAGCGCTGCTTCTTCTCACCGACATCGTTCCCGCGCTGAACGATCGCTGTCGCAACTGACCTGTCCCGCGACAGCGAACCTTGAGTTGTGACAGCGAAGTTTGAGCGGTCAGCGCTCCTGGTTGTGAACAGGCCGACCACGGTCACGGAAGATCTCACCCGGGGCGCCCGTGCTGAGCACGGCGGGGATGGGCACGGGCAGGAGCGGGTCAGCCGCGGCAGCCACTCGCAGCCCTTGTCTACGTCCCCGACGCCCCGCTCGACGCCGCAGGCGGACGGAGATGTGGTCGCCGAGCCGGTAGACCACGTTGAGCGTCCCGCCCGAAGGAACTTCTCGATGGGAAGACCCAACTATTGGGGAATTGCACGGTCAGCAACCGGCGTACGAGGTGCTCGTCGATGTGCGCCTTTCTGTAGACCGAGGGCAATATCGGCGCTTTTCTCCCCGGCGCGTCAACTCATTTCGGCCGCGCGCCGTTCGGTATTCGCCAGGATGAGCTCGCCGATCCGGCGGGGAAGGCCCGGCGACAGGAACGAATGCCCCATGCCCGGAATCACCTCCATGCGCGCGTGCTGGATCTGGGCGGCCACGGCCTCGCCGTGCGGGAGCGGGCGCAGCGGGTCCTCCGTGCCATGAACGACCAGCGTGGGCGCGGTGATCAAGGACAGCGGAACGAGTCGGTCGCTTGTCATCACCCGCCCGGCCAGGTCGTGGTTGAGCGCCGCCGCCGGGTCAGCCGAGCCGTCGAGAGTTTCCTCAGACAGGCGCCGCGCGGCCCTCTCGTCGAAGGGCAGGGCGTCGCCGTTCAGCACCCGCCACAGCTCCACGTTCACGGCGACGAGCTCCGCGCGGGTGGTCCTGGGCATCGCCGCCGAGCGGGCGAGGAAGCCCAGGAAGCGCGGCGCGGGCGGCGGCAGGTCGGCGGGGTCGGGGCCCTGGCCGGCCAGCGCCCGCGCCCAGGCGGGGCCGGCGTCGGCGCCCATCGGACCGGTCATGATCAGGGTCAGTGTGGCCACTCGCGCGGGGTGGTGCGCGGCCAGCCACTGGCCGATCGCGCCGCCGAGCGAGGCGCCGGCGACGTGGGCCGAGGTGAGGCCGTACGCGTCCAGCACCGCGATGGCGTCGCCGGCCATGTCGGCGAGCGTGTACGGATGGACGGCGAAGTCCACACAGCTCGACCGGCCGGTGTCGCGATGGTCGAAGCGGATCACCTGCCGTCCACCTTGGACAAGCGCGTCCACGAGCTCATCCGGCCAGCCGATGCCCGGCGTGGAGGTGCCCATGACGAGCAGCACCGCCGGATCCCGTGAGTCGCCGAATCGTTCGCTCCACAACCGCAAATTCCCGGACTGAATGTACGTCCCGTCTATGGCAGCCATGGCCATCAATATAGCTAATTCCGCACTTCATGCGCGAAAATGCAGAATTTCGATTCTTATGGTATAATAGAGTTATTGCGAGCGATTGAGTGTGGCATATTATGATGGCCAGCTTTTCCGACAGGCCCACCAGCGCGCGAGACGGCCAGTTCGTTTCCGATCTCCTCGAGCCGGTCACTCGTTCTCCCGGCTGGTAGCTACCGCGTGGCCACGCGCGACCTTCCTCCACCCTTGGCGTCAGGCTCGGGCATTCCGTCCAGGTGGCGGCGCATCCAGTGCGTGAGGAGGTCCGAACTGGCTCCAAGCAGCGCGGCGATGGCCGCCCGCTCCTGGTATCGAGGGCGAGCGGCCTTTTCGTTTGCCTGCTCATGCGATGGGGGCCGCGACGATGCGGTCCTTTTGGGGATCGGCGGGTGATGTGTCCGGTCTGCTACCGGCCGCTCAGGGGCGACGCGGTGATCTCGAGGTAGCCGGGAAGTCGGCGGCTCTTCATGTCCGCGACAGGATGAGCGGATGGCGTCAGAGGCCGAACATCGGACGACACGCTGTCATCCCGTCAACCCTTACGGAGTGCCGGTTCTGCTGAGTCCACTTCTGCCTGGTGAGCCGTAGACGATCGGACACGAGGGCCTCGTCACCGCGGGCGTCCACCGAGACGCCGTCGTGCTCGTAGCCGAGCTTGCGGGACACGCCTTGCGAGGCGTGGTTGTCCTGGAACACCTCGGTACGCGCAACACGTGCGTCGAGGTGGTCGAAGGCCAGGGTGAGCAGGCCGACCCGGGCCTCGGTTCCGTAGCCCTTGCCTTGGTGTTCGATGCCCAGCCATGAGGACGTTGTGACCTCCCGAACGACGAGGAAATCGCGTGCTCGAAGGGTGACCACGCCAAGCGGTTGGCCGTGGTGGAAGACCCCGAGTCCGAGCTGCCACGCTGCCACGCTCCATCCTGCGAGCTGGCTCCAGTGTCCTTGGAGCACAGACCGTGCGCGATCCTCGGGACCGCCGTCGGTCCACGGAGTCAAAAACGGGCGCTCGTCTGCCCGGTGCACGCCTTTGCCTGCCAGATGTGCGAGTGCCGCCAGTTCTTCCTCCCGGGGCAGGCGGAGTTCAAGTCGTGGGGTGAAGATGGTCAGGCCGTATTGGGGCCACAGGTCAGAAAGCACGGGCCGGATCATGACGACCAAGTCCACGCCACGCAACTGAATTACTGCCGAGATCAGGATTGTCATCGGCATGTCACCCTGCCTCGCCCTTGCGCCCTTGCGCCGCAGTGCTGCGAACCGCAGCCCGCCAGGTCAGACGCAGGTTGCCAGGAGCTCCGCGAGACGCTCCGCCGGGCTGTCCCAGCGAGCGTCTTGCGAGGTCGTGTTTTGGCCTCCGGTTAGTGACATTTTCACCGTACGGGGTATCTGCAACAGCGCAGATCACAGCGGTGGCGGCGGGCTCGTCTCGTCCCCGCCGGTACGTCGGAGGTTTCCTTTCCGTACGGAGCATCTGCTTGGCGTGGTGGTCAACTGGCCCTCGGTGTGGCCTGACCGATGAGTTTTGCGCGCCGTGCTGGTCTGTACGCCGAATACCGACTCACGGGAGGCTGACGCCATGCGGAAACTGACCTTCGGCATGAACATGAGCCTGGACGGCTACATCGCCGCGCCCGGCGACGACCTCGGCTGGAGCGTGCCGAGCGACGAGCTGTTCCAGTGGTGGTCCGACCGGGTGGACGCGACGGGCCTGGCGCTGTACGGGCGCAAGCTGTGGGAGACGATGAGCTCCCACTGGCCGACCGCCGACAAGCAGCCTGGCGCCACACCGGCGGCGATCGAGTACGCCCGCCGCTGGCGGGACATGCCGAAGGTGGTGTTCTCCTCTACGACCAGGGCGGTCGACTGGAACACCCGTCTGGTCACCGGCGACGCGGTCACCGAGATCACCAGGCTCAAGGCCGAGGACGGTGGCCCCATGGACATCGTCGGTGCCACACTCGCCGCGGCGGCCATGCGGGCGGGGCTGATCGACGAGTACGCGATCGTCACCCATCCGGTCCTGGTGGGCGGCGGCACGCCGTTCTTCACAGCCCTGGACAACTGGGTGAACCTGAGCCTGGTGGAGACCCGGACGTTTCCCGACGGCGTACTCCTGACCAGGTACGAGACCAGGCGCTGAGTACCCAACCTCGGATCGGCGCGGGCTTCGGGCCACCCAAGGATCTCGATGAGCACTGTCAGACCTAATCGCACGGATACCTCCGGGGTAGAAGTACGGAGGTTTTTCGATTTACTGGGGACTGGGAATTTGGAGCCCTGTCGCCGGCCTCGACGTGCTGCGGTCGTGTCCGGACGCTGGCCTGGTCTCTTCCGGCCGTGGTGGTCAGGTGGAGATGTGGCCTCACTACCCCCATGGACCTGCACCTTCTGCTTGGGTGGCCGACATCGATGTCTCCGATCCCCGAACCGTCAAGCGTGGCACGATTCGCGACTATGTCTTTGGTCGGCTCGTGCAGGCTTCACCCGAGGCGCTTCATTGATCGTCGAGAAAGAGCTCTTCGATCTTCAGGTTGAACAGCTTGGCGAGACGGAAGGCGAATGGAAGGCTCGGGTCGAACTTCCCTGTTTCGATCGCGTTGATCGTCTGCCTTGACACGCCGACACGCTGCGCCAGGTCAGCCTGCGTCCAGGCGCGTTCGGTCCGAAGGTCCTTGATGCGGTTCTTCATCGGTATCTGATCTTGCCGACGACGAAGGCGATCGAGTAGACGACTCCCAGGAGCACGGGGAAGAGTGCGATATTGACGTCGTAGGCGACGAGGCCGGCGGCGTCCGCGACGACGTAGGCGAATCCGCCGACCCACCCCACTCCGAGGGTGACCTCCAGCGCATCCTGTAAGAATTTCCGTTGCAACTCATCGAGTCCTCGGAGAAAGCGCGCGAAGGCGACGATCCATCCGATGCCGACGACAAGATTGGCGGCAACTGCGGTCCAGCCCGCCACCGGTTGCTGCGAATCCCATAGGAGTCCGGGACCGAACCTGGCCAAGGCAAGGGTCGCCACCCAGGCGAGTGTCCAGAGTACAAGTCGAACGGTTGTCTTGATCGAGTCCCCATAGGCCCCGGTCGCGTTGTGTGCTTGCACGAGGTGCCCTTCCTGCGCCGAGAAGTCAAGTACACTTGACACGGTAGAAGACGCCCGCGCCGATGTCAAGTGAACTTGACATCGGCGCGGCCGACCCCGGTCCGGGCGGCATGGGACGGCCGTCGGTTCCGCCTAACAACGTGCGCCCGCAGCACCGTGACCGCCCGGCCGCCGCCGGTTAGTCGGGCGCGACCATGCCGAGGTGGTTGCCGAGCGCCGTATGCGGCTCGGCGGCTGCGGCTTCGTCGGCGGTGTAGCGGTTGCGCTGACCCCTGCGCGCGACCCGACCTGATTGGGGAGCAGCGGTGCGGTGGCGACAGTATGCCCTGACAATCCGCGGCTGACCTCGGGATATGTCTTCAAGATCATCCCCCGTATGTCCCCTGATCAAGGTCCTACGGCTGCATATAGGTACCCTCGGCGGCCCATCAGGGGTCTGGGAAGCAAAAGACCTGCGGCAGAGAAACCGCAGGTCAGAGGCCAGAATGCCTGGTCGAGATGAGTGCCCCCGGCGGGGCGCGCCCCAAATCTTCGGCGCTTCTACCTGCGGTTTCGCACGGCCGCCTCATCGTTGAGGCTCCCGCCGAGGTGGTCAAGGGTGGTGCGGGGCGATGAGGACACGGTTCTTCTAGTCCTGCTCTGCTGACGCGTGGATTCGGTGGACGACCACGTTGCCCAGGACAACTGCGGTCCGGATGGCCAGTTGCCTTCGGGCAAGGCGATTGCCCTGCAATTCTCGCGTAGTGCCTGCTGGGGCCGATGGAGCAAGAACGCGGGCAGGGCTGGCATGCTTGAGCCCCCTACCTGCGGTTCCTCAAGTTGAGGATTTCCAGTCCTCTTGGATCATCGCGAGGGCTGGAACGAGTGTTCTTGGTGTCGTTCCCGTTCGGTTGACCCGGCTACTGTCGATGTGAGGGCTCAGGACATGCTTAACCGTTCGTTCTCGGGACACTATTGACAGATCGTGGCATGATGCTCGCCCAGAGTGACTGTGAAGTCGGGTGGCGAGCGTGGATCAGCAAGCTCTGG
>NZ_JAUZQF010000058.1 GCF_030718205.1 Nonomuraea turcica
ATGCCCCCCCCCCCACCCCCGGGTTTGAACTTTCGGGAGTGCCCGCATGCTGACGTGCTGCTCGGCGCGTCCGGCCGTGCCTACCTCGCCTACTGCCCAGACCGCGAGCGCGAAGCGGTCCTGCGCCGCCTGCGCGAGCACGACGACCCGGGCAACGAACTGGCCCATGACCCCCAGTGGGTCCAACGGCTGGTGCACACCGTCCGTACCCGCGGGTACAGCGTGCGCGCCCCCGAGTACGACGTCGACAGCCGCACCTCCATCGCCGTCCCCATCCGCGTCCGCGGCCGCGTCATCGGCTGCGTCAACCTGACCTGGCGCAAGACACTCATGTCCGCCCAGGAAGCCGCCCGCCGCCACCTGCCCGACCTGCGCACAGCCGCCGACCGCATCGAAACCCTGGCGGCCGAGGCCAGCCCTAGCCCGTCCCACCACACCACGCCCTGAACCCCGGCCAGGTGTCGAGCCCGCCCCGTCCATACCCGGAGGTCACGACGAGCTCGCCCGGCGGCGCTTCGGCACATGGAGGAGCACGTCGCTACGGCGTGCTGCTGTGCCGATGGCTCACTCCTGGCCGCCCGCCGCCTCACGGCCGCGCACTGGCAGCGGACTGGTCCGGGTGTCGACGGCCTGTACGACGGCCGCGAGTTCCCGCATCATCTTCAGGGGCTTGATCAAGGCAGCGACGGGCTGGGTGCGAACGAACTCGCCAGGGTCGTGGACGAGGCGGCGGAGCAGCCGGCGCGGCTTGGTCACCAGTCTGTGCCGCAGATCCCCGAGATAGCGGCTCGGGTCCGCCTGGCTGATCTCGGTATCGCACTTGGTGCATCGGACACCCGCCAAGAGCCGGCCGAGATAGCGGATCTCATGGAGGGTGTCAGCGGCGCACCACTGGCAGGTCAGAACAGCACGGTGAACGTCGAACATACGGCTTCTCCCACTCACGGCTATGGCAGAACATAGCCGGTGCTCGTCAGGAGGTGCTCGGCCCGGAACAAGTCCTGCGGATGAGTGATCTCCAGATTCAGCGTGTCTCCCGTGACCCATCGCGACTTCACGGAGCTGAAGCGGGTGATGCACGACATCGTGTCCGCGCCCACGAACGAGTCCCGCGCAGCCGCCTCGAACGCGGCGAGCATCGACCTCGCCTCGAACGCCTGCGGTGTCTGCGGGCGGAGCAACCGCTGTGGAGATCCGATGACCATGTCGTCGGCATCGGCCTTTACAAGATCATCAGCGAGAAGGCCAGGGATCGCGCCGCCGAACATTCGCGCGGCGTGAATGACACCAGCGGTCAGCGTCGACGATGCCAGCGGACGCGTCACGTCGTGGATCACCACGACGTCGACGGCGCCGGTGTCGATCCGGCCGGCGAGGTGCCGCAGGGCGAGCAACTGTGATTCCTGCCGTGTCTCCCGGCCCAGGACGATCTCCACGGGGAGCCCGTCGGCCTCGCGCGCCACAAGGCGGCGGGCCGTCTGGTAGTCCTCGGGCGGGACGACAAGGAGCAGCGGGCCGATCTCCTTCGTCGCGGCGAGCGCGCGGAGCGCCCAGGACATCAGGCTGCGGCCGAGCAGAGGGAGATAGGCCTTGTGCAGCCCTGGTGCGAATGCCGTGCTCTCGCCGCTCACCAAGACCACTCCCGCGGCGTGCGGGCTGCCTGGCACACGTTCGCGCGAGAGGGGGTCCATGGTCTCGGCGGGAAGGGCGGACGGCGGGTCCGCCGATGAGTGGTTTGGCGCCTCATCCATATGTTGGCCGCCTTCCGTGGTGCAATGCATCGGTATCGACCAGTATGGCGTTGAGCCTGGTGAGCAGGCGAGCAGCCTCGGTGGCATCTCCCACGCGTTGGTCCACGGTCAGGCCGGCCCGGCACCGCGTCCGTACGGAGACGCGATCGCCCTCGACCACCGGATGCCGGCTCACCTCCCCGATGACGAGTGACGTGGCTTGGGGCGGGATCAGCGGGAGCTGACCGGCGGCGATGCCCAGACGGCCCACGTTGAGCAACGTCCCGGTGGCTCCCGAGAGACAAGCCAGCGGAAGCCTGCCCTTGCGCGCCTGAGCGGCCAGGTCCCGAAGCCGCATGTCAAACAGCGCCGGGGTGACCAGATCCGGATCATGTAGTACGGGAGCGAGCATTCCGCCGGTGGTGTCGACGGCCACGGCGACACCGACGCGTTCCAGCAGGGTGAGCCGCCCGTCCGTCCACGTGGCGTTCAGCTCCGGGGCCTGCCGCAGCGCCGCCGCGAAGGCCCATACGAACAAAGTGGTCCAGCGGCATCCGCGCCGGTCGGCCTCGAGCGCATCAAGGTCGAGATCGGCGTACAGGGTGAGCTGGGGTGCGGTGGTTCCGGCCGCCAGCCGACGAGCGGTGGCTCTGCGCGCCGTCTGCCTCCGTACTGCGGCGGAGGTGCGTGTCGCCTGATGGGCGGACGGGGAGGCGACCGATCGCGGTGCCGCTGCCTGCTCGACGTCGATGACCCGGATGCAGCCGCCGGGCCCGCTCCCGGTCACGGTGCCGAGGTCGACCGAGAGCGCCACCGCGCGGGCTCGGGCCAGCGGCACGGCGGGTCGCTGGGCGGTGGGTGCCGAGCTGGCCGTCCCCTGTGTGCCGGTTGCGGGGAGGTCGATTCGCCCGCCGGGGTCATCATGGCCGATGTCTCCTGGCGTGGGGGTGTCGAGCAGTCCGCTCAGGAGATCGTCGTCGCCGCTGGTGATGTAGGCGATGGCGGTCCCGACCGTGACCACCTCTTCGGGGTCGGCCAGGATCCTGCTCAACGTGCCGTCCGCGGGCGCCTCGACCTCCATGTCGACTTTGTCGGTCGCCACTTCGCACACAGTCTCGCCGCTGCGGACCTGGTCACCTGGCTTCTTGTGCCAGGCCAGCAGCGTGCCCTCCTGCATGGTCATCGACATCTTCGGCATCAGGACCGGTATCTCGCCCATCACCACGTCCTGACCAGGTCCTCGGCGGCGGCCACGATGTCGGGAATTTGCGGGACGCTGGCGGTCTCGAGCTGAGGAGCGTACGGGATCGGCGCGTCCAGCCCGCACAGCCGCCGGATCGGCGCACGCAGGTGGCCGAACGCGCGCGACCCGGCGGTCAGCGCGGCCAGCTCGGCGACGTAGCCGCAGGTCAATGGTGCCTCCTGGACGAGCAGCAGGCGGCCGGTGTCGGTGACGGAGTCCAGCATCGGCTCGGCGTCCAGCGGCTTGAGTGTTCGCTGGTCGATCACGGTGGCCTCAATATCGACGGCCGCGAGGCGCTCGGCCGCCTCCAGCGCTCGGGACACCATCACACCAGTGCCGACAATGGTGACATCGGCGCCACGGCGGCGCACGACGCTGTGCCCGAGTGGGATCCGATCGGCGCCGGCCGGCACCGGGCCGCTGGTGCGATAGAGCAGCTTGTGCTCGAGGACCACGACGGGATTGGGATCGTCGATGGCTGCCAGCAGCAGGCCCTTGACATCGGCCGGCGTGACGGGCATGACCACCTTGAGGCCTGGCACGTGCGCGAACCACGCTTCCAGACTCTGTGAGTGCTGGGCGGCGGCACCGGTGCCCGAGCCCGTCGGCGCGCGCAGCACCATGGGCACCGTGGCGGCGCCGCCCAGCATGAAATGGATCTTCGCTGCCTGGTTGACGATCTGGTCCATCGCCTGAGCCGTGAAGTCGGAGAACTGGATCTCCACCACCGGGCGCATGCCGCACAACGCCGCGCCCACTGCCGCCCCCACGATGCCGAGCTCGGCGATGGGGGTGTCGCGGACCCGTTCAGGGCCGAACCGGTGGATGAGGTCACCGGTGACACCGAAGGCGCCGCCGTACACGCCGATGTCCTCACCCAGGAGGAAGACCCGGTCGTCGGCGGCGAGCGCCTCGGCCAACGCCTCGCGTACCGCCTCGGCGTAGCTCAGTTCCCGGACGCTGTCACCTGCCTGCGACGGGGCAGGGGTGGGCAGAGTCGTTGTCACGTGTCATCCCTTCCGTGAGACGGGCTCGGGGGCGGATCAGGTGGCGTAGACGGCCTCGGCGAGCTCAGCCGGGTCCGCATCGGGTGCCGCGGAGGCGGTCTGAACGGCCGACCGCACGCTCTCGCGGGCCTGGGCCCGGCACTGCTCGATCTCGGCGGTGGTCAGCGTGCGCGCCGCCTCGGCGGCCCTCTCGAAGCGGACGATGGGATCCCGTTCCCGCCAGTCCTCGATCTCCTCACGAGTGCGGTAGAGGTTCTTGTCGCTCTTGGAATGGCCCTTCCACCTATAGGTGGTCGCTTCGACGAAGGACGGCCCGGCGCCGGATCGCGCCCTCGACACCGCGGCGGTGACCGCGGCGAAAACCTCCTGGACGTTGTTGCCGTCCACGGTGACGGCGGGGATGCCGTAACCGGCCGCCCGTTCGGCGAGTGGCGTCTTCGACGCCCGCCCGACCGGCATGGACATCCCGTAGTGGTTGTTCTCGCACACGAAGACGACCGGCAATGACCAGATGGCGGCCAGATTGACCCCCTCGTGCCAGGCACCTTCGTTGACCGCGCCGTCGCCGAAGAAGCTGAGTGCCACCTCGTCGCCGCCGCGCAGCTGGACAGCGAGACCGGCGCCGGCTGCGATGGGCACGCCACCTGCCACGATGCCGTTGGCTCCGAGGTTCCCTGTCGCGACGTCGGCGATGTGCATGGATCCGCCTCGCCCGCGGCAGTATCCGGTCCGCTTGGCCAGGAGCTCGGCCATCATCCGGTCTGGGACCGCGCCCTTGGCGATGCAGTGGCCGTGGCCGCGATGGGTCGAGGTGATGTAGTCCGACGGGCGCAGGGCGAGGCAGGCGCCGGTGGCCACCGCCTCCTGCCCGATCGACAGGTGCATGGTGCCGTGCATCAGTCCGCGCGCGAACAACTGATCCACCGCCTCCTCGAAAAGGCGGATCGTCCACATGGTGAGCAGCACTCGCCTGGCCGTCGCGGGATCGCCGGCGAGGGCGGGCAGCGGCCGGTCGCCGTTCGCGACGTGCTTGGTGACGATGTCGGCGGTCATGTGCGCGTACCTGCGAGAGCCCAGGCCGGAGTGGGGACGAGCGGTGAGCCCCCGCCTTTCTCGTCGCCCGTCCATTGATCCTGCAAGCGGCGCAGCGTGGCGATGACGGTGTCGTCCCGCAGCGCGACCGCGTCACGGGTCAGCGGCTCACCGGCGGGCACCTCGCGCAGCAGGGTGGCGCCGGCGGCCAGGCCGAGCGGGACCAGGCCCTCGTGGGCGGCGACGCCGGCGGCTTCGATCAGGCCGCGGACCAAGTGACCGCCGATCCCGTCGATCACTTCACCCGGCTTGAGATCCCGCTTGGCGACCGCCACCACCTCCGCGGTCCAGCTCGTCGGTGCGAGGCTGGGTGTCCGGTCGAGCACCGTTTCCGCGACCGTCAGGGGCGCCTCCACGCTGGCCAGGTGGTACGGCCGGTAGAGGGCGTAGTAAGGGCCGGTACCCAGGCTGAGATAGTCCAGCTCGGCAGCGACGACCGGGTCGGGGCAGCGCACGACGGTGAACACGCCGGGAGCGACCGGACCCGTGCAGTAATCGACCACTCCGGGGCGATCCAGTACGCCGCCGTCGACCATCGGGCGGAACACCTCGGACAGGCGCTCGACGGTCGCCGGCGGCCCGTACATACCCCTCCGGCTGACCTCCAGCCCGGTGGCGTTGGCCAGCGCAGCCATTTCGATCATCGTTTTGGAGCCGTCGACGAAGCTGGTGAGCATCTTGGGGTTCATCCCCCGGGCGCGGGCCTGCTCCGCCAGCACGTCCGGGTTCGCCTGGGGATCAAGCGGGTTGTTCTTGCCCTTGCCCGCGCAGACCACCTCGAAGCCGAGCGTACGGGCATAGTCCACGAGGCGCAGAGCCTCCACCGGCTCGTCACCGCGACAGACCGTGTAGACCCGTCCCATACGCCGGGCCAGGCCGGCCAGGGCGAGACCCACGGTGACGTCGCACTCGACCGTCAGCAGAGCGATATCGCGGCCCGCGAGCAGCGCGTTGAATGCGATCCGGGCGGCGACCTCCGGCACCCCGCTCGCCTCGACCACGATGTCGACCGGCAACCGGACCAGCAGCTCGGCGTCGTCGGTGACGACCGGTCTGCCATCCTCGACCGCCTCGGAGAGCCGGTCGGCATCGTCAGAAAGGAGCGGATCGATGCGCCCGGCCTTCCGGTACGCCGACACCGCCCGGTCGGGCTCGATGTCGGCGACCGCGGCGATCTCCATGCCAGGCATCCTGCCTACTTGCGCGATGAATCCAGTCCCCATCTGACCGGCGCCGACGAGCCCGATCCGGATGGGACGGCTCGATCGTGCCCGCTCCGCGAGCCGTTCAAGGTATGCCATGCGATCCCCTTCTCCCAATGGGCAGGGCCGAGCATTTGCACATTTGACCAATGCTCGGAACAGATGTGATACATCATGACTCTGTCTTCATCGCTGGGCAAGAGGCCTGAACGATCCTCATTGCCACGTCCCGGGATGACCGATCTGCACATTTGTGCAGATCGGGATGCCGGGGCTTGCGCCCGAGGGGAGCAGTCGGTTTACACTTCTGCTCGCCATTTGCTCACATTTGTTCAGCGAGGAGAGCAACAGTGCCCCAGGGAGTCGTGACCATCGCGGCACGCGCAGGATTGCACGCACGACCGGCGGCACTGCTGGTCCAGGCGGCCGCCCGGCAACCGGGTGCAGTGCGCATCGGCCGGCCGGGCCAGCGGCAGGTGGATGCCAAGAGCATCCTGTCCGTGCTGTCGCTGGCCATCGCGTGCGGCGAAGAGGTGCTGGTGGAAACCGATGGCCCGAGCGCCGATGAGGCGCTCACCGAGCTGCTCGGGATGCTGAAGGTCGATCCGGACGGCCACTGACACGCGCGCCAAAGAAGCTGAAGATCTGTCTGGACGGTCACGTCCGACGCAACGCGGCCAAGACCAGGGGCGTGAAAACCAGCGGCGCCGGTTCGAGGAACGGACGCCGCGGCGCGATCGGCGCGGCCGGACTACTCCTGCCGCACCATCCCCAGCAGCGCCCTGCCCAGCGCGCTGTCGCAGATGAGCACGTTCATGAATCCTGCGCGCAGGGCGCCGAGCACCCCCCGCGCCTTCTCCACTCCCACGGCCATTCCGACCACGGTGGGGATGGCATGCAAATCCTCCAGCGAGACCGCGAGAACGCGGTCGTGCACGGCGCCGAGGATGGGCTGCCCGTCTTCGTCGAAGTAGCGGGCGCAGACGTCGCCGACGGGACGGGCACGCTCGAACTGCTGCCGCTGCCGGGGCGTCAGCCGTAGCGTGTCGATGATCGCCGCCGACGACCCGGCCCCGAACGCCCCGATGCCCACGAATGACAGCGACGACCGCCGCGCCGCGTCCAGAACCGAGGCGATCGCGGGCTCGGCCAGGAGAGTTTCCTTGCTGGCGGCCGACTCCAGCAAGGCAGGCGCGTGCAGTCGCTGCGAAGTCGCGCCGAGCCGTGCGGCGAGCTCGCGCACCAGCTCCTCGCCCGTGATCTCCGAGGCCACCGATGACAGTCCGCCGACCAGCGGCAGCACCTCGACCGGGATGACCCGATCGGTGCGTACGGCTTCAACCAGCGCCTGCAGAGTGCGCCCCCAGGACAGCGACAATCGGTGCTCCGGCCGCAGCGTGTCGAGCAACCATTCGGCGCCCGCCGAACCCACTTGGGAGAGCGTCGCGTCGTGGCCTCGCCCGCCGACCACCCGGCACTCGGCCAGGGCGAAGGCGGACTTGATCTCGTCTTCCAGGGCGATGTCCCTGAGCGAGAGGTCGCGAATCCGGATGTCCACGATGCCCTGCTCGCGGGCGGAGGTCAGGATCCGCGAGACGTTGGTGCGACTCAGGCCCAGCCGCTCGGCGACCTCCTGCTGGGAGAGGTTCTCTTCGTAGTACATCCGCGCGACGCGGACCAGCAACTCACGATTGCGGGGCGCGGGCATCGTCACGTCCGTTCATGTCCTCACCAATGACCTGGTTATCCCACCTCTTGAGCGGCCCTTCAGCAGCATGGACGCCTTCCCGCGACTCTGGCCCGATTCGGGTCGAGGGGGTGCCGGATGAGTCGTGTTTCGTGAGAGCTGCGTCCACAAGGTCTTGCATGTGGCTTCCGTCACATGTTATTAACTTGCACATCGGTCCACCCTAAATGAACAGATGTGACAATAGTCGATCAACTCGGCGACCTGCAAGTCCAGGGTGGGCCGGCGTCCGGCCCCGCGTCGAAAGGAGGCTCGACGTGGAATCCATCACCGTCTTGTTCGTTGGTCTCGGCGTCTTGTGGCTCGGCCAGCTCGTCCTGGCATGGACACAGGCCCGATCGTTCCTCCGGTCCGCCCGCGAGCTGCGAGCGCAGGGCCGGGTCGCGATCGGCATGGGGCGGCGCCGGTGGATGCGCCGCGCCTACGTCGCTTTAGCGGCCGACGAAACCGGCCACGTCATCGCCGCTCGATCCATGCATGGCCTCACCGTCTTCGCCCGCCCCCGACCGCTACCCGGTCTGACCGGGATCCCGGTGGCCGATCTGGCTCATGGGGACGCAGAAAGGCAGCTGTCGCCCCTGATGGCCGCCGCCGCGTCGCAGGCGGCGAGGTTCCTCACCGACTCGTTCCGCCGCAAGCCTGGGCCGGCGAGGTAACCGAAACCCGTAGGGCCCATTCGCTCTACGCACCCCCCCATTCACCCGGTCGCCAGCTGAGATGGTGACCGCAGGTTCGCAAGGAGCAAGTTCGTGCCAGCTAACTTGATCTATCTGGTGGCGCCTGCCCCGCCCAAAGGCCCGCAAGGCGTACTCGGCACTCTGGCGCACTGGGCCGAGGACTTCATCGGCATCTTCAAAGCGGGTGCGGAGACCTTCGTGTCCCTGGTCACCGGCATCATCCCGCTACTGATCATCCTGCTCACCGCGGTCAACGCGCTGATCAGGATGATCGGGCCCGAGCGCATCGACCGGCTCGGCGTGCTGGCCGCCCGGCCGGGACTGATCTACTACCCCCTGCGGTATCTGGTGCTGCCCGTGCTGGCGGTGTTCTTCCTCACCAACCCGATGGCATACACCATCGGCCGGTTCCTGCCCGAGGACAAGAAACCCGCGTTCTACGACTCCGCGGTGAGCTTCGTGCACCCCATTCTCGGGATCTTCCCCCACGCCAACCCGGGTGAGTACTTCGTCTACGCCGGCATCGCCGCCGGCGTCACCACTCTCGCCGCCAAGAACAGCGCGATCCTGCTCGGCGACCTCGCGGTGCGCTACTTCCTGGTCGGCCTGCTCGTGATCTTCATCCGTGGCGTGGTGACCGAGCTGATCACCAAGGCGATGCTCAACCGCCAGGCCCGCAAGACCCAGGAGGCGACGGCATGACCGCCACCACCACTCCCGACACGGCTCGCCGCGGTCCGCTGGACCTCGTCAACAAGGTCCTGGTCGTCATCGGCAAGCGCGTCGGCACCGTCGTCGGCACGCTCTACCAGGCCGGGCGCGACGCCATCGACACCACGCTGCGCAACGTGATGCCCTTCATGGCCTTCATCTCCCTGATCATCGGCATCATCACCACCACCGGGGTGGGCGAGTTCCTCGCCAACGGCCTGCGTCCATTGGCCGGTTCCTTCATCGGCCTGCTGATCATGTCGATCGTGTGCGCCCTGCCGGTGCTCTCCCCGCTCCTCGGGCCGGGCGCGGTGATGGCCCAGATCATCGGCACGCTCATCGGCGTGCAGATCGGCCAGGGCAACATCCCGCCGCAGTACGCATTGCCCGCACTGTTCGCCATCAACCCGCAGGTCGGCTGCGACTTCATCCCGGTGGGCCTGTCACTGGGAGAGGCGGAGCCGGAGACCGTCGAGGTCGGTGTGCCCGCCGTGCTCTTCTCCCGGCTGATCACCGGTCCGCTGGCCGTGGTCCTGGCCTACCTGGCCAGCTTTGGCCTCTACACCTCCAGCACCCAGTGACAAAAACCCGACAAGAGCGCGATGATGCCCTCAATTCGGGCCGCAGCCGGCCCGCAGGCCCTTCGAGAGCACTGACCGGTCGGGAGCAGATCAAGGAGACGAGATTTGACGGACTACAAAGCGGTACGGATCACCGCAGGCCGCGGCGGATGGGGCGGCCCTCTGGTCATCCGACCTACCGAACAACGCAACCTCATCTACTCCGTGACCGGCGGTGGGATCCACCCGGTGGCGCAGCGCATCGCAGATCTGACCGGAGGGCAGGCGTTCGACGGATTCCGTAGCTCGGCGCCGTTCGATCAGATCGCGGTCGCGGTGATCGACTGCGGTGGCACCGCCAGGATCGGGGTGTACCCGATGAAGAAGGTGCCCACGGTGGATGTGCACGCGACGTCGCCCGCCGGGCCACTGGCGATGTTCATCAAGGAAGAGATCTTCGTTTCCGGTGTCAAACCCGACGACGTGCTCGAGGCGTGAGGATGGACGCGGTTCCGACCAGGCCGACTCCCAACGGCTCGTCCCCGGCAGCCGTCCGCTACGCGAGCCAGGTGACTGCGGTGGGCCCCATGGTGCCCGACTTCGCCGAGCAGCGGATCCTCGTGTTCTTCGGCGGCAACGCCCCAGCGGAGCTGCATGACTTCTGCGTCCTGCACAGCCCCACCGTGGCAACCGGTGGCCTGCGCGTGGGCGACGAGATCGTCATCGACGACACCGTTCTGTCCGTACTCGCGCTAGGGGAGGTAGCCGAGGAGAACCTCATCAATCTCGGCCATCTGAACCTGAAGGCCAAGGGAGAGACGCGGGCGCCGCTGCCCGGCGATGTCTGCGTCGAAGACGGTCCACTGCCGGTCCCCAGGCCGGGGAGCCGGTTCTGGATCCGGGAGGCGGCCGGCCGGCGCTGATCACGGTGGCGGCCGTGATCAGCGCGGCCGCCACCCCCGAGTCGTCGCTCAGGGGCGGCGACGCACAAGAACGACGTGGAGGATCGGGGACGGCGGTCGAGTGACCGGATGCCGCGCCCCTGGACGAGGGGCTCGTGACACATGCACACGCTGACAGGCATCGGGGTCAGCCCGGGAATCGTGGCAGGACCCGCGGCAGTGATGAACGCGCCGCCGGTCCTCCCGGCCCGGCCACCGGCAGTGACCGACGAACACGCCGCCGTGGAGGCCGCCCACACGGCCCTTGGCGAGGTCGCAGCCGAACTGCTGGAGCGGGCCGGGCAGGCGATACCACCGGCAGCGGACATCCTTGCCGCCCAGTCGGCCATGGCCGCCGATCCGGTGCTGGCGCAGCGCGTGGCGGAGCTGATCAAGGCCGGCCGCCCGCCGGCATACGCCGTCAGCGACGTCATCGCCGAGTTCGCCGAGCAGTTCCAGGCGGCGGGCGGCTATCTCGCGGAACGCGCGGCCGACCTCGAGGACCTGCGCAACCGCATCGTCGCCCGGCTGCTCGGGCTGCCGATGCCGGGCCTGCCCGATCCCGGCCACCCGTACGTGCTCATCGCGGACGACCTGGCGCCTGCCGACACCGCCACCATCGACCCGCGGCAGGTGCTCGCCATCGTGACCGAGCGGGGCGGGCCGACGAGCCACACGGCGATCCTGGCCAAGTCACTCGGGCTGCCCGCCGTCGTGGCGTGCACGGGCGCCATCGCGGTGGCGGACGGCACGCAGCTCCTGGTCAACGGCACGATCGGCACCGCCGTCGTGGCTCCGGCGCCTTCCCAGGTGCGGTCCGCCCTCGATCGCGAAGCCGTACGTCGGGCCGCCGCCGCCCGGGTGACCGGGCCGGGACGAACCTCGGACGGCCACCCGGTCAAGCTCATGGCGAACCTCGGGACCGCTCGCGAGCTGCCCGCGGCGACCGCGGCCGAGGGCGTCGGCCTGTTGCGTACCGAATTCCTGTATCTCGACCGTGCCGAGGCGCCCGGCTTCGACGAGCAACGGGCCGCCTACGCCGAGATCTTCGACGCCTTCGCGGGCCGTCGCGTCGTCGTGCGCACCCTCGACGCGGGTGCCGACAAGCCGCTGCGGTTCGCCACGCAGCCCGACGAGCCCAATCCGGCCCTCGGCGTCCGGGGGCTGCGGACATCGCTGCGGTCACCCGAGCTGCTGGACGAGCAGCTCGCCGCGATCAGCGCGGCGGCCCAGCGGGCGCGGGCCGAGGTGTGGGTCATGGCGCCGATGGTGTCCACTCCCGGCGAGGCGGCGGCCTTCGCCCAGCGGGCCCGAGCTCAAGGGTTGCCGACGGTCGGCGTCATGATCGAAGTACCGGCGGCCGCGCTGCGTGCGGACGCCGTGCTCGCCGGTTGCGACTTCGTCAGCCTCGGCACGAACGACCTGGCCCAGTACGCCTTCGCCGCCGACCGCACGCTCAGCGACGTCGCCGACCTGCTCGACCCGTGGCAACCGGCCCTCCTCGACCTGATCCACCTCACCGCCCAGGCCGGTCACCGCGCTGGCAAGCCGGTCGGGGTGTGCGGCGAGGCCGCCGGCGACGCACTGCTCGCCCTGGTGCTCGTCGGTCTGGGCGTGACCAGCCTGTCCATGGCCCCCGCCACCCTTGTCGACGTGCGCGCCGCACTCGCCCACCACACCATCGCCGAATGCCGGCACCTCGCCGACCTGGCCCGGGCGGCCCCCGACGCGGCCGCCGCCCGAAGCCATGTCGAAGCGGTCGCACACACCGGCAGGTGGGGCGGCGCGCGAGACGGCTGGCGCTGAACCTGCTCGGTGAGGCGGCGACTGCCATCGCGGCCCGGCTCGGCGTGGCAGGCTGTGGCACCTTGGCGAAGCGGCCGGTGTGGTAGGCGCCGGACCGCGACCGGCAGGGCGATCCCGGGTTCGACGTCGCATCCCGGACGAGGGTGACGTTCGACCCCATCGGCGACATGAGTGACGCCGTCATCAGCACCGGAATTCGCGGCGGGCACGACGCTTTACGGGCGGCATTGCCCAGGCCGGGGGCGTGCGGCTGCCGCCGCCGCGCCGGCCTTCCAGAGCCGGCTCGCCCTCCGCCGGCGTGTTCCGGTACACGGCGAGCGACTCCTGCGGTCGTACCGCGCCGGCCCGGCCGGCGGAGAGGTGGGGTGGGCCGCCGGGGTCGGCCAGTGTGAACTGGGGAGGTCATGTGGTGCTGCCTCAGATGGTGATGGCGATTTTGCCGGCGGGTAGGCCGCTTTTCAGATGGCGGATCGCGTCGGGGACCTGACCAGCGGGTAGGTGCTGTCGAGAATCGGGGTGACCGTGCCGGCGTCGATCAGCTCGGTCAGGGTGTGCAGGTCCTTGGCGGGCGCCGTGGTCAGGACTCCGCGCAGGTGCTGGCCGACAAACGGCGACAGCAGCATCGCCCGGATCAGGCGGTCGGTGCCGTGCAGCCGGCGCCCGCCCTCGGCGCCGCCGACCATGACGAGCGTTCCGCGGGGTGTGAGGGCGCGTCGCAGCCGGGCCAGGGTGTGGGTGCTGGTGGGGTCGAGGATGAGGTCGTAGTGGCCGACCTGGTCGGTGAAGTCCTCACGGGTGTGGTCGATGACGTCGTCGGCCCCGATGGATCGGACCAGGTCGGTCTTGCTGGTCCGGCACACGCCGGTGACGTGCGCGCCGAAAGCCTTGGCGAGCTGCACGGCGAACGTTCCGACGCCGCCGGTGACCAGCACGTGCTGGCCGGCCTGGAGTTTTTCCGGCGTCGCGCAGCCCCTGCAGCGCGGCGCAGGCGGAGCCGGGGACGGTCGCGGCCTGCGCGAACGTGATGCTCGCCGGTTTGGTGGCGAGCCCGTCCTGGCGGGCGCAGGCGTACTCGGCGTAGGCGCCGTCGCAGGTGCCGAAGACCTCGTCGCCGGGGCGGAAGTCGGTCACGTTGGCGCCGACGGCCTCGACCCGGCCGGCGACGTCCATACCCTGGACCGGGTTCTTCGGTCTGCGTAGCCCGAATCCGCCGAGACGGAGCAGGTACGGCACGCCGGTGATGAGGTGCCAGACGCCTGGGTCGACGCCGGCGGCGTGGACGCGGACGAGCACGTCGTCGTCGCCTATGGTCGGCTTGTCGATGTCGCGTAGTTCGAGGTTATCTGGCGCACCGTAGGCGTATCGGGTGATCGCCTTCATCGTGGTCGCCTCGGTTCGGACGTGGTGGGCATGGTGTGCCTCCCGGGTGAGAGTGACGCGGGCCGGGTCGAGGGTTCAGGCGGTGGCCGGGATCGCGGTGTCGTGTCGGGGTGCCTTGGCGCCTTTGATGAGCAGCCAGAGGAGCATCGAAATCTCGGCGACGGCGGGCGGGGTCAGGACGAATGGGGCAAGCGCGGCTGCGAGGTCGGGAGCCAGGAACTGTGCGAACAGGTCCACGAGGTAGCAGAAGCACCCGATCATGAGGAGGACCCCCAGCACGCGCGGGAACATGCCGGACTTGTAGACGAGGTACCCGAGCGGCAGCAGCCACAGGCCGAAGAAGATCTGCGCGGTGAGATAGCCGTGGCGGTGCAGTTCGAACAGGAGCTGTACCAGCGCGTCGGATCCGCCGGCGCCGAGGGCGTTGACGTAGGTGGGGTCGGTGGCGACGAGCAGGGCACCGAACTGGTGCACCATGTTGAGGCCCATCATGGCCGCGGCGGCCACTGTAAAGATCACCACCGCGCGGGCGGCGTTCTTGTTCACGTGCTTGAGGAGCACGTACGCGGCCATGGCCGTTAACATCCCGAAAATGACCGCCACGAGGTCGGCGGCGACGCCGATGCGGACGAGGCCGGCGTTGGCGACGACGTTGTGCGCGGTCGCGGCGGCGTCGTGGGGCTCGTGGATGGTGGTGCGCAGGATTTCGGCGGAGCCACTGCAGATGGCCATGATCAGGTACAACAGTCCTGTTATCCGGGCGAGTCGTTGAGGGGCGTGCATGATTCCTCCTTGGTTTTGGGCGCGGTGAGCCGGGGCCGCGAGGCGGTGTCCTCGCGTGCCGGTCGTGGTGGTGGAGTTACTGCTCGGGGTGGGGGTACTGGAAGACGTCGTCGAGGGGCACCTGGAACACGTGCGCGATCTCGAAGGCCATCTCCAGCGACGGCGAGTAGCGGCCCTGCTCGATGGCGATGACGGTCTGGCGGGTTACGCCGATGCGGTCGGCCAGCTCCGCCTGCGTCATCTCCCCGTGGGTGAACCGCAGGGTCCGGATCGAGTTGGTAACCCTGGTGGGCTTGGCCATGGTCTACAAACCCCGCCGGTAGGCCACGATCTTCACGACCGCGGAGGTGAGCGCGGCGAGGACGAACGCCAGGTACAGCGAATTGGCGATCCAGAACTGCTCGACGTTGGCCATTGCGAGGCCGAGCGGCACGAGGGCACAGATGCTCATGACGTAGAACCCGACATAATCGCCCAGCCGGTTGATCTGCTTGTCGCGCTCGTCGGCCCGGCCCGCGTCCTTGGGCGAGGCCACGGCCGCGACGATGCCCAGGACGATGCCCGCACCGATGCCGACGCCGATGGCGGTGAGCATCGGCCCCACATAGGCGATCTCCGAGACGTCCGTCCCGGGTACCTTCGCGAGGATGGTCACGAAGTACGCGACGGGCACGGCGGCCGCGACGACGGCGTAGATCCACGAGCGCTTCTCTTCAAAGGACATGTCCCGCTCCCATGTACAACAAACTTGACATGGATAAGGTAAGACATTTTTGACATTGTGTCTAGAATATTTAACCTACTACGGCAGCCGCATTCGTGACCTGATCTTGGCGTGAGGGCTGGTCGGCCCGGGCGGCAGCAAATAGTTGGCTAGCCACATATTTGCTGTTACGGTGATTATGTGTCTAGCCACCTAATGCGTGGCGCAACGTTAGGAGCTGTCATGAAAGCCATCGTTTTCGACCGTTTTGGCGGCCCGGACGTACTGCACGAGGCAGACATCGAGGTCCCGCAGCCCGGCCCTGGGCAGGTCCGTGTCCGCGTGAAGGCTGCCGGGCTGAACGCGCTGGACGGCAAGATCCGCTCCGGGATGCTGGAGGCCTTGTACCCAACGACCTTCCCCGCCGTTCCCGGTGGCGAGCTCGCCGGCGTGGTGGACGCCCTGGGTGAGGGCGTGCAGGGCGTGCAGGTCGGCGACGAGGTGCTGGGCTGGTCGGACACCGGCTCGTACGCCGAGTACGCGCTGGCCACCATCGTGGCCCCCAAGCCCGCCGCCCTCGACTGGCAGCACGCGGCCGCGCTGCCGGTGGCAGGTGAGACCGCCGAGCGGGTCCTGAACCTACTGGGTGTCGCCGCCGGGGAGACCGTGCTGATGCACGGCGCATCCGGAGGGGTCGGAACCCTGGCGGTTCAGCTCGCCACGGCCCGCGGAGCACGTGTCATCGGCACCGCCGGCCCCGGCAACCAGGACTACCTCGCCTCGCTCGGCGCCACCGCGACCGTGTACGGCGAGGGCCTGGTCGAGCGGGTCCGGGCGCTCGCCCCTGACGGCGTGGACGCGGTGTTCGACCTGGCCGGGAAGGGCGCCCTTGAGGACTCCATCACCCTGCGGGGCGGCACCGATCGCATCGTCGCCATCGCCGACTTCCGCGCGCAGCAGCTCGGCATCACCTTCTCCAGTGGTTCTGCGAAGGCCTCGTCCGACCGCCTGGCCGCCCTGGCCCAGGACGCCGCGACCGGCAAGGTCGTCACCACCGTCACCACCTATCCGCTCGACCAGGCCGCCACGGCCCAGCGGGTCAGCGACGCCGGACATGTCCGGGGCAAGCTCGTTCTCACCGTCGGCTGAACACGCTCGCCTCTTCGTCCACCCCGCCCGCCGTTTTCCCGATGCCCACCCGGGCCTCGCCGCACCGAAGGACCATGCATGCTGGACTCTCTGTGGACGCCGACCACTGTCGGCGGCATATCCTCGCCGCACCGCCTGGTCATGGCCCCCATGACTCGGGACCGCTCCACGCCGGAAGGCGTCCCGACCGAGCTGAACGCCGAGTACTACGCCCAGCGGGCCTCGCACGCGCTGATCATCACTGAGGGAACCCAGCCCTCCGCCGACGGCCAGGGCTACCTCCTCACTCCCGGCATTCACAATGACGAGCAGATCGCCGGGTGGCGCAAGGTCATTGACGCCGTACACGCGGCCGGCGGCCGGATCGTCATCCAGCTGATGCACGTCGGACGCATCTCCCACCCCGACAACACGCCCCACGGGCGCCAGCCGGTCGCCCCATCGGCGATCCGCCCCGAGGGCGTGATGTTCACCGCGTCCGGGCCTCAGGAGATGCCGGAGCCCCGCGCGCTGTCGACGCAGGAGGTAGCGGCGACGGTCGACGACTTCCGTCGCGCCGCGGCGGCCGCCGTCGCGGCGGGCGCGGACGGCGTGGAGATCCACGGCGCCAACGGCTACCTGGTGCACCAGTTCCTGTCCGACAACACCAACCAGCGCAGCGACCGCTACGGCGGCTCCCTTGACAACCGCATCCGCTTCGCCATCGAGGTAGCCGCCGCCGTGTCCAACGAGATCGGCGCGGAGCGCACCGGTCTGCGTATCTCCCCCGGCAACCCCTACAACGACATCGCCGAGTCCGACACCGCCGAGCTGTATCCGGCGCTCCTGGACGCGCTGCGCCCGCTGGGCCTGGCCTACCTCCACGTGATGCACGTGGGCGAGGAGGCTCTGCTGGAAACCCTGCGCGCGCAGTGGCCGGCCACGCTGATCCTCAACCGGGGAGGCACCGATGTATCCACCCGCGCCAAGGACATCGACAACGGCACGGCCGACCTGGTCTCCGTCGGCGCCCTCGCGCTCGCCAACCCGGACCTGGTCGAGCGGCTCCGCGCCGGCGCGGAGCTGAACGCCCCCGACCCGGCCACCTTCTACGGCGGCGGAGCGGCCGGCTACACCGACTACCCCACCTACACGGATTGAGGCGCCGAACCATGCCCCACATCCCCACGACGGCCGGCAAAGGGCCGATGAGCTACGCGATCTTCCAGCTCGCCCGCGCCCACCGCGCCTACGCCGCGGCCCTGCTTCGCGCGATGGACCTGCATCCCGGACAGGAACTGCTGCTGATGCAGCTCTTTGACCGGGACGGCCAGACTCAGTCCGAGCTGCTGGAAAGCGTCGGCCTGGACCACTCCACCGTCTCCAAGTCCCTGCGCCGCATGCAGGATGCCGGCCTGCTCGTCCGCGAGCCGGCCGCACATGACCGGCGCGTCATGGTGGTCCACCTCACCGACAAGGGCCGGTCCATGCGCGAACCCATCGCGGCCCTGTGGCAGGCCCTGGAGGAGACCTCCGCGCGGAACCTGTCGGAGCAGCAGGCGGAGTCCTTCGTCGACACCGCCTACGCCATCGCCGAGGCGCTCACCAGCCGCGCCCTTCCGCAAGAAGAATCCGAGTAACTCGCCGGTGCGGCTGGCCGTCTGCACATCGAGAACGGCCGCATCACCTCGTCCCATCCGCCTTCGGCCTCTGCAACCAAGCCCCTCGCTCCTGACCTGATGGAAAGTGAAAACCCCATGACTGCCACCGACTCCACCAGCCTCCCGGTCCTCGTCGTCGGGGCGACCGGCTCTCTCGGGGGCAAGGTCGTCGACGAACTACTCAAGCGCGGCAAGAACGTCCGTGCCCTGGTCCGGCCGGCCAGCGACGCTGACAGACTCGAAAGCCGGGGCGTGGAGATCGCCCGCGGCGACATGCTCGACCTCGACTCGCTCGTCGCCGCCATGAACGGCGCCGATGCCGTCATCACCACCGCCGCCGGCTACACCCGCGGCGGCAAGAACGCGCATGCCATCGACACCGTCGGCAACGCCAACCTCGCCGAGGCCGCCCACCGCGCCGGCATCCGACGGTTCGTCCTGACCAGCATCCTCACCAGCGACCGGACGCCCGATGTCCCACACTTCTGGCACAAGAAGCTCGCCGAGGACAAACTCGAACAGCTCGGCGTCCCGTTCCTCGCACTGCGCCCGGGGGCGTTCCTCGACCAGATCGCGAGCATGGCGGGCGACCCGATCGACAAGGGCCGCCTGATATGGATCGGCAAGACCACCGTCCCGCTGACCTTCGTCCACACCTCCGATCTCGCGGCGTACCTGGCAGCCGCAGTCGACGCCGAGGCTGACGACGGTGAGCGCATCGACATCGGCTGGGACCGTCCGGTCAGCATGCGCGAGGTAGCCGACCTGATGGGCGGCAGGGCCGGAAAGAAGATCAAGGTGTGGGCCGTCCCGTCCGCCGTCGCCCATGCCGCAGGAGCCGTCGCCGGCCGCTTCATGCCCCTGATCAAGGACATGGCCGCGATGTTCGGCTGGTTCGACACCGGCCGCTACGTCGCCGACCCCCGCCGCCAGGAGCAGCTGTTCGGCCCCGTCCCCACGGCCGAGGACGTCCTCGCCCGGTATGGCGACGAGTTGGGCACTGCACAGCACCGGTGACAGGCCCGCGTCCCGGCGCCCTGACCAGGACACCTTAGGCTGCCCTACCGAATCCGATCCCCCACCGGAACACCAGCCAGCCGAGACAGAGCCCCAGGTGGAGGTGTTCGCCGCCGTATGGGACGGCAGAGTCTTCATCGTGACCAAGTTCGACCGCTTCGCCCGCAACATGGCCGAGGCCAACGAGATCTTCACCGACCTGTCCGGACTCGGCGGCTCGGTCTACGACTGGAACGACCCGTTCGGGCGGCTGTTCCTGCAGACCCTCGCCATGGTCGCCGAGTTCGGGACCAACCTCGGGCACATGCGCACCCGCGAAGGCATGGCCCTGGCCAAGAAGAACGGCAAGCTCAGGGGCAAGCAGCCTAAACTGCCCGAACCCGCCCGGCGCTCCATCCGCCGCCGATACGCCGAGGGCGAGGGTCTCTGGCCGACCTGGCCACCGAGTACAGCGTCGGGCGCTCCACCATCCACCGCATCACCCACGGACCAGAAACCTCCAGGTAGAGCGGTCGCGTGCCGAGGCTGAACATCACAGTTCACGCAAGATCATTCTCAGCGCTGGGTTCCCCGACCCTGGGGTTGGATCGTGCGGCGTGTCGAGTCGCATTCAAGGCGCCACCCCGGACAAGGCGCAGCGGCTGCTCAGAAGCCCGTCGCTCAGAAGTAGCTGTCGGCGGTGCGTGTGCGGAAGGCCCACCAGCTCCACGCCTGGTACGCGAGGATCACCGGGATCAGCACCACTCCGAACGCGGTCAGGATCTGCAGCGTGGTGTCGTCGGCCGCAGCCTCGGCGACGCTCAAGCCGGCGCCGGCTTTGGTGGCCAGCACGTATGGGTACTGCCCTGCCCCCACCAGCAGCACCGGCGCGACCGTTGCACAGCAGGTGGCGGCGAAGGCGCGGATGCGGTGCCCGCGCGACAGCGACCACCAGGCGGCCACCAGTGCCGTCACCAGCATCCCGGTCAGGAGCGCCGAGGTGAGGGGGTTGGTCATCGAAGCGCCCACGCCCAGCAGCGTCAACACCAGCGCCAGGACGGCGGCGGCGCCGGCCGCGCCCACCAGGGCGGTGCCCGCCCGGCGGGCCCTGGCGGCCAGGTCAGGGACCGAGCGCAGCGCCAAGAAGGCCGCCCCGTGCGCGGCGAACAGCAATGCCATGCCCGCCCCGCACACCAGCACGAACGGCGTGAGCACCTGGCCTGCCCCGAGGTGGAAGCTGCCGTCGGCGCGGCGCGGCACCCCGTGCAGCAACAACCCCACCACCAGCCCCCAGCACACGGCCGGCAACGCGCCGCCCGCCACGATGAGCGCCTGCCACCACCGGCGGCCGCGGCGGGTACGGCGGCGCAGCTGGACTGCGGTGTTGCCGACCGCCAGCCCGACCAAGATCGCCACCACCAGCGGGTACAGCCCGGACAGCAGACTGCCCTCCAGGTGCGGGAAGGCGCCGAACAGTACGCCGGTGAAGGCCACCAGCCACACCTCGTTGCCCAGGAAGAACGGTGCCATCGCGCCTAGGCCGTGTTTCATAAGGCACTGAGCCACTCGTTGATCGCGGCGATGGTGAGTGTGGCCTCGAAGCGGACAGCGAGCTTGTCGTACCTGGTGGCCATGGCGCGGTTGCGTTTGAGCTGGTTAATG
>NZ_JAUZQF010000059.1 GCF_030718205.1 Nonomuraea turcica
GTCGTAACCGGAAGTGATCAACCACCTGAACGTGACACGCCGGGTGGTCCCATCACTGGCAACCGGGTGGTCCCATGCTCGTGGCAGAAACTCCTCCCAAGTGGTCCCATGAAGCTGGCCGGCGACAACCTGTGTCCGCGCTAGACCTCTTGCCATGCGCGGAACAGCCTGATGCTCTCGGCGAGCTGCGAGTGCATCGGCGACGGCAGCGAGTCCAGAGAGAACCAGCCCAGCTCGTCGAACTTGTGAGGCTCGCCGATAGCGGCTTCGGTGGGATCGACCCCGACCGCGAAGATCACCGCGACCCAGTGAGAGGGCGGCTCCTCTCGCAGGACGTTGCGAACGCCGATGGTCTCGATCGTCAGCGGACGGGTCGTGTATTCCTCGCCGACCTCCCGGGCGGCAGCCGTCTCGAACGACTCCCCGTACTCCAGCGCTCCGGCACCACAGTCCCAGGCTCCGGGCTCGTCACGCGCACCGGCGCTGCGCCGGGCCAGCAGCACCCGGCCGTCTCCGTCGTGGCAGATGAACACGCACGAGACATTGGGCGTCCTGCGCACCTGATCGGCGCCCGGCTGGGACGGCCCGGCGAGAACGTTTGCAGTCGGATCGTTGCTCAACAGCAGGTTCCTTTCGCTTTCAGAAGTGATGCAGTAGCTCGGAGAGCGTCCGCAGCCGCAGCACTCCTTCATCATCGTCATCGAGCTCACTGTGCTCCAGCACCCAGGTGTTGTCGTTCGGGATGAAGACAGCGTTCATGCCCGCCTGCCGGGCGGGAAGGATGTCCGACTTCGGCGAGTTGCCGATCATCCAGGTAGCAGCCGGCGCCAGGTCGAGGTCGCGAGTGAGCCGCCGGTAGGTGTCGACGTCCTTCTCGGCCACGATATGGATGCCGCGAAAGTGGTGCACGAGCCCCGAGAGATCCAGTTTGCGCTGCTGCTCCTCGGTATCGCCCTTGGTGAGCAGGAGCAACTCATGCCGGCCGCCGAGAACTGTGAGTGTCTCGGCGACATCCGGGACCAGCTCCACGCGTCCTTCCAGGACGGCCGCGGCCAACCCGTCGACATGGCGCAGTTCCGCAGCGCTCGCCGGCCGCTCGCGGAGTCGCTTCAGGCACTCCTTCAGGCTGTGCAAGAACATCTTGCCGCCGTATCCGTGGGCGACCGCGTTCGCCGCCTGGATGCTGTTGAGGATGGCGCGGATCTCGGCCCCGTCGAGGGTCGGATGGTCCAGCCAGAGCAGGAAGTCGTCCACGGCGCGCTCGAAGAGGACGTTGTTCTCCCACAGCGTGTCATCGGCGTCGAAGATCAGTACCTGTCCCGTGAGAGAGCCGCCGTGTGGCTCAGCCGGGCCTGGTGCCGTCACGTCCACGTGTCTGCGACGAGGGCGGTCCGCGGGTTCCCGGCCAGGGCGTCCTTGTCGCGCAACGCCTGCAGCTCACTGCGCGACAACGCCATGGTGAACACACCCGGGTCGGTCCGGGCCTGGCTCAGCCGCGTGCCGTCCGGGTGCCAGGTGCCGCTGCCGCCGCACGATTCCCACCCCGGTCCCCGGCCGGCGAGGTTCGCGACGACCGCGTACATGCGGTGGTCCATGGCCCGGGCCGCGGAGTGGACGTCAATGCGCCGCACCTCCTCCTGCGTGTACAGGGCGGACACAGCGTATACCTCGGCGCCCAGGCCGGCCGCTTCCGCTGCGTGCCCCGGTACCGCGGCGTCATAGCAGATGGCGAGGGCGACGCGCCAGCCGTCGATGTCCAGGATCTGGATCTTGTCGCCGGGCTGGAACAGGTCGCGCTCCACGCCGTGCAGGTTCTGCTTGCCGTAAACCTGGATCTCGCCGTCGGGCCGGATCGCCAGCGAGGCGATCCAGGCCGTGTTGTCCGGCCCGCGGTACGCGGCGCCGACCACAGCGGTCACGCCGCACTCCGCGCTGGCTTGGCGGACGACGTCGAGCCGCGGGTCGTCCTCGGTCACCCAAGCCGACGGGTCGGTGAAGAGCTCCAGGTCGTAGCTGACAAGTGACAGCTGGGGGAACACGAGCAGTTTCGCACCGGCATCCGCGGTTTCGATCATCAGAGCCGCCGCTGAACGGGCATTCGCTCTCACATCCCCTGGTTCGGGGGAAATCTGGGCGACCGTCACGATCAATGTTTCTGAGGGCACTGCGGCATGGTATCGACTGGCGTTCGGAATCTTCCGACAGGCGATCAGCTCGATCCACCGTAGGAGATGCCCTGGGCGCCGGTAAGCATGCGAGAGGATTACTTGGTGCGAGCGTCGATTTTGACCGGACCTCCAGCGGTGGGCAAGAGCACGATCGGTCGCCTCATTGTCCAGGAACGACCATGTGCTGCCTTCATCGACATCGACGATGTTCGCCATCTGGTCGTTAGCGGCCACGCCGCACCCTGGAACGGCCTGGAGGGTCTTCGCCAGCAACGACTGGGAGTGCTTAACGGCTGTGCGTTGGCCCGGAACTTCTTGGACGGCGACATCGACGTGGTCATCGTGGATGTGCTGACGGACAGCACTGCCGAGCTCTATCGAGCCTCACTGCCCGACGTGCTGATTTTGAAGCTCGAGGTGGACTTCCGCGAGACCGAGAAACGAGCAGAGACCCGGCCTGTGTACCTGACACCAGAAGAGTTCGGCGCACTGCACGACCAGCAGCACGATTTCACGGGTAGCGACATCCGAGTGGACGTCACACGGCTGTCTACTCAAGGTGCTGCTGCGCAGGTGAAGGACATCTGGCTTTCCGACCGAGGGTGAGACGGAAGCGCTCGGCCTCGGGCGTGAGCGTGTGCCTCCAGCGTGTCGCGTTCGGGATAGCAGTGTGTGCGGAAATGCTCAGCACCGACGGCGTAGCGGGGCGACGTTCGGTTCCGGCAGGCTCAGCTGCGCACTCGTTTCTTCAGGTCGGGATGCCGCTGGGTCGGGGCGTTGCGGGGGACGTGGGACCTTGTCCCGGTTCCCGGGCTACTACGACGTGATGGTCGGCGGTGCCGTGGGCGTGGGCGTGGGCGAGTCGTATGAGGAGGCGGCGGTCCGCGAGCTGGCTGAAGAGCTGGGGGTTCGTGTGCCGGTGCGCTTCCTGTTCAAGTCCTCCCCCACCACGAAGGAGACCCGGGGACTGTTCAGGGTTCGGGTCATGAGGGTGCGGATTCTGCGCGTTGCCCTCCGGTCCTGGTAGGCGCCGGTTCAACGAAGTGATGTGCGGTTCTGCATTGGCAGCCCGTGGCGGGACCTGCCCGAGAAGGCATTCGTGGACGACCGTGCGGTGGATGGGCACGTACGCTGCACTGACCCGCGCGGTCCAAGCACCGATCAGCTGAACTCCTTGCCGAAGTCGAACGTGCGCCACCGCTCCGGCCGGATCCGGATGGTGACCCAATCCGGCAGACCGTCCTCGATCGACTCGAAGAACCGCTTCCCATCAGAAGGGCCGAGATACCGGATCGCCCATCGACGGTACTCCGTCGGGTCGGCCGGCTCGTAGGCGACGACCGGGCCGTCGACGGAGACGAACTTGTACGGCATCTCCTCCTGCTGGACAGCGAAACCTACGTAGCCCGCCTCCTGGATCAGGCCCAGCTTGCGGCTGGCCGACGGCGTGCTGATCCTGATCTCGCCGCCGGGCGCGTAGGCGTACCAGATCGGGATCAGCAGCGAGGCGCGACCTTCAGGGACGCAGAGCACGCCGATGTGGGTGCCGGCCAGGAACGTCTCGCGTTCCTCGATCGTCATGCGAGTGGACATGTCGTCATCCTCGCGCCAGGCGGACGAGCATCTTGCCGGTGTTGGCGCCACGCAGCACGCCGAGGAAGGCGTCCGGAGCCTGCTGGAGGCCCTCGACCACCGTCTCTTCCGTGCGCAGACCGCCGTCGGTCAGCCAGGCTGCGGCCTGGGCGATGTACTCGGGGAAGCGGTGAAGATGGTCGGTCACCAGCACACCGCGCAGGGTCAGCCGCTTGGTGACCACGTCGTAGATGTTGCTCGGGCCCGGAACGGGGGCGGTCGCGTTGTATTGGCTGATCATGCCCACGAGGGCGGCCTTACCGTGCACCTTCAGCGCGCCGATGGCGGCCTGCAGGTGGTCGCCGCCAACGTTGTCGACGTAGATGTCGACGCCCTCGGGCGCGAGTTCGGCGAGCCGTTGGGGCAGCGAGCCGGTTCGGTAGTCGATGGCGGCGTCGAAGCCGAAGTCCTCGACAACCTTCTTGACCTTCTCGGGTCCCCCGGCTGAGCCGATCACCTTGGCGGCGCCCAGCTTGCGGGCGAGCTGCCCGGCCACGCCGCCGACGGCGCCGGCGGCGCCGGAGACGAAGACCACGTCGCCCTTCTTGACCGGTGCGATCTCGGTGACGGCGAGGTACGCGGTCAGGCCGGTCGGCCCGAGTGCGCCCAGATAGTCCTGCGGGCGGGCGAGGCCGGTGTCCACGACGGCCGCTGCGGTGGCATCCAGCACGGCGTACTCGCGCCAGCCCAGGAAATGGGACACCGTCGCCCCGACCGGGATCTCCTCGGCGTGGGAGGCGATCACTTCGCCGACCGCGCCGCCCTCCAGCGCGACGCCGAGCTGGAACGGCGGGATGTACGACTCGGCGTCGTTCATTCGGCCCCTCATGTACGGGTCGACCGACATCCACGTGTTACGGACCAGGATCTGACCCTCGCCCGGCTCCGGCAGCTCGACCTCGACCAGCTCGAAGTTGTCCGGTCCCGGCTCACCGACCGGGCGGGAGGCAAGCCGGATCTCGCGATTGACCCTCATCGTTCATTCATCCTTTGAAAGATCGGTTGATGGCTTCATCCTGATCCGGGCCCCTTCGGGTTTTCTGCGGGCGTCTTTGGGCCCGTCCGAACTCGTCTAACCTGGCGGTTGTGCGTTTCGGGGTGCTCGGTCCGCTGGCCGTCTGGACGGCTGACGGCAGGCCCGTACGCATTCCCGAGGCGAAGGTGAGGGCGCTGCTGGCCGATCTACTCGTGTACGAGGGGCGTCCTGTGTCGTCCGATCGGCTGATCGACGACTTGTGGGGCGAGCGGCTGCCGCGCAATCCCACCGGCACCCTGCACTCCAGGGTGTCCCAGCTGCGCCGGGTCCTGGAGAGCGCCGAGCCGGGCGGTCGCGACCTGGTGGTGTCGCAGCCTCCGGGCTACCTGCTGCGGCTGGAGCCCGAGGCCGTGGATGCCGGCCGGTTCGCGTCGCTGGTCACCCGGGCCAAGGCGGCGGTCGACGTACGGGAGCGGGCGAAGCTGCTGGCCGACGCGCTGGCGTTGTGGCGGGGACCGGCGTACGCCGACTTCGTCGACGAGGACTTCGCCAGGCCGGTGGCGGCCCGGCTGGAAGAAGAGCGCCTGGCCGCGCTGGAGGAGCACGCGGAGGCGCGTCTGGCGCTCGGCGAGCACGGCTGGCTGGCCGGCGAGCTGGGCGATCTGGTGACCCGGCATCCGCTGCGCGAGCGCCTACGCTCCCTGCACATGCGTGTCCTCTCCCGGGCTGGACGGCAGAGCGAGGCACTGGCGAGCTACGCCGACCTGCGCGAGCGGCTGGCCGACGAACTCGGCCTGGACCCCGGCCCGGAGCTGGTGGCCCTGCACGAGGCGATACTCAGGCAGGATCCAGCGCTCGAGGGGACCGCCGTCGCGGTGCGGCAGCGTACCAATCTGCCCGCAGCCCTGGCCGAACTCATCGGCCGGGAGCAAGCGGTGAGCCACCTACGCACGCTACTGGAGTCGGGACGGCTGGTCACGCTCACCGGCGCGGCCGGGGTGGGCAAGACCCAGCTCGCGCTCAAGGTCGCCCGCGAACTGGAGGGCGGCATCCCCGATGGCGCGTGGCTAGTGGAGCTGGCCGGCCTCGATCGGGCCTCCGGCGACTCCCCGGCGTCGGTGGCCGGAGTCGCCGCCTCGGCCCTCGGCGTCCGCGACGACGCTCTCAGGATCCGTGACCAGGCAGAGGCCGCCGGTGACCTGCTGGGCCGACTGGCCGACGCGCTCCGTACGAGGAGCCTCCTGCTCGTGCTGGACAATTGCGAGCATGTGATCGAGTCCGTCGCCGTGGTGGCCGAGGTGCTGCTGCGGACGGCGCCCGGCCTGCGCATCCTCGCCACCAGCCAGGAGTCCCTGGGTCTCCCCGGCGAACGGCTGTGGGCCGTGCCCCCGCTGGACTTGCCGGACCCCGCCGCAGAGCCCGAGGAACTACGCCGCTTCGCCGCCGTGGAGCTGTTCGTGACCCGGGCCGCCGCCGCTGCACCGGGCTTCGGGCTCGGCCCCGGCAATGCCGCGGCCGTGGCCGCGATCTGCCGGCGCCTGGACGGGATCCCGCTCGCGTTGGAGCTGGCCGCCGCTCGCGTGCGCGCGCTTGGGGTGCACGAGCTGGCCGCCCGGCTCGACGACCGGTTCGGTGTGCTGGTGGCGGGCAGGCGCGGCGCCCCAGCCAGGCAGCGTACGCTCCGCGCGATGATCGACTGGAGCTGGGAGCTGCTGTCCGAGCCCGAACGCGTGGCCCTGCGCAGGCTCGGCGTGCACGCCGACGGGTGCACGCTGACCGCGGCAGAGGAGGTCGGCTCGCTGGACGGGGTGGACGGGATAGACGTGCTGGCGCGACTGGTGGATCGGTCGCTCGTCGTCATGGCGGACGGTCCGGTCGGCCCCCGCTACCATCTCCTGGAGTCGGTACGGGAATACTGCCTCGACCGCCTGCGGGAGGCCGGCGAATACGACGAGATCCACCGCCGCCACCTGCGCCACTACACCGGGCTGGCCGAACGCGCCGCGCTGCACCTCCGCGGCCCCGACCAGCGGCCCTGGCTGGAACGCCTCGATCGCGAATGGGCCAACCTGCGCGCCGCCCTCGACACGACCGTACGGCTGGCCGACGGCGACGCCGCAGCCCGCCTCGTCAACGCGCTCGGCTGGTACTGGCTCCTGCGCGGCCGCCTGGCCGAGGCCCGGCGCGCGCTCGACCTGGCGCTGAACGTATGCGACGACGCCCGCGTGGCCGCCTGGCGGACCGGCGTGCGCCTCCTGATGAGCGACGGCACCGATGCGGATGCCCGCGCGTCGACCAGCTCCTACGAGAACATCGCCGACATGGGCGCGCGGGCACGGGCTCAGTGGTTCCTGAGCTACGCGCAACGCGGCTTCACCGACCTGACCGTCACCTCAGCCCTGCTTGAGCAGGCCCTTGACGGCTTCGGCGAGCTGGACGACCGCTGGGGGGTGGCCGCCGCGCTGAGTGTGCGGGCCACGATCGCCCGGGCCCGGGGCGACCTCGCCGCCGCCCACCGCGACGCTCTGAACAGCGACGAGCTCTTCAAGGAACTCGGCGACCGGTGGGGCCGGGTGAAGGCCACCAACACTCTCGCCGAACTCGCCGAGATCGCGGGCGACTATCGCGAGGCGGCCCGGCTGCACCGCGAGGGCCTGCGCATAGCCGAGGAGCTCTCCCTCTGGGGCGAGGCGTCGTTCCGGCTGTCCGGGCTCGGCAGGATCGCCCTTCTGACGGGCGACCTCGCGGCCGCCGACGCGTACCACGAGCAGGCGATGCGCCTGGCCGCCGAGCAGTCCAACAAGGTCGCCCAGCACTTCGCCGAGATGGGGCTGGCCCTGAGCGCTCGCCGCCAGGGCAAACCGGAGCTGGTCGAATCCCACCTGGCCAAATGGGTGGACTGGCTACGCGGCGTGTCAGGGGAGCCCGGCCTGGCCCTGGCCCTGGCCGAGCTGGGATTCGCCGCCGAACAGCGCGGCGACGCCGAAGCCGCGATGAGACTGCACCTGGACGGCCTCGCCTCCGCCCGCAAGATCGGCGACCCCCGGGCCGTGGCCCTGGCCTTCGAGGGACTGGCGGGGGCACTCACCGCTGTGAACGCACCACGCGCCGCACGCCTGCTGGGCGTCGCCGCGGCGCTGCGCGAGTCGGTCGGCGCGCCGCTGCCACCGGCCGAACGAGGGGACGTAGACCGCATCACCGCGGCCCTGCGCGAGGCTCTTGGGGATGCGTCGTTCACGGCCGAGTTCGAGCACGGCACGCGACTGGGTCCCGACCACGTGATCCATACGTTCGAGCCCGGCGAGAACTCCCCTCGCGTGCCGCCGTCCACTTCGTCTGGTCCTTGATTGTCATACGCCGAAACCGTGCCGTCCGTCGCCGGTTCGTCAGGCATCCTCTCAAGAAAGCCGGAAAACCCCGGAAACGCGAAATCAACTTCCTTCGGGCGGTCTCGAGAACGGCCCCACCCGCATGCTGGACCCGCCCGTTGTGCCGATCAAGCTCTCCGTCGAAGGTCTTGGCGACCGGGCCCGTCCAGTTCCTGCCGATGTGGAAGTTCTTGGCGGGGGCTGAGCGCATCTCGCATCTCGTGAATCAGCGGGCTCGATCGTCCGCAGCGCGTCCCGCAACGCCTCCCGTAGCGGATTGGGCACCATTTCGGGCATCGGTCAGCTCCCCTTCTTCCGGGACGGACCGGGGGACGGTGTGTCGGTGCCTGCGAGAAGCCTCGGCGCAATCAATCTCATGAGCGCCACCAGGTCCGCGGCATTGTCCCGCCCTTTGACGCCCCGTATACGAGCTCGACTGACAGCCGGGCTTTACCCCCCTGCTAATCGCGGCTCTCAGGGCCTTTCTCCTATCGCGTAGCGGGGGCGGGACCGGTGGAGTCGCGGATGACGAGGTGGGTGGCGAGTTCGATGTGGAGAGCCTCGACGGTGTGACCGGCGATGAGACGCATGAGGAGGCTGACGGCCATGCGGCCCATCTCTTCGAGGGGCTGGCGGACGGTGGTGAGCCTAGGAAGGGTGCTGAGGCTGAGGTAGAGGTCGTCGAACCCGGTGATGGAAATGTCTTCGGGGACGCGGAGGCCGTGTTCGAAGGCGGCGCGCAGGGCGCCGACGGCGGACTTGTCGTTGAAGGCGACGATGGCAGTGGGGCGTTCGGGGAGGTCGAGGAGACGGCGGGCGGAGTCGTAGCCCCAGTCGGTGACCGGTTCGCGGTTGCGGACGATGAGCTCGGGGGAGGTGAGAAGTCCGGCGTCGGCGAGGGCGGAGGTATGGCCGGCGAGGCGGTATTCGCTGGCCAGCCATTCCTGGGGGCCGCCGATGACGCCGATGCGACGGTGCCCGAGTTGAACGAGGTGGGCGGTGAGGTTCCGGGCGCCGGCGAAGTGGGAGGCCGAGACAGAGGCGATGTCGCGTGGCGGCTGGAGGCGCGGATCGATCACGACGAACGGGAATCCGTGGGCGCGTAGCTCTTCGAGTTCCTCGTTGGTCTCCGAGGGAACGATGAAGATCGCTCCGGCGATGTCCGGGGCGTTGGGGAGCCCGGAGATGACGCTCGCGTCGCGGGCCGCGTCGCCCGCGCTGAGGATGAGGCGACGGCCGTGCAGGTCGAGGGTCTCGGCCACCGAGGAGACGATCATCCCGAAGTAGTCGGTCAGCAGATAGGGGCAGCGTACGTAGACGGCCCCTCTGGGAGGGTCCTCCGAAGCAGGGCCGGGGATCACGGCCGTGCTTCCGAGCCTGTTCACGGCCTCCTGCACCAGGGCGCGAGTCTCTGGCGCGACGTACTCATGGCCGTTCATGACCCGCGAAACGGTCGCGATCGATACGCCCGCCTCGGTGGCGATGGCTCGGACGGTGACCTTGCCGCTACGTCGCCTAACCATAAGTTACATCACTTCGTTTCACACGCACAGCATACCGTTATTCGATCTCCAGGGCCTGTACAGGGAACACTTGACAGGGCGGAGCCGTGCGAGTACTCATGTGGCACGAAACATTTTACAGATTTGTTTCATTTTGTTTCTTCGAAGTTCCCTCACCCCCATCGAAGGAGCACCATGCACCCGCGACGAAGCCTCGCCCTGGCCACGGCCCTCGGCTGTGTGATGGGAGGAGCCCTCACCCTCCACGCCACGTCGGCTCAGGCGGCGACACCCGTCCAGGTCTGGCTGACCACGGCCGATGGATCCGCCAAGCTGACCCGGCAGCCCGACATCGCGTTCGGCGCCACCCCCCTGGCACGAAACGTGATGGTGTCCCCCGCCGAGACCCACCAGACCATGGCCGGATTCGGGGCCTCAATCACCGGGGCCTCCGCCTCACTGATCGCGGCCATGCCGACGGGCCAGCGCAACGCGCTGATGGCCGACCTGTTCCAGACGGCAGGCCTCAACTACCTGCGCCAGCCGATCGGCGCGACCGATTTCAACCGGACCGCCGACTTCTACACCTACGATGACGGCGCCGCCGACCCGACCCTGTCGCGGTTCAGCGTCCAGCGGGACGAGACCGAGAACATCCTGCCGCTCGTCCGCCAGGCCAGGCAGCTCAACCCAGCACTCAAGGTGATGGGCTCCCCATGGAGCGCACCGGCCTGGATGAAGGACTCGAACAACCTCAACGGCGGCTCGCTTAAGAGCGAGTATGTCGGCACCTATGCCGACTACCTGGTGAAGTTCGTGCAGGCATATGGTGCCGCGGGCGTCCCGGTCGGCGACCTGACGGTCCAGAACGAGCCGCTGTTCACCACCAGCTACCCGTCGATGGCCATGTCGTCCCAGCAGCAGGCCGATCTGATCAAGCTGCTCGACTCCAAGCTCACCGCCGCAGGGCTCACCACTCGGATCTGGGCTTACGACCACAATTGGGACCGCCCCGACTATCCCCTCGACGTGTTCTCGAGGGCCGGAAACCTCTCCCACCTGGTCGGTGCCGCATTCCACTGCTACGGCGGACAGGTCTCCGCCCAGCAGCAGGTCGTCAACGCCGGCAAGCGGGTCATGTTCACCGAGTGCAGCGGCACCGACAGCGCCGACAGAGACGCCACGTTCGCCGACACGCTGATGTGGCACGCGGAGAACCTGCTCGTCCAGAACGCCCGCAATGGCGGGGAGTCCACCATCACCTGGAACCTGGCCCTGAACCCGTCGGGCGGCCCGCACCAGGGCGGCTGCTCCACCCGCTGCAACGGCGTCGTCGAGATCAACGGCTCCAGCTATACCCGCAACGCCGAGTACTACGTGCTCTCCCACGCCGCGAGGTTCGTGAAGCCGGGCGCGGTCAGGGTCGGCTCCACCAGCTCCGCCGAGGTCCAGAACGTCGCCTTCATCAACCCCGACGGTTCCCGTGTCCTCGTCGCCCTCAACACCACCACTTCGGCGCAGCCCTTCTCCGTCACGGAGAACGGCCTTTCCTTCGTCTCCAGCCTCCCGGCGCGCTCTCTGGCCACCTACACCTGGCCCGCCCCGTCCGGTACCCCCGGCGACGCGCTCAGCCGGACCGGCTGGACGGCCACCGCTTCGGTGTCGGCCGCCGGGGATGCTCCCGCTCGCGCGCTGGACGGGAACGAGTCGACCCGCTGGTCGACGGGCCAGGCCCAGGTGAACGGCCAATGGTTCCAGGTCGACCTCGGCCAGGCTCGCACCTTCACCACCCTGCACTTCACCTCCGCGGGAGGCGATGAGCCCCGCGGCTTCCAGGTCTACGCCTCCGACAACCCCCAATCGTGGGGCACGGCGATCGCCTCCGGCAGCGGAGCCGCCACGACCACGGTGTCCTTCCCCACGCAGACCAAGCGCTACCTGCGGATCGTCCAGACCGGCTCGGCCGGCAACTGGTGGTCCATCCACGAACTCAACCTGTACTCCTGATCCGCCCTCCGAACCACAGGAATCCCAGATGAGAACACCGATGAGGATTGCCACAGCCCTGTTCGCGCTCGCTCTGGCGGCGACGGCCTGCGGAGGCGAAGGCGCCCAGGAGGCCGCGACGCAGACGGTCGACTTCTGGTACTACCAGCCGACGCCCGACCAGGCCGTCAAGGTCAAGCAGCTCGCCAAGGACTTCGAGTCCGCCAACCCCGGCATCAAGATCAAGCTGACCGAGGTCCCCAAGGACGACTACAACACCAAGCTCGCCACCGCGCTCAACGGCAGCGGCGCCCCCGATGCCGGCTACCTCGACCAGCCCCAGATGGCCAGGTTCGCCGGCGGCGGACAGCTCGCCGAGGTCCCCGCCGGGACGACCGACGAGGCCGACTACTACCCCGGCGCGCTCGGCACGAACAAGGTCGCGGGCAAGCTGATGGGCATCCCCCTCCAGCAGACCACGGTCGTGCTCTTCTACAACAAGCAGTACGTCCAGACCCCACCGACCACCTGGGACGAACTGATCGCCGCGTCGGAGAAGGTCCACCGCGAGCACCCGAATGTCGCCGGGGTCTCCCTGCCCAAGGGTGACGGCTTCGGCGCCTGGATCTTCTCCGCATTCGTCGCGTCGGCCGGCGGAACGATGGTCGACGAGACCGCCAAGAAGATCACCTTCAACGACCCCCAGGGCCAGGAGGCGCTCGGCTTGTGGCGCACCCTGCTGACCAGCTCCCCGAGGAAGATCACCAACACCGACCAGGCGTTCCAGAAGGGCCTGGCCGCCATGACGTTCTCCGGCCCCTGGGACGTCCTGGGCATCCGCGAGCAGTTCCCTCAGCTGAAGTTCGGCGTCTCGCTGCTGCCGAAGAAGCTGGAGGAGGCCTCCACGATCGGAGGCGACAACGGCGTCGTGTTCAGCAAGGCCGACAACCCCGACGCCGCCTGGAAGTGGCTGAAGTTCCTGTCCAGCGCCGAGCACAACGCGCAGTACGCCGACATCACCGGCAACTTCCCCGTTAACAAGAAGGCCGCCGCCACCTCGACGCTGGCCGGTGACCCCGACATGAAGATCGTCATCCAGCAACTGGAGTCGGCACGTCCCCGTCCCGCGCTCACCGAGTGGATCAAGGTCAATGACGACGTCTTGGCCAAGGCCATCGAGGATGGCGTGGACGGGGACACATCGCCGGCCGACGCGTTGAACGCCGCCGCCACCCGGGCCGCCAAGGTCCTCGGATGGAGCTGATGCGGCAGGCGGGCGCCCGAAAGGGCGCCCGCTCCGACACGTTCGTCGGTTGGCTGTTCGTCACCCCGGCCATCGTGCACACGATCGTCTTCATGGCGGTCCCCGCCGCGGGCGCGTTGTTTCTCAGCTTCACCGATTGGGACATGACCTCCGCACCCCGCTGGACCGGCCTGCGGAACTACCAGGAGATCCTCTTCGACCGCGATCTCTACCCCGACTTTTGGATCTCGGTCCGGGTGACCCTTCTCTACGCGGTCCTGGCCGTGCCGGCCGCGCTGTTCACCGGGTTCGTCCAGGCGTACCTGATCGACGCGGTCCGGCGCGGACAGGGCTTCTTCCGGCTCGCGTTCTACCTGCCCGTCGTGACGGCCGAGGCCGCCGTCGCCGCGATCTGGCGGTGGTTGTACGACCCGCAGTTCGGCCTTATCAACGAGGTCCTCGCCCTGATCGGGATCGACGGGCCCGACTGGCTCGGCATCCCGGAAATGGTCGTCCCGGCGCTCGTGCTGATCGCCGCCTGGCAATCGGGCACCGCGATGCTGATCTTCCTGGCTGGACTCAAAGGCATCCCGCGGAACCTGTACGAGGCCGCCGAGATCGACGGCGCGAACCGGCGCGCGCAACTCTTCAGCCTGACGCTCCCGCTGCTGCGCCCCACCACCTTCTACCTGACGGTCACCGGGATCATCTTCGCGCTCCAGATGTTCGGTGTCGTCTACGTGCTCTTCGGCAGGGACATCGGCGGACCGGAGTCGGCGGGCCTCACCTACGTGCTGCAGCTGTACGTGTCCGGGTTCCGGGACGGCGAGATGGGCGTGGCCAGCGCCATGTCGTTCCTGCTGTTCATAGCGACCCTGCTCATCACCGCGCTGCAGTTCCGCCTCAGCCGAAGGGACGTCGCCTCATGACCCTGCTCGCCGAACGGACCCGCCGTCCGGTGGGTCACCGACGCCCGGAGGGCCGGTCGGGACGGCGCGCCTCGGTCCCGCTGCGCGTGCTGGCCTTCCTGCTCCTGGCAGCCGGCTCACTCGTCGCGCTCGCCCCGTTCGCCTGGATGGTCGCCACCTCGTTCAAGCAGCCGCAGGACGTGTTCACCTCCACTCCGCACCTGCTGCCGACCACCGAGGAGGGCCACTGGGCGGGCACCCTCGCCAACTACACCGAGGTCTTCGAGCTGGGCGGGTTCGGCGGGGCGTTCCTCAACAGCGTCCTGGTCGTCGCCGTGCTGATCCCGCTCAAGGTGTTCTGCTCGGCACTGGCCGCCTACGCCTTCGCCCGCATCCCCTTTCCCGGCCGGGACCGGTTGTTCGCCGCGTTGCTGGCAACGATCATGCTGCCGAGCGTTGCCCTGCTCGTGCCGAAGGTCTACGTCACCCAGTGGCTCGGCATGGCCGACAGCCTGACCGGCCTGATCGTGCCGAGTCTGGTGTCGGCGTTCGACATCTTCCTGCTCCGCCAGTTCTTCCTGACCCACCCCAAGGAGGTGGAGGAGGCCGCCATGATGGACGGCGCGAGCCGGCTGCGGATCTTCTGGAGCATCGCGCTGCCCATGGCCCGGCCGGCCCTTGCGGTCGTGACGATCACCGCGTTCATCTTCCACTGGAACGACCTGCTCTGGCCCCTGGTCATCCTCAGCGACCAGGACAAGTACACGCTGCCGCTGGCCCTTCAGGCGCTCGCCTCCGGGCGGGTCGCCCAGCCGCACCTCGTCATGGCCGGAGCGGTCGTCGCCGTCATGCCCGTGATCCTCATCTTCCTCATCTTCCAGCGCCGCATCCTCGACGGCATCCAGTTCACCGGCCTCAAGTAATCGGAGCCTTTCTTTGCTCATCACCGCCGAGTACCCGTATTTCCGCGACCGCCCCGAGGTGTGGCGGGACCGCCTGACCACCCTCGTCGCCGCTGCCGGCGTCAGGGTGGTCACCACCTACATCCCATGGCGGCACCACCAGCCCGACGCCGCCGCACCGCCCGACCTGACTGACGCGGTCGCCTTCGTCCAGCTCTGCGGTGAGCTCGGGCTGAAGGTCATCGTCAAGCCTGGCCCGTTCGTCCACGCCGAGCTCAACTACGGCGGCCTGCCTGACTGGGTGTGCCCCCTCGCCGATCCCGCGATCGAGCCGCAGCTGGACGCCGACGGCGCCCCCGTCACGTGGTCGGGTTCCGAGCTCGACGCCGACGGCAGCGCCGTCCCGTGGCCGCTTCCAGCCCCCCTCGGTTCGCGCTTCGCCGCGCTCGCCGAGCGGTGGCTGCGCGAGGCGGGCCAAGCCCTGTTCGCCCCCGACCTGGTGACGCCCACAGGGCCGATCATCGGGAGCCAGATCGGGAACGAAGGCCTGTTCACCAACGGCGCCCGCCCACTGTCGGCATACGACTACAGCACGTCCGGGCTGGAGTTCTTCCGCACCGTCCTGGCCCGCGAGTACGGAGACGTCGCCGGCTACAACGCACGGCACGGCACCGCGTACACCGCCCTCGCGGAGGTCGAGCCACCGCGCGGCCCCGCGACTCCCCTCCAGCACGTCGACTGGGGTCGCTTCCACGCCGCCTATCTGAAGGAGGTGCTGCGCCGCTGGACCGATGCGTTCGCCCCACCCGTCCCGGTGGTGCTCAACCTCAACCCGCCCGCGGGCGACGACGGCGACCTGGACTCCTGGCTCGCCCGCGTCCGGCCGGAGACCTGGGACGGCCTGCGGTACGGCTTCACCAACTGGATGGGCGTCGTCTCCGCCGACCGGTCCGCCCACGCCCGCTACGTGATCGCCGCCAAACGCGCCGCCGGACCGAACATGGAGGAGAACTGGGGCTTCTCCAAGCTGTACGACACCGCCTACGCCTCAGGCGCCACCAGCTTCCACCAGACCCTCCTCGCCCTGGCGGCCGGTGCAACCGGATTCAACATCTACACCGCGATCGCCACCACCGACTGGACACCCGCGCTCGACGCCGTCCTGTCCGCCCCCTATCCGGACTGCCCGCCGATCGACGGTGACGGCCGCCCCACCGGCAAGGCCGCGGCAGTGAAGATGCTCGCCGACTACTTCACGCTGCACGGCACGGAGTACCTCGAATGCGCTCCCGTCACCTACGCCACCTGGGGCCTTTACACCCCCTACGCCGCGATCGGCGCCTGGTCGCCCAGCGCGGCCGAGCAGTGCGGACGGCCGCTGCTGGACTTCCACCACCGGATGCGCGCCGCCGGCCGCGATTACCGGATCGTCGATCTGGAGTACGCCGACCTGGCCGGGCACGACCGGATCGCTCTTCACGGCGGGCAGTTCATGCACCGCGCGGTCCAAGAGAAGCTCGCCGCCCATATTGCCGCCGGTGGACACCTCCACCTGGAGGGCACGGAACCCTTGCACGACGAGCACGGCGAACCCTGCACCATCCTCGCCGACGCGCTGCCCCGCATCGCGCCCCGCGACCTCACCGCGGAGGATCGGATCACCGTCCTGTCCGGCGCGGCTGACGCCTACCTCCGAATCCACCCCGGCCACGACGTCTGCTACGTGACCGTCCTGGTCCAAAGCGACTCCGATCCGATGATCGAACTGGAAGTCCGCCACCGGGGCCGCACCCATCAGATCGAGATCGTCGCGGCCAGGGGCGGCGCGGCCGTCCTGCGTGTCGTCGCGGGCCAACTCGACGACCACCTCGTCAAAGCCACCAACAGCCATCTCGGGTCGGCCGTCTCGGCCTCGATCCGCTTCGACGGCGAGCACATCGCCGCGCCTGCGTCCGCCGATCTGTGCCGGATCGGCGGGTCCACCCCTATCGAGGAGAACGTAGCGTGAAGAGAGCAGCCATAACGCTGGGGGGCGTCGCCCTCCTGGCGGGCACCACGATCGCCGTACCCCCGGCCAATGCCAAGCCCAAGCCGGTCGCCCAGGTCTGGCTGACCACTGGTGATGAGCGGAACCTGCTGGCCGACCGTACTGATCTCCTCCAGCCCGCCGACCCCGCCGCGCCGACCATCACCGTGAACCCCCGCGAGACCCACCAGAAGATCAACGGCTTCGGCGCGTCCCTCACCGACTCCTCGGCCCACCTGATCGTCACCTCGCCCCGCAAGCACGAGATCATGCGATCGCTGTTCAGCCCTCAGGGGCGCGGCCTCGGACTGTCCTCCCTGCGCCAGCCGATCGGCTCCTCCGACTTCGTCAACGGACCGCACTACACCTACGACGACATGCCCGCAGGGCAAACCGACCCAGGGCTCAAGCACTTCTCCATCGCCCACGACCGAAAGGAGATCCTGCCCCTGCTGAGGCTCGCCAAGGCGATCAACCCGGGGCTGCGGATCATCGGCACGCCGTGGTCGCCGCCCGCTTGGATGAAGACCAACGACTCACTCATCGGCGGCAGGCTCAAGCCCGACGCCGTCGACGTCTACGCCGACTACCTGGTCAAGTACGTGAAGGCGTACAAGGCCGAAGGAGTGGAGGTCGACGCGCTGACCGTGCAGAACGAGCCGCAGAACCGCAACCCCGACGGCTATCCGGGCATGGACTTGCGGCCCGATGAGGCGGCCGCGGTCATCAAGGCGCTCGGTCCCAAGCTGCGCGCCGCCGGCCTCGACACTCAGATCCTCGGCTACGACCACAGCTGGAGCCTGCACCCGAACGACTCCGGACCGGCCGAAGACCCGGCCGACCCCGAGTACGTCAAGACCCTGATGTCCGACCCACAGGCCGCCAAGGAGATCGACGGGTTGGCCTTCCACTGCTATGCGGGCGACCCCGACCGGATGTCGGCCGCGCATGACGCCTACCCGGGCAAGGACATCCTCCTCACCGAATGCTCCGGCAGCCAGTCTGCCAACCCGGCGACGACCTTCGCCGACACCCTGCACTGGCAGACCCGGCAGCTCACCGTATGGGGAACGCGGCACTGGGCGTCCACCGTGATCTCCTGGAACCTCGCGCTCGACCCTGCCGGCGGCCCCCGCAACGGTGGCTGCGCCACCTGCTTCGGCGTCGTGACCATCGACTCCGCCACCGGCAAGGCCACCCCGACCGCCGAGTACTACGTCCTCGGCCACGCCAGCAAGTTCATCAAGCGCGGAGCCGTCCGCCTGGGCACTTCCTTCTACGCCGGATCCGTCATCGGCGTGACCTTCCGCAACCCCGACGGCTCCATCTACCTCCTGGCCGTCAACGACGACTGGGGATCGGGCAGCCAGCGCTTCAACGTCTCTATGGGGCGCACGAACTTTTCCTACGAACTTCCCTCCGGCGGCGTGGCGACCTTCCTCCTCCGCTGATCTCATCCACCGATCATGGGAGGGATCCCGTGACACGTGCTGGATGTCACCGACGTCTCCCCCGCCAGCGGTCTCCGCCTGCAGCAGTGGAACTGCTCCACGCCGCCGTCCGGGCGGGCGGCGGCGTGGTGGCAGGCTCAGGGGGCAGTGGCGCGGATGAACGCCTCGGCGAATGTCCGCGCGACCGCTTCAACCGGGGGCAGGACGTTCCCCAACCCGTCTTGTAGTACGGGGCGCAGCAGCATGTGCCCTGCCATTGGGCCGATCATGAGCTGGATGAGGAGCGGAAGGGGGAGGGGCCGGAGCCGGCCGGCTTGGATCTGCGTGGTGAGCAGGGTGCTGAGGCTGGCGAACATTCTGGGCAGGTTGGCCTTGAGCATCCGGGCGGCGGTGCCGTCGGGGCGGGTGAGCAGGTCGCCGAAGATGGCCGGCAGCACCCGTGGCTCGCGGGCGAACGCCTCTGCCAGCGCGGCGTAGACGGCGTGGACCATGTCCTCGATTCGTTCGGGGGGATCGGCGGCCAGCGCCTCCAGATCGGGCACGGGGACGTACCGGTCGAACATGGTGGCGAGCAGACCGTCGCGGCTGCCGAAGACGGCATGCAGGCTGGTCGGCGAGCAGTGCGCGGCGGCCGCGACGGCCTCCATGGTGACCGCGCCGAGCCCGTCGCGGGCGATCAGCGTGGCCGCGGCCTCGATGGCTCGTTCCCGTACCGGCGGGCGCCCGCCGGGATCGATCCCGGCCTGCCGGACTGCCTCGTCCAGTCGGGCCCGTGATCCGCGGAGCCTTCTGATCAGGGTGCTGCGGGAGATGCCCGCGGCGGCGGCGATGGCGCTCAGTGGCACGTCGGCCACGTCTTTGCCGTGCTGCGCGGCGGCCGCCAGCGCCGCCCCCACGAGGTCTTGGTCCACGACGAGTCATGGTACCCATTCCGATGTGAACCTTATCTGTGTATCGTCCTCATCAGAGACTCATCCTCTGATGAATTAGGAGACGTTCGGATGATCAGCGTGATCGGCGCGGGACTGCCACGCACCGGCACCACGTCACTGAAGGCGGCGCTGGAGCAGCTCGGCTTCGGCCCCTGCCACCACATGCAGGAAATCGGCGCCCATCCAGAGCAGGCGCAACGCTGGCGGCAGGCCCTGGACGGGCCAATCGACTGGAACGACGTGCTGGCGGACTACCGGGCGGCAGTGGACTGGCCGAGCGCCTTCTTCTGGCGCCCGCTCTCGCGTGCCTACCCCGACGCCAAGGTCATCGTCACCGTGCGTGACCCGCATGCCTGGTACGCCAGCCTCCGCGACACCGTCTTCGCGATGCTGCACAACCCCAGTGCGGTGCCGCCCGAATTCCACCCCGTGGTCACCGGCATGCGGCCGCTGCTGGAGCACATCTGGCGCGACACGTTCGGCACGACATTGGACGATGCGATGCCCGAGGAGCGCCACGCCGTGCAGGTGTTCCAGCGCCACACGGCCGAGGTCACCGACGCACTGCCCGCCGACCGGGTCCTGATCTACCGGACCGGGCAGGATTGGCAGCCGCTATGCGACTTCCTGGGCGTGCCCGTGCCGGACCAGCCGTACCCGCGCCTCAACGACCGGCAGTCGGCCCAGACCCGCCTGCGAGGGGTAGCGGACCGGTGAATCTCCGCATCCTGCTCACCCTCCACGGCCTGGTCACCCTGGCAGCGGGCGTGGTGCTCATCGCCGCGCCCGGCCTGGTTCCCAGCGCCGTCGGCATTCGCATCCCTGCGGACGCCTATCTGGTGTGCTACCTGCTGGGAGCCGCCGAGCTGGCCGTGGCGTTCCTGTCGTTCGCGGGCAGAACCCTCCGGCAACCGGACGGGCTGCGCCTGGTCGCCTGGACCATGATCGTGTTCCACGGCTGCACCGCCGCCGTCGAGGCCTACGCCTTCACCCGCGGCGTCCACGCCGCAATCTGGGCGAACGTGGCGCTGCGGCTGGCGGTCATCGCTCTATTCACCCACTACGGCCTGCGCCAGAAGAGGCTGACATGACCACCGAAAACACCGGAGTCCTGATATGTGGCGGCGGCCCGGCCGGCATGATGCTGGGCCTGCTGCTCGCCCGCGCGGGAATCAAGGTCACCGTACTAGTGTGATCCGCCTGAAATTCGTCGGCAATATTTAGCGAGGGATTCGAGGATCTCCTCGGCGGTCTTGGTCCACACGAAAGGCTTGGGATCGGCGTTCCAGCGATCCATCCAGGCGCGGATATCGTCCTCCAGTGCCTGGACGCTCTTGTGCACTCCGCGGCGGATCAGCTGGTCGGTCAGGTAACCGAACCAGCGCTCGACCTGGTTGATCC
>NZ_JAUZQF010000006.1 GCF_030718205.1 Nonomuraea turcica
GCCCAGGAGCGACCTGGGCCGCACGGCGCTCGGACATTCGGTGTTCTTCAAGAGCCGTCCGTGGCCTCGCGAGCACCCACGACGGACTCCTGCGAGCGTCAGAAGCGGGGGGTGACCGCGGCCTGGTTGTTGGTGAGCAGGTCGAGGTCGACCTCCTCGAGGTACAGGAACTTGACGAGGGACACCTCGGTGTCCCTGAGTGCCCCGTTGAGCGAGTTGTTGAACCAGTTGTTCAGCACGTCATCGGTGACCTGGAACTGGCTCAGCACCGCCTGACCCGAGTTGTTGGCGTTGGGCTGGTCGGCGGACGCGCTGGAGGCCGAGAAGCCCAGGGCCACGGCCGCGATTGCCGCGCCCGCCAGAATACGACTGATCATTCTTGTCTTTCCTTCCATGGATGGGCGCGAATTCAGCGCCATGGTCGTTTCGCGCTTCGCCTGGGCGCGAGGAGGGCGCCTCTGGCCAGACGGCCACCGCCAAGGGGGCGGCCGCGAATCGCCTCTCCTGCTGCGCCACGCGACGAGTGTCAGTAGGTGGTGTCGCCGACTCAGGCGGCACTGTCCTTGCTGTGGTTACTGAACGCCGTTGTTGTTGGTCAGCAGGTCGAGGTCGACCTCGTTGATCATCAGGTTCTCGACGAGGGACAGCTCGGCGCCGCTGAGCGCCTCGTTGAGCGAGTTGTTGAACCAGCCGTTCAGCACGTCATCGGTGACCTGGAACTGGCTGAGGATGGCCTGACCCGAGTTGTTCGGGCTGGGCTGGTCGGCGGACGCGGTGGTGGCCGTGAAGCCCAGGGCGACTGCCGCGATTGCCGCGCCCGCCAGAATACGACCGAACATACTTGTCTTTTCCTCCATGTATGGGCGCGGAATTCCCGGCGCCATAGTCGTTTGTGCAGGGCTGTGAGGTGCCGCAGACAACAATCGCGGGAGGCAGCCGGTATCGCAACCCAGAACGCCCCACACGAGGTCAAGGAGGCGCCTCGATTTCTTGGCACTCGGTTTTCACGCAAATCACCGACGCACGGCACTCAGCGCGCACTCACCATCCGGCAATCGACGTTCATTTGGCCGGCGGCAAGATCGATGGGCCAATCTTTCACCGCCACATAAGCAAGGATCGCCGGAAACTTTGAGCAGCCGTGGACGCCGATCGGCGTACCTGGAGCGCCATCTGCGGGCGGATGCCCGGGGCCAGGTGACGCTCGGGGCGGTGCCGGGATAGAAATCAATCATGAACGATGAGACGCCGGAGCCGGTCCGCGTGGCCATGGAGCGGGCACGGGCGGCGGGGTTCGCCTACTCCTGCGAACCCGCCGTCGGCCGCCTGCTCGCCACCCTCGCCGCGGGCGTGCCGGAAGGCGGCCGCGTGCTGGAGATCGGCACCGGTGCCGGGGTGGGGCTCGCCTGGCTGGTGAGCGGCCTCCTCCCGCGGGCCGACGTGACGGTGACCACGATCGAGTGCGATCTCGGGCGGGCCAAGCTGGTGACAAATGGTGACTGGCCTGGGTTCGTGGATTTCCGTTCGGGGGACGCGCTGGACCTGCTGCCGGAGCTCGGGACTTTCGACCTGGTCTTCGCGGATGCGGAGGCGGGCAAGCAGGTGGGGCTGGAGCTCACGATCGCCGCGCTCAGCCCGCGGGGCGTGCTGGTCGTGGACGACATGGTGCCCGCGCCCGCCGTGGTGTGGGACGCGGAGTTCGCCGGCAGGCAGGAGGCCGTACGGCGGACGTTGCTCGGGCACGAGCGGTTGGTCGCCGTCGAACTGGCCGGCCACGGCTCCGGCGTCATCCTGGCGACGGCCCGGTAGCCACGCCGAATCCCCATAAATACACGAAAGAGCACTACATTCCCCAATTTAGGAGATACGGCACGCGCATCGGCTGGCGTGGCAGGATTGTCCTCAGGCCGGAACTATGGAGATCTGCCGATTTAGGAGCATAGATACGGAGTGCTCGCGGTATGGGCGACATGACCGAAATATTCGATAGCGATTCGCTCCAATCTGGACCGACCGCGCTGAGGCTTCTCATCGGCGCACAGCTGCGCCGGCTCCGCGAGTCCAGCGGCATCACCCGCGAGGACGCCGGATACGCCATCCGCAGCTCACATTCCAAGATCAGCCGAATGGAGTCCGGGCGCACCAGCTTCAAGCGGCGCGACGTGGCCGACCTGCTCACCCTGTACGGCGTGAGCGACGACGCCGAGCGCGCGAGCCTGCTCGCCCTGGTCGCTCAGGCCAACGCACCGAGCTGGTGGAGCGACTACCGCGACGTGATCCCCGACTGGTTCGAGCCGTACCTCGGGCTCGAGCACGACGCCGCGCTGATCCGGACCCACGAGGTGCAGTTCGTCCCCGGCCTGCTGCAGACCGAGGACTATGCCCGCGCCGTGATCGCACAGGGCCACGAGCACGACTCCCCCGAGAAGATCGAACGCCGGGTCGCGCTGCGGATGCGCCGCCAGGAGATCCTGAACCCGCCCACGCCGCGCAAGCTGTGGGTGGTGCTGGACGAAGGCGCCCTGCGCCGCCGGGTCGGCGGCGAGGCCATCATGCGAGCGCAGCTGGAGCACCTCGCCCGGATGGCCGGAGAACCGCACATCACCCTGCAGATCGTCCCGTTCGCCTCGGGCAGCACCATCGGCGGCGTCGGGCCCGTCACCATGCTCCGCTTCACGCAGCAGGGGCTGAACGACGTCGTCTACCTTGAGCACCTCACTGGCGCCCAATACCTGACCAAGGAGAGCGACGTGCGCCACTACCGCCGGCTGCTGGACGAGCTCGGCGTGCACGCCTCGCCCCCGGCCGGCACCCCGGCTCTCCTGGATCAGATCATCGAGAGGCTGTAGACCCTCCCGCACCTGCTGCGTCGTCGCACGTCCGCCGCCCTGGGGCTTCGGCCTCCACTCAAAGGACCTCCGCCGAAGTGCGGAGGGTGGTGAGGGAGCCGCAGACGGTCGCCGGGGCGGGCGGGTCAGGGCTGGTCGCCGAGGCGGTCCAGAGCGGCCGACAGGCGTTGGAGGGCCTCCAGGCACTGCCGTGCCTGCTCCAGCCCCAGCTCGCCCACCAGACGGTCGGCGAGCTCTTGGTGTCCGGGGACGATCTTGGAGATCGCCTCCCGGCCGGCCGCCGTCGGCTGGAGCAGCTTGGCCCGCCGGTGCGCCGGGTTGGGCCGGTATTCGGCCAGCCCCCGCTCCACCAGCAGGTCCGCGATCCGCTGCACCCCCTGCCTGGTCATCCCCATGACCCGGGCGATCCCGGCCACGGGCAGGGGCTCGCGCAGGACCGCGCCGAGCACCTGCCACCAGGCCGCGGTCATCCCCGCGGGCCTGGCCAGCCCCTCCGCGACCTGGAGGAACTGGCCGTTGAGCCGGAACGCCCCCAATGCCAGGCCCGACAGCAGGTCCGCCTTCTCACTCATGCCGCCATCAGCACCTCGTAGGCCGAGGGGTCGCTCCGGGCGAAGAGCCGGAACCAGGCGTCCAGCACCTCGGGCCGGTAGATGTCCAGCCGCCGGAAGATCTCCCTGGCGAACGCCACCGGCTCCGTGGGCCCGGCCGTGATGAGGTCGCCGTCGAGCACCGCGTCCTGGTCCAGGTAACGCTTGGCGCCCGTGTAGCCCTCCTGCGCCTCCAGGTATTGCACGACGCCACTGGTGTGCTCGCGCTCATTCAGCAGCCCCTCCCTGGCGAGCCCGGCCGTGGCGCCACAGATGGCCGCGACCGGCACCCCGGCCTCCAGAAACTCACGGGCCTTGCGCGCGAACGGCGCCAACTCCCCGCCCGCGTCCCACAGGGTCGCCCCCGGCAGGATCAGCAACGCGCTGCCGGCCGGAGACAGCTGGTCGAGGGCGAGGTCCGGGGTGATGCGCAGCCCGCCTATCGTGACGACGGGGTCGGTGGTCAGGCCCACGGTGACGACCTCGTAGGCGCCGGGCTCGCGCTGGTAGCTCCCGTTACGCAGGTGCGCGGTCGCGTGACCGGTCTCCCAGTCGGCGAGCGTGTCGTAAACGGCGTGGTGAACGATTCCCTTCATGACAGCATCTTGTCATTTCGACAGCATGTTGTCAATCGGATTGCGTGGGAGGATGGGCGCATGGCAGAGATCGTCGGCGGAGGACGTCCAGTCAACGACGCCGAGCGGCGCGTCATCGCATACCTGCGCGACCAAGCGCCCGCCGACTGGCTCCTGCTGCACAACATCGAGGTCCCGCGCGGCCATGACGTCTTCGAGGTCGACCTGCTCGTGCTGACCGGCCACTCGCTGGTGGTCGTCGACGTCAAGGGCACCAGGGGGCGGATCGAGGTGTCGGGCACGCGGTGGTTCCCACCGCGCAGGGAGGCCTTCGGCTCTCCGGTGGCCAAGCTGCGGGGCACGGCCAAGGCGCTGAAGGGCCTGCTGGTGTCCAAGGCCACCCAGCTCGAACGCGTCTACGTCGACAGCCTGGTCGTGCTCACCTCCCCGGACGCCGAGCTGATCGATCCGGCTGGGCGCGACGCGGTCAACGCCACGACCCTGCCCGGCCTCCTGGCCACGCTGAGCGACGCCTCGCGGGTCAGGCGCGGGTGCACCCCGGACGCGCGACCATATATGACCGCGATTCTCGACGCGCTCAACCAGACCGTGCGCCGCAGCACCGCGCCGCCCAGGTTCGGCAACTGGGAGGTCGAGGAGCAGCTCGGGGGTGATGCCAAGGTCACCGAATACCGCGCGTTCAACGCGACGATGCCGGGCAGCGAGACCGTGCTGCTCCGGGTTTACCAGGCCGATCCGCTGGCCGACCATGAAGCCCGGGCGGCCGAGCGGCAGCGCATCGCCAACGCCTACCAGACGCTGGCCAGGATCCCCCCGCACCCATGCGTGGTGCGCTCGCGCGACTTCTTCGCCATCGACGACGAAAGCCGGTTCGTGCTGGTGCTCGACGACGTGCACGGCCAGGCGCTGCACCTGTCGCTGGGCCGGGGCGAGCGGATGGGCGTGATCCAGGACCTGCTGCGCGGGCTGGCGCACGCGCACGCCAACGGCGTCATGCACCGGGCGCTCACGCCCGCGTGCGTGCTGGTCACCGACGACGGCCACGCGGTGCTGACCGGGTTCGACTACGCCAAGCCGGGACCGCGCAACTACACCGTCGCCCACGAGCTGGGCAACGTGCTGGACGCGCATTACGTGGCGCCGGAGTGCCAGGAGCGGCCCGACAGGATGACGGTCGCGTCCGACGTTTACGCGGCCGGGGCGATCGCCTACCAGCTGCTCACCGGGGAGCTGCCGACGAGCGCCGACGCCCACGGCCCCGACGTGCCCGAGGTGGTGCGACGGATGCTCGACCACTCTCCGGCCAAGCGGCCGACCGCCGCCGAGGCGCTGCACGCCCTGCAGGCCGCGCCGGTTCAGGAATCACGGCTCAGGCGCCTGGTCCGTCGCATAGTGTCCGGATCATGACCATCAAGCTGCGCCCCGTCGACGAGGACGACCTGCCCTTCCTCCACCGGCTCATCAGCGACCCGGACAGCACGGGTGCCTTCCAGTGGTACGGCTTCCAGAACCCGCACCGGGTCCGCGAACAATGGGCGGACAACGGGATGCTCGGCGACGACCGCGGCATGCTGATCATCGCGGACGGCGACGAGGCGGCCGGCTTCGTGTCGTTCAGCAAGCAGATCGCCAACCGCGCCAGCTACTACTGGTCCATGGGGATCATCGTGGCGCCGGAGTTCCGCGGCAAGGGGATCGGGACTGAGGCGCAGAAGCTGATCGCCCGTTACCTCTTCGACCACACGACGGCCAACAGGATCGAGGCGTCCACCGAGATCGACAACCTGGCCGAGCAGCGGGCGTTGGAGAAGGCCGGGTTCACCCGGGAGGGCGTCCTGCGCGGCGGCGGGTTCCGCGCCGGCAAGTGGCACGACGGCGTGCTTTACAGCATGATCCGCTCCGACCTCGACGGCGAGGTCACGCCTGGGTGATGGTGTCCAGGACGTCGATGACGTACAGCCTCGGCTCCTCGCCCGGGGACGGCACCACCAGGCGGCAGCCCACCCGCTGCCCGACCAGCGCGCTCAGCCAGGCCGGCGGCACCGCCCCCGGCTTCAGCGGGTACGCCGCCGGTCCGCCCCGCCGGTAGGAGGAGTCCACGACCAGGCGGGACGGCCAGGCGGCGGCCACGTACTGGACGACCACCTTCGAGCCGGCCACGATCTCCCGCCCGGAGCCGTCGATGAGGGTGCGGGGCGGCGCGGCAGGGGTGAGGTCGGCGGGGACGACCGGCAGCGCGCGGCCGATCAGGCGGGCGTCGGGCGGGTAGCCGCCCAGGATGTCGAAGACCACCACGAGCGTGTCCGCGGGCGCGACGCCGGTCACCGGAACGTCCGGCCCCAGGGCCTCGGCGGCGGGGCCGACGAGCATGACGCGGCTGCCCGCCGGGTGACCGATGAGCGAGCGGCGCCAGGTCTCCGCCACCTGCCTGCCGTCGAAGACGACCGTGGTGGGCTGGTTGGCGTCGTACGTGCTCAAATACGGCTGATTGCCGGACCACCGCCGGATGTCCACGTCCGCGAGCACCACGTCCCCCGGCAGCGTGCGCCGCCCGCTCCCCTCCGACAGCACCGTGATCCGCGACGTGCGGGCTGGATCCCCCTTGGGGATGGCGACGATCGGCTTGCTGCCGACCGCTCCGGTGACGACGGGTTGTGTGCCCTCCTCGGCCAGGCCACACGAGGTGGCGACCATGAGGACGGCAGGCCAGAACAGGCGCACGATGTTCCTCCAATCCGGAGGAATTACTAGCCCCGATGCGCAAAAGGAAAGCTTCGAGTCTGGCCATCTCCCGACAAAGGGCGCGAGAGACTGGCCACGTGAGCGAGCGGAGCGAGCGAACCAATAGACACAGCAGCATGCTCACAGGGCCGACGAAGGAGGCCCTGTGAGCGAGCGGAGCGAGCGAACCAATAGACACAGCAGCAAGCTCACAGGGCCGACGAAGGAGGCCCTGTGAGCAAGCCGAACCTGGCACGCAGGGTCGCCGACGCGGCCGAGATCGCGCTGACCACCCGCAAGTACGTGACGTTCATCGACGTGGTCGCGGGCCTGCGCTGGCTGCATTCCAGGCACGTGGATACCTGGCGGCAGGGCCGGGTGGCCACGCTGGCCGAGCTGGCGGACGTGGACGAGGACCGCCTGGTCTCCGCGGCCGCGTTGCTGAAGGAGTGGGCGCTGGCCAAAGGGCTCAATCCGGTGGACACCCCGTACGTGGCCGGCACCCGCGACCGTCGCGAGCTGCGCTTCACCGCCCGCCACCCGCAGGAGCCGTTCCGTGTCCACTGGATCTCGCCCGACCTCGGCGAGGCCAGGGTGCGCCGCCTCACCGAGCGGCAGAGCAAGGCGCCCGACCTGGTGGCGGTGGCCCCGCTGACCGACTGGACGTGCGCGGCCTGCGGCGACACCGGCCCCTACCTGATCATGGAGGACGACCAGCCGCACTGCCTGACCTGCGCGGACATGGACCACCTGGTGTTCCTGCCTGCCGGGAACGCGGCGCTCAGCCGCCGCGCCAAGCAGGAGAGCGGCCTGTCGGCCGTGGTGATGCAGTTCAACCGGCGGCGCAAGATCTACCAGCGCCTCGGCCTGCTGGTCGAGCAGGCCGCGCTGGACGCTGCCGAGGAGCGCTGTCTGGCCGACGAGGAGGTGCGCCTGCGCCGCCGCGAGCGCGACCGGGAGCGAAGGGCCGAACAGGACGTCGAGTTCCAGGCCCGCATGGCGGCCGAGATCGCCCGATTGTTCCCCAGCTGTCCGCCGGAGCGGGCGCGGGAGATCGCCGAGCACGCCGGGCAGCGCGGCAGCGGCAGGGTCGGCCGGTCGGCGGCGGCCAGGGCGCTCGACGAGAACGCGATCACGCTGGCCGTGATCGCCTCCATCAGGCACCTCGACACCGACTACGACAGCCTGCTGATGTCGGGCGTGCCCCGGATGCAGGCCCGCGACCTGATCAGGGACGTCATCGAGGGCAAGCTGGAGGAGTTCCGCCGCCGCGCTTAGGTGACGGCCAGCCGCTGGGCGTACTTCTCCTCCCGCCAGAGCTCCCGATCCAGCACCTCCAGCAGCGTGGCGGCCGCGTCGTAAACGTCGGTGTAGCGGATGTAGAGCGGCGCGAAGCCGAACCTGAGCACGTCCGGCGCGCGGAAGTCCCCGTGCACGCCCCGGTCGATCAGCGCCCGCATGACCGGATAGCCGTCGGGGTGGCGCAGGCTCACCTGACTGCCGCGCGCGGCGGCGTCGGCCGGCGAGGCCAGCTCCAGCGCGTCCCCGACCAGGTCGACGAAGAGCGAGGTCAGCGCCATGCTCTTGGCCCGCACCTGGCCCATGGGGACCCGTTCCCATACGTCGAGCGCCGCCTCCAGCGCCGCGAACGACAACACATGCGGCGTGCCCACCGCGAACCGTCTGATCCCCTCGGCCGGGCGGTAGCCGGGCTCGAACGCGAACGGCTCGGCGTGCCCGTGCCAGCCGGACAACACGTTCTCGGCGGTGGCGTGGTGCCGCGGGTTGACGTAGAGGAACGCGGGCGCGCCTGGGCCGGCGTTCAGGTACTTGTACGTGCATCCGACCGCGAAATCCGCCGCCGACACGTCCACCTCCATGGCGCCCACGCTGTGGCACACGTCCCAGACCATGAGCGCCCCGGCCTCCTGCACGCGGGCGGTGATCGACGGCACGTCGTGGCGCGCGCCGGTCCGGTAGTCCACCTCCGACAGCAGCACCACGGCCGCGTCGTCGAACCGCCCTGCCCCGAAGTCGCGGATCTCGTAGCCGCCGAGCAGCCCGGCCAGCCCTTGCACCATGTAGTGGTCGGTGGGGAAGTTGCGCACGTCGGAGACGATCACCCGGCGCTCCGGGCGCAGCCGCAGCGCGGCCGCCACCGTCTGGTAGACCGCGATCGAGGTCGTGTTGCCCACCACGACCTGCCCGGGTCCCGCGCCGATCAGCGGGGCCAGCCGGTCACCGGCGGTCAGCGGCTGGGCGTACCAGCCGTCTTGGTTCCAGCCGCCGACCAGGTGCCCGCCCCACTCGTCCTCGACGGCTCGCCGCACGCGCTCCGCGGTACGGCGGGGCAACGCGCCGAGCGAGTTGCCCACGAGGTAGACGACGCCTTCGGGGAGCACGAACTCGTCTCGGAACGCGCGGAGTGGGTCGCCGGCGTCGAGGGCGAGACAGTGGTCGCGATCTATCACCCGTTCACTCCCTTTATGGGCAATTATCCCGGTTTACACCATTCTGGCCGGTTGTGGGGCGTCCCGGGTCACTCCTGCGGATGGTAGGCGACGGCCTGCATCTCGATGAGCAGGTGGGGGTGCGGCAACTGGTGCACCGCGACCGTGGTCCTGGTAGGCCCCTCCTCGTCGAAGAACTCGGCGTAGACCTCGTTGTAGCCCTTGAAGTCGTTCATGTTGACCAGGTACGCCGTGATCTGGACGAGGTCGGCGAGCGAGCCGCCGGCCGCCTTGAGAATGTCGCCGATGTTCTCGATGACCGCCCTGGTCTGAGCGCGGATGTCCAGGTTCGTCGCCCCGTCCTTGTAGACCTCCACTCCCACGAACGTGTCGTCGGTCCTGCGGCAGTTGACGCCCGAGACGTACAGGAAGTCACCTGCCCGCTTGACGTGCGGAAACCTGCCACGCGGCGTGGCCTTTCCAGGCACCCGCATGCCTTTGGCCCTCACGTGCCGAACACCGCCCGCACCGATCCGAGCCCGTCGATGTGCGCCTCGAACACGTCCCCGGGCTCGACCGGCACGACCGGGCCGAGCGCGCCGGTCAGCACCACCTCGCCGGCCCGCAGCGGCCGCTGCGTGCGGCCCAGCCGCGTGGCCAGCCACACGAGCGCGTTGAGCGGACTGCCCAGGCACGCGGCGCCCGACCCGGCCGAGACCTCCGTCCCGGCGCGGGTCATCGTCATCCCGGACGCACGCAGATCGAGTCCCATCAGCGAGACCGGCGTGTTCCCCAGCACGAACACCCCGCTGGAGGCGTTGTCGGACACCGTGTCCGCCAGGGTGATGTCCCAGCCGTCAATGCGCGAGTCGGCGATCTCGATGGCGGGCAGCGCGAACTCCACCGCCCTGATCACCTCGGCCACCGTGAAAGGACCGCCCACCAGGTCCGCGCCCAGCACGAGCGCCACCTCCGCCTCGGCCCGCGGCTGCAGGAGCCGTCCGTACGGAATGGGCAGCCCGTCGAGGTAGGCCATATCCGCGAAGAGCGGGGCGCAGGTCGGCTGGTCGATGCCGAGCTGCCGCTGCACCTCGAGGTTCGTGACGCCGATCTTCCTGCCGACCAGCCGCCGTCCCTCGCCGAGCGCCCGCCGGATGTTGATCTCCTGGACGGCGTACGCGTCGGTCGCCGTACCGATCAGGTCCCTGATCGGCGCGCACGGCTTGCCGGATCGCGCGGCTTCGGCCAGCCGTTCGGCGGCCTGGGAACGCGCGTCGACGGCCTGGGACCATTCGTCATGCATCGGGTTGCTCCAGTTTGATGGTGATCGTGGTGGGTTCAGAGTAGAAGTTGAGCGATCGCATGCCACCCTCCCTGCCACCTCCACGTCGCTCTCGGCGAGAAGGCTTCCCTGGCATCGTCTCCCTCGACCACGGCGCAGAAGGATCCGAGAAGACCTGTCCAGATGGACATCTTCCGGTACCCCTAGATCACTGACCATCATGGTCGGATGGCACGGACGTGGGAATTGTGGGGAAACGTCATTATTGCTGGTACGTTTGCACTCCCCTTGGCCTTGCTAGCAATCTTGCTTGTCTCCCGCCACCGCGCTCGCGCCGGCCACCCGGCGCCTCTGCGCACGTCGATCGCCGACATCGGCATCGTGGTCGGCACCGCGCCGTGGATTTGGATGATCCTCACCCCGTCCGACGGCGCTCGCGGAGTCGGCCTCGTCCCGTTCATGGACCTCGCCGACGTCGCCACCGCATCGTGGCAGACCGTATTGGTGCAGGTCGGAGGCAATCTGCTGGTGTTCGCCGCCCTGGGGGCGCTGCTGCCGGTACGCACCCCCGCCATGGCCTCGATCGGCCGGGTTGCGGCGGTCTCCGCGGCATTTTCGGTCCTGGTCGAGCTCCTCCAGTACGTGCTGAGACTGGGCCGTTTCTCCTCCATCGACGACGTCATCCTCAACACGGCAGGCGCCGTGATCTTCGCACTGATTACTCGCCGCTGGTGGGCCACCCGAATACCGGCTGGGACCGTTCCACGGTAACGGTCTGCTAAAACGCAGCGGAATTCACCACACGGGCACGATCCGCTCAAAAGAAGCCCGGGACCAACCTCTGTATCTGTGCGATCGTGGACAAGACGGGGCAAGTTCTCTGGAGACGCCACTACCTGGTTGGTGACAGAGGGTGATCAAAGTTGTCTGAATCCCCGGTACCCCACGAGCCCCCTATCTATCGCCGCATCGCCGACGGTCTCCGCGCCCGGATCCTGTCCGGCGAGTTGCGCGATGGGGACCGACTACCGGGCGAGAACGCTCTGATGGCCGAATACGCAATCGCACGAGCCACCGCCAGGCAGGCGCTTGCCGTACTGATCAATGAAGGGCTGGCGGTGCCCAGACGAGGTTCGGGGGTTTACGTGCGGCTGTTCAAACCGATCCGCAGGCACGGCTCACGTCGCCTGTCACGAGAGCAGTGGGGTCAGGGCCAGGCCATCTGGGAGGCCGACACCCGAGGCCGGCCGTTCACCGTGGATCACGTCGAGGTGGCGCTGGAGCGGGCCACAGAGGAGGTCGCGAGCGTTCTGGACAGCCGCGAGGTCTGGGTGCGGCGACGCCGCTACTCGGTCGACACCAGGCCCGTGCAACTGGCCACGTCCTACTTTCCCGCCGCCCTGGTGGAGGGCAGCGCGATCACCCTTCCCGACACAGGCCCGGGCGGCGTCTACGCCAGGCTGGGCGATCTGGGCGTGCCCCCGGCCCACTTCACCGAGGAGGTGCGGGCCCGCATGCCGCAACCGCGCGAGAGCGCGCTGCTGGACCTGCCGGGCGGCACACCCGTGATCGTCATCGCGCGGACCGCGTACACGTCCGGAGGACTGCCCGTCGAGGTCAACGAGATGGTGCTGGATTCGGCGGCTTATGTACTCCAGTACGACTTCGACGCCTAAATCAAGGTGATCTGTCAAGCGATAGGTTGACCTGTCCATCACGATCATTGATATCTCTAGAGAAGTCGTTCATCTTCTTAGAGAGATGGAACTTCGCCTGGGGCCCGGGAAGGTGGACGGCGATGTCCTTTGATCGGCACCTCGCCGAGATCGCCCGGGAGTTCCCCCAGTGGACCATCTGGCGGAGCGATGCGGGCCGCTGGTGGGCCACGAGACACCATCCGCTGAGCGCGGCGCAGCGCGACGCGGGATGTGCGATGACCATCGACGCGGACGACCCGGACGGCCTGCGTGACCGGCTCCGGGACCAGGAACGACGAGCCGGGGACCCGCACCGGTGGCGGGCCGGCCCGGCGCCGCCTTGACGTCCGCCGTGGAGCGTTCCGCGGCGGACGCACATGAGCAGCCCGGTGCCGGGTCCAGCGTCTCGGCGGCCCCGGCACCGGGCCACCACACAGGAGGGGCCACGAACGCGGAAGCCTCCGACCCTATCGGGGGCGGGGGCTTCCGCTCCGTACAGTCATAGCCGCCTGGTGGGATTACTTGGGGACCTCGGACAAGCGGACGATGGTCACGTCCGTGTCGTCGGAGATGGCCGGGGGCGCGTCCGCCGGCGGACGCTCCTCCTCCTGCGCCTCCACGATGATCCGCACGTCCTCCTGCCCCGAGGGAAGGGCGTGCTCCTGAGGCGAGGGGGGAAGGGCGTGCTCGGGCACCAGCGGCCCCGCGCCCGACTCGCTGCGCATGAGATCGCCCAGCACCGAGCTGATCTCCGTCAGCCGCCGCACGACCTCGCTGTGCGTGTTGGTCAGATAGTCCACCCGCCGCCCCGCGTGCTCGTCCAGCGTCGCGGTGCGCTGCCGCGCCGCCGCGAGCATCGAATCGGACTCACTCCGCGCACCCGTGAGCAGCTGCTCGGCCTGCGCGTTGGCGGACTTCATCAGCTGCTCGGACTCGGCCTGGGCGGCGGTCACCACCCGCTCCGCCTCGGCCCGTGCCTCGCGCAGCGCCTCATCAGCCTCGGTGCGGGCGGCGGTGAGATGCTCCTCCGCGTCCGCACCCGCCTGGGCCAACATGCCCTCCGCCGCCTGCGTCGCCTCGTGCACGCGGCGCTCGGCCTCGCCCTGCGCGGAGGTGAGGATCTTGTCAGCGGTCTCGCGGGACGTCATCAACAGCCGGTCGGCCTCCGACTTGGCCGCGTCACGCACGCTGGCGGCCTCGGCCTCGGCGTCCGATCGCTTGGCCGCGGCCTCCTCTTCGCCGAGCTTGAGGATCTGGGCGAGCCTGGGGCTGAGGTCCTCATAGCTCTGCGGCGCCTCGACCATGCGCCGCCTGGCCTCGGCCAGCTCGATGCGGCCCTGCTCGGCCTGGTCGATCGCCCGTGCCAGCCGCTCTTCCAGATCCCGTATCTGGTTACGGGTTCGGAGCATGTAGTCGTGGACCTGGCGGCGGTTGTAGCCGCGCATCACGACTTCGAAGGTGTCCTCTTGCATCAGATCGGGAATGCTCTCGTGCTGGTTCATCATGGGGGTTACCTAAAGGTGGTTTGCGTGAGGCGGGGGGAAACTGCGGGTTGTGAGGGTCTGACGACGAGACGTCAGGAAACGACTCTCCTGCCATCTGCCCACGTCCGCAACCGGAACGCCATAGTGGAGCCACGGAGCTCGGGAATTACGATGTGACGGGTGTACATAGCAGCGTTGGACAACGGAGCAGTCCCGGACATACATCCCGAGGCGTACATAGGGCACGGCGTGACCGTGGTCGGCAGGGTCCGGATCGGCCGGGCGTCCAGCATCTGGTACGGCTCCGTTCTCCGCGGCGACGACGAGCGGATCGAAATCGGCCAGGAATGCAACGTACAGGATCTGTGTTGCCTGCACTCCGACCCGGGTGAGCCCGCGGTCCTGGAGGACCGGGTCAGCCTGGGCCACAAGGCCATGGTCCACGGCGCCCACGTGGAGTCCGGCGCGTTGATCGGCATCGGCGCGATCGTGCTCGGCGGCGCCCGCATCGGGGCGGGCACACTGGTCGCCGCCGGAGCGCTGGTGGGCCCTGGCAAGAAGATCCCGGCCGGCGTGCTGGTCGCCGGCGTGCCCGGGAAGATCGTGCGCGAGCTCACCGACGACGACCGGGCGTCCTTCGCCCGCACGCCGGACAACTACATCGCCAAGGCGCTCAGGCACCGGCAGGCGTCATCGCTTTGATCAGGACCTCGTCGGACACCGACGCGTTGTTGAGCGGGTCGGCGTACTCCGGCAGCTCGGGCCGCAGGAACCGGACGAAGTCGACGGTCAGTTCAAGGTCGGGCCGGCCGCTGACCTGCTTGGCGTTGGCCTTGGCCGCGTCCTTCTTGAGGGTGTTGTAGCTGTCCCAGTCCGTATAGGCGGTGACGCCCCATTGCAGCACGTCAGGCAGGGTCGAGGGCCAGCGGTTGCCGACCTTCCACTTGCCGCCGTCCTCCTTGTACAAGGCGACGAAGACGCGGCCCACCCTGGCCAGCACGAGCTCCACCCAGCCGTTCTTGACCGCCAGCTCCTTCGGCTTGGAGCTGCCGTCCTTGGTGTACTTCACCTCGACCTGACCGCTCTTCTCGGCAGTGCCGGTGGTGACCGACACCCAGTTGGGCGTGGTGTACGAGTCGGGCTGGCGGGCCATCAGGCCGCCGAGGGAGAACTTGCGCTTGGGCTGGCCGCCGCTCTTGCCCTCGACCTTGACCCGGGCGTGCATGACGATGTCGCCGGCGAGCTCCTGGTAGACGAAGGGGCCGCGGAAGCCGTCGAACCAGGCCGAGGTCTTGGGCTCCAGATACATCGAGCCCTTCACGGTCTTGTTCACGTCCCACTTGGCGATCCTGTCGACGTCCTTCTCGGTCTCGCTCAGCTTCGTCCACAGGGACAGGTCGGTCGCGTTCGCGAACTCCGTCGAGGCCTGGCCCACCTCCCCGCCGGGCGCCGGCGGGGTGACCTTGTCCAGGGTGACCAGTCCGGGACCGCTGGGCGTCGGCTGTGCCGAGGTAGTCGTGCCGCAACCGGCGAGCACGCTCGCGACCGCCAACGTCCCTGCTACCTTCGCCCTCATAGCGGACATTCTGCCGTGAAATGCCGATGGTTGATCCGATGGCTCCCAGTACCATGACGCCCGTGCCACCCTGGGACGCGTTCACTTCTGCCGAGGCGGAGGTCCGCGCGATGGTCGCGGACCCGCGCTGGCAAGGGCTTTCCGTGCCCGATCGCGCCCACGTCCTGGCCGCCAGGATTCTTGTGACCCCAGATGGCGACCGCTGGCTCTTCGGCGCGCACGCGCGCTGGCACCTGTACGACCCCGCCGACGGCTGCTGGCGCCTGGCGGCGCCGCCGCGGAGCACACGGGCCCGGCAGGTCCAGCACGCCGCGGCCGTGCTGCCGGACGCGGTGCTCCCGTACGGTCCCGACTTCCACGCCGAGCCGGGCTCCACCCAGGCGTTCATCGGCCCCGACGTGTCGGCGGACCTGACCGAGCAGGTCAGGGTGCTGGTGCGGGCGAGCGGGCGCAAGTCGGAGCTGGACTATCCCCTGACGGCGTTCGACGAGATCTTCGCCTCCGACGTGCCGAGCACGGTGGCGGCGGTCTGGGGCACGATCATGTGGTGCGCGTACGCGCCTGCCTTCGACGGCAACGAGCGGCTGATCACCGTGTTCGGCGAATACCTGCGCCGCCCGCTGCCCGGCGACGAGTGGGTGCGCTGGTTGCCCGCGCCGCCCCTGCTCGACCTCGTCACGCTGGTGGCGGAGCGGGCGCGGGCCGGCCGCACGCGCGAGGCGCTCAGGCTCGCCGCCGTCATGGCCGACACGGCGCAGATCCTCCTGTCCGACACCCGTTTCAGGCCGCGGGCGCTGGCGCTGCTCACCATGGTGGAGCCCATGCTGCGCCGGTCCGGGCTCGACGACACCTCGCCCGGCGACGAGGTGGTGCGCCAGGTCTGGCTGGGCCGCTGTCCCGCGCGGCTGAGCCGGGCGTTGCTGGTGGAGACCGATCCCGAGGCGCACTTCTCCCACTCCGTCTACGACCTGGCCGAGGCGCTGGCTTTCATGCCGCACCCGCCGCGGTCCACGGCGGCGTTCCTGGCCGATCTGTCGGACTCCAGGGGTCTGCTGCCCGCGCGGCTGGATCACCGGCTCAGGATGGCATACGAGGAGCTGGAGCGGGCCGGGCTCACCGGAACCTCCGCGGGGGAGACGACCGCGCCGGACGGGTTCCCCGCGCAGGGACGGCCCGGCGGGGTGTCGATCGCCCCCTCGCCGGTGCTGGAGGTGGCGCCGCCGGACCGGGCCAGCGCGGCGGCTGTGCTCGGGGCCGCGTACGCGACGGGGCTGGCGTGGGGCAGGCTGACCGGCGCCAAGGTGCCCGAGCGCGGGCTGGCGGGGCAGTCGGCGCTTGTGCAGAAGCTCGTCCACGAACGCGACGATCATCATGAACATGACACAGGTCACTACTAAACCACTTATCCCGCTATTTCACCCTAACCACCCCTATATCGTTCTAACACTCCAGGTAACAGGAAATACGCTGAATTGTGATCTCGGATTCGGGAAATGATCCCACTGGGGCTCCGCGGCACGGAAAGGAATGACTCCGATGGGCCATGTCGCCGGAAGGGGCCGCACCGTAACCTCGTAGAGGGTGTGGGCTGCGGAAGGAAAGGACGACGCGGTGGGGCACGACGACCTGGACTCTCGGGTCCACGACCGTGTCGCGTTGGACGAGATTGCGCTCTACGCCGAGGTGCTCACGGCCGTGGCTGTCAGCGAGCGGCGGCTGACCTTGGACGAACTCGACGACGCGCTCGGATTGCGGACTTCGGCGAGCCGCTGAAGGACCATACGACCATCACGATTACTGACCCCGGGGACCTAGTTCCCGGGGTTTCGCATAACTAGTCACTTGCCCCCATCGGTCTCCTCCGTACAAATGAGGCATCCTCACATTCGACGGAGACTTACGAGACGGAGACTTACGAACGGACGAGGCGCGCGATCGCCGCGGAGGCCTCTTTCACTTTCGCCTCGGCCTCGGGCCCGCCGGTGTTGATCGCGTCGGCCACGCAGTGCGAGATGTGCTCCTCGAGCAGCCCCAGCGCCACCGCCTGCAGCGCCCGCGTGGCCGCGGAGACCTGGGTGAGCACGTCGATGCAGTATGCGTCGTCATCGACCATGCGCTGCAGGCCCCTGATCTGACCCTCGATGCGCCTGAGCCGCGTCAGATAGGCCTGCTTGTCTCCGCTGTACCCATGCATGCCTCTACGGTACCCGGAACCGGTATCCCTCAGTGGAGATCCGTGATCAGCTTCTCCCACTGATCGGCCACCTCGCCGACCGAGTGGCGCAGCGCCGTGTCGAGCGCCCCTGCCGCGAGCGAGCGCCGCCTGCGTTCGTCGTCGATCAGCGCGAGCAGCGCCGCGGCGAACAGTTGCGGGTCGGCGTTGGATACGGTGCCGGACCCGGGCACGTCGGATACGGTGCCGGACCTGGGCACGTCGGACGTGGTGCCGGACTCGGGCACGTCGGGCTGAGGCACCAGAATCCCGTTGTAGCCCGTGGCCACGAACTCCGTCGGCCCCTTGGCCCCCTCGAACGCCACCACCGGCACCCCGCACCCCATGGCCTCGAGCACCGTCATGGACTGGTCCTCGGCCCGCGAGGTGTTGGCCACGATCGACGCCTTGGCGAACTCGCCCGCCAGGTCCGGCGTGGTGCCCATGAAGTAGACGTGGTTGTGCAGGTCGAGCTCGCGCACCAGCGCGCGCAGCCGCCGCTCCTCCGGGCCGCCGCCGTAGAGCCGCAGCCGCCAGTCGGGCCGCTTGTCGGCGACGATGGCGAACGCCTTGATCAGCCGGTCGTACGCCTTGACCGGCACCCACCGCCCGCCGGCGGCCACGATCCTGTTGTCCATCCGCGAGCGCGGCCACGGACCGGCCGCCAGCGCGTCCTGTACGGAGTGCACGACGGGCCCGCCGTCCAGGAGCCTGGTCCACTCCTCCTGAGCCGACTCCGTGGCCGTCACAACGGCGTTCAGGCGCGGATAGAAGCGTTTCACGGGCGCGGGCACAGCCGGCCGCGACCATTCCCTGGCGATCTTCAGCATCTCGCGGGGAGCGTGCCTGGCGGCCTGGACGCCGAGCGCCGGCCGGGTGGTGATCAGCACGTCGCACTTGAGCCCGCGCAGCACCCGCCACAGCGCCACCTCGGTGCGCACCTGGCCGCGCGGCAGCAGGTGCCTGACGCCCGGCCGGGCGTCGACCACGCTGCGCATGGCCACGTCGGAGTCGACGGGGAAGAACGGCTTCTCCTTCTGCCGCCGTACGCTGATCACCTCGACCTCGTGCCGCTTCGCCAGCGCCGAGGCGAGGTTGAGCGTGGCTCGCACATCGCCCCGCATGCCGTACGCGGAGGGCAGGACCAGGCTGACCTTCATCCGCCCACCTCGATGCGCAGCTCGTCGTCGGCGGTGTAGCAGGGTTTGATCGGCACGCCGTCCACCTTGGCCGAGGGGTAGTGCAGCCGGCGGCGCTTGCCGTCCACGTCGTCGAGCCAGGCGCCCAGCTTCAGCGGCGTGGGCACGCCCTCGACCTGCAGCGCCGGCTCCCAGGTGCCGGAGCCCGCCGCGGTGTCGGAGCTCGTGGGGTCGGCGGCCACCACGTCCACGAGGGAGAAGGCGGCGTGGAAGCGCACACCTTGGACGAAGGCCGTGGCCGTCACCCGCGCGCTGGTCTGCCGGCGGTCCAGCGTCAGCGTGGCCTCGTGGCGGGAGTCGTCGTCCTCGAGCCCGGAGTAGGCCAGCAGGCCCATGACCTCGAAGCGGCCTTCCCTGAACCAGATCGCTCGGACCTCGGCGGCGGGCTCCGCGTCGGAGATTTTCAGCGCGAGGAACCCGTTGCGGGTGCGATAGGAGCGGTAGGCCAGGGTGCGCTTGCACAGGGCGTAGGCGTCGAGGTGGTCGAGCGAGAAGCCGGGATCGACGCTGCGCAACCTGCTGCGCTTGCCGTTCGCCCCCCGCAGGTAGGCATCCCAGCGCCCGGCACTGAGGTCCAGCGGCGCCAGCGAGACCGCCAGCGTGGCCTCGCGCGATCGCGCGCCCCGGGTGCCGAGCCGCACGTCGCGCTCCACCCCCGTGGTGCGGTTCCTGAGGACGAGCTCTGTGCCCTCTTGTAGTGGTTCGTCGATGGCCAGTCGCAAGGAGAGCACGTCAGCCAGGGTGACCTCGGCGTCGGTGACGACGACGCCCATCACGAGCCCCCTCCCCGTCGAATAGAGCCATGCGACGTTGAGGTTACCGTGATTTTCCCGTTATGTGGATGGTTGATTTCTTGTAACCACCCCTGCTGACATGCGAAACTCCTCCACCACACGTGTGGAGGAGTCCGACATTTCCCGGTCAGGAAGCGCCTTTGACCGATTTGATCAAGAGCTGAGCCACGTCCACGACTTCCAGCGACTCCTTGGCCTCACCGTTGTTCTTCTTCTCGTTGATCGCATCGCCCAGCATCACCATGCAGAACGGGCAGGCCGTGGACACGGTGTCCGGGTTGGTGGTCAGCGCCTCGTCCACGCGCTCGGTGTTGATGCGCTTGCCGATGCGCTCCTCCATCCACATGCGCGCGCCGCCCGCGCCACAGCAGAAGCCGCGGTCCTTGTGCCGGTGCATCTCCTGCGTCGTGACGCCGGGCACCTTGGACATGATGTCGCGGGGCTGGGAGTAAACCTTGTTGTGGCGGCCGAGGAAGCACGGGTCGTGGTAGGTGATCTTCTCCTCGATCGGCGTGATCGGGGTGAGCAGTCCCTCGTCCACCAGCTTCGACAGCAGCTGCGTGTGGTGCACGACCTCGTACGTGCCGCCGAGCTGTGGGTATTCGTTCGCGAGCGTGTTGAAGCAGTGCGGGCAGGTGGCGACGATCTTCTTGACGCCCGCCTCGTTCAGCGTCTCGATGTTCTGCTGGGCGAGCATGTTGAACAGATATTCCATGCCCAGGCGGCGGGCCGGGTCGCCGGTGCACGCCTCCATCGGCCCGAGCACCGCGAACTTCACGCCCGCGATGTGCAGCAGCTCGGCCACGGCCTTGGTGGTCTTCTTGGCTCGGTCCTCCAGCGCGCCCGCGCAGCCCACCCAGAACAGGTATTCGGCGTCCTCGGGCATCTTCTCGTCGACGACCTCGACCTCGAAGTCGAGCTCCTCGATCCAGTCGGCCCGCTTCATCTCGGACATCCCCCACGGGTTGCCCTTGTTCTCCAGGTTCTTGACCATCACCCCCGCCTCGGATGGGAACGACGACTCGACCATCACCTGGTAGCGGCGCATGTCGAGGATGTGGTCGATGTGCTCGATGTCCACCGGGCACTGCTCGACGCACGCGCCGCAGTTGGTGCACGACCACAGCACGTCCGGGTGGATCACGCCCTCCTCGCCGACCAGCGGCTTCTCCAGCAGCGCTAGCACGTCCTTGTCGGCGTGCTCCGTGCTCGCCGCCATCAGGTAGGGCGCCACCTTGAAGGCGTGGTCACGCTGGTCGAGGATGAGCATCTTCGGCGACAGCGGCTTGTCCGTGTTCCACGCCGGGCACTGCGACTGGCAGCGACCGCACTCCGTACAGGAGTAGAAGTCCAGGAACCCCTTCCACGTGGTGTCGCCGATCTTGCCGCGCCCCAGCCGCTCCGGGTCCAGGTCCTCGTCCTCGAAGTCCACCGGCTTGCCGTCCACCCGCATCTCCACTGCCGCGCCGAGGCCGTCGGGGCGGCGCGAGAACAGCACGTTCAGCGGCGCGGTGAAGATGTGCAGGTGCTTGGAGTGCACCACGATCACCAGGAACACCAGCATGAAGCCGATGTGCAGGAGCAGCGCGATCTCCTCCAGCAGCCCGCTCTGCGGCAGCACGTCGCCGAGCGCCAGCGAGACGAAGGCGCCCGAGGAGTACGGGAAGTTCCCGTTGGCCGCCGCCGCGCCCCTGGCCAGGAAGAGCGTCCAGATGATGTTGAAGATCATGAACAGCACGAGCCACGCGCCGCCCAGGTGGGAGCCGGAGAAGCGCGAGCTGCGGCCGAGCTTCTCGGGTGCGTTCTTGATCCGGATGCCCGCGAAGACCGCGAGACCCGCCAGGCACGCCACCGCGATGAAGTCCTGCAAGAAGCCCAGCACGCCCCAGGTCCCGATGAGCGGGATGTGGAAGTCGGGCCGGCCGGTGATCGCCCCCTGGACGATCGCGCCGTACGCCTCGATGTAGACGGTCAGCAGGATGAAGAACGCCCACATGACGAAAAAGTGCGCGGTGCCCGACGGCGTCCACTTGAGCAGCTTCTTCTGCCCGAACACCTCGACCAGCTGCGCCTTGGCCTCGTCGGCGGCGTGCGTCTTGGCGTAGTCGATCCGCTCAGGTGCGGGCGGGCCCACGGTCGCCAGCTTGTACAGGAAGAGCGCCCTGCGGCCGGCGACGGCCACCGCCAGGACGGTCATGACGAGTCCGATGATGGCTACCCAGAGCACGGGTTCCTCCCACAGACGACGTTGGCTGCCAGCGTACGGTCACCCGAACCACCGACCGCTACCCTGATCCTACCCGTGAGTAACTTTGCCAGGGTACGCGACATACCCTAAGGTCACCGCGCTGCGTAGAACAATGCTCTAGCCGGCGAAGTACCTCTGGATGGTCGGCCCCAGCAACTCGACCAGCTCCTCGGGATCGGCGCTCGCCAGCGGCTCCAGCTTGAGCACGTAGCGCCCCAGGATCACGCCGAACATCTGGGCGAACGCGGCCTCGATCCGCAGGTGCGGCACCTCCAGACGGCCGGCCACCTGGTAGAGCAGGGCGTTGGTGATGAACTCCCGCATCATCGCGGCCGCCTGCTCGTTGGTCATGGCCGACCGGATCAGCGCGACCAGAGGCTCGCGCGTCTCCGGCGAGGCGGTGACGCGCAGGATCATGCGGACCAGCCGCTCGCCGATCTCCTCGCGCGGGCCCTCCAGCAGCAGCGGGATGACGGTCTCGGGGCTGACCGGCAGCTGCATGGCCGCCGCGAACATGCCCTCCTTCGTCGCGAAGTAGTGGTGCACGAGGGCGGGATCGACCTTGGCCTCCCTGGCGATACCGCGCACCGTGGCCTTGTCGAACCCCTTCTCGGAGAAGACCTTCCTGGCCGCCGCCAGGATCTCTCCACGCGTGTCGGCAGACCCGGGCCGACGCCCCGGGCGCCGCTTTACTGTGCTCATGGCCTCACTCCGCGAGGCCGGCTCGGTCGCCAAACGCCTCGCGTGCTCACCGGCCCACCGCCAGATAGACCCGCATCGGCACCGACAACACGCCCTCCGGAAACTCCTCGCGCAACTCCGCCCGCTGCCGCTCGACGAGCGCGCCGGCCGCCTGCGGCGACAGCGCCGCCATGTACGAGTGCGAGCGTAGGTCCAGCAGGAAGTCCTCGATGCCGACCAGCCGCGTCCACGGGATCCAGCGCTCCTCGATCACCTCGAAAGCCGAGGCGATGGGCGGCACCGACCACTCCTCGACGGCCGGCCCCCAGTAAGCGGGGACCTCCTCGGCCAGGCGGGCCTCGTAGGCGGCCAGCCAGTCCGCCTGGGCGGCGTGGTGGAAGTTCCAGCAGCCCAGGATCGCGCCACGCCGCCGCAGCACCCTCCTGGCCTCGGCGATCGAGACCACCGGGTCCAGCCAGTGCCACGACTGGCCGTACGCCACCAGGTCGGCCACCCCGTCCGCGAGCGGCAGCGCGTTGCCGTCGCCCTGCACCGCCGCGACGGCCGGCGTGCCGTTCGCGGACCTGGACATGAGCCTGGCCAGCATCTCCGCAGCCGGATCGACCGCGATGACGTGCGAGCCACGCGCCCTGAGCGCCCGCGTCAGAATGCCCGTGCCCGCCCCCACGTCCACGGTCGTGGCGCCGTCCAGGTCGACGCCGGTCAGCTCGCTCACCGCGCGATACATCTCGTCGGGGTAGCTGGGCCGGCCCGCGTCGTAGGCGTCGGCCACGCGGTCGAACACCCTGCCAAGATCCCTCATCGGCCCGATGTTCATGTAGACGCCGCCAGGTGCAGCCGCGCGAAGGCCAGCCCCTCGGCCAGATCGTCGATCCGCTCGGTACGGCTCGCCGCCTTGCGCGTGTTGATCTCGAGCACGACCAGGCCGGAGTAGCCGGTCTTGGCCAGGCGCTCCAGCATCTGGGCGCAGGGCTGGTTGCCCCTGCCCGGCACCAGATGCTCGTCCTTGTTCGTCACCCCGATGCCGTCGGCCAGGTGGAGGTGCGCCAGCCGGTCACCGAGCTTGGCGGCCATCTCCATGGCGTCCGAGCCGGACACGGCCGTGTGCGACAGGTCCAGGGTGACCTGGGGGAACTCGTAGTCGATCGGGTTCCAGCCGGGCGAGTAGGGCACCACGTCGTTGCCCCTGGCCCGCAGCGGGAACATGTTCTCCACCGCGAACGTGACGTCCGTCTCGTCGCGCATCCTGGCCAGCCCCACCTCGAAGTCCCGCGCGTAGTCGCGCTGCCAGCGAAACGGCGGGTGCACCACGACTGTCGAGGCGCCCAGGCGCTCGGCCGCCTTCTGTGCCTTGACCAGCTTGGCCCAGGGGTCCCGGCCCCACACCCGCTGGGTCACCAGCAGGCAGGGGGCGTGAATGGCCAGGACAGGAACTTGATAGTGCTCGGAGAGCCGCTCGATCACGTCGATGTCCTGGCTCACCGGGTCGGCGCCTACCATGATCTCTACGCCGTCATAGCCCAGGCGGGCGGCCAACTCGAACGCGTCAGGAGTGCGTTCCGGATATACCGAAGCAGTGGACAATGCGATCTTCGCATTGGGCACGCGGATGACATCAGCCACGCTGCCAGCCTAAGCCGGAGAACCGGATATGGCGCGCTAGCCCCTGTGGTGAGCCGCCTCACCACGGAGGTTGTGCATCTACCGTTGGGGCATGCCACGGATAGCCAAAGGCGCGATCCCGAGCCCCAACATCTGGAACACACCCCAGGTCTACGAGGTGGAGAACCGCGCCGTCGATCCCGAGGGCGCCGCCGACGCGGCGATGCGCGCCCTGCGCCCCTGGGACGCCGCCACCGTGCTCGACATCGGCTGCGGCACCGGCTACCACCTGCCCGTGCTGGCCAGGTCAGCCGCGAGCGTGATCGGCGTCGAGCCGCACGGCGACCTGGCCATGCTGGCCCGCCGCCGGTGCGCCGCGCTGGCCAACGTGAGCGTGCACGCCGCCGCGGCACAGGACCTGCCGCTGCCGGACGCGAGTGTGGATGTGGCGATGGCGCGCTGGGCGTACTTCTTCGGCCCCGGCTGCGAGCCGGGGCTCCGGGAGCTGTCCAGGGTGGTACGCCGCGGCGGTGCGGCCTTCGTCATCGACCTGGACGCGACGCGGGGCTCGTTCGGGCGGTGGTTCTCGCGCACCGTGCCGACGTACTCGCCACGCGAGGTCGAGGCGTTCTGGGACCTCCACGGGTGGCAGCGTCAGCCGCTGGACCTGCGCATGGCCTTCGAGCGGCGGGCGGATCTGGAGGCGGTGCTGCGCATCGAGTTCGCACCCGAGGTGGCCGAGCAGGCCATCGCCGAGACACCCGGGCTGGAGCTGCCCTATCCGAACGTGTTGCGCTGGCGCTATTACTGAGCCCCCAGGGCTTGACCTTGACGTCAGTGTCAAAGTTTACCCTTGGGGGTATGCGCATCGGAGAGCTGGCGGAACGCACCGGAGTGAGCACCCGCTCGCTCCGCTACTACGAGCAGCACGGGCTGCTCAGCGCACGGCGCGGATCCAACGGCTACCGGCAATACTCCGAGGACGACGTCAAGCTGGTCACCGAGATCCGGGCCCTGCTCGCCGTCGGCTTCACCTTGGAGGACACCCGGCCATTCGTGGACTGCCTGCGCAGCGGGCACAGCACGGGCGGCTCGTGCGCCGAGTCCGTCGAGGTCTACCAGCGCAAGCTGGCCGAGATCGACGAGGAGATCCGTCTCCTGCTCACCCGCCGCGCCGAGGTGGCCGCCCAGCTCTCCCAATCGTGCCCAGGTTGCTTTGTCAGGGGATGAAACATGATCACATTGACGACTGAAAACTTCGACGAGCAGGTGCTCAAGAGCGACCGGCCGGTGCTGGTGGACTTCTGGGCCGAGTGGTGCGGTCCCTGCCGGATGGTGGCGCCCGTGCTGGAGCAGATCGAGGCCGAGCGCGGCCTGACGATCGGCAAGCTCAACACCGACGAAAACCCGGAGATCATGGCCAAGTACGGCGTGATGGGCATCCCCACGCTGATCCTGTTCGAGAACGGCGAGCCGGTGAAGCGCGTGGTCGGCGCCAAGCCCAAGCGCCTCCTGGAGTCCGACCTGGGCCTCGTCTAGCCAAGATTGTCGGCTCGTGCCGCTACCCTGCTCGGCATGGCCAAGTCAGCCCAGAAGCCCGGATACCGCTGCGCCGAATGCGGTTGGCGCACCACCAAATGGGTGGGGCGGTGCGGCGAGTGCCAGGCGTGGGGCACGGTCGACGAGGAAGGCGCCCGGGCCGGCGTCACCATCGTCCAAGGCGGCGCCACCAACGCGCCCGCCGTCCCGATCGGGCAGGTCAAGGCCGAGGTCGCGGCCGCGCGCACGACCGGCGTGGGCGAGCTCGACCGGGTGCTCGGCGGCGGGCTGGTGGCCGGCGCGGTCGTGCTGCTGGCGGGCGAGCCCGGCATCGGCAAGTCCACGCTCCTGCTGCAGGCCGCCGCCCGCATCGCCCAGCGCGAGACCGTGCTCTACGTGACGGGCGAGGAGTCGGCCGCCCAAGTGCGGCTGCGAGCCGACCGCATCGCCGCGATCGAGCCCAACCTCTACCTCGCCGCGGAGACCGAGCTGTCGGCCCTGGTGACGCACGTGGAGAAGGTCCAGCCCACGCTCCTCGTCGTCGACTCGGTGCAGACGGTCGGCTCCGCGCAGGCCACCGGCGTGCCCGGCGGGGTGACGCAGGTGCGCGAGGTGGCCGCCAATCTCGTGCGTCTGGCCAAGGACCGCAACATGGCCACGGTGCTCGTCGGCCACGTCACCAAGGAAGGCTCGATCGCCGGCCCCCGCACGCTCGAGCACCTGGTCGACGTCGTGCTCAACTTCGAGGGCGACCGCCACTCCAGGCTCCGCATGGTGCGCGCGATCAAAAACCGGTTCGGCCCCACCGACGAGGTCGGCTGCTTCGACCTGCACGAGCGCGGCATCGAAGGCATCACCGACCCGAGCGGCCTGTTCGTCTCCCGGCGCAGCGAGCCGGTGCCCGGCACCTGCGTCACGGTCACGGTCGAGGGCACCCGCCCGCTGCCCGCCGAGGTCCAGGCCCTGGTCGCGCGCACCGATGCGCAACAGCCCCGGCGCACCTCCTCCGGCCTCGACACCTACCGTGTGCAGATGATCCTGGCGGTCCTGGAGCGCCGGCTCAACGCCCGCCTCGGCGGCTGCGACGTGTTCACCGCGACCGTGGGAGGCATCAAACTGGCCGACCCCGCCGTGGATCTGTCGGTCATGCTCGCGGTGGCCAGCGCCGCCGGCGACAAGCCGCTGCCTCCGGGACTGGTGGCCCTGGGCGAAGTGGGCCTGGCCGGTGAGCTGCGCCCAGTCAAGGACGTACGCAGGAGGTTGACCGAGGCGGCCAGGCTGGGTTTCAAACGCGCACTCGTACCGGCCGGGTCCTTGGAAGACGACGCCCGGCGGCGGGGCGGGCAGCGTGCTCTGGTGCCTGTGGGGCCTGTGGCGTTCGCGCCCGGGTTCGAGGTGGTTCAGGCGGAGAACGTCTGGGACGCACTCACACACGTCACATAGCACGGCTAAGCTGACGGTTGACCGATCGACACGGGGGTCAGGTGGATAGGAGTCTGGACGAACGTCGTCGCGAAGCCCTGGCCGCTGTGGCCCCGGGCACACCGTTGCGCGACGGCCTCGAGCGGATTCTGCGTGGGCAGACCGGCGGGTTGATCGTGCTCGGCTACAACCGGGATGTCGAGGAGCTCTGCAGCGGCGGTTTCGAGCTCGACGTCGATTTCTCCGCCACCCGGCTGCGCGAGCTGGCCAAGATGGACGGCGCGATCGTGCTGAGCGACGACCACAAGATCGTGCGCGCCGCCGTGCACCTCGTGCCCGACCCCGCGATCCCCACCGACGAGGCCGGCACCCGCCACCGCACCGCCCAGCGGGTCGCCAGGCAGACCGGGCTGCCCATCATCGCGATCAGCAAATCGATGCGGATCATCGCGCTCTACCTTGACGGCATTCGCTACGTGCTGGAGGAGTCCGCGGCCATCCTCTCCAAGGCCAACCAGGCTCTGGCCACCCTAGAGCGCTACAAGCACCGCCTGGACGAGGTCTCCGGCACCCTGTCGGCTCTGGAGATCGAGGACCTGGTCACCGTCAGAGACGTGGCCGCCGTCGTCCAGCGCCTCGAAATGGTCCGGCGCATCTCCGACGAGATCAAGGGCTACGTGGTGGAGCTGGGCACCGACGGCCGCCTGCTGTCCCTGCAGCTCGACGAGCTCGTGGCGGGTGTGGACTCCGAACGCGAGCTGGTGATCCGCGACTACCTCCCCGCCCCCTCCGCGCGCCGCCAGAGGCGCCTGGTGGACGCGATGCACGACCTCGACACGCTGTCAGGCAACGAGCTCTTGGACCTCTCGGCCGTCGCCCACGTCCTCGGCCACCACGGCTCCGACAAGCTGGACAGCCCGGTCAGCCCGCGCGGATTCCGCCTGCTCGCCAAGGTCCCCCGCCTGCCCGCGACGGTGGTGGACCGCCTGGTCAACCACTTCGGCAGCCTGCAGAAGCTGCTGGCGGCCAGCATCGACGATCTGCAGGCGGTGGGCGGCGTCGGCGAGTCCCGCGCCCGCAGTGTCCGCGAGGGCCTGTCCCGCCTCGCCGAATCCTCCATCCTCGAACGCTACGTATAACCCGACTCTGACGATCTAGCGCAGGTGGAAGACGCCCTTGGTGCTGCGTAGCTTGCCCAGGCGGACAGTGGCCACGTAGGTGCCGGGCAGGGCGGCCGCCGGGGTGGAGCGGCAGTCGCTGCTGGAGCGGCGGCGGTCCCAGCTCAGTGTCCGCACGTACGGCACGCCCCGCTGCAACTGCTTGATGTCGGTTCCCGGGCCGCTGACGCAGTCGGCCGTGGACCAGATGCGATCCGCGCCCGAGGTGATGCGGATCTCCATGGCCCGCGGTCCCACGTCGGCCGTGCACATCACGGGTCCCGTGTTCACCAGCGTGACCACGAAGGCGGGCTGGGCGCCGGCTGCGTAGATCTTGTCCTTGCCGGCCTGGAGGCTGAGCACCAGATCTTCCTCGGCGCAGGGCTCGCCGGGCCGTTTGTGGCGCGCGACGGGGGTCGGCGTGCTCGGGCTGGGGGTGGGTGTCGGGCTGGCCGTGCCCATGGCGAGCGTACGCAGGCCCGCCAGCAACGGATCGGTGGTGGGCGTCGCGCTCGGTGAGGACTGGGCGCTGGACTTGCGTTCCGGTCCGCTGCCCCCGCTGGAACACGCCCACGCCACCACGGCCACCACGACGAGCACCGCCACCAGCACGCTCATGCGCCGCCGCCAGTAGACGTCACCGCCGTCCTCACGCATCGTGTCCGGATCCATACGCACAGCATGGTAATTCGGCGGGCACTTAGAGTGACGACACGCCGAAATCATTCACGGAGCCATACCCTTGACCGCGTGGCTGATCCGAAAACGTTGCACGGGCCTGTACTCAATTGGTACGAGGACAACGCGAGGGACCTTCCCTGGCGGGCGGCCGGTGCGACGCCGTGGGGAGTGCTGGTCAGCGAGATCATGCTCCAGCAGACCCCGGTCGTCCGGGTGCTGCCCGTGTGGCATGACTGGATGGCCCGCTGGCCCACCCCCAAAGATCTTGCCGCCGAGCAGCCGGGCGAGGCCGTACGCCACTGGGGCAGGCTCGGCTACCCGCGCCGGGCGCTGCGCCTGCACGCCTGCGCCAGGGCCATCACCGACGAGCACGGCGGCGAGGTGCCGGCCGACCACGCGACCCTGCTGTCGCTGCCCGGCATCGGCGAGTACACCGCCGCCGCGGTCGCCAGCTTCGCCTACGGCGGCCGGCACGCCGTTCTGGACACGAACGTCCGCCGGGTGTTCGCCAGGGCCGTACGCGCGGAGGAATACCCGCCCACGGCCACGTCGGCGGCCGAGCGGCGGCTGGCGGAGAGCCTTCTGCCCGAGCTGGGCGCGGCCCGCTGGGGCGTGGCGGTGATGGAGCTGGGCGCGCTGGTCTGCACGGCCAGGGCGCCGCGTTGCGCGGACTGCCCGATCATGGACGTCTGCGCGTGGCGCCTGGCCGGCAAGCCCCCGCACGCCGGCCCGGCGCGCAAGGGCCAGACGTACGCGGGCACCGACCGCCAGTGCCGCGGCCGGCTGCTCGCGGTGTTGCGCGCCGCCCACGGTCCGGTTCCCAAGGAGGCACTGGACGTGGTGTGGGACGACGCGGTGCAACGCGAGCGCGCCCTGGACGGCCTGATCGCGGACGGCCTGGCCGAAGCACTCGAGGACGGCACCTACCGCTTGCCCCACGCCTGACCGGCCACCCCTTCAGCACGCCCACAGGGCGGCACGAGCCGTTCAGCGGCGAATCAGCCGATCCACGGCGGAACGCCCAGGTCGGCCCCATCGGCGGACATGGCCCTGGCGCCGGCCGAGGCCGTCACGACGGCGGTGTATCCGGCGGCCGGGTCGGCCAGCACCTGCCGCGCCGTCCGGGCGGGCATGACGACGGTGTCACCGGCGGCCACGGCGTACTTCTCCCCGCCCAGCTCGACGGTCGCCGCGCCCTCGATCCAGGTCCACACCTGCTCGACGTCGAAGTTATGCACCGGCCCGACGGCGCCGGGACGGGCGTCGACGCGCCAGAGGGAGCGCTCGGCGCCGCCCTGCGTCGGCGAGGCGAACGTCGTCATGATCCCGCTGGCCGTCTCCGATCGCCGCGCGTCAGCGGCGCGAATAACAGTCATCTCTTGAAACCCCTAAGATAGGCAACCACGTTGTCCACCGATATAGTTAACCAGGTTGTCTATAATGTCAAGCGACACCCCGGGTTTCGAATTGCCACTACGCCTGCTGCTGGCGTTCCGAGCGCTCATCGACGAGCTCCACGCCGAGCTGTCCCGGCAGGGCCATCCGGACATCCGCCCTATGCACGGATTCGTCATGCAGGCCATCGGGCCGGAGGGCACCACGGCCGTCGAACTGGGCCGTACGCTCGGCGTGTCCAAGCAGGCAGCCGGCAAGACCATCGACACACTGGAGCGGATCGGCTACGTCGAACGCACCGCCGACCCGCGTGACACGCGCCGCAAGATCGTCCGCCTCACTCCGTACGGGATGGACGCGCTCGGCCGCTCGGCCCGCATCTTCGACGCCCTGCGCGCCCGCTGGGCCGGCGAGCTGGGCGAGGACCGCCTCCGGGCCCTGGAGTCCGACCTGCGCAAGCTCACCCCGGCCAACCCGTGGCGCCTGGACATGCCAGGCTGGTTCGGCACCCTCTAGAAGGGCTGAAGGCCCGGGCTCGCGAGCTTCGCACGAGCCCAGGCCCCTCAGGCGGCCAGCTGCAGGCCCAGACTGGTGAGGTTGGTACGGGCCCAGGCCAGCTCCTCGGCCAGCATCGACACCAGCGCGCCCGGTCCCTTGGCCCGCCCGGGAACGATCAGGTTGTGCGTCTCGACCTCGATGTGCGCGCTCCCGCTCACCGCGCCCGACAACATCGCCGTCAGCGTGTCGTGCAGCACCGCGCCGGTGTTCGTGGTATCGCCCGTGTGGTTGTGTACGTGCCCCAGCTTGACGACAGGGGCCCCGGCCTCCGCCAGGCCCTTCAGTGTCGCCCCCGCCTCCTCGGTCCCGCAGGCGAGATGACAGGCGTCCAGGCACACGCCCAGGTGCTCGGAGTCGATCCCGCACACCCGCTCGAGCGCCTGCTCCGTGGTCTCCAGCACGCACCCGGGCCACGGCTCGAACCCGACCCTGATCGTCTTGCCGGTGACGCTGTAGATGCCGCGCAGCTCGCGGGCGAGCCGCTCCAGGCGCCGGGTGGCGATCGCGTGCAGGTCGGCGGGCCAGTCGCGACGCCAGCCGATCGGAATCGTCGAGATGCTACCGAACCGCACGTCGTCGGGCAGCAGGAAGGCCAGGATCTTGGCCAGCGCCATGGTGTAGCGGTATCGCTCCGGCTTGGCCCAGTCGGGGCCGGGGACCTCCTGGTTGCGGCCGCCGGTGCCGTTGAGGCTCACGACCTCGAGGCCGCGCTCCTCCAAGGAGCGGCGCAGCCGTACGAGCTCGATGCGGTCGGCCGTGAGGTGGTCGGCGACGCTCGGCGAGAGCCACAGCCCGATGCCCATCCGCTCCACGCCCAGCCGCTTGCGCACCGGGACCGCGTAGCGGGTCAGGTGCGCGATCAGGTTTTCCAGATCCTCGGCAGGATGGACGCCTGCGTTGTAGGCGAGGTGTACCAGCGTTCCGTCATCGTGACGCAGGCGCATCGGTTTCCTCCACGGCTTGCTTTGTGTGTTCCCGTCGCCTGCCCCAGACGAGCGCGAACCTGGTCGAGCATGCCTGCTCTTGGGTGGCTCACGCGTCCGCCCTGAGTTGATTCCCGGCTACTCCCTTGGGAGCAGTCCCCAACCTAGGAACACGATCTTGTGGCTCACTTGGATGAGACTTGGCGAAGCTCTACGCAGTGTAGTACTACTCGCGGTGGTGGTATAGCCGCCCATCCAACAATTAGGCAACGACCAAATTCACCCGCTTTGCCCCCTTTGCCCCGCTTAACGTATTTATACCTGCCGGCCGCGCCAACCCCCACGCCTCCATCGAGCGTCACTCGCTCCGCGGCACACGTCGGCCACAGCGCCTACCGCGCCCCAGCCCCGCCACAGCGCCTACCGCGCCATAACCCCTTCCGCGCCACAGCGCTCGTCGCGCACATTCAGACGCCGCGCACATCGGACGCCGCGCACTGCGGCGCCGCGCACATCACACGCCGCGCACTGCGGCGCCGACGCCCGCCATCGGATGCGGCCAGCACCCATGGACGCCGCACACGGCGGCCACGGAGCACACCAGACGCGGCGCACATCGGCCGGGGCGCGCTCGGCGCCTACGTCGGCACCGCAGTGCCGACGGCCGCCGTCGGATGTGGCCGGCACCATGGACGCCACCCCCGCCGGCGCCGCGGCGTGCTGGGGCCGGCGACGCCAGTGGGCGTGCGCCGTCGGCATCAGGAACGCGAGACACGCGCTGCCGGGATTGGGCCGAAGGTATGACCTCCGGACGCGCGAAAGCCCCCGTGTGAGGACCACACGGGGGCCGTCGTCGCGCGAAGCGGTCCCGTCAGTGCTGGATCGGGGCCGCGATGGCAGCCGCCGAGTCCGGAATCTTCGAGATCGACTCGCCCCGGAAGGTGAACTTGGCGTTGTCGCCCTCACCCTCGACCGCAACCTTCACGACCTGCCCCGGCCGGAGCTCACCGTAAAGGATCTTCTCCGACAGGGAGTCCTCCAGCTCGCGCTGGATCGTACGCCGCAGCGGACGGGCGCCCATGACCGGGTCGTAACCACGGTCGGCCAGCAGCTGCTTGGCCTCGGGCGAGACGTCGAGCGCCATGTCGCGGTCCTTCAGCCTGAGGTCCACCTGGTGGAGCATCAGATCGACGATCTTGATGATCTCGGCGGGCGTGAGCTGGTGGAAGACCACGATGTCGTCGACACGGTTGAGGAACTCGGGCCGGAAGTGCTGCTTGAGCTCTTCCTGCACCTTGGACTTCATCCGGTCGTAGTTGGAGTCGGCGTCGTTGGACTTGGCGAACCCGACCCCGATGCCCTTGGAGATGTCCCGGGTGCCGAGGTTGGTGGTCATGATGATGACCGTGTTCTTGAAGTCGACCACCCGACCCTGGGCGTCGGTCAGGCGACCGTCCTCCAGGATCTGCAGCAGCGAGTTGAAGATGTCGGGGTGGGCCTTCTCGATCTCGTCGAACAGGACCACGGAGAACGGCTTGCGCCGCACCTTCTCCGTGAGCTGGCCGCCCTCCTCGTAGCCGACGTAGCCGGGAGGCGAGCCGAACAGCCTGGAGACGGTGTGCTTCTCCATGAACTCCGACATGTCCAGGCTGATCAGCGCGTCCTCGTCACCGAAGAGGAACTCCGCCAGAGCCTTGGACAGCTCGGTCTTACCGACACCGGAGGGACCCGCGAAGATGAACGAGCCACCGGGACGGCGCGGGTCCTTCAGACCGGCGCGGGTGCGCCGGATGGACCGCGACAGGCCCTTGATGGCGTCGTCCTGGCCGATGATCCGCTTGTGGAGCTCGTCCTCCATGCGGAGCAGGCGCTGCGACTCCTCCTCGGTCAGCTTGAAGACCGGGATGCCGGTGGCGGTCGCCAGGACCTCGGCGATGAGCTCCTGGGTGACCTCGGCCACGACGTCCATGTCGCCGGCCTTCCACTCCTTCTCCCGGCGCTCGCGCTTGAGCTGCAGCTGCTTCTCCTGGTCACGGAGGGCAGCGGCCTTCTCGAAGTCCTGCGCGTCGATCGCGGACTCCTTGTCACGGCGCACGTTGGCGATCTTCTCGTCGTATTCGCGCAGGTCCGGCGGAGCGGTCATCCTGCGGATGCGCATCCGGGACCCGGCCTCGTCGATGAGGTCGATCGCCTTGTCGGGCAGGTAGCGGTCGCTGATGTAGCGGTCGGCCAGCTGCGCCGCGGCCACCAGCGCGTCGTCGGTGATGGACACGCGGTGGTGCGCCTCGTAGCGGTCACGCAGACCCTTCAGGATCTCGATCGTGTGGCTGAGTGAGGGCTCGGCCACCTGGATCGGCTGGAAGCGCCGCTCCAGCGCCGCGTCCTTCTCCAAGTACTTCCGGTACTCGTCGAGCGTGGTCGCGCCGATCGTCTGCAGCTCGCCACGGGCCAGCATCGGCTTGAGGATGCTGGCGGCGTCGATCGCGCCCTCGGCGGCGCCCGCACCCACGAGCGTGTGCAGCTCGTCGATGAACAGGATGATGTCGCCGCGCGTGCGGATCTCCTTGAGCACCTTCTTCAGGCGCTCTTCGAAGTCGCCGCGGTAGCGGGAGCCGGCGACCAGGGCGCCGAGGTCAAGCGTGTAGAGCTGCTTGTCCTTCAGCGTCTCGGGCACCTCGCCCCTGACGATCTTCTGCGACAGGCCCTCGACGACGGCGGTCTTGCCGACGCCGGGCTCGCCGATGAGAACGGGGTTGTTCTTGGTCCTCCGGGAGAGGACCTGCATGACCCGCTCGATCTCCTTCTCACGGCCGATGACCGGATCCAGCTTGCCCTCGCGGGCCGCCTGGGTCAGGTTGCGGCCGAACTGGTCGAGCACCAGGGACGTGGACGGCGCAGACTCCTGCGGGCCGCCCGCCGCGGCCGGCTCCTTGCCCTGGTAACCGTGCAGCAACTGGATGACCTGTTGCCTGACACGGTTGAGATCAGCTCCAAGCTTGACCAGCACCTGGGCGGCCACACCTTCACCCTCGCGGATGAGCCCGAGCAGGATGTGCTCGGTGCCGATGTAGTTGTGACCCAGCTGCAAAGCCTCACGGAGCGACAGCTCGAGGACCTTCTTGGCCCGCGGGGTGAAGGGAATGTGCCCCGACGGAGCCGACTGGCCCTGGCCGATGATCTCCTCGACCTGCTGGCGCACACCCTCAAGGCTGATGCCCAGGCTCTCCAGAGCCTTGGCGGCAACGCCCTCACCTTCGTGGATCAAACCAAGAAGAATGTGCTCAGTGCCGATGTAGTTGTGGTTGAGCATCCTGGCCTCTTCTTGGGCCAAGACGACAACACGCCTCGCTCGGTCGGTGAACCTCTCGAACATCTCGTCGCTCCTCACAGAGCGGTCAGTCAGGCCGGTAAATCCGGTCCCGTCCTCCCGCATGCTAGCCCTGGCTCGGCGAACCGTGCCCACTCGCCGCTGACACGCTCTATAGCAGACACGTTCCCCGAGAGCAGGGCGTTCACCCTCCATCCAACTACTGTTCGGGGGTGACGTGTTCCCGATACGCCGCAAGCGAACGATGTTTAGGGTGCTTCACGTCGGCAGCACTAAATTGCCGTCCGCGGCGTACGCAGATCAACACGCGCCGGCCACCGGACGCTTCGGGCGGACCGGCGTCAGCCGGCCCGCGCCCGCGCATCTCCGATGCCACGTCCGTATCTGTTACGCAATCATCCTATGTCCCCACGCAATGGTTGGCCAAGTGCGCGCACTACGCCCTGAACAGGACACGGCACCTACCGCACTCTCATGAAATTCTCATCCGGTCAGCCGGGTTACCGACCTCATCAGGCACGACTGTCCAAGTGGTCACGGCATTCCCGGCAGGATGCACCTGGGGAGCCCCGGCATTGTGCGGCACATGCCCTGGGGAGCGGGTTTTGCCCGGTGCCACACGCGCGTGAGTCGAGATCCCGGATTAGAGCCGGTCTCAGGTTTTACTCAACGCGGATGAGCGGCTCGATACCTCATTCAACGTATGTTCGGGCGGCTCGATCCCGGCAAACGCCGGGCCGCCCTCCGCAAGCACCGCTCTCCTGGAACGGGCCATCGTGGGGATTCACCATTCGGGCGCGCGGAGCGCGACACCATCACATATGCGGGCACCTGCCGGTGAAACGACGCCGGACATGGTCCACAACACACGGCCAAAACGCCCGCATATGGGGAGTTAGAGATCATCCTCTTGGTGTTCCGGCATTCGGAACACCCTAGAGACGATCATGCGCTTATGGCGGCCGCCGGGGTCCAAGGCGAACATCATAAGCGCATGGTCGTGAGTTGGCTCGATCAGTGAGCCGCCTCGTACTTCTCGACGACCGTGGAGGCGATACGGCCTCGCTCGCTGACCGGGAGCCCGTGGGCCTTGGCCCACTGACGGATCTCGGAGCTCTTCTCGCGGCTCATCGCACGGCTCCCGCCACGGCCACGACGACGCGTGGCCACGGCACCTGCCCGGCGCGCGTTCTGCACGAAAGGCGTGAGCGCGTCCCTCAGCTTCTTGGCGTTAAGGTCGCTGAGGTCAATCTCATAGGAGGAGCCGTCAATAGCGAAGCTCACCGTCTCATTGGCCTCGCCCCCATCGAGGTCATCGATGAGAATCTCCTGGATCTGCTTGGCCATGTACGCAATCCTTTCGCGGGCATTGTTTCATTCGCCTGCCCAAACATATACCCGGAAAGGCCCTGAGACAATTCAGCGCTGCGGGGATTCGGCTGACTAGCCGATCAGTTCTGCTTCTCGGCCGGCTCCTCGCCGTTACGGTGCCGCCTGGGGCCCTCGGCGCGGACCAACTTCACTACGCCAAAGATGAAGGCTCCACCGACCACGACCGGGGGGATGAGCGCTGACAATACGTCTGTTAGGGCTTCCATTCGTCCTCGCCTCCACGGCTAGCGGGGTTTCGGGGGCGCTATATGAGCGCGTGCGCGGCCCGGAGGAGCGCGACGGTCCTCATGAGCAAGGCGACAACCGCCCTCACCCGACCATAGCGGCACACAGATGCCCTGCATGCGGCAGGTGCGCCAACATCCGGCAACCCGGACGCCCCATAGCCTAATGCCAGTCTCTCCAGGCTCCTTACCGGATCAAGGGAAAATTTTGCGATAAGGCGTCGGCGCAGGCCCCGGAAGGCTCAGCGAAGATCTTTTACCACGCGCGTTCCGGCCAGCCTGTCATGCGGCCCCCGCTCCAGCGGCTTGTCGATCAGGATGAGCAGCCCGACGCCGAACAGCAGCATTCCAGCCAGCAGATTGACCACTGGAATGCCCATGAGCATGAGCGGCCCCGGATAGACCAGGGATCGTTTGAGCGCCGCTCCCGGCGTGAGCTTCGCCGGGGCCAGGCGAATCCGCATGATCGCCTTGCCGAACGTCCTGCCGTGCCTGAAATGGGCCCGCCAGTCGTAGCCGGCATAAGCCAGTCCGGCCCCGAACCACGCGCACACGCCGGGCAGGCGACCGCCGAACACCTCCAGCACCCCGACAGTTCGGAAGATGGCCCAGAGCGCAATGAACAGAATGTAATAGAAGACCCCAAAGACGAGCGCTTCAATCAGGCGGGCGGCGAGCCGTTCCCACCATTCCGCCGGCAGCGAGATCGCCCATGACGGCGTCCCGGCCATAACCTCCACCTCGCCTCCGGCTACGGGTTCCGTCCCATTCTGGTACGGCCCCACGGACAAACATAGGGGCCGGCGGGAAGCCGGCCCCTATGTTTACGTGCGGGAGGACTACTTGATCTTCACCACCACGGTGCGCGCGAACTTGTCCGCGAACGTCTGCTGCAGCGGCTTGTCCCACAGCATGGAGGCGCCGTTCAGGCCGCACAGAAGCGGGGCGAGCAGGGTTCCGAAGGGTAGCCAATAGAGGATGTAGGCACCCCACGTCCCGAGCGCGCGCTTGAGTGCCGCATCGTTGGGGATGCCACCCGGCGGCACCGGGCCGCCGACCTGGACGACCTTGATACCCATGATCATCTTGCCGACGGTCTGACCCTTCATCTTGTGCATGAAGAAGTCGTAGCCGACGTAGACGAGGGTGAGGACGACCGACATCAGGATGCCGATGACGAACGAACCGAACAGGCCCGTGCTCGCTCCGGTGGTCGAGCTGTAGCTCGCGACCAGGAACAGCCCGAAGATGAAGGACACCAGGCCCATCACGACGCCGAAGATCACGCCGTCGACGATCCTCGCCACCAGCCGCTGCCACCACTCCGCCAGCGGAGCCGGTGCGCCCGGAGGTTGCACGCCGACCGGCTGCCCGTAGGCCTGGCCGTAGCCCGGCTGGCCGTAGGCGGCCTGCTGCGGCTGCCCGTAGGCCTGGCCATACTGCTGGTCGCCGTACTGCTGCTGGCCGTACTGAGGCTGGGCGTAGCCAGGCTGGGACTGCGCCTGCTGGCCATAACCCTGCTGGTCGTAGCCCTGCTGCTGAGCGTAACCCTGCTGCTGGCCGTAGCCGGGCTGGGACTGCGCCTGCTGACCGTAGCCCTGCTGCTGCCCGTAGTCGGGCTGGGACTGCGCCTGCTGACCATAGCTGGGCTGCTGGCCGTAGCCCGGCTGCGACTGCGGCTGCTGGCCATAGCCCTGCTGACCGTAGTCGGGCTGGGACTGTGCCTGCTGACCGTAGCCCTGCTGCTGGCCGTAGTCAGGCTGCGCCTGGGGCTGCTGGCCATACTGCGGCTGCTGGGCGCCGTACTGCCCGGAGGAGGGTTGCTGGCCGTAGCCGGGCTGGGACTGCGCCTGCTGGCCGTAGCCCTGCTGCCCGTAGTCGGGCTGGGACTGCGCCTGCTGACCATAGCCCTGCTGCTGACCATAGCCCGGCTGGGACTGCGGCTGCTGACCGTAGCCCTGCTGCTGGCCGTAGTCGGGCTGCGACTGCGGCTGCTGACCATACTGTGGCTGCTGGCCGTATTGCTGTTGCTGACCGTAGCCCTGCTGGCCGTGCTGCGCCTGCTGACCGTAATCCGGCTGCTGGCCGTAGCCCTGCTGCTGACCGTACTGGGAGGGTTGCTGGCCATATTGCTGTTGTTGTTGCTGGCCATAACCCTGTTGCTGTCCGTAGCCCTGCTGGCCGTATGGGGGCTGCTGGCCATAGGCGTCGTCCGCCCGGTAGCCGACCACAGTGACGTCGGGGTCGGGCTCGCCGGGGTGGCGGCCCGTGTTCTGCTGCCCGTACTGGGGATTGACGGGTGCAGAGTTCTCGCCCGATTCGTCCTGTGGATACGGCGGCTGTCCGGTGCTCACCGTGTCACCTCGCTTCGAGTGCGCATGTGGCACGTGTCAGGACACATGCCCTGTGCTGCCCAACGTATCGACATAGGTATCAACAATCACCTTTCCAGCTAGTCAAGGCCAGCGTCACCCGATGTCAGGTGGAGCAGCATGCGGGTGTTGCCCAGGGTGTTCGGCTTCACGTGCTCCAGGTCGAGGAACTCCGCCACACCCTCGTCGTACGAAGCCAGCAGTTCGGCGTAGACCTCGGGCGAGACCGGCGTGCCCTGGATCGGGCGGAAGCCGTGCCGCGCGAAGAAGTCGACCTCAAAAGTCAGGCAGAATACACGCCGCAGTCCCAGATCGTTCGCCTGCCGGATGAGCGCGGAGACGATCCGGTGGCCGATCCCCATGCCCCGGCACTCAGGATCGACGGCCACCGTGCGGACCTCAGCCAGGTCCTCCCACAGGACGTGGAGCGCGCCACACCCGACCACCCGCCCGCCCCGCTCGGCCACCCAGAACTCCTGTACGTCCTCGTACAGGGTCACTGTGGTCTTCTCCAGGAGCCGGGGGCCGGCGCCCGCATAGGTGTCGACCAGGCGCCTGATCCTCCGCACGTCGGGCGTGCGGGCACGCCGGACCACCACCGCGGTCTCCGGCGTCGTCAGTTCGGCCACCTGTTCCATGGCTCTCCAGAGTACAGATGTCATTACGGTTCGGTCCTAACTCCCATGTCTGGCCCCATCCTGTGACGTGCCACGAGCCACATGGGCGCGAGCCCGGCGTCTTCCGGCGTTCGGCAGAAGCGATGACAAAGGGGACATAAGGTCTCTTCTGCATGGCTGATCACGAGATCACCTTGTGACCCGCCAGTTGTGAAACCTCTACAGATCGAGCAGTTCTGGTTGAGCACGAACCCGGAGTGCATTAGTGTCCAGCGACAACGTTCCCCGCGTGGCGCACGCGGGAGACACGCCCAATTCCCGCATGGGGAGCCGGGGACCCACCGGTGGCGAGCTTCGCACGCCACCACTGGGGTGAATCCGAGTTTCTTCGGTAGGGCTGCTCCGGCCCGAACCCGTCAGCTAACCCGGTAGGCGTCGATGAGAGGAGCTGGTTGGTGAAGCGTACGCACGGCCGTGGGGGGAAGTCGGCGGGCAGGCATGCCCGCCCTCCGGAACGGGCCTGGCTCGCACGCCGCCTCGGCGTGGTGAGCATCACAGTGGCCGCGCTCCTGATCGCCATCCCCGCCGCCGCTCCGGCGTCCGCGGATCCCAAACCCTCGCTCAAGGAGCTCTCCGACCAGGTCGAGAAGCTGCACGTCGAGATCGAGACGCTGACCGAGCAGTACAACGGGCAGCGGGAGAAATACAAGGTCGCGCAGAAGGCGGCCGACGCCGCCCAGAAGACGCTGGCCGGCAGCGAGGCGGACCTCGCCGCCAAGCGCGCCAAGGCCGCCCTGCTCGCTCAGAACGCCTACATCTCCGGTGGGCTGAGCAGGGCACTGGCTTTCACCTCCTCGACCGACCCCGAGAAGTTCCTCGATCAGGCCGCGACCACATACGCGTTGGAGCAGCAGCAGGCCGAGCAGGTCAACCAGCTCGCCAAGGCCATGGACGCCGCCGAACGCGCCAGGGCGGGCGCCAAGACCCGCATGGAGGAGCTGCAGAAGATCGTCGCGGACCTCGACAGCAAGCGCGACAAGATCACCACGCTGGTGGCCAAGGCCGAGAGCAACCTGTTCAGGCGGGCCATGGGAGAGGCCGGCCGGGCCGGCAAGCGCGTGCACATCAACCTGCCGATCCCCGGCAACGGCAAGGCGGCCCAGGCCGCGAGGTGGGCACTCACGCAGCAGCTCAAGCCGTACGTCTGGGGCGCCGAGGGACCCAGCTCCTACGACTGCTCCGGCCTGGTGATGGCGGCCTTCCAGCGGGTGGGCATCTCGCTGCCCCACTACACCGGTGACCAGTGGACCGCGGGCCGGCACATCGACAAGTCCGAGCTACGCGCCGGCGACCTGGTGTTCTTCTACAGCGACCTGCATCACGTCGGCATCTACCTGGGCGGGGGCATGATGGTGCACGCCCCGCGCACAGGTGATGTGGTGCACATCGCCTCGATCGCCAACCGCCCCTACGCCGGCGCGGTGCGCATCGCCGACTGAGGCGTCAGATCAGCTGACGCCGCGCCGCCCAGGCCACGGCCTCGATGGCCGTGGCCACGCCGATGCGGTCGCAGATGCCCCGCAACCGCCGGCGTACTGTCCGCCCACTGATATCCAAACGTCTCCCCACGCGATCGACCGTAACCCCCTTGGCCAGCTCCGCCAGCAACGCTAGATCCGCATGGCTCAGCTCGACGCCTTCAGTGAGCACATCCATCGGGAGCCCTCCCCCCCAACAGCAGAACTCGGACCTCACAACGGGCCAAAGCCGCTCGTCTCGCAGACGGTAAACGCATCCCGGAAAGGACGTCAAGCGCCAGAATCTTCGCACTTGACGGGCACTATTGACATGATCCGTTATATGTGACGAACTCGCCATATGGCGACGAGACCGTCGGCACAATGAGCGATCCCATAGAACGGTCCAATGGGCCCGGCCGGCGTCCTGGGTTTTGATCCGAGCGATCCGGACTTTCTGCGCGAGCCATACGCGCGCTACCGCGAGCTGAGCACCCGCGGGCGATCTTCCGCACGCGCGCGGGGCTGCTCGTCGCCACCACCCACGAGCTGTACGGAGCGATGCTCCGCTTCGGCCACGGCTCCGCCCCTCTGTACGGAGGAGACCCAGGTCACCCCGTTGAATCGGTCCTCCGGACGGACCCGCCCGACCACACCACACTGCGCGCTCCGGTCGGCAAGGCGTTCACGCCGCGCATGGTCGAATGGCTCCGCCCCGAATCGGGGCGATCATCGCCCAGTTGATCGGCGCGTTACCGGAAGAGGCGAACCTGGTTTCCGGCTTCGCCTAGCCGCTGCCCGTCAAGGGCATCACCGAGATGCTCGGGGTGCCTCCAGAGGACCGTGAACGTTTCAGCGGCTGGAGCGAAATCCTGTTATGCAGCCTTGACTCGATGCTTACCGAAGGTCCGCAGAGAGCCGCGCGCCGGGCCCAGATCGTTCGCTACCTTGAACACGGGCGATAACCAAGCCTGTACGGAACGCAATAACAGGCGGCCGGGCCGGTCGTCTCAGGGCGTGGAGACCTCCAGACGGTGGTCGGGTCCATGAAGCGCCAAGCACCGCGTTCCATAGCTCGTCTCGCCCAGCGGGGTGAGCTCGTAGTCGACGCGTACCGGCACCGACGGTGTGAGCGTGCGCGAGACCAGGCTGTCACGTTCCAGGCACGCCGCTCCGCGCTCAGTGGCCATCCGTTCGCTCCTCCCAGTGGGTTACGCACTTGCAGGTGTCTACTTACCATTAGAGAGCAACTCTTCCTAGGGTCGCAGCATGACTTCGACGACTATGCGTGCACTCATCGGCGGTTCCGGCGCTCCCCGGCTGGTGGAGGTGCCGGTGCCGCAGGCAGGACGACGGCAGGTGCGGATCAGGGTGGCGGCGGCTGGGGTGAACCCGTTCGATCTCGCGGTGGCGGCCGGGACGCTCGCCGACTATGGCGTGGCGCGGCGGCTGGACTCGTACGGTCTCGGCTTCGACGTCGCAGGAACCGTCGACCAGGCAGGCGACGGGGCGGGCTTCCTGGTGGGCGAGGAGGTGATCGGCCTCGCCGCCCGGCTGGAGCTGCCCGTGAAGGCGCAGGCCGAGTACGTGGTGCTCGACGCGGAGGCGGTGGCGCGGGCGCCGCGCGGGTTCACCGCCGTGCAAGCGGCCACCATCCCGCTCAACTCGCTGACCGCCTGGCAGGCCCTGGACCGGGCCGGAGGCCGGCCTGGGCGGACGCTGCTGGTCACGGGGGCGGCCGGGGCCGTGGGGGGTTATCTGGTGGAGCTGGCGGCGCTGCGAGGCGTCCGGGTGGTTGCTCTGGCCGGTGCCGGGGACGAGGAGCTCATACGAGGACTCGGGGCCGAGTGGTTCGTGGCGCGTGGCGAGGACGTGGCCTCCGCGGTACGGGAGCACGTGCCCGGCGGTGTGGACGCCGTCGTGGACGCGGCCGTGCTGGGCCTGGCCGCACTGGACGCGGTCCGTGACGGCGGGACCTTCGTGGCGCTCACAGCCGGAGTCGCGCCGGTCGGGCTGCGCGGGATCGATGTGGGCACCGTGTTTTTCCGTGCCGACGCGGCTCAGCTCGGTGAGGCGGTGCGGCTGGTGGAGGCCGGTCGGCTGACGTTGCGGGTGGCGGAGGAGTATCCGCTGGAGAAGGCGGCCGACGCCCACGCCAGGCTGGCGGCGGGCGGGATTCGCGGCCGTCTCGTTCTCATTCCTTGAGCCCCGGCGGGCGCGCGGGGCCGGCCGCGCGCCCGTCTCTCGGCTCAGCGGGTCGGCTTGACCAGCGGGAACAGGATCGTCTCCCGGATGTTCTTGCCGGTGAAGGCCATGATCATCCGATCGATGCCGGCGCCCATGCCGCCGGTCGGCGGCATCGCGTATTCCAGCGCCTGCAGGAAGTCCTCGTCGAGCTGCATGGCCTCCAGGTCGCCGCCGGCGGCCAGCAAGGACTGCTCCATCAGGCGGTGGCGCTGGTCGATCGGGTCGTTGAGCTCCGAGTAGGCCGTGCCCAGCTCGGTGCCGAAGCCGATCAGGTCCCACTTCTCCGTCAGCAGCGGGTTGTCCCGGTGCAGGCGGGCCAGCGGCGAGGTCTCCAGCGGATAGTCCATGACGAACGTGGGCTGGATAAGCGTGTGCTCGACCAGCGCCTCGAAGAGCTCCTGCACGATCTTGCCCGAGCCCCACTTCGGGTCCCAGTGGACCTCGCGCCGGTCGGCGATCTTGCGAAGCTCCTCCAGCGTGGTGGAGGTGGTGATCTCCTCGCCCACGGCCTCCGACACGGCGCCGTAGAGCGTGATGCGCGGCCACTGGGCGAGGCCGAGGTCCACCTCGACGCCGTCGTGCACGACCACGGACGTGTCCAGGGCGGCCAGGACGGCCTTCTGGTACATCCGCTGCGTCAGGTCCGCCATGTCGTTGTAGTCGAGGTAGGTGCCGTAGGCCTCGACCATGGTGAACTCGGGGTTGTGCGTGGAGTCCGCGCCCTCATTGCGGAAGTTGCGGTTGACCTCGAAGACCTTCTCGATGCCGCCGACCACCAGCCGCTTGAGGTAGAGCTCGATCGCGATGCGGAGGTAGAGCTCCATGTCGTAGGCGTTGATGTGGGTCTTGAAGGGCCGGGCCGTCGCGCCGCCGTGGATGGGCTGCAGCATCGGCGTCTCGACCTCGAGGTAGCCCTCGTCGTGCCAGAAGTCGCGCACCGCGCGCACGGTGGCGCTGCGGATGCGGGCCATCTTCCTGGCCTCATCGTTGACGATGAGGTCGACGTAGCGCTGGCGGACGCGGGCCTCGGGGTCGGTGAGGCCGACGTGCTTCTCCGGCAGGGGGCGCAGGCACTTGGCGGTGATCTGCCAGCTTTCGGCGAGGATGGACAGCTCGCCGCGGCGGGAAGTGATGACCTCGCCGATCACGCCGACGTGGTCGCCCAGGTCGACGTCGCGCTTCCAGCGTGCCAGCGACTCCTCGCCCACCTTGTCGAGCGAGATCATGACCTGCAGATCGGCCTCGCCGTCCCTGAGCGTGGCGAAGCAGAGCTTGCCACCCACGCGGCTGAGCATGACGCGGCCCGCGACCGCGACCGTGTCACCGGTGGCGGCGTCGGGCTCCAAGCCCTGATATTTATCCCTCACCTCGGCGTTGGTCGCCGTACGGGGGAAATTCACCGGGTAAGGGTCGACGCCCTCGCTGCGAAGGCGGTCGAGCTTCTCCCTCCGGATCCGCATCTGCTCAGGAAGTTCGTCGCTCACAACAACAAAGCGTAGGGGATATGGCGAACTGCAAGGACTCGTCGGTCCCCTGCAGGGAGCACGCAGGAACGCTGCAAGAGACCTCTTCTATCAATGAGTCACGAGCTCAGGGGGGAGCCGGCAGGGAGCCGGCCCAGGGGAGCTCAAGGAGAGAAGATGTTGAAGAAGATCGCGACGGGCGCCCTCGCCATCGCCGCCACCACGGCCGTGGCCCTGTCGCTTCCGGCCGCCGCGTCAGCCAGCACCTCGCCCGACTACGACGACTACTCGGAGTATTGGGGCCCGGTCTACGCCAAGCACGGCCTGGCCAAGGCCCACGGCCAGGTCACCGTGGACTGGGACCACGACGGGGAGTCGAACGAGGTCCACGTCTACGGCAAGCTGTACGACCTGGACAACCGTACCTACAACGAGGGCGGCAAGTGCGCGTTCGTGAAGTTCGAGGCCAGCGACTTCGACCACGACTGGTCCCCCGCGTACTACAAGAAGTACTGCGGCTTCCCCGGCTACAAGAAGTTCCACTTCCAGGAGCACGACGTCTACAGCCTGCGGGCGAAGGTCTGCCAGATCGGGCTGCACAGCAACTACCCGACGAAGTGCGGCCCCTGGCAGTACCTCTACACCGCCGAGAGCGAGTAATCCTCACGCGGTCATATGCACAAGCGGCCCTCTTACCCGAGCGGAGGGCCGCTTGTCCTATGTGGTGTTCCTGTTGTAGATCAGGCGCAGGCCGATGAGGGTCAGCCACGGCTCGTGCACGTCGATCGAGCGCGACTCGCCGACCACGAGCGCGGCGTGCCCGCCGGTGGCCACCACCGTCACTTCGTCGGGGTCGTCGGCCAGCTCGGCCGTCATGCGCTCGACGATGCCGTCCACCTGTCCGGCGAAGCCGTAGATGATGCCGGCCTGCAGGGCCTCCACCGTGTTCTTGGCGATCACCGAGCGCGGCCTGACCAGCTCCACCTTGTGCAGTTGCGCCCCGGCGGCGGCCAGCGCGTCCACCGAGATCTCGATGCCGGGCGCGGTGACGGCGCCGACGTATTCGCCCTTGGCCGACACCGCGTCGAACGAGGTCGCGGTGCCGAAGTCGACGATGACACACGGGCCGCCGTATTGATCGATGGCCGCCAGCGCGTTGACGATGCGGTCGCTGCCGACCTCCTTGGGGTTGTCCATGCGCACGGGCACGCCGGTGCGGATGCCCGGCTCCACGATCACCGCGTTGACGTCGCCGTAGTAGCGACGGCACATCTCGCGCATCTCGTTGAGCACGCTCGGGACCGTGGAGCAAATGGCAATGCCATCAATGTCGGTCCCCTTGAGCAGCGGCGACTGCGCCAGCAGCCCTTGGAGCACGACCGCGATCTCGTCGGCGGTGCGACGGGCGTCAGTGGCCAGCCGCCAATGCTCGATGACGTCCTCGCCCTCGAACAGCCCCAACACCGTGTGCGTGTTGCCGACGTCGATCGTGAGCAGCATCAATTACCCCCGCAGATCCAGTGCGATGTCCAGGGCCGGCGCCGAGTGCGTAAGCGCTCCCACCGCCAAGTAGTCAACGCCAGTTTCGGCCACCTCGCGGGCCGATTCCAAGGTCAATCCCCCACTGGCTTCGACGGCAACCCTGTTTTTCGCCCGATTTTTCACGACTTGTACGGCACGCGCGGTGTCCTCGATCGTGAAGTTGTCGAGGAGGATCTCCTCGGCTCCCTCGTCCAGCACGGCCTCCAGCTGATCCAGCCGGTCGATCTCCACTTCGATGGACAAATCCGGGTACCGCTCCCTGACCGCCCTGAACGCCTCGGCCACGCCGCCCGCCGCCACCACGTGGTTGTCCTTGATCAGAGCGGCGTCCGACAACGACATCCGGTGGTTGACGCCGCCGCCGCAGCGCACCGCGTACTTCTCCAGTGCCCGCAGCCCGGGCAGCGTCTTGCGGCTGTCGCGCACCCGCGCCCCCGTGCCGCTGATCGCCTCGACCCACCTGCCGGTCAGCGTGGCCACCCCGGACAGGTGGGTGAGCAGGTTGAGCGCGGTCCGCTCGGCCGTCAGCAGGGCCCGTGTCGGGCCCTCGACGGTCATCAGCACGTCGCCCGCCCGGACCCGCTCGCCGTCTTTGGCCCTCCGCTCGGTACGCCCCGCGCCCAGCCGTACGAACACCGCCTCCGCCACGGCCAGCCCGGCCACGACACCGTCCTTGCGTGCCACCACGTCAGCCGTCGAACGCTGCGCGGCCGGGATGGTGGCAAGGCTCGTCACGTCGCCCGCGTCCTGCAGGTCCTCCTCGAGCGCCCGGTCGATCAGCGCGTCCACCTCGGCCGCGTCGAGACCGGCGACGGCGAGCTCCTGCGTCAGGCGCGCGGGAATCCCGTGCGGCGTGTACGTCATGCGGGGGCCTTCCTCCGTCAGGGTCACGTCCAGGTGCCCCAGCCATTCGTCGTCGTCACGGGTGTCGTGGTCCTCGCGCCAGTGTGAGCCACGCGTCTCCAGTCTGGCCGCCGCCGCGCCGGTGAGCACGGTGGCGACCGTCAGCAGGTTCGTGGCCTCCCATGACTCGGTGCAGGGCGGCACCTCGACGGGGGTCCAGCGGGACTCACGCAGCGCCCTGGCGGTGGCCAGCAGCGACTCGCGGCTGCGCAGCACGCTCGCCCCGGTGCTCATGTGGGCCTGGACCCTCGTTCTGATCCTGGGGTCGGCCAGCCCGGGCGCGGACTGGCTCGCGACCGGGTCGCCCGGCGCCGGGCGTGCCTGATGGATGTCCTCGGCGATGCGCTCGGCGAAGACCAGCCCTTCCAGCAGGGAGTTGGAGGCCAGCCGGTTGGCGCCGTGCACGCCGGTGCAGGCGACCTCGCCGCACGCGTACAGGCCCGCGATCGAGGTACGCCCGCGCAGGTCCGTACGCACGCCGCCGCTGGCGTAGTGGGCGGCGGGGGCCACCGGGATGGGCTCGGTTGCCGGGTCGATGCCGTGCTCCCGGCAGACCGCGTAGATCGTCGGGAACCGGCTCTCCCACTTGTCCCGGCCGAAGTGACGGCCGTCGAGATAGACGTGATCGCGGCCGGTCGCGCGCATCGTCCGCATGATCGCCTTGGCCACGACGTCGCGCGGCGCCAGGTCGGCCAGTTCGTGCACGCCCTCCATGAACCGGTTGCCGTCATGGTCGATGAGGACCGCGCCCTCGCCCCTGACCGCCTCGGAGATCAGCGGCTGCTGGCCCGTCGACCCCTCCCCGAGCCAGAGCACGGTGGGGTGGAACTGGACGAACTCGATGTCCCGCACCACGGCCCCGGCACGCAGCGCGAGCGCGACCCCGTCGCCGGTGGAGACCATGGGGTTGGTGGTGGCGGCGTACACCTGGCCCATGCCGCCGGTGGCCAGCACGACCGCCCTGGCCAGCACCGCGCCGACGCCGTCGCGCGCACCCTCGCCCATGACGTGCAGCGTCACGCCCCTGGCCCGGCCCTCGGCGTCCTTGAGCAGGTCGAGCACCAGCGCGTGCTCGATCACCTCGATCGAGGCGGCCCGCACCGCCTCGATGAGCGCCCGCTGCACCTCGGCGCCCGTGGCGTCGCCGCCGGCGTGCACGATCCTGCGCCGCCGGTGCCCGCCTTCCCTGGTGAGCTGGAGCCTCCCGTCGGGGGTGCGGTCGAAATTGGCCCCGCGCGCCATCAGCCGGCGCAGCGCGGCGGGGCCCTCGGTCACCAGCGTCCGCACCGCCTTCACATCGCACAGGCCGACCCCGGCGAGCAGCGTGTCGTTCAGGTGCTCCTCAGGCGTGTCGCGCGGGTCGAGCACGGCCGCGATGCCGCCCTGGGCCCAGCGCGTGGAGCCCGCCGACAACACGTCCTTGGTGACGACCATGACCTTGGCGGCCGGTTCCAGCTCGGCATAGTGCAGGGCCACGGTCAGGCCCGCGATGCCGGAGCCCACGACGACCAGGTCGGCCTCGGCGGTCCAGCCGGGCGCGGGAGCGGTCAGCCGCAAGGGAATCGCCGGTGCGCTCATTCGGGGTCTCCTCACTGAGGCGATTTCGTCAATATGACGATAACGCCCGGCGCGGCGTGCGCATGCCCCGGGGCGGTCACGGAAATCCGCCTCAGGTGGGATTCAAGGTCAGGGTGACGTTGTCGATCAGCCGCGTGCCACCGACCCTCGCGGCCACCGCGAGCACCGCCTCACCCGTGTGCGACTCTTCTACCTCGGTGAACGTCGCCGGGTCCACCAGGACCAGGTAGTCCACGTCGAGCTCGGGGCCCGCCGCGTCGAGCACCTGCTGCGCGGCCGCCCGGATCCTGGAAGGGGCTGGCTCGGCGGCGCCCTCGCGCAGCGCCCGGGACAGCGCCAGCGCCACCTGCCGGTCCGCGGTGGACAGGTAGCGGTTGCGGCTGGACAGGGCCAGTCCGTCGGGCTCGCGTACGGTGGGCGCCCCGATGATCTCGACCGGCACGTCGAGGTCCGCCACCATCCGCCGGATCAGCGCGAGCTGCTGGGCGTCCTTCTGCCCGAAGATCGCCACGTGCGGCTGGACCAGGTTGAACAGCTTGAGCACGACCGTCAGCACGCCGTCGAAGTGTCCCGGCCGCGAGGCGCCTTCGACGATCTCGCCCATCCGGCCGGAAAGAAGGCTCACCTGGCGATCGGGGTGGTACATGTCCTCGGCTGACGGATGGAACACCACGCCCACGCCCTCGGACCGGCACACCTCAAGGTCGGCGTCAAACGTACGGGGATATCGCGAAAAATCCTCGGTTGGCCCGAACTGCAGGGGATTGACGAAGATGCTGACCACGACCTGATCGGCCCGGGCCCGGGCGAGCCTGATCAGCGACCGGTGTCCCTCATGCAAGGCGCCCATGGTCGGCACCAGGGCCACCTCGCCGCCGGCGCGCACCTTGACCAGGTCGTCCCGGTTCCTGGCGACGATCAGATCCATAGAGCCCTCCCTGTTCACGGCCTCGCTGTCAGGTCCATATGTTGCCCCCGAGAGCGTCGAGCAGGCGCTCCGCCTCCTCCGGCTTGAGCAGGCCCGCGGCCAGCGCGCGGTCGGCCGTGAGCCTGGCCAGCGCGATGTAGGCGTCGGCCGCCTCCGGAGCCGCAAGGATCAGCGCGTCCACATGCTTGCGCACGGTGCCGGCGTCGCCGCGCACGACCGGTCCCGTCAGGCCGGCGATGCCGAGCCGCAGCACGTTGTCGAGCGCGGCACCGAGCAGCGGGCCAAGCATGCGCCCCGGGTGCTCGACGCCGATGCGTCCCAGGAGCTCCTGCGACTCCGCGACGAGCGTGACCATGTGGTTGGCCGCCCCGGCCAGCGCCGCGTGGTAGAGGGCACGGTCGGCGTCGGCGATCCAGACCGGCTCGCCGCCCATCTCGATCACGAGGGCCTCGGCGATGGGGCGCAGCGTGTCGGGCGCGGTCACGCCGTAGGAGATGCCGGTGAGCTTGTTGAGGTCGTCGTCGCGGCCCGTGAACGTCATCACCGGGTGCAACGCGAGCGGCAACGCGCCGACCCTGGCCGCCGGATCGAGCACGGACAGCCCGTAGGCCCCGCTGGTGTGCACCAGCAGCTTGCCCTTCAGGTCGGCCCCTGTGGTGGCCAGACCGTTGACGAGGTCGGGCAGCGCGTCGTCGGGCACGGTGAGAAGGATCAGCTGGGCCGCCGCCACGACCTCGTCGGGACGCGACAGCGTGACGCCGAGCCGCTCCGAGGCCCATCGCAGGGAGTTGTCCGAAACCCCGCTCGCGGCCACGACCCGGTGTCCTGCCTGCGCCAACGCGGCGCCGAGAGCCGAGCCGACCTTGCCCGAGCCGAGCACGCCGACGGTCAGCCGTGCCGGGCGATCCCCTGCGTCCATGACGTCACACCCCTGTCGAGCAAATGGCACTGCCGACCAGCGTAACGGCCTCTCAGCACTACAGATGTGACCGGTGCTTTGCCGCATGTTGAGTTAACGACAAAAGGGACAAGGGCAGACAAATAGTGCACCCCCTGTCGGAAGAGATGAGGAGAGGGGTTCATCGCATGGCCGCGGGCGCCGAGTCCTGGCAGGACCCGACGCCCGCATACGATTGCGCCCCTTGGAGGTGCGCCTGGCCGGGTTCATCCGCCGACTGACCGGCCAGGACCGGGAGCCCGGGCCGGACCGCGCCGACCCGGGCTCTCTTCGTTGATCAGTGGCCTATCACCTTGGCGCCGCCCTTGCAGCCGGCGATGGCGTGGCCGAGAACGGCCACCGCGTTGCCGCAGACGTTGATCGGGATGCTGATCGGAACATGCACTTGGTTGCCGGAAAGCACGCCGCCGCTGCCGCTTGTGATGTCGGCGTGCGCCGGCGGGGCGGCCAGCGACAGCATGGCGGCGGCTCCGGCCACGACCAGGATCTTCTTCAGCATGAGAGCTCCTCTCGGTTTCGCGGCACCGGGCCGCGGATGCTTGGTTCGATCGACTCCGCCAGTGGGGGGTTGGCGGAACGCGATCGCGTGATGACGCTGGGTAACAGTAGCGCAAGGTGACATCAATAAGTAGTCAAACAATTACTGTGCGTGTCAGACGGAACTCGTGAGATAGTCCAAGGCATGTGGCTCACGTGGCGTGCCGCGACGGAGCGGGCGTTGTACGGCGAGGCGGGTTTCTACCTCCGAGAGCGCCCGTCGGGCCACTTCCGCACCTCGGTCAGCGCCTCTTCGGTGTTCGCTGACGCGGTGCTGGCGCTGCTGAGACAGCTCGACGCCGAGCTGGGTGAGCCCGAGACGCTCGACCTGGTCGACATCGGCGCGGGAGAGGGCGCGCTGGTGGCCCAAGTGCTGGCCGCCGCCGACCCCGCGCTGCGCGACCGGTTGCGGGTCACGGCCGTCGACCTGTCCCCCAGGCCGCAGGCCCTTCCCGAGCGGATCGGCTGGCGCCGCGGCCTGCCGGAGCGCATCACGGGGCTGGCCATCGCCAATGAGTGGCTCGACAACGTCCCGGTGGACGTGGCCGAGCAGACGCCCGACGGCCCGCGACTCGTCCTGGTGAACATCCGTACGGGCGAGGAGCGCCTCGGCGGCCCGCTGCGGCCCGTCGACCGGGAGTGGATGGATCGGTGGTGGCCACTGTCCCGGGTGGGCTCACGGGCGGAGATCGGCCGCCCCCGTGACGAGGCCTGGGCCTCGGTCGTGACCCGTCTCACCAGGGGCCGGGCGATCGCCATCGACTATGCACACCCTGTGGATAACCGGCCGATGTGCGGCACGCTGACGGGATACCGCGACGGCGCCGTCGTCTCCCCGATTCCCGACGGGACCTGCGATATCACGGCCCATGTCGCGCTCGACGCGTGCGCCGCGGCGGGGCGGCGGGCCGGCGCGATATCCACAACCTTGTCCACACAGCGTGACGCTCTGCGGGCCCTGGGGATCATCGGCGCCCGGCCGCCCATGGAGCTGGCCGGCACCGATCCGCGCGCCTACCTGCGGGCCCTGGCCAGGGCGTCGGAGGAGGGGGAGCTCATCGACCCGTCGGGCCTCGGCGGCTTCGGCTGGCTCGACCAGCGACGGTGAACAGGCCTCGGCTGACGGCGCCGGGACGGCGGACTCGGCTGGCTCCCCTCACGTCACTCGGCGGTCAGCTCCAGGGCGTGCAGGCCGCGGATGATGTAGCCGGGCTTCCAGACCGGCTCCTGGCGCAGCTCCAGCGTGGCCGCCCGGTCCAGCAGCGCGCCGAACGACTCGATGAGCTCGATGCGGGCCAGCGGCGCGCCCAGGCAGAAATGGATGCCGGCCCCGAAGGAGATGTGCGGGTTGTCCACCCGCCCCACGTCCAGCCGGTCGGGATCCTCGAACACCGCAGGGTCCCGGTTGGCCGAGCCGAACAGCAGCGCGACCTCCGACCCGCGCGGAATCGTCACGCCGTGGACCTCGATGTCCTCCAGCACCCACCGCTCGAACATCTGCAGCGGCGTGTCCCAGCGCATCAGCTCCTCGACGGCCGTGGGCAGGAGGGAGCAGTCGGCACGCAGCCGCGCCAGCTCGCCGGGGTTCTTGAACAACGACCACCAGCCGTTGCCCGTGACGTTCACGGTGGCCTCGTGGCCGGCGTTGAGCAGCAGGACACAGGTGCCGACCAGCTCGTCCTCGGTCAGCTCATCGATCGCGGCCAGCGCGCTGATCAGGTCGTCGCCCGGACGCTGCCGCCGCTCGCGGGCCAGGGCCTTGAGGTAATCGGCGAACTCCGCGGCCGCGCGTACCGCGGTGTGCTGGGCTTCGAGCGTGGGGTTGAGCTCGTACATGCCGCAGATGTCGGCCGACCAGGGGCGCAGCAAGTGACGCTCCCCGTCGGGGATGCCGAGCATCTCCGCGATCACGGTCACCGGGAGCGGCTCGGCGACCTCGGCGATCAGATCCCCGCCGCCCTTCTCCACGTACGTGTCCACCAGGCCCGCGGCGATCGCGCGCACGCGCGGGCGCAGGGACTCGACCATGCGCGGCGTGAACGCCTTGGAGACCAGCCGGCGCAGCCGCGTATGCACGGGCGGCTCGACGTCGAGCATGCCCGCCCTGATCACGCGCCAGAACGGCTCCTGGAAGTCCGGCTCGGGCGGCCTGCCGAACTCTTCCGGCGTGGCCACGTGAAGGAAGGACCGCCCTAGACGGCGGTCCCTGAGCAGAGTGTTCACATCGGCGTGGCGCGAGATCAACCACTGGTTCGTCGGCTCGAAGTAGCAGACGGGCGCCTCGCGCCGCAGCTCGTCGTAGACCCGGTACGGGTAGGCCACAAAATCCGGATTCCAGGGATCAAAGCGCACTACTTCATAGTAGAAGCCTCCGGCTCCGCCTCCTGCTGCTCGGACTGCTTGACGTGCCTGCCGCGCATCCGGATGTTCAGCAGCTCGACGATGACCGAGAACGCCATCGCGAAGTAGATGTATCCCTTCGGAATGTGCTGGTCGAGGCCCTCGGCGATGAGCACCACGCCGATCAGCACCAGGAACGCCAGCGCCAGCATCTTGATGCTCGGGTGCTGGTCCACGAACCGGCTGATCGGCCCGGAGGCGAACAGCATGACCAGCACCGCCACCACGACGGCCGCGATCATCACGCCGAGGTTGTCCACCATGCCGACCGCGGTGATGACCGAGTCGAGCGAGAACACGACGTCGAGCACCATGATCTGCAGGATCACCGAGGTGAAGGAGACGGCGGCGGTCTTCTTGCCGTCCTTGGCCGCGGGGGCGTCCATGCTGTGGCCGATCTCGGTGACGCTCTTGGCCAGCAGGAACAGGCCGCCGAGCAGCAGGATCAGATCGCGTCCCGATATCTCGTGGCCGAAGACGGCGAACAGCGGCTGAGTGAGCTGCACCACCCACGACAGGCCGAGCAGGAGGAGCAGCCGGCTGATCAGGGCCGCGGCCAGGCCGAGGACGCGGGCTCTGTCCCGTTGTTCGGGAGGTAGCTTCCCGGCCAGGATGGAGATGAAGATGATGTTGTCGATGCCTAGCACGATCTCCAAGGCCACCAGGGTGAAGAATCCGATCCAGATCTGCGGGTCGGTCACCCAGTCCAACATCTGCTTACCTCCATGACCTGCGGCTTATGGTTCCCCGGTAGCAACGAGTCAAAGGCCGTCAAAGTTCGCCGGTTTGCGTTTTGCCGTGGGAACTGGGTTATAGTGCGGGCGTAGGTCATGAGTGCCAGCGACAAGCCCCGGCTAGCTGGCCGGCAACCCTCGCGTCCGCGGCGGGGTGCCCCGGGTGAAGACCTGGTCCGCCACGCGGTGTGGCGGGCAAGCGCGGGCTCCGTGGCTGCTCCAGGGGTCCGATGGTCCCTGAGGGAGATGTGCCGTGTCCACGCTGACGATCTTCGACTCCGTCCCCGTCCAGGCTTCGGGCGAGACCCAGGCCCCCGCCGCCTCGAGCCGACCGATCCCCGCGGTGCTCGGGGCCGACCTCCAGGTGCCGGTCAAGGGCGGCCGGCTGGTGGGGTACGCCAACCTGGACTACGCGGCCAGCGCGCCCTGTCTGGAGCCGGTCAGCGCCGCCGTCGCCGCCGCGCTTCCGGCCTACTCCAGCGTCCACCGCGGCGCCGGCTACGCCTCCCAGCTCACCACCGCCAGGTACGAGCAGGCCCGCCACACGGTCAGGGCATTCGTCGGCGCCCGTCCCGACGACGCCGTGATCTTCACCCGCAACACCACCGACGCCACGAACCTGCTGGCCGGCTGCCTGCCCGCGGGCACCACCACCGTCGTCTTCGACACCGAGCACCACGCCTCGCTCCTGCCCTGGCGGAAGTCCGTACGGCTGGCGCCGCCCGCCTTCCCCGGCGAGGCCGTCCGCGCCGCCGACGAGGCGCTGGCCGGGATCGAGGGGCCGAAGCTGCTCGTGGTCACCGCCGCGTCCAATGTCACCGGCGAGCTGTGGCCCATCGCCGCCCTGGCCCACATCGCACACCGGCACGGGGCCCGCATTCTGGTGGATGCGGCGCAGCTCGTACCGCATCGGCGGCTCAACCTGACCGCGCTCGACCTGGACTATGTGGCATTCTCCGGCCACAAGCTGTACGCGCCGTTCGGGGCCGGAGTGCTCATCGGGCGCCGGGACTGGCTGGCCGACGGGGAGCCGTACCTCAAGGGCGGGGGCGCGGTGCGCTCGGTCGAGGACGAGGCGGAGTGGCACGACGACCCGGAGCCGCGCCACGAGGCGGGCACTCCTAACGTGCTGGGCGCGATCGCGCTGGCCGCCGCCTGCGACGCGCTCACCGCCACCGGCTGGACGGCGCTGGTACGCGAGGAGGAGCGGCTGCTGGCCCGGCTGCGGTCGGGGCTGGCCTCGATCGAGGGCGTGCGAGAGCTGTCCCTGTGGGGGGACGATCACCCGCGGGTGGGAATCGTGTCGTTCACCGTGGACGGGTACTCGGCACGCGAGGTGGCCGAGGCGCTGTCCAGTCAATACGGCATCGGAGTGCGCGACGGGAAGTTCTGCGCGCACCCGTTCGTGCGGCATCTGCTGGGCCGAAGCGGGCACGACCGTGAGGACGCCGGATGCGAGGACGGCACGACGTCCGCGGTGCGGGCCTCGATCGGCATCGGGTCCCCGCAGGAGCACGTGGACCGGCTGGTCGAGGCACTGCGGGACCTGGTCTCCCGCTGAGCTGCCGGGTCGGCGGCTCACCCCCGCTCACCGGCACCGGTTCAGCGGCTCAGCCGTTCGGTGGCTCAGCCGTTCGGTGGCTCAGCCGTTCGGTGGCTCAGCGGTTCGGCGGCTTGCGGTGTTCCGGCTGGTCGTCGGAGACCAGCGCGTCGATGTCCCGCATCTCCTCGTCGCTCACGTCCGACCTGGACGCCGTCGGCTGCCTGGGCACGTTCGGCCGCTCAGAGGTGGTGGGCTCCGAGGGCGTCAGCGGACCCCCGCCGCGCCGGTGAGCGCCCGCGCTCATGTCGCCCTCCGCGGCCCGGCGCTCCGCACGACGCCGGAATATCGCCCCGAACAGCGCGTCGAGTCCGATCCGCCCGCCGCCGACCGCCAGGAACAGCAGGCCCAGCGCACCCAGCGCACCCGCCAGCTCCCAGCCGCCCTCGGTCACCATGATCCCCTTCGTCGAGTGCACGAAGGCGATCGCACCGAGCATGTTGATGAGCAGCAGTAGGCCGACCGGCCGGACCAGCAGACCGAGGATCAGGAAAAGGCCGCCCACGGTCTCGACGACGCTGGCGAAGCCGGCCGAGAGCTCGGGCAACGGGATTCCCATCTCCCTGAAGCCCTGCGTGGTGGCGCCGAGTCCGTGCTGCCACTTCTGCAAGCCGTGCGCCATGAAGACCACGCCCGTCGCCACCCGCGCGATCAAGACAGCGACATCGAACAGAACCTTCTTCATCGTGCTATCTCCCCCCGTTCCCCCGACTCCTCCCCAAGACCGCAGTAGGGATGCGTTTCCATACCATTCCTTGACCATCCCCCACCCTGGATCACCAACTGGGACGGTGGCAGCATGGCCATATGACGGAACGCGTGGTCGGAATCGGTGCGGGCGCCAAGGAGCTGGCCACCGAGGACATGATCCTCAATATCGGCCCGCAGCACCCGTCAACGCACGGAGTGCTCAGGCTCCGGCTGACACTGGACGGCGAGCGCATCGCCACCGCTGAGCCGATCATCGGCTACATGCACCGTGGTGCGGAGAAGTTGTTCGAGGTCCGCGACTACCGGCAGATCATCATGCTGGCCAACCGGCACGACTGGCTGTCGGGGTTCGCGAATGAGCTGGGCGTGGTGCTCGCCGCCGAGCGCCTGCTCGGCATGGAGCCGCCGGTCAGGGCCGTGTGGGCGCGTACGCTCCTGGCCGAGCTCAACCGGGTGCTCAGCCACCTGATGTTCCTCGGCTCCTACCCGCTGGAGCTGGGCGCGATGACGCCGATCTTCTACTCCTTCAACGAGCGCGAGCGGATCCAGGCGGTCATGGAGGAGATCTCCGGCGGGCGCATGCACTACATGTTCAACCGGGTCGGCGGGCTCAAGGAGGACCTGCCGCTCGGCTGGCTGGACCGGGTGTCGGAGGCGGTCGCAGAGACCCGCCGCCGCGTGCCGGACATCGAGGACCTGATCCTGCACAACGACATCTTCCTGGCCCGTACCAAGGGCGTCGGGGTGCTCACGCATGAGCAGATCATGCAGTTCGGCGTCAGCGGTCCCATCGCCCGGGCCTCCGGGGTGGACTTCGACCTGCGTCGCGACGAGCCGTACCTGGCCTACCCCGAGCTGCCCGTCAAGGTCATCACTCGGAGCGGGGGCGACTGCCACGCCCGGTTCGAGGTGCTGTTCGAGCAGCTCAAGGTCTCGCTGGAGCTGGCCGACGCCTGCGTCGAACGGCTGCGCTCGCTGCCTCCGGGGCCGATCAACCAGCGACTGCCGAAGGTGCTCAAGGTGCCGGAGGGGCACACGTACGCCTGGACCGAGAACCCGCTCGGCATCAACGGCTACTACCTGGTCTCCAAGGGAGACAAGACGCCGTGGCGGCTCAAGCTGCGCTCGGCCTCGTACAGCAACATTCAAGTGCTGCGGGAAATGTTGCCCGGGCACCTCGTGGCCGACATGGTGGCCATTCTGGGCTCGATGTTCTTCGTTGTGGGTGATATCGACAAGTGAAACCCCCAGAACGCGACAAATACGTCGATTGGCTTCGGGCGCTGAGCCTGATCGTCGTGGTGGGGTGGCACTGGGCGTTCACGATTCTCGTGTGGAAACCGCACGGCCCCGAGCCGACCAGCCCGCTCGGCTTCACCTCGGGGCTGTGGATCCTCACCTGGCTGCTGCAGGTGTTGCCGCTGTTCTTCTACGTCGGCGGGCACGTGCACCTGCTGTCCTGGCACCGGGCCCGGGAGCGCGGCGTAGGCATCGGGTCGTTCGTCTGGCGGCGAATCCGGGCTCTGGCCTTACCCGCGTTGTTCCTGTCCGGGGTGTGGGTCGCGGTCGGGGCGGCGGTCACGTTCACGTTCGAGGTGGACTGGATGTGGCGTGTGGTGGTGCTGGTGCTCAGCCCGCTGTGGTTCCTCGCCGTCTACCTGATGCTGATCGCGTTGCTTCCGGTGGCGCTGTGGCTGCACCAGCGCTACGACGTGCTGGCCCTGATCTGGCTCGGCGGCGCGGCCCTGGTGGTGGACGTGCTGCGCTTCCGGTACGGCGTGGACGGGGTGGGCTGGCTCAACATGATCCTGGTGTGGGGGCTGGCGCACCAGGCCGGGTTCTTCTACGACCGGATCGTGACCCTGCCCAGGCGCTACGACGTCGCCCTGCTCTGGACCGGCCTGTTCGCCCTATTTGGGCTGGTGTACTCAGGGATCTACCCGGGCTCGATGGTGGGCGTGCCCGGGGACAAATGGTCCAACATGGCCCCGCCGACCTTCGTGATCGTGGCCCTGCTGCTGTTCCAGATCGGGCTGGTCGAGGTGCTCCGGCCGGCTATGGAGCGGGTGCTCGAGCGGCCGCGCTGGCGCCGGGCCAACGACTTCATCAATCGGTACGCCCTGGCGTTGTACTTGTTCCACACCACCGGGATGGCCATCGCACTGGGCCTGTCGTGGTGGCTCTTCGGCACCCTCGGCAGCACGATCCCGCCGGACCTGAGATGGTGGCTGGAGCGCCCCATCGCCATCATCGGTCCCCTGATCTGCACCGCTCCGGTCATCTACCTCTTCGGCCGCCGCCGCACACCTGTCAGGCGAAGGCAGGACTACTCCGGTGTCTGACTGTCCTGCGGATCCTTCGGGGTGCGGCAGGAGTGCTCCAGATAGAGCGCCGCGCAGACCAGCACCACGCAGGCCACGAGCGAACCCGTTGCGATGAAGAACTCCGAACGCGGCGTCTCACGGTCCAGGATCTGCACCGTGTAGAGCGCGAACCCGGCGAACAGCCCGCCGAACACCGCCCCCGCGTACGCCGACGCCTTGGCGAGCGCGGCCAGCCTGGCCACCGCCAGCGGCTCCACCGGCTTGGTGCCCGGCTTCCTGGCGATGCGCGCCTTGGTGACCCAGGCGCTGTAGCCCTCGCCGATGGCCAGCAGCAACACCGTCGGGATCGCCGTCCACGGCAGGAGCGGCAGGTCGGAGTAGAACTGCCGGACCGCCACCCAGGTGAGCAGGGCGACGACCACGAGGATGCCGACCAGCCGGCCGGGGTGTGTGGGCCTCAATCCGGCCTCTGCAGCGTGAGGTCGGAGCGCAGGCGTACGCCCTGCTTGTCGAGCCCCTCCAGCAGGTCGCACACTCGGCCGTGGCCGGGCACCGTGCCCTGCGGATCCACATCCGCCCAGGGGGCGAGCACGAACGCGCGCTCGTGGGCGCGCGGATGCGGCAACGTCAGGTCGGGGTCGTCGAAGACGAGATCGCCTACGACGATCAGGTCCACGTCGAGCGTGCGCGGTCCCCAGCGCTCCGCGCGCTCGCGCCCGAAGGCGTTTTCCACGCTGAGCGCCCGCTCCAGGAGCGCGTGCGGCTCCAGAATGGTCTCAGCGATCACGACGGCGTTGAGGTAGGGATCCTGGCCAGGAGGGCCGCCGACCGGGTCGGTCTCGTAAACTGGCGACGCCATGACGAACTCCAGGTCGGGGGCGTCGAACAGGACGTCCACAGCGCCCTGCAAGATCTGGAACCTGTTGCCCAGGTTGCTGCCCAGCGCGAGGACGGCCTTCATGCCCGGCTCCGCTCGATCGTCACGATCACATCGTCGAACGGCAGCGGGATCGGCGCCGCCGGCTTGTGCACGCTGACCTCGACCTTGTGCACAAGCTCGCTGGCCAGGCACACCTCGGCCAGGCGCTGCGCGAGCGTCTCGATCAGCTCGACCGGCTCGCCCTCCACGACCCCGACCAGGGCCTCGGCCAGCTCCCCGTAGTGGACGGTCTTGGTCAGGTCATCGCCGGCCGCGGCCGGAGCGGTGTCGAGGAACAGCGTCGCGTCGACCACGAACTCCTGGCCGAGCTCCCGCTCTGCAGCGAGCACGCCGTGCCTCCCCCTGGCCCGCAGGCCTTTGAGAGCGATGCGATCAGCGCTCAAGCTCGCCTTCCTCCTCCTCGTCGTCGTCTCCCTGGAGCACCGGCGAGCCGTGGTGCATCCACAGCCGCCAGCCCTGCGAGGTGCGGACGTAGACGTTGCTGGCCACCACCTTGCCTGCGGCGAAGCTCGACTCGCCCTCATCGCCGGCCGTCAAGATGTTTTCCACACAGGTGAGCACGGCGACGTCGCCCAGCACCGTCGTGTTGACGTCGGTCAGCACGAACTGGATGTAGGTGGTGTTGGCCATGATCAACGCCCACGACCGCAGCACCTCCTGCCGGCCGGCCAGCAGCGTCCAGCCGGGATGCACGCAGCTCACCTGCTCGTCGGCCGTGTCCTCCGCCCAGATGTCGGTCATCTTGTCGAGATCGCCGCTCTCGATCGCGGTGTAGAACTCCTGGTTGACCGTCTCGATCGCGGCCGTGTCCACGCTCATGTGCCTGCTCCCGCTCTCCTCCATGCGGCTGCCACGCGCACGGCGTCGGCGTTGGGGCCGACCTCGTGCACACGGACACACCAGGCGCCTGCTTGCGCGGCCAGCGCGGTCACGGCCAGTGTGGCGTCATCGCTGCGGCTGAACGGCCGGGGTGTGCCGTCGGGTGCGGCCAGCAGCCGCCCGAGGAACCGTTTGCGTGACGCGCCGATGAGCAGCGGATATCCCAGCTCGGCCAAGTGCGGGATGCCGGCCAGCACCGCCCAATTGTGCTCGGCGTTCTTTGCGAAGCCGAGGCCGGGGTCGAGCACGATCTGCTCCTGCGACACCCCCTCGGCCAGCACCAGGTCCACCCGCTTGCTCAGCTCCTCGCGCACCTCGGTGACCACGTCCGCGTAGACGGCCCTGGTCTCCATGTCATGACTGTGGCCGCGCCAGTGCATCACCACGTAGGGGACACCGGTCGCCGCCACCACGCGCGGCATCTCCGGGTCGGCCAGGCCGCCGCTCACGTCGTTGACGAGCCGCGCGCCCGCCTCGACGGCGGCTTTGGCGACCTCCGCGCGCATCGTGTCGACGCTGACCTGAACACCCTCGGCGGCCAGCGCGCTGATCACCGGGACGACCCGGGCCAGCTCCTCTTCCAGCGACACCCTGGCCGCCCCCGGACGCGTGGACTCACCGCCCACGTCGATGATGTCGGCCCCCTCCTCGACCAGCTCGAAGCCGTGCTGGATGGCGGCCGCCTCGTCGAACCACATCCCGCCGTCGGAGAAGGAGTCGGGGGTCACATTGACCACACCCATGACGAGGCACCGCTCCGCACCATCCGGCGCGTTGATGGGCACGCTAGTCATGGGCCAAGCCTAGGCGTTCCGCCACACCTGCTGACATGGCGGGTCCCCACTTGTGGATAACGATCCTTACCTGCCGAGGATGAGCGCCATCGCCTCGGCACGGGTCTTGTCGCTGGTGCGGAAGTCCCCGCGGACCGCCGATGTGACGGTCCTGGCGCCTGGCTTGCGTACGCCACGCATGGTCATGCACAAATGCTCGGCCTCGACGACCACGATCACCCCGCGCGGCTCCAGGACCCGCATCAGCGCGTCGGCGATCTGGGAGGTCATGCGCTCCTGGACCTGGGGGCGGCGGGCATAGACATCGACCAGCCTGGCGAGCTTGGAAAGACCCGTGACCTGCCCCTTCTCGTTAGGGATATAGCCCACGTGGGCCAACCCGTGGAAGGGCACCAGGTGATGTTCGCAGGTCGAATAGACCTCGATGTCCTTCACCAGGATCATCTCGTCGTGATCGACGTCGAACACCTTGGTCAGCACGTCTTCCGGCGTCTGGCCGAGCCCTGAATATTGCTCGGCCATGGCCCGGGCGACCCGGGCAGGCGTCTCGAGGAGGCCGTCGCGGTCGGGATCCTCGCCTATGGCGTAGAGGATCTCGCGGACGGCCTTCTCGATCCTGCCCAGGTCAACATCGTGCTGTGTCACGCAAACATCTTTCCGTGCTGGGTCACAAGGAGTCGCCGGAGGGCAACGCGTCCTGGTGGCCCGCGGTGAGGGAGCCGTTGGCCGACTGCTTCTCCTTCGGGGTCAGGATCGGCGGGCGGTCCGAGGGGAGCCGCTTGCCGTAGCCCGCGTAGGACGGGCGGTGCTCCTTGACGACCACCGGCGAGAAGATCTGGAGCACCATCTCGCGGGAGAGGGTCTCCTTCTCCATGAGCTCGAGCACCAGGTTGTCGAGCACGTCGCGGTATTCGACCAGGATGTCCCACGCCTGGTCGTGCGCCGTCTCGATCATCCGGCGGACTTCCTCGTCGATCGTGGAAGCGATCTTCTCGGAGTAGTCGCGCTCGTGGCCCATCTCGCGGCCCAGGAACACCTCGGCATTGCCGCTGCCGAACTTGCGGGCGCCGAGCTGCTCGCTCATGCCGTACTCGACCACCATGCGGCGGGCGACGGCCGTGGCCTTCTCGATGTCGTTGGAGGCACCGGTGGTCGGCTCGTGGAAGACGAGCTCCTCGGCCGCGCGGCCACCGAGCAACATCGCGAGCTGGTCCATCATCTCCGACCTGGTGGCCAGGAACTTGTCCTCCATCGGCAGCGTCATCGTGTAACCGAGGGCGCGGCCGCGGGACAGGATCGTGATCTTGTGGACCGGGTCGGAGTTGGGCAGCGCGTGCGCCACCAGCGCGTGACCGCCCTCGTGGTAGGCGATCATCTTCTTTTCCTTGTCCGACATGACCCGCGACTTGCGCTCGGGCCCTGCCATGACGCGGTCGATCGACTCCTCGAGGACGTCCATCGTGATCAGCTTCTGGTCGGCCCGCGCGGTGAGCAGGGCGGCCTCATTGATCACGTTGGCCAGGTCGGCGCCGGTGAACCCGGGGGTCCGGCGCGCGATGACGTCGAGGTCGACGTCGGGCGCGAACGGCTTGCCGCGGCCGTGGACCTTGAGGATGCCCTTGCGGCCCTCGAGGTCGGGGCGGTCGACGGTGACCTGGCGGTCGAAACGGCCCGGGCGCAGCAGCGCCGGGTCCAGGATGTCGGGCCGGTTGGTCGCGGCGATGAGGATCACGCCGCCCTTGACGTCGAAGCCGTCCATCTCGACGAGCAGCTGGTTGAGCGTCTGCTCGCGCTCGTCGTGACCGCCGCCCAGGCCGGCACCGCGGTGGCGGCCGACGGCGTCGATCTCGTCGATGAAGATGATCGCCGGAGCGTTGGCCTTCGCCTGCTCGAACAGGTCACGCACCCGCGAGGCGCCGACACCGACGAACATCTCGACGAAGTCCGAACCGGAGATCGAGTAGAACGGCACGCCCGCCTCGCCCGCGACGGCGCGGGCGAGCAGGGTCTTGCCGGTGCCGGGCGGGCCGTAGAGCAGCACACCCTTGGGGATCTTGGCGCCGATCGCCTGGAACTTGGCCGGGGCCTGCAGGAACTCCTTGATCTCCTGGAGCTCCTCGATGGCCTCGTCGGCCCCCGCGACGTCGGCGAACGTGGTCTTGGGGGTGTCTTTGGTGATGAGCTTGGCCTTGGACTTGCCGAAGTTCATCACCCGCGAGCCGCCGCCCTGCATCTGGTTCATGATGAACAGGAACAGCAGCACGATGATGACGATCGGCAAGAAGCTCACCAGGAGGCTCACCAGGATGTTCTCCGAGGGCACCTCGGTGGTGAAACTCTTGGTCTTGCCCGCCTGGACCTGAGCCTGCAGCTCGTCGGTCAGCTTGCTGCCGTAACCCGTCACCCAGTCCGACTGGATCAGCTTCGTCGGCTGATCGCCCGCCCTGACCGTGACCGCGTTGTGCAGCGTCACCTCGATGCGGTTGTCCTTGTCGACAATCTTGGCGTTGCTGACGTTCCCGGCGCGAATCTGCTGGAGAACCAAGGACGTGTCGGCCTGCTTGAAATTACCGCCGCCACTCCATAGCTGGGTGACGAGCAGGAGCAGCACGACGATGCCCAGGATCCACAGCAGTGGCCCACGTGTAAATCGCTTGAGATCCATCCGATGCGGAACCCCTTGCGGGCCCGTCCCTTCCTGACCATGGCCTGGAACCCCGGGCTGGCCCGGGGCCGCGGCATCCGGCACCGCGACTTCTGACTACCCGAAGGGGACACGTGGTCACCCTCCCGGAGTCTGAAGGTACACCGGCAGAGCGCGCGGAGGGACCGCCCGCTACACCGGCCTTGCCCTATCAACGTACGTCACGTTGCGCGATGTTCCCGGCCAAGGCAAGTGGGGCTACTTATAAACGTGCGGCGCGAGCGTCCCGATGAACGGAAGGTTCCGGTATCGCTCCGCGTAGTCGAGGCCATAACCGATGACGAACTCGTTTGGAATGTCGAACCCGACGTATTTCACCTCGATCGGCACCTTCACCGCGTCCGGCTTACGCAGCGCGGTGCAGATCTCCAGGCTCGCCGGGTTGCGGGATTTGAGGTTTTCCAGCAGCCAGTGCAGCGTCAGGCCGGAGTCGATGATGTCCTCCACGATCAGCACGTGGCGGTTCATGATGTCGGTGTCGAGGTCTTTCAGCACGCGTACGACACCGGACGACTTGGTGCCGGCGCCGTATGACGACACCGCCATCCAGTCCATCTGCACCGGCACGTGCAGGGCCCTGGCCAGGTCGGCCATCACCATGACGGCGCCCTTCAACACGCCCACGAGCAGCACGTCCTTGCCCGCGTAGTCCTCGTCGATCCGCCCGGCGAGCTCTATGATCTTGGACTGGAGCTCCTCCTGCGGGATGAGGACCTTCTCCAGGTCATTGCCCATGTCGGCAGCGTCCACCTGTGGTTCCTTACGCGTGGGGACTGATGGCGAGTATCAGGGTGCCATACCGCCGGCTCGCGGACAGACCCCCGGGCAGGTCCGCGGCCTTCTGCCCGCGCCACCGCGTGACCAGCCGATCCACGGCCAGCACATGCGTGGCGGAAAGGGCGCCGGATGGGGCTCCGGCGGCGATGGCCGCGCGCCGCAACACCCTCCGCCTGACGGCGTCGGGCAACTTCTCCAATTCCTTGACGGCGAGCGTGACGGTCCCGTCGATATCGCTAAGAGCGCAATCCTGGTACGCCGATTCGGCCCATCCGTCAAGGGCGTCGGCGTCCTCGCGCGCCAGTCGCGCGGTCCTGGCGAGCGCCTCGGCCACCCCGGGGCCCAGCTCCTCCTCCAGAACGGGGAGCACCCTTCTCCTGACGCGGACCCGTGTGTACCGGGGATCCTCATTGTGAGGATCGTCCCAGGGGATGAGGCCCAGGGCCCGGCAGGCGGCGACGGTGGTGGCTCTTGGGAGGTCGAGGAACGGGCGGCGGTATCGGCCGGCTTGGGCGGCCATGCCGGACAGCGACCGCAATCCGCTGCCCCTGGCCAGTCCCAGGAGCACCGTCTCCGCCTGATCGTCCCTGGTGTGGCCGAGGAGGACGGCCGCGGCCTGGAGCCGGTCGGCCGCCTCGGCGAGCGCCGCGTATCTGGCCTCTCTGGCCGCCGCCTCGGGGCCGCCCTCGGCTCCGACCGTGACGGTGAGCACGTCGGCGGGGTGGAGGTCCAGCTGCGCGGCCTGCTCGACAACCTGCCGCGCCCGCTCGGCGGAACCGGGTTGGAGCTGGTGATCCACCGTCAGGAGGCCGGCCCGCAACCCCATCCGCGGCGCGACGAAGGCCAGGGCCGCGGCCAGCGCCAGGGAGTCGGCGCCGCCACTGCATGCCACCAGGACCAGGGTTTCGTGCGGGAGATCGGTCAGCGCCTCCCGCACTGCCCTGCGGATGTCGGCTACGGCTGGATGTGGGCCCACGGGTGCCATTGTCGCGGGTCGCCGCCCGCCGACGCGCCACCACCCGTAACGCCGCGGCCCGCCAGCGCGCCACAGCCCATCGGCGGGGGGTGAGCACGCGGGCGGGCAGGCCCAACCGGCAGGTCAGGGCCAGGAGGCCCGGGTCAGGCGGGGAGGGCTGGGGTGCCGATGACGCGGTTGATCCAGGCGTCCGGGTCGGCGATTTCGGGAGTCGTCGGCAGGGATTCCGGCGACGTCCACACCTTGTTGAAACCGTCCATCCCCACCCGGCCGACCACCGACCGCACGAACGCCGACCCCTCCGCATACTGCTTCATCTTGACCTCGATCCCCAGCAGCCGCCGCACCGTCTTGTCCAGACGGGAGCCGCCCTCGCGGCGGTGGGCGAACTTGGCGCGGATGTCGGCCACCGACGGCACCACGGACGGGCCCACGGCGTCCATCACATAGTCGCCGTGCCCTTCCACCAGCGTCATCACGGCGGTCAGGCGGTCGAGGATCTCCTTCTGGCCCGGCGACTGGATGGCGTCGATCAGGTTGCCCTCGCCGCCGCGCACCACGTCGGCCACCGTGTCGGCGGCGTTGCGCAGGCGTTCGAGCAGCGTGGGCAGGTCCAGGTCGGAGGCGAGCAGGAACTCGGTCATCTGCGAGCGCACGTATTCACGCAGCCATGGCACGCCCGTGAACTGCACGCGGTGGGTCTCCTCGTGGAGGCACACCCAGAGGCGGAAGTCGTGCGGGTCGACGCCCATCTCGCGCTCGGCGTGGACGATGTTGGGGGCGACGAGCGTCAGGCGGCCCGTGGGCTCCTGGCCGGTGGGGTCGGGCGGGAGGAACAGCTCATACTGGCCCAGGACCCGCGAGGCGAGGAAGGCCATCACGGCCCCGACCTCGACACCCGTGATGCGCGAGCCCACGGCGGTGACGATGGCCGGAGGCGGGTTGGAGCTGTTGCCCATGCGCTGCGTCAGGGGCTCGAGCACCACGCGGAAGCCCTCGACGTTCGCCCTGATCCAGCCGGGCCTGTCCACGATGGTCGCGGGCTGCGGCGCGGTCTCCGTGTGGATCTTCGTGAACTCGCGCACGTGGCCCTCGGCCTCACGTGAAAGGGTGCGGAGCTCGGTGACGGCCTGCCTGGCCTCCTCCCGGCTCACTAGAGGACCGGGGCGCACCAGGCGCGTGCCGGTCGTGACGGCCAGATCCCAGTCGATCACCTGCATAACGTCCACCGTACGTGGTGCAGACCCAACCTGCGAAGGAGCGCCGGTGTCTGGAGGAGGAGAGAGGGAGCGAAGCGACCGAACGACGAGGGAAGACACCGGCTTCCCAGCGACTGAGCCGCGATCCGCAGGATCGCAATAAGCACGCGAAGGAGCGTCTCGCTACGAGCGAGCGACGATGGCGGCGAGCCGGTCGAGCACGGGCTCGGCGTTCACCGGCACGCGATCCGCCATGAACGCGAACGTGACCAGCCGCCCGTCCTTGGTCGTGGCCAGTCCCGCCAGCGTGTTGACGTGGTTGAGCGTGCCGGTCTTGGCGCGGACCAGGCCCACCTCGCCCTTGCTGTCGCCGGAGGTGAAGCGGCGGCCGTTGCCGAGCGTGCCGGAGAAGCCCGCGATCGGCATGCCGGAGGCGATGGCGTGCAGGCCGGGGTGGTCCGCGGAGCCGGCCAGGGCGATGAGCTTGGCCAGGGCGCCGGGGCTGATGCGGTTGTGGGTGGACAGGCCGCTGCCGTCGGCGAGCGAGACGCCCTTGGTCACGCCGAGCCGCTGGAGCACGGCGGTCACGGCCTTGGCGCCGCCCGCGAACGACGCCTGCTGGGCTTCCTTGATCGCGACGTGCCTGGCCAGAGCTTCGGACAGGTCGTTGTCGCTGTGCGTGAGCGCGTGCTCGACCAGGGCGTAGACGGGGGCGGAGTCGACCTTGCCCAGCTCGGCGGCGCCGGAGGGGGCCTTGCCCGGGCGTACGGACTTCGACACGGAGATGCCCTGCTTGGCGAGGAGCCGGGCGAAGGCCGCGGCGGCGTAGGCCGGCGGGTCGGGGACGCGGGGTGTGTTGTAGCGCGGGTGCCGGCGGCCCTCGTCCATGGCGAGCGCGTAGACCGGCGCCACGTTGCCTTCGGGGATGTAGCCGGGCTTCCAGCCGGAAGCGGTGGAGGGGCCGCTGAACAACGACGTGTCGTAGGTGAGGGTGACCTTCTTGATGTTCTGGGATTTGAGGGTCGCGGCGGTGCGGGCGGCCAGCGTGGCGAGGCTCGCCTGCTTCGGGTACGACGGCTTCGCCGAGGGGCCCGCGAGCAGCGGGTCGCCGCCGCCGACCAGGACGATCGCACCTGGCTTGGCGCCCTGGACGACCCTGGTGGACAGGCGGGTGTCGGGGCCGAGCGAGGCGAGCGCGGCCACGCACGTGACGATCTTCGTGGTGGAGGCGGGAGTGATGGGCGTGTCGGCGTTGGAGGCGAAGACCTGCTCGCCGGTGGTCGCGTCGAGCACGACGGCGCCGACCCGGTCGCCGAGCGCATCGTCACCCAGGGCGCTGGTGAGCTGCCGCGTCAAAGTACCCTTAGTCGGGAGAGGTCCGTCTCCTGACTTCGCCGAAAGCTGGGCCAGCACAGGTCCCGCGGTGACCACGGGGACGGGCGGAGGAGACCCTTCCTGCGGGGACGCCGTCGGTTCGGTCGGTGAAGTCTGCCTCGTCAGCGCGCCCAGGCTGAAGTCGGTGGTCATCGCGTAAACACCGGTGACGATCGTCAGGGCCTGGAGCACGGCGAGAGTGGCCAGCATCACCCACCGGTCGTGCCGCGCCACGTCGCCTACCCTCTCTCTTGAGTTCGCCTACGAGACATTAACGCCAGACCGGGGGTACCCGGGTGGCTTGAGCGGAGGAACCGCGGTGGAGTTCGACGTTGTCGTTGAGATTCCCAAGGGGCAACGGAACAAGTACGAAGTGGACCACGCGACCGGGAAGATCAGGCTTGACCGGCTCCTGTTCACCTCCACGCAGTACCCCGCCGACTACGGCTTCATCGAGCACACCCTCGGCGAGGACGGCGACCCGCTCGACGCGCTGGTGCTGTTGCAGGAGCCGACGTTCCCGGGCTGCTACATCACGTGCCGGGCGGTGGGCATGTTCCGGATGACCGACGAGAAGGGCGGCGACGACAAGGTCCTGTGCGTGCCGTCCACCGACCCGCGGATGCATCACATCCAGGACATCCACCACGTGTCGGAGTTCGACCGGCTGGAGATCCAGCACTTCTTCGAGGTCTACAAGGACCTGGAGCCCGGCAAGTCCGTCGAGGGCGCCAACTGGGTGGGCCGCACCGAGGCCGAAGCTGAGATCGAGCGCTCCTTCCAGCGCGCCAAGGACGCCGGCCACCATCACTGATCCTTCAGCGGGGCCTGGTGGCGCCCACGAGGTCCCCGCGCCAGATCGAGGCGACCCGCACCACGTCGCCGGTCTGCGGCGCGTGCACCATCAGGCCGCGGCCCACGTAGATCCCGACGTGGTGGATGGTGGTGGGGTCGCTGGTGTTGTACGCGAAGAACAGCAGGTCCCCGCGCCGCAGCTGGTCCAGCGGCACGTGCGGGCCCGACGTCCACTGGGTGCCGGTCCAGTGGTCGAGCCGCACTCCGGCGCGTTCCCATGCCCGCATGGTCAGTCCTGAGCAGTCGTAGGTGTCCGGGCCGTCGGCCGCCCACACGTACGGCTTCCCCAGCTGGGTGAGCGCCCAGTTGGCCGCCGCGTCGCCGAAGGCCGAGCCGCCGGAGACCAGCTTGGCCGCCTCCCGGCGTCTGGCCAGCAGCTCGGCGCGGGAACGTGCCGCGTCGACCCGCTGTTGCAGGCGGTGCTCACGGGCCTGCAACACCCGCGTCTCGCGCCGCTGACCTGCCACGGCCGCCTCGGCGGCGATCTTCGCCTGTCGAGCGCTCTCGGCGGCGGCCTGCTGCGTGGCCCGGGCGTTCACCGCCTCAGTGCGTAGGATGGCGGCCACCACTTGCGCGTCGCGCAGCCGGGCCAGGATCGCCGCCCGCTCGCCGCTGAGCTGCCCGAGCACGCCTGCCCGGTGCAGACGGCCGTCGGCCCCGCCCTGGTCGACGATCATGCCGATGATCGGCTCCAGCGTTGCCCATCCCCCGTACGTCTCCGTCGCCAGCAGAGCGACGTCCTGCCTGGCCCGTTCGACCTCGGCGTCGGCCGTCGCCAGCCGGGCCTGGGCCTGCGAGGCGGCCTGCTCGGCGTTCCGCAGCCGCACCATCTCCCCGTTGTACGCCTCGACCAGCCGCTCCACCTCGGCCGTCAACCGCGCGAGCCGCGACTGCGCCGTGGCCAGCTTCGCGCTCGCCGCCGCCAGGTCGTTCGACCGTTCTCGTACGGCTTCGCGGGCCTTCGCCACGTCACGCCCGGATGGCGCGGGCTCGGCGTGGACCGGCGGGCAGAGCGCGACGAACAGGCAGCACGCCAGCAGCCCTGCCCGGAACGTGCGCATAGGTCCCCCAGACCACAGTGGTTACTCTATGCACACAGTTCCCGCTACGGCGCTCACGTAACGTGACGTCGGCGGAGTGGAGGGGATCCGCTGCTCTTCATGGCGTGCTCTTGGTGATGACCGGGGGCGGGATTAGCCGTTCTCGGCAGGCGTGTGCTCGCCGGCGGGCGTGGGGGTGGTCGTTTCCGCCGGCGTAGTGGTCGGTGTCGCCGTGGGCGTCGGGGCTGAGCTCTGATGCGTCGGAGTCTTGGTCGGAGTCGGCGTGGATGTCGGGGTCGACGTCGACGTGGGGGTGGGGCAGGAGGCGCGGGTGCAGGGGCGCGGCTTGCCCGGGTGCGGCCGGGGACCGTGCCCGCCGGGGTGGGTGCCGGGCGGGCCAGCCGGCGGTCGCCACGTGGGCGGCCCTCCTGGTTGCTGCTGTGGCGGCTGCCCTGGCTGCTGCTGTGGCGGTGTCCGCACCGGAGGGCCGGCCGACGGCGGCGCGGGCTCGGACGCGGAGATGGGCGGCGGGCGCCACACGGTGCCCTGAGGTGACGAGCCGGGCGGCTGGACGGGCTGCGTGGTCGTGGGATTGACCACGGGTTCCACAGTCATCGGCACGTTCTGGGGCTCACTCTGCCGCGGCACCCGGACCTCGGGCGCCTCCCCGGTCGCCGGGGCCGCGGCCGTCGCGCCCCCTGACAGGCCCACGCCGTCCCTGCCCATCACCTGGAAGATCACCGCTATCGCCACCACGGCCGCGACCGCCGCCAGCGCGCTCGCCAGCGCCTGAGGCCACCTTCGAACGCTCTTGGCCGCGGGGAGGGGAAACCCGGCCGCGCCCAGCGCGCCCGTACGCCTGGCGACGTAACGGCGGTAGGGCAGCAGCTCGGGGTCGACGAAGGAGCTCATCACCCTGATGCGCAACGCATCGGGCAGCGACGTGCGCGGCAGCAGCTCGAAGACCTTGGTCGCCGAGACCTGCCGGCCGCGGTGCGGCGCGCAGATGTCGCACTGCGAGAGATGCCTGACCAGGCGCTCGCGCATGCCCGCCGTGAGCTCGCCGGAGAAGCCCGAGAGGATGGCGGCCCGCCGCGGGCAGTCGTATGGGCCCTTCCTGGCCAGGATTTCGGCGGTGATGGCGTCACGCAGGTGGTCGCGGGCGGTCGCCATGGCCTCCTCCACCTGGCGTACCGGGACGGCGAGCACCTGGGCCAGCTCGGGGTCGGGCAGCTCGTGCCTGATCGACAGCTCCAGGATCTCCCGGTCGGCGACGGGCAGGCCCTGGACCGCGTTCCACGCCATGACCCGAAGGTCGGCGTCGGCGGGGTCGTCCAGCGCGGGCGCCTCGGCCAGTGCCTCGGCGGCGCCCGGCGGCGCGGCCGCGCGGCGGCGCAGGCATTCGCCCCGGGCCAGCGCGTACAGCCAGGCGCGGAGCCGGTCGGGGTCGGTCAGCGCGCTCGCGTGCGCCTCGGCGGCGATCAACGTGTCGCGGAGCGCCACCTGTGCGCTGTCGGCGTTGAGCAGAAGGGACCAGCAGTAGCGGTAGACGTCCTCCGCGTACGCGTCATAGAGCGCGGCGGGGGCGCCGGGATGGCGGGCGCGGAGCGCATCCACCAGGGCGCGGTCGGTCATGTGACCGAATGTAATGGATTCGTAACTAGTAGTTCCACCGATTTGGCACTGCTGACACATGTGAATTTCGCGTGATTAGCCCATCCGATTTTTCGGACTTTATACGGCAAATCACTGCTTATGGACCGATACGACTTGCGTGCTCCGGTCCACCTCGAACGGCTCGCTCTTGGGCTTGACCGTATGCACGGGGATGGCCCCGCCGAGCGCCAGATCCTCGTAGGGACGGCCGGTCGAACCCCAGGTCCTGGCCGTGATCTCGGTCCTGGCGACGTCCGCGCGCGGCGGGAGCCCCGACACGGTGAGGATGAACCTCGGCGGGCTCCCGGCCTTCACGTCGTCCACAAACGTGCTGCCCCCGCCCAGCAGTTTGCCCGTCTTGTCGCGCAGCAACGCGTTCACGACGAGGCTGCTGGCCGATGCCTGATACGGATTCCCTACATATCCGGTAATAAGGTATGAGCCGTCTTTCTGGCGCAATGTCTGGGCACGGGTGACAGGGAACCGCTGGAAAGCCGAGGCGATGCGCGCCGCCGGCCGCCATTGTGCGGGACGGTATTGGATGGTCACCTTGGCCGGTTTCTCGGCGGCGCTGGCCTGCCCGGTGAAGGCCAGCGACCCACCCGGTGGCACGGCGTCGAGCGGCTGGTCCAGCCGGACGACCTCGGTGCCCTTGGCGTCCTGTCCGACGATCGTGGCCACGACGTGCTCGCCGAAGTGCCACGGGTTGGCGTTGCTGAGCACGCCGGCCCAGGTGACGGCGTAGCCGTCCGCGGACTTGGCGATGTTCGAGACCTGTTCCTTGAGGGCCAGAGGCTTGAGTTGTTGGACGGGCCGTTCCTCGCTCGTGCACCCTGCGAGGCAGATCGCCCCGAGTGCCCCCAGTGCGAGTACGCTGACGGTTCGACTGTGCGGGATCACTTTGCCGTGATAACCCGAGCATGGGCACGGCTGGCAGAGGACACGCGCCAGCCGTACCAACTCTTTAACGGGGCCGCACGACCCTGGCCTCGTCCCAGATCGGCTCGGCCGACTCGTAGACCGTGCCATCCGAGCCGAAGATCAGGAACCGGTCGAAGTCGGCGGCGAACCAGCGGTCGTGGGTGACCGCCACCACCGTGCCGTCGAACGCGTCGAGCCCGGCCTGGAGCGCCTCGGCGCTGGCCAGGTCGAGGTTGTCGGTCGGCTCGTCCAGCAGCAGCAGCGTGGCCCCGGACAGCTCCAGCAGAAGAATCTGCAGCCGCGCCTGCTGCCCGCCGGACAGCGTCTCGAACCGCTGCTCGGCGACCCGGCCGGCCAGCTCGTAGCGGGCCAATGCCTTCATGGCCTCGTTCTTCAGCTTGGCGTGCTCGGCCATGACGATCTCGACCGGCGTGCGGCCGATCAGCTCGGGCCTGGCGTGGGTCTGGGCGAAATGCCCTGGCACCACGCGGGCGCCCAACCTGCCCGCGCCCTGGTGGTCGACCGGCTCCCCCGCCAGCAGGCGCAGGAAGTGGGACTTGCCCGAGCCGTTGGAGCCGAGCACCGCGACGCGTTCGCCGTACCAGATCTCCAGGTCGAACGGCCGCATCAGGCCGGTGAGCTCCAGCTGCTCGCAGATGACCGCACGTTTGCCGGTGCGGCCGCCTCTGAGCCGCATCTTGATGTTCTGCTCGCTCGGCGCCACCTCGGGCGGGCCCGCCTCCTCGAACTTCCGCAGCCGGGTCTGGGCGGCGTGGTAGGGGGCGGCCATGCCGTCGTTGTATCTGGCCTTGTTCTTGAGCATGTTGACCAGGGCCTTGAGCTTGGCGTGCTCCTCGTCCCAGCGCCTGCGCAGCTCGTCGAGCCGCTCGTTGCGGGCCCTGCGGGCCTCGGTGTAGGTGGCGAAGCCGCCGCCGTGGACCCAGATGTTTCCGGATTCGACGGTGACGATCCGGTCGGCGGCGTTGGCGAGCAGCTGGCGGTCGTGGCTGACCAGCACCACCGTCTTGGGCGTCTCCCTGAGCTGCTGCTCCAGCCACTCCTTGCCGGGCACGTCGAGGTAGTTGTCGGGCTCGTCGAGCAGCAGTGTCTGGTCAGGACCGCGGAGCAGCGCCTCGATGACGAGCCGCTTCTGCTCCCCACCCGACAGCGTCGACACCTCCCGATATTTCACCCTTTCGTACGGCACACCGAGCGCGGCCACCGTACAGGTGTCCCACAACACCTCGATCTCGTAGCCGCCCGCGTCGGTGTAGTCCGCGATGGCCTGCGCGTAACGCATCTGCGTCTTCTCGTCGTCGCGCTCCATCATCGCCAACTCGGCCTCGTCGAGCCGCTCGGCGGCCTTCCGCACCGCGGGCGGCGCGACGCCGAGCAGCAGGTCCCGGAGGCTGCTGCCGTCGCGCACGCTGCCGATGAACTGCCGCATCACGCCCAGCCCGCCGGAGCTCGCGACGCTACCGTCGACCGGCTGCAGGTCACCGGCGATCAGCCGCAGAAGCGTGGTCTTGCCCGCGCCGTTGGGCCCGACGAGCGCCGCCTTGACACCGTCGCCGATCCGGAAGGAGACGTCGTTGAGCAGAGGCCGACCGTCGGGCAGCACGTATGTCAAATGTCCTACTTCGACGTGGCCCATCCCGGCAGGTTAGCTGCCGCGCTCCGATCCAGGCACCACCTTTTTCGGCGATCAGTCCGCCGCGACACCTAGACACTAAGTGATCTAATGACTAGAACTGTAGGGAATCACCCCTTCCCCAAGGAACAAGTGATGACCCGATTCCGCAATGCCCTCGCCCCCCTGGCCATCGCGTTCATCGCTCTCACGACCGTGCCGCAGCACGCGTGGGCCGCCCCTCCCAAACCGGTGCCGAGCGTCGCGCCGCAACAACAACAGGTCACCGCCGCCTCCCCCTGTGCCCCGACCGTCCGGGGCACGACCACGAACGCGCGTTTAACCAGCCTGTTCACCGCCTACGGCAACGACAACAGCCGGCTGGACGACTGGACGGGCGCCGACGGCACCTACTCACTCAGGATGCCGAACGGCAAGGAACTCTGGATCTTCTCCGACACCTTCCTCGGCCAGGTCAACCCCGACGGCTCGCGCCCGCCCGTGGTCGAGGAGGGCGGCACCACGGTCTTCCTGAACAACTCCTTCGCCGTCGAGCGCAACGGCAGGCTGTCGACGATCCACGACGGCACCGCCGCCAAGCCCACCGCCGTGATGCCGCCACGCGACCAGAACCACTGGTACTGGGCCGGCGACGCAACGCTCGCCGGCGGGGTCGTGGAGGTCACCTACCAGGAGTACGAGCGCTACGGCCCCGGCGCGTGGGACTGGCGCTGGCACCGGAACGTAGTCGCCACGTTCGCCCCGGGACGGCTCAACCGGCCGATCAGCGTGTACGACCTGCCGTCCGGGCATGGTGTGGCCTGGGCCTCGGGAATACTCAAGGACGGCGGATACACCTACATCTACGGTGTGGAGGACTTCGGCTCGCCCAAATACATGCACATCGCCCGCGTCAAGGGCCAGAGCCTGCGGGGCGCCTGGGAGTATCTCAAGGCCGACGGCACCTGGTCGCCCAACGAGGCCGACTCGGCGCGGATCATGAGCGGCGTGGCGAACGAATACAGCGTCAGCAAGGTCGGATCCGGATATGTCCTGATCACGCATGACACGACCGAGGTGCTGAGCGCCAACATCGTGGCCTACGCCTCGTGCTCGCCCTTCGGGCCGTTCACCGGCAAGCAGCACGTCTACACGACCCCCGAGACCAACGGGAACATCTTCACCTACAACGCCCACGCCCACCCCGAGATCGCGGGCGGCGGGCTGGTGGTCTCGTACAACGTCAACAGCTTCGTGAACACCGACCACTACCGCGACGTGTCCATCTACCGGCCGCGCTTTCTGGACGTGACCTTCCAGTGAGGCGCAACTGGGCGGCCCGCCTGCGGCTCGTCGTGATCGACGGGCTGCGGGCGGTCGTTCTGGAGAACGAGCGGCTCCGCGTGACCGTTGTGCCGGACAAGGGCGGAGACGTCGTCGAGTTCCTGCACAAACCCACGGACACCGACTTCGTCTGGCTCTCCCCGCACGGCCTGCGTCACCCGCGCGACCACCTCCAGGGCGCGGCCGACGACGTCGCCCAGTTCGTGGACCACTACGAGGGCGGCTGGCAGGAGATCTTCCCCAGCGGCGGCGCGCCGAGCGAGTACAAAGGTGCGCGGCTGGCCCAGCACGGCGAGGTCGCCGGCCTGCCGTGGTCCTGCGAGGTCGTGGCGGACTCCGAGGAAGAGGTCGCGATCCGGCTCGGCGTCAGGACCAGGCGGCTGCCGTACCGGATGGAGAAGGTCTTCAGGCTGCGGTCGGGGACGGCCGCGCTGGAGATCGAGGGCATGGCCACGAACGAGTCCCCGGTCACGTCGCACGCCATGTGGGGGCAGCACATCGTCTACGGGCGCCCCTTCCTGCGTCCGGGCGCGAGGATCCGGCTGCCGGAGGGCGTCCGGGTGGTCCCGCACCCGACGGCGATCAATCCGGCCGGCCGCAGAGTCCGCGCGGGCGGGCCGTGGGTGTGGCCGAGGGTGCCCGCCGACCAAGGGGGCGAGACCGACCTCAGCGTGGTGCAGGAGCCGGGGTCGCCGAGCGACATCGTCTACCTGACCGGCTTTGACGAGGGTTGGTACGAAATTTCGGGGGATATCGGTATGCGGGTGGAGTGGGATGCGTCCCTCTTGCCGTACCTGTGGATGTGGCAGGAGCTGGGCGCGTCCACCGGCTACCCCTGGTGGGGCCGGGTGTACACGGTCGGGCTCGAGCCGTTCTCCAGCATGCCGACCGACGGCCTGGCCGCCGCGGTGGCCAACGGCACGGCCCTCGTCCTGGACCCGTACGAGACGAAGGTGTTGAGGATGCGCGCGGAGGTAGTGCCGTGAGTGAGCGTAGCGAACGAACAATTAGACACAGCAGCGATTCGCTCATGCGACCGACGAAGGAGGGCGCATGAGCGAATTCGGCGGGAAGGTGGCGCTGGTCACGGGCGGGTCGATGGGCATCGGGCGGGCGGTGGTCGACCGCCTGGCCGATGGCGGGGCGTCCGTGGTGTTCTGCGGGGTGGACAAGGACGCCGCGCTCGACACCGAACACGTCGTCGGCCGGATCGCCGACGTGCGGAGCGCCGCCGAGATGCGCAACCTGGTGGACCTGGCCGTGACCAGGTTCGGCGGCCTCGACATCGTCGTGACCTGCGCCGGCGTGCAACGGTACGGCACCGTCGAGGACACGCCCGAGGACGTCTGGGACGAGGTTCTCGACATCAACCTCAAGGGCGTCTACCTGGCGTGCAAGGCGGCCGTCCCACGGCTGCGCGCCCGCGGCGGCGGCTCGATCGTGCTCATTTCGTCGGTGCAGGCATTCTCCTCTCAGGCAGGGGTGGCCGCCTACACCGCGAGCAAGGCCGCGCTCAACGGCCTGACCAGGGCCATGGCGCTCGACCACGCAGCCGACGGCATCAGGGTGAACGTGGTGTGCCCGGGCTCGGTCGACACGCCGATGCTGCGCTGGGCGGCGGACCTGTGGCGGGGCGAGCTGTCGCAGGAGGAGCAGGTCAGGCAGTGGGGCCGCGCCCATCCGCTGGGCCGCGTGGGCCGGCCCGAGGAGGTGGCGGAGCTGGTGGCGTTCCTGGCCGGCCCGCGCTCCTCGTTCATCACCGGGGCGGAGCACCGCGTGGACGGCGGCCTATTGGCGCAGAACCCGGCGGCGCTCCCCGAATAGACCACTTTCTGAATACGCGAATGGGTCGAGCCCGCCCCACCAATTCCCCCGCTCTTTTGCAAAGCTGGCAACAGTTGCGTCAATAGCAAGAACTCCCAGGTCACCCCCTTGATACGAGTGTGACGGCGTGCCCGGCACGCGACCCACCATGGGCGCGCAGCCGCAACCGGATCAGCCGGGCCATAACGGCTCGCATTCGATTCGGCACGCTACGTCACGTGGTCGAAACGACTCACCGATCTAGGAGAGACCTGTGAGGCTATCCAAAAAGGCCGCCGGCTTCGTCGCCGCGGCCGCGATGTTGACCGTGGTCGTCCCCGCCGCCACCGCGGTGGCCAGCCCCCGCTCCACCTGCTACGGCGGTCGCGTCTGCCTGTACGCCGGCTTCGACTACAACCGCGGCCAGGTCGATCACTGGCGCGACTTCGTCAAGGACGACACCAACTTCGCCGACAACAACTGGCTGAATTGGGACTTCAGCAATTCATGGCGCACCATGAACAACGAGGTGAGCTCCGTGCGGAACCGGATCGGCTGCAGCTCCACGCTCTGGCAGCACCCCTACTACACCGGCGCCCACAGCACGTTCACGCACAATTCGAACGATGGGTTCCTGGCGAACAACGCCGTCGGCAACAACAGCGCCAGCTCACTCGACATCTGGTGCGGCTGACCAAGACCGGGAGTGCCGGTTTCCGGGTCTGGCCGCCGGAAACCGGCTGCCGCGAGCTTCTCGTGGGCACGCTACTGCTGATGGGCGTCGCTGGCTGCACCGCCGGCGAACCCAAGCAGCAGGCGTCGGCACCGTCCGCCGTCACTTCGGTGGCGCAGCTGGTGCTGCCGTTCGACGCCTACAAGACCACTCCCGAGCAGCAGGCCATTCTAGGTAACGCGCACAATCTCCTGGTTGTGCGGTGCATGCGCAAGAAAGGCGTCACGATCGAGCCGCCTGCCGAGGACCCGGCCGTCATCGCCGCCGTGGAACCCGGCAACTCCCGCCGCTACGGCGTCGTGGACACCGAGGCGGCCCGGCGTTACGGCTACCATCTCGCCCGGCCGCCGTCTCCCGACACGACCCGATCCTGGGCGGGCAAGCTGCCCAAGCCCGCCCGCCACCGCCTGTACGGCACCGCCGCGAACCGAGGGTGCCTGGATCGGGCGGCGCTGGTCCTGGAGCGGGGCGCACGGAAGGCGGACTGGCCGTGGCTGGCCCTGCAGGACTCGCTCACGTTGGAGCAATCCGCCAAAAATCCGTCGGTGACGAACGCCATCACGCGCTGGCAGTCGTGCATGAGCCAGGAGGGCCACTCGTACCCGGCTCCCGAGGCGGCCATCGCCGACAGCCGCTGGGACCTGGAGAAACGCACCGTGACCGAGGACGAGAAGCAGACCGCGATCGCCGACACGCAGTGTAAGTGGGCGTCGGGGCTGGTGGCCGCCTGGCACACGGCGGACGCGGCGCTGCAACGGGCCGTCATCAGAGACAACACCGACCGCTTCGCCGCGCTCCGGGCCAACCTTGAGCATCGCCTCAAAAGAGCGTCAACCGTGCTCGCCGCGCACGAAGGCGGCAAGGTCGGCTGATTGACGCAGTCTGCTGGGCTCGTGGACGTACATCATGTGCCCGGCCTCGTAGTACTTGACGTCCACGTTGCCCGCCAACTCGGCGGGCACGGGCAGGTGGGCGAGGGTGTGCTCGGCGGCGTGGTACGGCGTCGCCCCGTCGTGGTAGCCGCAGGCCACGTGCACGCGCAGGTGCGGGTTGGCCCGCATGGCCGCGCTCAGCTTGTCGACCACCGTGACGTGCGCATTCTCGAACTCCTTGTACGACCACGGCCGAACGCGCGAGGTGAGCACCTCATACGGCAGGTCGTTGGCGTACTCCAGCTCCGCGCGGAGGTAGTGGTTGAGCGCGGCGCTGTAGGGCCCCATGATCGCGCTCATGCTGGGGTCGGCGGAGAAGTGCTCGCGGCCCGCGTCAGGATCCCAGCCGGTGAAGCGGCCGTCGAGGCGCCCGACGGTCAGGCGGCGCGAGCGCAGCAGCTCGGTGAAGAACCTGATGTGCTCGATCCGCAGGTTCACGCGGTCGACGTAGTCCTCGCTCAGCCCGGTCAGCGCGGCGATCCTGGCGACCGCGGCCGCGCGTTCCTCGGGCGTCAGCCGGCTGCCGCGGGCCAGCGCCCACAGGTAGTCGCGGTCGGCGAACTCCTCGGCCTCGCGAAGCACGTCCGCCAGCGCTCGGTCGCCATGCAGCCCGTGATAGTGCGCGATGGCCGCATATGTCGGCAGATAGAGGGCGTAGGCCAGGTCGTTGCCCTCGTTGAACTCCCCGGTGCCGAAGTCGAGCACCGACGAGATGAGGATCACGCCGTTGAGGTAGAGCCCGTAACGCGACTGCAGGTGATCGGCCAGCCCGGCCGCCCTGACCGTCCCGTACGACTCGCCGGCCAGGAACTTGGGCGACATCCACCGCCCGTTCCTGGTGGTCCACAATCTGATCAGCTCGCCCACCGACTCCAGGTCGCCGGTGAACCCGTGGTACGGCTCGGCCTTCTCGCCTTCGGCGGCCCGCGAGTAGCCGGTGGAGACCGGGTCGATGAAGACCAGGTCGCTCACCTTCAGCAGGCTCTCCTCGTTGTCGGCCAGCCCGTACGGAGGCGGCAGCAGCGCCCCCGCGTCCCCCATGACGACCCGGCGCGGACCGAGCACGCCCAGATGCAACCACACGCTCGACGACCCGGGCCCGCCGTTGAACGCGAAGGTGACCGGTCTGGTCAGCGGGTCGGCTCCAGCCAGCGTGTACGCGGTGACGAACATCTCGGCCTTCGGCCGCAGGCCGCCGAACGTGCCTTCGCTGAACACCTCCTCGCGCAACACCATGGTTCCGGTGACGGCGGTGTACACCTCGCCCGACGGCAGGGTGTGGGACGTGGTGACGAGGTTGTCGGCCGGGGGAACAGGCTGGGTAGCTTCAGGCATAACGCCCAATTATGGGGCGATTTCCAGGGACACGGTGGGATCGGCGAAACGTTCGTTCGGGACCGTGGCGTACCAGCCGGGCCGCCCAGGGTCGCGATCGTACGGATACCCGCCCCTTTCCTTGTAGAGCTCGGCATAGCGGGCGACCCGGTCCCGGTCCAGCCGCACCCCCAGCCCGGGCGCCGACGGCACGGCGATGGCCCCGTCCACGTAGGCCAGCTTGCCGCCCTCGATCACGTCGTCACGCAACTGGTGATAGTGGGCGTCGGCGGCGTAGGTGAGGTTCGGCAACACGGCCCCGAGGTGCAGCATGGTCGCAAGCTGGATCCCGAGCTCCCCCGACGAGTGCACGGCCACGCCGAGCTGGAACGTCTCGCACACGCCCGCCGCCTTCACACACGGCCTGATCCCGCCCCAGAACGTCGTGTCGAGCAGCACCACATCGGCCGCCCTGCGCAGCACGTTGGAGGCGAGCTGCTCGAAGTTGACGACCACGGTGTTCGTCGCCAGCGGCACCTTGACCTGCTCGCGCACGGCCCTGAGCCCTTCGAGCCCCCAGACCGGGTCCTCCAGGTAGTCGTTGTTCAGGTCCTCGATGGCCCGGCCGAACCGCAGGCCCTCGGCCACCGACAACACGGCGTTCGGATCGTACCTGAGCCGGTCCCGGGGAAACGCCTCGGCCAGCGCCCGGTAACACTCCAACTCGTAGTCCGGTGGGAACACGCCGCCCTTGAGCTTGTGCACGGTGAACCCGTGCGCCGCCTTGAGCTGCGCGGTGTGCTCGACGAGCTGCTCGGGCGTGCGGATCTCGCCGTAGCCGGCGGCGGCGTACCGGAAGAACAGGTAGGAGGAGAACGGCACCGCGTCGCGGAGCCGGCCGCCGAGCAGGTCGCAGGCGGGCACCCCGAGCTGCTGGCCGATGAGGTCGATGCAGGCGAACTCGATGGCGGCCAGCAGTTGCGTCCGGTTGTTGTAGAGCGAGGCCGTGGGGTTGGCGATCTTGAAGCGCAGCGCCTCCAGCTGGAAGGGGTCGTGGTCCTTCAGGTACGGCACCAGCGCGCGGAAGGCGGCCTCGGCGCTCTCCCCGCCGCCGCCCATCTCGCCGAGGCCGACGAGCCCGTTGTCGGCCTCGACCTCGACGATCGTCCGGACGAACCGCCCCCAGTGCGCGCCGTTGCTGTGCCGCAGCGGCGCCTCCAGCGGGACCGCGACCGTCGTGGCCCGGATGTCAACGATCTTCATGAGTGCGTCCCCCAATGACGGCGACCCCGCAGGCGGGCAGCCGTACCTCGACCGGCTCACGACCTGGCATGGTGATGGTCGCCTCGACCGGCTCGGCGGCCAGCGACTGGAGCCTGACACTGTCCTTCCCGATCGAGGTGATAAGCACATCCGGATGGTCCACCGAGGCGTACGTCTCGGTGGCTGCCGGGCTGTCGGTGATCAGCGCGCCGACGAACGGCTCGATCAGCCCGGCGGCCGCCGCCGCGCCCAGCCGGCGGCCCCGGGCTCCGGCTTCCGTCGCGGACCCGGCGACATTCAGGCTCGTCGCGGACCCGGCGACATTCAGGCTCGTCGCGGACCCGGCGACATTCAGGCTCGAGGTCACCGTGTATCTGAAGGTGGTCTCGCCCTGCTGCTGCGCCGGGAAATTGGTGTCCCAGATGTTGTTGAGCGCCCACGAGTAGACCGTGCCGTCCTCATGATCGAGGGTCGGCGGGAACGGCGCGTACGGCATGTGGATGGTGCCCAGCTGCACCAGCGGCGCCTCCAGCGTGGCCCAGGCGATGGTCAGCTCAGGGTCCTCGAAGGCGATCCAGTGCCTGATCGGCAACATGTACTCGGCCGAGCCCGGCACGCGGGGCACGTCGGGCCCGCCGACGCCGCCGGTCAGCTCCCAGGCGGTGGCCGCTCCGGCCGCGAACGGGAAGGCCAGGAACACCGCCTCCTTGGCCGGGGTGCCCTGCTTGGCGAGCTGGTAGGTGAGGTCCAGCCTGGGCACGCCGTAGTGCAGCTCGATCGTGGTCCGGATCCAGTCCACGCCCTTGCCGTGCAGCTCCACGACCAGCTTCTCGCCGATGGCCGTGCGCTGACACTTGGTGATCGTGGCGTGCCGGCCGATGGCCCGATCACCGAGGAGCGTACGATCATGCGCCCCCACATGTCCCGACAAATGGTTGAAATGCGGGGCGGTAGCGTACTGGTCGTACACGTACTGGCCGAACCCGGCGGCGGCGTCCCCGTTGACCAGCTCGCGGCCCGCCCGCTTGTCGAAGATCGAGCTGATGTAGCCTTCGCGCACGTCGTAGGCCACGCGGTAGAACTCGTTCTCGATCGCTGGGCTGTCACCCAGGTCGACCGGCTCGGGGGCCTGGGCCTCGCCGGGGACGACGTCCAGCCGCACGTAGCCGTACCCGGGAACGTCGGGCACGACCGCGTGCACGTGCCGCCCGATCGGCCGGGTCGGCCAGTCGTCCGGGTCCACGAACTCCTCGTGATGCGGGACCGTCTCCCCGGTCCGCGCGTCCACCAGCGCGATCGGCACCTCCACGCCCACCACGTCACGCGGCAGAAACGTCCGCACGACGTCGGTCCGCGCCCGGGTCGCAGGATTGAAGACGGCGAAGGAGGCCAGGGGTCCGCCTTCGGTCCCCGCCTCCGACAACGCCGCCGCGAACCGTCTGACGGCCGCGTGTAGCAGGTCGGCCGCGTCGTCCTGCGCCTGGTAGGCCCCGGAGGACTTCCGGGTCCACTGCAGACCGCCGGAATCCCCGGCCTCCTCGGCGTCCTCCCACGGGTTGGCCGCGCCCCAAGTGTGCTCGTTGAACAGCGCGACCTTGTCGTAGGCGGCGTCGATCTCCTCGGTGGCATCGGCCCCGGCCAGCGTGTGCAGCGTCTCGGCGACGCGCAGCGCGGACTGGGCGCGGCGGACGTAGCCCAGAGGACGCGCGCCCGAGCCGAGCCCGTCGGCCCACCAGTCGGTCCAGTCGCCCTTGTGCACCGCGAGCCGGTCGAGGTAACGCTCCTCGACATGCTGGAAGAAGTCGCTGTTGACCGCCGAGCGCAGGCGCGGGTAGGCCCATTCCTCATTCCATCTGCGGGCGATCGACGCGGGCACGATCGACGGTCCCGCGTTGTCGGCGTGCGCGCCCTGCACCCGCAGGTGCAGCACATCCAGCTCGTACGGCTCCCGCGGCGCGTCGGGCCCCTGCCACCCGAACGTGCCAGGCCCGTACGGGTAACCGCGGGTCGCCAGCGCCGACAGATACCGCGGCAGCAGGTCGCCGGCCAGCTCGTAAGAGTCGGTCAGCCCGACCGTGTTGCCCTCCATGTACGCCATCCCGTGCGGCGTGTCGGTGAACCACACGATCAGCTCGTTCCCACTCGGCGCCCGCCACCGGAACGGCCTGGTCAGCTTGTCGCCGCCGTGCAGGTAAGGCACGGAACGCCCGGCCCAGTTGTGCGCCGCCGCCAGGTACCGCACCCCGGCCTGGCTGAGCGCGTCCACCAGCCCGACGACCGCGCCGGGAACGTCGGTGTGCATGGCGGAGGTGACCGGGAACCCGAACCGCCGGGTGAAGCGGAGCTGCCGGTGCAGTTCCTCGGTCGAGCACGCCTCCGTGTGCAGCTGGAACGGCAGCGCGGTTACCTCGATGACCCCCTCGCGGCCGCGTCGCACGAACGACTCGACCATCTCGGCCGGGCGGGCGGCCAGCCACTTCACCGCCGGCATCGACGACTCGACCGTCCACCGGAACTTGGCGTCGTCCGGCCAGGACGCGGTCTCCTCCGCCAGCCTGAGCGCGGCGTCGAGATAGTCCAGGTGGTGGCGCAGCACGGTGCCCTGCGGGTCGGTGTAGCCGATGTCCAGGTGCGAGTGGTGCACGACGTACACGCTCCACTTACGCTGCGGGGTCACCGTGATCCGGGCGCTGCCGACCACGCCGGCGTCGTCGCGGCTCTCCAGCGTGAGCACCCGCGGCGCGTCCACCTCCGGCACCAGCAACGTCACGTCCCTGCCCGACGCGCTGTCCACCCCCACCAGCACGTGCGTGAGCGGCTCGGTGCTCGACACCCTGACCGCCTGCCGGCCGTCGTGGGTGAACAGCGGCAACACGGCCACCCGTACCTCGAGCCCGCGCACGCTGATGACGGGCGTCGAGGTGTCGTCCCGCAGCGCCTGCCTGATCCCGTCGTAGTCGGGGCTACCCAGGCTCCGCTGGAGCAACCGGCTGGTCATCACACACTCCCTAGAGACAGGCCTCGGGCGAAGAGGCGTTGGGTGGCGAGGAACAACACGACGGTCGGCAGCGAGACCACCAGCCCCGCAGCCAGGCCGACGGGCACCGGGGTGCCGGCGTAGACGTCGGTCATGAGCCCGGCGATGGCGGTCATCACCGGTCGTACGTTCTCCGTCTGGCTCAGGGTGAGGCCGAAGACGAGGTCGTTCCAGATGAAGGTGAACTCGAGGATGAACACGGCCATCAGCGCGCTCAGCGACATCGGCAGGTAAATGCGCCAGAAGATGCGCCAGGTCGAGGCGCCGTCCATGCGGGCCGCCTCGAAGATCGAAAACGCGATGCCAGAGTAGAAGTTCCGCAGCACGAAGGCGCCCAGCGGCACGTTGATCGCCGTGTAGATGAGGATCAGGCCGAGGTGGGTGTCGTACAGGCCGGCGTCGCTGTAGCTGACGAACAGCGGCACGAGCAACATCTGCGAGGGGAAGATTGTGCCGCCGAAGATCAGCAGGAACCACCAGAACCCATGGCGCAGCCTCAGCACCACGATGGTGTACCCGGCGAGCGCCCCGATGATCACACCGAGCAGCGGCGAGACGATGCTGTAGAGCGCGCTGCTGGCCAGGCTTCCGCCCAGGTTGGCGCCCTCGATGGCCTGGCCGAAGTTCTCCAGCAGCGAGAAGTCGCCGGAGGGCACCCAGGCGCGGGCGGGATCGTACGACGTCGCCGGCCGCGAGGCGTTGACCAGCAGCAGATACGTCGGCCCGAGCCAGATCAGCCCGAGCACGATCAGCACGGCCCTGCGGATCATCGGACCTGCCTCCTCAGGTAGAGGTAGGACGCAAGCCCCGTGACCACGGTGAGCAGCACCGCCACGGCCGAGCCATAGCCATATTCGCTGGCCACGAACGTCTCCTTGTACATGGTGACGGCCAGCGTCTCGGAGTTGCGCCCCGGGCCGCCCTGCGTCAGCACCCACACGATGTCGAACGTCTTCAGGCTGGCCACCAGCGCCAGCCCCACCACGACCGCCGTCAGCGGCCTCATCAGCGGCCAGATCACGTGCCTGAACAGCCGCCACCCCGACGCCCCGTCCAGCCGCGCCGCCTCGATCGGCTCCTTGGGGATGGACTGCAGGCCCACGACGAACAACAACGTGTTGACGCCCAGCTGCTGCCAGGTCCACACCAGCAGCATCGCGAGGGTGTTGTGCGGCGCTTCCTGCAGGAACGCGGTGTCCACGCCGAGCAGCAGGTTGGCGATCCCGTCATGCGACAGGATCGGGCTCCACACCATGGCCAGGCCCGCGCCGCTCAGCGCGTACGGCAACATGAACGGCACGCGGTACCACGCGCCGCCCTTGATGTCGTACGACAGGACCGCGACCAGCAGCCCCAGCCCGACCGGCAGCACCATCGTGCCGGCCACCCAGATGAGCGTGTTGCGGGTCGAGGTCAGCAGCGCCGGGTCCTCGAGTAACTTGCCGAAGTTGGCGAGGCCGGTCCAGGCGGGCGGCTCCAGCCCGTCGTAGCGGGTGAGGCTCAGGTAGGCGGTCCACACGAACGGCGCGTAGAGCAGCACCGCGACCAGGATGGCCGCCGGCGCCACATACCCGTGCCGTAACCGCCCCAGCATAGGCGCGCGGGCTGTCACTGATGCGTGCTCCAGTACTCGTCGGCGGCCTTCTGAATGGTCTCCAGCACCTCCTTGTAGGTGCCGGGCTCGGTGACGAACTTGCTGAACCCGTCCAGCGCGGCCGTCAGGATGGGGGGCGGGGTGGCCTCGAAGTAGCGGTTGACCAGCCGGTACTTGCCGCTGCCTGCGTCCTTGGTGACGGCGCCGAGTGCCTCGTCCTTGATGGTGACCTTGGGATTGGCGCTCACGTCGCCCCGGCTGGTGGCCCACTTCTCCTGGGCTTCGGCGGTCGTCCACCACTTGAGGTACTTCATGCTCGCGTCGGGGTCGGCGGCCTTGGCCAGCGAGCAGAGCGGGCCGCTCTCGAAGATCATCGAGGTCTTGGGGAGGGAGGCGTTGACGTTGGGGATGGCGAAGAAGCCGTAGTCGGTGCCCGGCTTCATGTCGCGCTGGGTCATGCTCGTGTTGAACCAGGTCCCGAAGGACACCATCGCGGCCTTGCCGTTCTTGAGCACATCGCCGGGGTCGGTTTTATCGCCCGGATTGATGAAATATCCGGCGTCAATGAGCTGCTTCCACCGCTCCATCACCTGGACCACGCCCGGGTCGGTGTACTTGGCCTTGCCGGTGGACAGGCGGTCGTACAGGTCCGGGTCGGTGCCAGCCATGAGCTGCTCGAACCAGACGAACGAGAACAACACGCTGGTGTGGTAGAACGCCTTGACCCCGTTCTGCTTCAGGGTGTCCGCGGTCTTGATGAGGTCGTCCCACGTCTGCGGCGGCTGCAGATCGTACTTGTCGAAGATCTTCTTGTTGTAGAACATGCCCCAATAGGCGACGTTCATCGGCACGCAGTACTGCTTGCCGCCGATCGTGTAGTAGGGGGCGAGGTCCTGCGACAGGTCGCCGGCCTTGATCGCCTCCTGCCAGACGGCCGTGGTGTCGGCCACCTGCTTCTGCTTGACGATCTCCTCCAGCATCCCCCCGGTCTGCCAGGTGAACAGATCGGGCTTGACGTTCGTGCGGAACGACGCCTTGATGAACGCCTGGTACTGCGCCGAGTCCGTGTATCCCGTCGGCTTCATGCCCAGGCCGATGCTCTGCTTGGACAGCGCGCCCATCCCGTCGAAGTACTTCGTCCAGGCGCCTTTGTCGTTGTACAGCGTTAATTCGGTCTTCTTCTGCGGCGCCGCGGCATTGCCGCCGCCGCACGCGGTCAGGACGAGCGCCGCCACGCCGAGCGTGGCCATGCGTGACCGGTACATGGGCCGGCCTCCTTGGTTCTCTACTTGGGGGGTTGCAACCGGTGCTCTATAACGGTCTTCACGTCCACCAGGTGGGCCCGCATCCGCTCTTCGGCCGCGGCCGCGTCGCGTGCTTCGATGGCCTCCAGGATGGCCAGGTGCTCCTCGTAGTCGCGGCGCCGGTCGTCGAAGATCTGCAGGATCTCCCGCTGCTCAGGCCCGTGGACGGTGAGCAGCGAGTCGACGACCTCGTGCAGCACGCTGTTGCCCGCCAGCCGTGCGGTCGCCCGGTGGAAGGTCATGTTCGCGTCGTGCAGCTCGGCGTCCTCGCCGCGCAGGTGCCTGCCTGCCTCATCGAGCGCCTGCTTGAGTGCGGCCAGCTCCTCACGACCCGCGTGCTCGGCGGCCAGCGCCGCCAGCGGCGGCTCGATCAGGATGCGCGCGCCCAGCAGCTCCAGCAGCCGGGCGGCGTGGATCTCGCGCATGTTGGGATTGGGCAGAACCAGCCGCTCGATGTCGGCTCCGACGTAGATGCCGGAGCCGTGCCGCATCTCGATGGCCCCGGTGGCCTCGAGCCTGCGCAGCGCCTCGCGCAACGTCGGGGTGGTGACGGCGAAGCGCTGCGAGAGCTCCCTGGTCGAGGGCAGCCTGTCCCCCGGCCGGTGCCCTCCGGTACGGATGAGCTCCAGCATGCGCTCGGTCAGAGCGTCGGAAAGCGTGGGACGCGTCACCTCGGACATATCAAGTGATCTAATCACTTAATGCCATTGGCGTCTACGGGTCGCCCCCTCGCTCCGCCACGCGTCAGCGCTTGAGCCACTCCGTCATCATGTCGATCTGGCCTTTCCTGGAGGCCTGCACCTGCTTCGCCCATTCCTTGACCGCCGGGTTGGCCCCGTTGTAGACCTCCATGCCGGCCATCTGCACGGCGTCGTCCTGGTGGGCGATCAGCAGGTTGAGCAGGTCCCGCTCGAAGGACTTGGACGTCTTCAGCGCCTGGATCTGCTTGACGTCGGTCTCCGGCATGCCGCCGTGGCGCTCGTGCCCTGTCGACGGGGCGGTGAGGGGCTGATCCCAGGAGTGCAGCCAACGCAACATCATCTCGACCTCGTTCTGCTGCGTGCTCTCAATGGCCGCGGTGAGCGTCTTGATCTCTTGCTTGACGGCACGTGCGGTGCCACCCTTCGCGATCTCGATGCCCTGCCGGTGATGCTGCACCATCATCTGCACGAACATCACATCGTCGGCGTTGACCGGCGCTTCGGCGGGTTCGGCCACCCCACAACCGATGATGATCAGCAGGAGCCCCGACAGGGCCACCGTCGCGACAACCTTCGCCCGCACCCCGCCTCACCTCATTTATTAATAGGAAACCTTCCTAAGCGATTTCGGTCCTCGGCGCAAGCCCTCCCTTCCATTGACATCAACTTAACTCGAGGTTGCACCGTATACCCATGGAAAGCTTCGAGATCGGCGTCATTCTGCCGGGAATCGCCGTACAGCAGCGCGACCGCATCGACCTGCGTGAGGCGGCCAGACACGCCGAGGACGCCGGACTGGACGGCGTGTGGCACGGCGACCACCTGGCCATCGGCGCCCCGACCTTGGACGCCCCGATCGCACTGGCCACCGCCGCTGCCGCCACCACCCGGATCAGGATCGGCACCAGCGTGTTCATCCCCGCCCTCCGCCCCATCGCCTGGGCGGCCAAACAGATCGCAACCCTGCAGCACGTTTCCGGCAACCGCCTCATCCTCGGCATCGGCTCCGGCGGCGGCCCCGCCCAGTGGGCCGCGGCCGGCGTGCCCTACGCCGAACGCGGCCGCCGTACCGACACCGCGTTGACCCTTCTCCCCCGGCTCCTGGCCGGCGAGCGGACCCAGCTCCACGACGAACCCGGCGAGCCCTCCGTCGAGCTGACCCCGCCCGCGCCCATGCCGCCCGTCTGGATCGGCAACGCCTCCGCCGCGGCCATCCGCCGCGCGGCCCGTCTCGGCGACGGCTGGTTCCCCTCCCTGATCTCCCCCGCGGAGGTCGCCGAAGGCAGGAAGAGACTCTTCGAGCTGGCCGCCGAACACGACCGCCCCACACCCGTCATCGCCATCGGCGCCACCTCGGCCCTCGGCACCGGCGCGCCTTCCCGCCGGGAGATAGCCTCCGGAATCACCTCCGCCTACGGCCGCCCCCTGGACGAGGTCATCGACATCCCCCTCACCGGCCACCCGAAGGAGGCCGCCGAAAAACTGTCCGCCTACCGCGACGCCGGGGCCGCCCACGCGATCGTCGGAATCGCCGGCGGCGACTGGCGAACCCAGGTCGACCTGCTGGCCAAGGTCCGCAACCTCCTGCGCTAGCTCAAGGCTCCTGACCACCGACAACAGCGAGCAACACGTCCGCATGACACTCCTGATCGCACGGACACCAGCAGGCGAGATCCTTGCCGGCGAGCTCCCGACGAGCCTGCTCAACCAGCTCAGGATGTTGCCGCAGATGATCGTGGTACAGCTCGATCACCTCACCCCGCTCGTGGACCCGCCCACCGCAAACCCGACATCCCCGCTGCCCCACGGCGTGCGGGCTGCTGTACGGACTCGCCTTCAGACCGGGCGCCGCCCGGCCGACATACACCGCCCCCTTCGGCACGCGTCCGTGATACCTGTCGCCTTCGACCTTGACCCGGCGTGGCATGCGACACCCTCCCCACGTCGTAACGAGCCCGGTACGCCAACCCAGATTCCTTCCCCAGCACGCACAGGCATCCTCATGAACCGTCTGGCTTGCCATGATCACATCGCGAGCTGCGAACGTCGTCATCGGTGCGGTCGGCGCCACGCTCCTGATCGCGCCCCTCGTGGTGCTACGCCGCCGGCATTGGGTGCCGCGGCTGGGTGCCACCTCCAGGGCGCCGCAACGTCAGCGACTGGAACCGTCGTTCGTCATGCCCCACGACGTGAAAGTCCACGATCTCGAAAATCTTGCGCGCATACTCCTGAAGCTGCTCATCGCTACGGAACGAGAAGAACCGAGGAGGATCATGATCATCCTCTTCGAACGTGCCCTCCCCCGTCAGACTGCCGCCGCCGTACACACCGAGAAAGAACAGACCACCGGGCCGCATCACCGTACCGATCGCATCTATGACCGCCGGAAGATCACTGTTGGGCACATGCAGCAAGCAGTTCAACGCATACACCGCGTCGAACGACCCAGGTACGAAATCGAGACTCAGAAAGTCCATGACATGGGCTTCGATGCCCTTCTCCCGGCAGAGAGCCAGCATGGCCGGCGACAGATCGACGGCCACGACGTCCAATCCGTTCTCCTGAAAGTACGCACTGTCCTGACCCGTCCCGGCGCCGACCTCCAACAGTCGCCTGCACCCGTGATCCTTGAGCCGACTCAGGAACGCCTGCCGCTCCGCCAGCTTCCATAGGGCCTTGCCGCTGAGGTCACGCCGTTCGGCACCACCGTCGTACGCCGTTCGGAGGAGACCGGTCACATCGTCATAGCGCACGTCCATCGCGCCATGATGCCCCACAGGAGATCTTCGACAACAGCCGTCGCCGCTAAGCACTACGGAAGGGGATCGGCCAGCCGCCACGGTGCGGAACGAGGCCACAGAACGCCCGGATCCCCCGCCGCTTTGCGAGCCCTGAGACGATCTTCGGCAGATTGAACACTGGATCTTCGGCAGATTTAACGTACGACCGTCGGCAGATTTAACATCGATGCTAATCTTCCACTGTGCGGGAAGCAATCGACTACCTACCCCGACGTGCGGCTTCACTGGTCTATGACGCGTTGGAAGACACGCGGATCGTCGTCATCAACGGAGCGCGCCAAGTAGGCAAGAGCACCCTCGCGGAAAGGGTGTTGCGACAGGTCCCTGGTGGTGTCGCTCGCTTCCTCGACGAGCCGCTCACCCGAACGGCGGCACAGGCAGACCCGGTGCGCTTCATCCGGCATGACAGCCTCATGCTCATCGATGAGATCCAGCGAGTACCAGATCTCTGGCTGGCGATGAAGCACGTAGTGGACCGTGATCCGCGCCCTGGCCGCTTCCTGCTCACCGGTTCCGCCCGGCTACTCGCGTTGAGAAGCCTTCCGGACGCGTTGCCAGGAAGGTCTGAAACCATCGAACTCTGGCCTCTCTCCCAGGGTGAGATCGACGGCCATGAAGACGGTTTCGTCGATGCCGCATTCGCGTTGGGCTCAGATCTGCGCGCGCATGACCTTGGACTGAGGCGCAAGGGCTATGTGGCCCTGACAACCCGAGGCGGATATCCGGAGGCGGTGAAACGGACCTCACCCCGACGGCGCGAGCGCTTCTTCGAGGGCTACATCGCAGACTTGATCGTCCGCGACGTGAAGCAGATCGCAGAGATCGAGCGTACGGCCGATATGCGCAAACTCATGTCCCTGCTCGCTGCGCAGACCGGTGGCCTGCTCAATATCAGCCGTCTCGCAAGCGAGCTAGGAGTACCGAATCCGACCGTACGCCGGTACGTCGACATCCTGGAAACGATCTTCCTGATCCGGTCCATTCCCGCATGGTCGTCGAACGCCACGACACGAGCCGTGGCGACTCCCAAAGCGATCTTCGTGGACTCCGGCCTGGCCGCGTATCTCACCAACGGGACCGTCAGCGACAGCCGCATCGGTGGCCTGCTGGAGAACTTCGTGCTTAGCGAGATCGCCAAACAGCTCACCTGGAGTATGACCTCGGCCCGCCTCTACCATTACCGTGACCGCGACCAATACGAGGTGGACGCGATCTTGGAGAACAACGCCGGCGAGATCATCGGCATCGAGGTAAAGGCGGCAGAGACGGTCCGACGCGACGACTTCCGAGGTCTGAGGTTGCTCCAGAGTCGCCTGGGGGACCGAATGCGGGCGGGCTTCGTCCTTTACTGCGGTTCGGAGTCGTTGAGCTTCGGCGAAGGCCTCACCTGCCTGCCCGTCTCCGCACTGTGGACGACCCGGGGGGATACCTGATGCTAGCCCGGCGGGGTGGCACCAGCGACGTGATGGTGCTCATCACCTCAACCTTTTCCTCGTCGTTCCACGCGAAGAGGTGCCGCGTGGGATCGACGTCCCACCAGTCCAGCGTGTACGGGGTGAGATCAGGAGACGGTTCGGCCGCCGATAGCGTGCCAACCCCTCGTGTGACGCGAGGGGTTGGTCTGCGTGATCCTATGGCTCAGTCGGCCAGCTGCTTGCGGAGCGCCTCGGACTCTGGCGTCGGATCCGGCCGACGCACCCTGACAATGTGGTGCCCGAAGAAACCCGCCCTCTTCGTCATGGTGACGTGCTTGGAGCCGAGGGAGAGACCCATCTGAATCAGCATGGCCCGCCACGCCACGTCATTCAGCCCTAGATCCACCTGGGTGAGCTTTCTTACCAGGACGGCACCGATAGTCCGATATTCGACCGGCTTGTCGCTCTCGTCGAGGTAGGGCTGCATGCCCTTGTCGAACAGCTCGGCGACTTGCCAATACTCGCCGGGGTCGCCTGGTTCTCGGTACAGCGGATTAATGGGGTCCTCTTCGTACATCTCGATCTCGTCGCCGAGACGCAGGTCGGCCGCGGGGATACGGAACTCCACCATGCACGTCAGCGTATGGGCATGTCACTGTGGGTGGAAGGCCCAATCACGCTAGGCGAGGAGGAAGCAGCGAATGATCCCCGGCTGCGGTAATTGCGACTGCAACGATGTGATGTTCGAAGGGACTCCATCGCACTGGACGCAGGTTCATGCCGAGTGACCTCAAGACCCACCCTCGCCCGGACATCCGGAGGGATAGGCCCGGGCGAGGGTAACAAATCAGCGCTCTGTAACACTCGCCATACAGCCTGCGATGTGATCGACGATCCCTTGCGACTTACTCCTCTGCCGCGAGCGGCACCGGGGGCCGGCTGGCGCGCTGTAGGACCATCGGCGAGGCCCGCCCGTCAACGAACACGTCGAGCGGCGCGGTAAAGCCGCCAGGGTCCCGCGCATCCGCGTCCACGACACACGCCACACGTGCGCCTCGCTGCTCGCCGCCTTGGACGTCCACCCTCGTGTGGCGATGCGCATACTGCGGCATTCGCAGATCTCGGTCACGATGAACGTGTACACGCAAATCGCCAGCCCGGAGACCCGCAAAGCGCTCGACCGGCTCAACTCCAATCTCGAAAACCCGACGGCCGGTCCATAACCCCACCCATCGCCAGAAGGCTCTCCGGGAACCTGGAGAGCTTCTTTATTGGTCCGTGCTGAGATGGACAAGTGAATCAAGAGGAACGCGCCCAAATCGCTGCTTTGCGGGAGCGCTTCGCGGCCATAGGCGCTGGCGATCCTGACAGTTGGGCTGTCTCTGAGGTGTCCGAGAACATCCCCTAGCTTGCTCGCTTTCTCGCGCTACGCCACATCTGGCCAACACTGATCAACGGCTGGGCGGACCCCGGTGCTCTGGAGGGCATCCCTGCTGCTGACCGATTGCTCGCAGCCGGGGCCGATCACACCGATCTCGTACGGATTGCTCGATCCGTTGCCTACGAGACGGCCTTCGCCCTGCTCTACAGCATCACAGCGCACGGCTACGACCACGGAGCACCCGACACTCCCGGATGGCGCCTGATGGAAACCACGCCAGCGGGCGAACTCACCGGCAGGTCGCTGCAGGCCTTGCATGAGGATCTGCTCTCCATGGACCCGTCGGGCCAGGAAGGCGGGGATCTCTCCGAGTAGAGCATGGCCTCGTTGCTGTACAAAACTGCTGTACGACCATGAAAAAGGCCCTCCCGGATCATCCGGAAGGGCCTCTGAACTGGAGCCGCCTTGGGGATTCGAACCCCAGACCCCTTCATTACGAGCTCGTGGCATGGAGGTCATTAGAGGTCGGTGTGGCGGTCACGCTGGGCATTGAGATCAGCAAAGGTCACCGGTGGCCGATGCAGTTGCTGCACTCTGGTGCTGCACGAGCTTCTTTGCGGCAGGCGGCGCTGTGCCGGGACTGCAGAGCCGCGGGGGACCCCGGCCGTCAGTTCTTGCGCTCGTACTGCCTCGCGGGCATCGCCGGTTTCGTTCTCACGCTGGTCGACAGGCGCAGGCAGTCCAGGACGTCGACTGTGCCCTCCAGTGCGGTCGAGCCTGAGACCGAAGCCGGTGAGGGGCTCAGCACGCGCACCCCGCAACGCCGGCGTTCAGCTGCGCGCCGTCTCCTGCTCAGCCCGCTGGTTTTCCTTGCGGCGTTTCTCAGTTCAGGCATGCTGGTGGCGGCGTTTGACGACCTGAATGACGAGATCGACTTGTCCGCGATCGTCGGCTGGAGCGTTGCTGTTTGCAGCACGCTGGCACGGGTGTACTTCGCGCTGAGGTTGCGTCGAGCCAGCAGGTAGCCGCGTTGAAGCTGACTTCCCTGTGACGCCGATCCTGTGGATGGCGATGTCGGGGTATGGGATCTGAGGCGTTGGTCGGCATCCTGCCCGTCGCTGAGGGGCCAGCGTCGATCTGACCGAACCGCTTCACCAGCGCGTCCACCTCGGCCGGGCGCAGCCGGCGAATGCCCGACAGGAACGCGAACTGATCCTCATACGGTCCAGCGGGCGAAGCTTGCCCGGGTGAGCAAGGTGTCAGGATGCTCGCCGCCGAGCGCCCGCTCCACCCTCGGCAGCAGGCCATCTCAGGTCTGGACGCACAGGGGGCCGGACATTTCCCGTTACGGCAACTGTCCGGCCCCGGAGTGGTCGCTACGCGGCTAGCAACACCTGCGCTCGAGAGTGGTCCGCACCCCATAGGTGCTTCCTGGCCCCCAGTTGCACGCGTACTTGTCCTTCATTGACCTGCTGCTGCAGGCGGGGTTGTAATAGCACCGCCCCCACCAATAGCCGTTGATGGGTTTGTTGTAGCACTTGATGACGGCGCCGGCAGAGTCCTCGGGAAGGACCAAGGCCACGGCACGGTCCGCGAGTCCGGTTATGATCTTCTTCACGCTCTTCATCCATTTCTTCGTTTACGGTCTCAGAACTTGGTCAGTTGATCTATGCCGTCTCCTTTACTGACAGGCCTGCAGATCCAGGGGACAACCTTCGGCGAGTGACGGCGTGAACGTCAGCGATAGGAAAGTAACCGTGGTCTCGCGAGTCGAAGCCGTCCTCGCTGTTGTCGCTGAGCAGGACGACATTGCCGACGGGGATACGACCTTCGGCCACCACCGGGGCCACCGAGGGCGGAACAGGGTCGCCCGGCAATCCGGCGATCCGCTTGATGAGGAAGGTCCCACCGACGAATTGAGGAGCGCGGACCACCGCGATCTGACCGCATCGGAGAGCCGATGCGGCCACGCGCTGGACAAGTAGCCGATCTCCGTCGGTCAATGTGGGGGCCATGCTGTCGCCATCGACCCGGATCACGGAATACGTCGCGCGCAGCCGTACGATCAACAAGGCCAACGCGCAGCTCACGAGGAGGAGCACCCACCTCACGGGGCCACCGCCTCTTCCGGCTCGCGGTACCCGGTCGCCTGGAGGTTGAAGAGCCGTGCGTAGGGGCCGCGGGCGGCCATGAGGGCGTCATGCTTTCCGGCTTCCCGGATGGCGCCGTCCTCCAGAACGATGATGAGGTCGGCGTCGCGCACGGTGTTGAGCCGGTGAGAGATGAGCAGGCTGGTGGCGCCGTGGCGGCGGCGTCGGGTCCGAATGTGCACGTCGGCCTCGGCCTCAGGGTCCAGCCCGGCGGAGGGCTCGTCGAGGATCACGAGGTCGCGGTGGCCGCGGAACATCGCGCGGGCCAGGGCCGTACGCTGCCATTGCCCGCCGCTGAGCACGACACCCGCGTCGGGGTCGTCCTTGTCGTCCTCGCTGAAGAACGTCCGCGTGAGCAGGGTGTCGTACCCGCGAGGAAGGGAGGAAAGCTTGTCGTCGATCCCGGCTTCGTGAGCGGCCCCACGGATTCGGGTTTCGTCCTCACGGGCGGGGACGAAGCCGATGGAGACGTTGTCGGCTGCGGACATGTCGTAGGCCATATGGTCCTGGAACACTCCGCTGATGCGGTGCCGCAGATCATCGGGGTGCACGTCACGGATGTCGACGCCATCCCACGTGATGCTTCCGTGCTGCGGGTCGTAGAACCGGCACAGGAGCTTGACGAGAGTGGACTTGCCGGCCCCGTTCAGGCCGACGATGGCGACCGACGCGGCGGCCGGGACGAACAGGTTCAGGCCGCGCAGGATCCAAGGGTGATCCTCGCTGTAGCGGAACCACACGTTGGTCAGCTGGATGCCGTGGCTCAGCCGGGGCAGTGGCGCGGGCTCGGCGGGAATGGGGAGGTCGGGTTCGGCCGAGGCCACGGCCACGTAATGGCCGAACATGAGCAGATCCTGGTGGAGAGCGGCAATACCGATGATCAGCCCGTTGAGGGCGGCCTGGACCGCGCCGATGGCGGCGATCAGCAGAGACACGTCGCCAATGCTCAACGCGCCAGAGCCGGCGGAGATGACGGCCCAGATCAGCCCGCCGCCCGCTACCACGGCGCCCAGCAGCGTCAGCAGGCCCTCAACGGACAGTTCCTTGATGTCCATCCGGCGGCGTGCGGCGTTGGACGTGCGTAACTCGGTCATCATCCGGCCTCGCAGGAAACGGCCGCTGTTGAATAGACGGATCTCCTTCGCCGCCGCAATCGTGGTGAGCAGATCGCCGTAGAACATTTGGCGTCGTTCGGCCGGGCCGATGTCCCAGATCATCGCGGCGCGACGATGCGACAGCCGCAACTGAGCCAACAGCGCGGGAACCCCGGTTGCCAGGACGATCCCCGTGAGGACCGGACTGACCATGAGCAGGGAGCCGACCATTCCGGCCATCGTGATCACCGCGCTCACAACCCCCAGGCATCCGGTGACGACTTCCTGTCCCGTTGACAGGCTGGTCTTCGCCAATCGCAGCTGGTCGTGGAAGTTGGGGTCCTCGAACCGTCGCAACCCGGCGAACCGGAGCGTCGCGGAGAACAGCTGTGTAGTGGTCTGGGCGGTGATCAACCTGCCCATCTCGCTGTTGAGGTACTGCATGAGCTGGGGCAGCACCGTCATCAAGATGCCCGCGGCGGCCAGCCCCACCGCGAGGGTGCTCAGCTCGGCCGCAGATCCCTGTCCTGCCAGGGAGTCGACCACCAGTTTGGTCAGCCACGCCACGACGATCGGCCCGATCGCCTCAGCGATCATTATCAGGACATAGACCGCCATCAATCCCGGGGCTGCTCGCAGGGCGACCCCCGCGGCGGCCTTCGCCGTTCCGATCATGCGCTGACCGTGGCGGGCAACACGGGATTGTTGTCGGTGACCCTGCCGTCCGCACCGATTTCGAAGACGGTCGGATAGCCGGCGACCTGGAAGGCGCTCTGAATGGCGGCATGAGGCGCCTCGACCACGACACGTGCCACCTCAGCGAGGCGTTCGACGTCGGTGACGGCCTCCTTGTCGCTGTCGGTGACGACGACGGCGAGCACGGCAGCCGGGGTTCGGCGGGCATGGTCGATGAAGCGCGGCATCAGTTCACTGCAGGGCTGGCAGGACGGGGAGAAGAAGCCGATCAGGGCGGGCCCTTCGATCAGCTCATCGGAGATCGGCTCGCCATCGGTGGTGGTGGCGGCGAACTCCGGGATCTTCTCCCCGATGGCGAGCCCTTCCTCCATGGGTGGCAAGGATGCCGCTGACGCGGCCTGCTTTCGCAGCCGGCGGATCACTCCGACCGTCAGCAGGAGATTCAGCAGGCACAGCACGCCGACCAAGACGACGGCAACAATCAGATACGGCATTACGCACTCCCCGAGACTTCCATGAACAAATCGGCGATATCGTCGAAGACGATCAAGAGGATGGCGCCGACCAGCCCAACCGGTACTGCCAGGGCGAGGCCGACCGCGGTTACCGGGCCGCCGGGAAACATCAGCGCCACCGAACCCAGCGCGACAACGAGCAGTAGAAGCCCGTTGCGGACCAGATGCACCGGGCCGAGCGGGGTCGCGGACGCGCCGAAGCACTGGCATGGCTCGCGCTGCCCCCAGCGAAGAGAAGCGGCGATCCACGTCGAGAACGCGATCAACAGCATCCCGCCGGCGGCCAGCCCCGCATGTGGAAGCACGATCAAGGTGGCCGCAGCGACAAGTTCCATGGCCACCGTTGCCGTGGCAGCCGGGAACCGGGCCGGGCCGGGCAGCAATCGCAGGGTGGCGGCGAAAGACTGTAGTGCTGCACGGCTGCGCAGCTTCGAGTACGCGGAGACAACGAAGACCGTGGTGAGCAGGACTTGACTCGCCACCAGCACGTGAACCATGACCCCAGATGCGCTTCCGGCCATTAGCCCGGCACTAGCGCGCCGGTGGCGCGGTGGGCGGCATGGGCTGGTTGTGACTTGATGTCGTGACTCTTGGATCGGTATTTGTCGTGGTCGGCCTGGCTGCCGTGTGGGGCGTTCAGACGATGATCGTGGGTCTCTGTTCCTGGCGGGTGGCAGTGGCTGAGCATCAGGAATCCGCGGACTCCTGACTTGAACACCCCACGCTTGCCGTACTTGTAGACGTAGGCCGCATTGGCCGGTGCCGAGGGCAAGATCGTCAAGGCCCTGACCGCGGTCGTGAGGATCCCGATAGCGTGGGTGAGTAGGCGTTTGCTCCTCATGCCGCCAGGTATAGCAAGCCGCGGTATGTCCGGGGTATGTCGAGGGCTCTCGTAGTGCTTGCGGTGTAATCGTTTGAGCGTCTGATGGCAGGTCGGGCAGGGGCCCTCGCCGGCGACTTCACCGCCTTCGCCCTCCCCGCATGGAGGGGCTTGTTCGTCTCTACTTGATCAACTACTTGCACTATCAGGACTGGGCCCATTCCTGACGAGATCTCGCCGCCGCCGAGCGTCGGCATCTCGTCGTCGCGCTCCTGCTCGGCGGCGGCGAGGTTTTTCAGCGCCTGCCGGTAGTAGGACGGCTTCAGTTCGACACCGACCGCGTACCGTCCGGCCCGGACGGCGCTGTACAGCTCAGACCCGACCCCGGCGAACGGGGTGAACACACGCTCTGCCGGGTTGGACCACAGGGCGAGGCACCGGTCGATGACGTCGAGCTGCAGCGGGTGGACGTGCTTCTCGTCCTCCTCGTCGCGTGCCTGCCTGTACGGCAGCACCCGGTCGAGCCGGATGTCGTCCCAGAACGCGGACGCGTACTGCCGCCAGACCCAGTGTGACCACCGGTTTTCGGTCTGCTTGCCCTCCCAGCCGCGGTAGCGCAGCAGGTCGGCGGGCGCCGGTACACGCACATCGCGAAGGAGTGGCGGACCCAGCTCAGGAAGGATCTTCAACAGGTGTGGGAGCAGGCGCTCGCCGATCTTTTGAAGCCGTTCCGGGAGGGGAAGCGGGACCCGATCCCGCCGTTCTCCGCCGACGCGGACGTGGTCGATCTGGTGACGTCTGAGGCCTGAAAATCCAAGATCGATCGCACTCTCATCGCATTCGATGAAGAATGCCCGGCCCGAGTTGATCTCGGACCGGGCGTTTTTCCTGGTCAAACCTGGAGCCGCCTTGGGGATTCGAACCCCAGACCCCTTCATTACGAGTGAAGTGCTCTGGCCGACTGAGCTAAGGCGGCGCGCCGTTTGGCTTGGAAGAGTCTACAGGAGCCAGAGGGGTTCTCGCTCCCACCGATCACCCGATGCCCGGACAGATCACCCCGCCCCCAGCCCTTCCCAGCAACCTGCCTCCCGGAGTTCACCGGCCCGCGCCCTCCGTGAGTACTGTCTGGACTGCGATGTCCGGCTGCTCGTCTTCGATCAGCCCAGGTACGGTCTGCGGGACGGGACGGATGCCGCGCAGGAAGGGTGCCAGCATCGCCGCTGACATCGAGGCGACGCTGATGCCCCCAGGGCACCCGCCACCGGGTCCCTGGCTATGACGGTCCGTCGCCGTACATGGCGTCGTGTTGTTGACGCGGCGAGCACACGCTTGCTTTGGAGCACGCACACCGCCGCCCTCCATCGTTGAGCCGCACCACCACGGAGTCGGACGGCACATTGTGCCCCACGACCGTCCCCGCCCCCTGCGGGGTCTCCACACTGGCCCCCACCCGGGGCGCCGAAGCCCGGAACTCCTGATACAGCGGATGCTCGTACTTGAGGCAGCACATGAGCCGCCCGCACGCGCCCGCGATCCGCAGCGGATTGACCGGCAGATCCTGGTCCTTGGCCATGCGTACGGACACCGGCTCGAAGTCCTTCAAGAACGTGGCACAGCAGAGGTCACGGCCACACGGGCCGATGCCGCCCTGCAGGCGTGCCTCGTCCCTCGGGCCGATCTGGCGCAACTCGACCCGGGCACGCAGGTTGCGGGCCAGATCTCGGACCAGGGCGCGGAAGTCCACCCGGTGCGGGGCCGAGAAATAGACCGTGTAGACGTTGTCCTGGTCCAGATAGTCGACCCCGACCACCTTCATCGGCAGCGAGTGCCGCTTGATCAGGCGCTTGGACACGCTACGCGCCTCGGCCCGGCGGCGCTTGTTGGACTCGTCGCGGGCCAGATGCTCCTCACCTGCCGGCCCCGCGCACACCGGCAGCCCGTCGATGTCCTCACTCGAGTATTGCGGCGCCCACACGCACTCCGCCACCTCCGGACCCGAGTCGGTCGGCACGAGCACCTTGTCGCCCACCTTCGGGCTGTGCCCGCCGGGATCGAGGTAGTAGAGCCTCCCATAACGGGTGAAGCTCACGGCCATGATCATTCCCATGGGCTCGAGCTCGCCTCCTGACGGCCTCGGGGGTTCTTGCGGCCTTCGTTGCCACACTACGTGGGTCCGTACGCGGAAGGTCAGGGGTGCGGAGATGGATGTTCGCCGGATCACTTGCTGATCGGGCACACCTTGCTGTCACGCAGGAACAAGCCGTAGTCGATCTCCAGCGTGGCCTGCACGGCCAGGCAGGGGATGTAGTTGGCCGAGGCCACCCCTGGTTGGCGCTTCAGCGTGGCGACCGTCTCGGCCCAGTCGGTGTTCGGCTTCAGCACCAACCGGAAGGATTCGGGCATGTCCTCCACGCGGGTTGCCTCGACCAGCGCCTTGTTGCTGTTGTACGCGCGTATGAAGTTCTCATACGCCGCTTTCTTGTCCTCAAAGACGTACGAGTGGACCTCAGGCATGGCCTCGATCAGCTTCCTGATGGCCGTTTTCTGGGCGTTCGTCGCCTCCCTGCCCCGCTTGGCAGAGAGTTTGTCCTTGCCCCGGGACTCGCGCTCGGCAGCGCACGCCGGCAGGGTGGACCCCTTGCCGCAGAGAAACACGCTGAGCCGCGGCTCCGACAGCCGCTCGGCCGACGCCTCGGCAGAGGCGGCTTTCCGGTCCACGACACTCCGTATCCCGGGCAGTCCTCGCAGCGCCTGCTGCACCTCGCGCCGATCAGCCCCCTCCTTGATCTCCAGCCGGAACGACATCGGCATGTCGGTGACCTTGATCGAGTCAAGCAGCGCCTTGTTGTCCGCGAAGCTGACCCGGAAGCTGTCGTAGGCGCTCGCCTGGTCCACGAAGAACACCGCTTCGACCTGCGTCAGCCCCTTCACCGCCCGCTCGACCGCGCGCACCTCCTCCAGGCTCGCGTCGCGCCCCCGGCACAGCGGCTCCTTCCGCGCTGACTTCGTGCACAAGAAGACGGCCATATCCGCCTCCTCCGGGTTCGTCGCCACCACCTGGTCCTCGCCTTCGAGACCGCCCAACCCCGCGGCGGTCGCCACCCCCGCGAGCACTACGGCCACCGCCACGGCCACCAGCCGGAAATCCATCCGGAGCCGCCGCCGCTCCGGTGCCCGCAGCGGCCTGAGAGTGCTGGGGTCGATCGCCGCCCCCGCCTCGGCGAGCGCCTCACGCAGTCTGTCTTCGACCGGGCTGTTCATGATCCCTCCTTGAGTGCTCGGCCGAGGGCGGCCAGCCCTCGCGCGATCGTGGACCTGGCCGTGCTCGCGCTGATCCCCATGGTCTCGGCGATCTCCTGGTCGGACAGGTCGAGGTAGTAGCGCAGCGTCAGCGCCTCGCGCTGCCTGCGCGGCAGCTCTCTCAGGGCGAGCAGGACCTCGCGCCGCTCCTCGCCCATGAGCGCGGCGCTCTCCGCCGACCAGACGGGTGGCTCGTAGGGCACCGCCCGCCGGAACACCACCGCCCGTCTTCGCAGGATCGACCGGCACCCGTTGAGCACCGCGGAGCGCACATAAACCAGGGCCTTGTCGACGTCCCGCAGCCTGCCTCGGCCGGCATGAGTGCGGGCGAACGCCTCCTGCACGACGTCCTCGGCGCTCGCCTGGTCACCGACCATGATGAGGGCCAGCCGCACGAGGCCCACGTGATGCTCGGCGAAGATCGACGCAACGTCGACCCGCTGCCGCGCCAGGGCCTCTTCTTGGGTGAGCAGTTCGGCTTCCACGTAACAGAGACGCCCGGAGGCCTCGTCTGCTGCTCCGGTCACCCGGTTATCTTCCGCCTATCCCGCGCCAGGAGCGCACGCCGCGCGCCATGATCATGACCGCCGGGCTACACCAGGAAAGCCTCAGCCGCGCAGCGCCAGCATCATCGCCTCGACCGCGATCTGCGGGTTGACATTGGCCCCGAGCCGTTCCCTGCACTGCATGATCGCATCGATCCGCCGCATTGTTTCCTCGGGCGTCGACCGCTTGGCCAGTTGATCGAGATCGAACCGGATGTCGTCGTTCGCCAGCTCCACCGCCGCCCCGAACTGCATGGCCAGCACGTCGCGGTAGAACGACACCAGCTCGAGCAACGCCGAGTCCAGCGAGTCCCGCTTGATCCGCGTGGCCCGTGACTTCTGCCGGTCCTCCAGCTCCTTCAGCGCCCCGGCCCCGCCCCGCACCAGCCCTCGGTTGAGCCCCTTGCCCGTGGAGCCCTCGCCGTAGAGTTTGCGCAGCTCGGCGGTCTCATTCTCGTTGAGTGCGGCCGTGGCCGCAGCCGCCTCCTCCTCTGCCGTCTTCACCAGACGCTCGGCGGCGGACACGCACTCCCCCACCCCCGTGAGCGAGTGTGGAATGCTCAGCACGGCCTCGCGCCGCTGCCTGGTCCCCTCGTCGAGCGCCAGCGCCCGTGCCCTGCTGATGTGGCCCTGAGCGGCCCTGGCGGCGAAGGCGGCCGTCTCCCACGGCACGCTGTCACGCGTCGCGAGCACGTGGGCGACCGCGTCCGCGCTGGGTGTGGTCAGGGTGACCAGCCGGCAGCGCGACCTGATGGTGATCATCAGATCGTCGGGGGCAGGCGCGCACAACAACCACACCGTGCGGGGCGGAGGCTCTTCGATGGCCTTGAGCAGGGCGTTCGCGGCCGACTCCGTGGCCCGGTCGGCGTCCTCGAACAGGATGACCCGCCACCGCCCCTGCCTCGGCGCCCCGGCGGCACGCAGGATGAGCTCACGGGTCTGCTTGACGCTGTAGGACAGGCCCTCGGGGCGTACGGACTCCAGGTCGGGGTGAGAGCCGATCAGCACCTGGTGGCACTGGTCGCAGTGGCCACAGCCGCCGTCAGGGCACAGCAGCGCCGCGGCGAAGGCACGGGCGGCGTCCTGGCGTCCGGAGCCGGGCGGGCCGGTGAACAGCCAGGCATGCGTCATACCCGTGCCGCGCCCGCCGCCGACGACCTCTCCGGCCGCCGCCGCGGCCCGCGACAGCACGGCCACCGCCTTGTCCTGCCCCACGAGGTCATCGAAAACGGTCACGCGCTAAGGGTAATTGCCCGCCACCCCACGTGGGCGCAACAACGGGGGTGAGGGCCTCACCCCCAGTCGCGGATCGCCGGCATCGTCCCCGTGACGTCCTCCGCCTCCTCCGGGACCGGGTCGGGCAGAATGTCGCGGATGCGGTCCTGGATCTGCCGGGTGATCAGCTCGAGCGGCTGGGTGCCGTCCACGACCAGATATCGCTCGGGCGCGGCCGCCGCCAGCGCCCGGAACTCCTTGCGCACCCGCTCGTGGAACTCCAGCGGCTCGGCCTCGATCCGGTCGACCGCCCCGCCCAGCCGGGTCAGACCCAGCTTGGGCGGCGTATCGATGAGCACGGTCAGGTGCGGCACCAACCCACCCGTCGCCCAAGCGTTGATCTTGGACACGTCTTTGGGATCGAGCGCCCGCCCCGCGCCCTGGTAGGCCAGCGACGAGTCCACGTAGCGGTCGGTGATCACCAGCGAGCCCCGGTAGAGCGCCGGCCGGATCACCTTTTCCACGTGCTCGGCCCGGTCGGCGGCGTAAAGCAGCGCCTCCGAGCGCGCCGACAGCCCGCGCTCTGCCGCGTCCAGCAGGATGGCCCGCAGTCGCATGCCGACCTTGGTGGAGCCCGGCTCGCGCGTCTGCACGACGTCGTATCCCTGGTCGCGCAGCCAGATGGCGATCAGCCGCGCCTGGGTCGTCTTGCCCGACCCCTCGCCGCCCTCGAACGCCACGAACAACCCCGGCACGTGCTCGACGGCCTCGGTGGGGAAGCGCTCGCCGCGCACCGCCGCGATGAGATCCGCCGCCAGGGAGACGCCCTTCCTGTCGTCCATGTGGCGCAGCGCCAGGAGGCCGACGATCGTGGCGAGCACCCCGCCGACCACCAGCACCAGGTTGGTCCCGTCGAACCGGTAGGCGAACTCGCCCAGCTCCAGCCTGTGCACGCCGAACAGCGCCGCCAGCGGGCTGGCGACGGCGACCACGAGCAGCAGCGTGACGCGCGCCGTGGACTGCAGGAACGCGAATGTACGGCCACGCAGCCCGTCCTCGACCTCCAGCCCGATCAGCGTGTAGCCGATGATCCAGGCGATCCCGGCGCACGCCCCGAGCAGCACGGTCAGCATGACCACGATCACCAGGTTGTGCACCAGCGCGATCGCGACCAGGACCAGCCCCGCCACCGTGATGGCCACCCCGAACAGCCGCCGCCGCGACAACTCGCGCAGCAGCCGGAGCCCGAAGAACATGCCCAGCGCCATGCCGACGAAGACCGCCGCGAACACGACACCGTAGGCCGCGTCGCCGCCACCCAGCGTGCTCACGTAGATCCTCGCCACGCCGACCACAGCCCCACCGGCGGCGAACGCCCCCAGCATGCCGATGATCAGCCCGCGCACCAGCCGGTTGCCGCCGACGAACCGCCAGCCCTCAACGATCTGCTTGAGCACAGAGGGAGTGGAGATCGCGCCGTCCCGCTTGGGGATGTCACGCAACGTGAAGATCAGGAACGCCGACACCAGGTAGGCGCAGGCGTTGACGACCAGCGCCAGCCCGGTGGCGTCCCGGCCGGCAGGGAACGGCACGACGGTCCTGATCAGGTCGCCCGCCACGGACAGCGCCGCGAACAACATGGCCGCGACCGGCGCGCTGCCGTACGTGACCAGCAGGTTGAGCCGGTTGGCCGACTCCAGCTGCTCCTTCGGCACCAGATTGGGCACCGTGGCGTCCTTGGCCGGGACCCAGAACAGGTTGACGCACTCGACCAGGATGGTCGCCACGATGATCCACTGGTAACTGTTGACCACCGGGATCGACAGCACCACGGCGAACCTGGCCAGGTCCGCCGCGAACATCGTCAGCCGCCGGTCGAACCGGTCGGCGAACACGCCCGCGAGCGGCCCGAGCAGCACGGCCGGCAACATCTTGGCGATGAAGACACCGCCGACGGCCAGCGACTGCACACGGTAGTCGTCACCTTGGGTGAGGTTGGCGGCCAGCGCGGTCAGCGCCAGAATGTTGAGCCAGTCACCCAGACTGCACACCGACATGGCCATCCAGAGCCGTCGAAACGGCGCGTTGGCCAGCACGTGGGTAGGGCGGCGTCGGCCAGGGGCAGTCATGATTTCAGGGTATCCAGGTCTTGACCAGAAGCGGGTGGACAAGAGACGAGCCGGATATTCCCGGCGGACTCGTGGCCGAGGGTATTACGTACGCGGCCCCGCGCGCAGGTTACACACCTCGAATGGGTCCCCGAAAATATCACCAATTGAAAACTCCGGTCCCATCTCGAGCCTCTGCTACCAATGGGCCCCACTCGGCCCGGATATCGGGTGGCAGGTCCAGATCGTCCCAGAGCTCGGCGAGCAGCACACCGTCCACGTGGTCGTGTAGTTCCTGAGGACTGCCCTCGCACAACAACAGCGTGTATGCCGCCCTCCGCTCCGCACGGTCGGCCAGGTCGTAGTCACGGCCACGCAGCCGCGCCATCCCCAGCGCCGCGGCGACCGGCAACCGCCACAACCGGCTCGGCACAGGAAAGGGCCGCGCGGCGAACTCCACCTTCGGCTCCAGCGCCAGCCGGAACCCGGCTGCGTCGAGGATGCGCCCGGCCGTCTCGAGCGTCGGCGACTTCCTGCCGTGCTCATAGGCCGACAGCGTGGTCCGCGACGTGCCGCTGACGGTGGCCAGTGCCTTCTGATTCATGCTCGCGGCGTGCCTGGCCTGCTTGAACAGCAGCCCACCGCGCTCAGCCCAGATGGCGACACCAGACGCCAGCGCCGCCTCCATCGGCGAGGACACCATGGATGATCCTTTCCGTACGTATCCGTCCGGATACTACGGCATCATGGCGCCCTGTGGCCACTCGACTACGCTAGGCGAGTTCCAGCATCGTGATCTCGGGCGGGGCCCCGACCCTTACGGGCGGCCCCCAGAACCCGGCGCCCCTGGTGACGTAGACCTGCACCCCGTCCACGGTCGCCAGGCCGGACACCACCGGCTGCTGCAGCCCCACGACCAGGCTGAACGGCGCCATCTGACCGCCGTGCGTGTGCCCGGACAGCTGCAGGTCCACGCCATGGCGGGCGGCCTGGTCGACTTGGACCGGCTGATGCGCGAGCAGCACCGTGGACCGGCTGGTGTCGCGGTTGCCGAGGGCCTTGTCGAAGTCGGGGCCGTCGCCCTGGGAGGTGCCGTTGAGGTCGTTCACCCCGGCCAGGTCGAGGACGGCGCCCTGGTGCCTGATCTCCACGCGCTCGTTTCGCAGCGGGCGCACACCGAGCTGCCCCAGCTCCTCGATCCACTCGGCGAACCCGCCGGGGGCGAAGTATTCATGATTGCCGGTCACGAAATATGCCCCGTAGCGGGACTCGAGGTCCTTCAGCGGCCGCGCCAGCGCGCCGAGCTGGGCCACCGACCCGTCCACCAGGTCGCCCACGATCGCGACGACGTCGGCCTCGAGCTCGTTGATCATGCGGACGATGCGCTCGGTGTGGGCCTTGCCCGTCAGCGGTCCCAGATGGATGTCGCTGACCACGGCGAACCGCAGGCCGCCGAGCCGCTGGTCCAGGTTCGGCAGCGTGACCTTGACCCGCTCGAGCACCGGATCGCCCAGAGCGCTCGTGATGCCGTAGCCGACCGCGCTCAGCGCGCCGGCCCCGGCGATGGCGGCGGTGGCCCGCCCGAGGAACAACCGCCTGCTCAGCGGAGCAGGGGGCGCGGCCTTCTCAGCCGGCGCGGCCCCCTCAGCAAGGGCGGCCCCCTCAGCAGACGGGACCGTCTCAACCGGCGGAACCGTCTCAACCGGCGCGGTCTCAGCCGGTGCGGTCTCCTCGACCGGCGCCGCCGTGCCGGCCAGGACCGGGACAGGCTCGAACTCGGCCTCCGGCGCCCGCTTCCGCTCGGCCCTGCGCAGGAACAACCCCGCCACAGCCCGCGGAATCTCCAGCACCACCAAGAACAGGAACAGATAGAACAGCAACGCCAGCCAGACGTATCCCGGCCAGGCCAGCCAGTGCCCGAACTCCATCCGCGTGCTGACGAACGTGCCCACGACCAGCGCGAATAGGCCCACCATGCCCCAGGTCAGCGCCTTGCGCAGCCGCCCGGGGCCGGTGGTCGAACGCACCAGCCGGTGCCAGAGGTAATAGTGCGCCAGCAGCACCAGGCCGACGAAGATCAGGACCACCACGTATTAGATGCTACTTACGATTTGGCAGCCGGCTTCTTCGCGGGAGGCTTTTTCGCCGGCGCCTTCCTCGTCGTGGTGGTCTTCTTCGGCGCCGGCGCCCGCTCCCGCCGCTCGGCCAGCAGCTCCGCCGCCCGCTCGATCGTGATGTCCTCGACCGTGTCGCCCTTGCGCAGGGAGGCGTTGGTCTCGCCGTCGGTCACGTAGGGGCCGAAGCGCCCCTCCTTGACCACGACCGGCTTCTTGGAGTTGGGGTCGTCGCCCAGCTCGCGCAGCGGCGCCGCGGCAGCGGCCCGCCGCCCACGCGGCTTGGGCTGCGCGAACAGCTCCTTCGCCTGGTCGATGGTGACCGTGAGCAGGGCCTCCTCGGAGGCCAGCGAGCGCGAGTCCGTGCCCTTCTTCAGGTAGGGCCCGAACTTGCCGTTGTACGCCGTGACCTCCTCGCCCTCCAGCTCGCCCACGACCCTGGGGATCGACAGCAGCTTGAGCGCGTCCTCGAGCGTGATCGTGTCCAGCGACATCGTCTTGAACAGCGAGCTCGTACGGGGCTTCGGCGCGTCGGCCTTCTTCGTCCGCCGCTTGGGAGCCTCTTCGTCCACGGACGGCTCGGGCAGGACCTCCGTCACATAAGGCCCGTACCGGCCGTCCTTGGCCACGATCATGTGCCCGGTCACCGGGTCGTGCCCCAGTTCGCGGTCACCCGTCGGCCGCGAGAACAGCTCCTCGGCCTTCTCGGCGGTGAGCTCGTCGGGCGTCATGTCCTCGGGCACGTTGACCCGGGCGCCCTCCCTGTCCAGGTAGGGGCCGTACCGCCCGACCCGCAGGACGATGTCCGACCCCCTGACCGGGAACGAGCTGATCTCCTTGGCGTCGATGTCGCCGAGGTCGGTGACCATCTCCTTCAGGCCCTCGTCGCCGTCGGAGCCGTAATAGAACCGCTGCAGCTCCGGCACCCGCTCCGCCCGGTCGTTGGCGATGTCGTCGAGCACCTTCTCCATGTCGGCCGTGAAGTCGTAGTCGACCAGGTTGCCGAAATGCTGCTCCAGCAGGTTGACCACGGCGAACGCCAGGAACGACGGCACCAGCGCCGTGCCCTTCTTGAACACGTAGCCGCGGTCGAGGATCGTCCCGATGATCGAAGCGTACGTCGACGGCCGCCCGATCTCCCGATCCTCCAGCTCCTTGACCAGCGACGCCTCGGTGTAACGCGCGGGCGGCTTGGTCGAGTGGCCGGCCACGTCGAGCCTGGTCACGCTGAGCGGGTCACCTTCGGCCAGGTTGGGCAGCCGCTTCTCGGAGTCGTCGCGGTCGGTCGATGGATCGTCGGCCCCCTCCACGTACGCCTTGAGGAAGCCGTAGAACGTGATCGTCCGGCCCGACGCGCTGAACTCGACGTCCTCGCCGGCCGACGACCTGCCGCTCACCTTCACCGTGACCGACTCGCCGATCGCGTCCTTCATCTGCGAGGACACGGTCCGCTGCCAGATCAGCTCGTACAGGCGGAACTGGTCACCCGTCAGCCCGGTCTCGCCCGGCGTGCGGAACTCCTCGCCAGAGGGCCGGATCGCCTCGTGCGCCTCCTGGGCGCTTTTGACCTTGCTGCTGTAGACGCGCGGCTTGTCCGGGACGTACTCGCGGCCGTACAGCTTGATCGCTTGCGACCGCGCGGCCGCGATCGCCGTCTCCGACAGCGTGATGCTGTCGGTACGCATGTAGGTGATGAAGCCGTTCTCGTAGAGCCGCTGGGCGACCTGCATCGTGTATTTGGCGGAGAATCCCAGCTTCCGGCTGGCCTCCTGCTGCAATGTGGTCGTCCGGAACGGCGCGTACGGCTTGCGCGTGTACGGCTTGCGCTCGACCGACTTGACCGCGAACGACACCCCCTGGAGCCGCCCGGCGAGCTCGCCCGCGGCCGCCTCGGACAGGTGCAGCACATCGGCGTTCTTGAGCTGCCCGGTGCTGGCGAAGTCGCGGCCCTGCGCCACCCGCTTGCCGTCGACCAGGGTCAGCGTCGCGGTGAAGTCACGCGGACGCTCCTCCGGCTTGTTGGTGTCGAACAACGCCTGCAGGTCCCAGTAGTGGGCGGACGTGAACGCGATGCGCTCCCGCTCACGCTCCACCACCAGCCGCGTCGCCACGGACTGGACGCGACCCGCCGACAGCTTGGGCTTGACCTTCTTCCACAGCACGGGGCTGACCTCGTAACCGTAGAGCCGGTCGAGGATGCGCCTGGTCTCCTGGGCGTCCACCAGGCGGAGGTTGAGGTCGCGCGGGTTGGCCACGGCGTCCCGGATGGCCTGCGGGGTGATCTCGTGGAACACCATGCGGTGCACCGGAACCTTGGGCTTGAGCACCTCGCGCAGGTGCCAGGCGATGGCCTCGCCCTCGCGGTCCTCGTCGGTGGCCAGATAGAGTTCGTCGGCGTCCTTCAGCAGCTGCCGCAGTTTGGCGACCTGCGACCGCTTGTCGGGGTTGACGACGTACAGCGGCTCGAAGTCGTGCTCGACATTCACCCCGAGACGCGCCCATGGCGCCCCCTTGAACTTCTCAGGGATGTCGTCGGCTTTCTCCGGCAGGTCGCGGATGTGGCCGATGCTCGATTCGACGATGTAGCCGCGCCCGAGGTACCCGGCGATCGTCTTCGCCTTGGCCGGCGACTCGACGATCACCAGGCGTGTTCCGCCGGCGCTGCCGTTCTTGGCTGGCACGCTGCTTCCTACCTCGCTGTTCGCTAGCAAAATCCCCCTGCCGGGAGTCGGCACAGACTGAAAGGTAACCCGACTCGCGGAAATTTCCTTCCCCCGGGCTACCCACTACCTTCCGGGTCCACCCACAAGCACGCAGAATAAGGCCCATCGAGCGGCATGGCGCCCTGACTCACCCTGGAGACTAATCGTTGTGCTCGACTACTCCTACATGGATATCTTCATTCCGCGCGACCTCACTCGCGAAGCAGCACGTCAGCTGCTGACCGAACACGCAGAGTACGGTCAATGGGAGCTCGCGCGCGTACGCGTCCACCCCGACGGGAGCCGTCACGTACGGCTACGCCGCAAGATTATGCGGGTCCGCCGGACGCTCTGAACGCGGACATGGCTTTGCCCGTCCCAGGCCGCGCCCCCGGAACGGGCAAAGCATCTATCGCTGACTGCTCACGGGCTGCGAGCAGCAGCCGTACCTGTATACGGACTCGCCGAATCCCTCACTTCCGGCCGGGTCGAAGCCGGAAGGTGTGGCGGGACTACTTGCGGGCGAACCGGATGCGGCGGGCCGACGCGAACAGCGTCGCCGACGCGGCGAACATGGCGCCGAGTGCGAGGGCGAGCAGCGAGCTCGGGTTCATCCCGGTGAGGCCGGCGGGCTGCTCGGCGCTCATCAGGCCGATGCCGCCGATCGGCAGGCCCCGGGTGACGGAGGTCACCGCGCCGCCGACGGGAGTGGAGGAGATCAGGTCGGTCGCCGTGCTGAGCGGGGAGGACGAGCGGGCCGGCGCCGGACGGGACTGCGCGGTCTTCGACGCCTTGGCCGGGGCCTGGGCGTGGACGGGCAGGCCGGGCAGCTCGGGCAGCTGCGGCAGGCCGAACGTCCTGGCGACGTCCTCGACCAGCGGCACCGCGGTCACCTGCTGCGTGAGACCGGAAACGGCGTCGAGCTGCGCGGCGCCGGCGAGGTCCTGCAGCCGAGCGCCATCCGCCAGACCCTGCACCTGCTCGGTCACCGCGGAGACGCCACCGACGGTCTCCTTCAACGCGCCCGCGACGGGGACGCTCTCCAGGACCTCGGCCCCTGGAACACTCTCGAGAGCCCCGACGGCCGGGACACCCTGGAGGCCGCCCAGGGCCGGGACGCCGGCCAGCATGGGCAGCAGGCCGCTCTTCGCGGTCGCGGTCTTGCTGACGGTGGCGTGGGTGCGCCCGTACGAGCCGCCGGAACTCTCGTGTCCGGGCCTGCCGACGTTCGCCCCGCCCAGGCATCCGGCCGCCGCGTCGCCCAGGACGGCCACGGCGTTGCCGCAGACGTTCACCGGCGCGGCGATCGGCGCCACGATCTGGTTACCGGCCAGCACACCGCCCCTGCCGGACGTCCGGTTGCCGCCGCCGTTACCCGGCGAGACCCCCGCGCCGCCCTTGCAGTGGGCCTCGGAGGCCCCGAGCACCGCGGCCGCGTTGCCGCAGACGTTGACGGGCGCACTGATCGGCGCGACCGTCTGGTTCCCGCTTAGCACACCGCCCACTCCCGACGTACGGTTGCCGCCCGCGCCGGAGTTGCGGACCTTGGCGCCGCCCTTGCAGCCGGCGAAGGCGTGCCCGAGCGCGGCGGCCGCGTTGCCGCAGACGTTGACGGGCGCACTGATCGGCGCGACCGCCTGGTTCCCGCTCAGCACACCGCCCACTCCCGACGTACGGTTGCCGCCCGCACCGGAGTTGCGAACCTCGGCGCCACCGTTGCATCCCGCGGTGGCGTTGCCCGCGGCGTTGCCGCAGACCTCGACCGGCAGGCTGACCGGGGCCACGACCTGGTTGCCGCTGCCCGCGCCGAAGCGCCCGTCGGTGTCGTTGCCCGCGCTCCTGTGGTGCTTGCGGTAGCTCGGCCCGCCGCTGGTCACGGAAGAGCCGCCCTTGCAGCCCGAGAACGCCCGCCCGAACACGGCCACCGAGTTGCCGCAGAGGTTGATCGGCGCGCTGATGGGCGCGACGGCCTGGTTGCCGCCCAGCACGCTCCCCTCACCGGACGTACGGTTGCCGCCCGCGCCGGTGCCGTAGACGGTCGCGCCGCCCTTGCACCCCGCCGTAGCGTCGCCGAAGATCGCCACCGCGTTGCCGCAGGCGTTCAGCGGGGCGGAGATGGGCGCGGTGATCTGGTTGCCGCCGAGCACGCTCCCGTCCCCGGAGGTACGGTTGCCGCCCGCGCCGCCCTTGCCCTGGTTGCGAACGCTCGCGCCGCCCTTGCAGCCGGCGTCGGCCTCGCCGAACAGCGCGATCGCGTTGCCGCAGGCGTTGACCGGGGCGCTGATCGGAACGTTGATCTGGTTGCCGCCGCCGACGGAATCGTCACCCGAGGTCCTGCCGGAGATGCCGCTCCTGCCGTTGTTCACCACCTCGGCGCCGCCCTGCGAGGAGGCCTCCGCCGAGCCGGCCGCCGCGACCGAGTTGCCGCTGATGTCGATGGGGAGAGAGATCGGCAGGTCAATCTGGTTGCCGCCGCCGATGGAACCGTCGCCTGAGGTGTCGGCGAGGGCGGTGCCGCCGCCGAACGACATGACCGCCACCGCGAGAAAGGCGGCAGGGGTCGATGCCTTGGCCCACGTACGCATGATGAATGCTCCTAGTGGTTCTTGGGGGGATACCTGAACAGATCGCGGGCAGCCCGAGACCAGATGAGGTTCACGCACAGCGGAGACCTCGAGACCGCGAACCGGTTTGACTGACGTGTCACCCGCCGGCGGAGGGGATCAAGCCGCGCTCCGCCGCTGTGGCATGAAGATGCCGATCAGTGCGATGTGAAGGCGGGGGTCAGTCAGGTGAGAAAGAAGGGTCGTCCGCCGCTGTGCGGACGACGGGGGGCAGCACGTACGCCGGGAGAGCGCGCCGCGCCTGGAGCCGCGGGTCGAAGACGGACCTCGCGATGTCCCCCGTAGCGGCACCGAACGGGCCGCTGCCACCGCCATTGGGCACCAAGCCATTGGTGTCCAGGATCTTTCCGGCAGTGGACGGTGATGGAAGGCCAGGATCCCGCTGGCTGTTGAGCCCGTCGACCGTGCGCCCGGCCATGGCCTCCGCGTTGATCGACGCCGAGCCCTGATCCGAGCCCACGAGGGCATGGGGCACCGCTTCCGCCACGGCGGAATCCGCCGTGGCGGTGACGTCCGCAGCTGCCGGAGCAGCGGTGAGCATGCCGAACAGAACAGCGAGCAGCCACCCGGCGACCGCGAGGGCACCGATCATGACTGCCCGCACGACGACCCGTCGGGCACCGGCCGCGAACCGCGCCATCCGGCGAACCCGATCGTCAGCCGCGTCCTGCTCCGGATGGGCCACGGGCAGACGGCACGCAGCGAGGGACATCTCCCTCGACTGCTGCACTGCCGCGCGCACCACGTGACCTCCCGGACTCCAGAACCGACCCCACACCATGAGGACGTTCCGAGGACTCATCCCTCAACGGTCCGTAACCGTAGCAGCACGCAAGGTCGCCGCAACCCTCTTTTCACGTGAGTTCCAGGAATTCGCCAACCGCACAACTCCCAAACCAGCCCCAATCACCCCATCCGGCCGGCACCCACACCAAGACGCCGCCATCAGCGCCCCCAACCCGCCCCAATCCGGCCCCACCAAGAGGTCTTCGAAGAGTGACCGGATTCTTGGTATGACGCACTCCGTAGAGTTTGCTAACCTTACTGAGCCGACGCGAGATGACGGTCTCGCGTGCAGGCACCAAGTCCGGGTGGCGGAATAGGCAGACGCGCTAGCTTGAGGTGCTAGTGCCCAGTGATGGGCATGGGGGTTCAAGTCCCCCCTCGGACACCCAGGAGACCCCGAGTTTGTGCAGGTCACAGGCTCGGGGCTTTTGTGTTTTCGCCACCGGAACGAGCCGTGATGCTGCTCTGAAACTTCCCGGCCTTGATCAGCCGTTGCCGCCCGTGATTGCGGCGAAGCTGTCGACGGCGTCGCGCTGGATCGCCGGAAGACCGGCCTACCCGACAAGGGACATCCACACCGCCATGCCCTGCACCGCTTCGACGGCGCGAGACTTTCCGACGAGACCACGCCCGCAGCTCAGCCCAACCGATCTGTGTCTGGGTGGCGGTGAGTTCACCGAGGACATCTACTCCCTCAAACGCGAGGTGCTGGAGTTCCGCGCAGCCCAGGACCCGCTGGTGCCAGTCCTGGAGGAGATCGTCAAAGGCCAGGTGGAGCTGTGCACCGTCGCCCGCGAGCACTTCCGCGACGTGCTGGATCACCTGCTTCGAGTGGACGCCCAGGTCGACGAGCACAACGAGTTACTGACCAGCGCCCTGAGCGCGCACCTGGCCCTGGTGAGCCGAGAGCACAGCACCGCAGCCATGCAGCAGAACGCCGACATGCGCAAGATGGTCATCGCCGTGATCATCGTCCACCGGCTGCTGCGCAAGAGCGGGTGGCTGTGAAGACGCCGAAGTTCCCGCCCCGCGGGCTTTCCTCCAGCCGGATCCTGCTGGCTGCCGTCATCGCCTGGATCGTCCTGCTAACCGTCCTCATCCTGCTCGACCCCCGTTCCGCCGGCGCCACGCCCTAATGACCAGCAGCGCGCCCGCAAGCAGGCCTTGCGAGACGAGTGCGACGCCTACGTCCTCACGTTCCTGCGGTTCGACCATGAGCCATGGATGCGGTGGGCGGCGCGGTGACCGACACCGCCTTCGTGGCCGACACCCACCGCACCCTCGCCCTACTGGTGCCCTACCTGGCGATGACGCTGATAAGCGACACCTGGGCGCCACCGCCTACCGCGACGTGGCCCGATGGGTCGGGTCAGGAGCGCGCCTGGAACGACAGTGGTTCTCCCGTCTCGATCAGGCTCTTGAGACTGGAGAGAATCATGGGCCAACCCGGGGCGACCACCTTGAGGAACGCGCCCTCCGATTCCAGGTCGCTGTGCACCACGGTCAATCGAGTCACCTCCCCCATCGGCGTCAGCTCGAACGAGACCGTCGAGGGATGCCCGCCGTTGGCCTGCGGCTGATCAGTTTGGCTCCATTCGTAAACAAGCCCCCGCCCGCGTACGGCCTGCAGAACGGTGCCATCACCGTTGGGGGATCGGCTGGACAGCGGCGAGCCGGGCTGCCAGTCGGTCTGGAAGGACATGCCAAAGCGCCACCGCGGCACCAGCTGTGGATCGGTCAACGCTGCCCAGACGTCATCGGGCGATGCGCGCAGATACAGGTCGACGTGGAGACTCTCCACGGGCCCTCCAATCGAGAATCTGATGAGGACAATCGCTCAGCATCCCGGCACGCCGAGAACCGGACCGGACATCGGCGTCCTCTACTTTCGAGACGAACAGGAGCGGCCGAGTATCGACAACCCAACCATTCGCGGCATGTGATCCATATCACACTGATGTACCGTCTTGGGGGCGACAATGGACCGTACCTTCCGGCAAGTCGTTCCACGGCTTCCGCAGCCGATGGCACCGTCACGGGGCAAGCGTTGCTGCCGGCCGTGATGGCCACCGCCGACCGCCTCCAGTACGACATGCGTCGGGAGCCTGTCCGGCCTGAGGCTCTGGCACGAATGCGGTGGTGACGGTACGTGGTCTTGGAGAGCGGGATCCGCTGCCGTAGTAGGGCGTGTTGGCATGGAGCAGCAGGCTTGCCTCACCTAACCCGCCGACCCTCTCCCGCGGCGCTCATGTCAGGAGCCGTCCCCGGCGAGCGCGACGGCGTCCACCTCGAACAGCATGCCGGGCAGGGCGAGCGCAGCCACTCCGGTGAGTGTCTGCGTGGGGGGAAGGTCCCCCCAGATCCCATGGATGGCCTTGGCGAGGATCTCCAGTTTGGCGGCGTCGTGGCCGACGATATGGGTGCGGATTTGCACCACGTGGCTGTAGTCCAGATCGGTCGCGGCCAGCGCGCTGCTCAGGTTCGCGAACGACTGCTCAACCTGCTCGGCGAAGTCCTCAGAGGTGACGTGGCCGTCGCTGTCGGAGGCGTACTGGCCCGCGATGAAGACGATCTCTCCGGAGGCGCGTGCGATGTGGCTGTAGCCGAATCCGACCGGGTTGTGCAGGGTCTTGGGGTTGATGATGGTGTGGGTCATGGTTGGGTCCCTTCTGATGAGTTAGAGCGTCTGCTTGTTGCGGACGGCGACGGTTAGTGCGGCGACCAGGGTCAGCCCGCAGGCCACCCACAAGACGCCGACGGTGGCGCTCTGGTCGGCGGTGAGCCCGCCGACCAGAGCGCCGAAGGCGATGGACAGATTGAAGGCCGCCACGAAAAGTGATGACGCGGATTCGGTCATGTCGGGTGCGGCCCGGAGCATCCAGGTCTGCAGCGTCACTGAGACCCCGCCGTAGGCCAGGCCCCATACGACCAGCAGGACGGTGCCTGTGAGCGGCCCCGCGGCAGCGAGGGCGAACAGCGCCGTGGCCGCGGCGAGGGTGGCGGCGATCAGCAGGAGCGTTCCGCTCAGTTGCCTGGACACCCGGTGGCCGGCGACGAAGTTGCCGGCGATGCCCGCCAGGCCGTACAGCATCAGCACCGCGCCGATCAGGCTGTCGTCGAGCCCTGCGAGATCGTGAAGCAGGGGGCGGACGAAGGTGTAAGCGGCGAAGTGCCCGCTGATCAGCAAGACGGTGACGACCACGCCGACCCGCACGCCCATGTTCGTCCGCAAAAGTGCGGACAGGTCGGCGAAGTTGATCGTCTTCTGCGAGGGCAGGCGAGGCACCAGGAGAAGCAGCCCGGCCAGCGCGGTCAGGCCCAGGACTCCGACGGCGGCGAATCCACCCCGCCATCCGGCGACCTCCCCGATCAGCGTCCCGGCTGGAACACCGAGCACGGAGGCCGTGGAGACGCCGCCGAAGATGACGGCGGTCGCGGCGCCAGCCTGCTGGGGCGGCACCAGCCGAGCGGCGAGCCCGCCCGCAATGGCCGAGAAGCCTCCGACGCTCACCCCGATCACGACACGGGCCGCCAGCACGACGGCGAAGTGCGGAGCGAGCGCGCAGATCAGGTTCGCCGCCGCCATCAGGCCGACCAGCCAGGCCAGCATGAGCCGCCGGTCCACCGCTGCACCCCGTACGGTGAGCAGGGGCGCGGTCAGTCCGGCGACGAGCCCCGGCACGGTGACCATCAGCCCGGCCGTGCCCGCGGAGACGTCCAGCGCCTCGCCGATCGGTGTGAGCAGGCCCACGGGCAGAAGCTCCGACGTCATCAACGAGAAGATTCCCAGCGTTACCGCCAGAACCGCGAGCCATCCCCGCGTCTTTTCCTCTAACTGGATAGGAAACATCTAGAATTTTCTCCAAAGGAAGACCTTCTTGCGAGAAGGCATTCAGGCTCGCCGGTTCCGCAGCCCATGGCGCGTCTGGCCCGGCACCGCAGGAAACCGCGACTCGACCGTGACCTTCACGTCGGCCAAGGTCTGACCGGCCAGCTCTTTCCGCCAGGCCAGCTCAGCCTTCCGCATGACCTGGGAGATCACGCACGTACTCCGATAGTCGATCTCCATCTCGCCGTCCGGGGCGTCGCGCAGGATCTCAGCGCATCGGAACACTTCCTCAGAGCCTTCGATGGCCACCACCACGTCCAGCACAGTGATGTCCTCCGGCATGCGAGCGAGTTGAAACCCGCCTCGCGGGCCGGAGGTCGACGACACGATTCCGGATCGCGCCAGCGCCTGCAACTGCTTGTTGAGGTAAGCGGGAGGCAGCTTGAAGTAATCGGCCAGGGCGGCGGCCGGCACGGGATAGTCGTCCTCGACCCAGGCCAGGTTCAGGCATGTGTGCAACGCCCACTCCACGCCCTCACTCATCTGCATATTCTGGATAATACATATCCAGAATATTCCATGCAACGCGGCGACACTCTCCGCGCCGCAGTGCTGGCGTGAGGGGCAGATGTCGTGGCTGAGCCACTCCCCGGACGGGCGCGCGGGTGGTCACCACCCGCGACCGAAGATCGCTAGTACCTGCGGCAATCGTGCTTGGCGAGAACCAACGTCATCCCGGCGACCTGGTTGGTCTTGTTAGACACGTAGAAGAGGTAGAGCGCCTTCTTGTTGCCCGGCACGCCGGCCGTCGGATAGCCGCCCGGACCACGCCGCAGGTCGGGGTAGGCGGTCTTCAGTTGCGCCCTGGTGGAGCCGATGCCGATGCCCTGGGGCGTCTTGAGGCCAGAGGGCGCGACGATCATGGTCACGCCGTACTTCTGGGAGATGTACATCCCCACCCGGTAGTTGGGGTACGGGTTCTCCTTCAGGTCCCAGCCCGTGCATCTGGCGTGGTCCCCGACTGATTTGCGGACGATTCTCCCGGTCGCTTTGGCCTTCGCGGCGCTCATGCCGAGCTTCAGGTTGCCGTACCCGTACGGTCCCAGCGTCGCCTTCTGGGTGGCGAACGCGGCGGGCGCGACGGCGGCCGGCACGAGCCCGCCCGCCAGCGCCACTACCAACGCCGAGCGGCCGATCCGTAGGGCGTTGGTTCGGTTCATAGTGTTTTCTCCTTGATCTTTGACTTGATCACCTTAGTGATAGTTCGGATTGGTTGTTGGGGATTCGCGAGTTGCGGGCAGGCGCCGCCGCACCCGGATCACCTACCGGCGCTGGCTTTCACGAAATCGGCCCTCTCGGAGATCCCTCATGTGGTGGCATTCGATCGACTGCCTCAAGCGGGACGGCCGCCACTGCGGCGTGCTCGTCCACCGCGGCTTGTGGATCCACAACCTGCCCAGCTCAGGTTGTGGCGCCGCTTGCGCGGGCACGGGCCGGTGGTGGACGAGTACGGTCCGCACCGATTCGGCGGCGATGCGGCGCTGACCGCCTGCCGCTCCCAGGCGGTCAAGCGCTCCGCCGTGAGCTTCGCGATCTGCTCGCACAGGAGGTTGGACTTGGTCACGAGCCAGCTCGGCGGTGCGGCGGCGAGCAAGGGAGGCGAGTTCCTGCTCCGCCGCCGGTCTTCCGCCTCCTTCGCCCCCTCCGGGGTGGCCGGGAACCGTGAACGCCTCGCGGAGCTCCTGGCGATCTGCGCCTGACCTAGTGCATGTCTCGGAAAGCCACCTGCGTCCTGGATGTGGCGCTGCCCGAATACGCCTGGTCGGGCCGGTACAGCTGCTGATCTAATGCGCAGATGGAGATCTCGCCCAAGGCCGAAGCAGCCCCAGCCGCTGATCCGTGGCCCGGATACTTCGGCGACCGCGGACACCCAGGGGCCAGCCGTATCGGCGCCGGCGTCGAGGGCGTCGTCTACAGGCTGGGCGACGGCAAGGTCGCCAAGGTGTGGACCGGTCGGCCGCCGACCGAGCTCACCCGCCAGGTTTATGCGGACATCGCACGACACCGACTGCCATTCGCCACCCCGGAGATCTTCGAGGTCCAGGAGCACGAGGGCATCGTGGTGACGTACGAGCGTGAGCTACCTGGCGTCCCAATGCGTCGCGATTCCGCGCACGCGGACTACGAGCGCACGCTGCCCGTCCACCACAGGAACGCGCTGCTTGCCGTCCTGCGTGGCCTCGCCTCGGTGCCGGGTACGGACGCGATGCGCCAGCTGACCGTCCAGGGCGATGACCGTCCGCTGTGGCAGGATCACGACCGCTTCCAGGACGCGCTCGCGGCCCTGGTCGTTCGAGCAGCGGCCCGGCACGGCGCTGCGCTGGCCGGGCAGGTGCCGAACTTCGGCGCGGGGGTCGAACGCACGCTGAACGCCCTGCGGTCGCTTCCCGATGCTCCGGTCACAGCGATCCACGGCGACCTCGTCCCGCCCAACATCCATACCGACGCCGCCAGCCGACCCGTCGCCGTACTCGACTTCGGCTTCTATACGACCGCAGGCGACCCGGCCTTCGAGGCGGCCGTCACCGCAGCCGTCTGGGACATGTACGGCCCGTACGCCGAGGAGAACACCGCGGAACTCACCCGGTTCTTCGCACAGGAACTCGGCTACGCGCCCGCCGCCCTCACCGTCTACCAGGCCGTATACGCCCTCACCACCTACGATCTCTTCGGCATGGACGACAACGACGGGCACTTCCGATGGTGCGCCGAGCAGTTGCGCCGCAACACCCTGTTCAGCGCCCAGGTGTCGTGACTACAGCCACTTCTTCCACGCCAGCGTCTGGTCGGCCGGTAACTGCCATCTCGCGGACCTGTTCGTGGACCAGGAAATGCGGAGGCAGTACGCCCGTCCTGGGTGGGCCGAACTCTTAATTGTCGTCAGGTAAGGGAGCCCATCGTCCTAGGCGTCAAGGAACGGCCGACAGCACCCGGGAGGCGCGGCGGCGGGTCGTTCGACGTGGACCACGCCATGACGCGGCTGGGGGTGCGGGTTCCGGTGGACGCCTGGCCGTTGGCCTGGCACGCCGCCTCCTACACGGGCGGCACATGGAACGTACTGGGCTGAAGAAGGCTCAGGAGGCGGTCGTGCCTCGATGGGAGCGGACACGCCGCTTCCGCATCTACTCCTCCAAGCGCATCCCGGACCGTTGCAAACCCGTGCCTACATCGCCGCCATCCTGTCGGCACTCATGCGGCGTCGCGGTCTCCGAGACGATGTCGAGGCAGCGGTTCAGATGCGGGTGGACAAGCAGCACGTCATCCACGAGGGCGACCATCGGTTCGCCGTTGTTCTGGAGGAGAGCGTCCCACGCGCGCCAATCGCAGGGGCCGACGTCATGGCAGGACAACTCGGCCATCTGCTCACGGTGAGCGCCCTACCCTCGATTTCGCTCAGCATCATCCCCCTCGACGCCCACCGGTCCACCATGTGGCCTGTGGAGGATTCTTCATGTTCGACGACGCAGAGGTCACCGTCGAACTCGTCTCCGGCCACCTCAGGGTCACACAGCCCCACGAGATCGCCCTGTACGCCGGGGCGTTCGCCGAACTGGCCGCCCTGGCGGTGTCCGGCAAAGCCGCACGCACATTGATCACCAAGGCGATCCAAGCCGTCGATGGCCAGTAGCGCCCTGACGGCGCGCTGCCATTTGGAGGCGCGGTGGAGCAGATCATGAGCCGTGGCGGCAGTTCGCCTGCTGTCGTATCGTCCCGGGATGGCGAGGACATTGCGGCTGGCGGTCGCGCAAAGCACGGTGCCTGAGGATCCGACCGATCCGAGGAAGCTACGGGCGAGTGGGGCGGAAGTGCGCAGCCTGATGCGGGAGGCCGCCGCGGCCGGTGCGCGACTGGTGCAGTTCCCAGAAGGAGCGATCACATATCCGAGCAAGCACGTGATGTCTTCCGGCTCGCCTGGAACACTGGCAGTGGCGGACTGGAGCCGCGTCCCTTGGGACGTGCTGCGCGAGGAGGCCGAGTCGATCGCGAGCCTGGCCGGAGAGCTTCGCCTCTGGGTGGCCTTCGGCTCGATCCACCCACTGACCTCGCCGAACCGGCCGCACAACAGCCTGTATGTGGTCAGCGACCGGGGGCACCTGGTTGCAGGGTATGACAAGCGATTCTTGTCGAACACCGAGATTTCTTTCATGTATTCGCCCGGTTCGTCGCCGATCGTCTTCGAGATCGACGGGATCCGGTTCGGGTGCGCTCTGTGCATCGAAGCGGAGTTCCCCGAGGTGTTCGCTGAGTACGAGCGACTGAACGTGCACTGCGTACTGTTGTCGGTGATGGTCGACGACGCGGCCCGAGCGGTTGTCGCACAGGCATACGGCAGGCTGTACGGCTACTGGCTCGGGTACTCCGTCCCGGCCCAGTTCAGCGCAACTGTGCCCTCAGGGATCGTCGCACCCGGCGGTCGCTGGCTGGCGCGCTGCCCGGGGGACGGCCGGTCGGCGCTGGCCGTGGCCGATCTCGACCTTGACGCGACAGATGAGGATATTGATGTGTCCGTTCGCCTCGCCCGGCCATGGCGTCGCCTGGCACGCGCGGGGCTCTATGACGACCGGATGGTGCGGGGGGATCCTCGGAGCGAGACACGCACGGCGTTCTGATCGGGCGACCGTGGCAGTCGGCGAAAGGCTTCGGCGCAACAGGCAGGACGGCGTACGTTCCCGGTAAAGAAGCCGCCTGTCCTGATTCTGAGAGAGAGTCCAGTCCATCACCAGTTGGGTGTGACGCTTGCGGAAGAGGTAGGCGAAGCGGTCGGAGGTGATGAGGGCGGGGCTGGGTACAAAGCCGTGCCCACTGCCAATGCAAGCCGTTGGCGCTCACGAACTTTTCATCGTGCGGGAGCGACCAATCATGGAGTCGATCATTACGGAGGCCGTTGATGACTTCGCCCTTGGCTGTGGCACCGCCGCTGGCCCGCCCGAACCGGTCCAGCCGGCTGAGGGGTTTCGGGCTGATAGCTCTTGGCATCGCGCTGGGTGCGACGCTGTCCGTCGCGGCGCGGTGGCCGCAGTCCGAGGTGGTCTACCGCAGCGATCAGCCGGCCACCGTGGCGTACGACGACGATTCAAAGCATCTGCTGGCCTTGGTTCGCGAGAGCGCCCTTCTCGGGGAGTCGCACCAGATCCTCGTCGGCCGGGATCCCAGCCTTTCCTACGGCCACCGGGTGGACATCGAAACGTCCGCCGACTCCATCAAGACGACCACGTGGACGACCGCTGGGGTGCGGGTGCTTTTCGACACCGGCCATGAGCTGTTCATCCCCGCCAGGTATTTCATCGGCGGCCGGTGACCCGGACAGGGCCAACGCCCATCCTGGCCCAGCTGGTCGAGGACGCGATCCCGCGCTGGGCCACCCGGCTGGAGCGTGTTTCCGCGGAGCCCGAGGAACTGGAGGAGCGGGTGCGGGCGGTCGGGGCCGTAGCTTTGGTTCCGCGACAGAAAAGGGGGGATTCCGTTGGAGGCCAGGGACAACCTTAGCCTCCGCGAGTCGTTTCTGGGGGCCGAGTGATCAACCGGAACCCATAAGGACCCGGACAAGATCGTCACTTTCCTTGTCTGCGAGCCACCCCCAAGCAGCGAACATGTTCATTAAGATGTTCATCGACATGTTAATGAACATGTCGAGTGGAGGGAGCCTGAACTCGTAGTCGCGGGACTCCTGGGCCCTCGCCGCGCAACACCACGAACTCGTTCCATGCTGTGAAAGTCGACCCACCGCCCAGGATGCGAAGGTCAACGGGAAAGTTTGTGTCCGGACGCAGAGGAATTCGGGGACCGCTTGAGGTGGTCTGACCCTTGATCCGGGTCAGCTTGCCTCGCGGAGCGGCTGAAACTGAACGTTGAGCCGCACTTCGAGTGCTTCAGCGAGACGTTCCAGCATGGGGATGGTGGGCATGGTGCCTCCGGCCTCGAAGCGCGCGACCGCGGGCTGCTTGAGGCCGGTCCGCTCAGCCAGTTCAGCCTGCGTAAGCCCGAGTTCCTCGCGGCGCTGCCGTACCGCCTCCCCCAACTCGAACCGAAGGCGAGCGGCCTCATAAGCGGCACCGGCACCTGGACGGCTCATGATCTCGGCACGCTTGTCGGCCCACGCCTTGCGCTCAGCCATGGCCATCACTCCTCGTCTGCCGTGTGCGCCTCGGCGATACAGCGCTCCACGGCCCGTATCGCCCGCTCGATCTCACCGGCCTCGCGCATCCGCTGCTTCTTGAACACCGTGAGCAGGATGATCCTCCTACCCGAAGCGATCCAGTACGTGATGCGCACAGCCTCGCGAGAGAGATGCGGCCGAGGCGGATCATCCGCGGTGAGAGGCCGGGGCTGGTCACGGTTGGGCCTGAGCCCTGGCGGGATCGTGGTCGGCGAGGAGGTTACGGGCGGCCCGGCCGAGCATGCGACCGTTCATTCGTACGGCTTGAGCGCGCGGCATGAGCCGGGTCATCACCCGCATCAGCCTGCCGGGGATGTGCATGGTGCGGCCTTTGAGGAAGGCGGTCATGAACTCGGCGACGGCCCTGTCGGCCGGCTGCGGCCGGATCGGAAGGCTGGAGCGGTCCAGGCCGAAGGCTTCGATGATCGGGGTGTCGACGTTTCCGGGCAGCATCACGGTGACGGTCACGCCGGCGGGCGCGAGTTCGTGGTGCAGGGCCTCGCCCAGGTTGAGCACGTACGCCTTGGCTGCGCTCTCGTGTGCCATGTTCGGCAGGCCCTGGAGTGCGCCGTGCGCGGAGACCAGCACGATGCCGCCCCGGCGCTGGGCGTGGCCGCGGGCCACCAGCCGGGGTGCGAAGGCGTGGACCAGGTCCAGGTGGGTGACGGCGTTGAGGGTGAGACGGTCGTGCAGGTCGTCCAGTGACTGATCGAGCAGCCGCCCGGGGCGGCCGCCTCCGGCGTTGGAGACGAGCAGGCCGACGTCAAGGTCTTCGGTCGCCTTCACGATCGCCAAGGCTCCGGCCGGTTGGCTGAGATCGACGGTGACCACTCGGTGCGCGATGCCGTGGTGGTGGGACAGCTTCTCGCCCAGTGCGTGGAGCTTGTCGGTGGAACGGGCGGCCAGGACCAGATCCAGACCTGCTGCGGCGAGGTGTTCGGCGAAGGCTTTGCCGATGCCGGAAGAGGCTCCTGTGACCACTGCCCAGGGCCCATAGGATAAGATTTCAACCATGGTTTAGACTGTAATCTAGACTCTGGTCGAAATTCAAGACGGTAGGCTTTCTCGCCGTGAAGAACCCGCCCGCGGATCTGGCCCAACGCCTGCTCGACGTCAGCGAGCACGTGCTGCACACCGACCCTCCTCTCCGGCTGGAGGACGTCGCACAGCTGGTGGGGGCGTCGCGGGCAACGCTCTACTACTACTTCTCCGGCCGCGAAGACCTGCTGGCGTTCCTGCTCACCGCACACTCCAAGCAAGGAGCCCAGGCGGTGCAGACCGCGACGACGCCCGGCGACCCTCCCGAGTCGCGGCTGCGGGCGATGGTGTCCGCTCTGGCGGAATATCTCGGCCACCACCCCGGAACATGCGCCGGTCTCCTAGGCGCTGTGGGGGCCAGCGGCCGGATGAGTGAGGTCCTCGCGGCCAACGACACCTGGATCGCCGGCCCGCTACGCGATCTGCTCGCCGAAGGCCGCAAGACCGGCGCCTTCGACGTCGACAACGTCGCCGATGCCGCCAACACGATGCTCGGCGGCCTTCTCCTGGGCGTCTTGGGCCGGTCGATGGCCGGAGCCGACGCCACCGACCCCACATTCCGCGCCCTGCTCACCGAGCAGACCGTTCGCGGCGTCCTGACCCGCTGATCGGGAACAGTAGGCTCATCCCGGTGACCCGGTGGGCCAGGCTGGAGTTGATGCCCGACATGTACGGCTTCATGGGCCGCGAGTTCCCCAAGCTCCTCGACCAATGGGATCGAGAGCGCAGCTGACGGCCGAGCACTGTCCAGGGCGAGGGCTGGCGGCCTTATGACGGAGGCGGTCCCGCCGAGGGGAACCGCCACGCGGTGCCGTGGCCGGCCGAACGGCGGTTGTCAGCAGGTCGTAAGGATTGAGCACGCCGCGTCGCCCTACTGTCGATCACGTGGCCCAAATTGTGATCATTGCCAAGGAGCCGGTGGCCGGGAGGGCCAAGACGCGGCTGACCCCGCCGTACAGCCCGCACCAGGCCGCTGCCCTCGCCGAAGCCGCTCTCCGCGACAGCCTGCTCGCCGTCTCCACAACGCCCGCCACCCAGCGGGTACTCGCCCTGGACGGGCTGCCGGGCAGCTGGCTGCCGCCCGGCTTCGTGGTGATCCCACAGCGCGGCTCGGGACTGGATGAGCGTCTGGCGGCGGCGTTCTCGGACGCGTACCGGCTCCGGCCGGAAGCCGTCGTGCTGATCGGCATGGACACCCCGCAGGTGACTCCCGCTCTGCTGAGGGAGGCGGTGGAGGCATTGGAATGTCACGACGCCGTGTTCGGCCCGGCCGCGGACGGCGGCTTCTGGCTGCTCGGCCTGCGCGAGCCGGATGCATCGCTGCTGCAGGGGGTACCGATGTCCCACCCGGAGACCGGCAAGCTCCAGCTCGACCGGCTGGATCAGGCTGGACTCAGCGTCCGCCTGCTTCCCGAGCTGACCGATGTCGACACCGCGGCGGACGCCGTCGCGGTGGCCGAGCAGGCGCCCGGCTCCCGCTTCGCCGCCACTCTGCGAGAGCTGGGCCGATGATCGGGCAGCTCTACGGCGACGCGCTCACCGGAGCGTCCGCCGAGCTCGAGTACGTCGACGGCACCCGCGTCGCACTGGAGACCGCGCGCTGGTTCGAGCCGGTCGACGGCGACGAGGCACTCCTCAGCAGATGCGCCAGCCCGACCCTGGACATCGGCTCGGGTCCCGGCCGGCTCACCGCCGCGTTGACCCGTCGCGGCGTTCAGGCGCTCGGCATCGACATCAACCCTCGCGCCGTCACCCTCACCCGCAGGGCGGGAGGCTTCGCCCTGCTCCGGGACGTCTTCGACGAGGTCCCGGACAGCGGCCGGTGGGCGACGGCGCTGCTCGCCGACGGCAACATCGGCATCGGCGGCAACCCCGAGACGCTGTTGCGCCGCGTCAGGCAGTTGGTCCGGCCGGGCGGCGAGGTCCTGGTCGAGGTCGCACCGCCCGAGACGAGGAGCCGGGTCGACCGGGTACGGCTGCGCCGCGGCCCACTCGCCGGGGACTGGTTCGGGTGGGCGACCGTATCGGTGAACGACATCCAGCGCCTGGCGCGCGCTACGGGATTCCCCGTCGTGGACAGCTGGACGAGGCACGGCCGCTGGCTGGCCTGCCTGAGCTAGGAACCCGCCACGGTCCAGGGCCTGCACCCGCAGAGCGTGCGCCTGACGCCTACATGACGCCAAAGCGCGCCGTCCCGGATTGAAATGACGCCATGATGGTGTCATCATGGCGTCATGGACCTTGCGCCGTATGTTGCCTACCTCCGCCGCGAACTCGCGATCGCCGCCGGGGCGGGCGGCGAGGAAGCCCGCGCGCTGGCGGAACGTCTCACCTCGACGCTCGAGTCGGCCACCCGGCTCGCGCTGCTGGAGGCTCTTTCCACCGCCGCGGACGAGATCACCCAGGACCTCGCACCGGGCTCGGTCGAGGTGCGCCTGCGCGGACGCGACCCTGACTTCGTCGTGACGCCACCGCCCAGCGCCCGGTCGTTCGAGGATGAAGGCGAGATCGGGCGAGCCGAGAGGCCGCCTGCCCCGCCGCCGCCCCCGGACGCCGACGAGGGCGGCACGTCCCGGATCTCGCTCCGGGTCCCCGAGCACCTCAAGCCTCGCATCGAGGAGGCGGCCACCCGGGATGGGCTGTCGGTCAACGCCTGGCTGGTCCGCGCCGTCTCCGCCGCGCTCGCCCCCGGCGAGCCGGGCCGCGGCTCCGGCCGCCGCCCGACCACGCAGAGCGGCAACCGCTACAGCGGGTGGGTGCGCTGATGACCACACCGATCCACAACGAGGGGAACGCCATGCGGACCTTCGACACCCCAGAACCCATCCTCGCCATCATCGACCTGGCGACCGCCAACGTCAGGATCGACGCGAGCGAGCGCACGGACACCGTCGTGGAGGTCCGCCCGAGCGATGAGCTCAACGACGCCGACGTGCAGGCCGCCCGGCATACCCAGATCGTTTACGTCGACGGCAGGCTGCTGGTGCGGACGGACAAGGAGCAGCCCGGCTTGGCGTCCGGCTGGGGCCTGTCGCTCGACAGGCTCATCGAGTCGCCCAAGGACTGGGCGCGCTCGCTGCTGCTCGGACCGGGCTCGATCGACGTGACGGTCAGCCTGCCGGCGTGCTCCCGCCTCGACGCCAAGTCGGAGGCGAGCTTGCGCTGCCGGGGCCCGCTCGGCGAGGTCAGCTTCACCACCTCCTATGGCGGCGTCCGGATCGAGCAGGCCGGGCGGCTAAAGCTGAAGAGCACCTACGGCGACATCTCGGTCGACCGCTCATCCGGACACGCCGAGGTCACCGGGAACCACGGCAGCATCCGCCTCGGCGAGATCGACGGCACGGCCGCGGTCAAGACCTCCCACGGCGACGTCCGCCTCGGCGAGGTGACCGGCGAGCTGCGGCTGAGCTCCGCCCACGGCGACATCACCGTCGATCGTGCCCTGGCCGGCGTCGTCGCCAAGACCGCATACGGCAGCGTGCGGATCGGCGAGATGGTGTCCGGCTCGGTCGTCATGGAGACCACCGGCGGCGGACTGGAGCTCGGGATCTCCGCGGGGACCGCCGCCTGGCTGGACGTGAGCTCGAAGTACGGCACCGTGGACGTCTCTCTCGACTCCAGCGACGGCCCCGGCCAGTCGGATCAGGTCATCGAGGTGCGGGCCCACACCACCCACGGCGACATCGCCATCCATCGTTCCTGACGACCAAAGGAGATTGTGATGCCAGACGCGATCATGGCCGAGGGCCTGGTCAAGAAGTACGGCAACGTGACCGCCCTCGACGGCATGGAGCTGAACGTCCCGGAGGGGACGGTGTTCGGGCTGCTCGGCCCCAACGGCGCCGGCAAGACCACCACCGTGCGGATCCTGACGACATTACTGAAGCCGGACGCCGGGCACGCCCGGGTGGCCGGGTTCGACGTCGTCCGCGACGCGCCCCGGTTGCGCGCCCACATCGGCGCCTCAGGCCAGTACGCCGCCGTCGACGACCATCTCACCGGCGCCGAGAACCTGGAGATGGTCGGCCGCCTCTACCACCTCGGCGCCAAGCGCAGCCGGAAGCGCGCCCGCGAGCTGCTGGAGCGCTTCGACCTGACGGAGGCGGCCGACCGGCCGGTTCAGGGCTACTCCGGCGGCATGCGGCGGCGGCTCGACCTGGCCGGCGCGCTGGTCGCCCACCCGCCGGTGCTGTTCCTCGACGAACCCACCACCGGCCTGGATCCGCGAGCCCGCGTGAGCCTCTGGGACGTCATCGGCGAGCTCGTCGCGGAAGGCACGACCGTGCTGCTGACCACCCAGTACATGGAGGAGGCCGACCGGCTCGCCCATCGCATCGCGGTGGTCGACCACGGGCACGTGATCGCGCTGGGCACCGCCGACGAGCTGAAGGACCAGGTCGGCGGCGACCGCATCGAGCTGGCGGTCACGAGCGCGGCCGACTTGCGGACCGCCTCACGGACGCTGGCGCCGCTGGCCGTCGGCGACATGCGGCTCGACACCACCGCCTTGCGGATGACGATCCCGGTCACTAGCGGTGCGGCCGCGCTGACCAGCGCACTCGGCCACCTGGCCGCCGAGCGCATCACCGTACGCGATGCCGGCCTGCGCCGGCCGACCCTGGACGACGTGTTCCTGAGTCTCACGGGACACCAGGCCGACGAGAAGATCGAGGAGACCGCCCGATGAACGCCCTGCAGATCGCCTTCGCCGACGGCGCGACGATCGCCAAGCGCAACGCCCTGAAGATCCGGCGGGCCCCCGACCTGCTGGGCGGCGTGGTCACGCTTCCGATCGTGTTCGTGCTGCTGTTCACCTACGTCTTCGGCAGCATGATCAGCCTGCCGGGCATGTCGTACGGGGAATACCTGCTCCCCGGGATCTTCGTCATGACGATCGTCACCAGCGCGCAGATCACCGGCTACACGCTGACGCAGGACCTGCAGAAGGGCATCTTCGACAGGTTCCGCACGCTGCCCATGTCCCCCTCCGCGGTGCTGATCGGCCAGACCGTCAGTGACGTGATCATGAACCTGACCAGCATCGTCACGATGGTGCTCGTCGGGCTGCTCGTCGGGTGGCGCATCCACAGCTCTCCGCTGGAGGCCGCCCTGGGGTTCCTGATGCTGCTGCTGTTCGCGTACGCCTTCTCTTGGGTGACGGCGACGGTCGCGCTGGCCCTGCGCACCCCGGAGGTCTTCAACAACGTGGCCACCATCCTGTCGTTCCCGCTGGTCTTCCTGTCCAACGCCTTCGTCGACAGCACGCGCCTGCCCGGGCCGCTCAAGCCGATGGCCGAATGGAACCCCGTCTCCACTCTCATCCAGGCGGCACGCGAACTGTTCGGCAACACCAGCCCGGCCATCCCCACGCCCAGCGCCTGGCCGATGCAACACGCGGTGCCGGTGTCGTTCCTCTGGTCGGTCGTGCTCCTGGCCATCTTCGTGCCGCTGGCCACGCGGCTGTACAAGAGAGCCGTCAGTCAATGAACTCGATGACCACACACGTCTCCGGCCTGGATCGTGAGCGGGCGGTGGAGCTGGTCCAGCAGGCGTACGCGGAGGGCCGGCTCGACCCGGACGAGCTGGAGCAACGCCTCGAACTGGCGCTTACCGCCACCTCCTCCCGGGAACTGGAACCGATCCTCGCCGACCTGCCGCCGGACGAGGCGGTCAGGATCGAATCCACCGGCGGGCGCATCCTGCGATCAGGCGACTGGCACGTCCCGCGCCACCTGCGCATCGACTCCGAGTACGGCCGAGTACGGCTCGACCTGTCCCAGGCCCTCATCCCGCACTCGCAGATCAACATCGAGCTCCGGCTTGCGTACGGCAGCGCCAGGATCACCCTGCCCGCCGGCGCCAGCGCGAACGCCGACGGAGTACGAACCGAATGGGGCCGCGTGATCTGCAAGGCAGCGGGCCGCCCACGCCCAGGCGCGCTGCACGTCCACATCACCGGAGAGCTCCCCTACGGGCGCCTGACGATTCGCAACTCGCGCATGTGATCCGGCTGATGCCCTCACGGCCCGTCACACCCGCCGGAGCGGATGCGTCAAGGACCCGTATAGACGGATGCGGTGGTGGTGCTGTTACGGTATAGCGCGGTGCGCCGGGAAGCCTGGTCGGCAAGGTCCCATCCGTACGACTTCTGCGGAGGCTCCCTGTGGGCACCCTGCTGACGGCTTTCGCCGCCTTGCTCCTGCTCGCCGTGCTCGTCTCGAGCCTGGCCCATCGCACGATCCTGTCCACCGCCGCGCTCTTCCTGGTAGCCGGGTTTGTGCTGGGCGACGGCGTGCTCGGCGTGGTCTCCGTCAGGCCGGGCGACGAGCTGGTGGGCACGCTGGCCGAACTGGCGCTGTTCGCCGTGCTCTTCACCGACGGCATGCGGGTCGGCTGGAAGGACCTTCGCAGCGCATGGCGGCTGCCAGGGCGCGCCCTGGGCTGGGGCCTGCCGCTCACCCTGGGCATCACCGCCGTCGCCGCGCACTACCTGCTCGGCCTCGGCTGGATCGAGTCGCTGCTGATCGGCGCCATCCTGGCCCCGACCGACCCGGTCTTCGCCGCCGCGCTGGTCGGCAACGAGAAGGTGCCGCCACGGCTGCGGCACCTTCTCAACGTGGAGTCCGGCGTCAACGACGGGCTGGCGTTGCCGTTCGTCATGCTGTTCCTGGCCATCGCCGCCGGCTCCGAGGACCTGCATATGGGTGAACTCGGGCTCGAGCTGGGTCTCGGCGTACTGATCGGCGTGGCGGTGCCGTGGGTGGCGATCAAGCTGGAGCAGACCCGCTGGTTCTCCGCCTCCACCCAGTACGAGCCGCTCAACGCGCTGGCCATCGGGCTGCTGGTGCTGGCGCTGGGCAAGGCCACGCACGGCAACCTGTTCCTGGCGGCGTTCGCCGCGGGCATCACGGTGGCGACGTTCGGCGAGCGGCAGCGCGAGTCGTTCGAGCACTTCGGCGAGCTCATCGCCGAGCTGTTCAAGCTGGCGGCGCTGCTGCTGTTCGGCGCGCTCGTCACCCCCGCCCTGCTCGGCGCGGTCGGCTGGAAGGGCTGGCTCTTCGCGATCCTGGCGCTCGTGCTGGCCCGACCGGTCGCGATCTGGCTGTCCTTCCTGCGCTCCGGGCTGTCGGTGCGCGAGCAGGCGGCGGTGGCCTGGTTCGGGCCCAAGGGGTTCGCCTCGGTGGTGTACGGGCTGATCGTGCTGGCCTCCGGCATCGCCGCCGCACAGGAGGTCTTCCAACTCGTCGCGGTCACCATCGTGCTGTCGATCCTGCTGCATTCGTCCACCGACATCGTCATCGCCCGCGGCTTCGACGACGAGCGTGAAGTCCCGGCGTGGTTCGGTGTCACGCGTCGGCTGCGCGGGCGGTCTCCGGGTGATTCCGCGTCATGAGGCTCCGTACCAGGCCTTTCCTGGATCGTTTTCACCACCCAGCGCAGGTCATCGCCACCGGCTTCGGCGCGGCCGTCCTGCTCGGGACCCTCCTGCTGTCGTTGCCCATCGCCACGACCTCCGGCATCCCGGCGGGATGGCTGACCGCGCTGTTCACCGCGACGTCGGCGGTCTGCGTCACCGGCCTGGTCGTGGTGGACACCGAGTCGCACTGGTCGGTGTTCGGCGAGGTGGTGATCGCCGCCCTCATTCAGGTCGGCGGGCTGGGCATCATGACCCTGGCCACGCTGTTCACCGTGCTGGTGGCGGGGCGGCTCGGTCTGCGTGCCCGGATGTTCGCCCAGGCCGAGACCAAGACGCTGAGCATGTCCGATGTGCGGCGGGTTGTGCGCAACGTGGTCGTGTTCAGCCTCGTCTGCGAGGCGGTGGTGGCCGTGATGCTCACCCTCCGCTTCCTCACCGGGTACGGGGAGCCGTTCGGCCGCGCCGTGTATCTCGGCGGCTTCCATGCGGTGTCGGCGTTCAACAACGCCGGCTTCGCCCTCTGGCCCGACAACCTGATGAAGTTCGTCACCGACCCGTGGATCTGCCTGCCGATCGCCGCCGCGGTCATCGTCGGCGGGCTCGGCTTCCCCGTGGTGTTCGAACTTGCGCGCTCGTGGCGGCACCCGAGCCGCTGGACGGTGCTCACTCGCGTCACGGTCGGAGTGACGCTCGTCTTACTGGTGGTCGGCACGCTGGTCTTCCTGGCCACCGAGTGGCGTAACCCGCATACCCTGGGCAGGCTGGATGGTCCCGGCAAGGTGCTGGCCGCCTTCTTCACCGGTGTCATGCCACGCACGGCCGGATTCAACAGCCTGGACATCGCCCAGATGTATCCCACCAGCCTGCTCGCCACGGACGCGCTGATGTTCATCGGCGGCGGCAGCGCGGGCACCGCGGGCGGGATCAAGGTCACCACGTTCGGGCTGCTGGCCTTCATCATCTGGGCCGAGCTGCGCGGCGAGCCCCGGGTGAACATCGGCCACCGGCGCCTGGCCGAAAGCGCGCAGCGGCAGGTGGTCTCCATCACGGTGATCAGCGTCGCCCTGATCGTGTTCTCCACCTACGTGCTCCTCGCCTTGACCCCGCACAGTCTGGACCAAGTGCTGTTCGAGGTGATCTCCGCGTTCGGCACGGTGGGACTGTCGACCGGGATCACCGCCGATGCCACCCCCGCCGGGCACGTGCTCTTGGTGCTGCTCATGTTCATCGGCCGGATCGGCCCGTTGACCCTGGGCTCGGCGCTCGCGCTGAAAGAGCGGGCGCGCCACTACGAGCTGCCCGAGGAGCGTGTGATCGTCGGCTGACGTGCGTTGAAGAAACTGGACAGCGAATGGCCTGGGAACTGGTCAGGCGAAGAGCCGACACTCGACGAATGCGATCAAAACTTGCCACCCTGTTCCTCGCCACGCTCGCCGCCGGCAGCTGCGTCCTCGCCGCCGCCTCTCCCGCCTCGGCCTCGGATGCGCAGGTCGGCAAACGTAAATGGATCAGCGCTGAGAGTGGCTGGCAACGTGCGGGCGTGTTCGTCGAGCCCGGCGACCTCGTACAGGTGCAGCACGTCGGTGGCCGGTGGACGGTCGACCACCGCAAGTTCCCTTATGTGAGCGCGCGTGGGTACCCCTGGCACATCGACCGCGAGATCTATCAGGGGTGCAAGATTCTCGGCAACCACACGTACGGCACACTGATCGGGAAGATCAACGGACACGTCTTCAAGATCGGACAGCTGGCCGCCTACCGGGTCCACGAGGAAGGCTTCCTCGAGTTGCGCATCAACGACGACGACCGGTGTCTCCGCGACAACGACGGCGCCGTTCGCGTGAAGGTCTCGATCATCGACGAGGGCTAGCGCGTATTGACGCTAAAGGGCAGGAAGGATACATTCCGGTAGATTTCACAGCCGTTCAGGGGAAATCCGGTGAGATGCCGGTGCGGACGCGCCACTGTATCCGGGACACAGATCCCGGGAGCCAGGTCGCCTGGGCTGTTGTGACCTCACAGATCGGGACGCGTCATCCCTGAGGAGGCACTGATGAGTGGCCTGTCCACTTCCACCACCATTCCCCTGCCACGCCTGCGGCTCTGGCTGCTGGCCGTACCCGTACTGCTGCTGATCGCCTATCTGGTCCTCATGGACAACGGGGCGATTTCCCAGACCGGCGCCTTCCTCCACGAACTCATGCACGACGGGCGCCACCTGCTCGGCGTGCCGTGTCACTAGGGGCAGGCATGATCCGGACCCTGATGGTCAGGGGGCTGCTGCTCGGCCTCCTGGCCGGGCTCGTCGCCGGCGGATTCGCCTTCGTCTTCGGTGAGCCGCAGATCGACAGTGCGATCGCGCTGGAGGAGGCGGCCACCGCGGCGGGATCCGAGCCGGAGCCTGCCGGGCACAGCCAGGAGATCAGCCGGCCGGTGCAGAAGGCCGGCCTGTTCCTGGCCACCGGGCTGTACGGCCTGGCCATCGGCGGGGTCTTCGCCCTGGTCTACGCCGGGCTGCGTGGCCGGGTCGGGCCGCGGAACGAGGGCGGGCTGGCGCTGAGCGCCGCGGGTATGGCGTTCGTGGCCATCATTCTCGTACCGTTCCTGAAATATCCGGCCAATCCGCCCGCGGTCGGCGATCCGGCGACCATTAACGGCCGCACGTTCCTCTACGTGGTGATGGTCCTGGTGGGCCTGGCTGCGACCGCCATCGCGGTCGCGGTCGCCCGGCGGATCACGGCCGGATCGTGGCAGCGCTGGATCGGCGCGGTGGCCGCCTTCCTCGTGCCGGTGATCGCCGCGTGGGTGGTGCTGCCGACCGTCAACGAGGTTCCTGAGGGCTTTCCCGCCTCCCTGCTGTGGGAGTTCCGGGTGGCCTCGCTGGGCACGCAACTGGTGTTCTGGGCGGCGTTCGGGGTGCTCTTCGGGTGGGTCTGCGACCGGGCCGCCCGGCGTGCCGAAGCCCTGGCCGCAGCCTGACCGGGGTGCTGTTCGTCCGGCATGCCAGCACGCCTGGCATGCGCGCTGCCCGCTTTCCCGCCGACGAGGACGCGGACCGGGCGGACCTGATCAGGGCCGCCTCCCTGGCCGGGCGGCTCGGGAACGCGTCTGTCGCGTGGGTCTCGCCTGCTCCGGCCGCCGCGCAGACCGCCGCGGCGCTGGGGTGGGAGCCGCGTCCGGTCGCCGCGCTGGCCGAGGCCGATCATGGGCGTTGGCGCGGCCTGCCGTACAGCCGGATCGCCGAGACCGAGGCGGAGGCCCTGGCCGCCTGGCTCGCCGACCCGGACGCCGCGCCGCATGGCGGCGAGAGCCTGGCACTGGTGGCGTCCCGCGTCGCCGGGTGGTTGGAGTCCGTACGGGACCAGCATGACCTCGTGGCGGTCTGCGATGCCGGCGTGATCAGGGCCGCACTCGGCCACGCGCTCGGCCTCGACCCTTCACGCGCCGCCCGCTTCGACCTCGCGCCGCTGTCCACCACGCGGCTCGCGCCCGGCGCCGGCGGGTGGCGCGTCGTTCACGTCAACTGGAAGGCCACGTCGTGACCATCACCTATCCGTTCAGCGCCGTCGTCGATCTTGCCGACCTGAAGCTGGCCCTGCTGCTCAACGCCGTCTCATCACGCGTCGGCGGGGTGCTGGTACGCGGCGAGAAGGGCACGGCCAAGTCCACGATCGTCCGCGCCCTGGCCGCCCAGCTGCCCGAGGTCCAGGTCGTGGCCGGGTGCCGGTTCGCGTGTGATCCGGCGGCGCCCGACCCCGGCTGTCCCGACGGGCCGCACGAGCCGGGCGAGCAGCGGGCCGTCCGGCCGGCGGCGCTGGTCGAGTTGCCGGTGGGCGCTTCCGAGGACCGGCTGGTCGGTTCCCTGGACGTGGAGCGGGCGCTGACCGAGGGGGTGAAGGCGTTCGAGCCGGGATTGCTGGCCGCCGCACACCGGGGCGTCCTGTACGTCGACGAAGTGAACCTGCTGCACGATCACCTCGTCGACCTGCTGCTCGACGCGGCGGCGCTGGGCACCTGCTATGTCGAGCGGGAGTCGGTGTCGGTACGGCACGCGGCACGCTTCCTGCTGGTCGGCACCATGAATCCGGAGGAGGGCGAGCTGCGGCCCCAGCTCCTGGACCGCTTCGGGCTGACGGTCGAGGTGCGGGCGTCGCGGGATCCGCAGGAGCGGGCCGAGGTGATCCGGCGCAGGCTCGCTTTCGACGCGGACCCGGAGGCCTTCGCCGGCCGGTGGAGGCCGGCGGAGTCCGAGCTGGCCGGGCGGATCGCCCGTGCCAGGGTGCGGCTCCCCGAGGTGCGGCTGCCTGATGCCAGATTGCGGCAGATCTCGACGGTGTGCGCGGCGTTCGAGGTGGACGGCCTGCGGGCGGATCTGGTGACGGCCAACGCGGCCATCGCGCATGCCGCCTGGCACGGGCGGGACCGCGTGACGACGGAGGACGTGCGGGCGGCGGCGCGGCTGGCGTTACCGCATCGGCGGCGGCGTGATCCGTTCGACGCGCCGGGGCTGGATGAGGAGTTGCTGGACCGGTTGCTGGAGGAGACTTCGGGCGATGACGATGACGAGCCGCCCGGCAGTGGCGCGGACCCCGAAATTTCGGGACCTGAGCCGGATGCCGGGTCCGGTGCGGATGGTGACGGCGGTCGGCAGGATCCGGCGGCTCGCTCACCTCGCGACGAGACGGCGTCCGAGCGCGAGGTTCGGAACCGGGCGGACCGGCCCGAGCTCGATGCGGGCGCGGTCGAGCGCGACCCAGGCAAAGGGCCCGACGGTCAGGTCGAGCGGACCCCAGGGAAGGGGCCCGGCACGAGTCAGGTCGAGCCCGACCCCGGCGCGGGGCAGGTGGCTGCCATGGCGGCGCCGTACCGTGTGCCTCGTCTGGAGGTGCCCGGCGTCGGCGAGGGTGCGGCGGGACGGCGCTCGCGCTCGCGCACCCCGCGCGGCCGGGCCGCCGGCTCCCGGCAGCCGGAAGGCCGCCTGCGCGACCTGCATCTGACCGCCACCCTGCTGGCCGCCGCCCCTCACCAGCGACAGCGGGGCAGAACCGGGGCGGGGCTGCGGCTGCGTCCCGAGGACCTGCGCGAGGTCGTCCGCGAGGGCCGCGAGGGCAATCTGGTGCTCTTCGTCGTCGACGCGAGCGGCTCGATGGCCGCGCGCAGGCGGATGACAGCGGTCAAGACGGCGGTGCTGAGCCTGCTGCTCGACGCCTACCAGCGCAGGGACAAGGTCGGTCTGGTCACCTTCCGCGGCGACAGTGCCAGCGTGACGCTCCCGCCGACCTCATCGGTCGAGGCGGGTGCGGCCAGGCTGCGTTCGTTGCCGACCGGCGGGCGTACGCCGCTGGCGGCCGGGCTGGTCGCGGCGGCCGAGGTGCTGCGGGTGGAGCGGCTGCGCGATCCGGCCCGGCGCCCGCTGCTCGTGCTGGTGACCGACGGGCGCGCCACGGCGGGCGGCGACGTGGACCGGGCCGCCGATCTGCTGCGCGGCACGGCGAGCGTGGTCGTGGACTGCGAGGGCGGCCCGGTGCGGCTCGGGCTGGCCGTACGGCTGGCCGCCAGGCTCGGCGCCGCGCTGCTGCCGCTCGATTCACTGGGCGAGCTGGGCTCGGTGGTACGCGACTATCGGAAGGTGGGTTGAGATGCCTCAGGGCAAGCCGGAGCACGTGCCCGACGACGGGCTGACCACACGGCAACGCAGGTCCAGGCCGTTGCTGATGGTCCACACCGGGCCGGGCAAGGGCAAGTCGACGGCGGCGTTCGGCATGGCCCTGCGTGCCTGGAACCAGGGCTGGCCGATCGGCGTGTTCCAGTTCGTCAAGTCGGCCAAGTGGCGCATCGGCGAGGAGCGGGCGCTGAAGGTCCTCGGCGCCGGCGACGAGGGCGGGCCGGTCACCTGGCACAAGATGGGCGAGGGCTGGTCATGGATCCAGCGGCCGGGGACCGAGGAGGACCACGCGCGGGACGCTCGTGAGGGCTGGGAGCAGATCAAGCGCGATCTGGCCGCCGAGACCTACCGTTTCTACGTGCTGGACGAGTTCACCTACCCGCTGAAGTGGGGCTGGCTGGACCTGGACGACGTGCTGGCGGCGCTGCTGTCCAGGCCGGGCAACCAGCACGTGGTGATCACCGGGCGGGACGCGCCGGAGCGACTGATCGAGGCGGCCGACCTGGTGACCGAGATGGGCAAGGTACGCCACCCGATGGACGCCGGGCAGAAGGGCCAGAAGGGCATCGAGTGGTAGTTCCGCGCCTGGTCATCGCCGCTCCCGCGTCCGGCAGCGGCAAGACGACGGTGGCGACGGGACTCATGGCAGCGCTGCGGGCGCGCGGGATGCAGGTGTCGCCGCACAAGGTGGGGCCCGACTACATCGACCCCGGCTACCACGCTCTGGCCGCCGGCCGGCCGGGCCGCAACCTGGACCCGTGGCTGACCGGCGAGGAGCGGGTGACGCCGCTGTTCCTGCACGGGGCGCGCGGGTGCGACATCGCCGTGGTCGAGGGCGTCATGGGGCTGTTCGACGGCAAGGGCGAGACCGACACCGTGCCGGACTCGGGCACATCGGACTTCGTGCCGGACTCGGGCACATCGGACTTCGCCTCGACGGCGCACATCGCCCGGCTGCTGGACGCGCCGGTGGTGCTCGTGGTGGACGCCGCCCGGCAGAGCCGGTCGGTCGCCGCGACCGTGCACGGCTTCTCCACCTTCGACCCGCGGGTGCGGGTGGGCGGGGTGATCCTCAACCGGTTGGGGTCGGACCGGCACGAGGAGCTGTGCCGGGCCGCGCTGGGGGAGGTGCCGGTGCTCGGGGCCATCCGGCGGGACGACGCCGTGGCGACCCCCTCCCGCCATCTGGGGCTGATCCCCGCGGCCGAGCGCGAGTCTGAGGCGCTGGCCGCCGTGCGGCGGCTGGGCGAGCTGGTGGCCCGCTCGTGCGATCTGGAAGCCCTGGTACGGCTGGCCGCCACGGCTCCCCCGCTGGACGCACGGCCGTGGGAGCCTGCGGCGGTTGCGCAGCCGTACAGGAAGCTCGTTGCGGTGGCGGGCGGGGCGGCCTTCACCTTCGGCTACGCCGAGCACGTCGAGTTGCTGCGCGCGGCGGGCGCGGAGATCGCGGTCTTCGACCCGCTCCGGGACGAACGGCTGCCCGAGGGGACCGCGGCGATCGTCATCGGCGGCGGCTTCCCCGAGGTCTACGCCGACCGGCTCGCCGCCAACGAACCGCTGCGCAAGCAGGTGGCCGCCTTCGACGGGCCCATCGCCGCGGAGTGCGCCGGGCTGCTCTACCTGTGCGAGGAGCTGGACGGGCTGCCGATGTGCGGCCGCGTGCCGGGCGTGGCCCGGATGACGGACCGGCTGACCCTCGGCTACCGGGAGGCGATCTCCGGGACGTCGCTGCTGACCCGTGAGGGCGAGCGGCACCGCGGACACGAGTTCCACCGCACCACGATCATCTCGCCGAAGAAGCCGCTGTTTCGCTGGGCGGGCGGCGCCGACGGCTACGGCGACGCCCTCGTGACCGCCTCCTACCTGCACCTGCACTGGGCGGGCCGGCCGGAGCTGGCTCAGAGGTTAGTCAACTACAGTTGAGTCAACTACAGTTCGGTCAACTATACTTCGACACATGCGTAAACCAGAGCACGTCTTCGACCGTGAGCGGGAATGGGCGAGCCTGGTCTCGTTCGCCTCGGAATCGGGCGCGGGAGCTCGGCTCGGTGTGGTGAGCGGCCGCCGCCGCCAGGGGAAGAGCTATCTCCTGCAGGCCCTGGCCAGCAGTATGGGCGGCATCTACTTCCCCGCACTGGAAGTCACCGAGGCGGTCGCGCTGCGCCTGTTCGCGGATGAGCTGATCAGGTTCACCGGGGCGCCCGTCCCGGCCTTCCGCGACTGGATCGACGCCATCCCTCACCTGTTCGACGTCGTCCGCGAGCGGGCGATTCCTGTCGTGTTCGATGAGTTCCCCTATCTGGTCAAGGCCTCCCCCGAGCTGCCCTCGATCATCCAGCGGGAGCTGGGCCCCGGTGGTTCCGGATCCACCAGCAGTGCCCGAGTGCTGCTCTGCGGCTCGGCCATGTCCGTGATGGGCGGGTTGTTGTCGGGCACGGCACCGCTCCGCGGGCGTGCGGGACTGGAGATGGTCATCAGGCCCTTCGACTACCGCCAGGCCGCCCGTTTCTGGGGAATCGGCGATCCCCGGCTGGCGGCGCAGGTCCACGCAGTGGTCGGCGGGACTCCCGCCTACCGGAGGGAGTTCGTCCGCGGCGATGCTCCGGCAGGTCCCGAGGACTTCGACGACTGGGTGATCAGGACGGTCCTGAACGCCGAGGCGCCGCTGTTCAGGGAGGCCCGCTATCTGCTGGCGGAGGAGACGGAGATCCGTGACCCGTCGCTCTACCACTCCGTCCTGGCGGCCGTCGCCGACGGCAACACAACATCCGGAGGGATCGCCGGCTACGTCGGCCGTAAATCCAACGAGATCGCCCATCCGCTCCGCGTGCTGGAAGACAGCCATCTCCTGATCAAGGAGCGCGATCTCTTCCGGCCGAATCGCAGCTACTACCGGGTGGTCGAGCCACTCATCACCTTCTACCAGGCGATCATGGCGAGGGAGTGGGCCCGCCTGGAGCGCGGGGACGCGGCGACGGTCTGGCGGGGCAGCCGGGCACGTTTCCTGTCTCAGCTGGTCGGCCCCCATATTGAGGTGCTCTGCCGGGAGTACGCCCTGCATAACGACGCCGAGGCCGGTGAGGTGGGAAGCGGCGTGGTCCCCGATCCGGCCAATCGCACGCAGATCCAGATCGACGTCGCCGTGCTGGCGCCCGCCGATCACGGGCGTCCGCGCCGGGTTCTCTCCCTGGGCGAGGTCAAGTGGGATCGCGTCATGGGGGTCGAGCACGTGGCGAGGCTCCGGCGGGCGCGGGACCTGCTCGCCGCCAAGGGATTCGATACCCGGGACGCCGTTCTGACGTGCTACTCGGGGGCCGGGTTCAGCACCGAAGCGGCGAGTGACGTCCGCCTGGTCACCGTCGACGACCTCTACGCGTGATCACTCCTCCTCGCTCGCGATGGCGTTGATCGCCGCCACCGCCATCGCGCTGCCGCCTCTGCGGCCGTGGACGACCAGGTAGTCCAGGTCGCTAGCGGCCAGCGCCTGCTTGGACTCGGCAGCGCCGATGAAGCCCACCGGGAGGCCCAGCACCGCCGCCGGGCGTCCCGCCCCCTCGGCGACCAGCTCCAGGAGCCGGAAGAGCGCGGTCGGGGCGTTGCCGATGGCCACCACCGAGCCGGCCAGCCGATCGCGCCACAGCTCCAGCGCGGCGGCACTGCGGGTGGTGCCCAGGCGTTCGGCGAGGGCCGGGACACCGGGATCCGACAGCGTGCAGAGGATCTCGTTGTCCGCCGGGAGGCGGCGGCGGGTGACGCCGGAGGCGACCATCATGGCGTCGCACAGGATCGGCGCCCCCGCACGCAGGGCCTCGCGGGCGTTCGTCACCACCTTCGGCGACCAGGCCAGGTCACGGGTCAGGTCGGTCATCCCGCAGGCGTGGATCATCCGGACGGCGACCTGGGCCACCTCCGGCGGCATCCCGCTCAGGTCGGCCTCGGCGCGGATGGTGGCGAACGACTGCCGGTAGATCTCGGCGCCGTCGCGGATGTAGTCGATCACTTCTGCCTTTCCTCGTATCCGCCGGAGGTGGCGACCATCTGGACGACCGGCCCGGGCGGCAGCCCGCACAGGCGGTCGCAGCCCGCCCAGTGCACGGGGCGGTCGGTGTGACGCTCATGGACCCAGCGGGCGGCGTCAGTCTGTACGTCGGCCAAGGACTTGGCACAACCGGGGCGGCCGGTGCACGCGGTCACGCCGGCCCAGGGAGAGTTCGGGTCGGTGATGAATCCGGCATCCTCCGGCACACGGGGCAGCACGACCGTGCGCCATGGCGTGAGCCGTACCTCCTCGGCGGCTTCGGCCAGGGCCAGCAACTGACGTGAGGACAGGCGGCCGAGCGGGATCAGAGCCTGGTGGGGGCCGGGTTCGGTGGAGGGTGGGGTGCCGCACCGGGCGGCGCCCAGCTCCGTGCCGAGCTCGGCGGCGATGCGGGCGGGCCCCAGCTCGGTGATGCGCCATTCGGCGGAGCGCAGCCGCAGGAACGCCTCGGCGGCGTCCAGCATCAGCTCCACCGTTCCCGGCAACGCCGTTTCCCGCCCGGCCAGCAGCAGCCGCCCCTCCACCAGGGCCACGTCGGCGGCCAGCCCCGTCTCGCCGATGGCGAACAGGAAACGCCCGGGCAGCTCGGCCAGCTCCGGGCGGGCGCACAGGGCGCGGTCGAGGTCGATGATCAGCTTCCGGTCGACGAGGGGCGAGGCGACGATGTTGCGTACCCGCTCGTGGGTCGGCGAGGGGAGTAACCCGACCGCGGCGATGCGTTTGGCGAAGGCCCCCGGATCCCGCAACGCGCGCACCTGCAAGTTGGCCCGCGAGGTCAGCTCGATCACACCCGAGCCCAGCTCGCTTGCGCACGCCGCCAGCTCGCGCAGCTGCCCGGCGGAGAGCAGACCGCCCGGGGTGCGGACGCGGGCCAGCGGCCCGTCGGCGGCCTGGTGCAGCTGGAGCGCCCCCGGACAGGCGTCTGGATGTGTTCGTCCGGATATGGACACGTTGAGGATGGTAACGCCCATTCCCGCTGCCGTAGGCTTGCCCACAGGCGAAGGCTAGGAGGAAGCCGGTTTGAATCCGGCGCGGTCCCGCCACTGTCACCGGGGAGCGAGCCCCCACCACAGGCCACCGAGAGGGAAGGCCGGGGGTGAGCGGCGATCCGGGAGCCAGGAGACTCCAGCCTTCGTGACACCCGCGACCGGGGCGAGGACCCCGAGGGAGGACGTCTTCGTGCCCACTGTCCTGCTGCTGTCCACTTCGGACACCGACCTGCTCAGTGCCAAGGCCAGCGGTGCCGGATACCGGCTGGGCAACCCCGCCAGGCTGACCGCCGGCGATCTCCCCCTGGAGGGCGTCGACCTCGTCGTGGTCCGCCTGCTCGGTGGCCGGCGAGCCTGGGAGGAGGGCCTGGACGCGCTTGTGTCCGGTCCCCGCCCGGTCGTGGTGCTGGGCGGCGAGCAGGCGCCCGACGCCGAGCTGATGGAGCTGTCCACCGTGCCCGGCGGCGTGGTCGCCGAAGCACACGCCTATCTGGCGCACGGCGGCCCGCGCAACCTGGCCCAGCTGCACGCCTTCCTCTCCGACACCGTGCTGCTGACCGGCCACGGCTTCGCCCCGCCAGAGGCCGCGCCCTCCTGGGGCGTGCTGGAGCGCGAGTCCACCGGGACGGGTCCGGTGATCGGCGTCCTGTACTACCGGGCTCACCACATGGCGGGCAACACCGGCTTCGTCGAGGCGCTGTGCCTGGCCGTCGAGGAGGCGGGCGGGCGGGCGCTTCCCATCTTCTGCTCCTCTCTCCGTACGGCGGAGCTAGAGCTGCTGGAAACGCTGAGAGCGGCGGACGCCCTGGTCGTCACCGTGCTCGCGGCCGGCGGCTCCCGCCCGGCCACCGCGGGGGCGGGCGGGGACGACGAGGCCTGGGACGTGGGCGCGCTGGCCGATCTCGACGTGCCGATCCTCCAGGGGCTCTGCCTGACCACCAGCAGGCAGGCGTGGGCGGAGAACGACGACGGCCTGTCGCCCCTGGACGCCGCCTCCCAGGTGGCCATCCCCGAGTTCGACGGGCGCATCATCACCGTGCCGTTCTCGTTCAAGGAGATCGACGCCGACGGGCTGACCGTCTACGTGGCCGACCCCGAGCGGGCCGCCCGCGTGGCGGGCATCGCCGTACGGCATGGCCTGCTCCGGCACGTGCCGCCTGCCGAGCGGCGGCTGGTGATCATGCTTTCCGCCTATCCGACCAAGCACTCCCGGGTCGGCAACGCGGTCGGCCTGGACACGCCCGCCAGTGCCGTACGCCTGCTCAGGTGCCTGGCCGAGGCGGGCTATGACCTGGGAGAGGGCTTCCCCGGCGTGGCCGAGCAGGACGGCGACGCGCTCATCCACGCGCTCATCGCGGCGGGCGGGCAGGACCAGGACTGGCTGACCGAGGAGCACCTGGCGGGCAACCCGGTGCGCATCCCGGGACAGGCCTACACCGCTTGGTACCGCACGCTCCCCGCGGACCTGCGCGAGGAGATGGAGCGGCATTGGGGGCCGCCGCCGGGCGGGTTGTTCGTGCACGAGGGCGACATCGTCCTGGCCGCCCTGCGCGCCGGGAACCTCGTGGTCATGGTGCAGCCGCCGCGCGGCTTCGGCGAGAACCCGATCGCCATCTACCACGACCCCGACCTGCCGCCCAGTCACCACTACCTGGCCGCCTACCGGTGGCTGTCGGCTGAATTCAGCGCTCACGCGATGGTGCATGTGGGCAAGCACGGCAACCTGGAGTGGCTGCCGGGCAAGTCGGCGGGGATGTCGGCCTCGTGCGGCACCGACGCGGCGATCGGGGACCTGCCGCTGGTCTACCCGTTCCTGGTCAACGACCCGGGTGAGGGCACGCAGGCCAAGCGGCGGGCGCACGCGGTGCTGGTCGACCACCTGGTGCCGCCGATGGCCCGCGCCGAGACCTATGGCGACATTTCCAGGCTTGAGCAGCTGCTCGACGAGCACGCCACCATCGCCGCCATGGATCCGGCCAAGCTGCCCGCCATCCGCGCCCAGATCTGGACCCTGATCCAGGCCGCCCGGCTGGACCATGACCTCGGTTTGGCGGACCGGCCGCACGACAGCGAGTTCGACGACTTCCTGCTGCACGTGGACGGCTGGCTCTGCGAGGTCAAGGACGCGCAGATCCGCGACGGGCTGCACGTGCTCGGCCAGGCCCCCGAAGGACAGGTCCGGGTGGACCTGGTGCTGGCGATGCTCCGGGCCAGGCAGATGTGGGCGGGCAAGGAGACCCTGCCCGGCCTGCGCGAGGCACTCGGCCTGGCCGAAGACGGCACGGCGAGTCTGTCGGCCGTGGACCGGGCGGAGGCGACCGCGCGTGCGCTGGTCGAGGGCATGGAGGCGCGAAGCTGGGAGCCGTCCGCCGCGCCGGAGGTGGTGGCACACGCCGACGTGCCGGAATTATCCGGCGATCGACGTGACCTCGTCACCCGCATCCTGACCTTCGCCGCGACGGAGGTGGTGCCCAGGCTCCGCCGTACCACCGACGAGATCGACCACGTGCTGCACGCCCTCGACGGCGGCTACGTCCCCGCCGGGCCGAGCGGAAGCCCGCTGCGCGGCCTGATCAACGTGCTGCCGACCGGCCGCAACTTCTACTCGGTCGACCCGCGTGCGGTGCCCAGCCGCCTCGCCTGGGAGACCGGCCAGGCCATGGCCGACTCCCTGCTGCAGCGCTACCGCGCCGACCACGGTGAGTGGCCGCGCTCGGTGGGCCTGTCGGTCTGGGGCACCAGTGCCATGCGCACGGCGGGCGACGACGTGGCCGAGGTCCTCGCACTCCTCGGCATCCACCCGGAATGGGATGAGATGTCCAGGCGGGTGACGCGACTCGAGCCGATCCCCCTTGCCGAGCTCGGCCGCCCCCGCATCGACGTGACCGTCCGCATCAGCGGCTTCTTCCGCGACGCCTTCCCGCATGTGGTGGCCATGCTCGACGACGCGGTACGGCTGGCCGCTTCGCTGGAGGAGCCGGATGAGGACAACTACATCCGCGCCCACGTACGAGCCGACGGCAGCGAGCGCCGCATCTTCGGCTCGGCGCCGGGGGCCTACGGCGCCGGGCTGCTCCCGCTGATCGACAGCCGCACCTGGCGAGACGACGCCGACCTGGCCGAGGTCTACGCCGTCTGGGGCGGCTTCGCCTACGGCCGCGACCTGGAGGGCGTGCCCGCACGGCAGGACATGGAGAACGCCTACCGCCGGATCGCGGTCGCCGCCAAGAACGTCGACACCCGCGAGCACGACATCGCCGACTCCGACGACTACTTCCAGTACCACGGCGGCATGGTCGCCACCGTCCGGGCGCTGACCGGAAAGGCGCCCGCCGCCTACGTGGGCGACAGCACGCGCCCCGACGCGGTCCGCACCCGCACGCTCGCGGAGGAGACCTCCAGGATCTTCCGCGCCCGCGTGGTCAACCCGCAGTGGCTGGCCGCGATGCGCAGGCACGGCTACAAGGGCGCCTTCGAGCTGGCCGCGACCGTGGACTACCTGTTCGGCTACGACGCCACGACCGGGGTCATGGCGGACTGGATGTACGACAAGCTCACCGAGGCCTACGTGCTGGACCCGGAGAACCGGGAGTTCATGGCCACATCCAACCCATGGGCGCTGCACGGCATCGCCGAGCGGCTGCTGGAGGCGGCCGAGCGCGGCATGTGGGAGCACCCGGACGAGCAGACCCTGCGCGAGCTGCAGGAGGTCTATCTCAAGACCGAAGGCGATCTGGAGGATCGGTGACCGGACGACTGTACGGCGTGGGCCTGGGACCGGGCGATCCGGAACTGGTGACGGTCAAGACCGCCCGGCTGATCGGCGAGGCCGACGTGATCGCGTACCACGCTGCCAGGCACGGGCGCAGCATCGCCCGCTCGATCGCGCTGACGTACATGCGGGAGGGCCAGATCGAAGAGCTCCTGCAGTACCCGCTGACGGTCGAGACCACCGACCATCCGGGTGGGTACCAGGGCGCGCTGGACGACTTCTACGCCGAGTGCGCGCAGCGGCTGGCCGCCCACCTCGACGCGGGCCGGACGGTCGTCGTGCTCAGCGAGGGCGATCCGCTCTTCTACGGCTCTTACATGCACATGCACAAGCGGCTGGCCCACCGTTACCCGACGGAGGTGGTGCCCGGCGTGACCTCGGTGAGCGCGGCGGCCGCCGTGCTGGGGCGGCCCCTGGTGGAGCGCGAGGAGGTGCTGACCGTGCTGCCGGGCACGCTCCCGGGCGAGGTGTTGGCCGAGCGGCTGCGCGCGACCGACTCAGCGGCGGTGCTCAAGCTGGGCCGGACGTTCGAGAAGGTGCGCGACGCCTTCGCCGAGGCCGGGCGGCTGGAGGACGCCTGGTACGTGGAGCGCGCCACCATGGGCGCCGAACGGGTCGCGCCGCTCAAGGAGGTGGACCCGGACGGCGTGCCGTACTTCTCCCTGGCCCTGCTGGCCAGCCCGGCCGAGCGCACCTTCGTGCCGAAGGACGACGCAGAAGCACCCGGAGGTGGCGAGGTGGTCGTGTTGGGTCTGGGTCCCGCCGGGCGGCCCTGGCTGACTCCCGAGGCGCAGGACGCGCTCGCCGTGGCGACCGACATCGTGGGATACGGGCCGTACGTCGACCGGGTGGCCTCCAACCCTCGCCAGGAACGCCACCGCACCGACAACCGGGTCGAGGCCGAACGCGCCAGGCATGCCCTGGAGCTGGCGCGGCAGGGCAGGCGGGTGGCCGTGGTCTCGTCGGGCGATCCTGGGGTGTTCGCCATGGCGAGCGCGGTGCTGGAGGCCTCGGCGGACTACCCGGACGTCCCGGTGCGCGTGGTGCCGGGGCTGACCGCGGCCCAGGCGGTCGCCTCCCGGGTGGGTGCTCCCCTGGGCCACGACTACTGCGTGATCTCCCTGTCCGACCTGCTCAAGCCATGGGAGGTGGTGGCCGCCCGGCTCAGCGCCGCGGCTCGGGCCGACCTGGTGCTGGCGATCTACAACCCCGCTTCGCGCAGCCGTACCTGGCAGGTGGCCGCCGCACGTGACCTGCTCCTGGAGCACCGCCTTCCGGAGACGCCCGTGGTGATCGGGCGGGACGTCGGCGGGGCCGGCGAGTCCGTGACGGTGACGACGCTGGGCGAGCTCGACCCGGATCGGGTGGACATGCGCTGCCTGTTGATCGTCGGGTCGTCCACCACCCGCGCGACCCCGCAGGGCACGGTCTTCACGCCGCGCCGATATCCCTGAGCCGGTCGAGCGCGGCCGGGACCGTCTCGACATGGGTCACGCCTCCCGGCAGGGGCGGACGGTCAACCATGATCACCTTGAGGCCTCGCTCCCCGGCCGCGGCGAGCTTGGCCTTGGTCAGCTCGCCGCCGCTGTCCTTGGTGACCAGGACGGTCAGGCGGTGCTCGTCGATGAGGGCGAGCTCGCCCGCGGGGGTGTACGGCCCGCGGTCCAGGATGATGTGGACATTTCGCGGAATCGGCGGCTCCGGGGGATCCACCGATCTGGCGAGGAACCAGACGCCGGTCAGGCCAGCGAAGATCGACAGGCTCCGGCGGCCGGTGGTCAGGAACACCCGGTCACCGGCTGCCAGCTCGGCGGCGGCCGCCTCCAGGGAGGGCACCCGGAGCTCGCCCGGCGCCTGCGGCCAGCCGGGCCTGCGCAGCACCACCAGCGGAGTCCCGGTCAGCCGGGCCGCCTCGACCGCGGAAGCGGTCATGCGCGCCGCGAACGGATGGGTCGCGTCGATCAGCGCATCGGGACGTTCCTTCCGCACCCACGCGGCCAGCCCCTCCGGCCCGCCGAACCCGCCCTCGCGCACCTCTCCGGCCGGCAGCCTCGGATTGCGCACCCGCCCCGCCAGCGAGGAGGTCACGTGCACGCCCCGCTCGACCAGCTCCGCCGCCAGCGCTCTGGCCTCGGCGGTGCCGCCCAGGATCAGGACCCGTCGCACGATCTGTCCCTGGCCACGCTGTAGAGGTGGCTGTCGGGGAACTCCGACGCGGTCAGCACCCGCCCGACCACGATCACCGCGGTCCGTTTGATCCCGGCCTCGTGCACCTGCCCGGCGATGTCCGCCAGGGTGCCGCGCAGGATGCGCTCGTCGGTCCGGCTGGCGTACGCCACCACCGCCACCGGGCAGTCCGCGCCGTAGACCGGCAGCAACTCCGCCACCACGGAGTCGATCCGCTGGACCGCCAAATGCAGGACCATGGTCGCCCGGCCCGCGCCGAGGGTCGCCAGGTCCTCGCCCGGCGGCATCGGCGTGGCACGGGCGGAGGTCCTGGTGAGGATGACGCTCTGGCCGACGCCCGGCACGGTCAGCTCCCGCCGCAGCGAGGCCGCTGCCGCCGCGAACGCCGGGACTCCGGGCACGATCTCGTACGGCACGCCGAGCTCTTCCAGCCTGCGTACCTGCTCGGCTACGGCGCTGAAGATCGACGGATCCCCGGAGTGGAGCCGGGCGACATCCCGGCCGCCGGCGTGTGCCGTCGCGATCTCCGCCACGATCTGGTCCAGCGTGAGGTTGGCCGTGTCCACCAGCCGTGCCCCCGGGGGGCAGGCGTCGAGCAGGTCGCGGGGCACGAGCGAGCCCGCGTACAGGCAGACGGGCGCCGATTCCAGCAGGCGCAGGCCGCGCACGGTGATCAGGTCGGCGGCGCCGGGACCGGCACCGATGAAATAGACGGTCATCAGACCCCTTCCTCGGCCACGGTCATGCGTCACCTTCGTTGACCGCGGTCATGCGTCACCTTCCTTGACCACGCTCCACACCGTCACCGGCATCGCGGCCCGCCACCCGGTGAACCCGCCCACCGGGCTGGCCCGCTGCACCGCCAGGCGCACCAGGTCGCCGCCGAGGCGGCCGAACCACTGCGCGACCAGCGCCTCCGACTCCAAGGTGACCGCGTTGGCCACCAGCCGCCCGCCCGGCCGCAGCGCCGCCCAACAGGCCTCGAGCAGCCCCGGCACGGTCGCACCGCCACCGACGAAGACCGCGTCCGGCGTGGGCAGCCCGTCGAGAGCCTCCGGCGCACGGCCTGCCACGACGGCCAGCCCCGGGACGCCCAAGCTCTCGGCGTTGCGGCCGATCCGCTCGGCGCGGTCGGCACGACTCTCGATCGCCACCGCCCGGCAGGACGGGTGCGTACGCATCCACTCGATGGCGATGCTGCCCGCGCCCGCGCCGACGTCCCAGAGCAACTGGCCGGGCAGTGGCGCCAGGCGCGACAGGCTCACCGCGCGCACCTCGCGCTTGGTCAGCTGGCCGTCGTGCTCGAACGCCTCGTCGGGCAGGCCCGGCACCCTGGACAGCGGACTGCCGCTCGCCGAGCACTCGATGGCGATGATGCGCAGCGGCGAGTCCGGCTTGGCGGTCTCGGCGCCCAGGTCGGACAGGACCGTGACCCGGCTGCCCGCGTATCCGGAAATGTCCAGCAAATCGCTGACGGCGTCCGCCGAAGTCCCCAGAACCAACACCCGCCGCCCTGGAGCAAGCACGGCGCGCAGCGCCGCCAGCGGGCGCCCCACCGCGCTCACCACTTCGACCTGCTCGACCGGCCAGCCGAGCCGCGCGCACGCCAGCGAGACCGACGACACGTGCGGCATCACCCTGACCCGCTCGGCCCCCAGCAGCCGCACGAGGGTCGAGCCGATGCCGTAGAACAGGGGATCACCGCTGGCCAGCACGCAGACCGCCCGTCCGGCGAGCGAGTCCAGCAGCCCGGGGAGGTTGGGCAGCAGCGGCGACGGCAGCACGACCCGCTCAACGCTCGCCAAGGGCACCAGATCGAGCTGCCTGATACTGCCGACCAGGACGTCAGCCTGCTCGATCGCCTTGCGCGAGGCCGGAACCAGCCCGTCCCAGCCGTCCGCGCCGATGCCCACGACCGTGATCACACGTTCCCCAGCACGCGGGTGATGTGGATCTCCAGCACGACTCGCTCCGGGTTGGGCCGCGGCGGCTTGTACCTCTCGGCGTAACGCTGCTCGGCGTCGGCCACCTGCTCGGGCTCCCGCCGCACCACGGCCGCGCCCTCCAGGGTCGACCAGCGGCGGCCGTCGGCCTGACACAGCGCCACCCGCGCCTGCCCCGCCTCGATCAGCCGGGCCTTGCGCGAACCGCCAGAGGTGATCACCCGGGCGATCCCGGCACCCAGGTCCAGCGTCGCACCCACCGGCACCACGTGGGGCGTCCCGTCGGAACGGACGGTGGTCAGGGTGCACAGGTGCCGTTCCCGCCAAAACTCAGCGAAAGCCTCACCACGGCTGAAAAGGTTCACGGCACATCCTGGCACACTCATCTCCGTGAAACGGCTACTCGTCATCGGGATCGGCGCGGGCGACCCCGACCATCTGACCCTCCAGGGCGTCAAGGCCATCGCGGCCACCGACGTCTTCTTCCTCCTCGACAAGGGCCAGGAGAAGCAGGACCTGGTACGGCTGCGCCACCAGCTCATCGAGGAGCACGGGCGCCGGCCGTACCGGATCGTCGAGGCGCGCGACCCGGAACGGGACCGGACCACCCCGGCTTACGCCGAAGCGGTCGAGGACTGGCGGGAGCGCCGGGCCACGCTCTACCAGCAGATGATCGACGAGGCCCTCACCGACGGGCAGACGGGGGCGTTCCTGGTCTGGGGCGACCCCGGCGTCTACGACAGCACCCTGGCCATCCTGGAACGCCTGCCGGACTACGAGATCGACGTGATTCCGGGCATCAGCGCCATTGCCGCGCTCACCGCCCGCCACCGCACCAGCCTCACCCGGGTCGCCCGGCCCGTCCACCTCACGACCGGCCGTCGCCTCGTCGAGGAGGGTCCCACGGCGGACGACATGGTGATCATGCTGGACGCGCGGTGCGCCTTCGACGGGCTCGACGACTTCGACATCTACTGGGGCGCCTACCTAGGCACGCCGGACGAGATCCTGGTCGCCGGCCCGGTCGCGGAGGTGGGCGAGCGGATCAAGGAGCTGCGCGCCCAAGCCAGGACGCGCAAGGGCTGGATCATGGACACGTACCTGCTGCGACGGCGTTGAGCGCCGCAGGCGCACGGGTAGCCCCGCGAGGCCGGCGTCTCGCGGGGCTGCCGTTGTTCGTTGAGGTCAGCCGCAGGTGCGACTAGTTGCGGCCGCCCTTGCAGTACTGGCGCTCCCAGCGTCCGTTCCGGTAACACCAGTAGCACTTACCTCGCCACTCGCACCTCCGGGCTGTGCCGGAGGCCTGCGTGACCTGCTGGGCCGGTGCGCAGCGGCTTGCGTCGGAGGCCTGGGCGGCGCCGGTGGCGGTGCCGGAGATGAAGAGCGTGGATGCCGTCAGCGCGACGGCGAGAAGCAAACGCTTGAACATCAGAGATCACTCCCTGAAGTGAGACCGAATCTCGATGGATGGGATCGGATGATGAGCGTCGATTCCCGGGATACGCCGATACAGCGCTGAACATGATTCAGACTAATCGCAATGACGGGCGGAATCTCCCGGCCAGAAGTAAATACTCATTTCTGGCGCGGCATTACATGCACGTAATTATCCGCGCACCTCACGAAATACGGCGGCACGCCGCAGCGAGCCTCCGAGCGCGTATTCGCACCGCCGAGGGAGCCCTGGACAGCGCTTCCCCCGGCCTTTCAATGCGGTGCCATGGGGACGGCAAATTACAGGAAAGGGGATCAGCGGCCGCCGCGGGTGAGGAAGTCTCGCTCGGGGCCGTCGGGCGCCAGGTCCGCGGCGCGCTGGTAGGCGGTGGCGGCCTCGCGGTGACGGTCGAGGCGCCGGAGCAGGTCGGCGCGAGCGGCGTGGAAGGGGTAGTAGTGGTCGAGGTCGAGCTGGTCGATCAGGGCCAGGGCGATGGCGGGGCCGTGGACTTCGGCGATGGCGATGGCGCGGTTGAGTGCGACGACCGGAGTGGGCGCGAGGGCGTACAGGTGGTCGTACAGGGCGATGATCTGTGGCCAGTCGGTGTGGGCGGCGGTGGGGGCGTCGGCGTGCACGGCGTTGATGGCGGCCTGTAACTGGTAGAGTCCCGGCCGGTCATGCAGGAGGCAGCGGCGGACAATCGCCTGGCCCTCTGCGATCAGGGAGCGATCCCACTGCAGGCGGTCCTGGTCGCCGAGCAGGATCAGGGAGCCGTCGGGCCGGGTGCGTGCGGCGCGCCGCGATTCGATGAGCAGCAGCAGGGCCAGCAGGCCAGCGACCTCCGCCGCGCTGGGCATGAGCGCGGTGAGGAGGCGGGCCAGCCGGATCGCCTCGGCGCACAGGCCCCGCTCCTCCGGGCCGGACAGGCCGGTGGTGTAGATGAGGTAGATGACGGCCAGCACCGGGGGCAGGCGGCCGGGCAGCTCATGGTCGGCGGGAATCCGGTACGGGATGCTCGCGGCCTTGATCTTACGTTTGGCGCGGACCAGGCGCTGGGCCATGGCCAGCTCGGCGACCAGGAAGGACCGGGCGACCTCGTCGGTGGACAGGCCGCCGAGCAGTCGCAGCGTGAGCGCCACCTGCGCCTCGGCGGACAGGGCGGGGTGGCAGCAGGTGAAGATCAGCTTGAGCCGGTCGTCAGGCACCGGGTCCTGCTCCTCCGGTTCGCGGTCGGGCACCAGGATCGTCACGTCGCCCAGCAAGCGCCTTTCGCGGGTCTGGCGGCGCAGGCGGTCGATCGCGCGGTTGCGGGCGGTGACGGTGATCCAGCCGCCCGGGTTGGGCGGCAGTCCTTCGGCCGGCCACTTGATCAGGGCCACGGCGAACGCCTCCTGCACCGCGTCCTCAGCGACGTCGATGTCATCGAAGACGCCGATCAGGGTGGCCAGCGACCGGCCGTACTCCTCGCGGAAGATCCGGCCGATCGCGGCCTGTCCGATGGTCACTCCTGTGAGGTGCCGGCGAACGGACGTACCTCGATCGGCGTGTCGATGGCCGCGGTGACCTTCGAGGCCAAGGAGAGCGCGGCGTCGAGGTCGTCGGCCTGGATGATGTAGAAGCCGCCGAGGTGCTCTTTCGACTCGGTGAAGGGGCCGTCGGTGGTCAGGACCTGGCCATCGCTCACACGCACCACGGTGGCGGTGTCGGCGTCGTGCAGGCGGCCGGAGAACACCCACATCCCGGACGACTTCATCTCCTGCTCCACGACGCCGAGCCGCTCGTGGGACTGCCGCATCTCCTCCTCGGTCATCGGCTCACGGACCTGGCTCTCGGAGCTGTGCACGGACAGCATGTAGTGGGGCACGGCGGTGCTCCTCTCGTCAGCGGGGCGAGGTCTGTCCCGCCCCGTTCACCTGACTACGAACGGACGTGGCCGGAATCGACACCCACGCCCACGCTAGTTTGATGTCGCAGCCGTCTCATCGGTAGGCCAGGCGGCGCAACAGGATCTCCGCGGGACCCCTGTACCCAGCACGCCGCATGACCTCGGCGATGACCACCGACACCAGCCACGTCGCCGCGGCCACGCCCGTGGCGCCGGCAAGCCCCAGGTCGTCCTGCAGGTCGAGTCCGTACGGGTAGAAGACCCCGACGAACACGAGGGACTGGAAGAGGTACAAGCTCATCGAGCGCTGACCGAGCGCCTGAACGGCAGTGGCCAGACCGTTCGGTCGCCGGGTGACCGGGATCGCGATCAACCCGATGATCGCGGCCATGCCGATCCCGCCGAAGTATCCGGTGAGCGGCTGCGCGAGCGCCGCCGCCCACAAGGCGGCGCCCGACGGCTCGGCCCATACCCCGAGCTGGACAAGGCCGACAGGTACGGCGCCGATGACGGACACGGCAGTGGTGACGATCGCGGCGTTGACCAGGAAACGGCGATGCCGTGCGGGCTCGTCCAGCAGCCGCCGCCGCGCCGCCCACACTCCGAAGATCACGCCAGGAACAACCAGGATCACTCCGGCCACCAGGCCGAACGGCCAGGCCTGGAGTCGCTCGGCGAACAACTGCCATGGGCCCTTCATCCCGGCCGCGACACTGCCGGCAGCGATCGGGGAAAGGCCCTGCGACAGCGGATACCACATGGCGAACCCGACCATGGCGGTCGCCGGCACCAAGCTGAGCCCCGCCGTCCACAGCAGCGTCGAGTCCTTGGCCCGCAACAGGCCGACGAGCAGGACGGCGCTGATCCCGTACGCGGCCAGGATGTCGATGGGGACCAGCACCGCCATGTGGACGAACCCGATCAGGGCCAGCCACCATCCCCTGCGGTGCAGCAGCTTCCTGACGTCAACCCACGCGCTGCCCCGCCGCGTCCGCCGATCCAGCAGCTGGACCAGCGAGTAGCCGAACAGGAACGCGAACATCGGCCGGGCGTGGTTGCTGACGAAGAGATTGTGCAAGCCGTTCGTGAGGTCGTTGAGTACGGCAGGCCCGCGGTCGATGTCGACCACGAACAGCGGCGCGTGCGCGAAGGCTATGGCCAGCAGCATGAGACCGCGCGCCAGGTCCGGCGCGGGCACCCGCATCCCCGTATCCAGTGAGCCGTGCGGAGCAGCCGGCGCCAAACCTGACGTATTCATGTTCCAGCCCTTCCCCCTTGCCGCGGCCCCGGTGAACGCGGCATCGGCCTGCTGAGCACGAACGTAACGAGCCAGGACATCGACCCGGAATATGGCTGGACACAGAACAGGGGTGCACCTAAGTGCACCCCTGCCGACGAACCTCGGTCAGTCGCGCAGACCCGGCACGTCAATGACGATCACCTCGGTGTCGTCGGGCCGGCCCGGGATGCGTCCGTCGTTCCCGGGGAAGTTGTTGTCGTTGGCGACCACGATCCGGTCACCGTGCAGCGGCAGCACCGACTCGACCGACTGCAGCGGGAACGAGAACAGCGGCCCGACCCCGTACTCGCCCGGGCGGGCAGGCGTGGAGACGCCCTTCGGGTCGGCGATGCGCAGCAGGTCCACGGCGGTGCGGCGGGGCAGGGCACCGTCGGGCGCCGCGGCGTCGAGGTCGGTGACGACCAGACGCTTGATCCGGGCGCTCGGGCCCATGTCGTTGTCTCGCTCGATCAACAGCAGCCGCCGGTCGTCGAGTACCGCCGCGTCGCCGATGACCAGCGCCGGCTCGTCGACCCGGAAGGACCAGGTGCGGCCCGTGTACGCTCCGGCACGCACGTCGAACTCGTAGACCACCCGCCGGCGCTGGTCGGGGTCGTTGGTCTTCGCGCCCTCCAAGATCGGGTACAGGGTCCAGCCGTCCTCGCTCGCGGCCATGGCCTCGAACCCGCGGCTGGCCGGCAGGGTCGGGCTCTCGCCTTGGGCCAGATCGGGCGACTGGGGAGACTTTGTGCCGTCCGGCAGCGGGATCGGCGCTTGCAGGACCTTGCCGGTGCGGTCGGTGCGGACCAGGTACGGCCCGAACTCCTCGCCGATCCACAGGTCGCCGCGCGCGTCCCAGGCCAGCGACTCGATGTCGAAGTCGGCCCCGGTCAGCAGCCGGTCGGCGGTGTCCTGGTTGACGATCGGGAACGGCACCTTGCGATCCGGGTCGCGGAAGCTGATGTGGCTCCGGACGTCGATCTTGCCGCTGCGGTAGTCCGGCTCGATGACGTACGCGCGCAGCAGGAAGTCGGCCGAGTTGTTCTTCGCCCCGAATCCGTTGTCCGGCATGGCGAGCAGGCGGCTCGCGGAGCGGGAGCCCGGGGTCGCCGGGATCACCGCGGAGAAGCCGGGGATCGGCTGGCCCTGGAACGGCGGGGTGACCCCGTTGACGGTGGTAGGCGGCAGTTGCGTGCCCGACACGGGGCCGGGCTGGTAGGCGGTCGCCGACAGCAGCGCGCGGGCGGACAGGCGTGCCTCATCCGGCAGCCGGACGCTCAGCGCGTACATCCGGGTGGTCTGCACCGCGTTGTTGTTGTCGTCGGAGAGCAGGTAGAGCGTACGGCGACCACCGGGCAGCGGCCCGCCCAGCGCCATCCCCTCGATGTTGTCCAGCAGCGGGTTCGGCTGGGGCTGCTTGGCGCTCGCCCCGGACGGCGGGCAGTCGACGAGGTCGACCAGCAGCTGCTTGCCGAGCCAGGCGCGGGGGTCCGTCAGGGTGGCGAGCGACTCGACGCCGGAGACGTCCGGCACGCCGGTGGCGGAGACCCGGTACACCCGCACGGTGTTGCCCACGCCCGCGGTGAAACCGCGCTCCAGGGCGATCAGTTGGTCGTCGCCGAGCGCCACCAGCTCCACTAGCCCGAGACCGGCGTCGGTGCGGTAGGCGTACTGCGCGGCAGGGGTGTAGGCGTTGCCGGGTTTGCCCTCGTAGCGCAGGATCCGCTGCAGGCCCCGGCCGGCGGCGTCGCGGCCGTCGGTGGACAGCGGCCCTTCCATGCCGGCGTACAGCACGCGGCCGTCGGGCGTGCCGGCCAGGGCCTCGAAGGTCTGGTTGACCTGCGCCTGACCGGCCGGGGCGACCCGGAATCTGGCCGGTACGTCGAAGGAGGCCACCTCGCGACCGTCGGACAGCCGGAACCGCCGGATCGACGGCTCCGTCTCGGAGCTCGCCAGCACGGTGCCGCCGCCCCGCTCGGCCACGAGCCCTTCGCCGTCGAAGTCGGCGCCGGTGTACGGGGCGCCGTCCGGCCGCCGCAGTGTGGTCATGCCGCGTACCTCGGCCGAGAGTTTCCGCTGGCCGGAGGTGAGGGCGACGTCGTACAGGCGGGCGGGGGTGGTGCCGATGTTGTCCACGAGCGCCAGGGCTCTCGACGGGCGGGTCAGCGCCAGGGCGGACAGCCCGGCGACGGCCGTGCCCTGGAACGTGGTCTTGTCCAAGCTGTCGGTGAAGCCGAGCAGGGACACGTCGGCCGAACAGCGGGCGCCTGCGGAATGGCTCGAGGCCGCCGCGCCTGCTGGGGGAACGGCCACACTGAGCATCGCCATGGCCGCTGCGGCCGCGATGGCCAGCGCGGGCCGCCGTGTGCTGCGCACAAGTGCCTCCGGGAGGGTCGTCGTGCGGGTGACGCCCACCCGCACGCGCTGATCGAAGTACCCGCAGCTCGCCAGCGCAGAACCGGACATAGAACACATCGTGAACGGAAGTTGTATCTGTGCCGATCAGACACCATGTCCGCCTGCCTGCAAGACGCGTCCGATGAGTCGACGCGGCAGGCGGGATCTATCAGGGTGGACGGCCGCGCCGCGGCCCGCACCAGGAGAGACCCATGGATCCCCATACCGCCGTCGAGTCCTACTACCACGCGTGGCAGCACCGAGCAGGAGAGATGAGCGAGGTTCCGCTCGCCGACTCCTTCTCCTTCATCGGACCCGTCGCCTCCTTCACCGACAGCGCGAGCTATCGCGCCATGGCTCGCCAGGCAGGCGCCGCAGTACGCGACTTTCGCGTACGCCACCAGTTCACCGACGGAGACCTGGTCTGCTCCATCATCGACTGGGAGATGGACCCTCTGCCCGGCACGCTGACCGCCGCCGAGCTGCTGCGCGTACACGACGGCCGGATCGTCTCCGGCGAGCTGATCTACGACGCCGAAGACCTGCGGCGCGTGATGGCGGGGCCGCCCGCCGTCACGGGCTTGCTGGAGCGCAGCCACGCCCTGGTCGGCCACCTGCTGGGCCAGATCGGCGAGCAGGACTGGGCGGCGGCGAGCCCGTGCGAGAAATGGACCGTCCGGCAGACGGCCAACCACCTCGCAGGCGGCCTGCTGCTGCTCGCCCGTGTCGCCGAACGCGACCAGGTGGATCCGGCCGAGTTCGACGCCCAACGCCAAGCCGACACCGATCACCTCGGGGCCGATCCGGCAGCCGCCTTCGCCGCGGTCACCGACCGCTCGATGGCCGCCTTCACCGCGCCCGGCGCGCTGGAACGCGAGTACGCGTTCATGGGCGACACAGTGCCCGGCGCGGCTCTGGCCTCGATCAGCCTCATCGAATCGCTGGTCCACGGCTGGGACATCGCCACCGGCGCCCACCTGCCTTACCGCGCGGACGACGACGCCGTGCAAGCGGTGTGGGAGCTCGCCACTACCAGCCCGATCGTGACCGAGCACCGCAGCGGCCGGTTCGCCGACCCGCTGCCCGTCCTGCCCACGGCCCCCCTGGCCGTTCGGCTCCTCGCCCACCTGGGCCGGCACACCCAGCCCTGACGTTCAGGCCCGCCCGCCGGTGCCACCGCGACCGGCGGGCGGGAACGACCCGCGCGCTCAGCCCAGGATGCGTTTGATCAGCGGCGCGGCGGAACGTTCGACGAGGCGGTGCACGGCGTAGGCGGCTGCGGCCATGGTGGCCAGGAGTGCGGCCAGCAGCACGTACTTGTCGAGGGTCGCGCCGACGCGGTTGATCAGGATGAAGCCGATGTGGGCGTGCAGGAGGTAGAGCGGATAGGTGAGCGTGCCGGCCGTGGCCAGCCATGGCCGGCCCAGGCGACGGGTGACGCCGAGTGCGATCATGGTCGTGATCGCGAACAGTGCGATCACCACCGTGATGACGACCACGTGGTCGTAGGCGACCCCGTAGCGTCGTCCGACGGCGTCGGCGTAGCCGAGGGCGCGGTAGATCGCGTTTCCCGCGCAGAGGGTCAGCAGCAGGCCGATGGGCCAGGTGAACCCTCGGTCACGGGCGAGGAAGAGCGCCATGCCCGCGATGAAGTAATGCGAGAACTCCGACTGCACGACCAGATCGGCCACGCGGGGCAGCAGCCCAGCCTCCACCAGCGCCGTCAGCGCCAGCCAGCCCCACAGCACGGCCATCACCCTCGACCTGGTGATGCCGATCCAGGTCAGGGCCAGGATGAGGACGTAGAAGCGCATCTCGGCCCACAGCGTCCAGTAGACGACGTCGACGTTGGGCACGTCCGCCACGGCCTGGAACATCGTCAGGTTCGCCAGGACCTGCCCTGCCGAGATCGGGAAGAGGTCACGGCCGAGCGTGACCGTGACGAGGGCGGTGACCGCGATGGCGAGCCAGTAGGCCGGATAGAGCCTTGCCACGCGGGACACCACGAACCGGCGCGGGGTCGCGCCCCAGGCGCTCATGAGCACGACGAACCCACTGATCATGAAGAACAGGTCGACACCCAGGTAGCCGTAGCGGGTCCACGAGCCCATCTCGGGGTAGGCCACCGTCGTGGTGCCGTCGGCCCAGCCCGAGAACGTGTAGTGGAACAGGACCACGCTGACGGCCGCCACCAACCGAAGGGCGTCGAGCTTGTGAATTCTCGCCGGTGCCGCCCGCGGCGAGAGCACGGGGCCACGCAGCGACCGGGTTCTGGTGTCCGAGGGTCGCATGGCGGCCACCCTCCGCCCATCGACTGTCCACTTCCCAGGCCGACGGCTGCCCGCTTTCTGCTCATTTCTGGCCCCGAAGCAGACCGTAAAGCGCGTAATTCTTGTGGAATTCCACGCTTTACGGCGTAAGTACCGTTAAACCCTGGAGCGCCGTTTCGTTGTGAACTGTGAGTAAATGCACTCACTTTTCTGGCGGTTTGGGGAAATGGCAAAGTCGCCCGAGGCTAACGTTGAGGTCATGTCGTCAGGGACGCGAAAGAGCTCCGGGCTGCTGGGGCGGCATCTGCAAGTCGCACGGGAAGCCGCTTTCGTCGGGCGAGAGGAGGAGCTGACCACCTTCAGCTCCACGCTGTACGGCGGGGGCCCCAGCGTGTTGTGGGTGCACGGTCCAGGGGGCATCGGCAAGTCGACGTTGTTGAGGCGCTTCGCGCAGGAGGCCACGGCGGCCGGGCGGCCGGTTGCGCTGCTGGACGGGCGCACCCTGGAGCCGTCACCCGAGGCGTTCGAGGCGGAGGCCGGATCGCTGCCGCACGATGAGCGCGCGGTGTTGCTGATCGACGCCTTCGAACGCATCGAGGGGCTGGAGGGCTGGCTGCGCGAGAGGTTCCTCCCCCGCGCGCGGGTCGGAGTCCTGACGGTCGTGGCCAGCCGGACCCCTCCGGACCTGGCCTGGTGCACCGACCCCGGCTGGGCGCAGGCGTTGGAGGTGATGCCGCTGCGCGAGCTCGCGCCCACCGACGCCCGGGCCTTGCTGGACATCCGCGGGGTGGCTGTCGACCTGCACGAGCCACTGCTCGCGTTCGCCGGCGGCCATCCGCTGGCGTTGTCCCTGGGCGCGGCGGTGGCGGCCAAGGACCAGCACGCCAGCAGCCGGTGGAAGCCGCACCAGGATGTCGTCGCGACGCTGCTCGACCAGTTGGTGGGCGAGGTCCCCTCCGCCGCGCACCGGCACGCGCTGGAAGCGTGCGCGCACACGTACATGACCACCGAGGACCTGCTGCGCGCGGTTCTGCCCGGCGATGTCGCCCCGCTGTTCACCTGGCTGCGGCGGCTGCCGTTCGTCGAATCCACCGCGCTCGGCCTGTATCCGCACGATGTGGTCCGCGAGGTGCTCGAGGCGGATCTCCGCTGGCGCGATCCGCAGGGGTACGCGGCCATGCACCAGCTGATCCACGCCCACCTGGCGGAAAGACTGCGTACCGCGGCCGATCCTGACGTGCTGGCCGCCGTCGGGTCCCTTTTCTTCCTGCATCGCCACGACGGGATGACCTCCGACTTCCACACCTGGCGCGGGCAGGGCGTGGTGCAGGAAGAGCCGTTCCGCGCGGGGGACGTCGACATCCTGGTACGGCTGGCGCGGACCACCGAGAACGAGGATTCGGCGGCCAATGCCGCCTTCTGGGCCGAACGGCGTCCCCATGCCTTCCGCCTCTACCGCCTCACCGAGACCGGCGAACCGGTCGCGTTCAGCGCGTGGCTGCGCCTGGAGGAGCCGGACGAGCAGGAGCTCGCCGCCGATCCGATCGCGGCCGCGGCCTGGGCCCACTCGCGCACCACCGCTCCGCTGCGCTCGGGCGAGCACCTGGCCATCGGCCGTTTCTGGGTGCTTCCCGGGCACAGCGGCAACTCGCCCGTGATGGACCTGATCCAGTGGCGATTGATCGGCTCCTGCCTGCGGGCCGAGCGCATGGCCTGGTCCTATGTCGCGATCCGCGATCCCGAGCCCATGTGCCGTTCTTGCCTGCGGCAGTTCGACATGCACGAGACCTCGGAACGAGCGCGGCTGGGCGACGGCGCGTACGGCCTGTTCATCCACGACTGGCGTGCGGTGCCCGCTCAGACCTGGCTGGAACGCCTGAGCCGGCCGCTGACCTCGCCGGAGCCCGCCAGCACGCAGCCAGCAGGGTTCGCCGTGCTCTCCTATGCAGAGTTCGCCGAGGCCGTCCGCGCCGCGCTGCGGCACCTCGGCCGGCCGAGTGCGCTGGCCGCCGGCCCGCTCGCCCGCAGCAGGATCGTCACCGAACACCCCGGCTCAGATCCCGCCACAGCACTGCGCGAGCTGCTGGAACAGGCCATCGCCGCGCTCGGCGAAGATCCTCGCGCGCACAAGCCCCACCGCGCCCTGACCGTCACATTCCTCCGCGGCGCGCCTACCCAGGAGATCGCCGCCGAGCGCCTCGGCCTGCCCTTCACCACCTACCGCCGCCATCTGACCACCGGGATCGAACGGATCTGCGCGGACCTGTGGCACCGCGAGCTCTACGGCTCCTAGCCGCCCGGTGGACAGTGCTGCCAGAAAGTGGACAGCATCTGGTCTGGTGAACGGGCAGTTCCCGGAGCGAGTGTGGATGGTATGACCATGAACGCCGAAGGCCCGTGCCGATTGACACGATGACCTCGCTGAACGACGGCCCGGCAAGCCGGGCTCTGGCGGAAGCGGCCCCGCCTCATGCTGAAAAGGCCGTCTTCGAGGCGATGCTCTCCGGGTGGGCTCGGCAGCAGAGCCAGAGCGGGCTCTTCCAGCCCTCGACGATCCGTTTCCGCCAGCAGATCGTGCGCCGCTTCGCCGCATTCGCCGGCGCTTATCCCTGGCAGTGGTCCGCCGCTGACGTCGATCGCTGGACGACCCATCTGACCACCGCACTGCGGCGGGCCGAGTCGACGATCCGCAGCTACCAGGCGGCGTTGCGGCTCTTCTGCGACTACGTCGGCGCGCCGGAGTACGGGTGGCCGGCGGAGTGTGCGGCACGCTTCGACACCTACCCGGAACAGGTCTGCCACGACTGGAACACCGCCTCTCACCTGGTCGACTACGAAGGCAGCCCCGGGCGGCGGCCGATGACCCGCGAGGAGGTCCAGGCCTTGCTCGACCACGCCGACGCCCAGTTCGACCTCGCCATGCGGGAGGGCCGGAAAGGGGCACTCACCGCGTATCGGGACGCCACCGTGTTCAAGGTGATCTACGCCTGGGGACTGCGTTGCTCTGAGGCTTCCGCACTGGACCTCGAGGACTTCTGTCCCCATCCGGACGCGCCCGAGTTCGGGCGCTTCGGCATGTTGCGCGTACGGTCCGGCCGGCGGGTCCGGGGGGCGTCGCAGTCGCATCGGATGGTGGTGAGCGTGATGCCGTGGGCCGTCGAGGCCGTGGCCGACTATGTGACCAACATCCGCCCTCGTTACCGATGCGCGGACCGTCCGGCGTTGTGGCCGACCGAGCGGGGCGGGCGGTTGCGGGCCAGGGAGATCGAGACCCGCTTCGCCGCCTATCGGGACGATCTCGGATTCGATCGGGGGATGACGCCGCACTGCCTGCGTCGCGCGTACATGACCCATCTGATCGAGGGCGGCACACCGCTCAGGTTCGTTCAGGAGCAGGTCGGGCACGGCTTCGCCGCCACCACCGCGATCCGCACCCGGTCATGGGGAAATCCGTGACCGCCGCGGTGGCGACGATCGAGAAGGACGTGGGGGCAGCCGGCACCGCGAGCATGCGGCGTCGGCTGCCGAGCGGAAGGGGACTTCGGTGGGCGGCGCCGATCGGTCAGACGTCGCCGCGTTTGATCCTGTCGAGCAGGTGGCGGTAGACGGAGGCCGATATCACGAGCGGCTGGAGACTGACGTCCTTGGAGTCCCTGATGGCAACGTCGCCGCTGTCGAGCAAGCGGACTTCGAGGCAGTTGCCGTTATGGTTACAGAAGCTGGAGCGCTTCCACCGATGTTCCATGCGAGGAGCGTAGTGGACAACGGCTCAAGAATTTACCAATCGCCGGATAACTTCTCGTGAGGCGGCCGGTGAAAGCGCATAACCGGCGAGCAGCTCAAACATTTTCTCAAAGAGAATTGAGCGCTGCTCATCCAGCAGAAACTGGCTGGTTACGTTATGGTCAATGTAGACCAAACACTGCTCCAGCCGATCACTCTTATCCAGATTCAGCAAGGTAAAGGACTCTTCGACGATGCCGTGAGGATGCGCCAAGGGTACGACCTGGAGCGTAACGTTCGGCAGATCAGAAAAGTCCACCAGCCTGCTCATTTGTTCGGACATGATAGCGGGGCTACCGACCGTCCGCAACAACACGGATTCGTCCAGAATTATCCATATTTGAGAGGATTCTGGCGGCAAAAAGCGTTTTTGGCGATTCATCCGAATGGAGAGACGCTCCTCGACCTGACGTGGCGTAAGCGTCGGATCGACCTCGCGCCAACTCGTGATGAGGTGCCGCGCATATGCCTCCGTCTGGGCGATGCCGGGCACGACGTTGATCTCCCATTGCCGAATGGACTCGGCCACCGCTTCCACGTCCAAGAACGAGAGGAACTCCCGGGTCGCCGCGGGCCACGCGCGCCAGGAGTGCGGCGTCTGGGTCTGCCCGGCGAGCGCGAGAAGACGTTTACGTTGGACAGGCGTGGCATCGTAGAGGTCGAGCAGGAGTCGGATGTCCTCTTCTGAGACGCTGATCCGGGCGTTCTCGATCCGGCTGATCTTGGAGGGCGACCAGCCCAGACGATCTTTGATGTCGTCACCCGTGAGGGAAGCTCGCTCTCTCAGGTAGCGAAGCTCTCGCGCCAGGATGCGACGTTGCACAGTGGGAGGAGATACATCACTCACGGTATATATCCCAAATGTCTCTGATGCCCTGCTCTTGCCTTGATCACTCCTGCCATTGAGCCATAGAAGTAAGGCTGCATGCAAGATTGCATGCAGCCTTACGACGCTCCACTATTGTTAGCGGAGGCCTCCTATGGTCGAGCAGACAGCACATGTCCGGGACTTGGTCGAGAAGCCCTCGGGCCGGTCATCGTCGGGAGCGGGCCTCCTTCGGGCTTGTGCAACGTCGATGGGAGCCTCTCATGTGCATGGCCAGCATGAGCAAGCCGACGCAAGCGCCAATCTCTGCCCGTCCCAGCTCATCGGATGGGGTAGCCGGCCGATGGGCTCGGATGTGGTGACCTCCCGCGGCACCTGGCACGTGGATTGGCGGGAACTGCACGTCGGCTACCTGCACGACGTCTACCTGGCGCTGGTTCGCCGGGAGATCCAGCCGAACGCCCACTGGATCACGGAGTTCCTCCCGCGCTCCGCCACGATCGTGCTCGAGGAGCCCGGCCTCGCCGAGGACTCCGTTCTCGCTCTGGCATGGGACGAGGAGAGCGGCTGGCGGTTCGGGACGTTCGCGCAGGGCGACGTGCACTGCCCGACCCTTCTCAGGCAGCAGCGCTACATCTGCGGCGACGTGCTGCCCGACCCCGCCGAGGTGGGCGACACGGTTCTGGCCGTCGTCGAGGAGCTGCGGCGGCCGCGGCGGTGGTGGCAGGCGCGGGAGTCCGAGCGACGCTGGGGCTGGCCGTACCCTCCGTCCTATCGTTCCTATCGCGACGTGCGCGACGGCTTCGACGATCGCCTGCGGGCCCATCTACCGCCGGACGACCCGACTCACCTGCCGACGGCCTAGCCTTCACAATTAACTTCGTAAGGATTTGAATTCCGGCACGGCGCGATTTACGCTCCAGAGATCCGATGTCTCCCACCCTCCGGTGGTGACCATGCCCTCTCGACGATCTCTACTGAAGGCCGGCGGAGTTCTCGCGGCCGCTACGATCACTCCAGGAACCGCGTTGGCGCAGGCTGAAGCCCGATCATCGGACCCCTGGCACAAGGTGCCGCACATCCTGCGGAAGATCCGTCCTCCTCGATTCCCGCGACGAAGGTGGGATGTCGCCGTCTTCGGGGCCGTCGGTGACGGCAGGACCGACTGCACGGCCGCGTTCAAGGCGGCGATCGGCGAGTGCCACCGCAACGGTGGCGGGCAGGTCGTGGTCCCGCCGGGACGTTTCCTCACCGGGGCCGTCCATCTGCTCAGCAACGTCGAGTTACACCTCTCCGAGGGCGGCGTGATCGCCTTCAGCCCCGATCCGAACGCGTACCTGCCGGTCGTCTTCACCCGGTGGGAGGGTACGGAGTGCTATAACTACAGCCCTTTCATCTACGCCCACGGCCAGCGGAACATCGCGGTCACGGGCAAGGGCACGCTGGACGGCCAGGCCAGGCAGGGGCCGTGGGAGAGCTGGTATGCGGGCGGCGGGCCCCAGGGCGCCGACCAGCGGGCGCTGCGGAAGATGGGCGACGACGGCGTGCCGGTCGAGCAGCGGGTGTTCGGCGCGGGACATTACCTGCGCCCTGCCATGGTCCAGTTCGTGAAATGTCGGGACATCCTGATCAGCGAGGTCACGATTCTCGAGCCGCCCATGTGGACCGTCAACCCGGTCCTGTGCACGAACGTCACCGTGTGCGACATCACCGTCGTCAGCACGCTCTACAACACCGACGGCTGCGACCCCGAGGCGTCGTCGTACGTGCACATCCGCGGCTGCCGCTTCAACACCAACGACGACTGTGTGGCGGTCAAGTCGGGACGTGACGCCGACGGCCGCAGGGTGGGCGTGCCGAGCGAGAACATCGTGGTCCAGGACTGTCACTTCTCCGGCAGGTGGGGCGGCATCACGGTGGGGAGCGAGATGTCGGGCGGCGTCCGCGACGTCTTCGCCGAACGATGCGTGATCAACTCCCCGGACTTCCCTGGCAACTACCCGGTGAAGTACCCCATCTACATCAAGGCCAGCAAGAAGCGCGGCGCCTTCATCGAGGGCGTCCACGTGCGCGACTTCACCGGCCAGAACGTGGACCGGGAGGTCATCTTCGTCAACATGGCCTACAACAGCAACGAGGGCGGCACGGAGCCGGTGTCCGTCCGCGACATCCGAATGGAGCGGACCGAAATCGACGGCGCCGACGCCGTGCTCAACCTCGTCGGCCTGGAGACGGACCACCTGGTCGGGGTGCACCTGGAGAAGTGCAGGTTCACGAACGTCACAGGACCTAACAAGATCGCGTTCACCGACGACCTGACCCTGCGGAAGGTGTTCGTGAACGGGGTGGAGCAATGACGCGCGTGATCGCCGCCCTGATCCTGCTGGTGACGGCCGGAGTCGCGCTGCCCGCGGAGGCGGCGGGCGGGCAGGTGCGCGGGTGGACGATCTTGTCGGACAGCGACGCCGGGGCCGACGCCGTCATCGCGGCCGCGAAGCCGTACAAGATCAATCATTTGCAACTGAGCCACGAGATCGTGCACGACCTGCGGGAGGTACGCGAGCCCGCCAAGCAGGCGCAGGCCAACCGGCTCACCAAGGAGGCGCACGACGCCGGGATCCCCGAGGTGGCGATCTGGGACCACTCGCTCTACGACCTGGACTACTACCCGGCCGAGTTCCGCACCGGCCCCGGCAGCACGATCGACCTGGACAATCCAGCCTTCTGGGAGTGGTTCAAACAGGACTACCGGGAGATGCTCGACCTGGTGCCGGACATCGACTCGGTGGTACTGACCTTCATCGAGACCGGGGCTCGGGTGGAACGGCAGCACTCGACGCGGCTCACCACGGCCGAGCAGAAGCTGGCCTACCTGGTGGACCAGGTCGCGGAGGTCATCGTCGGCGAACGAGGGCTGGGGCTCTACCTGCGCACGTTCGGCTATTTCCCCGAGGAGATGGAGCGGACGATCGGCGCGATCGCGCTGGTCCGCAACCCGCACGTCAAGGTGATGGCCAAGGCGACGCCGCACGACTTCTTCCTCACCCACCCGAACGACACCACGATCTCGCGGATCAACCGGCCCGTGCTCGTCGAGTACGATGCGGCAGGCGAGTACAACGGCCAGGGGAAGATCGCGAACGCGTGGCCGGAAGAGCACGTCAACCGGCTGCGCCACTACCAGACGCTGCCGAACGTGATCGGCTACGTGGCCAGGACCGACCGCTACGACGAGTCCCGCATCATCGGCACGCCCACCGAGATCAACCTGTACGCGCTGGCCCGGGCCGCGGAGGATCCCCGGGTGAGTGTGGAGACGATCTACCGTGAGTTCGCGGCCAGGACGTACGGGCCGCGGGCCGCGCGGAACGTCGCCTCGGCGCTGTCGAAGTCGTACGAGATCGTCACCTCGGTGCTCTACACCCTGGGCACGAACTCCGCCAACCACTCCAGACTCGACTACGAGCCGTACTGTTCGAGCTATCACCGCAGCGTGTCCGGCAAGTGGATCGACCCGCCCGTCACCTATGTGCGTCACAACGTGAACAAGCGGTTCCACTTCTGGATCGACGTGGTCAACCATCTGTCGCCGGCCGCCTGCAAGTCCGACCCCACGCTGTCCAGGGAGGCACAGTACGTGCTGGACAGGGGCTGGGTGACCATGGGCGACCAGATGACGCCCCGATACCTGGAGTACGTGCTCACAGAGAAGGATCACGGGGTGCGGGTGGCCGAGAGCGCGCTGCGGGACGTCATCGTAGCCAAGGGTGACCTCGAGGCCGAGCACTTCGAGCAGCTCAAGGCGTACTTCGAGCGGACGGTGCTGACCGCCAGGCTGCACCGGGCGGTCGCGGCGGCGTACTTCGGATACCGGATCTACGTGCGGAACGAGGAGCAGCGGACGCCGAAGCTGCGGCGGCTCATCTGGGACGGGCTCGACGACGCCCAGCGCATCGCCGAGCAGATCCGAACGTATCCGGTGCCGGCGGCGAGCGGCGAGTGGGACTGGGTCCGGGACGCGGCCGAATCCGCCAAATACCACGACCGCATCTCCAAGGGCTGGGATCGGTACGGCGGTATCGCGGTCCCCCGCCCGTGAATTGAGTAGGGCATACTCAGGGATTTCCGGCGAGGCCGTGCGACGTTGTCGGCATGCTCGCCTTACGCGCTCGCCGGCTCTTCGACGGCCGGGACATGCACCATGACCGCGTGGTGCTCGTCGAGAACGGGCGCGTCGCCGACGTCACCGGCGACGCGCCCGCCACGATCGACCTGGGTGACGTCACGCTGCTGCCCGGGCTGATCGACTGCCACGTCCACCTGGCCTTCGACGCCGGCCTCGATGTCCTGGGGACGCTCGAGCACCCGGGTCTCGCCGACCGGATGCGGGCGGCGGCGCGGCAGCACCTGGCGGCCGGGGTGACCACGGTGCGCGACCTGGGAGACCGCGACTATCTGGCGTTGGGACTCGGGCTGGGTCTCGACGGGCCGGAGATCCTTTCAGCCGGGCCGCCGATCACCACGCCCAAGGGGCACTGCTGGTTCCTGGGCGGCGAGGCGGCCGGCGATCAAGGGGTGCGCGAGGCCGTGCGGGAGCGGGCGGCGCGCGGCGTACACGTCATCAAGATGATGGTGACGGGCGGCGAGATGACCGCCGGCACGCATTCGCACCTCCTGCAGTACGGTCCTGCCGAGCTGAAGGCGGCGGCCGACGAGGCGCACGCGCACGGCCTGCCGATCACCGGGCACGCGCACTGCGCGGAGGGGGTGGCGCAGGCGCTGGAGGCCGGGTTCGACTCGATCGAGCACTGCGGGTTCTTCACCGAGGACTCCTTCGAGGTGGATTACGGGCTGATCGCCCGGCTGGCCGCCGCGGACATCGTCGTGTCCCTCACGGCCGGGATAGTGCCGAGCCCGATGCCGCCGCCACCGCGCATCCAGCAGCGCATGGCGGGCATGGCGGAGGCGCTGCGCGCCTTCTACGCCGCCGGGGTGGACTTCGTCATCGGGACGGACGCCGGGATCGGGCCGCCCAAACCGCACGGGTTGGTGCCATACGGGGCGGAGATGCTGGTCGAGCAGGGGTACGCCGCCATCGACGTGCTGCGGTCGATCACGTCGGTCGCGGCGCGCGCCTGCCGGGTGGACGAGCGCAAGGGCATGATCGCGCCCGGGTTCGACGCCGACCTGCTGGCCGTGGCGGGCGACCCGCTGGCCGACATCACCGCGCTGCGGCGTCCGCTGGCGGTCTATCGGATGGGGCGTCTCGCCACCCGCGCCGCCCAGTGAGCCGCGTGTGCACAGTGCACCCCTGCTCGGCCGCCGCCCTACCGACAAATCTGCCGGCAAGTGAAGTTGATTTGCTCTTTGTGTGCGGGAACGACCATGACACCGTCGAAAGCGACCGAGACCCGCACCCCTCAGGAGGAGCCTTGTGCGCCTTCCACATCATCGACCTGCGCGCCACGCAGATCCTGGACTCGCGCGGCCACCCCACTCTGTCGGTCACGCTGACCCTGGCGGGCGGCGCGACCGGCTGGGCCGGTGTGCCCTCCGGCGCTTCCGTCGGTTCCCAGGAGGCGGTCCAGCTCCGCGACGGCGACATGAGCCGGTACGGCGGCTCGGGCGTGACCCGGGCGGCGGCCCGCGTCACCGGCTCGATCTTCCACCGCCTCAAAGGCCGGCCGTGGCATTCGCTGGCCGACGTCGACCAGGCCCTGATCGAGCTGGACGGCACCGACGCCAAGAGCAGGCTCGGCGGCAACGCCACCGTGGGCGTGTCGATGGCCACCGCGCGGGCCGTGGCCGCCTCTCAGGGGCAGCAGCTGTGGGAGTTCCTCACCCCGTCCACGGTGCGGCCGCGGCTGCCGGTGCCGCACTTCAACCTGGTCAGCGGCGGCCTGCATGCCTCCAATCAGCTCGACTTCCAGGAATTCATGATCGCCCCGATCGGCGCGCCTTCCATGGCCGAGGCCGTACGGGCCGGGGCGGAGATCTACGCCGTCCTGCACGAGAACCTGGCCGCGGCCGGGCAGCCGACCGGGCAGGGTGATGACGGCGGTTTCGCGCCCGACTTCAGGCATCCGCGTGAGGTGCTGGCCGCACTGGTGGAGGCCATCGACGGCGCCGGCTACACGCCCGCCCGCGATCAGGTGGCCATCGCCCTGGACCCGGCCGCCTCGCGGTTCCGCCGCGGCGACGGCGCGTACCAGGTGGCGGGTGAGCACCTGTCCAGTCTCGAGCTGATCGAGCTCTACGCGCAGCTGGCCGCCGACTACCCGATCTGGAGCATCGAGGACGGCCTGGCCGAGGACGACACCGAGGGCTGGCGGCAGCTGACCGACCGGCTCGGCGAGCGGCTGCAACTGGTCGGCGACGACGTGTTCGTCACGAGCCCCGCCGTCATCGAGCGGGGCATCGCCGCCGGGATCGCCAACGCCGCGCTCATCAAGGTCGACCAGGTCGGCACCGTCACCGAGACGTTGCAGGCCATGGAGGTGTGCCGCAAGCACGAGTACGCGCGGATGGTCTCGCACCGCGCCGGCGAGACCGTGGACGACTTCATCGCCGAGCTGGCGGTGGCCGGCGGGTGCGGTCAGTTCAAGTCGGGCGCGCCGGCGCGCGGCGAGCGGGTGATCAAGTACAACAGGCTCATGCACATCGCCGCCCAGCGGCCGGATCTGCCGTACGGGCTGGCCGAACCGGGTGGCCGATGAGAGCTCACCGGCCACCCGCGCAGATCACCCCGCGGCGGCCTTCTCCAGGGCCTGGACGTCGATCTTCTGCATGCCCAGCATGGCCTGCATGGCACGCTGCGCCCTGGCCGGATCCGGGTCGCTCAGCAGCTCGCTGAGGCGGCGCGGGATGATCTGCCAGGACAGGCCCCACCTGTCCTTCAGCCAGCCGCACTGCGACTCCTCGCCGCCGTCGGTGAGCTTGGCCCACAGCTCGTCGACCTCGTCCTGCGACTCGCAGTCGACGTACAGCGAGACGGACTCGTTGAACGTGAACTGCGGGCCGCCGTTCAGCGCGATGAACCGCTGGCCGGCCAGCTCGAACGTGACGATCATCGCCTTCCCCGCCGGGCCCGGCGCGCCCTCAGGGTAACGCTGGACCTCGAGGATGCGGGAGTCGGCAAAGAGCGAGGTGTAGAACTGCGCGGCTTCCTCGGCCTGGTTGTCGAACCAGAGGTACGTGGTGATCTTCTGCATGACGCGATCCCTTCCACTGCCGTGAATCTGCTCTCTTATCAATCGCGTCGAACGTGTCCCCGCCGGTTCGACACGGCCGCGGGGAATCTTTTACCGCGTGGGCGCGAGCTAAGCCTTCTTCACCGTCAGCAGGGCGTGGTACGCGGGCTTGGGCGCCAGGTTCTCGTCGAGCAGGCAGGCCGCACCCTCGCCGTCGAACCAGCCGGGCACCCACGAGTGCCGGTCGGTGAAGCCCCAGACGGTGAACTCGCGGCAGACCTTGACGCTGAGGCAGTCGGTCAGCGCCCGGCGGTAGTAGTCGGCCTGGGTGGCCAGCTTCTCGGGCGTCACCGGCAGCACCATGCGCACGTCCAGCTCGGTGACCGCGATCTCCAGGCCCAGGTCGGCGAAGCGCTTCATGACGTTCGCCCAGTCGCCGGGGTAGTCGTACTGGATGCCGAGGTGGCCCTGGAAGCCGACACCGTGGATCGGCACGCCCTGCGCCTGGAGGTCCTTGACGATCGACAGCGTGGTCTCGATCTTGGGGGCGTTCCATTCCAGGTTGTAGTCGTTGATGTAGAGCTTGGCGTGCGGGTCCGCGCGGTGGGCCCAGCGGAAGACATCGGCGATGTAGCCGGGGCCGAGGTGGGTGAGCCAGATGCTCTGCCGCATCGTGCCGTCGTCGTTGACCACCTCGTTGACCACGTCCCAGGCCCTGATCTTGCCCTTGTAGCGGCGTACCTGGGTGGTGACGTGGTCGCGCAGGATGTCCCTGAGCTCGGCGGCGTCGATGGTGCCGTTCTCGACGCCGGTGGTCAGCCAGGCCGGGAGCTGGTTGTGCCAGACCAGCGTGTGGCCGCGGACCTTCTGGTTGTTGCGGCGGGCGTTGTCGACCAGGGCGTCGGCGTCGCCCCAGGTGAAGACGCCCCGTTCCGGCTCGACCGACTCCCACTTCATCGCGTTCTCCGCGGTGACGTGGGAGAACTCGCGGTTCAACACCTTGCGGTAGTCGTCTTCACTGCGCAGGGCGGCGATGTCGACGGCGCTGCCGATTCTGATGCCGTTCTGGTACGCGAGCTCGCGCAGGTCACGCGGCGTACGGTGCTCGGCGTGGGCGGGGAATGGAACGGCGGCGACGAGCGCCAGGGCGATGATCAGGGACTTCACCGAGACCTCCGAAAGTTTCGGGGGCGTAACGATATGTTTCGCCGTGGCCGGGAACTTAGGCGCTCCAGAGCCCGTCGTCAAGGGCTTGAACCTCCCGTGACGGGAGGTCCTACGGTCGGAGGCGTGAGCAGACACGACGGCGACGAGCGCCGGTGGACCATCGGGGAGCTGGCCAAGGCCACAGGGGTCACGATCAGAACGCTTTACCACTACGAAGAGATCGGCCTGGTCGAAGCCAGTGAACGGACGGCGGCGGGCCACCGCCGCTACACCGAGGCGGACCTGCGGCGGCTCTACCGCGTGCGGGCGCTGCGCGGGCTCGGCCTGTCACTGGACGAGATCACCGAAGTGCTCAAGGAGCCGTCGGACGACCTGACGGCGCTGCGCGGCCTGCTCGGCGCGCAGCTCGCCGAGATCGAGCTGCAGGCCGCCCGGCTGGTGCAGCTGAAGGGCCAGATCGGCGGGCTGATCCAAGTGCTGGACGAGTCGGTGATGCCCGAGGCCGAGCAGTTCATGGCCACGCTGGAGACGATCTCGGTGTACGAGGCGTACGTCAACCGCGAGCTCCGCGACCACCTGGCGCGGCGACGGGCCGATCTCGGCGAGGACCGCATGAAGGATCTCAGGGCCGAGTGGCTGGAGCTGCTCAGGGAGACCCTCGGCCACCTGCGGGCGGGCAGGCCCGTCGGCGATCCGGCGGTGCAGGAGCTGAGCGTCCGGTGGGAGTCCTTGGCGAGCGGGCTACAGAGCGGCGACCAGCAGGTCGACGAGCGGCTCAGCGCGGCGGGCATGGCTCTGTGGAGTGACAACAGCGCCGCGATCAGCGAGGGCGTCGCCATGCAGATCGACTGGCTGGAGGCCGGTGACCTGCCGGCGGTCATCGACTACCTCCAGCGCGCCAAGACCTTCAGATCAGGAGAGTGACTTCGTCATGCGCGAGCTCGGCCTCTACTCGTAGCGGACGGCGTCGTACCTGGTCGTGACGTTCATCAGCGGGAGCGCCGCCGCGGTGACGGCCAGGGCGGCCAGCACCCCGGCGGCCAGGCCGCCGGCGAAGTCCAGGCCGGGCGGGAACCACCGGTCCCCCTGGGCGACGGCCATCGCGTACGACGCCGCCGCGCCCAGACCGGCGCCGAGCACCACGGCCAGCACCAGCGGCACGACCGACTCCAGCAACAGGATCCTGCGCAACTCGCCGAGCCGCACGCCCGAGGCCCGCAACAACGCGAACGGGCGCCGCCTCTCGATCAGCCCGGCCACCACCCCGACCGTCAGGCTGCACCCGGCAAGGAGGACCACGAACCAGGTCGTCAGCCGGGCGAGTGTGGTCAACTCGGCCCACAACCGCGACTCCTGCAGCACGGTGTCACGCTGGGTGTTGAGTATCGCGCGGGGCAGGAGGAGCGCGGCCTGCGTACGGACGCGCTCCTCCGCCGCGAGGGTGCCGTCAGTCAGCACATAGAGGGCACGGATCGGGAGACCCGCCGCGCCCGGGACGGACTCGTGGATGGCCCCGGACATCACGCCGATGGTGGCGTCCCGCCCCATGCCGCGGGCCCGCACGGACTCCGGGAGCGGACAGGAGGCGACCACGATCCGGGTCAGCTCGGCACAGGACACGACCGAACTCCAGTCATCCGGATGGACCCGGATCGCCACCGTCCGCGCGCCCATCAGCGGCGCGAGCCTGGTGACCGGCTGGTTGCCGACGTAGATCTCGACCACGCCGGGCCGCAGGCCGCCATAGAACGCGGCCCCCGGCGCGCTGCCCGCGGCGCTGAGCATGCACGCCATGAACGTGGCGGCGAAGACGGCCAGGACCACCCCGCTGACGCCCCTGAACGTGCGGGGGTTCGCGGCGATGCGCCGGGCCGCCATCAGCGTGGTCGCACGGCGGCCGAGGCGGGCCATGGCCCGGGCGGCGACCAGGCAGATGTAAGGCCCGGCGAACACCCCGCCCACGAGCAGGCAGAGCAGGAAGACCATGTACGGCCCCTCCGGCGGAGGGATTTCCACCAGCCACGGCACACCGGCCACGATGGCGAGCATGCCGGCGATTCCGGCGCCCGGCAGCGCCATCCGCCACGCGGTGGGCGGCCGCCTACGGGAGGCACGGCCGCCGATGCCCAGCGGCGTGATCCGGATCCCGAGAATCGACGTCATCGCGGCGCCCACCGCCAGCAGCGGCACGCCTGCCAGCACCACGATCAGCCAGGCAGGCGCCACCGTGAGGTCGGAGTCGAAGAAGCGGGCCCCGCCGTGGGTCAGGTGCCCCGCCACCACGGGCCGGAGCGCCGTGTAGCCGAGGAGGCCGAGCATCGCCCCGGCGACCGCGCCGACCCCGGTCTCGGTGGCGGCCGTGACCGCAAGCTGCGTCCTGGTGGCGCCGGCCAGCCGCATCGCGGCGAAGCGTTGCTCGCGGCGCACGGCGGCGATCCTCGTGACCATGACGATGTAGACGGCGACGGGCACGAGCAGCAGGACCGCCACGATCCCGATCAGCAGCCGCGCCGCCAGGGTGAAGGCGTAGTCGCCGGACAGGCCCGTCTGGATCCCGAGCACCCGCTGCGCGCCGGTGAGCTCGCCCAACCGCTCCGGGGTGTAGCCGACAACGGCGACGAGCTGGTCCGGGTATTCCAGGGCCGCCGGGCCGATCGTCGCGACGATCCGGCCGGGGAACCGGTCGCCGAGCTGGTCACGCGGGGTTATCGCGATCAGCGTCCGCAACCCGGGCGAGACGACGACCTCACCGGCCGACGGGAGCCGGTCGAGTCCGGGAGGAACCGGCGGGCGCGCACCGAGTGCCGCGACGTGTACCCGGTGCAGCGGCTCACCCGCGAAGTGGTCGCTGACGGCCAGCCACAACATCGGGTCCGGCGCGGTGGCCGGAGTGGACGACGACGTGTCCCGCCATGCCGCTCGTTCCGCCCGCCCCTGCAGCGCGGACTGCCCGGTGAGGCAGAGCAGCAACAACGCGACGCCGACGCCGACGCCGAGCGCGGTCAGCGCCAGCCGGGCCCAGCCAGTACGGCCGCCGGCGACGGCCAGTCTCATCCCGATCAGCACGGCGTTCATCGGGCACCCACCGGCTGGACGACGAGCCCGTCGCGGACGATCGCCGTGCGGTCGGCGAAGGCGGCCACCCGCGGCTCATGCGTCACGACCACCATGGAGGCGTCCTCCGCGCGGACCGTGTCGACGAGGAGCTCCATCACCTGGTCGGCGGCGACGGAGTCGAGCGCGCCGGTCGGCTCGTCGGCGAACACCACCTTCGGGCGGGCGATCAACGCCCGCGCGACCGCGGCCCGCTGCGCCTGCCCGCCGGACAGCTCGCCGGGCAGGTGGTCCCACACGCTGTCCAGGCCCAGCCGGGACACCCACTCCGACGCCTCGGCGAGCGCGGCCGCCCGCGGGCGGCCCTCCAGCAGCAGCGGCAGCGCGATGTTCTCCACCACCGGCAGCTCGGGGACCAGCTGCCCGAACTGGAACACGAACCCGAAGCTGGTGCGGCGCAACCTGGCGCGCTCGCGGTCGCGCAGCCGGTCGATCCGCACGTCGCGGAAGAGCACCTCGCCCGCGTCCGGCCGCAGCACGCCGGCCAGGCAGTGCAGCAGCGTGGACTTGCCCGACCCGCTGGGCCCCATGACGGCCAGCACCTCGCCGTCGGCCAGGGTCAGCGCGGCGCCACGCAGCGCCGGCGTGCGACCGAAGCTCTTGTGCAGGTCACGACCGCTTAGGACCGTCATCGCGGACCTCCTCCGCCAGGGTGGGCAGCCGGCCCGCCGCGTGCTCGATCCAGCGCAGATCCGCCTCGACGTGGAAGAGCTGGTAGTCGGCCAGCAGGGCGTCCTGCGCCGACTCCGCCTCGCGCCGCGCTGCGGTCAGCGTGCGCATCACGGCAAGGTGCCGCGTGCGCTGCGCGTCCAGGAACTCCTCGGCGGGCCGGCCCGACATCAGCGCCAGCGTCACCTTCGTGAACAGCACCGCCTGGAGCTGGGGCTGGGGATCCTCCGGTTCGGCGAGCCAGCGGTCCAAGTCGGTCACTCCCTCCGGGGTGATGGCGTACCGCTTGCGCTCCGGCCCGGCGCCCGGCTCCACGCCGGCGATCTCGACCAGCCCGTCGCGGACGAGTTGGGCCAGGGTGCGGTAGACCTGCCCGAACCGGATCGGCTTGGCCGCGCCGAAGCGGCGGTCATAAGCCTGCTTCAGGTCATAACCGTGACGATCGGCCTCCTCCAGGAGACCCAGCAGCGTGTACGACACCGTCATGCCGCCGACTATACACACGAGGTATACCCGATGAGTAGACCTGTCAGCGAACTGGTTGCTGACACGGGCGCCCGCAAGGAGTTCACTGGCGGAAAAGGAAGCCCCAGCGGGGCCATCGGGGGCACCCATACGGGTCCGGCCCCCGCGGCTGGACCGATTCGTAGGGAATACGAGGTCGAGCACATGAAGAAGATCCACCCCAAGGTCGAGGAAGCGGTCGACACCCTTCACCTCACCCCGATCGCGAGGCGGCGGCTGCTCACCGGCGCCGGGCTCGCCAGCGCCTCGGCGGCGGCCGCCGCGCTGCTGTCGGCCTGCACGTCCGACCAGAGCCGGCCGGCCGCGACCGGCGGCGGCGCGGCCGCCCCAGGAGACTTCCCCGCCACGCCCAAGTGGAAGTTCGTGCTGGTCTGCCACGTCACGACGAACCCGTTCTTCACCCCCACCCAGTACGGCGCCCAGGACGCGTGCGCGCTGCTCGGCACCGAGTTCCAGTGGACGGGCTCGAAGGACTCGATCGTGGCCGAGATGGTCAACGCGTGCAACACCGCCATCTCCGCCAAGGCGGACGGGTTAGCGGTGGCCGTGGTGGACAAGGCGGCCTTCCGCGAGCCGGTCAACCGGGCGCTCGACGCGGGCATCCCGGTGGTGTCGTACAACGCCGACGGCGCCCGCGACGACAAGGGGACGGCGCGGCTGGCGTACATCGGGCAGGGGCTCTACGAGTCCGGGTACGCCCTCGGCCAGCGGGCGCTCCAGCAGGTCGACTCCGGTGAGGTCGTGGGCTTCATCGCCACGCCGGGCGCGCTGAACATCCAGCCCAGGATCGACGGCGCCGCGCAGGCGATCAAGGACTCGGGCAAGTCCATCACCTTTCAGTCGGTCGGGACGAACGCCGACGTCACCAGGGGACTGTCCATCATCGACGCCTACGCCCAGGGGCACCAGAACCTGGCAGGCATGCTGGCCGTGGACGCCGGCTCCACGCAGTCGATCGGGCAGGTGGTCAAGAAGTACAACATGCGCTCGAAAGGGCTCAAGGTGGCCGGCGGCTTCGACCTGGTGCCCGAGACACTGGCCGCGATCAAGAGCGGCGACCTGGACTACACGATCGACCAGCAGCCGTACCTGCAGGGCTTCCTGCCGGTGCTCTACCTCTACCTCTACAAACTGTCGGGCGGGCTACTGTTCCCCTCCGAGACGAACACGGGACTGCTGTTCGTGACGAAGGACAACGTGGGGCCGTACCAGACGACCAAGACCCGCTTCGAGGGCTCCGACACGGCGCAGAAGCTCGTGTCCCGCACCGGCCCCATTCCCCATGCGTAGCCTGCGGGAGGCGTTCCTGAAGCACCGGGAGGCCGGCGTCCTGGTGGTCGCGATCGCCCTGGGGCTGTACTTCGTGTCGGCCACGGACGTGTTCCTAACCCCGGACAACCTGGTCAACATCACCCAGGCCGCCGCGCCGGCCGCCATCGTGGCGTGCGGGACCGTGTTGCTGCTGGTCAGCGGGGAGATCGACCTGTCGGTCGGGGTGGTGGCGGCGCTGGCGCCGTTCATGATGCACTACGCGATCGACTTCTGGGGCTTCCCTGCGATCCCGGCGATCCTGCTGGCGCTGCTGACGGGGACGGCCATCGGGTTCGTGAACGGGTTCGTCACCGTGGTGCTGCGGGTGCCGTCGTTCGTGACCACGCTGGGCACGTTCTACGCGGTGACCGGGATCGTGCTCACCACGTCGCATGCCTATCCCGCCGAGATCCCCGAGCCGGTCGACGGGACGATCGGCTCGTGGCTCGGGGCCGCGCCGTGGGCGCATCTCTGGTGGGCTCTGGGGATCGTGGCCTTTCTGCATGTGGTGCTGACGCGTACCCGGTGGGGGTTGCACACGATCGCCGCCGGGGGCAATCCGCTGGGAGCCATGGAGGCAGGGGTGCGCACCGGCAGGGTCAAGATGGGAAATTTCATGATCGGCGGAAGTCTGGGGGCGTTCGCCGGTCTGATCGAGGCGTTCCGGATCCACACGATCGACCCCAACATCGGCGGCGGCACCGGGCTCATGTTCACCGCCGTATCGGCGGCGGTGATCGGCGGCACGGCGCTGGCGGGCGGCTCAGGAACGATCGTGGGCGGCGCACTCGGCGCACTCGTGCTAGCGGTGCTGCAGAACGGGATGAACCTCATCGGCATCTCCGCCAACCCGTACTTCCTCATCCTGGGCGCCGCGATCCTGCTCTCCATGATCGCGAACGTCACGCTCACCCGGCTGCGAAGGGCGGGACGGACATGACCGAAGTCCTGCGCGCCGAATCGCTCTCCAAGCGGTTCGGCGCGGTCACGGCCCTGCGGGACGTGAGCCTGACCCTGGCCAGGGGCGAGGTGCTCGGGCTCATCGGCGACAACGGCGCGGGCAAGTCCACACTGGTCAAGCTCCTGTGCGGGTTCCACCAGCCGGACTCGGGCCGCATCCTGCTCGACGGCGCGGAGGTGACGCTCAAGTCGGTGCAGCAGGCCCGCTCCCTGGGCATCGACATCGTCTACCAGGACCTCGCGCTGATCAACGAGCTCAGCGTCTACCACAACATGTTCCTCGGCCGCGAGCACGTCGGGTTCGCCCGGCTGCTGAGCAACCGGCGCATGCGCAAGCTGGCCGCCGAGCACCTCGAAACGATGGGGGTACGCATCCCGTCGGTCGACGTCGAGGTCGCCAAGTTGTCCGGCGGCCAGCGCCAGGCCATCGCCGTGGCCCGCTCGGTCTACTCGCGCTCGCGGATCCTGCTGCTCGACGAGCCGCTGGCCGCGATGGGGGCCAAGGAGGGCGCGCTGATCCTCGACCTGGTCAGCGACCTGAAGGCGCGGGGCGAGGTGTCCATCGTGATCATCGCGCACAACTACGCGCAGATCCTGGAGGTGTGCGACCGGGTCAACCTGCTGCAGCACGGAACGATCACATTCGACAAGCCCACCGCGGAGACCTCGCTGCAGGAGCTCACCGAGCTGGTGGTGGAGGAATACCGGAGGTCACGGGAAAGGCCTGGCGGCGAGCGGCCTAAAGGCTGAGCCGCACCGTGACCGTGATCGGGGCGCCCTCCCGCTCGGCAAGCCCATGAAAGGTCAAGGTGGAGCCGTGCAGGAGGGCGTCGCCGCTGAGCGGCGAGCCTGGGGCGGAGAGCGGCAGCTTGCGTAACCAGCGGAGCCCCGTGCGAGCGCGACCATCGACACTGAGCAACCCGGCCACCGGCCGGGCCCAGGTCACGGTCAGTTCGTCCAGGTCGCACCGGGGGTCCGCCACGGAGAGCGTGGCCGTGCCGTCGCCGTGCTCGCGGGCCAGGACCGCGCACGGGGCGGAGGCGGTCAGGTCGCCGGCGGCTCCGGCGTTCCAGAAGTTCGCCGCCGTGAGCCTCAGCGACGGGACGTGGACGGCCTGCAGCCGGGCGGAGTTGGCCATGACGCGCAACCAGCCGGGGTCGGCGGCCCTTGCGCGGGTCTCCGACCGGCTCGCCCCCGGCAGCAGCGTGTAGGCGTAGCCGGCCGAGCGGGGATCCACGCCGTGGTCCAGCCAGAGCGTCACGTAGTCGCGGGTGCCCCGGCGTTCCCGCAGCGTGCGCAGCGATCCCGGCACCAAGTAGCCGCCGTGACCCTCGAGGTGGGCCCAGCCCGGCTCGACGGCGAGCGGGGCGCCGGTCCTGCGGTTGTCCACGATCGTCTCGACCCGCGCCCCGTCCGCGGAGGTGATGCCCGCGCCCAGGCAGACGACGGCGTCGTCGAGGAAGAACCACGACTTGAACGCCTCCATCGTAGTGTGTTGTAAAGCCACCATCGATGCAGGAGGCCAGAGGCCCCATGCCCCCCAAGCGCAACGATGAAGAGACCCGAGTCGCCGTCGCCTACACCCGCGTCTCTACCAAGCGCGAGGAGATGATCAGTCCGGAGCTCCAGGCGCACGAACAGGACACCTACGCCGAACGCCACGACATCCCCATCGTAGAACGGGTCGAAGATCTCGACCTGACAGGACGCGAGTTTGCTCGCCGCTCAGTGGACTACATCGTTAACGGCATCAAAGAAGGGCATCCTGCAGTGGCCACCCCTGCGATCCGGACATTCGACGTGGATCTTGTTGCTCTGGCCCTGGCCCTGGCCTTGGCTCAGGGTGCGGCTCTGCCGCTGGGTGTGCCCCTGACTGTGCCCCTGACTGTGCCGCTGACTGTGCCGCTGACTGTGCCCCTGGCTGTGCCGCTGGGTGTGCCGCTGGGCGATGTGAGCCCGGGGCACGCGACTCCTTATCTTGCGGGCGGTAACAGCGATGGCCTGCCAGTCGGGTTGAGCGTCAGTCGCGGCGTTGTTGGTGAGGCGGGTCTGGCCGGTGCCGTTGGCGTTCATCACGTAGATCTCGTTGTTGCCGTCCCGGAGGCTGGCGAAGGCGATCTTGGTTCCATCTGGTGACCACGCCGGTTGAACGTCACCCGCCGGGTTGTTGGTGAGGCGGGTCTGGCCGGTGCCGTTGGCGTTCATCACGTAGATCTCGTTGTTGCCATCCCGGGTGCTGACAAAGACGATCTTGGTGCCATCCGGTGACCACGCCGGGTCACTGTCAGTCGCGGCGTTGTTGGTGAGACGGGTCTGGCCGGTGCCGTCGGCGTTCATCACGTAGATCTGGAAGTTGCCGTCCCGGCTGCTGGCGAAGGCAATCTTGGTGCCATCCGGTGACCACGCCGGTTGAGCGTCAGTCGCGGGGTTGTTAGTGAGGTTGGTCTGGCCGGTGCCGTTGGCGTTCATCACGTAGATCTCGAAGTTGCCATCCCGGTTGCTGCCGAAGGCGATCTTGGTGCCATCCGGTGACCACGCCGGTTCACTGTCCTGTGCGGGGTTGTTGGTGAGACGGGTCTGGCCGGTGCCGTCGGCGTTCATCACGTAGATCTCGAAGTTGCCATCCCGGACGCTGGCGAAGGCGATCTTGGTGCCATCCGGTGACCACGCCGGTTGAATGTCACCCGCAGGGTTGTTGGTGAGCCGGGTCTGGCCGGTGCCGTTGGGATTCATCACGTAGATCTCGGCGTTGCCGTCCCGAACGCTGGTGAAGGCGATCTTGCCATTGATGCCGGGAACCACTGCCCCGGCCGGCGCCGCCGCCAAAACGCCCACGGCCATCACAGCGGGCACGGCCGTCATGAGCACCGCGATCACGGCCATCACTGCCCGTCCGGCGACCCACTTTGCGATGCCCCGGAGTTTCCGTGCGCCCGCCATCTGCTTAACGGCGGTCTCTGCCACCGCCATGATCTGTTTACTCATCGCCTGCCCCCCTACGTGCCCTAACGGACGTCCGCGCCTATAGATGTGCCAGAAAGCCCTGTGTAAGGGGGTTGATCCACAGGACCACTGTCCAAGGTCACCGGAGTGACCAAAGGGGGGCAAGTAACCACAGTAGATGCCGGGGCTAGTGAGATCGAGGAAGCTGGCGACTCGAATTCCTGTGCGGGTGTCGTGGTGCGACAGCGCCAGCATGTTCGCGATGGCCCTGTCTCGGCGGTCTCGCTAATTTTGCTGCTTCAGCACACGCGCCGAGGTGCTCAGCACCGCCTGACTTCGATGAGCCCAGATGTCTCAACCCCGCTCAACTTCGATGAGCCGTCATACCGGCCATGAGGGGGGCTCAGGATGCTAATCCATGTTTTCCCTTTTGAAGGGCTCGGCCTCCAGCCCCGATAGCAAGTAGCGTAGACACTTCGCGCACGAAAACACCGAACCATTGCCGTTCTGGCACGTATGCCGACTCGACAGTTCCTCGGACGGCGCGTCATTCAGGATCAATTGCGTCAAAGCGAGAAGGAAGCCAACTTGATCCATGTGAGCGGCGGCTTCGCGGTTTCGCGCCTTTCCTGCCGCCAGTGAGAGGATAGCGCGCATCTCGGAAATCGCTTTGTCCGCGATAGTGATTAGGTGGTCCGCGTGGCCCAGGCTATATTGCGACTCATTCAGCATCATGTAGCGTAGGGCCGATTCGCCGTCGAAAGTGGCATCGGGAATATCGGAGACGACCCAGACATCACAATCCACACAATATGCGACGACTGCCGTTTTGTGGCTGACAATATAATGCGGGTTAGCCGTGATTCCCATTGGTCTTCTCCTCTATGCATTCCCCTGCTGCCCGAAGAAACTGACTAGCGCGAGACTTCGATACTCCGAGCTTCATTGCTAGGCCAGCTACCGAAAGATTTTCCGAACAGCGCAGTCGTGCGGCAGACCTAGCACGAGCGAGGGCAGTGGCATCAGCCAATTCCCGTAGGCAATCTGCGAGTTGCGTTGCGTTTTGGTATGCCTCGAAATCGGACATTGCTTGCAACGCCGCATCGGCTTCCTCATAAGCCTGTCTCACGGCAACGGGTCCCGGAGTACGCTGCTCCTGCGAAGCTTCATTTCGCCTGTTCACAGAAATCTCTCCTTAGGGCTCGAAGGCGAAAGCGCAAATACACGTGATACAGCGCACTCGCGCTGTAACCGGCTCGTATGTCATTGATATCCAGGTCGAAAAGATCGAAGAACTCAACTCTCGACAACGCCCCGAATAGCGCGTGAGACTCTCCCAATCGAGCCGCTTCGTCGTACGCTGGCGCGTTCTGTTCCTCCGGCTCCTCCGGCAGCCCTTCCTGGTCCAGGTAACTGATCGCCACGGCAATGGTGTCGATATTCGCGCCGATTTCCCCAGCTATTTTTCGCGGGGTGAGACCCAGGGCGCGTAGGCCAGCAATATCCCTCAGCACTGCACGTGAGATCTTCACGACCGACATCCCGCACAGAGGTCGCGGACGGCGGCGAGCCAGTCAGCCGCACGACAGCAGGGGAGAGAGGGCGTCTTCTGGGCCGTCATGGTTCCCACTGTAGTACACCATGCTATAGCTCATCAGGCATGGTGTCTCTTGCTTGGCACGGTATCCCGTACTTAGCGTGTGCTTGTGGTTGATCAGGAGCAGGAGTGGAAGCCGGGCATACCCCGATGGGTGCAGGTGTACGAGATCCTCAAGGGCGAGATTGAGCGGGGCGAGCTTGCCCCGGGGGATCAGGTGCCGTCCGTCCTGAAGCTCCAGCAGATGTACGGCATCGCCACCGCAACCGGCCAAAAGGTCCATAGGGCGTTGCGGCGGGATGGCCTCATCCGAACAGAGCCGGGCATGGGAAGCTTTGTCGCCGAACGCCCCAGAAAGGCAGAGGAGTAGGCCCCGCGACTACCGCCCACTGTTGTGCGGGCTGCATGAGGAGCCGGGGACGGATGCGCAGGAGGGGCAAGACCCCGATCAAGTTCGATGAGCCGGTTAAGCGGGGGTGGGCACCTCAATGCGTGTGCTGAGTCAGAAAGATCAGCCAGACCGCTGACACGGCGCGAACGCGCTGGCGCGTCCCCCGCGACGCTCGCACAGGAATTCGAGTCGCTAGCTTCCTCGATCTCGACGGCCTTGGCATCTACTGTGGTTACTCAGCCCCCAGGTCACAGTTGTGACCTTGGACAGCCGTCCTGTGTTTCGCCCCCTGGCGCAGGACTTTCTGACCCATGCATGTAGGCGAGCAGCCGAGGCGGAGTGCGTAGGGGGCACACGATGAACACACAGCCCATGGCCGTGACAGGGACCACCAGCGAACAGGCGGCGGGCCCACAGAAACCCCGGGACATCACAAGAAAGATCGTCGGCCGGGTGATGATGGCCGTGCTCATGGTTGCCGTGACGGCCGTGCCGTTCATGGGCGTAACGGCGGCGCCGACCGGGCGGTGGTCCCCGGCCGCAACGGCAAGATCGCCTTCACCAGCAACCGCGACGGCAACTTCGAGATCTACGTGATGAACGCCGACGGCACCGGGCAAACCCGTCTCACCAACAACCCCGCAAATGACAGTCAACCGGCGTGGTCGCCGGATGGCACCAAGATCGCCTTCACCAGCAACCGCGACGGCAACTTCGAGATCTACGTCATGAACGCCGACGGCACCGGGCAAACCCGTCTCACCAACAACCCCGAAACTGACAATCAACCGGCGTGGTCGCCGGACGGCACCAAGATCGCCTTCACCAGCAACCGCGACGGCAACTCCGAGATCTACGTCATGAACGCCGACGGCACCGGGCAAACCAACCTCACCAACAACCCCGCAACTGAAGTTACACCGGCGTGGTCACCGGATGGCACCAAGATCGCCTTCACCAGCTTCCGGGACGGCAACTTCGAGATCTACGTCATGAACGCCAACGGCACCGGGCAAACCCGTCTCACCAACGACGCCGCAACTGACACCGAAGCGGCGTGGTCACCGGATGGCACCAAGATCGCCTTCGCCAGCTTCCGGGACGGCAACTTCGAGATCTACGTCATGAACGCCAACGGCACCGGGCAAACCCGTCTCACCAACAACCCCGAAACTGACGGTCATCCGGCGTGGTCACCGGATGGCACCAAGATCGCCTTCACCGGCAACCGGGACGGCAACGAGGAGATCTACGTGATGAACGCCAACGGCACCGCACAAACCAACCTCACCAACAACCCCAACTCTGACAGCCAGCCCGACTGGCAGGCCATCGCCGTTACCGCCCGCAAGATCAAGAGCCGCGTGACCCAGATCCACGGCCGCAGCCAGCGCCATAGCCAGAGCCAGCGCCATAGCCAGCGCCATAGTCAGCACCATAGCCAGAGCCAGCGGCACAGCCAGCACCACCGCCAGCACCAAGGCCAGAGCCAAAGCCAGAAGATCCACATCAAATGTCCTGATCGCAGAGGTGGCGGCTGCCGGGTCCCGGTCGGGTAATCGTCTTGGCGTGCCAGGGCACGCCAGGCCGACGCCCGCCCGTCAGAGCGGGGCGCGCGGTCGCGGGCAGGTAGGCGGCAACAACTTCCCGTGAGCAGGGGACCCGGCCCCTCGCAGGCCGCCATGCCTGGCGGCCTGCGAACCCCGATCAAGTTCGAAGAGCCCGTATGGCAAACCCGCGATTCTAGCCCCCAAGTCAAGGTATTGGGATATTTTAGATCGCGGAGGAAAACCAAGCAGCGATGGAGACTTGCCTGGCCTGGTGTGATGGGCATCGCACCAGGTTGACAATCGTTTGATCCATCTCTGGAGCTTGAGTGATCCTGATCTATGCCACCTGGCAACGAGTAGCGTTAGCGGTGCTGCTGGTCCTGCCGGTCATCTTGCTCATACTGCTGATGACTCCTGCCCTGCTTGTGCTTCCGTTCTGCAAGGGCGGTCGAGAGTTCATCCTCACGTTCGTAGACAAGATCACCGCGTGGGCGCGCGTCATCGTCCCCAAGATCGATGCAAGGTGACCTGAACTCTCCGCAGGCGCAGGCCATAGCGCGTGGTCCCGGGCATGGTGTTGTTTAGTGCTGTCTACTATCGTGCTCTCCAGCCCGGTGAGGTGCTGGCCGACGGCCGCATAGACGCCGTCCGTGGCCCCGCCCACCCACCGCCAGGGCGTGCGCGTGTCTCCCCATCCCGCACCCGCGCCATCCGGCAGCCGCCGCGTGGAGACGGTCGTGCCCGGCAGGCGGTAGGGGTCCACCGTGGGCCAGAAGGAGTCGGAGTATTGGTCGCCGTGCCCGTCCGCCCACCAGTAGAGCATTCCTGAGCCGGTGTGCCAGCCGCGCAGGTTCTCGCCGTTGCCGTGCTCGTAATGGCCGATCCGGTGCGAGGCCATGCTGAGCGCCGCGCACCAGCCTGGCCGGCGGTGCACGGCCCTGGCGCTCATCGACAGCAGCCGGTGCCCGACCGGCTCGGGCGCGGCCGGAACCGCGTCGTCCGCCATGATCGCCGCCAGGCGGGCGTGGAAGGCGGGCTCGCGGTGCTCCAGCATCGGCCGGTACGTGTTCCGCACCGCCCATCCCTTGACCATGGCGTGCCAGCGGGCCCGGTAGGCGACCGGGGCCACCTCGCCGAGCAGCAGGATCGCGGCGGCCATCTCGCGGCCCTTCTCGTGGTCGCCGAAGGGCCGTCGGCCGACACCGCGCCCGCGTACCAGGTCCATGCAGGCCCCGTCGCGCACGAACGGCGCGAACGACCGCTCAACCGCGTCGAACACGATCTCGTGGCTCACCTCCCACGGCGAGCCGCGCAGCACCGCGAACAGCGTGGCCAGCCCCGACAGCAGCGTCACGCCGTAGGCGCCCTGGTAGGGGACGTATGTGTGCTGGATGAACGACCCGTCCCGGTAGAACCCATCGCCTTCGCTGACGTACCGGAACACCGGCGACAGCGCCGACACCGCCAGATCCGCCTTGCCCGGGTCGGACCTGAGCATGGCCCGCAACAACATCACCAGGCACAGGTCCACGCGGTTGGCGCCGGTGCTGTTGCCGCCGTAGCGGGCGAGGCGGCTGTCGGGGACGAAGTGGTCCACGGCGTCCCGCAGGGCCACGCTTCGCCCTTCGTCGAGGCCGACCAGCACGGCGGCGTCCAGCAGCGCCCTGGGCACGCCGATCTGCCAGTGCCACCAGTTGCCCACGGGGTCGGCGCCGGCCGCGTACACCTGCCGCCTGTAGTGGTCGATCCCTGCGGCGACGGCCGCGGCCAGGCCCGCGTCGCCGGTCAGGCCGGTGCCCTCCAGCACGTATGCGTGCGCCATCGTCCGCAGCCGCCGCGGCGTCGCCATGAACGAGGGGAAGGCCTGGTCCGGCCAGAGCGAGGTGCGGGACGGGGCCATGGCGTCGCGGTGGCGGGCGGCCGCTCTGCCCAGCCCGGCCAGCCATGTCCGGTACGGCTCCGCGGCCGGGTCGTAGCCGGAGCCCACGCTGACCTCGCGCCACCGGCGGCGTAACCGCACGAACGAGTCGTCGGGCGTGTGCGCGGCCTCCGCCTGGGCCAGCGCCCCGATGATCCCGGCCGCAGCCACGCCGCCGAGCCGCAGGATGGATCGCCTGGAGGGCACGCCCCGATTATCGCGTGGGCAGCAGGGCCCCGGCCCGCTTGATCGTCCTGATGATCGGCGCGGTCTCGAGGTGCCTGATCGCGGGCAGCGCGCCCAGGCCCTCGGTGAGGTAGCGGTAGAACGCCGCGTCGTCGCGGCACACGACGCTAGCCATCAGGTTGTTGGGGCCGGTGGTCGCGCCCGCGTACGCCACCTCCGGATGCCTGGCGAGGGCCCGCCCGGTCGCGTCCAGCTCGGCCGGCGGCACCGACATCCACAGCTGCGCCTCCACCTGGTAGTCCAGCAGCGTGGGCAGCACGTCCATGTCGAAGAACAACGCGCCGGCCGCGCACAGGTGCTCCATGCGGCGTCTGACCGTCGACTCCGACCAGCCGGTCACGGCCGCCAGGTCGGCATGGCCCGCCCTGCCGTCCTGCGACAGCGCCTCGAACAACGCCTCGTCCCCGGGGCCGAGCACGACCGGCTCGCCGTCACCCCGTCTGGTGTAGATCCGCCCGGCGGCCAGGTGCTCCACCTGGTCGGAGGTGAGCGCGGCCAGGCCGGTCCAGCCGATCCGCCCGCCGACGAACATGTGCAGGGTCCGGTGCGCGGTCACCGACAACACCCGGTTCGTCCTGGCGAGCTTGTTGAGCAGCAGCGACTCGCGCTCGCTCGCCGTGCGCTGGAGCGCGCCGCAGGAGATCTCCGTGCCGCCGGACAGCAGGTGCACCCAGAAGGTGTCGGATCGCCGTGCGAGTGCCTGGGCGATCGAGACGGCGGCGTCGGGGGTGCAGCGCAGCCTGATCGACCACGACTCGTAGCCGAGGCGCCGCCCGTCCACGACGCCGACGACACGCAACATGCCGGTGGAGCGCAGCCGCCGGTAGCGGCGCGCCACCCGCTGGTCGGACACGCCGAGCACCTCGCCGATACGGCTGAACGAGGCCCGCCCGTCCACCTGCAGGGCATGCATCAACCCGCGGTCGACATCGTCCAGCGTGATGTTTTCCACCAGCACAGGCTATCCCGTACGGAAAAGCGCCACATGTAGCAACCTTCCCAGCGAATACCCGCACATGACCCGACCGTGGTCGTCATGACGCAGACAACACAGACCTCGGAGACGACCACCAGCTGGCAGCCGTTGGCGGCCGCCTGTCTGGGCGCTTTCATGCTGCTCGTGGACGTGACCATCGTCATGGTCGCCCTGCCCCCGATCGCCTCCGACCTCCACATGTCGTTCACCGGTGCGCAGTGGTTGCTGGACGGCTATGCGCTCGCGCTGGCGGCGCTGCTGCTGGCCGCCGGGTCCTTCGCCGACCACGCCGGACGACGCAAGGTCTACCTGGTGGCGCTGGCCGTGTTCGCGCTGGCCTCGCTCGCCTGCGGGCTCGCGCCCAGCGGCGGCCTGCTGCTGGCGGCCCGCGTGGTGCAGGGCGCGGGCGGGGCGGCCATGATGGCCACCACGCTCGCCCTCATCAGCTCCACGTACCACGGCAGGCAGCGTGGCATCGCCTTCGGCGTGTGGGGCGGTGTCAACGGGGCCGCCGCCGCCCTCGCACCCGTGCTCGGCGGCCTGCTCACCGAGCACCTGCACTGGCGGGCGATCTTCCTCGTCAACCTGCCCATCAGCCTGGTCGCGGCCTGGCTCACGCTGCGGGCCGTCCGCGAGTCGCGCCTGCCCGGCGGCGGTCGGCTCGACTGGGCGGGGATGGTGACGTTCACGGTGGCGGCGGGCGCGCTCACGTACGGGCTGATCGAGGCCGGGGAGCACGGATGGACGGCGGTGCGGACGCTGGCGCCGCTGGGCGTGGCGGTCGTGGCGCTGGTGGCGTTCCTCGTCGCCGAGACGCGTAGCGACCGGCCCATGCTGGACCTGCGGTTGTTCGCCGATCGTTCGTTCAGCGGGATCCTGGCCGGGGCCGGACTGCTCATGCCCGCCGCGTTCGCATGCCTGGCCTTCACTTCACTCTGGTTGCAGCAGGACCTCGGGCTCGGGCCCGTGGCGGCGGGCGTGGCGCTGTCCCCGATGGCCGTGACGTCCCTGGTGGTCTCGATCGGCGGCGCACGACTGTTCCCGGGGCTGTCGCCGCGTGCCGCCGTCGGTGGCGGGCTGCTGCTGATCGGGGCGGGCGCGTTCCTGCAGGGCACGCTGGGTCCGGACACCGGCTGGACCGCGCTGGCGCCTGGACTGGTGGTGACGGGGGTCGGCGTGGGCCTGGCCGTGCCGTCGCTCAGCTCCGCCGCCATGGCGTTCGCCCCGCCGCCGCGCGCGGGCATGGCGGCCGGCGCCGTGAACACGGTCAGGCAGCTCGGGTACGCGCTCGGCATCGCCGCCCTCGGCCTGCTGTACCGGGCCGACGCGGCGGCGTACGTGGCGCTGAATGACGTCTACCGGGCGAGCGCGATCATCGGCCTGATGGCCGGCCTCCTCGTCCTGGCCGCCGTCCGCGCCACGCGCCGCCCTGATCACCACTGACCCCGCTTGACCACCGCGCCCGGCCTGGGCGCGGGGCCGTTCACGTCCCGGGTCTGATCGGCACCACGTTGGCCTGGAGGCCGTCGCGGGGCAGGGCGAACCAGGTGGCCTTGCCGACCAGGTCCGGGTGGGTGGCGTAACGCTGGGGGTGACAGCCGTAGAAGCCGTCGGAGAGCCGGGCGATGATGCGCAGGCCGCGGCCGTGCTCGGCGCTCAGGTCGTCAGGCGCCGGGGCGGGGAGGATTGGGCTGCTGTCCACGACGACGCACATGATCTCTTTGGCGTCCACGTGAAGCATCAGTTCGTAGGGGGCGTCGCCGTACATGAAGGCATTTGTCACCAATTCACTCACCATGAGCACAGCGTCATCGATGACATCAGGGGAAAGGGCAAGGGACAATAATTCCGTACGAATGATCGCTCGTGCGTGACCGACCGTCCGGGCGTCCTCGCGCAGCGGCCATACGTACTGCATCCTGCTCTGGGGAGCGGACCGCAGCGTGGTCATGGCTTCTCTTTCCGGTGCGGGGCAGCGAATGCGCGTCTGGTTCAACAAGAGTGCCTGCCTCTCGGTTGCCGTACGCGGCTGTCGAAACTTGTACGCACGAGAAAGCCGTTTGGGTCGAATCTTCAGCAAGAAAATCGCCATTCTTTTAGAGCGGCCCCGAGCCGAGGCGTCATGAAGGACCGGCCTGCGACACCTCCAGCAGGGACCACAGCCCCGACGGGGTCAGCGGCACGTCGGTGATCTTGTCGGCGATCTCGGGGAGGGCGGCGGCGACCGCGTTGGCGATGGCGGCGGGCGGGCCGATCGTGCCGGCCTCGCCGACCCCCTTCATGCCGCCAGGCGTGATCGGCGAGGGCGTCTCCAGCATCACCACCTGGATGTCCGGGATTTCCCTTGTGGTCGGCAGGAGGTAGTCGATGATCGGCTGGCCGTTCTCGGTGTAGACGATCTCCTCGGTCAGCGCCTCCCCGATGCCCTGGGCCACGCCGCCGTGGATCTGGCCCTCCACCACCGCCGGGTTGACCAGCACGCCGGCGTCGTTGACCACCCAGTAGCGCTCCACCTCCACCGCCCCGGTCTCCGGGTCGACGGCCACGGCCGCCGCGTGCGCCCCGTACGCGTAGGTGTAGGCGGCCGGTTCGTAGCTGGCCCGTTCCTCCAGACCCGGCGTGACCCCCTCCGGCAGGTCCCACCCGCGCCACGCGGACGTGGCCAGGTCGCGCAGTGTCACGGCCGCCTGCGGATCGCCCTTCACGCGTACGGCTCCGTCGGCGATCTCCAGGTCCGCGGGCGCCGCCTCCAGCCGGTGCGCGGCGATGGCCACGAGCTTGTCGCGCAGCCGGTCGGCGGCCTGGGTGACCGCCGCGCCGCCGACGGTGAGCGCGCGGCTGGCGATCGATCCGATCCCCGAGTACGGCGTCGAAGCCGTGTCCCCCATGACCACCCGCACGCGTTCGATGGGCACCCCCGTCCGGTCGGCGGCCAGCTGGGCCAGCGCCGTCTCGATGCCCTGCCCGATCGGCACCACCCCGGACGTCACGACCACGGACCCGTCCTGCTCCATGCGCAGGACCGCCGTCTCGTAGCCGCCGGCCAGGAAACCCGTGGCCTTGAGCTCCATCGACGGACCCATGCCGGTGGTCTCCACGTGGCAGGAGTACCCGATCCCCCGCCTGCGCCCGTCATCCTTCTCGGGCAGCATGGCCAAGTGGTGGAGCGTCCGCAGAGCACGGGGATAGTCGCCCGAGTCGTAGGGCACGTGGACGCGCGTCGTGTACGGCAGCTCGCCGGGCTCGATCATGTTACGCAGCCGCAGCTCGATCCGGTCGATCCCCAGCCGGCGAGCCGCCTCGTCGATCAGCCGCTCCCTGGTCAGGGTGCCCTCGGGCTGGCCGAAGCCCCGGTAGGAGCCGGTCGGCGTGGTGGTGGTGACGACGCCGCGCACCCGCACCGCGACCCGGTCGAACCGGTACGGCCCCGGCAGCAACGTGGCCGTCACCGCGGCGGTCGAGACGCCCACGTTCGACGGGTGAGCGCCGATGTCGCCGAGCACGTCCACCTGCAGGGCCACGAACCGCCCTGCGCCATCGAGCGCCAGCCGCCCCCGGTGCACGGCGGCCCGCGCGGGGAGCGTGGCCAGCAGGCGGTCGCCGGGCGACTCCATCCAGGACACGGGGCGGCCCAGGCGGATGGCGGCCAGGCAGATGAGCACCTCGTCGGGGTAGACGTGCTCCTTGCCGCCGAACCCGCCGCCGATGTCGCCGCCGATCACGCGTACCCGGTCGTGGGTCAGCCCGAGCGCGTCCGCCAGCTGCTCGCGGGCGTGGTGCGGCGACTGGGTGGAGGTGTGGACGGTCAGCTCGTCGCCGGCGTAGGAGGCCACCACGCCGCGCGGCTCCATCGGGTGCGGCGAGACCCGGCCCATCCGGAACGTCATCTCCACCACGTGCTCGGCCGCCTCGACGGCCGCCGCGCAGTCGGCGTCGCCGAGCGTGAAGTCGGTGAGGACGTTCGTGCCCCAGTCGGGGTAGAGCAGCGGGGCGTCGCCCTCCAGTGCCCGCTCCAGGTCTGCCACGGCAGGCAGCTCGTCGAGCTCCAGCTCGACCAGGTCGGCCGCGTCCCTGGCGGCCTCGGGCGTGCGGGCGACGACGAGGACGAGCGGCTGGCCGACGTACCTGATCGCCGCGTCCAGCACCGGGTATTCCGTGATCGGCTGGCCGGGCGCCACGCTGACGCAGGGCAGACGCATGCCGGCGGCGTCGGCCGGGACGATGACGTCGAGCACGCCGTCGGCCGCCGTGGCCGCCTTGGTGTCACAGCTGAGCAGCCGGCCGTGGGCGATGGGGCTGCGGACGACGTACGCGTGCGCGGCGTCCGGCAGGTGGATGTTGCCGACGTACCTGCCGCGGCCGGTCAGCAGCCTGGCGTCTTCCCTGCGCGGCGTCCTGGCGCCGACATACGCGTCTCCCATGGTCCCGATTGTGAGCGCCGCTCGCCGGGCGGTCCATACGGATCACACGGTGCGGGTGATCGAGTCGACCCGGCGGATGCGCCCGTCGGGGGCGTACCGGGCGAACAGGTAGATCTCCATCGTGATCGTCTTGCCTTGGCGCATGACCGCGTCCATCGTGTAGCGCGCCGCGGCCACGTCCTCGCCCACGAGGCTTTCGTGCACCTCGATCCGCAGGCTTGCCGCGTTCTTGCGGGCCGGCTTCACGTGATCGATCAGGCGTTGGCGGTCGAGGAGGATGCCGTCGTTCCAGTACTCGATCTCGGGCACGTAGTAGCGGTCGATGATGGCGGCGGCGTCCTCGTTCCCCAAGCCCAGTTCGTGCGGCATCTCGGTGAGGAAGGCATGGAAACGCTCCGCCAGGTCGATGGGCATGCCGATCCCTTTCATACGACTTCGAAACTCGCCATCATCGCCATGTCCTCGTGCTCGAGGTTGTGGCAGTGCAGCACGTAGCGGCCCCGGTAGCCGGTGAACCTGGTGACGATCTCGACGGTTTGCGCGTCACGCAGCTCGACGGTGTCTTTCCACTCCGGCGGCCCGCCCGGCCGCTCGCCGTTGACCGACACCACCTGGAAGTGGTCGAGGTGCAGGTGCACCGGGTGCGCCACGTCGCTGGTCAGCCGCCAGATCTCGACGTCGCCGAGCTTGGGCCTGGCCTCCATGCGCTTCGGGTCGAACGGCCGGCCGTTGATCAGCCAGCCGGTGCCGCCGTGCATGCTGCCGCTGCTGAACTCGAAGTCGCGCGTCACCGTGGCCTTGCCCGGGTCGAGCGCCTCCACGGTGGACAGCCGCGGCGGCACGGCCGAGTCGTCGGCCTCGTCGCGGTCCACCGCGAACCGCATCACCCGCGCCTGCGCGCCCTCCCCCGCCAGGTTCCGCAGCTCGACGTACTGGCCGAGCTTGTAGGCGGAGAAGTCGACGACCACGTCCGCACGCTCTCCCGGGGACAGTCGGAGCTGCCGCACCGTACGCGGGGCGCTGAGCAGGCCGCCGTCACTGCCGATCTGGATCATCTGGCCGCCGGTGGCCAGCTCGTACGCCCGCGCGTTGGACCCGTTGCACAACCGCAGCCGGTAACGAGCCCTGGCCACGCGCAGCTCCGGCCACGGCGCCCCGTTCACCAGGATCACGTCGCCGAGCACGCCGCCCATGTACCCCTCCTGAACCCCCGGCCGGTCGCCCAGCGCCGGGTAGAGCAGGGTGCCGTCGGCGGCGAACGACCGGTCACTGATCAGCAGCGGCAGGTCGCGTTCCCCGGCGGGCAGCGGCAGCGCCTCCTCTTCGGCGTCGCGTACCAGGAACATGCCGGCCAGCCCGCGCCAGACCTGCGGCCCGGTGTAGTCCATGCGGTGATCGTGGTACCAGAGCGTGGCCGCCCGCTGTTCCAGCGGGAACACGTACTCGCGCGCGCCCCCGGGCGCCACCAGGTCCGTCGGGAAGCCGTCGGACTCGGGCGGCGTGTGGCCGCCGTGCAGGTGCAGGACGGTCGGCGCGCCGAGCTGGTTGATCAGCTTCACGACGGTCTTGCGACCGCTGCGTGCCTCGATGGTCGGCCCAGGAAACTTCCCGCCATATCCCCATATCTGGGTACGCAGGCCGGGCAGCACCTCCACGTCGGCCGCCTGCTCGGTCAGCTCGTAGAAGTCGGCCCCGCCGGCGCTGCGCACGGGCTTGGCGACCTCAGGGACCGGCAGCGGCACCGCGTACGACTTGGGCAGCGGCGCCGCGCTGGCCAGCAGCTGCGGCTGCGGGGTGCCGGCGAGCAGTGAGCAGCCCGGCACGGCGGCCACCGCCACCGCGCCGAGACCGAGCAGGCGCAACGCGTCACGTCTGGTCGGGTTCATGCCGGACCGGGCCTGGCGAGCACCCTGTTGAGCTGCATGACGCCGCCGCCGAACAGCAGCACGCCGAGCGGCAGGTGGAGGGTCTTGATCCCCAGCTCGCCCAGGATCGCCGCCACGATCGTGAACACCAGGAGCAATGCGGCCGTGACGATGAACCTCGCGGGCCCGCCGCCCGGCCGCCACACCAGGATCGCCATGACCAGGTGCAGGAGGCCGATGACGACGAGGGCGATCCCGGAGGTCATGTGCAGGGCCCGGCCACCGGGAGACGACAGCAACATTCCGGCCGTCACCGCCTGGAACAGCAGCGCGGCGACGTGCAGGACCACGGCGGCGCGCAGCGCCTGCATGGTCCAGGAAGGGGCGGCGACGTGCTGGTGTACGGTCATGATCGTTCTCCTGTGGATGATCGGATCGTGTCCATATCCGCACATGGTGGTATTCCGGCCGGTCAGCGGTCGTCGTGCGAGGGGATGCTTCTGCCCGTACGACCTCCGGATCACGATCTACGGGACTACTTCGCCGGGAGTAGTGACGGAATACGCCTTCCAAGGGAGGATCATCGCGGGGAAAGACCCTAATCTGCAGAGATGAGCTATCTGGACCGGTGGCCGCCGCTCGTCAAGGACGGCCTGCTCGCCGTGGTGGTGGCCGCCGCGCTGTCGGTCACCGTGGCAGACACGCCGGGCGTGGGAGCGCTCGACTTCGCCGCCGTCATCACCGGGTCGCTCTCCCTCGTCGCCTGGCGCCGCGCGCCCCTGGTGCCTCTGGTCGTCAGCACGGCCTGCATGCTCGTCTTCGCGGCGCACGCCCAGCCTGGTCCACCGTCCGCCTTTCCCGTGCTGATATCGGTGTTCGCCGCGGTCAGGGCCGGCCACCGGTTGCCCGCGACGCTGGCGAGCGTGGTGTTCCTGACCGGCAGCCTGGCGGTGAACCTCCCCAATGCTGACTGGTCCGGGCAGAATCTCCAGACCACCACACTGCTCGTAGGCTGGTTCCTCACGGCCGGCGTGACGGCGACGGTGAACCGGCACCGGCAGGCGTACCTTGAACAGGCCGAACAGCGCGCTGTCGAGGCCGAGCGCACCCGCGAGGAGATGGCCAGGCGCCGCGCCGGCGAGGAGCGGCTGCGCATCGCCAGGGAGCTGCACGACTCGCTCACCCACAGCATCTCGATCATCAAGGTCCAGGCCGGGGTGGCCGTCCACCTGGCACGCAAGCGCGGCGAGGACGTGCCCGCGGCGCTGCTGGCTATCCAGGAGGCCAGCAGCGACGCCATGCGGGAACTACGCGCCACGCTGGAGGTGCTGCGCGACTCCAGCGGCTCCGCCGACGCCGAGGTGCACTCCAGCGGGCTCGATCGGCTCGATGATCTGGTGGAGCGAGCCCGTTCGACAGGCCTGGCAGCCACGGTGACGATCGCCGGCGCACGCCGCGAGCTGCCTGCCGAGGTGGACCGGGCCGCGTACCGGATCATTCAGGAGGCCCTCACCAACGTCTCCAGGCACGCGGGCGGAGCCACGGCGGCGGTCCGCGTGGACTACGCGGGCGAGGAGCTGATCGTGCAGGTGGACGACGACGGGACGGCCACCAGGGACGCGCCGCCCGTGCCCGGCGTGGGCCTGCTCGGCATGCGTGAGCGCGTCACGGCCCTCGGCGGCCGGCTGCGTGCCGAGCCACGCCCCGAAGGGGGCTTCACTGTACGCGCCGAGCTTCCTCTCAAGGAGCCGTTGCCGTTGAAGGAAACGTCGCGGTCGCAAGAGACGTCGCCGTTGGAAGGGACATCGTGATCCGCGTCCTCATCGTGGACGACCAGGCGCTCATCCGCGGCAGCTTCCGCGCCCTGCTGGAGTCCGAGGACGACATCGAGGTGGTGGCCGAGGCCCCGAACGGTGAGCAGGCCATCGCGCTCGCCCTGGAGCACCTGCCCGACGTGGCCCTCCTCGACATCCAGATGCCGGTGATGGACGGCATCGAGGCGACCCGGCGGATCGCCGCCGACGAGCGGCTGAGCGGCGTCCACGTGGTGATCCTCACCAACTTCGGTCTCGACGAGTACGTCTTCAACGCGCTGCGCGCCGGGGCCTGCGGCTTCCTGGTCAAGGACACCGAGCCCGCCGACCTGCTGCAAGGGGTCCGGGTCGCGGCCCGCGGCGACGCGCTGCTCTCCCCCACGATCACCCGCCGCCTGATCGGCGAATACGTCGCCCGCCGCCCCGAGCCCGCGCCCGAGGGCCTGGACGTGCTCACCAACCGCGAGCGCGAGGTCACCGCACTGGTGGCCCGCGGCCTGTCCAACGATGAGATCGCTGCCCACATGGTGATCAGCCCGACCACCGCGAAGACGCATGTCAGCAGGGCGATGACCAAGCTGCGGGCGCGCGATCGGGCACAACTCGTCGTGTTCGCCTATGAATCCGGGCTTGTCACCCCGAGGCGTGGTGGAATAGATCGGGATCACTAGGAGGGGGCGCGTCGTGGGCATCGTTTCGCGGGGCTTCAGCGGAAGGCGCAGAGAGGGCGGCGACCGGCTGCCGCCCGGCCAATACCTGGTCGAGGACTTCCCGGTGTTGTCGGCCGGGCCGACGCCGCGGGTCCCGCTCGACCGGTGGGAGTTCGCCATCGACACCGAGGCCGAGCAGACTCACCGCTGGTCGTGGCAGGACTTCATGGCCCTGCCCATGCAGACGCCGACGGTCGACATCCACTGCGTCACCAAGTGGACCAAACTCGGCACCAGCTGGGAGGGCGTCTCCCTCGACGTGTTCTTCGAGGACGTCGAGACCACCGCCGAATACGCGCTGGTCCACTCCTACGGCGGCTACACCACCAACCTGCCCCTCGAAGACCTGCTCGACGGCAAGGCGTGGATCGTGCACCGCTTCGACGGCGAGGAGCTGGCGCCACAGCACGGCGGCCCGGCCCGGCTGATCGTGCCGCACCTGTACTTCTGGAAGTCCGCCAAGTGGGTACGCGGCATCCGGCTGCTCAACGAGGACTGGCCCGGCTTCTGGGAGACCGCCGGCTACCACAACTATGGCGACCCGTGGCGCGAGCAGCGCTACGAGGGCGACTAGGTGCGCCGGCGCCTGGCCTGGCAGGCCGCCCGCCTGCACGAGGTCCGCGACGAGACCGCCACCGCCCGCTCACTGGTGTTCGACGTGCCCGGCTGGCCGGGACACGTGGCGGGGCAGCACGTGGACGTGCGGCTGACGGCCGAGGACGGCTACACCACGCAACGCAGCTATTCGCTGGCCGCCCCCGCCGACGGCGACCGCATCGAGCTGACCGTGGAAGCCGTGCCCGACGGCGAGGTCTCGCCCTACCTGACCGAGGTGATCGAGCCCGGCGACCAGGTCGAGATCCGCGGCCCGGTGGGCGGCTGGTTCGTCTGGCGGCCCGAGAACGAGGCTCCGGTGATGCTGGTCGGCGGCGGGTCCGGGGTCGTCCCATTGATGGCGATGATCCGGGCGCGCCGGCAGGCTGGCAGCCGCGTGCCGTTCCGCCTCCTCTACTCGCTCCGCGACCAGGACCGCCGCTACTACGCCGCCGAGCTGCGCCGGCCAGAGCCCGGCCTGGACATCACCTACGTCTACACCAGGGCCGCCCCGCCCGGCGTGGCCCGTCCGGCCGGGCGGATCACGCTGGCCGACCTGGCCGAGGGCGGCTGGCCGGCCGACTTCGCGCCGGACTGCTACGTGTGCGGATCGACCGGCTTCGTGGAAGCGGCCGCCGACCTGCTGCTGACGCTCGGGCACGCGCCTGAGCGGATCAGAACCGAACGATTCGGCCCGACCGGAGACTGACATGACTCACTTGGATGGCAATGCCCTGGGCGGGCCGCTCGGCGAGATCTTCGCCGTGGACGTCACCACCGCCACCGGCCGCTGCGCGAGTTGCGGACTGACGGGTCCCCTCGCCGCGCTCCACGTGTACGGCCCCGAGCCCGGCCTGGTCGCCCGCTGCCCGGGCTGCGAGGAGGTGGTGCTGAGGCTGGTACGCGGCCCCGGCACGGCGTGGCTGGACCTGCGCGGCGCCGTGTCACTCCGCATGACCGTGCCTGACTGAGTACACTCAGGCACGTTCCACGGCCGAGATCAGTTACGGCGAGGCTCTTGGCCAGGGGCGGCGGCCCTTCGGCCCTGTCCCATGGGGAGTCACGTGAGCGGCGGGCTTGTCGACGCGCCACCCTCCGATCCTGGCGCGCCGCCACGACGCCGCAAGCGGCCCTGGCTGCGCTGGGTGGTCGCGGTCGCGGTGACCGTCGTCCTTCTGGTCGCGGGCGTCGCGGTGGGCATCCTCGTCAAGCTCAACGGCAACATCAAGCACGAAGACGTCACCGCCGAGGATCTCGGCGCGACCCGCCCGCCCAAGGTCGCGGGCACCGCGATGAACATCCTGGTCGTCGGCTCCGACCAGCGCACCGGAAAGAACGCCAAGTACGGCAGCCACATCACGGGCGAACGCACCGACACGATCATGCTGGTGCACGTCTCGTCGCAGCGCGACAACGCGATGGTGATCAGCTTCCCGCGCGACTCGCTGGTCCAGTTGCCGGCCTGCCGGGCCGCCGGCGGCCACCCCGGGCAGCGGCCGCACCTCGGCATGATCAACGAGTCGTTCAACTACGGCGGCATCGCCTGCACCTGGAAGACGATCGAGACCCTGACCCACATCCACATCGACCACTTCGTCAAGGTGGACTTCACCGGCTTCAAGAGCATGGTGAACGCCGTGGGCGGCGTGGAGGTCTGCCTGCCGCAGCGTGTGGACGACACGAAGGCGCTGCTGCACCTGCCCGCCGGGCGGCAGACGCTCAACGGCGAGCAGGCGCTGGGCTACGTACGCGCCCGCTACAGCCTGGGCGACGGCTCCGACATCGGGCGGATCCAGCGGCAGCAGATGTTCATCGCCTCGATGGTCAAGAAGGCGATGAGCGGCGAGACGCTCACCGACCCGGCCAAGCTCCTGGGCGTCCTCGACGCCGCCACGAAGGCGGTGACCACCGATCGCGGCCTGTCTCCGGGCGTCATGAAGGACCTGGCCACCAGCCTCCAGGGCCTGGACGCCGGGAAGATCCGCTTCATCACCACGCCGTGGCACTACTCACTCAGCCAGCCCGGCCGGGTCGAGTGGGTGCAGCCGCAGGCGGAGCGGCTCTTCCGGATCGTGGCCAGGGACCAGAGCGTCGAAGGCGTCAAGGGCGGCCAGGCAAAGGTGAGCCGTTCCAAGATCCAGATCGAGCTCCGCAACGGCACCTGGCGCAGCGGGCTGGGCACCCAGGTGGCGGCCTCGCTGGAGCAGCGCGGCTACCACATCACGAAGATCGGGGACTCGGCCCGCAAGCCGCAGCAGAAGACCACGATCCTGTACGGGCCGAACGGCGAGACCCGCGTGCCCACGCTCACGAACGACCTCCTCGGCCCCGCCGCCCTCAGGAAGGTCGCCAGCGCGACCACGAGCCGGCTGGTGCTTGTGATCGGCGACGACTGGAAGGGCCTGAAACCGCTGCGCGCGGACGACACCGAGTCGATCAAGGGCTTCGACGCCACCCACGACTCCTGCGCCGCCTGACGGCGTCCCCTACGTCCCCCTATACAGTCACCTTTCGTGTTGTACGGCAGAGTTGCGGAAGTCGCCGCCATCGAGGCCCTGCTCGCGTCGGCCCGCGCCGGCGAGGGACGCGCCCTGGCGCTCCGCGGCGAGGCTGGGATCGGCAAGTCCGCCCTCCTGAACTTGGCCGCCTCTCTTGCCGCGCACCAGCGGGGTCATGGGGATGCCGGCCCGATGCGGGTGTTGCGGGCGAGCGGGATCGAGTCGGAGTCCGACCTGGCCTTCGCCGCGCTGCACCAGCTGCTGCATCCGGTGACCGGATTGCTGGACGAGCTCCCTGGGCCGCAGCGCGACGCGCTCTCCGGTGCGCTGGGTCTGGCCACCGCCCCTGCCGCGGACCGATTCCTGGTGTCGGCGGGCGTGCTGTCGCTCCTGGCCGAGGCCGCGGCGCCGGGCGGGCTGCTGTGCCTGGTCGACGACGTGCAGTGGTTCGATCGAGCCTCGGCGGACGCGCTGCTGTTCGCGGCCAGGCGGCTGCGGACCGAGGGCGTCGCGGTGCTCCTGGCCGTACGCGGGGACGCCGTGCTGAAGGGCGTGCCCGAGTTGCGGGTCGGCGGGCTGGACGAGGAGAGCTCCGGGCGGCTCCTCGCCGCCGCCGTCACCGTCGCGCCCGAGGTCAGGACGCGGCTGGCGGCCCTGACCGGCGGCAACCCGCTCGTGCTCCGCGAGATCGCCGCGTCGCTGTCGCCTGAGCAGCTCGCCGGGCGTGCGCCGTTGCCGGATCCGCTGCCGGGCGGGGAGCAGTTGTTCGGCGAGCAGGTGGCCCGGCTGTCCCCGCCGGCCCGCCGCCTCCTGCTGCTGGCGTCCGTGGAGAGCGAGCTCGCCATGGTCCTGCGTGCCGCCACCCACCTCGCCGACTCCTGGCCGGACACCCCCGGCGAGCCGGGAGCCGAAGGGGTGCTGCACGAGGTGGAAATGGCTGGGTTGGTGACGGTGTCCGATGGAATGATCAGGTTCCGGCATCCGCTCATCAGGTCGGCCGTGTATGCCGCCGCCACCTCCGTACAGCTCCGCGCCGCGCACGCCGCCCTGGCCGCGCTGGTGGACGACGATCGGCGCGCCCTACACTTGGCCGCCGCGACGGTCGGCAGGGACGAGAACGTCGCCGCCGAGCTGGCGGCATCCGCGGAGCGGGCACGGGCCAGGGGCGGGTACGGCGACGCCGCGACGGCCCTCGCCCGATCGGCCGAGCTCACCCCCGACCCGCTCCTGAGGGCGGAACGACTCAAGGACGCCGCCACCGCCGCCTGGCTCGGCGGCCGTCCCGGGCAGGCCCAAACCCACCTCGCCGAGGCCCGCGAACTCGCCGAAAGCCATGGGCCCGTGGAGCACGGCCGGCTGCTGGAGGAGCTCGCGCAGTTGCGCGGACGCTTCGAGCTGAACTCCGGCGACGCCGCGGAGGCGGTGCGGATCCTGGCGTCGGGCGCGACCATCGCCATGCTGGCCGACGCCAGCGAGGCCGCGAGTTACGTGGGCGACGTACGGGCCATCGTGGAGCTGGGACGGCGGGCCAGGGCACATCCGACCGGCTTCCTGCGGGACGTGGTGACCGGGATCGGCGCCATGCTGGAGGACGGCACCGGCGCGGAGCTCTTGCGCGGCGCGCTGGCCCGGGCCGGCGAGCTGACCGGGACGGCAGAGCTGCTGTGGGCGTCGGCGGCGGCCAGCTACCTCGGAGAGGCCGACGTGTCCGCGGAGCTCGTCGAGCGGGCCGGGCGAGCCGCCAGGGTGTCGGGCATGGTCGGGCAACTGCCGGTCGTGCTGGAGTTCGTCTCGACGGCCGAGCGGTTCAAGGGCAGGCTCGCCGAGAGCGCGGCCATCGCCGAGGAGGGCCTGGAGCTGGCACGCGAGGCGGGGTACACCAATTCCGTCGCCGCCCACCTGGCGAACCTGGCCGTGGTGTCGGCCTTGCGGGGCGAGGAGGAGCAGTGCCGCCGCCAGGCCGAGGAGGCGCTGGCCATCGCGATCCCGCACCGCATCGGCCTGCGCGCGGGCGTGGCCGCGTACGCGCTGGCGATGCTGGACCTGGGCCTGGGCCGGTACGCGGCGGCGCACGCCCGGTTCACGGCGATCACCACGGCCGGCCCCGGAGCCGGTCACCCGACGGTGGTCTGGCGCTCGACGCCTGACCGGGTGGAAGCCGCCGTGGCGGCCGGCGAGCACGAGGCGGCCCGGGAGGCGCTGGCCGCGTATGAGAGATGGGCGGCGCACGCCACCACGGACGAGTCGAAGGCGCTGCTGGCCCGCTGCCGTGCCCTCCTCGGCGGCGAGAGCGGCCTGTTCGAGGAGGCCCTGCGCCGCCACGGCGAGCCGTTCGAGCAGGCGCGCACCGCGCTGCTGTACGGCGAGCGCCTGCGCCGCGCGCAGCAGCCCGGCCAGGCGCGGCACCACCTTCGCGCGGCGTGGGAGGCGTTCGACCGGCTGGGCGCCGCACCGTGGGCCCGGCGGGCGCAGGGCGAGCTGCGAGCGGCGGGCGAGGCCGCGGCCCGGCCGGAGAGCGACGCCGCGGCCGCGCTGACCCCCCAGGAGCTGCGGATCGCCCGGCTGGTAGCGGAGGGGGCCTCCAGCAAGGAGGTCGCGGCCAGGCTGTTCCTCAGCCCCCGCACCGTCGAGTACCACCTCTACAAGATCTATCCCAAGCTCGGGATCACGACCCGTACTGAGCTCGCCCGCCTGCTGTGAAGGCCAGTAGGACTACTGAAGGCATCCGTAATCGTCCGGGGCAAGCTTGAGCCATGCAAACGAACATGATCAACATTGACGGCGTGGAACTCTGGACCGAGGAGTTCGGGGACGCCACGCACCCGCCGATCCTGCTGGTGATGGGGTCGATGACGCAGGGAATCCTGTGGCCGGACGAGTTCGTCGGGCGGCTGGCCGCGGCCGGGCGCCGGGTCATCAGGTACGACCACCGCGACACCGGCAAGTCGGCCACCTTCGACTTCGAGCAGCAGCCGTACACATGGCTGGACATCAGGGACGACGTGCTCCGTGTGATGGACGCCTACGGGCTGGACAGCGCGCACCTCGTCTGCCACTCGGCGGGCGGGCTGCTCGGCCAGCTGATCGCCGTCGAGCAACCGGAACGGGTGCGCACGCTCACCGTGATCGGCTCCTCGCCGCTGGGCGGACGCGAGGGCGAGGTGCTGCTGCGCGCGCTCACCGGGCAGCCGCAGCCGGAGGGCAGCCTGCCGCCGCCCAGGCCGGAGTTCGTGGAGTACTTCACGAAGCTGATCACTGCGCCACCGCCCGCGGACCGGCGCGAGCAAGTGGAGCGCATGATCGCGGAGGCACGGGTGCTGCACGGCACCGGGCTGCCGTTCGACGAGGACGCGGAGCGGCACCTGCAGGAGCGGGTGCTGGAGCGGGCCCGCGACCTGTCGGCCGTGGTCAACCACCGTCTGGCGCACGCGGCCAACCCGGACATCGAGCCGGCGGACGCACTGGGCAAGGTGCAGGCGCCGACCCTGGTCATCGAGGGCACGCACGAGCCGGTCAAGCCCGGCCACAGCGCGATCATCGCCGAGCGGATCCCGGGCGCGGAGCTGCTGATGATCGACGGCATGGGGCACATGCTGGCGCCCCAGACGTACGAGGAGCTGGCCACGGCCATCGTCCGGCACACGGAACGTTAGGCGATGAAGCCCGAGAGGGCGGCGAGCGCGTCCACGACCTGGCGGGCGTCGGGCGTGCTCGCCGGGTCGAGCAGCCACTGCAGCATGAGCCCGTCCGTGATCGCCACCACCACCGACACCAGCACCTCGGGCGACACCGGCGGCTCGACGCCGAGCTGCGCCGCCGCCCTCCTGATCATGTCGGCGCCTGCCTGCCGCGTCCGGGCGTAGGCCTCGGCCAGCTTTTCCCGCAGCACGGGCTCGCGCAACGCCGCCGGGTAGCCCTCGACGCACAGGACGAGCTGCGGCCGCATCTCCTCGAACACGTCGACCAGCGCGGCCATGGCCCGCTCCAGCATCTCTCTGGGGCTGCTCAGCTCCGTGCCGAACAACGACCGCTCGACGTATGCGGTCCACTGGTCGAAGACGCCGGCTATGGCCTCGTTGAGCAGCGCGTCCTTGCCACCGAAGTGGTAGCCGATGGAGGCCAGGTTGGTGCCGGAGGCGGCGACCAGGTCTCGGGCGGTGGTGCGGGCATAGCCCTTCTCCTGCAGGCAGGCCACCGCGCCCGCCAGCAACTTCTCCCGGTATCCACCGGCCTCTGTTCGCGCCACGCGATCCATGCTACAGATGTATACGAGCGTCTATGACGTACGTATACATCCATGAGGAGGTTCGAGATGCTCCCTCCGGGACCAAAGCTTCCGTCGCTGGTGCAGACCGCGTGGTTCATGCGGGACTCGCCCGGCCTGATGGAGAGCCTGCACCGCAGGTACGGGCCCATCTTCACGGCGCGATACGCGGGCTTCCCGCCGGAGGTCTACGTGACCACCGCGGAGCTCGCCGCGCAGGTCTACCAGACCGACCAGGGCGGCGGGCGCGCAGGTGAGGCGCGGCGCGACTTCCTGGAGCACATGGTCGGCGCGCACTCGGTGCTCACGCTGGACGGCGACGACTGGTGGCGGCACCGTAAGCTGCTCAACCCGCCGCTGCGGGCCAGGCAGGTCGCCGGCTACCACGACGAGATCACCGCGATCGCGGCGGAGAAGATCGCGACCTGGCCGCTGGGCAGGCCGTTCGCGCTCCGCGAGCGGATGCAGGACATCACGCTGGAGATCATCATCAGGCTGATCTTCGGCATCCGGGACGCCGGGCGGGTCCGCAGGCTCCGGGCGCTGCTCCCTGAGCTGATCGAGACTGGCGGGTCCATGCAGCTCCTCGCCCTGCCCGAGCGGCTGCGCGGCCTGGCGGCGCGGGTGCCGTTCCTGGCGTCCGGGCGGTTCGTCCGGCTCAGGGCCGAGGTGGACACGATCCTGTTCGACGAGATCCGCCGCCGCCGCGCGACGCCGGGCGGTACGGATGTGCTCGGCAGGTTGCTCGAGACCGAGCTGGGCGACCAGGAGATCCGCGACGAGCTGGTCACCATGCTGATCGCCGGCCACGAGACCACCGCGACCGGCCTGGCCTGGGCCTTCGAGCGGCTCCTGCGCATGCCCGACATCCTGGAGCGGCTGCCGGACGACGAGCCCTACCTCGACGCGGTGGTCAAGGAGGTGCTACGCGTCCGGCCCGTCGTCTATGAGGCGCCACGCCTGCTCGACGTCCCGCTCCGGCTGGGCGAATACGAGATCCCGGCCGGCTGGTACGCCGGGCCGTACATCCCGCTCGTGCACCGTGACCCCGAAGCGTTCCCCTCTCCCGAGGAGTTCCGCCCGGAACGCTTCATGGACGGGCACCAGAACAGAGCCTGGATGCCCTTCGGCGGCGGCCGGCGCTTCTGCGTCGGCGCGCAGCTCGCGCTTTTGGAGATGCGGGTCATCATTCGCGAGGTGCTGAACCGCCTGGAGCTCTCGGCGCCCGATCAGGCGCCGGAGGCCAGGCGGCTGAAGAACGTCACCCTCGCACCCGCGAAGCTGACCCGCGTCATTGCGCGCGCTCGGACTCCTGCTCGGATGCCGTAGACGAGTGGCTCTCCTCGTGCCGCGTGTCGGCACCGAGCTCCTCGCGGAGCCGGTCGTAGTCGATGTTGTGGTTGGTGTACTTCAGCTGGCGAGCGACCTTCGTCTGCTTCGCCTTGGCTCTTCCTCGGCCCATGGCTACTCCCTAGTCCCCGCTGTCATGCTATCCAACAACATGGTGACTTGAAGAATTATGCAACTCCGCTGGATTAGTCTGGGCTATATGCACGTGGAGGTCTATCAGGCCAAGGCCGACTTCTTCCGAACGCTCGGCCACCCCGCTCGCATCAGAGTGTTGGAGCTACTCCAGGAAGGGCCGCTACCCGTCAGGGATCTACTGGCCCAGATCGACATCGAGCCGTCGAGCCTCTCCCAGCAGCTCGCAGTCCTGCGCAGGGCCGGCATCGTGAGCGCGATCCGCGAGGGCAGCACCGTGGTCTACACACTGGCCACACCGGAGCTGGCCGAACTACTCGGCTCCGCCCGCCGCATCCTCACCGACATGCTCGCCGACCAAGGGGAGCTGCTCGCGGAGTTGCGCGCGGAGGTCACCTAGCGAACGGACACCAGGCCGCAGGCGGAAGGGCAGATCCATTAGGCTCTCGTCCATGGTCTCCGAGCTGTTCGATCCCAAGGCATGGCAGGTGGTCGAGGGATTCGACTTCACCGACATCACCTACCACCGTGCGGTGGACCAGGGCACGGTGCGGATCGCCTTCAACCGCCCCGAAGTGCGCAACGCCTTCCGCCCGCAGACCGTCGACGAGCTCTACCGCGCGCTCGACCACGCCCGGCAGACCACGGATGTCGGCTGCGTGCTGCTCACCGGCAACGGCCCGTCACCGAAGGACGGAGGCTGGGCGTTCTGCTCGGGCGGCGACCAGCGCATCAGGGGCAAGGACGGCTATCAGTACGCCGACGGCTCGGCCTCGACCGGTCGCCTGCACATCCTGGAGGTGCAGCGCCTGATCCGCTTCATGCCCAAGGTGGTGATCTGCGTGGTGCCGGGCTGGGCGGCGGGCGGCGGCCACAGCCTCCACGTCGTGGCGGACCTCACGCTGGCCAGCGAGGAGCACGCCCGCTTCAAGCAGACCGACGCCGACGTGGCCAGTTTCGACGGCGGTTTCGGCTCGGCCTATCTGGCGCGCCAGGTCGGGCAGAAGTTCGCCCGCGAGATCTTCTTCCTCGGCGACACCTACACCGCGGCCGACGCCCACCGCATGGGCATGGTCAACGCCGTGGTGCCGCATGCGGAGCTGGAGAGCACGGCCCTGGAGTGGGCCCGCAAGATCAACGGCAAGTCGCCCACGGCGCAGCGCATGCTGAAGTTCGCCTTCAACATGATCGACGACGGCCTGGTGGGGCAGCAGGTGTTCGCGGGCGAGGCGACGCGGCTGGCGTACATGACGGACGAGGCGGCCGAGGGGCGCGACTCGTTCCTGGAGAAGCGCGCCCCGGACTGGTCGCCCTTCCCCTGGCACTACTGATGCGGATCACGGTCCCACCGGCCCTGACCGCGTCCCACGTCAAGTACGACGGGGAGGCCGGGCGTGCCTGGTCCGCCGGGCTCCCCGCGCTGGCCGAGCGCTACCTGGAGGAATGGGAGCTGCGGCTCGACGGCGAGCCCGGGCACGGCGTGGTGTCGCTGGTGCTGCCGGTGCTTCGCACGGACGGCACCAAGGCCGCTCTGAAGCTGCAGCCGGTCACCGACGAGAACGCCACCGAGGCGATGGGGCTGCGTGCCTGGGACGGGGACGCGTCGGTGCGACTGCTCGCTTCCGACCCCGGCACCGGCACCCTGCTGCTGGAGCGGCTGCACGCCGACCGCCCTCTTTCGGCCCTGCCCGACGACATCGAGGCGCTGACGATCCTCACCGAGCTGCTCGCCCGGCTCGTCGCCCACCCCGCGCCCGAGGGCATGCGCCGCCTCGGCGACATCGCGCAGGCGATGCTCGACGACGTGGACAAGGCGCTCACGAAGCTGCCCCGTGACCGGGACCGCCGCTGGCTGCGCTGGTGCGCGGACGCGGTCGCCGAGCTCGTCTCCGAGCCCGGCGACCGGCTGCTGCACTGGGACCTGCACTACGACAACGTGCTGGCGGCCGACCGGGAGCCGTGGCTGTCCATCGACCCCAAGCCGCTGGCCGGCGACCCGGGGTTCGACCTCGCGCCCGCCCTGTGGAACCGGTGGGACGACGTGGTCGCCACCGGCGACGTGACCCGGGCGGTGCTGCGCCGCTTCGACCTGATGGTGGACGGGCTCGGCCTCGATCCCCAGCGGGCGGCCGGCTGGACGATCGGCCGGATGCTGCAGAACGCCCTGTGGGACGTCGAGGACGGCGAGCGCGAGCTCAACGAGATCGGCCTCGCCGTCGCCGAGGCCGTACGCGTCAGGTCGTGATGACGACCTTCCCCTGGCCGTGGCCGGCCTCGATCTCCCGGTGCGCGTCCGCGGCCTCCTCCAGCCGGTACGCCCGCCGCACCGGGAACCTGAAGCGGCCCTCGGCGTACAACGCGGCGTAGCGCCCGAGCCGCTCGGCCAACCGCTCGCCCCGAACGAGCTTGACTCCTAGCTCGGCCGCCTTTCCGTGCTCGACCAGGGTGACGATCCGCCCGCGGTCGGACACCAGCTCCAACGAGACCTCCAAAGCATGGCCTCCGGCCCCGTCCAGGGCGGCGTCGATCCCGCCCGGCGCGAGCGCCCGCACCCGGTCGGCCAGACCCTCCCCGTAGCGGACCGGGATGGCGCCGAGGTCGCGCAGGTAGTCGTGGTTCACCTCGCGGGCGGTGCCGATCACGGTCACCCCCCGCATCCTGGCGATCTGCACGGCGGCCGTCCCCACGGATCCGGCCGCGCCGTGCACGAGCAGCGTCTCTCCCTCCTTGACGCCGAGCCCGTCCAGGGCCAGCTCGGCCGTCTGCACGCCCGCGGTGAGCCCGCCGGCCACCTCCCACGGCACCTCTGCGGGCTTGGGCGCCACGTTCGCCCCGTTCACCACGATGTACTCGGCGTAGGCATAGAGCGCCGAGAACCCCAGCACCTCGTCCCCGGCCGACACCCCGGTCACGCCTTCGCCCACCTGGTCGACCACACCCGCGAACTCGTTGCCCGGAATGCGCGGGTAAGGGACCTCGTCCAGGTAAGGCGGCAACCAGCCCGCCCGTACGGCCGTGTCGAACGGCTGCACGCCGGCCGCCCGCACCCGCACGCGTACCTGCCCCGGACCCGCCTGGGGCGCCGGGAGCTCCATCACTTTCAGTACCTCGGGACCACCGGGCTCAGCGAAAGCCGCCGCCCTCATCACTTCGCTCATGCGCCCCAGCCTGCTTCCTCAACCATGCTTGAGGTCAAGTGCTCAGACCGTTCGGGAACTTTTACCTTTACTCGCTCTTTATCTCGATATAGTCCGACACGGACATCACACGGGGGATGGGCACCGAGGCGGGATGGGCGAGTTCTTAAGCACCGCGCTGAGCTTTCCGACGGTCATTTTCAGTTTTCTGCTCGTGGTGGTCGCCGGTTATTGGCTGGTCGTCATCACCGGCCTCTTCGAGCTGGACGACGACGCCGCCTGGCTGGGCCTCGGGGGAGTCCCGGCCGGCGTCACGCTCTCGCTGCTGATCGCTCTGGCCTGGCTGCTGTGCCTGATCGGCAGCCAGTTCGCCACCGGCGGCCTGCTGATCGCCGTCCCCTTCGCCGCCGCGGGCGGAGCCTGGCTCGCCACCCGTGGCCTGGTGGTTCCGCTGCGCAGGCTCTTCCCTGACGGGGACAGGCACTCGCGCGGCGACTTCGTCGGCCAGATGTGCGTCATCCGCACCGGCTCGGCCACACACGACTTCGGCCAGGCCGAGGTCACCGCCGCCGACGGCTCGTCCGCGGTCGTGCAGGTGCGCACGACCGGACAGGACCGCCTCAGCCGCGGCGACAAAGCACTCATCTTCGAATACGACGCAGACGGCGAATTCTTCTGGGTCATGCCCTACGAAAGCGAGCTCTGATGGACGTCATCTCAACCGGCTTCGGCGTTTTCCTCGCCGTCATCCTGATCATCGTGATCGGCCTCCTAGTCCTCATCGCCCGCCTTTTCCGCAAGGTCGAACAGGGCAAGGCGCTGATCGTGTCGAAGGTCAACAAGGTCGACGTGACGTTCACCGGGGCCGTGGTGCTACCCGTCATCCACAAGGCCGAGATCATGGACATCTCGGTGAAGACCATCGAGATCGAGCGCACCGGCCGCGAGGGCCTGATCTGCCGGGACAACATCAGGGCCGACATCAAGATCACGTTCTTCGTCCGCGTGAACAAGACCGCCGAGGACGTCATCAAGGTCGCCCAGGCCATCGGCACCGCCAGGGCCAGCGACGAGGGCACGCTGCAGGCGTTGTTCAACGCCAAGTTCTCCGAGGCGCTCAAGACCGCCGGCAAGCACCTCGACTTCGTCGACCTTTACACCAAGCGCGACGAGTTCCGTGACGAGATCGTCCGGCTCATCGGCACCGACCTCAACGGCTACAGCCTGGAAGATGCCGCCATCGACTACTTGGAGCAGACCGCGCTGCTCCAGCTCGACAAGAACAACATCCTCGACGCGCAGGGCATCCGCAAGATCGTCGAGCTGACGGCCATCGAGCACGTCCGGACGAACGAGTTCCAGCGCCACGAGGAAAAAGAGATCACCCGGCAGAACGTGGACGCCCGCGAGGCCATCCTCGAACTGCAGCGCCGCCAGGCCGACGCCGAGATGAAGCAGAAGCGCGAGATCGAGACCGTCAAGGCCCGCGAGGAGGCGGAGGTCGCCCGCGTGCAGGCCGAGGAGCGGCTGCGCGCCCAGACTGCGCACATCAAGACCGACGAGCAGCTCGGCGTCCAGAACGAGAACCGGGCCCGCGAGATCGCCGTCGCCGAGAAGAACCGCGAGCGCGTGATCGCCATCGAGAGCGAGCGCATCGAGAAGGACCGCGTCCTGGAGGTCATCGCCCGCGAGCGGGAGACCGAGCTGTCGCGCATCGCCAAGGACAAGGAAGTCGAGACCGAGAAGCGGGCGATCGCCGAGGTCATCCGCGAGCGCATCGCGGTCGACAAGACCGTGGCCGAGCAGGAGGAGTCCATCAAGCGGCTGCGTGTGGTCGAGGAGGCCGAGCGCACCCGCCAGCAGGTCATCATCGCCGCCGAGGCCGAGGCCCAGGAGAACCTGGTCAAGGACATCAAGGCGGCCGAGGCCGCCGAGGCCGCCTCGAAGTTCAAGGCCCGCGAGGAGCTCGTGCTCGCCGAGGCCCGGCAGCAGGCCGCCGAGCTGGAGACCCGGGCCAAGATCCGGCTGGCCGAGGGCGTCCAGGCCGAGTCCGCCGCGGCCGGCCTGGCGCAGGTCCAGGTCAAGGAGCGCGACGCCGAGGCCATCGAGAAGGTCGGCCGCGCCGAGGCCTCGGCGCTGAAGGAGAAGCTCACCGCCGAGGCCGAGGGCGCCAAGGCCATGGCGGTGGTCGAGGGCGCACGGCTCAAGGCGCAGGCCGAGGGCGAGCAGGCGATGGCGCTGGCCGCGGCGGCCGCGGTGGGCGAGAAGCTCAAGGCCGAGGCCGAGGGTCTCACCGAGAAGGCGGCCGCGATCGCGGCGCTGGACGACGCCGGCAGGGGCCACGAGGAGTACCGCCTGCGCCTGGAGGCCGACAAGGAGATCCGGCTCAAGCACATCGACGTGTCGCGGCAGGTGGCCGAGTCGCAGGCGAGCGTGCTGGCCGCCGGGCTCGCCAAGGCCAACATCGACATCGTCGGCGGCGACACGATGTTCTTCGACAAGGTGGTCGGCTCGATCACCGCGGGCAAGGTGGTCGACGGTTTCGTGGACCACTCGCAGGTCGCCGGGGCGCTCGTCGGGCCCTACGTCAACGGGCAGGCCAACCTGGCGGCCGACCTCGCGAACGTGATCGGCGGCGTCCGTACCGAGGACATCAAGAACCTGACCGTGTCCGCCCTGCTCATGAGGCTCATCCAGGACGGAGGCCCGCAGTCGTCGGCGCTCGGCGAGCTGCTCGAGACGGCCCGCCGCCTCGGCGTGGCCGACTCGCCGGTCGCCGCGCTGGCCGGGGCGAAATGAGCACGGTTACTGAAGCTCGACTGGAGGCGGGAACCTACGAGGTCCTCAGGAACCGCCTCCAGGCCCAGGCCAAGAGCCTCGCGGCGGCGGCCGAGGCGCTCAACGGGGAGCGGCTGAAGGTCTTCGGCGGCGCGGAGCTGCGCCTGCTGGGCACGGAGCGGATCCGCACCGAGAACAACTGCGTCCCCAGGGACATCGTCTCCCTGGGTGACGTGATGTTGTTCGGCTACAACGTCTTCATCGGTCTCAAGCCCGAGACGGCGGTGGCCGACGTGTTCGCGGTGCACCGGTTCTCCAGGGACGGCGACGCCTTCAGGTTCGACGCCGACAAGCTGGAGACGCTGGACGACCCGGCGTTCAAGAAGGACTTCGCCGAGCTCTACCGCTACTACAAGGAGACCAGGCTCCAGCAGCTCAGGCGGGTGGAGGGCAAGCTGCTCGCGGTGTTCCAGACCGGTCCGGCCGACCTGCGGGTGCTGCGCTGGACGGTCGGGAACGACGGGATCCCGAAATATCTGGATAACCGGGGTGAGCGGGACCATGTCTTCCCGGCGTCGCACGACTTCGAGTGGACCGTCACCACCCGCGACGACCACGTGCTCGGCCGCCACCCCCACGTCTCGATCCAAGGGGAGGTGTTCGTCGAGACCGTCGGCGGCGACCTCACCATCAAGATCGAGGACAACACGGAGTCCGGCGCCGGCATCTACGCCGAGCCGGTCACCGAGGCGCTGCAGAGCCTGGCCGACGCCGACGTCGAGTACGCCAGGGTGGGGCCGCTGATCCTCATGCGGATCCGGCCGTACAAGGAGCCCGAGTGGCGGCACCTGGTCTTCAACACCCGCACCAAGGCCGTGATCAGGCTGGACGGCATCGGCCAGGCCTGCCAGCGCCTCCCCGAGGACCAGGGCCTGATCTTCCCTGGCGGCTACTACCTGACGACCGGGGTCAGCAAGACGTTCGACACGGACGTGACGGACCTGGAGTTCGAGCGGGTGGTCCGCTCGCCCAACGGCGAGGACGTGCTGTACGTCTTCCACTCCCGGGGTGACGGGCGCTCGCTGCTGCTGCCGTACAACGTGATCAGGAAGGAGGTGGCCAACCCCATCGTCTGCCACGGGTACTCGCTGTTCGACGACGGCACGATGGTGGTCTTCCGCGCCACCTCCGAGGAGCCCACCCGGGTCCACCCGATGCAGGTCTGGCAGACGCCGTACGTCTCCGACACCTACGCCGCCGCCCAGCCCGCCGGGACCGGCCCGCTGGAGCGCATCGGCAACGCCGAGCTCGTGCGCGGCATCTCCGACTGCCTGTCGGTCACCCGCATGGTCGAGGAGATGGCGCCGTCGGCCGGCACGTTCGAGGGCTTGATCGCCGCCTGCACGCGGGCCTTCGACTCCTACCACTGGCTCGGCGAGCACGGCCTGCGCGGGCCGCTCGCCGACGTCCGCGCCACCGCCGAGCAGGTGCTGGACGAGTACGAGAACGTCGAGCACCTCACTCGCCTGGCCGCCGACACGCTCGCCAAGGCCACAGAGGAGACCACCCAGCTGGTACGCCAGGCGCGGGCCGACAGCCCGGTCACCGCCGACGCCTGGGTGACCATGCTGGCCACGCTCCGTCGCGCCCAAGGCCGCCTGGTGACGCTGCGCGAGGCCCGCTACATCGACCTCGCCGCGCTGGACACGCTGTCCACCTCCGTGACCGAGGAGGTGGCCGCGACCGGCCGCCGGGCGGTCGCGTTCCTCTCCGGGCAGGACGCGTTCACCTCCTACCACGCGGCCGTCGAGCAGCTCGCCACCGACGCCGCCGCCATCGCCACGGTCGCCGAGGCCGCGCCCGTCGCCGAGCGGCTGGCGGAGCAGGCGGAAGGCCTGGAGGTGGTCACGGAGGTCGTCGGCTCGCTGGACATCGCCGACGCCACCGTGCGCACGTCCATCCTGGGCCGGATCGCGGAGGTCCTCGGCGGCGTGAACCGGGCCCGCGCCCTGCTCGACGGGCGGCGGCGCGAGCTGCTCGGCACGGAGGGCCGGGCCGCGTTCGCCGCCGAGTTCGCCCTGCTCGGGCAGGCCATCACCGGGGCGCTCGCGGTGGCCGACACCCCCGAGAAGTGCGACGAGCAGCTCGGGCGGCTCATGCTCCAGCTGGAGAACCTGGAGTCCCGCTTCGGCGAGTTCGACGACTTCGCCGCGCAGCTGTCGGCCAAGCGGGACGACGTCTACGAGGCGTTCTCGGCCCGCAAGCAGACGCAGCTGGACGAGCTGGCCCGGCGCGCGGACCGGCTCTTCGCCTCGGCCGAGCGCGTCCTCGGCAGCATCACCCGCCGGCTCGGCTCGCTGAGCTCGCTGGACGAGGTCAACACGTATTTCGCGACCGACCCGATGGTGGCCAAGGTCCGCTCGGCCGCCGGGGAGCTGCGGTCACTCGGGGACGCCGTACGAGCCGAGGAGCTTGATGGCCGGGTCAAGTCGGCGCAACAGGAGGCGGCACGGGCCCTCCGGGACCGCCTGGACCTCTTCTCCGACGGCGGCGAGACCCTGCGGCTCGGCCACCACCGCTTCGCCGTCAACACCCAGCAAATCGACCTGACGCTGGTGCCGCACGACAACGCCATGTACTTCGCGATCACAGGCACCGACTACCGCTCCCCCGTCCCGCCCTCCTTCGAGCACACCCGGCCCTTCTGGGACCAGCTCCTGGTATCGGAGACGCCCGACGTCTACCGTGCCGAGCACCTGGCCGCCTCGCTCCTGGACTCCGTCACGCCGGGCGCACCCCTGGCCGACCTGGTGCGTCAGGCCGCCGAGTCCCGATATGACGAGGGATACGAGCGTGGGGTCCACGACCACGACGCCACGGCCATCCTGGACACGCTGGTGCGGCTGCGGGAAGGAGCCGGGCTGCTGCGGTATCCGGCTGAGGTGCGAGCCATGGCCCAGCTGTTCTGGGCCTTCGGGGCGGACGAGGTTTCACGTAAAACATTCACCACCCGGGCCGTGTCGCTGGTCCGTGCGCGCACGGTCTTCGGCATCACCCCCACCCTGGGCTCCCTCGCCACCGAGCTCGGGACGTTGATCGCCGGCTTCATGGCGGGCCTCCGCACACCTGCACCGAGCCCGGCCGGCGTCGCGGTGGCGGGTGAGTATCTTGTCGAGGAGCTGGCCGGCAGCCCCATGGGCTTTGTGACCAGCAAGGCGGCGCGCGACCTCCTCGACGGTTTCCGCCACGCCCTCGGCCCGGTCAAGTTGCGCGAGTTCGAAGAGGACCTCAAAGCACTTGCCCTTCCCGAACGCCTGCAACTGGCCCACGCCTGGCTGAGCGCCTTCCACGAGGGCCCGGAGACCGCCGAGGCCATCGCCGTGCAGGTGTGCGGCGACCTCCCCCGCCACGACTCCAGCGCCGCCACCGCCGAGACCGTGGACGGTCTCCTGGGCACCCACCCCCGGATCAAGGACCGCAAACTCCACATCCAGCTGGACGAGATCCTCACCAGGACCCGCCAGTTCCAACAGGACCGGGTCCCCGCCTACCGCGCCTACCAGCGCAGCAGGAGCGAACTGGTCGAGGCGGAGAGAAACCGCCTGCGCCTGGACGAGTACAAGCCCAAGGTCATGAGCGCCTTCGTCCGCAACCGCCTGCTCGACGAGGTGTACCTGCCGCTGATCGGCGACAACCTGGCCAAGCAACTGGGCGCGGCCGGGGCAGGCAACCGCACCGACCAGATGGGTCTCCTGCTGCTCATCTCACCCCCCGGCTACGGCAAGACGACCTTGATGGAGTACGTGGCCAGCCGCCTCGGCCTGGTCTTCGTCAAGGTGAACGGCCCGGCGCTGGGCCACGAGGTGACCTCGCTCGACCCGGCGGACGCGCCCGACGCGACGGCGAGGCAGGAGGTGGAGAAGATCTCGTTCGCCCTCGAAACGGGCAACAACACCCTGCTCTACCTGGACGACATCCAGCACACCTCCCCTGAGCTCCTGCAGAAGTTCATCTCGCTCTGCGACGCCCAGCGCCGCATCGAGGGTGTGTGGAACGGCCGCACCCGCACCTACGACCTGCGTGGAAAGCGGTTCGCGGTGTGCATGGCGGGCAACCCGTACACCGAGTCCGGCCGGCGCTTCCGCATCCCCGACATGCTCGCCAACCGGGCCGACGTGTGGAACCTGGGCGACGTCCTGTCGGGCAAGGACGAGCTGTTCGCGCTGAGCTACGTGGATAACGCCCTCACCTCCAACCCGGTGCTGGCCCCGCTCTCGGGCCGCGACCGCGCGGATGTGGAGCTGCTCGTCCGCCTCGCGAAGGGTGACACGACGGTCCAGCCGGACCAGCTCAAGCACCCGTACACGAAGCCGGAGCTGGACCAGATCCTCAGCGTCCTGGCGAAGCTGGTCCGCGTGCAGGAGGTCGTGCTGGCCAACAACCAGGCGTACATCGCCTCGGCCGCCCAGTCCGACGCGGCGCGCACCGAGCCGCCGTACCGGCTGCAGGGCTCGTACCGGAACATGAACAAGCTGGCCGAGCGCATCGTGCCCGCGATGAACGACGCCGAGCTGGAAGCGGTGATCGACGACCACTACGTCGGCGAGGCGCAGACGCTGACCACGGACGCCGAGGCCAACCTGCTGAAGCTGGCCGAGTTGCGCGGCCGCCTGACGCCTGACCAGGCCGAGCGCTGGGTGGAGATCAAGCGGGCCTACCTCAGGTCCAAGGCGCTCGGCGGCGCGGACGACGACCCGATGGCCCGGGCGGTGGGCGCGATCGGCCTGCTCGCCGACCGGGTGGGCGAGGTCGGCACGGCCATCAGGGACGCCGACCGCTAATCACCGTCGACCAGCCCTGCGGTGGCCTCGCGTTGCAGGGCGGTCGACCGGGTGACGTAGTCGAGGATGACTTCGAGCTGGTCGTCCGTGTAGCGGTCGTACAGCTCGGCGAGCGCGGCCACGAACGGCTCGAACAGCTCGCCGAAGCCGGCCAGCCGCTCATGGTTGATCTCGACGATGACCCGGCGCCGGTCCTTGGTGTCGCGGATCCGCCGCACCAGCCACTTGCCCTCCAGCCGGTCGATCAGGCCGCTGACCGACGCCGGCGCCAGCCCGGTGTGCTGCGCGATCTCGCCCGCCGTCATAGGGCCGAGGCGTTGCAGCAGGTCGAGGGTCTTCTCCTCGGTCATGCCGAGGCCCATGCGCTCGCCCATCGCGGTGTGGTACATCACGGCGGCGTTGCTGCTGTCCCGCCCCGCCATGGCGAGTTCCTCGAACAATTTCTTTCGATGCTCCGAAATACCTCTCGACACAGGGCCCGCCTTCGTCATATATTTCGTTCGACCGAACGAAAGGTTACCATAATGAAGGCTTTGGTCATAGGTTGCGGCATCGCAGGCCCGGTTACCGCCATGGCCCTGCGCGAGGTGGGCATCGACGCCGAGATCTTCGAGGCGTACGGGCAGGGCGCGGAGAACGTGGGCTCCTTCCTCAACATCGCCTCGAACGGCCTGGCCGCCCTGCGCGTGCTGGGCGCGCACCGCCAGGTGCTGAAAACGGCCATCCCCACCCCGCGCATGGTCATGTGGAGCGGCTCGGGCAAGCGGCTCGGCGAGGTGGCCAACGGCCTGCGGCTCGACGACGGCACCGTGAGCCACACCGTCCAGCGTTCCGACCTCTACCGCGCCATCCGCGACGAAGCCGAGCAGCGCGGCATCCCCATCACCTACGGCAAGCGCCTGATCTCGTACGACGACCGCGGCGGCGAGATCATTGCCAGGTTCGACGACGGCTCGGAGGCCACCGGCGACCTGCTCATCGCCTGCGACGGCGTGCACTCGCGCACCCGCGCGATCCTCGACCCGCAGGCCCCGGCACCCCGCTACAGCGGCCTGTACAGCTTCGGCGGGATCGTCAAGGACAGCGGCCTCGCCGGCGAGCCCGGCGTGTACAACATGGTGTTCGGCAAGCGCGCGTTCTTCGGTTACTCGGTGGCCGAGTCCGGTGAGACCTGGTGGTTCGCGAACCTGCCCAGGCGGCTCGGCGACGTTCCAGAGGGCTGGCGGGCGGAGCTGGTCAGGGCGTTCGAGGACGACGCAAACGCCTCCGCCGAGCTCATTGGGCGCAGCGAGGTCGAGCTGGGCCTGCCGATCCACGACCTGCCGCCGGTGCCCGTCTGGCACCGTGGCCGGGTCCTGCTCCTCGGGGACGCCGCCCACGCCACCTCGCCCAGCGCGGGCCAGGGCGCCTCGCTGGCCATCGAGGACGCGATCGTCCTGGCCAGGTGCCTGCGCGACAGCCGGGATCACCGCGAGGCGTTCGAGCGCTACGAGGCCGAGCGGCGGCCCCGGGTGGAACAGGTCGTGGCGTACTCCAGGACGATCAGCAACAGCAAGGCCGCGGGCCCGGTCGCCCGGGTCTTCCGCGACCTGATGCTGCCGATCTTCCTCAAGAAGAGCGCGAGCCAGGAATCACTCGCCTGGATGTACCGCTACCAGGCGAGCCTGTGACACCGCCGCCTCGCCGGCGGGCAGGAGCGGCAGCCGCACGTCCGGGGTCGGGATCAGGCCCTGGGCGTGCAGCACGCCCTTGATCACGGTCGGGTTGGGCTCGGCGAAGAGCGCCGCCGAGAGCCGCGCCAGCCGGTGCCCGAGCGCCCGCGCCCGGCCCGCGTCCCCCGCCTGCCAGGCGCCGGCCAGCTCGACGAAGTCCCTGGTACGCAGCTGCGCCGAGGCCAGGATCCCACCCGAAGCGCCAAGGGCGAGCAGCGGCGAGATGAACGCGTCGTCGCCGCCGACCACCTCGAACCCGTCGGGCAGGTCCCCCAGCAGGTCGACCGCATCCTGATCGATCCCGCCCGCCGCGTACTTCACGCCGGCGACCATCGGATGCGTCCCCAGCCGGCGCAGCGTCGCGGCGCTCACGGCCTGCCCGGTCCGGTAGGGGATGTGGTAGATCACCAGCGGCACCGGCGTCTCCTCGGCCAGCGCCTCGAAGTACGCGACAACGCCGCGTTCGCCGGGCCGCAGAAAGTACGGGACGGTCACCAGGGCGGCCCCGACCCCCTCGGGCAGGCTGCGCAACGCCCGCGCCGTCGATCGCACGTCGTTTCCCGTCACCCCGACCGTCAGCAGCGCCTGCCGCTGCCGGCAGACCCGTACGCACACCTCGATCACCCGGGCCCGCTCCTCGGGGTCGAGCGCGGCCACCTCACCGGTGGTGCCCAAGGCGACCAGCCCGGCCGCGCCGTCGTCGAGCACCTGGTGAGCGAGCTTCTCGATCGCCTCTACAGCCACCTCATCCGCCGTGTTGAACGGGGTGACCAGCGGCACATGGATTCCTCTCAACATGCTTTGAGCCTGACCCGACGCAACCCGTTAGGTCCAGTTCGGATTCCTAAGTTCAAGCGTAAGCTGAGCTTATGCTCGACCCGCGTAAGCTCCTCCTCCTCCGCGAACTGGCCAGGCGCGGCACGATCGCCGCGGTCGCGGAGGCGGTCACCTTTACGCCGTCGGCCGTCTCCCAGCAGCTCAGCGCGCTGGAGCGGGAGGCCGGCGTGCCGCTGCTCGAACGCACAGGACGCACTGTGACGCTGACCCCGGCGGGCCACCTGCTCGTCGAGCACGCGCAGGCAGTGCTCGAACAGCTCGAGCGTGCCTCGGCCGCACTCGCCGCCGTGCGTGGCGGGCCGTCGGGTCCGCTGCGGATCGGCGCGTTCCCGACGGCGGCCCGCGTGCTCCTACCCGGCGCCCTCGCCGCCCTCACGGCGGCCCACCCGGGGCTGGAGCCGATGGTCGCCGAGATCGACCCCGCCGACGTCTCGGCCGCGCTGCGGGCGGGGGAGCTGGATGTGGCGCTCGTGCACGACTATGACTTCGTCCCGCCGGTCACCGACGCCGCCATCGAGACCGAGCCGCTGTTCAGCGAGCCGATGTACCTGACCGACCGAGCCTCGATCGCCGACGCTCGCGACGACTCGTGGATCATGAACAAGCCCGGCACCCTCTGCCACACCATGGCGATCAGGGCATGCCAGGCGGCCGGCTTCGAGCCGCGCGTCAGGCACCACATCGACGACTTCGACACCATCCTGGCCTTCGCGGCAGCCGGCCAGGGCGTCGCACTCGTGCCGCGCCTGGCCGCGACCTCGCCCCCGCCCGGGGTCACACTCACCCGCCTGCCGCTGAGCCGCCGCACGCTGGCGGCCTTCCGGAGGGGGTACGGCGAGCACCCCGCGATCAGAGCGGCTGTGGCCGCTCTCCGCCAGTCAGCCCTCTGACGAGCCGCCGCCCATCAGCCCTTTGACGAGATCGGCGTAGCTGGCGGCGAGCCTCTCGTGCTCTCCCGCCCGCAGCCGGCTCGCGATCGGCTCCATGTGCAGCACACCGAGCAACATGTGCGCGATCTGCTCGGCGTCCACGTCGGGCCGCCCCGCCGCGATCAACTCCGACACGTGCCGATGCCAGAACACGTAGATCGGGTTGTCCTCCCTGGCCGTCTTACCGGTGACCTGGGCGTGCTCGTGCGCCGCCATGAGGTTCCCGTTGCGTGCCGCCAGCACGGCCACCGCCTCGAAAAACGCCACCAGCCGCACCACCGGCGGCGCCCCCGGGCCGAGCGGCGGCGGCCCGTCAGTGACGGCCTGCTCCAGCTCGCGGGCCCGCTCACCCATGAGCTCCAGCAAGAGCCCCGTACGGCTCCCGAACCGGTGGAAAACCGTCCCCTTGCCGACACCGGCGGCGGCCGCCACACGCTCGACGGAGACCTGCTCGGGCGGGTGCCGCCGCAGCAGCTCCTCGGCCGCCCGCAGGATCGCCTGCCTGTTGCGCGCGGCATCGGCCCGCTCCCGACGTTCCATCCGGTCATTCTTTCGTATGGACAAAGTTGACCAGCGGTCCATATATTAACTGGACCACTGGTTCAGTTTAGGAGAGAAGCCATGCGTGCTGTCGTCCTGTCCAAGACAGGCGGTCCGGAGCGTCTCCAGATGGCCGACCTGCCGCGTCCCCGACCAGGGGAAGGCCAGGTGCTCGTCCGCGCCCAGGCCATCGGCGTGAGCTACGCCGAGACCCAGATCAGGGCCGGCACGCTGCCGTTCCCGCTCGCGCTGCCCGAAGTGATCGGCGCGGAGGCGGTTGGCGAGGTGGTCGAGGTAGGCCCGGGCGTCGACGAGAAGGTGCTCGGGACCACGCTGGTGGGCGTGACCGGCGGCGTCGGGGCCTACGCGGAGTACGTGGTCCTGCCTGCCGCCATGGCGTGCCCGGTACCGGACGGTGTGTCACCCGTCGAAGCGGTGGCGGTGGCGGCGCCCGGCTCGATCGCCCTCGCCCTCCTCCACCGGGCGCGCCTCGACGGCACGGAGACCGTGTTGGTGGAGGCGGGCACCAGCGCGGTGGGCGGCTATCTGGTGCAGCATGCGAAGGAGTACGGTGCCGGGCGGGTGATCGCCACGGCCGGCTCGTCCGCCAAGCGGGAACGAGCCGTCACGCTGGGCGCCGACATCGCCATCGACCACAGCACAGCCGGCTGGCCCGCGGAGCTGCCGGACGTGGACGTGGTCTTCGAGTCCATCGCCGGGACGACGGCCAGACAAGTGCTCGACCGCCTCACCCCGGGTTCGGGCCGCATGCTCTACTACGGGCTGCTGAGCGGGGAACCTCCCGCCATCACGGCCGCCGACCTCTTGGAACGCGGCGTGACGCTGACGGGCTGCAGCGGTCCGGCCTGGGCCGCGGCGGCGTTCGGCACCCACTATCCGGAGATGCTGGCCCGGCTGGCGTCGGGACGCAGCCAGGCCTTCATCGACCGCACGCTGCCGCTTGAGGAGGCCGCGCAGGCCCACCGCCTCCTGGAGAGCCGCGCGGCCACAGGCCGGATTCTGCTCATTCCGTGAGCACGGCCTTGAGCACGGCTCTGGAGCTGGCCGTGTCACCGTCGTATTCGCCCGCCGTCACGGCCACGACCAGCTCTTCCCCGGGGAGGACGAGCAGCTCCTGCCCGCCGTTCCCGATGCCCTTGACGTGGGGACGGTCGCCGGTGACCAGATACCACTGGTAGCCGTACTCGAACCCCTCGGCGATGTTCACCCGCGGCCGGAGCATCTCCTGGAGCCATTCGCCCGGCACGATCCCGCGGCCGCCGTCGAGCACGAGCTGCCCGATGGCGGCCAGGTCGACCGGCCGCAGCCGGATCCCGGCCGCAGCCGACACCACCCCGTGCATTCCCTTGGACCAGTCGAAGTCGGTGATCCCGAGCGGCCGGAAGAGCGCCGTGGCGGCGTAGTCCTCCAAGGGCTGCCCCGTCCCGCGCGCGATGATCCCACCGAGCAGCGCGGTCGCGCCCCCGCAATAGTGCCAGAACTTTCCCGCCTCCTCGACGACCGGCCGCTCCAGAACATAGCGGTAGCGGTCGGGGGCGAACTCCATCGCGATCTCGCTGTTGGCCGTGCTCGTGTAGGGGGCGTCCTCGTTCCATTCGAGTCCGAGCGTCATGGTGATCGCATGCTCGACGGTGAGATGAGCCTTCTCCGGATCCTCCACCAAATCCCGATATTCCGGAAACTGCGCCACCAGCCCCGCCCCCGGCTCCGGTACCAGCCCATCGCCCAGCGCGATGCCGTACAGCAGCGCCACGATGCTCTTGGAGACCGACCGCATGTCGTGCAACGTGTCTCGATCGAACACGACATGCCCCAGTGAATCACCCAGCCGGTAATCGACCCCCGCCCCGTAACGCTCGAGAACGACCTCCCCACCCCGCATCACCACGAGCCCGTGGAAGCCAGGCGCCCCACCCGCCTGCAGTACCTCATCAACTCGCTCCGCCATCTCCACGATGTTCCTCCTCGAAGTAGGTACATCTGGCATACCTCCTCACACAGTGTCAGGCTCAAGCTCGTTTCCAGCCCGGCAAGGGCGCTGCAGCACGCAAGAGCTCAAGGTCATGCGGCCCGCGTCACCCCGGCGGTCGTCAGCGGCGCCGCGATGGCCTCCAGCCCCTTCCGCTCGGCCTTGACCCCGAGGAACAGCTCGACCAGCCCACCGGCGATCATCACCAGCGCGCCGATGGTGAATGCGAGCGCGGTGTCGCCGGGCACGCCGGTCTCCACGAGCGAGGCGAAGATCAGTGGACCCGCGATGCCGCCGCCGGCCGTGCCGATCGCGAAGAAGAACGCGATGGCCATGGCCCTGGTCTCCATCGGGAAGATCTCGCTGACAGTCAGGTACGCGGAACTCGCCCCCGCCGAGGCCACGAACAGCACCGCCGACCAGCATGCGGTCAACGTGACCGCGGTGAGCGCGCCCTCGTTGAACAGCCAGGCTGTGCCGAGCAGCAGCAGCCCCGACCCGATGTAGGTGGCCGAGATCATGGGGATCCTGCCGACGGTGTCGAAGAGGTGGCCGAGCAGCAGCGGGCCGAGGAAGTTCCCCATCGCGATGACCGCGAAGTAGTAGCCGGTGTTCGTGTCGATCTTGTAGAACGTGGACAGGATCTGCGCGTACCCGAACGTGATCGCGTTGTAGAGGAACGCCTGCCCGATGAAGAGGGAGAAACCGAGCACGGTCCGTTTGGGGTAGAGCGCGAACATCGTGTGCGCGATCCTGATGAACCCGATCGACTTGCGCTGGTGCACGGTCATCGACTGATCGGGCTCAGGCAGGTCCTTGCCGATCTCCCGCTCGATCTGGTCGACGATCTCCTCGGCCTCCCTGTCCCGGCCGTGGATGAACAACCAGCGCGGGCTCTCCGGCACGTGCCGCCGGACCAGCAGGATCGCCAGCCCCAGCACCACGCCGAGACCGAACGCGACCCGCCAGCCGATGTTCACGGGCAGGTCGTTCAGCAGCGGCACGGTCAGCAGCGCGCCACCCGCCGCGCCGAGCCAGTAGCTGCCGTTGATGATGATGTCGATGCGCCCCCGGTGCCGGCTCGGGATGAGCTCGTCGATGGCCGAGTTGATGGCCGCGTACTCGCCGCCGATGCCGAACCCCGTCATGAACCTGAACAGGAAGAACCACCACGCGCTGAACGAGAACGCCGTCATCAGCGTCGCCACCAAGTAGACGATCAGCGTGATGATGAACAGCTTCTTCCTGCCGAACCTGTCGGTCAGCCAGCCGAAGAACAGCGCCCCCGAGCAGGCCCCCGCCACGTAGAGTGCCGCGGCCAGGCCCGCGACCTGCGCTTGGGTGATGTCCACGCCGCTGCCCGGCTTGGCCAGCTGGGCGGACAGGTTTCCGACGATGGTGACCTCGAGCCCGTCGAGTATCCAGACGGTGCCGAGACCCATGACGATCATCCAGTGCCACCGAGACCACGGCAACCGGTCCAGCCGCGCGGGCACCTTGGTGCTGATCGTGCCGGTTTCCACGTCGCTCATGGAGAGCCATGGATACCCAGCGGACCGGCGGCAAACGTTTCTCTCAGGAAGGTTTGCGAGCTTCGAGAATGTCCGTGCGGAACCACGGGCCGCCGTGCCAGAAGCGCCAGCCGGCGTCGCGGTGACGGACGTCCACGACGCCGAGCCCGCGTAACGCGGTCTCGTACGCGGGCGTGTGCCGGGAGTCGGCGATCAGCATTAGCCCGCCGGGCCGCAACACGCGGTGCGCCTCGCTGATGACCCGCTCGCGCCCCTGCGCGTCGTGAATCTTGTGGATGGCCAGGCTGGACACGACCACGTCGAAGGCGTCGTCACCGAACGGCAGGTCGCGCAGGTCGCCCGTGACCAGTTCGACGCGGTCCTCGACGCCTTCGGCCGCGGCGTTCGACCTGGTCGCCGACTGCCCGTTGGCGGACTGGCCCCGTCCACTGGAGCCCGGCCACAGATCGACACCCGTCGCTCGGCCGGTGTCCAGTCGCTCGGCCGCCAGGAGCAGCACCGCGCCCCGCCCGCAGCCGAGATCGAGCAGCCGCTCATCGCCGCCCAGCCGCTGGAGCTCCTCGGCCCAGACGGCGAACTTGCCGCGCCGCGTCGTGTAGAGGTAACTGACCGCACTGGCCACGGTGTAGAGCGCGCCGAACAGGAACACGACGCCCGCCGCCAGGATGTCCACGGCGAACGAGATCACGGCCAGGGCGACCAGCACGATCGCGCCGAAAAGCAAACCCACCATGGCCCACGGAGCGTCCAACCCATAGCTACCGTGTCGTTTGCGCACATTCACGTTATATCTCAAGGAGGTCTTGACGGTGACTTGACCGACACCTTCCCCTTCGCACCGTCAATCACGCACATCCCATTCCTAGGGTTGCGTGGATAGCCACGTAATGGGGGTTTGACCAGGCATGACGGAGAAAGAGCGCGGTATCGGCCTGGGGGCGAGCATCGCGCTGACACTGGCGTCGGCGGTGCTGTGGGGGGTGGCGCATCTGGCCGTCGAGCGCCGCAAGGCCGGCCTGGCGCTCATGGCGGCTCATGTCGTGATGCTGGCCGGGATCCTCACCGTGTTCACCGCGTTCAGCACGAACCTCCTGTCTCTCGCCGTACAGCCTCGCTGGCTCGCCTGGCTCACCGTGGGACTGGTGGCGATCGCCCTGGCCTGGACCGGTGTGATCGTCTGGTCCTTCGTGCTGGTGCGCCCGCCACGCCCGGACAAGATCGGCCGTTTCCTGACCACCGCGCTGACCATCGCGCTCTGCGCGCTCGTGCTGGCGCCCACCGTCTACGCCGCCCGGGTGGCCTACCTCTCGCGCGACGTCGTGACCAGCCTGTTCACCGCCACGGGCGCCTCCCCCGTCATGGCCGACGACCCGTGGAACGGCGCGCAGCGCGTCAACTTCCTGCTTCTCGGCGCGGACTCGGCGCCGAGCAGGCCCGGCGTGCGTACCGACAGCATGACCGTGGCCAGCGTCAACGTCGAGACGGGCGCGACCACCCTGTTCGGCCTGCCGCGCAACCTCCAGCGGGTGCGGTTCCCCCGCGGCCCGGCCAGGGACCGCTTTCCCTGGGGCTTCACCGGCAGCGGCACCGAGACTCCCGGCCTGCTCAACGAGGTCTTCCAGTACGCCGAGGACAACCCGGACGTGGTGTCCCGCGCCGGACGCGACAAGCCGGGACCGACCCTGCTCAAGCAGACGATCGGCGACATCCTCGGCATCCCCGTGAACTACTACGCAATGATCGACATGAAGGGCTTCGCGGAGATCGTCGACGCCATGGGCGGCGTGCAGGTCACGATCAAGGACCCCATCGTGTACGGCCGCCACCGCGAGGGCCTCATCCCCGCCGGCACCCGCAAGCTCTCCGGCGAGCAGGCGTTGTGGTTCGGCCGCTCACGGACCGACAGCGACGACTACGTCCGCATGGGCCGCCAGAAGTGCCTGCTCAACGCCGTGGCCAAGCAGGCCGACCCGATGACCGTGCTCAACAGCTTCGAGAGCCTGGCCGCCGCCACCAAGCGCGCCATCTCCACCGACATTCCCCAGGACCTGCTTCCGGCCATCGTGGACCTGGCTCAGAAGGTGAAGGGCACCAGGATGCGCAGCCTCAACTTCGTGCCGCCGCTGATCAACACCGCCTACCCCGACTGGTCCTTCATCCGGCGCAAAGTCTCCGAGGCGCTGGACGACCGCCGCTCAGCCAAGTCGGCCACCTCGGCCCGGACCCCCGAGCCACACACGGACGACCCGGTCAATTTGGACGCCACCTGCGGCTAGACCGTCTCGTCCAGGTTGTCCGCGTAGTACGCGATGGCTCGCTGGTAACCGCCGGTCTTGTCCGACTCGGCGACGACCTTGAGCAGCGTCGAGACCGCCTCGCCCGACCGTCCGGCGTTGTGCAGCGCCATCGCCATGAACGTGCGCAACGCCGGATTCCCGGGAAACTCCGCCAGCCCGCGCTCGAACGCCGCCAGCGCCTCCTCGAACCGCCCGAGCACCCGCAACGTGCTCCCGTACCCCGTGTGGGCTCCGAGCCGGTCCTCCTCGCTCAGCCCTTCGCCCGCCAGCGCCCGCTCATAGTGGGGCACCGCCTCGGCCTCCAGCCCGAGCGAGTCGTGCACCCACGCGGTCTGATAGGCCACGTCGACGTCGTCGGGATACTGCCGCACCAATTCAAGCAACAATTGCCGGGCTTCGTCCTTTTTGCCCTCTTCTCGCAGCCGCGCCGCCTGCGCCAATTCCTCGTTATGCATGATCCGAGTGTGGCATGATGGTGGCGACCCATTCGGAAACGATTTTCATCCTCACCATGGAGTTCCCGTGAGAGTGGCCTTCGTCGGCAAGGGCGGCAGCGGCAAGACCACGATGTCGGCCCTGTTCGCACGGCACGTGGCGAGCCAGGGCGCGCCCGTGGTCGCCATGGACGCCGACATCAACCAGCACCTGGCCCTGGTCCTCGGCCTCGACCGGCAGCCCGAGCCGCTCGGTGCCCATCTCACCGAGATCAAGGACCGCCTCCGCGGCGCCAACCCCCGCATTTCCTCCGCCGCGGCCATGGTCAAGACCACCCCGCCGGGGCGCGGCTCCACGCTGCTGAGCTTCAAGGACCTGGCCGCAGACCCCTACGGCCTCACCACGCCCGACGGCGTGCGCCTGCTGGCCACCGGCCCGTTCACCGAGGAAGACCTCGGCGTGGCCTGCTACCACTCCAAGGTCGGCGCGGTGGAGCTGCTGCTCAACCACCTGATCGACGGCCCGGGCGAATACGTCGTGGTGGACATGACGGCGGGGGCCGACTCCTTCGCCTCGGGCCTGTTCACCCGCTTCGACCTGACGTTCCTCGTCGCTGAGCCCACGCTGCAGGGCGTAGGCGTCTACCGGCAATATCGCGACTACGCCGCCAAGCACGACGTCGCGCTCGCCGTCATCGGTAACAAGGTCCACGACCGGTCCGACGTCGACTTCCTGCGCGAGCACGTGGGCGACGACCTGCTCACCTGGATGGAGCACTCGGCCGCCGTGCGCGCCATGGAGCAGGGCCGCCACTTCACGCTCGACGACCTGGAGCCGGTCAACGCCGACGCGCTGGCCCTGCTCCGCAAGACCCTCGACGAGCAGGACAAGGACTGGGAGCGCTTCGGCCGGCAGACCGTCGAGTTCCACCTGCGCAACGCCCGCGCATGGGCCAACGAGCGGACCGGGACCGACCTCGCCGAGCAGGTGGACCCGGACTTCGTCTACGGCCCCTGATCACATGACTGTGCCCGTCAGGCATCTGGAGATTTCCCCTCGCTCACCTAGCGTCAGTTCCGACCCTTTCGAGAGGAGACAGCATGTCGCTGACCGTTCCGAACGATCTGCTCGACCAAGCCAGGGCCGGTGACGTCGACGACGCGGCGTTCCTCGCCTGCGTACGCGACTCACTTCCCTACGCCTGGTCGCTGATCAGCGAGCTGGTCAAGCAGCGTGAGCACACCGGGGCCGAGTTCGCCGACAACCAGGTGCCGCCGCCGTCCGAGGAGGCCCGCGGCGAGCTCCTGCGCTGCCTGGCGAGCGACTCGATGCGCGGCGCGCTGGAGCGTCACTTCGGCGTACGGCTGGCCTTCCAGAACTGCCATCGGGTCGCGGTCTTCGACCCGGCGGCGGCCAAGGCCCTGGCCGACTTCGTCACCCCGCGAGCCCAGATCCTCAACCAGAAACCGGAGCTCGTGGACTGCTGAGCGCTTCCGGCGAGCCGGCCAGGCCGGCTCGCCGGACCATCGGCAGCACCTCGTGCCCGAGCCGGCGCACGTTCTCCAGCGTGCGCCGGTGCTCTCCGAGGCCCTCGACCATCAGGATGACGTGCTCGATCCCGGTGTTCGCCGCGGTACGCAGTATGGCCTCGGCGCAGTGCTCGGCCGATCCGACCGGGTGGATGCGGGTCAGCAGGTCCACGTATGCGCCGACGTCGCGCGAGGGCGCTGGCCGGCCGTCCACCGGCGTGTATCCCGCCAGCCCCGGCCCCAGCCACTTCGGCATCGACTCTTTGAGCTCGCGCACCGCCTGCGCCGTGGAGTCGGCCACGTAGCCGACGGCCGCCGCGATGTGCCCGCCGGCGCTTCCGTGGCGCGCCACCATGGACGCCTTCTCCGCGTCGCCGATGTGCATGCCCAGCAACATCGGCAGCCCGCGCTCGGCCGCCATCGCGACGGTCGGCTCCGAGGTGCACGCGACCACCGGCCGCATGCGGGCCTCCGGCACCATCCGCACCTCACGGAAGCGGAAGAACTCGCCCTCGGCGGCGACCCGATCCCGGGAAAGCGCGTCGAGCAAGAGGTCGAGGGACTCCCCGAACCCCCGCTCGAACCGCTCGAGACCGGTCCCGAACACCTCCAGATCCACCCACGGCCCGCCCCTGCCGACGCCGAGGGTGAACCGCCCGCCCGACAGGTGGTGCAGCATGGCCGCCTGCTCGGCCAGCGCCACGGGATGGTGCGTGGACAACACGCTGACGGCGGTGCCGAGCCCGATCCGCGTCGTCCGGCCGGCCGCGACGGCCGCCAGCGTGATCGCGGACGGGCAGACGCCGTAGGACATGAAGTGGTGCTCGGCGATCCACGCGTCGTCGAATCCCGCCTCCTCGGCCGCCGCGATCAGCTCCACGGTGTCGGCCAGCACCCGCCCGGCCTCCTGGCCGGGGAACTGCGCCGCGATGAGAAAGACCCCGATGCGCACCCACCCGATGATGCCAGGCCCGTCAGCTGAACAGAGTGACCTGGCCCTCGCACGCGAGCGGGTCCCGATGGAGCTTCAGGTGCCGCCACTGCGGAAGATCGTCCAGGTAGGACCACGAGAGCCGGTGATGCGGTGTGGGCCCCAGCCGGGCCAGGGCCTCCTGGTGGACCGGTGAGGGGTAGCCGGCGTTGTCGGCGAAGGCGTATTCCTCGTGCCCGATCGTCCCCATGTAGGCGTCCCGCCGGACCTTGGCCAGCACGGACGCGGCGGCGACCGAGACGCTGGCCGCGTCCCCCTTGACCTCCAGGCGCACCGGCCAGGGGGCGCCGATGTAGTCGTGCTTGCCATCCAGGATCACCACGTCCGGGCGGGCGGGGAGCGCCTCCAGGGCGCGCCTGGCGGCCCGGCGCAGGGCCTCCGTCATGCCGAGCGTGTCGATCTCCGTGTGCGTGGCCTCGCCGTACCCGATGCCGGCCGCCCACGCGGCCAGCTCGGTCGCCAGCGGCCCGCGTCTGGCGGCGGTGAGCTGCTTGGAGTCCGTCAGTCCCAGTGGCGGCTCGGACAGGTCGGTGACGACCGCGCACACCGTGACAGGACCGGCCCAGGCGCCCCGGCCCACCTCGTCGACGCCCGCGACCGTGCGGACGCTCGGCTGGGAGAGCAGCAACTGCTCGATCTCGTACGTCGGCCCCATGACAGCAGACGCTACCGCCAGCGGCGTTCTCCCCGGGTGCCGAAACCTAGTCGTCGTCGGTCCTGTGCCGATCCGCCAGCCGCAACGGCTCCAGGTCGGCGGCGATGTACCGGGCGGCCACGTGGATCGCCCGCAGCGTGACCGACACCGAGGGCCGGTGCACGCTGGAGCCCCGGGCCACGGCGTGCACGTCGCGCCCGACCGGATTACCGGGGAAATGGCGCACGGCGAGCCCGCGTATCCCTGCCGACAGCGCGAGCGCGGGCACGGCGGCGATGCCGATGCCCTTGGCGACGAGCGAGAGTATCGTCCCAAGTCCCTCGAACTCCCACGGCGTCGGCCGGGTGCCGCCCACGTCCACCAGTAGCCGGTCCACCGCCAGCCGCGACGGCTCACCGTCAGGCGTGGCCATCCACGGCTCGTCCCGCAGCTCGCGCAGATCGAGCGGCACGTCAGGATCGGCCAGGCGATGTTTACGCGGCACCACCAGCACCAGGGGATCGCGCAGCAGCGGGAAGACGCGCAGGCTCTCGCTGTCGCGGACGCGCCCGTACCAGTCGTCGACCAGCGCGATGTCCACCTCCCCCGACTGCACCTCCCGCATGCCCCGCCCTGACCTGCTCTGCCGCAGCCGCAGCGTCAGATCGGTGTGCCGGCGCAACGTGCGCGCCAGCGCGGGCGCGAAGGCCACCGCCGCCGTGGGGAACGCGGTGAGCACGACCCGCCCCGCCGGGGTGCCCGCGTGCGCCGACAGGTCGGACTCGGCCTCCTCGACCATGGACAGGATCCGCTCGGCGTGTGCGACCAGCCGGCGGCCCGCATCGGTGAGCTCGGCACTGCGCGCGGTGCGGTCGATCAGGGCCGTGCCGGTCTCCCGTTCAAGCGCCACGAGTTGTTGCGAAACCGCCGACGGGCTGTAGCCGAGCGACGCGGCGGTCGCGGCGATGCTGCCCCGACGGGCGAATTCGCAGATCAGCACCAAACGTCGCAATTCGAGCATCGGACTTCCTTATGCCTACCCACCAAAAGCCTCGCTTGTGGTGATGCCTTCATCCAACCACCCTGGGAACGTGACAACTATGAGCGTGACCCTCTCCGCCACTTTGGCGGCAAATGAGGACATCGAGCGAAGACGACGCGCCGGGGAACGTGTGCTGCACTTGGCCTTCGGTGAGGCGGGGCTGCCCGTCCACCCGGCGCTGCGCGACAAGCTGGCCGCCGCATCAGAACGCAACGGCTACGGGCCGGTCGCGGGGGCGCCCGAGTTGCGGGCTGCGGCAGCGGGCTACTGGGAACGACGGGGGCTCATCACCGACCCCGGGCTGGTCGTCTGCGGACCGGGCAGCAAGTCGCTGCTGTACGGCCTGCTCCTGGCGATCGGCGGAGACATCGTCCTGCCCATGCCCAGCTGGGTCAGCTACGCCGCACAGGCCGACCTTGTGGGCTCGCGCCCGATCCTGGTGCCCGCACCACCAGGAGAGGGCGGAGTTCCGGACCCCGATCTCGTGGCCGCCGAAGTGCATCTGGCCAGGGCCCAGGGCAGGACCGTGAGATCCGTGCTGGTCACGCTGCCCGACAACCCGACGGGACGGCTGGCCACGCCGGAGAGCATCCGCCGCCTGGTGGACCTCGCCCGAGAGCTCGACTTGATGATCATCTCGGACGAGATCTATCGGGATCTGATGCACGACCCGGACCTGCCGTACACCTCGCCTGCCGATCTCGCGCCCGAGCGCACGATCATCACCACCGGGCTGAGCAAGAGCCTGGCGCTGGGCGGCTGGCGGATCGGCGTGGCCAGGCTGCCCGCGGGCGCACACGCGCTGCACAGGCAACTACTGGCGGTGGCCAGCGAGATCTGGTCGGCGCCCGCCGCACCCGTCCAGGAGGCCGCGGCCTACGCCTTCGAGGAGCCCGCGGAGCTGACCCGGCGCATCGCGCTCAGTCGCCGGCTGCACGGCACGGTGGCGCGGGCGGTCTATGAGAGGTTCACCGAGATCGGCGCCGCCGTGCCGGTGCCGCAGGGCGGTTTCTATCTCTATCCCGATCTGAGCCACCTGCGACTCGGCGGCTCCGCCGAGATCACCAAGATCCTGCTGGAGGAGCACGGCATCGGCGTCCTGCCCGGCCACGCGTTCGGCGACGACCCGGCCGCGGCCAGGATGCGGGTGGCGGTCAGCCTCCTCTACGGCGAGACCACCGAACAACGCATGGCCGCTCTGACCAGCCAAGACCCGCTCCAACTGCCGTGGATCGCGGGCAGCCTCGACCATCTGTCGACGGGTCTGAAGGAGCTCGCTCTGGTACGGCACTGACCACTGCCCGGGCGCCATGTCACAGTTAGGCGAATCTTTCCCCAAGAACAGGTTTACCATCCCTCAAAAGGGGGCTCTGACCTGCGGAAACACCCTGTCTGCAGAAACCTGCAAAAGATCTTCCTAACTGCATGGTTACGTGCACGGTGCGCACCCTCCATCATGTGCACATGCCCGCTCTTGTCACCCTGTCCGGGCGCTCCGTGCGCCTGGAACCTCTCAGCCTCGCGGCGGTCGATGACCTTGTCGCGGCGGCGGGTGAAGACCGTTCCACATACGCCTTCACTCGTGTCCCGCATGGCCGGGACGAGATGGTCTCCTACGTGGAGGCCGCTATGGCTGAGCAGGCGGAGGGCCGCACGTTGCCCTTCGCCATCCGGTGGCTGAACACCGACCGCGTGGTCGGTGCCACCCGTCTCATGCACCTGGAGTATTGGCAGGGCCCCATGCCCTGGCCTCCGGGTGCACGCGGTGCGGTGGGCGATGTCCCGTCCGTGGCCGACATCGGTTACACCTGGCTGGGCGCCTGCGCCCAGGGCACGGGGGTTAACCGGGAGAGCAAGTTCCTCATGCTCTCGCTCGCCTTCGAGACATGGAACGTCCACCGCATCACCCTGAAAGCAGACGTACGCAACACCAGATCCCGGGCCGCCATCGAGGCCCTCGGCGCACACTTCGACGGGGTGCGGCGAGCGGATAGCCGAGGCGCCGACAACACGGTCCGAGATACCGCGTTCTACTCGATCCTGAACTCCGAATGGCCGCTCGTGCGGGAGCGCCTGGCCATGCGGCTGGGACTGGTCGAGGCAGCCTGAGAACCCGTCCACCACGGCCCCGCCCCAGTTTCCTGGGCGGGGCCGGTATTTTTTCCTGCCTGCCGTCGCTCTGCATGACACGCCCCCGCGGTGCGTCATGGCCCAAGCCGACACCCATCAGCATCCGGGGGCATGCTCAACACCTAATTAAAGGCGGATCAACAGGTCAGTTAACGATCAACCTGGATCTAGGTGACGGGCAAGGATAGACCTATCATTTGGTAACAAATCGTTCCATTGGCTTGGAGACAGACGGCATGGCTGGTCAGAGCGTTGAGGGCGGGCTGCGGTTCGCCGTGCTCGGTCCTGTCCGCGCGTGGCGTGATGGCCAGGAACTCGACCTGGGCACCCCGCTGCAGCGTTCCATTCTCGGCATGCTGCTCCTGCGGGAAGGCCGCGCGGTCACACCCAACGAGATGATCGACGCGGTCTGGGGCGAGGAGGCCCCGCCGCGCGCCCTGGGAGCACTGCGCACCTACGTCTCCAGGCTGCGTACGGTGCTCGAGCCGGAGCGGCCGGCCCGCTCCCGTCCGGAGCTGCTGACCTCCATAGGCCGGGGCTACGCGCTGCGCCTGCCCGAGGACGGGCTGGACCTGACCAGGTTCGAGCGCGGCATCGCCGGCGCCGAGACCGCGCGTAAGGGCGGCCGGCTGCGCGAGGCCGCCGAGGGGCTGCGGGCCGCGCTCGCGTTGTTCGAGGGCGAGCCGCTGGGCGGCGCCGTGGGACCGTACGCCGAGCACCAGCGCGATCGGCTGATCGAGCGGCGCATCAGCGTGGTCGAGACGCTCATGGACGTGGACCTGGAGCTGGGCAACCACGCGAAGATCGTCTCCGAGCTGATCGCGCTGACCGCGGACCACCCGCTGCGCGAGCGGCTGCGTGCCCAGCTCATGCTGGCCCTCTACCGGTGCGGGCGGCAGGGCGACGCGCTCAACGTCTTCACCGAGACCCGCGAGGCGCTGATCGACGAGCTCGGCATCGAGCCGGGGCCCGAGCTGGCCGCGCTGCACCAGCGCATCCTGGCCGCCGACCCGGCGCTCGCCGCCGCGCCCCTCGCCGCCGAGGCGCACGCCGACGAGCCCGCCGGCGAGGAGGAGCCGCCGCACCCGCACGAGCTGCCCCGGCCCGCCCAGTTGCCCGCCGCCGTCAACGACTTCACCGGCCGCAAGGAACTGGCCGGACGCCTGCGCTCGCTGCTGTCGGTCCAGCCGTCCTCGGCCGAGGGCGTGCCGGTCGCGGCGATCTCCGGCATCGGCGGCGTCGGCAAGACCACGCTGGCCGTGCACGTGGCGCACGCGGCGGACGACCTGTTCCCCGACGGCCAGCTCTATGCCGACCTGCAGGGCTACACCGACGAGGCGACCGCGCCCGAGTCGGCGCTCGGCGGGTTCCTGCGCGCGCTCGGCATCCCGCCGGACGTGATCCCCGACGGGCTCGCGGAGCGGTCGGCGCTGTTCCGGTCGATCCTGGCCGACCGCCGCATCCTCGTGCTGCTGGACAACGCCCGTGACGCCCGGCAGGTCGCCCCGCTGCTGCCGGGCTCGCCCGGATGCGCGGCCATCGTGACCAGCCGGGGCAAGCTGGCCGACCTGCCGTCGGCCAGGCTCATCGACCTGGACGTGTTGGAGCCGGACGAGGCGTTGTCGCTGTTCGCGGCGGTGGCCGGGCCCGAGCGGGTGGCGGCCGAGCACGGCGCGGCCATGGACGTGGTGGCCGCGTGCGGCTTCTTGCCGCTGGCGGTGCGGATCGTGGCCGCCAGGCTGGCCGCGCGCCCGTCGTGGACGGTGGCCTCGCTGGTGCCCAGGCTGGCCGACGAGCAGCGCCGCCTGGATGAGATGCGGGTGGGCAACCTGGCCGTGGAGGCCACCTTCGCGCTCGGCTACGGGCAGCTGGACCCCGCCCAGGCGCGGGCGTTCCGGCTGCTGTCGCTGCCCAGCGGACCCGGCATCTCCGCCGGTGCCGCGGCGGCCGTGTTGGGGATGAGCGCGTTCGAGGCCGAGGAGGTGCTGGAGTCGCTCGTGGACGCGAGCCTGCTGGAGGCGCCCGCGCCCGGCCGCTACCGCTTCCACGACCTGCTCAAGCTGTTCGCCCGCCGCGAGCTGGCCAAGAGCGAGCGGCCGCAGGCCCGTGCCCTGGCGCTGCGCCGGCTGCTCGGCTTCTACCTGGCCTCGGCCCAGTCCGCGCATCGGCTGGCCTACGAGGGCAGCATGATCCCGGCCAATCTGGTGGTGGTCGGCAGCGGGCGGGCGTTCGGCTCCGCCGACGAGGCGGTGGCGTGGCTGATCTCCGAGGGCGACTCGTTGTTCGCGGCCATCAACCAGGCCGCCGCGACCGCGCGTACCGGAGAGCAGCTGCTGCCCGCCGCCGACCTGCTGGTCGCGATGGAGCCGCTGCTCGAGTCCGGCACCCACACGCGCGAGTTCGACCAGGGCACCCGCGCCGTGCTGGCCGGCGCGCAGAACATCGGCGATCAGGCGAGCGAACTGCGCGCCCGTTACGTGCTGGGCCGGGTCCTGTTCGCCGGCAACCGGCTGCGCGAGGCCGAGGAGCAGTTCAGGCGCGTGCACGATTTGTCGGCCGAGCGCGGCGAGAAGATCGTCATGGGCGAGGTGCTCAACGCCCTGGCCGTGGTCGTCGGCAGGCAGCGCCGCCACACCGAGGCGCTGGCGCTGTTCGACGCGGCGATGGACTTCTACCGCGAGAACGGCGTGCCGGCCGGCGAGGCTCTGGTCCTCAGCTATTCGGCCCGCGACCACCTGGGCCTGGGGCGGCCCGAGGACGCCATCGCGGCCGCGGAGAAGGGCCTGGCCATCTTCACCGAGATCGGCAGCGGCGCCGGCACCGCCCGGGCCCGCTACCACCTCGGCATCGTCCTGTCCCGGGTCGGCCGGCTCACTGAGGCCGTGCACCACCACGCCGAGTGCCTGGCCTTCTTCCGGGCCAGCAAGCAGCGCGTCTGGGAGCAGCGCGTGTGCTCCCGGCTGGCCGAGACGTTCATCGCGGCCGAGCGTCACTCCGACGCCGTACGCCACGCCGAGCAGGCTCTGCTGGTCTCCCGCGAGATCGGCCACCCCTACGGCGAGGCGCTCTCGCTGACCGTGCTGGGCAAGGCGCTACGCGGCCTCGGCAGCGTGACGAGGAGCTCGGACTGTCTACGGCAGGCCTTCGAGATCTTCTCCAGGCTCGGCGCTCCGGAGGCCGGCGATCTCAAGGTCCTGCTCGACAGCCTCCCCGACCCCGCCGGGAAGGTCGTCGAGTCCTGAGTACAGCTCGTCGTCCAGACGTGTCATCCACACATGGTTGATCAAGGCTGTCCTTAGGGAGTCACGAGGGCGCTCGTGAACGGCATCAAGCGATTCAGCCCGGCCGGTCATCTTCACCACCACGCGTCGCTAGGGGGCCCGGTTATCCGGATGCTCCGCGTGGCGGCTAGCCGCCTCACACAGACGACCGGCCGGACCTGACACGGCCCTCGAACCCCCCAGGTCCGTGTCCTGACTAGAGACTCCACCCGGGGGGTCAACGTCCAATCAACGGCGGATTAAAGCACGAAGTAACCCTCGGCGATGAGGGGCCGGACCGCGTCGGAATCGGCGATCTCGCCGTCGCCCACCAGCTCGGCGATGACGTTGAGCAGCGGGCCGAGCGCCAGCTCGCCGTCGCACACGCCGGCCAGGGCGGCCTCCACCGTGCCGACCTCCCGGCTGCGCCGCAACCCCTGCGTCTGACGCAGCACGATGCGGATCGGGTCCTCCGCGCCCGGCAGCCCGATCCGCTCGTCGAGCAGGCCGTCGACGGTACGCAACCGCGCGGCGTCGAGCCCCTGTGCCCGGTGCGCGGTGGCGATCGAGTCGAGCACGGAGTCCACGTAGTCGCCGACCGGGAGCACGACCTGGTGGGCGAGATGCTCGACGCGGACGACCGGGTCGAGCGTGCCGGAATTGCGCATAGTGATCCAGCCGAAGCCGATGCCCTCGACCTTGTGCTCGTCGAACCAGGCCAGCCAGCGCTCGTAGAGCTCCGCGTAGCGGGCCGTGCCCTGCTCGGCCGCGTCCCTGAGCCACAGCTCGACGTATTCGGCCGGGTCCTGCACGTCCCGTTGGACGACCCAGGCGTCGCAGCCCGTCTCACGCAACCAGCCGCCCACCCGGTCGTGCCAGTCTTCGCCCTCGACGTGCAGCCAGTTGGCCAGGAAGTGGGCCTGGCCGCCGGGATTGAGGTGGCGGGGCGTCCGGCGTACGAGGTCGCGGCAGAAGCCGTCGCCCTCGGCGCCCGACTCGCGATAGGTCAGCATCCGCTCCCGAGCGGGAGCGATGACGAACGGCGGGTTGCTCACGATCAGGTCGAACCCCTCGTCCCCGACCGGCTCGTACATCGAGCCCACCCGCGCCCGGACACCCTCGACGCCGGACAACTCCCAGCTCAGCCTGGCCAGCTCCAGGGCCCGCGGATTGAGATCGGTGGCCACGATCTCCTCCGCCCTGCCGGCCAGGTGCAGCACTTGCACGCCGCAGCCGGTGCCCAGATCGAGCGCGCGCTGGACCGGGCGGCGGGTGACCAGCTGCGCCAGGTTCGCCGAGGCGCCGCCTGCCCCCACGACGTGGTCGGGGCGGAGAGTGGGGTCTCCCGGCCGCACCTTACGGTCGGAGACCAGGTAGCCGCCGGTCTCCCAGGGCTGGAGGTGGACGTTCGCGCGGACCTGGTCGCCGTCGGCCGTGACCAGCCCGGACTCGAGGACCTCCGGCGCCACGTCCGCGGCGGGGACGGGGACGCCCAGCCACCACAACCTGATCAGCGTCGCCAGCGGGTCGCCGTCCGCGGTCGCGCGCAGGGCCGGGACCACCTCCTCGCGGGCCAGGGCCGACGCGGCCATGCTCCCTAGTCGATCGCGTACGCCGTCGATGGTGTAACCGGTCTCCAGGAAATGATGGCGCAGTCGTTCCACAAGTCCATCCTTTCACCGCAGACGCCCACGCATGATCTGATACCGATGCGATGGTCCCCAGACTCACTGCGCTCAGTGCCCATACTGTTACTTAAATAGCCAAGCAATCTGCAAGCGGGAAACAAGTGGGGCGCGGTATCTCTATGGATGCCAGCACGTCATCCCGAGGAGTGGACCCCATGCTGATCCCTTGCTTGGCTTGCGAGTCCCGCTTCGGGCCGGACGAATACTTCAGCGCCTGCTCCGACTACAACCGCGGCTTGGACCTGGTCTCGTGGACGTGCCCCCGCTGCGGGAACCGCGACGACCTGCGCGTGTTGCCCGGGGAGCTGGGGTTCGGCTATCCGCACCGCGGCAGGTTCAACGTGCACGACCGGGTCCGCGTGCCCGGCCTGCGCAGGCAGCGCGGCGATCTGCGCCTGGACATCTCACTCGACCGGGCGAGCTGGCGCGTGCCCACACGCCTCCGGCAACCGGCTTGACCGGACGGGGGCTACGCACGCGTGTCGGCGAGCTCGGGTTCCGCCGCTACGCACGCGTGGCGGCGAGCTCGGGGTCCTCTCCGCCCAGCAGCCGGGTGATGTCCGCTACCAAGGCCTCCGCCAGCTCCTCCCTGGTCTCCCCGGTCGCCTCGCTCAGGCGGGGCGTCAACACCACGTTCGGCAGGCCGATCAGCGGATGTGACGGGTCGAGCCACTCGCCTTCGAAGTGGTCGAGACCCGCACCGCCCACCTGGCCCCGGCGCAGCGCGTCGACCAGTGCCGTCAGGTCGTGCAGCGCGCCACGCGAGGTATTGAGGTAGATCGCCCCCGGCCGCATCGCGCCGAACTCGGCGTACCCGAACAGGCCCCTGGTCTCGGCGGTGAGCGGCACGTGCAGCGACACCACGTCCGCCTCCGCCAGGAGCGCGGGCAGCGTGTGGGTGGCCTCGGGCTCCTGCGGATCACACGCGATCACCCGCATCCCGAGGCCCTCGCAGCGCCAGCGCATCGCCCTGCCGACGCGTCCAAGCCCGACGATGCCGAGCGTCCTGCCGGTGAGCCGGCGGCCGCGATGGCGTTGCGCCGGCGGCACCTTGCTCCGGTAGACGTGCCCTCGACGCACCTCTCGGTCGGCCGTCACGATGTGCCGGCTGACGGCGAACATCAGCGCCAGCGTCAGCTCGGCGATCGCGTCGGGGTCGCGGTCGCGGGCGTGCAACACGCTGACGCCGTATTCGGCGGCCAGGGCCAGGTCGACGCTCGTGGGCGGGCCCATGACGGCCACGACGTCCAACTGCAGGCTGAGCACCGACGCGCGAACCTGGTCCCCGTCGGTGACGAGCACGGTCGCGCCGGTCTCGACGACCAGGTCGGCCAGCTGTTCGTCGGTGAAACCGAGGCTCGGGCGTGCTGGAGTCTCGATCAGATCGGTCACCTCGCCCAGGCGGGCGAGCGCGCGCTCCGGCAAAGCGGGCAATACCAGCGCCCGGGGTCGTCTCACATTTAGGACAATAACACCACAGAGCGTACTCGGATCATCGCTCCCCGCATTGGCCCGGCGGTCCCCGGGCAGGTGGGGCGCTCGCTTCGCATGATCTGGGCCGGGTGTCACTCCGGGCGCTGGCGGAGGCTGTGCCAGGCGGCCTCGCCCAGGCCCTTGATCTCCTCCTCCGTCGGCGTGTGCGCACCGGCGAACCACAGCCGGCACATCTCCTGCGCGGGTCCCAGCCACAGCACGTAGCACATGGTCGGGTGGACGGTCTGGAGCAGGCCGTTCTTCATGTGCGGGCGCCACCAGTCAGAGACTTGGCGGAAGAACGCCCGCCGCTGCTCGGCCACCTCGGCCCCGCCCGGCTCCTGCTTGCGCGGCGGCCGCTCGCTGATCAGCAGCCGGGCCCGCTCCGGATGCTCTCCCGCCCACCGCATGTGGAAGGCCACGACGGCCTCGATGCCGTCGCGCGCCTCCTGATGGCTGACCAGCTCGGCGAGGAAGGCTTCCTGATAGGCGGTGAGGATCTCGCCGTACAGCACACCGAAGACGTGTTCTTTGCTGGCGAAGTGGTGGTAGAAGCTGCCGACGCTTACGCCGCTCTCCTCGCGGAGGCTGGCCAGCGTCGTGGCCGACACCCCGTCCTGGCTGAAGCGTCGGAGGGCACCCTCGATGATGCGGGTCCGGCCGTCGCGTCCGTTCTTGACACTCTTCACACTGTCAATGGTGTGGCACCAGAACCTTGTTCCGCAAATAAGGCGGCTTGATCGATCATAGCGGTAACCTCAACCGACCCGGAAGTGACCTTCATCTCAGCGTCCGGCCACAGGCGGCGGATGAGGCTGAGCACTCGCCGGTTCTCCCCCATTACGTCCATGCCCACGGTCCTCGCACCCCGTACGGCGGCCCTGAGCAGCAGCGTCTGGATCAGCCGCGGCCCGAGCCCGAGCCCCTGCCACTGGTCGGTCACCACCACCGCGATCTCCACGTCGGCGCATTCGCCCTTGTAGCTCATGGCGTGGCCGATGATCTCACCCCCGTCGATCGTCGCCACGAGCGCGTCCCTGCGCTCGTCCACCGCGATCAGCTTGTGCACGAGACCGGTGGCCGGCGTGGTGATGCCGGTGAAGAACCGCAGCGTCTGGGTGTGCAGCGACAACCCGGTCAGGAAGCGTCTGATCCGTTCCTCGTCGTCTGGACGGGCCGGCCGGATCTGAGTTCCATGCATAGACCCAGCCTGCCGCGCGAGGCCTGAGTCTGTCAATTGAACTCAGGTATAATACAAAGATGAACGTTCCCTTCCGGGTGAACAACTGCTCGATCGAGCGCACCCTGGACATCGTCGGGGAGAAGTGGACCTTCCTGGTGCTGCGCGAGGCGTTCAGCGGCGTGCGAAGGTTCGCCGACATGCAGGCGATCACTGGAGCCCCCCGCCAGGTGCTCAGCGCGCGCCTGGCTCGCCTGGTCGACGAGGGCCTGCTCCGCAAGGAGCCCTACCGCGAGCCCGGACAGCGGCAGCGCGACGAATACCGGCTCACCGAGAAAGGCCGCGATCTCTATCCGCTGCTGGTCGCGCTCATGCACTGGGGCGACAAATATCTGGCCGACGAGGAGGGCCCGCCCGTGCTCCTCACACACCGCGACTGCGGCGCCCCCATCGAGCAGCATTTCCGCTGCGCCGAGGGCCACGAGGTCGCCGGGCCACGCGAGGTGACCTCCCTGCCCGGGCCCGGCGCGGAGCTCCAGAGCGGCGAGCTTGGGGCGGAGAGCGGCAGCTTGCGTGACCAACGGAGCCCCGTGCGAGCGCGACCATAGACACAGAGCGGCGAGCCTGGGGCGGAGAGCGGCAGCTTGCGTGACCAACGGAGCCCCGTGCGAGCGCGACCATAAGCACAGCGCGGCGAGCCTGGGGCGGAGAGCGCCTGAGGCGCGTTAAGGGGCACCGGTGGCGGTGCCTACCCTTGAAAGCGTGTACCGGTTCCTTCTGACGCCCCGATGGCTGGCGCTGCACCTGGTGGTGCTGCTGGTCATTCCCGCCTTCGTGTTCCTCGGGCGGTGGCAGTTCGGGCGTTTCGAGGAGCGGTCGGCCAACAGCGAGCGGGTCACCGCCAACATCGAGGCCGCGCCGGTGCCGCTGGAGCGGTTGGCGACACCGGGGCAGCAGGTCAAGGAGAGCGACCGGTTCAGGTCCGTGACCGCCGCCGGCACCTACGACCCGTCCCACGCCCTCGTCGTACGCCGCCGCCCCCAGGAGGGCCGCAACGGCTTTTACGTCCTGACCCCGCTCGTCACCGGCAACGGCACGGCCGTCCTCGTGAACAGAGGCTGGGTCCAAGCGGGCGCCACCGCCGACACCCCGCCCGACGTGCCCCCTCCGCCCACCGGTCAGGTGACTGTCACCGGGCGGCTACGGCTCAGCGAAACCGAGGAATCCAGCGGGATCCGCGATCTGCCCGGACTGCCGACCGGCCAGGTGCTGCTGATCAACGCCGACAAGATCGGGCAAGGGCTGCCGTACCGGCTGGTGGACGGATACGTGGAATTGACCGCCCAGCAGCCCGCGACCTCCCCGGCGCCCGCACCGGTGCCCGAGCCCGACGTGGGCTCCGGAGGCGGGCTGAACCTGGCGTACGGGGTGCAGTGGTGGTTGTTCATCGCGATCGCGATCGGCGGATGGATCCTGCTCATCCGGCGTGAGCTCGCCGAGCGCCAGGCCAAGGAGCGCTCCGGCGAGGCGTCACCGGCCCAGGAGGCGGGAACGCCTGCCCCGTAAGGTGTTGGGGGTGATCCGCCACATTGAATTCAGCAATCTCTGCAATTTCCGTGACGTGGGTGGATATGCCACCAATGACGGCCGCACCGTCCAGTGGCAGCGGCTTTATCGTGCCGACTCCCTCGGCTGGCTGGCCGGGGACGACCTCACGGCCTTCCGCGCCCTGCGCGTGCGTACCGTCATCGACCTGCGGCACGCCTTCGAGGCCGAGAAGGCCGGGCGGGTGCCTGAGACCGAAGGGCAGAGCTACCACAACCTGCCCATCGAGGGCCGCCGCTGGGAGACCGCCGTTTACAGCGAGGAGGTCGGCGTCGCCCGCTACCTGGCCGATCGTTACCTCGAGATGACCGAGGACCGCGTTGAGAACCTCAGAACGGCCCTGGAGACGATCGCGAAGTCGGACAACGCGCCCGTGGTGATTCATTGTGCGGCGGGCAAGGACCGCACCGGCGTGCTGGCCGCGCTGGTCCTGTCGCTGGCCGGCGTGGGCGAGGACGACATCGTGGCGGATTACGCGCTCACCGGCCTGGCCACCGAGCGTTTCATCGCCGACTGGCGCAGGCGGCATCCCGGCACGCCCCTGTGGCCGGGATTCGGGCTGGCGCCCGCCGAGACCATGCGCTTGTTCCTGGCCGACCTGGCGAGCCGGCACGGCTCCGTGGAGGCGTACGTCACCCAGGTCCTCCAGGTCTCCCCCGCCACGATCAGCGACCTACGCGACCATCTCCTGACTGAAAGCACATCGGAGGGGTAGCGGGTGGCCGGGGTTCGCATGAGCAGCACCCTCTCTCAGCGGACCCCACAACGCCCGGGATCGCCCGCAATCCCCCTCCCGGCGGTCCCGGGTGCCGGCGACTCGGATATCCAACGGATACGTCGCAGCTTGTTCGACGTTATCCCCTCGTCGTACGGTTACCTGCGTGACTACGCCGCTGCTTCCCGACCCTGACCCGAGGCGGCGCGACTATGTGATCATCTCCGCCGACGATCACCTGATCGAGCCTCCCGACCTCTTCGAAGGCCGGCTGCCGGAGAAATATGCCGAGGTCGCGCCCAAGGTCGTGGAGACCGAGGCGGGTCACCAGGTCTGGCGCTACGGCGGGGCCACCTACCCGTGCGCCGGCATGGACGTCGGCGCCGGGCTGCCCCGCGAGCAGTGGACGCTGGACCCGGTGCGGTTCGAGCACATGCGTCCGGGCTGCCACGACATCGAGGCCCGCATCAACGACATGGACGTGGCGGGCATCTGGGCGGCGCTGTGCTTCCCCGGCATGCTGGCCGGGCAGTCGGGCATGCCGTTCGCCAGGACCCGCGACCAGGAGCTCGGCCTGGCCCTCGTCAGGGCGTGGAACGACTGGCACATCGACGTCTGGGCGGGCACCTACCCGGAGCGGATCATCGGCCTGCAACTGCCGTGGCTGCCGGATCCCGACGTGGCGGCCAAGGAGATCAGGGCCAACGCCGCGCGGGGTTTCAAGGCCGTCGTCTTCCCCGAGTTCCCGACCCGTCTGCGGTTGCCGTCCATCCACACCGGCCACTGGGACCCGTTCTTCGCCGCCTGTGAGGAGACCGGCACCGTCGTGTGCCTGCACACCGGCGACTCGTCCTGGTCTCCCGTGCCCTCGCCGGACACGCCCATCGAGGCGATCACCACGCTGATGCCCACCAGCGCCATGTTCGCCTGCGCCGACTGGCTCTGGTCGGGCGTGCCGCTGCGTTTCCCCTCCCTGCGCATCCTCATCGTGGAGGGCGGCGTGGGCTGGTTGCCGATGCTGGCAGAGCGCGCCGACTACGCCCTGGACCACCCAGTGGCCGGCGAGGCGTCTTGGGACGGCGGGCTCAAGCCCAGCGAGGTGCTGCGCCGCAACTTCTTCTTCGGCACGCTCGACGACCACGCGCTGTCGGGAGTGCGCCTGGCCGTCGGACTCGACCACGTCCTGCAGGAGAGCGGCTACCCGCACTCCGACTCGACCTGGCCCGACACGCAGAAGTCCGTGGCCCGCAACCTCGGCTCGCTCCCGCCCGCCGACATCGCCAGGGTCGCCTACGGCAACGCGGCCCGCCTGTTCGGGCACCCGCTGCCGTCCCGCGCCTGGTTGCGGATGGAGGAGATCTAACCTTCCTGCTCGGCGAGCCTGCCCTGGATGATGCGGCGCTCGTGCTCGACGTAGCGCCCGCTCTCGCCGAGCAGCGAGGCCATCAGCCACAGGAACACGCCGAAGTCGTCGGCGACGCCGATCACCATGAGGAATTCGGGCAGGACGTCGATCGGGGACAGGATGTAGACAACACCCATCGCCATCAGCGCGAGCCTGCTCTTGCCCATCCCCGCGTACCGGCCGCGCATCACCGCGCCGATCATGCGCGGGATCGCCCGCACCCGGGTCATCACGCCGGGCGAACCAGGCTTGGTCACCTCGCGGTACGTCCGCCACGCCGCCGCCGCCCGTGCTGCCTTCGCCATCATGTCGAACCCCCTACCCCCGCCTTTTCACGACATAACGTGTCGCTCAGGCGAGAGGTTCCATCGCGGGATGATCGAACGGCCTGACCTGTTCGATCTGCGCCGCCACTCTGATCAGCAGGTCCTCCCTGCCGGTAGCCGCGACGAGCTGCACGCCTACCGGCAGGCCGGCCGCGGTCCTGTGCAGCGGCAACGAAATGGCCGGCTGCCCGGTCGCGTTGACCGGCGAGGTGTACGACACGGCGTGCCCCGTCCTGCCGAAGGCGAGGCTGAGGTCGTCCGGCGTGATCCAGCCGAGCGGGAACGGTGCGACACCGAGCGACGGCATCAGCAGCAGGTCGTGGCCGGCTCGCCACCACGTGGCCATGCGGCGGCGGAAGACGTCCATCCACTGCGTGGCCCGGATGTGGTCGACCGCGCTGTGCGTGCGCGCGACGCTGACCATGGCGGCGTTGCGCGGCTCCAGTTCCTCCAGCTCGACCGGCTTGCCGCGGAGCTCGCCCAGGCTCGCAACCTGCGCGGCGAGGTTGTTGGCCACGATCGCGCCGAAGTGCCCGGAGAAGTCGCGGTCACCGAGCGCTTCGGGGCCGCCCGGCGCCACGTCATGGCCGAGCGACTCCAGCAGCGCCGCCGCCCTGGCGACGGCCTCGGTCAGCTCGGGCACGTCGGGCACGTCACCTCTCGGGTGCGTGGTGACGTACCCGATCCGCAGCCGCCCCGGGTCCCTGCCGACCTCGGCGGCCAGCGGCCCCGGCAGGGCGGGCGCGTCGTACGGGTCGCCGGGGTGGAAGCCCGAGACGACGTCGAGCGCCGCGGCCGTGTCGCGGACTGTCCTGGTGACGAACCCCGGGCACGAGAAGCCGCTCCAGCCCTCCCCCAGGGCCGGCCCCAGGCTCACCCGCCCGCGCGACGGCTTGAGCCCCACCAGCCCGCACAGGGACGCGGGGATGCGGATCGACCCGCCGCCGTCGCTGGCGGTGGCCAGCGCGACCATCCCCGCCGCCACCGCCGCGGCCGAGCCGCCGCTGGACCCGCCGGCCGAGTACGCCGGATCGTACGGGTTCCGCGTCGGCCCGAACGCCACCGGCTCGGTGGTGATCGTGCTGCCGAACTCGGGCGTGTTCGTCCGCCCGAGCACCACGAACCCGGCCTCGCGCAGCCGCGTGACCCCATAGCCGTCCTCGGCCACCTCGACACCGTCCCGCACCGCGGAGCCCGCGGCGTACGGCTCACCCACCTGCCGCCACCCGAGGTCCTTCAGCAGGATCGGCACGCCCGCGAACGGCCCACCCGCCGGTACGGAGTCGAGCTCGGCCAGCGCACGCTCGAAGCGGCGGTGGACTACGGCGTTGAGCTCGCCGTCGCGGGCCTCGATGGCGGCGATCGCGGCCTCGGCCAGCTCTCGTGGTGACACCTGGCCGTTCTTGATCGCCAGCGCCTGCCCGACCGCGTCCAGCCTCAGTACGTCACGCATCCGCTACTCCTTAGGCGCCAGGTCCCGTACAGCCTGCTCGATGGGAATCTCCCCGCCCGGGATGGGGGCGAGGACGGGGGTGTCGAGCCCGTTGTCCACGTACTGCTGGATCCTGGCCCGGCAGGTGGCCGCGTCGCCGTGCACGATCAGCGCGTCCACCACGTCGTCGGGGATGGCCTTGAGCGCCGCCTGGCGGTCGCCGGCCGCCCACGCCTCGTGCATGGGACGCAGCACCTCGCCCCGGCCCAGCCAGTCGTGGAACGCGGCGTACACGGGGACGGTCAGGTAACTGGCCAGCATCCACCTGGCCATTTCGCGCACTTTGTCGGTGTCCTCGCTCACGCACACGAACAGGCGGGCGATCAGCTCGGTGTCCGGGCCGATCTCGGCGCGTACCCGGCGCACGTCCTCGGGGGAGAGCCAGTTCGTGATCGCGCCGTCGGCCTCCTCGGCGGCCAGATGGAGCATCCGGGGCCGCAGCGCGGCCAGCACGATCTTCGGCGGGACCTTGGGCGCCCGCTCCAGCTTGAACCCCTTGATCTCGAACGTCTCGTACGCCTCCGAGACCTTCTCTCCGGCCAGCGCCTTCTTCAGGAAGCGCAACGTGTCGCGGGTACGCGCGTACGGCTTGGTGAACTCGCCGGCGTTCCAGCGCTCGACAATCGCCGGCGAGGACGCGCCGATGCCCAGCACGAACCGCCCGGGCGCCAGGTCGGCCAGCGTGGCCGCGGACATGGCCAGCAGCCCCGGGCCGCGGGTGGAGACGGGCACGATGGCGCTGCCCAGCCTGATCCCCGGCGCCCACTGGGCGGCCAGGGCCAGCGGCGTGAACCCGTCGGCCCCATTGACCTCGGCCGACCACGCGTCGGTGTAGCCGAGCCCCGGCAGCTCCGCGATGAGTTCCTGGGACCTCGGCAGGGAGCGGTCGTAGAAGGGGATCGTCATGCCCCAGTTCTGCGTCATTCACGGCCTCCAGATCTTTAAGGCCGACCATACCAACCGCTCGGTATGTTCCCCTAGGCGCGCAACTCGTGGACCGCCGCGATGAAGTCCTTCGTGATGCCCCGCAGCCCGGGCAGGTGGGACAGCCCGACCAGCCGGTCCACCAGCGGCACCGTGACCTCGATCAGCCGGTACGTGCGTGCGCAGCCCGGCGAGGTGTCGTGCACCCAGAACAGGACCATGCCCATGAACAGCAGCCAGAGCAGCTCGGGCAGCTCCTCCCGTAGCTCGGCGTTCATGCGGTCACGCGATCCCTCGACGACCTCGCGGTAAAGGGCGATGGAGGCCTCGCGGGCCGGGGACGACTGCGCGCTGAACGGGCTCAGCGGGTTGGTGGGCTCGGCCGCGTGCTTGAAGAACTTCACGGCGAACTCGTGGTAGGGCTCGGACACGCGTACCCACTCGCGCAACACGCCGCTCAGCCTGGCCGCGAACAACGTCTCGGTGGCCAGGAACTCCCTGCAGGCCTCCTCGTGCTCGGCCTGGGCGCGGTCGTAGTACGCCTGGATCAACGCCTCCTTGCTGTCGAAGTAGTAATAGGCGTTGCCCACGGAGACCCCGGCCTCGGCGGCGATGGCGCGCATCGTGGTCGCGTCGAAGCCGCGTTCCCTGAACAGTCGCAATGCCGTCTCGACGATGACCTCGCGGGTGCTCTCCGATCCGCGGTTTCGGGTTTGGGACACGTCCGTCACTTTACGTCCGTATGAGCCTTCGAGCAGGAAACCTGTTCATCACACTGCCGTCCCAGCATCGCGCCGGTCAGGACCGCGGCGGCCGTCCGATTTCGCAGGCTTCCTGCTCGTTGGTCATGAAGGCGCACGGTGATCACCGCCACAAGGCAAAGTTGCATCCGCGACAGGAGTTATCTCCTGTGAATGGTGGGATTGTCGATTGTGGCGGAAGGGCTATTTCCGCGAAAAGGCATCGACATGTGGATACGTGGAACAGTGCGCCTCACCGTAGTCGCGCTCCTCGGCATAGAAACCACCATAATCGCGCTCGCCTCGGCCGCCTCCGCGGCCACCCACCCCGATGGGGGCCCGGCGGTGAGCAGCCCGTACGAGGCCGAGCTTCGCAACGGGCCGCCGCAGTCCGAGCATCCGGCCGTGATGGCGGCGCTCTCGGACGCGCTCGGCCCGCAGACGGCCTCCAACTGGACGCTCCAGCGCCTCATGCTGGCCAAGGGACACGTTCAGGATCTCCATGAAGGGCCGCCGGCGTACGACGCCGGCCCGGCCTCGCCCGCGCAGGACATGAGAGGGCCTCAGGAGAGCCAGGAACGCCTTCCTGCGGCCCAGGAGGGCACTGAGGCGTACGCGCCCCAGGAGGAGACGCAGCCGCGCTCTCCGGCGATTACGGCGGCGCACACGAAGAAAGCCGCTCAGACGCGGGCGCAGAAGGACGAGCCCCGAAACCGGGCCGCAGGCAAGGGCCGCGCGGCGGCCAAGGCCCGGCAAGGTTCGGTGCGTAACGGTGTGCTGCGCATTCCGCTGGGCCGCAAGAACCTGCGCATCGACCTGAACCGCGTCATGCCCAGGCAGGCGGCCGTGCGCATGTCCCACACCACCGCCGCCGGCTGGCTGAAGAGCGCGGGACTGCGGACGACGTCCACCGGCAACTGCACGAGCAAGCACGGGCACAACTGCACGTCGCTCGACGAGGTGCGGACCGGCACGATCGTCCAGGCCATCGAGCTGAAGCAGCAGAGCGGCTGCCCCATCATGGTCACGGGCGGCACGGAGGCAGGCCACGCACCGGGCTACTTCAGCCACGGCAACGGCTACAAGCTGGACATCAGCCGCAACGCCTGCATCGACCGCTACATCACCGCGAACCATGAGAGGGTCGGCACCCGCAGCGACGGCGCCCCGCTCTACCGCTCCGCCTCGGGCACGACGTTCGCCAACGAGAGCGACCACTGGGACATCCTCTTCAAGTGACGGACGTCTTCATGTGACAAACAGCTGTGGTGACGCCTTTGGTGACGCCTGGTGGTACGGGCGCCGTCAAAAAGAACGTGGACGCCGCACGAAACGCACGGCGCCCACCACCACCTGGGGTTTTACAGCTCGGTCGCGACCAGCTCGGCGATCTCCGCCGCGTTGAGCGCCGCGCCCTTGCGCAGGTTGTCACCGCACACGAACAGGTCGAGCGTGTTGGGGAAGTCGATCGCCTGGCGAATCCGTCCCACATAGGTCGGATCGGTGCCCACCACGTCGAGAGGCGTGGGGTAAACACCGTTCGCCGGGTCGTCCATGAGGACCACCGTCGGCGCCGCCTCGAGAACCCGATGGGCGTCCGCGACCGTGATCTCGCGCTCGAAACGAGCGTGCACGGCCAGCGAGTGCGTCGTCACCACCGGCACGCGTACGCAGGTCGCGGAGACCTTCAGGTCGGGGATGCCGAGGATCTTGCGTGACTCGTTGCGGAGCTTGAGCTCCTCGGACGCCCAGCCGTCCTCCTTGAGCGAGCCGGCCCACGGCACCACGTTGAAGGCGATCGGCGCGGGGAACGGCGAGTCCGCAGGCAGCTTGTTGGCCAGCACCTTGCGGACGTCGCCGGCCGCCTGACCGACCGTGCGGTCGCCCGCCAGCGCCTCGACCTCGTCGTAGAGGCGGGCCGAGCCGGCCACGCCGGCGCCCGACACCGCCTGGTAGGACGCCACGACCAGCTCCGTGAGCGTGAACTCGGCGTGCAGCGCGCCCATGGCCGCCATCATCGACAGCGTCGTGCAGTTGGGCGTGGAGACGATGTTGCGTGGGCGGTTGCGCGCGTCGAGCGGGTTGACCTCGGGCACCACCAGCGGGACGTCCGGGTCCATCCGGAACGTGCCGGACTTGTCGATCGCGATCGCGCCACGCTCGGCCGCGATCGGCACCCACACGGCCGACACCTCGTCCGGCACGTCGAAGATGGCGATGTCGATGCCGTCGAACACCTCGGGCGCCAGCGCCTGCACGACGACGTCCTCGCCGCGCACCCGCAGCACCTTGCCCGCCGAGCGGGGCGAGGCGACGAGGCGGATCTCGCCCCAGATGTCCTCACGCGTCGAGACGATGTCCCGCATGACGGTGCCCACGGCACCGGTGGCGCCGATCAGAGCCAGATTAGGCCTAGTCATCGTCCAGTCCCTCCATACACCACGGCTTCGACCTGGTCGGCGTCGAGATCGAAGGCGCGGTGCGCGGCCGCCACGGCCGCGTCGATCGCGTCCTGCTCGACGATCACAGAGATGCGGATCTCCGAAGTGGAGATCATCTCGATGTTGACCCCCGCGTCGGCGAGGGCCGCGAAGAACGTCGCCGTGACGCCGGGGTGCGAGCGCATGCCCGCGCCGATCAGCGACACCTTCCCGATCTGGTCGTCGAAGAGCAGCGACTCGTAACCGATCTGGGTCTGGATCTTCTTCAGCGCCGCCAGGGCCGTCTGCGCGTCGGCCGTGGGCAGCGTGAAGGAGATGTCCGTGCGGCCGGTGGCCGCGGCCGAGACGTTCTGCACGATCATGTCGATGTTGATCTCGGCGTCGGCCAGCGTTTTGAAGATCGAGGCAGCCTCGCCGACCTTGTCGGGGACCCCGACAACAGTGATCTTGGCCTCGCTCCGGTCGTGTGCGACGCCGGAGATGATCGGCTGCTCCATCTCGGTTCCTTCGGTGTCTTCGGTGTATGGGTCGGAGACGACCCAGGTGCCTTCCTTGGTGCTGAACGAGCTGCGCACGTGAATCGGCAGGTCGAACCTGCGCGCGTACTCGACACAGCGGAGATGCAGGATCTTGGCGCCGCAGGCGGCCATCTCCATCATCTCGTCGTAGGAGATCCTGGGGATCTTGCGGGCCGGCGGCACGATGCGCGGGTCGGCGGTGAAGATGCCGTCCACGTCGGTGTAGATCTCGCACACGTCGGCCTCGAGGGCCGCCGCCAGCGCCACCGCCGTGGTGTCGGAGCCGCCGCGGCCCAGGGTGGTGATGTCCTTGGTGTCCTGCGAGACACCCTGGAAGCCGGCCACGATCGCGATGTGGCCCTGGTCGATCGCCTCCCGGATCCGGCTGGGCGTCACGTCGATGATGCGCGCCTTGCCGTGCGTGGAGTCGGTGATCACACCGGCCTGCGAGCCGGTGAACGAGCGGGCCTCATGGCCGAGGTTGGCGATCGCCATCGCCAGCAGGGCCATCGAGATGCGCTCGCCCGAGGTCAGCAGCATGTCGAGCTCGCGTGCGGGCGGCAGCGGCGACACCTGCTCGGCCAGGTCCAGTAGCTCGTCCGTCGTGTCGCCCATGGCGGAGACGATCACGACCACGTCGTTGCCGGCTTTTTTCGTCGCGACGATCCGCTGCGCGACCCGCTTGATGCAGGACGCGTCGGCGACGGACGAACCACCGTACTTTTGCACAACGAGCGCCACGAGAGTCTCCCGGTCTGGACTGTGAGCTGCCAGTCTACTGGGGCCCTCTCATGCGCCTGATGGCTCATACCACCATGTGGACGATCATCAGACCGTGGTGGCTTCCTCCGCCACGTCGAGGCGCGAGTGCGCGGCAAGCGCCTGCAGCGCGCGCATCGCGGCGCCCGCGTGGTTGCCCCAGGTGTTGAAGTAGGAGTATTGCCACCACCACAGCGCCTCGTGGGGACGGCCGGCATGATAGTGGCGCAGGCCGTGGATGAGGTCGGCGGCGACCGCGGTCAGATCGTCGGACAGCCGGTACGGCGTGACGCCGGTGTCCTTGTACGGGTCGAACACCTCGGCGTAGTCGTCGACGGGCCCGAGCCGCTCGGCCAGTGCGGTGCGCACGCCGTCGATGTCGGGATCATCGCTCATCGCCGGCTCGTAGTTGCCGGCGAGGATCACGTCCCTGTTCGCGCCGAGCTTGGCGCCGGCCAGGCTCACCTGCGCGACCTCCACCAGCAGCAACGACCAGATGGCGTCGCCGCCCTCGCCGCCGGCGACCCTGGTCAGGCCGTCCACGTAGTCCTGCGCGTGCACGGAGATCTCTTCCGCCAGCGCGCTCCACTGGTCAGACATCCAGCAGCCTCCGTCCTTCGAACGCACGGCCCAAGGTCACCTCGTCAGCGTATTCGAGGTCACCGCCAACAGGGAGACCGCTGGCCAATCGTGTCACTTTGATGCCCATCGGCTTGACCAGACGGGCGAGGTAGGTAGCCGTCGCCTCACCCTCGAGATTGGGGTCCGTGGCGAGGATGAGCTCGGTGACCCGGCCGTCGGCCAGGCGCGTCATGAGCTCGCGAATGCGCAGGTCGTCGGGGCCGATGCCGTCGATCGGGCTGATCGCGCCGCCGAGCACGTGGTAGGTGCCGCGGAACTCGCGGGTCTTCTCGACCGCCACGACGTCCTTCGGCTCCTCGACCACGCAGATCACATGCATGTCGCGGCGGGTGTCGCGGCAGATGCGGCACTCCTCCTCGGAGGCCACGTTCCCGCACACCCGGCAGAAGCGGACCTTCTCCTTGACCTCGAGCAACGCGTGGGCCAGCCGTTTGACGTCGGCCGGATCGGCCGCCAGCAAGTGGAACGCGATCCGCTGCGCGCTCTTGGGACCGACGCCGGGCAGCAGCCCCAGCTCGTCGATCAGATTCTGGACGACCCCCTCGTACATGCCTAAAACCCTGGCAACTGTCCGAGGCCGCCGCCACCCAGCCCCTGAGCGAGCGGGCCGAGTTTCTCCTGCTGCAGGTCGGCGGCCGCGCGTACGGCGTCGCGGACGGCCGCGATCACTAGGTCGGCGATCGTGTCGGCGGTGTCCTGCGGGTCGCCGGCGTCGATCACACTCGGGTCGATCTTGAGCTCGAGCAGCTCGCCAGAGCCGTTGACGACGGCCGTGACCAGGCCACCGCCTGATGAGCCCTCGATCTGCGCGTCGTTGAGCTCCTGCTGGGCGCTCACAAGCTGCTGCTGCATGAGCTGTGCCTGCTCCAGCAGCTGCTGCAGGTTGACATCCCCTGGGTTCACCGTCGTGCGCTCCTCGTGGCTCCGCGTTCTTGACTGCCACGAGCCTACGGTGTTTGGGCCGCGACATGCACCGGGGGCGTCCCCATGTTTCGTCACCGGCCGTCGTCCGGCACCGGCATTGATGCCTGATGCGCCACGTGAGACTGATGTTCCTTGTCCTGGTGTTGTGTTCTGGCCGGATCCCGGCCCCCCCTCCAGTGTCCGAGACCCGGCCATCACGCCGACGGAGCGGCCGCACCACGCCGACGCGTCGGGAAGCACGTTAGCCGGGGCAACGTTGCACACAGGTTGCGATCGTTCAACCACCCTCCGCAATCACTAGAACCAGTTGCAAAGATTGCCAGTAAGGCGGATGCTACTAATTGACTACCTGGAGTGACCAATGAGTTACGCCCATCTCGACGCGTATTCCCGCCTGCTGCGCGGAGCGTACGAAGCCGCGATGACCAAGCAGCGCTGGCCGGTGGCCCCCCGCCGCCCGATCGAGGCGTCCTGGCATCGCTCGCTCGCGGCAGGGATCGACCCGGGGATCACGAGCGCGCCTCTGGTCTACGACCTGGACTACATCGACGACGTTCGCCAGGCCCATCCCCTTCACCCCCTGCTGCCCCTCCTGTCTCGCACGCTCGCCGGCCTGGCCGACGAGATCGGCCACGTCATGATCGTCACTGACGCCCACGGCCGGGTGCTGTGGCGCGAGGGCGGCACCGCGGTCCTGCGCCGCGCCGACCAGATCGGCCTGTCCGACGGCCACCAGTGGGAGGAACGCAACGTCGGCACCAACGGCATCGGCACCGCCCTCGCGGTGGGCCGCCCGATGCACGTTTACTCGGAAGAGCACCTGATGCGGGCGCTGCACGTCTGGTCGTGCAGCGCCGCGCCGATCGTCGACCCGGACTCCGGCCGGGTCATCGGCTGCGTCGACATCAGCGGCACCGCCCGCACCCTGCACCCCTCCACCGTCGCCCTGGTCGGGACCGCGGCCAAGCTCGCCGAGAGCGAGCTCGCCCTGCGCATGCACGAGCGCGACGACCGGCTGCGCCGCCGCTACGAGTCACTGCGCGGCCGGCCCGGCATCCTGCTCTCCCCGACCGGCCGCGTCATCTCCGGCGACCCGGCGGGCCGGCTCGGCGAGCGGGTTCCCCTCCTGGACAGTCATCTCACGGACGATCCCGATCCGCCCAGCGATGGCATCCTCCTCCCCATCCGTCCCGGCGAGCACGTGCGCGTGTCCGGTCAGCGCATGATCCTGCGCGACGGCACGGTCGGGCTGCTGGAGTCGTTCTCCGACGGCTATCTGCTGCGCACCGTTCCCACCGCCACGCCGCCGGCGCTCGCCCTCTCGTTCCTCGGCGAACGACCGCCCTTCGTCACGTTGGGAGATCGTGAGCAACCGCTGTCGCTGCGGCACGCCGAAATCCTCGCCCTACTCGCGCTGCACCAGCACGGGCTGACGGCCGAACAGCTCTCGTTCCACGTCTACGGCGACTACGGCAATCCGGTGACGATCAGGGCCGAGATTCACCGGTTGCGCGCGCAACTGGGCAACGCGATCGCCGCGAAGCCTTACCGGCTGGCCTGTCCGATCGAGGCCGACTTCCTCGCCGTGCGCCGCCATCTCGCGGCCAAGGATCCGGCTGCGCTGGCGCGCACGTACTCGGGGCCGCTGTTGCCGCGTTCGGAGTCGCCGGAGATCCGGCGGGAGCGGGACGAGCTCGAGGCCCAGGTGCGGGCTTGCCTGCTGCGCTACGGCTCTCCCGAGCACTTGTGGGCGTACGCCCAGACCTCCAATGGCCGCAACGACTACGAGATCCTGGAACGCCTCGCGGCCCTTCCCTCCACCGACGCCCGCTCCGCCGCCGCGCGCGCCCGGCTTGCCTGATTTTCCCCCACACGCCTGCGCCTTGATCGCTTCCGGGTGCGAGGGCGCGGACCACAACGTCACGATGGCGCCCACCTCAGCGACCACGCCGGACCGGCGGGGCGCTTGGTCAGGTGTGGTCGATTTCGCCGATGACTCTGGCGCCGAGTTCGCGCTCCAGGAGCGCCATGCCCGTGACCGCATCCACGTCGGCGTCCGCGTCGTTCAGCGGGTCGACCTCGTCCGAGTCCGATCCCTTGGTGCGGCCGGGAACGGTCTCCGGCCAGGCCGCGGCACCAGTGCGGGACGACGAGGCCCGGGGACCGGCCTGGGCCGCCGCCTTCGCCGCCGATCGCGCGGCCGCCAGGCCCGCGCCCGGCGAGGATCCGGCGACGGGCACGGTCCTGGTGGGATCCGGAGTCGGGGGGATGCCAGGGCTGAGGTCGTCGGGGGCGTCGGGCCAGGACTCGTCTGTGGTCTGCCGCCCTGGAGAGGCCGCCGGAGGCTGGTCGGAGCCGCCCTGTTCGCCCTGTTCACCCTTGCCGCTTTGGCCGCCTTGTTCACTCTGGCCGCCCTGGCCGCCCTGGCTATCGCGAGAGGAGCCGTGTGACGCCGTGCGTCCCTGGGCGCCCGGCACACCCGGCGCACCGGACATGCCCTGGGGACCCGACTGGCTCTGGGGACCCGGCGCGCCCTGGGAGCCTGCGTGCGCGTGCTGAGGACCGGTCGCCGGCCCTGTGCCTGCGGAACCGCCCGGTCCAGGTCCGCCTGGCGACGCGGGAGCACCGTGGGACGGTGGCTGCGGCGGACGGCCTCGGGACGACTGCGGCGCAGGAGCGTTGCCGACGACGGCCTCGACGCGCCAGGTGCCGCCGAGCACGTCGCTGAGCGCGCTGGCCACCACGGCGTCCTTGCCGCCGCCCGTGAAGTTCTTCATCGCGCCGACCTGGCTGAAGCCGAGCGTGACCAGGTTGCCTTCCACGCCCACCACTTGGGCGTTGGTGCTCACATTGGCCCAGACCACGATGCTGCGCTGCTTGAGCGCGGCCAGCACGGAAGGCCACTGCTGCTGCATGCCCCCCAGACCAGTGCCACCCTGCCCGCTATCGGAAGACGGGGCGCCACCGGCAGGCACCCGCGGACCCCCGCCGGAAGCCTGCGAGCCACCGCCGGCCGTCTGCATGCCGCCACCAGCCACCGCGGGGGACGCCGGCCCTCCGCCACCCGCAGCCGGAGCACCGGGGCGGGCAGGCTCCGGCCAGTCGTTCGCACCCGCCGACGCGGCGGCCTGAGCCTGAGCCGGCTGAGCACCCGCAGGCGGCTGAGCACCCGCAGGCGATGGAGTGCCACTGGCAGACTCGCCTGCCGCAGCGCCGCCGACGGCACCAGTGTGCTGCTGCACCACCGGGACGCCATGGGCGCCGGCGGACGGCCCGGCCGCCGGAACGGCCGGCGTGGCCGCAGATGCTCGAGCGGCCATCTGGGCGACGGCGCCGCCTCGTTCCAAGCGTTCGAGGCGCGCGAGCAGGGCCTCCTCGCCGTGCGAGGCGCCGGGGAGCAGAACCCGGGAGCACATCAGCTCCAGCAGCAGCCGCGGCGACGTCGCGCCACGCATCTCGGTGAGGCCGGCGTTGAAGACCTCGGCCGCCCGCGTCAGCTCGGCGGGCCCCATCGAGGACGCCTGCTGGACGAGCCGCTCCAGCTCGTCGGCGGGCCGGTCGAGCAGGCCGCTGGAGGCCGCCTCGGGGACGTTGGCGAGAATCACCAGGTCGCGGAAGCGCTCGAGCAGGTCGGAGGCGAAGCGGCGGGGGTCGTGGCCACCCTCGATCACCCGGTTGACCGTGTGGAACACCTGGCCGCCGTCGTGGGCGGCGAACGCGTTGACGACCTCGTCGAGCAGGTCGCCGTCGGTGTAGCCGAGCAGGGAGACGGCCTTGGCGTAGGTGATGCCGTCCTCTTCCGCCCCGGCCAGCAGCTGGTCCAGGATCGACAGCGAGTCGCGCGCGGAGCCGGCGCCCGCGCGCACGACGAGGGGCAGCGCGGTCGGCTCGAAGGGCACGTTTTCGGCGGTGAGGATCTCCTCCAGCAGCCCGCGGAGGGTCGCGGGCGGCATCAGCCTGAACGGGTAGTGATGCGTACGCGACTTGATCGTGCCGATGACCTTTTCCGGCTCGGTCGTCGCGAAGATGAACTTCAGGTGCGGCGGGGGCTCCTCGACGAGCTTGAGCAGCGCGTTGAACCCCTCGCGGGTCACCATGTGCGCCTCGTCGATGATGTAGATCTTGTAGCGCGCGGAGACGGGGGCGAAGAACGCCCGCTCACGCAGGTCACGCGCGTCGTCCACACCACCGTGCGAAGCGGCGTCGATCTCGATGACATCGAGATGGCCGGGCCCCGTCGGGGCGAGCGCGACACACGACTCGCAGACGCCACAGGGATCGGGCGTCGGGCCCTGCTCGCAGTTGAGAGAACGCGCCAGGATGCGCGCACTGGAGGTCTTGCCACACCCCCGGGGGCCGCTGAACAAGTAGGCGTGGTTGATCCGGCCCGTACGCAGCGCCTGCCGGAGCGGGTCCGTGACGTGCTCCTGACCCTTGACCTCGGCGAAGGTCCCGGGTCGGTACTTGCGGTAAAGCGCAAGGCTCATGCGACCATCCCGCCTGCGAGGGGGCTCCCAACGAAGAGACCCCCCGCACACCCGCCAGAGCCCGCTTATCCTTGCTGCCTTCCGGCCCTGGGGAGGTTCACAGGATGACGCCGCGCGAGGGGTCCCTGGACAGTCTAGCCGGACACGGCAGTGCTCGCTCCACGCTCCCGCCACCCGATGAACGCGAAAAACGTGGTCTGCGCACGCCCGGAAGTCCGGTAAGCTCGACGGCGGAGGATTCGCCTAGTGGCCGAGGGCGCACGCTTGGAAAGCGTGTAAAGGGCAACCTTTCGGGGGTTCAAATCCCCCATCCTCCGCCAGTTCAGAAGGGGTGCGCCGGGATCGCGGCGCACCCCTTCTGGCGTTCCAGTCTCAGTTTTGGTCCCAGTTGGCGTCAGCGCGTCGCCTCGCTTCGGTGAACGGTGGCGGGGCGGACAACGTCATAGCAGTGTGAAGCCCATCCATTGGATCAGCGTCGTCGCGGCGGCTGTCCTGCTGCTCGTCGCGGTCGTCCTGGCTCCGGGCACGGTCGGTGAGCCTGCGCCGCCGATGCCGGCTTCGTGTCCCCAGCGATGGGACAGCGACGAGATCGGCCACTGGGTGCCGGATGCGGCCGACCTCGACGGGGTTGAGGACTCGCTCGTGCCCGGTACGCCCATAAGTGCGTTGATCTGTGCCTATCCCGGGCAGAACTCGGATCCGGGCAGGGAGCCGCTCGCCGGATCACGGACCTTGACTGATCAGGCCAGGTCGATGGCCTACGACCTGGGCTACCTTCCGGTCACCACCGATCGCGTCGGAAAGGCGTGCACGTTGATGGGCGGGGCGATGACGAACTATCTCATCCGGTTCGCCTACCGCGATGGCCAGGCGCTGTGGGTGGGCAGCGCCGAAGAGATCAACTCCTGCGTCACGACCACCAACGGCACGGTCGTCAGCAACTCGTACGTTGGGCGCAGCATCACCGCTGCCTACCGCACCGGGACCTGGCAACGCCCCCAGCCGAAGAACCCTTGCGACCCTGCAACTGGACGGCGAGGCCAGAACGACCAGATGGTGCCCGATGGCGCGATCAAGGTGCTGATCTGCAGGAATGAACAGAGCGGGAGCTCCACACCGCGCCCGTCTCACGGGGCGGAGCATGGGGAGCAGCAGGCGCGTGTGCTGGCTGCGGAGCTGAACTCACTGGACGCCGAATCGGGCGGGAACACGTGCAGAGAAGTCGGTGGTGGACGACGGGAGAGGTTCATACTGCACTTCGGTTACGAGGAGGGACCGCCGGCCTCGGTGCGGATCACTCCCCATTGCCGACCCTCGGTGAACAACGGGCTGCTTGTGGGGGATCTGGACGATGCGCTTCTTGACCGGATAGGTCGGCTGGCGCCGCCCGCCTGAAGCCTGCCTGCCCTGGCAAGGCACGCCGAGCACATTGCCCAACCAGCACCATCGTGGCGAGCGGAAGGGCGATGGAAACCAGGGCCGGCGTTTGACTCGCCGAGCGTGGGACCAACCCAGATGATCTCACGTGCCGAACGCTTCGGCCTACTGCGAAACGGACGTTATCCGGCACGGCAGACGGCACACTCCATCTACTCTATGGTGATCATGGTCAATGGGAGGTCGCCGTGGACAGGTTCGGCCGACGAAGCTTTGTGTCCGTATCCCTCTTGATGATCGCGGTGGTTTCGCAACCGGTCTACACCGCCGTGGCCTATCGAGAGCCTCCTATTGCGCATTTAGAGGTATCAACGAGAATCACGAAGCTGCCTGCCCCGCCTCTCCCGAAAAAGCTCTCGGAGCCGATCCGGTATGCCAACTTCCCCTGTGATGACTTCGCGAAGCCGTGTGGCATGTGGCATGTGGTCACCACCTCCGGGAAGCGGTGGACAGTCCCCGACGCGCTGACGGATGAGGAGATGGGCGATGTCGCCGTGTCACCGGATGGCGTCTTGCTCGCTTACCTGCACGCCAAGAGCGAACGCCTCATGATCCGCGACCTGGAGCGAGGGACGGTCCGTGTCGTTCCCACCCCGAAGGGCTGGGAAGGATGGGAGATGTCCTTCGGTTTCTCCCGCAACAGCCGGTGGTTGGCAGTCGATTCGATAGAGCACCCCAAGTCGCGCGCCATCCGCTATGACGTGAAAACCGCCAAGGTTCTCACCCTCCCGCGGGCGTGTTGTGTCATCGGCATCGCCGATGACGGCACCACCTTCGTGGGCGTTCACAAGGACTCCGCCAAAGTGACGGAGGCGAGCGCCGTGCGTCCGGGGAGGACGTCGAAGGTCCGATTTCCCATTCACCCTTACCTGATGCTGGCGAAGACCCACGTCTCTCCCGACGGCCGCCTAGTGGCATTCGTCGGCCAAGGGCTTGGGGTGCCATCCCGAAGCGTCGGCACCTTGGACGCGAAGACCGGCCAGATCGTTAGCCGCGTCACGCCCGACATTGACGGTCTATGGAAGATCGAAAGCTTCGTCTACTGGTACGACGCCGACAGGGTGCTCATTCACATCGAGACACAGCCGTATGAACGTCGGCTCTACCTGGTCAACGTCCGTACCGGCCAATCGGAGCGAGTGCGGTTGGCGGAGGAGGCGTTCGACCTCCATTCCGTGATCGTGAGCGCACAGGTCGAGGTCGCCAAGTGAGGTTCTAACTGTGCAGCGACACAAAGTCGATCAACCCTGGCAGGCCGTCCCGTCCCAGCGACATTAAGGGCTGTCACCGGCTGAGCCTCTGAACCCGTTTTGTCGGCGACTGCTGCGATCATGCCCCTCACGCGATCTCTCCCCCAGAGGAAGTCCTCCGCCGGTTCGGCGTGGACGAGGACACGATGGAGGAGGTGGCATTCGACCCAGAGGGATGGCAGATCGCCGTCGACTCCGATGCTTCCGGACGCGCGATCGGGCAGCGATCCGGACCGCTTCATCGAAAACATGCGCGACGTCGGACTGGACCCCAACCACGACATCGATGGACCGGGATCGACTACCCCGTGATCGGCAGATCGCTCCGCCAACCCCTGCGAGGACGTCCGCCGCCGCTGCCACGCCCCAACGTGCGGCGCAACGCCTCTGGGACGAGCGGGCATCGTCCCGTGCGGCTTTCAGCTCGAACGTGCCCAGACGTCATACGGATGGCGGCCAGGCCGGAAGCCTTGGGCTTCCACCATCGCCACCGCGACGGCGAAATCGTGTGCAAGCCCAGCCGGGCTGTGGGCATCGCTGCCAAAGGTGACCGCTTCTCCGCCTTCGTCGCGCCACCAGCGGACGATCTCCGGATCGAGTCGCCCGCGCGTGTTCACCTCCAAGGCCCGACCGCTGTCGGCTAGCGCGCGCAAGGCATGACGGAACTCGTCCTCGAAAGCGTTCGGATCGAACGGCCCGGCCTGCGTCGGCCAGTAGCGGATCGCGTAATCAATGTGGGCGAGCACGCCGAACGTGTCCGAGCTCTTGATCAGACGCGGTATCTCGGCCAGATAGTCCCGGACGACCTCGGCCGCTGGCCGGTGCCGGTACAGGTATGGCGGCTCGGAGAACCGCTGACCGACCGGAAGGCAATGCAGCGAACCGAGCACCCGGTCGAACTGCCCGGCGTCAAGCAGCCTCGCGACCTCATCGCCGTACCAATGCGGTTCGCCCAGTTCGACCCCGGTGATGATGCGCAGGCACGGGAACCGTTCGCGGCAGCGCTGCACGCACTCCAGATATCCGTCGAGATGGAATTTGGGCGGAGCCACCGTCCCGTCCGACGTGAGGAACGCCTGGAGATGCTGATGGTCATCGAGGTCACCGGCAAGAACCATCCAGGCCGTGAAATCCACGTGCTCGGTGAACGCGACTGCGGGGAGACCTATCTCGACCGCCCGCGCGCACGTCCGCTCCATTGAGCCGTCCGGCGCATCCCAGGACCACTCGCTGTGAACATGACCATCCGTTGGTAGCACCACGATCTCATCCCTTCCACCGGTGGGTGGACAGTCGCCCGTGCTCGGCGCGTCAATCGCTGCCCCTGGATGGGAGGCTCGCAGGTCCGAGCCTTACAGCATCGAGGCGACGCCGCAGTCGGTCTTCGCCGGCGATGTGGTTCGACCGGTGAGCGAGCGGGTCCCTGGCTTCCCCGCGGAGGCCAGGGGTCTGCTCAGGCGCTCACCACGGCCTTGGAGCGGTCGGTCGCCATGCTGATCGCGAAGCCGCCGAGCACCGTGCCCATGACGTACCGCTGGATCCGCACCCAGAGCGGGCGGGCGGCCAGGAATGCCGCCAGGCTGCCGGCCGAGATCGCGATCAGGCCGTTGACGGTGGTGGCGACGACGATCTGGACCGATCCGAGCGCCAGGCTCTGCAGCAGCACGTGACCCATGGCCGGGTCGATGAACTGCGGAAGCAGCGACAGGTACAGGATGGCGATCTTCGGGTTCAGCAGGCAGGTCAGCAGGCCCATCGAGAAGAGCTTGGCCGGGCGCTCGACGGGGAGGTCGCGCGGCTGGAAGGCCGACGTGCCGCCGGGCTTGACGGCGTTCCAGGCCAGCCAGAGCAGATAGGCGGCGCCGGCCAGTTTGAGCGCCGTGTACGCGGCCGGCACGTAGGCGAAAAAGGCCGTCAGGCCCAGGCAGGTCGCCGTGAGGTAGACGGTGAAGCCCAGGAAGACGCCGGTGAGGGAGATCAGGCCCGCCCTGCGGCCTTGGGCGATCGAGCGGGAGATCAGGTAGATCATGTTCGGGCCGGGGGTAAGCACCATTCCCAGCGAAACCAGCGCGATTCCGATCAAGGCACCCGTCATGTCGGCAGATTAGCTGACATGTACGGAATGTCGGCGAACCGCCCCCCGTAGCCGGCATCCCGCCCCAGGTCCGAGCGCTGGGTGGCCAAGCGCGGCAGGGCCGTCCCCGGACCGACCCTTTGTCCCATACCGTGCGTATTGGATCCGTTACGGGGGATGAAGTGCCTCGGGGGGACACATGCAGTTCGATGACGATGCGCAGCTCGACCCGTCGCAGGTCGAGGACGTGCGGGCCGGGGGCCCGCAGCGGCGCGCAGGTGGCGGCATGCCGGGCGGCTGCATGCTGCCGATCGGCGGCCGGGGCGGCGGATGCCTGATGCTGCTTCTGGGGGTGGCCGCGTTGTTCGTATTCGGGGTAGTCCCTTCGCCGTTCACCGGCGACGAGGGCGGTCAGCAGGGAGGCGGCCGGCTGCCCAGCGCTCCGCCGCAGCTGACCCCGAGCGGCAACCTGGCCGAGCGCTGCCGCACCGGTGCCGACGCCGACCAGTCGGAGGACTGCCGCATCGTGGGCACGGTCAACAGCATCCAGGCGTACTGGCGGCAGGAGTTCGAGGAACGCGGTCAGAGAGCGTATTCACCGGCCAAGACGGTGCTGTTCTCGCAGGCGGTCAACACCGGCTGCGGCACGGCCGACTCCTCCGTCGGCCCCTTCTACTGTCCCGGCGATCGCAAGGTCTACCTCGACCTGACCTTCTTCGGCACGCTCCAACGCGACTTCGGCGCCGAGGGCGGCCCGTTCGCCCAGGCGTACGTGGTCGCCCACGAGTACGGCCACCACGTGCAGAACCTCCTAGGCACCATGAACAAGGTCAGCAGGAACAGCAGGCCCGGCGCCGACAGCCCGTCCGTACGGCTCGAACTGCAGGCCGACTGCTATGCCGGCGTCTGGGCGAACAACGCGGTCAAGACCGGTTTCTACCGGGACCCGTTCTCCCAGAGCGACATCGACCAGGCGCTCAGCGCGGCCGCCGCGGTCGGCGACGACAGCATCCAGCGTCGTGCCCAGGGTCGCGTCACCCCGGACGCCTTCACGCACGGCACCTCGCAACAGCGCGAGAAGTGGTTCAGCACCGGGTACGAGACCGGCGACCCCAGGCGCTGCGACACGTTCTCCGGGCGCATCTAGACGGCCCTTCGGGGCAGTGGTCCCTGCGGGCGCCCCCGGAAGGAACGTCAGTCATGGACTTCAGGGACCAGGTCGACCTCGATCCCTCGCAGGTGGAGGACGCCGGCACAGGCGGCTCCGGCGGCGGCTTTCCTGGCGGCATGGTCGTAGGAGGCGGCGGCATCGTCAGCCTGATCATGCTGGTGCTGGTCTTCGTGCTGAACAACGTGGGCGGCGGCACGGAGCCGGCCCAGCGTCAGCCCCCGTCGAACCTGGCCGACCAGTGCCAAACGGGCAAGGACGCCGACCAGTCAGAACGGTGCCGCGTGGTCGGAGTGGTCAACAGCATCCAGGACTACTGGAAGCGTGAAATTTCCGAATATCGCCTGTCCAAGACCGTGCTGTACTCGGGCAGCTTACGCACCGGCTGCGGCGCAGCCAGCTCGGCCGTCGGCCCCTTTTACTGCCCCGGCGACCAGCGCGTCTACCTCGACCTGAGCTTCTTCGACCAGCTTCAGAGCGACTTCGGCGCCAAGGGCGGCCCCTTCGCCCAGGCGTACGTGATCGCTCACGAGTACGGCCACCACGTCCAGGACCTCCTCGGCGAACTCGAGTCCGGCAGCTCGGTCCCCGTCGAGCTCCAGGCCGACTGCTACGCCGGAGTCTGGGCCCGCAACGCCGTCACCACCGGCTTCTACGAAAAGCCCTTCACCCAGGCGGAAATCGCCGAGGCCCTCGATGCGGCGGCCGCGGTCGGCGACGACAGAATCCAGCGGAGCACCCGCGGCAGAATCGATCCTGAATCGTTCACCCACGGCTCCTCCGAGCAACGCGTCGCCGCCTTCCAGCGCGGCTACAAGACCGGCGCACCCGCTGACTGCGCGCAAGCGGACCTGGGCCGGCTCCCGGCCTGACGAGGCCGGATAGCGCAAGGATTCCGATTCTCTCCTAAAATCAGGGGGTGATCTTCAAGCTTGTCGGCGACGGACGCCCATATCCCGAACACGGTCTGACGAACCGAGAGTGGGCGCAGATTCCTCCACGGCAGGTCCGGCTCGACTCATTGATCACCACGAAGGCCATGCTGGACCTGCATTCGCTGCTCGCCGCCGACTCCACCTTCTACGGGGATCTTTTCCCCCACGTAGTCCAGTGGCAGGGCGAGCTCTATCTGGAGGACGGTCTGCACCGCGCGTTGCGCGCGGCCCTGCATCAACGATCGATCCTGCACGCCAGGGTCCTGGAACTGCCCAACTGAGAAAGGAAAAAAGGGAGCCGCGATTCGCGGCTCCCTTTTTGTTATGTCAACCATCAGGAGGACTCGGGCGTCACAGCAGCACCTTTCAACATCGTTTTGGAGAATGCCGTGTCCTACCCGCAGCAACCGCCTGGGCAGCAGCCACCGCAGGGACACGGATACGGCTATGGTCCACCGACGCAGCCCGGCTACGGCCACCAGCCGCCGCCTCCTCCGCCGCCTCCCGACAAGAGCGGCAACCTGGGCGTGATCCTGCTGCTGGTCATCGGCCTGCCGCTGCTGCTGCTCGGCGGCTGCGGCGCGGTCTTCTTCGTACTCACCGCCGACCACGGCAGCGTGGCCGTACGGGATGTGCTGGAGACGGAGGCCGACGACAACCCGCCGGACGTGCAGCTCGATCCCGGCACTGGCCCGCCGGCGAGCGCCGCACCCCAGCAGAGCACCGCACCCGAGCAGAGCACCGTGCCCGAGCAGACCGCGGCGCCCGAGCAGACCACCGCCCAGCAGCAGTCCGCGCAGACACAGCCGCAGACGGCCAAGATCGGTGACTCGATCACCTTGGAGGGCCGTGACCCCGGGCTGAAGGTCGCCGTGACCGTCAGCCAGGTCGTCTCTCCCGCGACCCCGGCCGACAGCTTCACCAAGCCGAAGACCGGCCAGCGGTTCGTGGCCGTCCAGGTGACGCTCACCAACCAGGGGCAGGCCGTCTACAGCGACTCGCCGACGAACGGGGCCTGGCTGATCGACGCCGAGGGCCAGCAGTATCGAGCGTCGATCATCGCGAACGTGCGGGAAGGCCAGTCGTTCGGCGGCACGGCCACGATCAACACCGGCGACAGCAGGAAAGGGGTGATCGTGTTCGAGGTGCCGGAGACGGCCAAGCCCGCCAAGTTCCAGTTCGCGCTCAACAGCGGCCTCGCCGACCAGAAGGGCGAGTGGGAGCTGAGCACAACGTGAAAGAGCCCCCGGATCTCCGGAGGCCCTCTCATAAACGGCGGTGGTGGTGGGATTTGAACCCACGGATGAGTTGCCCCATCACACGCTTTCGAGGCGTGCGCCCTCGGCCACTAGGCGACACCACCGCGAACGAGCTTACCGGATCCGCCGAGTGGCAAAGAACTGCTTTAGGAGAGCCGAGCACTCCCCTGCCAGCACCCCCATGACGACCTCGGGCCGATGGTTGAGCCGGCGATCGCGTACGACGTCCCAGAGCGAGCCCACGGCTCCGCCCTTCTCGTCAACGGCCCCGTACACGATCCGATCGACCCTGGCCTGCACCGCGGCCCCGGCGCACATCGTGCACGGCTCCAGCGTGACGACCAGCGTGCAGCCGGTCAGCCGCCACTGGCCGCGCGCCGCGGCGGCCTGTCTGAGCGCGAGGATCTCGGCGTGGGCCGTGGGGTCGGCGGTGGACTCGCGGTCGTTGCCCGCCGCGGACAGGACCTCGCCGCCCGGCCCGAGCACCACCGCGCCCACGGGGATCTCCTCCCTGGCGGCCGCCGCGACGGCCTCCTCCAGGGCCAGACGCATGGCCTCTTCGTGGGTCACCGGTCCGGCGGGGTCACCGCAGCCGGTCGAGCTCGTCGGCGAACGACAGCCGCTCGGCGATCACCGACAGGATGTCGGCAGGCAACAGGCCCTCTTCCATGCTGAGCTCCAGCAGCTCTTCCGAACTCACGCCCAGGTCGCTGAGCAGCTCGAAGTCGCCGGCCGGGCGGATGCCGAGTCCGTTGCCCTCCTTGTCCGGAACCACCCCGGCGAACTCGGCGAACAGCTCGCCCAGGCTGTCGGAGACCACGGCGTGCACGTCGGACAGGAACACGCGCGGCTCCTCCTCGCCCAGGTAGCGGGCGATGGCGAACCACTCGTCCTCGACCTCGACGCACAGCAGGGCCAGCTCGTCGCCGGTCAGCCCCAGCGCCTCGGTGACGGCGTCGCCGAAGTCATCGACGATCTCAGCATCACTCAGATCGACCTCGGCACCGCTCCAGCCGTCGGAGGTCCTGACGAAGGCAGCAGAGAAGGTGTTGGACGCCATGTCCGCGCTCCAGGGGGTCAGCCGAAGACCGATTCGATGGCACGCTCGAACGGCTCAGAGAAGCCGAGCCGCGCGGCGATGCTGGACAACACATCTTCGGGAAGCAGATCGATGTCGCCGGAGAGGATGCCCAGCTCCATCTCGTCCAACCCGAGATCTGCGAAGATCGACAGATCTCCGGCGGGGAGCACGGTCTCCTCGTCCTGGAGGATCTCGTCGAGCTCCTCCTCATCCGGTACGGGCACGTCCAGGTAGTCGAGCGCCTGACGCGCCAGCGGGAAATCCCATGAGGCGGCGATGTCGGACAGGAAGACGCTGACCCGATCACCCAGCACCCGCAGCGCCACGAAGAACTCGTCCCCCACGGCGACCAGGCCGATCGTGCCGCTCTCGCTGGGCTGCTGCCGCAGCGCGTGGATCAGTCCCTTCAGATCGGACGTGAGCGTGACAGGCAGCAGCTCGGCATCCCAGCGATCATCCTCTCGATAGACCACGATGGCGAAGTCGAGCGCGTCTTCGTCTGTCATCGCCATGCCCACCCGATCTCTGACCCGACAGATATCACCAGGACCCAATCGTTCCAGAACCGGCCACTAGGCGTGTGCCTCTCCGACCAAATTGTGATCAAAACCAATACCGCGAGGTGCTGTCACTTGCCCCACAAGATAGCGTTGTCCTCTATGGAGACCCTCGTTGTTGATCATCCGCTCGTGGCGCACAAGCTCACCACGCTGCGCGATGTCCGCACCGACTCGCCCACCTTTCGCAGGCTGGCTGACGAGCTGGTGACGCTGCTGGCGTACGAGGCCACCCGCGACGTGCGGGTCACCGACATCACCGTCCAGACGCCCGTCGCGCCCGCCAAGGGCGTGCACCTGGCCAGGCCCTACCCGCTGGTCGTGCCGATCCTGCGGGCCGGGCTCGGCATGCTCGACGGCATGACGAGGCTGCTCCCCACGGCCGAGGTGGGGTTCCTCGGCATGATCCGCGACGAGTCCACGCTGCAGGCGGAGACCTACGCCACGCGTCTGCCCGACGATCTGTCCGGGCGGCAGTGCTTCGTGGTCGACCCCATGCTGGCCACCGGGGGGACGCTGGCGGCGGCCGTGCAGTTCCTGTTCGACCGGGGAGCCGTGGACGTCACCGCCATCTGCCTGCTGGCCGCCCCGGAGGGGCTGGCGCACATGGACAAGGTGTTCGCCAACTCCGGCAAGCCGATCCGCGTCGTGACCGCCGCCCTTGACGAGCGGCTCAACGAGAACGGCTACATCGTGCCCGGACTCGGCGACGCGGGCGACCGCCTCTACGGCGTCGTCTGAGGCACCCCTATTTCATCACTCTCCGTCGTCGCTTCGTTACATAATGTGGTTGAGTGGGTACGAAGAGACGGGAAGGCAACTTCCGCATGCGCGTGGGGGAGCACGATGAGCTACATGCCCGGTGCCGAGGTGTCCTCGTGAACGAGCACATCGAGGCGGATCCGACTCCGTACGCGGAGGTCGAGGCGATGCTCCGCGAGGAGTTCGCCGGCGTTCACTCCACGACCACGGTAACGCGCTGCGTCGAGGCGGCGCACTATGGCGCGCTGGAGGTCACCGGCTACGCCCATCCGAGCCTTGTCGAACGCATCGCGCGCAAGCACCTCCACGTCCTGGCCCTGGTGGCGAGCGAACGTGGCTAACAAGATCAGAACCAACCTGCCAAGTCACCTTTACCCCGGCATCGGGGTGGGTAATGTATACGGCGGGTGGAGCGGGTAAGTGGCACGGAGGCGACGGTGCAGGTCAAAAAAGTCCTTACATACGGTGGTATCGCATTTGTGGCGTACTACCTCTTGGCCCGACCAACTGACGCCGCCAACGCGGTGAAGGGGGCGTTCGACACGGTGGTCAACGCGGCCGACTCGCTGGCCCAATTCGTGAACAGTCTCTCATGAGACTTGTGACCCACGGGGACTCCGCCCCGGCGTCGGTCAGTCGTTACCTTCTCCCCACCGAACAACAACACCTCATGGTGCGGCGGCATCCCGCCGTCCTGCTCCGCCCGGTTGCCGAGGTGTTCGCCGGCTTGATCGTCGCCGGCCTGCTCAGCAAGTTCTTCGGCGACAACCAAGGAGGCGGCACGGCGCTGGTCGTCGTGTGGTGGTTGTGGCTCCTGCTGTTGATCCGTTTCGTATGGAAAGTCGCGGAGTGGTCGGTCGATTACTTTGTGGTGACCTCGAAACGGATGTTGCTCACCACAGGCCTCATTACTCGCAAGGTCGCGATGATGCCCTTGAGCAAGGTCACCGACATGAGCTTCCAGAGAACTCTCCTTGGGCGCATGCTCGGTTACGGTGAGTTCATCCTGGAATCGGCCGGACAAGACCAAGCTCTGTCAACGGTTGAGTACATTCCGTATCCGGAGACCCTCTACCTCGAGGTCTGCCAGATGCTTTTCCCCAGCAAGGACGACGGCGACGATTAATCCCCGGGTGGAGAATTCTTCACGCGGGGATACCAGATTCGGCTACTTCATGCAATCATTGCGTGTTGTTGACCCTTCCCCGCCTTGAGAGATGAGATGCCGAGTCAGGGAACCATCGGTGACCGCGTCCGTGGACTGCGGCTGAACAGGCGGATGTCACAGGCCCAGCTGGCCGGACCCGACCTGTCTGACAGTTATGTCTCGCTCATTGAGTCGGGCAAGCGCACGCCGACTCCTGTCGTGGCTCGGCTGCTGGCCGAGCGGCTTGGATGCACAACCGAGTTCCTCCTTCACGGGATCGAGCCTCGGCAGCGCATCGACACCGAGCTCGGGTTGCGCCATGCCGAGCTCGAGCTGCACCACGGCGACGCCACTGTCGCCGCGGACCGCTTCACGGAGATCGTGAAGGCGGCCGACGAGGAAAACGCCATGCTGACCGCGCAGGCCCGTTTCGGCCGGGCCCGTGCCCTCGAGGCCCAGGGTCGCCTCGGCCAGGCGGTGGAGGCCTTCGAGCGTCTGCGCAGAGAGGCCGCGGCTCACCCCGAGCGGCTGGCCGACCTCCCGCTCACCATCGCGCTGAGCCGCTGCTACCAGCGGGCCGGCGACCGGCTGCGCGCTCGTGACCTGGCCACATACGCGCTGGAGCAGGCCGAGCGGCTGTCCATCACCGAAGGCGAGATCGCCGTCGACCTGGCCACCGCGCTCATCGAGGCACGCGGCGAGCAGGAGAGCGGCTCCCCCGAGCTGGCATACGTCAAGCGGGTGCTGGACACGGCAGGCGTACCACAAGTTATGGACCGTTCCGGAGAGATCCGCACGTTGTGGCACGCGAGTGCCGCAGCCGCGGCAGGCGAGGACTCCGCGCTGGCCGTGCGCCTGGCCGACGACGCGATCATGGCTGGTCGCGCGTCCCGGCTCGCGCTGCAGCTGGCCCGGGCCGCCATGCACTGGTCCAGGATGGCCACCGCGCCGATCTACGAGGCCGAGCCGCTCATCACGGCCGCTTCCCAGGTCTTCGCCGGCTTCCCCAGCGCCACCCGCGAACACGGCGAGAGCCTCATCGTGCACGCGCGGGTGAGACTGCGGGCCGGCGACCCCGTGCGGGCCGCCGAGCTGGCTCATGCGGCGTTGGAGCCGTCGTCCGACCAGGCAGGCATCACGCCTGTCGAGGCGCGCCTGGTGCTCGCCACCGTGGCGCTCGACCAGGGCCAGGACGCCACGGCGGATCTCGCCGCGGCTTCTCGGATGCTGAGCGCGCTGGACCGGCCGGTGTTCGGCACCGACCGGCAGGTCGCTCGCTGCTGGCGCGAGCTGGGCGACCTCTACGGCAGGGTCGGGTCCGTGGCGCACCAGACGGCGGCATATCGTAAGGCCCTCGAAGCCGCCGGAGTCCGCTCCGCCATGGCGGGAGTCACGGTCGACGCCATAGTTTCTCGCTGAACCTCCGGAGAGCTCCAGATTTGGCTTTTGAGTCTGGAATAATTAGGGTCTACCAGTCATTGACTCATAGGATGATTGGTTACCCCGGAGGAGGCGGACTGTGAGTCTGCGTACGGCGCAGCGGGCTTCGCTTGTCGACCAGGTGATCGACCAGCTCAAAGAGCAGATCACCTCAGGGTCGTGGCAGATGAACGGCAAGATCCCGACTGAGACCGTGCTCGCCGAGCAGCTCGGAGTGGGTCGTAACACCGTTCGTGAGGCCGTACGCGCGCTCACGCACGCCGGGCTGCTCGAGTGCCGTCAGGGGGACGGCACTTACGTCCGCGCGACCAGCGAGCTATCCGGCGCCATGCTGCGGCGGCTGAAGCAGGCCGAGCAGCTGGAGATCCTCGAGGTACGCCGCGCGCTCGAGGTCGAGTCGGCGCGCCTGGCCGCCACCCGGCGCACCGACGAGGACATCGTCCACATCGAGGCGGCGCTGGCGGAGCGCGACCGCGCGTGGGAGCTGGACGACCCCGACTTCTTCGTCGAGGCCGACCTGGCCTTCCACATGGCGGTGGCGCACGCCACGCACAACCTCGTGCTGATCGACCTGTATGAGGACTTCTCGGCGGCCCTGCGCGCCAGCATCACGGCGGCGGGCACGTCGCTCAACAAGACCTACATCCCGCACGACGCGATCGCCCGCGCCATCGCGGCCGGGGACGCGACGGCGGCCGAGCGGGCCGGGCACGCCTGCATGGAGCACATCCTCATCGCGCTCACCGACTCCTGAGCCGGTCGGCGTGGTCTTTCGCGAAGTCGGTGAATGACCTGCCGGGGCGGCCCGTCACGTCCGTGAACGCCGGCGTGGTGTAGTCGCCCCAACCCTGCGCGTACGCCGTGAGGTATTCCTTGGTGACCGCCGCGTCCCACTCCGGCAGCCCGGCCGCTTGCATCGCACGCTCCGCGTCGTCCACGGTGACCGGCTGGTAGTCGATCGGCGTGCCGTACACCTCGCTCAGTGCGACGGCCGCGTCCCCCAGTGAGATGCTGGCCGGGCCCGTGAGAGTGTAAGTCTTGCCCTTGTGCGGCGCCGGATCACGCAGGACCGCGGCGGCGAAGTCGCCGATGTCGCGTACGTCGATCATGCTCAGCCGGCCCTCGCCCGTCGCGCCGTAGAGGGTGTCGCCGTTCACCGAGCCGAAAAGGTTCTGCATGAAGAAGGCCGGGCGGATGACGGTCCAGCCGAGACCCGAGGCCGCGAGCTCGACGTCGGACAGGGCGTGCAGCCGGCCGTTGCGGGTCGGCGCGTCGTGGGCGGCGCCGATGGCCGACATGCGCACGATGTGGTCCACCCCGGCCTCCCTGGCCGCCCAGACGGCGTTCATGCTGGCATGGGGCGCCTGCGGGCCCATCGCGGTCAGCAGCCACAACGTGTCCACGCCCTTGAACGCCTGGCCGAGTGTGGCGGGGTCGTGCAAGTCGCCGACCGCCACCTCGACACCGGACGGCGCCTTCGCCGCGTCCCGCACCAGGACCCGCACATCCTCCGTGCCCGCCAAGGACCGCAGCACCGCGCTGGAAACGGTGCCGGTGGCGCCGGTGATCAAAATGGTCATCGTATTGTCCCCTCTTCCATGGACACGAGCTCGTCGATCAGATCGAAAAAGGCCTGGATGCCAGGCAGGTTCGCGCCTTTGGCGCGGGAGGCGGCGAAGTCCTCCGGCGTGCGCCACTCCACGATGTCCAGCCACTCGCCCTCGGACACGCGGACCAGCTTGGCGCTCAGGAATCCCGTCCGATCGGCCTGGAAGTCCGCGACCATCCGCGGGCGTGCCGCCAGAAGCAGGTCGGCCTGCTCGGGGGCGACACGGAACCTGGTGAGTTCCACCGTTGTCGTCATGCCACGAGAATATAGTAATGATTAGTGACGGTCAAGATTAGTGACTAAATGGAGGGTGTGAGGTGCGCAGGAGCCAGCGCAAGCAGGAGGAGCCCGATCTCGGCATTCTGTCCAGCCGGACCCTTTTCAGCCTGCAGCGGGAGCTGTTCACCCGGCTGAGCGAGCAGGGGCATCCGCAGGTGCGGCCACGGCACGGTGCGGTGATCGCCTACCTGGACGAGGAAGGCAGCAGGGCCACCGACCTGGCGGCGCAGTCCGGGCAGCACAAGCAGGTGATCGGCACCCTGGTGGACGAGCTGGTGGAGCTCGGGTATGTGGAACGCCGGCCGGACCCGGCCGACCGCCGTGCCAAGCTGATCGTGCCTACCGAGAAGGGCCGCGATCACATGGCCAAGTCGGACGCGATCCTCGCCGCGATGGAGGCGGAGCATGCGCAGGCGGTGGGTGAGCAGGCGTATGCGGACTTCAAGCGGGTCTTCAAGGCGGTGGCCGACCGCCAAACCGGAAAGGACCGCACCGACGTGCCACCCCGGGACTGACCCCGCCCCGGCGCCCCGCCTTCCCCGGCTGAAGCGGCCGGTCGGCGTTTGCAGGGAGGCGCCGGCCCCGGGGGGCAGAGTGCGTCTCCCGCGCGAAGCCGCAGGGTCCTTACTGCTGGCGGAGAGACATGACCAGGTAGCGGAAGGACGGGGCGGCGTCGCCCGGAACGTCCTGGATGAGGGCGGGCCTGGTCGGCGACTCCATGTTGATGCGGGCCAGGTCGCTCTCGATCCCCACCAGCCCGTCCAGCAGGAACTGCGACTGGAAGGCGATCTGGATGTCCTCACCCCGCAGCTCGCACTCGACCACCTCGGTGCCGCGCCCGATGTCGCCGCCGCCCGCCTGGATCAGCACCTGCCCCTGCGCGAACGACAGCCGGATGGCGGTGTTGCGCTCGGCCACCAGCGCCACCCGCTTGATCGCGTTGACGAACGGCGTCACCGGCACGTCAGCCCTGATCGACCAGTCGTTGGTCAGCCTGGCACGGTAGTCGATGAACTGCTCGTCGAGCAGCCGCACCGTCGTGCTGCGCCCCACGCTCTCGAACCCGGCCACCCCGTCGCCCATCGCGATCCACACCTCGCCGCCGCGCAGCGACTTGGCCACCTCGACCAGCACCCGGGCCGGCACCATCGCGGAGACGGCCACGTCAGGACTGGCCGGACGCCAGGTGAAGTCGCGGGCCGCGATGCGGTAGCGGTCGGTCGCCGCCATCGCCACGGACTCGCCCTCGATGTCGACCCTGATGCCGGTGAGCATCGGCAGCGTGTCGTCGCGGCTGGCGGCTGGCGCGACCTGGCCGACGGCCGAGGCGAACACGCCGCCGCCGACGGCGCCGATGGCCGGCGGCATCGTGGGCAGGCTCGGAAAGTCCTCGACCGGCATCGTGACGAGCCCGAACTCGGCACTGCCACAGGTCAGCACCGCCTCAGCACCTTCGGTGACGATCTCCACGTCGTCCGCGGGCAGGCTCCGGCTGATCTCGGCCAAGAGCCGGCCGGGGATCAGCACGCTGCCTTCCTCGGCCACGTCGGCGTCGATGACGGCCCGGGCGGAGACGTCGTAGTCGAACGCGGACAGGCTCAGATCCTCGCCTGCCTCCAGCAGGAGCCCGGACAGGACGGGCACTACAGGGCGGCTGGGCAGGACTCGGGCAGCCCACGCCACCGCCTCTGCGAGTACATCGCGGTTAACCCGGATTTTCACCTGTTACACCCCTTCGTCGCGCCGTGCCTCTATGAAAATATCCGAGAGGACCGACAACTCAGGGCCACGTTGTCAGCCGCGGCTGTTGAGGTACGTGAGCACGGCCAGCACCCGCCGGTTGTCGTCGTCCGACGGCGCGAGGCCCAGCTTGGCGAAGATGTTGGCGGTGTGTTTGGCGACGGCGCTCTCGCTGAGGTAGAGCCGCTGGGAGATCGCCGCGTTGGAGCGCCCTTCCGCCATGGCCTCGAGCACCTCCCGTTCCCTCGGCGTGAGCGCGGCCAGCGGCTCGTGCCTGGCGTTGCTGGCCAGCAGCTTGGCGATGACCTCCGGGTCCATGGCGGTGCCGCCTTTGGCGACCCTGCGTACCGCGTCGATGAACTGCTCGGCGTTGAAGACCCGATCCTTGAGCAGGTAGCCGATCCCGCCTGAGCCGTCGGCCAGCAGCTCGCGGGCATACAGCTGCTCGACGTGCTGGGACAGCACGAGGATCGGCAGGCCCGGCACGGACTTCCTGGCCGCGAGCGCCGCCTGCAGTCCCTCGTCGGTGAACGTGGGCGGCAGCCGCACATCGACGATCGAGACGTCCGGGCGCAGCTCGATCAGGCCCTTCAGCAGTTCGGGGCCGGATTCCACCGCGGCGACGACGTCGAAGCCGTGGGCCTGCAGCAGGTGCACCAGGCCGTCTCTGAGCAGGTAGAGGTCCTCGGCGATGAGCACACGGTTCATAGGCATGGGCGCCAGGGCTTGGTCGGGGTCGCTTCCACCATCCAGCGCTCCCTGTTGTGGGTCACGGGGATACGAATGGCCATGAAGTGCATGCTAAGCCCAAGCGCGATCATGCCGATGATCGTCGGCCACTGCCAGACCTCGGGGAGGTGCAGCGCCAGGAACCAGGACTTCTCGTCAAAGTCGATGATCTTGAAGATGGCCGGCACGAACCCCTGCGGGAACGTCGGGCACCAGGCCGTCGCCCACAGGAAGCCGAGCAGGATCGCCTTTCGGCGGGGAAGCCTGCCCAGGTCGCCCGACCAGTGCTCGGGCAACGCCCTGGGCAGCTCCATCGTCACCGTGGTGGGGCCGCCGGGCGGGCTGTTCAGCGCGAGCACACCGTCGAACGCCGCCAGCCTCCGCTCGATGCCGGACAGGCCGCTGCCCTTGGCCGGATCGGCGCCGCCCATACCGTCGTCGGTGACCGTGATGCGCAGGTCAGGGCCGTTGGAGCTGAGGTCCACGGTCGCCGACCTGGCGTCGCCGTGCCGGGCCGCGTTGGAGAGCAGCTCGCTGACAGCGAAGTACGCCGCCGCCTCGACCGGCGCCTCCGGCCGATGCGGCAGGTCGACGTCCACGGTGACCCGCATCGGGCTGTCCATGGCCAGGGCGCGGACGGCGTCGCCCAGTCCGCGTTCGGCCAGCACCGGTGGGTGGATGCCACGGATGACCCTGCGCAGCTCGGTCAGCGTGTCGGAGGAGGCGTCCCTGGCCTTGGCCAGCAGCGCCTTGGCCGCCGACGGGTCCTTGTCCATCAGCTCCTCGGCGGCGCCGAGCGTCATGCCGATCGCCACCAGCCTGGCCTGCGTGCCGTCATGCAGGTCGCGTTCGATCCTGCGCATCTCGGCCGCCTGGGAGTCGGTCGCCAGGTTGCGGGTGCGCTTGAGATGGCTCACCTGGCTGGCCAGGCGGCTCGCGGCCGTCGCGCCGAGCAGCAGGTTGCTCCAGAGCGCGTAGAGCCGCAGGCCCAGCTCCGGCACCAGGACGAACAGCGGCAGCAGCGTCGCCTTGACCAGCGGGTCCAGCAGCAGCCAGAGATCGTCGCGCCAGGTCGCCGGGTCGGTGATCAGCCACTTCCAGCGATCGTTCCAGGCGGGGATACGTGGCGTCCGGTAGAGGGTGCGGTCCGAACGGTACATCCCGTCCGGTCCCGGCACGGGAGGCGGGGGCTTGGGCAGGTAGGGGGCCTCGATCGGGATGCCCGTCCACGCGCGCAGGAGCCGCCTGTTGAGCTCGGCCAGCCTCCTGACCATCCGAACCTGCGGCTGGAAGAGGAACACCATGCCCATCGCCACCGCCAGGACCAGCATGACGACGGACAGGAGGATCAGCGGCACCTCGACGACGAGTAGCGCGAGCAGCACCGTGACCTGACCTAACCTCCGCAAGAGCATGCCTTCAGTCTGCGACAGCGAGGGCGCCTCGGTCACTGCACCTAGCTACACCCTTGCTGGGCAGCTAACGAGATTCCGCGACAACTCCCGCGTTCCTAGCGTCGATGCCATGAAAATCATCGAGGTCAGGAACCTGCGCAAGCAGTATCCGAACCATCTGGCGGTCGACGACGTGTCGTTCGAGGTCGCCGAGGGCGAGATCTTCGGCGTCCTCGGCCCGAACGGCGCAGGCAAGACCACCACCGTGGAATGCGTCGCCGGCCTGCGGGCGCCGGACGGCGGCACCGTACGAGTGGCCGGGCTGGACCCGCAGCGGGACCGGGACGAGCTGCGCCGGGTGCTCGGCATGCAGCTGCAGAGCGCGGCCCTGCCGGAGAAGATCAAGGTGTGGGAGGCTCTGGACCTCTACGCCTCCTTCTACCCCGACCCGGCCGACTGGACCGAGCTGATGGAGCGGGTCGGGCTCGGCGACAAGCGCGACACCACCTTCAAGAAACTGTCCGGAGGGCAGCGCCAGCGGTTGTCCGTGGCGTTGGCGCTGGTCGGCAGGCCGCGCGTCGCGGTGCTCGACGAGCTGACGACCGGGCTCGACCCGCAGGCCCGCAGGGACACGTGGGAGCTGGTCGAGCAGATACGCGAGTCGGGGGTGACGATCGTGCTGGTCACCCACTTCATGGAGGAGGCCGAGCGGCTCTGCGACCGGCTCGCGCTGATCGACGCCGGCAAGGTGGTCGCCACCGACACGCCGGCCGGGCTGATCGCGCAGGTGGGCGGGGAGCAGCGGGTGCGGTTCCGGCCCTCGGCGCCGGTCGACGACGCCGTGCTGCTGGCCCTGCCCGAGGTGCGTGAGGTCAGCAGGAGCGGCGAGCAGATCACGGTCAGCGGCTCGGGCGACCTCGCGCCCGCGGTCACCCTCGCCCTCGCCCGGCACCAGATCGTTCCCGGGAACCTGCGCACCGAACAGGCCACGCTCGACGACGCGTTCCTCGCGCTCACCGGAAGGAAGTTGTCATGAGGAAGATCCTCTTCGTGGAGACCAAGCTCCACCTGCGTGACTGGCCGACCATGTTGTTCACCATCGGCCTGCCGGTCATGCTGCTGGTCGTGCTGGGGGTCAGCATCCCGGCGCTGTCCAAGACCGGCGCGTCCGGACTACGGGGCGTGGACGCGCTGCTGCCCGCCATGATGACGTTGCTGTCGCTGCTCGTGCTGGCCTGCAGCGTGGTGCCGGCCGTGCTGACGTCGTACCGGGAGCAAGGGGTGCTCAAGCGGATGTCGACGACGCCCGTGCATCCCGCACGGCTGCTGGCGGTGCAGCTGCTGATCAACCTGGGCACGGGCACCGTCGCCACGGCCGTTCTCATCGTGTCGGCCCGGCTGGTGTTCGGCGCTGCGCTGCCGCGGCATTGGGGGTGGTTCGTGCTGGTGTTCCTGCTCGGCACCGCCGCGCTGCTGGCGATCGGGCTGGTGATCGCCGCACTGGCGCCCAACGGGAAGACCGCGCCCGGGATCGGCGCGGTGGTGATGCAGCCGCTGATGCTCCTGGGCGGTGTGTGGATACCGCACGAGGTCATGCCGGACGCGCTCCGGAGGATCAGCGACTTCTCCGTGGCCGGACCGGTCACCCAGGCGATCAAGGACGCCTGGGCCGGCCAGGCCCCGCAGCCGCTGCATCTGGCGGTGATGGTCGGCGGGCTGGTGGTCTTCGGGGGCCTGGCCGTGCGCTTCTTCCGGTGGGAGTGAGGCTAGCGCCCGGCCCAGACCGGGCGCGCGCCCGTCACGTTGGTCATCAGCGAGTAGAGCGAGGTCGAGGCGGTGATGAACATGCGGTTGCGCTTGAGCCCGCCGAACACCAGGTTGGCGGTGGACTCCGGCAGTTTCAGCCGGCCGATCAGGGTGCCGTCCGGGTCGTAGCAGAGCACCGCCTTGCCGGCCGCGGCCCAGATCCGGCCGGTGTCGTCCAGCCGCATCCCGTCGAAGATGTCGTCGGCGCCACCCTCGGCGAAGACCTTGCCGCCCGCCAGGGTGCCGTCCTCCCGTACGTCGAACACGCGCAGGTGCCGCTCTCTGGTGTCGGCCACGTAGAGCAGGCTCTCGTCCCGCGAGAACGCCAGGCCGTTGGGCCGGTTGAAGTCGTCGGCCACGACGCGGACCTCGCCCGTCACCGGATCGGCCCGGTAGACGTGGCAGCCGTCGATCTCCTGCTCGGCTGCGTGCCCCTCGTAGTCGCTGAGGATCCCGTACGGCGGGTCGGTGAACCAGATGGACCCGTCCGAGCGGACGACCACGTCATTGGGGCTGTTGAGCCGCTTGCCCTCCCACCGGTCGGCGATCACCGTGATCGAGCCGTCATGCTCGGTGCGGGTCACGCGGCGGTTGCCGTGCTCGCAGGAGATCAACCGGCCCTCGCGGTCGAGCGTGTTGCCGTTGACGTAGCCGGACGGCCGGCGGAACGGCCCGACCACACCCGTCATCTCGTCCCAGCGCAACAGCCGCTCGTTGGGGATGTCGCTCCACACCAGGAACCGGCCTGCCGGGAAGTACGCCGGGCCCTCCGCCCAGCGGGTGCCGGTGTAGAGCACCTCGATCACGTCGTCTCCTCCGACTGCGGCGAACCGCTCGTCGAGCACCTCGAACTCGGTGGGAATCGTCTTCGTCATGGTTCTCACCATACGCCGTTCGGCTTGCCGGGAAAATGACGAGATATCATCCTGCGGTGGACGATATCGACAGAATGCTGATCGAGCTGCTCCAGGAAGACGCGACGCAGTCGTACGCCGTGCTCGGCCGGGCGGTGGGGCTGTCCAGCGGGGCGGCCCACGAGCGGGTGCGCAAGCTGCGCGAGCGGGGCGTGATCAGGCGGACCACGATCGAGGTCGACCAGGCCGCACTCGGGCGGAGCGTGACGGCGTACGTGCTGGTCGAGGGCAGCACGTGGATGGGCGACAGCGCTGACCGGCTGGCGGCGATCGGCGAGATCGAGGAGGCGCACGTCATCGCCGGACCCGCGTCGGTGCTGCTCAAGGTCCGTACGGCGGGCACGCGGGAGCTGCAGGACGTGCTGCGGCGGGTGTTCGAGGTGGACGGCGTGACGGGGACGCAGACGGTCGTCGTCCTGGAGACGTTCTTCGAACGAACCCTCAAGTAAGCTCCAGGTATGACCAAGGTCGCCTGGAACACCAAGGAGCTGACCGTCGGCCAGCTGGCCGAGCGCAGCGGCGTCGCCGTCTCCGCCCTGCACTTCTACGAGGCCAAGGGGCTCGTCAAGAGCCGTCGCACGGCCGGCAACCAACGTCGTTACAGCCGCGACAGCCTGCGCAGAGTCGCGTTCATCAGGCTGGCGCAGCGCATCGGGATCCCGCTCAAGACCATCAAGGACGCGCTGGCCGAGCTACCGGACGAGCGCACGCCCACACGCGACGACTGGGCGAGACTGTCTGCCGCGTGGCGGAGCGAGCTGGACGATCGGATCCTGCAGTTGCAGCGGCTGCGTGACGACCTGACAGAGTGCATCGGATGCGGCTGCCTCTCCCTCGACCGGTGCCCCGTGGCCAACCCGCACGACCGGCTGGGCGACGAGGGGCCGGGCGCCCGGCGCATCGACACCAAGCTGTGCCCGCCCCAGGCGTGCTGCTCGGTCGAGCCGGCCGCCGCGGCCGCACAATGACCCGTTGAGCCTTGATCGGGCGGGCCTAGCGGGGAGTCTTGGCCGGCGGGACGATCAAGGTGGGCCGGTGCGCGTGATGCAGCACATGGTTGGAGACGCTGCCGAGCAGCACCGACCTGACCCCGGCCAGGCCACGCGAGCCCGTCACGATCAGCGAGGCGTCGAGCTCGTCGGCGACGTCCACAATCGTCTTCCAGATCGACTCGTTGTCGGCGACCGCCCGGTAGGTCACGTCGGCGAGCCCCGACGCGATCGCCAGCTCGGCGCCGTCCTTCGCGTGCTGTTCGGCCTGGGCCTGCGCCTCGTCCCCGGTGCCCGGGTCGAGCGCGGCCGCCGCCAGTGGATATCTGCGCAGCTGCACGAGCAGCGGTTCCCACACCGTGAGAACTACGGTCGGCTCGGCCGAGAGATGCTTGGCGGCGAACTCGATCGCGGTCCGCGCGTCGGCCGAGCCGTCGTAGGCGACAAGGATGGTCATGGCGTGCTCCTCTTCGCTTCAGTCATCCGCTAAAGCACCGGAGTGATCACGCCAATTCCGTGGGACCTTGTCTGGTTTGTCACATCGTTCCGAAGACCAGGTCGAGCCTTTCGAGGCGGTCCGGGTCGGACAGGATGTCGAAGGCGACGATTCTGCCGTTGCTGATGGTGAAGCTCAGGACGCCCTTCGGCTGTCCGTTCTCCAGGCTGACGAGCCCCACGGCGCCGTTCACCAGCACCGGCTCCACGCGACGTGCGGTCGTGTAGCGCTGGAAGTTGACTGCCTGTCCGGCCACGGCCTCGGCGCCGCGGATCGTCCACAGCCCGCCTTCGGCGTCAACACGCATCACGACGTCGGGGTCGAGGATTTCGAGCAGCGCCTGGAAGTCGCCACCGCGCGCGGCGGCCAGGAAGGCGTCGACGACCTGCCGCTGGCGCCCCAGGTCGGGCTCCGGCGGCGGGACGGTGCCGCGTACGCGCTGGCGTGCGCGGCTGGCCAGCTTTTTCGCCGCGTCCGGCGAGCGGTCCACGATCGCGGCGATCTGCTCGAACGGCACCGCGAACATGTCGTGCAACACGAACGCCAGCCGCTCGGCCGGGCTGAGCGACTCCAGCACCACCAGCAGCGCCAACCCGACGGCGTCGGCGATCAACACCTGCTGCTCGGGATCGCCGCCGTCCTCGCGGCTGACGACCGGGTCCGGCAAGTGCTGCTCGAAGGGCGCCTCGCGCCGTGCCGTACGGGCACGGAGCATGTCCAGGCACACCCGGCCGACGACCGTGGTGAGCCAGCCGCCCAGGTTGCCGATCGCGCCGCTGTCCGTACGGCTCAGCTTCAGCCACGCCTCCTGCACGGCGTCCTCGGCCTCGGCCAGCGAACCCAGCATCCGGTACGCCACCGCCTTGAGATGCGGGCGGTATTCCTCGAACTGGCCGGCCAGAAAGTCGTCAGTGTCCACGGTCACATCCTTCGTCAGGGCTCCTACGTCCTTGACGTAGCGGACCCGGCAAACGTGACACCTGTAGGGTCCGGCGCATTGTGGCATAGGCCGGTCCTCCGAACAGGGCGTCGGCTGGTCGTCCAGTTGATGGCGTGGCTTGGCTGGTCGGCTGACCGAGGTGCTCAAGAGGTAACTTTCGTAGGGGGTGCCGGTTGACGATCGGCGGATGATCCATCCGGCTCGCCCCTGACAGGCTCGCCGCCGTGCATACCTACTTTCCCGGACGGTGGATCGGCGGCGCGACGCTCGTCCTGGGCCCGGTCGTCCTGTGCGCCGGATACCTGCTGCGCTACCTGAGCACGATCATCGCCCTCACCCCACAGCAGCAGGCGTGGGCCGAGGCGCAGCCGTTCGCCGCCTACGGCCAGCTCCTCGCCTACACCTCAGAACCCGCCCTACTCACCCTCTCCTACGCAGTCTTCGCGCTGGGGGCGCTGCTGCTCTTCCCCGCTTTCGTCGCCCTGGCTCAGCGCATTGGTGGCAGCCTCGCCTTCTGGGGCGCCACCCTGCTGGTCGCCGGGCTCTTCTCCCGCCTGTACTCCGCCGGCGCCGACCAGACCGCCTTCCAGCTCACCGAGGTCATCGGACTGGACCAGGCGACGAACGCGATCATGAAGGAGTATGTGGACATTTCCTACGGCCCGTGGCGGGTGAAGTCATGGGCCTCGGTAGGTCAATACGCGGGCTCGCTCCTCTTGGCCATCGCCGCCTGGCGCTCTGGCCTCTTCGGCACCGCCCGCGCCGTGATGCTGCTGCTGGCAGGAGGCACCTGGATGGGCGTGCTGAAGGGCGCCTCGATCCCCGATGCGCTGGTCACCGCCCTGCTCTGCGTGGCCCTGGTCCCGCTGGGCGTGCGGATGCTCCGGGACCGGCTGCCGGTTCCGGCTGGACATCCGAAGGTGCTGAGCTGGTGAGCGTCCGCAAATCCTGATACCAGGGTGTTCGACCGGTGAGAAGATCGGGGGTGCTCCGAATAGCAAACGCCGTACTCGCAAGATTGCCGGAACCGCTGCACGCACTTGCGCTGAAGCACCGTGAACTGCTGAAGTTCGCGGTGGTGGGCGGAACAGCGTTCTTAGTGGACAACACGGTGTTCTACGGGCTGAAGCTGACCATTTTGGAACCGAAGCCGGTGACCGCGAAGATCATCGCGGTGCTCGTGGCGACGATCGTGTCCTACGTGTTGAACCGCGAATGGTCGTTCCGGACCAGGGGCGGCCGCGAGCGCCGTCACGAGGCCGCGCTGTTCTTCCTGGTCAGTGGCGTCGGTCTAGTGCTCAGCTCCGCGCCGCTATGGATCTCCCGGTACGTATTTCGCCTGGAGACCCCGGACGTGAGCCTGGTGATCCAGGAGATCGCCGACTTCATGAGCGCGCAGGTCATCGGCACGCTGATCGCCATGGTCTTCCGCTTCTGGGCACTCCGGAAGTGGGTCTTCCCCGACGAGAAGGCCCAGTCCGGCCGCGTGCGACTGGCTCCCACCCCCGATTCCACGGACGAGGCGGCTTGATGACAGCGAATCCAGAAGCCGTTTCGGCGGTTGGACTGCTTCATGCCGCTGCTGCGCGCCACGAGCCCGGCCCCGCGGATGACCGCCGAATAGATAGCGAGCAAAAGTCCCGTAGGACCGACATCACAGGGCGTTATCAAAGCTCATGATCAGCCGCACTTGCTCACGGAACCGCGGATCCTACACACGCCACGTCAGTGCTGAGCCATGTCCACGAACCGGCTGTAGTGGCCCTGAAACGCTACCGTCACCGTGGCCGTGGGGCCGTTACGGTGCTTGGCGACGATGAGGTCCGCCTCGCCCGCCCGCGGCGACTCGCGCTCGTACGCGTCCTCGCGATGCAGCAGGATGACCATGTCCGCGTCCTGCTCAATAGATCCGGATTCGCGAAGGTCGCTCACTTGGGGACGTTTATCCGTTCGCTGCTCGGGACCACGGTTGAGCTGGGAGATCGCGATGACCGGAACCTCGAGCTCCTTGGCCAGCAGCTTGATCGCACGAGAGATCTCCGAGACCTCGTTCTGGCGGCTCTCTGTCTTCTTCGGCGAGCTCATCAGCTGGAGATAGTCGATGACGACAAATTTGAGGTCGTTGCGCTGCTTGAGCCGCCGGCACTTGGCCCTGATCTCCATCATCGACATGTTGGGCGAGTCATCGATGAACAGCGGCGCCTCGGCCACCTCGCTCATCCGCCGAGCCAGGCGCGTCCAGTCGTCGTCGCCCATCATCCCCGACCGCATGGCATGCAGTGCGACCCGGGCTTCGGCAGACAACAAACGCATGGTGATCTCATTGCGGGACATCTCCAGCGAGAAGATGACCGTCGTCATCCCATGCTTGATCGCCGCAGAACGCGCGAAGTCCAGCCCCAACGTGCTGTTGTGCGTCGGGACCCAGGCTCGCCCGGCCAGATACAGGTGTGCCGAGTTGTCCACCTCCACGCAGCGGACGGGAACGCTCTCTACGGGCCGTACCGCGGTGATGTAGCGGGAAACCTGCTCTCGACCCCACTCGTGCCTCGCGTGATGCGCCTTCCGAGGCAGCCTGGCCAACGCCATTGGAGCAGGCACGATGACGTCCCAGGAATCACGTGATGTGCGGCCTGCACGGACCCGACCGACTCGGCGGTGAACCTGAGGTACGCATCCAAGGCTCCGGACGAGTTCCAGAAAATCGTCCACCAGGCGCTCGTTGGCATTGGTGAAGCGGTAAGCACCATGCCCGTCGACATATCCGTCCGAGTCGATCAACCCTTGGACGAGAGCGAGTCGTTGCGGCTGAGATGCGCGTAGGTACGCCTTCGGAACGTGCTTTCCCTTGTCCAGCCCCAGAGAACGCCACTTCTCCCGCAGGCCACGCACGCCGAAGTGTCCCGGATCTGTGTACGCCACCGCGTCGTAGCCGGCCGACCGGAACTCGTTGACCAGCCATTCCCGATCCTGCGGATCGCACGCGACGCGTCCACTTCCCACGGTGTCCCCGTCGCCAAGCAGGTAGCCGAGCACATATGGGTCGAAGGGCAGGTCGCGGACAATGGCGTCCAGGGCACGCGCCGCCGGGACAGCGTGATTGTGCTGTCCTCGGACTTTCAATGTCTCGCTGATCTCCCGAGTGGTGCGCGGCTTCACCACCGATTCGCGCCGATCGCACGGCTCGGGCCGATTCCACTGCTGCTGAACCGCAACGGCGGTGCGTCCCATCAGTACGCCGATTTGGCCGGCCGTCATACCTTGCGCGCGCAACGCTCGCATCCGCGCTCGCTCACCGGAGCCGTACTTCGTCCGAGACGCGGAAGATGACGCCCATGCGGCCCAGTTGGCGGGATAGGCGGGATCACCCGGCTTGCGGTGATAGTCGTATGCCTTGCGCAGCTTATTGTCCCAAGTCACCCATTGGTGATCGGCGTCCGCGACGACCACCGTGCCGTCGCTGAACTCCACCTCATAGCACGGCCTGCCGTACATCACCTCAGTGGCCGCTACCACCTGAGTCGGCCTGCCATCCGCCCCAATGAGCTGATCGCCGACTTCCACCTCTCCCATCGTCGTCCAACCTGTCGGCGTGGGCAGAGGCGTGGCGAGCGCGAGCGCCTTTCCGATGGCCGGCCGGGCGGCCACGACGATCATCTGGCCTGGATGGAGGCCGTTGGTGAGCTGGTCGAGGTCCTGGAAGCCGGTCGGCACGCCGACCATCTGGCCGCCCCGGCTGCCGATGGCCTCCAGCTCGTCCAGGGCGCCGGGCATGATGTCGGCCAGGGGCGCGTAGTCCTCGGAGGTGCGGCGCTCGGTGACCTTGTAGATCTCTGCCTGGGCGCGGTCGACGAGGTCGTCGACCTCTTCGTTCTGGCCGCCGTAGCCGTAGGAGACGATGCGGGTGCCGGCCTCGATGAGGCGGCGAAGGATGGCCTGCTCGCGGACGATCTTCGCGTAGTAGCCGGCGTTGGCGGCGGTGGGGACGACGGCCGTGAGCGTGTGGAGGTAGGCGGCGCCGCCCACTCGGGCCATCTCGCCGCGCTTTTGCAGCTCGTCGAAGACGGTGACGGCGTCGGCGGGCTCGCCCCTGCCGTAGAGGTCAGTGACGACGTCATAGATCATCTGATGGGCGGGACGGTAGAAGTCGTCGGCCCGGATGATCTCCACGACGTCGGCGATCGCGTCCTTCGACAGCAGCATGCCGCCCAGCACCGACTGCTCCGCCTCGATGTTGTGCGGCGGCGTGCGCTCGAAACCCGGACCCGCGTCGGTCTCTTCGTCAATGCTCACCGCGCCCCCTCGAACAACCTTGCAGGCGGTCGCACCACCCCCACTTGTAGTCGACCGGTGTGACAGTTTCGCGGAGTCGGGGTCCGTCGGCAACGTGGCCTGTGGACAACCCTGTGGTCAAGCTGTGCACTACCGGCCCCAGGGTGTGAACGGCCTGTGGACGGGGCTGGGGATAACTCTTTCCGATATTCACCAAAGTGCCGCTGAGCTGGGAGAACAGTGTCCACCGGCTGTGGAGAAAAGAAAGTTTCGCCGACACAGCAGGTAAGGGCCATAATAGACAAATGCTCATTACACCCAGAGACCGGGAGATTCTGCGGCTGGCCGTACCGGCGTTCGGCGCGCTGGTGGCCGAGCCGCTCTTTCTTCTCGCCGACTACGCCATCGTCGGGCACGCGCTCGGCACCACGGCGGTAGGCGCTCTGGGTGTGGCGGGCACGGTCCTGGCGGCGCTGATGAACCTGTGCGTCTTCCTCGCCTACGGCACGACGGCTGCCGTGGCCCGGCAGACCGGCGCGGGAGAGCATACGCGGGCGATGCGCAGCGGTGTGGACGGCATCTGGCTGGCGCTGGGCATCGGGGTCGCGCTGATCGCGGTGTTCTGGCCGCTCGCCCCCGCGGTCGTGGAGTTGTTCGGGGCGAGCGCGGGGCAGAGCGCGCAGGCCGTGACGTACCTGCGCATCAGTTTGCTGGGCGCGCCCGGCATGCTGGTCGTGCTGGCGGGCACGGGCGTGCTGCGCGGACTGCAGGACACGGTCACGCCGCTGGTCGTGGCCATCGGCTCGTTCGCGCTCAACGCGGCGCTCAACGCCTGGTTCGTGCTGGGACTGGGGTGGGGTATCGCCGGGTCGGCGTGGGGCACCGTGCTGGCGCAGACGCTCGGTGGGGCCGTCTACCTGGTCGTGGTGGTCAAGGGTGCGCTGCGGCTCGGCACGCCCCTCACGCCCGGGCTGGCCGGGCTCAAGCAGGCAGGTACGGCGGGGTTCGCACTGTTCGTCCGCACCCTCTGCCTGCGGATGGTGGTGACCGTTGGCACGATGATCGCCACGAGGATGGGCGAGGCCGAACTGGCCGCGTACGCCCTCGCCACCCAGGTGTGGACGTTGCTCGCCTTCGCGCTGGACGCCATCGCCATCGCCGGCCAGGCCATCACGGGACGTGCGCTCGGGGCGGGAGACGTCGCCGCCACCAGGGCCGCGACCAAGCGCATGGTGCAGTGGGGCGTCTGGTCGGGGATCGTGTTCGGCCTGCTCGTGCTCGCCGCCGGGCCGGTGTTGCCGGGGTTGTTCGACGCCGAGCCGCGGGTCGCCGAGCTGCTGCTGGCCCTGTTGTGGCCGGTGGCGCTGTTCCAGCCGGTGTGCGGGGTGGTGTTCGTGCTCGACGGCGTGCTGATCGGCGCCGGCGACCAGCGTTACCTGGCCTGGGCAGGGGTGTGGGCGACGCTGGCGTACTTGCCGGCTGCCTTCCTCGCCTCCGGCCTGGGCGTCGTCGTCCTGTGGTGCGCGCTGGGGGTGTGGATGATCGCGCGGCTGATCACCCTCGTACGCCGCGCCGCCGATGACGCCTGGCTGGTAACCGGGGCGTAGGCGCCGTACGGCCTGCTAGTAACCGGGGCGTAATCGTCTCGTGCTTGCTGTTGTCCAAGTGGTGAGACATTGTGGGCGATGTCCCTGAGCGGGGTGTTCCTTGTCCACGATTCTGCGACGACTGCCGCCTTCCGAAGCGACCGGCTTACGCACCGGCGCCCGGCACAGCCTGGCCGAGCTCTACCGCCCGGCGGACCTGGTGGTGCTCGGGCTCGGTGTGATGATCGGCGCGGGCATCTTCTCCATCGCCGGTCAGCAGGCCGCCACCACGGCCGGCCCCGGCGTGATCCTCTCCTTCATGATCGCGGGGATCGCCTGCCTGCTGGCCTGCCTGTGCTACGCCGAGCTGTCGTCCACGATGCCGACCTCGGGCAGCGCCTACACCTTCACCTACGTCATCTTCGGCGAGGTCTGGGCCTGGATCATCGGCTGGGCGCTGATCCTGGAGCTGCAGTTCGCCGTCGCCGTCGTGGCCAGGGCATGGGGCCTGATCGCGGTCGGCGCGATCGCCAACCTCGGCGTCCGCGTGCCGGATCCCGACCTCGTCGCCGACATCCTCGTGCTCGTGATCCTGGTGCTGCTCACCGGCATCGTGGCGCTGAGCGCCAGGGTCGGGTTGCGCGCGCTGTGGGTCATGGTGTCGGCCAAGCTGCTGGCCATCGGCGCGGTCATCGTCGTCGGCCTGCCGCACCTCGACGCCGCCAACTTCGGCGAGTTCTACGTGCCGCCCAAGACGTTGACGACCGCGCCGGCCACCGTGCTGGAGGTCCTTGTCGGCGAGAGCAGCGCCTTCGGCTGGTTCGGGATCTTCTCGGCGGCCTCGGCCATCGCGTTCGCGTACATCGGCTTCGACGTCGTGGCCACCGCCGCCGAGGAGACTGTCAACGCGCCGCGCGCGGTGCCCAGAGGCATGATCCGCAGCCTGGTGATCGCCACCGTCATCTACATCGCGGTGGCGCTGGTCATGATGGGCATGGTCTCGTACACGAAGATCTCGGTGGAGGCGCCGCTGGCCAGCGCGTTCCGCGCGGCCGGCGTCGGCTGGATGGCGCACGTCATCGACGTGGGCGCGGTGCTCGGGCTGACGACGGTGATCATCGTACTGATCGTGGGGCAGACGCGGGTCTTGTTCTCCATGGCCCGCGACGGGCTGATCCCCCGGGGCCTGGCCATGGTCAGCCGCCGCTACCACACGCCGTCGCGGGTGACGCTGGTGATCGGGCTGGTTGCGATCGTGCTGGCCGAGTTCGTGCCGGTACTCACGCTGCAGGAGCTCGTGGTGATCGGGACCCTGTTCGCGTTCGCGTTCGTGGCCGCCGGGGTGATCGTGATGCGGCGTCGCATGCCGCATCTGGAGCGTGGATTCCGCGTGCCGCTCTCGCCGCTGGTGCCGGCGCTCTCCCTGGTGGCCACGCTCTGGCTCATGGTGAACCTGCGGGTGCTGACCTGGGCGTACTTCGTCCTGTGGATGGCCTTCGGCCTGCTGGTCTACCTCGTGTACGGCCGCCGCCACAGCCTCCTGGGCCGCCCGGTCGAGACCCCACGCGGCCGCCACCGGCGCTAGAACCTCCTCGTCTCCAGCACGCTTCGCAGGAACTCCCTGGTCCTGGCGTTCTCGGGGTCCGTGAAGATCTTGTCCGCGGGCCCCTTCTCGAGCAGCACACCACCGTCGAGAAAGCACACCGTGTCCGAGATCTCGCGGCAGAAGCCCATCTCGTGCGTCGTCAGGATCATCGTCATGCCCGACTCCTTGAGCTCCCTGATGATCCCCAGCACCTCGACCACCAACTCGGGGTCGAGTGCCGAGGTCACCTCGTCGAGCAACATCAGCTTGGGCTGCGTGGCCAGCGCCCGGATGATGGCCACCCGCTGCTGCTGCCCGCCCGACAGCCGGTCGGGGTACGCCCGCGCCTTGTCCGCCAGCCCGAACCTGGCCAGCAGCTCGTGCGCCTGCTCCTCGGCCTGCTCCTTGGCCACGCGGTGCACCTGGCGGGGCGCGAGCGTGATGTTGTCCAGCACCGTCATGTGCGGGAACAGGTTGAACGCCTGGAACACGATGCCCAGCCGCTTGCGCACGTCGTCGACGTTCACCCGGGGGTCGGTGATCTCCTCACCATCCAGGAAGATCATGCCGTCGTCCACCGTCTCCAGCAGGTTCACGCAGCGCAGCAATGTGGACTTGCCCGAGCCGGAGGCCCCGATCAGGCTCACGACCTCGTGCGGATGCACCTCCAGGTCGATGCCGCGCAGCACGTGGTGGCCGTGGAAGTTCTTCCACACCCCGTCGATCGTCAGAAGACTCATGCGCCCCGCCTCCTGCGGGTGCGGGCGGCCAGGTGGTCGGTGAGCCTGGCCATGGGGATGGTGAGCAGGATGAACAGCAGCGCCGCCGCCAGATAAGGCGTGTAGTTGAACGTGCTGGCGACGTGGATCTGCGCCTGCCTGAGCGCCTCGAGCGGGCCGATGGTGGCCACCAGCGCCGTGTCCTTCTGCAGCGAGACGAAGTCGTTCAGCAGCGGCGGCACGACCCTGCGGGTGGCCTGCGGCAACACCACGAACCGCATGGTCTTGGCATGGCTCAGCCCGAGCGAGCGGGCCGCCGCGACCTGGCTCGGGTGGATGGACTCGATGCCGGAGCGGAACACCTCGGCCACGTACGCGCCGTACGACAACGTCAGCGCGATGATGCCCAGCGTCGCCAAATCGGACGGAATGCCCTGCAGCCTGAGCGCCGGCAGCCCAAACCCGATCAGGTAGATCACCAGGATGGTCGGCACGCCGCGGAAGACGTCGGTGTAGAGCGTGGCCAGCGCTCTGACGGGGAAGAACGCAGGCGTCTTGATCCCCCTGGCCAGCGCCACCAGCAGCCCGACCACCAGGATCAGCACCTCGGCGATCAGGAAGATCTTGACGTTGAGCAGGAACCCGCTCAGCACGTCCGGCCACGCCGAAACGAACCACTCGGCGTTGAAGAACGTCTCCCGCACCCGCGGCCAGCCCGGCGAGCTCGTCACGGCCCACACGACCAGGACGATGAACAGCAGCGTCGAGGCCGTCGCGATGGAGGCCGAGCGGCGGGCGTACGACCTGCGTACCTGCTCACGCTGGAGTTGCCGCTCGGATTTGACCAAGTCGCTCATTTCAGCTCGGGAGCGCCCACGGCCGAGCCGAGCCACTGCTGTTCGATCTTGGCCAGCTCACCCTTGGACTTCAGCGCGTCCACGGCCTTGTCCACGCACGGCTTGAGCGCGCTGCCCTTCTCCATGACCAGCCCGAACTCCTCGGGCGTGCCGCCCGTCGAGCTGAACTGGCCCACGATCTTGGAGTCTTCCACCTGCGCGGCCGTCACGTAGAACGCCGTCGGCAGGTCCACGACCAGCGCGTCCACCTGCTTGTTCTTCAGCGCGTTCACGGCGTCGATCTGCTCGTTGTACACGTTAGGGTCGTCCGCCGGCTGGATGATCTCCTTGACGGCGGACAGCGAGGTCGTGCCCACCTGTACGCCGATCTTCGCGTCCTTCAGCTCGGCCAGGCTCTTGGCCCCGGCGTACTTACCGCCCTCAATGGCCACGACAGCCTGCTTGACCGTGTAGTAGCCCTTGCTGAAGTCGACCGCCTGAGCCCGCTCAGGAGTGATCGACACCTGGTTGATGTCGAAGTCGAACTGCTTCTCACCGGGCGCGAACGCGGAATCGAACTTGACGGTGCTCCACTGCACCTCGCTCCGATCGAAGCCGAGCTCCCCCGCCACGGCAAAGGCCACAGCACCCTCGAAGCCCTGCCCGTTGCTCGGGTCGTCGTCCTTGAACCACGGCTCGAACGCCGGTTTGTCCGTCCCGATCGTCAGCTTTCCGGGATTGATGAGTGCGAGCTGCTCCTTGGTGCAGGCAGTGGACGTCGCCGGACTGGCTGACGTCGTGCTCGCCGTGTTGTCCACAGGTGCACAACCGACGACCGCCACGGCCAACGCAAGCAGCATGAAGGAACGGGCCATGGCCTTGCCTCCAGGGGGAAACGTGCTAAGAACTAAGGCATTCTATGCTGCATCTGCCACGGCAATCGGCCAGGCTGGGCTCGCGTAACGGCGCTCAGCCGGTGAAGGGTCAGAGGCCGTTCCCTGGAGGGCCATCAGCCGAAGTCCGGCGAGTGGCGGGCCACGGCACCGCGTAACAAAGAAAAGGGCGAGCGACCACGGCGGCGCAACAGACCACGGCGCTGTAACAGACCACGGCGGCGCAACAGACCACGGTGCTGCAACAGACCACGGCGGCGCAACAGACCACGGTGCTGCAACAGACCACGGCGGCGCAACAGACCACGGTGCTGCAACAGACCACGGCCGCACATGAAAAGGGCCCCGCTCCTGACGGAGGGGGCCCTGATCACACAACGGGTCAGCCCGCGACGACCTCAACATCCACAGAGGCGGAAACCTCGGGGTGGAGCTTGACGGTGACGCGGTGGGCGCCGACGCTCTTGATCGGGTTGGGGATCTCGATGCGGCGGCGGTCGAGCTGGGGCCCGCCTGCGGCCTTGACCGCGTCGGCGATGTCGCCCGTCGTGATCGAGCCGAACAGGCGGCCGGACTCACCCGCGCGGGTGGTCAGGCGCACCCGCAGGGCGCCGAGCTGGCCGGCGACCTCCTTGGCGGTGCCCAGGTCGCGGATCTCGCGGGCGTCACGAGCCTTCTGGAGGGTCTCGATCTGCTTCTCGGCCCCGCGGGTCCAGCGCATGGCGAAGCCACGCGGAATGAGGTAGTTACGGCCGTAGCCGTCCTTGACCTCGACGACGTCGCCAGGGGCGCCGAGGCCGGAGACCTCGTTGGTGAGGATGAGCTTCATATCGACAAGTCCTCCTTAGCGCGCGGTGCTCGTGTAGGGCAGCAGGGCCACCTCACGGGCGTTCTTGATCGCGGTCGCCACGTCGCGCTGGTGCTGGGTGCAGTTGCCCGTCACCCGGCGCGCACGGATCTTGCCGCGGTCGGAGATGAACTTCCGCAGCAGCGCCGTGTCCTTGTAGTCGACGTAGGAGATCTTGTCGTGGCAGAACAGGCAAACCTTCTTCTTGGGCTTGCGCAGTGCCGGCTTAGCCATCGTGGTGCTCCTTTCAGAGCCCCGCCTTTGGGGCGGGAATGGACTCGGACTTGTGGATGTGGACTAGAAGGGAGGCTCGTCGCTGAAGTCGTTGCCGCCGCCGCCGCCGAAGCCGCCGCCGCTGGCCTGCTGGCCACCGCCGCCGTAGTTGCCGCCGCCACCACCCTGGTAGCCGCCGCCCCCCTGGGGCGGGGCGGGGGTCGCGGAGGCCCACGGGTCGTCGGCCGGACCGCCGCCGAAGCCGCCGCCGCCACCGCCCTGACGGGAGGTGCGGTTGACCTTGGCGGTGGCGTTGCGCAGGGACGGGCCGACCTCGTCGACCTCGACCTCGTAGACCGTGCGCTTCTCGCCTTCCTTGGTCTCGTAAGACCGCTGCTTGAGCCGCCCCTGCACGATGACCCGCATGCCGCGCTGGAGGCTCTCGGCGGCGTTCTCCGCCGCCTGCCGCCACACGTTGCAGGTCAGAAAGAGGCTCTCGCCATCCTTCCACTCGTTGGTCTGGCGATCCATGAACCGCGGAGTGGATGCGATGCGGAATCGAGCCACCGCTTGCCCCGTCGGGGTAAAGCGCAGCTCCGGGTCGTCGACGAGATTGCCGACGATGGTGATTACGGTGTCGCCTGCTGCCATGGCTAGCGCTCGCCTTCCTGCACGCCTTCGCTTGGGTTACGGCTCAGACTACGGGTGTTCCCCGACAAAAAGCCGGGGTTAGTGCACGTCCGGACGCAGGACCTTGGTGCGCAGGATGCCCTCGTTGAGGTTCATCTGGCGGTCGAGCTCCTTGACCGTCGCGGGCTCCGCCGACAGGTCGATGACGGCGTAGATGCCCTCGGACTTCTTGTTGATGTCGTAGGCGAGCCGGCGACGGCCCCAGACGTCGACCTTCTCCACGGTGCCGCCGTCATTGCGGACCACGGTGAGGAACTGGTCGAGGGACGGCGCGACGGTGCGCTCATCGAGCGAAGGGTCCAGGATGACCATTACTTCGTAACGACGCATGCGGACTCCAACCTCCTCTGGACTCTTGCGGTCACGACGCTCTGCCGTGACAGGAGGACGCTGACGTTTGGACCGGGGCACCCACTTCGGTGCCTCGGGGCGACGGGTCACCCATCACAACGCAGCTTGTCCAGGTTACCAGCCACGAGTACGTGGGAAGGCCTCTAGGAAACCTAAGGGGGTGGTGGCTGTGCCACATGTGCTCCAACCCTCCGAGAGGGAGCGGTTCAGGCTCACGCTCAACACGGACGGACGTTCACACCCCGTCGAGAACGTCCTGGCCGTCGTCACATTCGTGTGCGGCGTCGTAGCGTTCGTCTCGACGTTCTGGACCTCCGCGCACGCCATCTCGGCCTGGTTCGGCACATTCGGCTTCGGCGTGGGTCTCTACTCTCAATACCTCTCCGCGACCACGCCGCAACGTTCGCTCAACATCGTCGGACTCGTGGGATCGTTCGTGGGGGCCGCGCTCGGCATCGCCCACGGCGGATTCCTCCCCCACTGACGAGGGACGGCCCCGGTTCCATGGGAATTCCGGGGCCGTTCTCCTGTGTCGTTCATCCAATGTGCAGATCTATGCCGAGCAGGACCAGGAACCAGAGGAACACCGCGAGCAACGCCTCCGCGAGGTCCCTCAGCAGCCCGACCGTGATGTAGTCGTAGACCCAGGCCACGTAGATCCCGATCGCCACGTAAATGAATAAGATCAGCGCCCGCCAGCGCCAGCCTGCCATATCGTTTCTCCTCGGGTAGGGGGCGCCTTGCGACTGCCCTGACGCTGTCAGAGCAAACGCGCTCATGGTCGCGCTCGCACGGGGCTCCGCCCCAGGCTCGCCCCTCCGGTTAAGCTCGGGGGCATGGTGCGCATCGGAGCTCATGTCGATCAGGACGACCCCGCCGCTCACGCCGAGGCGGTCGGGGCCGAGGTGGTGCAGTTCTTCCTCGGCGACCCCCAGGGATACGACAAGCCCGTGCTGCCCGCCAAGCCGGTCGAGGGCGTGGACATCTACATCCACGCGCCTTACCTGATCAACGTGGCGACCACCAACAACCGCATCAGGATCCCCAGCCGCAAGCTGCTGGAGCAGCACCTGCAGGCCGCCGCGGGGCTCGGCGCCAAGGCGCTGATCGTGCACGGCGGCCACGTCAACAAGGACGACGACCCCCAGAAGGGGTTCGACAACTGGCGCAAGGTGTTCGAGCGCATGGAGTGCCCGATCCCCGTCCTGATCGAGAACACCGCGGGCGGCGGCAACGCGATGGCGCGCAAGCTGGAGCGCATCGCCCGGCTCTGGGACGCGCTCGACGGCTTCGACGTGGGCTTCTGCCTCGACACCTGCCACGCCCACGCGGGCGGCGAGGAGCTGGTCGACCTGGTCGACCGGGTCAAGGCCATCACCGGCCGCATCGATCTGGTCCACTGCAACGACTCGCGCGACGACTTCGACTCGGGCGCCGACCGCCACGCCAACCTGGGCCAGGGGAAGATCGACTCTGAGCTGATCCTGGCGGTCTGCCGGGCGGCCGGGGCGCCGATCGTGGTCGAGACGCCCGCCGTCGGCCAGGCTGACGACATCGCGTTCCTGAGGAAAAACCTCTAGGCAATACACACAGCCTGTGGATAACTTCCCTGGATTACCGAGACGGAGAAGCGGGTATACGTATCAGCCCGCCCACGCCCCACTGAGGAACCGGGCGGTGTTCACGATCATGAGCGGCCCCGAGATCAGCCCGTAGAGCGCGAGCACCCACGCCTTCCTCGTCCCGACCTTGGCGACCAGCACCCACAGCGGGAACCACAACACCAGCGAACGCGGGATCGACAGGTAGTACGCCGAGGTCATCAGCGCCGCGGCCTGCGCCCCCGTATAGGCCAGCTCGCTCCACCGACGCAGCACGAGCAGCCACACCAGCACCGCCACGGCCACCACGGCTCCGGCGATCTCCATACGGAAGGCCACCGCGAAGTCGTCGGTCCCCATCGCCGAACGCCATGTCGTCTGCCACGCCTCCCACGGCCACTCGAACTCGCGCCCCCAGCCGGACTCCTGCGCGTGCTTCCACGCCAGCCAGTCACCCGACCTGCTGTAGTGGTAATACGAGTACGCCATCAGCGGCAGGAACGGCACGACCAGCCAGCCGGCCCGCCGCGGCGACTCACGGCTCACGGCGAACTCCACGACGAGCGCGAGCGCCAGGAACAATCCCGTGATCCGCACGCACGAAGCGCCCGCCGCGAGCAGCACGGCCTGCGCCCAGTGTCCCTGCCTGGCGGCCAGCCACGCGGGAATGGCGAAGGCCAGGAAGAGCGCCTCGCTGTAGCCCGCGACCAGGAACACCGCCATGGGGAAGGCCAGCAGCGCCAGCACCGCCATCCACCCGTTCGCGCCCTCGAACTCGGCCAGCCTGGCCAGCGCCACCATGGCCACCGCGCCCGCGACCAACGAGACCAGCAGCCCGGCCGCCGCCCAGTCCGGCACCATGAAGTGCACCAGCCGCAGCACCGCGGGCAGGCCGGGGAAGAACGCGGGCAGCCCTTCGTCCGGCGGCCTGCCGGGCTCGCCGTCGTAGCCGTACTGGGCGATCGTGATGAACAGCCCGGCATCCCACTTGCGCCACTTATCCAGGTATTCGCCCAGCGTCGCGCCGAACAACGTCGCGATCAGCAGCCCCGCCCGCGAGCCGAACCAGAGCAGCAACGCGTCCCGGCGGGCCGAGCGGGTGATCATCGTACGGCGGACGCCAGCGTGAACCGATCAGGCGCGTCGTCGAAGACACCGCCCCCTTGGTCGTCGATGTCGGCCTGCCTCACCACGTCCTTGTCCGGCCGCAGGATGTCCCGCACCACGAACGCCATCATGATCCCGATGGTGATGATGCGACCCCAGACGGCTGTGAAGTACGTGTCATCACCGATGCCCAAGTCGTCCCGGTCCAGCGGCGGCTGGGACAGCAGATAGAGCCAGATGGCGGCGAAGTACCAGACCTCGGCCAGCTGCCAGAGCGCGAGCGGCTTCCAGTTGGGCCTGGCCAGCACGGCGAACGGCACCAGCCAGAGCACGAACTGCGGCGACCACACCTTGTTCGTCATCATGAAGGCGGCCAGCGCCAGGAAGCAGATCTGCGCCAGCCGCGGCCGGCGCGGCGCGGCCAGCGTCAGCACGGCGATGCCCAGGCACAGGAGGGCCAGCGACACCATGCCGAGCGTGCTGACGTCCCACTCACCGAGGATGGGCCAGCCCTTGTTCTGGAAGAACAACCACGGCGAGCCCCAGTCGATCCCGCGCTCCTGGGAGAAGACGTAGAACCGGCGCCACCCCTCCCAAGCGAAGATCATGAACGGCGCGTTGACCACAATCCATGCGCCCACCGCCGAGGCCATCGTGACAAGGAACGGCCGCCATCGCCCGGTACGCCACGTGAGCAGGAACAACGCGCCCACGAACATGAGCGGGTAGAACTTCGTCGCGATCGCCAGCCCCAGCAGCACTCCGGCCAGCACGTGCCGGCGCCGCGCCCAGGCCAGCAGCATGCCCATCGACAGCGCGCCCGCGACAAGGTCCCAGTTGATGTACGCGGCCAGCACCACGGCCGGCGAGATCGCGTACCAGAGCGCGTCCCACCGCCGCGTCGGCCCGGCCACCGCCGCCATCAGCAGCACGCCGGCCACGAGGCACATGCCGAGCAGGATCACCGTCAGGTCGTAGAACCTGACCGCCTGCGCGACCCTGTCGACCTCCAGAGCCCGGGCGATCCAGCTGATCACCTGCATGACCTCGCCCAGCACCACCGGGTACTCGACCTGCTTGTCGAAGGTGACGTTGGCGAAATAGGGGTTTTCGGTGGCCAGTTGCCGGTCGAAGTAGAGAGGGTAGATGTCGGTGTAGCAGAAGTTCGTGTATGTCGTGACCTGGTCGTTCCAGCCCCCGGTGCGGCACGGCAGCCGCACCACGTACGCGAGCGTCGCCCCCAGGGCCGCGATCACGCCCAGGGGAAGGTACGGCACGGCACGCGCCAGCAGGGGGACGCGTGCCTCAGTGCTCGTCACTGCCCCTCTATCCGGCCAGAGGGCCGCGGGGCCGGCGCCACGCCGCCGCCCAAGCCGCCTCCGTCGTCGCCGCCCTGCGGGAACCCGTCGTCAGTGGTGCCGTCGTCGACGGGAGGCCCGCCTCCGTTGTCGGTGTTGCCGCACGGAGGGAAGAGGCAACCGTTGTCGCTGTTGCCCGGGTCGTCGGCGAACGGGTCATCATCGGTGAACGGATCGTCGTCGGCGCTGGGCGTCGGCGTGGGCGTCGGGCTCGGCACGATGTTCTCGGGTGTGCCGATCTCGGCCTTCTGCGGGAACTGCTCGATCGGCTTGCCCTCGTGCGCGAGCAGCATGAACTTCCGCCACGCGGCGGTGGGCGGACCGGCGCCCTCGAACTCCAGGGACACCTCGTAGGGCGTGGTGTACGGATTGGCCGGCGTGTACTTCTTCTCCTTGGCCGGATCCTTGCCCCGGTACCACGGGCAGTTGTTGTGCTGGGGCTCGACCACCTTGCCGGTCTTGGTCCTGCACTCCTCGCGGTAGAAGCCGACCGCGGTGGAGTATTGAGGCGTGTAACCGACGAACCAGGCGCCGTTCTCGTCGTTGTTCGTCCCGGTCTTGCCGGCCGCCGGGCGGCTGCCCAGGCCCTGGCCCCTCGCGGTGCCTCTCTGGAGGACCGCCTGCATGGCCACCGTGGCGTCGGCCGCGACGCCGGGGTCGACGACCCGCTTGCTGACCATCTGCTCGCGCCAGCCGACCCTGCCGGTGGGGTCCCTGACTTCCTTGACCACGTGATAGCGGGTGTACTTGCCGCCGTTGGCGAAGATCGCGTAGCCGGCGGCCTGCTCGACCGGGGTCACCGGGGCACTACCGATGGCGAACTGATACTGGTGGTCCGCGATGTCCTTTTCCATGTCCTTCTGGTTGAACCCGGCCGCCTCGACGAGGTTCTTCAGGTCGTCGATCTTGTTGGGCAGGGCGTAGGCCATGGAGACGAACGCGGTGTTGACCGAGTCGGCGGTGGCCTTGACCACGTCGACGGCGCGGCCCACGTTGTGGCTGTTCCTGATGCCGCGCTCGAAGCCGGGGATCTTCTCCGGCACCGTCTCGCTGCCAGGCACGTAGCTCTTGAGCGAGTAGCCGGCCTGCAGCCAGGCGGCCAGCACGTACGGCTTGAACGCGGAGGCCGCCTGCTTCTTGGACTCGAAGGGCTCGTTCCACGGGTCGGTGACGTAGTCGGAGCCGCCGTAGAACGCCACCACGCGGCCGTTCCTCGGGTCCACCGCGGCCAGTCCGGCGTGGAACTCCTTGTTCATCCCCCTCATCGTGGTCGTGACGGCCTCCTTCGCCGCCTGCATGAGATCCTTGTCGAAGGTGGTGACGATCTTGTAGCCGCCGCTCTCGATCTCGTCGGAGGTGAGGCCGCGGGGCTCCAGCTCCCTCAGGACCTCCTCCACCATGTAGCCCTTGAGGCCGCCCAGCACGTTGCTGTCCTTGTACTTCGTCGTCTTCGGGAACTGAGCGGTCTGCTTGAGCTGGCCGTACTTGTCGGGCCAGAGCTCGGCCATGTTGTCGATGACGTTCTTGAAGCGGGCCCTGAGCGCGGGCTCGTCGGCCTGCCAGTTCGGCTGCTGGATACGCGCGGCCAGGTAGGCGCTCTGCTCGGGGGTCAGCTTCGCGGCGGTGACGTGCTTGCCGAAGTACGCCCTCGCGGCGGCCTGGACGCCGTAGGCCCGGCCGAAGTTGACCGTGTTCAGATAGGTCTGAAGGATCTCGTCCTTCGACATGGTGTCGTCGAGCTTGACGGCCACGAAGATCTCGTTGACCTTACGCTTGATCGACACTTCCTGGCTGAGGCCGTCGAAGTAGTTGCGGGCCATCTGCTGGGTGATGGTCGAGGCGCCCTGGAGCTGCTGGCCGGTCGCGGTCATCCACAGGGAACGAACCATGCCGGGGATCGAGATACCGGAGTCTTCATAGAAGGTCTGGTTCTCGATGGCGATCGTCGCGTCCCTGACGGTCTGCGACATCTGGTGGAGCTTGACGCTCTCACGCTTCATGCCGAGCCGGGCGATCTCTCTTTTTCCGTCGCTGTAATAAATCGTGCTCTGCTGCGCGGTCGCCGCGTCCTGGGTGCCGGTGGGCACCTCGGTGTTGGCGTACGCCACCATGATCATGCCGAAGAGGCCGGCCATGATCACCACGACGCCGGCCACGATGACCTTCCAGCTGGGCACGAACCTGCGCCAGCCCCCGCCACCGCGGGTCTTCTTCGGCGGCCCCGGTGGGCCGGGCGGCTCCGGTGGCCCGCTCTGCGCCGCCCGCCTGCGCGAGCGCCGGGGACCCTCGGCGACCATGGTGTCCTGATTACTCACCGTGTGCGTGTCCTGACGGGCACGCGAACGCGAGCGGGGCGGCGGCGGCTGCTCACCGCGCTGGGGCGCGGGGTCCTCACGCCGGGGCGGCGGGCCGTCGTACGGCTGCGCGGCCATGGCGCCCGTCTGCTCGAAGGCGGCTTCCGGACGACGCTGCGCCTGGCCGGGACCCCCGGGGGATTCGCCGGTTTGCGGTGGAGAACCCTGGGGCACAGAACGGGATGAGCTGGACCGACGGCGCCTTCCTGGGCGAGCCGTCCCCTCATTCATGCTGTTACTCACACGTCCTCGCACTGTCGTCGGAACAAAAACGGCGGTTGGGCGTGAGGTTCCTCGCCGCCCTCGATCTTCACGCTTGGCCGTTGAGGTCAGGCGGTCCGTTGCCGAGGACGTACGAAACCGTCAGGTGGTTCCAGGAACAACCTTGGCAGACCTCGACGACGTACACCCGGAACTCATCGTAATCATGAGCCATGGCGACGAGTTCCGATGCGACCTTTGCCTGTCCGGCATGCCGTCCGAGCGCATCCCCGTAGACATAGGTCACGTTGGTGACGTTCTCCCTCTCGCAGACCGGGCAGAGGCGTTCGGTTGGCTCGCCGAAGTGGCGCGCCGCGCGAAGGAGGTAGGGCTGTGCGTCACAGAGGTCGCCGCGCGAGGTACGCCCGGCGCGGAAGGAGCGGACCACCGCCCTTTTTGCGAGGCCGTAATCCACCACCCTTCGCTGTGACCACATGAGCGTCAGACTACGGCGTTTCTGCGGATCGTCCCAACGACTTGGCAAATCAGCAGATTGCAGCGATATAGCGAGGAGACGTATCCTGGAGATGTATCGGCTCGATACATCGACGCGAGAGGAGGGCGGTTCCCCATGGCCGGCGGACAGGGCAGGGTCTTGGAACTGGCCGTGCTCGGGTCGCTGCACGAGACTCCCCTCCACGGCTATGAGCTGCGCAAACGGCTCAACGCCCTGCTGGGGATGTTCCGCGCGTTCTCCTACGGCTCGCTCTACCCTTGTCTTCGATCGCTTCTGGCCCAGGGGCTCATCGCGGAGGAGCAACCTGCTCCCGCCACGATCGTCGGGGGCAGATCAAAGATCGTTTACAAGCTGACCGCGGAGGGCAAGGAACGGCTGCAGGAGATGCTGACGCAGGCCGGGCCTTCCGCGTGGGAGGACGAGAGCTTCGGTGTGCACTTCGCGTTCTTCCGGCACACCGAGGCAGAGGTGCGCTTGCGCATACTCGAAGGCCGCCGTAGCCGGCTTGAGGAGCGGCTCGACGCCGTGCGGACGGCGCTGGCGCGCACCAGGGAGCGCCTCGACAGTTACACGCTCGAGCTGCAGCGTCATGGGCTCGAGTCGGTCGAGCGCGAGGTGCGCTGGCTGAACGAGCTGATCGCAACGGAGCGTCGGGCCTCCTCTGAGGAGAGGCCCGAAAGAGATACCACGTCAACTGATGAGTAAGGGAGCGAGTGCGATGGGTTCGGTTCGCGTGGCCATTGTCGGTGTCGGCAACTGCGCGTCGTCGCTGGTCCAGGGCGTTCACTACTACAGGGACGCCGACCCGGACGTACGGGTCCCGGGCCTGATGCACGTGAAGTTCGGCGACTACCACGTCGGCGACGTCGAGTTCGTCGCGGCGTTCGACGTTGACGCCAAGAAGGTCGGACGGGATCTGTCCGAGGCGATCGTCGCCAGCGAGAACAACACGATCAAGATCACGGATGTGCCGCCGCTGGGGGTGACCGTCCAGCGCGGTCATACCTTCGACGGCCTGGGTGAGTTCTACCAAGAGATCATCGAGGAGTCCGACGAGGCGCCCGTCGATGTGGTCCAGGTGCTCCGGGAGGCCCAGGTCGACGTCCTGGTCTCCTACCTTCCCGTGGGCTCGGAGGAGGCGGACCGTTTCTACGCGCAGTGCGCCATCGACGCGGGTGTGGCGTTCGTGAACGCGCTGCCGGTCTTCATCGCCTCCGACCCGGAGTGGGCGGAGAAGTTCACCGAGGCCGGGGTGCCGATCGTCGGCGACGACATCAAGTCGCAGGTCGGCGCCACGATCACGCACCGCGTGCTGGCCAAGCTGTTCGAGGACCGTGGCGTTGAGCTGCTGCGCACCTATCAGCTCAACTTCGGCGGCAACATGGACTTCATGAACATGCTGGAGCGCAAGCGGCTCCAGTCCAAGAAGATCTCCAAGACGCAGTCGGTCACCTCGCAGATCCCGCACGAGATGGGCAAGGCCGACGTGCACATCGGGCCGTCGGACCACGTGCCGTGGCTGGACGACCGCAAGTGGGCGTACGTGCGGCTCGAGGGGCGGTCGTTCGGCGACACTCCGCTCAATCTCGAGTACAAGCTCGAGGTTTGGGACTCGCCCAATTCGGCCGGCATCATCATCGACGCCGTCCGGGCCGCCAAGATCGCGCTGGACCGGGGCATCGGCGGGCCGATCCTGTCGGCGTCGTCGTACTTCATGAAGTCGCCGCCCCAGCAGTTCTCCGACGATGAGGCTCGGGACTACGTCGAGAAGTTCATCCGGGGTGAGGTCGAGCGCTGATCCGCTGACCACCCTGTCCACGGCGCCGCGCCCACGCTCGGGGGCGGCGCCTTGCGTTTCCCGGTCCACGCCTGTTTCCTGGCGCACCTTCGCTCAGGTGCATCCCTGCACACGGACACGCCTCACACGCATAGGGCGCCGACGACTGGGCGACATCGCCACTCGGCCGCCCATGGGCCAGCATCGCGAATCTGCATCCCCGCCACTTACGCCCACCTGCCCCGGCCGGCCTGTGAACAAGCGCGCTGTCGAGTCGCGCGGGTCCTGAGGGAGAGTCGGGGAACTCGGCGGGCAGGCCAGGGGCGTGGGACCGGCTAGAGGCGGGCCGCCAAGGGGAGGTCGGCCGGCGAGGCGGGTTTCCAGGTCAGCGGGTCGGAGCCGAGCTCCATCAGCAGCGGCACCTGCTCCCGGCACCAAGGCGAGATCGCCAGCAGCCCGCTCTGGACCCCCTCGGCGAACTCCTTCCACGGCATCCACCGCGCCTCCCCCACCTCCTCCGGGTTCGGCGCGACGGGACCGTCGACCATGACGCGATAGACCGGGCAGAGCTCGTGCTCGACAATGCCGTTGGCCATGACGGCCCGGTAAGCGAAGGCGGGCAGCAGCAGATCCACCCGCTCGGCCGCGAGCCCGAGCTCGTAGGAGAGCCGGCGTACGACGGCCCACTCCAGCGCCTCCCCGGGCAGCGGGTGACCGCAGCAGCTGTTGGTCCAGACCCCGGGCCACGTGAGCTTGTGATCGGCACGCCTGGTGAGCAGTACGTGGCCTTCATGATCGAAGACGTAGCTGGAGAACGCCAGATGGAGCGGCGTCTCGCGACCGTGCACCGACGTCTTGGGCGCGGTGCCGAGCGCGCGGCCGTCACGGTCGACCAGCACGACGTGTTCCTCGATCGTCACGCTATGAAGCGTACGAGATCATGACGACCACTTGGAACCCTGTGCCTACCAGTGCCTCATCCTAGAGGACGGCCGCTTGGCTAGGCTGGCGGCGTGTCATTCGTCGCCGACCTCCGCGTGGTGCTCCGCGGCAGAGATTTCAGAAGGTTGTTCGGCACGCGACTGGTCTCCCAGTTCTCGGACGGGATCTTCCAGTTCGGCGTGACCGGCTTCGCCTTCTTCAGCCCTGAGAGCCAGACGACCGCGCTCCAGGTGGCCGCGGGCCTGGCGGTGCTGCTGTTGCCGTACAGCATCCTCGGCCCGTTCGTCGGCGTGTTCATCGACCGCTGGTCGCGGCGGCAGATCCTGGTGGTGGCGCCGTTCGTGCGCGGCGCGCTGCTGCTGGTCGCCGCCGGGCTCGTGGCGGCCGACGTACCCGACGCCGCTTTCTACGGGGCGGCGCTGGCGGTGCTCGGCGTCAACCGGTTCTTCCTGGCCTCGCTCGGCGCCTCGCTGCCGCACGTGGTGCCCGCCGACCGGCTCATGGCGGCCAACGCGGTCGTGCCCACGTCGGGCACCGTGGTGACGTTCTTGGGCGCCGGGGTCGGCTTCCTGCTGCGGAAGGTCTTCGGGGGCGACGACCAGGGCGTGGCGCTGCTGCTGATCATCTCGGGCGTGGTGTTCGGGCTGAGCGCGCTGGTCGCGCGGACGATGGACCGCCGCCTGCTCGGGCCGGAGTCCGACCCCAGCAGGCCGCAGGCGCGCGAGGCGGTGCGCCATGTGGTCGCCGGCCTCGTGGACGGCGCGAAGCACCTGGTCAATCATCGCGTCGCGGCCGCCACCATAGGCGCGATGGCCGCGCACCGCTTCTTCTACGGGATGGCGACCGCGCTGGGCATCATCCTCTACCGCTACTACTTCTACGACGGCGACCCCGACGCCGCGCTGGGGGGAGTCAGCCTGGTCGTGGCCACCTCCGCCGTCGGCTACTTCCTGGCCGTGATCGTCACCCCGTACGCGACCGAGCGGTTCACGATCGAGCGCTGGGTGCCGATCGCGCTGTCGGCGGCCGGCGTGCTGACGGCGGCGCTGGTGCTGCCGTTCCAGGAGTGGGGGCTGCCGATCGCGGGGTTCGTGCTGGGCGTGGCCGGGCAGAGCGTCAAGATCTGCGCCGACACCACGGTCCAGCGCGATGTCGAGGACATCTACCTGGGCCGCGCGTTCTCGATCTACGACATGCTGTTCAACGGCATGTACGTCCTCGCCGCGGGCCTGTCGGCGATGATCCTGCCCGCGAACGGCAAGTCCTACCTCGCGGTCGCCATCGCCGCGATCGGCTACCAGATCGCGGCGATGGCCTACCGGATGATCACGCGCCCGCGGCGTTCGCCCGCGCCCACTCCTGCAGGGCCTCGGTAGCCGCCTCCTTGCCGATCATGCCCTTGTCGAGCCTGAGCTCGAGCAGGAACTTGTATGCCTGCCCCACCACCGGCCCGGGCCCGATGCCCAGGATGCGCTGGATCTCGTTGCCGTCGAGCTCAGGCCTGATCTTGGCCAGCTCTTCTTCCTCGGCGAGCCTGGCGATGCGCTCCTCGAGGTGGTCGTAGGTCCGCGACAGCGCGGCCGCCTTGCGCTTGTTGCGCGTGGTGCAGTCGGCCCTGGTCAGCTTGTGCAGCCGGTCCAGCAGGTGCCCGGCGTCGCGTACGTAGCGGCGCACGGCGCTGTCGGTCCACTCGCCCGTCCCGTAGCCGTGGAAGCGCAGGTGCAGCTCAACCAGCCGGGCGACGTCGGACACCACGTCCTTGGGGAACTTCAGCTCGCTCATGCGCTTCTTGGTCAGCTGAGCGCCGACCACCTCGTGGTGGTGGAACGACACCCGCCCGCCCGCCTCGTGACGGCGGGTCTTCGGCTTGCCGATGTCGTGCAGGAGCGCCGCCCAGCGCAGGATCCGGTCCGGCTTGCCGTCCTCCTCCTGCGCGATGGCCTGGTCGAGCACGGTCAGCGAGTGCTCGTAGACGTCCTTGTGCCGGTGGTGCTCGTCGATCTCCAGGCGCAGCTTGGGCAGCTCGGGCAGCACGTGCGCGGCCAGTCCGGTCTCCACCAGCAGTCGCAGGCCCTCCCGCGGGTTGGCGCCGCAGACGAGCTTGTCGAGCTCGTCGCGGATGCGCTCGGCTGAGACGATCTCGATGCGCTCGGCCATCGCGGTCATGGCGGCCACCGCCTGCGCGTCCACGGCGAACCCGAGCTGCGAGGCGAACCTGGCGGCACGCAGCATGCGCAGCGGGTCGTCACCGAACGACTGCTCGGGGGTGCCGGGCGTGCGCAGCAATTTGGCCGCCAGGTCGCCGAGCCCGCCGTACGGGTCGACGAACGCGTGTCCCGGCAGGCGCACCGCCATGGCGTTGACCGCGAAGTCACGCCGCTCCAGATCGGTCTCCAGCGTCTCGCCGTACATGACCTCGGGCTTGCGCGACTTCGGGTCGTAGGCCTCGCTGCGGTAGGTGGTGATCTCGAGCAGCCAGTTGCCCTTGCGCAGGCCGACCGTGCCGAAGTCGATGCCGATCGTCCACACCGCGTCGGCCCAGGCCCTGATGATCTCCAGCACCTGCTCGGGGCGGGCGTCAGTGGTCAGGTCGAGATCGTTGCCGCTGCGGCCGAGCAGGAGGTCGCGCACGGGACCGCCCACGAGGGCCAGCTCGTGGCCCTTCGCAGCGAAAAGGCGGCCGAGCTCGTCGGCCACCGGGGCGATCTTGCGGAACAGGTCGGTCATGGCCCGCTGCTGGCTTTCGGTCAAAGTTGAGTCGGACAAACCGGGTCGGGTCCTTTGTCGGTCTGAACTTCCGGAACATATCCCCCGAGCCACACCGGGTCCGGGTTACCGTCGGTCAAGGGACCGTCGGGGGCCATGGCAACGAGGCTGAGGCTAGGAGGTCTATATGAAGGACGCCCTCGCGATCCACCGCTGGCTCCTCGCACACCAGGTCCATCATGAGATCGTACGCCTTCCGCGCCCTATGACTTGCGCGGACGAACTACCCGAGACGCTCTCCGCCGCGCCCGAGAGGTGCCTGATGGTCACGGTTTTCGAGGTCGCCACCAGGGTCGGCGGCGAGGCCGTCGTCGCGGTCGCCTCCTCGGTCGCGACTCCCCCACGTCCAGGAGCCGTAGGCGGACTGCTGGGCATGCGCCAGGTGCGGCCGGCCCCGGCCCACATCGTCAACGCGGCCACCGACTACGCCCACGGGCTGGTCTGCCCGCTGCTGCTGCCGGAGTCGCTGCCGATGCTCATCGACGACCGGCTACGCGCCGACACCGAGCCCGTCTTCTCCGCCACCGGCGAACGCCACACCGCCCTCGCCATTCGCGCGCTCGACCTGCTGACCCTTCTGCCAGGCAAGACGGTCGACCTGTGCAGCACACGCCCCAGAGGATCACGTGAGGCGGTCGCGCGGCGGCACTGAACCCGTAGCATTGCGGGCGTGCGTCGTCGTCCTCCAGCTCGGGCATCCGCGTGATCCGTAAGACCACGCTGCTCGCCGTGCTGTCCGCCGCGTTGCTCGCCCCTATGGTGGCCGCGGCGCCGAGCACGGCTGCCGCGATCACGAGCAGGCAATCGTTCGCCGTGACGATCTCGTCGATCACTCCGGACATCCCGAAGAACCTGACCGATGTGATCAAGTTCACCGGCACGGTGCGCAACGACACCGGCGCGCCGCAGTCGGGGTTGCGCGTACGGCTGCGTTATACGGCGCAGAAGTTCACCGACCGCGCCTTGATGGCGGCCTACCAGACCGATCAGACCACCGCGACGCTGCCGAGCACGCCCTCCAGCAACTCGGCCAAGGACATCCCGCCGCTCGCGCCCGGCCAGACGGCGCGCTGGGAGTTCACGGCGACGCCCGTGCAGCTGGGCCTGCGCGAGTTCGGCGTCTACCCGATCGCCGTGGACGTGTCGCAAAACCTGGTCTCACTGGCGGCCCAGCGGACCTACCTCACCTACGCGCCGACCACGGTGCCCAAGCCACCGCGCAACAAGATGGCCATCGCGCTGCCCGTCATCGACCAGCCGCACCGGGCGACCGACGTCGACCCGGCGGCGGGGGCGAACGGCGAGGCCCTGTTCGTCGACGACAAGCTGAGCCAGTCGATCACCGGCAAGGGGCGGCTGGCCGACGTGGCGACCATCGCCCAGTCCGCGCCCAGCAGCGTCACGTGGTTCGTCGACCCCGCACTGCTCGACGACCTCGACATGATGACGAGAAACTACCGGGTCAGGACCAAGGACGGCGCGGAGCGCAAGCCGGCCAACGCCGAAGCCGGGCAGTGGCTGACGTCCATGCGCACCGCGCTGGCCGCCTCCCCCGTGGTCGCGGTCCCCTACGCCGATCCCGACGTGGCCGCGCTCGCGCACCAAGGGCTGGACGACCTGCCTAACAGAGCGATCCAGCTAGGCGGGCAGAAGGCGAAGGCGTTGCTCAACCGCGACGACGTGAAGACCACCGTCAACTGGCCGGCCGCCGGATTGCTCGACCCCGACGCACTCGACCTGCTCTCAGTCAGCGACGACAAGGTGGGCACGGTCCTGCTCAACTCGACCAACCTGCCGCCGCAGCCGCCGGTCACGTTCACACCCGACGCCGCCACGACGCTCGACTCGGTGAACGGCCCGGTCACCGCGCTGGTCGCGGACGCCGAGCTGAGCCGCCTGTTCGAGCCGACGGCCCCCACGTCCGTGCTGCTCAGCACCCAGCGCTTCATCGCCGAGACCGCGATGATCTCCGCAGAGGCCGGCCAAACCCAGCCGAGGTCGCTGGTCGTCGCCCCGTCGCGACGCTGGGATCCCAACCCGACGCTCGTCACCAGCCTGATCAAGGCCGCCAACCGCCTGCCGTGGCTGGAGCTGACCTCGCTGGAGTCCATCAAGCCGGGCAAGGCGTCGGTCCCGCGCGCCGGCCTGACCTACACCGATGAGGCGCGCAAGGAAGAGCTGAGCGGCAAATACCTGGGGCCGGTCAAGGAAGTCGCGTCGAAGGCGCAGCTCACGGCTCTGATCACGACGACGAGGACGCAGTCGAGCTTCGACGCGGCGGTGCTCAGGCTGACCTCGTCGGCCTGGCGCAACAGCACGCGCATGGGCCGCTCGGTGACCAACCGGGTGAACACGGCCGTCACTGAGCGGATGGACAAGGTCGAGATCGTCGAGGCACGGCCCGACCGGCCTAAGACGCTGGCCGGCAGCAACGGCGTCGTCCCCATCAGCGTGCGCAACTCCCTGGGCGCCCCCATCGCCCTGTACATCGACGTCAAGTCCAACAACGAGAAGCTGCTGCAGGTCAACTTCAAGCAAGACGAGCCCTTGTCCATCGGCGTCGGGCAGAGCGGCACGGTGCAGGTGCCGATGACCGCCACCAGTGGCACCAGCGGCGACACGACCGTGACGGTCCAGCTCAAGACCGCCGACGGCAAGGCTTATGGCGAACCGCAGCGGCTGACCATCCGCACCACCGGCTACACCGGCGTCGCCTCGGTCATCGTGGGGGCGGCGCTCACCGTGATGCTCGCCGCCGTGGTGACGCGCGTGGTGCGGCGCAGGTCGGAGCGCAAGAGCGCGCGGGCCTCCAGGAACCGGGAAAGTGAGACCGTATGAGCCGCATGTTGCGTGCCAGCGCCATCATGGCGGCGGGCACGATGGTGTCCAGGGTCACCGGGTTCGTACGGACCATGGTGCTCGCGTACGCCATCGGCACGGCGGCTCTGGGCGACTCCTACAACGCGGCGTACGCGATCCCGTACAGCATCCTCGACCTGCTGCTTCTGGGGGTGCTGAGCAGCGTCATCGTGCCGATGATCATCCGGGCGCAGCAGCACGACCCCGACGGCGGCCAGGCCTACGAGCAGCGGCTGCTGACCGTGGCCACGGTCACGCTCGTGGGCGTCGCGGTGCTCGCGGTGTTCGCCGCGCCGCTGCTCATCGACCTCTACACCGACTGGGCGCCGGGCAGCGCGAGGTTCGAGGTCGCGGCCACGCTGGCCCGTTTCATCCTGCCGCAGCTGGCGTTCTTCGGGGTGGGCGCGGTGGCGGGCGCCATACTCAACACCCGCGACCGCTACGGCGCTCCCATGTGGGCGCCGGTGGTCAACAACCTCGTCGTCATCTGCGTGTTCCTGGCCTACGCAGTGGTGAGTTCGGCCAAGGGCGACATCGATCGGGTGAGCGACGGGGATCTGGCGCTGCTCGGCCTGGGCACCACGGCCGGCATCGTGGCGCAGGCGGCCGTGCTGATCGTCGCGTTGCGCCGGGCCGGCTTCTCGTTCGTGCCGCGCTTCGACGTGTGGAACGCCCGGCTCGGCGAGATGGCCAAGGCCGGGATCTGGACGATCGGTTATGTGATCGTGACCCAGCTGGGTTTCTTGCTGACCGTCAATCTGTCGAGCCAGGCCGGCGTGGAGGTGCCGGGTCACGGCATCAGCCCCTACACGCTGGCGTTCCAGCTGTTCCAGCTGCCGTACGGCGTCATCGGCGTCTCGGTGATCACGGCCATGCTGCCCCGGATGAGCCGGGCCGTCGGGGAGGGCCGCTTCGACGACGTGCGCAGCGAGTTCGGGGCGAGTGTGCGGCTCGTCTGCGCGATGATGGTGCCGGTGTCGCTGCTGCTCATGGTGCTCGGCCCGGCGATCACCGTGCCGATTTACGGCCATGGGGCCAACACCGTGGCGGACGCGGTCTACATCGGCAACGTGCTGCAGGTCTACGGCCTCGCGCTGGTGCCGTTCTCGGTGTTCCAGCTGCTGCTGCGGGTCTTCTACAGTTTCGGCGACACCCGGACGCCGGTCTTCGTCGGGGCGGGCACGACGGCAGTCAACGCGGGGCTGATGGTGGTCTTCTACGTGCTGCTGCCGGCCGAGTACGCGGTGATGGGGCTGGCTCTGGCGTACGCGGTCGCGTACGGGCTGGGCGCGATCCTGGCCTGGTGGCTGGCCGGCCGCCGGGTGCAGGGGCTCGGCGGGTGGGCCGTCGGCATGGCGCTGACCAGGATGTATCTCGCCTCGCTGCCCACGGCCGTGCTGGCGCTGGCCGCGGTCTGGGTGGTCACGCAGGTGTTCGGCGGTCTCGGTTTCGTCAATTCGCTGATCGTTCTGGCCGTCGGCGGGGGCCTCGGGCTGGTGCTGTACCTCGGCGTGGCGCACAGAATGCGCATACCAGAGGTCAACTCGATCGTTGGGATGGTCGCGAGACGGGTAGGTCGGTAAAGAAACTCGGCACTACGATGGAGGCCGACACGCGCGAATGGAAGCAGGAGGGGCGTGGGCGGATCCACCCGGCATAGCGTGCCTTCGTGGGACACGACCACGCAGGTGAGTCGAACCATGAGCACGCCCGATCGGCCAAGTGGAGTGAGCCTGTGAGCACGTCGGCCGTCGAACCCGGCACCCGCCTCGCCGAGCGCTTCCGGCTCGAGGACCGCGTCAGCGAGTCCGACGGAGCCACCTTGTGGAAGGCCATTGACGAGATCCTGGCCCGTCCGGTGGCCGTGCATACTTTCTCGCCGGACTTCCCCCGCGTGCACGAGGTCGTCACGGCCGCCCGCGCGGCGAGCCGGCTCACCGACCCGCGCCTGACGCAGGTCTTCGACGCGGCCGAAGACGACAAGCACGCCTATGTCGTGAGCGAGTGGGTCACCGGCGAGACCCTCATCGACCTGCTGGCCTCCGGCCCGATGGAGCCCGAGCGCGCTGCCGGGCTGGTCGCCGAGGCCGCCGAGGCGCTCGCGCACGCCCACAAGGCCAAGCTCTACCACCTGTGCCTGCGTCCCTCGCACCTGGTGTGGACGACCGGAAACACGGTCAAGGTGCTCGGCGTCGCCGTCGATGCGGCCATGTACGGGCTGACCACCGACCAGCCGGCGCTCGACGACGCCGAAGGGCTGGGCCGGCTGCTTTACGCCGGCCTGACCGGCCACTGGCCGGGCGACGAGGAAGAGGGCGGGCTGCCTGCCGCTCCCATGACCGACGGCCACTTCTGCACGCCCCGCCAGGTCACCGCCGGCGTGCCGGGCTACCTCGACGCGGTGACGGTGCGGGCGTGCCTGCCCGAGTCCCGCAAGGGCCAGGGCGCGCTGTCCAGCCCGGCCGAGGTCGCCGAGGCATTGGCCGACGTGGCCAGGCCCATGCCGATCCCGATCGCCTACCCCTCGACACCCGCAGTGGCCTCCGCCTCGCACACCGAGGGCCTGGACATCGCCCACCGCCAGCACCTCCACGTCCCCCAGTCGCGGCCCACAGGCCCCCGGCCGCGGCGGCCGTCCGGCGGCGGCAGCACCCTCAACAGGGTGTTGATGACGCTGGTGGTGCTGCTCGTCATCGCCGCGGTCGGCGTCGGCGCCTGGACGATCGGCCGCAGCCTGGGCAGCCCGACCGGCCCCGAGGCCAAGAGCGCCACCCCGACCACCACGGCCACGGCTTCGACCCCTGTCCAGGCCGCCGAGCCGGAGAAGGCCCAGGGCTTCGACCCGCTCGGCGACAACGACGAGAAGTCGGACAAGGCCGGGCTGGCCATCGACGGCAAGCCCAGCACCTTCTGGGAGACCGAGGGCTACACCAGCGCCGAGCTGGGCAACCTCAAGAAGGGTGTAGGCCTGCTGCTGGACATGGGCAAGTCCGTTCAGATCAGCGACGTGGTGGCTACGCTGGCCGATACGCCCGGCGCGACCGTCGAGCTCAAGGTCGGCGACTCGCCCGATCTCGGCGCTCTGAAGACGGTGGCGACCGAGAAGGACGCGGCAGGCAAGACCACACTGACCCCTGATCAGGCGGCAAGCGGGCAGTACGTTTTGATCTGGTTTACGCGTGTTCCGGCGGATGCAGGCAAGTTTCATGGCACCATCTATGAAGTAGTGGTGCACTCTCCCGGATCGGCATAATCAGGAATCTCTCTTGTGAACTCCCCACCCGAGACACCCTCAGCAGCGGATCGGCCGGCGGTCACTGACGCCGAGCTGCTGACCGCGCACATCAACGGGGATCCTCACGCCTTCAGCGAAATCGTCAAAAGGCACCGCGATCGCATGTGGGCGGTCGCCCTGCGGACGCTCGGTGACCCTGACGAGGCCGCCGACGCCGTGCAGGACGCCTTCGTCTCCGCCTATCGCAAAGCCGCCACGTTTCGCGGCGAGGCAGCCGTCACCACCTGGCTGCACCGCATCGTGGTCAACGCCTGTCTCGACAGGATGCGCCGCAAGTCCGTCCGGCCGGTGGCCGACGACGAGCTCATCGAGGCCGCCGAGCGCGAGTCGCCCCTGCCCGACCAGACCGTCGAGCGCGAGGTCTCGATGGAGGTTTCGGCCGCGCTGAAACTCCTGCCCGCCGACCAGCGTGCGGCACTGGTGCTCGTCGACATGATGGGCTATTCGGTCGAAGACGCAGCTCAGGTGCTCGAGGTGCCCAGCGGCACGGTGAAGAGCCGGTGCGCCCGAGGGCGCGCGAAACTTGCCCCAATTCTTTCGCATCTGCGGAACCGATCGGACCTCAATCGCGTCTCATCCGCGAAGGGAGCAGAACTTCGTGACGGGTGATACGCACTACGATCTGGACACCCTGGCCGATTTGGCCGAGGGTCTCCTGGACGTCGCCACGGCGCGCCAGGTCCGCGAGCATCTCGCGGTCTGCGACCCCTGTGGGGAGCTACTGGCCGATCTGGCGGCGGTTCGCGAGGTGCTCGCGGCGACCCCCACACCGGCCATGCCGATGGGTGTCGCACTGCGCATCGACAAGGCCCTGGCGGCCGAGTCCGAGTCTCGGCGCGGAGGCGTCGGCCTCGTGGAAACACCTGACTGGGACGAGCTCATGCGGGACGCCCCGTGGGAGCGGCCGGTCGTGGCCCCCGAGCCCGAGCCTGTGCGCTTGGGAGTGGTCTCCGACGACGGCACCATCGTCCCGGCCAAGCCAAGACCCGTCAGGCGGCGCCGGTGGGCGTTGCCCGCGGTCGCGGCCGCGGCGGCCGCCGCCGTGGTGGGCACGGCCGCGGTCTCGGCAGGTCTGCTCGCCTCCGGCGGAGGCGGCGGCACGAGCGCGCCCCCGCCCCTCGCGCAGCAGAGCAAGGAGGAGACCAAGAGCCCGGAGAAGGCCAGGGCGTACACCGTGACCGACAGCGGCTACAACTACAGCGACAACGTGTTGCGGCAGCCGCTGGAGAGCCTCTTCGGCTTCGCCACGGTGCTGGGCGGCGACGGCGCCAGCGCCGACCAGGTCGCCAAGTGCGCGAGCAAGGTCAGCAGCCGGAGCAAGCTCGACGTCTTCGCGGTCGACCAGGGGCAGTACAACGGGCAAGAGGCCCTCATCTTCGCCTCATGGAAGAACAAGCCGGCCAAGAAGATCCGCATCGACATCGTCGACCCGTTCTACTGCAAGAACCTGCGCAAGCCCACCATGGGCCGCTGGTAGGAGACATCCGCGAAAGAGCCCGCTACGGCGGGCTCTTTTGTTTGCCGTAGAGTACCGCCCCACGCTGTTGCCGCAGGTCAGGTGGTCCTACGAGGGCCACGCCGGCGAAGGACTTCCGTTTCGCCAGGGCGTCGTGGGTAGGGCAGGGAATCACGGCGGCCTAGGATCTGTTGACGCCGGTGCAACAGCAGACGAGGAAGGCGTGGAGCGTTGAGCGACGTTCGTAACGTGATCATCATTGGGTCCGGCCCAGCTGGCTACACCGCGGCCGTCTACTCCGCGCGCGCCGAGCTCAAGCCGCTGATCTTCGAGGGCTCCGTCACCGCGGGCGGCGCGCTCATGAACACCACCGACGTGGAGAACTTTCCTGGGTTCCCCGACGGCATCATGGGCCCCGACCTGATGGACAACCTGCGTAAGCAGGCTGAGCGGTTCGGCGCCGAGCTGGTCGCCGACGACGTCGTCGAAGTGGACCTGGAGGCCAACCCCAAGGTCGTCAAGACGCACACTGACACCTACTACGCCAAGTCCGTCATCCTGGCCATGGGCTCCGGTTATCGCGAGCTGGGCCTGACGAACGAGAAGCGCCTGTCCGGTCATGGTGTGTCCTGGTGTGCCACCTGTGACGGCTTCTTCTTCCGTAACAAGGACATCGTTGTCGTCGGTGGCGGCGACACGGCGATGGAGGAGGCCACGTTCCTGACCCGGTTCGGGCGCATGGTGACCGTGGTGCACCGCCGCGACACGCTGCGGGCCAGCAAGATCATGCAGGACCGGGCGCTCGCGAACGAGAAGATCCGCTTCATCTGGGACTCCGAGGTCGTCGACGTGCTCGGTGACACCAAGGTCGAGGCGGTGAAGCTGCGCAACGTCAAGAACGGCGAGGAGTGCGAGCTCGCCACCGACGCGCTGTTCCTCGCCATCGGCCACGACCCACGCACCGACCTCGTCAAGGGCCAGATCGACCTCGACGAAGACGGCTACATCAAGGTGGCCTCCCCGACCACCGCGACCAACATCCCCGGCGTCTTCGCCGCGGGTGACGTCGTCGACCACACCTACCGCCAGGCCATCACCGCGGCCGGCACCGGCTGTGCGGCCTCGCTCGACTCCGAGCGCTGGCTAGCCGACAACGAGAAGTAAGGAGCGCACCGTGAAGGCTGTCACCGACGCCACTTTCGAAGCAGAGGTCCTCAAGAGCGACAAGCCTGTGCTGGTCGACTTCTGGGCCGAGTGGTGCGGCCCGTGCCGTCAGGTCGCGCCCATCTTGCAGGAGATCGCCAACGAGCACGGCGACAAGCTGGAGATCGTCAAGCTCAACATCGACGAGAACCCTGAGGTTCCGCGCCAGTACGGCGTGCTCCAGATCCCCACGCTGAACGTCTACAAGGGTGGGGAGGTCGTGAAGCAGATCATCGGCGCCAAGCCGAAGGCCATGCTGCTTCGCGAGCTCGACGGCATCATCTAGTTCGCCTGTTACGGCGCGCTTCGCCAGGCAGAGCCCCCCGCGGTCGTATCCGCGGGGGGCTCTCGCGTACGGCTTGGGCATGGCCTGGGCGGCGGCGTATGGGGCTGAACGGGGGCTTACGGGGCTGAACGGCAGCGTGTGGGGCTGAGCTGGGCTCAGACGGGGCGCAGCGCGCGTTCCGGGCTCATGGAGCCCAGGAGCCGCTCCAGAGCCACCTCGACGTCCTCACGCCACGAGACGGCGGTCTTGAGCTCCAGGCGGAGCCGCGGGAATCGCAAATGCGGACGAACTGTCTTAAACCCCACAGAAAGCAAGTAATCCGCAGGAACTACACAACTAGGCTCTTCCCACTTGAGGTCCCCGAAAGCTTCTATGGCTTTGACCCCGCGCCGCGTCAGGTCTTTGGCCACACCCTGGATCAGCATCCGCCCGAGCCCGCCGCCCGAGAACTCGGGAATGATGTGAGCCGTCATCAGCAACACGGCGTCGGCGCTGACCGGCGAGGTGGGAAAGGCCACCGAACGCGGGCTGTAGAGCGGCGGGCTGTACAGCACGAACCCCGCGGGCACGCCGTCGACATAGGCGATTTTCCCGCAGCTCCCCCACTCCAGCAGCGTGGCGGAGATCCAGGCTTCCTTCTCCAGCCCTGGGTCGCCCGAGTCCACCGCGCGGTCCCCGCTGACGGGATCGAGCTCCCAGAACACGCACCGTCGGCAGCGCCGCGGCAAATCTTCAAGATTGTCCAGGGTTATGTTGACCAGTCGGCGCGACAACTACCGCCCCTATCGTTGACCCGGAAAAGCGCGCGAAAACCGCGTCCACACCTGGCATCGTAGCCGAGTGAAGATGCCGCCAGCGGACACCACGACGGTTGAGCCCGGTCACGTGCGACATGTCCGTCTGGCGTAATCTGGTATTCCGCCCCGTATGACACCTAGGAGGTGGGCCGTGACAGAAGAGCTGGATCACGGTCAGACACCCGCGACCCAAGGGTCGCGCATCGACGCCTACGTCGATCGGTACGCCGCGCGAGCTACCGGGATGGTCGCCTCCGAGATCCGAGCTCTTTTCGCCGTCGCGTCGAGGCCCGAGGTGGTCTCGCTCGCGGGCGGCATGCCGTACGTCACGGCCCTCCCCCTCGACATGGTCGGTGAGCTGGTCTCCGACCTCGTGACCAGGCGTGGCCCGGTCGCGCTGCAATATGGCTCCGGCCAGGGCGACCCGCACCTGCGCGAGCAGATCTGCGAGGTCATGCGGCTGGAGGGGATTCAGGCCGGGGCGAACGACGTGGTCGTCACCGTGGGGTCGCAGCAAGCGCTTGATCTGATGACCCGCATCTTCATCGACCCGGGCGACGTGGTGCTCGCCGAGGGCCCGTCGTACGTCGGAGCGTTGGGCACATTCGCCGCCTACCAGGCCAAAGTGGTCCACGTCGCCATGGACGACCAGGGCATCGTGCCCGAATCGCTGGCCCAGACGATCTACGCGCTGGAGACCGCGGGCGCGCCCATCAAGTTCCTCTACACGATCCCGACCTTCCAGAACCCCGCTGGCGTCACGCTCAACCTCGCCCGCCGGCAGCAGGTGCTCGACATCTGCCAGCGGGCCGGGGTGCTGATCATCGAGGACAATCCCTACGGGCTGCTCGGCTTCGACGGAGAGCCCATGCGCGCCCTGCGGGCCGACAATCCCGACGGCGTGGTCTATTTGGGGTCGTTCTCCAAGACGCTCGCCCCCGGCTTCCGGGTCGGCTGGGCACTGGCCCCGCACGCCATCCGCGACAAGCTTGTGCTCGCCATGGAGTCGGCCGTGCTGTCGCACTCCTCTTTCACGCAGCTGGCCGTGGGCCAATACCTGGCCACGCAGCCATGGCGGGAGCAGATCAAGTCGTTCAAGGAGCTCTACCGTGAGCGCCGTGATGCGCTCGTGGACGCCCTCGACGCCTTGATGCCACCCGAGGTCACCTGGACCCGCCCCGGCGGCGGCTTCTTCGTCTGGGCCACCCTGCCGGAAGGGCTCGACTCGAAGGCCATCCTGCCGCGGGCGGTGGCCGAGCGCGTGGCGTTCGTTCCCGGCACCGGGTTCTTCTCAGACGGCAGCGGGGCGCGGCACATGCGCCTGTCCTACTGCTTCCCCGAGCCGGACCGCATCCGGGAAGGGGTGCGGCGGCTGGCTGGGGTGATCGAGCAGGAGATGCAACTGCGGGACACGTTCGGGACCGGCTCGGTGCGCGAACACCCCGGCGTGGACACTCCCGGCCCGGATCTGGCCTAGTAACCGCCCACTCGCCGGCACAGTGCCGCTGGACCGTGTTGACAGCGGATTGGGCTGAGACGACGCCTCGCCGGTGTCGTCGAGTCGCGGGCGAGCTCGGTCACTCAGCCTCCTTGGGCTCGCCTCGCATCCCGGGCGAAGCCGTCTCGGTGGAGACGACTTCGCCCGGGCCGTTTAGCCCGAGGACACATGGGCCGCGCGTCGCGGTGACACGCATCCCAACACCAGTCCTCATTCCGGCACCGGCCCGCTCGTCACCAACCCCCTTCTGCCGCTGCAGCAGCGCATCCGGCACCCCGTGGGGGCAAGTTCACGCGTGCCGCAATGAGGCCTGCCCAATCACACGGGCGGAGTCGCAAGGAGGCAGCCGCTTCCTCTCGGCGCGGTCGCCTTGCTCATCGCCCGGCATCAACTGCCAGATAGGAGGGATAAGAAGGGACCGACGACAACGGCGACTACGTGAGTTCCCGTGTGCACGGAAATCCCACGAGCATGGGCAGACTCGCGGGGAGAAGCACCTCACGTACACCATTCGCCCCCGACGCCGGTACGGTTGGACAGCGTTCGATCAGCAGAGGAGATGTGATGAGCGATCTGGGCCACGTGCTCGTGCTGGCCGGAGGCCTCTCCTATGAGCGGGAGGTGTCTCTGCGCTCGGGTCGCCGAGTCAGTGAGGTGCTGCGTGCGGCAGGCATCGACGTGGAGACCCGGGACACCGACGCATCCCTCGTGCCATCGATCCTCGCCGACCCTCCGGACGCGGTGTTCGTGACCCTGCACGGGGGCGCGGGCGAGGACGGCGCGATCCGTTCCGTCCTGGAGCTCCTCAATGTGCCGTACGTCGGCGCCGATCCGGACGCCTGCCGGGTCGCCTTCGACAAGCCCACCGCCAAGGCCGTCGTCCGCTCCGTCGGCCTTCGCACCCCGGAGTCCGTCACCCTCCCCAAAGAGACGTTCCACGACCTTGGTGCCACGGTGGTATTGGGCCGCATCGTCGAGCGACTCGGCCTGCCCTTGTTCGTCAAGCCGGCCCGGGGCGGCTCGGCACTGGGCGCGTCGATCGTACGCACAGCAGAAGAGCTCCCCGCCGCCATGGTCGGCTGTTTCGCCTACGGCGACACTGCTCTGATCGAGCGTTACGTGGAAGGCGTGGAAGTGGCGGTCTCGGTGGTGGACCTCGGCAACGGCCCCGTGGCGCTGCCAGCCGTGGAGATCGTCCCGGACGAGGGGGTGTACGACTACGCGGCCCGCTACACGGCTGGGCACACCGAGTTCTTCGCCCCGGCCCGGCTCCCTGCCTCCGCGGCTGCGGCGTGCGCGGAAACCGCCGTAACCGCCCACACCGCTCTGGGCCTACGTGACATCTCCCGCACAGACCTGATCGTGGACGCTGCGGGCGTTCCCCATTTCCTTGAGGTCAACGTGGCTCCCGGAATGACGGAGACCTCACTCCTGCCGATGTCCGCTGAGGCCGCCGGCCAGGATCTGGGGGACCTGTGCCGCACCCTCCTCCAGAACGCCGCCGCCCGCTCCCGTACCTGACATCACCCAGCACACCACGAGCAGCCACAGAAGCTGCTCAGCCACTCGTACCGTCCTGGCCGAGACACCGAGACCGTGAGCCTGCGGATCGCCGGTCAGAGAGCCACCAGGCAAGCCACGGGTCGTAGCCTTACGATGTGCTGATCGATTCGACGTACCCAAAGAGTTTCGCCAGCGACAACCACGCAGGCGTGCACCCCGACATCCTCGAAGCCATGGCAGCGGCGAACCACGGCGACGCGCCCGCCTATGGAGACGACCAATGGACCTCGGATTTCGAGGAAAGGATCAAAGAGTCGTTCGGCCCAGGCGCGGAAGGCTTTGCGGTTCTCAACGGAGCAGGCGCCAACATGGTCGGGTTGGCGCTCATGCTCGGCCGCTACGACGCGATCATCTGTCCCGACAGCGCCCACATCGCCACCCATGAAGCCGGGGCGGCGGAGCGCCTGCTCGGCGTGAAGCTGATGACGATCCCCACCAAGCACGGCAAGCTTCAACCCGCCGACATCAAATCCCGGCTGTCCGGGATCGGCAACCCCCACGAATCGCAGCCAGCGGTCGTCTCCATCTCTCAAGCCACAGAGCTCGGCACGTGCTACTCCCCCGAAGAGATCGCCGACCTCGCCGAGGCCACGCACACGGTGGGCCTACGGCTTCATGTGGACGGCGCCAGGCTCGCCAATGCCGCGGCCTACTTCGGCTGCGACTTGAAAACCATCACGACTGACGCCGGAGTGGATGTGTTCAGCTTCGGCGGCACCAAGAACGGCGCCCTCGCCGCGGAGGCCGTCGTGGTCCTCGACCCATCGCTGACCGACGCCGTCCCCTTCCTGCGACGGCAATCGCTTCAGCTGGCCTCGAAGATGCGCTTCATCTCGGCACAACTTTCCGCCCTCCTGACGGACGACTTGTGGCGCCGGAACGCCGCACACGCCAATCAGATGGCCATGCGTTTGGCTGACGGCATCGCGGACATCCCCGGGCTGGCCCTGGCTCAGCCGGTCCAGTCCAATGCCGTCTTCGCCACCCTCCCACCCGCCATCACGACGACTCTCCGCCGCCGCTACCTCTTCCATCCTTGGGACGAGGCGACGGGAGTCGTCCGCTGGATGACCGCCTTCGACACGGCGCCTGAACACGTAGACGACTTCCTCGACGGCATCCGCAAGGCCGCCGCCTCTCTGTAGACCACGCGCTTCCTTGGACCTCCGTTTCACGTGAAACACGTCGTACTCCCACGGCGGTCTCCCTAACCCCCATCGCGCCCACTCCACACTCCCCCTGCCCTTCCCAGGCTCCATGCCGACCGCTCCGCTGTTTCACGTGAAACAGCGAGCGCCCGAAGATGGCGCCGTCCCGGCCGCACGCCGCGAGCACGAGCACACGGCAAGCACGAGTACCCGCTCAAGCGCGGGCCGCCGGCACGACGCACCCGCGGCGCAGGGTCAGGACGGGCGGGGGTGGGGTGGGCACTGACGCGGCGCCGAGTCAGGCACGGGCAGGGGTGGCGCGGGCGCAGGCACGCGCCACAGCGGCGGCATGGCGCGGCACAAGCGGGACATTGACATCGCACCGCCCAAACGCATGCCTGGCAGGGGCGCAGGCGGCGGCGCACGCTTGAGCGCACGGCGAAACGCGCAGGCGCGGGGCGCATGGCCGGAGCCAGACGTGGAGAGGGGGACGCGCGGCGCGTGGCGTGGGTGTGGGTGTGCGCGCGACACCTGGCGTGGGCGGCGGCACAGGCTTGAGCGCACGGCGGAACGCGCAGGCGCGGGCGCATGGCCCGGGTCCAGAGGCATGCCAGGCGGGCGGCGCGACGCGTGGCGTGGGCGTATGGCGCGTGGCGTGGGCGTATGGCATGGGCGCGTGGCGCAGGAGGCGGCGCACCTTGAGCGCGCGGCGAAACACGGAGGCGCGCGCGTATGAGCGCGGGGCGAGACGCGAGCAAGGGCGGACGGCGCATGGCGTGGACGCATGGCGTGGACGCATGGCGTGGACGCACGGCGTGGACGCGCTTGGCGTGTGGCGCCTGGCGCAGGCGCGGGCGTATGGCCCGGGGACGGACGCGGGGAGGCGGACGCGCGGCGCGTGGCGTGGGCATGGGGCCCATGGGATGGCCGTGGGCGTGGCCGCGCGACGCCTGGCGCACGCGGCGGCGCAGGCTTGATCGCGCGGTGGAACGCGCGGGCGGGAGCGTATGGGCGCGGGGCTAGACGCATGCGAGGGGGGGACGCCGGCGCGCGGCGCGTGGCGAACGGCGGACGCGCACGGCGTGGCGAATGGCGCGGCGTGGACTGCCCAGTGCTTGGCAGTGGCCAGTGGCGCTGGCGCGCAGCGCGTGAAGCGGAGAGAGGCGCACGGTGGAGGCGTGGATACAGGCGTTGATCCCAGCCTGCTCGCACCCAACACCGGCGCGTTTCACGTGAAACATCGACCCAGCCGAATAGCCGCCAAGCCAGCGGGCCGGAGCGTCGACTGAAGTGGAGTACATCCGTCTGGCCCGGCGAGTAACTCCACCGAGCCGGTTCCAATACAGGTCGGCCGACTTCGCGTTGGATGGGCGCAGCGCCGGCAAGGAGCCTCGTTGTTTCACGTGAAACCGTGAGACGCAGTCGGCGTCCCCTAACCCGTACGGCGTTAGCCCTCCCGCATTGCGCGGACCGCCTCTGGCGCCATGGTGCCGATGATGCGCTCCAGGTCGTCGATCGTCGCGAACTCCACGACGATCCGGCCCTTCCGGCGTCCCAGGTCGACCTTGACCTTGGTTTCGAAGTGGTCCGAGAGACGGTCGGCCAGATGGGTCAGGCCGGGCGCCGTGGGCTTGGCCGACTGCCGCTCGCGAGGCGCCTTCTGGGCGGCCTTGGCGCTACCCATGGAGACGATCTCCTCCACGGCCCGCACCGAAAGCAGCTCCGCCACGATGCGCTTGGCCAACTGAATCTGCTCCCCGGCCGAGGCGAGGCCAAGGAGGGCCCGGGCGTGGCCGGCGCTGATGATGCCGGCGGCCACCGTGCGCTGGACTTCAGGTGGCAGGTTCAGCAGGCGCAAGGTGTTGGTGATGTGAGAGCGAGAGCGCCCTACCCTCTGCGCCAACTGCTCGTGCGTCGCCTGAAAGTCGTCGAGGAGCTGCTGGTACGCGGCCGCCTCTTCGAGCGCGTTCAGCTGCTCGCGCTGAAGGTTCTCGATAAGAGCGTCCCGCAGGAGATCAGTGTCCTGTGTGTTGCGGACAATGGCCGGAATCGGGTCCAGACCGGCCTGCTGGCACGCACGCCAGCGCCGCTCCCCCATGATCAGCTCATACTGACCGCCGCCAACCGACCGGACCACGATCGGCTGTAGCAGACCGACTTCGCGGATGGACGCGGCCAGTTCCTCGAGTCGCTCCTCGTCGAAGATCTCACGTGGCTGGCGAGGGTTGGGAACGATCGCCTTGAGGGCGACCTCCTTGAAGTACGCTCCGGCAATCGGCTTGGGGCCGGTCTCCGCCGGCGATCCGTTGCCCGACGCCGGCGCCGACCCCGTGCTGTCAACGATAGGTCCGGTCGGGATGAGCGCCCCGAGTCCCTTGCCCAATCCCCGCCGCTGCTGACTCACTGCGTCTCCTCACCACCCGGCCGATTCCGGTCACTCCAGGAGAGGTTACCGGTGCGCGCCCGACGGAGCGCCCCCTCGCCACACTCCGTCCTATTGGATTTGCACCGACACGGTCACATACCTGCCTAACGAGTGACTGTCCCCAGGGCCCACCGCCACCCTTGGCCCGCGCAGGGAGCCGGAGGCAGGAGCCGGAGGCAGGAGTTGAGGCACGCGCAGTCCGACGCTGGCGAGGCGCACCGGGCTTTGCGCCCTCACCGACAACGGTCCCCGCACGCGGTGCTCTCAGACGCGGTTCGGCGTAGAAGACGCCGCTCCCCGATCAAAAGCGCAACCCAAGGAACCCGGGGCAGGACCATACGGCCCGCACCTCCGAACGACGTCGGGATGAGAGGAAATGATCCTGAGGTGATCGTCAGGCTACGGTGGCGCGGTGCGCGATCTCCCGGGCGGCGTCCATGTACGCCATCGCGCCACTCGACCCCGGATCGTACGTCATGACCGACTGCCCATAGCTGGGTGCCTCCGACAGGCGGACGCTCCGTGGGATGACCGTGTTGAGCACCGTGTCACCGAAGTGGGCTCGCACTTCGTCCGCCACCTGCGACGCCAGTCGGGTACGCCCGTCGTACATCGTCAGGACGATGGTCGACAACCGAAGAGTCGGGTTCAGGTGAGCCTTGATGAGATCCACGTTCCTGAGGAGCTGACCGAGGCCCTCGAGCGCGTAGTACTCGCACTGGATAGGGATCATGACCTCGTCCGCGGCCACCAGCGCGTTGACCGTCAGCAGGCCGAGCGACGGCGGGCAGTCGATGACGATGTAGTCCAGGTCGATCGCGTCGTAGGCCCCCAGCGCCCGGCGGAGGCGGGCCTCACGCGCGACCAGGGACACCAGCTCGATCTCCGCTCCCGCCAGGTCAATGGTGGCCGGAGCGCAGTAGAGGTTCGGCATGTCGGGGACCTGCTTGACGATGTCCGCCATGGGCAGGTCGTCGACCAGGACCTGGTAGACGTCCGGCACGTCACCCCGATGCTCGGTGGCCAGTGCCGTGGAGGCGTTGCCCTGCGGGTCCAGGTCCACCACGAGGACCCGCTGGCCGTGCATGGACAGGGCGGCGGCGATGTTCACCGACGTCGTGGTCTTGCCTACGCCACCCTTCTGGTTGGCGACCGCGATCACCCGACACTTGGCAGGGCGCGGCCAGGTGCCGTCGCCATCGCCTGGGGTCTCGCCTGCCTGGGCAGCGGCCATCGGGGTTGCGGATGTTTCACGTGAAACCACTGAGCTGAGCGCCTCTCGTACCAACGGCGAATCACCGGGGTTCAGGGGGGTCTGGGTCACGATCGCCATCCTTTCAACCAGTGGTATGCCGGTGCCGGGAATTTGCTGTCGCGACACGCCCATTTCGGGCCAGCCAACCCCGGTTGCACTCTCCGAAGAACGGTTGCCCGGCCATCCAAGACCGCATGACGCGACTGGCACAACCGTCACCTCCTTCGTCGCCGCCTTGCTTGCTCCGGCGGGCGACCCGCTACCACCCGAACCAATGTTGCAGGCGGCTCGACCTTACCGCGCCCGACGGTCACAAGCTCAGCCGTTCGGGCTCCGCTGGCCCGCAATTGCTCCTCCGCCTCGGCCAGCTCACCGGCGGCCCGCTCCCCCTTCATGGCGATCAGCTCGCCGCCCTCGCGGAGCAGCGGCATCGCCCACGTCAGGAGCCGGTCGAGCGGCGCCACGGCACGTGCGCTCGCGACGTCGAACACGCGCTTGCCCGCCAGCTCCTCCGCCCGCCCCCGCACCACCTCGACGTTGCCGAGCTTCAGGGCATCGACGCATTCCTCCAGGAACACGGTACGGCGTAGCAGCGGCTCCAGCAGCGTGACCGTGATATCCGGCCGGACGATCGCCAGGACGAGCCCGGGCAACCCCGCGCCCGACCCGATGTCCACCAGGTGCACATCCGGCCGAACGACCTCGGCGACCACCGCGCAGTTGAGCAGGTGGCGATCCCAGATCCGCGGCACCTCCCGCGGGCCCAGCAACCCGCGGACCACGCCAGGACCCGCCAGCAGCTCGGCGAACGCGTTCGCGCGATCCCAAGCCTCCCCGGCGAAGACGTCCCGCGCTATGTCCGGCGGCGCCGGAAGCTCATCGCTCACTGGTTGATGGCCCTTTCTTGGTGCTAGGTCGTAGCCGGGAGTGAACGCACTGACAGGGAGGGGCGAGGCTAGGTCGGAAGCTGGAGCCAGGGGCATGCCCCAAGGTTCGAAGTCGGTCCCTACCCAAGGCTAGAGGGGCGATCACAAAGGAAGACTAGCGGGCTGGCCCAAAGGTGACCCTCGAGCACGCCGCCACCGCGTCGAGCCCCCGGAATACCCGGCAGTGCTTTATAGGCATATAGGCGCAAATACCGGCTGATATCAGCCGTACGCACCACGTACAAGGATAAAAGGAAAACGGCCGCCCACCGCGCACGAAGGCGGGGCAGACGGCCGCGTCGGATGACACTCAGGCAGGCAGGACCACCACGTACCGGTGGGGCTCCTCACCCTCGGACTCGCTGCGGAGCCCGGCGTCCGCGACCGCGTCGTGGACGATCTTGCGCTCGAAGGGCGTCATCGGCTGCAACGCCTTCGGCTCGCCACTCTCCCTGACCTGCCCGGCGACCTCGGTGCCGAGCTTGGTCAGCTCCGCACGCCGCCGCTCGCGATAGCCGGCGACGTCGAGCATCAACCGCGAGCGCTCCCCCGTCTGCCGGTGCACGGCCAGGCGGGTCAGCTCCTGCAGAGCCTCCAGGACCTCCCCCCCGGGTCCCACCAGCTCCGAGCTCTTGAGCCCGACCACGGAGACCAGGGCGCGGTCGCCCTCGACGTCCATGTCAATGTCGCCGTCGATGTCGGCGATGTCGAGAAGCCCCTCGACGTAGTCGGCAGCGATCTCGCCCTCTTGCTCGAGTGCGGCAAGATCAGGAGCCTTCTTCTCCTCGGCCTCGGTCATGGCCGGCCTCTCCTTCGTGTTCAAGACTTCTTGCTGCCGGTGCGCTTGCTGCGGGGCTGGCGGCTCGGCTGCTGCCTGATGATCTTAGGCTCCGGCGGGGGCGGAGGCGCCTGCTCTTCCGGCGGCGGGGTCTTGCGGAGCTTGGCGATCAGCCCCTGCTTCGGCGGGACGGGAACCACGTTGCCCTTGGCGTCGAACTCGGGCATCGGGTGCCGGCTGTAGAACCAGTGCTGCTGGCCAAGCGTCCAGACGTTGGTGGTGACCCAGTACATGATCAGACCGAGCGGGAAGTTCAGGCTGAAGAAGGCGAACAGCGGAGAGATATACATCAGGATCTTCTGCTGCTGCGCCATGGGGTTGTCCGGCATCTGCGCCATGGAGCGGGTGACGCTCTGCCGGACGGTGAGGAACGTCGTCAGCGAGCTGATCGCGACGAAGATCCCCAGGACAACCTTGGTCTGTACGACGCCCGCATCGAAGCCCGCGATGTCCGTCGAGGACATGAAGAAGTTGGCCGGCAACGGCGCGCCGAAGATGTGCGCCGACCGTGCGCTGTCCACCAGTTGCTGGCTCATGCCGTACACCGGGCGGCCGTTGGCCATCGCCTGCAGCACGGTGAACATGGAGATGAAGATGGGGAACTGCGCGACGATGGGCAGGCAGCCGCCGAGCGGGTTGGCGCCGGCGCCCTGGTAGAGCGCCATGACCTCTTGGTTCATGCGCTGCTTGTCGTTCTTGTAGCGCTTGCGGATCTCCTGCACCTTGGGGGCGAGTTCCTGCATCTTCCGCGACGAGCGCATCTGCTTCAGGAAGAGCGGGAAGATCAGGACCCGCATGAACACGGTCAGCGTGATGATCGTCAACGACCAGGTCAGCCCGCTGTCCGGGTTGAGGACCGTGCTGTAACCAGTATGGATCCAGATGATGACTTGGGCTACGGCTTCATACAGCCAGCTCAGCCAGGACAGCTCCACCGAGCTATCTCCCTTGCGTTTCGTGAGACCGGACCGGGCGTGGGGGCACCGGGTCTATACCTCCGGGATGGAATGGGTGGCACCGCCCGATGCGCCGGACAGTCAGCCAAATGCCGCGCACCGCTCCGTGCACGGCAATCGCCTCGAGTCCGTATGCACTGCATGACGGGTAGAACCGGCAGCGCGGACCGAGCATCGGGCTGATGAACGCCCGATAGAACCGGATCGGCATGATCAGCACCCGTGCGGCGAGGCTCGGCGCCTCGCTCGGCGCCTCTTGCGCCTGCTCCGTCATCTCTGTCCACCCGTCGAGGACTCGCGCCGCCTGAGCAAACGATCCAGCGCGGAATCGAGCTCGGCGGCCAGTTGCTCGAATCGCGCGGACGCGGCCGGTGGATTGGCGCGTACCACAAGCAGGCTACCTCGCGGCAGCCGGTGCAGACGGTCCCGCATCAGGTGTCGGAGCCGTCGCTTGACCTTGTTTCGGGTAACGGCGCCGCCGACGGCCTTGCTCACCACGAAACCCACCAGAGGTGACTCTTCCCCGGACGTGCCGAGATGCACCACCAGAGTCGGGCGACCCGCGCGCTTGCCGCGCCGGACCGCCGCCTCGAAATCCTCCCCGCGCCGCATGCGGGATTGCCGGGACAGCACCGTATACGCCTATCGCCCGCCGGCGAGATTCACCGGCGGGCCAGCTGGTCGGACGAGAAACCTGCTCGTGGGACTGCCTCCCTACTGTCGTGCCCGATCAAGGCCCGGGCGGCAGTCCATGTGACGGATCTCTCGTCAGGCGGACGCGGAACGGTCAGGCCGACAGCTTCTCGCGGCCCTTGCGGCGGCGAGCGGCGAGGATGGCGCGACCGGCCCGGGTGCGCATCCGCAGCCGGAAGCCGTGGGTCTTCGCGCGGCGACGGTTGTTCGGCTGGAAAGTACGCTTGCTCACGGGTGGGCTCCAGGCTTGATGGTGCGCCCCAGGGACGCTTAACACACATGGATGGCCTGTCAGGAATGCGAGGGCACGCGAAATAGCCGTCGCGTGACAAGCCGACCGTCGTACGTTACGGGGGAAGGCCACCCCAGGTCAAACCGGAACGGTTATCCACGGATCCACAGCCCGGTTTTCCACCGCCCGGCGGCGTCCACAGTATGCGCACCCGGGTGCCACTACGCTGTGGACAACGTCTTGAACACAGCTGTGCACAGGGCTACTGTCGGCCCTTCCGGACCCGCAGAAACCCTGTGCACAGCTGTGGAGATCCTGTGGAGATCCTGTGGAGGGGCTGGGTACGAAACCCGGCCGCCACGCTGTGGACGAAGGGCCGCCGAGTGACCGGGCGGCCCGCGCCATGTGGATAAACGATCGCGGGGGGCCGCGAGAGGGAGGAGGGGAACCGCACTGTGAATGGTGTCGACCTTGGCACGGTATGGGCGAGGGCCCTGGGCAACTTCCTCAACGAAAACGTGCCGATCCAGCAGCGCACCTGGCTGTCCATGGTCCGGCCGATCGCTCTGGCCAACGACACGATCGTGCTCGGCGTCCCCAACGACTTCCTCAAGGACCTCATCGAGGGCAAGCTGCGCCCGCTCGTGGCGCACGCGCTGTCCCAAGAGCTGGGCCGGACCATGCGGCTGGCCGTGATGATCGACACGACGGCGCCGGAGCAGACTTCGGGCGACCCCCATCAACAGCCTGTGACTCACAGTTATCCCCAAGGTGTGGAGAGTCAGCTGCGTTATTCACAGGCCGCGCAACCCCAGCACAACCCGGCTTCTGAGCCCCCGCAGTTCTATTCTCCACAGCCCGAGCCGACGCAGATATCCACCGACTATCCACAGCCTGGGTTCGCTTTTGAACAGGCACAACCGCCTGTGGAGAAAGCCCCTGAACCGGCGCCGAACCGGTGGGAGGCCAAGAGCAATAAGCCCAGCGAACCCGCCCGGCTCAACCAAAAGTACACATTCGAGACATTCGTCATCGGAGCCAGCAATAGGTTCGCCCACGCGGCGGCGGTGGCCGTCGCCGAATCGCCGGCGAAGGCGTACAACCCGCTCTTCATTTATGGCGACTCGGGCCTGGGGAAGACGCACCTGCTCCACGCGATCGGGCATTACGCCCAAAGCCTGTACGACGGCGCACGGGTCAGATACGTGAGCTCCGAGGAGTTCACCAACGACTTCATCAACAGCATCCGCGACCACAAGGCCGACGGGTTCCGCGGCCGCTACCGGGCGATCGACATCCTGCTCGTGGACGACATCCAGTTCCTGGAGGGTAAGGAGCAGACGCAGGAGGAGTTCTTCCACACCTTCAATACGCTGCACAACGCCAACAAGCAGATCGTCATCTCCAGCGACCGCGCCCCCAAGCAGCTGATCACGCTGGAGGACCGGCTGCGCAACCGGTTCGAGTGGGGCCTGATCACCGACGTCCAGCCGCCCGAGCTGGAGACCCGGATCGCCATCCTCAGGAAGAAGGCGATCCAGGAGGGCCTGGCCGCGCCGCCCGAGGTGCTGGAGTACATCGCCAGCCGGATCTCTACCAACATCCGCGAGCTCGAGGGCGCGCTGATCAGGGTGACCGCGTTCGCCAGCCTCAACAGGCAAGGCGTGGACCTGCAGCTCGCCGAGGTGGTGCTGAAGGATCTGATCACCTCGGAGTCCGACACCGAGATCACCATCGCGGCGATCATGGCCGAGACCGCCGACTACTTCGGCATCAGCATCGACGACCTGTGCGGCACCTCGCGCAGCCGCGCGCTCGTGACCGCCCGGCAGATCGCGATGTACCTGGCGCGCGAGCTGACCGAGTTGTCGCTGCCGAAGATCGGTCAGCAGTTCGGCGGCCGCGACCACACCACTGTGATGCACGCCGAGCGCAAGATCCGGTCGCTCATCGCCGAGCGCCGGTCGATGTACAACCAGGTCAACGAGCTGACAATGCGGATCAAGCAGACACAGCGTGGATCTTGATAGTCATGCACAGCCTGTGGAAAACACTGTGGAGCAGCGAAAACGCCGGAAGGACGCGGCCGTACGCCCGGCGATGGCGTGAAAAATCCGCCCACAGGGGCTGGGGACAATGGTGGGGACATCTCCCCCAGATCTGGGGACGACTCGTGGATAACTTGTGGACGGCCTGTGAACAGCCGATCTGGGACTCCAGAAGGCCCCCGATTACCCCGTGGATAAGCTGTGGAAACCTCGTGGATAACCCCGCTTCCCCCGTGGATGAACGGACCATGATCTGGGGAAGACCTGTGGGCAAAATTTCGCCGTCCCCAGGCACCGAAGTTTCCCCCAGGCTCCACCCACAACCGCAGTGGATGAATAAAGTGCCGCTGACCAGCCACAACGCTGGTTGTCCACAGTTCCCACAGCCCCTAGTGTGATGACCTCTTCTATCTCTAACTAAGAACTCAAAGACCCATAGTTGGGCTTCTCCCGGAGCGCGAGCGCGGGAGGGTGGATCCTTGAGATCCTTGAATCAACGACGAACCAGGAGGCTGATCACCGTGATGTTCCGAATCGAGCGAGACGTCCTCGCTGAGGCGGTGGCATGGACGGCACGCAGCCTCCCGGCGCGCCCGTCGGTGCCCGTTCTCGCCGGCATGCGCCTGGAGGTCACCGACGAGCAGCGATTGAAGCTGTCCGGATTCGACTACGAGGTCTCCGCTGAGGTGACGCTCGAACTCCACACAGGGGAGCCGGGAGTCGTGCTGGTCTCGGGCAAGCTGCTCGCCGAGATCACCCGCGCCCTTCCCGCACAGCCTGTGGACTTCGTGGTGGACGGCGCCAAGGCGGTCGTCACCTGCGGCAGCGCTCGATTCACTTTGCTGACCATGCCGGTGGAGGACTATCCGTCGCTCCCGGCCATGCCGCCGGCCGCGGGCCGGGTCGGCAGTGACGTGTTCGCCTCCGCCGTCGGCCAGGTCGCCGTCGCCGCCGGCCGGGACGACACGCTGCCGATGCTCACAGGTGTGCGCATGGAGATCGAGGGCGACACCGTGACCCTCGCCGCGACCGACCGCTACCGGCTGGCCGTACGCGAGCTGAAGTGGCAGCCGGGTCAGCCCGACTTCGCGGCCATCGCGATGATCCCCGGCAAAACGCTCGCCGACACGGCCAAGGCCCTCGGCAGCACCGGCGCGGAGGTCGAGATCGCGCTCAGCTCCGCGGGCGGCACCGGCGAAGGCATGATCGGTTTCTCCAGCGCGGGCCGGCGGACCACCACACGGCTGCTCGACCCTGAGTTCCCCAAATACCGGTCGCTGCTGCCCACCGAGTTCTCCGCGCGCGCCGACTTGTCCACAGGCCCGTTCGTGGAGGCGGTCAAGCGTGTGGCCTTGGTCGCCGAGCGCAACACGCCGGTACGGCTGGCGTTCAAGAGCGGGGAGGTCGTGCTCGAGGCGGGCAGCGGCGACGAGGCGCAGGCCGTCGAGGCCCTGCCTGTGGATTACGAGGGCGAGGAGATGAACATCGCCTTCAACCACCAGTTTCTGCTGGAGGGCCTGGGCGCCATCGACTCGGACGTGGCCAGGCTCCAGATGACCACATCGACGAAGCCCGCTATCCTCACCGGTGGCAAGCCTGTGGAGGACGGCGCCGCCACCGACTACCGTTATCTGATCATGCCCATCCGCCTGTCAGGCTGAACCTGTCATCGGGGATGATGGAAGCCTGACAAGGGGGTAGGACAACATGCAGATCGGCATGGTCGGACTGGGCAAGATGGGCGGCAATATGGCCGAACGGCTGCGCCGCGGCGGTCACGAGGTCGTCGGCTATGACCGCGATCCGTCGATCAGCGACGTGACCAGCCTGAAAGACCTGGTCGAACGTCTGCAGGCGCCGCGCGTGGTCTGGGTCATGGTCCCCGCGGGCAAACCCACCCAGTCCACGATCGACGACCTTGGCGAGGCGCTCGATGAGGGCGACATCGTCGTCGACGGCGGAAACTCCCACTATGGGGACGACCAGAAGCACGCCGCCGAGCTGGCCGAGAAGGGCATCGGCTTTGTCGACTGCGGCGTCAGCGGCGGCGTCTGGGGACTGACGAACGGCTACGCGCTCATGTGCGGCGGCGACCAGGCCAACGTCGACCGGCTGATGCCGATCTTCGAGACGCTCAAGCCCCAGGGCGAGGACGGCTTCGTCCACGCCGGCGAGGTCGGTGCCGGGCACTTCGCGAAGATGGTCCACAACGGCATCGAATACGGCATGATGCAGGCCTTCGCAGAGGGCTGGGAGCTGCTGGAGGCCTCCGACGTCGTCAAGGACGTCAAGGGCTCCTTCAAGAGCTGGCGCACCGGCACCGTGATCCGCTCGTGGCTGCTCGACCTGCTGGTGCGGGCACTGGACGACGACGAGCACCTCGACCAGTTGCGCGGTTATGCACAGGACTCCGGCGAGGGCCGGTGGACGGTGCAGGCGGCTGTGGACCACGCGGTCCCGCTGCCGGTCATCACCGCCGCGCTCTACGCCAGGTTCGCCTCGCGCCAGGACGACTCCCCCTCGATGAAGGTGGTCGCGGCGCTGCGCAACCAGTTCGGCGGCCACGCCATCACCTCGACCGAGGGCAGCACGGGCAAAGGCGCTGACGCACCGGGCGCGGACGTGACGCCGCCCCGCGAGACCGACCGATAGCAAGCGTGCCGTGACCCCGGTGATGGGCGGGGCGCACTAACCTTCTTGGGGTGCACGTCGCCCACCTGTCGCTGACCGACTTCCGGTCCTACGCCTCCGTGGAGCTCGGCCTGGAGCCGGGCGCCACGGCCTTCGTGGGGCCCAACGGCCAGGGCAAGACCAACTTGGTCGAGGCCCTTGGCTATGTCGCGACCCACTCCAGCCACCGGGTGGCGAGCGACGCGCCCCTGGTGCGCAGGGGTGCCGAGCGGGCGATCATTCGCTGCGCCGTCCACAGGGACGACCGGCGGGCGCTCATCGAGCTGGAGATCAACCCGGGCCGGGCCAACCGCGCGCGGCTCAACCGCTCCCCCGTGTCCAGGGCTCGAGACGTCGTCGGCCTGTTGCGCACGGTGCTGTTCGCGCCGGAGGACCTGGCGCTGTCCAAGGGAGACCCCTCCGAGCGCCGCCGTTTCCTCGACGACCTGTTGGTGGCCAGGGCCCCCAGGTTCGCCGGTGTCCGCGCCGACTACGACCGGGTGCTGAAGCAGCGCGGCGCCCTGCTGCGTACGGCCGCGCAGGCCCGCAGGGGCAGCAGGGGCAGCAGGAGCGCCCGGCGCAAGGAGAGCGACACCGCGTTCGCCGCCGCGGGGGCGGGGGACGTGCTGAGCACGCTGGAGGTGTGGGACGCCCACCTCGCCAGGCACGGCGCCGAGCTGCTGCGAGCGCGGCTGGAGCTCATCGAGGCACTGCGGCCGCTGGTGGCGGGCGCGTACGCGGCACTGGCCCCGGCGAGCGCCCCGGCGACGCTCGCGTACCGGAGCACGTTGTCCACAGGTGGGGATGCCGATGAGGGGGGTCCGGAGGGTGAAATCGCCGGTGAGCGCGGATCTTTCGATACACAGACGTTATCCACAGACTTGGGGAAAACCCTTGAAGAACGGCTGCGGGAGCGGCTAATAGAGGTCCGCCAGTCGGAGCTGGAACGCGGCGTCACCCTCGTCGGCCCACACCGCGACGACCTGATCCTCGGCCTGGGCGACCTGCCGGCTCGGGGCTACGCCAGCCACGGCGAGTCCTGGTCGTTCGCGCTGGCGTTGCGGCTGGCCGCCTACGACCTGCTGCGGGCCGACGGCGGCGATCCCGTGCTGATACTCGACGATGTGTTCGCCGAGCTCGACAGCCAGCGCAGGCGGCGGTTGGCCGAGATCGTCGCGCCCGCCGAGCAGGTGCTCATCACGGCCGCCGTACCGGATGACGTGCCACCTGAGCTGACCGGAGCCAGATTCGACGTCGCGGAGGGGAGCGTGACCCGTGTCCGATGAGGAAAACCCCACGGCCAAGGGCGTGGCCATGGCCAGGGAGAAGCTCGCCCAGGCCAAGGCGGACGCGGCCAAGCGCGGCCAGCTCCCCCGGCGCGAGCCGAGGCGGAAAGGGCCCCGCAGGGACAGCGGCGATCCACAACTTTTCGGACGTGCGATCGCGGACCTGCTGGCCGCTCGCGGCTGGGAGCGGTCGGCGGCGGTCGGCGGCGTGTTCGGCCGCTGGGCCGACATCGTCGGCCCTGACCTGGCCGCGCACACCAAGCCCGAGTCCTTCGAGGACGGCGAGGTGCTGATCTCGGCCGACTCGACCGCCTGGGCCACGCAGGTGCGGCTGCTCGCCCGCACCCTCGTACGCAGGCTCAACGAGGAGCTGGGCGACGGCACGGTGACGAAGGTCAAGGTCAGGGCGCCGCAGAACGCGCCCCGACCTTCAGGTGGATTGCGGGTGACCGGAAGCAGAGGCCCAAGGGACACCTACGGATAGTGGCGTCCAGCCGCTGCGGTTGTGCGCCGGGGGCGATCAGAAAGCCGCAGACGCGATAAGCCCCCTTTCCGGAGGGGGGATGCTGGCCCGGGGGCAAATCAAGCTAGCGGGCATCACAGGCGCGTTCATTGCCACCTCAGGCCTCCGGAGGCGGTAGAATGAAAAAGGATTCCGGACACGTCCGCTTGCGTGTCACCCCGGCAGCAAGCCGACTCCCCTGGGTGACCGCGCATCGGGGCACTCACGACGGTGACGGGCACGGCAGGGGCAGCTTTGCGATTTGATGGCCTCCCCCGCCGCGTGTCCGCGGCAGGAGGATTTCGCAGTTGTCCTACGACGCTAGCTCAATCACCGTACTCGAAGGACTTGAGGCGGTTCGCAAGCGACCGGGTATGTATATCGGCTCCACCGGGGAGCGCGGCCTGCACCACCTCGTCTACGAGATCGTGGACAACGCGGTGGACGAGGCGCTGGCCGGTTATGCCACCACCATCGACATCACGTTGCGGGCCGACAACGGCGTGCGCGTGGTCGACGACGGCCGCGGCATCCCCACGGGCATCCACCCGGTGGAGAAACGCTCCGCCGTCGAGGTCGTGCTGACCACGCTGCACGCGGGCGGCAAGTTCGACAGCCAGTCCTACGCGGTCTCCGGCGGCCTGCACGGCGTCGGCTCGGCCGTCGTCAACGCGCTGTCCACCGCCATGGACGTCGAGGTCAAGCAGAACGGCCACTACTGGCGCCAGCGCTACGAGCACTCCAAGCCCGTCGCGCCGCTGGCCAAGGGCGAGGGGACCGACGAGACCGGCACCACGATCACGTTCTGGCCGGACGAGGACGTCTTCGAGACCACGACGTGGAACTATGAGACGCTTTCGCGGCGCTTCCAGGAGACGGCCTTCCTCAACAAGGGCCTGAAGATCAGGCTGACCGACGAGCGTCCCGACCACGTCAACGGCGCGCCCACCACGGTCGAATACCACTACGAGGGCGGTCTGGCCGACTTCGTCAAGCACCTCAACACCAAGAAGGAGGCGGCGCACGCGTCGATCATCTCCTTCGAGGAGGAGGGCGACGGCATCGCGGTCGAGATCGCCATGCAGTGGAACAACTCCTACTCGGAGTCGGTCTACACCTTCGCCAACACGATCAACACCGCGGAGGGCGGCACCCACGAGGAGGGCTTCCGCGCGGCGCTGACGACGATCGTCAACCGCTACGCGCGCGAGCAGAAGTTCCTCAAGGAGGGCAAGGACGACAACCTCTCCGGTGAGGACGTCCGCGAGGGGCTGACCGCGATCATCTCGGTCAAGCTGTCCGACCCGCAGTTCGAGGGCCAGACCAAGACCAAGCTGGGCAACACCGAGGCCAAGTCGTTCGTGCAGAAGGCCTGCAACGACCACCTGCGCGACTGGTTCGAGCGCAACCCCGGCGAGGCAAAGGACATCATCAACAAGTCGCTGCAGGCCTCGCGCGCCCGCATCGCCGCACGCCAGGCCCGCGACCTGACCAGGCGCAAGTCGCTGCTGGAGTCCGGCAGCGGTTTGCCAGGCAAGCTGGCCGACTGCCAGTGGAACGACCCGGAGAAGTGCGAGCTGTTCATCGTCGAGGGCGACTCGGCCGGCGGCTCGGCCAAGGGCGGCCGCGACTCGCGTTTCCAGGCGATCCTCCCGATCCGCGGCAAGATCCTCAACGTGGAGAAGGCCAGGATCGACAAGGTCCTGAAGAACAACGAGGTCCAAGCGCTGATCACGGCCCTGGGCACCGGCGTGCACGACGAGTTCGACATCGCCAAGCTGCGCTACCACAAGGTCATCCTCATGGCCGACGCCGACGTCGACGGCCAGCACATCAACACGCTGCTGCTGACGCTGCTGTTCAGGTTCATGAGGCCGCTGATCGAGGCCGGTCACGTCTACCTGTCGTGCCCGCCGCTCTACAAGATCAAGTGGGACCGCAAGGGCGAGGACGCCTCATACGCCTACTCCGACCCCGAGCGCGACGCGGTCATCGCCGACGGCATCGCCAACGGCAAGCCGGACCCGCGGCCGCGCGACAACGTACAACGCTTCAAGGGTCTGGGCGAGATGAACGCCGGCCAGCTCTGGGAGACCACGATGAACCCGGCGACCCGGCTGCTGCGCCAGGTCACGCTCGACGACGCGGCGCAGGCCGACGACCTGTTCAGCGTGCTCATGGGCGAAGACGTGGAAGCCCGGCGCGACTTCATCATCCGCAACGCCCGCGACGTGCGTTTCCTCGACGTTTAAGAAGGACCTTTACCCGTGACGGACGTGAACACCACTCCCCCGGCTGACCGCATCGAGCCGGTGGACATCCAGTCCGAGATGCAGCGCAGTTACATGGACTACGCGATGTCCGTCATCGTGTCCAGGGCGCTGCCGGACGTACGCGACGGCTTGAAGCCGGTGCACCGGCGGGTGCTCTACGCCATGTACGACGGCGGCTACCGTCCCGACCGCGGCTACTTCAAGTGCGCCCGCGTCGTCGGCGACGTGATGGGCACCTACCACCCGCATGGCGACACCTCGATCTACGACGCGCTGGTCCGCCTGGCGCAGCCGTGGTCCCTGCGCTATCCGCTGGTCGACGGGCAGGGCAACTTCGGCTCGCCGGGCAACGACCCGGCGGCCGCCATGCGATACACCGAGTGCAAGCTCGCGCCCATCGCCATGGAGATGCTGCGGGACATCGACAAGGAGACCGTCGACTTCCGCCCCAACTACGACGGCAAGTCGCAGGAGCCCGACGTCCTGCCGGCGCGTTTCCCGCAGCTGCTGGTCAACGGCTCGGGCGGCATCGCCGTCGGCATGGCGACCAACATCCCGCCGCACAACCTGCGCGAGGTGGCCGCGGCGGTCAAGTGGTACCTCGAAAACCCCGAGGCCAATGACGAGGAGCTGCTCGAAGCGTCGATCAAGCTGGTCAAGGGGCCGGACTTCCCCACGAAGGCGCTGATCGTCGGCCGGCGCGGGATCGAGGACGCCTACCGCACCGGGCGCGGCTCGATCACCATGCGCGCCGTGGTCGAGGTCGAGGAGGACAAGGGCCGACAGGCCCTGGTCGTCACCGAGCTGCCCTACCAGGTCAACCCCGACAACCTCGCCCTGAAGATCGCCGAGCTGGTGCGCGAGGGCAAGCTCAGCGGCATCGCGGACGTACGCGACGAGAGCTCCTCGCGGGTCGGCCAGCGCCTCGTCATCGTCCTCAAGCGGGACGCGGTCGCCAAGGTCGTACTCAACAACCTCTACAAGCACACCCAGCTGCAGGACACCTTCGGCGCCAACATGCTGGCGCTGGTCGACGGCGTGCCGCGGACGCTGCGCCTCGACCAGTTCATCCGCCACTACGTGGCGCACCAGGTCGAGGTCATCGTCCGCAGGACCCGCTACCTGCTGCGCAAGGCCGAGGAGCGGGCGCACATCCTGCGCGGCCTGCTGAAGGCCCTGGAGCGACTCGACGAGGTCATCGCCTTGATCCGGGCCTCGGAGTCCGCCGCGCACGCCCAGCAGGGCCTCATGGCGCTGCTGGAGATCGACGAGGTGCAGGCGCAGGCCATCCTGGACATGCAGCTGCGCAAGCTCGCCGCCCTGGAGCGCCAGGCGATCCAGGACGAGTTTGAGGCGTTGATGACGCAGATCGCCGAGTACAACGCGATCCTCGCCAGCGAGGCCCGCCAGCGGGAGATCATCAACGACGAGCTCGCCGAGGTCGTCGGCCGCTACGGCGACGAGCGCAAGACCGAGATCATCGCCTACGACGGCGACATGTCGATCGAGGACCTCATCGCCGAGGACGAGATCGTCGTCACGATCACCAGGGGCGGCTACGCCAAGCGCACCAGAACCGACCTCTACCGCGCCCAGAAGCGCGGCGGCAAGGGTGTACGCGGTGCGCAGCTGCGTCAGGACGACATCGTCGACCACTTCTTCGTCACCACGACGCACCACTGGTTGCTCTTCTTCACCAACAAGGGCCGGGTTTACCGCGTCAAGGCGTACGAGCTTCCTGAAGCCGCGCGTGACGCCCGAGGCATGCATTTGGCGAACCTTCTTGCCATGCAGCCCGACGAAACAGTTATGGAGGTTCTCGACCTACGCGACTACGAAGTCGCCCCCTATCTCGTCCTGGCCACCCGCAGCGGCCTGGTCAAGAAGACCCGCCTGTCCGAATACGACTCCCCCAGGTCCGGCGGTCTGATCGCGATCAACCTGCGGGAGGACGACGAGGTCATCGGAGCCCGCCTGGTCTCCGAGCAAGACGACCTGCTGCTGGTCTCCAGGGGAGCCCAGTCGATCAGGTTCACCGCCTCCGACGAGGCGCTTCGCCCCATGGGCCGGGCGACCAGCGGTGTCATCGGCATGAGGTTCCTCGAGGGTGACGAACTTCTGTCCATGAATCGGATGGCCGACGGTCAAGATGTGCTTATCGCCACCGAGGGCGGGTACGCAAAACGGACGCCAGTGGAGCAGTATCCAGTTCAGGGCCGTGGCGGTAGAGGGGTGCTGACGGCGAAAATCGTGAGTTCCCGTGGCAAGCTGGTCGGAGCCGTCATGGTCAACCCAGAGGACGAGGTCTTCGCGATCACGTCCGCCGGCGGGGTGATCCGGACGAGTGCCGGCGAGATCAAGCAGTCCGGCCGCCAGACCATGGGAGTGCGATTGATGAATCTCGCGGAAGGCGACAGCGTGGTGGCCCTCGCCCGGAACGCGGAGTCGATGGAGACTTCGGTGGAAACTGAGGAAGACGGGGGAGGAGAGTAGTCCATGAGCGCCCAGGGTGGTGGTTCCGCCAGGACAAAGGCGGGTTCGGGTAACGGACAGCAACCAAACAAGCCCGCAGAAACCGAGATTTTCAACCCGGTCGACGAAGGACAGGAAATCACCTCGCCCGCGCAGGGCAAGCCTGTCCCGCCCAAGGAGGACGCGCAGCAGCAGCGGTCTCAGGCTCCTGCCTCCGCACCCGCGCCGCATCCTCCTGCGCCTGTGCCTCAGACGGAGGGCAACGACACCGTACGCATCCGGCCTTCGCTGGCCACCGAGGCCCCGCCCGCGCTCGAGTTGCCGAAGAAGAAGTCTTCGAACGCCGGCGCGGGCCGGCTGCCCCGCAAGGCCCACCTGGTCCTGCGCCGCGTTGAGCCGTGGTCGGCCATGAAGTTCAGCTTCGTGGTCTCCCTGGTGTGCTTCGTGGTGCTGTTCGTGGCAGTGGCCGTCCTGTACGGCGTGCTGTCCGCGCTTGGGGTTTTCGACTCGATCGTGGACCTGGTCAACCAGCTGGGCCAGGGCGAGCAGGGGCAGAGCTCGATCCCGATCGACATCGCCTCCTGGTTCGAGCCGGTGCGGATCCTCGGATACACCGCGCTGATCGGGGCCGTGAACGTGGTCCTGATCACGGCTCTTTCCACGCTCGGGGCGGTCATCTACAACATCTCCTCTGACCTGGTCGGAGGCGTTGAGGTGACCTTCAGCGAGGCCGAGTAGAACCGCCATGGGGCATGCTGTTCGCGCTGTGCTCGGGGTGAGGACGGCGCGAGCAGCATGCCGGAGGCGGTAAGCTTTTCCTCGTCCGAACAACCGGTTCGCCTCCGATCTGCGGATGCGGTAGCGTTCGGTGCGCGGGGCTATAGCTCAGACGGTTAGAGCGCTTCCCTGATAAGGAAGAGGTCCCAGGTTCAAGTCCTGGTAGCCCCACCCAGTCTGACCAGTAGAAACAGCCACTTTCCGATCTTCGGAGGGTGGCTCTTTTGCTGTCTGAGTGTCTATCTGCGTGACTGTCGTCCTCGGCGCGATGCCAACGACTACGTGTGCGGCCTAAGCCACCTTGTCTACGAGACAGATATCCACAGGCTCTCTAGCGCTGTGGTGCCCAAGGTGCCTGCTGAATGTTGTGGGAGATGGGCCGTCGTGCCATCTCGTTACGAGGTGATGGCCTTATTGGCAGCCGTGCTCTCAGTCCTGTCAGCAGCGGAAACATGAAGGATTGGCAGCGGGAACGTCGGGTCTACCGCGGTTGTCCACAGCAGGACCGGATTCTTGTCGCTGCTCGGCAATATCGTGGTTCACGTTTCCCACGGCTCGTGACTGGATGAGCGGCTCTCTGCTTGCCCCAGAGAGCCGCTCGCACGTCCGCTGGGTAGTCATCATCGCGATCTCTATCGCGGTCGGCTTCCTGGCTGGAAGTCCTGCGGCAGGGATCGGCGCGGGGTTCGCGGTCGCTGTAGCACTGCACGTGATGATGGCTTAAGGACTCGATGCGGCCAGTGGGACCTAGGTCCCTAGAACGCGTTCGGCCCCCGCCAGAGCTTGGCGGGGGCCGAACGCGTTCAGGGCCACTGTCCCAGCTCATGTCTCAAAGATGCGGTCCATGACGACCGGTACGTGGTCCCCTGCACCCGCCGCCCGATTGTCCGAGGCAGACGGAACCGGTCAAGGATGGCTGTGCACGTAGGACAACCGCGAACGACGGAAGGTCGCCGGCTGACGGAACACGCGAAGCCATCGTTGACAGAACCCGCTTGACAGTCCCGGAGATGAGCAGCTGATGGGGCAGGGGGAGGAGTGGCCAAGGAAGCGCATCGCCGCACGAGACCGCTTGGATCTTCCTCTGGAAGTACGGAAATGCCAAGCTGGTGCTCGTGGAGCAACATGGAGATCGCAGATCATTACGCGCCCAAGTTCGCGCGGCCAATGCTATAGGGATGGACCGGCGAGGCGCGTGGGCGAACTGGTCCGGGCTCCTCATGGGTCTCTTCATTGCCCTCCCCCGAGTAGCCGAGATCTTGACCGGCAATCCAGACGGTTTCGTCACTGCCGACTGGGGTCCGGCAGCTCATTGGACAGAGACGATCATCTACATACTCGCCGGATGCTTCATGGCGGTGATCTCCGGGGAAGCGCTGATATACAGATACCGCCGCCGTCGGCAACCATCGTCGTGTGAAGAGTAGCGAGGGTGAGGTAACACTTCAGGCTGTATCACCAGGTGTGCGATGGGCTCGCGCTGCAACACGTACTACAACAGAGGCACACGACGCCTTACACCGGCAGCCGTCCACCCCAGGTCTGGACGACCAGGCAGTGCTCCGATTTTGGCCCAGACAGTCCTGATAAGGAAGAGGTCCCAGGTTTAAGTCCTGGTAGCCCCACCTAGATGACCAGCAGAAACAGAGCTGTTCTCGATCACGAGGCGGCTCTTTTCGCATCGTGGGAGAAATCTGGGAGATGACCTCGACAACCGGAGTCGGATTCAAGCTGCGGGAGACCGCTGTTTTCCATCGCTCCCACCGGAACTGGTCACTCATCACCGTCATGATCAGGCGACTCAACGCAAGTAGCCGTACCCTCCTGGACGAACCGGAAGACCCTAACGCGGGTGGGTGGACCGGGGGCCACCCAGCCGCAGCTCGGTTGCAGTGGTAGGAGGAGACACGCCCTTCGGTGGGGCGCCTGCCCAGCCGCCGGTCACCATGGGTCGGGCAGGCCCTCTCCCGTGGTGATCAGGCTGCGCAGGCTGCCGTTGACGTAGTGCAGCCAGGCCGTGGAGCACGCGCCGAAGCACTCGACGTCCGGAACCAGGCCGATGTGTGTGAACCTCAGCTCGGTGCCGCCGGTCGCGGGGACGATGTCGAACACGATCTCGGTTCCGGTCCACTCGCCCGGCTCCGGGATGAAGGACAGATGGCTGTCGGTTACCCGCCAGACCACGCGGCGGCCCGGCTCGAGCTCGACCACGCGCTGGAGGCTGTAGTGCTGGGGCGGGTGCCGGTAGGTGAACTCGGCACCCAGCTCGTCGGCACGCCCCTCGATCTGGCCCGTCCACCAGGCGCGGACGTCCAGGATGGCGGCGAAGACCTCCTCCGGTGACTGCTCGACCTGGTACGACGTCGAGTAGCCGCGCTCGGTGCGCGCCGTGCTTGCTGTGCTCATCTCGTGGCTGCCCTGTGATTGTGTCGTCATGAATGATCGGATCCTTATCTCTTCGTGTCCATCGATTGAGTGGTTGCGGGTGTGCGCCCGCATCCGGGTGCGGTTGATCAGCGCCGCCACGGATGAGGCGGCGTTCGGTCGTGTGCGGGTCGTGCGGGGTCAGCCCTGCTGGCTGCGCTGGATCGCTTCGGCGATCTGCTTGATGCGCTGCAGCCGGGCGTCCCAGGCTGCTCCGACCGACGACATCTGCTTGACCGCGCGGGCGAGGCGGGGCTCGTCCACCTGGTAGCGGCGCCCGCGTCCGGGCGGGGCTGCGTGGACGAGCCCGACCCGCTCCAGCACGCGAAGGTGCTTGGTGACGGCCTGCCGGGTGACCGGCAGTTGCTCGCTGAGCGAGGTCGCCGTCCCGCCGCCCACGTCCAACAGCAGGTCGAGCATCCGCCGCCGGGTCGGGTCCCCCAACGCCGACCAGAGTTCGTCGTCGACCGTGTCGCTCACGCCGCCGACACCTGCCGGGCGGCGTACGTGACAAGGCGGGGCAGGAACCGGTCCCAGCCGGTGACGTGATCGCGGTGGCACCGCTCGCGCTCAGCCGGCTCCGGGAACCTCTCCGTAAACCCGGTCTCGGTGAAGCGCAGCAGTGTGCCAGTGCCCGACGGGGCGAGTTCGAAGGTCACCAGGAGCGAGTTGGCCGGTGCCGCGGTCTGGCCCTCGTCGTAGACCCAGCGGAAGGCGAACCGCCGGGGCGGGTCGGCCTCCACCACTGTGAGCGGCGCGACCTTTGCGTCCGGGGTGGACGTGTCGCCGAAGGCGACGAACCCGGTGGCGCCGGGTGCCGGCGTGAGTTCGGCCTCGTCCGGCCACCACTGCTGCAGATGCTCGGGCGTGCTGATGACCTTGTAGACCACCTCGGGCGTGGCCTCGATACGCAACTCCCGCTCGATGCTTGCGTGCTCCATGGCGTGCTCCCATCATGCGCAACCTTTGGTTGCGCATGACTGTAGGGCAATCGCCGAGCATGTGCAACCATCGGTTGCATTCGGCTTGGCGCTGCTCCGCGGCCGTCGCGCATTCGCGCTGACGGCCGACCGGACCCGCCAAACTCACGACCCGAGCAACGCCGGGGGTGGCTCGGCCGCTGTACCGGTTCCAGATCTGCGTACCGGACGGTGTGGTCTTGTCCGAGCTGACCACAGCCCGGACATCCGGCTGTGGCTCACCAGCAGCGGCAACCTGGGCACCTTCGAGGCCGCCGGGCACGCCGACGCCAGCGTGCTGACGAACCTGCTCACGTACGGCATGGCGTCATTGGCCGAGAAGGTCGCGGCGTACCGGCGCGCCTTCGTCGGCTCGGGGCGCGATGGCCGCGGACACGTCGTCCTGATGCTGCACACCTCCCTGGGCGAAGAGGAAGTTCCACGGGGTGATGGCGCCGACCAGCTCGTACGGCACCGCGTCGTCGGCCACGACGATGCCCGGCAGCGAGGCGGGGAACTCGGCCGGCGGCGCGAGCAGTGCGGCGCCTGGCGTGCCCATCGCTCGACGAGCCCCGCGGTGATCCGGCGCTCCAGCATCGACTCCGCCACCCGGCCGGTGTCGGCCACCAGCTCGGACACCAGTTCGGCGTCGGCGGCGAGCGCGGCCCCGAACCGGGACAGTACGGCACTGCGATCGGCGTCCGCGCGCCAGGACGCTCGCGTGGGGCGAGGCGGTCGGTGGCCGGGCGCTGTTCGTCGCGGTGGCGTTCAGCCCGGACGGGAAGACGCTGGTCGCCGCGGCCGCCGACCGCGTCGAGGTGCTGGGGGACGCCTACGCCGTGTGGCAGTGGGACACGACGCCGCGGATCGGCGGCGCGGCGGCCACCGTCTGTGCCGGACGGCCGGTCCCTCACACGTGGGCGGCTTTCGTCGTGGGCGTGCCGTACCGCGAGGTGTGCTGAGTCCGGTCCAGTCGGCGTGCGTCGGTCCGGCGGCACAGCTCGCATGCAGCACCTGTCCCCTGCTGGCTGCCCGCTGGATCACCGAACGTTCTGCCGAGCGGTGACCAGCCGGATCGCAGCTTCCAGGTGCACCCCATCCTGGTCGGCATGATCGATCAGGGCAGTGCGTGCATCGGCGAGTGCAGGAGTGTGGCGCCGGGGACGATCAGCCAGGCGTTGGCGAGCAATGCTCCGAGCTGTTCCACTCCGCCGCACGGCTCGGCATGCCCCAGGCGGCGGCCCAAGTGGAGGCGTGAAGGGGGCGGTTGTCGTGCGGCCGGGCGGGCTACTTGGGTTGCCAGCGGCCGATCTTCTTGGTGACGAGGGTGGCGCCGATCCGCGTGTAGAAGCGTTGCGCGGCGACGTTGGCCTCGGCGACCTCCCAGCGGATCAGCTTGCCTTCGGCGGCTTCGGCGGCGGCACGCATGAGTTGTTCTCCCACGCCGCGACCGCGTTCCGTGCCGGCCACGTACAGATCGTCCAGCGCGAGGTAGTCCTCACCGGACCAGAAGCTGACGCGTTGCAGCCAGGAGACGTAGCCGATGGCCCGCCCGTCCTGCTCGGCGATGAGGTAGGTGACCTCGGGACGGGTGAGTAGCTGCTTCAGGTCGCTGACGCTCACGGTGATGGCCCAGGCTTGGTCCTGGCTCTCGGCCAGTCCACGGATGAGGTCGTGCACGGTGGAGGCGTCATCGGGCGTGGCGCGGCGGATTTCTATCATGGTGGACCTTCCAGGTAAGGGTCATAAGGCTGAGGTGCCGGGGGGCTGGACGCGCCCGCTTGGCACCGGTCATGAAGGTGAGGAAGCGACCTGGTCGGCGGGTCTCGGCCGGCCGGGTGTCACCAGGGCAGCGATGACGATGCCGGCTGCCGCTGCGATGGCGGCCACGGTGAACCCGCTGGCGAAGCCGCTCAGTGTGTTCCCGACCAGGCTTGCGGCGGCGACGCTCGAGACGACCGCGGCACCGAGAGAGGCGCCGAACTCGTGGAAGGTGCTCACGATGCCGGAGGCGACTCCCGCCTCATGGGGTGCCACCTGGCCGAGCGCGGTCGCCGAGGCGACGACGAACATCGCGCCGGTGCCGGCGGCCGCGACGGACACGCCGATCACGACGCTGACGGGATGCATCGACAGGGCCGGTACGGCCATGCCGACCGCCGCAACCGCAAGGCCCGCGACGGCCAGGCCGCGTCCACCCCACCGGCCGATCAGGCGGCCGGTCAGGTTGGCCCCCAGCATCGTGGCCACCGCCACCGGCAGGAACAGCAGGCCTGTCTGCAACGCGTCGTATCCCTGAGCCTGCTGGAAGTAAAAGGTGCCCAGGAAGAACACCGCGATCATCAGGGCCGTCGCCATCAGGATGAGGAACGCGCCTGTCGCCACGGGCCGCCGCACCAGCAGCCGGACGTCCATCAAAGGCGAGCGCGCCCGCCTCTGCCACACGACGAACAGCACATACCCGACGGCGGCGGCCAGGACGAGCCAGCCCGTGAGCCGGGTGAGCCACCCGCGCTCGCCGGCGGCGATGAGAGCGTAGGTCAGTGACGCGGTCGCAGACGTCACGAGGATCGCGCCGAGAACGTCGAGCCGCGGCCGCTGGGCGGACCATGGTTGCTGCTTCGGCACCAGTACGGCGAGCACCACGGCGATCACCAGCCCGATGGGCACGTTGACGTAGAAGACCCATGACCACCCGGGTCCCGCGGTGAGCAGGCCGCCGAGGAGGACCCCGAGGGCGGCTCCACCTCCGCCGAGCGCGGACCAGACGCCCAGCGCCCGGTTCCGCTCCTCTCCGTCGAACAGGGCCACCACCAGGGACAGCGCCGCGGGGGACAGCAGGGCGGCGCCGACTCCTTGCGCGATGCGGCCGCCCACCAGCATGGCCGCGGATTCCGCTAAGCCTGTGGTCAGCGATGCCGCGGTGAAGAGCAGGAGCCCGGTCAGCATGACCTGCTTGGCACCTACCAGATCGGCGATCCGGCCGCCGAGCAGCATCAGCCCGCCGAAGGTGAGCGTGTAGGCGCTGACCGTCCAGGTCAGCGCCTCGCGGCTGAGCCCGAGTTCCGTCTCGATGTGGGGCAGCGCGATGGCGACGACGGTGACGTCGAGGATCAGCATGAGTTGCGCCACCCCCAGAAGGCCGAGGATGCGCCACCGCGCCGGGTGAATCGCTGGTTGGTTCATGATGTCTCCTTCCTCTAACTCGTATGTCCATATACGAGCTTTGCAGTCACTATAACTCGTATACGCGCATACGCGTTAGGGTGGTGACATGGTTGAGCCCTCCGCGCGCCCCAAGCGCCGCGCCGATGCCGAGCGCAGCATCGCCCGCATCGTGGCCGCGGCGCGCACGCTGCTGAGTTCGGACCCGAACGCGAAGACGGACGACATCGCGAAGGCTGCGGGTGTGGGGCGGATGACCCTGTATGGGCACTTCGCCACCCGAGCCGAGCTCATCGATGCAGCGCTCGTGGAGGCGCTGAGAGTCGGCGACGCGATCCTGTCGTCGGTCGATCTGTCAGGAAACGCCCGTGAGGCCATGAGCCGCCTGCTGGCGTCGAGCTGGCAGGTCGTGGCCGAGTCCGCGGCGCTGCTGTCGGCGGCCGAGGAAGTCCTTCCCGCGGGACGGGTCCGTGATCTGCACGAGGAGCCCGTCCGGCGCATGACCGAACTCATCCGCCGCGGCCAGGAGCAAGGTGTGTTCCGGACCGACATGCCCACAACGTGGCTGGTCAACCTCGTCCACTACATCCTGCATGGAGCGGCTTCCGAGGTGCGCGCGGGGCGCTTGAACCCGGAGGAGGCCGCAGACGTGGTGGCCAAATCCGTGCAATCAGTGTTGAGCGTCCCCCGCAGCGAACATCCGGCCGTCAACGTCGGGGTCTGAGCAGAGCGGCGAGCTCGGTGTCGACGGCGCCGAGGCGTTGATCGGGGTCACGCTGCTGCTCGTAGGCGCGGAGACGGCCCCGTGGCGGGCCCGCCGACGAGACGCAAAAACGCGTTGCCGTAGATGTTCTCGAACCGTATGGTTTTGCGCTCGTGGTCACAATGGTGGAGCGAGTCCTGCCTGCCCGGCTGGGGACAGGATTTCGGTGGTTGCTGGCCTCGAGCTGGCTGACAAATCTCGGTGATGGGGTCGCGGCCGCCGCGGGCCCACTGCTGATCGCGACGTTGACTCGCGACCCGCTGATGATTTCGCTGTCGGCCCTGGTGGGCTGGGCACCGCCGCTGCTGTTCAGCCTGTATGCGGGCGTGCTGTCGGATCGGTACAACCGGCGCAGGATCGTGCTCGTCGCGAACGCGGTGCGGGCCGTGGTGCTGGCGGCGCTCGTCGCGCTCATGGTGACCGGCACCGTGACCGTGGCGACGGCGCTGCTGGCGCTCACGCTCCGGTCCGTCGCCGAGGTGTTCGCCGACAACGCGACGGCCACCCTGACGCCCATGATGGTCGGCAAGGACGATCTCGTCATCGCCAACGCCCGCTTGGGCACGGGGTTCATCACGCTCAATCAGCTCGCCGGGCCGCCGATCGGCGCGGCACTGTTCGGCCTGGGCTTGACCTGGCCGTTCGCGGGTCAGCTGCTCCTGGTGGTGGCGGGGATCGTCCTGGTCTCCCGGATCACGTTGCCGCCGCACGGCCGACAGGCCGACGATCTCAGGCCTAATACCGTACGGGAACTGATCGCCGGGTTCAGCTGGACCATCCGGCACGCAGCGGTCCGCACGCTGGCGCTCACCATCCTGATCTTCAACTTCACGTTCGGCGCGGCCTGGTCGGTTCTCGTCCTCTACACCCAGGAGCAGCTCGGCCTCGGCGCCTTGGGCTTCGGTCTGATGACCACCATCGGCGGAGTCGGCGGCTTGATCGGCACCGGCCTGTACGGGGTCATCACCCGCAGGGTGAGCCTCGGCGCCCTGATGCGGATCGGGCTCATCATCGAAACGCTCACTCACCTGGGCTTGGCCCTGACCCATTCGCCATGGGTGGCCGGGGGCATCTTCCTGGTTTTCGGCGCGCACGCGTTCATCTGGGGCACGACCTCGGTCACCATCCGCCAGCGCGCGGTCCCGCGCGACCTGCAGGGCCGGGTGGGCAGCGTCAATACCGTCTGCGTCTACGCCGGTCTGGTGGTCGGCTCGTTGATCGGCGGTGTCCTGGCGACCCGCTTCGGTGTCGCGGCGCCCTTCTGGTTCGCCTTCGCCGGCTCCGCGGTGTTCGTGGTGCTGCTGTGGCGGCAGCTCATGCTCATCGCCCACGACGACTGAGATGTTCGGTCCTCGGCTGCCGTGGCCGCGGCAGGGGTGCCGCCGCGGCCACGTGGGGGTTCAGAGCTTCAGGCCCACCAGCAGCGGGTCGTGGTCGGAGGAGCGGAACGGGTCGGGCGCGTACAGGTAGGGCGGGTTGTACTCGGTGTTGTAGTCCATGAACCTGCCCTCGTCGGCGTTCACGTGCCAGATGGTGACGCCGGTCACCAGCTTGCGCGCGCCCCTGTCGGCCAGCGCATGGTCGAGCTCACCGGACAGGGCGTCGAAGACGTAGCTGTAGCGGTCGTCCTTCTTGATGTACTTCTTGCTCAGGCTGGTCAGCCCGGCGTCCTCGAAGGCGTGGATCGGGTCCTCCTCGCCGTAGGCGTTGATGTCGCCGAGGACGAGCGCGTTCTTCAACCGGAGGTGGTCGATCAGGGCCAGCACCGCCTTGGCCTGCTTGACGCGCTTGGCGTTGTAGCAGCTCTGTCCGTCGCCCTGGTCGGCGTCGTCACCGGAGGCCGGACCGTCGACGTCGGTGCAGCCCTTGGACTTGAAGTGGTTCACCAGCACCGTGAACGTCTCGCCCGTCCCGTCTGCCTTGCCGAAGGTCTGCACCAGCGGCGGCCGGTTGAAGAGGGGATCGGACGACGACCGCGCCGGGCCGATCGGGGTGACCTTGCCCGGCTGATAGATCAGCGCGGTCTGGATGAGGTCGGTGCCCGGGTTGGGGTGCGTGATCGCCTTGTACGTGCCGGCGCCGGCCTTGGCATTGAGCGCGTCGACCAGGGCGTTGAGCGCCACGTCGTTGTTGCGTTCGACCTCCATCAGCCCGGCCACGGCGGGGTTGAGGGTCGTGATGGTGGCGACCAGCTTGGCGAGCTGGCGGTCCCGCTCGGCGGCGGTGGTGGCGCCGCGGGAGCCGAGCGTGGTGAACCAGTTGAGGGTGTTGAGGCTGGCCACCTGGACGTTGCCGCCGACCTTCGCAGGCCTGGTGGGACGGGGGTTGTCCGCGGTGAAGACCACAGGCTCGGTCGGCTGGACGCGGTAGACGTCGAAGCCGTAGGTGAGGATGCCGGTCAGGTCCTCCACCTCGTCGCCGAGCCGGACGGTGTTCGAGCCCTTCGTGTGGTACGGCAGCGTGGGCGGGTTCTGCACGCTGGAGCCGTCATCGAGCAGGATCGTGCGCCGGGCGTCCTTGTCGGTGTTCACGCCCTTGCGGTCGGTCGGCTGCCACAGCCGGCTGCCCGCGGCGAGGGTGATCTCGCCGTACCGGGCCAGGTTGTAGGTCTCGGAGACGGCGAGGTCGGTGCGGAAGGTCACGAGCATGCTCTCGTAGCGCTCGAAGCCGACGCCGTTCTCGAGTGGCAGCTTCACCTTGGTCGGCTTGGTCGTGCCGGTGCCGCAGACGTTCACCGCGGTGGCCGGCGAGATCTCGGTGAGACCGTTGTACTCGATCGTCTTGCCGGAGACGAGCACCCGGTCGCTGGTCTTGACCGGCGTGGAGGAGTACACGAACAGGCCTTCGGAGGTCGCCGGGTCGGCGTCCGGCGTGAGGGCCTGGACGTAGAAGCCGCCGAGCCTGCCCGAGCCCTGGAAGGAGGCGGTGACGATGCCCTCGACCCGGACGTTCTGGCCCTGGACCGGGCTGGTCTCGCCGCTGCCCTGCACTTGTGAGATCTGGTGCGTGGGCGGGGTGTCGCAGCTCTCAGTGGGTGTGGGGGTCGGCGTCACGGTCGGTGTGGCCGTCGGGGACGGGGACGGGTCGCTGCCGCCGCACGGGGCCGCGGTGGTGGCGCTGTTGCGTGGTGCGGGGGCCGCGGTCTCGAAGTCGGCGCCGTTGTCGTCGGTGTCGGCGCAGCCGCCGCTCTTGCGGAACGCGCCGGTGGTGTTGGTGAGTGCGGGGGCGGGGGAGCCCTCGAAGAAGTTCGCGCCGCCGTACCCGACCAGGTCCGCGAGGAGCGCGAGCTGTTCGTCGGAGCATGGGGCGGAGGAGCCGTTGCAGGCCAGGCCGTCGGCCGAGCGGACGAGTGCCACCTTGCCCGCGGTGCCGCTCATGTTGATGGAGCCGACGCTGTCGGGCTGGGGGAGAGCGCCGCTGGGGTTGGTGCCCGCCGCGAGCTGTACGAGGTGGTACTGGCCGGGAGCGAGGGTGCCGGAGAGGTTGGTCTTGTTGGCGGCGAAGTTCCCGGTGCCGCCGGCGCTGGTGTACTGCACGGACCAGCCGTCCAGCGGCACGGGGGCGCCGCTTCGGTTGAACAGCTCGACGTAGTCGTTTGATAACGGGGCGCCGGAGTTGCCGCCTCCGCCGTACACCTGACTGATGACCACGGTTCCGGGGACCGCGGCCACGGAGGGGGAGGAAAGGGCGGCGATCGAGCCGACGAGGACGCCGGCCGTCACGAGGATCGCCTGGATCCGGGACCTAGCATGCATGCCGGGCAGCGTAAACCGACAAAAGCCGAATGCACTGTATTAAGCATGGACAGGTCATGAAATTTCAGACCATAAACCTGGCCTTGAGAGCACGCTGCGGGTGGTGCGGCCGCAGAGTCCGGGCTGTCAGTGGAGCGGGCGTGGGAGGCGGATGGTGACGATCCGGCTGGACACGCCGCTACTCACCAGCCGGCCGTCCGCGCCGAACTCGCCGACCCCGAAGTCGTTGTCGTTGGCCACGACGAGCGTGCGCGGGTCGAGCAGGGCGATGCCCTCGACCTTGCCGGGCAGCGTGGGGGCGACCTCGGACAGGTTGGCGACGAGCGACTTGGCCGGGAGCTTGACGGCCGGCGGGCTGGTCAGCGCCTCCAGCGACGGCGTGGTGGCCGGGTCGTCGTATGGTCCGGCCAGCAGGTTGGTCGCCTTCGCCAGGTCGATCTGGTAGATCCGGGCGACGTTGTCGGTACGCTCGTCGACCAGCAGTCGGCGGCCGCTCACGTGCGCCAGGCCAGAGATCTTCATCTCGCTCTGGTCGCCGTTCACCTTCGGGTCGAAGGCAGTGACGTCCTCGAATCGGTAGGCGTACTCTCCGGTCACCTTCTCGGCCCGGATGCTGAAGGTGAGGATGCGGGCGATGCGGGAGGATTTGGCCGTCTTGGTGTCCGGGTTCGCCAGCGGGCTCTGCACCGCGAGGTAGAGGGTGTCGCCGTCGATCGCCAGCCCCTCGAAGCCGCGATTCTGCTGACGGGAGGCGAGAATGGCTGGCAGCGTCTCCTTGACCGGGTAGTCGGCGTCGGTGAGCTTGAGCCCCTTCGGAACGTGCCGTGCCAGCACCCGGCCCCGCTCGGAGACGCGCAGCAGCGACGGGCCGTACTCGTCGACCAGCCAGAAGTCGCCGCGCGAGGTGCGCACGATCTCCTCGGTGTCCACCCCGCTCGGGTTGTACGGCAGCGCGGTCCGGCCGTTCCAGGTGTAAGGCTTCTCGTCGTGGCCTGCCTGGTTGCTCAACCCGGTGATCGGCCTGCCGGAGCTGCCGACCAGTGGCACGTACTTCTTGATCTCGACGCCGAACCGGGTCGCCACCTGCACGATCGCCGGATCGAACTCGGGGATCGCGAACGTGCGGCGCTTCTCCCCGTCCACCGTGACCTGCCCGTTGGGCCCCCGGTCGGTGACCATCCAGTAGTCGCCGCGGCGCCCGGCCGGGAACAGGCCGCTGCCGAGCCCGCCCAACTCGACCCCGCGATCGTCGACGATGGACCCCTGCAGGTCGCCCAAGGGGACGGGCGGAATCCTCACATCCTTGACGACCACGGGCCGCTGCGCAGGCTGGGCCGAGGCGGCGTGCGGAACGGCGATCGTCGTGGCGGCAGTGATCGCCAAAGCCGCGAGGATGCGACGGTGCATGGCCTGGCCTTTCATCGGCGATCACGAGCATCTCAACACTATTGACCTCAAACGACCACATATTGAAGCGCCGATGAACCCTGACCGTCAGGCCCAGGAGATGCGAGATGCGCTGAAACCTTACGATGGCCGGTCATGGGAACGGATTGGGTGCCGGCGGCGGTACGCGACCGCACCGACTCCGTCGAGCTCCAGCAGGTGGCCCACACCCATGCCACACTCAGCCATGCACTCCGTACGCAGGACAGGAATGACGACGCTTTGCGGGTGTGGAGGGAAGTGGACGAGCGGCTGCGCGGCTTGTTGATCCTCGACACCGACGCGGATGGCGGGTGGCCGAGTCACCGCGTGGCAGTCATCGGTGACAATCCCCTGTTCCCGCCCGAGTGGCGCCGGGCCGCCTGGTCGACGCTGCTGCCGGACCGGCTGGCGGCCTGGTCGGCCCGATGGCGGCACTGGTACGACGCGGTCATGGCCGGCCAGTTCCGTCACTACCTGCACCGGCTGCGCACCTGGGAGGCGAGCCGGGAGCTTGCGCACTTCCAGACCGAGCTGATTGCGGCAGCGCGCGCCACCGAGGGCCGTACGAACGCCTGGACCCGCAAACCCGCATTCCTGGAGGCCCGGCAGCTCGTGTTCGCCCTGCCGGCCTCGCCCGTCCTCGCTGCTCCCGGCCCGCCCCCGGACACTCCCGGCGACGACCGGGCGATCCCCGCCCAAGCCGCCGACGCGGAGGCCGTGACAGAGCACTCCGCTCTGCTGGAGCAGGCCGCCCGCGCGTTCAGCCGTACGGTGCCGGGCCCCTTCAAGGGCAACCCCCACTGGTCGCCGGCCGGAGAAGAGCCCGTGCCCGATACCTGTGGTGCCGGTCCGTGGTCCGGCACCACAGCCGATGTTCTCCCCGTACGGGCTAGCGCGCCCGCGTGTAGGAGATGCGCGGGGCCTCAGGGGCGGTCATGCCGTTCCCGATGAAGAAGCCCGCCTGCGGCGGCTGGTTGTAGCCGACGTTCTGCCACGCCACCGAGAGCCGGTAGACCGGGTCGTGCATCAGCGTGGGAATTCTGAGGTCGGTCACGTCGACGGTCGTGTAGAGGCGCAGCTTGGTGCTGTCCTCGGACCGCCAGATGATCTCCTCCCGCCAGTCGCCGACCAGGTCGGCCTGAAGCGTCGGCGTCCCCTTGGTGGAGTTGTTCGAGTAGGTGCCCTCCGCACGGAGGATCTCCTTGCTCGTCGTGCCGTCCCACTTGGAGATCGTGCCCACGCCGACGCCCTTGGCCTGGTCGTAGGTGTGGTCGACGATCTCGCGCAGCGGGTCGCCGTCCCACCAGGCGAGGAAGTTCGCCGCCGGGATCGACTGCCCGAGCAGCTCGCCAGAGGCGGAGCGGAGCTCACCCTGGCTGGAGTTCCATTCGCCCGTCGCGGTGACCGCCCATGCCTCGGCGCCCGGGTGCTTGGGGTCGATGTCGGCGGAAGCGGCGCGGCCGGTGTCCTTCGTGGCGGGCATCGACCACAGCACCTCGCCGGTGTCGGCGTCCCTGAAGGTGGCGCCGCGGTTGCCGCTGGAGCCCATGTCCTCGTGGGCCGCGAACACCTCGTAGCCGGGCCGGCTCGGGTCCAGGTCGGTGACGTGCAGCGCGTCGCCGTGACCCAGGCGGGTGCTGTACAGGCCCTCACCGTCGTCGTCGACGGCCATCGAGCCGAACACGATCTCGTCCTTCTGGTCGCCGTCGAGGTCCAGGACGGACAGGTTGTGGTTGCCCTGGCCCGCGTACGCACTGTTGCCGGAGGTGTTCGAGTCGAAGACCCACCGCTGCTTCAGGTCCTTGCCGTCGAAGTCATAGGCGGCCAGGACGGTACGCGTGTAGTAACCGCGGCTGAAGACCACCGACGGGTGCTCGCCGTCGAGGTAGGCGACGGCCGCGAGGAACCGGTCCACGCGGTTGCCGTACGCGTCGCCCCACGCCGCCACGTCGCCGCGCGGCGGGGTGTAGTCGACGGTGTCGATCGCCTTGCCGGTGTTCCCTTCGAAGACCGTCAGGTACTCGGGACCCGACAGCACGTACCCGCTGGAGTTGCGGTAGTCCCTGCTGGGGTTGCCGAGGACGGTGCCCGCGGCGTCGACGGTGCCGTCGGCGGTCTTCATGACCACCTCCGACCTGCCGTCGCCGTCGAGGTCGTAGACCATCAGCTGGGTGTAGTGGGCTCCCGCGCGGATGTTCCTGCCGAGCGAGATCCGCCACTTCCGCTTGCCGGCCATCGTGTACGCGTCCACGTAGACGAGCCCGGTGTAGCCGGCCTGGGAGTTGTCCTTGGCGTTGCTCGGGTTCCAGATGAGGACCAGGTCGAGCTCGCCGTCGCCGTCCAGGTCGCCGACCGAGGCGTCGCCCGCGCTGTAGGTGTGGGGCTGGCCGTCCTTGGTGTAGTCGTCGGCCGGCTTGTCCAGCGGGATCTCCGTGTACGGCTGACTCCACACCCCGAACTCGGCCGTCGGGTCGCCGCCCACGGGGACCACCCGATAGACGGATTGTGCTGTCCCGTCAGGGTCGAGGTGGTTGGTGGCGCCCGTGACCTCCTTGATCTTCTTTCCGTCGCGCCAGATCTCGAACGCCTGGCCGAGGTCGTCCAGCCCGAGCAGCCGCCACCCGAGGTAGACGCCCGAGCCGGTGGAGACGGCGACCGGCGCCCGGTTCAGGCGCTCCATCTGCCGCTTCAGCTTGGCGGCCGCCCGCGAGGCGGTCGACGGCGAGGGCTCGGAGGCGCCGCCCCTGTTGACCGCCACGATCCGGTAGTGGAAGGGGACCGTCGTGAGCACCTCGTGATCGGTGAACGACGGCTCCTGCGTGCTCCCGATCAGCTTGTACGGACCCTTCGCCTGCTCGGCCCGCTGCACCCGGTACAGCAGTGCGCCCTCGACCCCGCTCCAGCGCAGCTCCACGCTGTTCTCCGCGACCTGGCCGAGACGGGGCGCCTGTGGCACGGCCGGCGGCGTCACCGAGGAGTCCACGGTGGCGACCTTGACCGCGGCCGAGGGCACCGACTCGTCTCCGGCGGGGTCGAGTGCGGTCACCGTGTAGTCGTAGCGGGAGCCGATCTGGGCGGTCTTGTCGGTGTAGGAGGTGTCCGTCACCTTGCCGAGCAGGGTGGGCTTCACGTCGCCCTCCTCGGCTCGGAAGATCCGGTAGCCCGCTGCTCCGTCCGTCGCAGTCCAGCTCAGCGGGACGCTGGCGGTGATCCCGTCGAAGGCGACCGTTCCGGCGGCCAGGCCCTCGGGGGCGGTCAGGATCGGGGTGATCTCCAGGCCGTTGAGGTGGGCGGTGGTGCCCGAGACGACGACGTTCAGCTGCCCGTCGGTGACCTTGATCCCGGAGATGGCGGTCGTGGCGACGCTCCTGCTGCCGGAAACGGCGACGGCGGTGCCGCCCTCGGCGGAGATGTTCGTCCGCGCGGTGCCCAGCAGGTCGCCCACGTACGCCTTGAGGCCGTACAGGCCGTTCGGCACGTCCACCTTGAACTCGTAGGAGCCGCCGAAGTAGGCCACGAAGTCCCTGCCGAGGTCGTCCAGCGCGCTGCCGCGGTCCCGGTCGATCATGTTCGCGGAATTGGTGATCCCGAAGCCCTTCTCAGGCGTGTAGATCGTCGCCCGCGTGACTTGGGTGTACCCGGCGGCGACCGGTCCGGTGGCGGGCCCGAAGTCGTACTTGTACAGGGCGCGCTTGGTGGTGATCGTCACGGGGTCGGACGGCTCGGAGTCGCCGCGCCCGTTCACCGCCACCACGCGGAACTCGTACGTCTTGCCCTCCGCCAGGCCCGAGACCGAGGCCTGCGGGATCGCCGAGGTGGTGGCCAGGGCGCCGTCGCGGAGCACCTTGTAGACATCCGCGGACTCGGTGGCGTCCCACTTCAGCACGGCGCCCGCGTTCGAGATGCCGCCCGCGACCAGGCCGGTGGGCTTGGCGGGGACGGCGGCGGGCGGCTCGATCTCCCGCACCTGTCCCGACAGCGGCAGGCCCAGCGCCTTCACGCCGCCCGCGACCAGGCGCGCCATCTGGATGGCGCCGTACTCCTGGAAGTGGGTGTTGTCCGTGGCACCGCTCGGCCAGGCGCCGTAGACGCCCGCGGGGACGTGCAGGAACACCGACTTGGCCGCCTCGGGGCCGATGCCGTCCAGGTATTCCCTGCTCAGGGTGGACAGGTCGACCAGCGCGACGTTCTCCTCCTGGGCCAGCTCTTTCATCTTCGCCACGTACTCGGGGAAGGAGACGTTGAACTTTCCGGTCGTGGCGTTGTAGTCCAGGCGGGAGACGGGCGTGACGAGGATCGGGGTCGCGCCGCGCTGCTTGGCGCCGTTGACGTAGACCTTCAGGTATTCCTTGTAGTCCGCGGGGGAGGCGTACCGGTCGGGGACGCTGACCGTCGCGTCGTTGTGCCCGAACTGGACGAAGAAGTAGTCGCCGGGCCTGATGGCCCGCAGGACCGTGTCGAGGCGGCCCTGGGTGATGAAGTTCTTGGAGCTGCGGCCGCCGATGGCGTGGTTGTCGAAGGCGACGCCGGTGCTGAAGAACTGCTCGATCATCTGACCCCACCCGGCCTCGGGCGCCCAGTACGGGTCATAGGTCTGGACGGTCGAGTCGCCCGCGATGTAGGCGGTCGGGATCGTTCCGGGGGTGCGGTCGGCCTGTCGCGTGATCACCAGTGAGTTGATCTTGGGGGCGGTCCCGGAGAAGGCGAAGTCCAGCTTCCCGTCCACCAGGGCGATGCCGAAGGACATCTCCAGGTACTGGCCGGCCGCCTTGGCGGTCTGCTGCACCTTGGTCATCGACTCGACCGTGATGGCGAGGTCGGTCGCCTCGGTGGCGTCACCGGCGATGAGTGCGACGGTGTAGTCGCCGTTGGGCAGGTCGACGCTGAAGGTGGCGCCGCCGGTGGCGACGAAGTCGGATCGCAGCGCGTCGCCGGTGGCTCTGTCGGCCGAGGTCACACCTGAGGTGTCGGCGAAGCCGTATCCCTGGGTGGAGCTGTAGGCGGTGGTCTCGGTGACGCGGGTGTAGCCGTTCTGAAGAGCGCTGTCGGAAGTGCCGAAGTCGAAGGCACGGTCAGCGTCGCCGGCGTGGGCCTGGGTCGGCGTTAGCGTTAACAAGCCCAGGACGAGGGCAATGGCCGCGGTCTTGCGCATGGGGCGTCCATTCGGGGTGGTGCGTGGGGGATGTGGGGGGTTCCGGCGCTATTGAATCGTTTTAATCGAAGGTCCGAAACTAGTGTGATCGGAAACTCACACGGATGTCAACGGGGAGGTGATCACACCCCTGGGGTCCGCGTAGTCACGCGGCTTGCGATGTCTCCGCCCGGGGCGGGATCACGCCGGTGCCGACTCCAGCGTGGTGGGGTCGCATGCCTGATAGTGCTGCGACACGCGCTGCTCGGTGGCGTCGATGTAGTCGTGGAGTGCCTGGCGGGAGCGGATGAGCGTGTCGATGTGCTCGTCCAGGCCGTGCAGGCGTGCACGCAGGGTGTCCAGGAGCTCGGGGCAGGGCTCCAGCTCGGGGGCCGCGCCGGTGGCGCAGGGCAGTATGAACCCGATTTCCTGGGTCGACAGTCCGGCTTCGAGGAGCTTCCTGATCTGAGCCACGGTCAGGACGGCATCGTCGCTGTATTCGCGGTAGCCGTTGCCGCCGCGCCCGGGCTCGAGCAGGCCCTGAGCCTCGTAGTAACGCAGCTGATGCGCATGGACTCCGGTCAACCGGCTGAGCTCCCCGATCAGCATGCTCACTCCTCCTTGACCTTCATACCGGTATGAACGTTGAAGATTCTGCCATGACCACCAACCCACCAGAGGGGCACATGATGCAGAGTCGCGATGCCGGCAGCACTCCCGTGACGGTCATCGGCCTGGGGCTGATGGGCCAGGCGCTGGCCGGAGCGTTCCTGCGCGAAGGGCACCCCACGACCGTGTGGAACCGCACGGCAGCCAAGGCCGAACACCTTGTCGCCCAGGGCGCGAGACTCGCCGGGTCGGTCGGCGAGGCCGTCTCGGCCAGCCCGCTCGTGGTCGTCTGCGTCTCGGACTACGACGCCGTGCACGAACTCCTCGATCCGCTGGGCGAGGTCCTCGACGGCCGGGTCCTGGTGAACCTGACCTCGGGCACGTCGCAGGTGGCTCGTGAGCGCGCCGAGTGGACGGCACGGCGGGGCGGCGCCTACCTCGACGGCGCGATCATGGCGGTCCCTCAGGGCATCGGCACGGCGGACGCCGTCATCGTCTACAGCGGCTCGCAGCCGGCGTTCGACCAGTACGAGCCGGTCCTGAAGAGCCTGGGTGCGGGAATGACGTACCTCGGCGGCGACCCCGGCCTGGCGTCGCTGCACGAGGTGGCCGTGCTGAGCCTGATGTGGAACATTCTGAACGGCTTCCTGCAGGGTGCCGCCTTGCTCGGCGCGGCGGGTGTGGACGCCACGACGTTCGCCCCCATCGCGAAGGCGGGGATCGGGACCGTGGCCGACTGGCTGCCCGGCTACGCGCAGCAGATCGACGACGGCACGTACCCGGCCCTTGATTCCACCATCGACACTCACCTGGCCGCCATGGAGCACGTCATCCACGAGAGCGAGGTCCTCGGCGTCAATGCCGAGCTTCCGAGGTTCGTCAAGGCCCTGACCGACCGGGCGGTAGCCGATGGGCATGGCGGGAACGGCTACGCGGCGATGATCGAGCTGTTCCGCAAGCCTTCAGGGGTGCGCTCGTGATCGCCACACCGTTCAACCCACACACGCTGCTCGTGGAAAGCCGGCTCGGTGTCCTCGCCACGATCAAGTCGGACGGCCGCCCGCAGCTTTCCCCCGTCATGCCCTTCTACGACCAGGACGCCGGTGTCATCTACGTGTCGATGAACGAGGAAGCAGCCAAGACGGCGAATCTGCGCCGGGACCCGCGAGCCGCGCTGGAGGTCACCAGCCCCGACGGGTGGGCCTGGGCCACCGCCGAGGGTACGGCGACACTCACCGGGCCGGGGACCGATCCTTACGGTCCCGAGGTCGAGGCACTGGTGGACTACTACCGCATCGCCGCGGGGGAGCACCCGGATTGGGACGAGTACCGGTCGGTGATGGTGTCCGACCGCAGGGTGCTGATGGTGATGAGGGTCGAGCACGTGTACGGCGCCAAGATCCGCTGACCGCGCTCCAAAGAGGTGAAGCCGGCGGGCCCTTCGTCTGACGGCTCGTCCCGGATGTGTGGGACTGATCACCTTCGATGTGTGGACTCCTGCACAGAGACTCGCGCGGGATCTCCGTAATGTCCCTGCTGCCGGACCGACCGGCACACATCGAACGGGGAGAACCCACCATGCGTAAGACCCTCGCCGCCGTCACGCTCGCCGGCTCCATGGCCGTCACCGCGCTCGCGCTGGCCCCGGCCGCCCAGGCCGCCACCACCACCGTTAGCTGGGGCAAGTTCTTCTCCAGCGACCACAAGGCCTACACCTTCGGCAAGACGTTCCAGCACGGCGGCGCCGTGCACACCACCTGGTACGGCGTCGACAAGGTCGGCGGAAAGAAGGGCTGGGTGTGGTTCGAGTACTACAAGAACGGCTCCTGGCACCGCTTCAACCACTCCTGGGACGGCAAGGCCACCGGCAGCTGGAAGGGCCACGGGATCAAGAAGATCTACACCTTCACCTGCTGGGCCGGCAAGTTCGACAACTGCGGCCGGAAGTACCGCATCTACTAGACCCGGCCATGATGATCGCCCGGCGTGCAGCGCCGGCTGCCTGTCATACCGTCGGTGGGTGATCAGTTTGCACGACATTCTCGCCGATGCGGCCAGCGGGCGCATGCCCCAGCCGGGGGCGGGCCCCACCATCGTTCCGCAGCCCTCCCGGCGTGACGCGGGAGTGCTCGCTTTCACCGCTCACCACGTCATCTTCGCCGACCTCGACCAGGCGTGGATCAGATCCCGGCTGCCCGCCGGGGACCTTTCGGCCCCGCTCAATCCACCGTTCCTCAGGGAACTGGAAGCGCGCATGGAGCGCAGGGTCAACAACATCGACATGCTGGCCCTGGCCGGTCCCTGCACCGGCCGGCCGCTGATCGATCTGGTCGAGGTCATGGACGATGCTCATCCGCGTGTCCAGCGTGCCCGCCGGTACCGCGACGACGTGCGGGTCTGGACCTGCCCGGGAGGGGTTCTGATCATCGGGCGTGGCGTCGCCGGTCGGTGGGAGGTCGCGATCGAAGTAGACCCGGCCGGCCAGGGACGCGGTCTGGGCCGAGCCCTTGCCCGCGCGGCGAGGCACCTCACCGTGCATCCGCTCTGGGCTCAGATCGCCCCGGGCAACGCGGCGAGCGTCCGGGCGTTTCTCGCGGCCGGGTACGTCCCGATCGGCGCAGAAGCACTTCTGGTCGCGGATTCCCCACGATGATCTACCGCCGGGCGAGTAGCGCGGCGTCTATTGGCTTCAAACGGTCCTTTCCCATCGGACCTCGCCGTCGTGCCATCGCTCAGTAGGACGCAGGCCTGCTGAGGTGGCGACGGCAGCGGAGGCCGCGTGGTCGGGGTGGATGTGCGCGATGATCGTGCGGATCCCCTGCTTCATGAGCCACTCGACCAGGGCCTTGGCGGACGCGGTGGCCAGGCCGCGGCCCTGCCATGGCGTCCCGATCACCCAGGCGATTTCGGCGGTGCCTTCGTCGATCGTGGCCTGCACATATCCGACGAGCGACTCTTCCTCGCGCGACCAGACCACCCAGTTGCACCAGCCGGGAGGTCCGGCGGCCAACCGCTCGTAGCGGGCACGCAGCTCCGGCGCCGTGAGTGGGGCGCCGCCGGTGAACGTGTGGAGCTTGGGGTCGGACAGAACGACGGCCATCTCGTCGGCGTACTCGGGACGCAGCGGGAGAAGGATGAGGATCGGGGTCTCGATGGTGTCCATGGAGGGCTCCGGATACTTGCTCGTATGACGCAGTGAAGAGCCCCGTTCTCTGCGCGGCGCCGGCGCATCGGGTACGCGGGGCTCTCGACATTATCCGCACCGCGGTGGCACGACCGCCGCCCCGGTCGTCCACAGGTTGTGCATAGTCGGCCTCGTTCAGCTGGAAGCCGGGTCAGCCTCCCCGAGAGGGCTCTCCCGCGGTGCCTCCGTCGCGTTGTGAGTCCCGGTGGGGCCGGGGTTGTGCTGCGTGGACGCCTTCGTGATGCCCGGTGCGGGAACGGCGGCCGGGTGCCCGGCCGGCGCTGCGGACGGGGTGGCGGGTGACGGCGTTATCCACAGAGGCCGGGGGTTATCCACAGGTGTGGATTCCGTGGGGTTCTCACGCAGGAGCAGCAGGGCGAAGGCCGGTACGGCCGCCAGAGCCGTCATCAGGATCACGGCCGCCGGCAGGTTGCCGGCCACCAGCAGCGGGGTGACCAGGGCGGCGCCGATGGGTGGCGTGGCCTGCATCATCGTGCGGAAGACGCTGAAGACCCGGCCGCGTTGCGCTGGGGGGACACGCTCCATGCGCAGCGACTGGGCCCACACCGTCATGGGGGCGCTGAACGTACCCATGATCAGGAAGGCTGCGGTCACCATCATCCAGTCGGGGCTGCCCAGGAGAGCGAGGATGCCGGCGGCCGCGACCAGCTCGACGAGGGCGATCGCGGTCAGCCTGCCGATTCTGGGCCGCCACGCGCCTGCCGCGAAGCCGCCCAGCAGTTCCCCGGCCGACAGGGCCGCCATCAGGAGGGACAGGGTGGCGCCGTCGCCCGGCAGGTGCTCCTTGGCCAGCCAGGGAGCCACCACCATGGTCATCGCGCCTTCGGCGATGTTGAACGCCATGAAGGCGAAGGTCGTGGCGATGAGGACCTTGTCGCGGAACACGGGGGCCTTCGGGGAAGGCGTGGTCTTCCGAGGGCGCAGGGGAGTACGGATCCGGGTCAGCGCGATGGTGAAGCAGACGTAGGTGGCGGCGTCCAGGGCCAGCATGTTGGCCGGGCCGACCGTGGCGAGGAGGGGTGCGGCCAGGGTGAAGCCGATGATGCCCGACAAGGAGTAGCTCACGGACTCCAAGGCGTTGGCGGCGTCGCGCTGCCCCTCGGCCACGAGGTCGGGGATGGTCGCGGGGACGGCGGCCATGGGGACCATCTTGAGGAGGCCGTACACCGCCGCGACCAGGAACGGCAGCCATTCCGGCACGCCGCCGACGGCCGCGGCGATCGGGATCGACGCCACCGCGGCGCCGCGCAGGACGTTGTCGACGATCAGAACCGTCCGCTTGTCGAAGCGGTCGAGCACGAAGCCCGCCGCCAGGCCGCCGATCAGCACGGGAGCGGTGTAGCAGACGGCCAGCACGCCGAGCTTCGCGGTGCCGTCCCGCTGGGCGAGCACGAGCCAGGACAGGGCGATGTAGGTCATGCTGTCGCCCATCACGGAGACGGACGCGCCCAACCACAGGCGGCGGAAATCCGGCCTGCTCCTGAGGAGCGGCAGATAGGTCGACACGTCTTCAGCTCCGCTCGCGGAGGTGCTGCATCGCGTACGAACGCCACGGGCGCCACCGTTGTACGTGCTGCTCCGCCTCCGGTCCGAGGCGACGCAGGCCGCACTGAACGGCAGGGTCTCCAGGCAGGAACACGTCCGGGTCGCCGAGGGCCCGCAGGCGGATCCGCCCCACCGCGTCCGCCGTCACGCCGGGCAGGGCGAGGAGCTCGCGTTCGACCTGGTCGCGGCCGGCCTCGAGGTGTACGGCTCCGGCGGTCAACGCCCGGGCGAGGGCGGCGACCGGGGGAGGCGCGTCGCCGGCGTTCGCCAGGGCCTCCATGGAGGGGAAGACCGAGCGGACGGCCGCATCGGAGCGCAGGGGAGTGCCGTGGTGCTGGACGAGGTCGGTGAGCAGGGCCCGGCCCGCGCTGGTCTCCTCGTTCACGATCGCACGAACCGCCATCTCGGCCGCGTCGACGTGGCCTGGCACCCGCCTGCCGGGTGCGGCCGCGATCAAGGGAGCCAGGAGCGGGTCGGCGCCGAGGTGGTCGTTGATGTCTCGGGGGTCGGCGTCCAGGTCCAGGAGGCGGCGGCAGCGCCGTACCGCGGCAGGCAGGTCGCGCAGGGCGTCGAGGCGCAGCTCGCAGGACACGGATGCCTCGCCCGGTCGCAGCGTGACGATGCCGAGGCCGTGCGGGAGGGTGAGCGCTCGGCGGTAGAAGTCGTCGCCGGCCTCCTCCAGACCGGGGATCGCGCGGTCGGCCAGGTACCGGAACAGGCCGGCCAGGTCCAGGGGCGGGCGGTAGGCGAGGCGCAGGTGGATCGTCCCGCGCGCCCGCGGGGTGGAGGGGCGCAGCGCGGTGGGGGTGGTGCCGTAGACCTTGCGGATCGTGTCGTTGAACTGGCGGATCGTGGAGAAGCCCGCCGCGAAGGCGATCTCGCCGGCCGGCAGGTTCGTGGATTCCAGGAGCGTCCTGGCGTTGGCCGCGCGTTGGGCCCTGGCGAGCGCCTGCGGGCCCGCCCCCAGGTCGGCGACGAGTTGACGGCGGAGCTGGCGCTCGCTGTAGCCGAGCCGGGCCGCGAGTCCGGTGACGCCTTCCCGGTCCACGAGCCCGTCGGCGATCAGCTGCATGGCGCGGCCGGTGACGTCGGCGCGGACGTTCCATTCGGGGGAGCCGGGAACGGTGTCGGGGCGGCAGCGTCTGCATGCCCGGAAGCCGGCCTCCTGGGCGGCTGCGGCGGAGGGGTAGAAACGCACGTTTTCCGGCTTGGGCAGGGCCGCCGGGCAACTGGGGCGGCAGTAGATGCCGGTGGTCACGACGGCGACGAAGAATCGGCCGTCGAAGCGGCCGTCCCGGCTCCTGAGCACGGCGTACGCGGCTTCGTCTGCGAGCATGCGCCCTACTTTCCCCGCTCGCCGGCCGCCGCCTCTAGTGACGATCGGACATCAAGCCTTAATCCATCCGCCTGAGCTGCTGCTCCCGCGCCCCCGCATCCCCGGGCAGGTTCCGCCCGGCCAGCTCTCCCGCGATCCGCTCGCGGAACTCGACCGGCCGATGATCGTCGTACTTGAACTTGGCCCGCACCCCCACGACCTCCAGCCGCAGCCCACGGATCGCCGACAACATCTTGCGGTACGGCCCCTCCTCGGCGGCCACCACCCCATGCCCGCCGTCCGGCTGGTGATGGGCCAGCTGGCGGCGCAGGATCTCCGCCTTCCCCTCCTTGTCGTCCACGATCTTCGCCGTGCAGGTGAGCTGAACGGAGGAGTAATAGCTGGTCGGCACGCCGTTGTCGGGGGAGTCCGAGCGCCACATCGACGGGATGTAGGCGTAGTCGTCGTGCACGCTCACCAGCACCCTCGGGTTCGCCTCCAGCGCGACCCAGATCGGGTTGGGCCTGGCCAGATGGAGCACCACCTCGCCGTCGCCGTCGAACAGGAAGTGCGTCGGCACCACCACCGGCGGGCCGCCGTCGGTGCCGTTCGCCGCCAGTTGCCCGAAGTCGCGCGTGCGCAGCCAGCTTCGCCACTCGTTCCCGTCGCGGGCCGCGTCCCATGGTTGAATGAGCACCGGAACCCCTTTGTATTGGTACATAATAGACTTTGTGCTAGAAATATATCGTGTCACCGGTGGGACGGCCAACGAGATAGCGGCCGGCGTCGAGGCCGCCGTGTCGGATGGGCGGCTGGCGCCGGGCGCGCCGCTTCCCCCGGTCCGCGAGTTGGCCACGCTGGCCCAGGTCAGTCCCAACACGGCGGCGGCCGCCTATCGGCTGCTGCGTGAGCGCGGGATCGTGGAGACCGCCGGGCGACGGGGCACCAGGATCAGGCCGAGGCCCGCCAGCACGGCACGCGAGGACATCCGCATCGAGGTGCCGCCGGGCGTCCGGGACCTGTCCAAGGGCAACCCTGATCCCATCCTGCTGCCGCCCCTGCACGAGGCGCTCGCCGCCGCCGCCCGCGCGCACCAGGAACGGCCCGCCATGTACGGCACGGGCGACGACGAGGAACTCCTCGCCCTGGCCGGGGCCCGCCTGCGTGGAGACGGCGTGCCTGCCGCGCCGCTGGCGATCAGCTCGGGCACCCTTGACGCGGTCGAACGGGTGCTGAACACCTGCCTGCGTCCCGGCGACGCGGTCGCGGTGGAGGACCCCGGCTGGTCGGCCCTGCTGGACCTGGTGGCCGCGCTCGGCCTGCGTCCCGTGCCGATGCGGCTCGACGACGACGGCCCGCTGCCCGAGGAACTCGGCAAGGCGCTGCGGGCCGGGGCCCGGGCCGCGGTGATCACGGCCCGCGCGCAGAACCCGACCGGCGCCGCCGTCACTGCGGAACGTGCCGCCGCCCTGCGGGCCGAGCTGGCCGCGCGCCCAGGGGTGCTGCTCGTCGAGGACGACCACGGCGACGGCTTCGTGGACGTTCCCCTGCATCCGCTGGCCGGAGCCACGGCCCGCTGGATACTCGTCCGCTCCACGGCCAAGGCGTTCGGCCCCGACCTGCGGCTCGCGCTGATCACCGGCGACCCGGTCACGCTGGACCGGCTGCGGGGGCGGCAGCGACTGGCCGCGGGCTGGGTCAGCCACCTGCTGCAGCGGGCCGTGGCCCACCTGTGGCGCACGAGGGCGGTGGACACCGCCGCGGTGGCGGCCTCGTACGCCGAGCGGCGCGACGGGCTGGTCGCGGCGCTGGCCGCGCGTGGCGTCGCCGCACACGGCCGTACCGGGCTCAACGTATGGGTGCCCGTCCCGGACGAGGCCGCCGCGATCACCGGCCTGCTGGCCCGCGGCTGGGCCGCCGCGCCGGGCGCGCGCAACCGGGTCGCCACGCCGCCCGCGCTCCGCCTCACCGTCTCGCCGCTGCGGCCGGAGGACATCGCGCCGCTGGCCGACGACGTCGCCGCCGCCGTGCACCCGCCGTCACGCGGCCGGTACGGCTGAGCATCACTGGTGCTGATTCACGTGAATCACGGGCTTCGACGGCGTCAGACAGTGGGCCAGCACACCGAGGGCTCCCATCACCAGCACCGCCAGCCCCGCCAGAGTCGCGGCCACCCATCCGCCGTCCAGCGTGCCGAAGAACGCCGCGCCGGTCACCGTGCCGCCGAGCACGCCCCCGGCCTCCTGCACGGTCCCGAGCACCCCGGCCGCGGCGCCGGCGCGCTCTCGCCGTACCCGGGACAGGACGGAGGAGATCAGCGGCGACATCAACAGCCCCATCCCGCCCCCGATCACGAATAACGTCCCCGCCACCTGGTACGGCCCCGCCCCGCCTCCCACGACGTATCCCAGCAGCCCCAGCCCCACGACCACCATCAGCGCGGCCACCGCCGGCGGCACCCGTCCGGCCCGGAGCGAGGTGAGGAAGAAACCGGCGTTCAACGCGGTGCACACGGCACCGGCCGCCAGCGGACTCAGCCCGAGACCTTCCTGCAGGTAGAGGGCCAGCACGAACGACAACCCGGCCGACGTGCCGAACAGCAGCGCCACCGCCACCAGCCCGCCCGCGAATCCCTTCTCCGCGAACACCGCCAGGTCGAGCAGCGGCGCCCGTCCGGAGGCCGCCAGCCGCCGTTGCCGTCGTACGAACCCGGCCAGAAGCGGCGCCGCGGCCGCCAGGCACCACCACGTCCACCCCTGCTCCCGCCCCTCGACCAGCGGCAGCACCACGGCCACGAGCCCCGCCGCGACCAGCGCCGCCCCGGCCAGGTCGAGATCGCGCCGATCGCCGGAGCCCGGGGTGCGGGGGAGCACCCGGGTGGTCAATGCCAGGGCCGCCACCCCGATCGGCACGTTGACCAGGAAACAGGCCCGCCAGCCCAGCCCCAGGGGATCGGCCGCCACCAGCAGCCCGCCGATCGCCTGACCGCTCACGCCGGCCACGCCGACGGCGGTGCCGTACCAGCCGAACGCCCTGGCCCGGGCCGCGCCCTCGAACAGCACGCCGAGCAGCGTGAGCGCCTGCGGCGCGAGCAGCGCTGCCGCGACACCCTGCGCGACCCTGGCCAGCACCAGCGACCCGGCGTCGGGAGAGAGCCCGCAGGCCGCCGACGCCACCGTGAACAGCGCCAGCCCGGCGGCGAACACGCGGCGCCGGCCGTACAGGTCACCGAGCCGCCCGGAGACGATCAGGCTGGCGGCGTAGGCGAGCCCGTACCCGGCGATCACGAACTGCACGGCGGTGTCGCCCGCGCCCAGACCGGTCCGGATCGACGGTACGGCCAGGTTGGCGATGAAGAAGTCGAGGGTGGTCATGTACACGGCGACCAGCACGACAGGCAGCGCGATCATGGGACTCCAGGGGAAACGTCGGGCCATAGGAGAACACCGGCGGGCGCCGAACGGTTGACCCTCACTCTGGAGCCGGCGGGTTTCGATCCCGTGCTGATCCGCTTCGGACGCGGCGTGCGCCCACCCATCCACCGATCGGTGGATATCGCCGACCGCGCTCACGCGCGAATCTCAGATCATGACAGCGATCATCGAGATCAATGAACTACGCAAGAGCTACAAATCGAGCGCGGCAATCGACGGCGTCACCCTGCGGGTGGAGCAAGGCGAGATCTTCGGCCTCGCCGGCCCCAACGGCGCGGGGAAGACCACGCTCGTCGAGTGCGTGTCGGGGCTGCGGCGGGCGGACGGTGGCACGCTACGCGTGCTCGGCCTGGACCCGCACACCGATCGGCGCGTGCTCCTCCAGCGCATCGGCGCCCAGCTGCAGGAGGCGGCCCTGCCCGATGCCATCAAGGTTGGCGAGGCGTTGCGGATGTACGCCTCCTTCTACGACAGGCCGGCCGATTGGCGGGCGGTCATGGACGAATGGGGCCTGGCGGACAGGAAGAGCGTCCGGTTCGCGAACCTGTCCGGCGGCTGGAAACAGCGGCTGTTCATCGCTCTCGCCCTGGTCGGCAATCCGGAGCTGGTCCTGCTCGACGAACTCACCACCGGCCTCGATCCGGCCGCCCGCCGTACCACGTGGGGTCTGATCCGCGCCATGCGCGAGCGGGGGGTCACGGTCGTGCTGGTCACCCACTTCATGGACGAGGCCGAGGCCCTGTGCGACCGTCTCGCCGTCATCGACCGGGGGCACGTCATCGCCGAGGGCACGCCTCGGGACCTGATCGCGAAGGCGGGGTCCGACTCGCTGGAGAACGCATACTTCACCCTGACCGAAAGGACCGAAGCGGCATGAAAGGCATCACGCAGGTCGTCACCGTCGAGCTGAAGCTCATCGTCCGGGATCCGATGTCGGCGTTCTTCGCGCTCGTCTTCCCCGCGATCATGCTCTGGGTCAAGTTGCGCGGTGGCAACAAGCCGCTACCCGGCGGCACGCCGCTGATCGACGCCACGGTACCGATGCTGATCATCTTCGTCATCGGCCTGGCCGCGCTGGTCGTCCTGCCCGCCACGCTGGCCCAATATCGGGAGCGCCGGGTGCTGAAACGGCTCCGCGTCACACCTGCTTCGCCGACGATGTTGTTCGGGGCGCAGTGGGCCGCGCACATGCTGCTGGCCATGCTGGGGTCGTGGCTGCTGATCGCCATCGGCGCGGTCGCGTACGGGCTGAGCGCACCCGCTCAACTCCTGGGCGTCCTGGTGGCGTGGCTGCTGAGCGCGCTGAGCCTGGGCGCCATCGGTCTCCTCCTCGGCGCCCTTGCCCCCTCCGGGCGGGGCGCGACCGTGATCGGATTGAGCCTCTTCTTCCCGATGGTCTTCCTCGCGGGCGTCGTGATCCCCCGCGAGAGCATGTCCGGCTCCATGCGCGCCATCGGCGATCTCATGCCCATGGCGCCCGCGGTCGAGGCGATCCGCGATGGCTGGGCCGGTGGCGCGGCGTCGCCGATTACGCTGGGCGTCATGGTCGCGATCTCGGTCGTCGCGGGTGGCGCCGCCCTGAGGGCGTTCCGGTGGTAGGGGCCGGCGCAGGCGTGGAGGTCACGCGCTGGGATCGTGTGCAGCCGGCGCTGCCGTACCTGTTCATCCTCCTGCCCGCGGTCTTCGCCCTGCTGCGGGAGTGGCGATGGGAAGTGCTGGCACTCGCGGCGTTCGCGGTCGCTTGGCACTGGTTGATGGTGACCAGGTGGGCAGCGCGCCCGTTGCCGCTGATCGCCTACTTCGGGGTGCTGCTGGCCGTGGTGGCCGTCCTGGTCAGGATCGACTCGGTGTTCACGGTGACCGCCGTGGGGGTGTTCGTCCAGTGCTTCGCTCTGCTGCCCGGATGGTGGGCGTACGGAGGCGTGGCCGTCACGGTCGGCGTGCTGGTCGCCGCCCGTCTCCAGCCCGGCCGACCCCCGGCCGAACTGCTCTCCTCCTTCGTCGTCGGAGTGCTGATCGCCTCCGCGACCGGCCTGATCATCCGAACGATCGTCGACCAGAACGACCAGCACAAGGCGGCGATCGCGGAGCTGAAGGACAAGAGTGCCAAGCTCGCGGCGCTCGCCGAGGACAACGCGAACCTCCACGCGCAGCTCTTGAGCCGCGCCCGCGAGTCCGGCGTGCTGGAGGAACGGCAGCGCATGGCCAGAGAGATCCACGACACCATCGCCCAAGGGCTGACCGCCATCCTCACCCAGGTCGAGGCCGCCGAGGCGGCGGTCGGGGAGGACATGCCCGCGGCTCGCGCACGCCTGGATACGGTGCGGACCGTGGCCAGGGAGAGCCTGACCGAAGCGCGCCGCTCCGTTCAGGCGCTGCGGCCCGGGCCGCTGCAGCATGATGCCGAGCTGGCGACCGTCATCCGGGAATTCACGGAGAAGTGGTCGCTGAGCACGGGCGTGGCCGCGTCCGTGCAGGTCACCGGCGATCCCCGGCCGCTGCATGGGGAAGTGGAGACGTCCCTGCTCCGGGTGGCGCAGGAGGCCCTGAACAACGTCGCCAAGCACGCCGCCGCCGATCGGGTCGGGGTCACCTTGTCGTACATGGAGGATGTGGTGGCGCTGGACGTACGCGACGACGGTCGTGGGTTCAGCCCGGATGGGACGGATGGGGGAGGCTTCGGCCTCATGGCGATGCGCCAGAGAGTGACCCGTTTAGCAGGAAATTTCGTGATCGAGGCGGCTCCTGGCATGGGTACGGGAATCTGCACAACTGTCCCGGCCATCCCCGCGGAGCCGAAGTCCGATCCCCACCCCGACTCCCATGTGGGAACGTGACCATGCCGCCGATACGTTTGATCATCGTGGACGACCACCCGATCGTCCGCGACGGCCTACGCGGCATCTTCGCCGCCGACGAGGCCTTCGAGATCGTCGGCGAGGCCGCCGACGGCCCTGAGGCCCTTGCGGTGGCCCTACGCACCAAGCCCGACGTCGTGCTCTTGGACCTCCGCATGCCGAAGATGACCGGCGTGGAGGTCATCCGCCGCCTCCGTGAGCAGACCCCCGGCATCCATGTCCTGGTGCTGACGACCTTCGACGACGACGCCGACGTCCTGCCCGCTATCGAGCAGGGCGCCACCGGTTACCTCCTCAAGGACACACCCCGCGCAGAACTCCGTCGTGCCGTGCAGGCGGCTGCCCGCGGCGAAACCGTGCTGTCCCCGGCCGTGGCCGGCGTCCTGCGGCACAAGGCCCAGGAGCCGGAACCGCGGACGCTCAGCCCGCGTGAACTCGAGGTGCTCAGGCTCATCGCCCGCGGGGCGACCAACCGGGAGATCGCCGGCCGGTTGTTCATCACTGAGGCGACGGTGAAGACGCATTTGCTGCATGTCTTCGCGAAGCTCGAGGTGAAGGACCGGGCGGCCGCGGTGGCGGCGGCGTACGAGACCGGTCTGCTCAAGCCGGCGGCCGGCGACTGAGCCGACTCCACAAGTCATCCTGACAGGCCTCCACGTCTCGCCGTGCGCGAAACGACCCTAATCACCTGTGGTAAACCTCCGGGTGACCAGGGGATTCGAGCAGGATGAACGGGGAGTGACGGCGGAGCGACATCCCTCCGCCGAGCCGCTACGAACGACTAACGCGCTCAGTGACCTGGCAAAACATGAACACCCCTCTGATGGTGTCCGTCTTGCCCCGATACCTGAGGTTTTCTGACACAGGAATGTTTCGATCATGGTGACGGTTGGTCAACTTGCCCTCATTCTCTGTTATGGTCCCTTCTTGTCCAAAAATTGGGACAACCTATACCTATAGGAGGATCATGAGGCGCACACAGAGGATGGTCGCCCTTACCACGGCGCTGGCGGCGGTCACCGCTCCCCTGCTGGCCATCGCCTCTCCGGCGGCCGCCCAGCCCGCCAAGACCACTGCCTCCCAGTCGGTGCAGAACCTGCCGCTGGACTGGCTCACCCTCGACGCGCTCACCGGCACCCAGCTGACGCAGCGTGTCAAGCAGCTGCTGGGCAAGGGCTATGTTCCCGAGGCGTTGAGCGTGTCGAATGCGGCGAACCCGCAGTACACGTCCGTGTGGATCAAGGACACCACCCGCAAGGTGAACGTCCTGCAGGGCCTGTCGGGCACCAACCTGCAGAAGACCATCAGCGACCAGGTGAAGGCCGGCTTCCAGCCCGCCATGATCACCGGTACCGGCGTGGGCGCGGAAGCGGTCTTCGCCGCGGTCTTCGAGAAGACCACGGCGCAGGTCAAGTCCCAGCTGAGCATGACCGCGGAGGCCTTCGCCAAGGTCAACGCCGAGTTCACCGCCGCCGGCTACGCCATCACTTCGCTGGACGTGTACGGCACGGTCGAGAGGCCGCTGTACGCGGCCGTCTGGGTCGCCGGCGCCGCCTCGGGCAGCGTCCAGGTGACCCTGGGCCAGACCGTGCAGCAGCGCGGGCAGGAGCTCCTGGCGAAGGCGAAGCAGGGCCTGCGTCCCGTCGTCATGGCCGTCGAGCCCGGCAAGCTCTACACCACCGTGTGGAGCAAGGGCAGCGCGACCGGGCTGAAGGAACACCTGAACCTGTCCCGTCTGACCTACACGCTCCAGGCCACGAAGATGAAGGCGCTGGGGTACCAGCCGATCATCCTGGACACCGAGAGTGGCGTCTTCGCGTCGATCTGGGCCAAGGCCAGCAGTTAAGACCCGTCGGTCCGCCCGGTGATCGATATCAGCGGCGTCAGGCCGGCGATCGTGGGCTGAGTCCGGCACAGGAAGAGTGTGCCGGACTCAGCACCACGATAGTGCAGGTCAGCGACGACTGCGGCCGCCAGAGCCCCGGCGGGCCACGTTGGTGGGCATGGACCGCGATTTTGTACGCGGAATCCTGGCCGTCAGGCCGCTACTTCGTGTGGCACATCGTCGTAGATTCGAGGCGTGCGTACTCCCGGATCGGGATCGTCGCACCTCCGCGCGGGCCCCGACGCTCACCGGCCCTCGTCCTTAGCCCCCTGCTCTCTGGTTTGCTCGTCCCCCGGTGGGGGCGAGACCACCGCACTCCCGCGCAGGGATCTCGCCCCTCGGCGAAGCTAGCTCAGCAGCTCTTGACCCGGGTCACGGAGTACGGCTTGTAGACGGCGGCGTAGAACTTCTTCTTGCCCTTGGTCTTGGCGTTGACCGTCATGCAGCGGTACTTGGAGGCCTTGTCGCCGACCGAGCCCTTCCGGACGAACATGATCTTGACGCTGACCCTGTGGCTGCAGTGGTTGTTGAAGTAGATGGTCGCAGTCGTATTGCCTTCGCCCCAGGAGTAGTTGGCCCACTTGCCCCTGGGATTGGTGCACCTGACACTGTCGCGCTCGACCGCGGCTCCGGCTGATGCCGTTGCGGCGCCGGCCTTTGCGGCGCCTACCTGTGCGGAGGCGGCCGTGGTCGGGGTCAGCAGCAGGCCCGCCGCAGCGGCGGAGCTGAGGAGAACGGGTGCGAGCTTCTTGCGGTTCATGCTTCAACCTCATGCAGGTGAATAGATCTTGACTAGATCACCATACAGACCATCCCAAATCCTAGTAAAGGTCTGTCCATATCGCCCCCTTGAGCGGCTGGACACCCAGTGTCGTCCGGGATGCGGGGATGTGGAGGGCGTCTATGAAGGGTGTCGGGCGATCTTCGGCTACTCCACTGCCACTGACCTGCGGGGAGGGATCGTAAATACAAGACATGGCTGGAGGAGCCGCAAAATTTCATCCTGCAGAGATTGATGAAAAGAACTTTCAGGGTTATGTTCATGATCGACCCGCCCTTCCCTATGGGCGGTGAGATGTCGAAATGTTCCCTGGCGGCTGACCTTTCTCCATCCCGTCTGTTCGTCGCCACGGGCTCATCGACATCAAAGGAACTGGGCGCCTAACCGTATCCCCCCATACGCACCTGTCCAGAGAGGTGAGCATGCCCACGACCGGCAGGCCGACCTGGCCGAAGACCCTCAGATCCGCGATCATCGCCCTGTTAGTCATCCTCGCGGCAGCGCTGATTCCCCAGGCCGCCTCAGCACAGGCCATCAGCGTCCTGGCTGTGTCTCACAAGAGCCCCTTCAACTGCGGGAAGACCTTCTACGCCAACAACTGGACCCCTAACCACAACCCGTCTGGCTCCATCGACTGGCAGGACTATGGGGGCGATGACATCAACGGTGAAACGGTGCGCGCCACCGCTTCGGGCACCGCGTACTTCTACGACGCGGGAAGCACGAGCTACGGCAAGTGGATAGAGGTCCGTCACAGTGACGGCAGCAGAACCCGCTATGCCCACCTCGCGACCATGGTGAGGTCGGCCGGTGGCTCGATGAGCGTCAGTCAGGGCACCACGATCGGGACTGTCGGCTCGACGGGCGGCTCCAACGCTCCGCACCTGCACTACGAACAGCGGACCTCCACCGGTGCGATGGACACCAGCCCGACCGTAGACGGCGTGACCGTGTCCTTGGGCGAGAAGAAGGCCATCAAGAGCACCAACGCCTGCAGCGGCAACCCCTACACCCCGGAAGAGGTCTGCGGCAGCGGCTATGCGGTCGTCGACTCCGCCGGCCTCACTGGCGGCAGCACCTACCTGCTCTACAACTCGGGCAACGGCTACAACTGCGTCGTGACACTGAAGACGACGAACCTCGGCTCTCCCTCATCGATGTCGGCCTTCCTAGAGCCGCAAGGGGAAAGCAGGACGACCGACTCAGGCAGCTACAGCTACTACGCGGGGCCGGTGAAGCGCAGCGCGCCCGGACAATGCGTCAAGTGGGGCGGCTCCATCGGCAGCAGCGCCTACACCAGCCCCTTCGAACACTGCAGTTAAGAATCTCAGCCGCACAAGAGGTCAAACGCCACTTCCCGATCATCATGGGAAGTGGCCTTTGACCTCCGACATCGGAGCTCAGCCCGCGAGGCGCGGTCGGTCATTTCAGGTCGGCGAGGAAGGCCTTGGCCAGCTTCGCCACGGCCTGTTGCGCGACGGATGACTCGAAGACCGGCTTCTGGTAGTCCCCGGCGCCGACGACGCCGCCCCCGGTCGTCGTACCTCTGAAGGTGAACTCGACCGTCCGATCGCCGACCAGTGTCTTGATCAGAACCTCCTGCATGGGATCCTCGTCCGGCCGGCCCGGCCTGGTGGTGGAGGAGACCACGGCGAACGCCTTCTCGCCGAGCCCGGAGAGCTCCTGGCGTGGCTCGTAGACAGTGTGGGTGTTGTCATCGCCGATGCCGCCCTTGGCGTGGTAGCGGTCGTACTTCTTGGCATCTCGCTCGAATTGGAACGTCGATCCCAGGCCGCCGCCGCCCCAGTCGACCACGTGGATGCGAAGCTCGCCGCCCCGAGCGGTGAACTCCTGCCCGGGCTCATGCTCGACCGCCTCGCTTAGGCGCCAGGTGCAGGTGGTCTGCTGGATCCGGCCGTCATTACCGCCGACGGATGGTCCTTGAACGGTGGGGAAGAATGCCGATCCTATTTCTTTGGCGGTGAGGATCGCGCACGGCCCGGCAGGCTTCACCTTGCTGGCGTCCTTGGCCATTTCCGCGGTGACGCGCTCGGCGACCTTGCCGGCCCCGGCCCGCACTTCGTCGCCGGAGGGGTACTTGTCGCCTGTCCGGTTGCTGCCGCCGTACTCGACCTTGATCAGCCAGGGCCCCTGCCGGATGAACACGGTGGTCTTGAGGCCGCTGTGTCCGATCCAGGTCTGGCTGTACGACGCGTCGCCGTACTTCAGTTCCTTGAGCTCGCCGAATGCCGAGCCGGAGGTCTTTCCGTCGGTTCGCTTGCCGTCCCGGACGTTGACCCGCCGCTCGTGCCCTTCTTTGTCTCGCTCGAACCGATCCTTGGCGTACTCGACCGCGCTCTGACTTTCCGTGCTCCGCGCTTCCACTGAGATGCTCAGCGTGCGATGGCCGATGACGCCGTTGCCGACGTCCATCTTGTTGTTGTGCCACTCGCAGGCCGCCCGCTTCTCGTTTTCGGTGGCGGCCCCTGTGGACGAATCCTTCCCGCCGTATCGGCCATCGGTGACCAGGCTCTTACGGAGGCGGTCCGGAATGGCGGTGCAGAGCTGGTCACCGGTGATCGGCCGCAATTTCACCCTCTCGGCCGCCGGTGACCGGACTGGATTACCCCGGTCGTAGGTGAAGCTCGAGGATGGTCCGGGTTCGCCGCCGCCACTGCGGCTAAGAAGCATCCAACCTCCGGCCACTCCGGCGATCAGGAGGACGCAGAGCACGGCGACGATGGCGATCAACAGCCCCTTCCCACCGCCGCCGCTGCGCGGGGGAGGCGGCCACTGCCCTACGGGACCGCGCGGTGCTCCAGCATGGCGCGGTGCTCCGAGCACACCGGGGCCCTGCGGCGGCCGGCCGGGCGGGAATGGTGTGGACATCGGCGACCTCTCGGAACGGACCAGCGATGGTGCGGCGGAACCCGGGGTGCACGCGGGCCCGTTCTCCCAGCTAGACCGTGTCTCATGTCCTCCGCTTCGCGTCCCGGGACGAAAGGGCAGCTGCTGTCCCCCGCTCGATCGGCAGCTACCCGGGCGGCAAGGCATGCTTCGCCTCCTGCGCCTGCACCGCGGCTGGTTGCGAGCCTACGGACGGTGGGAATGTGGGCGTGTCAGGTGAATACCTGACAATGAGGTCACGGTTCGACTGCGCTTCGCCGCAGTCCTGATCAGCGCGCGAATTACCCGCGACAGGTGCGGAGCATGTTGAGCAAGGCCACCTTCTCCTTCCGCGTCACGAAGAGCCGGTAGTGATGCTTCACGGTGATCCATGAGGTCGCGTAGCGGCACCAATAACCGCGGCGCGGCGGACGCCAACTCTGCGGCCCTTGGCCGCCCTTGGCGATGTTGGCGGAATGGCTGACCACTATGAGCTCCGGGCGGGTGAGGTCGTTGGCGAACGCGCGCCGCCGCGCCTGGCTCCATTTGCCGGCGCCAGAGCGCCAGGCGTACGCCAGCGGCACGACATGGTCGACGTCGACCTGCTTCTCGCTCCTCAGCCGCTTGCCGTCGTACGGGCTGTGCCAGATGCCCTTAACAGGGTGGCAGTTCGCGTTCTTGCGCACGCGTCGCCCGTCGCGGGCCAGGACCATCTCTCGTGCGTCGCACCTGCCTCTGTGATGTGCCCATCGAGGCTGGAAGCGCCGGTGGCTGTAACCACGGATTGATAAGGGCTTAGCTACCTTCAGCTGGTCCAGCATGCGGCGGGCCAGCGCCGCGGCCTGGGGCTGCTTGCTCGTGTCGGCTGCCGCCCGCGGGACAGCGATGATCGGGACGACCAGAGGAGTGAGTACGGCGACTTGGACCGCCCACCTCAAGAAGATCATGCTTCTACCCATACCCGGCAACTCCCCGTCGATGGCAGCGATACTCCGGGAACGACAAGGTAAGGGCGACCGTCACAGACCAAGCGGTTGGTCGCATGGTAGCTTCCGGCAAAGCAGCCTTGAGATTCCGCGCGAGGAGTGTCGTGACATGACTACCGCTGAGGACGATCACGACGAGCAGCACGGCCGGCCATCGGAATGGGAAGCGGCGTGGGACGTACTGGGACCTGTAACGGACCTGGTCACGCCGATGGCGGTGCGGGTCGCAGCCTCGCTGGGCCTGGCCGATCTGATGGCCGACGACGCGGTGCCCGTCGAGGAGCTGGCACGCCGGTCTGACACCAACGCCGACGCACTGGGCCGGCTGCTGCGTCACCTGGTCTGCCGGGGTGTCTTCACCGAACGGGAGCCGGGCAGGTTCGCCGTCAACGAACCCGCCGCGCTGCTGGCGTCCGACCATCCTTCCGGGATGAGGGTGCGGCTCGACCTGGGTGGCTTCGGCGGGCAGATGGACCTGGCATTCACCGGGTTGCTGCACACGGTCCGCACCGGGCAACCGGCGTGGGAGACGGTCTTCGGCGCCCCGTTCTGGCGCTATCTCGCCGCGCACCCCGAGATGAGCGGGTCGTTCGACGCGATGATGGCTTCCGGAGCGGACTACGTCGCCGACGCGGCCAAGGGCTACGACTGGTCCGGTGTGCGGCATGTGGTCGACGTCGGCGGTGGCACCGGCGCCCTGCTCGCCGAAGTGCTGCGCGCCCACCCGAATATCCGGGCCACGCTCGTCGATCTGCCGGACACAGTGGATCGAGGTCGGCACTACCTGGCCGAGCGCGGGTTGGCCACGCGGTGCGAGTTCGTTGGCCAGAGTTTCTTCGATCCGCTGCCCGCCGGGGGTGATGTGTACGTGCTCAGGCGTGTGGTGCACGACTGGGGCGACGACGACGCCCAGGTGATCCTGCGCCGGTGCGCCGATGCGGCCGGGCGGCACGGACGGGTCGTCGTGATCGAGTCACACGGCAGCTCCGGTGCCGACCCGGCCATGTTCGCCGAGATGAACCTGCGCATGCTCGTGCTCAGCGGCGGCCGCGAGCGCACCGTCGAGGACTACATCGCCATCGCTGCCGAAGCCGGGCTCGACGTTGCCGACGTTCACCGCACCGCGCTCGGACACGTCATTCTGGACTGTACTCCGCTGAGCCCTTGACACAGATCGCGGCTGGAGCGGGGCTGAAGGATCGCCATGGCTGCGATGACCAGAATGGAGCCGTCGCTGCGGGCCATGGTAGGTACTCTCGGCATGGAGTTCTTCTGTTATCACCGCGATCGGCCCGACTCCGCGGCTCTGCGCGCCGAGTTGGTGGAAGAGCACTGGTCCTACATGGACCGGTACGCGGCGGAGCTGATCGCCCGCGGCCCGACCTTCCACCGGGACAGCGACACGGCCTCCGGCAGCGTGCACATCGTCGACCTGCCAGATCTCGCCACTGCGCGTGCGTTCGTCTTCGAGGAGCCCAACTACCAGGCCGGTGTGTACAGGGACGTGATGTTGCGCCGCTGGCGCAACGTGCTGGGCCGCACCATGTGGGATTTCCCTGGCGGCAGAGAGGGCGGCAACCGGTATCTGGTGCTGGGCCTCGGCTCAGGGCAGGCTGCCGACCTTGTCCCGCCGCCCGACCGGGACGAGTTGATCGCGTATGGACCGCTGCTGTCCGACGACGGCGCCACCTGGCTGGGTACGGCGCTGCTGGTCCGGGCGCCGGACCCGGATGTGGCACGCGCCGTCCTGACCCTGGACCGGTACGCCGACATCGAGGTCCACGACTGGGAGTTCGGCGGCCGGCGCTAAAGAGGCGCGCGGAGCCCTTGGTTCGCGCCGGAGGCTTCAGCGGAGTGGTCTGCCGAACCGGCCCACGCCCGGCAGCGCCCCGCCCATTCGCGCCACCGCGGCTCTCTATCGACAACTTGGTACGGTGGCCCGGACCGCACCGCATGGAGAGTACGGCAGCGCGCAAGGGAGAGGAGCCGGCGACGATGCAGGCGTCAGAGGTCCCACGTGCGATTGCCGCGGCCAGGTCGACCGCCTCATCACTCGGCATGACAGTCGACGACGTGATCGTTCTTCATGACTCGAACAAGCTCACTCTGCGTCTGCTGCCTTGTGACGTCCTGGCCCGGGTGGCACCTGTAGCGGATCAGGTCGCACAGTTCGAAATCGAGCTTGCTCAGCGGCTCGCCGAATCCGAGAGCCCTGTGGCTGCTCTCGAGCCTCGAGTGGAGCCACGCGTCTACGAGCGTGATGGCTTCGTGGTCACGCTGTGGACCTACTACGAACCTGCGACGCCTCGAGAGGTCTCACCAGCCGACTACGCCAATGCGCTCGGGCGGCTGCATGCCGGCATGCGCAAGCTCGATGTCCCGACGCCGCATTTCATGGATCGGGTCGAGCAGGCTCAACGACTCGTGGCGAGCCGCGACCGCACGCCGGCGCTCGCCGACGCGGACCGGGAGCTGCTCGGCGACACGTTACGAAGTCTGAGGCGAGTGATCGCCGAGCGCGGCGCCGCCGAGCAGCTGCTGCACGGTGAGCCGCACCCGGGCAACGTGCTCACCACGAAGAACGGGCTGCTGTTCATAGACCTCGAGACGTGTTGCCGTGGGCCTGTCGAATTCGACCTCGCCCATGCGCCCGAAGACGTCAGCGAGCACTACCCGGGTGTCGATCAAGGCTTGCTACGCGAGTGCCGGATCCTCGTGCTGGCGATGATCGCAACGTGGCGCTGGGATCGAGACGACCAACTCCCCAACGGGCGCCGGCTGGGCACAGAGTGGCTCAGCCAGATCCGAGCAGAGCTCGATCGCGAAGGGCTGGATATCCATGGCTGATCGCGGGCCTTCGAGGTCGTGGCCGGATCATACGGCTCGCGGCTCCTCGTAAGGGATGCGACTCAGGTGCAGGATCTCGCCCAACGTCCCCCACTCGTCGCCGCCGAGCTTGGTCAACGGGCGCAACAGCTCGGCGTCAGGCCGGTCGTTGACGATGTAATCCTTGTGCACCGCCGCGAGGAAGACCCTACCGAACACCAAGGTGGAGTTACCCATACGCAGCGTGGTGTGTGAACGGCACTCCAGGACAACGGGAGAGGCGGCCACCCGGGGCGGCCGCACACGACGGCTGGCTTCGCGTTCGACTCCCGCGAAGCCGAATTCGCTCACGGTCCGAGGGAAATCGGTGGCGGTGTCGCGGATCTGGTGCAGCAGCGGTTCGGAGGAGAAGTTGACGACGAACTCTCCGGTTTCCTCAACATTGCGCAGGGAGTCCTTGCGGCCGATCGAGGTGAACTGCACGATCGGCGGATCGGTACTGGCGATGCTGAAGAAGGAGTGCGGAGCGAGGTTCTCCACCGCTCCGTCGGGTGTGACGGTGGACACCCACGCGATCGGACGCGGAACAACGACCGAGGTCAGGAACCGGAAGAAAGCCACCCCACTCATGGCCTCGGGATCGAAGTCGACACGCATGCCGTTCAGTATTCATCGCACTCACCCTGTGTAGTGGTCGCCACGCGGAACGCACGGGACGAGTACTGTTGCACGTCGGCGTTGCTGTACCGGGCTGCTGTACAGCAAGGACGTACTGAACACCCATCCGCCTCAGCCTCATGCTTCGACCCCCGAGACGGAAGCCCGCATCAGCACGGCTCCGGTCGCGAACCCCAGCGCCACGCACAGCGGGCTGTAGAGCAGCAGGTTGAGCCAGTAGAACGGAGTGCCGGTGTCCGTGCCCAGCCCGAAGGCCCACGCGAGGCCGAGTTCCGCACGCATGAGCAGCCCGCCGCCCAGCGCGAGCGTTACCGCCTTGGCGAGCCGACCGCCCCGCCCGAGGGAGACGGCGATCACTGAGACGGCGGCGACGGTGAGCACGACGATCAGGGGCACGAGGATGCGCGCCGTGAAGGGCGTCTCGAAGTTGAGCACCGCCAGGGAGAGCGCTCGCGGGTCGGCGGCCGGCCGTACCAACCAGAAAAGGTGAAGGAACGCGTCGAGCAGGAGGACGGCGGCGACGAAGGCCGCCGGGAGTGAGATTCTCATGCCCGGCAGGAGGAGCGGAAATCGTCGATGGTTCCATGGAACCTTCGCCGCGGTCGACGCCTCTGGATGGATATGACTTGGCCTGTTGCTGATTTGGACCCGGTACGGAGGCTGCGGGTACTCGCCTCCGCCATCCCCGGGGCGGGCGTAGCCGAACGCGTCATCCTCGCCCCGTTCGAGGACGTCTGGTCCGTGGTGAGCGCCCTGGAAGAGGAGTTCGGCACCTTCGAGCCGGACATGCGCCACTTGACCATCGTTTCCGGGCGCGGGAGCGAGCGCCTGGTGGCCAAGGCGCGAAGCAGGTACGGCATGCGTGCCAGGTTCGACGTCGAGCTGCGGCCCGGCTGGTGCTGGATGCAGAGCAGGTTCCTGATCGTCGGCGTCGCGGCGGCAGCCGTACCGGGAGGAACCCTGGTCGCGCAGACGGGAGGAGTCCGCGTTCCCGGCCGGGCGGCGCTGGTTCCCCTGGGCGTGCGGGCCGCGGGAGAGAAGGCGCTGGCCAGGCTCGAGGCGAGGGTCGTGCGGCGATGAGCGCCGATCTGGTGCGCGCTGCTCAAGGCGGCGACACGATGGCCATGAACGACCTGCTGAGCGAGCTGACGCCGTACCTTGGCCGGATCTGCGGGCCCATCGCGCTCGACAACGGGCCCGACGCCGTCCAGGAGGCGCTGATCGCGATCTTCCGGAACCTGGGGAGCCTGCGCGATCCGCAGGCGCTCCACGGCTGGGCCCGGGCGATAGCCGTACGGGAAGCAGTCAGGATCGCCAGACGGCGGCACCACGCGGTGGAACTCGCCGAACTGCCGTCGAAGCAGGACGTCGAGAGCGCGGTGGACATCCGTGACGTGCTCGAGCGGCTGTCACCCGAACATCGGGCGGTGTTGGTCCTGCGTGACCTGGAGGGGTTGCCGGAGGAGGAGGCCGCACGGCTCCTGCACGTACCGGAAGGGACGGTGAAATCGCGCCTGCATCGCGCCCGCCGGAGCTTCCGCAAAGCGTGGCAGTCCTGAGGAACCTCCTGAGGCTCGCTCGCCTCCTTCTGGTGGAATCCCACAGAACGGAGAGCATCGCATGAGACCTCGCACGCTCGTGGTCCTGAGCCTGATCCTCACCCTGGCCGTCGGCGCCGCCCTTTATGGCGCGTACGGCTACCGCCCAGCAGCGGCCGGTTACCGGCAGCCGGCGAACGCTCGGTTCCTGGACACCCCGCTCGCTCGCTTCCACTACGTCAAGGAAGGCTCCGGCACACCGGTCGTGCTGCTGTCACCCGGGGCTTCCTGGACGTACGGCTGGCGCCGTCAGGTGCCGGAGCTGGCCCGCGACCACACGGTCTACATCCTGGACCTCCCCGGCCAAGGATTCACCCGGCTGAAGGACCGCGGCTTCACCTGGGACCTGAAGGGGATGACCACGGCGATCGGTGTGTTCCTGAACGCGGCGGGCATCGAGCGTCCCGCGCTCGGCGGGCTGTCGTGGAGCGGAGGGTGGGCACTGGCCTACGCCCAGCGCCACCCCGAACGCGTCAGCAGCCTGCTCCTCCTGGCCCCCTCTGGCGCCAGCACCCGCGACACCTGGGTGTATGAACTCATGAAGTACCCGGTCGTCGGGGAGCTGTGGAACAACTGGTACTACGCCGACAGGTCCAGCTCACGCGCCGCGCTCGACCGGATCCACGTCAACCGAAGCAGGATCACCGAGAAGGACGTCGACGCGTTCTGGGCACCCGGCACTTTCCCCGACAACCTGGAGAGCCAGGTCCTGCTCGAACGCGGCCTGGACTGGGATGAAACCCTGGCCGCCATGCCGTCCACCACCACGCCCACCTTGGTGATCTGGGGCCGCCAGGACACCGTCAACCCGGTGTGGCAGGCCCAGGAGTTCGCTCGCCGGATGCCCGCCGTGCAGGTGCGCGAACTCGACGGCTGCGGCCACGCGCTGACTACCGACTGTCCGGAGAAGGTCGCCCGGCTGATGGTGGACTTCCTGCGCCGATGAGGTCGGGGTACTTGCCCGCAGCGCCTACCCCTGAAAGACGCGCTGCGCGCACGCGACACTTGTGTGACGCTCCTGCTCAACCTCGGCGTCCCACCTTAGGTCAGTCCTGCGGGCTCAGCGGTGCTACGATGTAGCACCGAATGGCACAGCCCCGTAGACTTCAGGTGTGAGCACTCCTGAGCCTGACCGCTCCCACGAGATATCTCAACGCGACCTGCGCAACCGGTCAGCGGAGATCATGGATGGCCTGGAGCGTGGGGAGCGGTACGCCGTTACCCGTAATGGCCATCACATCGGGGATCTAGTCCCTCTTCGCCGCCGACGCCGGGCCGTGTCACGCGCCGAGTTCGCCGCCGTGTCGCGTGGCATGCCACGACTGGACGACCGTAAATATCGCGAGGACATGGACCGCCACGTCAACGACGATCTCTACGACCCTTACGATCGCGCATACGGCAGACGCGAATTCGCGGAGGACGAGGAATGACCCACGCCCTAGGGCTGCTCGACACCAACATCCTCATCCTGCGCGCCGGCATCGATCCCGATGAGCTCCCCGACGAGATGATGATCAGTGCCATCACCACCGCGGAGCTCTCGGTCGGCGTCTTGGTGGCGCCAGGGCCTCAGGAACTCGCCCAGCGAATGAAGATCCTGCAGACCGCCGAAGCCGAATTCGACCCACTCCCCTTCGATGACACCGCAGCCCGCGAGTACGGCCAGTTGTGGACGGCCGTCATCGCCTCAGGACGCAAACCGCGCCCCCGCACTGCAGATCTGATGATTGCCTGTGTGGCGATCGCGAACCGGCTACCCCTGTACACCTGCAATCCCAAGGATTTCAAGGGCCTGGACCACCTGATTACGGTAGTTCCTGTCACTCGCCCCCAGTGAATGGCACGGCATTCGCGCCCGGCCGCGGCCTCGAGTGCGAGGAGGGCGCCGAACGAGTGCCCGACCAGAAAGGGCTGCGGCGCGTGTGGCTCGCGGCCTGCGTGGGATGGCCCCGTTTGTGGCCGCCTGCCTCGACCCGCGCTTCTGAGGCGCTCATCCTGAAATCAACACGTGGAGCGCTTCTCCTCACCCAATACCCGCCGCCGCGCCTCCAGCACAGCCCGGTGCTCGGCCTCGGCCAACCGTCCCGACTCCCACAGCGCATCCGCCACGTTGCTCCGGCTGGTCAAGGTGTCCGCGTGCTTGCTGACACCGCCGTCCTTCTCGTTCCGGCACATGCACGAGCTCGCGTTGGTGCATGGCGGACCCGTTGGCCGCTGGCCTCATCCTCAAGGAGCGATCAGAACTGGAGTCCCAAGAGGCAGTTTTGCCAGCACCTTGAGCGCGCGAGCAGGCACCCTGATGCAGCCGTGCGTGACCGCCTTGCCGAACACCTTCCGGTCCGGCCAGCCGTGGAAGGCGACCGTGCCCGGACCGCCGCCGAAGGTGTCGAGCGTCGGCGAGTGCGTGCCGAGGGGCAGAATCAGCGGGCTGTAGGCCTTCTTCTCCTTCGGCGACATCAGGGCCAGCAGGAAGGTCCTGCCCACCGGGGTGGGCGTCTCAGGGCCGCCGACAGCCACCGTCCAGGTGCCGAGCTTCTTGCTCGCGTTCATCACGGTCAACTGCCTGGTGGCCAGCTTCACGATGGCGCGGTAGCGGCTGCGCGCCTTCTCCAGGCCCTTGGCCTTGATCCAGCCGGTCACGTGGTTGGGCTTGCTGGGCAGCAGCACGCGGTACCAGCCCTTGCGCGCCTCCACCACCGGGACCCAGGTCTGGCTGCCGAGCTGCTTCGCCGGGAGGGTGGCCGCGGGCTTGCCGCCGGGGTGGGCGTAGACGGCCACCGTGCGTGCGGGGTGGACCACGATGCCGCTCAGCTTGCCGTACGTGTCGGTGTCCTGCGGGAGGCCGCTCAACTCAGTGAACGTGGTGGCCTTGGGTAGTGCGGTCGCCGTGACCGAGGGGCCGGCGGCGAGGGTGACGGGCGACGCGGCAACGCCGGCGGAGGTCGAGGCGATGAGGCTCATGGCGACGAGAGCGGCGCCGATGAGTCGGCGGGGGGCATCGAGCGGCACGATCGGCTCCTGAGGTTTCTGTGACACATACGACACGAACGCATAACCATCTGGCCAGGTAGATAACGGTTTGGAACGTTTGAAGATGCTCCGCCAACGGGTGTGACATTTTTACACATATGAGCCATCTGAGGCTCAAGTGCTCTCATACACCCCGAGGTGCGATCGTGACACCCCCCAGGCTCTCTTCGGTCCGTCGCTGGTTCACAGCGGCACTCATGTTCGCGGTGGCAGCGCTCGCGGTGCTCGCCATCTCCAATACGGCCTCGGCTGGAGCGGTCCAGGGGACGCCCGGCGACAACGGTGACGTCAAGATCCACAAGTGGACGACGCCGGAGGACGACCAGCTCAACGAGCCGCACGTCTGCGTGTTCTATCTGGTCGGGTTCAACTTCGACAAGGCCGAGCAGGTGAGCTGGGAGATCAAGTCCTTGTCGCCCACGGGTGACGAGACCACGGTGAAGAGCAGCACCCTCGTACTCGACAAGGACGGGCATGGCCGTACCGTCGACATGACCCTGCCGAACGGGCACTACAAGTTGTTCTGGGATTTTGCAGGGAAGAAGGGCGCGCCCAAGCACAAGGTGTTCTGGGTCGAGTGTGAGCCGACGCCCACCCCGACGGTGACGCCTTCCCAGACGCCGACGCCGACGGTCACCCCGACGGTGACGCCCTCCCAGACGCCGACGTCGACGGTCACCCCGACTCCGACTTCCACACCCACTGCGACGCCCACGGTGACCCCTACCCCCACGCGGACGCCCACCTCGACGCCGACGCCGAGCAACACGCCGACCCCCACCCATCCCGGTAAGGATGATCGCGGGACGGTGACCCACGACTGGTTCGAGTGGGATGGCAACGTCACGCAGACGCAGGACGAGCCCAAGCCCGCACCCACCCCGACGCCGGTGAAGACCAACATCCCAGTCACTGGCTGACACGCGACACCGAACGACGGAGGGCCCGGATCAAAGCGATCCGGGCCCTCCGTCGTCTGTCAGCTTCAGACGAGCATGCGCAGCGGATCGGCGGCCTACCTCACCGCCTACGAACGTCACCAGAACCAGCACAGGCCGCACCAGGCTCTATCCCTACGCTCACCCACGAATAGACCGGCCGAAGTGGTCGATCTCTCGGTCGGGATACAGAGACGAAGCGCCGTCTTCGGCCTGGTCCATGAGTATCGCCGAGCCGTGTGACGATGACACGAACCTGCAGGCCAGCGCCACCAGCGAGGTTTGGCACCGAACAAGCCGTCGCCGGCACCCCCCGGCTCACATGCGCCGGATACGAGGTCCCTCGGGAATTAGCGGTAGTACCGCCTTCATCCGCCCGGCGCCTTGACACCGGCAACTGCCTTAACTTCCCGCATTGCCGTCTAGCCGGGGGTGCATATGTATACAAGAGAAGTTGTACAATGACTCTTGTATACATATGCTCCTCGCTGTGCCCGACGACCATCATTCGATCATCGACTCGCGGGTCCTGGCAGCCATGGCGCACCCGGTGCGCCGTCGCCTCCTCGACCTGCTGAAACTCGACGGCCCCGCCACCGCCAGCGTCCTGTCCGAACAGACCGGGGAAGCGGTCGGCAATGTCAGCCACCACCTTCGCGCCCTGGCAGCCGCCAATCTAATCGAGGAGGTGCCGGAGCTGGCCCGCGACCGGCGCGAACGCTGGTGGCGTCGGACCACTCCCACACTCTGCTGGTCCTCCGCCGATTTCGCCGACGACGCCGCGGGGGAGGCGGTGGCTCGGGCCGTCGAATCGCTCAACCTGGAGCGGCAGACGGGCCACGTGCGCCGCTGGGCGGACCAGCCCCAGTCCGAGCAGGAACGCTGGCCGCTCGGGCCGTTCTCGACCGAAGCCTGGATCCGCGTCACCGACGAAGAGCTGGTCGAATACGCCGCCGAGATCAAAGCCGTGATGAACAAGTGGGCAGAGCGTCAATTGCCCGACGACGGCCGGGAACGCGGCACCGTCTTCACCTTCACCCGCGCAGTGCCAGGGCGGCCGTGACAATCACAGAGAGGACCCGTTTCGGGCTGCTGCGCCAGCGCGACTTCCGGCTGTTGTGGATCGGGGAAAGCGTCAGCAGCCTGGGCAGCTCCGTCACCGGCGTCGCGCTGCCCATAGTCGCGGTGACCGTGCTGGACGCGCCGCCGTTAGCGGTCGGCGTGCTGGCGGCGGCCGCCTGGCTGCCCTGGCTGCTCATCGGCCTGCCGGCGGGTGTCTGGGTGGACCGCCTTCCCCGCCGCCGGATGATGCTGGTCGCCGACTGGGCGTCGATGGCAGCCTTCCTCAGCGTCCCGATCGCCGCCGCCTTCGGCCGGCTGACGATCGGCCAGCTGATCGTGGTCGCGCTGGCCGCGGGGACCGCCAAGGTGTTCTTCGCGACCGCATATCGCGCCTACCTGCCGTTCCTGGTGGACGGGCCGGACCTGCTGGAGGCCAACGCCAAGCTCCAGGGCAGCGAGCAGGTGGCGAACCTAGCGGGGCCCGGTCTCGCCGGGCTGCTCGCCCAGCTCTTCTCGGCCGTCGGCGGCCTGGTCGCCGACGCTGCCAGCTTCGCCGTCTCGGCCATCTGCCTTGCCCGCATCGAACGCCGCGAGACCCACACCCCCAGGCCCCGCCGACGCCTTCGCGCCGAGATCCGCGACGGCATGCTCCTGGTCGCCCGCGATCCGTTGCTCCGCGGCAACACCTTGTACGGCTGCGCGGCCAACCTGGCCCTGACCGGCTACACGTCGTTGATCGTGCTCTTCATGGTCGACGACGTCGGGCTCGGCGCGGGCGAGACCGGCCTACTGATCGCGACCACCGGACTGGGCGGCATCGTCGGCGCCATGGTCGCGCGGCCGATGGCGGCACGGTTAGGCAGCGCGCGGGCCGTTCTGCTCGGCAAAGCCGGCCTGGCCCCCACTGGCCTGCTGATCCCGCTGACGGATCGCGGGGCTGGACTGGCGCTGTTCGTCCTGGGCGGCGTAGTGATCGTCGCGGGGGTCGTGGCAGGAAACGTGGTTTTCTCCGGCTTCATCCAGACGTATGTGCCGGGCGAGCTGATGGGCCGGGTGACGTCCAGCGTGCAGTTGGTCAACTTCGGCGCGATGCCGCTCGGCGGCGTCCTGGCCGGCGCACTGGCCGGTGCGTTCACCGTCCGCACGGCGTTGTGGGCGATGATGATCGGGTTTGTGCTGAGCGGCCTGATCCTATTGGCCAGCCCCCTGCGCCGCCTGCGTGATCTGCCGTCCGGCCGGCTGGACACCCGCCTGTGACCCATGCCGGGCTCTCTGCGTCTCCGGGGTCGGAGAGATGAACAACCACATCCCAACGCCCGATATGAACGAGCAGCAGAAGAGGATGCCAATCGGCAATGATCCGAAGACCCGCCGTGATGTCAGCGTGCCGAGCCTTGGTGCGATGCTGTTCGGCACCACCACCGACGAGACTACGTCGTTTACCATCCTCGACCGGTTCGTCGAGGCCGGCGGCAGCTTCATCGACACCGCCAACAACTACGCGTACTGGGTCAATGGCACTCAGGGTGGAGAGAGGCGCTGCTCGGTCGCTGGCGCCGCAGTCGCGGCGTTGGGGATGAGGTCGTCATCGCCACCAAGCTCGGAAGGCAGCCCAACATTCCAGCGACCGCCCTCACCCACGACCTTGAGGGCTTGTCTGGGTGATGGTCTTGGGCGCCACCCGGAGTTCGGGTGGCGCTTAGGGCTGGTCGGCCGCGGTGAGCGGGACAAGAAACCAGTTGCAGATCGCCCTCACTGCGTATCGGTCAGATCGGAGCGGCGATGAGGAGATGCTGGATCAGTGACCGGAGTACCGACATCGCGGAACGGGTATCCCGTGCGTCGCACAACATGACCGGCGCGCGCGAGTCGAGTTCGAGTGCGGCTCGCACCTCTTCCGGTTCATAGGGGAACGCATCGTCGAATACGTTGACCGCGACGAGGAATGGGATGCCCCGATTCTCGAAGAAGTCGACGGCGGCGAAACATTCCTGCAGCCGACGGGTATCGGCCAGCACAACGGCACCGAGCGCTCCTGCGGATAACTCGTTCCACATGAACCAGAAGCGCTCCTGCCCAGGCGTTCCGAACAGATAGAGCACGATATTATGCTGGTGGATGGTGATACGGCCGAAGTCAAATGCAACTGTGGTTGTGGACTTGTCCTCTGTCCTGCTGAGATTGTCGACACCTATGCTGGCCGCAGTGATGAGTTCTTCCGTATTCAGTGGCTCGATCTCGCTCGTCGCGCCGACGAAGGTCGTCTTTCCGACGCCGAATCCACCAGCGACCAGAATCTTGACCTGGGTGGGAAACACCTCAGATTTGTTGTAAACCATCGAGCAGCTTCTCCAAGAGAACTCGGTCGGTGACGTGGCTGGACGAAGAAGACGATGCCCAGGTGGCTATGGCTCCGCAGTCCACCAGATCCGCGAGGAGGACCTTGGTGACCATCACAGGGAGTCGTATGTTCGCCGCCACCTCCGCGACCGAGACCGGCGTGCGGCACAGTTCGAGAACCTTGACATGTTCCGGATCCACGTCCGGGCTGGCCCGACCTGTGGTGACCACCAATGAGAGCAGATCCAGTTCCACAGTCGGGCGGGTGCGGCCCGCGTTCACTGTGTAGGGGCGAATCAGGGGGCCGGCTTCGTCATCAAGCCATATTTCGTCGTCACCGGCCATGTTCATCGGTTCCTGTCACCAGAACGAGCTGCCGGCGGGCGGATCGCTGTGTCCAGGAAGGGACGGACGGCTTTGATCAGCCGAGCCATCTCAAGACCGACGACACCCGGGTCGGCATCTCCCCCCGCCAGCACCGCGATAACCGAGTTGTGGCCGGCCCACGAGATGAACAGTCGGCTGGACTTAAGCTCGGTCACGACCTGGCGGACTTCGTTGCCACCGTCGAATTTGGCACAGGCGCTCCGTGCCATGGAAAAAAATCCGGAGGCGAGTGCCGCGAGATATTCTGAGCTGTCGCGGTCCAGACCGTGGGTGGCTTTCACCAGCCCGTCGGAGGACAGCAGCACACTGCCACGAATGGCAGGGACCTCCTGGGACAGCCCCTTCAGCAGCCAGGCGAGATCCGAAGTCTTGTTTGACGAGACGGCGCTCAATGGACGCTCCTTCTAGGTTTGTAATGTTCTAAAGATCGGTGTTACCAGTCCCGTCTTTAACGTCTTCGTCCTGACCACTGCGCATCCCCTTCATGAATGACGCCATCAGCCCGTGATCGAGGTCGAGGTCCGTATCGTCATCCAGGGTTGCGGGAGTGTTGAGAAGCTCGGGCGCCATACTCGCCTGAGGGCGACGTTTCGGCAGTTCCGGACGTCGGCCGGTACCTCGTGGAGGACCGAAGTCGGTCCGCTTCTCCGTTTGCCGGGCGGGCGCGCCGGCGCTCTGCTTCCTCCAAGCCTCGGACAGGTCGTCAGGGCGGGCACCGGCATCGTGGCCGCTCAGCGCTGGTGTGTCCTGTCTGGAACCGGAGGAAGGCCTCGGCGAGAAAAGCGAGCCTGGCGTACTGGCCGACGGGGCGGACTTGGGTTTCGCGGGCTCGGGGGACGTTGCCTGTCGTACGCCGGTCTCCCGCGGTTCTGAACTGATCAACTCATTCGGGATCACGACGATGGCCTGGGTGCCGCCGTAGATGTTGGTCTGCACCCTGACAACGACTTTGTGCCGACGTGAGAGGGCGGATACGACGAGCAGTCCGATACGGCCGTCCTGCACCAGTTCGTCGACGTCGACTCGTTCCGGAGCGGTGAGAAGGTCGTTCAGCCGACGCTGGGCTTCTCGGGGAATGCCGAGGCCGCGATCCTCGATCTCGATGGCCAAGCCTGCAGTTACGGCTTCTGCGCGGAGGAGCACTTGCGTGTGGGGCGGCGAGAACTTAGTGGCGTTCTCGACAAGCTCGGCGACCAGATGGATGATGTCCGCGGCCGCGCCGCCATCCACGACCCCTTCGACCGGCGGCACCACTTTGACCCGGCTGTAGTGCTCGACCTCGGCGATGGCCGAGCGCAGAATTTCGTACGTGGCTACCGGCCTGCTCCACTGGCGCCGCGAGACTGCCCCACCGATCACAGCGAGGCTTTCGGCCTGTCGGCGCAGGCGAGTACTGAGGTGATCGACCCTGAACAGGCCCTTGAGTAGTTCGGGATCCTCGACCTGGTTCTCCAGCTCGTCGAGTCCCTTCATCGCCCGATGGGACAATGACTGCATTCGCAGAGCAAGGTTGACGAAGATCTCGACTCGCTGTGTGGGACGGCCACTGGGTTTCCGGCTCGCCGCGTTGATCACCGCGTTCCAGGCCTCGTTCTGAGCTTTCTGGAATTCTTGCGCAAGGTGCGCGATGGGGTCGCCGGTCGCTACAGGCCGGAAGTCGACGCCCCGTCGTGCGGGAACCTCGCCGGCGGCGATCCGCTCTGCCAGGCCTTGCAGTTCTTGCCGGCCGCGGGACACTAAGACACCCAAGTCGCCGAGCCGGGGCTCCAAGTCCTTGAGGCGGGAGGCCGCACGACCGGATATCTGACGCTCCCGCCGGGTCGCCTTGTCCGCCGCGACGACCGCGACGAGCATGAGGGCCACCGCTCCCCCCGCAAGGACGGCCAGTGTCGGCCAAGCCTGCGGTGACGAGGGTCCCGCCATGGTCAGCACCGTCACGGCGATCAGCCCCAGGCACGCCATAAGGGCTGCTGGAAGGATGGAAATGCACAGATGGAAGGCATGAACGTTGATCGGACGACGTTTACCGCGGCCGCGTGACCTGCCACGGCTTCCGGCGTCTTGGCGTTCGGGGGCGGTGGGAGGCACGGCAGGCGCAGACATCGGGAGTCCTTGGCACAAGGGTGATAGGTCAACACGGGTCACCATACTGAGTCAATCAGCACAATATCGATCCCTGCGGCCACTTAACGTGATGCGGCATTCGGTCAGAAGGGGGACAGCGCTTGCGGTTGATGCGGGAGTCCGCGGCTGGACTGCAGCCCGCGGCGAGCCCCAAGCATGGGCGGCGTCGGCGCCAGGTGCTGGGTACCGCGTCGTTCTCCGCTCGAGGCGGTTACCCGGCGATGGAGCGCACGTCCGGCGACGTCCGCACCGTTATCGAAGGCACCGGCTCATATGGCGCCGGTCTGCTGCGCAACCTGCAGCAGGCAAGGGGCCGAGGTCGTGGAGGTTGACCGGCCCCGACCGGTCCGTTCGCCGCCGCCGTTCCGTGACCACCTTGCTATCCTCCGAGCGGGATGGCCGCAATCCGACAGGATCGGCCAGGTAAGCAGACAGGAGCCTGTGATGAGCCTTCCCTCCGCCTTCCGCCTAGTGACTCCCGTAGACCAGGAAGCGCCCCGCCGCGCTGCCCTGCTCCAGGAATTGGGCATCCGGGAGGAGCCTGACCCTGAGTTTGACGAGTTCGCCCGGGCCCTGGCCCAGGAGCTAGAGGCGCCATTCGCCATGGTCAACATCATCGGCCCAGAACGGCAGTATTTCGCCGGATTGTATCCTTCCTCGCGCGACCGGGGCGTCGACCCGGAGACGGATCCGTTCCGGACGATGGCCTGCGACCACGGTTACTGCATGTACGTGGTGACGAGGAAACATGCGATGGCGTTGGACGAAGTGATGGACTATCACCTCTTCGCCAACAATCCGGTGGTGGAGGAGATCGGGGTTCGCGCCTACCTGGGCGCCCCGTTGATCGACGGGACGGAGACCCTGGGCACCATCTGTGTCGTGGACACCAAGCCCCACGATTGGGGCACCGAGGGGGTCGCGTTCATCAAGGCCCGGGCCGCAGAGCTTGTGGAGAGGATCCATCAGCGGGCTCGTCTGCTGAAGAGGCCCAGATAACCTCGGGATGCCGTTTCTCAGAAAACGTGAGCGGCCAATGTCAGTCTGCCAGTGGGCTCAGAAGCACCGGTCTCCAGACGGAACTCTGCCGTCGGAGAAGATTATCGCGCTGTGGGGCATCGACCATACGCTCATCGACACAAGGGGTGTCGGCCGCGAGCTGTCAGCACAGGTGTTCGAGCGGGTGACTCGTGGCCTGAATCAACCGCGAGGCCAAGGCCAGGGCCCTGCTGGCAGGGCAGACAATCCCCACAGACCCCCACAGCAGCGTGTCGGCCGGCACGAACGCGTGCCGGGGCACCGTGCGGAACGCTGCTTCGACCGGGGCCGACCTGATGTGCCCGGCCGCGATGAGCTCGTCTGCGGACTTGTCTCTCAGCTCAGCGGCCTGTGCCTGGTCGATGGTCTCGTCATTCCAGATGATCTCCTTGTCGGGTGTCTTCTGGTCGTCGGCTTCGCGGAGCGGCTTGATACGGCGCCCGTTGCGAGGCGAGTTCGGCGAACACCTTCGCGGCGTGAGGGTACAAAGCCCTGGCTGTCTCCTCGTATTCGCCGTCGGCGGTCTGGCGAAGGACGGCCTGACCGCCCTCGCTGCAGAGTTCGTATTCACAGCAGCAGGAGGTCTTGCGCACTCGCGGGCGCGAGCCCGGCCCTGCCCGGCAACTGCGCTCGCCGGACGTCCAAGGGGAAAGTGTTGGCCCTGCCCGCCCGGAAGGGGGGACCCGCCGGCAAGGCCGCGGAAGGCTGCCGGGCGTACGAGGGCGCGGCGGCGGGCACAGGGTGTGGTTCGCCGCCGCGCCTGCTCCTCACGCGTGAGGTCCCGTCCGGGGCTTGGACCCCCGGCCGCCGCCTGCCGCATTTGCAACCGACGGGCCAGGGCGCTCACAGCGCCCCTGGCTGGACCGCGCGTTGTACAGCAGGGCTGACTGGAAGGCCAGCATGGACGCGAGCGCGATCGGATCCGGCTGCCGTACCATCGGCTGAACGCCGGCCGCCGTCGTGTCTGCGGTGACCGGCCAGCGCAGCTTGGCCCCCACACTTGGCCGGCCGCGTCCCGCTCGCGATCGATATCCCACGCCGAGTTAGGCGTTGCGCAGCGTCGAGAGTGACGGCACGTCAAGTCCTGCTGGATCGCCGCCAGCGCCACGACCTTTCGCATGTTCCGATCGGCCGCCTATACAGGGGCGTGTACCTGGATGACAGTCATCGCCTCTCCGCTCCATAGCCGGTGCGCGAGCGCCGGTCCGGTAGAAACCCGGCCATGCCCACGTACAGGTGGGTGTGTCGGCGTCGTCGACGGCCAACGTGACGTCGTCCGGATCATTGGCACCAGGCATACGTCTTGACCAGACCAGGGCGCAGCAGCGCATACAGCAGTCCGACAGATGAGAACCGTCTGCCATGGTGGTGTCGGGACCATGAAAGAAGAAGGCTCCTGACCCTCGCATTTGCGCTGGTCAGGAGCTTCTTCCTGCTAATGGTGGCCCTTCAGAATCCACTCTGGAGGACAGAAGGCGCCCAGCTCAGGACCGCATCACCCGCCGGTGACAGGGCGGCTGAGATACGGGAAGTGGTCGAGCAGGATGCCGGTTGCGTCCTTATAGGTCAACCCCATGGTGAGTTCTTCGTTCAGCACCAGGTCATACATGGAATCCGGGGCGCATTCCGTGATGCCCTTACCGTTCCGAATCTCTTTGTTCCAGGGGTCCCAGAGCGCGGAGGTGCCCACCTTGAAGCGCAAGACGTCGGGCAGGAGCGTGTCCGCGACGTACGCGCCGTACGCCTTCGGGGTGGCCTTGCCGTGCGGTGGATCGTCGAAGGTCTTTCGTGCCGCGACGACGGCGGCCGTGGCGTCCCGTACCTGACCCCAGAACCCTGAGGCGGGATCGCTGCCAGGGTTCTGGGGCCTGCCGTTCAGGTGGTCCTTGGGATGACTGGCGTTGAAATCCATGCCGGCGGAGCCGCCGGAGAAGTCCCATATGAAGCCGACAAGGGGGCCTGCGGCGTGCTGAAGTTGATGCCACACGCCATGCTCCTTGACCGAGGTGTTTCCCCAGTATCCAATGGTTCCCGAGCCGGTGATCGAGCTGGGAACCTCAAGGACGATCGCGCTGACGTTGGTGTTTTGGAAAGCGTTCTGGGCAGGATAAAGCGCGGTGTAACTGGGATTCGTGCCTGTTGACAACGCGGCCCGCGTCGCCACGGTGAACCGCGGGTCGTTGAAGAACGGCTCACCGCGCTCACCGGCGAAGAGCTTGATTCCGTTCGTACAGGTGACAACCTGCCCCAGCCTCGCTTCGGCCGGTGTAATGACCTTGCCCGTGGCGTCGCGGTCACGAGCGGCGCGACCGGTGAGCTGTTCAACCTTTACAGCGTCGCCGCCTGGAAAAGTAACGCGCCAGGTGATGTCTTCAAGGTAATCAAGCGGACTGCTCGTGTCGACCTTGAACTCATAATAAACTTCAGGATCGAATCCCGAGCTCTGCAGCGGCGAGACGTTGATCACGAACACCGTGCCGTTGTTGCCGGCGAAGCAATAGACATCGGTGATATCCCGCTGCGATTCCGGGATGTCAGTGTGGTGAGACATTATGCGGCTCCTCTAGCGGATGGGGGTATGCGGGAAGACGGGGTTGCGGGAGAACGGTTCGAGAGCAAGAGTGAAGAACTTGCTCATATAACCGACATCCTTGGTGGCGCCAAACTCGCCGACGAACAGCAGGTAGGGGAGCTCGCGGTGATCCCACGTGACGCGAGTGGCCTTCCCTTCCCGACCGATGAGCTCGTACCAGCCGTTGTCAAAGCCGCTAAGGACTGCGACACGCGACGGTGCTCCATGTTCTGGAATGATCGACGCGTCGACCATCATGCCATCCAGGGCTGGCATCTGAGGCCAGGCATACGCCGTTCGCGTGAGGCGTGGACTGGTGAAGTAATCCTCGACGGGAGCGGCTTTGACCCCCGCTGGCAGCAGCAGTCGGGCGCCGGGGCTGAGAAATGGGCCATGCCACCGCCGCGCGCCGCCGCGCACAATCGTTTCGGCAGCTGTGCCTGCGCCTGACGATCGGGCGCGAGTGGCGGCTGAAGCGGTGCCGGCGGGAGCGCCCAGAGCCACGATGAAGGGGGAAGCGGCGAGTCCGGCGAGAATGCCGCGCCGGTTCAACATGCGCCCTCCGACGCTGTCCGTGACTCCGTTATAAACGTCGAATCTGGATTCATATATTTACGTCCGACCATATTTCGTCACACCTTTACTGGTAAATTCGGATCAGTAACGCTGGATTGTGAACAGGGACTCCCCGAGCCTTCTGCAGTACGGCGATGGTGGTGCCGGGGATGGGAATGACTCAGCAATGGGCCGTGCACTGGACTTTATGAGGCGTGGGCAACACATCCATCGTGGGCCTCAAATGCACGCGACCATGCTGCCCACGAGGTTCCACGGAGTCCTCCACAAGGGCGGTTCGTGGCGCTCGGCGGAATGATGATCAATTGATGACCAGGGAACGGGTCAGGCCGGAGGGGTTGGGCAGGGCATGTTCTACACTCCGTGCTCTTCAGTCGCTTTCAGTAGCCTCTCCGTCGGAGAATGATCTCTAGTTGGTCATGGCGAATTTGTAACGGATGTATGTCGATTCCACATCGGTGAGTGCGGGCAGAGCTCCGCACCGATGACGTGCGGCTCTATCGAGTCCGGGATGCTATGGAGCTCCTGGGACAGAGCCGTTCGGAGCGCGCACTCTCGCACAAGCCGAAGCCGTCCATCGGGCGGACGTCCGGATAGGCGCGTTGCTCACCGGAGCTCGTACGGAAGATGTATGGGCGTTGACGTAGTCCTACGTCGTGGCCTTCGACGAGGGACCCGCCGCGCGGTGGGTCGTCCCGTTCTCATGAGAGGAGTAGACCGATGACCGAGAACCTCACCACCACAGCGGCCGGCGGGGCGACGCGGACGCTGCTGATATGCGGCATCGTCGCCGGCCCGCTCCACATCGTCGTGGTCCTGCTGCAGCTGCTCACCAGGGACGGGTTCGAGCATGAGCACGCACGGGATGGTGCGCCGACAGCACGACAAGTAGGAAGGTTCGCGCTCACGCTCGTGCCGCTACTCCCTCAGAACGCGGCACCCGATACGAACCGGCCGTGAGGGGCATCACGTCGCCTACGGCTGGTGAGCACGCCGGGCCTGCCCGTGTCGATCGAAGCGACCTGGCCGCTCGCCTTGGTGCAGACGTGTGACCAAGCGTCAAGACGCTTGTTCGCTTGCTGCACTCCGCGTCGTGGCAATGCCATCGATCACGGGACCAGGGATGGTGAGCGACTCGCGAAGGACGATCGGCCCGCTCGTCGGCGTCCAGCGTTCCGTTCCCGCGGCCCGCCGCCTGCGCGCCAATTTCACCCAGTTGCCCAGGATGCCCTCCTTGATCCCCAAGTCCCGGGCCACCAGCGCGATCGGCTTGCCGGTCTCCTCGACGATCCGAACCACGCCATCCCGGAAGTCCTGATCGAACCTTCGCCGCTTCTCTGTCATCGCCCGTCCCCCTCATAGGCGATGCCTCCACAGTAGGAGGGGAGATTCACACCGTCGCCTCCCCATGAACAGGGCCTTTGACGATGGGCTTCGACCAACCGTTTCCAGACGAACCCGCCAACTGACTGTTGTCCGGCTGCCATTGATCACGTTTTAATGACGATGAGTTTAGGCGGCCGCCGGCCCAGGGATGGGGAAGCGTGCGATCGATATTCGGGAAAGCGCGCCTGCACGGTCGTGGGATAAGTGACGGCTTGGAGTCCAGATGTATGACGAACCGGCACCGGCTCCCTCCTTCGCCGAGCGCGCCTGGAGCCTCTTACGCCAGGTGGGGACGCTTTTTCGCCGACGCTTGGTGGTGATCGTCGTTGTTGTCGCCGTCCTGATATCCACTGCGGTACTCGTGAATTACACGCAGGGATCGTGGCCATGGGGCGGCTGTGAAACAAACAGCGCGGACGTCGTCGCCATCGAAGGCGAATGCGTCGGGCTGATGGACCCAGCCGACGGGACGATGGTCCTGGGCGAGCAGTATCGCCAGATCCTGGAGGCCATCGCGGCGGAAAACCGCACGGTCGCCAAGGACAAGGACTACAGCACGATCGCGCTTATGGCCCCGATGGGGGCGGGCCCGCGCGGACTGGTCGGCGAGCGCGCCCTCCACCAGCTCGAGGGGGCGTTCATCGGTCAGTACCGCGCCAACCGTTCGGAGACGTTCCCCAAGATCCGGCTCCTGCTGGCCAACACCGGTCACGACGGCTCGAAGTGGCGGGCGACGGTGCAGGCGGTGCGGAAGAATGCCGCGACGGGAGCGACGGCGAGCCCCGGACAGGTCGTCGCGGTCACCGGAATGGGCCCGAGCCAGCAGGAAAGCATCGACGCCGCACGTGCCTTGGCCAAGGATCCCGGAATCCCGATGGTCGCCGATTTCATCACTGCGGCCGGGTTCAACACCACCGGTGAGATCGACGACGGCGGACCTATTCCTGGTCTCACCCGCACCGCGGTCAGCACCTCGGCCCAGGTGCAGGCCATCGCCGAAGAGTTCAAGAAGATGAAGGTCGGGGGGAACGCGGCCCTGATGTGGGCTGACGTGACCCCACAGGGAACCAAGGACCTTTACGCCCGCTCACTGAAGGATGCTTTCCTCGATCCGAAGCTTGGGCTCAAGCCGTACGTCGACAGGTCCGGACTCAGTTTTCCTTTCGACCCGCGTGGCGGTCCCTCGCTCCTGCGGACCATCAGCGACACGATCTGCGGGGCGAAGACCGATATGATCTTCTACGCTGGCCGCCAGGCGTTCATGCCCACCTTTCTCAAGCTGTTGCGGAGCCGGCCCTGCCGATCCACGCCCATCACCGTGGTCACCGGGGACGACGCCCAGGACCAAAATCCGAACGACCCGTCGCTGCACGACCCCGAAGCGCCCATCAAGGTGATGTTCGTGCCGCTCGCCGATCCCAAGCGGCTCGACCACCAGGACAATCCGCACCGCCAGCTCTACCGCGACTTCCGTGACGAGTTCGTGGCGCCCCACCATGGTGTGACTTTCCCCGCGGCGCATCTCGGCAGCGGGTTGGCGATCTTGGCGTATGACGCAGTGACCGCCGCGGTCACCGCGATTCAGAAGGCCGCCATCGGCGTGGACCCGTCCCAGCTCAGCCTGCCCTCCGCCGTGGCGGTGCGCGGGCAGCTCTACCTGTTCACCGGCACCAACGTCATCCGCGGCGCCAGCGGAGCCTTCACCCTCGACTCCAGGACCGGGGAACGAGTGAACGTCACCATGCCCACGCCCGTGACTATCCCATGACCACGACGATTACCGTAAGCGCCACTGCCGCGATGAGGAAGAGCAGAGGCCACCAGCGCGCGGCGGACATTCGGCTGAGCAGTACGCGCTCCAACTCCCCCGCCTCCGTGAGGCGGAGCACCGCTGTACCGATCGTGAACCGATCACCCGGTCGCAGGGTCGCATAGAGAACAGGGCGGCCGTCGATGAACGTCCCCAGACCGCTACTGTGGTCATGCAGCCGGTAGCCTGCGCTCACCTTGCGGACGGTGGCGTGCGCCGGGGCGATCCCCTCCCCGTGGATCACGATGTCGGCTGCGGGCCCGCTGCCCAGCGTGGTGGTCTCCTTCAGCGTTCCGAGGGTGGTCGGCAAGATCCTTACATGTGGCACCGTCGCCTGCGCGGTTTGCGACTGATGCCCCACGAGGCGGCCGAGCAGTTCCATAGAGGTGGGCCGCCGCGCCGGATCCTTGGCGAGGCAGTCGGCGATCAGTGAACGCAGCGGCTCGGATATCACTCCCACGTCGGGGGTCTCGGTCAGGACGCGGTTGATGATGACGGCCACGTTGCTCCCCGCGAACGGCGCCTTGCCGGTGGCGGCGAAATAGACCGTGCCTGCCCACGCGTGCACGTCGGCGGGGGGACCCACTTCGGCGTCGGCCCCTCCCACCTGCTCCGGTGCGAGATAGCCGGGGGTTCCTATGGTCGTGGTGATCGCGGCGGTCGCCTCCAGGGCCCGCGCGATTCCGAAGTCCACGACACGTGGTCCGTCCGGCCCGATGATGACATTGGCGGGCTTGAGATCCCGGTGGATGACTCCCGCGCCATGGATCGCCGCCAAGGCCGTGGCCGTATAGGTCGCCAGCCGCTCGAGCGCAGCTCCCGACAGCGGCCCGTGCGTGTCGACGAGCTCCTGCAGGGACGGGCCTTCCACGTATTCGCTCACGATGTACGGCTGGTCACCGTCGACGGCGGCGTCGATGATCATCGCCGTGTACGCCCTGGGCACCCGCGACGCGATGGCCACCTCATCCGCGAACCGCCTGCGCGCCCTTGGGTCGGCTGCCCCCTGCGCGTGGATCACCTTGATCGCGACCCGGCCCGCCTCGCCCTGGGCAAGGTAGACCGTGCCCTGACCGCCGACACCCAGGCGGCCGAGCACCTCGTAGGGCCCGATGCGCCGTGGCTCGCCGGTGTTCATTCAGACTCCCAACGTGACCGCGACGACGACGGCGATCGCCGCCAGGACGACGATCAGCACGACGATTCCCCCGTGCCCGCCGCGCGAGCCGTCCCCGACCGCGGACTTCCCCCGCTGCCACGCCTCGCGCAGGTTGGAGTCGGTCTCGACGTAGATGCGTTCCGGAGTGACGAGCCACCGCCACGACTCGCCCGCCGCCCGCCATCGCGCGATGTCCACCGATTCGGGTGCACCGTCCAGACACTGCCTTATCAGGCGGCGATGCCGCAATGGCAGGACCCTGGCGAGCGCGGCCTCGTCGAGCGACCACGCCTCGGCGCTCTCCTGAAGGCACCGCACGACGGCCCAGGCGAACTTGTAATAGTCCGACTCCGGGGTGAATCCGCCTTCACGGGGCAGCTTCCACTGCTCGGGATCGACCTCCGGCAAGGCACCGCGGCCTCCGACCGGTATGCAGGAGTCGCAGTCCAGCAGGTATACCGCGGGTGCCGGGTCGATGGTGAAGACGGCGTTGCGCAGTTGCAGATCGCCTACCACATATCCCTGCTCGTGCAGCCACTGCGTCGTCGCGAGCAACTGGCCGAGGACGGCCAGCTTATAGGGCGGCTCGTAGTAGCGCGTGCCGTAGTGGTCGCGAAGGGCACTCACCCGCTCGGGCGACCGAGTGAGCTCATCCAGATGTCGTGGCACCCGGCGGGTGCGGAGCTCGACGAACATCTGCTCGGGAGCGGGCCTGATCAAGATGCCGGTGACCCGCTCGTCCCGGACCGCCGCGACCGGCCACGCACAGCGCCGATCGAGTGTCGCGCGGTCCTGCCGGGGAAGTTCACGCCGCCAGCGCACCATGGCGAGCAGAGCGTCCTCGTCCAGCCCCGTCAGCGTCTCCTCGTCGTACCGTTTGAACAGAAACCGGCCAGGGACGCCGCTGACCTCGCACGGCGCAAGGCTGCGAGCCTGACCACCCGGGCGCAGGGAGTAGACATCGGCATCCGTGGACGGCGTCAGATCCGCTTCCTCGACCACATCTGGGGGATTCATACGTCTGCCGCCGCACTCCTGTCACAGGACGGCCGTGTCGTGACGGCCTGCCCACAACGCCAGAACGGTTCGGTCGTCATCGTAAGTCGACAGATGGAAATCCACATCGCGCAGGAAGCTGCGCAGCGCGGGCGGAGAACTCCACGATGTGACGAGCTGCTGGGCGAGTACGCTGCCGCCGCCACCCATGGCCGTCCCGAACCCGTCGCTGCACAGGACGAGCACATCGCCCGGCCCCCAATCGATCTGCCGTTCCCGCAGCTCACCAAGGTCGTCCGGCAGGGCGGACGTGACGTTGCCCGGTCGCTGCCCTTCAGGTGGGAAGATCTCGGTCCACGTCCCGTCATGGAGCCACAGCGCCGGCGAGTCCCCGATAGCCGCGCAGGCGGCGATCCCGCGTCTGCCGTCCGCGGGGATCACCCCGATCGTCAGCGTCGTGGCGGGCGGATCCGATGCTCCGGCGCTGTGTTTGCCAATGGGTTGGCCGCCGAGCCGGGCGGTGGCGCGCATGACCTCGCTGGCGACGGTGGCGAAGGCCGCGTGCCAGCCGCGGTCGGGGGTCAGGGAGAGGTTCGTGGCGGCGCGCACAGCCACCGCGGCGGCGTGTTCGGCGTGCTGCGTGCTCCCGAGCCCGTCAGCCACGGCCGCGATGACCCATCGTCTGTCCGCGCTCAGCCGTACGGCGTAGGCATCCTGCAGGGGTTCGCCGCGATATCGATGGCGCCGGCCGCGGATGCTCACGGCGCGGACCGTGGTATGCGCGAGCATGCCGCCGTCGAGTGCGACGCCTGGGGCACGCGAGTCCGCGCCGCCCGCCAGCAGGACGGGCAGCGGCTGGGGGAGCGGACCAAGTGGTGTTCTGCCGTCGGCCGCAGTGCGGGTCCTGCGGCCGAGCAGTAACTGCCCGAGAAGTACGGCGCCGCCACCAGCGATGCCGGACAGGATCCACAGCGGCCAGCCCGACGCCGTCCCGCCGCCCTGCCGCGGACTGGGCGTCACGGTCACCGTTACCGTCGGCTCCGGCGACGGACCAGGCTCCGCTCCCACCGGGCTGGCTCCTATGACCAGGAGTAATCCCGCCAGTGTCGCCCTGATCATCTCAGCTGCCGCATCCCGCCAGGTCCGCGCAGAACGGCCGTGTTCCTGTTGACCGAGGCGCTGATGCTGTCCGAGACGGCCTGCGCGATGCCGTGCAGCACGGTGGCCGCCCCTGTCCCGATCTCGCCCACGAAGGCCAGCACTTCGCCCCTGAGGGTGGTGGCGACCCGCCGCAGGGTGTCCTCCTGCACCGTCCCGAATCCGAGCGCCACGATGTACGGCGCCGGGTTAAGGCTCGCCAGCCGGTCGCGCGCGGGGCCCCAGATCTCGACGTCCTGATGGTTCTGGCCGACGTACGGCTCGCCGTCCGTGATGAAGAAGACAACCGGCGCCCGCACGTCGAATTGCTTGGACAGCTTCCGGTAATCCTTCTCAATGATCTTCACGAGCTCGCTGAAGACCGTCAGATAATCCGTCTGCCTGCCAGGTTTCAGGGCCGGAACCCTGATCGCGTCACACGGCCTGGTCAGCGGAAGCACCAGCTCGACCTTGTCGGAGAAGGACACCACGGCGACATGCGCGGCCTCACTGACGCCGGGATCGCCCGCCTCCAGCTCGAAAAGCAGCTCACCCACACAGTTGGAGAGAATCTCGAAGGGGGTGGGCCGCCCATCCTCGCGGGCGGTGTGCATCGAATGCGATACATCGCACACGATGTAAAAGGGGAAGGCGCGAGGGCGCCCGTTAGCCGATCTCATCGGCTTTTCATCCTGATAGGGATTACCGGTCTTTGCAAGGTTGCGAACAGAAGGATGGCTTCAGCGGGTTCGCGGCTAACAGCCGGTATTGTCCATCGCTCGTCCTCGAACCGGCACCTACGGCATCGTCATCGACAACATCACCGGCAGCGCCACCTTCTCCAACACCAAGGTCTCGGGCACCCGTCCGGCGGCCTCTCCAACCCGACCACCACGTTCACCATCGTCAGAAGCCCCGGCAACTCCGGCTTCTAGCCGCCGGATCCCCACAAGCGGCGAGCCGCGTTCTTATGCTCGGAGACATGACCATTCAGCGGATGGACAACGTCGCCATCGTCGTCGACGATCTGGACGCGGCTGTCGCGTTCTTCACCGAGCTCGGCATGCTGTACTTCTCTGCTGTACAGCGTTGAGCACACGGCAGGACGCCGACAACTGATCCGTAGCATGGTCAGCGGCGTGGCGTATTACCGGCTGCGTCCCCACTTGAATCGTGATCAATGCGTGTGCATCGCGAGACGGTCGGATCAGATGCTTGCGGTGTGGATATGGGCAACGCGAGTGTCTCACCCGCCGCCGAAGGGCGGCTTGCCGAGCGGGTGGTCGCCGCCGGGCTCGCCGGCATCATCCTGCCCTTCGTCCAGTTCGGCTGGCTGCTGCTCGTAGCCGCTCTGTCCGACGACTCGCGCTGCGGCCACTTCGGCTGTGTCGGCCGGTTGGGCGACGCGTGGACGGTGGGGAACTGGGCGGCGGTCGTGCTCGCCTGGCCGCTGCTGCACCTTCTTCGGGTGCGCCCGGCGTGGCCCGTCGCCGTGCTGGCGCCCTTCTTCCTGGTGCCAATCTGGGAGCTCGCCGACGTGCCGGTCGGCGTGGTCGCCGGCTTGTTCGCCTACCCACTGGCCGCCCTGGTGAGCGCGCCGCGCCTGTCGTGGCGGCGGTGCAGTCTGGTTCTGGCCCTCTTCCTTCTGCTCTGCGCCTTCCTCGCGCTTTCTTCCGGGTAGTCCCGGCCCGGGGCAGCCCTCGCATCGGCCTCACCGTAGGTCAGGATCAGGGGAGTCTGGCATCTGTCCGTAGTCAGTTCGGATCGTCTAAGGGCGTATACGGGCGTCAGAAAGGCCTGTTCGGAAGGGGCATCTGTCTACGCGGACTCCACCATGTCGCCCATGGTGTCCAGGGCTATTGTCAGCATCCGCGTAAGCAAGATCGACGCTTGTGTCGTCGCTCGCAGTCCTCGCCGAACCATCGCCTTTCCCTCTTCTCGTGCTGGATCAGCGCGGCTGAAGGAGCGGTAGTCATCGCTCGTGTACTGGTCGTCCGGCGGCACAGTCTTGACGCCGAGTCGAAGGTCAGACTCTTCATCCGGTGCAGGTTCATCCTGACGTTTGCGCGATCCGGGAGTCCTGTCGCCAGCAACATGAGGACGCTGGCCATCTACATCATCTACATCAGGGCGTTCGACCTGCGATTCCAGAGTGGAAAGGGTTCAGTGGTATCGGTAGCGTGGAAGCGCAACAGCTTGGAGGTCAACGATGTCCCCGCGTCAAGACAGCGAGGCACTGATCCCTCGCCCGCCACTGACCACCGCTGCCCTCCGGGCGGCAGTTGCTCAGATCGCTCCGGCCTACCTAAGCCAATTTGTTGACCACCTCGACCAGGCGACAGAGCAGGCGGCGCGCCAGAGTACCGTGGCACCTCTGCAGAACTTCTTGCAGCAATGGGGCGAGTTCGTGGCGATTCAGCGTTACCCCGCCCGAGCGGCCCGCCTGCACGAATTGGAGACAGAAGTCGCCACCGCCACCGACCGAGTCAAGTTGGACTCAGCCTTGGCTGAAATCGACCAGATAACGGCATCGGCGCGCCGAGAGGCCGTCGGTGAGTGACGCCTGGACTTGGGAGTACCACCCCGACGCTGAGCATGTCATTGCTGGGCTCCCACCGACCGTCATCCTTGAGGTTGAGCGGCTTGCCGGCCAACTCGCGGTCCTAGGGACGGACGCGACCCGCGCCGGCAGAGGCCCGCTGCATGGGGGAGGTCTTCGGACGCTCGATCTGTTCGGCGGCCGCGGGTTCCTCAACTTCATCGTCGCGGAGCATCTGCGCCTTGTGCTCATCGTTCGCGTTACCAGGATAGATTGACGCGATCTCGCCTGCCCACTCCTCAACGAGCCGGCCGTGGCCCTGGAGTGCATCCTCACCGTCCGTCCTCATCCATGATCGTCCAGGGCTGTTGTTGCCTGTGTTAGCAAGATCGGCCAGCACGTAACTTCCGTCGGCGCGGTTGTCACCTGAGCCACGGTCACCCGATGGAAAGACCCGACGAACTCACTTGGAGGGGCTTGGCGGCGATCGCCCCAGCCACGAACTGCGGGAACCGAAGTCCGCGATCGTGACGGCATCATCCACCGCCACCCGGCTCAGGAGGGCAGCGTTGTCCTGGTAGCCCGGATGGTCTGAGCTGCGCCGGACGTTCAACACCGGCGGGTCGGCCACGTCGAGCCGATGCTCGCAAAAAGACGTCGACCGGCTGCCCTCGGCAGCGGTAGCGTCCTGGGTCTGTGTGGAGCGAAGTACGACCGCCGACGACGACTCAGGTCCGCGACGCCTTCGGTGTCGAGGTGGGCGAGCTGCGGCCGCATCCGGGCGGGTTCGAAGCGGATGCGTTCACCGACGGGCGCTGGTTCGTGAAACTTTGGCGTCAGCAGCCCGACAGCGACGCTGGTCTGGCGCTGACCGCTGAGTTGGCAGCTCGGGGCATCCCCGTTGCTGCGGCGGAGCGAGCACTTGACGGCTCGTACACCTCCGAGCATCATGGCCGGCGCTACGCGCTGTTCCCGTTCGTCGACGGCCGCCAGGGAACGTGGAACGACGCTGACGCGATCGCGCGGGCGATGCGCGCCGTGCACGAGGTAACTGACCTCGTCCTGCCCCGCACCGATATGGACGAGTGGTGCATCGAGGTGCTGCGCGACCGGCACGACCACCCTTGGATCGTCGACCGCCGCGACGAGATCATCGCCAACGTTGACCGGCTCGAAGCGGTGATCGAACGGGCACGCGCGATCGACGTGCCCCACGTCGTGTGCCACCACGACCTGTTCCCTCACAACGTCCTCGTTGACCGCGACGGTCGCATCGCGACGCTGCTCGACTGGGGTCACGCGATGCTGGCACCACGCGAGCACGATGTGTTCGCCGCCTTGTGCGGGCCCGACCCTGTGCGCTTCCTGCACGCCTACGGCGCGGAGCGACTCGACCTCACCCACCTCGAGTACGCCCGGCTCGCCCGCTCGCTGCGCGACCTTGCAGTCCGCATCTACAACGAGGTCGACCTGGAGGGCGTCAACACCTGGGGTTTCGACGGGTTGCGACGAGTGGACGCCGATCTCGTGCTCTCCCGACCTTTTTGCGATCGCTGAGGTCGCCCGCCGTGGCCTGTCGGTGGCGATAGCAGGAACGGGGTGGCGACGGTCAGCGCCAGCGCCACGGACGCTAGGTCGGCGACGCGAGTGGCTGTCGCACGAATCACGAGAAGGTCCTTTCCTGAGCGGCGGGGTCCGAGTCCCCGCAGCGTTTGCTTTCTCGATGTTCCTTTGTGGCCGAGTGGATGATCCGCACCGTTTCCTCCTCGCGGTTCGCCGGGAGCGCCTATCCGCCGGGCGTGGGGGAAACGGCGGGGAAACACGCCGCCTCGTTGAATCGCCTCCACCTGATCGGCTCTCGTAGAAGGAGGACCCGTTGGTGCACAGGAATGCGACGCGCGGCCAGACGTCTGGCGACCCTCGCGGCGGTCCGTTCTGGGCCTGCTGGGAGCGGTCCCGCTGGCAGGTGCCGTGACGGCCGTCCCCCGAACCAGCGCCGCCCTGGCCGCGACGGCAGCCTGGCCCTGCCCGGCCCGGACCACACCTACACACCCAGCCCGGCGCACAACCGATCGGCGGGGACAGCGTTGCAGGAGATCCACTGGCTCGCCGCGCAGGTGGCCGCGGCCGACGTCAAGCAGTCCGGCTACCGGCATGCTTTACATGATATTTTTTGCATATCAAGCATGTTTTGGATGACGGAAGAGACGGTCCCATGGCCTCCAACGAGAGCAAACCCTTCTACGGCCCTGGTGGCCGGGGCTTCTATGGCGCGGTAACGGTCAGCGAGCGGGGCCAGATCGCGATCCCGGCTCAGGCGCGCCGCGATCTCGGGATCAGACCGGGCGACAAGCTGCTCGTGCTCGGCGATCCCCAGCAAGGACTGGCGCTCATGTCGATCGAGCATCTGATGCGGAACCTGCAGGGCTCCTCGGCACTCCTAGAGCAAATCCAGAAGCATGCTCTAGGTGACACCGAGGAGACCGAACCGGAGGAATGACGCCGTTTACGGCAGAAGTCATTGAGGAGATCGGTCTTGAGGACGTCCCCCCAGGAACAAGCTCCACCGCATGGCCCGACCGGCCTGGCCGCACGAGCCCTGGCCCCAGACCTGGCCCGCGGCCTCATGCTGCTGGCCATAGCCTTCGCCCACGCACCACTGTTCGTGGTCGACGTCGACCGCGGCTCCGCCGTGGCCAACGAGATCGCCGGCTTCTTCCACCTGCTCTTCGTCCACAACCATGCGCGGCCGATGTTCGCGTTTCTGTTCGGCTACGCGCTGGTGCAGCTGCTGGAGCGGCAGCTGCGACGCGGCAATGACTGGGTGGGCGTCCGCAAGCTGCAGCGCCGCAGAGGATGGTGGCTGGTCGCGATCGGCTTTATCCATGTGGCCGTGCTGGTCCCCATCGACATTCTCGCGGTGTACGGCATGGCCGGCGTCCTGCTCGCCGGCATGCTGCGGGCCAAGGACTCCACCCTCCTCTGGACGGCGGGGATCAGCTTGCTCCCCGCCACCCTGGTGGTCGGATTCGCCATGTGGCTCGCGATGTCTCAGAACATCTCCCCATACGCCATGGGCAGCATCGCCGCCGATGACCGAGGCATTGGAGAGATGTTCCTGGCCCGGCTCCAGGGCTGGCCCTATGCCCTGGCCCTCGGCGTCATCTCGGTCGTTCCCGGGGTGGTCGCCGGCATGTGGGCGGCCCGGCGGCGGATCTTGGACGAGCCCGCTCGGAACCGGAGGTTCCTGGTCCGTACCGTGGCGATCACCACGGTGCTGTCTGTCGTCGGTTCCGTTCCCGCTGGTCTCATCCAGGCAGGGGTGTGGGCTCGGCCCTCGGGCGTCGCAGTGTGGATCGTGGCGCTCGCGCAGCCGCTCACCGGATATCTGGGCGGAATCGGCATGGCCGCGATCATCGGATTGATCGCGATCGCAGCCGTGCGGCGGCGGGGCCGCCTGACCACAACCATCGAAGCGCTCGGGCAGCGTTCCATGAGCCTGTACCTGTTCCAGTCCACCGTGTTCATCGCAGTCTTCCATCCCTACGGGCTGGGGCTCCAGGACGATCTCGGCCTTGTGGGCGCCCTGGGCGTGGCCGCGGCAACGTGGCTGATCTCGCTTGTCATCGCCGATGTCATGCGGCGCATCGGACACCGTGGCCCGGCGGAGATCCTGCTGCGCCGCCTCGCCTACCGCCAATGAACATCACTCATGCAGCGGGCAGGTCCTCGCTTCAGGGCCAGCTCCCTCATGCCATGCTCCAGGAGATCCTCAAGAGCGAGGTGATATAGAAGATGTTCGACGTGCTCGGGCTGAGCCCGGATGCCCAGGCCGTCTACCGGGAGATGTTGCAGAACCCCCTCTTGCGAGCCGCGGAGCTGGCAGCGCGGGTAGAGCTGTCGCCGATGCGGCTCCACGACGTGCTTGGCGAGCTGACGCGGCTGGCCTTAATCCAACAGTCCTGGGAGCGGCCAGGCGAGTTTCACGTCGTCGATCCGGAGATCAGTCTCACCGCGCTGCTGGCCCAGCGTGAGGCCGATCTCCTCCAGCGTCAGCGGGAAGTGACCGCGAGCCGTTCCGTGATCGCCGACGTTATCGCGGAGTTCGCTGCGCGGAACTGGCCGCCGCACCGGCAGCAGACGAAATATCTGAGGGGAATCGACGCCATCAGGACACAGATTGAAGGGCTGGGCCGCCAGTGCCAGTCCGACATCATGGCGTTCGTTGACGGCGGTCCGCAGACCGAAGAGAACATGAAGGCCAGCCGACCTCAGGATCGGGCGGTGCTGGAGCGCGGCGCACGAATGCGCTCGATCTACCTGGACAGCCTCGCGAACGACCCCTCGACCCTCAGCTATGCGAGGTGGCTCGTCGAGCAGGGAGCAGAGGTTCGCACTTTACCGGTCCTGCCACTGAGGATGATCATTTTTGACCGCCGGGTTGCCATGCTCCCGCAACGTGCGGATGAAACCGCGGCAGGCGCAATGCTCGTCTATGAACACAGCGTGATCATCGCGCTGTGCGCGCTCTTCGAGAAACACTGGCAGGAGGCGGCCTCGCTTGGGATAGCGCCGGAACGGCAGGAGAACGGCCTGACCCGACAGCAGCTTTCCTTGCTCAACTTAATGGCCGAAGGCAACACCGACGAGGTGTGCGCCCGCAAGCTGGGAGTCTCGGTGAGGACGGAACGGCGCCTTGCCGCGGAGATTTTGGCCGCCCTCAATGCCAAGAGCCGCTTCCAGGCGGGGGTTCTGGCCGCCCGCGCCGGGTGGCTGGACGCCGAGCCGGTCGGCAAGGAATAGTCACCCAAGGTGTCGGCATCGTCCTGCCATCGCAGCATTCTGCCAGCCGCAGATGCTGACATCAGGTCGCCAGGTGATCCAGACTCACAAGAGTCAGACAACCCCACATCAGGGACTCCCAGCACATGAGAGGCCAAGTGATCATGCGCAAGGCGGTTCTCCTGGTCACCGCCGCCCTCGCTCTCGCCGGCGCGGCGTTCTCGAGCTCTGTCACAACGAGCACTGCGACCGCGAGCAAGCCGGTCGAATGCGACTGTGACCGAAACGTCAATCTTGGCTGGCAGGACGACGTCGTGGCCTAGGGGCCAGCACTTTCCCTTTCACAACGAGCCGGCCGGCGACGCTGGTCCCGGGTCCGACGGCAGTTTCGCTCCCGGGACACGTCAAGCAAGCTTGTCGAACAACAAGATCGGCAACAACACGATCAGTTCGTACCGAACCAGTAAGACGAGTAGCTGCGCCTGATCAGCGTCAGTCGACCCGGCGGGTCCGTTTGCCGCGCACTCAAGCACCTCGCCGCAGGCTTGTATGCAACGCCATCTCCGACCGGCCGCTGTTGCACAAGAAATGCCATCGCCTTCGTCTGTCGCGCATCAAATCCCGACTGTAAGCCTAAGTGGTTGACGTCGCAACACAATGGAGATGAACGATGCCTCCACGCATCCAAAGAACAGTCCCGACCATTGTCACTAAAAAACAGAATCGGATCTGGAGTCGATGAGATGATCGTGCAGCTACCTGACATCAAGGGCTCGACTCGGGGCCGACGGTGGCAGGTCGTTATCGCCACCGCAACGGCGCTGGCGCTTATTACCGGTACTGCGTGGGCCGCCGATTTTTACAACATGGTGCCTAATCCCAATTACGACCGCGTCTGCACGAAGGGTGACAAGTACGGGTCGGGAAACGTGTGCCGGAGCGACAATGCCTACTGGACAGTCTTCCGGGAGAACAGTCTCGAGTCTGCGGAGAAGACTCGCGTCGCGACGGTACTGAAGGAACAGTACGGCCCCACGGCTCTGGAGGTTCACCTCGTCTCCGATCCGGTCTGGACCGGCGACAACGAAACGGACCTCATCTTCGCCGAGGGTGACGTGCCGGGCAGCTACGAAGGCATGTCGTGGTGCGACGATCCCCTGGAGCTACACACCTGCGACCAGCACATGGTGCGCATCCAGGCGGGCTCCTACAGCAACGGGATGATCTGCCACGAGGCAGGGCACGCAGTCGGGCTGCTGCACGGCCAGAATGCCGATCCCCCGGTGAGCAACACGCACCACCAGCTCGGGTGCATGAAGACGCCCGTACCGTCCGACGCCGTACTCGGCAGCGTCAACGCCGACCACATCAATGCGGCCTACTGAGGGGGCGACGGTGAAGCACAGCAAAGCATGGGCGGCCGCTGTGGCAGGGGCGGTCTTGGTCGGCGGTGTCCTGGCGACGGCGTTCACGATGAACGGTGTCCAGAGCCGGGGCGACGGTGGCGGCACAGGCGGGGTCGTCCTGGCGCATGGGTCGGATCGGCTGCCGAGTCACACCGCCTCGGACTGGGTGACCTATGCCGACCACGTGGTCGTCGTCACCGCCGAGGCGGAGCGGGAACTGCCCGCCAACAAGGATGAGCGCGCGGCCGGGCAGGGCTACCTGCCACGCGAGGTCACCCTTGCGGTCAAGGAGACGCTCTGGTCCCACGAGGGTGCGGCCAAGCCGGTGCCGGAGCCGCGCTTCGTCTGGCCCGCCGCCGGCTGGACGTTCGGTGAGGACGGCAGGCGTCTGCTGGCGATGGAAGGCCAGCCTCGCATAGAGGTCGGGCACACCTACATCCTGGCCATCGCCTGGGTGCCTGGATACACCGACGACGGGGAGGTCGTCCCTGGGCAGTGGCGCGGCCTCGGGGAGAAGTCCCTGCTGCCGTACGACGGCGGAGTGATCGGCAACGGCGAGTCCGAAGGACGGCTGCAGACCGCCACGTCGGACGGGCACGATCCGGCGGCCGCAGAGCCGGACGGCCCCTCCCTCGAGGAGGAGATGAGGGGCAAGCCTGCCGCCGACCTCGCCGCGGAGCTGAAGGCGGCGCAGCCCGGCGAGCGACAGCGATTCGGTCGCACCCGCTGATAGGTGAGGATTGCGATAGGAGGCCGGTGACGCGTCCGGCCTCCTCATCAGGCATCGTCGGACAAGTTCCGCCAGGACCTTCCCTACCTGACCCCGGCCTGGTCTCGCGAACTGCAGGCCGATCGTGATGATCGTCTGCTGATGACCGTTCGCCTCATGCAGCAGCGGCGTCGCGACGATGTCCGGCAACACCGCCTGCGCTGCATTGGCGAAAACGACCGTGCATGCTCCCAGTCCGAAGGCCGGGATCGCTGGGTGAAACTCTCGGGCTGCGTTGGGAGGACGTCGATCTCGACCAGGCTGAGATGACGATCGGCTGGCAGCTCCAGCGCGTCGCGGGCAAGCTGCTGCACCGCCAGAGAAAGACCGACGCGTCCGACGCGACGCTGCCCTTCCCGGAGATCGTCACGACGGCCCTCCGCGCCCGTAAACGGGCACGCGACATCGCCCGGGAAGCGGCGGGGGACGACCGGCAGGAGACAGGGCTAGTCTTCACCACCGCCAGCGGTCGGCCTATCGAGCCGTCGCACTTCAGGCGCAGCTTTGCCAACGCTGGTGAGAAGTCCCGCGTCCGCAGGATCCATGTTCACGCCACTCGCAAGACCTGTGCATCCCTGCTGGTAGCCCTGAATGTTCATCCCCGTGCAGCCATGCAGATCCTCCGGCACAGCCAGACTTCCGTGACCATCAACATCTACAGCGAGGTCTCATCTGACGAGACGCGCCAGGCGCTCAAGCGACTCGGCGAACATTTCATTTTTTGACGCTCACGTAGTAAGGCCACTTCAACCGTGGCCTTACTACGTCTAGTCAATCTCAGGCAGAACCGCGCCTGCAATCTTCGCAGCGATTTCGGCTACGGAGTCGCGGCTAGTCTCGAACCCTGCAAGGTCCGGCAGAATGCCGCTGTACTGCGCGACGTCCTCAAACGTAACACCGTGCAGTACAGGGATAAGGGTGGGCTTGTTTAGCAGGGCTCCTAGCTCTCGCTCCGTCCAGAAGCGGCCAGCGAGGTATGCAGGCGTAAGAAGCGCGATACCAGCTTGCGCACGCCGCAGCCCTTGATCCATCTGAAGAGCTTGACTCTTACCGGGGCGGATGGCGATCTCATCGAACCAAACCGCCACGCCCAGGCCCTCAAGGTGTTCCCGCAGTTCGCCAGCCACCTGCGACCCGTCAATGCGCGCGTAGCTCAGGAACACGTCCTACTCTCGTGCGTCCTGAACCGAGATCGCCTCTTGAATCCGGTCAGCGAGCTGACGCTCTTCCACCGTGTAATGCAGCGACGTGCCGGTTGTAGTCTACGATCACTTTCTGGTTATGCCGCTCAACCTTCCGGTTGTACTGATCAACTTCGTGCTGAAGCTTGGCCTGGGCCTGCTTGATCTGACGATTCTGTTCCTGTTGGGCCTTACGCAATGCCGCCCTTACGGCACTGGAGCTAACCCTTCTCGGCATGTATCCCCCTCAAGGCACATCTACCCCCCGCGTAGCAGAGCGGTAGTACCGCGAGGGTAGAGGGTGGCCCTGACAAAAGCCCCACAGCTGAGTTTGGCGGCGGTGAGGGGCCCACGTGCCCGCGTCCAAGGGTTGGGGACGTACGGCGCCGTAGCTGCAGCTCGCAGCTGTACAAGATCGGAAAGGTCGCTTCCCGATCATGGGAGTGGCCTGTGACCTGGGGTGGATCCTAGGAGATTCGAACTCCTGACTTCCTGCTTGCAAACGAAGTCGAACAGTTGCGCGGTGTGGCGAAACGTGCAGGTGATGCTGGGGGCGATGTGCAGGGCCGTCTTGAGAGTCCATGGTGGTTTTAGGCCGTTGTCACTCAGTTGGACACTCAGGTTCGGAGGGGCGGGCCGTGGCCGGTGATCGTTGCCTCTTCGTCCCGAACTCGCGGCGTGGAGGTCGCTAGGGTCGTTGCGGTGGTCAGGCTGTGCATGCAGATCGCGAATGGTCGTTGATGGCCGATGCAGTTGCTGCACTTGGTTGCTGCATCCTCCCTCATGTACTGATCATCGACGTCAACGCGGCGGGCGATCTTCAATCACTTGTAATGTGCACCATTCGGCACCTGTGATCATGTCGATCAGTGCTCTCCATGCCTTTCCTGAACAAGCAATCATGTTTACTTCGCTCGCAGGTGGCACTGTGATGTTGTGAGGCGCGCTGCCGGTCCAGTCGATCTTGAGCTGTACGACGTGTTGTCCAGGAGATACGTCGATCTCAAGGACGCCTCCGCGGCGAAGCGAGCCTACCTGTGCGCCGTCTATAAGAACCGTGTAGGCGCGAGACCGATCACGCCATCCGCTGCGTTGACGGGCGATCACTATCTTGCCTAAGGGTTCGTCGGCCACGTTTCACCACCGATAGGTCGATTTGCCATGTTGAGTCTGGCGATCGTCCCAGACAGCTTCCATGAACAAAGCCCCGAAAGGCCAGGCAGATCAGAGGCATTTCAAACCGCTCACAAAGGTGGGCTTCGGGGCATCTCCTCGTTGGGCAGAGTAGCCCTAACCGGGCAGGACGCGCTAGGTAAAGCCGCCGTTCGCGTGTGCATGCCTCTCGGTGAGCTTCAGCCGGTAAATTCGTTGACGCCGAGAGCGAAGTCCCAGTGGCCCACCCCGTTGCCGGCGAGTCCCACCGTGACCACGCCCACTCCTTCCAGCCAGTGCGCCATTTTCAGGCCGCCAACGTCCAGCGGGCGCAGCCCGATGCTCTCGATGAATGCCTTCACGCTCGCCTTCGCCTGCGCACTGTCGCCGGCGATGAAGACGTTGGGTCGGCCCTTCTCCAGGACATTACGGAAGATGGTGTTGAATGCCTTCACCACACTGGCGCCGGCCGGGGCCACCTTGGCGACTTCCTGCGCGATCGAGGTCTCCTCGCTGTGGGCTAGCCCGTCGAACGTAGCATTGAAGGGGTTGCTGATGTCGACGATGACCTTGCCCGCGAGGGCGTCTCCGTACTCGACGACGACCGAAACGACACCGTCGTACAACAGGGCCGTGATGACGATGTCCCCGGCCGGGACGGCGCCCCACTTTCCCGCCGTCGCGCCGCCGCCGAGAGCCTTGGCCAGGTCATCGGCCTTGGACTGATCGCGGCCCATGACCTCGACGGTGTTGCCGCCCGCTACCGCCAGCGTGCCGATGGTACGGGCCATGTTCCCCGTACCGATGATGGTGATGTTGCCCATGAGGTGTGCTCTCTTCCTGTTCTCGAGGTTTTGCTGTGTCTCGTTCGTGTCGGGTCGGGCCCAGCGCGTCGGCCGCCCGCGCAACATTTCGGCGTGTTGCGGATGTCCGCGTTCGAGATCAGTTCCTTGTGGCGACTGGGTTGTTGCGGGGGGACCCGCGGTATTCCGGTGTGTGGTCAGATGGCGGTGGTGCCGCCGTCGGTGACCAGTTCCAGGCCGTTGACGTAGCTGGAGTCGTCGGAGGCAAGGAACAGGGCGACGGTGGCGATTTCTTCGGGGCGGCCCATCTTTCCGCGGGGGATCAGGGACTCGAATGCGGCCTTGGTGGCCTCGTCGAACAGTTCTTCCTGTTTGGCGGTGGCGACCTGGCCGGGGGTCAGGACGTTGACCCGGATCTTGCGGTCGCGCAGTTCGTTGAGCCAGACGCGGGCCCAGGCCTGCTGGACGGCTTTGCTTCCGGCGTAGAGGCTCCAGCCGGGGAAGGCGCCGAGTGAGGCGTTGGATCCGGTCATGAAGATCGAGCCGTTGTCGTTGATCAGCGGCAGTGCTTTCTGCACGGTGAACAGGGTGCCGCGCGCGTTGAGCCAGAAGGCGCGGTGGAAATGTTCCTCGGTGATCTCGCCGAGGACGGCCGGTTCCCCCATCCCGGCGCTGGCCCACAGCACGTCGATCGAGCCCTTTTCCCGCTTGACGGTGTCGTACAAGCGGTCCAGGTCGTCCAGTTCGGCGGCGTCGCCCTGCACGGCGGTGACGTTGCGGCCGATCAGCTTGACGGCGTCGTCCAGTGCTTCCTGCCGCCGGGCCTGGATGAAGACGTGAGCTCCTTCCTCGACGAACAGCTTGGCGCCGGCCAGTGCCATGCCGGTGGATCCGCCGGTGATCACCGCTACCTTGCCATCGAGCTTTCCCACGATCACTCCTCTTGGAGTTGGGTATTCGGGACAGTCTGCAAGCTATGTACACCGTACTGTTTGCGTAACGTATCGGATGGCCAACCGGAGCGCAAGCTATGTACACCGATAGGTACCCATCAGGGCTACACTGGGGACATGACGGAGTTGGAGAAGGGCCCCCTGGGCCGGCGCCGTGGCAGGGGCGCGCGCGAGCGAATCCTCAGCGCGTCACAGCAGCTGTTCCGCGATCAGGGCATCAACCGCACCGGCATGGACCAACTCTGTGCGGTTGCCCAGGTGTCCAAGCGCACGGCCTACCAGCACTTCACCAGCAAGGACGAACTCGTCGCCGAATACCTGCGCCGATTCGATCCCGACGTCATGCCCGGAGTGTTCGACCGCACCGACCTCACGCCCCGCGAACGACTCATCGCCGCCTTCGACATGCCCGCGTCCACGCCCCTGTGCCCCTACATCGCGGCGGCCGTCGAACTCCACGACCCCCAACACCCCGCATCCCAGTACGCACGCGACTACAAGACCGCCATCGCCGCGCGGCTCACCGAAACCGCCCGCGAAGCCGGCGCCACCAACCCCGAACAACTCGGCGAACAACTGGCGCTACTGCTCGACGGCGCCTCGGCCCGCGCCCGAGTCCTCAACAGTGAATCCTTCCCCACCGCCGCCGCCATCGCCGCCGTCCTCATCGACAACGCCATCCCCTCGTCACCTCCACGGCAGCCCAGCGGTGACTGGTCAGCTACTCGGGGCGGCGTGGCGAGTTGATCTGTCCCACGGTCACGTGGATGCGCGAGCGGTGAAGGCGCTTCGTCTCCTGATGGAGACGCAGGAGCAGAAGCAGGCCAGTGCAGAGGGCGCGCCGACCGGCACGGGCCTGGTGTTTTGCACCAAGAACGGAACACCGCTGAGTGCGGCCAACGTACGGCGCGACTTCCGGAAGGTGGCCGACAACGCGGGCCTGGCCGGCGCGGAGTGGACGCCGAGGGAGCTTCGGCACAGCTTCGTGTCATTCCTGTCGGACTCGGGAGTTCCGATCGAGGACATCTCGCAGCTGGTGGGCCATGCGACCACCGTGGTCACCGAGACGGTCTACCGCTTCCAGTTGCGCCCTGTGCTCCTGCAGGGTGCCGAAGCGATGGACAGTATCTTTCCTGCGGCCGAAGATACGTAGTCACTCAGATAGACACGCACCCCCGCTTACCGATCTTAAGCGGGGGTGTGTTCTTGCTGGTGGAGCCTAGGAGATTCGAACTCCTGACTTCCTGCTTGCAAATCGGTCTGATCTTCGATGGCAACGGCCTCGACCTGCGCGGAGGACGGTCCGCGAGTGTCCGTGATTGACCGCTGCTGACCGCCCTTAATGGCACGCTAATGGCACGACGATCACGCCCACCACCTGGCTATTTGAGCGCGACGCGCGTACCCCTGCCTCCTGACGCTCCCGTCCGCCGTCGTCCCGCCCGAAGGGGAGGCGGGCCAGGGCCACGGGGACAAGGTGGAGCCCCCAACTGGGTTCTGGCACACTTTCCGTGATTCGGTGACGGTGGGTGATCGTCTTCTGTGATCATGACTGCGGTGCACTCACAATGATCTTGACGTGCTGTTCCTCACCTGCAGGCCATCGCTATCGAGCGGTACGAGCGAAGGCGGCGGCGTGCGCCGCCGCGCGGCCCGAGCTTGCGGGCCGCACGCTGCGCGTGCGGCCTGGGGGCCGTTCTCGCGCGCGCCCGCCACTCGGGCCGCGACCAGGCCCGAACGCGGAGCCTACGCCAAAAGAACTCACGCGTGAGGCCGTCCTACGGAGCCGTCGTCGTCATCTCGAAAGCATCGAACTCAGCACGGGTGATCTCGTGGACCACGACAGGTTGGCCATGCGCAGGCACGACGGTTTCGAACCCAAACCGCATACCGATCTTGTCCATGACTCGTTTTGAGCGAACGTTGTCGACATGCCGGATGCTAACGACGCGGTCGAGACTACAGTCGATGAGCCCGAATCGCAGCAGCGCTCCAGCGGCCTCTGTGGCATAGCCGGCCCCCCAGTGTTGGCGACTCAGACGCCACCCGATCTCCACCGCAGGAAGAATCTCGGGAAGAAAGGTCGGTACCGTCAGCGCCACCCACCCGGCGAACTGCCCAGTCTCCTGCACGATCACGGAGAGCATGCCGAAGCCACGCTCTTCCCATTCTCGTTGAACACGGGCGATCCCAGCCGCAGTCCGATCGCGATCCAAAGGCAACACCGACCCATCGCCGATGTAGCGCATGACCTCCGGGTCAGCATTCATCGTGGCGAGCGGATCGATATCGTCCTCGTTTGGGCTACGCAGGAGGAGCCGCCCAGTCGTCAGCGAGATCATCGGCCGATTCTCTCATGTCGGTGTGATGAACACCGCACGGAGGAGGGTGAGCAACCCTCCAGCAACAAATTCTGCCTCCGGCGGGGCACTCCGGCTCCGGGATGATCGCCGTTCGGGCCTGAGGTCCGTTGATGGCTGAGGTGGAAGCTTGATCATCCCGCCCGCCATCGACCCGGGACAAGCCGAGCAGACCAGGGCCACGGGGCCAAGGTCGTTCCTCCAGTTGGGGTTCTGGCGCATTCTCTGTGGCCCGGTGACTGTGGGTGATCAGCGGCTATGGTGCGAGGAGGACGCGTTTGCGGAGTAGGTCGAAGTTGGCCCGGCCGAACATCTGCCGTTTGAGCATCTTACAAGTTACGTGGAATCAGACCGTTGGGGTGATCATGTCCTCTTCGGTTCTCGTCACGTACTTGAGGGGCAGTGTTGGGCACGTTGGTGTTGGAGGAGAAGTGGCCAGTCCTGGGGAGGTACGACAAGGCGGCCGAGTGGCTGGGCATCTGGGTTGATCTGGGTCGGGCGCCGCGGACGATCGATGCCTACGCGCGTGGGATCACGGAGTACCTGGAGGTGTGCGAGCGGGACGGCGTCGACCCGGTCACCGCGAACAAGGCAAACGTCGCGGTGTTCGTGCGGGAGCTGGCGACCCGGCCGAACCGGCACGGCGCGAAGTTGGTGTCCCTGGACTCGGGGACCGGGTTGTCGAACGCGACGATCCAGCAGCGGCTGGTGCCGGTCAGGCTGTTCTACGACTTCCTGATCGAGGAAGGCCTGCGGGAGAGCAACCCGGTCGGGCGCGGGAAGTACACACCCGGCCGACGCTTCGGCGGTCAGCAGCGCGGGTTGGTACCGCGATTGTCGAAGTTGCCGTGGATCCCGGACGAGCAGCAGTGGATGCGGGTTCTGCAGGTGGCTCGTGGCAAGGGCATCCGGAACCGGCTGATGCTGGCGCTGGCCTATGACGCGGCGCTGCGCCGGGAGGAGCTGTGCTCGCTGCGGACCGATGATCTGGATCCGGCGCATCGGACGTTGCGGGTCCGGGCAGAGACGACGAAGAACCGGCTGGAACGGGTGGTGCCGTACTCGGCGGCGACCGGGGCGCTCATGACGTCCTACCTGGCGCACCGGGCCACGATCAGCCGGGCACGCGGTCCGTTGTTCTTGTCGGAGTCGCGTCGCAACCACGCCCAGCCGCTGAGCTTGTGGACCTGGTCGAAGGTCGTTCGCGGGCTCGCTCTGGAGGCCGGAGTGCCGCAGTTCTCCACGCATACGACACGGGACCTGTGCTTGACGGACCTGGCGCGCATGGGCTGGGAGCTGCACGCGATCGCGACGTTCGCCGGCCACAGGTCGACCGAGTCGACCTTGGCTTACATCCATCTGTCGGGTCGTGACCTGGCGCAGAAGCTGGCCAGCGGGATGGACCACATCCACGCCTGGAGGGTTCAGATGCTCACCGGCACCACCGCGCAGGCGGCGCGGTGACGGCGGCACTGACCACGGCCGCCAGCGAACTCGCTGAAGGACGCTGGTCCTGGCCGATCCCCGCGGATCTCCACGACGCCGAGGTTGTCCTCCGCGAGGCCGAGGTCACCGCGATCAGCGAACTCGGCCTGGAGAACCTGCGGCGGTTGAAGCGACACGATCCTCAGGCCCCGGGCTGGGCGGCGATCAGACGGCTGCTGCGCCCCTTGGAACTGGCTGACGGGAGCCTGGACTCTCCGCCGACCAGCCACCGCCGCCGAGCCATGGCCGATGCGACAGCGCTACTCCTGTTGCGCTGCGCGCAGACCAGACGGGCGTTTTGGGGCTGGACGGCCGCCGAATGGGTGGACGTACTCGGCGCCGACCAGACCGGATTCCGGCAGTCGGTACCCGCCTGGGCAGACGATGCGGTCCGCTCCTACGTGGCCAACCACGCCTACCTGCTCGGCGGGTTCAACGAGTTCCATCGGCTGGGCAGCTTCCAACGTCTCCCGCTGGCCTGGCGAATCTTCGGACGGACCCGCGTGGACGAAGAGATCAAGAAGGTCAGGGCTGTGCTGGCCGGATGGGGCTACCGGCTCGGCCAGAACGACGACAAGCTCCTACCGATGGTGATCTGCCAGCTGTTCCTGCTCAACCGCAGCCCGCACCTCGAAGATCTGGCCACCGATCTGTTCGACCGCGTCCGGACCGAACGGCTCTTCGGCAACGGAGCACGTCTCAACACCCTGCACGCCGTTCAACGCGCGGTCGCCGACCTCGGATTCTGCCGGCCGCCCGTCCTGACCACCGGCGGCGCCACCGCGAAGGCCGGCGGAGCACCGCAGGTCTGGACGCAGTGGGTCGAACGCTGGCACGCCACCTCGACGTTGACCCCCAACACCAGGAACGGAACCCGCTCGATCCTGCTCAAGATCGGCAGGTGGGCTGCTGCGGAGCAGCCCCAGGCCACCGATCCGGCCGCCTGGCCCGGCAGACCTGCGCGGCACTGGCCGCCGCCCTGGATCGGATGAACGTCGGGGACTTCGCCGAACGCACCGTCGGCCTCAAGGAACGGATGGGCAAACCGCTGGAGGCCTCGAGCAAGGCCAGCCAACTCGCCGCAGTCAGGACGTTCTTCCGGGACTGCCAGGAGTGGGAATGGCTGCCCCGCCGGTTCGACCCGCAACGAGCCCTGGCCACCCCACGCAGCATCGCCGCGCTGCTCGGCCCCAACCCGCGCGTGATCGCCGACGACATCTGGGCCAAGCTCCTTTGGGCCGGCCTCAACCTCACCGCCGACGACCTGCCCGTCACCCAGGCCGGCCTCTTCTACCCTCTCGAGCTGGTCCGCGCGGTGACACTGACCTGGCTGTTCAGCGGCCAGCGCAGCGATGAGATCGCCCGCCTGCGGGTGGGCTGCATCCGCTGGCAGCACGACGGGCAGACCATTCGTGGTGACGCCACCGACGTGCTCGCCCAAGACGCGGTCTGTCTGCTCGACGTGCCCACCCATAAGACCGGGACCGCGTTCACCAAACCGATCGACCCGCTCATGGGCGAGGCCATCGAGGCCTGGCAGGCTATCCGACCGGCCCAGCCCACGATGGTCGACCGCCGCACCGGCGAGCACGCGGACTTCCTGTTCGCCTTCCGCGCCCGCCGCGTCCCATCGACCTACATCAACAGCACCATCATCCCGCTGCTCTGCCGCAAAGCAGGCGTCCCGACAGCAGACGTCCGTGGCAACATCACCAGCCACCGGGCCCGCTCCACCATCGCCTCACAGCTCTACAACGCCAAAGAACCCATGACCCTGTTCGAGCTGCAGGCCTGGCTTGGCCACCGCTCCCCGCAGTCCACCCAGTTCTACGCCAAGATCACCCCGACCACGCTGACGAAGGCCTACGACGACGCGGGCTACTTCCAACGCAACGTCCGCACCATCGAGGTCCTTATCGACCGGGCCGCGGTCGAGAGCGGAGCCGCGGCCGCTGGCGAGCCGTGGCAGTACTACGACCTGGGGCACGGATTCTGCAACCTACACCTTCTTTGAACAGTGCCCGCACCGGATGGCCTGCGCCAAGTGCGACGTCTACACCCCCAAGGACTCCTCCAAAGCGCTGCTGCTGGAAGCCAAGGACAACCTGCAGCGCATGCTCGCCGACGTCCCGCTCACCGACGACGAGCGCGCCGCGGTCGACGACGGCCAGGCTGCCCTGGACCGGCTGCTCGGCCAACTCGCCGACGTCCCCACCCCCGCCGGGCCCACACCCCGGCACATCAGCGCCCCGGCCCAGGCGACCCTGCTGCCGGTCATCGAGATCAACCGGAGGCCGACCTAGTCAGGCCGCGCCACAGCCCAGTGGATGCCGCACGAATTCTGGATGGGCGTCGCCGAGATCGATGCTGTTCTCATCAAGAGCGTTGGCGACGTGGAAGCGGCCCGTGTCGAAGACGAACTCCACCGCGAGGGTGCCGGCCGCCACGTCACGACGTGATGGCCGCCACTCAAGTAGAGCCACCTCGCGTAGTTCCTGGCCGATGAACGGCTCAAGCCGTTCATCGGCGCTGGACCACGCAGGTGTCTCCTCGACGTACTCCCAGCCGGTGATCGCAGCCGTCGTGTCGATGGTGTTCCAGCTGATCGATAGCTCATCGAACTTCCAGTGGCAGATCTCTACCTGGACACCGTCGAAGTCCAAGACGACGGGGCAGTCAGCGAACCAGTCCCCGTCCTCGACGAAACGCACGAGGGCGAACCCAGTCAGACGCCTGCCACCAAGCGCGGCCAAGCCCGGTCCGCGTTCCGCCCGGACGGCTTTGAGCCCGACGAGGAAGGTCGGCTCGAAGCCGGAAATGCCCAACACGATAGGCGATTGTCCAACTCCTTCACCCGAACAGGCAAGCTAGTACTGTCCTGTCTCATGAGACCTCCTTGAACTGCGGTGCCTCAGAATGGATGAGACGAGTCGATGAAGTCGCGTCTCATTGATCATGAGGCAGATTTGTGGATGTCTCGGCCCGTAAGCGTTGACGGGCTTGGATCCGGATCGCTTTGGCGATCCGGTGCCGGTGGCGGCGGGGATCACCTGGATAGGCCTTCAGCCCACATAAGCCCAGAACCCACACTGGTGCAGGGAAGTAGTCGCTCATCCGGCATCTTCCAGGAATCGGGTCAGCGCTGAGATGTCCATCTCGTGCCCCGCCTCGGGCGTGACGATCAGCGAGACTGCATCCTTCGCACCCGCGGCCTCGTAGATGCTCCGCAACTCGTTCACCGATGCGACGACGGATTCGTTGTAGGAGGCCGATTCGTTACCCGGGCCGGGCACGTCGCGCTCGCCGTACTGCAACGCGATGGGACGGGCGGCGTTCAGCCCGGCGATGTCCGAGCGATCCAGCCAGCGCAGGACGTCGGGCACGCAATGTGCGGCGGCGTTGCGGCATCGTGAGAAGATCGGGTCGAAGGAGCCGAGACTGCCGCTGGCGTAGATGCGGCCGACCCGCGTGCTGAACACAGGGTAGGTCAGCGCGAGGTCCCCGCCGTAGGAGATCCCGGCCACGTCGATCTCTCCAGCGCCCAGGGCGGCAGTCAGCCAGTCCTCCCAGCGGAGCAGGTCTTCCACCGTGTCGCCGAGGAGGACGCGCCCCTTTTGCAACCCGTCAGCGATCAACGTGCTCTTCTGCCTGCCATCCGGCCAGTACTCCAGTGTTTCCCCGGGAAGGTCGTAGGCGAGATCGGCGAGGACCCCGAACCCGCGCAGCTCCGGGCACAGTACGGCGTGCCCGGCCTGCGCCAAGGCCAGCGCGAAACGGTGATGATAGTCCTCGGGCACCCCCGGCAGTCCGGCGCATGCCTCCACCTCGCCGTGTCCGTGGATCGCCAGTACGGCACGCCGCCAGGCCATCCGAGGCATCAGTAGGTAGGCGCTCAGCCAGAGCTGGTCATCCACCTCCATCACCAATGCCCGCACGCTCACCCCGTCGACAGTGGCCCGGCGAAGCTCGCGCACCGAGCAGGCCGCGACCGGCACGCGTACCCGCAAAAGCTCGGCAAGTTTGCTCCTCGCCGCCGCCTGCCAGTCCGTGAAGGGCAACGTCGAACGCGCGAAGGCCAGGCGGGGCTCCAGCCGCGGATTTCGATGGCGCAGCCGCAATTCCGAACGGGTGATGGGAAAGTCCATGGGATCTCCTCAGTAGTTTCCAGCAGGTTCACCGAGATGCCTAGTTGCAGCGCTTGGCCACCGCGCCATCCTCTGAAGCGTCTCCAGCCTCTCGATACACCGGCCCAATGCGATCAATGCCTCAACAAGATGAGACGGCACGCCGGATGCCTCGGATCAGTGAGACTGCCTCAACCTCAACGAGACAGGACAAGTATCCGCCTGAGTCGAAGAGCCCGCTTGACAGATCAGATTCCACATAATGATGCGGTTGACCTGGCCTTCGACTGGGCCGGAGCTCCACGGCAGGGTAAGGCCGGCGGTCACGGCTGCTTTGTCGCGTTCGATACCGCGGATGAAGGAGTTCAGGCCCGGGAGTGTGCTCTGTCCGGCGTGGGTGAGCCACTGGTCAAGCTGGTCGCCGTGCCGGTCGCTCATGATGGTGGCGAAGGTGCGGACGTGTGTGGACCGACGGGCACCTTTCCGTGTTTCTCGGCAAGCGCGGGGCGTTCCTCCGGGGGAGCAACTTCCGACGTGAGGCCAAGTGGTCTGACGCGCTCAAGGAGATGGGCGTACAAGGGCTCCACTTTCACGATCTCCGGCACACCGGCAACACCCTGGCGGCCCAGTCTGGAGCGAGCCTTGCCGATCTCAAGGCGCGCATGGGACACGACAGCGACTGGGCCGCGCTCATCTACCAGCACGCCACCCGAGACGCGGATCAGAAGATCGCGGACGCGCTCTCGGCCCGCGTCGAGGCTGAGCGGAAGAAGGCGAAGAAGAAGCCCAAGAGGGGAGATGACGACGGCACTGCGGGTGTGCTGGTCCCCGCGAGCTAATGACACGTTAATGACACGAACACCCCGTCACAAGATCAGTGGCGGGGTGTTTTCCTGGTGGAGCCTAGGAGATTCGAACTCCTGACTTCCTGCTTGCAAACAACGTTAGGTCAATCCACTTACCTGGGCCAAACCAGGTTGACCTGGGGAAATGGGAAAAATGATGTTGACCGATCGGTGTTGATCGGGGCTCACTCCTCCCAAAAACCTCCCACCCTCCCGCCGTGATCCTCGTCGAATAAAGGGCAATCGATCAGGGCTGGTTGTGTTGAGCGTCGAGAAACCGAAGTGAGCGATCAGTGTCGCGGTAGATGGCGCAGGATTTCCTCGGTCAGTCGGGTCTCGAGCGCGCAGCGTCATCGCTGAGGTCCTCGACGGCAAGTCGGACGACCGGAACCCCGCAGCGCTGCCATTGAAGGTCTCGGTTGCGGTCGTCGACGTAACGGCGTGCTCCACGGTGGTGAGGGCCGTCTGTCTCGATGACCAAGGCGCGCCCTCTTCCCGTGACCAGCACGTCGGGGCTCCAGGTGTGGCCCGTGCGCAACCTGACGCCGGGGAGGGGAGCGATAGCGATGGTGTCCTGTTCGGGGAACCGGATTTGTAGCCGCTTGAGTGCCCGAAACACCCTGAGTTCCTCAGCGCTTCCGAAGGTCAGCCCGTCCTCGACCGGGTGATTGGCACGTCCGGTCTCCTGGCGAGCCTGGTTGGTCGGCCGCTCAGCGTCAGACGGGTGGTGAAGGTGGCCCGCCAGTCGTCATCAATGGCAGGCAGCGCCGGCCGAGCCTGGACATACGCCACGTTCTCCTCGCCGTTGCGTTCCGCGACGCTACACCTACCCCAACACCCGGGCTCCTGGTGTCCACCTGGAGCACCTCGACGCCACCTGGGCGGGCGGAGACTAGATCAGCATCACCGCCACACTGGAGGTCACCAATGCCGACGGTTCGTGGAGTAGCGACAAGCAGCCCGCCGAGCCGTCGCGGTTCCGGCTGCACCGCGGCACCGAGACGAACCTCCGATCAGCCTGCTGACCACAAGGCGCGCCGTCCAGAACAACGGCAGGACGGGCCCCTGCCCCCGGACCAGGGACGACGCTTAGTCGCGTACCCAGAAGGAGTCCGGTAGTGCTTCGATCTCGACCATGGCCTGTTCGAGGTCCGCAGCGAACGGCAAGAGTGCCTGGTAGACCTGCTCACCGCCCTCGGCGAGCCGCCGGATGGCCTCGGCGTTCTTCCGCGCCCGGTCGGCCACCTCGAAGCCGAACACGCCGAACGGCCCCCCCGTAGCCGTAGGCGTCGAGCAGCAGGTGCAGCCGCCGATACCGATCGTCGAACGTCGTGAACCTTCAACGGGCGTGAGCCCCCGGCTCACAGGGGCGGACAAAGGACGATCCGCAGGACGCGAGCGCAGCAAGCGCCCTGTGCGCGGAATATGCAGGCCCATCAACCCCGAACGGACAGAACGGGATCCGCTCGCGTGCAGGGGCTCGAATCAGCGTGGTCCGGGTGTGAGCGCCAGCCAGAACTGATTCCGCGGGAATCGCCCGGCCGGCTGTCCGACACCGTGGCGGTCAGCGGCCCGGAGCAGGCGGAGCTGTAGAGGCCACAAGGCCCGGGCGTCACGTGGCTGGTCAGAACATACCGCCGACATACCACCGGCACGCCGCCTCTCATTACGATCATTTGTCAGACAGCGAGTCAACCGCCACGAGAGGGCGTTATGCGACTGGCCAACATCCTGCGGAAGACGGCAATCGTCGGAGCCGTGGGCCTAGCGGTGTCGATCGCCGGCACCACGGTGCTTCCCCGGCCAGTGAGACGACGACCACAGAACACTTGGTATGACCAAGGTCCGTTGGCGGGAATCGATTGACCTCGGCCGATCGGCCTCGACAGGAAGTAGTGATCACAAACATGCGTAAGATCGCACGCCGCGCCGCGAGTCTGGGTGCCACTGCGGTGGCGGCGGCAGCCATTGGCCTGGTAGCAGCACCATCCGCGAACGCCGCGATGACCTGGTACACCGACCCGCCCACGAAAGCCTCGAACGTGACGACTGTCGCCAGCGCCTCTCTGCCGGGCGGCGGCAGCGTCCAGATTCGTCAGGGCAAGTACGGCAACTACACGTACGTCTGGGGGCGGGTCTCGTCCCCAGCGTCGAAGTACAACGAGCACTACGGCCTGACGTTCGTCGTCGGCGGATGCAATGTGTCTGGTGGTTCGAAATCCAGGGACATCGACCACACGACCTACACCCCCGCCGCCCGGCGAAACAAAGACTGTAAGTACTACGCGCGCGTTGACCACCACACCACGAGCGAGACTGTCGCTTCTACCAGCTACAATCCGTGACCGGCAGCTACCCTCGATAAACGCCACCAAGAGCAACCCCGCTGCAAGGACCCCGAAGCCACCGGGGTCCTTCCGCGTTTCGGACACTGGCCTTGGGATGGCAGCTACGACACCTGATCGCCTTGTGATCACCAGCAGTGCAGCTAGAAAGTGCGGTCAACGGTGCACAACGGGCGTTGTTGCCCGGCCACTTGCGGTACTGCCCGAGCAGCCGGTCCCGCGACCGCGCGGGCGGCAGCGCACCACGAACTCGAACCCGTACGCCGCAGCGTGCTCACGGGCAGCGGCTTCAACGCCCCACCACTCGACCGGCTCGCCGGACCGGGTGACCCCCAGCGCGTTGTGCAGCACGACGGCCCGGCCGGAGAACCCTGGATGCCGTCGAGATCGACCCGCCAGTTGCCCGCGATGGCCAGTACGTAGCCCATATGGCGCGTTTCCAGGGCGGCGCGCAGACGCGGGTCTTGACCATAGACCTCATCACCGGTCATCCAATGCGCGGGTACGCCCGCGTCCAGCGCGGCCAGGATCATTGCGGTGGCCAGGGCGGGCTTGGTGGCAAAGTCGGCGTCGTCCGGGATTCCGGCCGCCTGGCACCGGCCCCGGTCGGCCAGCCAGGTGTGCTCGGGCAGGTAGAGCCGCCGGTCCAGCATTGCCCGCCCGGCTGGGGTGGCGTAAGCCAGGAGCACGCCGATCTGGCAGTTCTCGATCCGGCCCGCGGTGCCGCTGTATTGGCGCTGTACCCCGGCCGAGCCGGTGCCCTTCTTGACGAAGCCGGTCTCATCGGCGATTAGCACGCCGCCGGGACCGCGCCGGTCGACGACGATGTCACGGATGTCATCGCGGACCGCATCAGCGTCCCAGCGGGCGGTGCGCAGCAGCCGCTACAGGGCCTGCGGCCCGAGAAGATCGGCGTGTTCGGCCAGGTTCCAGCAGTTCTTACGGTCGATATTGGCGAGCAATCCGCGCACGTACGCTGCGGCAGCGCGGCGCGGTTCGACCCGGCCGACCCGGCTGGCGATCCGGCCATCAGCTCGTTGAAGATGACCATCCAGCCGTCAGGGTCTACGCTGTGGCTCGCAGTCACCGCACGATCTTTGGTTGTCTTCGCAAACTCCGAATGATCACGTGGTGGCCGTCGACACGTCCCCGATCCCTCAAGATCGCCACGTGTCACTGGACGCCGTGCCGATGCTGATCTTACCCTGGTTGGCGATCTTTTCGTCATAGCAGCCTGAATCGCTAGACTTCCGAATCTTCGTTGACGACGGGAGCACTCCCTTGAGGCTGGAGATCAGGTGCCTTGGCCCCTGGGAGGTCGAGGCCGACGGTGTCCCGGTGAAGATCGCTGGGCAACGGCGGATCGGGGTACTCGCCCGGCTCGCCCTGGCCGCTGGGCAGCCCGTACCCACTGATCGGTTGCTGGCCGACGTGTGGGAAAGCAGTTCCGCGGCCAAGCAGTTGCACATCGTGGTCTCGAAGCTCCGGGAGACGTTCGCTCCCCACGGTGGTGCCAAGATCATCCAGACGGTGCCCGGTGGTTACCTGCTCGCGGTCGAGCATGACCACGTGGACGCCCACGCTTTCACCCGCCTGTCCAGGCGGGCGCGCACCTCCCACGCCGAAGGTGCGATGGCGACCGCGGACGCGCTGTTCCGCGGGGCGCTCGGGCTGTGGCGGGGCCCGGCGCTGGCCGATGTCGACACTCCCTGGGCGAGGGTCGAGGCCGACCGGCTGGAGGCGGAGCGGATGTCCGTACTGGAGGACCATGCCGAGCTGCGCCTGGCCGCCGGTGACCACCGCGCCGTAGCCGGCGAGCTCGCCGTGCACGTCAGAGCGCACCCGGTGCGGGAGCGGCCCGCCGCCCAGCTCATGCTCGCCTTGTACCGCGACGCGCGGGCGGCGGAGGCGCTTGAGGTCTACCAGCGCCTGCGCCGGGTCATGGTCGAGGAACTGGGTATCGAGCCCGGCGCCGAACTGCGCCGCCTCCACCAGGCCGTTCTGGTCAAGGATCCGGTGCTCGACCTGGCGCCCGCGCAGCAGGCGACGCTGGCCCGACACGTCGCCCCGGCCGAGTTGCCCGCCGATACCCGGGCGTTCACAGCGCGGGCGGCCGAGATCGAGCAGCTCCATGCCGACCTGGTGAACGGCGCCGCGGTCACCGTGATCAACGGGTCCGGCGGCATCGGCAAGTCCGCGCTGGCCGTACATGTCGCCCATGCCGTCGCCGGGCGTTTCACCGACGGCGTCATCTACGTCAACCTGCACGGTTCCACCGCCGGACTCGCTCCGCTGGCACCCATCGAAGCGCTCCGCCGCCTGCTGCGCTCCCTGGGGCTGGACGGCGCTGCCCTACCCACGGACACCGAGGAGGCCGCCGCCCGCTACCGCTCGCTCACCGCCACAGGCCATCTGCTGGTGATCCTCGACAACGCACGGGATGTGCGTCAGGTGCGCCAGCTCATCCCGGCCGGGCGGGACTGCCGCGTCCTGATCACCAGCCGCGATCCGCTGGCCACCCTGGACAACGCCCGCCACCTGCACCTCGGCAGGCTCGACGACACCGACGCGGCCACGCTGCTCGCCCGGGTCGCCGGATCCGACCGCGTGGATGCCGAGCCGCGGGCGGCGGAGGAGATCGTACGGCTCTGCGGCGGTTTCCCGCTCGCCCTGCGCATCGCGGGAGCCCGCCTGGTCGCCCGTCCCGATTGGTCGCTCTCCGACCTCGCGGTACGGCTGGCCGACGCGACCCGGCGGCTCGATCTGCTGGACTACGCCGATCTGGCCGTACGCGCCAGCATCGCGGTCAGCCACCAGCAGTTGCGCGAGGAGCCAGCCGGGCAGGACGCGGCGCGGCTGCTCTCCCTGCTCGGGCTGCTGGATCTGCCCACGCACACGCCCGCCACCACGGCCGCGCTGGCCGACTGGACCGAGCATCGCGCCGAGACCGCCCTGGAGCACCTCATGGACGCCCGCCTGCTCGAACACGCGGGGCCGGGTCGCTACCAGTTCCACGATCTCATCGGGCTGTACGCGCGGGAGCAGGACGTCGCCGACGAGGAACGGGCGAGCGCGGCCGGTCGCGTGCTGCACCACTACCTGGCCACCTCGCAACAGGCCGCTGCCGTGGTGAACGGCCGCGACGTGAGGGCCGCCGTCTTCGCCGCCGATCAGGCCGGGGAGGAGATTGCCACCCTGGAGGCCGCCAACGACTGGCTCGACCGCGAGCGGGACAACCTGCTGGCCGCGGTACGGCAGGCGGCGCGGGAAGCCGATCGCTCGGCAGCGGGACTCGCCGACGCGATCCAGTGGCTGTTTCAACGCCGAGGATGGTTTGCCGAGGTCGTCGGGGTGAGTGAGGAGGCGCTGCGGCTGGCCAGGGAGGAGGAGGACTGGGCGACCCAGGCCTACCTGCTGCAGGGGCTCGCCCACGTCCACCAGCAACTCGGGCGCTTTCAGGAGTCCGTATCCTGCATGGAGGACGGCCTGGCCTGTTGGGACCGGGCCGGGCTGCCTGACCGGAAGGCGGGGATCCTCAATGACTTCGGCACCACGTACACCGTGATGGGCCGCTATGACGACGCACTCACCGCGCTGGAAAGTGCCCTCGTCATCACCAAACGGACGGGGCGCAGGGACCACGAGGCCTACGTTCGTAACACCCGGGCGCAGGTCTATTACCGCCAGGGGAGGTCCGGAGAAGCCGTGGATGAGGCACGGCGTGGTCTGGCGATGCTGGAGGAGCACGGCAGCACCGGTGGCCTCGGCCTCTTCCACGACACCCTCGCCGACGCCTTACGGGCCCATGGCATGCTCCACGAGGCAGTCGAGGAGTACAAGCAAGCGATCAAACTCCAGCGCGAGGCCGGATTCACCATCGGAGCCGCCGTATCCCACTGGTGGCTCGGCCACACCCTGCACGACCTGGGGCAGCACGAGCAGGCCAGGGAGTCCTGGCGGGAGTCACTGGAAATCTTGCGCGAGACCCGCCTGCTGACCCCCGCCGAGGTGGCCGACTACCTCGCACAGCCGGTCCCGGACACACCGGAACCGATCAAGAACCAGTTGTGACTGTGCGTCCGCCGGAGCCCCTTGGAGATAGGTGAACTGCTCACCAACGACACGCTGGTGGGCTGCCGCCGGAGATGGATCTGCCGTAACCGCTGGCGCGTCCCGGGCGAGGTGACGCAGATGACGTGCCCCTGCTGCTGGACCGACCAACCGGGGCCAGCAGCGTAGCGCTGGCCGCCTCGCTCCCGGCACGGTGGGCCTCGACGGCGGATCTCCGTCCAAGAGAAATGTCGGCATCGGCTCGTAGTAGCGCTCGTGTCCAGGCGTGGCGCACGTGCATCTGGAGCAGTGGACACCTGCCCGCAAACGCCGGGCCGATGTGGCCGTTGAACTCACGGATGGTGGCCGCCTCGCCTTGGAGGCCCAGCAGGCGTACTTAAGCGATGAGGAATGGTGCGTCCGGCATCGTGACTACGTCGCCGCTGGGATCACGGACGTGTGGTTCTGGAGACGCAACGCCGACATCCCTCGGCGCATCCTCGCCGAAGGCGTGCCAGCGTGGCTTATCCACACCGGCGCCAGCGTGGCAGCAACGACCATCAAGGCCTTTCTCGGGCGCCCACACCCCAAGGGCTGGCGATGGTGGAACGAGCCCGACCAATCGATGTACGCGCTGCATCACCCACCGTGTCCCGCTGACGACATGGTCGCGCGGCTCATCCCATTGGCTGGCCTACGACTCGACCGATCCGGCGCTGTACTGCCCGAGTCAATGCAACAGGAACTGACCGCCTCTCTCCATCAGGCCATACAGGCCGCCGCAGAACGGCGAGCACAGCCGCTACTCGACAAGCAGCATCGACAGCATGTCGCACGCCACCACGTCGGCCAGGCCACGAGACCACACGGCCAGGCCCAGCGACGAAGGCCCTACCTGCAGCGTCTGCAGTCGCCCACTCGACACGTGGCTGGCCACGTTCGGCCGTCACATCGGATGTGGACCTCGGTGGGACACGCCGCCTCACCAATAGGTGGCGGTGCCGGGCGACACGTCCAGTCGGCAGCGTGCTCCGGTTGTCCGGACTCGACATGCTGGGGCCCATGGAGACGAATCCCCCCGCACACAGCAGGGGGCGCGAGCTTACCCAGACCGCCGTCGAAGCGATCGTCAACCTCGTTCCGGCGGTAGGCAGCACCATCGCGGTGCTGCTGATGGCAGGCCTCGTCCATTTTGCCGAGCGATCATGCTGTCAACATCGTCCTGGCCTGGACTCTCACGTTGCGTGCATGTGTGTGATGTTCAGAACCGTCGACGAAGAGGCGTCCGGTGCTGTGCATTCTCTGAACTAGGTTCAACGGGTTCGGTCGGCTGATTCAGTTGTCGGTAAGACACCGAGTCGATCTGGGACATGACCTGCGGTGATTGGGACCATCCGCAGGTGAAACGAGGAACAGCGTTCTGGCGCGAGCTTTTCCTGACTCGGCTCAGCTCCGAGCCGACCATCATCGTGCGGGATGTCGTGGCTGAGGTTCTGGAACGCCAGCCCACGAGTTCGGAGATGAACCCTGCTCGTAATGCGAGTTATCACCTCACTGACGCCGGTCAGGCGGTGTTGATGAGCCTCTATCCCTGGCAGGCCAGGGGTGAGGATCACGGCTGGGGCGAGCGGCGGGCGTCCTGCTTAACGGTGGATGACGCCCTGGTGCAGAGATTGCCGTTCTGCGTCGATCGCAGTGCGACGCAAGGGCCAGGATGGACGAAGGACAGGGAGTCTGAGGCATTCAAGAAGGCCTCAGCAGCGACCAGGCCCGAGCTGGAGAGGCTGGAGACAGCTCGCGGAGCTCGGGTTCCTTCGCCGTCGTTAACGAGGCCTTATGCAGTGCGCGGGGAGTATCAGGGCGTTGATGTGGCGGGCTGCCTAGCCCGCCGTGGACGGGTGAATCGGCGTGTCGACACCGCCGGGCGTAGCTCAGGGTGTAGGGGGTGTGCTGATGACGGAGCAACTGAGCGCCTCTCCTGCCGTTCAGCCTGCTGAGAGTGGCCGGGGCGACAAGGCCATGGACAGAATGTCGCGTTCGTGGTTGTGGCGGCTGGGCGTGAGAAAGCCGAGCGCGGTCATGGTGGGGGCGGTCTCCCGGCAGTGCCATCGGTGTCAGGCCGGAAGCTGGCGGGCACTGGCGACCGAGTACTTGGTGCGGCGTGGCATCGTGCCCGATGACGCGGCGGTCCAGGCGCGCTGGGCAGTCTGGCGCGACTATCTGGTCACCTATGCGCGCGCAACGGGAAACACCCGGGGACAGACGGCCGAGGACTGGGCAGATCAGATGCTGAGCTGGGGCGGGCCGGACAAGACGTTCCACTGCCAGCTGCCCCGCCCGGTCGTCGCCCTGGTATGGCTGGACATCCTCGGCCAGAAGCTCACCGTCGAGAAGATCAACGCAGTGGCGCCGACGGTTCCCAAGGCCAAGGGCTTGACGTGGCAGACGTTCCAGGCATGGAAGGACGTCGTCGCTCGCGGCCAGGTGCCCACTCCGAAGGCCGTGCGCCAGGCGCTGAAGGATGTCCAACGGCCGCAATCGCCGAGGCCGACAGCCGGGCCGCGAGTTGGAGGTCGCCCGGTTCGTGGCCGACGTGGTGGCCGACACCGATCAGGGACCGACCTGGTCCGAGGTCGGGGAGGCCTTCGGCTGGAGCCGTGAGCAGTGGAGAGTGGCAATCCATGCCCTAGCCCGCCAGGGATGGCTGCGCTTCACGAAGAAGCCGCGCTCGCTGAGGCCAGGCCCGCGAGCGCCGCTCGCGAGCGCCTCCGAGGAATGTGACCGGCGCTCGGACGGTCCAGCCGCCCTAGTGTGGTCGAGCCGCTGAGCGAACGCCATGTGCCCTGGTAGGGTCGGCCGTCATGAGCTGGCCAAAGACCCAGACCGCTGCGGTGCCACCCGGCGGTGGTGGGCGACGCCCGCCCACCATGTGCGGCTTCGGCGACGACGGCGCCGACAACCATGACCGTGAGCGCGACGGCGGTCGTGAGCAGGTCCGCCGGCATGGCCCGGCGCCGATGTCGCGCGAGGTGTATGCCGCCGCCGAGACGGCGCCCGTGCCGGTGGATGCGGAGCTGGCCGCGTTCGCCGCGGCGCATCCGGACCGTCTCGGGCCGCTGGTGGAGCTTCGCCGGCAGGCGCTGGCGTTCCTGTCCGCGGGCTGACCAGCGCGAGGGAGAGTACGGAATCGTGATCATCGCGCTGGAGCCGCGACCGGACAAGACGCTGCCCGCCATCCGCCAGGCGCTGACGCACCCGCGTGATCTGGAGTGCTTCGACGCCGATCTGCCCGTGGTCGTGGAGCAGGCGCGAGCCGAGGGCGACTGGCGGTTGGTGGAGGAGTTCACCCATATGTGGTGGATCATCGCGTGCGTCAGCATGCAGGATCCGGCCCCTGAGCAGCAACCAATCGGTCAGTGGCGGTAGCGGGCCGACGCCAGCGGGCCTACCGCTGGCTATGCAGGTGGAACCGGGAGCCATATGTCGGTCGGTTTGAGAGCCACTTGCTAATCAACTGCCCTGGAGTGCTAGTGAAAACGAGAGCCACGTCCCCGTGGATCTAGGGCATGGCTCTGGTGACGCTGGGTGAGTGTGATCAGCTGGCTTGTTCGGTTCTGGCTCGGGTCTGGGCCAGGCGGTAGGAGTCGGTGCCGGTCTCGTGTAGTCGGCCAGGGCCAGGCGTGCAATCGCCGGGGCGTCCCGCTCGGCCGGGAAGTGCCCGCGTTGGTGCAGGCCGCGCAGGCATTGGAGGAGCGGCCAGCAGGAGCGGGTCGGTGGCGGCCAAGTCCACGAGGTCGCCGATGTCGGCGAGGTCTGCGAGCAGTCCCAGCGCGCCTCGGCGCAGCGTCGGGGCCCTGGCCGGGTCGGCGGCCACGTCCGGCTCGTCCACGTCAGCGGTCTCGATCGCGCGGACGGCCTGGTAGAGCAGTTCGCCGACGGGTTCACCGCGCAGGGTGTCGGGGTGGACGGCGATCTCGGCGCCCAGCCAGGCGATGCGAACGCGGGTTGGTAGGTCCGCCTCGCGCCGAGTCGGCCAGGGCCGGGTCCGCAGGTGCAGGTGGAGGCGGGCCAGGGCCAGCGCTGCCTCCGGTGCGGCGGGCAGCGAGTCCGGCAGCACGGTCAGGCGGGACACTTGGTGAGCGTCGAGGCGTTCGGCCATGCCGATGAGGCGCTTGGCCCGCAGGTGTGGATCCTCGTGCTTGTCGACCGATATCATCGGCGCTCAACTCCATCCGGTCCGGCGAACAGCGCCCAGCGTAAGGGTCCACACTGGGATCATGACCCGACCCCAGGACTTGGCCGCCGAGATCGAACGGGTCAGCGACGCCCTGGAGGCGATGATGCCCACCCGTCACGTGGTATCGCTGGCGCTGTACGGGCCGGTGCCGCGCGACAGGGAGGTGTTCGAGTTGGTCCGGGACCTCTACCGAGCGCACGGACCGGCGGGGACGGCCGAGTCCGTCGCGGCGCCCGAGGACCCGCAGGTGCTCCTGGCGCAGATCCGCTCCTGGTACGGCGTGTCCGACATCGGCGAGGCCGCCGGACGTGCGGAGGCGGAGTTCCTGGCTCAGTACGCGGTGGAGCTGATCGCCGAGACGCTCGGCCCGACCCGCTCCGTCCACCCGGTGGAGTTCCGACCCAATGGCTGGTACGCGGCGGTGTGGGCCGAGCGGTTGCTGCTCACCGAGGAGTGGGCGGCGATCATCTCGCTGACGGGGGACTCCTGACCGCTCCCCCGCCCACACCGTGAAGCAGATGGAGTGAGCCGTGCCGCCATCCGAACCGCGCTGCCCGGCCAGCCGGAGCCCCCGCTCATCCCGGCCGAGGGCCCTGCCGAAGCGTCCAGTTAAGTTACTCGCGGGTACCGCCAACGGCTGTCCGCAGGTTCCTCAACCCCGGACTCGGTACTTGATCGCGATCGGCCGACCCGACAGCCCTGCACGAGAATCTCGGCGAATCGCCGCGAATACCTCCACCTTGGACTGAGGGTGTGTCACCAGCGTCTCCTCACACGGAGTAACGCTTCGATACTCGCATTGCGAACCCTCAGGTGGCTCTGGAATTCGCTAACACGGCTCCAGCCCCACCGAGCCCCACAGAGCCACTGACCGACATCTGGCTCCCGGATTCACCTACAGGGCCATACCGCCATCCAGCGGTCCGATACAGGTGAGCCGCTCTACGTGAAGACGCGGTCGACGACGGCGGCCTTCTCGCCGAGATCGCCGCCAAGCGCGGCATCGAACTGCCCAGGCCGCCGACGGCTGCCGACGAGCCTCAGCCGGAAGGCTAGGCCGCATCGCCCTGAGGGGCGGAGATCAGTGGGGCACGCAATCGGCGATGGGTGTAGCTCGTCCGCACCCACCCACTTTTGATCCGTAGGTTCCGGGTTCGAGCCCCGGGCGCCGCGAGCCGTACCCGAAGATGGGCTACGGTCTCGGGCTGTTCGTGCAGAACCTGGGCTCGGGCTGCGGCACCGTCTACCAGCACAACGGGCTGCTGGATGGGCTCGTCAAGGAGGTGTTCTGCAGCACGTCGGGTGGTTCTGTCGATGAGGCCAAGCCGACTCGGTAGACGGGTCGGGCACCCCGGACAAGCGCGCTGCCGTTTCGGCTTTATCGCACCGGCCGGGTCGCGCACTCACTCCGTGGCTGAGGCCACTTTCAGACACGGTTCAGTACGGAGCGTCGAGGATGCGTCCGTCCGCGGTGCCGATGAGGACACGGTCGTTCTCCGGTACCGCGAGCGATGTCCCGGAGGTGGGCATGCCGTGGACGGTCAGCGACTGCCTCCAGCGGGGCCTGCCGTCCGCGGCGCCCAAGGCAACGACCTCGCCCGAGTCCAGCGCCACCAGGACGGTGTCCCCAGCGGCGTCCATCGCCGTGACGACGGCTTCGCATTCGTAGACCCATTCGGGCTCGCCGTCCGCCCGCCGCCGCACCACGAACGCCGCGATCCGCCAGTGACTGTCGGGTGCGACGGTGGCGGCATGGACCAGTGCGCCCGGCAACCGGACGCCAGGCCCGCCGGAGAGCCGGGCACCGCGTCCGGCGTCCCAGTCCAGGGGGAACAGCGGCCGGACCGCGCCGGAAGGCTCCAGGGCCGCAATCCACACGCCGTGCGGTGTGGACTGGAGGAACAGCAGCTCCGAGCTCCGGCGGATGACGAAGGTGGTGTTGGCGAACTCGTACTGGCCCAGGTCGAGAGGCGCCGACTCCTGCTGATCAGGGGACACCAGGATGGTGGCGGCCTCGGTGGGGGCGTGCCGGGTGTCCCGCAGCATCACCCAGCCGTCCTGCCTCCCGGTCACCGCGACAGGGGTCTGCGAACCGGCGGGACGCAGTACCTCGCCGTTCTGGAGCGACAGGCGTTCGGCGCCGTTCGGCCGGTACCGCACCCGGGGTCCATCCCAGACGGGCTTCCACTGGATCTCCACCCAGGCCGCCCGCTGATCCGGCGTCACCACGATCCGCCTGCCACCACCACCGGGCACCGGCGCCACCCACTCCCGCAGACCGGACGGCAGCCACGACTCCAGCCGCACCCCGTCCAGCGCGGCCAGGACCCGGCCGTCGCGCAGCAACTCCACCGCCCGGACCTGGCGGCGCGGTGTAAAGGTCATGGCGCTGAGCGATTCCAGGGTGCGATGTGCCGCCTCCGGAGCGTCTGGGGCCACCGACGGCACGCGTTCTCCGGTCAGCTCGGCCGGACCGATCGACTTGGCGGGCAGGGCCGCCCAGTCGTCACGGGCGATGGACGGCGCGAAACACCAGGTGTCATGCTCGCCGCTGTCGTCGTCGATCGCGGCCAGGACCAGGTCGAGGTGGCGTTCGTTCCGCCACCGCGCGGACCGGACCTCCCTGTCCCAGGCGAAGGCGGAGACGGCCTCACCCGAGAGCAGGTCAAGCAGGAGCAACTCGCCTTTGTAGAAGAAGCCGCCGTCGTAGCTTCCGGTGCCAATGGCCGCCAGCGGCAGCACCGGGTGGAACGCGATCGTGTTGACCGGCCACCGCGACGGCAGCAGGTACCGGCAGCGCAGGCCGTCCATGCCGTAGACCCCGATGCGGTGGGCGCTCAGCACGCTGGTGAGGGTGCCGGGCTGCCACCCGGGCGGGCCGACCGCGCCACTGGCGACGACGAGCCCCCGCGGCTCGCTGACGGCCGCCACCGACGGAAAACCGATCTCGGCGAAGGGACGGTCGCCAAGGACACGATTGACGATCAGCGGATCCGGCACGGGCACCTTCCAGGGACGGCGAGTCGGACCATCCTCGCAGTTCTTTCAAAGTTCCGGCTCAGGGGCCTCGCCTCCTGACCGTGCCCGGGCGAGTGCGGAGCCCTGCGCGGATCATCGGGATTACCAGGCCAACTGGGATCTCGCAAAGGCGCCCCCGTCAGAGCTGACACCGAGTTCAAAAGCCACAACCCTCCTTCCGGCTGGCCGAACGGCTCCGCGAACTCGACATCTACTCCGGCCAGGCCCGATCCACCGCCCTGTTCCAACTCGCGACCGACCTGCCCGCGGCCGTCTTGGCGCGCATGCTCGGCATCCACATCGGCGTCGCGGTCGCATGGCAACGCGCCAGCAGCGGCGACTGGGCCACCTACGCTGCCGAAGTCAGTCGCAGAGCACCCCACTGACGAGAGGCATTCAGACACTTGGAATATCCGACGTCGCCAGGGCTGCCTACCCACGCCGACCTCAAAGACGCCGTCAGCCATCTCCCCACCGATCAGTAGGGCCACCGCTGAACTGGGCGAACTCAATCGCGTGTACCTGGCTGCACGAGCCTTACCGACACCTCGCGACCGGTCGACCGGCCTGTGGCGGCAGAAGGACGAGGCTCTGCTGTCGTACCGCTCGACGGGCGTCTGGGAGCCGGTCGCCCGGATGGACGTGCGCGCCCTCGCCGTCATGGACCGCGGACTTCCTTTGCGGCATGCCCGTTGATCTCGGCGGTGATGGTGAACGGTCCCGGCTCGGCCTGGGTCGGCCAACCCGCGGCCACCAGCCACTTGACCCGCGGTGTTTCCGCCGGTGCCGGACACCTGGTCAAGCGCCTCACCAGTGTCCAGCCCTAGGCGAGCTTGTCTGCCAAGGCGGTGTGGATCCGGCGGGCCTGCTTCGGCGGGAAGCCGCGGACCTGCACGATCACTCGGCCGACACGTATGAGGTGGGCGGCGATCAGCGAATCCGGGTCGGCCATGACCTCGGCCCGGCCGCCCGCGGTCGGCTTGCCACGGAACAGCACGTCGGCGTCCTCCGGCCGGGCCGCGACCCAGACCACCGTTAGATTCACCCACCAACCGCCGGCCAGGTGGGCTTCACACTCGGAGTAGGGGACCTTGACGTCCCCAACCGCGCGCGGGTTGTCCAGTTTGTTCCGCCCGTCCGGCCGCCGCCCGTCGCGGCGCCCGGGAACGGTCCTGACGAGGTCGAGGCAGTCCGGCCAGTCCTTCGGATTCACCCCCGCGAGTTCGACCGGTCCGGCGGCCGGCGTGCTGCTGTGGGCGGACAGCCGGTAGGGAGCGGGCCGGTGTTCGGGCGGCCCGCCGTGCAGCACGAGCAGCCGGTCCCCAACGGCGTCAATCCAGGCAACCGGGCCGTTGTCCGGGCCTGTGGACACCGGCAGCGCGGAGACCGTACCGGCGCCAAGGTCCGCCACGCCGATCTGTTCCGGCAGCGCGTACGGTGCCCAGTGTGGCGGGTCGAAGTGGGCGCCCCGCCAGCTGTAGAGGCGGTTCCCCACGAGGGCCCAAACCGTGTGGTGGACCGGCAGCGTCACCTGCCGCCGGCGGCCGTCCGCGAGTGTGACGAGTGTGGCCCGGTGCGCCACCACCTTCTGGTCGGCGTCCAGCACGGGTTCCACGGCCACGAGGTGGCCGTTCATGAGTTCCATCCGGCAGACGGGCTTGCAGGCGCCGTCCAGCCCCTTCGTCCGGTCGGTGGTCCTCCCCGCCCGGTCGATCACCGACGGATCCTCGCCTTCCCTCAGGATCAGCGTGTAACCCTCCGCCACGGAGATGAGCGTGCCCATGCTGAACGGGGCGGTGGCGGTCCACAGATGCCGCCCGGTGGCGGGGTCGAACCCGAACAGTTTGCCGGTGGCCGAGGGGAAGCAGAACTCCCAGGCGACGAACACGCTGCCGTCCACCGACCTGCCGTCGCCGGTCCTCGCCACGAGATCCAGGGAGCAGTCCTCCTTGTCCGGCTTGTACGGCGCGACCCAGCGGGACGCGCCGGTGCGCACGTCCACCCCCTCGATCGAGTTGGGGCCGTTCTCGTTCTGATGTCGCACCGGCAGCACCCCCGGCCCGATCAGCAGCCGACCCGAGTGGTCTCCGACGTGGAGTTCCTTCGCGGTGGCCCAGAGCCGCCTGCCCGTCCCGGTGTCCAACGCGGTGACCCGGGTGGCGGTGAGGTCGTCGGAACGGGAGCCGGTGCGGATCGCGGTGCGGATCACCACGGTGTCCCCGGTCGCTCCCAGGCTGATCAGCTCGCGGCCGGGTTCGCGGTAATGCCACAGCTCCGCGCCGGTGGCCGGGTTCCTGACCGTGAACCCGTCGGGTGCATGGACGAAGAGCCGCCCGTCGTGCAGGGTGACCACGGCGGTCTGCTTGCCCTGGGAGTCGCCGAGGTCGATTCCCCACTCCTGGCGAAGCACGCCTGGGGCCGGTCCCGAGGCGGTCAGACGGGCCGGCCGTGCCGTACTCGTGGTGTGGTCTGTCCTGATCTCGGGCGCGTCGGGAGGCTTCGGCGCCGAGGGGGGCGACGTGCAGCCGGTGAGCAGCAGCACCAAGGCGGCGAGGGGAGCGATTGTTGTCCGTAACACCCGAGTGACGCTAGAGACAGCGGATAGCGCCCCGCTTGCATCCCGCTAACAGATCACTCGGCGAGCCCCGTGCCGTTCAACGCCGGGCCCTGCGAGGGGAGCGGTCAGATGCGACCCAGCTTCTCGGCGAGGGCGGCGTGCATCGCATCGCGACGTTGGCAAGATCCGCCACCTCGACCACGCGTCCCGGTCGAGGTGTGCGTTTCGGCATCCAGCACCTCCTGGATCCGCTCCACCGTCCGCGCGCTGACGCCCAACTCGACCACCTTAGACTTGATGCGCTCCGCCAGCGAATGGGCCGCCGTGTCGGCGCACCACGCCCATCAGGCCGCCCTCTCGGTCACCGACACGCGCGCCAGCGGTTGCAACGGCACCGATGCCAAAACGGCCGCGAGGAGATCCCAACGACCGCCGGGTCGAAGTCCAGCAGCATCCGATGATCGCGCTCCAGCCAGGAGTCATACCCCACGTGCCTGCCGACGGCCGCCGACCACGACAACAGCCTTCTGCACCACCAAGATCGAAGCCGAAGGCGGAATCCGACAACTCAACCTGAACACCGACACGAGTATCGACAACACCACGCGGACACCGACAACTTCAGCTGCAACCGACAATCTGACAACCATCATTGCCATAAGTAATCCTCAAATGTCATCCTTTCACCCAACAAGATCAAAACAAAATAACAAGATCAAAATAAGAACTCACGTATGGCTCCGCCATACGACGGGACAGCGCCCAAGCCCCCACCCCTGGCGGCGCGGGCCGGGGGGTGATCGAAGGTGGCGTGGGTCACGGTGCTCGGTCCCGACCCCGCGCAGATCGACTACCGGCTGCGCGAAGGCGCCGGCTGCGACCAGGTGACCTACCGGCTGGCCGACGGCGCGGCCAATGGTGAGGCCGCGCCGGTTCTCCCGGAGTGGGAGAAGGGACACGGGCTGACGTGGATCGGCGCCGGTCTCGCCCAGTTCGGGATCGATGGGATGACGGTGGGCGCCCCGCTGACCACCGCCGAGCATCACCAGGCCGCCCGCCGGTTGATGGACGGGTGCCACCCGGACACCGGCGAGCAGTTGGTGGAGCCGAAGAAGGCGACCAGCCCGCTGTCGCAACTGGCCGGCGAGGCGTTGCTGGCGGCGCTGCAGCAGGCCGCCGCCGAGCACGGCGGCACGGTGGAGGACCTGGTCGCGGGAGTGAAGTGGGCCGTGGCCCGGGCCGGCAGGCTGGAGCGCGGGGTGGCTCGGCGCGGCGCGGCTTACAAAATCCCGATCGGGGACGCCGAGCGGCTGGCGGCCGCCGCCGGTCTGGACCTGGACGCGCTGTACGATGCGGACCGGCTGGAGGCCGCGCGTGCTCACCGCGATGCTCGGGTGCAGGTCGGCAACCGCGGTTATGACGTGACCCTGGATCTGCCAAAGAGCGTGAGCGTGTGGTACGGGCTGGCCGATCCCGAGTTAGCCCAAGGGATCGAGGACGCCTTCGCGCAAGCCGTGGCCGACACGGTGGCCGCCATCGAGCGGTGGGCCGGCTACGGCATCCGCGGGCAGAAGGGCGACGGCAAGCTCGGCAGGCGGGTGGAGGGCACCGGCCTGGCGGGCTGGATCATGTGGCACCGATCGGCCCGGCCGACCGGCGGGCAGGTCGGCGACCCGCATCTGCATGCGCACGTCGTGCTCGCGAACATGACGCGCTGCGTCGACGGCGCGTGGGGCGTGTTCGGCGACGGCGGCCGCGATCTGTACCGGCACGACAAGGCCGTCGGCACCCTGGTCCAGGCCCGGCTGCGGCGCCTGCTCACCGAGCGGTACGGCATCGCCTGGACGCGCGACCCCCGCACCGGCGCATGGGAGATCGCCGGCATCGGCGCCGAGCTGCGGGAGCTGTACTCCAAGCGCGGCGAGCAGGTCGCCGCTGAGCTGCTCGGCGCGATGGGCCTGGACGACGTCACCACGGCGAGCACCGCCCAGCGCAAGATGGCCGGCGCCCGGACCCGCGAGGCCAAGAACAGCGCCCCGGCCGGGCCGCTGGACACCCGGGCGTCCTGGCGCGCGCAGGCCCGCGCCGCCGGCCACGACCCGGCCGCCGTGACCGCCGCCTGCCTGGGCTCCGCCAGCGGCCTGCCGGAGCGGCCCAGCCCGGCCGCGATCGCCGCGTGGATCTGGCGGCCCGACGACGGCCTGACCGGCCACACCAAAATCGTCTCCCGGGCCGACGTGCTCGCCGAAGTGATGGACGCGCTGCCGGACGGCGTCGCGAATCTGGCCGACGCCGACGCGCTCACCGACCAGGTGCTACGGCACGGCCCGGTGGTGCACCTGGCGACGCCCGCCAGCGCCGTCACCTTGACCAACGGCCAGTGCTACACCTCCACCGACGTCACCAGCGCCGAACAGATCGCGCTGGCGGCCGCGCGCGCCGGATACGGCGCGGGCCTGGCCGTGGTCGACCCGGTCGCCGCCGAGCTCGCGATGCAGGCCTTCGAGGCCGGCGCCGACCTGGCGCTGTCGGACTCCCAGCGCGCCGTGCTGGCCCGGCTGCTCGGCGACGGGCACGCGGTGGAGGCGGTCATCGGCGTGGCCGGCGCGGGCAAGACCACCCTCATGTCCGCCGCCCGCAGCGCGTGGGAAAGCCGCGGCCTGGTCGTCGCCGGCGCCGCCACCGCCGCGGTGGCCGCGATGGGGCTGGCCGCCGAGTCCGGCATCACCTCCAGCACCATCGCCAGCTGGCTGCGGCGCATCGAGCGCGGGCCCGGCCTGGACGGCATCGACGTCCTGGTCGTCGACGAAGCCGCGATCGCCGACGACCGGCACCTGGCCGCCCTGCTCACCGAAGCCCGCCGCACCGCCACGAAGACGGTCCTCATCGGCGACCCGGTCCAGCTGCGCGCCATCGGCGTCGGCGGCACCTTCGCCGCGATCCACCGCCAGGTCGACGGGCTACTGCTGAGCGAGAACCGGCGCCAGCGCCATCTCGGCGAGCGGGCCGCCCTCGCACTGTGGCGCGACGGGCAGCGGGAGGAGGCGCTGCGCACCTGGAGCCAAGCCGGACGGGTGCATGCCGGGCGCACTGCGGACGACACCATGGCGGCGATGCTGACCGACTGGCAGCAGGCCCGCCTCCGCTACGCCGGCGACGTGCACGCCGAGCTGGCCGCCGTGGCGCTGCTGGCCGGCAGCAACGCCGACGTCGACCGGCTCAACCATGCGGCCCGGGCGCTGCGCCGCGCCGCCGGCGAACTGTCCGGCCCCGAGGTGCGCAACCGGCAGCCCGGCGGCCGCACCCTCGCCCTGGCCGTCGGCGACCACGTGCGCATCCACACCAACGACTACCGGGCCCGCCGCGGCCAGGGCGCCAACGTGCTCAACGGCTACCGCGGCCGCGTGATGGCGTTCGACGCCCAGCGCCGGGTGCTGGTCGAATGGCGCGCCCCGCACCCCGACGGCCCGCGGCTGGAACGGGAGTGGATCACACCCGGCTACATCGCCGCCGGCGGTCTGAGCCACGGCACCGCCATGACGGTGGCCGCCACCCAGGGCGCCACCGTCGACCGCGCGCTGGTCTACGGCTACGGCTTGGACCCGCACAGCCTGTATGCGGCGATGTCGCGCGACCGCGAGGCCGCCCGCCTGTACCTGCCGCGCGAGCTGCTGGAGAGCGACGCCGACCGGGCCCGGCTCGGCGAGCCGGACAGCTACGCTGTCGAGCTGGATCGCGCGCTGGCCGCCTACGCCGCCACCCTGCAAGGCGATCGCGCCGATCGGCTGGTCACCGCCGCGCCCGAGCCGATCGCCCACCAGCGAGCCGCCGAGCGCGCCGCCGAGCGGGATGCCGACTGGGATGCCGGTGGCCGCCCGGGCGACGCCGAGCACGCCACCCCAACCGCGGCGGCCGCCGAGCCGCCGGCCGACCCCGAGGCCGAACGCGCCCGGCGGGAGCTGCAGGACGCCGAGCGCGAGGCGAGGGCCGCCGTCGAGCGGGCCAGCGCGCTACTGCGCCTGACCCAGCTCCCACTCGGCGTGGGCTTGCTGACCGACGCGCAGTTAGACGGGCGGGTGCGACCGCTCGCCGAGCGCGTCGCCGCGGCGGCCGCGCAAGTCGAGACCGCCGAGCAGCACGCCCGCCGCTACGCCCGCGACGGCGGCGGCCCCGCCGAGCGCGCCCTGGAGGAGACCCGGGCCCGGCTCGCCGAGCAACTCGCCCAGATCGAGGCCGCCGAGCGAGCGGCGACGCGGCTGCAACAGGCCCGCCAGACCGTGCTCGACAGCCGCGAGCAGATCCGCCTACTCGGGCAGCACGAGGCCGACCTCGCGCGCGAGCTCGACGGGCTGGGCCGTCTGCGACCCGCGCACCGGGCCCGCCGCCGCGAGCTGGGAGCCGCGCTCCCGCTCATCGGCGAGGACCTGGCCGCCGCGCGCGAGCGCCTGGCCCCGATCCTCGCGGAGGGCCCGGCCCTGGAAGCGGCCGCCCGACGGGCCGCCGCCGCAGCCCCACCCGCTGCCGACTGGCCGCTGATCCGGCGCCACCAGGACCTCGAACGCGACGTCGATGCCGCCCGGCGCACCGCCCGGGCCCGCGACGTCGACGCCGCCGCGCACCGGGCCGCCCAGGCCCGCCACGTTCATGACCTGGCCCAGCAGCACCTGGCCGCCCTCCAGGACGAACACCAGCGCCGCGCCGACCTGCCGCCCGACGAGCGTGACCTTGAACGTGCCGCCCGCGCCGAGCACGCCAAACGCCAGCGCGCGGCGGCCGCCCAACTCGACGGACCCACCCGGCCCACGCCCGGCCTGCAGCTCGACCAGCAGCGCCAGCCGTACCGGCCGCCACCACCGTCACGGGGAGTCGACCGAGGGCCCGGGCTGAGTCGCTGATCCCCGGTCCCCCGCCGGGGGACCGGCGAGCGGCGGGGCCCCGGGGATCAGCTCATGCTCTCGGCGAGCAGCTGGTCGATGCGGTCCGGCTCCACCTGCGTGGCGGCGGCGATCAACGGCACCAGCCCGCTCACCGTGGAGATGTGCTGCCTGTACAGCGGGCCGAAACCCACATGCGGAGCATCGGCGACCGGGTCGTCCGGCAGATCGTTGCGCCACAACTGCGCCCACCAGCTGCCGGTCCCCTCATCCCACCCCCACACGCTGCGGTTCTCCCAACCCTCCAGCAAGATTGCGAACGGGCCCGGGTTTCGCATGTTCGCCTCCATCCATCGCCAACGTCCTTCAATGAGGGGCGTGTTCATCCTGACTGGCTGCCAGGGTGGTTGCCTCCGGTTGAGGGGGAAGTTCATTGACGACGTCGGCTGACTTGGTCGACGACAACGGGCGCCCGTTATCTCCGCGCACACCGTGCGCCACATCTTTCGCCACCAACTTGTTGTGCCGGAGCGTTGATGTTGTCCTGGTCGCCGAGCGCGGAAAGGCGCGCCTATAACGGTTTGTCGCAGTCAGCGGCTATTATCCGGTCCATGACAGCGTCCGCTAGCAGAGAGTCAAGACATTCTGTCAAGTTAAGTGGATTGTTCGAGTCGCGCTTCGTTGACTGGTCTCTTCCCGAGCCATTTCCACGCCCTATCTGCACCTATCGCACCCGTCAGGGCCCACCTGGCAGCCCCCATGCCTCTGGCTGGTCGGCATCCCGACCCAGCGTGTGGCACGTCCGCCGTGCACGGCTCAGGGACGGTGCCATGTCGATGCGCCTGTCAAGACTTCGGATGCTCAGGGACGTCATGAGGTGCTTAATCCTGATCAGCCATGGCTCGGAGAAACGCATTGAGACGTACAGTGCTTCGCTTGGGCCCTTGCCCGCGAGTCCCGTTGTGTTGATCCCTGCCCAGCGTGCGCCCTGCCAGCCGTGGTGTGTGACGCACGACCACGCCGAGGGCTACTGCCATAGTCGCAACGTCTCCACCCCCGGCGGGCGGTGGAGCGCCCCCGGCTACGTGGCCATGAGTCACGGGCCCGCCGGTGGCACTCTTGTCGAACTCCACCACGACGGCGATGCCGAGCTGACACCAGACGAGGCCGAGCAGTTCGCGAATGCGATCCTCGCCCAAGTTGCCCTCGCCCGGGCCGTGAATCGTTCAGAGATACAGCCTTGATGATCGCCGCCGAGTTGCTCCGCTGTCGGTCTTACCCAAGCCCGGCCCATGGGGGAGCCCTGTGCGCAGCCTCACCAGTACGGCAGCCAGTCCGGCTTCGGGATTTGGTCGGCGACCGTCCACACGCCCTTGTCCCAACGCGCCCGCGACCCGCGCGGCCCGTACACGAACACTGGCTGCGACGCCGCATCATACTTACCGGCCAGATCCGCCAGCACATACAGCAGCTCCGCGATCGCACCGTCCGCGGCATACCCCGGGCACGACAATGCCCGCACCTGCTGGCCCGCCTGTGTCCCCACGATGATCTGGACATGGTCGGCGGCGCGGAAGCGCCTCCATGGCTCGTGATTCCATTGGAGCTCGTCGTCGTCCTTGAAGATCGGGAGCGGGTTGACGTTCACGATCGCGTCGACCCGGATGAACTGCTGCGGATCCTCGGTCACCAGCCACGCCGCCATGCCTTCAGCGTGAGCGACGATTCCACTGGCGGCAACCCTCGGTCGAGCGCGGCTTGGTAGCCGGATGTGACTGCTCGGAGCCGTGACGTTGAGTGTTGCGATTGCTTGGGTGGAGGTCGTGCGCCTACTCAAGCGATCATTCGCCGCTGCCGCCATCACCACCGCCGCGCTCGGAGCCGCCAGCGCCGCCTACCAAACCTGGGGTTCCGTGAGGGACCGACGCCGCTACCCACCGCCCGGCCGGATGGTCGACGTTGACGGTCGACGCATCCATCTATGGACGGCCGGGGACAGGGCGCCGACCGTCGTCATCATCCCCGCCCTGGGAGAATCGTCCGTGGACTTCGCGATACTCCTACCGGCACTTGTAAAGGAGACGCGCACGGTCATCTTCGACCGGGCAGGGCTCGGCTGGAGCGACCCCGTCTGGAACCCCATAGCGCAACTGAACGCGGCCGACGACCTGCACACTGCACTCCACCGGGCCGGTATCGAGCCGCCATACATCCTGGCTGGCCACTCAATGGGCGGCTACATCGTCCACCTATTCGCCGCCGAACACCCAGAGGAGGTGGCGGGGATCGTATTCATTGACTCCAGCCACCCCGATCAGCACCGCCGGTTCCCCAATTATCACTGGGGGACGCTCAAGCATGCGGCGATGCGCCGGGCCAAGTGGTTCGGTCTGAGACGCCTGGCGCGAGATCTCGGCCTAGCCGAGGAGCCGTCGAGCCTGGTTCCGCCCGAGTACGCGGAGGTGGCTGTGGCCCTGTCGTTGAGTGATCGGCGACGGCGCACCTCATGGTGGGAGTTGGCGCTGCGCGCGCAGATCGGGTCCGCCGTCAGTCGAAGGAGCGGCCCGCTCGGCGACATTCCCGTGACGGTGCTGACGTGCAGCGAGGTCGACCCAACCGCCAAGACGCCACAACAGCTCACGGCATGTCGGAAGCACTTCAGGACTTGGTACCCGCTGCAGGTCGACCTGGCGAACCTGTCCACGGACAGCAAGCATGTTGTCGCCGAGAACGCCGGCCACTACATCCACCACGATCAACCGGAGTTGGTTGTAGAGGCGATCCTGGACTTGGTGCGGCGCGCTCGCACGTGACACCTGGCCCTCCGCCCGGATCACGCAGGCGGCGGTCCCACGTAGCGGATGGCTTTTGCATTGGCGTCAGGTGTCACGTCCGCGGCCCAATCGAACGCCTCATTCTGGTCGTCGACCGGGACGGCGGTCGTGAAGTACGCTGGCGCGCCAAGTTCCTCGCCCTGGCGCCGCAGGGCCCAGCCGTCGCCCTCCCTTGTGAGAATCCACTCAGACGCGGGTGCGGTGGCCGCCTCGGGTTGCCACACTCGCGCGAACGCCCTGGGCAGCGCCTTCCATCGGGTTCGCCGCCCGGCCGCCGCTGTCGAGGATGATGCATAGCCGAGCACGCCTCGGCGTGTCTGTCCGAGCAGGCATAGCTGGAGCACGTCGACTGCATGGCGCAGCGCGTCCGCGCGAGGATGCCGCCGCTCAGCCGAGTCCGCAGTCATCAACGCTCACCACCCGTTCCCTGCTGTCCTTCTGCGCTGGCTCAAACTCCTGCACCTTGCCGTCTTTCCCTTTTAACGATCCCACGGCGGTTCCGCGGGCGCGCCACAGTCCGGGAAAGCACGCGGTGGCCGTGGTCAGCGTGCGCGGGGTGGAGGTTGGGACGGTCCGGTCTTCCCGTTGGTCCATGGTGACCCAGCGGCCGTTGGAGTCCCGGAGCTGTAACCGCAGGGAGATCCGGTGCCGGATCGGCGGGTCGGTGCACCAATATCTGAGGGTCGCTCCGATCCCGGCAGGGGAGACGCTGATGTCGCCGTGCAATACCTCCATGAAGCACTGCGGGTCCGGGACGCGGCCCCTTTCCCCGGTGGCGTCAGGGTCGCCGCATTTGGTGGGGGTGACGAGTATCGTAGCGATCGCACAGACGGCCAGTTGTGATCGCACCCACCCTCCCTAGGTGTCAGGCGCTGCAGTTCTGCCGCTCAGGGGCGACCAGGCGGGGCGGAAGTTCGGCAACTTTGATGACCTGTCCGACGCCGATGAACCGCTGGGTGACGAGGATGCCAGCGTCGTGGACGTGCTGGCCGGCGTGACTGGCCGAGGCGTCCTCGATGACCCACGGCGTGAGGTCGATCTCGAACGCGCCGAGCGCGGTCGCGAGCACGCAGCTCTCGGTGGCGATGCCGCACACATATATGTCGCGCCACCCCTTCTCTGCCACCAGCGCGGCACCGGCATCATCGGCGAAGAGCCCGTACCCCTTCTTGTCGATCACGTACGACTTGGCCGCGTGCGGCTGCAGGTCGTCCACGATGTCGATCTGCGGCGACCCCATGCATTCCGACCAGCGGACGGAGCTTCTGCGGCCGTACCTGCGCCCCTGGGTGGTGTCCTCCCAAATTCCTCCCATCAGCGGTGCGAAGATCATAGAAATGAGAAATGACCAGGCCGTTTAGCCTGGTCATCGCCCTTCTGATCTTGTGGAGCCTAGGAGATTCGAACTCCTGACTTCCTGCTTGCAAAGCAGGCGCTCTGCCAACTGAGCTAAGGCCCCTTCGACGAAGATAGCTTACCGGGAGGACGATGCTACCTGCGTCGTGCCGAGGTCGTCGCTCAGCACCAAACCTGGGAAGTCGATGATCGAATCCAGGATGTGGGTCGCGCCGCCCTTGAGGAGGCGTTCCCGGCTGTGCACGCCGGTCATCAGGCCGGCCACGATCGAGGCGCCGGCTCGACGGCCGGACAGCATGTCGCTCTCCGAGTCGCCTACGACCGCCACGTTGCGGACGTCCTCTACCCCCAGGCGGAGAACGGCGTGTAGCACCATGTCGGGCCAGGGGCGGCCGCGGCCGCCGGCGTCTTCGGGGGAGATGGCCAGGTCGATCTTGTCGTGCCAGCCGAGCACGCCCAGGATGCGGCCCAGTGTGGTGCGGCTGAAGCCGGTGATCAAGGCGAGCTTGATACCGGTGCCGCGCAGCTTGTCGAGGACTTCTATGACTCCGGGCATGGGGACGAGACCTGCCCGCTCCAGTGCGCCCTCGTAGGAACGCTCGAACGTCAGGTTGGCCGCTTGCGCCTGGGCCTCGTTGCCGGGGAAGATCCCGCGGAAGACATCGATCTTGGGGCACCCCCGGGACCGGTGCACGTGAACCATGGCACGTGCGTACGCACCGGTCCCGGGCACTATGCCCTGGGTGGCGATCGCCTCGGCGAAGGCGCGCTCGACCATGGCAATGTCACCGACCGTGGTGCCCGCAAGGTCCAGGCACACCAGCTTGATGGGGACGATGTCACTCATCGCCTCGCCGGTCGGTTAGTTCTCGCTGCCGGTCGCCTCAGTCCAGAGATCGAGCTCTGCGCGGTCGGCCTGAACCTTGCGCCAGATCAGCAGCCCCCCGAGGGCGATCAGCGCCAGAACAAGCAGCTTCTTCACGGTGTGACCCCACTTCTTCGACGGCCTCACCTGCCGGGGTGAGACCCAACGGTTGAAAAGCAGCCTAGCAAGGGATGGCTGCGGTCCCTGTGTTGCGCACGACCAGATGTGTGGAATGTGCGAAGAGCAAGTGTTCAAGCCCCACCCACCATACCTGCCCCACCCCACGCGACGTCCTAACGGAAATTACTCAAAGTGACGATGTGTTTCGCGCCCCAGGTTTATAGCAGACATATGGGTATATATCGGACAAAGGCGAGGTTGTGACCTGTGGCGGGTGAGCGTGCTGCTCGGGGAATTCGGTGGCGGTGAAGAAAGCTCTGAGCGAACAAGGCGCCGGAGGTGCGGGTTCGTCCGTACCTCGAATATGAGCCGGGATCGCTCCCTTAGGAGATCGTGATGAGCGTCGCCACCAGGCTCGGCGCCTGTGTCCTGGGGCTGGCCGTTGTGTTCGGTGGCGCCTTGGCCGCGGGGCGTGCGGTCGGTCCCACGCCCGCGGAGGTCCCGTCGCACGTCGCGGACCACCCGGCCGTCGCGCTGGCGAAGGAACTGGCGGAAGGCGGCGACGGGAACGGCAATGGGGACGGCGACGAGAGCAGTGTCGGGCATGGTGGCCATCACGGCGGCTCCACGCAGCAGGCCAAGGGCAACACCCCTATGGGACTGCAAGTGTCGCAGAACGGTTACACCCTTAATCCGCTCACCACGGCCGTCACCGGCCAGCCGATGGACTTCAGGTTCACGGTGATCGGGCCCGACTACAAGCCGGTCACTGACTATGAGGTCGAGCACGACAAGAAGATGCACTTCATCGTCGCCTCGCGCGACCTGACAAGCTTCCAGCACGTGCACCCGGAGATGGCCCCCGACGGCACGTGGTCGGTCAAACTGACGCTCCCCAAGGCGGGCGCGTACCGGGCATTCGCCGACTTCGTTTCCAAGGGCGGCGAGAAGCTGACGCTCGGCGTGGACCTGCAGGCCGCGGGTGACTTCCAGCCCGAGCCGCTCCCGCACGTCAGCCGTACGGCGACGGTCGACGACTACACGGTGAACCTCGCCGGGAACCTGGTCCCCGGGCAGTCCAGCAAGCTCACCCTCACGGTCAACAAGGGCGGCGAGCCGGTCACGGATCTGCAGCCCTACCTCGGTGCGTACGGCCACCTGGTCGCACTCCGCGCCGGCGACCTCGCCTACCTGCACGTGCACCCCGAAGACGGCAAAAAAGCCGGACCGGAGATCGTCTTCTACGCCGAGGTGCCGAGCACCGGCGATTATCGGCTGTTCCTGGACTTCCAGCACGACGACAAGGTCCGTACGGCGAGTTTCACGGTCCCGGCCACCCTGGCCGACGGGCACGTCCCGTCGGCCGACCACGACCACACGCACTGAACGCACCCGCACTGAATGCGTCGCCCGGTTCAGGGGAGCGCCCGGCCGGTAGCCGGCGCCATCCGCGTCAGGTACGCCCATCTGGCGGCCGGCGCCATCGCGGCGCCCGCTGCCATGAATACCGTGCCGAGCAGAAGCCACCCGAGCGTCCCGCCGCCGAGCACAAGCGCGGTGAGCGCCACCGGCCCGCACATCCTGGCCACGGCCACGCCGGTGCCGAAGAAGCCCTGGTACTGGCCCTGCCGGTCATCCGGGGCGAGCCCGAAGCTGATCTCCCAGGCCCCGGCGGCGAGCAGCATCTCGCCCACGACCAGCAGCGCCGCCGCCACTAGCAGGAACACCCACCCGTACGTGCTGAGCGCGAACACCATGCAGGCCGCGAGCATCACCAGCCCGGCCTGGCGGACCGACGAGGACGCGTCCCGCAGGCCCTTGACCCGGCGCGCCAGCCGCACCTGGAAGAGCAGCACGCTGGCGGTGTTGATGAGGAGCAGCGCCGCGACCACCCAGGACGGCGCGGAGGTGCGCTCGGCGATCCAGAGCGGCACGACCACGCTCAGCAACGGCATGTAGAAGAGCATCACCGTGTTGATCAGCGTGATCACGGCATAGGGGCGGTCCCTGAGCACGGCCAGCTTCGGCCCGGCGGAGGCGGCGAGCGGTACGGGCCGCACGGCGGGCAGCCTGAGCAGCAGCGCCGCCGCCACGAGGAAGCTCACGGCGTCGAGCGCGAACAACGTCAGGTACGCGGACGGAGTGCCGAGCCACAACGCGAGCCCGCCGAGACCGGCCCCGACGGCCAGGCCGCCGTTCAGCGTGGCCTGCAGGGCCGCCCGCACCACGGTACGTTCGGCGGGCTCCACCACCCCGGCCAGCAGGGCCTGGCGGGCGGCGGACAGGCCCGTCTGCGCCGTCCCGTACAGGCAGGCCACGAGCACGAACGGCGCGAACGACCGGACGAACATGAACGAGACCACCGCCGCGGCCGTCGCGACCGCCAGCAGCACGGCAACGCCGCGCGCGCCGCGCCGGTCGGCGAGGTGGCCGAGCGGGACGCCGGCGATTGAGCCGACGGCCCAGCCCAGCGTGAGGCCGAGGCCGATCTCGGCAGGCGGCAGACCGACGATCCTGGCGAAGTAGAAAGCGGAGGTGACGAGGTAGGCGCCGTCACCGATGGAGTTCGCGAACTGGGCCTGAGCCAGGATGCGCCGCCCGTTCACGGCCCGTCCGCTCATGGCCTGTCCGTTCAAGGCCCGCCCGCTCACGGTCGCTCCCACACGCCTTGCCGAGGGCGCGATCACTTGTACGACTCCGGCGTCATCCGCGTGGCGACGCCCATCCGGTTCCAGGCGTTGATGGTGGCCACGGCCACCACGAGCGCGGCCAGCTCTTGCTGGGTGAAGTGCGCGGCGGCCTGCTCCCAGACCTCGTCCGTGACATCGGTGGTGGACAGCCTGGTAGCCGCCTCGGTGAAGGCGAGCGCGGCCCGTTCCTGGCGGGTGAAGAAGGGCGCCTCGCGCCACACCGCCACCGCGTGCAGGCGGGCGTCGCTCTCCCCTGCCCGCTTGGCGTCCGAGCTGTGCATGTCCACGCAGTAAACGCAGCCGTTGATCTGGCTGGCGCGCAGGCATACCAGCTCCAGGAGGGGCTTGGCCAGGGTGCTCGCGGCGACGAACCTGTCCAGCCCGGCCATCGCCTTGTACGCCTCACCGGCCAGTGATCCGAGATCCATGCGCTCTGTCATGCACCCATCTTCAAGCGCAACTTGTCCCGAGATAAGCTCCAATCCTCGGCAAACTGATTGGGCCAAGATGGACCTCCACGTCACCCTCCAGGGCCGCGGTGACCTGGCCGCACAGGTCTACCGCCAGTTGCTCGACGCCATACTCGACGGCCGGCTGCGCTCGGGCGAACGCCTGCCCCCGACACGGGAGCTGGCCCGCCGGCTGGAGATCTCCAGGAACACGGTCGCGCTCGCCTACGACCGCCTCGTCGCCGACGGGTTCCTGGTGGGGAGGGCGGGCGCGGGCACGTTCGTGTCGGCCGAGCCGGTCCGCGGAAGGGCCGCGCCCAAGGGCGTCGTCCGGCCGCGGGCGATCTGGCGGGAGCTCGGCCCGCCCGCCCACACGCCGGATGCCCCGTACGACTTCCGCGTCGGCGCGCCCGACCCCCGCCTGTTCCCGATGGAGACCTGGCGGAGGCTGGTGACCCGCGAGTTGCGGGTCGGCGCCGCCGCTTACGGCGACCCGTCCGGATACGAGCCGCTAAGAGACGCTATTTCGCGACATATCGGCATCAGCCGCTCTGTGCACGCTGCCGCCGGCGACGTGCTGATCACGAACGGCGCCCAGCAGGCGCTGGACCTCATCGGCCGCGTCCTCATCGAGCCAGGCGCCTGCGTGGCCGTCGAAGAGCCCGGCTACCCGCCCGCCCGCCTGCTGTTCCGCTCACTCGGCGCCCGCGTGGCCGGCGTCCCGGTCGACGCCGAGGGCATCGACGTCCAGGCCATCCCGAACGCCGCCCGCATCGTGTACGTCACCCCGTCCCACCAGTTCCCCCTGGGCACGCCCATGTCGATGGCCCGCCGCGCCGCCCTCCTGGCCTGGGCCGAGCGCCGCCGGGCGGTGGTGATCGAGGACGACTACGACAGCGAGTTCCGCTTCGGCGAGCGGCCACTCGAACCCCTTCAGAGCCTCGACCGGGCCGGCCGCGTGATCTACGTGGGCTCGTTCTCCAAGACCCTGCTCCCTATGCTCAGGCTCGGCTTCCTCGTCGCGCCCGCCTCGCTCGCCCCGGCCCTGCGGACGGCGAGGCAGCTGTCCGACTGGCACGGTGAGCTGCCGACCCAGGCGGCCCTGGCCCGCTTCATCGACGAGGGCCTGCTGGCCAGGCACATCAGGAAGGCCACGCGCGAGTACGCCGCCAGACACGCCATGATCGCGGAAATGCTCGAGGGGGACGACCGCCTGCGCCCGGTCCCGTCCACCGCGGGCCTGCACCTGTGCGCCCGCCTCGCGCCGGGCGTGTCCGTACGCCCCGCGCCCGGCCTGGCGTTGGAGCGGCTGGAGTCATACTGCGGCGAGACCCCGGCGCAACCGGGCCTGGTCCTGGGCTACGGCGCGATCGGCAGGGACCGCATCCCCGAAGGGCTGCGCCTGCTGAAGCGGTCCCTACGGATGCCGGCGGCTCCAGAAGCGCCGGTTCCGTTCTCCTGACATGTCCGGGTCGTCGGGCGCCGACGGCTGCTGCACGATCACGACCGTGGTCCGCGCGTGCCGGGCGCAGTACATGCTGGTGGACGGGAGGAAGATTCGGCTGAGCAGCCCGCGCCGCCCCCGGCCGAGCACCAGCAGATCGCCTTCCCGCGCCAGGTCCACGAGGTGGTAGCCGGGATCGCCGACCCGGGCGACCACGGCCGTCCTGAGATCGTCGGGCACCCCGCCCGCCACGTCGTCGAACGCCGCACCGATCACTTCGGCGCAGCGTGCCTCCTCACCCAGCCTGACGGCATGCTGCACGGGCAGGGCCTCGGGGAAGGGATGCACGGGCGCGCGGCTGACGTGCACGGCGATCAGGGCCATCCGGTGCAGCCTGGCCGCCCCGATGGCCCAGGCCAGCGCCCAACGCGAGGCCGGGGACTCGTCCACCCCCACGATCAGCCTCGCACCGCCGGGCAGATCCTGCTCCACGGTGCCTCCTGAAAAGAAGTACGACCATAGTGCCCCTTCCGGCTGGTTACCGCGAGGTGGCACTTTGCGAACCGTGGAGCCGCTCGTACGATGCGGGGGTGGACCGAGGGTGGGTGCAACCCCGTCCCGCCCTCGACCGGCGGTTGGATGGGGCGCTGACGCACAGGCTCACCACGCTCGTGGCCACGACGGGCTACGGGAAATCCATCGCGCTGGCCGGGTGGAGCCAGGCCGTCGGGGCGGTGCTGCACCGGCTCGGCCCTGCCGACCGCGACGTGCCCACGCTGGCCGGAGCCGTGGCCACGGCACTCTCGGAGGCGGTGCCCGGGCTGCCCGCCGACCTCATCACGACGGCGCAGGCGCCGCTCGACCCCAACGCCGACGAGCTGTCCAGGGCCGCGGCGCTGGCGGGCGCGCTCGCCGAGGCACTGTCGAGGCGGCTGCGGCAGGCGCTGGCCCTGGTCTTCGACGGGGTCGAGGCGATCGCGGGCGCGCCGGGGGCCGTACGTTACGTGGAGACGCTGGTCCGGGCCGCGCCCCGGCATCTGCACTTGGTGACCGCGTCGCGGGCGCCGTTGCCGTTCCCGACCGCGCGGCTGCGCCAGGACCACGAGGTGCTCGATCTCGACGCGACCGATCTGGCGCTCACCGCGGAGGAGACCGCCGCCTGGGCCCGTGAACGGCTGGGGGAGCCGGGCGCCGCCGTGGCGGCCACGCTTCACGACGCCTGCGGCGGCTGGCCCGCCGCCGTGCAGGCCGCACTCGACACGCTGGCCAGGGAGGACCCCGCCACGTGGCCGCGCACCGCCGCCACCCTGGCAGGAACCTCCGCCACCCTCGAACGCCTGACGCTCGACGCGTTCAATGACCTGCCCGCCGCCATGCGGGAGTTGCTGCGTGCCGCCACCGTTCTGCCCGTGCTGACCGGCGATCTCGCCGCGGCGCTCGGCGCGCCGCCCGGCACGCTCGACTCGCTGACCAGCCGTGGCCTGTTCCTGGAGGCCGACCAGGACGGCCACCGCCTGACTCAGACCAGCGCGCACGTCCTGTCCCGGCATGCCCCGCTGGATCGGCACGAGGCCCACGACGTGGCGGCGGTCGCCGCCCGCTGGTACGTCGAGCACGACCAGCCCGAGCTCGCCCTGCGTGCCGCCGTCGCCACCGCGCACCCCGGCCTGGCCGCCTCGCTCCTCGACGCCTACGGCCTGCGCCTGGCCGAACGCGGCGACGTGCCGGCCGCGCTCGACCTGCTACCCGAGGCCGTCCGCCGCTCTCCCCAGATGCTCAAGCTGGCGGGCATCGCCGAGCAGAATCGCGGCCGCTGGAACGAGGCCCGCGACCTGCTCGCCCAGGCCGCCGAAGGCCCGGCGTTCGACGCGTTCGTGGCCAGGCGGCTCGCCTTCATCGATCACCGGCGCGGCGCTTACGACGCGGCGATCGCCATGTACTCCAGGGGCCACGAGCACGGCTTCCCGCCCGCCGATGCCGCCATGTGCGCCGCCTCCGCCGCCTCCGTGCTGTGGATGAAAGGCGATCGGGCAGGCTGCGCCGACCTCGCCGACAAAGCGATGGAGCAGGCCAGTGCGCTGGGCGACCCGGCCGCCCTGGCGATGGCGCACACGGTGCTGGCCATGCTCGCCTCCCTCGACGGCGACCGTCGCGCCAACGACGCCCACTACGTGCGGGCACTGGAGTACGCCGAGCGCGCAGGCGACGTCGTCCAGCTCATCCGCATCCACGCCAACCGCGCCTCCCGCTATCTGGACGAGGGCGCCTACGCCGAGGCGCTGGCCGAGACGGATCTCGCCGGCCGCCTGGTGGACCTTTTGTCGTTCGCCCCTTTCGCCACGCTCAACGCCTGCAACCGGGCCGAGGCGCTGATCGGGCTCGGCCGCCTGGAAGAAGCCGCCACCGAAGCCGCCACCGCGGTGGCCGGGTGGGAGGCCGTGGGCTCCAAGCTGGTCACCTACGGGCTGCTCCACGTGGCCAAGGTCCACGCGCTCCGTGGCGACCGCACGGCGGCGGCCACGACCTACCGGCGGATCATCGCCGAGGCCCCGCCCGGCGACGTGCAGGTGCGGTCCAACGCGCTCAACGAGCTGGCCGAGCTGCTCGCCGCGGACGACCCCGACGAGGCCGTCCGCGTCGCCGACCAGGCGCTGGAGCACGCCGAGGGCATCGCGGGAGTCGGCGCGCTGGTCGCGGCGGCCCGCGTGGCACTGGCCGCCGGGCGGCCCGCCCGCGCGAGGGAGCTGCTGGGGGAGATCGAGCCCGTCGCGGTCCGGCGCAGGGACCACGCCGCCCAGGCCGCCATCGTGGAGCTGCGCGCCGTGCTCGCCGGCGATGCCAAGCTCGCCGACGAGGCGGTGCGCAAGTGGACGATGCTCGGCGACCCGATCGGGCAGGCCAGGGCCGAGCTGGTCCGGGCGGCGCTGGCCGACCCGGCGACCGGCCGGGACACCGCCATGACGGTACGCGAGCGCATGCACGCCATCGGCTGCCGGGCACTGGACGACCGGATCGACGCGCTCATTTCCCGCGCCGTGCCCGAGCCCGGGGCCAGGGTCGTCGTCGAGACCATGGGAACGTTCCGCGTCCTGCTGAGCGGCGTGCCCGTCGCCCGTACCGCCTGGCAGTCCCGTAAGGCCCGCGACCTGCTGAAGATCCTGGCCGGCCGCCGGGGGAGCGGGATCAGCAGGGAACGCCTGGTGGAGATCCTCTGGCCGGAGCAGGAGGACGAGGCGGTCGGGCTGCGGCGGTTGAACGTCATGGTGTCGACGTTGCGGGCCGTGCTCGACCCCGAGCGGGAACACCCTCCCGACGACATCGTGGTGTCCGAAGAAGGCGCGTTACGCCTGGATCTGTCGCACGTTGACCTCGATGTCGAGAAATTTCTGGACCTGGTGGCCGTGGCCACCAGACTCGACCAGGCCGGCCACACCGCCGAGGCGCTGGCGCGCTGGGCGGCCGCCGAGAGCGCGTACGGCGGCGAGTTCTGTGAGGAGGACCCGTACGCGGACTGGGCGGTCGGGCTGCGCGAGCAGGCCAGGCTCGGGTATGTGCAGGCCGCGGCCAGGCTCGCCGCCGCCAGGACCGGCGAACGCCGCTACGACGAGGCCGCGCGTTACTGGCTGCGGCTGCTCGAGCGCGACCGCTACGACGAGCGTGCCCACCTGGGCCTGGTACGGGTGCTCGATCTGGCGGGTCGCCGCGGCGACGCCCGCAGGCGTTACCACCTCTACGCGGAACGGATGCGCGAGCTGGAGGTCGAGCCCGCCCCGTACCCCACCTGAACCAGACCTGAACCGGCCGGAGAGATGGTGCTCCATGTGAGAACGGTCATCGTCCGGCTGGTCGAGCCCGAACAATCAGGCGGCCGGCTCCTTGGGCTGCTCGAAGAGGTCGGGTGCGAGCCGGTGCCGTTCAACGGGCCCGAAGCGCTGCTGGACCTCCTGCGCGAAGCCGCCGGACTCGACGGCGATCCGGCCTGAACCTCCCGCGAATGTCGCTCCCGCACCATGGGCGGCGGAGAGGAGGCGCGATGAGCGAGCAGCTGGGGAGCGGATGGCCGTTCGTCGGGCGAGGGGGGCCACTCGCGACCGTAAGGGAGGCTCTGCGGTCGGGAGTCGGCGTGATGATCGCCGGTGAGGCGGGGGTCGGCAAGAGCAGGCTGGCGGCGCAGGCACTGGCCGGGCAGGCACTGGCCGGGCAGGCAAACTACACGGTCGTGCGCGCGCTGGGCACCGTGACCGCGTCGATGATCCCGTTCGGCGCGTTCGCGCACGTGCTGACGGGGCCGCCGGAGGGTGGGGAGAACCTGCTGCGCTGGGCCGCCCGCCGCCTGCACGCCGGAGCTCGCATGGGCGAGCTGGTGGTCAGCGTGGACGACGCACACCGGCTCGATCAGGCCTCGGCGGCGCTGGTGCGCTACCTCGCCGAGAACGGCGAGGCGAAATTGCTGGTCACGGTGCGCAGCGGCGAACCGCAGCCGGCTCCTGTCGCCGCGTTGTGGAAGGACGAGCTGATCACCAGGATCGAGCTGCCGCCGCTGACCGGGGAGGAGGTCGGGCAGGTGCTGGCGGGCGCGCTCGGCGGCGAGGTGGCCGCGGCGACCGTACGGCACCTGGCCAGGGTCAGCGGGGGCAATGTGCTCTACCTGCGCGAGGTCGTGCACGCGGGCCGCACTTCCGGATGCCTGGCCGAGCGGGACGGGCAGTGGCGCTGGCGGGGCGAGCTGTCGGTCAGCACGCGGCTGCGCGAGCTGGTGAGCGAGCGCATCGGCCACCTCGACGAGGACGAACGCGAGGTGCTCGAGCTGGTCGCGTTCGGCGAGCCGCTGGGCGCCGGCCTGCTGGCGGAGCTGACCTCGGCCGGGGCGGTCGAGCGGGTGGAGGATCGGGGCCTGGTCGTGACCGAGGGCGAGGGGCGGCGCGAGCTCCTGCGGCTCGCTCACCCCCTCTACGGCGAGGTCGTACGCGTCGGCTGCGGCACCTTACGGGCTCGGCGCCGGCGGCGCATGCTGGCCGAAGCGCTGGAGGCCACGGGGCTGCGGCGGCGCGAGGACCAGCTGCGGGCGGCCGTGTGGCGGCTGGACAGCGGCTCGGCCGCCGAGCCGGAGATGCTGATGGCGGCCGCGCGGCTGGCCTGGGCTCGCCAGGACCCCCGGCTGGCGGCGCGGCTGGCCAGGGCGGCGATGGACGCCGGGGCGGGCGTGGCGGCGCTGGCGCTGCTCGGCGAGGTCCTCATGGTGCTCGGCGACACGGACGCGGCGGTGGAGTCGCTGCGGGAGGCGGCCCGGTACGCGGTCACCGAGGGCGATCGCGCCCAGCACGCCGCCAGCCTGGGGATCAACTTGGCGTGGGCGGGCGCGGACGCCGAGGCGTGCCGGGTGCTGGACCGGGCCGCGGAGACGCTGCGCGAGCCGGCCTGGCGGCAGGAGGTCTGCACCTACCGCGGTGTGGCCGATTTCCTCGCCGGCCGCCTGACCGGGGCCGCCGGGTGGCTGGCGCGGGCACTCGGGTGCACGCCGGGGACCGTGCGCGGCGCGGCGCACGCGGCCTGCCTGGAGGCGTGGGTGGACGCGTACTCCGGACGCTACGAGCACAGCCTGGCGGTGGCCGAGAGGCTGCGGGCGGGCATGGCCGGCTGGGCGGACGAAGCGCCGCACGCGCTGCCGACGCTCCTGGACGCGCGGTGCGCCGCGCAGGTGTACAGCGGGCGGCTGGAGGCGGCCGCGCGTACGGCCGAGGAGGGCATGGGGCTGCACGCCGGCGAGCTGTCGGTGACCGGGTTCGGTGCCTACCGTGCGCTGGTCAGCAGGCTGAGCGGGGATGCGGCAGGGGCGGCCAGGTGGTGCAGGGACGACGCCGCCCGGCTGCCGACGCGCACGCCGTACCTGGGTAGATGCCTGGGCGAGCTGGCCCACGCGCTGGCGTTGCTCGGCCGGACGGAGCAGGCTCGCGCCACGCTCACGGAGGCGGAGGAGATGGCGGCACGCTGGCCGTTCACCCGGCTGCCCGTGCTGCAGGCCGCGGTCTGGGTGACGGCGGCGGAGGGCGATCTGGACGAGGCGGTGCGCCTGTCCATCGTGGCCGCCGATCTGGCGGAGCGGCACGAGCAGGCCGGCCCGTTGATGTTCGCGCTGCACGATCTGGTGCGGCTCGGCGCGCCTGGACCGGCCGCGGACCGGCTGCCGGCACTGGCACAACGCGTGGACGGGCCGCTGGCCGGCCTTCTCGCCAGGCACGCGCGGGCCGTCGGGGACCCGGGCGAGCTGGGGGTCGTGGCGGCCGAGTTCGAGCGGCTGGGCCTGGTGTTGTACGCGGCCGAGGCCACGGCGCAGCAGGCGGCCGCGTACCGGGACGCCGGCCGCGGCTCGCAGTCCAGGGGCGCGCAGACCAGGGCCTGGGCGCTGGCCGAACGTTGCCCGGGCATCACCACGCCAGCGCTGGTGCAGCTGGCCACGCCCGAGCTGACGCCGCGGCAGCGGGAGATCATCCAGCTCGCCGCCGCCGGGCTGACGAACCGGCAGATCGCCGACCGGCTGACGCTGTCCACCCGGACGGCGGCCAACCACCTGCAGGCCGCCTACGACAAGCTCGGCGTCAACGACCGCACCCAGGTCGGGCGCCTGCTCACGGCGCTCAGACCAGCTTGAGGAGGCCGTCGTACAAGGTGTCCCGCTCCTCCGCGGACAGCACCTCGTACGCCGCGCCGGCCCGCAGGTTGGTGTCTGTCTCGATCCCGGCACGCAGCGGCCCGTTCCTCAGCTCGACGATCTCGGCTGCGGACAGGCCCGCTGCCTGCCAGGCGGCGGCGTGCGCGTCCGCGCGGTGGTAGCGGAGCACGGCGAGCCGGTTGAACAGCAGCACCCCTGGCGCCGCCCACTCCGGCTCGTACGGCGGCGCCACCGCCGCCAGCGCGCCGGAGCCGCCGCCGGGCAGCCGCCCCGCCTGGTCGAGCACCCTGCCCACCAGCCCGGCCAGCCCGGGCAGGTCGTGCCCGCCCCAGACCCGCTCGGCCGCGGCGCCGTGCAGCTCATAGAGCCGGTGGATGAACTCCAGGCCTTCCGCCGTCAGCCGAAGGATGCCGTCGTTCTCCACCAGCGTGCCTGTGCGCACCTGCTCCTGGACGTCTGCCCCGCCGTATCGGTAGATGCTGCCGAGTTGGCCTCTTGTCACCGGCCGTAGGGGGAACACGAACCGCAGGTCGGACAGCAACCCGGGCGTCACGCCGGAGGTCGCGGCCAGCTCAGTGACCGCCTTGAGCGCCGAGGCATGCACGTTGACATGGGCCGCGTCGATGATGGGCGCGATCGCCGCCGCATATTCAACCAGGTCTGGAAATTTCGGCATCGGGCGTCATTATGCCGCCGGGCTGGCGCGCCGTCCGGCAACTCCAGCATCATCATGCCCGTGGCGATCATTCGATGGCTGGCCATCGGGCTTCTGTGCGGAGCGATCGTGATTCCCCTCGGGTGGTCACCGCGCGGCGACGGCTTCGAGCACGCACGTCTGGCGGCCGTCATGGGGCTGATCCTGGGCCAGCTCGTGACGGTCCCGACTGGGCTGCTGGCCGGCATCGTGCTCTCCGTCGTCCAGCGGCGGACGCGCCCTCCCGGCCGTGACGGCCCAGGAGGGGGTCTACTCGACGGTGCGGAGGATCTGTTCGATCGACGCCGCACGGGCGCGCAACTCGGCCAGGTCGGAGGCGGTGCGTTGCTGGGCGTCTAACGTGCCCTCGGCGAGCTGCTCGAACCGGCGCACGAGCTGGCGCAGATCCTCGGCCTGGTCGGCCTGGAGCTTGAGCTTGCGCGTCTCGAACGTGCCCACGATGAGGAGCGCGATCAGGAAGGCGACCAGGACCAGCACACCGAGGTAGAAGATCGCCTCTGGCCAGGAATCCAGCATCAGGAGTGCTCCTCGGCTCCGGGACCCTTCTCCAGGGTCAACGTCTTCGCCGCCTCGGCCAGCGCCGAGGCGGTCAGGTGCAAGCTGAAGTCCGTGACTTCGTAGTACTTCATGGCCTTGCCGTCCTCCGACAGCTCCAAGTTGCCGACGATCAGTCCGGCTGCCTCGAGCTTGCGCAGGTGCATGTGGAGGAGCGGGCGGCTCACGCCGATCTCGCGCGCCAGGTGGCTGACGTAGTCACGGCCGTCGGACAGCCTGGCGACGATGCGCAGCCGCAGCGGGTTGGCCAGCGCGGCCAGCATCTCGACCAGGTCGTCGCCCGTCGGCCCGGCCGTGGTCATAGGGTCCCATCACCTGTAAGAATTTCTTTACACATGGCACGGTAGCAGTCGTCGTTCGCGGCGGCAATGGTCAGGTGGTGCGACCGGCCACGGCTTCCGGCTCCGTCGCGGGCCGGACCGCGGCGTCCCCCCGCGCCCTGGCGCTCACGGTCAATCCGAGCGCCAGGCAGACCAGCGGGATCGCCGGAATCACGTACCGCACGTCGTAGGCCGCCAGGAACGGCGGCGCCGCGACGAGCGCGAGCGCGGCCAGCGCCGGCAGCAGGGCGTCCCACCGCCGTCGCGTCACGGCCAGCGCCAGCGAGACCACCAAGCCGACCATCAGCAGCGGGTAAGGCACATACCCGAACCGCTGGTAGGCGCGCAGCCATCCGGCGAACGGCTCGACGACCCGCGTGGCGGCCGGTCCCGCCTCGTACGACTCCGCGACGCCCCGCACCGACGCGCTGATCGGCCGCTCGGCCGCCGGGAACTTGTACGGCGTCTTCTCGTCCGCGGCCGTACGCTCCCAGCGCAGCAACTGGGTGAGGTCCGTCGCGACCGTGCCCACATAGGCGCCGGGCTGGGCGAGGATGGCCTGCCTGGCGAACTCTCCGGCCAGCTGGTTACGGTTGGCCGTCCCCGGCACCTTGAGCAGCGGCGAGAAGCTCTCCCACAACCAGTGCGGCGGATAGGGACGCTGCTCGACGGGTATTCGGGGGCAGAGCACGGCCAGCCGCGCCGGCGGCTTGATCACGTCGCAGTCGGCGAAGCTCATCGTCCTGGACCACAGGAAGTTGCCGTCCGCCTCGGTAAGGGCGAACTTGCCCTTCTCCGCCTTCGTCCAGGTGGCGTACGCACCCAGCGGGATCGCCCCGGCCACGACCAGCGCCAGCAGCGGGCGCCAGCCGTACCGCCTGATCAGGAGGTAGGCCGCCGTGAGCAGCAGCAGTGGCAGACCGATCGTCCGCGTGATGCCGGCCAGACCGAGCAGTAACCCGCCCACGGCGGCCGTGGCCGGCGTGACGCGCCACACGATGAGGGTGATGGCGGTGGTGACCAGCACGATGAAGATCGCGTCGGCCATGATCATGTGTTCGAGGAGGACGAGGAACTCGTCGTACAGCAGCGGGGTCACCAGCAGCGTGGCGCCCCAGCCGGGCAGGCCGCGCCGCCTGAGCAGCGCGTAGACGCCGACCGCGAGCGCCAGCCCCAGCAGGTGCTGGAGGACCGTCACCAGCGTCAGGCTGTGCGCGGGACGCAGCAGCGCCAGCAGCAGGGAGTATCCGGACGGTCTGGTCGTTCCCGGCGTCAGCTCCTCGCGCAGGAAGGCGAAGGAGTCGCCGTAGAACAGCAGCGCGGGCGGGAATCCGAGCACGGCGAGCACCCGTAGCCCGATGGCGGGCAGCATGGCAATGACCAGTGCGCGGTGACCCAAGGCGGTTCTGCTTCCTCGTGTGCCGGGTTTCTCACCCTAGTCCGGACCGGTGGTGCTCCGGCCACCGGAAGGGGTTGTCTGCGGCCATTTCCGAATGACATTCTGGAATTGTCCCGGTCATCCAGGCGCCACGTCTCGCTCCCGGAGGCTGCATGACCCATCCCGTCCTCGACAAAGAAGCCCTTCGCCGCAAATACCGCGAGGAGCGCGACAAGCGGCTCCGCCCGGACGGCAACGACCAGTACCTGCGCCTCACCGGCCGCCTCGCGCACTACCTCGAGGACCCCTACACGCCGAGGACCGAGCGCGAGCCGAAGACCGACCACGTGACGGTCGCGTTCGTCGGCGGTGGGTTCGCCGGCCTGGTCACCGGCGCGCGGCTGAAGGAGTCCGGCGTCGAGGACGTGCGCGTCATCGACAAGGCCGGCGACTTCGGCGGCACCTGGTACTGGAACCGCTACCCGGGAGCGCAGTGCGACACGGCGTCGTACGTGTACATGCCGCTCCTGGAGGAGACCGGGCACATGCCGACCGAGAAGTACGCGCACGCGCCCGAGATCCTCGAGCACTGCCGCCGCATCGGCAAGCACTACGGCCTGTACGACCACGCGTTGTTCCACACCGAGGTCGTGGACCTGGAATGGCTCGGCGACCGCTGGCTCGTGCGCACGAACCGGGGCGACGCGTTCACCGCCCAGTTCGTGGCGATGGGCATCGGCCCCCTCCACGTGCCGAAACTGCCCGGCATCCCGGGCACCGACGACTTCAGACGGCATGCGTTCCACACCAGCCGCTGGGACTACGACTACACCGGCGGCGACGCCTCGGGCGCGCCCATGGACCGGCTGGCGGACAAGCGCGTGGCCGTCATCGGCACCGGCGCGACGGCCGTGCAGTGCGTCCCCCACCTGGCGCGGGCGTGCAAGGAGCTGTACGTGTTCCAGCGCACCCCGTCGTCCGTGGACGTCCGCGGGAACCGCCCGACCGACCCCGACTGGTTCGCCGGCATCGCCACGCCCGGCTGGCAGCAGCGCTGGCTGGAGAACTTCACGGCCATGCAGACCGGCGCGGCGGCCGAGAAGGACCTGGTGATGGATGGCTGGACCGACATCGCCCGCCGGGTCCGCGCCAAGATCAGTCAGCTGGACGAGCTGACCCCTGAGACGATGCGGGCCGCCTTCGAGGACTCCGACTTCGAGAAGATGGAGGAGATCCGCGCCCGCGTCGACGCCGTCGTGGCGGACCCGGAGACCGCGCGAAACCTCAAGGCGTGGTATCGCCAGCTCTGCAAACGCCCCTGCTTCCACGACGAATACCTGCAGGCTTTCAACCTCCCTGGCACGCATCTCGTCGACACCGACGGCAAGGGCGTCGAGCGGATCACCGAGACCGGCGTCGTCGCCGCGGGAAGGGAGTACGAGGTCGACTGCGTCATCTACGCCTCCGGCTTCGAGGTCGGCACGGACTACACCCGCCGGGCCGGGTACGACGTGACCGGCCGCGACGGGGTCAGGCTGTCGCAACGCTGGGCCGAGGGCATGCGCACCATGCACGGCATCCACGTGCACGGCTTCCCGAACGCCTTCCTGGTGCAGCACACGCAGGGCGCGAACCTGCTCTCCAACATCCCGCACAACCTCACCGAGGCCGCCCGCACGATCGCGCTGATCGTCAAACACGTCCTCGAGCACGGCTTCTTGGAGGTCGAGGTGACCAAGGAGGCCGAGGACGCGTGGATCGAGCTGCTGCTGTCGGGGCCGGGCTCGTTGCTCGGCGGGCCGGACTGCACGCCCGGCTACTACAACAACGAGGGCCAGGATCTCGGGCTGCGTGGCTGGCTCAACGTCGGTTACCCGCTGGGCGCGACGGCGTACTTCGCCTACATCGACCAGTGGCGGTCTTCTCACGCGTTTGACGGACTCGAATTCCGCTAGAAAAGTAGGGTTCGTTGGCATGAACGAGCAGTGGCAGGAGATCGGAGACCGGGTCTATGTCCGGCGTCACCGGTCGTTCGACATGAACACGGGTCTGATCGTCGGTGATGACGGGCACTGCCTGGTGCTCGACACGCGTACCTCGCACCGGGAGGCGGCTGACCTGATCGAGGCCGTCAGGCGGATCACCCCGGGCCCGTGGACGGTCGTCAACAGCCACTCCCACTTCGACCACTACTTCGGCAACGCGCTGTTCCGGCCCGCCGAGATCTGGGGGCACGCCAGGTGCGCCGAGGAGATCGAGCGGTACGGCGAGCAACAACGCGCCAACGTGATCGCGCAGCTGCCCGACCGACGGGAGGAGCTGGAGGAGATCACGATCGTGCCGCCTGACCAGACGTTCACGGCCGCGGCCAGCCTGGACATCGGCGGGCGCATCGTGCATTTGCGGCACTTCGGGCTCGGGCACAGCAGCAACGACGTCGTGCTGCACGTTCCCGACGCCGGGGTCGTGTTCGCGGGGGACCTGGTCGAGGAGGGCGCGCCGCCGGCGTTCAGCGACTCGTACCCGCTGGACTGGCCGGCCACCGTCGCCGCGATGCTGGACGAGATGCCGGAGCCGGTGATCGTGCCGGGGCACGGCGCGGTGGTGGACCGCGCGTACGCGCAGGCCCAGCAGGCCGAACTGGCGCTCGTGGCGGAGCTGGCCAAGCGGGCACACGTGGAGGGCCTGCGCGACCTGATCAAGCACTTCCCGTATCCGGAGGACGTGGTGAGGCAGGCCATCGACCGCGCCTTCCTGCAGCTCGACGTCTGACCTCTTGCGCCGCCCACCCGTACGAGTTGCACCGGTTCATCGTCGAGACGCACAAGGACTACATCACCGGCCTGCCGCGCAGTCTCTACCACGCGGTCGAGCGGCTGGCCAAGGACGAGCTGATCGTGCCCGCCAAGACCGATCGCGAGGGCCACAGGCCGGAGCGCACGGTCTACGAGATCACCGAGGAGGGCCGCGAGGAGCTGGTCGCCCGGCTGAAGCAGCTGCTGGAGCGGCCCGACCCCGACCGGCGCACGTTCGTGGCGGCCGTTTCGCTCATCGGCTGCCTGCCGCTGCCCGACGCCCAGCGCGCGCTCCGCGGCCGGGCGGCCACGATCGAGGGCGCCCTGGCCGGGATGGACGCCCACCGGCGGGCCATGGCCGACAGCGGACTGCCCGCGGTGCTCATGCTCGAGGTCGAGTACGAGCAAGCTCTGCACCAGGCCGAGCTGGACTGGATCAAGGACCTGCTCGGCCCGGCTCGACAAGGGGGAGCTCGACTGGACCCCCATGTGAAGGAGGCCGCCGAGGTGCGCCAACACCTCAGCGGCCGGACATCCGAACAAGGCGCCTGCCCTGCCCGAACGCGCATTCACAGGATAGGCGCCGCGACCAAGGGAGCCGCGCCATGTCCACAAAGATCGTCCGCCTGCTCGGCCAGGTGGTCAAGCCATGACGAAACGGCTCATCACCGAGGTCGCCGGGGTGGTGACCGCGCCGGTCGAGCAGGTGTGGCAGGCTCTGCTCGGCGAGCGGCCGGCCCACGACCACTGCGTCTACAGCGTGGCCGGCCCGTACTGGGCCGTGGCGCTGGCCAACCAGCTGTTCATCGGCTTCCCTGAGCGTACGCGCCGGTCGTTCGCGGAGGGCATCTCGCGGATCGCCAACCAGTTGGGCTGCTCCGCGCGGCTGACCTAGGCCGCCGTGATCAGGCCAGGCTGATCTTCCCCTTCGACACCTTGATCTTCTTGCGTGGGAGCGGGTGCTTGGCCGGACCCTGGACCACTGCCCCGGTGGAGGCGCTGAACTTGCTGCCGTGGCACGGGCAGTTGATCGTGCCACGGCTCACGCTCGCCACCGCGCAGCCCTGGTGGGTGCACTTGGCGCTGAAGCACCGGTAGACGCCCTTCTTCGGCTGGGTGATCACGTACTTCCCCTTGATGATCCGGCCGCCGCCGAGCGGGATGCTCTTGGTCGTGGCGAGCACGGGACCTGCCGCCGCCTCGGCCCTGCCGGGCCACAGGAAGACGACTCCGGCGCCCGTGGCGCCACCTCGGACGATCAATGCACGACGTGTGAGCATGGTTGCCTCCTTCAACCATTCTCACGTCCACCGAGCACTGGTGGTTCACATGTGACACAAGGGAAATCTGGCGATGAACCCGCCGCCCGCGTACACAAGAGAGCCCTGGTGCAGAGCCGCGATGTCCCGCGCGATCGGCAGCCCGAGCCCGGCGCCGCCGGCGTCCCTGGCCCTTGCCTCATCCAGCCTGGTGAAGCGGTCGAACACGGCCTCGCGCTGCTCGAACGGGATTCCGGGCCCGTCGTCGAGCACCTCCAGTACGGCCTCGTCCGCCTCGGCGTGCACGCGTACGCACACCGTCGAGGCGGCGTGGCGTACCGCGTTGTCGGTCAGGTTCGTCACCAGGCGGTCGAGATGCGCCCGGGAGCCCTTCATCACCACGTCGGGCTCGATGTCCAGCTCCACCCGCACCTCGGGCCGCCGCCGTACCCGCAGCGACTCCTCGGCCGCCACCTGGCCGAGGTCCAGCTCCGCGCTCCGCAGCGGCTCGCCCGCGTCCAGCTTGGCCAGCATGAGCAGGTCGGCGGCCAGGGACTGCAGCCGCTCGATGTCGGCGAGCGCCTCCTTGGTCAGCTCGCTGGGCTCGGCCAGCTCCAGCCGGGCGCGCAAGGTGGCGATGGGGCTGCGCAGCTCGTGCGCCGCGTCGGCGACGAACCGCTTGTGCGTCTCCACGGCCGTCTCCAGGCGGTCGAGCGTGCCGTTCACGGTGATGGCCAGCGCCGCGATCTCGTCTTTGGAACTCGGTACGGGGACACGCTGGTGCAGGTCACGCGCGGTGATGTCGGCGACCTTGGCCCTGATCGCGGCCACGGGAGCCAGCGTGCGGCCCACGGAGAACCAGGTCATGGCGGCCACCACGAGCAGCACCGCGGGCATGCCGGGCAACAGCGCGCCGTACAGCGTGCGCAGGGCGTCCGAGGCGCCGGCCAGCGAGGCCCTCGACCACAACATGGCGGGGCCGGTCTGGGTCGTCACCTTCATCCCGGCGACGGCGTACTGGCCGGGCTCGGCCCATTGGTTGATGGCTTCGGCCTTGTCGGCGGTCAGCACGACATCGGGGTCGGCGACCGCGGACACCGTGCCGTCCTGCAGCCGCACCACCCCTGCCTTGCTCTTCTCCGCGGGGACCCTGACCGGGGTGCCGGGCGCTATCTCGATCGTCTCGACGAGCGGTGCCGCGGCCTCAGCCTTCCTGGCCGCCTCGGCTCCCGCGCTGCTCTCCAGGCTGCCGCGCAACAAGATCACCAGTAGCAGCGCAACGACCCCCAGGGTGAGCGCCACGACCAGCGTCGCCGCCACGGTCGCCTGCAGTCGTACGGACGAGAGCCCCACGGCCATCCGCCGCCACCCGATCACGCCGCCTCCAACCGGTAACCGGCCCCGCGGACCGTCATGAGCGTCGTCCGGCCGAACGGCACGTCGATCTTCCTGCGCAGGGCGCTGATGTAGACCTCGACGATGTTCGGGTCGCCGTCGTAGGAGAAGTCCCAGGCCTGGGCCAGCAGCTCGCTCTTGGAGACCACCTCGCCGGGCCGCCGCGCGAGCGCGTGCAGCACCGCGAACTCCTTCGGCGTCAGCCCGATCTCCACCTCGCCCCTGCGGCACCGCAAACCGGCCGGGTCGATCACCAGGTCTCCCACGGTGATCGACACCGGCCGCTCGCGCCCGCCCCGCCGCACCAGCGCGCGCAGCCGGGCCAGCAACACCACGTACGAGAACGGCTTGGCCAGGTAGTCGTCGGCCCCGTTGTCGAGCGCCTCGGCCTCGTCGTAGACGCCGTCCTTGGCCGTGAGCATCATGATCGGCGTCCAGTCGCCCGCCTCGCGCAGCCGGGAGCAGACGGCGTATCCGTTCATCCGCGGCACCATCACGTCCAGGACGATCACGTCGTACACGTTCTCGGTGGCCATCCACAGCCCGTCGCGCCCGTCGTGGGCCACGTCCACGGCGAAGCCCTCGCCCGCCAGCCCGCCCTTGATCAGGTCGGCCAGCCGCTCCTCGTCCTCCACCAGTAAGACTCGCACGCCGTCCAGGATCTCTCAGGCGACCTAAAGCCAACCTGAAGATCATTTAGGGCCTCTTCAGGGTCGTTTCAGGTACGGCGGGTCAGTCTCGGGGGTGTTCGACCGATCCCAGTGAGGAGAACCCATGTTCAAGCGACGTCTCGCGGTGCTCGGCGCGGTCTGCGCGCTCGCGCTGACCGGTCTGGCCGGGTCCGCCCTGGCCGACGAGCCGCCTTCCGCGGCGGGCGCCAAGGTGACGTGCACGACCAGTGACGGCAAGACCATCGAGCTGCCCGGGGTCGAGCCGGGCAAGCCGATGGGTGTCCTGGTCACCTCCGAAGGGGAGGTGAAGCAGGTCGATCCGGGCGAGATGGTGATGCATCGTGCCGTTCCCGCGGAGAAGCTGCCCGAAGGAGCCGAGCCGCCCATCATGGTGAAGAAGGTCGAGGCCGGTGCGGTGGCCACCGAACTCGCCGATGGCGATGCGGTGCGCGCCGTTCCCGCCAAGCCCGCCGAGGGTCTGCCCGTGCCCCCGGAGGCCGGCAAGGCCCCCGAGGGCGGCCCTGGCAAGGCGGTCACCATCGTCTGCAAGAAGCCCGAGTAGTCACCCGGCGAACGACGGGTGCGGCCCCAGCGCCCAGTACTCGAACAGGCCGTGACCGACGAGCCCGTCGTACTCGAAGCGCCCGACGGCGTCCACCAGGCCCCACATCCTGGCGGCGTCGTCAGGCAGCCGGTACGTCAGGCCCTGCACCACAGGCCCGGGACCCTGGTACATGCCGTGCCGCCAGTCCGGCTCCAGCCCGTAGCCGGTGCCCACCATGAGGTGCACCGGAAGGAGCGGGGTGCAGTGCACGTCGAACGGCTTGCCCCCGGGTGGGGAGAAGGTGATCACGGCCTCGACGACGTCCCGGGTACCGGGGGCGTAGACGGGGCGGTAGTCAGGCCGGCCGAGATACTCCTCCTCCCGCCCGTCCGGCCACACGCGCACGGCCTCCTCCAGGAGCCGGCGGCCCCGCTCGTCCTCCTGCACGATGCAGAGGATGGCGTGGTCGTCGAACTGCATGGGCGCGTAGAGCCAGTAGAAGGTGCCGGGGTTCTTGGCCTGGATGCCGGGCGGCTCGGGCTCGCCGACCGGTCTGATGCCCCAGGACCGGTCCCTGGTGCCCTGCCAACGGTCGGGGGAGACCGGGATGTTCTCCCCGCCGATCCTGATATGTCCGGACCAGCGGCCGGTTTGCGCCAGGCGTACCGAGTCGAACATGACACGCTCCTGCCACCGCAGGAAGTGCCGGGGTTCGAGGGTCGCCGGGATCGTGCCTTCCCAGAGCAGGTCGAAGGACAGGCCATGCTCGTTCGGCTCCAGGACCACCCTGAGCCGCTTGAGCCCTTCGACGACCTCGACGCGGAAGGGGCCGATCCCGGTGTCCATCCGGTCGGTGCCGAGCTCGCGCGAGGCCCGGACGACGCGGTGCAGGTCCCGGTGCCGTACGCAGGCGAAGGCGTCGGTGACGCCCAGGTTGGGGTACTGGCCGAGGCCGACGATCAGCATGAACTCGCCGGTGCCCGCGTGGCAGTTGAAGTAGTAGCGGTCATAGAAATTGCGGTCGGACGTGGCCACGTGCCGCATGACCTGGGCCGCCTGATGGACGGGGTAGTCGTCGAGGGGTGACAGCGCCATGCCCGGTTTGTAGCAAGCGCTTGCTAACGCGTCAACGGCAGAAAGAGAAGCGCGCCCTCGTACAAGGTCGAGGGCGCGCCTTCCCGGCGAGATCAGGGCATCTTGCGGGATGCCTCGTCCGCCTTGTTCGACACGTTGGCCGCGATCCGGTCCGCGGACTCGGCGGTCCGTTCCGCCTTCTCGTTGACCCATCGTGAGGCATCGGAGGCGGATTCCTTCATGTGCTCGGTCCACTGCTGGGCATTGCGGCGGTAGGCCATGTAGCCCATCGCCCCTAGCGCAATCCCGGTCATGAGAACGAGCATCGGCCACCGCCGCGACCGCGTGGGCGTCGGGTCGATCTTCCTTGCCGCCGTGGTCAGCATGTGGCTGACCCTGGGGGCGAATTCGTCTTCGAACCCGTGCGCCGCGGACTCCAGCCGCGGCGCCGCCCAGTAGCGGGCGTCTTCGAAGCGATGGGCGGCGGCCGTCCTGGCCTGGTCCGCCATCGGTGCCACGCGGTGGCCGGTTCGCACGGCCTGGGCCCGCATTCGGCCCATCCACGTGGCCGGTACATCTATGACCACGCGGCGTCTTCTCAGTGTGAGGGACACGACAACCTCCCCTGTCGTTGGAGCCCCGAGCCTGACCTTCCCTGGGCAAGGCGGCTCAATCATGGCCGTCCATGGGAGGATGGCTCAGAAGGCCGTACGGCCATAGTCCACAAAACACCACAAAACCAACCCTGTGCATAGAGGGGGGCAGCTGTCTCGTGGCTGAGAAGCTGATCGCAAACCTGCAGACCAATCGCGGCAATATCAAGGTAGAACTCTTTCCCACCAAGGCCCCGAAAACGGTGCGCAACTTCGTGGAGCTGGCCGAAGGCACCCGCGAATGGACGCACCCGGGCACCGGTGAGAAGAGCACCGCCCGCTACTACGACGGCACCATCTTCCACCGGGTCATCCCCGGCTTCATGATCCAGGGCGGTGACCCGCTGGGGCAGGGTATCGGGGGCCCTGGCTACGAGTTCGACGACGAGATCCACCCGGACCTGTGGTTCAACCGGCCATACCTGCTGGCCATGGCCAACGCGGGCATCCGCTTCGGCAAGGGCACCAACGGCTCGCAGTTCTTCATCACCGTGGTGCCGACGCCGCACCTCAACGGCAAGCACACCATCTTCGGCGAGGTGATCGAGGGGCAGGAGGTGGTCGACGCCATCGCCAAGACCCGCACCGACAGCCGGGACCGTCCGGTGGAGGACGTGGTCGTGGAGTCGCTCACCATCGAGCGCGTCCAGTCCTGACGGGACACTGAAGGGGACGGGCCCTCCGCCAGAGGGCCACGCGCCCACCACGGCGCCGCCGCGCCCCGTCCACGTGAAACGCTCACGGCGGCGCCCACGCGCCTACAGCGGCCGGCTCACCGCGATCGCGCCGCAGATGTCCCACACCAGCGGCTCTGCCGTGTTGAGTGTGGCGGTGTCGGGCGGCACGCGGCAGGCCCGTGCACGCCTTAGGCTTTTGGTCATGACCAGCCAGCCGCCCAGCCCGCCCCCACAGCCCGAGCAGCCGGCTGAGGCCGTGCCCACGTGTTACCGGCACCCCGACAAGGAAACCTGGGTCCGCTGCCAGCGCTGCGAGCGTCCCATCTGCCCCGACTGCATGCGCGACGCGGCGGTCGGCTTCCAATGCCCCGAATGTGTGGCCGAGGGCAACCGCGGGATCCGCCAGGCCAAGTCCACCTTCGGCGGCAGCGTCGTGCGCACGCCGTTCGTGACGTACGCCATCCTGGTCATCAACATCCTGGTCTTCGGCGCCCAATACCTCACCGGCGACGAGGTCACGGCGGAGCTGGCCATGTGGCCCGCCGGCGTGGCCGCGCTCGACCAGTATTACCGGCTGATCACCGCCGCGTTCGTGCACGGCGGCGTCTTCCACATCCTGTTCAACTGCTGGGCGCTCTACGTCGTGGGCCCATACCTGGAGCGCGCCTTCGGCCACGTGCGCTACGTGGCGCTCTATGTGATCAGCGCACTCGGTGGCTCCGTGCTCGGCCTCTGGATCGACCCGCTCAACCAGCCCACGGTCGGCGCGTCCGGGGCCATCTTCGGCCTGTTCGGCGCCGTGTTCGTGGTCGGGCGCAAGCTCAACATGGACGTGCGCGGCATCGCCGTGCTCATCGTGATCAACCTCGCGATCACGTTCATCGTGCCCGGCATCAGCTGGACCGGCCACATCGGCGGCCTGATCACCGGCTCACTGCTGGCAGGAGCGATTGCCTACGCCCCCAAGAACAACAGGACCCTGTGGCAGGTCCTGGCGATCGCGGGAGCGCTGGCATTGCTGGCCGTGCTTGTGGTGGTGCGAGCGTCGGCCATCCTGGCCGGCGCCTGATCCCCCACAGGGTGTGGAAAAAGCTGTGGAAAGAACTACCTCCAGCGTGTGGAAAGAACCACACCGAAGATGATGAAAACAAACCCGATCAGCAGGTTCCAGTTCTGGAGGTCGCCGATGAAGGGTGTCTGCGGCGCGACGTAATACACCGCTATCCAGAGGATGCCGATGATCCACGCGACGACCATCGTGGGCGCCAGCCAGCGAGGGCTGACCTTGACCTGCTGAGACCTCTGCGGCGGGGTGTAGACCGCCTTCTTGCGAGCCTTGGACTTGGGCACTGGGTAACTCCTGCTGAGGGCCTGGGGCATCCGGATCGTCCGCAGGCTCTCCGATTAGCCTAATTGAAGTGGGGTCCAGAATAGTCGCCAAGCGCATGTCGTGGCGATCCCTGGCCGCCGCGGATGCCCGAAGGGCCTGATCGAAGACGGACTGGCAGGCTGGTCCTGCTGCTCCAGTGTGCTGGTCGCGGTGGCGGTCGCCGTAGTCTGGAATGTCATCCTTCCGCAACTGGAGTCCTTGGTGACGCTCGACGAGGTGACCATAAGGAAATGAGCCGCGTGCTGGTCGTGGACAACCACGACAGCTTCGTCCACACGATCGTCCAGTACCTGCGTGCGCTGGGCGCGGACTGTGACGTGCGGCCGCGCGACCACGTACGCGTGGGCGACGCCGACGGCTTCGACGGCGTGCTCATCAGCCCTGGACCCGGCACGCCCGAGGCGGCCGGCGTCAGCGTCCCCCTGGTCCGCTACGCGGCCGCGCGCGAGCAGCCGCTGCTCGGCGTCTGCCTGGGCCACCAGGCCATCGCCATCGCCTTCGGCGGAACGGTGTCCCGCGCGCCCGAGCTCTTCCACGGCCGGACCAGCGACATTTTCCACGACGGCAAGGGCGTGTTCGAGACGCTGCCCTCGCCGGTGCGGATGACCCGCTATCACTCGCTCGCCGTGTTGCCCGAGACCGTGCCTGAGGTGCTCGACGTGACCGCGCGGACCGCGGACGGCGTCATCATGGGCCTGCGCCACCGCAGGGCGCCCGTTGAGGGCATCCAGTTCCACCCCGAGTCGATCTTGTCTGAACACGGCCACGCGTTGCTCGAGAATTGGCTGCGCGGAACCGTGTAACAAACGCCGCGCGTACGGCGACTAACTAGTGAGCGTCCCCGCCGTTGCCCCCGAGCGGCGGGGGCGTTTTTTCGTTTCACGAGCAAACGGAGGGCCGCCCGTCCACGAGGGGACGGGCGGCCCTTTCCGCCTGGACGAGGAGACCTCAGCCGAGGGGGTCGTCGTCGATCGGGTTGTCAGACGGCGGGTCCTCAGGGAAGTCCGTCTGGTCGTCGGTGGGCTGTTCGGTGGGGAACGGGTCGGTGGGCTGCTCCGTCGGCTGCTGGTCGGGACCCGTGGACACCACGATCGTCACCGTCGTGTTCGCCGGCAGCTTGGTGCCCTCGCCCGGGTTTTGCTGGACGACCGTGCCCTCGGGCTGGTCACTCGGCTGCGGGACGACCTTGGCCTTGAAGCCGGCCGCCTTCAGCTGCGCGGTGGCGTCCTCCACGGTGAGCCCGACGAGGCTGGGGACCTCGCCCAGCTCCTTGGGGACCCACAGGGTGACCGTGCCACCCTCTTCGATCGACTCGCCGGACTTGGGCTTGGTGGCGACGACCGTGCCCTGCGGCTTGGAGGAGACCCTGGTCTGGACCGTGGCCTGCAGGCCGGCCTTCTCCAGGGCCGCGGTGGCCTCCGCCTGCGACATGCCGATGAGGCCGTCAGGCACCTTGACCTTCTTCGGGCCCGTGGACACGTAGAGCTTGACGGTCGAGTCCTTCGGTGCCTTGGTGCCCTCGGGGGGATCCGTCTTGATGACGGTGTCCTTGTCGATCTCGGAGCTGGGCTCCTTCACCACCTCGACCTTGAACCCCAGGCTGGTGAGCTGGCTCTCGGCGTATTTCTGATCCTGCGAGACGAGGGACGGGATCGCGACCGTCGTCTGCGCCGGCGTGTTGCCGGTGCCGAAGATCAGGTAGCCGGCCGTGACGAAGCCGCCGATGATCAACAGGGGGATGATGATCCACAACGCGGTCTTGACGCCGTTGCCGCCACCGCCGGAGGCCCTGCGCCGCCCGCCACGGCCGCCGCCCTGACCATCGCCGTAGTCGTACGGTGGGATGGCGCTGGTGCGCTGGGTGGCCGGGCCGGTGGCGGCCTGCGTGGCCGTCATCATGCGCGTGCCCTGGCCGTAGTTGCTCGTCATCGCCATCGTCTGGGCGTCGGTCGGCATGCCGGACATCGCCCGCTGGATGTCGGCCCGCATGTCGGCCGCACTCTGGTAACGCTGGGCCGGGTCCTTGGCCATGGCCTTGAGCACGATCGCGTCGGCCCACTGCGGGATGTCGCGGTCGATCTGCGACGGCGGGATCGGCTCCTCGCGGACGTGCTGGTAGGCGATCGCGACCGGCGAGTCGCCGGTGAACGGCGGCTGCCCGGTCAGCAGTTCATAAAGCAGGCAGCCCGTGGAGTAAATGTCGCTCCGCGCGTCCACCCGTTCGCCCCGCGCCTGCTCGGGCGACAGGTATTGCGCGGTGCCGATCACCTGCGCCGTCTGCGTCATCGTGGCCGCGGAGTCGGCCATCGCGCGCGCGATGCCGAAGTCCATCACCTTGACGTCGCCCGCCCGCGTGATCATCACGTTGGCCGGCTTGATGTCGCGGTGCACGATGCCGCCGCGGTGGCTGTAGTCCAGTGCCCGCAGGATGCCGTCGACCAGCTCGACCGCCCGCTCGGGCATCAGTCGCCGGTCCTGGCGCAGCAGGTCGCGCAGCGTCCTGCCGTCGACGTATTCCATCACGATGTAGGGCACCGGGGCGCCGTCGGTGACGTCCTCGCCGGTGTCGTAGACCGCGACGACGGCCGGGTGGTTCAGTGAGGCCGCCGACTGCGCCTCACGGCGGAACCTGGCCTGGAAGGTGTGGTCACGCGCCAGATCGGAGCGGAGGGTCTTGATCGCGACTATGCGGTCCAGCCGGATGTCTCGGGCGCGATAGACCTCGGCCATGCCGCCGCGCCCGACGACACCGTCGAGCTCGTAACGACCTCCGAGTAGCCGAGGCTGAGTCATTTCCTGCACTGTCCCTTACCGTTCATCTTGGGTGCCGGCCTGCTCGGGGGGCCGCCGGTGTCCATCATCGACCCCCTGGCGCGTCACGTCTCCTCCTTGGGCGGGTTCGTCTCACCCGGGTCTGGCGAAGCGGTCGGTGTCGAAGTCGTCGGTGTCCTGGTAGGCGTTGGAGTGGGGGTGGGTGTCGGGGTCCGGGTCGTCGGTGTCGGTTTCGGTGTCGGCTTCTTCGTAGGAGTTGCCGACTTGCTTACCGTAGCCGACCGTGAGGGTATAGGCCTCGGCGACTTGACCGGAACCACCGCAGGGCGTCGGGTACGTGTTTTGGTCTTGCTCGGGCGTGGCAGCTCAGGCGTCGACACCGTCGACTCTGTGGGATCCGCCACGTCAGGCGGCGTCTCCACGGGCGACCGGCCGGCGAGGGAGAAAGCGCTGAGCCCCACGGCGGCCACGCACCCGGCGGTGGCCACAGCGGCCAGCGTCCTCGCGCCCTTGCGCCGCTTGCCCTGCCCGCCCGGCCGCTGCTCCTCCATGGCCGTCGCCGGGGTGAGATCGTCGGTGTCCCGCTCGTCCTCGGGCGACGGCTCGCGCACCTCGAAGCCGGACGGGTCGGTGAACATGCTCAGGTCGGCGCCCTGTTCGCCGCCGACCAGCGACTCGCGCAGCACGTAGGCCCGGTCGGCCACCTCCAGCGCCGTGGCCGGGCGCTGCGCCGGGTCCTTGGCCAGTAGCGCCAGGACCAGCTCGCGCACCGGCGCGGGCACGTCCACGCCGAGCGGCGGCGGCGGCTCGTTGAGGTGCATCAGCGCGATCGCCACCTGGGTGTCCCCGCGGAACGGCGTGCGCCCCGACAGGCTCTCGTACGCCACGATGCCCAGCGAGTAGAGGTCGGTCGCGGGCGTGAGCGGCAAGCCCTGCGCCTGCTCAGGGCTGACGTATTGGGCGGTGCCCAGCACGGTGCCGGTCTGCGTCACCGGCGCCGCCTCCAGGGCCCGCGCGATGCCGAAGTCCGTCACCTTGATGACGCCCTCGGGAGTGACCAGGAGGTTGCCCGGCTTGATGTCGCGGTGGATGATCCCGGCAGAATGCGCCGCGTGCAGTGCCTTGGCGGTCTGGTGCACCACGTCCAGTGCCACTTCGGCCCCGAGGGCGCCGTTGCGGGCCAGGATGGCCGACAGCGGCTCCCCGTGGACCAGCTCCATCACCAGGTAGGCGAGGTCGCTCTGCTCGCCGTAGTCGAAGACCTGCGCGATCCCGGGGTCGGCCAGGGCCGCCGTGAGCCTGGCCTCGTTGCGGAAGCGCTCACGGAAGGTGGGGTCGGCATAGATGTGGCTGTGCAGGATCTTGACCGCCACCTCGCGCCCGAGGAGCTCGTCACGGGCGCGCCACACCTCGCCCATACCGCCCGTGGCGATGCGGGAGACCAGGAGGTAGCGGTTACGGAGCCGCATGGTCCAGCAGGTTACCGTCACTCACTTGTTCAGCACCGCCTCCAGCACGGCTTTTGCGATCGGGGCGGCCGTGTGGCCGCCTGTCGCCTCCGCGCCGACGTTCGCGGCGCCGGACTCGACGATCACCGCCAGCGCCACCTTCGGGTCCTCCGCGGGCGCGAAGGAGATGAACCAGGCGTGCGGCGGCTGGCCGTCGGCCGTCTCCGCGGTGCCCGTCTTACCCGCTACTTGGACGCCCGGCACCTGCGCCAGGTTGGCCGTGCCGTTGTTGACGACGCTCACCATCATCTCGCGCAGCTTGCCCGCCGTCTCGGTGCTGACCGCCTCCGTCAGCTCGTCGGGCTTGGCCTCGTCGACCGTGTCACCCTTGGCGTCGGTGATCTTGTTGACGAGGTACGGCTTCATCACCGCGCCCTCGTTGGCGATGCCGGCGGCGATCATGGCCATCTGCAGCGGCGTCATCCGGTTGCTGCGCTGCCCGATCGAGGCCATCGCCACGGCCGCCTGATCCTCCTTGGGGCCGAAATCGCTGTCGGCCACCGACATCGGCACGGCGATCTGCTCACCCATGCCGAACCTCTCCGTCTGCCTGTTCATTTTGTCGTAGCCCAGCTCCATGCCCATCTTGCCGAAGGGCGTGTTGCAAGACTTCTCCAGCGCGAACGTCAGCGTGACCGAGCCGGAGCCGCAGGCCGCGCCGCCGTAGTTGGGCAGACTGATGGTGGTGTTGGGCAGCGGCAGCCGCTGTGGGGCGTCCACAGTGGTGTCCGGGCCGCGCGAGGAGTCGTCCTCCAGGTACGCCGCCATCGTCACCACCTTGAACGTCGACCCCGGCGGGTACGTCTGGCCGATGGTGCGGTTGAGCAGCGGCTGGCTCTTCTCCTTGGCCAGCTCGTCGTAGCGCGTGAAGACCTTGCCCTTGTCGGTGCCCGACAGCTCGGTGGGGTCGTAGGTCGGCAGCGAGACCATCGCCAGGATCGCGCCGGTCTTCGGGTCGAGCGCGATCACGGCGCCGCGCTTGCCGCTGTTGCGGAGCGCGTCGTAGGCCGCCTTCTGCGCCTTGGGGTTGATCGTGACCTCGACATTGGCGCCCTTGGTCGGCTCGCCGGTGAACAGGTCAATGCTCCGCCGCAGCAGCAGGTCCGCGCTGGAGCCGTCGAGCAGGTCGTTCTCGGACCTCTCGATCGCGCTCTCGCTCTCGGGCGAGAAGAAGCCGGTGACGTGCGCGTAGAGCTTGGCGTCCGGGTATTCCCTGGCGAACCTGAACTTCTTGCTCTCGGTCTCGACGGACTGCGCGATCACCTTGCCGCCCGCCACGATGCGTCCCCGCTCGATGGAGTACCGGGCGTAGTAGTTGCGGGTGTTGCGTGAGTCGCCGCTCAGCTCTTCCGCGCGGACCGCCTGCAGGATGTTCACATTGATCATCAGGAGCGCGAACATGACCAGGCAGGCCACGGCCGCGCGCTTCAGGGTCTTGTTCATCGCTGGAACACCTGCGTCAGTCCTTCGTTCTGGATCGCCTGAGGCGGGGGCTTTCGCGCCGAATCCGACATTCTTACCAAAAGCGCGATAAGGATCCAGTTAGCCAGCAACGCCGAGCCGCCCTGGGACATGAACGGGGTGACCAGGCCGGTCAGGGGGATGAGGTTCGTCACGCCGCCGACGATGATGAACACCTGCCAGGCCAGGATGAACGACAGGCCGCCCGCCAGCAGCTTCGAGAACGGCTCGCGGGCCGCCAGCGAGGTGCGCAGGCCCCGCTCGACCAGCAGCGCGTAGAGCATGATCAGCGCCATCAGGCCGGTCAGGCCCAGTTCTTCGCCGATCGCGGCGAAGATGAAGTCGGAGAACGACAGCGGGATCAGGTCGGGATTGCCCTGCCCGAGCCCGGTGCCCAGGATGCCGCCGGCGCCGAGCCCGAAGAGGCTCTGCATGATCTGGTAGCTGCCGCCGATCTCCCGGTTGTAGAACTCGTCGGAGCTCGGGTTGAGCCAGATCTGGAAGCGGTCGCCGACGTGGTCGAAGGCCATGCCCGCCAGAAAGGCGCCGCCCGCGAAGAGCAGCACGCCGATCAGCACCCACGACGTGCGCTGGGTGGCGATGTAGAGCATCGCGATGAACGTGCCGAACAGCAGCAGCGACGTGCCCAGGTCCTTCTCGAAGACCAGGACGAGCAGGCTGAGCGCCCAGGTGACGAGGACGGGGCCGAGGTCCCTGGCCCGCGGCAGGTCGATGAAGAGCAGCCGCCGCCCGGCCAGCGCCAGCACGTCGCGCTTGGCCACGAGGTAACCGGCGAAGAAGACCACCAGCGCCAGCTTGGCGAACTCGCCGGGCTGGATGGAGAATCCGCCGATGCGGATCCAGATCTTGGCGCCCTGCACCTCGCTGAGTGAGGCGGGCAAGATCGCGGGGATGGCGAGGAGGACCAGGCCGACGGCGCCGGCGGTGTAGGTGAGGCGCTGCAGAATCCGGTGATCGCGGATCACGAGCAGCGTGGCCGTGAACATCACGACGCCGACCGCCGTCCACATGATCTGGTTGGCGGCGGACGCACCGGGCATCTTCGCGGACTCGAGCCGGTAGATCATCACCAGGCCGAGGCCGTTGATCACGGTCACCAGCGGCAGGATCAGCGGATCCGCCCACGGGGCGAACTTGGCCAGCACGATGTAGGCGACCGCCATCAGGCCGCCCAGACCCAGGCCGTACGTCAGCATGCCCGCCGGGATCTGGCCGTCGATCGCCAGGCCGACGTTGGCGTAGGCACCCATGACGATGCCCACCGCGAGCGCCAGCATGACCAGTTGGGCCACGCGGCGCTTGGCCGGCATCGGGACGGGGGCTTCGGCGACTTCGCTCATTTACTGCTGTTTCGTCTTGGTCGCGGTGGCGGATGGCGTGGGCGACGCACTCGTGGTCGCCGTCGTCTCGCTCGGCTGATCTCCGGAGAACTTCAACGCGTTGATTTTCGCCACGCCTTCGTCGACGGACAGGACGGGGATGCCGCTCCTGACCAGCGCTTGGTCAGCCTCGGACAGCTGGGAGAGCTGCCGTCCCGTGGGCTTGGAGACGCTGAAGAGCTGGAATCCGACCACCTCCTTCTGGATCCCCTTGAACACGACCACCTCGCCGTCCCTAGCACCGACGAAGAACTGGTCCTGGGTCCACTGGTATCCAAAATAGCCACCGGCGCCGACGGCGGCGATGGCTATGCAGAGCACGGTGACCAGCACGGGCCACACACGACGACGCTTGCCCGACCGCCGGGACGCCTGCGCGACCGGCTCGTCGAAGTCGTCGTCGGCGATCGCCGGCTGGGGTGCGGTCACCGCACTAGGTCGCCCCGGCGAGGTGTCCTGCGGATTCCCGCGCAGCCGGTTCATGCCCGCGGCGCCCACAACGGCCACCTCGGCAGGCACCTGCTGCCCATCGGTGATCTCCAGGACGTCGGCCAGGACGCACGTGATGTTGTCCGGCCCGCCTCCCCTGTTCGCCAGGTCGATGAGCTGGCGGACGACCTCTTCCGGATCGTCGATGTTGGTGAGCGTGGCGTGCAGCGTCTCCGCGCTCACCACACCGGACAGCCCGTCCGAGCACAGCAGGTAACGGTCACCTACCTGCGCCTCCCGGAGCGTGAGATCGGGATCGACCTCGCCGCTGCCATCGAGAGCGCGCAGCAGGATCGAGCGCTGCGGATGCGTGGCGGCCTCTTCCGGCGTGATGCGCCCGTCGTCGACGAGCTGCTGCACCAGTGTGTGGTCATGGGTGATCTGGTAGAGCTCCCCGCGCCTGAGTAGGTAGGCGCGCGAGTCGCCGACGTGCACGAGGGCGACCTGGGTGCCGTGCCACAACATGGCCGTGAGAGTCGTGCCCATGCCTTTGAGGCTGGGATCCCGCCCCACCATTTCGTGCAGCTTGCGGTTGGCGTCGCGTACCGCTGCCTCGATGGCGTTGAGCAGGTCACCCCCCTGTTGGGCCTCTTCGAGAGAGGCCATGGCGGCGATGGCGACTGAGCTGGCCACCTCGCCGTGTGCGTGCCCGCCCATGCCGTCGGCGACGGCAAGCAGGCGGCCGCTAGCGTACGCCGAGTCCTCGTTTCCTTCGCGGAGGAGGCCGACGTCCGAGCGGGCGGCGTAGCGGAGTGCGATGGTCATTTGCGCAATTCAATGACTGTTTTGCCGACGCGGATCGGAACACCGAGCGGCACCGGGGTCGGGCGGGTGACTTTCGAGCGGTCGAGATAGGTCCCGTTGGTCGACCCGAGGTCTTCCACGATCCACTGACCGTCCTGAGGAAAGAGCCGGGCATGCCGGCTGGAAGCGTAGTCGTCAGTGACTACCAGCGTGGCGTCGTTCGCCCGGCCAATGGTGATGGGCGTCTCCGTGAGAGTGATGGTGGTGCCTTGCAGCGGGCCACCTGTGACGATGAGCTGGCGTGGCTCGCCCTTCTTGCTTTTGGGCTTCGCCACGGCCTTGGCGGGTTTGGCGGACTTGCGTGGACCCGCGGGAGCCGTGCGTGAACCGAACAAGTCAGTCCGGATCACGCCGACTGCGGCAATGACGAAGAACCACAGCACCGCCAGGAAGGCGAGCCGGATCAGCAGCAGCGTGAGCTCGGACATGGACCGTTTGTCTACCTCTAATCGCGCCGGAACACCAGAGTCGTGCGCCCCAGGGTCACTCGCGTGCCGTTCTGGAGCTCGATCCTGCGTACCGGCTGGCCGTTGACGAAAGTGCCGTTCGTCGATCCCAAGTCGACGAGAACCACATTCTGGCCCTCGACGCGCAACTCCGCGTGATGCCGCGAAACGCCGGGATCGACTAGACGAAGATCGCAGTCGGTGCCCCTGCCGAGCAAGGTCACCGGAGTGGTGAGCTCGTAGGAGCGGTCCCCCTGCGGATCGTCCTGGGTGGAGACGAGCAGCCTGGGCCGCCCGTTGAACGCGTGCGGCCGGGATGGAGGCAGGTCGCTCGCCGGCTGGCGAATCTCGTCCTGCTCCACCGTCGCGCCGCGGATGACGCCGGACCTGATGCGGAACAAACCCACAGCCAGGTCGGCGGCGGTCTCGAAGCGAACCCGGACCGGTCCCACGAAAGAGTAGCCCTGCTCCTTGGCGTACTCCCTGGCGAGGTTGGCCAGCTCGTGACTGATGCTGTCGGCGTAGACCTCTAGCCGCTCGCTGTCGGTCGTGGACAGCTCAACCACGAAATCGTTGGGCACGAGCGTGCGACCTTGAGCGACGATCGCCGCACGCTCATCCATCTCCCGCTGAACCGCGCTGGCGACCTCGACCGGCTGAAGGTCAGATTTGAACGCCCGCGCAAAGGCCCCCTCAACCAAGCCTTCGAGCCTTCGCTCGAAGCGCTGAAGGACTCCCACCGGGTACCTCCCTTCCTCCGTGCATATGATCGCGTTCCCCAGACGCGTACGACGCCCGGTTTCCGCTAGTCCCACGTCGCGGCGTTCCCCGGCGCCCGTCGGCAGTCGCGCCCAGCTCCTCCGCTCCCGTGTCTTATGCGATCGTATCCGGGTTCAGTACCAGTGGCTGTTCCGTGCTACTGTTTCTCCGCACCCAAAAAAGGGCGGGTGGCGGAACGGCAGACGCGCACGGTTCAGGTCCGTGTGTCCGAAAGGACGTGAGGGTTCAAATCCCTCCTCGCCCACTCGGTGACTGGGGACTCTTGGTCGGAAGCATTCGCTTCCTCCCTCGGGTCCCCTCGTCGTGTTTACCGGGGGATAACCCCCGGACCCCCAGCGTCTTCTGGGGGGCATGGCCCCCCAGACCCCCCGTCCCTGGGGGCTGTTGCCCTCAGACCCCCGTCTTCTCGGG
>NZ_JAUZQF010000060.1 GCF_030718205.1 Nonomuraea turcica
GCGGCCCGGTGCCGCGCTGGAGGTCATGGCTGGTCATGGTCACTGCGGTGGATACCCGTTCTCGCCCTACTCATGTCAGTTAAGGAACTTTAGTCCCATCTGTCTCACTTGAGCTTGACACAGAGGGTGGCCAGCGCCCACGCCTGGGCAACATATTGCACTACATTACCGGGCAGACGTCCGCAACACAGCCGCTTAAGCGGCCTCTAGAGGAGGCCAGTTGTCACAAGCACCGACGACATTCATGCAGGTCATGATCGTGATTCTGTTAGTCCTACCAGGTGTCTCGTACCAGTTCGTACGTGAGCGTCTCCGCGGCCTCGCCCCTGGCCACAAGGAACTCGGAGAGCGAGTGCTCCGCGCCTTGACCGCCGGCATTGTGCTTGACACTGTTTATGTGGTTTTGGGGGGAGAATGGCTCGTTCGACTGTTTTACGATCGACAGCAAGGCTGGCTTGCCGACGCGGCGACAAACCCTCGCCTGGCAGCATTGGCGGCCCTGCTGCTGCTCGTTGTGATTCCAGCCGGCAGTGCATGGCTTGTTGGCTGGTTGGCTGTACGCGGCACAGGCTCCGCGTACAAGCCGACGCCGACAGCTTGGGACGATGCTTTCAGTAAGCGCGCGCATTGCTTCGTACGAGCGCGTCTCAAGAGTGGCCACTGGGTGGGCGGCTGGTATGGTGAGAGATCATTCGCATCAGGCTATCCTCAGTCCGCAGACGTCTACCTGCAAACGGCATGGGCGCTCTCGAAGGCCGGCCGTTTCGAGCACTCGCTCCCATACAGCGGCGGAGTCTACATTCGAATGGACGAAGTCGAATGCCTGGACTTCATAGAAGCTCCCCGAGAGGAAGGAGGCAGTACCGATGAGTGAAACGCGCCCCATGTTCGATCCTGCTGAGAAGAAGGGCTATCGCCCCGTTGGCCATGTGCCTGAGCCCAAGCAAGCCCCTCCCACACCAGCACCGATCGCCGAGACGGACGTGGCAGACTCCGATCAAGCTCAGTCCCCTAGCAGCTAAGCCCGTCCCGCCAGCGGCCGCGACGCGCTGAGATAGTGACGAGCGCGTCGTGCCCGTCTGGCGGCTACTGGATAACGCAGAGCCGAGAGCTCATTAGCTAGGTTGTCCCTGACCAGCCAGCGTACGATCAGCCTCAGTCGCAAGCGAGGAAAAGCGTCCGAACTCGTAACTGCGGTACGTATCGGGGCAGCATACGGGCCCAAGCCATACCCGCTCGACGTTGCAGCTTAGTGCCTGGGCCCGCACACTCCCTACACTCCGGTGCGGGGACATACGCGGGATGATCTTGCCGATGGCACGAAGGCCGCAATGCATCTGCGCAGGTCATGGTATGCGAGCCAGCCATACAGGCCACGCTCTCCTAAGGAGGGAGTCAGAGTACCGCCCCTGGGCAGAACTTCTTGGACCTGCGGGCCGATGATCAGGGACCGTCAGTGCGCGGCACGTCCGGAGTCCGCCACGCGGCTTGGCGGGCTACCTGACGGTGGTAAGCGACGTGTGCGATTTTGATCGCGTGCTGCGGAGCGAGGCGGACACTGCCTCTGATCTGGCCGGCGACTTCGTCGTAAACAAGCAGATCGTCCGTGAGGGTGAGGCCACCCCGGTCGAAGAGGACGTGATCGTTCGGGCAAAGACACAGGATGTTGCCGGGCTCGTCGGGGCCGTCGTGCGGCGTGCCGACTGGGCGGATGTGGGCGCCTTCGGCGTACGACCCGCTCGGGAGCCGAAGCTGCAGCCCGCAGATTTGGCAGTGGTGTCCGTGTAAGTCCTTGATCTGCTGCGCAAGAGCGGAATCGCGGATCACTCGCATCGTGGTGGACGGTCGGCGCTGCGGGATCGGGGTGCCCTCGTTCAAGTGCACCTCAGCGTCCGAAACGGTCGATAGCCCCACTGCGGTGAGCAGCGCGTCGTGGTCGACGCCCTGGAAGTACTTCGCCAGGAGGAGCAGCACGATCTGGGCGCGTACGTCCGCCTGCTTGGTCACGATGGTGTGGACCCACGGTTGCAAGCCGCCCGTCGGTGCGTGGTCGCGCATCCATCGCTGGGCAGAGCTCGTGCTGGCCGGTGGGACGTCGGACTCGTCCAGTTCCCAAAGGCCGTCGTGGAACAGCCTGAGCACAGGGAACTCGGGATTTGGCCGGTCGGCGGGATGGCCGAACTTCTCGATGAGCGAGGAGATCTCGGCACTTGTCCGCGCCCAGGTCTCCAGGCGCGGCTCCGTCTGTGCGGCTCGGCCTAACGCCCATAACAGCGTCAGCGGTTGATGCCGGCGGGGTTGGTCGGTCAGCTTGGACCTGTCGGTGCGGAGCGAATCGATCTTCAGGAGCAAGGTCTCGATCGTGTGCTCGCCGAGTTCCAGGCCAGGGGCGGAGACTTCGAATCCCAGGCGGATGAGCTGGCGTGCCACGGTCTCCCTACCGCCGGAGAACTCCTCGGGCAGGAGCGGTCGCCCCGTGACTCCGCGGTGGGCCACTCCCGCGATGGCCTTCGAGTCGTAGCGACGACCCTCATGAACGAGGAAGTATCCGCGGGCCGGCCCGTACCCGTACGTCTCCAGGAACGCATCCCGGCCCATCCGGTCGTACTCCGCCATGGCGGCGAGGATCATTTCACGACGAAGATCGGAGAGTCCCACAGCGCAAGCTTATAGTCCGATTTATCGCGACACAGGCTTGCTTAAGCCCCTAGTCACCATTGCGATCGCATGCCGAAAAGCCTGCAGTCCCGGCATCAGGTTCAGGGTTCGGTGAGCCCAAGGCCGCGCCCAGGTGGACCAGCCCACGCCGGCTGACTGACTGCTGCCGACGGGGCTATCGTCCTTGGCCATGACTGAGTCCACCTACCTGCATGCCACCCAAGTGGCCTACGACACCGTCGCTGCCGACTACGCCGAGCTCCTCCGCGACGAGCTGGTGAGCAAGCCGCTCGATCGCGCCATGCTGGCCGCGTTCGCCGAAGTCGTGCAGGCATCGGGTGCCAAGGAGGTCGCGTACCTCGGCTGCGGCCCCGGCCGTATCACTGCCCACCTGCAGTCTCTCGGGGCTCCGGTGTTCGAAAACCGGGTCTCATGGCAGCAAGAGCGCCCGCAGGGCGAACCTGACCCTCAGGGCATCCAAGGATGTGAACGGACATAGGTTTCTCCAGGGAGATGGCCACGTCGTTCGTGCTGAGCGGCCAACTGAAGTCCAGGTGGACGGCCACCGCGTGTCCGGATGTGCGGCCATCCCGCGAGCACCCAGCGATCTTCGACGATCGCGGGGGTTGAACCACAATCGACGTCAGCGGCGCTAGCGCGCCGGGAGTTATCACCAGTGAGCGTTCCGATGGGGCGGGCGCCGTTTGCCTGCAGAGGCTGTCGGGTTGTTCCGGCGCGGTGGTGCGGTCATGCTTCGGGGATGAAGCGACTGCCCGTCTTGGTGACTTTGATGGTGGCCGTGGTTGGTGCTCTGGTGGTGGCGTGCGTGGTGTTCGCGCCCGTTTGGATCATTGGCCATGATCTTGGAGTCGGGGGCCGGTCGGCGTTATCGGCGGGCGATCGGCTCAAGGCGGTCAATGATGTCCGTTCGACGCTCATGCAGGGGCTGGCCGCCGCTGTCGCCCTGGGCGGGATCGCGCTAGGCGCCGTGATGACCCTGCGGCAGATCAAGGTGCATCGGGAAGGACAGTTCATCGATCGATTCACCAAGGCCATCGAGCAACTGTCGAGTGATCATGTGGGGACGCGTATGGGGGGCGTCTATGCGCTGGAGCAGATCGCCGAGGTGGCCCCGCACTACCGTGGCCATATCGCAGCTCTGCTGGCCTCGTTCGTCAGGCAGCAGGCGCCATGGCCGCCGTCTCGGCCGATGCAGGAGGTGGACGCCGAGCGGCAGCGTTACCACGGCGGGCTCCGTGATGACATCGGCAGTGCAATGGCGGCCCTCGGCCGACGTGCGATGATCCCGTCCGGCGTCGGCATCGAACTGGAGAAGGTCGACCTGCGCGGTGCCGATCTGGCCGGTCTTGACCTGAGCAGGTTCTGCTTCGCCGACTCCAACCTTGACGACGTCATCCTGGCCGGATGCGATCTGTCGGAGACGACCTTCGCAGGGGCGAGCCTGCGGAACGCCGACCTGACCGGCGCGGTGCTCACCGGTGCCGACTTCGCCGACGCCGATCTGGAGGGCGTCGCGGGCATCGGCGTGACCCCCGCGGAGTCGGCCCCTGCTGGTGATCGCGACACCACCCGAACCGATGGCCAGACCGAGGCCCATCCATGGCCAGGGCTTCAAGATCACTAGCACCTGAGCACCCGCATGTCGGCAGACACGGGCCGGGTCCTGCGGGCTGCGAGCGGTGGGTACGGCGTCGACGTCGTGCTCGACTTCGCGGGCACAAGGTGATCTCGATCGGCCGGTCCGGCGCGCTCCGCGTCGAGGTGGAGCGGTACCCGCCCTCCGCCGCCCGCGAGGCGTTGGCCCGGCTGCGCGCCGGGCAGCTGAAGGGGCGAGCCGAGCTGGTCTCCGATTGACGTCGGCGGCGGAGGTGTCGTCGGCGGCGGTTCGCAACAAACCCTGCTGGCGACGGACGCGCGACACAGTCCGGTGAGGAGCGCGGAGATCCTTCACCCCGCCCAGGCCTCCTCGCCGGTGGTGACCGGGCCGCCGGTCTTCACTGACCTCTCGATGGCGACGCTGATCAGGTGGTCCTGGCAGGCCTGGGCGAGCGGGTACGGTGGCGGGCCCTCCTGGCGTGCCCAGGCGCCCGTGCGCTCGAGGATGTCCGCGACCGCGATGTCGTCGTCGGACCGGGCCGCGCCGGTGAACGGGTTGCGATAGATCACTCGCCCGTCGAAGCTGATGTGCTTGAGGTCACGCAACTCCAGGTTGAGGTCGATGCCGGTCTCTCGCCGGATCAGCCGGGACTCCACCGGCGTCACGGGGTCGATCAGCCGGACCACCCGGTCGTCGACCAACTCGCCGATCGAGCCGCGCACCACGATGCGCCGCATGCGCAGGGGATTCCACCACTGGTTGTCGGTGAAGTCGTACAGGCCCATCCTGCCGCCGAAGTCGATGGTGGCGATGGTCGTGGTCAGCCGTTGCGGCCTGTCGTCCCCGGTCCACCCGTCGGACCCGAGCGGGTCGGCGAGCGGTGCTTCGAACGCGCCGGCATGTACCTCGGCGGCCTCGAAGCCGATGCCGAGCAGGCCGCGGATCAGCGACACCGCGTGGTACAGGTGGGTCGAGGAGACTTGGACCGAGGTGGGCTCGCCGATGACGCCCTCCCGCACGAGTGCCAGCCGGGCCGCGTGTCCGGGCATCAGGAGGTATTGCTCGGCCACCTGGACCAGGCGGGTGCCGCCCACGTCCCGCCACAATGAGCGCAGCCCGGCGAGGTCCGGCGCGGGTGGCGTCTCGGCGAGCACCGGCATCCCGTGCCCGGCCACCTCGCGGATCGTGTCCGGCATCGCGGCCCATGGCACCGCCGCGGCGATGTAGTCGGGCCGATCACGCCGGAGCAGCTCGTCAACCGAGCGGAAGGCCGGTACGCCCCACTCGGCGGTGATCTCGCGGCCCCGATCCGCGCTGCGGGTCACGACGCCGCTGACCCGGAGCCGGTCCGGCATGGCCGCGGCCAACCGCAGGAAGAACCGGGTCCGCCGCCCGCTGCCGATCGCCCCGAACGTCGTTGTCATGAAAGCCAGACCTCCTTGGGAGCCGGAGCGATCTCCTGCCGGAGCGACTCCGGAATCGCGTACTCGGCACGCTCTATTGTCCCGAGCCCAGCAGCGGAGGGCCGCCTACCGGTGGCCGCGCAGGCCGGCCGCCCCGCGGGAGGGGCGCCGCCGAGCGGCATGGCCTCGTGATCAGGTTGCCGACGCCAGGCGGGCCGTCTGCCGTGATGATGCGCACCCGCTTGTACGGGGAGCGAACGGCTCTTATCCTGGCTTCCGCACCACGACATCGAGAAGATCGAAGGTGGGCCGTGAGCCCGCGTCCCCTGGATCCGGAAGAGCCCGAGCGGATGGGCGACTATCGGCTGAGCGGCGTGCTGGGCGAGGGCGGGCAGGGCGTGGTGTACCTCGGGGAAGCGCCGTCGGGCGCCCACGTCGCGATCAAGATGTTGCACCACAGGGCGGCGATCGACGCCGCAAGCCGTCGCCGGTTCCTGCGCGAGGCTGACACCGCCCGCCGACTCGCCCCCTTCTGCACCGCCCGCGTGCTGGACGTGGGCACGCTCCATGGCCGCCCCTACGTGGTCAGCGAGTACATCCCCGGCGGGTCCCTGGCCGAGGCGGTCGCCACCGATGGCCCGCGTACCGGCAGCGGACTGCACCGGCTGGCGGTCGCCACGCTGACGGCCCTGGCCGCGATCCACCGGGCCGGGGTCGTGCACCGCGACTTCAAGCCCGGCAACGTGATCCTCGGCCCCGAGGGTCCGGTGGTCATCGACTTCGGCATCGCCAGCACTGTGGAGCACACCACGACCGCGGCCGGAGTCATGGGCACCCCCGCCTACCTCGCCCCCGAGCAGTTCACCGGGCAGCCGCCCAGCGGGGCGTCGGACATGTTCAGCTGGGCCTGCACGATGGCGTTCGCCGCCACGGGGCGTCGCGCCTTCGGCGGCGCGACGATTCCCGAGCTCATGTTCGCCATCACGGCCGGCGACCCCGACCTGTCCGGCGTGCCGGGCGAGCTCCGCCCGCTGCTGGCCGCCTGCCTGGACAAGGACCCCGGCGCCCGGCCCACCGCCGCCGACCTGCTGCGCAGCCTCACCGGGAACGATCCAGACGTTGCCGGCCGCGCATCCTCGGCGGACACGCGAACCGTAACGGACGCCTCGCCGCCGGGGCGAGAGCCGTCCACCTCGATCCCCCCGAAGTCGCGGCGGTGGATCGTGGGAGTCGCGGCCGGTCTTACGGCGCTGCTTGTCGCGGGCGTGATCCTCATGGTGCAGCGTGAGGCGCCGGCGAGCGGCACGCTTCTCTACAGCGACGACTTCGGCGATCGGGGTAACTGGGACGGCTACACCTTCAGCCCCGACGCCGAAGGCGACAACCGCACCATGCGCGGCTACGAGATCGACCGGGGCGTCTTCTCGCTCATGGCCGACAAGAGCTACCCCAGCAATGCGGCCCTCTCCCCCGTGCCCGTCAAGAATGCGTCCACTGTCGAACGCCAGGTGATGATCGGCGTGACGGCCCAGGTGCAGGAGGGCTCGACGGGCCGGGCAAGCTTCGGGCTCCTGTGCCGCTGGGACGAAGACGTGCCCAACGGGTACGCGTTCCTGCTCGGGCTCGACGGCGTCGCACGCGTTATCAGAAACGCCCAAGGGACCAATCTCGATGTAATGCCTCCCGTACAGGCTGAGGCGCCACGAGCCGGGCAGAAGGTCCGCATCCAGGCCGCCTGCCGGCAGGCCGACGCGGGAACCCGCCTGACGCTGTGGATCGACGGAACCCAGACGATCGACGTCGTCGACTCGGAGACGCTTCCCGACAGCGCGACCAGTCAGGTCGGCCTGGCCGCGCGGGTGCCGGAGGCCGGAGGCGGGGTCATCACCGTGTCGTTCGACGACTTCACCCTCCACCGGCCTCAGTGAAGGGTGCCAACACCAGGCCCAAGGCGCTGGCGTGGCGGGGTTGAAGCCTCTCGTGAGCAGCCAGAGTGCGAGGACCCCTTCGACCAGGTCGACCGGAAGGTCCGCCCACGCTCCGGCACTGGGCACTGCAAACCCTCGCATACTCCGCCTCCTTTCAGGGACGGCCCCACGACGCCGAGCGGTACTTCGACGAGGCGGCCACCGTCGACGTCCCTGAAGGCTCGCTCTCGGCCAACAAGGCCGTCCAGGCGCAGACGGCATTCCGCCGCGGCCACCGAGGCCGAGTCCTCTCCTCACTCAGGGGCGAACCTGGACCGCAAGGCTCGACTGGGCCCGCGGGTGCCGCCGGAAACGACGGCAAGAGCGCCTACGAGATCGCCCTAGAAAACGGCTTCACCGGAACCGAAGCTGAATTCCTTGCCTCACTCAAGGGCGCAGACGGGAAAGACGGCAAGGACGGCGCTCCCCGGCATCAGGTCCACGCGCATAATCAGGGCAGAGTTCCAGAACCACTACGGAGGGTTCTACGGTGCAACCCTTCAGTGTGCCGATGGCGAGGTAGTTATCGGCGGTGGTCAGCATATCTGGTGGCATCCGTCTCCTGGCACTATCACCACAGTTAACGGACCAGTACGGAGCGATGGAATACCCAGCACAAGGGATTGGACTGTTCGAATCAAGATCCCTGAGGGAGGAACCATCCAAACCGGTGCGGTCGCCTTCGCGATCTGCGCTCCGTCTGCGTAGTTCGAATAGCAGCGGCAGCTTTAATTGGAAGAGTTCATGCTAGTCAGGGGCCGATTTCTCAATGAGATCGGCCCTCATCGTTCTTTCCTCCCAGGCCTCCGGAAGACGCAGCTCTGGACGTGATCTTTAAACTGCGCAGTGTTGCGCTGTCACGGTATGGTCCCGTTTGACGGTCTTTCCGACATCGCGTCCGCTACGAGCGGCGCACACCAGGCCGATCCCCCATGAACGACCGGTACGCAAAAGCTCTATCGGATACCAAACCGATGCAGGAACGTTCCATCGGTATCTTAATCCCATCAATATGATTGATTTGGATCATTTCCCCCACCCCAGGAGTATCCCTGTGCGTACCCGATCTCTGCTGACGGCCGCCATGCTGGCCGCTGGGGTGGTCGTCGTCTCCCAGCCCGCCTACGCGGCGGGCCCGGCCATTCAAATCACCAAGATCTACTACGACTCGCCCGGCTCGCCGGACTTCGGCGCGAACAGCAGCCTGAACGGCGAGTACGCACAGATCAAGAACACGACCAAGAAGGCCGTCAGCCTCAAGGGGTGGACCCTCCGCGACAAGACGAACCGGTCGGATCACGTTTACACATTCGGCGCATTCACCCTCGGAGCCGGGAAGACGGTCACCGTGCGGACCGGCAAAGGTAAGAACACCACCACCACGCGCTACTGGGGCAGGAGCGGGGGGACCTTCGCCTACATCTGGAACCAGGCCAGGGACACCGCGTACCTGCGGAACCCGTCTGGCACGCTGGTGGACTCCTGCTCGTACAACTCGACGCGGGACGACTACAAGATCTGCTGACCTCGACCGGACATGCAAACGGCCCCCGGCAGGTGCCGGTATCACCTTCAGGGTTCGGTGAGACCAAGGCCGCGCCCAGGTGGACCAGCCCACGCCGGCTGACTGACTGCTGCCGACGGGGCTATCGTCCTTGGCCATGACTGAGTCCACCTACCTGCATGCCACCCAAGTGGCCTACGACACCGTCGCTGCCGACTATGCCGAGCTCCTCCGCGACGAGCTGGTGAGCAAGCCGCTGGATCGCGCCATGCTGGCCGCGTTCGCCGAAGTCGTGCAGGCATCGGGCGCCAAGGAAGTCGCGGACCTCGGCTGCGGCCCCGGCCGCATCACTGCCCACCTGCAGTCTCTCGGGGTGAACGCTTTCGGCATCGACCTGTCGCCGGAGATGGTCGCAGTCGCCCGCCGTGACCATCCGGATCTGCGGTTCGAAGAGGGATCGATGACCGCCTTGAACCTGGCCGACGAGGCTGTTGATGGCGCCGTCGCCTGGTACTCGACCGTCCACACCCCGCCAGAGGTGTTGCCGACAGTATTCACCGAGATTCATCGGGTGCTGACCCCGGGCGGTCATCTGCTGATTGCGTTCAAGGTTGGTGATGAACGTCGCCACGCGAGCCAAGGCTATGGTCACAAGCTGTCGCTCGATATCTACTGGATGCCCCCGGAGCACATCGCCGAACTCCTGAGCAATGCCGGGCTTGTCCTGGACGCTCAGCTGATCCGCGAGCCTGACGAGAGCGAGAGGCCCCGGTCGGGCCGGCAAGCCTTCTTCCTGGCCCACAAGCCCTACGAGTCCTAGCCCACCGCGACTTGGCGGCGGTACCGGCCGGGCTCAATCACGAAGGCTGACCTGGCAGGGATCGGCCATGCACACGACGACGGCGTCCTTCCGCCCGTTGGACCCAGCCGAGGAACACACCGTCGGGGCAGTGCGTCGCCAGCGCTGCCGCGATCGCGCCGTGCAGGTTGGCGTCGTTGGGCAGGGCGAGGTGGTGCTCGTCCGGCTCGTCGTAGAGCGACAGGTCGAGCCGCGCCCCCGGGTACCTGCGGACCCCGGCCACGATCCCCGCTTCGCCCACGTATGACAGGGCGACCGAGCGGAGCCTGGACCAGGGATAGTCGTTGATGCCCCGCTCGGTGACGGTCAGTACGCCCATGGCCTTGGCCTGCAGATTTATTCGGATATATCCGGCGATGCCGATGGCCGCCACCAGCACCACGCCGACCATGAAGGCGATGTAGTCCGGGGCGTTCACCCCCCGGTCCTCGGGCAACATCCCGCCGATGACGCCGACCACGATCAGTACGACAGCGGCGATGACGATCATCAGGCAGCCGAACATCCCCCTGTTCTGCCTGAGCGCGGCGGCCCGCAGGTCGAAGGCGGTTCCGTCGGGCGGCTGGCGGAGCACCTTCGCCTCTACAGTGGACTGGCTCCACCGCTTGACATCCTCGCGGCCGAGCAGCACCCCGCCGACGATGCCGCACAGCGCGGCCGCAACCCCGATCAGCTGCGACGGGTACACCTTGCCACCGGTGATCCCGATGGCTATGGCGGCGCCGCCGATCATGATTGGGCAGATCGCGAAGAGCGCCTTGCGCATCAGCCCGATCGCCATCGGCCCGCCCAGCCAGACCCGGGCAAGCCAGAAATACCAGGCCGAGCTCCAGAACACCCCCGCGAAGATCTCGAAGGGGGCGGCGTCGTTTCGCCAGACGAGCACGATGCCGCCGATGAGACCGAGCCAGAGGATGGCGAGCAGACCGACGGCCAGCTTGTGGGCGAGGGGACGCTGCATGCGCGGAATCCTAGCCCTCCAGGTGGATCGCCCCAGACGGGCAAGTTTGTACGGCGCGCCGTACATTCGGGGCGTTCGCCGCGTCGGCACCACCCAGCGACGGCGATCACCACGAGCCCGCCCGCTCCCGGCCATGGACATGGCGCCGGTTCGCGTCGAGATTGGTCGGCAGGCGTGGTCATCGCGCTGGCAGGCGCCGATCGGACGACATGAGGAGCGCGCATGAGGATCGTGGAACTCACCTCGGTGGACGGGTACATCGCCTTTGACCTGGACTGCCCGACGAGCGCAGGCGGCACGCGGCTCGCCCCGGACGTCACCCGCGGCGAAGCCGGGCTGCTGGCGCGGGCGATGACGTACAAGCTGGCCGTGCTCGGCGAGCGGATCGGCGGTGCCAAGGCGGTGCTGCGGGCCAAGGCCGAGGACCGGGCGGCCACCGTGGCCCGCTATTGCCAGGAGATCACTCCGCTGGTCGAGAAGGGCGTTTTCCTCACGGCCTCGGATCTGGGCACGCGTACGCAGGACTTCGCCCCGCTGCCTGGCTACCGTACCGACTCGGTGATGCACCAAGAGGTCGGCGGCGAGCTGGTGGACACCATCGTGACCGGCTTGGGCGTGGTCGTTGCCGCGGAGACCGCGCTCGGCGGTCTGGCCGGGCGAACGCTCGCGGTGGAGGGGTTCGGCAAGGTGGGTGGCGCCGTCGTGCGGGAGGCCGCGCGGCGGGGCGCGCGCATCGTCGCCCTCTCGACCCTGCACGGTTGCGTGGCCGACCCCTCCGGGCTGGACGTCACCGCCCTGGAAGGGCTGCGCGCGGAGCACGGCGACGCCTGTGTAGGCCGGCTCGGTCTGCCCGTGCACCCGGCTGGGGCACTGTACGAGGCGGCCGCGGACGTGCTGGTGCCCGGCGCGCGGACCGGGGCCCTGACCGCCGAGCGCGCCGCCCGGGTACGCGCCCGCGTGGTCGCCCCGGCGGCGAACGTGCCCTACACCGCGGCCGGGCTGCGTACGCTGCTGGAGCGTGGCGTGGTGACGCTGGCGGACTTCGTCTGCGGGGCCGGCGCCACGATCGGCTACCTCGCCGAACGGGCCGGCCAGGTCTCCGACGCCGCCTCGGCAGCGGCCCTGGTGGGGCAGCGGGTTGGCTGGCTTACCGCCACGTCGCTGGAGCATCCCGGCGGCCCGTTCGCGGGCTCGTGCGCCGTGGCGGAGGGGTTCCTCGCCACCTGGCGCGACTCGGGCGACCTCCCCGATGGCCCGCCCCTCGCTCCCGAGCCGGGGCGGTGAGGCCCCGCACCGCGCGGGTGTGCTGCTGGGGCACGTCCGGGCGTCGGCTGCCGCGGCGACCAACGTGCGCGGCAGTCTCGACCGGCTGTTCGACGAGGGGACGGGCAATCGGATGGGTTCGGCGTTCGCGATCCGGCAGTACGGCCAGCTCCTGCTGCTCGAGGTGCTGCGCGCCTACGTCGACCAAACCGAGCTGCCCCCGGGATGGCTGCTGTCGCTTGCCGTTGGAGCTGTCGGTGTCCGCAACGCGCTCAGCAGCATGGGCAGCGACCGATGGAGCTCCCGCTCCCAGTACGCCGGCGAATGCGTGCCCCGCCCGTAGAAGTCGGTGGTCACGCGCACCCCGACCCGCTCCAGCCGCCTGGCCAGTGAGCGGCTCAGCACGTTGTCGAACGCCTCGATCTCGTCGGCCTTCGCTCCGGCCTCGTCCAGCGGGCCGGGACGCCCGTCACCACAGCTCAGGAACACCGGAACGGGCCGCAGCCGCCGAGCCAGCGCGTACGGGTCGTGGCGTTTCCAGATCGCGCGCTGGGCGACGGGATCGCCCCAGAGCCCGCGGTACTCCGGCGCCTCCTTGAACGCCTCCCGCCACCTGCGCACGTGCTCGGGATGCAGCAGGTGGACGGGCCCGCTGTAGCTGGCCACCGCCCGGAACAGCCCGGGATGCCGAGCGGCGTAGACCAAAGCCCCGTAGCCGCCCATGGACAGGCCCGCGACGACCCGCCGCTTGCCTGCGCCGTAGTCGCGTTCGAGGATGCGGCGCATCTCGGTCAGGTGGAACGTCTCCCATGCCGGTGGCCCGTACGCCCCGTCGTTCCACCAGTTCGTGTAGTAGCCGGCGAACCCGGCCTCCGGCATCACGACCAGGACGTCGCGCAGCTCGGCGAGCCGTTCGACGTCGCTGTCACGGGTCCAGGTCTCATGCGAGTCACCTATGCCATGCAGCAGGTAGAGCACCGGCCAGCGGTCACGGGGGCCGCGCCGCTGCCAGCCGTCCGGGGTGAGAAGCCGTACCTTCGCGGTCTTGCCGAGGGCGGGCGAGTCGATGGTCAGGTCGACGACGCGGGGCCGTACCCGCTGCTCGTCGACGACATGCGCGCGGGCCGGCGCGGCGAGCGCGGCCGGCCCGAGCCCGACGGTGGCGCAGAGCGCCAGCAGGGCGGCGAGGAGGATCGACACCGTCCTCCGGACGCCGCGGGATCTCCATATGCGAGTCATGGCAAACAGCGTCAGCCGCCACCGTCATGCGCAGCATCGGGTACGGCCCCTGGCTGCACCCCGGCCACACCCCGACTCATCGTCAGGCGCAACAGCCGTCCCGTTCCTGGACATGTCGCAGGGAACCCCGAACCCCGCGGCGCGACACCCCTGGCCGCTTCCTCCGACGGAGACCGATCAGGATCCGGCCAGTACGGGTCCGACCGTTGTGGGGCTGACACGATGGCCGCGCCGTCCAGCTCGAAGATGCTCAGCTCGACTCGGCCGGCCGGGCCGGTGGCCTGCGGCGTCGGCTGGCGCCCGATCGGTGCTCATGCCGATCGACTACCCCGGACGTTTGAGTCCTCTCGCCGACAGAAAGACCTGAACAACTCCGCTCGAAACCGTCCGGACCAAGGTGTCGTGTCGCTGGCCAGAACCGTCCCGGCCGCCAACTTCATCCGGAAGGGACAGCTGCGACTGCTGACCGTGCCACCGCTGACCTATCTCAACCGCTGGCGGATGCTGCTGGCGCAGCGCGCTCTTCGTGACGGCGATGTCCGCGTCGGGTCGCTGGCGGTCGAGCTGGGGTACGCGTCCGAGAGCGCTTTCAGCACCGCGTTCAAACGGGAGGTGGGTGAGTCACCGCTGCGCTACCGCTTCCGGGTACGCGATGAACGGTCTGCCCGCGCCGAGCCTTTGTCGATGTGAGGAGGGACTTGGGCCTTGGAGCGCACGATTATCCGTTGGTGTCGTACGCGGTCGATCGCCCACACTTGCCTGCTGTGATGACTCTGCACGTCTTCGACATGGACGGAACGCTGCTCGAGGGAACGTCTGCCAGCCTGCAGATCGCCCGGCATCTCGGATCTACGGAGGAGCTGGTCGAGTTGGAAAGGCGGTTCGCGGCCGGTGAGATCGACACCCGAGGGTTCGCGGCCGCCATCCATGAGCTGTGGCGAGATCTGACGCCGTCGGCTGTCGCCGAGGCGTTCGCCGCCAGTCCGTGGCTGACCGGTATTCGAGAGGTCTGCACGGACATCCGTGAGCGCGGTGAGCGTTGCGTGGTGATCACCATGTCGCCTAACTTCTTCGCGCGGCATCTTCTTGAGCTGGGCTTCGATGCCGTGGTGGCCTCCCAGTTCCCGGCGCTCCCCCTCCTGGAGCCGCTCGATCCGGCCAAAATCCTCACGCCACGCGACAAGGTCCGCATTGTGGAGGAGATGTGTGAGCAGTACGACCTCGTGCGCTCACGGTGCGTGGCTTACGGGGATTCGATGTCGGATGCTCCGCTGTTCCGGTGGCTGACCAAGACGGTCGCGGTGAACGCCGATCATCACCTTTCTGAACTGGCGACCGTCAGCTATCGCGGCAACGATCTGGCCGAGGCATATGCACTCGGCCGTGCCCTCCTCGCCCGCGATGCGTCGTGATCAATGCCCAACGCCGCAGTCACAACATGGTCGTCTCAACGGGTTCCCATGCACAATGATCAAAGGCGACGCCTGCATCACCTACGAAACTGGACTGCCGTCAACCAACGTGGCAGCAGCCGCCGAATAAGCCCTGAGCTGGGAAATCAGCTTCCCGCTTCCAGCTGGTCTGTATCGAACCGGGATGCGCACGAGGCAGTCACGCCGCCCCCTGCCCGGCTGAGCGTGGCCCGGTCGCATCCCTGGAGCTGGTCCCGCCCGTCGGCACACCGGAGACCGCGCCGATTGTCCGTTAGGCGGGCCCGAGTCTCACTCCAGGGGCAGGGGGCGGCGTGGCACGGGCGCTGTGTGGATGAGAGACGTGGTCGTGTGACCGTACGGGGTGAACAGGTCGAGGATCGGTTCGAGCTCGTCGACCGCCCGCAGGTGCATCGTGAAGTAGAAGCAGTCGTCGCCGGTCATTCTGTAGCACTCGACGATCTGGGGAACTTCCTGGGCGATCTTGGAGATGCGGTGAAGTTCCCGGATCGCCGGGCGGATTCGAACCATCACGGTGACCGGAAAGCCCAGGGCCCGCGGGTCGACCTCGGCGCGATAGCCGGTGATCACTCCGGTCTCCTCCAGCCGCTGCACCCTGTCGGCCACCGCCGGGGCCGACAGGGCGACCCGGCGGCCCAGCTCGGCGAAGCTCACTCTGGCGTCGACCTGCAGCTCGGCGAGAATACGAAGGTCGAGGGCGTCGATTCCCTTGGGTTCGTAGGCCCGCTCGGGTCTGATCTTTCGATTCGCCATTCTCCTAAAATTACGGGTTGGCCGACGATGGGGGTCATGCCGCCCACCGGCCCTCGCGCTGTCCTGTCCGCGGCGCCTCCCTGGACGTACTTCATCGGGAGCGCCGTCTTCCACTACCTCGGCCCGGCCTTCGCCGTGCTCTTGTTCGCCAGGCTCGCCCCGCTCGGGGTCGCGGCACTGAGGATCTGGAGCGCCGCACTTGTTTTCGCGCTCTGGCGTCGCCCCTGGCGGACCCTCGCCCGGCTCGACACCGAGGGGCGTCGTACGATCATCGCCTGGGCCGCGGTGCTCGCGGCCATGAACGTCTGTTTCTACCTGGCGATCGCCCGCGTCCCGCTGGGGACCGTCGCCGCGATCGAGTTTCTGCCGGTCATCGCGCTGGCCGCGCTCGGTGCCCGTACGGCACGTAACCTCGTGGCACTCGTGGCGGCCGTCGGCGGTGTCTACGTGCTGACCGGCATCCGGCTGGCCGGGGAGCCACTGGGGTTGGTGTTCGCCTTCGCCAACGCGGTGCTGTTCGCCGCCTACATCATGCTGGCCCACCGTACGGCTCGGCGGCTGCGCGGCATCAGCGGCATCGACGGGCTGGCCGCCGCCATGTTCATCGCCTGCATGTTCGTCGCGCCGGTGGCCGCTTGGCAGGCCGCTCCCGCGGTGATCGACCCCGTCACACTCGCCGCAGGGATCGGGGTGGGGATCTGTTCGTCGGTGATCCCGTACGTGTGCGATCAACTCGCCATGGCACGCATGGCCCGCTCCACGTACGCGTTGCTGGTGGCGCTGCTTCCGGCCACGGCAACGGTGATCGGCATCGTGGTGCTCCGGCAATTCCCCTCACTGGCCGAGCTCGCCGGAGTGGGGCTCGTGGTGCTCTCAGTCGCGCTCCATCGGGAACTTCGGCCTCCTCTAGCCGCGGTGAAGACCACGCTCTCACAGGAAGATAAGACGAAATGCGATACCTGAAGCTGGGCTCGTCGGGACTGCAGGTCTCCCGGATCTGCCTGGGCATGATGACGTACGGCGATCCCAGTTCCTGGGAGTGGCTGCTGCGCGAGGACGCGGCCGAGCCGATCGTACGGCGCGCGGTCGAGGCCGGCGTGACGTTCTTCGACACCGCCGACATGTACTCCGGCGGCGCGAGCGAGGAGATCACCGGCCGGCTGCTCAGCAAGCTCTTCGCGCGCCGCAACGACTACGTTCTCGCCACGAAGGTCTACTTCCCGACGGGGCCGGGCCCGAACGACCGAGGGCTGTCCCGCAAACACGTGCTGGCCGCCATCGACGCCTCGCTGACCAGGCTTGGAACCGACTATGTCGATCTGTACCAGATCCACGCTGGGACCACGAGACGCCGATCGAGGAGACCATGGAGGCCCTGCACGACGTGGTACGGGCCGGCAAGGCACGCTACATCGGGGCCTCCAGCATGTACGCCTGGCAGTTCGCCAAAGCGCAGCACACTGCTCAGACGGCCGGCTGGACCAGGTTCGTGTCGATGCAGAACCACTACAACCTCGTGTACCGGGAGGAGGAACGAGAGATGATCCCGCTCTGCCTGGACCAGAGGGTAGGCGTCATCCCGTGGAGCCCACTGGCACGCGGACTGCTCACCGGGAGCCGCCACCGCGACAGCCGGCCGCGCACGGTCCGATCCGGCAGCGACCGGCTGGCCGACAGCATGTACGAGGACGCAGACTTCGACGTCGTCGACGTCGTGCGTGCGGTCGCCGGCGAACGAGGCCTGCCGCTGGCGCAGCTCGCGCTCGCCTGGCTTCTCGGAAGGCCTGGGGTGACCGCACCGATCGTCGGGGCGAGCAAGGTGGGTCATCTGAACGACGCGATCGCGGCGGTGGAGGTGTCCCTGAGCGAAGAGGAGACGGCCCGCCTGGAGGCCCCCTACCGGCCACACCAGATCATCGGGCACTCTTGAACGGGGCGATGGTGCGGCTCAGTCTCCGGCGGTGAGTTCGGCGCGTGGCGCGGGGGCCGAGCGCCCCACTGACGCCGCGCCCGTCCCAGGCAGGCGTGTGGTTGGCTGGCGGGATGGAATGGATCCTCGGCCGACCCGACACGCCCGATCTGATGTACGCCGTCGACTTCATGAATGCCCGACACACCGACTTGGAGCTATGGGTCCCGGCGATCGAGCTGGTGCGGTGCGGGCAGGTGGTGAAGCCAGCCGTCTTCCTCAAGGTCGGCGAGTACGAGTACAGCACGTGGTCGCAGCGGGTGTTGCTGGAGGCGATGCGGTGGGAGTGGCACCCGCCGAACCCGTACGTGGTGTTCCGCATGTCGATGTTCTTCCGCGACCCGGAGGGCGGCCGCCTGGGGGTCGGTGCGCGGGGTCAGGTCACCGACACCACGTTTGAGTTGGATCAGTACAGCCACCAGCTGGTTTGCGCTGCGCTGTTCGACCCGACCCTGCGCGACCACGTCGACCGGATCACGACGCTGGTGCAGGCGCCAGGTCCCCTGGTGGTGTTCTTCGTCGAGGAGCACGGCACGAATATGAACTACATCCTCTGCCGCGGCGTCAGCGGCGGCGCCCTGTCCCAGCTCCAGGACGCGGTGCACGAGGCGGCGAAGCTGCCATCACCCGACCGGGCAGCTTTCGCGCACGCTTGCGCCGCAGTAGAGGCCGACCAGCTCACGAAGAACTGGTGGAGGTGAGCACCACATATGGGGCTGGAGGCCGCGGCAGGGCTGTGACCGGCAGGGAGCGTGTGCTGTTGTGATCATCTGGTGGTTTAGAGGCTTCGGATCAAGCGCCCGCCAGCGGTCAGAGCGCCACGAATCTGGCGGTCCTGTACGGCCCGTTCAGCCGCGAGGGGTTTCGAGCGGCCAGGGCGTCCAGCCGTCGCCGACCGGCGGGGAGTTCTGGCGGATGGCCTACGGGGATGGCCGTACCAGGAAATTCAACGGAACCAAAGGTCCGGCGATCTCCAGCGATTCAACGAGGACGGCCGCGACGACCTCGCCTTCGCCGGCGGCGACAACAGCGGCGAGATCATCATGACCGACGGCAGGAAAGCGCTGGCCCGTTTCGGCCTGCCGGCTGAATGAGGCGGGCGGACCTCGCCCATCGTCGCGTGGCCGCCGGCAGGCGATACAGCGTTTACGATCATTGACACCCCTTGGCGGCCGATGTTTGACTCGGCCTGGTGTCCGCTAGGTCCTCGGCAGCGCGGCTGCCTCACCAGCCTGGCGTCTATCGCTTCCGCGACCGGCACGGCCGGATCCTTTATCTGGGGCGCGCCACCGATCTTCGGAGCCGGGTGCAGTCTTACTGGGGTGACCTGCGCGATCGTCGGCACCTGGCGAAGATGGTGGCCCAAGTCGCCCGGGTCGAGGCGGTGGCGTGCGGCTCGGTGCACGAGGCCGCATGGCTCGAACGCAACTTGCTGGAAACCCGCATGCCTCCCTGGAATCGCACAGCCGGTGAGGAGACGTCGATCTACATTGTGGTCGACGTGCGTCCGCACACCGCCGGGGTGCGGACGAGCTACGTGGCACGGTTCGATGGGGTCGTCGGCTTCGGTCCCTACCTCGGCGGAACGAGGACACGGCAGGCGGTCTCGGGGCTGCACCGCGCGTTCCCGCTGTCGTACACGCGTGACCGGCTGACAGCCGCCGAACGCGACATTGCCACACGGCGCGGCCTCGGCCCGCAGTCCAGAACACGGCTGGCTGCGGCCGTCGTCTCCGCGCTCGATGGGACGGACGCCGAGACCGCGCGCGAAGTGCTGACAGCGGCGCGCGATCGTGCAGCGGCGGCGCTCAACTTCGAGCTGGCCGCTCGGATCCACAGCGAGCTCGCTGCGCTCGAATGGGTGACGAGCGTCCAGCGCGTCACCGTCGAAGGCGGCGGCGACCAAGACGTGTGCGGGTGGGCGGACGGCCTCGCCGTCACGTTCACCATCCGCGGCGGGCGCCTCAATGGATGGGACCAGCGCGAGTGCGGGTGGGCGGACGTCGCCCGGGCGAGCGCCGTCACACCGCCTGAATGGGCCGAGTTCGCCCAGCGCAATGCCGCGCTGGCTGCAGCGCTCATCCGGGTCTGATGGCGCACCTGACCCCGCTGATCTGGACCCCAGGCGACGGGTGTTGCCGCTTCTAAGCTTGTTCTTTATCCTCCGGATTGTTGTGCTGAGCGGGGTTTGATCGTTTCGGGGACAGCAAGACGGCCTTGAGTGATCATGTGCGGTGTCGAGTCGCTAGTGATCGCTACAAGGCCG
>NZ_JAUZQF010000061.1 GCF_030718205.1 Nonomuraea turcica
CGCGCGAATGCCGTCCTGAAGAACTGGCGCATCCTGCGCAAACTCCGCTGCTGCCCGCTACGTGCAGGTCAACTCGTCAAAGCAATCTTCGTCCTGCAAGCTCGCGAGGTGCGGTGAAAAACCTTCAGTATCGATCTGGCTTTGCGCATCTGCGACGCCGTGGATATCGACGTGGCCGAATTGGTGGGACGCCGCCGAGAAGACCGGCCGCGACCACCATCTGACGACGACCTGGTGCTCGAGGCGGCACTGGCTCAGCACGGCCAGGTGGCCGAGCAGGACCTGGCCGAGGCGCTGGGCTGGTCCCTTGCCCGGGTCCGGGGGAGCGCCGAAGACCTGTCCCTGCGGTTGGCGCAAACCGTGCTCCACCTCCTCTGGACGGATGGTTTCCTGCAGGTGCAGCCGCGCCCTGGGGTGTTACCTGCGGAGGTGTCCAAGCAGCTGCAGACCCTCCAACAGGCTCGCCTGCCCCTGTCGCCCGACGACGCCGCCATTCTGCTGCATCTCATCCGGGCAGATCGCCACCTGACGGTGAACCGGCACATCCTTATCGATTGGGAAGCAGAGGAGCACCTCATCCGCCACGGCATCACCGCCGAGCGGGACCGCCGCGGACCAGCCGAGCTGACCAGCACGTGGCTCACCCCGGCACCCCATGCGGACGTCCTGTTCGGGCTCGGCCTGGGCGTTCATCCGCATAAGGATCCGTCATGAGGTGGGCGACCACAGGAGGGGCTTACCGAGGACATCTCTCGCCCCCTCACGTCAAGGAGAGGCAGTGATCATGACCGCTACCAACAGCCCGCCTCGGCACGACCGGCGGGCCATCTCACCAAGCATCTGGCTGGCCGACACGATGACCGGCGCCGATCTCACGATCGGTGGACGGCGGGTCTGGTTGCATATGCTGCTGGACAGCATCAGCGCCACGCCCGTGGGGTTTCGGTGGGACCACCTCGGTGGTGGTCACGGCGCGGTCGCGGTGTTGCGGTCGGCCTTGGCCGCCTACCCCGTTCCGCACACCATCCACACGGACTTCGGGGCAGCCTACACCTCCGCCTACGCCGTGATGTGCGGACGGCACGGCATCCGGCTCGTCCGCTCACGTGATCCCCGACTTCTGCTTGAGCGGATCTTCGGCCGCGTCCAGCGCCAATTCGTCCACGGTCTTGGCCGCGTCTCGGACTCGGTCACCGATATCGAGCACCTGAATCAACTCTTCGCCGAATGGCTGGACTCCTACCAGGACCGGCTTCAGGCGTGACAGGTGTTTGCTAGCACACCGATGGGCGGCGGCTGCTGAGGCATCCGCAGCATCGGCACGCCGCCGCGACACGGCCGGAATCCAGCCGAACACCGCCATCGCGACGTCAGCCCGCCGACACAGTCCTGAGCATAATTCACCGCGCGAGATGCAGGAGGCCGCCATGACACAGCCAGCGCAAGGAGATCACTTCATGAACCTGCCCGGCGCGAACCTCGTCGCGACAACGGACATGACGCGTACCCGGGACTACCTGCAATACGCGATCAGCGCCCGGGCGATGATGTGTGTTCACGGCGATGCAGGGCTCGGCAAATCCTTTGCGGTCATGGCGTCACTGCGCACACTGGCACCTGACAACGCGCACTACATATCGTTTTACGAGCGGCCCACCCCGAGCTACTTACGCCGAAAGCTCTTCGAAGCCGTGGGTCACGACACTCCCATGCCGCGCACCCCCTTCGACGCCGACAGACTCCTCAAGACGGCGCTCAGCGAGCGGTTCCGTGTCCTCGTCTGCGAGACAGCGCACTGGCTGTCCCTCGAAGGCTTCGAATACTGGCGACATCTGTGGAGCGACCGGGATACCGACCTTGCAGTCGTGTTCGTGGGCGCAGACAAATGTCGCCAGATGCTTTCTGCGTCACCGTCTCTCGCGTCCAGCATCTACATCTGGCAAGAATACCGGCCGATGACGCAGGCACAGATTCTCGACGTGATTCCCGCCTTTCACCCGGTCTGGGCGGATGCAGATCCCGACGATATCGACTTCGTCTACCGCACCGCCGCCAGGGGAGTCTTCCGCTCGTGGGCGAGGCTGACCCATCACGTCATCGCCCTGCTCGAGGAGCAGGGGCACAAACGCGCCGACCGCGAGGTGTTGCGCCAGGCGCTGACCAGATTCATGGGGGCCTGAGGCGGCTGGTCACTCCTTCAGGACGAGCGGTCGGCGACGTCGTGCGTAGCGATGGCGTTCGCCGCTGGTGTCCCGCTGGTCACTGCCCGGTCGTCGCCCAGCCGTCCGGCTCACATGCGGCGACTCCTCGCCCAACCATAACCCCCGCGGATCACGACCAGGTGCGCTCTGGCCGGCTACTGGCGGACATCCGATGCGGAGATCTCATCCCTGCGCGGTCCCCGCCGGGGCCGCACAGCACGCTCGTTCCGACAAGCAGGAGGACTGGTCATGCCCGCAGGTGCCGTACCCCCACCCGACGACGGAAACGATGACATTCGGCAGCCCGACGGTGCCAACGTTGTGGTTACTGAAGCGCTCCGCCTGACGCACACCAACCTGGCGATCACCCTCGAAGAGCGCGCCATGGCATGCATGTACGGCGATTCCGGACTCGGCAAGACCGCGATGGTGAACGCCGTCCTGCGCCACCTCGCCCCTGAGGAGACCATCCAGCTGCCGTGCTGCCCCCGCCGCATGCGTGAAGCACTCTTCGACGCTCTGGGCCTGCAAGGCCCCAAGCCGAGAAATGCGCGCGAGTGCGATGACCTGCTCAAGGCGACGCTGGCCGAGAAGTTCCGGGTACTGGTGTGTGATGAGGCGCACTGGCTGCCGGCCGACTGCGTCGAGTGGTGGTACCACCTACGGGACGACCGCACCGGCGCGGCAATCGTGTTCGTGGGCGGGGCGGACTGTCCCGAGGTGCTGACGCAGACAACGCGTGAGCCCATGCTGTCCTCGCACATTCTGCTCTGGCAGAAATTCCAGAGGATGTCCTTGGCCGAGGTCCTGGATGTGATTCCGGCCTACCACCCGATCTGGGCCGGTGCCGACGCCAAGCTCATCAAGCTGGCCGACCGGCAGGCCGGCCACGGCAACTGGCGTGTCTGGGCTCGCCTCACCAAGCTCGCGGTGCGCGCGCTCAGCCAGCTCCAGCGCCCCGCCGTCGATGATGATGTCCTGGCGTGGGTGCTGGACAGGCTGCGCCCGCAGTGGCCACTGTGACAACCGTCCGGAATCCGCGCCCGTCACGGGTATGGCTTGCATGGCGAGGACAACGTCCTCACCTGTGTTCTGGCTTGCGACAACCTTCGGGAGCGGCTCTGGTCCTGGCTCGCTCGGCCGCTGTCGGGGACGACGTCTTGCCCATGAGGCCGGGCCACCGCAGGTTCACCTGCATGGAGGAGAGCCACTGCCCGCTTCCATGAGGTCGGTCGATCCGTGCAGCCGGCGCCGACAGTTCCCGTGCTGGTCGTGCCAGGCCAGAAACTTGCTGCAGGCGCGCCCCCGCTATGCGATTCATAGAGATCAGCTGGGGATTCCGGCTGCCCTTCCGCGTCAGAGTTAATGAACCAGTCCTGGTCCGAAACACCTATCAGCCGCGGGTAGTTTGACCACCCCGTGGAAGAGGTTGGAGCAGGTGGCAGGATCACAGCAGGACCCCAAGCAGTCCCCGTCGCGCACGAACGGGATAGGTAAGCGTGCGCCTTCCCGCAGGCCAGCACGGGTGACGAATGGGGCCGGTTGTCACGGCTTCACCTCCGTTCGCTGGGCGCACGAGTCATCGAGGTCAAGAGTCGCTACGCACGACGCCACAGGGACATAGCGCCATCTCTGCCGGGCGTGCACTTGACGTTGTATTTCAGATCGGCTTTTAGGAAGCCGCAATTGCCATCGGACAGATAGCTCCAGTCCTCGGGGACGCCACCAATCCAGGTGGAGTTTGCGCCGATACATTCCACCATTTTGGTGAACTGGTTGTTCCCGATACACAGCATTCCGGTCTGGCCGTTCACGCTGTAGACTTTGTTTCCCTGGTAGAGCGTCCACCACTGGTAGTCGTCTCGCTCGTTGCAGACCTCCAGTGTTACGCGCGACCCTTTAGTCTTCCCTGCCTTGAGGCACTGTCCCATGTACTTATTCTTGATCAGGAATTGCCCTGCCCTCGACCGCATGTCGCCTGCTTGGGCCGCGGTCGTCGCTGTGTCCGCCTGGGCGGCGGTCGTCATGACCGGAGACATGGCAAGGATAAGTACTCCCTTAGCGAGCAGTGTCTTCTTACGCATCGAACTCCCCTTTCACGTTGCTGGGATTGAATATTTGAGCTGTCGTCATCCGATCGAGGACGGCCGACGGGGCCATCGCCGCCGCGAGTTCTCTGACCTCACTTGATCTTGGCGCAGCCCGTTTTCTGGTCCGCGGGGACGTCGGACTGCTTGGCATCCCAGGTGGCGGTGATGATGTAAAGGTGGATCCCATGGTCAGTCGAAACGTAGGCCGTGGTCCAGACGACCTTGAACCAATGCCGCTTCTCGCTGGCCGCGACCTTGAGGCAATAGATCCTCTTCTCGCCCTGCTTTCCCTCCTTGTCCCACAGGACGAGAGTGGCCTTGATGTGACCCTCGAACGACCTGCTCCAGCGGTGCGCGATGTGCCGGTAACCCCATTTCGAGTTTCCGCATCTCAAAATACCGTCGGCTATGGTCGTTGGATTACCCTTGACCGGCCTCCTCTCCCAGGTCCTCGCTATATAGGTCTTATATCTGCCGTCGCAGTTCGGTCGCGTTATCCGCGGGTCGGAAGTAGGGGAGGGGGTGGAGGATGGGGAGGGCGTCGGCGAATGGTTAGGGCGAGCCAGAGTGGTGGCCGGAGCGAGAGTGGCGGCACTCGCCGGGGGAACAAGAGGAATGGTTAACAGCCCTCCGGTCAAGATTGCCGCGGTCGCCAAGCTGATCTGACGGCGGATCGGGATGCATCTGGACGTGTTGGACAATTTCATAAATTCTCCCGCGATGGCTTATCTGACTGTTCATACTCTGAGGACGAAAACAGGGATGGAAATGTGACGTGGGATCGAGAGATGTGATCTATGTCTCATTGGGCGCGTGTGCCTGGCTTGGGTCGGACCGGAGCGGTGCTGACATTGCGATCAGCCCGTTTTTCCGGCCCGCCCTTCGCACCCAGCGTGCATGTCTCGATGCAATCGGCGCTCCACGTGCCTTTACCACGCCGGCGACGATGTCGGCTTGCCGTACCGTGCACGGTTGTTTCTCCTGCTTGATTGCACTGTTCGATCGCTTGACAGACCCCACTCGTCGGACGGGCGTCGTCGTCCCCGTGCATCAGATGGACCCGTCGCCAAGACCGTAAAAGACGTCACGCTTTCGGGCCACCGTGCATGGTGCTCAATTCCGGGTGCTGGTTGTGCACGGTGCTCAGGTGATCCCGGGCGGTGGTGATATGGAGGGCGTGGACGACATCATGGATGCCAGTGCCGGTGGTCAGCAGGTCGCGGCCCAGCAGGGCTTCAGCGGTGCGCAGGTGGGTGCGGACGGTGTTGCGGCTGATGCCGAGGCTGTGGGCAGCCCGCTGGGCGTCGGTGTTGACGTCGATCCACGCCTGCAGGGTGCGGCGGTGCGTGGCCCGCAGAGGGCGGAGAAAGGTCTGAGCCCAGGCAGCGGCGCGTTCGGTGCGCAGCAGGTCGTCCAGGGTGAGGGGCGGGTGGTGGTTACCAGGTTCGGGGCCGACGCATGCGCTGGTGAGGGCGAGCGCCAGGTGGACTTCGGCGCGGGAGCGGACGTCGGCGAGGTCGAGGCTGAGGGCCCCTTCCGCGCGGCTGATGTGCGCGGTGACGGTGTTGCGGCTGAGGTCGAGCAGTCGCGCCACGGCGGATCGGGGCATGCTCATGAGGAAGCGGGTGATGTCGACGGTGATCCTCGGGAGGGAATCAAGGGGGCGCAGTAAGTCACGCGCCCAGATAAGGGCGGGACGGCGGGGCAGGACGCTTTCCAGCGGGGTCTGGCCGTGGTAGAGGGCCACGCGGCCGGGTGTGGTGCGGGCGGCGGCCAGGGCGTGGGCGGCCTGGATGTAAGCTGCGGCCGTCGCGTTGAGAGGGTGCGAGCCGCTGATGCCCAGCGCGTAGCGCGGGTTGTCGCGTACCAGGCGGCGCAGGGCCTCGCCCCGCCCGTGGGGCCGGCCGCCGGAGCCGTTCGCGTCCTCGTCGTCGGTGATGAGACAGATCAGGTGTTCCTTGATGGCGGGGCACTGCACCATCAGGTCCCGGCCGTGGTAACCGGAGCGATCCTGGTGGGCCTGCGCGATCCGGTCACGGTCGGCCGAGGGGCAGTGCAGCAAGTGGACCCGCAGCCGGTCGGCCTCCAGCAGTGGCGGAACGGCACCAGTCGTCATACGGCGGGCCAGCGTCGGCTCCCCTGCCAGCAGCGCCTGGAGTACGGCGAAGCGCACCTGGCGTGCCTTGTGCTGGTAGCCGCGCCAGGCCCGGTCGGAGTCCTGAGCGCGGTGCAGGAGCGTGATAACGCTGCCAGCGTGCGAGACCAGCGCAAGCGCCTCAGGGGTCGGCTCCGAACGACTGGCCGCCACCAGCACCGGGCGCGGAGCGTACGCACCCAGGGCTTCACAGCGCACGTACAGCCTGTCGGCCTCAGTGGCGGCCGCGCCCAACTCCCCGCTGGACAGCCGCGCGAGCAGCGGAGCGAGCGTTCGTACAATCCCCCCGGGGAAACCCGCGGTGGCCGACTCCACCGTGCCCGCGTCATCCCCGACCAGCGCCACATCCACGTCGGCCTGACGGTGCAGCCAGTCGAGAATCTCCCGCGCGTCCGGCCCGGCCCCACGGCACGCCTGACGCTTCGCCTCGCGCAACAGCCCGTCCAGCTGTCCGGCCTGCCACTGCGCTCCCGTGTCTCCCACGGTCCCATACCCCCAAGCCGACATCCGTCTTCTGCCATCACCCTTGTGGTGCGCCTTCCTTACAAGAGATAGACGCCCGGATTCACCCGGATGTGACAGGAGCGCTCGGTACTCCGTGAGGGTGCGCCGTAGGATGCCGGAGTGCCGCTGGTTGTGGGCCGGGCACAGGTACAAGGCCAGGGAGAGTGTCCTGTGGCACGCCAGAAATTCGCTCTGAACACCGAACCCCATGTCGCCGAAATCGGCGACAACATCATTCTGGAATTCCGGCCGGAAGTCATGGGCGATGAGTTTCTGGAGGCGTGGGAGGCGCTGCAGGAGACCTACCGGACGCTCGGCGTCGACCAGGCTAGCGTCAGCAACTCCTCGGCGGAGACGCTCAAGACCGCCGGCACGGCGGTGCGCCGATTCCTCGCCGGGTTCATGCTGCCGGAGTCGGCCAAGCTGTATGCCTGGTGGGAGGTGCGCGACAAGGCCGGCAAGGTCGTGTTCGATAGCGGCGACCCGGAGGAGGCGGCCGCGCAGGCCAAGACGGTGAAGGGCACCACGGTGGTCGACGTGGGGCTTCGGCTGCCCGACCGGGTCCATCTGGAGCTGATGAGCTGGATCACGGAGGTGTACGGGCAGCGCCCTACCACGTCGTCATCCGGCTCTGCCGCTCCATTGCCACCTCATGGAACGAAATCGACGGCCAGCTCGCGCTCCAAGGCATCGACCCCCGCTCGTGGACGCTCACGCGCCTCCTGAACGCCGCGGAGGTGATGATGGCCAGAGCCGCCAAGGATGACGCCGAGTCCGAGCGCAACAGGGCGCGGCTGTACGCGCCGCCGCAGGCGCTGGCGATCGGGCGCGGCCGCCGTCGCTCCGCCACACCGGCCGCGTCGGCTGCACCGGCCGCTCCAGGACGACGGGCAGGCGCGGCCATGACGCGGTCGCAGGCGCTGGCGATGATGGCCGAGATCAACGTCGAAGACGCGCGACTCAGCCCGCGCGGCCGCAACGGATAGGCTGGTAACGCCGCTGGTTTTGGGCCGGGCAACCTGCGATTTCGCGAGGTTGCCTGGTGGCCGACGACATCGTTGGCAGCGCCCGGATACGAGTCGAGCTCGACGACAGCGGCGTCGAGCGGCAGGCACGCGCCACCGGCCGCCGCCTGTCCAGCTCGTTCAAGGGCTCCGGCGCCGACGCCGCCGACGAGTTCGTCCGCGACGCCCAAGGCAGGCTGCGTGACGCCCGCGGCCGGTTCGTCGCCGAAGGCGTCCAGATCGGGCGGGCGATCGGCCAAGGAGCCGGCCGCGGCGCCAGCCTGCTCGCCATCGCTCTGGGGGTAGCGGCCGGAGGCCTGACCAAGCTCGTCGCCGGGGCGGGTGCCGTCACGAGCTTGTCGATCGCCCTGGCCAGCACGGCGAGTTCCGCTGTCGGCCTGGCGGCCGCGCTGGCCCCGGCGGCGGGGATCATCGCCGCGCTGCCGGCCGGGGTGCTGCTGCTGCAGAGCGCGGTCGCCACGCTGGGCGTGGCCCTGGCAGGGGTCGGCGAGGCGTTCGAGGCCGCGCTGACCGAGGACGCGGCCAAATTCGAGGAGAGCCTCGCCGGCTTGTCGCCCGCGGCCCGGTCGGTCGCGCGCGAGCTGCGCGCGGTCAAACCTGAGATCGACGAGCTGCGCGCGGCCGTACAGGATGCGCTGTTCGCGCCGCTGCAAGGCGAGATCACCCGGCTTGTCGGCACCCTGCGCGGCCCGCTCACCGCCGGCATGTCGGCCACGACCGGCGAGCTGGCGCGGCTCGGCCTGTCGGTGACGCGGTTCGCGAGCTCGGCCGCCGGGGTCGACCTCGTCAGCCGCGTCTTTGAGTCGCTGCGGCTCACGCTGACGTCGATCGACTCGGCCACGCTGGACCGGCTGCTGGTCGCGGTCAGCGGGTTCGTCACCTCCAGCCTGCCCGCCTTCGACGGTCTGGGTGATGCGATCGATGCCGCACTCAACCGGCTGTCGGGCTTCCTCGAGGAGGCCACGCTCGCCGGTGACGCGATGGTCTGGGTCGACCAGGCGATCGAGGTGTTCCGGGAGCTCGGCTCGATCGTGGCCGACTCCGGGGCGATCATCCTCGGCGTCTTCGACGCGGTCGAGGCCAGCGGCCAGGACACCCTGGGGTCGATCAGCGCCGTGCTGGAGCGCGTGCGCGCATTCGTGGAATCGGGCCAGGGCCAGGTGGCGCTGGTCGAGACCTTCCGCGCGTTGCGCACGGTGGGTGGCGAGTTCGGCGATGTCCTCGCCGTACTGCTGACGCAGCTGGGCCGGATCGCGCCGATCGTCGCCGACCTGTCGACCTCCGTCGGTGGCGGGCTCGCTGGCGCGCTGCAGGCCGTCGGCTCCGGGCTGGTCGCGCTCGGCCCCGGGGTGATCGCCACGTTCGAGGCGATCGAGTCGGCGATCTCCCGCATCTCCCAGACCGGCGCGCTGACCTCCCTCGCCGCGGGCGCGTCCGACCTGCTGGAAGCAGCCCTGGCCCCGCTCATCCCCGCCGCGATCAACATCGGGACCGCTCTGGGGGATCTGGGGCCGGCGGCGTCGCTGTTCGCCGCGGTGCTGACCCCCATCGTGTCCCTGATCAGCGGCGTCACCTCCGCGTTCGCCAGCCTGCCCGGGCCGCTGCAAGCCGCCGGCCTCGCGCTGATCGCGCTGGTCGCCCTCCGGTCGCGTGTCGCGGCGTTCGGCGAGACCCTCGCGCAGCTGCCGCAGCGGCTGTCCTCGCAGGCAGTCGGCACCGCCACGCGCAGCATCAGCGTCCTGCGCAGCGGCATCAGCGGCCTGCTCGGGCTCGTCGGAGGGCCGTGGGGTCTGGCGATCGCCGCCGGCGTCACCGCCATCAGCTTGTTCGGTCAGCGGCAGGCCGAGGCTGCCCAGAAGGTGTCGGACCTGACCGCCACGCTGGATGAGCAGACCGGGGGCCTGACCGAGAACACCCGGCAGTGGGTCGTCAACGAGCTGCACCAGCGCGGCACCCTGGATCTGGCCAAGCGGCCCGGGATCGACACCGCGCTCGTCACCCAGGCCGTGCTGGGCCAGGAGGAAGCGGTCAAGCAGCTCAACGCCGCGCTTGACGCCAACCTTGAGGCTGCGGCAGCCCGAGCCGGCAGCAACCTGCCGGGCGCGCTGGAGGGGGAACTGGTCAACGCGGGCAACCTGCGGGTCGCGGTGGGGGAGCTGTCGGCCACCTACAAGGCGGCGACGTCGGACGCGCGGTTGAAGGCCGAGGCGTCACGGGAGATCGCGTTCGCCGAGCAGGGCGCCGCCCAGGCGGTGCGGGACGTCACCGCGGCGATGAAGGCGCAGGCCGACGAATTGCGCGCCCAGGTCGACCCGGCCTTCGCCTTCCAGCAAGCGCTGCAAGGGGTGGCCGACAAGCAGAACGCCTACACGCGCGCTGTCCGTGAGTCCGGGAAGGGATCGCGCGAGGCCCGCATTGCCGCGCTGGAGCTGGCCAACCAGAGCGCCGAGCTGGCCACCGCGGCGGGCGCGCTGGGGGACGCCTTCAGCAGCCGCCTTACCCCGAGCATGCGTTCCACCCTGAGAGCGGCAGGCCTGACCAAGGCGCAGATCGCCGCAGTGGAGGGGGCGCTGCGGCAGACCAAGGACGCCGCTGAGGACTATCAGGGCACCTACCGGGCCAACGTCCAGGTCCGCGGCGCGGCCGCGGCCGAGGCCCAGATCCGGAACCTGAACGCGGTGATCGCCGACGTCGAACGATCCGTGACCATCGGCATCACCGCCAACGTCAACCTCCGCAGCCTGCCGGCGTTCGCCGAGGGCGGCATCGTCGACCACCCGACGATCGCGATGATCGGCGAGGGGCACCGGCGGGAGGTCGTCATTCCGCTGACCAAGCCGGAGCGGGTCCGGCAGCTCGCGCACGAGTCCGGCCTGGCCGACATGCTCGCCACCCCCGGCGCCGGTAGCGGTGGCGCGGCTGCCCGGGGCGGGGATGGCGCCTACGCGGTCAACCACACCTGGAACATCTACGAGGTCGGCGACGCGGAGGCCACCGCGGAACGCGTCATCAACCGGCTCGTCCTGGCGGCAGAAGGGCTGTAACGGTGCTGGACGGATACCTGGAGATCGGCGACGTCGAGATCGCCAACCACACCAGGCTCGCCGCATACCTGGAGTCGGTCGGCAGCCCGCTCGCCGGCTGCAGCGACATCTGCGGCTGCCCGACCTTCACCCCTGACCTACTCGGCCACGACCCCTACACCACGCCAGAACAAGACGGGCACCCTGGTATGACCCTGACGTGCCAGAGTCGGCGGATTTCGCGGGCCTGCTGGTGCTGTCCGTCGCCGGCATGGAGGACCGGCCCGTGCGGCGGACCATCACCAACGCCGTCGCCGGAGGGGCCGCACTCGGCCCGGGGCGGGTGCAGGCGCGCACGGTCACTGTTACAGGGATCCTGCTGGGCGCGACCTGCTGCGCGGTCGACTACGGGCTGCACTGGCTGGGGTCGGCGCTGGAGGGGTGCAGCGGCGGCGCCGGCTGTGACGGGCAGTGCGTGACGGTCTACAACTGCTGCCCCAGCGAGGCGATGACGGCGGAGGAGTTCGCCGCCCGGCACCGCCGCACCTTGCGGCGGGCGGCGCTGCTGGAAGGCCCCCGCGTGATCGCCCGCGCCGGCGACGGCTGCAGCGCCGGGGAGTGCTCGACGGGGGCGGACATCCTCACCGTCGAGTTCGTGTTCGCCGCGGCGACGCCGTGGCTGTGGACAGACCCGACGCCCGTGCTGGATGTGGCGCTGCCGTCGGACGCCGGCGGCTGCATCACCTGGTGCGTCCACCCGCCCCCAGGCGCTCCGGAGCCTGGCTGCGAGGGGGTGTGCCGGCTCGCCGAATGCCCGGACCCCACCTTGGCATGCGCGGATCCCGCGTGCCGGCCTGCGACGCCGCCGGTGCCGAACCCGCCCGACACGTGCTTTTGTCAGGCGGTCGCGGTTAACACCGAGTGCTATGAGCTTGATCTGACGGGCATGCCTGCGTGGTCAGCTCACGCCCCGATGATCACCGTGGAGGCGGGCAGTTCGGACGGATGTGCGCCGGGTGACGATCAGCATCTACGAACGCACCGCCGCCCACGCCGGCCTCACCTGCGCGGAGATCGCCGACGCGGAGCGGTGCAACCCCCACTCCGTCTACCACGTCGGCTACGCCCCCGCCGGATCCGTGCTCACCCTCGACGGGCAGATCGGCCGCGCCCTCATCGAATGCGGCGGCGTGTGCGAAACGTCCGGCGACGTGTGGGGAGCCGACGGCAGCCCCCCAACGTGGCGGCCCCTCTCCACAGGCACGTACTGCATCTGCGTGGAGACCGACGCGCTGTTCCTGCCCGCCGCGGACGCCGCCGTGTCCGTCGCGGTGACCGGAAGGGGCTGCTGATGGCCCAGGCCGGGTGCGGCAGCCACACCGCCCAAATCTTGGACCGCGACGGCGCGGTCGTGGCCGGCGCCGACATGCTCGTCGAGGTCGAATGGAACCGGGTGCTGGACAACACCTCGACGGCGCGCGCGGTCATCGCGCCGGGCGGCGACTGCTGCCAGAAGTTGCGGGACGTGCGGTCCTGGCGGCACGTTTTGCTCGATGAGCTCGACCAGCCAGCCCGCCCGCAAGCGGCTCACCTTCAGCGCAGGTGTGCCGGGGGCGGGATGGGTACGGGACAGGAACGTGGTGACGGTGTTATTGCCGCGTCGATGGCAGCCCGGCCTGAACAGGTAGGCGCTCTGTCCCTGGTTGGTGGTGCTCTCCTCGGCCAAGACGCGTTCCCAAGGGTGGCGGCAGACCACTAGGCGGGCTCTGGGGCCACGTACCGCGACGACCACCGCGCCGTTGCCGGGCAGCCGCACATCATGCGCGCGCAGCGGGATCACCTCGGCCGAGTCGAGCCCGCAGCCCCGGCCCAGGGCGAGGAGCAGCCGGCAGCCTCGGCGCAGGTCGGCGGTCGGCTGGCCGCCGGCCCACGCCACAGCGCGGCGAGTTCGGCGCTGGTGTAGGGGCGCGAGGCGGTGTCGGCGGACAGTTTGACCGGCTTGCCGGTGGCGCAGCCGGTGCCGATGACGGCTTCGCGCAGCCGCAGCAGCTTGGAGCGGTAGGTGGCGCGGGTGCCCTCGCGCAGGTGCGCGGCACCAACGAGCACGTAACGTTCGATGACCTCTCGTGACAGCCAGCAGGCGGCGGTAGCGGGCAGTCCCTCGGCGGGATGGGGTCGCCGCCGGGATGCTGATCACATACGCGCCGCCACCGTCCGGGCAGGCATCGCAGCTGCCCCAGGAGGCGACCAAGACCACCGGCAATTCAATCAAGGCCAGCGCCACCCACAGGGCGGGAGTCAACACTGTCAACCAGCCCAGGCCCAGCCCAAGCAGGACCTCCTCGGTGACGCAGGCGATTAAGAGACGGCGGGACGCCGCAGAACACCGGCAGCGCCAGCACCGGACGCCCCAGATCCGCCAGACGCGCTGGCCACACAGGAATCATAAAGCAGACAATATGGATATGCGGTAAACCATATGTCCATATAGTATCCGGGATATGCGTTCAACCTACGATCGGCCGCCCGAGGATCTCACCGCACGCGCGAGAATCCGGGACGCGGCCTTGGCGGAGTTCGCCGAGCGCGGCTTCAAGGGCACGACGATGAAGGCCGTCGCCGACGCCGCCGGAGTCTCGGTCGGCCTGGTGCAGCACCATTTCGGCTCAAAGGAAGACCTGCGGGACGCCTGCGACGCGCACGTTCGTGCCGCCATGCTCGGCGCGGCGGGCCATGTCCAGGAGGGGGCCGACGTCACCCCCGACTTCATCCGACGAATGTACGAGGCGAACGAACTCACCGTCCGTTATCTCGCGCGGGCGCTGGTCGAGGGCTCGCCCGTCGGGGCGGCGATGTTCGACGAAGGCGCCGAGGCCGCCGAGCGGTTCTTCACGGAGAACTGGCCGGATGACTTCTCCCCGGAACAGGCGAAGGTGCGCGAACGCGCCGCCGTGATGGCGGCGATGCACCTCAGCACGATCGTGCTCCACCAGCATCTGTCCCGGCGGTTCGGCAGCGACGCGCTGCACAGGACGAATCTCCCCCGGCTCGGCATGGCCATGCTCGACGTCTACGCGCACATAGGCGAGTGGATCACCTCGGGGCCGGGGAGCCAGGTCAGCCAGGCCATCGCCGATCACCACACCAAGGAGCAGCCCCATGACTGATGCCATCCGGATCCAGGGGATGATCAAGAACTTCGGCCGGGTCCGCGCGCTCGACGGCCTGGACATGACCGTGCGGGAAGGAGAGGTGCACGGCTTCCTCGGCCCCAACGGTGCCGGCAAGACCACCACCCTGCGCATCCTGCTCGGCCTGCTGCGCAAGGACGGCGGCCAGGTCCAGCTGCTGGGCGGCGATCCCTGGGCCGAGGCCGTCGAACTGCACCAGCGGCTCGCCTACGTCCCCGGCGACGTCACCCTCTGGCCGAGCCTGTCCGGCGGCGAGGTGATCGACCTGCTCGGCCGGCTGCGCGGCGGCGCCGACGCCAAGCGGCGCGACGAGCTGATCGAGCGTTTCGCCCTGGATCCGCGCAAAAGGGCTCGCACCTATTCCAAGGGCAACCGGCAGAAGATCGCGCTGATCGCCGCGCTCGCCTCCGAGGTGGAGCTGTTACTGCTGGACGAGCCGACCTCCGGTCTCGACCCGCTGATGGAGGCGGTCTTCCGCGAGATCATCGCCGAGGAACGGCGCGCGGGCCGTACGGTCCTGCTTTCCAGCCACATCCTTGCCGAGGTCGAGGCGCTCTGCGACCGGGTGAGCATCGTCCGGGACGGACGGATCGTGGAGGCCGGAACGCTGGCGCAGCTGCGCCATCTCACGCGCACCTCGGTCACGGTCGAACTCGCCAGGGTTCCGGCCGACGGCCTGCCCGGTGTCCACGACCTGATCATCGACGGCGATCGGGTGCGTTTCCAGGCCGACACCGACCACATCGGCGACGTGCTGGCCCGGCTGGCGCAGTACGGCGTGCGCGACATCACCGCCCAGCCGCCCACCCTGGAGGAGCTGTTCATGAGGCACTACCGATGAACACGGCAGCACTGATCCGGCTGATCCTGCGCCGCGACCGCGTCTGGCAGCCACTGTGGGTCCTGTCGGTCACCCTCTTCGTCGCGACCACGGTGGCCACCATCCGCCAACTGCTCCCGACCCCGGAAGCACGCCTGCACTACGCAGGCGAGATCGCGAAGAACCCCGTGATCCTGCTGCTGCAGGGACCGACCTACGGCGACAGCCTGGGCGCGGCCGCCGCCCAGCAGCGGGGCGCCGCCACCACCCTCTTCGCCGCCCTGGCCAGCATCATCCTCCTGGTCAAGCACACCCGCTCGGACGAGGAGCAGGGGCGGCGGGAGCTTATCGGCTCGGCCGCCGTGGGACGGCACGCCCCGCTGACCGCCGCCCTCACCGTCGTGCTGGCCGCGAACGCCGTCCTGGCCGCGCTGATCACCGTCGTCTGCGTCAGCGCCGGGCTTCCTCTGCCCGGGGCCCTCGCCTGGGGACTGATGGCCGCATCCGGCGGCTGGGTCGGGGCCGCGCTGGCCGCGGTGGCCGTACAGGTGACCCAGAGCGCCCGCGTGGCCGGAGCCGTGGCCTTCGCTGTCTTCTTCGCGGCGTACCTGGTCCGAGGCGTCAGTGACCTGGGCGGCCCGCGCCTGGAATGGCTGGGCTGGCTCGTGCCGAACGGCTGGATCCTGCGCGCTCACGCCTTCGGCGGCGAACAGTGGTGGGTGTTCCTGCCGGTGGCGGTGTTCGTCGCGGCCATGGCCGGGGTCGCTTATGCGCTGTCGGCCCGCCGGGACATCGGCGCCGGCCTTATGCCGCCGCGGCTCGGCCCCGCCCATGCGCCGAACGCCCTGCGCGGACCACTCGGGCTGGCGTGGCGGATGCACCGGGGCATGGCACTGTCGTGGATCGCGGGTGCCGCCTTCATCGGTGCCGGGATCGGGCTAGGCGGAAAGACCGCCGTCAAAACGTTCGGCCAGAGCGGGGCACTGGACTTCTGGGCCAGGCGGACGGGATCAGACGATCCTGCTCAGATCTTCTTCGAACTCGTCGTGTACGAGCTGGCGGTGTACTCCGTCTCCCTGTACGCGATCATGACGGTGCTCCGCCTGCGCGGCGAGGAGGCCATCGAACTCTTCCTGTCTCACCCGGTGAGCCGGGTACACTGGGCGGTCAGCCATCTGCTGTTCGCGGTGGCGGTACCCGCAGTCGTGCTGGTGATCGTCGGCCTTGCGCTGGGCCTCGGCAACGGGGACTTCGCCGGCGGTTTGGCCCTCACCACGGTCCTCCTGCCCGGCATCTGGGTGATGGCCGGGCTCGCGCTGGCGGCCTTCGGGCTGTTCCGGCGGGCCGGAGCAGCCGTGGGGTGGACCGCCTTGGTACTGGCCATCGCCATGGAAATCGGCTGGGAGGTCGGCCTGGTGAGCGACTCTCTCTTCATGATCTCCCCGTTCGCCCACGTCCATTACTCCACGCTGGCCGACCCCGGGCCGGGCACGCTGCTCGGGCTTACCCTGGTGGCGACCGGCCTTGTCGCGATAGGCCTGTACGGGCTCCGCCGCCGCGATCTGGCCCTGTGACCAAGCCGGCCGGGCCAGGAAATGCCCGCGCGTCGCCAACGACTGTGGCGAATCAGGTGACCTTGACCTGCTCGACGCTGGGTACCTGACCGGCGGCGACGACGCCGAGCAGCCGCTGCAAGCCATCGGCGGCGTGCGCGGCGGCCAGCGGGATGGGGCCGGTGCTGGCGTCCTGGGCGATGCGCCGCAGCGACCCGGATACGCGCAGCGCCTGCGACTGCAGGAAGCCGGTCAGCTTGACCGGGTCGTCCGCAGTAACCAGCTGCTGGTCGTGGGCCTCGGCCAGATCTACCGCACCGTCCGCGCGGGTCTCGACGAGCATGGCGAGGCGCTGGGCGTGCTGGCCATCGAGATCGAGCTCCTCCAGCCCGCCACCGCGTGACCCATCACCAGGCGACGGAACCGCACCCCAGGACGAGCCGGGGCCCGCGCACCGCGCGGGCCCCGGCCCCATCGTCACTAACCGGCGGGAAAAAGCCGGTCCAGGACATC
>NZ_JAUZQF010000062.1 GCF_030718205.1 Nonomuraea turcica
GCGAATGCCGTCCTGAAGAACTGGCGCATCCTGCGCAAACTCCGCTGCTGCCCGCTACGTGCAGGTCAACTCGTCAAAGCAATCTTCGTCCTGCAAGCTCGCGAGGTGCGGTGAAAAACCTTCACTGATTCCGGCGATCTCAAGGAGCAAGGTCGAGGAGATCGTTCGCGCCAGTGAGGGGCTTCCGCTCGGGGAGCTCTGGTTTTCGGGGGCTCTGGGCGGTGATCTGTGAGCCGTCGCGGCGGTACCCGAGTGAAGGCGACACGGAAGCCGATCGTCGTTCTCGCGGGTGAGGACCGCAACGACCGGCGCTGTATGCGCGTGCTGTTGGAGCAGTGGTGCCCGGACATGCGTGGCCGAATCGTCGAGATCAACGACAAGCCCACCCTGCACGCGGCCAGCAGCACTATTCTTGCGGCCCGGGCGGAGACGCTGGCGAGTAAGGTGCGTGCGCGGGCCGTACTGGAAGAGGCAGACGTCGCCTGCGTGTTCGTGCATGAAGACCTCGATGGTGTGGACAGCGACCAGCACCCAGTAATCCGAGAGCGAGTCGAAAAGGCGCTGGCGGCGGCCATGCGGTCGGGGACCGCCCATTACGTTCTGGCTGTCGCTGAGATCGAGGCGTGGTTGCTGCTCTTTCCCGAGGCATTGAGCGCGTTCGCTTCATCCTGGTCGGTCCCTGCCAAGTATCGGGGCAAGGACACAGGCCGGATCAAGGACCCCAAGAAGGTGCTGAAAGCGGAGGTCTCGGCAGGACGCTATCGGGAGTCCGACGCTCCTCTCATCCTGGAGAAGGCGGTCGAGCTCGGCTTGGTCGGCCGCCCGATGGGCCAGAATCGGTCGTACGCTCAATTCCGCAGTGGGCCGACTGAGTGCTGCGCGAATCACGTGGCAGCGGGTACGCTTCGTGGTCGTTGTACAGCGTGAGCGCCGAGCGATGCGAGTTCCAGAGTCCCATCCTCGGAGGAGATTATGCACCTCATGGCATGAGGGGCGGGCGTACAAGGGCTCCGAGGAGTGCGTCGTGAAGTGAACACCGCGGAACGTACCCTGTAGGTGCGTATCACCTCGACGAAAGCGTCGGTCATCCGCGCGGCCGGACGGCAGCGCCAGCAGTCGCTAACCATCGGAGCCGTCGTGTATGTGTAGATGCCCCATGCTATTAAAGGAAGCAACACCAGCCCCTGTCTGCACCACGCGAGTGCAGCTATTCCTCATGGCGGTTCTTACGATACTCGCGGACTGCTAGAACGCTGGCAAGCACCAGAATCGCAATAATCGCGACAGACGGGGCAAGTATATCCACACCTCTCTTTCCATCAGCGATGGAGAGCGTGATGCGAACGGGGAGCAGAATTAGGCTAAGCAGTGCCACCTTCCACCAAATCAAGTGTTTGAATCTCTTGATAGGCATCTATGACCCCGCTTCACTAGCTAGTAGCCAACGTTCTGGGTCAAGCCAAGAATAAGCTAGACGCCAGCATAAGGTTCGAGCTTCATGCCGAGGCAAAGCAGCAACGGCGCTTATTAGCCCACAGGATCGACGGCGCCGACGCCACTCACGATCTGTTCAAGCACATGAAAAGCTCCATTCATTTCACCGTGAGATTCACGCCGTGGATTCACGGTTAGCGCCCAATCGATCGAGCACGCAGCGAAAGTGTCTTTCCCAAAGCGGCCGCCACCGTATCGTGTCCAATCAGCATCGCCGGCGTATCGAGTCCACTCTTCGCGAGTGATCTTCAGACTGTCGGGAGCATTACAGGCGACGCCAACGGGATCCTCCAGCATCTCCGGCAGGTCCCTCAGGTCCCACATCGTCACTCCACGGTCGGGACTAGCAGTCAGCGCCACCTCTCCGTCAGCACTGACGGCGATGTGGCTTACTTCTCGGGAGTAATTCTTCAGGAAGGAGGTGTTCGTTGGCCGAGATGGGGTCGACAGATCCCAGAGTGGCACACTGCCGCCATCTCCCGCAAAAAGCGCGATCTTCTTGGAGTCGGAGAGGGCAATACCGTAAAGATCCTGGTTGGGCATGTCCAGAGCGGCGGCGTGAATCGGCCTGGCAGGATCTGCCAGTGACCATACGTCCGCCCGTTGCGAGCTCCCGACGAGGATTTCACGTCCGTCTGCGCTAATAGATATTGGCTCCGCAGTATTGAATGGCAGGTCTAGTCTGCTGAGTTGGATTGGGCTGTCGGGGCGGCTGAGGTCCCAGACAGTCACGTCTCGATCCCCTGTCAGGATTGCGGCAAGACGGGCATCAGCGTCAAGGGAGATGCTCCTGATGCGGCCAGCCGGGAGCCGAACGTGCGAGCGTTTGATCGGTTTCGTTCTTACGCTGAGATCCCAGATGGAAAAATTGCCGTCGAGGTCACCGACGCATGCCGTGCGGCCGTCACGTGACAAAGCTAGCGCCTCTATCCCGCGATCGGCCTCACGTGCGGTACCCGCATTGATGGTTCCTGAGCGAGTGGGCTGTGCGAGCTTGGTCAGGTCCCATAGCACCGCGGTGCCGTCATCTTGGCCGATCAACGCGGTTCGACCGTCGGAGGAGAGTGCAAGGAAGTCTACATTCTTATAATCACCTTCCAATTCGGCCCGCTCTTCGGCTTCACCTTCCGGGTCCTCGTCGAGCATTCCGCTCAGATCCCAGACGCCGATCCCGTCCGCATCTTTTATGAGCGCCACGTGGCCGTCCTGGCTCAGCGCCACACTGCTGGCACCTCTCGGATCCATCGAGAAGAGATCTTCGCGTCGCAGCACCAAGAGGCTTTCCAGCAACGCCTTGCGGCTTGTGGCGTCCGCGTTGATGTGTACCGCGGCCACGCCGAGCTTGAGGGATGTGTATGGATCCACATCCCTCAATTCGCTCGCCTGGAGGGCGAGAGAGCGAGCCAGCAGGGTCTCCTCCCTCATGAGCGCTTCCTGTCGCACGTAGGCCAGCAATGAGCCGATCGTGGCTATGACACCCAGCACGACCAAGCCGATGGTGACAAGGCCCTTCGCGCAAGGACGGACGTTCATGGCGGTACACATGTCTCCCGCTAGTTGCCGATACCGCTGGGCAGCAGTCCATCTCGCCGTCACAGAGGCTTATATGTCGTCTTCTTGGCGTGTGCGTATTCCGAATTGCAGTCAGTAGTGGGGCCTCCCGGTCCGCTTGGTGTCGGTCCCAGCCGACCCGCCATACTGCTCAAAATTGGGAGGGACGACCATCCCTTGCGTCATCCGGGTCATCGATGCCGACTGGTGACGAATCGGCCCTAGTACTGCTCATTTTCGCATGTAAGTAGAGTGCGCTCGGGAGCGCGAACCCGATAACGCCTACGCCCACAGCGGCTACGCCCAGAATCGGCCCCACAGGAACTTCGTACGGACCTGTGACCGATTCCGCGAGACGTGGCGTCAGCCACGCTGCGCACATGAGCCCGAGTCCGATGCTTATAGGGATTGCCAATAGCAGCCGGAATGCCATGGGCTTCTGATGGTTTCGCATTCGACGAAGCAAGAGAAAAGTTAAACATGGGTACACTAGCGCCAGACAGGCCACAATGCACCAGACTAGAGCCTTCAAGAAGTCCGGCTCCGTCAGATGGTATTCTCTGTACACGAGATCAAGATGGCGATTTGACGGCGGAGGTGCATTGATGACCGCGCGCGATCTGACATATAACCCTTTTGCATTCAGTGCCTTGATTTGCTCCCAGCTGATTGATCCAGGCGTGTCCACCAACCACTCTCTCCACAATCCTCCATTTTTGATTATTCCAGTCCTAGGAAAGGAGACAGTGGGAGGAATTTGGTCACGCCGGATATTGATAGCCACTCCAACTATCCTTACCGTTTCAGCGAGTCTACTCCCGGTCTTGAAACGGGCCACGGCCGCACGCACGGCGTCATACTTTCCAGCCGTCACAAGCAGCTCGCCTGGAGCCTGCGGATATCTTCCGCGCATCAGCGGGTACATTCCATGCGTCATTGGATCTCGCAAATCCAGTTCCGCGACTACGCCAGGCCAACCCGGCCAGGGTCCATTATCGACGCTGAAAGACGTTGCCCTGCTGCCCTTGGGCAACATGGCCTCGATCTCGTCACGGGTGTAAGGTTTTCGCTTCTCGGAGCGGTCTCTTAGCGGGTAGAGCTCATAACCGTTGCTATCTTGGTCAGCTGGCACTGACGACTCAGAGTCATATATCCGTGCGTCCGCGAGGCCCATGTCCCAAGGAATACCTTCGCGTGGCGAGACATGCATGGTTGCCTGCCCGGTGAGTATGGCGCTGAATATGACCATCGGCAAAGCAACCACAAGGATCGAAGTGATCCTCCCCCGCCAACCCGACTTTGAGTCTGCTCGCAGGCCTTCAGAGAGCGTCATCTCCATGCCTCCCATGCGCGGCAATAGCCTCGATCAGCGCTCGCAGCGAGGCTGCTCTACTAGGTGCGTTAAGTATTTCATCGTTCAGTGGCCGGCAGTGCCCTTTGCTCAGGTTATGGGGAGACAAGCAATCCATACTCTGACGTCGAGCGGCCTTACATCCGGACACATCGCGCCGACCGCTGTCCAGACAGTCAAGAAAGGCTTTCTCGATCAAATAGCAGGCCCTCGCCCCGTAACCACTGATGGTGCACTTGAGGTAGTCGTGCGCAACTACCCGGCAGGTGATGTCGTTCGACTCTCCCTCCCTTTTTGCCGCATGCCGAATGTAGGTCAATGACGCGCTGACAGTTGAAGGTCCCGAACTCGTCATAACGACGATTTCGGCAGTCATCGAATACCTGGGACGCTCGATCGCAGTCGGCGTCGGAAGCACTCGACTCGCATTCGACATAGCGGTGCGGTTGCCGATCGGCAAGCTGCCACTGCTCCCATTGCCCATAGAGGACCGCCGCGATGACGCCGAGCCCCAGCACAACCAGCGCCAAAACTATATTTCTGCGCTTTCATTCAGTCCACCGCCTTGAGCCAGGATGGAACTTGCCGTCCGAGACCGTGGAAGTATTTCTTATTAGGTCTGAGCCCTTTGCCCGCCGCGCTCCAGACGGCTATCCCCTGCCTGGATTGTTATTGACGAAATCCCGCCAAGGGGCATTAGTGAACGAGTCTGACAGTTTTGCCAGTTCCTCCACCAAACCTCACACCTCCTCGAAGACTCCCGTGATCACTTCGGCTTCCGAATGGTTGGGGGCCAAGATGCCGACCGCTGTGCCAGGGGCACCGCACAGTCCGGCCCAATCTCCGGTGTTCGCGATGGTCTCAGCCAACCAGGCCTCGTTGGCGGCGTACGTCGGCGAGGCCCCGATGTACGACGCGCCGATCCTGATGGCCAAGGCGCCCGCGAACACACGCCGCATGTACTGCCTCATGAACCTGCTGCCGGGCATGAAACGATCCACCACGCATCTCCGCTTCCGTTTCTGACGCCCCGACGGTCAAGGCAAGCGGCACCGTCAGCGGTAATGCGTGCGCGCATATTCATCCCGCACGCCCTGGCAAGCATGGATCGACGAATGCGCCCGGCAGTTCTCGTAGGCGGCCGTGGCCGGCACGCAGACGTCGCCGCTCACCGTGACCCCGAAAGCATGCCGGCACTTCTGGTATTCGATGGTGCCCTCGATACAGAAACTCCGCGCGATGTCCGTGGCACCACGAGTGCGGCACGCCTGATAGACAGGCTCGGAATCTCCGCAGATCGCTCCGCCTCCACGATAGAAGCACGCCTCGTGCACGGCCGCGTTCTCGCACTCCAGCAACGTCTTCCGCGCGGATCGGCAGGTCGAGAACTTCTCCGCTACCGGCTCCGCCGCCTCGGCGCAAGTGTTCGGCCAGAGCCCGACGGCGTCGGCGGCGACACAGTCCGCCATGAAGTCCTCCCGCTCGTGTCGCCGCGGCTTCCCGTTCGCGCACACTTCGTGTTCACCCTCGGGGGCTTCGCAGGGTTTTCCGGACGACTCGCTCGGCGAGGGGGTGACGTCCCCGGCCGTGCGGCCATCGTGCTCGGAACTGCCGGCGGCCGCGGTGACGGTCTCGTTCGTCTGCGCGTGCACGGCGAACAGGGCCCCCGCTGCCAGCAGGACGACCGCCGCACCGACGCGAAAGAACATCCTCATCTTGGCTCACCATTCCGAATGCCTGCGAAGGATCAAGCGGGATTGTACGTCAGGGGGCCACATCTCCAGGGCGCCTTCAGGCCGATCCCGTCGTCCTCCCTCATGCACTTCTCCCTGACGTTTATCCCGCGACCGGGGTACTTCGTGCGGAACTCATCCCATTTCTTGTTCATCGCCTCCACGTCCGGCCCCAGGGAGTTGAAGAGATCGAGGCCGTCCTTGATGGCCCCGCACACCGTGTCCGCTGCCCCTTGTGCTGTTTTGGCTCCCGGTATGCGGCCCAGGAACTTCGAGAGGTCGCAGATGCCCGGGGCGGTCAGGTCCTTTTCCTTCTTGTAGATGTTCGTCATGAACCACGCCTGCACCGGCGAATAGTAGGTCGTGCACGTCCTGTAGGTGTGACCGTTCTTCTCCGAGCGGACACAGTGTTTTCCTGGAGTGGAATCACAGTACGTCGACGTGGGATGGTCGATACACCAACGGATGGAGTCCCCCAGCTTTTCGCACGCGTCCACCTTGTGTTTCTTGGCCATGCAGTCGAGCTCCACCACGGCGGCGGCGAAGCAGTCACCCAGCGACCCTTTGATCTTGGTCAGGCAATGGGTCGCGTCGGCCGCCAGCCCTCGGCAGTATTCCGCGCTGGTCCTCTTCCCGTTGCCGTGCCGTCCGCCCAGCCCTTCCGGCAGGCCGCCCTTGTAGGCGCACACCGAGTACGTCTCGCTCACGACCTTGCACTGGTCGGTGTCGCCGCCGTGTTCCCTGTCGCCACGACACTTCGCATATTCGATGGCCGATCCCGTGCACACCTTGGTGGTGTTGGAGTATCGGTGCATGCACTCCTGGTACTCAGGACCCGCTTCGATGCAGCCGACGCGGTCGGAGTTCTTCCCCGCCATGCACTGCGCGTACACCTTCTTCTGACCCGAGCAGGTGCCGCCGCCACCACCGGTGACGCACGCGGAGTACACCGCTTTCCCCTCGCACGTCTTCGCCTTGGTGCCGGCGAATCGGCACTCGTTGTACGTCTCGTTCGCGGACTTACATCCCTTGTCCTTCGTCAATGCATACGTGCAGTCGTTGTAGAAGGACTCGTACGGATCACACTTCTTGCCCTTGAAGCCATTGTCGACGCACTTGTCGTACTGCTTCTCGCACTTCTTCTGGTACGGCTTCTTCGCGCAGGAGGCGTGGCCGTCGGGATCGACGTTCGTGAGCGGGTTGTCGTTGGCGTAGGTGTAGCGGTTGAGCTGGACGGAGGGGTCGGCGCTCTGAGTGAGGGTGTCGCGGCTGATGAAGCTGCCGGTGGTGGGCTGGTACCAGCGGGCGGCCATGTTGACCTTGCCGGTGCTCGGGTCGGTGTAGGCGCCCTGATAGCCGAGGCTGTGGGCTGCTCCGGTGCGGGTGACGACCTCGCCGAAGGGGTTGTAGGCGACCGAGTCGATCAGTGAGGTGCCGGTCGCGGTGAAGGCCCCAATGAGGTCGCCGCGCAGATCGCAGAACGCGAGCTGGGCGCCGGCGCCGTCCGACAGGCCGAGGGTGCGGCCGAGGGCATCTCGGCCGAACATCGCGGTCTTGACGCCGGTGGCGGTGTCGGTGACGGCGACGAGGTTGTTGGTGGTGCCGTCGTAAGTCATGCGCTGGGTCTTGCCACCCTGGGTGCGGGTCTCGACCCGGTCGAGGGCGTCGTAGTCGTACTGCACGCCGTCGTCGCTGACCAGGCGGTCGAAGGCGTCGGACTTGGTGAGGCGGACCATGCCGTTGCCCTCTTCGGCGAGGGTTCCGCGAGCTGTGTAGGTGTACGTCCTGCCGTCGCCCGCGGTCAGCCTGTCGCGTCCGTCGTAGGTGTAGGTCTTGTCGCCGGCCTTGACACGGTTGCCCGCGGCGTCCCAGCCGTAGTCGGTCCTGGCGCCGTCGGGGGCGGTCCAGGAGGTGAGCCGGTTGGCCCAGTCGTAGGTGTAGGTGTTCTTCCCGGCGCCGGCGGTTCCGGCGGTGGTCTTGGACGTCATGTTGTCGTCCAGGTCGTAGCCGTACTCGATGGATGCGATCGGCCCCGCGGCCGAGGTGGTCAGCGTGTCCTTGGTGAGCCGGTTCAGGTCGTCGTAGCCGTAGGCGCGGCGGGCGCCGCCCGCGCCGTAGGCCATGCCGGTCAGGCGGGCGGCCTTGTCGTAGGTGTAGTCGATGGTGGTGCCCGAGACCGGGTCCACTGATTGGGTGAGCCGGTCGGCGTCGTCCCAGGTGAAGGTGGAGGTGCCCGTGCCGTCGGTGCGCTGCACGACGCGGTTGTTGGCGTCGTAGGCGTAGACGTTGAGGTCACCGGCGACGGCGCTGCTGGACTTGAGCAGTTGGCCGCGGTCGTTGAGGGTGAAGGTCAGATCGTTGGCGGTGATCATGCGGCCGACCGGGTCGTAGCCGAACGTCTTGGCCTCGGTGTCGGCCTCGGCGCCGCTGCCGGTCTGCTTGACGAGCCGGTTGAGCTCGTCGAAGTTGCGCTCGACCCGTACCCCGCCGGGAGCGAGGCTGACGGCGGGGTTGCCGGCCGCGTCGTAGGCGACGGTCCAGGTGCGGTCCTTCAGATCGGGGTGCTGCGCGGTGGCTGGCTCGATAACGGTCTCCACCAGGCCGAGGCTGTTGTAGGTGGTGTAGGTGGAGTTGCCGCGGCCGTTGGTGGTGCGGGTCTGCGCTCCGGCGGCGTCGTAGCCGAAGGTGCTGGTGATCTGCTCGGACGCGGAGACCGGTTCGACCAGCGAGGTCATCCGGTTGGCGGCGTCGTAGGCGCGGGTGACGGTGTGGCCCTCGCCCGACGTGCTGCTGATCGGGTTGCCGGCCAGGTCGTAGCCGGCCTTCACGGTACGCAGCACCTTCCCCGTCGCGTCCTGCTCCTGGGTCTCGTTCTTGCGGCCGGCCAGATCGTAGAGGGCTGTGGAGGTGAGCCCGAGCGCGTTGGTGGTCGTGGTGGGCCGTCCGGCCAGGTCGTAGCCGAACGTGGTGGCGTTGCCGAGCGCGTCGGTCTGCTTGGTCAGCGCACCGGTCGCGTCGTAGGCGCGGGTGGAGGCGTCGCCGGTGGGACGGGTCGTCTTCACCACTCGTCCCGCGTCGTCGTAGTCGAGCTTGGTGACGTAGACGCCCGGTGTCGGCTTGCGCTCAATTGTGGAGAGCGTGATCTGCCGCCCCAGGTCGTCGTAGGTCGCCTCAGACCGTGCTCCGGTCGGGTCCACGGTCCACGACGATTCGCCGAGCAGGTCGTAACCGAACGTCCACGTCCCGGCTGCCGCCCCGCCGGCGGGCGGGTCGGTGACCTTCACCTTGCGGCCCAGTATGTCGTAAGCGGCGGTGGTGACCTGGCCGCGCACGCTGGTCGCCTTGACCAGCTGACCGGCGGCGTCGTATTCCGCGGTCGTGGTCGGGGTGATCGGCTGCCCGCCGGGCGGGGTGTAGGCCGGGAGTGTCTGGGTGGTGACGCGCCCGGCCCGGTCGTAAGCCGCCGTCGTGGTACGACCTTCGGGGTCGACCTGGTGCGTACGCTCGCCGAAGGTGTTGTAGCCCAGCTTGGACGTGGGCCGCTCGGTGACGGCGGCGCCGCCGTTGCGCTCCACCTGAACGGCGGGCATCTGCAGGCGCACCGGCAGCCCGGCCGTGCTGTAGGTCACGCTGGTGGTGAAGTCGGCCGGGTCGGCCCCCGCGGCGTTCCCACGGGGGTCGGTCATCCCCGTCACCAGACCGCGGTCGTCCACGGTCAGCGTGGTGACCAGGTCGGCGCCGTCATTGTGGATCGTCTGCCGGATCGGCTGGTCGAGCACGTCGTACTCGAACTCGGAGACCTCGCTCCGGCTGGTGCCCGCGGCGGTGCGCGTCACCTTGGTCACGTTGTCGTTCGCGTCGTAGCCGAAGCTGACCTTGCGCGCCAGTGTCTCCGGGTCCACCACCTGCGAGCTGACACGCCCGGCGGCGTCATAGGCGGCGTCGACCCGCAGCGTGCCGCCGTTGGTCGTCTGCCGGGTCAGCTGCGCCGCCGCGTCGTAGACCCGCGAGTCCAGCACGACGTCCCGCCCGGTGGCCGAGCCGTTCAGCTTGGCGCCCTTGGCGGTCGCTTCGAACGGCAGGTCGTCGGCGTAGTAGGTGTAGGCGGTGGTGCGGCCCATCGCGTCGGTCTTGGACGCGATCCGACCGGCGGGGTCGTAGGCGATGGACTCCATCACCACGTCGGTGGCCGGTTGGGGGTCGAGCGGGCTGCCCGTCCATCCCTTCAGCACCGTGGTGGCGAGCTCGCCGCGCGACGTGTACGTGTAGGCCAGCGTGGCGCCCCTGGGGTCGGTGGAACTGATCTTCTGGCCCTTAGCGTCGTAGCCGAGCCTCGTGACCGCGCCCTCGGGGCTGGTGATCGTTTCCTGCCGGCCGTGGGCGTCATAGGTGTAGGTCGACGTCCGCGCCGCGTCCCCGCCGGTCAGGTCCGCACTGGTCTCGGTCAGCAGCAACCCGTCGGCGTCATACGTGGCCGACCACTTGAGCGTGTGGGTCTTGCCGTCGACGTCGTTCTTGATCCCGGGCCCGGCCTTGGTCAGCGCCTTGCCCATGCCGTCGTAGCTGGTCGTGGTGGTCACGCCTTCGGGGTACGCCTCGGAGATCTCGGTAGTCGAGATGACCCTGCCCAGCGCGTCATGGGTGTACTTCTTCACGAGCCCCGACGGCAGGGTTTCGGTGACGAGGTCGCCGGCGGCGCTGTAGGCGTAGGTGGTCTCATTGCCCTTGTAATCCTTGGCCGACTTCACCAAGCCCGCGGGCATGGAGCCGCCGCCGACCGCCGCTTCCGTGCCATCCGTGTAGGTATTGGTCGCGGTACGGCCGACCGGGAAGTCCTCCGTCGCCGGGGTGGTGGCCTTGATCTCCTCGCCGAAGGCGTTGTGCGTCCAGGAGGTCATGTAGGTCTCATCCGTCGCCGATGCCGACCGCCCGTCACGCACAGCGATCTTCACATCGTTACGTGGATCGAATGGCTTGTCCGCGTCGATGAAGTAGTTGTAATACTCCGTCGAACAGTTGGCGCTGGCCGTACGACAGGTCTTCTTCGACAGCAAGTTCCCGCGCGCGTCGTAGGCGACCTCGACCACGTTGTTATTGGCGTCGAACACCTTGGCCGGGTATCCGCCGACGTCATAGGCCCACTTCGTGGTCGCCCCCACCTGGTCGCTCTCCGATACCGGCCGGTTGCCGCGCTGTGCATCGCTGACGTACGTGACGACGCCATTGTGCGGATCCGTGACCGTCACGGTGGCGAAGGTGGAGATGGTCGTCTGCTTGGCATATACCGGCTCCGACAACGTCCACTTACCACCGTTGGCATCGACATGGGTCACCAGGCGTCCGCCGTCAGCGGCGTAGATGTTGTCCGCGTCTACCCGTCCCGACGGCATCGTGACCTTGGTCAGTTGCGGCTGGGCGGTACGCGCTACGTAATGCCGCTGCACCGTCGGCGCACCGAGCGGCTTGCCGTATACCGCGACCTCGTCGATGTCGCCATTGAATGGGAACACCTTGGTCGAGGTGGTCGTGGAGGGCCACGCCGTACTGCCGTAGCCGGACCCGATCCGGGTCTCCCACTGATCGCCGTGCTTGATCTCGCCGGACAGGGTGCCGATCTGGGCGCCGTCCAGGAACAGAGTCTGCGTGTCCTTGCGGCCTGACAGCACCACGTGATGCCAGGTGCCGTCGTTCACCGCCGCGGTGGAGGTGATCGGGGTGTGCGCGCCGGTGTAGAACTGGCCGCGCAGCTTGCCGTCAGTGCCGACATACACCACGGGGGTGAACGCCGACGGGGTGTTATCGGCCGAATTCTGCATCCCGATGATCGTGCCGGAGGCGGTGGTCTTGAACCATGCCTCCACCGCCAGTTCGCCACCTTGACCACTGATCGTCGAGCGGGGCAGCTGAACGAAGGTAGAGGTGGCCGCGCCCTTGAACCTCATTGCCGTATCCGGCGATCCGCCTAGCGCACCCGTCACACCCACGCCAAGGTCGGCCGGGGTGGTGCCGGTGAGCTTGGCCTGTTCCTCGGTGATGTTCCAACCCGCTGAGGAAGCGACTTTCGTCCCGGTCGTGGTGGCAGTCTCGTTCAGCCGGTAGTAGTACTCCGGGGCCGAGTCCAGCACCACGCTCTTGTAACGGGAGGCAGCCGTGTAGCTGTAGGCGGTGCACGCGGTAGCCGAGGTGGGCGGGCACACCTTCACCAGCTGGTCACCGTCGTAGGCGTAGGTCCAGGTCAACGGCTTACCGTCGACCGGGTCAGTGGACACGCTCGTGACGTGGTTGCTGGTCCAGGTGAACGTCAGTGACCGGCCTCCGGTCGCGGTCACCTTCGCCAGCTTGCCGTCGGTGCCGCGGGCGAGCTCCTGCGACCGGCCCCGATGGTCGGTGATCTTGGTGAGCTTGCCGGCTGCGTCGAACCAGTAGGAGGTGGCCGACTTGTCCATCAGCCGCCAGCCGCCCCCAGACTCGGCGGCGAGCGTGGCGAATGTGCCAGACGGGGCGGCGAAAGTGCCGTCCCCCTTGGGTGCGAACCGCATCTGCTCGCCCGCCGGGTACGTCACCAGGAGACTTCCCTGAGGCTCCACGTCGATCCGCATGTCCCACCGGGTGGTCCAGCCCGCGCCAAAGGCGCCATCAGTGCGCGGGTCCAGGCTGTTGTAGGTACGGGTCACCGACAGCGGCGGACCGACGACCGCCACCGAGGCATCGGTTGCGGTGTGGCCGTAATTGCCCGAGACATGGTTGAATTCGCGGCCCTGCGTGCCGCCCGCCAGCAGGGAGTTGATGTTGCCCTGCTCCACCGCCGGGGTGAAGGTACGCCAAGCGGAGGTCACCGTCGTGAAAGTGGTGGCGGCCTTGGCCATCCACGAGTACGTCTTGCCCCAAGCAAGTTTCTTGTCCGGCACCTGCCAGGCGCCGGTAGTGCTCCACTCGGGCGAGCTTTCGCACCAGGTCCAGTTCGGGGCAGTGCCCTCACACACCTGGAACCAATACTTGACCGGAGCCTCGTTCAGCGGGCGAGCGTTCGCCGACAGCACCGGTGTCAGTGTGCTGACCTGGGAGTTGTTGGCAGGCGAGAACGTCTCGAAGGGCAACGCGCTCACCTTGGCCGATTGCCAGTCTGACCACGGGCTGCTCATGCCCGAGATCGTGGTGGCCCGGACCCGCCAGCGAACCAGCCAGCCGTCCTTCAACTTATCGGCTGGCACCACGGCCCACGCGTTCGTGCCAGACGCATACGAGGTCGCCGACGAGCCTGCCCAGATCACACCCGATCCCTGTTCCGCCACGATCGGATCGTGTTCCACCTCGACATCGAGGACGGACCTGCGATTCTCCGGGTCGGTGACCTTCGCGTACAGCCACGGCGTCAAGGTGGCAGCCGTCCACGACGCCGTACCACGCACAGCTGGGTCCATCCCCAGCCCTTCGATCGACGGCTTATTCAGGTCAACCCTGGTCGACTGCCAAGCTGACCACGGCCCTGCGACACCAGACGTGGTCTCGCCACGGACCCGCCATCGCACCAGCCAGCCGTCACTCAATTTGCCACCGGGAATCTGCACCCACGCATTCGAGCCCGAGTCGTACGCCTTCGATCCCTTGCCCGCCCAGATTTGCCCTGTGCCCTGACTGGCCGCTGCGGGATCGTGCTCGATCTCAACGCTCAGATAGGACCCACGCGACTCGGGATCGCTCACTTTCGCGTACACCCACGGCGTCAGTGATGAGACCGTCCATAGACCTGAGCCCTGCGTACCTGGCGTGACTCCCAGTCCGGCGACCGAAGGTTTCTTCAGGTCAACTGTGGCCAATTGCCACTCCGACCACACGCCGCTGGTGCCCGTTGTGGTAACCCCTCGCACTCGCCAGCGGATCAACCACCCGTCGGCGAGTTTCCCAGCAGGCACTTGCAGCCAGGCGTTGGAGCCCGACGCATACGAGGTTTGTCCCCTACCGGCCCAGATAAGCCCGCTACCCTGCCCTGACGACAATGGATCATGCTCGATCTCCGCGTCAAGGTACGACGTGGAACCGCCAGGATCGGTCACCTTCATAAACAGCGAAGGCGTTAACGAGGACAGAACCCATGTGCCCGAACCTTGAGTCGCGGGCAAGGCCCCGAGCCCGCTTCCCGCCGGTTTGTTCACCTCCACTTTCCCGGCTTGCCATTCTGACCAGGGTCCTGTGGCGTTTCCGGCTTGCCCTCGGACACGCCACCGGATGAGCCATCCATCCTGGAGGGTGCTGGATGCGACTGCTGAGCTGGTCAGAGTGGTAGCGCAGGCTCCGGTGGTGTACGGGCTTTGCCCCGTCCAGATCAACCCACTGCCCTGAGCGCCGGCCGACGGGTCGTGCTCAACTTCGACCTTCAGCAGGAGCTCACGGCATCCGGGATCGGACACATACGCCGAGAACGTTGGCGTCAACGTCGAGAACGTCCACAACCCCGACGCCAACTGCCCCGACGATGACAGGTTCGACACCGTCGGCTTCGTGGTGTCGATTCTCCCGGCCTGCCACTCTGACCAGGGTCCTGTGGCGTTTCCGGCTTGCCCTCGGACACGCCACCGGATGAGCCATCCATCCTGGAGGGTGCTGGATGCGACTGCTGAGCTGGTCAGAGTGGTAGCGCAGGCTCCGGTGGTGT
>NZ_JAUZQF010000063.1 GCF_030718205.1 Nonomuraea turcica
TCGGGTACGGCTTGCGCTCGCTCACCCGGTCATCTCAGCACACGCGCACCCGCCGATAGGTGGTAACGCTACAAATCCACTCGATCACACTACGACATCGCGGGCATCAGCTCGCGGAACGCCCTCTCAGAGACTCGCACGACGAGGCGTTCACCGAGGTCGGACTTGATGTCGGGACGCCCGTTCTCCGCATCGCGGGTACCGCCCTGTTCGGCCCCGTGATCAGGCAGGCCCCCCGTGGTGAAGCTGCCGGCCAACTTTGGGACGGCCTGGTCTTGGTCGCCGGGACGGACGGCTTCTTCGAGCTCAAACGGAGTCGGGACCGAACCGTAAAACCGTGCTTTGAGTGAGTGGACGCCACAGCGAGGCCGACGTCGGCTGAGGCTGCGACCGTCGAGGCTTCCGCGTTCGGTTCGACAAGGAGCGAGCAGCGACCGCGGAGCCTCGACCGGTGCGCACGGTGACCTGGCGCCTCTGCCGACCGGAAGCGTTCGACGGGCCCGGTCAACCGATCCGGGCCGGTACCGCTCGCGCGATGCGGTGCCCAACAAGGCGCTCGGCCTCGGCGAGCGGGTACCAGGCGGCACCTCTCACTTCGGACTCCTGGATGCGCCCCACGTCCGCATCTGTGACGAACGCATACCCGATGTCGAGGTGGTGGTGCTCCGGCTCGTCCTTCGCCGGTCGTGCCGGCACCCTGCCGTACTCGATGTAGACGGGGGTCTGCGACGCTGGGACGACCTTGTCGGGGTCGACACCAGTCTCCTCGGTCAACTCCCGCACTGCCGCGTCGATCAAGGATACGTCGGTCGGTTCGAGGTGACCTCCGGGCTGCAACGGGATCCCGTACGCGAGGTGCTCGACAAGCAGGACCTCGGCGCCACCGCGGACAAGCAGCGCGCCGACGGTCGCGTGCATCCGGAAGTTCCGCCGCGAGGCGAAATCCCCTGCCTGAGACAGCAGCTGCACCGGCTCAGACAGCAGCACTGCCTCGTCCGGGTAGCGCTCAAGGTAGGCGGAAAGCGCGCTCGAGATGTCCGAGTCACTGATCGCCACGGGGCACCCCCACACCAGCCCGAGAGCAAAGCTCTCCGTAACCGATCCCTCGGATGTGAGCGACGAGCACTGACACAGTCAGCTCCTAAGGAAAGCACGTGGCCTATGAGGAAGGAGGTTCGCACCTTACAGGTGGGGCGCGACCGGTGCGCGCATGCCACGCCGAACAGACACGGCAGGTGCCCACACTCCGTCCAGGGCGTGACCGAGACAGGGCTCGCCAGCCGCCGGAGACGTTGCCGGGCGTTCCTCATGAGGGCCAGCACCAGTCTGTCCGGTATCGGTCAATCACAACAGACCGTGCAGTTCGCGCGGCCTGTCACTGAAGTGGATCACCGAATGCAGAACCGTGAAGTAGCCTCGCTGACGCCGACCGAAGCTAACATTGAGCGAGTGGCCATTGACACTCTGTCATCATCCGAATCCCCCGATCTCCTACGCGCCGACATGGTCGCCCGGCTGCAGGAACGGGAGTCGATCCGCTCACCCCAGGTCGCCGAGGCGTTCGCAAAGGTTCCCCGCGAAAGGTTCGCCCCCGAAGCGTCCCCCTCCGCCGCCTACGCCGTTTTCGACACCGTCGTCACCAAGCGCAATGCCACAGGCAAGGCGACCAGTTCTATCAGCGCTCCATGGCTGCAAGCCGAGATGCTCGAAGCTGCGCAACTCAAGCCCGGGGAGAGAGTGCTGGAAATCGGCAGCGGGGGCTACAACGCGGCACTCATTGCCGAGATCGTCGGACCGGAAGGGCTTGTGGTCACCGTCGACATCGACCCATTCGTCACAGAACGAGCGACCCGCTTCCTCACTGAGACGGGCTACCCGCACGTGACGGTCGTCCTCGGGGACGCCGAGCACGCCGCCGGAGAGTTTAGAGCCTACGATGCCATCCTCGTCACGGTCGGCGCGCCGGGTCCTCGCTTGGAATGTGGCATGACCGGATGGCCGCAGCGCATGCAATCTGCGGCATGAGAGGGCGTCTCGCTCACTCGCGGCTGGCGTCGGTGGCTAGGAGGAAAAGGACCTCCAGTGCCCCTCGGAGACGACCTCGACGGTGCCGTCGGTCACCTTGATGGCCGTCTGGTCGTCGATGACGTACGCCGGACCCGCGATGTCGGCGGCCCATCTCTCGGCCTCGGCCATGGTGTTTCCCGGCATGAGCTCGTGTCCCAGGTGCGGGAAGATTGAGAAGTCGACGACCCCTAGGGTGCGGTCGCTTCCGGTGGGCGGCGTCCATTCGACGAAGTAGTCACCGATCCGGGGGGTCATCACCATGCTTCCGGCGCTCACCCCCACCCAGACCGTCTCGGGCAGCGACGGCAGGAGATCCGCCAGCCCGGACTGCCGCATCCAGTGGCACAGGTACGTCGCATCGCCGCCGTCCACCAGCAGGACGTCAGCTTCCCGGACCCAGGGGACCCAGCGGTCCGTGCCGATGCTGGGCAGTGCGGTGAGCTCGAGGATGCCCACCGACTTCCAGCCCAGGTCGCACATGGGTCCCGGGGTCTGTCCCGCGATGAAGCGCCAGGCTGAGGCTGGCGTGCACATGGGGTGGCCATACTCCGCCGTAGGGATACAGAGGGCACTGGAGTCGGCGATCGGCTTGCCCAGCAGGTCGGCCAGCGCATCGCGGATGCTCGTGTTCGTGACACCCCCGGACGTGAGAAGAAGCCTCAAGATGCCTCCTGATTCGAGTGCGATGGAGCGGTGTGATGTGTAGACCTGGGACCACCGCGAGACTCATCGCTGCTGGGGGCAAACGACCATGACGTGGAAAGCAACAGGTCTGTAGCCGTCATGTCAACCCTGCTGGCCCGGTAAGCGCGGGTCCGGCAAGCTGGCGAGCAGTACCAGCGTCGCGGCGGACTCGCACCGAATGCCAGACCCCGCCCCCGGCCCACCGTCGACGACGCTCCACCGAGAGTGGAGTCGAAATGTTGCGTCCCGCCGTACTTGACGCAGTCTCGGCAACTTGACGTATTCGAAGACTGTCTCGACGTACCTGACGCACGTCTGCGTCAGGTTGGGCAGACCGGCAGCCAAGCTCAGGACGGCTGCTGCAACCAACTCCACCAAACCGCCCGCTGGCGCGACAGCCAACTCATCGGCGCAGCTGCGCAAACGCCGAAGCAGCGTACATCCGGTAACGAGCGGGGCCGGTCACGCCCAACGCGGGGAGGGGGCAGGATCGGTTCTATGACGAACGAGGCCGACAGGCAGATACCCATATACCTCGACCATGTCGGACCCGGGTGGCGCGGAATCCTGATGCGAACCCACGCCGAGCTCAGTGCCGTGCTACCGAACTACCAGGTAGCTCAGGTCAAGGAGAAGTGGGGCATGCTGGACGTCAACTTGGGCGTGTACTTCGACCCCGTCACCGGCGAGCTCGGCATCACCCGGGAACTCGGCACTCGGATCAGCGCGATCCTGCAGGCTGCCCGGGAGGAGTCCCGTCGCACCTGTGAGGTCTGCGGCGAGCCAGGCAGCGAGACCGGCCGGGGGTGGATCAAGACGCTCTGCCCCGACCACGCCCAGCCAGACTAGAGCCCCACGCCTACGGCCCGTCAGGACGCCGTCCTCACCATCAGTGATCCCGGTGATCTGCGTCAAATTGGCTGGGACGAAGAAGGATCCGACCGTCCTACCTACTTGTCGCTCTCCAGCTCAGAGCCCTGCGTCTGCGTCAGGTATGCCGGGACGCAACACGAAACTCGCGAATATCGACCTTCCCTCTCAGCGACTGGTGTCAAATCTGGCAAGCAGATGGCGCCGCGTCAGACGAACAAACCACGTGATCTAGAAACAGGACAAAACTCCACTACGCCGGAGCCCTGCCGCAGCACTCCCGTCCTGATGTCGGTTCGCTCTGGAGATGGCGAGTCTTGCGTGAGGTGATATCCGCGTCTTTCGTGATCTTTAATCTCAGCGCATCTGCAAAGTCCCCGGAGCGCCAGGTCAGGGCGGGGTTTGGTAGCGGATCAGGTCGGAGCCGAGGCGGGTGATCTGGTGGATGACCATGTTGGCGTGGCGGGTGCTGGTAATCAGTCCGGTGCGGTGGAGCACTTGGGCGTGGGCGCTGGCCGAGGAGAGTGAGGTGCCGGTGCGGCGGGCGAGTTCGCTGGTGGTGCAGCCGGTGGTGGCGGCGACGCAGCGCAGGATGCGGGCTCTGGTGGTGCCGAGCAGGTCGGGCAGCCCGTCGTCGGGGCCGGGGTTGGGGCCGGGGTCGGAGGCTGGGGTTCGGCGGGGGGCGGGGAAGATCAGGACGGGCGGCAGGCTGGGGTCGGCCAGCGCGACCGGGGTGTAGCGGCAGAAGTAGGAGGGGATGAGGGTCAGGCCGCGGCCGCGCAGCTGGATCTCGTACTGGCCGGCGGCGTAGTCGGCCTCCAGGATGGGGGGCCGCCAGCGCATGCGGGGTCCCAGGGCGGCGAGCATCGCCTCCACGCCGTGGTCGCCGAGCAGGCGGGTGAGCCGGGCGCGTTCGCGTCCCAGCGCGTGCTCCATCGTGGTGCGATGGGAGGCGAAGGCGGTCTGGCAGTAGCGGGCGGCCAGGCTGGCCAGGCCGGTGATGGCGCGCTGGTTGCCGCGGGCGAGGTCGTCGAGGGTGGCGGGCAGGGCGGCGTGCCCGCGCAGTTGGTCCACTTCGCGGCGCACGCGGGAGGGCGGGGTGTCGGCCAGCGCGTCGATGCCGTTCTGTGGCCCGACCTGGGCTTGGTGGGGGGTCAGGAAGTCTGGGAAGTAGGCCTTGATCGGCATCAGCGGCACCAGCGTCTGCCGTACCAGCTTCAGCAGGCCCGTCGCCGCCAGGTCGGCACGGGCCTGCCGCCGCCAGTCGGTCATGTCCTTGCCGCCGCCGGGCTTTTGCAGCACGTGCAGGCTCATCGCCATTTCCCACAGCTCATCGATGCGCGAGGCGATGCGCACCCGGGCTAGATCCTCACCGGTAAAGACGATCTTCAAGGTTCCCCCGGTCATGCCCGCATGCTGGATCGTGCGGATCACCAAGCGATCAACATCCTGTCGACGGTGCCGGGTGCGGGGCTGTGACCTGGGTGTTCCGGCTCAGGCTGGAACAGGGTGACGCGCGGGGGCCTGGCGTTGTGAACTGGCCTGGGCCGATCGCCGACAGCAAGGGAAGGCATCCTTTCGATGATCGAACACGTGAGGCGGATCGCCATCACCGCCGCGGCGGTGGCGGCCGGGCTCTGCAAAACGCAAAGGTTCCACAAGGGGGGGCGCGGAATGTCAGCCCGAGCGATTATGGCACGCATCGCTTTAGTGGGGACGCTTATAGGAGCGCTCGGCGGCGTGATCTCGTCACCCGCGTCAGCGAACATTATGCAGAGCCGCAGCTACTACATCATCAAGAACAAATACACCGGTAAATGCCTGGACGTTAGCTCAACGGGTAGCTCATCAGTTATCACGGCTACGTGCGATGGCTCTGCGGCCAACGGTGGTACCCAGCACAGGGATCGGCGAACCCGCAAGGCTCGCACCTGATCAAGAACGACGAGAAAGAGCAATGCATCGAGAACGTTTCTCCGCTCGTCGCGATTGCACCATGCAATTCAAGCTATGACTGCCAAACATTCTGGACCTGTTCCTACTGCTCCGATATAAGCAACTATCCAGCAGGCAGCAGTGTGCCCACCATGCTGTACGACGAAACCGGCACCAATCGTGTCCGATCCGCGCAAACCGTATCGCCGGGCAGCGCTGCGCTCTGGGAAAAGCAGTGTGTAATCGCTCCCGACAACGGCCCCTGTCTGCCCATCTAGCTGCCGGGCGCGGAGCCGCACAGCACGACGCCCCGCCTCCTCGACTTTCGAATCCGGCACTATCGCACTGGTCAGACTGCAGTACAGTCCTGGACCTACTGCGCTCCCGACGAACGATCCACGTGAGAGCACGGACTAGGTCGTTGCCCGTCACCGTGCAGGCTCGTTGCCGCCACCGAGATAAACACGAGATTCTTCTCTTGCCGTGCGTAAAGATATCGGATACCGACTGTAGCTGCCGTAGAAGTGTCCGAACCCGTTCGTGGACGGTCCAGGCACACGAAACAGGCCCCTGCCCTCTTTGAGGACACCGTTGGCGAAGTAGATCAAAAAGCAGCGCCTTGTGATCACTATGGTGATCATGGAGTTGCTAATGTTGTTCCTGCTCCTGAATGGAGTCGTGGGTGTCGCTGCGTTCGACAGGTTCAGACCACATTCCGGCGGCCACTCTGACGGTGGCACGTGCGGCCTTTCCCAAAGGCAGTATGGCGATCCGGATTCGGGACGAGTTGGGTGTGCTGTTCCGGGACGAGGACTTCGCGGAAGGATTCTCCGCACAGGGCCGCCCCGCCCTGTCCCCCGCGCGGTTGGCGCTGGTGTCGATCCTGCAGTTCGGTGAGGGACTGTCCGACCGGCAGGCGGCGGAAGCCGTGCGAGCCCGGATCGACTGGAAATATGCGCTCGGGCTGGAGCTCACCGATCCTGGCTTCGACTACTCGGTGCTGAGTGAGTTCCGAGATCGCCTGATCGCGGGGTCGCTCGAGCAACGACTGCTGGACGCGGTCCTGGAGCGTGCCATGACAGCCGGGCTGCTGCGTGCCGGCGGTCGGCAACGCACCGACTCCACCCACGTTCTCATGGCGGTGCGCACGATGAACCGGCTTGAGCAGGCGCATGAAACGGTGCGAGCCGCCCTCAACGCGCTGGCCGCCGCAGCGCCCGACTGGTTGCGGAGCCAGGCCGAGGCCGGATGGTTCGACCGCTACGCGGCCCGCATCGAGGACTACCGATTGCCCAAGAACAAAAATGAGCGCATCCAGCTCGGACACGAGATCGGCGCCGACGGCCGAGGCGTTCTGGGCGCCGTCTACTCCGAGACCGCACCGCGCTGGTTGCGCGACATCCCCGCGGTGCAAACCCTGCGCCATGTGTGGATCCAGCAGTACGTCACCATCGACGGTCACCTGCGCTGGCGAACCCCCGATGAGATGCCCCCGGCCACTCACCGCCAGATCTCGCCTTATGACCTCGACGCCCGGACCGGGATCAAGCGCGACACTCACTGGGACGGTTACAAGGTGCACCTCAGCGAGACTTGTGACACCGACAGCCCGCATCTGATCACCCATGTGATCACGGCTCCATCTCCGGGCAACGACTACGAAGCCACCGATCAGGTCCACGAGGCGCTGGCCTCACGAGCACTCACACCTGCGGTGCACCTGGCCGACAAGGGCTACATGAGCGCTCACAACCTCGTTCGCGCCGAACGGCAGGGCATCGAACTGGTGGGACCGATGATGCCCGACAACGCCTGGCAAACCGCCGAAGGCAACGGCTTCGCCGTCAGCGACTTCACCATCAACTGGGATGACCGCCTCATGATCTGCCCCCAGGGGGCTACCAGCAGGGCCTGGACCAAGGACATCGATCGAGGTGGAACACCGGTCACACGCGTGCGCTTTTCCACGCGCGACTGCACACCCTGCCCCAGCAGAGAACTCTGCACACGAGGAGCGAAAGGACGACAAATCACCCTCCGTCATCGTGATGAACACGAAGCCCTGCAACGTGCACGACAGGCGCAAAGCACCGACGAATGGCAGCAGCGTTACGCACAACGGGCCGGCGTCGAGGGCACCATCGCCCAAGGCATCAAAGGCTTTGGCCTGCGACGATCCCGTTATCGCGGGATCGCCAAGACTCACCTGCAGCACTTGCTCATCGCCGTGGCGATGAACCTCACCAGGCTCGACGCTTGGCTTACCGGTACTCCACTCGCTCAGACCCGCATCTCGCACTTCGCCGCACTACGTCCTGTGGCGTAAAGGAATGATCAAGTTCGCCAACGGTGTCCTTTGAGAGGGCAGGGGCCTGTTTCGTGTCAGGACTCTTACGGACGTTCAACCCGGCTCTGGATCGCCAGTGGCCGGCCGTAGTTGTCCCGTGGGTCGGCGACCGGCGTGACCTTCCGCTGGCTGCTGAACCACGCCCATGCGAACACGAGGCCGTCGAAGAGCTGCTCCACGCCGCGGTCGGTGAGTTCCCACTCGGGCGGGATCCAGCCCAGGGCGACGCCCAGCCGGGCGAGCCCCATGAGGACCAGGGCGAGCGCGCCGCGCACCATCAGCGGATAGCGCGCGGAAAACGGGGTTCGGTCGGGGGTGTGTGTCACTGTCCCTCCTCGGGGGATGGCCCTCATCAGAGGGCGGGAAACAGGAACCTGGGCGGTGTCGCCGCAGGCTGGCGCCCGTGCCGTCCTGGTCAGGTACAGCCGGGCCAAATCGTCGATCACGCGACGCGCAGCAGGACAGGCCACGTCTTCGGCCCGACCCAGCCGTCATCGTCAAGGCCCTCCGCACGCTGAAGCGCGCGGACGAGCTCGACCAGCTCAGGGTCGGCCTGCGTGCAATTGAGCCACGCCTCCAGCCCGGCATCCGCGTAGATCCGCTGAGGGACGCGGCTGCGGGCGAATAGGCAGCCCCTGACCGTCTTCGCGTCGAGTTGTCGGCCTTGGGGCCGACTTTCGGCAGGTCTTTCACGATCTCCTCCGTCCAGCTGATGCGCGCTGCCGTCTTGTCCTGCTGAAGGCGGCGCCTGCGTGCGGAGGTCGTCTAACACCACGTGCCGATCCATATCGTCTGCGACCTGGTCCACGTGCTGGAATACCTCTGGCGCCCAGCCCGCTGCCTGCACACCACCGATGATCCAGCCGCCGAACAACGCGTCGCGTGATGGGTGCTGGGGCTGCTACGTAGCCGGCCGCATGACCAGGTGATCGCCGATCTCCAGGCTCAGGCCGCTGGCCTGCCCGCCGATCGGCGCGACGGCCTCAAGGCCGCCGTGCGATATCTGACCAGCCACCGCGAGTTCCTCTGCTACGACCAGGCGTTGGAGCAGGGCTGGCCGATCGCCACCGGCGTGGTGGAAGGAACCGCCCGGTATCTGGTCAGTCAGCGACCGCCTGGAGATCACCGGAGCCAAGTGGGGACTGGCCGGAGCCGAGGCCATCTTGAAGCTTCGCCTGCGCCACGAGGCGCAGTGCTATATCCCTCGCCGAGCGAGGAGAGACAGGAGGAGGTGTCTCTGGATCTGATGGCTCTACCTGAACTCGAAAGAGGAAGGGGACCGTAGCCTGCCAGAAAACCGATGGTCATGCCCAGGCGTTTGGGGTGAGGCATCGGGAGATCCGCGCGATATGGCTACGGCTGGATTGCAGTAATCCCAATCTCCAGAAGGTGCAATTCAACACCCGCCGGAAAGACGTCTGAAACCGGCGCCGACCCCTGCGGCAGGATGCGCGGAGACCTGTCGCAATCCTCCGGGGTGCAGGAGCGATGCCCAACGAGGGTATTAAAGGAGATGAGTGGGGGCCTAAGTCGCGCTAGAACGTATAGCACTAGTGAACGTGGGATCGCCTAAGGGACGCGAGTCCTATGGCGACAGAGTGCCCGTAGTAGTCGCAGGGGTAACGGCCTGCCAGGGAAGACGGGAAGACCGTCTGCAGGGCGAAGGGGCACAGGTGATCGGGCACAACAACCAGGAGGCATGCGTAATGCAGAGCGCCGAAACGGTATTGGGTGTCCTCCGCGAGCGTGGCAGGAAGAGTCTGCCTTGCGATGAGCTCTATCGACAGATGTTCAACAAGAATCTGTACCTGATGGCCTACGGGCGGATCTACGCCAACGATGGCGCGATGACCCCCGGCGCCAGTGCAGAAACCGCAGACGGCATGTCTGAGGACAAGATCGGAAAGATCGTTGAGAGCGATGCGCCACGAACGGTATCGCTTCGCCCCGGTCCAGCGGATGTTCATCCCGAAAAAGGACGGGAAACTCAGGCCGCTGGGACTGCCGACCTGGTCGGACAAGCTCGTCGGTGAAGTGGTACGTCTTCTGCTGGAAGCGTATTATGAGCCGACGTTCTCCGATCATTCGCATGGGTTCCGCCCCGGCCGAGGCTGCCATACCGCCCTGCGGGATGTTCAGCAGACGTGGACGGGGACGGCATGGTTCATCGAGGGTGACATCTCCGATTGTTTCGGATCGCTGGATCATAAAATCATGATCCAGATTCTGGCGGAGAAGATCCACGATAACCGGTTTCTGCGGCTGATCGACAACATGCTCAAAGCCGGGTACCTGGAAGATTGGAAATACCATCAGACGCTGAGCGGATCACCGCAAGGCGGGGTCGTATCGCCAATCCTCTCCAATATTTATCTCCACAAGTTGGACATGTATGTCGAGACGGTTCTGATCCCGCAATACACCCGAGGAAAACGACGGAAGACCAATCCCGAATACCAGAGGACGGTCTACTGGATAGAACGGGCACGCGAGCGTGGCGACCGCGAGACGGTCCGCCTACTGCGACGCAAGCTACGCCAACTCCCCGCTCGTGACCCTCATGACCCCAACTACCGTCGGCTGTCCTATACCAGATATGCCGACGACCACTTGTTGGGGTTTTCCGGACCAAAAGCCGAAGCCGAGGCCATCAAAGATCAGCTGGCACGATTCCTGCGCGAGGAACTCGCGCTGGAACTCCACCCCGACAAAACCCTGATCACACACGCCCGCACCCGGGCGGCCCGATACCTCGGCTACGAGATCACCGTTCAGCACTCCGACACCAAACTCACCAACGGCCGCCGGTCGGCCAACGGCAGGGTCGTGCTACGAGTGCCGCTCGATGTGATCAAGGCCAAGCGCGCCCCCTGCCGGAAGCGAGGAAAACCCTGGCACCGGCCTGCCCTGCAGAATCTGGACGACTACGACATCATCCAGACCTACGGGGCCGAATACCGGGGCATCGTCGGCTACTACCTGCTGGCCCACGACGTCTGGCGATTCAACGAACTTGAATGGTTCGCTGCGACGTCGATGCTGAAAACCCTGGCCGCCAAGCATCAGTCCACCGTGTCCACAATGGCCACCCGATATAAGGCCAAGATCAAGACACCGCATGGGCTGCGCAGATGCTTCGAGGCCCGGATCAAACGCAACGGCAAGCCAGATCTGGTAGCCCGGTTCGGCGGGATTCCCCTCCGGCGCAAGAGAGATGCGGTCTTAAATGACCGCATCGCCGCCCGGCCCCCGCGCCCCCGAAAGGAGCTGATCCACCGGCTCATGACTCGGCGGTGCGAGCTATGCGCTGACCCGGGCAAGGTGGTCGTCCACCAGGTCCGCAAACTCGCTAGCCTCGGGAAAACCGGGCCAGACCAACCCGTCTGGGCGGCGAAAATGGCCAAGATGCACCGCAAGACCCTCGTGGTCTGCGACGCATGCCACGACGTCATCCATACGACCCCTGTAGCGAACGCGGCGTAGGTCACTGGAGAGCTACGTGCAGCGAAAGTTGCCCGCGTGGTTCGGAGGAGGGGAGCACGGAAAAGGCCCGCTCACGGGACCTCGCCGTGCTCCCTATCCTGTACCGTGATCTCCAACGGCGACCTCGAACAGTAGTGGGCTTTCCACCTCGACCGTGAAAATCAGTGCGTTCGCAACAGCCGTTACCAGGTGGAATAACTCTCACATCCTGATCAAGCCAGACACTACAGAAGAGCTACCACCATCGCCAATATGCAAACTCCTCAATGAGCCCATTCCACCGTGACGCTGCAGGTCACGGGTCCGTTGCAGATCATCATCCTTGATCCGCAACGCAGATAGCCCCTGGTAGAAGGGTTGTCGACCAAGATCAACCATCACCACCAGGGGCCTG
>NZ_JAUZQF010000064.1 GCF_030718205.1 Nonomuraea turcica
ACCGACATGCCGATCAGCTGAGCCCGTTCACTCTCCGATAAGCGGATCTCCACCGCAGCTGGTCCGGGAGGCGTCATAGCCATCACCATACGGACTTACCTGGCGAATTTCAGGCGGATCACACTAGAGAAGCACGGCGACTTCCTGCGCGACTTCCGCGGCGACACCGTGCACCCCGCCACCGTCCGCCTCATGGACGGGCTCGGACTCGGCGAGGGCTTCCGCGCTCTGCCGCAGAGCCGCCTGGGCAACCTGTCGCTGCCCGCCCCCGACGGGAGCCTGGTGACCCTGGGCGACTTCGAAGCGCTGCCCGCGCCCTACAACTACATCGCGATGGTGCCCCAATGGGACCTGCTCTCCTTCATTGCCAAGGCGGCCGGCCAGGAGCCAGGGTTCTCCCTTCGCATGAACACCGAAGCGACCGAGCTGGTCAGAGCCGGCGAAAAGATCGTCGGGGTCAGGTATCGCACGTCGGACGGCAGTGAAGGGGAACTTCACGCCGAGCTGACGGTGGCGTGCGACGGCAGGCACTCCACGCTGCGCCGGGAGGCGGGGCTGGTGCCCAAGGAGTTCTGGGTGCCGTTCGACGTGTGGTGGTTCCGCCTGCCCAGATCGACTCGCGACAGGGAAGCGCCCGCCAGCGTGACGCCGGTCGCGCAAGGCGCCGAGGCCATGATCTCCCTCGCCCGTGACGACTACTACCAGGTGGCCTACTTCACCACCAAGGGCTCCGACGAGCGGCTGCGGGCCGAGGGGATCCAACTGTTCCGCGAGCGCATCGCCCGCCTGCGTCCCGATTTCGCCGGCCCGGTGGAACACCTGGCCGACATGGACGAGGTGTTCGTCCTGGATGTGAAGCTCAACCGGCTCAAGCGCTGGTACCTCGACGGGCTGCTGCTCATCGGCGACGCCGCACACGCCATGTCCCCAGCCGGCGGGGTGGGCATCAACCTCGCCATCCAGGACGCCGTGGCCGCCGCAACCATCCTGGCCGGCCCTCTGCGGCGGCACGCCGTCACCCTCGCCGACCTGGCGGCCGTGCAACGGCGCAGGTACCGCCCCACCGTGATCGTCCAGACCGGCCAGCGCATACTCCAGCGCGTCATGTTCGAAAAGCAGTTCGCGGGCAAGCGTTCCGGGCCGCCCCCGTTCCTCCTCTTCCTCACCCGCGCCTTCCCCAAGCTCCGGATGATTCCCGCCCGGTTCGTGGGCTTCGGCCCCCGCCCGGAACACGCCCCCGACTTCGCCCGCAGGACCGCATAGGAGGAAAGCATGGGCGCGTCTGTGAGCCCCCCGCTTCGGTAGGAGCAGGACGATAACCTCCTCCCCGTTGGGGCTTCCAAGGCTGTCACCTCTCAACCGCCACCGCATCCATGGCACGACGCAACTCGATCTCCTGCTCCAACAGTCGATCTCGCGCCGCTCGGTACTCGACCGCCTCCCCCTGAAACGTGACACCCATGGCCTTTCTCCGCTCACCTCCTCACGTCTGGGTGGTCACCGAGAACGTCACGAACCTCGGCGTTGCCAAGATCATCTCGGCTGCAGGCCGACGACCACGGGGGTCCAGAAGTGGCTGTACGAGATTCACCGCGTCCTGCACCTTGCCAGCCAGCGTGAACAGGTGCATGCCTCCTGCGGTGATGCGTTCCACGAGCAGGAGGTCGGTCGCGTGTCTGTGCACGTATCGGCTGGCAGCGAACTATCCACCGATGGGCGGCGTCACAGAGAGGGGCATATCAACAAACTGCTGGAGAAACGGGGCGACGGGGATGAACATGACTCGACTGGTAGCGGCACTGGCGGTCGCCAGCGCGACGCTGGCGATCGCGAGCCCGGCAGGAGCCGTAGCCTCCACGTCGGGCGCCTTCGGCCCGTACGGCTACGGCGGCATCAAGCTGGGGATGACCGCCAAGCAGGCCAAGGCCACCGGCAAGATCGTGCTCAAGTGGCGCGACTACTGCTCGGGCTGGGACTACAAGGCCCACCGCAACGCCCGCAACGAGATAGGGCTCTACATCTCCAAAAAGCGCGGCGTCGCCGTCATCTTCGCGCCGGCCGGGGTGCGCACGCCGAAGGGCATCGGCGTCGGCTCAACCCTCCGCCAGGTCAAGAAGGCCTACCCCGGCGTCAAAGAGGAGCCGAGCGGCTACTACGTCACCGTGCCCGGCAACCAAAAGGCGTACTACTACTTCGGCGTCAACCAACGGGACAGGGTCGAGCAACTCGGCCTCGCCCTCAAGAACCAGGACTGCGTGAACTGACTCTGCGCCTTGTCGCCGTATCCACGGCAGCGGTCCGCCACGGCGACCGGCGCGAGAGTCGACCAGCAGCGCGAGGGACGCCGCCACGATCATCCCGTCGGCGCTCAGCGGAACGATCGCCGCAGCCCACTCGCTCTCACCGTGCCGTACAGCAAGCCACGCGCTACCTGATCGGATCCCGCAACGACTTCTCCGGGATCCCCGAGGAAGCCACCGCCATCGTGGCCGAAGGCGCCAAAGACGCCACCGTCTACTCACCGGGCAAGAGCGACCACTACCGGCCATCCCAACAGACGCAGTAGACACCACCGGAGCAGGCGACGCCTTCGCCGCCGGCCTTCTCTGGGAGATCGGCAATAGAAGACCTCTGGCCGAAGGCGTGCGTCTTGGTCTCGCCTGGGCCGCTACTACTGTTCGGGCGAAGTCATCCATGCCAAACACAACTTCGGTGCATCTGGCCGGGACGTCAGGCCCACGACCTAGGGAATCGCCAAGCGCTGATCGCTTTCGCTCCTGATGATGCTACGTACACGTCGAGTCCTGCATTAACCGAGGAGAAACCCGGTCGAACCGGGCGCCGTCCGATGGAACGATATGCGGTCATGGGGAACCGATCGCCATCCGGCCTGGAGTTCGCAGGTGTCTTCGACATCCATGTGACCGTCGCGGCCGGCACCGCATTCGAGCGCCTGGCCCCCTGGGCGGCCCGCAACGGCGGAAAACTCACCCACATCGTGCTCGCCCGCGGCGAGGTCACCTCCCAGCCCATGCTCACCTTCACCGGCCGCGGCACCCTGACCGGCCAGCGGGCCGCCGTCGCGATCAGCGTGGCGCGGCTGCGTGACGAGGGCTTCGACGTCGTCCGGGTCAAGATCGAGGCCGCGCCGTGGAACGACGACGTGCCGGCGAGCGCGCAGGCGGCGACCGCGCTGGCCGCGTGCTATTTCGAGCACCACGCCAAGGTGGCGGTCCGCGACGACCCGGCGGCCCTGGCCACGATCGCCGCACGCCATTCGGCGCACGTGTCACGGAACGCCAGGCGGCTGCGTGGCGACGGCTCCCATGAGCGGTTCGTGACGCAGCGCTGCAGGAACGTCGGCCTGCCCGAGGCAAGACGGCGGTTCGACGCACTGCTGGCGGAGTTGAGCGCGGCCGGCTTCGCGGTGCTCGAAGCCGAGCAGGAGTTCGTGGTGCACGACGACAACCCCGGCATCGACAACGGCTGGATCGAGGAACGATGACGTCGCGACGCAAGCAGAAGAAGCAGCCCGTGTCCGAGCGGTACGACATGCCGGCGGAGGAATCACCCGACGTCCCGGTGACGTACCTGCCTCTCACACGCGGTGACGGCGTCCGCCAGCCGCGGATCTTCGATCCAGCGCTGAAGCAGTTCACCTACGCCTTCCGTGCCGGAGAGCCGGCCTTCGAGGACGAGGAGCCCGGGCGGCGCTGGCGGCGGTCGCGGCGGGAGGCGATCGACCACCTGGTCCGCATCGTCGCGAGCTCGCCCTGGTCCGAGAACCTCGTGCTGCGCGGCAGCCTGCTGCTGGAGGCGTGGATCGGGGCCGAAGCCCGGGATCCGGGCGACCTCGACTGGGTGGTGGTGCCGCATGACATCGAACTCGAGAGCTCGTTCACGGCGGAGATGTTCAAGGGGCTCATCCGCGCCGTAGCGGACGATCCCGACGCGTCCGGCACGGTGACCGTCGACGCCACCGGCATCCGCGTCGATGACATCTGGACCTACGATCGCACGCCTGGGCAGCGTCTGGTGTTCACCTGGCACGCCGCAGGCCTGCCGTCAGGCACCGTTCAGCTCGACTTCGTCTTCAACGAGCAACTGCCGGTCCCGCCTGTCACGGCGCTGATCCCGCGGGCGGGTGGCGGCGAGCCCACCCCCGTCCAGGCCGCCACCCCCGAACTGTCTCTGGCCTGGAAGATCCTCTGGCTGGCCTCCGACATCTGGGCGCAGGGCAAGGACCTCTACGACGCCGTACTGCTGGCCGAGCGCGTCACGCTGCCCTATGAGCTGCTCCGGCAGGTTCTGCAGGAGGCGCTGGGCGAGCGGGAGACGGCGGAGTTCGGTCTGGACACGATTCGCAGCTGGGACGTGGACTGGGATGAGTTCCAGGTCGAGTATCCGCAGGTCCAGGGCCAGGCGCACGACTGGAAGAGGCGTCTGGCCCACGCACTGACCCCGACCTTCATCCGCCGGTGAAGGCGGCCTCAGGCACGAACGCCGACGCCGGGAAGCTGAGCACGTCCACCAGCTGACCGTCCTTGAGGCCGGCGACGCGGCCGCGTGCCCGGAGTCGAGCTCCGTCGTCTCGTGGTCCGTTCTCCACCTTCGACAACCAGGAGACAGAACGGCCGATCTTCTCAGCGAGAGTGGCTTGATCCCACCCCTTGCGGTGACGAGCCCGCGCGATCCGCTGGCCCTGCGTCACGTACTCTGTCGCCACGTCCCCGCCCCTCCTCTCGCCGTCGCCTGCTTCGACGATAAGACGGATGACCTGCGGCACTGGCAGAAGACCTGCCAGTCGGAGAGCACGCGAAACCGCAGATCGACCTTCGACCCGCGGAACGCGTGTCACAGATCAGTTGCGCATTGTGACGCTACGTGTGCGAGGGCTGCGTGGTCGGCGCGCCGTCACCTCGCTTCCCCATTCATGAGCTGCCGCCACAGCGCCTCGGCATGGGCGACTCTCACCCACGGGCTTTCGACGACCCACGGAAAGACTGACCGGTCGTACCGCCGTATGAACCCTTGCCCCCAGCCAGGCACTGCTCGAAAACCAGAGCCAGGCACTCGCAGGTGTAGGCCCGGACACGGGTTCGATCCACACGCCGCTGGACCGGCGACCGGATGGGCTCAGACATGCAGGGTGGGCCGGTAGATGAGCTCTTGGATGTTACCGTCGAGCGTCCGGCTCTCGAGCAGCTCGAGGTCGAAGTCGGCCGCACCCTGGAAGATCGGGTCCAGTCCGGTCTGACCGGTGATCACAGGGAAGAGCGTCACCTGGACGCGATCGACCAGGCCAGCGGCCATCAGCGCCCGGTTCATCGACAGGCTGCCATGCGAGCGCAACGGCACCTCCGACTCCTCCTTGAGCCGGGCGACGACGTCGACGGCGTCACCGCTCACGACGGCCGCATCCGGCCAGTCGAGGGGTCCTTCCAGGGTGTTCGACACCACCGTTGCCGGCAGGTTCCTCATCCGGGTGACCCACTGGTCACGCACCTCGGAATCCTCGGTGCTCGAGGCCAGCATCCGCGCGAACGCCCGATACGTGTTGGCCCCGAAGACCATCCGCTGCTCCTCGCCGTACAGGGCGAAGCGGTGGTTCAGGAGTTCGGGGCCTTGCTTGCCCCAGTAGCCGGTCCAGTTGCCGCCGGCGGCGCCGAAGCCGTCAAGGCTGGAAAAGACGTCGAATGTGTAGGTAGCGGCCATGATGCGCTCCTCGAGTGCGGTTGATCGCGTGCCGGACATACAGACTGGCAACCACGGCGAAACTCATCGCCCTTGGACTCCGGGAGCCCCGCCGTCCCGGATGCGGCGGCCGGTCCCAGGGACTCACTGGACGAAAGGTCCAGGCCAGGAGAAGTAGAGTTTCCGGCGCCGTTCGGTGATGTTCCAGGTCGTGCGGTCACCGGCGATCAGGCGGACGAGAAATCCGGGCCGTAGCTCGATGGTGCTGCCGACTTCGAAGGGCACCGTTCCCGAGCCGGCGAGCACCAGGAACACCTCGTCCACATCGACGTCGAAGCCTGGGCCGGCCTCCCAAATGCCGAATTGGGTGGCGTCGACCGCCATCAGTGACCGGCAACCACGTCGCCCAGCTTGTCGCCCCGTTCGGGTTGTTCGCGCCTCAGCCTTATGCGAGCGTGGCCGCGGCCTTCATGATCGCCACACAGCTCTGGTTGATCATCTCGGGGAACGTCTCCTGGCTGAACTGGCTGACCGTCGTGCTGGCGGCATCCGTGGTGGACTTGACGATGAACGGCCCGAGCGGCCACCAAATTGACACACCATCGCGCCGGGGGCGCGTGTCTCAGCGGCGCATTCTGGCACCGGGTCAACGCGGGTGGACTGTCACCACGAAGGCCCCTAGCGCCAAGGACAGGAGCGGCAGAGCGGCGAGGACGCTTTTGCGCAGGATGAATCGCATTCTGTTCACTTTCTGACACTGACAGTTATCATGAGGGATATCTCCGCACCCTGGTAGCGGAAACCCGTATCACCCCCCAAGCCGGGCAGCGCTTCAGCCAACGTCGCGCCGAAACTGTTGAACGACCAAAGGGGATGATCATGGATCACGCCGGGGACCCACCCGCCCCGTCCGGTGTCGAAGGATGGCTTTTGCAGGTCCTTCGGCTGGCGGGCACGCAGTGTTCCGTCGTGTTGAGCACATCAGACCCGTCTGCGGCACCGGTTCCTGGCACTGATCTCACCGGCTCGCCCGGCGCCGCACCTGGCTGACGTGGCTGGGAGATCGCCGCCGCGCTCCATGGTTCAAGCGCGTGTGGAGTTCGGCGCGGGGATGGCGCCCTTCCGTAGCCAGGTAGAGCTCCGCCCATCCGCCTGCTCGCTGCCAGCTGAACGGCCGCAGATGCGGTTGGAGACATGGCGGGAGGCGGTGGTGTGCAGGATCAGGCGGGCGACCTGGCCGGGTGCGTCGGTCATCGGGACGTGCCCGCAGCCGGATAGCTGGACCAGCCGCGCTTCCGGGATCATGGCTGTGGCCCGCTCGGCTTGGCGGCCGGGCAGGAGCCGGTCGCAGGTTCCCCAGGCGATGGTCACCGGCATGCCAGAGATGGTGCCAATGAACAGATCCCGTGCCCGTCCGGCGCGCAAGGTCGATTGGAAGGCCGTCGATTGTCGCAACGCGCGCAGGCAGGTCAGCAGGGTGTCGGGCGGGCAGCAGTCAGCGCGTCCGTACAAGATGCCGGTCAGGGCGGCCCGTCCCACGGGTGTGCCGGCGATCCGTTGGACGACGACGTCGGGCAGCCGGGCGAGATGGCGGGCGGTGATCAGCACGGTGAAGGCGTAGCGTCGCTCGAACTCGCTCCAGAATCCGGCCGGTGCCAGTGCGGTGACGCTGCGTGCGAGACCGGCCTGGGCCAGTCGTAGCGCGATCAGGCCGCCGAGGGAGTGGCCGACCACGTGCGGCCGCCGCAGGCCGAGCGCAGTGAAGGCCGCGCCCAGTGCCGCCACCATGGCCGGCAGGTCATGCGGTACGTCGGCGGGTAGGTTGGGAGACTGGCCGAAACCCGGCAGATCCAGCGCGATCACCTCACGTCGGGCGGTGAGCATGGGAATCACCTGGTCCCAGGCGTGCCGGTCCTGTCCGATGCCATGCAGCAAGACCACCGGCTTGCCTGTCCCGTGCCGCTCATAGGCCACAGTGATCGGTGCCAGCCCTTCCGGGTGAGCTTCCAGGAAAGACACCGGCCTGGCAGGGCCCGTATCTCGATCAGGGTGGCCAGAGTCGGGTGCCCCGAAGGGGAACAGGCCGCCTTGCCCACTCGCTCCTGTGCAGAGCGCGGTCGCGGTGCGGATGCCCGTGTGCAGGACACCGCCCACGCTGGCAACGGCGTCGAATCCGCTCGCCAGCATCAACGGAAGCTTCCACATGGCTTGCTGGACCCCCTCGTCACCACGCGCCATTCAACAGAGCGCCACTCATGGGATATTCATGCCTCAAGCTGAAGGGAGTGGCTCGGATTGCCCACTCGGCCGGGGTCTTTGGGGGCGGAAAGCGTAAACTTTTCCGCCGTTCTCGGCTTGCGCCGAGCGGCCTGTGCGGTGGGTGTGGCGGTCCGCTTCAGAAAACATCCTTCCTCGTTTCACGTATACCTCCGAAACGGAAGGGCGAGCGCAGACTTGACCGATACGGTCCCGCATCATGCCCGTATCCAGGCGTTTGAGTACCCTCCCCTTTACCTCCCCGGACAGCAGGCCGTTCCGGAAGGTTGGGATATCTCCTGGACTGCGCAAAATCAGCTACGGAGGGTGACTTCCGGGCCCGTGCGCGGGGCACGGTCGAGGCGGGAGCGCCGGTGCGGTCGCCGCACGCCGTTCGATCGACCGCAGCCGCATCCATAGCCCGGCAACGAGCCCTTTGACCAGCCCTCCTCATGCAGCGCAAGCGATCAAAGTCGGGTCGACGTGCATAAGCCACGCGACCGTAGTCAACACCGTCCGTTTGATCGAAGCTCATCCAGTTGATCGCCTCCTGCTCTCCCGTGCGAAGGGGATGATTCGACACAGCTCGCAGGCCCACCTTCGAATCAACGGGTTCGGGGGTTTCGTCGTTTTGGGGTTTGCCTGGGGTTGGTAGTCCCGGGTGGGATCGATGGTCAGCTCGCGCAGGAGTTCTCCGGTGACGGCGTTGACGACGCGGACGTGCAGGTCGTCGACCAGCAGGATGACGTGAGTCCGGGATTTCGCGGCATCGATCGCTGCCGGCTGGTCGCCAGCTTCCTTGCTGTGAGCTTTGTGTCGGTCACGATGGACACCTGGGGCCATAGGCGTCGCCGAGAATGCGTCGCTGCAACACCGTTTCGCCGTGGTCCTCGGTGGTGAAGCGGAACGTCGCCAGGCCGTCGGATGCCGATTGCCGGCCGACCGTCGATGGGCCGGGCATTGATGGCGAGCAGGCCGTCCCGTGTCTCGAGGGCGAGCGCGTTGAAGTACCGGTCAATAAGATCGTTGCTGTTGTGATGATCCGGCGATCGGGAGCCCGATGAGCGACCCCGGCGGCTTCGGCCCTCTGACGGTGGACGAGCGCGAGACGATCGGTCCCTACCGGATCGTGGGCCGGATGGGGGCCGGCGGTATGGGGGTGGTCTACGCGGGAATCGCGGCCGACGGCACGCGGGTCGCGGTCAAGGAGATCCATCCGGGATTATCAGCCGACCCGCACTTCCGCGCCCGCTTCGTCCGTGAAGTCGATCTGCTGTCGCGGGTGCGTGGACGTTGCACGGTCTCGGTGCTGGCCTCCGACACCACCGCGATTCCTCCCTGGCTGGCGACCGAGTTCGTCCCCGGCCCGACGCTCAGCACGTACGTGAAGGACAACGCGCCGCTGCGGCCGCATGAGCTGCTCTCGTTCGGCGTGGACATCGCCGAGGCGCTGACCGACATCCACGGGGCCGGCATCGTGCACCGCGACCTCAAGCCCGGGAACGTGATCCTCTCCACCTCCGGCGCGAAGGTACTGGACTTCGGCATCGCCCGGGCCCTTGACGAGAGCGGCCTCACGGGCACTGGCGCGTTGATCGGGACGCCCGGCTGGATCAGTCCCGAGCAGTATCGGGGCGACCAGGCGGACGCAGCCGCCGACGTCTTCGCCTGGGGCGCGCTGATGGCGTACGCCGCGACGGGGCGCCCGCCGTTCGGCATCGGCGCCCCCGACGTCCTCGCCTACCGCGTCATGAGCGTCGACCCCGACCTGTCCGGAGTCCCCGCCCAGGTCCGCGACCTCGTACGAAGCGCGCTCGCCAAGAATCGGGCGGCCCGGCCCGCCGCGCACGAGTTACTTGCCCGGGTCACCGCGCTCAAGGCAGGCACGACCCCCATGGAGATGCCGGCACGCGACAAGCGCCTGATGGTGCCGCTGGTGCCGGCCGTCGCCGTCATGGCCGCGGTCGTGGCCGTCGGCGCGGTGTTCGCGGTGAACCGGGGTGGATCGCCGCAAGCACTGCAGAGCCCGAGCGCCCCTCCCTCGTCCTCGGCCGCCGAGAGCCTGGAGCCGGACACGAGCGAGAAGGCGGAGGAGGCGACGACAGCGGGCGAGACCCCCGAGGAGACGCCCAGCGCGAGGGCGACGGCCGAGGAGACGCCCACCACATCGAAGAAGACGAGCGCCAGCCCAAGCGCACGCCGCTCGGCCACCGGCGTACCGTGCGCATCCAACGGCTCGATACTCCGGCAGGCCGCCGCGCTGAACGGCGGCAGCCTGCCGGACGACGCCGTGGTCGCGCGCAAGATGTGCTCGGGCAACTGGGTCGCGGCCGAGCTCGACTCCCCAAGCGTCGGCGGAATCGACCTGATCGCGAAGCGGAACGCGACCCGATTCGTGGACGGTGCGATCGGCAGTTACTTCTGCTCGCGAGAGAACCAGCCGACGCTCCTCGCGAGCGCGCCGGACAAGATCAAAACCTTCCTCTGCCCTAACGGCTTCGACTGACCCGGCCCTCTCCTGACGTCTCAGGCGAAGGGCAGAACGGGTCTGGAGCGTGGTTCCGGGCCGGTGCCCGCGGCGAGCCGCCGGGCGGAGGAACGGCCGATCGCGCGCCGCCCGGGCTGGCTGGGGTCGATGTTCTCGAAGCGCGCGAGGATGGGGTGAATGGTCCCGGCGGCTCACTGAGCCCATTCCACCGTGACGCTGCAGGTCACGGGTCCGTTGCAGATCATCATCCTTGATCCGCAACGCAGATAGCCCCTGGTAGAAGGGTTGTCGACCAAGATCAACCTTCACCACCAGGGGCCTG
>NZ_JAUZQF010000065.1 GCF_030718205.1 Nonomuraea turcica
TGCTCTACAACCTGTACGGCTCGACCGAGGCCGGCTGGGCCTCCCTGGCCACGCCGGCCGACCTGCGTGCCGCCCCCGGCACCGTCGGCCGGCCGCCACCCGGCGCCCCGGGCCCCGGGGGGGGCCCCGGCCGCATCGTCACTAACCGGCGGGAAAATGCCGGTCCAGGACATCGGCCCACTCCTGCAGGGGCCCCGGTTTGTATGGGTTGCCGTAACCATGGCCCTCGCGGGTGTGGTGGGTGATCATTGTGGGGACGGACGATGGCAGGGTGAGCACTGCGAGTGAACAACACGCACAGGCCACGCCGGACCGTGTGCGCTCCGGGGACGTGGCCGGGCGTGCCCTGGCCACGAGCCGGTATGAGGTACTGGCGCCGCACCTGCACGACGGAATACCACTGGCACGGCTGGCAGCCGCCCGGGGCGAAGACGGTCCCTCCTACCGAACCTTTCAGCGGTGGCTGGCCGGCTACCGGCGCTCGGGCCTGGACGGTTTGGCCCGCGCAAGCCGCAGCGACAAGGGCCTGCGCCGTTTCCTTGGGGTGCCCCGAACCCCAAGGGCGCTGGGCGGACACACGGGACGACGCGGTCAGTCGCAGGCAGCGCCGAAGATCAGGCGACTGCCGGACCATTTCCCGTCAAAGGGCCCGGCGGTGTCGGCGTGGTGAGCGACGATGCTCACGCACATGTTCTTGCCATAGACCCGTACCGGGCCCGCGTAGTACTTGAAACGCCCGTGGTCGAAGTCGTGGTTGTTCTTGACGTTGTCCTCACGGAAGCGGCTGTTGTACATGGTGATCTCCATCGGGGTACGCGTGCCGTACCGCTGATGGTCCGGTCGCTTCGCCAGGACGGCGCAGTTCCAGCCGCTGCTCGCGTTGTAGTAGAGCTTGACGTCGCTGATGTAGAACTTCTCGCCCGTGTACGCGTCCTTCATGGGAAGGCGCCAGGTGCCGACCAGCGACCCCTTGCAGCCGTACCCGCCCGCGTGCGCCGCGGCAGGCATGGCCGCCCCCATTCCCGTCACGACAATTGCCGAGAACACGACATGCAGAGTCCTCTTCACCGCGGTGAAACCTCACTTCCTCCTCGTGTACCGGAAAACGCGTTCACTTACCTGAAGGGTCGGTTGGCCGCTACAGGCAGCCCCACTTGATCGTCTCCATCAGTCCCCAGTTCACCACCATCTGGGTGCACCAATTGGAGCCGGTGGCCTTGAAGATGGTGTCGGTGTAGGCGACACACTTCTTCTCCTGCTTGCAGTCCTTTGTGGCGCGCGACTTGATGGTGTCGCCCTTCCGCAGGTTGATGGATATCTGAGGCCGCAACGCGCTGGAGCATTTCACGACTCCGCGGCCGACGATCGTGCGCATGCCGACCTCGTGGCCCTGGATCGTTTTCACGCTTACCGAGCAGTTGGGGGGAATGTCGGCCGAGCTCGCCATGGCCGCGGGCCCGGCCACGAGCGAGACGCTCACCGGCAGCAGCACGCTCAGCCGGGCGACAACCTTGGTGACGGAACGGAACACGACTGCCTCCTATGCCTTGAACGATTCGGTGTAGGACTTCGTGACCGTGTCACGGAAACCATTGATCCACTGGGCTTTGACCTTCACCTTCCAGGTCTGGATGCCCGACGGGTTCTCCACCCGGAGGTTGACCTCGCAGACCATGTCCCGGGGCGGCTGGCCTTCCGGGTTGAGCGGGCCCTCCTGGCAGATCTTCTTCTGGCCCACTTTGACGCCGTCCCTGTAGAGGGTCATCTGCAGCTTCACGCCATAGACGTAGTCGCACGTTGAGCGGGCGTGGGCGTATACCTTCTTGGGCGGCTGGCCCGGGGCTGCCGAGGGGCCGCCCGCCACGTATGTCGTGCAGGTCGACGCGGCTGCCACCGATGCGGGGGCCAGGCTGCTGTCCGTGACGCCGGCGGCGGATGCCGGGTACGCCCCGGCCGCTACCGAGGCGATGGAGCCCGCCGCGAGTATGCAGGCGATCCGTTTGCCGTTGAGCATGATGACGACTCTCCGATCGAGGGGTTACTTCTCGGACTTGGCCGTGAGCGGGTTGCCGAGGTGGTTGAGACGGGCGTCCATGGTGATCTTCTTGTCGTGTTGGCTGTTACACCTACGACGAAACAGCCCCGCAAGCTGTGACAGCAGACGAATGTGATGTACGTCTCCCCGTTTGTGCCCGTACACCTGGCGCATCCGGGCGCGATCTACTGTCGGCGATTGGTTGTCTCGGCCTATGACCGGTCGTACCGGAGGAGATCGCCCGGTTGACAGTCGAGGGCATCGCACAGGCGCACGAGGGTGGAGAAGCGGATCGCTTTGGCGTGGCCGTTCTTCAGGATTGACAGGTTGACGACGGTGATCTGCACTCGGTGCGACAGCTCGGTGAGCGTCATGCCGCGCTCCTTGAGCAGTTCATCCAGTCGTACACGGATGGTCGGATCGGCCATCAGATGGTGGCCTCGACCTCTTCGAGCAGCACCAGGCCACGCCGTACGATCTCCGAAACGGCCAGCACCGCGACTCCCGTCACGACCCCGGCCACCACTTCGCCCGACGGGGCGTAGAACGGGTAGCTCTTGGCCAACAGCATCGAGGCCAGAATCGGCTCGGCCACCATACCGAGCAGTCCCGTGGCGAGCGAGCCGATGATCAGGATCCAACCGAGGCGCCGCAGGTGGGCGGCGGTGACGGCGGAAAACAGCGCCCTGTCTCCCGATCTGGCCCTGCGCAGCGCGCGAACGACAGTGAACAGGGCGAGCAGTGTCGTCGTGACGCCCGGCGCCCACAGAAGCAGGTAGAGCAGCCCGACAAACGGCGCGGGCCCCTGGTGACGGACCGTCACGTCGGCGGTCGCGCTGACGATCGCGGCATCCGGGGCCGCCATGCCCGCGACCGGCACGTCGAACACCCGCAAGGGGACGCCGATGCCATTGCCGGTGCCGATGAAAGCGATCAGGGCGGTGTAGAGCAGCAGGCCCAGGGCGCCCAGGCAGGCCAGGACCAGGAAGAGGGTCAGCAGGGTTTCGAGCCGGGTGAGCCATCTCGTAGACATAACGATAATCGTAAATAACGAGATTCGTTATGTCTAGCGCAGCCAGGGAAGCGAGTTTCGTGCGCATCAGTGTCCCTCGTCCTTCCGGGTCTGTTGTCGCCTTCCGGGAGCCCCACGGGCTGCGCCGCTTCGCGTTGAAGGCGCGCCGGCCGCGCCCGAGCAGAGCACCGCGGCCGCCGTCGAGCGATTCCTCGACTCCATCCCCGCGGCCACCACCCGCGCCGGCTACGCCCAGACCCTCAGCCACCTGGCCACCATCACCGGCCCGGAGCACCGGGTCGCCGACCTGGCTCCCGAGCACTACGCCGCGGTGATGGACCACTGGAACACCGCGGCCCCCAGGGCCGTCCACCCCACGGCTGCTCCGGCCCGCCGGAACAGCCCGAAGGCCGCCACGGCGATCCCGGCCATCACCCAAATGCCGGGCAGGATGACCGTGGTGATGGCCAGGCCACCGGTGAAGTTCCCGTCGCCGAGACCCAGTCCGAGCCCGGCGACCACCAAGATGGCGACGGGCATCGCCACCGCGAACACCAGGTGGCTGACCACCCAGCGGGCCCGGCTCACCGGGCCGGACAGGAAGAGTTCAGTGGCCGCCTCGCCGCGCAGGCGAAACACCGTCATGATCGCATACAGGGACACGGAATACACCGCCAGCTCGTACACGACGAGTTCGAAGAAGATCTGCCCGGGATCGTCGGCTCCGGTCCGCTCAGCCCAGAAGTCCAGCGCTCCGCTCTGACCGAACGTCTTGACGGCGCTCTGCCCGCCCAGCCCGACCCCGGCGCCGATGAAGGCGGCGCCCGCGATCCATGCCAGCGCCATGGTGCGGTGCATCCGCCACGCCAGCCCGAAGGCTCCGCACAGGCCGTTCGGCGCGTGGACGGGGCCGAAGCGTGGCGGTACGAGGCCGGCACCGGTGTCCCGGCGGGCCGACCGTGCGTAGGCCACCCCGACCAACACCGCAACGAACGCTACCACCAGCAGGAACACCCACCACTGCTCGCCGCCGAAGGCGCGAGCGTGCAGGATCCAGCCGGTCGGCAAGAGCCAGCCCAGCCGGGCTCCTGATGCTAGGACCGCGGGGGCCAGCGTTCATCAGGTCTGGAAGGCTCTCCAGGATTCCACAGTCGCTTCGGCGATGATTTCTATGCGACAGCCATATGCCAGATGCCCATCAGACACGAAGCTGTCGTCCCTGAACGGCAATCCGCAGAAGGAAGCGTGAAAGGGTCCTCCTCCCGCACTCGCGGCTCGTCATCGACTCCATCGGTCTCTACCGCTCCAACCTCATCGCCATCGGCCGCCCGGACCACCTGGCCGCCACTCGCCAGTGGCACGACCTCTGACCGGGGTCAGCGAGCTTCGAGCTTGCCGTGCGCCTCGATCGAGAGGTCCTGCCAGTCGGCCCAGGTCTTGAGCCGGTCGGCGTAGGCCTGCTGGATCAGCGGGTAGAAGCCCTTGCCGAACAGCACCCGCACCGGCGGGTTGGCGGAGTCGACGAGCTTCAGAAGTGCCTGCGCCGCGGCGGCCGGGTCTCCTGCGGGCAGCTTCCCTGCCATCGCGCCGAGGCGCTGGCGGAGACCGTCGTAGGCCGGCTCGGTCTTGGCCATGTGGCCGTTGGCGAGCGGGTCGGGGTTGTTGCCGTCCCGGGTGGCGAAGCCACCGGGCTCGATGATGGTCACCTTGACGCCGAACTCGGCGACCTCGCCGGCGAGCGCCTCGTTAAGGCCCTCCAGGGCCCACTTGGAGGCGTGGTAGGCGCCGCCGAGCGGCATGGCGATGACCCCGGCAGCCGAGGACAGCTGGATGATGTGCCCCGAGCGCTGCTCGCGCAGGTACGGCAGCGCGGCCTGGACCACCCACACCGCGCCGAACAGGTTGGTCTCGAGCTGGGCGCGCAGTTCCTGCTCGGTCAGCTCCTCGACTGCGCCGATCTGGGCGTGGCCGGCGTTGTTCACGATGACGTCGAGCCGGCCGAAGTGCTCCTTGGCGCGCTTCGCGCTCTCGAAGACGGCGGCCCTGTCGGTCACATCCATCTCCAGCGGGAGCACCGCGTCGCCATAGGTGTCGACCAGCTCCTTCAGGCTTGCGGTGCTCCGGGCGGTGGCGGCGACCTTGTCACCGCGCGACAGGGCGGCCTCCACGAAGTTGCGGCCCAGGCCGCGGGACGAGCCGGTGACGAACCAGACCTTCTGCATGGTGTGCTCCTTGTTGCCGGTTTCAGCTGTTACAACCCCCTAGACGAGACAGCCCGGCGCGGATGTGAGCTCGGCCGAGTGAGACCTGCGACACCTTGTCACTTTTATCCGGCTATGGTGATATCAATGGTCGGCGTGACCCGCACTGAGGAGTTCCAGGAGCTACGGCCGCTGCTTTTCGCGATCGCCTACCGGATCCTGGGCAGTGTGAGCGAGGCCGAGGACGCCGTCCAGGAGGCCTGGCTGCGCTACGAGGGCTCCGCGACCCAGCCCGAGTCGCCCAAGGCCTTCCTGTCGGCCACGGTGACCCGGATCTCGATCGACGTGCTGCGCTCGGCCCGCGTCCGGCGCGAGGCCTACGTCGGGCCGTGGTTCCCCGAACCGCTGCTGACCGACCCCTACCAGGACCCGGAGCGGTCGGCGGAGCTGGCCGACTCGGTGTCGATGGCGGCGCTGATCCTGCTGGAGCGGCTCAGCCCGCTCGAGCGTGCGGTCTTCGTGCTACGCGAGGTGTTCGCCTTCAGCTACCGGGAGATCGCCTCCGCCGTGGAGCGGTCGGAGGCGGCCTGCCGCCAGCTCGCGGTGCAGGCGCGCCGCCACATGGACGCGGGCCGGCCCCGCTTCGAGGCGGATCGCCGGTCGCGCGACCAGCTTGCCGGGCGGTTCTTCGACGCGCTCAAGGAGGGGGACGTCGAAGGGCTGCAGGAACTGCTGGCCGCCGATGTCCAGCTGGTCAACGACGGCGCCGGCAAGATCGGGAGTACGCTCCCCGTCTTCGGCGTCGCGAAGGTCGCCCGGGTGCTGTCAGTCACCATCCCGCCGTTCGCCCAGATCGGCGCGGTGCTGGAGGCACACGAGGTGAACGGCCAGCCGGGCGCGATCATCCGCGACCGCGATGGCCGGATCTTCAACGCCTGGACGCTCGACATCTTGGACGGACGCATCCAGACCATCCGCTCGATCGTCAATCCCGACAAGCTTGGGCACCTCGGCCCCGTCGCCGACGCCCACGCGGTCATCCGCGAGAAGAAGCAGACCCGCCGCGCGCAGCAGACGCCATGACCCGGCGCATGTCGGAGACCGCACGCATGGTTCCGCGCAGGGTGCCGGTCACCGTGAAGCGCCCCTTCCTGGGCAGGTAGTCGACCTCGGTCTCGGCGATGCGCCAGACGCCGGCGCCGGCACGCAGCACCATCTCCAGCAGGTAACCGAAGCGGCGGTCGGCCGGGCGGAGGTCCAGCAAAGCGGTAGGGCGGGCGGCGCGACCAGCTCGGCCATCACCGCCTGTGCTTCACCCTCCAGCACCGCCCATTCGGCATCGGTCAGATCCGACGGATACGACGGCTTGCGACCATGGCACCCGCACCCCGGCGAGGGACAACCACTGGCGCTCACGCGCGGACGTATAGGCAGACAACCACGGGCTCCTGGTCGCCGAGTTGCGTAGGCAACACCTCAGCTATCAGGAGCCCACTGCTTCCGCAGGCGAACCACTCGGCAGCGGCACTTACCAGGTCATCCTTGGTCGCGGCCTCACCGACCCAATCCTTCGTCAGAAGGCTCTTAGGGAGTCGTGCTTCCTGTCAAGCGGCGTGACTGGTTTGTGATCTTTGCTGCTCCGGCAGTGCAGTTGGGGGACTGCCCTGGGTAGCGGGGGGATGTATCTCGCGGGGCTGTCTTGACCAGCATGTTCTCCCGTGGTCAAGGGATCGTGTGCGAGTTCGGCGGCGGTTCGGCCGCGGTGCGGATCGGCACGCCGCCGACACCGGGGCCAGGGAACGACGCCAGGCGGGGACGTCGACTGCTTGTACGGCAGTTCGGGGAAGATCTCCGTATTCTGGGGACGGCGAACGGGACCTGCGGTAGGTGGGTTTGTCGACCAAGACAGCCCAACGCCGGAGGCCCCGAGGACCATCTGCGACGCGACTTCACCGCCACCGCGCCGGACCAGCGGTGGGTGGGCGACGGCACCGAAACCCCACCGGCGAGGGGAAACTGCAACTGGCGGCGGTGTCGGACCTGTTCTCCCGGCGCATCGTGGGCTATGCCTGAGCGAGCATCACGATGCGGCTCTGCTGGCACGACGGGCGGCGGGCTGCCCACAAGGTGCGGGACTCGCCGCGACGTCAATCATGGATCTGACCGAGAGTAGCCTGAGTGCTGCCTGGCAGTGCCGACCTGGCCTATTTCTTCAGCCGCTTCTCTAGGTCCAGCATGATGTCGTTGAACTCGTCGGGGCGTTCGAAGTGGAAGCCGTGGCCGGAGTCGACCTGGTAGAACTGCACGTCCTTGAGCAGGGAGCGGGCTTGCTGGGCGTCGTCGGCGCTCATGGCGGCCAGCAGGACGCCCTTGTCGTCGTACAGGTCTTTGACGTGGATCAGGACGGCGGGGACGCCGATGCGCGAGAGTGTGGCGGCATGGTCAAAGCCCTGATGGAAGCTGTTGTCGTAGAAGGTCTCGCCGAAATGGGGGTCGTAGGAGTCCATGGCGCGGAAGGACTCGTTGAGCTCCGGCGGCATGTAGAAGATCATGAGTGGTTCACCGGGATGCTCCTTGCGGTAGGAGAGCGCGTACTCCTGCATGCTCTGCTTGGCGCCCTTGAACAGGTCCCAGATCGCGCCATGCCGGATCTGGTAAGCGGTGAAGTCGCTCTCGCCGCTGCGCAGGAAGTCGTGGGCAGAGGATGCCAGGCCGACATAGTTGAACGTCTTTTCCGCGCGGGGCAGGACCGAGGAGAAGAACGGCGGATCCTCCAGCACCACCGCCTGGACCTGGGCGGGCGCGTCGGCGGCGAGCACGGCCGCGATCAGCCCTCCGGAGGAGTGACCGGCGACGACCGCGGGCTCCCTCACGACCTGGGTCAGGAACTGGCGGGCGTCCGCCGCTAGCGCCTTGGCGGTGTACTTGACCGGGACGCGCGCCGACTTGCCGTGACCGTAGACATCGATGGCGAAGACGTGGTAATGCTCGGCCAGGTCGGGCAGCACCCGGCTCCAGTGGCGCCAGTCGACGGACTGGCCGTGGATGAGCAGGAGGGACGGCCCGTTGTCAGGGCCCTCGGCGTAATTCATCAGGGATCCGTTGACCGTGGACTGCTTCTCGACGAAGCCGGCCTCTCGTACGGCGTCGGCGTCCCGCTCGGCGTAGGTGACGTTCCGGTACACGTAGCCACCTGCCGCCAGCGCGGCCAGAAGGAGCAGACCCCCGGTGACCAGTAAGGCGATGCGGACGAATCTGCGCAGGGTCATCGGTCGGCCTCCGGGTCGGCCGGCGTCTCCTCCTGCACGGCAAGCACGCCCTTGGCGAACTGCTGGAACCGCTCGTTGTCGACCAGCGCGATGCCCTGCTTGATGTCCAGCAGAACGAGCAGGGTGTCGCCCGGCTGGAGGCCGAGCAGGTCACGCGCGTCCTTGGGGATGACGATCTGCCCCTTCTCCCCGATCTTGACCGTGCCCACGATGTAGCGACCGTCCGGCCCTTCGATCATCTTCCCGACCATGTTCCCCCTGGGGTCACAACTTGTCCCACTAGACCTACTTTTCCAACTATAGACACTTCTCTCCTTGGCGTGTCCTTGTTTCCGCATCACCGAGGCGGCCGATGCGCTCGGCGGGTTCTCGCCGGGAACGCAGACTTCTGCCGTGAAGATGTGAAACGGGGGCACGAGTGCCTGGGGAAGGGGCAGCTCGCCTGCGGGCGATGACGTGGAGGGACCGGCCCCAGGGTTAAGACCGGCGGCCGGCTGACCGATGAACACAGTTCGCCGTTATCAGCTGCCAGCCCGCAAGGGGCTCCCGGTTGTGACGTCGCGCACCCATGTCACAGTCGAGCGGAGCGCGGCGTCTTAAGGGGCATGACGGACTCGGAACAGACCTCGGTGTTGATCACCGGGAGCAACAAGG
>NZ_JAUZQF010000066.1 GCF_030718205.1 Nonomuraea turcica
GGCCCCTGGTGGTGAAGGTTGATCTTGGTCGACAACCCTTCTACCAGGGGCTATCTGCGTTGCGGATCAAGGATGATGATCTGCAACGGACCCGTGACCTGCAGCGTCACGGTGGAATGGGCTCACTGACGGTGGCGCTACGGGCGGTGCGCAGAGTGTCCAGGGAGACGCCGACGCGCCGGGCGAATTCCACCCCTCCCATGCGCAGCTCGGTCATCCTGCGCTGGATGAGGTCGACGTCAAGCATGGGGCATCTCCTGTGCGCTCTCGCGCCCGGCTACGGGCTGTGACGAGGCGGGATGGATGGGTTCGCCCACTTTCCAGCAGGTGGTGCGGCGCAGCCAGGAGCGATGGTGTTCGGCATGTTCCTGGAGCGATGGCACGGTCAGGGCGCAGGCGCGTGCCGAGATCAGCAACTGCTGGCCCCGGCTGCCGAGGCCTTGTTCGAGCAGCGGCTCTTCATCGTGATGGCCGGTGAGGAGCAGGAAGGCGCGTGCTGCGGCCAAGATGCCGCGCGCGTAGACCGGTACCCGGTAGGTGATGGTTTCCTCCGGCAGGACAAGTCCATCTGCCGCTTGCGTGCCTTCGCGGATCTCGATCGTGGTGGCGTCGGGGCTGAGTGCCGCAAGGGGAATCGCCTGCAGGTCGTGCAGGCGGGCCCCGGTGAACAGGGCCGTGGCCAGCGCTGCGGCGTGGACGGGGTGGGCCAGATGGGTGGCGATGCGCTCGGCGTCCTCGGCGGTCAGCTGGGCGATGAGACCCGGGCCTGCCGGGCGGCCCATCAGGATCGGCACCGTCAGCAGGTAGCCGTGCAGGAATAGGCCTGCTTGCGCACCGCGGATGCGGGCGATGGCGTGCTCTCTGGTGGGGCAGTCGGCGATGAGGTCGGTCAGGAACAGGCGTAGGGGGTGCAGGGCGCCGATGCGGTACGGGTAGGGGTGATCGGGCGCGATCTCCTCGGGCAGGCGGTGCAAGATGCTGGCCCGGTCGCGCACGTGGCCGGTCATGGCCCCCCAGTGCGCCGGCCGGGTTGATGGAAGCCGGCGTGTGGCCGGGGCGCGGGCCAGATCGCCGTGCCGCAGGAGCCAGGTGCAGGCGAGGTCCAGGCCGTAGGTGTAGACGCCGTCGACGTGCTGGAACTGTGACAGGCTTAGGCGCCGGTAGGCGTCGGCGCGAAAGCGCAGGAAATCGCTGGTGGGCAAGGCTGGCAGGGTGACGTCGTCGAGGTCGGGGTCGCCGCGGGCGGGCTGCGGGCCCCGCTCGGCGCAGTGCAGGACCTGCCGGGCGGGTACGGCGCTGTGCCACGGTTTGCGTTCCAGGCGAGCGGCGGCTATCGCCGGCCGTAGGCGGTCGGCCAGGTGGAACCCGGTGGCGCCGGGAAAGCAGGCCGTCCAGTCCTGCTCGGCCCGGGCGTGCCAGACGACGATGAGTTTCGCGCCACTCTCGTGAGCCAGGCACACCAGGCGTGCCCGCTGGGCCGCTGAGAGCAGGTGGGTGCGCACCGCGATGATCAACCACGTGTGGGATCCGATCAGCCACGCGGTGGCCGCGGCCACCGCGTGCTCGCCTCCGGCGCGTCCGGACAGGGTGGCGGCCTGGTCGGCCGGCTTGCCGAGGGCGATGAGCACGTCCAGGCAGAGTTGGCTGTCGGTGGAGGCGCCGGGCGTGGGGTGCACGGTGACACATCCGGCAGCGGGATCGTGGGCGGCCAAGGCTTGGTGGAGGCAGTCGGCGTCGTCGTGCGGGTCAAGGACGATCGTGACCGGGGCGGCGGCCGTCGGCTGCGGTGAGGGCGGCGATGGCTGGGGCAGGGCCTGGCTCATGTCAGGTGGCCCAGACGGGCGAACACGCGGCGTATCGCCACGCGGTCAACACATTCCTGGCCCAGCTGCGCCAGCAGACGCAACAGCTGGTGGGTGATCTTGGCCCAGATGCGGAAGTTGCCGCGTGCCGCGTGGCGGTAGACGAAGTCGATGTCGGCCGGGTCGGCCGCCGCCCAGATCGGATGGAAGGCGGGGATGACCTCGTGGACCTGCTTCTTGGTCAGTTGCTGGTATTCCTGCCACACGTAGATGCGCGAGGCGAGCATGGGCTGGGAGTCCAGCGCCTCGTAGCATTTGTCCCCGCCCACGAACACGACCGCGAGGTCGGTTTCCTGGTCGTCCCACAGGTGTCGCCAGTATTCGAAGCACTCGGTGGACAGCCATTGCGCTTCGTCGCACACGAGTATGCGGAATTCCTCGGCCAGCACGTTCCTGAGCAGTTTGTCGAATTCAGCGGGCCGGCTGGGCATGCGGCCGCCGATCTTCAGCGTCTCGAACAGCTTGTGCCGGATGTAGCGCGGGGTGGGCCGCTCGCGGAATTGGATGCGGTGGAACTGTCCGGGGGCCAAATCGCGCAGTGAGGCGTTGACCGCGAACGTCTTTCCCAGTCCGGCGTCGCCGTACACGCACATCATCGCCTTGGCTTCGATCACCTCGCGCAGGTTGTCCCGCGTCATCAGCAGTGCCTTGGTCGCCACCACCTGCGCGTCCGGAAGATTCAGGAAGTGGTCGGCGCGGTCGCAAGGAAGCAGGTCGTCTGCCGATACGGACATGGATACCCCTTCAGTCGGTGGTGGCGGCGAAGATGACTGTGGCATTGGTGCCGTCGCGCAAGTGGCGCCAGTACTCCACGCAGCCGGTCGACAGCCGTTGCGCCGGGTCGTAGATGATGATCGGGCAGGCGCGCGCCAGTTCACTGCGGATCAGATGGTCGGCCTGTTGAACGGCCTCGGCCGGCCTCCTGTCCGGCGGCTGTGGCAGTGCCAGCGCCGCGATCAGGCGCGCGTATGAAGGTCAGCGTGGGCCTTAGGTGAAGGGGCAGCTCATGCAGGACCCGGGGAACAAGCGTGCGCAGGCCCGCGGCGAGTTCCACTCGCTGCTCGACAGTGCCGTGGATGAACAGCATCGTCCCTTCCTTGATCACCGCCCGTAGTGGGCCGTAGGCCAGCCGCTCCATCGGGAGGAAGATCACCGGTCCGCACGGCAGGTCCAGCGGCACCCGCTCGCGCCGCACGTAGGGATGCGCACAGCTACGCCACGGCATGACACCCCAACCTTCCCGGCTCACCCCAGCGGGAGCCAGAACGAAGTGGACAACAGGGAAAAGAACGCCCCGCAGGCTGCTTTCGCCGCTCTAGGCGGATTCCGTTCGCGCTTTCCGGGCCAGCGGCGACACCCAGCCGGCCGGGAGATCCTCATCGCGGGGTGGCGCATGGATGGCCAGCGCGGCCATCGCATCCCGATTGAGCTCCCGGGACTCGGCGTTGGCTTCCTCGGCCGCCAGAACCGTCATGCGCCGGGGAGGCTCGGCCGAGGTGACCGGGCGGTAGCGCGCCTTCATGGTGCTCGCGGCCTTCTGCTGTGTCGCGCGAGTACGCTTCTTTGTCCGCGCGCGGGCACGCTGCATATCGGCTCGGTCTTCGGCGTTGGACCGGTCGGACAGGAACGCCGACCCCAGATAGTGGTCGTCGCGGGCGTCGAACACCTCCACCTCGTCCTCATAGTGAGGCAGCAGCCGCACCTTGACCTGGATACCTGCCCGGTCGGTCATCCAACCAGCGACATAGCGCAGGTTCCTGCCCCGGCTGATGCCCTTGGAGGTGATCATGCGCATACTCTTGTCGTCCTCCAGCGTCAGCAGCCGCAACTCCTCACGGGCGATCTCGGTGACCAGGGCAGGATCGTCGTGCCAGGCCTGAGCGGGCGTGGTGCCCAGGGTCTCGACGACGTGTTCGTTGTTCCACCAGTTCACCCAGGCCAGCAGGCGGTCGACGAATGCGGCGAAGGGCAGCGGCGGCTGATCGGGATCGATGTGCTTGCCGTTGATCAGACGCTGACGGTGGGTATGGCGCGGCAGCCCGGCGAAGAACATCTTCTCCGCAGCGCCGTTCAACGCCTCCACCGTCCCCTTCAGATGCGCCATGTAGCCCGGTACGGGATCGAGAATCACCGCGAGCTGGCCCAGCGCCGTGGCCACGACCTTGGAGCCGAAGTCTTTCCCCTGGTCAACGCGGATACGCTCGGGCAGCCCGCCGAACGGCAGATGCGGCTCCTCGGTCGAGATGGCGCTGCGCAGGGCGAGCAGCACACTGGAGCGGTTGGGGGCGTCCGCGCTCACCGCCAGCCCTGGAATGATCTTGGTCTTGGTGTCGATGAACCAGGTCACCCAGGGCTTGAGCAGCCGTCCGTCGAGCTCGACCTCCACCGACGCCTCGACATGGTCACCCTCCCATGCCGCGTTGCGGTGTAACGGCGGGCGCTTCAGGTAGACGAAGTGCGCGCGTTGAGCCCGCTCACCATCGCGCAGCCCTGCCCGCTCGCCTGGGCTGAGGTCCCGCTTCAGCGCCCGCCGCAACGTGCTCAGGCTGGGAGCTGGCGGCCCGCCGGCGTCGGCCTCCTCGACCAGTTCCCGGTGCACCGCCGAGACGTTGCCCTGCCAGAAGGCGTACTTCACCCGGATCGCTTCGGTGGCCTCGAAGTGAGGCCGGGGCTTGCGCTCGCCGTTCGCCTTCTCCAGCCAGTAGTAAACGGTTCGCGGGCAGCAGCCGAAGCAACAGGCGACCGTGCGGACCTGCTCGCTGGTCAGGCGTCCTTGATGACGCAAAGCAAGCAAGTGCCGCACCGCCGACGCGCGCAGCTCATCGGCTTTTACCGCGGACGCATCCGCCGCTGGCCGTTCGGCGAGCATCGCAGGAGCCATTGGTTCTCCTTTCCCAGCCCTCACGGCGAAGGATGCACGTGTGGACCGAAGAGCAGAGCCTTCCGCCATGGTTTTACCGCGTTTCTTGAGCGCCGCATAGAGCGAATGCGGTTTTTTCATCAGGATCTCTCGATTTCTGCTCGAGTCCCGGCGAATATGAGGATGCCCGGACAGGGAAGCGCCGGAACGCGAAAACTGAATTACTTTCATTTCTGTCGAGTGGATGGAGGGATGGACATTGGCGTCTCGTAAGTCTCGAGAAAGGACACGAAAGTTATTCGTCTCTGGACCCAGGGACGGAAACGGTGCGGTAACACCGAAGGCGCCGGGCATCGCCCAGCCGGCCACCCAGTGGCTCGCCCGCTGGTCCGTGCAGGATCGTCACCTGCTTTCCATCGTCGAAGCCATCGGAGCGCACGCATCGTGTGGCACGCCATCGCCAAAAGGCATGGCCATGTCCACCGAGCTTGCTCGCCGGGTTGCCTGTCACAGTCTCGGAGTCCTCAGGACCCGCCCTGATTCGCGGTTGCGGGTCGCATTCCCGGTGCCCATGCCGCTCGCCGCCCAGCCACCGACGCATCCGCATCACCGCCGCGCCGACGCCATCGGTCCGCCCATCGACCGCTGGTGGCTTGCCGAACTGCCCGAGTTGCCGCCACCTCTTCCCGCCCGGGCAAGCGCTGCCCCGGCCCGCGCCGACGCCGAACCAGACATCCTGCCGCGCATGGTCGCGGCTCCCGAACAGCTACGCGTGGCCACCCTCACCTGGGTGGGCTCGGACGGGCGAGCCATCCGCGCCACCGAGGCGAGCCGTGTACGCGCACGGTCATGGTGGCTGTGGTGGGTGCAAGCGCGCGGCCTGCAGACCTCCGGCGGCCGCCTGTTCGTCACCTCCTGCCGGGCGCCACTGCATCGCACATACACCGGCGAGTTGCGGCGGCGCAGCGACCGCTGGCCAGCCATCGCGCTGAGCGGCCCCCTCTCGCCATCTGTCCTGCGGCGCAGCGCGGCCGCGGCGCTGATACACGCCGGCGAATCCCCTGCCGTGAGCCGTGCCCTGCACGGCCGCGCAACAGGAGGTGGCATCGGCCGTGCGGTGATCTGCAACGCGGCCCAACGCTGGGACGCTCGGCCGCCGGTCATTCTGGCACAACGCATGCGCAGGTACAGGTGATGAGCGGCTCCGGCAGCCCGCGGCTGCCGGGCACCCTCACCGGTCCCCCCGAGGCGGCCACCCCCGGCACGCCTTGCGATCCACCGGCCACACCGCGCAACAGCCGCGATGCACTCAGCATCAAGCAGATCCTCCAGGACCACGGCGGCCCGTTCAGCTCTCTGCGGGACATGCCCGGCCTGGGCCCGGCGCACGCTGGCGCCAGTGGTGTCTCCATAAGCACGATCCGCTGCGTCGACGTACGCGTCTCGCCCCGCGACTTGCATGTCTGGTACAGCCTGCAGGCCTGGCTGCTGAGCTGCCGGTCCGACACCACCAGGCGAGGCTATCTGCGGGGCGTAGCGGCCTTTCTCAACTGGCTTGGCGAGACCACCGTTGGATCGGACCTGTTCGGTCTCACCGCACACGACCTGGCGGCCTATCGCGACCATCTCGTCCGCAACGGGGTTGCCCACCACCTGGCGGCCATCAGATCGTTCTACCAATTCAGCGTGCGCCACGGCCTCATCGAGGCCAATCCGGCCGTCGGCCTCACGGTGCCGCGCCCCGTGCCCAGAACCAAGCCCGCGCCTCTCACCCCAGCCGAACGCCAGCAGTTACAGTTAGGATGCGCCCGCCTGGCCAGCAAGTGGCCCAGACACACCGCGGCCATCGCCCTGCTCAATGAGGTCGACATCACCATCGACGTCGTCGCCGGACTGGATACCGGCCAGATCCTCGACGTCCTCGCACCGGACGGCGGCCAGAGCACAGTCATCGTCATCCCGCGCGACGATGGGCACGACGAGGTGATCTCGCTATCCTCCTCCACCCGCGCCGTTCTGCAGCCGCTCCTGGCCATCCGCCGTCTGGCCGACCCGCTGATCCGGCAGGGCGACGGCAGCCGCATCAGCTACGACTGGGTCCACGCCGCCCTGACCGATGTCGCGCGGGCCGGCGGGCTTCCTCGCGAGCGAGTCAGGCAGTTGCGTCCCTCCATGCTCCGGCCCGCCGCTGCGCCTCGCAAACCGGACCGGCCGCGGCCGCGCGCGGCGCCCATTTCCAAGAGCCTGTGGAAGCAGGTGGCCCACTTGCTCCCGCAACGGCGAGAGACCGGGGGCAGACGGGTCGACGATCGCGTCGTCCTGGCCGGCATCCTCTACTTGATGGCTGGTGACACCCCCTGGCACAAGGTGCCGCGCTCCGCCATTGGATGCTCCTCGGAAACATGCCAGAAGCGAATCCAGGATTGGACCGACGCCGGCGTGTGGCCTCGTATCCATCACCTCCTGCGTGATGAACTTCGTATGACGGGCCGCTTGCCGGCAGGTTATCCGGCCGTTGATGCGCCGCTGTCCCAGAAGGCACGGCGGTAGCCCTGTTCGCCCGAAACTGACCGGATCTGGCCGCGGGACCGCGGCCACGTGTGCTCAAAGCCAGTCGAGCCATCGCGAATTTTCCAGCGAGCTCCCGATCAGCGCTGGCCGACGCACACCCTCCCCGGAGCCATAGGCAGTGAGCTAGTCGATTGCAAGGTGATGACCGTTCCCGCTGAAATTTACGTGACCATTCCGCCTTGACCTGCAGATAATCACACGATTTCACTACGAAACGTCATTAAGATTGCAGTGGAAAGGCCGCGCGGGAAAGAACAAGCGCCTAGGTGATCAGCCTCGATGATCTTCGGCCGTGGTGGAATAGTGCCTTGACCTGGGCACTGAAAGGCATTGACCAAGTGCCATTGCAATTTAAGTGACCAGTCCCAGGTGAGGCCGATCGGCTTCGTACCGAGCTCACCAACGCCACCAGCGCGCTGCGCACCGCTCACCAGCAGCGCGAGGAGGCCGTCACCGCCGCCGCCGTGGCACAGGCTCTGCTGCATGAGCAGGAGATGTCACGCCTACCCCGCCCTGTCGGCCCCGATATAGGTCACCCCGCTCCCACCACTGCCGGCCATTAGTTAAACGGACCAGGGTTGCCGAGGTGGTTGAGACTGGCGTCCATGGTGATCTTCTTGTCGTGTTGGCTGTTACAGCGGACGAATGTGATGTACGTCTCCCCGTTTGTGCCCGTACACCTGGCGCATCCGGGCGCGATCTACTGTCGGCGATTGGTTGTCTCGGCCTATGACCGGTCATACCGGAGGAGATCGCCCGGTTGACAGTCGAGGGCATCGCACAGGCGCACGAGGGTGGAGAAGCGGATCGCTTTGGCGTGGCCGTTCTTCAGGATTGACAGGTTGACGACGGTGATCTGCACTCGGT
>NZ_JAUZQF010000067.1 GCF_030718205.1 Nonomuraea turcica
CTGTGCCGTGACACGTTAGTTGGAACCGAGGCGTTGTCGTGAGCTGTGGTTCTGGCTTTCCGGGACATGGTTGTTGAACATAGCGGGTCACGCTACTTGGCACCGATGACGAGTTGCCACGACTGTTGGCACCGATTTCCGGGTTCGACGGACTGTGATGTGTCCTGTGCGCTTTGCTGGGGCGTATGCGAAACCTGGGTCGAAAGGCAGCAGGTGGGTTAGACGATGGAGTGAGCGGCTGCGGCCCCTTGTGGTCGCATGCGGTGGCCTGGGAGGACCTCCTGGTGCCGGTCTCGCTGGAGGCCGGTGCGTCGGCTCTGGAGTTGACCGAAGGCTGGCTTGATCGGTGGACGGTGACCCAGCGGTTTGGCGGTGCGCAGGAGTCGCGCTCGGTACGGGACCTGGTGCAGACGTCGTGGGTGGCCACAGCGCCGGTCCGCGGGTTTTCCTGGCGGCGGGGCCAGGGACATCGTCCGGGCTTGCAGTTTCTGGTCAGTACCGGTCGTCACCATGGGGCCGAGAGCCTGGAGGAGGCGCGGCTCCTGCTGGCCCTGGACTTCGCCGGTGACTTGATCGATGTCGTCTCGCAACCCTTCAGGTTGCGCTTCGAAACCGCCCATGGGAGCAGGCAGCACACGCCGGATTTCCTGGCGGCGACCCGGTCGGGGATGTGGTTGATCGATGTGCGTCCGGAGGCGTTGATCAAGGAGACGGATCGGGAGTCGTTCGCTGCGGCGGGTGAGATGGCGCTGGCCTGCGGGTGGCACTATGTGGTGGCGGCCGGCTGGCGCGAGCATGTGGTCTCGGCGCTGGATGCGTTGTCTTCACAGCGGCGGTCGCTGTCTGATCCTCTCGGGTTGCGGCCGGGACTGTTGGCATCGGTGACGTCTGCGGGTGTCGGGTTCGGTGAGCTGGCGGCCGCCAGCGGCTGTGAGCCGGTGGCTCGGGCCCAGTTGCTTCATCTTCTCTGGCATCGGCGGCTTGGGGTGAATCTTGCCGAGCCGCTGGGGGACCGATCGCTGGTGGTTGCCGGGAGGAGCTCATGATGCCGGCGGCGGCGATTTTGGACCTGTCGGCGGGTGCCGAGGTGGTGCTGGACGGGGTGCAGTGGACGGTGGAGCGGCGCGAGCCGCATCTGGGCCGGGTTGGCCTGGTGCGGCTCGACGGCGCACGGCAGCAGGTGAGTCTGCGGTTCTTGATCCATCATCCGAATTGCCGACTGTCCTCCCGCACTGCTGCGGAGGGCGCTGGCCGGGGACGTCAGCCCGCAACGGCGGGGGATCTCAAGCCGGGGCGGCGGGAGTTGGCCGAGTTGCGCATGGCCCATCTGCTGGAGGTGGCCACGGGATTTCGCAGCGGTGACCGGCTGCGGCCGGGCCCGGGGGAGCCGAAACCCGAGTACGACCCGGACACCACGACGTTGACCAGCCGGCGTCGGGCCAAGGTGGCCGAGTTGAAGGCTCTGGACCGGCAGCAGGCCAAGTTGCTGGCGCTGGACGCGGTCAGTTATCACACGTTGATCCGGTGGGAGAGCGGGCGTCGGCGCTTCGGGTTGATCGGTTGCGCCGATGATCGCTGGCTGCGGGAAAGCGGTGGCCATCCCAGCGTGAGCGAGGAGGTCCGGGAGGCGATTTTCGCCGTCCGTGAGGAGACGCTGCGCGGGGCCACGGTGAGCATGCGCACCAAGGAACGCATGATCCATCAGTACGTGCGGGAGGCGTTCGGCGCGCAGACGCCCGTGCCCAGCTACCGGACGCTCTGCCGGGTCTGGAAGGAGTGGTTCGGGCCGGGCGGTGCGCGTCAGCGTTACGCCCGCTCGGCCGAACTGCCGACGAAGAACGGGCACGTGGTGGTCCACCGGCCCGGACAGGTCGTCGCGCTGGACACCACAGTGCTGCCGGTGATGATCCGAGACGGAGTCTTCGGCGATCCGGTGAAGTGCCATCTGACGCTGGCGCTGGACGTCCACACACATTCGCTTTGCGCCTTCCGGCTCACGCTGGTCTCCGACACCGCGGTGGACGTGGCCATGGTGCTGCGCGATGTGATGATGCCCCTGCCGATGCGGGCGGACTGGGACGCCGAGCTGGAGTGGCCCTATCCAGGCCTCCCGGCTGCGGTGGTGGCCGAGTTCGCCGGCCACGAGGTGGCCGGTCTGCCGTTCTTCGCCCCGGAGACGGTGACCACCGACCACGGAGCGGTCTATCGCAACCACCACCTGGTGGAAGTGCAGCGCGTGCTCGGCTGCAACATCCTGCCGGCCCGCACCCTGCGGCCCACCGACAAGGCCGCCTGCGAGCGGGCCTTCGGCGTGATCAGACAGTTGCTGTTCGAGGAATTGCCCGGCTACACCGGAGTCGATGTCGCTGACCGGGGCGCCGACCCCGCCGCCGACGCGGTGCTGACCATGGAGGAGATGGAACACCTGATCGCCACCTGGATCGTGTCGATCTGGCAGCGGCGCATTTTGGGCGAGTGCGCTCCCAGTTGGGATCCGGATGGCTCTCACAGCCCTAACACCTTGTTCGCTGCATCCTTCGCCCAGGCCGGGTTCGCGATGGAGATCCCCGCGCCGGAACTGTTCTATGAGCTGCTGCCGGTCCACTACGTCAGCCGCATCTCGCGGCGCGGAGTGAAGATCCGCGGGCTGTGGTATGACGGCGACGCGGTGAACGACTACCGCGGCACCAAGTCCACGCGGGGCGGCAAGCACAAGGGCCAGTGGCTGATTCGCCGCGATCCGCGCGACCGCCGCCAGGTGTTCTTCCAAGATCCCATCACCCACGAGTGGCATGCGCTGGACTGGACAGGGATGCCGCCGGTCGGGCAGATGCCGGCCTTCGGCGACGCGCGAGTACGCGACCTGCTCAAAAGGGCGCAGGCATGCAGGCTCAAACCCAGATCCGACGCCGAGCTCCTGCCGGTCCTGCTGGAACTGATCGGGTCGAAGGTTCCGGTGAGCCAGTGGCCGACCCAGATGACCAAGACACAGCGCACCGAGCACGCCCGCGAAGTCACCCAGGCCGCGGCGGCTCAGGCCGATCGGCCCATTGCCTCTCCCACGACCGGAGAAGCAGATGCCTCCGGCTCATCGGCGGTGACACCGCTGGACTGGACCCGGCGCGCCCGGCAAGCCAGCGACAGCATCGACGGTGAACGTCGGCGACGGCGAGAGGAGGCGGTTCCCGTCATCCCGAAGCCTCCTCCTCGGCTCGGGGCGAGCTTCCGCGAACGGAACGTGTTCGTCCTGCCGGACGACGACGAAGAGGAACCGTGATGAACGACCTCCCTGACTCTGGCAGCGCGCTGGTTCCGTTCCTGCAACTCGGCCATCCACCGGACCGCACCAGCTGGGAGGGATGGCAGCAGTATCGGCGCACCCGCGACACCTTCATCCCCGCGCCCCGCTTGACTCTGGCCGAATACCAGAATCTGTCCCCCAGACGCCGGGCCCTGCACGACCTGCACCGCACCGCCACGCACGTGAACATGCGGCTGCAGGAGACGCCGATGAGCGTGAAGGTCGCCGATCTGATGCGCCAGCGGCTGCAGAACAACGCGGTGAAATTCATGCCCGGCACCCGGGACGGCCTGATGATCAACGGTGGCGGGTTCCAGGGCAAGACCGAAACCGCCTGCTCGGCGGCCGCCAGCTTCGAAGACCTCTGGCGCGACATCTACCAGCAGCTGCTGCCCAACCCGATGCCGGGAACGCGCGATCTGTTCGTGCCGATCGCCTACTGCCGCCTGCCGGTCCGGGCCACCCCCAAGGCCCTCTGCAGGACCATCCTGAGCCACTACGGCGACCCGCATCCGGGCAGCCTGGACGATCTGATCCGATCAGTCCGCGACACCATCCGTGACCACAACACCACGGCCTTGCTCATCGACGACATCACTCGGTTACGTCTGCATCGCGAAGACGACCAGGACACCCTGGACCTGCTGCGCGAGCTGATGGACCTGAACGTCACCTTGATCCTGATCGGCGTCGATATCCCCAACTCCGGGCTGCTGCGCGGCGCCTACGCCGATCCACGCACCAACCAATGGGTCTTCCCCGACATCAAACGCGGCAAGAGCCACAACGAGGCGGCCTCCACCCAGACCGAACGACGCTTCGACATGGTCGACCTTGACCCGTTCGACTACTCCACCCCTGACGGCATCCGAGCCTTCCTCGAACACCTAGCCGGGGTCGAAGACCAGCTACGACTGCTGCGCGCCTTCGACGGCATGCTCACCACCGGTGACATGCCCGAGTACCTGTTCCGCCGCACCCACGGCATCGTTGGCCTGCTGCGCCGCCTGATCGAGGACGGCTGCGCCAAGGCGATCGCCACGGGAGAAGAACGCCTCACACCCGAACTGCTGGCCAGCACCGACATCCGCCTGGGCAACCTCGCCGATCTCGACCCCACAACCGGCGAGATCCCCGACATTCCCCAGGATGTCCAACCACCCCGGCAAGAGCGGCAGCGCAAGAAATCCCGCAACACGGTCTTCGACGACCAGGGCGATCGATCCGCCGCCGATGGATGACACACCAACACGCCTCAGGCCACTGACCCGGAGCCTGGATCCACTCGACGGCGAATCTCTCTACGGCTTCCTGCTACGCCTGGCCTATCGGCTGCGCGTCGGACCTCGCCATCTGGCCCACCTGGCCGGCTGCACCTTCGCCGGTGAAAACGTCGGCCGCCGACACCTGCTCGACCTCGACATGGAGGTCTTCGCCAGGGTCACGCGGCTGACCGCGGACGAAGCAGCCGATCTGACCCTCATCCCATGGAAAGACCGCTATCCGCCCATCGCCCGATCACTGCCCACGATGGCCACCCGACGACCCAAACCTGACGATTGGCTGTTCACCCTTACTCCACGTCACTGCCCGCAGTGTCTCGCCGGCGACGGAACCCCTATCCAGCAGCGTTACGGCGGCCCCTGGAAAAGGTCCTGGCTCCTGCCCATCGTCTTCGCCTGCCCCGATCATCAGGTGTTCCTCCAACAGGGCTGTCCGGCGAGCCATCCCCGGCAACGACACCTCGGCCATCTGATCCTCAGATCCAGGGAGCCCACTCTGCATCCCACACAGTGCCGTGTCTCACTGGCAGAGCGACCCGGTTCCAACCCTCCTGGTGCCAAGCCAAAGATCTGTGGCGTTCGACTGGACCAGTCCCCAGACGACATCCCGCCTCGCCCCGGCGCGAGCGAGTTACAGAGCCAGCAGCGGCTTCTTGACCTTCTCGGCCCAGATCGTCCACCCGAGAAGGCGGCTCGCTTCTTCACCGATGTCCGGATGCTGGCCTCACTGATCTGCGTATCGTGGCCGCTCGGGCGTGATCTGTTCGACACCGCCATGGCTCCCGCGATCACCGAGCATGTCCGAGCGCGTGAGCAGAGTCTCACACCCCACGACGATCTTCCTGACGCCCCCGCCGCTACTGGCGCCTTGCTGACCGCAGCCATTGCTCTACTGGACGCGCCCGAGATGGCAAGACCCCTTGCCCGGCACATACGAGCCGCCTGGCCAGGGCTGGCCCACAGCATCCCCTGGGCAGAGTCCTCGCTCGCCGAGGTTCTCCGTAATCACTACTGGCACGAGCCTCAATGATCTTCACCATCTGAAACGCCTTTGCGAGCCGGGCGGGTGCGCTGTGATCATGCCGCTCATGAGCTGCACCTTCTGCCGCATCGTCGCCGGCACCGAGCCTTCACAGACCATCCACGAGGACGAGCACGCCATCGCCTTCCTCAACCTCGCCCAGGCCACCAAGGGTCACGCGCTGGTCGTCCCCAGAGCGCACCACCGAGACCTGGGGGAGATCCCAGCAGAGACGGCAGCACACGTCATGCGGGCCGCGGTCGAGGTGTCCCGCCGGCTCACCGGCGCGCTCGGGGCTCCTGGCGTGAATCTCTGGCACGCCAGCGGCGAGACGGCCTGGCAGAGCGTCTTCCACTTCCACCTTCACGTGGTGCCCCGCTTCGAGCCCACCGACCTCACGCCGCCGTGGACGGAGGTCGAGCACCCGGTCGAGTCCCTCAAGGGGCTGGCTGAGGAGATAAGAGCCTGGCGCTGAAGGTGAGCACCATCGAACCCTCGCCGAGCTGATCAACCAGTGCGCGCAGGAGGAAACCGACTCCGAGCGGCATCTGACGGCCTGGGAAACGCCCGAAACCCCGGGTCTCTTGGTCTGAGGGCCGCTGTGTTGGATACCGAGATCAGATCTGGAACATGGAAAGGGGAGCGGTGCAGAGGGTCTGCTCAGCGCCGTACTCCTCGAACGTGCTGATGGGGCGGAAGCCAAGGCGGGCGGCGAGTTTCAGAGATCGCGTGTTCGCGGTCTGGGTCACGAGCAAGACCGGCTGGTCGGGGAGTTCGTCAGCCGCAGCGCGCAACGCGGCCGTTGCGGCCTCGAATGCGAACCCCGCGCCCCATGCACTGCGCCGCAGCACATAGCCCAGTTCCAGTTCCTCGCCATCCTCGGTGACATGCCCGGGGCTATCGGTCGACCGGCGGGCGAGCATCAAGGTTCCGATGAATCGGTTCGTCGTGTTGTCCGCGATGACGTAATTGCCAGGGCTGGATGTTGCGTTGGCGGTGAGGACTGCATCGAAGCGCTGCTCGACCTCACTCCGAGGCCTGGGACCACCGATGTATTCCTGAACCTCAGGATCGGTCGAGAGCTCGATGAATCCTTCACGATCGGCATCGTGCAACGCTCTGCGAAGAAGGAGTCGCTCCGAAGGGACTTCCGTGGCAGATAGCGTGGGCAATCGGCTCATAGGCCCATGATCATAGAGCACGGGACCCTTGTCCGGGGCGGCCGCACTTGCCCGCGCCCGTGACGTTGATGCGCACCCGGCTGGCCTCCAGAACGTTCCCCCTGGTTCCCCTCGAGCGCACCAGCCAGCCGGACAGGGACCTCTCGACGATCCACCGGCGCGGCAGAACCTGGCCAGCACAGTTGGATAGTGCCAATAACCATGGCCATGTTCCAACTAACGTGTCACGGCTCA
>NZ_JAUZQF010000068.1 GCF_030718205.1 Nonomuraea turcica
ACCGACATGCCGATCAGCTGAGCCCGTTCACTCTCCGATAAGCGGATCTCCACCGCAGCTGGTCCGGGAGGCGTCATAGCCATCACCATACGGACTTACCTGGCGAATTTCAGGCGGATCACACTAGGTGGGTGACCGGGTTGATATCGTCGGCCTCGTAGGCGACCACGGTCACCAAGCCTTGGACGGCCGAGACCACGGCCGCGCCCACATGGCTGCGGATGATCACCTGGCCGTCGTCCAGCAGGTGATTGACCGGCCGGATGTCCGGCAAGGCCTGGGAGGTGAACACGATCCTGCCCAACGACACCTCCCCCAGCCGTTGCAGAGCCTCCGCCGGTGGCAAGGGCTTGACCACCCGTTCCTGCATGCTCATCGCGTCGCGCCGGCGTCCGGGGCGCTGACGGAGAACCCTGTGACCAACTCGGGGTGGATCCGCATCACCACATCGATCTGCTCGCCTGGCCAGGGCTGAAGCCTGTGCCGGGCCTGATGCAGCTCCTGCGGGTCCTCTACCAGCCCGGCCCGTCCGGAGAGCACGACACTCCAGCCCAAGCGCGTGGCGACATCCAGCACATCCGCTTCGTACACCACGTGGGAGAAGCGTTGGACAAGGGCGGTGATCTCAGGGACATGGGAAAGGCCGATAAGCAGGCATTCCCCGTCCGTGATGTGACTGACGAGGAAAATGGTCGGCTTCGCCCGACTGATGAACACGATCCTGCCGAAGGTCACGTTCCGGAGAAGTCGAAGCCCCTCAACTCGGGACAGTTCCCTGCTGACGGGCGCAGGTGGAGTGGGTGGACATCGCACGGCTCCACGTTCCCGCACCCTACGTCGCTGTCGGTAGGGTCCAAAGTCCCTTGTTTGATCTCGCCGCCGATGGTCCGTTCTCTGATTTTGGCCCAGAAGTACGCGGGCCCGGCATGGGCGGCGACGTCTCCGTGGCGGAGGTGGTGACACCCGCGCCGCTGATCGTGCGGCCGGGCGTCGACCTGGACTTGGCTTTCGACGTGTTCAGAGGGGAGACCTGAGGACTAAGGTCCCATCGGGCCAGGGTCGGTCGGCTCTATGGTCGTGGCTGCTCGTACTCGACGCTGGCGGGCATGGATGTCTTGGACCTTTCCCGCTGGCAGTTCGGCATCACGACCGTCTACCACTTCCTGTTTGTGCCGCTCACCATCGGGTTGTCGATCATCGTGGCAGGGCTGCAGACGGCCTGGTACCGGACGAAGAAGCCGGAGTATCTGCGGCTGACTCGGTTCTGGGGGCGGCTGTTCCTGATCAACTTCGCGATGGGCGTGGTGACCGGGATCGTGCAGGAATTCCAGTTCGGCACGAACTGGAGTGACTACTCCCGCTTCGTCGGTGACGTGTTCGGGGCGCCGCTGGCCATGGAAGGGCTCATGGCGTTCTTCCTGGAGTCCACGTTCCTCGGACTGTGGATCTTCGGGTGGGACAAGCTGTCACCCCGGCTGCATCTGGCCACGATCTGGCTGGCCGCGATCGGCACCAACATCTCTGCCTATTTCATCCTCGCGGCGAACTCGTGGATGCAGCATCCGGTCGGCTACCGCATCAACAACGGCCGCGCTGAACTGACCGACATCTGGGCCGTCCTCACCAACTCGACCACCCTCGTCACGTTCCCGCACGTGATCTTCGGGGCGTTCCTGACGGCGGCTGCGTTCGTGCTGGGCATCAGCGCCTGGTTTCTGCTCAAGAAGCGGGATGTGACATTGTTCCGGACCTCGGCCCGGCTGGCGCTGGTTGTCGGGCTCGTCTCGGCGGTCGGGGTGTCGTTCTCCGGTCATTGGCAGGCGCAGATCATGACCGAGCAGCAGCCGATGAAGATGGCCGCCGCCGAAGCCCTGTGGGAGGACGAGAGCGCGGCGGGGTTCTCGCTGTTCGCCGTCGGCGACGTCGAGAACGGCCGCAACCACATCAACCTGCAGATCCCGTACGGGCTGAGCCTGTTGTCCACCAACACCCTGGACGGGAAGGTCGAGGGCATCAACGATATCCAGGCTCGCTACCAGGCTCTCTACGGCCCAGGCGATTACCTGCCGGTCGTCGGCCTGGCGTACTGGTCGTTCCGTCTGATGATCGGCTTCGGGGCGCTGTCGGCGCTGCTGGCTCTTGCTGGGCTCTGGCTGACCAGGCGCGGCCGGTTGCCGGCGAGTCGCTGGGCTTACCGGCTGGCCATTGCCGGGATTGGGCTGCCGTTCCTGGCCAACACCCTGGGCTGGATCTTCACCGAGATGGGCCGCCAGCCGTGGACCGTCTTCGGCCTGATGAGGACCGCCGCGGCCGTCTCGCCGGGCGTGGACGTGGCGTCGGTGGCGATCACGCTGGTCGGCTTCACCCTCGTCTACGCCGTGCTGGCCGTCATCGAGGTGCGACTGCTGATCAAGTTCATCCGCATCGGGCCGCACGAGGAGTCCGCACCTGAAGAGCCCGTTCCCGCCCTGAGCTACTGAAGGATTGCCACGATGGAACTCACTACTGTCTGGTTCGTACTGATCGCCGTATTGTGGACCGGCTACTTCGTTCTCGAGGGGTTCGACTTCGGCGTCGGCATCCTGCTGCCCTTCCTCGGCAAGGGGGAGGTGGAGCGGCGCACCATCGTCAAGACCATCGGCCCGGTCTGGGACGGCAACGAGGTGTGGCTGCTGGTGGCCGGCGGCGCGACGTTCGCCGCCTTCCCCGAGTGGTACGCCACCCTGTTCAGCGGCTTCTACCTGCCGCTGTTCCTCATTCTGCTGGCCTTGATCGCGCGTGGGGTGGCGCTGGAGTACCGGAGTAAATCCGACAGCACGCGCGGCTGGGACCGGGCCTTCTTCTGGGGCTCGCTAGGGCCTGCCTTCCTGTGGGGTGTCGCCTTCGCCAATATCGTGCGCGGCGTGCCCCTGGATGCCGACCACGAGTACACCGGCACCCTGCTGACCCTGCTCAACCCGTTTGCGTTGCTCGGCGGGCTGGCCACGCTGCTGCTGTTCACGCTGCACGGCGCGATCTTCCTGACCCTGCGCACTACTGGTGAGCTGCGCCAGGGCGCCTCGCGCATGGCCAAGAGCCTGGCCCCGGTGACGATCCTCGTGGTGATGGCCTTCCTGCTGACTTCCGGCGGCAACAGGTCAGCCTGGTGGACGGCGGTGGCGCTGGTCGCACTCGGCCTGATCGGCGCCCTGGCCGCGACGTTGCGTGGCCGTGACGGGTGGGCGTTCACTGCCAGTGCGCTCGCCGTGGGCGCCGTCGTGGCCGCCCTGTTCAGCGGGCTGTGGCCGAACGTGCTGCCCGCCCTCGACCCGGTCAACAGCCTCACCGTGACCAACGCCGCCTCCACCCCGTACACGCTGACGGTGATGACCTGGGTCGCGGCCATCTTCACCCCTGTCGTCCTGGCCTACCAGGCGTGGACGTACTGGGTGTTCCGCCGCCGCCTCACCGGCGCGATCTGACGAGCTGACGTTGACCGCCGGCCACAAAGCTCGAATGGAGGCAACGGTCAGTGCGACGCAAGCGGCGGCCACCGCCGGGCCGACGGCGTTTCACGTCATGGCCAAGCCCGTCGGTGCACTCTGCAACCTGGACTGCGAATACTGCTATTTCCTGTCCAAAGAGCAGCTGTACCCCGGTCGACGGGCTCACATGTCAAAGGACGTGCACGAGGCGTGGATTCGGCAACTGCTGCAGGGCCACGGCGACGGCGAGGTAGTGGTCGCGTTCCAGGGGGGCGAGCCGACCCTGATGGGCTTGGACTTCTTCCGCCGCACCATCGAGCTGGAGCGCGAGTTCGCCCGACCGGGCCAACAGGTGCTGAACACCCTGCAGACCAACGGCACGCTGCTGGATGACACCTGGGGAGAGTTCCTCGCCGAGCACGACTTCCTCGTCGGCATCTCCATCGACGGCCCGCGTGAGCTGCACGACGCCTACCGCGTCGACAAAGGCGGAAAACCGACCTTCGAACGGGTGATGCGCGGCCTGGACGTGCTCCGCCGGCACCGGGTGGAGTGGAACGCGCTCACCACGGTACACGCCGCCAACGCCGAGCACGGCCGCGCCGTCTACACGTTCCTGCGGGACGACTGCGGGGCCACCTTCACCCAGTTCATTCCCATCGTCGAACGGACGGCGCCGGAGCTGCTGCTGCCGGTCCAGGCGCTGGTCGACGAGCACGAGGAGTTCAACCGGTCGCTGAGCGCCGCCGCGGCCGCCGCCGGGCTGTTGCCGTACATCGGGGTGGCGCTGGAGGCGCTGCTGCGGAACATGCTGGAGGAGTCCGAGGACCTGCACGGTCGCACCTGCCTGGCGGCCGACGGGCAGATCGTGATAGCCAGGAGCAACGCCGCCACCGAGCTGGCCATAATCCAGCGCGCCGAGGCCGTGCGCCGGATGCTGGCATGAGCGACGACCCGCTGGTCGCGATGGGCGCGCCGCTGCTGCCGGTCGAGCAGCCGCGCGACGTGCCGGCCGGCGACAATCTCACGCTGCTGGCGCGGGGCGCGGCCTTCCACCGCGACCGGGAGGCCGAAATGGCGATCGCCCAGCGGCCCGCCCGCAACGAGGCCGGCCCGGCGGCGCAGGCGTTCGACGCGCACTCGGCAGGCACCGCCGCGCGGGCCGCCGACCTGGGCCGGCGGATGGAGATCGCGTACGGTGGAGTCGAGGTGGTGGCGCTGGTCGCGGCGGCGGGCGGAGCGGCCTACCTGTTCTACGCCGCTTACGCCGGCATCGCCCGCCAGGTGACCCCCAGTCGGTGCCCGCCGTGCAGGCCGCCGCCCTGCGCACCGACGGCCAGATGCAGTTGGCCATGCGCAAGATCGCCGAGGCGTTCGACCGGCTGAAGAAGCATCCACTGCGGTCTGGCGGGTCGGCCCGCCCGGGCGGCGGGCCGACCCCCGAGAACATCGTCCGGCGCCACCTCGGCGCGGTGCGCGGCACGCTGGAGACCGCGCAGCGCGCTGCCAAGGAGGCCCGCAGGACGCTGGAGGTGAGCCACGTCCGCGTCAGGAAGACGATCGCCACCACGCGGTCCCGCTACCCGCACAACGTGGGCGACTACACCGTCCGCTACACCGACGGCTGGAACCGGCATCCCCTTCTGTCGCCCGCAGATCGGGAGGCCATGGTGGCCGCCCGCAATGGCCTGCGCGAGCAAACCGAGCTGGTCGGCCACGCGGGAGAGCGGCTCGGGGTGGCCCGCCGCCAGATCGACGACACTCTCGCCGTGACGCGCGGCGAGGAGGCCGCGCGCTTCCGCCAGCTTCGGTTCGAGGCGGACGGCCTGGCCAGCGAACACGAACGGCTGAGCGAGCGCCTGCGGGTGCTCGCACAGCGCTACGACGGCCGGGAAGGCTCCCCCGACTAGGCGGGTGAAGTGGTCGGGATCGGGCTGCTTGCCCCACCGAATGCGTAGGTCCTGGTGGACGAGCACTCGCTACAGCGCGGGAAGCATGCGGCCACCGTCGCGCCAGCGTGAAATGATCTGCTGCGAGGTCGGCCGTGAGCCCGGTTTGGCTTGGAGCTTGAGCGCGTACCTCAGTCTGGTGCCGGGGGCGGTCGAAGGTTGTTCTTACAGTCCCTCCCATGGCGGGGGCGGCGCTAAACTTGTTCTTTATCCTCCGGATTGTTGTGCTGAGCGGGGTTTGATCGTTTCGGGGACAGCAAGACGGCCTTGAGTGATCATGTGCGGTGTCGAGTCGCTAGTGATCGCTACAAGGCCGTGAGGGTG
>NZ_JAUZQF010000069.1 GCF_030718205.1 Nonomuraea turcica
CTGCTTCCCACCCTCCCCGGCGTCTCCCGGATCAGGCTGCGCCCAGCTCCCACCGAACTGCTGCGACAGCCCGGCGAGGAGGTCTCACACCTCCTTCGATTTCCAGCGCCTCACGGCGCACCGCGACCTCGTGTCGCACAACTCAAGGGATATTTCTCATCCCGTACCTCCATTGGGCGCCGGCAGGTTCAAGGCTGCCCGGGACGATGAGCACGCATGATCAGCTCCGCGGCGTCGTGGCGAAGCTGGTGCTGGGGCCGACGGGGGTAGAGACCTTGGTCAGCAGGCTGCGGTCGTTGTACTCCAGGGTGTGGCCGCCCACCCTGGTAGGGCGGCCCTCCCCGACGAACGCTTGATTCGCGTCAGGGTACAAGCGGCCAGGGAAGCGGATCTATCGAATATCCGCCTGGCGAACCGCGGCCAGCGGGGTCAGCAAGGTGTGGATCATCGCCCAGACCTTGTGGCCCACCTGGTCGTCGCCTTCGTACCCGACCTGGTCAGCGATCGCGGTGACAATGGAGAGTCCTCGGCCATGGCGGGCGCTGTTCCGCCGGGACAGGCCGAAGCGGGGGACGCCTCCCCAGCCGCAATCGTAGACCGCGACGGTGAGGGCGGTGGTCGTACGCCCGAGTTCGACGATGAACGTACCGTTTGGGCTGCCACTACTTGTGTGCTTCAGGGCGTTGGTGGCGAGCTCGGCGACAATGAGCTCGGCGTCGTTCTGGCAGGGGGAGTCGGCCAGGAGGTAGCGGGCGAAGTGGCGAGCATGGGGTATCTGGTCAGGGATGCCGGCGAACGTGCGCCGCCATATCAGTCCGCCAGGGTGCAGGTCGATCATCGCGTCGATGAGTTCGCGCTGAACGGAGCAAGGTTCGCGTTGTCTGGGGACGCACACGACGGCGGGCGTGGTGGTGTCGAGCATGAGGATTCCTCCGTGGACGTGTGACAACGGGGATGCGGCCTGTGGTGGTCCGCCATATGTACGGTGCCGTGAAACGCCTTCCGTGTGGATCTCCATCTCGCGTTCGATCATCGCCCCGCTCGTTATAGGCGCTGACCTGGGAGAATCTGCCTCTGTCCCGCGTTGACCTCCCTATAGCCGCGATCAGAGTGATCAGAGCGTCATGACAGATATACAATGCGTACGCAATCCCAGGTGACAGGGGGGTGCGTGATGTCGGGCGAGGGCCGCCGAGTGCTGCTGTGGGCTCGCTCCTGGAGCAAGCAGTTGCGTGCCAAGGGCTTCACATGGGATCAGATCGCCACTGTTCTCGAGCTCACTCATGCGGCCAGCCCGTTACGGCTTTTCCGGCTGGCGCACGGCCGCACTGCCTCCGATGTGGTGGCCATGGTGAACGACGCCGACCCTGCGGGCACAGCCTCATTGCGAGAGGCGCGGCTTTACGATTTCGAGGCCTGGCCGGAGACCGGTCGTCGGCCGCCTGCACGTCTCCTGGTCATGCTGGCGGAGATTTACCAGACCGCTGCTCGGAGCCTGATCAGCGATGAGGTCTTCGGGTCGTATCGCAGCGCCGACCGTGAGCTGATCGACAGAGCAGACTTCCGAGATCGGGACGCCAACCGGCCTCCATCCCTGAAGACGGCAAGCCGTGTCACCATAGAGGCGAGCGCAGCAGTCGCACCCGCTGACAGGTCGCTCCCGGACGCTCCGGCGTGTGTGCACCTGCTGCGCGCCATCGGCGCCGAGGAGACCGACGTGAAGCGACGCGAGCTGCTCTTCGAACTGGCCCTGGTGCTCGGCGGCGCCCGGGCACTGGACCTTCTGCGCGTTCTGACCCCGGATGAGGAAGAACGCCTGGCCGGGGTCCTGCGCAGCACATGGCGAGTGGATGAGGCGACTGCGCGCACGTTTGAGAAGCTCACTTTGCGCGCACGCCAAGCCGATGACGAGCATGGGCCGGCGGCGCTACTGCCGGTGGTGAACGGACAGCGGACAGCGCTCACGCAGGTCCTCTCCCGAGAGTCGATGCCCCCAGCGCTGCACGATCGGATGCTGGCCGCGTATGCGCAGATGTCACAGCTGGCCGGATATCTTGCCTACGACCTCCTCGACTACGGGGCAGCCGAGCACGCCATGCACGATGGACTGCGGGCGGCGCTCGAGCTAGGCGATCCCACCTTGGTCAGCTACCTCCATTGCTGGTTGGGTGCCATGGCCGTCTATCAACAGCGACCCGCCACCGCTCTGGACCATGCCTTCGCCGCGCAGAGCTGGACCACCCGTTCTCCAAGCAGATTGTTGCGGGCCATGAGCGACTCGGTGCTGTCCAAGGCACATGCTGCCGCAGGGGAAGCGGTGAGGTCCGCCCGCGCGCATCACACTGCAGTGTCCTTTGCCGATACATCGAAGGACAGCGAGCCGGCGTTCCTGTACTGGATCTCGCCTTCGGTGGTGGAGTGCAGGGCAGCCTCGGCGCTGGTCCAGCTAGGACAGGCAGGACCCGCCGTCACGGCGGCTCAGCAATGCTTGGCCGGGCTCACCCCGCAGTTCAAGATGGATCGCGGGTTTGCGCTTGTCTCGTATGCCAGCGCATTGACTCTCGCCAAGGAGATCCCCGAGGCCGCCGCCAGACTTACGGAGGCCGCTGGCATAGCGTCACAACACAGTTCGGCTCGGCTGACCGATCAGCTCCTTCGAGCACGAGCCCGTCTCGAGCCATGGGCGGGTAACGCACATGTACAGCAGCTCGACGACACCCTGCAAGCTTGCGGTTTTAGAGGAGCAGCACGAAGCGAATGACGATGATCGCGCGTAGCCTTGTTGCCGCTGGCGAAGTCGAGCGTGATGTGGAGCAGGTGAGCACCGTGGCAGATCATCGGTTGTTCTCTCTGGAGGTGGAGAACTTCCGCAGCCTGCGGCAGGTCACTCTTCCGCTCGGCCCCGTCAACGTGCTCGTTGGACCGAACGGCGCGGGCAAGACGAATGTGCTGGAAGTGTTCCGGTTTCTGGCCGACATCGTGCGTACGGATCTCGTCCCGGCGATGGACGAGCGCGGTGGATTCGAGCGTCTTGTCTTCCACGGCGGCACCATACCGGCGGCGTATATCCGCATCGGAATCAAGGGATCGTGGTCGGCCGAGCCGGGAGACCGGCAGGAGGAATACGACCTGCGGATCATCGGGACCCCGTTCGCCAGGGAAGAGATCTTTCGATCCGGCACGGAACGGCATCGGCTACGGACGATCACGGTGCGGGGCAAGTCGGCGACCACCCGTGCCACGGATCCTTCCGACACTTCAAAGCCGCATACCGGAAAGTCCGAAGACACTGAGATCGGCATCCAGGCACTGAGCAGCGGGCTGTCCACGCTGCCCAGACTCAGTGACGAGAGGTTCGGGCCGATCACGGCACAGGTCTCCGGGCTGCTTGGCAGTTTTCGGATCTTCGAAGTGGATGTTCACGCGGCGGCCCGACCCACTCGGGCGCCGCTCAGGCTCGGTGAGGGCATCGCAAGTGACGCCTCCAACCTGTCGACCTTTCTCCTCTGGCTGAGTGCCAACGAGCCAGACCTGTGGCAGCAACTGCAGGACGATGCGGCCGAGGTGCTGCCCCAGTTGAAGGCCATCGAATTCGACCACGTCGGGTCCACTGTTCTGGGAATGCTGCGGGAGCGGGGATTGCGCGAGCCGACGCCGCTGCCGGATGCCTCCTATGGAACTATCCGGCTATTGGGGCTGCTCGCCATGCTGCACGACCCGCACCCGCCCGCGTTGACCTGCGTCGAGGAGATCGATCATGGGCTGCATCCGCAGGCGTTGGAACTGCTGGTCGAGCGGGTGCGGGAGGCAGGTGAGAAGACGCAGTTCATCATCGCCGCTCACTCGCCGGCTCTTGCCGATCGACTCAAGCCGGAGGAACTCATCGTGTGCGAGCGCAGCGATGACGGCTCATCACTGAGCCCATTCCACCGTGACGCTGCAGGTCACGGGTCCGTTGCAGATCATCATCCTTGATCCGCAACGCAGATAGCCCCTGGTAGAAGGGTTGTCGACCAAGATCAACCTTCACCACCAGGGG
>NZ_JAUZQF010000007.1 GCF_030718205.1 Nonomuraea turcica
ACATCGTGTTCCGTATCCAGACCGAGGAGCCGGTGCCCGCCCCGCATCCGGGGCCGAACACCGCGATCGACCGGGGCATCGCCGTCCCGCTCGCGCTGTCCACCGGAGAGAAGATCTTCCACCGTAACGAGTGGCTGTCCGGCGGGGAGCAGCAGCGCCTGCTCCGTCTGGAACGCAAAGCCGCCCGCCAGAAACGAGCCGCGAAACCCGGACAGCCTGCCAGCAGCCGGTTGAAGACAACCTACGACCAGATCGCCCGCCTGCGCGCCAAAGCCAAGCGCCGGGCCATCGACTGGCAGCACCAGACCACCGCCGAACTCACCGACCGGTTCTCCGTCATCGTGCTGGAAGACCTCAAGGTCACGAACATGATGGCGAGCGCCGCCGGCATCCTGGAAGCGCCGGGCAAGAATGTCGCCCAAAAGCGCGGCCTGAACCGCGCCATCGCCGGACAGGCATGGGGACGCACCGCCGAGTTCCTCACCTACAAGGCCACCGACAAGGGCGGCAAGGTCGTCTACATCCCGGCGCCGGGCACCAGCCAGGAATGCCACGCCTGCCACACGATCATCGAGGGCTCCCGGGAGAGTCAGTCCCGGTTCGTGTGCAAGAACACAGCATGCGGGTGGATCGGCAACGCCGACGTCAACGCCGCCCGCACCCAGTTGCACCGGTACAACTCAGCCGCCGGACGGGCGGTCACCGGACGTGGAGGCCCTGCCGTATTGGGGCCGATGAAGCGTCAAGCACCTCATGGTGGGACTGCGCGCACCATCCCCCAAGGAGCGGCAGCGTAGCGGCCATGAGAATCCCCCCATTCATGGGGAGGAGCACGTCAAGTTGAAGACGTGACGACCACGGCTCTGACCATCCAGGGTCACGTGGACTTTTGTCGCGTGGCCAGCGCGCTGTGTCCCCCCTTCCGATCGCAGGCCAACCCTCTACCGGAAGGAACGAACCCATGTCATCCCTGTCCATCACCCCTGTCGCCGGCCGCATAGGCGCCGAGATCACCGGCGTGCGGCTCGGCGGCGACCTGCCCGCCGACGTGGTCGCGGAGATCCGCCTGGCCCTCCTCCAGCACAAGGTGATCTTCTTCCGCGGTCAGGAGCACCTCGACGAGCAGAGCCAGGTGGCCTTCGCCACGCTGCTCGGCGAGCCGACCGCGGCGCATCCGACCGTGCCCTCGCTCGACGGCAACGCCCACATCCTCGACCTGGACTACCGCAACGGCCACAAGGTGGACCGCTGGCACACCGACGTGACGTTCGTGGACCGGCCGCCGCTCGCCTCGGTGCTGCGGGCCGTGACCGTGCCGGACGCGGGCGGCGACACGCTGTGGGCCAACACGGTGACCGCGTACGAGCACCTGCCGGCCGAGCTGCGCGCCCTGCTCGACCGGCTGCGGGCCGTGCACACCAACGCCTACGACTACGCCCGCCTGGCCGGGACCGACGACCGGGCCCGCGACTACGCCAAGGTGTTCGCCTCCACGGTGTTCGAGACCGAGCACCCGGTGGTGCGCGTGCACCCCGAGACCGGGGAGCGCTCGATTCTGCTGGGCGACTTCGCCAAGCGGCTGGTGGGTCTGTCCTCGTCCACGTCGGCCGCGCTCATCCGGCTGGTCCAGGAGCACGTCACCGAGGTGGAGAACACAGTGCGCTGGCGCTGGGCCACCGGTGACGTGGCGGTCTGGGACAACCGGGCCACCCAGCACCGGGTGGTGCACGACTTCGGCGACCGTCCACGCCGCCTGCACCGGGTCACGATCGCGGGCGACGTGCCGGTCGGTGTGGATGGGCGGCCCAGCGTGGTGCTGGCGGGCGACGCCGCCGCGTACTCGCCGATCGCCGCCTGACCTCCTCCCGCCGGGCCGAGTCGACTTCAGCCGACGTGGACGTGCGGGCGGCGTTCCAGGTCGGACTCGGCCTGGCGGAGCACCTCCCGGGTCAGCGGCGGCACGTCGCCGCCGCCGAAGACCAGATAACGCAGCATCGCCACGACCGGGTTGCCCTCGGTCCAGTGGAAGTAGATGTGCGGCACCGAGCCGGTGCGATCACGCAGGTACAGCAGGAGCGCGGCCAGCGTGTTGGGGACAGCGGAGCTCTCGATGGTGAGGATCTTGTGGCCGTACCGTTCCTCGCCCTTGACGTGCAGCTCTGTCTCGAACTCCGAGGCGTCCGGCACCGTCACCTCGACGAACAGCATCGGCTCGGAGCTGCGCAACCGGTGGTTCAGCCAGGTCTCGCGCAGCTTGTCGGTGTACTCGGTCTGGTCGCGGGTGTGCGGCTCGTTGGCGATCACGTGCACCTCACCGCAGGCGTCGTTGACGAACTGTTCGGCCAGCGCGTCCAGGTGCACCTCGGTGACGCGCAGCTCGGTGGAGCGGGTGGCGCGGGAGATCAGCGAGGTGACGATGATGGCGGCGATGAAGAAGGAGGCGATCTTGACGCCGTCCGGCCGCTCGATCACGTTGTCCACCAGCGTGTACGCCAGCACCGCCGTGATCGCCGCGTACGCGGCCGCCGCCTTGTGCTGGCGTTTCCTGCGGGCCGACAGCGTCACGGCGACGGCGGCCGAGAGCATGAGCACCAGCACGCCGGTGGCGTACGCGCCGCCCTGGGCGTCCACGTCGGCGTCGAAGATGATCGTGATGGCGAAGGCGATCAGCGAGAACACGATCACCAGCGGCCGCACCGCACCGGTCCACTCCGGCGCCATGCCGTAGCGCGGCAGGTACCTCGGCACCAGGTTGATCAGCCCGGCCATCGCCGAGGCGCCGGCGAACCACAGGATCGCGATCGTGGAGACGTCGTAGGCGGTGCCGAACCAGTCGCCCAGATAGCCGTGCGCCAGGTAGGCCAGCGCCCGCCCGTTGGCCTTGCCGCCCTCCTCGAACTCCTGGTGTGGGATCAGCACGGTGGTGACGAAGCTGGAGAAGATCAGGAACACGCTCATGATCAGCGCCGCGACCGTGAGGAGGCGCCGAGTGCCCGCGATCCGCTGCGGGATGTCGCCCTTGACGACCGGCATCACCGCGACGCCGGTCTCGAACCCGGACATGCCCAGCGCCAGCTTCGGCATCACCAGCAACGACAATCCGATCATGGCCAGCGGGCTGCTGAAGTTCAGGCTGAGCGCCCGCTGCCAGTCCACCACGACCTGCGGCGCCTCCAGCACCTGCACGATCGAGACCGCCACCACGACCGCGTTCAGCGCCAGGTAGACGAACACCAGCAGGACGGCGATGCCGATCGCCTCGCTGAAGCCCAGCAGGAACACCCCGCCGAGCGCCGCCAGCAGCACCAGCGTCACCAGCACCCGCTGCCCGTGCATGAAGTCCGGGACGAACGGGTTCTCCAGGATGTGCGCGGTCGCGTCTGCGGCTGACAGCGTCATCGTGATCACGAAGTCGGTCGCAGCGAAGCCGAGGAGCGCCAGCACGAACAGCTTGCCCCACCACTGCGGGGCCAGCTTCTCCAGCATCGCGATCGAGCCCTGCCCGTGCGGGCTCTCGGCCGCGACCCGCCGGTAGACCGGCAGCGCGCCCAGCAGCGTCAGCGCCACCAGCAACAGCGTGGCCAGCGGCGAGAGCAGCCCGGCCGCCAACGCGGCGATGCCCGGCTGGTAGCCCAGCGTGGAGAAGTAGTCCACGCCGGTCAGGCACATCACCCGCCACCAGGGGTGCTTGACGTGGGGACCGTGCTCGATCTGCTTACGGTCGGTCTGCAGGCCCTGGAGCAGCCAGGAGCGCAGCGTCCCTTCCGTGGCAGCTGGCCGTTTCGCCAGCACCATAACGGTCACCCTTCACCAAAACCCCACAAAGACGCATCGCACCCTATCCACGGCAGAGCGGAGTTTCATCAGGTCAGGGCGTCAAGAAAACGTATATATCCGCAGCCGGGCGCGTTGAGTCGCCGCCCGGCTGGAACGCCGCGTCCCGCGCGAGGTCTACTCGGCACGCTCCGCCGAGCCCGAGACACTGTGCTCGGCGAGGGTGGGCTGCTCGCCCTCAACGACACCGTGCTCGGTCAGGGCGGGCTGCTCCCCCTCGGAGACGCGGTCCTTGGCGAGGGCACGCTGCTCGATCTTCGGCTGGACCCGCTCGGCATCGGCCGTAGCGGGCCCAGTGGCGGACTCACTGGCGGGCTGCGCGGTCTCGGCCGGTGTGCCGGGCTGCGCCGCCCGGTCGAAGAAGCGCAGCAGCTCGACCGGCAGCGGCATGATCAGGGTGGAGTTCTTCTCGGCCGCCACCTCCACCACCGTCTGCAGCAACCGCAGCTGCAGCGCGCCCGGCGTCTTCGACATGATGCCCGAGGCGTCGGCGAGCTTGTGCGCGGCCAGCAGTTCGCCGTCCGCGACGATCACCCGGGACCGGCGCTCCCGTTCGGCCTCGGCCTGCCGGGCGATGGAGCGCTTCATGCCCTCGGGCAGCTGAACGTCCTTGATCTCCACCCGGTCGATGTGGATGCCCCAGCCGAGCGCGGGGCTGTCGATCATGAGCGCGAGGCCCTTGTTGAGCTCCTCGCGGTTGGTCAGCAGATCGTCCAGCTCGCTCTTGCCGATGATGGACCGCAGCGAGGTCTGCGCCACCTGCTCGACGGCGAACAGGTAGTTCTGCACCTCGACGGCGGCCCGCATGGGGTCCTGGACCTTGAAGTAGGCGACCGCGTCGACGCGTACGGAGACGTTGTCCCTGGTGATGCCCTCCTGCGTCGGTACGGGCATCGTGACGATCTGGACGTTGACCTTCCGCATGCTGTCCACGACGGGGATGAGAAATCTGAGGCCCGGTTGCCGGATCTGCGGCTGCGCCCTGCCGAAGCGGAAGACGATGCCGCGCTCGACCTGGTTGACCACCCTCACCCCGGTGACCGCGAGCAGGAAGAGCAAGAAGGCGATGACTCCGAGCACGATGTTGATGTCCATGGCCATGTCCCTTCTTTATCGAGCCTAGTCCCGAATTCAGCTGGTACGGGTGGCGAGGACCGTGGCGATGGCGTGCTCCGTCGTGACGTACGTGGGCAGCCGGGCGTCCACCCCGGTGATGCGCAGCAGGCGAGCGGGAGCGCCCTTGGCTGCGGCCAGGTGCGCGGCGGCGCCCTCGTCGGCGCAGGTGCGGGCGCAGGCCAGCAGGACGTGCAGGCCGGAGCTGTCCAGGAACGACAGCTCGGCCAAATCGAAGATCACATGGTCGCCGGGGCGGCGGATGCGTGCGACGTAGTCCGCGAGCTGGGCGCTGTTGGTGCGGTCGACCTCGCCGGCGAGGGCGATGACGCTCATGCCGGGAAGATGCTGATGAGTCAGGGTTAACGGGGCCATTCAGCGGGCCGGCTGCCTTTCCCTGCCCGAGTGCCCCAGGCTCCGGACACCCGTGGTGGGGTTACGGCGCAGGTGCAGGCTCAGCAGCGATCCGAGGCCGGTCTGCTCGAGGCCGACTCCGTCACACAGGTGCTGGATCACCCACAGGCCGAACCCGTGCGCGCCGGTCGGGTCGATCCGGGCGGTCGCCAGGTGGCCGGCCGACAGCCGGCCGGCGATGTCGAGGATCTCCACGGTGATCCCCTCGTGGGTGCCGCGCGCGGTGACCAGCCCGACCGCTCCCCCGTGGTCGAGCACGTTGGTGACCGCTTCGTTGACGGCCAGCACCAGGTGATCAAGCCGCTCACCGGTGAGGCCCGCGTGCCGGCCGCTGACACGTACCAGGTCGCGGATGAAGCCTAGGTCGTCGCTGACGGGACAGCGCAGCTCGAACTGCACGCTCATGATCGTCTCGCCCACCGGATCGTCGGGGATGGAAGGTGCGGGCGCTGTCCCTCTATCCCAGGGACAGATCGCCAAACGGGGCTCCTGGACAGCTCGTACTGTCGCCGTTCTCGGCTTTTGTGACGCAACTAACAGGACACCGTCTCTTTAACAAGAGCCCAGTGTCCTGTTAATGTCGTCATCGTGGGTGATAGCGGGAGCGTGCCCGACCGGGCGTTCGAACGCGCCCGGCGACCGGAGCACAAGCAGCAGCGGCGCGAGGCGATCCTCGCGGTGGCGCGCGAACTCGCCATCGAGTCAGGGGTGCGTGAGGTCAGCCTGCGCAGGGTCGCGGCAGAGGTGGGGCTGGCCAAGTCCAACGTGGTGCGCTACTTCAGCACCAGGGAGGAGATCTTTCTCGAGCTGACCGTGGAGAGCTGGCGGGACTGGGCGGACGACGTCCTCGGACGCCTCCGGGCAGGCGACGACGTGATCGACGCGCTGACCGAACCACTCGCCGCGCGCCCGCTCTTCTGCGACCTGCTCAGCCAGCTGGGGACGGCCCTGGAACACAACCTCTCCGTCCCGGCGGCCCTGACCTTCAAGGTCACGGTCCTGGACATCACCGGCGAGCTCGGCGCGGCGATCGCGCAGGCGCGCCCCGACCTGACCCAGGACGAGGCCGAGGAGCTGGTGGCGCGGGCGACAGGCTGCGCGGGCACGTACTATCCCGCCGCCAACCCGCCCCCCACGTTGGTCGAGCTCTACCGGCAACGCCCCGACCTCGCCGCCACGTGCCCCAAGCTGCTGCCCACCCTGAAACGCACCCTGGCAGCGCTCGCCGCCGGCCTGCCCACCCTGCGCGCCTGACGCGCCTCTCTAACCGATCGGAGTAATCATGTCCGCTTTGCCCGAGTCCGCAGAGCTTGAGCTTGCCCCCGACGACGACCCTGAGACCGAACCGGTGACCCCCTTGGTCGTCTTGGGCTCGGACACCGCCCCCGTGTGCACGGACGGAGTGTGCGTCCTGTGAGCACGCTGCGCATCGACATCTGGTCCGACGTCGTCTGCCCATGGTGCTACATCGGCAAGCGACGCCTGGAGTCGGCACTCGCCCGCTTCGAGCACGCCGACGAGGTGGAGCTGCACTGGCACAGCTTCCAGCTCGATCCCTCCCACCCCAAGGGACACCGCGAACCGTCCTTCGACACCCTGGCCAAGAAGATCGGCGCGCCGCTCGCCCAGATACGGCAGATGACGCAGCAGGTCACCGATCTCGCCGCCGCCGAAGGCCTGACGTACGCCCTCGACAAGGCCATCTCGGTCAACACGATCGACGCCCACCGGATGAGCCACCTGGCGGCGGAGCACGGCCTCGGCGGGCAGATGCACGAGCGGCTGCTCAGCGCCCACCTGGTCGAGGGCGAGATCGTGGACGACCCCGACACCCTGGTCCGCCTGGCCGCCGAGCTCGGCATTCCCGAGGACGAGAGCCGGCGGGTCCTGAGCGGCGACGCCTACGCGGACGCCGTGCAGGCCGACATCCGCGAGGCCCGCGGGCTCGGCATCACCGGTGTGCCGTTCTTCGTGCTCAACCGCGCCTACGGCGTGTCCGGCGCGCAGCCGGCCGACACCTTCCTGTCCGCTCTGCGCACCGCCCGCGAGCAGGCCGTCACGACGCGCTGACTCGCCCGGGTTCGAGTGTGGGCCCCCCCCCCCCTGGGGGCGGGCTCCCCGCCGGCGCGCTGGCCGTCCCGACGCGGTGACTCGCCGGGTTTGGTGTGTGGGCCGCGACCGAGTGGGTCGCGGCCCACACTCATGTCGTGCCCTGGATCACACACTGACGTCTTGCGTTGGGCGCAGATTAATTTTAGGTTAGCCTTACCTAAGTTAATCTTGGGTTCTGGGGGCATGCCCCTTCTCGTCTGTTCCCTCACAGGAAGAAGCCATGTCCATCCAGCTGCCGCCGTCCGCTGCGCCGCGCTCCGCCTACCCGGTGGACGTGCTCCCCCGCTCCGTCCAGGACCGTCTCCTCGGCCTGGCGCGGTCCGGCACGCCGGTCTCCGCCTACGTCTACGACGGCGAGGTGGCCGCCGAGCGGGCCCGCGAGTTACGCGCGGCGCTGCCCGAGTGGGCCGCCGTCTACTACGCGGTCAAGGCCAACTCCTTTCCCGGCGTCGTCGCGGCGCTGGCCCCCTACGTGGACGGGTTCGAGGTCGCCTCCGAGTCGGAGCTGGACCTCGCCCTCGGCCTCACCGGTACGGCACGGGTCGTGGCCGCGGGACCCGCCAAGTCCGTCCCCGTCCTCACCGCCCTGGTCAGAGCCGGTGTGGAGGCGATCAACGCGGAAAGCCTGCTCGAGCTCCACCGGATCAGCCGGATCGCGGTCGCCGAGGGCACCACGGCCAGGGTGGCGCTGCGCGTGAACCCGGCCGAGATCCCCGTCACGGGTTCCCTGCACATGGGCGGCGTGCCGTCCCAGTTCGGCGTGGCCGAGCCCGACGTGCCCGAGGTGCTGCGGGCCGCCGCCCGGCTGCCCGGTCTGGATCTGGTCGGCTTCCACGTCCACGCCGCCTCGGGCAACCTGGACGCCGAATCCCACGCCGCCTACCTGCGCTGGTGTCTGGACTGGAGCGTGCGCACCGCCGCGGGCAACGGCGTCGAGCTGCGCCACGTCGACATCGGCGGCGGCATCGGCGTCGCGTTCGAGGACGAGAAGCCCTTCGACGTCGCCCGCTTCGGCGAGCTGGCCGGGCAGGCCGAGCCGCCGCCCGGCGTGCGGGTGCTGCTGGAGCCCGGCCGTTTCCTGGTCGCCGACTGCGGCTGGTACGCCGCCGAAGTGACCGACGTCAAGACCTCCTACGGCAGGCGGTTCGTCGTCCTGCGCGGCGGCATCAACCACTTCCAGCTCCCCACGTCCTGGGACATCGTGCACAACATCGCGGTGCTGCCGATCGAGCGCTGGCCCGAGGGCTGCCCACGCCCCGCCGCCGGGGACGCCGAGGTCACGGTCGTCGGCGAGCTGTGCACACCGGAGGACACCCTGCTGCGCGACGTCCGCGTCGACCGGGTGCGGGCCGGTGACCTGGTCGTCTTTCCGAATGCGGGTTCCTACGGCTGGGAATTCGCCATGCATGCCTTCCTCGGTCACCCCGTGGCCGAGCGGCATCTGCTCTGAGCTCGTCCGGCCCGCCGGGCCGTACCGTCGTCCATCTCTGCCATCCGGAGCCTGAATGACTCTGCATCCGACCGACCTCGACCCCGCTGTCGGCATCGACGCCGTGCTGCGGCGGCAACGCGACCGGGAGTCCTCGGCGCGGACCTATGCCCGTTCGTTCCCGGTCGTCCCGGTACGCGCGCACGGCATGACGATCGAGGGCGCCGACGGCCGCCGCTACCTCGACTGCCTGTCCGGCGCGGGCACCCTCGCGCTCGGCCACAACCACCCGGTGGTGGTCGAGGCCATCCGGCGCACCGTGGACAGCGGCGCGCCGCTCCACGTGCTCGACCTGGCCACACCGGAAAAGGACGAGTTCACCGAAGCGCTGTTCGCCACCCTTCCTCCCGCCTTCGCCGACCACGCGCGGGTGCACTTCTGCGGGCCCGCGGGAACGGACGCGGTGGAGGCGGCGCTGAAGCTCATGCAGACCGCCACCGGCCGCCGCGGGCTGCTCGCCTTCACCGGCGCCTACCACGGCATGACCGCGGGCGCCCTGGCCGTCACCGGCAGCGTCGCGGTCAAGGAGCCGGTGGCCGGGATCGCCGCGGACGTGACCCGCCTGCCGTACCCGTACTCCTACCGCTGCCCGTTCGGCGTCGGCGGGGAGTGGGGTGCGGAGCTGTCGGCTGCGTACACCGAACGGCTGCTCGACGACCCCTCCGGCGGTGTGGTGCCGCCGGCGGCGATGATCCTGGAGGCGGTGCAGGGCGAGGGCGGCGCGGTGCCCGCCCCGGACTCGTGGCTGCGCCAGATGCGCCGGATCACCACCGAGCGCGGCATCCCGCTGATCGTGGACGAGGTGCAGACCGGCGTGGGGCGCACCGGCGCCTTCTGGGCGGTGGAGCACAGCGGGGTGGTTCCCGATGCGATGGTGCTGTCCAAGGCCATCGGCGGGAGCCTGCCGCTGGCCGTGGTGGTGTACCACGAGGACTACGACGGCTGGCGGCCCGGCGCGCACACGGGAACGTTCCGCGGCAACACGCTCGCCATGGCGGCCGGGACCGCGACCCTGCGGTACGTCGCCCGCGAAGGGCTGGCCGAGCGGGCCGCCGCGGTCGGCGCCCGGATGACGGCCCGGCTGGACGGGCTGCGCGGTGAGCTGCCCGTGATCGGCGACGTCCGCGGGCGCGGCCTGATGATCGGTGTCGAGCTCGTCGATCCCGAGGGCGAGCCCGACTCCTGCGGCGCCCGCCCGCCTGCGCCGCGTACGGCGGCCGAGGTTCGCGCCGCGTGCCTGGACCGCGGCCTCATCGTGGAGCTGGGCGGCCGTCACGACTCCACCGTCCGGCTGCTGCCGCCGCTGACCATCGCGGACGAGCAGGCGGAGACCGTTCTGGACCGGCTGGCCGACGCGATCGCCGAGGTGACGGCTCTCCGTCTCACGGGGCAGCGGGCATGAAGGCCGCCCTCGCGCCCGCGCTGTCCGGCGGCGTCTCCGGCGCCGCCGCCCTGGAGCCGATGGTGCGTACGGTGCTGGAGGCCCTGGCCGAGGGCGCGGCACGGCGTGGCGGGCCGATCCCCGCAGGCACCCCCCAAGAGCTCTTCGCACGAGTCGCCCGCGCCCTCACCGAGCCGAGCGGGTTCCAGGCCGGTCGTGCCGTCGCCGAGCCGGACAGCGGCGCCTTGCGCCGGTTGACCGCGCTGGTGGCCGCGGGCAGCGCCGACCCGGCCGATCCGGCCTGCGCCGCGCACCTGCACTGCCCGCCGCTCGCCGTGGCGGTGGCCGCCGACCTGGCGATCTCCGCGCTCAACCCGTCGCAGGACTCCTGGGACCAGGCTCCCGCCACCACCGCCCTGGAGACCCTGCTGCTGGGCGAGCTGGCCGAGCTGGTGGGATACCCGTCCACGGCCGCGGGCGTGCTCACCTCCGGCGGCACCGAGTCCAACCTCATGGGCCTGATGCTGGCCAGGGACCGGGTGCTGGGGCGCGCGAGCGGGCGCAGGATCGAGCGGACCGGTCTGCCCGCGGGCCCGCCGCAGGCGAGGATCTTCGCCTCCGCCGCCGCCCACTTCTCGGTACGGCGCGCCGCCGCCCTGCTGGGCCTGGGCGAGGACGCGGTCGTGACCATCCCCGTCGACCATGAGCTGCGGATGAGGCCCGAGGCGCTGGCGCAGGCGCTCCAGGAGTGCGTCCGGAAGGGCGAGCTGCCCATGGCCGTGGTCGCCACGGCCGGCACTACCGACACCGGGGCGATCGACCCGCTGGACGCCTGCGCGACCCTGGCCGCCGAGCACGGCGCCTGGACGCACGTGGACGCCGCCTACGGAGGCGGCGCGTTGCTCTCCGACCGGCTGGCCCCGCTGCTGGCGGGCCTGGAACGGGCCGACTCGGTGTCGCTGGACTGGCACAAGCTGGGCTGGCAACCCGCCGCGGCGGGGGTCTTCCTGGTGCGGCAGGCCGAGACGTACGCGTCGCTGGCCCGGCGCGCCGCCTACCTCAACCCGGCCGACGACGAGGACGCCGGCTACTCCAGCCTGCTGGGGCTCTCCCTGCGCACCACCCGCCGCCCCGACGCATTCAAGATCGCCGTCACGCTCGCCGCCCTGGGCAGGGACGGCCTGGGCCGCCTCGTGGACACCTGCCACGACCTGGCCCGCGCCGGGGCCGCGGCGGTGCGTACACACCCCCGGCTGGAGCTGCACGCCGACCCCGTGCTGACGGCCTTCCTCTTCCGGTTTCTCCCCGCCGATCCCGCCTCGGCTGACCGGGTGAACGCCGGGCTGCGGCGCCGCCTGCTCCGCGAGGGACGCGCCGTCGTCGGCCGTACCGAGCTCCCTGGCGAGGGGCCGGGTCGCGTCCGGCTCAAGCTCACCCTGCTCAACCCGCATGCGACGGCCACCGAGGTGGAGCGGCTCGTCCACCTGGTCGCCGCGGCGGGCGAGGCTGAGGAGGCGACGCTGTGACCGGTCTCGGGCGTCCCCATGGTGCGCCCCTTGGCGCGGATCCCCTCGACCATCCCGACCCCTTCCACGCGGGTGCGGCCGCGGCGATGGAGACGCTGCTGCGTGCCTACGTGCGCGAGACGGCGGTCCCGGTCCCGGCGGCCGGTGAGGAGCTGGTGCTCGGCTTCCCGGCCAGCGGCGTGCGGCTGAGCGTCCCGGTGCGCTACCGGTCGGCGACGGGCTGGCACCGCTTCGGCGAGCCGCGCGTCATCGCCGAGCCGCCACCCGCCGGCGCCACGCTCGTCGCCGGCGATCCAGCCTCCGCCGATCCGGTCGCCGCCGATCCGGTCTGCGCCGATGCCCCGCTGGTGGCCGCGGTCGCCATCCGTGAGGCGGTCGTGCGGCGGCGGTTGCCGCATCACCTCGGGTCTGACGCCGTCGCCCGGGTGCTGGACTCGGCCCGCCGTACCGGGACGTTCCTCGCGCGGCGGCGGGCCGAGGGCGGCGCGGCGCCGGCGCCGTTCCTTGAGGCCGAGCAGGCGCTGTTGCTGGGGCATCCGTTCCATCCTGCGCCCAAGAGCAGGCAGGAGGCGTCCGACGGGGAGCTGGAGGCATACTCGCCGGAGCTGCGCGGCGCGTTCCGGCTGCACTGGTTCGCCGCCGATCCGGCCGTCGTCGTGGGAGACAGCGCCGACGGGCGGTCCCCGGCCGAGCTGCTGCACGGCCTCGCCGCCAGGCTGGAGCTCCCCGACGGCATGATCCCCGTCCCCGCCCATCCGTGGCAGGCGCGCGAGGTGCTGCGCCGTCCCGAGGTGGCGGCGCTGGTCGAGGCGGGACTGCTGCGACCGCTCGGGGCGGCGGGGCCCGCGTGGCATCCGACCTCTTCGGTACGCACCGTGCATCGCCCGGACGCCGGCGTGATGCTCAAGCTCTCCCTCGGCATGCGGATCACCAACTCGCGCAGGAACAATCTGCGCGGCGAGCTGCGGCTCGGCGTCCGGGCCGCCCGCCTGCTGGCCGCCGGACCGGGCGAGTGGCTGCGCGCCGAACACCCGGAGTTCATGATCCTGCGCGACTTCGCCTGGGTCTCCGCGGGCGCCGACGGGCCGGAGACCGGGCTGGAGACCGCCATCCGCGACAACCCCTTCCGCGGCGGCCCCGGCGACGGACAGTGCGTGGCCGGGCTGCTGGCCGAGCGCATGGGTCCGGGTGACGGCACACCGCCCCGGCACCGCGCGCTGCTGTCGGCCGCCACGGCACGCCTCGCCCGCGCGCACGGCGTCTCGATCGCCGAGGCGTCGGCCCGCTGGCTGGCCCGCTACCTCGACGTGCTGGCCGTGCCGCTGATCAGGCTGCACGCGCGGTACGGCATCGCGCTGGAGCCGCACCACCAGAACACGCTGGTGGCGCTGGACGGCGACGGCCTGCCGCGCGCGGGCTGGTACCGGGACAGCCAGGGCTACTACGTGGCCGCCTCCAGGGCGGATGAGCTGGAGCGGCTGCTGCCCGAGCTGACCGACGGCCTGGAACTGGTCTTCGACGACGAGTTCGTGGACGAGCGGGTCGCCTACTACCTGGGGATCAACAACCTGCTCGGCCTGGTGGGCGCGTTCGGGGCGCTGGGGCTGGCCGACGAGGGCGACCTGCTGCGCGTGCTGCGTGCCGCGCTGGAGCGGCTGCGGGCGGCGGAGCCCGGCGCGAAGGGCCTGCTCGACCTGCTGCTCGACGCGCCGGCCCTGCGATGCAAGGGCAACTTCCTGACCTGCGTGGACGGCCGTGACGAGCTCGTCGGGGACGTGCACACCCAGTCCGTTTACATCGACCTTCCCAACCCTCTCTCGGAGGTGCAGCGGTGACCACATACGACCTGGTGGGAGTCGGCATCGGCCCGTTCAACCTGTCCCTGGCCGCGCTCTGCGACGGCGTGCCGGAGGTGCGCTCGCTGTTCCTGGACGGCAGGCGTGCCTTCTCCTGGCACCCGGGCCTGCTGATGGAGGGGACCGTGCTGCAGGTGCCGTTCCTCGCCGACCTGGTGACCATGGCGGATCCGACCAGCCCCTGGTCGTACCTGAACTACCTGCGGCACCACGACCGGATGTTCCCGTTCTTCTTCTCCGAGCGGTTCCACATTCCGCGCCGCGAGTACGACCACTACTGCCGCTGGGTCGCCGAGCGGCTGCCCTCCTGCCGCTTCGACGCCGAGGTGACCGGGCTGGAATGGGACGAGGCGGCCGCGGCCTTCGCGGTGACGTACCGGTCCGCGGCCGGGGCGGTCTCCCGCGTCCTGGCCAGGAAGGTCGTCCTGGGCGTCGGCACGGAGCCGGTCGTCCCCGCGGCGCTGCGCCCGCTCATGACCGAGGCGCACGCCGGCCGCGTGCTGCACAGCGCCGGCTACCGCGCCCATCGGGACCGGCTCGCCGCCGCGCCCGACGTCACAGTGATCGGCGCGGGCCAGTCAGGGGCGGAGGTGGTGCTCGACCTGCTGCGCTCCGGCGGGCCGTTCGTCCGCTGGCTGGCCCGTACGCCGGCGTTCGCCCCCATGGAGTACTCGAAGATCGGCCTCGAGCACTTCACCCCCGACTACATCCGGTACTTCCGCGGGCTCGAGGAGGCCGAACGGGAACGCCTCGTCCGCGAGCAGTGGCAGCTGTACAAGGGGGTCAGCACGGAGACGCTGGCCGATATCCACGACGAGCTGTACGAGCGGACCATCGGCGGCGCCGAGCCGCCGGCCGCGCTGCACCCGGGAGCGGAGGTCCTGGCGGTCACCGCCACCACCACTGGCGACGCCGGCGGCTACACGCTGACCTGCCGGCACAACCCGCAGGACGCGGTCTTCGAGATCCACACCTCGGCCGTGGTGGCGGCGACCGGCTACGCGGCGGCCCGCCCCGCGTTCCTGGAGCCGCTGTCCGACCTGGTCGACTGGGACGGCAAGGGCCGTTACCAGGTCGGCGGCGACTACCGGGTCGCGCTCGACCCGCGGGTGTCCGGCGAGCTCTACGTCCAGAACGCCGAGCTCCACACCCACGGTGTCGGGACGCCCGACCTCACGCTCGGCGCGTGGCGGGCCGCGACCATCCTCAACGCGGTGGCCGGGCGCGCGGTGCTGCCCGTCCCCGATCGGGTGGCCTGGACGACTTTCGGCGCGCCCCGTGCTCCCGAGGCCGCCGGCCTGCCGGAGCCCGCGGCGCCACGTTCGGTGGGCTCGCTACGGTGAGCCGTGCCAAGGTCGTGCTCATCTCGGTGATCGGCCTGCACCTGGTCGCCGAGACGTCTCTCACCCCTTTCCTGCCGCAGCTGTTCGAGCGGCTGTACGGCATCGACGAGCCCGGCGCCACCGGCCTCTACCTGTGGATCTGCCGCATCGTCGGGCTGGCCGCGCTGCCGCTGTGGGGGCTGGCGGCCCGGCGGTGGCCGCTGCACCGGCTGGTCCTGGCCGGGTTGTGCGGCTCCGCGGTGCTCGATCTGCTGCTCGGGCTCGCGCCCAGCTATGCCGCGTACACGGTGCTGTCGGCGGCCATCGTGACCACCAACAGCGCGCTGCTGCTGGCCTACCCGGCGTTCATCGCCGAGCACGACGCCGATCCGTCGGGCGGGGAGCGGGCCAGGCTGGCCGGGATCTGCTCGATCGTGGTGGTCTTCCACCTGTCGACCGTGGCCGCGACGCTGGTCGGCGCCGGGGTGCTCGCGCTGCCCGAGCCGCGGGTCGGCATCTCCGCCTTCGCCCTCCTGGACGTGCTCCTCGCCGTGCTCACCTACCGCGTGCTGGGCAAACGCGCCCCCATCGGCACGGGCACCGCAGGCGCGGCGGACGGCCTGAGCGGCGCCGTCGATGCTGTCGGTGCTGCCGGTTCCGGCGGTGCCGGCGGTCCAGGCGGTGCGATCGGTCCAGGCGGTGCCATCGGTCCTGGCGGTGCCAGCGGTCCCGGAGGTGCCGCCGATTCAGGCGGTGCCACCGGTTCCGGCGGTTCGGCCGCCTGGAGGCGGTTCGGCGGGCTGGCGATGCTGGTGCAGGCGGCGCTGATCGGCGTGGCGTTCGACTTCTCGGTCAACGTGGCGCGGCCGTTCTTCACGGAGCTCGCCGTCGACCTGGGCAGCGGCTCCACCGGGTCCGCGGTGCTGTTCTTCCTGCCGAGCGTGGCCGCGCTCGCCGTGCTGCCCGTCGTGCGCCGCTGCCACGACCTGCTCGGTGACCGGCTGCTGCCGCTGGCCCTGGCGGTGGCCGCCGCCGGGCTGGCCTGGCAGGCGCTGTCGTCCTCGCTGCCCGGGCTGGCCGGCGGGCGACTGTTGTTCGGCGTCGGCCTCGGCGTCGGGCAGGTCGCCGTGGAGCTGTGGGCGTTCCGGGCCACCGGCACGGCCGGTCCGGCCTTCACCGCCGTGGAGACCGCCCGGTCGGCGGGCCTGCTGGCCGCGCCGGTGGCCGCCGCGGCCGCGGTCTCGTACGACCTCGCGCTGCCCCTCGCCGTCGCGGCGGCCGTCCACCTGCTCGCCACCGGCCTGTCCCTGCGACGTGTCCCCCTCCCCCGGCCGCAACCCGCTCTCATGTACTCCGAGGAGATCCGATGAACCGCCTCACCCGCGACACCTGGCAGCAGGCCGGCCGCCGCCTGCTCACCAAGGCCGTCGAGGAGTTCGCCTACGAGGAGCTGCTCCGCCCGGAGCCCGACCCCGCGGCCGGCCCCGGCGCCTACCGGCTGGAGCTGGGCGACGGCGTCCGCTGGACGTTCCGTGCGGCCCGCGGCACGTTCGGGACCTGGCGGCTGGTGGACGGCACCGTGCGGCGCCACCCCGGCGACGGTGCGCCCGAGCCCGAGCGGCTGCTGCTCGACGCCAGGACGGTCCTCGGCTGGGACGGCCCCACCACCGCCGAGGTGCTGCGCGAGCTCACCGCGACCCGGCGGGCGGAGGCGGAGCTGCTCTCCCGCGCCCGGACCGCCGCCGAGCTCGCGGATCTGGACCACCTGGAGCTGGAGGCGTACCAGGACGGCCATCCCTGCATGCTGCTCAACAAGGGCAGACTGGGCTTCGCCGCCTCCGACGCCGCGGCCTACGCCCCCGAGTCGGCCGGCGCCGTCCGGCTGCTGTGGGCGGCCGTGCACCCCTCGCTGGCCGAATACTCCGGCGTGCCCGGGCTGGACGCCGAGACGCTGCTGGCCGAGGAGCTGGACGAGGAGACCCGCAAACGGTTCGCGGACCTGCTGCCGGACCCCTCCGCGTACGTCTGGCTGCCCGTTCACCCCTTCCACTGGGACGAGGCCGTCGAGACGCTCTTCGCCCCCTACCTGGCCGACGGCCGGATCGTCCTGCTCGGCGAGGGCCCCGACCGCTACCGGCCGCTGCAGTCCATCCGCACCCTGGCCAACCTGGACGATCCCGGGCGCAGGAACGTCAAGGTGCCGCTCGCCATCCGCAACACCCTGGTGTGGCGGGGGCTGTCCACCGAGCCGACCCGGGCCGCGCCCGACGTGACGGCCTGGCTGCACGCGCTGCGCGACGCGGACCCGTACCTGCGGGACGAGCTGCGCTTTCACCCGCTCGGCGAAGTGGCCTCCGTCGCCGTGCGCCACCCGCTGTACGACGCGGTCCACGACGCCCCCTACCGCTACCACGAGCTGCTCGGCGCGGTGTGGCGCGAGCCCGTGGCGGCACTGCTGCGCGACGGCGAGCGGGCCAGGACCATGGCGGCCCTGCTGAAGGTCGGCTCGGACGGGCGCGCGCTGGCGGCCGAGTTCGTCACCCGCTCCGGGCTCGACGCCCGGGCCTGGCTCGCCAGGTTTTTCGCCGCCCTGCTGCCGGGCCTGCTGCACTACCTCTACCGGTACGGCGTGGCGTACTGCCCCCACGGCGAGAACACCGTGATCCTCTACGACGCCGCCGACATTCCCCTCGGCGTCGCGGTCAAGGACTTCGCCGAGGACGTCAACCTGCTGCCGGAGCCGCGTCCCGAGTACGCAGGGCTGTCCCCACGCGCCGACGCGGTGCTGCTGCGCTGGCCCCCGGGTGAGCTGGCGCACTCGCTGCTCAGCGCGGTCTTCGCCGGCCATTTCCGGTTCTTCGCCCCGCTGGCCGAGGAGCACCTCGGCGTGCCGGAGGCGGAGTTCTGGGGCCTGGTCCGCGCCGAGATCGAGCGGTATCACGCCCGCTTCCCTGAGCTCGCGGACAGGTTCGAGGCGTTCGGGCTGTTCGCGCCCGAGTTCGATCGCGTGGCGCTCAACCGGGAGCAGCTGCTCGGCGGCGGCTTCCACGACCGGGCCGAGCGCGACGAGGGCTTCGACGTCGTCCACGGCACCGTGCCCAACCCGCTGTCAAAGGTGAGCTGACATGACCTACGAATGGCTGCGTGCCGAGGCCGAGGCGGGGCGGATCGAGGAGGTGATCGTCAGCGTTCCCGACATGCAGGGCAGGCTGCAGGGAAGCCGGCTGGCCGTGCCGTACTTCCTGGACGAGGCGGCCCGGCAGGGCTTCGGCGCCTGCGTCTACCTGCTCGCCACCGACGTCGACATGGACACCGGGCCGGGCTACGCCATCGACGCGTGGAACACGGGCTTCGGCGACTTCGTCCTGCGCCCCGACCCCGCCACGCTCCGGCCCCTCCCGTGGGATCCCGGAACCGCGCTCGTCATCGCCGACGCCACCTGGCCGGGCGGTGAACCGGTCGAGGTGGCCCCGCGGCGGGTGCTGCGCACGCAACTCGACCGGCTGGCCGAGCGCGGGCTGGCCGCGTACGCCGGCACCGAGCTGGAGTTCCTGGTCTTCCGCGACAGTTACGAGGACGCCTGGGAGCGCCGCTACCACGGCCTGCGCACGGGCACCCGCTACAACGTCGACTACTCCCTCCAAGGGCTCGCCGGCATCGAGCCGGTCGTGCGCCGTGTCCGCCGCGAGATGGTCCGCGCCGGGCTCACCATGGAGACCGCCCGGGCCGAGTGCCACGCGGGCCAGTACGAGATCGTCTTCCGGTACGACGAGGCCATGGCGACCTGCGACAAGCATGTGTTCTTCAAGAACGGCGCCAAGCAGATCGCCGCCCAGGAAGGCGTCGCGCTCACTTTTATGCCCAAGTTCGACGAGGGTGAGGGCAACTCCTGCCACATCCACCTGTCGCTGCGCGCGAGCTCCGGCACGGACGACTCGTTCGTCTTCGCCGGTGATGACGAGAACGGCATGTCGGAGCTGATGCGCCACTTCGTGGCCGGGCAACTCGCCTGCCTGCCCGACTTCGCGCTGCTCATGGCCCCGAACGTCAACTCATACAAGCGGCTGCGGCCGGGCGCGTTCGCCCCCACCGGCATCACCTGGGGCAGGGACAACCGCACCTGCCCGATCCGCGTGGTGGGCGCGGGCGGGTCGCTGCGCATCGAGCACCGCGTGCCCGGCGGGGACGCCAACCCCTACCTGGCCGTGGCCGCCGTGCTGGCCGCGGGACTGCACGGCATCGAGAACCGGCTGCCCCTGCCGGCTCCGCACGCCGCCAACGCGCTGGCCGACCCCGCGGTGCCGCGCCTGCCCACGACGCTGGCCGAGGCCCTGCACCGGTGGGAGACCAGCGAGATCGCGGCCAAGGTCTTCGGCGACGCGGTGCTCGGCCACTACGCTCAGGCGGCGCGGGCCGAGCTGGCAGCCTTCGAGACGGCGGTCACGGACTGGGAGCGTGTACGCGGATTCGAACGGCTGTAGGTGTCCGGCGAACCCGGACCGCTGCACCGGCTCGCGCGGCGGAAAACCCGGCTCGCGAGGAGCCGGGTTTTCTCTGCCGGCCGCAGGACTAGAGACGCACCTTGACCGTCCCGGTGAACGTGCGCCCGTCGGTCAGGTGGCCGGTGATCGTGACCGACACCGTGCCGGCGTAGCCGGTGAGGGCGTCTCGGACGGCCTGGCCGTCGACGGCCAGTTCGCCGGTCTCCAGGGGGCGCGCCGCCAGGTCCACCAGCTTGCCGTCCGCGACGGCGCGGATCGTGCCGGGCAGCATCCGGCCGCTCACATGCACGGCGAGCCGGTCGCCGTGCAGGGTGAGCTGGGCGGGGACGGGCGCTCCTGTGCTGAGGTAGGGGGCGGGCGGAGCGGCCATCCCGGTGCCGAGAAAGTAGCCGGTGTGCGGCGGCTGGTTGTAGCCGACGTTCTGCCAGGCGATGCCGAGCCGGTAGACCGGGTCGTGCATGAGCGCGGGGAAACGGTGCTCGGTCGGGTACGGCGTCCCGTACATGCGCAGTGCCGTGGAGTCCTCGGTCCGCACGAGCACCTCTTCCCGCCAGTCGCCCAGCAGGTCGCCCTGGAGCGAGGGGTTGCCCTTGGTGGTGTTGCTGGAGTAGGTGCCGGTCGCGGTCAGCAGGTTGACCGTGGCCAGGGCCGCCGGGTCCCACTTGCCGATGGTGGGCACGCCCGCGGCCAGGTCGGCCGAGTAGGTGTGGTCGAGGATCTCGCGCGACAGGTCGCCGTCCCACCAGATGGTGTTGCTGATCGCCGGGGTCTTCGACGAGAGCGTCTGGCCGGTGGCCGTGTGCAGGCCGGCGCCGGTGGAGGCCCACACCTCCTCGCCCGGATGGGCGGGGTCGATGTCGCCGGTCAGGCCACGGCCGGTGTCCTGCCCGGTCCGCACGCCCCACAGGATCTCGCCGGTGTCGGCGTCGTGCATCTCCAGGCCGTAGGGCATGTTGGTGTGCTCGTGCACGCCGACGATCTCCAAGCCGGGATGGCCGGGATCCAGGTCGCCCAGGTGCATGGCGTCGCCGTGCTCCAGGCGGGTGGTATACAGCCCGGTGCCGTCGTCGTCCAGGGTCATCGCGCCGTAGGCGATCTCGTCGCGCCCGTCGCCGTCCACGTCGGCGACCGACAGGTTGTGGTTGCCCTGGCCGCCGTAGCCGGGATTGTCCGTGCTGTCGAAGATCCACCGCTTGGTCAGCTTGCCGTCCCGCCAGTCGTAGGCGGCCAGCATGGACTTGGCGTAGTAGCCGCGGGTCATGACGATGCTGGGCAGCTCGCCGTCCAGGTAGGCCACTGCCGCCAGGAAGCGGTCGGAGCGGTTGGCGCTGCTGTCGCCCCAGTCGGCGATGTTGCCCCGGGCCGGCTGGAAGTCCTCGGTGTGCAGCGCCTTGCCCGTCAGCCCGTCGAAGACCGTGAGGTACTCGGGCCCGGACACGATACGCCCGCTCGAGGTGCGGTAGTCGGCGTTCGCGTCGCCGATGACCGTGCCCGCGCCGTCCACGGCGCCGTCGCCGGTGCGCGCCACGAACTCGGCGCGGCCGTCCCCGTCGAAGTCGGCCACGAGGAAGGGGCTGTAGTGCGCGCCGGCGCGGACGTTGCGTCCCAGGGTGATCCGCCACAGGCGGGTGCCGTCCAGCTCGTACGCATCGAAGATCGTCTCACCGGTGTAGCCGCCCTGGGAGTTGTCCTTGGAGTTGGACGGATCCCACTTTAAAACGATTTCCAAGGCGCCGTCGCCGTCCAGGTCGGCGGCCGAGGCGTCGTTGGCCCGGTAGTCGTACGTCCCGCCGCTCGGCGTGACGCCGCCGGCCGGCTTGTCCAGGGGGATGTCCAGGTACGGCTGAGCCCACGGCCGCACCGGCGCGGACCTCGGCCCCTCCCGACCGTCGACGACCGCCGCGACGCTGTAGGCGCCCTTGCCCGCGTCCACGTGGTTGGTCTTGTCCGTCTCGGCGATCAGCTCGCCGTCGCGATAGAGGCGGAAGCGCATCTGAGCCGGGTCGGTGCCCAGCAGCCGCCAGCTCACCAGGGTGCCCTCGCTCGTGGGCACCGCCACCAGCCCGCGATCCAGGCGCTCCATGCGGCGCAGCGGGTAGCGGGTGATCGGCGAGGTCAGCGTGGCCGAGGAGGCCGACAATCCGCCCGCCCCGGCGGCGAGGACCCGGTAGGCGTGCCGGTCGGCGGGCGGGTGCTCGTCCTCGAAGCCGGGCTCCCGTGTCACGCCTACGCGGACTCCGTCCCGATAGACGTGGTAGAGCAGCGCCCCCTCGCTCTCCTTCCACCGAAGGATCACCTTCTCGGTGGTCGCCGCGACCATGGCGAGCCCCTGGGGCGCGGCGGGCGCGGCCGCAGAAGGGTCTTTGACCTCGACCGCCAGCGGCGCGCCCAGCGTCCCGCCCGGCACCGCCACCGCGTAGGTGTAGGTCAGGCCCAGCTCGCCGGTGGTGTCGGTGTAGGTGGTCGCGGCGCCCGCGCTGGAGCCCAGCCGCCGCCAGGGGCCCGCGGCGCTCTCGGCGCGGTAGACCTCGTAGCCCGCCGCTCCCCCGGCCGCGTTCCAGGCCAGCGTGACCGCCGGCGTCGCGCTCGCGGTGATGCCCGCCACCCGCAGCCCGGTGGGCGCGGTGGCCGGGCCGACGCGGACCGCGTTGACCCGGCCGTCCCGGCCGTCCCGGCCGAAGGCCAGGTCGAGCCGGCCGTCGGCGACCGCGGCCGTGCCCGTGTAGGTGCTGTACGCGCCGGTGGCGGCGGTGATGACGCCGCGACCGGCCCCCTCGATGGACAGCGAGGTGACGTTGGGCGCGATGGCGTCGCCGGAGACGACCGAGACCTCGTACTCGCCGTTGGGCACGTCCACGGCGAAGCCGTACTCGCCGGAGACGGTGAAGTCGCGGGTGAGCGGGTCGGCGGTGCCTCGGTCCCGGTAGCCGGCGGCGCGGTCGAGGCCGAAGCCGGTCTCGGCGCTGTAGAGGGTGGTGTGCGCGACGCGGGTGTACCCGTCGGCGAGAGGGCTGGTGGTCGAGCCGAAGTCGAACTTCAGGCCGTTCGCCGGGTCGAGCGGCGCCGCCAGGGCTGGCATGGCCGACAGTGGCTGCGCCATGACGGATAAGGCCGTCACGGCGATCAAGATGAGCCTCACAGGCGTGCTCCTAGCCGAGTGATCGTATCGAAACGTTTTACCGGCTAGGGAAAGCGCTTGCCAAGCCTTTTCTTTGTTAGTCGTCTCAACTGATCTCTGCGGCCTTGTGCTTGCGGGAGCGGTAGTTCGCGACCTTGACCCGGTTGCCGCATTCCTCCATCCCGCACCATTGGCGGTTGCCGCCCCGGGAGCGGTCGATGAAGATGCGCGTGCATTCCTCCAGGGCGCACTCGCGGATGCGCAGCTCGCCGAGCTCGCCGAGCAGCTCGGCCGCCGCGCGGGCCACGCTCGAGGCGACCGTGCCCGCGTCTCCGGAACGAACGAGCCCCGCAGGCGTCAGCGTCATCCGCGGCGGCGCTCCGGCCGCCTCCTCGTTGACGACGCGCAGGTCGCCCTCGGGCCAGGGACGGCCGTCCATGGCCGTCGTCACGAGCCGGTAGACGGCCTCCCGCAGCGTGCGCAGCCGCCGCAGATCCGTGGCGTCGACGGCCGGCTCCTCGCTCGTCACCCCGGCCTCGACGGCCCATCGGCCGAGATCGGCGGGGGTGGCCAGGAGCTCCTCCGGCTCGGTGCGCCGCCATTTGAGCGTGCCCATGAAGTCGAGAGCGAGGTTGCCGCTGACGAAGATGAAGCCCACGACACCATCTTGACAGGTTACATATCGCTGCCGCAATCTTGCGTACACCTACTAAGCCGGTTACCTCATCCCCGGATCTCGCGCAGGAGCCCCATGTGATCACCGATGACGACTACCTCTATTACGTCGACCGCGCCCTGGACGGGATGGCCGGCATCGTCGCCGGTCTCGGCGACCGGCTCGCCAGCACCAGGCCGCCGCTCCCCGGCGCCAACTCGCCGTACGCGCTGCTCACCCACTGCCTGGGAGTGGTGTCGTACTGGGCGGGGCAGCTCGTGGCCGGACGGGAGGTCGTCCGCGATCGCGACGCCGAGTTCGCCGCCGCCGGAGCCGTCAGCCCACTGCTGGACAGGGTGGCAGTGGTACGAGCCCGGCTCGCCGAGGACGTGCACGCCGCCGATCCCGCCGCGCCGCTGCGCGGCACACCGCCCGCGGCCTTCCTCGGCCCCGACCGGGAGCTGACCCAAGGGGCGGCGCTGCTGCACGTCTATGAGGAGCTCGCGCAGCACCACGGCCAGATGGAGATTCTGCGCGACGCCATCCTCGCCGGGCGGCACACGGCGGTGACGCCGTGAACCGCCCGCCCGCCGACCTGTTCGAGGCCATCGACGTCGAACGGCTGCGCTCCGGGCACGGCGTCAAGTGGGGCTCCCTGCCCCACGGCACCATCGGAGCGTGGGTGGCCGACATGGACTTCGGTGTCCCGCCCGCCGTCAGCGAGAGCATCCTGCAGGTCACGCGGCGCGCGGACTTCGGCTACCCGTACTGGCCGGGCGCGGACCCGGTGATCGAGGCGTTCGAGGAGCGCATGATCACTCGCCACGGGTGGCGCCCGGAGCCCGGGCGGGCGCGGGTGTTCAGCGACCTGCTGCAGATTCTCCAGGTCATGATCGAGTACGCCACGGAGCCGGGTGACGGCGTCGCCATCCACGTCCCCGCGTACCCGCCGTTCCTGGCGAGCATCGCCCGGGCAGGACGGCGCATCGTGCCGCTGCCCATGACTCGCGGCGAGACGGGGTGGCGCTTCCAGGCCGAGGGGCTCGCCGGGCACCTGCGGGAGCAGGGCTGCCGCATGCTGGTGGTCGTCAACCCGCAGAATCCGACCGGCCGCGTCTTCACGCCCGCCGAGTTGGGCGCCCTGGCCACGGCGGCCGAGGACCTCGACCTGGTGGTGCTGGCCGACGAGATCCACGCCGATTTGGTGTTCGCCCCGCACCGGCACGTGCCGTTCGCCACGATCGGCACGGCCGCCGCGCGAACGGTCACGGCCACCTCGGCGACGAAGGCCTTCAACATCGCCGGGCTCCGCTGCGCCGTCGCGCACATCGGCCCCGACCGGCTGCGCGACGCGCTGGACCAGGCCCCGCTCGACTTCTTCGGAACGCCGAGCACCCTCAGCCGGGTCGCCACCGTGGCCGCCTGGCGCCGCTCCGACGACTGGCTGGCCGCCCTGATGAGCACCCTGGAGCGCAACCGGCGCCTGGTCGAGGAGTGGGCGGCGACGCTGCCCTGGGATGCGCGCTACCACTCCCCGCAGGGCACCTACCTGAGCTGGCTCGACTTCACGGCAAGCCCGATCGGGACCGCCGCCCCCGCCGAACGCCTCGAACGCCTGGCGAGGGTCAAGCTCAGCGAAGGAGCCGAGTTCTCCCAGCACACCACGGTCGACACCGCCGCGTTCGCCCGGCTCAACTTCGCGACCAGCACGTCCAACCTCACAGAGATCCTCGACCGCGTCCTGACCGTCCCGTCCTGATCGCTCAGACCACGTACAGGTCCGCCCTCCCTGACCGCGGCCGCCATCGGACACCGCGCCGAAGGCGGCCGTTCTGGCGAATGCCGCGTCGTTCAAGCCGCGAGCGCTCCGGGCAAACGACACGAGAGTCCCGAACGGGCGTACCGGAATTTTCATGGTCTCCCGCACGCCCACAGCAAGCCCGTCAATGCCGATACAGTTGAGCAAGCGTTGAATTCCCCTTCAACACAACCGATCTCATCGCCATTGACTTCGGGAGGGTTACCGCATGACTTCAATCGCCGAGACCCCCGTTGGGCCGGAAGATTAGGGTGCATGACCACATCAGCGACCAGTATCTGTCCGGGCTCATGAATGTAGGCGTGAAGGCCTTTGCGGTCCAGGGCCAGTTCGTGGAGCTCATGATTCGAAGGCCAGGCTCCAGCCGATGCATAATGTACTGAAGGGCGCTACAGTACGTGCAACCATAACGTAATTGGAGCAACATCATGGTGAAGCGCATCGTGGAATCCTTTATCGATGACATCGACGGCAGTGACGCCGACGGAACCACAACGTTCGCTCTCGACGGGACGACCTACGAGATCGACCTGTCGGGTCAGAACAGGGAGAAGTTGGAGAAAGCCCTCGCCGTCTTCATCACCAAGGCACGCCCGGTCCGCGCCGACAGGGCCGTTCGCGGGCGACGTGGGGCAGCCGCCACCGGCCGGGCCATCAGCCGTGAGAAGTCCACTGAGATCAGGCGGTGGGCCAGGGAGCAAGGTCTGCCGGTGAGCGAGCGTGGCCGCATCGCCGCCAGCGTCGTGAAGCAGTACGAGGACGCCCACTGACCTAGCGCCTCGCTCCGGCCGGCACCCCGGCGCTCAACCCGGGCCACGAAGAACCCGGGCATTTCAGCGAACCTTCCCCCAGCATGTGCAGCGTTACGTGAACGATGCCTCCACCCGCGACGACACCCTGGCATGACTAGAGCCGGCTCGGGCACTAGCAGACACAGAACGTGCGGGAAGGAGAGACATGGCGTTGATGGGGCTGCGGGCACCGGCCCCAGTCTCTGGCGCGGTGGGTCTGGTCACCGGGGTGGCAGGCTGGCTGCTGGGTGGTGAGCGCGATGCGCGGGATGTGTGGGAGTGCCCCGGTCGCCTGCATATCGAGACGCACGGTGTGCACGGCCCGGGCGGCGCCCGCGTGGCGCGCCGGGTGGAGCGCACGCTGCAGGGGCATCCGGGGGTGCTGTGGGCTCGGGTGAACGCCCCGGCGTGCCGGGTGGTGGTCGCCTTGGCCGACCCGCCGCCGCCGCGCCGGGAGCTGGTGGCTCTGGTGGCGCAGGCCGAGTCCGCTCCGATCAACGTCGATGAGGAGATCGCCGAGGAGGAGCTGCACCACCCCGCCGAGGGCCCTGCGCGTACCCGCGCGCTGCCGAACCTGGCCGTCGATACGGCCGCGCTGGCCCTGTCCGGTCTCACCCGGCTGGCGCCGTGGGCGCCGCTGCCGACCGAGCTGGCCGGTCTCATCTCGGCCGCTTCGCTGCATCCAGGGCTGCGTGAGGTGGCCGCCGACCACCTGCACGGGCAGGAGCGGGCGGAGTCGCTGGTCTCCATGGCCGCCGGACTGACGCACGCCCTCGCGGCGGGCGGGTCGGGCGTGGTGCTGGACGTCGCCCAGCGGATCGGCCAGTGGCAGGAGGCCCGGGCCTCTCAGCAGGCGTGGCAGGAGGCCGAGCCACGGTTCATCCGCGGTCCCGAGCACGCCGGAGCCGATCCCGTGGTGGTCGAGCGCCCGTGCCGGCTGCCCGACGGCCCGGTGGAGCGTTACCAGCGGCGGGTGCTGGCCTTCGGGGCGGCCGCGGTGCCCGCGGCCATGCCGTTGGTGGGGTGGCGGCGGGCGGCGGCCGTGGGTCTTGCCACGCTGCCCAAGGCGACCGAGGCGGGGCGGGCCGCGTTTGCCTCCCACTTGGGGACGGTGCTGGCACGGAGCGGCGCGCTGGTGATGGACCGGGCGGTGCTGCGTCTGCTGGGCCGCCTCGACACGCTCATGCTGGACGAGGTCGCCCTGCGCTCGAATCGGTGGGAGCTGACCGACCTGGTCCCGCTGGCCGGGGTGGACGCCGGCGAGGTGGCCGAGGCCGGTTTCGCGTTGTTCGCGCCCGACGACGTCCGGACCGTCCGCCGTTCTGGCGAGTGGGTGCTGGGGCCGGTCGAGGAGCTGGAGCTGCGCGGCCGCACCGGGGCACGGGAGCGGCGGCGGCTGGCCAAGGGCCGGGCCGAGGTGGTCCTCGGCCTGGCCAGGGGCCGGCGGCTGGATGCCGTGATGGCGGCAGAGAGACAGACCGCGGCGGGCCTCGACGCGGTGATCGGCGCGGCACGCCGGGCCGGCCTCAGAATCGTGCTGGCCACCGACGACCAGCGGGCGCGGCCCGGCTACGCCGACGCCGTGGTGGAGCGCTCCCGTGGCCTGACCGCCGCGGTCCGCGAGCTCCAGGCCGACGGCGGAGCGGTCATGATGATCTCCAGTGATCGGCGGGCGCTGGGCGCCGCGGACTGCGGCATCGGCGTGCACCAGGACGGCTCGCCGCCGCCGTGGGGCGCGCATGTGCTGGTCGGATCGGAGTTCGGGACGGTGGTTCTGCTGGTGGAGGCCGTGGCGGCGGCTCGCTGCGTGGACCGCGATTGCATCATGCTGGCGCAGGCGGCCACCGGCATCGGCGCGGTGGCCGCGCTGGAGGGCGGGCCGGCGCGGCCGGCCGCGCGGAGTATCGCAGCGGTCAACGCGGGCGCGGCGCTGAGCTTCTTCGACGGGGTGTGGCGCGCCCATCACCTGCACACGCGTACGCCCACGCGCGCCGCCGCGCGCCCGCCGTGGCACCTGATGCCGCCGGCGGCCGTTCTTCGCCGGCTCGACACCACCGATGGCGGGCTGACCGGCGACGAGGCACGACGGCGGTGGCGGGCCGGCGGTCGCCTGGAGCCGTTGGGCACCAGCCTGGGCACGGCGTTCATGGAAGAGCTGGCCAATCCGCTGACCCCCATCCTGGCCGGCGGGGCGGCGCTGAGCGCGGTCGTCGGATCGCTGGTGGACGCCGGGCTGGTGGCCGGGGTCACCGGGCTGTCCGCGCTGACCGGCGCCGTGCAGCGGGTACGCACCGACCGTGCCCTGGCCGACCTGATGGCGCGATCGGCGGTCGGGGCGACCGTCCGCCGCGACGGCATCGACCGTGTCGTCACCGCGGAGCAGCTTGTGCCGGGCGACGTGGTCCGGCTCGGTCCCGGCGACGTCGTCCCCGCCGACTGCCGCTTGCTGGAGGCGGAGGGGGTCGAGGCCGACGAGTCGTCGCTGACCGGGGAGTCGCTGCCGGTGGTGAAGGACCCGGCGCCGGTGGTCGCCGCGGAGGTCGCCGAGCGCCGCTCCATGCTGTACGAGGGCACGACGCTGGCGGCCGGCCGGGCCGTGGCGGTCGTCGTGGCGACCGGCGCGGACACCGAGGTGGGGCGCAGCATGGCGGCCGCCCGGCAGAGCGCGCCCACCACCGGCGTCGAGGTCCATCTGCGCCGGTTCACCCGCCGGAGTCTGCCGGTGGCGTTGGGGTCGGGGGCCGCGGTCGTCGGGGCGGGGCTGCTGCACGGCACGTCGGTCCGCGAGAGTCTGGGCGCGGCGGTGAACCTGGCGATCGCGTCGGTGCCCGAAGGGCTGCCGTTCCTGGTCAACGCCGCCCAGCTGGCCGCCGCCCGCCGGCTGGCCGACCTCGGCGCGCTGGTGCGTAACCCGCGAACCATCGAGGCTCTGGGGCGGGTGGACGTGTTGTGCTTCGACAAGACCGGCACTTTGACCGAAGGCCGGTTGGCGGTGCGCGAGGTTCACGACGGCGCCCACGGCTGCCCGCCGCAGTCGCTGGACGATCCGTGCCGGGCCGTGGTCGCGGCGGCGCTGCGGGCCAGCCCGGACGCGCGGCATCCCCATGACCTGGCGCACCGGACCGATCGCGCCGTCGTGGAGTGCGCGCGCCGGGCCAGGATCCGGCCGGGAACCGGGCACCGCGGCTGGCACAAGCTCCTCGTGCTGCCGTTCGAGCCGTCGCGCGGCTTCCACGCCACCCTCGGCCGGTCGGGCAAGGACACCCTGCTCAGCGTCAAGGGCGCACCTGAGGTCGTGCTGTCCCGCTGCCGGCGGCGCCTGCTGGCCGGCTCCGAGCGAGATCTGACGGACGGTGAGCGCGCGGCCATGACGGAGCTGGCCGAGCGGCTCGCCGGAGCCGGCCACCGGGTGCTCGCCGTAGCCGAGCGCCGCATGGCGATCACGCCGGACGAGGTCGACGAGAACGCGATCCGCGACCTGGTGTTCCTCGGCTTCCTCGCGCTCGCCGACCCGGTGCGCACCAGCGCGGCCCCGGCGGTCGAGCACCTGCGCGAAGCCGGTGTGCAGACCGTCATGATCACCGGCGATCACCCGGCGACGGCCGACGCGATCGCGGCGACCATGAACCCCGGACACAAGCCCAACCAGATCATCACCGGGGCGGAGATCGACCGGCTCGACGACGCCACGCTGGACCGGCGGCTGCCGGAGATCGACGTGATCGCCCGGTGCAGCCCGGCGCAGAAGGTCCGCATCATCCAGGCGTACCAGCGGCTGGGCAAGGTCGTCGCGATGACCGGCGACGGGGCCAACGACGCCGCCGCCATCAGGCTGGCGGATGTCGGCATCGCGCTCGGCCGCCGCGGCACCCCGGCCGCGCAGGCCGCCGCCGACCTCGTGGTCTCCGACGACCGGCTGGAAACGATCATCGAGGCGCTGGTGGAGGGCCGCGCCATGTGGTCGTCGGTACGGCACGCGCTGGGCATCCTGCTGGGCGGCAACCTCGGCGAGATCGCCTTCACCGTGCTCGGCACGGCCCTGACCGGCCGATCCCCGCTCAATGCCCGCCAGCTGCTGCTCGTCAACCTGCTCACCGACCTCGCGCCCGCGCTGGCGATCGCGCTGCGCCCGCCCAGCAGGTACGACGTCGCGCACCTGCTCCGCGAGGGCCCCGACATCTCCCTCGGCCAGCCGCTCACCCAGGAGATGACGACCCGGGCCCTGGCCACCACCGCCGGAGCAGGCGGCGCGTGGCTCGCCGCCCGCCTCACCGGCCGCTCCCGCCGCGCCTCCACCGTGGCACTCGCGGCCCTGGTCGGCACCCAGCTCGGCCAGACCCTGCTGACCGGCGGCCTGGACCGCAACGTCTTGACGGCCGGTCTGAGCTCGGCCGCCGTGCTCGCCGCCGTCATCCAAACGCCGATCGTGAGCCGCTTCTTCGGCTGCACCCCGCTCGGGCCGATCGCCTGGAGCATCGTCCTCGGCAGCGCCACCGCCGGGAGCGTCCTCGGCGCCGCGCTCAGCCGGTGGACACCCGCGTTCCTCATCGCTGAGCCCTCGACCGAAGCGCCCACCGAGGCATGAAGGCCCCTCACGGGCATCACCTCTCGTGAAAGTTTCACCTGCACAGCCTGAGGACAGTCCTCCCCTTCCCCACCGCCTTGCCGCCCGTGACCTCGCCCGACTTGCCCGCTCCCGGCGGGGTCGGCCGCGCCGCGGCGAGGAGGTCGCCGCATGACGCCTTTCCACGCCCGGTGGTGGGTGCTTAACTCTGCTCACCGTACGGAAAGCGCTTACCAGCCCCGATAGGCACCTACGACGAGCCCCCACGGAGACGAACGATGCGCTTGAAAACCGTCATCGCGTGCGCCGGCCTGTTAGCCGGCGTACTCGTCGCACTCTCACCCTCGGCCGCGCAGGCCGCGCCCACGCGCTACGAGGCCGAGACCTCGCCGGCGACCTGCACCGGCACCATCGACTCCAACTGGGCCGGCTACTCCGGCAGCGGCTTCTGCAACGGCAACAACGCCTCCGGCGCCTACGCCCAGTTCACCGTGAACGCCTCCGCCGCCGGCACCGCGACGCTGGGCATCCGGTTCGCCAACGGGACCACCACGGCGCGGCCCGCCGGCCTGATCGTCAACGGATCCACCGTCCAGACCCCATCGTTCGAAGGCACCGGCGCGTGGTCGACCTGGGTCACCAAGACCGTGACCGTCTCGGTGAACGCCGGCGGCAACACCATCCGCTTGAACCCGACCACTGCCGCCGGCCTCCCCAACCTCGACTACCTTGATTTCGAGGTCGGCAGCCAGCCACCGCCCACCCCGAGCTGGCCGACACCGACCGGGCAGGTCGGCGTGAACGGCACCATCGAGGTGCCGGCAAGCGGCCTGGACGGCGGCATGCGCCGTTACTGCTGCATCGGCGACGGCAGCCAGGAGGAGAGCCAGGACCCGATGTTCCGGCTCGCCCCCGGTGCGACGCTCTCCAACGTCATCATCGGCGCGCCCGCCGGCGACGGCGTGCACTGCACCGGCCCCTGCACGCTGCGCAACGTGTGGTGGGAGGACGTCGGCGAGGACGCGGCCACGTTCCGCGGCAGCGGCTCGCCCGCCTTCCTCGTGGACGGTGGTGGCGCCCGGTCGGCCGGCGACAAGGTCTTCCAGCACAACGGCCCCGGAACGCTGACCGTCCAGAACTTCCAGGCCAGCAACTTCGGCACGTTCTACCGCTCGTGCGGCAACTGCTCGACGCAGTACCAGCGCAACGTGGTGATCCGGAACGTCACGCTGACCCGCCCGGGCAACACGGTGGCCGGCGTCAACGTCAACTACGGTGACACCGCCCGGTTCACCGGGATCACGATCGTCAACGACCCGAACCGGGCCATGGTGATCTGCCGCAAGTACAACGGCAACAACACCGGCGACGAGCCCACCCAGGTGGGCACCGGAGCGGACGGCACCAACTGCATCTACTCCTCATCCGACCTCACCTACCGGTAGCCGGCGACGGCGGGCCGCCGTGCCCGCCGGCGTCAGTCGTCTCGTTGGCCCTCGATCAAGGCCTCGCCGATCTTCGTCCGGGAGTAGAAGACGGACCGGCCGATGCGGTGCCGCCGGACAAGGCGGGCATCCAGCAGGATCTTGAGGTGGCGGCCCACTGACCCGAGCCCCTGGCCGGTCAGCGCCACGAGCTGGGTCGTGCTCTTGGGGCTGTTGAGAAGAACGAGCACCCCCGCCCGGGCCGGCCCCAGCAACCTGCCCAGGGCGTCAGGCACCGGCAACCGGTCCTGTTCGGCGAGGGCGCCCCTGCACGGGTACATCACGGCGTACCGGAGGGGCAGGTGCCAGCTGACCCACCCGCAGCTCGGGGTCACCGGCACGAACAGCAACTGAGCACCGGACAGCTCCCTGGGCGGGTTGTCGTGTGCGTTGATCTGCAGCCGGCCCTCGCCCAGCCAGCGCATCCCCGGTCGCATGTCATCCAGTGCCGCGGCCCAGCCGCCCTGGCTCAACCGCTCCGACCTCGCGACGATGTCGGTCTCGATGACCCTGCGGCGCCGCGGCCAGTAAGGCGATATCGCCTCCCGCCATACCCACGCCAGGAGGTCGGCGGCACGTTCGGCCAGATCGGTGCGGTCCAGCGCGGCGGGAAGCGGCCCGCCCAGCGACACCTTCAGGTCCGTGTGGACGATCTCGGCGGGAGTCGTACGTATGCGCTCCAGTTCGTCCTCGAACGTCGCCTCTCCGTCGCCGGCGGGCGTGGGCACGAGGAAGTCGGCGATCCAGCGGTGGCCGAGCGCGGCACGCACGAGCAGCGCGCTGACCGGGTCGGTGGACAGCCGGCGTCGGTAGGCCGGCAGGTGGGCATCGAGCCACGCATGCTCTCTCGGATGCGCGGCCACGCCCTTCGCCAAGGTCAGCAAGCCGGCGGTGGTCTCGGCGAGAGGGGAGATCACGAACCGGCTCCTGGCAAGGGTGTCCGCGTTGACCTCCCACCAGCCCATGTTTCGCCCCCTTGCGAAACCTTAACAGTCCAGCCGCTGAGGCCGATGAGATTCCCGCATGCGTACGTATGGGGACCTTTTCCGGGCGCCGGAGTTCACGCCGTTGTTCGCCGCCTCCGCCGTACAGACGATGGCCTCGACGGTGAGCGGGCTGGCTCTGGGCACGCTCGTCTACGCGGCGACGAGGTCGCCGCTCCTGTCGGCCCTGAGCATGTTCGGCGCCTCCTTCGCCCAGGTGATCGGCGCGACGGCGCTGATGTCGGCGGCCGATCGGCTGCCGCCGCGCGCCGCGTTGACCGCCCTGGCCGCGGCCTTCGGGGTCGGGACGGCCGTGATGGCGATCCCCGGCCTGCCGGTGTGGGCGCTCTTCGCCGTCCTGTTCGGCCTCGGGCTGGTCGCTTCGCTGGGTGGCGGGGTGCGCTTCGGGTTGCTGAACGAGATCCTTCCGCGCCAGGGCTACCTGCTCGGCCGATCCGTGCTCAACATGTCGGTGGGCATCACGCAGATCGTGGGGTTCGCCCTCGGCGGCCTGCTGGTCAGCGCCCTGTCCCCGCAGGGCACCTTGCTCGCCGCGGCGATCCTCGACCTGGCCGCCGCACTGATCGCGTACGTGGGGCTGGCCCGCAGGCCGGCACGCGCCTCCGGCCGCCCGTCCGTCGCCGCCACGTGGCGCAACAACGTCCGGCTGTGGTCATCGGCGCCTCGCCGGTACGTCTATCTGGCGCTGTGGGTGCCGAACGGGCTGATCGTCGGCTGCGAGGCGCTCTTCGTGCCGTACGCGCCGGAGCACGCGGGCCTGTTGTTCGCCTTGGCCGCCTTCGGCATGCTGACCGGAGACGTGCTCATCGGACGGTTCGTCCCGGCCCGGTGGCGGGAACGGCTCGCCGCCCCGCTGCGGCTGCTGCTGGCCGTTCCATACCTGATCTTCATCCTGCGTCCCGGGCTGCCGATGGCGGCGGTGGCCATCACGCTGGCCTCCATCGGGTATGCGGCCAGCCTCCTGCTACAGGAGCGGCTGGTCGCGCTCACTCCCGCCGACGTACGGGGACAAGCCCTGGGACTGCACTCCTCCGGCATGATGACCATGCAAGGCGTCGGAGCCGCTCTGGCCGGCGCCCTCGCTCAATACACCTCTCCCTCCCTCGCCATGTCCGCGATGGCGGCGGCCTCGGTCCTGGTCACCGTGTGCCTGGCGCCTGGGCTACGCCCCGACCGCAGTGGTGAGGAGGACATCGCCACGTCGGCCGTACGCTGACCGACAGATGGGCATTCACCGGTCAAGAGTGCACAAATGTCTCTACCAACCGCGCAAAGATCATTCACATCACCGGTCGGGGGACGCATGATGATGGTGTGGCCTCCGAGGGGACCAGCCGGGGGCGGTGACTTGGGAGGGACGCCGTCCCCGGGCAGATGCCGTCTCACGCGGGGGCGTAAACCCGGTGGACGAACTCGGCGAGCTTGTTGTCGGGCAGTTCCTTGGCCAGGTCCGCTTCGCTGACCATGCCCACGATGCGGTGCTGGTCGATCACCGGCAGGCGCTTGATCTGGTGCTGCTCCAGCTTCTCCAGCGCCTCCTCCACGCTGCTGCGGGCCTCCACCCACACCAGGCCCCTGGCGAGCTCGATCGCCACGGTCCGGTCGAGGTCCTTGCCCTCGGCACAGCATTTGATCACGATGTCCCTGTCGGTGATGATGCCCTTCAGCCGGTCGTCGTCCCCGCAGATCGGCAGCGCGCCGACCCCCAGGTCGCGCATCATCTGCGACGCCCTGCGCAGGGACTCATGCGCGCCGATGCACTGCGCTCCCTCGTGCATCACGTCCCGGACGGTCTTGCCGATTCCCTGACCCATGTGCGGCCTCCCAGTAGTGGATGGATCGTGTGGTCGCCGTCCCCCTACCCAGCAGGTCGCGCACTACCTCGATGCATGCTGTCTCAGCAAAGGGATCCAGCCGCCGGCCAGGACCATGGCGCGCTGGCGGTGGGAGAGGCGGTGCCGGAGAACCACGCCGTTCACGGTCAGTTCGGTGCCGGTTTCGACCGCCTGGCGCAGGCCTTCGAAATGGAGTTCGCCGCCGATGGCGTCGTAGTCGGATTCGTCGGCGAATTCCAGCGGCAGCACGCCGAAGTTGGCCAGGTTCTGCCAGTGGATGCGGGCGAAGGACTTGGCGATGACGACGCGGAGTCCCAGGTAGCGGGGCACGATGGCGGCGTGCTCGCGTGAGGAGCCCTGGCCGTAGTTGCGGCCGGCGACGATCGCGTGCGGGCCCGCGTCGCGGGCCCGCCGCGGATAGTCCGGGTCGATCTGGGTGAAGGCGAAGTCGGCCAGCGCCGCGATGTTACTGCGGTAGGGCAGCGCCCGGGCGCCGGCCGGCATGATCTCGTCGGTGGACAGGTCGTCGCCGGCCGTGAGCACGACCGGCAGGGTGAGGGAGTCGGGCAGCGGGTCGAGCTCGGGCAGCGAGCCGATGCTCGGGGCCTTGCTGAGCTCCACCTCGCGTGCCTGGCCGGCCGGCAGCGGCGGTTCGAGGAGGGCCGTGCCGGCGCTGACCGTCCGCGGCAGGCGTACCCGTGGAGGGTCGAGGCCGAGGTCGCGTGGGTCGGTGATGGCGCCGGTCAGCGCCGCGGCGGCGGCGGTCTCGGGTGAGCAGAGCCAGACCGAGTCGTCGTGGGTGCCCGAGCGGCCGGGGAAGTTGCGGGGGAAGGTGCGCAAGCTGTTGCGGCCTACGGCGGGCGCCTGGCCCATGCCGATGCAGCCCAGGCAGCCGGTCTGGTGAATGCGGGCGCCGGCCTCGAGGAGCGCGGTGATGGCGCCCATTTTGGTGAGATCGGTGAGGATCTGCCGGGAGGTGGGGTTCACGTCCAGGGATACCTGGGGGTGCACCTGCCTGCCGCGCAGGATGTCGGCCACCACCGCGAAGTCGCGGAGGCCGGGGTTGGCCGAGGATCCCACGACGACCTGGTGGACCGGCTCGCCCGCGGCGTGCCGTACGGGGATGACGTTTCCCGGCGAGCCGGGGCGGGCGATCAGCGGCTCGAGCGTGGACAGGTCGATCTCGTCGTGCAGGTCGTAAGCGGCGCCGGGGTCGGCCAGGATTTCGGTGAAGTCGCCGGCCCGGCCTTGCGAGCGCAGGAACTCCAGGACCCGTTCGTCGGAGGGGAAGACCGTGGTGGTGGCGCCCAGCTCGGCGCCCATGTTGGCGATCACGTGCCGGTCCATCGCGGTCAGCGTGCCGAGTGCGGGCCCGTGGTATTCGATGATCCGGTGCACGCCGCCTCGTACGCCGTGACGGCGCAGCATTTCCAGGATCACGTCCTTGGCGCTCACCCACAGCGGCAGCGCGCCGGTGAGCCGTACGCCCCAGATCTCGGGCATCGTGACGAACAGCGGCTCCCCGGCCATGGCCATGGCCACCTCCAGGCCGCCGACGCCGATGGCCAGCATGCCGAGCGAGCCGGCCGCGCAAGTGTGCGAGTCGGACCCGGCGAGCGTCTTGCCCGGCACGCCGAAATGCTGCATGTGGGTGGGGTGGGACACCCCGTTGCCCGGGCGCGAGTGCCAGATGCCGAACCGGCGGCAGGCCGAGCGGAGGAACACGTGGTCGGCCATGTTGCGCTCGTCGGTCTGCAGCAGGTTGTGATCGACGTACTGGACGGCCACCTCGGTGCGTACCCGGTCCAGGGCGAGAGCCTCCAGTTCGAGCATCACCATCGTGCCGGTGGCGTCCTGGATCAGCGCCTGGTCGATCCGCAGCCCGATCTCCTCACCTGGGTGCAGCTCACCACTCGCCAGATGTGCGGCGATCAACTTCTGCGTCACGTTCAAGCTCACGAGGGACTCCTCTACCCCGATGGGGCGGGAGGAGTCGGCCGACGGCCGGCGAGCAGATCGTTAGCGGTCCACGGGCTGGGGTAGCCGCGGTCAGGAGGCGAGGAAGGGGGACGTCATGGCCACTCATGATCTCGATTCGGGCGTGGCCACCGCGGCAGGGCGCCCGTGGACCAGGACCGTGGGCATGATCGGCACCGGCGCCGCCGCCGGCGCCACCATCGAGTATCTGCTCGACCCTGACCGTGGGCGCAGCCGCCGGGCCAAGGTTCGCGATCAGGCCTCGCACGCCGTTCACGCGCTCTCGCACGGTCTGGGCCGCGTGGGCCGCGATCTGCGCAACCGCTCACGCGGGATCGCCGCGCAGGCCCGCTTCAGGCTGACCGGCCGTTCCGCGGACGACCGGATCCTGCATGAACGTGTGCGAGCGGAGCTCGGCCGCTATCTGACCCATCCACACGCCGTTCATGTGAGCGTGGAGAACCGCGTCGCGCGGCTTGAGGGCGACGTGCTCAGCCGCGAGGAGCGACCGGCGGAGCGCGCGATCCGTCGCATCCCCGGGGTGAAGGCCGTCGATGCGAGGTGGAAGGTGCACCGGGACCCGTCGAACGTGCCCCAGCTCCAGGGCCTGGGCCGTGCCCGGCCGCCCGCTCCCGAGTTGCTCCATCAGCACTGGGCGCCCTCGGCCAGGTTCGTCACCGGTACGGCCGCCGCCGCCCTGTGGGTCCTCGCCCGCCGATTCCGCCCGGCGATCGCCTGGCCCCTGCGCGGCGCAGGCGCCGTGCTCGCCGCCCGCGCCGCCACCAACCTCCCGCTCCGCAGACTCACGGGCATCAACGCCGGCCGGCGCGCCATCGACGTCAACCGCGCCATCTCGATCGCGGCGAGCCCGGAGGAAATCTGGCCGCTGGTCAGCGACTACTCCATCTTCGCCACGGTCATGCCCGATGTCCGCGAGGTCCGGCGCTCGGCCGACGGCCTCCGCTCGCACTGGGAGATCACCGGCCCCGCCGGCCGGCTCATCAGGCTCGACGCCATCGAGACCAGTCGCGAGGAGGGCCGGCACATCGCGTGGAAGTCCGCCGACGGCCAGCTCATCGCCCACGCCGGGACGGTGCGGCTGACGCCCGAAGAGGACGGCAGGACGCGGGTGCAGGTGCGGCTGTCCTACAACCCGGTGGTGGGCGCGGCCGGCCATGCGGTCGCGCGACTGCTGGGCGCGGACCCGGCTACCAAGCTCAAGGAGGATCTGATGCGGCTCAAGTCGTACATCGAGGGCCAGCGCCGGCACGCGATCGGCCAGCCGTCGAGGTAGGCGCGTCTCGGATCTCAGGTATTGGGGTGTGCGGCGCTGATGGCGGCCAGGGCGGAGTCGCGTTCCAGATCCAGGGCCAGGTCGCCCAGCGACAACACCCCGACCGGCCGGTCGTTGTCGAGCACCGGCAGCCGGCGGATCGCGTGCAGGCGCATCAACTCCACGGCGTACCACTCGCCATCGTCGGCAGCGACGGTCACCAGCGTCCGGCTGCAGATGTCACCGGCCGAAACGAGGTCGGGTGACAGGCCTTGCGCAACCGCCCGTACCACGATGTCCCGGTCGGTCAACACCCCGACCAGCCGTCCATCCTCCATGACGAAGACGTCTCCGATGTCGTACGCGCGCATCTCCCGCGCCGCGGCCACCAGCGTGGAATCGACGCTCACCATCACGACATCCTTCGTCATCACATCCCGAACGCGACGTGTCATATCAGGTCCTCAGCAGCAGAAACACTCGCGGATGAGAGGCCGGCACCGCGGCCTCGGCCGGTCGCCGACGGAGCGACCGCACCAGGCCCCTCGCCTCGACACGTGCCCGCACACCGGCACGAAAGTCACATCCGCCGGCGATTTTGCCGCCTCAAGCAGGTATCTCAACCCTCTGGAAGGCAAGGGTCGCGTGGGATCCAGCCGTCACGCGGTATTTCCCGCACGCCCCGCCGCCACCAGTCCCGCACCGAGGCCGAGCCACAGGCTGAAGACGGAAGCGGTGGCGCCGGTCAGCGAAAGCTCCAAGCCGAGCTCGACCAGCACCACCACGGCCGCCACCAGGAACAGCGCGCCTGCGGCGAGCACCAGCGGCGGGCGGCCCAGGCGCGCGGCCAGGCAGGCCACCAGGCCGAGCACCACCCCGACGGACGCGGTCACCGGGGTCATCTCGACGAAGCGCCAGTCGCCGCCGGTGACCACGAACACGGCGCTGACCACCGAGGCGATGCCGAGCGCGAGCGCGTACCGATCCGGCGCCCAGCCGACGCGGCGCTCCGGGTCCCGCAGTCCGTCCGCCCCGTAGTAGCGTCCCGCCGCCGTCGCCAAGAGCGCGAGATGCACCATGATCATCAAGAAGTACGCCCAGTGCCACTCGTTCGGCGTGTTCAGCACCGACAGCGTGATCGCCAAGGTCTGCCCGATGCCGATCAGCGCCCACCACTTCGTGGCGAGCCCCACCAGCAGGAAGGCCCCCAGCCCCGCTTCGACCAGCAGCACCAGCCAGCCGAAGATCGTGAAGTTGGGCAGCACCAGGTGCTCGACCAGCCACGAGTACGGCGGGAGCACCGGATACTGCACGGCGTACCCCGTGAACAGGAACAGGCCGCGTGGCGGCGACGTCTGGCCGAACCCGTCGCCGGGCGTCTTCCAGCCCGCGTTCTGTATCCACAACAGCGCAGTGGCCACGCGCACCACCGCCAGGGTGGCGGGAGCACCGCGCGAGAGGGTGGCGACGTCGGACATCGGCATACTCCTCGAAGAGAGGCTGCCCCCTACCCAACCTCGGGGCGGGGTTGTCAGATAGTGCCCGACCGGACACTGTACGGCTCACGCTCAACGGATGTTCAGCGCCACGTCCTCGCCGGCCGGCCGGTTCTCGACGAGGCGGAGCAGAGCACGGGCGGGCACCCCGAGCGGACGGGTGGTGCGCGTGATGAGCAGATCGGTGTCGACCACGCCGGCGGACACGGTGGGGCCGAACGGGCTCCAGAACGCCCCGTCCGTGGTGATGGTGAGCTCGGCGGGCAGGTCCTGCTGCCGGGCCATCACGCCGAGATCGTGGTCGGCGGCGCGGCCTCGCCGGACGATCGGCCGGATGATGTGGTCCTCGTCGGGCACGCCGAGGTCGCGGTGGAGGGAGCAGAGGCGGTCGAGTTCGGCGTCCTCGATCGACTCGACGGTGGTGGCGATGCGCACCTTGACGCCGCGCTCCACCAGTCGTGGGATCGCCTCGACGACCTTGCCGAAGTTCTCCGGGCCGCGCATCTCGTCGTTGGCGTCGGGGTCGGGGCGGTCCAGCGAGATCTGCATCGCCACCGGCCGCCCCAGGATCGGCTCGAGCCGATCGAGCCGCTTGGGCGTGAAGAGCGTGCCGTTGGTGAGCACCAGCACGGGCAGGTGCTCGGCCATGTCCGCCAGAGTCTTGGGCAACCCCATCACCAGGAACGGCTCGCCGCCGGTGACGCCGAGGTCGGTGAAACCCAGCTGCGCCGCCTCCGCGGCGATTTCGACCATCCGCTGGTGGCCGAGCTCGCGGCGCGCGACCTGCGGCGCGGATTCGGTCAGGCAGTAGGTGCAGGCGAGGTTGCAGTGGTAGTCGGCATACATCCAGACCCGGCCGGGAAGCCGTCCTTCTGCCACCGCCTCAGCGACTGTGCTCATCGGATCCCCTCACCTTCACAGCAGGTCCTCCAGCCTCAGCCTGGACAGCGTGTCGGGCGCGGTGGGCAGGTCGAGCGCCGTGGCCACGCGGTTGAGCATCAGGGTGGTCCCCGCGACCACGGTCAGCTCCACCATCTCGTGATCGGCGACATGCTCGCGGAGCCGGGCCCGCGCCTGGTCGGGCACCGGGCCATGCCCTCCCGCGACGGCGTCCGACCAGGCGATCACCGCGCGCTCGGCGGCGTCGGCGAACACCTCCCGATAGTCGCCGGACAAGCGCAGCGCGAGGATCTCCTCGCGGGACAGGCCCGCATCCAGCGCGACCGCGGTGTGGGTCTGCACGCAGTAGCGGCAACCGGCAAGCGCCGAGACCCGCACGATCACCAGCTCCTTGGTCCGCCACGACAGGGCGGACGGGCCGAGGGCGGCTCCGATGAACGGCAGCGCCACCTCCAGCAGCTCGGGCACATGAGCCAGGGCGGTCACGATAGGCCCCGGATCGCCGTTCCCGTAGAAGGGGCGGGCCAGCAGCGGCGCCTGATCGGCCGTCAGCAATCGCACGGCACTCATGCAGCTCACGGTATGCCGAATGATCTCCACCGTCAGCGACGCTCCGGACGACGTCACAGCTTCGTAAGCACCTCCCCATACGTCCGTGGTTAGGTACCGTTATGCGCCACTTATTGCTCGCGCTGCTCCTGGCCACCTCGTTCATCACGGGGTGTGGAGGTGCGGGCGAGACCTCCGTGAACGGGTCCGCGAACGAGCAGGCGATCCCTGACACGCTGCGTGTCGGGTTGATCCCCAACATCTCCCCCGAACAACAGCGCGCGAAGTACGAGCCGTTCGCGACGTTCCTGGAACGCCGGCTCGGCGTGCCGGTGAACCTGTTCGTGGCCTCCGACTACGCCGGGGTCGTCGCGGCGCTCGCCGCGGGCCGGATCGACCTGGCCTACCTCGGCGGGCTCAGCTACGTCCAAGCCGAGCAGCAGGTCCAGCTCACTCCCCTGGTCACCGAGGTCGACCACGCCACCGAGACGCCGCAGTACGTCTCCGCGGTCGTGGTCCGCGCCGATGCGCCGTACCAGGATCTGCGCAAGGACATCGTCGTGGCCGGCCGGTCGTTCGCCTTCGGCGACGTCAGCTCCACGTCGGGCAGCCTCTACCCGCGGATCATGCTGACCGAGGCGGGTGCGACGTGCTCGCCGCGGCGCGTGGACGAGTGCCCGCCACTGCGGAAGGTCACGTTCACGGGCGGGCACGACGCCACCGCGCAGGCGGTGCTGAGCGGGCAGGCCGACGCGGGCGGGATCGAGCTGCGCATCTTGCGGCGTCTGGAGAAAGAGGGCAAGATCCCGGCGGGGCAGCTGCGCGTGATCGCCGAGCGCCGGGTCCAGGGCTATCCGTGGGTGATGCGCGCGGCGCTCGGAGAGCGCGCGCGTGCCGTCCTGACCGAGGCCTTCACCTCGATCGAGGATCCGGCGCTGCTCGACCTGATGCGGGCCAAACGCTATGTGACGGTCACCGCCGCCGACTATGACGAGGTCCGCCGCGCCGCGGCCGACCTCGGGCTGCTCACCGTCAAGCAGTGAGCCTACGGAACGGAGGCGGACATCGACGTCCAGACGCGACAGCTGAGCGTGGATTTCCCCGACCGGCGGCTGCGCGCGGTCGACCGGGTCACCTTGCGGATCGCGGAAGGTGAGCAGGTGGCGCTGCTCGGGCCCTCGGGCGCGGGCAAGTCCACGCTCCTGCGGGCACTGCTCGGCGCGGTTCCCATCACGGGCACGGTCCGGGTGGGCGGGTCGGACCCGTACGGCAGCGCCGCCGAGCGGCGGGCGATCCGGCGAGCCAGCGGGTTCGTCCGGCAGGGCGGAGATCTGGTGCCCGGGCTGTCGGCGCGGCTGAACGCCACCATGGGCACCAGCCCGTCCTGGACCCTGCGCGACTGGGTGAGGGTGCTCGGCGGCCGGGTGCCGGCGGCGCAGGAGGAACGGCTCGCGGCCCTCGCCGACCGGCATGGGATCACGGACTCGCTGCCCGCGCGCGTCCGGGAGCTGTCCGGCGGGCAGCGCCAGCGGGTGGCCGTCATCCGCGCCCTGCTCCCCCGTCCGCGGCTCTTACTGGCCGACGAGCCGACCAGCGGGCTGGATCCGGTCACCGCGGCGGCCGTGGTCGACGCCCTCTGCTCGCCGGCCGGATCGATGACGGTCGTGGTCGCCACCCACGACCTGGCCGTGGCCCGGCGCTTTCCGCGCATTCTGGCCATGCGCGACGGCAGGCTCGTTCACGACGGGCCATCCCTCGACGAGACGACGGCTGCGGGAGTCTATGGCGATGGGGGACGTCCCCGATGAGCCGGCGTCCGGGGTGGCCGCGCTGGGGACATGCCCTGATGCTCGCCCTCGTGCTCGGCTGGGCCGTGCACGGCACCGGGCTGAGCATCGGCGCGCTCGCCGACGGGGCTGGAGGAGCCCTCCTGCTCCTCGAGGGCTTCCTGTCCCCCGACCTGTCCGGCGCGTTCCTGGCGGATGTGGCCGGCGCGCTCGTGGAGACCGTGCAGATCTCGCTGACCGGCCTGTTCTTCGCCGCCCTGCTGGGATTGCCGCTCGCCGTGCTGATCGCGGGCAACGTCGAGGCAGCGCCGGCCCTGCGAGCGGCGGCCAGGACGACCGCGGCGGCGTTGCGCGGAGTCCCCGACCTGCTGTGGGCGCTGCTGTTCGTGGCGATGCTCGGGCCCGGAGCGGCCGCGGGATCGCTGGCTCTCGCCGTGCACGGGGCGGGGCTGCTGGCCAAGCTCTGCGCGGAGCAACTCGAGGCGGTGGACCCCGCGCCCGTCGAGGCGCTGCGCCTCACCGGCTCCGGCCGGATGGCCACCACCACGCTCGCCGTGGTGCCGCAGGCCGCGCCCGGCCTGGCCTCGCTGCTGCTCTACCAGGGGGAGTGCAACCTGCGCACCTCGACCGTGCTCGGCTTCGTCGGCGCCGGGGGAATCGGTCAGGAGCTGGCGGTCTCGCTCAAGCTCTTCCGCTACGACGAGCTGTCGACCCTGGTCATCGCCGTTCTCGCGGTGATCCTGCTGGTCGATTTGGCCTCCCGCACGCTCAGGCGCAGGCTAGGAGCGGTCACATGAGAAAGGGGGAAGGGATCGTGCGCGCAACCGCATTGCTCCGTGCCTGGGCCGAGGACCTGGCGGCATGGCGCATTCCCGAGTCGATCCTGTCCGGCGTCACCGAGTCGCCCTGGGTCCTGCCGGACGAGGTCTTCGCCCGCCGCGCCGACCACTATCTGGCCGCGCCCTGCGGACCGTCGTACGAGCGGGCGATGGAGGCCCTCGGGCCCAGCGGCTCGGTGCTCGACGTCGGCGCCGGGGCCGGCGCGGCCAGTCTGCCCCTGGCCTCCCGTACCACCGCTCTCACCGCGGTGGACTCGCACCAGCCGCTCCTCGACGACCTGGTGCGCCGCGCCGCGCCGCTGGGCCTGACCCCCGTGGTCGTCTGCGGCACCTGGCCCGAGGCCACCGCCACAGTGCCGGAGGCCGACGTGGTGCTCTGCCACCATGTGATCTACAACGTGGCGGATCTGGCGCCGTTCATCGCGGCGCTGACCGGGCACGCTCGCCGCCGGGTGGTCGCGGAGATCACCGTACGGCACCCGCTGGCCGATCTGAACCCGTACTGGAAGCAGTTCCACGGCCTGGACCGGCCCGAAGGCCCGACGGCCGAGCAGGTGATCGAGATCCTCCAAGCGCTCGGCCTGCAGGTGAAGGCCGAGCACTGGACCCGCCCGGCGATGGCCGAATACGGCAGCTTCGCGACCCTCGTGGACGTCACCCGCCGCCGCCTCTGCCTGCCACCGGAGCGCCGCGACGACGTCGCCGCAGCGCTGACGAACGCCGGTCTCACCGAGGAATGCCTGTCCGACCTCGGCTCATCCGGCCGCGAACTGGTCACCCTCTGGTGGCCGGGTGAGGCATAGGTCGCCGGCCAGGGAGAATCCCACCCCGCGCATCGATTCGACGACGACGGTCACGCCGGCGTCGCGGAGTTTGGCGCGCAGCCGCTTGACCGCCGAGCGGACCGCGGACGCGTCATCCAGATAGTCGGCGCCCCACACGCTTTCGTACAACTGCTGGTACGTCCACACGCGCAGGGGCGGGGCGGCCAGGACCGCGAGCATGTCACGTTCGATGCGGGTCAGGGGAAGGGCGGTGCCGGCCCAGCTCACCTGCTGCCGGTCGGGATCGATGACCAGGCTGCCCAGCACCACCGCCTCCGTCCCGGTCACCGGGGCGGAGGTGACGTCCTGCGCACTGAACAGCACGCTACGGATCGACTCCAGGTCGGGAAACATCAGCACGGTGCCGGAGCCGCTCATCAATCGAGCCACTCGTGCTCGCTTGGCGCGACTGGCGGTCACGCACAAGATGACCGGCTGTTCGCCGAAGTCATCCGCCGGGTTAACGCTCATGCGCCAAGGAAAGCAATCGCGGCCGGGGAGAGTCAATAAGAAACTTTCCTTCTTCATCTTTTGTAGTCAAGACGAAACCTGAGCCCTTCCGGGCCGATTCTGCCCCACTATTACACCTATTCTGATCTTGAGGAAAGAACCTCTGCAGTTGACGATGAGCGCGGACTGCGACAACCACGCAGCCCCATCGCCCCGGACTTTGCGGCGGGCTGTAACCCCACCGCAAAGAAAGGTGTCCCGTTCCGTATCTTTCGGCGGCCGACACCCTTATAGGCCGCCAGAGGAGGTTTTCCCTCTTGAGCAAGAAGCGCCCTGGATTATTACGAGCGGGATCGTGGGTGGCCGCTGCCGCCACCCTGCTCACGCTCCTGAGCGGCCTGCCGGCCGCCGCACAACCTGCTGGTCAGACGGCCACGACAGCGGCCGCTCCCAAGCCCGAAGTACGTGAAGCCATCAAACACGATATTTCTGGGAAATTACGGGATCTTCCCCCGAGCCGCAATCGTGCCGTGAACGCCGGTATCGCGGAGCAGTCGAGCCGGCCGCTGCCGCGCGAAGTGGAGAAGGCGCCGGCCAAAGCGGGCAGTAACGTGGTGCAACAGGAACTGACCGCTACCCAGATCCCAGAGTTCACCGTCGACTTCGAAGGTGTCGGCAACGTCAACGGCGTATTACCCCCGGACACCAACGGTGACGTGGGTCCCGGCCACTACGTGCAGATGGTTAATCTCTCGTACGCGGTCTACAACAAGAGCGGCGGACTCCTGCTCGGCCCCCTGCCCGCCAACGCACTGTTCAGCGGATTCGGCGGGCCGTGCGAAACCACCAACGACGGTGACCCGGTGGTGCTGTACGACGAGGCCGCCGACAGGTGGATGGTCACCCAGTTCGCGCTGCCCGGCGGGTCCGCCGGCTACCACCAGTGCATGGCGATCTCGCAGACCCCCGATCCGACCGGGGCCTACTACCGCTACGACTTCTTCTACCACCAGAGCCGGATGAACGATTACCCGAAGTACGGGATCTGGCCGGACGCGTACTACATGACCACCAACGAGTTCTCGCCGTCGTTCGCCGGCGCCGGAGCGGTGGCGTTCGAGCGGGAGAAGATGCTCACCGGGCAACCGGCCCGTATGGTGTATTTCCACCTCGGCCCGGACTTCGGCGGCCTGCTGCCCTCCGACGTGGAGGGCCAGGCCCCGCCGGCCGGCGCGCCGAACCCGTTCGTGATGTTCGACGACGACGCCTGGGGCATCTCTCCCACCGACCGGCTGCTGATGTGGGACTTCAAGGTGGACTGGGGAAACCCGGCGAACTCCACGTTCGGCAACAACCTGGCGCCCAGCCGGTTCCTGGAGACCGAGCCGTTCGACTCCAACATGTGCGACTACGCCCGCTCCTGCATACCCCAGCAGGGCACCACAGCCAGGCTGGACTCGATCCCCGATCGGCTGATGTACCGGGCCGCGTACCGCAACTTCGGCGACCACGCCTCGATCGCGCTCAACCACACTGTGGACGCCGACGGCACCGACCACGCCGGTGTGCGCTGGTATGAGCTGCGAAGCACCGGCCCCGCGGACTGGACCATCCACCAGCAGGGCACCTACGCCCCCGACGCCGAGCATCGCTGGATGGCCAGCGGCGCGATCGACGTCGCCGGCAACATCGCGTTCGGATACTCCGCCTCGGGAAGCACGTCATTCCCCTCGATCCGGGTGGCCGGCCGGCTCTCCGGCGACCCGCTCGGCATGCTCGGGCAGAGCGAGCGGACCCTGATCGCCGGCACGGGGGCGCAGACCCACTCGGCGGCCCGCTGGGGCGACTACAGCTCCATGTCCGTGGACCCGACCGATGGTTGCACGTTCTGGTTCACCTCCGAATACCTGGCGGCGACCAGTTCCGCCGACTGGCACACCCGGGTCGGGGCGATGAAGTTCCCGAACTGCGTGGCCGGCCCGAGTGGCCAGGTGTTCGGCAAGGTCACCACGGAGGCGGGCGAGCCGATCGCCGGCGCATCCGTACGGGTGGGCGGCAGCGGCACCGTCACCGGCGAGGACGGCGCCTACCGGCTGAGCCTGCCCGTCGGCGAGCACGACGTGGCCGTCTCCGCCTTCGGGTACGCGACGGAGACCAAGACGGTGACGGTGACCGACGGCGGCACGGTGACCGCCGACTTCACGCTCGCCGCCGTGCCCAAGCGCCGGGTCTCCGGCGTGGTGAAGGACGGCTCGGGACATGGCTGGCCTCTCTACGCGCGGATCGACGTGGCGGGCAAGCCCGGTGCGCCGGTGTTCACCGACCCCGCCACCGGGGCGTACAGCGTGGAGCTGCCGAGCGGCACGTACGGCCTGACGGTCAAGGCGATGTACCCGTCGTACCAGGAGGTCACCGAGCCGTTGGTGGTCGGTGACGGCGACCAGGCCAAGGACGTCGCCGTGCCCGTGGAGAACACCTGCTCCGCGGCCGGATACCGGTTCACGTACGGCACTCCGGTGATCACGGAGGCGTTCGAGGCCGAGTCGGCACCGGACGGCTGGAGCGTGGTGAACCGCACGGAAAGCGGCGGCTGGGCGTTCACCGACCCGAAGAACCGGGGCAACCTCACGGGCGGCACCGGCAAGTACGCCATCGCCGACAGTGACGCGGCCGGATCGGGCACGACCATCGACACCGATCTGATGACGCCGTCCCTGGACCTGACCGGCGTACCGGCGCCCGTGCTGCGGTTCAACAGCGACTACCGGGCACTCAACGGGTTCGCCAACGTCGAGGTGAGCGTCGACGGCGGCACGACCTGGAGCACGGCGTCGACCTGGACCACCGCGAGCCGGCGCGGCCCGGTCGTGGAGGAAGTGCCGATCCCGAACGCCGGCGGGAAGCCCGACGTCCGGATCCGGTTCCACTACCGGGGCTCGTACGCGTGGTGGTGGGAGCTGGACAACGTCTCGCTGCTCAACCGGACCTGCGATCCGATCCCCGGAGGACTCGTGGTCGGCCGGGTGCTCGACGGCAACACCGGCGACGGCCTCAACGCCGCGACCGTGACCAGTGACGGCAAACCGGCCGAGAAGGCCACCACGGCGCCGACGCCCGACGACGACAACCTGGGCGACGGCTTCTACTGGCTGTACTCCTCGGTGACCGGGAGCCACCAGTTCACCGGATCGCGGGGGAACTACACACCCGTCTCCTCCTCGGTGGACGTGGCGGCCGACCAGGCGACCCGAGCGGAATTCACCCTCAAGGCGGGCCGGCTGACCGTCACCGAGCCATCGGTGAACGGCACCCAGACCATGGGCCAGGTCAAGACGGTCAAGACGACGATACGCAACACCGGCAACGCACCGGCGACGGTGGAGCTCACCGAGCGGCAGGGCGCGTTCGAGATGCTCGGCCCGCGCGGGGCGCCGTTGCAGCTCAACATGGTCAAGGGCGGCGGGGTCTCGGCCGGCTGGCGAGGAGACAGCAAGCCCGGCGTCCCGTTCGAGCCGTCACCGTACGCACCCCCGTGGATCGACACCCCTAACTATCCGGTGGCGGTGATGGACAACGCGGCGGCGGCGTACGACGGCAAGGTTTATTCGGTCGGCGGCGTCTCCGGCGGCGCCAACCTCGCCAACGGCTACGCGTACGACCCGGCGACGGCCACCTGGACCAGGATCGCCGACCTGCCTGTTGCCCTGGAGAAACCGGCCGCGGCCTTCGTCGACGGGAAGATGTACGTCTTCGGCGGCTGGGATCCGGCCGGCGCCACCTCGGCCAAGGTCTACGTCTACGACCCGGCCACCAACGCCTGGGCGGCCAAGGCGGCCGTCAACCCCGCGCCGCGTGCCGCACCCGGCCTGGCCGTGGTCGACGGGGAGATCTACCTGATCGGCGGCTGCACGAACGGCGCCTGCGCACGATCCGACATGGTGGTCAGGTACGACCCGGCCGCCGACACGTTCACCACCGTCGCGCCGTACCCGGTCCCGGTGGCCTGGCAGGGCTGCGGCGGGATCAACGGCACGGTGTACTGCGCCGGCGGCAGCGGGACGACGACGCTGAAGAGCACCTACGCCTACGACCCCGGCAGCAACGCGTGGACCCCGATGGCCGATCTCCCCGTCGACCTCTGGGCCGCGGGAGCGGACACCGCGAACGGGCTGCTGCTGCTGTCCACCGGCGTCATCAACAACAACACGACGGTGACCAACCAGGGCTGGGCGTACGACCCGGCGGCCAACTCCTGGACGGCACTGCCCAACGCCAACCACGCCCGATACCGGTCCGGGGCGGCCTGTGGATTCGTGAAGATCGGCGGGTCCACCGGCGGGTTCACTCCCACGCCGCAGGGAGAGATGTTGCCCGGCTTCGACCAGTGCGCCACGGTCACCGACGTGCCCTGGCTGTCCATGACACCGGCCACCGCGACGCTGAGCCCCGGGCAGAGCGTCACCGTGACGGTCACCCTGGACGCGACCACGGCCGCGGAAGTGGAGCAGCCCGGCACCTACACCGCCCAGTTGGGTGTCAGGTCCGACACGCCGTACCCGGTTGCGCCGATCGGCGCGACGATGACCGTGAAGCCGCCCTCTACCTGGGGCAAGCTGGCCGGGAGCGTCACCGGGGTCGACTGCCAGGGCACCGGCGCCACCGCCCTGCGGGGCGCGACCGTCCAGGTCAACGGCAAGCACGGCTGGACGTACACCCTGAAGGCCGGCACCGACGGCACGTACGCGATCTGGGGTCCGTTCAGCGCCAACCCGGTCGAGGTGATCGTGGCCAGGGATGGCTGGATACCCCAGACCAAGGAGGTCAGGATCAAGATGGGAAAGACGGTGACCACCGACTTCGCCCTCCGCCCCGATGCCTGTCTGACCGGGGCCTGAACCATCAGCCCTTGATCACTTAACGGGCCCGCGCCGCCTGGTCGGCGCGGGCCCGGATCTCGATCAGCTGAGTGGTTCCCGTGGTGTTCTTGGACAAGACCTTCGAAGTGAGGGTAGTGACCGGTGTCAGCCCATAACGCGGCGGAGGCCGAGCCGGAGTCTGCGCCATCGAGGTGAGTGATCATCTGCCGCGAAGTGGCCGGTACGTCGGGAGGCTGCGATGAGAGCGGGCGGCACGTCCACCACTGCGGAGCGTTCCGGAAGACCAACGCTGACGTTGGGCGTCGAGGAGGAGTTCCTCCTGCTGGACCGCTCCGACGGGTGCCCGGTCGACCGGGCGCCCGGGATCCTGTCATTGCTCGGTGGCGAGCCGCGGGTCAAGTACGAGTTCCTGCGCTACCAGCTGGAGACCGTCACCGGTGTGTGCACGGATCTGGGGCAGGTGGCGGAGGAGCTCGCGTGGTCGCGACGGCTTGCCGCCGGCGCGGCGACGGCGCTGGACTGCCATCTCGTCGCCACCGGTATGGCACCGCAGCGCGGCTCCGCCCTGTGCCCGGTCACGGCCGACCCCCGTTATCTGCGCTTGGTCGCCCGCTATGGCGCCCTGGCCGCGGGCCCCGGCACCTGTGGCTGCCATGTGCACGTCGGCATCCCGTCACGGGACCTGGGCGTGCGGGTCCTGTCGAGGCTCCGGCCGTACCTGGCCACGCTGCTGGCCCTCAGCGCGAACTCGCCCGTCGCCGACGGTCGCGACACCGGCTGGGCCAGCAGCCGTTACCTGCGGTGGACCCGATGGCCGTCGGCGGTGCCTCCCCGTGTCTGGCGATCCGCAGCAGACTACGACGCCGCCGTACGCCGGCTGATCCTCCGGGGGGATGCGCTGGACGAGCGAGGCGTCTACTTCCACGCCCGCCTGTCACCGCGCTACCCGACCGTGGAGTTGCGCATCATGGACGCCTGCCTCACGGTCGAGGACACCATCCTGGTGGCCGGACTGGCACAGGCGTTGGTCGCGCTGGCGATCAGCGACGAGAGACGCCAGGTACCGATCAAGGCCATCAGCAACCGGCGGATCGCCGACGAACTGCGCGCCGCCGCCCGGCACGGCCTGCTCGCGCATACCGTGGATCCGTACACCGGATCCATGGTGCCGCACCGCCTCCTGCTGGATGGCGTACTCAACCGCCTGCCTGATCCCCATGCGATCGCCCGGCTGCTCCACCGGCTCGCCCTGCGCGGTACGGGTGCCGACAGGCAGCGCGCGATGTGGGCCAGTGCCGACACGCCGCAACGCTTCGCCCAGTTCCTCGCCGACGCGACCCTGCGCTGAATCCGGATCTGTGAAGACGTGCTGGCTACCGCCAGCCGTACGGGTGAGGAGAGGTGACGGGACCGGCTCCGTACATCTCCTGGCTCGGCTGCGCGCCATAGACGCCAGCCATGGGCTGATACGCCGTAAGCCCGGTCGTCTGCTGCGGCAGGAGCCCAGCCAAGATCATCTCGCTGGTGAGCTGGTCCATCATCGCCTGGATCTCGGACGGTTGCGGAATGACGCCGGGCAGCGACGGCGCCAGGGCGCGGACGGCGTCGGGCAGCCCCATGCCCGTGCGGAGCGGATCACCGAAGTTCAGTGGCGTGCAACTGGACTTGATGATCTGGAAGAGGCGGTCCACGCGTCTGGCGTCGCGGTGCCTGAACCCGTTGGTGAAGTCGACGTGGTGGGCCAGAACGAGCGCGGCCAGGCCGGTGACATGGGGGGCGGCCATGGAGGTGCCGTCCCACGCCGCATAACCGTCCGGCGGTATCGCCGACACGACCGCCACACCGGGAGCGCAGACGTCGATCTCCGGACCGAAGCAGGTGAACTCGGCCGAGAAATAGCCCTCGCCGGTGGGCGGCTGGCGCATCTGGTCGGCGTGGGTGCTGTCGCCCGGGAACGTGTCGGCCTTGCCGATGGCCGCGACGGTGAGCACGATCGGCAGGTTGCCGGGGAAGCTGACCGGCCCGCCGTCGTTGCCGGCCGCGGCCACACAGGCGACACCCGCGCTCCGCAGCTCTTCGATCTTGGCCGCCACCAGCGGGGAGGACTCCTTGGTGCCGAGGCTGAGGTTGACGACGTCGATCTCCTGGGCGAGGCAATAGTCGAGCGCCTCGATGAGGTCGCTCAGCCGCCCGCCCGGGAAGATCTTGCAGGCGTGGACCTCCGCCTCCACAGCGAACCCCACGATGCCCTGGCCATTGTCGGCGCCGGTGATGACTCCGGCGCAATGCGAGCCATGGTGCACCTTGTCGGTCTTCCAGCCGCCTGCCTTGCGAGCGGACAGGTCACATCCCTCGACGACCTCGCCGGCCAGGTCCGGGTGCGCCACGGCGGCGCCCGAGTCGACCACTGCGATCTTGACACCCGCCCCCCGGAAGGTGGGAGGCAGCCGGTGCAGCTGCATGGCCTGCTGCCCCCAGCCGAACAGCTGCCGGTCAGGGAAGCCGGGCAAGGTGTCGGAAAGCCTCTTGAGCACGATCAGGTTGTCGCGGTCCGGCCTGAGGTCCGGCCGGTCGACGATACGGCTCCAATACCCGCTGCGGGGTTTGACCAGCACACTGGCGATCGACTCCGGCGTCTCGCCGGTCATCGTGACCGTGCCTCGCCCGTCGGCCCCCGTCACGGTCTGCGCGGGCCAGAGATAGCCGTTGACCATGATGGTGACGTCGGGCACCGGCTTGCCGCCGGGATCGGTGACCAAGAAGGTGAAGGTGGATTCGATACCCAAGGGCTCGACGACCTGGTGACGTGTCTCCCTGCGCGGCATGGCCGACACCTGCGTGTAGGTGAGCAACCGGTCACGCTCGACATGCACCTGGGGCAACTGCCTGCTCAGCGACTCGGCTTTCTCGCGGCTCATCCGCACCACCGTCACGCTGGGGAAGGAGACGCCCGGCACGCCCATCAGCCCGACCCCGGCCCTCTGGCGCATCTCCAGATGCCGCAGCACCTCGACCTGCGTGTCGCGCTCCAGCATGTCACGCAGGTCGGCGGCATCCAGCGGGTGCGCGTTCACCCCCATCGTCTCCAAGTACGGCCGCGGCAGGACCGCCGCCATGTACTGCCGCGTGCGTGACTGCACTTCCTGCTGCTGCGCCGGCTTGCCCCGCCCCGACGACCGCGGCCGCGACTCGTTGTTGTTGTTATGGGAACCAGTGCTGTTGGTCATGACGTCTGTCGCCACTTTCTGTGCTTAAAAGAGCTCAACAGGCAAATCAGGCTCGATCGTGAGGCGGGATCCGTGCTGTTTTTGCAGGGCCTCGGCCCGCGCCGCAGGCATGTCCACCGCGATCAGGGTGGGTCGTTCCGGCGGCCCGACGATACGCCGTACCGTCACCTCGGCATCCCCGCCGAGCGCCCGCGCCAGGTCGGCGAGCACCGCCGGCTCGCCGCCGATCATGTACGGCATGCGCCCGGACCGACCACTGGCCGATCCGGGCTCCTCCGATGGCTTGATCACTGCGATGGCCGGCCCGGCTGACCTGCCCCGCCGACGAGGTTGACCACGTGCTGCACCTGCGCCATGCACGCCTCGAACTGCAGGTTTCGGTACAGGCGCACGGCCTGCACCATCGGCGGGATGGCCTCGGCGAGCTGAGGCGCCTGCGGCAGCGTCGCCTGCAGCCAGCCGTGCAGCTGTATCAGCGCCATCGCGCACTGCTGCTGCGGGTTTTGCGGCGCCAGGGCGACGCCCCCGAAGGGCATGCTCGACCAGCGCTCCTGTCCCACCATCGGCTCCATCCGATCCCCGCTTACTGGCCGATGCCCGCGAAGGCCGGCTGCTGCTGGGAGACCATCTGGCCCGGCACGCCGATGGGCTGCATCTGCTGCGGGATCATCTGCCCCTGCAGACCGACTGGCAACTGCTGGCCGAACTGCTGAGGCAGTTGCTGACCATACTGCTGCTGAGGCAGTTGCTGACCATACTGCTGCGGCATCTGCTGACCGAACGGCTGCTGCGGCAACTGCTGACCAAACTGCTGAAGCTGCGGCATCTGCTGGCCAATGGGCTGCTGCATTTGCTGTTGCTCGACGGTCGTGAGGATCTGCCGGACAACGCCCGGCCCGTACCGCAGACCGCAGCGGGCAATTTTGTCCCAGAAAGTCACAGGGCTCGTCTGGTGCTCCTGCGGGAAGATCTGCTCGCCCGCCACCTGGAAGGGCTGCAGTTGTGCACCCTGCATACCACCGGGAACACCCATGGGTGTCATGCCCTGCTGGCCGTACTGCTGCTGAAGGTGCGGCGGGATCTGCTGGCCGTACTGCTGCTGCTGAAGGTGCGGCGGGATCTGCTGGCCGTACTGCTGCAGTTGGAGGTGCGGCGGAATTTGCTGGCCGTACTGTTGGGTCTGGAATGGTTGCGTTGCGAAAGTCATGGGTCTCTCCTTTGGAAGGGGCGCCTCCGCCCGCCTGCACAGTTGTTGCAGACTTTCGGTTACTTACCGTGCCTGACGATCAATAAATGGGCTCTGCCGTAATAGTCGCGCCAAGCCCAATACCGGCCGTGGACAGTGCGAATGGCGAATCAGGTCTCTCGCAAACACTCAAACGAGCCAAAGAATCACCTATATTCAGCAATGCCCGACCCGACGTAAAGGTGATTCTTGCTCTGCTGCTCGCAATTACCGCCAACGGACCCGACCACCGCGCCGGACCCGCCGCAGCGCGGCGTCCTCCATGCGGGACTGCCGAATGATCCGGGACGCGGAAGTCAGGCGCGGACGAGAGTGACGGCATGCCCGGCTGGGCTGGTGACCTGCTCGAGGGCGGCGCGTTGGAGGAGGGGCGGCGCGGTGGGGCGTCGGTCGAACACGACGAGCGTGCCTTGTTTCAGATCGAGGCGGTCGAGGTAGCCGTCGAGATGTCCATCCGGCCCCTGCCGAGCGCGTAACTCCCGGTCGATCACCCCGCCACCGTTGACCACCCGGTGCAGCCAGGCCATAAAGATCAAATGGCAGGCCGCCTCGTGGTAGGTCTCGCCGCTTTCCAGGATCTCCCCGTTGCGCCGCCAGAACTCCACGAACCCGGCCAGCACCACGCGCATATCCAGCCGTCCGTCCGGAGTGAGAAACGCGGCCCGGTCGATGCGGATGGCGGCCTCGGCCCGCTGGGCCAGCACCCGCAGCACGACCTCCTGGTAGATCGGATTGGCGACCTGGATGGGGTTGGACTGGGTGATCAGCCCCAGGTCGCGGGCATAGGCCAGGTCGTCGTAGACGTCAGAAGCCAGGACACCACCGGTGATCAGCGGTTCGACGACACGCTGGATGCGCTGCTCGCGCAGCTTGGCGGCCAGCGAGTCCAGATGGGTGGCCCGGGTGACGATGAGCCGCTCCACCGCCACGTTCATGTGCTCATCGGTGATCGGCTGCGCGGCTGGGACGCGCATCTCCCGGATGATCTCCCTGGCCAGGGCGTTGACCAGCCACGGCTGCCCCTGAGAGGCATGAAAGGCCCGCTGAATCGCGTGCGGCGTGAACTCCTGACCGGTGGCGTCCGTGTGCTGACCGTAGAGCTCGGCCACCTGCTCGAAAGTGAAATCCGCCAGCCTCATGGACTTGGCCAGGATGTTGAACGGCGATGGCCCGATCAGCCGGGACGGATCGCCACCGGAGGCCGCCTTGTAGTCCCGCACGTCCCGCATCCCGCACAGAGCCACGCTGTGCGGGAAGGGCAGTGACCAGGTGTTGTGCCCGTGGCGGAGCTGCCGCAGAACGCTGATCAGCTCGTCCCCCTGGAGGGCGTCGATCTCGTCGAAAAGCAGCACGATCGGGCGAGGGCACTCGGCCGCCCACGTGGAGAGCCCTCTGAGCAGCCGGGTGCCTCCCGGAGCCTCCGGCCACGGCTCCGGCGGCAGGCAGCCGTCCGGGAGGCCCGACAGCCGGGCCGTGGCCGCGATCTCGGAGAGGATACGCACTTCGGCAGGGGCGTCCTCGGCAGCCTTGGTGGAGGCGCTCTCGCAGGAGACGTACACCACCGCGTGCTCACCCTCGGCGCCCAACTCGGCGGCCAGCGCCTGGAGAGAGGTGGTCTTGCCGCTCTGCCTGGGTCCGCGAACGACGAAGTATTTCCCTTCGTCGACCAGCTCCTTCGCCTCAGGGATCCGGGGAATCGGACTGTCCCGGCCGGCTGGACGGGTTCTCGGGTGTCCCGGCCATGCCCCGGGCCGGCTTGGCTGGTCATGCGCCAGCTGATTGAGCTACCGGTCTGCCTGCTCGAGGACCTCAGCGAGCCCGAGGCTGCCTATCTGTCGTCACAGTGACATCGCTTATTGGAGTGGTGCCGGGAGATGACCGGCTGGGCGGTCGAGCCTGCCGGGCGGCGGTGCGGGCAGAGGGCCAGACGCGCGCCGGGCACCGCACGTGGTGCCCGGCACGATGACGGTCATGTGGCTATTCGACGGGGATCTGGAAGGCAAGCAGCCCCATGCCGAGGGCGTCGACGACGCGGGGGCCGGCGCGACGGTGGGCGATGTAGGCCACGGTGGCGTCGGCAGGTACCGGCCGGTCCAGCGTCAGCACCAGACCACGGCCGCGTTGCCAGCGTACGGATTCCACGACGGTGCCCGGCACCAGGAAGTCCGCGGCGGCGCCGTCCTCGACGGTCAGCGGGCCGGCCGGGGAGCGGAGTGCCACCGCCAGCTGGTTCGGGTTGCCGTCGACCCGGTGAGCCGCTCTGGGGTTGGGCGGCGCCACCTTCGGGGCCCCCGGGCGGTACAGGTCGTCGAGGAGCATGGCCGCGTTGTGCTCACCTAGGGTGCGATAGCCGTCGATGTAGTGGAAGTGGCAACCGTCGTGGCCGTTGAGGCCGGTCGTCGACACCGCCCGCAGGTTGTCGATGGTGTCCGGCAGCCGCCGTTGGGCGTCACGCAGCGCCACCGGGATGGTTTGGTCGCATGGGGAGCTCCGGACCTGGTGAACGTATACCGGCAAGTCGGCGCCGTAGTCCTGGCGCCAGTCCGCGACCAGCTCGGTGAAGCCGGCGACGTGTACCTCAGCCTTGTCGCGGTCAGCCTCACCCTGGTACCACAGCATGACGTCGATGGCGTCCGGCCCGGTCAGGCCGGCCCGGGCGAGCCGTTGCAACAGCATCCCGTAGCTGGTCGCGCCGTCGGTGGGGTCGCCGTCGTTGCGGGCGAAGTAGCTGATCGGCTGGCCACCACGGGCACCGTTGACGATGGCGATCGGGATGCCGAGCTCGGCCGACATCAGCTGTCCCATCCGGACCGCCCACTGGCCGATCGCCGCGACCCGCTGGACGTTGTCGCCCATGGCGTAGGTCCAGCCGCCCATCGCGGCGGCCAGCCGCGGGGTGTTGTTGTTGGACGTGCCGAAGGTACGTACCCACCGGGACCGGTCCTCCTCCGACGACGTCGAGTTAGCCTGCTGGCCGGCCTGCGCGTTCGACTGCCCCTGCACGACGATGACGTCACCGGCGACGACGTCGAGCGCGCGTCCGATGCGGCGGCTGCCGCCGTCGGAGGTGTGCGCGATGAGTTCCAGGTCGGTCGACGTCAGCGCCACAGGCAGCGAGAGGGTCAACGAGAACCGCGGTGCCGCAGGTGACACGGCTGCCCGTCTGGTCGTCCGCCGGCCGTCGCGGGTGATCCGCAGCTCGACCGCGGTGACGTCAGGGTCCAGTGCCACCCCGCTGACCGGCACAGACACGCTGGTGGCCGTCCGGCCCGGGCGAGAGACGACCTGCCGCGAAACGGGGGCGGTGTCCACCCGGGCCAGCGAGGGCCGGGCGTAGAAGGTGAGCCGCCGGGCGGTGTAATCGCCGGCGTTCGCGGCGGACGTCCAGTCGGGGTTCTCATCCGGGCCGGCGCCGATGCCGACGTCCATCGTCTGCGGTCCGGCGGTGGTGAAGGCGTTGACGGCCAGCACCGGAGTCGCGGTGGCGGCGTCCGCTGACCGCGGACCGCGGGCGTTTGCCGCGTCGGCGAACGCGTGTACCTGGAACGAGCCGTATCCGTTCGCCCACAGGACCGCGTCGTCGGCATCGCGGGCGGTCTCGGACGCTCCCGGTATCTGCCCCGAACCCGTTCCGTCGTACTGGTTGGGCCACATCTCGACCCAGCCCGAGCCGCCGTCGACCTCCTGTACGCCGGGCACGTTGGAGACGACCGTCAGGTCGTCGACGAACTGGTGCCGCGACTGCTCCATGCGGGTCGGCAGGCCCACGGCGTCGGGGTCGCCGCTCAGCGCCTCCATCGAGGTCCACACCCACCTCGTGCCCGCTTCCGTGGTGAGCTCCAGGCAGTAGCCGACCCGGTCGAAACCGCCGGCGACGCCGGCGGTGTCGTCGAGTGTGTACGGAGGGGTAGTGTCCCGCCAGTTCGCGGCGGTGGGCAGGTCGAGCACGCGCACCAGCCGGTAGCTCGCGGCCTCGGCGTCGCAGGACGTCGAATAGGCGTCGGTGGCGGCTGGTGCGGCGGCCGCGATGCCGGGGGCGGAGAGGGTTGCCGCGCCGAATGCCAGGGCAGCGCATCCGGAGACTAACAAGCGGGTATGGAACCGATGTCGGGGCATGGGCAGTCCTCCATGAGATCAGTTGAACGCCTGCCAGGTATCGCGCAACGGCCGCTGCCCGACTCCGGGCTTGGTCCAGTCGCACACGCCTGAGGGGAAGATCTCCAACAGCTGACGGCGCTCGGCCGGGCTGAAGGTCGCCCGGTAGTCGCTCCAGTCGACGGCCTTGCGGTGGCAGGTCACCACGTCGTCGGTCAGCGGAGCGCCGGCTATCAGTCGTGGAGTGGGGTAGGCGGGGAACAGCTGTCCGCACTCTCCGGCGTTGTCCGCGGTGAGCCGTTGAACGATCTTGCGAGGCTCGGCGTCGCGGCTCCAGCAGGCGTCGGTGAGATCACCCGGCTTGTTCCGCACCACCTTTTGGTGCGCGGGCAACCGCGAGTCATCGCCCACGATCGCGGACAGCCACTCCTCCATGCTCGTCAGGGCGTACCGCAGGGTTGGACTGGTGAGGCTGAACCCGCCGAAACGGCTGTCCTCCACGAGGAAGACCTGGTTGTCCGCGTCGCCGTTCGCCGCCTCCAGCCGCGCCCGGGTGGCGTAACCGTGCGTCATCATGTGGATGTCGCCGTTCGCGGCGTCATCGGAGTACGACCGGTAGTCGATGATCGGCGTGCCGGCCAGGCCGGCCCCGCCGAAGAGAATGCGCCCGGTGCGGTGGGCGGCGTCCCTCGCGATCGGGTCCGCCGCGGTGCGCTGCGCCGTCGGCTTGGCGTCGATGTCCAGTCCCCCGATGCCCTGGTTGAGGTCGAGGAACTGCTGTGTGGTGATCGCGCCCGAGTTCAGCGCGGCCAGCCCGTACTGCACCCCCACGTTGTCCAGGGCCCGCCGGGCGAACCCGGTGGCCGGATCGCGTCCGTAGACGTTCACGGTGTGGTCGTAGACGTCCCCGCGCGCTCCACGGGGGTTGGTCTGCGGGTGGTAGCGCAGCTCCGCGGGCAACACCGTGGGGAATTCGGCGACCGGGTCCAGCCGCTTCGCCCCGTCGCTGAGGTTGCGGATGCTCTCCCACCGCCGGAAGCCGGCGACCTGGCGCTGCTGCTCCTGGCTGAACGTGTCCGGCGCGACCTCGGTGAAATAGTGCTCGAGCAACCGGGAGTCGAACAGCGTGAAGTTCGTCGCGGACGTGACGTCGGGGAACGACTGCCCGACCACGATGCCGTCCAGCAGACCCGGGTAGTTGTCCGCGATCTGGTGTCCCTGGTAGGAACCTCCAGAAGAACCCCAGCCGATGGTGAACAGCGGATCGCCGTAGCGCTCGACGAACCGTTCCTTGACCATCATCATGGTCTCTGCCGCGAGCAGGTCGTTGCAGTTGTTGCCGAAGACGTTCAGCGACGCCGACGCGACCGCGTAGCCGCGGCCGAGCATCTGCGGGTCCAGTACACCGCCGGTGTTCGTGCCCTGGGTGTACCAGCCGCGCCGGCAGCCGCCGCCGAAGGTGTAGATGAGCCGGTCGTTCCAGCCGGGGCTGCGCCGGTGGAAGGCGGGTTCTTCCGTCGCCGGGTCGTGCAGCATGGACATCTGGTAGATCGACCGGTTGACCGTGCCGGTCTCGATCCGGATGAGGAACGGGACCGTCTGGCCGGTGAGGGTCGTCGTCCAGGCGAGGTCGTCGGGTCTGGCCGCCGGATCCGGCAGTGGCAGGGTCTTTCCGCTGGTCGACCGGTAGGCGTAGTCGACCCGGGTGGCCACGGAGCAGTCGGCGTCGAGAGGGTCGCCGAGCGTGCCGCCGTCGACCAGGCGGAACCGGTCCGTGGTGCAGACGTACGGCGTTTCGTGCGGACCGCTGATCACCGGCCCGCTGGCCGGATGGTTCGTCAAGACGAGCTGGTCGCGCAGCGGCCCCGCGGTCGCGACAAGGTGGTTGCGTCCGGGCCGCAGCCGATCGACCAGGCCGGTGAAAGCGTGCGCGTTCGCGTCCGCACGGAAGGAGCCGGTGATGTCGGCGCCGTTGAGCGTGAACCGGACCGCGTCCAACGGCTTGCCGCGCGGCACCGCCGCGGTGACGAGCACGTCGCCCGCCGTCACCAGTTCGGGCCTGGCCGACAACGCCACCAGTCGCAGCCTGTCGCTGCCGGCCGCCGCTGCCGGTGCGGCGTAGGGCGCGAGGACCGTGGACGCGGTGACGGCGACCACGGCTAAGACCGCGGCGAGTACGGATCGCGGCGAACGGTATCCAGTGACAGGGCGCATTGCGTGCCTCCGTTTCTCAGGCGTCGGCGGAGTAGACAGCGAACTCGGCCAGCTGTGTGTTGTGACCCGGCTGGGTGGGGTAACGGCCTTCGGTGATGCGCAGCCGTACGTGGCGCGCCCGTGTCGGCGTGACGGCCCTGGTGGCCGCTGCGTTCCTGGCGTCGTCGTCCGTGACCGACAGCACGGTCGTCCACCGTTCGCCGTCCACAGACGTCTGCACGTCGTACGATCGCGGGGCCCAGTTGTCCCGGCCGCTCAACCCCACCGCACGCACCACCGTGGCCAGTCCGAGGTCGACGCCGATGAACTCCGGAGTCTCCGGTGTCGGCGCCTGCCCGGGCGTATGACCGCCGGACACCCAGTACGTCGACGCAGAACCGTCCGTCAGGAACGAAGGCGGATGCTGGTACTGGTAACTCGACGCCCAGACGCGCGGGTACGGGCTACCCGTCGTGTTGACCGCCAGGTTGCGGGAGTGCCGCAGGGTGACGTGCGCCTGCCCTCTTGCCCCGTTCGCCGCCACCGCGTCGATGACGAGGGTTGACGAGCCGGACTCGCGCTGACCGCTCAGGCGTACCAGCGCCGTCGCCGATGACCGTCCGGGTATACGCAGGGGCGGCCGGTCCACCGTCGCCTCGACTCCGTCGTCGGTCGTCACGTCGACCGAGACCGACACCGGTCTGGGCGAGTTGTTGGCGATACGGACGCGTGCCTGGTTGGTGCCGCCGGCGGCCAGCGGCAGTTCCCGCTCGAGGGCCTCCACCGCCAGGGTCGGCTGCCGGGCCTCGCGTGGTGTCAGGCGTACCGGCCCCAGCAACCCGTAATCCTGGCGTGGCCGACCGGCCGCCCCGGTGCCGGGTGCGACCCGGACCGCGTTGACGAGGGTCGACGCGACGCGCACCGTCAAGGTGTTGTCACCGGCCCGCAGATGGCGGCCCACCTCGATGTGCCGGAGATCCTGCGGGCTCCGCGCCGGGATGCGGGTCCCGTTCAGCGTCACGGTGACCGTGTCGACGGCGGTTCCCAGATCCAGGTATGCCGTGCGGACCCCGTCCCACGCCTCGTCGAGGGTGAACGTCGAGGTGTACGTCCCGACCCCGGACACGTCGCCGAGGTCGACGTCGTAGCCGTTCGCCGGCGTGATCGCCGACCACGGCGGCAGCGCTCCACGCTCACCGGCGACCGGTTCAACGGCCGGAAGAGTGGTCTTGGCCGTGTCACCGGGCAGCCCTGATTCACCCCGTGTCCAGCTCTCCACCTGGAGAGTCCAATCGTCGAGTAGCACAGGACCCAACCCGGTATTGCGGGCGACGGTCGGACCGTGTTCGACCGGGGCCGACCACCGGAACGTCTCGTCGTGGCGGGTCGACAGCGCGATGACCGCGGTATCGGATGCCTCCAGGGCGACGTTGACCTCCACGCCGTGCGGTGTCTGCCGATAGTCGGTGAGGGGAGTGATCTCGCCGGTCCAGGTATCCAGCTTGTACGGTCGTCCTTCGCCGGTGAGCGTCAGCCGCTGTTCGGTCGCCCACGACCGCTGGTTGAACAGGTAGTAGTAGTCGGTGGTCGCGTCGGAGCGGCGGACACTCAACACGTCGGCGGACGGCGTCGCGTGCGCGGCGGCCGGCGCTATCCCGAGCCGGGCGAGCAGGTCCGGCACGGCCGCGAGGTCGGCGACCCGGTGCACGCCGGGCCGCGCGGCCAACTGGGCGATCAGCCGACGCAGCTCGGTATCCTGCGCCGCCGCGTCGTGGAAGCCCGGAGTCGCCGAGGGCAGCTCACCGACGAAGACGACCGGCAGTCCGTCGCGTGCCAGGTCGAGCAACCGGCGCGCGGTGTCGACCGCCATCGTCTTCTGGTTCGGGAGGACGATCGCCTGGTATGCGCCGGCCGATGGGAACAGCCGCCCGTCCGACACCTTCGCCGAAGGCATCCGCAGGTGCGCCGGACTGAGGTACTCGTACGTGTAGCCACGTTCTGCCAGCGGCGAGTCGCTCTCCAGGAGAGTCTTCGGTCCGGTGAGCGTGGTGGCCGGCGATCGCAGGCCGAAGTCCTGTAGGTAGAGGGCCACGTCGAAGGTCGGCTTCCCCTGCCGAAGCACCAATTGCAGCCGGGCGAGGTGGTCGTTGATCGCCCGGTAGTCCGGCCAGTTGGGCCCGCCCTTGGCGCCCCATGCCTCGGAGAAGGAGGTGTTGCCCCCATACGACATGCCAGGCCACACCGCCTGGTCGGCTGTGCCCTCCCCCTTGGTCAGGTACGGGTAGCCGTGCCACACCACCTGGGTCACTCCACCCGCGTATCCGCGGTACACCGAGCGCAGGTTGGCCGAGTTCTGCCGGCCTCCGGCGGTCGTCGCCCAGACGCTCTCACGCGCCGCGCAACACTCGCTCGACACGAGCGGGGTGCCGTTCAGATGCGCGCCGACCGACACTAGCCGGTAGGGCTCGATGTTGTCGTAGAACACCAGCGACTCGCCCTCGGGTACGTCGACATGGGTAGCCGCCTGCGGCGTGTCGATGGGTCCGCCGTACGGCTGGCTCCGCAGCGCCATGCCGCGTTCGTTCGCCCATTGGCGCAACGGCACGAGCCGGGAGTCGATGTACAGGTCGTTCCAGGTCTGCCGGTAGTCGGTCCGGATGCGCGCGCCGCTCCCGTCGATGAAGTCGAAGAACGGTGCCGCAGTGAGGCCCGCGGATCCGGCGTCGGTGAGCGCCGGAAGTACGGAGATCGGTGAGTAGCCCCGCCGCCGCTCCCACTGGTCGGCGAAGTCCCACGTCCACTTCTGCGAGGTCCCGAGTTCGAGCGAGTCCTCGAAGAGGTCGACACTGCCGACGGCGTCGAGCGCCTCCCGCACCGGCGGGGTGAGAATCGACGAGTCGTAGAACTGCGTCGTCGCCCGGACTCCCTGTTCGCTGAGGTGGTCGAGGACGTAGTTCGGTCTGGTCGTGGTGAAGTTGTTGCGAAGCTGGCCGTCGCCGGTCTGGAAGAAGCCGATCAGCACATAAGTGTCCCCGGCGTCGCCCGGCACGTCGAGGCTCAGCGTGCCGTCGTCGCCGACGCTGTCGGTGAGGTCCCGCACGCTGTCGCGATGGAGCATCCGTGGACCGCTGCCCTGGCGGTCGCAGGCCGCGTCCGCGCACTGGGCGAGCAGCACGGCGATCGGGGTGCGCCGCGCACCGCCCGGGGGTTGCGGGCTGTAGTTGGCCGGCAGGGCGCCGCCGTATCTCGTACCGCCCTTGACGAAGGCGTGCGAGAACACCAACTGTTGCGACGCCCGTGGATCGTTGACATCGGTCACCGTGGGGACGATCGCCGGCCATCGTGGACTGATGGTGAAGTCCAGGGCCAGATCGAGCCGGCCGGCGGTCTCCAGCATGCTCTGGACCTTCTGTGCCCAGCGCGGCGAGCCCCAGCCGTACTCCGCCAGGAACTCGGGGTCGAAGGCCTTCGGACCGGTGGCGGTGGTCGTGGCGACCTCCGCGCCGCCGGCGCCGACGGCCTTGATGTCGGCGAGCTCAGCGCGTAGCTGCTCGTCCTCTGTGAAGGCCATCGGCATCCACCAGCGATACTTCGGACGCGCCGTCGAGGGTGGATCGGCGAATGTCCCGGCGGTCAACCTCGGCACGGATCCGGCGAGCGCCGCCGACGCCGACGCGGCGTGCGAGGGAGGCGGGGCAGTCGGTGCGATGGCGAGCGGGATGCCGGCGAGCGCCGCCGCGAGGAGCGCAACAGCGACTACGCGGCGGCGACGCTCACCGGACATCACCGTCTCCGATCTGCTCGCCGGCCGGCACGAGGGCGTTCATCGGCAGGTGAGCTGTGAGGCCGGGGACGCCGTTGGTGTTGCTGGTGTGCAGCAAGGACACCTCGTCGGTGCTCAGCGCGCGGTCGTAGACACGGAACTCGTCCATGCTGCCGTGGAACCGGTTCGCCCCGTCCAGCCGCTGCCCCAGGTAGATGGGCGTGGGATCGTCGCCGCTGACCGCCCCGGCGGCACCGGACGCGGCGCTGACCTGGACACCGTCCACGAACAACGCGACGGTGTCCGCTTGGCGACGCAGCACGACGTGGTGCCAGGCGTCATCGGCGTACGCGCCGGCGGAGGTGACGCCGGCCGACCCCGTGGCGGTGGTCACCGTGCCACGGATCCGGTTGTCGCCGGGTTCGGCGCTCAGTCGCACCTCGGGTTCGCCGTTGATGCCGTACGCCCAGAACAGTGCCTGGTCCTTGCTGGTGTCGCCGTACTTGATCCACGTCGACACGGTGAAGTCACCCGTACCCAGGACCGACGCGGTCCGGAAGGGCAGCTGCGCCCGGCCGCGTTCCCCGTCGAAGCTGAACGCCCGGCCGTACCGGCCCGCGGTGGTGGTGACGCCGTCGAACACCAGCGCCGACCCGCCCGGCACGTCCGGAGTAGTGGACGGGGTGTGCAGGTCGCGGTCGTTGAGCCGGACGAAGGCGATCTCCGAGCGGTAGTCGGTGGCGCCGCGCTCATAGAGCAGCCCGACATCACCGCCCGGCAGTTCCACCATGTCGGCGTAGCCGCCGTAACAGGCGCATTCCTCCACTGTGGCGCTGCGGTCATTGGTTCCGTACACCTGGACGCCCTCGTCGGTCGAGTCGAGCGGGGTGTCGACGGACTGCCAGCTCAGCCCTTCGTCGAACGACGAGCGGATGGTCGGCCTGATCCTCGGCTCCGTGTTCACCGACGGCGCCATGGTGAGGATCCGGTTGTATGCGTCACCTTCGTCGGTGGCCACCAGCCGCAACGACGAGGACTGGATGTGCGGTGCCTCGAACCCGGGCCGCAGCGTGAAGTCGCTGTGGTACGTCGCCCCGCCGTCCTTGCTGATCGCCACCGCCCGGTGTGGGCGGACGTTCGAGTCGGCCTCCTCCTCGGGCGTGCCACCGGTCCAGTTCTGCCTGGCCCACACCATGATGTCGCCGTTGACGAGCTCCACCAGGCTGAGTTCCTGCGGGATCAGCTGGCGGTCCATGCCGTAGAAAGCGTTGGCACCCCGGTGCCAGGTGACGCCGGCGTCATCGCTGTAGACCAGCATCGCGCCGGCCCCCTCGCCGGAGTTGTAGTTGACGCCCGCGATCAGCCGGCCGACGTGCGCGCCGCGGGTGAGCTGGATGGCGTGCACCGGGCCGGTCGCGTAGTGGCCCCAGGACGGATCGTCCAGCTCGGGCAGCGGGCGTGGAGCAGCCCACGTCAGTCCGTTGTCGTCGCTGTGCAGGACGTACGGGGTCCGCGGCGCGGTCCGGTGGTTGGTCCCGGGTTTGGCCGGATCCACCGGGTTGTGTGTTCCCAGCAGCACGATGCGGCCGTCCGGCGCGTCGACCGCCGGAGCACCCGGCAGCTGCCGGTACACCACCGGGCCGGGATTGCCGCGGGTCGCCGGCGCCACTGGGTCCCCTGGTTCGCCGCGCACCACGGTCTGCGCCGGCTGCCATTCGGTGGCGCCGGCGGGCAGACGGCGGACAACCGTCTCGATGTTGGATTTGTCCGCACACGTGTGGAACCGGTGCTCGGCGAAGGCCAGCAGCGAGCCGTCCACCGCCAGGACGATCGACGGAATCCGGTAGCACCCGGAGGGCACGTTCGGGCTGGAGAACAGCACGGTGGTCTTCGACTCGAACGGGTCGACCGCCGCCGCAGCAGCTTGGACAGGTGTCAGTGCCGCCGCCACGCTGAGCCCGAGGGCGAGCAGCACTGCCCGGTGCTTGGGTTTGCGATGAGTGATCACGGTCGCCGCTCCTCTTTCTCATGGCGATGAGGGTTCTGGTGGAGAAGGAGGATCAGGCGCCGGGTGGGATGACGGCGTCCATCGGCAGGTGTGCGGTGCGGCCGTGAATGCCGTTGGTGTCGCCGGTGCGCAGCCGGGTCAGCTCGGCGGTGCTCAGCGCACGGTCGTAGATTCGGAACTCGTCCATGCTGCCGTGGAACCGGTTCGCCCCGTCGAGGCCCTGTCCGAGGTATATCGGTGCGGGGTCGTCGCCGGTGACGGCACCGCCGGCCCCGGACGCGACCCCGGCCTGTGCACCGTCGACGAACAGGGTGACCGTGTCGCCCTGCCTGCGCAGCGCCACGTGATGCCACGCGCCGTCGGCGTAAGCGCCGGCGGACATGACGGCCACCGATCCGCCGGCGGCGTTCACCATGCCACGGATACGGTCACTGCCCGGCTCGGCCCGCAACCACACCTTCGCCTCGCCGTCCTGGCCGTACGCCGAGACGATGACCTGGTCCTTGGAATCGTCGTCGTGCCTGACCCAGGTCGACACGGTGAAATCGCCCGAACCCAGCACCGGCGCGGTCCGGTACGGCAACTGCACCCGACCCCGCTGCCCATCGAAGGCCAGCGCCTGGCCGTACACGCCGCGGGTGGTCGTGACACCCTCGAACACCAGCGCCGACCGGCCCGGCACGTCCGGAGTGGTGGACGGGGTGTGCAGGTCGCGGTCGTCGAGTACGACGAACGCGATCTCCGCACGGTAGTCGGTGGTCCCGGCGCAGGTCCGGGTGGACCAGCAACCGGACCTGGTCCGTTCGTAGAGCAGCCCGACATGGCCGTTGGGTAGTTCCACCATGTCCGAGTAACCGCCGTAGCAGGCGCAGTCCTCGACGGAGATGTCGCGGTTGTTGTCGCCCCACACCTGGACGCCTTCGTCGCTCGAGCGGGCGGGGGTGTCGACGGTCTGCCAGCTGAGCCCCTCGTCGAACGTCGAGCGGATGGTCATCCGGCTCCGCGGGTCCACGTTCACCGATGCCGCGGACGTGAGGATCCGGTTGTACCGGTCCCCTTCGTCGGTGGCCCGCAGCCGCAATGCCGCCGACTGGACTGGCGGTGCCTCGAATCCGCGCAGCAGCGTGAAGCCACTGTCGTATGTCTGGCCGCCGTCCTTGCTGATGGCGTACGCCCGGTGCGGGCGGATGTCCGGGTCGGCCTCTTCCTCGTCGGTGCCGCCGCTCCAGTTCTGCCTGGCCCACACGAAAATGTCACCGTTGGCTTGTTCAACCAGGCTCATCTCCTGCGGGATCAGTTGCCGGCCCAGCGGATAGTCCACCCGCGCGCCCCGCTGCCAGATCACGCCGCCGTCATCGCTGTAGACGAGCATGGCACCGCGGACGCCCGGGGGGACATAGTTGACGCCTGCCACCAGCCGCCCGGCGTGGGCGCCGCGAGTGAGCTGGATGGCGTGCACCGGACCTGTCGCGTAGTGACCCCAGGCCGGGTCGTCCAGCTCCTCCAGGGTGCGTGGCTGGCTCCAGGTCACCCCGTTGTCGTCGCTGTACACCATGTACGGGGTACGTGGGGCACCCCCGTGGCTCTGGCCGGGAGTGGCCGGGTCCACCGGGTTGTGCGTGCCCAGCAGCACGATCCGGCCGTCCGGGGCGCCGGCCGCCGGAGCGCCCGGCAGGTGCCGGTACACCACCGGCGCGGCGTTGCCGCGGGTCGCCGGCGCCTGGGGATTGTCAGGCTCGCCCCGCACGACCGTCTGCTCCGGCAGCCACCGTGTGGCACCGGGCGGCAGCCGCCTGACCACCGTCTCGATGTTGGACTTGTCGGCGCAGCTGTTGAGCCGGTGCTCGGCGAAGGCCAGCAACGACCCGTCCACCGCGCGGACGATCGCCGGAATCCGGTGACACCCGGTCGGCACGTTCGGGTCGGAGAACACCACCATTGTCTTCGCCCGGAATGGGTCGGCCGTCGTCTCGATGACGTCGGCCGCGACGGGTGCTGCCGTCATCGGCATCACCACCGCCGCCGCGCCGGCTAAAGCGGCTAACCTCGATACCCGGTGTCGGAGTCTGCGATGAGTTGTCACGATCGTCGTTCCTCTCCTCATGGGGGGTCACGAGTCGGTGCGGTGCTTGGCGACCGCGGACGCGAACAGCTCGTGCCGCGCGGCACGGTCGTCCTCGGTGGTGATTCCGCGGTGCGGGGCGCTGAGGTCCAGATAGGTGGGTGGGGTCGCGTCGTAGAGCGCCCATCGCGTCACGGCCTCGCGCATCTGCCCGAGCGCATCACCGTACGCGGGGTCGTCGAGGAGGTCAGTCAGCTCGTGCGGGTCGGCGGCCAGGTCGAAGAAGGACTCTCCGGCCGTCTCGGACCACAGCAGCTTGTACCGCTCGGTGCGGGCCATGCCCCCGGCGCCCAGCCGGCGGCGGGTCTCGGCGAAGACACAGTCGTGCCCGGCCACCGGGTCGGCCAGGTCACGACCGGGCAGCGGTGACGCCGGCTGCACGCCGCAGCTCGCCAGGATCGTCGGGGCGACGTCGACCAGCGAGACAAGCGCGTCGGCGACATCGCCGGGCCGCCGCCCGCCCGGAAACTTGACCAGCAGCGGCACCTTCACCACAGGGTCGTACATCGGCCCGTCCTTGAGGAGCAGGTGGTGGAAGCCGAGGTACTCTCCGTGGTCGGCGGTGAAGATGATGAGGGTGTCGTCGTAGAGCCCGCGCTCCCGCAGCAGGTCGAGCATCAGGCCCACCTGGTGGTCCAGCTGCGTGATGGTGGCGTAGTAGAGCGCCATGACCCGTTGCAGCAGCGGCCGCGTCAGCGATTCGTAGTCGAAGTACTCCCGTCGGTGGCGGCGGTCGCCTTCCGGAATCGTGTCCGTCCAGCCCGGTAACGGGGTCAGCGTCGCCGGGTCGTACAGGTCGTCCCAGCCCGCGGGCGGGTCGAACGGGTGATGCGGCTTGATGAACGACACGTGCAGCAACTGACCGGTGCCGCCGGACCAGCCGGCCAGCACGGTCCGCGCCCGTTCGCCGATCCAGGTGGTGGAGTGCCACTGTTCCGGCAGGTTCGACCTTCCGCTGCCGAAGGTCTCCCAGTACGACCGGGATGCCTGCGCGCGGAATTCCTGCTCCTGGTCGACGAGGTCGGTCACCGGCGCCAGCCCGGCCGCGGCCAGCTCCCGGTGGTAGTCGTCGTCGTACCGGCCGGGCCCGTCCTGCTCGGCGAGCTCCATGCGGTCGTAGCCGACGTCAAGGTAGGTCGGCGTGAAGTGCATCTTGCCGACCGCCGCCGTCCGGTACCCGGCCCGGCGTAACGCCCGCGGGAACGTGTCGATGCCGGGCGCGAGAGTGCAACGATTCGTCCAACCACCATGCTGGCGCACGTGCAGGCCGGACAGCAGCGAGTACCGGGATGGGGTGCAGACCGGGAACGGGCAGAACGCGTTGCTGTATCGGACGCCGTCGGCGGCCAGCCGGTCCAGGTTGGGGGTACGCACGTCCGGGTTGCCGGCGACGCCGAGGCAGTCCGCCCGGAACTGGTCGGCCTGGATGACCAGAACATTGGGCATCAGTGGATCTCGTCGCCGAATCCGAGCCGGGTCACCTCGGCGCGCAACCCGGCCAGCTCATGCGAACCGGGCGACACCAGCGGCTGGCGGCATGGTCCGCAGTCGACGGCGAACAAGGAGCCGAGCGCTTTGAAGCCGGCCAGCTCGCCACCGTACCGCCCGGCGATTTCGATGACCTGCTGCGCCTGGAGTTGGAGCCGTTGCGCGGCCGCCAGGTCTCCTCCGGCGGCATGGTCGAGCATCTGACGGAACAGCGGGCCGGCGAAGTTGTACACCGACCCGATGGCGGCTCGTGCCCCCCACTGCCAGGCGGCGAGCGCCAGGTTGGCCACGCCGACGTAGATCTCCTGTTCCTCCCCCGCCAGGTGCAGGCAGCGTTGCAGGTCGACCATGTCGTTGTGGGCGAACTTGACCCCGGCGAAGGTCGGGATCCTCTCCCGCGCGGCCAGCAGAACGTCGCTGGCACGCAGGTTCACTCCGGTCGCCGAGGGGATGTGGTAGTAGGTGAACGGCAGCGTCGGGGCGGCGTCCGCGATGGCCGCGCAGGCATCGACCAGCGCAACCACTGTGTTGGGACGATGGAAGTACGGGGGGACCGCGGAGATCGCCTTCACCCCCAGCGATTCCGCGTGCGCCGCCAGCCGGCCGGCCTCGGTGACGCTCGCGTGTCCCACATGGACGAGGACGTCCAGCCGGCCGGCCGCGACCTCGCACCACCGCTCGGCCAGCGCCATCCGCTCGGCGGTGGACATGGACGCTCCTTCGCCGGCGGTGCCGCCGACGAACGCCGCCGGCGACCCCCACGCGACCAGCGCGTCCGCCTGCTTCGCGACGATGTCGAGGGCGAGTCCGCCAGCCTCGTCGAACGGGGTGAACACGGCGGTGAGCAGCGCCATGTCCGGTCCGTCGGTGCAGTAGCCCAAGCGGGTCATGCGGTTCCCTTCGATTGGCCGGCGGGCCGGTCAGGCCTTCGTGTTGATGAGGGTGACGAAGTCGCGGGGATCGGTGGCCAGGCCAGTGATGCGCTTGTCGAGCGCGAACAGCGACGGCTGGGTGGAGATCCCGATCGCCCAGGACTCCTCGGCGAGGACCTTGTTCAGCGCCGCGTACGCGGCCTTCTGGTCCTCCGGCGTGATCGCGGAGCCGGCCGCGGCCACCGCCTCGACGTACGCGGGCGGCACCTTCTCGCGGAACGTCGTGTTCTCCTTGCCCGGCAGCATCTGCCGGCCCCGGGCGATCAGCGACGGGCTCTGCAGGTTGTTCGGCTGCGCGGCGACGGTGCACTGCAGTTTGCTGGCGAACAGCGCCTCGAGGTACGCGGCCTCCTCCTGCGGGGCGATCTCCAACTCGAACCCGATCTTCTTCAGGTCCGCCTGGATGATCTGCAACACCTCCACGGAGGGGCTTCCTGAGGCCACGCCCGCGGTGGCCTTGCGCGCGCCGCCGGACTGCTCCAGCATCGCGGCCGCGGCGTCCAGGTCGAACCCGTGCGAGTCGAGGTACGCCGGGTCGAACGCGGGCGACGGCGGCATGAACGCCGTGTAGATGGGGTCGCCGATGCCGAAGTTGACCTGCTTGATGATCCGCTCGCGGTCGATGGCCCGCGCCAGCGCCTGCCGCAGCAGCTTGTTGTCGAACGGCGGGATGGTGGCGTTCATGAAGAACAGGGTCATCCGGCCGCTGCCCTTCACCAGGGTGAACCGATCCTTCAGCCGCTCGGAGTGCCGGAACCCGATGTATGCGGCGCCGTCGACGGACCCCGACTCGAGCGCCGCCACCAACGCGTCCTCGTCGGTGAAGAACCGGTACTCGACTTCGTTGAGGTATGGCTTGCCCGCATCGTAGAAGTCGGGGTTCTTCGTCAGCGTCAGGCGCTGGTTGCGCTGGAACTCCCCGAGCCGGAACGGCCCGGAGCCGGCGGGCTCGTGTTCCAGCTGCTTCGGAGAGTTCTTGTCCGCCGGAATCAGCGGGAACGCGAACATCCAGTCGATGACGAGCGCCTCCGGGGTGGGCGCCTTGAAGTCGACGCGTACGGTGCGATCGTCGACCGCGGTCGCCGAGCCGATGAACGCGGACGGCTGCGCGAGGGTGAATGCGGTATCGGGGTTCTGCGCCCGCTTGATACCGGCGACGACATCCGCTGCGCTGACCGCCGCACCGGAGTGGAATTTCGCCTCCCGCAGGGTGAGGGTGACCGACGCGTGGTCGGCGGCGAACTCCCACTTCTCGGCGCCGGCGGGAATGGCCTTGTACGTGCCGTCGGTCGGGTAGTCGACCAGGTACGTGTAGAAGGCATGGATGTGGATGTCGGTGTTGGTGAGGTACGGGTCGAACTGCATGATCTTCGTCGTACCGAGCGTGAGCTTGCCGGCGCCGGCGCCACCGCTGGTGCCGGCATCGCCGCCGGAACCGCAGGCGCCCAGCAGCGGCGCGGCGGCGAGCGCGCCGGTGACCGCCAGGCCGGACTGTAGTAGCGCGCGGCGGGAAATGAGGCGGGACTGTCGCGGAGAAATGCTCATGGTGGTGCCCTCTGAGGTGGAGTGGGGGGTGGAGGTCAGGTGAGCCGGATACGCGGATCTAGGACGCCGTAGGCCACGTCCACCAGGAGATTCAGCAGCAGGAAGGTGGCGACGACGAACAGCACCCCGCCCTGTACCAGGGCGTAGTCGCGTTCCCCGATAGCGGTGTAGAGCAGCCGCCCGAGTCCGGGGTAGTTGAAGACGGCCTCGATGACGACGGTGCCGCCGAGAAAGCTGCCGAGCTGGAGCCCGACGATGGTGACGGTCGGCAGTGCGGCGTTCCGCACGGCGTGCCGGCGGATCACGTCCCGTTCCGGCACGCCCTTGGCGCGGGCGGTGCGGATGTAGTCCTTGCCCATCACCTCGCCCAGAGAGTTGGCGAGGAACCGGGCGGTGACGCTGGAGGTGTGCACGGCGATGGCGGACGCCGGCAGGATCGTGCTGGTCAGCGCGGCGCCGGGGTCCTGCCACAGCGGCACGAAATCGCTGGAGGCGGGCAGCCACCGCAGCTCCACGGCGAGCACGATGATGAGCAGCAGACCGAGCCAGAACGCCGGCACCGCCAGGCCCACCGTGAGGTAGCTCTGCAGGACCCGGCCGACGACCGAGTACGGCCGCAACGCCACCACGATGCCGACCGGCACCGCGACGAGCAGCGTCAGCACCAGGGTGAACCCGGCCAGCTGCACCGTCGCCGGGATCCGGTCCATCAGCTCGGTGAGCACCGGCTGGCCCGAGTAGTACGACGCGCCGAGGTCACCGGTGAACGCGTGGCCGAGCCAGATCCCGTACTGCGCCAGGAAGGGCTGGTCCAGCCCCATCCGGGCGCGGGTCGCGGCCAACTCGGCGGCGCTCGCGTCCGGGCCGATCAACACCGTGGCAGGGTCTCCGGGCAGCAGGAGGACGAACGCCCACACGGCGATCGAGCCGAGCAGCAGCACCACCGCGAACTGCATCAGCCGGCGGACCAGATAGCCGTACATCTACACCGCTCCTCTGCCGATGCCGCGCGCCGCCGCGCACGCCCCGCCGCCACCGACCGCAAGCTGCAGGCCACGCCCAATCCGTTCCAGGAAGAACACGGTGGCGGCCAGGCAGATCCCCGGGAACAGTCCGTAGGTTGGACTCTGGTACAGGTACGAACGGGCGTCCTGGAGCATGCCGCCCCACGATGGCGCCGGCGGCGGGGTGCCGAGCCCGAGGAAGCTCAGCCCCGCTTCGATCACGACCGCCATCGACGCGGTGATGACGAACTGCACCATGACAGGACCGAGCACGTTCGGCAGTACGGTGCGGGCCATCGTGTCCGGCGTGCTCGCGCCCATCCCACGGGCCGCCAGCACGAAGTCGCGCTCGCGTACCTCCAGGGTCGCCACCCGGGTCAGCCGGGCGAACTCCGGTATCGGACCGATCCCGATCGCCAGGATCAGGTTGAGCCGGCCCGGCCCCAGCACCGCGATGATGACCAGCGCGAGCAGGATCCCGGGCACCGCCAGCAGCAGGTCGACCACCCGCATCGCGACCGCGTCGGCCCACCGCCCCAGGTACCCGGCGACAAGTCCCAGCGGGACCCCGATTCCCGCGCCGACCGCGGCGGCACCAGCCGCGACGAGCAGCGAGCCGCGAGCGCCGTGGATCATCCGGGAGACGATGTCCCGGCCGAGCTGGTCGGTGCCGAGCAAGTACGTCCCGGACGGGCCGAGCAAGGGCTCGCCGCTCTGCGCGGCGGGGTCGAACGGCGCGACGATCGGCGCGAGCAGCGCCATCACCGCGAGCGTGGCCAAGCCGACCGCACTGACGACGGCGGACCGGGACCGGGCGAACCGGCGCGCCGCCGCCAGCCGTCGCCGTTGGGGCGCAACCGTCGGGGCGCCGGCGGGTGGCGCGCTCATGCGCTCACCTGCGAGACCAGATCGGGAACTTCATCGGCGAAGTGGCAGGCCGTGTGCCCGCCGGCGACGGGACGCAGCAATGGTTCCTCCTCGGCACAGCGGGCCGCCGCGATCGGGCACCGGGTACGGAAGCGGCACCCCGACGGCGGGTTCACCGGACTGGGGACGTCACCGCCCAGCGGCACCCGGCGCCGGGTCTCGCGGCCGACCGGATCCGGTACCGGCACCGACGCCAGCAGCGAACGGGTGTAGGGGTGGCGCGCGTCGTCGTACACCCGGGTCACCGACCCGGACTCGACGATCTTCCCGAGATACATGACCGCGACCTGGTCGGCGACCTGGCGGATGACCGAAAGATCGTGGCTGACGAACAGGTATGCCATCCCGGACTCCCGCTGCAGGTCCGCCAGCAGGTTCAGCACCTGCGCCTGCACCGACACGTCCAGGGCGGACACCGGCTCGTCGAGGATCAGCAGCCGGGGCCGGGATGCCAGGGCCCGCGCGATCGCCACCCGCTGGCGCTGCCCGCCGGAGAACTCCGCCGGGAACCGGTCGACGTGCTCCGGCCGCAGGCCCACGCGGCTGAACAGCTCGCGCACGTCTTCCCGGCGCCGCGCGCGGGGAAGGCGCTGCAGCCGCAGCGGCTCGGCCACGTTGTCACCGACGGTCAGGCGCGGATTCAGCGAGGCGTACGGATCCTGGAAGACCATCTGCGCGCGCCGCCGGATCCGCCGCAGGCCGGCTCGGCCCGCCCGCCCGACGTCGTCTCCCTCCACGAGGATCTGCCCGCCGGTCGGATCCACCAGCCGCAGGACGAGCCGCGCGAGCGTGGTCTTGCCACAGCCGGACTCGCCGACCAGGCCGAGCGTTCCCCCAGCCGGGATGCGCAGCGATACCCCGTCCACCGCGTGCACCCAGGCGGTCGCCCGCGCGAAGACCCCGGATCGCACCGGGAACCGGCTCACCGCATCCCGGACCTCCAGGACTGACACGGCCGACTCCGGTGCCGCCTCGCCGGCACCGGCCGACGTGGCCACCGGCTCCGCCGGGTCGCTGCTCAGCGGCTGCGCGCCGGCTCCCGTCCCGGGACTCACCGCCGCCTCGTCCGGGAAGTGGCAGGCGCTCGTGCCGGCACCGGCGTCGTCGGCCCGCAACTCCGGCCGGGTCTGTATGCAGACACTGCGGCCGCGGGCGGTCGGGCAGCGCGGCGCGAACGCACACCCCGGCGGTATCTCGGTGAGGTCGGGCGGCTGTCCCGGGATCGGGAGCAGCCGTTCCACCGTGCTGTCGAGCCGGGGCAGCGAGCGCATCAGGGCGGCGGTATAGGGGTGTCGCGGCCGGGTGAAGATCGAAATGACGTCGCCGTTCTCCACGATCCGGCCGCCGTAGGTCACGGCGACCCGGTCGGCGGTCTCGGCGACCACTCCGAGGTCGTGGGTGATCAGCACGACGCCGGCGCCGGTCTCCTCCCGCGCCCTCCGGAGTACGTCGAGGATCTGCGCCTGGACGCTCACGTCCAGCGCCGTGGTGGGCTCGTCCGCGATCAGGACCTTGGGGCGGTTCGCGATCGCCATGGCGATCATCACCCGCTGGCACATCCCCCCGGAGAACTGGTGGGGGTACTGGTCGTAGCGGGCCCGCGGGTGGGGCACGCCCACCATCTCGAGCAGCTCCACGACGCGCTCCCGCGCCGCGTTGGCCGTCAGGGCGCGGTCGTGCACCCGCAGCCCCTCGGCAATCTGGTCGCCGACTCGCTGGACCGGGTTGAGGGCGGAGATGGCGTCCTGGAAGATCATCGCCACGTCGCGCCCGAGCCGCCGTCGCAGCTCTGCCTCCGGCAGGGTCAGCAGATCCACGCCGGCGAGCATCACCTCGCCGGAGACCCGCCGCAGGTTCGCCGTCTGGAGCAGGCCCAGCGCGGCGAGCACCGAGACGCTCTTGCCCGACCCGGTCTCCCCCACCACGCTGAGCGTCTCACCGCCGTAGACGTCGTAGCTCATCCCGTCGACCGCGCGCACCACGCCCGCCGGCGTCGTGAACTCGACAACCAGGTTCCGCACGCTGAGCACCGGCCGGCCGGCACCGCGATCCGGCACGACGGGCATGGTGCCGCTGTGGGCGATGTCGTCTCGGACCACACCATCCAGGCCTCCACCTGACACCGGCGACCTCCTTCGCACCGGAATACCAGCGCGTTGCTGCAAGATGTCCTACAGATTTCGTCACCGTAAGCGGCGCCCATCACAGTGTCAAGACTGGCAAGATATCCTACAAGTTGATACGAATAGGAGGTCGATCCAGAACGTGGCGACTCGAGAGGACGACGTGCAGCCGGAGTTCCGGCGGCTCGGCAACGCCCCTCCGCTGCACAAGATCGTGCAGCAGGAGATCAGAAACTACATCCTCAAGCAGGGGTTGCGCCCCGGTGACCCACTCAAGCCGGAGTCCGAACTGGCCCGGCTGTTCGGGGTCAGTCGCAACTCGGTCCGCGAGGCGGTCAAGGCGCTGGAGTCCACCGGCGTCCTGGAGACACGTCGCGGCAGCGGCGTCTACGTATGCCACTTCTCCTTTACTCCGCTGCTCGACCACCTCCCCTACGGCCTCATGCAAGACCATCGAGCCCTGCGAGAGTTGGTCGCGTTGCGGAAGACCCTCGAAGCCGGCCTGGTCGCCGACGCGATGCGGGCCATGTCGCCCACGAGCGTCGCCGCGCTGCGAGAGAACCTGGACACGATGCGCAGGCTCGCCGAACAGGGGGAGGGCTTCCCCGAGCAGGACCGCCAGTTCCACCAGCTCTTGTTCCGCGATCTCGACAACGGGATGCTGCTGAGACTGTTCGACCAGTTCTGGCTCGCCTTCCACGCCGCGGCGCCACCACCGCGCGGTCGCACACCGATGGATGCCTACCAAGGCCACGCCGACATCTTCGATGCGATTCTCAGCGGCGATCCCGACCGGGCGCGTGCGGCGATCCACGACCACTACATCGGCATCGAATCCAAACTCACCGTGAACTCGCGGCCGGAAACGCCACCGGCCGAGACGACCGCGGAGTCAGGTTGACCAGGTCGCTCGAGCTCAGCATCGCGGCGGTCCTTGTCCGACCACGACGCGCCGTCCCGGCGGCCATCATCGCGATCACGGCCGCGTTGATCGGCGGCTGACGAACCTTCCCGGTCCAGCCTCAGGCTCAGCAAGCTTCTTGGACGACCGGCCCGAGTCGGACGTGCGCGTGCGTTGCGACTCGGGCCAAGCGGCCCGTCCGGCGGCTACCACGACCCAGGGGTCAGCACAACTCAGCACGCCACCCATCACTCCGGGTACGTATCAGTAATAGAACGCAAACCACCGGAGCCCGATGATCATGGAATCGAGCCTCAAAGGCCATCTTCGACGCGACCCCAACATCGCCCCCGACCTGCGGAAACCCTACCTGACAGGCCATCCGGTAACCGCCCGACCGATGATGAGGCGCTGGATCTCGGACGTACCCTCGAAGATGGTGTAGATCTTCGGATATCAATTCCGCTACCAGCACCAACAAGATGATCAAGCCTCTGAACTGGCGCTTTGCATTGCATTCATGTGCAGCCTCGCCCGGCCCCTTTCAACCTCTGACGGAACAGGACCCTCACCGCGGCTCCCATCCATACGCGCAATGCCGTCACTTAGAGTAGTCAATCTCAACGTCGGCCGAGCCATGTGGCGAGCGCCCAGATCCACTTGGGAACCGGGTATCGACGTCAGTTCAACCCTTCGTTGATTAAGCTCCAGGGCCTACGGCCAGGCCGTAGGCGGCCAACGGCAGGCAGGCATCTGCCTAGTGTCCAATCGCGTCAAACTACACGAGCAGTCCAGGCGCCGCGCTGCCGGCTAGGGGCTATTCCCCGGTGGCGGGGGTAGCGACTGGTCACGTCACTGCTGGAGACGTGTAACCCCCGGGGCTGACTGGCACACACCGAAGACGGGCTGCCGTCCTCAATGCCCTCGGCGTATCCATTCCTGCACGTGAGGCTGCTCGGCGCCGATCGTGGTGTCGGGTCCGTGGCCGGTGTGCACGATCGTCTCGGGCTGCAGGACGAGCAGTCTGTCGCGGATCGAGGCGATGATCGTGTCGAACGATGAGTACGAGCGCCCGGTGGCGCCCGGCCCTCCCTGAAAGAGGGTGTCCCCGGTGAAGACGGCGCCGAGGTCGGGCATGTGGAAGGAGCAGGCGCCGGGAGCGTGGCCCGGTGTGTGGAGCACGCGCACTTCCGTGCCCGCCACCGCGATGATCTGCTCGTCGGCCAGTTTGCCGTCGGGCTCGCGTCCGGGGTGGGTGAGTCGCCACAGGGGCAGGTCGGCGGGATGGAGGAGGATCGGCGCGCCGGTCAGGCGGGCCAGTTCGGGGGCGTGCCGGATGTGGTCGTCGTGGGCGTGGGTGGCCAGCAGGGCGAGCACCCGCCGGCCGTCGACCAGCTTCATGATGGCCTCGGTGTCGTGCGGGGCGTCGATCACCACGCATTCGGTGTCGTCGCCGAGCACCCAGACGTTGTTGTCGACGTCGAACGTCTGGCCGTCCAAGGTGAAGGTGCCGGAGGTGACGGTGTGGTCGATCATCTAGAGGGTCACCACCGAGCGGAGCACGTCGCCGTGGTGCATCTTGGCGAACGCCTCCTCGACCTGGTCCAGCGCGATGGTCTCGGTGACGAACTTGTCCAGCGGCAGCCGGTGCCGCAGGAACAGGTCGATCAGCATGGGGAAGTCGCGGCTGGGCAGGCAGTCGCCGTACCAGGACGATTTCAGCGCACCGCCGCGGCCGAACACGTCCAGCAGGGGCAGCTCGATCCGCATCCCAGGGGTCGGCACCCCCACCAGGACGACGGTCCCGGCCAGGTCGCGGGCGTAAAACGCCTGCTCGTACGTCTCCGGGCGGCCGACCGCCTCGATGACCACGTCGGCGCCGTGGCCGCCGGTGAGGTCGCGGATCGCCTCGACGGGTTCGGCCGTGCGGGAGTTGACGGTATGGGTGGCGCCGAAGTCTCGCGCCCAGGCGAGCTTCTGATCGTCCACGTCCACTGCGATGATCTTCGCAGCTCCGGCCAGCGACGCGCCCAGGATCGCGGCGTCGCCGACGCCGCCGCAGCCGATCACGGCCACGCTGTCGCCGCGGGTCACCTCGCCGGTGTTGATCGCCGCGCCGATCCCGGCCATCACGCCGCAGCCCAGCAGGCCCGCCACCTGGGCGGACGCCTCGGCCGGCACCTTGGTGCATTGCCCGGCCGCCACCAGCGTCTTCTCCGCGAACGCGCCGATGCCGAGCGCGGGCGACAACTCGGTGCCGTCCTTGAGCGTCATCTTCTGCGCCGCGTTGTGGGTGTTGAAGCAGTACCAGGGGCGGCCCCGCAGGCAAGCGCGGCACTGGCCGCACACCGCGCGCCAGTTGAGGATCACGAAGTCACCGGGTCGCACGTCGGTGACTCCCGCGCCGACCGCCTCGACGACGCCCGCGGCCTCGTGGCCGAGCAGGAACGGGAAGTCGTCGTTGATCCCGCCTTCCCGGTAGTGCAGGTCGGTGTGGCAGACCCCGCACGCCTGGACGTTCACCACCGCCTCGCCCGGTCCCGGGTCGGGAACCAGGATGGTCTCGACGGACACCGGCTCGCCTTTGCCGCGGGCGACGACGGCCTGGACTTCGTAGGTCATGGGATCCCTTTCTCATCGGTGAACGCGGATGGGAAGCGGCTCCCAGGCCCGCAAGGTGTTGTGGTGATGGCGCCCCCGGCGAGCTCAAGGGCGATGCCACGATCAGATTTCGACGAGGTAGCTGGTGAAGCCGCCATCGCCACGGGCGACACCGGAGATCGCCTCGTTGATCTCGTCGAGTGGCCAGCTCATGGGCTGCAGCACCGAGAGGTCGATCACCCCATGACGGATCATCTCGGCCAGCTCCATCCCTTCGGCGGTGGTGAACCAGACCGAGCCGATCAGCTCCATCTGCTCGTCCATCCACCACTTCACGTCGACGCCGAGCTCGCCGGCCGTCCCGCCGATGTTGACGATCCGGCCGCCGCGCCTCACGCCGTGCATCGCGTCCTTGAACGAGTCGAGTGAGGCGACGGCGCCGAGCGTGTCGACCATGGAGTCCGCACCCCGGCCGGCGGTCGACGACTTCACCCAGGCGGCGGTGCTGCCTTCGACGTTCGAGAACGTCTCGATCCGGTCGGGGGCGAGCGCCTGCAGTCGCTCCAGCAACCGAGTCCCGCGCGCCACGGCGTAGATGCGCGAGACGCCGAGCGCCAGGGCCACGAGGGTGACGCCGACCCCGAGCGTTCCCGTCGCGCCGTTGATGATCAACGACTTACCCGCCAGGGGTCCCAGCTTCTTGACCGCGGCAAAGGCCGTTCCGAGGTAACCCATCCGGGTCGCCTGCCGGAACTCGAAGGTGCCGGGGAGCTTGACGAGGGCGCTCTGTGGGGCGCGCATGTATTCGCAGAAGCCCCCGTGCGGATAACGCCGGAACATCTCGAGGCTGTTGTCGTTGTAGCCGAAGTAGCCGTTCAACGTCCAGAAGTCGCACTGCTGCGGGACACCGGACACGCAGGCGTGACACGCACCGCACGAGCGGCCCGGATTCACGTAGACCCGGTCCCCCGGCTTGACGTTGACGACGAGCTCCCCGACCTCGTGCACGATGCCCACGGGATCGAGCCCGAAGATCGCCGGACGTGGCGGGAGCGGCATCTGGGGGTACCACGACTCCCAGTTCGCGAGCACGTTGGCCAGGTTCGGCACCATGCCGCAGCCCTTCACCGCCACCACGACGTCCGTGCCGGCCGCGGTCGGGCGCTCCACGTCCTCGATCACCATCTTGTCGCCGACCGCGTGCAGTCGCGCGGCGCGCATCAGTTGCACCATCATGCCTTTCTTGAACGGAATGTCGCCGTGGCGTTCGTCAGTCCTCGGGCGCGATCGTCACGCGCACGCGGTCGAGCTGAGGGCCGAAGATCAGCTGGCAGGCCAGGCGGGAGTTGTCCGCGAAATAGTCGGACGCATCGAGAAGGTCCCCTTCGTCCCGCGACGTAGGGGGAAGCTCGGCGCCCTCGGGCAGGACGTCGACGTAGACGTGGCAGGTCGCGCAGGAGAGGCTCCCCCCACAGATCGCCTGCAACTCCTCGATCCCGGCGTTGCGAATGTTTTGCATCAGCGACATGCCCGCGCGGCCTTCCACCGTGTGGGCGACACCGTCCCGTGTGGTGACAGTGAAGTGCATGGGTCGTTCCTCCTCCTGGCACATGAGTCTGTGATCGGCGCAGCGGATCAGGCCGCCGCGGTGATTTCCTTCAGTGGCGTCCGTGTATCGGCCAGACGTGCGGGGTCGATGCGCGCGCCTGCTTCCACGAGCCTGCGTCCCTGCACGTAGTCCCGGGTCGCGTTGATGCAGTCCAGTGCGATGACCGCGCCGTTCTTCAGATAGAAGAGAGAAAAGCCTCGCTCTGCCGGGTCGCCACGGAGGACGGTCTGGTCGTGCCCGAGGCTCAGGCCGATGGTCTGCAGGCGCAGGTCGTACTGGTGCGACCAGAACCACGGAACGAGACGCAACGGCTGGGGGTGCCCGCTGATCGCCTTGCCGGCCGTCTGCGCCTGTTCCGAAGCGTTCTGCCGTGACTCGATGCGGACGCCGGGCCCGCTCCTCATCACCGCGCAGTCGCCGACGCAGTACACGTCCGTGAGCGTCGTGCTGCAGAGGTCGTCGATCAGGACGCCGGTCCCGCCGGGGGCCGCCTCCGCCCCCGCACGCAGGAGCGGCTGGATCGCCGGCTCGATGCCGATCCCCACGATCACCTGATCGGCCGGGATCACCGTGTCGTCCGTGAGGCGCACGCCGCTCACCGCCCCGTCGTGTCCCAGGATCTCGGCGACGCCGGCGCCGAGGCGCAGGTCCACCCCGCGAGATCGGTGCTCGGCCTCGAAAAACCGGGACACCGGTTCCGCGGCGACGCGGGCGAGGACCCGGTCCAGCGTTTCGATGATCGTGACTTCCTTGCCGAACTCACGGAGCACCGCCGCAGCCTCGAGGCCGATGTAGCCGCCGCCGACCACCGCGAAGCGACGGCTCTGCGGCAGGGCGGCGATGAGCTGATCGCAGTCCGCCTTGTTGCGCAGTGTGCGGACGCCGCCCAGGTCGTTCCCGGGGCAGGCCACCTCACGCGGACGGCCTCCTGCGGCCCACACCAGCACGCCGTAGCCGATCGTGGTGTGATCGTCACATGTGACCGTGTGGGCCTCGGGGTCGACGGCTTCGACGCGCCGGCCGAGGCGCAGCGTCACCACGTGCTCCGTCCAGAACTCCGAGGGACGCAGCAGCAGCTGCTCGAAGTCCTTCTTGCCGGCCAGATATTCCTTTGAGAGGGCGGGACGCTCGTAGGGCGGCACCAGCTCGTCCCCGAGCAGGCCGATGCGTCCCACGAACCCCGCCTGCCGAAGCGCGATCACGGTCTCCGCGCCCGCGTGTCCGCCGCCGACGACGAGGCAGTCGACGTGCTCGATGGTGGAGTGTGCTGATGTCATCGCAGCAGGGCGCCGATCAGGACGAAGCACATCGTCGCGGTCCGGTCTGTCTTGTTCCGCCAGGCGTGCCGAGTACCGCACTGGACCGCCACGTCGCCGGTCCGCAGATGCGTGGTGGCCCCGTCGTCCAGCTCCAGCCAGATCTCCCCGTCGAGGACGATGTCGTAGTCGACCGTCTCCGTGCGGTGCATGCCTGGCGCGTCCGCCTCGAACCGCTCCGCCAGACCGGGGATGAACTCCCGCTGCTCCGCATCCGCCGCGGCCGGGTCGAACTCCGGCCGCGCCATCGACGTGTCCGGCGGAAAGGTAACGATCATGAGGCGGGTCTCACCGGGTGCCGGTGGCACCACCAGTCCCGCGGGCGCGCACTCGCCGTCGTCCTGCGGCAACGGTGGAGTCGCCGCGGTCGTGTAGACGACCGAGGTCATCATGCCGGGGATCGAGGTGTAGTGGTGGGCGTTCGGGACAGGACCGTCGCTGACGACTACGGACTTTCCGTCCCTGGTGCCGGTGACCACACGCCGCGGGACATCCGGCGGCGCGAACCTACTCATAGATCAGTCCTTTCTCCTGCAACCGAGCCCGCATCTCGTTGACGTCGAGACTGAGCCGGCCGGACGCGTACAGCCGGCGTTTGTCCTCCTCCGCCGCCGCACGGCGGCGGGCCGTCTCGAGCACCGCGGCCGCGGTGCCGCGCGGCACCACGCAGACACCGTCGTCATCCGCGACGATCACGTCTCCCGGCGTGATCAAAGCGCCGGCGCAGACGATGGGGACCTGTACGTCGGCGAGCGTCTCCTTGACGGTGCCCTGGGCGCTGACGGTCTTGCTCCAGACGGGAAAGCCCATCGTGCGCAACTGCGCGACGTCGCGTACCCCGGCGTCGATCACGAGCCCGCGGATGCCCCGGGCCTGCGCCGACGTGGCGAGGAGATCGCCGAAGTAGCCGTCGTCGCATGGCGAGGTCGGGGTGACGACCAAGATGTCGCCCGGTTGCGCCTGCTCGAGCGCGACATGGATCATCCAGTTGTCCCCCGGGGGGACCTCGCAGGTCAGAGCCGTGCCGGCGACGGTCGTCCCGGATTGACGGGGGCGCAGCCGGGAGCCGACGAGCCCGGTCCGGCCCTGTGCCTCGTGCACGGTCGCCACGCCGAGTGCGGCGAAGCCATCGCAGATCGCCGCATCGGTGCGCGCGATCGTCGTCACCACGCGTGCCATGCTCAACTCACCGGTACGAAGCTGGGGTCGAGGACGCCTGCCGCCTCGGCGCGCCGTTCCGCCGCGACCAGCCCGGTGCGGATCATGACGTCCACGGTGGCTTCCAGGGCTGCCGGCGCGACCTCGAGATTCTTCGGCCACATGCCCATGTCCCGCGTGTAGGACAGACCTCTCGCGGCCAGGTCCGGGTCGTCGGGCGTCGTGATCCGCTGGTAGATCGGCAGCGTGACGGCGTCGTGGGCCGGGTCGTTCACGATGTCGTGGGCCTCGGCCAGTGCGGCCACCAGCTTCGTGACGGTGTCCCGGTTCCGCGACGTCCAGCCCGCATGGGCGATGACCGCGGCGAAGATGATCTCAGGGAGCACGTCGTTCACCTCGCCGATGAGGCGGTATCCCTGCCGTTCGGCCAGGAAGTTCCACGGTGCCGGCTGAGGAGCGCAGTCGATCTCGCCCTTCTGCAGTGCGTCCCACCGGGTGGTGTGCACACCGGCGAGGACGAACTCGTAGTCACCGGGATACGACAGGCCCTCCGGCTGGAGCATCATCTGCGTGTAGATGGCCGTCCCCTCCGTGAGGGATGACGTGCCGATCCGCTTTCCACGCAGCTCGGCGATGCCGCCGATCCCAGGCCGCGCGACGAGCGACATCGGAAGGCGGAGCGCGTTGGCCGCGATGAGGCGCAGATCGCCGCCGGAGAGGAAGTCGGCGACCGCGCCCTCCGGCGGCGTGATCGCCAGATCGGCCGTGCCGTCGCGCACGGCCGAGGTGGCCTTGTCGACCGAGCCCAGCCGCAGGTAGTCGATCGCCAGCCCGTACTTCGCGAACAGGCCCTGGTCCTCCGCGACGAAGACCGGAAGCCAGTTGAAACCTTGGGCGCCGCCGGCGAAACGTACTCGTGTCAGGTCAGTAGCCATCGATGGAACCTCCAATGGTGGAAAGACGAGCGCCTGGTCAGCGCCCTTGCGCCGTGAGAAGCGCATCGAGCCTGGGGTAGACGCGTCGCGCGTTGCCCTCGAAAACGGCGTGCCGCGTCTCATCGTCCAGGCCGAGCGCGTCGATGTAGCGCTTGGTGTCGTCGAAGGGGTGTCCGGTCTCGGGGTCCACCGCGCGCACCGCGCCGAGGAGCTCGGACCCGAAGATCAGGTTCTTCGGGTCGATCACCGTGAACAGGGCGTCGATGCCGGCCTGGTGGTAGACGCAGGTGTCGAAGAACAGGTTGTGCATCAGATGCTCGGACAGCGGAGGCTTGCCGAGCATGATCGACAGGCCCCGGTAGCGGCCCCAGTGGTACGGAGCCGCACCGCCACCGTGCGGGATGATCAGCCGCAGCGCGGGATGCCGCTCGAAGAGGTCGCCCTCGATCAACTGCATGAACACGGCGGTGTCGGCGGCGAGGTAGTGCGCCCCCGTCGTGTGCAGGGCGCGTGCGCAGGAGCCGGAGACATGGATCATGGCCGGCACGTCCAGCCGGGTCATGGTCTCCCACAGCGGATCCCACCAGCGGTCGTAGATCGGCGGTGCCGACCAGTGTCCGCCCGAGGGGTCCGGGTTGAGGTTGCACCCGATGAAGCCGTGTCCCACGCAGCGCTCCAGCTCCTCGATCACGGGCTCCAGGTCACCGTCGACCGTCTGGGGCAACTGGCACACGGCGGCGAAGTTCCGCGGGAAGAGCTCGCAGATGCGCCGGACCGTGTCATTCGAGAGCCGGGCCCATTCCGTGGCGATGTCCTGACCCGGGACGTGATGGCCCATGCCCGACGCACGCGGCGACAGGATCGTCAGGTCCGAGCCTCGTTCCTGCTGCACCTGGAGCTGGTTCTGAGCGACGATCCGCTGGAGTTCGTCGTCATCGATCCCGGAGTAGGCGGGTTCCTGTGATCGCCCTTCGGCGAAGGCGATCTGAGCCTTGCGGAAGGCGTGGAACTCCGGGGGTTCGGTCGTGAAGTGGCCATGGCAGTCGATGGCCAGGCTGCTCACGCGTCCCATGTCGCCGGCACATCCGTGACGCCGCGGAAACGCCATCCCTTGGCCTGCAGCTCGCGGCTGTCGTCCAGCCGCAGGTTCGGCAGCTGTCGGAAGACCTCCTCGAGGGCGATCTGGCCCATCGCCCGCGAGAGGGCGTGACCCGAGCAGAAATGCGGCCGGAAGCCGAAGGACAGGTGCGGACGCTTCTTGCGGAACATGTCGAACCGATCGGGATTGTCGAAGCGGCTCGCGTCCCGGTTCGCCGAGGCCATGACGATGGCGACCGAGGCTCCGGCCGGGATGGTCGTGCCGGCCACGACGACGTCCTCGGCGGCGACCCGTGGCGTGACCCCGATCGGGGCGATCCAGCGCAGGCCCTCGTCGAACGCGCGGAGCGCGTGCTCCGCCGGGTCCGCGGCGGCCACCTTCGCCTGGTCGGGGTTCAGCAGCAGGCCCGCGCAGGCGTTCGCGGCGGCGTGGCCGGGCTCCTGGAGACCGCCCAGAATGATCACCTTCATCGTGGGCAGGATCTCGTCGAGACTGCGCACCTGCCCCTCGGGCATGCCGCCGCGCATCACATGGCTCATCAGAGTGTGGTCGGGCCTGGCGAGCGCCCGTTCGTAGAGTGCCCCGAGCTGCGTCTCGATCTCGGCCAGGGCACGGTCGAGCCGATCCCATACGGCCTGGTCGTCGCTCACGTTCTGCAGGCCCGCCGCCATCGCGTGGAACCACTCGACCAGAGTGTCGTTCGGGGTGTCCGTGAGGCCGATGACGTTGCCGATGCAGCGGACCGAGATCGGCTCAAAGAGGTCGGCGGTGAGATTCGCCGCGCCTCTGGGTTTCAACTGGGCGAGGTAGTCCTCCACGACCGGGCGCGTGAGCATTTCCACGTAACCCCGGACCGCCTCCTGGGTCAGGTTGTCGTCGATGCCCGCACGCAGCAGTTGGTGTTCGTCGCCGCTCATGCTCAGCACGTTCGGCATGCCCATGACGCGCGCCTCCGGCCGGTCGGGGCTGCCGGACGGGCCGAACACGCGATCGTTCGAACCCACCGCGCGACAGTCCTCGAAACGCGTGACGAGGAATTCCTTGGTGCCATCGAAAAAGGCCACCGGCGATTCCTCGCGCAGGCGGGCGTACACCGGATAGGGATCCCGGTACAGGTTCTCGCCCGTCAGCTCCGATACAGACATGTCCTCTTCCTCAATTCAGTCTTGACGGGAAGGTCGGATTGAGTCGGCGGTCGCGAACCGTCACGGCGAGCCGTACGGCCATTCACTGGGAAACCAGCCAGACTTTGGATACTGGACAGTATGTAACACGCTTTGCGATGTCAATACCCCGTCGCGCCTCGCCCTGAGACCAGCGCCGCGAGGCGTCGAGAGCCGTCCGACCTGCGGTGACGCATCGAGATGGGCCCTTACCCGGCCGGCACTCCCATGGACATCCCCGGCGACCGCCGCGTGGCAGGCGTGTTTCGCCGCGATGAACGGGCTGTTGACACCCGCCACCAGCAGCAGATACCGTCCGGAATCCAGATCCTGTACAGGATGTCACAGTGCCGTCAGCACAGCCGCCCTGTGCCACGGCCCTCGTTACCCCGGACTCGCCCCGGACCGTCCCCCGTCTCACGAAGAAGTGAGACGACAGTGAACGACACCGCCCTCGAAGTGCTCGCGCCTCGGATCCGATGGTCCGTGAGGCCGCGCGACCGAGGACGCCGTCCACGTCGCGGACGCGAAGGTCGACGAGTCGATGGACAGCGGGCACCACCGGTGCTCGCCCTGATCGGCGACCTCACGCAGACAAGGACGGTGCCGACGATGACCGATCCACCACCCGACATCGCGTTGCGCGTCGGCGCCCTGGGAGTCAGCTTCCAGGGGGTCCGAGCGCTCCAGGACGTCTCTTTCTCGATCCCCGCGGGCGGCGTCTCCGCGGTGATCGGACCGAACGGAGCGGGCAAGACCACGCTCCTGAACTGCATCAGCGGGGTCGTCCGCCATGAGGGCACGGTCGAACTCGAAGGTCGTGACCTGAGCCGGCTGCACGCCGACCGCCGCGCGGCGCTCGGCGTTGCGCGCACCTTCCAGACACCGCTGCTCGTGCCGGACCTGACCGCGCTCGACAACGTCATGCTGGGTGCGCACCCGAAGGTACGCGGAGGGCTGATCGGATCGATCCTGCGGCTGCCCGCGATGAGGTCGGACGAGACCTCGATGCGTGCGCGGGCATGCGAGCTGCTGTCGCGCCTCGGTGTCTCCCGAGCGGACGTGCGCCGCGTCAGCAGCCTGGCCCATGGGGACCGGCGACGGGTCGAGGTCGCCAGGGCCCTGCTCGCCGAGCCACGGCTGCTGCTGCTCGACGAACCGGCCGCGGGACTCGGCGCGGACGAAGCGTCCGAGCTGCTCGACGACGTCGGGGAGTTCGCGGCGGCGGTCGGCATGACGTGCGTCCTCGTCGAGCACGACGTGGGCCTCGTGATGCGGGTGTCGCGCCACGTGGTCGTCCTCGACGCGGGACGTCTTCTGGTCGCCGGGCCCCCCGCCGAGGTAGCGGCCGATCCTCAGGTCGTCGCCGCCTACCTCGGCGATGACTGGGCGGAGGTGGAGGCATGAGTACGGGACTGCTCGAGACCAGGCGGCTCGTCGCGCGGTACGGGTCGGTCGAGGTCCTTCACGGGATCGACCTCGGCATCGCCCCGGGCGAGATCGTCGTGCTTCTGGGGCCCAACGGAGCCGGCAAGACGACGCTGCTGCGGGCCATCTCCCGGGTGGTGTCGACGCGTGGCGAGATCATCCTCAGCGGGGTGAGCATCGCCGGCTGGAGCGGCGCACGCACCGCCCGCGCCGGCGTCGGCCACGTACCCGAGGGCCGGGGCACCTTCGCCGACCTCACCGTGGAGGAGAACCTGCGGCTCGGCGGCCTGGCCCGTCCGAAAGGACGGCGTTCGACCGCGCGCGAGGACCTCACCCAGGTGTATGCGACGTTCCCGGTGCTGGCGGACATGCGACGGCGGGCCGCAGGGCTCCTGTCGGGCGGGCAGCAGCAAATGCTCGCGATCGGACGCGCGCTGATGGCGCGCCCGCAGTTGCTGCTCATCGACGAGCCGTCACTGGGCCTGGCGCCCATGGTGACCCAGCAGCTTTTCGAGACCCTGGCCGGGATCAGGGGCGAGTGGTCCATATCGCTGCTGATCGCCGAGCAGAACGCACGACTCTCCCTGCGCATCGCCGACCGCGCCGTCGTCCTGGCGGGCGGCCGGGTCGCCGCCGCCGGTCCCACGGCGGACTTCAGCGACGGCGACGTGATCAGGCGCGCCTACCTGGGAGAAGCGGCCGGCGATCCGGAAGAGGACGAGAAATGACCGAACTGCTCCAGCAGCTGCTGGACGGACTGAGCACAGGGCTCGTGTACGGCATGCTCGCGCTCGCGCTGAGCGTCGTCTTCCAGGGCACGGGGATGCTCAACTTCTCCCAGGGGGAGATGGCCACTCTGTCGGCCTACGCGACGTTGGTCCTGACCCAAGCGGGCGTGGGCTTCTGGGTGGCCCTCCCCCTCACGGTTGCCCTGTCCGCGGGCGGTGGGGCGCTCATCGAGAGGGTGCTGGTCCGCCGCCTGGAGGGCGCCGGCGAACTCCCTCTGCTCACGCTGAGCGTCGCGCTGCTCCTCGGCCTGAACGCCCTCATGTCGATCATCTGGACAACCGACCCGCGAACCTTCCCCAGCCCGTTCGGGAAAGGGCTGATCGAGTTCGCGGGCCTGCACATGACGGTCCAGCAGGCCGGGTCACTGATCACGCTGCTCGCCGTCATGGCCGCGACGGCGCTGCTGTTCAACCGGACCAGTGTCGGACTGCGGCTCCGCGCGGTGGCGCAGAATCCCGCCTCGGCCACACTCCTCGGCCAGCACCAGGGCCTGTGGCTCATGGTGGGGTGGGCCGTCGCCGCCGCGGTCGGCGCGTTCGCCGCGGTCGTGGCCGCGCCGGTCCTCACGCTCTCGCCGGGGATGATGACCTTCCCCCTCCTGCTGGCGCTGGCCGCCGGCACGCTCGGCGGGCTGTCCAGCCGTGTGGGGGCGGTCGTCGGGGGCATCCTGATCGGCATCACCGACAACCTGGCCAGCCGGTACGTGCCCGGGCTGGACAGGGACCTCGCGATCATCGCTCCCTTCGCCCTCACCGCCCTCGTCGTGATGCTGCGGCCGGCGGGACTCTTCGGCAGAACCAGGACGGTGAGGGTATGAACACGAGCCTGCGCTGGGCCGTCCCCATCGGCTGGGCCGCCGCACTCATGATCGGTGTCGTCGTCCCCTTCGTCGTCTCCGACTACGACCTGCTGGACCTCACACGCATGCTCGCCATCGCGATGGCGGTCGCCGGGCTGAACCTCCTGCTGGGGCATTCCGGCCAGATCAGCGTCGGCCACGGCGCCATCTTCGGGCTGGGCGGTTATGCGGCGATCATTCTCGTGGCCACGTACGGGTGGCCGTGGTGGTCCGCGGTCCTCGTCGGCGGCGCCGTGTGCCTGGCCCTCGGCCTGCTGCTCGGCGTGCTCGGCCTCACCATGGGCGGGGCCAACCTCGGGCTGCTCACGATCGCCGTGGCGGCGATCTTCCCGCTGCTCCTCATCCGGCTCAAGCCGATCACGGGCGGGACCTTCGGCATCTTCATGGCGCACTCCCCGATCGAGCCACCGGCCTGGAGCGGGCTCACCGAGGCGCAGTTCGGTTTCCTCGTGTGCCTCGTCGCGCTCGCCCTGACTCTCCTCGTGCTGCGCAACCTGGTCACCGGCCGGCTCGGCCGGGCGTTCGCGGCCGTCCGGACGAGCGCACTCCTGGCGGCCGCGAACGGGATCAACATCAACCGCACGAAGCTCATGGCCTTCGCCGTCAGCGCGGCGGTCGCCGGGACAGGGGGCGCGTTCTACGCGCTCGTCGCGGCGATCGCCGTACCGGACAGCTATCTCGTGCCTTTCTCGATCACGCTGCTCGCGGCGAGCGTCGTCGGCGGCAGCAGGACCTGGGCCGGCGCCCTCGTCGGCGCGGCGACCGTGATCTATCTCCCCAAGCTCGCCGAGACCGTCGTCAGCGCCGAGTTCGCGGGCAACTGGTCCCAGCTCGTCTACGCCTGCGCCCTCGTCCTGACCCTCATCGTCGCGCCGTCCGGCCTCGTCGGTGACCTCTCGCGCCTGGCACATCGCGCCATCGGGTCCCAGGGAGACGTGCCTCCGGTGCGCGGATCCCATACGCGCCGTGCCGACCAGGCAGTGCCCGACAAGCAGATGTCCGACCTCACGTAAGCCCCACCGAGAGGATTCCCATGGTGCGCTACAGAAGTAAGAAGGTCATGGCCGCAGCCATGACGATGTTGGCGGTCGTTCTGGCGGGATGCTCCGGGCGCGCGGCATCCTCCCAAGACGCGGTGGACGGCAGCGGCGACATCGTCATCCGGGCCAGCTACCCGCTCAGCGGCCCTCTGGCGTCGGCGGGCGCCTCGGCCGCCGGGGCCAAGGCGTACTTCGACGCCGTGAGCGCCGCCGGAGGCGTCGACGGGCGAAAGATCGACTTCAAGGTCGTCGACGACGCCTTCGACCCCGCACGCATGGTGTCCAACAACAGGCAGTTCGCCGAGCGCGACAAGGCGACGATCGTCGTCAACTTCGGCGGGATCTCCGTTGCCGCGCGGCCTCCGCTCAACGCGGCGCACGTCGCCCAGATCGTGCAGGGGGGAGAGAAGGAGCTGAGCGACGTCCAGAGCTTCCCCTACACGCGCGCGTTCGTGCCGGACATCGCCTGGGAGGGTGAGCTCCAGGGGCAGTACATCGCGAAGAACCTCCCCAAGGCCGTCGTCGGTTTCCTGGGATTCAACAACGCCTTCGCCGAGAGCCAGCTCGCCGGACTCGCCGCGGCCGGCATCACCCCCGTGAAGGCCATACGGATCCCGCCGGGCCAGGGGGACCTGACGTCCCAGGTCACGGAGCTCAAGGCCGCAGGCGTCAACGTGCTGGTCGTGACCCATGGCCCGCCGACCATCGGCGCGCTGCTGTCCCACATGGGCCAGATCAAGTACAAGCCGACGATCTTCATTGGCAGCCCGTACGCCGACTTCGCCAGCACGGTCAATCCCGCCGGCGCGGAGAACGTCGTCAAGGCTCTCTCCTACCAGTGGTTCAAGGATCCCCAGAACCCCGCCCTGAGCGACGACAAAGCGCTGGCACAGTACCGGGCCGACATGGCGAAGTACGCGCCGTCCGCGGATGCCGGCCAGACCTTCGCTCTCACCGGCTACGGGCTGGCGGCAGCCATCGTTTCAGCCCTCCGCTCGGCAGAGGAGATCAGCAGCGACGGCTTCCTCTCCGCGTGGGACTCGCTTTCCCAGGAGGAGAACCCCCTGCTCGTCAATCAAGCTTCGCTCACCGGCAAAAAGGACGGCCGACTGGTTCACCAATATCAGCTGCACGAGTTCGACGGTAAGAGCTGGGTGGCGCGCGACTCCGTCATCGATGTCTCCAAGGCCGGCATCGCCGGCTGAATCGAGCTGCGCGTCCGGGCTCACGCTGTGGGCCCGGACGGACGGCAGGGGCGGTTGCCGCAATAGTCTGCCTTCGGTGAAGGAGGAGCGGTACACCCGCGCGCAACACACGAACAACCGAACGGATGTGGAGTACCAATGGCTCGGCTGACGCGAGAGCAGAAGCAGGCACTCACGCGGGAGAAGCTTCTTCTCTCGGCGCTGGACGTCGTCGCGCGCGACGGCTATGACGGTGCCTCGGTCGAACGTATTGCCGAAGAGGCCGGCTTCTCGAAGGGAGCCTTCTATTCCAACTTCTCCTCGAAGGAGGAGGTCCTGCTGGAGTTGCTCGAAGGGAATGCCGGCCGGGACGTCCACGAGCTCTCCGAGCTGCTGCGCGGGGTCACGGATCCTGACGAGGTGATCGAGGTCGTCGCCCGGTGGAGTGACTCCCGTGCGAGCGAGCAGAAGTGGGGCATCATCGCCATCGAGTTCATGCGTCGTGCGCAGCGCGATGGCACCCTGAGCGATCGCCACCGTCAGCTCTTCGTGAGTCAATGGGAGCAGGCCGGCTCGCTCCTGCGGAGCAAGCTCCTGCCCGGCCGCGAGCCGGGCATCAGCGCGCTCGACCTCGGCGGGATCGTCCTGGAGCTCACCTACGGCGGCATCTCGAGCTTCCTCAAGGCCAACACGTCGGGCCAGATGATCCGGCACGTGCTCAACGCGCTCCGGAACGCGGTCCACGTGACGCACTCCGGGTGAGGACCGTACGCATGCGTGACGACGGTCCCTGCCACCGCTCGTCGCGGTGACGTCCGGACACCCGCCACATCCTCTCCCCCTGACATCCAGGCGATGACCGCCTGCGAGTAGTACCCGTTTCCTTCACCCTTCAGGAGTTCAGCCATGGACATCGCCTTTCGGCTTGCCTGCATCGCAATCGGCCTGCCCTTCGTCTGGCTCGGCTACGAGGCCGTCACCGCACCCGGCGCACGCGTCGCGATGGCGGCCAAGCTCCGCATCCCCCACCCGGAGATCGCCGTGCGATTCAACGGTGTCGCGATGGTCGCGGGCGGCATCGGCGTCGCCACCGGCGTGCTGTGGCAGGCCGCGGCGGTCGGGCTGGTGATCTCACTGATCCCGACGACGCTCGCCGGTCATGCGTTCTGGGCCGAGACCGATCCTCAGGCACGCAAGGCCAACCGCATCCAGTTCCTCAAGAACCTCGGGCTCATGGGTGGCCTCCTCGCCGTGGCGCTCGCCCCGTACGTCAACGGTTGAGCGGTCGGCGAGGGGAACCGTCCGACGAAGCCCTTGTGGGCTGGTTCACGGGGCGGTGTGAAGCCGCTCGATGTCGTCGAGGACCTTACCCGCCGCGATGGGTCCGGCTGCGCTGCTCCAGACGTTTCCGTCGACAGCGGCGCTCTGGCCCGCCTTGACGGCCGGGAGGCGGGCGAACGCCGGTTGCGCCTTGGCGGCGGCCAGGGCCTTCTCGCCGTCGGCATTGAGCGTGGTGAGGTAGATGAAGCCGGCGTCGATCTGGCCGAGGTTCTCCAGGCTGAGCGGGTCAGTGTGCGGCTTGTCGGTGAAGGTCGCGGCCGGGGACGTCCGGCCACCGGTCAGCTGGAGCAGCCGGCCGGCCATCAGCGCCGACGAGACGATCACAGGGCCGGTGGGCATCCAGCGGACGACGACCGCCGTTCCGCTGCCCGAGCGGCGCCCGGCGATGTCCTTCGCGCGTTGCTCGATGCCGGCGATGAGCCGTTCGGCCCCTGCGGCCTTGCCGAGCGCCGCGGCAACTGTACGGGTCTCGCTCTCCCAGTCGCCGAAGCGGGCCGGCTTGGGCACGACCGTCGGGGCGATCGCCCTGAGCGCGTCGTACTGCTCCCGGGTCGTGCCGGAGGCGGCGAGGATGAGGTCGGGCCGGGCTTCGACGACGGCTTCGAGGTTGATCTCCCGGACGGTGCCGACGATCGCGATGGCGGGAACCCGGTCGGCGAGGTACGCCGACACGGTGGCGCCACCCCGGCTGGCCAGCGTGCCGACCGGTATGGCGCCGAGGGCGAGTGCGCTGTCCAGCGCCGTGTCGCCCAGCGCGACGACCCGGCGGAGCTCGGCTGGGACCTGAACGGCACCGTACGCGGTCTGCACGGTGGTGACCGGTCCGCCACCCCCGCCGGTGGGCGGCGTGGCGGCTTCGCCCCCGCATGCGGTGAGCAGAGTGAGCAGGGCACCGGCAAGCGCGCCACGACGAGGCGGCGGGGTGACGGCGCGGTCGAGGACCTGGACAAGGCGACTCCCATGGGGCGGCTAGAAAATACCTCTGATACAGAGGTATGGTTTGCCTTACCTAATCACACGCGCCCGCTCGGGCGCGAGACCCATCGGAGGCCACGTGCTCGTCGAGGACCGCGCGCGGTCCGTCCCCAGCCCTTCGCCCCGGGACAACGCACCCGCCTACCGCCCGGCTGCGAGGATCGTCGTGCCAGCGGCGCTCCTCGCGGTGACGGTCGTCGCATCTCTCCTGATCGGCAGTGGCGAGGTGGGCCCAGGGCGCGCGTTAGGGGCGCTGAGCGGTGCCGTGGCCGATCCGGAGGCGGCCTTCGCCGTATGGCAGCTGCGCTGGCCGCGCGCGGTGGTGGCCGTTGCGGTCGGCGCGGCTCTGAGCACGGCCGGAGCGGTGCTCCAGGCGGCCACGCGCAACCCGCTCGCCGAGCCCGGACTGCTCGGGGTCAGCGCCGGCGCCTCCACGGCGGTGACCCTGGTCATCGCGTGGGGCGGCAGTGTGGCCACGCTCGGGCCGCACGCCGCCGTGCTCGGCGCGCTGCTCGGCTGTCTGGCCGCCGCGGGCGCGGCGCGACTGCGGGGCGTCGGGGATGACCCCGTACGACTCGTGCTGGCCGGTGCCGCGATCAGCGGCTTCCTCGCGTCGCTGATCTCCCTGTTGCTGCTCGTCGACCAGCGCAGCGCGGACGAGGTGCGGTTCTGGACCGTGGGCGGCGTCGCCGGACGTGACCTGGGCGTGCTGGCCGGCGCCGCCCCCGCCCTCCTGATCGGCGGATCGCTGGTCCTGCTCGTGGCCCGCCCGCTCGCCGCCGTCGCCCTCGGCGATCAGGTGGCCGCCGGGCTCGGGCACCGGCCGCGCCGTGCCCGCCTCTGCGCCCTGGTCGCCGTCGCCCTGCTCGTGGGAGGCGCCACCGCGGTGGCCGGGCCGATCGCGTTCGTGGGCCTGGTGGCGCCCTTCGCCGCCCGGGCGCTGGCCGGGCCGGACCTGCGTCGAGTGCTGCTCCCGTCGCTGCTGCTCGGGCCGGCCGTCGTGCTCGCCGCCGACGTCGCGTCGCGGTTGCTGGTGCGCCCGTACGAGATGCCGCTCGGCGTGGTCACCGCCTTGATCGGGGCGCCCGTTCTCGTCGCCGTGGTGCGTGCCCGAAGGGTGCCGTCCCTGTGACCGCCGCGGCTCTGTCCGCCTGCCGGGCGCCTCGGGGCAGCATGCTGCTGCGGGTGGGCGGCCTGTCGGTGCTGGTGCCCGTACGCGCGGCGGTCGGGTTCGCCGTACTCGTCGCTCTCCTGCTCCTCGCCGTGATCGCCGCCCTCGCCACCGGTACCGCGTCGCTCGGCCCGCTGCGTTCGCTGCCGGCGCTGGCCGGCGTGGGCGACCCCGCCGACGTGCTCGTCGTGCGGCGGCTTCGAGCGCCCCGGCTGATCGCCGCCCTGCTCGTCGGCGCCGCACTCGGCGTCTCCGGCTGCCTCATGCAGACCCTCGCCCGCAACCGGCTCGCCACGCCCGGCACCGTGGGCATCGACGACGGCGCCACCGCCTTCGCGGTCGCCTCCGTCGCAGGCGTCTCCGCCTGCTTCGCCCCCTCGGTGATGGCTCTCATCGGCGCAGCCACGGCGGCGGCGCTGGCCCTCGGGCTGGCCGGCGGCGCCGGCACGTCCGGCTACCGGTTCGTCGTCGTGGGGCTCGGGGTGGGGGCGGTATTCGGCGCGGTCACGAGCCTGCTGCTGATCCGCGCGCCGATCGACGCGGCCAACGCCGCCTTCCCGTGGACGGTCGGCACCTTGAACGCCCGCCCCGCCCTGCCGGTGACCCTGCTCGGCATCGGCCTCACCGTCGGCCTTCCGGCGGCGGCACTGGTGGGACGGCGGATGACCACGTTGCGGTTGTCCGACACCGTGGCCGCGGGCCTCGGCGTTCGGGTGCACGCCGTGCGGCTCGCCGCTCTCACGATCGCCGTCACCTGCGCCGGCCTGGCGGTCGCCGTCGGCGGGCCGCTCGGCCTCATCGCCCTCATCGCCCCCGAGGCCGCCCGCCGCATCTGCGGGCCCAGCGGCGTCCCTGTGCTGAGCAGCGCCCTGACGGGCGCGGCGCTGGTGCTCATCGCCGACACCGTCGGGCGCACCGTCGTCGCACCCGTCGAGGTGCCGGTCGGGATCGTCACCGCCGTCCTCGGCGGCCCTTACCTCATCTGGCTCCTGCTCAGCCCACGCCCTCGGAGGCTCCCGTGACCCCATCCGCCGTGCTGCACGCCGACGACCTCACCCTCGCCCACGGCCGTACGGTCGTCGTGGACACCGTACAGCTCACCCTGCCGCCCGGCCGCCTCAGCGCGGTCGTCGGCCCGAACGGCTGCGGCAAGAGCACACTCCTGGCCGGGCTGAGCCGGTTGCACCGGCCCGCGGGCGGGGCCGTCCTGCTCGACGGACGAATGCTGGCGCACCTGCCCGCACGCGAGGCCGCCCGCCGCATCGGCCTGCTCCCCCAGTCGGCCGCCGCCCCCGACGGTCTGACCGTCGCCGACCTAGTCCGCTTCGGCCGGCAACCGCACCAGGGACTGCTCCGGCAGTGGTCATCGCAGGACCAGCAGGCCGTCGACCGGGCGCTCACCGCCACCGGCATGGCGCCCTTGGCGGACCGGCCGCTGGAGACGCTGTCGGGCGGGCAGCGGCAGCGGGCCTGGATCGCGATGGCGGTCGCCCAGGAGACGCAGGTGCTGCTGCTCGACGAGCCCACCGCGGCGCTGGACCTCGGCCACCAGCTGGAGATCTTCGAGCTGCTGCGGGACCTGGCCGACGCCGGCCGGACGGTCGTGGCCGTCGTGCACGACCTGATCTCCGCCTGCCGCCACGCCGACCACCTCGTCGCCATGAAGGCCGGTCGGGTGATCATGGAGGGCGCTCCCCACGAGGTCGTGACGGCCGATCTGGTCCGCCGCCTCTACGGCGTGGAATCCAGCGTGCTGCGCGATCCGGCCACCGGCTGCCCGGTGGTCGTGCCCCGGGCACTCGCCTCGTGACCGGCCTCGTCATCCGGCTCGCCCTCGTCATCCGGCTCGCCCTCGTCGAGGATCGCCAGCAATCGGCGCAGCGCCGGCATCGCCTGCCCGAGCGCCCGCCGATCGGCCTCGTCCAGGCGCAGCAGCGCCGCCGACAGCACCTCATCACCGGCTTCGCTCCAGGACGCCAGGCGCTCCACCGCCTCCTCAGTGAGGTAGAGCCGCGCGGCGCGACGATCCACATCGTCGCGGGCCCGCTTCAGCAACCGCGCGCGGACGAGCTCGCCCACGATCGTCGACACCGTGTTCGGCACCAGTTGCAGCCGCTCGGCGACGGCCCGCGTCCCGATACCCGGATTCGCCTCCACCGTGCGCAGCACCTCGATCTGCGCGTCGGGCAGGCGCGGCATCGACGCGTGCCGGCGAACGGCCCTGCGGGCCACCCGCGACACCGCGCCGAACAACGGCAACTGCCGGACCAGCACCAGCACCTCCGCGTGCTCGTGCCCCGGATCGATCATCGGCTCGCCGACCGGCCGGGCCGCCACACAACAGGAAGGACGACATGAACACGCACGAGAAGACCCTACAGTCCCACGCCGACGTGCTCACGGCGCGTGGCGAGCGGTGGCGCAAGCAACTCGCCTCGCACCTCGGCCGCAAGTGCGAGGTGGTGCAGGACGGCGACACGACGACCCTCGTGATCGCCGGTGGCGCGTGCGCCATGACCTGCGACGCCACGACCCTGCGCCTGGCCGCGACCGCGCCGGACGAGGACACCCTGGCCCAGGTCCAGCACGTCATCGGCGTGCACCTCGAGCGGTTTGCCGCCGATGAGGGGCTGCGAGTCGCCTGGCAGCGCGGCTGACGATGCGTTCGCGCACTCCTGGAGAAGCTGGGGGCGGGCCCTGCTCCATCTGAGCACGGCCCGTCCTGCCGGCCGATCAGCCCGCTCGCCCTGCCGCATGGGTGCGCGCGGGTGTCGACGGCCGCAGCGCGTCGCGTACGAGGTCTTCGGCGAAGGCGACAGCGGCCGGAACGGCGGGGGCACCGAGTGCGGCAGGGTTCGTGCTCAGCCCATGGATGATCAGCATGATCCGGCTCGCCAGAACACCGGGCTCCGGCGCGCCGGCCCGTGCCGCCAGGTCATGGAGGACGGCACGAGTCGCTTCGAAATGCTCGGTGGACGCCTGACGGATCGGATGTCCGGCCTCAGGGAACTCGGCGTAGGCCTTGTGGACCGGGCATCCGGGGTAGTCGGCGCTGCTCGTCACAGCGGCCAGGGTGCCGACAATGGCGACAAGGTGCCCGGCGGGATCACCGCCGGCCGATCGTCCCGCCTCTTCGATGGTCGACATCCAGTTCTCGCGGTAGCGGTGCAGGCAGGCCACGACCAATTCGTCCTTGCCGGCGAACTCCCGGTACAGCAGGTTCTTGCCGCATCCGGCTTCGTCGATGATCTGCTGGAGACCGACGGCGTGCACGCCATGGATGCTGAACAGGCGTGACGCGACCGCCAGGATGCGCTCCCGTGTCCCGGGCGCCGGCTTGCGGGCCATGCCCCATCTCCTCAGGCTCGGATGACCGCTCCCCCGCCGCCTTCACCGGCACCGGAGCGCCCGCAGGGGAACGTCAAGATCTCGTTTTCATGGTAGCGACCGGCATTGACATCGTATGTCCGTTTCTCCCATTATGGACCAATCAGTCCCGGACCGATCGGTCCGCAATCGGAGGCGAGACGACCACCTCGCCTTACGCACCTGGAGATCCACATGCTCACTCGCCGAGGCTTCGTCACCACCCTGGGCGCGGCCGGGCTCCTCGCAGCCGCGTCCCTCGCCTCACCGGCCAACGCCGCCCCGTCCATCCAGTCCCAGAGCTTCCCCCGCACCATCACACTGCCCACCGGCTTCTTCCCCGAGGGCATCGCGATCGGCGGCCCGCACGCGTACCTCTCCTCCATGGCCAACGGCGACGTCTACAAGCTCGACCTGCGGACCGGCAAGGGAGACGTGCTCACCCCCGGCCCCGGCACAGCCGCCATAGGCGTGGCCCTCGACACCTCCGGCCGCCTCTTCGTCGCCGGCGGCGAGACCGGCGACGCCAGGGTGATCGACACCGCAAGCGGCAAGGTCATCGCCTCATACCGGCTCGGCACCGGCACCACGTTCGTCAACGACTTCCTGCTCACCCCGGACGCCGTCTGGGTCACCGACTCGATGAGCCAGGTCCTCTACCGGCTGCCACTCGGACCCCGAGGCGAACTGCCGTCGCAGGCCGACGTGGCCAAGGTGCCGCTCGGCGGAGACGTCGTCTTCGAAGAGGGCTTCAACGCCAACGGCATCGCCCGCACCCCCGACGGGAAGGCGCTGCTCATCGCACAGACGAACACCGGCCGGCTCTACCGCGTCGACCCGGCCACCGGCGTGGGAACCACCGTCGACCTCGCCGGCGAGGACCTCCGTTTCGCCGACGGCATGCTCCTCGAAGGACGGACCCTGTACGTGGTGCAGAACTTCCTCAACACCGTGGCGGTGGTGCGACTGAACAAGACCGGCACCAAGGGACAGATCCTCGAAGGGCGCACCGACCCGCGTTTCGACATCCCGACCACGATCGCCCGCTTCGGCGACCACTTCTACCTGCCCAACGCCCGCTTCGGCATCCCATCCCCGCAGACGGCCGAGTTCACCGTGGTGGCCATCCCACAGTGACGCCGCACGCGGGTGCTGCCCACCGGGGCCGAGCACGGCGGGCAGCACCCGATCAGCACCTGCTCGCCTTCGAGGATGCTGGTGGCGGCGCGGCGTTTCCGGCCAGGGCAGGCTGGAGGTCAAGTCATCGAGACCGTCGCGGTCAGCCGAGACGAGCTGGATCACCGGACGGCGTCGTGCCACCGCGTCGTTCCGCGAACGTCTGGCCGCCCTTCATCTTGTCGCTCCACTGCGCCTCGATGATCTGCACCGTGACGGCATCCGGCAGGCAGTCCAGGTTCTTCATCAAGGCGTTCGTGATGTCGATCATCATCCTCCTCTTCTGCTCGTCGGTCTTGCCCGCGGCCATGAACACGTGGACTTCCGGCATCGTGGTCTTCCTCAGGTCCTTTGCTGGGGCGGATCGGCCGAGCGGGTGAGCCCGGGCGACAACATGTGGTGCTCAGAGAGCCGCGCCCGCGGCGGCTCGGGCCGGCGCGCCGGCGACGCCGGGCCCGCTAGGTGGGCCAGGCGGGCCGGCGTTGGGGAGAGTGAGCGTCCGATGTGGGGACCTCGCTGCCGGGGGGCGACGTGGACGGCGTCAGCGGGTGCGGCCTGTCTCATGCAGTGGACGAGTTGCTCGGCGATACGTTCGCAGGCACGGCATCAAGGCCGCCCGGCGCGAGTGCGATGCCTTTCGTCTCAGGAAGCAGCAGGGTGACGAGGAACGCGATGCTGTAGCCCAGCAGCGCGATCAGCCCGATGGCCTCTGCCAAGGTGATCCACTGGGCGAGAATGCCGATGCAGGAGACCGCGATGGCACCGGCCGTTTTGCCGAAGTTGTAGGCGAAGCTCTGCCCGCTGCCGCGGATTGCCGTGGGGAACAGTTCCGTGAAGTACGGGCCCAGCGACGCGTAGTTGCCGATCGTGAAGAAACCGAACGGCACACCCATCACGACCAGTCCCCAGCCTGACAGCGGCAGGAACATGTACGCGATGGTCACCAGCCAGGAAGAGGCCAGGAACAGCTGGAACGTCCGCCGCCGACCGAGCACGTCGGCCAGATAGGCACTCGCCAGGAAACCGAAGAAGGAGCCGCCGGTCACCAGGAACAGGTAGTACCCCGAGGCGCTGGGCGACAGCTCCCGGACCGTCTTCATGAACGTCGGCAGCCAGTTGACGATCGCGCCACCGACGCCGACCACACCGAACGCCAGCAGCGACGCCTTGATGGTGACCGACCGCACCTCCGGCCGGAAGATCGCCCCGAGGCCAGGGCTGCGGCGGCCTTTGGCCGCCATGGCCGCGCGCGTCTGCTGGTAAAGCTCCGGCTCCTCGATCCTGCGGCGCAAGTACAGCACCAGAAGGCCGGGCAGCACCCCGATCATCAGCAGCACCCGCCAGCCGAAGTCCGGCGGTACGAGGGCCAGGACCACGCCGGCGAGGATCGAGGCCATGCTCCAGCCGATGCCGAAGCCGCTTTGCACGCTTCCCACCGCCTTGCCGCGATGGGCAGGCCGGATGATCTCACCCATGAGCACCGCGCCGGCGGCCCACTCCCCTCCGAAGCCCAGCCCTTGCAGCACGCGCACAACGATGAGCTGTTCGAAGTTCTGTGTGAAGCCCGCGACGAAGGTGAAAATCGAGAACCAGAGAATGGTGAACTGCATCACGCGGACACGCCCCCAGCGGTCCGCCAGGAAGCCACACGCCCAGCCGCCGACAGCTGCCGAGATGAGTGTCGCCGTAGCCAGGTAGCCTGCTTGGGCCGTGGTCATGCCCCAGGCCGCGATGAGCACGGGGAGTACGAAGCTGAAGAGCTGCGCATCCATCGCATCCACCGCCCATCCTGAGAAGCATCCCCAGAATGTGTTGCGCTCGCGCTTGGTCAGCTCGCGATACCAGCTGAACATTCGGTTGTCCTTCCCAACCTTGGATCTTGTCTCCGGCTCAGCGGCTCACACGACGAGCGGGGTCAGCGCGCCGTCCATCGTCAGCGACGCGCCGGTCACGTAGGACGCCCGGGCGCTGGCGAGGTAGAGCGCCGCATCGGCGACCTCCTCCGGCGTGGCGTACCGCCCGAGGGGGATGCGCTGCAGGTTCTGACGCAGCAGCTCCGCCGGCGGCTTTCCGGTCATGCGCGATTCCGCCTCGAGATTCATCTGCACCCGGCCGGTCATGGTCGCCCCGGGGTTGATGACGTTGACGCGGACGCCCGCGCGTCCCCACGCCGCGGCCAGCCCTGCGGAGGCCAGCATCAGAGCCGCGTTCGCCGCCCCGCCGGGAAGGTGGACCGGAGAGGCGATCTTCCCGCCGGTGCCGATGATGTTGACGATCGCGCCGGCCCGCCGCTCCACCATCCGCGGCAGGACGTGGTCCATGACGTTCATGTACGTGAAGAACTTCGCGTCCATCGCCACGCGCCACTTGTCCGGCGTCAGTTCGGCGGGGGGCACGCGCCTGGCGCCGCCGGCGGAGTTGATCAGGACGTCGATCGGCCCGACCTGCTCTTCGGCGGCCACCACCATGCGTTCCGCCGCCGCTCCATCGGACAGGTCGGCCGCGAACGTCGTGACCTCGACGCCGTCCTCCGCCAGAGCCGCCTGGGCAGCGCTCAGATTGTCCTTGTTGCGGGACACGATGACCGCGCGGGCGCCTTCCTTGCCGAAGGCGCGGGCACAGGCCAGTCCGATGCCTTTGCTACCGCCTGTGACGAGGACGATTTTCCCGTCAAGCTCGAGGTTCATTGCGCACAGTCCCTTTCAGCACTTCGGGGTTGTGGACGTTGATGGGGGCGCCGTGGGCGAACGCCACGATCTGATCGAAGGCGTTGCCGTAGGCGAACTCGTAGTTGTCCCGCTCGACATAGCCGAGGTGGGGCGTGCACAGGGCGTTCGGCAGCCGCAGCAGCGGGTCGGCCGGGTCGGTCAGCGGCTCGTCCTCGAACACGTCGACCGCCGCCTTCCCCGGCCGCCCGGCACGCAGGGCCGCGACGAGCGCCCCGGGCTGGATCAGCTCCGCCCGGCTGGTGTTCACCAGCAACGCCGTCCGCTTCATCAGGGCCAGGTCGCCGGGGCCGATCAGGCCGGTGGTCTCCGCGCTCAGGCGCAGGTGCAGGCTGAGCACGTCCGACTGCTCGAACAATGCCTGCCTGCTCGCGGCCACCGGGAGGCCCGCGGCGCTCGCCCGCTCCAGTGAGCCCTGCCGCCCCCAGACCAGCAGCTCCATGCCGAACGCCGCGCCGATCTGCGCCACCATCGAGCCGAGCCGGCCGAAACCGTAGATGCCCAGCGTCCGGCCACGCAGCCCCAGCCCGATCGTGCTCTGCCAGCGGCCCTCGCGCAGCGCGGCGCTCTCGTACGGGATGTTGCGCAGCGCGGCCAGGATCAGGCCCCACGTGAGCTCCACGGTGGGGTACGACGGGCGTGCGGCCAGGGCCGAGGACGCGATCACGCCGTGCCGCGTGCACGCGGCGAGGTCGACATGCGGGATGTGACCGTTCTGGCTGATCAGCTTGAGCTTCGGCAGGCGGCTGAGCAGCGCTTCGCCGACCTTGGTACGCTCGCGAAGCAGGACCAGCACGTCGGCATCGGCCAGGCGCTCGGCCAGCACATCCACGTCGGCCACCGCGTCGTTCCAGATCGTGACGTCATGGCCGTCCAGCTTGGCGAAGCAGTCGAGCGTACGGACGACGTCCTGGTAGTCGTCGAGGATAGAGACACGCAGACTCAGCGGGGAATCGGTCATGGCCTTCACGCATTCGTCGGGAGATCGGCAACCGCGGTGCCGGCGTCGACCGCCGCGCACTTCTCCTCCTCGAAGGCGGCTTTCGACAGTGCTCGTTCCAGCACCTCGGCCGCCCGGGAGATCGGGATGAAGCACACGCCGGTTTCGTCGGCGACGACGATGTCGCCGGGAGAGACACGGACGCCGGCGATCTGGACATCGCCGTTGATCTCCACCGTCTCGATGCGCCACTTTCCCGTCACCGGGGTGATTTCAGTGGCCCAGAGAGGGTAGCCGACCCGCCGGGAATGGCCGAGGTCGCGGATGCCGCCGGAGACGATGGCGCCGGCTTCACCTTGCCGCTTGCCGGTCTGCGCCGAGATGCCGCCCATGTTGGAGACGCCTGCGACGCCGTCGATCACGATGACGTCGCCGGGCAGCGCCAGGTTGTGCGCCTCGAACTCCGCCATGCGGTTGACGTGGCCGCGCGCCGTTTCATGAACCGGCTCACGTTGCATGATGTTGCGCACGGTCAGCGCCGGCCCGACGATGCTCGTGGACGGCAGGGTCGGCTCGAGAACCGAGGCGCCGATCACCCCGGTGAGGCCCAGCTCGTCCATGATGTCGGAGACCACGCTGGTGGCGTCGGCGATGCCCTTGAATCCCTCGATCAGGCCCTGGGGCGGCCGCGGGGTGCGCAGGAGACGAATCCGCTCGGGGCTGATCTTTCCGGTCAGCTTCGGCAGCACGTCTCCAGCGGGAGCGTCTATCATGTTGCGAAATCCTTCTGACATTTCGGGCGCCACTCGCGGTAACCGGTCTTGATACTCGGCGTGGCGCGTTCCCGCTGATAGTTGCCCAGTTGCCCCGGATGGGTCCAATTCAGAGTCTGAGGGGATCGTCATCACTCAGGTGAATAACGTACGGCTCGACCTCAACCTCCTTCTGGTGATCGAGGCCATCATGCTGGAGCGGAACGTGACGCGCGCCGCGGCCAGCCTGTCGATGAGCCAGCCGGCCGTCAGCAACGCGCTTAGGCGCGCTCGGAAGCTGACGCAGGACCAGCTGTTCCTCAGAGTCGCCGACGGCGTCCAGCCGACCTCGCGGATGCTGGCCATCTGGCCTGAGCTTCATCGTTCCCTGGCGGTGATCCGGGCCTCGATCGCACCCCACCACTTCGACCCCAGCTCGGACCCGACCAGCTTCCGCCTCGCGGTCACCGACAGCCTCACGGCGGAAGCGGTCTGCGGCATCACTCTGAAGCTGAGGGCCGCGTCGACCTATGCTCGCGTCGCGTTCTCCTTCCACACGAACGCCGGCTCTCTTGACGGAATCGAGCGCGGCACACTGGACTGCGCCGTCGGCATGTTTCCGGCGCTTCCTCGTGGCATTCATGTGCAGGGTCTTCGTACAGATCACTACGTGTGCGTGATGCAAGGCGGACACGCGCTGATGAGAGAGATGACCCTGGATCAGTTCGCGGCGGCCGCCCACGTGCTGGTGACCCCGTCAGGCATGGATCTGGGCGCGATCGACGGCTGGCTCAGCTTGCAGGGACGCGCACGGACGATCGTCGCCGTCGTCAACCACTTCGCCGACGCGTTGCGGATCGTCGCCGAAAGCGATCTGCTGACCTGTGTGCCGAGCGGCTATGTCACTGGACCCGGCCAGATGCTCATCGCGCGGCACGGATTGGTCGTCCGCGACTTGCCCTTCGAAACCGAGAAGCTGATTTACAAGCTCGTCTGGCATGAGCGGCTGCACACCCACCCAGCTCACCAATGGTTCCGCTCGCTCGTCGCAGAGGTTTGTGGACCGCCTGCCGACACGGCGGACCTCCGTACCGCGAAGGTCGGTGTCGCGGAGGCCAACGGTTCTTGATCTCCCGGTGTACCCGAGTGCCGGGAGAGCAGGTGGCGGGATGCTTCCCTCATCCCTTCACCCCCCGAGAAGGACGCCCTTGCTCACTTTCATGGCCTCCCGCCAACTGCTGGAGAACGTGATCCCGACCGTCAAGGCATGGACTGAGCGCTCCCCCGCCCGATCCGTCGTCCTCGAGCTCGACGACGACCGCCTCGAGATCACCGGGGCGGGGGCGGCCGACCTGGACCGATTGATCGACCTGTTCGTGGACCGGCACGCCAAGACCGAGCCATGACGCGCCGAGCCCTGCTGATCGCGAACACTTCGTACGATGACCAGCGGCTGCGACAGGTGCGCGCCCCGCCATCGGACATGGCCGAGCTGGAGCGGGTCCTGGCCGATCCCACCTTCCTTGAGGACGTGGCCGCCACGGCGCTCGGCCGGGTTCGCCTGCGGTGAGTACCAGGTCGTGGAGCTAGCCCCGTTTTCGCACGTCGAGGTAATTGAAGATCGTTCGGGGTGCTGGTGTTGATCTCGGCTGGTCGGCTGGTCGGCTGGGAGAGTCCGTCTGCGCCGCTGACCGCCGCCGCCAGGTGCAGCAGCAACATCGCCGCCTGGTAGGCGTCAGAGGCCGCCGCCGTCGGGCCATCCGGCGCCGCAAACAACACCATGGATACCGAGGTAACAACCGCGCCGCCCAAGCGCGGGTCGGGTTCGATGCCGACACCTGCCCTGCCCAGTACCTCAGCCAGGGCGATGACGTCTTTCTTGGTCGGCTTCGCCTCCTGGGGCGAGGAGATGAAAGCGGAAAACTCCCCCACCGGGACGACGGCGGCACTCCTGCGTACCTAGCCGATGGCGCGCCCAGGCGATCGCCTGTCCGGCGCCACCGCCCGAGAGGTTCACCAGTTCGGCTGGCAGCAACGCCTGGGCCTGGACCGAGGCTTGCCCATCGGGTACGCGGCCGAGGTAGCGGCTGTAGGCCTCCAGGTCCAAGGTGCACTCGTCGGCCAGAGCGATCAGCTTTCGTGTCGGCGCGGCGTATCCGAGCACGTCGGGGATGCCGGACAGGGTCAGCTCGGCGACCCGCGAAAGCCGGCGCTCGCTGGCCGGTAGTCCAGCGTGACCTCCTTGCGCCCCGGCCGTACGATCAACCCCTGGCCGTGACGGGCGGCGTAGCGCCGCAGGAAGAGCGCGTCGAACTCGGTCGCGCAGCGGGTGGCGGGGGTGCGCAGGTGGTAGTCCGGACGCTGAAACCACCGAGAATTGAGCCCCACAGGCCTGGCTGACCACGGACGACGTCATCAACACCTGGCCCCTGGACCGGCTCCTGGCATTCCTGAGGCACCGAACACCATCGGCCCGATGCCGCTCCACGGCCGCCGGACCGATGGAAACGGCCAGGAAACACCCGCCGCCCTACAAAAGATCCCGCACGCAACGAAGGGATCATCATCATGAACCACGCCATTACGGCACGCCGCGTCGCCGGCCTGGCCTGCGCGATGCTGACGTTGGCCGCCGCCGCCACGCCCGCGACCGCGACCGCCGCCACGTCGAAGGTGGGGGACGTGCAGCGGGCCCTGGACGTACTCGCCCGGACCAGCGGGGTGGTGGGGACGATCGGGGAGGTCTACCTGGACGGGAGGCGCGTCGGCAAGGGCTCGGCGGGTTCGCGGCTCCTCGACGGCAAGGGCGGGCGCATCCCCGCCGACTCCCGCTACCGGATCGGGTCGCAGACCAAGCGGCTGACGGCCACGGTGGTGCTCCAGCTGGTCAAGGAGGGCAAGCTGGGGCTGGAGGACAAGCTGAGCGACCTCTTGCCGGAGGTGGTGAGCCAGGACGCCGTGGAGCGGGCCGACGAGATCACGGTACGGCAGCTGATCCGGCACACATCCGGCATCCCGAACTGGTTCACTCCCAAGCTCGTCGACATATACGACTTCACCACCTATTACCCGCCGATCGAGTTGGTGAAGAAGTCACGCAGCCAGCCGCGCACCGGGGAGCCGGGCGAGAAGTACTTCTACTCCAACACCAACTACATGCTGCTCGGCATGATCATCGAGAAGGTGACCGGCCGCTCGCTGGCCACCGAATTCGCCCGCCGGCTCTTCGTCCCGCTCGGGATGAGCCGCTCGTACCTGCCGGTCAAGCCGCCGGAGGGCATCAAGGGCCCGCACGGGCACGGTTACAGCACCGACGCCGAAGGCAAGGTGCACGACATGGACCGGCTCAACGCCAGCTTCGGGCACGGCGCCGGAGGCGTGATCTCCACCGCGCGCGACATCAGCGCGTTCTCCCGCGCCTTCCACCAGGGCAAACTGCTCCCACCGGCCCTGCAGAAGCTGATCACCGACCCGCCCGAGAACACCCCTGCACCGACGCCCATGTGCGGAGGCGACCCACAACTGCAGGTGACCGCAGGCGGCGCCGCCGGCTTCACCGCCGTCACCGTCAGCTCCACCGACGGCCGCATCCAGTTCGCGATGTCCACCACGACGAGCAATCAGGACCCAGCCGCCACCGGCCGAGCCATCAACCAGGCGGCCGAAGCCGTCCTCTGCCCCGGCAAGTAGGGCAGCCTGGCCCCTCAACCCTCCGAGCCCCCAGGCCCGCGGGCCGGCCACCTGGGCACTGCTGTGGTCAGGCCCCAGTCGTGCTTCCAGGTCGGACTGACCCTCGACTGACGAGAATTTCCTGATCAACAATGGGCTCAGAGCCGTGGTCGACCCGCTCGTCACAGGCTGGAGTGCGCTTTGACAGATGCGAGATTCGGCGTTTTGGGCCCGGTATGTGTTCGCGTGGATGGTCGGCAGCCCGTCGAGTTGAGCGGCAAGCAGAGTGCGGTCTTGGCCACCCTGCTACTCAATGTCAACACCATGGTGTCCAAGGAGCGTCTGATCACCGCGTTGTGGGACAGCCCCCCTCCTTCGGCTGCCGCTAACCTGCGCACATACATTTCTCAGCTGAGAAGGGCGTTGCCAACGGAGACGCGCCTCCTCACAACAGGATCCGGCTATTCGCTGCAGGTTGATACCGAGATGGTCGATCTGCTCATCTTCGACCAGGAGGTGCGACTTGCCCGGCAGGAAGCGGAAAGGGGTGAGCCCGAAGCAGCGGTTGGACGGTTCGAGCGGGCACTGGCGCTCTGGCACGGGCAGCCGGCCGAAGGTACATCGCTGAGGGGCGATCTACTCGACCGCGTAACTGAGTTGGAGGAACACCACACGCAGGCGCGTCTTGAGTACGCGGAGATGAAACTGGGCTTGGGGCATTCCCGAGAAGTCGTCGACGATCTCCGTTGCCTGCTGACCGAGCAGCCGTTACGGGAGAAGGCCTGGTACCTGCTCATGCTGGCATTCGCGCGGACAGGACAGCGGGACAGGGCGCTTGAAGCTTATCGGCGGGCCCGTGACGTGCTGGTGGCTGAGCTGGGTGTGGAACCCGGTCGGGATCTCCAGCAATTGCAGGCCACGATCCTTGGTGGTGACCTGCCTGCTGTGGAGCCGCCCGTACCGGGAGGCGGGGGGGTCTGCCAGCTTCCGCTGGACATCGCCGACTTCGTCGGCAGGCGCGGGGAGCTGTCGGCGGCGATCGAGGCGATCTCCCCGGGCCGGAACCAGGCGTCGAGATCCGATACTGCAGGCAATGCGGGGAAACTTCTGGCGCCGACGGTGCCTGTGTGCGTGATATCGGGCCAGGGCGGAGTGGGCAAGTCCACCCTCGCGGTCCACGTCGCCCACCACGTCCGGCAAGATTTTCGCGACGGGCAGCTCTACATCAACCTGCGCGGCGGTGACGATCATCCAATAGATCCGGAGAAGGCGCTGGGCCGGCTCCTGCGCGGGCTCGGAGTCGACATGTCTGCCATCCCTGTGGGGTTGGATCAGCGGGCGGAGTTGTACCGGAGCAAGCTGGCGAATCGGCGCTATCTGGTGGTGCTCGACGATGCGGGGGACGAGGGTCAGCTCTATCCGCTGTTACCGGGCACGCCGGGGTGCGCGGTGCTGATCACGAGCAGGCACCGACTGACAGGCCTGCCCGCGACACAGGTCATCGATCTGCCGATGATGCCGTCCAGTGAGGCGCTTGAACTCCTACGGCGCATCATCGGCGCCGATCGGGCGGCTGAGGAGCCCGGCGACGCCGAAGTGCTCGTCCAGTTGTGCGGTGGCCTGCCCCTTGCGGTGCGTATCACCGGCGCCAAGCTCGCCGCGCGCCCGCACTGGAGTCTGGACCAACTGGTCATCAGGCTGAGCAACACCAGAAACCGCCTGCGTCATCTCACCCACGGATCCCAGGCGGTGCGGACCAGCCTCGCCGTGGGCTACCAGGGCCTCACCTCTCCCGAGCAGCGGCTGTTTCGCCTTCTCGGGCTGATCGAGGCGCGTGAGTTCGCCGTCTGGGTGGCCGCGGCCCTGCTCGACATACAGCACGCTGAGGCCGAGGACATGATCGAGCGACTGGTCGACGTCCGTCTGCTCGACGTCGCGGGCCGCGACCAGTGTGGGCAGACCCGCTTCCGCTTCCATGACCTGACTCGCGTGTACGCGCGAGAATGTGCTGGGCTCGAGGAGCCCGAGAATGAAGGCATCGCCGCAGTGCGCCGCGCCTTGAGCGCCTGGCTCGGCCTCACCCGCCAGGCGCACATGCGGCTGTGCGGCGGAGACTACCGACTGGTGCGTGGCCGCAGCCCGCTGTGGAGTTCCGAATCCGAGGTCATTGAACGCCATGTCCTGCCCGACCCGCTCGGCTGGGTCGAGGCCGAGCGGGAGGGAATCGTCGCCGCGGTCCGCCAGAGCGCGGAGCTCGGAGCTGGCGAGTTGTGCTGGGAACTGGCCGCCGCGGCCATGTATCTCTTCGAAACCCGCAGCCTCCACGACGAATGGCGGACCACACACAAGATCGCCCTGGACAGCACGCAGAGGTCGGGCGACACCCGCGGGCAAGCGACCATGCTCAACGGGCTCGCGAGACTGCACATGGCCCAGAACGACCTGCCCCGGTGTGGCCAGGCCCTGAAGGAGGCTCTGCAGTTGTTCGACCAGGTTCAAGACCGGCACGGTCATGCCATGGCCACGGTCAATATGGCCGAACTCCATCGTCTCCGAGGCAGCAACGCACACGCGCTGGCCTGTTACCGGGAGGCTATCGACAGCCTGGTGCAAGTCGACGATCGGGGTACGCAGATCACCGTCATGCGGGGCATCGGCCGCATTCATATGAACTCGGGCAAGTACGACCTCGCCGACCCCTACCTCCGGCAGGCGGTAAAGCTGGCAGAGGACACCGGCGATGTGCGTTCCAGGGAATTCACCAGGGTCCTCCTTGGGGAGATCGAGCTCGCACGGGGCAATCCCGCGGCTGCTGAAGGCTGCTTCAGTCAGGCGCTGGCCGGCCTCGACGCCATCGGCTTTCCCCGGGGGAGCGCCTACGCCTCCCTTGGGCTCGCCTCGGTCAGGCTCGCCCAGCAAGACTTCACCGACGCCGAACGTCTCCTGCGTCATGCCCTGGACATCTACGAGAACGTCGGCGAGGGCATAGGCCAGGCCCGCGTCCTGTTCAGCTGGGCCGAGCTCCGGCGCCTGCAACGACGGTACGACGAAGCGGCCGCGACGTTGGTGAACGTCGTGGCGATCTGCCAGGCCATCCCTGTTCCACGCCGCCACGGCCTGGCCCTGCGCGCCCTGGGCGACGTGTACCGCGACGCCGGAGACCTGCCCGCGGCCGTCGACGCCTGGCGAAGCTCTCTCGCCGTCCTGCACGCCATATCCGCGCCGGAAGTCAGCGAGATCGCCGCCGTAATCGAGCGGTACGCCAACGACGGCTCACCAGCCGCCTCTGCCTGACAATACGCACGTTCGTGCGGCGCTTGATGATTCCACTGTTCACGGAGCCTGCTATTCGGCATGACAGGAGGCATGTGCCGGGCTTTGTATTGACACTATGCCTGATTTATGCAGCGCCATGACAGAGTCATTCACAGATGAGGCGAGTCCGAGCGCATTTTGAGGAGGTGTGCAGAAATGAGCCCCGACATCATTACGTCCGTCATCGGCGATGTTGTCACTGCCATGCAGAACTGCGAGGCCGGCCTGCTGGAGGTCGTTACCGCGATCTTGTAACACGAAGAAACCGCTCCAATTCCGTTGGGGCGGTTTCTCCATTACTCGCACCTCGAACAGGGGCACTCTATGCACACGGCAGCGGAAGGCCGGACCGGCCATCTTTCTCTGGAGCCGGACCACGTCGAAGAATTCATAGGGCGATTTCCCGAGGACCGCGTCCCGTCACTGGCGGCTTTTCGCGACGCGGAGATCTACCGTGAAGCCACCCACACCGCCCGGCTCAGCTTCCCCGACACCTTGGAAGCCGCGAATGAACTGCTCGACGCTCCCGGCATCGCAGCGGCGCAAATCAGCTTCCCAGCCATGGAGCAACTGGGCCCACAGGCGGAAACGCTTCTCATGGCCACGTTGGCTGTATCCATCGGCGGCTGCATGGTCCAGGCATGCATCGACAGCCGAAACCGCACACCATTCGAGCTCACGAAAACATCACCGGCCAATCATGAAAGGCTGGTGTCCGCCGGGTTGTCTCATTTCGGCCTGGGCGACGTCCATGGTTTCCACACCGACATAAGGGTGGACCCGGAGACTAGAGCGGTTTTCGTCCCCAACCGGATCGTGCTGCACAATATCTATATCGGCTTCGAGCAGCCTGGGGACCTGCTCTGGGTGCCCGTTCACAGCTGGCCCGATCGCAAAGAATTCAGAACAGCGTTCGGTGTAGGCCGGCCCTACACGATGAAGCTGACGCCAGACGCACGTGAAGGCGATGACCTGGCCGCTGTCGACATCAAGCAGATTTCGGTTCCTGTCTTTTCGACGACATCCGCACACGAGGAATTGGTCTGCGTGAACGGTGTGATAACGGCGGATGCCGCGCAACCGGATCTCCCGGCCCGTATGCAGTCCTCACTCGCCCGGTCTCCAGGCCGCATTGCGTTGCCGCAGGCCACTCGTCAGGTCATCATCCTGGCCAACCAATATGGTCTCCACGGCCGGGACATGTTCAAGGACCCGACAGACGGCATCCGTGTCCATCTCCGCATGATGGACGCCAGGGGAACTCGCTTGGGCACACCGTGAGCGTCGGGGATAGAAGCATGTTCTCGAGTGGTACAGCGAACGGAACGCCCGATCTGGTGATCATCCCGCCCAGGTATGACCACCTTGCGCGAACCGCTCGCGGACAGTGGTGGAGAGGGGTGATGGGCACCCTGATCGTGGCCTGCGGCCTGTTCGCATCCACGTTCCTGGTGTTGCTCATGGCGACCGCCGTGGCTCCCGCCTTCGACATCCCGACGCCCCTGACCGTGGAGGCTCTGTACCGCCACGAAAGCTTCGGCCTCGCCGTCATGCTGCTGTCGGTCGCGCTGGTTCTCCCCGTCGTCCTCGGCTCCGCACGGTTCGTACAGGGCCGCAGGCCAGGTACGCTCTCCTCGATCACCGGACGGCTGCGCTGGCGGCAGCTGTTGCGCTACGCCGGCCTCGCCGTGGTTTCACTGACACTCGGGGTCATGACGCAGGCGATCGTCTTCCACGCCACAGGCTTGGGCTCCCCCATCGATTTCGGCTGGGCCGGCTGGGACCGGGCGGTCCCAGCCCTGACCGTCATCGTGCTCCTCGTGCCCTTCCAGGCCACGGCCGAGGAATACATGTTCCGCGGCTGGCTCATCCAGGCGTTCGGGACCCTGATGAAAAGCCCGTGGCCGGGAATCGTGGCTGGTTCGCTGCTTTTCGCCTCACTCCACGGATATACCGGCTGGGGACCGGTCGATGTCTTCAGTTTCGGAATGGTGATGGGCTGGCTGACCGTACGCACCTGCGGACTCGAAGCCGCGATCGCGATGCATGTCCTCAACAACCTCGTGGCATTCGCGCCAGGAGCTGCGGCTGGAGAGTTGAGTGAGGCGATGCGGCAAGGCGCGGTTCCTTGGCAGTCACTCACGGGCACAGCTGTTCAGCTGTCGTCCTATGTCGTGGCCGTAACCCTGTGCCTCAAGACAAGGCCACGTTGATCATCACGTCCCACCGCTGTCGTTGGTCAGCCAAATCGCCGATCGCCCCTCCGCGGACGTGACGAGACTCGATCCGGCTCACCGGCAGTGGATCGCGTCCAGGCCGGGCGGTGTAGTTGGGGTCGTGGCCATCAGGGCCTCCGCGGGTGTCGGGGAATGTCGTCTTGCACGGGGGTCGGGTGGTGCCTGGCGCGGCGGGGCCCTGGTCAGGTGCGCTGATCGCGCAGGGTCTGCAGCAGGTCGGCGGGCGGCCCGGGTTTCGGCGGCCGCGGCCTGCTGTGCGGCGGTCGGCGCCGCAGCTTGGGCGGCGGTGAGCTGCCCGCGCAGCTGTTGTTTGGCGGCGGCCAGGTCCTCCAGCAGTCGGTGAGCTCGCCGGCGTTCTGCTCGCGCTCGCGGTCCAGCTCCGCGCGTGCCTGACCAGCCGCGGCTTCAGCGGCCGCCGTGACCTGCTCGGCGGCCTCAGCCTGGGTGCGGGACGTCCTTGGGGACGTCGTCAGCGGCGTCGTCGGAGTGCTGGGCCTGAGCTCGGCGGCGAGGTCGTAGTCGTAGGGCTCGCCGCGGGCCAGCCGCGCGGCGCGTATCTGCTCGCGTTCGGCGTCGATGATCCCGGTCAGGTACTCCCACCGGCTGACCCGCTGGACCGCGCCGCGGGCCAGATCGTGCTGCAGCACGATCCGAGACGCGCGGCCCATCTCCTCCTTGGCCACCAACGGGTGCCCTCGCCTCCCAGGGCACGCCGGCCCAGCAGGCGTTCTCGGCGATCTCGACGGCCGCGCGGCGGGCGCGCGAGCCAGGCCGGTGCGGCCCGTCGGCGACGCCGGTGTCCACGGCCGGCCAGGTGGCAAGGCCACGTGGTGCCAACCCGCCCACGCGGCACTGCGCCGCCTCATCGCAACGGCCCACATCGCTGATCGATCGCCTCTCCACACGCTCGAATGCCTTCGCGCCGCACCCCATCATGCTCGGCATGCTGGGGTCGATGGTGCCTGACGTGCCTTAAACGACCTTCATGCGACTGACCAGCAGATTCGTATGACAACCCCAGATAATCCATCGCAATACGACGGGATGGAAGGCCGCGATCAGAGCGGTCCGAGGAGGTCATGCGGATCGGCGTCGAGGTCCAGCGTTGACAGGACGCCCAGGAGTTCGCGCTCCTCGTACCGGAAATGGGACTCCATGATCGCGGAGAGGCCGTCCAGGTGCATGGCCAGCTCGCTCGGCGTGGCGTCCGAGGTGATCGCGCGGTCGAACCGCCCGAGCAGCATCGCGATCATCTCGTGGTCCTGCTGGAGCTTGGCGATCGTGGGCCGCAGCGACGGATGGCGCGCGGACAGTTCGGGAAAGAGCCCGACGTCTTCGCGCACGTGATGCCCGTCGAGGGCGGCACAGAATCCCTTGCAGTACAGCAGGAGGTCTGCCCGTGCCGAGGCGGTGTCCCCGGCTTCCAGGGATTCGCGCGCGAGGCGCAGTGCTCGATGCAGGCGTTGATGCGCCGCCTGCAGTTCAAGGTTCCAGGCTATGAGCCTGTTCTTCTCGCTCTCACCCACGGGTGAGGAACGGGGAAAGGGTCATCATGACCACCTTCCGGATCCGACGCCTCCATGCCTGACGCAGTCCGCCACCGACACGCGACGCTGCCTGGAACTCTAAACGACGGCCCCCAGACGATCAACTCAGGCCGGCCGTCCCACAACATCGGTGTTCGTCACCTTCACCGCCGCCGCCCAGGTCCCGGCCGCGGTCACCATCGCGTTGCTGGGCGGCTTCGGCTTCGCCATCGCACCGGGGGTCCAACGTCGAGGTGAAGCGCTACCGCTATTGGCCGCCCGGGGCTCAGCCGCGGGCGCTCGTCCAGTGTGCCGCGGCTCAGCCGCGGGCGGCTTCCTCCATGACCTTGCGCCTGTCGCGTTCGAACGACGTCCTCGCCCTGAGCGTGAGGAGCCCGCCGGCGACCATCGGGATCACCAGGATGTACATCCCGGCGAGCAACGACCCGAGCCGGTCCGAGGCGATGCCGACGACCAGGGAGCCGAAGGCGCCGCCGCCCGTGATGAGCAGTTGCAGGACGGCGAAGCCGAGGCCGCGTCCGGCGGCCGGGACCACGTCCGCCAGGCACGCCGTCATGTTCGGGATCGCGATGGCCATCAGCGAGCTGGCCAGCAGGGCCAGCACGGTCATCGCGCCGATCGACTCCATGGACAGCGCTCCGGCCAGGACCAATGAGCCGGCCGTGATACCGCTGCCGCCGGCCAGCAGGCGGCCGCCCTTGCGGGTGCCGTGCCACTTCCTGCCCAGCCACGACCCGACCAGGGTGTCAGTCAGCGTGCCCGCGACCGTGATCAGTCCGCTCAGCGAGCCCGCCGCGGCCGTGCCGATGCCGAGTGTGCGCACCATGAACGTGGGCAGCCAGTAGAAGATCCCGGCCAGGCCGAGGGTGAGCAGGGACAGGCCGGCGCAGACGAAGACCAGGGTGGGGATGGCGAGGACCTGCCGGAACTGCCGCCAGAACGGCGGCTTGGCCAGGGGCGCGGCGGAGGCGGTGGAAGTAGACGTGGCGGAGGCCGCGTAAGCGGGCGCGAGGGAGGCCGGGGACGCGTCGCCGGCCGCCACCAGGCGGTCGAGCTCGCCGCGGCGCGGCTCGCGCAGCAGCCAGACGAGCAGGGCCGTGAGCACGCCCGGCACCACCATGACGAGGAACGCCGTACGCCACGAGAACGCCTCCGCCAGAACCCCGCCCAGCAGTGTCCCGACGCCCCCGAGGTGCATGGTGACGCGCGTGAGCCCATACGCCTTCGCCCGGCTGACCGGCGGATAGTAGTCGGCGAGCAGGCTCCCGGAGGCGGGGTTGTCGATGTTCTCAGCCGCCGCCAGCAGCACGCGCATCAGGTAGAACATCACGAACCCGGTGGCCAGGCCGGAGCCCAGCGTGGCGATCGCCCAGACGAGGACGACCACCGCGATGATCCGGGTACGGCTGAGCCGGTCCGCCAGATACCCGGCGGGCAAGGCCACGACGGCCGCCGCCAAGGCGGCGGCCGTCGGGATCGAGCCGGCGGCGGTGTCGCTGAAGCCCCATTCGCGCTGAACGGCAGGGAGCACGCCGATCAGCAGGTTGTGCTCGATCCGGTCCACGAATCCGACGATGAACAGGACGACCAGCGGCGCCCAGCCGAACGGCGCGCGCGAACGCGCGTCGATGGTGCCGGTGCGGGGCGAACCCAACGTCCCGACCATGCCCACCCTTCCGTAGGAGATTCTAGAATTCGCCGGACTGATCGCTGCACACGCGGCCGCTGTCAGGGACGGGTTGCCGACGGCCGCGGCGCGCAAGCTCGTGTTGATCCAGCGCGCGGCGGCGACCTACATCGAGGACCGGAACGCCCGAGCGGTCAACGGTCTCGACTGACGCTGCCCTCCGCACCGCTGTGTGACGGTGGTGGTGTCGGCAGCCTGGGCGGCATTCGCGACCCGCTTTACCTTGCCGACCGCGTCACGACCCGATGGCCGGTCACAACCTGCCGAGGGCCTTGGCCAGCGCGGTCGCGGTGGAGGCGATCACCTTGTCATCGTGCGGGGTGTTGTTGAGGTTGCGGTTGGTGAACACCGACAGGATGATCGGCGCGTTCGATCCGGGTGTCCAGACGATCGCCAGGTCGTTGGCGGTGCCGTAGTTGCTCGCGCCGCCGGTGCCGGTCTTGTCGCCGACCGTCCAGTCCTTGGGGAGTCCCGCCTTGATCCGATTGGCGCCGGTGAGGCTGGCCTTCAGCCAGCCGACCAGCCGCGCTCGGTCGCGGGTGTGGAGGGTCTTACCGGTGGTGAGCTTGGTGAAGGTCTGTGCGGCCGCCGCGGGGGTGGTGGTGTCGCGCTCTTCACCGGGCTTCCACTCGGTCAGCCTGGGCTCCGTTCGGTCCAGGCGACTCGTCCGATCCCCGGTGGCGCGGAAGAACTCGGTCAGCCCGCGCGGCCCGCCGATCTGCTTCAGCAGCGTGTTGCCCGCGAAGCCGTCGGATTTGGTGATCCCGGCGCGGCACAGCTGTGCGGGTGTCATGCCGGTGTCGGTGTATTCGGTGGTCTCTGGGGAGTTCGCGGTCAGCTCGGCCATCTCGGCAGGCTTCCAGCGAATCACCTTGTCCATCAGCCCGGGGTCGCTGGTGCGCGCTTTGTGCAGCACTGCCGCGCACGCGAACACCTTGAACATGGAGTTGAACGGGAAGCGCTCGTCGGCCCGGTAGCCGACCGTTCTACCGGTCCCCAGGTCGATGCCCACCGCGCCGATACGCCCGTCGTAGGACTTCTCGAGTTCCTGCAGCGTCATGTTCAGGTCGGAGCCGGAGGGGGCGTTGCTCCCCGTCTGGGCGGCGACGCTGGAGGTACTCGTCTTGCCGGTGACGGCACCCGCCGCATAGGCGGGGCCGCCCAGCAGCGCAGAAGCGGTCAATATCACGACCGCTGGTCGCAGTCGGAGATGTCGTGTCATGCCGAAGAGAAGATCAGAAACTACCCAGGGACGTCCAATATTGATATGAATCATCCCGCCATATCGATATGGATATCAATAGTCGCCTCCAGCGCAAATGACGCCAGTGAGTGAGACGTGCCCAACGCTCCACTTTGGGCTCATGGCGGCTACCCGAGTGTCAGGCCAGGAAGGCCGCTTCATGTTCGCGGTCCTGGCCACGGCTGTCGAGTACGAGATGGAAGACACTGGGCCGTCGCCCTATTGGGCGGCCGGGGTCATGAGTCGTTGGCCGGTGACGAACTCGCTCCACAGCGCGAAGTCGAGCCGTCTCGGTGGCGCTTCGACGTAGCTGACCGATCCGCGGGCGGCTCCGAAACTGAGGGTGAACCGGGTCGTGGCGCCGCGGTCCTGGGGCGGCGTGGCATTCGGCGGGAGGATCTCGTCGAGCGCGATTCGATATTTCTTCTGGTACGGCGGCGCGGCCCGCTCCAGCGTCTGCGGGAGAACGGTCTTGCTTGCGGGGATGGACACGAGCACGAGGGGCGTGCCGTCCGGTGTCCGCCCGTTGAACGCGAGCACTTCCTGCGTGCCGGCCGAGCCGTGATACCGCGCCGAGCCCGATCCGACCCGCGACCCGGACGGGCACGCCGCGGGCCCCCACTCGCGCAACGCAGCTTCGTCGCAGACGGGGAACGCCTCCGGGCGGAGCCGTACCGACCGGTCGAAGAGGAACACGAAACGCCTCGCCGCCGCGGGCTTCTCTCCCGATTCCGTACGGCTGCGCCGGTCGAAGGTGATGGTGACGCCGTTGTGACCGCCCCCGTCCGGGGCCACGTCGACGTCGAGCGTGTCGAGGTTCTCCGGGCCGCCGACCGGTGGTTCGTACGGCCGGTCCGGTCCCGCGGGCGCGGGATCCGGCAGGACCGCGCCCGTGATGGTGACCGCCATGAGAAGGTTCGCCAGTTGAAGGATCATGGCATCAATGGTGGGCGGCGGACGGAGTCGCACCCATGGCCGGATTTATCCTGGGCACCGCGGTACCACCCTGACGAGAGAAGAATGACCGATACTGGCGAGATGGACCGGCGTGCCGAGCTGAGTGAGTTCCTCCGGAACCGGCGTGCCCGCCTGAAGCCAGAACAGGCAGGCATCCAGCCGTTCGGCGGGCGGCGCCGCGTGCCCGGTCTCCGCCGCGAGGAACTCGCCTACCTGGCGGGCATGAGTGTGGACTACTACATCCGTCTCGAGCAGGGCAAGGTCCGGAACGTCTCCGAACCCATCCTCGAGGCTCTCACCCGGGCCCTGAGCCTCAGCGAAGACGAGCGCGCCTACCTCCGCAACCTCGTCAAACCGAGCCACAGGCGGCCCGTCAGCCGCCCGAAGGTGCTCCCCGGTCTGTTACGACTGCTGGACATGGCCGAGGGCGTACCCGCCTATGTGGTCGGCCACCGGGCCGATGTGCTGGCGTGGAACGGCCTGGCATCCGCGGTCTTCACCGATTTCGCCGCGCTGTCTCCTCGCGACCGCAACTGGGCCCGGATGATCTTCCTTAACCGCTCCGTCCAGGCCGTTTTCGCCGACTGGACATCAAAAGGCCGGGATACCGTCGCCTACCTGCGCGTCCAGGCGGCGAGCCACCCCGGCGACGCCGAACTCGCGGCGCTCGTCGGCGAATTGTCGGTCAAGAGCGACCACTTTCGCACGTGGTGGGCCGCCCACCACGTGCGCGATCATGCCCGTGGCCGGAAGCGGTTCATCCATCCGCTGGTGGGTGAGATGACGCTCGACTTCGAGTGTCTGAGACCCGCCGATGGCGGCGATCAGACGCTGGTGGTGTACACCGCGGAGGCGGGGGCGGCGTCCGAGCGGGCGCTTCGCCTGCTCGCCAACTGGGGCGCGGATGCCGCCACCAGCGAGCCCAAGACCGGGAGACTGTAGGAGAGTTGCATGTGGGTTCAGCTGACCGCCTTCATCGGCCTGTCGATCGTCGTCATCTGCACGCCGGGCCCGGATACGGCGCTCACGATGCGCAACGCGTTCTCCGGCGGGCGCCGCGGCGGCATCTGGACCGCGGCGGGTGTCGCCACCGGCCAGGCGATCTGGACGGTGGCCACCGGCCTCGGCATCGCCGGGCTCATCCACGCCTCGGAACCGGCGTTCCTGGCGATGAAGTTCGCCGGCGCCGCCTACCTGGTCTACCTGGGACTGCAGTCGTTGCGGGCGGCCTGGCGCGGGGGCGACCGCCCCGCCGTCGCGGGCGGGCCGCTCCTGCGCGTGACCCCGGGCCGGTCGCTGCGCCAGGGGTTGATCAATGACCTGGCGAACCCCAAGATGGCCGCGTTCTTCATGAGCCTGCTGCCGCAGTTCGCCCCAGGCGGGGACTTCGTGACGATGGTGCTGCTCGGCCTGCTGTTCTCACTGATGACGTTCGCGTGGCTGACGTGCTACACCATGGCGATCGACAAGGCGCGGGCGCTGTTCGACCGCTCGCGGGTGCGGCGTGCCATGGAGGCCGTCACAGGCGCGGTGCTGTTGGGTTTCGGTGTCCGACTGGCCCTCTCCCAGCGCTGACGCCGTTCCCCTTGCGGCCGAACGCGCCGGGACCCGCGTGGAACAGGCCGATGAGGAGGACACCCGTGCTGACGGCGGCGAAGGACCACTCTGGGTGCCGATCGATGTGCGCCCACCACAGCAGCAGGCCGCCGAGGACGAGGCCGGCCCAGCCCGCGAGGAAATTGGGGATGGGGCCGTTTCCCAGCGCGCACGGATAGCTCGTCCTCGTGATGCCGCGAATGAGATGGGGCACTCCGTTGCCCGCGATGAGACCGCGAGAAAGCTGAGGATGAGTGTGTGCCACATTGGAAGGCTCCTGATCCTTTTGGGGTGATAGGGCTGCACGGCTTCCCGGCGTTCCGCGGAGGTAGCCTCCAAACATGCTCCATGGGCGGGAAGAGGAACTTCAGGCGTTGAGCGGCCTCGTTTCCGACACTCGCCGTGGCCGGGGCCGAGCCCTCGTGTTGCGGGGCGAGGCCGGGATCGGGAAGACCACGCTGCTGCGGCGGGCGGTCGCGGAGGCCGGGTCCGATGTGCGAGTGGTCAGCTGCTCGGGCGTGCAGGCCGAGCTTCCGCTGGCCTTCGGAGGGCTGCACCAGTTGCTGTCCCCCCTGCTCGACCTGCTGCCTGAGCTACCGGAGGAGCAGGCCACGGCGTTGCGCAGCGCGTTGGGCCTGTCCACCGCGTCCACCGCCGACCTGCCGGTGCGCGTCGCCGCGCTCTCGCTGCTACGACGGGCCGCGCAGGAGATCCCGCTGCTCGTCGTCGTGGACGATCTGCAGTGGCTCGACCGGGCCAGCGCCGGGGTCGTGCTGTTCGCCGCCCGCCGGCTCGACGGCCTTCCCATCGGCCTCCTCGCCGCCCAGCGGGAGTCCGAGGGTGCCGTGGAGATCCGGGAACTTCCCCGGATCGCGCTCCTCGGGCTTGCCGACGAGGCCGCCTCCGCGCTGCTCGACGAGCAGGGGTGGGGGTCACCCGGGCCTGCCAGGCGCGCGATCGTCGCGGCCGTCGGCGGCAACCCGCTGGCGCTGGAGGAGGTGGTACGGCTCGGCGATCCGTCCGAGGTGGCGGAGCAGATCGTCCTTACCGGTACGGCCCCGGTCGGCCGGCGGCTGCGCACGATCTTCGCGGAGCGGACCAGGGATCTTCCCGAGCCGGTCCGTACCCTGCTCCTGGTGGCCGCCGCCGAGGACAGCGGCCGCACCGACATCGTGCTGGGTGCGGCCGGCCGGCTCGGGGCCGCCGCCGGAGCGCTCGACGCGGCCGAGCGCGCGGGACACCTGGACCTCCAAGGGGACCTCCAAGGGCTCCGGTTGCGCTTCCGGCACCCGCTCGTGCGCGCCGCCGTGTACGCCGACGCCTCCGCGCAGCGCCGGGCGCGGGTCCACCGGGCTCTCGCCGACGAACTGGCGTCGTCGCCGGAGCCGGCGCGGGGCGAACGGGCCGTGTGGCATCGCGCGCTCGCGGCGACGGCACCCGACGACCGGCTCGCGGAGATGCTGGAGGCCGGTGCGGCGGAGGTGAAGAGGCGGGGTGGTCTGGCCGCCGCGGCGGCCGTCCTGCACCGGGCCGCCCAGATGAGCACGGCCCCGCGGCAGCACACCAGGCGGCTGGCCGCGGCGGCGGACTCCGCCTGGAAGTCGGGCAGTCCTCTCCTCGCGCGCTCGCTGCTGCGGGAGGCGCTGGCCCGGCCCGCGGACGACGCCACCCGGCTGGAACTGCTCCGGCTGCAGGGCATGATGGAGCTCTGGGACGGCGACCAGGAGGCGGCCGTCGCGCGGCTGCTGCACGTCGCAGAAGTGATTACCGAGGAGCACCCCGAGAACACCGCGCGCGCGGTCGACCTGATGTTCATGGCCGTGGACGGGGCGTTGCGCGCCGACCGCACGGACGAGTCGCTGCGCGCCGCGGCGCGGATAGAGGCCGCGGGCGCCCTGGACCCGGGATATGCCAGATACGGCCGGTGGCTCGCGGATTCTCTCGCCGACCGGCCCCGGCACGGGCTGTCTCCGTGGCAGCTGTTCGAGGCCGCTCCGTCGTCTCTCTCTCCTGACCAGGCGCTCCGCTGGGTGTGGGCGGCGGCGCTCGCGACGTTCGGGGCACTGCCCCGGCAGGCCCGCGCCTTCGCCCTGGAGGCGTGCGCGCACCTCGAGGCCACCGGGATGCTGGCCGTCCATGTCCTGCTCCTGTCCTGGCTCGCGGAATTGGAGTACCACCTGGGAATGTGGCGGGACTGCGAGGCCCACGCGCTGGAAGGGCTGCGCGCGGCGCGGGACGTGGGGCAGTCCGTCCTGGAGGCGGATCTGCTGGCCCTGCTCGCCCTGCTGTACGCCGGGCGCGGGCAGGAGAACGAATGCCGCGAACATGCCGAGCGGGCCGTGGCGCTGGCGCTCTCGCGGGGCAACAGGTCGGCGGCGGCCACCGCGCAGTGGGCGCTGGGACGGCTGGCGCTGGGTGCGGACGACTACGAGGAGGCCTGCGAGCGGCTTGGGTCGCTCAACCGGCCTGGATCTCCGTTCGCCCACCGGCGGCTGGCGCGCCGCGCGGTCCTCGACGAGGTCGAGGCACAGGTGCGGGCAGGCCGGGGAGAAGGCGCGGAGCAGGTCGTACGGGCGTTCGAGCAGTGGTCGGAGCAGAGCACGCTGGGGTGGCCGCAGTCGCACCGGCACGCCCTGCGGGCCCTGCTGGCGGAGGGGAACGCGGCCGACAAGCATTTCCGGGCGGCTCTGGCGGCCCCGGGCGCGGCGGACGAGCCGTACACCCAGGCCCGTACGGCGATGCTGTACGGCGAGTGGCTGCGCCGCACCCGGCACGAGGGCGAGGCCAGGGGGCAGCTGCGGCACGCGGTCGAGGTGCTGGAGGGTCTCGGCGCGGAGCGGGAGGCGGAACGCGCCCGGCTTCAACTGCGGGCGGCCGGGGGTGTGGCCCGGCGGCGCGGTGATCCCACCGCGCGACTGACGGTTCAGGAGTCGCAGGTCGCGCGGCTGGCCGCGGCGGGGCTGAGTAACCGGGAGATCGGTGCGCGGCTCTCGGTGAGCCCGCGGACCGTCGGCTACCATCTGTACAAGATCTTTCCCAAGCTGGGGATCAGCAGCCGCTCCCAGCTGCGCGACGCCGATCTGTAGCCTGATCCCGCCCACCTCAGCTCACCAGCTTGTCCGGGGTGATGGGCAGCTCGCGGATCCGCTTGCCCGTGGCGTGATAGACGGCGTTGGCAATGGCCGCGGCGACACCGACCGCGACCACCTCGCCCATCCCTTTGCTGCCGTGCGGGTGGGCGATCGTGTCGGGTTTATCCACGAAGAGCACGTCGATGTCGGGGACGTCTGCGTTAACCGGGATGTGGTAGTCGGTGAACGCGGGGCCGACGTACCGCCCGGAGACCGGGTCGGGCACCAGCTGCTCCATCAGCGCCCAGCCCATGCCGAACACGATGCCGCCCTGCGCCTGGTTCCGTGCCGCTTTGTGGTTGGTGACCCGGCCGATGTCGAAGACGCCGACGTGCCTGGTGACCCGGACGCGCGGCAGCCGGGGGTCGACGCGCACCTCGGTGAAGTGCGCGCCGAAGGTGGCCACCGCGTGCGACGTGCGCGGCGTGTAGTTCCCCTTGCCCAGGACCGGTTTTCCGCCGTTGCGGGCCAGCAGGGCGCGGTAGGTCTCCCCGCGCCCTGGTTTCTCCCGATGGAACAGCCTGCCGTCATCCGCCTCGATCTCGTCCTGCGGCAGCCCGTGCAGGGGCGATTCGGGGTCCGTGACGGCCATGCGTACGGCGGTCGTACGGGCCTGCTCCGCGGCGAGATGGACCGCGGAGCCGGTGTACCCCGTCGCCTTCGAGCCGCCGTTGCCCGGGGTCCTGGGCAGCCTCGTGTCACCCGCCCGGACATCGACCCGGCCGAGGGGCACGCCGGTGCCGGCCGCGGTGATCTGGGCGACCATGGTGAGGCTGCCGGTCCCGATCTCCTGGATGGCCGTACGTACCTCGGCCGTGCCGTCCGCCCGGATCTCCACCTCGGCCTGTGTCGCCAGGGGATCGGGGAGTTCGCCGCGGACGGCGGTGGCCATGCCGTAGCCGACCAGGTCGTCGCCGTCGCGGAGCGAGCCCGGCTTGGCCGGGCGGCGCGACCAGCCGAAGCGCTCGGCGCCCAGATCGTAGGCCTCCAGCAGGTTCTTGTCGCTGTACGGCCTGCGGGTGAGCGGGTCCTTTTCCAGGTGGTTGCGGCGACGCAGGTCCAGCGGGTCCATGCCGAGACGGTAGGCCAACTCGTCCATCGCGCACTCCAGGGCGAAGGAACCAGGCCCGTCGCCCGGCGCGCGGAGGTTGGCGGACGGGCTGATGTTCACCTTCGCGACCCGCGTGGTGACCGACAGGACGGGCGCCGCGTAGGTGGAGGCCGTCGAGACGACCGCGGGATCCGGCCGGTCGCCGCGCACCTCGGTCGCGTTGACGACGTCGTGGACGATCACCGCGAGCTTTCCACCGGCGTCGGCGCCGAGGCGGAGGCGCTGGATGATCGGCGGCTGATGACCCGTCGCGGTGAAGGCCTGCTTGCGCGTGAGAACGAGCTTGACCGGCCGCCGCACGGCTCGCGCGGCAGCGGCGGCGAGCAGGCTGTGGGCCCACGTGTCGGTCTTGTTGCCGAACGCCCCGCCGACGAGCGGGGACAGCACCCGTACGCGTTCGGGCGGCAGTCCGAACACGGCCGCCACGATGTCCCGGTGTTGGTGCACCTTCTGACTGCAGTCGCGCAGTGTGAGCGCGTCGCCCTCCCAGGAGGCGACCACGGCACCCGGCTCCAGCGGGGCGTGGCTGTAGTGCGGCACGCGGTAGGTGGCGTCGACGCGCACCGCCGCGCCCTCCATCGCCGCCCCCGGGTCGGCGCCCTCGGGTAGCACCGCTCGCTGGGGGAACGGCGGCTGGATGAAGCGCCCGGTCGCGGTGTAGGCGTGAGGGAGCGCCTGGTCGAGGGTGGGCACCGGCCGGTGCCTCTCGTAGTCGACGGCCACAAGCGACGCCGCGTACTCGGCCTGCGCCAGTGTCTCGGCGACGACGACGGCAAGGTATTGCCCGTAGTAGGAGATCCGGTCATCGGCCAGCGGGAAACGGGCCTCCATGAATGTGGCGTCCTCGGGAGTGCCCCGCCACGGCATCCGGTCACGGTGGGTGAGTACGGCGAGCACACCGGGCGCGGTCGCCGCTCGCGCGGTGTCGATGCGGCGCACCCGGCCCGCGGAGACGGTGGAGGCGACGAGGACGGCGTGGGTCATGCGGGGCAGCCGGGCGTCGGCGGTATACAGGGCCGCACCGGTGACCTTGTCATGTGCCTCCACCCGGTCCACGGGCGCGCCGATCCCCGACTTCGGCACCTCGGTCGTCCTGGATGTCATCGGTCACCTTTCAGCTCGGTGAGGGCTCGCCGTACGACTTCCTGGGCGAGGTTCACCTTGTACGTGTTGTCGGGTCGTGGCGCGGCGCCGTCGGTCGCCGCCTTCGCGGCGGCGTCGATGGCGTCCTTGTCGAACGGCCGGCCGTACAGCGCCCGCTCGGCGGCCCGCGCCCGCCACGGCTTGGGCGCCACGCCGCCGAGCGCGATCCTGGACGAGCGGATCCTGCCGCCGCGCAGTTCCACGGCGACGGCGGCGGCGGTAAGAGCGAAGGCGTACGAGGCACGGTCCCGGAATTTGACGTAGTGGGAACGCTCGGAGAAGGCCCGCGGCGGTAGCTCGACGGCGAGGACGAGCTCATCGCGGCGCAGTGTGACCTCCTCGGCGGGGGTATCGCCGGGCAGCCGGTGCAGCGCGTCGATGGGAATGCGGCGCTCCCCGCCGGGCCCGCGTACCAGGATCTCGGCGTCGAGTGCCTGCAGGGCGACGGCGCAGTCGGAGGGATGTACGGCGACGCACGCTCGGCTCGTGCCCAGGATCGCCTGCCGGCTGCTGTCGCCGTCCAGCGCGGCACAGCCGGAACCGGGGTCGCGGCGGTTGCAGGCGAACTCGGGCACCCGGTAGTAGGGGCAGCGCACCCGCTGCAGAAGGTTGCCGCCGAAGGTCGCGCGGTTGCGGATCTGCGGGGACGCGCCGGACCGCAACGCCTCGGTGAGGACCGGGAAATCCCGCTCGATCCGCTTGTCGGAGACGGCGTTGCGGCACAGGGCGCCGATGCGGAGCCCTCCGTCCGGTCGTTCGGAGACCTCGGCGAGATCGAGCCCGTTGATGTCGATCAGGTGGCTCGGCCGGCGGATCCCGTCGCGCATCAAGGTCGTCAGGTCGGTGCCGCCGGCGATGACGGTGGCCGTGGGATTGCCGGCGAGCACCCGGATCGCCTCGTCGAGGCTGCGGGGCCGTACGTACTGGAAGGGGTCCATGCCTATCTTTCCTTCGCCATCTCGGTGGAGGCGGACTGGATGGCGTCCCGGATGTTGCAATAGGCCGCGCACCTGCAGAGGTTGCCGCTCATCCCCTCCGGGATGCGGTCCTTCGCGATGCCGGGCTCCTCGGCGAGCAGTCCGACGGCGGAGACGATCTGTCCGGAGGTGCAGAAGCCGCACTGGAACGCGTCGTGGTCGATGAACGCCTGCTGTACGGGGTGCAGGCTGTCGCCGTCGGCGATCCCCTCGATGGTGGTGATCTCCTGCGCCTCGTGCATCACCGCGAAGGTCAGGCACGACAGCACCCGCCGCCCGTCCAGTAACACCGTGCAGGCCCCGCATGCGCCCTGGTTGCAGCCCTTCTTCGGGCCCGTGGTGCCCGCTTCGTCGCGCAGGGCGTCGAGCAGGCTCGTGCGCGGGTCGATGGCCGCCGCCACGTGCCGTCCGTTGACGGTAAGAGAGATCGGGCGCGGCGGGGCGGAACTCACCGTGGCGGCGGGCAGGTGGCCGAGGGTCAGGGCGGCTCCGACGGCTGCACTCCCGCGCAACACGGTGCGCCTGGTGGGGTTCTGGGACGACTCATCCGACATGCGTGCTCCTTTCGGGACACGCTCAGCCTCTCCGGCTCCCCCGAAGCCCTGCATCTGTCACTCTGACTGGTCGCCGACCGCGGCCCATCCGCGTGCGGGCCGGCGGTGACCCGCCGTCCGGCCATGGTCAGCTACGGCCGGCCAGCCGGCGGACGACCGATCCGAAGGCGGCCACGGGCTGATCGGTCCGGTCGTGCGGCCAGCACATCGCGATGCGTAGCGGCGGGATGTCGTGGACGGGCCGCCAGGCCAGGTCAGGTCGGCCGTAGTGCCGGCTCATCGACTCGGGACCGATGCAGACGGCCGACCCGGATGCGACGTGTTCGAGCATCTCCTCGACGTTGTCGTTCTCCGGACCCCAGATCGGCGCGCGTCCATCCGGGCGGGGGTTCACCGCCCACCAGTCGACCCAGTGCCTCGGGGCCCGGCGGGTCCACACCAACGGCTCATCGGATAGGTCGAGGATCGAGATCGTCTCGCGCTCGGCCAGTCGGTGCCCGGCGGCGATGCCGACCATGCGCCCCTCGACGGCGACGATCTCGGTGTGCAGTCCGGTCGTGTCGGCTGGGAGCCACGCAAAAGCGACGTCGACGAGCCCCTCATGCAGCGCAGCGACCTCACCGCCCCACTCGAAGCGTTTCGGCTCGACGGAGAAGCCGGGGTGCAGCCGCCGGAATTCGGCGTAGGCCTGGGTGGCCAGCGAACCGGCCCCTGAGGCCTCGAAGCCGACCCGCAGAATGCGTGCTGTGGCGGCGGCGACAAGCCGTGCCGTGCGCTCGGCGGCCCGCCAGTCGGCGATCAGTTGCCGGGCGAGGGGGAGGAATGCCTCTCCTGCGGTCGTGAGCGACACCTGCCGGCTGGTCCGCTCGAAGAGCGGCGTGCGAAGGTCTTCTTCCAGGCGGCGGATTCCGCGGCTGAGGACCGGCTGGGAGACGAAGAGCCGTTCGGCGGCTCGCGTGAAGTTGAGCTGTTCGGCCAGCTCGATGAAGTAGCGCAGGGCACGCGTGTCCACATCCATGCGACTGCCTCCCGCGCCCATCCCAAGGGCGATCTATGCGTTCACCGTATAGAAAGAGGTCTTGGACGTGACCCGGGAGAAGGAGGTTTTCTAGATCTCGCGGGATCACGAGGCCAGGCGGCCGCCGCGCCGGCGTTCCGGTGAATCGGGCCCCGGTTACTCTCGGGGGCGCCTGCCACGTGCACGAACTCCCTTCTCGATCCCGCTGCCACCCATCCTGGAGGACGACCATGTCACTCGATCCACGTGCCGAACGCCGCCGCCCGTCGCTCTCCTCACCGCGGCGCGACGTCCTGATGGCGGGGGCCGCCGGCCTCATGGCCGCCGCCCTTCCGGGCGGGGAAGCCGCCGCGCACACGGCGCCGTCCGGAGCCGGGCGCCACGGCGGCACCGGCGGGTTCGCAGGGAAGACCGTGCTCATCACCGGTGCGACTTCGGGCATCGGCAAGGCCACCGCCTACGCCTTCGCCTAGGAGGGCGCACGGGTGATGTTCTGTGGCCGGCGTACCGAGTTGGGACGGAGCAACGAGCGCGAGATCCGCGACTCCGGCGGAGAGGCGAGCTTCCGCCGGGCCGACGTACGCGAGGAATCCGACGTCGCAGCGCTGGTCACAGAGTGCGTGCGCCACTATGGCCGGATCGACATCGCCGTCAGCAACGCGGGCATCGAAACGCCCAGGCCCTCACCGTTGCACCAGCAGTCGGTACGCGACTTCGACGCAGTCTGGCGCACCAACGCCCGGGGCGTCTTCTTGTCCATGAAGTACGAGCTGCCGCGGATGCTGAGCCAGCGTCGCGGCGTCATCATCAACACGGCCTCGATCTCCGCCGAAGCCGGGTTCGCCACCATGCCCCGTATAACGCCAGCAAGCACGCCGTCGCCTCGCTCACCAAGGTCGCCGCATTGGAATACGCGGACAAGGGCATCCGCGTCAACGCTCTGGCGCCGGGAGCGGTGGACACCCCGATGCTGCGGCGCGCCGCCGAGGCGTTCGGGACCACCTATGCGGAAATCGCGCAGGGCTACCCGATCAAACGGATCGTTCATCCCGACGAGATCGCCCGCGTGATCATGTTCCTTGCCTCGGACGAGGCGTCCGCGGTGGTCGGAACAGACGTCGACGCCTCGGGCGGCTACCTGACCGGCTGACCGGCGATCGGATCGCACTCGGTGAGACGTCCGACCTACTGCGAAGCAGGGCGGAACAGGTCGCGCGCCAGCCGTACAAGATTGTCGACCAGAGGCGAGGTGTCCCCGATGCACCAGGCGAGGCTGGCCCGCTGAACATGGACGGCCTCGAGCGTGTCGCCGAACCCGAGGAGATCGCCGGGGCCGGTCAAGCGGGCACCTGGTAGAGGGCACCGTCGTCCCAGGTCGCCGTGTAGACGGCGCCGGCGGCGTTCACACCGAGCGCGACGGGCGAGCCGAGGCCGGACATGACCGCGACGGCGCTTCCGTCCGGCTCCACCCGTTTGATGGCGCCCGCCGCCCGGTCCGTGGCGAACAGGCGGCCGTCCCGACCGATGACCAGGCCGACGCCGAGCCCGTCGAAGTCATCGGAGTGCGTGGACACCCGGCCATCGCGGCCGATGCGTGACAGGATCCCGCCGTCGTAGTTGGCCACGAAGATCGTGCCCTGGGCGTCCTCGGCCACGCCGACAGGCGTGCTGAGCCCACCGGTCACTCTGCTGACCGTGCCGTCGGGGGCGACCCGCATGATCTCGTCGCTGGCCCGGTTGCAGACCAGCAGGTTGCCGCGCGAATCGAAGCTGATGCCCGCCGGGGTGTGAAACCCCGTCGCGAACTCCTGCCGCCGCCCTGCTGGGCTGATCCGGTAGACGGTGTCGCCGGAGTAGCTGGCGACGTAAAGGTTGCCCTCGGTGTCCAAGGCCAGCCCGGCGGGCGAGGACACCTCCGCGAACGTCGAGCGCGCGCCGTCCGGGGTGACGCGTTCGACCGTCCCGCCCGACCAGTTGGAGACGTACAGCGTCCCATCCGGAGCGAACGCCAGGCCGGTCGGCGCTGAGAAGCCGGTGTGGATCGCCACGGGTGCGGCGCCAGCGGACGACGAACCGGGCGACGGGGCGCCCGTACGGGGCGTCCGGCTCGTCTCGCCCGTACACCCGACCGTCGCCGCCAGCAGAATCACGCCCAGGAGACGCCGTACGAAGTTCACCCGCGCGCCGCCGGATCCGCAGAGCAGGCGCTTGGCACACGTGCTTCCCCTCCCACCAGGCCAGCCCAGGGATCGAAGGTGTTGGTGGTGCCGATCCGTTGCCGCGGTCACTTCTCCCCCAGGAGGGCTCGGTAGTGGGCGATCTTCTTGTCCAGTGCGCGCATACTCGATCGCAAGCTCCGCAGGCGCTGGTCAACGACCTTGCGATGGTCGCTCAGCAGTTCCAGCCTGGCGGCGATGCTCTCGTCGCCGGCCCGGCGCAGTTCGGCGAACAGCTTCATGTCGGCGATCGACATGCCCGTGTCGCGCAGGCGCATCAGGAAGGCGAGCCACTCCATGTCGGCCGTCGCGTACCGGCGCACGCCGACTCGGCTGCGGCGGACGGGTTGGATGAGTCCGGCCTTCTCGTAGTAGCGCAGGGTGTCCGCGGACAGGCCGGTCCTGCGCGATACCTCGGTGATCGACAAAGTCTCCGCGTCATCGTTCGGCTGTGGCGATGCTGGCATGGGAACACGCTAGGAGTTGGAGCGCACTCCACCGCAAGCCCGCCCTCTACCAGGGCAAACGCGCACTGCAGAATCCGGAGTCTGGCACAGATTCCGTGATCTCCAGATGGACTCGGCCCGGAACCTGTTGATCACGTTGCGTGATCGTCTCAGAGCTTTGGAAGTCTTCTCCCTCACCTGGCCGGTTTCTGAATCGAGCGAATCTTCCGCACCGGTAAGTCGGTACGGATCCAGGCCAGAACGGGCACGTCGCAGGCAGCGTGTCCGGCGTGCGGCGGGGTGTCGGAGAGGTTCCACAGCCGATACGAGCGGCAGCCGTAGGAATCTGGATGGGAGATCGGCTCGACCTTCGGTCATCCCACATCTTCAACGAACCTGCAGGCCAGTGACGGCGCGGCCGATGATCAACCGCTGGATCTCCGACGTCCCCTCGAAAATGGTGTAGGTCTTGGGGGATCCCTCCCGCCACCAGCACTAACAGCGCCATCAAGCCGCTGACCTGGTATTTTGCACGACGTCGTTCTGCAGCGTCACGCGCTTCCTTTCATCCTCTGACGGAACAGCGACGGAACAGACTGGCGTCGGCGGTGAGGAACTCCGCCACGTAGGAGTGCTGGGCCGCGTCGATGCCCGCGATGCGCCAGGTGAGGCCGGTGAGCTTGACCGAGGTGACGGTCAGCGGAGGCCGCGAGGGAGGCCCTCACGAAACACGGAGAGCTGGAGGAGCGAGCGCGTACTGACAAGACACAGGCGAGTACCGACGAATCTCAGGCCCAGACCCAGCTCGACATTCTCGATCAACGCCGCAGGGACGGCGTCGCCCGCGGTCACCTGCCCAGCCACACCCTCCCACTCCAAAGCCACTTCGAGGAGGCTGCTCTCTGACTGGCGATCTCCGATTGGTGCCGTCACAGCTCCGCGAGAGGCACCAGCGGCGCGTACTCGGCCTCTCTCGTGCTGAGGAGTCCTCAAGGATGCGTTGATGCAGCCGCTGCAATTCGCCTCCTGGCTCTATGCCCAATTCCCTCCGATGCCCGAGACGTTCCCTATCGGGATCTCACTCAGCCATCGGGGGAATGTTCCCCCAGTACTCGTGCAGCGCGCTGATTCGCTCACCCGTCACGCTGACGATGATCGTCTCCCAGTTGAGGTAGCCGGTCGTGGAGGTGGAAGCGCCACGGGAGTCGTACTCGTAAAGCACCCGATCGCCCATGGTGGTGACGTTTCGCCGCCGGCCGTACACCCGATCGCCATTGTCCGCGTGGAACTGTGCCCATGCGGCGACGGCCTGCCGCCCGGCCTCTCCCTCGTGGTGTCCTCGCCATTGGCCTTGGGGGAACCAGAAGGAGAAGCGCGGCGTCAGCATGGCCAGGAACGGCTCCCATTCGCCGGTGCGCCAGCCGTGATCGAAGCGGTCCATCGCCCGGTCGGCCACGCGCCGCACACCACCGGCGCCCTCGGAGGAGTCGTTCGCCAAGGCGCGGGATGGAATGGACAGTACAGCTGCGCCCGCGAGGGTGCCGACGGCGGCCCCGAGCAAGGTCCGTCGGGAACCGGTTTCGGGACGCTGTGTGGAAGGATCATCGGTCATCGGGGTATCGCCTCTATCGATCATGAGATGGTATTAGAGCAAGAGCAACCGAAAGATGGTGTAAACAGGGGACGAGTTTCCCCGCGAGAACGGCCATCGCTCACGCATGGGGAACTACGGATGCGGTGAAGAATTCAGCAAGTCGTCAGTCGTCGTTGCGGCAGGTCGGGCGATCGCCCTTTCCCGTCGGTCAGCGCATCCGGGCCGTTCCAGTGGATCTGGCGACTGCGGAGGAAAGGCTGTCCACCAGATGCCGTCTGACGTGCAGTGCGGCATCGCTGGAGGCAGGACAGAGAATTCGCGAGACGGTGCTCGTACCGGCGGCTTCGGGTGTCAGCCGGTGAGGTAGCCGCCCGACGCGTCGATGTCCGTGCCCAGCACGGCGGTCGCGTCGTCGGAGGCCAGCCACATCACCACCCTTGCCATCTCCTGTGGCCGTACGATCCGCTTGATCGGGTAGTCCTGCGCGATCTGCTCGTACGTCACCCCGAACGCCTTCGCCGCCCGCTCCAGCATCGGCGTGTCCACGGCGCCGGGGGCCAGCGCGTTGATCCGGATGTTCTTGTCGGCGTACTCCAGCGCGGCCACCTTCGTCAACGACGCCACGGCGTGCTTGCTCGCGTTGTACGGCGAGATCGTCGCGAACCCCACCTCGGCCGAGATCGAGGCGGTGTTGACGATGATCCCGGCGCCCTGCCGGAGCATGTGCGGGATCTCGTACTTCATCGCCAGGAACACCCCGGCCGCGTTCGTGCGCCAGACCTGCTCGAAGTCGCTCAGCGTCTGCTCGTGCAGCGGCGCCGCCTTCGGGCTCTCGATTCCGGCGTTGTTGAAGGCGATGTCGACGCGCCCGTACCGGCGTACGCAAGTGGCCACGAACGCCCGCACGTCATCTTCCTTCGACACGTCGGCCCGCATGTACGTTGCCTCACCGCCGAACTGTTGGATCTCCCGCTCGTGGCGGCGGCCGAGCTCCTCACGCCGCCCGCAGAAGAACACCTGCGCTCCCTGCCTGGCCAGCTCGTACGCGGTGGCCTGCCCGATGCCCGACGTGGCGCCGGTGATGAGCACCACCTTGCCGGCGAAGCGCCCTCGGGGGTCGGCCCTGCCGGTGGACGGGGCGGGCGGGTTCTGGGTGTTGGCCAAGGCGGGCGCTGCCGTGGAAACGACGCCGGCGGCCAGCGCCACCGCGCCCGTGGCGCCGGTCGTGAGGATCGCCCGCCGCGACGGCTGCGGCTGTTCGGTCATGACGTCTCTCCGCTTCGTGGGAATGGGATCGATCATCATGCTCGCCGGTGGACCACCTTATGGTCCAATACCTGTGGTTATAACCATCGGTTATCGCGCGTCGACGAGCAGCCGCCTGGCCGCCACGTGGCCCACCCGAGCCCCAGTGCGCTCTGCCCCGCCCTGTCCCACGACCCGAAAGGGTCCTGCGGTGCGTCCCTCCTTATGGTGGCCAATGGCCGTGATCACCTACGTTGCCTGGCTGCCTGCGACGGTCATCACCCTCCTGCTGTCACCGCCCGAGCCATCCCGCTGGCGCGTCAGCACCATGGCCGCCCCACCGCCGCCCATGTCGCTGATCCACCGCATCATCGATGACATCAGTGACAGGTCCTTATTGCCGGTCGGGGTCACGCTGTGGTGCTGGCCTGGCTGGCGCTGCGCCGGCCCTCGGCCCGAGCCCAGTTGCGGATCGGCATGGCGGCTTTCGGGTGTCCTGCTCGCCGAGATGGCCTTTCACGAGGCCGACGAGATTCTCGACAACCTCCGCGCCGGGTCCTCGATGCCACCGCTCTGGGAGTACGACGTGGCCGGGCTCATCTGGTACTACGGTCCGTCGTTGCTCGTCATCGCCGCCACCTGGTCGGGGTTGCGGCAGGCCCGGGACATCAGCGAATTGCCCCGCCCTTACAGGCCGGCCCACCGGACCAAGGCCGCGCTCACCACGGTCATGGTCATGCTTCGTGTCGGCGACGAGGCGCCGCCACGGCCCGTCGAGACGCCGCCTCCAGCAGTGGCCGCGCCGCGCAGGAACCCGAGCCCACGCGGGAGCCCGAGCCCACGCGGGAGCCCGAGCCCACGCGGGAGCCCGAGATGGAAAGCATGGGGTGCCGTCCCAAGCAGCGCGGCCCGTGGTCCGCCGGCCGAACCGCCAGGTCACCGCCCGCGTGAACGCGGCCTGGACGCGCCTTGACCGATGGCTGGCCAAGAACGCGCCGCGCACCTATGAGGAGCTCAATCCGCCTACCACGCTCAGGGATATCGCCAAGGCCGAGGCCACGATGGGCGTGACCTTCCCCGATGATCTGAAAGCGTCGCTGCTGCGCCACAACGGCGCGGAGTTCGGCATGGGGTCATTCTTCTTCGTCTACCGCCTGACCCCGGTCGAGGAGATCGTGTGGGACTGGAAGATCAGCTGCGGACGTGTCCGAGGATGTGATGCCGTCGGGCTCCAAAGAGCCTCAGGGGTACGTCGACCCCGAAGGGTTCTGGTGGCACGGCAGCGCCATCCCGTTCGCGATGGACGGCGGCGGCGACAACCTGGTGCTCGACGGCAAGGGCCGGGTCGGCAGCTTCTTCCACGAGGAAGGCCTGACCTTCACCGGCAGCTGGGCCTGGCCGTCCTACGCGGACTTCCTCGAAGACGTCGCGCACGCGCTGGAGCGTGGGGAACCGCTCCGTGACTCGCCTCACAGCGTCGCACCGGAGGGCGACCTGGACTGGACCTACTGAAGCGCGTTCTCCACAACGGAGGGGCTCCAGAGCAAGGCCAACACAAGAGCGGCTGATGCCTGCCTGCCTCACCGCGCTGCGGGGGCCTACCTGCCGTACGTGCCGACCAGCGTGCCCGAGGCAAGCACCTTCCCCTCGGTCGCGCGCCGGAACTCGGCGGAGGAGGAGCCGTCGGCCAGTCCGGTCGAAGCGGGCATGGCGTAAAGGCGGAAGAAGTAGCGGTGCGGAGCATCGCCGGGCGGCGGGTGCGGACCACCGTACCCCTGCGTGCCGAAGTCGTTGCGGCCGACGGGGAAAGCTTTCAGCTCGTCACCCGCTTCCAGACCGGAGGCGTCCGGCGGGATGCCGGCGACCAGCCAATGGGTGAAGGTGCCGCCCGGGGCGTCGGGGTCCTCGCACACGAGCACCAACTCGGCCGCCTCGTCCAGACGTCGGCCCACTCCAGCGCGGGTGAGACGTCGCCGGCTTCGTGGGAGTACTCGTGCGGGATCATCGCGTGATCATTGAATGCGCTGCTGCGCAGCGTTATTCCAGCCATGCCCACCCGCTGCCCCACGAGCAAAGTTCGACACCCCCCGCAAGCGGGGTGAGCGGACCACGCCCATGGGGCCTCAGCTGCGTGGTTCTTTGGTCCGTCGTTCGAAGCTGGTGTGCCCGTTCGGGCACTTGGGGATCTTGTCCCCTTTCTTCACATGCACCTTCTCGCTGCACTTCGCGCAGTGGAAGTCGCCGGTCTCCTGCGCCTTCTCTCCCGCATGTGCCGCCACGGCTTCTCCTTCTCTCTGCCTATGTCACCTCCACTCCCCGCTGCCCGTGCCGCCCCTCACGTAACGACTCCGCCGAGCTGCGTCAGGGCAGTTGCCGCAGACCGGCGGCGGAGAGCAGATAGGCCGGGGCCACGGTGGCGGCATCCGCGGTCAGTAGCTCGGCCACGGCGGCGCCGGCGCCCTCGGGGGTCAGCGGCTCTCCCAGCTCCCGGACGTACTCCTCTTCGGGCACGCCGGCACGCGCCGCGTACGCCTGCACGGCGGGCCGGCCCAGTGCGGTCAGCGGCGTGAGCCGGGGCAGCACGGCGGTGAAGGTGATGCCGAGGCCGGCACGCTCGGCCTCGTCCCGCGCGTATGCGGTCATCAGACGCTGAGTGGCCTTGGCTCCGGCGTACCCGCCGCTGAGCGGCGACCCGGCCAGCGCGGCACCACTGCTGACCACGACCACCCGACTGCCGGGGCTCAAGGGCCGGAGCAGGGCCTCGCGCAACCAGTGGAACGCGATCTGGACGTCGGCGTGCCAGTTGACCGAGAACGTCTCCCACGTCTGCTCGTGCAGCGGACGTATGAGCGGGCCGGCGCCGGCCACCAGGACGACGGCGGCCGGTTCATAGCGGTCGAGGAGACGCTTGGCCGTCGCGGCGTCGGCGGCGTCCGCGACCTCGGTTCGGATGTCCGAACGGGCGGGAAGGTGATCGGACCGGCTGAGCGCGATCACCGGGGAGCCGACGTCGGCGATCGCGCCGGCGATCCCGCGTCCCAGCCCTCGGCTCGCGCCGACAACAAGAGTGGTCTTACCCGACAAGTCGCTCACGATGCTTCGTCCTCCTTTTCCTGTGTGTTCGTGATCAGCGCGGAGACTCGAGCAACGCGGCGTTCTCGCGCTCGAGCGCCTTGACCGCGCCGACGGGCCAGCTCGGCGCCAGAGACGCCGACATGGGGTCAGGGAAGATCTCCTCCTCGCCGCCGGCCACGCCGTCGAAGATCGCCTGTGCCACCGACTCCGGAGCGGCCTTCGGTACGTCGAAGCCGCGGGACATCTCGGTGTCGACGGGTCCTGCCAGCACGGCGTGCACCCGGACACCCCGCGAAGCGAGCAATGCGCGCAGGGACTGGGTGAGCGAGAACGCCGCGGCCTTGGAGATCGAGTACGCGGGGGTCAGCGGCAGGGATGCGAGGGCCGCGACCGACAACACGTTGGCGACGGCGCCGCGCGAGCGGGTCAACTGCGGCAGGAACGCCTGGGTGACGGCGTACGGGCCGAAGAGGTTGACCGCCAAGTGCCGCTCCAGCACCGCCCGGTCACCGAGGTCGTCGTAGGCCGCCAGCCCGGCGTTGTTGACCAGGACGTCGAGCGCATCGACGCGTTCGGCGGCCGCCTGGATCTGCGCGCCGTCGGTCACGTCGAGCATCAGTGGGGTGACGCGTCCGTCGGGATGGGGCGAGGGCTGCCGCATCCCGGCGTAGACCCGCTCGGCGCCTCTGCGCAAGGCCTCATCGACCAGCGCGCGTCCGAGGCCTCGGTTGGCGCCGGTCACGAGGACGGTCCTGTTCGCGATGGTGTTCGACATGGTGGGGTTCTCCGTTCGGTTCTGACGGTGCGGGCTTGCACCACAGACAGACACTGCGGGCCGGCGGAAACTGGGCGGGCCCGTGGCGACCAGTTCAGGCGGCCGGCGGTGTCGGTACCGAGCGGAGAATGACGACGGAGGTGATCCATGTCGGCCGAACTGCTCCAGCGGGCACGGGAGGGTGACCGTGACGCGTTCACGGCGCTGATCGAGCCACATCGCGGCGAGCTGCAGGCGCACTGCTACCGCATGCTCGGGTCGTTGCAGGACGCCGAGGACGCGCTGCAGGACGCGTTGCTCTCGGCGTGGGCCGGCCTGGGCGGGTTCGAAGGGCGATCGTCCATCCGCACGTGGCTGTTTCGCATCGTCACCAACCGGTGCCTCAACGTGCTGCGGACGTCAGGGCGCCGACGGGTGGCGGCTGCGCAGCCCGCGATTCCACCGCCGGAGCTTTCCAGGAGGGGCGAGGTGCTGTGGCTGCAGCCGTATCCGGATGTCCTGCTCGACGGCCTGCCCGATCAGGCGCCGGGACCTGAGGCACGGTACGAGTCCCGCGAGGCGATCTCGCTGGCGTTCGTGACCGCCGTTCAACTGCTGCCGCCGAACCAGCGCGCGGTGTTGCTCCTGCGTGACGTGCTCGGCTACCGGGCGAGCGAGGCCGCCGAGCTGCTCGGGCTGACCGAGGACGCCGTCACCAGTGCGCTCAAGCGCGCCCGGGCGACGATGGACGCGGCCCGCACCCCCGAGCGGCCGTCACCGCCACCCGCCGGCGGGCCGGAGGAGCAGGCGCTGGTGGACCGCTTCGTCACGGCCTTCACCGAGCACGACGTGGATGCGCTCATCGCGTTGATGACCGATGACGTGTGGGTGCGGATGCCGCCCCTGCCCTTCGAGTACCGGGGCACCGAGGCGGTCCACCGGTTCTTCACCGCGATCGACGCGCACCGGCGAGGGATCGCCAGGATGGTGCCGGTCCGGGCGAACGGCCAGCCTGCGTGGGGCGAGTACGTCCGCGACCCAGTGACCGGTGCCCTGCGCGTCACGGGGGTCCTCGTGGCAGGCTTCGCCGGCGACCGGATCTGCGAGCTCACGCATTTCGAGACGACGATCGCAGCGCACCTCGGCCTGCCCCGGACACTCGACCAGGACTCCGGCCTTCGCGGCTTGAGTGCCGATCCCGGCGGACGCGCCGCACTGTGAAAACGTCATACGATCCGTCCCGGAAAGGCAGGTGATCGAGGGCACATGCGAGCGCCCGGCGCCCCGTTGTGGGGAGTGACCCCTGAGCAGGCCGCGACGCTGAGCGCGGTCGTGGACACGATCGTCCCCGCCGACGAGTACCCGAGCGGCACCGAGGCCGGTGTGCTCGATTATCTGGAGGGGCGGTTCGACCTGCGCGCGTACTATGCGGCGGGCCTCGACGCCGTAGAGGCCGAGGCGCGCGGGAGGTACGGCGCGCGTTTCCCCGTGCTCTCGTACGAGCGTCGCGAGGAGCTGCTGCGGGGCGTGGAATCCGGCGACACTCGCACGCCGTGGCCGTTCGACCCGGTGGTGTTCGTCAACACGGTGGTGGGGCACGTCATGGAGGGCTTCTACGGCGATCCGGACAACGGCGGCAACCGCGACGCCGTCTCCTGGCGGATGATCGGGTTCCAGGTGAGCGATTGATCGGGCGAGAGGGACGCGGCTGATGCGGGCGGACGCGGTCGTGATCGGATCGGGCGCGGGTGGCGGGGTCGCCGCCGCGATCCTCGCCGAGGCCGGCAAGCAGGTGGTCGTGCTGGAACGCGGCCGCGACCTCACGTACGAGCAGATCGGTCGCGACCATCTGCGCAATCACCGCTTCACCCGCTATCCCCACCGCTCCGGCCCGGACTACGAGGACGGCCCGCGGGTCTTCGTCGACGCGGCGGGCGGCGAGCATGTGGTGCGGCCGCACGAGCCGGGTTTCCACGGCAACGCCACGCTGGTCGGCGGCGGTACGCGGCTCTACGGGGCCCAGGCGTGGCGGTTCCTGCCCGCCGACTTCGCCATGGCGAGCACGTACGGCGTCCCCGAGGGGAGCAGTCTCGCCGACTGGCCCATCGGCTACGACGACCTCGCACCCTTCTACGAACGGGCCGAGTGGGAGATCGGAGTCTGCGGCGACCACCAGGCGAGCAGCCGTCACTGGAAGCGCGCCAGGCCGTACCCCATGCCCCCGCTTCCGGAGAGCCCGCAGGCCAGAGCCCTGCGCGGGGGCGCGGCCGCCCTCGGCTGGGAGGTGCTGCCGGTGCCCCTGCTGATCAACTCGGTGCCGTACGCCGGACGGGCCGCGTGCACCCGCTGCCAGCACTGTGTCGGCTTCGCCTGCCGGGTGGAGGCGAAGAACGGCTCGCACAACACGGTGCTACGCCGCGCGCTCGCCACCGGCCGCGCCCGGCTGCTGCCGGAGGCGGTGGCCGAACGAATCGAATGCGATCCCGCGGGCCGGGTCACCGGCGTCCGCTGGGTGGACCGGTCAGGGGCACGCCACGTCGTCGAGGCCGAGGTCGTCGTCTGCGCGGCCGGTGCGATCGAGACGGCGCGGCTGCTCCAGAACTCACGGACGCAGCGCGAGCCGTACGGGCTGGGCAACAACCACGATCAGGTGGGGCGGCACGTGCAAGGCCACGCCTACGCCTGGGCTCTGGGCGAGATGCCGGAGCCCGTGTACGACGGGCTCGGGCCCGGCGTCTCGCTGGCGACACTCGACGTCGCGCACCACAACGACGGCGTCATCGGCGGGGCGATGCTCGCCGACGAGTTCACCGTGCTGCCGATCGCCTTTTGGGCCGGCAATCTTCCTCCTGACCTGCCCCGCTGGGGCATGGAGAACAAGCGGTACATCCGGGAGAAGTACCGCCACGTCATGCGGGTGGGCGGTCCGGTCCAGGAAATCCCCAGCCCGCACGCGAGGACGCGACTCGACCCCCACGTACGCGACCGGTGGGGCATCCCTGTCGCCCGCCTGTCCGGCACGACACATCCGGAGACCGTGCGTACCGCGGCCTACATTGCCGGCCGGGCCCGCGCCTGGCTGCTCGCCTCGGGCGCGCGGCGGACGTGGACGCAGCCGGCTCCCCTGGCCCTGTACGCGGGTCAGCACCAGTCGGGAACGTGCCGGATGGGCGATGACGAGCGGACGTCGGTCGTGGACCGGTGGGGTCGTGTCCACGGCCACGACAACCTCTATGTCATGGACGCCTCCGTGCACGTCACCAACGGCGCCGTCAATCCCGTGCTGACGATCATGGCCCTGGCGTTTCGCGCGGCCGAGCATGTCTGCGCCGAGTGGTGACGCCGAGCACCTCAGATGCTCTGGCGGACGGGGCGCAGCAGACGGGCGATCAGCACCGGCATGGCCACCACGACGGCGAGGATGCCGGCGGCCGCGGCACCGGCGAGGGTCCACTCGAACGCGCTCGGGATGGCCTTGTCGTTGACCGCGCTCAGATCCTGGATGGCGATGCTGGTCCCCAGGACACACAGCAGGCCGGAGATGGCCGGCGATCCCGCCCAGGAGAATTCCCGCTTGCCGATCCCGAGGCGCCCTGGCGCAAGCCACCATCCGCCACATCGTGGTCGACGTAGTCCCGTGCCGAACCCAGGACCGCCATCAGAGGCACCGCCAGTCCGCTGCCGATGGCCGCGTGGTCGTCGTTATGCTAAGCGACGCTCAATCGCCAGCCCCGGGAGGAGCCGGTCATGGAAGCCGCTGCTACTGGAGATCTCGCCACCTGGTCCGGGGTCGTCGTCGCTCTCGTATTTTCTTTCGCAGCCTTCGCGGTTTCTCTGATCTCGCTCAGGTACCAGCGCAGCTGTGCCAAGGCGGCGAAACAAGCTGTCGTGGAAGCCAGACGGTCGGCGGCCGCCGCTGAAGAGTCGGCAGCGGCAGGTACGCGGTCCGCGGACGCGGCGGAACGCTCGGCATTCGCTGCCGAGCAGGTCGCCGAGATCGAGGGAATGCGGGATATGCAGCCGACGGTCGCATGGGAGATGACGCGCGAGTCGGAGAATGTCGCCTATCTCTGGAACGCTGGCGCTGAGACCGTGACCGGCGTGACGGTCGATACGACCGTGCCCCGGTGTGGAGCACGCCCCGGACGGTGTGGCGATGGAGCCGGGTGCTTCGGCCGAAGTAAGGCTCAGCTCGTCACTGGCGCACAGCACCCCACGGGAGATTCGGGTGACCTGGGATGGCGCTCCCTCGCCGGTCGTCGTCCCTGTTCCTCCGTGGTGATCGTTCGGCGGGCAGATCGTCGTCTCCGGCGCCTGATCAGGGTAAAGACCCCCGGCGTGCCCGCCCGTACTACCGGGTGAGTCGGCTCTGGTGACCCTTCTGGTATCTATCGATCAAGGCAAGACGTGGCAGGTCAGCGGCACCCTGAACCTGCCCACCGTGCGATACGACGCTGCCGCGCGCCTCTTCCTCATGACCGCGATGACCATGGCCGCGGAGGAACACGCCACCAGCGTGGTGTGGCAGGCGCAAGCGTGGGCCGCACGTGAGGGCGAACAGGTTCCTCCCCGCACGCCTCCCGTCGTGTCCCTCCGCAGCGACGGTCAACCCACCAACTCAAAAGCGTAAAACCTCACTCCGGACCACCGGGCGCCTTTCTGGTAAGACTCCTTACCTCACCGGTTCCCCATGGCGGCACGCTTGAGGCACGGTTGCCGAGGGCTGGAGAGTCATGTGGAGCGTCCGTGCCCCTTGCTTCGTCAGGACTTGCCCGCCCACTCCGGTTCCAGACCGACAACTTGCCGCTCACCTTGTCCTGATCTTCGTACTCGCGGGACGGCGAGCGCCGTCCGTATGCTGCTGCACGTGGCTGCAAACGCGCATGAGATCACCTTCACGTCCTTGGATGGGCTCAACCTTCGCGGCACCCTGGTCACGCCCGAAGTGTCACAGGGCACGTCGGCGACGGTGCTGGTGCATGGGGGCGGGGTCACCCGTGATGAGGGCGGCTTCTTCGCCCGCCTGGCGCTCGGCTTGGCCGACGCCGGCCTGCCGTCGCTTCGCTTCGACTTCCGCGCTCACGGCGAGAGCGAAGGGCGGCAGGAAGACCTGACGCTCGCCGGAGTCGTCAACGACATCCGAGCGGCAACGCAGTGTATTCGCGCCGAAATCGGGAGCCGACAGGCGAACATCATCGGCGCCAGTTTCGGCGGCGGCATCTCAGCCCTCTACGCCTCGCGCTACGCGGACGCTGTTCGGCGGCTGGTGTTGATCAACCCCCTGCTCAACTACAAGAGGCGCTTCGTGGACGACAAGCCGTACTGGCACGACGACCAGATAGACGAAGACGCCGGGCGAGAGCTGTCCACGCAAGGGTTCGTCGCGCACTCGCCATCGTTCAAGCTGGGGCGAGCGCTGCTGAATGAAGTGTTCTACCTTCAGCCGCACACGGAGCTGGGCAACGTCATGGCACCCACGCTGATCGTGCACGGCACCGGCGATACGTTCATCCCGGTGCAGTCCTCACGAGACGCCGTGCACAAGTTCGGAGGTAGTGCCCGTCTCATCGAAATCGAAGGCGCCCAGCACGGCATCGCAGTCCACGATGATCCTCAATACGCCGACCCGCAGACCCAGGAACGGCAGGCCCGAACCATCGGTACCGTGAGCGACTGGCTAAGCAAGGACAGCGTGGCGTAGCTCGCGCACGCTCTCCCGCTGCCGCCAGCGCCGCAACTTCCCCACCAGCCTCAAGATCTCCCGATGGGTCCGGGCCGAGTTCGTCTCGCGTGCCAACGCCAACGCCTCAAGGCCGTTCATCGCCGCGCTGTCCGGCCGTTCCATCGCGACGAACGCTTCGCTCTTGAGCGACAGGAAGTAGCCGTAATCCCTCCGGGAGAAGGATTCCGGCGACAGCCACCGCTCGTAGAGCTCCATCGCCCGCTCGACTTGACCGGTCGACCGCCCCCACCCCCCGTACCCGCCCTTCGACGAGCGCGTTGGAGAGGTCAGCGGCCTCGCCTGCGACGCTGACCACGCCGACGACCCGCTCCCTCTCGTGGCCGAGGCGCTCAACAAGGCAGCGCTGATCGTGAGCGACTGCGGAATGCCCGACCTGGCGCACGAATGGTGCTGGCGCCAGATAGCCCCCTACCGCCACGCCGGCCGCCTGACCGTCCGCCAGGCCAGACACATGCTCGAACCGGTCGTCAACCTCGCCCGCCTTCTCATCCGCGCCGACGACGCGGCCGCCGCCTGGAGCCTGCTCAACACCCTCCACCACGCCGTCAAGTCCAACACCGACGCGGTCATCGAGGGCAAGCATCTGCCGACCAGCGACTTGACCGGCAGCTCCGAGGATTACCGCGAGCTCCGCCGCTGGCTGTGGGGCGTCTACCTGTCCGAGGGCACCCGCGCCCTGGTGCGCCTGGGCCGATGGAAGGACGCAGTCGCCCACGCCGAGCAGAACAAGGGCATCGGCCGGCACCTGCTCGACGGACGACAGGTCAAGATCGTGGCCTCCTGCCTTGCGGGTGAAGCGGACGCCGCCCTCGCGGTACTGCAGGACAGCACGCTCACCGAGCCGTGGGAGGAGCAGGTCGCGGCGTGCCTGGCAGTGATGTGCCGCCTCGCCGCCGGCCAATCCGCAATACGCGAGGTCAGCCTGATGATCGAACAGTACCTCGCAGGCATGCGAGCGCCCGGTCATGCCGTCTTCCGCGCCCGCCTCGGTCTGGCCGTCATCGATCTCACCTCCTGCGCCGACCCGATGAGGCTCGGCCCGGCGTACGCCTGCCTCATCAAAGAAGCCCTCGCATCAGCCGACGGCTACGTAGCCCGGGAGGTACTTGGCCACGACGGGTGCAGAGCGATGCTCATCGGAACGGAGCAGCAGAGGCTCACCTCTGCAGTGCAGTCTTCCGGGCTCGGGCTCGGCACGATCCCAGACCGACTGATGGCCGACCTCTTCGCCGCGGTGAACCTGTGCGAGACGGCGATGGAACGGCGCCTCGCCGTGCCTCCTCGCGCGCCGCACGCCCGGCAATCAGGTTCGCCGGGCCTCAGTGTCGTCAATGGGCACGCCCAGAAGTAGAAGCCACCCCTGGCCGTGGTTGCGAACCCGCAAACCCCGACCACGGCAGCCGCCCCGGTTGCCCCCGCGAGCGGCGCGGCCGTGGGATGGCGTTGCTGGAGCGTCGTCCCACGGCCGCAGAGCGTTCCACCTGGATGCAGTCCCCGCAAAGGACAGCTCGATGAATCCTCTCCCCGCTCCTGACGGCGGCTACAACCGGCGCGCCCTCCGCTGCCCCAGCGGTCGTACGTCGCACTTCTCCGAACCAGAAGATCATTGTCGCTCTCCGTAATCAGAGGCGGCACGTCAAACGATCTTCTTCCGAGACTGCACGCTCACTCTGACGGAACAGCGACGGAACAGGACGCTAATGGATCTCCAAAAACATGCTTCGAAGATCGGACATTTTCAGCGAACCTGCAGGCCAGTGACCGCACGGCCGATGATCAACCGCTGGATCTCTGATGTTCCCTCGAAAATGGTGAAGATCTTGGCGTCTCGGTGGAAACGCTCCACCGGATGGTCTCTCGTATACCCGGCGCCACCCAGGATCTGGATCGCCTGCTCCGTCACCCACACCGCCGTCTCCCCCGCCACCAGCTTCGACATCGACCCCTCCGCCTGCTCGAACTGCCGGCCCTGGCGGGCCATCCAGGCCGCGCGCCAGGTCAGGAAGCGGGCGACGTCCACGCGGGTGGCCATGTCGGCGAGGAGGAAGGCGATCGCCTGGTTCTCGCCGATCTTGCGGCCGAACTGTTCACGCTCGCGGGCGTAGTCCCTGGCGTACTCGAAGGCCGCCCGGGCGATGCCCACGGCCATGGCGGCGACCGACGGACGGGTGGTCTCGAACGTCCGCATGGCCGACTGCTCGCCGGCCCGTTCGCCGTTGCGTACGCGGGCCAGCCGGGCGTCGAGCCGGTCCTTGCCGCCGAGCAGGCAGGAGCCGGGGATGCGGACGTCGTCCAGGATCACCTCGGCCGTGTGGGAGGCGCGGATGCCGTGCTTGCGGAACTTCTGGCCCATGGACAGGCCCGGCGTGCCCGGAGGGATGACGAAGGAGGCCTGGCCACGGGTGCCGAGGGACGGCTCGACGGAGGCGACGACCACGTGGACGTCGGCGATGCCGCCGTTCGTGGCCCAGGTCTTGACTCCGTTCAGCACCCAGTCGCCCCGGTCGTGGACGGCGCGGGTGCGGATCGAGCCGATGTCGGAGCCGGCGTCGGGCTCGGAGGCGCAGAAGGCGCCCAGCTTGACGTCGTTCTCGGAGCCGAACATCTGCGGGAGCCACTCCCCCATCTGCTCGGGGGTGCCGTTCGAGGACAGGGCGGCGGCGGCCAGGCCGGTGCCGACGATGGACAGGCCGATGCCCGCGTCGCCCCAGAAGATCTCCTCGAACGCCACGGGCAGCCCGAGCCCGCTCTCCTCGAACCACTGGGTGGCGAAGAAGTCCAAGGAGTACAGGCCGATCTTGGCGGCTTCCTGGATGACCGGCCAGGGGGTCTCCTCGCGCTCGTCCCATTCGGCGCCGGCGGGGCGGATCACGTCGCGGGCGAACGCGTGCACCCAGTCGCGCACCTCGATCACGTCGTCACTGAGCTCCGGGCAGAACCCGCTCATGCGCTGCACTCCTCACCTCGGCCGCACCGTTACCGCTGGTAACACCTTACCGATCGGTACTCTCGGCTGGAATGCCCCCTGCCTGCTGAACCATTCAGGCAGGCAGGGTGATCATGGGTGGGCGTTCCGAGATCCGGACGTCGCGGTTCAGGACGTCGTGACCGCAACAGCCGCGCCGGAACTGGGCCAGGCGTAGCGACGGTTCGTGAAATGCCTGGATTTTGCCTTGGCGTTGCAGGCGGGACCAGGCGGCCAGCATGATCTGGGACGCCATGCCGCCGAGCGCCTCGGTCGACTGCGGGGCGTGCTCCCGTGACCCCAGGTCCACCTGCGCGAAGGCGTCCAGCCCGGCCAGGTCGAGCAGGTCGATCAGCAGGCCCAGTTCGACGCCGTAGCCAGTGAGGAACGGGACGCGCTCGAGCGCTGAGCGGCGGCCGGCGTACTCGCCGGCCAGCGGCTGCACGAAGCCGGCCAGCATCGGCCAGTGCAGGTTGATGAGCGGGCGCGCGACCAGTTCGGTGACGCGGCCGCCGCCGTTCGGCGCGCCGTTCAACGGGCGGTCGTAGCAGCCCTTGACGTAGCCGACGGTGGGGTCGGCGAGCAGCGGCCCGAGCACCCCGCAGATCAGCGAGGCGCGGAACCCCTTGATGTCGGCGTCGGCGAACACCAGCACGTCACCGCCGGTGACCGCCAGCGACTTCCACAGGGCCTCGCCCTTGCCGTCCAGCGGCTCGAGCTCCGGCAGGATCTCGTCCTGGGCGTGCACCCGGGCTCCGGCACGCGCGGCCACCCGAGCGGTGTCGTCGCAGGAGCGCGAGTCGATGACCACGATCTCGTCTACGAGCCCGTCCAGCTCGCGCCGGACGACGCGGACGATGTCGCCGATGGTCTCTCGTTCGTCGCGGGCTGGGAGCACCACGCTGACGGTGGTGTCCCCTTTGGCGGCCACCAGGTCCCGGACCGGCCAGTCCCCGGCAGACGAAGTACGGCGCCGCAACCATCCGGATACTTCTGGAAGCATGCGACACCTCCCCCCGAATCCCCCAACTCCTCCCCATTCCCGTCAGGGGGCAAGTTATGTGCTGCCCGCGTGGCGCTCCAGGAAGGTATACACGTCCGCCTCGTCAACGCCGGGGAACGACCCGGGCGGCAGCGCGGCCAGGACGTGGGAGTTGGCGCGGGCCGACGGCCAGGCGTACCCCTCCCAGCGTTCGGACAGCTCGGTGGGCGGGCGGCGGCAGCAGTCGCCGCCCGGGCAGTTGGACTTGGTGCGGTTGGTGGTCTCGCGGCCGCGGAACCACCGCGACTCCTTGAACGGCACCCCCAGCGTGATGGCGAAGTCCCGCTCGCGGGACGGATCCACGTGCGCCACGCAGAAGTAGGTCCCGGTGGGCGAGTCGGAGTATTGGTAGTAGACGGAGAACCGGTCCGGAGAGGCGAACACCTGCCGCCCCGACCACTGCAGGCACATCCGCTGGCCCTCGATGGCGCCCTGCTCGTCGGCGGGGAACTCGATGCCGTCGTTCTCGTAGGCCTTGTAGATGGTGCCGCCGGCGTCATTGCGCACAAAGTGGCAGACGAGACCCAGGTGGTGTGTGGCGAGGTTGGTGAAGCGGTGCGCGGCCATCTCGTACGACACCGCGAACACGTCCCGGAGGTCCTCCACCGACAGCGCCCGGTCGCTCTTGGCCTCCTGCAGGTAGAGCGTGGCGGCCCGCTCGGGGACGAGGACGGCGGCGGCGAAGTAGTTGGCCTCGGTGCGCTGGCGCAGGAAGTCGGCGAAGTCGCGGGGCTTGTCGTGGCCGAGCGCCAGGTGGCCGAGCGTCTGGAGCAGGATCGTGCGCGGGGTGTGCATGCCGAGCTGCTCGTGCTTGACGTAGATGCGGCGGTGGCGCAGGTCGGTGATGGAGCGTACGGAGCGGGGAAGGTCCTGCGCGGTGTGCACGGTGTAGCCGAAATGCGTCACCAGACTCTGGATCGTGCTCTGGGACAACGCGCCGGTGCGGTAGCCGACCGCGTCGAGCGCCTTGGCGGCGGCCTCCTCGATCTCGGGGAAGTAGTTGCCCACCTCGCGCTGGCGCCGCCGCAGCTCGGCGTTGGCCGCCCGGGCCTCCTCGGGGGTGGCGGTGCCGCGGGCCTGCCGGGCGCGCAGCTCGCCGTAGAGCCCGAGGATGTGCTCCAGCACGTCGTTGGGCACGCGGGCGGAGACCTTCAGCCGCGGCAGCCCGAGCCCGGCGTAGACGGGGTCGCGCTGCGCCTCCTCCAGGGCGATCTCCAGCTGGGCGCGGCGGTTGGGCGGCTGGCGGCGCAGCAGCTCCTCGATGGGCACGCCGAGCGCGGAGGCCAGAGCCTTGAGCAGCGACAGCTTGGGCTCGCGCTTGCCGTTTTCCAGCAGCGACAGCTGGCTCGGCGCCCTGCTCACGCGTGAGCCCAGGTCGGACAGGGTCATGCCGCGCTGTTTGCGCAGGTGGCGCAGGCGCTGGCCAAACGCGATGAGATCCAGCTCTTGCGTCAAAGACAGCGGTTCTTCACCCAGCAAGGACGCCATGGCCCGATCTTAGACAGAAATTCGGTCCATCTTCTACCCCCAGCGCCACATCGTCCGCCACAGCGCGATTGGTCTAGGCCAACGGTAAAACTCGCGATTTCTTCTCCTTCAAATACCCGTCAGTAATGGACAGGTTCAGAATTTTCGCGAATCTTCTCAGCCGCTCTGCCTATTGGACGAGCCCTCCCGGGCATGAGACTCGGCGTAAGCACCCAGGGGACGACAAAGGAGTGAACGATGAACGATCGCCTCAAGGGAGCTGCTGAGCAGCTGCGGGACGAGTGGGACAACGACCCTCGGTGGGAGGGCGTCGAGCGCACCTACAGCGCCGAAGACGTGATCAGGTTGCGCGGCAGCGTCCAGGAGGAGCACACGCTGGCCCGGCTTGGCGCCGAGCGGCTGTGGGACCTCCTGCACACCGAGGACTACGTCCACGCCCTCGGCGCGCTGACCGGCAACCAGGCCGTGCAGCAGGTGAAGGCCGGCCTGAAGGCGATCTACCTGTCCGGCTGGCAGGTCGCGGCGGACGCGAACCTGGGCGGGCAGACCTACCCGGACCAGAGCCTGTACCCGGCCAACTCCGTGCCGGCCGTCGTGCGCCGCATCAACAACGCGCTGCTGCGCGCCGACCAGATCACCTGGTCGGAAGGCATTGAGGCGCCGCACTGGCTGGCGCCGATCGTGGCCGACGCCGAAGCCGGGTTCGGCGGCGTGCTCAACGCGTTCGAGCTCATGAAGGGCATGATCGCGGCCGGTGCCGCGGGCGTGCACTGGGAGGACCAGCTCGCCTCCGAGAAGAAGTGCGGCCATCTGGGCGGCAAGGTGCTCATCCCGACCGGCCAGCACATCAAGACCCTGAACGCCGCCCGCCTCGCCGCCGACGTCTGCGGCGTCCCTTCACTGATCGTCGCGCGGACCGACGCCCAGGCCGCGACGCTCCTGACCAGTGACGTGGACCCGCGCGACCAGCAGTTCACCACCGGCGAGCGCACCGCGGAGGGCTTCTACCGGGTCAGGAACGGCATCCAGGCGTGCGTCGCGCGCGGCCTGGCCTACGCGCCGTACTCCGACCTGCTCTGGATGGAGACCGGCACGCCCGACCTGGACGTGGCGCGCGAGTTCGCCGAGGCGATCAAGGCCGAGTACCCGGACCAGATGCTCGCCTACAACTGCTCGCCCTCGTTCAACTGGAAGAAGCACCTGGACGACTCGACGATCGCCAAGTTCCAGCGGGAGCTCGGGCACATGGGGTACACGTTCCAGTTCATCACCCTCGCCGGGTTCCACTCCCTGAACCACGGCATGTTCGACCTCGCCCAGGGGTACGCGAACGACGGCATGACGGCGTACGTCGAGCTGCAGGAGGCCGAGTTCGCCGCCGAGTCGCGCGGCTACACCGCGACGCGGCACCAGCGCGAGGTCGGCACCGGCTACTTCGACCTGGTCAGCACGGCCGTGGCGCCCGACTCCTCGACCACCGCCCTCAAGGGCTCGACGGAAGAGGAGCAGTTCACCCACTGATCCCCTGATCTCGCCGGCCACCTCCAGGGCATGGGATGGTTCCCCGGCGACGGCCGCGTCAGTCTTCCCCCAGCGACTGGCGCGGCCCCCTTACGCGACGCGGCGGAGTCAGCCGGCGATCGCGGCGGCTTCCTCGGCCTCGACCTGGCGGTTCCAGTCGCGCTTGGCGGCGCGCCACCCCTCGTCGTCCACCCCGGCCCGCCAGTAGCCGGAGATCGACAGGCGATCCATCGAGATCCCCCGCTCCAGGCGCAGGTGGCGGCGGAGCTTCTTGACGAAACCGGCCTCGCCGTGCACGAACGCGTGCACGTTCCCGTCCGGGAACTCCAGCTCGCACACGGTCCGCACCAGAACCTCACCCACCGGCCGGTCACCCCGGTACAGCCACGTGATCCTGGCGTCCGCGGCCGTGTCCAGCTTCAGCTCGTCCTCCGGCCCGTCCACCTCCACCAGGACGTGCGCGAGCACCCCGTCGGGCAGCACCTCGAGCGAGGCCGCGATGGCCGGCAGCGCGCTCTCGTCACCCACCAGCAGATGCCAATCCGCCGCCGGATCGGGCGCGTAGCCGCCGCCGGGCCCCAGCAGGAGCACGACGTCACCCGGCGCGGCACGATCCGCCCACGGCCCGGCCACGCCCTCGTCGCCGTGGACCACGAAGTCAAGGGTCAGCTCGCGGGCGTCCGGGTCCCAGGCGCGCACGGTGTAGGTGCGCAGCCGCGGCCAGAGCTCGCGCGGCATGGTCTCACGGCAGGCCTTCACGCTGAACGGCTGGGGATATTCGACATCCTCGTAGGGGAAGACGACCTTCACGTAGTGGTCGGTCAGGCCCGAGGTGGCGAAGTCGGCCAGCCCGTCGCCGCCGACCACGATGCGGACCATGTGCGGGGAGAGCCGCTCGGTTCGTAGGACGACACCCCGATGATGGTCCGTGGGCTTTTCAGCCATAGAGAAACATCCCCCTGACAGAGTTAGGCATGCCTAACCTTATACTCCGTCTCGCCGATCCTGCCAGTGGGGGCCGGATCTCCGTCGCGGTCAGGCGGCCGCCGTGTCGCCCGCCGACGCGGCGGGGCCCGCCCCCACCGCGGACAAGAACAGTGCCATGTGCTGGAATGCCAGCCGCGCCTCAGGCAACACGTCCGCCAAAATAGGGAACGCATGCGGCATGCGCCGCCATTCCTCATACCTGACGAGCACCCCGCCGCTCCGTGCCCGCTCGGCCACCCGCCGTGCCTCGTCGCGGAGCACCTCGGTGGAGCCGGTCACGATCATGAGCGGCGGCAGTCCGGTGAAGTCGCCGTGCACCGGCGAGACCAGCGGGTCGTGCGGATCCAGCCCGGAGGTCCACCGGCGCGCCAGCCACCCCACCCGGCTGGCCGGCAGCAGCGGGTCCTCCCAGCGGTTCGCGCGGCGCGGGATGTCGGTCAGGTCCGCCCACGGCGACAGGCAGATCGCGGCCGCGGGCAGCGGCAGCCCCCGGTCACGCAGCGCCAGCAGCGTCACCAGCGTCAGATGGCCGCCGGCGGAGTCGCCCGCGAGGACGATGTCCTTGGGGGCGTAGCCGTGCCGCAGCAGGCAGTCGTAGGCGTCCAGCGCGTCGGCCAGCGAGTCCGCCAGCTTGTGGACCGGGCCCTGGCGATAGTCGAGCGCCAGCACCGGCCGCCTGGACACCACCGACAGCCGCCAGGTGATGGATCGGTGCGTGCGCGGCGAGCAGGAGAAATAGCCGCCCCCGTGGAAGTACAACAAGGCCTTGCCCTCATCCAGGCCCTCGCCGCCGCGTACCCACTCCCCGCCGCAATCCGGGAAGGCGGCGGACGTGATGGACACGTGCGCCGGGTGCGGCACCTGCACCAGCCGTGCGAGCCTGCCGATGCGGGCCGCCCCCACCAGCGCGAGCGGATGGCGCATCAAGAGACTGGACGCCGGCTTCAACGTTCCGCGCATCAGACTGATCAGCGCGCGGGCCTGCCAGCTCAAGGGGTATTGAGGAGACACATCCCCGTCGATCCGCATAATGACCCTCCGAAGAGTGTCATTCCCCAAAGAGCCGAATCCTACCAGCCAGTAAGTGTCTCATCGCTTACACGGACATTTCGGCAATGTGTCACGCTGGCGGGCCTCGTTTATCCCGTTGCGAACCGCTGACGCTCCGACGGATAATTCCATGCTTTCCGTCGGCAGACCCGTGCGCGGGTCCGGACACGGCGCGTAGCCATGTCCTTACAGATCCGGAGGTGTCAACCATACTCCTCTATGCCCGGCTCGTCCGGTACGGCTTCCGCAAGCACGCCACCTACGTCTGGGCAGCACTCGCCGGCGCGTTCACCAACAGCGTGTTCGGCGTCCTGCGCGCCTACATCCTCATCGCACTCTGGCAAGCCCGCCCCGGGCTGGCCGGCTACGACATCACCGACGCCGTCACCTTCTGCTTCGTCACCCAGGCGTTCATCGGGCCGATGCAGCTGTTCGGCGGCGGCCTCGGCCTCCCCGAGCGCATCCGCAGCGGCGACATCGCGCTCGACCTGGTCCGCCCGGCCTCGCTGCAGCTGTGGTCGCTGGCCGAGGACCTCGGCAGGGCCGCCTACCTGTTCCTCGTCCGCGGCATCCCGCCGATGCTGCTCGGCGCGGCGTTGTTCGGCATCGTCGTGCCCGCCGATCCCGGCCGGTGGGCGGCGTTCCTGTGCGGCTTCGCGATCGCGGTCGTGGTCAGCTTCGGCTGGCGCTACCTGGTCGCGCTGTCGGTCTGCTGGCTGGTCGACGACCGCGGCGTGGCGGTGCTGTCGCTGGTCCTGACGACCTTCTTCTCCGGGCTGATGCTGCCGTTGCGCATCTTCCCCGGCTGGCTCGGCGACCTCGCCGCGTCGTTGCCGTGGGCGGCCATGGTCCAGCTGCCCACCGACCTCTACCTCGGCAAGGCGCCCGTCCTGGAGACGCTGGCCTTCCAGGCGTTCTGGGCGGTGGTGCTGCTCGGGCTCGGCGCGCTCGGCACCCGGGTGATCCGCCACAAGGTGGTGATCCAGGGTGGTTAGGACGTATTTCCTGCTGGCCTGGACGTGGACCCGCGCCGCGGCCGCGTACCCGGCGTCGTTCTGGCTGATGGTCGCGCTCGGCGGCGTCATCGCCGCCCTCGACGTCGCCGTCATCCTGGTCATCTTCGCCAATACCACCTCGCTCGCCGGGTTCTCCCGCGAGGAGGTCCTCTTCCTGTACGGCACCTCCAGCGTGGCCTTCACCGTCTGCGACATGTTCGTCAGCAACCTCGACCGGGTCAGCCAGCACATCAAGGCGGGCACGCTGGACACCTTCCTCATCCGGCCGGTCAGCGCGTGGCTGCAACTGGCCACCGACCACTTCAACGGCACCAGGGTCGGGCGGGTGATGCAGGCGGGCGCGGTGCTCGGCTACGCGCTGGCCGTGCTGGACGTCGACTGGCGGCGTGCCTGGCTGATCCCGGTCATGCTGATCACAGGGATGGTCATCTTCACGGCGCTGTGGACGCTGGGCGGGGCGCTGCAGTTCGTGCTGACCGACGCCCCGGAGGTGGTCAGCTCCTTCACCTACGGCAGCCAGCAGCTCAGTCAATACCCGTTCAGCATCTACGGTCGCGACCTGGTCAGGGGCGTGACGTACGCGGTCCCGCTGGCCTTCATCAACTGGCAGCCGGGCCTGTACGTGCTGGGCCGCGACGACCCGTTCGGCACGCCGGAGTTCATGCGGTTCATGGGGCCGGCCGCCGCGCTGGTTCTCGCCCTGCTGGCGGCGCTGGCCTGGCGGCAGGGCATCAGGCACTACCGATCCACGGGGAGTTGAGAATGATCGAGCTCGAGCGGGCGGGACGCTCGTTCAAAGTGAAAAGGACCGTCGTCCACGCCGTACGCGACCTGTCGTTCACCGTGTCGGCCGGGGAGTTCGTCGGCTACCTCGGGCCCAACGGGGCGGGCAAGTCCACCACGATCAAGATGTTGTGCGGCATCCTCACGCCCACCTCAGGACGGGTGCGCGTGGCCGGGCTGGACCCGTCCCGCCGGCGCACCACGCTCGCGCGGCGGATCGGCGTGGTGTTCGGGCAGCGCACGACGCTGTGGTGGGACCTGCCGCTCGCCGACAGCTTCGAGCTGATCCGGCTGCTCTACAAGGTCGAGCGCGCGGCGTTCAGGTCGAGGCTCAACGAGCTGACCGAGACCCTCGACCTCGGCGCGTTCCTGCGCACACCGGTCCGGCAGCTCAGCCTCGGCCAGCGGATGCGCGGCGACCTGGCGGCCGCGCTGCTGCACGCGCCGGACGTGCTGGTGCTCGACGAGCCGACGATCGGGCTCGACGTGGTCAGCAAGGCCGGCATCCGGGAGTTCCTGCGCAAGCTCAACGCCGAGGAGGGCACGACCGTGTTGCTGACCACGCACGACCTCGGCGACATCGAACGCCTGTGCCGCCGGGTGATGCTGATCGACCACGGTCGGCTGGCGTTCGACGGGACGCTGGAGGAGCTGATGGCCACCGCCCCCGACCAGTCCACGATCGAGGACGTCGTCACCCGCCTCTACACCGGCACCACTGCTCAGTAGTAGGTGCTCTCGGACGCGGGCTCGTACTCCTCGTCCAGGTCGTCGCGCTGGCGCGACCAGCGCGACGGCATCAGCACCGGAATGAACAGCGCCACGCCGAGCAGGGCGAACACGCCCGTCGTCAGCATGGTCTTGGCGCCGAACCCCGCGTCCCTGATGATCTGGTTCACCGACGGCTCGGACGGGATGAGGGACAGCGCCCTGTTCACGTCGAGCGCGTAGATGACCGTCCACGCCAGTAGGACCATGGACGGCACGAAGGCCGCCAGCGGGGAGACCCTGCCCGCCACCACGAGCCCGAGGACGAGGCCGACCGCGGCCATCGCGCCGAGCGCGATCCACATCTGCTGGCTGTCCGGTGGAGCCGCCGCCGCACTGCCGACGGCCTGCTGTACAGCCCAGCCGCCACCTGCCACTACAGCTGCCGTTACTACAAGCCCGATAAGCAAACCCGCCAAGTGCCGCAACGTTCTCACCTCTGTATCAACGTAATCGGCACGACCCTAGCGACAAATGCCGCAAACCGACCAGGCATTGAGCACTTGAGGTCTCAAGACACCCTGCCCCGTGAGACCATGTGGCACACCCATGCGCGCGCAACTTCCCCTCCGTCTCGCGCGGACGGCCGCCTTCTCCGCCGTCTGCGTGATCCTCGCCACGCTCGCACACGTCGTGGGTGGCGGCTCGGGTCCCGAGCCATGGGCCGCCGGGCTGGGGCTCGCGGCGGTGGCAGGGCTGGGGCTGGCCCTGTGCGGCAGGGAACGTTCTCCCGTGACCGTCAACGGTGTGCTGGCGGTGGCGCAGCTCGGGCTGCACGAACTGTTCGCCGGCGACGACACCGCCTACGTCTCCGTGCACGTCCACGGAGGCGGCCTGGCGGTCAACGCCGGGATGTTGCTCGCCCACCTGACGGCCACGCTGATCACCGGCGCGTGGCTGGCGCGTGGCGAGGCCGCGCTCTGGTCGCTGCTGCGCCGCCTCGGCCGCCGTCTCGTCCTATTGCGCCCGGTGGCGGTGCCCGCCGTGCGTGCGTACGTGCCGGTCGTCTTCACCCGGGTCGTCCCGCCCCAGCCGGGGTTCCGGCACTGTCTGGCCAGGCGTGGTCCTCCACTTCCCGCCTGACCCTCTGACACCTCTTTCCTCTCAATCAGCCAAGTGGAGTATCGCCATGTCCTTCGTACGCCGTGCCGCGACCGTGCTCGCCGCCGCCACTGCTCTCACCGCCGGCCTCGCGCTGCCCGCGCTGGCCCACGTCACCGTCCAGCCGGGCACCGCCGAGCAGGGGTCCTTCACCAAGGTCGCGTTCCGGGTGCCGAACGAGCGTGACACCGCCTCGACCACCAAGATCGAAGTCAGCTTCCCCGCCGACCACCCGCTGGCCTTCGTGTCGGTCAAGCCTCTGCCCGGATGGGAGGTGAAGGTGACGGAGGGCAAGCTGCCCACGCCGGTCAAGACCGAGTACGGCGACCTGGAGGAGGCCGTCACCACGGTCGTCTGGTCGGGCGGGAAGATCAACCCGGGTGAGTTCCAGGAGTTCGAGGTGTCCATGGGGCAGTTGCCCAAGGACACGGATCAGCTGCTGTTCCCGACGAAGCAGACGTACTCGAACGGGGAGGTCGTGGACTGGGCCGAGGCGCCGAAGGCGGACGGCACGGAGGACGAGCACCCGGCTCCGCTGCTCAAGCTCGTCCCCGCCGCCGCCTCCCCGTCCGCTTCCCCCAGCGCCGCCGCGGCGGCCGCCTCCCCGGCTGCGACCTCGGTGGTCTTGAATCCGGCCGGGTCTGACGGCACCGCGCGCCTGCTGGGCGGCGCCGGTCTGGCGGTGGGCGTCGTCGGCGTCGTCCTCGCCGCCCTCGGCCTCCGCCGCCGCTCAGCCTGACACGCGCGCCGCGCGCGGCCCCGCGCGGGCGGCCCGGCGCCGCACAGCCCGCCGCGCGCTGCGGTCGGCTACCGCACCGGGACCTGGGAGGCCGTTGTGCCGCCGCCGGCGGCCTCCCAGCCGGACACCACCGTCGGCGAGGCATCCATGGCGCGGGTCAGGGGGACGGTCACGGTCGTCGTGCCTTTGGCGGACACTGTGACGACCCGGCTGCCTGCCGTTCCCCGAGCATCGCGGACGAACAGGTGGGCCTTGCCGGCAGCGGCCGTGCGCAACGTCACCTTCACTCCGTCCGGCACGCCCGTGGCCGCGGTCGCGTGGCCGCTCGCGGACGCCTGCGCCGCGGGCCCGCCGCCCACGGGGACGTGCGCGCGGACCGCCTGCTCCAGCGACTGCGGCGAGTCCAGGCTGGACAGGGCGGTGTCGGGGATCACCGGATCGGGCGCCGGCCGGTCCGCGGGCGGCCGGTACCCCGGCAGGGTCGCCACGCCCCACCGGTACGGGTCGCCTTGTACGCCGCCCCACGTCGACCAGCCGATCCGGGTCTGGCCGGTCTTGTTCTGCGTGTCGGAGTCGTACACCAGGATGTTCAGGCCCAGGTGCTCGGGGTCGACGGAGCCGGGCAGGGCCTCCATCGGGATGGACATTTCCACCGTGTACGCGCCGGAGACGACCGAAGAGGCGATCCGCACGCCCGTGGCGGGACCCTGGCGGTTGTCGGCGTCCCGCAGCGCGCACGGCGGCCCTTCGGCGGTCACTGGCAGGATGGCCGCCTTGAAGGTCGTGGAGGTGTTCTCGGATGTGCCGCGCGGGTCGAGGGTGACCTCCACCGCGTCGGTACGCCAGTGCCGCTTGCAGTCGGCGGCGGCCAGCCGCGTGCCCAGCACGTCGTCCTTCACCTGCACCACGACGTACAACGTGTCGTCGCGCCAGGCCAGCTTGGCCGTGCCGGAGCAGTCGTCCGCCGACGAGCACGCGGTGCCCTCCCAGCGGCGGGAGAGGTCGAGCGCGGGCCCGGTGTACTCGCCGTCGCCCTCTGCGCCGTCCACGGTGGGCCCCGTAGACGCCGCCTGCGGGATCGTGGTGGCCGGGACGAGTTCGAGCGCGGGTCGTCCGGTGACCGCGCCGTCCACGGTGACGGTGTAGGCGTAGTCGCCGCCCTCGTTGGAGGTCTTCAGCGAGGTGTCGGTGTTGGTGACGGTGAACGGCACCGTCACCGACGCCCCCGGGCCCAGGTCGCGGTAGGCGGCCTCGGCGCGGTCGGCGGCGAAGCCGGCGGGCAGGTCCACGCGTACGGTGCCGGACCGGGCGGCGTCGCCCACGTTCGTCACCACGACGCCGATCTGCCGGGAGCCACCGGACGGGAGGGTGAGCACGGGCGTGACCAGCCCGCGCAGCTGCGGCACACCGACCTCGCTCACCCACGTCTCGTACTGGTCGACCTGGGGAAGCAGTTGCTGCTGCCCACGCACGGCGGGGCCCGCCTCGACCTGCCGGTCGGTGTAGCCCCGTCCCCTTTCGGTGGTCAGCACGGCTCCGATCCTGGTCCTGCCGGCCGCGCTCTGGGTCGGCGTCACGGTGAAGCGCGCCGAACCGGTGCGTCCGGCGGCGATCCGGCCGAGGTCGCCGGAGCCCGTGACCGTCCAGCCCTCGGGCACCCGGAGCGCCGCGGACGAGCGGCCCAGCGGCTCGCGAGCGGCGCTCGCGGCGACCTCGACGGTGAAGGGGGTGCCGGGGCGGACGTCGAACGTGCTGGTCCGCAGGCCGAGCTGGGTCCCGAGCGGGACGGTCCCGCTCGGCCTGGTCAGCGCCCCGTCGAGGATGGCCGTCGGCGCGGCCGCCGCCGGGGTGCCCGGCTCGGGGAAGGGCACCCGCGCGTCCACTTGGGTGAAGAAGTCGCAGCCCAGCTGGGCGGGGTCGGACGGCACGTCGGGGAAGACGGCCCAGCCCTGGGAGGCGTAGGTGCGCTGGGCGTCACGCTCGATCGCGGCCCACGTCCGGCCGCGCTGCGAGGGGCGTCCGCTCCACACGCCGTACACGTTCTGCGCCGGGTTGGCGGGCCGGAACGACGCGGCGCACGAGGGCCCGGTCTGCGAGGTGCCGCGCCCGCCGCCGGTGAGCAGCCGCGCGGGCGCGAAGGGACGCAGCCCTTCGCGGGTGATCTGCTCGGGGAACGCCTTCGGGTCGGCCGCCGCGTAGAACGCCTCGATGGCCAGCCGGGCGGCCTCCTGGTGGTTGCCGTGGTTGCCCGGTGTCGGGGCGGGGTCCATGGTCAGCAGGATCTCCGGGCGGGTCTGCCGGATGGTCCGCACGACCTTCTCGAGGGTGTCGCCGCCCCAGACCTGGTCAGTCAGCGGGGCGCTGACCGTGTAGTAGAAGTCGACGTCGTCGAGGTTGAACACCTCGCCGATGCCGGCCTTGGCAACCGCCGTCCGCTCCTCGGCCTCGCGCAGCAGCCCGAGCGCCGGGCCCTCCTCGGGGCCGACGGCGTTGCCGCCGCCCTCGCCGCGGGTGACGGTGACGACGCCGGCGCGCACGTCGTGGTCCTCGTTCCATTGGCCGAGCGTGGACAGGGTGAACGCCTCGTCGTCGGGGTGCGCGCCGACGAACAACGCGTCCAGGTCCACGGGCGCCTCGGCGGCCTCGGCGTCGGCCGGTAGAGCGGGCAACAGCGCGGAAACGGTGACCAACGCCATCAGCAGTCGTCGCATGGAACCTCCGTGGGGTTATTCGCGGACCGCCCCCTGGAGCAGGCCGCGGACGAAGTGTCGCTGGAGGAACAAGTAGAAGATCACGACCGGGGTCGCCACGATGACCGACCCGGCGGCGAGGAGGGTGAAGCCGGAGGTGTACTGGCCCTGGAAGAACGCCAGCCCGAGGGGCGCGGTCCGCAGCGACTCGCTGGTCACCATGATCAGCGGGATGAGGAACTCGTTCCACGTCCACATGAAGACCAGCACGGTCAGAGTGACGAGGGCGGGCCGGGCCGGCGGCACCAGCACCTGCCACAGGATGCGCCACGTCGAGGCCCCGTCGATGCGGGCGGCCTCGACGATCGCCCGGTTGGATGCGCGGAAGTACGCCCGCATCCAGAACGTGCCGAACGCCACCGACAACGCCACCTGAGGCAGCGCCACCGACCAGAACGTGTCGATCAGTCCCAGGGTGCGCAGGTCGAAGTAGAGCGGCACCGCGACGGCCTCGCTCGGCATCATGATCCCGAGCATGAACAGGTAGAACAGCACCGACTGGCCGCGGAAGCGCATGGTGCCGAACGCGTACCCGCTCATGATCGACAGCAGCACGCTGACGACCACGACGAACGACGACACCATCAGGCTGCTGCGCAGGTACGTGCCGAACCGGCCGATCTCCCACGCCGCCGCGAAGTTCCCGAGCCCGGCCGTGCCGCCGCTGTCGGCGGGCCCGAGCGCGGCCGACAGGATGGTCACGATGGGGAAGAGCGCGAACGCGGCGAACACCGACAGGATGACGTAGTTGGCCGCCCGCTCCCCGCGCGAGATCACGTGACCCCCCTGTCCGCGAACCGGTTGATCCCGAACGAGATCACGAAGATGACGACGGTCAGCGTGACGCCGATCGCCGCCGCCGAGCCGACCTGGCTGAGCCCGAAGGCCCGGTGGTAGACCTCGTACGACGGCACCGACGTCGAGTCGCCTGGCCCGCCCCGCGTCGTGATGTACACCAGGTCGAACGTGCGCAACGCGGCGATCACCGTCAGCGTCAGGGCGACCGCGATCTCCCCGCGCACCGACGGCAGCGTGACCGCGAAGAACTCCCGCACCGCGCCCGCCCCGTCCAGCCGCGCCGCCTCGTACAACTCGGCGGGGATGCGGCTCATCCCGGCCAGCAGCAGCACGGTCACCAGGCCCGTCTCGAACCACGTGCCCACCACGCCGACCGCCGGCAAGGCGAAGGTGTAGTCGCCCAGCCAGCCCCGGGTCAGCGCGTCCAGCCCCAGCGCGCCGAGCAGCGTGTTGAGCGTGCCGTCGGGCGCGTACACCCGCCGCCACGCCACGGCCACGACGACCATGGCGACGACCTGCGGCAGGAACACCACGGTGCGGAAGAACCCCAGCCCGCGCACCTTGGCGTGGTTGAGGATCGCGGCCAGCCCCAGCCCGATCACCAGCGGCCCTGCCGCGTAGAAGACGATGAGGACCAGCGCGTGGCCGAAGGCGGCCCGCAGCCCTTCGTCGGCGACGATCGCGGCATAGTTCTCCAGGCCGACCCATCTGCCCAGGGACAGGCCGTCCCAGTCGTACAACGAGAGCTGCACCGCGCGGCCGATCGGATAGAGCAGGAACGCCGCGTACACGGCGAAGGCCGGCAGCACGTACAGGTAGGCGACGCGGCGGGGCTCCCCGGGAGGCCGGGTCCCCATCGTCGGCTGGGTCATCCGTTGCTCTCGGCGAAGGTCTTGTAGTCCTTCTCCAGCGTGGCCAGGAACTCCTGCGGGGTCGCCTTCTTGGCCAGCAGGTCCTGCAGCGCCGCCCCCAGCGTGTCGGCGAACGTCGGGGTGGCGTAGTCCAGGTACGGCACCAGCCCGTTCTTCGCGGTCACGGTCCCGAACGCGGTGAAGACGTCCTGCTGCGGGCCCTTGGCCACGCTCTGCTGGTCGGTCTCGGCGACCGGCAGGTTCCCTGTCTCGGTGAGCACTTTCATGGCGTCGGCGCTGGTGATGAAGTTGATGTACGCCGCCGCCGCGTCCGGGTTGGGGCTCTTGGCGGTGATCGCGAACGGCAGTCCCGTGCCGCCCGTCGCGACCGGCGGCGCGTCGGCCGTGACGCCCGGCGGCAGCATGAACCCCAGGTCGTCGCCCAAGGTCTTCTGCAGGTCGGCGAGGAGCCAGGTGCCGGCGATCATGAAGACGCCCTGGCCCTTGCCGAACGCCTGCCAGGCCGGGTCGTACCCCTGGCCGTTGAAGCCCTTGGCGAAGTAGCCCTTGTCGACCCAGCCGACGAGTTGCTCGGCGGCGGTGGTGTTCTCGGTCGTGTTCCAGGAGGCGCCCTTGCGGCCGAAGGCCAGCGTGCCGATCTGGCCGGGTGGGACGTGGCGGCCCTGCACGGTGCCGAACACGTGGACGGCCGGCCACTTGTCGAGGTTGCCGAGCTGCAGCGGCACCTCGCCGCCCGCCTTGGCCGTGGCCAGCGCCGTCTCGAAGTCGGCCCACGTCTTCGGCGGCTCCAGGCCGAGCTTGGTGAGCTTGGCCCGGTTGTAGAAGATGCCGACGACCTCGCCGACCTGCGGCAGGCCGTACAGGTTGCCCTCGCCGAACAGCTTGCCGTCGGCGCTGTAGCGCGAGTACCGCAGCACCGACTCCGGGTAGCGCTGCTTCCACCCGTACACGTCGGCGTAGGCGTCCAGCGGGCGCAGCTGACCGGCCTTGACGAACGCGCCCATCGCGGAGCGGCCGTTGTTGGCCTCCACCACGTCCGGCGGCTCGTTGCCGCTCAGCGCCAGGCGCAGGGTGGTGTTGAGGTCGTCGAAGGAGCGGGAGACCCGGTTCAGCTTGATGTTGGGGTATTTGGCCTGGAAGGCGTCGTTGAGCTGCTTCATCTGGGCCGCCTGCCCGCCGCGTACCTCCTGATCCCAGACGGTGAGCGTGACGTTGCCGAGACCGGCGGCATCGGTGCGCACCGCATTCGGCGACCCTGAAGACGACCCTGCGGGCGAGGCCGGCGACGGCGGGGCCGAGGAGCCGGGCGCGCACGCGGTCAGGACCAGCATGCCCGCGGCGAGCGCGGCGAGTCGCATCGGGGGGGTCATGGTGTTACTCCTTCTGCGCAGGCGCGCGAGGCGCGTCCGGGTCCTCGCCCTCGGCAGGGGGCCTCTGGGAGGCCATGCCGACGTCGGCGTAACGGGCGATGGTGGCGACGGCGCGGCGCACCGCGCCGACCGGGACAGTGGGCACCAGCCGGTCGAGGAAGGCGTAGCGGCGCGCCAGCGAGCTGCCGTAGGCGCCGCTGTGCCCGGCCGCCTCGCGCACCTCGTGCCACCAGTCCGCGATGTCCCCCCAGCCCGGCGCGGCCAGCGACCCGCCGAACTGCTGGACCGCCAGCGCAGCGCACACCTCGGCGAACGCCAGCCGGTCGGCGAGCGGCCAGCGGCACAGGGTGCCGAGCACGAAGCCGGCGCCGAAGACGTCGCCCGCGCCGGTCGGGTCGAGCGCCGTCACCCGCGGCGCGGGCACGAACGCCTCCTCCCCCGTGATCGAGTCGATGGCCATGGCGCCGTTGGCCCCGTCGGTCACCACGGCCAGCGGCACCCGGTCGGCGATCGCGTACAGCGCGTCGCGGGGCGTGTCGGTGCGGGTGTAGGCCATCGCCTCGGTCGCGTTCGGCAGGAACGCGTGGCAGACCGACAGTTGCTCCAGCACCTCGGACGACCAGGCGCCGGACGGGTCCCAGCCCACGTCCGCGAAGATCAGCGCCCCGTCGCGGTGCGCCAGCTCGGCCCAGTTGCACGAGCTGCCCGGCGCGCCGAGCGGCTCTTCGGGGGAGAGCGTCACGATCACGGCCTTGGAGCGGGGCGGCTTGCCGATCATCTCGGACGCCGGCATGGGCGCGCGATGGCCGTGGGTCACCATGCTGCGGTCGCGGTCCACCGCCATGGACACCGTCACCGGCGAGTGCCAGTGCTCGAAACGCTGCGACCTGGACAGGTCGACCGACTCCTGCTCCTCCAGCGTGCGCCAGCAGAAGTCGCCGTAGTCGTCGTCGCCGAACGCGGCCGCCAGCGACGTGCGCAGCCCCAGCCGGCTGGTCGCGATGGCGAGGTTGGCGATGCCGCCCGGGCACGAGCCCATGCCCTCGGCCCAGATCTCGGTGCCGGCCTCGGGCATCGCGGGCAGGCCCGTGAAGATGATGTCCAGGAAGACCGTCCCGGCCAGGAACACGTCGAACTGCGGACCCTCGGGGGTCCGCTCGCCGGCCAGAGGGTCGTACGCCTGGACAGACACGGGAATGGGTCCTCCTCGACACACCGAGATGTGCGCAATCTTGCACGTTTACTCGGACACTTCAAGTATTTCCACGCAAGTGTTTGGAGCAAGATGCCTACTTCTGCGCGAAATTGGTTGATACACTCGCGCCGTGCTTCAGCGCCTCAGGCATGCCGAGATCATGCGCCGCGTCCGGCTCTCAGGCGCCACGAGCGTTCGTGATCTCGCCAGCCAGCTCGGCGTGAGCCCGTCGACCATCCGCAGGGACCTCGAGGTGCTCGACCGCGACGGGACGCTGCGGCGCGTCCGCGGCGGCGCTCTGGCCAGCGTGGACGCCGACGCCGACCGGCCGTTCGCCGCGGTCGAGGCGGTCGACGAGCAGGACAAGGAGGCGGTGGCCGCGCGGGCCGCGCAGCTGGTGGCCGACGGGGATGTGATCCTGCTCGACATCGGGACGACCACGATGCGGCTGGCCGAGCGGCTGCGCCGGCGCCGCGTCACCGTGGTCACCTCCAGCCTCGCCGTGCTCGACGTGCTCCGCGCCGACCCGGCGGTCGAGCTGCTGATGCTGGGCGGCATGCTGCGCCGGCCCTACCACTCGCTCGTCGGGGTGCTGACCGAGGCGGCGCTGAGCCAGGTGGTCGCCGACCGCGTGTTCCTGGGCGCCAGCGGCGTGCGGCCGGACGGGCAGCTCGTGGACACCACGCTCGCCGAGGTGCCGCTGAAGCGCGCCATGATCGCGGCGGCGCGGCAGGTGGTGCTGCTCGTGGACCGGCACAAGTTCCCCGGCACCGGCGCGCTGCGCGTGTGCGGCCCCGAGGACATCGACGTCATCGTGACGAACGAGGGCGCCGACGCGGCGACGCTGCGCAACTGCGCCGCCGCGGGCGCCGAGGTCCTGCTCACGTGAAGGGATGCGGATGAGACTGGCCGTCCTCGGAGGCGGGGGCTTCCGGGTGCCGCTCGTGTACGGCGCGCTCCTGCGCGATCGGGCCAAGCCCCGCGTGCAGGAGGTGGTGCTGTACGACGTGTCGGCGCAGCGGCTGGAGACCATCGGGCACGTGCTGCGCCAGCTCGCCGCCGGACACGACGACCCGCCCGTCGTGCGGACCACCACCGACCTGGACACCGCGCTGCGCGAGGCGGACTTCGTCTTCTCGGCCATCCGCGTGGGCGGCCTGGCCGGGCGCACCGCGGACGAGCGGGTGGCGCTGGAGCTGGGCCTGCTCGGCCAGGAGACGACCGGTCCCGGCGGCATCGCCTACGGCCTGCGGACCATCCCGGTCGCGCTCCACGTGGCCGAGCGGGTGGCCGCGCTCGCGCCCCGCGCCTGGGTCATCAACTTCACCAACCCGGCGGGGATGATCACCGAGGCCATGCGGCGCGTGCTCGGCGACCGGGTGATCGGCATCTGCGACTCCCCGATCGGGTTGATCCGGCGGGCCGCCGCCGCGCTCGGGCTCGACCCGGCCCGGGTGTCGCCCGACTACGTGGGGCTCAACCACCTCGGCTGGCTGCGCGGCCTCGTCCACCAGGGCCGCGACGTGCTGCCCGGCCTGCTCACCGACGACGCGGCGCTGGTGAAGGTCGAGGAGGCCCGCATCTTCGGACCCGAGTGGGTGCGCACGCTCGGGGCGCTGCCCAACGAATACCTGTACTACTACTACTTCACCCGCGAGGCCGTCGCCGCGATCTCCGGACCCACCCGGGGCGAGTCCCTGCTGGGCCAGCAGGACGCGTTCTACGCCGCGGTGCGGGCGCGGCCGGACGAGGCGCTCGCCGAGTGGCTGAGCGCACGCAGGCAGCGCGACGCCACCTACATGGCCGAGGCCCGCGACGCCACCGACGCCGGTGAGCGGGAGGCCGCCGACCTCGAAGCGGGCGGGTACGAGGGCATCGCGCTGGCGCTCATGGCCGCCATCGCCCGCGGCGAGCCCGCCACCATGATCCTCAACGTGCGCAACGGCTCGGCGGTGCCGGGCCTGCCCGAGGACGCGGTCGTGGAGATCCCGTGCGCGGTCGGCGGCGCCGGCGTGCGCCCCTTCGCCACCCGCCCGCTCCCCGGGCGGTTCCTGGGTCTCCTCCAGCAGGTGAAGGCGGTCGAGCAGACGGCCATCGAGGCCGCGCTGACCGGATCTTCCGATCTGGCGGTGGCGGCGTTCGCGCTGCATCCGCTGGTCGACTCGGTGACGACGGCACACAGGCTGCTCGACGGCTACCGCGCCCGCATCCCCGAGCTGGCCGCCGTCTTCCCGAGCTGAAGGGCCACGGTCCCACGAACGGCAAAACGCCACTTCAGACCGTTAAATCACTCCCCTTCCTTACTTCGGAGGTATGACCGCCTTACCTCCAATACCCCTTATGTAAGACATGCGGAAAGCTCCCGCGGATCCGGCCACAGTGTGCTTTGCCGTGTCCAGATCAAGAAGAGGCGAGGCCCGGATGGCGCGTGGGGAGAGCGGCATGCCACCTGGCGTGCGACCGCTTACGGTGGGCGACCCGGTCATCATCGGCCGATACCTGCTCTTGGGCCGCCTCGGCACGGGCGGGATGGGAGTGGTGTACCTGGCTGAACACCCTCAGGGTGGCCTGGTCGCCCTCAAGACACCGCATACGGTGCATCTCAACGATGCCACGCTACGGGCACGCTTCGCTGAGGAAGTGGCATTCTCGCGCAGATTGCTGCCCTTCTGCACGGCTGCGGTCGTGGAGGACGGTACCGACAAGGACCGCCCGTACCTGGTCACCGAGTACATCCCGGGCCCCGCGCTCTCGCAGGTCGTGATGGCCAGGGGGCCGCTCACGCCCGACCTGTCCTACGGCGTGGCGCTCGGCGTCGCCGCCGCGCTGGTGGCGGTGCACGAGGCGGGGCTGGTGCACCGGGACCTCAAGCCCGGCAACGTGCTGCTGTCCACGCACGGGCCGCGCGTCATCGACTTCGGCATCGCCCGCGACGTCGACACGCTGGCCGCTCACACGCAGGCCGGGCAGGTCATGGGCAGTCCCGGCTGGGTGGCGCCGGAGCGGCTGACGGGCGGTCCCGCGCTGCCCGCCTCCGACGTGTTCGCGTGGGGGTGCCTGGTGGCCTTCGCCGCGTCCGGGCACCATCCGTTCGGCGGGGGTGAGCCGGATGTGCTGACCAGGCGGATCCTGTTCGACCCGCCGCGGCTGGAGGGTGTGCCGGCCCTGCTGCGTCCCGCCGTCGAGGCGGCTCTGGCCAAGGACCCCGCCGACCGCCCGAAGGCCGCCGACCTGCTGCGGGCGCTGCTGGCCGCCGGCGGTGTCGGCGATCCCTGGGATCTGCGGCAGGCCGTGTCGGGCGTGCTCGCGGAGATCTGGACCCCCGTGCCGTATCCGCCCGGCGGAGGGCTGGTGCGTCTCGCCTCGCCGCCCGACGAGCCGGCGCCGGGCACGAAGCCGCGCAGGAAGAGCCGCGCCAAGGCCGGCGCGCATCTGTCCCACGCCACCTTCGCGGCCCTGGCCACCGTGTCGATCGCGGCGGTCACGGTGATCGCGGCCTCCGGTGGCGACGGGACGAGCATGGGAGGCGGCTCCTTGGTGCCCGCCGACCCGGCCATCGTCCAGCCCCGCGGCAGTGCCGACTCCACCGTCCGCCGGTCCGCCGGTCCGACCGGCGGCCTGCCGCCCACGCGGGCGACCGTGGCCCCGGTCAACTCGACGCCCACGGTGCCCACTGTCTTCGTCACGCCCACCCGCACGCGCAACCCGGCCGCCGTGCTCAGCCCCCCGCCCGGCAGGAAGGACACCACCCGGCCGGAGAACACCAGCGGCCCCGGCGACCCGGGCGGCGCCGACCCTGGTCCGTGCGCGAGCCCGGCGGGACGCAGGCGGGGCAACGCCGCGGCCCGGCGGGACTGCCCGCAACCGTCCAGCTCGATCAGCACGATCCCGCAGGAAGGGCCGGGCGAGTCCCCGGATCCTTCCGCGACGGTCTCCGCCACTGCGACGCCGACGGCCACCGGCACGTCCTGAGCGGCCGACGGCCGGTCAGGACGTGATGTCCTTACCGGAGAAGCGGGCCCAGGCGATGGAGCCGAAGAGCACGATGTACGCCCCGAAGGCCAGCAGCCCGTCGCGCAGGACGGCGGTGTCGATGGGGCTGCGCAGGACCGCGTCGAAGTCGGTGAACCGGCTCGGCAGCAGGTAGGGGACGATCGGGGCGAGGTCCGGGATGGCCCGGAGCACCTGGCAGATGATGATGAACACCATGGTCCCGGCGATGGCCCCGATGGACACCTCGGTGAACGTCGACAGCGCCACCGCGACGGCGGCCAGCGCGGCCATGCCGGCGCCGACGTACCCGACGGTGATGAGGATGCGCAGCAGCCCGTCCGCCACGGAGATGGTGGTGCCCGACAGCAGCGTCACGGATCCGCCGGGGAACAGGATCAGCCCCGTCAGCAGCGCCGACAGAGCCACCACTGCGGTGGCCGCGTAGGCGAAGACGACCGCGTTGAGGTATTTCACCGCCAGCAGCCGCGTGCGCCCGGCCGGTGCGGCCAGCAGATAGCGCAGCGTCCCCGTGCCCGCCTCCCCCGCGATCGAGTCGCCCGCGACCACGCTGACGACCACCGGCATGAGCAGCAGCACGAGGAAGGAGAACGACAGGAACGTCAGCATGAGGCTGTTGCCCGCGACGTCCTGGATGATGCCGCTCATCTCGTCGTCGCCGCCGGAGCCGGCGGCGATCCAGAGCCCGACGCCGAGGATGATCGGCACGACGCCGAGCACGGCCAGCAGCGCCAGGTTGCGCGGCCGGCGGAAGGTCAGGCCCAGCTCCGAGCCGAGCAGCCGCCAGAACGCCCACGTCCTTCTGGCCGGAGGCGCTGGAGAGCCGATCTGCTCGGCGGGCTGCGGTGGCCGACGTTCGGTGGTGCGCATGGTCTCCGATACGGGCACCAAGCCCGGTGTGCGGCGGTTCTCGCGAGTCTCGGGGGTCTGCGTCCGGGTGTCAGCCGTCGACATCGAATCCCTCTCCTGTCAGCCCGACGAACACGTCCTCGAGGCTCGGCCGCACGACCGCCAGCCCCCGTACGGCCACGCCATCCCCCACCAGCGCGGCGTTGATCTTCTCCGGGGCGTGCCCGCCCAGCTCGGCGGTCACCTCCGCGTCGCCGGCCCGCACATCGGCCAGGCCCAGCGTGCCGAGCGTGCGCGCGGCGGCGGCCACGTCCGGCGTCTCCACCCGCACGCGGGCGACCAGGCCGCTGCTCAGCGAGGCGATCGTGCCCTGCGCGACGAGCCTGCCGGTACGCATGATCGCCGCGTGCGTGCACATCTGCTCGATCTCGGCCAGCAGGTGGGAGGAGACGAAGACGGTGGTGCCGTCGGCGGCGATCTCCTTGACCAGCGTGCGCACCTCACGCGTGCCCTGCGGGTCGAGCCCGTTGGTCGGCTCGTCCAGGATGAGCAGCTCCCGCGGCCCCAGCAGCGCGGCCGCGATGGCCAGCCGCTGGCGCATGCCGAGCGAGTAGTTGCGGTAGCGCTTGCCCGCGGCGGCCGACAGGCCCACCCGCTCGAGCGCGTCGGCCACGCGCCGCTTGGCGGTGGCGCGCTCCGCGGTCGGGTCGGCGGCGTCGAACCGCATGAGGTTGGCCGCGCCCGACAGGTAGGGGTAGAAGGCCGGCCCCTCGACCAGCGCCCCCACCAGGGGCAGGGCGTGGGCGACCGGCAGGCCGAGCACGGAGTAGGTCCCCTCCGTGGGCGCGACCAGGCCGAGCAGCATGCGGATCGTGGTGGTCTTGCCCGAGCCGTTGGGCCCGAGGAAGCCGAACACCGACCCGCGCGGTACGGCCAGGTCCAGCGCGTCCACGGCGACCTGGCCGCCCCGGAAACGCTTGGTCAGGCCGTGCGTCACAATCGCGTCCCCCGAGGGCGGGGCCGCCCCGAAGGGCGACCCCGCTTCCAGCGTGATGGCGGTCACTTGATGCCCGCCGCCTTGATGATCTCCTCGGGCGTGACCGCGCCGGCCAGGAGGCGGCCGTCGTCGGTCAGCAGGGCGGTGACGAGCTTGGTCTTGATCAGCTTGCCCGAGCCCCACGTGCCGCTCACCGGGGTGGCGGACTTGAGCACCGTGTCCAGCATCGCGGCCGCGTTGCCGTCCTCGCCTCCCTTCGCCGTCTGGGCCTGCAGGTCCGACAGCTTGAAGGGCACGACCGCGACCCTCGACCAGCCGTCGCCGACCCACTTGGCCTCGCCGGCCACGTCGGCCGCGTGCTCGGCGCGCTCCTCGGCCTGCTTGCCGAAGCCTTCCCCGCCCAGCGTCGCCTCCTCCACCTTCGCGCCCGCGGGCGGGGTGAAGGTGAAGTTCTCCTCGGCCGGTGTGGTGAACGTCACCTGCGTGAAGCCCACTTGGTATGCCGGCTCCGCCGACCCCTTGGCGAACAGCTGGACCTGGAGCGGCACGTACGTCTCGCCGTCGAGCGCGATGCGTACCTCCTGCACCAGCGAGCCCTCATCCTTGGGCGCCAGCACGAGCTGGTAGGCCGGCCGGCCCGCCACCTCGGCCGTGTTGATCACCCGGACGGACGAGTGCTCGTCGACGCCTTCCAGCATCCGCTGCGCCACCTGGGCCGGCGTCAGGTCGGTCGGCTGCGGCACCGGCGTTTTGTGCTGCTGCTCGCCGCCTGCCTTGACCGTCAACTTGGTCGCGGTGTTGGTGGCGCTGTCCCAGTACCAGCCCTGGTCGCCGTTCACGATCAGGTTGGTCTCGTTCAGCTGGGTCGGCATGGCCACCCGGAACTTCTGGTCGCCGCCGTACCAGACCTTCACCTCGTGCGAGCCCGACAGCAGACTGAGCGGCGAGGTCTCGCCGCCGGTCTGCGGCAGCGCGGGCAGGCCCAGCGACGCCGTCTGCTGCACGGTGCCGGACATCGGCGCGATGCCCTGCTGCTTGCTGGTTGCCGCCGCGGCGTCGGCGAGCAGTTGCTCGGCCGACCTCTCGGGCAGCACTGGATCGCCGCTCACCGCGGCGATGACGGGGCCGGCGCCGATCGCGGCTCCGATCACGGCCGCAGCCGCGATCGGGACTCCCCACCTCACGAACGTGCCTCTGCGCATCTCACTCCTTAACGGTATGTCGATGCTCAGAGCCTGCGTGATGCATCCTGTGGCAGACCTGAGACTGTCTGAGACGGCTCTCAGTCTTCTCAGCGTCGTCTCAGCGCAGGAACAGGAGAATCGCCATATGAGAGTACTTGTCGTCGAGGACGAGCGGCGCATGGCCGCCGCGCTGCAGCGGGGGCTCCAAGCTGAGGGGTTCGCGGTGGACCTCGCCCACGACGGCGAGGAGGGGCTGCACGCGGCCAGGCAGGGCGACTACGACGTCGTGGTGCTCGACATCATGCTGCCCCGGCTGTCGGGCTACAACGTGTGCAAGCGGCTGCGCGCCGAGGAGAACTGGGTGCCGATCCTCATGTTGTCCGCCAAGGACGGCGAGTACGACATGGCCGACGGGCTCGACCTGGGGGCCGACGACTACCTGACCAAGCCGTTCTCGTACGTGGTGCTGGTGGCCAGGCTGCGGGCGCTGCTGCGGCGCGACTCGGGACGGCGGCCGGCGGTGCTCATGGCCGGCGACCTGACCCTGGACCCGGCACGGCGCAGGGTCGAGCGCGGCGGGACCTCGGTCGAGCTGACGCCGCGGGAGTTCGCGCTGCTGGAATTCCTGATGCGCAGGCGCGACGAGGTGGTGTCGAAGTCGGAGATCCTGGAGCACGTGTGGGACACCTTCGACACCGACCCGAACGTGGTCGAGGTCTACGTCGGCTACCTGCGCCGCAAGATCGACGCCCCGTTCGGCAGAAACGCGCTGCAGACCGTGCGCGGCGCCGGTTACCGCCTGGCGGGCGACGGTGGCTGATCTCATGAGCTCGGGAGCTTCGCTCCCTTCGTCCTCCCCGCTGGGGTGGTGGCGGCGCCAGGGCCTGCGGTTCAGGCTGACCGTGGCGGCCTCCGCGGTGCTCGCGCTGGCGCTCGCGCTGTCGGCCTCGGTGCTGCTCACCGTGCTGGACCGGGCCCTGATGGACACCGTGGACGAGAGCACCAGGCGGCAGGCGGACGCGGTGCGCGTGGCGGCCGACGCCGGCACGCTGACCAGCCCGATCACCACCCACGACGGCACGCTCGTGCAGGTCATCGACGCCCAGGGCCGGATCACGCACGTCACGTACGGCACCGACAGGCTCGTGCCGCTGCTGGACGCCCCGGCCAGGGCGCGGGCGCTGCGCGATGGGCAGGCGAAGCTGCTGGACGGGCGGCCGTACGCGATCCCGGGGTTCCTGCGGGTGATCGTGCTCAGCGCGGACCGAGGGCAGACGGTGGTGGCGGCCCGGCCCATCACCGAGATCCAGACCAGCCTCAGAACCGCCGGACGGGTCCTGCTGGTCGGCACGCCCGGGCTGATCGTGCTCCTGGCCGTGGCCAGCTGGCTGATGATCGGCCGGACCCTGCGCCCGATCGCCGCGCTGCGCCGGGGCGCGGCCGACATCACGCACACCGCCAGGTCGCGCCGGCTGCCGGTGCCGCAGTCGCGCGACGAGGTGCACTCGCTGGCCACCACGCTCAACGGCATGCTGGCCCGCCTGGAGGAGGCCGAGCAGCGCCAGCGGGCGCTGGTCTCCGACGCCGCGCACGAGCTGCGCAGCCCCCTCGCCAGCATCCGGCTGCAGCTGGAGGTGGCCCTCGGCCACCCGGACGGCCAGGACTGGCAGGAGACCGCCGAGGGCGTGCTCGAGGACGCGATGCGGCTGTCCAGGCTGGCCGAGGACCTGCTGGCGCTGGCCAGGCTGGACGAGCGCGGTGGCGTGCCGGCCAGGCGCGAGCCGGTCGACCTCGACGAGGTGGTGCGCCAGACCGTCGACAGGTACGCCGAGGCCCGGCTGACCGTCTGCGACCCGGTCGTGGTGCGCGGCGACGCGCTCGACCTGAGCCGCGTGCTGACGAACCTCATGGACAACGCCGTACGCCACACCGCCTCCAAGGTGGAGGTGGCGCTGACCGCCGACGGCGTGCTGACCGTGACCGACGACGGTCCCGGCATTCCCGAGCAGGATCGCGAGCGGGTATTCAACCGCTTCACCAGGCTCGACACCGGGCGCAGCAGGGACGAGGGCGGCGCCGGGCTGGGACTGGCGATCGTACGCGAGACCGTGCGGGCCCACGGCGGCACGGTGGCCCTGGAGGACGCCGCGCCTGGGCTTCGCGCCGTGGTGCGGCTTCCCGTGTCCCGCTGACCCAGCGCGTCAGTGCGGTTCGGGGGGTCGGATGGGGGATCGTAGGGGGATCATGGAGCGTTCCGAAAAGTGGTCAGGCGGCTGTCCCCTTTTCGGCGGTGGCCAGGAAGTCCTGGGCGATGAGCGGCAGGCGGCGACGGGCGTGCACCACGGCGATGACGCGACGCACGGCGGGTTCGAGCGAGCGCACCACGAGACCTGCGCGACCGGCCTGCTCGGCCATGCCGCGATACCACAGCAGGGACGCCTGGCCGGCGCGGACCGCGTTGAGCCAGCCGTTGCGCTCGTCGGTTTCGAGCACGACCACCGGGGTGACCGCGTACTTGCCGAACATCGCGTCGAGTTCCCTGCGCCGGGTGCTGCCGCGGGCCGGTAGCGCCAGGCGCATACCGTGCAGTTTGCCCATCGGCACCGGATTGGGCAGTTCGAGCCCTGGCGGGGAGATCAGCACGATCTCCTGGCGTTCGAGTGGATGCGTGACGAGGTCGGCGGGCACGGGGAGATCGGTGAGCCCGAGATCGGCTCGTTGATCCCGGATCGCGGTGACGACGCCCTCTCTGCCGTCGCACCGCACGATCTGAATGCGGACGCCCGGATGCTCGGCCGTGTAGGCAGGCAACAGCCGCCCTGCGAGGCCGGGCTCGAGGCTGGGTGTCGAGGCGATGCGGAGCTCGGCCTCGGCGACGCTGCCGTGGTTGGCCAGGCCCTCGATCTCGTGAACGGCGTCGAGTGCCTCCCTTGCCAGCTTGACCACCCGGCGGCCCTGTGCGGTGACGACCACGCCACGGCCGGAGCGAGCGAAGAGCGTCATGCCGAGCTCGCGTTCGAGATCGCGGATCGCGCGGGACAGCGCAGGCTGCGCGATGTAGAGCGACCTGGCCGCGTCGGTCATGGTGCGGTGCTCCGCAGTCGCGACCACATAGCGGAGCTGCTGGAGATTCATGCCAAAGAAGCTAGGACACCGCCCGCTCCGCGGATGGGGAGATAACCGAGATCACCTCGAATGATTTCGGACTGTAACCGAGCACTGCTACATCCGTGACGGGTGATACGTCAGTATGCTTTTGCCCCAAATTTGCCAAGGGTCCGTCAAGTCGCGGCGCAGAGCAGGCATTACCGACAACCGGGTGAACGGGGAGACACGGTGACAGGGAACGGGCAATATCCACCTCCACCACAAGGGCCAGGCCAGCCACAACGGCCACCCTCGTTACCATGGCCGCCGCCGGGTCACCGTCAGCCGCAACCTCAGGGCGGCACTCCGTACGGACCGCCCCAGGGACCGCCGCAGGGGCCGTCCTACCCCCCGCAGGGCGCTCCTCAGCACGATGGGCTGACGCGCCCGTACACGCAGCAGGTGCCGCCGCCACCGCCGTCGTACGGGCCGCAGTACCGGCAGCCCTTTCCTCCCCCGCCACCGCCGCCTCCGCCGCCGCCGATGCCGCCGCGGCAGTGGCATCAGCCGCCGCGCAGGAAGTCCGGCATGGGCGTCGTCGGGGTGCTCGGCATCGTGTTCGGGTCGATGGCGGCGTTGTTCGTGCTGATCGTCATCGGGGCGGCTATGCTCAAGACCTCGTCGCGGTCGGAGACGACAAATCCCATCGCGATCCCGTCCTATGAGCCGCCCTCGCGCGATACAGACGACTCCGAGCCCTTCCCCACGCGCACCCGCGAGAGCGAGGACCCCGACACGCAGGCCACCCCGCCGCCCAAGGTCACGCTCAACACGAGTCTGAAGAACAACACCGTCTACCGGGCGGGCGCGCTGCCCCGGCTCAACTGCCCGGCCGGCAACGCCAGCATCTTCAACCACAGCCAGCTCAAAGCGCTGATTCTCAAGACCGGCAAGTGCATGGACCGGGCGTGGGGACCGATCCTGCAGAAGCAGGGCATCGCGTTCCGCCCGCCGGGCTACGCCATCGCCTCCAGGCGCGGCAGGGGCGCGTGCGGCGACTATCCGCACACGGGCAACATCGTGCCGTACTACTGCCCGCGCAACAGCACGATCTACGCCTCCACCTCGGCCATGGCCAGGGGCAACGGCAACTCCCGCGGCTACGGCGAGATCATCTCCTGGCATGGCGGGATCGTCAGCATGATGGCCCACGAGTACGGCCACCACGTCCAGAACATCACGGGCCTGCTGAACTCGTGGTGGGACAGCACGCTGGACTCCTCCAGCCAGAGCGGCAAGCTGGCGCTGAGCCGGCGGCTGGAGCTGCAGGCCACCTGCTTCGGCGGCATGTGGATGCGGTCGGTGGCGGCGTCGTACCCGGTGAGCATGGCCGACCGCAGGCAGCTGTTCTGGTTCTACGGCCAGGTGGGCGACTATCCGGGTTATCCGCGCGACCACGGCTCGCCGGTGAACAACAACCGCTGGTTCCGGCAGGGATGGGAGAAGAGCAAGGCATACCAGTGCAATACGTGGCTGGCGCCCTCCTCAACGACCTCCTGACGGCAACGTGGTGTTCATCTCAGGTTGGGCACATGTCTCTGATGTCCAGATATGGGGACTAGAATCCTGGCAATCTTGTGCTCAACGGGGGGCAAGCGAACAGTTTTGCCTGGTAGGCGTGTGAAGGAGCCGGTGTGAGGAAGCGCGATGGGGTCGACGCCGTGCCAGGAGGCAGGAAAGAGCGCCCCCCGCGCCGTCCGCGTCCTGCACCCGGCTCCCGCGCCCCGCGCTTCGCCAAACCGCTGACGACCGCCTCCGTGGTCGGCTGGACCGCTCTGTCCGCCCTCGTGCCCGGTGCCGCACATCTGCGCACCGGGCATCGTCGTACCGGGCTGGTTCTCGTCAGCCTGTATGCGCTGGTGCTGCTCGGGGTGCTGGGCTTCGCCCTGACCCGGAAGGACCTCCTGGCGAGCCTCACCACCTTCACCGACGACGGCATGATGGTCACGGTGATCGTCGTCGCCTCGGTGCTCGCGCTCGCCTGGTTCGCGCTCATGGTCGTCTCGTACGTGGTGCTCGGCCCGAACCGGCTCAACCAGCAGGGCCAGATGGTGACCGGCATCGTGGTGGGCGTGCTGTGCGTGGCCGTCATGTCGCCGTTCGCGCTGGCGGCCAGCTATGTGCAGACCGCCCAGAGCGCGATCAACGACATCTTCCCCTCCTCGCCCGACTCCGACACGCCGCCGGTCGCCCAGAACCCCGAGGACCCGTGGGGCGGCCGGACCCGGGTGAACTTCCTGCTCGTCGGCGGCGACGCGGCGGGCAACCGCACCGGCGTGCGGACCGACAGCATGAACGTCGCCAGCGTGGACATCAAGACCGGCAACACGGTTCTGTTCAGCCTGCCGCGCAACCTCCAGCACGTGCGCTTCCCGCCGTCCTCGCCGCTGCACAAGCAGTTCCCCAACGGCTTCATGGCCGAACTGCCGAACGGCGGCCTGCTCAACGAGGTCTGGCAGTACGCCAACGACCACCCGGAGATCATGGGCGGCAAGAACAAGGGCTCGCGGGCGCTGATGGACGCCATCGGCCACACGCTGGGCCTGAAGATCGACTACTACGCCCTGATCAACATGTACGGCTTCGCGGCGCTGGTCGACGCCATCGGCGGCCTGAAGATCCGCGTCGAGCAGGACGTCAAGTGGGGCGGGCTGTACGGCACGGCGGGCACGATCAAGGCGGGTACCCGGAAGCTGTCCGGCGAGCAGGCCCTCTGGTACGGCCGCTCCCGCGTGAACAGCGACGACTTCTCCCGCATGGGCCGCCAGCGCTGCGTCATCGGCGCCTTCGCCCAGCAGGCCACGCCGACCGTCATCCTGACGAACTTCAACAAGATCGCTGGCGCGGCGAAGCGCATGGCGTCCACGAACATCCCGCGGCCGCTCGTGCAGCCGCTGGTGGAGGTGGCCGTCAAGGTCAAGGACGCCAAGATCACCAGCCTGCAGTTCGTGCCGCCGGACTTCTGGCCGGGCAGCGCGGACTGGGTGAAGATCCGCCAGGCTGCGAAGAAGGCGATCAACGACTCCATGCGGCCGCGCAAGCAGGCTCAGACGGCCGGCGTCAGCGCCTCGCCCAGCGTCACGGGGGCCACGCCGACGAAGACCAGCGCGGCCGCGCCCACGCAGACCCCGACCCGCAACAGCCAGAAGAGCGGCGCCAAGTCCCTCGACGAGCTCTGCGGCCTCTGACCGTCACACGGTCGCTGGAAGCCGTTGTGTGCCCCTGACCCCGTCCGGCCCACCGCCGTGGGACGATTCCAGACACCAGGACTGGCGACGAGCGGAGTGCCCAACATGGTCGAGACGTCCGCGCGATCGTGCCCAAAGGCAAGCAAGCATCTGCGGCTGCTCCAGCGAGCCGACGGCTACACGTATACGATCGCGAAGGAAGTACACCGGTGCGCACCCTGACGGCGAACCGCCTTTCCCTGCCCCGCTACGCGGGAGTCCGTTTCCTCCCCGGCCTGACGGCCGGAGTATCCACGGAGAAGGTCCGATGACACTCCAGGCGCAGAGGCCGGTCAATGGCGAAGAGAAGGCTCACTGGCTGGCCGTCCGGCCGAGGCTGATCCTCGCCAGCGCCTTCATGCTCTTCCTCGAGCTGGCGCTGATCCGGTGGACCGGGTCCAACATCGTCCACCTGAGCTACTTCACCAACTTCGTGCTGCTCGGCTCGTTCCTCGGCATCGGGCTCGGGTTCCTGCGCGTGGGGCGTTCGCGGCGGCAGCCGTACTATTCGCCGATCGTGCTCGCGATCCTGGCCGTCGTGGTGCTGACCTTCCCGGTGACCGTGGATCGCAACACCGAGGGCGTCCTTTACTGGACGAGCCTGTCCACCAGCGGCCCGCCCGCGTGGCTGATCCTGCCGGTCATCTTCTGCGCCGCCGCGCTGATCCTCATGGGGCCGGCCGAGCTCGTCGGCCGGTGCTTTCCTGAGCTGCCGCGGCTGGAGGCCTACCGCTACGACCTGATCGGCAGCCTGACCGGCATCGCGGCGTTCACGGCGCTGTCGTTCCTGAGCGCGCCGCCGGTGTTCTGGGGGCTGATCGCCGCCATCTGCTACGGCGTGCTGCTGGTCCCGAAACCGCGCGCGCTCTATGTGGGGCTGGTGACCGTGCCCTCGCTGGTCGTGGTGGGCCTGCTGCTTGCCGAGACGCTCACGGCAGGGGCGATCTGGTCGCCCTACTACAAGGTCACGTCCCGGCAGTTCGAGCAGCTCGGCGTCGGCGTCACCGACATCGCCGTCAACGGCATCCCGCACCAGCAGGCCGTGCCCGCCGCCGCCCGCCTGCAGTGGGAGCGCCAGTACGGATTGCCGTACGAGCGCACCGCCAAACCCCCGAAGAACGTGCTCATCGTCGGCGCGGGCAGCGGCACCGACGTGGCGATCGCCCTGTCCAAGGGCGCGAGCCACGTCGACGCCGTGGAGATCGACCCGAAGCTGCGCGAGCTGGGCGGCTCGGTCCATCCCGACCGCCCCTACGACGACCCCCGCGTCACCACCCACGTCACCGACGGACGCGCCTTCCTGGAGCGCACCGACGCCACGTACGACCTGATCCTGTTCGCCCTGCCCGACTCGCTCACCCTCGTCTCCGGGGCCAGCTCGCTGCGGCTGGAGAGCTATCTGTTCACCGAGGAGGCCATGCGGGCCGCCCGCGAGCACCTCAGTCCGGGCGGCACGTTCTCGATGTACAACTACTACCGCGAGAGCTGGCTCGTCGACCGCCTGGCCTTGACCATGCAGCAGGCCTTCGGGCACAAGCCCTGCGTCGACGTCGTGAGCACCGCGGGCCAGCAGGCCGTGATCACCGCGGGCCTGACCGCGGCCGATCAGCGCTGCGCCGCCGCGTGGCCCGGCGCCGCGCCGGGCACCCCGCAGCCCGCCGACGACGACCGGCCCTTCCTCTACCTCCACGACGCCACGATCCCGCCGATCTACATCATCACGCTCACCCTGATCCTCATCGTCAGCCTGCTGGCCGTCCGCGTCGTCGCGGGTCCGTACCAGCGGATGCGGCCCTACGCCGACCTGTTCCTGCTGGGCGTGGCGTTCATGCTGCTGGAGACCAAGAGCGTGACCGGGTTCGCGCTGCTGTTCGGCACCACGTGGGTGGTCAACGCCATCGTCTTCGCCGGCGTGCTGGTCGCCGTGCTCGCCGCCGTCGAGGTGACCCGTCGCTTCCGCACTCCACCGCTGCCGGTCATGTACGGGATCCTGCTCGCGGGCCTCCTGCTGGCCTGGCTGGTCCCGAACGCGTGGCTGCTGTCCCTGCCGCTGCCCCTGCGCGCGGTGGCCGCCGTGACGGTGGCGTTCCTGCCGATCTTCGCCGCGAACGTCGTCTTCGCCAAACGCTTCGCCGACACGGCCGACGCGACCACCTCCTTCGGGGCGAACCTGCTGGGGGCGATGGTGGGCGGCTGCCTGGAGTACGCGGCGCTGGTGATCGGCTACAAAGGCCTGCTCATCGTCGCCGCCCTTCTCTACATCGGCGCGCTGGCCCTGCTGCCCCGCAAACGTGCGCTGGTGTGAAAAATGTCGTCCACTTCGCGCCGTTTGGGGGTGTTCTCGCAGGTCACATCCCTGAAACCCGCTGGACGCGCACCCCCGGATGAAGGAATGTTGGGAGGTTCCTTCCCTCCAGAAGATCTTCGGTGGTGACACATGCGTGTCCTGATCCAGCTCCGCCCCTCCCCCGATCTGGTCGCGGCCGTGGCCGATCCCGGCCAGACGGCCACGACGGCCGACGTGGCCGACGGCCTGCCCGGGGTCGAGCTCGACACGGCCTTCGTCCCGGTGGCCGTGCCGCGGCCGGTTCCCGCGGCGGGCGGCGATCCCCTCTCGCTCAACCAGCCGCTCGACTTCTCGCTGGCCGCCGAGGACGCGTCCGTGCTCGTACGCGGCACGATCTCGGACGACGAGCTGGCCTCCAGGGTCACGCTGCTGCCCACGCTCAGACCCGACGTGGTGGGGATCTTCTCCGACCCGGTGATCGAGTCCTCTCCCACCTGCGGCGGCGACTCGCCGAACGGTGACTGGCACGACGTCGAGCGGCTGCTCAACGTGGCGGGGCTGCAGGCCGAAGGGCTCGACGGCTCGGGGGTGGCGCTGGCCGTGCTCGACACCGGCGTCAACGCCGCCCACACGGCCAGACAGCTCGGCAGGGCCGTCACGCTCGACGCGCCCCGGTGCTGGAGCCCCTCCGGGGTGACGGGCAAACCGGGCGAGTTCGAGGTGGATCACGGGACGATGTGCGCGTTCGACGCGCTCATCGCCGCCCCGCAGGCCTCGCTCATCGACATCCCGTTGCTGCTGTCCACCCGGCCGGGCGGATCGGCGCTCGATGGGCTGCTGTCGGACGCGGTGTCGGCGTTCGCGCATCTGCGTACCGTGCTCGACGCCCAGCCGGCCGCGACGCGGGCGCTGGTCGTGAGCAACTCGTGGGGGTCGTTCTCGCCCGAGTGGGACTTCCCCGTCGGGCATCCGGGCAACTACTCCGACAGCGCCGCCCATCCGTTCAACCTCATGGTGGCCGCCCTGGACCGGGCGGGGGCCGACGTGCTGTTCGCGGCGGGCAACTGCGGGCAGGAGTGCCCGGACGGCCGGTGCGCCTACCCCAACCGGCCCATCGTGGGCGCCAACTCCCACCCGAAGGCCCTGTCGATCGGCGGCATCGACGTCAACGGCGACCGGGTGGGTTACTCCTCCCAGGGGCCGGGGCGGCTGACCGCCCGTAAGCCCGACGTGTGCGGTTACACGCACTTCCTCGGGTCGGCGGCGTTCGGGAAGGGCGAGCCGGACTCCGGGACGTCCGCGGCGACGCCGGTGGTCGCGGGGCTCGTGGCGGCGGTGCGTACCCGGTGGCCGGCGGCCAAGTTGTCGCCGGCGCAGCTGCGGGCGCTGCTCCGGCGCAGCGCGGAGGACCGGAGCGAGGTCGGGTTCGACTACGACTACGGGTACGGGATCGTGGATCCGGGCGGGATCATGGCCGCGCTCCAGCGACGGGCCAAGAACGCGGCCTGAGCCCCAAAGCGCCCCGGCCGTCCTTCGGCTGGTTCCTCATCGGGAGCCGGGGCGGATGATCGGGCTAGGCGTTCTCCCGATTGAACACCCGGGTCCCGATCGTGAGGCTGAGCACGGCGAAGACCGCGGTCACCGCCACGCCGGCGCCCACGGTGCCGGTCAGGTAGCGCCCCTGGAACAGCTCGCGCACCGCCTCGAGCACGTACCGGAACGGGCTGATGTGGGAGATGGCGTCGAGCCAGCCCGGCGCCATCGACATCGGCAGGAACGAGCCGGACAGCAGGATCAGCGGGATCACCGCCGTGGACATCACCGGCGCGAAGAGCTGCTCGTTCATGGTCAGCGCGATGGCGTACGACAGCGCCGCCAGGCTGACACCGAGCACGACCACCAGTACGAAGCCCGCCAGCAGCCCCATCGCCGGAGCGCGCAGGCCCAACGCGAAGGCCACGGCCAGGAGCAGCAGTGTCTGGATGATCAGCGTGACCGCGTTGTTGAGCACCCGCCCCAGCAGCAGCGCCAGGCGGCTGGCGGGGGTGACGCGCATGCGTTCCAGGACGCCGGAGCGCTTCTCGAAGACCACGCCGATGCCGGCCAAAGCCATGCTCATCAGCCCCAGCTGGATCATGAGGCCGGGCACCAGCGTCTCCCACGTGCCGAAGGTGGTGAAGATCGGCCCGAACAGCACCAGGAACAGCAGTGGCTGGATCAGTCCGAAGACGATGCCGACCCGCTGCTGGAGCGTGACCCGCACGCCGTGGCGGAACAACACCCAGGTGTCGCGCAGCATCAGGCGCCCACCTCCTCGCGCAGCGACCGGCCGGTGATGTCGAGGAACACGTCGTCGAGCGTGCGCCCACCGGCCTTCAGCTCGGCCGGGGTGCCCTCGGCCACGATGCGGCCGTGGTCGATGATCAGCAGCCGGTCGCAGAGGGCGTCGGCCTCGTCGAGGTAGTGGGTGGTGAGGAAGACCGTCATGCCCTTCTCCGCCCGCAGCGAGCGGATGTGGTCCCACAGGTTGGCCCGGCTCTGCGGGTCGAGCCCGGTCGTCGGCTCGTCCAGGAAGAGCAGGACGGGGTCGTGCAGCAGCGCGAACGCGATGTCGAAGCGACGCCGCTGGCCGCCCGACAACGTGGCGGCGGGCCTGGACTCCAGGCCGGTGAGCTCCAGCCGGGCCAGGACCTCCCGCGACCTGGCGGTGGCCTCCTCCCGGCTCAGGCCGTAGAGCATGCCCTGGAGTTCGAGCTCGCCCTTCAGCGGCGTCATGGGCAGGAACCCGCTGCCCTGGGCGACGTACCCGATGCGCTTGCGCACCTCGCGAGCGTCGGCGAGCAGGTCGTGGCCGGCCACCGTGGCGCTGCCGGACGTGGGCTTGAGCAGGGTGGTCAGCATGCGCATGGTCGTGGTCTTGCCCGCGCCGTTGGGGCCGAGGAAGCCGACGATCTCGCCGGGTTTCACCGTGATGTCCACGCCTTTGACGGCCTCCACGCCGCCATCGAAGGTCTTCGTCAGACCTGAAGTCACAATCATTTCATCGCCTCCAAAATTTAGGTAAGCATAATTTTGGGGTCACTGCAAATTTGATAGCATGGAGGCATGCAAGAGGGGCTGCGGGAGCGGAAGAAGCGCGAAACCAGGGAGCGCATCGCGGACATCGCGATGGGGCTGTTCATGGCGCGGGGGTTCGACAGCGTGACCGTGGCCGAGGTGGCGCGGGCCGCCGACGTGTCGGTCAACACGGTCTTCAACTACTTCAGCACCAAGGAAGACCTGTTCGCCGACCGGCAGCGGATCGCCGTCGACCTGCCGCAGCAGGTGCTGCGGGAGCGCGAGCCGGGGGAAAGTGTGGTGCGGGCGTTCCGGCGCGACTATCTCGACGCGATCGACACCCGCCACTGGCGCCACGGGCTCAACCTGGGCGGCGACGTGTTCGCCAGGATCGTGGGCGCCAGCCCGGCCCTCATCGCCCGGATGCGCCAGATCCACGAGGAGCGTGAGGAGGGCCTGGCACGGCTGCTGGCCGACCAGGTCGACGCCGCGCCGGACGACCTCACGCCGCGGCTGGTGGCGGCGCACCTGCTCAACACGACGCGGATCCTGAGCGGGTCCGCGGTCGACAGGATGCGCGCCGGCGAGGAATGGGAGAGCATCGAGCCCGATCTCAGGGCGCAGGCGGAGAAGGCCTTCGACCTGCTGGAGTCAGGACTCGGCGACTACGGACGAGACCGGCTAGTAGCTGCTGCTGGTGGAGAAGCCGCCGCTGATCAGCGCGATGCCGAAAGCGAAGATCAGAAACGCGAACGTGATGATCATTAGGACGCTGCTGATGATGCCGCAGATGCGCCCCGCCTGGATGTGGCCGCGGTTTTCGTAGGGATAGCCACTCTGGTCGATCTCGCGCAGCGCCTTGGTGCCCATCGACCACGCGAACGGCCCGAGGAAGCTGCACACCACCAGGCTCAGAATGCCGAGCACCAGGATGGTGGTGCCGTTGGGATGCGTGTGCGGCTGCGGGCCGTAGTAGGAGGGCCCATAGTTCGGATACGACATGATCGCTCGGTGCCCCCTTGTTTGCGGCAGTCAGGTGGGTTTTATACCACAGACACCGCCTTGATCATCTTGCGTCATCATGGAACGGCACCTGACCGATCCCTCTAGGAGCCTTCCCCCGTGCGTGAACGCACCCAAGCCATCCTCGCCCACCAGAGTTTCCAGCGGTTCATCGTCAGTGTCATCCTGATCAACGCGGCCACGCTGGGCCTGGAGACCTTCCCGGCCGTGGTGGAGCGCCACGGCGCCCTGCTCACCGTGATCGACCACGTCGCGCTTTACATCTTCGCCGCCGAGCTGCTGGCCAAGATCTACGTCGAGCGTCTGAGGTTCGTCCGCGACCCGTGGAACATCTTCGACTTCGCGATCGTGGCCATCGCCTTCGCGCCCTCGTCGGGCGGCCTGTCGGTGCTGCGGGCCCTGCGCATCCTGCGCGCGCTGCGACTGCTGTCGGTGGTGCCGAGCCTGCGGCGGGTAGTGTCGGCGCTGCTGCGGGCCATGCCGGGAATGAGCTCGATCGTCGTGCTGCTTGCTTTGGTGCTGTACGTGGCCGCGGTCATGGCCACCAAGCTCTACGGGCAGACCGATCCCGAGCGTTTCGGCAGCCTGCCGACGTCGCTGTTCACGCTCTTCCAGACGATGACGGGCGACGACTGGGGCAACATCGCCAGGGACGTGATGGTCCAGCACCCATCGGCGTGGATCTTCTTCACCGTCTTCATCCTGGTCTGCACGTTCGTGGTGCTGAACCTGTTCATGGCGGTCGTGGTCAACGCCATGGACGAGGAGAACACCGAGGAGCTGGCCGCGATCGAGGACACCACGGCGCACACCGAGCGGATCCTGGAGGAGCTGGCCGAGCTGCGCAAGGAGGTCGCCGAGCTGCGCCGGCAGGGGTCTCTGGGCTGAGCCGCGCACACCGTGCTCGGCGCCGAGCACGGTGGAGGCGGCGAAGCCACGGCTAACGAGAGTAGAACTCCACCACGAGCTGCTCGTCGACGGGGACCACGATCTGCTCACGCTCGGGCCGGTGCGTCAAGGTGAAACGCAGGTCGGCGTGGTCGACGGAGAGGTACGCCGCGATGCGGTCGTCGGCGTAGACACCCTCGGCGGCGGCCACGAACGGCTGCATCGCGCGGGAGCGCGCTCTGACCGTGACGACCTGGCCGGGCTTGACCAGGTAGCTGGGGATGTCCACCTTGCGGCCGTCCACGGCGATGTGCCCGTGATTGATGTACTGCCTGGCGGCGTAGATCGATGGCGCCAGTCCGGCGCGCAGCACGAGCGAGGCCAGGCGGCTCTCCAGGATGGTCACCAGCTCGGCACCCGACGCGCCCGACTTGCGCACCGCGAGGTCCCAGTAACGGCGCAGCTGCCGCTCCGACACGTCGTAGTACCAGCGCAGCTTCTGCTTCTCCATCAGCCGCAGCCCGTAGTCGCCGGTGCTGCGGCGGTTGGTCTTGCGGCCGTGCTCGCCCGGCGGGTAGGGGCGCTGCTCGAAGTAGCGGACGGCTTTCCTGGTCAGCGGGACGCCCGCGCGACGCGACAGTCGCACCTTGGGACCGGTGTAGCGCACGTTCACCTCAATGTGATTAGGTAGTCCTTACTTAGGTAAGGCTAACCTACCAGAATGTTGGAGTCGTCATGCTGCCCATCCCCGAGCGGGTCCGCACCCTCGCCGCGACCGCGAGCGTCGCGAAGCTCTCCGTCGACGGCGCCCCCTCCCCCGCTCGCGGCGGCGTGGATGAGCGCGGCCGCCCCATCCTGCTGGTGCTGGCCGGCGAGGCGCTGCACGGCGTGCGCGAGGACGCCGTGGCGGCGGTGAACCTCACGGCGATGCGGCAATTGGGCGAGGTCACCCACCCGCGCGGGCTGATCGAGGTGCAGGGCTGGGCGGAGGCGGTGCCGGAGCGTGAGGCGCGGGCCGCGGCCGTGGCGGTGGCCGCACACAGCGCGGATGTGAGCCTGTTCGAGGCGCTGGAGCGGTTCGGTGAGCCGGACGCGCCCCGGCTGCTGCGGGTGGACGTGGGCCAGGTGGTCTACCTGACCGGGCAGGAATCGGGGCCGCTGGACGCCGATGACTACCTGGGCGCCGCGCCCGACCCGCTGGCCGAGACGGCCGAGCGGGTGCTCGCCCACGTCAACTCCGCGCACCGACCCCAGCTGGCCGCGGGCGTCTCGCGGCAACTCGGGGAGCAGCCCGGCGAGGTGTGGCTGTGGGAGCTGGACCGGTTCGGCGCGACGGTACGGGTGGACGAGGCGCTGGTGCGCTTCCAGTGGCCGAGCCCGGCGAACACCGGCCTCTGCCTGGAAACGGCCCTGCGCGGCCTCCTTTGCAGCTGTTGATCACGGTTCGATGTGCATTAAGCGGACATACCTCTACATAGGTCACGGGAGTGTCCCCACGTCTCTAGCATTTGCTGCGTGAGTGGAAGGCATGCGACATCGAGCACGGCCGGGTTCGCCGACCAGAACGGCCGGCGCAGGCGGGCATTCGTGATCGCGGCGGTGCTGCTCGGCACGCTGATGCTGGCCGCGGCCGCGATTCTGATCGGCGGCGCGTTCAGCACGACCAGGCTGGACGCGGTCGAGTGGCCGGAGCCCGGGAACAGCGCGCCCGAGAAGTCCGGGCCGGCCGCGACCGGGTCGAGCCCGACGCCGGAGGCGACGTTGGAGCGTGCCAGGTCGATCGCGCCCACGGTCTCGGCTTCACCGGCTCCCCGGCGCACGGCGACCCCGGCACCCACGCGGTCCCGGACCGCGGGCGTGCGGCAGAGCCCGAGCCGGTCCGCCGCGCCGACGACCTCCCAGGCGGCGACGCCGTCGCGATCCGCCACCGCACCGACGCAGTCCGCCACGGCACCGACGCCGACCGAGGCCGAGCCGACCCCACCCGGCAAGACGCGGCAGCCTCCGGGGCGGGACCCGGACAGGACGCCCGGCGGCAAGAAGTAACCCTTCCGGACACCCGCATGGTCTGATTTCTCGGCTCCCAGCTATGGAATGAAGCATTCCGTTCTGCTAGTATTGGAACAGAACAAGCCGTTCCGACACAGGAGGCAGAGATGACCGCCCTCGACATCCGGCCAGTGCAGGCGCCCGTCGAGCCGACGCCCTACAGGTGGCGCTGGCCCGCGCTCGCGGTGGTCCTCGCCGGCTCGGTCATGGAGCTGCTCGACGCCACCGTCACCAACATCGCGGGCCCCACGATGCGCGCCGAGCTCGGCGGCGGGGCCTCGCTCATCCAGTGGCTCGGGGCGGCGTACACGCTGGCCATGACCGCGGGGCTGCTGACCGGCGGACGGCTGGGCGACATCGTCGGCCGCAAGCGGATGTTCCTCATCGGGGTCGCCGGATTCACGGCCGGGTCGCTGATGTGCGCGCTCGCCTTCTCGCCCGAGACCATCATCGCGGCCAGGATCGTGCAAGGACTGTTCGGGGCGGCCATGATCCCGCAGGGCATGGGGCTGATGAAGGAGATGTTCCCGCCCAAGGAACTGGCGGCGGCGATGGGGCTGTTCGGGCCGGTCATGGGACTGTCCGCGGTGGGCGGGCCGATCCTGGCGGGCGCGCTCACCAGCGTCGACTGGCGGCTCATCTTCGTGATCAACCTGCCGATCGGCGCGGTGACCGCGCTGGCCGCCCTGCGTTTCCTGCCCGGCTCGCGGCCCGCCGGGGGTGTCCGGCTGGACCTTCCGGGGGCGCTGCTGGCCTCGGCGGGGACTGTGCTGATCGTGTTTCCGCTGGTGCAGGGTGGCGAGCAGGGGTGGCCGGCGTGGTCGTTCGCCATGATTGCGGTCTCAGGCGCGGTGTTCGGGATCTTCGCCTGGTACGAGCGGCGCAGGGCCGCGCGCGGCGGTGACCCGCTGGTGGCGCCGAGCCTGTTCCGCAAGCGTGCGTTCGTATCCGGCATGGCGACCGGGACCATCTACTTCGCCGCATTCGCCGGGGTCTTCCTGGTGATCGGGCTCTACACGCAGCTCGGCCTGGGATACTCCCCGCTCAAGGCGGCGCTGACCGGCGTTCCCTCCTCGCTCGGCATGATCGCGGGCATGGGTGTAGCGCAGGCCCTCCAGCGGCACGGGCGCCGGGTCCTGCTGGGCGGCGCGGTGGTCATGGCGCTCGGTGTGGCCGGCCTGATCGCCGTCGCCGCGCCCGGCGTCTCCCCGTGGCAGCTGGCGCCCATGCTCGCGGTGACCGGCCTGGGCAGCGGGCTCATCATGACGCCGTACTTCGGCATCGTCATGGCCGCGGTCGAGCCCGGCGAGACCGGCTCGGCGTCCGGCACCCTGACCGCGCTGCAGCAGGTCGGCGGGGCGCTGGGGCTGGCGCTGCTGGGGACGGTGTACTTCGGCACGGGCAGTGTGCAGGCCACGCTGGGCGTCGCGGCCGCGATGATCGCCGCCACCTTCGCGGTCGGGCTGCTGCTGCCCAAGCAGGCCAGGGAGGGCGCGGACTTCGCGCACTGAGCACCGCGACACCTGGACACCGGTCGGCTCACTCGAGCCGGCCGGTGTCCCTTTTTCCCGCCTGTTCCATGCCGGCAAGCAGGTAACCCAGGCCCTCGTCGAACGTGGCGTCCCAGTCGAGGTCGAGCCCATGCTCGGCGAGCGCCGGGTAGCGGTCTGCGCGTTCGCGCAGGAACGCGCCGGTGTCCTCGGCGTCGCGGTCCTGCCAGGTGACCTGCATGACGACCGAGCCCATGACGTAGTTGGACAAACTGTAGGCGGCGGCCGTGGGCGCGCCGAAGCCCGCGCCGATCAGGGTCCGGTAGAGAAAATCGGTGCGTTCCAGCGCGTTCGGGCCCATGAGCGGGCGGTCGAGGATGGTGGCCGACCATGGGTGGCGCAGCAGGGCGGCGCGCCAGCCGCCGATCAGCTCGCGCACGGCCGCCTGCCAGCCGCCGGCCGGGCCCGGCAGCCGCACCTCGCCGAAGACGGCGTCCAGGGCTAGGTCCAGGACGTCGTCCTTGGTCTTGACGTGCCAGTAGAGGGTGGTCGAGCCGGTGTCCAGCCGCTCGGCCAGGCGGCGCATGGTGAGCCGGTCCGCGCCCTCCTCATCGAGCAACGCGACCGCCTCCGCCACGATCCGCTCCAGCGTCAGCGTCTGCCTCGGCGCCTTTCGGGGGCGCGACCACACGTTCTCCACGGGCCCGATAATACGTTGGACGAGTGACCGGATCGATGGTCTAGTTGTAGAACGGGGATCGAGGGGAGGGACCGCCGTGGGGCACATCGAGGTGAGCGGGCTGACCTACCTGCTGCCTGACGGGCGGCCACTGCTGCTGGAGGCGTCGTTCAAGGTGGGCGACGGGGCCAAGGCCGCGCTCGTCGGGCCGAACGGCGCGGGCAAGACCACGCTGCTGCGGCTGATCGCGGGCGAGGTGCCACCCGCCGACGGCCGGATCGCGAGCAGTGGGGGCATCGGCGTGATGCGGCAGTTCCTCGGCGAGGGCACCGTGCACGACCTGCTGCTGAACGTGGCCCCCCAGCGGGTCCGGGACGCCACGGCAACGCTCGCGGCGGCCGAGGCGGCGCTCGCTGCGCACGACGATGAACCCGCCCAGCTGGCCTATGCCCAGGCCATCGCCGACTACGCCGACGTGGGCGGCTACGAGCTGGAGGTCGTGTGGGACGTGTGCGCGACCGAGGCGCTCGGCCTGCCGTATGAGGCGATCAAGGACAGGAGTCTGGCCACGCTGTCGGGCGGCGAGCAGAAGCGGCTCATGCTGGAGGCGCTGCTGCGCGGCCCCGACGAGGTGCTGCTGCTCGACGAGCCGGACAACTACCTGGACGTGCGGGCCAAGCAGTGGCTGGAGCGGGCGATCAGGGGCTCGGCCAAGACCGTGCTGCTCGTCTCGCACGACCGGCAGCTGCTGGCCGAGGCGGCTGACCGGATCGTCACCGTGGAGGGCCGCACAGTGTGGGTGCACGGCGGCGGGTTCGCGAGCTACGCCGAGGCGCGCAGGCGGCGCAGGGAGCGGCTGGAAGAACTGCGGCAGCGCTGGGAGGACGAGCGGGCCAGGTTGCGCCGGCTGGTGCACCTCCTGCGGCAGCGTTCGGCCAACAACGACGCGCTGGCGGGGGCCTACCAGTCGGCGGTGACGCGGCTGGAGCGGTTCGAGCGGGAGGGGCGGCCGCAGCGGGCGCCGAAGGAGCAGAACGTCCGCATGCGGCTGCGTGGCGGGCGCACCGGCAAGCGGGCGGTGCTCTGCGAGGAGCTGGAGCTGACGTGGCTGCTGCGGCCGTTCTCCACCGAGATCTGGTACGGCGAGCGGGTCGGCGTGCTCGGCCTGAACGGCACCGGCAAATCGCACTTCCTGCGACTGCTGGCAGGCGAGCCGATCGCGCACACCGGCTCCGCCCGCCTGGGCGCCAGGGTCTCGCCCGGCCACTTCGCGCAGATCCACCTGCGGCCCGACCTCAAGGGCCGGGCGGCCGCCGATGTCGTGATGGCCGAGCACGCCATGACCCGCAACGAGGCCATGGCCGCGCTGGCCCGCTACGAGCTGGCGCCGGCCGGCGGGCAGCCGTTCGAGACGTTGTCGGGCGGGCAGCAGGCCCGGCTGCAGATCCTGCTCCTGGAGCTGTCGGGGGCCACGTTGCTGCTGCTCGACGAGCCGACGGACAACCTGGACCTGGCCAGTGCCGAGGCGTTGCAGCGCGGGCTCGAGGGATTCGAGGGGACAGTGCTGGCGGTGACCCACGACCGGTGGTTCGCGGCCGACATGGACCGGTATCTGATCTTCGGCGCGGACGGTCTCGTCCGGGAGAGCGACGAGCCCCGGTGGGGCCTCTAGACGAGCGAGTCCTATTTCGCCTGGAATTCCTGTTCAAGACCGCCCCCGCCAAGCTCGCTCCGGCAAGGAGAAACGATCGCTTCCGAGAATCGGCGTGTCATTCATGGTGCGCACCGTCAGGTTCGGGGCGGGTGGTGGCGAAGGCCGCGCCGGCCGCGTGATCCTGCGCAAGTCTGTCCTGCTCGGCCGTCCACCCGGTCGCCGCACGCAGGCTGTCGAACTCCTGGCACAGGGTGGTCGCCGAGGTGGTGCGCGTGTCCGTGTTGATGGTGACAGCAAGCCCTTCGGACAGGAGCCGGGCCGCGGGATGTGCCCGGAGGCCGGAGACTGCGCCGGTTTGCACATTGCTCGTCGGGCACATCTCCAGGGTGATACCGTCGCGTCGCAGCCGTTCGAGGAGCGCGTGCTCGCCGACGCACCTGATGCCGTGGCCGATCCGGCGCGCGCCGAGCACATCGATCGCCTCCCACATGCTGTCGGCGCCTGCCGCCTCGCCGGCGTGAACCGTACACGGGAGTCCCGCCCCGTGGGCGAGGTCGAAGGCGGCCCGGTGCGGGGTGGCGGTGTGGAGCCGCTCGTCGCCCGCGAGATCAAGTCCGGCCACCTTGTCGCGGTGCCGCAGCGCCGTTTCGGCGACGGCGAGACTCTCCTCGGGTGTCTGGTGCCGCAGGCAGCACAGCAGCAGCCCAGTGCGTACGCCGGTGGCCTGCCGTCCTGCCGCCAGACCCTCGGACACGGCCTGGACCGCCTCGTCCTGAGTCATGCCGCGACGGCCGTGCAACTGCGGGGCGAAGCGCACCTCGCCGTAGACCACGCCGTCGGCGCTCCAGTCTTCGACCAGCTCGCGGGCGGCCCTGCGGAGAGCGCCAGCGGTCTGCAGCACCCGCAGCGGCACGTCGATGTAGGTGAGGAACCGGGTCAGGCTGCCACAGGAGGCGGGCGCCGTGACCAGTCGCTCGACGGGGGCGTTCAAGACAATGCCCTGGCGGCGTGCCAGGTCGGCGACCGTGCCGGGGCGTACCGATCCGTCGAGATGGCAGTGCAGCTCGTGACGCGGCACGGAAGCGGTGTCGGTGGCGGTGTCCAAGCTCATCGGCGTCCTAATCAGTGTTAGCGAGTCGCCTTGCGGCAGACTCGGTGGTTGGTAGCCGCCCGACAGGTGAGCACTTGTGCGTCCTGGACTTCGAGTCCTGCTGAAAGACAGTGCCCCTGCCGGTTGGCCGGGAGAGTTGATCGCTTCTGGGATGTCGTTGCCCACTGACGGTGTCGGTGTGAGCACTGCTTGATTAGGTCGCTGATGGTCCTCCCGCCGGCTGCTGCTGGTGATCGTTTCCTGCGTAGGGAGAGCTGGTGCGACTGTTTGTTGGTGATGACTGGGCCGAGGCGCATCACGATGTGGAGGTGATGGACGGCTCCGGCCGCCGGTTGGCCAAGGCCCGGCTGCCCGAGGGCGTGGCGGGGATGGCCCGGCTGCACGCGATGATCGCCGAGCAGACCGGCGACATCCCCGATGAGGACGTGGAGGTGCTGGTCGGGATCGAGACCGACCGGGGTCCGTGGGTGCTGGCGCTGGTCGCGGCCGGATACACGGTGTTCGCGGTCAACCCGTTGCAGGCCGCCCGCTACCGCGAGCGGCTGGGAACGTCGGGCGCCAAGAGCGACGCGGCCGACGCGCACATGCTGGCCGACATGGTCCGTACCGACTCTCACCAGTTGCGGCCGATCGCCGGCGACAGTCCGCAGGCCGAGGCGATCAAGGTCGTCGCCCGCACCCACAAGACCCTGATCTGGGAACGGACCCGGGCCGGGCAGCGGCTGCGGCACGCGCTGCGGGAGTACTTCCCCGCCGCCCTGACCGCGTTCGAGGATCTGGACGCCGCCGAAGCCTTGGACCTGCTGGCCAAGGCCCCCACTCCGGAGCAGGCCGCGAGGCTGAGCGTCAGCCAGATCAGCGCAGCGCTCAAACGCGCCCGCCGCCGTGGCGACCTGGCCGCCCGCGCCACCGACATCCAGACGGCGCTGCGCACCGAGCACCTGGGTCAGCCCGAGGTGGTCACCACGGCCTACGCGATGTCGGTCCAGGCAATGGTCGCGATCCTGGCCGTGCTCGGCGAGCAGATCAAGACCCTGCAGGGGCAGGTGGAGGAGTGTTTTGGCCAGCACCCGGCCGCTGAGATCATCGTCTCCCAGCCCGGACTGGGAGCGATCCTCGGCGCCCGGGTGCTCGCAGAGTTCGGCGACGACCGCCGCCGCTACGCCAGCGCCAAGGCCCGCAAGAACTACGCCGGGACCAGCCCCATCACCCGCGCCTCGGGCAAGAAGAAGAGCGTCCTGGCCCGGTACGTGCACAACGACCGGCTCATCGACGCTCTGATGACCCAGGCCTCGGTGGCGCTGCGAGTCTCGCCCGGTGCCCGCGCCTACTACGACAAGCAACGCGCCCGCGGAGCCGGCTACAACACCGCGCTGCGCCAACTCGCCAACCGGCTCGTCGGCATCCTGCACGGCTGCCTCAAAACCGGCACGCTCTACGACGAAGTGACCGCTTGGTCGCATCACGTCCAGAGTGCTACGGCTTGACATTCAAACTCCTGGGATGTCTTTCAGATCACGTCCGCTCTGGCCGATTCCGGCACACGTGGTGAACAACAGATCCTTGAAGCCGGCTTCGCTGACCCGGCGGACCAGCGTCAGATTGGGCGGAGGGGCAGAGCGGCGACGGTCGATGATCAGCTGGCCGCGGGTCTCGTCGCCGAGGGCGATGTCCACATGAGCCTCCTCCCGCTCGATGATCAGTTTTGGCCGCAGCGCCACCGCCATGGCGACGGGGTCCGGGAGGTCATAGCCGGCCAGGCCGGTGACGTCGCGAGCCCAGTCGGCGACAGTACGGTTCACGCGATGGGCGAAGGCGGCCATCGGGGTGCCGAGCCGCTCCAGCCGGGACTGGTCCTCAGCCGTCATGACGGCGTCCCGGCGGGAGACGTCCCAGCCGATCCAGGTCACCTTGTCGGGCCTGGCGGCCTGCAGCACCACCCGGGCCGCCTCGGGGTCGGCCCAGGCGTTGAACTCGGCGGTGGCCGTGATGTTGCCGCTCAGGTCGGCGGCGCCGGCCATGCAATACACATGCCGATACCGGGTGAGTAGATCGCGGTCGCGGACCAGCGCGGCCGCGATGTTGGTGAGCGGGCCGAGCGTGACCAGCGTCAGCTCACCGGGGTGCCTGCGCGGGTACGACAGCAAGACCTCGACGGCGTGCTGCGGCTCTGCGGACCGCATCGGGTCGGGCAGTAAGCCGGTGTCTCCCATCCCGTCCTGGCCGTGCACGTGCTGGGCGGTGGACAGCGTACGTGTCATCGGGCGTTCGCATCCCGGGTGGACGGGGACGTCGACGCGCCCGGCCACTTGCAGGGAAACGAGCGCGTTGCGGGTCCCCGCCGACAGGGGCACGTTGCCCGCCACCGTGGTCACGACGCGGACGTCTCCCAAACCGCTGGCGGCGGCCAGCAGCAACGCCACCGCGTCGTCGGACCCGGTGTCGGTATCGATGATCAAGGGAAGAGCCGGCACGGCTCACCTTTCTGTCTAATCGTTTAGAGCAACCGCTATCTAATCGATTAGATGGCAAGATGTAAACTGTTATGACGAAACGCGCAGACAAGCCGATCACGCTGGCTGATGTGGCCCGCCGAGCAGGGACCTCGACCGCGGTGGTCAGCTATGTGATCAACAACGGTCCTCGTCCCGTCGCCGCCGCGACGCGGGAACGCGTCCTGGCGGCCGCGGCCGAGCTGCACTACCGGCCCAACCGCATCGCGCGGGCACTGCGCTCGCGCACCACGGGCGTGGTCGGCCTGGTGCTGGCCGACGCGTCCAATCCCTACTTCGGCGCCTTGGCCAGACACATCGAGCAAGCGCTCGAGAAGCGCGACCGGCTCACGCTGGTCGGCAACGCCGGATACTCCCCGGACCGCCAGCGGCATCTCACCGAGCGCTTCCTGGCCGCCCAAGTCGACGGGCTGATGATCGTCTCTGCGGACGGGGGTGGCGATGTGGCGGCCCAGGCTGAAGCGGCAGGCGTGCCGGCCGTGTACGTCCATCACGGCCACATCAGCGGGCAGGCACGGGTGGTGGCGGCCGACAACCAGGCCGCCGTGCACGAGGCGGTCGCGCACCTGCGTCGGCACGGGCACCGGCGCATCGCCTTCCTGACCGGCCCCTCCGACCAAGGGCCCGTGGGACTGCGGCGCAAGGCATGGGCTGCGGCTGTGACGGGCGATCCCGACGCCGTACTCCTGCGCTGCGACTACTCACGCGGCGCGGCGGACGCCTTGACTCGCCACCTCGTCGCTGAAGGGGCCATGCCACCGGCCTTGATCGCCTCCACGGACGAGCACGCCATCGGGGTCCTGTCCGGGGCGTGGGCCTCCGGGCTTCCCGTTCCCGATCGGCTGGCGCTGATCAGCCTCGACGGAACGCCAGAGAGCGCCCACACCGCTCCGGCGCTGACGGTTACCCAACAGCCGCTGCAGGCCATGGCGGAGCAGGCCGTCGAGCTGCTGTTCGGCGACATTTCCCGGGCGCTTGTCGCACGTGCCCCTTTGATCATCAGGCGCAGCTGCGGTTGTGAGGCTCAATGATCTCTTTCGTGCTGGAGGATCTCCTGACCCGCCGCGACCTCTTCGGTGACGGAGAGCGTATGCGCGATACACCGATGCCGGAGCGTGGGCAGATCCGCAGGCGGAGGATGATGCGCCCGCTGAGAGCTGTCCCGCAACTGGATGCCCGCCGCCCTCGCCGCGTGACCAGAGAATCCGTCGGGGCAGCCGCATGAAGTACGTGCTGTTCGACGTGGATGGCACGTTGATCGACGCGGTGAGTAACCAGCGCGAGGTCTGGCGAGCGTGGGCGGAGCGGTACGCGCTGGACCCGGACGACGTCTACCGCGTGGCCCTGCGGACGCGGCCGATTGAGACGTTCGAGCAGGTTGCCGCGGACCGCGATCCGCAAGAGTGTCTGGCCACGCTGCACGAGTTGGAGGACGAGGACGTCCGGTGCGGCGTCTATGCGCCTTTCGACGGCGCGTCGGAGCTGCTTCATGGCCTGCCCTCGGGGACTTGGGCGCTGGTGACCTCGAACTACGAGCACCGAGTGCGCGGGCGTTTCCAGCGCACCGGCTTGCCTAGGCCGGGTCTGATCGTGGACGCGGCCACTGTCGGGGAAGGCAAGCCCTCTCCCGTCCCGTACCTGCGGGCCGCCGCCCTGCTGGGTGCCAAGCCGGGAGACTGCCTGGTCATCGAGGACGCCCCGTCCGGAGTGCAGTCTGGGCTGCGTGCCGGGATGACCGTGTGGGGGGTGAACGCCGCTGCTGCGGTGGAGGGGGTACACCGCCACTTCCTCAGCCTGCGTGAGGCGGTCCCGCACATCCTTGCTTTCGCGTCCGGATCTCATGGGGACGCCGCAGTTTGAGCCGGTTCGGCGGCACCGGGCCCGCGCCACACACCGCACGATCGATACATCCAGGATTCTGGCTCAAGAACAACCTCAGGCAAGGCGCATGTCGATCCAGGGAATGGTGTCTCCTGGCAGCAGGTAGCGCTCGGTCTCGACGAACCCGTGCTTCTGGGCGAACCGCAGGCCGTCCTCGTTGCTGGACAGGACGACGGTCTCGATTACCTCGGCACCGAGCTCGCGTGCTCGTTCGAGCCCGCGCGCGTAGAGTTTCTCGCCGAGCCCCTGCCGGCGGCAGGCGGGCAGCACACGGACGATGACCGTGCCCGCCGTGCCATCCACCGGCGGGCGCACGGTGCTGCAGCCGACGAGAACCTCGCCGAGATAAGCGACCTCCAGGTGGTGGCGCCGGGCGCGCTCCCTCACCTCGTCCAGTGACAGGACGTGCGTGGGGATGATGACGTTGTGGACGTGCTGCCAGTCGCGGTATGCGGCGTCACCGTCCGGCTGACTGATCTGGAGATCGGGCATCCGCCCAAGATAGACCCGATGCGATAGCGTACCGATGCGATAGCACGGCCGCGGTCCCTGACGACATGACCTCCCACGTCAGTGTCTGACGCGCCGGGCGGAACGCGAGGCCGCAAGCTGGAGGCGCTGCTAGCTGGAGACCCTGCGCAGGGTCGAGACCGTCATGGTCTCGTCGACGGCCTCCGGCGACAGCACATGGTCGAGCACCATGACCGCGCACCCGCTGATGCCCGCCGCCGCGCCGAGCCTGCTCGGCTCGATGCGCAGCCGCCGGGTGGCCAAGGCCGTGGAGCGGCGGTAGACGACCTCGCGGATGCTCGACACCAGCGGCCCGAACGCCTCCGCCACATCGCCGCCCAGCACCACCACCGACGGGTTGAGGATGTTGACCGCCCCGGCCAGCACCTCGCCGATCCTGCGCCCGGCGGTGCGCACCATGGCCATCGTCTGGGCGTCACCGGCTCGCACTAACGCCGTCACGTCCGCGATCGTCTTGACGTCCTTGCCGGCCGCGCGCAGGTCGCGCAGCAGGGCGGTGCCGCTGGCCACGGAGTCGACGCAGTCGGTGTTGCCGCAGCGGCACAACACGCCGCCGCCGTCCAGCACGGGGATGTGGCCGATCTCGCCCGCCGCGCCCAGCGCGCCGCGCAGGATGCCGCCGCCGGCGATCACGCCCGCGCCGATGCGGGTGGAGACCTTCACGAACATCAGGTCGTCCAGATCGGGGTAGGCGCCGCGGTGCTCGCCGATGGCCAGCACGTTCACGTCGTTGTCCACGAGCACGGGGACGGGGAAACGCTCGGCGACGATCGGCGGGATCACCACGCCGGTCCAGGAGGCCATCACGCGGGCGCTCTCCGTACGGCCCTGCGCGAACTCGACGGTGGCCGGCATGCCCATCCCGACGCCCCTGATCATCGAGCGCGGCCGGTCGCCGAGCAGCTCGTCCCAGGTGTCCATGAGCACCGGCAGCACGACGTCGGGACCCTGCTCCACGTCCATCGCGAACTCGCGCCCGGCCAGCTCCTGCCCGGCAAGGTCGCAGATCGCGACCCGGGTGCGGCTGGCGCCGAGCGCCGCCACCAGCACCACGCCGCCCGCGGCGTTGAACTCCAGCCGGACCGGCGGCCGCCCGCCCGTGGACGGGGCGTCGGTGCGCTCCACGACGAGACCGCGTTCCAGCAGCTCACCGACGCGCAGCTGCACCGCGGGGCGCGACAGGCCGGTCACCCGGCCGAGGTCGGCCCGCGTCACGGCCTCGCCTGAGCGGATGAGGCGAAGCATCTCGCCGCTGGTGGCGAGGGTCGCGGCGGTACGTCGTGGCATCGGCTAAGTGAACCACACGGGGTTAGGTAATGAAAAGTCAGAACTTTTTTATCTCAAATGCCAAAACTCCGCTTGTCTACGACCCAAACTCTCGTTAGTGTCCGTTCTGTCCCTGCTTTGGTAGATCATCGGAGCCCCACACCGTGTCCACCCACCCGACAGCCACCCCCGCCCACACCGCCGACCTCGTCGTCTTCGGCGGGACCGGCGACCTGTCCATGCGCAAACTGCTCCCGGCGCTGTATCACAGCGACAGGGAGGGACGGCTCTCTCCGGAGACCCGCGTGATCGCGATGTCCAGGGGCGGCCTGACCGACGCCGACTTCCGTGGCAAGGTGGACGCCGAGGTACGCGGCGACTCTGAATGTCGCCGAGGCCGCGACCAGGTCCCGGTCGACGACCCGGCCGTGTGGGAGCGGTTCCTGGCCCGCCTGCACCACGTGTCGGTCGACGTCGGAGGGGCTGACACGTCCGGCTGGGACGCGTTGTCCGGCATGCTGGCCGGTTTCGAGTCGCGTGACCGGGTGTTCTACCTGGCCAGCCCGCCCCGCACGTTCGGCCCCTTCTGCCGGGAGCTGGCCGAGGCCGGGCTGGTGACGCCGCGCTCGCGCGTGGTGCTGGAGAAGCCCCTGGGCCACGACCTGCCGAGCGCGCAGGCGATCAACGACGAGGTCGGCGCGATCTTCGAGGAGCGCCAGATCTTCCGCATCGACCACTACCTGGGCAAGGAGACCGTCCAGAACCTGCTGGTCCTGCGCTTCGCCAACGCCTTCCTCGAGCCGATCTGGAACTCGCTCTGGATCGACCACGTCCAGATCACCGCCGCCGAGACCGTCGGCACGCCGGGCCGGCGCGGCTACTACGACCACGCGGGCGCGCTGCGCGACATGGTGCAGAACCACCTGCTGCAGCTCCTCACGCTCACCGCGATGGAGCCGCCGGCCCGCAACGACCGCGAGGCCATCCGCGACGAGAAGGTCAAGGTCCTGCAGGCGCTGCGGCCGATCGCGGGCACCGAGGTGGACCGCTTCACCGTGCGCGGCCAGTACGTCGGAGCCGGCGACATGCCGGGCTACCTCGACGAGCCCGGCTCGACGCCGCCGACCGAGGCCTCCGCGCGGGTGGAGACGTTCACCGCGATCCGGGCCGAGATCAAGAACTGGCGATGGGCCGGGGTGCCGTTCTACCTGCGGACCGGCAAGCGCCTGCCGTACCGGCGCTCGGAGATCGTGGTGCAGTTCAAGGACGTGCCGCACTCCATCTTCCCCGGCGGCACGCCGAACCGCCTGGTCCTGCGGCTACAGCCGGAGGAGGGCATCGAGCTGCACATCATGGCCAAGGAGCCGGGCGCGGGCGAGGTGACGCTGAAGCCGGTGCCGCTGTCGCTGTCGTTCGGCAAGACCTTCACGACGCGGGTGCCCGAGGCGTACGAGCGGCTGCTGAGCGACGTCCTGGCCGGTAACCCGACGTTGTTCATGCGCCGCGACGAGGTGGAGGCGGCCTGGCGGTGGATCGACCCGATCCTGGACGCCTGGAAGGCCGACCCCGCCCTGCCTGAGCCCTACCCGGCCGGAACCACCGGCCCCGCCGGAGCCCACGATCTGCTCGGCCGCAGCGGTCGCGCGTGGCACGAGGAGGACATGTGAACACGGTCATTCAGGACGTTACCGATCGGATCATCGAGCGAAGCGCTGCCAGCCGTGCCGTCTACCTGGCGCGGATCCGGCGCGAGGGCGAGGCCGCCAAGTCCAAGGGCCCGGCCCGCGCCCACCTCGGCTGCGCGAACCTGGCGCACGGCTTCGCTTCGGCGAACGCCGAGGACAAGCCGGCTCTGCGCGCTACGGCCAAGCCGGGCGTGGCGATCGTGACGAGCTACAACGACATGCTCTCCGCCCACGCGCCGTACGAGACGTACCCGCCGGAGCTGAAGGCCGCCGTGCGCCGGGCCGGCGGCGTGGCGCAGGTGGCGGGCGGCGTGCCGGCGATGTGCGACGGCATCACCCAGGGGCGGGCCGGCATGGAGCTGTCGCTCTACAGCCGTGACGTGATCGCCATGGCCACCGCCATCGCGCTGTCACACGACATGTTCGACGTGTCGCTGCTGCTGGGCGTGTGCGACAAGATCGTGCCGGGGCTGTTCATCGGGGCGCTGCACTTCGGGCACCTGCCCGCGATCTTCGTGCCCGCCGGGCCGATGGCCTCCGGGCTGCCGAACAAGGTCAAGGCCCGCACCCGCCAGCTGTTCGCCGAGGGCAAGGTCGGGCGGGAGGAGCTGCTCGACGCCGAGGCCAAGTCGTACCACTCCCCTGGCACCTGCACCTTCTACGGCACCGCGAACTCCAACCAGGCGCTCATGGAGGTCATGGGCCTGCACCTGCCCGGCTCGACGTTCGTCAACCCCCACACCGAGCTGCGCCACGCGCTCACCGAGGCCGCCGGTCGCCGCGCGGTGGAGATCACCGCGCACGGGGCGGAGTACACGCCGATCGGCGAGCTCGTGGACGAGAAGGCGATCGTGAACGCCTGCGTCGCGCTGCTGGCCACCGGCGGCTCCACGAACCACACGCTGCACCTCGTGGCCATGGCGGCGGCCGCGGGCATCGTGCTGACCTGGGATGACTTCGCCCGCCTGTCGGGGGTCGTGCCGTCCCTGACCAAGATCTACCCGAACGGCCAGGCGGACGTGAACCACTTCCGCGACGCCGGCGGCATGCAGGTGCTCATCGGCGACCTGCTCGACGAGGGGCTGCTGCACGGCGACGTCATGACCGTGGCCGGCCCGGGCCTCGACCGCTACCGCGAGGCGCCGTCGCTGGTGGACGGCGAGCTGGTGTGGGCGCCGGTGACCGGCGGCAGCAAGGACCTGGACGTGCTGCGGCCGGTGGCGGAGCCGTTCTCGGCCGACGGCGGGATCCACATGGTCGAGGGCAACCTGGGTTGCGCGGTCAGCAAGGTGTCGGCGGTCAAGCCCGAGCACCTGGTGATCGAGGCGCCGGCCAAGGTCTTCGACGACCAGCTCGATCTGCTGAAGGCGTTCGAGATGGGCGAGCTGGACGGGCAGGACTTCGTGGCGGTCATCCGCTACCAGGGGCCGAGCGCGAACGGCATGCCCGAGCTCCACAAGCTCACACCGCCGCTGGCGGTGCTGCTCGACCGGGGTCAGCGGGTGGCCATCGTCACCGACGGGCGGATGTCGGGCGCTTCCGGGAAGGTGCCCGCGGCCATCCACCTGTCGCCCGAGGCGGCCGACGGCGGGCCGATCGCGCTGGTCCGCGACGGCGACGTGATCAGGCTCGACTCGGCGGCGGGCACGCTGGAGCTGCTGGTGCCGGCCGAGGAGCTGGCCCTTCGGGCGCCCGAGGGACGGCCGCTGAGCGACGCGCAGTGGGTCGGCACCGGACGCGAGCTGTTCGCGGCGTTCCGCCGGATGGCGGGGCACGCGGAGCAGGGGGCCGGGATCTTCGGGGTGAGCGGCGCCGAGTCGCCGCACCACGGCCCGGGGCTCGGCTTCCCGGCCGAGGCCGGCGCCTCCCACCTGGAGACGGGCACCCCGGTGGGCGCCAGCCCCGCCGGACTCGCCCGGTGACCGTGGTTCACACCCCCTCCTGGGGTGGGGTGAGCGGCCGTGGCATCCTTCGGTGTATGGCGAGCGATCTTGACGCCGCCCTGAGTGCCGGAGGTGTGTGATGAGTGCCTTTGACCTTCCGTGGCTCGTCGCCGACATCGGGGGGACCAACGCCAGGTTCGGCCTGGTCACCTCGCTGGGCGCGCGGCCCTCGCACGTCGCGGTCCTGGCGGGGGCCGACTACCCCACGCTCCCCGAAGCCGTGGCCGCCTACCTCGCGGAACACGCGGGCGGGGTGCGACCGGGGGCGGCCTGCCTGGCCGTGGCCGGGCCGATCGACGGCGACAGTTACCGGCTCACGAACTCCGCGTGGGCGGGGTCCGTACGCGATCTCGACGTGCCGTATGCGCGGCTGCTCAACGACTTCGAGGCGCTGGCCGTCTCGCTGCCGCACCTGGACGGCGACGACGTGGTGTCCCTGGGCGGGCCCGAGCTCGGCCACGGCGTCAAGGCCGTGCTGGGTCCCGGCACCGGGCTCGGCGTGGGCGGGCTGGTGCCGACCGAGCACGGCTGGACGCCGATCCCCGGCGAGGGCGGTCACGTCACGGTGCCGGTGGTGGACCGGCGGGAGCTGGAGATCGTCCGCGTGCTGCAGGCACAGGGCCTGCAGCACGTGGTGGCCGAGCACGTGTTGTCCGGTCCCGGCCTGGTCCGGCTGCACCGGGCGCTGGCCCAGGTGAACGGTGTCGGCGCGCCCGAGCTGACCGCCTCCGACATCGTGGCCAGGCTCGACGACTCGCTGTGCGCGGAGACGATCGAGGTGTTCTGCGGGATGCTGGGCAGCTTCGCGGGCAACGTGGCACTGACCCTCGGCGCGCGGGGTGGGGTGTACCTGGGCGGCGGAGTCCTGCCACGTATCGTGGAACGCGTGAGCACCAGCAGCTTCCGCACGCGGTTCGCCGCCAATCCCGACATGGCCGCATATCTGGCGGCGATCGGGACCGCTCTGATCGTGGCGTCCCAACCGGCGCTGACGGGCGCGGCCGCCTGGCTGAGCCAGCGTGCCCGCAGGGAGCTGGTGGGCTGACAACGACACCGGCCCCGCGCGGCCGGTGTTCGGTACTAGACGGCCTGTGAGGGCCGATGAGGAGACAGAACCCATGAGCTTGCTCGATCTCGCCCCCGTGATCCCGGTCGTTGTGATCGAGGACGTCGAGACCGCCGTGCCGATGGCCCGGGCGCTGGTCGCCGGAGGGCTGCCGGTCATCGAGGTGACGTTGCGCACGCCGGTGGCGCGCGAGGCCATCGCCAGGATCGCCGACGAGGTGCCCGAGGCGATGGTGGGTGCGGGGACGATCCGCACCCACGACGACATCGCGGCGTCGGTGTCCGCGGGGGCGAGGTTCCTGGTCTCGCCGGGCACGACCCTGTCGCTGGTCGAGGCGATGGACTCGAGCGGGGTGGCATACCTGCCGGGGGCCGCGACCGTGTCGGAGGTGATGGCGCTGGTGGAGCGGGGGATCAAGGAGCTGAAGTTCTTCCCCGCGGAGGCCGCGGGCGGCGTGCCGTATCTGAAGGCGCTGGCGGGCCCCCTGCCGGACGTGCGGTTCTGCCCGACGGGCGGCATCCGGGTGAACACCGCGCCCGACTACCTGGCGCTGCCGAACGTGGGCTGCGTCGGCGGAACCTGGCTGACCCCGGCGGACGTGCTGGCCGCGGGCGACTGGGGGCGTGTGGAGAAGCTCGCCTCGGAGGCCGCCGCCCTGCGCTGACCTCACCTGTTACGGCGCTGCCCCAACGCCGGCGGGCCGCGGCGTCAGCTCCAGATGGAGACGTGGATCGGGGGACGGAAGCGGTTGCGGGGAACACCGTCCTCCGGGGCGCGCATCACCTGGGTGGCCGCCGGGGTCGTGAGGAAGTCCAGGAACGTGCCCGCCGCCAGGGACCTGTTGGCGGGTTCCAGCGTCGTCGCGTACCAGTAGGCCGCGAACGGGGTGGCCGGGGTGTCGATGGCGACCAGCTCCCCCCGGCGCACCTGTGAGGACACCAGGTGGGCGGTGGCGGGCGCGACCCCGGCGCCCTCGGCGGCCGCCTTCCAGGCCGCCGTCTGGTTCGCGAAGACCCGTACCTGCGACTCCGGCACCCGCAGCACCCGCAGGAGCCGGCCGGTGTCGCTGGCCGGGTCGGCGCCCGACGGGCCGACGAGCCAGTGGTCCCTTCGCCCACGCGGCGCGCCGACGACGATGAGCCGGCAGCGCAGCACGGGCCGGCTCACCAGTCCCGCCCCGCTCACCTGGGCGCCGAGCGCGACGTCGGCCAGGCGGCTGGACAGCAGCAACGGCACTTCGGCCGTGCCCGCCACGCCGGTGGAGGCGTCCACCGACTTGCGCTGCGTGAACAGGCAGATCAGCGGACCGGCGACATATTCGGCCAGCCCGGCGTCCATGACCACGTGCAGCCCGGCGGGACGGCCGGGCTGGACCGCCGCGACCGCCTCCGCGCCCAGTGCGACGATCTGGGCGGCGATCCCCAGCAGCCGCCGCCCGCCCTCGGTCAGCACCATCCGGTCGCCTGACCGGATCAGCAGCGGGTCCCCGAGGTGCTTGCGCAGCTGGGCCAGCGACTGGGAGACCGCCGGCTCGCTCACGCCCAGCGCTCGGGCCGCCGCCTTGACGGATCCCAGCCGGGCGACGAAAACAAAAGCGCCGAGCTGGCTAAGTGTCACGCCCCCTTCATAGTTGGCCGAAGCGCATTAAGGAATCCCTTATTTATGGATTGTCGCGACAAATCGGTAACAGCACTGTGCTCTCATGCAGGTTCCGGCGAAGTTCGAATACGAGAGAGCCGACAGCGTGCCGCACGCGATCGAGCTCCTGGCGCGGTACGGCCCCGAGGCCAGGGTCGTGGCGGGCGGGCACAGCCTCATCCCCATGATGAAGCTCCGCCTGGCCCAGCCCGAGGCCCTGATCGACATCAACGGGCTGGCCGAGCTGGGGCGGATCGCCGTGGAGGGCGACGAGCTGACCATCGGCGCACTGGTACGGCACGCAGAGCTGCTCGACAGCACTATCGCAACCGACCTTTTCCCGATATTTCGGGACGCGGAGCGAGTTATTGCCGACCCGATAGTAAGAAATCGGGGGACCGTAGGGGGCTCATTGTGCCAGGGCGATCCTTCTGAGGATTTGTCGGCCGTCTTCTCGGCCTTAAGGGCGTCAGCGGTCATCCAGGGGCCGGGCGGCACGCGTACGGTGCCGATCCGCGCGTTCCACCGCGGCCCGTACGAGACCGCCGTCGGGGACGGCGAGCTGCTGATCCAGCTGCGCGTGCCGATCACACCCGGCACCGGCAGCGCGTACGCGAAGGTCGAGCGGCGCGTCGGCGACTGGCCGGTGGCGGCGGCCGGGGCGGTGATCACCGTGCGGGACGGCGTGATCGCGCAGGCGGGCATCGGGCTGACCGCAGTCGGCGCCGAGCACTTCTGCGCCCCTGAGGCCGAAGCGTTCCTCCAGGGCGAGGCGCCGGGCGAGGAGGCGTTCGCCGAGGCGGCCAGGATCGCGGCCGAGCACTGCGAGCCGCACGCCGACCAGCGCGGCCCCGCCGACTACAAGCGCCACCTGGCCGCCGAGCTGACCAAGCGGGCACTGTCCACGGCGCATCTGAATGTCGCCGGGTCCGCGACAGAAGGGAGGAGGATCTGAGATGCGGATCACGGTGACGGTGAACGGGCAGCCGCACACGAGAGAGGTCGAGCCGAGGCTGCTGCTCGTGCACTTCCTGCGCGACGAGCTGAGCCTGACCGGCACCCACTGGGGCTGCGACACCTCCAACTGCGGTGTCTGCACGGTCCAGCTGGACGGCGTGCCGGTCAAGTCGTGCACGGTGCTGGCGGTCATGGCCGACGGCCACGAGGTGACCACGGTGGAGGGGCTGGAGCGGGACGGCGAGCTGGACGCGGTACAGAAGGGGTTCGTGGAGTGCCACGGGCTGCAGTGCGGGTTCTGCACACCGGGCATGCTGCTGACCGCGCGCTGGCTGCTCGACCGCGTGCCCGACCCCGACGAGGGCCAGATCCGCGAGGCCATCTCGGGACAGCTGTGCCGGTGCACCGGCTACGAGAACATCGTCCGTTCGATCAGGTGGGCGGCTGAAGCGACTCTGAATGTCGCCGAGTCCGCGACGGAGGCGAAGCAGCAGTGAGCTACGGACCCATGCACCGCAAAGAGGACGCCCGCTTCATCCGGGGGCGCGGCAACTACACCGACGACGTACGGCTGCCGGGCATGTTGTACGGCGCCGTGCTGCGCAGCCCGCACGCCCACGCGAAGATCGTCTCCATCGACACCAGCGCCGCCGAGGCACACCCGAAGGTCAAGGCCGTCATCACCGGCCAGACCCTCGCCGGGCTCGGCCTGGCCTGGATGCCCACGCTGTCGCAGGACACGCAGGCGGTGCTGGCCACGGACAAGGTGCGCTTCCAGGGGCAGGAGGTCGCGTTCGTGGTGGCCGAGGACGCCTACGCGGCACGCGACGCGCTGGAGCTGATCGACGTCGAGTACGACCCCCTCGACGCGGTCATCGACGCCAGGAAGGCCCTCGACCAGGACGCCCCGGTGATCAGGGACGACCTCGAGGGCCGGACGGACAACCACATCTTCGACTGGGAGGCCGGCGACCGGGCCCGCACCGACGCGCTCTTCGAGCAGGCTGAGGTGACGGTCGCGCAGGACATGCTCTACCCGCGCGTGCACCCCGCGCCGCTGGAGACCTGCGGCGCGGTCGCCGACTTCGACAAGGTCACCGGCAAGCTCACCGTCTGGTGCCCGACGCAGGCGCCGCACGCGCACCGCACGTTGTACGCGATGGTGGCCGGGCTGCCGGAACACAAGATCCGGGTGATCTCGCCGGACATCGGCGGCGGCTTCGGCGGAAAAGTCGGGATCTATCCCGGGTATGTCTGTGCGATCGTCGGCTCCATCGTCACCGGCCGCCCGGTCAAGTGGATGGAGGACCGCTCCGAGAACCTCATGAGCACCGCCTTCGCCCGCGACTACCACATGCACGGCGAGATCGCCGCGACCCGCGACGGCAGGATCCAGGCGATCCGGGTGAAGGTGCTGGCCGACCATGGCGCGTTCAACGGCACCGCGCAGCCGACCAAGTTCCCCGCCGGGTTCTTCCACGTCTTCTCCGGCTCGTACGACATCGAGGCCGCCCACTGCGAAGTCACCGGCGTCTACACCAACAAGGCCCCCGGCGGCGTGGCCTACGCCTGCTCCTTCCGCGTCACCGAGGCCGTCTACCTGGTCGAGCGCATGGTCGACGTCCTGGCCGACGAGCTGAGCATGGACCCGGCCGACCTGCGGATGCGCAACCTGCTCAGGCCCGAGCAGTTCCCGTACCACTCCCCCACCGGCTGGGAGTACGACTCCGGCGACTACCCCAAGGCGCTGCGCCTGGCCATGGACATGATCGGTTACGACAAGCTCCGCGCCGAGCAGGCCGACAAGCGGGCCCGGGGCGAGCTGATGGGCATCGGCGTCAGCTTCTTCACCGAGGCCGTGGGCGCGGGCCCGCGCAAGCACATGGACATCCTGGGCCTCGGCATGGCCGACGGGGCCGAGCTGCGCGTGCACCCGACGGGCAAGGCCGTGCTGCGGGTGTCGTGCCAGTCGCAGGGCCAGGGCCATGAGACGACGTTCGCGCAGATCGTCGGGCAGGAGCTGGGCATCCCGGCCGACGACGTGGAGGTCGTGCACGGCGACACCGACCAGACGCCGTTCGGCCTCGGCACGTACGGCTCCCGCTCCACCCCGGTCTCCGGCGCGGCGACCGCGATCGTGGCCAGGAAAGTGCGCGACCGGGCCAAGATCGTGGCGGCGGCCATGCTGGAGGCCGCGCCGGACGACCTGGAGTGGGCCGACGGCAAGTGGTCGGTCGTCGGCGACCCGGCCTCCGGCAAGTCGTTGGCCGAGATCGCGCTGGCCGCGCACTCGAACCTGGAGCTGCCCGAGGGGGTGGAGGGCCATCTGGACGCGGTGACCGTCTACAACCCGCCGAATCTGACGTATCCGTTCGGGGCGTACATCTGCGTCGTGGACGTCGACCCCGGGACGGGGCAGGTGAAGGTGCGCAGGTTCGTGGCGGTGGACGACTGCGGGGTGCGGATCAACCCCATGATCGTCGAAGGGCAGATCCACGGGGGGCTGGCGGACGGGGTCGGGATGGCGCTCATGCAGGTGATGGCGTTCGACGAGGACGGCAACCACCTGGGGGCGTCGTTCATGGACTACCTGCTGCCGACCTCGATGGAGTGCCCGTCGTGGGAGCTGGGCGAGACCGTGACGCCGTCGCCGACGCACCCGATCGGGGCCAAGGGCGTGGGCGAGTCGGCCACGGTGGGCTCCCCCGCGGCCGTGGTCAACGCCGTGGTGGACGCGCTGGAGCCGTACGGGGTGCGGCACGCGGACATGCCGCTCACTCCGGCGAACGTGTGGCGCGTCATCAACGGCGACCCGTTTCGCACGGACCTGGCGATCCCATGAGTGAGTTCCTCGGCATGCCGGCGCCTCGCAAGCGGGCGCCGGCCGCCCTGGACGTCCAGGCGAGGGTGGCGGAGCTGCGGTCGGGGCGGGAGCCGTACGTGCTGGCCACCGTCGTGCGCGCGCAGCGGCCGACCAGCGCGAAGGCGGGCGACTGCGCGCTGGTGCTGCCCGACGGCACGATCGAGGGGTTCGTGGGCGGCGTCTGCGCCGCTGACACGGTGCGGGCGCAGGGCCTGCGGCTGCTCGAGCTCCGCCGGCCGCCGGGACGGACCACGCTGCTGCGGATCACCCCGGAAGCCGGCGAGCCGCACGAGGAGGAGGGCCTGGTGGCGGTGGGCCAGCCCTGCCTGTCCGGCGGCACGCTGGAGATCTTCCTCGAGGCGGTGCTCCCGCCCGTCCTGGTCCACGTGTACGGCGACAGCCCCATCGCCCGGGCCTTCGCCGCCGTGGGCAGGGCGATGGGCTACCAGGTGGAGGCGGACGCGGGTGCGGCGATCGCCGACGACACCGCGGCCGTGCTCGTCGCCTCGCACGGCGTGGGCGAGGAGCCGGTGCTGCGTGCCGCGCTGGCCAAGGACGTGCCGTACGTGGCGCTGATCGCCAGCCGCAGGCGCGGCGCGGCGGTGCTGGCGGGTGTGGAGGGAGGTGAGCGGGTGCACGTTCCGGCGGGTCTGGACATAGGAGCCAGAACGCCTGGTGAGGTGGCGGTGTCGGTGTATGCGGAGCTGATCAGTACGCGTTGATCAGGGGTATTCGGAAGCGCGGCGGCCGGGTAGGGCAAGAGATGTAAAAGCCACAGCCTCGGGGACCCCCTCCTGCTCCCGGAGAGCGAAGGGACATTGATGCTCACGCAAACGGCCAGCCAACCACCGCAGCTCATCGACGATCGCCCGGTGTCGCAGCCGGGGAGCCTCGAGAGGGGGATCGACATCCTCCTCGCGCTGAGCGCGGCCTCGAGACCGGTCAGCCTGGCGCAGCTGTGCCGCAGCACGGGCCTGCCCAAGTCGACCGCGCACCGGATCCTGGGCGTGCTGTGCTCGCGCGAGCTGGCCACCCGCGTGGGAAACGGCTACCTGCCCGGCGCGTTGCTGGAGACGATGGCAGGCCTCGCCCGCGCCCGGGTGCCCGGTACCCGCCGGGTCGTGCTGCCATACCTGCAATACCTGTACGAGACCACCCGGCAGACGGTGAACCTGGCCGTGCCCTCCGGCCTGGAGGCCCGTTACGTCGAACGGCTCTACGGCCACAACCGGGTCTGCTCCCCCTCCGACGGCCTGGACCGGGCGCCGCTGCACTGCACGGCGACCGGCAAGGCGTTGCTCGCGTTCGACCCGAGGCTGCGTGAGGAGGTGCTGGCGCGCGGCTCGTTCGAGCGCATGACGCGCCGGACGATCATCAGCCTGGCGGGGCTGGAACGCGAGCTGGCCCAGGTGCGCCGGCACGGCCTGGCGTACGCACAGGAAGAGTTCGTGGAGGGCGTGGTCTGCGTGGCGGCCCCAGTGTTCGGTCCTGGCGGCCGCATCTGCATGTCCCTAGGGGTGGCCGCGCGCGCCCACGCGGTGCCGCTGGGCAAGCTGGGCATCGCCGTGCGCGGGGCCGCCCAGGCCATCTCCGCCGCGCTTCTCGGCGTGTAGACGTTCCGGTCACTGGAACGCTCCATCGCTCCGCGACCGCAAGCGTTCCAGTGACCGAAACCCGTGATTGCGGGCGCCCCGCCGCAGCGATCACATCAGGGGCATGAATGTCCTTCCCGCCACGGCCATCCAGGAGGCGTCACCGGCCCGCCCCGCCGCAGGCGCCCAGGCGCAGGTCGAGCGGCGGGTCGCGGGTGCCTAGGGGCCTGCCCAGGGCGACCGCGCTGGAGAGCCTGCGCCTCGCGGCCGCCCTCGTGCCCCCGGGCGCGCCACACGTGGCAGCCGGGCGCGACCTGCTGCGCGGCAGGCCCCTGCTGGCCGACCTCGAATCCCGGTACGGCGGCCGCCCCGTGCTGGTCCGCGGACGGAGAGGCCCGGCGCTGCTGGTGTTGTCCCGACGCGACGCGCTGCGTGTGCTGGAGGACGAGCGGGGCGCCTACGCGCCGGCCCGTGACGAGCGCCGGCTGAGCCTGCCGACGGACGTCCTGCGCCCGGCGTTCATCGAGATCGCCCGCGAGGAGGCCGCGGAGCTGGCCGACGGCGTGGTGGGCTACGAGCGGCTCGACGCCCGCTGGCAGCGCGTGGCCAGGCGCTGCGTGTACGGCGACGGCGCAGCCGGCGACCAGGAACTCACCACCCTGCTGGCGCGGCTGGGCAGGCACCAGGCGGGGCGCCGCCAGGAGATCCTCTCCGGCCGCTACGACGCGCGGATCCTCGACCACCTGCGCCGAGCCGAGCCGGGCAGCGTGGCCGGCCTGATCGCCGAGACCTCCGGCGAGGCGGAGTCGCGCCGGCTCATGCAGGCCGCATTCTGGCTGATGGGGCTCGGCGTCGCCGCGACCGGCCTCATGCAGACGCTGGCGTTGCTCGCCATCCACCCGAGTCATCGCAAGGCGGCCCGCGCCGACTCCCAGCATCTGCGGGCCTGCCTGCGCGAGGCACTGCGCCTGTGGCCGCCGGTCCCCGCACTGTCCCGGGTCACCACTGTGAGCACCGAGTGGTGCGGCACCACCGTGCCCGCGGGCACCACCGTGCTGGTGCCGCTCGCCGCGCACCAGCGCAGCGCACGCCTGCCGTACGCGAACACGTTCGCGCCCGAGATCTGGCTCGACGGCACCGCGGCGGGCGAATGGTGGGCCCGGCCGGGCTGCGACGGCGTGCAGCTGACGCTCGCGGTCGGCACGGCCTTCCTGGGCGGCATGCTGCGGGCCGCCCGCCCCAAGCCGGTCGGGCGGCTGCTCTCGCCGCACCGGCCGCTCCCGTACACGCTCAACGTCTCGCGGCTGCGGGTGAGGATGCGCCCGGCCCGCCGCGGACCCGCTCAGCCCTGAGGGGTGCCTGGTCAAGGCCAGTGGCCGACGTAGAGGCCCGTCCTCCGTTAGAGTCTGGGGTACAAACGGGATGCCGGGCGGCGGACGGTTCGGGGTTAGGGGCCGGGGGGAGGAACGGTTCGCGTTGAGACGCGATGACGACGGCGAGAGGACGGCGACATTGGGGCGCTCCGCAGGCACTCCGCTGGAGCCGGAAGACCCGCCGGCGATCGGCCCCTATGAGCTGGTCAGCCGTCTCGGCTCCGGCGGCATGGGGGTGGTCTACCTCGCCAAGTCCGCCGATGGGCCGCGGGTGGCGCTCAAAGCGATCCGCAGAGACTTCACCGCCGACCCGGTCTACCGTGCGCGTTTCCATGAAGAGGTGTCCAACGCGCGCAAGGTGGCCTCGTTCTGCACGGCGCGGGTGCTCGACCACGGCGAGGACCGGGGCGTGCTCTACCTCGTCACCGAATACATCGACGGCATCTCGCTGGAAGATCACCTGATCGAGCACGGGGCGCTGTCGCCGTCCGTGCTGCACGCGGCCGCCGTCGGCGTGGCGGCCGCGCTGACCGCCATCCACGCGGCGGGGCTGGTGCACCGCGATCTCAAACCGGCCAACGTCATGCTGACGCTGGCCGGGCCGCGGGTGATCGACTTCGGGCTGGCCCGGTCGACGCATGTCGACTCCCGGCACACGAACGCCGGCATGGTCATGGGCACACCCGGATGGATCGCTCCCGAGCAGGTCTTCGAGGGGCGGACCAGCCCGGCGGGAGACGTGTTCGCGTGGGGGTCGCTGATCGCGTACGCGGGGCTGGGCGGGCACCCGTTCGGCGAGGGGGACGCCTACGTGATGGCGGCCCGGGCCCGTACGGCGCCGCCCGATCTGCGGGGGTTGCCCACGCCGCTGGACCGGTTGGTGGCGGCGGCCATCCACCCCGACCCGGCGCGCCGGCCTACGGCGCGGCAGCTGCTGCTGGAGCTGGTGGAGGCGGCCGACGAGCCGGCGGCGCAGCTGGCCGCGACCAAGCATCTGACGAACGCGTGGAATCCGTCGGAGTTCGCGCCGCACCCGGACGCCCGCCCGCCGCACCCGGACGCCCGCGCGCCACGCCCCGACGCTGCCGGACCGCACCCGGACGCCCGCGTGCCCCACCCGGACTCTGCCGGCCCGCGCCCGGACGGCGCCGGTCGTGGTCCGCAGCCGCCGCTTCACCCGGACGCCCGTTCCGTGCAGGCGCCACCGCATCACGACAGCCGCGCCCCGCAGGCCGCACCGCATCCTGAAGCGCGCAACCCTCAGGGGCCTCCGGCCGAGCGCACCGGTCCCACGCCGGTGACCTCCCGCGGGCCGCAACCGTCGCCGGCCGAGCGCACGGGGCCGACGCCGGGCACCGGCCGGGGACCGCAGCCGCCGCACGCCGACCGGACCGGGCCCGTACCGGGCGCAGTGCCCCAGCCGCCGCACGCCGAGCGCACCGGACCCGTACCGGGCGCAATGCCCCAGCCGCCGCACGCCGAGCGCACCGGACCCGTACCAGGCGCAATGCCCCAACCGCCACACGCCGAGCGGACCGGGCCCGTGCCGGGCGTAGGACCCCAGCCGCCACACGCCGAGCGCACTGGGCCACTCCCCGGAACCGGGCGGGGACCGCAGACGCACGGGCGGGGTGGGCAGGCCCGGCATCCCGAGCGGAGCATGCCGCGGCCGGGCGGGCGAGGGCCGCTCCCCCACCACGCCACGACGGGCCAGGGGCCGTTGCCCGGCTACCGGCCCGCCCGCCCGAAGCGAGGCGTGTTCGCGGGCTGCCTCACCGCCCTGGTCATCGCGGCCGTGCTGCTGGTGCTGCTGCTAGCCGCGCTGGCCTGGTTATTCCGCGAAACTCCGGCCGGCGCGGACGGCCCGGTGGAGGATGGCAAGCTGAGGTTCGCGGTGACGAGCACGAAGTGCCCCAAGCCCGCCAAGGCCGCGACGACGCGTACCTGCCAGATCGGGGTGAAGGTCAACAACATCGGCCACGAGGCCAGGGTGCTCTACCCGGGCCAGCAGAAGCTGATCGACGAGGACGACATGCCGCACGGCGGCACCAAGCTGCTCGACAAGAGCGGCAAGGAGATCACGCCGATCCGCATCGAGGCAGGCGGCGCGTTCACCGGCACGCTGGTGTTCGAGTTGCCGAAGAACCTGCAGCCCACGGGCCTGGAGGTGCACGACTCCGGGCTGAGCGCGGGGGCCAGGGTCAACCTGGATTCCTGACCCCCGCCTGGGCGAGCCTGGCCAGCAGGGCAGTGACGCGCCGGCCGGCGGCTTCGGCGCCGCCGGAGGTGAGCGCGGAGCCCATGCCGCAGGCCACGGCGCCGGCCGCGATCCACTCCGGCGCGTTGTCGAGGGTGACGCCGCCCGTGGGGATGGCGGGAACCTGGGGCAGCGCGGCCCGTACGTCGCGCAGCCAGGACGGTGACACCGCGGACGCCGGGAAGATCTTCACCGCGTCCGCGCCTTCCTCCAGAGCACGGACGATCTCGGTCGGGGTGGCCACGCCGGGGAAGACCGGCACACCGTAGCGGTGGCCGGCGCGGATCACCTCGGGATGCAGGTTGGGCGAGACCAGGAAGCGCGCGCCGGATTCCACGGCGGCGCGGGCCGCGGCGGCGTCGAGCACGGTGCCCGCGCCGACGAGCGCCTCGGGCCGCTGCTCGGTGAGCCGGGCGACGGCGGTGAGGGCGCGCGGCGTGGTGAGCGCCACCTCCACGGCCCGCAGCCCGGCGTCCAGCACGGCCTCGGCGGCGGCCACCGCCTCCCCGGGCCCAGCGGCCCTGACGATCCCGAACACCCGCTGCTCGGTGACGGCCTGGACGATCTCCCAGCGGAACATGATTTCCCTTCTCATGGTCTACGGTCCGGCGCCGGCGGCGAGCGCTCTTCCCACCTCGGCGAACCCGCGCCAACGGTGCACGGTCTCTCCCGCCGTGGTGAACGCGTCCTAACGGTGCACGGTCTCTCCCGCCGTGGTGAACGCGTCCTAACGGTGCACGGTCTCTCCCGCCGTGGTGAACGCGGCCAGCGCACGGTCCAGGCCCGTCCGGTCGGGCAGCCCGTCGGTGTCGTTGGCGCACTGCACCACGAGCGCCGCCACGGCCGCCCCCTCGCGCAGGCAGGTCTCGTACGGCATTCCGCGCAGCATCCCCGACAGGAACCCGGCGGCGAACGCGTCCCCCGCCCCCACGGGGTCGGTCACGGGCACCGGGAACGCCTCCTGACGCAGGCCGGCGCAGCCGGCCGACTTGTCGCGGTGCTTGACCACGGCGAGCCCGGGCAGCCCCGCCGGGTCTACCTGGAGCAGCTCCAGCTCGTCCTCACCGGCGAACACGACGTCGGCGCGGCCCATGAGCGGCGCGACCCGCTCCCGCCACCGCTCGGGCGGGCCGAGCTTGAGCCGGACGTTCGGGTCGAAGGAGATCGTGGCGCCCGCGTCCCTGGCCAGGTCGAGCAGCCTGAGCGTGGCGAGGTGCGCCGAGTCCGACAACATCGGCGTGATGCCGGTGACGTGGACGAGCCGGGCGCCGACCACCATCTCGGGCGCCAGCTCGCCGGGCGCCAGCCGGGAGGCGGCCGAGCCGGCGCGGTAGTACTGGACGTCGATCGCCCTGGACGGGTGGCTGTCGCGCAGCAGCAGCCCGGTGGGGGCGTGCGGGTCCACGACGGCGTGGCGCGTGTCGATGCCGTCGGCGCGGAGCATGGCCAGCACCGACGCGCCCGCCGGGTCCGCGCCCACCCGCCCGAGCCAGCGCACCTGGTGGCCCAGCCTGGCCAGGCCGGCGGCCACGTTCGACTCGGCGCCCGCGATCGAGCGGCGGAAGGCGGTGGCCCGCTCGAGCGGAATGCCCGGCTCGGCCAGCATCAGCAGCATCGCCTCACCGCACACCACAACGCTCACGAACGGACTCCTCGGAAATTCAATGGATCATGCGTCCCAATAGTTGTATCAAATCACGTTTGTCCTGCGGCGAGAGACTCCCTTGACCGCATGGCGCCCGTGGGGAACGCTGAAGCGGAAACCGTGGGCCGGGGGGCGCCGGGGGGATCGAGCGTGAGGCGTCCATTCATCACCTTGCTGGCCGCCAACGCACTCTCCGTCACCGGGACCATGCTCTCCCTGCTGGCCGTGCCGTGGTTCGTGCTGGAGAGCACGGGGAGCGCCGCGCTCACGGGGCTGGCGGCGTTCTCGACCACGTTCCCCATCGTCATCTCGGCCGCGTTCGGCGGGACCCTGGTGGACCGGCTGGGACTGCGCGGCGCGAGCGTGTCGTCCGACCTGGCGAGCGGGCTCGTCGTCCTGGCCATGCCGGTGCTGTCGTGGACGACGGGGCTGTCGTATCCGGCGCTGCTGGGGTTGCTCTTCGTACGCTGGCTGCTGGCCACGCCCGGGGAGACGGCACGCAAGGCCATGGTTCCCGACCTGGCGGCGCTCGGGCCTGTGCGCATCGAACGGGCGGTGGCGGCGTACGACGGCGTCTACCGGGGCGCGGCGATGGTGGGCGCGCCGCTCGCCGGCGTGCTGATCGTCTGGCTCGGGGCCAGTGCGTTGCTGGTCGTCGACGGGGTCACGTTCCTGCTGTCCGCGGCTCTGATCGGCGGCGGGGTCCCGCGATCGGAAGGCGGCGCGGGACAGGGCGGCTATCTGAGCGATCTGCGCGACGGGGTGGCGTTCCTGTGGCGGGACCGGCTGCAGATGAGCGCGACCACGATGGTCGTGGTCGTCAACATGCTCGACACGGGCGTGACGCAGGTCCTGCTGGCGCTGTACGCCCGGGACGTGGCCCACGATCCCCGCGCGTTCGGCCTGCTCGCGGGCGCGGTCGGCGCGGGCGCGCTGGCCGGGACCGTCGTGTACGGCGCCGCCGGCGAGCGATTACCCCAGAGGCTGACCTTCGGGGCGTGCTTCCTGATCGCCGGAGTGCCTCGGGTGCTGATCCTGGCCCTTGGCGCCCCGCTGCCCGTCGCCCTCGGCGTCACCGCGCTGTCCGGCCTCGCCGCGGGCGCGATCAATCCCATTCTCGGCGTGCTGCAGTATGACCGGATCCCGGCCCGCCTGCGGGCGCGGGTGCTCGGCACCATGACGGCCGCCGCCTACGCGGGCATGCCGTTCGGCGGGCTTCTGGCGGGCTCGCTCACGGAGCTGACCGGTCTGACGGCCACCCTGTACGCGTTCACCGCGGTCTACGTGCTGGCGTCCATCCCGCCGTTCGCCGGCCGAGCCTGGCGGGAGCTGGACCACGACGGGCCGGCCGGCGTCAAGCGGCGGCGGACCGGCTCAGGAGGAGGGACTCCGTGATCGGGGACTCGTGGGTGCCGGCGGCCGTGCACGCGTGTGCCCCGGCGATCGAGCCCAGCCTGACGCACTCCTCCAGCGGCCTGCCGCGCAGCGTGCCGTACAGGAAGCCGGAGACGAACGCGTCGCCCGCGCCGTTGCTGTCGGCCACCGGCCCGGGAAGCGGGGCGGCGGGGAAGGCCCGCAGTCCGGCCTCGCGGGTCAGCACCAGGCAGCCGTCCGCGCCGAGCGTGCACACGACCGTGCGGGCGCGGCCGCGGGCGAGCACGTCGCCCATCACGACGGCCGGGTCCTTGAGCGCGGCTGCCGACAGGAACACCAGGTCGGAACGGTAGGCGAAGTCCTTGTGGTAGGTGTTGACGCCGTCCCAGTCGTGCAGGTCCGTGGAGATCGGCACGCCGTCCAGGTCGGGGTAGACGTGGCGGCAGAAGTCCATGATCGACACGTGGACGTGCCTGGCCCGGACGTCCGCGTACAGCTGCCTGGGCAGGCGCTCGCCGGGCGTGACCTTGGCGTCGTAGAAGGAGGTGCGGCGGCCGTCGGGACCTACGAGCAGCACGCTCCTGCGCGTGCCCGCCTCGGCCGGTCCCCAGGAGCAGTAGAGGTCGCGCAGCGCGTGGCGGATCAGCGCGCCCTGCGGGTCATCGCCGATCAGGTCGGCGAACGCGACGTCCAGCCCGAGCGCGTGGCAGCCGAGCGCCACCCCGGCGCCGGTGTTGCCGATCCTGTCGACGACCGGCGGCACCTGGTAGGTGTCCTTGTACGGCAGCGGCAGCTCGGGCACGTAGACGGTCGTGTCGACCCCGGCACCGCCGAGGACCAGGATGTCCGTGTTCATTGCCTCACCCCGTGAGGCGGGCTCGGTCGCCATACGCCGGTCACCGGTTGACCAGCGGACCGGAGCCGGTGGAGCCGCGGACCACCAGCTCCGGCTGGAAGATCAGCTCGACGTGCTTGGCGGGCGCGCCGTTGACCTCCTCGAGCAGCGTCTGCACGGCCGCCGAGGCCATGGCGCCGATCGGCTTGCGCACGGTGGTCAGCGGCGGGTCGGTGAACGCGATCAGCGGCGAGTCGTCGAACCCGACCACGGACACCTCCCCCGGCACCGACAGCCCCTTCTCCCTGCAGGCCCGGATCGCGCCGAGCGCCATCAGGTCGCTGGCGCACACGATGCCGGTGCAGCCGCGGGTGAGCAGCTGGGCGGCGGCCGCCTGCCCTCCCTCGACCGAGAACAGCGAGTGCGCGATCAGGTCGTCCACGTCGGCCGTGCCGAGCAGGTGCGCCATGACCTGCTTGAAGCCCTCGATCTTCCTGATCACCGGCACGAACCTGCGCGGCCCCAGCGCCAGCCCGATGCGCTCGTGACCGAGGTCGACGAGGTGCTGCACGGACAGCCGCACGGCCATGCGGTCGTCGGGCGAGATGAAGGGCGCGTCGATGTGCTCGCTGTAGCCGTCGACCAGCACGATCGGCAGCCCGCGGTCGACCAGGCGGGTGTAGCGGTCCATCCGCGCGGTCGTGTCGGCGTGCAGGCCCGACATGAAGACGATGCCGCTCACCCCGCGATCCACGAGCAGCTCGGTGAACTCGTCCTCGGGCGCGCCGCCGGGCAGCTGCGTGCACAACACGGGCGTGTAGCCGTGCTGGGTCAGCGCCTTCTCGATGGCCTGCGCGAACGCCGGGAAGATCGGATTGTCCAGCTCGGGCGTCACCAGGCCGACCAGTCCGTTGCTGCGCTGCCGCAGCCGGGGCGGGCGCTCGTAGCCCATGAGGTCGAGCGCGGTCATCACCGCCTGGCGGGTGCCCGCGGAGACCCCGGGTTTGCCGTTGAGCACCCGGCTGACCGTGGCCTCACTCACCCCGGCCTGGGCAGCGATGTCGGCAAGGCGAGCGTGACCATTCATAGGCCACACTTTACTTTCAACCAGACCGCCGAATCCGCTGCTCCAGGCTCATTCGAGGCCAGCAGCACCTCGCCGTCGAGACCGAAGTCCACGGGTGTCCCCGTGAGGTTGACGGCGCACACCAGATCGCCCCGGGAGAAGACCAGCGTGCCCTCGGGAGAGTCGTGCCAGGTCAGGTCCCCGTCGAAGGAACGCCGCAGCCGCAGCGCGGCCCGATAGAGCTCGAGCGTCGAGCCGGGGGCGCCCTCCTGGGCCTCCACGCTCAGCTCGGCCCACTCCGCCGGAATCGGCAGCCACGGGTTCGCCCACCCGGCCTCCGGGTCTCGGCGCGTCCAGGGCAGCGGCACCCGGCAGCCGTCGCGGCCGCTGTCGGGGTCGCGCAGCCGCTGCGGGTCGAGGCACACCTCGGGCGGCAGGTCGAGCACCTCGGGCAGGCCCAGCTCGTCGCCCTGGTAGACGTAGGCCGAGCCGGGCAGTGCGAGGGTCAGCAACGCGGCCGCGCGGGCCCTGTCCAGGCCGCCGTAGCGGGTGACGTGCCGCTTGACGTCGTGGTTGGACAACACCCAGGTGGTCGGCGCGCCCACGGACGCGGCGGTGGCCAGCGAGGAGTCGATCACCTCGCGCAGCTCGGCGGCGTCCCACGGCGCGAACAGGTAGTGGAAGTTGAACGCCTGGTGCAGCTCGTCCGGGCGGACGTACATGGCCAGCCGCTCGGGCGTGGGCGCCCACGCCTCGGCCACGCCGATCCGCTCGCCGGGATAGGAGTCGAGCACGCGGCGCCAGGCGCGGTGGATCTCGTGCACGCCGTCGTTATCGAAGAACGGCACGGGCTCCCTGCCGACCATCCTGGCCTGGTTTCCCTTGCCGATGTCGGGCAGGCCGGCCGGCTTGACCATGCCGTGCGCCACGTCAACCCGGAAGCCGTCCACGCCCAGGTCGAGCCAGAAACGCAGGATCGACTCGAACTCGCCGCGCACCTCGTGGTCGTCCCAGTTGAGGTCCGGCTGGGCGGGGTCGAACAGGTGGAGATACCACTGCCCGTCCTCCACCTGGGTCCAGGCCGGGCCGCCGAAGATCGACTCCCAGTCGTTCGGCCGGTCGCGGAAGATGTAGCGATCCCGCCGCTCGCCGCGCAACGCCTGCTGGAACCAGGGATGCGCGGCGGAGGTGTGGTTGGGGACGATGTCCACGATCACCCGCAGCCCCTGCTGGTGCGCCTCGTCGATGAGCGCCTTGGCGTCGGCCAGGGTGCCGAACAGGGGGTCGACGTCGCGGTAGTCGGACACGTCGTAGCCGAAGTCGGCCATCGGCGAGCGGTAGAAGGGCGTCAGCCAGACGGCGTCCACGCCCAGCCCGGCCAGGTACGGCAGGCGATCGCGAATGCCGATCAGGTCACCGACGCCGTCGCCGTCTCCGTCGGCGAAGCTACGCACGTAGACCTGGTAGATCACGGCGTTCCGCCACCACGCTGTCATGGTCACCCCCGAATGTTTCACCCATGAAAGCGGTTTCCGCAACTTTACGCAACTCCTTCCATCCACCCCCAATACGGAAATTTCGGTCTATGGACGGCCAAAACCCCTGTCCAATAAGCCCTAGAAGGAGATTCTTTATGTCAAGGGTGGACATGCGGCGTTAAGGCGCGATGTACTACCTCTTCAATCAGCCCCGTCACAGGTGACACGTGCGCAAGGTGTGGGCCCCATGAGCTCGGTCGTTCTCGACAAAGTGACCAAGGTGTACCCGGGCGACTACCTCGCAGTCGACCGGCTCAGCCTGCGTGCCGAGGATGGCGAGTTCCTCGTCCTCCTGGGCCCTTCAGGATGCGGCAAGTCCACGTTGCTCAGGATGATCGCGGGCTTGGAGGAGATCACCCAAGGCGAGCTCTGGCTGGACGGCCAGATGGCCAACCACCTGGCGCCACGCGACCGCGACGTCGCCATGGTGTTCCAGAACGGCGCCCTGTACCCGCACCGGACCGTGCGCGGGAACATCGCATTCCCCTTGGAGATCGCCAAGTCGGACCCGGCGATGGTGCGTGAGCGGGTCAAGGAACTGTCGAAGGCGTTGCACATCGACGAGACGCTGGACCGCCGCCCGGGCACACTCTCCGGCGGCCAGCGCCAGCGGGTCGCGATGGGCCGGGCGATCGTGCGCCAGCCCAAGCTGTTCCTCATGGACGAGCCGCTGTCGAACCTCGACGCCGGCATGCGCACCGAGTTGCGCATGGAGATCTCCGCGCTGGTCAGGTCGCTCGGCGTCACCACCATCTACGTGACGCACGACCAGGTGGAGGCGCTCACGCTGGCCGACAGGATCGCCATTTTGAATCGCGGCGTCTTGCAGGACGTGGGCACTCCGGCCCAAATTTACAACGATCCAGCCACGGCATTCGTGGCGGCGTTCCTCAACTCGCAGCAGTTGAACCTGTTAGCGGCCGCGGTCAGGACGCCGCAGAACCAGTACGTCCTGCTCGACTTCGGCCCACACCGGCTGACGATCCCGTGGAGCGATCCGCGGGCGTACGCCATCTCGCAGCACACGGGCGGCCACGTGCTGGTGGGGCTGCGGCCCGACGGGCTGGCGCCGGTGCCGGAGACGTACGAGGGGCCGGCGTTCTTCGGGCGGGTGCGGGCACTGGAGTACCACGGGCACGAGTGGCTGGCGTATCTGGAGTGCGGCATGCCCGCCGTCCCGGTGCCCGAGCCGCCGGATCCGAGAGTGCGGGTCAACGGCGTCAAGAACGGCTCGGGCAAGCTATCGGGGCTGATGCGGCGGATGTTCTCGCCTCCGAAGGAGGAGCCTCAGGAGCAGGAGCGGGTGGGCCAGAACCCGAACAGCGGCATCCACCGCCGCTCTGACCTGATCGTCCGCCTGGGCAACCGGCCGGTCTGGCGGGCCGGCGACGCCTCCAAGGTCGCCGTCGACCTCTCTCGCATCATGATCTTCACGCCGGACGGCGCCCGCATCGACCCACCACGCCGCTAACGCCGCCGGGGCGGGCGAGCCAGGCCGGGTCGAAGGAGACGGGGATGCCTGCTGCAGCGTATTTGGGCGGCTTGATCACGTAATCGTGGTGTCGGTTGAGCTTACAACCCGTCTTCTCCGACGATGAGGTTGCCTTTCTCGATCACCTCGAAATCAACCCGTGCCGCGTCCAGGATGCGCACCAACCGCCCAGCGCAGAGCGCGTGATCGCATGCGGGCATGGGACTCAGGACGATACTCCCGTCGATCAACTCCATCCGCTCCCCGTCTCGGGCAGCTTGAGCCGGTCATCGACGGTGGAGCTTGTCATCGGCGGACAGCACGGCGAAATGCCTGACAGGCCGTGGTGGCGGATGGGCAACCAACCACCCACTGTCCGGCAAAGCGGTCATCCGACCTCCTCCACGGGTACTTCAGCCTAGTCCGGACACGAAACGCCCCGCCTAGCGGGACGGGCACGGGTCCAGCGGCGTGCCCGCAGGCGAGGACGAAGATGCGGGGTGCGGTCTCACGACCGGTTTCTCCGCTTGCGCGGGTGACGCCCGCCCCGCCAGGTGAGGAGTGATGGGTCTCCCCTCGACCATGTTGGGCACTCCGCTGCCCGAAGCCTCCGCGCCCCGTTTCGTCCCTGCTACGGGGGTTGTCTGCTGGCACGGATTCCAGGGTCCGCCGAAAGAGAGACAGAACCGATCACTGGACGGACTCCGCGGACACTCAAGTTGAGGACGAACGCGTCATTCAGGATGAGGGAGTGATTGAGAAGCTCCCGGCAGCATGAGGCTGACGGGATCTTGGTGTGCGGGTTGGCGGCTTGATACGCGGCTTGGCGAAGGATGAGGTGATGGTGTGTGATGATGACCGCGAGTGTCACCTGGCCGCCGGTTGGGTTGCGGTCGTTGCGGCGGGTGCGACGCTGATCATTCCGCACGTATTTCGTGAGGCTGTCACCGACATATCAAGTGGCCGACAACGGGTTTCGAGCCTCCATTCGGCATTTTCATCCAGAGGTAACCTGCTTCAACTCGAACACTGGAACCTCCACGTTGAAGGCAGTCGGGTGATGGGCTTTCAATCGTCTTCCCGTCTTGCCGCGTCCACGTGGTTTGAGGAAGCAAGAGAGCCATTGTTCCATCATCGGCTTGAAAGCCCCCAGTTCCATCTTCTAGGAGCGTGGCCGTGCCGTACGAGTAGGTCAGGGGCTTGCTTCCCACGGGCAGCTGGTAGGCCACGTAGCCGCCGAGGAGCGCGGCCAGGACAACGATCAGCAAGAGAGCCAAGGGATGAAGTCTGACGCTTCGCCTTGAAGCGTGGAATTCAGGGCCGGATGATGACATGTCCGGACCTTACAACACAGATCATTACCCGTTAGCACACCTTCTGAGATCTCTCATTCCGTTGCGATGACCTCGTTGACGGCGGTGCGGGTGGCGGATTCGCCGACGATGGTCTTGTCGGCGGCGAAGGTGGCCAGCAGGGAGTGGAGCGCGAGGTTATTGACGGCGGGGTGACAGCCGCGGCTGGTGGTGTGGATCAGTGAGGCGGCGTTCCCGATGACGGGCCTGTCGCGGCCTACTCGGTGGTCACGGAGTGACAGTGGTCGTGTCGTTCGCCGTCTACGGCCGGCTGTGGACGCAGGACGCCACCAACCCGGGCATCGTCCAGCGGATCCTCATCGTGATCGGCTGAATCTTCCTCACCCTCCTCACCGTTCACCTCCTGCGGCGGCAAGGACCTTCCCCCGACGGTGTCGATCCGGGGCCCGCCTGATCGACGCCCTGGTGACAGGCCACGACAGGAGGGCGTGGATCGCGTGCTGACGGACTACTGCCTGGCGGAGGGCGAAAGCGGCCGCTGGGGCGCGTTCGTCTTCTTCAACGAGCTCGACGGCACCGCGTGGATCGTGTGGTGGCCGGGTGACTAATCGGGTCTTGCCAGGCCGCGCACGATCACGTTGATGGCCGTGTCGAAGGTGCGGTCGATCTCCTCGGGATCGTCGGCCATGTGCCCGTGGGTCTCGAAGATCACGAAGCCGGAGACGAACGCGTGCAGCACGTCCCCCGTCCTGATCAGCTCCTCTTCCGGGACCCCGGCCAGCCGCAGGATCCGGTAGAGCACCTCCCACAGCGCGATCCGCCGGTCAGAGACGACCTCCGGATGGTTGTGGACGTAGGTCCACAGGGCGGGATGCTCCAGCGCGTGCCGGTGATAGGCGAGGGCCAGCGCCCTGAGCTGATGCTGCCAAGACGCGCCGTCGTCCGGCGGCAGGTGCATGCGCTGCGCGGCCCCCTGGCAGACCAGCCCGAGCAGCGCCTCCTTGCTCTCGACGTGGTGATAGAGCGACATCGGGTTGACGTCCAGCTCCGCCGCCAGCTTGCGCATGGACAGACCCTCCACGCCCCCCTCGTCCATCAGACGCAGAGCCGTGGAGCTGATCTCTTGAAGCGTCAGGGGCTCACCCCTGCGCGCACTCACTGCCATACACCGTATGGTAGCGTCAGCCATACGGTGTATGGCTACTCCAAGGGAGCACTCATGTCGCGCATCCCCGCCCCACAGGGCCTGCCCATCCTGGGCAACACGCTGCAGATTCCCTCACACGCGCCGATCGAGCACTTCGTCCAGGTGGCCTCCCGATACCAGGAGGAGGGCATCTTCCGGCTCGAGGTCGCCGGGCGCACGATCGTGCTCGTCTTCGACCCCGACCTGGTCGCGGAGGCGTGCGACGAGAGCCGGTTCGTCAAGCGCATCAAGCCGCCGCTGTCGATCGTGCGCGACTTCGGCGGCGACGGGCTCTTCACGGCCGACCATGACGAGCCTGTGTGGGGGCACGCGCACCGCATCCTGATGCCCGCCTTCAGCCAGCGCTCGATGAAGGCGTACTATCCCCAGTTCCTGGAGGTCGCCGAGCAGCTTGTCGCGTCGTGGGCAGGTCGCCAGGGGGAGGACCTGCCGGTCGCCGACGACATGACCAGGCTCACGCTCGACACGATCTCGCTGACCGGGTTCGGCTACCGGTTCAACTCCTTCGACTCACCCGAGCTGCACCCGTTCCTGCAGGCCATGGGCGGTGCGCTGACCGCGGCCATGCTGCGCAACCAGCAGCTGCCGTTCGTCACCAAGCTCAAGCGCAAGCAGGAGGAGAGCTACCGGCGCGACATCGCCACCATGCAGGAGCTCGTCGACGAGGTGATCAAGCAACGGCGCGCCGAGGGCGCCACCGGCTCCAAGGACCTCCCGGGCCTGATGCTGGAGGCCTCCGACCCGCAGAGCGGCGCGCGGTTGTCCGACGAGAACATCCGCAACCAGGTCCTCACCTTCCTCATCGCCGGGCACGAGACCACCAGCGGCCTGCTGTCCTTCGCCCTGTACAACCTGCTGCGCGAGCCCCACACGCTGGCCCGCGCCTATGAGGAGGTGGACAGGCTGCTGCCGGGCGACGAGCCGCCTTCGTACGAGACCGTGATGAAGCTCGACGTCATCGCGCGCATCCTGGAGGAGACGCTGCGGGTCTGGTCGCCGATCCCGGCGTTCAACGTCAGCGCGGTCGAGGACACCACGCTCGGCGGCTACCCCATCCCCAAGGACCAGGGGGTCGTCGTGCTGCTGCCGGTGCTGCACCGCCACCCCAGGGTGTGGGAGCGGCCCGGCGAGTTCGACATCGACCGCTGGCTGCCGGAGAACAAGCAGCACCACCACCCGGCCGCGTACAAGCCGTTCGGCAACGGCGAGCGGGCCTGCATCGGCCGCCAGTTCGCGCTCACCGAGGCCAGGCTGGCGCTGGCGATGATCCTGCGCCGCTTCGCGCTGTCCGACCCGGACGCCTACCGCATGAAGATCAAGCAGACGCTCACGCTCAAGCCGGACGGATTCACGCTCAGGGTGCGCGAGCGCCGCGCCCACGAGCGGGCCGCCGTCGTCCAGGAGGCCACGCAGGAGGCCCAGGAGCAGGAGATCGCCGTCACCGGCGTGCCGCTCACCGTCGCGTACGGCTCCAACCTCGGCACCAGCGCCGACATCTCCGAGCGGCTGGCCGAGCGGGCCGGGCGGGCCGGGTTCGCCACCACGCTGACCACGCTCGACGAGCTGGTCCCGCCGGACGAGGGCCTGCTGGTGGTGGTGGCCTCCTCCTACAACGGCAAGGCCCCCGACAACGCCCAGCGCTTCGACGCCCTGGACGCGCTGCCCGACCTGTCCGGCGTCCGGCTCGCGATGCTGGGCTGCGGGAACACGCAGTGGCCCACGTATCAGGCGTTCCCGCGGCGCGCGTACGAGAAGCTGACGGCCGCCGGGGCGCAGCCGCTGATCGAGCGGGGCGAGGCCGACGCCGACGGCGACTTCGACGGCGACGTGTCGGCGTGGACGGCCAGGCTGTGGGCGGCGCTGGCCGAGGAGTACAGCGCCGGCGCCGAGTCGGCGGGGCCGCGCTACGCGATGGAGGTGCTCACCGAGGCCGAGGTCCGGCCGGCCGTCGTCTCCGAGCGGGCCTTCCCGCTGACCGTCGTCTCGAACGAGGAGCTGACCGGCGACCCGGCCGGCCTCTGGGACTTCTCGCTCGAGGCGCCGCGGCCCGGGGTGCGCTCCCTCGTGGCCAGGCTGCCCGAGGGTGTCACGTACGCGGCCGGCGACCACGTGGCCGTCTTCGCCAAGAACGACCCCGAGCTGGTCGAATGGGCGCTGCGTTGCCTGCGGGTCCCCAGGGAGCAGGTCGTGCGGCTGCGTGCCGCCGGAGCCACGCACCTGCCGGTGGACACGCCGGTGACGGCCGGACTGCTGCTGACCGAGTTCGCCGAGCTGCAGGAGGTGGCCACGCGGGGCGACCTGGAGGCGCTGGCCGCGCACACCGCCTGCCCGTGGACGCGCGGTCAGCTGGCCGAGCTGACCGCGACCTACGCCGATGAGATCCTCGCCAAGCGGGTCTCCCCGCTGGCGCTGCTGGAGCGTTTCCCCGCGATCGAGCTGCCGCTGCCGGTGTTCCTGGAGATGGCCGGGCCGATCAAGCCGCGCTACTACTCCGTTTCGTCGTCGCCGCTGGCCGACCCGTCGCTGGTGCGGCTCACGGTCGGGCTCGTCGAGGGTCCCGCCTGGTCCGGCGCCGGCACGTACCAGGGCATGTGCTCGGCCTACCTCGCCGGCCTGAAGGAAGGCGAGGTCTTCTACGGCTACGTCCGCGTGCCTGCCCCGCCGTTCCGGCTTCCCGGCGACCCCGCCACGCCCGTGATCCTCGTCGGCCCCGGCACGGGGTTCGCGCCGCTGCGCGGCTTCCTTGAAGAACGCGCGCTGGCGGGTGCCACCGGGCGGGCGGAGGTGTTCGCCGGGTGCCGTCACCCCGAGCATGACCTGCTGTATGGGGACGAGCTCTCGGCCTGGGCGGAGCGGGACGAGGTGCGGGTGCACACCGCGTTCTCGGCCGTTCCTGGGCATCAGTATCGGTTCGTCCAGGACGCTGTCGCCGCGCATGCCGATGAGCTGTGGGAGCTGCTGGAGCAGGGCGCTCACGTGTACGTCTGCGGCGACGGCCTGCGCATGGCGCCCGCCGTGCGGCAGGCCCTGCTGGACATCTACGGGGCGCGGATGGGGGAGGACGGCGCGGCGTGGCTGGCCGGCCTGGAAGCGGCCGGCCGCTATCAGCAGGACGTGTTCGCCTGACCCCGGTATGGTTGCCCGCCGGTGCCGGGCGATCCTACCGTGACCTGGGGAAAGTCGTGGCGCTCAGTTGGTAGAGCATTCTCGACAATCCGGACTTAACCCTTCATCCTGGGATATAACCGCAGCATGCGCGACATATCCGTGGAACAAACTCGAAACCTTTCCACGGCACTGTGAGAGCCTCTGGAAAGGGGGCGGCAATGCTGCTGCGACTGAGGGTGTCGCTGCCGGATCGGCCAGGCGGGCTGGGGCAGGTGGCCAAGGCGCTGGGCACACTCGGTGCCGACATCCTGCAGGTCACTGTGCTGGAACGCGAGGCGGGACGTGCCGTGGATGACTTCACCGTCTCCTGGCCCGGTCCGGTGACCGCGTCGGAGGCGCGCGAGCGGCTGTCGGCCGTGCCCGGCGTACGGGTTGAGGGGGTCTGGGCGACCAAGGAGGTGCCGGGCTCGGCGTTGGACTACGACCTGCTCATGCATGTCGTGGCCGAGCCGGGCCGGGGCTTCGCCACGCTGGTGGACGCGCTGCCGGGGCTGTGCGGGGCGGAGTGGTCGCTCGCGGTGGCCGACGGCGCCGTACAGCATGCCTCGCTGGCGGCTCCCGCCGAGTTCGACCTGCCGGAGCCGCCGCCGCGGGCCGTCTCGCTGGCCGCCCGCGAGCTGCGGCTGATGCTGCTGCCGGTGGTGGCGCATGGCATGCACGTGGTCGTGGCCCGCGCCGAGGGCCCGGTGTTCCATCGCGCGGAGTTGGAACGTGCCGCCCGCATCGTGGACGTGGTCGCCAAGCTGGCCGCCCGCGCGACGGCTTAATCATGGCGGGGGAGTCCCGAGACCTCGTGGTCGGCGTGGAACAGGGCCTCCGCGATGAGGGCTCGCACGTGGGAGTCCCGGGCCCGGTAGAGCACCCGGCGGCCGTCTCGCCGGGTGTCCACCAGGCCGGCCAGTCGGAGCTTGGCCAGGTGCTGGGACACCGATGGGCGGGGCGCGCCGATGGATTGGGCAAGTGAGTTCACATCCTGCTCGCCGGATGACAACAGCCACATCAGCCTGAGCCGTGTCGCGTCGCTGAGCATGCGGAAGGCGTCAACGGCCGCGTTCACCTGGGCGAGGGTGGGTTGTTCTTGCTCCTGCGACTGGTTGGCACCTGAGGTGTTGTCGCGTGCGTACATGACTACATATCCTGGTCAAAAGGGATGAAGTGCGCAAGTGAGGGATGCCATGGCTGATCAGCGGGATTCCGGCTCGACACCGCAGGACGCTCATCCGGACGGGCAGGCGCATGGCCATGGACACGGCCATGGACACGGGCATGGCCATGAGCATGGGCATGGGCACGGTGGTGGGCAGGCTCAAGCGCACGGGCACGGGGATGGGCGCGAAGGCGGCCATGGGCACGGGCACGCGAGCGGGGAGACGTTCGGGCGGCGTGGGCCGAAGGCGGCGCTGAGCTGGATGGCGCACGCCATCGCGCCGCACAGCCATGACAGCGCCGACAAGACGGACGCCGCGCTGGAGTCCAGCAGCCGCGGCATGCGCGTGCTCGCCATCTCGTTCGCGGTGTTGATGGCCACCGCCGCCGTCCAAGCCGTGATCGTCCTGGCGTCCGGCTCGGTCGCGCTCCTCGGCGACACCCTGCACAATTTCGCCGACGCGCTCACGGCCGTGCCGCTGGCCATCGCGTTCTCGGTGGGCCGCCGCGCGGCCACCCGCCGCTTCACCTACGGGTACGGCCGCGCGGAGGATCTCGCGGGCATCGTCATCGTCATGCTCATCGCCGCCTCGGCGGGCTTGGCCGGGTACGAGGCGATCAAGCGGCTGCTCGATCCCCAGGACATCCAGGCGCTCTGGTGGGTGGCCGGCGCGGGCGTGGTGGGGTTCCTCGGCAACGAGTGGGTGGCCAGATACCGCATCAAGGTGGGGCGGGAGATCGGCTCGGCCGCGCTGGTCGCCGACGGTCTGCACGCCAGGACCGACGGCTTCACCTCGCTCGCGGTCCTCCTGGGGGCGGGCGGCGCCGGGCTCGGGTTCCCCATCGCCGACCCGATCGTGGGCCTGCTGATCACCGGCGCCATCTGCTTCGTCCTGCGCGACGCCGCCCGCGAGATCTACCACCGGCTCATGGACGCCGTGGACCCCGCGCTCGTGGACGCCGCCGAACGCATCATCGCCGGGGTGAAGGGCGTCCAGCGGGTCGGCTCGATCAGGCTGCGCTGGATCGGGCACGCGCTCCACGCCGAGGTGGAGATCCTCGTGGATCACGACATGTCGGTTGTAGACGCCCACGCGGTGGCGGTCGAGGCCGAGCACCACCTGATCCACGAGCTGCCCCGCCTGCGAGCCGCCACCGTCCACACCGACCCCTACGGCCCGGCCGGCACCGACCACCACGCCACCCTCTCCACCCACCGCACCACCTGATCCCGGCGTGGTGCCGACGTGGGCGGCGACGTGCGGCGCCCAGATGCGCAGACGACATGGTTGTCGCCGGAGCGCAGCATCACCGGGGTCGGTGCCGGTATGTTGAGGCGGGTGTCCGCCACCCCCGCCCAGCGCTCCTCATCGTCGTCCAGCACCAGGCTGGCCTGGCTTGACGCCTTGCGTGGCATCGGCGCGCTCGCCGTCGTGGCCGAGCATCTGCTCCCGTGGTTCCTCCCGGCCCTCAGGCCGTACTGGTTCAACCTGGGCGTTTACGGCATCCTGGTGTTCTTCCTGGTCAGCGGCTACATCATCCCCACATCGCTGGAGCGGCACGGCGACGTACGCGCCTTCTGGATCAGCCGGATCTTCCGCCTCTACCCGCTCTATCTGAGCGTGATCGCGCTGGTGCTGGCCCTGGCCTGGTGGGTGCCGGTGCGCGGGGAGGTGCCGCGCGACGGGAGCGCGGTGGCGGCGCACGCGACCATGCTGCTCGACGTCGTGAGCGTGGGCGGCGTGGCCGACACGATGTGGACGCTCTCATACGAGATGGTGTTCTATCTGCTGGTCACCGCGCTGTTCCTGGCGGGCGCGCATCACCGCAGCGGGCAGCTGTCCATGGCGTTCGCGGCCGGGGCCGTGGTCGTGGGGTTGGTGGCGTCGGGTGCGGTGCTCGTGGGCGGCTGGCCCGCGTACGTGTCGGCAGGGGTGTTCGCGGCCGGGCTGGCCTGTGTGATGTGGGGCCGGGCGCGTACGGTCGCCGCCTGCGTGCTGGGCCTGATGGCGCTGGCGGCGCTGCTGCTGAGCAGCCGGGTGCCGTGGCTGGGGACGGCGGTGCTGGCGGTCATGTTCGCGGGCACGGCCATCCACCGCTGGGAACGCGGCACGGGCGGGCTGTGGCCGGTGGCGGTCACGACGGCGCTGGTGGCGATCGCGCCCTTGTGGGCCATCGAGAGCGGCTGGTGGTGGGTCCAGGCGGACGTGTGGCTCACCACGATCGCGCTGGCCGGGGCAACGTTCGCGGGCATGATGGCGCTGCGCGGGCGGCGGCCGCCCAGGATGCTCGTCTGGCTCGGCCTGGTCAGCTACTCGCTCTACCTGGTGCACCATCCGCTGCTGAAGTACTTCGTGGAGATCACCGGCGACCTGCGGCAGGCGGATCCGCCGTACCAGCTGAGCATGGCGGCGCTGGCCCTGGCGGTGGTGCTGGGCGTGAGCGCGCTGGCCTACCGCTTCGTCGAGCGGCCAGGGCAGGCGCTGGGCCGGCGCCTGTCAGGCCGGGACGCCCGCGGGCTCGAGCGCCGCGCCGATCTCGGGGTGGCGGGACAGGACCCGGGCCACGACGGGGTCCTCGGCCATGAGGAAGGCGAGGTGCCTGACGGCGTGCGCGACCACATTGGCCAGGGCGACGTGGTGAGGTGACGGCGTGGCGGGCGCCTGGCCGCGGGCGATCTCCAGCACGGGCACCTCGATCGCGGGCAACCAGGGCGACGGATCGGGGCAGACGGCGTAGGTGAGCACGATCTGGCCGCCCGGCTCGTACCGCCAGCTGGTGGAATGCAGCACGATGCCCGGATCGGCGGCCGTCACGCCGCTGAGCCGCCGCGCAGCCTCGTCCGGGCTCTCGCCGCGTCCTGGTCTGGTCATGGCACGCCGGTACGACCAGCGATTGTCGGTGCCCGCCCGTAGCATGAGCGTCTCAACCGAGACCACGTGTCTCCCCGTCACTGCCAACAACTTACTGCAATGCCTATGCAACTGCGTCTGTAACGCATGTGTCTCCTGGTCTTGAACAGCGCGGAGAGCCCCGCTGTAGTCGATGGCGTGCGAGAGAGAGGCCGACAGTCATGCCGGGTCTGCTGGTGCTGATGGGGTCGGGCGAGACGAGCCCGACCATGGTCGAGATCCACCGCGCCGCGGCGCGGACCCTGCGCGCCGGAGCGCGGGCCGTGCTGCTCGACACTCCTTACGCCTTCCAGGAAAACCGTGCCGACATCTCCGCCCGCGCCTGCCGATACTTCGCCCGCAGCGTCGGCCTGGAGGTCGAGGTGGCCTCCGGGATCACCGGCGCCGACTGGGTGTTCTCCGGCCCGGGCAGCCCCACCTACGCGCTGGACCGGTGGGCCGACTCCGGGGTCGCCGGCGACCTGCGGGCCCGCGTGCGCGCACGTCAGGGCGTGACCGTGCTGGCCTCGGCGGCGGCGTGCACGGCGGGGCTGGCCACCGTGCCGGTCTACGAGATCTACAAGGTGGGGGCGGAGCCTCATTGGCGCGAGGGTATCGGCCTGCTGGAGCCGCTGGGGCTGCAGGCCGTGCTGATCCCCCACTTCGACAACGCCGAGGGCGGCACTCATGACACCCGCTACTGCTACCTGGGCGAGCGCCGGCTGTCCCGCCTGGAGCGCGAGTTGCCGGCCGGCACCGCGGTCCTGGGGCTCGACGAGCACACGGCGGTCGTCATCGACCTGGACGGCGAGACGGTCCAGGTGGCCGGCCGCGGCGGGCTGACCGTCCGGCGGCCGGGCTCGGTGGTGGTGTTGCCGGCGGGGACCCGTACCGACCTCGCCGAGATCCGCCGCCTGGCCGAGGGGGGCGCGGGGACGGCCTCCGCGCCGCCGCCGGTTGACGAGGAGGTCACACCTGCCGAGATCACGCTGGAGGAGACGATCCGGTCCTGCGAGGAGCGGTTCAAGGCGGCCGCGGCCGAGCCGGACATGGTCGCGGCCGCGCAGACCGTGCTCGATCTCGAGGCCGAGCTCGTCAAGTGGGCGGCCGACACCGAAGAGGACGCGGGCGGGGTGGATCAGGCCAGAGAGCTGATGCGGCTGCTCATCGGCCGGCTCGGCGAGCTCGCCTCGAGGACCGATCAGCGTGCGGCGGGTCTCCGGTCCCTGGTGGAGCCGCTGGTCTCACTGCGCGCGGAGTTGCGGGAGGCGGGACGCTACGACGTGGCGGACGCGCTGAGGGCGGCGATGCACGCGGGCGGCGTCGTCGTGGAGGACACCCCGGACGGCCCCCGATGGACTACTGCGCTGTGAGGCGCTGCCCATCCGGAGCGGCGGAAGGGATTGGTCAGGCGCGGATCATGGAACCCGCTGACGGCTCCGGCGAAAGCACGGTAACGTGGCGCCATCGCTTGCTGTGCTCGTGGCGCTGCACCAAGTCACGAGGAAGGCGATGAGGCGGTCCGTGTCACAGGTGGACGAAGAAGCCGGGCACCGCGCCGAACGCGCGCGCTAGGACGGCCCGCCGCCGCTCAGGCCGACGCCTCCCAGACGGCTTCGAAGGAGGACTCGGGGATCTCCGTCAGCTCCCAGATCTCCAGCGGCTGATCCGTGAGAAACCCCCGCTCGTCCTGCAGATGGCCCCACCAGTAGCGGCGGGCGAGGCGATCGGCGCCGACCTCGACCTGCCGGACCGCCCAGTGTTCGCCGTCGCCCTCGACGCTTTCGAAGAGCCAGGCGCGGCCGTCCTCGTCGGCCATGTGCCAGTAGTGGCGGGGGGTGTCGGACTCGGCGAGCTGCCTGACCAGTGGTTGCCGGAGATCGTGGTGCATGGGCCCACTTTAGAGATCGGCGCCGTCAAAACTAGCGCTGGTACGCCCCGGCGTCCGGTGAGCCGGCCACGGGCTTGCCCGCCGCGTCCTTGGCGACGGCCTTGCCCCCGTACCACTTGGCGGTGAGCGCGAGGCCTCGGTCGAGCGCCGGGGAGCCGGGCCGCAGGCGCAGGTCCGTGCGGGAGACGAACTGCGGGTTCGCCATCACCGACTTGGGGCCGAGCTTGAACTTGGCCGTGCGGCCCTGGTAAACGCTGCCGGCCTCGTCCGCGCCCCGGCCGTCCTCCCAGCCGGCTTCCCCGCCCACGACGACGACGTTGTTGCGGAGCTTGAGTATCGACGGGGAGCAGCCGTCGTGGCAGGACCAGCCGATAGTGTCCTTGGCCGGCAGGTAGACCGAGTTGTGCACGGCGAGCGTGCCCTTGACGGGTCCGACGATGTGGCGGGCGCCGCGGGTGATGAGGAAGGAGCCACGGCTGCGCGAGGAGGTCACGACATTGAAGGCGTAGACGTTGCCGGTGGCGGTCTTGCCCTTCTGGGCTCCCAGCTCGGTGAAGGTCTCGTTGTCCCTGGCGATGTTGTGGGTGACGCGGTTGCGGTCGCCGTTGAAGATCTCGACGGCGGCCCCGTCGGTGCCGTAGTCCTGGCTCTTGGCGAAGCTGCCGGTGATGGTGTTGCCGGTGACGACGTTGTCGTCACCGTTGAGCAGCACGCCGAAGGCGCCGGAGTCGTTGTCGCCGCCCTCGTCGTTGACGCTCATCCGGTTGTTGTCGGTCAGCACGCTGTCGCGGATGGTGTTGCGCGAGCCGGCGGCCGTGACGAACACGCCGGCGATGTTGCGGTCGGCCTGCACACCGGTCAGCTCGTTGTGGTCGCCGTCGATCTGGAAGCCGGCCCAGCGGCAGCCGGAGGCCCGCAAGCCGCTGACCCGCCAGTGATCTCCCGAGATCACGACGCAGTCCGCCTCATCGCCGCTGATCTTGGCGAGCGTGCCCTTGCCGTACGGCTTGATGGAGATCGGCCGGGCCGCGGTGCCCTTGGCCGCCAGGGTGAGCGTGCCCGTGAAGGCGCTGCCGCGCTTGACGGCTACGGTGTCGCCGGGCTTGAGGTCGGCCGCGTTGACCTTGTCCAGCGACTTCCACGGCGCGGTCGCGCTGGTGCCCGCGGCGGCGTCGTCACCCGCCCTGGAGTCCACGTAGTACGTCGTGCCCGCCTGGGCTGACGCCGTGACCGGTACGGCAGACAGGAGCGAAGCCATGACGGCTACGGACAACACCCTCATACGTGCACACCACTATCTAGTTAAAGCGCGGAATAGGCAGAGGACACCGTAGCGTGATCAATGCGTGAGGCGCCAGACACGCAGCGAAGGTCCGTCACCCGGGATGACGTCGCCGTCGTCGGCGTCGTACACGCCTTCCGCGCGCATCCCGATGTGCAGCGGTTCGCCGGGGGCGCGGCGCGCGCAGATAAGCAGCGTCTCCTGGTACGTCTCGCGTGCGAACACCAGGCAGTCGGGGTCGGCGTGCAGCCAGCGTAGGCCGCCGTGGCGCAGCGCGGGCTCGGCGCGGCGCAGCCCGAGCAGGTCCTGGTATCCGGCGAGGGTCCGGCGGTCCTGGTCGGCGGGCCGGTTCCAGGGCATGGGGGTGCGGGAGTGCTCGCCGTTCACGCCGGTCAGGCCGAACTCGCTGCCGGCGAACACCATCGGCGTGCCGGGCAGCGTGGCCTGTAGGCCGAGGGCAAGCAGGTGCCGCTCGCGTGAGCCCGTGACGGTGCGGATGCGCGGCGAGTCGTGCGAGTCCAGCAGTTGCCAGGAGTGCCGGTACGACCGCCAGGACATGTGCGAGGCGAACGAGCGGAACGTGGCCAGCGTGGCCTGCCCGTCCCGTGCGGGCACACCGCCCGGCACCCCCAGGAAATGCTCCAGGTCCAGCTCGGGGCCGCGCAGCCAGGTCCAGACGGGGCGGGTGAAGCCGCCGTAGTTCATGGTGCCGTGCCAGCCGTCGCGGTCCAGGTCAGGCGTGGCGTCGTGGTTGTGCTCGGCGATGAAGGCGGCCTGCGGGCCGAGCGTGCGCCGCAGCATGCGCGCGACCTCGTGGTTGTGGTCGGCGGCGCCGAGCCTGCCGGTCATGTTGGCCACGTCCACGCGCCAGCCGTCCAGCGGTCCAAGCCACTTCGTGAGCACGTCCCGCATGGCGGCGCGCACCCGCTCGCTGGCCCAGTTGAGCTTGGGCAGCGACTTGACGCCCCACCAGCTCTCGTAGTCGCCGGTCTCGGGGTCGAAGAAGAACATGTCCCGCTCGGGGGCGTTCACGTCGGAGACGGCGGCGGTGAACCATTCGTGGGTGTCGCCGCAGTGGTTGGTGGTGATGTCGCCGAGCAGCCGCATCCCGCGCGCGTGCAGCGCGTCGGACAGGCGGTGCAGCGCCGCGTCGCCGCCGAGGAGCGGGTCGACGGCGTCGAAGCTCGCGGCGTCGTAGCGGTGGTTGGAGCGGGCGGGCCAGATCGGCGTCAGGTAGACGGTGTCGGCGCCGAGGCTCTCGATGTGGTCGAGCCGCTGGGCGATGCCGTCGAGGTCGCCGCCGTAGAACTGCTCGGCGGTGCCGGGGCCGCTGGGGATGACCGGGTCGCGGTCCCAGTCGCGCGGCAGCGCCCAGTCCGGCAGCTTACCCAGGGGCCGGGAGCGCTCGAAGCGGTCGGGGAAGATCTGGTAGACGATCGCGTCCGCCATCCACCCCGGCGGCGGCTGGTGGCACACCAGGCGGAAGTCGCTCGCGTCGGTCAGGTCGTGCGTGACGAGCCCGGCCGCGGTCAGCCACGCCTGGCCGCGGCCGGTGGTGAGCAGGAACCGGTAGGGGGTGACGGGGTTGACCGCGGTGACCTCGGCCCGCCACCAGACGTCGGTCCCGCCGAATCCCCGGATGTCACGCGACGTGCGCGCCGCCGCGACATACCGCGGCTCGCCGTCATGAACCGTGCGTGCGTGAACGCCGGTGACGCCGGCCGCGAGCGGCGCCCGCAGCCAGAGCGTCACCCGCGAGCCGAGCTCGGGCGCCTGCTCGGAGACGTACAGAGCCGAGCCGTCGTGATGCGGCTCCCCGATGTAGCGCAATGCACCTATCCCTTGACAGCTCCGGCGGTCAGCCCGGAGACGATGTACTTCTGCAACCAGAGGAACACACCTACCGTGGGAACGGCGGTCAGCAGCGTCGCCGCGGCGAACATGCCGAAGTTCGCGTTGCGATGGTCCCCGGCGATCATGCCGTACATGCCGACGGCGAGGGTCTTGCTCTCGGGGTCGCGCAGGAACACGTTGGCCATGAGGAACTCGCTCATGGTGCCGATGAACGCCAGCAGCGCGGTGACCGCGAGGATCGGCGTCACCAGCGGCATGATGACGCGCCAGAAGATCTGCGCGTGGGTGGCGCCGTCCACGGTGGCGGCCTCGTCGAGCTCCTTGGGCACGGTGTCCAGGAAACCTTTCATCAGCCAGGTGTTCACGCCGAGCGCCCCGCCCAGGTAGAGCAGCATGAGCCCCCAGACGGTGTTGAACCCGAACGCCGGGTACAGCTCCGTCACCCTGGTGAAGATCATGAAGATCGTGACGATGGCCAGGAACTGCGGGAACATCTGGATGAGCAGCAGCGCCAGCAGTCCGACCCGGCGGCCGGCGAAGCGCATGCGGCTGAAGGCGTAGGCGGCGAACATCGACAGCAGCAGGCTCGCGAACGACGCCACCAGCGCGATGAACACCGAGTTGAAGAACCACCGCGCGAACGGGTAGGTGTCGGAGGCGAGCAGATTGGCGAAGTTCGCCGGGCTCGCCCCGTTCGGCAGCAGGTCGGTGGAGGCCAGCGTGCCCAGCGGGTTGATCGCCGCGGAGACCACGAACAGGATCGGGAACACCGCGAACGCGCACACGACGAGCACGAACACGTGCCTGAGGGCGATTTTCACGCGTAGACCTCCTCCTGCTTGCGCGTGCGCCGGAACGCCACGGCCGAGACGACCGCCACGATCGTGAAGATGAACACCGAGATCGCCGCCGCGAACCCGAACTGCGCCCCGCCCGCCCCGAACGCCAGCCGGAACGTGTAGGTGATCAGCAGGTCGGTGCCGCCCACCTGCGGGCTCTCGGCCGGGAACGGCCCGCCCTCGGTGGTGAGCGCGATCGCGTTGAAGTTGTTGAAGTTGTACGCGAACGACGAGATGAGCAGCGGCGTGAGCGCGACCAGCAGCAGCGGCAGCGTGACCCGGCGAAACGCCTTCCACGGCGTCGCCCCGTCGATGGAGGCCGCCTCGGTCAGCTCGCGCGGGATGGCCTGCAGCGCGCCGGTGGTGACGAGGAACATGTAGGGGAAGCCGAGCCACAGGTTGACCAGGATCACCCCGAACCTGGCGGTCATCGGCTCGCCCAGCCAGTCCACGTTGGCCCCGAGCAGCTGGTTGATCAGCCCGAAGTCGCGGTTGAACAGGTCGCGCCACACCAGGAGCATGGCGAAGGAGGGCATCGCGTACGGCAGGATCAGCACGATCCGGTAGACGCGGGTGCCGCGCATCCGCGGGTGGTGCAGCGCCAGCGCCACCGACATGCCCAGCGCGAACGTCCCGAGCACGGAGCCCAGGGCGAAGACGACGTTCCAGCCGAGCACTCCCACGAAATATCCAGAAATAGTGGGATCGGTCAGCACGCGGGCGAAGTTGTCGAACCCGACACCGACCTGCCAGCCCTGCGCCAGGTGCTCGCCCTTGGCGTTGACGAAGTAGCCCTGGTCCTCGTCGGCCGTCCAGGTGTCGCCGTTGCCGCGCACGCAGTCGCAGGCGGCGTCGTACACCAGCGCCGCCCGGCCTTCGACGGCCCTGCTCAGCCCGTTGGCCTTGATCACGCCACCGGCGGTCGGCACGGCCAGCGCGGAGATCTGCTGGGCGCGGGCGGCCGCCTCGGGCGCCTTGAGCACGGTCAGGCCCGGCGCACTCAGCACCTTGCCGGTGACGCCGACCTCGGCGCCCGGCAGCGGCGTCAGCCCCTTGGGGGTGCCGAGGGAGACCTGCTTGGTCGACGGGTCCACCAGCAGGAACACCAGCTCCTCGCCGCGCAGCGCGACCGTCAGGCCGTACTCGGGCGAGCCCGGGGCCTGCCGCACAGAGCCGGTCTCGATGGCGGTGATGGCGGCGGCCTTGTCGCCACGGTGCCCGTCGCCGAAGTTCGTGAACGCGGTGGTGACCGTGTAGACGACGGGGAACACCTGGAACGCGACGAGGAAGACGGTGCCCGGGATGAGGTATTTGGCCGGAATGAAGCGGCGGGTCAGGTAGAGGGAGGCGATGCCCGCGGTGGCCGCGCACAGCAGCCCGAGCGACACCCACGACTCGGCCGCGATCAGCGGCGGCACGGCGTAGACCAGGATCGCGGCGGCCACGGCCAGCACCGCGATCCTGGTCACCAGGAACGCCGTGGTGATCTCCCTGCGGGGCCGCTCGGGCGCGCTCACCCGGGCGGCCTCGCGTTCGTCCACAGACGATGACATGACCGTCAGTTCTTGAGCGCGCCGTCGATGGCCTTCTGCGCGGCCGCGGCCGCCTTGGCGGCATCGCCACCCTTGACGACGGCGTTCTCGGCGATGCCGAACGGCTCCCAGATCGCCGCCATCTCGGGGATGGCGGGCATCGGCATGCCCTCCTTGCCGGCGTCCATGAACTTGACCGCGTCAGGGTCGGTGGCCTGGACCTCCTGCAGTGCGGCGGTCAGCGCCGGGGGCCGCGGGTCGGCCTCGTACAGGGCCTTGGCGACGTCCTTGTTGGTCACGTAGTTGGCGACGAACTCCTGCGCGAGGGCCTTGCTCTTGCCCTTGGACGCGACGAAGAAGGACTGGACGCCGACGAACGGCGTGGCGGGCTTGCCGTCCTTGAACGCCGGGACGGCCGTGATGTCGTACGTGATGCCGCCCTTCTTGACCTCGCTGATGGCCCACGGGCCGGAGACGAGGTAGGCGCACTTGCCGGAGGCGAAGTTGACGATGTAGTTCTCGTTGGTGATCGACGTGCGCAGCGCGCCGTCGCCCTTCTCGCCCAGGGCCTTGAGCTTGTCGAACGCCTTGACCGAGTCCGGCGCGCCGAGCAGCACCTTCTTGGGGTCGGGGTCGCCGGTGGAGGTCGTGCCGAACAGGGCGCCGCCACCGGAGGCGAAGATCGGGTAGACGTGGAAGGCGTCGCCCTTCTGGCCGACGGGGAGGCAGAGCACTTCCTTCACCTTGCCGTCCGCCTTGAGCTTCTTGCCCTCATCGATCATGTCCTCGATCGTGACGGGCGCCTCGGGGGCGAGCTTGGTGTTGCGGATCAGCGCGATGTTCTCCACCGCGTACGGCGCGCCGTAGATCTGGCCGTTGAAGGTCACCGCCTGGATGGCCTTCTCGGAGAAGGCGGCCTTCTGCTCCTCGGTCAGCGTGACCGGGTCGATGGCGCCGTTCTGCACGAGGTTGCCGATCCAGTCGTGCGCGCCGATCATGATGTCCGGGCCGCTGCCCTGCTGGGAGGCGGTGAGGAAGGTCTGCTGGTTGTCCTTGCTGATCTCCTTCACCTCCACCGTCACACCGTTCTCGGTGCCGAACTGGTCGGCGAAGGGCTTGAGCGGCTTGACGCGGCTGGGGTCGGCCCAGATCACGAGCGTGCCGGAGCTCGCTCCGGTGGTGGCCGCCGGGGCGGAGGCGGACGCGCTGGGCGCCGCCGGAGAGGCCGACTGGGAGTTGCCGCACGCCGTCGCGGCGAACGCGAGGGTCGCGAGGGCGGCCGTGCCGAGAGCCCTCATGCGCATGGGACCTCCTGAGGTCACGCAGGAACGGCGGCACGCAAGGACACGCACCGCCGCACGAAGGAAAGCCAGTTTTCCGGGACGTTACTGTCTCTTTGCAAGAATTGGAAGAACTTGCGAAAAGCGTTACAGAAGCTCCACGTGAGATCTGCAACTTTCCGAAAGTTGCACTTGACCGGGCGGAAGCGATCAGGACATTCTTCACCAGAACATCACCCGACATCTCGGGCATCCGGGGGAAGGACAGCCATGCTCGGCAACGACGACTGGTGGCGGGACGCCGTCGTGTACCAGGTCTATCCACGCAGCTTCGCCGACGCCGACGGCGATGGCATGGGAGACCTCGAAGGCGTGCGCGGCCGCCTGGACTATCTCGCCGGCCTGGGCGTGGACGCCATCTGGCTGAGCCCCTTCTACACCTCCCCCATGGCCGACGGCGGCTACGACGTGGCCGACTACCGCGACGTGGACCCCATGTTCGGCACGCTGACCGACTTCGACGCGCTGGTCGCCGACGCCCACGCCAAGGGCATCAGGGTCATCGTGGACCTGGTCCCGAACCACTCCTCCGACCAGCACCCGTGGTTCCAGGCGGACCTGCGCGACCGCTACATCTTCCGCGACCAGCCGAACGACTGGGAGTCCATCTTCGGCGGCCTGGCCTGGACACAGGTCGAGGACGGGCAGTGGTATCTGCACCTGTTCGCGCCGGAGCAGCCGGACCTCAACTGGGACAACCCTGACGTACGCGCCGAGTTCCGTGACATCCTGCGCTTCTGGCTGGACCGGGGCGTGGACGGTTTCCGCGTCGACGTGGCGCACGGCATGATCAAGGCCGACGGCCTGCCCGACGTGGGCCCGAAGGACGGCCCGCAGGCCCAGATGCTGGGCGACGAGCAGCTGCCGTACTTCGACCAGGACGGCGTGCACGACATCTACCGCGAGTGGCGGCCGATCCTCGACTCCTACCCCGGCGGGCGGATGGCCGTGGCCGAGGCGTGGGTGTCCTCGCCCGAGCGGCTGGCCCGCTACGTCGGCCCCGACGAGCTGCACCAGGCCTTCAACTTCGACTTCATGATGGCCGACTTCCACGCCAAGTCGTTCCGCACGGTCATCGAGAAGTCGCTCCAGGAGGCCGAGCTGGTGGGCGCGCCGACCACCTGGGTGTTGTCCAACCACGACAAGCCCCGCCACGTCACCCGCCACGGCGGACTGGACCGCGCCCGCGCGGCCACGCTGCTCATGCTGGCCCTGCCCGGCTCGGCCTACCTCTACAACGGCGAGGAGCTGGGCCTGCCGGAGGTGCTCGACCTCCCCGACGAGCTGCGCCAGGACCCGGCCTTCCTGCGCCGGGGCGAGAGCCGCGACGGCTGCCGGGTGCCGATCCCGTGGACCGCGGCCCCGGGCTGCGGCTGGCGGGACCCGTGGCTGCCGATCCCGGAGGAGTGGACCGCGCTGTCGGCCGAGGCCCAGGAGGACGACCCGGACTCCACGCTGAACCTCTACCGGGCCGCGCTGCGCCTGCGCAAGGAGCACCCGGCGCTCGGCGGCGCGAGCTCCGGCACGCTCACGTGGCTCGACTCCCCCAAGGACGTGCTGATCATCGAGCGCGACCCCGGCCTGGTCGTGGTGCTCAACACCGGCGAGGAGCCGGTGCGCCTCGACCTGGCGGGCAAGGTGCTGCTGTCCAGCGGCCCGCTGGCGGCCGACGGGTCGCTTCCGCCGGACACCGCGGTCTGGTTCCAACGCTGACCAGTTGGGGGAATCTTTCCCTAAAAGCGGCATTTGACGGAAATTACGCTCGGTAGTGTCGGTGGGTGTCTGCCCTGTGGGCGAAGTCCCTACGGGGACGCGTCACCCTCATCGCGACGGCCGTAGCCGCCCTCGTGCTCATCCCCGTGGGCGTCGCGACGGTCCTCGTCACACGGTCGCTGGTCGAGGCCAGCGTGTACGAGAGCACCCGCGACACCGCCGAGCGCATCGCGTACGAGATGCGCAGCGGCGCCCTGCCCCTGGGCGCCGCCATCCCCGTGTCCGACCCGGCGGTGGACCTGATCCAGATCGTCGGGGCGGACGGGCGGTTCCTGGCCACCAGCGACGCGGCCAGGAACCTGCCGCCGCTCAGCGACGTGCGCCCCTCGGACGAGGACCGGGCCATCAGCACCACCCACTGCCTGCCGACCGAGTGCGTACACCTGTCGGCGGTCCGGGTGAGCAAGTTCGCCGACTCCCCCGTCATCTACGCCGGGCGCAGCACCCCCGACCTGCTGGCCACCAACACCCTCGAGGCGATCGTGTTCACCGAGATCGCCGTGCTGGTCGGGCTGGCCGGGTGGGCCACCTGGCTGGTCACGGGCCGGGCGCTGCGGCCGGTGGCGACCATGCGCGCGGAACTGGACGCCGTGCACGCCGGCGACCTGAGCAGCCGCGTCACCGAGCCGCACGGCGCGGACGAGGTGGTCGAGCTCGCCAAATCCGTCAACAGCACGCTGGCCCGGCTGGAACGCTCCGCCGAGCAGCAGCGCCAGTTCGCATCCGACGCCTCGCACGAGCTGCGCACCCCCATCGCCGGGCTGCGCGCCCAGCTCGAGAGCGCCCAGCTCTACCCGGACGACACCGACATCGATCTGCTCGTGCGCAGCGCACTGCGTGACACCGACCGCCTGGAGGCCATCATCACGGACCTGCTCCTGCTGGCCAGGATCGGCTCCCGGGTGGACGCGGCCAAGGAGCGGGTGGACCTGGCCGAGCTGGTCCGCCAGGAGCTGTCCATCCGCAGCGACAAGATCCCCGTGCGCGCCCACCTGGCCGAAGGGGTGCGGGTGGACGGCGTACGGCTCCAGCTCGCCAGGGTGCTGACGAACCTGCTGGACAACGCCCAGCGGCATGCCGAGCACTACGTCAAGGTCACCGTCTCCAGGGAGGACTGCATGGCCGTGCTGTCGGTCGAGAACGACGGCGTGGAGATCCCCCAGCAGGACCGTGAGCGCATCTTCGAGCGCTTCACCCGCCTGGACGCGGCCCGCAGCCGCGACGCGGGCGGCACGGGGCTGGGCCTGGCCATCGCGCGGGACGTGGCGATGGCGCACCGCGGCCAGATCACCGTGGAGGACTGCAGGGGCGGCGCCAGGTTCGTCCTGCGCCTACCCGCTGTTTAGTCACTGTTTCACAGCTTTCGTTCACGCCGCGGCCCGGCAGGGAGATCGGCGCCTTCTTCGGCGACTTCGAGCTCATCCCGCCGGGCCGCAAGCCCTAGACCTTCGTCAGCTCCTTCTCGCCGGCCTCCGGCTCGGTCCGCTCCTCGTCATCGAGCAGCGTGGCCTCGTCGAACGGGGCGTGCCCGGTCAGCACCTGCTCGGCGCGCTCCCGGTCGAACTCGCCCGTCCAGGTGCCGACGAGCACGGTGGCGACGGCGTTGCCGGCGAAGTTCGTCAGCGCCCTGGCCTCCGACATGAACCGGTCGATGCCGACGATGAAGCCCACGCCCTCGACGAGCTCGGGCCGATGCGCCTGCAGGCCGCCGGCCAGCGTGGCCAGACCAGCGCCGGTCACGCCCGCCGCGCCCTTGGACGCGACCATCATGAACAGCAGCAGTGCCACCTGCTCGCCGAGCTCCAGCGGCGACCCGGTCGCCGTGGCGATGAACAGCGTGGCCATGGTCAGGTAGATCGCGGTGCCATCGAGGTTGAAGGAGTAGCCGGTCGGCACGGTGATGCCGGCCACGGTCCGGCTCACGCCCAGGTGCTCCATCTTGGCGATGAGCCTGGGCAGCGCCGTCTCCGACGAGGAGGTGGACAGGATCAGCAGGAACTCGCGGCCGAGGTACCGCAAGAGCGACCACAGGTTGACGCGGGCGACCAGCCACAGCATCGGGCCGAGCACGACGCCGACGAACAGCAGGCAGGTGATGTAGAAGGCGGCCATGATGATCGCCAGACTCTTGAGCGCCTCGATGCCGGTGGCCCCCACGACGGCGGCGATCGCTCCGAAGGCGCCCACCGGCGTCGCCCACATGATCATGGCGAGGATGCGGAACACGAGCCGCTGCAGGTGCTCCACGCCGCGCAGGATCGGCGCGCCCTTGGCGCCCATGGCCTGCAGCGCGAACCCGGTCAGCAGGGCCACCAGCAGCGCCTGCAGCACCGATCCCGAGGTCAGCGACGACACCAGCGTGTCGGGGATGACGCCGAGCAGGAAGTCGACCGTGCTGCCGCTCTCGGCGCCCTTGGCCGCCTCCGCCTCGGCCGCCTGCCGGGCGGCGTCGGTGAGCTGGAGCCCCTCGCCCGGGTGGATGATATTGCCCACGACCAGGCCGATGAGCAGGGCGACCGTGGACATGACGATGAAGTAGCCGAGCGCCAGACCGCCGACCTTGCCGACCTTGGCCGCCTGCCGGACCGAGCCGACGCCGAGCACGATGGTGCAGAAGATGATCGGCCCGATCACCATCTTGATGAGCGAGACGAAGCCGGTGCCGAGCGGCTTGAGCTCCTTGCCCACGTCCGGCCAGAGAAACCCGACCAGGATGCCGAGCAGGACCGCCACGATGACGGCCACGTAGAGGTAGCGAGTGCGATCACGCATAGGGCGGTTCTCCAGCCATTTGGGGGGAAGTTCCGGTTGTGCGACTATGCGCTGCACAAGTGACCCAGGTCACGATTGCGTAAGTTACGTTCACGAAAGAAGTCGTTAACATGCGGCGCTGGAGCCTGGCGGGGCAGATGCTGGTCCTGCAGCTGCTGGTGGTCCTGGTCACGGCCACCGGCGGTGCCGTGCTGGCCTTGGTGCAGGCGCACGATCTGCTCACCCATGAAGCCCGGAGCACGGCCGAGGCGGTGGCGGTGGCCGTGGCCACGACGCCCGAGGTGCGGGAGGCCCTGGACGGCCCCGACCCGAGCGCGCGGCTGCAGCCGCTGGCGGAGGGCATACGCAAGAGCACCGGCGTCGACTTCATCACCATCATGAAGCCGGACGGCACCCGCTATACCCACCCCAACCCGGCCGAGATCGGCAGGAAATTCCGCGGCAACATCGGGCCGGCGCTGGCGGGCAGGACGTTCACCGAGACCTACACCGGCACGCTCGGCCCGTCCGAGCGGGCGGTCACCCCCGTCGTCTCGGACGGCCGGGTGGTCGCGCTGGTCAGCGCGGGCATCACGGTCGAAAGGATCAGCGGCTGGCTGCGTGACCGGCTGGCCTGGGGCGGGTTGATCGTGGCGCTCGCGCTCGGCCTGGGCGGCGCCGGCACGTGGCTGGTGACAGCGCGGCTGCGCCGCCAGACCCACGGGCTCGACCCCGTGGAGCTGGGCCGCATCCACGCCCACCACGACGCGATCCTGCACGCCGTCAGAGAGGGGCTGCTGCTGATCGGCAAGGACGGCACGCTGACGCTGTGCAACGACGCCGCCCGGCACCTGCTCGGCCTGCCCGGCGACGCCGAAGGGCGGCACGTGGCCGAGCTCGGGCTCGCGGACGTGCTGACCGGGGACGAGGAACGCGTTCACCTGGTGGGCGACCGCGTCCTGGCCGTCAACAGCGCCGCCAGCCGGCTCGGCACGGTCGTGACCGTACGCGACCACACCGAGCTGCAGGCGCTGAGCGGCCAGCTCGACGCCGAGCGCGGCTTCGCCGACACGCTGCGCGCCGCCGCGCACGAGGCCGCCAACCGGCTGCACACCGTCATCACGCTGGTGGAGCTGGGCCGCACCGAGCAGGCCGTGGCACTCGGCACCGCCGAGCTGCGCGCCGCACAGGAGCTCACCGACCGGGTGGTGGGCTCGGTACGCGAGCCGGTGCTGGCGGCGCTGCTGCTGGGCAAGAGCGCCGAGGCCGCCGAGCGCGGCAGCGAGCTGGTCATCAGCCAGGACAGCGAGCTGGACGACCTGGGCCTGGACCCGCGGGAGCTGGTCACGATCGTGGGCAACCTCATCGACAACGCCATCGACGCGGCCACCCGCGTGGAGGTGCACCTGAGCGCGGACGGCAAGGAGGTCCTCATCAGGGTCGCCGACAACGGGCCCGGGCCGCCCGACCCGGCGGCGTTCACCAAGGGCTGGACGACCAAGGGCGACGGCCGCGGGCTCGGCCTCGCCCTCGTGGGGCAGGCGGTGCGCCGGTTGGGTGGCACCATCGACGTACGAGGCTCGGTGTTCACCATCAGGCTGCCCATCCCGGAGCGGCCGCGCCTGGACCGGGAGGGAGCACGATGATCTCGGTGCTGGTGGTCGAGGACGAGGAGATCACCGCCGAGGCCAACCGCATCTACGTCGAGCGGGTGCCCGGCTTCGAGGTGGCCGGGGTGGCCCGCTCCGGCGGCGAGGCGCTGCGTTTCCTGCGCAAGAGGCCCGTGGACCTCATCCTGCTCGACCTGCACCTGCCGGACATGCACGGCCTGGAGGTGTGCCGGGCCGTGCGCGCGGGCGGCCTCATGTGCGACATCATCGCCGTCACCTCCGCCCGCGACCTGGCCGTGGTCCGCTCGGCGGTGTCGCTCGGCATCTCCCAATACCTTCTCAAGCCGTTCACGTTCGCGACATTGCTCGAAAAGCTCACCCGTTACGCCCGGTTCAAGGACGAGGCCGGGGTCGCCGTCGGCCAGGGGGACGTGGACCGCGTGCTCGGCACCCTCAGAGGCAGCTCGGAGCTGCCGAAAGGCATGTCGAAGGACACCCTCGACGCCGTGGCCGCCAAGCTGCGCGAGCGGCCCGAGGGCATGCCGGCGCAAGCCGTGGCCGACGCGATAGGAGTGTCCCGTGTGACGGCCCGCCGCTACCTGGAACACCTGGTAGAGCTGGGTGTGGCGGCCCGCATGCCGCAGTACGGCGCAGTGGGCCGGCCAGAGCTTCTCTACCGGATCCCCATAGAAAGTTAATGACGGTGACGCTGGCCGTTCAATCCGGCCCTCTAGCTTCTGGGTGCAATCCGATGCTTTGAGGAGACACACCTTGCGAGTCTTGGCCGTTGTTCCCGCCCGCGGAGGTTCGGCGGGCGTACCCCTGAAGAACCTCGCCCTGGTCGGGGGCGTCCCGCTGGTCACCCGCGCGGTGCGGGCCTGCGTGCGCGCCGAGCTCGTGGACCAGGTCGTGGTCAGCACCGACCACGCCCAGATCGCCGAGACCGCCCGCGAGGCCGGCGCCCTCGTCGTCGAGCGTCCCGAGGAGCTCAGCGGCGCGACCGCCTCCAGCGAGTCCGCCGTGCTGCACGCGCTCGACGCTCTCGGCGAGGACCCCGAGGTGGTCGTGCTCGTACAGTGCACGAGCGCGTTCATCGACCCCGACGACCTGTCGGCCGCCGTGCGCAAGGTGCTCGACGGCGAGGCCGACTCGGTCGTGTCGGGCCTGCCGACGCACGAGTTCCTCTGGACCGCCACCGGCGGCGGCGTCAACCACGACCCCGCCGTCCGCCAGCGCCGGCAGGACCGCGACCCCGAGTTCCGCGAGAACGGCGCCTTCTACGTCATGCGCACCTCCGGGCTGCGCGAGCACGGCCACCGCTTCTTCGGCGCCATCGCCGTGCAGCCGGTGCCGCCGCAGCACGCCATCGAGGTCGACAACCCCGAGGACCTGGAGCTGGTCCGCGCGCTCGCGCCGTTCGTCGACAAGCCCGAGCCCATCGACGTCGACGCCGTCATCACCGACTTCGACGGCGTGCACACCGACGACCGCGCCTACGTCGACTCCGACGGCCGCGAGATGGTGCTCGTCAGCCGCTCGGACGGGATGGGCGTGTCGCTGCTGCGCCGCTCCGGCGTCAAGGTCCTCATCATGTCCACCGAGCACAACCCGGTCGTGGCCGCCCGCGCCCGCAAGCTCGGCGTCCCCGTGCTGCAGGGGCTGGCCGACAAGAGGACCGTGCTGCGCGACTGGCTGCGCATCGAGGGCCTCGACCCGGCCCGCGTGGCCTACGTCGGCAACGACGTCAACGACCTGGGCCCGATGGGCGAGGTCGGCTGGCCCGTCGCCACGCCCGACGCCCACCCGCGGGTGCGCGCCGCCGCCCGGGTGGTGCTGACCACGGCCGGCGGCTCCGGCGCGGTGCGCGAGCTGTGCGACCGCGTCGTGGCCGCCCGCCCCGAGGTGCCTGTGGTCGAGGTCAAGGAACGGCCTCAGCTCGGCCCGGTGGCGATCGGTGACGTGCTGGTCGGCGACGGGGAGCCCGTCTACGTCATCGGCGAGATCGGCATCAACCACAACGGCGACCTCGACATCGCCCGCCGGCTCATCGACGTGGCCGCCGATGCCGGCTGCCAGGCGGTCAAGTTCCAGAAGCGCACCCCCGCGATCTGCGTGCCCGAGGAGCAGAAGGGCCAGATCAGGCAAACGCCGTGGGGCGAGATGACGTACCTGGAGTACAAGGAGCGGACCGAGTTCGGCCGCGACGAATACCGGCAGATCGCGAAATACTGCGACGAGCGTGGCGTGCACTGGTTCGCCTCGCCGTGGGACGTGCCGTCCATCGAGTTCCTGGAGGACATGGACGTCCTGACGCACAAGGTGGCCTCGGCCAGCGTGGCCGACCACGAGCTGCTGCGGGCCCTGGCGGCCACCGGCAAGCCGATCATCCTGTCAACCGGAATGTCCACGCTGTCGGAGATCGACGCGGCCGTGGAGATCCTCGGGACCGATAGGCTGATCATGATGCACGCGACGTCCACCTACCCCCTGCCGCCGGAGGAAGCCAACCTGCGCACGATCACCACGCTCAAGGAGCGCTACGGCGTCCCCGTCGGCTACTCCGGTCACGAGCGCGGCCTGCAGATCTCGCTGGCCGCCGTCACGCTCGGCGCCGTGTGCGTGGAGCGGCACATCACGCTCGACCGGACGATGTGGGGCTCCGACCACGCGGCCTCGCTGGAGCCGTCCGGGCTCGAGCACCTCGTGCGTGACATCCGGATCATCGAGCAGGCCATGGGCGACGGCGTCAAGCGCGTCTTCCCCGGCGAGGAGGCCCCGAAGGCCCGCCTTCGCCGGGTGACCGTCTGACCGTCACCACCAGGAAGAACAAACCATTGATCACGCTCTCGGTCGTCGTGCCGATTCGAGACGGCGAGCGTTTCATCGCCGACGCGCTCACCTCGCTCTGCCGTAACGCTCGGCACGACTTCGAGTTCATCGTCGTCAACGACGGGTCCGTAGACGCCACCGGGGACATCATCGACGACTTCCGCGCCGATCTCCCCGGGCTGACCGTACTGCGCAATCCCGCGCCGGTAGGGCTCGCCGACGCCCGCAACACGGGCCTGTCGGCGGCCTCCGGCCGGTACGTGACGTACATGGACGGCGACGACTGGCTCGCCCCCGGCTACCTCGCACGGCTCGTCGATGCCATCGACGGGCTCGGCTGCGACTTCGTGCGCGCCGACCACGTGCAGGTCGAGGGCCGAAAGCGGGTCGTGCACCGTGCCCCTCTGGCGCGGAGGGGCACGGTGCTCAACCCTCGCGAGGCGATCCTGCCCGCGAATGTGCGGACGATGGTCGACTACCCCTACGCCTGGGCCGGGGTCTACCGGCGCTCGCTGGGTGACCTGCTGCACTTCCCCGGCTCCCTGCACACCGCCGAGGACCGGCCGTGGATCTGGCGGCTGCACCGGGAGGCCGCCTCGTTCGCCGTGGTGTCGCTGGCCGGGGTGTTCTACCGGCGCATGGTGTCGGGGTCGCTGACCCAGGTCGGCGACGAGCGCCAACTGCATTTCTTCGACGCCTTCGAGCTGGTGTTCAAGGATCTGGAGCCGGAGTTCATGCCCAAGGCGGCACGGAACTTCTGCGCGCTGCTTGCCCACCATCTGGAGATCGCCGATCGGTTCACGCCCACGCTGCGCGCCCGCTTCGAGGAGCGGGGCGCGCAGATGGTGCGCTCGCTGCCGGCGGAGATCGTGTCCGAGGCGGTGTCGCGCATGTCCATCGAGCGCGAGGCCACACTGCGGGCCCTGGCGCCCGACCTGCCACCCAGTCCGCACGTCCGGGTCCGCCGCGACCGGGAGGAGACATCGTGAAGGTCTTCTACGCCTCGACGTTGTTCGGGGCGATGTCGCTGGCCGCCGCGATCGACGACGGCCGGTTCGGCGACGGGCGGCGCGTCCTCGTCGTGTCCAACAACGCCTCCATCCCCGAGGTGTCGACGCCGCTGGACAAGACGCCCGGCTTCGCGGTGCTGCGCTCGCGCTTCGACGAGGTGCACTCCTGGAACGACCTCATCGCGCCGCTGCACCCGTCGGACTGGAAGGCACGCGTCATCGAGGTGCCGATGATGGAGCGCCTCATCCGCTCCCACTGGGGGCTGGACGGGGTCGAGGAGCTGGTGGTCGAGTCGATCGCGGTGCCGCCCGCGCGGACGATCGCCGGGCTGGTGCGCGACTGCCCGATCACGGTCTACTCCGACGGGCTGATGAGCTACGGCCCGACCCGCGACCCGCTGCCCGCCGAGATCTTCCGCCGCATCGAACGGCTGCTCCACCTGGACCTGGTGCCGGGGCTGACGCCGCTGCTGCTCAGCGAGTACGGCGTCGCGCCCGAGATCCTGCCCGCCGAACGCTTCCTGGCGATCGTGCGGGAGGTCACCTCCACCGCCCCCGACATGATGGCCGGGCAGGCCGTCATCCTCGGCCAATACCTGTCGGCCCTGGAGATCGTCACGCCGGAGGAGGAGGCGGCGCTGCACGAGACGATGCTCAAGGCGCTGGCCGCCCGCGGCTACACCAACATCGTGTTCAAGCCGCACCCGGCCGCCGGGCGCCGGCACGCCCAGCTGATGCGGGCCGCGGCCGAGCCCTTGGGGGTGCGGCTGTCGGTGCCCGGGGAGAGCGTTCCGGCCGAGGTGTGCTTCGCCGCACTCCGGCCCGAGCTGGTCGTCGGCTGCTTCTCCACCGGGCTGGTGACGGCGCAACGTTACTTCGGACTGTCCGTGGCCTCCTACGGCACGGAGCTCGTGCTGGACCGGCTGGCGCCGTACGAGAACAGCAACCGGATCCCGGTCACGATCGTGGACGCGCTGCTGCCGCGGCTGTCGGCCGAAGGCCACATCGACCAGCCCCCGGCCGTGGACCTGCCGGCGCTGGTGCGCGCGGTCGGCTACTGCATGCAGGCCGAGGCCTACCCCGACCTGCGGCCTGCCGGCATCGAGTTCGACGCCCGCTACTTCAAGCGCAAGCGTCTGGAGACGCTGGGCTTCGTGGCCAAGCCCAGCACGCTCACCCGGCTGCGGCGGAAGATCCGATCCGCGATCTGATCGCCCGGCGTCGAGGCCCCTGGCTCTCTGCCAGGGGCCTCGACGTATGCGTCGGCTTTTCAGCGCCCGGCCATAGGCGCGTGATCCGCGGCATCGTCGCGCTCACCGCCCCGCGCGGCGGCGAAGGAGCGGCGGCAAGGGGCCGGGGGTCAGGTGAGGGCGCGCAGGTAGCGGCGCATGCGCCGCTTGGCCTTGTAGCCGGCCCGCAGCATCGTGGGCGGCACCTCCACCCGCAGCCTGGCCCGCCGCCGCGCCGCCGCGAACTCAGGCCCGTCGAGCAGCGACTTGGCGGGCACCCGCGGCCGGGAGATGACCAGCCCGGTCAGCAGCCCCGCCCAGTCGTTGCGCTCCACCGGATGGAAGTAGTTGGCCGCGCACCAGGCCGCCGACGCCGTGCGGAAGTCGCCCGCCGCCAGCTCGTCGAGGGTCCCCAGCAGGTCGCTGCCCTCGAACACCAGGTTGATCATCTCGGCGCTGACGCCGAAGTCGCGCAGCACCAGCAACGGCACGTCCAGCGCGATGGCCTCCAGCGCCGCCGTCGAGCTGACCGTGACGAATCCGGCGGCCCGCATCAGCTGATCGTGCATCGACCCGGCCTCGAACACCAGCCGCCCCGGCTCGCCCATCTCCCGCCACAGCCGCTGGTAGTGGTGGCGCTCGTTGTGCGTCTGCCGCTCGTCCTCCAGCGCCCGCAGCTTGACCACCACGTCCAGGTCGGGCCGCAGCCGCGCCAGCTCGGCCAGCGCCACCAGGATCCGCTCACGCTCCTCGCGCTCGCGCGGCACCTTGGCCTGAGTGGCGAACACCACCCGGTTGCCCCCCTGGGCGGCCACCTTGGACCGCAGGAACGGCAGCCGGGCCAGGCCCACCGCCCCTCCCCCGCCGAGCCTGCGGGCGATCTCGCCGAACTCGGCCACCTCCCGCTCACTGTGCACCACGAACAGGTCACACCCGCTGCGGTACTGCCACGCCTTGTCGGTCGCCGGCACCGAGATGCCCGGCAGCCCGCTGACGAACACCGGCCGCGGCCTCAGGTCCGCGAGCACCTCGGCCACCAGCACGTCCACGACCGGTCCCGTGCAGGCCACGAGGATCACGTCGGGCTGGATGCGCTCGGCCGCCCGGCGCACTGACCGGGCCGACATCACCGCGGGCGCCTCCCGCTCGCCCACGGCCGCGGCGATCTGCTCGGGCGAGGGCGCGATCGGCGTGCGGACCACCACCAGGTCCGTCACGCAGCCCTCGGGCAGATCGGCGAGCAGGCAGGCCGCCCACTTCAGGTACGAGTCGGAGTCGGCGACCGCCAACACTTTCAACCGGACACTCCAGTCAGATGCGAGCGAAGGGCGGGAGCCGCCCTGCTGGTCCACCAGTCTTCGGGAACGTCCACGGGCTCGACGGCGACGCCGCGCGGGCTCAGCAGCACCCGCAGCGAGGTGATCGCGGTCGACGGAAGGCTGAGCACGCGTTGGCCGGAGTCCAGGCCGCGCAGGGTCAGCTCGGCGGGCGCGCCGGCGTCGTGGACGGTGATCCCGGGGCGCTCCCGGATCAGCGCCACGTCCACGGGGTCCTCGCGGCGGTGCGGGTAGTAGGCGACCGGCTCCTGCGAGGCCAGGTCCGTCAGCCAGCGCATGTAGCGGTCGCGGTGGACCAGGCCGTTCCTGACGAGCGAGGTGCCGAGGACGACGGTGCGCTCGGCGGGGCCCTCGGCGCTGGGCGGCTGGGCACGCAGCCAGGCGAAGTCGTGGCGCACCAGGTCGACGCCGGCGCGGCGTACGCCGTCCTCCAGATCCTTGTCCACGTCGAGCGCGGTGAAGACGGAGACCTTGCTCAGCCGCAGCCGCAGCGCGGCCGCCAGGCCGAGCACGGTGCGCAGCTTGGTGGGCTGCGCGCGGGCCCGCAGCAGCGGCCGGCGGGGCCCCGCGGCCAGCAGCTCCAGCAGCCGGATCGTGGCCAGCCCGTCGTCGACGATGACGATGCGGCCCGGGTTGGAGATCAGCCAGCGCAGCTGCACCTTGCCGGAGAAGGCGTCACCCACGGCCTGCACGCGCCGCGGCATCTGGTCGCGCGGCTCGGCCAGCTCCAGGCCCTCGGGCAACCCGAGCCTGCGCAGCTCCTTGCGCGTGGCCTTCAGTGGCCGCAGGCCCGCTCGCGGCACGACGGCCGTCGTGGGCCCGAGGAGCCCGGCGTGGTGGGCCTCGACGGCGCACAGCATCTGGAGCGGGGACTCCACCCAGGCCGACGCCTGTTCGACCACTCGTTCGCCCTCCCCGCCGGGTGATGGCCCGTTCATGACCGCTCCAAGTTAGCCTTGTCGCCTTAAGCCGCCCGGAACGGAACGTGAACAATGGAGGGTATGAACTCGCTCATGCTCAATACCGACGGCGTGCAGATCCCGCAGCTCGGGTTCGGCGTCTGGCAGATTCCCGGCGGCGAGGCCGAGCAAACCGTGCGGATCGCTCTGGAGGCCGGCTACCGGCACATCGACACCGCCTCCGCGTACGGCAATGAGGAGGGCGTGGGCCGGGCCGTGCGCAGCGCCAAGCGCCCCCGCCATAAGCTGTTCGTCACCACCAAGCTGTGGAACGCCGACCACGGCCGCGCCGAGCAGGCCTTCGATGAGAGCCTGGCCAGGCTGGGCCTCGACTACGTCGATCTTTTCCTCATCCACTGGCCGGTCCCGAAGCAGGACAAGTACGTGCAGGCGTGGAAGGCCCTCGAAAAGATCTACCGTGACGGGCGGGCCAAGGCCATCGGCACCTCCAACTTCACCGTCCAGACCCTGACCCGGCTCATGGACGAGACCGAGATCACGCCGTCCATCAACCAGATCGAGCTTCACCCCTACCTGCAGCAGCGCGAGATGCGCGCCTTCCACGAGGCCAACGGCATCCTGACCGAGGCGTGGAGCCCGCTGGGCCAGGGCCAGGGCCTGCTCGACGACCCGGCGCTGAGCGTGCTGTCCGGCAAGTACGGCAAGACGCCCGCCCAGATCGTGCTGCGCTGGCACCTGCAGCTCGGCAACGTCGTCATCCCCAAGTCCGCCACCCCGTCGCGGATCCGCGAGAACATCGACGTGTTCGACTTCATCCTCGACGCCGAGGACATGGCCGCGATCGGCGCCATGAACAGGAACAAGCGCATCGGACCCGACCCCGACACCTTCAACATGACCTGATACGTCTACGATCTCCCCTTGTGCGGGATTTTGCATGGGGAATAGCGGCGACAGGCGGCATAGCGCGCACGGTGGGAGCGGCCATCGTGGCCGAACCGGGCATGCGGGTGGCCGCCGTCGGCTCCAGGAACCTCGGCCGGGCGCAGGCCCTGGCCGCGACGCTGGGCGCGGAGTCGGCCTACGACTCCTATGAGCGGCTGTGCGCCGACCCGGCCGTGGACGCGATCTACGTGGCCACTCCGCATGCCCAGCACCTTCAGGTCGCCGAGGCCGCCATCGCCGCTGGCAAGGCCGTGCTGTGCGAGAAGCCGCTGGCGGCCACCGTGGACGACGCCGAGAAGATGGTGCGCCTGGCACGCGAGGCGGGCGTCTTCTTGATGGAGGCCATGTGGATGAGGTTCAACCCCCTCATCCAGAAGATCGCCTCCGATGAGCGCTTCGGCGAGATCCGCTCCGTGCAGGCCTCCTTCGGCTTCTCCCTGCCCTACGACCCCGCCCACCGGCTCTGGGCGCCCGAGCTGGGCGGCGGCGCGCTGCTCGACCTGGGGATCTACCCGTTCGGGCTGGCCCAGCTGCTCCTCGGCATGCCCTCCGGCCTGCGGGTCACCGGCTCCGTGGCCCCGAACGGGGTGGACGCGGAGACCGCCGGCGTTTTGCTCTATCCCGGTGGCAGGCACGCTCTCGTGTCGACCTCGTTGCTCGGGAATTACCCGAACAATGCCAGCGTTGTAGGGACTCTGATGCGGGCGGACATCCAGGCTCCGTTCTGGGCGCCGCAGCGGATCGTCCTCACCGGCCCATCAATCGAGCCGGAAGAGCACGTGCTCGATCCGGCCGACAACGGTTACGCCGGAGAGCTCCGCGAAGTCCGTGCCGCCACGGCCGAGGGCAGGACCGAAAGCTCGATCATGCCGCTTGACGAATCCCTTGCCATGATGGGGCTTCTGGCCGACGCTCGCAGGCAACTCGCCTAGCTGGGCTTTTATGTAGTTGTAATCCCCTTGCCTCATGTATTACCTTATGGGGCATCTTGCGGCATGCGTCCGGTTTGTCCGGACATGTCCGACCATCGCACGAAACATCACAGGACCGTCCTGTGACCGCTGAATCCGCCTTGTGCGGAACCGGGGACCCAGTCCTTTGGGGCGAATCGGCACTTCGGTGCCGTAGGGCAGCTTCCACGCCCGAGCCCGTCAGCTAACCCGGTAAGCGGCATGGAAGCAAGGAGTAATCCCCCGATGGCCAAGCACCCCATTTTCGCTGCCCACAAGATCAACGTCGCGCGCCTCGCCCTCGGCGCCACCATCCTCGCCTCCGCAGCCACCGCTCACGTCACGGGCACCGCCATCGCCGCGACGGCCAATGCGGACAAGCAGCCGGTCGCCTCCAAGGCCGAGCACGCCGGCATCAAGACCGCCACGACCGACGAGAACAAGATCAACGTCACCGCTGCCCAGGTCCTGGCCCTGGCCAAATCCCAGGTCGGCACCAGCGAGAACGCCGCCGGCGGCGGCACCAAGTACCAGCAGTGGTACGCCAACTCCCAGCGCGCCGCCGAGACCATCGCCCGCGACGGCGGCAGCCGCGCCGAGTACCTGAACGCTCCCTGGTGCGCGATGTTCATCTCCTGGGTCGGCGAGCAGACCGGCGCCCGCCCGCAGATCGGCTGGGACGCCTGGACCGTCGCCCACGCCAAGTGGTTCAAGGCCAACAACCGCTTCGGCACCGTCGCCAAGCCCGGCGCCGTCGTGTACTTCTCCTGGAGCGGCAGCAAGGACATCAGCGACATCAACCACGTCGGTTTCGTCGTGAAGGACAACCAGGACGGCACCGTCTCCACCGTCGAGGGCAACACCGGCAACGGCAAGGTCGAAGAGCGGGTGCGGCCGAAGTCGCAGATCGTCGGCTACGGCTACCCCGAGTACGCCGCCTGACCCTCCGCACATCCGAACGAGCGCGCGTCCCTCCGCGGGACGCGCGCTCGCGGCGTTCAGGGGCTTCTTCCCGTGATCGCCCATCCATCACTCCGCGAAGAACCGCCCCAGAGCGGCGGCGACCGCGGCCGGATCGTTCTCCATCGGAATGTGACCGGCGTTCGGGACGCGGACCAGGGAGGTGTTCGGCATCTCGGCGGCGAAACGCTCGGCGTACCCGACCTCCTGGAAGGTGTCGTCCTCCCCCCACACCAGCAGCTTCGGCGTCCCGTCGGCCTGCAGCGCGGGCACCAGGTCCAGCGTGTAGCGGCTGTCGGCGGCGCCCGCCAGCGCCATCCACGACCGTCGCACCCGGACGTCGTTCCACGGGTCCAGGTAGTCGGCCAGCTCGGCCTCCGTCGCGGGGCGGTGCAGCGCCGTGGCGACGGCCGTGCGGCGGGCGGCCAGCAGCTCCTCCGCGGTCACCGCCGCCACCACCGCCGGATCGCGGAAACGGGCCACGCCCGGCACCGGCCACGAGTCGTACGTGACCGAGTTGACCAGCGCCAGCCGCCCCACCTTCACCTCACCCGCAGCCAGCAGGTGCTGCGCCACCGCGCCCCCGATGTCGTGCCCCGCCACCGCCAGCGGCTCACCGGCGCCCACCGCCGCCGCGAACCTGGCCACCCACCCGGCCAGCGCCGGGACCGCCGCCGTCGCCATCGTGAGCTCCCCTTCGGAGCGCCCCAGCCCCGGCAGATCCACCGCGACGGGACGCAGCCCCGCCGCCGCCAGCTCGTCCAGCACCGGCTGCCAGACCCGGCTCCAGTACGTCCCGTGCAGCAGCAACACCACGGGACCCCGCTCGCCCGCGGTCAGATAGCTGGCCTGCCGCCCGTCGACTTCGATCGTCATTCGCTCAGACATGGCATAACCATCGGGTTCTGACCAACCGCCGGTCAAATACCAATTAGGGTATGCCGCTATGACGTTAGCGCAGCTCCGGGCGTTGATCGCGGTCGCCGAGCACGGCGGCTTCACCGCCGCCGCCGACCACACCGGCATGTCCCAGCCCGCCGTCAGCCGCGCCATCGCCGCGCTCGAACGCGAGCTCGGCGCGGCCCTGTTCGTACGCCACCGCGACGGCATCGCCCTCACCGAGGCCGGCCGCCGCGCGGTCGACCGGGCCCGCGAGGCGCTGCGCCACTTCGACCTCGTCCGCGCCGACGTGGCGGCCGCCGCCGGCCAGATCACCGGCGAGTTGCGCCTGGCCAGCCTCCCCAGCGCCACGGGAACGCTCATCGCCCGGTTGCTGCGCGCGTTCACAGACCGCTACCCGCAGGTGCGCGTACGGCTGTTCGAGGGGGTGGACGACGACATCCGGACCTGGCTGCACCGGGGCGCCGCCGAGGTCGGCGTCGTGACCTTGCCCGCCCCCGGACTGGACACCGTCCCGCTGAGCACCCACGACATGGTGGCCGTGCTGCCCGCCGGCCACCCGCTCGCCGATCAGGCAGTGGTGCATCTCGCCGACTTCGCCGGCCGGCCGTTCATCCTGACCACCGCCGGCTGCCGCCCGCTGATCATGACCGCGGCGCGGGCGTCGGACGTACGGCTCGACGTCGCCTTCGAGGCGAGCGGCCCGGCTGCCATCCTCGAGATGGTGGCCGCGGGGCTCGGGGTCAGCATCGTTCCCACCCTGGGCCTGCCCGCGGACCTCGGCGCGGTGGTCACCCGGCCGCTGAAGCCGGGTATGACCCGCTCGCTCGGGCTGGCCGTCCCGTCGCTGGCCGACTGCGGTCCTGCCGCCCGCGCGTTCCTCGACCAGCTGGACGCCTTTACAACGTAGATTTTTTGGTCCGGAGTGGCGCGGCGCGGAACTTCGCGAAAGAGTGTCGATTCGCCCCGCAGCCGTTCGACGCGTTGGCGAGACGTCGCTGACGCGTGAAGGGAGAAACACCGATGAAGTTCATGATCGTCGGCAAGGCCAATGCGGAGACCGAGGCCGGGGTGCTGCCCAGCCAGGAGCTCGTCGACAACATGCACGCCTACAACGAGTCGCTGGCCAAGGCCGGAGTGCTGCTGGCCGCCGAAGGGCTCTACCCGAGCTCGCAGGGTGCGCAGATCGCCTACAGCGGCGGCAAGGCCACCGTGATCGACGGGCCGTTCGCCGAGGCCAAGGAGCTCATCGCCGGGTTCTGGCTGATCCAGGTGAAGTCCAGGGAAGAGGCCCTCGAGTGGGCGCTGCGCCTCCCGGTGCCGCCGGGGCACGAGGGGATCGGGCTGGATGTGTGGCGGGTGTTCGACGCCTCGGACGTGCCGGACGACTCGATGCCCGCCGAGGAGCGCGAGCGTGCGGAGGCCATGCGCGAGCGCCTCCGCGCCGACCAGCCCGGCGACTGACCGCGGCACCGGCCGCCTCATCAGCGCGGCGTCGTCCACGCCCAGCACCTACCGCGTGACCACGGCGGCGGCAGCGGTTGCGAGGCGGCGTGCGGCCCTGGTCTTATGGGCCCGTGACGGCTACCGACACGCATCGCGCGATCGAGGCGGTTTGGCGGATCGAGGCGGCCCGGCTCATCGCCGGACTGGCCCGGCTGGTGCGCGACGTCGGCCTTGCCGAGGAGCTGGCACAGGACGCGCTGGTCGCCGCCCTGGAGCAGTGGCCCGAGTCCGGGGTGCCGCGCAACCCCGGCGCCTGGCTGATGACGGTCTCCAAGCGCCGCGCCATCGACCTGATCCGCAGGAACGAACGCCTCGAACGCAACCTCGCCGAGCTCGGGCACCGGCTGGAGCACGAGGCAGAGCTCCCCGAGGTCGACGAGATCGAGGACGACCTCCTGCGCCTGGTGTTCACCGCCTGCCACCCGGCACTGTCGATGGAGGCGCGGGTGGCGCTGACGCTGCGCGTCCTCGGCGGCCTGACCACCGAGGAGATCGCCCGCGCGTTCCTGGTCCCGGAGTCCACGGTGGCGCAGCGCATCGTCCGCGCCAAGCGCACCCTGGCCGACAAGCAGATCCCCTTCGAGGTCCCGCAGGGCGCCGAGCTGGCCGGCCGCCTGGCCGCCGTCCTGGAGGTCATCTACCTCATCTTCAACGAGGGCTACTCGGCCACGGCCGGCGACGACTGGATGCGCCCCGCCCTGTGCGAGGACGCCCTGCGCCTGGGCCGGGTCCTGGCGGGCCTGCTGCCCAAGGAACCGGAGGTCCACGGGCTCGTGGCGCTGATGGAGATCCACGCGTCCCGTTCAGCGGCCCGCGTGGGCCCCTCCGGAGAGCCCATCCTCCTGCTCGAGCAGAACCGCGCCCGCTGGGACCAGCTCCTCATCCGCCGCGGCCTGACCGCCCTGGAGCGCATGGAAGACCTCGGCGGCGCCCACGGCCCCTACGCGCTCCAGGCCGGCATCGCCGCCTGCCACGCCCGCGCGCTCAACCCCGAGGACACCGACTGGATACGCATCGCCGGCCTGTACGAAGAGCTGGCCAAGCTGTCGCGCTCCCCCGTCGTCGAGCTCAACCGGGCGGTCGCCCTGTCCATGGCCTACGGCCCGGCGGTCGGGCTCGAGCTCCTGGACCAGATCATGGAGGAACCTTCGCTGAAGGACTATCACCTGCTGCCGAGCGTCCGCGGCGACTTCCTGTTCAAGCTGGGACGGCGGGAGGAGGCACAAGCCGAGTTCGAGCGGGCGGCGGGCATGACCCGCAACGCCCGCGAGCGCACACTGCTGGAGGAACGCGCCGCCGCCTGCCGCGCCGGCACCGCGCCCACCCCGCCCTGAGTCCGGGCCACGCCGGCCATGCGGCCGCGGTCGGCCAGAAGAGCCGATCCCCTGGCGGGCTCAGGTGCGTTGCTCGCGGGTGATCTCCGAGGGCGCGACTCGCTGCGCACTCCGTCGGGGCCCTACTCGGAGGCCCGCAACGCCGGGGGTGACTGTGAGCAAGCGAAGGTGTACGGGCGACATGCCCAGGATGTGACACAAAAGATGTCTCTTGTGGTGGGAGCGCTCCCAATCGGGTCTTTGCGTACTTTATCCTTGTAAGTCCGACTTCATCTTTCCAAATCGCACCATTGGTAACGGTTGCGTTTCGGTGGATTGACGTGTAGACGCCGCAAGGGCACCCTTTGTGGGAGCGCTCCCAAACACTCCCACCGCGGCGGAGCGTATGCCGCGGTGCACTCCCCCCAACATTCACCCGAGAAGGGGTCCACCATGATGATCAGCAAGCGTCGCGGCAGCCTTGTCGCGGCGTCGGTGGTCGCCGCGGCGGCGCTGACCGTCGCGTCCTGCGGCTCCGGCAGCACCCCCCAGTCCAGCGGCGCTCCGGCCTCCTCGGCGGCCCAGCCGGTCACGATCCGCGTGCAGACCTTCGGCGGCGGCACGAACTTCGGCTACAAGAACGTCATCGACAAGTGGAACGCCGAGCACAAAGACATCCAGATCAAGCACGAGAACCTCACCGACCAGTTCGAGCAGCAGTACTGGCCGCAGATGATCCAGTGGCTGCAGGCCGGCAACGGCGCGGGCGACGTGGTCGGCATCGACGAGGGCGGCATGGGCCTGGCCAAGGCGCACCCCGAGTGGTGGGCCGACCTGAAGGAGTACGGTCTGGAGTCCCGCAAGGCCGACTTCCCCGCCTGGAAGTGGGAGACCGGTGTCAGCACCGACGGCAAGGTCTTCGGCCTGGGCACCGACATCGGCGGCATGAGCATCTGCTACCGCACGGACCTGTTCAAGAAGGCCGGCCTGCCGACCGACCGGGCGGAGGTCAGCGCCCTGTGGCCGACGTGGGACGAGTTCATGAAGGTCGGCCAGCAGTTCCAGGGCAAGGTCAAGGACACCAAGTGGGCTGACGGCACCAACACGCTGTACCAGGTGGTGCTCTACCAGGAGGCGGCCAAGAACGGCAACGTCGCCTACTTCGACCAGCAGAACAACCTCATCGTCGACAAGAACCCGGCGGTGAAGACAGCCTTCGACTTCGCCTCGAAGATGAGCCAGGGTGGCCTGACCGCCAAGCTGCGCAACTTCACCGACGAGTGGGCGGCGGGCACCCAGAAGGGCTCGTTCGCCACGCTCGGCTGCCCGTCCTGGATGCTCGGCGTGGTCAGCGGCAACGCCGGCGACGGCGGCGCGGGCAAGTGGGACGTCGCGTCCGTGCCGGGCGGCGGCGGCAACTGGGGCGGCTCCTGGCTGGCCGTGCCCAAGCAGTCCAAGAACCCGAAGGAAGCGGCCATGGTGGCCGACTACCTGACGCAGGCGCAGACCCAGGCGAGCATCTTCACCGACTTCGGCAACATGCCGAGCAACACCAAGGCTCAGCAGGAGGCGGCCGTGCAGGGCGCGAAGAACGAGTTCTTCAACGACGCCCCCATCGGTGAGATCTTCGCCAAGTCGGCGTCGAGCCTGCAGCCGGTCTTCCTCGGCGTGAAGCACGCCCAGGTCAAGAACGCCATCGAGTCGGTCATCCAGGGCATGGACGACGGCTCCGTTCCGCACGACAAGGCCTGGCAGCAGCTGGTCGACGACGCGGTCAAGGCCGCGGGCTGATCTCCCCGCCCGGCCCGCCACCAGCGGGCCGGGCCTGTTGCTGCCGACAAGCTGCCGAAAAGGTCTGTTATGAGCCTCGACACCCTTCCGCGGGCGATGCGGAACTCGCATCGGCGTGACCGCCCGCCGGGCCGCCGCTGGCGGTCCCGGCTGGACGTCAAGGCGATGCCGTACGCCCTGGTGTCCCCCTACTTCATCCTGTTCGCCGCCTTCGGGCTCTTCCCGTTGGCCTTCACGCTGTACTACTCGCTCTACGACTACGACTTGGCCGGGACCACGGAGTGGGCCGGGCTGGGCAACTACACCGCGCTGCTCGCCGACGAGGACTTCTGGCGCGCCGTCGTCAACACGATCGGCATGTTCGTCATCGCCACCGTCCCGCAGATGTTGCTGGCGCTGTTCCTGGCCAATGCCCTCAACAAGCGGTTCAGGCTGCGCCTCGCGATCCGCATGAGCGTGCTGCTGCCGCTGGTGACCTCGGTGGTCGCGGTCGCGGTGGTCTTCACGCAGCTGTACGCCCGCGACTGGGGCCTGGTCAACTGGATCCTGAGCTGGTTCGGCGTGGACGCGCTGAACTGGCGGGCCGAGCGCATCCCTTCGTGGATCGCCATCGCGACCATGGTCGACTGGCGCTGGACGGGCTACAACGCGATCATCTTCCTGGCCGGCATGCAGACCATCCCGCGCGACCTGTACGAGGCGGCCGCGATCGACGGCGCATCGCGGCGCAGGCAGTTCTGGCAGATCACGCTGCCGATGCTGCGCCCGACCATGATCTTCGTGGTGCTCAACTCCACGATCGGCGGGCTGACGCTGTTCTCCGAGCCGACCACGTTCTACAACGGCAACGTCGACGGCGGGTCGCAGGGCCAGTTCCAGACGGTGGCCATGTTCATCGTCAAGCAGGGCTTCCGCGAGTTCGACTACGGCTACGCCGCCGCGGCCGCCTGGCTGCTGTTCCTGCTCATTCTCATCGGCGCGGCGATCAACTTCCTGTTCGTGCGCAGGATCGGGGGCTCGAAATGACCAACTGGTCTCCGACCATCCTCACCAGGGTCATGCTGGGCGTGGCCGTCCTGCTGTCGGCGTTCCCGCTGTACTGGATGCTGGTGATCGCCTCCCGGACCAACGCCGACGCGGTGGCGGTGCCGCCGCCGTTCCTGCCGGGCGGCAACCTGGGCGAGAACATCGTCGCGGTGCTCAACAACCCGGACGCGCACTTCCTGCTGGGCCTGACGAACTCCTTCATCGTGGCGAGCGTCGTCACCGTCTCCGTCGTCATCATCTCGACGCTGGCCGGCTTCTCCTTCGCCAACCTGAACTTCAAGGGCCGGAACCTGCTGCTGGTGCTCGTGCTGCTGACCATGGCAGTGCCGCTGCAGCAGATGGGCGTCGTGCCGCTCTACCGGCTCATGGTGAGCCTGGAGTGGACGGGCACGCTCACGGCGGTCATCCTGCCGTACCTGCTCAACGGGTTCGGCGTGTTCCTGATGACCCAGTACACCCGGCAGGCCGTGCCGATGGAGCTGGTCGAGGCGGCCAGGGTGGATGGCGCCGCCACGCTGCGGATCTGGTGGAACGTCGTGCTGCCCGCCGTGCGGCCGGGCATGGCCGTGCTCGGCATCAACACGTTCATGCTCATGTGGAACGACTTCATGTGGCCGCTGATCGTGCTGACGCCGGACAACCCCACCGTGCAGATCGCCATCACCCAGCTCAACGCCCGGTTCTCCACGAACTACACGTTGATCTTCGCAGGCACGGCGCTGTCCATCATTCCGCTCATCGCGGTATTCGTCGCATTCGGCCGTCAGATCGTCGGCGGACTCATGGAAGGTGCGGTCAAGGCGTGACGACTCAAGAGGAACAGACGCGTGCCGGGCTGCGCTTCCCCGCGGGCTTCGCGTTTGGCGCGGCGACCTCGGCCTACCAGATCGAAGGCGCCGTCCAGGAGGACGGGCGGGGCGTCTCCATCTGGGACACCTTCGCCAAGACCCCGGGCCGGGTGCTGAACGGGCACAACGCGGACGTGGCCATCGACCACTACCACCGCTACCGGGACGACGTCGCCATCATGGCGGAGCTGGGCCTGACGGCCTACCGGTTCTCTGTCTCCTGGCCGCGCATCCAGCCGACCGGCTCGGGCGAGGTCAACCAGAAGGGGCTGGACTTCTACAAGCGGCTCACCGACGAGTTGCGCGGGCACGGCATCGACCCGTGGCTGACCCTCTACCACTGGGATCTGCCCCAGGAGCTGGAGGACAAGGGTGGCTGGCCCAACCGCGACGTCGCCTACCGCTTCGCCGACTACGCGGCGAAGGTGCACGAGGCGCTGAAGGACCACGTGCACACCTTCAGCACCGTCAATGAGCCATGGTGCGCCGCGTTCCTCGGCTACGCCTCGGGGGAGCACGCCCCCGGCCGGCGTGAGCCGCAGAACGCGATCAGGGGCGCGCACCACCTCAACCTGGCGCACGGGCTGGCGGTGCAGGCGATGGACGCCCGGCGGGTGGGCGGCTGCGTCAACCTGTACGCGATCACCCCTGCGACCGACAGCGTGGAGGACCTGGACGCGGCGCGGCGCATCGACGGGCTGCAGAACCGGTTCTTCCTGGACGCGCTGATGCTGGGCCGCTACCCGGAAGACGTGCTGAACGACCTCCCTGTCGAGATCGACTTCATCCAGCCGGGCGACATGAAGATCATTAACGCGCCCATCGACGTGCTGCTCGTCAACTACTACAGCCGCTTCACGGTCTCGGGAGCACCAGGCGGCAAGCAGTCGGCGTCGGCGGCTCCCACGGACACGGGTTCGCCGTGGGTGGGCAGCGAGCACGTGTCGTTCGTCAGCGGCGGGCAACCGGTGACGGCGATGGGCTGGGAGATCGACGAGAGCGGCCTGGTGGAGGTCCTGACGCGGGTGGCGCGGGAGTACCCGGCGGTCCCGATGGTGGTCTCCGAGAACGGCGCCGCCTTCGACGACGTGCTGGTGGGCGGCCGGGTGCACGACCGGGAGCGGCAGGCGTACGTGGAGGCGCACCTCGGCGCGTGCAAGGAGGCCATCGACGCGGGCGTGCCTCTGGAGGGGTATTTCGCCTGGTCGCTGATGGACAACTTCGAGTGGGCGTGGGGCTACGGCAAGCGGTTCGGCCTGGTCCATGTGGACTTCGAGACCCAGGAGCGGCTGCTCAAGGACAGCGCGCGCTGGTACTCGGAGATCATCCGGCAGAATAGGCAACATGAACCGACCGACTCTTGAGGCTGTCGCGGCTCGGGCCGGTGTGGGCCGGGGCACGGTGTCGAGAGTCATCAACGGCTCGCCGAACGTCAGCGCCAAGGCCCGCGAGGCCGTCGAGCTGGCGATCCGCGAGCTGGGCTACGTGCCCAACCGTGCGGCGCGCGCCCTGGTGACGCGCCGCACCGACACGGTGGCGCTGGTGGTGTCCGAGTCGCAACTGCGGGTGTTCGACGAGCCTTACTTCGCCGGCACCATCCGCGGCATCGGCTCGGCGCTGGCCGAGACCGGGCTGCAGCTCATCCTGGCGATGGCGCGCACGCCCGAGGAGCACGAGCGTCTGGAGACCTACCTGACGGGGCAGCACGTCGACGGCGTGCTGCTGCTGTCGCTGCACGGCGCCGACCCGCTGCCGGGCCGGCTGGAGGCGATGGGCGTGCCGACCGTGCTGGGCGGCCTCCCCGTCGGCCTCAACCCTTACAGCTATGTGGACATGGACAACAGGGCTGGGGCCCGTCAGGCGGTCAAGCACCTGCTGGGCCTCGGCCGCCGCCGGATCGCCGCGATCGCCGGCTCCCAGGACATGGGCGTGGGCGTCGATCGACTGGCCGGCTACCGCGACGCGTTGCTGCCCTCGGGCCTGCCCGAGCTGGTGGTGTACGGGGACTTCTCCGAGCAGAGCGGGGCCACGGCGATGGCCGAGCTGCTGCAGCGCCATCCCGAGGTGGACGCGGTGTTCGCCGCGTCCGACCCGATGGCGCTGGGCGCGATGCGCGTGCTCAAGGCCGCCGGCCGGGCGATCCCGGAGGATGTGGCGGTGATCGGGTTCGACGACTCCAAGGCCGCGGTGAGCGCCGACCCGCCGCTGACCACCGTCCACCAGCCGACCGAGGCCATGGGCCGGCAGATGGCCAAGCTGCTCGTCGCCCGCATCAACGGCGAGGTGCTGCGCCAGCCCGTCGTGATCCTGGACACCCATCTCGTACGCCGCGAATCCGCCTGACAGCGAGGAGTTCCGTGGACAGCAGGACCAAGCGCCAGTTAACCGCCGCCGAGCTCGACGCACTCGCCCACCGGGCGCTGGGCACGGGCGTGTGGTCGTCGACCGAGCTGACCGACGGCTACGCCAACGCCGTCTGGCGGCTCGCACTCGAGGACGGGCGCGAGGTGGTGCTGAAGTTGTCGCCGCCGCCCGAGCTGGACCAGCTCAGCTACGAGCGCAACCTGCTGCGCATGGAGGCCGCCGCCATCGAGCTGGCCACGGGGGCGGGGGTCCCGGTCGCGCCGCTGGTGCACGCCTGTTACGACGACCCGGTGCTGGGCGGCGACTACCTGATGCTGGCCGCGCTGGACGGGGTGTCGTGGAACGACGTCAAGCCCGACGTCAAGCCCGGCGACGAGGCCGCGCTGCGCCGTGAGCTGGGCCGCCATCTGGCCAGGTTCAACGCGGTGACCGGCGAGGTGTTCGGCTACCCGCACGCCGGGATCGTGGGCCGGACGTGGCGGGAGGCGTTTCTGGCGATGGTGGCGGCGCTGCTTGGGGACACCGAGCGCTATCCGACGCCGCTGCCCCGGCCGGTCGAGGAGATCATGGCCGTGTTCGAGGCCGCCTCGCCCGTGCTCGACGAGGTGACGACGCCGCACCTGGTGCACTTCGACGTGTGGGTGGGCAACGTCTTCCTGGATCTGCGCGGCACGCCGCGGATCCAGGCCATCATCGACCACGAGCGGGCGTTCTGGGGCGACCCGATCGCCGAGTTCGTCACGCCGACGATCTTCGGCGAGCTGCGCGAGGACGACCCGCTGCTGGCGGGCTACCGCGAGGTGACGCCGCTGGAGCTGACTCCGGCGGCGCTCACCAGGCTCGACCTCTACCGGGCCTACCTCTCCTTGATCCTGCTGGTGGAAAACGGTCCCCGGCAGTATCCGGAGGAGGAATACGCCAGGCTCCGCGACGGCGCGACGCGGTCATTGACGGACATGCTGGACCGCCTCGTACGCTCCTCCCTCGGGGCCCGCGGCTAGCTTCGCGCACTGGCCGGCGCCGGCGCCGGCCAGGTTGTTCGGCACGCCCAGGTCGGCGGGCGCGGGCGTGTTGCCGGTGCAGGCGAGGGCTCCCTTGACGGTGGTGTCGGACAGGATCGGCGCCGTGTTGCCGGTCAGCAGCGCGGCGCCGCGCAGCTCAGCGCCCACGACGACCAGCTCGGCCGCCCCGCTGACGGTCAGTGCGCCCTCGACGCGGGCTTCGAGCAGGTGGACGGCGGCCGGCTTCGACGCGGTCAGGGCGCCGGTGACACGGCCGCCGGTGACCACGATCGAGGCGCCGGGCCTGACCGTGACGGGGCCGGTCACCTGCGCGTGGTCGAGGCAGGTGACGCCGCCGGCGACGACGAGGGCGCCCCGGTGCTCGCCGGTGACCGTGCGGGTGCAGGCGGGCGGCGGCGCGATCGTGGTGACGGTGAAGCTCTTGGCCTTGCCGAGGTTGCCGGCGGCGTCGATCGAGCGGTATTCGATCGTGTGGCGGCCGCGCGGCAGCTTGCCGTACATGAGCGAGTCGATGACCGTGCCCTGCTCGGAGAACGTCCACGGCAGCTCGGAGGACGTGGGCCAGCCGAAGTAGTTGAACCAGCCGTCGCCGTCCACCCTGGACTCCGCGACCACATACCCGTCGCGGTCGTCGGTCCCGGTGAGCCGCATCGAGAACGGGCCGTTGTAGACGTAGGTGTCGCCCGACCTGGCCAGCGGCTGCGACAGCTCGTACGCCGTGCGCGGCGCCTCCGCGTCGACCGGCCAGGTGAGCGTGCGTCCGCCGAGCGCCGCGGTCAGCGTGTGCGCCCCCGGGCTGAGATCGAGCTCGCCCAGGTCGAGGTCGGTGCCGCCCTTGACGGGTTTCCCGTCGAGCGTCCAGGTGATCTCGGGGACGGCGGTGGCCGGGTGGGTGGTCTCGACGTACACGACGTCGGCGCGGCCGAGCGGCCGGTCCGTCGGCGTCGAGGAGACGACGGCGGGATCCACGCCGTCCGGCGGAGTGGTCAGCGCGGTGTCCACCGTCCAGGTGCGGGACCTGGTCATGGACTGCCTGATCGCCGGGTCCCTGACGAACCCGGTCGGGTCGGAGACGGCGGCCGTGACCGTGTGCGTGCCCGGCGCCAGGTTCAGCGTGCGCAGGTCGAGCGTGTCCCGCTCGCCCGGCAGCTCACGGCCGTCCACGGTCCACGTGGTCGTCAGCGAGTGGCTCACGGGACGCATCGGCTCCACCCACAACACCCGATCGGCGCCGACGGGCGCGTCCGCGGGCGCCGCGTCCTGAATCAGCGTGGTCTTGGCGGTGATGCGCTGCGTCATGATCTCGCGGCTGACCTGGTCGAAGTAGTAGCCGAGCGTCTTCATCATCGAGTGCGCGCTCGGCCGCCACACGCCGGTCGTGTAATAGAGGCCGCCCTCGTAGCGGCCGATCGGGCCGCCGGACTCGCTCGGCTCGCCCAGCCAGCGCCACCACTTCTTCTGCTGGTCGCGCAACTGCTGCTCGGTCAGCAGGGTGTGGTGAGCGCTCGACGGCTCGGGGCCGGTGTAAGCGCCGCCGGGGACTCCGCGCTGGTAGTAGTCGTACTCGTCCTGCAGGCCGCCCAGGGAGTGGCCCAGCTCGTGCGGGCTGATCAGGGCGGACATGCTGTTGCTGCCGGAGGCGGTGGCGTACGTGCCGCCCGCGCCGCCATAGGTGGCGCTGTTGGCCAGCGCGAGGATCTGCCGGTTGGCGGGCACGGTGCCGGTCACCAGGTTCGCGTAGCGGGTGGCGGCGGCGTTGTCCATGGTGATGAGGCGCTGGACGCTGCTGGGGTTACAACGGCCCCAGAAGCCCATGCTCAGCGGCGTCGTACGCCTGGGCGCGTCCAGGCCGGGGTCGCAACTGATGCCGGACTCTCCGGAGACGATGTCGATCCGATAGACGTTGATGTAGTTCCGGTACGACTTGAACGGCTCGATCGACCACATCACGTTGAGGTGCCGGTCGGCGTCGGTCTGGAACTCGGCCTGTTCGGCCTCGGTGTAGCCGTCGCCCATGAGGATCAGGTTGAACCGCTTGGCTGGAGAACCGGTGACCTGCACGGGCACCACGGTGGCCGCGCCCGGCTCAGCGGCGGCGTGCGCGGCGGATAACGGGACAGAGGGCGCGGTCAGGACGACGGCGGCCATGATCAGGACCGCGAATCTACGCATGCTCCGCACTATCTCGCAGCCGACGATCATTGCCCAGACGCCACGGGCCCGGGCTCAGGTCTCGGGCAGGTCGGCCAGCATGATGGGCTGCGTCGTGGGTTTCTCCGAGCCGCTCGCCGGCTCGACCGTGATCGCCACTTTGTCGTCGTCACGCAGCGGGGTGAGCATCATGGGCGCGGTGACGCCGTCCTCGGCGGGGCTGAGCACCCCGGCCGGGCGCGGGCCGCCGGGGCCCATCAGCCACAGCTCGTACGCCTGCGTGTCCGGCAGCTTGCGCAGGTCGGACGAGGTGAACACCATGCGGCCCTTCGACCGCGAGATCACGATCGTGCCGGTGCCGCCGGAGGTGACCGGCTGGCGCAGCGTCTCGGCGTCGGCGGCGGCCAGCACGGCCACCAGGTCGTCGTTCCTGGCGGTCAGCTCTCCCAGGTCGCGGCGGGCGTCGAAGGCGACCGCGCCGAGCGCCACCGCGGCCGCCGCGGACACGGCCGCCAGCCCCGCCAGCACCTTCGGCCGCTTCCGCCGCAGCGGCACCACCTGGCCACCGACCTGACCACCGATCTGGCCACCGGCCTGGCCACTGATCTGGCCACTGGCCTGGCCGGTGCTCTCCACGGGCGGCCCTTGCGCGGACGCCGGCACCGCAGGGAACACCTGCACCTCCCCCGGCCCCGGCACGGGCGCCGGCGGCAGGGCCTCGCGCGGAAGCTTGAGCGTCGGCGGCTCCCCCGGCGCGAGGGGCGGCGCCTGCTCGGCCCAGGCCGGGCGCCGCCCACGGGACTCGTGCGCGGCGGCGAGCAGGCGGCTGCGGAGCCGGGCGGGCGGCGGCTCGGCCACCGTCTCCGCCAGCCTGGCGGCCGTCTCCCGCAGGCGCCGGACCTCGGCTCCGCAGACCCGGCACGCACGCAGGTGCTCCTCGAACAGCACCCACTCGGCGTACGGCAGTGCGTGCACGGCGTAGGCGCCAGAGAGGGTGTGGAGATCGTCGTTCATTTCCACTCCCACGGTGAGAGGCGGCTCACGCATGTACTTCGGCCGCTCGGGCACGCCGGATGGCCCCGAGCCCTGCTCATTTCACATGACGTGCGCCACAGCGGCGGGGGTGGATACCAAAACGTGGACATTGGGGTCGGTAGCGGCGGGCTGCGTGGAATACCCTCGTATCTCGTGAGCAGCAATCTTCTGGATCTTGATTCCTGGCGAGCCCTCCCCGCGGCCCAGCAGCCCGACTGGCCTGACCGCGGCGAGCTCGACAAGGTCGTCTCCGAGCTCGGCGGCCTGCCCCCCTTGGTCTTCGCCGGCGAGTGCGACCAGCTCAAGGACCAGCTGGCCGCCGTCGCCCGCGGCGAGGCCTTCGTCCTGCAGGGCGGCGACTGCGCCGAGACCTTCTCCGGCGCCACCGCCGACAACGTCCGCAACAAGCTCAAGACGCTGCTGCAGATGGCGATCGTGCTGACGTACGCGGGCAAGGTGCCGGTCGTGAAGATCGGCCGGGTCGCCGGTCAGTTCGCCAAGCCGCGTTCCAAGCCGACCGAGACCCGCGACGGCATCGAGCTGCCCGCCTACCGGGGCGACATGGTCAACGGCTTCGAGTTCACCGCCGAGTCGCGCAATCCGGATCCGTGGCGGCTGCTCAAGGCCTACCACTCCTCGGCCGTGACGCTGAACCTGGCGCGGGCGTTCACCAAGGGCGGCTACGCCGACCTGCGCCAGGTGCACGCCTGGAACCAGGACTTCGTGGCCGAATCACCGGCCGGGCGCCGCTACGAGCAGCTGGCCAGGGAGATCGACCAGGCGCTGGCGTTCATGCACGCCTGCGGGGCCGATCCGGAGGAGTTCCACACGGTCGAGTTCTACTCCTCGCACGAGGCGCTGATCCTCGACTACGACCGGGCGCTCACGCGCATCGACTCGCGTACGGGGCTGCCGTACGACGTGTCGGCGCACATGGTCTGGATCGGCGAGCGCACCCGCCAGCTCGACGGGGCGCACGTCGACTTCTTCGCCCGCATCCGCAACCCGATCGGCGTCAAGCTCGGCCCGACGACCACATCCGAGGAGGCGCTGGCGCTCGTCGAGCGGCTCAACCCGGACAACGAGGCGGGACGGCTCACGTTCATCACCCGGATGGGCGCCTCCAAGATCCGCGAGCACCTGCCCGCGCTGGTCAAGGAGGTCACGGCCTCCGGGGCGCAGGTGGCGTGGATCTGCGACCCGATGCACGGCAACACCTTCGAGGCGCCGAGCGGGCACAAGACGCGGCGGCTCGACGACGTGCTGGACGAGGTGGCCGGGTTCTTCGAGGTGCACCGGGCGCTCGGCACGCATCCGGGCGGCATCCACATCGAGTTCACCGGCGACGACGTGACCGAGTGCGTCGGCGGCGGGCACGGGATCGTCGAGGGCGACCTGGCGACCCGTTACGAGACGGCCTGCGACCCGCGCCTCAACCGCAGCCAGTCCCTTGACCTGGCCTTCCGCGTGGCGGAGCTCTACCGCGGCTGACCGCCGCCGCGCGCCCGCCCGGTGACCCGGTGCTGCCGTCGTGTGCCTGATACATGGCGGCAGCGTGATCTGCGTCTCATTGGCGACAAGACCAGAACGATTTTCGGGTTACTGCGGGAGCGGCGGCATTAGGATCTCCCATAAGTCGCCAAATATGGGAGAAAACGTGGACAGTGCCCCTGAGGGGGTGGACCCCAACGTCCCCAACGTCGCGCGCATGTATGACTATTACCTCGACGGCAAGGACAACTTCGCGGCCGACCGGGCAGCGGCGGAGCAGATACTCAAGACCTTCCCCAACACCAAGGAAGGCTGCCGCGCGAACCGCGCGTTCTTGAAGCGCGCGGTGCGGCACGTGGTGGACGAGGGCGTCCGGCAGATCGTGGATCTGGGCGCCGGCCTGCCGACCCAGGGCAACACCCACGAGAGCGCCCCCGACGCGCGCGTCGTCTACGTGGACTACGACTCCGTGGTGTGCGTGCACGGCAGGGCGCTGCTGGCCAGGAGGGAGAACGTCGACTTCATCCAGGCCGACGTGCGCGAGCCGGACGTGCTGCTGAACAAGCTGGACGGCCTGATCGACTTCGACCGGCCCGTGGCGTTCATGCTGCTGGCCATCCTGCACTTCGTCCCCGACGACAACGCCTACGACCTGGTGAAGAAGCTGCGCGAGGTGAGCGCGCCGGGCAGCCGCCTGGTGATCAGCCATGCGGTGGACTCCACGCCGGACACGACCCCGCAGGCGATCGAGATCTACAAGAAGGCCACGGCCTCGCTCAACCTGCGCACCCGCGAGGAGATCCTGCGGTTCTTCGACGGGTACGAGCTGGCCGAGCCGGGACTGACGTATCCAGCCGCGTGGCGTCCGGACGGCCCGGACGGGCCCGGCAACGGCATCGACTTCGGCTACGTGGGGGTCGGCCGCAAGCACGGAGCGGCGAACGCTTAGGCCCGAGAGCGGCAGCTTGCGTGACCAGCGAGGGCCGAGTGAGCGCGACCATAAGCACGGAGCGGCGAACGCTTAGGCCCGAGAGCGGCAGCTTGCGTGACCAGCAAGGGCCGAGTGAGCGCGACCATAACAAGGCCTAACATGCCGAAGCCCCGCCAGGTATGGGCGGGGCTTTCGCGTTCGGGTCGTCAGCTCTGCCCGGCCTTCTTCATTTCCTCGGCGAGCTCGGCCCTGATCGCGTCCATGTCGAGGGCCCGCACCTGACGGATCAGGTCCTCCAGCGCCGGCGCCGGGATGGCCCCGGCCTGGGCGAAGACCACGATGCCGTCGCGGATCGCCATGAGCGTGGGGATCGAGGTGATGTCGAACCCCTGCGCGAGCCCCTGCTCGGCGTCGGTGTCGATCTTCCCGAAGGTGATGTCGTCATGCTTGTCCGACGCCTGCTCGAAGATCGGCCCGAACTTCTTGCACGGCGGGCACCACTCCGCCCAGAAGTCGAGCAGCACGATCCCCTTGTCGGCGATGTCGTTGAAGTTCTTCTCGGTTACTTCCATGGTCGCCACAAGCGGCTCCTAGCTCGTCGGTGAGTGTGTCCTCGCTGTCAAACCACGTACCCGTTCCCAGCATTCCATGCGCGGCCCCGCTCGGGGCCGCGCATGGAGGGATCAGCGGGCGCTGGGCAGGGTCAGACCGACGACCAGGGGGTCGTGGTCGGAGGAACGGTAGGCGTCCGGCTTGTACAGGCCAGGCGGGTTGTACTCGGTGTTGTAGTCGAGGATGCGCGGCTCGTCGGCGTTGATGTGCCAGATGGTCGCGCCGGTCACCCGCTTGAGCAGCTGCTTGCCGACCAGGGCGTGGTCGAGCTCGCCCGCGAGGCCGTCGAAGAGGTAGCTGTAGCGCTGCGGCGCGGGCACGAACTTCTTGGTCACGCCGGCCAGGCCGCCGGCCTCGAGGGTGTCGATCGGGTCCTCCTCGCCGTAGGCGTTGAGGTCGCCGAGCACGATCGGGTTCGGCAGCTCCTGGCCGGCGATGATGCCGAGCAGCGCCTTGGCCTGGGCGACGCGGGTGGGGTTCCAGCAGCCCTGGCCGTCGCCCTGGTCAGTGTCGGGGCTGCTGGAGGGGCAGCTGCCCTTGGACTTGAGGTGGTTGACCACCATCGTGAACGGCTGGCTTCCGCTCTTCCTGCGGAAGGTCTGGATCAGCGGCGGGCGGCTGAACACCGGGTCTTGCGACGCCTTGGCCTCGCCGACCGGGGTGAGCTTGCCCGGCTTGTAGATCAGGCCGACCTGGATGGCGTCGGTGCCGGGGTACGGGTGCGCGAGCGCCGCGTACGTGCCCGCCCCGACCTCGGCGTTGACGGCGTCCACGAGCGCCTGCAGCGCGGTCTGGCCGTTGTTCTCGACCTCCATGAGCGCGACCGCGTCCGCGTTGAGTCCCTTGAGCGCGGCGACCAGCTTGGCGAGCTGGCGCTGCTGCTCGGCGGCGGTGGTGGCGCCCCGCGAGCCGAGCGTGGTGAACCAGTTGAGCGTGTTGAACGAGGCCACCTTGACGTTGCCGATCACCGGCAGCGGCTTGGGCAGGCGCGGGTTGAGGTTCTTGTAGTCGATCGCCTTGGTGGGCTGCAGCCGGTACTTGCCGAACCCGTACCCGAGCACGCCGGTGATCCCCGTCGCCACGTCGCCGGCCCGCACGATCGGCGGCAGGGTGGCGGGGTTCTCCCGGTTGGAGCCGTCGTCGACGAGCAGCGAGCGGCGGGCGTTCAGCGCGGGGTCCACGCCGGGCCGGTCCGTCGGCTGGTAGAGCCTGCCCTGCGAGGACAGCGTGACCTCGCCGTAGCGGCCCAGGTTGTAGTGGTCGCTGACGGTCAGCGGCTGCGGGAACGTCAGCAGCATGCTCTCGACCGGCTCGAGCCCGCCCGAGTTCTCACCGGTGGGCAGCGTGGATGACTGCGCCGCCACGCTCCCGGTGCCGCACACATCCACGGCGGTGACCGGCGACAGCTCGGTCCAGCCGTTGAACTCGATCGCCCGGCCGGTGACCAGCACCCGGTCGCCGATCTTGACGTCCTTGAACGACTCGCGCGCGAACGCGAACAGCCCCTCGGAGGTCTTCGGGTCCGCGTCGGGCCGCGTGTCCTGCAGGAAGAAGCCGCTGAGCTGGTCGGTCCGCTGGAAGTCGCCGGTCACGACCCCCTCGACGCGCACGGTCTGGCCCGCCAGCGGGGTGGCGTCACCGGCGCCCTGCACCTGCGCGACGCGATGGGTGGCAGGGGTGTCGCAAGGAGTGGCCGGGGCGGCCGCCGCCGGAGTCGCGGAGAGGCCCACCGCGACGAGGGCAGCGAGTGATGCTCGGGATAAAACGCGCATGACGGGCACTTTACGGCCAGTCTCGACCGCATATTTCCACGTAAAAATGGATAGAACATTAAAACATCGAACCTTGACATGGGGCCGCCGCGGGTATGCCCACTGCATGGACTGGGTCACCTGCGCGTATTCGGTTGCCTGTACCGGAATCGCCGGCCGGCCGTCCGGCCTCTGTCTCGCCCATCTGTCACCAGAACAACTCCCCGAGGCGCTCGACCAGATGTCCCCGAGCCGCCTCCTGGACCTGCGCGGCACGACCATCACCACCGACCTGCTGTCCAGGGTGCTGGAGGCCACCGGCGGCAGACCCGGCCGGGCCCGGCTGGACCGGGTCAGGTTCACCGGCGACGTGCGGCTGTCGGGCGTGACGTTCGCCGGCGACGTGTCGCTCGACGACGCCAGGTTCGACCGGCTGGCCTCGTTCTTCGGCGCCCGGTTCGAGGGCAACGTGTCCCTGGCCGGCGCCCGGTTCGCCCGCGAGCTGTCCTTCCACGGCGTCACCGTGCGCGGGCACGTCTCCCTGGATCGCGCCGTGATGGCCCGCGACGCGCTGTTCAGCCAGGCGGTCTTCGGCCACGGGCTGTCCGGCGAGCGGGCCAGGTTCGACGGGTTCGCCACGTTCGACGGCGCCCGCCTCGGCGACGGGGCCGGGTTCCGGGGGGCGCGGTTCGGCCGTACGCTGTCCTTCCGCAAGGTCAGCGGGCACGCCGGGTTCGAGGCCGCGCACTTCGCCGCGGACGCGTACCTGTCGGCCACCGGCCGGCTGTCGGCCGCCCGCGCCCGCGCGGACGGCCTCCTGGACGTGATGGTGGCGCGGTGCGGCGTGAACCTGCGCGGGGTGGAGGTGGCCGGGGCCACCACGCTGCGGCTCACCGACTCGCAGGCGGACCTGGAGGGCGCGGTGCTGCGCGGCCCGGCCACCGTGAGCGGCCGGGGCACCTCCACGGTGACCTCACTGCGCCAGGTGGAGGCGGCCGATCTGGCACTGCGCGGGCTGGACCTGTCCTCGTGCAGGTTCGCCGGGCTCGCCCACCCGGCCGGGGTACGCGTCAAGGACTGCACGTTCGCGCTGACCACGCGCGGCATGCGGGTGAGCCTGCGACGGCCGATGCTGCGCTGGTTCTCCCGGCGCAGCGCCCTGGCGGACGAGCACGGCATGGACGGCGGCCCGGCCCCCGGACTCACGGCTGACCGGCTGGCCGCGCTCTACGCCGGGCTGAGGCCCAGCGACCGCGCCACGTCGGCGGACTTCGCGTTCGCGGCGATGGAGATGCGCCGCCGGGCCGGCCACCGATGGTGGTTGTCGGTGTGGTGGCTGCTGTCCGGGTCCGGCCTGCGCCTGGGCCGGGCGGCGGCCTGGTTCACACTGCTCGCCGCGCTGGCCGCGGCCGCCGTCCTGTGGGCCCCGATGCACCGCTAGAGCTGGGCGGCCAGATCGGCGACGCGGCGGAAGTGTGACGGCCAGCCGCTGCCCATGATCCGGCGCGACATCTGCTGCAGCTCGTCGCCGGGGTCGAAGCCCTCGTGGTCGAGGAACAGCCGGGTGCCCTTGCCCTCGGGCTCCAGCCGCCAGGTGACCGTCCAGTCGGCCTGCTTGCCGTCGCTCCAGCTGATCTTCAGCAGTTTCTCCGGCTCCAGCTCCAGCACCTCGCAGTGGACGATCCCGTCGAAGCCCACCTGCTTCTTGGGCTGGGTCCGGAACGTGAACCGGTGGCCCACCTCCGCCTTGAAGTCGTTCGGCATGAGCCACTGGGCGACCAGCTCCGGCTCGGTGAGCGCCCGCCACACCTTCGCCGGCGGGTGCGCGATGAACTGGTCGAGCCTGATCGCTCGGAGGTCTTCAGCCGCCTTGTTCATTTTCTTCCATTTCGTCGAGGAGCTTCGTGAGGTTCGCGAGCTTCTCCCGCCAGAACCGTTCGTACGGGGAGAGCCAGTCGCGGATCTCCATCAGCGGCGCCGGCTCCAGCCGGTAGTGCCGCTCCCTGCCCTGGCGGGTCTCGGACACGAGCCCGGCGTCCTTGAGCACCTTCAGGTGCTCCGACACGCTGGGCCGGCTCATGTCGAACCGCTCGGCCAGCCGGCCGGCGGGCTGGCCGCCCTCTTCCAGCAGCAGGCGCAGCAGCTGGCGCCGGGCCGGGCTGGCCAGCGCGGTGAACACGTGGTCGGCGGTCATAGCTCGCTGACGACGAATCCGTTGCCGAAGGGGTCGTGGAAGAGCAGCTGCCGTCCCCACGGCTGGTCGGACGGCCCTTCGCAGGCGACGCCGTTGTCACGCAGCCGCGCGGCCAGCGCGTCCAGGTCCGGCGCGCCGACCACCAGGCCGCCGATCGGCGCCATGTCAGGGAACCAGGAGGCCAGCAGGAGCGCGGTCTCGGCGCCCTTGGGGGCCACGGTAAGCCAGCGGCCCATCGGGAACGGGTTGTCGGTGCGCACCTCGAACTCGAGCACGCCGGTGTAGAACGCCAGCGCCCGCTCCTGGTCGGCCACGGGCACGGTGATGGTGAGGATGGATGAGATCGGCATGTCAGCCACTATACGTAGGTTTTTTCCTACGCGACAACCCGGGTCCGCGGAAATATCGGGGATTTCCCCGAGTGAACCCCTGAGGGTGCCCCTCGTAAACTGAGAGTCATGCTCATCGACGACTACATGGCCGAGCTCGATCACGCGCTCGCCGGACCCCACGGCCCCAAACGGGACCTGGTCGTCGAGGCACGCGACAGCCTGACCGACGCCGCCGACGCCCTCGAGGCCGGCGGGCTCGACCGGGCGGAGGCCGAACGCATCGCGGTGGCGGAGTTCGGGCCCATCGGCGAGATCGCCCCCGGCTACCAGGCCGAGCTGACCTCCACGTCGGGGCGGCGGCTGGGTTTCCTGCTGTTCCTCAGCGTGCCGATCACCGTGCTGATGTGGTCGGTGTTGTGGCGCATGTATCCCGCTGACGACGACGTCTGGAGGACCCAGCCCGCGTGGTTCTCGCCGGTCTCCCGGCTGCTCGACATCGTCCAGCTGGCGGTCGGCGTCTACGGCGGGCTCGTGCTGTTCGCGCTGGGCCGGGGCGCCAAGTGGATCCGCCGGCCCCGCCTGCTCACCAGGTCGCTGGCGGTGGTGGTGTGGATCTCGCTGCCGGTCAGCATCGGGCTCGCCCAGCTTCTCACGCACGGCACGGAAGGCGCCGACAACCTGAGTTCCCTGCCCTCCGTGCTGGCCAACCTCGTGACCACGGCGTTGTGGGGGCTGCAGGTCTACGGTGCGGTCTGGTGCATGCGCATCACCCGGGCCGCCCGCCGGTCAGCCTGACGCCCTGGCCTCCGCGCGCAGCACGCTGCCGATCACGGTGGTGAACTCCCGCCAGGCCGACCGCTCCCCCTCGAGCTGTCTCCGGCCCGCGTCCGTCAGCCGGTAGGTGCGGCGCTTGCGCCCGCCGACGGTCGCCCACTCGCTGGACAGATAGCCGATGCGCTCCAGCCTGCGCAGCGCCGGGTAGACGGTGCCGGTCGGCACGCTCAGCGCGCCCCCGCTGCGTTCCTGCAACGCCTCGATGATGGCGTAGCCGTGCAGCGGCTCCCGCTCCAGCACTGAGAGCAGCAACGCGTCCATGTGCCCGCGCAGCGCGTCCGGATTCATGTGTCAGATCTTAGGCAACCGGTCAGCATGTAGGCAGTCTACATGTAGTCTGTCTATATGTAGGTAGACACAACAACGGAGTCGTGATGGATGTACTCGACCTGGCCCGCACACAGTTCGCGGTGACCAGCGGGCTGCACTTCCTGTTCGTCGTGCTCACGCTGGGACTGGCGCCGCTGGTGGCGATCATGCACACGCGCTGGGCGATCTCGGGCAGGCCGCTGAACGAGGCGATGACCCGGTTCTGGGGGCAGATCTACGTCATCAACTACGCGCTGGGCATCGTGACCGGACTGGTGATGGAGTTCCAGTTCGGGTTGTCGTGGAGCGGGCTGTCCCACTACGCGGGCGACGTGTTCGGCGCGCCGCTGGCCATGGAGACCCTGGTGGCCTTCTTCCTGGAATCCACGTTCCTGGGGCTGTGGATCTTCGGCTGGGGGCGGCTGCCGAAGTGGCTGCACCTGGCGTGCATCTGGCTCGTGACGCTGACGGCGTACGCGAGCGCGTTCTTCATCATGGTCGCCAACTCGTACCTGCAGAACCCGGTCGGCTCCGTCGTGCGTGACGGGCGGATGGAGCTGGTCGACTTCGGCGCGCTGCTCACCAACCCGTCAATGGTGTTCGCGTTTCCGCACGTGGTGGGGGCCGGGCTGTTCACCGGGGCCATGGTGCTGGTGGGGGCGAGCGCGTATCAGCTGCGCCGCCGCAGCGAGCACGTGGAGTTCTTCACCAAGTCGATGCGCACCGGCGTGGTCGTGGCCGCGATCGGGATCTTCATCACGATGGGGTTCGGCTACGCGCAGTTCGCCGTCATCCCGGTCGAGGGCAAGTTCGACGGCAACGTGGGAGCGGCGATCGGGCTCGCCGTCATGATGGAGATCGGGCAGCTGCTGGGGCTGATCGTGCTGCTGGTGATGCTGCCGATGATCCGCGTTCTGCCGCGATGGCGGTGGACGCACCTGCTGCTGATGGCGATGACGCCGCTGCCGTTCGTGCTGTCGATCGCGGGCTGGGTGGCCAGGGAGGTCGGCCGGCAGCCGTGGATGATCTGGGAGAAGCTCACCGTGGCCGACGCCATGTCGCCGGGGCTGACCTCGGGCATGGTCACGGCCTCGCTGATCGGGTTCGTCGCCGTGCTGGGGTTGCTGGCGGTCGTCGACTACGTGCTCATCGCGCGGGTCGTCAAGCGAGGGCCGCGCGACCCGGACCTGGGCGCCGCCGACCGCGAGTCCCGTACGCCGGCTATGAGCTTCTAGGGGTGCTGAGATGGAAGTGATCTGGTTCGTTATCTTCGCGGTGCTGCTGGTGGGATATTTCGCCCTTGAGGGGTTCGACCTGGGGGTGGGGCTGCTGCTTCCCGTTCTGGGGCGGACGCGGGAGGGTCGCGATCGCATGGTGGCCGCGGTGGCGCCGTACGTGCTGGCGAACGAGGTGTGGCTGGTGGCGGTCGCCGGGACGCTCTTCGGGGTCTATCCGCTGCTCGAAGGCGAGGTGTTGTTCGGTTTGTACCCGGTGGTGGTGGCGATGCTGCTGAGCTGGGTGCTGCGGGACGCCGGCCTGTGGTTCCGGCGCAGGATCGACGGCCGGCGGTGGCGCGGGTTCTGGGACGCGATGATCGCGTTCGGGTCGCTGGGGCTGTCGTTCGGGTGGGGCATGGCGCTGTACGCCGCCGCCACCGGGTTCGCCTCCTCGCCGGTGCATCCGGTCGGGCTGATGCTGGGCGTGGTGGTGACTCTGCTGTTCGCCCTGCATGGGTGGACGTTCCTGGCCTGGCGGGCGCCCGGCGACTTCCCGGAGCGGCGAGTAGGGCTCGGCAGCGGTAGCTTGCGTGACCAGGCCGGGCCCGTAGGGAGCGCGACCACGAGCACAGCGGCCCGGTCGGGGCGGGCGCTCATGCTGTCCGGGATCGTCGCCGCGCTGCCCGCGGCGGGGCTGCTGGCGGGGGCGATGCCGTACCTGCTGGAGCACAGCGCGCCGGCGGCCACCCTGAATGTGCTCAGTCTCATGGTCCTGCCGTGCGCACCCATCATGGTGGGCGCGCAACTATGGGTGTGGAACACTTTCCGTCCAGGAAAGGATGCCTTCCGTCTCCCGTCGTTCTTCTAGAGGACTCGTGCACAAGGATCTCCTGCGGCTCATGCGGGCCGAGCGGTCGGTACGCCGCCACCTGGCCGTCACCATGGCCGCGGCCGTGCTGGCGGGGCTGCTTGTGCTCGTGCAGGCCGAGTTGCTCGCCGGGGTGTTGTCCGGACAGTTCGCCGCCGCCGCCCTCACCGGGCTGGCGGCGGTGGTCTGCCTGCGGGCGGTGCTCGCGTGGACGCAAGGCGTCTTCGCCGGGCGCACCGCGACCGGGGTCAAGTCCGCGCTGCGCCACCGGCTGCTGGGCCGGCTGCGCGACCTCGGTCCTGGACGGCTCGCCGCGCACCGCTCGGGCGAGCTGGTCACGCTCACGGGGCGCGGGCTGGACGGGCTGGACGCCTACCTGACCGGTTACCTGCCGTCGATCGCGGTGGCCGGGGTGGTGCCGGTGGCCGTGCTCGTGCGGTTGTTCGCCGCCGACCTGGCTTCGGCGGTCATCGTGCTGATCACGCTGCCGTTGATTCCGATCTTCGGGGCGCTGGTCGGCATGACGACCAAGGCCGTGACCGAGCGCCAGTACCGGGCGCTGTCCCGGCTCGGGGGTCACTTCCTGGACGTGGTGCGGGGGCTGCCCACGCTGCGGGCGTTCGGGCGGGCGCGCTACCAGGCCGGCGTCATCCAGGAGGTGGCCGACGCGCACCGCAGCGCGACCATGAAGACGTTGCGGGTGGCGTTCCTGTCGTCGCTGGTGCTGGAGCTGTGCGCGTCGCTGTCGCTGGCGCTGGTGGCGGTGCCGATCGGGCTGCGGCTGCTCGGGGGGTCGCTGGATCTGACGACGGCACTGCTGGTGTTGTTGCTGGCGCCGGAGGCGTACCTGCCGCTGCGGGCCATGGGGACGCGCTTCCACGCCTCCATGGAGGGGGTCGCGGCGGCCGACGCGGCCTTCGCCGTGCTCGACTCCGCCGGGGACCCGCCGGCCTCGGAGGGGCGGAAGGCCGCGCCCTCCAGCGGCGCCCCGGAGATCCGGCTGGAGAACGTGACCGTCCGCTACCCGGGCAGGGACACCGCCGCGCTGGACAACGTCACCCTGACCATCGGGCCGCGGGAGCGGGTCGCCCTCGTGGGCGAGAGCGGCGGCGGCAAGAGCACGCTGCTCCATCTCCTGCTCGGCTTCGTACAGCCTGCTGAGGGGCGGGTTCTGGTGGACGGAGTCGAGCTGCGGGATCTGGACGTGGCGAGCTGGCGTTCGCGGCTGGCGTTCGTGGCGCAGCGGCCTCATCTGTTCGCGACGTCGGTGGCCGACAACATCCGGCTCGGGGCTCCTTCGGCTTCTCTGGAGGACGTACGCCGGGCCGCCGGCGCCGCCCACGCTGACTTCGTGGCCGCGCTTCCCCAGGGGTTCGACACCGTTGTGGGTGAACGGGGTGCCAACCTGTCCGCCGGGCAGCGGCAGCGCATCGCGCTGGCGCGGGCCTTCTGCCGTCCCGGAGCGTCGGTCCTGCTGCTCGACGAGCCCACCGCGCGACTGGACGGGCGCAGTGAGGCCGCGGTGGTGGCGGGGACGGCGGAGCTGGCCCACAACCGCACGGCCGTCATCGTCGCCCACCGGCCTGCCATGATCGATCTCGCGGACCGCGTCATCCGGCTCCACGAGGGCCGCGTCATCTCCGACACCACCCGCACTCCGAGCTCCCCCGCCCCCCGATCGACGGACGGGCACGTGACGGCACCCGCAGACGGGGTGCCGGCTACGGACGGGCATGGCCCGACGGCCGCGGACGGGCATGGCGCGACGGCCGCGGACGGGCACGTAGTGGCGGGGCGGCGTGAAGGGGACGAGGGATGACAGGGCGCATGGGGAAGCGGCTGGTGTGGGCGGTGCTGGCCGGAGCGGCGGCGGACCTGGCCGGGCTGGGTCTCATCGCCGCCGCGGCCTGGCTGATCACGAGAGCCGCCGAGCAGCCGCCCCTGGCCGCGTTGAGCGTGGCGATCGTGGCGACCAGGGCGTTCGCCACGAGCAAGGGCGTCTTCCGTTACCTCGAACGCCTCACCGGCCATGACGTGGCACTCCGCGCCCAGGCCGGCACCCGTGAGGACCTCTACCGGGCCCTGATCCCGCCCCAGCAGCCCCGCCACGGCGGCGCGGATCTGCTCAGCCGCATGGTGGACGACACCGAGGCCGTGCAGGATCTGCTCGTCCGCTGCCTGCTCCCCGCGGCCGCCGCGGCCATCGCCGGGCTCGCGGCGGTCGTCATCGGGCTGACGATCCTGCCGGCGGCGGCGCTGGTGCTGGTGGCCGGGCTGGCGCTGGCCGGGATACTGCTGCCCGCGGGCACGGCCGCCGCCGCCCGCCGCTGGTCGGCCAGGATCGCCCCGGCCAGGGCGGCGCTGGCGGGCCGTGTGGCCGACCTGGTGCACGGCTCGGCCGACCTGGCGGCGTACGGCGCCGACGACGCGGCACTGGCCAAGGCCGAGGCGGCCGACGAGACGCTGGCCGCGCTCGAGCGCCGCCAGGCCCGCGTCCACGCCGCCGCTCTGGCCGGGGGCACGCTGGTGCAGGGGCTGACGGTCGCGGCCGTCGTTCTGCTCGCCCAGGGGGCCGGCGTCGGCTCGGTCGGCACGGCCGTGCTCGCGCTGACGGCCTTGGTGTCGTTCGAGCCGGTGCTGCCGCTGGCGGCGGCGGGCGAGCGGATGGCGGGCATCACGGCGGCGCTGCGTCGGCTGCGTGAGGTCCGCTCGGCCGCGACGGCCGTCGCCGACCCCGCCGCACCCGCGCCCAAGCCCGAGTCCCCGCTCACGATCGAGGTCCACGACCTGGTGGTACGCCACCCCGCTCCGCCTGCCACGGGCGGCGCCACACCGCCCCGCCACGGTGACCGCCTCGTCGAGGACGGGGCGGCGGCGCGCGACGGGCGGCCCGCTCTGGACGGGGTGTCGTTGCGGCTCACCCCCGGCAAGCGGGTGGCGATCGTCGGGCCGAGCGGTGCGGGCAAGAGCACGTTGCTGGCCGCGCTGATGCGGCTGGTCGAGCCGGAGTCCGGGGACGTCAGAGTCAACGGCGTGGACCTCGGGGATCTGGCGGGCGACGACGTGCGCGCCCTGATGACCGGCCTCACCCAGGACCCCTACATCTTCCGCGCCACCCTCCGCGACAACCTGCGCCTGGCCGGCCCCGAGGCCGACGACGAGAGGCTGCGCCGCGCCGTGCGGGACGCCAGGCTCGACGGCTGGGTCGAGCGGACCGGGTGGGACGCCGAGCTGGGCGAGGACGGCAGGACCGTCTCCGGCGGGCAGCTGCAGCGGCTGGCCCTGGCCAGGGCCCTGCTGTACGACCCGCCGGTGCTGCTGCTCGACGAGCCCGCCGAGGCGCTCGACGAGGAGACCGCCGACCGGCTGATGAGCGACCTGCTCGACGTGACCGAGGACCGCACCACGGTGCTCGTGACGCACCGGCTCAAGGGCCTGGAGACGATCGACGAGATCGTGGTGCTGGAGGAGGGCCGGGTGATCCAGCGCGGCCGCCACGACGAGCTCGTCGCCGTCCCCGGCTACTACCGCGACCTGTGGGAGTCCGAGGTCCTCACCAGAAGGTGACGCCCCTGGCGCCGCTCTTGAGTTTGTGCTGCCATCTGGTTTACGATACAAACCAGTTTGAGCATAAGAGGAGTTGCGATGGCAGACGAGCAGGCGCCGACCCCCGAGGAGATGATGCGCCTGATCGAGGAGCAGAGCGCCATCGCGGCGAAGCACCTGCGCGGCGAGCCACTGCTGTACTACGTGCCGTGGGGGTTGGCCTGGCTGCTCGGTTTCGGCGCGCTCTTCCTCCATTACGGGCTCGACGGCGTGCCGGACGGGCCGGTCTCCTTAGGGCAGGCGCTGGCCGTGCTCTTCGCCGTCCAGATCCTGGCGGGCGCCGTCACCGGTTTCGGGATGGCGAAGGTCAGCAAGGGGGTGCGCGGCGAGAGCGCGGCCAAGGGCATGATGTACGGCTACACGTGGTTTGCGGGCGTCGCCCTGATGTGGGTCATCTGCATGCACTTCACCTTCAAGCTGCCGGAGGCCGAGGCCTCCCTGCTGTGGGCGTCCGGCTTCCTCATGGTGCCGGCGCTCCTCTACATGGCCGGCGGCGCGATCTGGACGAGCTGGCCGATGTTCTTCATGGGTGTCTGGATCGCGGCCGTCGACGGCGTCGGCGTCCTGCTGGGGATCGGCTGGCACACGCTGCTCGCGGCCGTGCTGCTCGGCGGCGGCCAGGTCGCCTTCGGATTCTGGCTCAGGCGGCGCATGTGACCGCCGACGGCGCCGTGCCCGAGCTCGACCCGGTGATCCACGCGCAGGCCCGGTTGCGGGTGGTCGCCACGCTCAACAGCCTGGGGGAACGCGACGAGATCGCTTTCCCCTCGCTCAAGGACCTGCTCGGCATGACGGCGGGCAACCTCTCGGTCCACCTGACCAAGCTCGAGGATGCCGGATACGTCCGCATCACCAAGACGCACAAAGGCCGCACCCCGGTCACGTACGTGGCACTCACCAAACGCGGGCGGCTGGCTTTCGAGGACTACACCAAGGCGATCCGCGCCTTGCTGGACAACGCTGGGGGCAACGTATGACGATCCTCGCCAAAGCGATCGAGGTCACCCGCCGCTACGGCGAGGTGCTGGCGCTCGACCGCGTCTCGCTCGACATCAAGGCCGGCGAGCTGGTCGGCCTGCTCGGCCCGAACGGGGCGGGCAAGTCCACTCTGATCAACCTGTTCGTGGGGTTGCGCAGGCCCACGTCCGGCATGGTCGAGCTGCTCGGCGGCTCGCCGCAGGATCCCGCCATGCGGCGCGGCATCGGGGTGACCCCGCAGGAGACCGGGTTGCCCGAGTCGTTACGCGTCGGCGAGATCGTCGACTTCGTGTCGGCGCATTACCCGGAGAAGACGGACAACGACGAGCTGCTTGCTCGTTTCGGCCTGGGCGACCTGGTCAAGCGGCAGGTGGGCGGCCTGTCGGGCGGGCAGCGGCGGCGGCTGGCCGTGGCGCTGGCGTTCGCGGGGCGGCCGCGGCTGGTGTTCCTCGACGAGCCGACCACGGGCCTGGACGTCGAGGCCCGACGGGCGCTGTGGGACGGCATCAAGGCCTTCCACGACGACGGCGGCACGGTGCTGATCACCAGCCACTACCTGGAGGAGATCGAGGCTCTGGCCGAGCGGGTGGTGGTCGTCGGCCGCGGCCGGGTGCTGGCCGATGACACGGTGCGGGCCGTGCGCGACATGGTGGGGGTGCGGCGGGTCTCCCTCGTCGCCGAGAGCCTGCCCGAGCTGCCCGGCGTGCTCGGCTCCGAACGGGTGGACGGCCGGGTCAGCCTGGTCACCGCCGACCCCGACCGGCTGGTCGTCGAGCTGGTGCGCAGCGGCGCGCCGTTCTCCGGCCTGGAGATCAGGCCGACCACTCTGGAGGAGGCCTTCCTGGCCATCACCTCGAAGGAGACCGCGCATGTCTAGCCTGGTCGTCGCGCACACGCGCTATCTCATGATCGAGCAGATCAGGGTGCCCATCGGCCTGCTGGCCAGCTCCCTGTTCCCGGCGATCTCGATGCTGGCCTTCGTGGTGCCGTTCGCGGGCCAGGATCCGGTGGCCGCGACGTCGGCGACGGGCTCGCTGATGTTCTTCGGCGCGATGTCGGCCGCCGTGATCGGGCTCAGCATCTCGGTCGCGCAGGACCGCGAGCTGCCGTGGAACCCCTACCTGCGCACGCTGCCCGCGGGCCCGTTCGCCCACTTCGCCGGCCGCATCCTGTCCACGCTGGCCGTCATGCTGCTGTCGGTGATCCCGGTGCTGCTGGTGAGCGCGTTGTTCACCGAGGCGACGATCACGCCGGCGAAGCTGCTGCTCGGTCTGGGCACGCTGGTCGTCGGGGTCGTCCCGTTCATGCTGATGGGCCTGTTCATCGGCTTCTCTCTGGCGCCCAAGGCCGCGATCGCGGTGTCGCAGATCGTGTTCTTCCCGCTGGGCATCCTCGGCGGGCTGTTGCTGCCGCCTCAGGCATTTCCCGAGTTCATCGAAGTCGTCTCGCCGTACGTGCCGACCAGGGGCGGGGCCGAGCTGATCTGGTGGGCCACCACGGGCAGCAGCCCGGACCCCGTGGCCCTGGTGATGCTGGCGGTGTGGACCGTCGTCCTGGCCGCGGCGGCGGCGTGGGGCTACCGCCGCGACGAAGGCCGGCGTTTCACCTGATCACAGGGGGTGTGCCGCCGAGTCCGCAGCGATCTCGACGGCACACCCGTCAATGTGGGGGTCCTGGGTTATTTCTTCTCTTCGAGGGTGACGGTGACCTCGTTGGTCTGCCCGTCCCGCACATATGTGATCTTGACCTGTTGACCAGGTTTGAAACCTCTGACCTGCCCAACTACATTATCTCCCCCGTCAACCGCCTTGTCGCCGATCTTCGTGATCAGGTCGCCCTGCTTCAGCCCGGCCTTCTCCGCCGGGCTTCCGGCGGTGATCTGGCTGATGAGGGCGCCGGCCACGTCGCCGGTCGCGTCGGTGACACTCACGCCGAGGAAGGCGTGACTCACCTTGCCGGTGCTGATGAGCTGGTCGGAGACCTGCTTGGCGGTGTTGACCGGGATGGCGAAGCCGACACCGCCGCCCGCGGCCTGCGAGGCGATCGCGGTGTTGATGCCGACCAGCTCGCCGGCCGCGTTGACCAGCGCGCCGCCGGAGTTGCCGGGGTTGATGGAGGCGTCGGTCTGGACGGCGCCGCCGATCGTGGTGGGCTCACTGCCGCTCTGCTCCGGCTGCTGGCCCCAGCCGGGCGGGACCTGCTGGTTCTGCTCGCCGCCGACGGTGAGGGTGCGGTCGAGCGCGCTGACGATGCCCTTCGTGACGGATCCGTCGAGGCCGAGCGGGCTTCCGATGGCCAGCACGTCGTCGCCGACCTTCAGCAGGTCGCTGTTGCCGAGCGTGGCCTTGGTCAGCCCGGAGACGCCCTCCGCCCGGATGACGGCCAGGTCGGTGGCCGGGTCGGTGCCGACCACGCTTGCCTTGGCCGTCTTGCCGTCGCTGAACTTGACGGTCATCTGCCCGCCGCGTCCCGCGCCTTCGACCACGTGGTTGTTGGTCAGGATGAGCCCGTCCTCCGACAGCACCACGCCGGAACCCTCGCCGGTCTGGCCCTGGATCATCACGACGCTCGGCTGCACCTTCGCCGCCACCTCGGTGACGGTGAGCTCGGAGGAGGTGTTCTTGAAGACCGGGTTCGGCGTGCCGGTGTTGCTGTTGGTCGTGATGGTGACCGGATCGGGCTGGAACGCGTTGGCGACGACGGCCCCCACGACGCCGCCGCCGATGGCCGTGGCCGCCAGGGCCAGCCCGGCCACCGTCTTACGCCCGAAGCCCGGCTTCTTCGGGGGCGCGGGCGGCGGCGGAGGCGGCGGCTCCATGATGATCGTGTCCCGCCGGGGAAAGCCCCCGGCGGCCGGCGCGGTGGCGCCGAACTGGCTCCACCCGGCACCCTGCTCGCGAGGCTCGTTCGCGTCCATCTGTCATCTCCCTAAGTCCCGATGACTCTAGGGTCGCAGGGGGCGCGTAAGACCTCGTTAAACCGGTGATCGGAGGACTGTGAGATGGCTGACGGCCGCCTTATCGACGCTGGTCGCAAGGCACGACCGTCAGCATGCAAGCCGCTCGAAACCCCTTCTAGCGGCTTGCACGCGGGTGCTGGGACGCATAATCGGCTGGACATCGCCCGCCGAGCCTGCATCCAGCGAAGAGTCAGTGGCGCCGTAGCCTGCGCAACCAGTTCCGCGCCTTCTGCTGGTTCCGCGGGTCACGAGCGATCCGCTTCGCCTTCTCTACCGTCTGCCTGCCTTGAGGGCCGTGCAGGTATCTGCGTACTCGATCCATCAGCTTGGTCATGCGTCTGCTTCTACCCGGGAGGACGACCTTATGCCGCTGCCGAGCGGCGGCATAACTGGGTCACCGGCTGCATGTTTTGACTGTTCCTGCTCAACAGCTCAACGCAGGCCAAGCCGACCGGGGGCGTGGCGGCGTACGCGGTCGGCGGCGGTTTCCGGGTGATAGAGGACGACGGCACCGTCCGGCTCCGGACTGTAGATGGGTGCCGCCACGATCGACAGCTGTGCTGAATCAGTGTCCGCGGAGTCCTTGAACGCGGCCAACGCCGGGCCGGGGGCGGAGTCAGCCCGCGCCGTGGGAGTCGTCGGTGATCAGCAGGGCCTCCAGCTCCTTGAGCAGCGCCACCGCCCGGTCGGCGTCCGCCGAGTCCGGCACCGCCCGCCGTACGACCTCCTCCACCGGCGTGGTCGCGCGCCGGAACAGCAGGTGCAGTGCGGCGTCCGCCACCCGGACCTGGGTGCGGCGGCCGTCGGCCGGATCGGGGCCGGTCTCCAGGATGCCGCGCTCCCGCATCCGGGCCACCGAGGCGGACACGTGGCTCTGGGCGAACCCCGTGCGGGCCTGGATCTCCCCCACCGCGCTGCCCGGGTGCCGCAGCACGTCCTCGAAGACCGCCTCTTCCCCGGGCGTCAGCAGGGGCCGGCCCTCGCCGTCCACGGCCTTGGCGAGCTCGCCCAGCCGCCGCCCCAACCTGCGCAATGTCGCGATGTTCATGGCGGTAGATTACATCGCTAGCGATGCATCTCTATCGATACAACTCATTCCGTGACCCAGATCACGAGACGGAAGAGGAATAGCGGGATCTCACCATGTCGTTAGCAACGGCGTGAACGAGGCATACGCGTACGACCACGGCGCCCACTGGGCCGCCGCGTGTTGTCGCCTGCGTATGGGGCGAATGCCGGCCCGATAGACAAGACCGTCCGCCCGTTCTCCTCGAAGGTCGTCATGATCGCACCTGGTTTCGTGCTGCGCAGGCTGTGCCACCTGCCGTTCCACCCGGGCACCCGCTGACCCTGCCGCGCTTACCGGCATCTGTTCGTCCGAGCGGCCCGGCCGCTCTCAGTCGTGGGGAATTTCCGTGATCCAGGCTTCAGGCCTGCGCAAGCAGTACGGCGGCACCGTCGCGCTCGACGGTGTCGACCTGCATGTGCGCGAAGGCGAGATCTACGGCGTGCTCGGCCAGAGCGGCGCCGGCAAGAGCACCCTCCTGCGCTGCGTCAACCTGCTCGAGCGCCCCACCGCGGGCACTGTCACCGTGGCCGGCCAGGACCTGACCGCGCTGCGCGACGCGGAGCTGAACCGGGCCAGACAGCGCATCGGCATGATCCACCAGCACTTCGCGCTGCTGTCCTCGCGCACGGTGGCCGGCAACGTCGCCTTCCCGCTGGAGGTCATGGGCGTGCCCGGGGCCGAGCGTGAGCGCCGCGTCGCCGAGCTGCTGGAGCTGGTCGGGCTCGAAGGCCGCGGCAAGGACCGCCCCCACCAGCTGTCCGGCGGGCAGAAGCAGCGGGTCGGCATCGCCCGGGCCCTGGCGGGCAACCCGTCCGTGCTGCTGTCCGACGAGGCCACCTCCGCGCTGGACCCGGCCACCACCCAGTCGATCCTGGCGCTGCTCAAGCGGCTCAACGCCGAGCTGGGCCTGACGATCCTGCTCATCACTCACGAGATGAACGTCGTCAAGAGCGTCTGCGACTCCGTGGCCATCATGGCGCGCGGCCGCATCGAGGAGTCGGGCGCCATCGCCGACCTCATCAGGACGCCCGGGTCCCGCCTGACCAGGGAGATCTTCCCGCTTCCCGAGCCCGCACCGGCCGGCTCGGTCACGCTCACGTTCACCGGCGACCCGCGGCAGCCGGTGGTCTCGGAAATCGTGCGGAAGTTCGACGTGGACCTGAGCATCCTGGGCGGCTCGATCGAAGAGCTCGCCGGCGGCTCCGTCGGCCGGTTGCGCGTGTCGCTCAACGGCGCCGACGCCCCCGCCGCGCTCGCGTACCTGCACGGCTCCGGCCTGATCGTGGAGGAGGCCGCATGACGTGGGATGAGATGCTGCCGCTGCTCTGGCCGGCGACGCTGGAGACGGCGCAGATGGTCGGCTGGTCGGCGGTGTTCACCGTGCTGCTCGGGTTGCCGCTGGGCGTGGCGCTGGTGGTGTTCGACCGGGACGGGCTGCGGCCGGCGCCCGCGCTGAAGTCGGCGCTCGGGTTCGTGGTGAACATCGGGCGGTCGCTGCCGTTCATCGTGCTGATGATCGCGATCATCCCGTTCACCCGGCTCGTCGTCGGCACCACCATCGGGACCGCGGCCTTCGTCGTGCCGCTCACCGTCGGGGCGGTGCCGTTCTTCGCCCGGCTGGTCGAGACCGCGCTCAGGGAAGTCGGCACGGACGTCGTGCAGGCGGCCCAAGCCATGGGTGCGAGCCGGACCACGATCGTGCGCAAGGTCCTGCTGCCCGAGGCCCTGCCGGGGCTGGTGGCGGGCCTGACCGTGACCGTCGTCGCGCTCATCGGCTACTCCGCCATGGCCGGCACGCTCGGCGGGGGCGGCCTCGGCGACCTGGCCGTCCGGTACGGCTACCAGCGGTTCGAGACCCTCCTGATGATCGTGACGGTCGTCCTCCTCCTCGTGATCGTGCAACTCCTGCAGAGCCTGGGCGACTGGGTCGCTCGGCGCCTATCGCATAAGTAAGGAAAAAGAAATGAAGTTTCGTGCCATTGCGGGTGCTGTCGCGCTAGCCCTGTCGCTCGCCGCATGCGGTACGTCGCAGTCCGCCACCAGCACGGCGGCCGAAGGGGCCGACGCGGTGCTCAAGGTGGGCGCCAGCCCGGTGCCGCACGCCGAGATCCTCAACTACGTCAAGCAGAACCTGGCCCCGGCCGCCGGGCTGAAGCTGGAGGTCGTCGAATTCACCGACTACGTCCAGCCGAACGTGCAGCTCGACGAGGGCCAGCTGACCGCGAACTTCTTCCAGCACAAGCCGTACCTGGACGACTTCAACTCCTCCAAGGGCACCGAGCTGAGCTTCGTCGCCCCGGTCCACCTGGAGCCGCTGGGCCTGTACTCCAAGAAGATCACCGCGCTGTCCGCACTGGCGAGCGGCACCACCGTGGCCGTGCCCAACGACGCCACCAACCTCGGCCGCGCGCTCAAGCTGCTCGCCGACAACGGCCTCGTCACGCTCAAGGACGGCGCGGGCACCGCGGCGACCGAGCGCGACGTGGTGGAGAACCCGAAGAACCTGCAGTTCAAGCCGCTGGAGGCGGCGCAGCTGCCGCGTTCGCTCGACGACGTGGACGCCGCCGTGATCAACGGCAACTACGCCATCGAGGCCGGGCTCAAGCCCGCCACGCAGGCTCTGGCGCTGGAGAAGACCGAGGGCAACCCGTACGTCAACGGGCTCGTCGTCCAGGCCGGCCACGAGAAGGACGCGAACATCGTCACCCTCGGCAAGCTGCTGCAGGACCCGAAGGTCAAGGACTTCATCAAGCAGAAGTACGCGGGTTCCGTGATCGCCGCGGAATGATATTGAAAACGCGCCGCCGAAACAGGAATAATCTCTTATCACACTGGTTCAGGCGTCAAGTGAATTGCAAGTTCGGCGCAATTGGGCGGACGTAGGAATAGCGGGTCAGGAAAACCCTCTCCCGAGGAGGACCCAAAGTGCGATTCGTTTCACGAATCCTGCTGGGCGTCACCGCCGCCACGTTGGTGGCGATCGGCGCACCGGTCGCCGCCAACGCGACGACCACGTCGGCATCAACCGCCGCGAGCTCGTACGACGCGGCGTGGGGACCCTATTACTCCGGCGATCACAAGGCCAAGACCTACGGCCACGTGAGCGTCGAGAAGAAGGCCTTCAAGTTCTGGTACTGGAAGTGGATCACCGTCAAGAAGGAGATCTGCTGGAAGGACAAGGACGGCGACAAGCACTGCAAGTGGGTCGAGAAGAAGGTCAAGAAGCGCTTTTGGGAGTGGCGCCACGACTACTTCTTCACGGTCCACAGCACGCTTCACAACGCCAAGTGGTGGGGCAAGAAGAAGTGCGCGTGGGAGACGTTCAAGGTCGTGAACAAGGACGGTTCCGCGTACTTCAAGAGCTTCCGCAACTGCTCGAAGCACCCGCAGGAGTTCACCTTCTACGGTAAGAACGCCGCCCACATCTACGTGGACGTGAGCCGGGGCACCTGGCACCAGCCGACCGGCTTCCACTCCGGCTGGGAGGACGTCTACCACGCGGCGGCCTGACCGCCCTGTTCCCGGAGCCGCGGCCTCAACGGAGAGGTCGCGGCTTCCGTGCTGCCGGTGGGCCGAATAGTGTTCGGATATGTATCCGGGAGCCATCGCAGCAGTCACCCCAGACAAGCCCGCTGTGATCATGGCGGGCTCCGGACGGATCATCACCTATCGCGAGCTGGACGAGGAGTCCAACCGCCTGGCCCACCTGTTCCGCGCGGCGGGGCTACGCCCGGGCGACCACCTCGCCTTCATGCTGCCCAACCATCCCCTCTTCCTGGCCATCGCCTGGGCCGCGCACCGCTCGGGCCTGTACTACACGCCGATCAACTCCCGGTTGCAGACCGACGAGGTGGCGTACATCGTCGGCAACTGCGGCGCGCGGGCGTTCATCTCGAGCGCGGACCTGGCCGGCGTCGCCACCTCGATCATCGCCGCCACGCCCCAGGTCGAGCTGCGTCTCATGATCGACGGCACCGCCGAGGGCTTCGACTCCTACGAGGAGGCGGTCGCCAAGCAGCCGGTCACCCCGATCGACGACGAGTGCACCGGCGCTGACATGCTCTACTCCTCGGGCACCACCGGCCGGCCCAAGGGCGTCAAGGTGACCGCCCCGCACGGCCCCCTCACCGAGCCCGGCATGCTGTTCAGGCTCATCCAGGCGTTGTTCGCGCCGTCGGCCGACAGCGTCTACCTCTCCCCCGCGCCGCTCTACCACGCCGCACCGTTGCGGTACTGCCTGACGTTCCAGCGCTTCGGCGCCACGGTGGTGGTGCTGGAGCGCTTCGACCCGGAGCAGTGTCTGCAGGCGGTCGAGCGCTACAAGGTGACGCACGCGCAGCTCGTGCCCACGATGTTCATCAAGATGCTCAAGCTGCCGGAAGAGATCCGGACAAAATACGATATTTCATCGCTCCAGCACGCGATCCATGCTGCCGCCCCCTGCCCCGTCCCCGTCAAGGAGCAGATGATCGACTGGTGGGGCCCGATCATCCACGAGTACTACGCCGGCACCGAGGGCAACGGCTTCCTCTACGTCAACGCGCAGGACTGGCTCCAGCACAAGGGCACGGTCGGCCGCTCGCTCCTCGGCGTCGTGCACATCCTCGACGAGGACGGCGACGACCTGCCGCCGGGCGAGCACGGCACGATCTACTTCGAGAACGGCGGCCGGTTCGAATACCACGGCGACCCGGACAAGACCCGCTCCGCACGGGACCCCAAGGGCCGCGGCTGGACCACGCTGGGCGACATCGGCTACCTGGACGACGACGGTTTCCTTTATCTCACCGACCGCCGCTCCTACATGATCATCTCCGGCGGGGTGAACATCTACCCGCAGGAGGCCGAGAACGTGTTGTCGGTGCACCCGAAGGTGGCCGACGTGGCGGTGTTCGGGGTGCCGGACGAGGAAATGGGCGAGCAGGTCAAGGCCGTGGTCGAGCCGATGTCCATGGATGAGGCGGGGCCGGAGCTGGAGGCGGAGCTGATCGCGTACTGCCGCGAGCACCTGGCCCACTACAAGTGCCCCAGGTCCGTCGACTTCCGCGCGGAGCTGCCCCGCCACCCGACGGGAAAGCTCTACAAGCGGCTGCTCAGGGACGAATACTGGCCGGCCCGCACCTGACAACGCCCGCCGTACCCGGGCGGGTACGGCGGGCGATCCGGCGTCAGGCCGCGACCGTAGAGGCGACCTGGGCCGGGGTGAGCGCGATGTCCAGGACCTCGCGCACGTCGCTGACCGCGTGGATGGTCAGCTCGCCGCGGACCTCCTCGGGCACGTCGTCCAGGTCCGGCTCGTTACGGGCCGGGATGAGGACGGTGGTGATGCCCGCCCGGTGCGCGGCCAGCAGCTTCTGCTTGACGCCGCCGATCGGCAGGACCCGCCCGGTCAGGGAGATCTCGCCGGTCATGGCCACGTCGCTGCGGACCAGCCGCCCGGACAGCAGCGAGGCCAGCGCGGTCGTCAGCGTCACACCGGCCGAGGGCCCGTCCTTGGGCACGGCGCCCGCCGGGAAGTGCACGTGGACCGAGCGGTCCTTCAGCGCGGTGACCGGCAGCTCCAGCTCCGCGCCGTGCGAGCGCAGGTACGACAGCGCGATCCGGGCCGACTCCTTCATCACGTCGCCCAGCTGACCGGTCAGCGTGAGCCCGGTCTCGCCGGTCTCCGGGTCGGCCATGGACGCCTCCACGTAGAGCACGTCACCCCCGGCCCCGGTGACCGCCAGGCCCGTCGCCACGCCCGGCACCGAGGTGCGCTGGGTGGCCTCCGGCAGCGAGGACTCCGGCACGAACCGCGGCCTGCCGAGGTAGCCGACCAGGTCGCCCTCGCCGACGGTGACGGGCAGCTCGTCGTTGGCCGCGACCTTGCGCAGAATCCTGGCGACCGCCCGCTCGAGCGAGCGCACGCCGGCCTCGCGGGTGTACTCGCCGGCCAGCTTGCGCAGCGCGTCGTCGTGGACGGTCACCTCCTCAGCGCTCATCCCGGCCAGCTCCAGCTGGCGCGGCAGCAGGTGGTCGCGGGCGATCGCGACCTTCTCGTCCTCGGTGTAGCCGTCGAGCGTGACGACCTCCATCCGGTCGAGCAGCGGCCCGGGGATGGCCTCCAGGACGTTGGCCGTGGCCAGGAAGAGCACGTCGGACAGGTCGAGCTCGACCTCGAGGTAGTGGTCGCGGAACGTGTGGTTCTGCGCCGGGTCGAGCACTTCCAGCAGCGCGGCCGTGGGGTCGCCGCGGTAGTCGGCGCCGACCTTGTCGACCTCGTCGAGCAGCACGACCGGGTTCATCGAGCCGGCCTCGCGGATGGCGCGGACGATGCGGCCGGGCAGCGCGCCGACGTAGGTGCGCCGGTGGCCGCGGATCTCCGCCTCGTCGCGGACGCCGCCGAGCGCGACGCGGACGAACTTGCGGCCCATCGCGCGCGCCACCGACTCGCCCAGCGAGGTCTTGCCGACTCCGGGAGGACCCGCGAGGGCGAGCACGGCGCCGCTGCGGCGGCCGCCCACCACGCCGAGCCCCTTGTCCTGGCGGCGCTTGCGCACGGCCAGGTGCTCGATGATGCGGTCCTTGACGTCGGACAGGCCGGTGTGGTCGGCGTCGAGCACGGTCCGCGCGCCCGTGATGTCGTAGTTGTCCTCGGTCCGCGTGTTCCAGGGAATGTCGAGGACGGTGTCGAGCCACGTGCGGATCCAGCCGGTCTCGGGCGACTGGTCGGAGGTCCGCTCCAGCTTGTCGACCTCCTTGAGCGCGGCCTCGCGCACCTTCTCCGGCAGGTCGGCGGCCTCGACGCGGGCCCGGTAGTCCTCTTCCTCGGTCTCGGTGTCGCCGTTGAGCTCCTTGAGCTCCTTGCGCACGGCGGCGAGCTGCTGGCGCAGCAGGAACTCGCGCTGCTGCTTCTCCATGCCCTCCTGGACGTCCTTGCGGATCGTCTCGGCGACGTCGAGCTCCGCGAGGTGCTCGCGGGACCACTCGATCAGCTTGGCCAGCCGGTCGGCCGGGTCGGCGGCCTCGAGCAGCTCGACCTTCTGCGCCGTGGTCAGCCACGGGGTGTAGCCGGAGCTGTCGGCCAGCAGCGACGGGTCCTCGATCTGGTTGACCTGGTCGACCACCTGCCAGGCGCCGCGCTTCTGCAGGATCGTCGTGGCCAGGGCCTTGTACTCCTTGGCCAGCTCATGCGCGCGCTCGCCGGCGGGGACGGTGTCGATCGTGTCGGCGGCGACCCACAGCGCGGCGCCGGGGCCGGTGGTGCCGATGCCCACGCGGACGCGGTTGACGCCGCGGACCACCGCGGCCGGCTCGCCGCCGGGCAGCCTCCCGACCTGCTCGACAACGGCCTGCACGCCGACCGGGCCGTAACGGCCGTCGATCCGGGGAACGAGGAGGACCCGCGGCTTGTTGCCACCGGATGCACGGGCCGCGTCTATGGCTGCGCGCACCTCGGAGTCGGACAGGTCCAGCGGGACCACCATGCCCGGCAGGACGACCTCGTCGTCCAGCGGCAGGACCGGGAGGGTCAAGCTCTCACTCATGCGAACTCCCAAGGGTTGAGTTATACCGACTCAATTCATTGGAGCCCCGCATTGTTCCCTTCCTTGTTGATGTTCGCTCAGGGCGATCGTAATCATGTAAGCGCGTGGGAAGGTGACGGGCCCGGAACCGCGCCGTACAGTCGGCTGATGGACCCGGTTGAGCTCTTCCATCAGGTGGCGGCGACCGTTCCCGCCTACAGGGCCTTTCTCGCGGCCAACAACGTCGATCCGGCCAAGGTGACGACATTTCAGGACTTCGAGCGGTTGCCGATGACCACGAAGGACTCCTACACCCTTCGCCACCCCCTGCCGGACCTCTGCAGGAACGGCGAGATCGGCGACATGATCGCGGTGTCGTCGGGCTCGACGGGTGTGCCGTCGTTCTGGCCGCGCTCGGTGGCGGACGAGCGGGTGATCGCCGCGCGGTTCGAGGAGGTCTTCCGTGACTCCTTCGCCGCCCGCGAGCGCCGCACGCTGGCCGTGGTCTGCTTCGCGCTCGGCACCTGGGTGGGTGGCCTGTTCACCATCAACTGCTGCCGCCACCTGGCCGAACGCGGCTATCCGATCACGGCCGTGGCACCCGGCACCGACCGCCGCGAGATCGCGCGCGTCCTGCCGGAGCTGGCCCCGTACTTCGACCAGGTCGTCCTCCTGGGCTACCCGCCGTTCCTGAAGAACGTCATCGACACCGAGGACCTGCCCTGGGCCTCCTGGAACATCAAGCTCGTGACGGCGGGCGAGGTGTTCAGCGAGGAGTGGCGCACCCTAGTCGCCGAGCGGGCCGGGATCGCCGACCCCGTGCGCGGCATCGCCTCCCTCTACGGCACCGCCGACGCGGGCGTGCTGGGCAACGAGACCGCGCTGTCGGTGAAGATCCGCCGCTTCCTGGCCAGGCGCCCGGACACGGCGAGGGAGCTGTTCGGCGAGTCCCGGCTGCCGACCCTCGTCCAGTACGACCCGGACGTGCGCTTCTTCGAGGAGCACGAGGGCACGTTGCTCTTCTCGGGCGACAACGGCATCCCGCTCATCCGCTACCACATCGCCGACGAGGGCGGCGTGATCCCGTACGAGCGCATGCTGGTTTTCGTCCGGCGGCACGGCTTCGAGCCGGCTGTGCAGGGCCCCGAGCGGCCCTTCGTGTACGTGTTCGGCCGCAGCCATTTCACCGTCTCCTACTACGGCGCGAACGTCTTTCCCGAGAACATCGCCGTCGGCCTGGAGCAGCCCGAGGTCGCCGGCTCGGTGACGGGCAAGTTCGTGATGGAGGTGGTGGAGGACGCCCGGCACGACCGGCACCTGACGGTGACCGTGGAGCTGATGCCGGGCGAGAAGCCGTCGGAGGAGACGGCGCAGGCCGTGGGCGCGTCGATTCTGGCCCAACTGCTGCGGCTGAACAGCGAGTTCGCCGCGTACGTGCCGCCGGCGCAGCAGATGCCGTTCATCCGCCTGCGCGAGGCCGGCGACCCGGAGTATTTCCCTCCGGGCGCCAAACACCGCTACACGCGATAGCGGGGTCAGGCCAGGGCCACCGCGACACGGTCCTCTGCCCACGGCACCATGAGGAAGCCGCTTTTGACGGTGAGCACCGCCTCGTAACCCAGCGCGGCGGCCGAGATGAACGTCGTCACCGTGGCGCAGCCGCGCTCCAGCATGGCCGCCAACCGCCGCCTGGCGGGGCGGTCACGCATCATGCTGGCCGGCGACCCGCCGCCGCCCGGCGGCCACGAACCGGACGTGAGCCGGGTGAGCCGAGGTCCCCCTCCGGTACTACACGCAAGTTCAAACCTCACGGTGACGCGAACGACCGGCAACGCTCCGTAACGTCGCGGGCATGCTGAGATGGCTTGCACTCGCGGGAGTCCTTACGGCGGCCGGCACGTTCCTGATGTGGCCGGGACAGCCCGGCGGACGGTTGGTGAGGACCTACGGCGACGTGGTCACGGCCGACCGGGTCGCGGTCATCGTGCCCGGCGCCGACACCACGGTGGCGACGTTCGACGACAGCACGAGACGACCGGGCGGCGCGGCGCGGGCGCTGCTGGCGGAGGCGGCCCGGCTGGCGCCCGGGAAGCGGCTGGCGGTGGTGGCGTGGCTGGGCTACGACTCTCCCCCGACGCTGAGCCTGGGCGCGATCACCGACGACGCGGCCGTCGAAGGCGCCGCGGAGCTGCGCCGCACGGTCGCCGGGCTGCACACCCGCACGGACGCCCCGATCGTGCTGCTGTGCCATAGCTACGGCTCGGTGCTGTGCGCCGAAGGCGCCGCTCCCGGCTTACCGGTCACCGACCTGGCCGTCTTCGGCAGCCCCGGCCTCGACGTCCCCTCGGCCGCCGCCCTGCCGCCGCGCGTGTGGGCGGGACTCGGCGACGACGACTGGATCCGTTTCGTACCAAAGACCAAGATCGGCCCGCTCGGCTTCGGCACCGACCCCATGAGCCCAGGCTTCGGCGCCCGCGTCTTCGACGTGGGCCCCGGTGGCCACAGCGACTATTTCTCCCCCGGCACCGCGTCCCTGCGCAACCTGGCCATGATCGCCCTCGGCCATCCCGAGCGAGTGACCTCTTGACGTCCCGTTTTCGGGGTACAGGAGAGAGGAGGCGAGCTTTGATGACAGACTGTCGTCAAAGGCTTGACGTACGACGACGGCGTTTGTGACACTTCGTCATGAAACGTTAGCGCAAGTAGAGGTGGCCTGTGACGACGCCGTTCTCCGAAACCCTGAGGAACGCCACGTGGGGCGACCACCAGTCCGCCGAGTCCGAGGGATACCTGGCGGCGCTGATGGACGGCCGGCTGAACGAGCACGAGTACGGCGAGATGGTGGCGCAGCACTACTTCGCCTACGTCGCACTCGACGGGGTGTCGCGCCGGCTCGCCGACCACCCAGTGGCCGGCGGCTTCGTGTTCCCCGAGCTGTACCGCGAGCGCGCCTTGGAGCGGGACCTGTCGAAGATCTACGGTCCGGGCTGGCGCGACCGGATCGCCCCATCCACGTCCACCCAGACCCTTGTCGCACGGATCCACCAGGTCTCCGACTGGCCCGGGGGCTACATCGCCCACCACTACACCCGCTACCTGGGCGACCTGTCCGGCGGCCAGTTCATCCGCATGGAACTGCAGAAGATCTACGGGTACGGCGCGGGCGGCGGTGTCGACTTCTACCGCTTCGACGAGCTGGGCAGCCTGCCGCGCTTCAAGACGGAATACCGCGCCCGCCTGGACGCCCTGGAGCTGGACGAGCAGGAGCAGCAGCGCATCATCCGCGAGGTCAAGCTGGCGTACCAGCTGAACACGGAGGTGCTGGCCGAGCTCAAGCACGTCGTGAAGAGCGCCGCCTGAGGTCGCCCGATCAGCGTCGATAGGGGTCCCGCAAAGGGGTGACCCGCTCGGCGAAGTCCGCTTTCAGCTCGGCCATCCGCGGGCCGGCCTCGTAGTAGCGGCCCTTCGTCTCGCCGTACGGCTGGAGCCAGCCCTTGGCGGCGAGATCCCGCAGGTCGCGGGCGGCCTGGCCCTGGCTGAGGCCCTCGTCGGACTGATATCTGCTCCGGCGCAGCCGCCTGCTCATGAAGGCCTCGTAGAGCGCCGAGACGCAGCGTGTATTGAGGCCGGCCGCGTCGACCTGCTCCTCCAACAGCATCCAGATCTCGCCGGCCTCGGCGAGGCGCCGGCGCACCCGCTGCGCCTGCATGTGGTGCGCTCTCAGGCAGAAGCGCACCCACTCGAGGGTGTCGCCGTGCGGGCTCCACCGCCGACGCTGCACCGCGCCGAGCATGTCGTAGTACTCAAAGGTGGTGCGCTGCTCACCGAGCCATTCCTCAATGGAGGAAAACTCAGGTGTCATGATCTGGTCCCGGCCCAGGACCAAGGTCTGCAGGGCACGCGACATCCGGCCGTTTCCATCGCGCCACGGGTGAATGCCTACGAGATTGAAGTGAGCCATGGCGGCCCGCACATGGCTCTGCACCTCCAGGTCGCCCTCGTTGAGCCAAACGACCAGTTCGCTCAAGAGCTCTGGGACCAGCTCGGCATCCGGCCCTTCGTAAACGACTTCGCGTGACTGCGAATTGCGGATGAAGATGCTGCCCGGCCGTATCACTCCAGGAGTCTTGTCCCGGTGATGACCGATCATCATGAAGTTGAGTGCGTTGAGCACGCCGACGTCGTAACGGAACACGCGACTCTTGGACAGCGCTCCGATATAGGTGAGCGCCTGCTGGTAGCCCGCGATCTCTTTCGCCACCGAGGCGGACGTCTCAAGCGGCTCCTCACCGGCCATGATCGACTGAATGTCCTCGACGCTGGCCCGGTAGCCCTCGATGGAGTTCGACCCCTGGATCGCCCGAGCCTGGAGTTGCCTGCGCAACTGACCGTCCCACCGGTGGGTCTCCGCCAAGCGGTATTTGAGGTCTTGCCGCATGTCCTCTATCTCGGCCAGCACCGTCTTGTCGGCCGGCTCGAGTGCGGGAGTGCAGTAGAGCATGAACCCATGAAAGCGCGAATCAATCATCCACTCAAATGAGCGAATGATTTAACCATATGTGCCCCATATGATCATCATTCGTCCCAGATGGAGGCCAGCGAGTGGAGGGTCGCGGACCGCAGCAGCGCCGTACCGCTGTCGGCGAACAGGCCCACGCGGGGCGAGCCGGGGTCGGCGAAGACCTGTTCGGTGAAGACGACCTGACCACGGTCGAAGAAGACCTCGACCGACGAGGTGTCCACGATGGCGGTCAGGCTCAGGCCATCCGCGGAAAGCGGGGCGGCGTGCCGGCCGCTGGGCGTCCCGTCCACGAACGCCTCGCCACGGACGACGTCGTACCCGATGCGCAGTCCCTCGTGGATCACCAGACCGAACCGCTCCGCCCTACCCGGCTCGAACTCCGCCGTGATCTCCAGCGCCCCCTCGGGCACGGGACGGAACGTGACGCCGGGCGGGACGTCGAGATCGGCGAGGTGGACGGCGTCGGTCGAGCGCAACGACTGGAGGGCGGCCACGGGCCTCTGCACCAGGCGCGGGCGGCCACCGATGTCCTCCAGCAGCAGCTCGCGCGGCAGACTCTGCGCCCCACGCCACGGATCGGTGGGGTGGGCGGCGGCGTCGTCCCAGTTGCTCATCCAGCCGATCCAGCGGCGCCGCCCGTCCGGGGTGTGGTTCCAGGAGACCGCGGCGTAGAAGTCACGGCCGTGGTCCGCCCAGGAGGCCGGCCAGTCGCTGGTAAAAGTGACGCCGTCGAAGCGGCCCACGAAGTATTGGACGCCGGAGCCGCCGGCCGGCCCGCCGGGATTGAGGCTGACGACCAGCACCCACCTGCCGTCCAGCTCGAACAGGTCGGGAACCTCCCAGATGCCGTCAACGGATCCGTCAGGTCCGAAGTCGCTCAGCCACGTCCAGGAGAGCAGGTCGTCGGAGCGGTAGAAGCTCACCTTCCACTCCAGGGCCAGCACGACGGCCATGACCCAGTAGCCCCCTGGGCCGTACCAGAAGACCTTGGGGTCGCGGAATTCCTTGGAGCCGATGTCGAGGACGGGGTTGCCCGGGTGGCGGGTCCACGTCCTGCCCCGGTCGGTGCTGCGGGCCAGCGATTGCGCCTGCAGCCCCGACGCGGTGTAGTGGCTGGTGTAGACGGCGACCATGGTCCCGTCGTGGTCGATCACGGCGCTTCCGGAGAAGACGTGCTCGTCGTCGGTGGCCTCGATCGCGACGCCGAGCTCCTCCCAGTGGACCAGGTCGGTGCTGACGGCGTGTCCCCACGACATGTTCCCCCAGTCGTTCCCGTAGGGGTTGTACTGGTAGAAGAGGTGGTACTCGCCGTCGTGCCAGACCAGGCCGTTGGGGTCGTTCATCCAGTTGCGCGCGGGTGTGTAGTGCAGCTGCGGCCGGTACGGCGCGCAGGGTCGCACCCCCTGGCCGGGGGGCAGGTGCATGAATTCTCCTTAGAAGGCGGGAACGGTGAGGGCTTCGCTCGCGAGGGTCTCGACGTGCGCGGGGCGCAGTGGCCAGGCCGTCAGCTCGCGCACGGTTACCGTGCCGCGCGTGACGAGGGCGAACCCGAGGGCGTCGGGCCTGGTGGGGTAGGCCCGGGTGGTGATGCAGCGCCGCTCGTTGGCGTACGCCTCGACCATCGAGCGGTCGACGAAGACACGCAGGCGCAGGCGCCCGTCCTCGATCGCGAGCGGGCCTTCTCGGTCGCCGGTGCCGAAGGACTGGCGTGCGGCGTCGTAGAACAGGGTGGTGGCCTCGGCGCCATCCGGGCTCCGCCGTACCTGGAGCTCGATGCGGGCCTCGCCGGCGAGGTCGGCCTCCAGGTAGACCTCCAGGAGGTCGCCGCCGGCCTCCCCGGTGAGGGCCGGTCCGCGAAGGGCGGCCAGCTCGGCGACGGGCGCGACGCGGAGGTCGCCGTCGTCGCCGAGAGTCAGCTCCAGCGGCAGGCCGGCGTTGTGCGCCCAGCCCGCCGCCTCGTGCTCGGCGTCGGTGCGGCGGTCCTGGGCGATGCTCCACACCAGGGTCCGCCCGTCCGCGTCGACGGTCCCGGTGGCGCCGGTGAAGTGGGCGCCGTAGTCGAAGTGGCGCGGGTCGGGGTGGTCAGGGGTCCAGGTCCTGGACGTGGGGTTCCAGACGCCGACCCAGTACCACACGTAGGTGAGCCAGTGCGGGCTCTCGCCGCGCCACCACGGGCTGACCATGAAGACGTGCTTGCCCGAGTCGCCGAGAGGCAGCAGCAGCGGCAGCTCCCACATGATGCCGGTTTCCGGGAGGCGTTCGGCGTCACCGACGGCGAACGGGCCCTCGAAGGTCCAGGTGGTGAGGTCGCCGGAGGAGTAGAGGAGCGCGGTCCCGCCCCGCTCGTGCTCGGCGCCGACCAGCATGAACCACCGCTCGCCGTCCTTCCACACGAACGGGTCCCGGAACTCGGTGTGCCCGCCGGGCGCCTCCAGGACGGGCTCGGCCGTCCAGTGCACGAGGTCGGTGGAACGTGCCAGCCCGATCGACTGCTTTTCGCCGTTCCCCGCGGTGAAGAACAGCACCGGGTTGCCGTCGGCGTCCACGCTCGCGCTGCCGGACCAGATGCCGTCGGGGGCGAACGTCACGTCCTCAGGGGTGAGGGCGTCAGGCAGGTGCCGCCAGTCGAGGAGGTTGTGGCTGACCGCGTGGCCCCAGCGAATGCGTTCCCATCGCGGGGCATACGGATTGCTCTGATAGAAGATGTGGTGCAGGCCGTCGTGGTGGAAGGCGGCGTGCGGCTCGTTCATCCAGTTGGCGGGCGGCATGAAGTGGTAGGCGGGGCGATGGGCGTCCACTACTGGCCCTTCCGGTAGCGGTCGAGCGCGGTCTGGTAGATCTCGACCATCCGCTTGAGGCCGATCTGGTCGAGCTGGGCCACATAGGCGTCCCACTCCGTCTCCACGCCGCCCTTCACGATCCAGGTGGCCCGCTGCCGGTCCACCAGGTCGAGCACGTCCGTCTCGATCTCGGTGAGCTCGGCCAGCTCCTCGGCGGTGAAGAAGACCGACGGGTAGTTCTCCTTCTCGATGGAGGGCAGGTAGACCCGCTCCAGATCCTTCTTGCGCTGGGCTGCGCGTTCCTCGGGCGCGACGACCGTCTCGAAGTCCTCGCGCAGGGTCACGCGCGGGCCGCCCGGCGCCACCTTCTGGCGGCGTTCGCCCGCCGTGGTTCCCTTGGGAACAGGCAGGTAGTGGAGCTTGCCGGAGGCGTCCTTCTCGAAGACCTCACCGATCGGGCCCCAGGCGACCTGCGCGGACATGTACGGTTCGTACAGTTCGTCCACCCAGCGCATGGTGGCCTCCGGGTGCTCGTTGGCCCGGGTGATGGCGAAGGCGTTGCGTCCGTACTCGCTGCCGTTGCTCCGCCCGACCAGGCGGCCCTTCGGACCCTCCAACGGCCCCATCAGCGTGTAGTCGCCGCTCTTGCCGGTGCCGGCGACCTCCTCGGTCTCCCACCACACGTAGGTGCCGAGGACGCCGGACTTGCCCTTGGCGAGGTACTGCTTGTCGTCCTGGGCGTAGGACTCCTGGTCGATGAGACCTTCGGCGTACCACTTGTGCAGTTCGGCCACGGCGTCGCGGTACTCGGGCTGCGCGGCGGTGAAGATGACCTTGCCGTCGCGGACGATGCGGTGCTGCGGGTTGTCCGGCATGCCGGACAACGCGGCGAACAGGTCGCCGATGTCGGCGCACCACCACTTGTCGATGTAGCTGAGCGGGATCTCGTCGGCCTTGCCGTTCCCGTTGGGGTCCTTGGTCTTGAACGCGACCAGCGCGTCGTGGAACTCCTGAACGGTGGTGGGCACCTTGAGGCCGAGCTTGTCCAGCCACTTCTTGTTGATGGACCAGAAGAACGGCACCGCGCCGATGCCCAGCTCCTCGGCGGCGGGCAGGGTGTAGATGTGCCCGTCGGGGGCGGTGACCGCGCGCTTGATCTCGGGGCGCTTGTCGAAGACCTTCTTCAGGTTCGGCGCGTACGTGTCGATGAGCCCTTCGAGCGGGATCAGCGTGCCGTTGCCGCCGTAGGTGGCGATGTCGTTGTCGGTGAAGCCGGTGTCGTAGAAGGCGTCGGGCAGGTCGCCGCTGGCCAGCAGGAGGTTCTTCTTCTCCGTGTAGACGTTCTCCGGCAGATTTTCCCAGACGATGTCGATGTTCGTCTTCTGCTCCAGCTGCTTGAGCAGTGTCATCTGCTCGTAGTCGGCAGCCAGCGGCGCCTTCTTGCCGGAGAAGCGGAGTTTGATCTGCTGGTTGACAATGGGCAGGCCGGTGGGGTTGAGGCCCTCGGCGGTCTTCGGGGCCGGCGCCTCCGTGGCGCAGGCGGCCAGCGCCAGGGCGAGGAGGGCGGCGGTGAGGGGGTGTTTCATTTCACGGCTCCGATGAGCATGCCTTTGACGAAGTACTTCTGCAGGAAGGGGAAAACGAGGAGCAGTGGGGCAGCGGCGAAGACGATCATCGCGTACTTGATCAGTCCGGCCATGCGCTGCTGCTCGGCGTATCCGGCCAGGTCGCCGACCAGGTTGCCGGAGGCGGTGACCTCGTTCTGGACGAGAATGTTGCGCAGCACCAGCTGCAGCGGATACTTGCTGTCGTCGGTGAGGAAGATGAGCGCGTCGAAGAAGGCGTTCCAGTTCCACACCAGGTGGATCAGGGCCATCACCGCGAGCAGCGGCTTGGCCAGCGGCAACGCGATCCTGAAGAAGAAGCGCAGGTCGGAGGCGCCATCCAGGCTCGCGGCCTCGCGCAGCGAGGCGGGGATGTTGGACTCGAAGTAGACGCGCGCGATGACCAGGTTCCACACGGTCACGGCGTTGGGCAGGATCATCGCCCACACCGTGTCGAGCAATCCCAAGTCGCGCACCACGAGGTAGCGGGGCACGAGGCCGCCGTCGAAGAAGAGGGTGACCACGATCAGCAGCAGGATCACGTTGCGTCCCGGCAGGTCGTGCCGGGACAGCGCATAGCCCCCGGCCAGCACCAGCGCGACGCTGAGCACGGTGCCGAGCGCGGTGTAGGTGACCGAGTTGGCCAGGCCCTGCCAGACCGTGGGATCCGACAGGATGCGGCGGTAGCCGTCGAAGGTCACGCCCGACGGCCAGAACCAGACCTGGCCGGTGTTGACCTGGTCCGGGTCGCTGACGGACGCGATGAGGATGAAGTAGAGGGGGTAGATGATCGCGGCGAGCGCGCCGCCGATGATGAGCAGCGTCACCGCGTTGAACAGCGGATCGCCGAGGCGCTTGGTCATAGGAGGGCTCCCTGCCGCGCCTTGCGGGCGACGGAGTTGAACGTGAGCAGCAGGGCCAGATTGATCATGGAGTTGAACAGCCCGACCGCCGCGGAGAAGCTGAACTGGGCCTGTTTGAGCCCGGCCTCGTAGACGTAGGTCTGGATGATCTGGGAGGACGACTCGTTCAGCGGCGTCTGCATGAGCAGCGCCTTCTCGAAGCCGATGTTGAGCAGGTTGCCCACGGCCAGGATGAACAGCACCGAGATCGTCGGCGCGATGCCCGGCAGGTCCACGTGGCGGATGCGCTGCCGGCGCGACGCGCCGTCCATCTTGGCCGCCTCGTGCAGCGACGGGTCGATGCCCGCCAGCGCCGCCAGGTAGACGACCATCTGGAAGCCGGCCTCCTGCCACAGGCTGGAGGCGACGTAGACCGGGCGGAACCACTCCGCCTCGCCCATGAAGAAGATCGGCTCGCCGCCCAGCAGCACGATGACGTTGTTCACCAGCCCGGTACGCGGCGCGAGGAAGACGTACAGCATGCCGACCACGACCACGGTCGAGATGAACGTCGGCGCGTACAGCACGGTCTGGGTGAGGCGCTTGAACCGTTGGCCCGGCAACTGGTTCACCAGCAGCGCCAGCAGGATCGGCACCGGGAAGACGACCGCAAGGTTGAACAGCGCCAGCAGGACGGTGTTGGTGAAGACATCCCAGAACTGGAAGGAGTTGAAGAACCTGGCGAAGTGCTTGACCCCCACCCACGGACTCCCCAGGAAGCCCGCGTCCGGCCGGTAGTCACGGAAGGCGATCTGCACGCCGTACATCGGCCAGTACTTGAAGACCGCGAAGTACGCCAGCACCGGCGCCAGCAGCAGGTACAGCTGCCAGGCCCGCCGCGCCCGCGTCCACACCCCGAGCTTGCGCGGCTGTCCTCGATGCCGGACGGCAGGCCGCGGGGGCGCCGTGAGCGTCACCGCGGCACCGCCACCGAGTCGCGGACGACCAGCGGGCACGGCATGAGCTTGTGCTCGGCCTGGTCGCCCTCGGCCTTGCTCAGCAGGCGGGACGCCGCCCAGGCGCCCATCTCGTAGTGCGGCAGGGCGACGGTGGTCAGCCCGGGCTCCAGTGAGTCGGCGATGTGCTCCTGGTCGTCGAAGCCGACGATCGACACGTCGCCCGGTACGGCGAGCCCCAAGTGGCGGGCGGCCCGGTAAGCCCCCATCGCCACGCGGTCGTTGTAGCAGAACAGCGCGGTCGGCCGGTCGGGCCGCGACAGCAGCTCCCGCGCCGCCCACTGCCCGCTGTGGACGTCTCCGGTCGTCCCACGCATCACCAGCGACGGATCGAAGTGCTCGCCGAGCGTGTCCTGGTAGGCCTCCAGCCGCTGGTGGGCGGCCGGTATGTCCTCATCGACCGTGCAGAACCCGATCCGGGTGTGCCCGGCGGTCATCAGGTGCTCCACCGCGTCCCGCGCGCCGCCGCGCTCGTCGGGCACCACCCAGTCGACGTCCCCCTCGACGGGCCGCCCGTCCAGCACGATCAGCGGCAGTCCTTCGGGGATCTCCGGCAGCTCGATCTCGCGGTGGTACATCGAGGCGTAGATCAGCGCGTCGACATTGCGCTGGACCAGTGCCTGCACCGCGCTCTGCTCCATCTCGGCGTTGCCGCCCGTGTCGATGAGCAGCAGCAGGCAGCCCTGCTCCCATGCCGCCTCCTGGGCACCCTTGAGCATCCGGCCGGCGAACGCCGTGCTGGCCACCATGTCCGACAGCAGGCCGATGGTGTTGGTCTGGCGGGTGCGCAAACTGCGGGCGAGCAGGTTGGGCGCGTAGCCGAGCTCGGCCGCCGCGCGCCTGACGCGCTCACCGATGGCCGGCTTGACCCGCCCGGCGTCCCTGCCGTTCATGACGAGCGACACGGTGGAGACCGAAACGCCCGCTCTCGTCGCCACGTCCTTCAGCGTCGCCACCAGCCGCTCCTCTCACGTCAAACGATTTACGTAGAACGATTGACGTGATTGTTGAGCAGAGGTTTCCCCGATGTCGAGAGGGAGGCATCGGACGTGATCAGACTGTTACAACAGGCGGCTCACCCGTGATGTGAGGACCGGGAGCCCGCGGCGATCAGCCCGGCTCGGCCTACCATGGGCCTATGCCCCGCATCTCGGCCGCCACGATCGGCGAGCACCGTGCTCAGACGCGCGACCGCATCCTGCAGGCCGTCTCGCGCCTGGCCCGCGTGCAGGGCATCGACGGCATCTCCCTGACGGACGTGGCCGCGGAGGCCGGGATCACCCGGACGGTGCTGTACAACTACTTTCCGGACAAGGCGGCATTGTTGCTGGCCTTCACCGAGCGAGTGACCCAATACTTCATCGACAGCTACGAGCGGGAGCTGTCCGAGGGCGCCTCGCCGGCGGATCGGTTGCGGGCTTTCGTCCGGCTGCAGCTCGCGGGGCTGCTGGCGCATCCGCATCCGGGGGCGGCCGATCTCAGCGCGGCGCTGGGGCCGGACGCTTACCAGCAACTGGCCGAGCACGTCGCGCCCATGCAGCGCATTCTCGTGGAGATCCTGGAGAGCGGCATCGCGTCGGGCGAATTCCGGGTGATCGACGTTCCGGCCACTGCTCGCATGATCCTGGCTGTCATCGGGGCCGAGCGGGTTCCGCTCATCAGCGGGGCCGTCACGGTTGAGGCCGCGGAGGCGCTGGTCTGCGAGTTCGTGCTGCGGGCGCTCGGCAGCCGATCCCCCGCCTGATCGCGCTCCGGCACGATGACAGGATGGGGCCCATGACAATTGGCCCCAAAGAGCTCCATAACGGCGAACATTTGGAGCTGAAGTCGGCGAGCGGCCGGTGGGTGTTGCTCGCGACCGTGCTCGGGTCCGGGCTCGCCATGCTCGACAGCACCGTGGTCAACGTCGCACTGCCGTTCCTCGGCCGGGATCTCGACGCGGGCATGGCCGGCCTGCAGTGGACGATCAACGCCTACACGCTCACCCTCGCTGGGCTGATCCTCCTGGGTGGGTCCCTCGGCGACCGGTACGGCCGGCGGAGGATCTTCCTCGTCGGCACGGTGTGGTTCGCCGTGGCGTCCGCGCTCTGCGGGCTGGCGCCGAACATCGAGTTCCTGATCGCGGGCCGGGCGCTGCAGGGCATCGGCGGGGCGCTGCTGACACCGGGGTCGCTGGCGATCATCCAGGCGTCGTTCGTGCGCCACGACCGCCCGCGGGCGGTCGGGGCGTGGTCGGGGCTCGGCGGGGTGGCCGCCGCGATCGGGCCGCTGCTCGGCGGGTGGCTCGTGCAGACGGTGGGGTGGCGGTGGGCGTTCCTGATCAACCTGCCGTTCGCGCTGGTGGTGGTGCTGGTCGCGCTGCGGCACGTGCCCGAGAGCAGGGACGAGCAGGCCGCGGGGCGCTTCGACGTGCTGGGGTCGGTGCTGGCGGCGCTGGCGCTGGCCGGGGTCACGTACGGGCTGATCGAGAGCGGCGCGGCGGTGCCGCTCGTCGTGGGGCTCGTGCTGGGGGCGGCGTTCGTGGTGCTCGAGATCCGGCGGTCGCCGGACGCGCTGGTGCCGGTGGGACTCTTCAGGAACCACGTGTTCACGGCGGTCAACGTAGTGACGCTGATCATGTACGCGGCCATGGGCGTGGTGTTCTTCCTGCTGGTCGTGCAGCTGCAGGTGGTGTCCGGGTTCTCCCCCATCGCGGCGGGGCTGGCGATGCTGCCGACGACGATCCTGATGATCCTGCTGTCCGCCCGGGCCGGCGAGGTCGCCAAGCGGTACGGGCCGCGCCTGCCGATGACGCTCGGGATCCTGCTCGCGGGCTGCGGCTTCCTCTGGATGAGCACGATCGGGCCAGGCGCTTCCTACCTGCTGCAGGTCCTGCCCGCGGCCTCCATCTTCGGGCTGGGGCTGTCGGCGGCCGTCGCGCCGCTCACGGCGACCGTGCTGGCCACCGCCGACGAGCGGTATGCGGGCACCGCCAGCGGCGTCAACAACGCGGTGGCCCGCACCGGGAGCCTGCTGGCGGTGGCCGCGGTGCCGCCGGCGGTCGGCCTGGTGGGCGACGCGTTCCAGAATCCCACGGTGTTCGACGCCGGGTTCCGGATGGCCATGCTGATCAGCGCCGGGATGATGGTGGTGTCGGCGCTGATCACGTTCGCCGCCATCAGGACCAACGTCCTGGCCGACGAGGACTAGAAGGTGAACGCCTGACTGCGGACGCTGTTGTCGAAGTTCGACAACAGCAGCTCGGGCTCGCCGACCGAGCGCACGCCGGGGAGCCTGTTCAGCAGCTCGCGGAACATCGTCCGCATCTCCTGCCTGGCCAGGTTCGCACCCAGGCAGAAGTGCGGTCCCGGGCCGCCGAAGCCGACGTGCGGCTTGGTGTCGCGGGTGATGTCGAACGTGTCCGCGTCAGGGAAGACGGACTCGTCCCGGTTGGCGGAGCCGTAGAACAACACGACCTTGTCGCCCTTCTTCAGCTCCAGGCCGCGCAGCGCATAGTCCTCGGTGACCGTGCGGCGGAACTGCATGATGGGCGAGACGTAGCGGACCATCTCCTCGATGGCCGCGTTGATGTGCGTGCCGAAGTCGCTCATGAGCAGCTCGCGCTGCGCCGGGTTGTCGGTGAGGAGCTTGATGCCGTGCGCCATCGTGTTGCGGGCGGTCTCGTTGCCGGCGACCAGCAGCAACGCGAAGAAGGAGCCGAGCTCCTTGTCGGTCAGCTTCTCCCCGTCGGGGTTGGCGTTGACCAGGAGGGAGACGAGGTCGCCCTTGGGGTCGGCGACGCGTTCGTGGCCGAGCTTGATGACCATGCGCTGCAACGCCAGCAGGGCCAGCATGTTCTGGCCGGCCATCTGGACGCTGCGGGCCAGGCTGGGGCGTACGCCGGTGTAGGCGGTGGAGATGTCGACGTGCTGGTGGACCTTGGCCCGCAGCTCCTGCGGGATGTCGAGCATGTCGCAGATGACGTGGATCGGCAGGCGGGCGGCGACCTGGGTGACGAAGTCGCGGGGGCCGTCCTTGACGACGTCGTCGACGATGCGGGCGCAGGCGGCCTCGATGTCGCTCTGCAGGCCGGCCAGCATCTTGGGGCTGAAGGAGCGGGTGACGATGCGGCGCAGGCGGGCGTGGCGCGGGTCGTCCATGTTGACCATCGACTCGCCGAACACCTGCTTCACCCAGCCGGGCGGCTCCGGGTTGGTGACCGCGGGCTCGCTGGAGAAGATCTTGGCGTTGCGGCTGGCCTCGACCACGTCCGCGTGCCGTACGAGCGCGTAGAAGCCCTTGCCGGAGCGCAGGAGCGGCACCTTCTTCTCCGGGAAGAACACCGGATGCTCTAATTGCCGGAGCCGGGCGAACGCCTCATTCCGCTCTTTGAGCGGCCTGCGCCAGAAATCCAGATCAGCGAGGTCGATGTCCACCCGTCTATCCTGGCACGTTCCCACGGTGTTAAAGCCGGGTTCGTGCGGGGCGGACATACCTGCAAGTATGAATGCGCTGCTCGCCGCCTGCCTGGTTCTGCCCCTCGCTTCCGGCGCCACTCCCGCCGCCGCCCGCTCGTGCGGCGGGCATCCTCTCGACTTCGACGGCGACAGCCGTCCCGACCTCGCCGTGGCCGCCCCCTACGACAACGCGCGGGCCGGTTCGGTGACCGTCATGTATGGGTCGGGAAAGAAGGTGAAGCTCGCCCAGGACGGCGCGGAGCCGGGCGACTCGTTCGGCTCGGCGCTGGCCGTCGGCGACTTCAACGGCGACAAGTGCGCCGACCTGGCCGTCGGGGTGTCGGAGGAGTTCGCCGGGGAGCGGATCTCCGGCGCCGACGGGAACGGGGTCGTCCAGCTCTTCAACGGGTCCGTGGACGGTCTGGTCAAAGGCAAGGAGCTGGCGGTCGCGAAGCCGTCCAGCGACCGGTTCGGGGCCTCGCTGGCCGCCGGGGATCTCGACGGGGACGGCCGGGATGAGCTCGTCGTGGGCGCGCCCAGCCACCGGTCGGGCGGCGCGGTCACGGTGTACTGGATGAAGGGCCGCAAGCCGTACCAGATCACGCAGAAGACGCCGTGGGTGCGGCAGGCGGCGAACGTGACCGACCAGTGGGGCGCCTCGCTCGCGACCGGGGACTTCGACGGGGACGGGCGCGACGAGCTGGCCGTCGGGGCGCCTGCCGACAGCGTCACGCTGGACGGGCAGGGTTCGGTGACGGTGATCGACGTACGGGGCGAGCGGGCGCGGCAGCTCACCCAGAGCAGCCCGGGCATCAAGGGCGCCTCCGAGAAGTGGGACGGGTTCGGCGCGGCGCTGACCGCCGGGGACTTCAACGGCGACGGCAAGGCCGACCTGGCCATCGGCGTGCCCGGCGAGGGCATCACCAAGAACCAGCGCGCCCTGGACTACGGTGACGGCACCGTCGACGTTCTGTACGGCTCCCGCAACGGGCTGCGCACCGACAAAACCGAGGCCTGGTCGCAGAACACGCTCGACGGCAAGCCCCGTTACTACGACCGGTTCGGCGCGTCGCTCGCCGCCGGGGACTTCAACGGCGACGGCAGGGACGAGCTGGCCATCGGCGTGCCCGGCGAGCGGGCGGTCCAGGTGCTGATGGGCCGGTCCTCCGGCGGGCTGACCAGGGTCGGGAACCTGCTGATCAAGGGCAAGGGGCGGGACTTCGGCGCCTCAATGGCCGCGCTGCCCCTGGGCGAGCGCTACCGGCCGCTGGAGAAGCGCCGGCCGCTGTACGGGCTGGTGGTGGCGGCGCCGGACCAGGGGCTGGTCATGTACGCGCCGGGCTCCAGGAAGCCGGGTCTGCGGCTGGGCAAGGTCCGCCAGCTCGACAAGGGCACCGGCCTGTTCGGCTACGCCTTCGGCTGAGTCACCGGAAGGATCACCCGGAACAGGGCGCCCTTGCCGGGCTCGGACTCCGCGGTGACGATCCCGCCGTGCGCCTCCACCAGGGTCGCCGCGATCGACAACCCCAGTCCCGACCCGCCGGCGCCGCGTGCCGGGTCGGCCCGGTAGAACCGCTCGAACACCCGCTCCGCCACGTCCGGCGGGAACCCGGGCCCTTCGTCGGCCACCTCAACCACGGCCTGGTCGCCGTCCACGCCGACGCGCACCTGGAACGCCGTGCCCGGCGGGGTGTGGGTGAGCGCGTTGGTCACGAGGTTGCCGAGCACCTGCCCGAGCCGCGGCTCGTCCCCGATCACCACCACGTCGCCTTCTCCCGCGAACAGCCGTACCAGCTCGATCCGCCGGTCGGGCGCCAGCGTCTGGGCGTCGATCACCGCCGTGGCCGCCAGGCTCAGCAGGTCCACGGGCCGCATGGCCAGCTCGCGCCGCTGGTCCAGCCGGGCGAGCAGCAGCATGTCCTCCACTAGCAGCCCCATCCGCGCCGCCTGCCCCTCGATGCGGCTCAGCAGCCGTACGGCCTCGTCCAGGTCGCGCTCCTCCCCCAGCCGGTAGAGCTCCGCGAACCCCCTGATCGACGTCAGCGGTGTGCGCAGCTCGTGGGAGGCGTCGGCCATGAACCGGCGCATCAGCTCTTCCGAGCGCCTGGCGGCCGTGGCGGAGCGGCGGGCGGACTCGGCCGCGTCCTCCCGTTCCCGCGCTGCCGACTCGATCCGGGCGAGCATGGTGTTGAGCGAGCGGCCGAGCTTGCCGACCTCGGTGGTGGCCGCCCAGAGCGGCACGCGGCGTGACAGGTCGCCGCCCGCGATGTCCTTGGCCGTCCGCGCGATGTCGCGCAGCGGGCGCAGGCTGCGGCGTACCAGCCAATGGCAGACGACACCGAGCACGATCAGCGTGCCGCCACCGGCCACCGCCACGATGAGGGCGAGCTGCGAGACCGTGGCGTCCACCTCGCCCAGATTCATGGCGATCACCCGGCTCTGGCCCTCACGCCCGGGCGCGGCGACGACCCGCCAGCTCGGGCCGCCGGCCGCTCGCGACTCGACGGTGAACGGGCGGCCCTGGAGCGCGCGCACGTCGGCGGCGGCCAGCCGGGGCAGGGCGGGGACATGCTCGTCGGTCGACTCGCTGAGCGTCCTGATCGTGACGCCGTTCGCGTTCAGCACCACGACGTGGAACAGCCCGAAGAAACGTTGCGGGCGCGCGCCCACCGGGCGCGGCTCGGGCGGCGGGGGCAGCTCGCGCGGTGCGCTGGCGGCGCGCAGTTGCTGGTCGACGCGGTCGACGAGGTAGCCCCGCAGCAGCCACGCGGCGAACAGGCCGGTCAGGGTGATGGCGAGGGTGACCAGCAGCAGGGTGGCCGAGACCAGCCGCAGCCACAGCGGAGTCCGCGCCAGATACTTCCTCATACGCGGGGCGGGCGCAGGATGTAGCCGACCCCGCGCAGCGTGTGCAGGTATTTGCGCTCGCCGGTGTCCACTTTCCTGCGCAGGTAGGAGACGTACGACTCGACGAGGCCGACGTCGGTGCGCCAGTCGCCGTTCCAGACGTGGTCGAGGATCTGCGTCTTGGACAGCACCCGGCCCACGTTGAGCATGAAGTACTGCAGCAGCCTGAACTCCGTCGGCGACAACTTCACGGGGATGCCGTCCCGCCAGACCTCGTGGGTCTCCTCATCCAGCTCCAGGTCGGCCACCTGCAGCCGGTTCGGCGGCGGAGTACCGCGCCGGGTCCTGCGCAGCACCGCCCGGATCCGGGCGATGACCTCTTCCAGGCTGAACGGCTTGGTCACGTAGTCCTCGCCGAGCCCCAGCCCGGCGATCCTGTCTTCGGGCGCGTCCTTGGCGGTCACGAAGAGCACGGGGACCCGGCGGCCGCGGGACCGCAGCCTGCCCGCGACCGCCAGGCCGTCAAGGTCGGGCAGCATCACGTCGAGCATCACCAGGTCCGGCGAGCTCTCCTCGGCCACCCGCAGCGCCTCCATGCCGTCGGCGGCGGTCAGCACCTCGAACCCGGCCATGCGCAGGCTGGCCGAGAACAGTTCCCTGATGTTGGGCTCGTCGTCGACCACCAGCAGCCTGGCCTCGGGCTCGCGGCTCATCGCGGGCCGCCTCCCTGGGTGATCGAGGCCGCGGCCACGGAGCCGTCGTTGCCCTGGCGGCCGCGTACCGTGATCGTGCTGCCCGCCTGCAGGTCGGACACCTTGCCCGGCTTGGCGATCTGGACGGTGGTCTGGTCGGTGGTGGTGACGGTGACGGTGGAGCCGTCCATGGTCTTGACGTAGATCGTGCCGCCCTCCACCTTCTCCACGGTCCCGATCGTGCCGCCGCCGCCCATGCGCTGGGCGAAGCCGCCCTGCCGGCCGCCGTCCCCGGGGGGCGCCTGCTGCACTCCCGCGGGGCCGTACCCCTGGGGCGCCTGTTGCATTCCTCCGGCGCGCAGCTGGGCTCCGGTGTCGGCCGAGCCGCCGGTCAGCTTGCCGGCCTGGATGCCGATGATGATCCCCGCCACCAGCACGACGCCGGCGGCCAGCGTCAGCGTGAGCTTCGACAGGCCCGCGCGGGGCTGGACGGCGAGCTCCTCGCGCAGGTCGTCGGGGTACGGCGAGCTGTCGAGCTGGGCCATGTGCATCTCCTTACGTGGCGCCCTACTCATGGCGCAGGGCCTGGATCGGCCTGAGCTTGGCCGCCCGGTTGGCGGGATAACTGCCGAAGAACAGCCCGATCCCCACCGACACGCCCAGCGCCAGCGCGACCGACGACGGCACCAGGACAGGCTCGATGCCGGCGATCGTGAATCTGGTCCCGAGGAACGCCACCAGCACCCCCGACAGCCCGCCGACCAGACTCAGCAACGTGGCCTCCAGCAGGAACTGGCCCAGGATGGCGCTCCTGGGCGCGCCGATCGCCTTGCGGATGCCGATCTCGCGGGTGCGCTCCGTGACGGTCACCAGCATGATGTTGGTGATGCCGATGCCGCCCACCAGCAGCGAGATCGCGGCGACGGCGCCGAGCAGCACGGTGAAGGTGCCGGTCGCCGCGCTGACGGTCTCCTGCAACGTGGCCTGGTTGAGCAGGCGGTAGTCCGGGTTGTCGTTGGTGATGCCATGTCGTTGGTTGAGGATAGCCGTGACCTCCGACTGGGCCGTCGTGGTGGTCCCGGCCCCGGTCGCCTGGACGACGATCGAGCTGAGCGAGCCGAACCCGCTCAGGCTCTGCTGCACGGCCGGCAGCGGCGCGACGGCCACGTCGTCGGCGTCCTGCATGCCGGTGGACCCGGCCTCCTTCAGCACGCCGACGACCGTGAACGGCACGCCGGACACGCTGACCTGCTTGCCGATCGGGTCGACGGTCCCGAACAGCTCCTCCACGACGGTCTGGCCGAGCACCACGACCTTCCTGGCGGCGAGCACGTCGTCGTTGAAGAAGTACGTGCCCCTTGCCACGGGCTTGTTCGTGGCCTCGAAGTAGCTCGGGTACGTGCCGACGAACTGGGCGATCGTGTGGCTGGCGGCCCCGTACGCGGCGGTCGAGGAGGAGGGGGTGACCACGGGCGAGACGCTCTTGACCGAGGGCGCGAGCGTCTTGTCGGTCAGCGCCTTGGCGTCGGCCAGGCTGAGCTGCCTGGCCTGGGTGCGCGGGCCGGTGTTGCCGCCCTGCGTCCGCATGCCCGCGCCTGCGCCTCCGCCCCCGCCGCCGCCTCCGGAGAAGGAAGGGGAGATCGTCAGCGTGTTCGCGCCGAGGCGCTGGATGTTCTGCTGGATGCTGCGCGAGGAGCCCTCGCCGACGGCCACCAGCATGATGACGGCGGCCACGCCGATGAGGATGCCGAGCGTGGTCAGCGAGCTGCGCATCTTGTTGGCCAGCAGGCCGCGCAGCGCGAAGCGGAGGATCTCGAGCTGGTTCACAGGGCGGCCATCCTCGGGGGCGGGCCGTCCACGGGCGCCTGCCGGCGGTCCTCGACGATCTCGCCGTCCACCAGCCGGATCACCCGCTTGGCGTGCGCGGCCACGTCGTTCTCATGGGTGATGATCACGATCGTGCGGCCGGAGTCGCTGAGCCGGTCCATGATCTGCAGCACGTCGCCGGTGGAGGCGGTGTCGAGATTGCCGGTCGGCTCGTCGGCCAGCAGCAGCGCCGGGGCGGTGACCAGCGCCCTGGCGACGGCGACGCGCTGCGGCTGGCCGCCGGAGAGCTGGTTCGGCTCGTGGTGCACGCGGTCGGCCAGGCCGACCTGCTCCAGCGCGGCCAGCGCCCGGGCGCGCCGCTCGGCCTGGCCGACGCCGCCGTACACGAGTGGCAGCTCCACGTTGGCCAGGGCGCTCATGCGCGGGATCAGGTTGAACGACTGGAAGACGAACCCGACGCGGCGGTTGCGCAGGATAGCGAGCTGGTGCTCGTCCAGGTGGCCCACGTCGGCGCCGTCGATCAGGTACGAGCCGCTCGTCGGCACGTCCAGGCAGCCGAGGATGTTCATGAGGGTCGATTTGCCGGAGCCGGAGGCGCCCATGATGGCGACGTAGTCGCCGCGTTCGACGTCCATGCTGACGCCGCGCAGGGCACGAACCCGGGCATCGCCCTCGCCGTACTCCTTGACGAGGTTCTTGACGCGCAGGACCGGCGCGGGACTGTCCGGGGCCGTCATTGCCCGCCTCCCAGCATGCCGCCTCCACTGCGCACCGCGCCGCCGCCGGGGAAGCCGCCGCCGCCGAACTGCCGCTGGATGCCGCCGCCGGTGGTGGTGCCGGTCGAGGCCGCCGGGGGCACGATCTGGTCGCCCTCGGAGACGCCCGACTTGATCTCCGTCAGCGTCGCGCCCTGCACCCCGACCTCCACGGGGGTCCTGGTCTGCCTGCCGTCCTTGAACAGGGTGACCGTGGTCTGGCCGCCGCTGGTGGAGACCGCCGTGGACGGGACGGTGACGACGTCGTCCGCCTGGCCGACCACGACCTCGACGGTGGCGGTCTGACCCAGCCGCACCTGTCCCGGCACCTCCGTGAACGTGACCGTGACCGGGTACTGCACCACGTTGTTGCTGGTGGCGGCTACCGGCTCGATCTGGGTGACCTTGCCGGTGGCGCGCACGCCGGGCAGCGCGTCGAACGTGATCGAGGCCGTCTGGCCCTGCTTGAGCTTGCCGGCGTCGGATTCGGTGAAGGAGCCGACCAGCTGGAGCTTGCCGATGTCGGCGAGCTCGATGAATCCGCTGGATCCCGACCCGGAGCCGGTCTGGGCCTGTCCCGTGCTGTGTCCCGAGGTCTGGTCCGAGCTTTGTCCCGAGCTCTGCCCTGAGCCGCTGGTGCCGCCGACCGAGCCGTTCACCGCCGTGACCGTGCCACCGAACGGTGCCTTCAGCACGGTGCCCGCCACGGTGCGCCGCGCCTCCCGATAGTCGTTGCGGGCTTTGATGTAGGCGGAGTAGAGCTGGGCCGTGCCGGTCCCGTCGGCCACGGCGCTGTCGTACGCGGCCTTGGCCGCCGCCAGGCTCTCCTGGGCGGCGTCGTCGTCCAGCCTGGCCAGGATGTCGCCCTTGCCGACCTTGTCGCCGGCCTTCACGTAGATCTTCTCGACCGTCCCGGACGTCCCGAACGAGAGGGCGCGGGACTTGGAGCTCGCGACCGCGCCAGAGGCGGACACGGAGGCCACCACGGAGCCGCGGCTCGCCGTCACCGTGCGCACGGTCGTCTCGCCCGCCGCCAGTCCCGTACCGAGCTGGCCGTAGGCGAGCACGGCACCGCCCAGCAGGAGGACCGCCAGGGCTCCGTTGGTCATCAGCGCCCGGCGGCTCATCCGCGCTCTGCGCCTGTTCGACACCTTCACAGGCCGTGACCCTTGCACACAACCCTGCGCCGCAGCCGCGAGCAAGCTGAACGTTCGCTGACAACGCCGGTCCTCGGGCGGGCACACAGGGAACTCTTAGGCTCCTCGCAGCGTGCCGTGAACCTGCTTCGGCAGGATGATCCGCCATGAGACGGACTTTCGCGCTGGGCGGGCTCGCCCTGGCCGTGCTCGCCGCGGGATCCGGCCTGGCGCTCACGCTGCGCGACGACACCCCGGCCACCATTCAGGTACGGCTCGCCGCCGCCCAGCGCGGGCAGGTCACGGCCGTGGTGAGCGCCGCCGGCAACACCGTGGACGGCTCCCGCCGCGACCTGGCCTTCGGTTCTTCAGGGACGCTCACCAAGGTGTACGTCAAGGCCGGGGCCAAGGTGAAGAAAGGCCAGGTCCTGGCCAGGATCGACGGGCGGGCGGCGCGGGAGGCGTACGAGGCGGCCCAGGCCGACGTGGCGGCGGCCGAAGAGGCCCTGGAGGAGGCGTCCGCCACGACGGGCACGTCGAACAGCGCGGTGACCTCCTGCGCCCCAAGCGGCGGGGGCGCCCTTGGTCCAGCGGGCCGTGCCTCCGCAAGCCCGAGTCCGAGTGCGAGCCTCGGCCCGACGGAGAGCTCGACGCCGGACCCGACGGGCAGCCCGCGCCCGTCGGCCACCCCCACCACGGAGCCGACCGGCCCCGGGCCCGAGCCCCGGCCCACGGTGACGGTCACCGTGACCGCCACCGTCACCGCGACCGTCACCGCCACGCCGAGCGGCGGCACCCAGCAGCCTGGAGGCGGGCGGCCGTCCTCGGCCGACGGCAGCCCGTCGGCCACGAGCTCCCCCACTGGCTCCCCCACCGGCAAGCCATCCGCGAGCGGAAAACCCACCGCGAGCGGGAGGCCCACCGCGAGCGGCAAGCCGTCGGCACGACCGAGCACCGGTGCGTCGAGCGGCGCTCGCCCGACGCAGGGCACCGGCCCCTGCGGGCCGAACCAGACCGGGGCCAGGGCCGAGTCCGGCGAAGAGCAGGCCGCCGCCAACGTGGACCGCGCCGAGGCCGCGCTCGAGCAGGCGGCGGACGCCGTACGCGCCACCCGCATCGTGGCCCCGGCCGCGGGAACGGTGCTGTCGGTCGCGGGCGGCGTCGGCGACACGGCGGGCACGGACACCTTCATCAGCCTCGGCGACCTGGACGAGCTGCAGGTCCAGGCCATGGTCACCGAATCCGACGTCAACCGGCTCAAGCGAGGCCAAAGAGCTCAGATCACGCTCGCGACGCGTGGCGGCGAACGCCATGAGGGCACGGTGACGGCCATCGCGCCGACCGCCACCGTGGACGGTCAGCTCGTCCGCTACTCGGTCACCCTCGCCTTCGACGCGCCGCCGCCCGGCCTCATGCTCGGGCAGACGGCCTCGGTGACCGTCACCACGGACGAGGCCAAGAACACGATCTACGTCCCCGCGGCGGCGGTACGCAGCAGGTCCGACGGCACCCAGATGGTCACCGTACGGTCGGGAGGCCGGGACGTGGCGAAGGTGGTGCGGACGGGAGTGCGCGGTGACCAGTACGTCGAGGTCACCGCGGGCCTGGGCGAGAGCGACCAGGTGGTCATGTCGGGCGGCACGACGGGCGAGTTCCCTGACGGCAACTGGCCCGGCGCATGACCTCCGCCCTCCGCCACCTGTGTTGAGGGGATCTTCAGCTGGTTCCCAGCGGACGTTCAGCCAACCGGGGGCGCCCCCGCCTGGCCGGCCGCCGCCGCCCCCGTCAGGGCCGGGATGCTGATGCGGTGGGCGGTCTTGGCCTTGGCGCCGCGGCGGGAGATGTAGTCCAGCGTCCGGTAGTCGACGGACAGGTCGTCGCTGGTCAGGCGGGCCACCAGGTAGCCGCGGCGCTGGTCGATGTAGGAAATGTGGGGATTCTCCTGGAGAGCCTCCGCGATCCACGTCCGGTCCCGGTACCCGTCCCCGTCGCTCGCGATCGACGACGCCACCAGCTCCCTGGCCACCACCGGCGAGTCCGGGTCGTCGAAGTCGGTCTTGAGCTCGGCCAGGTGGTGCATGTGCGCGTCCCCCGTCAGGACCACCGGGTTGGGCGTACGGGCCAGCGACCCCAGCAGCCGCGTCCGCTCGGCCGCGTACCCGTCCCACGAGTCCAGGTTGACCTCACGCCCCGGCCCGACCTTGTAGTCGCGGTGCGTCATCATGATCTGCTGGCCGAGCAGGTTCCAGCGGGTGGTGGAGCCGCGCAGCCCCTCCTCCAGCCACCGCCACTGGCCGGCGCCGAGCAGCGTGCGCTGGTCGGCGAGGCGGTCGTCGCACCCGGCCCGTACGCCGTCCAGGCACGCCTGGTCGTCGCGGAACTGCCGGGTGTCGAGCAGGTGGAAGCGGGCCAGCGTGCCCCAGGAGATGCGCCGGTTCACCTTGAGCACCGCCCCGTTGAGGCTGGCGCGGCGCAGCGGCATGTTCTCGTAATACGCGCGGAACGCCTCGGCCCGCAAACGGGCGAACCCGGGAGTCTCCCTGCTGGAGACCGGCCCGGCCCAGTTGTTCTCCACCTCGTGGTCGTCGAAGGCCACCAGCCACGGCGCCGCCGCGTGCGCGGCCTGGAGATCGTGGTCGCTCTTGTACTGGGCGTGCCGGAGCCGGTAGTCGGCGAGCGTCTGGCACTTGCCGGGCGTGTGGGTGCGTACGCGGCCGGCCAGTGCCGTGTAGCCGCTGGGGCCGTACTCGTACATGTAGTCGCCGAGGAACACCACCAGATCGGGCTCCTCCTCGGCCAGGCGCCGGTAGGCGGTGTAGTAGCCGTGCTCGTAGTGCGCGCAGGCGGCCACCGCGAAGGTGAGCGGGGTCGTCTCGCCGGTAGGCGTCGTCCTGGTGCGGCCGGTGGGCGAGATCCGGCCCTCGCTCCTGAACCGGTAGAAGTAGTCGCGCCCCGGCTCCAGGCCCTTCAGCTCGACGTGGACGCTGTGGGCGTCGCGGGCCCGGGCGGTGGCCGTACCGGACTCGACGATCCTGGAGAAGCGCTCGTCGGCCGAGACCTGCCAGTCCACCTGCACGTCGCGGGCCGGCATGCCGCCGCGGCCGTCGCTGCTCAGCGGGTTGACGGCCAGCCGCGTCCACAGGACGAAGCCGTCGGACGAAGGGTCGCCTGAGGCCACGCCGAGCGTGAACGGGTCGGTTCTGAGGGTTCTGGAGGAGGACGTGGCGGATGCTGGGGAGATGGGGGCTTGTGAGCTGAGGAGGCCGGCTGTCGCCGCCGCTGTCAGGAAGGCTCTACGGTCCACGTTCACAGGTATGTCCGCCTGCGCTGACCCCGCTGTGACAGTGGAGTCAAGGGCGGATGAACAGCATCAGTCGTCCCGTACGTCGGGCAGCGTTTCGCGCAGGGCCGCAGCATCGGTGAAGTGCACGCCGCGCATGCCCGCGCGTTCGGCGCCCTCGACGTTCTCCTGACGGTCGTCAATGAAGACGATCTCTGACGGGGCGGCGCCGAGCGCGCGGGCCATCTCGTCGAAGATCTCCCGATCCGGCTTGACCAGGCCCATCCTGCCGCTGTAGAAGCGGCGGCCGATGGCGGCGACCCAGGGCAGCTGGTCCAGCCCGTCGCCCATGCAGACCGGCATGTTCGACAGCAGCGCGACGTCGCACCCCGCCTCGATGAGCTCACCGAGCAGGGTCACCGTGCCCTCGTTGGGATGGGCCCAGCTGGCCACGTCCATGGCGACCAGGCGGGCGACCTCGGCGTGGGTGGCGCTCCTGCCGAGCACCGCGGACCAGTAGGCGAGCGGGGGCAGGCCGCGGTCGAAGTCCAGGCGGTGCTCCCAGTAACCCTCCTTGAACACCTCGGGGTCCACGTTCACCGCCCGCGCCATGGCCAGGGCGTCGGACTCGGGCTGGGGCAGCGACAGGACGCCGCCGTAGTCGAAGACAATCCACGTCATACCAAGAATGGTCGCAGATGCGGATCAAGCGCCGGACAGCCCAGATACTTCTCGGCGGTGTGGAAGTCGATCCAGTCGAGATTGACCAGCTCCTCGACGTCCACGCCGGCGAAGCTGCCGCACAGGTCGGGCGGGATGGCGGCGATGTCGTCCTTGTCGGCGATGTTCACCCAGCGCCGGACCCCGGACGGGCGCTCGCCTTGGCCGTTGATGGGGGCGGGCAGCAGGCGCTCGAAGACGACGTTGCGCATGCCGAGCGGGCTGCCGAGGGTGATCAGCAGGTCGATTCGCAGGTCGGGGTTGGCCCAGAGGGCCTCGTACGCGACGACGCTGCCGAGCGAGTGCGCGATGACCACCTTCGGCCGGTTCCTGCGGATGGTCTCGGCGACGACCTGCCGGCACTTCTCGCGCTTGGCCTGGTCGGTGAGGTATGCCGCCACCTCCGGCGCGAACAGCTGGGCGAACGCCGCCGACCTGCCGTCGAGCTTGGTGAGCAGCCAGCCGGTGAACGACTTGAGCGCGCCGGTGATGTGCTCGCCCACGCCCAGGTTCTTCGCCCATTCCGCGAGGACCTGCTGAGCGGGGGCTTCCATGGCGGCCAGCGAGCGCGGAGCGTCCTTCCCGTCGTGCAGGTGGTGGGAGAAGTACGCGATCTCGCTGAAGTACGCCCTTGCCTCGCCTCCGAGCGCGGTGTGCAGGTAGCGGTCCCATTTGAGGCGCATGGCCTGCGCGGCACCGGCCGCGGACCGGCCGGCCTCCACGTAGTAGTTGTACTTGCCGATCCCGTGTACGCCGACGATGACCGCCATCCTGCCTCCTCACGCGCGATCTTCTGGCGCGATGGTGGCACATGCCGCTTGCATCCGGCCATCACGGGAAGGCCCCCTCCGCCATAGCAGCCGCGGCGATGGGCGTGTCCGCCGCACGCTGGGCGCGCGCCTGGAGCTCACGCTCGGCGACGCCGAGGCCAGCAGCCTCCGCAGATCGCTCTGGGCGTCGTGTTTGAGGTTGCCGTGCAGCCGCGTCAGATCGTTGAGGTATCGCTCATACCGTGCCAACCGCGTGTGCCGCGACCCGTTGAGGGTCGTGGCCACCTTCGACCGCGTCGCCCCGTCCTCGATCAGCGCCGCCACGTCCAGCCGCCGCTCGATCGCGTCGAGCCTGGCGTGAATGCGCCGCGACCCCGGCGGAGACCACCCCGGTCAGCACGATGATCGCGACCGCGAGCCATCGCCCGGCGGGACCGAACGGCGTCAACGTCCGCCCCTCCTGCGCGATGCTCCCTACATATTCGCAGCGGCGGCGACAATGGAAAATGCCGTTGCGTACGGCATATGGCGCACAGATACGGTGACACTTACCTACATCAGGCATATTTCTGAACAGGAGCCCCACCCATGTCCCGCCCGCTGGTCGTCAACGACTCGGTCGTCATCCCCGACGCCGAGCTCGTCTGGCGCTTCTCCCGTTCGTCAGGCCCGGGCGGCCAGGGCGTCAACACCACCGACAGCCGCGTGGAGCTGATCTTCGACGTCGCCGCGAGCACGGCGCTGCCACCCCCGCTCAAGGCCCGGGCACTCGACCGGCTCGGCTCCGGCACGATCACGATCGCCGCTTCGGAGTACCGTTCCCAGCTCAGGAACAGAGAAGCCGCCGCGCACCGCCTGGCGCAGCGGCTGCGCGAGGCCATCGCCCCACCGCCCAAGCGCCGCCGCCCGACCAAGCCGAGCCGGGGCGCCATCGAACGCCGCATCGCCGCCAAGAAGCACCGCGCCGACCTCAAACGCCAGCGCCGCGAACCCTAGGCGCAGGACGGGCCCGGCTCAGAGCAGGAGCGCGGGCTCCATCACCTCGGCCGGGCACAACTGGGCGATCACGGCGCGGACCTGGCGGCGCAGGGCGGGATCGGCGAGATAACCGTCCTCGTCGAAGTGCGGGCAGGCAGGCGAGATCACCAGCTCGGCGCCCATCACGACGGCCCCGGCCGCCTGGAGCCGCTTGTACAACTCCGCCTGCGCCCACATGGCCCCGCAGGCTCGCGCGCTCGCGCTCATCACCGCCACATGCTTGCCGGTCAGCGCGTCACCGGCGGACATCCAGTCGAGGGTGTGGATCAGCTCGCCAGGCAACAGGCTGTGCTCGGGTGCGGTCATGAGCACCGCGTCCGACGCGGCGAGGAGCCCCAGGAGCTTTCGGACGGGCGCCGGCACCGGCCCGGCCGCGTACGGTGGCATCTCGCCCAGTCCCGGCCACACCTGGAACCCGACGCCCTCAGGCAGCTCACCGCCCGCCGCTTCCAGCAATCTGTTGATAAAAGACCCCTCGTGGAGGCCGGCGGCGATCCCGATGATTTTCACCCTCTGCTCCCAAGGGGTTCCGGTGTTACCGGGAAACCTGCCCGATGCCGTGGATGTCCAAGACCATCTCCGGGTCAAGAACGGTACGGCTGGCGCGCCGCGGCGGCGTGGGAGCCTGCGTTCTTACCTCCTCGCGGCGGCGCGGGCCCTGCGCTCCTCACGGCGCTCGACGAACCTGGCCGCCGTCGCATCCGTCTTGTCCAGGAACGCGGCCAGCTCCTCGCGCGCCTTGTCGCCCTCGGGGCCCAGGTCGCTCTTGTCGAACACCGACCACTGCCGCAGCACCGGCATGAGCACGTCGTCGAGGTGCAGGCGCAGGTCGTAGATGCCCTCGTTCGCGATGATCATGGCCTTGCGGACGAAGCCGTCGATGTTCGAGCCCGGCATCTGGAAGGTGGTGACGACGTCGGTCACCGCGCGCATGGTCTGACTCGGGTCCAGCTCGAAGGCCGCCTTGAGCAGGTTGCGGTAGAAGAGCATGTGCAGGTTCTCGTCGGCGGCGATCCTGGCGAGCAGCCGCTCGCAACCCTCGTCGCCGGAGGCCCTGCCGGTGTTGCGGTGCGAGATGCGGGTGGCCAGCTCCTGGAAGGAGACGTACGCCAGCTGCTGCAGCATGGTGCCGTAGTCGGTGATGAAGCCGTTCTCCATGTGCTGCATGCGAGCCCGCTCCAGCGCCACGGGATCGACGGCGCGGGTGACGGTCAGATAGTCGCGGATGGCGGTGCCGTGCCGGTCCTCCTCCGCCGTCCAGCGGTGCACCCACGTGCCCCACGCGCCGTCACGGCCGAACGTGGTGGCGATCTCATGGTGGTAGCTGGGGAGGTTGTCCTCCGTCAGGAGGTTCACGATGAGAGAGATGCGGGCCGCCTCGGGGATCTTCGAGTCGCCCTCCTGCCACGCCTCGCCCCCGTAGATGCCGTCGAAGTCGCGGCCCTCGCTCCACGGGATGTACTCGTGCGGGAACCACTCCTTGGCCATCGTGTGATGACGGTCGAGTTCCCCGGCGACCACGGGCTCGAGCTCGTGCAGCAGCTCAGTCTGAGTCATCGCCATAAAGATCTTCTCCTTCAGGTTACGGTACCGTAGGTTAGGTTACCCGAAGGACATGTCGAGCGATTAACGGCATCCGTCCCGATTTAGCAGCCGATCGAGCTTGATGCCCAGATCGAGCATCTCCGAGCGGACGGAGCCGAACTCGTGGGCGAGCTCCGCCCGTACGGCCGCGAACCCCTCCGCCATGTCGAGCCGCAGATCCCCGTCCTCGTCGCCACTGTCCCCCGGCCGCGCGTTCACCGCCCGCCGCACGCCCTCGACCTCGGTCTGCACGGCGGCGACGTCCTCACCCAACTCGGCCCGGGCGGCGGCGAGCTCGGTGCGGAGCTCGGCGACCTCGGCCTGGAGATGCCTGGTCCGGTCGTCGACCTCACGCAGCAGGTCCCCATACCAGGCCGGCGCACCCGTCTGGAGAACCTCCCCCTTTACGTCCACAGACGCCCTACTTTCCTCTGCTTTCGTCACCGTGCGGTTGCAATCAGTAGCGATGGTAATCAGCGGCTGACCGCGCCGAGTGCGGTTTTACCCATCAATCGACCGGAGTCCCCGGCCCGCCCAGGGCCGGGGACTCCGCGCTTTCACGTCTTGCTGGAGCTCGGCTATGCGGGCCTTCACGTCTGCCACGGAAAGGGCCACCACCTTACGTCAACACATGGTTGCAGACAGTGCACGCACGCGCGCCGCGCGCCAACGGCCACGGGAGTGGTTTTCTTACACCCGGTCTTCGATCTCCCACACGTGGTCGATGACATGCCAGGCGATGCGCCTGATGGCATACCGCGGCGGCCATTTGGCCGTCTGGGGCGGAGCCCAGGACCGGGAGAGGACCTCGGCCAGCTCGGCACGCATGGCGTCACGGTCCGCGACCGAGGTGAAGGGCTTGTGGCGGACGTCGACCATGCGGGCGTAGCCGCGTTCGGCCTCCACCACGTGATCCACGATCTTGCTGCGGTCCCGCCCGCCCCCGCGCGGGCCCTTGCGGAGCTCTTCCGGGGAGGCGGCGGCGACCTCGTCGAACAGATCCCAGGCGGCACGCATCAGGGCGACCTGGCGCGCGGCCTCGTCGGCGGGCAGCGGCTCCTGGTCCAGGTCGGGCACCGCGTACGGCACGCCGAAGTCGGACGTGGGACTGCCGGGCACCCGGGCCACCACCACCGGGTCGCCGGGCGAGAAGGGCAGGCCGGCGCGCTCGGCCACGACGCGGTAGCGGGGCACGTAGTCCATGAGGCGGTCGATGGCCGCCTCCTCACCCTTGGCGATCCGGCACCAGCCGGGCCAGTCGAGCGAGCAGGCGAACACCTTCTTGGGGCCGATCTCCAGGTACAGGCGGGTCATGACACATCAGCGTCCCATCTATACCTGTCAGCAGGGGTCAGGTTCAGATGAGGTCGATGAGGTCGGCCACCGAGTCGACGACGAGCGAGGGCCGGTAAGGGTAGCGGTCGACCTCGTCGCGCCGGGTGACGCCGGTGAGGACGAGGATGGTGTAGAGCCCGGCCTCCATGCCGGAGATGATGTCGGTGTCCATGCGGTCGCCGATCATCGCGGTGGTCTCGCTGTGGGCCTCGATGTCATTGAGCGCGCTGCGCATCATGCGGGGGTTGGGCTTGCCGACGAAGTAGGGGGCGACGCCGGTGGCCTTGGTGATGAGCGCGGCCACGGCGCCGCAGGCCGGCAGGGAGCCCTCGGTGGAGGGGCCGATGGGGTCGGGGTTGGTGGCGATGAAGCGGGCGCCGCCTTCGATGAGGCGGATGGCGCGGGTGATCTGGGTGAAGCTGTAGGTGCGGGTCTCGCCGAGCACCACGTAGTCGGGCTCGAGGTCGGTGAGGATGTAGCCGACCTCGTGCAGGGCCGTGGTCAGCCCGGCCTCGCCGATCACGTAAGCCGACCCGCCCGGCCGCTGGTCGTCGAGGAACTGGGCGGTGGCCAGCGCGGAGGTCCAGATGGACGCGGCGGGCACGTCCAGTCCCGCGCCGGCCAGCCGCACCGACAGGTCGCGCTGGGTGTAGATCGAGTTGTTGGTGAGGACCCGGAACTTCTTGCCGGATTCGCTGAGCCGTTTGATGAATTCGTCCGCCCCGGGAACCGGCCGTCCCTCGTGGACGAGGACGCCGTCCATGTCGGACAACCAGGAGTCGATCCGCTTACGCTGAGTCACCCGGCCATCGTACCGAGCGCGCCCTGTCGACTTCCGTGCCGGTACGTGAACAATGTTCTTCATGTCGTTCACTGAATCCGCGCTGGACATGCGGGACGAGCTGGTCCGCCTCAGGCACTCCCTCCACACCACTCCCGAGCTGGGTCTGCACCTTCCACGAACCCAGGAGAAGGTGCTGGCGGCGCTGGACGGGCTGCCGCTGGAGATCAAGACGGGGACGGCGCTCAGCTCGGTGACCGCCGTGCTGCGCGGCGGCCGGCCGGGCCCGGCGGTGCTGCTGCGCGGGGACATGGACGCGTTGCCCGTGACGGAGAAGAACGACCTGCCGTACGTCTCCCAGCTGCCCGGCCAGATGCACGCGTGCGGGCACGACCTGCACACCGCGATGCTGGCGGGTGCGGCGCACCTGCTGAGCGCGCGGCGCGAGGAGCTGGCCGGCGATGTGATCTTCATGTTCCAGCCGGGTGAGGAGGGGCACGACGGCGCCAAGCACATGATCGCCGAGGGTGTGCTGGAGGCGGCGGGCGCGCGCCCGGTCGCGGCGTACGGCATGCACGTCGTGTCGGCGATGTTGCCCAACGGGCTGTTCGCCTCCCGCCCTGGGCCGATCATGGCGGCGGCGGACGTGTTCTGCGTGACGGTGAAGGGGCGCGGCGGGCACGGCTCCACTCCGCACCGGGCGCTGGACCCGATCCAGGCGGGGTGCGAGATGGTGAGCGCGCTGCAGACGATGGTGACCAGGACGTTCGACGTGTTCGACCCGGTGGTGGTGACGGTCGGCAGCTTCCACGGCGGGTCGGCGGACAACGTGATCCCGGACGAGGCCAGGTTCGAGGCCACGGTGCGCACGTTCAGCAAGGACAACCGGACGCTGGTCAAGCGCAGGCTGGTGGAGCTGGTGCAGGGCATCGCGGCAGCGCACGGGCTGGAGGTCGAGGCGTCGTTCGGGATGGGCTACCCGGTGACGGTGAACGACCAGAGCGAGGCCGAGTTCGTGGGGAGGACGGCCGACGAGTTGTTCGGCGCCGGCCGGTATTTCGTCTCGCCGCAGCCGGTGATGGGGTCGGAGGACTTCTCGTACGTGCTGGAGGAGGTGCCGGGGGCGTTCGTCTTCTTGGGCGCGTGCCCGCCGGACCGGGACCCGGCCACGGCGCCGTACAACCACTCGCCGGAGGCCGTCTTCGATGACGCGGTGCTGCCGGACGGCGCCGCGCTCTATGCCACTCTCGCCTCCACACGTCTCGCCCCGTGAAAGCGTGGGTGGTGCGCGAGCCGGGGCCGATGGCGTCCGGGCCGCTGGCGCTGATCGAGCGGGAGACGCCCGAGCCCGGCCCGGACCAGGTGCTGGTACGGGTGGAGGCGTGCGGCGTGTGCCGTACCGACCTGCACCTGGCCGAGGGCGATCTCCAGCCGCGGCGGCCGCTCACCACCCCCGGCCACCAGGCGGTCGGCCGGGTCGTGGGCACCGGGCAGCGGGTCGGCGTGGCCTGGCTCCGCTCCACCTGCGGGACGTGCCGGTATTGCGCCAGGGGGATGGAGAACCTCTGCCCGGACTCCACCTACACGGGATGGGACGCCGACGGCGGGTTCGCCGAATATCTGACGGCGCCCGCCGGCTACGTCTATCCCCTGCCGGACGACGTGCCCGCCGAGCGGCTGGCGCCGCTGCTGTGCGCGGGCATCATCGGCTACCGGGCGCTGGCGCGATGTGATCTGCCGCCGGGCGGGCGGCTCGGCATCTACGGGTTCGGGGCGTCGGCGCATCTGACCGCGCAGGCGGCCATCGCGCAGGGCGCCACGGTGCACGCGGTGAGCAGATCGGCCGCGTCCCGGCGACTGGCGCTGGAGCTGGGGGCGGCCTCGGCCGGTGACCGGCCGCCGGAGCCGCTGGACGCGGCGATCCTGTTCGCGCCGGTGGGCGATCTAGTGCCGCCCGCGCTGGAGGCGCTCGACCGCGGAGGAACCCTCGCCATCGCCGGGATCCATCTGACCGACGTCCCGGTCCTGAACTACGACCGGCACCTGTTCCAGGAGCGCACCCTGCGCAGTGTCACCGCCAACACCAGGGCGGACGGGCGGGCTTATCTGGAGCTCGCTCTGGCGCATCCGCCGCGCGTGAAAATCGCGCCCTACCCCTTCGGCGCCGCCGCTCAGGCGCTCACTGATCTGGCAAATGACCAGGTCAACGGGGCCGCCGTACTGATCATGACGTGAAGTTTTACTTGACGGCGCTTAGTTCCACTCCGCACACTCATGAAGGAAAGTTACATTAGCCTCACAACCTGTGGAGATTATTGACGCTGATGTGGCGCGATCGTAGTGTCCGGTCAATCCCTAGAGACATCCCCCGGAGCGGCAAATGAAGCGACTTGCAGCGGTAGTGGCGGTGCTGGGCCTGGCCGCCGCGACAGCGGCGTGCAGCGGCGGCCCCACCAAGTCCGGCGGCTCGGGCGGCGGTGGCGGCCTGTTCACCACGGTCGACGTGCTCAAGCCCGGACTCGACGCCAGCGGCCCCGCGAACCCCTGGGCCCCTAAGGGCAACTCTTTCCTGGGCTACAACGCGATGAAGCTCGGCTGGGTCAGGAACCATCTTACCGACCCCAACCAGTTCTACCCGGGCATCGCGGCGAAGTGGGACATCGCTCCCGACAACTCCTCGATCACCCTCCACCTGCAGCCGAACGGCAAGTGGTCCGACGGCAAGCCGGTGACCGCCGAGGACGTCAAGCTGTCCCTGGGCATCGCCTACACGACCGGCAGCACCGCGTTCGCGGTCACGCCGGGCGCCGCCGGCGCGGCGGCCGACATCCAGGTCGTCGACGACAAGACCGTCAAGATCACCCAGGACATGAGCAACCCCAGCGCGAAGTTCGCCCGGGGTGTCATGGACAGCTTCGTCGTCCCCGCGCATGTGTGGAGCAGCGTGCTGCCCGCCGACTTCTGGGACAAGCTCAAGGCCTCCAAGGGCACCGGCGCCGAGGCCGACAAGGCGCGCGAGGAGATCCTGGCCATCGGCCAGAAGGTCCTCGCCTTCGCCCCGCCGAAGGACGTCTCCGGCGGCCCGTTCGTGCTGGAGCGCGTCAACCCCGGCGAGGCGCTGCTGCTGAAGAACAAGAACTTCTACAACGCCGCGAACATCGTTCCCGACCAGGTGAAGTTCCTCAACTACAGCGGCAACGAGCAGATCTGGAACTACCTGAGCGCCGGTAAGCTTGACCAGGCCGGCTTCACCGCCATGCCCACCGATGTGATGAACCGGATCAAGCAGGCGCCGGGCTCCAACGTCATCAGGGGCTTCTCGCCGGTGGCCGTCGGCATGGCGTTCAACCAGTCGAAGAAGCCGTACGACAACGTGCACGTGCGCCGCGGCCTGGCCTACCTGATCGACCGCGACCAGGTGACCAAGGTGGCCTCGCCCGAGGGCGGCACCCCGGCTGTGACGACCTCCGGCATCCACCAGAAGCCGGCCCAGGAGTGGATCGGCTCGGAGCTGGCCGCCCTGGAGCCGTACAAGCACGACGTCGCCAAGGCGGAGGCCGAGTTCAAGGAGGCCGGCCTGCAGAAGAAGGACGGCAAGTGGACGCTGGCCGACGGCAAGCCGTGGAAGGTCACCATGACCGCGCCCGCCCCGTTCTCCGACTGGATCTCCGCTCAGGAGAACATCAAGAGCCAGCTGGTCGCGAACGGCGTGGACGCCGAGGTCGTGACCGTCGCGGACTACCCCGTCTACCTGGAGGAGATCGCGGCCGGCAAGTATGACGTCGGCTTCTGGCTGATGGCGCTCGGCCCCGCGCCGTACGACATCTTCCAGCGCCTCTACGGCGCCTCCAACGGCTGGACCAACGTCGCCGGCAAGGTCGCGCACAGCGCGCCGGGCAAGGCCGGCAACTGGATGGGCAGCGCCGAGGAGATCGACGTCGAAGGCGTCGGCAAGGTCAACCCAGGTGAGCTGACCGCCAAGCTGAACGCGGTCTCCGCCGAGGAGGCCAAGCCGATCATGGCCCAACTGGCCAAGACCGCCAACCAGGATCTCCCCGCGATCCAGCTGTGGGACTACGTCAACACCCAGTTCACCAACACCACCCGGTTCGGTGGCTGGCCCGAGCAAGACGCCGATGTGCTGCGCCTCCCCGCGGGGGTGTGGATGCAGCTCGGCATGGTCAAGAAGAAGCAGTAATACATGATTGCTATCGCACGCAGGCTCGCGGGCCATCTGGCCCGCGGGGTCGTCATGATCCTGGTCGTCGCCACGATCAGTTTCTTCATCGTCAGGAGCATTCCCGGTGACCCCGTCGCCGCGCACACGCAGAAACTGATCGAGCAGGGCATGTCGCCCGAGGCGGCCGAGCAGGCCACGCGTGTGCTGTACGGGTTCCAGCCGAAGGGCTCCCTCTGGGAGCAGTATGGGGACTACGTCTCCGGGCTGTTCACCTTCGACCTCGGCCAGTCCGTCACCCACGCCGGCGCGCCGGTCACGGACGTGCTGGCCGAGGCGGCCAAGTGGACCGTTCTACCGGTGCTGGCCGGGACGCTGCTGAGCTTCCTCGTCGGCATCATCATGGGCGTCTACGCGGCCATCAAGCGCAGCGGCAAGCTCGGCGACGCGCTGGCGATCTCCGGGTCGCTGCTGCACGGCGTGCCCCAGTACGTGCTGGGGCTGCTGCTCACCACGATCTTCGCCACGCTCATCCCGATCCTGCCGAGTGACGGGCCCGTGGACATCCTGTATGAGCCCGGGTTCAACGCCGGCTACATCGGCTCGCTGGTCCAGCATGCGGTGCTGCCGGTGGCGACGTACGCGCTGTCGGCGTACGGCGGCTGGATCCTGGCCATGAAGTCCAGTGTCGTCACGGTGCTCGGCGACGACTTCATCCTGGCCGCCGAGCTGCGCGGGATGAAGCGCTCGATCATCTTCAGGTACATCGCGCGCAACGCGATCCTGCCGCTGTTCACGATCCTGGCGCTGTCGCTGGGTCTGCTGCTGGGCGGCGCGGTGTTCATCGAGCGCATCTTCAACTACCCAGGGCTCGGGAAGCTGCTGCTCGACAGCATCACGATGCGCGACTACGCGCTGATGGGCGGGGCGTTCCTGCTGATCACAGTCGCGATCATCGTGGCGAACATCCTCGCCGACCTGTTCTACAGCGTGATCGACCCGCGGGTCCGCAGCGGGGAGGAGGTGTCCGCATGAGTGTTCTCCTGGAGAGCTCATCCACCAGCGCCGCGATGCGCCGCAACTTCTGGCGGGGCGTCTGGCGGGTCATGAAGCGCAAGCCCAGCCGCCTGGTGGGCGCGGCGCTCATGATCGGGTTCGCGTTCATGGGCCTGTTCGGGCCGATGTTCTACCCGAACCCGCTGCCCGGCGACGCTGACCAGATCACCAGGCCGCCGAGCTGGGAGCACTGGCTCGGCACCGACGACCAGGGCAGGGACGTCATCGCGCTGGTCGTGACCGGGTCACGCTACGTGCTGCTCGCGGCGCTCGTCACCGCCGTCATCACGGTGGTCGTGGGCGCCGGGCTCGGGCTGTTCGCCGGCTTCAAGCGGGGCCGCTGGGACACGATCCTCATGCGGCTGACCGACATGAAGCTGACCATTCCCGGCCTGCCGCTGCTGCTGGTGCTCTCCACCGTGTGGAAGTTCAGCAGCGCCGTGCAGATGGGCCTGGTGCTGGGGCTGCTCAGCTGGGGCGGCGTGGCGCGGGCGGTGCGGTCGCAGACGCTCTCGCTGCGCGAGCGCGGGTTCATCGAGGCGGCGCGCGGGCTCGGACTGTCCACCTCCCACATCGTGGGCAAGGAGCTGCTGCCGAGCATGGCGCCGTACATCGCGATGAACATGCTGATCGCGATCACCGGCGGCGTGTACGCGCAGGTCGGCCTGTTCTTCCTGGGCGTCCTGCCGTACGAGTCGAACAACTGGGGCCAGATGCTCAACACGGCCGTGTTCCGCTCCGGAGCGCTGACCGTGCCGAGCGCGCTCGGCTTCCTGCTCGGGCCACTGCTGGCGATCCTGCTGCTGACCCTGGCCATCGTGCTCGTGGTCGACGCCATGGACGAGATCTTCAACCCCCGGCTGCGTGAGGAGTAATACGTGCCGAACCAAGCGCCGGGAGTGCGCATCGACGGCCTCACGGTCGTCTACAAGACCCCCGCGGGCGAGCTGCCCGCCGTCCGGGACATCAGCCTGACGCTGGAGCCCGGCACCATCACCGGCATCGTCGGCGAGTCCGGATCCGGCAAGTCCACGCTGGCGTTGTCGCTGCTCAACGCGGTGCAGCCGCCGGGCAGGATCGCCGCGGGCAGCGTCGACATCGACGGGCTCGGCGACGTGGTCGCGCTGCGCGGCGAGGACCTGCGCAAGGCCCGCGGCAAGCACGTCGGGTACGTCTTCCAGGCGGCACAGAACTCCCTCAACCCGCTCAAGACGGTCGGCAAGCAGTTGCTCGACCTGGGCCGCTCGCACGGGGTGGACGACCTGCGCGGCCTGGTGCGCGAGGCCAAGGAACTGCTCGGCCGCATGGGACTGGACGGGGCCAGAGTGCTGGACTCGCACCAGCACGAGCTGTCCGGCGGCATGCGGCAGCGGGTCGGCATCATGCTGGCCTTGGTGCTCAACGCCCACCTGGTGGTGCTGGACGAGCCGACGACCGCGCTCGACATGATCACGCAGGCCAATATCCTGAAGATCGTGCGCGAGGTGCACGCCGAGCGCGGCCTCACGACCCTGGTGATCACGCACGACATCGGCGTGGTGGCCGAGGTCGCCGACCGGCTGGCCGTCATGTACGGCGGCCGCCTGGTCGAGCAGGGCCCCACCAGGCAGGTGCTGGGCGCGCCGCGGCACCCGTACACCAGGGGTCTGATCAAGGCCATTCCGCGGCTCGTCGGCGACATCGCCGAGGCGCAGGCGCTGCCGGGACGGCCGCCGACGCTGGTGACCGTGCCGAAGGAGGGCTGCGTGTTCAGGGAGCGCTGCCCGCTGCGCATGGACGTCTGCGACACCGTGGATCCCGAGGCGCTGTCCGAGGGGCCGCGCGTCGTGGCCTGCCATGCCGTGAACGTGAAGGAGCATGCGTGATCACCGGAACCGGCATCGTCAAGACGTTCAAGCAGCGGGGCAAGGTGCTCGGCGCCCGTGAGGTCCAGGCGCTGCGCGGCGTGGACTTCGCGATCCCGAAGGGCGGCGCGGCGTCGTTCATCGGCGAGTCCGGCTGTGGCAAGACCACGCTCGGGCGGATCATCGCGGGGCTGGAGACGTACGACGCGGGCGAGATGCTCATCGACGACGTCGCCATGTCGCCGTTGAAGCCCAAGCACCGGCAGCCGCACTTCCGCAAGATCCAGCTGATCCACCAGGACCCGTACTCGGCGCTGAACCCGACGAGGACGATCCACCAGACCCTGTACGCGCCGCTGAGCCTGCGGGCCAGGCAGACGGGGCGGTCCTCGGCGTGGATCGAGGAGCGGGCGGCCGAGGTGCTGTCGCTGGTGGGACTGGACCCCGGCACGGTGTTGTCGCGCTACCCGCACCAGCTGTCCGGCGGCATGCGGCAGCGTGTTGTCATCGCGCGGGCGCTGACCGTGGACCCGGAGATGCTGGTCGCGGACGAGGCCGTCTCGATGATCGACGTCTCGCTGCGGCTGGGCATCCTGGCACTGCTGAAGGACCTGCGCGAGCGGCTCGGCGTGAGCGTGCTGTTCATCACCCACGACGTGGCCACCGCCCGCTACATCGGCGACGACGGCGAGCTGTACGTCATCTACCGTGGGCAGGTGGTGGAGCGCGGCGCGGTGGACACGGTCATCGCCGACCCCGTGCACCCGTACACGCAGGCGCTGCTGTCGGCCATCCCGGTGCTGCACGGCCTGGAGCAGCCGGGCGAGCAGCCGGTGATGCCGCTGGAGACGCTGGACGACAGCCAGGCCGACACGGGCTGCCTCTTCGCCCGCCGCTGCCCGTTCCGCGGCGAGCGGTGCACGAGCGAGCGGCCGCTGCTGCAGCTGACAGAAGGGGTGCCGCAGGAGCACGCGTGCTTCTACCCCGAGCGCCGCAGCGTGATCGCCCGCCCGATGAGCGAGGTGTGATGACGGCTGCAGAGCTCGCCGAGGCGGCGACGATCGCGGAGGCCGCGCTGACGCTGGACGCCGGGGAAGGCGCGGCCCTCGTGGAGCGGCTGTCGCGGCCGCCGGCCGACCGCCGGTGGACGGCGCTGACCGTGGACGGCGGCGTGGTGATGGCGTCCATGTCCGACGTGCCCGAGTCCGGCACCATGTCGACCAAGGAACCCACCGTCGGCCACCTGGACCTGCTGGCCGTGCACCCGTCGGCCCAAGGGCAGGGGCGCGGCCGGGCGCTGGTGCTGGCGGCCGAGGAATGGCTGCGCGACCAGGGCGCGCGGCAGGCCCGCTGGGCCGGCAACCCGCCGTGCTACGCCTGGCCCGGCATCGACGTACGCTACACCGCCGCCGCCTGCCTGGCCGAGAGCCTCGGCTACGAGCGCTACCACGTGGCCTGGAACATGACGGCCGACCTGACCGGCGACCTGTCCGTCGAGGAGGACCTCCTGCGCCTGGACCAGGCCGGAGTGGCCGTGCGCGCGGCCGGCGCGGACCGCGAGCGCGTCGCCGCGTTCGTCGCCGAGCACTGGAACGAGCGGTGGGCGTGGGAGGCCGCCAACGCGAGCGGGCTGCACTACGCCGAGCGTGACGGCACGATCCTCGCCTTCGCCGCCTGGGGCGCCCGGCCGGCCTGGTTCGGGCCCATGGGGACCTCGCCGGCCGCCCGCGGGCTCGGGCTCGGCCGGGTGCTGCTGCGCAGGTGCCTGGCCGAGCAGCGGGCCGCGGGCCAGGCCAGCGCGCAGATCGGATGGGTGGGGCCGCTGCGGTTCTACTCGCGGGCCGTGGGCGCGCGGGCCGAGCGCGTGTTCTGGCTCTACCGGCGCGACCTGGTGTGATGTCACGCGTAGAGCAGCCGTCCCGCCGGGCGACCCGGTGGCGGGCACAGATCGCGGGGGTCCGCACCGGACTCCAGGCGGCCGGCGAGCGTGCCGGAGCCCCACAGGTGGTCGAGGAACTCCAGCAGGCGGAAGTCGTCCGGGTAGAGCGTGCGGGCCACATGCAGCATCGACAGGCCGGTCAGCACCGGCCGGAACGTCTCCCGGTCGTGCACGTGCAGCTGCACCCCGCGTACGGGGACCCCGGCGTGCTTGTGGAACGTCGGCGTGAACCAGACGTCCCTGAACCGCACGCCGGGCAGGCCGAGCGCATTGAGCTCGCTGGCGAGGCGCGCGTCCGCGTAGGGGGCTCCGACCAGCTCGAACGGCCTGGTCGTGCCGCGCCCCTCGGAGAAGTTCGTCCCTTCGAACAAGCCAGTCCCGGGGTAGACGAGCGCGGTGTCCGGGGTGGGCATGTTCACCGACGGCATCACCCAGGGCAGCCCGGTCTCGGCGTACGTCATGTCGCGCCGCCAGCCCGCCATCTCCACCACGGTCAGGTCCAGGTCGAACCCGAACAGCAGCGCCAGCTCCCCGGCCGTCCTGCCGTGCCTGATCGGCAGCGGGAACCTGCCCACGGAGCTGGCGAACGCCGGATCCAGCAGCGGCCCCTCGGTCACGGTCCCGCCGAGCGGGTTGGGCCGGTCCAGCACCACGAACCGCAGCCCCAGCCGGGCGGCCGACGCCATCAGGTCGTACATCGTCCAGACGTAGGTGTAGAACCGGGCGCCCACGTCGGCGATGTCGAACACCAGCGTGTCCACGCCGGTGCCGGCCACCACCCGGTCCAGTGCCTCACCCGGCAGCTTGTGGGTGTCGTACACCGGCAGGCCGGTCCGGTCGTCCACGGTATCGGCCTCGCTCCCGTCCGCCTGGGCGGTGCCGCGCAGGCCGTGCTCGGGGCCGAACAGGGCGGTCAGCCGTACCCCCGCGGCCAGAAACGCGTCCGGCGTGGGGGTCAGGTCGGGCAGGACTCCGGTGGGATTCGTGACCAGGCCGAGGCGGGAGCCCCCCGCGAGCGCGGGATCCGCCGACAGCCGTTCAGCTCCGGTACGCACATGTGCCATCAGGCCATTGTGCTGAAATATATTTACAAGAAGGAAGATTAGGGTGGAAATTAGCGTCATGATTGATCCGCTACGCGAGCTGTCCACCGAGCAGAGCGATCCTCGCTACAGCCAGATCGACCGGCTGCCGACGGAGCAGATCGCCCAACTGATGAACCAGGCCGACGCGGCCGTGCCCGCGGCCGTCGCGGTGGCCATCCCGGCCATCTCGGACGCCATCGACGCGATCTCCGCCAGGATGGCCGAGGGCGGCCGGCTGCTGTACGTCGGCGCGGGCACGTCGGGGCGGCTCGCCGTGCTCGACGCCAGCGAGTGCCCGCCCACGTTCGGCACCGACCCCTCGCTGGTGCAGGGCATCATCGCGGGCGGACCCGACGCGCTCACCCGGTCCGTCGAGGGTGCGGAGGACGACGCCGAGGCAGGCGCCGCCGCCTTGCAGGACCTGGAAGCCGGCCCGCTGGACTCGGTCGTGGGCGTGTCCGCCAGCGGGCGGGCCCCTTTCGTGCTGGGCGCGCTGGCGGAGGCAGCCCGCCGCGGCGCGCTCACCGTGGGCCTGTCCTGCAACCTGGGCGCGCCGCTGTCGGCCGCCGCCGAGCACGCGATCGAGGTGGTCGTGGGGCCTGAGGTGGTGACCGGCTCGACGCGGCTGAAGGCGGGCACGGCCCAGAAGCTCGTGCTGAACATGATCTCCACGATCTGCATGGTCAAGCTCGGCCGCACCTACGGCAACCAGATGGTCGAGATGTCGGCGATGAACAACAAGCTCGCCGGCCGGGCGCTGCGCATGGTCACCGACATCACCGGCGCGGACGAGGAGACGGCGGGCGCGGCACTGGACGCGGCGGGCGGTCAGACGAAGATCGCGGTGCTGATGATCCAGCACGGGCTCGACGCGGAGGCGGCCCGCGCGCTGCTGGCTTCGCACGGAGAGCGCCTCAGCGACGCGCTGAGCGGCTGAACCGCCTCTCCTGGGGGAGAGACGGGTTCGGGGCGACGGATACGGGGCTCGGGGCTTAGGGGGACGGGGATGTCCGATCTAGGGGCTCGGGGGGACGGGGATGTCCGATCTAGGGCTTAGGGGGACGGGGATGTCCGATCGGGCGGGTCGTATGACGGGGCTGCGGGCGATCCTGGAGGGCGCGGTGCCGCGGGTCTGCTCGGCGGCGGTCGCGCTGATCGCCGTGGACGGCGCCGTGGCCGCCGCGGCGGCGACCGGCGAGCTCGTACGCTACGCCGACGCCGAGGGAACCCTCGCCGCCGACCGGCCGCCCGCGCGCCGCGACTCGATCTTCGACCTGGCCTCGATCAGCAAGCTCTTCACCACGGTCGTGCTGCTCTCCCTGACCGAGGAGGGCCGCATCGCCCTGGACGAGCCGGCCGCCGCCTGGATCCCCGGCCTGGACCGGCGCATCACGCTCCGCCGGCTGCTCACCCACACGGCGGGCCTGACCCCGACCCGCCGCATCGACCTGGAGCTGCCCACCGCGGACCCGGCCGAACGCCTGGCCGCGATGCTCGAGACACCGATCACCCACCCGGTCGGCGGGCCCTACCTCTACAGCGACGTCGGCATGATCATGGCCGGCCGGCTGGCCGAGCTGACCGGCGGCGCGCCCCTCGACGTGCTCGTGCGCTCCCGCGTCACCGATGTGCTCGGCCTTGCCGACACGGGCTACCGGCCGGGCGCGCTGCCGCGCGTCGCCGCCACCGAGTGGAAGCCCGAGCGCCCGGGACCCGGCTGTGTGCGCGGCGAGGTGCACGACGAGACGGCGTACGCGCTGGGCGGCGTGGCCGGCCACGCCGGGCTGTTCGCCACGGCCGACGACCTGCTGGCCTTCGGCGAGGCGCTGCGGCTCGGCGGCGGGCCCGTGCTGCGGCCGGAGAGCGTGGCCGAGATGGTGCGCGATCAGGGCGCCGAGGGCGCCGCCTTCCGCCACGGGCTGGGCGTGCGGATCGGCGACCCGGCTCTCGCAGGCACGCCGGGCGACGGCGCGTACGGCCATTCCGGCTTCACCGGCACCTCGCTCCTCATCGACCCCGCCCGCCAGCTCACCGTGGTGCTGCTGACCAACGCCGTCCACCCGGTGCGGGGCCGCGACGGCATCCGCGAGCTGCGCCACGCCGTCGCGGGCGAGGCGCAGCGCTTGGCATAACCTTCGAAGTATGGCTGTCCATCTCAATCACACCATCGTGCCGGCGAAGGACAGGGACGAGACCGCCGCCTTCCTCGTCGACGTGCTCGGCCTCGAGCCGGCACCGGTTTACGGCCCGTTCCGCGTGGTCACGCTGGGCAACGACGTCTCGCTCGACGTGGTCCAGGTCGACGGGCCGGTGCCCCAGCAGCACTACGCGTTCCTCGTCAGCGAGGAGGAATTCGACCAGATCCAGGGCCGGATCAAGGAGCGCGGCCTCACGTTCTGGGCGGACCCGTTCCACCAGGAGCCGGAGCGGATCAACACCAACGACGGAGGCCGCGGGCTCTACTGGTCCGACCCCAACGGCCACAACCTGGAGATCATCACGGTCCCGTACGGCGGCGGCTAGGGCGCCAGCGCCTCCAGCGCCTCCTCGGCCCGGCGCATGGCCTCCTTCGGGTCGGCGGTGACGATCTCGTGGTCGAAGTTGAGGTCGTGGAAGACGTCCGTCACGCCGGCGGCGGCCAGCTCGTCCAGGTCCCGCCTGATCTTGTCGTACGGGCCCGTCAGCGGGCGTCCAGCCTCGTCCCTGACCTGGGTGACGCCGCGGCACACGAACCTGAACGCGGCCGCGTCCCGCCCGGACTCCGCCAGCGCCGACGTGATCAGCTCCACCCGCCCGGCGATGGCCGACAGGTCCTCCCTGCTGGAGCTCACCCACCCGTCGGCCAGCCGCGCGGCGCGCCGCAGCGCGACCTCGGCGGTGCCGCCGAGCAGGATCGGCGGCGGCCCCGGCACGGGCTTGGGGTCGATGTGGGCCGGCGGCACCCGGTAGAACTCGCCCTCATGCTCGACCACGTCATCCGTCCACGCCTTGCGCAGCACCTCGACGAACTCCTCGCCCCTGCGCCCCCGCCGCTCGATGCCCACACCCGACGCCTCGAACTCCTCCGGCAACCAGCCGAGGCCGATCCCCGCCGTGAGCCGGCCCCCGGACAGCGTCTGCAGCGTGGCCAGCTGCTTGGCCAGCAGCACCGGCGGCACGTACGCGTTGATTACCGCCACGGCCAGCCCGATGCGGCCGGTCACGCCCGACAGGTGCGCCAGCGTGGCGATCGGGTCGTGCACGCTGCGGTAGGTCGGGCCCATCGGATGCCCGACCGGGTACAGCAGCCGCTGGAACGTCCACAGATCGTGATAGCCGAGCTCCTCGGCCCGCACGGCGATGCGGCGCATGTTCTCGGGTGTGGCCCAGGGCCCTGACTGCGGTACGGCGAAACCGATTCTCATGCGCCCTAGTCTGGCCGACGCGAGTCAGGGCAGCCCGCACCACCTTGCAGTGCACGCCGAACTCGGCGGCCAGCGCCTTCTCCCCCGGCAGCTTCTCCCCCGGAAGGTAGCGACGTGACTCGATCCGGGACGCGATCTCCTCGGCGATCGTCTCCCCCTTCGTCGGTTCCCGCCGCACCGGCGTGCCCTCCGGGCCGACGAACCGGCCAAACCGGCCACGCGAGTGGATCAGCCCCTCCTGGCGCAACTCCCGCCTGAAGATGCCCAACTCCTGGTCGGCCCCCCTGTACACCGACATGATCTTCGGCATGAACACCCCCGTCACCGCCCAGGCCTTCATCAAACTGCCTTCGGGCGAAGAGAAGAAGGTAAGCACAGACACCACGGCGGGTGACGAAGACCACGCCGCGGAGCCGTCATGTGGGTCGGTCAGCAGGTCGATCAACTTGGCTCGGTATGCCCTCACTGCTGCTCCTCCGTCCATTTGGTGATCTCCTCGCGGATCTACGAGACTTCGCTCGCGTTCTGCCGAAGGTCACCTCTACGCTGTGCGCGTGACCACTGAACCCCCGCGCGACGCCGCGACGCCGAGCCGCCCCCGAGTGGGCAGCTTGCCAAAGAGGATCGCCTGGGGCGCTCTCGCGCTGTTCCTGGCCGGGTTCGCCGTTTTCGAGAGCCAGAAGTACGGCCTGCCGACTACGGCCGCCGCGCTGGTGTTCTTCGTGCTACCCGATCTGACGCGGCTCGCCGGGGTTCGCCCGCCCGGCGCGCTCTACCAAGCCGTGAACCGCGTGTGGATCCCGCTCGTGGTGCTGGTCTGCTACACCTTCGGGCCGATCGTGTGGCCGCCACTCTTCACGGCCGGCCTGGGCTGGCTCACCCGCATCGCCCTCGCTCGGATGCTCGGACGCCGGCTCGCCTCCACCTGACCGGGAGGCGCACTATAAACCAGGGCTGCTACCGGACAATCCGTAACCCCGCAGCGCACATACCCAAGGCTGCTGACAAAGGGATGTGGTTTCGGTCCGGGTCAGAAGACCGCCGAGTGAGTCAACGCCTCGGCCGACCGACCGCCATCTCGTCACCGTCTGCGAGCTGAGGACCGATCTCCAGCGCGGTCTCGGGCGGATGGGTCACGGCGAGCCGTCCGACGTCGCATACGCCACCACATGCCTGCTGATGTGGAACCGACTCCCACACCCGAGAAGGGGGCTTCACCTATCAGCCGTCAGATGGCGAGCACGGCACTATATTGCATTGCCCCATTCACCATTGCGGACCCGAGGGAGACGTGTGAACGACAGCGTGTCGTTGGCCCAGCTTGTCCATCGTCTGGAAGAGGTGGTGGGCGAACTGCGAGGAATCCCCGTCGACGTCGAGCGGGTGGATGACGACGCGCTCGCCCGGCAGCAGATCGCGCAGGCCGTCCCCGCGGCCGGCGAGCTACGCGCCATGCACCCCTTGGGCTCGATGGAGCAGGGCTCCCAGGAGCAAAAGAGCAGGCGCAGGGTGCTCGATGCCCTGCAACGTGGCATGACGATGCGCACGATCGTCCACGCGAGCGTGCTGGACGAGCCTCGCAAGGCGGCCCGCATCAGGCAGTTGCATGCCTCCGGTGACCTGCACCGGGTCGTCGACGAGCCGATTCAGCAGGTGCTCATCTTCGATCGCGCGGTGGCGTTCCTGCGGATGGCCCCCTTCGTCTACGCGCCGGGCACTCTGGTGATCAGGCAGCAGAGTCTGCTCACTGCCCTCATCGACCTGTTCGAGCGAACCTGGGCCAAGGCCAGGGAGGTCGACGAGCCGACCCACAGGCTGAGTATCCGCGAGCGCGAGGTGCTCGCCCTGATCGCGGATGGGCGCTCCAACAGCGCCGTCGCGCGCGCCCTGTCGATCACGGAGGCAGCCGTTGGCAAGCACGTGGCCAGCGTGTTCGCCAAGCTCAAGCTGCCCGAGACGCCCGACGACAACCGGCGGGTGCTGGCGGTGCTGGCCTACCTGCGCGGCACAGTGAGGTAGTGCCAACCCGACCACGTTCTCGCCCCAGCCCCCATGCGGACGGCGTCTCGGGCGCAGTTCGATGACGTCATGCAGCGAATGACTGGATTACTGGTTGGCGCGATCTTCGGCGCGGTCTTCGTCGTCGTCAACGCGCAGAGCCCGCTGAACGCCCTGACCGTGAACCTTCTGCGGGCAGCCGCCTGTGTGGCGGCCGCGAGCGTCATCGGCATGTGGTTTGTAACCGCCCGGAGGGAGCGTTCCGCCGCGCGCCCCCAGCGGAACATGTTCAGTCGTGGCTACCTGATCGTCGTCGCCGCCGAGGCGATCCTGCTCTTCGGCGGGCTTCGGATGCTGGCCGCCTGGGAACATCCTGAGCAGGCCAACGTGGCGTGGGTGGCATTGGTGGTGGGCGTGCATTTCATCGCGTTGGCGCCGGTCTGGAAGGACTGGGGCATCGCCGTACCGGGCGTGGTTCTCACCCTGCTCGGTGGCGGCGGTCTGGTTCTGGCGTTGACGGCCGCCGTCGCCTGGGTACCGTTCGTCAGCGGCGTGCTGTCCGGGGTGGTGCTGCTGACTGGCGCTGTCGCCTTCGGTTGGCGTGCTGTGACGACTCGGACGGCCTGACCGGCTGACCCCGGGCGGCAAGCTCGTGATGTCGTGCGCGCCGGCCGTCCCGGGCAGCTACGGCATCAAGGGCATGTAGGGGGCAGGCTTCAAAGGGCCACAAACATGGATCTACCGGTGGGTCTACGAGCCGGAAAGTATGGGCATGGATGCTGTCTGAGCAGGGGCTCGGAGACGTGCACGCTCAGGTGGAGCCAGCGCCGCAGCCTGGGTACGTAGGCACGCTCATCATCGAGGCTCATGCTTAGAAGGGGCGCGACGATGGTGACGGTGTAGCGGCCCTGGGAGAACTCGCCGTGCTGGGCGACCGGGTCCCCGGGGTTGGGAATTGGCTTGTCGGTGTACTGGCAGTTAATCGCCGTGCCCGGCACCGACCCGGACACCTCGCTGCACGCCGCGCTGTCTGAGCCACCGCACCCAGCGCTTCACAGTCGCCTTGGATAGGCCAGTCACCTCGACGATCCGGTTGATCTTCGGGCGGGAGCACATCGTCTCCCAATCCGCGCTCCAGCAGATGAGGTTGGCGACTCGCATGAGGTTGGCGTACCGTCGCAGCGCAGTTCCAAGACCTCTGGGTCCTTTGAGGGTTCGCAGCCATGGCTGTTGCGAGCCGGCCCGGCGCATGCCGCGCGGTGGCGATAAGTGCCGCGGCAGCGTGCCAACGAGGTTGGGCAGCTCCGACACGGCGGTGGTCCGCCTGCCAGGTGATGCGTGGAGTGCCCGGGTCGTTGGATGGCTGGTGCGTGCCTGCCGGACGTACAACGTGGAGATGTGCGTGCGGGCCCGCCCCCACAGGCGCGGCGCACGCTGGTGTGCCGTGCTGGGGCTGTTGTAGGCGGCCCGCGTTGGCCGGCGCCATCACTGCGCCGCGCTCATACGAGCGGCGGGCGGGAAATCGGCAAGATCATTCCGCGCGCATTCCGCAACCAGCGGCACTCAGCGCCATCGACTGGCACACGATGGCCCACGCCGAACGTGGGCGGGCCGCCGTTACCGCAGGTCTGGTCGGGGGTTTGGCCCGATCCGGCGGTCGCGTCCGGCGGCATGAACCGCCCATACCGCCGAATAGTCTGTACGAGTGGGTCTGGAGGAGGCGCTGGCGGGCATAGCCGCCAGGTACGGCGGCGCGGGAGCGCCCGTGTTACACCCGACGCGCACGGACGTCGTCGTGCTCCGCAGAGGCGAGGTCGTGGTCAAGGCCCATTCCGCCCGTGACGACGCCGACGCCCTGCGTGTCCGGCTGCGGGCCGCCGCCTCGGCCGCGGTCAGCGGCGTCATGCTGGCCCCGCTGCACCCCGAGGTGTTGGCGACCGGCGGGCGGGCCGTGACGGTCTGGCCCGCCGGCAGCCCCGTCGCGCAGGACGACCCCGATGCGGCGCCCTGGGAGGAAGGGGCCAGGCTGCTGGCCGCCCTGCACGCCATCCCTCTCACGCTGCTGCCGGCGCTGCCCGCCGCCGGAGGGCCGGCGCGGGCCGCCCGCGCGGTGGGGCGCATGACCGGTGACGGGCCCGTCGAGCAGCTCATCAGGCGGGCGTTCAAGGAGCTGCCGGAGTCGGCGCCCGCCCCCGGGCTGCTGACGCACGGCGACTGGCACCTGGGACAGCTTGTCTGCCGCGACCGCTGGCTGCTCATCGACGTGGACGACCTGGGCGTCGGCGACCCGGCGTGGGACCTGGCCAGGCCGGCCGCCTGGTACGCCGCGGGGCTGCTGGATCCGGCGGTGTGGGAACGGTTCCTCGGCGCGTACCTGGCGTCCGGCGGGCCGGCGCTCGGGCGGGGGGACGACCCGTGGCGGCGGCTCGACGTGCCGGCCAGGGCGCTCACCGTGCAGCTGGCCGCGGTGGCCGTGGTCAACGCCGAGCGCGACGGGCGGGAACTCGACGAGGTCGAACACTCGTTAGTCGAGTCGTGCAACAGAATCGTCCGAGCGTGACGGGGTTGCGCGCGGTAGGTTTCATCCTGCAAGCCCCAACCAAGGAGAGCGACTTAGATGCAGTGCCCTAAGTGCCGCGGGAACATGCGGACCTATGAGCGCAACGGCGTCCACATCGAGCAGTGCGACAACTGCCGGGGGATCTTCCTCGACTACGGCGAGCTGGAGACGCTGACCAGGATGGAGACGCAGTACCACGCGGCTCCCCCGCCGCCCGCCGCCCCCGGCCCGGCCTGGGGCGCGCCGCACGGCGGCGGTCACCACTACGGCCACCACCGGCAGCGCAGCTGGGTGGGCATGCTGTTCTCGACCTGATCTCATCGGCGAGGCGAGGGCCGCGGCACCGGGCGGGTACGCGGCCCTGACGCCTGCCGAGCCTCAGCTGGGGAAGTCGCCCGGGTCCACGGGCGCCGTGCGGGCGTTGCCGCCCGAGATGGCGTGCAGCGTGACCCGCCAGTCGTGCCAGCGGATCTGCGTGGCGGTGAAGGTGGTCTTGAACGTCACCGCCTTCTGGAACCGCTCGAAGCTGCACTCGCGGGTGAACGCCTTGCTCTTGCCGTCCCAGTCCACACCGTGCGTGAAGAAGATCTTGTAGCTGCCGTCCCGCACGCCCCGGACCTTGAACTTCGCCTTCTTGCGCACGTACACGCTGAAGGCCTTGCTGCCGCCCCGCACGACGGTGACCACGGCGTCGCGCGGGGCGCCGTTGTCGATCTCCAGTGAGCTGCGGCCGTTGAGCGTGCTGCCCTTGCGGACGAACGAGCCGTTGCTCAGCCGCCTGGTCTGCTTGCGCCCGGCCTTCACGTTCACGATGTCCGCCGGGTAGTCGCCGGCGCTCTGCAGAGCCTCACCCGCCTCGTCGAGGGCGGCCAGTTTGTCGTCGAGGTCGGTGAGCACGGCCGACGACGTGCACAGGTCCCTGGCGCCGACCTTGCCCTCCGTGGACCCCAGCTCGGTGGCGAAGTCCCGCAGGCTCGCCACGTACGCGTCGTGCTGGGCGCGTACGGTGTCGGGCGGGTTGAGGGCGCCCAGCGCGTCGGCGGCCCCGCTCAGCGCCTCCTCGGCCTTGGTCACCCGCTGGTCCAGCGCCTTGACGTCGCGCGCGCCCGCCAGGGCGCTGATCGCGCCGGACAGGGACTTGTGCCTGCTGTCGAGCTCGGCCTTGTATGCCTCGGGCGTGAGCGCCGCCGGGCTCGGGCTGCTGCTCGGCGTGCTGCCGCCGTCGGACCCGGCGCCGCCCGTGCCGCCGGCGACGCCGCTGACCCTCGGCTCGCCGCCCTCAGGGGTCGGCACGGAGGGGGAACACGCGCTGAGCGTGAGTGTCGCTAAAGCGAGAACGCACGAGATCAACCGGGGTGCAGCCACCTGCCACACTATCGCCCGGTTGCTCCCTGCCCGTCAATCACGATTCCATCAGGCCGTCCTCCCGGTCCTGCCGCAGGCGGCGGGTGATGCCGATCGTCTCCAGGAACGGCAGATCATGGCTGGCCACGATGAGCGCGCCCCGGTAGGCCGACAGCGCCTGGGCCAGCTGGCGGATGCTCGGCATGTCCAGGTTGTTGGTCGGCTCGTCCAGCAGGAGCAGTTGCGGGGGCGGCTCGGCCGACAGCAGCGCGGCGAGCGTGGCGCGGAACCGTTCGCCGCCCGAGAGCGTGCCGACGGCCTGGTTGACGCGCTCGCCCCTGAACAGGAAACGTGCCAGGCGGGCGCGCACCTCGTTGACCGAGGTGGACGGCGCCACGGCGCGCACGTTGTCCATCACGCTCAGCGCGTCGTCCAGCAGGTCGAGCCGCTGCGGCAGGTAGCGGACCGGCACGTGGGCGCCGTGCTCGACGATCCGCTTGAGCAGCGTGGTCTTGCCGGAGCCGTTCGGCCCGAGCAGTGCGATCCGCTCCGGCCCGCGGATGACCAGCGTCTCCAGCACCGTCACCCGCGTCTCCTCCTCCTCTGCCGGGGCCTTCCCGGGATCGCCGACGGGCAGGGTGAGGACCGTACGGCCGGCCGGCACCTCGGTGCCCGGCAACTGGATGCGGATCTCCGCGTCGTCACGCACCGACTGCTCGGCCTCGCTCAGCCGGTCACGGGCCTCCTCCAGTTTCTCCAGGTGCAGCGTGCGCTGCTTGCCCGCGGTCACCTGGGCCTTGCGCTTGAGCCCGTTCGCGACGATCTTCGGCGCCTTGTTGTTGGCGGCCGCTTTCTTGCCGGCCCGGATATTCCTGTCGATTCTGATCCTGGCCTCGACCAGCTCGCGCTGCTGCCGTCGCACGTCCCCTTCGGCGGTGCGCACGGTGCGCAGGGCGGCCTCCTGCTCGGCCGCGACCTGGTCCTCGTAGTCGGCGAGGTTGCCGCCGTACATGCGCACGACGCCCTCGCGCAGCTCGGCGACCTGGTCGACGAGCCCGAGCAGCGCGCGGTCGTGGCTGACCACCACCAGCACGCCCGCCCAGGCGGACACGGCGGCGTAGAGCCGCTCGCGCGCGTCGAGATCGAGGTTGTTGGTGGGCTCGTCGAGCAGCAGGACGTCGGGCCGTTTCAGCAGCTGGGCGGCGAGCGCGACCATGATGGTCTCGCCGCCGGACAGCGTGCCGACCGTGCGGTCCAGCCCGATGTGGTCCAGGCCGAGCCGGTCGAGCTCGGCCCTGGCGCGTTCCTCGACGTCCCAGTCGTCCCCGATCGCGGTGAAGTGCTCCTCGGCGACGTCGCCGCTCTCGATGGCGTGCAGCGCGGCCCGCTTGCCGCTGATCTCCAGCAGGTCGGAGACGGTACGGGCGGCCGCGAGCGGCACGTTCTGCGGCAGGTATCCCACCACGCCGGACACGGAGACCGACCCGGACTGCGGGACCAGCTCCCGAGCGATGATCTTCAACAGGGTGGACTTGCCCGACCCGTTGACCCCGATGAGCCCGGTACGGCCGGCCGGGAAGGCGGCGTCGAGCCCGTCAAGGACGTTGGTGCCGTCCGGCCAGCCGAAGGAGACGTGGTCGACGACGATAGAAAAAGACATAAAGGCGGCTCCCATCACAAAACCCGAAATTTCGTGACTTGGCGGGAATCACCGCGAAGCGCGCAACGCACAAGGAACTCGTATCGTCCACGACAGAGGGCGAAGAGGTCGCCAGAGGTCCAGGTGTGCGCGCAAATGCCCACGACAGGGCGGAACGGCGCGGTGCCCGCGACCTCAGATCCTCAAATCAACTGCCCTCACGGGTCGGGGATAAGACGTCAGCCAGCGTAGGCGACGGCCCGATCAGCTGGCAACCCGGCGCGCCCGGTGGGCCGCCACGTTGACCCTGTTCGCGCAGGCCAGCGAGCAGAACCGGCGCCGCCCGTTCCGCGAGGTGTCGACGTAGACGATCCCGCACCCCTCCCGGTCGCACCGCCCCAGGCGGCCGCCGCCGGCGAACGACATGCACATGGCCAGCCCGCCGGCGGTCGTGTCCTTGGCCCTGGAGACGATGTCGGCGTCCGGCGAGTAGAAGTGCAGGTGGGGCTCGCGTCCGTCGTGGGCGCTGACGTACGGCTTCGACGCGGTGACGTCGAGCAGGTCGTTGATCAGCTTGATCTGCGCGTCCTGGTCGGCCTCGCCGAACACCGGGTCGAGCAGGCGCGCCCACGCCCGCAGCTCCTGGGCCTGCGCGGCCGTGACGGCGCCCCGCAGGAGCCGGTGCTCTGTCAGCATCGACTCGACCGCGCGCGGACTGAAGTCGGTCGCGTTGACCAGCGCCGCCGCCAGGGCCGCCCCGTTACCGCCGTAAGCGTTGAAATGCATAAGGCCATTACATCAGGCTGGGAGCCATGCACTCCAGAGTCCTGCACGATCCGCTCGCCCTGACCGTCGTCTCATCACACCGCACCTCCGAGGGCCTGGTCTCCTACCTGCGCTGCAGCTGCGGCGCGTGGGAGGTGCGCACGTCAGGAACGGTCGCCATGGTCCCGCCGCGCACGCGCCGGGCCGCAACCATCGACTGATCCGCTCCTGTCGTCCTAAAGTCTGGTCAACACTCTCCAGGAGGCCAGGCATGTCGAGCATCCCCGCCCTGCTCCGCGACCGGATCGCGGCCACCCCCGACGCCGAGGCGTATCGAGTGCCCTCCGGCGGCGACTGGGAATCGATCTCATGGCGGGAGGTGGGCGAACGCGTACGCGGGCTGGCGCTGGGCCTCGCGAAGCTGGGGGCAGGGCCGGGCAAGCGGGTGTCCATCCTGTGCTCGACCCGGCTCGAATGGATCCTCACCGACCTCGCCGTGCTGGCGACCGGCGCGGCCACGACCACGATCTACCCGTCCAACACGGCCGCCGAGTCGGCCTTCGTCATCACGGACTCCGGCAGCACGATCGTCATCGCCGAGAACGACGACCAGGTCGCCAAGATCAGGTCCGTGCAGAAGGAACTGCCCGGCGTCACCCACGTGGTGGTCATCGACGGCTCGCCGAGCGATGACGGCTGGGTGGTCACGCTCGGCGCGCTGCCTGCCGAGGAGGGCGACTACGACGCGATGGTCGACGCCATCGCCGAGGACGACCTGGCCACGCTCATCTACACCTCCGGCACCACCGGCCGGCCCAAGGGCGTGGAGCTGACCCACGACAACTGGCTCTACGTCGCCGACGCGGTCCGCCGGCTCGACCTGATCTCCCCCACCGACCTGCACTTCCTGTGGCTGCCACTGTCACATTCCTTCGGCAAGCTGCTCGAGGTCGTGATGATCGACATCGGGGTGCCGACGGCGATCGACGGCCGCCTCGACAAGATCGCCGAGAACCTCGGCGTGGTCAAGCCGACGTTCATGGGCGCCGCGCCGCGGATCTTCGAGAAGATCCACAACACGGTCGCCGCCACGGTCCAGCGCGAGGGCGGCCTGAAGCTGAAGATCTTCAACTGGGCGCGCGCGACCGGCATCAGGGTCAGCAGGGCCCGCCAGCGGGGCGCGGCCATCCCGCTCACCACCCGCCTCGAGTACGCCCTGGCCGACCGCCTGGTCTTCGCCAAACTCCGCGACCGGTTCGGCGGCCGGATCCGTTTCTTCGTCTCCGGCGCTGCCCCGCTGTCCATGGAGATGGCCGAATTCTTCGACGGGGCCGGCCTGCCGATCCTCGAGGGCTACGGCCTGACCGAGTCGTCGGCGGGCAACTTCTTCAACCTGCCGGATTCGATGAAGTTCGGCACGGTCGGCCCGCCGCTGCCGGGCACCGAGGTCCGCGTCGCCGGCGACGGCGAAGTCCTCATCCGCGGGCGCGGCATCATGCGCGGCTACCACAACCTGCCGGAGGAGACGGCCGCGGCGCTGCAGGACGGCTGGCTGCACACGGGCGACATCGGCGAGCTGGACGAGGCGGGGCGGCTGCGCATCACCGACCGCAAGAAGGAGCTGATCAAGACCTCGGGCGGCAAGTACGTCGCGCCGACATACCTCGAGGCGCGTATCAAGGCGGCCTGCCCGTACTTGTCACACGTGTTCGTGCACGGGGACCGGCGCAACTTCGTCACGGCGCTGGTCACGCTGGACATGGACGTGGCCAGGCCGTGGGCGCAGGCCGAGGGCCTGCCGGAGGACCCGCGCGAGCTGAGCGGGCACCCGCGCGTGCGCGAGGAGGTCCAGAAGGCGATCGACCAGGTCAACGCGGGCGAGGCCAGCTACGCGACGGTCAAGAAGTTCGCGATCCTGGCCGACGACTTCGCGGTGGAGACGGGCGAGCTGACGGCCAGCCTCAAGATCAAGCGCAAGGCGGTCGAGGAGCGTTACGGCGAGACGCTGGACTCCTTCTACGAGGGCTAGCGCGCGGACGAGCTGGTGGCCGGCGGAGGGCGTCAGAAGGGGAGCCAGCCGACCCGGCCGTGCCAGGTGCCGCCGGCCGCCAGGTGGTCGGCGATCGCCCGCTCCAGACTCGTCCGGCGGGGCAGCGCGGCCGGGTCGGCGGCGTCGGCGCCGAACACGAACGACAGCGTCTCGGCGTCCTCCAGCCGGTGCAGGAGGCGGAAGCGCCGCTGGAAGGCCACGATGTTGGAGCCGGCCGGCAGGTAGCGGGCGAGCTGGTCGTCCAGCAGCCACGACGCGCAGGCCATGACGTGCTGGCGCTCCTGCGGAAAGTGCCGCGGAAAGAAACTCCTGGCCCGCGCGAACGACGCGTCGCACGCCTCGGGTGTCAACGGGCCGTGGAAGTCGGGGATGTGCACGCCCAGTGCCGGGTCCCCGGGGCCTGCGGGCAGCCCGGCCGCGCGCACCGCCGCTCCGGTCCTCGTGCCCAGCCGGCTCCGGTTGAACTGGAGCCGGCCCAGCTCGAACAGCAGGCCCCTGGCGTGCAGCATGAACCACTGGGGCGCGTGCAGCCCACCCGTGCCGTGCCGCTTGCGGTGCACCGCCATGTTGCGTCCCAGGTCGGCGAACGTCGCCCAGGACACCTCTTCCGGCACGCCCAGCTCGCGGTGGTAGCGCCGGGTGTGCGGAAGCGCGGCGAGGTAGACGTACACGTAGAAGTAGGGGCCGAGCTCGGGCAGCGGCTGGAACGGCGGCGCGTGGTCCAGGCTGCCCATCGTGGACACCAGCGAGTGCGCGCAGCGCTCGGCCAGCCACCACTGAGGGGTGCCCGGCTCGGGGCGGGCCGCGAGGACGGCGTTGACGTCCTCGTGCGGGACGGTGAGCCTGAGCAGCTCCGACGGCAGATCGTCGGGGAAGGCGACGTCGAAGCCGCCCAGGGATTCGAGGTGCGCGAGCCAGTCCGGGTGGTCGCGCAGGAGCGCCTTGACGTCCATCGGGGTCAGCATAGCCGGGCGCGGCGGGAGCCGATCAGGGACGTTTGAAGACGGACAGCAGGCGGTCGGCCGCGAGCGACGGGGTCAGCTCGCCCGCCAGGACCTCGCGTTCGACCTCCGTTCTGATCGCCGCCACCTCGGGGTCGTTGCGCAGCTCGGACAGCAGCCGCTCGCGGACGAGGGTCCACGTCCAGCCGACTTGCTGAGCACGGCGCTTGGCGGCCAGGTCGAGCGACTCCCGGTGGGCCAGGATCTGCCGCCACAGCCGCTCCAGGCCGTCGCCGGTGAGGCCGCTGCAGGTGAGCACGGGGGGCGGGGTGGAGTCCGAGCGGAGCATGCGCAGCGCGCCAGCCAGCTCCCGCGCCGCCTTCCTGGCCGGCAGCTGGTACTCGCCGTCGGCCTTGTTGACCGCGATCACGTCGGCCAGCTCCAGCACGCCCTTCTTGATGCCCTGCAGCTGGTCGCCGGTGCGGGCCAGGGTGAGCAGCAGGAACGTGTCCACCATGTCGGCCACCGCGGTCTCCGACTGCCCGACGCCGACGGTCTCGACCAGGACGACGTCGAACCCGGCCGCCTCGACGACGACCATCGCCTCCCTCGTCGCCTTGGTGACGCCGCCGAGGGTTCCCGAGGTGGGCGAGGGGCGGATGAAGGCGGCCGGGTCGGCGGCCAGGCGGGACATGCGGGTCTTGTCGCCCAGGATGCTGCCGCCCGTCCTGGTGGAGGACGGGTCCACGGCCAGGACGGCGACCTTGTGCCCCTGCCCGGTCAGGAGCGTGCCGAGCGCGTCGATGAACGTGGACTTGCCCACGCCCGGCACCCCGGAGACGCCGACCCGGCAGGCATGGCCGGTGCGTGGCATGAGCTCGACGAGCAGGCGCTGGGCCAGGGCCATGTGGTCGGGCCTGGTCGACTCGACCAGGGTGATCGCGCGGGCGATCCACGTACGTGAGCCCGCCCGTACGCCCCCGGCGTAGTCCTCCAGCGCGTGCACCCGGCTTGCCCCTTTCTTCTGTTTGATCAGGCTAACTTCTGACAAGTCTTGACATTTGCCAGTATGGTGCTGGAGTTCTCTTCTCAGCCGTCACAGGAGTCACTCCCCTCATGCCCAACGTCGAACCCCTGCGCGACGGCGACCCGGCGGCTGTGGGGCCGTACCGGCTGGTCGGGCGGCTCGGCGCGGGCGGCCACGGTGTCGTCTACCTCGGCCAGTCCCGCAATGGGACCCCTGTCGCCGTCAAGGTGCTGCGTGAAGGGCTGGCCGGGGGCGACCGCCTCGCCGCGGCGATCGCGGCCGCGCGCAAGGTCGAGCCGTTCTGCCTCGCGCGGGTGCTGGACGGGTCGGCCGGTGGGAGGCCGTACGTCGTCTCCGAGTATGTGGAGGGGCGCTCGCTGCAGCAGGCGGGGCCGCTCGGCGGAGTGGAGCTGCAGCGGCTCACCGTGGCGACCGCGACCGCGCTGGACGCCATCCACCAGGCCGGCGTGCTGCACCTGGACTTCAAGCCGGCGAACGTGCTGATCGGGTCCGACGGGGCGCGGGTCGTCGACTTCGGCATCGCCGGGGCGTTCGGGCCGAGGATGAGCGCGACCGGCAACATCGTGGGCACACCCGCGTACATGGCGCCGGAGCAGCTGGCGGGGAAGGCGGCGCAGGCGCCGGCGGACGTGTTCGCGTGGGCGTCGGTCGTCGTGTTCGCGGCCACGGGGGTGCCGCCGTTCGGGGACGACTCGCTGCCCGCCGTCATCAACCGGATCCTGCGTGACGAGCCGCGGATCGACGACCTGCCGCGGCCGTTGCGTGACGTCGTGGCCGCCTGCCTGGCCAAGGAACCCGCCGGCCGGCCCGCGATGCGTGACGTCCTGCTGCGGCTGATCGGCGGCGAAGGACCGGACCGGCCGCGCCGCCACCCGGCCGGCACCCCCGACGACGACTACGCGACTCCTGCGGCCGATCGCTCTCCCCCGGCCGCGCGGCCGAGCGCGGTGCACGCCTCCGGTCAGCACCCGGCACGTCCCGCACACCACGGCGCGGCGCATGACGCCGGGCCGCGCACCGCTCCCGCGTCGCGGGTGGATTCGGCGCACCCCGGCCGGGCATCGCAGCACGACGCGGCCGCCGCGACACACCACGGCGCGGACCGGCGCCAGCCCTCCGCCTCGCACCGGGGCCGGGTCCCGCTGTCGGCCCCCGTGGACCCGCCACTGGCCGCCGCCGGGCTCCTCACCACCGCCGGGCACCCCGGCGCCGCGCAGCACACCGCCGGCGGATACGCCGAGAACGGCGACACCGCCGAAACCCGGTATGCGGGCGCGGACGGGCCGGCGGCGGGCGAGGCGCAGCCGGCGGGTGAGGCTCTCGTGCAGCATTCCACGCTCGTCGACATCCTGGTCGCGGGCCAGCCGGGCGGCGGCGGCAAGGCGCGGAAACGGTCCGGCCGGCGACGGGTGAAGACCGTGATGATCGCCTTGGTGTCCGGTGTGTCCGTCCTGGCGCTAGCCGCCGCCATCGTGTGGCTCACCCCCACGACCCCCACGTCGAAGGCTGACACCGTGACGCCCACCCCCGGCACGCCCACCACCGAGACGACGCCCGCCGCCGTGACCGGCCGGCTCAGGGTCGTCTCCCTGCGGGCAGGCGGCACGCGCGACGGCGAGTGCTGGGCAGGCGGCCAGGTGACGCTGCAGGCGCTGGTGGCGCGGACGGGCGACCCGCTGACGTTCAGGTATGCCTGGCTCATCGACGGCACCGCGGTCGCCCGCTCCTCCGCGGTCATCTCCGAGAACGGCCAGCGCTACCTCACCTCCCCGCGCAACCTCACGGGCACGGCCGGCGGCACGCACCGCGTCACGCTGCGGATCACCTCTCCCATCCTCATTCAGCGGTCCATCTCGGTCACGCTGTGTGACGACGTCTGAGTTCCTCGAGCAGATCCAGTGCGGCGTCGGCGATCACGGTGCCCGGCGGGAAGATCGCGGCGGCGCCCGCGGCCCGCAGCTCGTCGTGATCGTCCGGCGGGATGACCCCGCCCACGACGATCATGATGTCGGCCGCGTCGAGGTCGGCCAGCGCCTGGCGCAACGCGGGCACCAGGGTGAGGTGCCCGGCGGCCAGCGACGAGACGCCGACGATGTGCACGTCGGCCTCGACGGCCTGCCTGGCGACCTCCTCGGGCGTCTGGAACAGCGGGCCGACGTCCACGTCGAAGCCCAGGTCGGCGAAGGCGGTGGCGATCACCTTCTGGCCGCGGTCGTGGCCGTCCTGGCCCATCTTCGCCACCAGGATGCGCGGGCGGCGGCCCTCTGCCCGCTCGAAGTCGGCGCAGGCCTGGCGGGCGCGTTCGATGTTGGCGGCGGAGCCCGACTCGTCGCGATACACCCCTGTGATGGTACGGACCTGCTCGGCGTGCCGGCCGAACACCCGCTCGAGCGCGTCGGAGAGCTCGCCCACCGTGGCCTTGGCGCGGGCGGCGTCCACGGCCAGCTTGAGCAGGTTGTTGCCCAGTCCCGGCGCCGGGTTGTCGGCGGCCTTGGTGAGCGCGTCGAGCGCGTGCCGCACGGCCACGTCGTCGCGTTCGGCCCGGAGCCTGGCCAGCTTCTCCAGCTGCTGGGCGCGGACGGCGCTGTTGTCGACCTTGAGCACCTCGATGGCCTCGTCGCTCTCGGCACGATAGGTGTTCACGCCGATCACCGGCTGCCGCCCGGAGTCGATGCGGGCCTGGGTGCGGGCCGCCGCCTCCTCGATGCGGAGCTTGGGCAGGCCGGCCTCGATGGCCCTGGCCATGCCGCCGGCGGCCTCCACCTCCTGAATGTGGGTCCAGGCGCGTTCGGCCAGGTCGTGAGTGAGGCGTTCGACGTAGTAGGACCCGCCCCAGGGGTCGATGACGTGGGTGGTGCCCGATTCCTGCTGGAGGAGGAGCTGGGTGTTGCGGGCGATGCGGGCGGAGAAGTCGGTGGGCAGCGCGAGGGCCTCGTCGAGGGCGTTGGTGTGCAGCGACTGGGTGTGGCCCTGAGTGGCGGCCATGGCCTCGACGCAGGTGCGGACGACGTTGTTGAACACGTCCTGCGCGGTCAGCGACCATCCGGAGGTCTGGGAGTGCGTACGCAGGCTCAGTGACTTCGGATTCTTCGCGTTGAAACCGGCGACGAGCTTCGCCCACAGCAGCCGGGCGGCCCGCAGCTTGGCGACCTCCATGAAGAAGTTCATGCCGATGCACCAGAAGAACGACAGTCGCGGCGCGAACCTGTCGACGTCCATCCCGGCCGCGACCCCGGCCCGCAGGTATTCGACGCCGTCGGCCAGCGTGTACGCCAGCTCCAGGTCGCACGTCGCCCCGGCCTCCTGGATGTGGTAGCCGGAGATGCTGATCGAGTTGAACTTCGGCATCTTCTCGCTGGTGTAGGCGAAGATGTCGGAGATGATCCGCATCGACGGCGCCGGCGGGTAGATGTAGGTGTTGCGGACCATGAACTCCTTGAGGATGTCGTTCTGAATGGTCCCCGCCAGCTGCTCCGGCGCGACACCCTGCTCCTCGGCGGCCACGATGTACAGCGCCAGCACCGGCAGTACGGCGCCGTTCATGGTCATCGACACCGACATCCGGTCCAGGGGGATCCCGTCGAACAACTGCCGCATGTCGTAGATCGAGTCGATCGCCACCCCGGCCATGCCCACGTCGCCGGCCACGCGCGGGTGGTCGGAGTCGTAGCCGCGGTGGGTGGCCAGGTCGAAGGCCACCGACAGGCCCTTCTGGCCGGCCGCGAGGTTGCGGCGGTAGAAGGCGTTGGAGTCCTCGGCCGTGGAGAAGCCGGCGTACTGGCGGATGGTCCACGGCTGGTTGACGTACATGGTGGGGTAGGGGCCGCGCAGGTAAGGCGGCGCGCCCGGATAGGTCCGCAGGAAGTCCAGTCCCTCGAGGTCCCGGGCGGTGTAGAGCGGCTTGACGGCGATGCCCTCGGGCGTCTCCCAGACCTCGCCCTCGGGCTTCGGCTCCCCCGCCCCCTGCTCGGGCAGAGGGTGGAGCGGGATGCCGGAGAAGTCCGGGATCATCGTGTCACCTCCAGGTCGTCGAAGGTCGTGCGGAGCACGTGCAGCGCATCGCAGCCCGCGTAGAGGTTGGCGTCCACGCCGTCGTAGTGCCCCTTCCCCGCCAGCCACACCTTTCTCGCCCCGGCCTTGCGCAGCGCCACGGCGACGGCGGCGGCGTGCTGGGCGTAGAGCTTGTCGCTGGAGCACAGGCAGGCGACGGTCGTGCCGGAGACGGCGAAGGCGGTGGCGATCTGCTCGGGGTCGGCACCGGGCCCCGCGGTCTCGGTGTCCAGGCCGCCCGCCTGGAACAGGTTCGCGGCGAACGCGGCCCGCGCGGTGTGGGCGGCGACGGGGCCGATGGTGGCCAGGAACACCTTGGGCCGCTCCGGCTGGGCGTCGGCGAGGTCCCGCAACGCCTCGAACTCCTCGGCGTAGCGCACCTTCGGCAACCCGGCCTCGCCCGCCGCCTGCCTTCCCGCTTCGGGGGCCGGGGTGCGGCGGAGGGGCTTCTCGCCCGGGTTGGGGAACTCACTGACTCCGGTGATCGGGAAGCGGCGGCGGGCGATGTCGGCGGCGCGGTGGGCGCGCGTGGCGGCGATGCGCTCGGACACCAGTCCCGCGGCCGCGTCCAGGCCGCCGGCGGCCTCGATCTCCTGGAACCACGCCCACGCCCGCTCCGCCAGGTCGGCCGTTCGGCGTTCCACGTACCAGGAGCCTCCGGCCGGGTCGATCACCCGCCCGATCCCCGACTCCTCCAGCAGCAGCGACTGCGTGTTGCGGGCGATGCGGCGCGAGAACGCGTCCGGCAGCCCGAGCGCGGCGTCGAACGGCTGCACGGTCACCGCCTCCGCGCCGCCCACGCCGGCGGCGAAGCAGGCGATGGTGGTGCGCAGCATGTTCACCCAAGGGTCGCGGGAGGTCATCATGGCCGAGCTGGTCACGGCGTGCTGCCGCTGCCCCCCGTGCTCGGGGGCGCCGCATGCCTCGGCGACCCTGGCCCACAACCGGCGGGCGGCCCGCAGTTTGGCGACGGTGGCGAACTGGTCGGCGGTGGCGGCGTACCGGAACTCGATCTGCCCTAGCGCTTGCTCAACAGAGAGCCCGGCCCCGCTGAGCGCCCGCAGCTCCGCGACGCCCCGCGCGATCGAGCAGCCGAGCTCTTCGGCGTCGCCGGCGCCCGCGTCGTGGTAGGGCGTGGCGTCCACGGTGACGGCCCGCAGCCCGGCCGAGCTAGGGAGCTCGGCGGCACACCGCAGCGCCAGCTCCGCTCCCACGGCGCCCGAGGCCCCCAGGTTGCCGCTGAGCGCGGTGCCGCGCGCGGCGGCCAGCCGCAACAGCGCCTCGGCGGCCTCGCGCGCCAGCACGCCGGCCTCCAGCACGACAGGCGCCAGGTCGAGGGAGACCTCGGCGAGCAGCGTCTCCAGCGCGCCGACCGGGATCGCGCCGTCCCCGACGACCAGCCACAACGAGGTGACGCCGTTCTCCAGGTCGGCCAGCACCGCCTCGGCGTCGGGCACGGCGTGCCGCTGCCGCACGTCCCAGCCGGAGACGGCCCGCGACCCGCGCACGTACGGTGCCGCCCCGGGCAGCCCGGGATCCTCGGGCAGGTCGTCCATGTCATAGAGAGGCGCCACCGTCAGCCCGTCATACGTGGCGTGCGACAGGGCCTCCTCCGGCGAACCCGCCTCGATCCCGGACTTGCGCAGCACCTGCATCGCGAGCGCCCGCCAGCCGTCCCGGGTCGTGGGCTCGAATCCCGCTGCCAGCTCCATGATTCGGATAGTAGGCGCAACGCCGGGTGACCAGTACCCCCGGGTCACCCCTGTCAACGGGCGGGGGCCTCCCAAGCCAGCCGCCACGTGAGCGGCCCGACGATCCCGTCGTCCTCGATCCCCTGCTGGCGCTGGAACCGGCGGCACACGTCGCGCGAGCCGGGACCGTACGCGCCGTCCACGTCCAGGTCCCAGCCCCGCGTGCGCATCTGCCGCTGCCAGGTCCGCACGTCCTCCCCACGCATCACCGGGGGATACTTCAGCAGCCGGCCGGGGAAGGGCGGTGCCACCGGGCCGGGCCGGGGCGGCGCGGTGCCGCCCGGCCGGGGCGCGCCCCGGCGCACCCAGGCGTAGAGAGGGTCGCCGGGGCAGTCGGTGGCGTAGCCGTCGCGATGCCCCTTGACCTCCCTGCCCGCGTGGCCTTGATCGCGCACGTACTGGACGGCGTCGAGGATCGCGTGCAGGACCCCGTCGGGCGGCTGCACCAGCCCCGCGTTGCCCACCAGCCCCAGCACGGCGTAGTGGCCGGTGTTGAGTCCCGGGCCGTTCGCGGCGGGCAGGTGGTGCAGCCCGCGGCCCTCGAACACCTTCTGGTGCGGACATGCCACGAACGAGTAGCCCAGATCGATCCAGCCGTTGCCGTCCATGTGATGGGCCTGGATCGACCGCACCAGCGAGACGCATCCGTCGTGGTCGGACACGATGCCCGGATTGACCCGGCCGCCCGTGTAGTGGACCTTCACGCCCTTGGTCGAGTCAAGCTGCGTGTAGGCGCCACGCGGCGCGCGAGCGTTCCAGTCGCGCCGCAACACCAGGTCAATGGCCACGGTGAACTCCGGGAGAGTCGTCGGGGACACCGAGCGTAACGCGGTCGAAGCGGACAGGTCCGGGAGATCGGAGATTTGGTTCCTAAGGCCTGATCACTCGCTTGTCCGTCACGATCGCCGTGATCAGGTCGTGCGGGGTCACGTCGAAGGCCGGGTTCAGCACGGGTGTGCCCTCGGGCGCCACGCGCACGCCCCAGAAGGACACGACCTCGTCGGCGCCCCTGTCCTCGATCGTGATGTGGTCGCCTGAGGGCGTGCCCTGGTCGATCGTGGACTCGGGCGCGACCACGATGAACGGCACCCCGGCGCGTTCCGCGCCGAGCGCGAGCGCGTACGAGCCGATCTTGTTAGCCGTGTCGCCGTTGGCGGCGATGCGGTCGGCGCCGATGAGCACCGCGTCCACCTCGCCCTTGGTCAGCAGATACGGTCCCGCCGAGTCGGCGATGAGCCGGTGCGGCGCCCCCATCCTGGCCAGCTCCCAGGTGGTGAGCCTGGCCCCCTGCAGCAGGGGACGGGTCTCGAGCGCGAGCACCTCGGCCAGCCGTCCCCGCTCGTGCAGTGTCTGCACGACGCCGAGCGCGGTGCCGCGTTCGACGGCGGCGAGCCCGCCGGTGTTGCACACGGTCATGATCCGCAGCCGGTCGCCTTCGAGCAGGTCGGCGCCGCGCTCCCCCATGGCCTTGCAGGCGGCGATGTCGTCGTCGCGCACGCGCAGCGCGGCGGCCAGCACCGCCTCGCGGCCTTCGGGCAGGTGGGCGGCGGCCTGGTCGACGCCCCAGGCGAGATTGACGGCGGTGGGCCGGGCGGCGCGGAGCCTGGCGATCTGGGCCGGGTCGCCACCGGCCAGCACGACGCCGAAGGCGCCGGCCACCCCGAGCGCGGGCGCGCCGCGCACGGCCAGCCGCTGGATGGCGTCGATGAGCTCGTCCACCGTGTGGATGCGGAGCATCACGCATTTGTCGGGCAGCAGCGTCTGGTCCACGAGCTCGACGGCGCCGTCAGCCCAGTCAATGGTCCTCACGAGGCAAACGGTAGTACGCCTAGCGCTCGGCCAGGACGATGACCGAGTCGCGCTCGCCCAGCACGATGGGCTCCGCCTTGCTCGGGTTGAGCACGATGCCGTAGTGCGGCGGGGTGTTGCGGGCCGCGGAGCTGCGGTAGCCGATGGCGGTCTCGCCCCTGCGCCGGGCGGACTCCACGACTGTGGAGAACGTCACCTTCGTCCCGGTCTTGACGTACGCGGCGGCCGGGCGCGGGTAGATCTCCGACCCGCGCGAGTCGAAGAGGTAGCCGAAGACGTCCGCCAGGTGCCTGTTCTCGGCCAGTTGCGCGAGGAGCAGGCCGATGACGGTGTCGCTGATCACGATGTCGTCGGCCTCGGTGACCTCGGCCAGGGCGCGGTTGTTCTCGTCGTGCATCTCGCTGACGATCGAGTAGTGCTCGCCCAGCGTGCTCTGCATGTCGCGGAGCTGGAGCAGCGTCATGAGCGTGCGCGTGTCGGAGTGGTGCGGGTCGAAGCGGTCGTCGGACAGCACGATGACGTGCTGGAAGAGGCCGACGCCGAGCGACTCGAGCGCGAACCTGTCGGTGGTGTCGCAGTCCTTGACGTTCACGGTGAGGTGACGCAGCCCGGCCAGCCCGGTGCCCGCCTTGGGGTGGTCGGCGGCGATCTCCAGGACGGAGCCGGGTGCGACGTACCCGTCGAGGTAGCGGACGATCTGCTCGGCCCGGCCGTTCCAGTTGAGCACGAGCGTGCGCTCGGGCTCGGGGGCGGGGCTCCCGGCCTCCACGATGGCGGCCTCGTCCAGGGACGGCTTGCCGGCGGCCAGGCGGACGTGGGAGTCGTCGTGGGCGATCACGATGACCTCGTCGTCGGCGTTGACCACGGTGTCGGACGGCGGGTTCAGCACCACGCCGGACGGCCGGCGCAGGCCGATGACGGAGGCGGTCTGGTAGGCGTGCAGCGCCTCCCCGTAGGTGACGCCGACGAGCTTCTTCGGGGTGCGCAGGTAGATCTCGCCGCCGTCGAAGTTCAGCAGGTCCATGCAGACCACGGACATGCCGGACTGGCGTGAGGACTGCACGATCAGCCTGGAGGCAGTGTCGTCAGAGTCCACCAGGTGCACGTCCCGGCCGCCGGCCAGGCGGGCGGCGGCGATGTTGCGGCTGGAGGCGAGAGCGGCGACCACCGGCGGATGCGCGCCCTGGCGCTTGGCCAGCGCCAGCAGGATCTTGATCACGTGCGCGTCCGGGTCCTCGCCCTCGGGCGAGAGCACGACGACGGAGCGGGCCTTGCCCAGGTTCATCAGCGCGAGGTCGCGCGGCTCGGTGGGCCGTCCGGTGCGGCACACCAGGCGGGTGCCGCCCAAGTCGCCGGCGTGCTCGCGGATGGCCTCCTCCATCTCGAGTTTGTCACGTTCCGCCAGCACGGCGATGGCGGAGTGCTTCTGGCTGGCGTGCGCCTTGGCCAGCTCCCCCACGATCGTGAACACCTGGTCCGACCAGCCGAGCACCACCGTGTGGCCGGACTCGACGATCCGCGAGCGGCCCCTGCGCAGGCGGTCCACCTTCTGCTTGAGCCCGTTCGAGAGCAGGCCGACGAGCATGCTGACGATGAAAAGGCCGCCGAGCGAGCCGGTGAACATCACCGCCATGTACGCGATCGAGCCCTTGTCGCTGGCCACCTTGCCCGGCGTGAGGGCGTGCATGAGGGCGATCCAGAGCACCTCGCCGGCGTGGCCCACGCCTTCGGGCTCGCCTGGCGCGAGCCACAGCGTGAGCCCGGTCACGACCGCGATGAGGGCGACCGACACGAGGGCCAGCCAGCCGATGAGCGAGGCGGTGCCCTTGGACATCGTGTTGTCGAACCAGTACCGCGCCCGCTCACGGAACGTGATTTTCGACACTTTCCCCGTTACCTCCGTGAAAGGAGTGATTTAACCCAACGGTCCACGGTACCGGGCGATCTTCACTTCCGCAGCGCGACGGGTAACGTATCGGCCATAGTGCGCACCGCCCGCTCATCCCCGACCGGTACGCTCAGCGTGAACCACCGCCAAAACCCTTCGACATCCGACGTGGAGGCCTAGATCATTGACGGTATGTCTGTGATTAGGGAGGTGCCGTTCCCCAGCCCGGACTCCTCTGAGCTGCCGATGAACATCTGGATCGACGACGCCGACTCCGCCATCGACGTGATCGACGCGCTGGCGCTGTCGCCGTTCGCGACCGGCGCCCAGCCCTGGTCCCGCCTGGCCAATCTGGAGCGCGTGCGGCCCGACGCCCCGCTGAGCCCGTCCAGCGGCCGCGTGCTGCGCACGGCGCGTGTCGAGGACGGCTCGGAGTCCCGGCTGATCTCCGGCGACGGCTGGACTTTGCGGGTCATCCGCCACCGCAACCGCACCGCGATGGTCAGCGTGACGGCGGTGAGCGAGGAGCTGGCCAAGTCCGTGCTCGAGGAGAGCATCGACGGCGCGGAGGAGGCGGTCCCCGAGGCCGACCACGTCGAGATGGGCTTCTGGTGGCGCGGCACGCACGGCGGCACCCGCTCGGAGAAGCCGATCTCCGCACAGCCCTGGTCCGAGATCAGCGCCAACTACCCGGGCAAGGTGCGCCCGGCCATCGACAAGCTGATGGCGGTCACTCCCGGGGACGTCAACGGCCGCCTCATCCTCCTGCACGGCCAGCCGGGCACCGGCAAGACCACGCTGCTGCGGACGCTGGCCAAGCAGTGGGGCGAATGGTGTCAGGTGGACTGCGTGCTCGACCCGGAGCGCCTGTTCGACGAGCCCGGCTACCTCATGGAGGTGGCGGTCGGCTACGACAGCGACGACGATGAGACGCAGCGGTGGCGGCTGCTCGTCCTGGAGGACTGCGACGAGCTGATCAGCGCGGGCGCCAAGGCGCAGGCGGGCCAGGGCCTGTCGCGCCTGCTCAACCTGACCGACGGCCTGCTCGGCCAGGGCCGCGACGTGCTGGTGGCGATCACCACCAACGAGGACCTGGCCCGGCTCCACCCCGCGGTCATCCGCCCGGGCCGCTGCCTGGCGCAGCTCGAGGTCGGCCCGCTCAGCAGGGACGAGGCCGTCGCCTGGCTCGGCACGTCCGAGGGCGTGGGCCCGTCGGGGGCGACGCTCGCGGAGCTCTACGCTCTCCGCTCCGGCCGCGCGATCACTCCCGTCGCGGGCGACGAGTCCACGGGCCTCTACCTCTAAGTCACCGGCCCGCAGGCGGAGCGGGTCCCGGCCGGTACGTAAACCATCCGATGTGCGACACGAAGTGCGAAACCACAATAGGTCTGGTGCTCACCGTCGATCTGGCCCGTGTCTCCTTCGCCCGCTTCGCCGTGCCCGCCGCGGCTGAGGACGTGTGGACGAGCGAGGAACGCGAGATCGGCTTTCCCGCCACTCAGCTCGTGCCCTCGTGGACGGCGCGCACCCCGCCGGGTGCGTGGATCGAGGTCGCGCTTCGGGCCAGGGCCGCATCAGGGGCCCGTACCAAGTGGTACGTGATGGGGCGCTGGTCCGAACTCGGCGATCCGCGCACGTCGGTGCCCGGGCAGGGCGACGAGGACGGGGACGTGGCGGTGGACACGTTCGTAGCCAGGCGGCCGGTGGTGGCCTACCAGGTACGCATCACCCGGCACGGCGCGGGCGCCCTGGTCACCGGGCTGGGCGTGATGGCCTCGGCCGTGCCCCAGCGGCCCGTGACGCCCAGCGACCCCGTCGCGGCGGAGCCCGTGGAGCTGGCGGTGCCGCGGCATGCGCAGCACGCGCACGCGGGGCACCATCCACGCTTCGACGGCGGCGGCGCGAACTGGTGCGGCCCTGCCTCGGTCGCCATGGTGCTCGGTTTCTGGGGGCGCGGCCCGCAACCGAGCGAGCTGGACTGGGTGGGGGCGGGCGACCCGGCTCCGGTCGTGGACCACGCGGCCATGGGCACGTACGACGAGAGCTACCAGGGCACCGGGAACTGGCCGTTCAACGTGGCGTACGCCGGCCGGTACGGGCTGGCGGGGTTCGTGACGCGGCTGCGGTCCGCGGCGGAGCTGGAGCTGTTCGTGCGTGCCGGGATCCCGGTGATCACGTCGCAGTCGTTCAAGGCGCACGAGTTACCCGGTTCCTGCTACTCCACCAACGGGCACATCCTCGTCGTGGCCGGCTTCACGGCCGGGGGCGACGTCGTCGTGAACGATCCCGCCGCGCCCCGGGACGACGAGGTCCGGCGGATCTATCCGCGGGCGGCGTTCGAGAACGTGTGGCTCAGGAGCTCGGGCAGCGGCGGCATCGCGTACGTGCTGCACCCGCCCGGGCATCCCCTTCCTCCCTGTACCGACGGCAATTGGTGAGTTGTTGTGAGCATTCGACCGATCGACGTGGCCCGGACCGACGGCAGGCCTCTGTGGGTGGAGGCGGTGGCCACGCCTTCGGGGGTCGAGGCCTGGTGGGACGAGCCGCGTCCGCACGAGGGCGGCAGGCGGTGCGTGGTGCGCCGGCTGCCGGACGGCTCCCGTACCGACGTGCTGCCTCAGGGGTGGAACGCGCGTAACCGGGTCACCGAGTACGGGGGCCGCTCCTGGCGGCCGCTGCCGGGCGGCGGGCTGGTCTTCACGAACTGGGCCGACCAGCGCCTGTACCGGCTCGACGGCGACTCCTCTCCCGTGCCGATCACTCCAGAGGGTCCCTCGCGTTACGCGGACCTCTATCTCCCTCCCGGCAGGGACGAGGTGTGGGCCGTACGGGAGACCGACGACGTGCGGGACCTGGTGGCGGTGCCGCTGGACGGCGGGCCGGTCAGGGTGATCGCCAAAGCCCACCATTTCCTGATTAATCCACGCATTTCGCCCGGCGGGCACTATGTCGCCTGGATCGGCTGGGATCACCCGAACATGCCCTGGGACGGCACCGAGCTGTGCGTGGCCCCGCTCCGCGCGGACGGCACGGCAGGCGAGCACCGCGTGGTGGCCGGCGGCCCGCGGGAGTCGGTGACGCAGGCCGAGTGGCGCGACGACGGCGCCCTGTACGCGGCGACCGACCCCACCGGCTGGTGGAACATCCACCTCGTCCCCGTGGACGGCTCGCCGGGCCGCAACCTCACGCCGATGGAGCAGGAGTTCGGCGACGCGGCGTGGAAGCCGGGCCTGACGTACTTCGCCGTCGCGGAGGACGGCAGGCTGGTCGTGATCTACGGCACGGGCGACGGCCGCCGCCTCGGCGTGCTCGACCCGGACACCGGTGACCTGCGGGAGATCGGCGGGGCGGCCACCCACTGGTCGGCGACCGTGTCGGTGGCGGGCGGCAAGGCGGCGGCGGTGCGGGCGACGCCGTACACGCCCATGGAGGTCACGCTCGTCGATCTCAACGGGGGCGCGCACGAGGTCGTGTCGGCGAGGAAACCGCTGCCGGAGCGCGACCTGCTGCCCACTCCGGAGGCCATGACGATCGAGGGTGTGCACGCGCACCTCTACCCGCCGTCCGGGGTCCGGGGCCCGGGCCCGTACGTGATCTTCGTGCACGGCGGCCCGACCATGCACCTGCCGATGGTGCTCGACCTGGAGATCGCCTACTTCACCAGCCGCGGCATCGGCGTGGCGGTGGTGAACTACGGCGGCTCGACCGGCTACGGCCGCGCCTACCGGGAGCGGCTGCGCCACCAGTGGGGCGTGGTGGACGTGGGAGACTGCGCCAAGGTGGCCCGCGGCCTGGTGGAGCTGGGCCGCGCCGACGCCGCGAAGCTCGCCATCCGGGGCGGCAGCGCCGGCGGCTGGACCACGGTGGCGGCGCTCGTGCACAGTGACGTGTTCGCGGGCGGGGTGGCCCATTACGCGATCACCGACCCGGAGAGCTGGGCGGCCGAGACACACGACTTCGAATCCCGCTACCTCGACGGCCTCGTGGGCCCGCTGCCCGAGACGCGCCGGCGCTACACCGAGCGCTCGCCGCTGCTGAACGCCGCCCGCGCGTCAGGCCCGTGCCTCATGCTGCACGGCCTGGAGGACGCGATCGTGGACGTCGGGCAGGCCGAGCGGTTCACCGCCGAATTGGACAAACATGGCAAAGAGTGGGCACTGTTGACCTTCCCCGGCGAGCAGCACGGCTGGCGCAGGGAGGAGACCATCGTCGCGGCGCTCGAGGCCGAGCTGGCCTTCTACGGGCTGATCTTCGGCATGGAGACGCCCGAGGTGCCGCCGTTGAAGCTGAAAGGGAGAGCGTGAAGAGCGTCGCCGAGATCTGCTCGGATCTGATCAGGTTCGACACCACCAATCCGGGGTCGGGCGAGCGCCCTGCGGCTGAATACGTGGCCACGCTGCTGGCCGACGCGGGCCTGGATCCGGTCGTGTTCGAGTCGGCGCCGAAGCGGACCACGGTCGTGGCCAGGATCGACGGCGACTCCCCCGACGCGCTGCTCATCCACGGCCACCTGGACGTGGTGCCCGCCGACCCGGCCGAGTGGCGGATGCACCCGTTCTCCGGGGAGATCGTGGACGAGTGCGTGTACGGCCGGGGCGCGGTCGACATGAAGGGCTCGTGCGCGATGACGCTCGCGACCGTGGTCGACCTGGCGACCCGGGGGGTGCGGCCCAAGCGGGACCTGGTGGTGGCGTTCCTGGCCGACGAGGAGGCCACCGGCGACTACGGCTCGCGGCACGCGGTGAGCGAGCACCGGGAGCTGTTCGACGGTGTGAGCGAGGCGATCAGCGAGTCCGGCGGATTCAGCGTGGCCTCCGGCGCCCACCGGGTCTACCCGATCGCCGTGGGCGAGCGCGGGACCGCGTGGATGAAGCTCACCGCGCACGGCGTGGCCGGGCACGGCTCGCGCCCCCCGGTGGACAACCCGGTCGCCACGCTGGTGCACGCGCTGTCGCGCGTGGCCTCCTACCAGTGGCCGGTCCGCCTCACGCCGTCGGTGGCGGCGTTGCTCCAGAGCCTGTCGGAGATCACCGGCCAGCCGATCGACCTGGACCGGCTGGACGCGGAGGCCGCCCGGCTCGGCCCACTCGGCGGCCTGTTCAAGAGCCAGATCCGCAACTCGGCGAACCCGACGATGCTGGCGGCCGGCTACAAGGTCAACGTGGTGCCCTCGACGGCGGAGGCGCACGTGGACGGGCGTTTCATGCCCGGGCTGCAGGAGGAGTTCCTGTCGACGATCGACGAGCTGCTCGGGCCCAAGATCACCCGCGAGTTCGTCAATCTCGAGGACGCGCCCGACGCGCCGTACCCGTCGGCGTTCTTCGATGAGCTGGCCGGGGCGCTGACGGCCGAAGACCCGATGGCCAGGCCGGTGCCGTACGTGATGAGCGGCGGCACGGACGCCAAGTCCTTCGCCAGGATCGGCATCAAGGGGTACGGTTTCGCGCCGCTCATGCTCCGGCCGGATCTCGACTACTTCGGGATGTTCCACGGCAAGGACGAGCGGGTGCCGGTGGAAGGCCTGGAGTTCGGCACTCGCGTCCTCACTCGCCTGCTCACCGGTGTGGAACAAAGCATTCCGTTCTGATATAGTGGGAGTCAACGACGAAGAAGGGGACTCTCCGATGAGCGACACCACGATCTCCAGCGGTTGGGACGTCCTGGACGCCGCGCATGAAGCGCTGCGCACGGCGGTCCGCGCCGTCCCGGCCGACGGCTGGGACCTGCCCACGCCCTGCGCGGGCTGGACCGTGACCCAGGTCTTCCAGCACGCCGTCGGCGACCAGATCGGCTTCGCCGCCGCGCTGACCGGCGAGCCCGGCCCCGACTTCAATCCGTTCGACCCGTCGGGCGTGCTGGAGGGCGTGGACCCGCAGGCGTTCATGGAGGCCGCCCTGGCGCGCACCGCCAAGGCGTGGGCCGGCGTCGACCGGGACGCCGCCGAAGTGCCCACGCCGGTGCCGCCGCACAAGATGTCTCCGTGGTCCGGCTCGGCGGCGTGCGCTCTGGACGCCGCCGTCCACGCCTGGGACATCGCCCTGGCGACGGGCCGGCCCTCGCCGCTCACGCCGGAGCTGGCCCGCCCCCTCCTCAAGGTCGCCAGGGAGATCGTGGAGCCGCTGCGTGCCTGGGGCGCGTACGCCGCCGCCCTGGCCCCCGAGCAGGGCGACGACGACGTGGCGGACCTCCTGCGCTACCTCGGCCGCGACCCCTACTGGAGCGCGGCTTAGGAGAACTTGGTCTTCGGCCGCTCCTGGAGCTCGCCGTCCACGTAGATGTCGAGCTTCTCGTTGTAGAACGCGATCAGCCCCGCGACCCGCTCGCTCTCCGGCAGCGGCGTCCGGTACGACCAGGCCAGGTCCTTCGCGCCGTTGACCGACCAGTACTCGGCCGTCCCCTTGTACGGGCAGTGGGTGACGGTGTCGGTGTGCTCGAGCAGGTCGAGCCGTACGTCGGTCTTCGGCAGGTAGTAGCGGGCGGGCAGCCCCGTCTCGAAGAGGATGCGCGCGCCGCGGGAGTCGGCCACGGTGACACCGTCGACCTCCACCCGCACGTGCCGCGAACTGGGCAGGATGTCCACCCGCGTGTACGGGTCGCGCGGGTGGAAGTAGACCTGCTCGTCCTCCTCGAACCAGGCGTCCATGGCGTCCCACTCGAACCGCACATGGCCCCGGATCTCCTCCAGCGGCGAGTCCGGGTACGCCAGCGCCGCCTCGGTGGCCTCCGCCGTACCGGAGGTGACGGTGTAGACGACGGCCTCACCCCTGCTCGGGGAGTGTTTGGTGGTCCCGGTCGACTTGAGCGCGGCCTCGTCCACGTCCGCGAGCCGGAAGTAGTAGGTGGGGTAGTACGGGACTTCCCACACCAGGAGGGCGGAGGTGGTGTCGGCCACCACCCGGCCGCCCAGATAGGTCCTCACGCGCTTGGCCGTCCGCTCGACGCGTACCCGGCCGCGGTTCCCAGCTTCCATGAACGCGGCAACCCCGCCGGCCACGCGCCTATTCCAGCCAGGGAAACGCTCCCAGGCCAGGCCGCGCCCTATCCCAGCCCGAACGCCGCCAGCGTCGCCCACGTCGTCGCCGTGCCGACCACCGCGCCGGCCATGACCTGCGTCCAGCTGTGGTGCGCGAGCCGCACTCTGGCCCAGCACACCAGCCCTACGACGGCGCCCCCGGCGATCGCGGTCGGCAGGGCGGGCAGCACGTGGGCGAGCACCACCACCGTTCCCGCGGACACGGCGGCGTGAAAGGAGATCTTCCACCGCAACGTGATCGGCACCGTCACTCCGAGCGCCGCCAGCATCGCGGTGACGGTCGCCACCAGCAACGTCGGCGCCCCCATGACGACGAGCAACGCCAGCGCCACCAGCACGGCCGCCACCGCGGCCAGCAATGGACCGGTCCGCCGCGCCCGATCCACGATGTGATGCGAATCCAGCCGCCCGGACCGCACCCCGAGCGCGATCACCGTCGCCGGCACACCACCGCAGAACGCCGATGCCACCAGCCCCCACGCCGCGCCACGCCACCCTTGCGCGAGCAGCCCGACGACGGGCGGCATCAGGATCACCAGCACCTGCGGCGCCAGCAGGTTGGTCACCCGTTTCGCCACGAGGTCGGCAGTCATGCCACGAAAGATTAGCGTGATCAGAAAAGAGTCAGGGGCTCGTCATCGTCCATCGGCTCGGGCAGGGGTTCGAGCTGCGGCAGGCGGGCGCGTACGTCGTCGTGGAAACGGCGGGCGAGCGTCAGCGCGTCGGCGTTGTCGGGGGTGTGGATGAAGACCGTCGGGGAGCGGCCTTCCCGCAGCCATGCGCAGACCGTGTTCAGCCAGGGCCGCCAGCCCTCCACCGTACGGTCGGTGGCGTCCCGGCCGAGGAAGCGGACAATCGGCCGGTCCGTCAGCGCCCTGGACCGGCGGGGCACCCGTGGCTTCTTGGTCCACGCGTCCCGCTCGGCGTCGCTGGTCGGCGGGGCGGCGAAGAGCGTGGTGGTGTCGAAGGGGACCCATTCGGCGTCGACGGCGGCCAGGACGCGCTCCAGGAGCCTTTCCGAGCGCTCGTCCTCGAAGAACGCCCGGTGGCGAACCTCCACCGCATACCGGTAGGACCGCGGGAGGCGGCGCAGGAAGGCTGCCAGGGTGCCGAGGTCCGCGGGGCCGAACGAGCCCGGCAGTTGCACCCACAGGGCATGCGTACGCGGCCCGAGCGGCTCCATGGCCTCCAGGAACGCGCGCAACTGGTCATCGGCGCCGGTCAGGCGGTGCTCGTGGGTGATGGGCTTGGGGAGTTTGCTGACGAAGCGGAAGTCCGGGCCGGTCTGGGCGGCCCATGACTCCACGGTCGCCCTGGTCGGCGTCGCGTAGAACGTCGTGTTGCCCTCCACCGCGTTGCACCAGGTCGCGTACGCGCGCAGGCGCTCACCGGGCGGGAGCGGGCCGGCCAGGAACCGGCCCTGCCACGCCGCATGCGTCCACATCGCGCATCCCACATGAAGCCGCATGAACGTGACGTTATCGGAGGTCCGTCGCGCGGGTAGGCGGTCTGGTGGCCGTAAGGTGGGCCTCATGGGCATGGTCGGGACGGTCGGGCTGGTGCTGCACCCGCAGCGCGACTCCAAGAAGGCGATAGACACCATCCTGCGCTGGGCGGCGGGCAAGGGTGCCACGGTGCTGGGGCTGCCCGAGGAGGTGGGCCGGATCGACTGCACCGCCGTGGCCGTGGACTCCGACACTCTCGTCGAGCGGGCCGACCTGCTGGTCGGGCTCGGCGGGGACGGGACGATGCTGCGCACCATGCGGCTGCTCGCCGGGCGCCCGACGCCCATCCTGGGGGTCAACCTGGGGCGCCTCGGGTTCCTCGCGGAAATCGACGTGGACGAGCTGGCGGACACGCTGTCGGCCATCGACGGGCACCGCTACACCATAGAGTCGCGGATGGCGATCAGGAGCAGGGTCTTGGACGTGGACGTGACCGCGTTCAACGACATCGCGCTGGTGCGGATCCCGGGGGAAGGGCTGGCGGCGGTGTCCGTCACCCCGGCGGGCAGCGATTTCGTGCGGTACGCCGCGGACGCGGTGATCGTGGCGACCTCCACCGGCTCGACCGCCTACAGCTTCTCCGCCGGAGGGCCCATCGTGTCACCCCGGGTGGAGGCGATCCTGGTCGTGCCCGCCGCAGCGCACTCGGCGTTCAACCGGGCCCTGGTGCTGCCCGCGGACGAGGACGTCACGCTGGAGGTGCTGCCCAGCAGCGGGCGGCTGGCGGTCGAGGTGGACGGGGCCGTGGTCAGGCACCTGTGCCCCGGCGACCAGATCACGGTGAGCGCGTGGCCGGGGGCGGCCAAGGTCGTCCGGCTCGGCACCACGTTCTACGAACGGGCGCGGCGGAAGCTGCGCGTGGACGGCAGCACGGAAGCCTACGCCTAGGCAGGCCCGCCCCGGCAGCGATGTCCCCGGCCGGGTGCCGATTCGCTGGGCGCCGATTTCGCTAGGCCCCGGTCCTGCGGCGATGACGTGCGGGCGGCGGCCGGTCGGCCACATCGCCGCCTTGCCGGGCGCGCTCGGCGGGACGCGTGGGGGGACCGCCGGGATGCCCGGGCGGGCTCTCTGGAGAGCCGGGGCGGAGCCCGGCCGGGGTGAAGAAGCCGCCTTCCGGGACGGGGGTGTCGCGGGGACGCTCCGGTCCGCTCTCGCGGCGATCGTCTGGGTCCGAGAAGAAGTCGTCCCGATCGTCGTCGTCCCGGCGGCTGAAGAAGTCGCCGTCCGCGTCGCCGTCCCTGCGGCTGAAGAAGTCCTCGGGCTCGTCTGTGCGGCCGGAAGGTCTGTCCCGTCGGCTGGGGAGGCGTTCCCGGCGGCTGGAAGGCTCCTCCCGCCCGTCAGCGCGGGAATCGGGCGCGGCGTGGCGGGCGGCGGTTAGCGCCGCCAGGGCGGTGGTGATGGGGACAGCCGAGATGAGGCCGAGCGTGCCGATCACGCTTCGGACGATCTCCTGCATGATCACGGGCGTCGTCAGCACGTCCCCCAAGGGCTGCGAGCCGATGCTGAACAGCAGCAGCAACGGCAGCGACGCCCCCGCGTACGCCAGGATGATCGTGTTGATCACCGACGCGATGTGCGCCCGCCCGATGCGGCCGGCCGCCCGGTAGAGGCGCGTGAACCCGTAGGAGGGGTTAGCCTGCGCCAGCTCGGCCACCGTCACCGCCTGCGTGACCGTGACGTCGTCGAGCACCCCCAGCGCGCCGATGATGATCCCGGCCAGCAGCAGCCCCTGCGTGTCGATCGACACGCTCATGCCCAGCATCAGCGAGCTGTCGTCGGTGATGCCGTTGAGCTTGGCGAACCCCAGCGCCCCGTACGACAACGCGCCGGTCAGCGCCAGGCTGGCGAGTGTGCCCAGCACGGCCACTGAGGTGGAGGGCGAGAAGCCGTGCGTCAGGTAGAGCACGATCAGCATGATCGCCGCCGACCCGACGATGGCCACCAGCATGGGCGGCCTGCCCTCGAGGATGCCGGGGATGACGAACGTCAGCAGGAACACGAACGTGACCGCCAGCCCCACGAGCGCGGTGACGCCGCGCCAGCGGCCGAAGGCGATCACCGCCAGCGCGAACGCCGCCCCGAGCAACCACAGCGGCAACGCCCGGTCATGATCGGAGATCTGGTAGGCGCCGTCCGCGTCGCGCAGCAGGATCACGTCGTCGTCCGGGGCGAAATGCTGCGCCCCGGGACCGGTGGGCAGGCGGAGCGCGACGTCCTTGCCGACGTCAGGGCCTTCCGCGACCTTGACAGTGGCGTTCCCGCAGGTGGCGGGGTCAGGTTTGGGCGAGCCTTCCGCGACGGCCGGGCACGGTTTGAGCGTGACGCCGGTGACCGTGCCGGTCAGCCGCTCGACGCTGGACGGCGGGGGCGGGCCCGCGTCGTGCCGCCCGTCGGGCCAGAGCCACAGCAGGCCCGCCAGCGTGATGATCGCCAGCGGCGCCAGCGCGGCCAGGGTGGCCACGAGCGTGCGCCGCGAGCTGGGGACGGCGGTGCCGTGCGCGTGATTGGCGCCCATCGACGTGTGGATCCTCCTCGCTGACGAATAGTGACAGTACTGCACCGCGGAGGTCAGGGTAGGCGTAAAGCATGGCATGGCTGGTCGGCACCTCGGGGTGGCAGTACAAGGACTGGCGGGGGGTGCTGTACCCGGCGGGAGTGCCGCAGCGGCTCTGGCTGGAGGCGTACGCGCGGGAGTTCCCGACGGTGGAGAGCAACAACGCCTTCTACCGGCTGCCGAGGCCGGAGACGTTCGCCGCCTGGCGGGAGCGCACGCCGGACGGGTTCCTGATCGCGGTCAAGGCCAGCAGGTTCCTCACCCACATCAAGCGGCTGGACGATCCGGAGGAGCCGGTCCAGCGGCTGATAGGCGCCGCCGCGGCGCTGAAGGAGAAACTCGGCCCGATCCTGCTGCAACTGCCGCCGACGCTCAGGGCCGAGCCCGGCAGGCTCGACAGGTGCCTGGCGTGCTTCCCGCGCGACGTACGGGTGGCCGTGGAGCCGCGGCACGACTCCTGGTGGACCGACGAGGTACGCGACGTCCTGTCCGCCCACGGCGCCGCCCTGTGCTGGGCGGACCGGCTCGGCAGGCCGCAGAACCCGTTCTGGCGCACCGCCGGCTGGGGCTACGTGCGCATGCACCAGGGCCGGGCCGGCGTCGAGTACGGCGAAACCTCGCTGCGGACCTGGGCCGGACGGGTGCGGGAGGCCGGCTGGGAGGACGTCTACGTGTACTTCAACAACGACCTGGGAGGGGCGGCGGTGCGGAACGCGCGACGATTTGCCAGACTCGGCTAGTGCACACGCGTCTGTATAGGAATGGCGTCCTCGAGAAGGAAGGGTTCCCCATCGAGGAGGTCTCCGACTATGTAGAGGATCCCGACAACCTCGTCTGGTTCGACCTGTGCTCGCCGGCCCCCGAAGACCTCGGCATGATCGGGGAGGAGCTGGGGCTGCACGAGCTGGCGGTCGAGGACGTGCTGTCCGACCATCAGCGGCCCAAGGTCGACATTTACGACAACCACCTGTTCATCACCGCTTACCACGTGCACTTCGACGACGACCGGCTGGACCCCGTCGAGGTGAACGTCTTCGTCACCGCCAACGCCCTGGTGACCGTCCGCGAGAGCGACCACTTCGACATCCGCGAAGTCGTCAAGCGCTGGGACGCCAATGCCCGCCTGGCCGGGCAAGGGGTGGGCTTCCTGCTGCACGGCCTGCTGGACTACATCGTCGACGCCCAGTTCGACCTCGTCCAGGACCTCGACGGGCAGGCCGAGGCGCTGGAGGAGTCGCTGTTCGAGGACGAGGTGCGCGACGCCAGGCAGCTGCAGCAGGAGATGTACGTGCTGCGCAAGAACACCGCCAGGCTCCGCAAGATCACTTTACCGATGCGCGAGGTGCTCGGCACCCTGCTCCGCCGCGACCAGGCGCTCGTCGCCGACCCGGTGATGGTCCCGTACTACCAGGACGTCTACGACCACGTGCTGCGCGTGACCGAATGGCTGGAGTCGATCCGCGACATGCTCGCGAACGTCCGCGAGACCCGCCTCGCCCAGCAGGGCTTCCGGCTCAACGAGATCATGAAGCGGGTCACCAGCTGGGCCGCGATCATCGCGGTGCCCACCATGATCACCGGTTTCTACGGCCAGAACGTGCCCTATCCGGGCTCCGGTGAGGCCTGGGGGTTCTGGATGTCCACGGTCCTGGTGGCCGCGGCGTCGGTGGCGCTCTATTCGGCGTTCAAGAAGAGGGACTGGTTGTAAGGTGCGCCGCCGAACATGGCCCCATCGTAGGGCGGGCGGCAGGGCTCGCTCCTGACCTCGAGCGTCTGCTCCACCGCCAGCCGCACCTCGGCCGCCCCGGCACCCGGGAAGAGCGGCAGGCAGCGGCCGCCGGCCAGCAGGGTGCGGCGGCCGATCGACGTGGTCAGCAGCGACAGCTCCTCATACGTGGCCGGCTCGGCCAGGCGCACCGTCCAGGCGCCCGTCCGCGTCCGGCTGCGGGCGCCCTCCAGCGCGTAGTAGTCGAGGACGCTCTCGCTCTCCGAGACGATCGCCCGCATGGTGAAACGACGGCCCTCGACTGTGAACACCTCCGCCGCCGGCGCCTTGTAGATCGAATGCACGTACCCGATCTGGAAGCCGCCGGAGACGGGCAGGCCGTTCACGGTGAGGCGCCCGGCGCCGCCGCCGGAGCCGAGCGCCATCACCGCCGTGATCGCGAGCAGCAGCCTGATCAGGCCTTTTCCTTGAAGTAGCGGGCCGCGCCCGGGTGCAGCTCGACCGGAGCCACCTCCTGGCCGAGCTTCAGGTCGAGCTTCTTGGCCTCCGGGTGCACGGCCGACAGCTCCGTCTTCTTCTCGAAGAGGGTCTTGGTGATGTCGTACGCGAGCTGCTCGCTCATCTTGTCGGGCACCAGCAGCACGTTGCCGATGCCGACGGTCTTCAGCGTGCCGTCCAGCTTGTAGACGGACATGTCGACGTCGAGGGAGACGTACTGCTGCCCGTACGTCGACTGCATCTTCGTCAGCACGTCGGACGTGTCGAGCATCTTCATGTCCGGCTTGCTCGTGGCCAGGTCGGTGATGCCCGCGGTGGGCAGGCCGCCGACCCAGAAGAACGCGTCGATCGTGCCGTCCTTGGCGGCCTGCACCGACTCGTTGATCGACAGCTGCTGCTTGGTGACGTCGGTGTCGGGGTTCAGGCCGGCCGCCTCCAGCATGCGCCGGGCCACCACCTGGGTGCCGGAGTTGGCCGGGCCGAGCGAGACGCGCTTGCCCTTGAGGTCGGCCACTGTGGTCGCCTCGACGCCGGGGGCGACCACGACGTGCGCGTAGTTGTCGTAGATGCGGGCGATGGCCTTGATCGGCTGCTTGGCGGTGAAGGTGTCCTTGCCGTTGACCGCGTCGGCCGCCGTGTCGATCTGGGAGAAGCCGATGTCGGCCTTGCCGCCGGCCAGCAGCTTGATGTTCTCGACCGAGGCCGAGGTGACCGACGCCGTGGCCTGGGTGTTGGCGATGCTCGCCGACAGCTGCTTGGCCAGGCCGCCGCCGTAGACGTAGTAGACGCCCGTCGTGCCGCCGGTGGCGATCGACAGCCGGTTGCCCGATCCGCCGGCGCCTCCGCCGCCGCAGCCCGCCACGGTCAGGACGGCTGCGGCGACTATCGCAATGGTCCGCTTCACGATGGGTCCCTTCTCCTTCTTCTGACGAGATGCACGCCTGCGGCCACGGCCAGCACGGCCAGGCCCGCGGCGATGGGGACGGGCTCGAGGAACAACAGCAGCACCGCGGCCACCGCCGCCAGCAGCCGCTCGGGCACGCCGGTCAGGCCGCCCGTGGCCATGGCGAGCGCGGCCACCGCGACCGCCGACACCGCGGCCATCAGCAGCACGGTCCCGATCGGCCCCTGCCCGAGGAGGGCCTGACCGTTCGGCGTCAGCACGAACGCGAACGGCACCAGGAACGCGGGCAGCGTGTACCGCCAGGTCATCATCATCGTCTTGTACGTGTTGCCACCGGTGATCGCGGCCGCCGCGACCGCCGACAGCGCGGTGGGCGGGCTCACCTCCGACAGCACCGCGTAGTAGAAGACGAACATGTACGCCTCGGCCTGAGAGACGCCGAGCGTGGTGAGCGCCGGGCCGATGATCACGGCCGCGATGATGAAGCTCGCCGTCACCGGCACGGCCAGGCCCAGCAGCATGACGGCGAGACCGGACATGACCGTGGTGAGGATGAGGTTGCCGGCGGCGAAGTCCACGATGATCGCGCTGAGGTTGAGCCCGAGGCCGGTCTGGGTGATGACGCCGACGATGATGCCCGCCGCCGCGCACACGGCCGTCACGGGCAGCACCTCCAGCGTGCCCTTCGCCAGCGCCTGTCCGACGCGCTTGGGCGTCATCCGGTGCCGGGGGTCGAGGAACGACAGCGCGAACGCCACGGCCGTGGCGATCACCACGGACTGGAACGCCGAGCGGTCCAGCGCCATCAGCACGATGATGAGGATGAGCGAGCTGAAGTGGTAGCCGAAGCGCAGCAGCAGCTTGCCCGCCTTGGGCGCGTCCACCGGCACGGCGTGGGTGCCGAAGCGGCGCGAGTCGACCTCGATGGCCAGGAAGATGCCCAGGTAGTACAGGATCGTGGGGATCGTCGCGTACAGGAGCACCTCGAGGTAGCTGACCCTGAGGTATTCGGCGATGATGAACGCCGCGGCGCCCAGCGTGGGCGGCGACAGGATGGCGCCGATGCCGCCGGCCGCCAGGATGCCGCCGGCCGGCTCCTTCGGGTAGCCGGCCCGGCGCAGCACCGGCCAGGCCACGCTGCCGAGGCTGACCGTGGTCGCCACGCCCGAGCCGGAGACCGTGCCGAGCAGGAAGCCGGCCGTGGTGACGGTGCGGCCTGGGGCGGAGCGGGAGTTGCGGAAGGCGGCGAAGCTCAGGTCGATGAAGAAGCGGCTCGCCCCCGAGAAGTCGAGCACGGCGCCGTAGATCGTGAAAAGGACGATGTAACTGGCGGCCACCTGCATCGGCACGCCGAAGAAGCCTTCGGTGCCGGTGTAGAGCTGCGAGACGATCTGGGCGAGGTCGAAACCGCGATGCCCGATCGTCCAGTCAATCGGCAGATATGCCCCGTAGTAGGCATAAATCAGGAAAATGAGGCAGATGATGGTCAGGGCCCAGCCGACGGTCCGCCGTACCGCCTCCAGCAGCAGCACCGTCAGCGCCAGCCCCGCCACGATGTCGAGGCCCGTCAGCGCCGCGCCCGATCCCCGGTCGCGGAACGCGTCGATGTCGGCCAGCGGATAGACCAGGACCGCCAGCGCGGCGGCGGCCAGCAGCCAGTCGGCGACGCTGGGCCGCTCCGTGGCCCCGGCCGGTGGGCCGGCCTCGTCGGCGGCGACTTTGGCGGGGTCGCGGCGCAACCTGCCCACCCACGACGACAGCCCCGAGCGGTAACACAGGAACACCAGCGGCAAGGCCACCGCCAGGAACGTCATCCGATGTTCGAGCGCCTCGACCGGCCGGAACACCACCACCAGCGAGTAGACCGACAACAACCCGCCCACGATCCACACGCCGAGGCGGAGCGCCCCGCCCAGGTGCCGCGCCGGGCGCTCCTGCTCGTGGGCGGAGACCAGCTCGGCCTCACGATCGCTCAGCTCGGTCACGACGTCCTCCCCGACACGCGTTGCAGGGACTTTACGAGCCCTTTACGTGATCAGGGAAGACTCCGTTACCTTATTGATTTCCGCCCGTCAGACGAACGGTCGCGAATCCGCGGCCAAACGCTCAAGGGGCACCTCTCCCGCCTGGCTCCCGTCGCGCCGCCGTACCGCGGCATGCCCGCTCGCCACCTCGCGCGGCCCCACCACGAGCTGGTACGGCACCAGCCGGTGCGCCCGGATCCTGGCCCCGAGGCTGCCCCGGTCGGCGGGCGCGAGCTCGGCCCGCAGCCCCGCGGCCAGGCAGCGCCGCAGCAGGTCCTCGGCGGCCGGCAGCTCGGCGTCCGACAGCGGCAGCACCACCGCCTGCACGGGCGCCAGCCACGCGGGGAACGCGCCGCCGTGCACCTCGATGAGGTGCGCGACCAGGCGTTCGAGGCCGCCGACGACGCTGCGGTGCACCATGGCGGGCCGATGGCCGCCGACGTAGCGCAGGTCGAAACGCCCGGGCATGTACTGGTCCACCTGAACGGTCGACAGGGTGTTCTCGCGTCCGGCCGGGTCGGCGATCTGGATGTCGATCTTCGGCCCGTAGAAGGCGCCCTCGCCGCGCTCCTCGTCGTAGGCCTGGCCGCGTTCCTTGAGCACCTCGCGCAGGATCGCCTCGGAGGCCGCCCACATCTCCGGGTCGTCGACGTACTTGCCGCCGTCGCCGCGCAGCGACAGCCGGTAGCGCGCGGCCCGGATGCCGAGCTGCGCGTGCGCGGCCTCGATCAGGTCGAGCGCGGCCGACACCTCGGCGGCGGCCTGCTCCGGCGGGCAGAACACATGGCCGTCGTTGAGCTGGATGGACCGGACCCTGGTGAGGCCGCCGAGGACGCCGGACAGCTCCGAGCGGTACTGGCCGCCCAGCTCGGCCAGGCGCAGCGGGAGCTCACGATGACTTCGCTGCCGCGAGCGGTAGATGAGCGCGTGGTGCGGGCACAGGCTGGGGCGCAGCACGAACTCCTCGCCGCCCACGTTCATGGGCGGGAACATGTCGTCGGCGTAGTGCGCCCAGTGGCCGGAGCGCTCATACAGCTCGCGTTTGCCCAGCACGGGCGAGTTGACGTGCAGGTAGCCGTTGCGGCGCTCCAGCTCGTGGACGTAGTCCTCGATGGCCTTGCGCATCGCCGCGCCGGCGGGCAGCCAGTAGGGCAGTCCGGCGCCGATCATCGGGTCGGTGTCGAAGATGCCCAGCTCACGGCCGAGCTTACGGTGGTCGTTCATGATGATCCTTTCCAAGGAAAGGGCGAACGACCAGCTCCCGGGCGTTCGCCCGGGAAGCATGGAGTCAGCGCGCCGGGACGGGGTCCGGCGTCGTCGTGGCGAAGACAAAGGCGCGCTGCATGTCCATCACGGTAACATCCCGACGCTTGTGAAAAAAAGTTTCAAGAAGACCTCAAGGATTGGCAAATGATATAAAGGACGCCGTGGCCGAGATCACCCTGGACGTCCGCCAGTTACACGCGTTCGCCGAGGTCGGCTACCAGGTGGCGGGCGGCGGCGACGCGCACGCGGCGATGGCCGCGCTGCGCCGGGTCGTCCCGCTCGACGCATATGAGTTCGTCGCGTTCGACCCCGCCACCGGGCGGCACCACAGCGTCGTCTCCGACGGTCATCGGCGCATCGACCGGGACGCCGCCGAGGAATACGCCGGGCTGGCGGCGTACCGCAGGGCCCTGGCCACCCGCGCGCCCGTGTGCATGCCGGAGCCGGACACCGAGCGTTATTTCCGCCGCCACCTGGCCCCTTACGGCTGGCGGGCCGGCCTGACCGCGCCGCTGTTCCTGCGCGAGGGCCGCTACACGGGGCTGCTCCACCTCGCCTCCAGGCAGGCCTTCCCCTACCTCACCGGGGCCCTCGTGGCGGCGGTGAGCCCCATGCTGGCCCACGTCACCGACCTGACCAGGTGCGTGATCGACCCCGTGGGACTGCCGCCCGACTTCCGCGCGGTCGCCTTCGACCGGCTCGGTGCCCGCCGAGAGGTCCCCGGGCGGGAGATGTCGGCCGCGTTATGGGACGAACCGGCGATGGCCGTGTACGCCAGGGCGTTCATCGACTCGCGCGAGCTGAGCAGGCACGGCCTCTGGCTGGACGGCGACGGGCGCTGGCACGAGCTGCGGCTGCTCAGGGCGGGGGTCGGGTTCCAAGGGTCGCTGCAGGGCGCGGTCGCCGCCGAGCGGATGTGCGCGTTGCCGTACGAGCTGACCGGCCGGGAGGTGGACGTCCTCACACGGGTCGCGGCCGGCGACTCCAACCCCCAGATCGCCGCCGCGCTCGTGCTCAGCGTCCGCACGGTCACCACCCATCTGGAGCACATCTTCGCCAAGCTGGGCTGCGACAGCCGCACCCGCCTCACCACCAAGGCCCTCGCCGAGGGCCTGTGCCGCCTGGACGTCTAAGCGGGCACCCCGGCGGGCATCCTGGCCTGCAGCAGTTCGAACCACACCGTCGTCGACCCGGCCTCCCGCGTGAACCCCCAGCGGTGGCTGAGCGCCTCGATCAGCGGCAGGCCGCGCCCGCTGGTGGCCTGCGTGCTGGTACGGCACACGCACGGCGGCCCGTCCGAGCCCGCGTCCGACACGCAGACCCGCACCGCCGAGTCCGAGTGGGTCACGGCCACCGTGAACGAGCCGCCCGCGCCGGACCTGGTGTGCAGAATCGCATTCGTGGCCAGCTCACTGGTGAGCAGCACCACATCGTCATAGAGCGGATGATCGCGCCCGAGCGCGGCCGTCACGATCCCCCTGGCCCGGGACACCTGGGACGGCATCCCCGGCAACCGGACCGTGAGATCGCGCGAGCCGAGCGGATCACCCCCGTTGGCACGGTGCAAGTCCGGTGCCACGGCGACCTCCCCCTTAGTCGGGCCCCTAACCTCAGGCTGCGTCATGGGACGCGCTGGTGGCGGCCGGGAGGTCATTGCGAAAAGGTAGGAATGCCCTTTCCCAAGGTCGCCTGCACGACCGCCTGCGCCGACCGAGTACGCTGCGATCGACGAGTCGTCTAGGCCCGTGGGGAGCCGTCGTCGAGGCCCGTGGGGAAGCGGAGGAGGTCGCGTGAGCAGCCTGGAGGCCGTCTGGGTGCAGCCGTATGACCGGCCGGGGGCGGCGGTCGTGACCGGAGTCTTCGACATCCTGCACGTGGGACACGTGCGTTACCTGGGCGCGGTGGCGGCCCGCGGCCTGCCGCTGGTCGTCGGCGTCGAGGACGACCCGCGGGTGCGCGCCTGGAAGGGTCCGAGCCGCCCGTTCAACCCGTCGGCGGAGCGCGCCGAGGTCCTGGCCGCCCTCCGCTTCGTCACCGGCGTCTTCATCGTGACCGGTCCGTCCGACGCCCACGGCCCCGAGGACTACATCGATCTCCTCGCCCCGATGCGACCCGCCGCCCTGGCGCACACCGCCGGCGACCCGCACGCGGGCGCCCGCGCGGCCGCGGCGGCGATCCTGGGGGCCGAGTGCTGGGAGATGGAGGCCATCCCGGGCCGCTCCACGACCCGCATCGTGAACGCCGCCGGCAAAGGCTGAGCGTTACCCGTATTCGTCCACAGAACAGAACAAGCTTCCAGGGGACCATGGGGACGCCGCTCAGCCGGTGAGACCTTTCCTCATGCGTGAAGGAGCACACGTGGTGACCCATCCCTTGGCAGCGACGACACATGACGCGACCCTCGGCGACATCCACGCCGTGGCCCTGGAGTCGTTGCCGCGTGACGTGCACGACTATCTCGAGGGCGGCGCCGGCGAGGAGTGGACGTGGTCGTGCTCGGCCGCCTGGCCATCTACGGCCTGATCGCCGACGGCGAAGCCGGCGTGACGAGAGTCCTCGACCTCCTGAGCGGGGAGATGGCGAACATCCTGACACTTCTCGGCTGCGCCGCCCTCACAGACCTCGATCGGGGCTTCCTGCGCCGCCTCTGACCGGGCCGGGCGCCGCGGTCTCATGCCGGTGACAGGCATGGCAGACGGGCCGAGCGGTAAAGCACGACGATCAGGGCGACCAGAGCCGTGAACCAGGCGATGGGCGTGACGAAGCCCAGGTCGGCATAGCCATACGCGGTGAGCAGGCCGAGCGCTCCCAGGGCGACTACGGCCCAGCGCAGCACGTCGAGGAGGGCGGCACGGGAGGTCTCCCCGTGGGGGCGGATCCGCCTGATGACGGCGTCGGCGACCAGCCAGATCGTGATCAAGGCGCCGGCCGTGCCGAACGTGCCGATCGTGTGCTTGACGGAGAAATCCATCGGGGCGTCGGACGGGTGCGCGCCGGACGGGACCATGGCCACCAGCGAGGCGACGACCATGACGATGGCGGCGGACCGGGCTCGGGCGAAGGAGTCGTCGGCGGATCGCTGCAGTTGGGAGAGGCCGGACACGCACAATGCCCATCCGACGGGGTCGAGCAGCAGATCGAAGCCATTGAAGCGGAGGGCGCCGAAAGCGAACACGCAACCGATGACGATCTTCGTGACGGGCGCCATGCGCTCCGGGCCTCCCGGCGTGCCGTTGCCGGCGTAGGGGCTGCCGGTCAGAACCAATCCGAGCTCACCGCCTCATTGCAGACCTTGGAGGCGATGCCTCGCTGCCACGCGACCGCGAGACTTCCCTCGGGGCCGTCCATCCGCCACGAGTCCCACGTCACCTCCGCCGACCCGGAGCCTATCCAGGTCCGGTACGTGTAGCGGATCGGCTGGGGCTCGTACGGCACCGCGGCGCAGTCGGTGATGACGATGCGCCTCGTCAGGACTTCCACGCCACCGGGCCCGACGGTGACCTCGGAACGTTCGTCTCTCGTCCGGTCAGCGGGCAGCAGGCGGAGACCCGGCATTTCCGCCGAGATCTCCCCGATGGTGACGGGGGTCACGCCCTCGTTGTCCACGTCGATATGGACGACGGTGGACAGGACGCCATTCTTGTCCACGTCGGCGTGCAGAAAGAAATCGTTGGGCTGCCAGCGAATATAGGGCGTTATCGCCCCGATCCACCACAACAACTGCGCAAAAACCGCTAACACCAGGCAGCCGGATATCACCATGCGTAATCGCGCATGCGGGGCACGCCACGTGGCGATATCGAATTGCTGCCATACGTCCTCTGAATTCACGAAACAGAACCATATATGGTTGCCCTTCGTGACGATACCTCCGATGATCTCGTGGACAGTGGCCGCCGTCACCCTGCTGGTGGCGGCCGCACCGATCACACGGGAACGGCTCGACAGGTTCGCCGCGTTCACCAGCCTTTCGGTCACTTCGGCCAACGCCGGCCTGGTCGTCGGCCACTTCACCAGGCTGCGGCGCCGCCGGCTGATCGCCCTTGCCCTCGCCGTTCCCGTGGCGGGCTACAGCGACGACCTGTTTTATCTGGTCATGGGCTGGTGCGCCGTTTCCGTTTTCGCGCCCCATGCCCGCGAGAGAGTCAACAACGTCTATCGACAGGTATGGCTGCTCGGTTTGGGCGGGGCCGTGGTGGCGGGCGGCTTTCTGCTGACGAGTCAGGATGCCACGCCGGCGCGTCTGGCCCATGCCGTCATCGTCGTCGTCGTGGCGGTCGCCGTATCACTCGCCGCCCGGAAACCGGGCCCGGCGTCCGAAGCATTAGATGACGTGGCCCAGGCGGAACGAGCCATCGGTCAATGGTCGGGACGGAATCTCTACCTCGCGGGCACCGCAATCGTGTTGTCGGGCGCGCTGCTCACGCCCGGCCAACCGCCGCAGCGTGAACTGCCGGAATATTCGAGACCCACGTCGTTTCCGCGGGAAATGGCCACGTTCATCAAGGTGAACAAATACCTGGCGCCCACCTGTCCGTGGGTCGACGAGATCGACGCCCCCTGCCGGTCGTGGCTGGTGAACGGACGGCCGTTCCCCCAGGCCGCGCCGTACATCCTCAGGGAAGGCAAAGCCCCGCTGCGGGCGCCCTTCGTGCGCAGCCCCGACAAGAAAGCCGTCGTTTACCTGGACAGGCACGATCGCCGCATGGTGTACCAGGACGCGAAGGGCGTCCACCACCTGACCGGCAGCCTGCCCGACACCGCCGTGCCCACGCCCACGTTCGCGACGCAGAACAGGTATGTCGCCCTGGCCAAGGAGGGCGCGCAGATCTTCGACACCAAGGACTGGACCACGGTGTCGGTCCCCGGTGCGCGCCAGGTCCACGATCTCAACGGGAGTGGAATCGTGGTCACGACGGCGTTTCAGGCGCTCGTGCTCGACCACCGGGGCAAGACCCGCATGAGCCTGCCCCTCAGGAAGACCAGGGATGCTTACCACCTCCGGCCGGATGGAAGATACCTCGTGGTCATCCGAGGCGATCAGGAGCGTGTCAAGACGTATGACACAGCGACCGGCAAGCTCTTGGCCGGCGTCGCCCTCACCTTCCCCGGCGAGGATTCCCTCGAGGTCGCCCTCGGCTGGTCGAAACAGGGCCCGTTCCTGGTGCGCGGCTGGCCGAGCGAGCGTGTTTACTACCTCGACCTGGAGACGGGCAAGCTCTGGAAACGCAAGAAGTGAGCCCTCATGCGGCGAGGACCTTCGCCAGTGCCTCGGCGATGTGGGCGGCGCCGGCGGGGCCGTCCATGAGCATCGGCTGGCGGACCCAGAGCACCTCGTGGGACGCGGCCTCGGCGCCCGGGCAGGGTTCTGCCCGGGCGCCGGCCTCGGTCAGCGCCGGCAAGGTGCCGAGCGGCGGGTAGCCGCCGTCGAGCGGGACGCCCTCCGCCTCCATCGCCGCCAGCAGGAACGACCGGTCGAACGGTACGTGGAGGCGCAGCATGAGCAGGTGCCGGGAGTCGCGGGTGGTGCCCAGCGGCTGCGGGACCAGCGTCACCGGCGCCATCGTTGTGCCCGGCGATCGCGGCAGCGCCGGGCCGTCGTGGCTCGCGGGCATCGGGATCGCCGCCAGCTCTCGTTCGACGGCCGCGGCGAACGTGTTCCTGTGGTCGATCTCCTCGTCGAGGCGGTCCAGCCAGGGCAGCAGGAGCGCCGCCTGGATCTCGGTCAGGCGCAGGTTCCAGCCGACGCTGGGGTGGCCGTACCAGGCGCCGTCCAGCGTGCGGCCCACGTTGCAGACCGACCAGATGGCCGCGTGGACGGCCTGGTCGCGGCAGACGATCAGGCCGCCCTCCCCCGCCGTCATCGCCTTGCTGGATTGGAAGCTGTAGACGCCGGCGTCACCGAGCCCGCCGACGGGGCGGCCTCGGTACGTGGCGCCGTGCGCTTGGGCCGCATCCTCCACCACGGCCAGGCCGTGCCGTGCGGCGACCGCGTTCAGCGCGTCCATGTCCGCGGGGCTGCCGGCCAGGTGCACCGAGATGATCGCGGTCGTGCGCGGGGTAACGGCCGCCTCCGTCGCGGACGCGGACAGGTGCAGATCGACCGGGTCGACGTCGACGATCACCGGTGTGGCGCCGGCGAGCAGGACGGCCGTGGCGGTGGCGACGAACGTGTACGCCGGGACGATCACCTCGTCACCGGGCCCGACGCCCAGGCCGCGTAGCGCGGCGAACAGGCCGAGGGTGGCGTTGCCGACGGCGATGCCGTACGGGACGCCGGAGCGGCGTGCGAACGCGGCGGTCAGGTCCGCACAGGCCGAGCCGCCCTGTGTGGCGCCCCATCGGCCGCTTTCCAGCACGGCGGTGACGAGCTCGCGCTGGGCCGCGTCCAGCGGCGGCGGCCACGATGGCCAGGGGGCGGTGCGCACGGGCGTGCCACCGTTGACGGCGAGGCTCATGTGAGGCGTCCTTCCAGCACGCGGGCGAGGTTGCCGCCCTGGATGAGGGCCCGGTCGGCGTCGTCGAGCGGGGCGAGGGCGACGCGGCCGAAGCCGATCCGCAGGTCGAGGAAGCAGGCGTCGGAGCCGTAGACGACACGGTCGGCGCCGACCAGGCCGGCGAGGCGGGCGATCCATCGCCCGGTCATCTTGGAGCCGCAGATCTCGAGGGAGACGTTCGGGTGCTCGCGGATCAGCTCGGCGGCGCGGGCGAAGCCGTACGGCCAGAGCCCGGCGTGCCCGAGCAGCAGCGGTACGCCGGGGTGCCGCCGCGCCACCGTGACGAACCGCCCGGGGTCGCTCCACGGCGAGTCGGTCTGGCCGTGGGCGAGCACGGGGAGGCCCAGCTCCCAGACGGGGTCGTAGCGGCGGTCGTCCAGGGGGCACTGGTGCACGTCCGGATGGATCTTGACGCCCCAGACGCCCTGGTCGGTGAGCCTGTTGCGCTGGTGGGGGTTGTAGACCTGCCACACGCCGAACCGGCCCGGGTGCCGCTCGGCCGCGGCGAACGCCAGCCGGTTGCCCGCCTCGGCGTCGGGGCCGACGGCGAGCAGGTGGCTGATGCCGATCGCGTCGATGCCCAGGCGGTCCATCAGGGCGACCATGCCGTCGGCCGACTCGTCGGGGATGAGGAAGTCGGGCCAGGGACCGAGGTGGCCGTGCGCGTCGAGGATCACAGCAGGCTCCCTCCCGACGCGATCACGGCGACGTCGGCCTCCGGCAGGTCCAAGTGGTCGAGGAGGAAGCGGGGGCCGCAGTCGTCCATGACGGGGGCGCCGGTGCCGAACACCAGCCGTCCGGCACCGAAGTGGCCGGCCAGCCACTCGACGCCGCGCTGGGTGTTGACCGTGCCGATCTCCAGCCACAGGTTCGGGATCGCGGTCATGAGCTCGGCGATCGCGCGCAGCCGCCGGTAGCCGGGGTTGAGCAGGAGGATGCGCTGCTCGGGCAGCTCCCTGGCGAGGGCGAACAGGTGCCCTGGCGAGGTCTCCTCGAAGTCGATGGCCGCCGTCACGCCGAGCGCCGCCAGCCAGCGCAGGGCCGTCGGCCCGGTCAGCTCGAAGCGATGCCGGGCCGGGCAGAGCCTGACCATGGGCACGTCCCAGTCCGGCACCGGCTCGAAGGATTCGGGCAGCAGCACAGGGACCGGGACGAGCCGGGGGTCGTCGAGGCCGAGCAGCGCCTCGTTCCCGGCGCGGACGTCGGAGTAGAGGGCCAGGGTGTGGGTCACGTAGGCCTGGTGGATGCCGAGCCGGTCCATCTCCGGCCGCTGGTCCTCCGGCAGGTCGTCGAAGGGGACGGGGCCGATGAGCCGGTGGGCGTCCACGACGAGATCTGGCATCAGCTGACGGTGAGGAGTGGGCAGCTCGGGTCGAGGTCGATCCTGGCCAGGTGCCGGCCGCTCAGGGCCCACGCTTTCCAGGAGCCGGGCTCGAAGTGGAGCTGCGGGTTGGTGTACCACTCGTCGCCCAGGCCCGCGGCCAGGTGCGTGGCCTGGTCGCTCAGCTCGTAGGCGTTGCCGCCGCCGAAGAACGTGCTGACGAACACCTTGCCGCGGTGCGTGGTCAGCTCGCCGTACCCGGACAGCTTGCCCTGGTGCTTGACCGTTCTGGTGGCCAGGTCGAGGGCGATCCAGGCGCCGGAGTCGCGTTTGTACACGCCGTAGAGCAAGCCGCCGTGCACCTTGATGTCCTGGAAGGTACGGAAGCCGGGGACCGGGTCCACCTGCCACAGCACGGTGCGGGAGCGCAGGTCGAAGGCCGCGACGGACGCCGAGGTCTTCACCGGCGGAACCCCGCCGCCGCCGAGCACGTCGCCGCCCAGGTAGACGACGCCGTTGCGGGCGTCCAGCGACAGGCTCATCAGGCTCTGATCGGGGATGACGCCCTTGTAGACGTCGATCTCGCCGGTGTCGGGGTCCACGATCGACAGGGCGCCTTCGAGCTTGGCGCCCAGCGGGGCGGAGGCGACCAGCAGCTTGTCGGTCACCGGGTCGTACTCGATGTCCCACGGGCGCTGCTGGTCGTGCCCCAGAGAGCCGAGGCTGCGGACCTCGTCGGTGCGGAGGTCGATGGAGATGATTTTCCCGCTGGGGTAGATGGCGGCGTAGATCTTGTTGCCGCGCCGCACGAGGTCCTTCGGCTCGCCGGGGACGCGGAACCTGCGCTGCTTTCCGGTACGCAGGTCGCGTACGTCCATGAAGAAGTGGCCGCCGACGTAGACGGCGCGGCCGGGCACCAGCAGCATGCTCTGCGGGCGTTCGGGGCCGCTCGGCAGACCGGCCTCGATCAGGTCGGTGAACTCCGACCGGCCGGTCCGCAGGTCCAGCGACCACATGCCGCCGCTGCCGGAGAAACCGACCAGGGTGTCGTCGCCGGCCAAGGCGAGCCGCCTGGTCTCGTCCTCCCGCGACGGCGAGTCGGCGACCTTGGTGAGCGCGCCGTCGCCGGTGCGGTAGCGGTGGACGGCGCCGTCGGGGCGTGTGGTGCCGTACACCGTGCCGTCGGCGGCCACGGTGAGCGCGTCGAGGCTGCTGCCCGACGGGATGGCGACGTGCCGGGCGTCGGTGCCGTCCTTGCGTACGTCGATGAGGCTCGGACCGCTCACCGCGAAGACCCGGTCGCCGTGCTCGGCGAGGACCCCGATGCCCGTCGTCCCCTGGGCCAGCTCCTTGACGGCGCCGGTCGCCCGGTTGATCGCGACGAGCTTGCCCTTGTCGAGCAGGCCCGCGTAGACGTTCTGGGCGTCGGCGGCGACGGCCCTGACGTAGCGCTCGCCGGTGGCCAGCACCCCGAAGTCGCGGACCGCGCCGGTGGCGGGGACGTACTCCTTGACCCGGCCGTCGGGGTAGGTGCCCGCGTAGAGTGTCCCGTCCGGGGCCGCGGCGAGGGCCCAGATGTAGCCGCCGTTCCTGCCGAAGGAGTCCAGGTGCGCCACGTCGCCGGTGGCCGGGTCGAAGCTGTAGAGGTCGGGGACGGGGTACGTGCCGACGTAGACCTTGCCGCCCGACACGGCCGTGGCCCAGCCGCCCTCGGGCTCCCCGGTCGCCGGGCCGTCGGGCAGGCGCACGCTCCTGACCACCTTCCGGGTGGCCAGGTCGATCTCGGCCAGCACGGGCGGCTTCTGGCCGCGCGTGACGACGTACGCCTTGCCTTCGTGGACGGCGGCGCCCACGATGGCCCCGGTCACCGACGCCGGCCCGAACGTCTCCACCCGGGGCCCAGCACACGAGGCCCCCGATTCGGCTCGGGCGGCCTGGGCCGGGACCATGGATGCGAGCAGGGTGGCGGCCAAGGCCACCGCGAGGGGTCTACGCGGCACGGCCGCACCTCCACAGCTTGTTGCCCTATTTTGGCCCAGACCGTAATGTGCTGAACTTGATAAGTCAATGGAGGCGGTTGTGACGGCGTTCGACGCAAGCAAGCTGGTCGGCGAGCTCGGGGTGACCCTCGACGTGGATGTCCTGGTCGGCGCCTACCCCGACCGCGACGGCCCGCCCGGCACGCCCCGGTCGGTGCTGGACACCCTGACCGCACACCGCATCCGGGCGGGCGCGGTCGCGTCCCTGCGGGCCACGCTGTTCGACATGCGGTCGGGCAATGACGAGGTCCTGGCTCTGGCCGCGAGCGACGACACCAGAGGCGAGGTCGTGCCGGTCGGGGCCGTGGATCTGCGCGACCCCATCGGCGCCGTACAGGAGATCGACAGGCTCGCCGAGCTGGGCGTGAAGGCCATCAGGCTCTTCCCCGACGAGCAGGGCGTCGAGGCGGGCTTTCCCTCGGTCCGCCACGTCGCCAGGAAGGCGGCCGGGCTCGGGCTCGTCGTGCTGACCGGCGGGGATGTGCGGCGCTTCTGGCAGCCGTTCTCCGGGCTGGACGCCACGGTCGTCTTCCTCGACACGCACTTCTACCACCTGGGCGACTTCCTCGTGGTCGCCGCCGACGAGCCCGGGTTCCACACCTCGACCCGCCTACTCAACTCCCCCGACGCGCTGGAGACCGTGCCGCCGGACCGGCTCCTGTACGGCTCCCGCACCCCTCACTACGAGCCCGTCGTCCCCCTGCTGCGCCTGGCGACGAGCGGGCTGAAGCCGGACGAGATCGCCGCCGTGGCGGGCGGCAACGCGAGGAGGCTGCTCGGATGATCATCGACGTGCACGCCCACTGGGGCCCGTGGTTCTTCACCATGGACGTCGCCGGAGCCAACCTGACCGCCATGGACCGCTTCGGCATCGACCTGTCCATCGTCTCGGCCACCGAAGCGGTGATCTACGACGCCCCGGCGGGCAACCGGGCCCTGGCCGCCTGGCTGGATACCCAGGACCGCCATCTCGGATATGTCACCATCAATCCCCGCAGACCGGCCGACGCCGAGCGGGACCTGCGCGCATTCCTGCCCACCGGCAAGTTCGTCGGCGTCAAGATCCACACCGACTACACGCGATCGCCCGCCTCCTCGCCGCAGACGCGGGAGGCGCTGGCCATGGTCGCGGAGGCCGGAGTGCCCGCGCTGGTCCACACCTGGGGCGCCACGGTGCTGGACCTGGCCCAGACCTGCCTCGACACGCCCGGCCTGCGGGTCATCGCGGGACACATGGGCGCCGACGGCTACGCCCACGCCATCGAGGCCGCGAACGCCTGCGACCGCCTCTACCTGGAGCCCTGCTACTCCCACGCCCCCACCGGCCGCATCGCGCAGGTGGCGGCCGCCGTGGACCGCACACGGCTGCTCTTCGGCACCGACTCGACCCTCATCGACCCGGCCTCGGCGTTCGGCGCGGTGGCGGCGGCGGGTCTCGACCCGGAGACGGCCGAACTGGTCGCGTGGCGGAACGCCGCCCAGCTTTTCGATCTAGACATTACGGCCTAGGCCGTTATACCGTGCGGCCAATCTCAACGAGGAGTGACCGCGAATGATCCCCCGCCGCCGTTTCCTCCAAGCCGCAGCCGCCTCCGCCGCCGCGGCCACCCTCCCGGCCAGCCCCGCGTCGGCCCTCCCGGCCACGCCGGCGCCGGCCGCCGCCCGCGAGCCGGAAGGCACGATCACCGACCTCGGCCCGGCCAGCGTCGCCAGCCCCCTGGGCAACGCCGAGTTCGTCGGCGACGTGCTCTACATGGGCTCGCGCGGCCTGGCGCCCAACGTCGTGGGCGCCTGGGACCTGGCCCAGGACAAGGTCACGGCCCACTTCGAGATCCCCACCGGTGTCGGCATCTGGGCGATGTGCAAGACGGGCACCGACGTCTACGTCGGCACCCACTCCCGGTCGGACCTCTACAAGATCGACACGATCACGGGCACCACCACCCGGCTCGCCCAATATCCGGACCCGTACATCTGGACCATGGCGGCCTCCCCCGACGGCAAGGTCTACCTGGGTACGTCGCAGCCGGGGCGCGTGGTGGAGTACGACCCGGCCACCGGCGTCAGCCGCGATCTCGGCCAGCCCGCGCCGGGCGAGGCGTATGTCCGCAGCATCCAGGCCGACGCCACCCACGTCTACGCCGGCGTCGGCTCCAACGCCCATCTCGTCGCGATCGACCGGCAGACCGGGGAGAAGCGCGAGTTGCTGCCCGCCGAGGTGGCCGACCGCGACTGGGTGTCCAGCATGTCGATCAGCGACACGCACGTGGCGGGTGGCATGAACTCGCTGGCGGAGCTGATCGTGCTGGAGAAGGCGAACCCGGCGGCGTACAAGGTGGTCAAGGCCACGGCCCCGGGCGAGAAGTACATCGTGTCGGTGCTGATCCACGACGGCTGGGTCTACTTCGCCGGCCGCCCCTCCGGAACCCTCTACCGGTACCAGATCGCGACCGGCGCGTACGAGGTGCTCGGCGTGCCGTTCCCGGAGGCGGCCACCGTCCGGATCCTGGAACACAAGGGAAAGATCTACGGCATGCAGGACCCCGGCGTCTTCGTCTACGACCCGGCCACCGGCACGATCGACTATGTCAGCCACGTGCAGAAGGGCTACCGATCCGCCCCCGAGGAGCCGATGTCGGTGCACTGCGACGGCGAGCACGTCTACGTCGGCGGGAAGGGCGGCTGCGACATCCACGACCTGGCCACCCGCCAGGTCACCCGGCTGGCCATCGCCGGCGAGCCCAAGACCATCATGACCGTCGACGACACCACGTACCTCGGCATCTACACCCAGGCCGCCCTCTACTCCCACCGCGCCGGCGACCCGGAGGCCAAGCTGCTCTTCCGCACCGGCCACAACCAGGACCGGCCGAAGGACCTGGTGCACGACAAGCTGACCGGGCTGATCGTGATGTCCACCCAGCCGGAGCCGGGACACCCGAACGGCGCCCTCGACGTGTACGACCCGCGGACCGGCAAGCTCGACACCTACCGGCCGATCGTCGAGCGTCAGACCGTGTTCTCGCTGACCGCCCTGCTCGGCACCGTCTACCTCGGCACCAGCACGCAGGAGGGTCTCGGCGCCCCGCCGGCCACGACCACGGCCAGGCTGGCGGCCTTCGACCTGCGCACGCGGAAGGTCCAGTGGGAGATCGAGCCGGTGGCCGGCGCGAAAGCCGTCACGAGCCTGAAGCACACGCCGCTCGCCCTGTACGGGATCACCGACGGCGGCGTCCTGTTCGAGTACAACCTGCGCCGGCGCGCGATCACCCGCACGCTGCGGGTGTGCGAGCGGGGCGGGGACCTGGTGCTGGCCGGGCTCCACGCGTACACCAGCGACGAGGACGCCGTCTACAAGATCGACCTGGTCGGCTTCACGTCCCGCAAGCTCGTGGAAGGGCTGGCGAGCGACTGGTTCGGCGGCGGCTCCCGGATCAACATCGACCCGTCCCGTAAGGCCCTGTACGGCCTCAAGGGGCGCAACCTCATCCGTATCGCCATCTGACGCCTAGGAGGCGGCCGCCAGGACCTCGGCGCGCTCCCCGTCCGGGAGGGCCGGTCCGTACGGGTCGTGAGCGTGGGACTCGGGGATCAGGCCCTCCGCGGCGGCCAGCCAGAACATGCGCTGGACGTACCCCTCCATGGGGCCGGTGAACGTGACCGCGGCCAGGCGGTCCAGCCGTGCGGACGCCTTCTCGAAACCGCGCAGGTCGTCGCCCTCGAACGCGCGCATCACGGCCGCCGTCGTCTCCACCGACGCGGCCGCGATGCCCACCAGCGCCGCCTCCGCGCCCCACAGGAGCGACGGGCCGAACATGCGGTCCTCGCCGGTGATCGCCAGCCTGCCGGCCTCCCGGGTGAGGGCGATCGTCTCCTGGCATCCCATCGCGTCCGACAACAGCGCCGTCTTGAGCCCGGCGACGCCGGGCAGGTGCAGGATGCGGCGGAGTGTGGCGGGCGGGCACGGCTGCGTGTACAGGTCGAATGCGATCATCGGCAGCCCGGCGGCCGCCCACACCGCCTCGTGCAGCGCCACCCGATCCCCCGGCGACGGGAACACCAGCACCCCGTCAGCCCCAAGCTCGGCCGCCATCCGCGCGTCGGCCACCGCCCCCGGCTCAGCCTCGGCTCGGGTGTCCCGTGTCGGCCCGTCGCCCGTGCCGACGGGGGTGGCGACCTCTCCCCCACTGTCCCGCAGCCCGCCATCGCGCCGGTCAGCGGTGTCGGGGCCGGACGGCTGGTCAACGCCGCCGGATTCGGCGGACGTGCGGGCGACACCGCTGCACCCAGCGGGCAGCCCGGGGGGACGGCTGGACCTGGCGGGTGGCCGCGCGGCGCTGCCGGCCGCGGCGGCCGGCGGAGGGGCGGCGGGTGGTGGGGTGCCGCCGATGCCGACGATGACCGGGGCGCCGGTCCGGCGGGCGCGGGCGATGACGCCGGCGCGGACATCCGGAGGCAGGAAGGGGCCGCGGCCGGTGTGGGCGAGGACGGCCAGGGCGTCGGCGCCCGAGGCGACCAGCCGCTGGAAGTACGCCTCCGCGAGGTCGAGGTCCACCTCCCCCGCCTGCGTCATCGGCGTCAGCGCGGCGGCCACCAGTGCCCCGCGCAGGCGGTCACGGAGCCGCGCGGCCTGCGGGTCGATCGGCGTACTCATCACAAGCTCCCCCTTGCCGGACGTTCCGGGCGACCAGCGTAGGCCGTTCGGCTCCGGGACGGGGAGCCGGTCACTTCAGGCCGGTCATCGCGATGCTATTGACCAGATAGCGCTGCAGCAGGAAGAACACCAGCAGGCACGGCACCGCCGAGATGGCCGCGGAGGACATCAGCATGGACCACTGCAGCTCCTCCGTCTTGAGCACCGTCAGCCCAACGGTCAGCGTCCGGGTGGCGTCGCTCTGCGAGATCACCAGGGGCCACAGGAAGTCGTTCCAGTGCCACAGGAAGACGAACACCCCCAACGTTGCCAGGATCGGCTTGGTCAGCGGCACCACGATCGTCCAGTAGATGCGCAGCTCCGAGGCCCCGTCCACCTTGGCCGCGTCGAACAGCTCGTCGGGCAGCCCCAGGATGAACTGCCGCATCAGGAAGACCGCCTGCGAGTTCGCCAGCGTCGGGACGATCAGCCCCCAGAAGGTGTCCGCGCCACCGAAGTCGGAGATGAGCACGTACAGCGGGATGAGCGTGGCCTGGAACGGCACCATCATCGTGGCGAGGAACGTCCACAACATGGTGTCGCGACCGGGAAACCGCTTCTTGGCGAACGCGTAGCCCGCCATCGACGCCGTGAGCAGGATGATCACCACGGAGACGGCCGAGTAGATCAGCGAGTTGAGCGTCCACTCGGCGAACCCGGAGGCGCTCAGGACCTGCATGATGTTGTCGAAGGTGAGCGAGTCCGGCCACTGCGCGGGCACGGTCGGCTCGCCCCGGGGCGAGAGCGCCACGATCACCATGGCGATGAACGGGCCCAGGGTCAGCAGCGACATGACAGCGAGCAGCGTGTAGAGGGTCCACCTCTTACCGGGCCGGCGCGGCGTGGCGCCCGGCCGGACCCGGGTGGCGGCGGGGCGCGTGGCCGTCAGCGTCATCAGGTGTTCTCCTTGCCGACGAAGCGCCGCTGGATCAGCGAGACGACCAGCACAATGGCGAAGAGCACCATCCCCCAGGTGGCCGCGTAGCCGAACTCCCAGAACCTGAAGCCGCGTTCGAAAATGCCGTAGATCAGGGTGTAGCTGGCCTTGGCGGGCCCGCCGCCGGTCATCACGTAGATCGTGTCGAAGACCTGGAACGAGGCGATCGTCTCGATCACCAGCACGAAGAAGAGCGCGGGCTTGAGCAGGGGCAGCGTGATGCCGCGGAAGCGCTGCCAGGGGCCGGCGCCGTCGACCTTGGCCGCCTCCAGGTACGAGCCCGGAATGGCCTTCAAACCGGCGAGCAGGATCAGCATCGAGTAGCCGAAGCCCTTCCAGCAGGAGACGAGGGCCAGGGCGGGCAGCACCAGCTCCGAGCGTTCCATGAAGCCGACGGGTCCGAGGTCCAGCTTGGCCAGCACGCCGTTGATCAGGCCGTCGAACTCGTAGATCCAGCGCCAGATGATCCCGGCGAAGACGAAGCTGGTCACGTACGGCAGGAAGAGCATGCCGCGGAACAGCCCGCGCATGAAGACGATCGAATTGAGCAGCAGTGCGGTGCCGAGCGAAACCGCCATGACGAGCGGCACGTAGACGACGGTGTACACCAGCGTGGCCCGCAGGCTGGACCAGAAGTTCGGGTCGTTCACCAGCCGCGTGTAGTTGTCGGCGCCGATGAAGCTCCACTCGCCGCCGATGTTCCAGTTCGTCAGGCTCATGCCCGCCGCGCCGAGCGTGGGGAAGATCCTGAAGATCAGGAACAGCACGAGCATGGGGAGGACGAACAGCAGTCCCGTGACCGGATCACGCAGGCGATGGCGCACCGGGTTTCACACCTTTCCGAGAAGACGCGCCTCCCCTGGAGGAGGCCCGGATCGTGTCAGCCGCCGGTGGCCAGCAGCTCGTTGCCCTCCTTGGCGGCGGCGTCCAGTGCTGTCTTGGCGTCCTCCTTGCCGATCAGCGCCGCCTGGATGTGGGCCGAGATCATCGCCATGACCTGGCGGGCCTTGGGGTGGGCGTCGCCGGGGTAGGCGTACTGCAGCGACTTGGCGAACTCCTTGGAGGTCGCCGACTGGTCGGGGATCGTCACGTCGGTACGCGCGGAGAAGAAGCCGGACTCCTTGGCCAGCGACGCGGCAACCTCGGGAGCGGCGACGTAGGCGGCGAACTTCTTGGCCGCATCCTTGACCTCGGAGTGCTTGGCCAGGACCAGACCGCCCGGGATGCCGAACGCGACCCGCTTGCTGCCTTCCAGCGGCAGGCCGACGCCCACGTTCTCCGCGCCGATGGCGGCGCCGAGCTGGTCGGCGTTGAGGGCCGTGGCCGCGTGGTACATCGCGGTCTTGCCGGCGGCGAGCGCGCCGCCCTCGACGTCGTTGCTCTTGCTGGCGGTGTTCTCGGGCAGGCCGCCGACCGCCTTCAGGTCGAGCAGGAACTGCAGGCTGTCGATGCCCTGCTGGTTGTTGACGGTCACGCTCTTGCCGTCGGGCGAGAACACCGAGCCGCCGTTGGCCCACAGGATGGGATAGAAGCTCTGGTTGAGCGAGACCTCGGGTTTGCCGGGGTAGTCGAGGATGGCCACCTTCTTGGCGGCCAGCTTGGGTGCGGCCTCCTTCAGCTCGGCCAGCGTTTCCGGCACCTTGGTGACGCCCGCGTCGGCGAAGAGCTTCTTGTTGTAGATGGGGGCGGTGATCGTCTGGTAGATGGGCACGCCGTAGAGCTTGCCGCTCACCGTCAGCGCGGTGAGCGCATTGGGCAGGTAGGCGCTCTTGTCGGCGGCGATCACGTCGTCCACGGGCTCCAGTGTGCCCTGCTGGGCGTACTGCGGGATCTGGTCCGGGCCGAGCACGACCAGGTCGAAGCCCTTCTTGGAGGCCAGCGCCGTGGTGATCTTCTCCTGACGGCCGTCCCAGGGCTGCTGGTCGATCGTGACGTCGATCGCGGGGTTCTTGGCCTCGAAGTCCTTCTCGACCTTGTCCCAGAACGCCTTGTTCCCGGCCTGGTCCGCGATCACGGGATACATCCAGAGCGTCACCGTGCTCTTGTCCGAACCCGAGCCACCGGATCCGCACCCGGCGATCACGACGCTGAGGGCGGCCGCGAAGCCGGCTGCCGCTACCTTCTTCATCGGCGGCTTCCTTTCCTGAATACCGGTCCTGACCGAAACCTAATGATCGAGCGGAGCCCGGTCAATGCCTGATACATGAACGTAACTACGCCTTGCCTGGATAGCTCGCGATGGCGTCGGCGATGACGCTGACATGCTCCGACGTGTAGTGCTCGTTCCAGTCGATGATCAGGAGCGTGCTGCCGACCAGCCGTTCGGCCTCGGGACAGGGAGCGGGACGGTAGCCCTCGAGGGGGTAGCGGGAGGCGCCGTAAACCGGCCTGTCCCACAGCGGGGCCCGATTGAGGGGCTCCTTCAGATAACCGGGCCGTGCCGGAATCCCGGCCGCGCTCAGGTGCGCCGCCAGCTCGGGCGCGTCCCCGCCGGGCAGCACGAGCGGGAACAACCACCAGGCGTGCCCGTCCGGCCGGGGCAGCCCGATCTCGACCTGGGATCCGTCCGGCCGGGCCGGCCGTATCGTGGCCCCGCTCCCCGGGTCCATCCTGCGCAACGCCTCGATGAGCTCCACGGCGGTGCGGCGCCTGGACTCCACGACCCCCGGCAGTTTCGCGAGCTGGGCCCTGGCCACCGCGGCCTGCAGCTCGGTCATCCGGTAGTTCAGTCCCAGGCTCTCATGGGAACGGCCCGCGGCCCGGTCCCATCCCTTGTCCGCGAACAGCCGCATGCGCCTGGCGAGCTCGTCGTCGCCGGTGATGGCCAGGCCGCCGTCGCCGCAGGTGATGTGCTTCCACTGCTGCAGGCTCAAGGTTCCCACGTGGCCGGCCGTGCCCGCGTACCGGCCGCCGCCGGGCAGCTCGGTCAGCCAGGCCTGGGCGCAGTCCTCGATGAGCGTGAGACCGTGCTCGTCCGCGAGGGCGCGCAGCGCGCCGATCCGGGCGGGCGCGCCGAACAGGTGCACCGCCATGATCGCGCGGGTGCGCGGTCCGATGAGCGCGGCCACGGCGTCCGGATCGAGGTTGCCGTCGGACGGGTCGACGTCGGCGAAGACAGGAACGGCGTTCTGCGCCAAGATGGGGGCCACGGTCCCGAAGTCCGTGATCGGCGTCGTGATGATCTCGTCACCGGGATCCGGCGCCGCCGCCACGACCGACAGGTGGAGGGCCGCGGTGCCGGACGCGCACGCGATCGCGTGGCGGGAGCCGTAAAGCTCGGCGACCTCGTGTTCGAGCGCCCGCGCCTCGGTCCCCCACACGGAGTTGAGCATGCCGGAGCGGATGACCCGATCCAGCGCCGCCACCTCCTCGTCGCCGAGCGTGCGGCCTGCGGGTTCGGCCATGTTGGGAAAGTGCAGGGTCACCGGATAACCTTTCGGTCTAGACCGTAAAGAAGGGGAAGGGAGACGCGGGTGGGTATCGTCATCGGAGTCGTCGGCCCGCATGATCTGGTCGACGACGTCGCGGCCACCTGCGAGGAGCAGCCCGGCGTGAGCACGCTCCGGCTCGACTACGACCACGAGTCGCAGGCTCCGGCCATCGTGGAGGCCCACGCCGGCTCGGTCGAGGGCTGGCTGTTCACCGGCATCGTGCCCTACATGCTGGCCCGCGGCGCCGACGCGCTCACCCGCCCCGGCGTGTTCGTCGACTACTCGGGCGCGACCCTGCTCAGCGCCCTGGTGCGGCTGCAGCACGAGGGCCACGACATCACGCGGCTGTCCATCGACACCATCGCCCCCGCCGACGTCATCGCCACGTTCATCGAGGCCGGGCTGCCCACCGACCGGCTGCGCACGCTCGGCTACCGGCCGGAGACGACCTCCAAGAAGATCGTCTCCTTCCACCGCCGTGACGCGGTCCACCCGGTGATCACCTGCCTGAGCTCGGTGCACGAGGCGCTGCGCGGCGAGATGCACGTGCTGCGCCTGGCGCCGTCGGAGCACTCGGTCCGCGTGGCGCTGCGCCAGCTCCTGCTGACGGCCGAAGGCCAGGCCCAGGAGGACGCGCAGATCGCGCTCGGCCTGGTGGAGGTGGACGGCGAGGAAGGTCTGCTGCGCGAGGCCGCCGCGCTGGGCGGCACGCTGGCCGCCTTCCGTGGCGGTACCCACCTGCTGGTGACCACCCGCGGCCCGCTCTTCGACGCCACCGGCGGCTTCACCGGGCTGCCCATGCTGGCGCGGCTGGCCGGTCACAGCAGCGTGGCGCGGGTGGGTTTCGGCCTCGGGCGCAGCGCTGCGGAGGCCGAGAGCCTGGCCCGCCGGGCGCTGGCCAGGGCCAGGCGCATCGGGGACGTGGCCGCCGTGCTGTCCTTGCGGGCCGACACCGACATCGTGCTGGAGTCGGTGATCAGCACGCCCTCCGGCGAGCAGAACCTGTCGGTGCTCGCCCGCCGCGTGGGCCTGTCGGTGCCGACCCTGGAGAAGCTGCTGGAGGCCCGCGACGCGGCCGGCGGCGAGGCGCTGACCACGCGGGAGATCGCTGAGCGGCTCGCCGTCCAGCAGCGCACCGCCCGGCGGATGCTGCACCGGCTGGAGCTGGCCGGGCTGGCCGAACGCACCGGCAACCTGACCAGCGGCTCCAGCGGCCGTCCCCTCACCCTCTACCGCCTCACCCTCTAGCTCGCTCCCTCGCGTGATGCTCCTCGAGGCTTCACGGCCTCGAGGGCGGCTCGGCCCGTCAGGCGAGCCACCGGTCCAGCCCTTGGGCCACGAAGTCGTCGTCACGCAGCCATGGGTAGGCGGCCCAGATGCGGTCGATCTCCGCCAGCTGCCCCGGCGACAGTTCCTCCGCGGGGTCCAGGCACCAGCGGCCCGCCAGCAGCCCCTGGCGGCGCAGCACCTCATGGATGCCCGGGATGCAGCCGCGGAAGCCGTTCGCGGAGTCGAAGATGGCCGCGTTGGCATCGGTGAGGTGGCCGTCGAGGCCGAGCAGCCGGCGTACCGCCGCGTCGTCTCCCGACCGGGCCAGCGTGGCCTCTTCCAGCAGTTCCACCGCCCGCCGCACCCAGACGGCCCACTGGCCGAGCAGGCCGCCGACGAACTCCACCTGCACCTCCCGCCCGTCCACGACCACCCGGTGTGAGGTGATGAGATCGGCCAGGATGTGGTCGTCGTTGCCCGTGTAGAGCGCCACCTCCCCGGCCCGGCCCGCCCGCACGACGCCGTGGAGCACGTCGAGGGTGCGGTAGCGGTCGAAGGGCGCGACCTTGACGCCCACCACGGACTCGATCGCCGCCAGCCTCGTCCAGAAATCGCGTGACAGAGGGCGTCCGCCCACCGCGGGTTGCAGGTAGAAGCCGATCACCGGCAGCACGTCGCCCACGGCCCGCGCCCGCTCGATCAGCCCGTCCTCGTCGAGCTCCCGGTACGGGCTGAGGAGCACCATGTGATAGCCGAGCGACCTGGCCAGCTCCGCCTCCGCCACCGCCTGCGCCGTGGACCCGGTCGCGCCGGCCACCAGCACCACCTCGCGCCCGGACTCCCTGGCCGTGCCTGCGGCCAGTTCGAGCACAGGCGCCAGCAGGCCGGTGCCGTGGATGGCGAACTGCGTGGTGTGCACGCCCACCGCCAGCCCGCCCGCACCGGCCTCGACGTAGTAGCGCGTCAGCGCGCGCTGGCGCCGCTCGTCCAGCTTCCTGTCCTCGGTCAGGGCCAGGGGATGCGCCGGGATCACCAGACCGCGCCTGAACAGGTCGCGCACAGACGTCTGCGCCTGCGGAGCCGTGCCGAGCACGTGAGATCCCCCTTGGTCGTGAGAAGTGAGCACGCGGATCAGAAGCGTCCGTCGCGGCGTTCGAACTTGGTGGGCTTGCCCAGCAGCGGCCCGCCGCCGGCGACCCAGCGCGCCGTGTGCTCGATGAGCTCGGCGGGGGTCAGCTCGGGGTAGCCGAACAGGCGATGGCAGCGGGAGGCGTTCGACAGCAGCGCCGTCGGCGCCTCCTCGCCGGTGAACACCGGCTCCTTGCCGAGCGCCGCGCCGAGCGCCCGCGCCGCCTGCCGGACCGAGATCAGCTCGGGGCCCGTGACGTTGAGCACGTACGGCGGCACGTCGGCGAGCAGCAGGGACCGGAGCGCGACCTCGTTGGCGTAGCCCTGCCAGACCACGTTCACCTGGCCTGTCGCCAGGTCGATGGGCGTGCCCGCGAGCACCTTCTGGGCGAGGTCGACGAGCACGCCGTAGCGGAGCTCGACCGCGTAGTTGAGGCGGATCAGCGACATGGGCGTGCGGTTCGTCTCGGCGAAGTGCGTCAGCACGCGCTCCCTGCCCAGGCAGCTCATCGCGTAGTCGCCCACGGGCCCAACGGGCGAATCCTCGGTGCTGCCGCCTCCGGCGACGGGAACGAGGGGGTAGACGTTCCCGGTGGACAGCGCGGCGATCCTGCTGCCGGCGAACCGGTCGGCGACGCGGCCCGGCAGGTAGGCGTTGGTGAACCAGGTGGCGTGCTCGCGGCCCTGCGTGCCGAACTTGGCGCCGACCAGGAACACCACGTTGGGCGCGTCCGGCAGCTCGCGCAGCGCCCGCTCGTCGGCGACGTCGGCGGCGACCACGGTGGCGCCCTCGTCCTGGAGCGCCTGGGCGAGGCCCGGCTCGGAGAAGCGGGACACCGCGATGATCCGCCGCTCGCCCTGGACCGCGTTCAAGGCCAGGCGTACCAGGCTGGGGCCGAGCTTGCCGCCGGCGCCGAGGATCAAGATGTCGCCTTCGAGCTTGCCCAAATCGTCGACGAGCCCGGGAGTCGGCCGTGCCAGCCGCTCCTCGAGTTCCGCTGTCGTCCGCACGCGGTCTCCTCTCATTTACGGTCCAGACCGTAACTGGGACAGAGTCCGCCTGTCAACGGGCGGGAGGGTTGGTCAGGCGGTCATCTCGCGTGCGGAGACCAGCACCTCGAGCACAGCCCTCGTGTGCCGCCACGGCACAGGGCTGGGCGCGCCGCCCACCATCGCGAGGAAGGCCTCGATCGTCCCTTCGTACCCGAGCCCCTGAACCGGATCGTCCCCGCCCTCGATCACGATCGTCTCGGTGGTGTCGCGCTTGTGCAGCGTGACGCTGTAGGACTCGGACTCCGAGACGCCGAGGATCTCCACCGTGCCGGTGATGCCGTCTTCCCAGCGCAGCGCCATCACCGCGGTGTCCTCCGACCGAAGCGTCGCGTAGTGCCGCCTCGCCCCCGCGGCGCCTGCCAGCCGCACATCGGGACCGAGCAGCGCCACCAGCAGCTCCACCCCGTGGATCCCCATGGTGACCATCGTCCCGCCGCCCTCGCCGGGCGTGTCCTGCCAGGCGTTGTAGCCGGTCGCCCAGATCCCCACGTCATGCCGTACGGTCGCCCGCACGGCCAGCACCTCGCCCCGATCGACCCGAGTTCCCGCGAAGGCCGGCGCGAACCGCAGCACCGAGCTGGACAGCACGCGGTCGTGGACCGGCAGCCGATCGAGCTGCTCCAGCTGGGCCCGGCTGGCGGCGGCAGGCTTGTTCACGAAGCAGGCCACGCCCGTCTCCAGCACCTTGGCCAGCGCCTGCGGCACCTGAGGGTTGGGCACGGTCAGCACCACCCCGTCGAGCGGGCCAGCCAGCATCTCGGCCAGGCTCTCCGCCACCTTCGCTCGCGGATGCTCATCGGTGAACCGCCGCAGCCGCTCCGGATCCTGCTCCCACACGACGAGCTCGGCGTGGCGGGCCAGGGTGCGGGCGTCGGTGTAGGGATGGCTGGTGGCGAGCCCGGCGAGAGCGATGCGCACGGTCTGTTCTCCGTTTCCGGCGACGGCTTCGAGAAACTCAGACATCATGGCAGCTCGGGACGCCGACACCAGGGCCTGCGCTGAACGGAGGACACGGCACCGCACAAAGAGGGGTCAACTACGGTGGCAATCGTTGTTCAACGGGCGGTCTCCACACCCAGGGGTGGAAGCCCCGTGGTGGATGCGATGTATGGAGGATGCCGTGCCCCCGCTCATCTACGCCGATCGCGCTCCCGCAGCCACGCGATCACCGCGACGGGCACGGCTATGGAACCGCGTGATCACGGTGGCGGCCGCGGCCGTGATGGCCTTCGCGGGGTGGCAGAACCGCTGGATCAGCGACGATGGCCTGATCGCTGTGCGGACCGTCCAGCAGCTGCTGTCGGGTCATGGGCCGGTCTTCAACATCGGTGAGCGCGTCGAGGCCAACACCAGCACCGCCTGGACCTATCTGATCGCGTTGATCTCCTGGCTGACCCAGGGGGACGTGGCCTACGTCTCCGTGCTGCTCGGCCTGGTGTGCGCGGTCGGCGCCGTGACGTTCGCCGTCGTCGGCGCCATGCTCCTGCATGGCGGCTCGCGCTGGTTCCTGCCGGCCGGAGTGCTGGTCGTCCTCGCGTTGCCGCCGTTCTGGGAGTACGCGACCTCCGGTCTGGAGACCGGGTTGGCTTTTCTGTGGATCAGTGTGTCGTGGTGGCTGCTGGTCCGGGCGGCTTCCGGCGGGCCGGTGCTGCCACTGGTGTTCGTCCTCGGTCTGGCGCCTCTGGTCCGGCCGGAGCTGGCCCTCGTCTACCCGATCTTCTTCGGTGCGTTGCTCGTCCTGCGGTGGCCGGGATGGTGGCCCGCCGCCCGCTGGTTCGCGATGTCCCTGGCCCTGCCGGCCGCCTATCAAATCTTCCGGATGGGCTACTACGGGCTTGTCGTGCCCAACACCGCCCTCGCCAAAGAGGCCGGCGAGGCCCGGTGGGCACGTGGTCTCCTCTATGCCGGAGACACCGTGCTGACCTATCAGCTGGTCGGCCCCCTGCTGGCGGTCATCCCGCTGTCTTTGTGGGCCTTCCGCACGCGCCGCGATCTCATCGTGTCGATGGCCCCGCTCCTGGCGGGGGTTTTGATGTTGCTTTATGTCCTGCGCGTCGGCGGCGACTTCATGCACGGCCGGATGATGCTGCCGGTGCTGCTGCTTGTCCTGCTCCCCGCCATGGTCCTCCCCCTGCGTGCCATAACCGCGCTCACGTGCACGGTCGTGACGCTGTGGGCCGTGGTCTGCGCCGTGGCATTCGACGTGCCGTACGAACAAGCCGTCGGGCCGGACGGAATCGCAGACGAGCGCGGCTTTTACGTAGTCCAGACCAAGGACCCGCATCCGGTCACCGCCACGCCCTATGTTCGCGCCAGTCCGAACGCGCTGAACGCCGCGAACGCCACCGGTCTGCATGTGCCGGACACGGTGCCGGTGCCGCTCCGGCCCGACCAGCCCGCACGCCTGGCCGTGGCGGGCAAGGTCCTCGGCACGCTGGGGGCGTCGTTCCCGCTGGACGTCCTCGTCGTGGACCAGCTCGGCTTGGCCAACGCCCTCGGCAGTCACATGGCGCTGGCGTGCGGGCAGCGGGTCGGGCATGAGAAGCCGCTTCCCGCCGCGTACGTCCTCGCCGACTACATGGCCCCCGGCACTCGGCTGCCGGACGAACGGCTCCAGGCCGAGGTGGAGCGGATCAGGAGCGAGCTGGCCACCGGCCGGTTCCGGGATCTGCTCGACGCCACAAGAGCCCCGCTGACCCCGCGCCGATTCTGGGACAACCTGGTGAGCGCCCCTGCACGCACGGCCTTCCGCTTCTCCACCACGACCGCTCCGTGCCCATCATGAGGGGATGATCCGGCCACGGTCGCGGCCCCGGCACCGGGGTCCGCGACCGACGAGCAGGCCTCCGGCTACTTCCGGCCGAGGGCGCGGAGCTGGTCCTGGCGCAGGGAGGAGACGTTCTGGTCCCACGGGTCGTCGGTGTACTGGTGGATGGCCCACGTCTTCCAGTGCGTCGGCGTGGCGACCGTGCCCTTGGCCTTGCTGTAGTGCGCCACCCACAGCGGGTACTCGCCCAGCCCCTGGCCGTACTGCTCGGCGAAGTTGTAGTTGGCGTAGAACAGCGGCGTGACGCCGGTCTTGGACTTCACCCGTTCCAGCCACGTCTTGGCCCAGGTGTTCACGCGCTCCGCTGACTGACCGTCCGTGGTCTCCAGGTCGAGGACGAGCAGGTCTCCGGCCTTGGCGGGCTGCTTGTCCAGCACGGAGAGGAAGAAGTCGGCCTCGGTGACGGGATCGTTGGCCGGGTGCCCGAAGTGGTACGCACCGCGGACCATGGGAAGTTTGCCGATCTCCGCCCAGTGACGCGCGAACGAACTGTCGATGAAGTCGGTGCCTTCGGTCGCCTTGACGATGCCGAACTGGACGCCGCTGCCGGCCCAGTCGTAGGTGGCTTCGTAGTGGGACATGTCGCGCCCCTCGATGAAGCCGTCCGCGTGTGCGGGACCCGCGAGACCGGCACCCGCCAGGGCGGTGACCAGAGCCAGTGACACGGTTGCCGTGATCTTGCGCAGAGCGCGGGAGGTGCCGGAGGTGGGGGCGTTGATCTTGGGGGCATGGATCGTACGATGCTTGGCCATCGTGAAGGGGATTCTCCTTGCTTCCATACCGCTTACCGGGTTAGCTGACGGGTTCGGGCGTGGAAGCTGCCCTACGGCATGGCATGCCGATTCACCCCGAGGGATGTGGGTCCCCGGTTCCGCGCAAGGCGGATTCAGCGGTCACAGGTCCGTCCTGTGATGCGTCTGGCGATGGTCAGGTAACGAACCGACAAGTCGGACGTATACCCCAAATACCCAATGTGGGTACATATCTGACAGTCAGGCTACAAACGGATAGATTACCAGTCAAGGGCTGGAAACGACGCTCTCCAACGTCCTCCACCTGCCTACAGCCAGCCGCGTTCCCTGGCCACCGCCGCGGCCTCGCTCCTGCTGCGGGTGCCGGTCTTTCCGATCGCCGCCGAAAGGTGGTTGCGCACGGTGCCCTCGGAGAGCCGCAGCAGCTTGGCGACCTCGGCGATGGCGTGGCCGGCGCCGACCGCGACCAGCACTTCCCGCTCGCGCGCCGTCAGCGGGTTGATCCCGTGGATCAACGACTCGGTGGCAAGGACCGGGTCGACGACCCGGATGCCCCGATAGACCTTGCGTACCGCGTCGGCGAGGTCTTCGGGGGGCGCGTCCTTGACGATGAAACCTGAGGCGCCCGCCGCCATGGCACGCGCGAGGTAGCCGGGGCGGCCGAAGGTGGTGCAGACGAGGATGCGGCACGCCGGAAGCTCCCTGTGGAGCTCCTCGGCCGCGGTCAGCCCGTCCTTTCCGGGCATCTGCACATCGAGCAGCGCCACATCGGGCGAGGTCTCGCGGGCCGCGGCAAGGACCTCGTCGCCGGAGCCGACCTGCGCGACCACGGTGATGTCCGGCTCCAGCTCCAGCATCGCCGCCAAGGCGCCCCGCACCAGCGCCTGGTCGTCGGCGAGAAGGATCCTGATCATCCCCTTCTCATCCCTGTCTTTGGCTGCTCCGGACCGGACCCGCTCGCCAGTGCGGGCACGACCGCGTGGACGAAAAACCCGCCTTGCGGGCGCGCACCCGCCGCCAGTGTGCCCTCCACGGCCTGCATGCGTTCCTCCAGGCCACGCAGCCCGTTCCCCCACGGCACCGCCGCCGGGCCGACTCCGTCGTCGTCCACCCGCAGCCAGTTCGTCCCGATGGCGACGGTGACCCGCTGGGCCGAGGAGTGCCGGACCGCATTGGTCACCGCTTCGCGCAGGATGTGCCCGAAGACCTCCTGAAGTGACGGATGGACGTCATCGACCGCCTGCGGAAGCCGGTCCTGGATGCCTGCGGCGCGCAGGACCTCGCGCGCCGAGGCGAGCTCTCCCGAGAGCGTGATCTGCCGATATCCCGACACGGTGGCGCGCACGTCCGCGAGCGCCTGCCGGGATAGGCGCTCGACGTCACCGGCCTCGCGGGCGGCCGCGCCGAGATCATCGGAGCTCTCGAGGAGCCGACGGACCAGGCCGGCCTTCACCGTGATGGTCGTGAGGCTGTGGCCCAGGATGTCGTGAAGGTCGCGGGCGACACGTTCCCTCTCCCGATCCACCGCGAGCAGGGCGATCTGGTCGCGCGTGCGCTTCAGCTCGTCGTTGGCGTCCACCAGCCGCGCCAGCAGGGCGATCGCGCTGCTGACCGAGCCGAGGACGACGAGGTTGGTCAGCTGCTCGACGAAGATACCGGTCAGCAGGGCGCCCACCGCGATCCCGGCCAGCGCCAGCACCGTGACGACGACGGCGACCTCACGGCTGGCCGTCACCGCGATGACGCACAGGGCGAACATGAGAACCCACGAGTTGGTCAGCCCCATGAGGAGGATGAGGACCGTGCCCAGGCCCATGAGGGTCAGGCACATCACCGCCCGCACGACCCAGGCCTCCCACGGGCCGACGGCCACGCAGACCAGGTAGGCGATCGTGTAGGCGATGCCCACCCCTGCCGCCCAGGAGGTCCGGTGCGGCTCCAACTCCTCCAGCGCACGCAGCCACGTCGGGATCATGAGGGCGCTGAACAGCAGGGTCAGCCCCACCGAGATCGCGAGGGCCCGTCTGTCCCACCTCGGCGACGCGGGGAGGAACAGACGCTCGCCCAGGCTCGTCACCCGCCCGCGCGTCCGGGTGTCACCACCGCTCTGAGCCAGGTGAATCCCTCCTTGCCGAAAGGCTAGCTCCGGCCGGAATCATGGCGATAACGCCACATCACGGCGGCGGCCAGGATCACCGCCCATCCTACGAGCGCCCCGGCCGCCGGCAGCAGCTGCCGGTCCGGCAGGACCACCGACCGGGCGATCTCGACCAGCCAGTAGCTGGGCGTGGCGTAGCCGGCGTAGGTGAACCACGACGGAAGCGAGTCCAGCGGCATGAACATGCCACCGAAGATCGCCAGCACCATCATCCCGATGATGGTGATCTCCTGGACGTTCTCCTTTTTGGCCATCTGGCCGATCAGCAGTCCCATGATCGCGAAGGGCAACCCGCCGATCCAGACCAGGCCGATCAGCGTGAGCCAGGCGAGGGGCTCGAGCCGGACGCCTCTGACGACCATCGCGAGGGCCGCGACGGCCATCGGCGGGGGCAGCGCGACGAGCATGCCCACGGCCGCCTTGCCGAGCAGGTAGCCGGCTCCGGAGAGCGGCGTCAACCGGAGCTGACGCTGCCAGCCCGTGGCCCGCTCGTTCACCACCTGCGTGCCGACGAGCATGCCCGCCATCAGCACGCCCCACGCGGTCATGGCCGGCAGGATGATGAGCGCGGCCGAGAAGGGGATGTCCTGCGGCATCTGCGACTCGAAGATCAGCGCCTCGAGGAGATAGAACCCGCCGGGAAAACCCAGGACGAACAGGAGCGTTCCGGGCTGCCGCAGAATCCTGCGAACCTCCAGCCCCAGGTATCCGAGTTTCATCGCGTCTGGCCCTCCTCTGCGGTGAGTGCCTGGTCCACGGGTGGATCCTCGTCACCGGCGATGGCGAAGAACACCTCGTCCAGCCCGACACCGACCACTTCGACGCTGCGAGCCTGCGGAAAGGCGGCCAGCAACGCACGCAGCGTCACGTCCGAGTCCGAACTGACGACCTGAACCTTCTCCCCCATGACCTCGACATTGAGCACCTCGGGCAGGGCCAGCACAGCGCTCCTGGCGACTCCGGGGATCACGGCGCGCAGTGTGCGGCTGGCCGCCAGCATGCGCATGTGCTCGATCGAGCCGTCGGCGACCACGCGTCCCCTCTTGAGGAAGACGACCCTGTCGGCGTACTCCTCGGCCTCCTCCAGGTAGTGGGTCGCGAAGATCACCGTACGGCCCGGGGCGGTGAATTCACGCATCGACTTCCAGAACTCGCGGCGCGTGGTCACGTCCATTCCGGCGGTCGGCTCGTCGAGCAGCAGGAGATCGGGGTCGGAGACCAGGGCGACGGCGAATCGCACCCGCTGCTTCTGACCGCCCGAAAGCTTGGTCGACCTCCGCTTTCCCAGGTCCTCGATCCCGGCTCGGCTAAGAGCCTCCCGGACCGGCAGCGGCTTGCGGTGCAGCGAGGCCACCATCCCGACGATCTCGTCGACGGTCGCGTCGTCCAGCAATGCGCCTTCCTGGAGCATCGCACCGATACGCCCGTCCTTGACGGCCTCCGGGGGCCGCCGGCCGAACACCGACACCTCACCGCTGTCCGGCTTGGTCAGCCCCAGGATCATGTCGATCGTCGTGGATTTTCCGGCGCCGTTCGGCCCGAGTAGCGTGACGACCTCGCCCGGCGCGATCGAGACGTCCACGCCGGCCACGGCGTCGACGTCTCCGTAGCGCTTGCGCAGTCCCGCGGCGTGGACGGCCAACGTCCGCGCCGGCTGCCGCTCCTCGGCGGATTCGGGGATAGGCCTGTTTGCCATGCGATAAAGAATGGCGGACACGGGGTGCCGAATGCCTAGCCCGTGTGTCACTACCTCCTCGTGACACCTGTCATGGTCCTGTTGACCTTGAACAAACCGCCACAAACAATGACGGCACCGAAGATCCAACCGTGTGCACCGGACGAGCCCCCACCAAACACACGGTTGTCGTGCGAAGGCGTGTCGGCGCGCCCGCTCCGGTCCGACACTCAGCGAGGTCGTTGTGTCTGAAACGCCGGCGCCGACACCCAGATCATGGATACCGCGCGGGCATCCGCTGTCGTGGGCAACGCTCGCGGTGACCACCGGCGCGATCCTGATGACCGCCGTGGACGGCGGCATCTTGCCCGCTGTCCTGCCCGCCATCCAGGAGGAGTTCGAACTGAGCTCCACGCAGGCGGGATTGGTCAACTCGGTGTTCTTCGGCGGCCTGATCGTCGGCGCCCTGCTGTTCGGCTGGGTCTCGGACCGGATCGGCACCGGGTACCGGCGGACGTGGACGTGGAACGTCGCGATGCTGCTTGCCATCCTGGGCGGCGCCCTGACGTTCGGATTCGCCGGCAGCTTCGTGGCATTCCTGCTGCTGCGGATTCCGATGGGGATCAGCCGGCCAGTTTCTCACCGGTGCCCTCATCGGCGCCGTCCTCGGGTTCGCCGGCTGGCGTGAGGCCTTCCTGCTCATCCCGCTCCTGGGGATCCCGATCATCGTGGCGCAGGCGCTCATCGGCACCAGGCGCAACCAGGCGAAGGTCTACGACTGGATCGACCGCCGCGGCCTCACTCGCCCGCTGCCCGAGCTGTTCGCTAGCCGAGATTCAGAACCTCATCGTCCGCGTGCGTGCCGAACTCGGCGACGCGCACCTCCGCGATGCGCTCGTACCGGCTGATCCGGTCGGTCCACTCCGCGTCGACGCCGAACGCCACCTGCGCGAAGCCCACCCGCCTGACGGCCTCGGCCAGGCCCGGATCGCCAGGTGCCAGCAGCCGCACCGGCGCGTCAAGCGCCACGGTGTGCGGCGGCACGAAGTACTCGTCCGGCAAAACGGTGCGCGCATGGACGAGAGCGCCGACAGCGACAACCGAGCCGGCCCCCAACCGTGCGCACTGCAGGACCGTCGCCGCGGTCGCCACATAGACGCACCTGCCGACCTCGCAGCCCAGCAGCGTGGCATGCGGCCCCACGAAGACGTGGTCGTCGACAAGCACCGGCTGATCGCCGGCGACCGCAGACCCGCGCAACACTGCGTTCTCGCAGATCACCGCCGCCTCCCCGACCTCGATCCGAGACCCCTCGGCATCGAGCACCGCACCGTACATCACCCGCGCCCTCGGCCCCACGCGGACATCACCAACGAGCGTGGCCGTCGGGGCGACGTACGCGCTGGGATGGACCTGCGGTTCATACCCGCGGTGCCGGATGCGGATTCCCTGCGCTTCAGCGATCATGAGCGGATTCTCGCCCGACCGACCGCGAGCATGCTGGCGGATTTCAGACGTTGCGTTCGCCGAGACCTGTGCCATCCGCGATCTGAGGCACTACAGGGCGAACGTTGGCTGATACGGCACTAGGTGCGGGCGGAGATTCTCAGAGGCATGCAATCACCGCGGCCCGACTCCCGTTCGGGGGCCGGGCCCCGTGTGTACGGCCCTCATGCGGAGGCCTGCTCCTCCTCGGGGGTCCGGCCGCGTAGCTCGGTCTCGACCGCCTCGACCGACTCGGTGGCCTTGTCGCGGCGGTATTCGCGGACGGAGTAGGCGATGGCGGCGGCCCAGACCACGGCGATGGCGATGTAGGCGACGGTCTGAACACCACCGGAGGCGTCGATCCAGTCACTGCGCAGCAGGGTCCGCACGTTCGTCAGGATGATCACACCGCCCACGGCCGAGCCGAGGATGCGTGGCGGGATGTGGCGGACCAGCCAGGCCGCGATCGGCGCGGCGATGACGCCGCCGAGCAGCAGGACGGCGACCCACGCGAAGTCGATGCTTTCGGAGCCGATGCCGACGAAGAAGCCGACGCTCGCGGCGATCGCGACGAGGAACTCGCTGGCGTCGACGGACCCGATCACCTTGCGCGGCGCCAGCCGGCCGCTGGCCAGGATGGCGGGGGTGCCGACCGGCCCCCAGCCCCCACCGCCGGTGGCGTCGACGAAGCCGGCCAGGACACCGAGCGGGGCCAGGAAGCGCCGGCGCAGCGGCTTGCCGAGATTGCCGCGCGGCAGCCCGAAAGCGGTGAAGCGGACCAGGATGTACGCGCCCAGCACCAGCAGGATGATCGACATGACCGGCGCGGCGATCTCGGTCGACAGGCTGGACAGGAACGTCGCCCCGGCGAAGGCGCCGACGGCCCCCGGGACGCCGATCCTGGCGACCACCTTCCAGTCCACGTTGCCGAAGCGCCAGTGGGAGATGCCCGAGGCGAGCGTGGTGCCGATCTCGGCCAGGTGCACGGTGGCCGAGGCCGCGGCCGCGTTGGTGCCGACGGCCAGCAGCAGCGTGCTGGAGGTGACGCCGTAGGCCATGCCGAGGCTGCCGTCGACGAGCTGGGCCGCGAACCCGACCAGGCCGAGCAGGATGAGCGCTCGCACGATCTCCCCTTTCTCTACTTTTTAAGTAGGGATAATCATTTATGAGTCTCGTGGTTTCGTCAAGTCACCTCCTGGAATGCCGCGGCTTGCCCGTCAGACCGGTGATGCTCCCGCTCGGGTCCGGACCACCGTTCCACTGACCGGCTGTGGGTTGCGGATCAGATTGAGTATCGGGCAGACCCGCTCGACCTCGGCATGCAGGTTCGCCAGCTCCTCATCGGAGGCCGGCGAGTCGATCAGCACCTCGTAGCGGAAGTTGTGCGGGTGCACCGGGACGCCGCGGTCGCCCGGTTGCTGGGCTCGGGGGTCGTATTCGGCGCGCACGTCCACCTCCAGCGCATCGATGGACACCGCCAGCTCGGCCGCCTTGATCAGAAAGATGTGCGTGACACAGCTGCCCAGAACGCCGGCCTGGAGTTCGGGTGAGGTGGGACCGAGGTCGTAGCCGGCGAAGTCGGGACCGCTGTCGCTGATGATCTGGAAGTCCCTGATCCTGATGCGCCGGATCCCACTGCGGCCCTCGGCGGTGACATGGGCGTGCAGCGGGACCGGCCCGGCGGTGGGGGACTCCCGGCGGGCCAGCAGGGCCGCGCGCTTGTGTGACAGGTACTCGCGAAGGGTGCTCATGGTCTTTCTCGTCTGGTCAGCGCAGGGTCACGGAGCCGAGCGGGGTGTCGATGACGGCGCGCAGCGCCGGTTCGGGTCCTGGTGAGACGTCGAGCCGGACGCCGAGGGCGGCCAGGTCGCGCCGCAGCGCGTCCGGGTCGGGGTGCACGGCGGAAAGGGAGGTCAGGCTCACAAGGGGCAGGTCCGAAGCGGCGGGGTGAGGTGTGTCGCCCCAGTCGATGAGGAACGGCACCGGCCTGACCGCCGCCGGGTCCTCGCGCCGGGTGAGCCGCCACTCCAGCAGCTCGCCGGCCGGGGTGCGGCGGGAAAGGGGTTGTACGTCGCCGGGATCGTAGCCCTGCTCGCGGGCCTGCCACACGGCCTTGTCGATGTCCTCCGGGCGAACGGCCCAGGCGGCGAGCCGGGGCGCGGTCAGGGTCTCCAGGCCGAACGCCCGGGGCCGGGCGGTGGCCTCCGGGTCGGGGCCGATGATCTCCAGGTAGGAGGTGGGGCCGAAGCGGACGAGGTAGTTGGCGGTGCCGCCGGGGTGGCTGCCGCCGGCCACCGGACGGACCCCGGTGCGCTCGGCGAATTCGGCGATCCCCGCAGCGAGGTCGGGCACCGCGTAGACGAGGTGGTCGAGCTGTGGTTCGGTCACTGGTCCTCCTTCGGGGTGGGTTCGCCGAGTGAGAGCATGAGCCGGTTGGCCCAGTTGAAGAACGCGGCGGCGTGGATGGTGTCGCTGATGGCCAGGTCGTCGAGCCCGGCGGCGCGGAGCGCGGCGACGTGCTCGGGACGGAACTCGGCCGGGGTGGCGGCGATCGCTGCCGAGGCGTCGATGACGGCCCGCCAGGTTCCCTCCTGCGGTGCGTCGACGCCCTCGTCCAGCAGGCGCTGCACGTCGCCGGGGCGCTTGGAGTAGTGAGCGGCGAAGCGGGAGTGTACGGACGCGCAGAACACGCAGCCGTTGCGGCGCGAGGTCGCGGTGGCGGCCAGCTCGCGCTCGGCGCGCGGCAGCCCGCCGTCGGTGTTGTAGAAGATGTCGTTGTCGGTCTTCGTGCGGGCGTGCAGGATGTCCGGGTCGCGGGCGAGCAGCAGGAAGTACGGGGAAGCGGCGCGCGCCTTGTCTACCAGCGCCTCGTAGTGCTCGTCGGTCAGCTCATCGGCCGTCAGCGGCGAAAGCCATGGCTCCCAGCCGAGCTGGTCCTGGGTGAAGCCGGTCATGAGTCCGATCCCTTCCGCAGTAGCCGCAGCCCGGCCACCACGCGTATCTGAAAGGTGAGGAAGGCGACGAGCTGCGACAGCGTCACGATGGCCGTGGCGCTCCAGCCCGCTCGGTCCAGGGCGTCCAGATCGTCCTGGCGAGCCTCGCGCGGCCGGAACACGAGCAGGTGGGCGTGCTCGACCGCGGCGGCAAGCCGGACGCCCAGGTCACCGGGGTTCCGCACCCGGTAGCGCAGTCCCTCGTCGCTCTCCTTCGCCAGGGGGCCGCCGTCTGGGTAGACGCCGTAGGGACCGGTGGTGCCGCTCGCCTCGATCTCGGACACCACGGCTTTCAGCAGGCCCGGTGAGAGCTCGGCCAGCCGGTCGGCGTAGAAGGAGGCGATCTCGGCGTCCTGGTGCAGCCCGGCCACGAAGGCTGCGATCGCGTCCCGTTCGACGAGCGTGACCTCGCTGTCGTCGTCCGGAGTGAAGAGCGCGTCGAAGCTGCGCTGGGCGTGCTCGCGGGCGACCGGCCGCCGGGCGCGCAGCCGGTCAAGCGGGGAGCCGGGTGTTATCCCGGCCAGCTGGTCGATGACATCGTTGATCATTTTGTGCTCACTTCTGTGGAGGGGAGCCAGCCGAGTGCGGGTGCGACCTCGGTCGCCAGCAGCTCGATCGAGCGGAGGATGAGCGGGGGCGGCGGGTCGACCGAGTGCACTTGGAAGACCAGGTCGCTGACCCGGTCGAGGGTCGGGTCGGCCCGGAGGCTCTCGATGACATCGTCAGGGGTGCCCAGGTGCACGTCGAAAGCGGCGATGCGGCGGTCGAGATCGCTATCGGGCAGCTCGAACGGCAGCCTGCCCCGACCGAGGCCGAGCTCGGCGTAGCGCAGGGCGTCCGCCCGGCTGTCGGCCACGAACGCGGTCCGCGAGGCCACGATGCGCGGCGCGACGCCGGGCGGCAGGTTCTCGTGGTACGCGTCCACGATCGGCAACTGCAGGTCGGCCAGCGTGGCCTGCGGGTTCTCCGCGGGCCGCGGCTGAGTGCGCGACAACATCAGCCCATGGCCGGACCGGCCCGCCCGAGCGCCGCCGGGCACCGAGAACGTCGCCTCCCAGATCGCGTCCAGCAGCCGGGGCGCGGGCGGATAGAGCCGGTTGCCGCCGCCGAGGTCCTCCCCTGTCCAGGCGCGGACCAGCACGGCCAGGTGCTCGGCGTAGAGAGCCGCGCGGTCGGCGCTGTCGTGCCCGAAGGGCGCGAACGACGACGGCGTCCCGCCGCCGCCCACGCCCACCTCCAGCCGGCCGCCGGTCAGCAGGTCCAGCACGGCGGTGTCCTCGGCCACCCGCACCGGGTGGTCCAGGGGCAGCGTGATGATGCCGGTGCCGAGCCGGATGCGGCTGGTCTTGGCCGCGACGTGGGCGAGGAACACCAGGGGAGCGGGCAGGCCGCCCTCCTCGCCGTCGAAGTGATGCTGCGCTACCCATGCCGTGTCGAACCCGTACGCCTCGGCGTGCTCAATCTGCTCGGCGGCCAGTCGATAGCGCTCGCCCGGCGGCACGTCGTCCAGCAGCCGGGTGAAGAAGCCCAGTTGAAGAGCAGGCCTCATCGCACCCGCTCCGGGATCGCGGCCAGCAGTTCGCGGGTGTAGTCGTGCCGCGGCTCGGTGAACACCTGCCGGGTGGTTCCGGTTTCCACGATGCGTCCTTTGCTCATGACGGAGACGGTGTGCGAGATCTGGCGCACCACGGCCAGATCGTGCGAGATGAACAGGTAGGTGAGCCCCAGGTCGCGCTGGAGCTGTTCGAGCAGGTCGAGGATCTGCGCCTGCACGGTGACGTCAAGGGCCGAAACGGCCTCGTCCAGCACGATCACCTCGGGATCCGCGGCCAGCGCGCGGGCGATGGCCACCCGCTGCCGCTGCCCGCCGGACAACTCGCGCGGCCGGCGCGCCAGCACGTCCTTCGGCAGCGCCACCCGCTCCAGCAGGTCGGCGACCCGGGTTCGGCGGGCGGCTCGGTCGCCGAACGTGAAGTTCCGCAGCGGCTCCTCCACGATCTCCCCGATGGACTGGCGCGGGTCGAGCGACCCGTACGGGTTCTGGTAGACGAGTTGCACGTGCCGGCGGAACCGGCGGTCGTCCGGCGCCCCGGCGATGCTCACCGTTCCCGAGGTGGGCCTGGCGAACCGCGCCACCATCCTGGCCGTGGTGGTCTTGCCGGAGCCGGACTCGCCCACCAGCGCGTGTGTGGCGCCGCGCGCCACCTCGAAGGAGACCCCGTCCACGGCCCGGAACGGGCGCCGCCCCACGCGGAACTCCTTGACCAGGTCGCGGACCACGATCGCGGGTTCCGTCTCGGGCGGGTCCAGGAACGGGCGCGCCGACAGCGCAGGCGCGTCGTTCAGCAGCCGCTTGGTGTAGTCCGCCTCAGGGGCGGCCAGCACGGCGGCGGTCGCTCCCTGCTCCACGACGCGTCCGTCCTTCATCACCACGAGGCGGTCCGAGCGGCCGGCGGCGACGCCGAGGTCGTGGGTCACCAGCAGCACGGCGGTGCCGTACTCGGTGCGCAGGTCGTCGATGAGGTCCAGGATGCGCCGCTGCACGGTGACGTCGAGGGCGCTGGTGGGCTCGTCGGCGATGACGAGCCGGGGACGCAGGGCGATGGCGATGGCGATGAGCACGCGCTGGCGCATGCCGCCCGACAGCTCGTGCGGGTACTGGCGGGCCCGTGTCTCCGGGTCGGGCAGGCCGACGCGGGCCAGCAGGTCGAGGACTTGGCGGCGGATCGTCCGGCGGTCGCCGTATCGGTGGATGCGCAGCACCTCCGCGATCTGGTCGCCGACGGTCTTGACCGGATCCAGGGAGTTGGCCGGGTCCTGCGGGACCAAGCCGATCTGCGTGCCGCGCACGGACCGCAGGCGGCGCTCGGACCAGCCCGCCAGGTCGGCCTCGCCGAACAGGATCCGGCCGGAGTCGACAGAGGCGTTGCCGGGCAGCAAGCCGATGATCGCGTGCGCGGTGGTGGACTTGCCGGATCCCGACTCGCCGACGACCGCCACGACCTCGCCCGGCTCGATCGAGAACGAGACACCCTCTACCGCGCGCCGACCGTCGTAGGAGGCGGCCAGGTCGCGGACGTCCAGCAAGGTCATGCCCGTTCCTTTCCGATCGAGCGGCTGATGCGGCCGGCGGCCAGCACCACCGCGACCACCACCGCGCCGGGCAGCGTGGTCAGCCACCACGAGGTGGCCAGGTAGTTGCGTCCCTCGGAGATGAGCAGCCCCCATTCCGGGGTGGGCGGCTCGGCGCCGTAACCGAGGAAGCCGAGCGTCGAGATGGCGAGGATGGCCGCGCCGAACTGCAAGGCGGCGAGCGCGATGACGGGGCCGAGCGAGTTCGGCAGCACGTGCCGCCACAACACCGCCGGGAACCTGCCGCCGCTGCCGAACGCGGCCTCCACGTAGTCGGCGCGCCGGACCCGTACCACCTCGGCGCGGGCCAGCCGGGCGAAGGCCGCCACCGAGCCGATGCCCACCGCGATGGCCACGTTGACCGTGCCGGGACCGAGCAGGATGATCACGGTCAGGGCCAGGAGCAGGCCGGGCACGGACAGCATGACGTCCACGACCCGCATGACCGCCGCGTCGACCACGCCGCCCACCGAGCCGGCGAGCAGGCCGGACAGGGTGCCGAGCAGCAGGCCCACCGAGACGGCCACGAGTGCTCCCGACAGCGAGTGCACGGACCCGTGCACCACGCGGGCGAACACGTCGCGCCCGACGGCGTCGGTGCCGAACAGGTGCTGCCCGCTCGGCGCCTGGAGCTTGTCGGCGGGCACGCCCGCGATGGGGTCGTAGCCGGAGAACAGGCCGGGCACGATCGCCCAGAACAGCACGAGGCCGATCACCGCCCAGGCGAGAATGAGCCCGCCCTTCACAGCGCCGCCTTCAGCCGGGGGTCGAGGATCGGGAACAGCACGTCCACGACCAGGTTGACCAGCACGAACACGGCTGCGGCGAGCACCACGACGGCCAGCATCACGGGCGTGTCCTGCGCGTTGACGGCCTGCTCGGTGAGTCTGCCGACGCCGGCCCGGCCGAAAACGGTCTCGGTGACGACGGAGCCCGCGATCAGCTCGCCGAGCATCAGCCCGGCCACGGTCAGCGTGGGGAGCACGGCGTTGCGGGCCACGTGCCGCCAGAGGATCCACCAGCGCGTCGCGCCCTTGGCCGCGATCACGGGCACGAATGGCTGCGCGTAGACCTGGTCGATGCTCCGGGCGAGCACCTGCGCGATGGGTGCCGAGATCGGCACGGCCAGCGTCAGCACCGGCAAGATCAATTGCTGCACGTCACTGCCACCGATCACCGGCACCAGCTTCAGCCGGAACGAGAAGACCTGGATCAGCAGGATGCCCAGCCAGAACGCGGGCACCGAGATGAACAACGACGGCACCGACAGCAGCGCGCCCCGCAGCCACGAGGTCCTGCTGTAGCTCGCCGCGAACGCGATCACCACGGCGATCAGCACCGCCACCAGGAACGCGGCCGAGGCCAGCCGGGCCGTCTCGGGCAGCGCCTCGGCCAGCCGCTCGATCACCGGGGTGCCGGTGTCGATCGAGTAGCCGAAGCGGCCGGCCAGAAAGCCGAGCAGGGTTTGGACGTACTCGATGATCGGCGAGCCCGTGCCATAGTAGGTGCGGATCTCGGCGATCTGCTGCGGTGACAGGCCGAGCTCGGGGTTCTGAAACTTGATCAGGATCGAGTCGCCGGGCAGCAACTGCAGGAGCACGTAGCTCGCCGTGAAGGCGGCCCACAACACGAGCGCCGCCTGCCCGGTCCTCGACAGCAGATATCTCGTCACTGCTGCGACTTCCACACCGAGTAGAACCACGGCCGGGCGACCGCCTCGAAGGCCACGCCCTGGACATGGGGCGCGGCGCCGTACACCTGGGGCTCCTCGAACAGCGGGATCGCGTAGCCCTGCTCGATCACGTACCGCTGGATCTCGGCGACCTTGGCGTTGCGCTTGGTCACATCGGGCTCGGCGGACTCCTCCTCCAGGATCCGGTCCAGCTTCGCGTCGTCGTGGAGGATGACGTCGCGATTCTGGCTGTGGAAGTGGCTCTTGATCACGTCCTGGTCGGCGCGGCCGACCATGCCGTGCTGGATGGCGGTCTTCTCGGCGTTCTTGATGTCCACGGCCTGCGTGCCGGCGTCGGCGGGGCGGATGTCCAGCTTCACGCCGAGCTTGGCCCACTGCTGGGCAACGAGCTCGAGCGTCTGCTTCGACAGGGGCTGCGGGCCGGAGACGAACACGCCGAGCTCCAGCCTCCTGCCGTCCTTGACGCGCACGCCGTCGGCGCCCCGGGTCCAGCCCGCCTTGTCCAGCAGGGTGTTGGCCTTGGCCGGGTCGTAGGCGAGCTCCTTCGACAGGTCCACGTAGCCCTGGGCGAGGTGGCTGAGCACGGAGGTCGCGACCGGGTAGCTCTCGGTGAACAGGGTGTCGACGACCTCCTTAGCGTTCGTGCCCGCCTGCAGCGCCTTGCGGACGTCGGGGTCCTTCAGGATGCCGTTGGCTGGCCGCAGGTAGAGGCCGTTGTTCACGCCGCGGGTGGGCTCGGCGTAGATCTGGAAGCCCGCGTCCTTCACCGTCTTCTCGTCGTACGCCTGGACGTAGCGCACCATGTCAGCCTGGCCGGAGGTCAGCGCGCCGACGCGCACATTGTCCTCGGGCGTGACGATGATCTTGATTTCGTCCAGGTAGGCCCGGCCCTGGTGTTTCGACGACGGCGGCGCCCAGTTGTAGTCCTTGCGCGCGACCAGGTCCACCTCCTTGTCGACGACCTGGCTCTTCACGGTGAAGGGTCCCGAGCCGATGACGTTCTTGAGCTGGCACTGCTGCTCGTACGGCAGGGAGATCGACTTCTTGGACACCAGTCCGGCGCCGATCACGGAGGTGCCCTGGAGGAAGCCGGGCGAGGACTTCTTGAAGTGGAACCTGACGGTCTTGGTGTCGATGACCTCGCTGCGCTCGTAGTTGTTGACGAACTCCGCGACCGGCAGCTTCAGCTTGGGGTTCCCGAGGCCGTACACGTCGAAGTTGGCCGCCACGGCGGAGGCGTCGAGCGGGCTTCCGTCGCTGAAGGTGACGCCATCGCGCAGGTGGAAGGTGTATTCCGTGGCGTCGGCATTGACCTCCCACTTGGTGGCGATCCATGGCTCGATCTTCAGCGTCTCAGGGTTCTGCCAGGTCAGCTTGTCGGTGATCTGGTTGAGGATCCCGCCATTGGGATAGAAGCCGGCGGCCGGCAGGTAGAGGCAGGTCGGGGGCTGATGCTCTAGATAGGTCAGCGTGCCGCCGTAGACGGGCTTGCCATCTCCTTGCGTCGTTCCGGTCGCGCCCCCGCCGCCACAGGCGCCGAGAAGGCCCACGGTGGTGAGCATGACGGCGGCGAACAGTGGTCTGGATGGAGCCATGGGGGTACTGCCTTTCATGAACGTCTGGCGTTATAGCCAGCATAACCTACCTAAATAGTGGAGAATTGCGGCACGGCGGCGACCAGTGCTTGCGTGTAGGGGTGGCGGGGCCGCGTGAACACGTCGTCGACGTCGCCCTCCTCCACGACCCGGCCGTCCTTCATGACCAGCACGCGGTCGGCGATGTGATGAACGACACCCAGGTCGTGGGAGATGAACACCATCGCGGTGCCGTACTCGGCCTGGAGGTCGGCGAGCAGGTCGAGCACCTGCGCCTGGATGGAGACGTCGAGAGCGGAGACCGGCTCGTCGCACACCAGCACGTCGGGGCGAGGACCGAGGGCGCGGGCGATGGCGACGCGCTGGCGCTGGCCGCCGGAAAGCTCGCGGGGGTGGCGGGCGGCCGTCTCGGGCGGTAGGCCGACGCGGGCGAGCAGGTCGTGGACGCGTTCGCGGCGTTCCATCCTGGGCAGGCGGAGCGGCTCGGCGATGAGGCGGCCGACGGTGTGGCGAGGGTCGAAGGAGTCGAGCGGGTTCTGGGAGATGAGCTGGATGCTGGGCCGTAGCGGGCGGCGCTCGCGTTCCCGCAGGTGGCTCCATGGCTGCTGGTGCAGGGTGACGTGGCCGGCGTCGGGTCGGAGCAGGCCGAGGGCGAGGCGGGCGAGCGTGGTCTTGCCCGAGCCGGACTCCCCCACGATGCCAAGGGTTTCGCCCTCATGGAGGGCGAAGGAGACGTCGTCGACGACGCGGCGCGGGCCGTACGAGCGGGTGAGCCCGGCGCCGGCGAGGACCTGGACTGACATGTCCGGGGCCGGCCGGGTCCGTGGAGCGCCGCTGGTGAGGCGGGTGCCGCGGGAGGCCGCGGACGGGACGGCGGCCAGCAACGCGCTGGTGTAGTCGTGCGCGGGCGTGGCCAGCACCTCCCGGACGGGCCCCTCCTCGACGATGGAACCGTCCCGCAGGACGAGGACGCGGTCGGCGATCGAGGCGACCACGGCGAGGTCGTGGCTGATCAGCAGCAGCGCGGTCCCGGCGGCCTTGCGCTCGGCGAGCAGCCGCAGGATCTGGGCCTGGATCGTGACGTCGAGGGCGGTGGTGGGCTCGTCGGCGATGATCAGCTCGGGGTCGGCGGCGATGGCTGAGGCGATCAGCGCCCGCTGCCGCAGCCCGCCGGAGAGCTGGTGCGGGCGCTGCCCGGCCCGGAGCTCCGGGTCGGGTATGCCTACCGCGTCGAGCAGCTCCAGCACCCGGTCCCCACGGCGGGACCGCGGGACGACGTCGTGGACGGCGAGCACCTCGGCGATCTCGGCGCCCACAGTACGCAGCGGGTCGAGCGAGACCAGCGCGTCCTGCAGGACGAGTCCGGCGAACCTGCCGCGCAGTCGCCGCCAATCGGCCGCGGCGAAGGCGAGGGCGTCCCGGCCGTTGACGCGGAACGCCGAGGCCCGCACCGCCGAGCCGGGTCCGGCCAGGCCCAGCAGGGTGCGGGCGGTGACGCTCTTGCCGGAGCCGGACTCGCCGACGATCGCCACGCACTCGCCGGGCGCCACCGACAGGGAGACCCCGTGTACGGCCTCGGTGCCGCCGAAGCTCACACGCAGGTTCTCCACGGTCACCAGTGAGGTCACGGTGTTCTCCCCTCGAAGCGGCGTTGCAGGCGGCGTCCGGCGATGGTCAGGCAGACGACGGTGAGGGTGATCGCCAGGCCCGGGAAGAGAGCTTCCCACCAGGCGACTCTCAGGTAGTTGCGGGCTTCGGAGAGCATCGCGCCCCACTCTGCGGCCGGCGGCTGCGGCCCCATGCCGAGGAAGCTCAGCCCGGAGCCGGCGATCACGGCCTGGCCGAGCCCGATCGTGGCCAGCACGGGGATCGGACCCAGCACGTTGGGCAGCACGTGCCCGGCGACGATCGCCACACGGGAGCGGCCGAAGGTGAGCGCCTGCTCGACGTAACCCGCGCGGCGGACGACGAAGGTCTGGGCGCGGATGACACGGGCATAGTTCGGGACCTGGGCGACGGCGATGGCGAGGATGACATTGCCGGTGCCGGGTCCGGTGATCGCCACGACGAGGAGGGCGAGCAGCAGCTCGGGCAGGGTGGACAGCACGTCGAACGAGCGGGCGAGTGCCTCGTCCAGCCATTTCGGCGACAACCCGGCGGCCAGGCCGAGCAGCACACCCGCGGTGACGGCCAGGGCGGTGGCGGTGACGCCGATGCTGATGGAGTGGCGGGCGCCGTACACGACCCTGGCCAGCACGTCGCGGCCGAGGTGGTCGCTCCCGAACCAGTAGGCGTCCCCCGGCGGGGCGAGCGCGTTCAACGGGTCTGCGGCCAGCGGATCAGCGGCGGTGATCAGGCCCGGGGCGGCCACGGCCAGGGCGAGGACGGCGAGGAATGCCACCGGCGCGGACCGGCGCAGGAGCGTCGCCGCGCCCGACCGGCCGAGGGCCTGCAGGTAGGGGCGGCGGGCGGGCCGGGGCGGGGGCTTGCGGGCGGGGCGGGACTCCCCGCGGGTGAGCACGCGCATCGCCGGGTCAGCCTCGTATCCGGGGGTCGATGACGCGGTAGGCCAGGTCGAGCAGCGTACTGATGGTGACGTACACGACGGCCGCCAGCAGCACGACGGCCATGACGACGGGCATGTCCCGGCCGGTCACGGCCTGCATGGCCACCTGGCCCAGCCCGGGCCGGCCGAACAGCACCTCGGTGATCACCGCGCCGCCCAGCAGCGTCCCGGTGAACCACCCGGCCAGCGTCACGACCGGGATCAGCGCGTGCCGCAGGGCGTGCCGGGCGACCAGGGCGCGTTCGGTGAGACCGCGCGCCCGGGCCGTCACCGCGAACGGCTGCTCCAGCGCCCGTTCCAGGCCGCCGCGCAGCACCTGGCCGAGCACGCCCGCGATGGGCAGGCCCAGCGCGAGAGCGGGCAGCACCAGCGCTTGCGGCCCCTGCGCCCCGGAGACGGGGAACCAGCCGAGCGTGAACGAGAACACCGACAGCAGCACGATCCCGATGAGGAACGGCGGAACGGACACCGACACCAGCTCGGCGGCGGAGGCGGCCGCGCGCGACCACCGCCCTCTGCCGGCCGTGACGACCGCGATGACGCCTGCCAGCGCCACCCCGGTCCCAGCGGCGGCGAGCGTGAGCTGGACGGTCGGGCCGATCTGGGTGGCGAGGACCTCGCCGACGCCGCGTTGGAGCTGGTAGGAGCGGCCAAGGTCGCCGTGCAGCAGCCGCCACAGGTAGTCCAGGTATTGGACGATCTCCGGCCGGTCGAGCCCCCATTCCGCGACGATCCTGGTCCGGATCTCTGGGGTGTCGGGGCCGTCGCCGACCAGGATGTCGACGGTGTCGCCCGGGGCCAGCAGCAGCGCCACGTACGAGGCCGTGGCGGCGGCCCACAGCACCGCCAGCCCGGTGCCCAATCGCTTGATCATGTGCCGATCCGCACGTCGTACGCGCTCGCCGGGGTGCCCGACGCGGGGTCGAAGCCGAGCCCCTGCACGCTCTTGTGCGCCGCGACCTGATCGGCGGGCACGTAGAGCGGGAACACGATGGCGTTCTCCGCCACGGCCGCGCGCTGGACCTTGGCGTAGAGCTCCTTGCGTTCGGCCTGGCCGGAGCTGGCGGAGGCGGCGGCGAGCCACTTGTCCACCTGCGGGTCGGCGAAGCGGGTGCGGTTGATGGCGCCCTTGGCCGGCAGGATGAGGTTGAGCGCGGCACCGACGTCGGAGTCGCCGCGGGAGTTGCCGAAGAGCTCGTAGGCGTTCTCGTCCAAGGCCTTCTGGGCGCTGCCCTGGTCCACGATCTTGACCTGGAAGTCGATGCCGGCGTTCTGCTTGACCTGGGCCTGGATGGCCTGGGCGAGGATGTCGCGGCGGTCCCGGACGAAGGGCGCGGAGGCGACCTCGCGGACCGTGAGCCGCTTGCCGTCCTTGACCCGGAAGCCCTCGGCGTCGCGCTCCTTCCACCCTGCCGCGTCGAGCAGGCCGTTGGCCTTGGCCACGTCGCCACCGAAGGAGCTCTCCAGCGTGGCGTCGTAGAAGGGGCTCCCGTTACCGACGATGCTCCACGCCCGGGTGGCGGTGCCCTGGTAGACGGACTTCAGGACGGCGTCGACGTCCACGGCCTCGCGGAACGCCTCGCGCACGCGCTTGTCGTCGAAGGGGGCGTGGGAGGTGTTGAAGTAGTAGGAGTAGGCGGTGCCGGAGTTGAGCGAGGTCTGCAGGGTCAGGGTCGGATCCTTCTTGATCAGGGCGACCTCGGTGGCGGGGACGCCTTCGATGACCTGCACCTGGCCGGAGGTGAGCGCGCCGACCCGGACGGCGGCCTCGGGCAGGAACCGGTAGGTGATCTCTGACAGGTGGGCGGGGCCCTGGTGCGCGGCTCCGGCGGGCGGCCAGTTGTAGGCGGGGTTGCGGCGGTAATGGATCTCTTGGCCCTGGACGTACCGGTCGAGGATGAACGGCCCGGTGCCGACCAGGTCGGGTCCGCCGAACTTGAGGTCCTTGGCGCTCTTGAGCGACTTCGGCGAGATCTGCCCGGCGTAGGGCGAGGCGAGGAAGTCCAGGAACAACCCGTCGGGCTCCTTGAGGGTGATCTTCAGCTGGTACGGCGCCACGACCTCCGCCTTGTCGAAGGCCTTGAGCTGGATCCCCGCCACCGCCGGGTTGTAGCCGGGCACGCGGAACTGGTCGAGGTTGGCCTTGACGGCGGCGGCGTCGAACTTCGTGCCGTCGTGGAAGGTGACGTCGTCGCGCAGGTCGAGGGTGTAGGTCAGCCCGTCGTCCGACACCTTCCACGACGTGGCCAGCCACGGGCGGAACGTGCCGTCCTCGGCCTTCGACAGCAGCGCGTCGAACTGGTTGAACACCAGCAGCCGCACCTTGTTCTGCGCCCACAGCTGCGGGTTCAGGGTGATCGGCTGCGTCTCGATGGCCCAGGTCAGTGTGGTGGTCTGGGCGATCTCGGCAGGCTGGGCGCCGCACGCGGCAAGGGCCAGCAGGAGGGTGGGGATCAGTCGCTTCACGGGCGGTTCCAGGCTTCGGCGAGCAGCTCGTACGAGCGCACGCGGTCGTCGTGTCCGTGGGTGATGGTGGTGATGAGCAGTTCGTCGGCTCCGGTCACGCGGCGCAGGACGCGCAGCCGCTCGGCCACCTGGCCGGGCGTGCCGACGAACTGGGTGTCGATCCGGTCCTTGACGAGCTCCCGGTCGGCGTCGGTCCAGACGTGCGCGTCGGCCTCTTCGGCGGCGGGGTACGGCATCGCACCCGCGCCGGTCCTGATGCTGCGAACCCACAAGCCGTACCCCTTGGCGAGGTCGCGCGCCCGCGCCTGGCTCTCGGCGACGACCGCGTCCGCCGAGACGATCACATACGGCTCGGCGAGCGCCTCGGACGGCTTGAACGCCTCTCGATAGGCCTCGACGGCCTCCAGCACGCTGGACGGGCTGACGTGGTAGTTGGCCGCGAAGGGCAGCCCGCGCTCCCCTGCGACCTGGGCGCTCTGCCCGCCGCTGCTGCCCAGGATCCACACCTGCACGTCGGCCCCCTCGCCGGGGACGGCGTGCGCCTCGTGGGTGCCGTTGAGGAAGGCGAGCACGTCGTCGATCTGGCCGGCGAAGTCCGGCGTCTGCGCGCCCGGCTGTTGGAGCAGCGTCGCATAGTGGGTGAGATGGGGATGCTTGGCCAGCCGCGACCAGTCGAACGGCGGCGGGATGAGCAGCCCGTCCACGATGCGGGCATCCTTCTTCTCGAAGGTCGTGCCCTTGGCGAGCTCGGCGCGGCGCTGCCCCGAGCGGCCTATCCCCAGGTCGATGCGGCCCGGGTAGAGCGCGTCGATGAGGCCGAACTGCTCGACCACCGACAGCGGCGTCTGGTGCCCGAGCTGCACCGCCCCCGATCCGACCCGGATCGTGGACGTGGCCGCCGCCACCAGGGCGATCAGCACGGCCGGGGCCGAGCCGGCCACACCTGGCGCGAAGTGGTGCTCGGCGAGCCAGTAGCGGCTGTAGCCGTACTCCTCGGCCCGCCGGGCGAGGTCGAGGGTGTTGCGGAGGGCGTCGGCGGCGGTGTGCCCCGAGGTGATGGGGGCGAGGTCCAGGATGGACAGCGTCATGAGACCTCCTTCGTCGGTCTCATGACGAGCGTGCTGTTTCTATTGATGACCTCGACAAGCTCGGTCATGAGGCACCTCCAGGGAACGCCCGGCTCGGGATCTCTGCCCGCAGGACGGGCGCGATCTCGGACTGGAACAGCTCCAGCGCGTCCCGGTGCTGCTTCGGGGTGAGCCCGTCGGCGTCGGCGTGCAGGTGCATGACCTCGTGCCCGAACCGCTTGTGGTAGCGCAGCACCTTGTCGATGATCTGCTGCGGGCTGCCGACCAGGATCGAGCTGCGCTCGACGGCGTCCTCCAGCGTCGGGAACACGATCGGCAGCCCCAGCTTCCGCTGGAACTCCACCCGGGCGTCGTAGATCGGCCGGTACGTGGTGATCGCCTCCTGGGAGGTTGGGGCGGCGTAGTAGCCTGCCGTGCCCGCCCCCACGAGCGCGTCGGCAGGGTCGCGGCCGTAGTACGCCCAGCGTTCCCGGTAGTGGTCGATCAGCTCGGCGTACGGGTCGATGGGGTTGGTGACGTTGGCGGAGAACAGCGGATCGCCATACTTGGCGGCCAGGTCCACCGACTCCTTGCTGGTGGCGCTGCCGTGCCAGACGCGGATCGGGCGTTGCAGCGGCCGCGGCCAGGTCTCGGCCTCGGTGAGAGACGGGCGGAACGTGCCCTCCCAGGTGACCTTGTCCTCCCGCCACAGGCGGCGGAACAGCTCGTACGACTCCCGGTTGCGCTCCCATTGGTCCTCGGCCGTGACGTGGAAGAGCTTGGCCTGCGCCGCGCCGTTGCCCTTGCCGATGATCAGCTCGAGCCGGCCCCCGGACAGGTGGTCGAGCGTGGCGTAGTCCTCGTAGGCCCGCACCGGGTCCAGCAGGCTCAGCGTGGTCACCGCGGTGAACAGCCGGATCCTGGACGTCCTGGCCGCGATGTGGCTGAGCACCACCGGCGGCGAGGAGGAGATGAACGGCCGCTCGTGCCGCTCCCCCACGCCGAACCCGTCGAAGCCGAGCTCCTCGGCCAGCACCGCGTTGTCGACGACCTCGCGGAAGCGTTCGGTGGGTGATCGGTCGTCGTTATGCACGATCAACGTAATGAGCAGGAATTTCATGACACCTCCGCGTAGCGGCCGGCGGGACGCGGCAGGCCGAGCAGCCCGCGCAGCGTGGCGGCCTCGTACGCGTGCCGGAACGCCGCGCGCCCGCGCAACTCGGCGGTCAGTCCCCGGGCGATCTGCTCCAGGTCGTACGGCACCGCCCCTGGGCGCAGCCGGAACCCCTGGATCCCGGCCCGCCGCCACTCCAGCAGCACGTCCGCCAGCTCGGCGGCGGTCCCGGTGAAGATCGCGGCGTCGGAGACGAGCTCGGCCCCGTCCAGTTCGTCGAGCCGGGCCTTGCGCCCGGCCGCGTCGTCGCCCAGGAAGACGACGAGATCAGCGAAGATCTTCAGCTCGCCGGACAGCTCTCTGACCTCCTCGACGATCGCGCGGGCCTGCTCGGCCGAGTGCGGCGTCACATACACGAGGTCGGCGCTGCTCGCGGCGAACTCGTACGGCAGCCGCGCGTGCGCCAGCGCGGTCACCACCGGTCGGCCCTGCGGCGACCGCGGCGTGATCGACGGCCCCTTCACCGAGAAGAACCGGCCGGCGAAGTCGATGGAGTGGAGCTTGTCCCGGTCGATGAACCGGCCGGTGGACACGTCGCGGATCTCGGCGTCGTCCTCCCAGCTGTCCCAGAGCCGCCGCGCCACCTCCACCGCGTCCGCGGCCTCGGCGAACAGGTCGCGCACGTGCGGGTCGGCGGACAGATCCACGCCGCCCGGCCGGTTCAGTAACCGGTCGAGCGGCGGGAACTCCCGGCGGCCGAAATGCCTCGCCTCCGAGGCCCGCGGGGAGATCTGGGCCCGCCACCCGGCCCGGCCGCCGCTGACGTGGTCGAGCGTGGCGATGCCGATGGCCACGTGGAACGGCTCGGTGTGCGTGGTGGTGGCCGTCGGCACCAGCCCGATCCCGTTGGTGAACGGGGCCAGCCGGGCCGCGAGCAGCACCGCGTCGAACCGCCCCCGCACCTGATCAGTACGGTCGTCGTCGCCGTCGGAAGGGGTGGACTGCAATCCCAGGGCGTCCTCGATGGTGACGAAGTCAAGCAGCCCACGCTCGGCCTCGGCCACGAGTCCCGCCCAGTAGCGGGCCGAGAAGATGTCCGCCGGCGTCTCGCGCCAGGCGGCGGGGTGCCAGCCCGCGCCGTCCAGCGCCACGGCCAGGTGCAACGTCATGCCAGCTCCAGGTGCTCTCGAAGGGTGGAGCCGGTGTAGCCGGCCCGGAAGGCGCCCCGTTCCTGCAGCAGCGGCACCACGCTGTCCACGAACTCGTCCAGCCCGCCCGGCGTCAGATGGGGCACGAGGATGAACCCGTCGGCGGCCTCCGCCTGCACGTGCTCGTCGATCTGCCGGGCCACGCTCTCGGGGGTGCCGATGAACGTCTGCCGCCCGGTCACCTCGATGACCAGCTCACGGATCGACAGCCCCTTCTCCTCGGCCAGGGCCCGCCACTTGGCGGCCACGGCGGCGCGGTCCTTGATCGGCACCCGGCCCTGGGAGACGCCCTCCGACAGGTCGGGCTCGACCTCCGGCAGCGGACCCTCCGGGTCGTAGGCCGACATGTCACGCCCCCACACCTGCTCCAGGAACGCGATCGCGGTCTGCGGCCCGACCTGCTGGCGGCGGATGCGGGCGGCGTTCTCCGTGGCCTCCTCCTCGGTGTCGCCCAGCGCGAACGTCACCCCGGGCATGATCTTGAGCTGGTGCTGTTCGCGCCCGTACCTGGCCAGGCGGCGCTTGACGTCGGCATAGAAGCGCTTGCCTTCCTCCAGCCGGCCGTGCGGCGTGAAGATCACGTCGGCATGGGCGGCGGCGAACTCGCGGCCCTGTTCGGAGTCGCCCGCCTGGATGATGACCGGGTGGCCCTGCGGGCTTCGGGGCAGCGTGAACCGGCCCTCGATCGAGAAGTGGGCGCCCCGGTGCTCGACCGTCCCGATGCCGCCATCCCGTACGAACCGGCCCGCCGCCGGATCCGCGACGATCGCGTCCGGCTGCCAGGAGTCCCACAGCTCCCGCGCCAGGCGCACGAACTCGGCCGCCCGCTCATAGCGCCGGGCGCGGTCGAGGAAGCCGCCGCGGCGGAAGTTCTCACCGGTGAACGCGTCGGAGGTGGTCACCACGTTCCACGCGGCCCGCCCCTCGCTCAGATGGTCGAGCGTGGACAGGCGCCGGGCCAGTTCGTACGGCTCGTTGAAGGTGGCGTTCACGGTCCCGGCGAGGCCGAGCCGATCCGTCACCGCGGCCAGAGCGCTGAGCACGGTGAGCGACTCGGGCCGGCCCACCACGTCGAGATCGTGGATGCGGCCCTTGAGCTCGCGCAGCCGCAGCCCCTCGGCGAGGAAGAAGAAGTCGAGCTTGCCCCGCTCGGCCGTCTTCGCCAGGTGAACGAACGAGGCGAAATCGATCTGGCTGCCGGAGCGGGGGTCGGCCCAGACGGTGGTGTTGTTCACGCCCGGGAAGTGGGCCGCCAGGTGGACCTGCTTGCGCGTCATCGGCCCCGCCCGTGCGGGGCGTCCCAGGCGGCGGGCAGGCTCTCGGTCGTCTCCCGGAAGGCCGGGCGCTGGTAGAGGTCGCGGGCGTACGGCCAGAGGTAGGCGAAATCGGTCAGCTCACGCTCGCTGATCAGGTGGCCGCGGTTGTACTCGCGGTCGAACCTGGCCAGCGTCACCCAGAGCCGCACATCCGCCTCGGTGATCGTGTCCCCGGTCAGGAAGCGCTGCTCGGCCAGGCGTTCGTCCAGCCGTTCCAGCGCGGCGACGACCCGGTGGCGCTCCTGCTCGCGATCGTCCTCGGTGGCGGCGCGGGCCACGCGTGAGACGCCGGCGTTGATGTCGTAGTAGATCCAGCCGTTCAGCTTGTTGATCTCCGGGCGCAGCGCATCGGGGTACAGGTCGAGCGACGGGTCGGCCCACTGCTCGAACCGGGTGGCCAGGTCGATCGTGATGTCGGGGAAATTGTTGCTGACGATCCGGCGGCTCTGCCGGTCCCACAGCACGGGAACGGAGATGTGGCCGCCGTACCCTTCCTCGGTCGCCTCGTAGGCCTGCTCCAGCAGGGTGAAGCCGTTGACCGGGTCTGGGCCCCGGCGCTCTCTGAACGCCCAGCCACGGCCGTCGCGCTCGTCGTCCACGTACGACAGCGAGACCACATCCTCCAGGCCCTTGAGCTTGCGGACGATCGCGGCGCGGTGTGCGTACGGGCAGACCCAGGCGACGTAGAGGTGGTAGCGGCCGGGCTCAGCGCGGAATCCGCTGGAACCGTCGGCGGTGATCCGCCCCTGGAACGGGTAGAGGGGGCGGTTCCAGCCGGGCGAGAGGTGCAGGCGGCCCGGGCCGTAGTGGCCGTAGGCGGCGTGGTCGACGGGGGTCGCGTAGACCGGCGTCTGCGTGGTGATGGACACGGGTCCTCCGGGGGTCAGGAGTCAGGGTGGGCCAGGAAGCGACCGAAGCGGCCCTGGTGGTAGAGGAGCGGGCGGCCGGGGCGCTGCACGTCCACCTCGGCCACCAGGCCGACCACCAGGAGGTGGTCGCCGACCTCGGCTCTCTCATAGGGCAGGCAGATCAGGTGAGCGGAGACGTCCTGCAGCAGCGGCGCGCCCAGCGGTCCGGGCCGCCAGAGGGTGGGGGCGGCGAACCGGTCGATGCTCTTGCGGGCGAACCGGGCCGCCAGCTCGGCCTGGTCACTGGCCAGGATGTTGACCGCGAAGTGGTCGGCGGCGCCGAGCCGCGGCCAGGTGGTGGAGGAACGATCCACATAGAAGGACACCAGGGGCGGTTCGAGGCTGACCGAGGAGAAGGACGTGGCGGTGAGTCCGACGGGAATGCCGTCGTGCTGCGCGGTGATGACCACGACGCCGCTGGCATGGACGGCGAGCGCCTGCCGGTACTGGTCGGCCGCGACGGCGCGGTCAGGGAGAGTGTCGGTCATGCGAGCGCCCCCGTCCTGTCGGGGTGGCCGGATGTCACTGATGAAATGATCACGAGAGAGTTCCTCACGGGAGTAGGCATGCTCACGCGGCGCCTCGGCGGCTGTCCGGACGCGGAGACGGATGACGGGCGTGGACGGCGTCGGCCACGCCGGGAGCGAGAGGGTGGGATTCGGCGGCTACGGGTCCGTGATCAACGACACTGCGCGCTGGCGACGTGGCCGTAATCCACGTGGGGGCGCCTGGTCAGGAGGAAGCCCTTGCTCATACTCACGACGCTAAGCCGCAATCCCCAATAAGTCAACATTTCCTACTGGTTTAGAGGGTTAGTGCCGGCGGAGCACTTGCCATATCGGGACACAATCCCGCATCATGCCTGGTGGGCTCGACGCCGTACCGAGACGGGCGGGCCCGAGGGGACCGGGGCTCCAGTGCCGAGAGGAAGGGAGCGGACCGCTACCCGGTGGCACTCCTCAAGGAGACAGCGATGTCGCATCGCCCCGAGTCCCGAGAAGCCGGTGTCGGTTCGGAGTCCCCGAACCTCGACTTCGCGGGCACAACCCCCTATGAGGACTACGTCCGCGCGGACGTCCTCACCCACCTCCAGCACCCCCTCTCCGACGACCCCGGAGAGATGGTGTTCCTGGTCACCACTCAGGTCATGGAGTTGTGGTTCACCGTGATCGTCCATGAATGGGAGACCGCCGGCCGCGCGCTGCGCGAGGACCGGCTGCCGGTCGCGATGGACGCGCTCAAGCGCAGCGTGCGCGAACTCGAGGCGCTGAACGCCTCCTGGCGGCCGCTGTCACAGCTCACCCCCACCGAGTTCAACGCCTACCGAGCCGCGCTCGGCGAAGGCTCGGGCTTCCAGTCGGCGATGTACCGGCGGATGGAGTTCCTGCTCGGCGAGAAGTCGTCGTCCATGCTGGTGCCGCACCGGGGCGCGCCGCGCGTCCATGCGGAGCTGGAGAAGGCGCTGCACCAGCCGAGCCTGTACGACGAGGTGCTGGGGTTCCTCGCGCGGCGCGGTCACGCCGTACCGCGGGCCGTCCTGGAACGTGATCTGTCGCAGCGGTACGAACCCTCGGCGGAGGTCGAGGAGGTGTGGGCGGAGATCTACTCCGGCGATTGGGACGCCGACCTGGCACGGCTCGGCGAGGCGCTGACGGACGTCGGCGAGCTGGTGTGGCGGTGGCGCAACGACCACCTCGTGGCGACCCGGCGCGCGATGGGCGCCAAGACCGGAACCGGAGGCTCGGCGGGCGTGGCCTGGCTGGAGAAGCGGGCCGTGAAGTACGTGTTCCCCGAGCTGTGGACGGCGCGCAGCCGCGTCTGATCCCACGCATCCGCCGAACTCTCAGGAGCCGATGCGCTACACGTTCTTCGCCACTGCGAAGGCCGCTGAGGCGACGATGAGCAGGATGCCGATGAGGATGACCGCGCGTGTGGTGTAGACGTGACGCATCGGCGTGCTCCCGATCAGACGAAGACGAATCGTTCGGTGTGGATGTGCGCCGCCGGTACGCCGAGTTCGGCAAGGGTGGATTCCATGGCATCGAGCATGGGTGGCGGCCCACAGATGAAGAACTGCATCCGCGCGTAGCGTTCGGGGAGGTGCCGGTGGAGCAAGGCCTGGTCGATGCGGCCCCGTTCACCCGTCCAGCCCTGCGGCGGGTCTTCCAGAACGTGCACCAGGGTGAGGTTGAGCCGTTGTTGCAGCTGCTGGATCTCTTCGAGAAATGGGGTGTCCTCGAGTGTGCGGCCGGCATAGAACAGCCGGCAGGGCCGCTGGTCATCGCGGTCGGCAAAGGTGCGGAGCATGCTCATCATCGGGCCGATGCCGATCCCGCCGGCGATCAGTACGAAGCCCGGGCCCTCGTTACGGTCGGGAGTGAAGACGCCGTAGGGGCCGTCTACATAGGCCCGGGTGCCGGGTCGCAGTCCCGCCACGCTGTTGGTGAAGTCGCCGATCGCCTTGATGCTCATCTGCACCCTGCCGTCGGCCTCCGCGCTTGAGGAGAACGAGAAGGGGTGCTGGGTGAGGGCGAAGGGAGAGCGTCCCACCGTGATCCATCCGAACTGTCCAGGCTCGAATCTGAAGCCCTCGTGCCCGATGGGACGCAAGGTGATCGTCGTGGTGGCGCCTCGCCCGGCGGTGACACTCTCGACTTCCCATGGCCGCCGGAGGCGGCGAAGCGGGCGGACGAGGCGCACCCAAACGATCAGGCTGGCGAAGGCAGCCGTCATGACCACCCACAGCACCTGCTTCCACGGCGTATCGACGTAGTAGCCGACCAGTTCGATGTGCGTGAGAGCGAACAGCACGGACGCGATGGACAACAGCAGGTGCAGGCCATGCCACACCTCGTAGCGCAGGCGGAACTGCCGCCTCCAGACGGAGGTGAGCATGATGGCCAGCACGCAGACGGTGGAGATGACCGCGAAGCGGGCCCGCCAGGGCGCCGTCACCGGATTGAACAGGGCGATCAGGCTGATGTCCTGGATCAGCAGCAGCGCCGGATGAGCCAGAATGAAGAGGGTCGCGACGTAGGATATTTGCCGGTGGAATTGCACCACCGCGTCTTCGCCGAATGGCGCGTTGGCGGATTGGAAACGCGCAACGAGGGCGAACTGCAGTCCCATCATCGACAGCCCGACGAAGCCCAGGGCCACCGAGAAATCGATGAGGAACCCGCGCCCGGGCGGACTGTCGCCAAGCAGCGCGAAGACCAGAGGGACGACGGCCACGGCCACGTACGTTCCGGTCCAGAAAACTCCCCGGGCGGCCAGCGACATCGCAACGGACTCCCCCCTGCCCGGCACGACCGTATGGCCAGGGCCTACCCTTTGCTCACATGGCCAACGCCCCGTAAGCCTTAAAGGCGATACAAATCCCCACGTACCCCGGGATCCACCGATTCCCCAGCGGACCGGCTGGAGGGGCGCCGCTCCCCTATCGCGCGGACTCCAGAACTGCCCGGACATCCGAACTCCCACGGAGACCTGTCTACATGGACCTCGCCACGCGCCGGCGCCGGCAAGCGCTGTTCCTGTTCTTCTTCCTTCCAGGAATCGCGATGTCGTCGTGGGTGACCCGCACCCCGGACATCCGCGACCGGCTGGAGGCGTCCACCGGGCAGATGGGCTGGGTGCTGTTCGGCCTGTCGCTCGGCTCCATGATCGGAATTCTGTGCTCCGGACGTCTCGTCTCCCGTTACGGGACCAGGCCCGTCATCGGCGTGGGAACCGCGCTGGTCATCGTGAGCATGGCCGTCATCAGCGTCGGCACTCTCCTCTCGTCCGCGCCGCTGGTCATGGCGGGGCTCTGCGGGTTCGGCGCGGGCATGGGGGCGGGTGACGTCGCCGTCAACGTCGACGGCGCCGACGTCGAACGGATCAGTGACACGACGACGCTGCCCACCCTGCACGGCTGCTGGAGCCTGGGCACCGTCATCGGCGCCTGTGCGGGCATCGCCGCCACGGCCGCCCGCCTCCCGGTGCACTGGCATCTGGCAGCGGTCACCCTGATCGCGGCCGCGATCTTCTGCTACGCCATCCGCTCCATCCCCGCAGGCACCGGAGTCCTCGCACCAGACCAAGCCGGCGCCGGCGCCGGCCACCCACGGCCGAAAGTCTGGAAGGACCGCAAACTCCTCCTGATCGGTGTGATCGTGCTGGCGATGGCCCTGGCGGAGGGATCCGCCAACGATTGGCTGCCGCTGCTCATGGTGGACGGACACGGCCTGGACGCCGCGTCCGGATCTCTGGTCTTCACCGGGTTCGCCGCCGCCATGACCATCGGCCGCTTCAGCGGCACGTTCTTTCTCGACCGCTTCGGCCGGACCACCGTCGTGCGGGCCAGCGCCGTCTCGGGGGCGCTGGGCCTGATCCTGGTGATCTTCTCGGACAACGCCGTGCTGGCCGGAGCGGCCGTTCTGTTCTGGGGACTCGGCGCCTCACTGGGCTTCCCCGTCGCGCTGTCGGCCGCGGGAGAATCGGGCCCGGATCAGACCGCCCGTGTCAGCCTGGTGGCCGTGATCGGCTATATCGCCTTCCTCGTCGGCCCGCCCGGGCTCGGCTTCCTCGGCGAGCAGTGGGGCCTGCGCTCAGCCATGCTGGTGGTGCTCGCCTTCGTCGCCTCCGTCGCCTTCCTGGCACCTGCGGTCGACACACGCCGCCGTTCCGCCGCGGCAGCAGCCGTACACGCTGACGACATTCCCTGAACCACGCGTGGGCAGGTGAGCCATGCCCGGAAGCCGCCGTGAAGGCAAGGGCTTGTCTGGGTTCGCCGCGCTGGTTACGCTCAAAACCTCTCAGCGGATCATATGGTCCACCTGGCGGACCTGGCCTCGAGGTGCACATGCGCAGCAAACTGTCGATCGCCGCCCTGACCGGTGCGTTATTCCTCGCGCTGATCACTACACCCGCCCTTCCCGCGAATGCCCACGTCGGCGGACCTGCCGCCCTTCCCACCGTGACCGGCCCGATCCCGTCCACCGGCCAGCCCCGCGACCACCCCTTCTTCGCCACCGACCAGGATCTCGGCAAGGCCGGGTATATCGAGGAGGAGTACTTCATCGACGGCACGGCCAGCCGCTACACCACACCCGACCAGGCCACCGGCACGGTGGTCGACAGCGGTCACCACTACAGGACGCGCATCGTGGTCCGCCGGCCGATCTCACCGGCGAAGTTCAACGGCACGGCCATCGTCGAGTGGTACAACGTGACCAACAACTTCGACTACGAGGTCATGTGGTCCCGCTCGTTCCGCCACATCCTGGACGAGGGATACGCGTGGGTGGGCGTGAGCGCCCAGCGCAATGGCGTCCACTCCCCCACAGGCCTGAAGGCGTGGAACCCGGCCCGCTACGGCAGCCTCGACCTGACCGCCGGCGGCGCCGTCACCGACGACGGTCTCGCCTACGACGTCTTCAGCCAGGCCGCCAAGGCCTTGACCGAGCCACGGGGCGCGCGTCCCCTCGGCAACCTGAAGGTCAGGACGCTGATCGCGACGGGTCAGTCCCAATCGGCCTCGAGGCTGGCGGTCTACGCCAACTCGGTGCACCCGCTCGCGCCCGTCTACGACGTGATCACCGTCGTGGACGGCGGCACCCAGATCCGCACCGACCTGACCACGAAGGTCTTCAAAACGGCCAGTGAGTACGACGTGCTCGCCAACCAGGCCGCCCGCCGCCAGCCCGACAGCGACCGCTACACGTACTGGGAGATCGCCGGCGCCTCGCATTCCGACCGGCACGCCTACCTTGTCAACAACCCGATCCGGCGCCGGGACGCCGGCGTGTCCGGCCTGCTGGCCGGGCCCACCGCACCATGCGTGTCCCCGGCGCGCAGCAACGTCCCGTACGAGTACGTGCTGAACGCGATGTTCGACCACTCCGTACGCTGGGCGCGGGAGAACCGGCGGCCGCCCGCAGGCCCCAAGCTCGAGACCACCGACGTCACCACCAGCCCCGCCACCGTGAGCAGGGACGCCTACCAGATCGTCCGCGGCGGTATCAGGCTCGCGGCCGTCGACGCGCCGACCGAACGCAACACCGGCTGGAACCTCGGCCTGACCGACGCCACTGCCAGCGCCTGCCGCCAGGGCGGAACCTGGATCCCCTTCGACGAGACCACCCTCGGCGAGCTGTATCCGAGCCACCGCGACTACGTGGCCAAGGTGCGCCAGGTCACCGAGCGGAACCTCCGCGACGGCTTCATCACCAGGCGGGACGCCGACCGCACCATCCGCGACGCCGAACGCTCCCGCGTGGGGCGGTGACCCCGTGCCGAAAGGACGACCATGACCGGGAGCGCATCGGCCGTCGGCTCTCCCTTGACGATCGGGCGCCTGCGCCTGCGCAACCGGTTCGTCGCGGCACCGATGAACGCAACTATTGCCAGACCGACGGCACCGTCACCGACCGCTACGTCGAGTACCTGGTCCGGCGGGCCCGTGGCGGCGCGGCCCTGGTGTTCACCGAGGCGAGCTACGTCCGAGCGGACGGCAGGGGCAGGCTGCGGCAGATGGGGGTCGACGACGACGCGCGTATCCCCGGCATCACCCGGCTGGCCGTCGCCGTCCGCGCCGCCGGCGCCCTGCTCGGTGTGGAGCTGAACCACGGCGGCCGCACCGCCCAGGCCGCCGTCAACGGCTATCAGCCGGTCGCCCCTTCCCCTGTCCCGTGTGGTCCGGCCGGCGGCGAGATGCCTCGGGAACTGGCCGCCGAGGAGGTGTACGACCTCGTCGAGGCGTATGGCCAGGCGGCCCGGCGGTGCCGTGAGGCGGGCGTGGACGTGATCTCCCTCCACGGGGCGCACGGCTACCTGGTGCACCAGTTTCTGTCCCCCGCCTTCAACCTGCGTACCGACGAGTTCGCCGACCCCGTCCGCTTCCTCAACCTGGTCGTCGAGACGGTCCGCAAGCAGGCGGGTCATGACCTGGCCGTCGGCCTGCGGCTGTCCGCCCACGAGGGGTTCGACGGCGGCCTGACCGCCGAGCGCACCTTCGAGCTGATCTCCCGCGCCCGCCTGGACCTGCTGGACTTCCTCGACGTCTCGGCGGGCTGCTACGAGGCCGGGCAGTGGATCGTCCAGCCCGGCGAGTGGGAGCGTGGCCTGCTCGCTCCGCACGCCGAGCGCTACCGCACGTTGGGACTGCCGGTCGGCGTCGCCGGCCGGATCAGCACCCCCGAGACCGCCGAGGCCATCGTGGCCGGCGGCAAGGCCGACTTCGTCTCCCTCGCCCGCACGCTCCACGCCGACCCCGACTTCCCGCGCCGGGCCCTCGCGAACGAGTCCTACCGGCCGTGCATCGCCTGCAACTCCTGCATCGACCAGCTCGGCACCGGTGAGCCCATCCCCTGCTCGGTCAACTCCGAAGCCGGCCTGGAGTATCTCGGGATGCCGAGCGCCCCCGCCGTCAAGGCATCGGTGCTGGTGATCGGCGCCGGCCCGGCCGGTCTGGAGACGGCGCGACGCCTGGCCGAGCACGGCCACCGCGTGCAGGTGCTGGAGCGCGGGCAACAGGTCGGCGGGCAGTTCGCTCTCGCCTCCCGCCTCCACGCATTCCCGGAATATCACGGCATCCTGCAGTGGTGCGCCGCCGAGCTGACCCGGCTCGGCGTCCCGGTCCGCACCGGCATCCTCGTCACCGAGGAGGAGCTCGCGCGGTATGACCCGGACGCCATCGTGCTGGCCACCGGAGGCACCGGCCACCGGCCCGAGATCCCCGGCATACGGCTGCCCCACGTGATCGACATCCGGGACTGGCTCGCCCTCGGTCAGGACACACCCGGCAGTTGCGTCGTCTGGGGCGCCGACCGCGAAGGCGTGGCCGTCGCCGACCATCTCGCCGCCGCTGGATCACACGTGCTGTTGATCGGCCCGCAGCCGTCTCTCGCGCCCGGCGTGGGTCGTCGCGCCAAGATGCTCACGGTGTCGCGGCTGACCGGCAACGCGAGCGTACGCATCCTGCTAGAGGCCGCGATCCTGGCGATCGAACCGGACCGGCTGCTGATCCGCACCGATGGGCGCGAGACATGGCTGCCGGCATCCGGTCCACTGCTGGTCTCCCACGGCGTCACCCCGCGGACCGACCTGCTCGCCGCCTGCCAGGCCCGGCGGCCCCCGCTCGGCGTGTACACCGTCGGAGACGCCGGCGGCAACGGCGGCTCGATCCATCGGTGCTTCCTGTCGGCGGAGGAGGCGGCCCGCTCCATCGCCGAGGCCCTCAGCTCGTGATCCGTTCACGGCTCTCGAGCTGAACCGCGTCCCTATGCGTGCGCTATCCGGCAGCAGCAGTTCCCGCCCTCCAGGCAGGCAGTGCCGCGGGCGTGCCGTCGTGAGGCGGCCGTGGTGTACGCGGCGGCGGATGCCTCGCGCCGGTACACCACCTCCCCACCCAGCACGGTCGCGTCGATGGGCAGGTTGATCAGCTCGTGCGGGTCGACGCCCAGGACGTCGCCGCCGACCACGCAGATGTCGGCGGCCTTGCCGACGTCGAGCGTGCCCTTCCAGCGGTCCGCATGATCCTGCCAGGCGGGCGTCCGCGTGTACGTCGCCAGGGCCTGGCGGACGGTGATGCGCTCCGCCTCGCCCGCCACGCCGCCGAAGCGCCCCTCGCGCAGCACCGCGCTCTGGACGCCCTGCAGCCAGGTCGGGAACGTCACCGGCGCGTCCGAGGCGCTGGTCACGTTGACGCCGAGGTCGAGTGCGGTGCGATAGGGCCATTGGTAGTCGGTGCGGGCGGTGCCGAGGACGGGATCGAGGGTGCGGCCCAGCAGATACTTGATCGTCGCGTTCATGTTCACGCCGATGCCGCGCCCGGCCATCGTCCGGAGCGTCGCCTCGGGGGTGAGGTCACCGTGGATGACGTAGTGGCGCGGGTCCCCGCCACGCCGTCCCATCGCCTTCAGGTATCCCGCGACGACCGCGTCGATGGTGGCGTCCCCGGTGGCGTGTGTACCGACCTGGAGCCCCTTGGCGTGGGCGATGGCGATGAGCTCGTGCAGGTTCGCCACCTGTTCTTGCACAGTGGAGCCGGCGATGACCAGGCTCCCGTTGCTGCCGTCGAGGTAGGGCTCGTGCAACCAGGCGGTCTTGGCCGCGGTCGGGATGCCGTCGGCGAAGATCTTGACGCCCGCGACCCGTAGCCGGCGCGGGTCCACGCCTTGGAGCGGCCGGTAGGCGGCGAGCGTCTCGCGGAGCAGCCGCGGCTCCACACCGGCCGAGAGCAGGGCCGTGAGGCGGACGCCGAGGGCGCCTTCGCGGGCTTTCTTCTCGTACATCGCGAGCCGGTCGGGCCCGATGCCGGGCTCGGTGATACTGGTGATGCCCAGGCTGTGCAGGATGCGGATTCCGGTGTCGATGCCCTGCGAGATCTCCTCGTCGGTGAACGGCGGGATCAGCCGGCTCACCAGGGCCTGTGCGGTCTCACGGAGCACGCCCGTGGGCTCGCCGTCCGCGTCCTTCTCGATGACGCCGCCGGCGGGCGGCACCGTGTCCCGCGTGATCCCGGCCAGTCTCAGGACGACCGAGTTGACCGCCATCGCGTGCCCGGAGAAATCGGTCAGGACCACCGGGTGGTTCCCGGACACCGGGTCGAGGTCGGCTCGGCGCGGTGGACGGGGCAGGCGGTTGTCGTTCCAGCCTTGCCCCCGGATCCACGAGTCGGGGGTGGCCGCCGCCTGGGCGGCGCCGCGCACCACCTCGACGAGCTCCTCGACGGTCGCGGTGTCGACCTCGTAGGTGAAAGGCGGGAAGTCCAGGCCGAAGCCGCCGAGGTGCAGGTGGGAGTCGTTGATGCCGGGCAGCACCGTCCCTCCGCCCGCGTCGATCACCTCGGTACGCCTGTCGGCGAGCCGGAGCACCTCCCTGCTTTGCCCGAGCGCCTGCACGACGCCGTTCTTCACGGCGACCGCCTCGGCGATGCGGAATCGCTTGTCCAGGACGAGGACTCGCGCGTTGTGGATCACCAGGTCGGCGCCCCCTTGGGAGGCGTTCGCCTGCGCCGTCTGGGCGGGCAGCAGCCCCGCGGCGGCGAGGGCGGCTCCGCCCTGCAAGAACCGCCGGCGGTCGAATCGGTTGTGCATGTCCATCACCTTTTGGGGAGTTCGAGGCAGGGAGGGGTCAGCAACTGGCGCACAGGTGCGCGGGGTTCGGGCGGCTCGCCCAGCCCACGCCCTGCGCCGCGGCGGCGGCCGCTCGGGCGGAGGCGTCGGCGGCGTCGTACGCGACCGCGCCGTCCACCACCGTCAGCGCCACGGGCAGGGCCGAGATGTCGTGCGCGTCCATCGCGAGCCGGCCGCGTTCGTCGATCAGGTGGCCGTCCAGGACGCAGAGGTCGCCTGCCATCCCGTGGCGCAGCGAGCCCTTCCAGTGTTCGGCGTGGTCCTGCCAGGCCGCCGACGTGGTGTAGGTCCGCAGCGCCTCGTACAGGCCGATGCGCTCGTCCGGGCCCGAGACCGTCCCGGAACGCCCTTCACGCAGGAGTGCGGTCTCCAGCCCTTGCCGCCAGTCCGGTGTCACGTTCGGCGAGTCCGACGCGCTGGTCACCCGCACTCCGGCGCGCAGCGCCGAGCGGTACGGCGTCTGGTAGGCGGCTCTGGCGTCACCCACGACGCCGGGCTGGGTGTCGGCGATCAGCTGCTTGATGTTCGGGTTGAGGCTGACGCCGCACCCGTGCTCCGCGAGCGAGCGGAGGGTCTCCGGCCAGGCGAAGTCGCCGTGGATGACGTAGTGCCGCGGATCGCCGTGCCGCCGCGACCGTATCGCCGCCGCGTACGCCGTGGCCACCGCGTCGATGGCGGCGTCCCCGGTGGCGTGGGTGCCGAGCTGCAGGCCGGCCCGGTGCACGAGGGCGATCATGGCGGTGAGCTCGGCGACCCTCTCCTCGTCGGTCGAGCCGACGGTGACCAGACTGCCTCGCCCGCCTCCGGTGTACGGCTCGCGCATCCACGCCGTGCGGCTGGCGATCGGCACGCCGTCGGCCCGGAGTTTCACCCCGGCGACGGCGAACCAGCGCGGATCGACGTCGCGAAGCGGGCGGTAGGCCGCCAGGATCTCCCCCACCTGGGCCGCGGACACTGGATACGTGTCGTTGGCACGGCTGAGCAGCGCGGTGACCCGCATGCGCAGGACGCCGGAGCGCGCTTTGTCCGCGTAGAGCCGCTGTGCGACCGTGCCGATGCCGGGTTCGGTGTAGCTGGTGATGCCGTGGCTCAGCAGCAGCGCGATGTTCTTGTCGATGGCATCGGCCTGCTCCTGCTCGGTGAACGCGGGAATGTGCGCGTTCACCAGCGCCATGGCGGTCTCGCGGAGCACTCCGGTGGGTTCCCCGTCCGCGTCCTTGACGATGACGCCGCCGCTGGGCTCGGGCGTGTTCCTGTCGATGCCGGACAGTTCCAGGGCCTTGCTGTTCACCCAGAGTTGATGGTTGGACCAGTCCAGCAGCGCGACGGGATTCCCCGGCGACACCGGATCGAGATCCTTTCGGGTGGGCGGCCTTCCTTCGGCGAACGCGGTCTCGTTCCAGCCCTTGCCGCGGATCCAGGCGCCGGCGCCCGCCTGCGCGACGGCCGCCGCGACCTTCTGGGCGACGTCCGCGATGGAGCGCACCGCGGACTCGCTGACGTCGACGTTGTACGGCGGCAGGGCCAGCCCCGTGCGCAGGCCGTGCAGGTGCGCGTCGTTGATCCCCGGGAGGACCGTCCGCCCGCGCAGGGCGACCACCTCCGTACGCCGCCCGATGAGGCGCCGGACGGACGCGTCGTCACCGACCTGGACCACCACGCCGCCCTTGATCGCGATGGCCTGGGCGACGGCGCCGTCCGCGGTCATGGTCATGATCCGGCCGCCGTGCAGCACCAGGTCCGCCGCCCCGTCACGGCCGGATTCCCTTTCCTGCCCGGCATGGGCCGGGCTCACCTGCAGGGTGGCACCAACGGCTCCGGCCGCCGCCACCCGCATCACTTGCCGCCGACTGACTGCATTGCTTGCCATGCGGACTCCTCACGAGCGGACGGCCGAAGCACCAGGGGCTCGTTTCGCCCACGTCGTCCGCTATGGGATCCATAGAATGTTCGGGTCCAAACGATAAGTCAAGACTTGCGTATCACCGATCGGCGGCATATCGTACGGACCCAAACGATGCCTCAATGCCCGGCATGAGGCCCTTCAGCCTGCCGTTCGCGATTTAGGCTCTCGACGGGGATCCCGCACGTATACTTTGGATCCGAACGACTTTCGTTTTCATGGCGTAGGGAGGGCCGCGTGCCCGGGCAACGGTCCATCACCGAGGCGGAGAAGCTGGTCGAGGCGAAGCTCGGCGGCACGCCGATCAGCCACGAGCGCATGGCGGTGGTGGCCAACATCTACCGCGCCGCCGCGGCCGTCCGCCAGCATCTGGAGAACGCGGTCCTGAGGAGCAGCGACCTGACCTGGACCGCGTTCGTGGTGCTCTGGGTGATCTGGATCTGGGGCGAGTCGGAGAGCCGTCACGTGGCCGAGGAGGCCGGTATCTCCAAGGGCACGCTGACCGGGGTCATCCGCACGCTGGAGTCGCGGGGCCTGGTCAAGCGCGCCGAGCATCCCTCCGACGGCAGACTCCTGCTGCTCAGCCTCACCGACGCGGGCGAGGAGCTCATGCGGCGCGTCTTCCCCGACTTCAACGCCGAGGAGAGCTTCGTCACCGCCCGGCTCGACGACGACGCCTGCCGGGCCTTGGCCAGCGGGCTGCGCCAGGTCGTGCTGCAGGTGGAGGAGCAGGGTGAGGAGCGCAGGATCGCGCTGCTCGACGGCGCCGAGCCGGCCCCCCGGCGCAGCGGACGCCGCCGCCAGCAGGCTGAGAAGGGATGACGGTCAGGATCGGGCCGCACCGACGAAGGCGTCGAAGATCGACTGCTGGGCGCTCTCCTCGTGCGCGTTGTCCTCGGGATGCCACTGCACGGCGACGAACCAGGAGGCCAGGCCAGGGGCTTCGAGCGCTTCGATCGTCCCGTCCGCCGCCTCGGCCGTGACGACCAGCCCTTCGCCGACCCGCGATACGCGCTGGTGGTGGTAGCAGGACGCGTTCACCTTCTGCGCTCCGGTCGTCCGCTCCAGGAGCGATCCCGTCAGCACCGCGACGGGGTGCAGCACGTGGCGGTGCTCCAGGTCCGTACCGCCCATGTCCTGCTCCAGGGTCCCGCCCAGCACCGTGTTGACCACATGGAGGCCACGGCAGACGGCCAGGACCGGCACACCGGCGGCCAGGGCCTGGCGGGCCACCTCCAGGTCGAAGCCATCCTGCTCGTCGTCCACGTCGTAGACGCTCTCGTGCGCGGCAAGGTCGCCGTACCGGTGCGGGGCGAGGTCGCCGCCGCCGGGAAGCAGGACGGCGTCGAAGCGGGCCAGGCGGCCGGCGACCTCCACCGGATCGCTGACGCCTCCGGGGGCGTGCGGGTGCAGTGAGACGGGTTCGCCTCCTGCGCGCCATACGGCCTCGACCAGCGCGCGGGCGTTCACCTCCGCGCGGTGGCGCAGCGCCGAGGCCGATGCGGAGAAGCGGGCGGGAATGGCGATCAGCGGTCTCACAGCTGGATCCAGGTGGTCTTGAGCTCGGTGTACTTCTCCAAGGCGTGGGCTGATTTGTCCCGGCCGTTGCCCGACTGCTTCATGCCGCCGAACGGCACGGTCAGGTCGCCCTCCTCGTAGCAGTTCACCCAGACCGTTCCGGCGCGCAGGGCGCGGGACACCTTGTGGGCGGTGGACAGGTCGGCGGTCCACAAACCGGCCGCCAAGCCGTAGTCGGTGGCGTTGGCGAGCTCGACCGCCTCGTCCACATCGTCAAAGGTCAGCACGGACAGGACAGGCCCGAAGATCTCCTCGCGGGCCAGTCGCATGCCGGGGGTGACCCGGTCGAACACGGTGGGCTCCAGGTAGCTGCCGCCCGTGCCGGTCAAGGTGCGTGATCCGCCGGTCAGCAGCCGGGCGCCCGCCGCGACTCCGGACTGTACGTGGTCGAGCACCCGTTCCACGTGGGCCTCGCGGACGAGGGGGCCCATCTCGGTCCCGGGGTCGAGCGGGTCGCCGATGCGCAGGTCGCGGGCCCGGGCGACGATGGCCTCGGTCACGCGGCCGGCGATGGAGGAGTGGACGAGCAGGCGGGAGGGCGCGGTGCACATTTCGCCCTGGTTGAAGAAGATCCCCCAGGCGGCGGTGGCCGCGGCCCGGTCGAGGTCGGGGGCGTCGGGCAGGATGATGTTCGGCGATTTCCCGCCGAGCTCCAGCCAGACGCGCTTGAGGTTGGAGTCGGCGGAGTAGCGCAGGAAGTGGCGGCCGACGGCGGTGGAGCCGGTGAAGGCGAGGACGTCCACGTCCGGGTGCAGCCCGAGAGCCCGTCCGGCGGCCGGGCCGTCGCCGGTGACGACGTTGAGCACGCCGGGCGGAAGGCCGGCCTCGGTGGCCAGCCGCGCCAGCGCGAGCGCTGACAGCGGCGAGTGCTCCGAGGGTTTGAGCACGACCGTGCAGCCGGCCGCCAGGGCGGGGGCGACCTTCCACGACGCGATGGTGAGCGGGAAGTTCCACGGCACGACCGCGCCCACCACACCGGCGGGCTCACGGGTGACCAGTGCCAGGGCGTCGGGCGCGGTATGCGGGGATTCGTCGGTGAGCTTGCCGGCGAGCTGGCCGTACCAGCGGAAGGTGGAGATGGCGGCACGCAGCTCGATCTCGTACGCGTCCTTGACGGGTTTGCCCATCTCCAGGCTGATGGTCAGCGCCAGGTCCGCGCGGTGCTCCTCGATCAGGTCGGCGAACCGGAGCAGCGCGCGGCCGCGGTCGGCCGGCGCCAGGCGCGGCCACGGGCCGTGGTCGAAGGCGTGGCGCGCGGCGGCGACGGCGAGGTCCACCTCGGCCTGCCCGGCGTCGGCGACCTCGCCCAGGATCCGCCCGTCCCGGGGGGACACGACCTTGAAGGTCGCGCCCCCGCCGGGCTCGCCGGCGCCGTCGATGTGGTGGTGGGAGGGCAGGGTCAGTCGCTCGGCGCGAGCGGCCCAGTCCTCGCGCCCGACATCGGGGATCAATGAGCTTCCTTTCGTACGCGTCTGGCGGCGAGCAACCCGAGGAGGAAGACGACCGGTACGGCGCAGGCCAGCCACACCGCCGTGGTCGCCGAGCCGCCGATGAGGGTGGGGAAGTTGGCGAGGATGAGCCAGATGGCGGCCGCGATGCCGAGCGCTCCGAGGACCGGTGCGACCAGCGTGTTCCACGGCCGCGGGTCCAGCCGTTCCCGCCGGAAGAACGCCACCACCGAGACGGAGGTGAGCAGGTACATCACCATCATGGCCAGCACCGCCACGCCGCTGAACCAGGAGAAGAGGGTGAGCACCGGATCCTGCCCGGTGGCGGCGAACGGCAGGACCAGGAGCACCGCGATCGTGGTCTGCACCCAGCCCGCCACGGACGGCGAGTGGCGCCGGTTGAGAGAGCCGAGCCTGCGCGGGAGCACCGCTTCGCGGCCGAGCGAGTACAGGTAGCGGTTGGCGGAGTTGTGGAAGGCGAGCAGGCCCGCGAACAGCGACGTGGCCAGGAGAACCGGCAACACCTCGCCGGCCCAGCCGCCGAATGCCGCCACCACGGGGGCGAAGACGAAACCGGCCGAGTCGCCGGACTCCAGGGCCTTGCCCGCCGCCTCGACCGCCTTCGAGGGGCCGTACGAACTGATCAGCATCCAGGAGGTGAGCACGAAGAAGGCGCTGACCACGGCCACCGCCAGATAGGTGGCCCTCGGGACGGTGCGCTTGGCGTCGCGCGCCTCCTCGCCGTAGATGGCGGTGGCCTCGAAGCCGAACAGCGACGCCACGGCGAACATCAGCGCCACGCCCGGCGCGCCCGCGAGGACGGCGGCCGGCGAGAACGTCTCGACGACGCCGAGCCCTTCGGCACCGCCTCCCTTGACCAGGCTGACCAGGGCGAAGGCGAGCAGGATGCTGAACTCCGCGAGCACCAGCACCGCCAGCACCCTGGCGCCGATCTCGATGCCGGCCTGCCCGAGCGCCTGCACCACGGCGATCGTGACCAGGGACCAGACCCACCAGGGGGCGTTCAGGCCGGTGTACTGGGCGACGAGGCCGGAGACGATGGCGCCGTACAGGCCGTACATGGCGGCCTGGATGGTGCAGTAGGCGAACAGCGCGACCGCGGCGCTGGCGGTGCCCGCCGTCCGGCCGAGTCCCTTGCCGATGTAGACGTAGAAGGCCCCGGCGCCGACGACGTGCCGGCCCATGGCCACGAAGCCGACCGAGAACAGCAGGATGATCAGTCCCGCTCCGAGGTATGCGGCGGGAGCGGCGGGGCCGTTGCCCAGTGCCACGGCGATGGGCAACGCACCGGCGATGCCGGTCAGCGGGGCCTGCGCGGAGAGGACGAAGAACAAGATGCCGAGCACGCCGAGCGCGTTGGGCTTGAGCCTGCCCGCTGCGGGTGGGTCCTGGGCCACGCTGCTCGCGGCCGTCGTTGAAGAGTCCACTGAAGTCACCTGCCGGTGCAGAGAGAAAAGGGGGGTTTCGTTTGTACTCAAACGAGTTGCGCCTCATCATGAAGCGTGAGTCGTCGTCTGGCAAGAGGGTCAGCGTCGCGGTGGGCGGATGCCGCGGAACTCCCAGTCGCCGCCGAGGGCAGTGGAGAGGACCTCCTCCGATTCGGTGGGCTGCGCGCCGACGTCGGTGCGGATCGGAGCCGGGCCGGTGACGACGCGGTTGGCGAGCCGTCCCAGGCCCTCCACCTCGACCTCCACCAGGTCGCCCGGCTGGACGGGACGGGAGTTGGCGGGCGTGCCGGACAGCAGGACGTCGCCGGGGTAGAGGGTGATGGTGCGGGCGATGTCGGCAACCAGGTAGTGCATGTCCCACGTCATCTCGTCGGTGGAGCCGTCCTGGGCGAGCTCGCCGTTGACGTACGTGCGCAGGTGCTTGCCGTGGAAGTCCCAGTCGGTGACCAGGCCCGGACCGAGCGGGCAGAGGGTGTCGGAGCCCTTGACCCGCAGCATGGAGCCGGCGTCGGTGTCACGGAAGTCGTGCAGGCCGAAGTCGTTGGCGACGGTGTAACCGGCGATGTACTCCTCCGCGTCGGCGGGAGCGATGTTGCGGCAGGTCCGGCCGATGACGATGGCCACCTCGCCCTCGTAGTTGAGCCACTTGCAGCCCTCGGGGCGCACGACCTCGCCCCGGTGGGCGTTGAGCGATGAGGTCGGCTTGTGGAAGTACGTCGGCGTGGCCGAGAGCTTGATCTGGAACTCCTCGACCCGGCTGCGGTGGTTGAGGTGCACCGCGATGATCTTCGAGGGGACGACCGGCGGCAGATGGACCGCGTCGTCGATCTTCACACGGCGGCCGTCGCCGGCCATGAGCTCGTCCCCCTCGCGAACCGTCTCGACGACGGCGCCGTTGATCAGGATCCGGCGGTACTCAGGCATGGGTGTGCTCCTGTCGGGGGACGGTCCAGCCGCCGGCGGGGCGGTCGAACCAGAGGTGGACCTGGCCGGTGCCGACGGAGTTCTCGTACTCCCCGTACTGGCGGGCGGGCGCGGTGCAGGCCGTCTCCCCGAGTGCGCCGGACATCATGAGGTAGTGGGAGAAGCGGGCCTCCGGCTTGAACCGCCAGAACTCCGGCATCGTCTCCAGGACCCGGTCGTGGCGGCCCTGCTTGAACCAGGCGATGCGCTGCTCATCGGCCGCACGCGCCTCGGGGGTGAAGATGTGGCGCGGGTCGCTGGCCTCGTGGTCGCGTAGCTCGCGCAGCGGCCAGAACGTGTGCGACAGCGCGCCGGAGGCGATGATCAGCACCTTGCGGCCGGGGGTGGCCGCGATGCCGTCGGCCAGGGCGCGGCCCAGGCGCAGGTGGTCCTCCATGTCGCCGGTCTGGCACACCCCGATCGTGACCCACCGCTTGTCCGGCAGGCCCTCGCCGAGGAACTTCCACAGGTTGATGGTGGCGTAGTAGATCGGCAGGTACGTGTCGTCGATCGGGGTGATCCAGGTGCCGTGCTTGTCGGCGAAGGAGGCCACGTTGTGAGCCAGCTCGGGGTCGCCCGGGAAGTCGTACAGCATCCGGCACATGCCGCGCGGCAGCTCCTCGGAGGTGAACAGCCCCGCGCGGCGGTCGTGCGCGGTGACCACGAACTCCACGGTGGTGGCCCAGTGCGAGTCCAGCACCACGACGGTGTCGTAGTCGAGGGTCTCGAAGACCTCCTGGCGCAGCTCGCGCAGGCCGGTGACGAGGGTGATCTCCTTGCCCTCGTTCAGCTCCCTGCGTTCCTCCTCCGGCAGCACGATGGTGGGGACGTGCGCCAGCAGGCCCGCCCCGACGATCTCACCCATGGCCGTTCCATCCCTTCGGCGCGGTGACGGTGTTCTTCAGGTCGCAGTAGAAGTCGAAGCTCCAGGTGCCGCCCTCGCGGCCGACGCCGGATGCGCGGGAGCCGCCGAAGGGCGCCTGCAGGTCGCGAACGAAGAAGCAGTTCACCCAGACCGTCCCGGCGACGAGCCGGGCGGTGACCCGCTCGGCGCGGGCGCGGTCGCCCGTGGCGACGGTGGCGGCCAGGCCGAAGCGGGTGTCGTTGGCCAGCCGGACCGCTTCCTCCTCGGTGTCGAAGGTCTGCAGGGTCAGCACCGGGCCGAACACCTCCTCCTGGACGATCTCGCTGTCCTGGGCCACATCGGTGAGCAGCGTCGGCCGGTAGTACAGGCCGCCGAGGCCGGTGTTCGGGCCGCCGCCGATGACGGCTCGCGCTCCTGCGGCCAGCGCCCGCCGCACGAACCCGTCGATCTTGTCGAGCTGACGGGCGTGGATGTTGGGCCCGATGTCGGTGGCCTCGTCCCGCGGGTCGCCCTGGCGCAGTTCCGCCGCCTTGGCGGTGAAGCGGCGGGTGAACTCCTCGGCGATCGAGGACTCGACGAGCAGCCGGGTCGCGGCCAGGCACACCTGCCCGGCGTTGTCGTACTGCTCGACCGCCAGCTCCACGGCAAGGTCGAGGTCGGCGTCGGCGAAGACCAGCAGCGGCGACTTCCCGCCCAGCTCGAAGCTGGTGGGGACGAGGTTGGCGGCGGCGGCTCGGGCGATGTGCTTGGCGGTGGGCACCGAGCCGGTGAAGCTGATGCGGCGGACGCCCGGATGGGCCACCAGGGCGGCGCCCGCCTCCGCGCCGTATCCCTGGACGACGTTGAGGACCCCCGCCGGCAGCCCGGCCTCGGAGGCGATGTCGGCCAGCAGCGAGGCGGTGAGCGGCGACCACTCGGCGGGCTTGAGCACCACGGTGTTCCCGGCGGCCAGCGCGGGGGCCACCTTCCAGGTGGACAGCATCAGCGGCGCGTTCCACGGCGTGATCAGGACGCACGGGCCCGCCGGGTCCCAGGAGACGTGGTTGGCGTGGCCGCGGGTGTCGAAGTCCTCGTGCCCGAGGCGTTCCAGCCAGTCGGCGAAGAAGCGGAAGTTGTGCGCGACCCGCGGCATCACGCCGCGCCGGTGCGAGCGCAGCAGCGCGCCGTTGTCGGTCGTCTCGACGATCGCCAGCTCCTCGAGGCGTTTGTCGACGCCGTCGGCGATCGCGCGCAGGAGGCGGGCGCGCTCGGCGGGCGGCGTGGCCGCCCAGGCGGGGAAGGCGGCCTGGGCCGCGGCGACGGCCGCTTCGGCCTCGGCCTCCCCGCCGCGGGCGATCTCGGCGAGGACGTGGCCGTCGATGGGTGACTCGTCGGTGAAGGTCGTGGCGGAGGCGACGCGGGCGCCGCCGATCCAGTGCCGGGTGTCGACGGCGATCCCGGCGACGGTCGCGGTGTGCGCGGTCATCAGCGTTCCTTTCCTTCGAGTACCGTGCCGCCGTCCCACACGACGCCGACCTGGCGGTAGTAGGCGCCGATCGGCTCGTGGATCTCCAACTGGGCGAGTTCCTCGGTAGGCGCCTCGAACAGCTCCAGGTCGGCCTCTCCCCGCCAGGGCGTCCCGCCTTCGAAGGAGGCCGCGCCGGACTCGATGAGCTCGTCGAGCGCGAGCCCGCCGCCCTTCTCGACGGAGGGCAGCCGGCGGTGGTGCGCCATCGGATGGCCGTTGACGAACCCGTTGCTCTCCGCCGGCTCGCGCAGCGTCACCACGACCTGCGCGAGCCTCCGGTCGGCGGCGGCGAGCGTCGCGCCGAAACGGGCGCCCGGTTCGATGCGCGGCGCGGGCCCGTACGGGTGGGGACGGGTCAGGTGGATGGAGCCGAGCTTCTTGGGGTAGCCCTGATGGAGGCCGCGGGCGATCGCGAAGTCCTTGTCCACCCAGATGTAGACACAGCGGGAGTACGTACGCCCCCGATAGGAGCAGCGCACGACCGCGAACGCCTCCTTGTACTGGGCGCGTACCGGATCGAGCAGCTCCTCCCCCGAGGCGGAGCAGGATTGCCAGTCGGCCCAGATGAGCGCGACCGCGCCGGGGTCCTCGGGGGCGAGCTCCAGCGGCTCGGGCAGCAGCTCCCGGACCCGGGCCGGGTCCGTGCGGTACTCGACGGTGAGCAGGTCGCCGGAGTAGCGCCACGGCGGTGCGGGGATCAAGGAGGACCGGCCAGTGGCCGTGTGCGGATACCAGAAGGTCATGCGTTTCCTCTAGGCGGTGAGAGCGGGCGGCTTGAGCAGGCCGGAGCGGTGACGGGCGGCCGCGGCGGTGGCGGCGGGGCCGCCCAGGGCGACGACGCCGACCAGCCGTCCGGCCGAGTGGTAGCCGGCGACGACGTCACCGCCGGGCTCGCCCTCGAGGACGCGGACGTCGTCCAGGCCGAGCGCCGGGGCGCCGAAGCACTGCAGGCGGAAGTCGTGCTGGTCGCTCCAGAAGGTGGGCAGCGGCGCGAACGGCTCAGGGTCGGGCTCGGCACCGGCGAGATGCGCGGCCAGGGTTCTCGCGGCGCGCTTGGCGGTGTCGGCGGGCATCGACCAATGCTCGATGCGGCGCGGCACACCGTCGTAGCGGGCGTTGGGGAAGCGGGCGACGTCGCCGACGGCCACCACGTGCGGCAGACCGCCCACGCGCAGCAGCTCGTCGGTGCGCACGCCGTCGGCGAGGTCGAGGCCGTTGCCCGCCAGCCACTCGGTGTTGGGAATAGAGCCCACCGCCTCGATCACCACGTCCGCGGCCGGCCGCCGCCCGTCCCCCAGCACCACACCGGTCACCCGGTCCTCGCCCTCGAAACCGGTGACGGCCGTACCGAGCGCGAAGCGCACACCCCGTTGCTCGTGGCGGCGTAGCAGGTCGCGGGCCAGCAGCTCGCCGAGAGGACGGAGCATCGGCAGCGGCTCCGGATCGGCCACGATCACCTCGGCGGCGCCGAGCGCGACGGCGGTGGCGGCCACCTCGCAGCCGATGAACCCGGCGCCGACCACGGCGACCCGCGCGCCCGGGCGGACCAGCTCGGTCCGCAGGGCGCGGGCGTCGGCCACGGTGCGAACGGTGTGGCGGCCTCGGAGCGGGCCCGGGCAGCCCAGCCGCCGCGGGCGCACGCCGGTGGCGACGACCAGGCCGTCGAAGGCCAGCTCGGCGCCATGGGCCAGGCCCAGAACACGACGGCCCAGGTCCGCGGAGGTCACGGCGGCACCGAGCACCCACTCCACGTCGGCGACGCTCGCCCGGGGCCGGAAGGCCAGCGACTCGAAGGAACCCTTGCCGGCGAGCACCTCCTTCGACAGGGGCGGCCGGTTATAGGGCATCACCGGCTCGTCACCGACCACGGTGATCGCCCCGGTCCAGCCGGCCGCGCGCAGCTGCTCGGCGGCGCGCAGGCCACCCAGCGAGGCGCCGACCACGACGACACGACCTGTCACGTCAGTCCTCGATCGTGATGGCCTGCAGCGGGCACACGTCCGCGGCGTCCTCGACGTCGGCGCGCAGCGACTCGTCCGGCTCGGCGACGTACGCCAGATGCCCGGCGTCGTCGAGCTGGAAGACGTCGGGAGCGGCGAACACGCACTGCCCGTGATCCTGACACTTGTTCATGTCGACGACGACCTTCAAGGCCATACCCCCTAATTCGTTTGGGTCCAAACAACATAAGGAGATGGAGACGACCAGGTCAAGAGCCGGGACCACGCAAAATAGGAGGGTCACCCTCTTGCGAGGCTGCCTACCAGCACATATCGTTTGGCTTCAAACGAACCTGCGGTCACGCCGTAGTGCCTCCCCCCTCCCCGCCCGAGGAGACGCCGATGAGCGCTCACGACATCGCACGCATCCACGAGCACCTGGACCGCCTGGCCGGTCAGGACGTGGACGTGGTCCGCGTGGTCTACCCCGACCTCATCGGCACCGACCGGGCGCGGGATGTCCTGGTCGACCACCTGGCCGGCGCCTGCGAGCACGGGCTGGCCTTCTGCCGCGCCGTCTACCACACCAGCCCCCAGGGAGACGTGGTGCCGGTCGCGGGCGGTCTGGACGCCGGGCTGCCCGACATCGTGGTGCGACCGGACCTCGGCACGCTCAACCCGCTGCCGTGGGAACCCGGCGTCGCCTGGTGTCTCGGCGAGGTCGTCGATCCCGCCACCGGGGACGCCGTGCCCGAGTCGCCGCGCGACCTGCTGAGGGCCGTCCTCGACCGCTGCTCCGAGCAGGGGCTGAGCCCGGTGGTGGGCCCTGAGCTGGAGTACTTCCTGTGCGAGCCCGCCCCCGGCACGCCCAGCGGATGGCGGCGCTACGCCGAGGCCCCCGGCAACGTCTACGTCGCCGGGCGCCGCGGCGACCCCGACGGCCACCTCCTGCGCACGCTGCGCCACCTGCGCGATCTCGGCGTGGGCGCGAGCATGGGCAACCACGAGTTCAGCAGCGGCCAGTTCGAGATCAACCTCGTGCATTCCGCCGCCCTGGACGCCGCCGACCGCACGTTCCTGTTCAAGGCGGCGATCAAAGAGCTGGCCCGCGCCGAGGGTCGCCTGGCCACCTTCATGGCCAAGCCGTTCAACGACGAAGGCGGCTCCGGCTTCCACCTCCACCTGTCCTGCACCTCAGGTGACACGAACGCCTTCGACGACCCATCGGCGCCGTACGGGCTGTCGGACAGCGCCCGGCACGCCATCGCCGGCGTCCTGGCCCACGCCCCGGCGCTCGCGGCGCTGGCCAACCCCACCATCAACTCCTACAAGCGGTTCGGACCCGACACGCTCGCGCCCTGGCTGATCGACTGGGGCCTCGACAACCGCAGCGCCATGGTGCGCGTCCCGCCCGAGCGCGGCTCCGGCGCCCGCTTCGAGCTGCGCCTCGGCGACGCGAGCGCGAACCCGTACCTGCTGATCGCCGGCGCGATCGCCGCCGCGCTGCTGGGGGTACGCGCCGGTCTGGAGCCGCCGCCCCCGCTGGAGGGGTACGGCTACGACACCGCCCGGGCCGCGGTGCTGCCGATGACGCTCGCCGACGCGCTGGACGCCTTCGAAGCCGACGGTGAGCTGACCGACCTGCTCGGCAAGGACTTCGCCGCCTCCTACCTCGCCTACAAGCGCAACGAGATCGAACGCTTCCATCGGCACGTCACCGACTGGGAGTTCACCGAGTACGCCTACCACCTGTGAGAGCACAGTGATCCCCGAGCCCCTCCCCCTCGACGAGGTCGACCTCGCCGACCCCGGCAACTTCACCGACGGCGTCACGCCGTGGCGGATGTTCCGCACCCTGCACCAGGAGGACCCCGTCCACTGGCAGCCGGAGCCCGCGCCCAACGCCGGCTTCTGGGCCGTCACCCGCCACGAGGACATCACCCGCGTCGACCGCGACGCCGAGACGTTCACCTCCACCAAGTTCGTCAACCTGGAAGAGGTCGACGACGACCAGATCAAGCGCCGTGCCTCCATCCTCGAGCTGGACGGGGTGCGCCACCGCGCCCTGCGCAGCCTGCTCCAGCGCCAGTTCGGCGCCGCGGTCATCAGCCAGTACGCCGACTTCCTGCGCGGCCTGACCGCCACCACCCTCGACGCCGCCCTCGCCAAGGGCGCCTTCGACTTCGTCACCGACGTCTCCGCCGACTTCCCCATCAACGTGCTGGCCCGCCTGCTCGACGTCCCCGACGGCGACACCAAGAAGCTCATCGACTGGGGCAACCGCATCATCGGCAACACCGACCCCGACTACGCCGACGTGCTCCTGGACAGCGAGGAGAGCGAGCAATACCGCCACCTGCCCTTCCGCTCCCCCGCCTCACTGGAGGTCTTCGAGTACGGCCGCGAACTGGCCAGGCAGCGCCGCGGCGGCGATGGCACCGACCTGGTCTCCCGCCTGGTCAACCAGACCCCGCGCGACGGCATCCCCCTGTCGGAACAGGACTTCGACAACTACTTCCTGCTGCTCGTCGTCGCCGGCAACGAGACCACCCGGCACGCCATCTCCCACACCATGCTGGCCCTGATCCAGCACCCGGACCAGCTCGACCTGCTGCGCCGGGACCCCTCGCTCATCCCGGACGCCGTCGAGGAGTTCCTGCGCTGGGCCTCCCCCGTCTACCACTTCCGCCGCACCGCGACCCGGGACGTCGACCTGGGCGGCAAGCAGATCAAGGAGGGCGACAAGGTCGTCATGTGGTACGCCGCGGGCAACCGCGACGAGGCCGTCTTCTCCGACCCGTACGCCTTCGACGTCACCCGCACCAAGAACGACCACGTCACCTTCGGCAAGGGCAGCCCTCACCTGTGCCTGGGCAACCTCCTGGCGCGCACCGAGATCCGCATCATGTTCGAGGAGCTCATCCCCCGCCTCGCCGACATCCGCCTCACCGGCGAGGTGCCCCGTGTGCGCTCCAACTTCGTCAACGGCATCAAGAAGCTCCCCGTGGAGATCACCCTCGCCTAGCTTGTTCTTTATCCTCCGGATTGTTGTGCTGAGCGGGGTTTGATCGTTTCGGGGACAGCAAGACGGCCTTGAGTGATCATGTGCGGTGTCGAGTCGCTAGTGATCGCTACAAGGCCGTGAGGGTGAG
>NZ_JAUZQF010000070.1 GCF_030718205.1 Nonomuraea turcica
GGCGGCCGAGTGGCTGCGGATATGGACGGACTTGGGGCGAGCGCCCCGAACGATCGACGCTTACGCCTGCGGCCTGGCCGAGTATCTGACGATGTGCGACCGCGAGGGCATCGACCCGGTCACGGCGAACCGCGCCCACGTCGCCGGGTACGTGCGTGAACTAACCTCCCGGCCCAGTCGTCGAGGGGCGAACGTCGTGTCGATCGACTCCGGTTCGGGCCTGGCCAACGCCACGATCCAGCAGCGATTGGTGCCCGTGCGGCTGTACTACGACTACTTAATGGAGGAGGGGATACGAGACTCCAACCCGGTCGGCCGGGGCCGCTACACACCCGAGCGCAGGGGCGGCGGACATCAGCGCGGCCTTGTCCCCAGGCTGACGAAGCTGCCGTGGATCCCCACCGAGCAGCAGTGGAGGGACATCCTCGCCGTCGCTGCCGGAGAATGCGTTCGCAACCGCGTCATGCTGGCGCTCGCCTACGATGCGGCGTTGCGCCGCGAGGAGCTGTGCTCCCTGCGCACCGACGATCTCGACCCGGGCCATCGCATGCTGCGGATCCGAGCCGAGACGACGAAGAACCGGCTAGAACGCATCGTGCCGTACTCTGCGCCCACTGGGGCACTGCTATCCAGTTATCTCACTCACCGGGCCGGAATCAGCCGGGCACGCGGGCCACTGTTCCTGTCGGAGTCCCGCCGCAACCACGCCGAGCCGCTGACGTTGTGGACCTGGTCGAAAGTCGTCCGCAAGATCGCTTTGGCCGCGGGGATTCCACGATTCTCCACGCACACCACCCGGCATCTCTGCCTGACCGATCTGGCCCGGATGGGGTGGGAACTGCATGCGATCGCAACATTCGCCGGCCACCGAACCACCGACGCGACCTTGACCTACATCCACCTGTCCGGCCGCGATCTTGCTGACAAGCTCAACAAGGGCATGGGGCAGATCCATGCCTGGCGGGTGGAGATGCTGGCCCGCCTCGACCGGTCGGCGACGGAGGCAGCAGGCTGGTGACCACGATGACATCGGCGGCCGTCAGCGTGACGGCCGCAGCTCCCGGCTGGCCATGGCCGGTCAACCTGGCCGGATACGACCGCCGGCCAGATCTCACCGAGACGGAACTGGAAGCGCTGCGTCGGCTCGGGCTGAACCTGCGTCGGCGCCGCTGCTACGACCGGGACCACCCGGGATGGCCCGTCATCAGTCGGCTACTGCGCCCACTGGACGACGCGCGGGCCGCGCTGTGGTGCCCCGACACCCCGCATCACCGGCGCGCGATTACCGACGCGATCGGCCTGGTGCTGTTGCGCTGCGCCGAGGAGAACACCAGCTACTGGGCCTGGTCCGAGCACGACTGGTTAGGTTTGATCGGCGTCAGCGTCGCCGCGTTTGAACACCCCTGGCCCGGTTGGATCGACGGCACCGTCCGCCCCTACGTCGCCGCCTACGCCTACCTGCTGGGCGGGTTCACCAGCTTCGACCAACTCGGTGGCTTCAACCGGCTGGCCCTGTCCTGGCGGGTGTTCGGCAAAGACGCCGTCGACCGGGCGCAGGAACAGATCACCGACCTTCTGGAGCAATGGGGCTACCGCATCGGCCGAAACTCCGACCACCGGATGACCACCGTGATCTGCCAGTCGCTGCTGCTCAACCACAGCCCTCTGCTGGAGGATCTGACCACCGAGGCGTTCGATCGGCTTCGCCAGGGCACGGGCATGCGGCGATGGCATCTCGGAGCGCTCTTCGGTATCCAACGAGCCGTCGCCGCGCTGGGATTTTGCGAACCTCCGTCGTTCTCCGTGCACGGCACGATGCCCGCCATCGAGGGCGCGCCAGCGGCCTGGACAAAATGGATCGAACGCTGGCACGACACTTCCGCCCTGACCCCGAAAGTTCGCGGCATCGTCCGGGGAATGATGGCCAAGGCCGGCCGCTGGTTAGCCGATCAGCACCCGGAAATCACCACGCCGGACCAGTGGACGCGGCAGACCTGCGCAGCGTGGGTCGCGGCGGTCGATCGCATGAACGTCGGCGACTACATCCAGCGCACGGTCGGCCTGTCCAAGCGCTCTGGCCAGCCCGTCAGCCCACGCACCAAGGCCGGCATGCTCACCGCGACCAGGGCGTTCTTCCGGGACTTGCAAGAGTGGGAGTGGATTCCGCGGCGGTTTGACCCCGCACGAGCGCTGGCCACCCCGCGCAGCGTCCTGGCGCTCATCGGCCCGAACCCCAGAGTCATCGCCGACGACGTCTGGGCCAAGCTGTTGTGGGCCGGCTTGAACATCGAGGCCGAAGACCTGCCCGCCAACGCCAGCGGCCCGTGCTACCCGATGGAGCTCATCCGCGCCATCACGCTGACCTGGCTGTTCGCCGGGGAGCGCAGCGACGAGATTTCGCGGCTGCGGGTCGGCTGTATTCGGTGGCAGCACGACGGCGCCCCTATTCCGGGCGACTCTGCCGACGTGCTCGCCCAGGACGCTGTCTGCCTGCTGGACATCCCCGCCCACAAGACCGGAACCGCCTTCACCAAGCCAGTGGATCCGTTGCTGGGCAAGGCGATCGAGGCATGGGAAGCGGTGCGACCCGACCAGCCGAGGATGCTGGACACCAAGACCGGCGAGCATGTCGACCTGCTGTTCGCGATGCGAGCCCGCCGGGTCGCCAAGGTCTACATCAACAAAACGATCATCCCATCCCTGTGTCGAAAGGCGGGCGTCCCGACCGCTGACGTCCGAGGGAACATCACCAGCCACCGCGCCCGGTCCACGATCGCCAGCCAGCTCTACAACGCCAAGGAGCCGATGACACTGTTCGAGCTTCAGGCCTGGCTCGGGCACCGTTCAGCCGACACTACGCAGCATTACGCCAAGATCACCCCGAACACACTGTCCAAGGCATACCGCGACGCCGGCTACTTCGAACGCAACGTGCGCACCATCGAGGTGCTGGTCGATCGGGACGCCGTCGAGAGCGGGGCTGCAGCCGCCGGCGAGCCGTGGCAGTACTACGACCTGGGGCACGGGTTCTGCAACTACACCTTCTTCGAGCAGTGCCCGCACCGGATGGCCTGCGCCAAGTGCGACTTCTACACCCCGAAGGACTCCTCCAAAGCGCTGCTGCTGGAAGCCAAGGATAACCTGCAGCGCATGCTCGCCGCCGTCCCGCTCACCGACGACGAGCGAGCCGCGGTCGACGACGGCCAAGCCGCCCTTGGCCAGCTTCTGGAACGTCTCGCCGACGTCCCCACACCATCCGGCGCGACCCCGCGGCAGATCGGTATTCCGGCCCACGCGACGCTGCTTCCGATCATCACTGTCAACCAGACGCCGACATAATCAAGCTGCGGAAGGCCCCTTGACCAGGCAGCATGACGGCATGACGGATCTCCGATGGGACGAGGTCAGGGAATTCTTCGATCCCGACTTAATGGGCGCATTGCCGGACCTCTTCGTCCCGGACGCCACCGTCGAGGACTGGCAGAGCGTCCTGGACCTGGTCAGAGCGCGTGGATGGCAGTGGCAGTACTCGCAAGGCGACACGGTGCTGCCGCTGCCCACCGCCGCCGAAGTGCTCGCTCGTCCACCCGACGCTGAGACGGTCTCGCTGCGAGTCTGGCCTGCTCCGGGCGTGCTCGCAATCTTCCGGCTCATGTCAGAGACCGAGATCGACTTCGACGTCGACCTTCGTGAACTGCAAGGTCAAGAAGGGGTCGACACACTCTGCGACTTCCTGCGGGCGATCGGAAGCGAACTCGGCAAGCCGGTGCTGATGACCCCGGAAGGCGGAAGCCAAGAACACCCGGTCCTCGGCTTCGACCCCGTTGTCAGCAAGGTCGTCCTGCTCGGAGATCCGGCACCCTACTGACCAGACTAATCGACGCGGCTTGACAAACCAGATTCCACATAA
>NZ_JAUZQF010000071.1 GCF_030718205.1 Nonomuraea turcica
TGCTTTGTGGTCAAGTCCTCGGCCTATTAGTACCGGTCAGCTCCACGCGTTACCGCGCTTCCACCTCCGGCCTATCAACCCGGTCGTCTACCGGGGGCCTTACCCACTCTCGTGGTGGGAGACCTCATCTCAAGGCGAGCTTCCCGCTTAGATGCTTTCAGCGGTTATCCCTTCCGAACGTAGCCAACCAGCCGTGCACCTGGCGGTACAACTGGCACACCAGAGGTTCGTCCGTCCCGGTCCTCTCGTACTAGGGACAGCCCCTTTCAAGTCTCCTGCGCGCGCAGCGGATAGGGACCGAACTGTCTCGCGACGTTCTAAACCCAGCTCGCGTACCGCTTTAATGGGCGAACAGCCCAACCCTTGGGACCTACTCCAGCCCCAGGATGCGACGAGCCGACATCGAGGTGCCAAACCATCCCGTCGATATGGACTCTTGGGGAAGATCAGCCTGTTATCCCCGGGGTACCTTTTAGCCGTTGAGCGACACCGCTTCCACATGCCGATGCCGGATCACTAGTCCCAGCTTTCGCTCCTGCTCGACCCGTCAGTCTCACAGTCAAGCTCCCTTGTGCACTTACACTCGACACCTGATTGCCAACCAGGCTGAGGGAACCTTTGGGCGCCTCCGTTACTCTTTAGGAGGCAACCGCCCCAGTTAAACTACCCACCAGACACTGTCCCCGATCCGGATCACGGACCAGGGTTAGACGTTCAAAACGACCAGAGTGGTATTTCACCAATGACTCCACCCGAACTAGCGTCCGAGCTTCCCAGTCTCCCACCTATCCTACACAAGACGCTCCAAACGCCAATGTCAAGCTGTAGTGAAGGTCCCGGGGTCTTTCCGTCCTGCTGCGCGTAACGAGCATCTTTACTCGTAGTGCAATTTCGCCGGGTCTGCGGTTGAGACAGCGGGGAAGTCGTTACGCCATTCGTGCAGGTCGGAACTTACCCGACAAGGAATTTCGCTACCTTAGGATGGTTATAGTTACCACCGCCGTTTACCGGCGCTTAAGTTCTCACCTTCGCCAGCTTGCGCTGACTAAGCGGTCCCCTTAACGTTCCGGCACCGGGCAGGCGTCAGTCCGTATACATCGTCTTACGACTTCGCACGGACCTGTGTTTTTAGTAAACAGTCGCTTCCCCCTGGCCACTGCGACCCCCACCAGCTCACAGAGCTAGTCCGATCACCAGCAGAGGTCCCCCTTCTCCCGAAGTTACGGGGGCAATTTGCCGAGTTCCTTAACCACAGTTCACCCGATCGCCTTAGTATTCTCTACCTGACCACCTGAGTCGGTTTAGGGTACGGGCCGCCACAACACTCACTAGAGGCTTTTCTCGGCAGCATAGGATCATCCACTTCACCACAATCGGCTCGGCATCACATCTCAGGCTGAATGGAACGCGGATTTACCTACGTTCCGCCCTACATGCTTACCCCAGGTCAACCATCGCCTGGGCTGGACTACCTTCCTGCGTCACCCCATCGCTTACCTACTACCCGATCGGTTCGAGCGTTCACCCTGACGGCCGTCCCGAAGGACAACCCGAGCTAAGGACTCTTAGCATCACGAGGTTCGATATGGGCGCATTGAAGCGGGTACGGGAATATCAACCCGTTGTCCATCGACTACGCCTGTCGGCCTCGCCTTAGGTCCCGACTTACCCTGGGCGGATTAGCCTGCCCCAGGAACCCTTGGTCATCCGGCGCGAGGGTTTCTCACCCTCGATTCGCTACTCATGCCTGCATTCTCACTCGCACAGCCTCCACAACTAGATCACTCTGCTGCTTCACCGGCTGCACGACGCTCCCCTACCCACCCAGACTACGTCTGAGTGCCACGACTTCGGCGGTGTGCTTGAGCCCCGCTACATTGTCGGCGCAGAATCACTTGACCAGTGAGCTATTACGCACTCTTTCAAGGGTGGCTGCTTCTAAGCCAACCTCCTGGTTGTCTCTGCGACTCCACATCCTTTCCCACTTAGCACACGCTTAGGGGCCTTAGTCGGTGATCTGGGCTGTTTCCCTCTCGACTACGAACCTTATCGCCCGCAGTCTCACTGCCACGCTCTCACTTACCGGCATTCGGAGTTTGGCTGACGTCAGTAACCTTGTCGGGCCCATCGGCCATCCAGTGCTCTACCTCCGGCAAGAAACACGTGACGCTGCACCTAAATGCATTTCGGGGAGAACCAGCTATCACGGAGTTTGATTGGCCTTTCACCCCTACACACAGATCATCCCCCAGGTTTTCAACCCTGGTGGGTTCGGTCCTCCACCCAGTCTTACCTGAGCTTCAACCTGCCCATGCGTAGATCACTCCGCTTCGGGTCTACAGCATGCGACTCAAACGCCCTCTTCAGACTCGCTTTCGCTACGGCTCCCCCACACGGGTTAACCTCGCCACACACCATAACTCGCAGGCTCATTCTTCAAAAGGCACGCAGTCACATCACACACAAGGCGAACCTCATGTAAGCTCCTACGGCTTGTAGGCACACGGTTTCAGGTACTATTTCACGACCCCTCACCGGGGCACTTTTCACCTTTCCCTCACGGTACTCGTGCACTATCGGTCACCAGGGAGTATTTAGGCTTACCAGGTGGTCCTGGCAGATTCACACAGGATTTCTCGGGCCCCGTGCTACTTGGGATCCCCTCAAGAAGCCTTCAAGATTTCGCCTACCCGGCTCTCACGGTCTACGGCAGCCCTTCCCAGAGCTTTCAACTACCTCGAAGGTTTATCACTTCTTGCAGACTCGGCAGAGACTGCCAGAGGGTCCCACGACCCCGGACGTGCAACGCCTGCCGGCTATCACACACGCCCGGTTTAGCCTCATCCGCTTTCGCTCACCACTACTCACGGAATCACTCTTGTTTTCTCTTCCTACGGGTACTGAGATGTTTCACTTCCCCGCGTTACCACCAACCGCCCTATACATTCAGGCGGAGGCAACACCACATGACTGGTGCTAGGTTTCCCCATTCGGACATCCCCGGATCAACGTCTGGTTGGCGACTCCCCGAGGCTTAACGCAGCCTCCCACGTCCTTCATCGGCTCCTGATGCCAAGGCATCCACCGTGTGCCCTAAAAAACTTGGCCACAAAGATGCTCGCGTCCACTATGCAAATCTCAAACAACAAACAGCAACC
>NZ_JAUZQF010000072.1 GCF_030718205.1 Nonomuraea turcica
CGCCGTCGTCCGCGAGATCGGCGATGATCTGGGCGTAGGCGTCCCTGGACGATTCCCGGAGCACCCCGCGTATCAGTTCGTCGAAGATCACATGATGGACCATTTCCCGCTGCTCGCGCCGCGGGACCACCACGTCGAAGCCGTGGGCGGCCAGCCGATCCCGGTAGAAGGACTGCTCCATGGTGAACTGAGTGCCCAGCAGACCGACCTTGCGCATTCCCCTGGCGCGGACCTCGGCGCCCACGGCGTCCGCGATGTGCAGCACGGGCACGCTCGCCGCCCGCGCCACGTCGTCGCTCACCCGGCTGAAGGTGTTGCTGCAGATGAGCAGGACCTCGGCGCCGAGATCCTCCAGTTTCCCGCCGGCACCGGCCAGCAGTCTGCTCACCTCGTCCCAGCGGTCGGCGAAGATGAGGTCCTCGACGGTCGTGTAGTCGACCGACCAGATGAGGCTGTTGGCGGAATGGCTGCCGCCGAGTCTCTCGCGTACCCGCTGGTTGATGATCTGGTAGTAGATTACGGTCGATTCCCAGCTCAACCCGCCGATGAGCCCGATAGTACGCATGGAACTCCGTTTCGCCAGCCTTGTTCCGGCAGGCTAGACGGAGTGCCTGCTCATTTCGGAGACCAAAAACTGTTCAGTTGTCCGGGGCGTACGAAGACCTATTCGGGCAGGACGCGCGCCCGGGTCGGCCGCGAGCCGAATCGGGTCTCCGCACCGGAACGCCGCTCGGCGGCCTCCCGGCCGCCCGCATTCTGGACCGGCTCGATCAGGTCCTCCATCGTGCAGTCGAGAATGTCCAGCAGGGCCATCAGCAGGCGCAGATTCAGCCGTTCCGGCCGCTCGGCGACCAGCCGGTAGACCTGGCTCTGCGACAGCTTGAAACCGCGTTCGGCCAGGAGCGGTCGCAGGTCGGTGGTGGCATACATGCCGCGGCTCGCCATCACGGCGCGCAGATGCCAGCGGTAGTCGAACGTCGCCGTCACGCCGTTGCCTCCATCTGCTCCCCGGGATCTCGCATCGGTTGTACGGCCCCCTCGCCGATACGGTCAGGCGCCGGCCAGCGCGCGGGCGCAGGCACTGAGCCCGATCTCGCTGGAGGCCTTGATGAGCACCACGTCTCCCGGCTGGAGAAGCGCCGTGGCCAGCGTGATGGCCCCGGCCACGTCCTGGACGGTGTGGACGGCGACGCCCTGGTTGGCGGACTCCGCTGCTTCCGCCATCGCGAGCGGATCTCCTGTTCCCACCGCGATCAGCAGGTCGTAGCGGAGGTTGGCGACGAGTCGGCCCATCTCGGCGTGCCGGGCGCGGGAGGCGTGCGCCTGCTGGCCCATCGCGCCGAGCACGGCGACGGTACGGCGGGTGCCGGCCAGGGCCTTGGCCGCCCGCAGCCCGGCCCGCATGGATTCGGGGTTGGCGTTGTAGGCGTCGTTGACGATGGTGATGCCGTCGGGTCGTTCGATGATCTCGAGCCGGCCGGCGGAGCGCCGCTGTGCGGCGTTCAGCCCGTCGGCGATCTCGGCCACGCTCAGGCCGAGTGCGGTGGCGACGGCGGCGGCGGCCAGGGCGTTGCTCACCTGGTGCTCGCCGATGAGGTCGAGCTCGACCGGGGCGCGGCCGGAGGGTGTCACCAGCATGAACGCGGGTCGCGCCCGCTCGTCCATCCGCACGTTTTCGGCTCGTACCGGCGCCATCGCCGACCTGCCGTACAACAGGATCTGGGCCTTGGTGCGGCCGAGCATGCCGGTGACGTACGGGTCGTCGGCGTTGAGCAGGGCGAACCCGTCCGGCGGCAGTGCCTCGACCAGCTCGCCTTTGGCCTCGGCCACGTCGGCCAGGGCGCCTCCCATACGCTCCACGTGCGCGGTGCCGACATTGAGCACCAGCCCGACCTGGGGCGGTGCGAGCCCGGTCAGGTACGCAAGGTCGCCCTTGCGGCTGGCACCCATCTCCAGCACCAGGTATCGGGTGCCGGCATCGGCCCGCAGCACGGTGAGCGGCAGCCCGAACTCGTTGTTGAACGACCTGTCGGTGGCCACCGTCGCCGCGTGCCGTTCGAGCACCTGGGCCAGCAGGTCCTTGGTCGTGGTCTTGCCCACCGAGCCGGTCAGGCCGATCACGGTCGGGTTGATGTGTTCGAGCAGATGCGCCGCCAGCAGGCCGAGCGCGACCTGGACGTCCTGGACCACGAGGGCGGGCACGCCGACGGGCCTTGAGGCCAGCACGGCGACGGCGCCGGCCGCGATGGCAGCCTGCGCGTAGTCGTGCCCGTCGAGGTTGACGCCGGCCGTCGCGGCGAACAGGCCGCCGGGCACCACCTCGCGGGAGTCGACCGCTGAGGGCGCCGTCACCAGCGCCTGCGCCTCGGGCGCGTCATGCAGGCTGGCGCCGACGACTCGTGCGATCTCCTTCAGCGTCAGGGGGATCATGAGCCGCTCCTGGCCAGCGCCAGGTCGATGAGGCGGCGCAGCAGATCCGGGTAGGGGACGCCGCTTGCGGCCCAGGCCCTGGCGTAGACAGAGCGGGAGGTGAAACCGGGCATGGTGTTGATCTCCAGCACGTACAGGCGTCCGGTGTCCTGCTCATAGAGGAAGTCGACACGGGACAGGCCGTAGCCGCCGATCGCCCGGAACGCGCGCAAGGACAGCTCGCGCACGTCCTGGGCCACCCGTTCCGGCAGCACGGCAGGGATGGTGGCGATCTCGGCCTGGCTGAGGTATTTGGCCTCATAGTCGAGCCAGTCGCCGGGCACGATGAGCTCGCCGGGCACCGAAGCATCCGGCGTGTCATAGCCGCCGAGCACACCGCAGATGAGCTCGCGCGCGCTCACGCCCTGCTCGACGACCACCGTTCGGTCGTAGGCCAGCGCCAACTCCACGCCCGCGCGTAGTTCCTCCATGGAGGTGACCCGTGAGATGCCGATGGAGGAGCCCATGTTGGCCGGTTTGACGTACATCGGCCAGTCGAGCGACTTCACCAGAGCCCAGGGGTCGGTGGTGGT
>NZ_JAUZQF010000073.1 GCF_030718205.1 Nonomuraea turcica
GCGGCCCGGTGCCGCGCTGGAGGTCATGGCTGGTCATGGTCACTGCGGTGGATACCCGTTCTCGCCCTACTCATGTCAGTTAAGGAACTTTAGTCCCATCTGTCTCACTTGAGCTTGACACAGAGGGCCGCGACACCGCCATCAGCTGTCAGCACGTCAGCAGAAAACAGCAAAAACATTTCTGCTGAATTCTGCAGACGTGCTGACGTGCTGACACTTCCTGAACGCTGCTCACCCAGCGTTACACCACGGCATGCAGGTTAACTTCATGAACATCAACGAGGTCGCCGCAGTGTTGTCGACGCTGGACGCACGTGGCCACATCCCCCTTACCCACCCAAGCCAAGCGCGGAATCAGATTCCGCTGGCCGAGACCAGTGGCAGTAAGGCGGCCGGGGATCGGTGACTCCAACACCAAACCCCGGCCTATGACCCAGCAACCTGACCGACCCAGGAGCCAGGCCATGAGCCACCCTTCCACACCCACCATGGCCGGGGAAGCAGAGTCCGCCGACCCGGCGCTGGAGAAGCGCATGCAGCGCTTGTTCACCCTCCCGTTCCGCGCCCGAAGCACGCGCACCGTGCCGGTCGCTGAAGCCTCTTCCGGAACCGGCACGGGACGTCTCGGAGACCGTGTCATTCTCGGTTTCGCGGTGGCCGTCCTCTTGGCTGTCGCCGCAGCCGCGGCCTACGTGTCGTACCACCACTTCTACGCCCTGGCCATCGCTCTCGGCGAGCGGCAGGACATGGCCATCCTGTACCCGGCGATGTCCGATGGCGTGATCGTCATGGCATCCCTGGTGATGGTCTACTGCTCGCGGCGCCGGATCCGTGTGCCAGTCCTGGCATGGGTCGCGCTCGCCCTGGGAGGGGCGGTCACCCTGGCGGCCAACGTGGCACACGGGTGGTCCGGCGGGCTCGGATCACGCCTGGTCAGCGCCCTGGCTCCAGTGGCGTTCGCGGGCGCGTACGAACTGCTCATGTGGATCGTCCGCAACACTCGGCGACCGTCGGTCGAGCCCCGGCAGGAGGAGCACGTGTGCCAGCCCGTCGAGACCGCCGTCGAGGTGGAACGCGTGGTGCCGGTCCTGCCCACCGACCGGTACGAGGCGGCACGGCTCGCATACATTGACAGCCTCGGCGAGGGCAAGCAGCGCCTCGGCCGACGCCCGCTGATGCACCGGTGGGGACTGGAGCAGCGTGAGGCCGAGGAGATCATCGCCGACGTGGAGAAGGAGCGGGCACAGGCGACCGAGACGAAAGGGGCCGAGGCGACGGGGACAGAGGCCGGCGTACCGCCGCCGGACAGGACACGGACGAGCGGCACGAGCGAGGTGGACGCGACGTGGAGGACATCCTGATCCCCACAAAGTGCGCGTGTCTCTTCTTCCTCTGCGCTGTTCGCGACTCCGGAGGCCCGGAGCGCCAGGCGAATGTGGGCGTGCCATCCGCCGCGATGGTGATCGGCCCGCTGGTGGTCTTCACGGTGGTTGGGCAACGTCAGGCATATTGCCAGGCGCAGCATTGTCGCTCTTGGTATAGGCCGGGGAAGCCGCGTTGGAGATACGTAGCGATAGACGCCGTCCCGAAGCAGCCATAACCAGCGAAAGAGTGGCGGATCTAGTTGTGGGCGCAGATAACGCGTCTGCTGCACGAACGAGGAGCAGCACAACGGGCAGAAGCTCTCCGCATGGAGCAGGAACGCGAGGAGAAACGCTGGTGGAAACGCTTGATGCGACACCTATTTTCTTGACGTGGGGAACTGAAAAAATAATCTTGGTACAGTTGGCTTATGGAGGTCGCTGCCTTAAGAGTCGAAGGCTCACTCACCGTCCACTTGGCCGGTACGAGCGTCGACCGCCACGACGTGGAGCTGCCGGCGCCAGCCTGCCATACCGGCATCGCTGGCTGGGACCCACGGCGCCTGCGCGCTTCCGACGCTCCGGTGAACTGCCTCCGCTGCCTGCGCATCATAGAACGACGCCAGGTCCCCGCACGCGTGCACGCCACACTCTTCTAGGAGCGGTCGGCCGTGCATTCGCGCGAGTCGGTGCATACAGCGCCCGCTAGAGGTCGAAAAGCGCCCCTTCGTCTTCGGCTCGTTTCAGTACGCCCGCGACACGCGGTGGGACAGGGAGCACACCGGCCTCGGTCAGATCGGCGAGCGTGATGAGTGGGCCTTCGCAGATTGCGGTGAGTAATTCCCGCTGAGCGGGGAGTTCTTCGCGGACCAGGAGCCCAGGACATTGAAGGTTTTTCACCGCACCTCGCGAGCTTGCAGGACGAAGATTGCTTTGACGAGTTGACCTGCACGTAGCGGGCAACAGCGGAGTTTGCGCAGGATGCGCCAGTTCTTCAGGACGGCATTCGCGCG
>NZ_JAUZQF010000074.1 GCF_030718205.1 Nonomuraea turcica
GTCGCGGTGCGCCGTGAGGCGCTGGAAATCGAAGGAGGTGTGAGACCTCCTCGCCGGGCTGTCGCAGCAGTTCGGTGGGAGCTGGGCGCAGCCTGATCCGGGAGACGCCGGGGAGGGTGGGAAGCAGCGCCGACAAAGCCGGGACGGTCTGGGACTGCCAGACGGGCCGGGTCCTGCGAGCGAGATCGGACGGTATACGAGAGGAACCAGTGGTAAAGCTCCGTAAGCGTGTCACCGGCTCAAATCTGGTGGATATGGGCCGGGGAGCAGTGCACGGCCGCCTGATCCGGGTGGTCGACTTCGTAGCCGGTTTGCGATGCCGGTGGGAAGGCCACGAGGAAGGTCTGCGGCGTACTTGTGGCGATGCTGCCGGAGCAGAGCTGGATGCCAAGCCGATCAATCGAGTTCCAGTGAACACGGGAACCGTCCCGTGCTGCTCCCGCGACCCGATTTCCGTTCGGGGCCGTGGGATAGATCCGTCGTCGGTTGAAGGCGCGGGATGGGGCGGAGGCCCCGTAGTAGTCCGAGCGCACGAGAGGTGCGTACATGGCGAAGGGGGCCAGCAAGTCAGCAGTTCAGGGCAGGGAATGCCAGGAGGTCGCCGGTGAATACCGACGAACTGGAGTACGCCTTACTCAAGGCTGAACGCCGGGTACTGGAGATCCAGACCAAGCTGCACCGGTGGGCCCGCGATGACCCTCATCGCAGGTTCGATGATCTGTACAACCTTGTCGCCGATCCCGCGTTCTTGCTGGTCGCGTGGGATCGGGTGCGGCACAACAAGGGAGCACGCACGGCCGGGGTGGACAGTTTGACCGCCCACTTCATCGAGGCCGAGCGGGGCGTCTCGGAGTTCTTGGGAGATTTGCGGGCGGACTTGAAGGCCCGTACCTTCCAGCCTCTGCCGGTCCGGCGGCGAGCGATTCCCAAGCCCGGCGGCAAGAGCCGGTACTTGGGGATCGCGACCATCCGTGACCGGGTAGCCCAGGCTTCCCTGAAGCTGGTGCTGGAGCCTGTGTTCGAGGTGGATTTTCTCCCGTGCAGCTACGGGTTCCGCCCGAACCGCCGGGCCCATGACGCGGTGGCCGAGGTGCACCACTTCGCGTCCCGTTCTTATGAGTGGGTCGTGGAGGGAGACATCAAGGCTTGCTTCGATGAGATCTCGCATGCGACCCTCATGGATCGAGTACGAGAGCGAATCGGGGACAAACGCGTCCTGGCCTTGGTGAAAGCGTTCCTGAAGGCGGGCATCCTCGCCGAGGACGGCACGCTTGTCGACACCAGCGCCGGAACACCGCAAGGGTCGATCCTTTCCCCATTGCTGAGCAACGTGGCGTTGTCGGTCCTGGACGAGTTCATCGCCCAGGGCCCCGGCGGGCCCGGAGCCACGCCGTATGGGAGAGCCAAGCGGCGCCGTCAAGGTCTGCCCAACTACCGTCTCGTGCGGTATGCGGACGACTGGTGCCTGATGGTGTCGGGCACCAAGGACGACGCTGAGGCTCTCAAGGAGGAGATCGCCGGGGTCTTGGCGACGATGGGCCTTCGCCTGTCGCCGGAGAAGACCCTGGTCACCCGTATCGACGAGGGCCTGGATTTTCTTGGCTGGCGCATCCAGCGCCACCGGAAGCGAGGCACCGACAAGTACTACGTCTACGTCTATCCGGCCAAGAAGGCGCTCGCCGCCATCAAAGCCAAGATCAAGGCGTGGTGTCGGCAGAGCACCAACCTGCCGCTCGGCCTCGTGCTCATCCGGCTCAACCGGATGGTGCGGGGCTGGACCGCGTATTTCAAGTACGGATGCTCGAAGGCGACCTTCAGCTACCTGCGCTCATACCTGTGGAAACAGGTCATCAGGTGGGAGGAGCGCAAGCATCGGCGCACTACATGGAAACACCTGCGCCGGCGCTACGGCATCTGGCCCAGCAGCGGGGCCGTGGAGTTGTTCGACCCGGCCAAGGTAGCGGTCAGACGCTACTACTACCGGGGAACAAAGATCGAGGTTCCGTGGCCGAGCACAGCATGAGGCGAACGTAGTCCCCGCGGGGCTTGTGGAGCGCCCGGTGCCCTGAGAGGGGCACGCCGGGTGCGGGAGGCGGCTCGGAGAAACCCACCGGTGGCGACATCGGCAGGGCGCTCCGGGCCGACCTCACC
>NZ_JAUZQF010000075.1 GCF_030718205.1 Nonomuraea turcica
GAAATAAGGCGTTGCTTTTCGATCTTGAACTCGTTGACTTGGTATGGGCATACCGAGCAAGGTCCGCGATCAGCTCGTCTCGCGGTTCAGGGTGCTGTTTCCGCATTTGAACGAGCGACAGCGGCGTCTGGTGATGGGGCAGGAGGCTCGCCTGCTCGGACATGTTGGGGTGCGGACGGTGGCGGCGGTGGCCGGAGTGTCCGAAACTACGGTCCGCACCGGGGTGTTCGAGCTGGAGGCCGGCGAGGATCCGCTGCCGGACGGCCGCGTCCGTCGTTGTGGTGGAGGTCGCAAGGCCGCCGAAACTCAGAACCCAGAGCTGATGCCAACACTGCTGGCGCTGGTGGGGCCGGATGAGCGCGGGGATCCGATGTCGCCGCTGCGCTGGACCACCAAGTCGCTGCGCGATCTGGCCCAAGAGCTGACCAGGCAGGGCCATCCAGTATCGGCGCCGACGGTGGGCCGGCTGTTGAAGAAACAAGGCTTCAGTCTGCAGGCCAATGCCAAGACGCTGGAAGGCAAGCAGCACCCGGACCGGGACGCGCAATTCCATTACATCAACGAGCAGGTCAAGGCCCATCAGGCGGACGGCGAGCCGGTGATCAGCGTGGACACGAAGAAGAAGGAGCATCTGGGCGATCTGCCGAACGCCGGCCGGCAGCGGCGGCCCAAGGGCGATCCGGTTCGGGTCGAGGACCACAGCTTCTTCTTCACCGGCCCGGACGTGCCGCACGCAATCCCGTACGGGATCTACGACTTGGTCAACGACACGGGCTGGGTGAACGTCGGGATCGATCACGACACCTCGGCGTTCGCGGTGGAGTCGATCCGGCGCTGGTGGCGCGGCCGCGGCAGCCTGGACTACCCGAACGCGAACCGGCTGCTGATCACGGCGGACTGCGGCGGCTCCAACAGCTATCGCTACCGGTTATGGAAGGCCGAACTGGCCGACTTCGCCGCCGAGACCGGGCTGGCGGTGACCGTCTGCCACTTTCCGCCCGGCACCAGCAAGTGGAACAAGATAGAGCACCGGCTGTTCTCGCACATCACCATGAACTGGCGCGGCAGGCCCCTGACCAGCCACGAGGTCGTGGTCAACAGCATCGCCGCGACCCGCACCCGCACCGGGCTGACCGTCGCGGCCGAACTGGACACCAACGCCTACCCGCTGGGCGTGTCGGTGTCCGCCGAGCGGATGAGCATGCTGCCGATCGTCCCGCATACCGAGCGCGGCGCCTGGAACTACACGATCGGCCCGGCAGACGGCAACCCGCACCCACCCGTATGCGACGACCGGGCGAGCATCCGGTCGGAAAGCCTGCACGCCCTGGCCGACCCCCGGCTGACCGGGATGAGCCGAGAGGAGCTGAACGAGCTGGCTGCGTCTTTGGCCTCGGATCAGGCGGCCCTGGCCGAGCAGCGCAACTTCGAAATCCGCGGTGGCCCACGCCGACAGGCCAAGGCCAACCACGGACGCCCCCTGCTCACCGACGCCGACAAGGTCCTGATCGCCATCGTTTATCTCCGCCAGATCTGCTCCCAGCGCGTCCTGTCGGAGATGCTCGAGATCAGCCAGCCCCCGATCGGTCAAGCGGTCACCGAGACCGGCAAGCTACTGGCCGCCCGCAAACTCAAGATCGACCCCACCGTGCTGCGCTTCACCAGCGCCGGTGCGCTCCGTGACTTCCTGGACAGCAACACCGTCCCGACACGACCGAACCGGCTGGCGCTGCTCGGAGATCCGGCACTGACCGGGATGAGCCGCCCGGAACTGGCCGCACTGATTGAGCGGCTGTCGCTGCGGCAGGCCGCCGAGGCCGAGCAGCGCAAGCATCTCCAGCGCGGCGGTGACCGGCAGGCCGGCGCCCGCGGAGGCATCTTCCAGGAGAAAATCACCGACGCCGAGCGCGTCCTGGCGGTCATCCTCGGCATGCGCAAAGTCTGCACCTGGGAGGTCGTAGCCGAACTGTTTCAAGTGAGCCGACGAACTATCGGCAACGCGAAGATCTGGGTCCGCCCGCTGCTGGAGGAGACCGGCTACGCCGTCACCCGATCCGCAACCCGATACTCCAGCGCCGACGCGCTCCTGAACGCCATCACACCGCACGACGACGTCCCACGTGTCACAGAATCGACACCTTGATTT
>NZ_JAUZQF010000076.1 GCF_030718205.1 Nonomuraea turcica
TGTCAATGGCCTTTGAGCTCTCCCCGCTGGCGGCCAGATAGTTCACACGCTGGTGGCCATGAGGGTGTCCCCAACGGCGGCCAGATATCTCCCCGCCGTTGATGGATGCGTGGGTCAGGTGAAGGGCTTGACGCCCTGTCCTGAGGTGGCCTGGGTGAGTCGGAAGCTGTCACCCTGAGTAACCACGATGTGAGCGTGATGCATGAGTCGGTCGACGGTGGCGGTGGCCAATGTCTTGGGCATGATCTCGTCGAAGCCGGATGGGTGCAGGTTGGAGCTGACGGCCAGCGAGCGGCGCTCATAGGCGGCGTCAACCAGCCGGTAGAAGCCCTCGGCCGCGTCTGGTGAGACCGGCAGCAGGCCGATGTCATCGACAATGATCAAATCGGAGCGGATGACGCGGGCCAGCGCGCGAGCGATGGAGTCGTCGGCGCGGTGACGGCGGACCAGGGCGCCGAGGTCCTCGATGGTGAACCAGGCCACCGTCATCCCCGCCTCGACCGCTGCCTGGCCGAGGGCCTCGCTGAAATGCGATTTTCCCGTGCCCGACGGCCCGCAGACACACAGATTCTCCCGCCTTCGCACCCATTCCAAGCTTTTGAGGGCATCTTGGGTGGGGCGCGGGATGGACGAGGCGCCCTCGTCCCAGTCGCCGAAGGTCTTGCCTGCGGGGAAGCCCGCGCGCCGGCGGCGGGTGTGCAGGTTGGCCCGGTCGCGACCGGCCGCTTCCTCGGCGAGCAGGACGCGCACCACCTCGGCCGGATCCCAGCGCTGGGCCTTGGCGGTGGGGATCAGATCAGCGAGCGCCCGGCGGATGTGCGGTAGCTTCAGCCGCTTGGTGAGCTCGACGGCCTCGGCGAGCGGGTCGCCAGTCGAGGCGTGGACGGAACGCAGCGGGGTGGCCATCAGAAGGTGTCCTCGTCGAGATCGGTGCCGGTGGGGGTGGTGCCGAAGTGGGCCCAGGCGGAGGTGCCCGGTTGCAGGCTGTGGGTCTCGCTGGCGCGGGTGGGCTGGTCGCTGTCGTGTTTGACCTGGTAGTCCAGGATGGACAACAGATCGGCGTCGGCGAAGCGGCCGGTCAGCGCGGCAGTTCCGAGTGCCCGGTCGACCTGGGCGGTCGAGTAGAGCTTGGCCAGGGCGACGGCCTCGGCCATCTTGGCTTTGACCCGGCGAGTGCCCGCCGCCGCGGCCTCCACCAGCCACGTGGCCGCGCCGGGGCCAATCATCAAGAACGCGGCCTCCTCAGCGCTGGTGGCCTTCGGGGTGCGGTCGGCTTCCTTGTTCTCCCGGGGCGGGTAGTGCGCGGCGTCGATGACGGGGGTTCCAGCCTGGCCGCGGGTGTGCCGGGCGACCTCGCGCGCGGTGCCGTCGGCGGCAACGGCGGTGACGACGAGTTCATCGCCATGGAAACGCGCCCAGACGCGGGAGTCGATCAGCTCGTGGGGCACCGAGTAACGCACCGCCTCCACCGAAATTGTGGAGTCCCAGCAGACCCGGCGAGTGCTGCCGAAGGCGACAGTGAACGGCTGCTTGGGCAGCGGGTGCAGCCGCTGCCGTTCCTCGGCCAGCAGCTCGACCGGGCGGCGCTTGGTCACCCGGTGCACCCGGCCGTTGACCTCCTCGCCGAAGGCCCGGCAGGCCGCCTCCAACTGGCCGAACGTGCGGTACTCCTCCTGCAGGTTGACCTCGGTGGGCACCAGGTCGGCCTTGGCGATGCGCACCGTCGCCTCGCTGCCGCCCTTGGACTCCGGATCGGCCGGCACGCAGGTGCGGATGGTCATGCCGTAGTGCCGGGCGATCTCCACGATCTCCGGGTTGCGTACCGCTATCCCCGCGATGTGGTCAGTGGTGACCGTCTTCTCGTTGTCGGTCAGCGCATAGGCCGGCACCCCACCGATCCGCCGCAACGTCGCATCCAGGCAGGCCGCAATCGTCGGCATGGTCTTGTCCCAGACCGGGATGACCACACGAAACCGCGACCAGGCCAGCCAGGCGCACCACAGGATCGTCTGCCGCCCCTTGATCACCGGACCCC
>NZ_JAUZQF010000077.1 GCF_030718205.1 Nonomuraea turcica
TGTCAATGTGAGGTCCCAGGACATGCTTAACCGTTTGTCATCGGGAGATGCTTAACGTCCGTCGGGCTGGGTGCCCTTGCCTCGGACGTAGAGACGGGTGACGGGTGTGGTGTCGCGGCGGGGCCTGATCGCGAGTTCTTCCTCGCCGTGCAGGACCCGATAGTGGGTGTCTTCGATGACGACGGTGACGAGCTTGCCTGCGTGTCGGGGGCCGAGTTTGATGAACTGCTTGTTCACCATGAACCGGCCGCTGGCATGGACGCGTCGTTGCACTCGGATCGATCCCGCCGGCAGCGGTGGTGGTGGTAACGGGGTCGCTGCGGTGCGCGCGCCTGGTAGCCGGGCGGCGCGGTCGGCGGTGATGGGGCAGGGCCAGGTGCCGACCAGGGCGTTGTCGGCGATGGCGTGCATGAGGTGGCCGTCCAGCCGGATGGTGATGGTGCGCCGGGCCAGCGCGAAAGCGATCTGGCACTTGATCCCGGCGATGGTGACGTGGCCGTCGCGTTGGACGATGCGATCGATCTCGACTGCCTGGCCTGCGGCCAGCTGGGTGTTGCCGTTGATGCGGCGCAGCGCGGCCGCTGCCGGTGCTGGTCCAGCGGGGCGGGCTCCATAGCGCATTACCAGGTAGGCCAGGTCCTGGGGCAGGAGCCGGGAGACGATGGTGCGGACCAGGTGGCCGTCGAGCAGGACGTGCAGGCTGCGCAGATCGGCCCAGACGGTCAATGTCCGTCCGGCCAGTCCCCTGGGGACGGAGAACCGCTGCCGACTGGGAACGAGCGTGACCTCTCCGCTGGGCGGGACGCGGATCTCGAACTCCACCGCCGACTCATCCGGGCGCTCCGCCGGTGGTTCGATCACATCGATCCGCAGCGGCGCTGGTTCCTGGCCGGCCTCGTAGGCGGGGGGCTGCCCGTCGGAGTAGGTGGGGGCGTGCGGGCGGAAGACGCTGGCCGGGGTCGCCATGTTCAGCGCCTGGTGGGGCCGTTGATGGTTGTAGGCGTGCACCCAGGCGTCGATGGCGTCCTGGGCGGCGGTCAGCGACTCGAACGGCGCCACATGATCCAGCAGTTCGTGGCGGAGCGTTTTGTGGAAGCGCTCGATCTTCCCGGTCGTGGTGGGCGAGCGGGGCTTGGTGAGCCGCTGGTTGATGCCGTTCTCCCGACAGACCCGCTCGAATAGCACCTCCACCGGCTGCGGCCGATTGTGCCGACCGGTGAACTGCTTGCCGTTATCGCTGAGCACCTCAAACGGCACCCCGTAGCGGCGCATCGCCGCGGTGAACGCCGAGCACACCGCTCGTCCCGATGGCACGGCGACCACCGCTGCGATCACCACGAACCGCGAATGATCGTCGATCCCGGTGACCATCTTGCACTCGCGGCCATCGCTCAGCGGTACGCCGCCGACCAGGTCGAGCTGCCACAGATGCATCGGCGCCTCGCGCTGCCAGCGCCGGTACTTGCGCTGATGCTCCTGCTCCTGGTGCCGCACCAGCCCGTTGCGGACGAGCATCCGATGCACCGTCGCCCGGCCGGGAACCGGATCCACTCCCCGCAGGCGCAGCTCATGCACGATCCGCCGGGCGCCCCATCGTGGGTGCTCCCGCCGCAGCTCACACACCAGCGCCTCGACCTCGGCCGGCAGCCGGCGCGGGCTGGACTTGGGCCGCCGCGACCTATCGGCCAGTCCCGGCATGCCTTCCTGCTCAAACCGTTTCCGCCAGCCGTGCAGCGACTGCCGCGAGACTCCGTACCGGGCCGCGACCTCCCCGATCGGTGATCCGCCGAGAACCTCCCGTACAGCCCGGTACCGGTACTCCACCAGAGCTTGCTGATCCACGCTCGCCACCCGACTTCACAGTCACTCTGGGCGAGCATCATGCCACGATCTGTCAATAGTGTCCCGAGAACGAACGGTTAAGCATGTCCTGAGCCCTCACATCGACAG
>NZ_JAUZQF010000078.1 GCF_030718205.1 Nonomuraea turcica
GGCGGTGATGTCAGCGGTGGCGGTGATGTCAGCGGTGTTGGCGCCGACCAGGGCCAGGTGGGCGCGGCGCGGGTTGAACTCGGCGGGGTCGCGGGCGAAGCGGGCTGCGGCGCCTGCTGCCGGGCGTGGCGCAGGGATCGGGACGTGCTCGGTGCCGGCCGCGAGCATTGATGAGATCTTCGACACCGACAGCACATCCAGCTCCAGGGCCTTGCCGCAGGCCACGTCGACCGGTTCGGCGCCGTAGCGGCGCACCAGGCCGAGCAGCCGGTAGACCTGCCGCATGCGCGTCCAGGGCAGGCTGTCATCGAAGTGCCGTTCAGCGTAGATGCCCACGTTGGTGCCGGCCCGATGGGCGGAGCGGATCAGCGTGTCGATGTCGCGCATCGCATAGGTCGCGCGCTCGGCGGGCAGGTCGGCCCGGTCGGTGCTGCGGCCGCCGGCGGCCTGGCGGGGATGGGTCTTGACCAGCCGCCCGCGGTCGAACAGCTTGACCAGCGCGCCGTCGGCGCGGGCCAGCAGGTGCCGGCCGATGTATTCGCCGGGCACCGAGTACAACGCCTTGCCGATCTCGACGTGGTAGTCCTTGTGCACCTTCACCTTCTTAAAGATCGGCACGTCATAGGGGCGTTCGGGCAGAGCCAGCAGGCAGGCGGCCTCCCGCTGCTCGAACACCTCGGCCGGACGCGCGCAGGTGGTGCCATGCAGGCGCAGTCCCGCCGTGGTGCGGCACCAGGCTTCGGCGCTGGCCTGGGCATCGGCCAGATCGGCGAAGTCCTCCCCGGCGAAGAAGTTGCCGCGCACGTACTGCACCATCCGCTCCACCTTCGGCTTGTCCTTCGGCGCGCGGACCCGCGCTGGGTCGGTGGCGAAGCCGGCGTGCTGGGCGTAGTCCAGCCAGCCGGCGGTGAAGGTCGGGTTGATGGCGTCGGCATCGCAGATGACCGGGCTCAGGTTGTCCGGGATGAGCACCTGGAACACCCCGCCGAAGAACCGCCACGCCTGCTCGCAGCCGGCGATCACCGCCTCCAGCGTCTGGGAGAAGGTCAGCCAGATGAACATGTGCCGCGAGTAGACCGCCGTGAAGATCAGCACATGCGCGGCCCGCCGCCGCCCGGCCGCCGGATCATAGATCAGCCCGAGCCGGGCGAAGTCGACCTGGCACTCCTTGCCCGGAGCTCCGTCCAGCACTCGGACGGTGGTCTTACCCCGGCCGAACGTGCACCGCTCCACGCAGAAGCGATGCAACGTGCGATACGGCACCTCCACGCCGAGCCGGACCAGCTTCAGACGGATCTTCTCCACCTGCAGGCCCTGCTGGACCCAGCCGCGGATCTGCTCGTGGCGCTCCTCCAGCACCGCCCAGCTCGCGCCGTGCCGCCCATCGGCGCGCACCGGCCGCACCCGATCGACGACCTGACCGATCAGCTCATCGGTCAACTGCCCGGCGCCGCCCTCGCGGACCAGGCCCGCCGCCTGCGCCGCCTCGACATACCGGCGAGCCGTCTTACGGTCCACCCCCGCCTGCTCGGCCACCTTGCGCAGGCCGACCCCCGTCAGCCACGCCCGCAGCACCTCGCGTACCTCAATCACCGAAACCTCCCGGAACGCCATGCCCCCGAACCCCCGCCATGTCGGATGACCTGGCAGAAGTCGTAACCGGAAGTGATCAACCACCTGAACGTGACACGCCGGGTGGTCCCATCACTGGCAACCGGGTGGTCCCATGCTCGTGGCAGAAACTCCTCCCAAGTGGTCCCATGAAGCTGGCCGGCGACA
>NZ_JAUZQF010000079.1 GCF_030718205.1 Nonomuraea turcica
GCCAGCCCGCAAGGGGCTCCCGGTTGTGACGTCGCGCACCCATGTCACAGTCGAGCGGAGCGCGGCGTCTTAAGGGGCATGACGGACTCGGAACAGACCTCGGTGTTGATCACCGGGAGCAACAAGGGACTGGGGCTCGAGGCGGCCCGGCGGCTCGGGGAACGGGGCTGGATGATCTTTCTCGGCTCGCGTGATGAAGGTCGAGGACAGGCAGCCGCCGCCAAGCTGACCGCCGGTGGCGCGAACGTGGTTGTGATCCCGCTGGACGTGACCTCGGACGAGTCGGTGACCGACGCGGTACGGCTCGTCCGGGAGCACACCGACCGGCTGGATGTGCTGATCAACAATGCCGGCGCGCCAGGAAAGGGTATGGCGCCCGCACACGCGACGGCCGAGGAAATTCATTCCGTCTACGACACCAACGTGTACGGGCCGATCAGGGTCACGCATGCGTTCCTTCCCTTGCTGCAGGCGGCGGACAATCCGCGGGTGGTGATGGTGTCCAGCGGTGGCGGTTCCTTCGCGGTCGTGACCGATCCAGATCAGCCCGTCTCGAAGATGCACGAGCTCGCCTACAGCTCGTCGAAGGCGGCGCTGAACATGATCACTGTCCGGTACGCCCAGGCGCTCCCGAAGATCAAATTCAACATCGCCACTCCCGGAGAAGTCGCCAATCGCAAATTCGCCGCCACCGACATGAACAATCACACCGGCCAGCTGACGGTCACCGAGGGCACCGACTCGATCGTCGGGCTCGCGGCGATGGACGCCGACGGGCCGACCGGAATCTTCATCGATCGCCTTGGCCCCGTTGCGTGGTGACCGCCGCAATCCACCTGCGGTCGATCCCGGAGACCCGGTGAAGGCCCGAGGTGTCATATCTCGAAGCCTGCCTCGTCCCCCGCGAAGCGCGAAGGCGGCGGCTGGCGCAACGCGCGTACGAGCGGTGGACCTTGAGTAGCCGGCCCCGGCCAGCTCCGGGTCTCTCCGAACGGGTCGTGTGCGCCGTGGAGGGTGTCGTCCAGGAGTTGGGTGACTTCGCGGGCGCCGACGAGCAGAACAAAGCTCACCCAGATATATCAGTGGGAGGTCATTGATGACGAAGAGTGTTGCTGGCGACCTCGCTGGCCTGCAGTTGCCGGTCGAGCGCGGCTGCCCGTTCGCCCCGCCTGCCGCCTACGAGCGGCTGCGCGCGTGGGCGCCGATCAACCGGGTGCGCCTGGTGAGCGGCGCTGAGGGGTGGCTGGTGTCCGGGCATGAGGAAGGCCGGGCCGTCCTCGCCGATCGCCGCTTCTCCTCCGACCGGCGCAAGGACGGCTTCCCGTTCTTCATCGCCGATGCGGCGACCTTGCAGCAGCTCCGTAGTCAGCCGCCGTCGATGGTCGGCATGGACGGCGTGGAACACACCGCGGCACGGCGCCAGCTGATCGGCGAGTTCACCGTGAAGCGGCTGGCCGCGCTGCGCCCCAGGGTCCAGGACATCGTCGACCAGTTCATCGACGACATGCTCGCCACCGAGCAGCGACCGGTCGACCTGGTGCAGGCGCTGTCCCTGCCGGTGCCCTCCCTGGTGATCTGCGAACTGCTCGGCGCGCCCTACACCGACCACGGCTTCTTCCAGAGCCGCACCGCCGTGGTGGTGCGCCGGACCTCCTCGACGCAGGACCGCCAGCGAGCCTTCGCCGAACTGCGCGCCTACATGGACGATCTGATCACCCGTAAGGAGTCCGAACCGGGCGACGATCTGTTCAGCCGGCAGAT
>NZ_JAUZQF010000008.1 GCF_030718205.1 Nonomuraea turcica
TCCAAACAATGATCATGTTCGGATGAATCATCCAAGCAATAACCGTCAAAAATGACGGGGTCATACATGTGTGATGCACATGCACTGGCTTTTAACACACTGTTGAGTTCTCAAGAAACGGACGCGTTTTCCGGCGTTTCGTTTCGGTCTTGCGTTATGTCTTAATTCTTACATCCCCGCGAATTCCTGTCAAATTGACCGGACTCGCGAGAACTGCGGGAATTAAGTCGCGCCCCGTTTCCGGGACAACCCCTCTAACTTACCAGCCCTTGAGAGTGGACGCGAACGTCCACCGGAGTGGAGAAGTCTGGAGGCTGTCCCCGAAGTGAGGCCGGCGATCATGCCGTCCCCTCGGGACTGAAGAACTGTATGTGCGCCTCCCGGAACCGTCAAATCGGCGGTTCCGGCATCCGGCACCCGGGCATTCACACCGGGTAATCGCAAGGGAGCGCACGTGAACACTCTGCCCAGGGCACTCATCATCCTGGTGGGCATCGCCGGCGCGGTCATCACCCTGTTCGGGCTCCGGGAGGTCGCCTCGATCGCCGGCCCGGTCGTGCTGGCCCTTGTCCTCGTCATCGCCGTCGCCCCGGTGCGCGGCTGGCTCGACGCCCAAGGGTTGCCCGTCTGGGTGCAGGTCGCGGTGCCGTTCTTCGTCGTCGTGCTGGTGCTGCTGGCCATGGTGGGCATCCTGACGATCTCGGTCACTCAGCTGACGTCGCTGCTCCCGGCGTACGCGAGCGAGTTCGAGCAGTTGCTCGCCGACGCGCAGCGGTGGGCCGCCACCTACGGGCTCGGCACCGACGTGTTCGACCGGGCGCTGGACGCGTTCGACCCGAGCCGGTTGTTCGAGCTCGCGCAGGGCCTGCTCGGGAGTTTGATCGGCGTGCTCTCGGCGAGCTTTCTCGTGGTGGTGTTGTTGCTGGCGATGTGTCTGGACGCGCCGGTGATGGCCAGAATTCTCACCGCAGGGGAAGAGAACAGACCCCAATTGGTGACGGCGCTCGCCACGTTCGCCCACAAGACGCGGCGCTATCTCATCGTCTCCACGGTCTTCGGGCTCATGAACGCGATTCTCGACGTGCTCGCGCTGTCGCTCCTCGACGTCCCCCTGCCGCTGCTTTGGGGTGTGCTGGCGCTGATCGCCAACTACATCCCGAACATCGGGTTCGTCATCGCGTTGCTGCCGCCCGCGATGCTCGCGCTGCTGGACGGCGGCGTGCGGACCATGGTGCTCGTCGTCATCGCCTATATCGTCATCAACGTCGTCATCCAGTCGTTCATTCTGCCCAAATTCCTGGGTGACGCGGTGGGGCTCTCGACGACGATGACGTTCATCTCGTTGCTGGTGTGGACTCTGGTGCTGGGGCCGTTGGGCGCCATTCTGGCCATCCCATTGAGTCTGCTCGCCCGGGCCTTGCTGATCGACAGCGACCCGAGCGCCAGATGGGCCCAGGCGCTCGTTTCAGGCAGGCACCCGTAGGGGTGAGACCAGCCGTCCCATGGACACCCCGCTCAGCCGCTTGACGTCATGGGACAGGTGGGCCTGGTCGGTGTAGCCGCTCGTGGCGGCGACCTCGGCGAGGGGCATGCCTGCGCGGGCGAGCCGCAGCGCGTGCTGGAAGCGGACGATGCGTTGCAGGGTCTTGGGCGCGTAGCCGAAGGCGGCCACGGCGCGGCGGTGCAGGTGGCGATCGCTGAAGCCGAGGTCCCAGGCCACTTCGGTCACCGTGCGCCCGGCCATGAGTGCTCTGGCGATGGCGGGCGCGGCAGGGTCGGCGGCGGAACGGGACAGGCGCCGCTCGACGGCCGCGCCCATGGCCTCCAGACGCCATTCGGGCCGGGGGGCGCAGGACTCGTCGATCGGCAGACCGGGGAGAGCGGACAACGGGACCCGCTGGTCACGCAGCTCGTGGACCGGAGCCCCGAAGACGTCGCCGACCGCGCCGGGCTTGAACCGGATGCCGATGAAGGTGTCGCCTGCCGCCATGGCCGTGGGCATAGGGCCCGTGTCAGGTCCGGCCACGAACAGGCCCTCGGGGCCCCAGATAAGGTCGACGCAGGCGTCGGGCACCACGAGCTGGGTGGTGTCCGTCTCGCTGACCTGGTGCCACACGCAGGCGACGCGCCCGGCGAGGTCCGGGCCGGGAGGCCGCTCCTCGTACATGACTCCAACGTATGCCACCCCACCGACAGAACCTCAGGGCAGCCGCCCGTACGCGCGCAGCGTCTTCAGCCTCTGGACGGCGAGGTATCCGCCCCATTCGTGCTCGACCACCGGTGTCCAGATCAGCCAGTTGAGGCCCCACTTGTCGTCGTCGCTTCGCGGGTCCAGGAGGGCGTCGAGATGGGCGTCCAGGACGTCCTGGGTGAACAGCGGCAGCCGCAGCGGCTCCGGCGCGAAGTCCAGCGGGAAGTGCACCTCCCCCGGCGTGTCCGGATCCAACGCGACCGTGGCCAGGATGGCCTCGCGCAGCCGGGCGAACTCGGCCTCCGCCCGATCCCGCTCCGTGACCAGGTTCAGGAAGGTCACGATCGCGCGGGCTTCGTACGGGCTGGTCTCCTGGACGGCCGCGATGCGCGACCAGCAGAAGTCCGTGGCGGTGGCGAGCCAGGGGTGTGTGATGCCGTGCTTGTGCAGCAGTCCGGCGATCGACGCCGTTGGGATGAGGTTCCCAGGCGGATCGCCATCGGTCTGCCACCATGGCGCCCTCAAGGTGTCCCTGACCGACGGCAGGACGAACGGCACGCCTCCGTCGGCCGCCGTGACGCCGGCCAGGTAGTCGCAGGCGGCCGGCACCATCGGCGAGTCGAAGGCGGCGAGCTCGTCCAGGATCCAGAACGCGACCTCGACCGGCTCCGGCTGGCTGCCCGCGCCCCGCAGGTCGGGTTCGAGCGCGTGGCCGAAGCCGCCGTCGGGGTTCTGGTAGCAGCGCAGCACGTCCAGGACCCGCTCCCGCGAGCCATCCCGGAACAGCGCCTCGAAGCGCAATCGGTCGATCAGCCTTCCGTGCAGCTGAAGATATCTCTCTGCCCGGTCCAGCACGTCCATGAGTTGCGGCCCTTCCCTCGTGGTTCCTCCGCGCGACGCTACCCTCGCCGCCCGGCGGCTCACTTGTAAGAATCGGACGCATGGAAGAGCAGCGGCGTCGCCGGGGAGGTCACGGAGTGGCCAGGGCTTCGGTCGGCGACATCCTGGCGGCGCGTACGGCCGGGTAGAAGCCTGCGATGCCGCCGATCACGAGCGTGGCCAGCACGCCGCCGGCCATGGCCCAGACGGGCACGATCGCCGGCCAGCCCTGGAAACCCGCGTACGCCCCGGTCACTCCGATGCCGAGCACCACGCCGCCGACGCCGCCGATGGCCGACAGCAGCAGCGACTCGGCCAGGAACTGGAGCCTGATCTGGCCCTTGGTCGCCCCCAGGGAGCGGCGCAGGCCGATCTCGGCACGCCGCTCCAGAACCGAGATGACCATCGTGTTGGCCACGCCCACGCCGCCGACCAGCAGTGCGATGCCGCCGAGGCCGAGCAGGAGGGCGTTGAGCGTGGCGTCGGTTGCCTGCTTGGCGGCCAGCACGTCGGAGGGCCTGGAGACCTCGACCTCGTTCGGCTTCTCGGGGTTGGCGGTGGCGCCGAGCACGTCGCTGACCGCCACGACGTGGTCTTCCTGCGCTCTGGCGTAAATCGTGGTCGCGTATCCGTCGAAGTCCAGCCGTTCCTCCGCGACCGGCCAGCCGACGAGGGCGGCCGTGTCGAGCTCGGGCGCCAGCGGCGCGGGGGCGAGCACGCCGACGATGGTGAACCATTGGCCGCCGAGCCAGACCCGCTGGTCGGGGCCCGCCTGGACGACGCCGAGCCGGTCGGCGGCCTTGGCGCCGAGCACGGTGGCCGGGTAGCGGTGGGTGGCCGCGTTCAGCCAGGCGCCGCTGACCACGGTGACGCCGGTGTCCTGGAGCAGGTCGAGCCGGGCGGCGGTGACGGAGATGCTGCCGGTCTCGGCCGCGGGGATGTGGTCGTTGCGGTAGACCTTGGCGGGCGTCGTGCCGGTCGCGGTGACCGACGTGACAGGGGCGATCTGCCCGATCATGCCCTCGGCTTCGGCGGGCAGGTGGGAAGCCTCGCCGAACAGGGTCTGCCCCGGCGACACGGTGAGCAGGTTCGTGCCGAGCGCTTCCAGCTGCCGGTTGAGGTCCTCCTGGCTGGAGGCGGAGATGCCGACGACGCCGAGCATGGCGGCGATGCCGATGGCGATGCCCAGCGCGGACAGGAACACCCGCAGCGGTCTGGCCCGCAGTCCGGCTCCGCCGACTCTGACCACGTCGCGCGGGCGCAGGCGGGATGTGGTGAGCACTGTCATGTCCTGGCTCCCTCAACGAGTCCACTGTGCGCCTCCGGCACGCGTCCACTGCGCGCCTCCGGCACGACGCGGCCATCGAGCATTTCGACCTGCCTGGGAAGGGAGGCGGCGATGCTGCGGTCGTGGGTGATGATGACCACGGTGGTGCCGGCCGCGTGCAGCTCGCGCAGCAGCTCCATCACGCCGGCACCGGAGCGGGAGTCCAGATTGCCGGTCGGCTCGTCGGCCAGCAGCAGCTCCGGGTTGCCCACGACGGCGCGGGCGATGGCCACGCGCTGGCGCTCGCCGCCGGACAGCTCGTGCGGGCGGTGGTCGATCCGGTGCTCGAGCCCGACGCGTTCCAGTGCCTCGTAGGCGCGCAGCCGCCGCTCGCGCAGCGACGGTCCCCCGTACAGCAGGCCGTCGGCCACGTTGTCCAGCGCGGGCACCCCGGCGGCGAGGTGGAACTGCTGGAAGACGAAGCCGATGACGTTGCCGCGCAAGGCGGACAGCTGCTTGTCGGTGAGCGCACTCACGTCGTGCCCGGCGATGCGGACGGTGCCGCCGGTCGGGCGGTCCAGGGTGCCGATCATGTTGAGCATGGTGGACTTGCCCGAGCCCGACGGGCCCACGATGCCGACGAGCTCGCCGTACTCGATGTCCATCGAGACGCCGCGGAGCGCGGCGACGCCGCCGTACAGCTTGCTGACATCACGCAGTTCGACGATCACTTGGGCACCGCCACGGTCATGCCCTCGTCCACGCCGGTGACCTCGACCTTGCCGTCGGCGAACATGCCGGTTTCGACCGGGACGTAGCGCGTGGCCGAGCCCTCCACGACCTGCACGCCGTAGCCGCCCTCGGCCAGCGCGACCAGCGCTCCGACGGGCACGGCCAGGACGTTCTCGCGCTGCTCCGCGACGATCGTGACGTCCACGGGGGCGGCGTCGAACGACTTCTTCAGCCCGCTCACCGACACCGTGACCTCGACCGTGGTGGCGGTGTCGTTGCCGCTGCCGGTCTCGGTGGCGACCTTGCCGACGCTCGCGACCTTGCCCTTCACGGTGCTGCCGTCGGGCAGCTCGACGGTGGCCTGCTGGCCCTTCTTCACCAGGTGCTCATCGGCCACGTCGAGGTTGACGAGCACCTCTCGGGTGGTGCCGGTGGCGGTGAGCACGGGGCCGCTCGCGGTGTCGCCGAGGGCCTTCTTCAGCTCGGCCACGCGCAGGGCGCCGTCCGCGACCACGACGTCGCCTGGCTGGACCACGCCTGTGACGTCGTGGCCGAGGTCCTCCTGCCAGTCCTCGACGGCCTCCCTGGTGGCCCAGGTGTATTCGTTGTCGACGTCGAAGCCGGTGTAGCCGAGCTTGTCGAGGTTGCGTTCCAGCAGCTCGACGTCACTGCCCGTGACGCCGTCTTGCAGGGTGCGGTAGAGGGGCATGTCGCCGTACAGGAGGGGGCGGCGGTCGGCGTCCTCGCTGTAGACACCGCGGCCCCGGGTGATGGTGGAGCCCTCGCCGGGCAGCCAGGTGATCGTGCCCTGGGACTTGGCGGCGATGGTGATCACGTCGCCGTAGCCGAGGGTGCCGTCCACGGTCGTGGTCTCGGTGAGGGTCGTACGGCTGACCGTGGCGGTGGCGGGGGGCGTGCGGCCGGCGGTGGTCGTACCGGCGCCGTTGCCGCCGAAGCCCACGGCGGCGGCCGCGACGGCGGCGGCGAGCAGCGCGGCCCCGCCCGTCCAGGCAAGGACACGCATCGGGCTGCGGCGGCGCGGCGGCAATGCACGCGTGGCGCGCGCAGTCTTTTCCTCGATCTGGGTCACGTGGTCTCACCCGTTCTGGGGAACTTGTCCTGGCACGCGTCGAACGCCTTCTGGAACTGGGGGTCGTCGCGGTTGAAGTTGCGTCCTTCGCCGCTGCCCATGGTGCCGTCGGGGTTGGGGTCGGGCATATCAACGCCGTTGTCGCGCATGCACTGGGCGAACTGCCGCATCTGCTCGATCTGCTCGGGGTTGAGCTGCGTGCGGTCCCTGGACGGCGCGTAGTCGCGGCAGGCCTCGATGGCCTTCTGGACCTTGTCCCTGTCGACGTCCTCGCCGAGCTGCCTGAGGCCGCCGCCGCCGTTGGGATCGGGGTCCTCCATGGGGATGCCCTGCTCGCGCATGCACTGGGCGAACTTCATGCCCTGCTCCTGGGGGTCGGCGGTGCCGGTGGGCGTGGCGCCTGAGCTTGCCGGGGGCGGGGACGCGCTACTGGATACGGAAGCGACTCCGGTGCTGCCCTGCTGGCCGGCGCAGCCGACGGCCAGTGCGGCGAGCAGGGCCGTCGCGACGATTGTCCGTTTCATGCTCCCGAATGTGCCGAGCGCGCTTCAATGCGAGCTGGGAGCCGCCTCGGAGCCGGGTAGGAGCACGCGGAAGGTGGCGCCCTTGCCCGGCGCGGTGTCGAGTTCGACGCGGCCGCCGTGCGTGCGGACGATGGCGGAGACAATGGCCAGGCCCAGCCCGGCGCCGCCGTCGGCCCTGGATCTGCCCTGGCCGACCCGGTAGAGGCGGTCGAACAGGTGGGGCACGTGCTCGGGCGGGATGCCCGGCCCGGTGTCCGCGACCTCGAGCACGGCCATGCCATCCGACCTGCCGACCTTGACGGTGATCGCGGCGTCGGGCGGCGTGTGGCAGATCGCGTTGCCGATGAGGTTGGCGGCCACCTGGCGCAGGCGGGCCTCGTCGCCCACGATCGAGACGGGCGCCAGCGGCCCGCCGAACCCGCCCAGCCTGACCTGCCGCTCGGGCACCCGTACGCGGGCGTCCCTGATCGTGTCGGCGGCCACTTCGAGCAGGTCGACGGGGTGCCGGTCGAGCGGGCGTTCCTCGTCGAGCTGGGCCAACGTCAGCAGGTCGTTGACGAGCACGCCCATCCTCGCGGCCTCGTCCTCGATCCTGCGCATCGCCTCGTCGGCGTCGCCGCCACCCCTGCGGTGGAGCTCGGCGAAGCCGCGTACGGAGGTGAGCGGGGTGCGCAGCTCGTGGGAGGCGTCGGCGAGGAAACGCCTCATGCGGGCCTCCGAGTCGGTCCTGGCGGCGATCTCGGACTCCAGGCGGTCGAGCATCACGTTCATGGCGCGGGCCAGCCGGCCCGGTTCGGTGTGCGGGTCGTGGGCGGGGGCGCGGCGGGAGAAGTCGCCGCGGGCGATGTGCCCGGCGGTGGCCTCCATCCTGGTGAGCGGGCGCAGGCCGAGGCGTACCACGGCAGCGGCCGCCATACCGAGCAGGAGCAGCACGAGCGCGCTCACCGCGACCGCGATGGCAATGGCCGCGGTGAGGTTCTGCTCCAGCTCGGCCAGTGACTGGGCGAACACCGACACGCTGCCGTCGGCCGCCTCGACGGCGCGGATCCGCCACGACGGGCCCGAGGTACCGGGAACGGTGTAGGCGACATCGGTCCTGATCTCCTCGAGGACGGGAGCGGGCTCGCCGGGCGCGGAGCTTCGGAACTGCAGCGTGCCGTCAGGGTTGTAGATCATCAGCTGAATGGCGGCGAACCGCCTGGCGAGCGTGTCGAAGTAGTCGTTCCCCGTGATCTGCTTCTGGGCGAGCATCGGGAGGCCCCTGACGGTGGCGGCCCTGGAGATCTGCGCCAGCTGCTCGTCCACGCGGCCGATCATGGTGTCGCGCAGCAGCGTGACGCCGACGACGTTGGAGAGCACGAGCGCGACCGTGGTGAGGCCGAGGATGGCCATGACCAGCCGGGTGCGCAAGGTCCAGGTGGCGGGTCTCATCGTGGGGTCCTCAGCGTATAGCCGACCCCGCGTACGGTGTGGATGAGCTGCGGCTCCCACTTGTCGATCTTCTTGCGCAGGTAGTAGACGTACGACTCGACGATGCTGGAGTCGCCGTCGAAGTCGTAGCGCCAGACGCTGTCCAGGATCTGCGCCTTGCTCACCACGCGCCCCGCGTTGGTCAGCAGGTATTCGAGGAGGTTGAACTCGGTGGGCGACAGCTCGACCGGCACCCCGGCCCGGCGTACCTCGTGGGCCTGCGGGTCCAGCTCCAGGTCGGCGTAGCGCAGGACGTCGTCGCGCGGGACGGTGCGGCTGCGGCGCAGGATGGCGCGGATGCGCAGCACCACCTCCTCCAGGCTGAACGGCTTGGCCACGTAGTCGTCGGCGCCCAGCGTGAGCCCCTGCACGCGGTCCTCGACCTGGTCGCGGGCGGTCAGGAACAACACGGGGATCCGCTCGCCGAGCCGTCTGGCCACCTCGAACCCGTCGAAGTCGGCCAGCATCACATCAAGCACCACGATGTCGGGCTTGAACTCCCTGGCGGCCGTCACCGCCTCCGCGCCCGTCTCCGCGGTCCGCACCTCGAAGGAGACCAGTCGCAGAGTCTGCGACAGCAGGGCGCGGATGTTGGGCTCGTCGTCCACGACGAGCACCCTGGCGGGTCGATCCATGGTTAAAGGAATACCCGAGCCAGCTCAATGCCAGCTCAAAGGCATCACTTCACGAAGAACACGGGACCACGCGGTCTGAACGGCAGCGATGCGCCCTGCGGCACCAGGAACGCGTGCTCCCTTCGGATGCGCAGCACGTCGCACCCGCCGTCGGTGATCACCAGGATGGGCCCGTCCGGTGGGAAGTCGTCGGCCTGCTCGAGCAGTCTGACACCCGGCTGGAGGACGGTGCCACCGCGGCCGCGCACTCTGACCTTGCCCGCGATGTCCTCGACCGGCAGGTAGCCGGCGTCGTAGGCGGCGGCGTCGCAGAAGACCACGCGGGCGCGGGGCACGTCGCGGGCCGCGGCGTAGGAGGCGATCGCGCCGAGCGCCTTGCCGAGCAGCTTGACGTCCATGGAGCCCGAGGTGTCCAGGACGACCCCGAACGTGGCCCTGCGCACGACTTCCTCGGGGCGGATCCAGCCGGGGCGCGGGATGCCGGGACTCGACGCCTGCCGGCGCGATGCGCGGGCGTAGGAGCGACGCTTCTCCTCGGGCTGGAAGTGCTCGTCGAACCAGCGGGCCAGCTGGGCGTCCCAGGGCAGCGGCGGCTGGTCGAGCGCGCGGATCTCCTCCTCGAGCCCGGCGGGCAGCAGGCCCCGCCCGTTGCTCTGGTGATAGGCCAGGCCGGTGCAGAGCGCGTTGCGGTAGTAATCGTCGAGGTCGACGTAACCGCCGATGCGGCGGGGCGGGCGGTCGAGCACGTCGCCGAGCCCGCGCCCGCGCAGGGTGGCGAGCTTGCGCAGGCGGCGCAGGTCGGTGGCGATGTGGTCGTAGACCGCCTCGGCGGACATGCCGCTGAGCGACTGGTCGAACAGCAGCCCTTCCGGCATCTGACCGACGCCCATCTCGGCCAGCCAGCCGTTGATCACGTAGTCGCAGGCGACGTTCCACAGGTAGGGGTCCCGCAGGCCGCACCGCTCCCCGTGGCGCAGCGCGGCGTGCAGCATCTCGTGCGCCAGCACGAAACGCCATTCGTCCTCGGAGTGGTGAGCGAGCGGGTTGATGTAGATCTCCCCCGCCTCGGCGCTGACCGCGGCGATCGAGATGGACCAGCCCCTGGCCAGCTCCGCGTCGGAGACGATCTTCATGCCCGCGGCCAGCGCGCCGAGCAGCGGGTAGGAGGAGGTGAACCAGCGCAGCGCGAGGTCCCACGGCCCTTTGACGTGCCCTTCGACGGGGGTGCGAGGCTCGCCGGCCTGGTCGAGCGCGCTCGTGGCGGCCTCGGCGACGCCGATCGCGAACGACCGCTGGAAGTCCATGTAGTCGGCCAGCTTCGCCGAGCCGATGCGGAAGTCGGGCTCCCCCCGTGGCTTGAGCGGGGCCGGGATCCCGAATCTGCGCCACTGCTCGGACAGCGTCACCTCGTCGTTCTCCGGCACCTCGGCAGGGAGCGGCCAGGGGCAGCGGCCGATCTTGAGGGTGCGCAGGAACCGCTCCACGGCCAGGCAGCAGGCGGCGTGGTAGGCGGGATGCGGGCGGTCGCCGTCGACGTCCCTGGGCGCGCAGGTGCGCGGGTCGGCGTGGCCGAAGCCGAGGTGCAGCAGAAGGTGGGCGAAGACCCAGGTCCACTCCTCGGCCGGGGCGCGGCGCTTGGGGTGGAAGCGCACGTCGCCGTCGTCGGTGACGATCGCCCAGGTGTCGTTCGTCAGCTCACCCTCCTCGGCCTCCTCCAAGTGGGAGTAGAAGACGCGAAACAGCGGCTGCTTCGTGGTGGCCTGCCAGCCCTTCATGAGCTCGGCCCGCCACGGGTCGACCTTGGCCTTGCGGCGGCTGCTCATGACCGGGCCGCCATCAGCCGCGGCACGTCCCTGCCGACCTCGACCAGGAACCAGGTGGGCAGCGCGGGTGCGCCGTCGGCGTTGTTGGCGATGACGAGCTGGGCGCACTCGAGGGAGATCTCGGCCAGCTCGACCAGCAGCGTCTTGGCGCGGAAGCCGAGGTCGCGACCCCGGGAGGAGGCTCCGCGTTTGTCCGCGGGCAGCTCCTTGATCAGGCGGGCGCGGAACGCCTCGGCCAGGAAGTAGAGCAGGTCGCGCTCCTCGGGCGCGCGCGGCCAGGGCGCCTCGCCCTTGAGCACGGCCTCCAGGTCGTACGCGTGCCGCACGGTCTTGACGTAGGCGCGGAACGCCGAGGCGTGGGTGGCGGTGAGCGTGCCGAACGCGAGCATGGCGATCGTCTCGTCGGACACGTCGTCGCCGTAGGACAGGAGCACGTCGGACAGCATGTGCCAGGCCCGGGGCGAGGAGAACGTCTCCTCGGTCTTCGGCGGCTGGCTCCACAGGTGGTCGGGCCGCTGCACGAGATAGTCGACGATCCACGGGTGGATGCCGTTGGCCGCAGCCCACTTCAGCCAGTCGTCGGCCGAGGCCCGCAGGTGGACGTGGACCAGCCGGTTGATCAGCGCGGAGGCCATCGGGCGGGCGAGGGCGTTGTCGGTCGCCCTGTTGCCCGCGCCGATCACGACCGAGCCGGCCGGCAGCTCGTAGGTGCCGATCCTGCGGTCGAGGATCAGCGAGTAGAACGCCTTCTGCACCTCCGGCGCCGAGGCGTTGAGCTCGTCGAGGAACAGGCAGTAGGGCTCGTCGCGGGCGATCGACTCCGGCGGCGCGAACCGGCTGCGCCCGCCCACCAGCTCGGGCACGCCGATCAGGTCTTCGGGGGCGAGCTGGGTGCCGAGCAGCGTCACGCACTCCAGGCCGAGGGAGCCGGCGAACTCGCGGACCAGCGAGCTCTTGCCGATGCCGGGCGCGCCCCACAGGAACACGGGCCGGACCACGGCGACGTGCAGCAGCAGCTCGGGGAGCTGCGCGGGGGTGACCGTGACCGTTGCCTGCACGCTGTCCAGAGTGACGAACCAGGCGCCGCTCGCGCATCACATTTAATTGCGTTGCCCGGGTGCCGGTCCGCTGCCTACTGTGGCAGGCATGACATGCATGTGCGCCTGCCCGATGTTCATTCGCATCCGCCGCAGCCGGGCTCTGGCCCGCTAGCGGACGCGATCATCTGAGGCTGCGCGTCCGCACGCGTGCCCAGGGCCCTTCGAGACCCCATTCATCTCGAGGACCCGAAGGGGCAGCGCTGTGGCGCGGAATTTCGCACACGGTAACTATTCACACACCCAGAAGAACGCCAGGAACAGCGGTGGCGGCCGCACGCCCAGAGACCGGGCGCGGCGCACGCTCTCGCAGAATTTCCTGGTCGACAGGCATGCCGTCGACCTGATGGTGAAGGCCGCCGCGCCCAAAGGGCTGGTGCTGGAGCCGGGCGCGGGGGAAGGCGTGCTCACCTTGGCGCTGGCCGAGGCGGGCGCCAGGGTCGTCGGCTACGAGATCGATCCCCTGCTGGCCGGGAAGCTGAGCGCGCGGACCCGTAGCGATCCCCGGATCGACGTGGTCAGGGGCGACTTCACGGCCGCGCGGGCGCCGGGTGAGCCGTTCGCGGTCGTGGGCAACATCCCGTACTCGGTGACGTCGAAGATCGTGGACTGGTGCCTGCGGGCGCCTGGCCTGACCTCGGCGACGTTGCTCACGCAGCGGGAGTACGCCCGCAAACGCACCGGCGACTACGGCCGCTGGAGCCTGGTCACGGTGGAGTCGTGGCCGTGGTTCGACTGGCGGCTCGGCGACACGATCGGCAGGGAGAGCTTCCGGCCCGTCCCGGCGGTCGACTCGGCGATCCTCCTGGTCAGGCGGCGGCCCGAGCCGCTGGTCCAGGGCCGTCGTTCCTATCAGGAGCTGGTCGAGCTGGGGTTCGGCGGCGTCGGAGGATCGGTGCGGGCCTCGCTGAAGACCCGTTATCCGGGGGTGGACGCCGCGTTGAAGGCCGCGGGCGTGGCCCGCGACGCCGTCGTGGGTCACGTGCACCCCGATCAGTGGATCACGTTGTGGGAGCGGCTATGCCGCTGAGGTGAGCTTGGCCTTCGCCGCGGTCTCCACGGCGGGGGCCAGGCCGGGGGCCGGTGCCACGCGCCGGCCCCAGGGCATGGCCAGGAACAGGATCGGCAGCAGCACGATCGACGCCCGCGACCAGTCCTGGTGCAGATACCACCACGTGGTGACGTCGAACTGGGTCATGTAGAGGTAGCCGTAGCCGGCCCAGAGCGAGACGCCGATGATGGCCGGCCAGGCGAACCTGGTTGGCCTGGCGATCAGGAACGGCATGAACCACAGCAGGTATTGGGCGCCCAGCCGGGGCGTCACCACCATGAAGATCAGCAGGATGGCCGTGGTCAGGTCGATCGGGTCGGCCCGCCGCCAGAGGATGAGCACCGCGATGACGCACACGTAGATGAGGTTGGTGCCGAAGGAGGCCAGCTCCGGGATCAGCGCCCAGTCGCCGCCGGTGAACCACGGCGTCCAGCCCCATTCGCCGATGATCGGCCGGATGTCCTGGATGGTGTGGATGACCGCGGGGATCTGGTCGAGCGACGTGCCCGCGAAGATCGGCAGCGTGACCAGGAAGAAGATCGGCACCATGCCGGTGGTGAACAGGGCCGCGACCCGGGAGCGCAGGTTGGGCAGGAGCAGGAGCATGCCGGGGATCAGCCAGATCGGCCAGCTCTTCGCGCACAACGCCAGACCCATGAGCAGCCCGGCCAGCGCGCCGCGCTTGACGTGGGCCAGGTCGTCGGCGCCGGGCAGGAGGGCGCGGTGCAGCATGCCGCCGCGGCCGATCACCCGCGGGATCGAGGCACGCACGCCGTACGCCGCCAGGCCGCGGCGCACCTTGGCGATCACGTCGGTGGTCATGCCGGGACGCTCGGGCTCGCCGGGGCCGCGGGCGACGACGAACGCGGCCACGCCGAACACGAGCGCGACCGGCTCGACCTGGCCGTGGACGGAGGCGATGAGCAGGGCGAGCGGGTTGAGCGCATATTGGAAGGCGCGCAGCGACGCCTTTGGGCCGCCGGCGAGCTTGGCCACCAGCGGGATGAGCACGATGTCGGCGACGACGGTGACCAGGCGCCCGGCGTATTCCCACGGGATGCCGAGCCATAGCAGGATGCCGTACACGTAGGGGATGGTCGGCAGGAAGTGCCAGCCTCCCTCGCTGGCCAGCACCGGGTCCTCGCCCCGCAGCACGGCCTCGCCCGCGGGCTTGAAGCTCTCCATGAAGTCGACGGGCTGCCATGAATCGATCGCCGAGGTGTACATGATGAGCACGCGCACCGCCACGCCGACGACGATGGCGGCGATGAGCGGAGGCCGCCAATCGCGCCATTGGGCGATGAGAGCGAGCATGACACCGGCGACGAGGACTATCCCCGTGAGGACTGCGTAATCCATGGCGGGATCTAGCCTGCCGCATCCACCCGAGTGCCGCCACCTGGGGTTCCGATTCTTATCCCCGACATGCCGACACGTTTCGCGATACGGCACCACGGTCTGTGTTCAACTTTTTGCATGGGGGGATCGCAGGTCAACCAGGCACTGGTGAGGCTCTACTTCGAGGTGAGAGATGGGCTGCGCGACCCGGTCGCGGCCTGGGCGAAACTCACAGGGAACTCACAGCAATATGTCCGGGCGAGAGGCGAGCGGCGGGTGCCGCTCGACGACGGCACCGCGGCCGAGCTCGCCGCGGCGGCGATCGTGCACACCACCGCGCGGCACGGCGCGGATCGGGTGGCGGCGCTGGCCACCTCACCGCTGGCGCGGATCGTCGGCGGGCTCGGCGGCGCGGTGCTGACCGAGCATCCGTGCGCACCCGAGCAGGTGCTGGGGCCGCGGTTCGCCGGTCCGCGGGCCGAGGACTGGGCGCGGGCGGCGTACGTGCTGCTCTGGGGCGAGAACAACCGACTCGTGCGCACCGCCGACACGCCCTGGGTGATCGCCGGGCGGTACAAGGGCCAGAAGGTGGTCGCGATCGGCACCCATCCGACGCGGTTGTCGGACGAGACGCTGGTCGTGCGCCCGGGCACGGACGGCGCGCTGGCCATGGCCATGGGGCACGTGCTGCTCAAGGAGTTCTTCCTGGACCGCACGCCGTTCGCCGGGCACGCCATGGAGCGCACGGATCTGCCGTTCCTGGTGCGGCTGCAGCCGAGGAACGGCGCGTACGTGCCCGGCGGGGTGCTCGGGCGGGTCAGCGACCGGCTCACCGTGTACGGCGGCGAGGCGGTCGAGGTGCTGCTGCCGCGCTTCGACGACGGTCCGGGGGTGCTGCGGCGCGGCGTGCCGGTGGTGCGGGACGGCGACAACCTGGTGACGACCGTGTTCGACCTGCTGCTGGCCGTGTACGGGGTGGCGCGTCCCGGCCTGCCCGGCGCGTGGCCGGCCGGGTACGACGACCGCGCCGAGCCGTACACGCCCGGCTGGCAGGAGGCCTGCACCGGCGTGCCCGCCTCGCGCACCCTGAAGATCGCGCGCGAGCTGGGGGTGACGGCGGAGAAGACCGGAGGGCGGTGCGTGATCGTACCGGGCCGGCTGGAGACCCCGCACGCCGACACCGCCTACCGGGCGATGCTGGCACTGCTGGTGCTCACCGGGTGCGGCAGCGGGTGGGCGCAGGCGAGCGGTGTGGGGATCCCGCTGGTGCCGTACCTGTGCCTGCATGCCTGTGGCGAGGACCGCTCGGACGTGGGCGCGCTCAGCTGGGCGCTGGCCGAGGGGCTGTTCACGCACCGCACGTCGCGGTCGGTGCTGCTGGAGGCGGTGCGCGACGGCTGGCCGATGGCGCCGCCGCCGCGCGTGCTCGCCCTGCCGCGGCCGATCTACCCGCTGCCGCCGGACGTGGATCTGCTCATCGGGCCCGACGACCACTGCGACCTGTCGCCCCCGGACGCCGAGCTGGTGGCCGGCGCGGTGGCCAGGCTCACCGGCAGCCCGGCCGTGACCGAGCCGGACGGCGACCGGGCGGCCGGGCGGATGCGGCTGCTGGTGGACCACGCCTGGATGCACGAGTACGGCGAGGCCCTGCCGACGTACCGTCCGCCGGGCCTCGGCGTCCCGCTCAAGCCCACTCAGCTCGTCATGTGAGGGCGTTCAGCCCCGCGCAGGCCGGGTCGTGGCTCAGAAGCCGGCGGTGATCCTGGTGAACTCCCAGTCGGCCTGAGCGATGCCGCTGCAGTTCGACACCACGCCGCCGCCCGGGCAGGGACGGTCGCGGTTGACGGACCAGTACGCGAACCTGGTCAGGCCCCGGGCCTTGGCCCAGTCACGGATCTGCGTCCAGGTGGCCGGGGTGGTGAGCTCCTGCTGGTCGGACAGGCCGTTCATGCCGGAGATGCCCATGCGCGCGTACGCCTGCGCGTCGCTCCAGCCGAACGCGCTCTTCAACGCGTTCTTCAGCCCCTCAGAGGCGTTGACGGTGTCCTGGTAGATGTTGGAGCTGCCGAAGTCGAACGGCATGATCGTGTAGTTGTCGATCGGCACGCCCAGCGCCCTGGACTGGTTGATCAGCCGGATGCCGTGGGCGTTCGGGCCGGTCCTGGTGGTGCCGAAGGTGACGACGACCTTGACGTTCGGGTTGTTCTGCTTGACGATCTTGAGGCCGTTCAGGATGCGGTCCTGGACGGTGTAGTTCTCGAACTCGTCGGTGTTCTCGATGTCGAAGTCCACGACGGCGGGGCCGACGGCGTTGATGACCTGCTGCACCGCGTTCGCGAACGCCTGCGGCGTGGAGCAGTTGGGGCCGAGCTTGTTGCCCGACCAGCCGCCGAAGGAGATCTGGACGTTGCCGCCCTTGGACTTGATCGTGTTGATCGCCTGCTGGTCGGCGCCGCCGGTCAGCGGCCGGTTGCCGTCCCAGGCCGGGGTGCAGCCGCCGCTGGACAGGATGAAGGCCATCGTGAACGACCTGACGCCGGTCGCGTCCATCACGGTGCCCGGGTTGGGCGGGTTGCCCCAGCCCATGTAGAGGTAGGGGGCGCCGGCCATCTTGGTGGGGTTGGTAGGCGGCGGGCCCGAGGAGGTGGTGGCGGTCACGGAGTTGCTCACGCCCGACAGGTTCCCGGCCGCGTCGCGGGCACGCACCGTGTAGGTGTAGCCGGTCGAGGGGTTCAGGCTGGAGTCGGTGTACGTGGTGCCCGTGGCGGTGCCCACGTGCGTGCCGCCGCGGTAGACGTTGTAGCCGGTCACGCCCACGTTGTCGGTGGAGGCGTTCCAGGCCAGCGAGACGCTGCTGGAGGTGACGCCGGTCGAGCGGAGGCTGCCGGGCACCGACGGCGCGGTGGTGTCGCCTCCTCCCCCGGTGCCGGCCTTCCAGAGGGCGGGCACGTTCGGCGGCTCCCAGCCGGGCTGCGAGGTGTGGGCCTGGAGGCAGACGTAGTCGACGCCGTTGTGGGTGACGACCGCGCCCACGGCGTAGGCGGTCCACGGGGCCCAGGCGGCGGCCATCTGCTGCACCGCGCCGTGGGCCGCGGGCGCGGCGGTGACGAGGCCGGCGCCGGTCAGGGCAAGTGCGGTGCCGGCCAGTAACGCGGTCAGCTTGCTGCGAAATCTCATGGCATCCCCTGGAGGTGCGGCTTGACGGTCTTGGAGAACGACCAGTTGTTGCTGGCGTCCCAGTTGATGGACCAGGTCATCGCGCCCCTGATGTCCGGGTAGGCGCGCGGTGGCACGAAGGTCCCGCAGCTGGTCCGCTTGGCCAGGCAGTCGAGTGCCTGGTTGACGAGGGAGGGCGACACGACTCCGCCGCCCGCGGCGCCCGGCCCGGCCGGCAGGCCCAGCGCCACCTGGTCGGGGCGCAGGCCGTTCTCCAGCTGGATGCAGGCCAGCGCGGTCATGAAGTTCACGGTCCCCTGCGCGTAGGCGAAGGACTGGTCGCAGCCGAGCATGGAGCCGGAGTTGTAGAACTGCGTGTGGACGACGGTGAGGATGTCCTTGATCGACAGGGCGAGCTTGAAATACTCCATTCCGGTCGACTGCATGTCGATGGTCTGCGGGGCCATCGTGATGATCAGGCCGGAGCCCGCCTTCGCGCGTAGCGCCCGGAGGGCCTGGGCCATGTAGGTGGCGTTGAGGCCGTTCTCCAGGTCGATATCCACGCCGTCGAAGCCGTAGCTCTGCATGATGGCGTACACGGAGTCGGCGAACCTGGTGGCCGCCGCAGCGTCGGCGACCTGCACCCGCCCGGCCTCGCCGCCGACCGACAGGATGACCTTCTTGCCCCGCTGGTGCAGGGCCTGCACGTCGGCCTTGAACTGGGCGTCGGTGTAGCCGCCCACCGCCGTGGCCAGGCCGGGATCGACCGCGAAGACGACCTCGCCGGGGGTGGCGGTGGCCTCGCCGAACGCGATCGCGACCAGGTCGTACTCGTTCGGCACGGCCGAGAGCTTGAGCTCGGCCGCGGCGTTGACGAAGTTGTGCCAGTAGCCGGTGAGGAAGTGCTTGGGCAGCGTCCCGCCGCCGCCCGTGCAGCCGGTGGTGGTGGCGGTGGCGTCCCGCCCGGGCGACTCGCCCTGGGCGTTGTACGCCTTGACCGTGTAGGTGTGGGTCTCGCAGGCGCCGAGGCCGGAGATCGTGGTCGTCGTGCCGGTGACAGTGGCCTTGACAGCGGCGCCCTCATAGACGCGATAGCCCGTCACCGTGCCCGAGGACGCGCCCCAGGTCAGGGTGATGGCGCCCGCGGTCGCGGTGGCGCTCGCCGCCCCCGGCGCGCCCGGGACGCCAGGTGTGGTGGTGCCGCCGCAGGAGGCGCCGTTCAGCGTGCAGCCGGTGATGCCGGGGAAGTTGCCCGGGCCGCCGTTGAAGCCGAAGCTCGCGCTGGCGCCGGCGGCCAGCGTCCCCGCCCAGCTCGGGTTGGTGAACGTGTAGTGCTGGCCGTTGCGGGTCATGACCGCGTCCCACACGGACGGGATCGAGTAGCCGGCCGGGACGTCGAACTGCACGTTCCAGCCGTTCATCGCGGTAGTGGTGCCGTTGGTGACGGTGACCTTGCCCTCGAAGCCCGAGCCCCAGTCGGAGACCTTGACGAAGGTCGCGGTGGCGGTGGCCGCCTGGGCGGGCGGCGCGACGAGCAGGCTCAGGGCGAAGGTCGCGAACGCCACGAGGATCGCGCGGTGTTTCACGGGTTTCTTCCTTTGGGGAGTGACGTGCCGCACGGCTCGTGCCGGGGGGTGAGAGCGTGAGCCGTGCGGCACGGGCAGAGGCCCAGGGTCAGGGCTTTGCGGGGGTTGTAAGAGTTTGTCCAGGTGAAGATTACTTTTAGGAAAGTTTCCTAAGAGTTATCGCGATCGTAGCTTTGACACCCCGCCCTTACAAGACCCAAAAACACGGCTCCGCCGTACGGGACGGCGATCCCGTACGGCGGAGCGCGGTGTGTTCTACGGCTGCTGGGTGATCCTGACGTCGTCGACGCCGGCCTCGACCAGGGAGGCCCCTGAGGCGTCGGCGGCGTCGATGAGGATGCGGACCGTCTGGCCCGCGAAGGCGTTCAGGCTCGCGGTGGCCGTGGCCCAGGAGCCGTTGCGGTTGGAGGCCGCGCCGGCCTGCTGGAACACCGTGGCCGTGGTGGTGCCCACGACGCGGACCCTGAGATAGTCGGCGCTGGAGGAGTTCGAGCCGTGTGCCAGATACCACGACAAGGAGAGGTTGAGCGCGCCGGTGGACGGCAGGGCGATCGGCGGTGACTGGATCGAGGTGACGCCGCCGTCGATGTCGTAGGCGCCCGCCGAAGAGCCGGCCAGCCGGCCGGTCACGAGATCGTTCGTGCCGCTGATCGTCGTGCCCAGTTGCTTGGCACCCGAGGACGTGGTGGCCTCGGGGTCACCGCGCTCCCACTGGCCGAGGGTCGCGGCGTCGGTGCCGCCCGGGTTGACGGTCCAGCCCGTGGCCGTCTCGAACGTGTCGGAGTAGACGGTCACCGGCGGGTTGCCGGTGCCGCAGTACTGGGCCTCCTTGCCGATGATCCGGTAGACGCAGTCCGAGTATTCGAGGAAGCGCAGCACGGCCTCCCTGTTGCGGGTGGTCTGGGGGACGATCGCCTCGTCAGGCGGGTAGAAGCCGGGACTGGAGCCGGTCGGGTACATCTCGAACGTGAAGCTGAAGATCTTGTAGACGCCCCACATCCAGTCGTCGATGGTGCCGTCGGTGATGTAGAGGTCGCTGGCCTGCTCCGGTGTGTAGCCGTTGGTGGAGGCCATGTTCTGGCCGAGCGTGGCGTGCGCGTCCCGGTCGTCCTGGGTCAGGCCGGGCGCGGTGTCGTTGAAGGTGTAGCCGTAGGGCCACAGGATGAGCTCGCTGTAGGTGTGCCAGTCGATGTGCGCCTTGATCTGCTGGGTGCCGCCGACGACGCGGCTGCGTACCCAGTTGGCCGCCGCCCTGACCTCGGGTGCCGACTCCGCGCTCGCGCCGCGGTAGGTGTCGCTGGACGCCGAACCGGAGGAGCCGCCGCAGCAGCCCCAGTTGTAGGCCCAGTTGCGGTTCATGTCGGTGCCGACGGCCGTCGAGCCGGAATTGGGCTGGCGGTTCTTGCGCCAGGAGCGGTAGGAGCCGGTGGCGATGTCGTACTCGCCGCCGTCCGGGTTCATGTCGGGCATGATCCAGATTTCCCTGGAGTTGACCAGGTTCGTGATCCTGGAGTCGCTGCCGTAGTTGTCGGCGAGCAGGTGCATGATGTACAGCGCCATCTCGACCGTCAGGTGCTCGCGGGCGTGCTGGTGGGCGGTGAAGAGCACCTCGGGCTCGGCCTCGTCGGCGCCCACGTTGTCGCTGATCTTGATGAGCCGCAGCGCCCTTCCCTCGTAGGAGGTGCCGTACGTCGTCTGGCTGACGATGTTCGGGTGGGCCGCGACCAGGGCGTTGATGTTCGCGGTCATTTCCGCGTAGTTGTGGTAAGCGGAGTCCGCCGGCGGGAAGTCAAACGCGTCGACGGACGGGGGTGTCGGGCGCGGGACCTCCGCAACCCGGTAGCCGAGCCGCTTGATGGCGGCGACCTCGGCTTCCGTGGCCGTGACCAGGACCGAGTCCGCGGTCACCTCCTCGATGGCCGCGCCGGTGGCGGCGACGGAGCTGCGCTGCTGGGCCGTGGCCGGGCCCTGCACGCGGTACTGCTTGTTGGGCGGTGGCTCGGCGGAGGCGCCCGCTCCTGTCATGCCGGTAAGGCAGATCAGGCCTAGGGCCGCCAGCAGGATGACTAATCGGCGTTTCACCACGTCCTCCTCAGACGCTCGGGACTCGGATGTTGACCGGCGCCTGAACTGAGAGTGAAGACACGAGCATCCCTCGGAAAGACCCAATTTTCCCGTCCGGCTGCCGGGACGGCGCGCCGGCGAGGTCAGAAGTCGTCAGGGGTGCGGATGCGGTCACGGACCCAGACGCCGGCCGGCTTGAGGCGGGAGGTGCCGGCGAACGGGCCGCTCGGGCAGGTGCCCTCGGTGAAGACGGCGCCTGAGCGGAAGTCGTCCGAGAAGTTCCAGTTCACCCAGCTGATCTTCTTCTGCGCCATCAGGTCGAGGTACTGCTGCGCCCGGGTGAAGTTGTTCGACCCGTCTCCGGAGGCGGTCTGGGTGCCGAACTCCGTGACGAACATCGGGATCCGGTCGGCCGCCCGGGACAGCGCGTTGAGGTATTCGGTCCCGTGGGAGGCGGCGTAGAAGTGGAAGGTGTACATGATGTTGGTGGCGTTGACCGGGTTGTTGATCACTTCGGTCTCGGTGGCGCCGTCCGAGACGCCCAGGGACGACCAGGCGCGGGTGCCGATCAAGATGGGGGTCTCCGGGTCGTACTGCCTGATCACCGGGATGAGCTGGTGCGCGTAGTTCCTGATCGTGGACCAGGAGACGCCGTTCGGCTCGTTGGCGATCTCGTAGAGGAGGTTGTTCTTGCCGTTGTGCCGCTGGGCGATCTCGGTGAAGAACGTCCTGGCCCGCGACAGGTTGTAGTTGGGGTCGCCGGGGGTGAGCATGTGCCAGTCGACGATGGCGTACATGCCGCGCGCCGTCGCCTGCTCGATCAGGTTGTGCACCCGGTCGGTGAACAGGCGCGGGTTGGTCTCGTACCCGTCTTCCTGGATGTACATGGAGATGCGCAGCACATCGGCCTTCCAGTCGCCGGCCAGGGCGTCGAGGGAGGCGGTGTTGAGGCACTGGTAATACCACTGCAGGCCGTGCGAGCTCATGCCGCGGAGCTGGATCTCCTTGCCGTTCTGGTTGCAGAGCTTGATGCCGCACACCCGCAACTGCCCGTTGGCCTGCACGGGCGTGCCACCGCTCGACGGGGTGCCGACCACCAGGCGGTCCAGGTTCGGGCCGCCGTTCGCGGTGGTGGCGGTGGCGCGGACGGTGTTGGCACCGGCGTTCAGCGTCGTGGTGAGCGTGGTCTCCTGCCAGGTGGCCCAGGCGCCGGTGCCCGGGAAGTCCCGGTTGGTCGCGGCGCCGTTCACGGCGATGGCCATCGGGCGGTTGGTGGTGGTGCCGTTGGCGTACCGGAAGGTCAGGGTGGCGGGGCCGGCGGTGGCGGCGGTGACGGTGAACTCGACGTACGAGCCGGTGGCGTTGGCGTAGTTGACGAAGCCGGTGCCGCTGTAACCGGCGTGGTTCGACTCGACCGCGCCCTGGGAGATCGTGGCGTTCTCGGCCTCGTACGTCGTCGCCGCCCGGGCGGGGGCCGCGTGTAAGCAGGCGATGACGAGCGCGGCCAGCGTGGCGAGCCGCAGGGATCGAAGCATGGGCGAGCGCTCCCCTTGTTGATTAGGAAACTTTACTAACAAGCAAGGGGAGCGTAGATCCGCACATGGTCAACCGACAAGACCCAAATTTTGACCGGCCCGGTCAAGCCTGCAGAACGGTGATGATCCCGGCGGCCACGAGCGCCACCGCCCACATGCGGTCCACGTTGAACCAGGCGCGTCGGAGCACGCTGAGTCCGGCGATCTCGTAAACGATCACTGCGACCGTCCCGGCGACCAGGAACATGGCAAGGGTGTGCAGGGCCGCCACCCCCAGTCCTCCCGACATGGCATGACCGGCGTGGCCCTCGGCGTGCAACCCGGTGAGTACGGGCAGCAACATCAGTCCGGCCCCGTGCGCGGACGACATGAGGAATGACCACCCGGCCAGCTGCCACAACGACAACCGCATGCCCACCCACCGGAAGTGCCGCTTGGACAGCAGGCGCCACAGGCCGAAGGCCACCAGCGCCACGCCGCCACCGATTGACAGCACGGCGCCGGTGACCAGGGAGCCGGTGGCCGCCACGGCGAGCGCCACCAGGGCCACCGAGCCCAGGTGCCCCAGCGCGATCATCGGGATCGACTGCAGGAGCCGGTCCCTGCTGCGCTCCTGCAGGCCGCGGGCGACGGCGAAGAGCCAGCCCATGGCCGGGTTCAGGCCGTGGAAGGCCCCGAGAAGCAGCACCGCCGTAACGGTCACGGGTAGCAGTAGGAGTCGGAGGAGGCGTCCCCACCCTGCAGGCGTACCTGGTGGGGGCGTAGGCCGCGGAAATCGTCGCCGTGCGGGAAGAAGCGGGTGTCGAAGGCGAACCCGTCGGTGTCGATCTTGGCCATCCAGGCGCCGACGCCGTCCGGATAGAACTGGTCGTCCCAGGCGCCGTACAGGGAGTTGGTGAGGTAGACGCGGCGGCCGTCGCGGCTGACCTCGACCATCTGCGGGCCGCCGCGCAGGCCGAGCCCGGGCTCGGCCGGGTGCGGGACCTGCCCGACGATGCCGCCGATCCGCAGCGATCCCAGCTCCACCGGCTGGTACGGATCCGACACGTCGTACTGCTTGATCTCGCCGGTGCCCCAGCACGAGACGTAGAGCCGCTGGTCGTCCACCGAGAGCGCGATGTCGGTCACGAGCGGAGGCACCGCGCCGAACGGCTGCAGCAGCGGCGGCAGGCTGCCGGCGTCGGCCGGTTCCGCGGGGATGGAGATGACCTTGCGGACCTGCCATCGGCCGTCCTCGTGGAACCAGAGCCACACGGAGGCCGACAGGTCCTCGACGCTGACGGCCACGCCGACGAAGCCGTACAGGCGGGTCGGGTCGTGGGCGGGGCGCAGCTCCAGCGGCATCTGGTGCTGGTCGCCGAGGTCGACCTCCTGGACGTGGGTCCGCTTGCGGAGGTCCCAGAAATGCAGCTTATGGCCGTATTTCCGGCCGAGCAGCAGCTCCCCGACCAGCCCGTCCTCGATCATGGACGGTGTCCCCCACTCCGAGGACACCAGCACGTCGTGGTTGATGTGCCACCAGAAGTCGTAGGCCAGGTACTGCGGCCCCCGCTCCAGCTCCCACTGCCCGACCACCTCGAAGGTGGTGTGATCGAGCACCGCGATGCCGCCCGGCCCGTCCTGCCCGTTCGCGCCGCCGAGCGCCGACACGTACAGGCCCTCGGGGCCGCAGTGCACGGTGTGCGGACGCGAGTAACCCGCGCGGCGAGCGAGGGTCTCCGGTTCGACGACCTTGACCAGCTCCGGGCTGATCCGGTCCTTGGTGTCGTAGATGTGGATACGCGAGGAGCGGAGCCCGGGCACGACCAGGTAACGCCGCTCGACGTGCGGATGCGGCGCGTTGGGGCACAGGGCGCTGCTGCACGCGTTCCAGCCGAAGTGGTGCAGCTCGTCACCGGTGTTCGGCAGGTCCGTCCAGCCCGCGACCGTGCCGTAGCCGGGCGAGGAGGGATCGGTGTCGATGACGGCCAGCGCGTCCGGCCGCTCGGCGGTGCGGTCGAAGGCGGCGACGTAGGCCAGTTGCTCGGGCGGTGCGCCGGCCGCGTCCCTCGGCGAGGGGTAGAACGTGGGATCGGGAGTCCAGAGTGTCATTACTCCAGGTATAGACCGATTCCCGACCCGGTCAATGGGTATTGAGCTGCTGGATGCGGCCGACCATCTCGTCCGGGTCCCCGTCAAAGGGATGCCAGAACACGTGGTCCACACCCAGCGCCCGGGCCTCGGCCAGGTCCTCGGCCACCTGCTCCGGCGAGCCGGTCAGCGGCATCCGCTCGTCCAGCGGCCGATCCGTGATCAGCCCGTTGACCTGGGCGACCAGGGGCCCCTGGCCGCCCTTGCGGTACGTCTCGGCGGACTGCCTGAGCTGGTCCCAGGCGAACACCACCACGGTCAGCCCCAGCCCGAGCCTGGCCGCCCGCTCGATGGCGGCCGGCGCCGCCGCCCCCGCCAGCAGCGTCAGCCCGGTGGGCTTGGGGGCGATCTCCGACTCAGGGATGGTGTAGAAGCGGCCGTCGAAACGCACTGGGTCGGGGCCCCAGCAGGCGCGCATGGCGGCGAGGTGTTCCTCGAAACCGGCGCCGCGCCGTCTGGCGGGGATCCCCGTCGCGTCGAACTCCTGCTGCATCCACCCCTGCCCCAGGCCGATCACGGCGCGCCCGCCGCTGAGCCTGTCGAGCGTCGCCAGGCGCTTGGCCAGCACGACCGGACTGTGGAACAGCGCGTCCACGACGCTCGTGCCGAGCCTGATCGTGCTGGTTTTGGCCGCGACGTACGCCAGCGTCTCCAGCGGGTCGTACACCAGCGCATTGTTGTCGGGCAGCGGCATGGACTGGTCGGTGCCGGCGAACACCGCCTCGGCCGGCCGCAGGAGGCGCTCGAACGCCCACACCGCGCCCAGTCCCGCCCGCTCCGCCGCCAGCGCCACCCTGACGATCGCCTCCGGGTCCGCCTGCCGCCCCGACGTGGGGAGGCCGATTCCGAGATCCATCTGTGGCTCCTCTCTGTTCGCTGGATTGACCGTGATGACAACGAGAAGTCATCGGTTTACAGGGGCTCCCTTTCGTGATGCATTCGGGCAATGAGCGTGCAAGGCACTTGTGATCCAGGGTTCTCCCAGGTCGCGGAGGAGTTCGAGGCCAACCTCGCCACCCGCGGCGAAGTGGGCGCGTCGGTGTGCGTGATCGTGGACGGCGAGGTCGTCGTCGACCTGTGGGGCGGGCAGACGGCGCCCGGCCGCCCCTGGGAGCGCGACACCATCGGGCACGTCTGGTCGTGCACCAAGGGCGCGACCGCCTTGTGCGCCCACATCCTGGCCGGGCGCGGCGAGCTCGACCTGAACGCGCCGGTCGTGCGCTACTGGCCCGAGTACGGCGCCAAGGGCAAGGAAGCGACGCTCGTCCGTCACCTGCTCGCCCACCGGGCGGGACTGCCCGTGTTCCGGGAGCCGCTGCCTCCGGGCGCCTTCTACGACTGGAAGCTGATGGCAGACCGGCTCGCGGAGGAGGAGCCGTTCTGGGTACCGGGCACTGCACACGGGTATCACGCGCTGACGTTCGGCTATCTCGTCGGCGAGGTCGTCCGGCGGGTGAGCGGGCGCTCGCTCGGCACGTTCTTCCGCGAGGAAGTGGCCGAGCCGCTCGGCCTGGAGTTCTGGCTCGGGCTGCCTGAAGAGCAGGAAGGCAGGGTCGCACCGACGATCCCCGCCGACCCTCCGGAGGCGCCGCCCACGTTCTACGTCAGGGCCTTCACCGATCCCACCTCGGTCCCGGCGCTGCTGCTGGCCCACGAGGGCGGCTTCATGGCGCCCGGGGAGTCGGACAGCCGGGCGGCGCACGCGGCCGAGCTCGGGGCCGTCGGCGGGATCACAAACGCGCGGAACCTGGCGGGCCTGTACCGGCCGCTGTCGCTCGGCGGGGGTGAGCTCGTCAGCCGCGAGCAGCTCCAGATCATGGCGCTGACCGAGTCCGCGGGCACGGACGCGGTGCTGGCCGTGCCGACCCGCTTCTCCCTGGGATTCATGAAGGCCGCCGACAACCGATACCTGCCGGGGTCCGACAGCGAGGGCGCGCTGTTGTCGGCGACCGCGTTCGGGCACGCGGGGATGGGGGGATCCGTCGGATTCTGCGATCCGACGGCCCGGCTGGCCTTCGGCTACACGATGAACAAGCAGGGCGCGGGGCTCGGGATCAATCCGCGAGGGCAGGCCATGGTGGACGCGACCTACCGAACGCTGGGCTATCGGCAGCTCCAAGGAGGCGTTTGGTACATATAGTCCCATGTTCTTCGGCATCACGGACTTCTGGGCCTATGTGATCGGCGCCTTCCTGATCATCCTCCTGCCCGGCCCGAACTCCCTCTACGTCCTCAGCTTCGCCGCCCAGCACGGCGTGCGGCAGGGCTACCGGGCCGCGGCAGGCGTCTTCGTCGGCGACGCGGTGCTGATGGTCCTGTCCGCCGCCGGCGCCGCGTCCCTCCTGCGCTCGAACCCGGTGCTGTTCACGATCGTCAAGTACGCGGGCGCCGGCTACCTGGCCTGGATCGGCTTCCAGATGATCAGGGGCGCCTGGAGGTCGCGACGAGCCCTGGCGGCCGAGGAGGCGCCGGTGACGGTGGAACACCAGCCGCGCCCGTTCCGCAAGGCCCTCATGATCAGCTTGCTGAACCCGAAGGCGATTCTGTTCTTCATCTCCTTCTTCGTCCAGTTCGTGGACCCGGCGTACGCGACGCCGGCGCTGTCGTTCCTGATCCTCGGCGCGGTGATCCAGGTCTTCAGTTTTCTCTACCTGACGTCGCTGATCTTCGGCGGAACGTTCCTGGCCGCTCAGTTCCGCCGGCGCCGACGGCTCAGCGCCGGTCTGACCTCGTGCGTCGGCGCCGTCTTCGTGGGATTCGGCGCGAAGTTGGCCACCGCTTCACTCGGCTGAAAGCGTGGTTCAAGGCTCTGCTGATTTCGTAGGAAACAGATGGAACGTGCACAAAGAGGCGGTCGCACTCCTGCGGCTCGGGTACGGTAGGCCACCGGCGTGCTTCCCGGGGACGCAGAGGTCGCCGCATCGGTTAGCGCGTGCGGTCCATCTGGATAGCCTGGTCCCTCGAAGCCCGGGTAGTCGCTGATCGTCGGCCTATCTGCGGAGCAGCCTTGAATCATCCCCCTGTCGCCCTCCCCCGCCTCACCGCTCTCGTCCGGCAGGCGGCCCCCCGGCTGCTCGAAGGCGTCGTGGCCCCGCTGGCGGTCTTCTACTTGGCCATGGTCGTTCTCGGATTCAAGTGGGCGCTCGTCGCGACCGTCGCCTGGGTCTACCTGGGCGTGGCGTGGCGGCTGGTCAGGCGGGTCAAGGTGCCCGCGACGATGTGGCTGGCCTCGTTCGCGATCACGATCCGGGCGCTGGTGTCGTTCTGGACGGGCACCTGGATGTGGTTCTTCATCCAGCCGGAGATGGGCACGATCTGCATCAGCATGGCCTTCCTCGCTTCCGTGCGGCTGAACAAGCCGCTCGTGCAGAAGCTCACGCTCGACTACATCCATCTGCCGTCGGCGGTGCTCAAGCACGAGCGGATCCGCAGGTTCTTCGCCAGGATCACGTTGTTGTGGGCGTTCGTGCTGCTGATGAACTCGACGTTGAGCATCGCCCTGGCCGTCTATGAGTCGCTGGCCGGATCACTGGGCGCGTTCATGATCCTGCGGACCTCAGCGGTGGCCGTGATCAGCGGTCTGGCGATCGCCTTCTCGATCTTCGCCTTCAAGCGGGTCCTGCACCGGCTGCACGTGGCCCACGCCTGACCGCTCCCTCCTCCCCCGTACGGGGAAGCTCGACGGCCAGCTCGAAGCCGCCCGCGACGGGCCCGGCGGTCAGCGTGCCGCCCACCAGCCGTACGCGTTCCCGCAGCCCCGCCAGCCCCAGACCGCCCGGCCGCGCGCTGGGGCGGGAGCGGGGCGGCCCGTTACGCACGCTCACGCGGTGGGGTGCGACCGTGACCTGCACGGCCGCCCCGGGGGCGTGCTTGGCGGCGTTGGTGAGCCCTTCCTGGACCACGGCGCGCGCCAGGCCGGGCACCGGCCCGCCGTCCAGGTCGAGGGTGATCGCCATGCCCGAGTCCCTGGCCCGCCGCACCAGCTCGGCCACGTCCTCGTCGACGGGCGACAGCGGCGAGGCGTCGGCGTCCTCGCGCAGCAGCCCGATGATCTGCCGCAGTCGCTCCGTGGCGTCCGCCGCCGCCACCCGCAGCTCCCCGGCCGCCTTGACCTGACCGGGATCGAGCCCGGGAGCCAGCTCCAGCCCGGCGGCCCGGACCGCGATGAGGGCCAGATCATGGCCGAGCGAGTCGTGCATGTCTCTGGCGATCCTGGCCCGCTCGCGCAGCCGGGCCTGCGCCTCGGCGGACAGCCTGGCCTGCCGCCGCTGCTGCAGCAACCGCCGTCGCAGCAGCCCCAGGAGGTAGGGCACGAGGTAAGTGCCGAGCAAGCCGGTGACCATGGACACCCACAGGGCCAGATCGCCGCCCATGGCCAGCACCACACTCATGCCGACGGCCGAGATCAGGCCGAACGCCGCCAGCGCCGGCCACGTCCTGATCAGCCGCCGGCCCGTGAGGTAGGCGTACCACATGATGAACGGCGAAGTGGGCAGCAATGGGAGGATCTTCACATTGCGTCTGGGCATCAACCAGCTCAGGTCCACGGTGGCGAACCCATCGCTGAACCGCCACGGCCCGAGTGGCAGCAGCAGCACCAGCGCGGCCAGCGGCCAGCGCCGCCCGACCAGCACCGCCACGGCGGCGAGCGCGAGCCGGGGCGCGGTCACCATGCCGAAGGCGGCCGGATCCTTGAGCGGATCGGGCCCCATGGCGGCGATGAAGATGCCGAGGACGACCCAGAGCAGCAGGTCGTAGACCACCTGGCGGCGGCTCTCCCGGCGCAGCGGGCGCAGACGGTTCACGGCACCGACGTTATCCCCGCGTGGTCGATGCCGGACCTCCTCCAAAGGCAGGAGGCGGCCCTGACGAAAGTCAGCCGCCGAACGGAGTGAGGCCATGAACAGGGTAGAGCGGAGCGCACCGTCGAGGTATGGCTAGCCCCACCCCGAAAGCGCCTACCTCCACTCCTGCGTTCAGCTGCCCGAACGGGTTGGATCGATGGTGTCACTCGGAGGTCGCGTCACCGACCCCGACCAAAGTCGGGGGTGGTGCCTGCCGATCGTCCGATGTGCCATGACCTGCGGAGTTTCTACCTTCAAGGGGTACCGGCCCTGACCCGCATAGGGGACGGGGTCCGCGTTCGACCCGGGGCATCCCCGATGTCCCGGACCGTCGCACACAGAGACGCTGTGTGAGTGCCCTAAGGATCGGAGTACACGCTCATGTCGCACGCCATTCTCGACCTGGTCCATCAGGCGATGTCGTCACCGTGGTTATACGCGGCGCTGTTCGGCCTGGCCCTGCTCGACGGGTTCTTCCCGATCGTGCCGGCCGAGACGTCGGTGATCACGGCGGGGGTCTTCGCCGCGTCCGGAGAGACGAACCTGGCCCTGGTGATGGTGGTCGCGGCACTCGGCGCGTTCGCGGGTGATCACATCTCTTATCTGATCGGCAACAAGTCCGGCGGCAGGCTCAGGAACAAGAAGGCGTTCATCTGGGCCCGCGACGCCCTGGCGGAGCGGGGCGGGCTCGTCCTGGTCGTGGCCAGGTACATCCCCGGAGGGCGCACCGCGACCACGCTGACCATGGGCGCGGTCCGCCATCCGCTGCGCTCGTTCACGTTCTTCGACGCGATCGCGGCGAGCTCGTGGGCGGTGTACTCCGGCCTGATCGGGTTCTTCGGCGGGATGGCGTTCGAGAACGATCCGATCAAGGGTCTGCTGCTCGGCCTGGGCATCGCGGTGTCCATCACCGGGGTCGTGGAGCTCGTGAGATGGCTCAGGAAGCGACGCGCCATCCAAGCTTCTCCAGAACGACTTCCAGCAGACACGTCCGTTTGACACAACCTGGCAACCATCCGTCTGAAAGGAGTGCTGATGACTGTGCTGGCCGCGGCGATCGCCCTGGTCGGTTCGCTGTTCTTCGCGCTCGGAGCCGCCCTGCAGCAGTTCGAGGCCGCCGGCTCGGCCAAGCCGGGGCTGCTCGCCCTGCTGCGGAAGCCGCGCTGGCTGTTCGGCGGCGCCTCCATCGTGGTGGGTGGCGGCCTGCACATCGTCGCGCTCGGACTCGGCCCGCTGACCATCGTCCAGCCGATGGGCGTGGCCAGCCTGCTGTTCGCCCTTCCCATCGCCGCCACCCTGCACGGGCGCAAGCCCTCCCGCCAGGAGCTGGGCGCGGCGGCGGTGGTGGCGGGCGGGCTGATCCTCCTGGTCCTGATGGTCCCCGAGTCGGAGGGGCCCACCCACCTCGACCCCAACGGCGTGCTCACCCTGCTGGGGGTGTCCGGCGTCGCGGCGGTGCTGCTGTGGGCCGGCTCCCAGGTGGTCTCGCCCGCGGCCCGGGCGGCACTGCTGGCGACCAGCTCTGGCGTGCTGTACGGCGCCACGGCCACGCTCATGCGGGTGCTCGTGGACGGCACGTGGAACTGGTGGTACCTGCTGGCGTTGCCCGTGCCGCTGCTGCTGGCACTGGTGATGTTGCAGCGGGCCTACGCCGTCGGCCACTTCGGCGTCTCCTTCGCCTCGCTGCAGATCGCCGACCCGCTGACCGCGGTGGCGTTCGGCGCGCTGCTGCTCGGCGAGCCGCTGCCGACCGGGATCGCGCCGATCGCAGCGGCCGCGCTCACCGCCGCGGGCACCGTCGCCCTGGCCCGGACCAGCCCCTTGGAGGCCCGCAACGAGCTCGCCTGATCCCATGCTCGCCTGCTTCGTTTCTTTCGGCCCCGTTCGTCTTCCGGCCCTCCCCCAGCCGGGTTCTCGTGTGAATTTGGAGTCACCGTCATGGCCATGCCCCTACACAGCGTTACCGCCCGTGCCGATCTTGCCCCCGCACCCGAACGCCCCCGCCGTGTGCTGATCTCGACCGACACCTACCCGCCCGACGTGAACGGCGCGGCGTACTTCACCCACCGCCTGGCCACGGGCCTGGCCGCGCGCGGCAACGACGTGCACGTGGTCTGCCAGTCCGACGTCGGCCCGGCCAGCGCCGAGGTGGTGGACGGCGTGATCGTGCACCGGCTGCGCTCGGCCCCGATCCTGCTCCACCCCACCATGCGGTTCACCGTGCCGACCCGGCTCGACCGGCTGGTCGCCGAGATCAAGCCCGACGTGCTGCACACCCAGGGTCACTTCGTGGTCGGCCGGGCCGCCATCGCCGCCGCCCGCCGCGTGGGCGTGCCCGTCGTGGCCACCAACCACTTCATGCCCGACAACCTCTTCCAGTTCGTGCACCTCCCGGACCGGCTGCGGGTGAAGGCGGGGCAGCTCGCCTGGCGCGACTTCAACCGGATCTTCAATCGGGCCGATCACATCACCACGCCCACCCCGCTGGCCGCCAAGCTCCTGGCCGACCAGGGGTTCGCGCGTACCGTCGAGCCGGTGTCCTGCGGGATCGACCTGGGCAGGTTCCACCCGCACACCGAGCCCAAGGCGTGGGCGCGCAAGCTGTTCGACCTGCCCGACCGGCACACGGTCCTGTTCGTCGGCCGGCTGGACGAGGAGAAGCGCCTCGACGAGCTGGTGCGCGCGCTGCCCCTGGTGCTCAACGAGACCGACGCCCAGGTGGCGCTCGTCGGCAAAGGCAACCAGCGCGGCGAGCTGGAGAAGCTGGCCAGGCGCATCGGCGTGGCCGACCGGGTGTTCTTCCTCGGTTTCGTGCCCGACGAGAGCATGCCGCAGGCGTACGCGGCGGCCGACGTGTTCGCCATGCCGGGCATCGCCGAGCTGCAGAGCATCGCCACGCTGGAGGCCATGGCCACGGGGCTGCCCGTGGTGGCCGCGGACGCGATGGCGCTGCCGCACCTGGTGGACGACAACGGGTTCCTGTTCCCGCCGGGCGACGTGGTGGCGCTGGCCAGGCACCTGACCGGCATCCTGGCCGATGACGATCTGCGGGCCAGGCTCGGCAAGGCCAGCAGGGAGCTGGCGCTCACCCACGACGACCAGTCGTCGCTGGCCCGGTTCGAGACGATCTACGACGAGGTGGCGCGATGACCCCACGGCAGAGTGTCTGGGGCACCTTACTCGGCACGGTCGTGTCGGCGTGCGCGCTCGCGTACGCACAGGTCGCCCTGCCCGCTCAGCCGCTGCTCAGCGACTACGCGCTCGTTTCCGGCGGGCTCGTGCCGGTGCTGATCGGGATGCTGGCGCTGGCGGGGGCGTGCCTGTGTCTGGCGTACGGGCTGGCGGCGGCCGACCCGGCGCGTACGGCGGCCACCCGGGTCCTGCTGCTGGCCGGGGCCGCAGGCCTGATGATGAGCGCGATCTTCCCTACGGATCCCGGCACCTCGCAGGTCGGCTCGCTCTCCGGCGAGATCCACCGCTGGTCGGCGGCGGTGGTGTTCACCTCACTGCCGGTCGCCGGCTGGACCCTGGTGAGGGGCCGGGCGGCGATGCCCCTCTGGAACGCGGTCCGGGCCATGAGCGTGGCCTCCGCGCTGACGCTGGCGGCGTACCTGGCGGCACACCCCGCCACCATCACCTCGCCGCTGATCAACGGTGTGGCCTACTACGGGCCGCTCGAACGTGCCGTGGTGCTGGCCGAGATGGTGCTCATCATGGTGATGGCGCTGGCGTCCGCCGCCGAACGGCCGGCGATGGCCAACCGGACCGCGCCGGCGAAGCCCACCTCCGAGACGGCCGGGCCCGAGGAGGAGCGGATCGCCGCCTGACCGCGGGCGAGCATGCTTCGACCCCCGTCGAAGGAACCGCCTTCTAGCGTGGGTTCCATGCTCATCACCCGCCATGCCGAAGCCAGGACGGTCCTCGATGACCCCAGATATGTGCCGCCTCCCGTGTCCCAGGACGGCAGGGAGGGGACACTCGCGTGGCTGCGGGCGCACGTGTCGCGGTTCAGCACCGGCGACTCGCACGCCCGGCGGCGCCGCGCGGTCGTCGAGCGGCTGGCCGCGCTGGACCCCGCCGAGCTCCGATCCGCGGCCAGGGCCATGACCCTGGAGCGTGGCGGCGAGTGGCGGGGCGTGCCGACGCAGGTGCTCGGGGCCGCGCTCGGTGTCAAGGACACCGCCGCCGTGCCGGCCGCGGCGAGCGGCTACCTGTCGGGCGAGGAGAGCCCGGAGTCCGATGCCGCCGTCGCCACCCTGCTCGACCAGGCCGACCTGCCGGCCGTCACGCTGCTGCTGCAGGCGTACGCCGCCACGGAGGGACTCATCGAGAACGCGCTCAGGCACGCCTCCTGCGACGCCGCACGCCCGGCCGCCCAGCCGAGCCCGCCCTCGTCCGCCGCGCCGCACAGCACGCGGACCGGCGTCGACGTCGAGGCCCTGCTGCACGAGACGCTCCGGCATGATCCGCCGCTCAAGGCCACGCGCCGGCTGGACACCCGCACCGGTGGTGAGGTGACGATCGACCTGGTGGCCGCCAACCGGGACCCCGGCGTGTTCACCGATCCCGACCGGTTCGACCCGACGCGAGGCCCGGCCCCGCACCTGACGTTCGGCCACGGCCTCCGCCCGTGCCCGGCCCCCGGCCACGCGCTCGCCCTGGCCGCCGGCGTCCTGGAGGGACTGCTGTGACTGCTGTGAATTTCCGCGACCTGCACCGTCCCGGCGACCCGCTGCTGCTGCCGAACGCCTGGGACTATGGCTCGGCCGCCGTCCTGGCCGCGCAGGGGTTCCCGGCGATCGGCACGACCAGCCTCGGCGTGGCCGCCGTGCACGGCAAGCCGGACGCGGCCGGCGCCACCCGGGCCGAGACGATCGAGCTGGCGGAGTCGATCAAGGACCTCGGCGTCCTGGTCACCGTCGACATCGAGGGCGGCTTCAGCGACGACCCGGCCGAGGTGTCCGACCTGGTGGCGAGCCTGGGCGCGCTCGGCGTGGCCGGCGTCAACCTGGAGGACGGCCGCCCCGACGGCACGTTGCGCCCGATCGGCCTGCATCAGCGGATCATCGAAGCGGCCACGGGCCACGGCGTGTTCGTCAACGCCCGTACGGACACGTGCTGGCTGCGGACCGGCGCCACCCGTGAGCGAGTCCGGGCGTACGGCCACGCCGACGGGATCTTCGTACCGGGGCTGAGCGATCTCGGCGAGATCGCGGAGGTGGCGGCGAGCACGCCGCTGCCGCTCAACGTGCTCTACCAGCCGGGCGGCCCCACACTGGCCGAGCTCGCCGAGGCCGGCGTGGCCAGGGTGAGCACCGGGTCCCTGCTGTATCGGGCGGCGATCCAGGGCGCGCTGGCGACGGTGCTCGGCATCCGCGGTGAGCCTGCACCCCCGATGCCGACCTATGCGGAGATGGCCGCGTTCTTGCCGCAGCCGCGATAATCGACGCATGCGCTTCCAGATCCTCGGGCCCACCACCGCGCTGGGCGAGGACGGCGAACCCGTCGCGCTCGGCGGGCCCCGGGTGCGGGCCCTTCTCACGCTGCTCGCCCTGCACGCCGGGCGCATCGTCGGCGCGGAGCAGCTCGTGGACGGCATCTACGGCGCCCGTCCCCCTGAGGGCGTGGCCAACGCGCTGCAGTCGCAGGTGTCCAGGCTACGCAGGGCGCTGGGGCGGGACCTGGTGGAGTTCCACCCGGCCGGATACCGGCTGGTCGCCGACCCGCAGGACGTGGACGCGCGCCGGTTCGAGCAGCTCGCGCAGGCGGGCAGGCAGGCGCTGGAGGGCGGCGCCCCGGCACGGGCGGCCGCGCTGCTGCGCGAGGCACTGGAACTGTGGCGGGGCGCTCCACTGACCGACGCCCCCTACGCCGAGGCCGCCGCGACCGCACTGGAGGAGCTGCGGCTGGCCGCCACGGAAGACCGCGTCCAGGCCGATCTCGACCTGGGCAGGCACCGGGAGCTGGTCGCCGAGCTGAGCCAGCTCATCGCCGCCCATCCGCTGCGCGAGCGACCGCGGGCCCAGCTCATGCGCGCCCTGTACGGCAGCGGCCGGCAGGCCGAGGCGCTGACCGTCTACGACGAGGCCAGGAAGATCCTGGACGAGGAGCTGGGCGTCGAGCCCGGGGCGGAGCTGGCCGCCGCGCACCTGGCCGTGCTGCGGGCCGATCCGGCGCTCGGCGCCCCTGCGGCCAGGACGGCCACCCAGCGGCAGGGGCTGCGGGCCCAGCTCACCAGCTTCGTCGGCCGCGCCGAGGAGCTGACGCACGTCGGTCAGAGGTTACAGAGCGGCCGGCTCGTCACCTTGATCGGTCCGGGTGGCGCGGGCAAGACCAGACTCGCGATCGAAGCGGCCGAGCAGGAGCCGGGCGACGTCTGCTTCGTGCCGCTCGCGCCGGTCACCGACGACGCGGACGTGCCCAGGGCCGTGCTGGCCGCACTCGACATCCGCGACTCCCTCCTGCACACGCCCGACCGTCCTGCCGTGGACCCGGTCACCCGGCTGCTCACCGCGCTCGCCGACCGCAAGCTGCTGCTCGTCCTGGACAACTGCGAGCACCTCATCGCAGCCACCGCCGAGCTGACCGACCTGCTGCTCGCCTCGTGCCCCGGGCTGCGGGTGCTGGCGACCGGGCGGGAGGCGCTCGGCATCACCGGCGAGTCCATCCTGCCCGTGGCGCCGCTGCGGCTGCCGCCGCCCGAGGTGGACGACCCGCTGGACTACCCGGCCGTCCGGCTGTTCGCCGACCGGGCCGCCGCCGTCCAGCCCGGCTTCGCCGTGCACGCGGACAACGCCGCGCAGGTGGTGCGCATCTGCCGGGCGCTCGACGGGCTGCCGCTGGCCATCGAGCTGGCCGCGGCGCGGCTGCGTACGTTGTCGGTGTCCGACGTGGCGGCCCGGCTGGACGACCGGTTCAGGCTGTTGACGCGTGGCAGCCGGGCGGCGCTGCCCCGGCACCAGACGCTGCGCGCGGTCGTGGCGTGGAGCTGGGACCTGCTGGACGAGAGCGAGCAGCGGCTGGCCAGGCGGCTGAGCGTGTTCGTGGGGGGCGCGCGGCCGGAGGCGGCCGAGCGGGTGTGCGGGCTGCCGGAGGAGGTGCTGTTCTCACTGGCGGAGAAGTCGCTGGTGGAGGTGGTCGGCGGGCGATACCGGATGCTGGAGACGATCCGGGCGTACTGCGCCGAACACCTGGCCGAATCCGGCGAAGTGGGCGCGATGCGTGACGCCCACGCCGCTTACTACCTGGACCTGGTCGAGGCCGCCGACGCGCGGCTGCGGACCCGTGAGCAGATGGAGTGGCTGGCCCGGCTGGACGAGGAGAGCGACGACGTCAACGCGGCGGTGCGCTGGGCGACCGAGTCGGGGCAGGTGGAGACGGCGCTGCGGCTGGTGGCCCACGCCGCCTGCTACTGGTACCTGCGCGGCGACCGCGTCACGAGCGCCGTTCTCGCGAGCGCGCTGGTGACCCGGCTCGCCTCCACCTGCCCCGAGGGCCTGGACGAGGAGTACGTCATGTGCGTGCTCGTCGCCGCCTGGCGAGGAGGGGTGGAGGACGAGCTGCGTGACCTGGTGACGGTGGCCAGAGGCCTGCTGGAGTGGAATCATCTGCCGGCGCGGGTCGAGTTCCTCATGATGATGTTGTCGATGTACACCGGGCCGCCCGACGACTTCCAAATGGCCTACGAGGAGATCACGCTTAACTCTCGCACGCTCCCGCCCTGGCAGGCGGCGCTGGGCTGCACCGGCGCGGCGTTCGTTCTGCAGACCCTCGGCCGGATGGAGGAGGCGGTGGCCCATTTCCATCTGGGCCTGGCCGCGTTCAAGGCGATCGGCGAGCGCTGGGGCACCGTGCTGGCGCTGTCCGGGCTCGGCGCCCTGTACCAGGAGCAGGGCGACTACTCGACGGCGTACGCGCTGGCCGGCGAGGCATTGGCGCTGGCCCGCGAGCTGGACGCCAAGACGGAGATCGCCGAGGCCCTGTGCCGGCGCGGCGACGCCCTGCAGGGACTGGGCGACCCGGCGCGGGCACGGGACGACTACGGGCTCGCGGCCGATCTGTCGCGGATGAACGGGTCCGTGGAGACCATCGCGTGGGCCCATCTCGGCCTGGGCGAGGTGGCGCTGGCCCGCGGGGATCTGGCGGAGGCGCAGGCCGTGCTGACCCAGGCCCGCGACGAATGCCCGGAGGACTGGTACAGCGCCGCGGAGACCCGCGTCCGCATCGACGCCGCGCTGAGCGAGGTCAGCAGGATGGTCAGCGAACGGTAGGCGGGCGGTCAGGCGCCCGCCGGACAGTGGCGCCATGAGAAACAAATGGTCGTGCCTGGCGATCGCGTGCCTGGCCACCCTGCTGCTGTCGCTCGACCTCACCGTCCTGCACCTGGCCCTGCCGAGGCTGGTGACCGACCTCGGCGCGAGCTCCACGCAGCTGCTCTGGATCGGCGACGTCTACGGTTTCGCGCTCGCCGGCCTGCTCATCACCATGGGCAACCTCGGCGACCGCATCGGCCGCAAGCGCCTGCTGCTGATCGGCGCGGCGGCGTTCGGCGCGGCCTCGGTCGTGACCGCGTACGCGCCCAACGCCGAGCTGCTGATCGCGGCCAGAGCCCTGCTCGGCGTGGCCGGCGCCACGATCATGCCCTCCACCCTGTCGATCGTCAGGAACGTGTTCACCGAGCCCGGTGAGCGCACGACGGCCGTCGGGATCTGGAGCGGCATGAGCGCCGCGGGCTTCGCCGTGGGCCCCGTGGTCGGCGGGCTGCTGCTCGACCACTTCTGGTGGGGCTCGGTGTTCCTGATCAACGTGCCGATCATGCTGCTGGTGCTGGCCGGCGGCATCCTGGTGTTGCCCGAGTCCCGCAACCCGGACGCGGGCCGGCTGGACCTCCTCAGCGTCGTCCTGTCGTTCGCCGGCGTGGTGTCGGTCGTCTACGCGATCAAGGAGGCCGCCCACAAGGGCATCGAGCACGCCGACGTGCTCGTGGCGGGCGTGGGCGGGGTGGCGCTGCTGGCCTTGTTCGCGTGGCGGCAGACGCGGCTGGCCGAGCCGCTGATCGACGTGCGGCTCTTCGCCCGCAGGGCGTTCACCGCGTCCATCGTCACGAACCTGCTGGCGATCTTCGCGATGTCCGCCATGATGTTGATGTTCGCCTGGTACCTGCAGCTCGTGCTCGGCTGGTCGCCGCTGCAGGCGGGGCTGGCCCAGCTGCCCGGCGGCCTCAGCGGCGCGATCGGCGGGGTGCTGGCCGCCCAGCTGATCCCCCGCATCGGCAGGAACGGCGTGGTCGCCCTGGGCCTGGCCATGAACGCGGGCTCGTTCCTCTACTACAGCACCCTCGGCATCGAGCTGAACTACCTGACGTTGCTGCCCGTCATGATGATCGGCGGCATCGGCATCGGGTTCGCTTTCACCGTCAACAACGACAACGTGCTGGCCACCGCACCCAGGCAGCGCGCGGGGGCCGCGGCCGCGGTGTCGGAGACGGCGTTCGAGCTGGGCGGGGCGCTCGGCATCGCGATCCTGGGCACCGTGCTGAACAGCGCCTACCGCGCCAACCTGGAGTTGCCTGCCGGGGTTCCCGGCGAGGGCGCCAGGGAGTCGATCGCCGGGGCGGTGGGCACGGCCGCGCAGCTGCCTGCCGAGCAGGCCGGCCAGCTCATGCGGGCCGCGCAGACGGCGTTCATCGAGGGGCTGCAGGTCACCGCGCTGGTCACGGCGGCACTGCTGGCCGTGGTCGCGCTGCTGGCGCTGGTGGGGCTGCGCGGCGTGCCGAAGGAGATTCCCGAGGAGGTCCTGGCCCGCGCGTGACTCAGAGAACGGGGTTGGTCGGGCAGGGCCGGGTGGTGGTCGGGATGAGGGCGTCGAGGCGGGCGCCGATCATCCTGGCCACCCTTTCGATGGTCTCGATGCCCGTGCCTTCCCCTGGCTGCCGGTCCGTCTGCACCGACAGCAGCAGGTCCCGCCCGGGCCCCACGACACGGCCGTAGCTGGTGACGGCCCACGTGTTCTGGATGAACGGCCGCGGGGTCCACCCGTTCTTCAGCGCCACCCGGTCCCCGGGGCGGGCGGCGGCGCTGACGCCCCATGCCTGGTCCTTCTGGACCCGCTGCATCAGCCCGAGCACCAGCCGCCGATCGGCCTTGCTCAGTCCCTTGCCCCCGCGGATCAGCGCCTTCAGCAGGCGGATGCGATCGGCCGGGCTGGTGGTGGTGCCGCCCCAGAAGTGGCTCGGCCCCGGCGTGGTCTCCCGCAGTCCCACCCGGCCGTAGAAGGCGCTCAGGGCGCCGCCTCCGCCGGCCCGCGACCACAACGCGTCCGCGGCGCCGTTGTCGCTCTCCCTGATCATGCGGTCGGCCAGATCGCGCTCGCCCTCGTCCAGCCCGCCGGAGCGGGCCGCCAGCAGCGCCGCCAGGATGTCGACCTTGGCGCCACTCGCGGTGATCATGTCGTGCTGGTGCGCTCCTTGCCCCAGCGTGATCCCAGTGACGAGGTCCTGCGCCGCGAAGACGACCCGCCCCGGGCGGTGGCTCAGATACCGGGAGATGTCACGGAGGAGCCGGGCGCGGGCGGCGGCGCCCGCCCGCACATCCGGAAATTTCAGTACACAGCGCGCCGCCTTGACCGGAGCCCTCGCGACGGCGGGCACCGTCGGCGCCCGCTGGGCCCCACACGCCGCCACCAGCGCCAGCCCGGCGGCGGCCAGCCACATCACACGCACACGCAAACCCCCGAGCTCTCATCGGGGGTCGGCAGTCTCCTGCCCTCAGGTCACGAGTCGAATCCCAGCCCCATCCGGTCGAGCGCGCGCAACCACAGATTGCGCTTGCCCTGGTGCTGGTCGGCCTGGGCGATCGACCACCGGGTGAACTGGATGACCCCCGACCGCACCGGCTCGGGCGGGAACGGGATCGGCTTCTCCTTGACCATCCGCAGCTCGGTCCGCTCGGTACGCTCGCCTGCCAGCAGGTCCAGCATGACGTTCGCGCCGAAGCGCGTGGCCCCGACGCCCATGCCGGTGTAGCCGATGGCGTAGACCAGCCGCCCGCCGTGCGCCTGGCCGTAGAAGGCGCTGAACCGGCTGCAGGTGTCGATCACGCCGCCCCACCGGTGGGTGAAGCGTACCTCGGCGAGCTGGGGGAAGGTGTCGTAGAAGTGCCGGGCGAGCGTGACGAACGTCTCGTCGCGCTGGTCGTACTCCGGTTTTACCAGGCCGCCGTTGTAGTAGACGGCGTCGTAGCCGCCCCACAGGATGCGGTTGTCGTCGGTGAGCCGGTAGTAGTGGAACCGGTTGGCGGAGTCGCCGACGCCCTGCCGGTTGCGCCAGCCCACCTGGGCGAGCTGCGCGTCGGTCAGCGGCTCGGTCATGAGCGCGTAGTCGTACACGGGGACCACGAAGTGCTTGAGCCGCCGCAGCAGCGGCGGGAAGACGCCGGTGCCCAGCGCGACCTTCGGCGCGGTGACAGAGCCGTACGGGGTGCGCAGCGTGATCTTCGTGCCGTCGTCGCGCAGCGAGCGGACCGGGCTGCGCTCGTACACGCGGACGCCGAGCCGCAGGCACGCCTCCCGCAGCCCCCACGCCAGCCGCGCCGGGTCCAGCATGGCGCAGCCGCTGCGCTCCCAGAGCCCGCCCAGGTAGGTCGGCGAGTCGACCTCGGCCCGCACCTGGTCCTGGTCGAGCGGCACGTAGTCGAGCTCGAGCTCGGAGATCAGGTCCAGGTGCTCGTTGAGCCCGTCGAGCTGCCACGGCTCGGTGGCCACGTGCAGCTCGCCGGTGCGTTCGAAGGAGCAGTCAATGCCGTGACGCTCCAGCGTGCCCTCGATCTCGTCGAGGTTGTCCACCCCCATGCGTTCCAGCCGGTCGATCTCGTCCGGCCACCGCTCCAGCCCGTTGGCCAGGCCGTGAGTGAGCGTCGCCATGCAGAACCCGCCGTTGCGGCCGGTGGCCGCCCAGCCGATCCTGCGCCCTTCGAGCAGGACCACGTCCAGCGACGGGTCGCGTTCCTTGGCCATCAGGGCGGTCCAGAGCCCTGAGAAGCCGCCGCCGACCACGACGAGGTCGGCGCTGGTGTCCTGGTCGAGCCGCGGTTGCGGCTCGGGTCTGGCCGGGCTGTCCAGCCAGTACGGCTTGCGCTCCGCGTCAGCAAGCGCCTTCAGCGGATCCACAAATCCCACATCCCTACGGAAAATCTCAGGTACGGCGCCTCGCCGCGACCGCGTTGCCGATCGCGATCAGCACCCCGATGCCGAAGATCAGCGTACCCATGACGTTGACCTGCGGTGGGATTCCCGTCTTCACCGCGCCGACGATCCACAGCGGGAACGTGATGGTCGAGCCGTTGACGAAGCTCGTGACCACGTAGTCGTCGATGGACAGCGCGAACGACAACATGGCCCCGGCGAGCACGCCGGGCATGATCGCCGGCAGCGTCACCTGCCGGAATGTCCCCCACGCCGTGGCCCCGAGATCCCTGGCGGCCTCCTCCAGCGACGGGTCGAGCGTGACGATGCGCGCCCGCACGGTCACCACCACGAACGCCAGCGAGAACAACACGTGCGCCATGATGATCGTGTTCGCGTCGCGCGGCACGTTCCCCGAGACGAACAGCGACAGCAGCGACGCGCCCATGACCAGCTCGGGCGTGGAGATCGCGGCGAAGATGAGGAAGTTCGTGACCCCCTTGCCGCGGAAGCGGTGCCGGCCCAGCGCCAGCCCGAGCATGGTGCCGATCACCACCGTGATGATCGTGCTGACGGCGGCGATGACCAGCGAGTTCCGCAACGCCACGGTCAGGTCGGAGATGTCGAAGAGCTCGCCGTACCAGCGCAGCGTGAAGCCCTGCCACGTGGTGTTGGACTTGCTCTTCTTGTCGTTGAACCCGAACAGGATCATCACGGCGATCGGCGACGACAGCCAGACGATGACCAGCCACGTGTAGACGTGGAGCAGCTTGTCCCCGAGCCGAGTCCCTCTCATCGGGCCGCCGCCTCGAGGACGTTCTCGGTGCCGAGCGCCCTGGCGTAGATGAAGATGCCCACGAGCAGCACCGCCATCAACGTGAACGACAGCGCCGAAGCGGTCGGGTAGTTCAGGTTGGTCAGGTATTCGGTCTGGATGATGTTGCCGATCATCGTGTTGGAGGTCCCGCCCAGGATGGCGGCGTTGATCGGGTCTGCCGTGGCGGGCACAAAGGTCATCAACACCCCGGCGAACACCCCCGGCAACGACAGCGGCAGCACCACCCGCCGGAACGCCCCCGTGCGGGTCGCGTACAGGTCCTGCGCCGCCTCCACCACCCGCGGGTCCACGCGTTCGAGTGACACGTAGATCGGCAGGATCATGAACGGCAGGAAGTTGTACGTCAGCCCACCCACCACCGCGAACGTCGTGGCCAGCACGTGGAAGTCGTCGGGCAGCAGCCCCCAGTCCTTCAGCGTGCCGAACAGGATGCCGTTGTCGGCCAGCAGGAAGTTCCACGAGATCGTCCGCAGCACGAACGACACGAAGAACGGCAGCAGGATCAGGAACAGGTAGACGGACTTGCGCCGGCCGCCCTTGAACGCGATCCAGTACGCCACCGGATACCCGATGACCAGCATGGCCGCCGTCGCCATCGCGCCGTAGAAGAGCGAGCGGACCAGCTGGGTGCTGTACCTGCCGATGGCGTCGCCGTAGTTGGAGAAGCTGAACGTCATGGCGAAGCCGTCGATGGCGTTGCCGGTCTGCAACGACACCGACGCCATCGCCACCATGGGCACGACCAGGAAGATCGCCAGCCACATCCAGCTCGGCAACGCCAGCAGGTAGGGGGTGAGCCGCCGCATGTGCTACGCCTGCGTGATGGACTGGAAGATCGGGTTGAAGACCTGCTGCGTCTGGCTGGTCAGCGGCGTGTAGCCGCGCAGCTTGGCGTAGTCGGCCTCGGTCGGGAACATGAGCGGGCTGTCGACCATGTCCTCCAGCGCCTTCTTGTCCTCGCCCTTGGCCGTCTTGGCCTTCTCCCTGAGCAGGTCCTGCACCGCCGGGACCGGGGTCACGTACTGGATGAACTCATCCAGCTCGGCGGCCACGGCCGGCTGGTAGAGGTAGTCCATGAGCATGAGCGCGTCCACCGGGTTGGCGGCGCCCTTGGGGATGAGCATGTTGTCGGTCCAGATCGTGCCGCCCTCCTCGGGCACCACGAACTTGACGGGCTCACCGGCGAGCTGGCGCTGGAAGACGTCGCCCGACCAGGCCATGGTCAGCCAGACGTCGCCCTTGGACACGGCGTCGATGTAGCTCTGGTCGTAATATTTCCGGACAATTCCGGCGTCGCGCTGCTCCTTGAGCTTGTCCCCGGCCTTGCGCCAGTCCGCCTCGGTCGACTTCTCCGGGTCGATGCCCAGCGCGAACATCCCGAAGTTCCCGATCTCCTGGGCGTCGGCCATCATGCCGACCCGCCCCTTGTACTTGCGATCGAACAACGACTGGATGCTGGTGATGTCGTCCTTGACGTGCTCGGTGTTGTACGCGATCCCGGTCACACCGGACGTGTACGGAATCGTGTACTTGTTGCCCGGATCGTAGGACCGTTCCTTGTACTTCTGGCCCGCGTTGGCCGCGAAGTTCGGCAGCTTGGAGTGGTCGAGCGGCAGCACGTAGCCCAGCTGGAGCATGTTCTGGAGCTGGATGCCGTTGGTCATGACGACGATGTCGTAGCCCAGCGACTGCCCGGCGCGCAGCACGGGCTCGGACTTGCCGAAGAACTCGGCGTTCTCCTGGATGACCTCTTTGTACTCGTACGAGATGCCGGTGGCCTGCTGGAACTTCTTCAGCGGGGCCTGGTCCTCGGGCATGTACTCGGGCCAGTTGGCGAAGACGACCTTGCCGTGCTTGGTCTGCTTGGACCAGAAGTCCTGGACGGCGTCGGCCTTGGGCGGTGCGGCCTTCTGCCCTTGCACGCCACAGGCGGCAAGGGCGAGCCCGGCGGCGGAGAAGCCGGCGATTCTGAAGGCGTCACGACGGGTGCGGAGACGGGGGTTCATGAGGTGCTATCAACTTCCAATCACGTACGAGTGCTGCGCCTGCCACGACAGCCACACGGAGTCGCCCCGCTCCGCCGTGGCCGTGGCGTCATGCGCATTTTGCTGAAACACCGTGATCTCGGCCCCGTCAGCGAGACTCACGGCGTAACTGTTGTAAGTGCCCAGGTAGACGACCTCGGCCACGGTGCCGCGGACGGAGCTCACGCCGTTCACGGGCTGCTCCGTGCCGATGGTGATCTTCTCCGGGCGCACGGTGACCGTCACATCGCCCTCACGGCCGGGCAGCAGCACCCGCCCACCGGCGATCTTCAGCTCGCCACCGGTGGCCGTCCCCGCCAGCAGGTTGGAGGTGCCGATGAAGCCGGCCACGAACGACGTCGCGGGCCGCTCGTAGATCTCGCGCGGCCCGGCGAGCTGCTCGACCAGGCCGTCGTTCATGACGGCGATGCGGTCACTCATGGTGAGCGCCTCGTTCTGGTCGTGCGTGACGTACACGAACGTGATGCCGACCTCGCGCTGGATGCGCTTGAGCTCGATCTGCATGGCCTGGCGCAGCTTGAGGTCGAGCGCCCCGAGCGGCTCGTCCAGCAGCAGCGCCCGCGGCCGGTTGACCAAAGCCCTGGCCAGCGCCACCCGCTGCTGCTGGCCGCCGGACATCTCACGCGGCCGGCGCTTCTCCCGGCCGGTCAGGTCGACGATCTCCAGCATCTCGCCGACCCGCCGCTTGATCTCCTCCTGCGGCGTCTTGCGCTGCTTGAGGCCGAAGGCCACGTTGTCCCAGACGCTCATGTGCGGAAAGAGCGCGTAGGACTGGAAGACCATGTTGACGTCGCGCTTGTTCGGCGGAACGTTCGTGACGTCCTGGCCGAGCAGCTTCACCAGGCCCTTCGACGGGGCCTCGAAGCCGGCGATCATCCGCATGGTCGTGGTCTTGCCGCAGCCGGACGGGCCGAGGAGGGAGAAGAACTCCCCCTCGGCGATGTCCAGCGAGACACCCTTGACCGCCTGGACCACCTCGCCGTGCGAGAGGTATTCCTTGACGACGTTCTCTAGCTCGATGGCACTGGTGGTCATCGTGGCCTATTCACCGATGTAGTGCATGACGTGCTTGACCCTGGTGTAGTCGTGCAGGCCGAAGACGGACAGGTCCTTGCCGTAGCCGGAGTGCTTGAAGCCGCCGTGCGGCATCTCCGACACGAACGGGATGTGGGTGTTGACCCAGACCACACCGAAGTCCAGCCGGTTCGACATGCGCATCGCGCGGCCGTGGTCGGAGGTCCAGACCGAGCCGCTCAGGCCGTACTTGACGTCGTTGGCCTTGGCGAGGGCGTCGGCCTCGTCGGTGAACGTCTGCACGGTGATCACGGGCCCGAAGACCTCGTTCTGCACCATCTCGTCGTCCTGCTTGAGCCCGTCGACGATGGTCGGGGCGAAGAAGTAGCCCTTGTCGCCGACCCGCTGACCGCCGGTGAGGACCTTGGCGTGGGCGGGGACCCGCTCGATGAAGCCCTGGACCTTGGCCAGCTGGTTCTCGTTGTTGAGCGGCCCGTACAACGCGTCCTCGTTGTCCAGGTCGCCGGTCACGGTGCCGGCGGCGGCCTCGGTCAGCGCGGCCACGAACTCGTCGTGCACGCTCTCGTGCACGAGCACCCGGCAGGCGGCGGTGCAGTCCTGGCCGGCGTTGTAGAGGCCCGCGGTGGCGATGTCGGCGGCGGCCTTGCGCAGGTCCTTGACGTCCTCGAAGACCACGACCGGCGCCTTGCCGCCGAGCTCCAGGTGCACCCGCTTGAGGTCGTCGGCGGCGCTCTTGGCCACGGACATGCCGGCGCCGACCGAGCCGGTGATCGCGACCATGGAGGCCGTCGGGTGGCTCACCACGAGCGCTCCAGTCTCGCGGTCGCCGGTGACGACGTTGAAGACGCCAGGAGGCAGCACCTCACCGAGGATCTCGGCGAGCTTGAGCGTGGAGGCCGGGGTGGTGTCGGACGGCTTGAGCACGACCGTGTTGCCGGCCGCGAGGGCCGGGGCGATCTTCCACACCGCCATCATCATCGGGTAGTTCCACGGCGTGACCTGCCCGATCACGCCGATCGGCTCGTGCCTGATGACGCTGGTGTGCTCGGCGAGGAACTCGCCGGCCGTAGGGCCCTCGAGCGTGCGGGCCGCACCCGCGAAGAAACGGAAGTGGTCGGACGCGACCGGCGTCTCGTCCTCGGCCATGCGGGCGCGCGGCTTGCCGGTGTTGCGGCACTCGGCCTCGTTGATCTCGTCGGCCCGCGCGTCGATCGCGTCGGCGACCTTGAGCAGCAGGTTGGCCCGCTCCCCCGGTGTGGTCCTGCCCCACGAGTCGAACGCGGCGGCCGCGGCGGCGAAGGCGGCCTCGACGTCCTCGGGGCCCGAGACGGGGGCCTGGACATAGGCCTCGCCCGTGCACGGGTCGATGATGTCGGAGAAGCGGCCGCTCTTGGCGTCCACGAACTCACCGTTGATGTAGTTCTGCAGACGGGTGGTCATGTGCCCTCCTTCGTCGGTCCCATGACCATGGTCGCTGTGTTTACTGATGCCCTCGACAAGCTCGGTCATGGCTGACCTCCTCGTGAGTGGGCTGAGATGCCGCGACTCTGACAGAGTGAAGGCATCCGGACAAGGGATTTCGTGGTGAAGATATCAAATTGCTACGAATTCGCTTGACAGAATGCCTGGAACTGACAACATGTCGCACCAGGACGGCAACCAAGCGGGAACGCCCCCGAAACGCCGGACCGCTAGGAGGATTCCTCTCGATGACGACGCCGCCCCGCGTACGCCGCGACAACTCGAGCGCTGCCCCCGTCGTGCTCGACGATCTGTCCAAACAGATCATCGAGCAACTCCAGCGTGACGGGCGCATGCCGTACGCGGCCATCGGCAAGGCGGTTGGCCTGTCCGAAGCCGCGGTACGCCAGCGCGTGCAGCGCCTCCAGGACGCCGGCGTCATGCAGATCGTCGCGGTCACCGACCCCCTCACGCTGGGCTTCCCCCGGCAGGCGATGATCGGCGTCAACATCGAGGGCGACCTGGAGTCGGTGGCGGACGAACTGGCGGCCATCGAGGAGATCGACTACGTGGTCCTCACGGCCGGTTCCTTCGACGTCATCGTCGAGGTGGTGTGCGAGGGCGACGGGCACCTGCTGGAGATCCTCAGCAAGATCCGCGCCATTCCCGCCGTGCGGGCCACGGAGTCGTTCGTGTACTTGAAGCTGCGTAAGCAGACCTACTCCTGGGGCACCCGCTAACCGACCCTCGCGACGGCCCGGACGGGCGCCCCGTCCGCTCCCGCGAGCCGGATCGGCAGCAGGGAAACCTCGATCGGCCTGCCGCGTGCCTGCGCGTCCAGGAGCCGCTCCAGACCGGTCAGGTTCTCGGCGATGACGGCGTGCGCGCCGCACAACACCCGGTGCGCCGGGAAGTCCTCGGCCGGCGTGGGATCCACGCTCAGCGCGTCGATCCCCACCGTCCTGACCCCGCGCTCGACGAGCAGCGCCGCGGCCTCCTCGGTGAGGAACGGGTGCCCCTGGTAGGCGTCCGTCCCCCAGTACGCCGACCACCCGGTGGCGACGAGCACGATCGGACCCGCGACGTTCTGGAAGGCAGCCGCCCCGATCGGCGAGCGCGGGGCCAGGCCGGTGGCATCCACCACGACGGCGGGCCCGTAGAAGCGCTCCAGCGGCAGGTCGTCCAGCGTGGGCAGCGAGTCGTCGACGTGGAAGGGGGCATCCACATGCGTGCCCGATTGGGAGCCCAGGTGCAGCTCCAGCACGTTGACCCCGTCCCGCGCCACAGTGAGCGCCGGGCCGACGGAGACCTCGGGATCGCCCGGATAGACGGGCATCCCCTCCTGAATCGGGACAGACAGGTCGACGAGCTCCATCACGTCACCGGCTCGGTCGCCGCGTCCACGATGGGCAGCACCGGCGTGTCGGCCACGCGGACCAGGCGCGGCCCCTCAGGGCCGTAGACCTCACGCGGCTCGGGGAAGGCGGCCAGCAGCGCCAGGTAGAGCAGGCCCGCCACGGCCAGGCCGACCGGCAGCGAGACGTCCACCCCGCCCGCCAGGTCGCCGAGCGGCCCGACGAACTGCCCGGGCAGGTTCACGAACATCAGCGCCAGACCGGCGGACACCAGCCATGCCGACAGCCCGCGCCAGTTCCAGCCGTGCGTGAACCAGTAGCGGCCGCCGCGCTGGCGCCGGTTGAAGACCTGGAGCGCCTCGGGGTCGTACCAGCCACGCCGAGTCACATACCCCAGCATCATGATCACCATCCAGGGCGCCGTGCACGTGATGATCAGGGTCGCGAACGTCGAGATGCTCTGGGTGAGGTTCGCGGCGAACCGCCCGATGAAGATGAACACGATCGACAGCGTGCCGATGAACACGGTCGCCTGCACGCGCGAGAACCGGGGGAAGACGCTGGAGAAGTCGAGCCCGGTGCCGTAGAGGGAGGTCGTGCCCGTGGACATGCCGCCGATGAGCGCGATGAGACAGACCGGCACGAAGTACCAGCCCGGCGAGACCGCCAGCAGGCCGCCGACGTAGTTGGGCGCGGCCGGGTCCACGTATTCGGCGGCCTTGGTCGCGATGATCGACGCGGTCGCGAGGCCGAAGAAGAACGGCAGGATGGTGGCGATCTGCGACAGGAACGCGGCGGCCATGACCCGCGAGCGCGGCGTGTTCGCCGGGATGTAGCGGGACCAGTCACCGAGGAACGCGCCGAAGGACACGGGATTCGACAACACGATCAACGCCGCGCCGATGAATGACGGCAAGAACAGCGGATCGCCCACCGGGAGCGTGCCGGGGTAGGACGGGTCGAAGTCGCCGGCGAAGGCGAAGACTCCCAGCACGAACAGCAGCGACGCCGCCGCAACCGCGATCTTGTTGACGAACAGCATGAACCTGAAGCCGTACACGCAGACGACGAGCACGAGCACTGCGAAGATCCCGTACGCGACGCCATAGGACAGGTCAGTGTCGGGCAGCCCGGCCAGCCGGTGCGCGCCACCTACCAAAGCGTCCCCCGACGACCACACCGAGATCGAGAAGAACGCGATCGCGGTGAGCAGCGACAGGAACGAGCCCACGATCCGCCCGTGCACGCCCAGGTGGGCCGACGAGGAGACGGCGTTGTTGGTCCCGTTGAGCGGCCCGAACAACGACAGCGGCGCCAGGATCAGGGCCCCCACCACCAGCCCGAGCACGGTGGCCGCCAGCCCCTGCCAGAACGACAGGCCGAACAAAATGGGGAAGGCCCCGAGCACGCAGGTGGCGAAGGTGTTCGCACCGCCGAACGCCACCCTGAACAGATCAAGCGGGCGCGCGGTGCGGTCGGCGTCGGGGATGCGCTCGACCCCGTAGGTCTCGATCTCGGTGATGCCGCTCATGGCTGCTTCTTCTCCTGCATCGCTAGCAAACTGACGAGGTCGTACGCCACGTGGGAGGCGGCGATGGAGGTGATCTCCGCATGGTCGTAGGCCGGCGCCACCTCGACCACATCGGCTCCGACCAGGTCGCAGCCGGCCAGGCCACGCAGGATCTCCAACAGTTCCCGGCTGGTGAGCCCGCCCGCCTCAGGAGTCCCCGTCCCCGGGGCGTGCGCGGGGTCGAGCACGTCGATGTCGACGGAGACGTACAGCGGCCGGTCGCCGACCCGCTGCCGCAACGCGTCGATCACCTCGTCCAGCCCGCGCCGCAGCACATCGGCCGCGGTCACAATCCCGAAGCCGAGCCGCCGATCCTCCTGGAGGTCCTTCTTGCCGTACAACGGCCCCCGGATCCCGACATGACTGACGGCCTCGGTGTCGAGCAGCCCTTCCTCCACGGCCCGCCGGAACGGCGTCCCGTGCGTGTACTCGGCGCCGAAGTAGGTGTCCCACGTGTCGAGATGCGCATCGAAGTGCAGCAACGCAACCGGCCCGTGCTTCCTGGCGGCGGCCCGCAGCAGCGGCAGCGCGATCGTGTGATCCCCGCCGATGGTGACGAGCTTCGCGTCGATCCCCTCGGCCGCCCCCTCGATCGCCTCAATGGCGGCACCGATGTCGAACGGATTGGCCGCGATGTCCCCAGCGTCGGCCACCTGCACGTGCTCGAACGGCGAGACGTCAAGCGCCGGATGGTACGGCCGCAGCAACCGGGAGGCCTCCCTGACCGCCGCGGGCCCGAACCTGGCGCCAGGCCGGTAGGACACGCCGGCGTCGAAGGGCACCCCCACGACAGCGACGTCCGCCCGCTCCACTTGGTCGAGGCGGGGCAGGCGGGCGAAGGTGGCGGGCCCCGCAAAGCGCGGGACCTTGGAGGAGTCGACGGGGCCGATAGTCATGTCGGCCAGTGTTCGTCATGCTTCTGACCTGGGGCAATTGGAGGTCACCTGAAGTATGACGGTGTGTGTTGTGGCTGACCACAAGGCGGCAAGGCGTGTTGAGGGGTGTGCCTCCGCGGACGCGACGACGATCACTCGCCGTAGCCAGGCACGTTGATTCACCTAGAGTTGACGAATTTGGATGGTCGCGATTTCCCACGCCTTCAGGGGAAGCCGCACCTCACCGCCTTCGACGTGCACTGATTCCCCCGGACGCCCTCGCAAATCAGCATGCCGGGCCTGCAGAAGGTTGCCGGAAATCACGGCTTCCGTGTCGTTGGGCGTCAGAGCGACCACGCGGAGTTCCCGCCACTCATCACGCATCCTCAGCGAGGTCATCACCACGCCGTCCCCCGTCACCGACAGCCCGGCCGCAGGCTCCGGCAGCGGAAGGGCGCGATCGCCGCCCCCCGGCACCACCACCAGGTCATGGCGGAAGGCCTCCGCGTGCGGCACTACCTCGCCCCAGGACTCCTGGTACGGCATCAGCGCCAGGCTCACCGACCGGACGCCCCGCGACTGCGCCGCCGGGGTCGGCAGCTGAGGACCGGCCGGTTCGGGGCGGAAGGCGTTGCGGTTGCGGGACAGGTAGCCGACCGAGCGCAACAAGGTCAGCGCCAGCTCCCCGTCCACCAGCTCGTACTCGGTCACGTGCTCCAGCAGCGCCGCCACCCCGCCGGCCGCCACCCACGACGAGGCGGGGAAGGTGGGCAGGGGCGTCTCGCCGCAGCCGCCCTCGGCGGTCAGGCCGCGGGTGACGACAGCGAACTGGCCCTCGGCGTGCGACTCGGTGGCCGCGGCGGGCAGCGGGATGTGCAGGCGGACCCGGTGGTCGGCGCAGCGGTTGTCGAGGGTGACGTGCAGGCGGACGAACGGCTCGCCGGCCCGGAGCTCGACCCGGGTCGTGACGAGAATCTCCTCGGTACGGGTCGTCCGCGAGCCGGCCGGGGCCTCGGGCGCGCCGTCGAGGGCGTCGCCGGCGGCCGGCCACGCGTACGTGCGCCGCACGTCCACCGCCGCCACCAGCGGCCCCGACCAAACCAGCTCCACCTCGACTGACAACGGCTCGGACACGATCAGGTCGGCCAGCGGAGGCGCGTGGTTGTAGGTGTCGCCGACGTCGCCGCCGTCCACGATGCGGCCCGCGCCGGTCACGGTCGTGCCGTCCTGGCCGACCAGCGTCAGCGTGCCGTCACGGTTGATCGTGACCCGCAGCAGCCCGTTGTCCAGCACCTCCTCGTCCCCGCGCACCGGCAGGGTCGCGGAGTCCGAGCCCATCCAGCAGGACCGGTGGTGCTCGACGTTGGGCAGCCCGCCGGACGGCACCGGCGGGGTGAACACCTGCTCGTGCGGCCGGGTCCGGAGGCTGGTGTGGCCCAGCGGCGGCGCCTCCACCATGGCCGCGACCGTACGCCTGGGCTCGGCGACGATGCGCACGCGGGTCACGCCCTCGAGCGCGTCGCGCAGGTCGGCCACGTCGATGACGACCGAGCTCTCGCGCGCCACCGTGAACGTCAGGGTGCCGCCCTTGACCGCCCAGCCGGTGATGTGCTGCCCGTACAGCTCGGTCCCGTGGATGAACGTCAGCGCCGTGGCGGGGTCCATTTCCGCGTCGAGCAGCAGCGTGGGCGCGTAGTCGAGCGGCTGCACCGGCACCGGCGCGCCCGAGGGGTCCACGAGCGGGTCGGTGCCTGCCACGTCCACGATCACGATGCCGCTGCGTACGCCGGGCGTGGGGTTGACGACGAGCACGCCGTCAGACGGCACGGCGGCCGCCAGCCGGGCGGTCACCATGTCGCGGACGGCCTGCCCGAGGTGCTCGGCCTCGGCGATGCGGGCGGCCACCTGCTGGGCGGTCTCGTCCACGCCGCACCCGGTCACCGAGTCGTGCCCGCTGGCGTCCACCAGCCGCCACCACGCCATGTCGAGGAAGCGTCCCGGCCATTCGCCGCCCCAGAGCGCGGCCAGCGGCTCGGCGTACCGCTCCACCATGCGCTCGGCGCGGCCCATGGCCTGCTTGAGGTGGGGGCGGATGGAGATGACGCCGGGGAGGATGTTGGCTCGGGCGTGGGAGCGCAGCTCCCCGTGCACGCGCGGCAGCCCGTCTACTTCACTTGGATATTTCCCGATATAGCCGGACAGGGTGTCCATGCGGGCGCCGATCGCCTTCACCATCTCCGGCAGGCCGCGCACGGGCGCGGAGTGGTCGGTGCCGTACATGGCCAGCAGCGCGCCCTCGGGCCCGTGCCACTCCCGCATCGTCGTGACGAACTCGGCCGCCCGCCCGGTCAGCCCCTCGGCGTCGGAGAAGAGGTGGGCGCCGTTCCCGTACCCGCCCACCGGCAGGTATTGGGTCCGCAGCGCCGTGCCGTCCGGGGCGACCCAGGCGAAGGAGTCGGTGGTGACGGAGGACGGCACGCCGCGGTAAACGCAGGCGTGCAACAGCCCGGCCTTGCGCAGGATCTGCGGCATCTGCGCCGTGTGCCCGAACATGTCGGGCAGGTAGCCGACCGGCATGGCCCCGCCGAGCTTGTCGGCCCGGTCCATGCCGAGCTCGAGGTTGCGGACGATGTTCTCGCCCGAGCACAGGAACTCGTCCAGCAGGATCTGCCACGGCCCGATCGCCAGCCGCCCCGACTCGACCAGCGCGGCGATGCGGTCGCGGTTCTCCGGCCGCACCTCCAGGTAGTCGTCCACGCAGGCCAGCTGCCCGTCGAGGGTGAAGTGGTAGCCGGGCTCGCGCTCCATCGTGTCGAGCACCTCATCCAGCAGCGCCACCAGGCGCAGCCGGAACCGCTGGAACGGCTCGTACCACTCCCGGTCCCAGTGCGTGTGCGGTACGACGACGATCTCCATGCTCACGCGGCCTCCCCTCCCAGGGGCAGATCATGTTGTACGGCGTAGCGGGCGGCGATCCGCTGGGCCGTCACGATGTCCTCCAGAGCGCCGCCCACGTCGGTGAGCGGCGGCTTGCCATCGTTCACGAAAGCATGGAAGGCGGCCAGTTGTACTTCGAACGCCTCGGTCACGTCCCGCCATTCGGTCCGGCTCTCCCCGCCGGACACGACGGTGAGCGTCGTCGGCGCGTTCATCAGGTAGGGCGAGGGGAAGACCAGCTCCAGCGTGCCCTTGTCGTGGTGGATGGTCACGCTCTCGCGGTAGGCGGGGTAGTCCTCCAGGTAGTGCCAGCGGATGGAGAACCTGCCCTGGGCGGGCAGCGGGCCCGAGATCTCGATGGAGCCGGGCGGGGGACCCCAGGTCTCGACGTACGAAATTTCGGTTGGGGACCCGGTAAAGCGCCGCAGGAGCGACAAGTCGTGACATATCGAGCCGAGTGCTACCCCGTACAAACTCTGCACCTGCGACGAGTCCCCTACCGCCCGCGACACGAGCGCACTCTCGGCGGCCCGCAGCGAGGCCAGCAGCCCGGCGTCCACGTCCCGCGCCTGCGCCAGGTTCGCGAACGCCAGTTGCGACTCCCCGCTCGGATGCAGCACCGTCACCTCGACCGCCCTGATGACACCGGGTCCGCCCAGCTCGGCCAGCAGTTCCTCGGCCCGGCGCACGGCGGGATCGTACTGCTTCATGTAGCCGACCATCAGCCGTCCCTCGGGCAGCGCCGCCACCTCGGCTTGGGTCAGCGCCAGCGGCTTCTCGCACAGCACGGCGTGGCCGGCGGCCAGCGCCCGGCGCACGGCCTCGCCGTGGGAGCCGGAGGCCAGCACGAGCACGGCGTCGAAGCCGCCGGCGGCGAGCATGTCCTCCAGCGCCGTGTACCGCCGGGCGGCGCCGAGCCGGTCTCCGACGGCGCCCGCGAGCGTAGGCGACAGGTCGCACACGGCCGTCACCTCGAACAGGTCGCGGCGCCTGGACAGCAGCGGCACGTACACCGCCTGCGTCACCGCGCCGCACCCGAACAGTGCGATTCTCACAATCCCAGCTCCTCCAGCTTCCTGCGGTTGGCGGCCTGGTCGGCGATGTTCTGGGCGACGGTGCGGCGGCCGGGCAGCGTGTCCTGCTCGATGACGATCCACCCCGCATACCCGATCTCGCCGAGGGTCCGCGCCACGGCAGGCAGATCCAGCTCGCCCTCGCCGAGCGGGGCGAATCCGCCACGGCCCATGAGCTCGCGCAGGTCGGCCCCATCGGCCAGGGCCTGGGCGAGGATCTTGGTGTCGCCGTCCTTGATGTGCACGTGCTCCACCCGGCCGGCCCACGCGCGCAGCGCCGCCACCGGGTCTCCCCCGGCCAGCAGCAGGTGCCCGGTGTCGAGGCAGAGCCGTACGTCGGTCAGCTCGAGCAGCCGCTCCACGTCCTCGGACGTCTCCACGTACGTGCCCAGGTGGTGATGGAAGGCCGGCTCGAAGCCGCGGTCGCGGCAGCGGTCCACGGCCTCCTGCACGCGGGCGGCGTAGGCGGGCCACTCGGACGCCGGCAACCCTGGAACGCTCCCGCCGGGGCGGGCGAACCGCTCCGGCGAGCCCGAGCAGGCCAGCGTGGGCCGCGGCCCCATCCCCTCGGGCGCCGGCGGCGCTGCGGCGAAGACGTCCAGCGCGGCCTCCAGCGCGGGCAGCCCCCGCGCGTACGCCTCCGCGTCGCCGTACCGCAGGTCCACCCAGCCGCCCGCGAGCAGCAACCCGCTCCCTGCCAGCCGGTCGGCCAGCTCGGAGCCGGTGCCCAGGTAACCGATCGGCCCGGAGTCGATGCCCTCGTACCCGGCTTCGGAGAGCGCGCGCACCATCGCGTCGGGACTGAGCGGCGGCGGCGCGTCGGTCAGCTCGAACACACCGAAGCTCACGGGCGCATTGGCGACATTCACTCGCACAGGGCCATCACCTCGTTCTCGTGGGTTTCCAGGCGGTGCCGCCCTACACCTGCGGGGATCAGCGCGCGATCGTCGCGGATCAGCTGTCTGCCGCCGTCCGGGCGCACCAGGACCAGGCCGCCCGCGTCCAGGGCCAGCAGCTCGTCGCCCAGTCTGAGCAGCAGCGGCGCGTCCGGCCCCGCCGAGACGGCGGTGCGGCCGGCCCGCACGCCGTCCAGCACCGTGCTCGTGTCCTCGGCCAGCACCCAGGTCGTGGGCGCGCCGGGCAGGCCGTCGGAGCCGTGGCTGTGGAAATCGCTGCCGCCGATCGCGATCACGTCGTCCCGCCAGGCGTCCGCCCAGGCCAGCGGCGCGCCCCAGCGCCGGTCCCACCAGCCGGAGCTCCACACCTCGGCGAGCCGGGGCCGGCGGCTGATCGGCAGCAGCCAGGCGCAGTCGCCGCCGAGCGGGTGGTTGACGGAGATCAGGCCGCCCGCACGCTCGGCGTGCTCGACCCAGGAGTCGGCGGGCTGCCGGAAGTCCACCCAGCCGACGTCGCCGAACACGTTCGCATGGCCGCGGTCGGTGGTGACCTCCTGGCCGGGGATGAGCGTGATCTCGCGGTCGATCTTGGCCAGCCAGGGGTGGTGGCTGACGGTGTTGTGGTCGGTGACGGCCAGGAAGTCGAGCGCCCGCCCGTGGGCCAGCTCGGCGAGCTCGGCGAGGGTCAGGTTGCCGTCACTATGCACGGTGTGGGCGTGGAAATCCCCGGCGAACCACCGCATGCCGTCGATATCGGGAATCTCCCGGCGGGGCGGCCGCTCCCCGTGCGGCGGCTCCTCGACGACCGGCTCCGGAGGGACAGCGGACTCCGTGGAGATGTCCAGCGTGTAGTCGAGCCCCTGGAGCGGGATGCGATGCAGCCGCAACCACACGCGCCAGGTGCCGGCCTCCACAGCACCGGGCAGGTAACCGGGAGTCGCCCAGTCGGCGGTGATCGTGTATTCGTCGCGCGCCCCGCCCGACCAGCCGCGGAACCCGTCCGGCGAGCCGCACCCGAGGTCCAGCACTCCCTGCGACCGGTCGTAGGACAGCCGCACCGTCACGGCGGCGGTCCCCGCGGGCACCTCGAACGGCACCTCCCGCAGCGTGAGCTCCAGCCGGTCGTCCAGGCTCCAGTGACCCCTCACACCAGCTCTCCGTCCCGGTAGACGAGGGCCCGGTCGCGCCGCGGAACGGCGTAGCCGTCCTCGCCGAGCGCCGGCTCGCTGCCCTCCGGCACGACGGCCTGCACGGTCACGTCGTTGACGTCGAGGGTCACCAGATGGGAGGCGCCGAGGTTCTCCACGATGGCCACCTTCCCGCCGAGCGCGCCCTCCGCGGGCTCGGCCGAGTAGGACATGTACTCGGGTCGCACGCCGTACACGATCTTCTCCCCGTCGCTCAGCCGCCCCTCGGCCGAGGCCGGGACGGCCACCTTGCACCCTGCCACGTCCAGCCTGTCACCTCGTACGGCGCCGTCCAGCAGGTTCATGGGCGTGGAGCCGATGAATCCGGCCACGAACGTGTTGGCGGGCCGCTGGAACACCTCGGCCGGCGTGCCGATCTGCCGGATGTGCCCCGATTCCATCACCGCCATCCGGTCGGCCATGGCCAGCGCCTCGGCCTGGTCATGGGTGACGAAGACGGTGGTGACGCCGAGCTCCCGCTGGAGCTTCTTGAGGAACGTCCGCGCCTCCAGCCGCAACCGGGCGTCCAGGTTGGACAGCGGCTCGTCGAACAGGAACGCCTGCGCCTGCGTGGCCATCACCCGCGCCAGCGCGACCCGCTGCTGCTGCCCGCCGGACAGCCGGCCGGGACGCCGGTCCATGAGGTGCTCGAGCCCGAGCCGCGCCGCGACCTCGACCGCCTTGTCGCGGCGCGCCGCCTTGGCGACCTTCTTGATGCGCAGCGGGTAGGCAATGTTGTCCGTGACGTCCATGTGCGGGAACAACGCGTAGTCCTGGAAGACCATCGCGACGTCCCGGCCGCCCGGCTGCACCCCGGTCACGTCGCGCTCGCCGATGACCACGGCGCCGCCGGTGGCGGCCTCCAGCCCGGCGATGGTCCGCAGCAACGTGGTCTTGCCGCAGCCCGAGGGGCCGAGCAGCGCGAAGAACTCGCCGTCGGGGATGACCAGGTCGAGCGCGTCGAGGGCTTTCACCCCGCCGGGATAGATCTTGGTCAGCCCGCGTAGTTCGATGGCGGCCATTTAACGCTTGATCCCTCCGTGGAAGCGGAAGCCGTATTTCTTGCTGACGAACAGGTACATGATCACCACGGGGACCGAGTACAGCAGCCCGAACGTGGACAACATCCGCAGGTTGGCCTGGCCGCCCTCGGTGTACAGCGTGTACGTGATCACGGCCGCCGGCTGCTTCTCGACATCGCTCAGCAGCAGGTACGGCATCAGGAAATTTCCCCACACGTTGGCCACGGCCCAGACCCCGATGGTCGCCAGCCCCGGCCGTACCAAGGGCACCACCACGTGCCGCACGATCTGCAGCGGCGACGCCCCGAACACCCGCGCCGACTCCTCATAGGACTTCGGCGTCGAGTCCATGAAGTCCTTCAACATGAAGATCGCCGCCGGCAGCAGCCCGCCCGTCAGGATGAGGATCAGCCCGAAGTGCGAGTCGATGAGGTTGAGCTCCACCGCCAGCTGGAACAGCGGCACCATGGCCGCCGTCCCGGTGATGATCGACGACAGCAGCAACAACGCGTACAGCAGCGCGTCGCGCCCCGGCAGCCGTACCCGGCTCAACGCGTACGCCGCCAGCGCCGCCATCGCCACCACCAGCACCGCCGTGCCGGCCGACAACACCAGCGAGTTGTACAGCGACGGCAACGCGTACGGATGCTCCACGACCGCCTGGAAGTTCTCCCAGGTGAAGTCGGGCACAGCCACCTCATACGTCGGGTCGGAGGTGAACGGGGCACTCGCCAGCCAGAGCAGCGGGATCGTGAAGAACGCCAGCAGCACCGCGATCAGCGTGTAGAAGCCGATCCGGCCGACCACGAACCGCGCCGTCATTTCCTGCTCCGCAGCAACCGCAGGTAGAACACCGCCACCACCAGATTGATCAGCAGGATGACCGTGGAGACCGCCGCCCCGTAACCCAGCTCGCCGCTCTGCAGCGCGACCTTGTACACGTGCGCCGCCAGGATCTCCGACCTCCCGTCCGGCCCGCCCGCCGTGATCAGGAAGGGGGTGAAGTCATTGAACGTCCACAGGCTGATCAGCAGCAGGTTCGTCAGGATGTGGCCTCTGATGTGCGGGAACACCACGTCCCTGAGCTGCTGCCAGCCGGAGGCACCGGCCAGGCGGGCGCTCTCCAGGTGCGAGGGCGGCACGTTGCCGAGCGCGGCGCCGTACAACATCATCGAGAACGCGGTGCCACGCCACGTGTTGAAGACGATGATCGACAACATCGGGTGATCGAGCAGCCAGGCGGACCCGGGCAGGCCGAGCAGCGCGTTGAGCGTGCCACCGTCGCGGTCGAGCAGCGCCACCCACAGGAACGACACCACCGCGCTGGGCAGGATCCAGGCCAGGATGACCAGGCCCTCGACCAGCCGCTTGAGCGGCCCCTGCCGGTCGCGCAGCAACCAGGCGATGGTGAAGCCCAGCCCGACCTGACCGATGACCGCCGAGCCCAGCACGAACTGCACGGTCAGCCAGGTCGAGTTCCAGAACGCCGGGTTGGACACCGCGTCGATGAAGTTGGCCGGCCCCACGAACTGCGGCTCGGCCGCGGCGATCCCGGTCAGCCGGTAGTTGGTCAGCCCCAGGTAGAGCACCCAGAGCGCGGGGAAGACGAGGAAGGCCGCGACGAGCAGCAGCGCGGGGGCCACGAAGATCCCGGCCCTGAGCCGGCCCAGGCCCGCCGCGTCCGAGCTGTAGGAGCGGCGGGCGGGGGCTTCCTCGTCAACGAGGTCAGGGGGCGATGATGTTGCCTGCGCCACCGACGATTCCTTCGAGCGTCTTCTGGTACGCGGTCGCCGCCTGGTCGGGCGCGGTGCCGCCGACGACCGCGGCGGTGGACTCCTGCAGCGCCACCGACACCTGCGGGTAGACCGCGACCGGCGGCCGGAAGGCCGTCAGCGGCAGCACCTTGTCCGAGATGAAGGTCAGCAGTGGCTCACCGGCGAGGATCTCCTTGTTGACGTCCGTACGCGGCGTGATGCGCACGTTGCCGTCCTTCGTCTCCTCCTTCAGCGCCTCCGGCGAGAGCGTGAAGGCCAGCAGCTCGAAGGCCTCCTTCGGATGCTTGGTGTTGGGGTTGACCGTGCGCAGGGCGCCGCCGGACATGCTGACGAAGTCCTGGCCGCGGATGCCCTTGCCGGGCTCCATGGCCGGGATCAGCGCGTAGCCGACGCTCTGGTCGCGATCGTCCATCGGGGCCACGCCGTCCTTGGGGTTGATGACGCCGCGCCAGAAGTAGTCGCCTTCCATCAGGATGCCGATCTTGCCCTCGGCGAACTGTTGGAACGACTTGTCGCGGCCCTTGGCCTCCTGCTGCAGCTTGGGGTCGCCGAGGCCGCCGCCGTAGATCTTCTGGTAGAAGCCGAGCGCGTCCTTGAGCGGCTGGGAGGCGCCGGTCCACTTGCCGTCCTTCTGCACCTCGCCGCCCGCGCCGGCGAGCAGCGGCAGCACGCCCTGCATCGAGGTGGCCTCGCCCATCGCCGTCCCGGCGTTGACCTGGATCGGCACCGGCACGCCCGCGGACTTCAGCTTGGTCCCGGCGTCGAGGATCTCCTGCCAGCTCTTCGGCTGCCAGTCGGCCGAGAGGCCGGCCTTCTGGAAGAGCGTCTTGTTGAAGTAGAGCACGCGGCCGTCGGTGCCGATCGGCAGCGCGTACTTCTTGCCGTTGTACGTGGCCAGCCCCTGCACGGACTCGGGAATCTGCGCCCAGCCGTCCCAGGCGTCGGCCTCGGCGCCGACCACGTCCGCCAGCGGCTTGATGTAACCGGCCTCGGCGAACTCACCGGCCCAGATGCCGTCGATGTCGATCACGTCCGCGCCCTTGCCCGACTTGAGGTCCAGGGAGAGCTTGGTCTTGTACTGCTCGTCGTCGACGCCGCTGGGGACGAACTTGACCTTGACGTCCTTGCCCTTCGCCTTCTGGGCCGCCTCGAACTTGGGGATCACCCAGTTGGCGATGAAGTCCGCCGCGGCGGCGTTCTTGCCGCCCGCGATGGCGTTCTGGGCGATGGTCAACTCGATGGTGCCACCGCCACCGCCACCGCCGGACGACTGGCCGCAGGCGGCTAATCCGATCCCGGCCACGGCGAGGACCGCGGCGACTTTACGCAATGCCATGCAAACCCTCCGACAGATCAGGTAAGGAGGTAAGCCATGGGCCAATATGTCATGACATTCATATGACGTAAAGACCTGCACATATTGCCGAGGAGATGCACCGCATATTGCGTCTTCGACCGGACAGTGGCCATCTAACAACCGAACACTGGACGATGTGAAGAGCTGAAGCGTGCGACGATCCTCGCCACGCCTGGATCCGTTCGTCGTGGGACGACCAGCTCATCGACCCTAGACTGCCGTTCGGGAGGATTTCATGACGACCCGGTTGACCGTGGCGCAGGCCGTCGTACGTTTCCTGGCCCACCAGTGGAGCGAGCGCGACAGCGTGCAACGCAGGTTCTTCGGCGGCTGCACGGGCATCTTCGGACACGGCAACGTCGCGGGTCTGGGCCAGGCACTGGCCACCTCGACGGAAAACCTGCCCTACCACTTGAGCCGCAACGAGCAGGCCATGGTCCACACGGCCGCCGCCTACGCCCGGGCCAGCAACCGGCTGGCCACCTTGGCCTGCACGACGTCGATCGGCCCCGGCGCCACCAACATGATCACTGGCGCGGCCGGCGCCACCATCAACCGGCTCCCGGTGCTTCTCCTGCCCGGCGACATCTTCTCCACCCGCGTGGCCGGTCCGGTGCTCCAGGAGCTGGAGGAGCAGCGCTCGTACGACATCTCGGTCAACGACTGCTTCAAGCCGGTCTCCCGCTACTGGGACCGGATCAACCGCCCCGAGCAGCTGCCGTCCGCGCTGCTGGCGGCCATGCGCGTACTCACCGACCCGGCCGAGACCGGCGCGGTGACGATCGCGCTCCCGCAGGACGTGCAGGCCGAGGCGTACGACTGGCCGGAGGAGCTGTTCGCCGACCGCGTCTGGCACATCCCCAGGCCCCGCCCCGAGCGTGCCGCTGTGTTCCGGGCCGCCCAGCTGGTCAAGTCGGCCGCACGCCCCCTGATCGTCGCGGGCGGCGGCACCATCTACAGCGACGCCACGGAGCAGCTGCGGCTCTTCGCCGAGACGTACGGCATCCCGGTGGCCGAGACGCAGGCAGGCAAGGGCGCACTCCCCTACGGGCACCCGCTCGCCGTGGGCGCCATCGGCGCCACCGGCACGACCGCGGCCAATGCGCTGGCCCGCGAGGCCGACCTGATCATCGGCGTCGGCACCCGCTACAGCGACTTCACCACCGCCTCCCGGACGATCTTCGCCCCCGACGCGCGCTTCCTCAACATCAACATCACCGGCTTCGACGCCGCCAAGCTGTCGGGCCTGCAGCTGGTGGCCGACGCCCGGGAGGGGCTCGCGGAGCTGGCCGAGGCGTTCGCGGGCTGGCGCGGAGTGCCGGACGACTACCGTGAGCGGGCCGCCGGGCTGACCCGGGCGTGGGACGCGGCCGTGGAGGCGGCGTACGCGCTGGAGGGTTCCCCGCCGCCGCAGTCGGCGGTGATCGGCGCCGTCAACACGGCCGCGAGCGACGACGGCGTGGTGGTGTGCGCGGCCGGCTCGATGCCCGGCGACCTGCACAAACTCTGGCGGCCGAGCGGCCCGGGCAACTACCACGTCGAATACGGCTACTCCTGCATGGGCTACGAGATCGCGGGCGGGCTGGGCGTCAAGATGGCGGCCCCGGAGCGTGAGGTGTTCGTGCTGGTGGGCGACGGCTCCTACCTGATGATGGCCCAGGAACTCGTCACGGCGATCTCCGAGGGCATCAAGCTGATCGTCGTCCTGGTGGACAACTCCGGCTTCGCCTCCATCGGCCACCTGTCGGAGAGTGTCGGCGCGCAGCGGCTCGGCACCTCCTACGCCTACCGCGGCGGCGGCCGGTTCGACGGCGGCCCGCTGCCGGTGGACCTGGCCGCGAACGCCGCCAGCCTGGGCGCGTCCGTGTTGCGGGCGGAGTCGGTCGCCGACCTGCGCAAGGCGCTCGACACAGCGCGCTCCGCGACGGAGACCACGGTCATCTACGTCCGCACCGACCGCATGGCGGACGACGCGCCGTCCTCCGAGGCATGGTGGGACGTGCCCGTGGCGCAGGTGGGCACGCCGGACGCTCTGCGGGAGGCGTACGAGGCGAACAAGCGCTCCCAGCACCCGCACCTCACTCCACCGGTTTGAGCTCCAACTCGCGAGTCGACGGGTCTTCCAGAGAGCGTCATAGGCAGCATGATGAGACGTATGAAATGGGTAACGTTCGACTGCTTTGGCACTCTTGTCGACTGGCGGCACGGCCTATTCACCAGCGCCGAGCTGATCGCGCCCGGCCAGGGGGCGCGCCTGCTGGAGGCGTACAACCGGCACGAGCAGGCCGTGCAGGCCGAGTCGCCGACGCTCCGCTATCGCCACGTCATGGCCGAGACGCTCCGCCGGGCCTGCGCGGAGGAGAAGGTGGAGCTGAACGAGGACGACGCCACTGTGCCGGCCGCGACGATCCCCTACTGGCCGGTGTTCCCGGAGGTGGGGGCCGAACTGTCGGCGCTGCGGGCGGCCGGCTGGAATCTGGCGCTGCTCACCAACTGCGACCGCGACCTGATCGCCGAAACGCTGCGGCGGCTGCAGGTGCCGTTCGAGGCGGTGGTGACGTCGGAGGACGCGGGGGCGTACAAACCTGACAACGCCCACTTCGATCTGTTCAAACGCGCGCACCAGCCGTCTACCTGGGTGCACGTGGCGGGGAGTTATTTCCACGACATGGTGCCCGCCCACCGGCTCGGCATCCGCCGCGTGTGGATCAACCGGCTGGGCGAGCGCGCCCCGGACGAGACGATCATCCAGAAGGTCCTGCCCGACCTGCACGGCGTGCTCACCGCCGTCCAGGACGGTTAGCCGCGCTGCTCCAGCACATCCGCGATGCTCGCGAGGAACGAGTCCACATCCGCGATCAAGTAGCCGGATTTGAACAGCACGGTCGAGAACTTCGCCTCGCGCACCTCCTTCGCCGTCACGGGGAAGTCGGTGGTGCCGCGTAAGGTGGCCACGATGCGGTCGAGGAAGGCGTCGACCTCGTCCTCGTTGTAGCCGCTGCCCATCCGGCCCGGGCGGAAGGCCACCCGCTCGACGCGTGCCGCCTGACCCTCGAACCACTCCTCGCGCAGCATCTCGCCGGTGGGCTCGGCCATGGCCAGCCGCACGGGCCGCTTGGCCTGGGTCTCCAGCGCCACCACGAACGCTTCCAGGGCGAAGTCGACCGCGGTCTCGTGATAGCCGCCGCGCTTGGCGCGGAAGGTGGCCGTACGCACCTCGTCGGCGGTGACGGGCTCAAAGGTGTGCGAGCCTCTGCCCAGGGTCGCCTCGATCCGCCCGATCAAGGCGTCGACCTCCACGGGGTCATAGCCTGAACGCATACCCATGACGCGCGGAAAGCGGTTCAAGCCCACACTCCTCTTGAATCGTGCTGGGGGTACCTCCATTGTGGGGCCTCTTTTATCCCCAGCATGCGACCCGGCATATACCGTTACACCACCATGCGTCTGTCCCAGGTCTTCTTCCGCTACCGCAGGCGTGATGATTTCGTCATCCAGGATGCCGACGCGCAGCTCGCCCCCGGTGACGTGATCGAGCTGAGCGGCGTCAACGGGGCCGGCAAGTCGACGCTGCTCCGGCTGCTGGCCGGGCTCGCCGCGCCGACGAAGGGCACCATCACCGGGCGTCCGGACGTCGTCGGGTTCGCGCCCGACCGCTTCCCCGCCGACCAGCCGTTCACGGTCACGGCCTACTTGCGTCACATGTCCCGCGTACGCGGCGGCGCCCGCTGGGAGCCGTGGACCGAACGGCTCAACATGGAGCACCTTCTGGCCGTGCCCCTGGGCGAGCTGTCGAAGGGCAGCGCGCACAAGGTCGGCCTGGTCCAGGCGCTGATGGCCGAGCCCGGGCTGCTGATCATGGACGAGCCGTTCGCCGGGCTCGACGCCGACGCCCGCGAGGCACTGCCCGCGATCGCCGCCGAGGTCGCGGCGCGCGGCGCCATCGTCATCGCCAGCGATCACCAGGGCGGCCTGCGCGCCTTACCCGGCCTGCGTCATTGGTCGCTGCTCGACGGCCACCTCAAGGAGAGCACCACCGCCGCCGCCCTCGTCCAGGAGAAGAGCGCGACCGTGGCGGTCACGCTGCCCGCCGCCGACCTCCCCCGTTTCCTCGCCAGAATGCGCGACGAGGGCTACCAGGCCCGCGAGATCGAGGAGACCGGATGATCATCGCCCTGGCCACCTTCCGCCTGGCGGCCTACATCCGCTCCCACCGCGTCTACCAGGCCCTCCTGCTCGCCCTGGCCATGCTGGCGATCCTGCACGGCAGCCGGGCGCCACGCGGGCAGGAGGCGAGCGTGCTCACCGACGGCGCCGTACTGATCATCCTCATCCTGGCCTGGGCCGCGAGGAGCCTCCTCGACACCGAGCCCGACCGGCAACGCGAGATGTCCGCGGTCGCGGCAGGCGGCCGGGGCAGGGAACTGGCGGCGGGGCTCGTGGCGGCGTTCGCGACGTGTGCCGTCTTCGCCGGAATCGGCCTGGCGGCGGCCCTCTTGCTCGGCGTGAGCGGCGCCCCGGAGCCCGGCCTGCTGAGCGCCGCTCTCGCCGTGCACGCCCTGGCGGCCTTGACCGGGACCGCGCTGGGCGCGCTGACCAGCCGCGCCATCCTTCCCTCACCGGCTCTGTCGATCATGAGCCTGGTGCTCGGGTTCCTGCTGATGTTGTTGCTGAGCGCCTCGCCGCTGTACTGGCTCACGGTCCCGGTCGTGCGCTGGATGCGGGCGGCGAACGACGGTGATCTGGTCTCCCGGCTCCCCGAGCTGGCCGCCGTCTCACTCGCCTGGTGCCTGCTCGCCCTCGCGTTCTACATCTGGCGACGTCTGAAGGGCTGATCTACTCGGCGGCGGCGAGCTGCCCGCAGGCCCCGTCGATCTCGCGCCCCCGCGTGTCGCGCACGGTGACCGGCACGCCGTGGAACTGCAGCCGCCGGACGAACGCCCGCTCGTCCTCCGGCCGCGACGCCGTCCACTTGGACCCGGGCGTCGGGTTGAGCGGGATCAGGTTGACGTGCACCAGTTTGTTCTTGACGAGCTTGCCCAGCAGGTCGGCCCGCCACTCCTGGTCGTTGATGTCCTTGATCAGCGCGTATTCGATCGAGACGCGCCGCTTGGTCGTGGCCGCGTACGCCCACGCGGCGTCGAGCACCTCCGACACCTTCCACCGCGTGTTGATCGGCACCAGCGTGTCACGCAGCTCGTCGTCGGGCGCGTGCAGCGACAGCGCCAGCGTGACCGGCAGCCCTTCGTCGGCGAGCTTGCCGATGGCCGGCACCAGGCCGACCGTGGAGACCGTGACGCCGCGGGCGGAGATGCCCAGCCCGTGCGGCGCGGGCTCGACCAGGCGGCGGACGGCGCCGATCACCTGCTTGTAGTTGGCCAGCGGCTCGCCCATGCCCATGAACACGACGTTGTTCACCCGCGCCGGCCCGCCAGGCACCTCACCGGCCGCCAGCGCCCGCGCGCCCGCCACGACCTGCTCGACGATCTCGGCGGTGGACATGTTGCGGGTCAGGCCCGCCTGGCCGGTGGCGCAGAACGGGCAGTTCATGCCGCAGCCGGCCTGCGACGACACGCATATCGTGACCCGGTCGGGGTAACGCATGAGCACCGACTCGACCAGCGCGCCGTCGAACAGCCGCCACAGCGTCTTACGCGTGGTCCCGCCGTCGGTGGCCAGCTCCCTCACCGAGGTCAGCAGGGTCGGCAGCAGCGCGCCGAGCTTCTCCCGGGAGGCGGCGGGCAGGTCGGTCATCGCGCCGACGTCGGCGGTGAGGCGCTCGAAGTAGTGGCGTGAGAGCTGGTCGGCGCGGAAGGCCTTCTCGCCCAGCTCGGTCACCGCGGCCCGCCGATCGGCCATCGACAGGTCGGCCAGGTGCCGTGCGGGCTTGGCCCGTCGCGGTGCGACGAAGGTGAGCTGACCAGGGGGCTGGGACACGTTTCTGCCTTTGCTTCAAGTGTTTCCGACCAGGGTAGTGAACGCTGGGATCGGAGGTGGAATTCCTGCTGTCGCTACGGGTCGCGTCATGGTCTCCGCCGGATCTACAGTGCTCACGTATGGCGATTTTCCGGGCGGCATCAGGCGAGGGTGGCGCCGAGGTCGTCCTCGCCGCCGGCAACCCGTACGGCAGCCGGACGCTCGTGGTCGAGCGGGACGAGGACTCCTCGGTAGCTTACCTGTGCTCGCCCGGCGGAACGGTCCATGGCGCCGTCTGGCTCGCCAACCACCGCCCGGCCCCCGCCGTCGTGGACCTGGCCAGGATCAACGCCGGACTGCCGCCGCTGATGCCCAGGCACAACACCCTGCACCCGGACGGCCGCCGGCCGCTCGGCCAGCTCACCGCGCTGTGGTTCGAGGAAGGCGACGGGGTCGCCCTCTACGAGGACGACGTCCTGCTGGCGGTCATCCCCGGCTGGGCGGACATGAGCAGGGGCATGCCCGGCTACGCGCGGGACGCGGTGGGCGAGTCGCCGTTCGCGTGGGCGCTGGCGGAGGCGCTGGAGGGGCTGGAGCCTCGGATCACCAACGCCAAGTCCTATTGGCGCTGGCGGCACAGCGAGGGGTCGTGGCCGTCGTTCCAGCAGTTCGTGATGGGACATCTGGACCGGGTGCTGGGGCCGGCGGGCAGGTATTGGGACGCCAGCGGCGAGCGGCTGCCGACCGTCGGGATCACCGAGCGCCCGCCGCACCGGAAACGTGGCTTCAGCGTGCTGTCCACGGTGGGGATGAGCTGCCAGCGGATGCCGACGGTCGAGCAGTGGATCGACAAACCCGGCGCGTACGCCAGGATCGAGCTGGCCGTGGCCACCCGCGAGGACCCCAGGGACGCGGCGCTGCTGCTGGTGTGGTTGTCGCAGTATCCGTGGCACTCGGTCACCTGGCTGGGCCACGGGCACACCGCGAAGTGGTATCACGAGCCGTCGACGTTCCCGCTGGGGCCGCAGTACTCAGGCGTGCTGATGCAGGCCGACGCCCCCCACATGCCCGACATGTCAGGATTCGCCTTCGGCGGCGAGGCCGTACGGTGGCTCTGGCTGACCCCCGTCACCAGGGAGGTGCTCGAGGCCCAGCACCGCTAGAAGAACAGCGTCATCAGCACCCAGACCGGCACCAGCGTCGTGACCAGCGAATCGAGCCGGTCCATCAGACCGCCGTGGCCGGGCAGGATCGTGCCCAGGTCCTTGATGCCGAGATCCCGCTTGATCATCGACTCGATGAGGTCGCCCACGGTCGCCAGCAGTGCGGCCAGCGCGCCGATCAGCGCCCCCTGCCAGAGCGCGCCACCGAGCAGCCATGTCACCAGCCACGCCCCGACCGCCGTGCACGCCACAAGCGACCCGGCGAAGCCCTCCCAGGTCTTCTTCGGGCTGATGGCGGTCATCTGGTGCCTGCCGAACAACACGCCCGCGACGTAGCCGCCGATGTCGCTGGCCACGGTCACCGCGAGAAAGATCACCACGCGGTGGTCGCCGTCGTCCGCCCGCAGCAGCATGGGCACGAACGCCGCCAGCAGCACGGGATAGAACAACGTGAACACCGACGACGTCGCGTCGCGCACGTAGCCTTCCGTGCCGTCGCTGAACATCCGCCAGATCAGCAACACGAACGCGAATATCACGAACGTGGCGAGCAACCAGACCGGCCCGCCCCAGTAGGCCGCCGCCTGCATCGCCACCAGGCCGCCGAGCACGGGCACGGCCGGCACGTTGATGTCCCGGGTGGCGAACGCCCTGGTCAGCTCCACCACGCCGACACCCACGGCACCCACGACCACCAGGAGGAACAGCTCCTTGATCGTGTAGAGGGAGCCGAGCGCCAGCGCGCCCAGCACCACGCCGACGGCGATCGCGGCAGGCAGGTTCCGTCCGCTACGGCCGCCGCCGCTCGGGCTGGTGCCAGCCGTAGGTTCTTCCACAGAGTTCTCCATGAGACACGGCCCCCGCCGCCTCGGGCGAGGGCCGTAGATGCCGGACCCGCTGTCCGCGGGTGCGCCGCTCAGACCTCGAGCAGCTCGGCTTCCTTGTGCTTGAGCAGCTCGTCGATCTTGGCGACGTGCTTCTGAGTGAGGTCGTCGAGCTCCTTCTCTGCCCGCCTGACCTCGTCCTCGCCCGCGTCGCCGTCCTTGATCATCTTGTCGAGGATCTCCTTGGCGGAACGCCGGATATTACGGATGGAGACCTTCGCGTGCTCGCCCTTGTTCCTGGCGACCTTGATGTATTCCCTGCGGCGCTCCTCGGACAGCTCCGGGAACGTCACGCGGATCACCTGACCGTCGTCCGTCGGGTTGACACCGAGGTCGGAGTCGCGGATGGCCTTCTCGATCGCGCCCATCGAGCTCTTGTCATAGGGCTGGATCAGCACCATGCGCGCCTCGGGCACGTGGAACGACGCCAGCTGCTGGATCGGCGTCGGCGTGCCGTAATATTCGGCACTGATCTTGTTGAACATCGATGGCGTGACGCGGCCCGTCCGGATGGTCGCGAAGTCCTCCTTCGCGACCGAGACGGCCTTGTCCATCTTTTCCTCGGCTTCGAGGAGGGTTTCGTCGATCACAGCGGCTCCCTGTCGTCTACTAGCTGCCGGTGTCGGGCTCGCTCCGTCATTTGCCTGCGGGACTCACCAGCGTGCCGATTTTCTCACCGCGTACGGCTCGCAGGATGTTGCCCTCGCCCATCAGGTCGAAGACCACGATCGGCAGATCGTTGTCCTTGCACAGGCTGATCGCGGTGGCGTCCATGACCGCGAGGTCGCGCAGCAGCACCTCGCCGTAGTCGAGATGGTCAAACCTGACCGCGTCAGGATTCTTCCGTGGATCGGAGTCATAGATGCCGTCCACCTGCGTGCCCTTGAGCAGCGCCTCGGCGCCGATCTCCAGGGCGCGCTGGGATGCCGCGGTGTCGGTGGAGAAGAACGGCGAGCCGAGGCCGGCGCCGAAGATGACCACGCGCCCCTTCTCGAGATGCCTGATCGCGCGGCGCGGCAGGAACGGCTCGGCCACCTGCTGCATGGTGATCGCGGTCTGCACGCGGGTCTCGACGCCCCGGCGCTCCAGGAAGTCCTGCAGGGCCAGGCAGTTGATGACCGTGCCGAGCATGCCCATGTAGTCGGCCCTGGCCCGGTCGATGCCGCCCTGCGACAGGGTGGCGCCGCGGAACATGTTGCCGCCGCCGACCACGACGGCGACCTGCACGCCCTCGCGTACCGCCTCGGCGATCGAGTCGGCCAGGTGATCGACGACACCCGGGTCGATGCCGAGTGGCTCGCTGCCGGCGAAGGCCTCGCCCGACAGCTTCAGCATCACCCGCTTCCACCTCAGGTGATTGAGCGGAATTGGCGATGAGGAAGCCGCCGCCCGTGTGGATTCGTGGGCTGACTCCCGGTGGTCCTGCACGGCGGCGGCCTCCTTCATTCGGTGAATCGTGGGCTGGTGGCTTGCCTAAAGCCTAAGCCTGGCCGACCTTGAAACGGACAAAGGCGAGGACCTCGACGCCGTTCTCCTCGGCGTACTTGCCGACGCTCTTCTTGTTGTCCTTCACGAACGCCTGCTGGAGCAGCGTGAAGTCCTTGTACCAGCCGTTGACCCGGCCCTCGACGATCCTGCCGATCGCCGCCTCGGGCTTGCCCTCCTCGCGAGTCATCTCCTCGAAGAGCTTGCGCTCCTTGTCGACGACCTCGGCCGGCACCGAGTCGGCCTTGAGGTATTGCGGGGCCATGGCGGCGGCGTGCTGCGCGATGTCCTTGGCGACGTCGGCGTTCGGCTTGTCCAGCTGGACCAGCACACCAACGGCCGGGGGCAGCGCGGGGTCGGTCTTGTGCATGTAAGCACCGATGTAGCCGCCCTCGAGCACCGCGAAGCGGCGGATCTCGATCTTCTCGCCGAGCGCGACGTTGGCCACGTCCAGGTGCTCCTTGACGGACTTGCCGTCGAAGGAGGACTCCAGCAGCGCGGCCACGTCGGCGGGCTTGGTCTCCAGGACGTGCGCGACGACCTGGCCGGCCAGCTCCTGGAAGCGCTCGCCCTTGGCCACGAAGTCGGTTTCGCAGTTGAGCTCGAGCAGCGCGGCGGAGGAGTCGCCGTCCTGCTTAAGCGCGACGAGGCCGTTGGAGGCGGTGCGGGCCTCACGCTTGCCCACGTCCTTGGCGCCCTTGAGGCGCAGCAGCTCGATGGCGCGGTCGAAGTCGCCCTCGGACTCCTCGAGCGCCTTCTTGCAGTCCATCATGCCGGCAGCGGTGATCTCGCGAAGCCGCTTGACGTCGGCCATGTTCACGGAAGCCATTGCTCTTATTCCTTGTGGGATTTCGTCGTCGTGGGATTCGTCGTCGTGGATCGGGTGGGCGCCCGGGGATCCGGTTGCCCACCCTTGGTCGTGCACGGCAGGCGCGTGCCGTCCTACAAGCCTTGCCTTACCTTGCTCCGGCCCGGGCCGGCTCCGCCGCTGCTCCGCTGGCCATACTGCCCAGCCTCGCCGCGACCTACCACCTGAGCTCGGCCACCACCATCGGCCATGACCTCCGGCGATCGGCCTCAGCAAACCGCCTGATCAGGATGGCGCGGGTCGGGCTCGCCGATCGCAGCTCAGCCGTTTGCCCAGTCAGGACACGTGCCTTGCGCATCGCCCAGCCGATGGGTGATTCGCCGTTATTCAGATGTCAGCTTGCCTTGCTTGCCTTCACCCGAGCACGTGGCGCCGTGCTTGCCCGCACCCGAGCCGTGGCGATGACCGCGGCCGCAACCCTGACCTTTGGTTCACACCATCAGTTCAGGACTGCCGCCCGCGGTCCTCACCGTCGCTCGGATCAGGCCTGCTGCTCGGTCTCGCCCTCGGCGGCAGCCTCGGCCGGAGCGGCCTCCTCGGCAGCGGCCTCAGCCGGAGCAGCCTCTTCCGCAGCAGCCTCAGCCGGAGCGGCCTCTTCCGCGGCGACCTCGGCCGGAGCAGCCTCTTCCGCAGCAGCCTCGGGCGCAGCAGCCTCCGCCGGAGCGGCCTCGGCGGCCTCGTCAGCCGTGGTGCCCTGCTCGATGAGCTCGCGCTCCCACTCGGCCAGCGGCTCGGCTGCGGCCGGCTTCTCGTCGCCGCGAGCGGCGCCGGAGCGAGCCATCAGACCGGCCGCGACACCGTCGGCGACGACCCTGGTGAGCAGGCCGACGGCGCGGATGGCGTCGTCGTTGCCCGGGATCGGGTAGTCGACCTCGTCGGGGTCGCAGTTGGTGTCGAGGATCGCGACGACAGGGATGCCAAGCTTCTTGGCCTCACTGATCGCGATGTGCTCCTTCTTGGTGTCGACGATCCACACCGCGCTGGGCACGCGGCCCATGTCGCGGATGCCGCCGAGCGTGCGCTCGAGCTTGTCCTTCTCACGACGGCGCATGAGGAGCTCCTTCTTGGTGAGCCCCGAGGCCGCGACGTTGTCGAAGTCGAGCTCCTCGAGCTCCTTCAGACGCTGAAGCCTCTTGTGCACGGTGGAGAAGTTGGTGAGCATGCCGCCCAGCCAGCGCTGGTTGACGTAGGGCATGCCGACCCTCGAGGCCTGCTCGGAGATGGCCTCCTGAGCCTGCTTCTTGGTGCCGATGAACAGAATCGTGCCGCCGTGGGCGACGGTCTCCTTCACGAAGTCGTACGCACGATCGATGAAGGAGAGCGACTTCTGCAGGTCGATGATGTAGATGCCGTTGCGCTCCGTGAAGATGAAGCGCTTCATCTTCGGGTTCCAGCGCCGGGTCTGGTGGCCGAAGTGAACGCCGCTCTCGAGCAGCTGTCGCATGGTGACGACGGGGGCCATTTGCTGGTCCTCCAGGTCTGGGCGCCCTGCGGATGGGCGCGGTTCTCGGTTGTGCCGCGGCAACACGTCGGCTGCCGCCCTGATGCCCCGAACCCGCTCCAGCCGGGCCGTGGGCCCGGACCGATGGCGCGGTCCGCAGTGGGGCATGCGAAGTCGGCCTGTGGTGACAGGCCACCGAAAAGTCTACCTCCCACAACGCCCCTGGCTGACCGTCTGCGGTCAAACGGACATTCCCACCCCATGCACCTCGATCTCAGATCACATCGACCAACCCTGGCGCCACCCGGCCTCAAGCTCCGGCCACATCGGCGGGCACCGGAAATCAACACGCCTCAAGCCCGGACCACATCGCCGGGCACCGGAGATCAACGCGCCTCAAGCCCGGACCACGTCGGCGCACATTGGCGACCAGTCGGCCACAACCCCGGACCCCATCGGCCGGGCCCAGGGCATCAGCGCGCGTCATGATCCTCGGTGGGCAGGCCGGGAACCGGCCGCTTCGCGACCGGGAACAGATTGACCTGCACCTCGGCGATCCTGGCCCCGCTCGGCGCGTCCGCCTCCTCGCGGCCGCGGGCCACGTACGGCTCGATGAGCTTCTGGATCGCGTCGTTGAGCCGCACCATCTCCTCCGCGTCCACCCTGATCAGGCTTCGATTGAACCTGGTCGCGTCGCGCCACTCATCCGGCTCCTGGTCGATGCCGGCCAGCGCCCGATCGGCCTCCTCGTTCGCCTCGCGCCGGAACGCCTGCATCAACGACAGCTTGGCGTCCCGGACGTCCGGCTGGTCGCCAGGCTGGACACCGACGCGGATCGACCGATTGACCGGCCGCCACACCCGCTCCCTGCCGTCGCCCCGGGGCGGCGCGTCCTCGACGAAGCCGTACTTGGCCAGCATCCGCAGGTGGTAGCTGGCCGCGCTGGGCGTGATGCCCGCGATCTCCGCCACCTCCGTGGCGGTGGCGCTGCCCTCGACCCCGAGCCTGTTCAGGATCATCAGCCGCGCCGGGTGGGCCAGCGCTCGCATCGCCTTGGGATCACTGAGCACGTCACTGTCCCGAGTCATGCGCCAACGGTACCCGGAGAAGGTCTGAAGTATTGCCTTCAGAACTATGAAGGGATACTTTCATAAATTATGAAGCAATCCCTTCACAACTCTCCATCTCCGCCCGCCGACCCGCCACCCCTCCGCAGGCAACGCGACTACCGCCTCCTGTGGACCGCCCGTACGATCTCCATCACCGGCTCCGAGGTCTCCAAGCTGGCCATCCCCCTGACGGCGGTGACCCTGCTGACCGCCTCCCCGACCCACATGGGAATGCTGACCGCGGCCGCCTCGGTGCCCGCCCTCCTGTTCGCCCTCCAGTCGGGCGCCATCGCCGACCGGCTCAGGCGGCACCGCCCGCTCATGATCGCTTGCGAGCTCGTCTCCTGCGTGGCGGCCGCCACGGTTCCCCTGGCCTGGCTCCTCGGCCTCCTCAACGTGGCATGGCTGATCATCGTGGCCCTGGTGATCGGCACGGCCGGAGTGCTCTTCAAGGCGGCGAACTTCCCGCACCTGGCAGCTGTGGTTCCGCCCGCCCAGCACACGGAGGCAATGGCCGGCTTCCACGCCTCCTACTCGGTCGCCTCGGTCGGCGGCCCCAGCCTGGCCGGCCTGCTGGTCCAGCTCCTCACGGCCCCGCTGGCCGTACTGGCGGAGGCACTGTCCTTCCTGACCTCGGCCCTGCTGCTGCGCGCCATCCGCACCCCGGAGCGGAACGAGCCCGCCCCTTCCCGGGGCATGTGGCGCGATGTCACGACGGGCTTACGAGCCGCACTCACCCACCCGGCGCTCCGCGCCCTGCTGGCGGCGGGCGTCACGATCAACTTCTTCGCGATGGCGTACACGGCCGTTTACATGCTCTACATGGTGAACACGTTGGGCATCCCCAAGGGCATGATCGGCGCCCTCATCGCTCTCAACGGCGTGGGCGGCCTCCTGGGCGCCTGGATCACGGCCCGCCTCGCGAAGCGCTACGGCGAGAACCGCATCCTGCTCGCGGCGGTCATCTTCTTCCCCATGGAGATCCTGGCGGTAGGCCTGCTGACCGGCCCTCTTTGGTGGAAGCTCTCGCTGCTGGCCGTCACCGGAACGATCACAGGCGGCATCGTGGTGGCCTTCGCCACGTGCATGGGCGCGATCATCCTCCGTGAGACATCCCCGGAGCTGCGGGGCCGGGTGAACGCCACCACGACGTTCGCGGTCCAAGGCGTCCTGGCCCTCGGCGGCCTGGCCGGCGGCATCGCCGCCGACGTCCTCGGCCTGCGCCCGGTCATCTTCCTCTGCGCCGCAGGCATCGCCCTGAGCACCCTGTGGATCTGGACCTCCCCGCTACGCCCCCGCCGCCGCCCTCCAGCCCCAGCCGCCCCGGATCCCCGGACCTCTTCATGACCATGAAACCTGGCCCCTAGATCTGACTGACCGACGGAGTATCCACAGAACGGCGCTCGGCCCAACACCGCCCCAGCCGTCTCGAACAGACTCCCGCCATGAAATCCCACGCCGCCGCCGTGCTGGCCACCATCCTCGCCACCGCGCTCTTCCCCCTCACCGCTCCCCCAGCAAGCGCGTCACCTCCGACGTGGCGCTGGCCTCTGGACGGCCACCCCAGGATCCTCCGCCGCTTCACCCCGCCTCCCGAGCCCTGGCTCGCCGGACACCGCGGCATAGACCTGGCCGCCCCCGCCGCCACCCCAGTCCTGGCAGCAGGCGAAGGCATCGTCCGCTTCGCCGGCCCCGTAGCGGGCAAGGGCGTAGTCACCATCGACCATGAAGACGGCCTACGCACGACATACCTGCCGGTCGCAGCTTCGGTGAAACGCGGCCAGCCCGTCACCCCAGGAACCGAGCTAGGCGTCATCGAGCCCTCAGGTGATCACTGCCCGGAGTCATGCCTGCACTGGGGCCTCCTCCGCGAGACCGGCTACCTGAACCCCCTGGTCCTGCTGGGCCACGGCCCCATCCGCCTCCTTCCCTTCTGGCCTCCACGTCTTCCACCGGCAACGACGCCACCGCCACCACAGATGGACCAACCGCCACTGCCAGCACGAACGGAAGCAAAGACGCGTCCCACCTCGACCACGACCACGGCCGTCACCGCATCACGCCAGACGTCGTCACACACCCCCACCCCGCCCAGCCCTCTGAACGGCTATGACCTGAGCAGCGCGACCTCGGCCCGCCCGGCACCCACCATCACCGTGGCCGTGGCCGCCGCACTGCTGGGAACGGCCTACCTGATCACCGCCCTCCACCGACGCCGCCGACGACGCCGTACGCCAACCAGCGATCAAAACTCGAGAAAGGGCCAACACCGCAAACGCCGCCACAGCCGCCACGCCAGAGGAGCCCGCGATCAACGCTCCTCACCCGCACCACCACCATGACCAGCGGGCTCCCCACAACGGACGGCGTCCGCAAGCGCAACCCCAGGGCAGGAACACCGGCGAAATGGACGATGGAAGGGGGTCATGCCCTCGGATGAGCTTGCCTGTACGCGGCCCGCAAGCGCTCGATCGAGACGTGCGTATAGATCTGCGTGCTGTTCAGGGACGCATGGCCGAGCAACTCCTGAACACTACGCAGATCCGCACCGCCCTCCAGCAGATGGGTCGCCGCAGTGTGCCGCAATCCGTGCGGCCCCATGTCCGGAGCCCCGTCCACCGCCGCCAGCCGCGCATGCACCACCCGCCGAACGGTCCCCGCGTCGATGCGCCCTCCCCGCACCCCAAGGAAGAGCGCCGGCCCTGACCCCGCCCGGACCCACAGCGGGCGCCCGTAAATGCACCACCTGTCCAACGCCCGGAGGGCAGGCAATCCGAACGGCACCGAACGCTCCTTGCGCCCTTTGCCCAACACCCTGATGACGTGCCGATCCCGGTCCACGTCGTCGACATCGAGCGCGCACAGCTCGCTCACTCGCACGCCGGTGGCATACAGCATCTCAAGGAGAGCCTGATCCCGCAGTTCCTTGGGTTCCACCGTCGCAGGCTCGGCCAGGACGGCCTGAGCCTGCTCCTGATCGAGCACGGAAGGCAAGGAGCGAGGCGCCTTGGCGCTACCGAGGAGCAGCCCGGGGTCCACCGGCAACCAGCCCCGACGATGGCAGTAGGCGGTGAACGTACGAGCGCAGGCCGCCCTGCGCGCCAGCGTGGCCCGCGCCCTCCCCGCCCCATGCTGCTCGGCCAGCCACTCCCTGAGCACCCCGATATCCAGGTCCTCGATCGGCCCGTCCAAGTGATCGAGCAGAGAGTTGACGTCTGCCAGGTAGGCCCGGACGGTATGCGGCGAAACATCGCGCTCGAACCGCAGGTACCGGCCGAACTCGGCCACCACCTCGTCCCTGCCCACGCCCGGCCTCCCCTTCAACGCCGTCTAGAAAACGATCGTCCCACCGTCACCCAACCCCAAACACCACCTCGAGAACAACCACGCAGTGACGCTCCCACCTACGCAATCACCGCCCAACCCCCGCGGATCCCCTGGCAAGAAACGAAGAGCGCGCACTTCCCGCAGGCATGCAGCCGGCTCATCCGCACAGCCCAGTTGGAGTATGTGGTGAAAGTGGTGCTCCTGCGCGGTCGTGATGGGCGATTCGCCTGGCCATATCTGCACGTCGCCGACCGAAAATGGTGCGGGCCACCGCACGATCCTCCGAGGGCTTGCACCGAGATCGAAGGAACATCAAGCGATGGCCGCAGACCCCAGTCTGTCGGCAGGCCCGGCCACCGGGGAAGCACAATGAAAACCAGTGACCCCCACTTGTTGGCTTGCTGGAGGAAACCGCGTAAATCCGCCTCCTCACTCAGGGCAAGCCCGATCGTCCATTCCGGTCGTCATGCTCCCGCCCCCTGAGAACCGTCTGCCAGGGAGGGAAGGCCATCCTCGTGGTGTGCGAGATCGTCGTCGTCTGGGAACGGTGGTTCCTGGGTTGGATCCGCGTCCTCCGCAACCCGCGGCGGCTCCAGGACAGTGGCTTCCGATGCCTTCCGATACGCGGTTCCTTGTTTGCGGAGACGCCAGCCGTCAGGGGAGCGCTCGATGTAGCCTGCCGCGGCCAGTCCGCCCAGCGCGCTCAGGGTGGCGTCCAGGCCCAGCCCGGCTGCAACCGCTATGGAGGCCGGGCCGACGCCGCCTCGCTTGGGGATCGCGTCGAGGACCCTTCTCGTTGACTCGTTGAGCTTGTCTCTCGGGACCGCTGGGGCCCGGATCTGCGGGGCCAGGTCGTCGCCTATCACGCCGACGAGTTCGATCATCTCCTCTGCCGAGGTGACGCATACCGCCTTGCGCTCGCGAAGAAGTCTGTGGCATCCGGCTGACATGCGCGATGTGACAGGGCCGGGTACGGCGGCCAGGTGCCTGTGGAGTGTCAGGGTGTGGGCGGCGGTGTTGAGAGCGCCGCTGCGCAGGGCGGCCTCCACCACGACGGTGCCCCTCGACAGCGCGGCTATCAGGCGGTTCCTGATAAGGAAACGCGCCCGGGTCGGATGCACTCCCGGCGGGCATTCGCTCACCACCACACCCTGATCTTTGACGGCCGCGAACAGGGTGTCGTGGCTGGTCGGGTAGCAGAAGTCCACGCCGCAGGCCAGGACGACGACTGTCGGCGAATCGGCGACCAGAGCTCCTCGATGGGCCGCGGCGTCCACCCCATAGGCGCCACCGGACACGACAGTCCAGCCGGACTCGCTGAGGCCGACGCCGAACTCGGCCGCGATGTGCACGCCGTAGGCGGTCGCGGATCGGGCGCCTACCACGGCCACGGATTTGAGGCAGGAGAAGCGGAGGTCCGCCGTGCCGTGCAGCCATAGTCCAAGGGGACGGCTGGGACCGAGGTGGTCCAGTTGAGTGGGCCATTCCGGGCTGCCGGGAATGACCAGACGGGCGCCGGATTTCTCCCCGGTTTCGAGATCGGCGGCGGGGTTTGCGGCAGCCAGCCGCGCATGCCAGGCATTCAGACGTGCCGTCAGGTCGGTGGGACGCTCCTGCCGGGCCTCCTGGACTGTGAAGTCCCCCGGAAGCGTGCGGGCGCGGATCGCCTGCGCCGTACCTACGGCTCCATACTGGGCCACGAGGCGACCCATGATCGTGTCACCGACGTCCGCTGCCCGCATGAGCGCGGCTCTTGCCTCGTACTCGACGGCCTGAGGATGCTCGGCCACCTCAAGAGATTCGACAACAGGCCGAGAGTGTCCGACCCGCTGCGGATCATCACCGTCGTCGCCCGGCAGGCTTTCCCTGACCTCGAAATGTTGGAGAGCCTCACGATGTTGGACGGCCGCACCATTCTGGGCGACTTCGCGCTGCTGGCTGGCGTCATGATCCTGGGCGACTACAAGATCCTGGGCGGCCTCATGACCCTGAGCGGTCTCATGACTCTGGGCGACCTCGCCATCCTGGGCGACCTCGCCATCTTGAGCGCCCTCACCCAGAGCGGTCTCACGACCCTGAGCGGTCTCACGACCCTGAGCGGTCTCACGACCCTGAGCGGTCTCATGACGCTGGGAGGCCCCACCGTCGAGAGGCTCCTGATCGACTCCGTTGCGATCACTTATTTCAGCCTCGGCACCGATCGCCGAGGCGGTTCGTAGCACGACTGGCGCCCCAGCAGACGGCACGACAGACGGCCGAGCAGAGGGCGCGACTGACGGCACAGCCGGCGGCCCGGTAAGCGGCCCAGCATGCAGCACGGCAGACGCCCTAGCAGAGGACCCAGGAAGCGGCACGACAGACGGCGCAGCAGACGCCCCAACAGACGGCACGACTGGCGCCCCAGCTGAGGACACGGCTGGCGCCTGGGCTGGCGTCCCGCCTGATGGCGCAGCTGACGGCACCGCCGGACTCTCAGCTGGTCGTAGTTGTTGGGGCGTGTGGGTGGTGGCCCAGGACGGGTGGTAGGGCGGTGGCGGTGAGGGTGCGAGCGGAGGGCTCTGTTCATCCCATTCGTGGTGTGAGGGCGTTGGTGGGGTCATGACCCTTTCCTGGGCTTGGTGGGTGCGGGGTCGGGGGTTGTGGAGGTGGTGGCGCGCATTACGACGTCACACCTAGCCAGAAGTGGAGGGCGGCAGTGGTTTCGTCTTCCTCGGGACGGTCCTTGTCGGCCAGGTCGGCGAGGGTCCAGGACACGCGGACCGCGCGGTCCAGGCCGCGGGCGGTGAGGGTGCCCGAGTCGAGGCAGGACGTCATGGGCTTCATAGCCTCGGGGGACGGGCGGTAGTCGGCGTGGAGGACGGATGAGGGGATTTCGGCATTTGTCCGCCATGGAGTGCCGGCCAGGCGTTTGGCGGCTCGCTCGCGGGCCACGAGCACGCGCTCGGCCACCGTCGCGCTGGATTCCGCGAACTGGCGGTCTGCCATGAGCTCGCGCTTGGAGGCGCGCGCCACGGTGACCTTCATGTCCACTCGGTCGAGCAGGGGACCGGAGAGCCTGCCGAGGTAGCGGCGCCTGACCGTGGGAGAGCATTTGCAGCCTTCCCCCTGGTCCTCTGCTTGGGCGCACGGGCAGGGGTTCGCGGCCAGGACGAGCATGAACCTGGCCGGGAACGTGACCGAGCCCGCCGCTCTGGATACGGTCACGCGGCCCGACTCCAGCGGCTGCCGCAGCGCGTCCAGCATGTGACGGGGGAATTCGGGGGCTTCGTCCATGAACAAGACGCCGCGGTGGGCGAGCGAGACCGCCCCCGGGCGCACGATCGTGCTGCCGCCGCCGATGATGGCGGCAGCGGTCGCCGTGTGGTGCGGGCTGATGAACGGCGGCCTGCTCATCATGGGCGCGTTGGCCGGCAGGACACCGGCGACCGAATGGATCGCCGTGACCTCCAGAGCATGGTCGAGCTCCAGGTCGGGCAGGAGGGTCGGAAGGCGCTCCGCCAGCATGGTCTTGCCCGTGCCGGGCGGGCCCAGCATCCAGAGGTTGTGTCCGCCCGCCGCGCACACCTCCAGGGCCCTGCGGGCGACCGGCTGGCCCACGACGTCCGCCAGGTCGATCGTGCGCTCCGTGATGGTGGAGGGCAGCTTGACCTGCTCCTCGACGACCTGATGTTCTGGTGGTTCGTCTCCCCTCCGCAGCCACTCCACCAGCTGGCGCAGAGTCGCCACCGGAACCACCTTCACGTCGGGGACCAGGGCCGCCTCCGCCGAGTTGGCGGACGGCACGATGACCGTGGCGTCTCCGTGCTTGGCCGCGCCGAGAATGGAGGGCAGCACCCCACGTACGGGTCTGATGCGGCCGTCCAGGCCGAGCTCCCCCAGGAAGAACGGCTCCGCCACCCGCTCGGCGGGAACCACCCCGGCCGCGCCCAGGATCGCCACCGCTATGGCGAGGTCGAACTGGGATCCGCGTTTGGGGAGGCTGGCAGGGAAGAGGCTGACGATGATGCGGGCGTCGGGCCACGGGTATGTGCTGTTGACCACCGCGGATCTGACCCGGTCGCGAGCCTCACTCAGTGCCATGTCCGGGAGGCCGATGAGATGGATGCCTGCCAGGCCGTTGCCCACGTCGGCCTCGACCTCGACGGTACGGCCCGTCACGCCCACGAGGGCGACGCTGCGGGTGCGGGCCACGGCCATCTAGAACGCCCCCCGCACGTGGCGAAGAGCGAAGTTGCCCGCGAACCGCTCCAAGGCGATCACATCCACGCGGACGGCCTCGAACGTGCGGGACTGCGTGGCCAGCCACTTGGCCGCGAGCACTCGAAGTCTGTCCAGCTTGGCAGGGCTCACCGACTCCAGGGCCGTGCCGTGGGACCTGCTCGATCGGGTCTTGACCTCGACGACGACCAGGTTGGGGCCTTCTTCGGCGATGATGTCGATCTCGCCATAGCGGCAGCGCCAGTTGCGTTCGATGATCTCCATGCCCTTGGCCTTCAGATAGATCACGGCTAGTTCCTCGCCTTGCTTGCCAAGCTCGAGATCGTTCTTCGTGGCCATGTGCCACCTCCGTCAGGTCGGGTCAGGTCGGCGTCGATCCGGTCCGGTACGGGACCGACCTTGGCGGATGCGGGGTGATGGCCGTTGGGCCGAGCGGGATTCTGGGGATTACGGGCCGTGAGTCACTGCGCCTTGTGGATAAGTGCGCTGATCGGCGATAAACCAGTGGGCCGCACACCCTTGGGGCCGCACATGGACATCCGTATAAACCGTTGCGCCGAGAAGACGGTCGGGCCCCGGCAGGCAGGCGCATCGGGTGACAGACGGCCTCTCGCAGGCGGTTGGTCAGCCGAGGCGGGCTTGGGCGAGATGGATGGAAAACGCGGGTGCTTCCAGACGGAGCTGGCGGCCTGGGGTGAGCTGCGCGAGTGGCCGCGCGAGTGGCCGCGCGTGGCCCGCGGGTGGCCCGCGGGTGGCCCGCGGGTGGCTGCGCGAGCAGACCGCACGGATGGACCGTACGGATGGACCGCGCCGCTGACGTGGGCGGATGGACCGCGCCGGTGACGTGCCTGGATTACATGTGTGAATGGGCCAGCGTCGCTGAGCTGCGCGGATGGGCCAGCGTCGCTGAGCTGCGCGGATGGGCCTGCGTCGCTGAGCTGCGCGGATGGGCCTGCATCGCTGAGCTGCGCGGATGGGCCGGCGCCGGCGGGCTGCGGGATGGGCTGCGCGGATGAGGTGCGCCAGTGGCTGGCTGATCGCCGAGATCCGGAGCAATCCCGCATCAGCCGTCAGCGAGCTCACCCCTGGCGGCCTCGCCTCCGACCGGCTAACCGGACGCGAGCGGACTGACCGGCCCACCTCCAGCCAGCCCACATCCCCGCCCCGACCAGCCAACAGCCCCAGTCACGACCGACCGGACTACCCCGAGAACCCTTCCTTAGGCATCTCCAGATCGGCCTTCGCCAACTCCTCCACGTTTACATCCTTAAACGTGACCACCCGCACGTTCTTCACGAACCGCGCCGGCCGATACATGTCCCACACCCAAGCGTCCTGCATCTTCACATCGAAGAAGACGTCGCCGTTCTCCGCGGTACGGACGTCGAGGTCGACCGAGTTGGTCAGATAGAAGCGCCGCTCAGTCTCCACGACGTATGTGAACAAACCGACGACATCACGGTATTCGCGGTAAAGCTGCAGCTCCATCTCGGTTTCGTACTTTTCGAGATCCTCTGCGCTCATCGCGGTCCTCCTGTCGTACCGGTCCCCCGGTTTGCCTGCTCAGGCAACCCCGGCCCCCATTTCATTCTCACCCATCTCCCTGGCCACCGTGACGAACGAGTAACGGTGGTCGGCACATGGGCCGTGCGTTTCCAGCGCCAGCCGGTGCCCCGGTGTGACGTATCCCTTGTGCTCGGCGAAGCCGTACTGCGGAAAGCGTTCGTCGAGCGCCACCATCAGGCGGTCCCTGGTCACCTTGGCCACGATGGACGCGGCCGCCACGCAAGCGGCCACCTGATCCCCCTTCCACACAGCGAGCGACGGCGCGGGCAGCCCGGGCACCGGGAAGCCGTCCGTCAGGATGTACTCCGGGTCACAAGGCAACTGTGCGACAGCTCGCCGCATTCCTGAAACGTTGCACTTGTGAAGACCTTTGGCGTCGATCTCCCCCGGCGGGATCACCACTATGCCTACATGGGAGACACGCGTGATCCGATCGTAAAGGGTTTCGCGCACCGCCGGCGTGAGCAGCTTCGAGTCGGCGAGGCCGGCGATCTCCCTGCGCAGAATCACGGCCGCGACCACGAGCGGTCCTGCGCAGGCGCCACGGCCCGCCTCGTCGACGCCGGCGATCGGGGTGAGGCCGCGGCGGGCCAGCGCCCGCTCATAGGCGTAGAGCCCGGAATCGCGCCGGACGACGCTCGGTCGAGGGCGGAACGCAACTGTCATGACAGAGGCAGCGTACGCCCCATTCGCCGCGGCCCGCGACCGAAAGCCCCCTCTACTTGACCTTGTCGAAAATGTCGGGCCGGGAGAAGAGATAGCCGCGATTGAGCGGCCAGTAGCGCACGACCGCCGTGCCGACCACCGCGTCTTCCGAGATGAAGCCCCCACCGGGCTCCTCCATGTGGGACCGGGAGTCGGCCGAGGCGGTGCGGTGGTCACCCATCAGCCACAACTTTCCCGCGGGCACCGTGACGTTGAACTTATCGCCAGAGGCGAAATCGCCGGGGTAGAGGTAGGAGGTCTCGTCCAGCGGCGTGCCGTTGACCGTGATGCGCTTCTTGGCGTCGCAGCACACCACCTTGTCGCCGCCGACACCGATGACGCGCTTGATGGTGTCCTCGCCGTTCCAGCCCTTGAACACCACGATGTCGCCGCGCTCCGGCTTGCCCGCGAGCTTGTTGACGAACACGCGGTCGTTGATCAGCAGGGTGTTCTCCATCGACTCGGACGGGATGTAGAACGAGCCCACCACGAACGCCTGCAGCAACAACGCGATGCCGACGCCCATCACCAGCAGCAGCACCGTCTCGCGGAAACTGCCCTTCTTCTTCTCTTTCCCCACGCCCTCCGCCTTCTTGGTGACGGCCATCAACGCCTCCTCCGCAGCCAGCGCCGACGAACCAGGACCAAGGGTACGGCCAGCCCAAACCCGGCGACGAGCGGGATCGACCCACCGAGCGCCTGGAGCGCGGGCTGTGCGAACGTGGCCGGGATGTCGATCACGCTTGCCCGGTCGAACGGCCAGACGATCACGAACGCCCGCCCGATGACCTGACCTTCAGGTATGGAACCGCCACCCGGGTCTCCGGTATGTGAACGCGAGTCGAGCGAGACCGAGCGGTGGTCCCCCATGACCCACAGCCGCCCTTGCGGCACCGTGACGTCGAAGAACTTGTCGGAGGGCACGTTACCGGGGTAGAGGTAGCTCTCCTCGTCGATGGGCGTGCCGTTGACCGTGATGCGTCCCTTGGAGTCGCAACACCGGACGTGGTCGCCACCGATGCCGATGACCCGCTTGATGTAGTCCTTCTCACCGGGTACGAGGCCGAACGCCGTGCCCACCCACCGGAAGAATCCCGCGACCGCGTTGGACGGCTCCTCCAGTTGGAATTCGCCGTCCCAGGAATCGACGCCGGAGAACACCACCACGTCGCCGCGCTCGATGTCGCGCGTGTGGTAGACGAGCTTGTTGACCAGGACCCTGTCGTTCTTCAGGAGGGTGTTCTCCATCGACTCCGACGGGATGTAGAAGGCCTGGACCACAAACGTCTTGATGATCAGTGCCAGCACCAGGGCGACAACGACAAGAACGGGAAGCTCTTTCCAGAACGACCCCTTCTTCTCCTTATCCTGTTTTTCGCCCTTGGCCGGCTTCTGAGTCTCTTCGGCGACCACGTCCACCTCGTCCTCGACAGGGCGGCGCGCCGCGCCGTGCTCCTGGCTCTCGCTAGTCATCGCTGACGAGCCTAGATGATGATTCGGCTCGGCAAGCCTCGACCGACGTTACACCGAGCACGAGTCGCTCCACATAAAGGAAACGGCCCTGTAAAGCCGAATGGCCCGCCCCCGGGGGGCGGGCCATTCGGGAAAGACCAGGGCTTACTTGGCAGCCGTCGTCTCGCGCTTCTCGCGGATGCGGGCGGCCTTGCCGCGCAGATCGCGCATGTAGTAGAGCTTGGCCCTGCGCACGTCGCCGCGGGTCAGAAGCACGACCTTCTCGATGACCGGGCTGTGCACGGGGAAGGTGCGCTCGACGCCGACGCCGTAGCTGACCTTGCGGACCGTGAAGGTCTCGCGGGCGCCGCTGCCCTGCCGGCGCAGCACGAAGCCCTTGAAGACCTGGATACGGGAGCGGTTGCCTTCGACGACTCGTACGTGAACCTCGAGCGTGTCACCGGGGCGGAATCCCGGCACGTCGCTGCGCAGGGTCGCCTTCTCGAGCTCCTGGATCTTCGTGTGCATGAGAGCTGTCCTCAAGTCCTCGTAAGCACGCGGAGGTCCACCCGGCCATGGCTCGCGGCGGACGCGCCTGCTGATGTGATGAACCCGGGATCGTTTCCCGGGCATGACAGACCAACCAATGAAAGGTTGGCAGCGATTCAGTTTGCCATATCTTCGGGGAGGACGCGAAACGAGAGCTCCTCCAGGAGCTTCCTATCGTGCTTGTCGAGCGTGCCGGGGTCGAGTGCCGCCGCCAGCTCGGGCCGGTTTCGTACGGTGCGGCGCAGCGCCTCGTCCCGTCGCCACCTGGCCACCTTCCCATGGTGCCCGGACAGCAACACGGCAGGCACCTCATGGCCCCGCCAGACGGGCGGCTTGGTGTAGACGGGGCCCTCGACCAGATTGCGCATGGACCCGGGCGCGAAGGAGTCGTCCACGGCCGACTGGGCGTTGCCCAGCACGCCGGGCAGCAGCCTGCCGATGGCCTCCACCATGACCAGCACCGCGACCTCGCCCCCGGCCAGCACGTAGTCACCGATGCTGACCTCGTCCACGCGCAGCCGCGTGCCGTATTCAGCCATGACCCGCGCGTCGATGCCCTCGTAGCGCCCGCACGCGAACAGCAGCCACGGCTCCGCCGCCAGCTCCTGCGCGAGCTCCTGGGTGAACGGCCGCCCGCTCGGGGTCGGCACGATCATCCGCGGCGCGCCGTCCCCGATCACCGCGTCGATGGCCTCGCCCCACACCTCGGGCTTCATGACCATGCCGGGACCACCGCCGTACGGCGTGTCGTCGACGGTCTTGTGCACGTCGTGGGTCCAGTCGCGCAACTGGTGCACACGTACGTCCAGGGTGCCCCGCTCACGTGCCTTGCCGATCAGCGACACGTCCAGGGGCGCGAAGTATTCAGGAAAGATCGAGATGATGTCGAGCCGCATCACAGCAGGCCCTCCGGCGGATCGACGATCAGCCGCCCGCCTTCCAGGTCCACCTCCGGCACCAGGGCCTTCACGAACGGGATGAGCGCCTCGTCGGCGCCCTTCCTGCGGACGACCAGCAGGTCCTGCCCGTGGTGCAGGACGTCGGTGACCTCGCCCACCGGATCGCCGGCGACGGTCTCCACCGCTAGGCCGATGAGCTGGTGGTCGTGGAACTCGTCGGGGTCGTCGGACGGCTCCACGTCGGCCGAGTCGATGACCAGCATGGTGCCCCGCAGCTCCTCTGCCTCGTCCCGGTCGGTGACGCCGTCGAACGCGATCAGCAGGATGTCCTTGTGCCAGCGCCGGCCGGCGACGACGAGCGGCCCCCGATCGGCGGGGTCGGTCGCGATGGACGTGCCGACGACGAAGCGCCGCTCGGGTTCGTCGGTAAGCACCTCCACGGTCACCTCACCGCGTACCCCGTGCGGACGACCTATCCGGCCGACGACCAGCTGCACGTGTTGTGCCCTTTCTTAACGCAAGCGCCCCCATCGGCCAGAGAGCCGATGAGGGCGCGGAAACCTGACGCTAACGGACTGCTTCGTGCAGATCGAGCAGGTCGACCCGCACGTATTTCCCGTCGGCCAGGGCGTTCACGACCGTACGCAGCGCCTTGGCGGTGCGCCCGCCGCGTCCGATGACCTTGCCCAGGTCCTCGGGGTGCACCCGGACCTCCAGGACGCGCCCGCTGCGAATGCGGCGTGCGCGGACCCGGACATCGTCAGGATGTTCGACGATGCCCTTCACGAGGTGCTCGAGAGCCTCCTCGAGCACGTCAGGCCTCGCCCTCGGTCGGGGTCTCGACGGGGACCTCGGCCTCTTCCTTCTTCTTGGCCCTCTTCGGCGGCGTGGTGGCGGCCGTGCCGGTGTCGCCACCGGACAGCGCCTCCTTGGCCGCAGCCTCGTAGATGGCGTGACGGTCCGGCTTCGGCTCGGCCACCTTCAGCGGCGCCGGGGCGGGCTCGCCCTTGAACTTCTGCCAGTCACCGGTGAGCTTGAGCAGCTTGAGCACCGGCTCGGTCGGCTGCGCGCCGACCCCGAGCCAGTAAGCCGCACGCTCGGCGTTGACCTCGATGCGCGAAGGGTCGTCCTTCGGGTGGTACAGGCCGATCTCCTCGATCGCCCGGCCGTCACGCTTGGTGCGGCTGTCGGCGACGACGATACGGTATTGCGCGTTGCGGATCATGCCGAGCCGCTTGAGCTTGATCTTGACTGCCACGGGTGTGGTCTCTCCTGCATTCGAGCGTGGGTGAGCGGCGCTTCGCCGAGTGGGGCACGGCTGGTCGACGCTCCAGGGACAGACGCGGCCGGCGGGAGGTTAGAGGGCGCCCACCTGGTCACGGTGTTCCAACATGTCATTGTGCCAGATCGACGGCACTGCCTACGACCTCATCGGGAAGGGCGCCGCAAAGCGCCGGCAACAATAGCCCAGGGTGGTTACTGCTGGCCCGGGAGCTTGAACTTGGAGGGGTCGAAGCCCGGCGGCAGGTCCATCCCCGGAGGCAGCTTGCCGTGCAGGTTTCCCAGCATCCCGCCCTGCTTGGGCGGCGCCGGAGCATCGCCGGACGACGCCTTCTCCAGTGCCGCCTTGCGCGGGTCACCGCTGACCCGCCGCCCCTTCTTGTTCTTCTTCTGCGCCTTGGCCACCTTGCCACGCCCACCCGGCATGCCCGGGATGCCCATCCCGCCGGCCATCCGCTTCATCATCTTCTGCGCCTCGAAGAAGCGGGTGACCAGGTTGTTGACCGCGGTGACCGTGACGCCGGAGCCGGCGGCGATGCGCGCCCGGCGCGAACCATTGATGATCTTGGGGTCCTGGCGCTCGCCCGGCGTCATGGAACGGATGATCGCGGCGATGCGGTCGAGATCGCGGTCGTCGATCGAGTTGAGCTGGTCGCGCATCTGCCCCATGCCGGGCATCATGCCGAGCAGGTTTTTGATCGGCCCCATTTTCTGGACCATCATCATCTGCTCGAGGAAGTCCTCGAGCGTGAAGCTCTCGCCCGACGTGAGCTTGCCGGCCATCTTGGCGGCCTGCTCCTCGTCGAACGTCTTCTGTGCCTGCTCGATCAGGGTGAGGATGTCACCCATGTCCAGGATTCGGGAGGCCATCCGGTCCGGGTGGAAGGCGTCGAAGTCCTCGAGCTTCTCACCCGTCGAGGCGAACATGATCGGCCGGCCGGTGATGTGCCGGACCGACAGCGCGGCGCCGCCGCGGGCGTCGCCGTCGAGCTTGGTCAGCACGACGCCGTCGAAGCCGACGCCCTCCATGAACGCCTGGGCCGTGGTGACGGCGTCCTGGCCGATCATGGCGTCCACGACGAACAGGACCTCGTCGGGCTGGACCACGTCGCGGATGTCGGCGGCCTGCTTCATCATCTCCTGGTCGATGCCCAGGCGGCCGGCGGTGTCGATGATGACGATGTCGTGATTGAGGCGCTTCGCCTCGTCGATCGACGTGCGGGCGACCCCGATCGGGTCGCCGACGCCGTTGCCCGGCTCGGGCGCGTAGACGGCGACCTGCGCCCGCTCGCCCACGACCTGGAGCTGCTGGACGGCGTTGGGGCGCTGCAGGTCGGCGGCCACCAGCATGGGCGCGTGGCCCTGCTCGCGCAGCCACCTGGCCAGCTTGCCTGCCAGGGTGGTCTTGCCGGCGCCCTGGAGGCCCGCGAGCATGATGACGGTCGGCGGCGTCTTGGCGAAGCGGAGCCTGCGGGTCTCACCGCCGAGGATCTCGATCAGCTCGTCATTGACGATCTTGACGACCTGCTGCGCCGGATTGAGCGCCTGGGAGACCTCGGTGCCGCGGGCGCGCTCCTTGACCTGGGCGACGAACGCCTTCACCACCGGCAGCGCGACATCGGCCTCCAACAGGGCGATGCGGATCTCGCGGGTGGTGGCGTCGATGTCGGCATCGGACAGCCGGCCCTTGGCTCGGAGGGAGGAGAAGACCGATGTCAGCCGGTCGGATAGCGTCTCGAACACGTGGTTGGCCAGTCCTCGAAGCGAATGTACGTCGGAGACTCCAGCCTATCCGCTCTCCTAGCCGCTCCAGCCTGGCACGGCCATGCGAACCGTGAGCGCGTGCTCGACGAGGTTGATCAGAGCACCTTTGACCGAGTCCTTCGAACGCGCGTCGAGCCGCACCATCGGGATGTGCGGCGCCAGCGTCAAAGCGTCCCGCACCTCGGCGTCGCTGTGCAGATACTGGCCGTCCCAGCCGTTCACCCCCACGATGAACGGCAGCTGCGCCTCTTCGAAGTAGTCGATGGCAGGAAAACTGTCGGCCAGGCGGCGGGTGTCCACCAGCACGACGGCGCCGATCGCCCCCCGCACCAGGTCGTCCCACATGAACCAGAACCGGTGCTGTCCAGGCGTGCCGAACAAGTACAGGATCAGGTCACTGTCCAGCGAGACGCGGCCGAAGTCCATCGCCACGGTCGTCGTCGACTTCAACGGTGTCATGCCCAGGTCGTCGATGCCGGCGGAAGCGTCGGTCATGACGGCCTCCGTGGTCAACGGCATGATCTCCGACACCGCGCCAACGAACGTCGTCTTGCCCACGCCGAAGCCCCCAGCCACGACGATCTTCGTCGAGGTCAGGCCGGGGCTAGAGCCTGCGAAGTCCACTGAGCACCCTTTCCAGCAGGTTGACGTCCGGTCTACCCGCTTCCAGCTGCGGCTGATGCACTCGTAGGAGGCCTTCCGCCGCCATGTCCGCGATCAGAACCCGCACCACGCCGAGCGGGATCCGCAACAGCGCCGAGACCTCCGCCACCGACCTGACCTGCAGGCAGAGCTGGCTGATCGCCTTGTATTCGGGCGTGATGTGCGAGAACTCCCGATGCTCGGCGGTCGCCGAGGACACCAGCGCCTCCATCGCCAGCTTCACCTTGGGCGCGGTTCGCCCGCCCGTGACGGCGTAGGGACGCACCGGCGAAGCGGGCTCGGAGCTGGAGGGCGGAGGCTGCGGGGGCTCCCAGCCGCCGCTGTTCCACCCGCCGCTGTTCCACGATGGGTTCGTCACTCACATCACCTGGTCTGGCTGGCGCGCAGCTCCGCGCGCACAGCCGGAGTCAGCACCTGACCGGCGCGATCAACCATCAATGTCATCTGGTACGCCACCAAACCCATGTCGCAGTCCGGTGCCGCCAGCACCGCCAGGCACGAGCCGTCGCTGATCGCCATGATCAGCATCAGGCCCCGCTGCATCTCCACGATCGTCTGATTGACCGCACCGCCTTCGAACACCCTGGCGGCCCCCTGCGTCAGGCTCACCAGGCCCGACGCGATGGCGGCCAGCTGATCAGCCCGGTCGGCCGGGAAACCCGACGAGGCCGCGAGCGGCAGCCCGTCGGACGAGACGACCACCGCGTGCGCGACCCCGGGAACCGTACTGACGAAGTCGGTGATTAACCAGTCCACTCCGCGAGCCGCGTGGCTCAGGTCGTTCATTCGCCCTCCTGCGTCGGTCGCATGAACGACAATCGGCTGTGTTTGATCGGCCGCTCGCTTCGCTCGCTCATACGCCCTCGTCCCTGCTGTTATTCCTGGAGCCGGACCCGTACGCCCTGCCCTCGCTGATGTCGTCACGCGCCGCCCGGAAGCCTTGCTGGAAGCTCGAAAGGCGGCTGCGCACCCGGTCGGGCGAGACCGTCGGCATGGGCGCGACGCCCTTCGGCGCCGAGACGGCCTCGGCGGAGCCGGGCACCAGATTGGCCTTCGGCACCCGCTTGGGCAGCCCGGCCGCGGTGGCCCCGTCGCGTGCCGGCTCGACCACGGCCTCGGCGGCGCTCCAACCGGCGTCGGCCTTGGCCGAACCCCAGGTCGCGTCGTTGTCGACGCCGTGCTCGAACCAGGCGGACTCGACCGAGGCGAAGATCGGCAGATACTCGTCCCCGGACGAGGCGGGCTCGACCGCCGGCATGGGGCCGGTCGCCGCGGACTCGGTCTCGGGGAAGTGCTGGCGCTGCGAGGCGGGGGCGGGCTGCTCGGGACCGCGCGTCCACGGGCTGGGCCCCTCGGGCGGCAGAGCGCCCCGCCGGGGCAGGGCCGTGGTCTCTCCCGTGACCGGCCCCCGCGAGGAGACCCACACGTCCGAGGAGGGAGCCGAGTTGTTCGCCATCCAGTTGTCGCCGGTCGCCGGCCATTGGGGTGCCGATGACCAGGAGCCGCTCGACGCCGGCTCCGCCGACGGGTACGACGGGAAGGACGGATGCCCGGGCCCGGGCTGGTAGCCGCCCGGCTGCCACGGCCCGGCGGCCGAGGGCTGCGGCGTGTGGAAGGCCTGCTCGCGAGCGACGCCCGCGCCGGCGGTCGCGGGTGCGGATCCGGCGGTCGCGGGGGTCTGCGCACCGAGCAGGGACTCGGGGATGAGCACCATCGCGGTCAGCCCACCGGAGCCGTGCGGGCGCAGCTGCACCCGGATGCCGTGGCGGTGCGCCAGCCTGGCGACCACGAACAGGCCCATGCGGCGCGAGACCGAGACGTCGACGGTGGGCGCGTCGACCAGCCGCTCGTTGGCCTGGACCAGCTCCTCGGCGGTCATGCCGATGCCGGAGTCGCTGATGGCGAGCATGATGCCGCCGCCGTCGATCCTGCTGCCCGAGACGGGGACGCGGGCTTCGCGGGGCGAGAACGACAGGGCGTTCTCGATCAGCTCGGCGAGCAGGTGGATGACGTCGTTGACGGCCTGGCCGGCGATGGAGATGCCCTCGGGCACCTCCAGCACGACGCGATCGTAGTTCTCGACCTCCGACAGCGAGGCGCGGGCGACGTCCACGAGCTTGACAGGCTGGCTCCAGCGGCGCGGCGGCTCCTGGCCGGCGAGGACCAGCAGGTTCTCGCTGTTGCGCCGCATGCGGGTGGCAAGGTGGTCGAGCTTGAACAGGTTCCCGAGCCGCTGCTCGTCCTGCTCGCCCTGCTCCAGCCCGTCGATCAGGGTGATCTGCCGCTCGACCAGGGTCTGGCTGCGCCGCGACAGGTTCACGAACATCGCGTTGACGTTGCTCCGCAGCTTGGACTCCTCGCCCGCCAGGCGGACGGCCTCGCGGTGCACCTCGTCGAAGGCGCGGGCCACTTCACCGATCTCGTCCTTGGAGTTGATCTCGATGGGCGGGACGTTCAGCCGTTCAGGGTCGACGTCGGTGTTGCGCAGCTGGCGGACGAGGTCGGGCAGGGTCTGACCGGCGATCTTGAGTGCGTCTCCGCGCAGGCGGCGGAGCGGACGTACCAGCGAGCCCGCCATGATGGCGGTGATGGCGAGGACCAGGAGCAGCAGGGCGGCCACGATCGAGATGTTGATCGCGGCGAGCTGCCGGTCGCCGCCGGCGAGGTCGGCGCTCCGGGTGGCCACCTGGTCCCCGAGCGACTTCTGGACCTGGTGGAGCCGGTCGACGGTCTCGCCGATGGCCTCGAACCAGAGGTCCACGTCCTTGTTGGTGGAGGGGTCGAGCCTGCGCAGGTATTGCTCCCTGGCGCTGCTCGACAGGGCACCGGCGGCGTTGTTGTGCAGCAGCACGGCGCGGGCGATGAAGAGCTCGGCGCGGGCGATCTTCGCGCTGGCGACGGTCTCGTCGAACGCCTGCCGCTGATCCAGCGAGGCGACAGCCAGGAAGGAGTCCCGCTCGCTGACCCGCCGGGCGGTGGCGTCGACGAACGCCTGGAACTCGGTCTCGAGGAAGGACCCTCGGATGATGCCGGCCATCAGGAGCGCGCGCTGCTTGGAGCCCTCATCCTCGGCTCGGGCGATTGCGCGCAGGGCGGCGCTGGTGGAGATCAGCTGCTCGTCCGTCGCGCCCTGGGCGACCTCGTCGTAGAGCTGGAGCATCTCGGTGATGGTCTCGGAGTACTTCTCCATCGTCGGCAGGGGCGGCAGCTGCGAGTCGGTCCCCGCCACCGTCTGGCGCAGCGAGCCCAACTGGCCGAGCCGGACCCTGATGCGCTCGAGGTTCCTGCGGCCGATGTCGGACAGGGACGGCTCGACGGTCTGCGCGGCCGCCAGGACGCGCTTGACGTTGACGTCGACGACCTCCTGCTGGTCGCTGTAGCGGTCCTTGTCGGCCGCCGACCGGGAGGCGGCGTAGCGGGCGGCCAGGTCGCGCTCGAGGCCGAGGTCGCGCGAGAGCTCGCCGAATTGGCCGACCACCTTGCCTACCTCGCCGATGACCTGGTACTGCTCCGCGCTGCCGATCGAAGTGGTGACGCGCAGGCCGCCGAAGACAACGGCCACGATCGTGGGAACGGCGATGAGGGCGATGAGGCGCGTGCGGACACGCCAGTTGCGCAGCGCGAGCGGGCTCCCTGCCTTGGGCAGGGTCACCTCCGGCACCTCGCCGCCCGCCGGCTGTTCGGGCACGTCCGGAGCCCTACCACGACCGGGGTCGGTCGTTGTTGTCCTCACTGGTGGCAACCTCTCGCCATGGCCTGCTTAGGGGGTCTCAGCGGCTTCGTCCCAGGGACGAGTGATCGCAGGCAAGTTCGAGGCCCAATTTGAGCACAAACCTCATACTTCAGCCAACGCCTCGACGGTATTCAACCGTTCCAAGGCACACATTGTTCACGTCGCAAGCCTTCGACCACGGAGCGCAACCACACCTCCGAGTCAGACATATCGTAACAAAGCGCCCTTTGTCTATATATTTACATCTATAGTCGTTTACCGTCATCTTCAATCGATAAAACTCCCATACGCGGCGGACCGCTGCCGATCGGAGTCCCCCTTCCGGTACGCTTCACGCCCGGTAACCTGTGCCGTCTCCAGAACTTCCCCCTGGTAGGAGAACCCCCCGATGACACGCAAACTGCGCTGCAGCGCCGTCGCACTCGGCGTCGCAGTCGCCCTAGTGCTTGCCGGCTGTAGCGGCTCCGACAGTTCCACGACCGCGTCGACCGGCGCCAACGGCTTGGAGAAGACCACCATCAAGGTCGGGGCGATCCCGATCCCTGACTCCGTATCGCTCTACATTGCGGTGAACAAGGGCTACTTCAAGCAGGAGGGCCTGACGGTCGAGCCGGTGGTCATCACCGGTGGCGCGGCTGCGATGCCGCAGCTCCTGAGCGGTGCTCTCGACGCCACGCTCCAGAACTACGTGTCGGGGTTGGTGGCCGTCAGCAAGGGCCAGAAGATCAAGCTCGTCGCGGAGGCCTCCCAGGGCGCCCCGAACACGTTCAACATCATGGTCCCGAAGGATTCGCCCATCAAGACGGTGGCGGACCTGAAGGGCAAGACCGTCGCGGTCAACACTCTCGGCAACATCGCCACGCTCGCCGTGGAGACGCAGCTCAAGGTGGCTGGACTCACCAAGGACGACGTCAAGTACAAGGAAGTCGCGTTCCCCGAGATGGGCAACGCGCTCAACACCGGCCTGGCCGACGCGGCCTGGATGGTCGAGCCCTTCATCACCTCCACCCAGAGCACGCTCGGCTTCCGCAAGCTGGCCGACACGATGACCGGCCAGACCGAGAACTTCCCCATCTCCGGCTGGTCGGTCACCGAGGAATGGGCGCAGAAGTACCCGAAGACGCTGGCCGCGTTCCAGCGGGCGGTCGCCAAGGCGCTGAAGGACGTCTCGACCGACCGTAAGGAGCTCGAGACGGCTCTGCCGACGTACACGAAGATCGACGCGAAGACCGCGTCCGTGATCACGCCGCTGAGCTACCCGACCGAGCTGACCGCGAACCGCCTGCAGAAGGTGGCCGACCTCCTGCTCGAATACAAGTACATCACGAGCCCGATCGACGTGAAGTCCGTCATCATCCCGGCCCCCGCGGCCGGATGACCAGTGCTCGAGTGCTCCGCGGCGCCGCCGGCGCCGCGGGGCTCCTTGCCGTCGGGGAACTGCTCATCCGCTTCGTCGTGAGCGACGACGTGGTCTTCCCCGCCCCCTCGACCATCCTGTACGAAGCCGTGCTCCTCCTGGTCAGCCCCGAGTTCCTGACGGGACTCGGCACGACCCTGACCAACTGGGCGCTCGGCCTGCTGATCGCGATCGGGATCTCCGTCCCCCTGGGCGTGCTGCTCGGCGCGCTGCCGCCGGTGGAGCGGGCCATCAGGCCCGTGCTGGAGTTCATGCGCCCGATCCCCTCCGTCGCGATCATCCCGCTCGCCATCCTGCTGATCCCGGTGGACGGGCTGATGAAGATCTCGGTCATCGTGTACGCCTGCATGTGGCCGATCCTGATCAACACCCTCTACGGCATGCAGGACGTGGACCCGCTGGCCAAGGAGTCCCTGCGCAGCTTCGGCTTCGGCCCGCTGGCCGTGCTCGCCAGGGTGAGCCTGCCCAGCGCCGCCCCGTTCGTCGCGACGGGAGTCAGGATCGCCGCGGGCATCGCGCTGATTCTGGCGGTCAGCGCCGAGCTGCTGGCGGGCGGCACCGCCGGCATCGGCGTCTTCGTGGTCCAGGCCGCCAGCGGCAACCGTACGGACCTCATGATGGCGGCGACGTTCTGGGCCGGGATATTCGGCGTGATCGCGAACCTGGCGCTCCTGGCCGGGGAGCGCCGCCTGTTCCACTGGCACCGCATGCGGACAGGAGCGCAGGAGTCGTGAAAACCCTCGTGAAGGTCGGCGCCAGGTTCTGGGTCATCCCTGTGGTGCTCGTCGCCTGGGAGTTCATCGCGCGTGGGCTGGAGGACATCGACTTCCCCCCGCCGACGACGATCGTCGTCCGCATGTACGAGCTGTGGTTCTCCGGGCCCGTCACGCGGATCTTCCTGACCGACGACGCGGTGGAGAACCTGCTGCCGAGCCTCGGCCGCATGTTGAGCGGCTGGATCCTGGCCGCCGTGCTCGGCGTCGTGCTCGGCGTGCTGCTCGGGCGCTCGCGGACGGCGACCGACTACGTGGACCCACTGATCGAGTTCGGCCGGGCCATCCCGCCTCCGTTGCTGCTGCCGCTGTTCCTGGTGCTGTTCAAGGCCGGGCTGACCATGCAGCTGGCCGCGATCGTGTTCGGCGTCATCTGGCCCGTGCTGCTCAACTCCATCGACGGGGTCAGGGCCGTGGACCGCACGTACACGGAGACGGCCAGAGTCTTCAACCTGTCGAAGGCCCAGTACCTACGGGTGGTGCTCCTCCCGGCCGCCTCGCCGAAGATCTTCGCCGGGCTGCGGCTGAGCCTGTCGCTCGCGCTGATCCTCATGGTCATCTCGGAGCTGTTCGGCAGCACCGACGGCATCGGCTACCAGCTGCTGGTGGCCCAGCGCAGCTTCGACGGCGCGGGGGTGTGGGCGACGATCGCCCTGCTCGGGGTGCTGGGCTACCTGGTGAACTCCCTGTTCGTGCTGGCCGAGCGGCGCCTGCTCGTCTGGCACCGGCAGGCCAACCGCAACGCGTGATCCCGCTGGAAGAATTCATGCCGCATTCCGACGACCTCCTCTGGGGAGCCGTAAGCGATCTGTCCCGTTTCGCGGCTCTGCTGACCATGGCCGAGCTGGGCCTGGCCGACCACCTGGCGCACGGCCCGCTCGACGGCGCGGAGCTGGCCAGGCGCTGCGGCGCGCACGCGCCTTCGCTGCGCCGGGTGCTGCGCGAGCTGGCGAGCCAGGACCTGATTCGTCCCGCCGGTCCTGACACGTACGACCTCACCGAGCGAGGCGCCGCCCTGCGGTCCGACGCGCCGGACTCGGTCCGCTCCTCGATCCGCATGCTCGGCGAGGAGGGCTTCTGGTACGCGCTGGGCATGCTCCCCGCCACGGTGCGCGACGGCAGCTCGGCCTTCGTGAAGCGCTACGGCCACCTCTACGACCACCTGGCCAAGAACCCGTCGTCGAGCAGCCTGTTCGACGACTACATGAGGCGCCGGGCCGTGCCCCTCACCGAGGGCCTGGCCAAACGCTACGCCTTCCCCGCCACCGCGACCATGGTCGACGTGGCCGGCGGCAAGGGCCACATCCTGGCCACGGTCCTGCACGCCAACCCGCGGATGCGGGGCATCCTGTTCGATCTGGAGCACGTGACCGCCCACGCCGCGCGCACGCTGGCCGCGGCGGGCCTGTCGGACCGGGCGGAGGTCGTCGCGGGTGACTTCTTCGCCTCGGTCCCGGCCGGCGGCGACGTCTATCTACTGGCCAGTGTGCTGCACAACTGGGACGACGAGGATGCCGTCAAGATCCTGCGCAACGTCCGCCAGGCCATGAACCCGGGCGGTCGCGTCCTGGTCCTCGAGGTGGTGTTGCCCGACGACGAGGCGCCGCATCTGGGCAAGGACATCGACCTGCGGATGCTGGCGATCTTCAACGGGGGCGCGGAGCGCAGCCGCGAGGAATACGCGGCGCTGCTCGGGCGGGCGGATCTGGCGATCGGCGAGGTCATCGAGATGGGCTCCGGGGCGAGCCTCATCGAGGCCGGTCCCCGCTGAGCGAGGGCCTCCGGCGTGATCGTCAGGATTTCCTGGCGCCGCCGGGGGCTAACTGCCCCAGCCCGGCACGGCCATCCGCACCGTGAGCGCGTGCTCGACGAGGTTGATCAACGTGCTCTTCACCGAGTCCTTCTTGCGGGCGTCGAGCCGCACCAGCGGGATGTGCGGCGCCAGGGTCAGGGCGTCGCGCACCTCGGTGTCGCTGTGCGGATATTGGCCGTCCCAGCCGTTGACGCCCACGATGAACGGCAGCTGCGCTTCTTCGAAATAGTCGATCGCCGGAAAACTGTCGGCAAGACGGCGGGTGTCCACCAGTACGACGGCGCCGATCGCGCCGCGCACCAGGTCGTCCCACATGAACCAGAACCGGTGCTGTCCAGGCGTGCCGAACAGATAAAGGATCAGGTCACGGTCGAGGGAGACCCGGCCGAAGTCCATCGCGACGGTGGTGGTCGACTTCAGCGGCGTCATGCCGAGGTCGTCGATCCCCGCCGAGGCGTCGGTCATCACCGCCTCCGTCGTCAACGGCATGATCTCCGACACCGCACCGACGAACGTCGTCTTGCCCACCCCGAAACCTCCAGCCACCACGATCTTCGTCGAGGTGAGGCCGGGGCTAGAGCCTGCGAAGTCCACTGAGCACCCTTTCGAGCAGATTAACGTCGGGCCGTCCGGCGTCCAGCTGTGGCTGGTGCACGCGGACCAGGCCTTCGGCCGCCATGTCAGCGATCAGCACGCGTGCCACGCCGAGGGGAATCCGCAGCAGGGCCGACACCTCCGCCACGGACCGGACCTGCCGGCACAGTTGACTGATCGCCTGGTACTCCGGCGTGATATGCGAGAACTCCCGGTGCTCGGCCGTGGCCGAGGACACCAGAGCCTCCATCGCCAGTTTGACCCGCGGCGCCGTCCGTCCACCTGTCACCGCGTACGGACGGACGGGCGAAGCGGGGTCTGGGTTCAGCTGCGGCTGGGCCTGTGGCTCTGGCGGGGACGCCCATTCGCGGCTGGTCCATCGTGGGTCTGTCACGTGTACATCACCTGGTCTGGCTGGCACGCAGCTCCGCGCGCACAGCCGGAGTCAGCACCTGACCGGCGCGGTCGACCATCAGTGTCATCTGGTACGCCACCAGACCCATGTCGCAGTCCGGGGCGGCAAGCACCGCCAGGCACGAGCCGTCGCTGATCGACATGATCAGCATGAGCCCGCGCTGCATCTCCACGATCGTCTGATTGACCGCACCCCCCTCGAACACCCTGGCCGCCCCCTGCGTCAGGCTCACCAGCCCCGACGCGATGGCGGCCAGCTGATCAGCCCGGTCGGCCGGGAAACCCGACGAGGCCGCCAGTGGCAGCCCGTCAGATGAGACGACCACCGCATGCGCGACACCCGGGACCGTACTGACGAAATCGGTGATCAGCCAGTCGACCCCGCGTGCCGCATGGCTCAAATCGTTCATACTCCCTCCTCCCTGTCGTCGTTCCGCGGGCCAGAGGTGAACGCCGCCCTGCCCTCGTGGATGTCATCGCGTGCCGCCCGGAAGCCCTGCTGGAAGCTGGAGAGCCGGTTGCGCACCCGGTCCGGGGACACCGATGGCATCGGCGTGACGCCCTTCGGCGCCGACGAGGTGTCGGCCGAGCCGGGCACCAGGTTGGCCTTGGGCACCCGCTTGGGCAGCCCCGCCGCCGTCGATTCACCACGCACGGGCTCCACAACCGCCTCCGCAGCGCTCCAGCCCTCGTCCGCCTTGGTGGAGCTCCAGCTCTTGTCCCGCCCGAACCAGGCGGACTCCACAGCGGCGAAGATCGGCAGGTAGTCGTCGCCCGCGGACGCGGGCGGGACGGACGGCATGGGGCCGGCGGCCGCCGGTTCGCCGTCGGTGAACTCGAACCCCGGCCGCTGCGGCGGCATCGTGTCACCGCCGCTCCAGCCGGGCACGGACCGCTTGGGCAGGCTGCTGCCGTTCCAGCCCGCGTTGCGCGGCGGGGACCAGACGTCGGAGCTGTCGTAGCCGCCGGCGCCGCGCGGCTCGGCGGGCCAGGCCCCGGCGTCGGGCTGCCACTGGGTCGGCGGGGCCTGCCAGCCGCCCGGCCCGGCGTTCGACGGGAAGGAGGGGTGGCCTGGGCCCATCTGGTAGGCGGACTCCGGCCAGTCCGTGGCGGGCGGCGCGGGATGCGGTCCCGAGTACGGCTCCTCCCTGCCGCTCCCCGCGCCGGAGAAGGCGAGCGGCGGGTCGCCCGCCAAGGCAGGCGGCCGGCCGAACGCGGGCGGCTGGTCACCGCCCGCAGCGGGCGACTGTGCGAACGGCGAAGGCGGGTCACCAGGGAAGATGGCCGGCGGGTTGTAGGACGGCGGCTGGTTACCGCTGTAGGACGGCTGGCCGGGGAAGGTCGGCGCCTGGGAGCCGAGCATGTTCTCCGGGATGAGCACCATCGCGGTCAGCCCACCGGAGCTGTGCGGGCGCAGCTGCACCCGGATGCCGTGCCGGTGCGCCAGCCTGGCGACCACGAACAGGCCCATCCGCCGCGAGACCGACACATCGACGCTCGGCGCGTCGGTCAGCCGCTCGTTGGACTGGACCAGCTCCTCCTGCGTCATGCCGATGCCGGAGTCGGTGATCGACAACATCACACCGCCGCCGTCGATCCTGCTGCCCGACACCGTCACCCGGGTCTCGCGCGGCGAGAACGACAACGCGTTCTCCACCAGCTCGGCGAGCAGGTGGATGACGTCGTTGACGGCCTGTCCCGCCACCGAGACGCCGTCGGGCACCTGCAGCACGACGCGCTCGTAGTTCTCGACCTCCGACAGCGAGGCCCGCGCCACGTCGACCAGCTTCACTGGCTGGCTCCACCGGCGCGGCGGGTCCTGGCCGGCCAGCACCAGCAGGTTCTCGCTGTTGCGCCGCATGCGGGTGGCCAGGTGGTCGAGCTTGAACAGGTTCCCGAGCCGCTGCTCGTCCTGCTCGCCCTGCTCCAAGCCGTCGATCAGGGTGATCTGCCGCTCGACCAGCGTCTGGCTGCGCCGCGACAGGTTCACGAACATCGCGTTGACGTTGCTGCGCAGCCGCGCCTCCTCGCCGGCCAGCCGCACGGCCTCGCGGTGCACCTCGTCGAACGCCCGCGCCACCTCGCCGATCTCGTCATGGGTGTCCACGCCGATCGGGACGACCGGGCCGACCGTACCCTCGCCGCTCTCACGCAGCTGCTGCACGGTCTCGGGCAGGCGATGCCCGGCGATGTCGAGTGCCTCGTGGCGCAGCTTGCGCAGCGGCCTGATGAGCGAGCGGGCGATGAGCGAGATGATCGCGACCACCACGAGCAGCAGGACCAGGATGAGCCCCCCGGAGATCAGCGCCGAGCGGTTGGCGCCTTCCTCCAGGGTCCGGGCCCGCAGGATCACCGAGGATGCCAGTTCCTTCTCCACGCTGCGCAGTGCGTCGATCTTGCCGGTGCTGACCTCGAACCATGTGGCCACGTCCTTGTTGGCCGGCACGCCGATGCTCAGCTCCTTGCCCTCGGCCGACTGCGCCATGGCCCGCAACCGGAACAGGTCGGTCTGGTCCACGTCCCGGCCGACCACGGTGTTGCGGTAGAGCTCCAGCTGCTCGAGGTTGGCCAGGGTGCCGAAGAGCGTCTCCTCGCTCTCCTCGCGCGACTTGGCGTCGGTGAGCGCGTCGAACTCGCCGCTGTCGAAGCCCTTCTTGTCCAGCGCACTGGCCAGGATGCCGCGCTGCTTGGACGCCTGCTCCTTGGCGCGGGCGATCGCGGCCGTCGAGCTGGCGCTGTCGGAGACCTGGTCGTCGACCGCGACCTGGCCGACCTGGTCGTGGAACTGCAGAAGGGCCGCGATGATCTGCGAGTACTTCTGGATCATCGGCAGCGGCTGGATCTTCCCGTTGACGGCCGTGTCGCGCAGCGTCGGGATCTCCTCCAGACGCCGCAGCACCGGCCGCACGGCCTCGGCGTGGGAGTCGGTGATCGCCTGCGCCCGGTTCTTGGCCTCCTCGATGAGCGCGTTCACCCGGCTGTAGGTGGTGCGGAGCTGGGCCTCGCGGTTCTCGGGGCGGCCTTGGGCGATCCAGAGGGCGCTCTCGTCACGTTCGAAGGACAGCTCGTGGGTGACCGCCCCGAGCTGCTCGCTGACCTCGGCGACCTCTCGAAGGGTCTGGTAGGTGCTGGCGTCGTTGAGCGAGGTGATCACGTTCAGCCCGCCGAGGCCCACGGCCACGGCCGTGGGAACGACGATCAGCGCGATGAGGCGCGACCGCACGTGCCAGTTGCCCAGCCCGAACCTGCCAGACGACGATGCGGCAGGCCGTCGCTTCTGGTGCGCGCGCGGCTCGCGGTCGGCGGAAGCTTCAGCGCTCTGCGTTCTCACTTGCCTTCGCTACCTCTCGCCCCGGGAGGGGAATTCTCGGTGACCATGCAGGTAAATGCACGTGGGGCAATATGTACGTCGAGATAAGCGCCATTTGAGCACAAGGGTTAGCTAGGGCCAACCACCAATAGTGCCCCGATGAGGTGTTTATCCCTGATTGTCCGAAAAATTGGACTGAATCGGTAGACCGCCATCCATCTGGGAAAACGTCCAATATCAGGCGTCCCAGAAGCCACTTCAGACCCACAGAACGCGAGCAAGATCTGTCCCAGGAGTAACGGAGGTCCCGTCGACACCACCTTTCCCAAAATGGACAAACACTCAGTTTCTTACATCTCGTCAAAATTTCACGATATAGCGACAAACGGACATTGCAACCACAAGTGTTATCTTCGCGATAATGACCACCAATTTGGTGCTACGGTCAATCCCTGTTGTGCGTCAGGCACACAACCCCGGCAGCAGAAACCGCCCGGTCCCCCTCACCCCCCGGCTCCATCTGAAGGGAGTCCCTGACATGAGGCTTGGCCATCCCGCCAGGGCCGCCATCATCGGATTAGCTTTGACACTCGGCGCCGTCGCGTGCAGCACGGGCGGCTCCACTACTGCCAGCGCGCCACCATCCGCCACCGCCGGTGGCCTGGAGAAGACGAAGATCAAGATCGCCACCCTGCCGGCGATCGACAGTGCGGCCATCTACGTCGCCATCGACCAGAAGCTCTTCGAGAAGGAGGGGCTGGAGGTCACCCCGCAGGTCGTCCAGGCCGCGCCCGAGGCCATCCCCATGTTGCTGAACGGCGAGATCGACGCCATGTTCGGCAACTACGTGTCCATGTTCGCCGCCCACGACAAGGGCTCGCTCAAGCTGCGGATCCTGGCCGAGGGCTCGCGGGCCGCCCCCGACTCGCTGAGCATCATGGCCCTGCCCAACTCGCCCATCAAGACGGCCAAGGACCTCGAAGGCAAGACGATCAACGTGAACGTCCTGCGGAACTTCCAGGAGCTGGCCCTCACCCAGGTGCTCAAGGCCAACAACGTCGACCCCGCCTCGATCAAGTACGTCCCGGTGACGTTTCAGAACATCATGACCTCGTGGAAGAGCGGCCAGATCGACGCCGCCTACCTGGGCGAGCCCATGGTCACGGCGGCCACGGCCTCGATGGGCGCACGCAAGATCCTCGACCCGGCCTCCGGCCCCGCGGCCGAGTTCCCGATCTCCGGGTACGTCAGCACCCAGGAGTGGTACGACAAGAACCCGAAGGTCGCGGCGGCGTTCCAGCGGGCCATCCACAACGCGGCCAAGCTGATGGAGAACAACCGCGAGGCGGTGGCCAAGGTGCTGCCGACCTTCACTCAGATCGACGCGGCCACCGCGGCCACCGTCACGTTCCCGTACTTCTCCAGCAACGACAACCCGGTCCGGCTGCAACGCGTGGCCGACTGGATGCTGGAGGCCCAGTGGCTCGGCAAGGCGATCGAGGTCAAGTCCCTCATGTCGCCGACGACCTCCGGGTGAGCGCTCAGACCCTGGCCCGCGCCCGCCCGGCCGGGACCGCCACAAGGTGGTCGCGCCGGGCGGCCGGAGCCCTCGCCTTCGCCGCGCTGATCGAGCTGCTCAGCCGGACCGGCCTGGTCTCCTCCGAGTACCTGCCGCCCGTCACGGAGATCGCCGGGCGGGGCATGGCGCTCGTGTTCGACCCGGCCTTCCGCGGGCACGCCCTGACGAGCCTGCTCGCCTGGGCCATGGGGCTCGGCATCGCGGCGCTGATCGCCGTGCCGCTGGGCCTGCTGCTCGGCAGCGTGCCGATCATCGACGCCGCGTCCCGCTCGGTCGTGGAGTTCCTGCGGCCGATCCCGTCCGTCGCGCTGATCCCGCTGGTGGCGCTCATGATCGGCACGGGTCTGCAGCTGCGCGTCACGCTCGTGGTCTACGCCTCGCTGTGGCCGATCCTCTACAACACGATGTACGGCCTGCGCGGCGTGGACCCGCTGGCCAAGGAGTCGCTCAGGTCGTACGGCTTCGGGCCGTTGTCCGTGCTGCTGCGGGTCTCGCTGCCGTCGTCGGCACCCTTCATCATGACCGGTTTCCGGCTGGCCACCGGGGTGGCGCTGATCCTGACCGTGAGCACCGAGATCGTGGCCGGCCGTGGTGAGGGCATCGGCGTGTTCATCTTCTTCGCCGGCATCGCCATGCCCGCGCGGATGACCGACATCCTGGCCGGGGCGTGCTGGGTGGGGCTGTTCGGGGTCGCGGTGAACGCGTTGCTGGTCGCGGCCGAGCGGCTGGCGTTCCGCTGGCATCACGCGCGGTTGGGAGAGCCGGGATGAAAGCCACGGCAGAGGTCGCCACGTTCGCGACCAGGACCACGCTCGCGCGCCGCAAGGGCGTGCGGACGGCGGCGTTCCGCTGGCTGGTGCTCGTCGTGCTGATCGTGGTCTGGGAGACCGCCACCAGGGCGGCGGGCAGCCCGTTCTTCCCGGCGCCCAGCATGATCGTGGTGCGGATGCACACGATGTGGTTCTCCGGGCCGCCCGCCACGGTGTTCCTGACCGACGCGGCCATCGAGAACATCCTGCCGAGCCTCGGCCGGATGACCGCCGGGTTCATCGGGGGCGCGCTGGCCGGCGTCGTGCTCGGGCTGGCGGTGGGGCTGTCCGCGCGGGTGTACGACTATCTCGACGGGGTGCTGCAGTTCCTGCGGGCGATCCCGCCTCCCGCGCTGGTCAGCGTGTTCCTGGTGTTCGGGTTCGGGCTGCGGATGCAGCTGGCGTTCATCATGTTCAGCATCCTGTGGCCGGTGCTGCTCAACACCGCCGACGGCGCCCGCTCGGTGGAGCCCATGCACCTGCAGACGTGTCAGGTGTTCCGGCTGACGCGGGCCCAGCGGCTGCGCCTGGTGATCCTGCCGTCGGCGTTGCCCAAGATGTTCGCCGGGCTGCGGCTGGCCCTGTCGCTGTCGTTGATCGTCATGGTGTTCTCCGAGCTGCTGCCGGGCACCACGAACGGCATCGGATTCCAGATCACCTTCGCGAAGGACCAGACCGACCCTTTGTCCATGTGGGCCGGGATCGTCCTGCTCGGGGTGCTCGGCTACCTCCTGAACGAACTGTTCCTCATCGTGGAGCGCCGGGTGCTCGGCTGGCACCACTCCGCCCAGCGACTCACGGAGTAAGATCAGCGCCCTGAACAGGTTTACCTGACCGACATGTCCGGCTTTCCCTGCTCCGCTAGAGTCTGGTGCTGATGCCGGTCCCGCCCCCCAAGGAACTCCATGCTCGAGATAGACAACCTCTCCCACGTCTACGGCGGCGGTAGCCCGAACGCGCACCACGCCATCGAAGGCCTCAACCTGAGCGTCGCCGCGGGCGAGCTGCTGTGCATCGTCGGGCCGTCGGGCTGCGGGAAGTCGACGCTGCTGCGGTCGATCGCCGGCCTGATCACGCCGACGGGCGGCGAGGTCAAGGTCGAGGGCAATCTCGTGCGCCAGACGCCGGACAACCTGGCCGTGGTCTTCCAGGACTACAGCCGCTCGTTGTTCCCGTGGATGTCGGTGGCCGACAACGTGGCCCTGCCGCTGCGCCGCAAGCGCATGGACAAGAAGGCCCGCCGCGAGGCCGCCCTCGAGGCGCTGGAGTCGGTGGGGCTGTCGGGCGCGGAGCGCAAATACCCGTTCCAGCTGTCGGGCGGCATGCAGCAGCGGGTGGCGATCGCGCGGGCGCTGGCGTACCGGCCGTCGTTGTTGCTCATGGACGAGCCGTTCGGCTCCGTGGACGCGCAGACCAGGGAGGACCTGGAAGACCTGGTGCTCAAGGTGCGCGGCCACCACCAGATGACGATCGTGCTCATCACGCACGACATCGACGAGAGCGTCTACGTCGGCGACCGCGTGGTGGTGTTGTCCAAGGCCCCGGCGCACGTGGTCGGCGACCTCAAGGTGGACCTGCCCGGGCCGCGTGACCAGATCTCCACCCGCGAGCACCCCGACTTCGTGCACCTGCGCGCCGAGGTCGGCCGCCTGGTCCGCGGCCACGCGGCCGCCGTCTGAGAATGGGCGGCATGGACCGACAGCTGATCAGCGCCATCGCTCACCGCGACCATCCGATCGCCGCCCCCATCACAGACGCCAACCTCGACCGGTTGCTGCGCCGGGCAGAGCTGCCGGACGGCGCCCGCATCCTCGACCTCGGCTGCGGCGAGGCCGCGTGGTCGCTGCGGGCGCTCGAACTCGTCCCGTCGGCCGTCGCCGACGGCGTGGACCTCTCCCCGCACGCCCTTTCCGCCGCCGAACGGTCCGCCGCCGCCCGTGGCCTGACCGACCGGCTGTCACTGCAGCTGACGCCCGCCGCGGACTTTCCCGCCGCCGACCCGTACGACCTGGTGCTCTGCGTAGGCTCCACCCACGCCTTCGGCGGGCTGAAGGAGACCATGGACGCCGTCTCCCGCTTCGTCCGCCCCGGCGGGCTGGCGCTGGTCGGCGAGGGATTCTGGGAGCGCACTCCCGATCCCGCCCTCGCCGAGGCCATCGGCACGTTCCCGGACCTGGCGGGCACGATCGCGGCGGCCGAGTCCGGCGGCTGGCTGACTGTCTACGGCCATGTGAGCGACCTGGCCGAATGGGACGAGTACGAGCTGTCGTGGACCGGCACCCTGGCCCGCTGGGCCGCCGCCAACCCCGGCCCCGACGGCGAGCAGGCCATGGCCGCCATGAGACAGCACCGTGACATGTGGCTCACCGGTTACCGTGGGGTGCTCGGCTTCGTCTCCCTCCTGCTGCAGCGCGTCTAGGCGGGTCACTCTCCGGTCATCGCGGCATGGAGCCGCAGGTACGGCTCCGCGTCCTTCGGCCTGTTCTGGCGCTGCAGCGTACGGCCGAGCAGCAGGCAGGCGTACCCCTCGGCCGGGTCGCGCTCCAGGACCAGCCGGAGCTCGGCCTCCGCCCGGCCGAGCTGGGCCGAGTGGTAGTAGGCACGGGCCAGCAGCAGCCGGCTCGCCAGGTTCTCCGGGGCCGCCTCGACCACCCCGGCCAGGATGCGAGCGGCCCCGATGTAGTCCTCCGCGGCGAAGAACAGGCGGCCGCGCTCGTACTCCTCGGCCAGGTTCTCGATCACCATCTCACTCCTTTCCGGGGACGGGCCCCTCGGCGTGCGGGACGCGTTCGGCGGGGACGACGCCCAGGCGGCCGGCCTGGTAGTCCTCCATCGCCTGAACGATCTCGGCGCGGGTGTTCATCACGAAGGGGCCGTAGTGCACGACCGGCTCCCGGATCGGCTGCCCGCCGAGCAGCAGCACCTCCAGGTTGGGCTCGGCCTGGGGCTGGGCGGTGTCGGCGGCGACGGTGAGCGCCCCGCCCTGGCCGAAGACGGCCAGTTGTCCCTTGCGTACCGGCCGGCGTTCGTCCCCGGCGTAGCCCTGCCCGGCCAGCACGTACGCGAGCGCGTTGAAGCCGGGGTTCCACGGCAGCTCCAGCCGCGCTCCGGGGCTCACGGTCGCGTGCACCATCGTGATCGGGGTGAACGTGACACCGGGACCGGCGTGCCCGTCCAGCTCACCGGCGATCACCCGCAGCAGCGCGCCGCCGTCGGCCGAGGCGAGCAGCGCCGTCTGGCGACCGCGGATGTCCTGGTAGCGGGGCAGGTGGAACTTGTGGGCGCGGGGCAGGTTGACCCACAGCTGGACGCCGTGGAACAGCCCGCCCGACACCACCAGGTGCTCCGGGGGCTTCTCGATGTGCAGCAGCCCGGACCCCGCGGTCATCCACTGCGTGTCGCCGTCGGTGATCGTGCCACCGCCGCCGTTGGAGTCCTGGTGCTCGAAGATGCCGTCCATGATGTAGGTGACGGTCTCGAAGCCGCGGTGCGGGTGCCAGGGGGTGCCCTTGGGCTCGCCGGGGGCGTACTCGACTTCGCCCATCTGGTCCATGTGAATGAACGGGTCCAGCGCGGACTGCGGCACGCCGGCGAAGGCGCGCCGCACCGGGAAGCCCTCGCCCTCGAACCCGCTGGGCGCGGTCGTCACCGACCGCACGGGGCGGCGTGCGACCGCGGTCGGATCGGGGACGGCGACGCGCGGCAGCGTCAGGGTGTCGGCGGTGATGGCGGGCATGATCCCTCCTGGCTGTTGAATATTCAATTACATCTGCCCGCCTCAACGCGGGTGTACGGCCCGGCATTCCCGGCTCAACTTTACGACCGATCGGTCGTTCATATAGTCTGAGCCGCATGACGCAAGACGGCCGGCTGCTACGGGGGATGCGCAGCCGCGAGACGATCCTCCAGCAGGCAGTGGGGCTGGCCTCCGTCGAAGGCCTGGCCGGGCTCTCCTTGGGACGGCTGGCGACGACGACCGGCATCAGCAAGTCCGGACTTTTCGCGCACTGGCGCGACAAGGAGAAACTGCAGCTTGATGCGGTGGAATGGGCCACCCGCCAATGGACCGAGCAGGTGGTCGGGCCCGCCCTGCGCGCCCCCGCGGGCGTGCGGCGCCTGTTCGCGCTGCACGAGGCGCGGCTGGCGTTCTACGGCGACGGCGTGCTGCCCGGCGGGTGTTTCTTCTTCGCCGTGCAGGCCGAGTTCGACGACCGGCCCGGAGCCGTGCACGACCGCCTCGCGCGGGCCATGCGCGAGTGGCAGGAGTTCATCAGGCGGCTGGTGGCCGGCGCCGTGGAGCTGGGCGAGCTGGCCGAGAGCGTGGACCCGGCCCAGCTCGCCTACGAGATCGACGCACTCGGCGAGATGGTCATCATCCATTCCCGGCTGCTCGACGGGCCGGCCGTTCTCGCTCATGCCCGCCGTGCCGTGCTCCAGCGGCTGCGCACCCTCTCCCCTCACCCTGAGCTGCTCCCGGAGGATTGACATGATGGAATACGGCGTTTGTGAGCCTGTCCAGGTGCATTTCGATGACCTCGACGCGATGGGCCTGCTGCACAACTCCCGGTATGCCTTGCTGGTCGAGCGGGCGATCAGCGCCTACTGGCACCGGCTCGGCTGGGCCCCCGACGCCGCCGCGTCGGCGTTCAAGGACGTGTTCCTGGCCGTGCGGGAGTTCAAGGTGACCTACAACGTGCCTATCGCGGGGGTGGGCGAGCCGCTGGTGCACTTCTGGATCGATCGTCTTGGCCGTACGAGCGGGGTGTACGGCTTCCGTGTGCTGTCGGCGGACCGCTCGGTGGTGTACGCGGAGGGCTATCGCGTCAACGTCAATCTGGATCCCGCCACCTTCCGGCCGGCGCCGTTCAGCGACGAGCTCCGCACCGCGGCCGCGCCTCTGCTGCTCCCCGCAGTGCCGGTCCCCTCCTAGCGGCCTCGGCGCTTCTGCTCGGCCAGGAAGTCCTCCCAGGTCCGGCGGCCGACGGCGTGGTCCGGGGCAAGGTTGGCGCCGGCCCGGAACGCGGCCGCGGCCTTGCCCGGGCTCCGCACCGGCAGGATCAGCCGGCGTTTGCCGGTGGCCTTCACATAGTCGCGGGCCAGCTCCTCCATCCTGTACACGCGCGGCCCGGCGATGTCGGGCACGAGCCCGGCGGGCTCGTCCAGGGCGAGCTCGACCAGCCGGGCCGCCACCTCGCCTGCGTCGACCGGCTGGAACCTGGCACCGCCCCACGTCATCAGCACCGGCAGCTTGGCCATCGTCCCCAGCGTCGTCCAGACCCAGTCGTGGAACTGGGTGGCGCGCAGGGTGGTCCACGGCAGTCCGGACGCGGTGATGACCTGCTCGGCTTCCCGCTTGGCCGCGAAGTAGCCGAACATGGCGCGGTCGATGCCGCTGACGACCGGGACCCGGTCGGCGCCGACGACCGAGATATACACCACATGCGGGGCGCCCGCCCGCGACGCCGCCTGCACCAGGTTGCGGGCCTTGACCTCATCGCCCTTGGCGCTTCCCGCGCAGTGCACGATCGTCTCGACGCCGTCCACCGCGGCCTGCAGCCCCTCACCGGTGGACATGTCGCCGGTCACGTACTCGATACCGTTCTCGGGCCCGTGGCCGCCCCGGCTGAGCACCCTTACCTCGCAACCGGCCTTCCGCAGCAGCGGCACCACCAGGCGCCCCAGCGTGCCCGTCCCGCCGGTGACCAGAATCGGTGACATGATGTCTTCCTCCCTTTCGTGGATCTCTACTGCGCTGACCCGCGGCGAGGGAGGAATGTGACGCGGCGCGTGGAACGCCAGTCCGGCGCAGGTCGCGGAATAGCAGCGGACATAGCGGTCGTTGGGCACGGGGGTGGCGCGATCGCCACGAAAGTGGCGGATGATGTGGATGCGCGGCAGATACCCTCCCGGGCAGGCGCCACCGACCGCCTGACTCAGGGAGCAGCATTGTCTCGTCACTCGGCCGATTTACGCCCTAGGACCGCGTCCGCCGTCTATCCCGCCGGCATGCTCGCGCCGCCACCGCGCACGTTGCTCGACATCCTCGACGAGACGACGCGCCGTCATCCGGAGGCCCCCGCGCTGGACGACGGCACCGTGCGCCTCGACTACCGCTCGTTGCGCGCCGAGGTGGACCGGGTCGCGGCCGAGCTCGCGGAAGCCGGGGTCGGCCGCGGCGCCAGAGTCGGCGTGCGCATCGCCTCGGGAACCGCCGAGTTGTACGTCTCCATCCTCGCCGTGCTCGCGGTCGGCGCCGCGTACGTGCCCGTCGACGCCGACGACCCGGACGAGCGCGCCGAACTGGTCTTCGCCGAAGCCGGGGTCGACGCCGTCCTCGCCGGCAAGCTGACGATGTACGGTGGCGCGGGGACCGCTGCGCCGCTGTCCGTGGACGCGGAGACCGCTGCGCCACTGTCCGAGGGCACGGGGAGGGCTGCGGAGGCGCCGCTCCCGGACGACGACGCGTGGATCATCTTCACGTCCGGGTCCACCGGCAGGCCGAAGGGGGTCGCGGTGACGCACCGGTCCGCGGCCGCTTTCGCCGACGCCGAAGCGGGACTCTTCCTGCCGGACCGCCCGCTGGGCCCCGGCGATCGGGTGCTGGCCGGGCTCTCCGTGGCCTTCGACGCCTCGTGCGAGGAGATGTGGCTGGCCTGGCGGCACGGCGCCTGCCTCGTGCCCGCGCCGCGAGCCCTCGTACGGACCGGGATGGACCTGGGCCCCTGGCTGGCCGCCCAGCGCGTGACAGCGGTCTCGACCGTGCCGACGCTGGCCGCGCTCTGGCCCGTCGAGCACCTCGCCGGGATCCGGCTGCTCATCTTCGGCGGCGAGGCATGCCCTCCCGAGCTGGCCGAGCGGCTCGCCGTGCCGGGGCGGGAGGTGTGGAACACCTACGGGCCCACCGAGGCGACGGTGGTGGCGTCCGCCGCGCGGCTCACCGGCGAGGGTCCCGTGCGCATCGGGCTGCCCCTCGACGGGTGGGACCTGGCGGTGATCGGCGACTCGGGTGAGCCGGTGGCCATGGGTGAGACCGGCGAACTCGTCATCGGGGGCGTGGGGCTGGCCCGTTACCTGGACCCGGTGAAAGACGCCGAGAAGTACGCGCCGCTGCCATCGCTGGGCTGGGAACGCGCCTACCGCAGCGGTGATCTCGTCCGGGCCGAGCCCGAGGGCCTCGTCTTCGTCGGCCGGGCCGACGACCAGGTGAAGCTCGGCGGGCGCCGGATCGAGCTGGGCGAGGTGGACGCCGCGTTGCAAGCGTTGCCGGGCGTCACCGGCGCGGCCGCCGCGGTCCGCACCGCGGGCGGCGGCCACCAGGTGCTCGTGGGGTATGTCGTCACCGGACCCGGCTTCGACGCAGGTGAGGCGCGCGAGCTGCTCGCCGACTCGCTCCCCGCCGCCCTGGTGCCGCGCCTGGCGCCGGTCGACTCGCTCCCGACGAGGACCTCCGGCAAGATCGATCGTGACGCGCTGCCCTGGCCGCTGGCCGAGCCGTCCGCGCCCGCGGCCGTGTGGAGCCCGGCCGAGGCGCTGCTCGCGGAGCGGTGGAGCGGCATCCTCGGCGTCGCGCCGGAAGGACCGGATGCGGACTTCTTCGCCGACGGCGGCACCAGCCTGGCCGCGGCCCGGCTGGTGTCCGTGCTGCGCCCCGACTATCCGGATGTGGCGGTGGGCGACGTGTACGCACAGCCGACGCTCGCCGGGCTGGCGCGGCTCCTGATCGCGAGAGGCGAGCGCGAGCCGGCGCGGCCGCCCGTCTCGCCCATGCCCCGGCGGGCCGCTCTCGTGCAGTCGTTGCTCATGGTTCCGCTGCTCACTGCCGGCGCGATGCGCTGGATCGTCCTGCTGGCGGCGCTCAACAACCTGTTCGCGCCGCCGTGGGCACCGGCTCTGTCCTGGTGGTGGGTCGCCCTGGGCGCGCTGGCGTTCGTCACCCCCATGGGGCGGATGGGCCTGTCCGCGGGGCTGGCTCGGCTGTTGCTGCGCGGCGTACGGCCGGGCAGCCACCCACGCGGTGGCGGCGTGCATCTGAGACTGTGGTTCGCCGAGCAGTTCGCGGCCAGACTCGGCGTCCCCGACCTGGCCAGCGCCCCCTGGATGACGTGGTACGCCCGGATGCTCGGCGCCAAGGTCGGCGCGGAGGCCGATCTGCACTCGCCTCCGCCCGTCACAGGACTGCTCAGGCTGGGCCGGGGCGCGTCGGTCGAGCAGGAGGTCGACCTCAGCGGCCACTGGTACGACGGCGACCTGCTGCACATCGGCGAGATCCGGATCGGCGCGGGCGCCACCGTCGGCTCCCGCTCGACGCTGCTGCCCGGTGCCAGGATCGGGAAGAACTCCAGGATCGCGCCGGGATCGGCGGTCGCCGGCACCGTGCCCGCAGGCGAGCTCTGGGCCGGCGCGCCGGCGTTCCGGCAGGGCAAGTCACGCAAACCAGGAGAGCGAGCCGTCCGGTCCCGCTTCTGGGCGACGTTGTACAGCCTGACCGCCATCGCGCTCAGCCTGCTCCCGGCGGTCGCTGCCGGAGCCGGCCTCGCGGTTCTGGCCGCGTTCGCCGGGGACGCACGCACGCTCGGCGAGGCCCTCGCCTCCGCCCTGGCCGGCGTACCGCTGGCGACGATCACCGGCATGGCGGCCTTCGCCCTGGTCACGCTGGTCAGCGTGCGGCTGCTCGGGCTGCGCCTGCGTCCGGGAAACCACCCGGTGCACAGCCGCCAGGCGTGGCAGGCCTGGGCGACGGGACGGCTGATGGCCGCGGCACGCGTCTGGCTCTTCCCGTTGTACGCGAGCGTCCTGACTCCCGCGTGGCTGCGGGCCCTCGGTATGAAGGTGGGCCGCGGCGTCGAACTGTCCACGGTCCTCGCCCTGCCGACGATGACGTCGGTCGGCGACGGCGCCTTCCTGGCGGACGACACGATGCTCGCCCCGTACGAGCTGGACGGCGGCTGGATGCGCATCGCCTCCGCGCGCATCGGCAAGCGCGCCTTCCTCGGCAATTCCGGGATGACCGCACCGGGGCGCAAGGTGCCCAAGGACGGCCTGGTCGGGGTGCTGTCGGCGGCGCCGAAGAAGGCCAAATCCGGCTCGTCGTACGTGGGCATGCCGCCCATCGAGCTGCGCCGCACCGCCGAAGAGGCCGACCGGAGCCGGACCTACGACCCGCCCGCGCGGTTCAAGGCCGCCAGGGCAATCGTCGAGGGATTCCGGGTGGTGCCCGCGATGTGCGCGGTCGCACTCGCCGTCCTGGTCGCCGCCGCCTTCGAAGCGCTCGCGGCACGGTACGGCTTCGCCGGGACAGCCGCCCTGGCCGGTGTCGTCATGCTGGCCGCCGGAGTGGTCGCGGCGGCGGTCGCGACGGCCGCCAAGTGGGCGCTGGTCGGCCGGATCCGGAGTGGGAACAAGCCGCTGTGGAGCTCGTTCGTGTGGCGTAACGAGCTGGCGGACAACTTCGTCGAGGTGCTGGCGGCGCCCTGGTTCGCGCAGCCGTGGCTGGGCACTGCGCCGCTGAACGTGTGGCTGCGCTCACTTGGGGCACGGATCGGACATGGAGTCACCTGTGACACGTACTGGCTTCCCGAAGCGGATCTGGTGACCCTTGGCGACGGGGCCTGCGTCAACCGCGGTTGTGTCCTGCAGACGCATCTCTTCCATGACCGGGTCATGAGCATGGACACGGTGACGCTCGAGGCCGGCGCGACGCTGGGACCGCACGGCGTGGTGCTGCCGGCCGCGCGGGTGGGCGCCGACACCACGATCGGTCCCGCCTCGCTGGTCATGCGCGGTGAGACCGTGCCGAGCCGGGCCAGGTGGTTCGGCAACCCCATCTCGGCGTGGCGATGACGTCGTATTTCCCAGGGCACGGCGACCACCGGTACGGCGTCACGCACTACGACCTGACGCTGAAGTACCGGGTCCCGGCCAACCGGCTCGACGGCACGGCAAGGCTGACGGTGTCCGCCGCCGAGCCCCTTACCGCCCTCGACCTGGACCTCGGCAAGTTCCGGGTGTCGAGCGTCACGGTGGACGGCGGCTCGGCCCGATATTCGCCCGGCAAGGGCAAACTGCGCGTGACCTTGCCGCGCCCGCTGCCGGCGGGAGCGCGGGCCGAGGTCGAGGTGCGCTACTCGGGCAGCCCCGTGCCGGTGCCGAGCCCCTGGGGCGGCCTCGGCTGGGAGGAGCTGACCGACGGCGCGCTCGTGGCCGGGCAGCCGATCGGCGCGCCTTCCTGGTTCCCGTGCAACGACCGGCCCGGCGACAAGGCGTCCTACCGGATCTCTGTGACCACCGCGTCGCCGTACCAGGCCATCGCGAACGGCGTGCTGGTCGAGCGGCGCCGCACGGCCGGGAACACGACGTGGATCTACGACCAGAGCGAGCCCATGGCGAGCTACCTGGCGAGCGTGCAGATCGGGCGTTACCAGCTCTCCGAGGTCGCCGGGACCCGGCTGGCCCACCCGGCGCGCCTCGCCACGCGCGTGCGGCGGGACTTCGGCCGGCAAGGCGAGATGATGGCGCTGTTCACCGACCTGTTCGGGCCCTATCCGTTCAGCGGCTACACCGTCGTGGTGGCCGACGACGACCTGGACATCCCGGTCGAGGCCCAGGGCATGTCGATCTTCGGCAGGAACCATGTCGACGGCATGCGCGGGTCCGAGCGCCTGATCGCGCACGAGCTGGCGCACCAGTGGTTCGGCAACAGCCTCACCGTGGCCTGCTGGCGCGACATCTGGCTGCAGGAGGGATTCGCCGCCTACGCCGAGTGGCTCTGGTCGGAGGCGTCCGGCGGCCCCTCCGCCGACGACCACGCCCAGCGCTGGCACCACAGGCTCACGCTGCTCCCCCAGGACTTCGCCCTGGCCGACCCCGGCCCGGCCATGCTGTTCGACGACCGTGTCTACAAGCGGGGCGCGCTGACCCTGCACGCGTTGCGCCGGGCCCTGGGCGACCAGGTCTTCTTCGCGGTCCTGCGCGCCTGGACGGCCGAGCGGCGGCACGGGAGCGTCACCACCATGGGGTTCGCCGCCCACGTCCACCGGCACGCCTCGCGGCCGGTGGGACCGCTGCTGTCCGCCTGGCTGTACGACAAGCCGCTCCCGCCCATGAACCCGCTGCCGCGCTGGTGAACCCGTGGGTGCCGCCCGGGGAACCTACGACCGGGCGGCACCCGGGAAACGTCTATACGGGCGTGTGCATGTGGCGGGTCAGGGCGTGCTCCACCAACGTGATCAAGGTCGCCTTGACGGACTCTCGTTGCCGGGCGTCCAGGCGCACGATGGGGATGTGGCCGCCGACCGACATGGCCTCACGGATATCCTCCTCGCCGTGCGCGAACTGGCCGTCCCAGCCGTTGACACCGATCACGAACGGCAGTTTCGCCTCTTCGAAGTAGTCGATGGCCGGGAAGCTGTCGGCCAGGCGGCGGGTATCCACCAGCACGACCGCGCCGATCGCGCCCTTGACCAGGTCGTCCCACATGAACCAGAACCGGTGCTGTCCAGGCGTGCCGAACAGGTAAAGGATCAGTTCACGGTCCAGCGAGACGCGGCCGAAGTCCATGGCGACGGTCGTAGTCGTCTTGTTCGGCGTGAGCGAGACGTCATCGACGTGAGCGGAGGCGTCCGTCATGACCGCCTCCGTGGTGAGCGGGAGGATCTCCGACACCGCACCCACGAACGTCGTCTTGCCCACGCCGAAACCCCCGGCCACGACGATCTTCGTCGAGGTCAGGCCGGGGCTAGAGCCTGCGAAGTCCACTGAGCACCCTTTCGAGCAAGTTGAGGTCCGGCTTTCCCGCGTCCAGCGCAGGCTGGTGCACGCGGATCAGGCCCTCCGACGCCATGTCGGCGATCAGCACCCGGACCACACCAAGGGGCTGGCGTAAAAGGGCGGAGATCTCAGCAACCGACCGGACGTTGCGGGTCAGTTGGATGATCGCCTGATACTCCGGACTCAGTAGGGAAATGTCTTGGTATTCCGACGTCACGGAGGACACCAGTGCCTCCATGGCGAACTTCATCCGCGGGGCCGTGCGCCCCCCGGTCACGGCATACGGCCGTACCAGGGAGCTCGGCTTCTGCGGACGGGGAGCCGCCGGATGCGGCGGAGTGCTATCACCAGCCCAACCCTGACCTGTCACTATGATCTCCGTTCACACACCCCCGCGCTAGCGGGGGCGGGCCGCTTGCAACTCAGCGCGTACGGCCGGAGTCAGCACCTGCCCCGCACGCTCGACCAGCAGGGTCATCTGGTACGCCACCAGGCCCATGTCACAGTCGGGCGCGGCCAGGACCGCCAAGCAGGATCCATCGCTGATGGACATGATCATCAATAGCCCGCGCTGCATCTCGATGACGGTCTGCGTCACCATGCCGCCTTCGAAGACCCGCGCGGCGCCCTGGGTCAGGCTGATCACGCCCGAGGCGACCGCCGCGAGCTGATCGGCCCGGTCCTTGGGAAACCCCTCGGAGAAGGCCAGCGGCAGGCCGTCAGACGAGACCACGACCGTGTGCGCGACGCCTGGCACATTGTTCACGAAATCCGTGATCAGCCAGCTAATGCCACGCGCTCCCTGGCTCATCTCTCTCATTTGTCCTCCTCATTTTCTTCACCGCGGGTGAACGCTCGGCCTTGCCGGACACCCTGCTGGAAGCTGGAGAGCCGGTTACGCAGTCGCTCTGGCGAGATCTGCGGCGCCGGCGACGTGGGCTGGGGCTCGGCGAGGCTGGCCGTACCGGGCACCAGGTTGGCCTTGGGGACGCGGCGCGGCAGGCCCGAGGCCGTGGTGCCGCCCTGCGCGGGCTGGGCGGCCGCCTGCGCGGCCTGGAAGCCGGAGTCCGCGGGCGAGGACCAGGACGCGCCTGCACCGGACTGGCCCGGCTTGCGCTGGGGCAGCGGCGTCGTCCCCGGCGACGCGGGCGCGTCGGAGGGGATGGCCGGGTGCACGGCGGTGGTCTCGGACTCTTCCTCGAACGAGTGCCCGGCATGCGCGTGCTGATCGGCCGGGAACGGCGACTCGGAGCGCGGCCTCAGTTGCTCGGGATCCGGCCGGCGGAACCAGTCGGAGCCGACCGAGGAGAAGATCGGCAGGAACTCCTCGCCGTGCTCCTCCATGGGCGAGTTGCGCACCACCGGCAGCGGGCCGGTCATGTCCTGGGAGGAGTAGCGGCCGGGCCCGAACGGATCGTAGTCGCCGTGCCCATTCTGCGGGAACGGGTCGGCAGGCTTGGGCTGCTCACCGAACGGGGCGCGGTAGTCATCGCCGTACTGCGGCCGCGGCGAGTCCTCCGACTCGAACATCGACCTGCGCGGCATCGGGTCGGCGAAGGACGACCACGGGGCCGGCTCCTGCTGGTCCTTCGGCGGCTCAGTGGCGAACGAGGGCCAGCGAGGCTCCTCCTCCGGCAGGGGCGGTGGCTGCTCGGCGAACGACGGCCACCGGTTCTCCGCGAACGAATGAGGCTGCGCGGGCGCGGGCGGCGCCTCCTCCGCGAACGACGACCAGCGAGGCTCCTCGGACCAGCGCTGTTCCTCCTGCGGCCGGGCAACCGGCGGTTCCTCGGCGAACGACGGCCAGCGCGGCTCGTCGGCCACGCCTCCCGGCGCCCCGCCAGGCATCCCACCTGCCGGCTGGTCTCCGAACGCCGCAGGCTGCTGCTCGCCGAACGCGGGCTGCTCACCGAAGGCCGCAGGCCGCTGCTCGCCGAACCCGGGCTGCTCACCGAAGGCCGCAGGCTGCTGTTCCCCGAACGCGGGCTGCTCACCGAACGCCGCGGGCTGCTCGCCGAAGGACGGCCAGCCGCCGGTCCCCGGCGCGGGCACCGAGCCCGGCCACTCCGTGTCCACCACTTGGTAGGACGGATCGGCGGAAGGCGTCGAGTGCCGCGGTCCCGATCCGTTCGTCGACGGCTGCCCGAACATGCTCGGGTCGAACGACGTGAACGCCTCGTACTGCCCGCCCTGCTGCGGCACCCCGGCCGCGCTGGTGATCAGCATGTCGGGCAGCATGACCAGCGCGCTCAGGCCACCGGTCTCCCGCATGCTGAGCTGGACCCTGATGCCGTGCCGCAGCGCCAGCCGGCCGACCACGAACAGGCCCATGCGCCGTGACACCGACACGTCCACCACCGGCGGGTTGGCCAGGCGCCAGTTGGCCTCGGCCAGCTCCTCCTGGCTCATGCCGATGCCCAGGTCGTTGATGGTGACCAGCACGCCGCCCTCGGCAGGCGTGCTGGTGACCGCGACCTTGCTCTCGCGCGGGGAGAACGAGATCGCGTTCTCGATCAGCTCGGCCAGCAGGTGGACGGCGTCGGTGACGGCCGGGCCGACGATCAGCGTGCCGGACGGGATCTGGATCTGGACGCGTTCGTAGTTCTCGACCTCCGACAGCGAGGCGCGGGCGATGTCGACCAGCGGCACCGGCTCGCTCCACTTGCGTGCGGCCTCCTGGCCGGCGAGGACCAGGAGGTTCTCGCTGTTGCGGCGCATGCGGGTGGCCAGGTGGTCGAGGCGGAAGAGGTTCGCGAGCCGCTGCTCGTCCTCTTCACCCTGCTCCAGGCCCTCGATGAGCTGCAGCTGCCGCTCGACGAGCGTCTGGCTGCGGCGGGAGAGGTTGACGAACATGGCGTTGACGTTGGCGCGCAGCTTGGCCTCGTCGCCGGCCAGCCGGATCGCCTCGCGGTGGACCTCGTCGAACGCCCGCGCGACTTCACCGATCTCGTCGCGGGTGTTGACGCCGACCGACGGCACCTCGGGCACGTGCGCGCCCTCACCCTGCTCGCGCAGGACGCGGACGGTCTCGGGCAGCCGGGTGGTGGCCACCTGGAGCGCCTCGGCCCGCAGTCGCCGCAGCGGGCGGACCAGCGAGCCGGCCACGCGGGTGGTGATGATCAGGACGAGCAGCAGCAGGACGAGGATCATCGCACCGGAGATGATCGCGTTGCGCTGCTCGGTGTTGCTCAGGTCGCTGGTGGTGGTCACGATCTTCGTGGCCAGGGCGTCCTCGACCTTGCGCATGGCGTTGGCGGTCAGGGTGGTGCTGTCGTACCAGTAGTTCAGGTCCCTGCGGGTGGTGACGTCGAGATCCCTGATCCGGTTGTACTCGCGCACCTGGGCCAGTGCGCGCTGCCGCATGGCGTCGGCGCGGTCGATCTGCAGGCCTCTGACACCCTGCTGGTAGGCCCGCAGGTCCGCGGCATCGGCCACCTGCTCGAAGGCCGCCTGCTCGGACTGCTGCCGGTTCCAGGAGCCCAGGAAGTCGGTGAGGGCCTCGTTGTCCAGCTCGCCGTCGACCAGCGCGACGATCAGGATGATCTGCTGGCGCGAGACCTCCTCCTTCATGCGCTGGAGCGAGCCGAGTGCGGCCACGTCCCGCTGGAGGAGGTCGTCGTTGACGCCGTCTCCCAGGCCGTCCTGGACCGACGAGAAGATGCCGATCATGGTGCTGTACGTGCCGATGGCGGCGCGCGCAGGCACGTTGCCCACCATGGAGTCACGCAAGCTGTCGAGGCCGTCGAGCCAGCGCTTCAGGCTCACGACCCCGTCTTGGACGCGGGTGGAGTGCGTCTCGTCGATGTTCGACGCGGCGGTCAGCACCTGTGCCTTGATCTTGTCCGTGGCCTCGCGCTGGGTCTTGAGCTGGACGAAGCGCCCCGCCCTGTCACGGTCGGCGACGTACCACGCGGTGAGCGTGCGTTCCTTGCCGAGCTCGTGGTTGAGCGCGCCGATGCGCTGGACCAGCTCGGCGACCTGGGTCAGGCGCCGGTATTCGGCGCTGGTCCCGATCGCGTTGGCCAGTTGGACACCCGCGAGCAGCACACCCACGACCGTCGGGATGAGGATGAGGGCGACCAGCCTGGAGCGCACACGCCAGTTAGCCAGCCGGAACCTTCCGCCTGTGTACTCCCCTGACCGCGTGTGCCTGGGGTCTTTCGTCCTCACTGACTCTCGCAACCTCTCACCGGTACGTGCTCGAAAGAAATCAGTCACGCGTGGGGCGCATGGGATTACGTCCGGCTGGGTAATTGGAACACAACCCGTACCAGATCGGCCAACCGAACATATCCCATCAAACGTGCCCGTAGCAGCACTTCAAGGCACATAGTGCTGCACGTGATTTCAGGCGGGCCGGAACGAGTCTCGTCCGGCCGGTGCCGCGTGCTTGACCATCAGGTGCCGCGTCACCGAATACTCCAGCACCGCCTCCTGGCTCATGTCCTTGCCGAACCCGCTGCCCTTCACCCCGCCGTGGGGCGCCTCGCTGGCGATGGGAAGATGGTCGTTCACCCAGGTCACGCCCACATCCAGCCGGTGCGCGACGCGCATCGCGCGGGACACGTCGCGCGACCACACCGATGACGCCAAACCGTACCTGGTGTCGTTGGCCAGCCGGACCGCCTCATCCTCGCCGTCGAACGGCAACACGACCAGGACCGGCCCGAACAGCTCTCCTTGGACGATCTCACTTTCCTGTGCGACATCGGTCACAAGTGTGGGCGGATAGAAAAAACCGGGCCCGTCGAGCGGGACGCCGCCGTGCAGCACCCGCCCGCCCGAGCGGGCGACGAACCCGTGCACCCGCTCCCGGTGGGCGGCCGAGATCAACGGGCCGATGTCGGTGGCCGGGTCCCAGGGGTCACCGACGGAAATTTCAGCAAGTGTTGCCCGAAGCGCCTCGACCGCGTCACCGTAGATCTCCTTGGCGACGTAGACGCGGGTCGCGGCCGTGCAGTCCTGCCCGGTGTTGTACGTCGCCCCCATCGCCACGCCGCGGGCCATCTCCGCCACGTCGGCGTCCTCGAAGACCAGCGCCGGCGCCTTGCCGCCGAGCTCCAGGTGCACCCGCTTGAGCGTGGCCGCGGCGCCGGACATCACGGCCCGGCCGGTCTCCGTGGAGCCCGTGACGCTGACCATGTCCACACCCGGATCGGTGACCAGCGCCTGGCCGGCCTCGGCGGCGCCGGTGACCGCCTGGACCAGCCCTTCGGGCGCGCCCGCCTTGGCGAACAGCTCGGCGAGGCGCAACGTCGTCCGCGGCGTCTGCGGGGCCGGCTTGATCACCACCGCGTTGCCCGCGGCCACCGCCGGACCGACCTTCCAGACCGCCATGACGAACGGGAAGTTCCACGGCGCGATCGACCCCACCACCCCGACGGGACGGCGCAGCATGACCGAGGTGTAGCCGGGGCTGAACACCCCGGCGCCCGAGCCGTCGAGCGAGCGGGCGGCGCCGGCGAAAAAGCGCAGGTTGTCCACGGCGAAGGGCAGCTCGCCGTCCCTGAACACCGCCGCCGGCTTGCCGGTCTCCTCGACCTCGAGCCTGGTCAGCTCCTCGGCGTCGGCCTCCACGAGGTCGGCCAGCCGTAGCAGCAGCCGCGCGCGCTCGGCGGGCGTGGTCTGCGACCACTCCTCGTACGCGGCACGCGCGGCCCGTACGGCCGACGCCACGCCCTCCACCGGCGTGTCCAGAATTTCGGCACACGGGAGCCCAGTGGCGGGGTTGATCAATTCACGCATGGAAGGTCAAATCCTTACTGGCCGAGCTGCTCGATCAGGTCGGCGGCCTTGCGCAGGCCGTCGCGACGCCGGATCTCCTCGCCCGCGGCGGCGAGCCGCTCCCGCAGCTCCGCGTCGCCGAGCAGCCGCGCGATCGCCCCGGTCAGTTCCTCGTCGGTGAAGGCGTAGGTCGAAAGCCTGACACCATAGCCCAATTCATCGACCCGCTGGGCGTTGTCGTACTGGTCCCAGAAGAGCGGCAGCAGGATCATCGGCTTGCCGAAGTGCAGCGCCTCGGTGGTCGTGTTGTTGCCGCCGTGGGTGATGACCAGGTCGCACTGCGGGATGATCTTGGTCTGCGGGAGGAACTCCGCGCCCCACATGTTGTCGGCGAGCTTGATCTCCTCGTGCAGCGGGCCCTTGGAGACGATGTACTGGTGCGAGGTGGTGGCCAGCACGTCGATCACCCGCTGCATGAGCTCCACGTCGGAGGAGCCGAGCGAGCCGAGCGAGAAGTAGATCAGCGAGCCCTCGTTACGCTCGAAGGGCAGGGTGAACTCCTCGTCCGTCTCGCGGACCGAGGAGTCGAGCCGGTGCCAGGCCGGGCCGAGCGGGCGGGCGTCGGTGTAGTCGAGGATCTCCGGGTAGACGTAGAGGTTCAGGTCGCCCTGGTGGATGAAGTCGAGGTCGGGCAGCGGCTCGGTGCCCTGCTCGACGCACCACTCGTTGAAGGCGCTCCACAGCTCGCGGTGCGTGCGGTCGTACTCGGCGCGGAAGGCGTCCCACTCGGCGCGGTCGTCCGCGGGCAGGCCGGAGAAGACCGGCGCGATGTCCTCCCCGCGCACCTCCAGCGGGTTGCAGGAGACGATGCGGACGAACTTCTTGCCCGCCGTGAGCAGCGCCGGGAACGTGATCACGTTGTCCTCGACGATGATGTCCGGGTTCACCCGCTCGATGATGGCCTTGAGCTGCGGCTCGCAGTATTTCACGCCGTCGATCAGCTCGGCCCAGATGGGCGCGGTGACGGTCTCGAGCTGCTCCTTCGTGCTCTTGCGGTATTCGGGCGCGGTCTCGCGGATGAAGTCCTTCCAGAACTGCCCCGGGTCCTGCTCCTCGGCGTTCTCGGGCGGCGGCGCGAGGTCGACTAGGTCTTCCTCGAAGCCGAGCGCCTCCAGCTTGCCCTTCCACGACGCCTCCGCGGCGAAGACGACGCGGTGGCCGCGGCGGCGCAGGATGTCGCCGATGCCGATGGAGTTGTTGGTCGGGCCGTACGCGCTTTCCGGCATGAACAGGATCGTGAGAGACATCGACACTCCGGGGGATCTTCAGCGAGTTGAAGGAGAATTCAAAAACGTATCTAGCGTGAAGGTCAAGTTAAGGGCACTATGGTCACGGCTAACTGAACGGTAACCGAAGACGTGAAGGTGGTGGGGGTGGCCAAGCGCAAGAGCCGGAGCGACCGTCGTCTCGACTTGATCGAGGCCGCGCGCAAGGCCATCGTCCGCCACGGCATCGATGGTGTACAGCTCTCGCACGTCGCCGAGGAGGCCGGGCTGACCTCCGGAGCCGTCCTCTACCACTACCCCAACCTCAGTGACCTGCTGGTCGAGGCGCAGCACGCGGGGATGGAGCGCTTCTACGAGCAGCGGATGCGCCGGCTGGCCGACTTCACCGACCCGGCCGAGAAGCTGGTCGTCACGATCAGGTCGGGGTTGCCGACCGGGCCGCTCGACCCGGACGTGCGCCTGCTCAACGAGCTGGGCGGGGCCGCGGGCCGCAACTGGGTCTACGGCGTCCTGCTCTCCTCGCTCTACGACCGCCAGGTGTCGATGTACCAGGCGATCCTGGACACGGGGGCCGCGCTCGGCGTGTTCCGGCTGAGCTCGGACTCCCTGACGATCGCGCGCAACCTGGTGGCCCTGGAGGACGCGTACGGTTACCGCATCACGGCGAGGCACCCGGTGATCGGACCGGATGAGGCGGCGGAGCTGATCCTGTCGTACGCCCGTGCGGCCACGGGCAACGACCTGGCACTCTGATGGGTTCATTGATCCACCGCCACGATCACGGCGTCCTGGGCGTTCCAGCGCACCTTGACCTTGGCGCCCGTCTGCACCGAGCTCGCCCCCTGCACGGCCACCAGTACCGGCTTGGGATGCCCCGGCACGTCCACGGAGATGTGCGACACGCCGCCGTAGAAGCTGACGTCCAGGACGCTGCCCGCCAGGCCCCTGACCGCGCTCTCGTCGGCGAGCTCGACCTTTTCCGGGCGTACCGCCAGCAGAGCCGGTGAGCCGGCTGTGAGCTCCGTGAGCGGCGCACCGGGCAACATGCCGAACGCATCGCTCTTGAGCGCATCCATGCCGCTCGCGGCGCCGCGGAAGAGGTTGTTGGCGCCGACGAAGTCGGCCACGAACGGCGAGCGCGGCCGCTCGTAGAGCGCGACCGGCTCGTCCACCTGGCGCACCTTGCCGCTGTCGAAGACCGCGATGCGGTCGGCCAGCGACATGGCCTCCTCCTGGTCGTGGGTGACGACCACGAACGTGATGCCGACCTCGTGCTGCAGCCGCTTGAGCTCCAGCTGCATGTCGGCTCGGACCTTCTTGTCCAGGGCCGACAGGGGCTCGTCGAGCAGCAGCAGGCGGGGCCGCTTGACGATGGAGCGGGCCAGCGCGACCCGCTGCCGCTGCCCGCCGGACAGCTGAGCGGGCTTGCGGTTCGCGTGCTGGGAAAGGCCGACCGTCTCCAGCACCTCGCCGACACGCTGCTTGATCTCCTGGCGGGGCAGCCGCTCGCGCTCCAGCCCGTACGCCACGTTCTTGGCGACGGTCATGTGCGGAAACAGCGCGTACGACTGGAACATGAGGCTGATCGGCCGCCGGTTGGGCGCCTTGGACAGCAGGTCGTCCCCGTCGAGCGTCACCTTGCCCGCGTCCGGCGTCTCGAACCCGGCGACGATGCGCAGCAGGGTCGTCTTGCCGCACCCGGAGGGCCCCAGGAGGGCGAAGAACTCGCCCTGCTCGATCTGGAGCGAGACATCGTCGAGCGCGGTAACGTTCCCGAACGTGCGGCTGACGCCGTCAATCTTGAGCACGTGACTTCTCCCCGATCTTGGTCATCCGCTGCCCGGCGATCACCGCCGTGAAGCTCACCAGGAGCAGGATCGCGGCCAGCGCGTTGATCTTCGGGGTCACCCCGAAACGAAGCATGGAGTAGATGACGATCGGCAGCGTCGGCTCGGCGTTCCCGATCGTGAAGAAGGCGATCACGAACTCATCCAGCGACAACGTGAACGCCAGCAGCGCGCCCGCGACGATGCCGGGCGCCAGCTGCGGCAGCGTGATCCGCATGAACGTGACCACCGGCCCGGCCCCCAGGTCGCGCGAGGCCTCCTCCAGCGAGGCGTCGGCGCCCGCGAGCCTGGTCCGCACCACCGCCGCCACGAACGCCATGGAGAAGAGCGCGTGCGCGAGCGTCACGGAATACAGGCCCAGCGTGAGCTGGATCATCCCGTAGAAGACCAGCAGCCCGATCGCCAGCACGAGGTCGGGCAGCACGGCGGGCATGAGCACGATCGCGTCGAGGGTCTTGGACCTGGTGTATCTGGCCAGCCCGACGGCCAGCAGCGTGCCCAGCACCGTGGCGATCGCGGTCGAGCCGGTGGCCACGATCAACGTGTTGACCAGGCCGGTCGCGATCCGCTCGTCGGCGGCCAGCTCGCCGTACCACTTGAGGCTGAACCCCTCGTAGGTGTACGCCGACCTGCCCGCGTTGAACGACATGACCACCAGCACGGCGATCGGCAGGTAGAGGAAGACGTACGTGGCCCAGAACGGGACGTACAGGAGCTTTGACCTACGCACGGCGGGCCGCCCATGCCTGCGCGATCAGCAGCGCGATCAGCACCGCGATGAGCGCCAGCGCCAGCGTCGAGCCGAACGGCCAGTCGCGCGCCTTCAGGAACTGGTCGCGGATGAGGTTGCCCACCATGATCGACTTGTTGCCGCCGAGGATCTCGGGGATGACGAAGTTGCCGAAGCTGGGCACGAACACGAACAGGCACCCGGTCAGCACGCCCGGCACCGTGAGCGGCAGAGTGACCTTCCTGAAGGTGGTGAACCCGGAAGCCCCGAGGTTCGCCGACGCCTCCCGCAGTTGCGGGTCGAGCCGCTCGATCGCCGAGTACAGCGGGAGCACCATCAGCGGCAGGTAGGAGTAGAGCAGCCCGGTGACGATCGCGCCCTGGTTGTAGAGCAGCTCGTACGGCCCCAGCCCGAGTGCCTTCAGCCCGCTGTTGACCAACCCGGGACCGCTGAGCAGCATGATCCAGGCATAGACCCGGATGATGAAGTTCGTCCAGAACGGCAGCACGATCGCGACCAGCGCGATCGTCTTCCACTTGGGCGGCAGCTGGGCGATCACGTACGCCGTCGGATAGCCGATGAGCAACGCGATCAGCGTCGTCAGGCCGGCGATCTTCAGCGAGTTGCCGACCACGCCCAGGTAGAGCGGGTCGATCAGGCGGGTGAAGTTCTCGATCGTGAACTCGTACACGACGCCGCCGAAGCGCCCGCGCTGGAACACCGTGTAGCTCAGCACCAGCGCCAGCGGCGCCAGCAGCAACACGACCAGGTAGGTCAGCCCGGGCGAAAGGAAAACGAACGCGCCCAGCCGGCGGCCCCTGGAGCGGGGCGCCGGCCGGGCCTTTGCCTCTGACTTCACCGCAATTACGACTGCGCCGTGACTTCGGTCGACAGGCGGGTGTACTTGGTCGACGCCTGCCCCAGGTCGATGATCGCCTCACCGTTGAGCAGCTCGGCGGGCTTGATGCCGAGCAGCGAGCCCTCGGGGACCTGCACCTTGTCCATGGCGGCCTTGTTGGGGACCTTGTAGTTGATGTTCGCGGCGGCCCAGCTGTGGATCTCGGGGTCGAGGATGTAGTTGATCAGGGCGTGCGCCGCCTCCTTGTTCTTGGAGGTCTTCATGATCACCATCGTGTCCACCCAGAGGTCGCTGCCCTCCTTCGGCACCACGAACTTGATGTTCTTCTCGGAGGTCGGGCACCAGCCGTCCCACGCCTCGACCATGGCGGCCTCGCCGGACTTCAGCTTGTCGCCGAACGTGGTGTCGTCGTAGCCGAGCAGGTGCGGCTTGGCCGAGAGCAACAGCTCCTTGGCCTTGGCGATCTCGTCGTCCTTGTCGGTGTTGACCGAGTAGCCGAGCGACTTGAGCGCGGGCAGGGCCAGCCAGCGCTCGGTGGTCATCATCGTGACCTTCTTGTCGGCCCAGGCGGGCGGCTTGAGAAGATCGTTCCAGCTCGTCACCGGGGTCTTCGCCAGGTCGGTGCGGTAGCAGATGCCCGTCGTGCCCCAGGTGTAGGGCACGGAGTACTTGTTGCCCTTGTCGTAGGAGAGCTGGGTGGCCTCCGGGTAGAGGTTGGCCAGGTTGGGGATCAGCTCGGCGTGGATCGGCTCCAGCAGGCCCTGCTCGTTGAGCGCCTGGGCGTACTGGCCGGACACGAACGCCACGTCAACGCCGCTGTCGCCGGGGGCGGTGAGCTTGGTCATCGCCTCCTCGTTCGTGGCATGCAGGCCGATCTTCATGTCCTTGACCTTGAGCTTCTCCTTGACCTTCTCGGGAAGCTCCTTGGGCGTGTAGCCGTCCCAGACCGTCACCTGGAGCGTCTGCTGCGACAGATCCGCGTTGGGCTTGAGCTGGTCGGCCGTCGCCGCGGTCGTGCCTTGTGGGCTGGTCGACGACTCACCGCCGCACGCCGCGACGGCGAGCGCGAGGCCGGCCGCCGCGACGGCGGCCGGAAGACGACGGGTGAACCGGATTCGGGACACGGCCGCTACTCCTTCTGAATGTGCGATGTACGAGGGGTCGCGCGACCTTACCGGACACAGCAGACCAGAGCAGGAGTGTTGCAGTAGAAATCAACATGAGCAAGACTTTTCCCCACATTGCTACCAGGAAGTTTGCTCTTCGTGTTGAATTGGTATTCAATTCGCCAGAGATTGATCTCTCTCGGTGAGAAACCCCTTACCGCCCGAGACCGCGGGTTCACCGCGGCTGTTTTGGCGGTGTTGGAGGGTGAGGCGCCGCCGCCGTTCGCCGTGCGCCGCTTCCTTCCGTTGCCCACCCTCTCGTACGCGCACGGAGATCTCCACACTGGGGTCCCAGCAGAGCGTGACTTCGGCGCTCACGTGGACCAGACGAACTACTCGGTCGTGGTGGAGGAGAAGGTCGTCGTCAAGTGGCTGACCCCGCCGGTGCCGCTGCCCCATCCCGCCCCTGAGATCTTCGCCCACCTCGTTGAGGCTGGCTTCAACGACACCGCCCCGCCCTACGCGGCTCTGACCGGGCCGGTGGACGGGCGCGAGTGCCTCCTGGCCCTGGTCACCGGCTATCTCCCCGAGGCGAGGGACGGCTGGGAATGGTGCGTGGACGAAGCCGAGGCAGGCACGACCGTCTTCGCCGCCGACCTCGGCCGTCTCGCCGCCGATCTCCACCTCGCCCTCGCCACCCTGCCGCACGCCCTCACCTCGCCCCACCGGCCCGCCGCCGGTGCGGCGAGCGGCGGGACGGCTGCCAGGGCGGAGGCGGCGTTGGACGAGGCTCTGGACATCACGGACGGCGAGGACGGGCGCTGGCTGGCCACGCGCGCCGGGCACCTCAGACGCGAGCTGGCCCGCCTGCACCAGCCCATCACCACCCCACGCATCAGGATCCACGGCGACCTCCACGTGGGCCAGATACTCAAATGGCGAGACGGCTACGCGGTCATCGACTTCGACGGCAACCCCACCGTCACGGACGCGGACCCGCATCAACCCGCCGCCAGAGACGTGGCCCAGCTGACGACGAGCCTGGAGCACGTGGCCCAGGTGGCGATCAAGAGACGCGGCCTGCCACCCGAAGAAGCGGCGTCGTGGGCGGCCAAGGCCCGCGCGATCATGCTGACGGCCTACAAGGCCCGCCTGGCCGCGTGGAACCGCCCGGACCTCCTGGACGAGACCCTGATCCGCCCGTTCGAGGTGGAGCAGGAGTGCCGCGAGCTGATCTACGCCGCCCGTCACCTCCCCCGTTGGCGCTACGCCCCCATCGGCGTCCTCCACACCTGGTACCCCGAGGAGAACATCTCGTGAATTCTGAGCTCTACCTTTCCGACCTGGAGTCCAAGCCGGAGTCCCTGACGGCCCTGGCCGACGCCCTGACCAGGGAAAACCCCTTCGAGAAGCTCCCGCGGAGCACCACAAGAGTGCTGTTCCTCGGCATGGGCAGCTCGCGCTACGCGGCCGGTGTGGCGGCCCTGCGCCTGCGCGCCGCCGGCGTCGACGCATACGCCGACTACGCCTCGGCGGCGGCCACGTACCCGCCGTCGAAGGACACGCTGGTGATCCCGATCTCGGCGACCGGCGGCAGCAAGGAGACCCTGGACGCGACCGAACGCTACGCGCAGGGCCCGGCGTTCGTGGCGGCCCTCACGAACGCGCCCGGTTCGCCCCTGGCCGGGCGGGCCGACCTGGTGATCCCGATGCACGCGGGCGAGGAGCGCGGCGGCGTGGCCTGCCGCACGTTCCAGCACACCCTGGCGCTCCTGCTGGCCCTGGAGGCGAGGCTGACAGGAGCGGGCCGCGACGTGCCCACACTGATCAAGAAGAGCGCGGAGGCCACGGCGGACCTCCTGGATCGCCGCGACGAGTGGCTGCCCCTGGCCATGGAGCTGCTGGACGGCCCCCACGGCGTCTACACGATCGCCCCCGCCGAGCGCCTGTCGTCGGCCGAGCAGTCGGCGCTGATGTTCAGGGAGGGCCCGCGCCGTCCGGCCGACGCCGGTGAGACGGGCGACTGGGCGCACGTGGACGTGTACCTGACCAAGACCCTCGACTACCGCGCCCTGCTCTTCCCGGGCTCCCGCTACGACGCCCAGGCCATGGACTGGGTACGGGAGCGCGGGTCCACCGTGATCACCGTGGGCGCCGACGTGCCGGACGCCGCGGCGGCCGTCCGCTACGCGCACGATGACGACCCGGACGTGGCGCTGCTGACCGAGACGCTGGTGGCCGAGCTGGTGGCCGCTTACTGGTGGAACGCTCAGTGAGCCCGTACGGCGACCGCGTGCTCCACGAGCGTGATGAGCGTGCGCTTGACCGCCTGCCGGTCCCTGGCGTCCGTCCGGACGATCGGCACATGGGCTGAGAGCGTCAGCGCCTCCCGCACCTCGCTCTCGATGTGCGGGAACTCGCCGTTCCAGCCGTTGAGCCCGACCACGAACGGCATCCCCGACTCCTCGAAGTAGTCGACGGCGGGGAAGCTGTCGGCCAGCCGCATCGAGTCCACGAGCACCACGGCTCCGATGGCCCCGCGGACGAGATCGTCCCACATGAACCAGAACCGGTGCTGTCCAGGCGTGCCGAACAGGTAGAGGATCAGGTCGCTGTCGAGCGTGAGCCGGCCGAAGTCCATGGCCACGGTGGTGGTGGTCTTGCCGGGCGTGTGCTCGAGGTCGTCGATGCCCTCGGAGGCCTCGGTCATCACCGCTTCGGTGGTCAACGGCATGATCTCGGAGACCGCGCCCACGAATGTGGTCTTCCCCACACCGAACCCGCCCGCCACGACGATCTTCGTGGAGGTGAGCCGGCTAGAGCCTGCGAAGTCCACTTAAAACCCTTTCGAGCAGGCCCCTGTCCGGAAGTCCTGCCTCCAACTGCGGCTGGTACACCTTGACCAGCCCGTCCGCCTCCATGTCGGCGATCAGCACCCGCGCGACGCCGAGCGGGACGCTCAGCAGCGCGGAGATCTCCGCCACGGACCTGACCTGACGGCACAGCTCGCTGATCGCACGGTATTCGCGGGCGTAGGTCGGGCCGAGCTGCGCCGAGGTGGCCGACGATACCAGTGCCTCCATGGCGAGGTCGCTGCGCGGAGCGGTCCTGCCGCCCGTGACGGCGTACATCCGGACCAGCGAGCTGCGCTCGGCCTCCGGCTCCCCGTTATGCCACGATGCCACGTCTGCTCCTCACTGCGTTCATCTGGCCTCGGCCCGCGAGACGCTCCGGTGATGGATGTCCTCGCTTCGCTGCGGATCCCTCACCGGCGACCGCTGGACAGCTCCGCCCGTACGGCCGGCGTCAGCACCTGTCCCGCCCGCTCGACCAGGATCGTCATCTGGTACGCCACCAGCCCCATGTCGCAGTCGGGCGCGGCCAGCACCGCCAAGGAAGATCCGTCGCTGATCGACATCACCAGCAGCAACCCGCGGTCCATCTCGACGAGGGTCTGGGTGACGCTTCCGGCTTCGAAGACCCTCGCGGAGCCCTGGGTGAGGCTGACGAGCCCGGCGGCGATGGCGGCCAGTTGGTCGGCGCGGTCCTTGGGGAAGTCTCGGGAGAACGCCATGGGCAGCCCGTCAGCGGAGACGACCACGGCGTGCGCGACCCCGGGGACCTCGTCGACGAAGCTGCTGACCAGCCAGTTCATGTCCCTGGCGGCTTGGCTCAGCTCCTTCATGAGTCCTCCTCGAGCTCTGAGCGACCCTTGCGCACACCCTGCTGGTAGCTGGCCAGCCTGTTGCGCAGGCGATCAGGAGACAGCGGAGGAGCGGAAGCGGGGGGCGGCTTCGGGTTTGCGGTGCCCGGTACCAGATTCGCTCTCGGCGTCCGCTTCGGCAAGCCAGAGTTCGTAGTCCCGCTCTGAGCGGGCTCCTCGGCCGCACCGGCCGCCTGCCAGCCCTGGTCGGCGGGCGACGACCAGGCGGGGTCCCGGCGGTCGGCGGTGGGCGCCGACTTGGTGAACCAGCTGCTGTCCTCCACGGACGCGAAGATCGGCAGGAACTCGTCCTTGGATGACGCCGGTGTGGCGAACGAGGGATACGTCGCGGGCGGCGTGGTCACGTCCGGCGGCGGCTCCACGGTGGCCGAGCCGGAGCTCGTGTGCGGCGAGCTGAACCACGACGACGGCTCCGGCGCGGGCGGCGCGACGTCGAACGACGGGTGTCCGGGCCCGTAGGGCGGCATGGCCGGCTGCCCCTGCCGCGGCACCTCCATGTCCCGCTGGAACCCTGAGCCGAATGGCTCCGACCCGAACGACTGGGAGCCGAACGGCTCGGACGCGAAGGACTGGGAACCGAACGGCTCTGACGTGAACGCCTCTGAGGCGAACGGCTGCTGCTCCGACGTGAACGGCTCCGACCCGAACGACGGGGAGCCGAACGACGGCTGGGACCCGAACGGCTGCCGGGCCGGCGGCTGCATGGTGTGCGGCTGGGCGGCGGGCGAGTGGGCAGCGGACGGCTGCATGGCGGGCATCGTGCCGGGCACGTCGGTGAGCAGCATCGGCGGGATGAGCACCATGGCCGTCAACCCGCCGATGTCCTGGCGGCGCAGCTGGACCCGGATGTTGTGCCGCAGCGCCAACCGGCCGACCACGAACAACCCCATGCGGCGCGACACCGACACATCCACCACCGGCGGGTTGGCCAGCCGCCAGTTCGCCTCGCCCAGCTCCTCCTGGGTCATGCCGATGCCGTTGTCGGTGACCGACAACATCAGCGAGCCGCCGTCGATGCGGCTGCTGGAGATGATGACCTTGGTGTCCCGCGAGGAGAACGAGACCGCGTTCTCGATGAGCTCCGCCAGGAGGTGCACCGCGTCGGTAACGGCCTGCCCGGCGATGGCGACGTCCGACTGTATCTGGATGCTGACCCGGTCGTAGCTCTCGACCTCGCCGAGCGCGGCACGCACGATGTCCATCAGCTCAACAGGCTCGCTCCACTTGCGCGCGGCCTCCTGTCCGGCCAGGACGAGCAGGTTCTCGCTGTTGCGGCGCATGCGGGTGGCCAGGTGGTCGAGCTTGAACAGGTCGCCGAGCCGGGCGTCGTCACGCTCGCCCCGCTCCAGCTTCTCGATCAGCGTCAGCTGCCGCTCGACCAGCGTCTGGCTGCGCCGCGACAGGTTGACGAACATGGCGTTGACGTTGGCCCGCAGTCGCGCCTCGTCGCCGGCCAGCCGCACGGCCTCGCGGTGCACCTCGTCGAAGGCGCGGGCGAGCTCGCCGACCTCGTCCTTGGAGAAGATCCCGATGGGCGGCACCTCGGCGTCGACCGCGCCGTCGCGGGACTCGCGCACGTGCTGGACGAAGGCGGGCAGCCGCTTGCCGGCGATCTCCAGGGCCTCGCCGCGCAGCCGTCGCAGTGGCCGCACGAGCGACCTGGCCACCCCGGTGGTGATCAGCAACACGGCCACCATCAGCGCGAGCACGGCGCCCGCGGTCACGAACGCGCGCTGCCGCTCGTCCGCGCTGAGCGCCTCGCTGCGGGCCACGATGCCCTGGGCCTGGCGGTCCTCGACCTTGCGCATGGAGTCGACGACGACGTTTGACGCCTCGTACCACTCCTTGGCGTCGTCGCGCTTGCCCAGATCGAGCCCGCGGAGCGGGAGCCCGTTCGTGGCCCTGATCAGCACCAGCTCGCGCAGGAACAACATGCGCTCGGCGGTGTTGCCGTTGACGGTCTCGTCGAAGAAGCGGCGCTCCTCGGCGGTGGCCTCAGCGGCGAAGCCCTTGCGCTCGTTGGTCTCCTTGGACTGCTCGCCGAGGAAACGCTTGAGCTGGTCCTGATCGAACGCGCCCTCCACCAGCACGACCGTGACCAGCGCCTGCTGGTAGGAGACGCTCTCCTTGGCCCGGGCCAGCGCGTCGAGCATGCGGGTCTGGCGGAACAGCTCGTCGTCGGCGCTGCCCTTGATCAGCTCGTTGTGCACGGACAGCAGGTCGTTGATCACCGTCGTGTAGAGCTCGACGGCGGGCGCGGGCAGCAGGTTGGCGTCCAGCGCCTGCTTGCGCAGGGCCGTCAGGTCGTCGAGGCGATTGAGCAGCTGCTCGAGCTGGTCCTCGGTACGGCCCGTGACCTCGCTCGTCAGCCGCCTGGCGATGCCCCGCACGTCCGTGGCCGCCGAGTCCACCTCGGTCATCTGGGCCCGCACGTCGGCCAGCCCGTCCGCGGGCCGATTCCGCGCGATGTACCAGGCGGTCCTGGCGCGTTCGCCTGAAACGGCGTGGGTGAGGGCGCCCAGTTCCTGCGACAGCTGGGCGAACTGGTTCGTCCGTGCGAAGTCACCGGCCGCGGCCGTCGAGGCGAGCACCTGGATGCCGCCCAGTAGCACGGCTGCGGCCGTCGGAATCAGGATCAGGGCGACGAGCCGTGCGCGGACACGCCAATTTCGCAGGCGCCAGTTACCCTCGCTGGCTTGCCTCTGGCCCAGCTCTGTACTCACCGAACGCACCTCGCCCGGGATCGGCATATTTGTTGGGGTGCTGTGTCCCCTGAGGAAATCAGCAAGTGCCGGTAATTGGAACACATCACACGCAGGGGAGGCTACCCGAACATAACTTGGCAAAATTGAAGTTCTGTGACTGAAGGGACAAACCTGGAACTCCATCTACAGACCCGAGAAGTGAGAAATAAACCAATAACTCACCTCATGTCAACATATGGGTGATTTGAACGTTTCAACCCGCATAACACGCCGGAGGCACCCCGGTCTCCGGACGGTCACAACATTGAGATTGACGTTATTCACCACATATGTTGAGCCCCGGCAAACGAGGAGGCGAGTGTGGGGGATTCTCCCGACAGCGCGGCAATCATGGTTGAGGGCCTTTGGAAGATCTTCGGATCCAGGGCGCAAAAGGTGCTGGACAGCGAGGACCGGCGTCTCGAGCCTGCCGCGCTACGCGAGAAGACCGGCTGCACCGCCGCCGTCAGGGACGTGAGCTTCGAGGTGCGTCCCGGCGAGGTCTTCGTGGTCATGGGCCTGTCGGGCAGTGGCAAGTCCACCCTCGTACGCTGCCTCACCCGGCTCATCGAGCCCAGCGCGGGCGAGATCAGGATCGGCGGCGAGGACATCGGCCGCGCCTCCCCCGCCCGGCTCCGCGAGATCCGCCGCCACCAGGTCAGCATGGTCTTCCAGCACTTCGGCCTGCTGCCGCACCGCAAGGTGATCGACAACGTGGCGTACGGCCTGGAGATCCAGGGCACGCCCAAGGCGGCCAGGCACGCGCGGGCCGGGGAGATCCTGACGCTCGTCGGCCTCGACGGGTACGCCGACGCCTACCCGGACCAGCTCTCCGGCGGCATGCAGCAGCGCGTCGGCCTGGCCAGGGCCCTGGCGGTCGACCCGCAGGTGATGTTGTTCGACGAGCCGTTCAGCGCGCTCGACCCGCTGATCAGGAGGGACATGCAGGCCGAGGTGATCCGCCTGCACCGCGAGGTCGGCAAGACGATGGTGTTCATCACCCACGACCTGTCCGAGGCGCTCAAGCTGGGCGAGCGGATCGCGATCATGCGGGCCGGCTCGATCGTGCAGCTCGGCACCGCGGAGGAGCTGGTGGGCGCGCCCGCCGACGACTACGTGTCCGACTTTGTCCGCGACGTGCCCAGGAGCCACGTGCTGACGTTGCGCTGGATCTGCCGCGCCCCCGAGCCCGGCGAGCCGTTGGACGGGCCGGAGCTGCCGGTCACCACGGTCATCAAGGACGCGATCGGCCTGGCTTCCGCCTCGGGCCGCCCGATCAAGGTGGTGGACGGCGACGACCTGGTGGGGGTCGTGGACCGCGTGGACCTGCTGACCTTTCTCTCGGGGCAGGATGTCCCGGTCACGGCGGGCGCATGAGCACGACCACCGCTGTCAGCGCGCCTTCCAGGGTGAAGCTGCCCCGATGGGCCGCGCCGGCCGGGGCCGCCGTCCTGTTCGCGGCGGCGTACCTGGTCTTCCGCGGCACGGGGACGCTGCCGCACGACCAGGAGGCGCCGCAGTTCCTGGCCATCACCGAGCTGCGCGAGTGGATCGACGACCACCGCAACGACAATCCGCTCTTCCTGTACTTCCTCAACTACATCAGGCTCTTCGTCGGCGGGCTCTACGACCTGTTCCAGACCACCCTGTACGCCCTCGGCTGGCCTGGCATCACCGGCGTCATGGGCGCGCTGGCCTGGCTGGCCGGCGGCTGGCGCATCGCCTTGCTCGCGGTCGCGGGGGTGAGCGCGTTCGGCTTCCTCGGCCTCTGGGAGTCGAGCGTGGACACGCTGGCCCTGGTCGCGGCCGCGGTCCTGATGTCGCTGGCGATCGGGATCCCGATCGGTGTCTGGGCCGGGCTGTCGGACCAGGGGCGGCGGGCGATCACGCCGGTGCTGGACGTCATGCAGATCATGCCGACGTTCGCGTACCTGGCGCCGCTGGCGTTGTTCTTCCACATCGGCGCGCCGGCCGGGGCCATCGCGACGATGATCTACGCGATCCCGCCGGCGATCCGCATCACCGCGCTGGCCGTCTCGGAGGTCTCCCCCACCGCCGTCGAGGCGTCCGCGTCGCTGGGCGCCACCCGCCGGCAGACGCTCTTCAAGGTCTACCTGCCGCTGGCCAGGTCCACGATGGCGCTGGCGATCAACCAGACGATCATGATGGCCCTGTCCATGGTCGTCATCGCGAACCTGATCTCCGCGCCCGGCCTGGGCGGCGACATCATCCGCGGCCTGTCACGGGCGCAGGTCGGCATCATGCTCCCGGCCGGCGTGGCCATCGTGATCATGGCGGTGGTGCTCGACCGGATGATGACGGCCGTCTCCCGGCGCGGTCCGCATGCCAAGCTCGGCAGGGCCGATTTCATCGCGGCCGGCGTGCTGGGCGTCGGGGGGCTGGCGCTCATCCCCGTGCTCCCGCGCATGTGGCCGGAGAGCTGGACGCTCAACGTGGTCGCCGAGGTCAACGACGCCGTCCTCTGGGCCGAGACCACGTGGTATCCCGTCACGACGTTCATCAAGGACCTCACCACCGAGGGCCTGCTCAATCCGCTGGAGAGGCTGCTCACCTCGGCCCCGTGGTGGCTGGTAGCGCTCGCCGTGCTGGCCGTCGCCTGGCGGGTCAGCGGCGTGCGGCGGGCGCTGACCGCGCTCGGCTGCCTGCTGGCGATCGCGTTGCTCGGCACGTGGGAGCACGCCATGCAGACGATGACCACGGTCGCCGTGGCGGTGCTGCTCACCCTCCTCATCGGCCTGCTGCTCGGGGTGGCCGCGGCCCGCTCGCCACGCTACTCAGCCGTGCAGCGCCCCCTGCTCGACGCCGCCCAGACCATGCCGGCCTTCGTCTACCTGCTGCCGGCCTTGGCGTTGTTCGAGACCACCAGGTTCACCGCCATCTTCGCCTCGATCATCTACGCGGTGCCGCCGGTGGTGCGCCTGGTCGAGGACGGCATCAAGGCCGTGCCGGCCACGGTCGTCGAGGCGGCGACCTCGGCCGGCTCGACGCCCGGCCAGCTGCTGTGGAAGGTGCAGCTGCCGATGGCCAGGCAGGCCATCCTGCTCGCCGCCAACCAGGGCATCGTGATGACGCTGGCCATGGTCGTCGTCGGCGGCCTGGTGGGCGCCGGGGCGCTCGGCTACGACGTGGTCCTCGGCTTCTCCCAGCGAACCGACTTCGGACTCGGATTCGTGGCCGGCATCGCGACGGTGCTGCTCGGAGTCATGCTCGACCGCATCACGCAGGGCGCCGACAGGCGCCTTTCCCCCCGAAAGAGGAAGCTCACATGAAGATACGCCTGCTCGCAGGCCTCCTCGTCCTTGGACTCGCCGCCACCGCCTGTGGTGGGGCCACGGTCGAGAGCTCTCCCAGCTCCACCGCCGCGCCGCAGGGCGGCGCCAGCAGTGCCGCGGGGACCGTAAAGATCGCGATCAACCCGTGGGTCGGGTACGAGGCCAGCGCGAACGTGGTCGCGTACCTGCTGAAGAACGAGCTCGGCTACAACGTCGAGCTGCCCGAGATCAAGGAGCAGCTGGCCTGGGAGGGCTTCGGGACCGGCGACGTCGACGTCATCATCGAGAACTGGGGCCACCCGGACCTGAAGAAGCAGTTCATCGAGGAGAAGAAGGTCGCGGTCGAGGCGGGCTCCACCGGCAACAAGGGCGTCATCGGCTGGTATATCCCGAAATGGATGGCCGAAAAGTACCCCGACATCACCGACTACAAGAACCTCAACAAGTACGCCGAGCTGTTCAAGACCTCCGAGTCCGGCGACAAGGGCCAGCTGCTGTTCGGCGACCCGTCCTACGTCAGCAACGAGGAAGCCCTGATCAAGAACCTCAAGCTGAACTACAAGGTCGTGGTCGGCGGCAGCGAGGCGGCCCTGATCAAGGGCGCCCAGCAGGCGCAGACGCAGCAGAAGCCGCTGCTGTTCTACTTCTGGGACCCGCACTGGCTGTTCAGCAAGACCGACCTGGTCCGGGTCAACCTGCCCGCCTACACCGAGGGTTGCGACGCCGACCCCAAGAAGGTCGCCTGCGACTACCCGGAGATGGACCTCGACAAGATCGTGAGCAAGAAGTTCGCCGACACCGGCGGCAAGGCCTACGACCTCGTCAAGAACTTCAGCTGGACCAACGAGGACCAGAACGCCGTCGCCGACGACATGACCAACAACGGCATGACCGGCGAGCAGGCCGCCAAGAAGTGGGTGGAGGCCAACACCGCCAAGTGGCAGGCCTGGATCCCCAAGTGACCCCCTCGTGCGATCTCAGAGGTCGGCATGAGATCGCCCTGTCACGCCGCGGCCCCCACGGGGGCCGCGGCCGTGGAGACTTCCCATGCGCTTGAAGACGTTCGTCGGGCCGCTGGTCGCGGCCCTGCTCCTGACCGCCTGCACCGGCGAGGAGCCTGAAACTTCCGCCGGGTCCAAGGGGACCGTCAACCTCGACATTCACGCCTGGGTCGGGTACGAGGCCCAGGCTGCCGTGCTCGCCTACTTGCTCGAGCGCGAGCTGGGCTACAAGGTGAACAAGCGGGAGGAGAAGGAAGACCAGTCCTGGCGGGATTTCGAAGCCGGCAAGGTCGATGTGATCGTCGAAAACTGGGGGCATCCGGCCCTGAAGAAGGAGTACATCGAGGAGAAGAAGGTGGCCCTGTCGGCCGGTCTCACCGGGAACAAGGGGGTGATCGGCTGGTACGTCCCCGAGTGGATGGTCAAGAAATATCCCGATATTACGGACTACCGAAACCTCAATAAGTACGCACGCCTCTTCCGGACCGAGAAGACCGGAAACGCCGGGCAAATCCTGGATGGCGATCCGACGTTCGTCACCAATGACGAGGCTCTCGTGAAGAACCTCGGACTGAATTACAAGGTCGTCTACTCCGGCAGCGAGGATGCGTTGATCAAGGCGGCGCAGAATGCCACCCGGAACCGGACGCCCCTTTTGATGTATTTCTACGAGCCGCAATGGCTGTTCACCAAGGTCAAACTCGTGAAGATCGCGCTTCCCCCGTACGCCGTGGGTTGCGACGCGGATGCGCGGAAGGTGGCCTGCGACTACCCGCCATACCTGCTCGACAAGATCGTCAGTAAGCGGTTCGCGGAGAACGGCGGCAAGGCGTACGAGCTGGTCCGCAACTTCACCTGGACCAACGACGACCAGAACGCGGTCGCCGGCGCCATGATCAACGAGAAGCTGACCGCCGAAGAGGCCGCGGCCCGGTGGGTGGCGGAGAACAAGATCGTATGGAAGGACTGGATCCCCCGCTGAGGTCCGGCTTGCGTGCCGCACGCGGTCGGCGACGACCTCTCAGGGCGAAGTAAGCCTTGCCCGCTGGCTGACCAGGGCCTCGATGCCGTCGAGCACGCGCTGCAGGCCGAACTCGAAGGCTTGCTCCGGGCTGTAGGCCGCGTTGAGCGCCTCGCCGGCCGCCTGGCCCACCCTGGCGGCCGTGGGGAAGCGCCCGGGGTCGGCGATCAGGCTGAGGAAGGGCGCGTGCGCGGCCCACCATTGCTCGTCGGTCATCCCCGTCTGGCTCTCGGCCTGCGCGGCCTCCACCGCCCCTCTGGCCGCCCCGTGCACGAAGCCGGTGATCAGCGTGATCACCGAGTCCATCTCCAGGTCCGTCAGGCCGATGCCGTCCACGGCGCGCAACTCGTAGTCGTATTTCGCGGTGGCGTTCGGCCCGAGCACCGGCCGGGTTGCCGCGATCTGCAGCAGCCACGGATGCCGCAGATAGAGCGCCCAGTTCTCCCTGGCGATCTGCTCCAGCCTGCCCCGCCAGCCGCCCGGCGCGTCCTCCGGCCTGGCGGTCTCGCCGTAGACCGTGTCGAGCATGACGTCGAACAGCTCCGGCTTGCCGGGCACGTACGTGTAGAGGGACATCGTGCCCACGCCCAGCCGCTCGGCCACCCGCCGCATGGACAGCGCCTGCAACCCCTCAGCGTCGGCCACGTCGATGGCCGCGCGCACGATCCGCTCCACGCTCAGCTCAGGCCTGCCCTTGCGGCTGGTCCGCTCACTGGTCCGCCAGAGCAGCGCCAGGCTGCGGGCGGGATCGCCTTTCCCCGAATACTCCACGGTCACCCTCGTACGGTACAACGTACGGTTACCGGCTGAACGACGTACCTAACGAGAGAATGCGCGGGCTACGGCGAGTCCAGCGGGCCGCAGGCACGCAGTGCGGCGACCAGCCTGAGGGGGTTCCCAAAAGACCTTGAAAAACCAGATGCCGGCTACGGCGAGTCCAGCGGGCCGCAGGCACGCAGTGCGGCGGCCAGCCCGAGGGGGTTCCCAAAAGACCTTGAAAACCAGATGCCGCGGCTCAAGCTGCCGCCCCCGACGAACGCGGGCTTAGTGCACCGGCGCCGCGCGAAGGCGGACGACGTGCTCGACCAGCGCGATCAGCGTCGCCTTCACCGACTCGCGGTCACGGGCGTCGGTACGCACCACCGGCACGTGCGACGGGAGCGCGAGCGCCTCCCTGACCTCGTTGTCGGAGTGCAGGAACTGGCCGTCCCAGCCGTTGATGCCGATCACGAAGGGCAGCTTGGCCTCTTCGAAGTAGTCGATCGCGGGGAAACTGTCGGCCAGACGCCGGGTGTCGGTCAGCACGACCGCCCCGATCGCGCCCTTCACCAGGTCGTCCCACATGAACCAGAACCGGTGCTGCCCGGGCGTGCCGAACAGGTAGAGGATCAGGTCGCGGTCGAGCGAGACCCGGCCGAAGTCCATGGCCACGGTCGTGGTCTGCTTGTTCGGGGTCATCCCGAGGTCGTCGATGCCCGCGGACGCGTCGGTCATGACCGCTTCCGTGGTGAGCGGGAGGATCTCCGACACCGCCCCCACGAACGTCGTCTTGCCCACGCCGAACCCCCCGGCCACGACGATCTTCGTCGACGTAAGCCCGGGGCTAGAGCCTGCGTAGTCCACTGAGCACCCTTTCGAGCATGTTGAGGTCTGGCTGTCCCTGGCTGAGGCGTGGCTGGTGCAGGCGGACAAGCCCTTCGTCGGACATGTCCGCCACAAGCACCCGGGCCACGCCCAGCGGAACGCGGAGCAGGGCCGAGATCTCGGCGACCGACCGGAACGTTCTGCATAGCTGCATGATGGCCTCCTGCTCGGGGGTGAGCAGGACCATCTCTTCGTCCGGGATCGACATGGACGAGATCAACGTCTCCATGGCGAGGTGATAGCGCGGCTCAGAACGGCCGCCTGTCACCGCGTAGGGACGGAACAGGGGCTCTTCTTCCCCGATTCCGTCAGTGCCGTACACGGCCCTCTCCCATCAGTTCCATCACATCACCGCGACCTGGCGGCCTGTAGTTCGGCGCGCAGGGACGGCGTGAGCGCTTGTCCCGCTCTGTCTACCAGCAGCGTCATCTGGTACGCCACCAACCCCATGTCACAATCAGGACCCGCCAGCACCGTCAGCACCGAGCCGTCGCTGATCGCCATGACCAGCAGCAGCCCGCGCTGCATCTCGACGACGGTCTGCGTCACCGCACCGCCCTCGAACACCCTGGACGCGCCCACGGTCAGGCTCAGCAGGCCGGCCGAAACGGCGGCCAGTTGGTCGGCTCGATCCGGTGGGAAGCCCTCCGAGGCGGCCAGGGACAGGCCGTCCGCGGAGACCACGACGGCATGCGCGACTCCGGGCGTGTTGCGGACGAAGTCGGTGATCAGCCAGTCGAACCTGTGCGCCTCATGGCTAAGGGTTGTCACGCATCCTCCCCGACGGGACGCTTACTCACTCTGTTCCTCCTGTCCACGAAGTTCCTGGCGACCGCGGCGCACACCCTGCTGGTAGCTGGCCAGCCGACTGCGTATCCGGTCCGCTGAGACCGGCTGCGCAGGCGCCTGCCGCTGCTGCGGCTGTTGGGCCGGCGCGGGTGGCTGGCTCGCCGTACCCGGCACCAGGTTGGCCTTGGGGGTGCGCTTCGGCAGCCCGGCGGCGGTCGTGCCGCCGAGGCTGGGCTCGCTGGCTGCGGCCGCCGCCCGCCATCCGGCGTCTGCGGCCGTTCGCCACGCTTCCTCCCCAGAGGGTACGGGTTGCGCGGGAGTGGCCCCGACCTCGCCCGCGGGCTTCGGCTGCTCGCCGGGCGGCCTGCGGAACCAGGCGGACTCCACCGACGCGAAGATCGGCAGGTATTCCTCCTGCTCCGGCTCCATCGGCGACACCTCGACCGACGGCGTCGGGTCCGGCTTGCGCACGTCATTCGTCGCGTACGACTGCGGCGTCTGGAACGCGCCATTACCAGATGGGTACGATCCCGGGCTGGGGTACGACGAGAAGGACCCGGAGTCGAACGAGGGCGGCTGCCTGCGGTAGGAGCCCCCGTCGGTGTCGGCGGTGAACCCGGCTATCCCGCTACGGCCGGGGTCCGCGCCGAAGGAGTCGAACGCGGGCTTCTGCGTACCGGGCACGCTGTCGTACGGACCGGGTCTGGCTGGTCCGCGGTCGACGGAGTCGAAGCTGCCGAACGACCGGAACATGCCGTTCTGCGGCGCCTGCGGACCTGGCGTGCCGAACGCCGGGGTGGGCGCGGTCCCGCCACCGAACGCGGGGCGCTGCGGCAGCGGCTGCTGCATGCCGTCGGCGATCAGCGTGGGCGGCAGCAGCACCATGGCGATCAGGCCGGCGCCCTCGCCCTTCCTGAGCTGCACCCTGATGCCGTGGCGCAGCGCCAGGCGGCCGACCACGAACAGGCCCATGCGCCGCGACACCGACACGTCCACCACTGGCGGCTCGGCCAGGCGGCGGTTGGCCTCGGCGAGCTCCTCCTCGGTCATGCTGATGCCGGTGTCGCTCACCGACAGCAGCGCGCCGCCGCCCTCGATGAGGCTGCTGGTGACCATGACCTGAGAGGTGTTCGGGGAGAACTGGATGGCGTTCTCGACCAGCTCGGCGACCAGGTGGACCAGGTCGTTCGCGCAGCTGCCGAGCACCGACGTGGTGCGGTGGACCCGGACCTGGACACGCTCGTAGCCCTCGACCTCCGACAGCGCGGCGCGGACGACGTCGACCAGCTTGGCCGGCTGGCTGCGCCGGCGGGTGGCCTCGTGGCCGGCGAGGACCAGGAGGTTCTCGGAGTTGCGGCGCATGCGGGTGGCCAGGTGGTCGAGCTTGAACAGGTCGGCCAGCCTGGCGCCCTCCTGCTCGCCCTTCTCCAGGCCGTCGATCAGTGAGATCTGCCGCTCGACCAGCGTCTGGGTGCGGCGCGAGAGGTTGACGAACATCGAGCTGATGTTGCCGCGGAGCTCGGCCTCCTCGCCCGCCAGGCGCACGGCCTGCCGGTGCACCTGGTCGAAGGCGCGCGCCACTTCACCGATCTCGTCGTTGCCCTCGACCTCGATCGGCCGTACGTCGGTGACGCCCGCGTCGCCGCTGACCCGCAGCTGGCGCACCACGTCGGGCAGGCGGAAGCCGGCGATCTCCAGGGCCTCGGTACGCAGCCGGCGCAGCGGGGTGACCATGGACCGGGCGATGGCCACGGTGAGCAGCAGGACCAGCACCAGCAGCGCGACGATCAGCACACCCGCGATGATCGCGTTGCGGATCTCGGACTCGCGCAGCTCCTGGCTCCGCAGGTTCACCTGGCCGGCCAGATCCCGCTCGATGTTGTGCAGGACGTCGATGACGACGCCGTTGTTCTCGAACCACTCCTGGCGGCTGGCCCTGGCGGAGATCAGGTTGTCCGTGATCCGGACGCCGGGCGCCCGGCCGCTGGCCAGCGTGATCGCGCGGGACTTGGTGAGCTGGACGCCGACGTACTCGGGCCTGGAGGTCAGCGTCTTGGACAGCTGCAGGCCGGTCTCGACGCCGGCCTCGGTGCCGACGGTCGAGATGTCGTCCAGCTGGCGGGCGTTGGAGGCGATGAACTGCTCGACGGTCTTGGAGTCCACCGAGTTGGGGGCGTAGGAGGCCTGGAGCAGCAGGACCCGCTGCCGGGAGACCTCCTCTTTCGCCCGCGCGAGCGCGCTCAAGGCGCGGAACTGGCCCACGATCTGGGAGTCCTCGGACATGAGGCTCAGCTCGTCGTGCAGGTTGAGCAGGCTGTCGGTGAGGAAGTCGTACTGGATGGTGCGGGTCTGGCCCTCGGCCCTGATCCGCGTCAGCCGGGTCAGGTCGCCCCGCGCCTGCTCGGCGGCCTTGACCACGCGCGGGCCGTAGGAGTCGTCGATCGAGTCGATGTCGGTGCGGACGGTCGCGACGAGCTTGTCGACGGCCGCCTTGCGCTCGGCGAGCGGCTGGGCGAGCGTCTTGCGCATCGCGCGGCTGGCGCCGATCCAGCCGCCGGTGTCACGCTCCAGGCCGATCGCCTGGACCAGGTCGCGGATGCGCCCCGACTGCTCGGCGGCGGTGGCAGTGCGGTCGTAGTCGGCGATGCTCTGGACTGAGGCCGCCACGTCCGCGCCGCCCAGCACGACGGCGGCGATGGTGGGAACCAGGATGAGCGCGGTCAGACGCCACCGCACGCGCCAGTTGCGCAGACGAAGCCGTGGCAGCGACCGCTTCCCGCGGTCCCGCTTCGCGGCGACGCCGCTGTCGGAGTTCCCCGTAGTCACTGCTTCCGCTACCCCTCACATCGTCCCGTTGGCAACGGGCCTCAAGCCGTCCACAAGGTATCCGAGCAACCGACTTAACCGTCAATTCCGACACAATCGTTACATTTGTGACCGGCAGTCGTGTGCTCTTGGTTATCGCAGCGCGGCAAGCACTTGATCGCGGACTTGCGCCCTCTGCGCATCGTCGCTGAGGGGGCGACCGGCGCGATCGACAACGTAGAAGACGTCAACCGCCTCCGCGCCGAGAGTCTCTACGCGAGCGGCTCTCACGTCAAGACCGCACTCCCCGAACGCCCGTCCAATACGCCACAGCAGCCCCGGCCTGTCATGGGCCCTGACTTCCACGACGGTGGCCGTCGCGGAGGCGTCGTCGACCAGTGTCACCCGAGGTGGGGCCACAGGTACGCGGGGCGGCCGCACCGCACGCGAACGGCGGGCCAGCCGCTGCTCGATGTCAAGACGGCCGGCAAGGACGAGACGGAGATCGGACTCCAGCGTGGCGGGGTCGGGCGGGGTGCCGTACTCCGGGATGACGGAGAACTCGATCACCGCTGTGGAGCCCGCGGAGGCGGACGAGGCGGAGCGCACGATGAGCCGGTGCGCGGACAACACGCCGGCGGCGCTCCAGAGCAGCCCCACCCGGTCAGGGGCCACGACCGTGACGGATCCCCCGTTGACGCGTACGGCGCCGCCGCCGTGCCTGGCCAGCGCGGTCTGGTCCGGCGACAGGGTGGGCGGCTTGGGCGGCGGCGAGCCGGCCAGCACGGACCTCACCCGGCGCACGAGGTCGGCGACCAGCCCGGCCTTCCAGCTGTTCCAGGCGGCGGGCCCGGTCGCGTGGCCGTCGGCGACGGCCAGCGCGGCCAGCAGGTCGAGCACTTCCCGTGAGCCGACGGTGCCGGCGACCTTCTCGATCGTGACGGGGTCGTCGAGGTCCCTGCGGGTGGCGGTCTCGGGCAGCAGCAGGTGGTGGCGTACGACCGTGGCCAGGGTGTCCACGTCGGACGCGGGCAGGCCGATGCGGGTGGCGATGTCGCGGACGACGACCTCGCCGGTCGCCGAGTGGTCGCCCGGCCAGCCCTTGCCGATGTCGTGCAGCAGCGCCGCGATCAGCAGAAGGTCGGGACGCGAGACCTCGCGGGTGTGGCTGGCGGCGTTCGCGGCGGCTTCGATGAGGTGCCGGTCGACGGTGAAGCGGTGGATCGGATGGCGCTGCGGGCGATGGCGAACCCGCTCCCAGTCAGGAAGCAACTTGACAAGGATGCCCGCCTGATCGAGCTCCTCCCACACGGGCACGGCAGCGCGGCCGGCGCCGAGGATCGACACCAGCGCGTCACGGGCCTCCTCGGGCCACGGCACCGGCATGGGAGGCGACTGAGCTGCGAGAACGGACACGGTCGCGGGCGCGAGCGGCAGCCCGGAGTCCGCCGCGGCGGCCGCCGCGCGCAGCACCAGGACGGGGTCCTTGCGGGGGTCGATCCCCCGGGCGAGCACCACTTCGCCGCCGTGCTCGACCACGCCGTCCGCCAGCGGGCGGCGGCCTCGGGGAGCGGGGCCTGACAGGAGTCTGTCAACGGTGCGCCAGGTGCCGTCGAAAGCATGAGAGATCGTGCGGCCCGCCTCGGCGAGCCTGCGCATGAGCGCCTCGGCGTCCAGCAGGCCGAGCAGGCCGGCCACGGCGTCCTGCTCCTGCAGGACCAGCCGGTCGGTGCCGCGGGCGGTGACGATGTGCAGCGCGTGCCGCACGTCGAGGATGAACTCGTACGCCTCCCGCGCCCGGGGACCCGGCGCGGAGGCGACCCAGGCCGCCGCCACGGCCTGCATGGCCTGGACGTCGCGGAGACCGCCGCGGCCGTCCTTGAGGTCGGGCTCGAGGAGGAAAGCGAGCTCGCCGCTGGCCTGGGCCCGCTGGTCGGCCGCGTCACGCAGCTCGCCCAGCCTGCGCCGGGAGTCGGCCCGCCACTCGGCGAGCACCGCCTCCCTGGCCTTCCTCGTCAGCTCGGGGTCGCCGGCCACGTGCCTGGCCTGGATGAGGCCGAGCACGGCCTTCAGGTCCTGCCTGGCGACGGCCACGGCCTCTTCGACCGTGCGCACGGAGTGATCCAGATTGGCCGCGGAGTCCCAGACCGGATACCAGATCCGGTCGGCGATCCTGGCCACGTCGGGCCGCCCGTTGTGCAGCAGGACCAGGTCGAGGTCGCTGCCGGGGGCCAGCTCGCCCCTTCCCAAGCTCCCGACGGCGACCAACGAGACGTGGTCACCGTCGCTCGCCGTGCGGAAGAGATCCTTGAGCCATCGGTCGGTGTCCGCGGTCCGCTCCTTGCGGGCCGCGGCGTACGAACGGGTCTCTCCCCTCACTCCTGCGCCCCCTTGCCGAGCTCCGCCCGGACGCCGTTGTCCGGGCTTCGCCGCACATCAATGATGGAAACCCTGCCGTGCTCCCAGGTCACAGGGCCTCCGGGCCCCTCTCTCCCGTGCGTACGCGGATGACGGTGTCCACGGGCACGGACCAGACCTTGCCGTCACCGATCTTGCCGGTGTGCGCGGCCTTGACGATGACGTCGATCACGTCCTCGGAGTCATCCTCTTCGGCGAGGACTTCCAGCCGGACCTTCGGCACCAGGTCGACCTGGTATTCGGCGCCGCGGTAGACCTCGGTGTGGCCGCGCTGCCGGCCGTAGCCGCTCGCCTCGCTGACCGTCATTCCCTTGATGCCGAACTGTTCCAGTGCGGCTTTCACGTCATCCAGCTTGAAGGGCTTGATGATCGCCGTGATGAGCCTCATGCGTCCACCTTCTTAGGAGCGGGGGCGGGGCCGTTGGAGGACGTCACGCCCGAGGCGTGGAAGGTGCCGATGTCGTAGCCGGTCTCGGCGTGGGTGGTGATGTCGACACCGGTGACCTCGGCGTCTTCCGCGATGCGGAAGCCCATCGTCTTGTCGATGATCTTACCGAGGATCCAGGAGATCACGAAGGAGTAGAGGCCGACCACGACCGGGCCGAGCACCTGAAGGCCGAGCTGGCTGATCTGCCCGCCCTCGATCAGGATGCCCTTGTTCTGGCCGGGCAGGAACGGGTAGGCCGCGAAGAAGCCCAGCGAGATGGCGCCGATCAGACCGCCGACCAGGTGCACGCCGACCACGTCGAGGGAGTCGTCGTAGCCGAGCTTGTACTTCAGGCCCACGGCGTAGGCGCAGATCACACCGGCGAGCAGGCCGATGACCACGGCCGCCCACGGGTCGACGAAACCACAGGCCGGGGTGATGGCGACCAGACCGGCCACCGCACCGGAGGCGACGCCGAGCGTGGTCGCGTGACCGTCGCGCAGCTTCTCCACCAGCATCCAGGCGCCTGCCGCGACGGCGGTGGCGATCTGGGTGTTCATGAACGCCAGACCGGCGGTCTGGTCGGGGGCCAGCTCGGAGCCGGCGTTGAAGCCGAACCAGCCGAACCACAGCAGACCCGTGCCGAGCAGCACCAGCGTCAGGTTGTGGGGCCGCATGGGCTCCTTCTGCCAGCCCTTGCGCTTGCCCAGGACGAGCGCGAGCGCGAGCGCCGCGGCACCGGCGTTGATGTGGACGACCGTACCGCCGGCGAAGTCCTCGATGCCGAGCTGCCCCAGCCAGCCGCCGCCCCAGACCCAGTGAGCGACGGGGAAGTAGACCAGGGTGGCCCACAGCAGGGAGAACACCACCCACGCGCCGAACTTGGCCCGGTCGGCGATCGCGCCGCTGATCAGCGCCACGGTGATGATGGCGAAGGTCAGCTGGAAGGCGGAGAAGACCATGAGGGGGAAGTTGTCGGCCGCCGCTGCTTCGGCGGTGACGTTGCCGCCCTCGAGGATGAGACCCTCGTAGACGGCGTTGAAGACCCCGCTCAAGCCGAGGTAGTCCAACCCTCCGACGATCTTGTTGACGACGCCGGAGCCATCGCCGGCGGCGTCGAACGCGAGGGAGTAACCGTAGAGGACCCAAGCGACCGTGACGACGATGATGCTGACGAACGACATCATCATCATGTTCAGGACGCTCTTGGCCCTGGTCATGCCCCCGTAGAAGAACGCGAGGCCCGGAGTCATCAGCAGCACCAGGGCGGTGCATACCAGCATCCAGGCGGTAGTGCCGCTGTCGATCATCGAAGCGACCCTCCTTACGTGTGACGTGTTGCCACAGCGTGTTCTCCCGGAGTTTCGTGGCGCGACCAGGCTTGTTTCACATTCGTGAATCTCGCCGGACGGGTGTTTCAGGTACGTTTCGGACGTCTCACAGATCCCATTCCTGCACGGCAATTTCCGGCATGAGATACTTAGGGTTGCCTAACCTAAATGATCAAGGAATCCTCATGCGTCTCCGCCTGGCCGTCGCCGCCATGCTCCCCCTGCTCGCCCTCGCCGCGTGCGGAACCTCCACCTCCTCCCAGGAGACGGGCCCCACCAGGACCGTCAAGCACGCCATGGGCGAGACGAAGGTGCCGATGACCCCGCAGCGGGTCGTGGTCCTCGACACGGACAAGCTCGACACCATGGTCACGCTCGGCCTGGCGCCCGTGGGCGCGGCGCAGGCCCAGGAGAACCAGAAGTGGCCTGCCTACCTGGGCTCGGCCCTGTCCGCCACCAAGGCGGTGGGCACTCTCCAGGCCCCGAACATCGAGGCCATCATCGCGCTCAAGCCGGACCTCATCCTCGGCTCCAAGTTCCGGCAGGCGGCCTTCTACGACAAGCTCAGCAAGATCGCGCCCACCGTGTTCACCGAGAAGGTCGGCGTCACCTGGAAGGAGAACTTCCTGCTCGACGCCGAGGCGCTGGGCAAGAAGGACCAGGCCACGCAGCTGCTGTCCGCCTATGAGACGCGGGCCAAGGAGGTCGGCGCGAAGTTCTCGAAGCTGGAGGTCGGCATCGTGCGGTTCATGCCGACCGAAATTCGGCTCTACGGCCCCGAGTCGTTCAGCGGCATCGTCGTGGGTGACGCCGGGATCCCCAGGCCCGCGGCGCAGCAGCTCGCCGACCAGCAGGACAAGCGCTTCGGCAAGCTGAGCCAGGAGAACATCGCCAAGGCCGAAGCCGACGCGATCTTCTACAGCGCGTACGGCGAGGCCGCCGCCAAGTCGCAGGCCACGGTGACCGGCGGGCCGCTGTGGAAGAACCTGGAGGCGGTCAAGTCGGGCAACGCCCACAACGTGGACGACGAGATCTGGATGCTCGGCATCGGCGTCACGGCCGCCGGCAAGATCCTCGACGACCTGGACAAGTACCTCGCGCCCCTGGCCTGAGCCAGACGAGCCTGGGCCGGGCGCGACGCACCGCGGCCCGGCTCAGCCGAGACGCACCGGATCGCCCTTCCTGATCCGGCCGGGCCGCAGCACGCGCGCGTAGACCCCCGCGCACGGCTGCGGTCCCATGTCGAACACCGGCACCCTGTTGTGCCTGGCCACCGTCCGCAGTGCCTCGACATCCCGCCCCAGCGCCCCGTGCGCCAGCGTCGGCACGGCGCAGCGCGGGCTGGCCACGATGACCTCCAGCACCACGTCGCCACCGACGTGCAGCTCCCGGCCCACCCAGTCGTTCTCGGGAAAGCCCGCCGGGCCGGTCGCGATGATCAGGTTGGGACGGTAGCGGAGGACCTCGACGTGCCCGCGCGGACTGAGCGCGCCGATCCGCTCCACGGCCGAGGTCGAGATCAGGTGCACCGGCGCGAAGTCGAAGAACGTGCCACCGGGCGAGGCGGCCCCGAGCGTGCCGACGGTGTGCGGCACCTCCGCCTCAATGCCCTCGGCCAGAACCCGCTCGGGAACGGAGCGCTCGAACTCGGCACCCTCCGGCGGCACGTCGATCAGCCGCACCGCGCGCCCCAGCAGCCGGGACAACTCCGCGTCGTCTGGGACGCGTGCCCCTTCGATGGTCAGCAGATCCCGCCAGAGCCGCGGGTTCTTCGCGCTGGCGATCTTCCCGGTAGCGACGTCGAGCACCGCCCGCGCGCGATCACCGGCCAGCCCGCGCTCGGTCACCTCGCTCTCCGCGATCTCCTCACCCAGCATCGATTTGACCGGATAACGACGCAGCGTCTCTACATGCACGCAAGGCAGCCTATGACTCCTGAGCCGCCCAGAAGCGCCGCACATGCGGCACCAGCTCGGCGGCCCGCTCGTCGGGGAAGAACAACCGGCCGCCTTCGATCTCGACGATCTCTCTGACGCCGGGGATCGTGTCGCGCAACCAGCGGGCCCAGCTCACGTCGAAGAAGACGTCGCCCGTGCCCCACACCACGAGCGTCGGCACGGTCAGCACGGTGAGCTGCGGTTCGATGGCGATCATGTCCTTGGCGTCGAGGGAGGCCAGCATGCGCTCGAAGGCCCGGCCGCCGCCCGGCTTGGCGAAGATCGGCCGGAGATACGCCTCCACCAGCGCGGCTGGGTCGTCGATCCGCTCGTAACCTTCACCGAAGGCGGTCTTGGCCACCAGCTCCGGCTGGTCGAGCACGGCGGCGGTGAGCTCGGCCAACTCGCCCCTTCGCGCCAGCTCGACGGTGGGTTCGAACGCCTTCGGCGGGGTGTTGGTGTGCACGTCGCAGTTGGTGAGGGTGAGCGTGCGGAGTCGCTCGCGGTGCCGTACCGCGAAGATCTGGGCGACGGCGCCGCCGGTGTCGTTGGCGACGAGATCCACGTCGGTGAGGCCGAGCTCTTCGCACAGCTCTTCCACCGCCTCGGCGAGCGCGGGGATCGACAGGTCCTCGCGCGGCGCGCTGCCGCCGTGCAGCGGCAGGTCGATGGCGACGCAGCGGCGCTCGTCGCGGAGCTCGGCGATGACGTTGCGCCACAGGTACGAGCTGGTCCCGACGCCGTGCACGAACAGCGCCACCGGCCCCTGCCCGACGTCCACGTAGTTGATGCCGTCCACAGATGACCTCCACATCGGATTACAAACCGACTGTCGGTCTATGAAATTACCGACTGACAGTCGGTTTGTCTACAGTGAGTCCATGAACCTCAAGGCGGAGCGCGGCGCGGCAACCCGCGACAAGGTCCTGGCCATCGCCACGCGGCTGTTCGCCGAGCGGGGCTACGACGACACCTCGATCGAGACGGTCCTGCAGGAGACAGGGCTGAGCAGAGGGGCGCTCTACCACCACTACGCGGGCAAGGACGCCTTGTTCGAGGCGGTGCTCGAGGCCACGGAGTCGGCCGTGCAGGTCAAGATCATTGAGGCGGTGAACGGCATCACCGACCCTGCCGCCGCACTGAGGGCCGGGGTCCTGGCCTGGATCAGGCTCGCCGGGGACCCGGTCATCAAGCAGATCGTCCTCATCGACGCGCCTGCGGTGCTGGGGTGGGAGCGGTGGCGGGCCATGGAGGAGCGCTACTCGTTCGGCATGCTGAAAGCGGCCTTGAAGGGCACGGAGGCGGTGCCGGCGGAGTTTCTGGACCTGCACGCGCACATGCTGCTGGCCGCCATCAACGAGAGCGTCCTGCTGGTGGCGCGGGGCGGCGACCACGCCGCCGCCGAGGCGGCCGTCGAAGAATTCCTCCGCCGGCTCCTCCACCCCACTGGTGGCTGAGCACCGCGACAGGCGCCGGCCCCCACCGCGCCACGCCCCGTGGGCGCGGCGCACGGCGGCCTCCGCCGTCGCATGCGGTGGCAGCACATGACGCGGCTGCTCCGAAGCGCGGCTCTGTAGGCCACAGCCGGCGGGCAGCCGAGCCCGTGAGCAACCGAGCCCATGGGCGCCCGAGCCCGTGGACGGCCGAGCGCATGGACGGCCGAGCGCATGGACGGCCGAGCGCATGGACGGCCGAGCGCATGGACGGCCGAGCCCATGAGCGCCCCAAGCGCATGGGCAGCCGAGCCGGTCGGCGTGCGGGTCCGTGGGCGAGCGGGTCCGTGGGCGGGCCGGAGGCGTCAGGCACGGAGCGGCGTCGGGTATCGGGGCGCAGGGCCCGGTGCCGGAAAATACGCAGCCGCCGGTTCCGGGAGCGGAGCCGGCGGCTTGGGAAGGATGGGTGGGTCAGGCGGCGGCCGTGGCCATCTTGCGGAGACGGGCCAAGGCGTCGCGTTCGATGCGCCGGGCCCGGTCGCGGCCGATGCCGTAGCGCTCCCCGACCTCGGTCAACGTGTGCTCACGCCCGTCCACCAGCCCATAGCGCCACCGCAACATCTCGCTGGTCGGCCCCTCGAGCCCGGTCAGCCACAGCTCCAGCCGCTCCCGCTCCAGGATGTCGATCGCCTGCTGCTCGGGATCGGCCCACGTGTCGTCCGCGATCATGTCGCCGAGTTCGGTCTCGTCCTCGTCGCCCACCCCCAGTTGGAGTGAGACGGGATCGGAGGCCCAGCGCCGCAGCTCACGCACCCGTTCGATGGGCAGCTCGAGGATCTCGGCAAGATCGTCATCGGTCGGCTCGGCGTCGAACTCGGCCAGCATGTCCCTGCGTACGCGCATCAGCCGGGTCATCTGCTCCCCGGCGTGCGTCGGCAGCCGCACCGGCCGCGCCTGCTCGTGGATGGCCCGCCCCACCGACTGCCTGATCCACCACGTCGCGTAGGTGGAGAACTTGTATCCCCGCTGGTAGTCGAACTTCTCCACCGCCCGCACCAGGCCAAGGTTCCCCTCCTGGACGAGGTCGATGAGCGGCATCCCCCGGCCCGAGTATTTCCTGGCCACCGCCACCACCAGCCGGAGGTTGGCCTGGATGAACTCGTCCTTCGCCCGCTGACCCGAGATGGCCAGGCGCTCCAGCTCCTCGTCGGCCGCATCCCCGATGCGCGGCTCCGAGCCCCCGCTGTCGAGCAACTGCTCGGCGAAGAGTCCCGCTTCGATCCGCTTGGCGAGCTCCACCTCTTCCTCCGCTGTAAGCAACGGGACCCGGCCGATCTCCGCCAGGTATGTCCCCAGCAGATCTCGATCCGCGACGTGCTGCTCCTGCGTGCGACTCCCCGTAGGCCTTGCCATCCCCAGGCACCTCGTTCCGCAGCTGCGTTCTATATCCGGCCAACGTCCGGCCAGATGCAAAGATTCCCTAAAGCACTACGTCCGAGGGAGGGTTCTGGATGTCCTCCTCAAGGAGGAGACCGCCCTGAAGCACCTGGTGAACGAGGGGAACGCCGGGCCGGTAGGCCAGATGCACGTATGAGGGGGCGTCGAGCACGACGAGGTCCGCGCGGGCTCCGGGCCGCAGCCAGCCTACGTCCGTGCGCCGCAACGCGCGCGCCCCGCCGTACGTGGCCGCCCTGATCGCCTCCAGCGGCGTCATGCGCATCTCGCGCACGGCCAGCGCCACGCAGAACGCCATCGACGACGTGTAGGAGGACCCCGGATTGCAGTCGGTGGCCAGCGCCACGGTGACCCCGGCGTCGATCAGCCGTCTGGCGTCCGGATACGGCGACCTGGTCGAGAACTCGGCCCCTGGCAACAACGTCGCCACCGTTTCTGAGGACGCCAGCGCGTCCACGTCCGCGGGCGTCAGGTGCGTGCAGTGGTCGGCCGAGGCGGCCCCCAGCTCGCAGGCGATCCGCACACCCGGCCCTTCGCCGAGCTGGTTGGCGTGCACCCGCACCCCGAGCCCCGCCTTCATTCCGGCGCTGAGGATCTCCCGCGTCTGGTCACCGTCGAACGCCCCGCGCTCGCAGAACACGTCCACCCACTTGGCGTACGGCGCGCACGCCTCCAGCATCTCCCCGGCCACCAGCCGCACGTAGGAGTCCGCGTCCATGTCCGCGGGCACCACGTGCGCCCCCAGGAAGGTGGTCTCGCCGGTCAGCCCCGTGGCGATCTCCAGGGAGCGTCGCTCGTCCTCGACCGTCAGCCCGTACCCGCTCTTGATCTCCACGGTGGTGGTGCCCTGGGCGCGCATCTCGGTCACCAGGGCATGGGCGCGGGCGGCCAGTTCGGCGTCGCCGGCCTGCCGGGTGGCGGCGACCGTCGTCCTGATGCCGCCCCCGGTGTAGGGCTCGCCGGACATCCGGGCCCGGAACTCCGCCGTACGGTCGCCGGCGAAGATCAGGTGCGCGTGGCTGTCGACGAAGCCGGGGATGACGGCGCGCCCTCGCACGTCCAGTCGCTCGTCGGCGTCAGGGGCCTGCGCGGCGGGACCCACCCAGGCCACCAGGCCGTCGGCCAGGACCAGCGCCGCGTCGGGGATCTCCTCCCGCTCCGGATCGCCGGTGTACAACAGCCCGATGCCGTCGATGAGGGTCGTGGTCATCGCAGCGCTCCGATCGCCTCGGCCAGCATGGATCCGACGTCGCCCAGCACATGCCTGCCGTCCTCGACGACGCGCCGCCCGCCGGACACCACCGAGTGCACGTCGGCCGCCGTGGCCGCGAACACCACGGCCTCCGCTCCGCTCGCGCCCGCCGTGCGCACGGAGTCGAGGCGCACCGACACCAGGTCGGCCCGGGCGCCGGGCACGAGCATGCCCGCGTCGGGGAAGCCGAGCGAGGTGTGGCCGGCGGTCGTGGCCGCGGCGAGCAGGTCGGCGGCGGACCAGTGGCCGCGTTTCCCGCTGGCCAGCCGCTCGTCCAGCTCGACCGCCCTGGCCTCTTCGAACAGGTCGATCACAGCATGGCTGTCGGAGCCGAGCGTGATCGGCGCGCCCCGGTCGGCGAGGGTCCTGGCGGGGCCGATGCCGTCGGCGAGGTCGCGCTCGGTGGTGGGGCACATGCAGACGTGCGTGCCCGAGTGGGCGAGCAGCTCGACGTCCACGTCAGTCAGGTGGGTGGCGTGCACGGCGGTCGAGCGCGGTCCCAGCGCCTCGTGCTCGTGCAGGAGCTGGACGGGCGTGGCGGCGTACATCTCGACGCAGGCCGCGTTCTCCGCGCGCTGCTCGGAGACGTGCACGTGCAGGGGCGCCGCGTGCCGGTGGGAGAACTCGGCGACGACCGGCATCTGCTCGGGCCGCACCGCCCGCACCGAGTGGATGGCCGCGCCGATCTCCACGTCACCCTGACCTTCGTAGGAGGCGGCCAGGTCATCGGCCCTGACGGCCCAGCGCTCGGCGTCGCCGTCACCGAAGCGGACCTGCGCGCCGGCCAGCGGCGCGCCCATGCCGCCGGACAGGTAGCAGGTGTCGAGCAGCGTGATGCGCAGCCCGGCGTCGCGAGCGGCCTGGACGAGGACGTGGCCCATGGCGTTGGGGTCGTCGTACGGCTTGCCGCCCGGCGCGTGGTGCAGGTAGTGGAACTCGCCCACACAGGTCACCCCGGCCAGCGCCATCTCGGCGTACACGGCCGTGGCCAGGCGCAGGTAGCTGTCGGGGTCGAGCCGGGTGGCCACCTCGTACATCCGATCGCGCCAGGTCCAGAAGTCGCCCTTTCCCTCCTGCGCGGCGCCTCTGAGCGCGCGGTGGAACGCGTGCGAGTGGGCGTTGGCCAGGCCGGGAACGGTGATCCCGGCCAGCCGTCCGGCGTCGGCGGGCGGCGGGCCCTGGCCGATCCGCGCGATCCTGCCTCCCTCGACCACCACGATCACGTCGTCCGCGACGCCGTCGGGCAGCCAGGCCTGCTCGCACCAGTACGTCAGCGACACAGATCCTCCAGCACGTCCGCCAGTGCCACGACTCCCGCCTCGCAGTCTGCCTGCTCGGCGTGCTCATCGGGGGAATGGGACACGCCGGTGGGGTTTCTGACGAACAACATCCCGGCCGGCACGCCCGCCGCGGCCATGATCCCGGCGTCGTGCCCGGCGCCGGTCGGCAGGATCGGCGCGGGCGTGTCGCCGCCCGCCACCCGGGCCAGCCGGTCCCTGAGCTCCGCCTCGAAGCCGACCACCGGCGTCCATGATTCTTCCCGCACGTCCAGCCCTTCCGCCAGCTCGGCCACCAGCTCACGCACGTCCCGCTCGTCCGCCCCGCGGGCGTCCAGCCAGGCGGAGACCAGGCCGGGGACGGCGTTGGCGTTGCCGGGCGAGACGCGCACCTTGCCGACCGTGGCCACCACGCCGTGCCGCTCGGCGCCCGCGCGGGCGGCCAGCACCATGCGGGCGAACGGCAGCATCGGGTCGTCGCGGTCGGCCAGCCTGGTGGTGCCCGCGTGGTCGGCCCGGCCGCGGAAGTCGAACCGCCAGCGCCCGTGCGGCCAGATCACGCTCGCCACGCCCACCGGCCGTCCCTGGTCGACGAGCCCGCGGCCCTGCTCGACGTGGAGCTCCACGAACGTGCCGACGTTGGCCAGCGTCTCATCGTCCCGCCCGATCCCGTGCGGCTTCCGCCCGGCTCTGGCCATGACGTCGGCCAGGGTGTCGCCGTCGTCGTCGGTCAGCGCGAGCGCCCTGTCCGGCTGGATCGCGCCCGTCAGCAGCCGCGACCCCATGCACGGTACGCCGAATCTGGCGCCTTCCTCGTCGGTGAAGCAGACCACGCCCACGGGCCGCCCCGGCGTCACACCGCGGCTCTTCAGCAGGTCGAGGGCGGCGAAGGCGGAGACGACGCCGAGCGGACCGTCGTACGCGCCGCCCTGCCGCACGGAGTCGAGGTGGCTGCCGGTCACCACGCCAGGCCGGCCGGCCGGGTCGCCCCACCAGGCCCACAGGTTGCCGTTGCGGTCCTCCCGCAGGTCGAGGCCCCGTCGCGCGGCCTCCCCCGCGAACCACTCCCGTAGCTCCATGTCGGCCTCCGACCAGGCGTCCCTGACGTAGCCGCCGGTCGCCGGGTCCCGTCCTATGCGCGCGAGTGGTTCAAGCATGGACCCACTGTAGTGAATGGATCCATTCAGCGTTCAGCTGACCGGCCCCGCCGCCGGTCGCAGGGTCAGCTCGGTGAGGTGGGCGTCGGGGCCCGCCGTGACGGCGGCCAGCACGGCCCGCGCCACGCTCTCCGCCCGCAGGTATTTGCCGGGCTCGAACGGGCCGCCCTCGTATCTGCGCACCTCGTGCTGCATATCGGTGGCGACCCGGCCCGGGTAGACGGTGGTCACCCTGAGGTCGGGCTCCTCCAGCCGCAGTGCGTCGGCGAAGGCCTTCAGGGCGAACTTGCTGGCCGCGTAGGCGGCCCAGTTGGGGTTCGCCCGCTGGCCGGAGCCCGAGTTGACGCACACGACGTGGCCGCGGGCCGCGCAGAGCGCGGGCAGCAGCAGCCTGGTGAGCTCGGCCACCGCGACGACGTTCACCTCCATGGTGCGGCGCCAGACCTCGGCGGGCAGGTCCGCGATCCTGCCGAGCTCGGCGATGCCCGCGGAGTGCACCAGCACGTCGAGCCGCTCGATGCCCGCGACGTCCGCCTCCGTGATCTCGGTCAGCTCCACCGGCCATGGCCGCGCGTCGGGCAGCTCCGCCGCCACCTCGGCGAGCGCGCTCTCGTCCCGCCCGCCCAGAATGACGTGATGCGTGGGCCCCAGCGCCCTCGCGACGGCCGCGCCAATGCCCCGGGAAGCGCCGGTGACCAGCGCCGTAGGTCGTTCAGTCATGAGGGTCAGCATATTGATGTTGACGGTTACTCAAATTTGAGTACAAACTTGAACCCATGTCATCGATGCGCGTCCTGATCCTGGGCGTCCTCCTCGACGGCCCCATGAACGGCTACGGGGTCCGCAGGCGGCTGGAGGGGATGAGCGCCGACGTCTGGGCCAGCGTCGCCTACGGCTCGATCTACCACGGGCTCGGCAAGATGGCCGACGAGGGCCTGCTGGAGCTCGTCGAGGCGGGCAAAGGCGGCAAGGGCGTCTACGCGATCACGCAGGCGGGCCACGAGGAGTTCCAGCGACTGCTGCTGAAGGCCTGGCACGAGGTCAGACCCATCATCGACCCGTTCCAGGTGGCGCTGACGTTCATGGACAAGCTGGAAAAGCAGGAGCTTTTGAGCGCTCTGCATGGCAGGATGGCGCAGCTCCAGATGGGCGTCGACACGATGGGCCACATCATGGACCTCAAGCACCACCACGGCGCCCCTGGCCACATCCGCGAAAACCTGCTGCTGACGCGGGCCATGCTCCAGGCCCAGCTCGACTGGATCGAGAAGGCGATTCCGCGCGTCGAGGCAGACGAACTGCCGTGAATTTCATCCTAGGAGTCTCATGATCGTTGAGGCGCACGACTTAAAGAAGACGTTCACCACCAGGAGCCGCAAGGGCCCGCAGACCGTCGAGGCGGTGCGCGGCGTCGACCTGCGTATCGAGAAGGGCGAGATCTTCGGCGTGCTCGGGCCCAACGGCGCCGGCAAGACCACCACGATCAGGATGCTGGCCACGCTGATCACCCCCGACGCGGGCACGGCCGTGATCGCCGGGCACGACCTGCTCAAGGAGCCCGCCGCCGTCAGGAGCCGGCTGGGCTACGTGAGCCAGGCCGGCGGGGTCGAGGACACGACCAGTGCCAGGGCCCAGGTCATGATGGCCGCCAAGATCCACGCCGTGGCCGATCCGAAGCAGGCGACGGCCGAGGTGCTGGAGCGCTTCGACCTCACCGAGATCGCCGACCGCCCCGGCCGTACGCTGTCCGGCGGCCAGAAGCGGCGGGTCGCCATCGCGATCGGCCTGGTGCACAACCCGCCGCTGCTCTTCCTCGACGAGCCCACCACCGGCCTGGACCCGCAGAACCGGGCCAACCTGTGGGACCGCATAGAGCAGCTCCGCGAGTCGGGCACCAGCGTGCTGCTCAGCACCCACTACCTGGACGAGGCCGACGCGCTGTGCGACCGGCTGGTGATCGTCGACCACGGCCTGGTCGTGGCCGAGGGCACCCCGGCCGCGCTCAAGCGCGAGGTCTCCGGCGACGTGATCACGCTCAGGGTCGACGATCCCGCGCGGGCGGCCGAGACGCTTGCGCCGCTCGCCCGGGAGACTCGGCTCGATGAGGACCTGCTGCGGGTCTACGTGGACGACGGCGAGCACACGCTGCCCGCGCTGCTGCGCGCTCTGGAGGAGCAGGGCGTGAAGCTGAGCTCGATCGCGCTCGACCGCTCCACGCTCGACGACGTGTTCCTGGCCAAGACCGGCCGATCCCTGCGCGACACCGGAGCCGCCGCATGATCCGCCACACCGCCCTCTTCACCGGCTACGAGCTGAAGAAGTCGTTCAGCAATCCGATCTGGCCGCTGTTCGGCATCCTGCAGCCGGTGCTCTACCTGGTGATGTTCGCTCCCCTGCTGAAGACCATGACGCCCGGCGGCACGACGGTCGACGCCCTGCGCATGTTCACCCCGGCGGCGATGATGATGATCGCCGTCTTCGGGTCGATGTTCTCCGGGTTCGGGCTGATCGCCGAGCTGCGCGGCGGCTCGATCGAACGCTACGCCGTCAGCCCCGCGTGGCGACCGGCCATCGTGCTCGGGCGGGTGGCCAAGGACATGGTCCAGCTGGTCCTCCAGGCGATCCTGGTGCTGATCGTGGCGATCGCGATGGGCGTGCGCATCGGGGTCGTCGAGCTGGTGCTCGTGCTGTTGCTCATGGCCGCGACCGGCCTGTTCGCCTCCAGCCTGTCGCAAGGGCTGGCGCTGACCATCCGGGACGAGAACGGCATGTCGCAGACGCTCAACCTGTTCATGCTGCCGATCATGCTGCTGGCCGGGCTGTTCGTGCCCATCTCGTTCGCGCCCGAATGGATGAAGGCGATCGCGCCGGTCAATCCGCTCTATCACGCGGTGGAGGCGGGGCGGGCGCTGTTCGCCGGGCAGCTGTCCGACTCCTCGATCCCGATCGCGTTCGCGCTGTTCATCGTGCTGGCGGTGGTGACCACGATCTGGTCGATGCGGTCGCTAGGCAAGATCGCCGGGTAGGAACGCGCCGGTCTCGTCGGTCATCCGCTCGTACTCGTCGAGCCGGGCCTGCGTACGCAGCGGCGCCGCGTCCGCCATGGCCTCCACCAGGGCCATGGCGAGAGCCAGCGGCGCCGCATGCGAGTCGAACACGAGCCGGTCGCCGACCGGTGCGTCCAGCACCACCTCGGCCGGGAAATCCGGCTTGTCGGTGATCACCGCCACCCTCAGCCCGAGCTTTTCCGCGTAGTCCAGGGCCTGCACCGCTTCCGTGGGATAACGCGGCAACACCACGGCCACCAGCCACTCCGCCCCGGCTCGCCGTGCCGCGTGCAACCCGTCGGTCAGCTCCGAACCGCCGTGCGTGAGCAGCCGCACGTCGGGGTGGATCCGGCGGGCGTAGTAGGCGAACGTCGTGGCCAGCCCGCAGGAGACCCGCAGGCCCAGCACGGGCAGGGGCTCGGTGGCGGCCAGTTGCTCGCCCAGCTCCTTGAGCGGGAACGCCGTCAGACGCTCCCGCACCACGGCCAGGTTGCGGATCTCAGAGTCGATGGCGCCGCGCAGCAGGCTCTCCTGCGGCTCGGGCACCCCGCCGCCGCCCAGCACGAGAGGCCGCAGCGCCTGGCGTAGCTCCGGATATCCGGCGAAACCGAGCACCATGGCGAATCTGGTCACCGACGGCTGGCTGACCCCGGCCCGCTCGGCGAGCTCGACACTGGACAGGAAGATCGCCTCGTCCAGGTGCTCGCCGAGGTAGTGCGCGATTCTGCGCTGCACGGGCGACAACCTCCGGCCATCCAGCAGCACGCCCAGCCCACCGTGATATCCGTCGCCCACGCCACCTCCAACGTCGTCTGCCCGGCATTCTCATCCCACACCCATGCACCGACTGTGCCTTACTTCGGCCGAGGCCCCCGCCTGCGCGCCACGCCCTCCCAGGGCCGCGGCGGCGAGACGACGTGCAGGGCGGTTCGGCGCAACCGCGACGGCGGGGGCGTCAGGACTCCCGCATCGGGATGCGGACACCACGCGCGTCGGCGACCTCTGCGGCCTCCTCGTAGCCGGCGTCCACATGCCGCATGACCCCCGTCCCAGGGTCATTGGTGAGGACCCGGTTCAGCTTCTCCCCGGCCAGCGCCGTGCCGTCGGCCACCGTCACCTGGCCGGCGTGGATGGACCGACCGATCCCGACCCCGCCCCCATGGTGAATCGACACCCAGGCCGCCCCCGAGGCCGTGTTGAGCAGGGCGTTCAGGAGCGGCCAGTCCGCGATCGCGTCCGACCCGTCCGCCATGGCCTCGGTCTCCCGGTACGGCGACGCGACGGACCCGCTGTCCAGATGGTCGCGCCCGATCACGACGGGCGCCTGAAGCTCTCCCGAGGCCACCATGTCGTTGAAGCGCTCCCCGGCCACGTTGCGCTCGCCGTATCCCAGCCAGCAGATGCGCGCGGGCAACCCCTGGAAGTGCACCTTCTCCCCGGCTTTCCTGATCCACCGGGCGAGCGGCTCGTTCTCGGGGAAGAGCTCCAGGATGGCCCGGTCGGTGGCGGCGATGTCGGCGGGATCGCCGCTGAGCGCCGCCCACCGGAACGGCCCCTTGCCCTCGCAGAACAGCGGCCTGATGTACGCGGGCACGAAGCCGGGAAAGTCGAAGGCCCGCCCGTAGCCGGCCAGCCGCGCCTCGCCCCTGATCGAGTTGCCGTAGTCGAAGACCTCGGCCCCCGCGTCCTTGAACCCGACCATGGCCTCCACGTGCCGCGCCATCGAGGTCCGAGCCCGCTCGGTGAACCCCGCGGGATCTTTCTCCCGCGCCGCGGCCATGTCCTCGAAGGCGATGCCGAGCGGCAGGTACATCAGGGGATCATGGGCGGAGGTCTGGTCGGTCACGATGTCGATCTCGGCTCCGCGAGCCAGCAAGGCGGGCACGAGCTCCGCGGCGTTCCCCACGACCCCGATCGACAGCGGCCGCCGCGCGTCGCGCGCCTCGTACGCCAGCCGCAGCGCCTCCTCCAGCGAGGCGGCCTCCACGTCGAGGTAGCGGTGCTCGATGCGGCGGGTGACCGAGCGCGGGTCGCAGTCGACGCAGATGGCCACGCCGCCGTTCATGGTGACGGCCAGCGGCTGGGCGCCGCCCATCCCGCCCAGCCCCGCCGTCAGCGTGATCGTCCCGGCCAGCGTGCCTCCGAAGCGCTTGGCGGCGACGGCCGCGAACGTCTCGTACGTGCCCTGCAGGATGCCCTGCGTGCCGATGTAGATCCATGACCCGGCGGTCATCTGCCCGTACATGGTGAGCCCGGCCGCCTCCAGCCGCCGGAACTCCTCCCAGTTGGCCCAGTCGGGCACCAGGTTGGAGTTGGCGATCAGCACGCGCGGCGCCCATTCGTGCGTGCGGAACACGCCGACCGGCCGCCCCGACTGCACGAGGAGCGTCTCGTCGCCCTCGAGCGTCGTGAGCGTCCTGACCAGCGCGTCGTAGGACGCCCAGTCACGCGCCGCCTTCCCCGAGCCGCCGTAGACGACCAGCTGCTCGGGGTGCTCGGCGACCTCGGGGTCCAGATTGTTCTGCAGCATCCGGAGCGCCGCCTCCTGCGGCCACCCCTTGGCGGTGATCGTGGTGCCTCGCGGCGCGCGCACGGTGCGGCTCATGGTGACCCTCCTGAATGAAGGCATTCATCTATGTCACCCGCAGACTACAACGACTACCCGACGAGGAACTGGGTGGCGGCCAGCTCGCGGTAGAGCTCGTCCGCGCCCACCAGCTCGGCGTGCGTGCCGACGGCCCGTACGCCGCCGCTCTCCATGACCACGATCCGGTCGGCGTTCGTCACCGTGGACAGCCGGTGGGCGATGACCAGCACGGTCGTCTCCGTGGCGACCTCGGCGATGACCTCGCGCAGCCGCATCTCGTTGACCGCGTCGAGCTGCGAGGTGGCCTCGTCGAGCAGCAGCAGCCTGGGCTTGCGCAGCAGCGCCCGGGCGATGGCGACCCGCTGCCGCTCGCCGCCGGACAGCAGCACGCCGCGGTGCCCGACCGCGGTCTCCAGTCCTTCGGGCAGCCTGGCCACGAGGTCGTCGAGCCGGGTGCGGGCGAGGGCGCGGCGCAGCTCCTCCTCGGTGGCGTCCTGGGCGGCGAAGAGCAGGTTCTCCCGCAGGGTGCCGGCCAGCACGGGGGCGTCCTGCTCGACGTACCCGAGCGCGGCACGCAGCTCGCCCAGCGGCCAGTCGCGGATGTCCCGCCCGCCGATCTCGATCTTCCCGTCCTGGTGGTCGTAGAAGCGTTCGAGCAGGCCGAACACCGTGGACTTGCCTGCTCCCGACGGCCCCACCAGCGCGGTGAGCCCGCCGGGCGGCACCTCGAAGCTGACCCCGTCGTGCACGACCGGCCGGTCCTCGCCGTACCGGAACACGACGTTCTGGAACGTCACCCCCACCGGCTCAGCACCACTCGCGACCACCACAGGCTCGGCGGGCTCGGCCGGCAGCTCCTCGATCTCCTTGATGCGCTTGAGCGCGGCCAGCCCCTGCTGGAGCTGGACCCCGCCCTGCACGAGCTGCCCGATCGGCGGCACCAGGTAGAACAGGTACAGCAGGAACGCGATCAGTGACGACACCTCCAGCGCGCCGGAGGCGACCCTGGCCCCGCCGACGGCCAGCACGGCGAGGAACGCGATCTGCACCGCCATCCACGTCGCCACTCCGGCCAGCGACGTCCACCCGGCGACCTGCAGCCCCCGGTCGCGGGCCCGCACCGCCGCGTCGCCGACCACGGCGATCTCCCGCTCCTCAGCGCCGCTCGCCTTGACGGTCCGGTACGCCTGCAGCGCCCGGTCCAGCACCGCTCCCATCTCGCCCACGGCCTCCTGGGCCTGCGACTGCGCCCGCTGGATCTTCGGCATGATGAGCGCGACGAGCCCGCCGATCACCACGATCACGAGCAGCGTGATCAGCAGCAGCACGCCGTCCATCGCCACCATCAAGGCGATGGCTCCGACCAGCATGAACGCCGCACTGACCGACTCGACGATGCCGTTGGTCAGCACCGCGCGCAGCAGCGTCGTGTCACCGGTCACCCGCGACAGGAGATCGCCGGGCTTGAGCCGGTCCACGTCGGCGACCTTGAGCCGGAGCATTCGGTCGACGAGCCTGCGCCGGGCGCCGAGCACGATGCCCTCGCCGGTGCGCTCCATCAGATAGCTGCCGGCGGCCGACACGACGGCGCCGATCAACACCGCCGCGGTTAAGCCCAGCAGCGGCCCGGCCATGGACCCGCCTTGGCCGAAGGCGTCCACGACGTACTTGGCCAGCAGCGGCATCGCGAGCCCAGCCGCCGATCCGATCAAGCCCAGCAAGCCGCCCACGAGCAGGACCTTCCGGTGCGGGCGCACGTAGGTGAGCAGTTCCTTGATCACCAAATCTCCTCTCACGACACATCTCGATGTGCTCCAACGAACGGGATGACGAAATCCACACCGGTCAACCTAAATTGACGACCTAAGTATGTCAACTTTGGTTGACCCTCCTCCTTGAGGAGGAGACCGACATCCGGATGCGGCCCACGGACGAATAGGGCGTCGAGGAACCCGGCCGGAACCTCGTACCAACCGATCAGCCCTTCGAAAGGACCGAAAATGGAGCTCCGGATCAACCGGCGCGCTCTTGTCGGACTTGGCCTCGCCGCAGCGGTTGCCGCGTCGTCGTTGGCCGTGCTCCGTACCGACTCCGGCATGGCTTCCTCGCACCGCGAGGCCCCCATGACCGCGGGTCTGCCGCAGATCGACAACACCGACGTGTACGCGTTCGTCAGCCCGGACAAGGCCGACACGGTGACCCTGCTGGCCAACTGGAACGGATTCCAGGAGCCCAACGGCGGCCCCAACTTCTACCCGTGGGACACCCGCGCGCGGTATAACATCAAGATCGACAACAATGGTGACGCCAAGACCGACATCACCTACCAGTGGACGTTCCGCGACGAGGACAAGCGCGGCAACAGCACGTTCCTGTACAACAACGGCCCCGTCACCTCGCTGAACGACCCCAACCTGCTCTTCCGCCAGCGCTACACGCTCAAGCGCATCACGCCGGGCGGCACCCAGACGCTGGTCTCCGACGGCATCGCCGCGCCGAGCAACGTCGGCCCGGCCTCCATGCCCGACTACGGCACCCTGCGTACCCAGTCCATCAAGGACCTGCCGAACGGCGGCAAGACGTTCGCCGGCCAGTCGGACGAGGCGTTCTTCCTGGACCTGCGCGTGTTCGACCTGCTCTACGGCGGCAACCTGTCCGAGGTCGGTCAGGACACCACCAGGGGCTACAACGTCAACACGATCGGCCTCCAGGTGCCGCAGAAGGACCTCGCGCTCAAGGGCGACCCCAAGCGCAACCCGGTGATCGGCATCTGCTCGACGACCGACAAGTTCAACGGCAGCAGGTACGTCCAGGTCTCGCGCCTGTGCAACCCGCTGGTGAACGAGGTCGTCGCGCCCGCCGGGCTCAAGGACGCCTACAACGCTCTGGACCCGTCGAAGGACGCCGACGTGTCAGCCCTGGTCAAGCGGGTCACCGACCCCGAGGTGGCCAGGCTGCTCGAGGCCATCTACGGCATCAAGGCGCCCGCGACCCCGCGCAACGACCTGGTCGAGATCTTCCTGACCGGCATCGCCAAGCAGAACGGCCCCATCAAGGCCGACCTGAACTCGCAGGTGCTCAACAAGGACGCGGGCAAGCTGCGTCCCTCCGAGCAGTTGCGGCTCAACATGTCGATCGCGCCCTCGAAGGACCCGAACAGGCTCGGCGTCCTGGCCGGTGACCTGCAGGGCTTCCCGAACGGCCGCCGTCTCGGCGACGACGTCGTGGACATCGAGCTGCAGGCCGTGGCCGGCGCCGCGCAGTCCGGCAAGCTCGTGCCCGGCCTGACGGACAAGGTGGACAAGAACGACAAGCCGTTCGGGCAGTCGTTCCCGTACATCCCGCTGCCCAGCAACGTCGCTGTGAACCAGCGCTAGACCCCGACCGGCCGGCTTCCCTCTCTCCAAACCGGCCGGTCCACCCCGGCGGCAGACCCCCGTCTCCCATCGTCTGCCGCCACAGAGAGGGCCGGCCGGCCGTGTTCCCCGTCACGGCCGGCCGTCCCGACACCCAGCTCTGGAGCCTTCGACATGCGCACCCTCGCGATATTCGCCGGATTCGCCCTCATCGGGGCAATGATCTTTACGATCGTCTCCTTCTCCACCACGCCCGCGACCGAGCCCGCGGCGGCGGCCAAGCCCCACACCGAGACCCTCCAGGAACGGCTCAGGCGCCTGCCCGGCGACTACCGCGGCTGGGCAGAGCTCGGCGCCCAGTACGTGGACCAGGCCAGGATCATCGGCGACCCGTCGTACTACACCAAGGCCGAGGGCGCGCTCGACACCGCCGCCAAGCTGAAGCCCGGCGACGACGCGGTGCTGGCGGGCCAGGCCGCCCTGGCGGCCGGCCGCCACGAGTTCGCCGAAGCGGCACGGCTGGCCGAGCGGGCCCTCGACGCCAACCCGTACTCCGCCACGGCCTACGGTGTGCTGGCCGACGCCAAGACCCAGCTCGGGGACCTGCGCAGCGCCGAGCGGGCCGTGGCCAAGATGCTGGACCTGCGCCCGGGGGTGGCGGCGTTCGCCCGCGCCTCCTACGCCGCGGAGCTGCTCGGCGACGTGGACGGGGCCCGCAGGTACCTGGACTACGCACACAAGGACGCCTGGCGCCCGGCCGACCTCGCCTACGCCCGCTACTACCTGGGCGAGCTGGCGCTGCACGAAGGCGACCTGGTCACCGCCGACGACTGGTACACCAAGGCACTCCAGGCCTACCCCGCCTACACGCCGGCCCTGGCCGGCCAGGCCAAGGCGGCGGCGCTCGGCGGCCGCCTGACCGAGGCACTCGACATCTACGAGCGGGTCGTCGAACGGCTCCCGCTTCCCCAATACCTCATCGAGCAGGGCGAGACCCAGCTCAAAGCCGGTGGGCGCCCCGACTGGACGTTGCTCAAGGCGCAGGGGCAACTGTTCGAGTCCGCGGGCGTGCAGGACTTCCTGACGTGGGCGGAGTTCGAGGCCGACCACGGGGATCCGGCTCTGGCCGTGAAGTATGCCAGGACCGAGTACGACCGCAACCAGAACCCCGTCGCCGCCGACGTCCTCGCCTGGTCCCTGTACAAGGCGGGCAAGCCGGAGGAGGCGCTCCCGTACGCGAAGAAGGCCACCTCGACCGGCTGGCGCAACCCGCTGATCCGCTACCACCGCGCCAAGATCGAGCAGGCTCTGGGCCTGCCGGCGCGGGTGGACCCCGGCTTCGATCCGTCACTCTCCGCCCTCGCGAGGTTCTCATGAGACCGGTCCGGCTCGGCCTGCTGTCCGGGGCGGCGGCCCTGCTGCTGTCCCTGTGCGCGGGCGTCCTGCTGCCCGCCTCGGCCCAGGCTGCTTCGTCGCTGCACCCGCTCGGCAAGTTCACCGCCAACCACTACAACGGCCTGCGGATCACCCCGTCAGAGGTACGCAACCTCGCCGTCGTGGACCTGGCCGAGTTGCCGACCCTGCAGGCCAAGCCGCAGGTCAACGCCGGGTACGCGGCCCGCCGCTGCGCCGCGCTCGCGGCCGCCCAACGTCTCGTGGTCGCGGGGAAGGCAGTGCCGTGGCGGGTGGCGAGCTCGGAGTTCGCCTACACCCCCGGCGAGGGGGGTCTCCAGACCAGCCGCCTGACCTGCCGGCTCGTCGCCGCGGTCCGCGCCTCGGGAGACGTGGAGTTCACCGACGGGTTCCAGCAGGACAGGATCGGCTGGCGGGAGATCACCGCCGTCGGCGAAGGGGTGCGACTGTCGCGATCGTCGGTGCCCGCCGTGAGCGTGAGCCGGGAGCTGCGGGCGTACCCGGACGACCTGCTGTCCGACCCGCTCGATCAGCGCACCGCCACGCTGACCGCGTCCGACGTGCCCGGGTCCGGCACCATGTCCGACGTGCCAGGGTCTGGCACCATGTCCGGCCTGGGCACCGGCCTGTCGTCCCCTGGCGGCCCTGCCGGCGGCGGTGGCGCCGGCGTTCCGGGCGGGATCGGGATCGGCGGGCCCATCGGTGACGCACTGAGCGCCCTGGACCGGACGTTCACCGAGCTGGTCGGCTCGGACTCGCTCACGGTGCCGCTCGGGCTGCTGGCCGTCGGGCTGGCCGTGGTGCTGGGGGCCGGGCACGCCCTGATCCCCGGGCACGGCAAGACCATCATGGCCGCGTACCTGGCCGGGCGGCGCGGCCGGCCACGCGACGCGCTCGTCGTGGGGGCGACGGTGACGGCCACACACACGGTCGGGGTGCTGGTGGTGGGGTTGCTGCTGACCGTGTTCACAGCGCTGGCCGGGGAGTCGGTGCTGTCCTGGCTGGGCGTGGCCAGCGGCGTCTTGATCGCCGTCATCGGCCTCCGCCTCCTCCTGAACGCCCGCCGCGGCTCCCTCCACGGGCACGGACACGGGCATGGACATGGCCACGGGCATGGGCACGGGCACGACCACGACCACGACCACGGGCACGGCCACGGGCACGGGCACGGGCACGGGCACGCGCACGACCACGGACACGCGCACGACCACGAAGGCGACGATGACGGCAGCGGCAGCGGCAGCGGCAGCGGCAGCGGCAGCGGCAGCGGCAGCGGCAGCGGCAGCAACGACTCTGGCCACGCCGGCACGGCCAGGCGCGCCGGACTTGTCGGACTCGGCGTAGCAGGCGGCCTCGTCCCCAGCCCTTCAGCCCTGATCGTCCTCCTCGGCGCGATCGCCCTCGGCCGCACCTGGTTCGGCGTGGCGCTGGTGACCGCCTACGGCGTCGGTATGGCGGCGACGCTGACCATCACGGGCCTGCTCCTGGTCAAACTGGTGGACCGCCTGGAACAACGCGCCTCCGCCGGCCGCCGCCTGGCCGCCAGGGTGTCCGGCCTGGCCCCGCTCGGCACGGCCGCGATGGTCGTCCTCCTGGGCACGGGCCTCGCCCTCCGCTCGGCAATCGCCCTCTAGCACGACCGCCCACGCCACACTTATAGTCATGTCCATGACTACTCATGGGCATGACTAGTCCATGGCCCTCCGACACGCGGTCCTGGCGGCCCTGCTCGACGGCGAATACAGCGGCTACCAACTCACCAAGATCTTCGATATCGGCGTCTCCAACTTCTGGTACGCCGCCCCACAGCAGCTCTACGCCGAGCTGACCAAGCTCGAGGCCGACGCCCTGGTGTCCGGCCGGGAGGTCGTCCAGCAGGGCCGCCCCAACAAGCGGGTGTTCAAGGTCACCGAAGCCGGCGTCGACGAGCTGGCGTCCTTCGCCGCGGCCCCGGCCAAGCCCCTGTTGATCCGTGAGGACCTGGCCGTCAAGGTCCACGCCGTTGACGTGCTCGACCCCGCGCCGGTGATCGCACAGCTCCGGGAACGGGCCGAGCAGGCCGCGGTCAAGATGGCGTTCTTCGAGCAGACCCTGGTACGCCTGCGCGGCGACCTGGATGAGGAGACGTTCCTGCGCGAGGGGGACCGCATCGGCCCCTACCTGTCCTGTCTGGCCGGATGCCGGCTGGAGCGGGAGATGCGCGACTGGTGCCTGCAGACCGCGCGGACGCTGAGCGAGCGCGCCGCCCACGCCGGAAGGAAGACCCCATGACCTACAGCCGATACGTCGCGCTCGGCGACAGCCAGACCGAGGGCCTGGGCGACGGCGACGACGTCCGCGGCCACCGCGGCTGGGCCGACCGCTTCGCCGAGCAGCTGGCCCGCGCCAATCCCGACCTGCTCTACGCCAACCTCGCCGTCCGCGGCCGCCAGGCCGCCCAGATCCGGGACGAGCAGTTGCCGGTCGCTCTGGAGCTTCGCCCCGACCTGGCCACGGTCATGGCGGGCATGAACGACGTGATCCGCCCCGGCTTCGACGCCGCTCAGGTGGCCGCTGTGCTGGAGGACATGTTCGTGGCTCTGACCGGCGCGGGAGCTCGTGTGGTCACGGTGACGTTCCCCGACATCGGCGCGATCGCGCCGCTGGCCAGACCGCTCCGGCCCAGGGTGCTCGACCTCAATGCCCGCATCAGGGACGCCGCCGCACGCCATGGCGTCACGCTCGTGGACACGTTCCGGCTCGCCTACGTCACCGACGCGCGGATGTGGAGCGTCGACCGGCTGCATGCCAGTCCGGAGGGCCATGCCCGCTTCGCCGCCGGAGTCGCGCACGCCTTGGAGCTGCCGGGTAGCGACGACACGTGGACGGCTCCGCTCCCGGCGCTGGCCGCGCCACCGCCCTGGCGCGCGGCGGCGGTGGAGGCGCGGTGGCTGGCCACGTTCCTTGGGCCGTGGCTCGCCCGCCGTTTGCGCGGCCGCTCCTCAGGCGACGGCCGCACGGCCAAGCGCCCCCTGCTCACGCCGGTGATCGTCGGCGATCAGTCGATCTCAGGCACGTCGGGATAGTCGTAGTCCGCATCGCCGTCGTCGGCCCGCCGAAGCTTGATGTCCTCGAGCCACGCCTGTGCGAAGCGCCGGACCTGTCTGATCTGCACCTCGTCGAGCCCGTAGGCCTCGAACTCCTCGCTCCCCATGAGATCGACGAACTCCAGCCGCATGGCCAGCTCATAGGTCGAGAAATGATCGTTGTGCGGCTTGGCCAGGCTCTCCAGCGCGCGGAAGGAGTAGAGATGGCTCACGGACTCGACGTCGATGATGTCGCGGGCGTAGCTGCGCTCGTGCAAGGCCCGCATCTTGAGCCCGATCGCGTCTTCCACACTCAGCACTCGCACCGTGCCGCACGTGACAGGAGGCTGTTGGAGGGCTTCCCGCAGCAGGTCGAATTCGCAACGCTCACTGGTCGCCGTGTCCTCGATCATCAGACGGCCCATCCGCGGTGTCACCTCGATGATCGACGCCTGCAGCGCCGCAGCGTGGAACGCGCCCGTGACGCCGCAGACCACATCGGGCAGCCCCATCTCCGTGGCGAAATCGAGGTCTCGGCTCAGCCGGTCCGTGAAGCCATGGGCCCGCATCGCATAGCCACCCGCGAGCGCCAACGCATAGCGCTCACACACCGGCGACACCACGTTGAGCAGCCGCTCCTGGAAGGGCGGAAAGCGCATCAGCCGGACGTCTTCCTCCGGAGGAGGAGCTTGTTCTCCCAGGCCTGACGGTATCCCGGGCCAAGCCCCTTTCTCAGCACCGGCCAGTCGGCGACGAGATGATCGGCGTTCAGGTAGGCCTCGTAGTCGACCCGCCGGCCAGTGGTGATCACGGTGCGATACATCTCCATCCGGATCCCCCGCTTGGACAAGTCGAATGCGGTCAGTCCCGACCACGCCAGGTGCTGCGGCAAGGCCACGACACCCTCGGCCGGACCCTGGAGGTCGTCCAAGGAGTCAGGGATCTTGTCCTCGAGCCCTTCGTACCAAGAAGGAAGCGGCATGACGTCAAGTATGCCGACGACCACGCCGCGTGGAAGGCAGATCATGACGCCCGGAGAGAAACTCCTGGAAGGCGATCTTGACCCCGATCACCGGCCGCCGCCACCTCTCCTCACGGTGGATGGCCCTGGCCATCTTGCGCGGCGACTTCTTGGCAAAGAACCAGTGCGCCCACGGCGACCCGGGCCGCGCCAGCCGTATCGCCCCCACCAGGAGCATCGGCGGCACGAACAACCCCGCCATCCCGGTCCAGATCTTGCCCTTGAGCAACGTGATCACGGCCAGCGCCGAGTTCGCGACGATCAACGCGGTGGGATTGACCCACGTGCCGTAGTCCCAGATCAACGGGCGCAGACCGATGAGGAGCAGACCGGTGACCGCGATGGCGATGAAGACCGCGTCGACCGACGTCCGCCCTTCCTCCTCCCAGTACACGTCGTGCAGGTGCAGGATCAACGCGAACTCGTCCAGCACCAGCGCAGAGCCGACGCCGAACACGCAGGCCGCGAGCACGTATCCCGTCTGCGACGCGGGCGAGACGATGAACCCCGTCACCCCGCCGATCAACATCAGGATGACGCCGAACACGACGTGGTGGATGTGCATCTCCCCCACGTTCACGTTACGGAACCAGCCCACCTTCGCCCTGATCAGGCGCACATTGATGCGGGTGGCGATGAACGCCACGATGAGCGTGACGAAGTAACAGAACAGCGGCAGCCGTCCTGTGTCGACGATGTTGTAGCGAAACCAATCCCCCATGACTTGTAAACGATGGTACGAGCCCCTTGCCGGTATCGCGTCAGGAGAGGAACCCTCGCAACAGCGCGGCCGTGCCTTCCAGGTGTTCGGTCATCGCCCGGCGCGCCGCCTCGGGGTCGCCGGCGAGGATGGCGTCCACGATGGCCTGGTGCTGCAGGGCGGCGTGGTCCAGGTTGACCTGGAGCATCGGGATGGCGTTCAGCAGGTCGCTCACCCGCGACCGCGCGTCGGCGCAGGTGGTGGCCAGCAGGGTCGAGCCGGTCAGCTCGGCGATGGACAGGTGGAAGGCCGTGTCGAGACGGCGGTAGTCCGCCAGCGAGGCCTCGTTCAGCTCCGACAACCTGCGCAGCAGCATAGCCCGTTTCTCGCCGGTCAGCTCGGAGGTGGCCAGGACCTGGGCGGCCCCGCACTCAACGGCCAGCCGGAACGTCAGGGCGTCGGAAAGGTCGTCCATGCCCATCTCCGCCAGAACCTGCCGCAGGTCGCCCGCGTCCGGTTTGGGCGGCTCGTACGTGACGAAAGCCCCTCCATACCGACCCCGCCGCACGTCCAGGTAGCCCGCGTCCGACAGGGCGCGGATCGCCTCGCGGAGGGTCACCCTGCTGATGCCGAGCTGGACGGCCAGCTCGCGCTCGGGGGGAAGCTTGTCGCCTGGCGCCACCACGCCCAGCTTGATGGCCTGAAGCAGCCGCTCCACGGTCTCCTCGAAGGCGTTGCCCGCCCTGACCGGGCGCAACACCGTCATCAAACGCGCCGACTCGTCCAACGTGGCCCCAGGTCTTGACAAGCGATCCCGGCATGCACATCAATGGTCTGAGACTAGCCCAATCGCCGGAAAGCGCGCCATGCCAGATGGGAGCGACGTCACGTGAGCAGCGAAGGGTTCCTGACCGCCGGCGAGCTGCGTGACGAGGTGGCGGCCGGGCGGATCGACACCGTTCTGCTGGCGATCGCCGACATGCAGGGCCGGTTGCAGGGCAAGAGACTGTCAGCGCGCTACTTTCTCGAAGAGGTGCTGCACCACGGCTCCGAGGGCTGCAACTACCTGCTCGCGGTGGACGTGGACATGAACACCGTCTCCGGCTACGCGATGTCGTCCTGGGAGCGCGGGTACGGCGACTTCGTGATGAAGCCCGACCTGGCCACGCTGCGCCGGGTGCCGTGGCAGGAGGGGACCGCGATGCTGATGGCGGATCTGGCGTGGGAGGACGGCGGCGACGTGACCGCCTCGCCCCGCCAGATCCTGCGCAAGCAGCTGGCCCGCCTGGCCGAGCGCGGCATGGCCGCGTATGTGGGCACCGAGCTGGAGTTCGTCGTCTACGAGGACAGCTACGAGGACGCCTGGAAGCGCGCCTATCGCGACATGTCGCCCGCGAACCTCTACAACGTCGACTACTCCCTCCTCGGCACCGCCCGCATCGAGCCGCTCCTGCGCCGCATCCGGCTGAGCATGGAGGGCGCCGGCCTGTACGTCGAGTCCGCCAAAGGCGAGTGCAACCTGGGCCAGCACGAGATCGCCTTCCGCTACGACGAGGCGCTCAAGACCTGCGACAACCACGCCATCTACAAGAACGGCTCCAAGGAGATCGCCGCCCAGGAGGGCAAGTCGATCACTTTCATGGCCAAGCCGAACCAGCGCGAGGGCAATTCCTGCCACATCCACATCTCGCTGCGCACCGTGGACGGCGACCCGGTGATGGCGGGCGAAGGGCCGTTCGGGCTGTCGCCGCTCGGCGCCCGCTTCATCGCCGGCCAGCAGGCCTGCCTGCGCGAGCTCACCCTCCTGTACGCCCCCAACATCAACTCCTACAAGCGCTACGTCCCCGGCAGCTTCGCCCCCACGGCCGTCAAGTGGGGCGTCGACAACCGCACCTGCGCGCTGCGCCTCGTCGGCCACGGCCAGTCGCTGCGCGTGGAGAACCGGGTGCCGGGCGGCGACGTCAACCCGTACCTGGCGGTGTCCGCGCTGATCGCGGCCGGGCTGTACGGGATCGACAACGAGCTGCCGCTGGAGGACCCCTTCGAGGGCAACGCCTACGCCTCTGGCGCCGAGACCGTGCCGCACACGCTGCGCGACGCGCTCGCCCTGTTCGAGGGGTCGAAGCTGGCCCGCGTGGCGTTCGGCGAGGACGTGGTCGAGCACTACGCGAACAACGCGCGGGTGGAGCTGGCCGCGTTCGACGCGGCGGTGACGGATTGGGAGATGTTCCGTGGGTTCGAACGGATGTGAGCATGAAGATCGTTAATCCGGCGACCGAGGACGTGCTCGCCGAGGTCGAATTGGCCGACGCGGCCGAGGTCGACCGGGCGGTGGAGCGTGCCAGGAAGGCGTACCCGGCCTGGCGCGACGTGGCCCCCGGCGACCGGGCGCGGCTGCTGCGGCGCTTCGCCGACCTGGTGGGCGAGCACGGCGAGGAGCTGGCAGGGCTGGAGCTGGCCAACGCCGGGCACCCGATCGGGAGTGCCCGCTGGGAGGCCGGCGCCGTACGCGACGTCCTGCACTTCTACGCCGCCGCCCCCGAACGCAACCACGGCAAGCAGATCCCGGTGCCCGGCGGTGTGGACATCACGTTCCAGGAGCCCCTGGGCGTCGTGGGCGTCATCGTGCCGTGGAACTTCCCCATGCTGATCATGTCGTGGGGCGTGGCCCCCGCGCTGGCGGCCGGTAACACCGTGATCGTCAAGCCGGCGGAATGGACTCCGCTGTCGGCGCTGAGGCTGGCGGAGCTGGCCTTGGCGGCGGGCCTCCCCGAGGGGGTGCTCCAGGTTCTGCCTGGGGCAGGGGAGGTCGCGGGGGCCCGGCTGGTCGAGCACCCGGACGTGGCCAAGATCGTGTTCACCGGCTCCACCGAGGTGGGCAAGGAGATCGCCGCCAAGGCGGCCGCGCAGGTGAAGCGGGTGACGCTGGAGCTGGGCGGCAAGTCCGCGAACATCATCTTCGCAGACGCCGACCTCGAGAAGGCGGCTAAGGCGGCCCCTTACGCGGTCTTCGACAATGCGGGGCAGGACTGCTGCGCGCGTTCCCGGCTGCTCGTCCAGGCCGACGTGTACGACGACTTCATGGCCCTGCTCGCGCCCGCCGTTCAGGCCGTCAAGGTCGGCGACCCGCTCGACGAGAGCACCGAGATGGGCCCGCTGATCAGCGCCGAGCACCTGGAACGCGTCCGCGGCTTCGTCCAGGAGCCCTACCTCCAGGGAACGTGCCCGCAGGGCAAGGGCTTCTGGTTCCCGGCGACCGTGCTCACCCCGGACGTCACCGACCAGGCGTTCACCGAGGAGATCTTCGGGCCCGTGGTGTCGGTGGCGCCGTTCAAGGACGAGGCCGACGCCGTCAGGATCGCCAACGACACCCCGTACGGACTGAGCGGCTCCATCTGGACCCGGGACGTCGGGCGGGCGCTCCGGGTGGCCAGGGCGGTCGAGTCGGGCGCGCTCTCGGTGAACTCCAACTCCTCGGTCCGCTACTGGACCCCCTTCGGCGGCTTCAAGCAGTCCGGACTCGGCAGGGAGCTCGGCCCGGACGCCCTGGCGGCGTTCACCGAGACCAAGAACGTCTTCATCTCCTGGGAGTGAAACAAGTGCAGCGGTTGCAGGATCGGGTGGCGGTCATCACGGGCGCGGGCAGCGGCATCGGGCTCGCCACGGCCCGCAGGTTCGCCGAGGAGGGCGCCAAGGTCGTCTGCGTGGACGTCGACGAGGAGGCGGGCGCCAAGGCCGCCAACGAGGTCGGCGGCCTCTTCATCAAGGCCGACGTGACGAGCGAGGACGACGTCGTCAGGATGTTCCAGACGGCGTACGACACCTACGGCAGCGTCGACATCGCCTTCAACAACGCCGGCATCTCGCCGCCCGACGACGACTCGATCCTGGAGACCGGCATCGACGCCTGGCGCCGCGTCCAGGAGGTCAACCTGACCAGCGTCTACCTGTGCTGCAAGCACGTCCTCCCGTACATGCGGCGGCAGGGCAAGGGCTCGATCATCAACACGGCGTCGTTCGTGGCTGTGATGGGGTCGGCGACGTCGCAGATCTCCTACACCGCCTCCAAGGGCGGCGTGCTGGCGATGTCGCGGGAGCTGGGCGTGCAGTTCGCCAGGGAGGGCATCAGGGTGAACGCCCTGTGCCCCGGGCCGGTCAACACGCCGTTGCTGCGGGAGCTGTTCGCCAAGGACCCGGAGCGGGCGCAGCGGCGGCTGGTGCACGTACCCGTGGGGCGCTTCGCCGAGGCGACGGAGATCGCGGCGGCGGTGGCGTTCCTGGCCAGTGACGACGCGTCGTTCATCACGGCCAGCGAGTTCCTGGTGGACGGCGGCATCTCCGGCGCCTACGTGACGCCGCTCTAGGAGGAAATCGTGCGTCCGGTCATCGGGATCACCTGTTACGTCGAGCCGGCGAGGTTCACGGTGTGGGCGGACATGACCGTCGCGCTGCTGCCGTACATGTACGTGGAGCAGGTCGTCCGCGCCGGCGGGCAGCCGGTCGTGCTGCCGCCGGCCGGCGATCCCGCGCCTGTCGTGGGGCGGCTCGACGGGCTCATCCTGGCCGGCGGGGGCGACATCGACCCGGCTCGCTACAGCCAGGAGCCGGGGGAAAAGGTCGGCTATGTCCGCAAATTTCGGGATGAGGCCGAGTTTGCGGTGCTGAATGCCGCTCTCGAGGCCGGCCTGCCGTACCTGGGGATCTGCCGCGGCCTCCAGGTGCTCAACGTCGCCCTCGGCGGCACCCTGCACCAGCACCTCCCCGACGTGGTCGGGCACGACGGGCACTCCCCCGCGCCCGGCCGCTTCGGCCCGCTGCCCGTCGTCCCCGTGCCGGGCACGCGCCTGGCCAAGGCGCTGGGCACGGAGCCGGTGACGGTCCCGCACTACCACCACCAGGCCATCGACCGCCTCGCCCCGGGCCTCACGGTGTCCGCGACCGCCGAGGACGGCACGATCGAGGCGGTCGAGATGGACACGGAGTCGTTCACGATGGCCGTTCAGTGGCACCCGGAGGCGGCCGAGGACTGCGCGATCTTCGAAACCTTCGTGGCGGCCTGCCGCTAGCCGACGGGCTTCAGCACGCTGTCGAAGACGACGACGCCCGCGCCGTACTTCTGGTCGAACGTGCGGCGCAGGTCGTCGGAGGCGAGCCAGGTCTCCACCTCGACCCGGTTGCGGGTGACGCTGGGCGCGGAGGAGATGAGGGCGTCGCCCAGCTCCTTCTCGACCTCCCGCTGGATCGCGTGCAGCTCGGCCTCGGTACGCTCCGCGCCGCTGACGCACAACGCGCCGCCCCAGACCTCGCGGATCCACGCCTCGCGCCCCGCCAGGTCGCCGGTGAACCTGAGGTTGAGCACCTGCCCCCGCGCGTAGGCGTCGAGTTCCTCCGACGGGTCAGGCTTCGGCCCGATGGGCTCGATCCAGGCGCCTGCGAACTCCTTGGCCGTCCCCGCCCGCTTCATCGCCTTCTCCAGGGTCGCCTCCGTGGCCTTGGCGGGATCGACGGGCCGCCAGCCGCCCTCGGGCGCGGGGCACGGGGTGGTGAAGTCGGTCGTCGGAGGCTCCTCATACACGGGCGAGCCGGGCGGTTCCGTAAGGGTCAGCCGGGCGCCGTCCCAGGTGCCGACGACCCGGTACGAACCCCATTTCACGCCGCCCTGCGACTCGTGCTCGACCTTGCTCCAGTCCCAGCCGACCACGTCGGGGCCACCGCACTGCGGCGGGAGGGACTCGGCCACCGCCCGGCACAGCTGAGGCCCGTGCCCGTGGCCTTCGAGCACCGTCAGGCTGGCCTCGTACCGAGGGGGCGGCGCCGGGGATGCGGCGCTCTCGGCGCCGCAGGACGTGATGGTCAGGGCCGCCGCGAGTCCGAGGGCCGCCATTCGCCGGTTCATGCCCCTTCAACGTCATCACCACCCGAGCGGTTCACGGGTGCCAGAACGCGACAAGACCCCCGTAACGGCACTAGGCTTACGGGACATCACCCACGAAACCGTGCGGGAGAGCACCCTGACAGCCGGTCAGGGTCCCTGAAGGAGCAAGCCCTCCCCGCGAACCTCTCAAGGCAAAGGACCGCACGGACGAGGTGTCCTCTGGAAAGCAGGCCTGTGGGCCTCGCCGAAGGTGAAAGTCCGGCAAAACCCGGGCGAAGCTCTCAGGCATCGATGACAGAGGGGGAGGATGCTGGCATCCGATCCTGTCCTGAGGTGCGATAAATGTCCCGACCGACACCGCTACGAGACGTTCACGAGAGCCTCGGCGCCACGCTGACCGACTTCGCGGGGTGGCTCATGCCCCTCCGGTACGGCAGCGAGTCCGCGGAGCACAACGCCGTCCGGCAGGCGGCGGGGCTGTTCGACCTGTCGCACATGGGCGAGATCTTCCTGACGGGCCCGCAGGCCGGCCAGGCCCTGGACTATGCGCTGGTCGGGCATCTGTCGGCGCTGGAGCCCGGGCGGGCCAGATACACCATGATCGTGAACGAGCGTGGCGGGGTTCTCGACGACCTCATCGTCTACCGGCTCGGGGACGAGGAGTTCATGGTGGTGGCAAACGCCTCAAACTACGAAAAAGTCGGAAATGAGCTGAAAGAGCGCGCGAAGGCGTACAACGCCGTCGTGGACGACCGCTCCGACCAGTACGCGCTCATCGCCGTCCAGGGCCCGCGGGCGCAGGAGATCCTCGCCACGCTCACCGACGCCGACCTCGGCGGCCTCAAGTACTACGCGGGCCTGCCGGGCGTGGTGGACGGCCGGCAGGCGCTGATCGCCCGCACCGGTTACACCGGCGAGGACGGCTTCGAGCTCTTCGTCGCGAACGACGATGCCGCGCCGCTGTGGCACGCCCTCATGGCGGCCGGCGAGCCGTACGGGCTCAAGCCCGCGGGCCTGTCCAGCCGCGACACGCTCCGCCTCGAAGCGGGCATGCCGCTGTACGGCAACGAGCTCAGCGCCGAGCTCACCCCGTTCGACGCGGGGCTCGGCAGAGTGGTGAAATTCGACAAGCCCGGCGACTTCGTCGGCAGGACGGCGCTCGAGGCGGTCAAGGACGACCCGCCGCGGCGCCGCCTCGTCGGCCTGGTCGCGCGGGGCCGCCGGGTGCCGCGCCACGGTTACCCGGTTACCAAAGACGGCGTCGTCGTCGGCGAGGTCACCAGCGGTGCGCCTTCCCAGACTCTGGGCAAGCCCATTGCTATGGCTTACGTGGACACCGGCATCGAAGAAGGCCTGGCCGTGGACATCCGGGGCAGCCAAGAACCTATGGACCTGGTAGAGCTGCCCTTTTACAGGAGGAAGAAGTGAGCAACATCCCTGACGAGCTGAGCTACACCAAGGAGCACGAGTGGGTGGCCGGGCTCGATGACGGGCTGACCGTGACCGTCGGCATCACGGCCTTCGCCGCCGACGCCCTCGGTGACGTGGTCTACGTGCAGCTCCCCGAGGTCGGTTCGACCGTAGAGGGCGGCGACTCCGTCGGCGAGGTGGAGTCGACCAAGTCCGTGAGCGAGATCTACACGCCCGTCGCCGGCGAGATCGTCGAGATCAACCAGGCCGTCGTGGACGACCCGTCGGTCGTCAACAGCGACCCGTACGGCGAGGGCTGGATGTTCCGCGTCCGCATGGAAGGCGACGCGGAGGACCTGCTGTCCGCCGAGGAGTACAAGGCGCTCACCTCAGGCGAGTCCTGACCCATTTCGCCGGGGCCCGTTCCGCGGGCCCCGGCCTTGCATGAAAGGCGCCCATCAATGGCGATCAGCGTCTTCGACCTCTTCAAGATCGGTATCGGCCCGTCCAGCTCGCACACGGGCGGCCCGATGGCGGCCGCGCACAAGTTCGCCCGCGGGCTACACGAGGACGGCCTGCTACCGCGCGTGGCGCGCGTCCAGGCCATCCTGTACGGCTCGCTGGGCCTGACCGGCAAGGGTCATGGCAGCGACAAGGCCGTCCTGCTGGGCCTGTCGGGCGAGAAGCCCGAACTCGTGGACGTGGACACCATCGACGACCGCCTGACCGCGATGCGCGCCTCCGGCACCGTCAACCTCTACGGCACCCACGAGATCCCCTTCGTCGTCGGCGAGGACCTGATCTTCGAACGCAAGATCTCCCTCCCCGAGCACCCGAACGGCATGCGCTTCACCGCCTACACCGCGGACGGCGACACGCTGCGGGAGAAGGTCTACTTCTCGGTCGGCGGCGGCTTCGTCGTGGACGAGAACGCCACCGGCGCCGACCGCATCAAGCCCGACGACACCGTGCTCCCCTACCCCTTCACCACAGGGGAAGAGCTCCTCAAACACTGCTCGAACACCGGCCTGTCGATCTCCGCCCTGATGCTGGAGAACGAGAAGGCCTTCGGCCGCACCGAGGAAGAGATCCGCACCGGAATCCTCAACCTGTGGAACGTCATGTCGGACTGCGTCCGCCGCGGCATCTCCAAAGAAGGCGTCCTGCCCGGCGGTCTCAAGGTCAAGCGCCGCGCCAACCAGCTCTACCGCCGCCTGCAGACCGAGCCGCCGGAGAAGGATCCGCTCCAGGCCATGGACTGGGTGACGCTCTTCGCCCTGGCGGTCAACGAGGAGAACGCCGCCGGCGGCCGCATCGTCACCGCGCCGACCAACGGCGCCGCCGGCATCATCCCGGCCGTCCTGACGTACTACACCCGCTTCGTCCCCCACGCCGACGACGACGGCGTGGTCCGCTTCCTCCTCACCGCCGCCGCCATCGGCGTCCTGTTCAAAGAGAACGCCTCGATCTCCGGGGCCGAGGTCGGCTGCCAGGGCGAGGTCGGCTCGGCCTGCTCCATGGCCTCCGCCGCCCTCACGGAGGTCATGGGCGGCACGCCGGAGCAGGTGGAGAACGCCGCCGAGATCGGCATCGAACACAACCTGGGCCTGACCTGCGACCCGATCGGCGGCCTGGTCCAGATCCCATGCATCGAACGCAACGCGGTCGCCTCCAACAAGGCCATTACGGCGGCGAGGATCGCGTTGCGCGGCGACGGGAAGCACTTTGTGGCCCTGGACAAGGCCATCAAGACGATGAGGGACACCGGCCGGGACATGCTGGACAAGTACAAGGAGACCTCGCGAGGCGGCCTGGCCGTCAACGTCATCGAGTGCTGACCTGACCGATGGCACCCCGGCCCACAGTACAAAGCGTCAGCCACCAACCGCCCAGGGGCGGTCCTCCCATAGGTCCGCGGCGAACAGTGCGTGGGCGATTTGGCGGGGATCGAGCCGGACGACCACCTCGCCGCCCTCGGACTCTGCGAGGTCAGCGGCAGCCAGCCCTATCAAGGCGAACTCACCCGCCAGCGACCTCATGAGCCACTTCTCGAAATCCTCGGCCTGCAGCTCTTCGACCTCATCCCGAAGCCACGCTGCGCGAGCCCTGCCGATCAACTCCGCCGGAAGGAGAACCGTCACGGGCTGCAGTTGCTCGCTCAGCCGCCGACCTATCTCCGCCAGATGGCGGCTGTCCGTCCGGAATCGCTCCTCTGCCGTGGACCCGTCCACCATGCGGACCTCTCTTACTTCTTCAAGCGGTTGTCTGTGAGCAACTTACGTACCGTGGTGTCCTTCGATGCCTTCGCCGCCTTCAACGCCTCCTCAACGGTCATCTCCAGGTAGTCACTCGGCATTGCCGACTTGATGCTCCTCACATACCGATAACCGCTGCGATCAACCGCGCCAGCAGGGAGCTCCAAACGTGTCTGGTGAAAGTCGAGTTACGTCGTACCCGCTCCTGGCCACGCACGCCCGCAGGCACTACACCTACATCCGACCGACTCCTCGGACTCTTCACCCCATGAACGGCAGCCATCGGACCCAGTGCTCAAATCATCAACATGCCGAGGCCGTGGGACGAGCTGGCCTGAGCTTGGCCCGTGCACTCCGCCACCAGCACCCGATGGCCGTAGCCCGCGACCAAAAACGGCGGCGGGCCGACCAGCTACCCGGCGCCTCGATCAACTTGGAAGAGCCGCATCGGCCGGAAAGTGCGTGACGTAAGTTCCGACCTCCGCTGGACCGGGCTCTATGCCTCGTGGTCAATAAGCGCCTTCTCCCGCCTGAAAGCGGCGACAGCCTGCTCGTCTCCATCGACAAGTCGCTCGTAGTAGAGGTGGTCCATCGCCCACTCCCGGAAGGCGATCAACGATGATCCGGCGTCCGGGGTGAGCGGACCGGGCGGAACGTAGCTCACCACCCACCTAGAGGAGGGCGTGCCGTCAGTGACCTCGAAAAGCGGGCTCGGGTACCAGATCGGATAGGGTCGCTCGTCGTCGTCGAGGATGTAGTACCAGAACGCGTCCTTCGCCACCGTGATCGCGTAAACGATGTATTCCTTCCCGGTAGTGAGAGGGTAATCGGCGTCAGGCGTGAGGCCCCATATGTCGTCCAGCATTGCCGGCGGGAGGGCCTTTCCGCTGGTGCTGAGGGCACGCACTCTCATCGGACGTTGGGCTCCCGCTGGTAATAGTCGCGCTTGAACTTGTAGTCCACGTTCTTGCCGGTGGTGAGATTCCTGAACCAGTGAACCGTACAAACGGCCTTCCCAACCCCGTCGCGAGCCCACATCCTGAGGCATACGAGATCCACACCTCGGCCCTGACGGTGAAGTTCACGATCTACGACGACGAGGTCAACTAGACAGCGGGGGCCAACCGTCAACGCAATCGTGTACTGACGTCGCGATTGGACCTGTTTGCGCAGGTACGGCGGGTGGTTCAAGCGGCGAATCTTCCCGACTTCGCCTCCTGTGAGTGACGACTCCTCTACGATCGGTCATCGATGATGACAGGAGGCAAGCCGTGTTCCGCGAGCGCAAGCCGAGTGTCCGGCGGGTCCTTCCAGAGGGGCAGTACAACCCAGAAGTCGGGGAGGGAGTGCGGTGGCTCGACTACGAGCGGGCCGCCGAGATGGACGCCGCGTCCATGCCCGAGGGCGGGGCCTTCCAGGGCGCGACCACCTTAGAGCCTTTCGACGTGCCGGAGCCTGTGGAACTGCCGGAGCCTGTGGACGTGCCTCGGGCGGATCGGCCTGGCGACGCGCCGCCCCTTGTCGCCCTGGGTCCGGCGCCCCTGGGTGAATGCCGTGCGTTGCCCGACGCTGAGTCCGGCATGGCGCCTGCGGTCGACTCCCGAGCCACACCACCTCCGGCCGACCCGCCCGCTGCGCCTCCGGCCACCTCCGGAGGCACCCATCCGGGCAACATGCGAGCCACGTCTCTGGCCGGATCCCAGGCCGTGCCTCCCTCTGCCGGGTCCCTCACTACGCCTCCCGCCGGGCCGTGTGCGGCGCTCCCTGGTGAATCCCGTGCGACGCCATTGACCAGCGGTGACGGCGTCGTCGCGACCTCCGGTCGGCGGTTCGACATTCTGGACGGGCCTGCCGAGCGGATCGTGGACGGCGACTGGTTCGAGCGGCCGCACCGGCCGCCCAGGCTCGCCGAGAGCCGCCCGTACGGTGTGCGGGGTGGGCTCGCACACCCGGATCCGCAGGTCGAGCGGGACCTGATCGAGGCGCTGCCGCTGGGCACCCGCTTCCCCGACCCCCGCGGCACCTGGATCCGGCTCATCAACGGCGGCGGGCCGGCCGACGACCCGTTCCGGGCCTCCAACGCGGCCGACTGCGCGCTGGCCGTTCTGTCCACCTGGCACGGTGAGCCCGCCACGGCAGCCCCCAGGCTGCCCGAGTACGACAGGATCGGACGCCCGCTGCTCACCGGTGAGCACGACAGCCGGGCCAGGATCGAGCGATGGGTGGGGCAGCGGCTGGAGTACGCGGGGCAAGGGCGGCACGCGTACCCGATGATCGCGCGGCGGCTGGCCGGGGCCGGGCATGGGGCCTGTGCCGTCATCGTGGTGCGTTGGCCGGGAGGTGGCACCCACGTCTGGAACGCGGTCAACGCGGACGGTGAGGTGATCTGGATCGACGCGCAGCGGGGGCATATGTCCGTCGAGCCGCCTTACACGACGGTGACCGGGGTGTTCTGCGTGATACTCGACCGCCAGGGGCGGCCGCGATGAACCTGGAGCAGGCTCGGGCTCTGGCTGAGGAGTACTTCAACGGGGTCCGGCCGCTGGGCGAGGCGCTGCCCGTGGGGATTTTCGGGTTCCACGACGGCTACGTCGCCTGGGTGCGGGAGCTCGATCCCGACGATCCCGGCACGTTGCCGGAGACGGTCGGCGGCGGGTGCATCGTGATCGACCGGGCCACGGGAGAGGTGGTGGCCCGGCCGCTGCTCGACCCGGAGACGGTCGCCGAGTTGTGGCCCGGTCCCGTCCCCAGATAAAGGAACCAGATAAAGGAAAGGGCCGGGCGCCGCCCCCATGAGACGCCCGACCCTTGGCGTGCGGGCTGCCGGGAACGAGAAACCGGGGCAGCCCGCACCGCGTGTTCCCTCTATCCGCGTTTTTCGGATTTATTCGCGTTACGGGCTCTTCGTCCGATCAGCCGGTGGCGAGCGCGCCGACGATCGAGGCCCGGGCCGCACGACGGGCCGGGAGCACAGCGGCCACCACCCCCGCCACCCCCGACAACACCACGAACAGCGCGATCTGCGGCACCGGCACCGACAACACGGCCCCGTCCAGCATCGCCATCACGGCGGCCCATCCGAACACGCCACCCAGCACGACCCCGACCAGCGCCCCGATCAGCCCCAGCACCAGCGCCTCGATGAACAACATCCGGCGCAACTGCGGCCGGGTCAGCCCGAGCGCCCGCAGCAGCGCGGACTCCCTGGTGCGTTCATGGACCGACAACGACAGGGTGTTCGCGATCCCCAGCAACGAGATCAGGATCGCCAGCCCCAGCAAGCCGGTAACGATCATGAGCAGCATGTCCAGCGTCTCTTCGAACTGGCCGCGTATCTCGGTCGAACTCGCCAACTGGACGGTCGGGTGGGCGGCGACGGCCGCCTCCACCACCGCGCGCGCCCGCTCGGCCGGCACACCGTCGCGGATGTTGATCATCACACTGGAGTCGGGCAGCCGGTCGAAGTACGTGTCGAACGGCTGCTCGGCAACGGTGAGGGCGGGCAGCGTGGAGTTCTCGCCCTTCAACACGGCGACCACGCGCAACGGCACGGTCCCCGCCAGGTCGGTCCTGGCCCGTACGGTGCCGCCGACCGCCACGCCCAGCTCCTCGGCCGCGTAGTCGAGGAGCGCCACCTCACCGGTGGACATCCCGGTCGTGGACCCGGCGACGACCTCGGGGGTGACGGTCCCGTGGTAGGTGCCGATGTCGTAGCGCCGGTCCCCCACCTTGGTCGGAGTCCTGCGGACCTGCAGCACGGAAGCCAGCTCCGGCTTGCCGCGCAGCTCCTCCGCCACCGACCGCGGCACACCGGCCTCGCGCCCCTGCGTGGCCAGCATGTAGTCGACGGGGAACTGCTCGTCGAGCTTGCTCCACACGCTCACCCGGGTGGAGGCGCTGAGCACCGAGAGCAGCGTCATGAGCGTCACGCCAATGGTCAGCGCGACGGTCGTGGTGGCGGCCCGCGAGGGGTTGCGCGCGGAATTGTCCAGCGCCAGCCGCCCCGGCACGCCGAACAACCGGGCCGGGATCCAGCCCACCGCCGCGCTCAGCGGCTTGACCAGCACCGGCCCGAGGATCAGCACGGCGAGGAAGGTCAGAGCGCCGCCGGCCATCACGACGAACAGGGTGGGCGGCTCGCCAGGCCGCATCCCCCATACGCCGAAGCCGGTCGTCCCCATCCCGGCCAGCAGGAACAGCGCCGCGAAGAGCCAGCGCAGCACCCCGGTGCGGTACGTCTGCTCCTCCACCTGCGTGCGCAGCGCCGCGACCGGCGGCACCCGGGTGGCCGAACGGGCAGGCAGGAGCGCCGCGCACACCGTGACCACCAGGCCGACGGCCAGGCCGATGGCGATCGTGGCCGGCGCCAGCGTCACGGCCGCGTCGGTGGGCAGCGCAGCGTCGAGCGCGCCGAGGACCGCGAGCGTGAGAACGGCCAGGCCGTACCCGATGACCAGGCCGGACGCGGAGGCGATCAGGCCGACCACCACCGACTCCAGCAGGATCGAGCCGAACACCTGCCCCCGCGTGGCCCCGATGCACCGCAGCAGCGCCATCTCCCTGGTCCGCTGCGCGACGAGGATGCCGAACGTGTTGTAGATGACCAGCGCCGCCACCATCATCGCCACCGCGCCGAACAGCAGCAGCCCCACCGTCAGCGTCCGCATCTCGAACCCGGCCGCACTGGCCAGGTCGGCGGCCAGCTCATCGCCGGTCTTGACCACGGCGCCGCCGCCGGCGGCCGCCGCCACGAGCTGCTTCAGCCCGGCGGACGGGCCCGCGACATCGATCTCGCGGTACCCCTTCGCGCCGGTCATCCGCTGCGCGGTGGCCGGGGTGAAGCCGACGACGCCGGTGTACGCGAGCTCCTGGTCCACGCCGGGATCGAGCAGACCGACCAGCTTGAACCGGTGCTGACTCTGCGAGCCGTCGAGCACGGTGATCGTGTCGCCGATCTGGAGTTTCTGGGCCTTGGCGGTGTTCTCGTCGAGGACGGCCGCCTGGTCGTCGGTGCCGGGGCCCGAGCCGGAGACGATCGCGGTGCGATCCAGCGGCCCACGCACGATCGAGATGGCCGTGGTGGGCACGCTGCCCACGACCTTGCCATCCTTGCCGAGCAGCGGCGCGGGCTCCCGGATCAGGCCCTGCGCCTCGGTCACGCCTTCGACGGCGCGTACCCGCTCCAAGATCTTCTCGGACAGCACGCCGCCGGAGTCCTTCGGCAGGACGGCCACGTCGACCTTGCCGGCGTCGGCCGTGACCCGCTGGGAGAATCCGGCCTGGATGGTGTCGTTCAGCACGAACGTGCCCGCGATGAACCCGACCCCCAGCATGATCGCCAGAGAGGTGAGCAACAACCGGAGCCGGTGCGCGCGCAGCCCGGCCAGTGCCGTCTTCAGCACCTCACCCCTCCAGCTTCACGAGCGTGTCCAGCACGGACTGCGGCGTCGGCGCGGCGAGCTCGGTGACGAGCTCGCCGTCGTGCAGAAAGACCACACGGTCGGCGTACGCGGCCGCCACCGGGTCGTGCGTGACCATGACGATGGTCTGGCTCAGCTCGCGTACGGACGTGCGCAGGAAGGACAGGATCTCGGCGCCGCTGCGCGAGTCCAGGTTGCCCGTCGGCTCGTCGGCGAAGATTACCTGAGGCTTGCTGATCAGCGCCCTGGCCACGGCCACCCGCTGCTGCTGGCCGCCGGACAACTCGGTCGGCCGGTGCGCCAGCCGGTCGCGCAGCCCGACCGTGTCGATCACGCGGTCGAACAGCGCCTGGTCGGCCTGGCGGGCGGAGATGTCGAGCGGCAGCCGGATGTTCTGCTCGGCGGTCAGCGTGGGCAGCAGGTTGAACGCCTGGAAGACGAAGCCGATCCGCTCGCGGCGCAGCAGCGTGAGCTGCCGGTCGGTCAGCCCGGTCAGCTCCACGTCACCGATGTGCACGGTGCCGGAGGTGGCGGTGTCGAGCCCCGCCAGGCAGTGCATCAGCGTGGACTTGCCGGAGCCCGACGGGCCCATGATCGCGGTGAACGCCCCGGTCGCGAAGGTCACGTCGACCCCCCGCAGGGCGTGCACCTCGGCGTCGCCGTGACCGTACACCTTGGTCAGATTCGTGGCCACCACGGCAGGCGGGGCCTGGGTGAGCGTCACATTCACTCCTTGTCGCGGACCAGAACAACGCGAACCACGCTAGGAGTGGAAATTTCTTGATCCATGGGTCCTGAGGAGGGACTTCTTGTAGGACTCCAGACGACCCGGGTCAGACTTTCGGTCGATGGGACGGGGTGATCAGGCCGCTCTCGTACGCGTACACGACCACTTGTGCCCGGTCCCGCAGGCCCAGCTTGGCCAGCACCCGCCCCAGATGCGTCTTCACCGTCGCCTCCGCGACCTCCAGGCGGCCCGCGATCTCCATGTTGGACAGGCCGCGCGCCACCATGAGCAGGACCTCCCGCTCACGGGGTGTGAGGTCGGCCGTCCTGGCCGGCTCCCCCGACGGCAGCTGCCCGGCGAACCGGTCCAGCATGCGCCGCAAGGTGGGCGGCGCCACCACGGCGTCGCCCGCGTGCACGTGCCTGATGGCGCTGACCAGGTCGTCCGGCGGCACGTCCTTCAGCAGGAAACCGGCCGCGCCTGCCTTGACCGCCGCGAACGCGTACTCGTCCAGGTCGAACGTGGTCAGGATCAGCACCTTCGGCCCGTCGATCCGGCTGGTCGCCTCGACGCCGTCCATGGTGGGCATGCGCACGTCCATGAGCACGACGTCCACCTCGGTGGTCTTCAGCAGCTCCAGGGCCGCCGCCCCGTCGCCGGCCTCGGCCACCACCTCGATGTCCGGCTGTGCTCCGAGCACCATCCTGAAGCCGGCGCGCAACAGCTCCTGATCGTCGACCAGCATCACGCGTATCACCAGGCCGCCTCCTCCTACGCCGCTTTGACCATGGGCAACCTGGCCAGCACCTCGAAGCCGCCGCCAGAGCGCGGGCCCGCCGACATCGCGCCACCGTACATGCCGACCCGTTCGCGCATGCCGATCAGCCCGTGGCCGTCGGAGCTGTGCGGGGCGGCGGCTCCCCTGCCGTCGTCGGTCACGCGGACGACCAGGTCGGGGGCGCCGTACTCGATCTCCACGACCGCCTGGACGTCCGGGCCGCCGTGTTTGAGCGCGTTCGTGAGGGCTTCCTGGACGATGCGGTAGATCGCGAGCTGCTGGCCCTCGGGCAGCTCTCTGGGCACGCCGGAGACCCGCAGCCTGGCCGGCACCGCCGAGCCGCGTATCAGCTCCTCCAGCTGGGCCAGCCCCGGCTGGGGGGTGTAGTCGGTGTCTCCGTGCTCGTTCTCGCGCAGCACGCCGACCAGCCTGCGCATCTCCGCGAGCGCCGCCCGGCCGGTCTTGGAGATGGTCCTGACAGCCTGGCGGGCCTGCTCGGGGTCGCTGTCCAGGGCGAAGCCCGCGCCGTCGGCCTGCACCACCATGACGCTGACATTGTGGGCCACGACGTCGTGCAACTCCCTGGCGATCCTGGCGCGCTCGGCCGCGGCGGCCATCCTGGCCTGCTGATCCCGCTCGCGTTCGGCCCGCTCGGCGCGTTCCTCCAGGCCCTCCAGGTAGCGGCGGCGCGTGTTGGCGTACAGGCCGGTCAGCCAGATCGTGACCACGAAGATCGAGCCGCTGAAGAACATCCCGAATGTCGGCGCGTCCCAGCTCACCAGCGCCATGAACATCCCCAGTTCCGCCACCAGGCCGGCGGCCAGCGCCCAGCGGAACGAGCACCGGTAGGCCACCGCCCATAGCGCGACCAGCACCGAGAGGTTGGCCGGCAGCAGGTCGACGTCCGCTAACCACTGGCCGAAGCAGACCAGCGAGATGGCCGCGAACGCGGCGAGCGGCCGGCCCGGCCACAGCAGCGGCACCAGCAGCAGCACCGACAACCCCACGTAGCCAGCCAAGCCGACATATTGCCCACCGCCCGGCGACGTGTTGGTCACGAACGGCACCGCGAGAATGGCGCACAGCGCGGCGAGAGGCGCGACCCGGAGGGCGCCCGCCAGCTTCTCATGGCGTCTGGACCACGCCCGTACCCTGCCGAACACATCCTCACGATATGTAACCCGGGCCCGCCATCGCTCCGCCTCCAGGCGGAAGTGCGCGTACGACCCAGGTCGCACACCAGCGAAGGTCTTACGCGGGTCTTACGGCGGTTTGGGCATTCTCTATACCGGGAGCGCCCCTCCAGGGGGCGAGTAAAGGGAGATCGTGATGGCGGATCATGATCGCGACGCTGGGTCGCGCGGTGAAGAGGAAGCACCGCGCGACCCTGCCCGGGAGGAGCCTGCGGCCCCCTCGAACGAGCGCGACACGGACGTGTACCCCGACCAGCAGCCCAACCTGAAGTACGGAGAGATCCCCCCGGGCCCCCAGGTGAGCCAGGACGACACGGCGGCCGCGCGTACCATGCCCGGCTCGACCGGCTGGGATTCCTCCCGGCGCCCCGACGCCTCTTTCCGTGACTATCTCCGGCAGAAGCCGACCCAGATTGTCGGCGCCGGTCTGATCGGCCTGATCGTGGGCGCCCTGTTCGGCGGCACCGCGGTGGCGGTGGTGAGCAATCTGGGCGACCGGCACGACCGTCATGGCGTGTACATGCAATATCCCGACTGGGGACCGAGACGCCTCGTGATCCCGGATCGGCTCGGTGAGCTCTGCCTGGAGACCGGGAACGGCGTCGCCTGCGAGGCGCCGTTCGATCAGCGGATCCGGCCCAATACCGAGCCGACCAGCACCGGCTAGTCCGACTAAATAGCCTATTTCACGAAATACGGACAGCTCGAAGCGCAGGTCATTCGGAAAATTGTCGGTCGGCCTTCCTATGCTGTATCCATGCGGAACGCCGATCTCACTGCGGAAGAGCTGGCCCGGGTCGCGAGTCAGGCCAGGTCGATGACGGAGCTCCTGTCGCTGCTCGGCTTGAACAACTCTGGGGGCCGCCGTGCCGCCCTCAAACGGAAAATTGCCGAACTAGGCATCGATACCAGTCATTTCCGGCGCGCATCATATAGCAAATACACACCCGAGATCCTGTCCGCTGCGGTGGCCGCGTCTACAAGCGTCAACGGGGTTCTCGAGCACTTGGGAATCCCGCGCAGCGGTGGGGCGCATTCACATATCAGCCGCCGCATCAAGGCTCTCGGCCTCGATATCTCGCATTTCTCACACGTTAATGGGCATTGGCCGACGCCTCATCAACAGTTCGATCGCGGCACTCTAGAAAAAGCGGCGGACGGCGCAGGGAGCATGCGAGACATTATGCGGCGTCTTGGTATACCCGAGTCCGGGAGGTCGCGAGAAGAGATCCGCCGTCAACTTCAGGCGTTCGGGCTGCCGGAACCCTCCGGGTTTCAGCGTATCCGGCTCAGCGAGGCGGACGTCCGATCGGCCGCCGAGGCGTCACGCTCGGTCGTGTCGATGATGCGCCTTCTCAATCTGCCGGTCACCGAGACCAACCGGCGACGTGTCCTGCGCTGCATCGCCCGTTACCGCATCGACACGTCCCGCTTCGACCGCACGCTCACCAGTTCCCTTCTGAGTGTGAGCAGCCGCAGCGACCCGCGTGCAATTTTGGTGGTACGACCTCCCGGCGCAGGCCGTACCCCAGGACGCGTCCTCCGACGTGCACTAAGCGATATCGGCGTGCCCGCTGCCTGTGAGAAGTGCGGAGTCGGTGACCTGTGGCAAGGAGCACCACTGACGCTCGAGGTCGACCACGTCAACGGCAATCCCCTCGACAACCGCCAAGAAAACCTTCGCCTGCTGTGCCCGAACTGCCACTCGCAAACGGCGACATTTGCCGGGCGAAACAGAGGCCGCCGAAGTGCGTAGAGGTGCGGGCGGGGGGACTCGAACCCCCACAGTGTTTCCACCAACAGGACCTAAACCTGCCGCGTATGCCATTTCGCCACGCCCGCACAGCCCCGCCCAAAGCAGGCCTCACATAGTTTAGCGCTCCAGGCGGGGCACAGGCGCCTCTGTGATGACGACACGGTTCCCTTAGGACGCTCGTCAACGGTGTCCCGCGGCCGGGGTCAGGCCAGGCCCAGCTTCTTCTTCAGCGAAGCCACGTGCCCCGTGGCCTTCACGTTGTAGAGGGCCTGCTCGACCTTCCCCTCCCCGTCGATGACGAACGTCGAGCGAATGACGCCCACGACCTCCTTGCCGTACAACTTCTTCGTGCCGTACGCCCCGTACGCCTGATGGACGGCCAGGTCGGGGTCCGACAGCAGGGGAAAGGTCAGCGCGTCGCGCTCGGCGAACTTGGCGAGTTTCGCCGGCTTGTCCTTCGACACGCCGAGCACCACGAAACCCTCGTCCGTCAGCTGGGCCAGGTTGTCGCGGAAATCGCAGGCCTGCTTGGTGCAGCCGGGCGTCATCGCGGCAGGGTAGAAATAAAGGATCACCCGCTTGCCGCGGTAGGCGTCGAGCGAGACGGTGCCGCCGTCGGCAGTGGGGAGCGTGAATTCGGGCGCGGCGTCGCCGGGCGCGAGCTTGGTTGCGGTCTGCTGGGTATCGGTCACGGGGCCCTCCTCAGTTCCTCCCGCAAACCTACCGGCTACCGGCCCTGTCGCCGTGCCGTGCGGTGCGGGGACCTGACAGACTGATCAGGACCAGAACGGACGGAGCTCGCACGGCACGCGGAGCGGGCGCGGCCCCTCATACGGTCGAAAGGAGAGCCATGGCTGACACCGATCCCGACGAGTTGGAGCGGCGGATCGCGCGCACGCGCGCGGAGTTGGCTCAGACGGTCGACGCCATTGCCGACCGGGTGAGCCCCAAGCGGGTCGCCGAGCGTACGGTCGCCGACGTCAAGAGCAGGGCCGGGCATTTCGTGGCGTCCGTGGGCGATGCCCTGGGGGTGACGCAGAAGCCGGTCGAATACGCCGACACCGTCGAAGGGGTGTGGGAGGAGGAGCGGCCCAACCTGGCTCCGGTGCTGATCGGGGTGGGTGCCGCGCTGGTCGTGGGGGCCGCCATCGTGCTCTGGCGCCGCCGGCGCCGGCTCCGCTGACCAGACGGCTCCGCTGACCAGACCGCGCCCTGACCAGACGGTACGGCGCCCCTGACCTGACGGCGCCGCTCCTGGGAGGAAGGGCCGGGCTTCAGAGGAACGTCTGGCCTTCGCCCCTGTACGTGGGCGCCGACTCCACGAGCGTGTCACCGTCCACGAGGTGGAGGGTGTCGAAACGCTCGCACAGCTCGCCCGCCTTGGCATGCCTGAACCACACCCTGTCCCCGATCCGCAGATCCTGCGCCGCCTGGCCGAGCAGCGGCGTCTGCACCTCACCCGCGCCCTCGTCGGGTGCGTACCGCAGGCCGGCGGGCAGGTACGGCTGCGGCAGCCGGCTCGGCCCCGCCGACCCGGAGGCCACGTAGCCGCCACCGAGCACCGTCACCGTGTCCGGCCCAGGCCGGCGCACCACCGGCAGCGCGAACAGCGCGGCGGGGTGGCCTGTGAAGCGCCGGTAGAAGTCGAACAAGCGGGGATGGAACAGGCCGGAGCCGGCGGCGACTTCTGTGATCGCCTTCTCGCGTACGGTCCGCTCAATGGAGCCGGTGCCGCCGCCGTTGACGAATTCGAGGTCGGTGACCTGGCGGACGGCGTTCACGATGCGGCCGCGCCTCATGACGAGTTCCCTGGCCGACTGTGCCTGCATGAGGCGGATGGCGCGGGCGTACAAGGCTTTCCCCGGCGGGGCGTCGCCGACGCCGGCGATCTGGGCCTCGTACGCCAGCAGCCCGGTCAGCCGGAAGCCCGGTCGTTTGGCGACGATGGCGGCCAGGTCGGCGGCCTGCTCGGATTCGCGGATGGGTGATCGCAGCGCGCCCGCCCGAAATTTCCCGCCGAAGGCGACATATCCGGCATCAAGGTCGATGCACACCCGGATCTCGGCCCGCGGCCGTGCCGACGCCACCGCCGTCTCGATGAAGTCCAAATGAGCCGCGGAGTCGATGGTCACCGTGATGTGCCTGGCCGCCTGCGCATCCCCGGCCAGCGCCGCCAGCGCGTGCCGGTCGGCCGTCGGATAGGCCACCAGGATGTCGGTGAAGCCGTGACCGGCCAGCCATAGCGCCTCGGGCAGCGTGAAGGCCATGATGCCGCGGAAGCCCTCCATGGCCAGGACACGTTCGAGCACGGCGCGGCTGCGTACCGACTTGCTGGCCACCCGGATCGGCTTGCCGCCCGCCCGCCGTACGAGATCCGCCGCGTTGGCGCGCATGGCCGCCAGATCGAGGATCGCGAAGGGCGGCTCCAGAGCCGCTGTGGCGCGGTCGTAACGCTGGCGCTCGTCCATATGAGCAGGGTAACGGCATATGGGGCAAATGAATATGAGCCCAATTCATGTTCATCCGCTTCCCCGTAATGTTCGGGCAAATCGGCGGCGAGGGGCGGTCCAGGCCGTGCATGCCCCATGTACGTCTGTCGTTGTGATGACCACGCTTCAGCGGCAACGGCCCAGCGCCCCGGCGAGCACGCAACCTGCCGGGCTGCGCCGGGCGAGCCGGGCGCTCAGGCCGGCGCGCACCCTCCCGGGCGCCGTCGTCTCGCTCGCGCTGGCGGCCGGGCTGGGAGCCACCGCGGCGGAGGTGGTGTCGGCGCTGCTCGGGCACCCGCTCGGCTGGGTGCCCGTGAACGAGCTCGTCGAGCTCGCCGGCGACACCACGTGGCCGGAGGCGGCCACGGCCGCCCTGGCGACGGCTGGGGCGGGCGCGCTGATGGTGCTGCTCGCGATCGTGCCCGGCCGCTACAAGCTGGTGCCGGTGCAGACCTCCGATCCGCTGATCGTCATCGGCATCACCCGCTCCGGCCTGCGCCGCACCCTGCGCGCGGCCGCCCAGCAGGTGGCCGAGGTCGACAAGGCGCGGGTACGGCTGTGCAGAGGCACCATCGAGGTCACCGTCGTGACCCGGGCGGAGAGCTCGGGCTCGATGCTCAGGCAGGTCGGCACCGCGGTCGGCGATCGGCTGGCCGGCGTGGGCACCCTCGGCGCCGGCCAGGTCGTCGTCCGCCTGCGCAGGAAGGGCGGGTAATGCGCCAGTATCTCGGCAACCGCATCGGGCTGGGCATCGTCGGGGGCACGCTGCTGGGCCTGGGCGCCTACGCCTGGCTCCGCGGCCAGGACCGCCTCCTCGACCTCCCGCCGAACACCAAGATCCTCCCGCCTCAGGCGTACCGCGCCCTGGCCGCCGAGCCCTGGCTGCTGTGGGCGCTGGCCCTGGCCCTGCTCCTGCTGTCCCTGGCCGCCCTCCGCTGGCTGCTGCTCTGCCTGGGCTGGGGTCGCCGCGGCACCCGCAACGGCACTGGCACGGCCATGCTGTACGTCGGGCTCAAGGCCGTCGAGGGGGTGGGCCGGGCATGGGTGCGGGTCGGCCAGGACGGCATGCGCATCGCCCTGTCGTGCCCGGCCACAGCCGATGTCGGGGCGGTGGCGAGCAAGCTGGACCAGGACATCGTCGGCAAGATCCGACGCGAGCTCCATGACGACGACGCCCCCACCCTCGTACGGCTGCACGTGCGCCGATAGCGGTCCGCCGGCGCTAGGCCACCAGCACCGTGAGCGTGTGCCAGCCGGTCGCGCCGTCGGGGGCGGGCGGGGCCTGCTGCTCGGTCTGGGTATGTCCGGCGGCATCGGTCGCCCGTACCTGGATCGTGTGCCGGCCAGGCGTGGCGTCCCAGTCGAGTGACCACTGCCGCCAGGTGTCGGGGCCGGGGACCTCGGCCAGCCGCGCCTGACGCCATTCGCCGCCGTCGACCCGCACCTCCACGGCGGCGATCCCCGTGTGCTGGGCCCACGCCACACCGGCGATCGTGGTACGCCCGGCCTTCAGCGAGGCCCCCGACGTGGGCACGTCGATGCGCGACTGGGTCTTGACGGGGCCCGTGGCCGACCACCCGCGGGGAGTCCAGTAGGCCTGGTCCCTGTCGAACCGGGTCACCTTGAGGTCCACCACCCACTTGGTGGCCGACACGTATCCGTACAGTCCGGGCACCACCTGCCGCACCGGGAAGCCGTGAGCAACGGGGAGGGCCTCGCCGTTCATCGCCACCGCGAACAGCGCGTCGCGGCCGTCCATGACCACGTCGACCGGGGTGCCGCAGGTGAAGCCGTCGGCAGAGGTCGACAGCAGCATGTCGGCGTTCGCCTGCAGGCCGGCCTGCCGCAGCACCTCGGCCATGCGGACGCCGAGCCAGCGGGCGTTGCCGACGAGGTCGCCGCCGACCTCGTTGGAGACGCAGGTGAGCGTGACGTCGGCCTCGGTGAGCGGCATCTTGAGAAGGTCGGCGTAGGTGATCTCGATGGGGCGGTCGACCATGCCGTGGATACGGAGCGTCCAGTCGTTCGGATCGACTTGGGGGACGATCAGGGCGGTGTCGATCCTATAGAAATCCTGATTTTTCGTGATAAAGGGAGACAAACCGCTGATGCGGAAGTCCGCGCCTGCGGGGATGGGCTTGGCCGGAGTCGCCGGGGTGGGGAGCGCCAAGCGCACCCGGGCGGCGCTCACCGTCCGCCGATCGCCGACCTGCCACCCGAGCAGGGCGGACGCGCCGGCGACCACCGCGCCACCGGCGACCCCGGTCAGCAGCCGCCGCCGATCGAACGCCGGCTCCGCCCCCGTCCGTGGTTCCTCATCCGTGGCGCCGTGATCAGTGACCTCGGCCGCCTGGTGGCCGCGTTCGCCGGCCGTCCGGCGTACCAGCCACGAGAGCGCCCACGCACCGGCCGCCACTCCCACCACGGTCGGCAGCGCGTCCAGGCCCCCGGCGCTGTCCGGCCGGGTCACGACCGCGAGCACCCCGACCACCCCGAACACGGCCAGCCCCGCGAAGCCGTAGGCGAGCCGCCGCAGGGCCAGCACTCCGATGGCGGCGGCGACCCCCGCCAGCACCACCAGCACCCCGCCGACGAGCACCGGCTTGTCGTAGAAACCGAGCGTCTCTTTCGCGAACTCCACGACCGGGGCCGGCGACAGGTCGACCGTGGCGTCGGCCACCGCGAGGACGGGAAACGCCTCCGGTCTGACGAACCCCGCCACGAGCAAGGCCGTCCCCAGGGCCACTCCCCCGGACACCCATCCCACCAAGGCTCCCGCCCAGGCGGGCGCCATCGAATTCCTCTGCACAATGCGACGCTACGCCGCCTGGCACCGCCGGGTTCTTACACGTCGGTTACGAGGTCACGCACGATCGGCGCCAGCGCACGGAAGGCCCGCCCCCGGTGGCTGATGGCGTCCTTCGCCTCGGCGGACATCTCGGCCGTGGTGCGGTCGTGGCCGTCGGGTAGAAAGATCGGGTCGTAGCCGAACCCGTTGGACCCGCGCGGCGTGGTGACGAGACGGCCCTGGAGCGTGCCCTCGACCACGCGGGACTCGCCGGACGGCAGAGCCAGCGCGGCGGCGCAGGCGAAGAAGGCGGTCAGCCGGTCCGCCGGCACGTCGGAGAGCTGCGCGAGCAGCAGGTCGAGATTGGCCTGATCGTCACCGTGCCGCCCCGACCAGCGGGCGGAGAAGACGCCGGGCATGCCGTTGAGCACGTCGACGCACAGCCCGGAGTCGTCGGCGACCGCCGGCAAGCCGGAGCCCTGGGCGACCGCGTGCGCCTTGAGCAGGGCGTTTTCCTCGAACGTCACCCCGGTCTCGGCGACCTCACCGATCGAGGGGAACTCCTCGAGCCCCACGATGTCGAACCCGGACAGGATGCGCCGCAGCTCGGCGATCTTGCCCGCGTTACGGGTGGCCAGCACGATCTTCATGACCCCAGCGCCTCCCGCTGGAGCAGCGTGAGCTCCTCGCAGCCGACCACGGCCAGATCGAGCAGCTGGTCGAGCGCGCCCCGGTCGAACGGGGAGCCCTCGGCGGTGCCCTGCACCTCCACGAAGCTGCCCTCCCCCGTCATGACGACGTTCATGTCGGTCTCGGCGGCGACGTCCTCGGTGTAGCAGAGGTCGAGCATCGGCACCGCACCGACCACCCCGACCGAGACCGCCGAGACCGAGCCGATCAGCGGGTCCCCCGGGCACATGCGCCGCTCGCGCATCCAGGCGACCGCGTCGGCCAGCGCCACGTAGGCGCCGGTGATCGCGGCGGTCCTGGTGCCGCCGTCGGCCTGCAGGACGTCGCAGTCAAGCAGAATGGAGTTTTCCCCCAACGCCTTGTAATCGACGCAAGCGCGCAGCGAACGCCCGATCAACCGCGAAATCTCGTGAGTGCGTCCGCCGATTTTGCCGCGGACCGATTCGCGATCGTTACGAGTATTGGTCGCTCGCGGAAGCATGGCATATTCGGCCGTAACCCAGCCCTGGCCGCTGCCTCTCCGCCAGCGCGGCACGCTGTCCTGGACCGAAGCCGCGCACAACACCTTGGTGCCGCCGAATTCGACCAGCACCGAGCCTTCGGCATGGGCGAGCCAATGCCGAGTGATGGTGATCGGGCGAAGCTGGTCAGGGTTGCGGCCATCCTGTCTGGACATGCAGATCACCCTATCTCCGAGCCACAACGCTCTTGACCAAATGTGTCCGACACATGGATCCTTACGCAATGACAACGGGGGTGTTGCGGAACCCTGACTTCCTTCGCTTCCTCAGCTCGCATGTCGCCAACGAAGTTGGCGCGAATGTCTCCCGCGTGGCTCTCCCGCTGGTCGCGGTGTTCGTGCTGCACGCGGGTCCCGCGGAGGTCGGCCTGCTCGCCTCGCTGCAGACGGCCGCCTATCTGCTGATCGGCCTGCCCACGGGGGTGTGGGTCGACAGGATGCGCCGGCGCCGCGTGATGGTGGTCTCCGACCTGTCCAGGTTCGTGCTGCTCGGAAGCATTCCGGTGGCGGCCGAGCTGGGAGTGCTGACCATCGAGATGATGTTCGCGGTGGCGCTGCTCGCAGGCACGGCCCAGGTCTTCAACGACGTGGCGGACCAGACATATTTGCCCAAGCTGGTCAACAACCAGCAGCTCACCGACGGCAACGCGAAGCTGGAGGCCGTGCGCTCGGGGGCGGTCCTGGCCGGGCCCGCCCTGGGAGGCGCGCTGGTGCAACTGCTCGGCGCGTCGCGCACGATGGTCGCCACCGCGCTGGCCTCGCTCACGTCGGTGCTAGTGCTGTCCTCGATCAAGGCGCCGGACAAGCGACCCGCGCACGCCGAGCAGCCGCCCATGCTGCGCGGGATCGGCGAGGGGCTTGCCTACGTTTGGAACGATCGCTTGCTGCGCATGTTCGTGGCGTCGTCGACGATCGGCAACCTCTGCGTCAGCGCGGTGCTGGGCCTGTCGGTGTTGTTCCTGGCCGAGGAGGTCGGGCTGGCGCCCGGCGTCATCGGCGTGCTGCTCATGTCGGGCGGGCTCGGCGGCCTGATCGGCGGCTTGAGCGGGGGCTGGTTGTCCAGGAAGTACGGCACGGCCCGCATGACCTGGCTGGCCGTCACGGTGGGCGCGCCTTTCAGCCTGCTGCTGCCGATGACTCAGGCCGACTGGCGGGTGGTGTGCTTCGCGATCACCTCGATCATGTTGTCGTGGAGCGCTGCCCTGTCGAACGTGGGACAGATCACCTACCGGCAGACGGTGACCCCCGAGCACCTGCTGGGCCGGGTCAACGCCTCGGTGAGGTTCATGGTGTGGGGCGCCATGCCGCTGGGCGCGCTGCTCGGCGGGCTCGTCGCCCAGCAGATCGGCGTACGTCAAACGCTATGGGTGTTCCTGGCGGGCAGGGTGCTGACGTTCGTGCCGCTGCTGTTCTCCCCGCTGCCCCGCCTGCGTGACTTCGACGAGGTTCAGGCGAGGTCGTAGACCGCGCCGCTGCGGGCCAGCTCGAACGGGCCGTCGTAGCCGCCTCTGGAGGCGTCGTCGAGCACGGTGGCCTGGTCGTTCCAGGGGACGAGGTGGGTGAGCACGAGCCGGCCGACGTCGGCCTTGGCGGCGTGCTCGGCGGCCTGGCGGCCGGTCAGGTGCAGGTCGGCGGGCAGGCCCGGCTGCTCGACAAACGACGCCTCGCACAGCAGCAGGTCCGCGCCCGCGGCCAGCCTCACCAGCTCGTCGCACTCGCCGGTGTCGCCGGAGTAGGTCACGGCCTTGCCGCCGGCCGCGACGCGAAAGCCGTAAGCCTCGACCGGGTGGTTGACCAGGCCCGCGGTGAGGGTGAACGGTCCGATCTCGAACGAGCCGGGTTCGAGCGGCACGAAGTCGAACGCGGTCTCCAGGCCGGGCTCGTCCGGCATGCCGTACGCGGCCGACAGCCGGGCGGGGGCGGCGGCGGGCGCGTAGACGGGTACGGCCGGATACGGCGCCGCCGGCCCGTACGTCCGCGCCACGTGGTAACCGCAGATGTCCAGGCAGTGGTCGGCGTGCAGATGGGTCAGGCAGATCGCGTCCACCTCGTACAGGCCGATGTGGCGTTGCAGCGCGCCCAGCGACCCGCTGCCGAGGTCGAGCAACATCCTGAAGCCGTCCTTCTCGAGGAGGTAGCAGGACGCTGGGCTGTCGGGACCGGGAAAGCTGCCCGAGCATCCGACGATGGTCACCTTCATGTGGGCCTCCCGTTAAAGGTAGTACCCCCCACTGGTGCGACTTCGACCGCATCGATCTCCGGGCCCAGGAAGCGTCGCCCGAGCCGGGCGAAGAGCAGGGAGTCGCCGGTGGCGCGGAAGCGGTGCCGGGGGGTGGCCTCGCTTCCGGCCGCCAGTTCGCGGTCGTGCAGGATCCGGTAGACGTCCTTGGCCGTCTCGTCCGCGCTGGAGACCAGCGTGACCTCGTCACCGGCGACGTAGGAGATCGCGCCGGTGAGCAGGGGATAGTGGGTGCAGCCGAGGATGAGAGTGTCGCACCCGGCGGCCCTGACGGGCTCCAGGTAGTCGCGTACGACCTCGATGAGCTCGTCGCTCATCGTCTCGCCTCGTTCGACGTATTCCACCAGGCGCGGGGCGGCCACGCCGGTGAGCTGGACGTCGGGAGCCGCGGTGAAGGCGTCGTGATAGGCCATGGACTCGATGGTGGCCCGGGTGGCGATCACGCCGACTTTCCCGTTGCGGGTGGCGCGCACCGCCCGCCTGGTGGCGGGCTGGATCACCTCGACGACCGGCACGTCGTAGCGCTCGCGGGCGTCACGCAGCACGGCGGCGCTGGCGCTGTTGCACGCGATCACGAGCATCTTGACGTCGTGCTCGACGAGGTGGTCCATCACCTCCAGGGCGTAGGCGCGGACCTCCGCGATGCGTTTCGGCCCGTACGGCTGACGGGCCGTGTCGGCCACGTAAGTGATCGATTCGTGGGGCAACTGGTCGAGGATCGCCCGGGCGACCGTCAAGCCGCCGACCCCGCTGTCGAAGATCCCAATACTCGTGTCCGGCACGCTTCAGAGAGTAGGCGACCTGCCCCCTGAAGACTGCGTAAGAATCCTCACAGGTGCGACACGTGGGCTTGAAGGGGTGTTGCGTTGCTCACATCAGCCCCTGCCGACCCGTGCGAGCTGACGCGCCTGAGCCACCAGGCGACCGGCGGAGTCGCGCACCTCGACCTCCTCGTCGAACCAGCCGTCGGAGATCAGCCGGCCGCTGCCGAGCAGGGTCAGCCAGCCGGGCGCGGGCAGCGCGCGCAGGTGCCAGGTGAGGTCCACGGTCGGCGCCCAGCCGCGCGCGCCCGCCGAGAACACCACGGGCGGCAACGCGTCCACGGCCAGCGCCAGCACGTACGGGTCCGGGTCCTGCGGCTCGGCCATCCTGAAGTACGCCCGCGACTCGGGCCTGCCGGTGGGGTTGCCGGTCAGCCAGCCGATCGTGGGCGGGTCGAAGAGCAGCTCCATCTGGGCGCTCAGGGTCATGCCCGATTCCGGCTTGGGGTCGGGGAGCTTGACGCAGTCCGCGGGGGCCGGCATGTCGTGCGCTGATTTTTCGGCATAAATCGGCGCGACGTCGTTCAACGTGGCCGTCGTGATCAGGCTCTCGATCTGCGCCACGCCATCCTGTACGAGCGTGGCCCGGGCGAAGGCGGCCGTCCTGCCCGCCTTCAGCGGCTCCACCTTGACCTGGGCGGGACCGGGCGCCGGCGCCTTGAGGAACTGCGCTGTCGTGCTCACCGGATGGTGGAACGGCGAGGCGTCCACCGCCGCGCGCAGGATCACCGCCATGAGGTAGCCGCCGTTGAGCGGGCCGCCGATGGCGTATCCGGGGTCGATGCACACGTCGTAGGTGCCGTCGTCGACCCTGATCGCCTGCGTGGCCTCGTCGAACTTGGTCATCCGCTCCCGCCTCAGCCTGGAACTATATTCTAGTAGCCCCATACTCTACGACATGCGTCTGTCAGCGCGCCTACCTGCGAAAACATGGTCGGGCTGAGAGAGTTTGATCATGGCAGTTGTCACCGAACTCATAGGTCAGTCCGTCTGGGACTGCCACGGGGTGTGGGTCGGTCACGTCGTCGACATCCGCATGATCAAGCACAAGGGCGAGCTCCAGCAGAGCCACACCGTCAACGGACTTGTCGTGTCCAGCCGGCGTGCGCCGCTCCTGCTCGGGCTCACCCGCAACCTCCACGGGCGCGTCCCCTGGCTCTCCCGGGTCCTGACACGGGTGATCTACGCGGGGTGCACGTTCGTGCCGTGGTCGAGCGTCGCCGACTACGCGAGCGGCGAGGTGCATATCGATGTGCTCAGAAAGGAGCTCCCCAGAGTCTGATTTCGACTTCAGCACATTGCAAGCGGCTGACAAGCAACATCAGATAACTTCTCTGTGGTTAAAAGTCCACATTGTGAGTTGAGTGATGTCTGCGAATAATCCCCCTTACGGCCAGGATCCTGACCGGACTACGGCGTACAACTGGAACCAAGGGCAGCCGTACCCTCCGCAGCAGCCTTACCCCCAGCAGCAGTCCTACGGCGAACAGGGGACTTATGGGCAGCAGGGCTATGACCAGCAGGGCGCCTACGGTCAGCAGGGCAACCCTGGCCAGCAGCCCTACGGCCAGCAGCAGCCAGCCTATGGACAGCAGGCATACGGTCAGCAGGCTTACGGGCAGCAACAGCCGCCGTACGGGCAGCAGGCCCAGGGTGGCTGGCAGCAGGAGCAGATGCCGCAGGGCGGCTGGCAGCAGGAGCAGAGTTGGCAGCAGGGCCAGTACGCGCAGCCAGGATGGCAGCAGCAGGGGCCTGAAGGCTTCGGCCCGGCCGGGCCGGCCAAGAAGAGCCGCAAGGGCTGGCTGATCGCGGGCGCCGCGACCCTCGCGGTGGTCCTGCTCGGCGGCGGCGCGGTGTGGGCCGTGGGCGCCATCGGCGGCGGCGGCACGCAGCCGAACGACGTCCTGCCCGCCAACTCCATCGCCTACGCCCGCCTTGACCTGGACCCGGCCGCGAACCAGAAGCTGGCGCTGTTCCAGCTCGCCAGGAAGTTCACGGTCACCAAGGACTCCTTCACCGGCGAGGACCCGCGCAAGGCGCTGTTCGACACCATCAACAAGGACTCCGACAGCAAGATCGACTTTGCCAAGGACGTCGACCCGTGGCTGGGCAGCAGGATCGGCTTCGCCGCCGTCCCCTCCGGCAAGGACGAGCCCGACTTCGCGGTGGCCGTCCAGGTCAAGGACCAGGAGCAGGCCAAGGCCGGCATCGCCAAGCTGATGGACGGCGACAAGTACGGCATCTCCTTCCGCGACGACTACGCGCTCCTCACCGCCAACCAGGGGCTGGCCGACAAGTACGCCCAGGCCGAGGGCAGCCTGGCCGACAACGCGGAGTTCAGCGAGGACATGGGTGCGGTCGGCGAGCAGGGCGTGCTGTCCTTCTGGGCCGACATGGGCGGCCTGATCGACCTGGCCAAGAAGGAGCTCCCCGCGGACCAACGGGCGGCGATCGACAAGATCAAGGACGCCAGGTTCGCCGGCGCCCTGCGCTTCGACAGCGCCTACGTCGAGCTCGCCGGTACGGTGCGCGGCGGCACGGGCATGCTGCCCCAGGGCGACCTGCCCAAGGCCAACCTGGGCACTCTGCCCGCCACCACGGCCGGCGCGCTGTCGATCTCCGGCCTGGACCAGGTCGTCACCAAGCAGTGGTCCGAGATCGAGAAGCAGGCCTCGGCGACCGGGGCCGCGGAGATCAAGCAGCTCATCGAGCAGGCCAAGACCCAGTTCGGCCTGGAGCTGCCGGCTGACCTCGCCACGGTCTTCGGCAAGAACTTCACGCTGGCGGTGGACAGCGAGGGCCTGAACAGCGACCAGATCAAGGGCGGCGTGCGCATCGCGACCGACCCGGCCAAGGCGCAGGCCATCCTCGACAAGATCCAGCAGGCGATGACCTCCAGCGGGCAGCCGGCTCCCCAGATCGCCAAGGTCGCCGGGGACGGGGTCTTCACGGTGGCGACGACCGACGAGTACGCCAAGAAGCTGGCCGAGGAGGGCACGCTGGGCGACTCGGAGACGTTCCAGACCGCGATCCCGAACGCGGGCGAGGCCACGTCAGCGCTCTTCGTCGACCTCGACAAGCTGGAGAGCCTCTACCTCAAGACCATGCAAGGCGACGAGAAGGCCAACCTGCAGGTGCTGAGGGCCATCGGCATCAGCGGCACCCAGACCGACACCGAGGCGACATTCTCGATGCGGGTCCTGTTCAACTAAGGGCATAACGAAAGGGCGGCCGGTCCCCTGACCGGCCGCCCTTTCGTGTTCCAGGCGCTCAGGCCCAGAGCTGGCCTTCGAGGCGTTCTTCCGCCTCGTCCAGGGTGCCCTCGTAGGCGCCCGTGGACAGGTATTTCCAGCCGCCGTCGGCCACCACGAACACGACGTCGGCACGCTCTCCCGCCTTGACCGCCTTCGCGGCCACCCCGAGCGCCGCATGCAGCGCGGCCCCGGTCGAGACGCCGGCGAAGATGCCCTCAGAGGCCAGCAGCTCGCGGGTGCGCCGCAGCGCGTCCGCGGAGCCGACCGAGAATCGGGTGGTCAGCACGGACTCGTCGTAGAGCTCGGGGATGAACCCCTCGTCCACGTTACGCAGCCCGTAGACCAGCTCGCCGTAACGCGGCTCGGCGGCGACGATCTGCACGTCCGGCACCCGCTCGCGCAGGAACCGGCCCACTCCCATCAGCGTCCCCGTCGTGCCGAGCCCGGCCACGAAGTGGGTGACGGTCGGCAGGTCCTCGAGGATCTCGGGGCCCGTGGTCTCGTAGTGCGAGCGCCAGTTGGCCGGGTTTCCGTATTGGTAGAGCATCACCCAGGAGGGGTTTTTCGCCGCCAGGTCCTTGGCCACGCGCACGGCCTCGTTCGAGCCACCGGCCGCCGGGGAGGAGATGATCTCGGCGCCCCACATGCGCAGCAGCTGGCGCCGCTCCTCGGAGGTGTTCTCCGGCATGACGCAGATCAGCTTGTAGCCCTTGAGCTTGGCCGACATGGCGAGCGAGATGCCGGTGTTGCCGCTGGTGGGCTCCAGGATCGTGCAGCCGGGCGTGAGGAGGCCGTCCTTCTCGGCCTGCTGGACCATCCACAGCGCGGGCCGGTCCTTGATCGAGCCGGTCGGGTTGCGGTCCTCCAGCTTCGCCCAGATCCGTACGTCGGCGGACGGCGACAACCTCGGCAGGCCGACGAGCGGCGTGCGACCCACCGAGTCGATCAGCGATTCGAAACGCATGTCACCCGCCGGCGACGGCAGGAAGGACGGTCACCGTGTCACCGTCGGACACCGGCGTACCGAGGCCGCCCAGGAAGCGCACGTCCTCGTCGTTGAGGTAAACGTTGACGAAGCGGCGCAGGCCGCCCTGGTCGACCAGGCGGTCCTTGATGCCCGGGTGGCGGGACTCCAGATTGGTGATCAGCTCGTCAAGAGTGGCGCCCTCAGCGCTCACGGCCTTCGCACCGTCGGTGTAGTTGCGCAGAATGGTCGGGATGCGAACCTCGATGGCCATCGCGGTCAGTCTCCTCATGTCATGTCGTCGTCCCATCGGCGGACAACGCCGACGGCTGAAAGGGGATTCCAGGCTCAGTGACGTCAGTTGCGACAGTCGTAGACGACGACAGCCGGAGTATGCGCGAAGAGGAAGCTCTGCACCGGCCGGACCATCATGGGAGAAACCTTACCTCTTCCTCGGTAATCACTCCGTCGAGGATCCGGTAGGAGCGGAACTCCGCCTTGTTGTCGTCCCTGGTGGAGACCAGGACGTAGTGCGCGTTGGGCTCGGAGGCGTAGGACACGTCGGTGCGTGACGGGTAGGCCTCGGTGGCGGTGTGGGAGTGGTAGATCACGACGGGTTCCTCGTCGCGGTCGTCCATCTCGCGCCACACGCGCAGCTGCTCCATCGAGTCGAAGCGGTAGAAGGTGGGCGAGCGCTCGGCGTTCGCCATGGGGACGAACCGCTCGGGAACGCCGTTCTTGCCCGCGATCACACCGCACGCCTCGTCGGGGTGGTCGGCCCGGGCATGGGCGACGATCTTGTCCGCCAGTTCCTGCGAGATCGAGAGCATGCCCGGAAATTACCAGAGCGCTCGGACCAGGCTGTCCTGGAGGTAGGTCAACCAGTCATAGGTGACATAGGCCGGGTATCTAGGGTCGTCCTCGGACATCATGGCGATCTCATCGTGGATCTCCTCGGTCACCTCCAGCTTGGTGCCGAGGGTGAGCCGGATGTCGTTGAGCGCCCGCAGCCACGCCTGGGCCTGCTCGGGTGTCAGGTCGAAGCGCCCGGACGCGGCGCTGTCGAGCACGGTCTGCGCGTCGGCCCGTTTGCCGTCGCGCAGCGTGGCCTCGGTGTAGCGGCGGAACTCGGCCGCCTCTTTGTCGTCTTCATACGCCGACGGGAACAGGCGCGCCAGCACCGGGTCCGACGGAGCCTCGGTCGAGCCGATGCCCAGCGCCCGCTCCAGCGGATCGTCGCTCGTCTCCCCCGGCGTCACGAGGCCGAGCGTCATCGACACGAGCGAGCGCAGCAGCGAGACCTCCGCGGCCTCGAACCGCGCGACGACTCCGCCACCTTTGCCCGGCGAGAACCCCGAACTCACCCGCACCTCTTCACGTGCATCACTTGACCGAATCCGGCTGGAGCGTCGCCCACAGGCCGTAGGAGTGGAGAATCTGCACATCGCGTTCCATCTCTTCGCGCGTGCCGCTGGACACGACCGCCTTACCCTTGTGGTGTACGTCCAGCATGAGTTTCTCGGCCTTCTCCTTGGTGTAGCCGAAGACCGTTTGGAAGACGTAGGTCACGTAGGACATGAGGTTGACGGGGTCGTTCCAGACGATGGTTACCCATGGCAGATCGGGCCGGACGTCCGATGACGGACGCTCGACGGTGATTGGAGCGGTGCTACCCACATCCCCGAGTCTGCCCTATCTGGGCCGTAGTCTTCGAGTCGTGACAATGACCATGAGCACTGCGTTGCTCACAGATCACTATGAGCTGACGATGCTGCAGGCCGCGCTGCGAAGCGGGGCGGCCCACAGACGCGCGGTCTTCGAGGTGTTCGCCCGACACCTGCCGGGCGGGCGGCGCTACGGGGTTGTCGCTGGGACGGGACGTGTCCTGGACGAGCTCGAACACTTCCGTTTTGGTGACAATGAACTCACCTATCTGCAGGCGCGCCAGGTCGTGGACGACGCCACTCTGGCGTTTCTGGCCGATTACCGGTTTTCGGGCAACATCTACGGCTACCGCGAGGGTGACCTCTATTTCCCCGCCTCTCCCATCATGGTCGTGGAGGGCACCTTCGCCGAGGCCGTGGTGCTGGAGACGCTGATCCTGTCGATCCTCAATCACGACTGCGCGATCGCCTCCGCCGCCTCCCGCATGACCAACGCCGCGGGCAAGCGCCCGATCATCGAGATGGGCTCGCGGCGGACGCACGAGAGCGCGGCGGTGGCCGCTGCCCGGGCCGCGTACATCGCCGGGTTCGCCTCGACCTCCAACCTGATGGCCGGGCAGAGGTACGGCATCCCCACGGCCGGCACGGCGGCGCACGCCTTCACGCTGCTGCACGACTCCGAGCGGGCGGCGTTCGAGGCCCAGATTGCCTCGCTCGGGCCGGAGACGACCCTGCTGGTGGACACCTACGACGTGCCGGAGGCGGTCCGCACGGCGGTGGAGCTGGCCGGGCCCAAGCTCGGCGCGGTCCGCATCGACTCCGGAGACCTGGCCGCCGCGGCGCAGGAGGTGCGCGAGCAACTCGACGCGCTCGGCGCCTTCAACACCCGCATCCTGGTCACCTCGGACCTGGACGAATACGCCATCGCCGCGCTCGCCGCCGCCCCCGTGGACGGGTACGGAGTGGGCACCTCGCTGGTGACCGGGTCAGGGGTGCCCACGGCGGCACTGGTGTACAAGCTGGTGGCGCGGGAGACGGCCGCGGGCAAGCTGGAGCCTGTGGCCAAGCGCTCGGTGGGCAAGCCGTCGCGGGGCGGGCGCAAGGAGGCGTACCGGGTGCTGGACTCCTCCGGCCATGCCGAGACCGAGCTGATCACCACTGGGGGCGTGGTCCCCGAGGGTGGCATTCCCCTGCTGCACGAGCTGGTGCACGAAGGCGAGGTCGTCGGCGCGGAGCCCCTGTCCGCCGCCCGCGAACGCCACGCGCAGGCCGTCGCCACACTCCCGCTGGAGGCCCTCCACCTGGGCCGGGGGTACGCGGCGGTCCCCACGGAGTTCGCCTGACGTATCGTGCCACTATGGGCACCGCATTGATCATCGTCGATGTGCAGAACGACTTCTGCGAGGGTGGCAGCCTTCCCGTGGCCGGCGGGTCCGCGGTGGCGGGGGCGATCACCCGCCACGTGGCCGACCACGGCTACGACCATGTGGTCGCCACCCGCGACTACCACGTCTCCCCCGGCGACCACTTCTCGGAGTCGCCCGACTACCTTTCGAGCTGGCCGGCCCACTGCGTGGCCGGCACGCCGGGGGCGGACTTCCATCCGTCGTTCGACGTGTCGGCGGTGGAGGAGGTCTTCAGCAAGGGGACGAACGCGGCGGCTTACAGCGGGTTCGAGGGCGCGTCCGGCGACGGGGTGTCGCTCGTGGACTGGCTCAGGGAGCGCGGGGTGCGCGAGGTGGACGTCGTGGGCATCGCCACCGACCACTGCGTGCGCGCCACGGCCCTGGACGCGGTCAAGCACGGCCTGGCGGTGCGCGTCCTGCTGGACCTCACGGCCGGCGTCTCGCGCGCCACGACTGAGGCGGCGATCGAGGAGCTGAAGAATGCGGGCGCCACCTTGCGGGGAGCGCCTGCCGTGGGCTGATCTCCTGCCGTCCATCACGCTGCGCAACGCTGAGGTGATGTGATATCAAGAGGGACGGACGCTCTCCGCAGTCGTGACGACACGGAGCGTGACACGTCTTCCTCGTCGTGGGAGGTTCTTCATGCTGGCCCTCTCCCTAGGAGCGGCCTGGCTGCTCCTCGGGCCGCTCAGCCTGTGGCTCCTCGTCAAGGGCAGCGCCGCCGTGCGCATGGGCGCGATCGTCACGCTGGTGCTGCTGGAAGGCGGCACGATCGTGATGAGCCAGCTCGCTCAGGATTCCATCCCTGAGCACTCCGTGGTGTCCCACGACGTGTCACCGGCACCTGTCTGCGACGAACGCACCCCTGCCCCGCGATCCGCCAGGGTCGGCAGGGCGCTCGTGCTGGCCTGGCCCGCCGTCCACCGCGAATGCGAGACGGCCGAGGTCACTGTCCGCACCAAGGGGAGGCGGCTGCTGGTCTGGGTGCGTACGGCCCCGGGTCCGGGCGATCGCCGGACCGTCCTTCCCGTACGCGTCAAAGGCGACACGGCCCGCGTAACAGTCCCGTTGCCTGAAAAATCAGGCCATATCCCGGTTGATGGCCGCAGCGGCCACCGGATCCCGGCACCGATGACGTAGCCATCTGGATGGAGCACTACCATGCCGTACATCACCGCGGCCGACCGCACCGAGGTCTTCTACAAGGACTGGGGCTCCGGCCAGCCGGTCGTCTTCAGCCACGGCTGGCCGCTCAACGCCGACGCCTGGGACAGCCAGTTGCGCCTGGTGGCCGAGAACGGCTACCGCGCCATCGCCCATGACCGCCGCGGCCACGGACGCTCCACACAGGCGTGGAGCGGCAACGACATGGACACCTACGCCGACGACCTGTTCAGTCTCCTGGAGACGCTGGACCTGCGCGGCGCGATCCTGGTCGGCCACTCGACGGGCGGCGGCGAGGTGGCGCGTTTCCTCGGCCGCCATGGCAGCACCCGCGTCTCCAAGGCCGTGCTCCTGGGCGCCGTGCCGCCACTGATGCTCAAGACGGACGCCAATCCCGGAGGCGTGCCCATCGAGGTCTTCGACGACATCCGCGCGGGCGTGCTGGCCGACCGCTCGCAGTTCTACAAGGACCTCAGCGCCCCCTTCTACGGCGCCAACCGGCCCGGCTCGACCGTCTCGCCGGGCACGCGGGAGGCGTTCTGGCTGATGAGCATGCAGTGCGGGCTGAAGGGCGCCTACGACTGCGTCAAGCAGTTCTCGGAGACGGACTTCACCGAGGACCTGCGGCGCATCGACGTGCCGACGCTGATCACGCACGGCGACGACGACCAGATCGTGCCCATCGCGAACGCCGCCATCAAGTCGGCCGAGCTGGTCAAGGACGCCACGCTGAAGGTGTATGAAGGGGCTCCGCACGGCCTGACGGGCTCGTTCAACGACGACTTCAACGCCGACCTGCTGGCCTTCATCCAAAGCTGATCGATTGGGGCTGATCGGTTCGGCTAGGGTGGTCCGCCGTGACCGAACCGGACTTCCTGCGCACCACCCGGGCGTCCTATGACGCCATGGCCGTCGACTACGCCGACTTCTTCCGTGACTCGCTGGCGGGCATGCCGCTGGACCGGGCGATGTTCGCCGCATTCGCCGAGCTCGTACGGGACTCCGGGCCCGTGGCGGACGTCGGCTCCGGTCCGGGGTGGGTCACGGCGCACCTGCACGAGTTGGGGCTGGACGTCTTCGGCGTGGACCTGTCGCCGGAGATGGTGGCACTGGCCGGGCGCACATATCCCGGCCTGCGGTTCGAGGAGGGCTCGATGCTGGCCCTGGATCTGCCCGACGGGAAGCTGGGCGGTCTGGTGGCCTACTACTCGATCATTCACGTTCCCCTGGAGCGCGTGCCCGAGGTGTTCGCCGAGTTCCACCGGGTGCTGGCTCCAGGGGGTCACGTGCTGGTGGCGTTCCAGGCGGGGGACGAGCCGGTGCACCGTACGGACGGGTTCGGCCACCCGATCTCGCTGGACTTCCACCGCCGGCAGCCGGACCAGATCGCCGAGCTGCTCTGCGCGGCGGGCTTCGTCGTGGATGCCCGTCTGCTCCGCGAGCCCCGGCCGGGCACCGCCTACGAGTTGACGCCGCAGGCCATGCTCCTGGCCCGCAAGCCTCTCGGTCTCTAGGGGTTCAGGGCGCGGCCACGGCCAGCCGCAGGGCGTCGTCGAACTTCGCGAAGACCTCGAACGCGTGCCGCAGCCCGGTGATCGACAGCACCCTGGCCATGACCCCATGAACCCCGCCGAGCAGCAGCCTTGTCCCCCGGGCCTCGCAGCGCTGCAGGACGCTGACGAGCTCGCTCATCCCCAGGGAGTCGCAGAACGCCACCCCGCCGAGGTCCAGGATCAGGAAGGGCTGCGGGGGCAGCTCCCAGATGCGTTGCAGGTGCTCGCGCAGCACCGGCACCGCGTTGACGTCGAGTTCGCCCTCGAGCCTCATGATGATGGCGTTTCTTGAGAGGCCTGAAGTCACACTGAGCGTCGGCTTCCGGTTGGCCTCAGATGACATTGGCGAAGTCCTTTGCACATCCCAAGACGAGCCAAGAGAGGTTGTTGCCGCTTCCACCAAGCTTCTAACAGAAGGCCACTGCTCTGTGTCCAAATGCATAGGCCGCGGCGGAAGCGGCCAGGCCGGACGCGCGCAGCGCCGGGGGGCGAAGCGCCGCGCGGGAAGGCGTACTCAGACCGCGAGGGTCAGGTACGCGAGAACCAGGACGGTGAGGATCACTACCAGGACGCTCGTGCCGCTGACCACCATGATGATGCGCGTCCGCCGGGCCATCCAGCGGATCGCGGCCACCACCAGGGTGATCATGGTCGCCAGGATGAGGAGCGACCAGGTCTCGGTGTCGGTCGGAGGGGGCATTGCCACTGAGAGGTACAGAGCCAGATCTGTCATAAAGGTTTCCCTGGTTGCGATGCGCTGTGACAGGAACCTTGCCTGTATTCAGAGAACTTCAGCATCCTTAACTGAAGTTTGTCTCTCTTTATGATTCCCTCGCTGAACCCAGGACATTCGCACACTGTCGCCAGAGATACGTGGCTAGACTAAGGGCTCTTGTGCGCCCGATTCTCGCCAGTAGACCGTTCCGTTACGGCCTAGCTGCGAATTCTCCATCGACTCAGGCAGCCGAATGGGCGTTTACTAGAATTTTGTGAAGTTCACACGAATGAGGCCGACATGAGCGGTGACGACGTCGCGGGGACGGCGCTTGCGCACCGTCTGCGCGAGCTCCGCGAAAGCCACTGGCCTGATGTGCATGTCACGCAGGCCCAGCTGCGCGAGGCGTTCAAGATCAGCGTGCCGCTGATCTCCTCCTGGGAGTCGAGCTCGGTGATCAAGATCCCACCGTTGCATCGGCTGGAGAAGTACGCCAGGTTCTTCGCGACCAAACGATCCGTCGACAACGGCAGGGCCCGCCTGTTCGACGAATCCGAGCTGACTCCGGACGAACGCGAGGAGCACAAGAAGTTGCTCGCCGAGCTGACCAAGCTCCGTCAGCGGGCGCTGCGGCAGCAGAGCGCCGGCGAGGTCTTCGAGCCGGACCTTGCCGAGGGCGCCCGCCGCCGCGGCCCGTGGCACTTCCCCAGAGGCGAGCCGATCACGATCATCTGCTCGCAGATCCCCGAAGAGGACCGCGCCAGGATCCCGAAGTCGGACCCCGACAACGCCGATTACGTCGCGCTCTACCGATACTCGGATCTGGACTCGTTATTCGAGTTGTGGGGTCACGTGCGCAGCGTGAACCCGCACAGCCGGGGGGTCGTGCGCACCATGGCCGATCTCCAATCCGACGATCTGACCACCCATGTCGTGCTCCTGGGCGGCGTGGACTACAACGCGGTCACCGAGTACACGCTCACGCGCATCGAGCTCCCCGTGCGGCAGATCCCCGACTGGGCGGGCGAGAAGGGACCCTATTTCGAAGTCGAGAGGGACGGGGACACGGAGCGGTATTATCCGGTCACGGTGGGTTCTGGCGATAGCCTGCGACTACAGGAGGACGTCGCCTTCTTCTACCGCGGCGTTAACCCCTTCAACGTCGAACGCACTTTGACCATATGCAACGGGATATACGCCAGAGGCGTGTACGGGGCGGTCCGGGCGCTGACCGACGCTCGATTCCACGACAGGAACGCCGGCTATCTGGAGTCGCGTTTCGGCGACGCGGAGTCGTACAGCATTCTGATGCGGGTCGGCGTCCAGGGCAGAGCCGTGATCACGCCTGACTGGACCATCGACGCGTTCCGGTTACACGAATGGCCGGAGCCCACCCATGGAGACTGAAATAGCAACAGTCAGGACGCAGCATCACCACGGCTCCCACAGACATCTGGTGGACGTGTACGGCGAGGGTCTCGCCGGCGCGAAGCCGGGAGCCGTCGATGCCATCGTCGTCCCCACGATCCGGCATCCGACATGGCTGAAACACGTCATTCGGCTGGCGAGCACGCTCGGCTGTCCCCTGGTGACGCTGCACAGCCGCCGCAAATGGAGCAAGCCGGAGCTCGCGGCCTTGTTGATGCCGAGTGACGTGCAGTTCATCGCGATCGACATCGGCAGTCCGGCCTCGCTCAACCTGCCGGACTTCCGGACGACGACGCTGCTGAAGAACACGCCGTTCGTCCGGGCGACCGACCTGAGCGCGAAGCGCAACATCGGGCTTCTGCTGGCCCGGCTGATGAGCTGGGAACGCATCGTCTTCCTGGATGACGACATCGAGGTCGGCAGTCATGAGGAGGTCGCGCGCGCGGCGGGTCTGCTCGACAAATACGACGCGGTGGGCATGCATATCGGTGGTTACCCGGACAATTCAGTGGTGTGCCACGCTCACCGGCTGGCCGGAGGGGATCAGGACTCGTTCGTGGGCGGCGGCGCCCTCGCCGTCGAGACGACGCGCAATCCGTCGTTCTTCCCCAACATTTACAACGAGGACTGGTTCTACCTCCTGGGTGAGACCTCGCTACGTCGGCTGGCGGTGACCGGGCAGGTGACGCAGCGCGAGTACGACCCTTTTGACCGTCCCATTCGCGCACGGGACCAAGAGCTCGGCGACGTGCTGGCGGAGGGCGTCTACTGGCTGCTGGACGGAGAGAAGAAGACGGGTTGGGCAGGCGCGACCGACCCGGCGTACTGGACCGGCTTCCTCGCCCAGCGCAAGGCGTTCATCAGCGACGTGCTGCGCCGAGTCAGGCGGCTCCCGGTGGGCTCGCTGAAGAACCGCCAGGCCATGGAGGCCTCGCTCGAAGCCGCGCTCGGCCGCCATCACCGCATCGATGAGGTGCTCTGCGTCTCCTATATCGAAGCCTGGAGGAAAGACCGCCGCCGATGGGCCGAGCACTTCGCCGGGACCCCGCAGCTGGACTCGACCGCTGACGCGATGAAATGGCTCGTGAAAGACAGTGAGCCGCAATTGCGCTGGTGGACATCCATGGCCTAGCGCTGTTGATTCACCAGAGTGTCAACAGGGAATCTGTCCGTCCGTGGGGGCACCAGATATACGCAAAGCCGACCATACCGATCTCCGCAGGATAGTCCGGTCGCTCGGGCAGAAGACGTATTTCAGCGACCGGCTGGCGAGGCAAGAGGCCGGGCACGGGTTCCTCCTCGTCGCCTGGGAGCGGAACATCGCGGTGGGCGACGTCTACGTGTGGCTGGCCCCCGCCGAGGAGCCGGAGCTACGCGCCCACTTACCGGGTGTCGCGTTGCTCACCCATCTGGAGGTCGTCGCCGGGCGCCGTAACGAGGGCATCGGGACGCAACTGCTGTGGGCGGCCGAGGATCGGCTCTTCGCCACCGGCCACGAACAGGTCGCCCTCGGCGTCCGGCTGGACAACCTCGCCGCGCGGCGGCTGTATCACCGCCGAGGGTATGTCGAATGGCCGCATGGGCAGGTGGCCACGACGGAGGTCGTGTATCACCCGGACGGCACGTACGAACGGCGGCCGGAGATGTGCCGCATCATGGTCAGGCAACTCGGCCGCAACCGCTTCCGCTGACGCGCCGGAAGCGGGGCCGATCGCCCTGCGGGCAGGGCGATCGGCGCAAGTACGCGAACCGGCTAACGGCGCTGGGTAGCCCAGCGGCGGATCGTGTCGATCCGCTCCTGGATCTGCTCGGCCGTGGCCTGGGCGATCGGCGGGCCGCCGCAGGAGCGTCGCAGCTCCGCATGGATGACCCCATGCGGCTGCCCCGTGCGATGGTTCCAGGCGCCCACCAGGCCGTTGAGCTCCCGCCGCAGCTCGGCGATCTGCTCGTGCGGCGCCAGGGTCTCGCGCGGCTGCTCCTCCGGCTGCTGCTTGCGTTTGGCGGCCTGCTGATCCGACTGCCGTTTGCGCAGAAGGGTCGCCACCTGGTCGGGCTCCAGCAGCCCGGGCAGGCCGATGAAGTCCTCCTCCTCGGCGGAGCCGACCTCCGCGCCGGTGCCGAACTCGCCGCCGTCGAACAACACCCGGTCGAACGTGGCCGACGTCTCCATCGTCTCGAACGGCAGCTCGTCGCCAAGGACGTCCGGGTTGTCCTTCTTGCGGTTGGCTTGCTCCAGGAGACTGTCGTCGAGGCCGTCCTCCGGAGGCCGCTTGTTGAGCACGTGGTCGCGCTCCACCTCCATCTCGTTGGCCAGCCCCATGAGCGTGGGCACCGAGGGGAGGAAGACCGAGGCCATCTCGCCGCGCTTGCGGGCACGCACGAAACGCCCCACCGCCTGGGCGAAGAAGAGCGGGGTCGAGGTCGAGGTGGCGTAGACGCCGACGCACAGGCGGGGGATGTCGACGCCTTCCGACACCATGCGCACGGCGACCAGCCAGCGGTCCTGCGACGCGCCGAACTCCTTGATCTTCTTCGACGCGCCGGGATCGTCGGAGAGGACCACGGTGGCGCCCTCGCCGGTGATGTTGCGCAGGTGGCGGGCGTAGGCGCGGGCGGTCTCGTGATCGGTGGCGATGACCAGGCCGCCCGCGTCGGGCACGCCCCTGCGCACCTCGGTGAGGCGGCGGTCGGCGGCCTGCATGACCTGGCGGATCCAGTCGCCCTTGGGGTCGAGCGCGGCCCGCCACGCCTGCGAGAGCTGGTCCTTGGTGAGCGGCGTGCCGAGGGTCGCGACGAGCTCGTCACCGGCGCGCGTGCGCCACTTCATCTCCCCGGAGTAGGCCAGGAAGATGACCGGCCGCACGACCCCGTCGTCGAGGGCGGGCCCGTAGCCGTAGGAGTAGTCGGCGACGCTGCGTTTGAGGCCCTCCCCGTCCTCCTCGTAGGCGACGAACGGGATCGGGTTGTCGTCGGACCTGAACGGCGTCCCCGTGAGCTGGAGCCGGCGCGTCGCGGGCTCGAACGCCTCCTTCACGCCGTCGCCCCACGACTTGGCGTCGCCCGCGTGGTGGATCTCGTCGAAGATGATCAGCGTCTTACGCGCCTCGGTGCGCGCCCGGTGCAGGGCCGGGTGCATGGCGACCTGCGCGTACGTCACCGCGACGCCGGTGTAGTCGCGTGACGTCGTGCCCTGGCTGTTCTTGAACTCCGGATCGATGCCGATGCCGACCTTCCCGGCGGCGTCGGCCCACTGGCGCTTGAGGTGCTCGGTCGGGGTCACGATGGTGATCGCTCTGATCACCCCGCGGCTGAGCAGCTCGCTGGCGATGCGCAGGGCGTAGGTCGTCTTGCCCGCGCCCGGCGTCGCCACGGTGAGGAAGTCACGTGGCTCGCGCCTGAAGTAGAGGTCGAAGGCCTCTTGCTGCCAGGCGCGCAGCTTGGGGGCGGTGCCCCACGCGGCGCGGTCTGGATAGGAAGGCGAAAGGTGGGACGCGGCGAAGGTGCTCACCGCATCACCTCTGGGGTTCGTGTGCTTCGCTCTCTCACAGTGACCCAAGACTAATCGGGCCCACCGACAAGACGTGCCGTGAGCCGTGGATTCTGGCCAAGGTCTTCCTCACGTGCTAGGCGGCTTGTCCAAGGCTGTTCATGACCGCGTCGAGGGCCTGTCTGCGTGCGGTTTCCTCGGGTTGGAGCAGCCCGACGAGCAGGACGGCCTTGTCGCCGCGAGTGACCAGCATCACTCTCATGAAGGCGGGCCGGTTGACCACATCCTGATATTCCGCCCGTAGCGCCCGGGTGTGGCCCCCGGGGATCTCCTTGTCCTCGACGATGTTCACGCGGTCGCCCTTGAGCAGGAGTCTGGAGTACAGCTCCGCCGCCTGGGCCGTGGCCTCCTCGGCGTTCTCCAGGCGTCCGGGCACCGGCCTCGCCATGACCAGGCCCCCGTTCCCGTCCCTGACCACCGACGTGAACCCGGTCACCGGCGGCACCGCGCCCACGCTCCACCCCTGCGGCAACGTCGCCGTCACCCCGGCCAGCGTGTCGCTCAGCGTGCTCGACTCCGCCTGCGGCTCGGTGATCCGCAACACCACCGCGGTCGCCCCGGTCACCAGCCCCGCCCCGGCTAACAGCGCGGCGAGCGCGCCCGCCCACCGCCGCCACACGCGCGTGCCGGCGCGCCGGCGCGTCCCGGGGTCCACCGGGGTGCCGTAGAGCCGGGCTGACGGAGGCAGCGTGTCCCATGGCGGCGCGGACAACGGCCCTCCGCCTTCCGCGCCTCGCCCCCAATCGTCACGTTCCCAGCCGCTGCCCGTGGGCGGCTCCGGGCTTCCGCCGGGGGGCCAGTCCAGATCGGAGTCGTACTCGGGGTCGCGTTCGGTGGCCCTGCGGATGCGGGGGTTCCACGGCTCGCCGAGGTCCTCGCTCTCCCCCGCGTCGAGGTCGAGCGGGTGCCGCTTCCGGGGACGCGGCTCCTCGTCGCGCGGGCTCCGGCGCGCCGGAGCCCCGCCCCACTCGGGCTCCGTGTCCTCTGGAGGAGTACGGCGATGCCTGGCCCCCGGCTGAGGCGGCCAGACACGGTGATCACCCTCCATGACACCTCCTTGTCCCGCTGTCCTATCACTCCTCGCCACGAGGATCCGGCGAACCGTGATCGATGTGACGGAAGATGCGGAATTCAGCGGATGCGCCCGGCAAGCAGCGTGGCGGCCAGCCCGATGACCGCCATGAAGAGGCAGATGACGACGAACCCCGTGGCGATCTCGGCGGAGGTGTGCCCGATGAGGTTGACCAGCGCCCCGCCGACCCCGATCGCCAGCGCGGACCCCAGCATGTCCGTCACCGACAGCGCCGCCGAGTTCGCCCCCTGCTCGTTCTCCGGCGACTGCTTGAGCGTCGTGACGCTGATCGTGGCCATGCCGAGCCCCATCCCGAACCCGGCCACGATCCACGCGGGCACCGCGACCCACCCGGTCATCCCCGGCAGGACGGACAGCACGGACAACAGGATGCCCCCGGTCACACCCGTCGCCCCGAGCCTGATCCTCCGGTACGGTTCCACGTCCCGCCGGCTCTGCAGGTAGGAACCCGCCGACCAGCCGAGCGCCCCCGTCGTCAGCGCGATCCCCGCCTCCCTCGCGTCGAACCCTCTCACTTCCTGCAGCGCCAGCGGGATGAAGGAGTTCACCCCGAAGAAGGCGGCGGAGAAGAACCCGCGCATCAGCACGGTCATGGGCAGCCCTCGGGCGAACCGCAGCGCGCCGGGCGGCAGCAGCCGGTACAGACCGTAGATCAGCAGCCCCAGCCCGGCCAGTGTCTCAAGAGTGCCCGACACCGGAGCGAGGTGGAGCCGGTCCACCCCATGCAGCAACGCCGCCGCCCCGCCGGCCGTCGCGGCCGCGGCCAGCGTCATCGCCAGCGGCCGCGACCGCGGACCGTCCCCGGGCGCGTCGTCGGAAGAGGCCGGTCTGCGCAATGCGGGAACGAGCATCAGCAGCGCGGGCACGATCAGCGGGATGATCCCGTAGAAGACGTACCGCCAGCCCCACTGCCCCGCCACGGATCCCGCGACGGCCGGGCCGACCATGGAGGGCACGACCCAGGCGGCCGAGACCGCGGCGAACGCCTTGGGCCGCATCTCGGCCGGATAGACCCGCGCGATCATCACGAACAGCGCCACGATCGAGGCCCCCGCGCCCAGCCCCTGGACGGCCCGCGCCGCCAGGAACATCATCGCTGACTGCGCGGCCCCCGCCAGCCCCATACCGGCCACGAACAGCATCAACCCCGCCACGAACGGCATCGGGTAACCGCGACGGTCCGCCCAGAGCCCGGCCACCACGTTCGCGAACAAGCTGGAGATCAGGAAGGCGGAGAAGCTCAGGCCGTAAAGGTCCAACGCGTCCAGCTCATGGGCCACGTCCGGCATGACCACTCCGACCGACATGCCCTCGAAGGCGACGAGCGTGACGACGAGCAGGATGCCGAGGGTGGCGGTGCGGTAGGCCGGGCCGAGGATCCGGGGAGGTTGGTGGGGAGCGTCGAGTGCTTTCGGTCCTGTCACCCCAACATCGTAATTTGTCGCACAATCTAAAGATCTGAGGTGTGACGGTACGCCGCCCACATCTGATGCATCCTGTTCGCCTGCCCCCGCGTGAACTCCGCCATGCACCGGTCGTGGGCGTAGTCCATGAAGTTCCGCATGGGATCCAGCCCGGCCTGCGCGCAGGTGTCCTTGTTCGCCGGGCATTCTTCGGTCGGCTTGGCCTCCGCCGGGGTGTCGTCGATGCCGTCGCCGGGCTCCCGGCAGCCGTTCTCGAAGGTGTGGAACAGGCCGAGCCAGTGCCCGATCTCGTGGACGCCGGTGAAGCCCCGGTTGTAGTTGGTCATCGTCCCGCCGGGCAGGCCGCGCCAGTCGATCACGACGCCGTCGAGCCGGGGCGCGTCGGCGTACCAGTAGGGGTAGCTGGCGAAGCCCAACATCTGCTCACTGAGCTGGGCGATGTAGAGGTTGAGCGTGCCTGCCGAGCCCTGGTGCAGCGCGTTCTTCATCGCCTGCTCGTGGCCCACGGGATCGGCGAACCAGGTGGGGTTCGCCTTGACGGAGATGCCGTCGAGCCGGAAGCGCACGCCGGTGTCCACGCCGCCGAAGGCGCCGCCGTACGCGGAGTTGAGCACCGCGATCTGGCTCCTGATCGCCCGGTCGGAGACCTTGCGTACGCCGCGGGTGAGGACGTGCACGCGGGTGGGCACGGTGATCGTCGTGGGCGGTGTAACCCCGGCCAGCCGCCGGCCGAGCTCGGCCAGGACCTTGGCCACGTCCCCGGGATGGGGCGAGCGCGGCCCCGGCGTGCTCGGGTGAGGAGATCCGGCGCAGACGGCGGCCCGGGCGGTGCCGAGCTGAAGCGGTGGCGCGATGCCCACCGTGAGCAGGCATGCCAACGAGACGGCGGTCGCGCGCCGGGCCATGCGGTACCCCCATGACGGTATGAGCTGGTCTGGCTACAGACCGTAGCTCTACCTGGGAGGATTACCGCTCAGCAACACTCACTGTTTGTTGTCGCCCTGGTCGCCGCCGCCCACAGGCAGACCTTCGTAGATCTCCTTGCACTCCGGGCATACCGGATATTTCTTGGGGTCGCGGCTGGGGACCCAGATCTTGCCGCACAGGGCGCGGATGGGCGTGCCCGTCACCATGCTCTCAGTGATCTTGTGCTTGTCCGCGTAGTGCGCGAACCGCTCGTGATCACCGTCGCCGTGCGACGTCTGCGGCGTGGTTTTCTGCTCTGGGAGGATCTTCGTGCTCACCCCACCGAGTTTATGCCCCGCCGCAACCGCCCCCCACATGGCAGTACGGCCCCCGCCGCGTGGCGGAGGCCGTACCCGGTGATCAACCCATGTGGACCGGCTGGCCCTCGGCCTTGCGGCCCGCCTTCACGAAGAGGGTCAGGGCGGCGGTGAGCACCGCGATGCCGGTGCTGACGAGGAAGGCCACGGACATGCCGTCCATGAACGAGTTGTGCACGGCGTCCACGATGGGCTGCCCCAGCCCGGGCGGCGCCGACCCGAACGCGGCCGCCTTCTCCAGCCCCGCCAGCTGTGCGGCCGGGATCGCCTGAGCCGCAGGGCCGAGGTGGCCGGGCAGCGTGGCGGAGATCTGGGCGGCCATCACGGCGCCCAGGACCGCGGTGCCGAGCGCGCCGCCGACCTGCATGGCCGACTGCTGCACCCCGCCGGCCACGCCGGTCAGCTCCACGGGAGCGTTGCCGACGATGATCTCCGTGGCGCCCACGAACACCGGCGACATGCCGAAGGCCAGCAACAGGAACGGGATGCCGCTCTCGATGAACGACGCGTCGATGCTGAGCCTGGACATGAGGAACATCGAGAAGGCGGTGATCAGCAGACCGGCCGCCATCGTGAGCCTCGGCCCGAACCTGCCGAGCGCCATGCCCGCCAGCGGCGAGGCGAAGATCATGCCGGCGCTCATCGGCATCATGCGCAGGCCGGCCTCCAGCGGGGACAGACCGTGCACGCCCTGGAAGAAGAAGCCCAGAAAGAACATCGCGCCGAACATGGCGAAGGCGACCATCATCATCAGCACGGTGCCGATGGAGATCGAGGCGTTCCTGAACAGCGACAGCGGCACCAGCGGCTGGCGGGCCTTGCTCTGCCAGAAGATGAACGCCCCGATGAGCGCCGCGAACACGGCCACGAAGGTCAGGGTCGTGCTGTCGCCCCAGCCCCACTCGGGGGCCTTGATGATCGTCCAGACGAGCGAGAACATCGCGCCGGACAGCAGCAGCACGCCCAGCCAGTCGATCCTGGCCAGCGTCTGAGCCCGGTTGTCCTTGATCAGGAGGGTGCCCATGATCAGGGCGACGACGCCGACGGGCGCGTTGATGAAGAAGACGGTCTGCCAGGTCGCCTGCTCGACCAGCACGCCGCCCACAATGGGCCCGGCGGCGCTGGACAGGCCGATGATCGCGCCCCAGGCCCCCATCGCCTGGTTCAGCTTCTCACCGGGGAACGCGGTGCGCAGCAACGCCAGTGCGGCGGGCTGGAGCAGCGCGCCGAACAAGCCTTGCAGCACCCGCAGGCCGATCAACGCGCCGACGGGCGTGACGCCGGGAATGACGTCGGCCAGTTCGGCGCTGAAGCCGATGCCCACCGAGGAGAGCGCGAAGCCCCCCACGCCGATGAGGAAGACCCGCTTGTGTCCGAACAGGTCGCCCAGCTTGCCCGCAGTGATCAGGAAGACCGCCAGGGCCAGCAGATAACCGCTGGTGACCCACTGCAGGTCGGACAGCGAGGCCTTGAGGTCGGCCTGGATGGACGGGTTGGCGATGCCCACGACCGTGCCGTCGAGCATCACCATGATGACGCCCAGGCTGACGGCCAGCAGCACCAGCCACGGGTTGCCCCCTGCCCCCGTCTTCACAGAGCCAGGCGATGGCGGTGCCTCGACCGCCTTCGCGTTCGCCATGAAGTCCCCCTCAGTACACGTACGCCCACATCAGGGCATAGATCTCGTAAGCCTCGGGTAATCTATGTCAGTCCATGACAAATGACAAATGACTTTTAATCGGCGGCCGATGACGTATGGCACACTGTGACAGAAAGGTTTCGAGGGAGTGACTGCTGTGGGTCTTCGAGAACGCAAGAAGGAGAAGACACGCCTGGCGATCTTGGACGCCGCGCTCGACCTATTCCTCGAACAAGGATACGAGTCGACCACGGTGGAGCAGATCGCGGGGGTCGTCGACGTCTCCCCCCGCACCTTCTTCCGTTACTTCACCAGCAAAGATCACCTGGTGCTGTGGTTCCACGACCAAGGTGAGGAGATCATGCTGGAGACCCTGGAGTCCCGCCCTCAGGACGAGCCCCCGTTCAACGCCCTCATGCACGCGCTGCGCGCGGTGCTGAGCGACATGCAGGGCTCAACGCCGGACGAGTCCGCGAGGTTCCTGAAACTACGCCGGATCCTGGACGACAATCCGCGCCTGATCGGCCAGTCGGTGGCCAGGGGCGCACAGACCGAGCGGCGTCTGGCGGAGCTGGTGGCGGCGCGCCGGGGCGCCGATCCCGACACCGACCAGCTGTCCCACCTGATCGTGGCGTTCGCCATGTCCACCTTGCGTGTGGGGTTCGAGTGCCCGCGCCGCGTAGGGACGTTGTCGGAGATCACCGGCCGCATGGGCGAGACGATCGAGCTGGCCGAGCGCTCGCTCCAGCCGGGCTGGGACCTTCAACGGCCCGGCTAGTTCATCGTGGGGTCGTCCGGGCACGTGGCCACGAAGGCCAGCTCGCCGGGCTGCCTGCGCAGCACGTGCCGCCAGAGCGAGCCGGGATCGGCGTGGAAGGTGTCGCCGGCCTCGGAGTCGACGACGTACCAAGCACCCTCGGCGATCTCGCTCTCCAGCTGACCCGTGGACCAGCCCGCATAGCCGGCGAAGATGCGCATCTGCGCGATCTCGCCCTGCAGGATCTCGGGCGGGGCGTCCAGGTCCACCGTGCCGAGCCGGGAGACGGCCGGGGTGCCCGCGTGCAGCCTGCGCCAGCCGAGCGGCTCTTCCCCGCTCGGGACCGCCGCCAGCGCCAACGCGCTGTCGGTCTGCACGGGCCCGCCCTCGAAGAGCACCGGCGGCCCGGTGACCAGCGGGTCCCACACGGGGAGGACCTGGGTCACCGAGATGTCGCTCGGCCTGTTGAGCACCACACCCAGAGTGCCGCCGTCATGGTCGTGTTCGAGGACCAGCACGACGCTACGCCGAAAGTTGGGGTCGTCGAGAAGCGGGGTCGCCACCAACAAACCGCCGACGTAGATCGCTTCCGCCATACATCCATCATGAAGGGTCGAAGGGGGTTCGCGCTGCCCCAGTGCGCTCATGTTACCGTACGCGGTCAATTGGCCACTTGAGGTTGGGGCGGCGGCCGTCGATGTCTCGTCCGGCCCCTATCCGATGAACGCCCCGGCCCGGGCGGCGGCCAGCGTCCGCTGGACCGACCGTTCGGCGACCTCCGGGGTCACCGGCTCCCGCGTGACGACCAGGCGGTAGTAGAGCGGGGCCGAGACCGCCCGGATCACCTCCATGGCGTCGGTCCCCCTGGGGAGCTCGCCCCGCCGGACCGCCAACTCCACTGCGCCGGCCCATTCTTCGATCCGGCGCAGATAGAAGGTCCGCAAGGCGCCGGCCGCCTGGGGGTCGCTGGTGGCAGCAGCGATCATCGCCTGGAACGTGGCCCCGAGCCGCCCGTCGTTGACCGCCTCGCACACGGCGAGGGCGTTGGCCCGCAGGTCGGTCTCGACCGAGCCGGTGTCGGCGTGCGGCGTGGACTGGTCGGCCAGCTCGATCATGAGATCGGTGACCAGGCCCGCCGGACTCCCCCATCGCCGGTAGACCGTCGTCTTTCCGACGCCCGCCCTGGCCGCCACCTGATCCATGGTGAGGCCGTGGAAGCCGTGCTCCACCAGCTCGTCCTGGGTGGCCTCGAGCACGGCAGCGCGCACGCGCGCAGTGCGGCCGCCTGGCCGCACGGTTCCCGCCGAGCGGGAAAGTTGTTCCATCAAGTCTCCTCGTTGGACGGCATGCCCAACTAACGGGACGGCTATCCCGTTAGCTGCAATGCGTGGGCGGCGTGGGCTGTTCCTGAGCTTTCGCCGCCGGCCGCGTCGTTCGCGGGGCTGTCTGCGCGCTGTGGCTCGAAGGAAGCGTTTGCCGCCGGCGCAATTCTAGGGCCGAGCGGCCGGAAAAATAGGGGCGAATGACTCGTTCGGCAATACCGAACCGCACTGCGCTAGTGTGCCGGTTGTGGGAGAGACGATTCAGTCGGTCGAACGGGCCGCCGCGATCCTGCGGCTGCTCGCCTCCGGTCCCCGTCAGCTCGGGGTGGCCGAGCTGGCCAGAGCGCTGGGCCTGCCGAAGGGCACGCTGCACGGCATCCTGCGCACGCTGGTCCGTGTCGGCTTCGTCGAGCAGGACCAGACCACGGGGAAATACCGCCTCGGGGCCACGCTGCTGCATCTGGGCAGCAGCTACCTCGACGTCAACGAGCTGCGCACCCGAGCCATCAACTGGGCCGACGCGCTGGCCGGACGGAGCAGGGAGAGCGCCTGGATCGGCACCCTGCACGAGGGCCACGTCCTGGTGATTCATCACGTGTTCCGGCCCGACGACAGCATGCAGACTCTGCAGGTGGGCACATATCTACCGACCCACGCCAGCGCGCTGGGCAAGGTCCTGCTCGCCTACGACCCGTACGGCGAGGCCTTCGCACCGCCGCTGCAGCCGCACACCAAGAAGACCATCGTCGATCCCGGCCTCCTGGAGACGGAGCTGGAGCTGATCAGGACGCGCGGCTGGGCGGCCGAGATGGAGGAGCTGACCGAGGGCGAGGTGGCCATCGCCGCGCCCATCAAGGACTCGCGCGGCATCGTGGTGGGCGCCATCGGCATCCGCGGCGCGGTCGAGCGGCTGGCGCCGGAGGGGGGCTTGCACATGGACTACGTCTCATACGTCCGCGACGCGGCCCGCGCGATCACGCGCGATCTCACCCGCTGAGCAAAACAGTTGAACGCCCCCGGGCGACCGAATAATATTTCTCCTGTCGTTCGACATTGTCGAACCCGAACCTGCGAGGAACCGCCAGTGCCTCGACCGCATTACGTAGCCGCCATCGACCAGGGCACCACGTCCAGCCGCTGCATCGTCTTCGACCAGGCCGGCAACATCATCTCCGTCGCCCAGCGCGAGCACCGCCAGATCTTCCCCAAGCCCGGCTGGGTGGAGCACGACGCGGCCGAGATCTGGCAGGCCGTGCAAGGGGTGCTGGAGGAGGCCGTCGGCGGCCTGGACGGCCAGATCGCCGCGCTCGGCATCACCAACCAGCGCGAGACCACCGTGTTGTGGGACCGGGCGACGGGGCAGCCGGTGTGCCCGGCCATCGTCTGGCAGGACACGCGCACGGCGCCGCTGACCCATGCGCTGGCCGCGCACGAGCAGCTGTTCAAGGAGAAGGCCGGGCTGCCGCTGGCGACCTACTTCTCCGGTCCGAAGATCCGCTGGCTGCTCGACGAGCACCCAGGACTGCGGGAGCGGGCCGAGCGCGGCGAGGTGCTGTTCGGCACGATGGACAGCTGGCTGCTGTGGAACCTCACCGGCCGCCACCTCACCGACGTCACCAACGCCAGCCGTACGATGCTGATGAACATCCACACGCTGGCCTGGGACGACGAGCTCCTGGCCGCGCTGGGGGTGCCACGCGCGATGTTGCCGGAGATCCGCCCGTCCGCCGAGGTCTACGGCCGCACGCCGGGCGGCTTCCCGGTGGCCTCGGCGCTCGGCGACCAGCAGGCGGCGTTGTTCGGACAGACCTGCTTCGCGCCCGGCGAGACCAAGAGCACCTATGGCTCCGGCAGCTTCCTGCTGATGAACACCGGCCATGAGCCGGTCGTCTCCAAGCACGGCCTGCTGACCACGGTCGGCTACCAGATCGGCGACACCCCGGCCACCTACGCGTTGGAGGGCGCGATCGCGGTCACCGGCTCCCTCGTGCAGTGGCTGCGTGACAACCTCGGCCTGATCTCCAGCGCCGCCGAGATCGAGACGCTGGCCAAGACGGTGGACGACAACGGTGGCTGCTATTTCGTGCCGGCGTTCTCGGGGTTGTTCGCGCCGCACTGGCGCTCGGACGCGCGCGGCGTGATCGCCGGGCTGACGGGGTTCGTCACCAAGGGGCATATCGCGCGGGCCGTGCTGGAGGCCACCGCCTGGCAGACCCGCGAGGTCGTGGACGCGATGAACGGCGACTCGGGCCTGGACCTGACGTCGCTGCGCGCCGACGGCGGCATGACCGCCAACAACCTGCTCATGCAGACGCTCGCGGACGTGCTGGCGGTGCCGGTGATCCGGCCCATGGTGTCCGAGACCACCGCGCTGGGCGCCGCCTACGCGGCGGGCCTCGCGACCGGCTACTGGCCGGACATCGACAGCCTGCGCGCCAACTGGCACAAGGCCGCCGAGTGGCGACCGGCGATCGACGAGGCCGGCCGCGATCGGGAATACCGCAACTGGAAAAAGGCCGTGGCCCGCACCCTCGACTGGGTGGAGCAGTAGGAGTATGGCGATGATGATCGCGATGGGGACCGAGCGCGCGCGGATCCGCGAGGAACTGTCCAGCGCCACCTTCGACCTGCTCGTGATCGGGGGCGGCATCCTGGGCACGTCGGTGACCTGGATGGCGGCCCAGGCCGGGCTCCGTGTGGCGATGGTGGACGCGGGCGACTTCGCAGGCGCCACCTCCAGCGCCTCCTCCAAACTCGTCCACGGCGGCCTGCGTTACCTGCAGACCGGCAACGTCCGGCTGGTCGCGGAAAACCACCGCGAGCGGCGTGCCCTGGCCGCCGACATCGCGCCCCACCTGGTCAAGCCGCTGACGTTCCTGGTGCCCATCTACAAGGGCGGGCCGCACGGGGCCGCCAAGCTGGGCGCGGGGGTGTTCCTCTACTCGGCGCTGTCGGTGTTCGGCGACGGCATGGGCAAGGTGATCACGCCGCAGCAGGCGGTCTCCAAGGTGCCCGCGCTGCGCACCGAGGGCCTGCGGGCCGCCGCCGTCTACGGCGACCACCAGATGAACGACAGCCGGGTGGCGGTCATGACCGTGCGGGCCGCGGTGGACGCCGGCGCGATCGTGCTCAACCACGCGGAGGTCGTGGACCTGCGTAAGACCGGCGGCACCGTGACCGGCGCCGAGTTGCGCGACCGGCTCGACGGCACCGAGTTCGGGGTGTCCGCGCGGCTCGTCCTGAACGCCACCGGGCCGTGGGTGGACCACCTGCGGCGGATGGAGGACCCGGACGCGGCCCCGAGCATCCGGCTCTCCAAGGGCGCGCATCTGGTCCTGCGCCGCCACGAGCCGTGGAAGGCCGCGCTGACCACGCCGATCGACAAATACCGCGTGTCGTTCGCCATCCCGTGGGAGGACCATCTGCTGCTCGGCACGACCGACGAGGCCTACGAGGGCGACCCCGCCGAGGTGCGCCCCACCGAGGCCGACATCGCGCAGATCCTCGACGAGGCCGGGCATTCCGTACGCGAGGAGCAGCTCAAGCGCGAGGACATCACCTATGCCTTCGCGGGGCTGCGCGTGCTCCCCGGCGGCCCTGGCCAGGTGGCGTCGGCCAAGCGGGAGACCGTGCTGAGCAGGGGCAAGGGCGGCATGCTCTCGGTCGCGGGCGGCAAGTGGACGACTTACCGGCACATCGGCAGGCACGTGCTCGACACGCTCGCCCACCTGCCGGGGCGACCGCTGGGCGACGACCTGGCCGACATCCTGCCCGCCGTGCCGCTGCCCGGGCTGGCCAGCCCGGACGCGGTCGCGATGCGGCTGTGGACGGACCGGGAGCGGGGGGGCCGCATGGATCCGCTGGTGGCCAGACACCTGGCCTCGCACTACGGGTCGATCGCGTTCGACCTGGTCAGGCTCATCCGCGAGACACCCGCGCTGGGCGAGCGCATCCACCCGGACGGGCCCGACATCTGGGCCCAAGCGGTCTTCGCGCGCGACCACGAGTGGGCGGCCACGGTGGACGACGTCGTACGCCGCCGCACGACGCTCACCGTACGCGGCCTCGACACACCCGAGGTACGCACCAAGATCGCGCAGCTGCTCGGACAGGCACTGAAGCCCTAGAGTCGCACCCCTGCTGCCGGAGGAGGCGATGCATACCCGCGCCGGGGGGCTGGGCGGTGAGATCGGGGGACCTGCGCGGGGGCGGGCTGTGAGACCCGGGGGATGCGTTGTTAGCCGTCCAGCCAGGCATCGATGAGTCGCTCGGCCGTGGTCCACGCCCAGTCCCACAGCTCTGCTGGGGACTGACCGAGGGACGCGGTCACCAGCAGCCCGCCGAGGATCAGCACCATCACGATGAAGGCGCCCTTCGGCCCACGGTTACTCGCCGCCTTCCCGCTGCTCCTCTCACGTCTCTCGCGGCGGTGCCGGTCCGCATCGTCTTGCGCCCACTCCTTAAGGAAATCCTCGAACCGGCGTTGACCCCAACTGCCACTCATCCGCTCCCCTTCCCTCGGGTGACGCCATGGTTGTCACCCACTGCTTGTGTGACGCTACGGACCGTCAAATTGTTCGCGGCCGGTCCCAGCCGATGAGAGCTGCTCGTGCGCATCCGCCTGGAACAGCGAGAGCACGACTCCTGACCCATACGCGGGGAAGGGGGTAGGCATGTGTACTCCCATGAACGAAGCCCTGATCCGCCACTTCCGCGACCTGCGCGACGGCAGCCACGGCCAGGCCATCTCGCGGGAGGACAAAGAGAGCCTGTTCGTCACGGCGATCGAACTGCTCGACCCGGTGGCGAAGACGGCGCTGGAGGAGCTCAACGCCGACCTGCTGCTCGGCACGGGCGAGGTGGTGGCCAGCGGGGTCACCCGATCGAAGGAGGGCGGGCTCAACGCCATGTGGTCGCTGACGTGGCCCGAACAGCGCGCCTGCCACGTCCAGCCCATCGCGGTCGTCGCCCACTACGGCGCCGGATTCCACCACCCGCACCTACGGGGCAACACCGTCGGTGACTGGCCGATGAATATCTTCGATACCGCGGACGCCCAGGCGCAGATCGACACGCTCCGGGTGATCGCCGCCGGCGACGCCCACAACCTGGTCTTCCAGGAAAGCTACCGTCTCATGCCCGCCATCGCCCACCGAGCCGACGCGCCCTCCTGACAGCCACCCACACCCGAGCACACCCTCACGCCTGCCACGCCCCCACGCGGACAAAGGCGTGCGGCGCCCAAGGTTGAACCACGGACCCTGGTCAACCTCGGGCTCGCGTAACGGCGGGCGACTTGTGAAGGGTCAGAGGCCGTTTCCTGGAGGGCCCTGCTCATGGTCGCGCTCGCACGGGGCTCCGCTGGTCACGCAAGCTGCCGCTCTCCGCCCCAGGCTCGCCGCTCCGGCAGCCGACGTATGGCGAGTGGCCAACCACGGCACCGCGTAAAAGAAAATCTCTATGCCTCGGTGAAGCCGCGCACGCGGCCGCCGGCGGATTCACGCACGGCCGCCGCGACCGCGCCCGCGACATCCGGGTGGAACACGCTGGGGACGATGTAGTTGGGCCCCAGCTCCTCGGGCGTGACGACCGCGGCCAGCGCACCGGCCGCCGCCAGCAGCATCTCCTGTGTCACCCCACCGGCCTGCGCGTCCAGCAGCCCACGGAACACACCGGGGAAGGCCAGCACGTTGTTGATCTGGTTGGGGTAGTCGGACCGCCCGGTCGCCACCACGGCCGCGTGCTCGCGCGCGTCGTCGGGCGACACCTCGGGCTCCGGGTTGGCCAGCGCGAACACCACCGCGTCGTCGGCCATCGTCGCGATGTCGTCCCCGGTGAGGATCCCCGGCGCGGACACCCCGACGAACACATCGGCCCCCTTGACCGCCCCCCGCAGGTCCCCCGCGTATCCCTCGGCGTTGGTGTGCTCGGCGATCCAGCGCAGCGACTCGTCGAGGTCGTCGCGCCCCTTGTGCACGGCGCCCAGGTAGTCGCACACGATCACGTTGCGCGCCCCCGCCGCCAGCAGCAGCCGCAGCACGGCGTTTCCGGCCGCGCCCGCGCCGGCCATGGTGATCTTGACACCCTCGAGGCTCTTGTTGACGACACGCAGCGCGTTGGTCAGCGCCGCCAGCACGCAGATCGCGGTCCCGTGCTGGTCGTCGTGGAAGACGGGGATGTCGAGCAGCTCGCGCAGCCGCCGCTCCACCTCGAAGCAGCGCGGCGCGCCGATGTCCTCCAGGTTGATGCCGCCGAACCCGGGCGCGATCACCTGGACGGTCCTGACGATCTCGTCCACGTCCTGCGTGTCCAGACAGATCGGCCAGGCGTCGATGCCCGCGAACCGCTTGAACAGTGCCGCCTTGCCCTCCATGACCGGCAGCGCCGCCTCAGGCCCGATGTTGCCCAGCCCCAGAACGGCCGAGCCGTCCGTGACGACGGCCACGGTGTTGCGCTTGATGGTCAGACGCCGCGCGTCCTCCTTGTTGCGCGCGATCGCCATCGACACGCGTGCCACGCCCGGCGTGTAGGCCATCGACAGCTCGTCGCGGTTACGCAGCGGCACCTTCGACACCATCTCGATCTTGCCGCCGAGGTGCATGAGGAACGTGCGGTCGGACACCTTGTGAATGACCACGCCCTCGACGGCCTCGAGCTGGTCGACGATGGCCTGGGCGTGGTCGGTGTCCCTGGCGGCGCAGGTCACGTCGATGCGGAGCTTCTCGTGGCCGGCGGTGGTGACGTCGAGGGCGGTCACCACGCCCCCGGCGGTCTCTACGGCATGGGTGAGCTGGCTGACGGCCTTGCCGCCTGCGGGCACCTCGAGCCGCACGGTGATGGAGTAGGACACACTCGGGACGGTCGCCACGTCAATCGCTCCTTCGGGACTGACCAAGAAGTCCTCCCATGTTAGGGGGAGTTAGGTCAATCCAATGCCTCGGCAGCGGTGACGATCAGGTCGACGCAGGTCGGAACGGGGATCGTGGTGCTGTCCACGACCAGATGATATTGACACGCGTCCGCTGGATCCGTGCGGTAGAAGTGGCGCCAATAGGCCATTCTGGCCCGGTCGTTGTCCTCGATGGTCCGGCGCGCCTCGCGCTCGCTGACCTCGCCCAGCGTGGCCGTCTGCCGGATCCTGCGTTTGACCGGGGCGTCGAGCCTGACGTGCAGCGCACCGGGGTGCTCGGCAAGGACCACGGCGCCGGCCCGGCCCAGGAAGACGCCGCCCTGCGTGCGGGCGGTCTCCCTCATCATGCGCTCGGTACGGCGCACGAACTCCTCGGGCGCGAGCGGCATCACGCCCGGAACATACATGTCCACGCCGCCGAAGGTGACCGTCGGTAGCCGCATCGCCCCGGACAGGAGCCTGCCGAGGCCGTGCTCGGCCCGGTCGTCGTGCGCGAGCGCCTCCTCCAGCGTGCAGCCGAGCTCCTGGGCGACGGCACTGGGAATGGCCCGGTCGACGAAAGGCACGCCGAGGCGCTCGGCCACGGCCGGGCCGATCTGGCTCCCGGCCGTGCCGTATGTCGCCGATATGGTGACGACCCGCATATCCCCAGGTTAGAACAGAGCGCTCGCCAAAGCTCTACGTGCTTTCGCCAAAGATGGGTCGTCGGCGGGCAACGCGTCGAACAGGCCGAGCAAATGACGCCTCGCCTTGTCCCGCTCGTCGCCCGACGTGCGCTTGACCACGGCGATGACACGCTCGAACGCCTCGTCCACCGAGCCCGACAACATCTCGAAGTCGGCGGCGAGCAGCTGCGCGTCGAGGTCGGCGGGGTCCTGCAGGCGCCGCTGGACGTCGGCGGGGTCGGCGGCCTCCGTGCGCTTGATCAGGCTGACGCCGGCCAGGCCCATCTTGGCGTCCTCGTCGCCGGGCACGCGGGCCAGCAGCCGCTGGTAGGCCGCCGCCGCCGCGTCCAGGTCGCCGCTCTCGATCGCCTGCTCGGCGGCGGCCAGGTCGGGATCGGTGGGCGGGCCCTCCGGCGCCTCCTGCTCTTCGGCCGCGGGCGGCCGGGCGCCGGGGTTGGCCTCGTAGAACTGCTCGACCGCACCCATCAGCTCGTCGAGCCAGCGGCGCACCTCCTGCTCGGGCAGCACCTGCTGGAAGCCGGTCACGGCCTGCCCCTGAAAGATGGCCAGCACGGTCGGCACGGCCTGCACCCGCAGCGCCTGGGCGATCTGCGGGCTGGCGTCCACGTTGACCCTGGCCAGCACGGCCCGGCCGGCCAGGTCGCCGACGACCTTCTCCAGCACCGGGCTCAGCTGGGCGCTGCCGGGCGCCCTGGGAGACCAGAGGTCGAGGACGACCGGCAACCTCATGGACCGGTCGATGACGTCGGTCGTGAACGTCTCCTCGGTCACGTCGACGATCGAGGCCGCCGCACCCGTCTGGGGACCTGTCGCCTCCCGCCGGGCCTGCGCCTCCAGTGCCTGCTTGCGCGCGCCCAGATCTATCGCTCCGTAGAGCGACCCGGGCCTAGAGAAGTCCGCCATGCTCTTCATCTTGCCGCATGGATGGGCCTGCGAAGTCACCCGCCGCGACCCTGAGCGTACGCAACTGGTCGAACATCTGGTGGAGTTCGTTCTCGGCGTACATGCCGAGGCCGAATTCGGCGGCCATCAGGTCACGGGTGGCCCGCCGTACGACGTCCCTGCCCGCGGCGGTGATCTCGGCCAGCACGCCGCGTCCGTCCCGAGGGTTGGGCAGGCGGCAGACGAATCCGGATTTCTCCAGCCTGTCCACGGTGTTCGTCACGCTGGTGGGGTGGACCATGAGCCGTTCGCCGATCTTCGACAGCGGGAGCGCGCCTGTCCTGCTGAACGTCAACAGGACCAGCGCCTCGTATCGGGCGAACGTCAGGTCATAAGGCTTCAGCAGCGAGTCAAGTTGCGACAGCAGGATCTGATGCGCTCTCATGATCGACGTCACGGCCGCCATGGCGGCGGAGGGCCCGAAGTGCGCGCGCCAACTCTCCGCAGCGCGGTCGATGGGATCGAACGGCAGGTTGAGCGGCTTCGGCTGTGACACAACGCTACGGTAGCGCGCCGGTCGTCCCGGTTTCGTCCGACTACCTGGAGCGACAGGCCTCCCCCGTTGACCAAGAATCCGGACGTCAATCATCACGCTCAGTTATGGTGCTCGTACGTATGGTGACGCGGAAACCAAGTTCATCAGCCTGTGGGGACCGGCCGGACTGATCGTTTCCGCCTTGCCGAGGGGCACGGGGGGTTGCTTGATGAAGTGCAACGGGACAACGGGTGCGTGAGCACGCGGGCGTTTCGCGAGAGGAGCTGAAGCAGAGCGCGGCCGTGACGGTTGCCGTGCTCCTGGCTGTCGGCTTGGTCGCGGCGTGGAACGTCCTCATTCCAGGCGTGGACGCGTGGGAGAACATCGTGGCCGCCGTGATCGGCTCGCTCCGGTTGACCGGGCCCGTGGCCGCGGCGTTCGCCGCGTGGGTGGCGTTGCGCAAGCGCCGGGCCTTGCGCGGCCGCCCCCTCACGACGTGGCGAGCGCTGAAGGCGCCGCTGGCGATCGTGGTGGTGGTGCTGGGGTCGTTCGGGGCTACCGTGCTGGTGCTGGCGATCAAGACGGTGCTGACCGACCAGGCGGGGCGGCTGAGCCTGTCGGGGCTGGGCATGGGCATGGCGGGGCTGGCGTTGTACTCGGTGATCGGGTGGGTGGCCGGCTGGGTGCTGCCCAGGACGTTCACGCCGCCGCTGGCCGGGCTCGGCTGCTACGGCGCGTTCTCGTGGCTGGCCGACGACCGGGGCTGGGCCGACAAGCTGGCGCCCGGCACCGGGGAGCCGTACGACCTGTTCCAGGGACTGAGCGGGGCGCCGTTCTTCGACCAGACGATCTGGCTGCTGGGCATCACGGCGGCGCTGCTGCTCGGCTGGGCGGCGCTGGTGACCAGGCAGGCGCTGGTGCTGGCGTGCGCGCTGCTGGCGGTGCTCGCGGCGGGGATGGGCGTGTCGCGCGTGCTGACGCAGACCAAGCCGGCCGCGGCGGAGGACATCGCGTACAGCTGCCAGGAGTGGCCGATCACGGTGTGCGTGCATCCGGGGATGCGGGCGGGGCTGACGGAGCTGGGGGCGGCGTTCACGCAGATCGCCTCGCGGCTGGCCGGAACGCCGGCGGCGTTCACGCGGGTGGAGCAGCGGCCGCTGGACGACGCGCTGAAGCCGTCCAGCGGGCTCGCGCCGATCCACGTGCCCGATCTTTCCACGGGGTTCGCGGAGGAGGCGGCGTACGAGTACATCGAGTCGCTGGCCGCCAAGTGCCCGGGGACCGTGGCGAACGGCTACCGGGAGATCGTGATGGCCTGGTTGCGCGGGGAACCGCTGCCCGGAGGGCCGCTGCCGGAGCACCAATACGCGGCGTCGTGGTTCTCGTGGCTGAGCGAGCACCAGAGGCGGGAGTGGCTGCGGATGTTCTACAGCGACTTCCAGAACTGCGGGCTGTCGAGCACGCACTTCGGCGGCGGGCCGGCGCGGCCCCAGGTCGCGTCGCCGTCGTCGATGCAGCCGGTGCCGGAGTCCACCCACGTGTATCCGGTGTATCCGGACCCCGAGGGCACGGTGGTGGAGCGCATGGTGCCCGGCCCCGGCACCGCGGTGAGGTGGGCGCCGCCCCACTCCTCCTCCCCATGGGCGCCCGGCCAGCCGTACGGCGGGCCGGCGCCTGAGCAGGTCACCGCGACCGGCGGCACGGCGCGGCCGTCCGGTCCGTCCACGTCGCTCGGCGTCACGCCCGTGGCGGCCGGATGGGCGACACCGGGCGCGCCGACCGCCGGGTGGGCATCGAGCCCGTCACACGGCGTCGGGCCACACGGCGGGCAGGGCGGCACGTCACGCGGGCAAGGCGGCAGCCCGCACACCGGACAGTCCGGTGGCCCGCACACCGGACAGAGTGGCAGCCCGCACGGCCGGCAGGGCGGCCCGCACACCGGACAGGGCGGCCCGCACAACGGACAGGGCGGCGACCCGCACGGCGGGCCTGATGATGGCGGTCGGGTGCTGAGCGGGCCGGCCGGTGGGTGGCAGGGCCGCAGGTGGCAGACCGGCGGCGCGCAGACCGGCGCATCACAGGCCGGCGCATCGCACACCGGCGCATCACAGGCCAGCGCATTGCACACCGGCGCATCACACACCGGCGCATCACACACCGGCGCATCACACACCGGCGCATCACACACCGGCGCATCACAGGCCAGCGCATTGCACACCGGCACATCACACACCGGCACATCACACACCGGCGCATCACACACCGGCGCATCACAGGCCAGCGCATCACAGGCCAGCGCATCACAGGCCAGCGCATCACAGGCCGGCGCATCGCAGGCCGGCGGATCGCAGGCCGGCGGATCGTGGACGGCGTTCGAGGCCGGGTGGGCGCCCGGCATGTCCGGGGCCGGGTGGGGACCCGCCGTCGTGGCGGAATCGGAGATGTCACCAAACGGCTGGCACTGATGATCGGCCAGCGGGTAGTCATGCGGACATGACGACTTCCCGTACGACGTCGCCCGAGGTCATTCCCGGGCGGCGCCGCAGGTGGCGATATGTGGCCGGATTCCTGGTCCTGGCGGTTCTGCTCGTGGTGGCCGGCCGCCTGGCCTGGACCTGGCTCAACCCGATGGGCGAGCAGACCATCGACCGCAGCCAGCCGGTGCTGCTGCAGTCGATCAAAGATCTGAGCCGGTTCGAGGCCGCGACGGGGAACTTCCAGGTGGTCGTGGACCTGGAGAAGGACGCGAACTTCCTGCCCGACGCGATCAAGGGCACCCGGACGTTGTTCGTCGGGGCGGGCGGCGTCGACGCGTACGTGGACTTCTCCGCGATGGCGACGAACGCGGTGACGGTCTCGCCGGACCGCACCGAGGCGACCGTACGGCTCCCGCGCGCCCAGCTGGAGAAGCCCAACCTGGACAACAGCCGCTCGTACGTGTTCGCGCAGCAGCGTGGCCTGTTCGACCGCGTCCAGGACTTCCTGTCAGGCTCCCCCGGAGACCAGCGCGAACTTTACCTGCTCGCCGAGAAGAAGATCTCCGAGGCCGCAGTGGCGAGCGACCTGCGGACGAGGGCCGACACCAACACCAAGGCGATGCTCTCGGGCCTGCTCAAGTCACTCGGCTTCACGAAGGTCACGGTCAAGTTCACCGACGAGCCCTAGGACGGGCCACCCCTAGGCCGCTCTCACGGCCGCCTTAGGCCACTGTGCGCGCGTCTAAGTACCTCCCTAGCGCTCTTACGTCCGGAGATAGGGCATACGCCCGATGTGCCGGTGAGGGCCTTAGGAGGAGTTTTAAGAGTGCAGACGAAAGGCAACGCACACAACACAGGAGCACTCGGATGAACCCCGAACTCGAATACACGATCATGCAGCACCGCGCCTCCGAACTTCGCCGGGCGGCCGCCGAGCACCGGCGCGTCCAGGAGGCCATGAAGGGCCCGCGGTCCGAGCGTCGTCACCGCTCGGTCTTCGGCAAGCTCCTCGCCTCATGACCGCCCACAAGCAGCCCGGCCGCATCCTCCCTCGCGGCCGGGCTGAACAACCCCCGTAAGGGGGCGCTCGACGACGTCGAGCACGCGTTACGGGGCCCCGGTCCATTCCTGGTCGGACCGGGGCATCGCGCTGTTCAGACTCCAGAGCACCGTCACACGGTGATGACCAGCTTGCCTCGCGCGTGGCCCCTCGCGAGCTCGCGGACTGCCTCAGACACCTCGCTCAGCGGGAACGTCTTGTCCACCACCGGCGTGATCTTGCCCTGCTCCGCCAGCGTCTCGACCAGCTCCGGCTTGGGGAAGGCGAAGACGACCAGCGGCCACCGGCGGGTGAACGGGCCCAGCAGGACCATACGGAGCTGCCGGTCCATCCCGGCCAGCCATCGACCGCCCTCCTCCCCGCCGACGATGACGAACGTGCCGCGCGGGGTCAGCGCCCGTCGCAAGTGGGACAGCGAACGGTTGCCCGCCGTGTCGACGATGAGGTCATAGCGGAGCTCACCGTCCGTGAAGTCCTCCACCGTGTAGTCCACGACGTGGTCCGCGCCGATCGACCGGACGAGCTCCACCTTGGATGTGCTGCACACGCCGGTGACCTCCGCGCCGAAGGCCTTGGCCAGCTGCACCGCGAACGTCCCCACGCCGCCGCCTGCCCCGATGACCAGGACCTGCTGCCCCGGCCGCACCTTCCCGGCGTCGCGCAGCGCCATCAGCGCGGTCGTTCCGGACGTCGGCAGCGCCGCGGCCTGCTCGAACGTCAGGTTCTGCGGAATCGGCGCAAGCCTGTCCTGCGGGGTGCGGACGAATTCGGCGAAGGCGCCGTCACACGTGCCGAACACCCGGGCGCGGGGCGCATGAGGTACGGCACGCCCTCCATGAGGTGCCAGACGCCCATGTCGACGCCGGCCGCGTGGACGCGTAACACCACCTCGTCATCGCCGGGCGCCGGCTTCTCCACTTCCCCGAGCCGGAGGACGTCGGCCGGGCCGCATGTGTCGCGGATGACGGCCTTCATGTTCATTTCTCCAGTTCAGCGTTCGGATACTGGAACACGTCGTCGAGCGGTACGCCGAACACGTGCGCGATCTGGAAGGCCATCTCCAGGGACGGCGAGTAGCGGCCCTGCTCGATGGCGATGATGGTCTGCCTGGTCACCCCGACCCGATCGGCCAGCTCCGCCTGCGTCATCTCGCCGTGCGCGAACCGCAGCGCACGGATCGAGTTCGTGACCTTCGTGGGCTTCACCATGACGGGATCCCCCGCCGGTAGGCGACGATCTTGACGATCGAGCCGAGCACGGCCTGCAGGACGAACGCCAGGTAGAGCGTGTTGGCGATCCAGAAGTGGTCCCACTCGGCCATCGCCATCACGAGCGCCGCGATGCCGCCAGCGACAAGGAACGACTGGCCGGCGTACTCCCCGTACCGGTTGATCTCCCGGTCGCGCTGGTCCTTCTTGCCGACGTCACTGGGCGCGACCATGCTCACCACGATGACCAGCAGGATCGACGCCACCATCGCGCCGCCGATGCTCCACAACAACGGGGCCACATAGGGCACTTCGGTGAGGGGGGTGGTGCGCGCCCGGCCCAGAATGATCGCGAGGTAAGCCCCGTAGCCGCAGACCGAGACCACCAGCATGACCCACGCGCGTCTCTCTTCGGATGCCATGCTTGCAATGTAAAGCAACACGGACACGATGTCTAGAATTTTTTACATCCGCAAGGTCGCGCACGTGCTGGACGCCGAACTCGGTGCCTCAGGACTTGGGGACGGTGATGAGGAGGGCGTCGCCCTGGCCGCCGCCGCCGCACAGACCCGCCGCGCCCAGGCCGCCGCCCCGGCGCTTCAGCTCGTACGCCAGCGTCAGCACGATCCGCGCGCCCGACGCGCCGATCGGATGACCCAGGGCGATGCCGCCGCCGTTGACGTTGACCTTCTCCAGCGGCACGCCCAGCTCCTTGGCCGACTGCAGGACCACGCTCGCGAACGCCTCGTTGATCTCGATCAGGTCGAGGTCCTCCGCCGTCACGCCCTGCTTGGCCATGGCCTGCTTGATGGCGTTGGCCGGCTGGGACTGGAGGGAGGCGTCCGGGCCTGCCACGTTGCCGTGCCTGCCGATCTCCGCCAGCCACTCCAGGCCGAGCTCCTCGGCCTTCGACTTGGACATGACGACCACGGCACAGGCGCCATCGGAGATCTGGGAGGCCGAGCCCGCCGTGATCGTGCCGTCGGCGGCGAAGGCCGGGCGGAGCTTGGCGAGCGTCTCGACCGTGGTGTCCCCGCGTACGCCCTCGTCTTCCTTGACGACCACGGGCTCCCCGCGCCGCTGCGGGATCTCCACCGGGACGATCTCGTCGTCGAAGAGACCGTTCTTGATCGCGGCGGCGGCAAGCTGATGGGAACGGGCCGACAGGGCGTCCTGCTCCTCGCGGCCGATGCCGAGCCTGGCGTTGTAGCGCTCAGTCGACTCCCCCATCGCGCACTGGTCGAACGCGCAGAACAGGCCGTCGTGAGCCATCGAGTCGATCACCTCGGCGCCGCCGTACTTGACGCCCTTGCGCAGCCCGGGCAGCAGGTGGGGGGCGTTGGTCATGGACTCCATGCCGCCGGCCACCACGATGTCGAACTCGCCCGCGCGGATGAGCTGGTCGGCCAGGGCGATCGCGTCCAGGCCGGACAGGCAGACCTTGTTGATCGTGATCGAGGGCACGGTCATCGGGATGCCGGCTTTGACGGCGGCCTGGCGAGAGGGGATCTGGCCGGCGCCGGCCTGCAGGACCTGGCCCATGATGACGTACTCGACGGCCTCCGGCGCCACTCCGGCCCGCTCCAGGGCGGCCTTGATGGCGATGCCGCCCAGCTCGACGGCCGACTGGCCGGACAGCGCGCCGAGCAGCTTGCCGACGGGCGTGCGCGCTCCGGCGATGATGACGGACCTGGACATGACAACGGCCTCCTGTGCTCGCGCGTCGGCTTCTTTGACACGATACCCACGAGGAGAATGACGCTGGCTATGGAGGCGGGCCACACATGTTCATGCGGATCGACCACATCGGGATCGCCTGCCGCGACCTGGAGGAGAAGATCGCGTTCTTCTCCGAGACCTTCGAGCTCACCGTGGTGGCCAGGGAGGTCAACGAGGAGCAAGGAGTGAAGGAGGCCATGCTGCACATCGCCGACGGCGAAGGCGGGGGCTCCTACATTCAGCTTCTAGAGCCTCTCTCCGAAGACTCCCCTGTGGGAAAATTCCTCGCCAAGCGGGGCGAGGGAGTCCATCACGTTGCTTTCGGTGTACGTGACGTCACGGAAACCATGGATAAGATCCACGAGAAGGGTGTGAGGCTGCTGGACGAGCGTCCCCGGCACGGGTCGATGGGCTCGCAGATCGCCTTCCTGCATCCCAAGGATGTGGGGGGAATGCTGACGGAGTTGGTCCAGGCCGCCAACCACCCGTAAGCGCAGAAAAACGTTCATATGTAACTAGTCACGCAGAAAGTTGGACGGGGCTTCGCAGGCAGCACCAGCGGAGTACGCTTGACCTTCCCGGACATGGAGCCTGCCGCGAGGCACAGGTTCCTGGCTCGGATGCCCCGAACCCCCCGTCCGGCCCGTGTAGCCGTCTCGACAACCCAGGATCGAGCCTCCATGCAGTCCGACATCGACGCCCAGCTCAATAATTTCTTCGAAGACGCCCCAGCCCGCGAGTTCGACGTGGTGCTTCGTGGTTACGACCGGCATCAGGTCCACGATCATCTCAAGACTCTCGACCAAGAGCTGCGCCAGGCCCGCGAGCAGCTCTCCAGCCTGCAGCGCGATCTGTCCGACTCCCAGCGTCAGCTGCAGGAGCAGGAGCGCCCGACCTACTCCGGTCTCGGCGCCCGCATCGAGCAGCTGCTCCGCCTGGCCGAGGAGCAGGCCACGGAGCTGGTGCAGGCCGCCAGGTCCGAGGCCAACGAGATCAAGGCCGCCGCCAAGGTCGAGGCCGCCGACCTGCGTGCCGCCGCCGAGGCCGAGGCTGCCGAGAAGCGCGCCCAGGCCACACGCGAGACCGACGAGATGCGCACTGCCGCCGACCGGGACGCCGAGGAGATCCGCTCGACCGCCCGCCGGGAGGCCGACGAGCTGACCAACACCACCGAGCGCGAGGCCGCCAAGCTGCGGGCCACGGCCGACCACGAGGTGGCGGAGAAGCGGGCCGACGCCGAGCGGGAGATCGCCAAGCTCCGCACGACCACCGAGCGCGAGGTCGCCCAGCTGCGCGCGTCCACCAAGCGCGAGCGCGACGAGGTCCTGACCACCGCCAAGCGGCAGGCCGACGAGATGCGCGCCCAGGCTCAGCGGGTGCTGGAGGAGTCGGAGGCCAAGCGGGCGCAGGACGAGGCGGAGTTCGAGATCCAGCTCGCCGCCCGCCGGGAGGAGGCCGAGCGCCAGGAGGCCGAGCGCCACGCCACCGCCCAGGCCCACACACAGAAGCTGGTCGCCGAGGCCGAGCAGCGGGCCGCCACGGCCGAGTCGCGGGCCACGAAGGCCACCCAGCAGGCCGAGCAGACGCGCCGCGAGGCCGACCTGCACGCCAAGCAGCTCGTCGCCAACGCCCGCAAGAGCGCCGAGACCATCGTGGCCGACGCCAAGTCGAGCGCCGAGACGATCGTCACCGAGGCGAAGACCGAGGCCGACCGCACCCGCACGGCGATGCAGCGCCAGGTCGACGAGCTCACCCGCCAGCGCGACAGCATCACCAGCCACCTCGCCCAGCTGCGCCAGCTGCTCGGTGGCGCCGCCCTGCCGGGCATGGACCCCGAGCCCGCGGTCGCGGCGGCCCCGCCGAAGCCCGCGATCGCCGCGCCCGCGCCCGCGCCCGTGGTCGAGGCACCGGCCCCTGCGCCGGCGCCGGCTCCCAAGGTCGAGGGCAGGTCCGAGGACGACGCGGAGTGGTGGCAGGAGTAGGCACTCGCTTCACGGGGGCTGAGTGACGGCGGGAGAAGAGCCTGGCGATTCGATGGTCGCTAGGCTCTCTCTTTGTCTTTGATGTCGGGTCCGTACCCGTCATGCTTTGTCGCCGACGTTCTGGGGAGTCCTGTTGTCCACGGAAGCCGAGTCCACGGCCGCTGCCGAGCGGGACGCGCCCGACGTCGAGCGGGACGCGCCTGAGGTCGAGCGGGCGCCCGAGACGGAGAGCCTCCCCAAGGAGACCTCGGAGGGTCAGGAGGACCTGACCGCGCAGCCGTACGGGATCCCCGGCAAGCCGCTGGCGCGCGGCCCGTTCCTGTTCGGGCTGGTCGGCGGGCTCGGGGTGCTGACGGCGATCGCGATCGGCCAGATGGTCGTCAACTCGCTGAGCACGATCATCCTCGTCGTGGTGGCGATGTTCCTGGCCGTCGGCCTCAACCCGGCCGTGGAGGCGCTGCAGCGCAAGGGCCTGGCCAGGCGGGGCGCGATCTCGATCGTGTTCGCCGGCGTCATCGTGGCGTTCGCGCTGTTCGGGCTGGCCGTGGTGCCGCCGGTGAGCCAGGAGCTGACGGAATTCGTCGCGGCGGTGCCCGGATACCTCAACGAGCTGCAGAACCATCCGACGCTGCGGCAGCTCGACGCCGAATACAAGATCATCTCGCAGCTCACGACGTTCGTCACGGGCACGCTGGGGCCGTCGCTGGCCAGCGGGATCATGGGCGCGGGGCTGGTGGTGCTGGACAGCGTGTTCACGACCGTGACGTTGCTGGTCCTCATGCTCTACTTCCTCGGCTCGCTGCACACGATCAAGGACTACCTGCTCAAGCTGGTGCCGTCCTCGCGCCGGGTACGCACCCGCGCGATCAGCGAGCAGATCCTCACCGGCATCGGCGGCTACGTCGCCGGCAACGTGCTGATCTCGGTCATCGCGGGCGTGCTCACGTGGATCTTCCTGTCCATCGCCGGGGTCAAGTACGCGCTCGCGCTCGCCCTGGTCGTCGCGCTGACGGACCTGATTCCACTGGTGGGGGCCACGATCGGCGCGGTGCTCGTGACCGCCGTGGCACTGCTGCAGTCGCTGCCCGCAGGCATCGCCTGTGCGATCTTCTTCGTGGTCTACCAGCAGGTCGAGAACTACCTCATCTACCCCAGGGTGATGAAACGCTCGGTGGACGTGACGCCGGCCGTGACGGTGATCGCCGCGTTGTTCGGCGGCGCGCTGCTGGGAATCGTCGGCGCGTTGCTGGCCATCCCGGTGGCCGCGGCGATCGCGCTGATCATCCGCGAAGTCGTCATTCCACGCCAGTCACAGGCCTGAGCGCTCCTCAGGCCTGTGACTCACGGCCGTACGCCGCCCAGCTCCGTCCTGAGGAATTCGGTCACCGCCGCGTTGAACGCCTCCGGCTGCTCGACCGCGCTCAGATGACCTGCCTTGGGGATGACCTCCAGCCGGCCGTTGCCGGGCACGGCCCGCGCCATCGCCTCGGCGTCGGCGGGCGGCGACAGCTCGTCCTCCTCACCCACGAGGATCAGCAGGGGGACCTTGAGCGCGCCCAGCGTGTCGAACGAGTCGGGCCGCGCCGCCATGGCCCGCTGCGCCCAGGCGACGGCGCCCGGCGGCGCGGACTGCACCAGCCCTTTGACGCGCCCGAACACCATGGCGCGCCGCTCCTTGGTCGTGGGCCCGATGAGCGTCGGCAGCACGTCGCTGACCAGCACGTCGTTCCCGTCGGACAGCACGGCCTGTGCGATGCGCTCCCTGTTGTCCCTCGCCGGAGCCGGGTCGGGGCTCGCCTTGGTGTCGGCCAGGATGGCGCCGAGCAGCCGGTCGGGGTGCCGTCGGCAGAACGCCATGGTCACGTAGCCGCCCATGGACAGCCCGCCGACCACCGCCCTGTCGATGCCCTCCTCGTCCAGCAGCCTGGCGACGTCGTCGGCCATGAGGTCGAGCGACGGCTCGTCCTCACCCAGCCGCGACCCGCCGAAACCGCGCAGGTCAGGGGTGATGACCCGGCAGACCTTGGCCAGCCCTTCCCGCTGGGCCAGCCACATCGCCGACGACAGCGGGAACGCGTGAAGCAGCACAAGCGGGAGTCCGGTCCCGGCCGATCTCGTGTAGAGCTGCACGGATCACACGGTAGCCGGGTTCGCGGCCGCGAGCACTCAATGTCATATGCCGATATACCCCCATAACGCGGACCGCTTTAGCGGGGGAGCGGTCAGATGGCGGTGGCGCCGCCGTCGATGAACAGGATCTGGCCCGTCATGTACGCCGACGCCGCACTGGCCAGGAAGACCGCCGGCTGGGCCATCTCCTCCACGGTCCCCCAGCGCCGCATCGGCACGGAGCCGACCGTGGCCGCACTGGCCGCCTCGTCTTCCCAGAGGTTGCGGTTGAGCTCCGTGGCCGTCCAGCCGGGGCACAGGGCGTTCACCCGTACGCCGGCCTGCGCCCATTCCACGGCGAGCGTCTTGGTGAGCGCCACCAGCCCCGCTTTGGCGGCGGCGTAGGGGGCGAGGAAGGGCGCGCCGAGCGCGGCCACCGACGCCACGTTGATGACCGACGCGCCGCCCCGCTCCAGCAGGTGCGGTGCGGCCGCGTGGCAGACGACCATGGCGGAGTCCAGGTTGAGCCGCATGAGCTTGTCCCAGCCGGACAACCGCAGGTCCTTGAACTCGACCATGAAGTTCGAGCCGCCGGCGTTGTTGACCAGGATGTCGAGGCGGCCGAGCGCGTCGACGGCAGCCGCCACGGCGCCGGCGGCGGCGTCGCGGTCGGTGAGGTCGGCGGGGATGACGACGGCCCGCCGGCCCAGCGCCTCGATCTCCTTGCCGACCTCGGCGAGGCTCTCGGCGGACCGGGACACGAGCGCGACGTCGGCGCCCGCCTCGGCGTAGGCGAGTGCGATGGCCCGCCCGATCCCCTTCGACGCCCCGGTGACAAGGGCCTGCTTCCCACTCAGATCGAACGCGCCCACGCCGCCGCCTCCTTAGTATCCCGGCCAGAACCGAACAATATTCTAACCATGCGAGCGCGGGGATAGGGCAGTGCCGGTGCGAGGGCCCCCCACGCCCCCGCACCGGCACGTGCTCAGAAGAAGAAGCCGAAGAAGTCGTCCAGACCGCTCTTGTCGAACCAGCGGGTGACGCCGGCACCCGTCTCGGCGATCGTGCCTGTCCGCGTGTTCTCCGGTTCGATCTTCTCCGGCCGGAAGATCTGCTTCTCACCCTGGCCGGAGCCACCGGGCCGCATCCGCGGCGGCGGACCGTCCGGGTACATCCGGCCGTCCCGGTAGACCGTGTAGGACTGAGTCGGCTGAATGGTGCCGTCGTTGCGGTAGACCTGCCCAGGCCGTGGCTGCATCGGCTGCCTGCTGTCCCTGGGCGGGGTCTGCCGCTGGGTGGCCCGGTGGCTGGTCGGCCGCTGCGCCGGACGCTGCCGCGCCCGCTGGATCCCGCTGGGGATCCGGCCGGCCCGCCTGTTGCGCGCCCTCGCCGCCTGCGCGGCCCGCCTGGCCGCCCGCGCGTCGGCGGCCTTCCTCCTCGCCTCTCTTCTCGCCGCCGCCGCGGCCCGCCGCTGGGCTCTGGCCGTGGCCGCCTTCCTGGCCCTTTCCGCCGCCTTTCTCCTGGCCTCCGCCTGGAGGCGCCTCCTGGCCGCCGCGGCGGCCCGCTTACGCGCCGCTTCCGCGGCCCGCTTCCTGGCCGCCTCCGCCGCCCGCCTCCTGGCCTCGGCGGCAGCGCGCCGCCGGGCCGCCGCGATCGCGGCCCGCCTGGCCGCCGCCCGGGCCGCCGCGATGGCCGCCCGCCTGGCGGCGGCCATCGCCAGTCTCCTGGCGATGATCTGGGCCGCGATCCTGGCCGCGATGGCGGCGGCGAACCAGAACAGCTGCCCGTCGGGGTCGGTCATGGTGACGGGGCTGTTGTTGGCGTAGGCATAGGCGTTGAGCTGCTGCGGCTCCGACTCCTCGATCACGGGGTCGACCGACAGGAATCGCCCGTGCTTGGGGTCGTACTCGCGGGCGCCCAGGTGGACGAGCCCGGTCGTCGGGTCCTGCGTGCCTCCGACGAACGCGCGCTGCCCGGGCCAGAACGCCGGTGGCGAGCCCCGGTTCTCACCGAAGGGGGTCAGCCTGCGTACGGCCAGCTCGCCGGTCCCGGCGTTCACCGCCGCCTGGGCCGTGCCCTGGTGGTCGCCGGCCAGGAAGTACACCTGGTTGTCCGGCGTGCGTACCGCGATGGCCTGGTCGTTGATGGTGTAGTAGCGGGTCTGCTCGACGGCGTCCTTGGCGAAGTCGAAGCGCAGCTCCATGTCGTCGATGTAGAGCGTGGCATCGGCCGGCGTCTTACGGATCAGCCGGTCGCCGTCCGCGCTGTAGACGAACGACGTCGTCTTGCCCGCCTCCGTCACCGACTCCAGGTTGCCCTCGGCGTCCCAGACCAGGCTCTGGTCCGAGGTGCCGATCTTGCGCCTGGTGGTGTTGCCTGCCGCGTCGTACGCGAACAGGTCCGACCCGACGCTCTGCAGCGCGTGCGGCTGCTTGGCGCCCGGCGCGGGGTAGGTGTAGTCGCGCACGGTCTGGCCCGCGCCGCCCCAGGCGTGCCTGGTCTCCTTGATCCGGTTGCCGGTGGAGTCGTAGGCGTAGCCGACCGCGTACGGGGCCACGCCGCCGATCTTGTCCGACTGCGGGCTGCCGCTCGCGCAGTCGTCGGTTGCGGTCCAGGCCGAGGTCAGGCGGCGCAGGTGGTCGTAGGTGAAGCACTGCGTGTCCTGGCCGCTCGCCCGGTCAGCGATCTTGGTGATGTTGCCGACGGCGTCGTAGGTGTAGGCGAGGTCGAGGTCGGTCGCGGCGGCGGCCTCCCGGTCCAGCCGCATGCTGGTCAGCCTGCGGGTGGTCTCGTCGTGGGTGTAGGTGAGCCAGGTCTTCCTGCCGCCGGTGCCCAGCTCGTACTGCAGGGTCTCGCCGAGCTTGGAGTAGCGGGTCGCGGTCACGTACGACGACAGGCCGGTGACCTTGGTCGGCTGGCTCTGCTCGTCGTAGGTGTAGACGACCGACTCCTCGGCCAGGCCGCCGCCCGCCGGGAAGCTGACCGACTGGACCTGGTCGTCGAGCGTGTAACGGGTGTTGAGGATGTACGAGCCGGCCAGCTTGCCCTCCCGCTCGGGGATGGTGACCGTCTGGCGCAGCGTGCGGTAGTGGGAGTCGATGGCGTTGATCTCGGCCTTGTACGCCTGCCCGCCCACATAGCGGATGCTGGCGTTCATGTGGCCCTTGGCCAGCCCGTCGTACGTCCACTCGGCCAGCAGCGGCCCGGTCGCGGAGCCGTCACGCAGCTCCTTCTTGCGGCCCAGCTCGTCGTAGACGTACCACAGGGTCCTGCCGCGGGCGTCGGTGGTGCTGACCAGCTCGTCCGCGTCGTTGTAGGTCATGGTGGTGACGCCCTTGTCGGGGTCCTCCGCCTTGATCTGCCGCCCGCGCAGGTCGTAGTGGTGGCGCCACACGTTGCCGGCGTGGTCGGTCACCGTGGACAGCCGTCCGGCGTGGTCGTAGGTGTACTTGGTGGACTCGTACTCGCCGGTCGGGGTGGCGCCCTTGTACTGGCGCAGCTCGATGAGCCGGTCCTCGGCGTCCCCGATGCGGGTGGTGGCGGTGCCGCCGGGCGGCGGCGTCACGTGGATCCGGTCGCCTTCCTGCACCGTGCTGACCCGGTACTTCTCCACGCCCTTCGCCTTGAGGATCTGGGCGTTGACGTCCCCGGTGCCGTCGAAGGCCGACACGACCTGGGTGGGCACGGCGGCGTCGGCGACCGCGAGCAGGTCGGTGGACGGGACGCCGGTGGCGAAGTAGCCGGTGTTGGCCTTGCTCTGCTGGCCCTGCGAGTTGTGGAAGGTGTCGGTGATCGTGCGCCCGTCGCGCAGCGCCGGGTCCTGCGTCTGGTCGTCCCTGGGCGCGGGCTCCTGGGTCTGGCGCTCGCGCATCAGGCCGTCGTACAGCTCGTGGCTGGCGGAGTAGGTACCGTCGGCGTTCAGCGTCTTGGTGGTGACGACGCTGGGGCCGTCGGTGCGGATCACGTAGGAATACTCGGTGCTGGGCGACTGGTTGGCGGCCTTGCTGCGGTCCGGCTGCCAGACCTTGGTCAGGCGGCCGAGCGCGTCGTACTCCAGGTCGATGCGGCGGTTGTTCGCGTCAACCTCGGCGACCGGCTCGCCCCAGGCCGGGTTGACCAGGGTGCGCTCGATGTGGCCGAGCTGGTTGGTCTGCGTGATCTCGGTCGGCGGCGCCCCCGCGGCGGGGGTGTAGGTGGTGGTGGACTTGGTGCCGACCGCGTCGGTCTCGCTGGTCTCGCGGCCATAGGCGTCATAGGTGTGGGTGCTGTCGGTGATCGTCGCGCCGTCCCCGGAGACGAGCTGCTGGACCGAGGTCACGTCGCCCTTGCTCGGGGCCTGGCCGAACGCCTGGCCGTCGTACCCGACCTTCTCGTCGGAGATCACCTCGCCGGCGGCCAGCGTGGACACGGCGGTGCCGCAGCTCGCTGACACCTTCTGGATGCGGCTGGTGTAGTCGAGCATCCAGCTGGCGTCGTTGCGGGCGTAGGTGTAGCGGACGCACTGGTCGTCGTCGGCAGTGGCCAGGTCGCCCTTCTCCTCGACCTGGGTGAGCAGGCCCTTGGCGTCGTACGCGCGTTCCTCGCCGGTACGCCGCCACGTGCCACCGGCCATCGCGGTCCGGGTCACCATGGACTTCGGCTCGACCAGGTGCGCGACCTTGGTCACGCCCCCTTGCGTGGACTCGGCGGTCTTCAGCGACCACGGCTGCTCGACGGTCGCGGTCAGGATGGCGCCGCCGTCCCCGTCGTAGGTGATCTCCTCGCGCTCGAGCCCGGAGTACTGGTCGAGGTCGTCCACCGTGCCGCCCTCGGAGTCGGCCACCTGCGCGGTGCGCTTGGAGCCGTCGGCCTGCTTGTCGCCGTGCATGCCGCGGAAGTAGCGGAACTCGGTGAGCGTGCGCTTGGTGTCCTGCCCGTCGCCCTCGCGGACCCGCACCCGGCCGAAGCCCCGGAAGTCCGACCACGTGCGGTGCTCGGGCTTGACGAGGATGTTCTCGGCGTAGTGCCAGGCGGCGCCGTCCAGGTATTCGTAGCTGGTGACCACGCCGGGCGAGCCCGCGACGCGGTCCACCTCGATGGTCTGCGCGACCACGTACTTGTGGAACCAGTCGGTGACCTCCGGCTCGGCCGGCGGCGACCAGCGCTGCGGGAAGCACAGCCGGTTGTTCTTGTCGGCCGTCGGCACGTCGCCCGGCTTGCAGTCGGCGGGGGCGTAGTTCACGCGCAGCTCACCGCCGGACTCGTTGTTGACGGCCTGGACGCGCCACTTGACCAGCGGGGCGCGGCCCTCATTGGCGTCCACCCGGTTGGGCAACTGGACGCCTGCGAACGTGACCTTGGGCAGCGTGATCGTGCCGCCCACGTGGCCGGTCTGCTGGACCGAGGCCAGCCACAGCGAGGGGCTGAGGCCATCGCCCGTCGCGGGGAACTGGTGGGTCAGCGTCCAGGAGTCCACCGGGTTGTACACGCCGGAGCCGTTGTTGATCTGCGTGGTGACCTTGGTCAGCCGCTTGCGCGTGAAGAACGTCGGCGCCAGCCGGTCGGTGCAGGTCGTGCCGGCGTTGCAGATCTGGTCGAACGGCACGTCCGGCCAGTGGCTCGCGGTCTCCTTCTTGAGCTGGTCGGGGGCGCAGGTGATGGTGCCGCTGGGCAGGCAGCGCTCGGCCACCTCGAACACCACGCGGGCCGCCGGGGCCTTGGTGAACAGCTCGTTCTGCAGGTAGCCGTAGTCGATACGGGTGAGGTAGGCGCCGCGTACGTACGAGGTGCCCAGCTCGGGCTTCATGTTGCGGCCGTAGTAGTTGGTCTCGCGCTCGTACCAGTAGGTAGTGGCATTGCCGTGGGTGTCGACGGAGTAGTCGAGGTTCCACCGGTAGGCCTGCTGGCACCACGCGTTGGCCGGGGTGCTGGAGTAGCAGGGCTCGCCGCTGTTGTTGCCGAACACCGGCGCCGTCTGGACCGACTTGGTCTCCGGCTTGCCGCTCGCCCAGCCGGGCAGGCGGTTCAGACCGAAGGTGTACTGGGTGCCGTCGGCGGTGGTGACGCGCCAGTATTCGCCGTTGTTGTCGCCGTTCGTGGCACCGGTGAGGTATTCGATCCTGGTGCCATCATCGCGTTTCGGACGCCACTGCTTGGTCGTGGCGTCCTTGATCAGCTCGATGGCCGAGTTGCCGAGCGACAGGGTGGCGTTGTCCTGGTCCCAACACAGGTCGCCGGTCTTCTTGCCGTCGATCATGCAGGACTTGTAGCGGCGCTCGATGTAGCCGCTGGGGTTGAGCTCGAAGCCCTCACCGGCCCAGGACGCCTGGTTGTTGGTGGAGACGGTGCGGCCGTCCACGCTCTGGGAGGAGTAGCCGAGGGAGAGCTCCGGCTCGTCACCGCCCAGCGCGGGTGGCGTACGCAGGTCGTAGCCCCAGGTGAAGTCGCCGCTCTGGGTGCCGACGCTCCAGTCGGCGGAGGGGGCCAGTGAGGTGGCCGAGTGGTCGCCGGAGGGGCCGGAGGCGGCGGCCGTCAGGGCGTAGACGGCACCGGTCTCGACCTCGGCGGTCAGCGTGCCGTTCTTGGGGTTGTTCTCGCTCTTCACCGGCTCCGGCTGCGGGCAGTCCGCGGTGGCGGTGGCGGCCTTGACCCCGCACTCCGCCAGCTTGACCATCCGGAGGCGGGCGCCGTAGTCGCCGCCGTAGGCGTAGCGGAAGCCGGAGTAGTCGATCTCCAGGCGGGTCTTCGCCGCCGCCTTGGCCGCCGCGACGCCCTGGCCAGGCGACACGCGCATCGCCAGGCCGAGCCGGTCGGTGTCGAGCAGCTCCACGCTCACCGGGTCGGCCGCGGCCTTGGCCTCGCCCTTCTGCGGGGCCAGCCGGACGGGGAAGCCGTCCGCCAGAGTGGTGGCGGAGGCGCCGCCCAGCTCCGCCTTCTGCTGCCTGGGCCAGGTGATGCCTGGTGGCGCCTTCCACGCCTGTTTCTGCACGGGATCGGCGATCGGCGGCAGGACCGGCACCTTCGTGCCCTTGACGGGGGCTTCCTTCTGCGTCGAGGGGGCCGGGCGGGAGGCGGCCGAGGCGGGCATCGCGTACGCCAGGGGCACCACCAGGACGATCGAGAGGACGGCCGCCAGCCGGCGCGGCCAGGGGGATTCGGGCTTGGCTTCCCGGAATCGGTTCCAGGAGGAGTCGGGAAGGTCGGGTTCGTCGGGTTGATGAGGTCGGTTCCAACGGGATTCGGGCAGCTCTAACTCACTCGGCAGGTCCATGAACCTCTCCCAGTCGGGGGTGCTGGTCGGGAACTACTGGGCTGCTGTTACGGGGCCCGATTACCGGGCCCGATTACTGGGCTGCTAGTTGGGCGATCTGCTCGGCGCTCAGCACGCCGTCGTAGGTGCGGACGTCATCGACGGCGCCCGGCCAGTAGCCGGTGAGCAGGCCCGCGGACTTGGTACGGCCCACGTGCAGCGGGCCAGTGGCGCTCCATTTGCTGACGTGGCTGGTCACGGTCGTGGTGGACAGGCGGCCGTTGACGTAGATGCGGAGTTGGCCGGCCAGTGGGTCGTACACGCCGGCCACGTGGGTCCACTCCAGCGGGTTCGGGATGGCGTCCGAGCGGGTCCGCACGAGGGCCGCCGCGTCGGTGTCGTCGGCCGCCATCCCGAACACCCACCGCCCCTGCGCGCTGTCGTAGCCCAGCTGGAACCCGGCGGCCCTCGTGCCCGTCTGGGCGACCGCGGCGGCGTCACCGGAAGGCAGGTAGTCGAGCTGGGTCCACAGGGCGACGGTGAACCCGGTCCCGGTGGACACGGCGGGCTTGGCCGCCTCGGCGGCGCCGTTGACGCCGTCGAGCGCGAGTGCGCCGTCCAGCCAGCCGGCCGTCCACGAGGCGCCGCCCACCAGGGCGGCCGGCGTGGCCCGGCCGGAGGAGTCGGCGGCCGAGTAGCCGGACTCCTCATCCAGCTTCCAGTGGCCGACCAGCGTGGCGGCGCTGTTGACCAGGTCGGCGACCTCGTCGGCGAACATGGCCCGGCCGTAGATCCGCACGTCGTCGACGTCGCCCGGCCAGAACTCGGCCGCGGCTCCGTTGACCTTGCCACGGCCGATCGTGAGCGGGCCGGTGGCGTTCCACGGCTGGGTGAAGGCCACCGTGGACTCCAGGCGGCCGTTGACGTAGAGCGAGATCTGGCCGGCCGCCGCGTCGTAGACGCCGGTGAGGTGGGTCCACTCGTTCAGCCGCGGCGCGGCGGCCGACAGGGCGCGCACGGTCGCGGCACCGTCCGCGTCGGCGGTGGGACGGGTCAGGGCCCAGCGGTCGTCGGCCTTGGAGTACTGCAGCGCGAACGCCCCGGCCCTGCCGCCTTCCTGGGTGACGACCGTGGCCGAGCCGGTGGTGGCGGTCAGGCGGGCCCAGGCGGTGACCGTGACGTTGCGCGCGGTGTCGGCGACGGGACCGGCGGTCTGGGCATAGGCGTTGGCCAGCTTGAGTCCCGCACCGGTCTTGCCGGTCGTCCACGTGGCGCCGTACAGCGTGGCGGGATTGGCGTTCGCGGCGTCGCCGGCCACTGTGCCCCCGCCCTCGTCCAGGGCCCAGTGGCCGCTCGGAGCCGTGCCCGCGTTGACGTTGAACACGTACGTGCGGATCGGGCCGAGCTGCCCCGCGCGGTCCTTGCTGCGCACCGACAGGACGTTGGGGCCGTCGTGGCGGGGCGTGAGCTGGATCGTGGCGGTGCCGTCAGGGCCGGGTGCCACCTGCGTGGCGGGCGTGGTGTCGAGCCCGTAGACGTAGGCCGCCACGTCGGTGACGCCGTTGGGCGCGAACGTGAACGCGCCCGCCAGGCCCACGCCGTCACTCCAGGTGTTCTCGGCGTACTGGGACGAGGTGACCTGCGGCTCCTTGCCGGGCGCGGTGGCGTCCACGGTGGCCTCGCACCACGGGCCCCACGCACTGTCGGCCTTGCCGTCCTGCGCGCGCACCCGCCAGCGGATCAACGCGCCGTCGGCGTACGCGCCCTGCGGGACGGTCGCGGAGAACGCGGTGCCGCTCGATCCCAGAGCCGTGACGTACTCGCCCAGCTTCACCCCTGCGGCCGACCACCACTCGAAGTGGCCCTTGACCGAGTTGTCGGCGTCCTTCAGCCTGGCCCAGAGCTTCGGCGTGGTGGTGCTGATGATCGGCCGCGTGTCGCCCGAGCCGCACGCGCCGCCCGGGTCGGACCACGCGTCGGCGGCGAGGGGAGCGGTGGGGATGGAGTTGTACTCGATGACCAGGCTCGGGTTGTTCCTGAACTTCTTCCAGGCGTAGACGTCGGTCTCGCTGGTGGCATAGAGACCGATGGTCGCGGTGGGCCACTTCTTGGCGGCGGCGTCGGCGATCCACGACGTGACGTCGAACTCCACGCCGCCGGGCAGGCAGGCCGAGCCCCAGCCTTTGGCCACGTTCACCGTGGAGAGCAACCTGGACTTGGCCGGCGGGTTGTTCCAGGTAGTGCTCTTGCTGATCGCGCCGGTCCCCCAGGCCTCCACCTTGCGGGCACTGCACGAGTACGACCAAGTCTCGTACGTGCGCAGTGTGGCCTTGATGATCTGCTTGCCGTGGATGGTAGAGCCGGTGGCCATCTGGAAGAACGAGCGATTCGTCTGGGTGGAGCTGATGTGGCCGACGCGGGCGACGTCGCTGGAGTTGAGGTAGTTGGAGTTGGGCCAGTTGCTCCAGACCGCCGTCCACGAGCCGCGGGCGGCCGAGAAGTACGGGTCCAGATAGACGGGGAACTTCGTCTTCGGGTCCGCCAGCATCCTCTGATCCGGCTTGAGCCTCAGGTGCCGGCCTGAGACCTCCACGCCCATCGCGGCCTCGCGAGCCTCCGGGGAGCGGCCCTCCTTGAGCGCCTGCGGGCTCGTGATGCCCTCGGAGTCCCACATCTTGGGGGTGGGCGCGACGAAGATCGTGCCGCTCTTCGCGTCCACGGCCTCAAGGTTGCCCGCCTTGTCCGACTTCACCGACAGGCCGTGGGAGGAGAGCGGGAACGTCAGCTCGGTCAGGCTCGCCGCGGCGGCCCGCGACTTGACCACCAGGACGTGGGAGAAGCCGTCCACGTCCGCGGTGACCTGGAGGTCCACGCCCGGCATCACCTCGGGGTAGGTGGCGGTGTCGCCGTTGAGCGTCGGCACGGGCAGCGTGCCCGGCCAGCCGATCTCCAAGGCCTTGGCGCCGCGCGACAGCCGGGCGAGCCTGGCGTCGCCGCCGCCGGAGAACCTCAGCCCAACGGCCGCGGCGACCGGCTCCACCGCCCCGTCCGGGCGCCGACGGAGCGTGGTGTCGACAGGGGTCCACCGGCCGTTCTGGCGGACGCGTACCGGGCGGACGTGCTGCTCCAGGGTGTAGGTGCCGTCGGGCCTGGCGAAGACCTGGCGGATCTCGCTCGTCAGCGCCGCCACCTCGACGGGCCGGTTGTCCCGCCGGGCCAGAGCCGCGGCGTCCCGCTCCGGCGAGACGACAGTGGCCGGCGGCGTGTCCGCGGCGGCGACCGGTGCTAAGGGGATCATCACGATCGGGAACGCCAACGCCGCCGCACTCAGAACACGCACAACCCGCATCTGTCCTCGCCCATGGTGAGCTGGGGTTACGCGCGGGACGGAGGACCGCCCGGCGTTTCCACGATCTTCGGTTGACGATCGGATTGTCACTCCGGTCACGGCAGCGGTCCAGAGTTTTGCGCATTCTGCTCAAAAAATCCTTCAACGCCCCGATTTAGGCGGAAATATCCGTCAGACCGCCGTCGGGAGCGGCCACGCCGCCGGATTGACGCGCTTGACGATCTCGTTCAGCGCGATCCGCACGTACGGCTCCCCGACCCACAGGTGCTTGGCCCCGTCCACCCCGACGACCTCGGCCTGCGGCACCCGCGCGAACCGCCTGCGGGCCTCTTCAGGTCGCAGGTAGTCGTCGAACTCCGGAACCAGTGCCGTCAGCGGCCGCCCGAACCGCGCCCACGCGTCCAGATCGTCGTCTGTGGCCCTGTGCAGCGGCGGCGACAGCAGGATCGCGCCCTCGACCAGCGGGTCGTGGGCCCACTTGAGCGTCAGCTCGGTCCCGAACGACCAGCCGACCACCCAGACGTGCGGCAGGTCGTGGTATTCGGCGTATTCCAGCGCCGCCGCGACGTCGAACCGCTCCCCCTCACCACCGTCGAACGTGCCCTCCGAGGTGCCGCGCTCCGACGAGGTGCCCCGGGTGTTGAAGCGCAACACGGCGAGGTCGGCGAGCGCCGGCAGGCGGTTGGCGGCCTTCTTGTAGACGTGGCTGTCCATGAAGCCGCCGTGAGTGGGCAGCGGGTGCAGGGTCACCAGCGTCGCCACGGGCGGCCGGTCCTCCGGCAGGGCCAGCTCGCCGACCAGGGTCAGGCCGTCACCCGTGTGCAACTCGATCGGCTCACGCCTGGCCGGCAGCACGCTCGCCGCACGAATTTCCACCTCTTGGGGGTCCCTTTCAATAGCGACTGCGGCCGGGGCCGCGGTCCAGTCTCTTGCGCCAGCATGCCTGATGCCAGTGGCGGCGATCCTCGTCGCCTCCCGCCCAGGCGGGCCAGGCCACGAGGTGCGGCTGACCGCGGCGGATCTCCTGGTCACAGCCGGGACAGCGGTAGTCCTTGGTCGAGGAGGCGCCGTTGAGCATGCGGACCTTCCACTCGCCGTCCGGCCATTCCTCCACCTTGTCCAGGCCGGTCGGGAAGCCGAAAGGGCGGGAGGACTCCCTGCGGCGGGCCCGTCGAGGGCTCATCCTGTGCCGTATGCAGACCGTTCGAACGCCATGCGTCCAGTTTTCCAGAGCCGCTAAGGTGGGTCGTCATGCGGCTGGTCATTGCGCGATGCAGCGTGGATTATGTTGGACGGCTCACGGCGCACTTGCCGATGGCGCCGAGGCTCGTTCTGATCAAGGCGGACGGCAGCGTGAGCATTCACGCCGACGACCGCGCCTTCAAGCCGCTCAACTGGATGAACCCGCCGTGCAAGCTCAAGGAGGACGGCGGCACCTGGACGGTCACCCACGGCAAGACCGGCGAGAAGCTGGTCCTGACCATGGCCGAGATCCTCCACGACTCCAGCCACGAGCTGGGCGTCGACCCGGGGCTGATCAAGGACGGCGTGGAGGCGCACCTGCAGGAGCTGCTCGCCGAGCACATCACGACGCTGGGCGAGGGATATTCGCTGATCCGGCGGGAGTACATGACGGCGATCGGGCCGGTGGACATCCTCTGCCGCGACGCGCTGGGTGCGACCGTGGCGGTGGAGATCAAGCGGCGCGGGGAGATCGACGGTGTGGAGCAGCTCACCCGATATCTCGAGCTTCTCAACCGGGACCCGCTGCTCGCCCCCGTCCGCGGCATCTTCGCCGCCCAGGAGATCAAACCCCAGGCGAAGGTGCTCGCTGTCGATCGCGGCATCGACTGCGTCACGCTCGACTACGACACCCTCCGCGGCATCGAACCCGAAAACCCAACCCTCTTTTGATTTTTTACGCGGTGACGTGGTCCGCCAAACGCCGTACTTTGGCTGAGGGCCCTCCAGGGGAACGGCCTCTGACCCTTCAGTGGTGACTCGCCGTTACGCGAGCCCATGGTCACCGGGTGCGGGGTTCACCTTGACCCGGAACTAGTAAGCATGGGCTTACCCGTCTATCGTGGCGCCATGGGCACGCTCACGTTCGACTCATTCGATCCGGCGACCGGCGCGGTCGTCGGCAGCCACCCCAACCAGGGGTCCGACGCCGTTCACGAGGCCGTCGGACGGGCCGATGAGGCGGCGGCTTGGTGGGCCGGGCTGGGGCATGAGGAGCGCCGACGCCGTCTGCTCGACTACAAGGCCGTGGTTACCCAGCATCTGAGAGAGCTCGCCACGCTGGTGCACCAGGAGACCGGCAAGCCGGTGGGCGACGCCACGCTGGAGATCGTGCTGGCGATCACTCATATCGACTGGGCGGCCCGCAACGCGCGGAAGGTGCTCGGCCGCCGCAGGGTCGGCACCGGGATGATCGGGCTCAACCTGGCCGCCACGCTCGAATACCTGCCGCTGGGCGTGGTCGCCGTGATCGGCCCGTGGAACTACCCTGTCTTCACCCCCATGGGCTCCATCGCGTACGCGCTCGCGGCGGGCAACGCGGTCGTTTTCAAGCCGAGCGAGCTGACCCCCGGCGTGGGCGTGCGGCTGGCGGAGTTGTTCGCCGAGTCGGTGCCCGAGCACCCGGTGTTCCAGGCCGTCACCGGGCTGGGTGAGACGGGCGCGGCGCTGGCGGGCGATCCGCGGGTGCGGAAAGTGGCGTTCACCGGCTCCACCGCCACGGCCAAGCGGGTCATGGCGGCCTGCGCCGAGAACCTCACCCCGATCGTGGCCGAGTGCGGCGGCAAGGACGCGTTCATCGTGGACGCCGACGCCGACGTGGCAAGGGCCGCGGACGCCTGCCTGTGGGGCGCGATGTCCAACGCCGGGCAGACGTGCGTGGGCGTGGAACGTGTTTACGTGGTGGACGCGGTCTATGAAAGTTTCATGCGCGAGTTGTCCGGCCGAGTGGCCAAGGTGCGGGCCGGCGAGGACTACGGGCCGATCACGATGCCGGGCCAGGTGGACATCATCAAGCGGCACATCGACGACGCCGCCAAGTCGGGCAAGGTCATCGCGGGTGGCCCCGCCTCCGTGCGTGCGCCGTACGTGGACCCGGTGATCGTCGAGGACGTGCCCGAGGACTCCCCCGCGGTCCGCGAGGAGACGTTCGGGCCGACGATCACCGTCCGCCGCACCCGCGACGCCCACGAGGCGCTCCAGCTGGCCAACGCCTCCGCCTACGGCCTGGGTGGGACGGTCTTCTCGAAGAACGCGCGCCGGGCCATGGAGCTGGCCCGCATGATGCGCAGCGGGATGACGGCCATCAACTCGGTCATCTCCTTCGCCGGTGTCCCGGCCCTGCCGTTCGGCGGCGTGGGCGATTCGGGGTTCGGGCGGATTCATGGAGCCGACGGTCTGCGCGAGTTCGCCAGGCCCAAAGCGATCTCCCGGCAGCGGTTCGCGATGCCCGGAATGAACCTGACATCGTTCGCGAGAGGGCCCGCCGAGCTTGACCGGCTGATCAGGCTCGTCACGTTCTTGCACGGCCGACGTAAAAGATAATCTTCTTACCCTTTCCCAAAACGGATCGATCCGTCCATAATTGTGTGCTCTGGGGGCCACGATCATGTTGGACGGGTGGATAGTGAACCGGTCTTACCGGGGAATGTCGGCTGAGCAAAGGCTGGCGGACAGACGGGAGCGGCTGATGACGGCCGCCTACACGCTATACGCGAAGCCGGGTTTCGCGGCGACGACCATCGAAAGGCTGTGTGCGGAGGCGCGGATCTCCAACCGCGCCTTCTACGAATGTTTCGGCAGCCAGGAGGAGTTGCTTCAGGCGGTCCACGAGCGGTGCGTGGAGGAAAGCCTGGCCGTCGTGACCAAAGCGGTGCAGGAAGCGCCGGACACGCTCGACGGAAGGGTCACGGCGGGGATTCGCGCCTATATCGAGTTCATCGCGGCCGACCGGCGCCGGGCCCTCATCATGCACGTGGAGGTACGCAGGTCAGGAGACATCCTGACGACGTCGCGCCAGCGGGCCATAGAGGGTTTCGCCCGGCTCGTGCAGGAGGCCTCGGCCGATTTCCCCTCGGCCGAGCCGCTGAATCGGCGGCTCGTCGCGCTCGGCGTCGTTGGCGCGTTACAAGAGTTGCTCATCGAATGGCTGCTCACCGACGACCAGCCCCCCGTCGACGAACTCGTGGACACGGCCGTGCACATCTTCATCCGGAGCTTGAGCACCCCCGACACAGCCGGTTGATGCGCCGGGCGTTATGTGTCATACACGCAGCGGATAAATCCGCTTTCGATGTTGTTTTCAGTGTCATAGCTCACAGATGCGTACCACCCGTAATCTACATTTTGTCTAAGTCGGGAAAGAGCGGGCAACGGCTGATCGTCGCCCGCTCCGATATGTCATCTCAGGCCACCGCGGCCGCCGGAGCCTCCACATGCAGCACCCGATTCAGCCGGGTCACCGCCAGGATCCGCATGATCCGCGGTGGCACCCCCTGAAGAACAAGGCGACGTTGCACGCTCAGCGCGCGCCGATGCGCTCCCACAAGCACCCCGAGACCGGTCGCGTCGATCATCTCCAGCTTGGAGAGATCCAGGATCAAGTCGCCTTCACCGGAGTCGAGCGCCTGGTGCAGCCGCTCGCGCACCCCCGCCGACGTGCCGGCGTCGAGCCTGGCCCCGATCCGCACCACCTGAGCCCTCGGATTGCCACGGACGCGCATGCCACCTCCTCATTCACACACACAACGTGACCACACCCCCGCGTGATGCACCCGCCGAGATGGACCCCCTGCATGACACCTCTACCCACGCAGCGGCAATGACACGACCGCCGTGAGCAGGAACTCTCCGTCGCCCGTCGGATGGGCGGCCAGCTTGCCGCCCACGGCGGCCACCCGCTCCCCCATGCCCGTCAGGCCGGTCCCCAGGTCATCGGCCTGCCGCCGGGCCACGCCGTCGTTGCGTACGCGCAGCTCCGCCTCGTCCTCGGTGAAGCGGATGGTGATGTCGCAGAACGTGGCGGTGCTGTGCTTGAGCACGTTCGTGGCCGCCTCGCGCACCACGTAGGCGAAGACGGGGGCCACACCATCGGGCAGATCGCGGTAGGGCAGGTGCACCTCGCAGCGGACACCGGCCGCTTCGAGCACGCCCTTCACGCTGTTCAGCTCGGCGGCCAGGTCGAGCTCGCGGTAGCCGCGTACGGCCTCGCGCAGCTCGCGCAGGGCCGTCCTGGTCAGTGTGTTGATCTCGGCCATCTCGGCCTTGGCCGCCGCCGGTTCGGCGTCGGACAGGCGCACGGCCAGCTCGGTCTTGACCGCGATGGCCGACAGCTGATGCCCCACGAGGTCGTGCAGGTCCCTGGCGAAGCGCAACCGCTCCTCGGCCAGCGCCAGCCGCGTGTGCGCCTCACGGCCTTCGTGAGCCTGCACGGCCAGCCTCCAGATCCACACCCACATCCGGCCGGACGGCGGCAGTATCACGCACCAGATCCCGTACAGCAGAACGTAGTAGATCAGTGTCCCGAGGACAGGAACGTCGAGGGCCATGACGCTCACCCCCGTCGCCACGCCGAGCATGCCCAGCGCGACGCACGCCACGAGCGTCCCGAGCGACTGGAGGAGGACCGTCCGTCTGGAGACGCCGAGCGTCGCGAGATACAGCCAGCACATCGGCGCGAACCCGAAGCCGAACGGGTCGGCTCCGCCCACGCCGGCCGCGATCAACGCGAGGACCGCCGCCCACACCACCTCCTCGGTGGGATAGCGGCGGTCCAGCACGGCGTCGATGATGCGCCGGCCAAGCCACGTGAAGCAGACCGTGGCGATCAGCGCGGGCACGAGACGCCACCACTGGAGCTTCCCTTCGCCGACGCCGGCGAGGACCCCGGCCGCGATGAGGAACCACATGAGGGCGAGGCCCAGAACCAGCGTCACCCAGGTGAGGCGCCGTGCCCGCGCGATCTCGTCCATCTACCGGGCGCGCAATACGTCGCCGAGCTTCACCCGGGCGCCCGTCCGCAGCACGGCCCGCTCGTACACCTTGGCGCCGAAGGCCAGCACCGCCACCACCGCCACGACCATGCCGGCCATGGAGAGCCCCGCCTGCCACAGCGGCACCTCGGCCGCGGCCATCCGCACCGGCATGATCATCGACGAGAACGGCGGCACGTACGACACGACCGTGGCGAACGTGCCCGTGGGATCGCTGGTGGCGTAGAAAGCGACGAAGTAGGTGGCCATGATGAGCATGGTCAGCGGCGTCATCACGGTGTTGACCTCCTCCTGGCGCGAGACCAGCGAGGCGAACGCGGCCGACAGCGTGGCGAAGAAGGCGTATCCGAGCACGAACCAGACGATCACCCCGGCCACCAGCCCCGCCATGCCGGGCGGGAAGTCCGCGGCGGCTCCGGAGAACACGGCCGCGCCGAGGCCGACGGTCAGGATGGTGACCAGGTTGATCAGGCCGACCACACCGAGTCCGATGATCTTGCCGCCGAGCAGCTGCCACGGCCGCAGGGTGGAGAGCAGGATCTCCACGATCCTGCTGCCCTTCTCCTCCACCACGCCCATGGCGACCATCATGACCTGGCCGAAGAGCATCATGAAGAGCACGACGACGAGCACCACGGCGATCCCGGTGCGCGCCGACTCGTAGCGGGTGTCCGCGCCCACGGACTCCATCTGCAGCGGCGGGATCGACACGCCCACGGCGCCGAGCCGCACCTCCCGGTTGACGCTCTGCATGAGCACGCCGAGCTGGCCGTCGATCTCTCCGTCCGTGAGCACCTTCGTGCCGTTGACCAGCACCGCGTCCACGTCCCCATCGAGTACGGCCTGCGTGGCCGCCGCCTCGTCGGGGAAGGAGCGCCACTCGAACGTCGCCTCCGGCGCGGCGGCCTGCAGCGGCAGCTGCTGGGAGTTGACGGTGCCGAGGGTGTAGGAGTCGGAGCCGCCCAGCAGCTTGGGTGCGAAGGAGACCGCCGCCACCAGCAAGGCCGTGATGACCAGGCCGATGACGAACGCCTTCGTGCGGACCTGCGTCACGATCTCCCTGCGGGCGACCAGCATCAACCCGTTCACGCCACGGCCTCCTTGAAGATCTCGGTGAGGGTCGGCTGCTCGACCCCGAAGTGCTCCACGTGTCCCGCCTTCATGGCGCGGCGCAGGATCTCCTGGTCGTCCCTGTCCGACGTGCCCGAGTCCGGCACCCTGTCCGACGTACGCAGGACGTGCCGGTTGCCGCTCACGGTGACCGTGCCCGGCAGGCCGTCCGCCCAGCCCGGGGCGGGATCGCGGACGACGACCCGCAGCGTGCTGCCCTCGCCCGCCCGCAGGTCGGCCACCGTGCCCGTGGCCACCACCCGGCCCGCCGAGACGATGCCGACCGAGTCGCACAACCGCTCGACCAGCTCCAGCTGGTGGCTGGAGAAGATCACCGGCACTCCGCCCCTGCTCCGCTCCTGCAGCGCCGTGGCCAGCGCGTCCACCGCGATCGGGTCGAGCCCGGAGAACGGCTCGTCCAGCACCAGCACCTCGGGGTCGTGCACCAGCGCCACGGCCAGCTGCACGCGCTGCTGGTTGCCCAGCGAGAGCGCCTGCACCGCGTCGTTCCTGCGCTCGGCCACCCCGAGCCGCTCCAGCAGGTCGTCGGTGGCCTTCTTGGCGGCCTCCGCGCTCAGGCCGTGCAGGCGCCCGAAATACTCGATCTGCTCGGCCACTCGCATCTTCTGGTACAGGCCGCGCTCCTCCGGCATGTAGCCGAAGCGCCGCCGCCCGTCGTAGTCGAGCGGCTTGCCCTGCCAGCTCACCGCGCCGGAGTCGGCCTGGAGCACGCCCATGACGATGCGCATCGTCGTCGTCTTGCCGGCGCCGTTCGCGCCGACGAACCCGAACATCTCTCCCGGGCGCACGGTGAAGCTGATCCCATCCAGGGCGACCTTGCCGCCGGGGGCGTCGGGGCCGCCCGCGAAGCGCTTGCGCAGCTCGCTGATCTCGAGCATCAGGTCCTCTCCTTCGTCATGGATCCATGGTGGCGTTGGGCGGTTTGCCCTGGTAGTCGCGGAAATCACGGGCCCGATGTGGATCTCGCGTCCGATCCGGATGACATTTGTCATGAGTACGCTGATGCCATGACGCGCGCCGACAAGGACAAGCCGGTGGTCCTCTCCCGCATCTACACCCGCACCGGCGACGACGGCACCACCGCGCTGAGCGACATGAGCCGCGCTTCGAAGACCGATCCCCGGCTGGCCGCCTACGCCGACGTGGAGGAGGCCAACGCCCACCTGGGCGTTGCGATGTCGCACGGGACGCTGCCCGCCGATCTGGTGGAGGTCCTGGTCCGGATCCAGAACGAGCTGTTCGACCTGGGGGCCGACCTGGCCACGCCGGTCGTCGACGACCCGGAGTTTCCGCCGCTGCGGGTGGAGCAGCCGTACATCGACCGGCTGGAGGAGCAGTGCGACCGCTTCAACGCCGGCCTCAAGCCGCTGCGCAGCTTCATCCTGCCCGGTGGGGATCCGGCCACCGCGGCGCTGCACGTGGCGCGGGTCACCGTCCGCAGGGCCGAGCGTTCGGCCTGGGCGGCGCTGCAGGTGCACGACGACATGAACGCGCTGACGGCGAAATACCTCAACCGCCTGTCGGACCTGCTGTTCATCGCGTGCCGGGTGGCGCACGCGGGCAACGAGATCCTCTGGAAGCCCGGAGGGACGCGCTAAGCCACATCCAAATACGCGCTGGGCGGTGCGGACTCCAGCCAGGCCAGGAAGCCCGTCAGCGCGTCCGCGCTCATCGCGAGCGACACATCCTGCGTGCTCCCGCCGAAGTCCACCGCATAGAGCCCGTCGCCGAGCTCGCGACGGGCGGATACAACAAGGCCGCGCCTCGCAATCGCGTGGCGCGGCCTCAGTCGGACGCCCAGGAGGGGAATCCAATGGAGCTCCCCGTCGGCATAGCGGGCCACCCCGCTGCGCCAGGCGCGGCCCCCTACCCGAAGGCGACAGGGTACGCTCCCGCGCGAGCGGACCAGCATGAGAGCGCGCAACACCACGAGGGCGGCGAGCAGCACCAGGAAAGTCACAACCGTCGCTACCATGCCGCCCCCTGAAACGTGTTCTGCTATACCTCTTCGCCTGCGGCGCGCAGCCGGGCCCTGGCCCGCTTGGCCTCGATCGCCGCGTCGGCGTCTTCCTGGTTGGCCTCGATCGAGGCCTGGGCCCGGTCGAGAGCGTCGCGGGCAGCCGCGACGTCGACCTCGGAACCGAGCTCGGCCACCTCGGCGAGCACGGAGACCTCGTTGTCGGCCACGGAGATGAATCCGCCGTGGACCGCCGCCACGAGATCGCCCTCGCCTTCCCGCTTGACGCGCAGCACGCCGCCCTCGACGAGGACGCCGAGAACAGGTGCGTGTTGCGGCATAATACCGATCTCGCCGTCCACGGTCTTGGCAATCACCATGTCGGCCTCGCCCGACCAGATCTCACGCTCGGGTGAGACAACCCCTACGCGTAGCTTCGCCACTTTGTGTAGGTCCTTTCCGATCAGGTGATGGCGCGGCTTCGCAGGCCGCGCCATCACCGTGGGGCGATTAGCGACGCTCGAGTTCCTTGGCCTTCGCGATGGCCTGCTCGATGCCGCCGACCATGAAGAACGCCTGCTCGGGCAGGTGGTCGTACTCACCCGCGCAGAGGCCCTTGAAGGAGGCGATGGTCTCGTCGAGCGGCACGGTCTCGCCCGGCTGGCCGGTGAAGGCCTCGGCTGCGTACATCGGGTGCGACAGGAAGCGCTCGATGCGGCGGGCCCGCTGGACGGTGACCTTGTCCTCCTCGGAGAGCTCGTCGATACCGAGGATCGCGATGATGTCCTGGAGCTCGCGGTACTTCTGCAGGATCCGCTTGGTCTCCTGGGCCACCCGGTAGTGCTCCTCGCCCACGATCTGCGGGTCGAGGATCCGGGAGGAGGAGTCGAGCGGGTCCACCGCGGGGTAGATGCCCTTCTCCGAGATCGGCCGGGACAGAACGGTCTGCGCGTCGAGGTGCGCGAACGCGTTGTGCGGGGCCGGGTCGGTGATGTCGTCGGCGGGCACGTAGATCGCCTGCATGGAGGTGATCGAGTGACCACGCGTCGAGGTGATGCGCTCCTGGAGCACACCCATCTCGTCGGCCAGCGTGGGCTGGTAACCCACGGCGGACGGCATACGGCCGAGCAGCGTGGAGACCTCAGAACCGGCCTGCGTGAAGCGGAAGATGTTGTCGATGAAGAGCAGCACGTCCTGCTTCTGCACGTCACGGAAGTATTCCGCCATGGTCAGCGCCGACAGCGCGACCCGCAGACGGGTGCCCGGCGGCTCGTCCATCTGACCGAAGACGAGGGCGGTGTCCTTGAGGACGTTCGCCTCCTCCATCTCCAGCCAGAGGTCGTTACCCTCACGGGTGCGCTCGCCCACACCGGCGAAGCACGAGGTGCCACCGAAGTTGCGGGCGACCCGGCGGATCATCTCCTGGATGAGGACGGTCTTGCCGACGCCGGCACCGCCGAACAGGCCGATCTTCCCACCCTGCACGTAGGGGGTGAGCAGGTCGATGACCTTGATGCCGGTGACCAGCAATTCGGTGCGGGACTCGAGCTGGTCGAAGGCCGGGGACGGTCGGTGGATGCCCCAGCGCTCGTCGATCTTGAGCGATGCGGTCGGCACGTCGAGCGTCTCGCCCAGCGCATTCCACACGTGGCCCTTGACGACGTCGCCGACCGGCACCGAGATCGGGCCGCCCGTGTCAGTCACGGCCTGGCCGCGGACCATGCCGTCGGTGGGCTGCATGGAGATGGCCCGGACGAGGTTGTCACCCAGGTGCTGGGCGACCTCGAGCGTCAGGGTCTTGGTCTCGCCACCGAGGGTCACCTCGACCTTGAGCGCGTTATAGATTTCGGGCATCGCATCGACGGGGAACTCCGCGTCGACGACGGCGCCAGTGACGCGTGCCACGCGGCCGATGCCGGCCGCCGCGGCCTCTACAGTTTCAACAGCCTCTGCAGTCATTTCACTCTTTCCCCGCTGCGGCGTCAGCCAGCGCGTTGGCGCCACCGACGATCTCGCTGATTTCCTGGGTGATCTCGGCCTGGCGAGCCTGGTTCATCTGCTGGGTGAGCACCCGCATCAGCTCGTTGGCGTTGTCGGTCGCGGACTTCATCGCGCGCCGCCGCGCGGCCTCCTCGGAGGCCGCCGACTGCAGCAGCGCCGTGAAGATACGCGACTCCACGTAGCGCGGCAGCAGCGACTCCAGCACGTCGCCCGCGGTCGGCTCGAACTCGAAGTACGGCGGGATCGCGGTGGTCTCCGTCGCCTCGGTCTCCTCGACCTCCAGTGGCAGAACGCGCTTGACCACGACGTTCTGCGTGAGCATCGAGACGAACTCGGTCGAGACGATGTGGATCTCGTCGATCCCGCCGTCTTCCTTGAACGAGTCGATCAGCGTGGTCGCGATCTCCTTGGCGTCGGCGTAGGCCGGCTTGCGCGAGAACCCGACCCAGCTGCCGCCCATCTCCCGCTGGCGGAAGGTGTGCCAGGTGACACCCTTGCGCCCCGTGACGAACGGCAGCACGGTCAGCCCTCGGCTCTCCAGCAACCCCCGCAGAGCCTCGGCTTCGCGCAGCACGTTGGCGTTGAAGCCGCCGCAGAACCCGCTGTCGCTGGTGACGATGAGGACGCCCGCCTTGGCGGGGTTCTCCTTCGCCACGGTCAGCGGATGGTCGACGCTGGCCGCGTTGCTGACGACGCCGGTGACGGCGCGAGTGATCTCACGCTCGTACGGCAGCGCCGCCTGCATCCGCTGCTGCGCCCTCACGATCCGTGAAGAGGCGATGAGCTCCTGGGCGCGCGTGATCTTCGCGGTCGACTTGACCGAGTTGATCCGCCGCCGCAGCAGCCTTAGCTGGGCACCCATGTCCTACTTCTTCTCCGCCGGACGGACGACCTTCTTGATCTTCTCCTGGCCGACCTCGCCGGCCTCGAGCGGCGCCACCGGCTCGTCCTTGACCAGCAGCTCGCCCGAGGAGGTGGTGAAGCCCTTCTTGAACTCCGTGATGGCGTCCTTGAGAGCGGTCACCGTGTCGTCGGGCAGCTCCTTGGTCTCCCGGATGGTGTCGAGGATGCCCTTGTGCGAGGACTGCAGGTAGTCGAGGAACTCCGTCTCGAACCTGCGGACGTCCTCGACCGGCACCTCGTCGAGCTCGCCGGTGGTGCCGGACCACACCGACACGACCTGCTTCTCGACCGCGAACGGCAAGTACTGAGGCTGCTTGAGCAGCTCGACCAGGCGCTGGCCGCGGTCGAGCTGGGCGCGGGAGGCCGCGTCGAGGTCGGAGGCGAACGCGGCGAACGCCTCCAGGTCGCGATACTGGGACAGCGACAGCTTCAGCGTGCCCGCCACCTTGCGCATCGCCTTGACCTGCGCCGAGCCACCGACTCGGGAGACCGAGATACCGACGTTGATCGCCGGGCGCACGCCCGCGTTGAACAGGTCGGTCTCGAGGAAGCACTGCCCGTCGGTGATGGAGATGACGTTGGTCGGGATGAACGCCGACACGTCATTGCCCTTGGTCTCGATGACCGGCAGACCCGTCATCGAGCCGCCGCCCATGTCGTCCGACAGCTTGGCGCAGCGCTCCAGCAGCCTGGAGTGGAGGTAGAAGACGTCGCCGGGGAAGGCCTCGCGGCCCGGCGGGCGACGCAGCAGCAGGGACACGGCGCGGTAGGCGTCGGCCTGCTTGGTCAGGTCGTCGAAAATGATCAGAACGTGCTTGCCCTGATACATCCAGTGCTGGCCGATGGCCGAGCCGGTGTAGGGGGCAAGGTATTTGTAGCCGGCCGGGTCGGAGGCGGGGGCGGCGACGATGGTGGTGTATTCCAGCGCGCCTGCCTCCTCGAGGCGGGCCTTGACCTGCGCGATCGTGGAGCCCTTCTGGCCGATGGCGACGTAGACGCAGCGGACCTGCTGCTCGGGGTCGCCGGAGGCCCAGGCCTCGCGCTGGTTGAGGATGGTGTCCACGGCGATCGCGGTCTTGCCGGTGCCACGGTCACCGATGATCAGCTGGCGCTGGCCGCGGCCGATCGGCGTCATGGCGTCGATCGCCTTGATGCCGGTCTGCAGCGGCTGCTTCACCGGCTGCCGCTGGACGACCGAAGGGGCCTGGAGCTCGAGGGCACGCGTGCCCTCGGACTCGATGGCGCCCTTGCCGTCGAGCGGGTTGCCGAGGGGGTCGACCACGCGGCCGAGGAAGTTGTCGCCGACGGGCACGGACAGGACCTCGCCCGTCCTGCGGACCGTCTGGCCCTCCTCGATGCCGCTGAACTCGCCCAGGACCACGACACCGATCTCGCGGGTGTCGAGGTTAAGTGCCAGACCGCGCGTGCCGTTCTCGAACTCGAGCAGCTCGTTCGCCATCGCCGAGGGAAGGCCGGAGACATGGGCAATGCCGTCGCCGGCGTCGACGACGGTCCCGATCTCCTCGCGCGCGGCGCCTTCCGGTTCGTACGCCTGGACGAAGCGCTCAAGCGCGTCCCGGATCTCGTCCGGCCGGATCGTAAGCTCCGCCATCTCTACTCTGTCTCCCTATTCGCCTTAGCCGGCCAACCGGCGGCGGACTTCTTCGATTCGTCCCACAATGGTGGTGTCGATGATCTCGTCGCCGATGCGGACCGAGAACCCACCGAGCACTCGCTTGTCCACCTCGACATTCAGGTGCACGTCGCGACCGTATGAGGTGCGCAGCCACGCCGTCAGGCGGCGCTTCTGCTCCTCGGTCAGCTCGACGGCGCTGCGCACCACCGCCACAAGGCGCTGGCGCTGCGCGGACACGAGCTGACCGACCTCTTCCAGGCCTGTTTCCAGGCTACGCCCTCGCGGGTGCGCAACCAGCTGCGAGATGAGGCGCAGGCTGGTCGGAGCGACCTTGTCGCCGAGCAGGTCGCGCAGCAGCTGCCGCTTGCCCTCCTCGGGCGCCGCCGGATCGGTCAGCGCGAGACGCAGGTCGGCATTGGCGGCGACGATGCGGCCGAAGCGGAAGAGCTCGTCCTCCACCTCGTCGAGCCTGGACTGGCTCTCGGCCTCCGCCGCCGCGGCGACGACGCCGAGCCGTTCGAGCACGTCGGGCAGGTCACCCGCGCGCGACCACTTGGCCGAGACCGCGGCCTCGACGGTGTCCAGCGTGGCCTGAGCGACCTTGCCGGTGAGCAGCGCGCCCACCGTGCCCGTCTTCTGCTCGGCGAACCTGGCAGGGTCGGACAGGGCCCGGCGCAGGCCGTGCTCACGGTCGAGCAGATCCGTGACCGCGAACAGCTCGTCGGAGAGCGCACCGAGGTCGGCACTGCCGGCGACCGCGTTGAATCGCTCCTCGACCTCGGCCAGCGACGTCCTGCTCAAACCACGCATCAGCGCACCGCCTGCGCGCTGCCGGCTTCCAGCTCGTCGAGGAACCGGTCCACGATGCGGCTCTGGCGGACCTCGTCCTGCAGGGACTCGCCGACGATGCGGCCGGCCAGGTCGGTCGACAGGCGGCCGATCTCGGCGCGGAGCTGTGCGAACGCCGCCTGGCGGTCGGCCTCGATCTGCGCGTGCGCGGCCTCGACGAGGCGGCGGGCCTCGGCCTGCGCCTCCTCACGGAGCTCGGCCTTGATCTGCGCGGCCTGCTCGCGAGCCTCCTCGCGCAGCCTGGCCGCGTCCCGACGGGCCTCCTCCAGCTGCTCGGCGTAACGCTGCTGCAGAGCCTGGGCCTCGGCCTGGGCTTCCTCAGCCCTCTTGATGCCGCCCTCGATCGCGTCGGTCCGCTCGGCCAGCGTCTTCTGGATACGCGGGATGAGCATCCTGCCCACGACGAAGAAGACGACGGCGAACGCGAAGATGCCGACGACGAGCTCGTACGTGTGCGGGATGAGCGGATTGGCGTGCTCTTCCGGCGCGGCGAGGAGCGTAGCTGCCATGTACGTCATGAGTGCAGCCTTTCGTCAGAAGGGCGGTCTATCAGATGCCCTGGAAGATGAACGGCGCGACCAGACCGATCAGGGCGAGGGCCTCGGTAAGAACGAAGCCGAGGAGCATGTTCTGGCGGATCAGGCCGTAGGCCTCGGGCTGGCGCGCAATGGCCTGCACGCCCTGACCGAAGATGATGCCGACGCCGATGCCGGGGCCGATGGCGGCAAGACCGTAACCGATGGCGGTGACGTTGCCGGAGACCTCAGCGAGAATGCCCATTGCTGTTATTCCTTTACTGGACGGCCGGCGACTCGGGTGTCACCGGTCATGGATATTCCGGTATGTGGTTCTCAGTGCTCCGCGTGCAGCGAGCCGCCGATGTACATCGCGGCCAGCATCGCGAACAGGAAGGCCTGCAAGAACTGGATGAACATCTCGAAGCCCGTGAGGATGATCGTCATGACCACGCCGATGACACCCACAGGGGCGCCCAGCGGCGACAGCTTCTCGAAGAGGAACCAGAAGCCGACCATGCTGAAGAAGGCCAGCAGCATGTGGCCGGCGAACATGTTGGCGAACAGTCGGACCGCGTGCGTGAACGGCGCGATGATCAGGTTGGACAGGAACTCGATCGGCGACAGCAGCACGTAGATCGGCTTCGGCAGCCCCGGCGGGAACATCATGTTCTTGAAGTAGCCCCACGGGCCCTGGTGCTTCATGCCCAGGTAGACCTTGAGCACGTAGATCGAGAGCGCCAGCACGGCCGGGAAGGCGATGTGCGAGGCCACCGGGAACTGGAGCACCGGGATGACGCCCATGAGGTTCCAGACCAGGACCATGAAAAAGAGCGTCACCAGCAGGCCCATCCACCGGTCGGCGTCCTTGCCCAGGAAGGGCCGGGCGACCTGGTCGCGGACGAACATGTAGCCGTACTCGACGACGTTCTGCACACCCCTTGGGACGACCTTGGGGTTGGCGAAGGCTGCCCAGCACAGGCCGATCACGAACACCGCGCTCAGCAGCGCGAGCAGAACCGGCTTCGTGAACCATTCGACCCCGGGAATGATGGGCGGCAGGTTGAACAGCTCTTCAGGCGTAGGCGCCCCGAACTGGTCGGCTGGTGGAGCGAGGAGCGTCAGCGCACTCACGCGGCGTTCCCTTCAACGTCGTAGTAGTTCACAAGGGTTTCCTCAGCGAAGCGATCGCTGCGTCGGCTAGCGACCGAACTTCCGGTAGACCAGATAGCCACCGAGCACGACCCCCAGGACGACGCCTATGGGGAAGAACGCGGACATGTCCAACCAGCGGTCCAGCAACCAGCCGAGACCGCCGTAGAAGACCATCCCCGCGAGCAGATAGCTGGGGACCGACCACATGGCATCGGCGAAGTCGCGACCGTCTTCTTCCGGTCGGCGTTCCTGTGCGCTCATCGCGGCCCTGACGATAGCAGGCGAGTAGAGGACTAGTCATATCGGACCCTGCCCGTACACCAGCCTCATGAGTCGCCCTTTCCGGGGACTCGGGCCTCAGGGTCGACGTAAAGCATCTTGGTCTTCATGAAGGCGCGCACTTCGAAGCCGGTCCACACGAGCGTGCAGATCACGACCGACCAGGCGAACGCCAGCGTGTTCCAGACCGTGGTGTCGCGGAACGCGGTCAGCACGATCATGATGGCGACGACCTTGACGAGATAGCTCACCATCGCCGCGATCGCCATCATCTGGGGAGACACCCGTGCGGCATAGGACACCGCTACCACACTGATGCTGAAGAAAACCCCGACCAGCAAGGTGCCGAGCGCGGCGCCCAGAGCTCCCTTGCCGCCTGCCATCAGGAGCGAGACAACCACGGCGACCACCCCGACCGTCAGGGTCGGAATCGCGGCGCTCTTGAGTACGCGCACGTCGTTGGCCTGCATTGGTGCTCCATCAGCGTGTTATCAAGCGAGCGTTTGCTACCCCCAGAGCATCTGCGTCTGAAGGTCCCTGCTCGTGAAAGATATCACAAGCTCACGGAAGACCGCTTTTACCTGCCGTTTCTAGTTCGCGATCAAGAACGGCTAGGAAAGGCTGGAATGACCGGATTTCCCTCGGCCGATGCACGTTCGCGCGAAGGGCCGTCCCCCGGTGGCATCCGTCGTCTGACCTCGGGCTCCGGCGGAATCGGCGGCATGGGCCCGGTGGGCGGGCCGTCGTCGTCGGGCTGCTTGCCGCGCGAGGCGGCGTGCGCGCCGCCCCTGCCCCGCCAGCGCGGCAGGGCCATCAGCACGAGCACGGCCAGGGCGAGCAGGATGACCACGGGGAACAGCAGCACCGGCACGCCGATCGTGGACATGCCCACGATGCCGAAGGCGAACAGGAACGCCCACGCGTACATGATCAGCACGGACCTGCGGTGCGAGTGGCCGATATCCATGAGCCGGTGGTGCAGGTGACCGCGGTCGGGCGCGAACGGCGACAGGCCGCGTGAGGTGCGGCGCACCACGGCGGTGATCAGGTCGACCAGCGGCAGGATCAGCACGGCGGCCGGCAGGAGCAGCGGCAGCAGCACCGGGACCTTGTTCATGCCCTCGATGATCCCGGGGTCGACCGGCGTCACGGTGACGATGGAGGAGGCGAGCACGAGCCCGATCAGCATGGCCCCGGTGTCGCCCATGAAGATCTTCGCCGGGTGGAAGTTGTGCGGCAGGAACCCCAGGCAGGTGCCGATGAGGATGGCCGCGATGGCCGCCGTGGTGGTGATGCGGCCGCCGCTGATGTTCTCGGCGAGGAAGATCGAATAGGCCCAGGTGGCCATGCCGGCGATGCAGACGATCCCGGCCGCCAGGCCGTCGAGCCCGTCGACGAAGTTGACCGCGTTGATGGTCACGACCACGACCATGATGGTGATCACGGTGCTGAGGGTGTAGTCGAGGCTGGTGGAGCCGCCCCAGTCCTGCGGCAGCGGGATGTAGAGCAGCCGCAGGTCGAAGAAGACCAGCACGCCTGCCGCCGCGATCTGCCCGCCGAGCTTGATGAAGGCGTCCATGCCCCACCAGTCGTCCAGGAACCCGGTGATCGTGATCAGCCCGCCGGCCACGATCAGCGCCGTCACCGCGTCGGCCTCGGTGTGCGTCAGCGCCTTGCCCGTGTGCGTGAGCTGACTGGCCACCAGCAGGCCCACGACCAGGCCGCCGTACATCGCCAGACCGCCCAGTCTGGGCGTCGGCGTGGTGTGCACATCACGCGCGCGAACCTCCGGCATGGCGCCGATGCGGATGGCGAAGCGGCGCACCAGCGGAACCAGCAGATAGGTCACGGCTGCCGAGATGAGCGCCATGAACAGGTATTCGCGCACGGACCTAGTTTCCCGGATGCTCCGGCCGACTGTGACCGGAAAACGACACAGACCAGCTTAATATTCGCTGAGATATGGCCGATGGATGGCCAGAAGCGCCGCAATTCTTTCCCTGACCTCCCTCGCGCTCCCCGGATGGCGCACGGCCCTGGTCACCAGCGTCCCCACCTCCTTGAGCTCCTGGGGCCCCATCCCCTGCGTAGTGACACACGGTGTGCCCACCCGGATACCTGACGTGATGGACGCCGGTTCCGGATCGTAGGGGATCACGTTGCGGTTGAGCGTGATCCCCGCCGCCGCGCACCGCTGCTCCGCTTCGGCGCCCGACACCCCCACGTCACGCAGGTCGATCAGCGCCAGGTGCGTGTCCGTGCCGCCGGAGACGGCCCGCATCCCCTCCCCGCTCAGCGACTCGGCCAGGGCCCGGGCGTTCACGATCACTTTGTTGACGTAGTCGGCGAACTCCGGCCGCATCGCCTCCCCGAACGCCACCGCCTTTGCCGCCACCGCGTGCATCAGCGGCCCGCCCTGGACGAACGGGAACACCGCCCGGTCGATCTTCTTGGCCAGCTCCTCCGTGCACAGGATGGCCCCGCCACGCGGCCCCCGCAGCGCCTTGTGGGTGGTGAACGTCACGACATCCGCGTACGGCACCGCCGAGGGGATCGCGCCGCCCGCCATCAGCCCGATCGGATGCGCCACGTCGGCCATCAGCCACGCCCCCACCTCGTCGGCGATGCCGCGGAAGGTCCCGTAGTCGATCAGCCTCGGGTACGACGTCGCACCGCACACGATCAGCTTCGGCTGGTGCCGCAGGGCCAGATCCCTGACCTCGTCGTAGTCGATGAGTTCGGTGTCGCGGCGCACGCCGTACGACACGACGTCGAACCATCTTCCCGAAAAGTTCACCTTCGAGCCGTGGGTGAGGTGGCCGCCGTGCGGCAGTGCCATGGCCAGCATCGTGTCGCCGGGCTGCAGGAGCGCGGCGTAGGCGGCCAGGTTGGCGGAGGCGCCCGAGTGCGGCTGGACGTTGGCGTGCTCGGCGTTGAAGAGTTTCTTCGCGCGTTGGATCGCCAGCCGCTCGGCCCGGTCGACGACCTCGCAGCCGCCGTAGTAGCGGCGGCCTGGGTAGCCCTCGGCGTACTTGTTGGTGAGCGTGGAACCCAAAGCGGCCAGGACGGCGGGCGAGGTGAAGTTCTCGCTCGCGATCAGCTGGAGCCCGCCACGCACGCGGTCGAGCTCGTCGAGCAGCACCTGCGCGAGCTCGGGATCCTGCTTCTGCAGCAGCCCGAAATCCGGGCCGTAATAGGGTGGCGTACCCATTTCCCCAATGTACGCCCTGATGTCCGGTTCGCCCACAAGGTGGGGTTACCCGGGGTAGCGCGGCATGACTGCCGAGGCCGGCAGCCACTGTGGAGTGTCCGCCGCGCGGTCGCTGATCGCCGTCAGCACCGCATGGCGGTAGGCCGCCAGCCTGGTGCGCCATTCGCGGATGTCCTGGACATAGCGCTCGCCCACCGGGGCGTCCCACGTCTGGGGGCTCCTGGCCAGGCTGTAGGCCTTGTCCAGGGCCGTTTTGAGCGCATTCAGCTGGGGCATGACGGCGTTCCATGCGTCGACCAGCCGCTCGTACTCGGGGTTGTACCGGTGGGCGCCCGGCGGGGTCGCCAGCGATCCGGCGGTCTCCTCCGGAGGGCGGGACTTGTTGGTCCAGGCCTTGGGGGCAGGAGGATCGACGTACATCAGGAGCTCCTTTCCGGCGTGCTGGGATCGACCGCACCCGGCGGGCCGTCCGGGCGGATGTCCTCAGGCGCCCACTCGCCTTTGCCGTACTCGCCGGGCGGGATCTGCACAGAGGGCATCTCCTGCGGCTGGATGTCGCGGTGGTTCTCGATCACTGTCGTCAGGGCTTCGAGGTGGGGTGGGGGGACGTCTATGGAGACCACGTCGCTGTCGTCGCTCGCCCACGCCTCGACCCCCGACCGGCTCTCGGCCTCGCCGCCTGCCTCGGCGACGGCCGCCACGTCGTACCCGCCCGCCGACATCGCACCATCGGCTTCGGCGCGCCGGTCACCGTAAGCGTCGGCCACCGCGCCACCGTGCACGCCATCCGGCGCACCGCTGTGAACGCCCTCCGGCCCACCGCTGTAGATGCCGTCCGGCGTGGCGCCGTGCACCCCATCCGGCCCACCGCTGTAGATGCCGTCCGGCGTGGTGCCGTGAGCGCCGCTCGGCGTGGTGCCACCGGCATCGGGCCGCATGTCCGGTGTCGTGGTGCGGGGCTCATCGGCTGTCCCCGCGCCGGGGGCGTCGCCGGCGGCTCCCGGGTTCGCGCCGGCATCGCCAGCGGGTGGCGTGGGCGGGATCCGTACGCCGGTGTCGCTGTCCGACGGGGTGTCGCCCGGCGTCGCGCCGGTGCCACCGGGCGTCGTCCCGGTGCCGCCCGGTGTGCCATCCGCATCCCCGGACCGTGTGCCCGTGGCCCCAGGCGTGGTGTCCTTGCCGTCGGGCGTGGTGCCCTTACCGTCGGGCGTGGTGCCCTTACCGTCGGGCGTGGTGCCCTTACCGTCGGGCGTGGTGCCCGTGCCATCCGGCGTGGTGCCCGCGGCGGAGTCGCAGGCATCGTCGGCTTGCGAGGCCGAGGAGGGATCATCGATCGGCGTGATGCCCACCGAACCGTACCCGTCCGCCGGATAGGCGCCCGTCGTGCCGCCGCCCGTGGCGGACGGACCGGAGCCGCCTGCGCCCGATGTGGCCGTCAGGCCGGTGCCGTCCGAGGCCGATGACGTCGGCGGGAGGGTCACCTGGTCGCCCATGGCCGTGGGCGGCCCGCCGTGGGCGATGGAGCCCGGGTCGCCGTCCGGGCGGATTTCGCGTTCGGCCCACTGGCCCTTGCCGTACTCACCCGCCGGAACCTCCACCCCCGGCATGTCCAGGGGTGGGATGTCGCGGTGGTTCTCGATCACCGTCTTCAGCGCGTCCAGGTTGGGCGGGGTGGCGTCGGCGGAGACGACGTCGCTGCCGTCGTTGGCCCAGGCGTTGACGTTCGAGGCGGCGGTGGCGTCGGCCGGCATCTTCGGCATTTCGGCCGGCTGGACCTTGTCGGTGTTCTCCAGCAGGTCTTCTATCTGCTCGGCCGTGGGCGGGTCGAGGGGTATCTGCAGGACCTTGACGCCGTCCACCACCACGACCTGCGGCTTGGTGGCATCGGTGTCGTCGGGGTGGTCCTTGGCCGGGGTGTCCGCCGCGGCACCCGTGTCCGTCCCACCGCCGTCCGCCTCGGCCCCGCGCTCGCGCCGACTGTCCAGATCGTCATCCTTGGGCTGATCGGCGGGCTGTTCACCGATATTCCCGCCAGTCCCGGGATCCCCACCGGTGCCAACGTCCCCACCAGTCCCAATGTCGTCGGTGCCAGTGTCGCCGCCAGTGCCGACGTCCCCACCGGTGCCCGCGTCCCCGCCAGTGCCTACGCCTCCGTCGCTCCTGGAGTCCGCGTCCACGCCGGTGTCCTTGCCCGTCCCCGTGTCCTTGCCGATCCCAGTGTCGTCGGCGTCGTCGCACGTCTTCCCGTCGGAGCCGGTCTCCCCGTCCGAGCCCGTCCTGCCGTCGGCATCGGTCTTGCCGTCCGAACCCGTCTTACCGTCGGCATCGGTCTTGCCGTCCGAACCCGTCTTACCGTCGGCGTCCGTCTTGCCGTCCGACCCGGTCCTGGGTTCCTCGCCCGTTTTGACGTCATCGTCCTTGGGGGTCACCTCGTCGGGCTTCTCACCGGCGCGCGGATTTTCGTACCTGTCCTGCTCCCCGCGCACGTCCTTGGGCTCGTCGTCGTCCGTGGCCCCGCCCCCGGACCGAGGTGCGTCCCCTGTCCCCCGCGGCTCGTCGACCCGTTTCTCCAGGACCTCGAGCCGCTTGTTCACATCCCTGACCATCTCCTCGGCCGCGTCGGCGATCTGGACGGGACGGTGCGTGGTCTGGGCGGACAACCCGGCCCGGTTCAACTCGAACCTGACCCGATCCTCGGCCGTACGCATCTGCGTGGCCGCGTGTTTCACCTCGGACAGCAGATCACGGACCAGCTTGGGATCCATGCCATCGAACTTGCCCATGAACCACTCCCCGGACCAATAGCCGCTCCGGGCCTCACCGTAATCTTGGGAGGAGCGCGGCCGCAGCCGGGATAAGCAGACGGTATACGTCGGCCTGCCGGGTCAACCGATCAGTCGTCAGTGGCGACGTAGCCGATGATGCCGCGGAGCTTCTCCACCGGGATCGCGCCGCGACGCAACATCCTGGGCACGGCCGTGGTCAGGTCGAGGATGGTGGACGGCGTGTTGTCGGTGGTCTTGCCGCCGTCGAGGTAGACCGCGATCGACTCACCGAGCTGCTCCTCGGCCTCCTCAGCCGTCGTGGCGGCCGGGGCGCCGGAGCGGTTGGCGCTGGAGACCGCCATGGGCCCGGTCTCCTTGAGCAGCTCGAGCGCGACCGAGTCGAGCGGCATGCGCACGGCCACCGTGCCCTTGGTGTCCCCCAGGTCCCAGGAAAGGGCCCTGTTGGCCTTGCAGACGAGCGTGAGCGGCCCAGGCCAGAAGGCGTCTATCAGGTCCTGGCCGTAGGCTCCCATGTCGTCTATGAGCGCTGTGGCGGCTCTGACGGTGCCGACGAGAACGGGCGGCGGCATGTCACGGCCGCGCCCCTTCGCGTCCAGCAGCGCGGTCACCGCCGACGGCGTGAACGCGTCGGCGCCGATGCCGTAGACGGTGTCGGTCGGCAGCACCACGAGCTCGCCCCTGCGCACGGCAGCGGCGGCCTCCTGCAGGCCCTCGGCCCGCTGCTCGGGGTCTGAGCAGTCAAAACGTCTTCCCACGGCAAGAATCCTATTCCTGGCCCAGCCTTGCGGTGACGAAACGATCTCTTCTCGTGAGGTCTTGGCGTAGCCGCACGTCGCGCCAGCCGTTGTCCTCGGGGAAAGTCAGATAGACGGCCCTGCCCTGCTCGTCGGCGTGCTCGACGGCGACCCAGCCACCGGGTCGCAGCAGGCGGCGGGCGGTGCGCTCGACCGCGCGCACCTCGCCGAGCCCGTCGTCGCCGGAGCCGTAGAGCGCCCGCGTGGGGTCGTAGTCGCGCACCTCGGGGTCGCGCGGGATCCCGCCGGGCGGGATGTAGGGCGGGTTGGAGATCACCAGGTCCACCTTGCCGTTGAGCTCGGGTAGCGCCTCGGCGAGATCCTCGGGGTGCAAGTGCGTACGGCCCTGGCCGTGCTCGGAGATGTTGCGCTTGGCCCACGTGTACGCCGCGGGGTCGACCTCCACGGCGTGGACCTCGGCCAGCGCCACCTCCTGGGCGATCGAGAGCGCGATGGCGCCGGACCCGGTGCCGAGGTCGACCACGAGCGGAGCGGTCACGTCCATCTCGCGCAGCGTCTCGATCGCCCAGCCGGCCATCACCTCGGTCTCCGGCCGCGGCACGAACACGCCCGGCCCGACCGAGAGCTCCAGGTAGCGGAAGTAGGCGTGCCCGGTGATGTGCTGCAGCGGCTCCCGGGCCGCGCGCCTGGCCACGCCCTCCCAGAACAACGCGTCGAAGTCGCCGTCCTTGACCGTGTGGAGCTCGCTCCTGCGCACGCCGTGGACGAAGGCCGCGATCTCCTCCGCGTCGGTGCGCGGTGAGGGCACGCCAGCCTCGGCCAGCCGCGCGGTGGCGAGGGCGATCTCGTCCAGCAGAAATGTCATGAGTGTTGTGCGAGCTTCTCCGCCATCTCGGCGTCGATGAGGGCCTGCGTCACGGCGTTGAGCTCGCCGTCGAGAACCTGGTCGAGGTTGTACGCCTTGAAGCCGACACGATGGTCGGAAATGCGGTTTTCCGGAAAGTTGTAGGTGCGGACGCGCTCCGATCTGTCGACCGTGCGCACCTGGGACTTGCGCTCCGCCTGCGCGGCGGCGTCGGCCTCCTCCTGCGCCATGACCAGCAGCCGGGCCCGCAGGATGCGCAGCGCCGACTCCTTGTTCTGCAGCTGGCTCTTCTCGTTCTGGCAGGAGACGACCACGCCGGTGGGCAGGTGGGTGATGCGGACCGCGGAGTCGGTGGTGTTGACGCTCTGGCCGCCGGGGCCGCTGGAGCGGTAGACGTCGATGCGCAGGTCGTTGGGGTCGATCTGGACGTCGACGTCCTCCGCCTCCGGGTAGACGAGCACGCCCGCGGCGCTGGTGTGGATGCGGCCCTGTGACTCGGTGACCGGCACCCGCTGCACGCGGTGCACGCCGCCTTCGAACTTGAGCCTGGACCACACGCCTTCGTCGCCCTTGGCCTTGATGCCGACCGTGACGTCCTTGTATCCGCCCAGGTCGGACGGCTGGGAGTCGATGACCTCGGTCTTCCAGCCGAGACGCTCGGCGTAGCGCAGATACATCCGCAGCAGGTCACCCGCGAACAGCGCGGACTCCTCGCCGCCCTCGCCCGCCTTGATCTCCATGATGATGTCCTTGTCATCGTTGGGATCACGCGGGATGAGCAGGTGCTTGAGCCGCTCCTCCAGCTGAGGAACGCGCCCTTCGAGCTCGGCGGCCTCCGCCGCGAACGACTCGTCCTCGCCGGCCAGCTCCTTGGCTGCGGTCAGGTCCTCGCGGACGGACTCCAGCTCGCGGTAGGTGCCGACGATCGGCGTGAGCTGGGAGTAGCGCCTGCCGAGGGTGCGGGCCTTGCTCTGGTCAGCGTGCACGGCGGGGTCGGCGAGCTGCAGCTCCAGCTCGGAATACTCCTTGAGCAACTCGTCGAGGTTCACCGTGCGTCCTTCAGTCGTTTCGGGTTCTTCACCAACAACGCCGACCCGGCGCTCGCTCGAGCGTCCGGGCCGGCGTGAGTGAAGCTACTTGCCCGTGGCCTTCTTGCCGAAGCGCTTCTCGAAGCGCGCCACCCGGCCGCCGGTGTCGAGGATCTTCTGCTTGCCGGTGTAGAACGGGTGGCAGGCAGAGCACACGTCGGCGTGGATCACGCCGTTCTTGGCGGTGCTGCGCGTGGTGAACGTGTTGCCGCAGGAACAGGTCACCTGCGTCACGTTGTAGTCAGGGTGGATGTCGGGCTTCATCGCTGTCCTTTCGGGGCGCGGCCGCCGGGTCGCCTTCATGCATGGCGGGAACCGGAACCGCAAAACGGTCAGCTACCAGTGTGCCAGATCGTCGAACCATCCCAGGCCATCGGACATTCCCCGCGATCTACGCAGCAGAGGTCCGAATGTCACATTAGGCTCCCTGCCACCATCCCTCACTTTGGTAAGGATCCCAGGCATGAAGAGAAGGGTGCGATCGCTGCTCGCGATCGCCATGGGGGCCGCCGTTCTCCTCGCGGGCACCGGTGTGAGCGCCGCCGCCACGATGGCCGACGACTTCACGGGGGACGCCTCCGCCAGCGCGTCCATCCCGCTCCAGAACGACGTCGAAGGCGTCGTGACGCTCACGCTCAAGGAGCCGTCCAAGGTCTCCGGCGTCACCGGCTCCATCGAACCGCCGGGCAAGGCGGCGAAAACGGTGACGTTCGACTTCAGGACGGGCGACACCGCGGCGACGCAGAAGCTCACCGGCAAGTGGCCGATCAGCAAGGACGACCCGGCCGGCGAGTGGAAACTGAGCGTCGTCGTCACCCGCGACACCGGCGCCAATACCACGCCGTTCGTGGTCAAGGTCTCCGGCAAGCAGGGGATCACCGGCGCGAAGGTCAGCCCGAACCCCGTCCAGCTCGTCAAGGGCAAGGACGTCCAGGTCTCGGTGGAGGCGTCGGTAAAGGACGCGACCACGGTGTCGGCCAAGCTCGTCAGCGACGCGGGCGGCGAGTTCTACGACCTGGGCGACCTGGCCAAGGAGGCGGACGGCCGCTACCGCGGGAGCACGTACTTCGCCGACGACAGCACCCCCGGCGACTGGACCCTCGAGGTGTACGCGCACAAGGGCGGCGAGACGCTCAAGGGCGTGGCGGCGTTCACGGTCGTGGCGCCCGAGGGCGGCGCGTCCAAGAAGGCCAAGTCGCGGGTCACGATCGCCGCGCCGAACAAGGTGACCAAGGGCAAGACGTTCAAGGTGTACGGCAAGGTCTACCGCGGCACGAAGGCGTACAAGGGCAAGATCGTGGAGGTGTACTTCAAGGCCAAGGGCACCAAGACGTACAAGCTCATGGGCTTCGCCAAGGCCACCTCGACCGGCAAGTACGCCAAGACGTACACGGCCAAGAAGGACGGCTACTTCCGGGTCAGGGTGCCCGGCACGAAGACGACGCGGAGCTCGCTGTCGCCCCAGGAGTTCGTGGACGTCAGGTAACTAGCGGCCGAGATAGGTCAGCACGGCCAGCACACGCCGATGGTCCTCGGGCGCCGGCCCGAGGGCCAGCTTGGCGAAGATGCCGGAAATATGCTTCTCGACCGCCCCTTCGGTGACGACGAGGCGGGCGGCGATGGCGGTGTTCGAGCGGCCCTCGGCCATCAGCGCGAGGACCTCGCGCTCGCGGGGGGAGAGCGTGTCGAGCGGGGCGCCGCGGCGCTGGCGGCTGAGCAGCTGCACGACCACCTCGGGGTCGATGACCGTGCCGCCCGCCGCCACCTGCCGCACCGCCTCCAGGAACTCGGCCACGTCGGCCACCCGCTCCTTCAGCAGGTAGCCGACGGCCTTGCCGATGAGGTCGCCCGCGTAGCGCTCCTCGACGTACTGCGACAGGACCAGGATGGGGAAGTCCGGGCGGGCCTGGCGGACCCGCAGCGCCGCCCGCAGGCCCTCGTCGGTGTGCGTGGGCGGCATGCGCACGTCGACGATCGCCAGGTCGGGGTCGTGCTCCAGCACCGCCGCCTCCAGCGCGGGCCCGTCGGAGACGCTCGCCACGGTCTCGATGCCGCCGTCGGCGAGCAACCGGGCCAGCCCTTCCCGCAGCAGTACGGAATCCTCGGCGATGACCACACGCATGGCCACATGACTACCACTCGCAGGGCAGCTCCGCACGCACGATCGTGGGCCCGCCGATGGGGCTGTGCACCACGAGCACGCCGTCGATGGTGGCCGCCCGGTCGGCCAGTCCCGACAGCCCGCCGCCGGGGGTGACGACGGCGCCGCCGACCCCGTTGTCCCACACGTCGACGATCACGCCGCGACGGTCCCTGAACACCGACACCGACGCCTCCGTCGCGGCCGCGTGCTTGGCCATGTTGGCCAGTGACTCCGCGACGATGAAGTAGGCGATGCTCTCCACCGCGGCCGGCGGCCGCTCCTCCAGCTCGACCGACACGTCCACGCGAATGGGCGCTCGCGCGGCCAGCCCGGACAGGGCCGCGTCCAGCCCGCGGTCGCTCAGGATGGCCGGATGGATGCCCCTGGCCAGGTTGCGCAGCTCGGCGATGGCGGCCTTGGTGCCCGCGTGCGCCTGCGCGATGAGCATCCTGGCCTCCTCGGGCTCGGCGTCGAACTTGGCCTGTGCCCGTCCCAGGTCCACCGCGACGGACAGCAGCCGCTGCTGCGCGCCGTCGTGCAGATCGCGCTCGATCCTGCGCCGCTCCGTCTCGGCCGCGTCGATGCCCCGGGCACGGCTGGCCCGCAGCCGCTCCTCCTCGCTGCCGCCGAGCAGCACCACGGCGAGGGTCCCGTGCAGCCAGGCCATCCCCCGCACGAGGTACGCGGTCAGCACGAGCAGCACGACGCCGAAGAACGTGGCCACCCAGGCGGCCGTCCATTCCTCGATGAAGTATTCGCCCTCCCCCATCGCCTCATCGATCGCCAGGATGAAGGGCGCGAGCAGCAAACCGCCCGTGGCGATCCACAACGCTGCCGACGCCACCGCCTCCACCAGCCCGAGCGGCAGCAGCATCAGCAGATAGCCCAGGTCCTTCCAGGTCGCCGGATCCGTCACCAGCCAGCGGATGTGCGCGCCCAGCCCCCGCTCGGGACGGCTCCGGTACGGGTCCGGAATCCTGACCCCCAGCGCCGCCCCCAGTATCCTGCGCTCCAGCATCGCCCCGCCGCGCCACATCAGCATGGTCGCCATCGTGAGGGGCACGCCGACCCAGAGGACCGTGAGCGAGAGCGAGGTCGGCACCGCCAGCGATAACACGATGAACCAGCCGAGCCCGAACGCCACGCTGACCAGCAAGTACGGTGCCGCACGCCACGTCATCGGATCGACCAGGACCCCCAGCGGGCCTTTCGGCCCGAACGGCACGCGGTCTTTCAACGCCACCGATCGCATGCCCCAAGCCTGCCCGCCGGAGCGGCGCGCGTGAATGTGGCTGCCGTCCGGCCCGAGGTAGGGCTACCCCCACCATCGCCACACCAGCGCCCCATACCCGTCCGCCCGCTCCGTATCAAGGAAAAAGGGGCGGCAGGGAGAACCCCTGCCGCCCCTTTTCCTACAGGAGCCGCTAGTCGCGGTCGTTGCCCACCGTGGTCTTCTGGACCTGGAGGAGGAACTCCGCGTTGGACTTGGTGTCCTTCATCCGCTCCAGGAGCAGCTCAAGAGCCTGCTGCATGTCCAGCGCGTGCAGCACGCGCCGCAGCTTCCAGACGACCTGGAGCTCTTCCCTGACCATGAGGATCTCTTCCTTACGGGTGCCGGACGCGTCCACGTCCACCGCCGGGAAGATCCGCTTGTCAGCCAGGGACCGGTTGAGCTTGAGCTCCATGTTGCCGGTGCCCTTGAACTCCTCGAAGATGACCTCGTCCATCTTGGACCCGGTCTCGACCAGGGCCGTGGCGAGGATCGTCAGCGAGCCGCCGTTTTCGATGTTGCGGGCGGCGCCGAAGAAGCGCTTGGGCGGGTAGAGCGCCGTGGAGTCGACACCACCCGACAGGATGCGACCGGACGCCGGGGCCGCCAGGTTGTAGGCGCGGCCGAGGCGGGTGATCGAGTCGAGCAGGACGACCACGTCGTGGCCCAGCTCCACCAGGCGCTTGGCCCGCTCGATGGCGAGCTCGGCGACCGTGGTGTGGTCTTCGGCGGGACGGTCGAAGGTCGAGTGGATGACCTCGCCCTTGACCGACCGCTGCATGTCGGTGACCTCTTCAGGCCGCTCGTCCACGAGCACGACCATCAGGTGGCACTCGGGGTTGTTGCGGGTGATCGCGTTGGCGATGGCCTGCAGCACCATCGTCTTACCGGCCTTGGGCGGCGAGACGATGAGGCCACGCTGGCCCTTGCCGATCGGCGACACGAGGTCGATGATCCGCGTGGTCAGGATGTTGTGCTCGGTCTCCAGGCGCAGGCGTTCCTGCGGGTAGAGCGGCGTCAGCTTGTTGAAGTCCGGCCGGTTGCGGGCCTGCTCCGGGTCCATGCCGTTGACGGTGTCAAGGCGGACCAGGGCGTTGAACTTCTCGCGCCGCTCGCCGTCGCGGGGCTGCCGGACGGCGCCGGTGATGACGTCGCCCTTGCGCAGGCCGTTGCGGCGGATCTGGGCGAGCGAGACGTAAACGTCGTTACTGCCCGGCAGGTAGCCGCTGGTCCTGACGAACGCGTAGTTGTCGAGGATGTCCAGTATGCCGGCGATCGGGATGAGCACGTCGTCGTCGCTGACGACGGGCTCGCCGCTCTCGAAGCGGTCACGGCCTCGGCCGCGGTTGCGCTCCCTGAAGCGGCCCCTGCGACCGCGCCCGCCGCGCTCGTCCTCGTCGCCGCCACCGCGCTGGTCGCCACGCTGGTCGCCACGCTGGTCACTGCGCTGGTCACTGCGCTGGTCACTGCGCTGGTCGCCACGCTGGTCACTGCGCTGGTCACCACGCTGGTCACTGCGCAGGTCGCCACGCTGGTCACCGCGCTGGTCGCCACGGCCACCCGCGTCGGCGACGCGCTGGTCGCCGCGGCCGATGTTCTCCGCACGACCGCCCTCACCGCGGTCGCTGCCGGAACGCTCGCCGCGCTCACGACGCTCGCCGCGGGTACGGCGCTCCCTGCGGCTCTCGCCACGCTCGCCGCGACCTTCGCCCTGCGCGGCCTCAACGGCCTGGGGCTGCTGCTCCACGACCGGCTCGGCCGGTGCGACGACAGGTTCGGGCGCCGCGGCCACGGGCTCCGGCGCGGCCACAACGGGCTGCGGGGCGGGCTCTTCGGCGGTCTTGGCGCGGGAACGTTCCCTGCGCGCACGGGTGGGCCGCTCGGCGGCCGGGGCCGCCTCCGGCGTGGCCGCAGGCGCCTCGGCGGCGGCCGCGGGAGCCGGCGTGCCTTCTCCTGCGCCGCCACCCTGCTTCTCCTGGATGGCCGCGATGAGCTGGCTCTTCCGCATGCGCCCGGTCCCGCTGATGCCCAGCTCCGCCGCTATTTTCTGCAGCTCGGGCAGCACCTTGGCGGACAGGCCGGTGCCGGAGCGACGCGCACGCGGCTTGGCCGGAGCGCGAGTGGGGGTGTCGCCGGACGCCGGCTCTGCGCCTGATGCGTCGGAGAGGAGTTCGGTGGTGTCGCTCAACTAAAAGGTCCTTCCCAGGGGTCGGGCGCCGGTTTTGTTCTGCCGGGCGTCCCGGAGGTGCTTGCGATCCGGCGGGACAGACCGGGTCGGGGTGCACTTTGCGATCTTCGGCTGTCGCTGGAGACGGCCGCCACTCTTGGGGAGGGGCTGGTCCACGCCGCCAATGGGCCGTGGCGCGTGGCTGACACCCCCCAGATTGCTGTCGCCAACCAGATGTCGATGTGAATCGAACGCGCAGATCCCCGTCGTCGCCGCCTCGTTCAAGGCCAACCGGGTGTGGGCCAACCGGAGGCTATTGATTTCGGGGAGACAGCCGCGCCGCCCACGCCTCGCGACGTGAAGCGAGATGCAGCGATGTGTGGCTGACAAGCACGCACCCACCAAGGGGGCATCTGGTGCGGCTACCAGCCTAACATCACCAGCGCACACGGCTATTCCCTGAAGGTCTAAAGAGGCATCAGCGTGTCTCGGGGAACTGAACGTTCGCACCAACCGGGTCGACGTCCATTAGCTGGATGTGCCAGTCATTACCCACTTCTGGCGCGATCAAATCCTGCGTATCCGATGTCGAAAACGCAAGAACCGTGGGACCCGCTCCCGAAACGACCGCGGGCACGCCCACTGCACGGAGACGTTCTACCAGATCGGCGCTCGCCTGCATCGCAGGCGCGCGGTAATGCTGATGGAGTCGATCTTCTGTGGCGGCGAGCAAGAGCCCTCGCTCCGGACGCTGGGTCAGCGCGGCTATCAGCAACGCGGCCCTGCCGGCGTTGAAGGAGGCGTCCTTGTGGGGCACGTCCTTCGGCAGCAACCCCCGCGCGGTCTCCGTGGCCAGCCGCGCCGACGGAATCAGGGCGACAGGGCGGATCAGCTCGTCGGGAGTTAGTTTCACCATACGTGGTGACCCGGTGTGGTCAAACCATGCCACGGTCAATCCGCCGGCCAGGCACGGCGCCACGTTGTCCGGGTGCCCCTCGATCTCGGTGGCCAGCGCGAACACCTCGTCGTCGGGAAATTCGGCCCCGGACAGCGCGCGGGCGGCCAGGATCCCGGCGCAGACGGCCGCGGAGGACGAGCCCAGTCCCCGGGCGTGCGGGATGCTGTTGCGGCAGCGCAGGCGGATGCCCTCCGGCTGCGCGACCCCCATGCGGGCGAACGTCTCGCGCATCGTCTTGACGATCAGGTGCCCCTCGCCGAGATCGACCTCCCCCGCGCCCTCGCCCTCCACGGCGACGTGCACGCCGGGCTCGTCGGTGAGTGCCGCCTCGATCTCGTCGTACAGGCTCAGCGCCAGGCCGAGCGCGTCGAATCCCGGGCCCAGGTTCGCCGAGGTCGCGGGCACGCGGATGTCAACGGTCCTCATTCACGCATCTCCCTGTCAGCCCCGTCAGGCGAGGTTGAGCGCCGCCGCGGCGGCGTGGACGTCGATGGGGATGACCACCGGTGCCGGCGCCCCCGAGATGGCCCAGTCCGGGTCCTTGAGCCCGTTGCCGGTGACCGTGCACACGATGCGCTGCCCCGGCTCGACCAGCCCCTGCGCGTGCGCCTGCAGGAGGCCCGCGACGCTGGCCGCCGAGGCCAGCTCCACGAACACGCCCTCCTCCTGCGCGAGCAGCTTGTACGCCGCCGCGATCTGCCGGTCGGTCACCGACTGGATCGCCCCGCCGGACTCGTCGCGGGCCGCCGTGGCGAGCCCCCAGGACGCCGGGTTGCCGATGCGGATCGCGGTGGCGATCGTGTGCGGGTGCAACACCGGCGCGCCCTCGACGATCGGCGCCGCACCGCTGGCCTGGAACCCGAACATGCGCGGCCGCTTGGTCGCCACGCCGTCGGCGAAATATTCCTGGTAGCCCATCCAGTAGGCGGAGATGTTGCCCGCGTTGCCCACGGGGATGCAGTGGATGTCAGGGGCGTCGCCCAAGGTGTCCACGATCTCGAACGCGGCCGTCTTCTGTCCCTGCAGCCGGAACGGGTTGACCGAGTTGACCAGCGCGATCGGATAGCTCGAGGACAACTTGCGGGTCATCTCCAGGCAGTCATCGAACGACCCCTCGACCTGCAGCAGCGTGGCGCCGTGCACGAGCGCCTGGGCCAGCTTGCCCATGGCGATCTTCCCCCGGGGCACCAGAACGGCGCACGTCAGCCCTGCGCGAACGGCATAGGCCGCGGCCGAGGCCGACGTGTTGCCGGTCGAGGCGCAGATGACCGCCTTGGCTCCCTCTTCGACCGCTTTGCTGATGGCCATGGTCATGCCACGGTCCTTGAAGCTGCCGGTCGGGTTGGCCCCCTCGACCTTCAGGTAGACGTCGCACCCCGTCAGCGCCGACACGCGGTGCGCGGGCACCAGCGGCGTGCCGCCCTCAAGCAGCGTGATGACAGGCGTCTTCGGCGTGACGGGAAGACGTTCGCGGTATTCCTCGATGAGGCCACGCCACGACCTGCTCATTGATGACTCCCTACCTGCGGTGTTGGGCACCGAGTGTACGGGGTGCCGGCGGCCGGCACGGATCCGCGTCCACCGGTCGGACGTACCGGTTAGACAGGGCCACTATTCAGGACATTCTCAGTATCTCCCGATAAGGTGCTAGCCCAGGGGGTCACCATCATGAACGCGCGTCCTGCTCTGAGGCAGAACGACTATTCACCGCTGGCAACGCCGCCGCTCGGCGCCTGGTCGCCCGCCCTTTCCGTGAGCGTGGTGATACCCGCGCACGGCGGGCAGGACAAGCTCGACCTGGTGCTGGCCGCGCTGGCGGCGCAGACGTACCCGGACCACCTGATGGAGGTCCTCGTCGTCGACGACGGCAGCCGGCCACCTATTCGGCTGCCCGAAATCCGGCCGGTCAACACCCGCATCGTTCCCGTACGGGACGGCTGGGGCATCTCCAGCGCCGTCAACACCGGCGCCAACGCCGCCGACGGCGAGATCATCCAGCGGCTCGACTCCGACATGGTGGCCTGCCGCGAGCACATCGAGGCCCTGGCCCGCTGGCACCACGTGACGGACTACCTGGTCTCGATCGGTATGAAGAGGTTCGTGGAGATGCCGCCGGTCACGCCGGAGGAGGTCTTCCAGGCAGGACACCTGGGAGAGCTGTTCGACCTGGACGGGGCCGCGCCCAGCTCCACCGAGGCGACGATCGCCAAGACTGACGGGCTGCGCAAGAGCCGCAATCCGTACCACGTGTGCACGGGGCCCACGCTCGCGCTTCCCCGGGAGGTCTTCCACGCCGTGGGCGGGCTCGACCCGACCGTGCTGCGGGGCGGGGACACCGAGTTCGCCTACCGGCTGGCCATGCACGGCGTCGTGTTCGTACCCGACCTGGACGCGCAGGCCGTGCACCTGGGGCTGCCCGCGCAGCACCGTGACCGGGAGCGGGCCGTCCGGGCCGTGGAGCCGTATCTGGCGCACCGGATCCCGCTGCGCAGGGACCTGCGCAAGGATCGGGGGCGGCGGTGGCTGGTGCCGTACGTGGAGATCGTGCTCGACGTCACCGACACCTCCGAGTCCGTGGTGCGGCAGGCGGTGGCGGCGGCGCTGGACGGCAAGCTCCAGGACGTCGTGGTGACGCTGGTGGGGCCCTGGTCGCGGCTGGAGTCCGGGCGGCGGTCGGTGTTGTCGGATCCATGCTTCGAGCTGCGGCTGATGCGTGACCTGTTCGCGCACGACGAACGCATCCGCCTGATCGACGAGGCCGCCCCCACGCCTGCGCCGACGCCGTTCCGCTATCGCGGGCCGGTGGAGGTGCCGCTGCACAAGGCGACGCTGGAGCGCATGATCGAGTCGGTCCAGAAGGATCTCGCGGGCGTCCTGATCGTGGATCTCCCCGAGGGGCGGACCGCGCGTCTGGAGCGTACGTCGGCGTTGGGCCGCGCCCTGTTGCTCGCCGGCCCTGGCGCCGATCTGGACGCCGTCATCGACACCACCCATGGGGTGCGCCATGAGCCCCCGGACCGCTACTGGCCCGCGCCCAAGCAGCCGGACCCGGTCACCATCCCGGCCCCGATGGCGGTGTCCGCGGAACCGGCGGAAAAGACCCTCCTGCGCCGCCTGAAGTCAGCCCTCCGCCCCAACTGACCCCCCCCCACGCCCACCGGCGGGTCAGGTGCGAAGGCGTCTGCCCAAGGTGCGTTTCATCGTGGAGACCAGGCCGCGCAGGCTTTTCTGGGTGCGGGTGACGGCGGAGAGCTGGCGGCGCAGTGCGCCGACCTCGCGGCGAAGCTCCACGGCCGTCTTGCGCCAGCGCCCGGCTTCCTCCCTCCACTTGGCCACCTGCTCGCGCAGCCGCTCGGCCTCTTTGGCCAGCCGGGCGGCCTCCGCGGCCAGCCGGGCGGCGTCGGCCTGAGCCTCCACCCGGGCCCGGTACGCGCTCCGCCGCCCGAGCGGCGAGGCCGCCTCGGTGGTGAACCCGTACGTCTCGGCCTCGACCCAGGCCACGCCGGACACCGCGTCCACCACGTCGTCCAGGTCCTCCCCCGGCTCGGCCACGATGCGGGCCCTGGCGAAGGCGGACAGACGTTCCAGGCGGACCGCGACGACGCCTTGGGACGACTCGTCGAGCAGCACGTTCACCAGGCCGAGGCCTTCGTCGCGGGCGAGGTCGAGCAGGCGCGCCAGACTGTCCTCGCCGGGGATCCAGCCGGCCGGCAGCCGCAGCACGAAAGGCACGGCGGGGTCGACGTCCTCGGCGGCGGACAGGCGTACCCGGCCCTCGTGCCGGTAGTGGCCGCGGACCAGCACCAGGTCGAGGTCGGGGTCGCGGAGCGGGGCGCGGCGCTCGTGCTGGAGATCGTCCCAAGGGCCGAGGAGGAGTACGGAAATGTCAGGCGTGGTGCCGGCGAGCAGGGCGTCCACCGTCGCCCGTACCGAGTCGTAGCCTGCCGTGCCGTCCACCACGACCGTGACGTACGGGACCTTCCACTGCCGGCCGGGATGCCCCCGCAGCCAGCGGTAGGCCGGGATGCGGTCGGCCACCAAGGCGTGGCTCACCCGGTCGATCGGCTGCTTGTCGCGCATCCGCATCGTCGGCCCGAGGTGGTAGGCGCGGGCCGACGGCTCCGGTACGAAGACCGCACCCGCCTGACTCAGCCGGTAGCCCATCTCGGTGTCCTGGCCGAGGATCAGCTCCTCGTCCATCGGCCCCGCCGCCGCGACCAGCCGGGCGTTGACCGAGGTCGCGCCGCCCACATGCAGGCTGAACGGGCGCTGCGGGTTGTCGGTGAGCCCGTTCGTGCGCTCGACGAGGTCGACGATCCAGGCGTGCGGCTCGGCGGGCTCGAAGTGCTTCTCCAGATCGTCGGGCAGCCGAGCGGGCACCTCGGCGGAGGTGAACCTGATGTAGCCGGTGACGACCACGTACGGTGCCGCGTGGTGCCAGCGCATGTGCGCCTCGATCGCGCCGGGCGTGAGCACCACGTCGGAGTCGAGCCAGTGGATCACATCCCCCGTCGCCTCCGCCAGGCCGGCGTTGCGGGCGGCGGCCCTGCCCGGCTCCGCGCAGACGATCAACCGGGTGCGGGCGGGACGGACCTCCGCCAGGCGCAGCGGCGGCGTGCTGCCGTTGTCGACGACGATGACCTGGGTGAGCTCGGCCGGGTAGGTCTGCCTGGCCAGCCCGGCCAGCACCAGGTCGAGCTTGTCCTGCCCGCCGTAGGCCGGAATGATCACGCTGACCGTGAGCTCAGGGATGAAGCCGTCCGGGGGCTGGAGCACGCGGTAGTCGTTGCCGCGCACCCGGGCAAGGCGTCCACGTCCCGGGCGGCTCCCGGCGGCCTGGACCTCGAGCTCGCCGGGCGTGCTCATCGAACCTCCCTGAGCGGGGTCACGCGGCTTCCATCAGCAGGCTCGGGCGGAAGCCGCGCCACTGGTTGGCGGCCACCTTGAGGAAGTGGGCCAGCGGTAACCGCCACGTGTGCTCGTCGCTGAGCCCTCTTCGCAGGACGTAACCCAGTCCGTGGGTGCGGTAAATACGCGTTCCCACCCGTTGAGCCGCCTTCAGGAACTCGAGATCGACAGCCCGAGAAATCCCCGGAAATCCGCCAATTTCCCGAAATTTTGCCAAAGGCACCATGATCGTGCCTCCGGCCACGTGATCGGACCATACCTCGCTCGGATAGCTCGCTCCGCTGGCGAACGTCGTCCGCCTGATCGTGGTCCGCAGCGGTTCGAGGTAGAAGAACTCGGCCGTCGTGCCCACCACGTCGGCCCCCGCGTAGGTCAGGGCCATCAGGAGATCGGCGAGGTGCCGGGGGCCGTACCAGTCGTCGTCGTCCCACTTGACCAGGTAGTCGCCGCTCGCCAGGGCCGCCGCCCGGTTGAGCACCTCGCCGAACGGCACGGAGGCCTCCGCCTCCACCCATTTCACCGGCAGCGCGCACCTCTCGACCGCCTCGCGCACCTGCTCGAATGCCACCCCATGCAGCCCCAGCAGCACCTCGGCCGCGACGCCGCGCTGCCGCTCCATTTGCGCCAGTGCCGCGCCGACCAGGCCAGGTCGTTTGGTCGACATGACGATGCTGATCTCGGGCGCCGGGGTGGGGTGGGCTAAGCGGCGCAGGAGGACGCTGTGCTCCTCGCGCCGCAGGTCGGCCAGGCACCGCATGGAGCCGTCGGGGGCGTGGTCGAGCCAGGCCCGGTCGGTGAGGAGGTCGGCGAGATCATCGGGCACCCAGGGGACGGCACGGTCGGCCGTCAGCGGGATGCCCGCGGCGGCCAGGCGCAGCAGGCCGTCCAGCGCGAGTTCCGGCACCTCGGCCTCAGGCCACTCGATCTCCAGTCCGCGCAGCGCACGTAGGGCGGGCACGTCGGGCGGCGTGCCGTCGACCGCCCAGCCGTCGTCCGACCAGTGCAGGCGGGCCAGCCCCTTCTCCGGCGTACGCGCGAACCCGCAAGGGGTGACGGACATCGATGGGTGCTCCTCCACGGGGATCGGTCGGCGCCTACCTTACGCCGGTTTTACTGACCAGTAGACGCAGAGGGCACATTCGGCAGGACAGCCGTCGCAGGTCTGGGGGCCGATGATTCTCAGTCTTCCTCCAGGAACTTATGGCACGGTAGTGGCCGATGTTTATTAAGGTGTCAATAATCCCGACATGTCCGTGACGCCTCGGATGTCCTGAGGTGCGCGCCGACAAAGGCGTGATCTACGAAAGGTATGCGCGGATGCTTTCGCCCCGCCGACTGGCAGCGACCGGCGCACTCCTCTCGGCCCTGGTCGCCGGTGTGCTCGTCGTCCTCGTCCTCGCCGACCTGATCTCGCTGGGCGCGGCGGCGGCCGCGGCCGCGTTCCTGGTCGCGCTGGTGGCCCTCGCGTTCCTGGTGCTCATCGTGCGCCGGGTCGACGGCAAGGCCCACCGCATCGACCTGCGGATCAAGAAGTACGAGACCGAGCTGGCCCGCACCACCACCGCCCTCAAGAACCTCGACACCAGGCTGGACCTGCTGGTGCGGGCCGTGGAGGATTCGGCGGCACGGCGTGCCGACGACCTCGGCGCGATCCTGGCCTCGCTCGGCGAGGACCGGGTCAACGCCATGGTGCGGGCGCGTGAGCTGGAGGAACTACGCGAAGAGGTCCGCGCGCTGGCCAAGGACGTCGCCGTATGACGAGCCGGGTCAGGCACAACGACTACGGCGTGCTGCGGCCGCCCGCGATCGGGGTGTGGCAGCCCTCGCTGACCGTCTCCGTGGTCATCCCCGCCTACAACTGCGCGGAGCCGCTGAGCCGCATGGTCGAGGCGCTGGCGCGGCAGACGTACCCGGCCGAGCTCGTCGAGGTCGTCGTCGCCGACGACGGTAGCGAACCTCCGCTGGACGTGCCGGGAGCGCGGGTCGTCCGGGTGTCCGAGGGGTGGGGGCGCGGCGCGGCCCGGCAGACCGGGCAGCTCGCGGCCGCCGGGGCGGTGATCCACTGGCTGGACTCGGACATGTTGCTGGCCGAGGACCATCTCGAGGCGCACATGCGCTGGCACCACCTCATCGACTACGCGGTGGTGATCGGCGATACGCGGTTCGTGGAGACTCCGGGCGAGGAGGGCGTCCAGTCCGCGTACACGAGGAAGACGCTCGAGTCGACGCGGCGGCTCAAGGACGCCGGATCCAGCGCGTACCTGCAGCACACGGGCGCGTCCAGCTCCGTGCGCGCCGACCTGCTGCGCGCGGCCGGAGGCGTGGACACCGGGCTGAACATGGCCGAGGACACCGAGCTGGGCTACCGGCTGGCGCAGGCTGGGGCCGTGTTCATCCCCGACGCCGAGGCCAGGGCGTGGCATGTCGGGCCCTCCACCGTGATGTTGCGGGAGAAGGAGGTACACCGGCACAACTGGTCGTACCTGGGCGATTTGATCCCCGATCTCCGCTGGCTGCGTAACCACCCGCGCCGGCACTGGCTCGTGCCGTACCTGCGGGTGGTCGTGACGGCCACGACGTACGAGCAGACGCGGGCGAGCGTGGACTCGGCACTCGCCGGGACCCTGACGGACGCCGCCGTCACACTCGTCGGGCCTTGGGGCAAGCTGACCGGCGAACGCCGGGCCAACCTCGACGACCCCCTGCTCGACCTGCGTCTTCTGCACAATTTGTACGCGCACGAGCCGCGCGTCGTGTTCGCGGAGAGCGTACCCAGCTCCGCCGCCCCCTCCCCCTTCCTGCTGCATCTCCCGACCGGATGGGTGCTGGGCGCCGACACGCTGGCCAAGCTGGTACGGCACGCCGACAAGGACCTGCTCGGGCTCGTGAGCGTGGCGCTGACGGAAGGTCAGCACGGCGTCGTCGCCGCCCGGCTGGAGCGCACGGCCGCCTTCTCCCGAGCCGCCCTCTTCGACGGCCGGCCCGATGACCTGGTGGACGAGATGTACGGGTCCGAGTGGGTCAGCGGGAGCGAGTACGACTTCGCGACCGCGGAAGAGGCCGAGCCGCTGACCGGAGACGCGGCCAAGTGGCGGACGCTGGCGAGCCGGCGACAGGGGGAGATCAAGGCGCTGCAGGGTGAGGTGGCGCGGCTGAAGGCCGAGGTCGAGCGGCTGTCGGCGGCCGCCACGCCCCAGCCTGCCGAAAGCGGTGGGCGAGGGCCGTTGAGCTCGCTGATCAGGCACCTGCGGAGCGCCGGATGATCCCCGAGTTGCTGGCGGAGTTGCGTGGGGCTCGCGTGTTCTTCGCCGGGATCGACGACGTCGACCCGATCTACGCCGCCGCGGCCGACGGCTCCGTCGCGGCGGGCCGCTCTAGCGCGGCAGGCGGGTCTGGCGCGGCCAGCGGGTCCTTGGAGGGCGGCCGGAGTGTGGTCGTCGATCTCGATCGTGATCTGCTGGAGCCGGCCGTTGTGCCCGAGCCGGTGCGGGAGGTCCTCGTGCTGGCCAAGACGCCGGCCGACCTGCGGCGCATCGCCACACTGCACAAGCTGCTGCCGCAGGCCGAGCGGGTGGTGGTGGCGGTGCTCGACACGCCTGCCTCCCATCCGGCGCCCGTGCCGACGCCGACGCCGGCGCACCGGTGGCGGTCGCTGACCGATCTACGGGTGTACCAGCCCAAGAACCGCGTCTGGGTGGTGGACGCCCGTTTCTCTGCGCCCACGCCTTCCGGTCGTACCGTGGCGGCCACGGCGCGGGCGTTCGCCGGGCACCGGCTGGACGTGATCACCGCGCCCGCGGCCGCGATCGCGGGCGTCGGGGCGGCCGACTGGCGGCCGGGCGACCCGAACGCGACGCCTACCGAGATCACGGGGCCCGTCCCCGGGCGGGTCGGCGCGCCGGGCAGCGACATGGTCCTGCGCACGATCGGCGGCCCCGGCCACCGTTCCACCCCGCTCCCGTCGGCCGGACGCGCCGACGGGACGCACGCCCCTGGGAGGGGCGCCACCGCCCCAGCCTGCCAGGCGGCCCCCACAGAGGCCGACGCCGTCGCACCGGCCGCGGGCACCAGCGGCGCCGCCCAGCCCAACGTGGCGACCACGCCGGCCGACGGCACGGTCGGGGCCGGAGGGGCCGAGCAGGTGGAATCGGCCCGATCGGCTGAGGACTCTGCCCCTGTCCAGCACGCCGAAGACCCCAGCCCGAACGGGCACGCCCGCGGCGCTGACACGCACGGCCACGCCCGCAGCAGAGACACCCACGGCCACGCTGGCAGCAGGGACACGCACAGCCACGCCGGCAGCACCGACACGCACGGCCACGCCTGCGGCACGGACACGCACGGCCACGGCCGAGGCCCGGACACCGACGGCCAGGCCCGAGGCGCGGACACTGACGGCCAGCGTCGGGGCGCGGACACCGACGGGCGGGGCCGAGGCGCGGACGCGTGGGTGGAGGAGGCTGGGCTGGTCGAGTGGGCGGGGGATGAGACGCCCATCGAGCGGCCGACGATTCAGGCGGCCAGCTGGGAGCGCCTCGGCCGCCCCGGAATGGCCGATTCGCCGCTGGCCGATCCCGACGTGCTCGGCGAGCCCTCGATGATCCCCCCGGTGGACGAGCGCCTGGTCAACCCCATGGGTTTCGTGACGACCCCCTCCCGGGGCATGGCGTCCCTGGCCGAGCGGGACGGCCGGTGGTCCGTGGTGCTGGATGGGAAGGTCGTGACGTCGTTCGCCGAGTCCGGCGGCGTCACCGACGCGGACGTGGCCAGGCTGCGCCAGATCCGCGGCGTCGAGGTGGACTGGCGGCACGCGCACAGCGGCCCGCTGACCGCCGTACGCGTGCTGGCCGGACTGTCCGCCGCCGGCGTGCCCCTGGTGGCGGCCACGGTGCCGCGCTGGGCCGGCGCACTCGGCAAGGAGGTCATCGAGCTCATCGGGCGCTGCCCGGACCTCACCGACGAGCTCCGGAGGGAGGAGCACAGCATCCGCCTGCGCCGGGCGGCCCTGCGTACCCACGGGGTGGCCGCCAGGTGGGAGCAGCTCGGCGCGCCCGCCCCCGCTCCCCCGCTCACGTCGGTGCTGCTGGCGACCCGCCGTACCGACATGGTCGCCTTCGCCCTCGACCAGATCTCCCGCCAGCGTGACGTGCAGCTCGAGGTGATCCTGGCCCTGCACGGGGTGCCGAAGGGCCATCCGGATGTGGCGCCCGCGATCGCGGCGTACGAGGGCCCGCTCACCGTGTACGAGGCCGACCACCAGGCAGTGTTCGGAAAGGTGCTGAACGAGGCGGCCGCGAGGGCGTCGGGCTCGTTCCTGCTGAAGATGGACGACGACGACTGGTACGGCCCCGACTTCCTGTCCGATCTGCTGCTGGCGCACTCGTACTCGGGCGCGCAGGTGGTCGGCACGGTGCCGGAGTTCGTCTACTTGTCCTCCATCGACGTCACCGTGCACCGCAAGCAGATCACCGAGCAGATCACCAGCTTCATCGCCGGCGGCACGATTCTGGTGGAGCGCTCGGCGTTCCAGGCGGTGGGCGGGTTCCGGCCGTTGCGGCGCTCGGTGGACACCCAGTTTCAGGAGGCGCTGCAGGCGGCCGGCGGCCAGATCTACCGGACCCATGGGCTGGGTTACATCTTGCGCAGGGGCCCGGCGGCCAATCACACGTGGCAGGAGCCGATCGGCACGTTCCTGCAGCGCAACAGGCGGCAGTGGCGCGGCTTCCGCCCGAACGCCCTCATGGAGCTGGACGGGAGCCTGCGCCCATGATTCCTCGGATCCCCCACAACGACTTCGGCGTGCTCGCCCCTCCCGCCCTGGGCGCGTGGGAGCCGGCACTGACCGTGACGGTCGTCATCCCCGCCCACGACCGCCAGGAGACCCTGGACCTGACCCTGGCCGCCCTCGCGGCCCAGAGTTACCCCGAGCATCTCCTCGACGTCATCGTCGTGGACGACGGCAGCGCCACCCCGCTCCGCCTCCCCGACCTCACCCCGGCGAAAACGAAGCTGATCTCCAGCCCGCCGGGCGGCTGGGGCCGGGCGTGGGCCGTGCAGGCTGGCCTGGACGCCGCGACCGGCGAGGTGGTGTTCGTCCTGGACGCCGACATGGTGCCGCACCGCCGACACGTGGAGGCTCAGCTCCGCTGGCACCACCTGGCCCCGTACGTGGTGGCGCTCGGCTGGATCGACTTCACCGCGCCCGGCGCGCTCCCCTCGCCCGAGCAGGTACGCGCGGCCGTGGAGTCCGGCGCGGAGGACGCCCTCTTCCCGCTGTCCGCCCACCGGCACGACTGGGCCGAGAAGATCATTCACGATTACGACAGCCTCCGTAGCGCGCCCAGCTCGCTGGCGACCCGCATCCACGTGGGGGCAACGGTGTCGTACCCGGCGGCGCTGCTGCGCTCGATCGGCGGCATGGACACGGCGCTCGTCCTGGCGGAGGACACGGAGCTCGGCTACCGCCTCACCCAGGCGGGCGCGGTCTTCGTCCCCGACCCGGAGTCCAGGGCCTGGCATATCGGCCTGCCCACGGCGATGCGCGACTTCGCGGCGCTGAAGCGCTACAACGACCCGTACGTCGCCGACCGCGTCCCCTACCGCCGCTACCTGCGCACGGACTCCGGCCGGCAGTGGCGGGTGCAGTATGTGGACGCCACGGTGCCGTCAGGCTCGTACGAGGACGTCCGGGCCACCGTCGACGCCCTGCTGGCGTCCTCGATCCCCGACGTGGGGGTCACGATCATCGGGCCGTGGCAATCCCTGACCGGGGACCGCCGCTCCCCGCTCCAGGACCCGGACCTCGACCTGCGCCTCATCCACGCCACCTTCGAGCACGACCCGCGCGTCAGCCTGGCGGCGTCCCCGGCCCTCACCGGCGCCCCGTTCCGCCTCCAGCTGCCCGCTGGCTGGGTGGCGTCGGAGGACACGCTGGAGCGCCTGGTCGCGTACATGGAGGAGCACGACTCGGGCAGGCTCTACATCGCCCTGGAGGAGACCGCGGAGGGTGTGACCGTGGCCCGTCTGGACCGCACGGCCGCCCTGTCGAGGGCCGCCCTGGTGGTCACCGGGGACGACGACGAGGACGACCTGATCGACGCCCTGTTCGGCGTGGAATGGGTGGACGGCGAGACCTGGGGCTTCAAACGCCGCCCGGCCGTCTATCCGCCGCGCAGGAAGCCGCTCTCTCCGGTGGCCAAGCTCACGGCCGCGCACGAGAAGGAGATCGCCCTCTACCGCAAGCGGGTGGCCGCCCTCCGCGTCGAGATCGGGCAGCTGAAGCGGGAAACAGGCAAGAACGGTAGGGACGCGGCCCGCTGGCGCGAGAAAGCCGAGGCCTGGCGCCGCGAGGCGGTCCGTCTGGCCCGCGAACAGAACCGCACCGTGCTCAAACGAGCCGTCCGCCGCGTCCGCAACCTGGCCTTCCCGGACGCCTGATAGCGGATCGCTTCGCAGGGCCTCCGTTTCGCCGATGTCTAGTCGTCGCCCTCTACGCGCATCACGCTGGCGACGGCGCGGACGATGTCCAGCTCCCGCAGCCCCTCCATCGTCGCCGACAGCGCCGCGTCGGTGGCGCGGTGGGTGACGATGACCAGCTGGGCGTCGTCACCGTGCCCCTCCTGACGCACGGTCTGGATCGACACGTCGTGCTTGGCGAACAACTCCGCCACGCGCGCCAGCACACCGGGCTTGTCGGCCACATCGAGCGCCACGTGGCAGCGCGTGACGGTCTCGCCCATGGGGTGCACGGCCAGGTCCGCGTACGTCGACTCCTCGGGCCCGCGGGTGCCGGCCAGGCGGTTGCGGCCGACGGCCACGATGTCGCCGAGCACGGCGGAGGCCGTGGGAGCGCCGCCGGCGCCCTTGCCGTAGAACATCAGCTGACCCGCCGACTCCGCCTCCACGAAGACCGCGTTGTACGCCTCCCGCACCCCGGCCAGCGGATGCGTCCGGGGAATCATGGCCGGGTGCACCCGCACCCCGAACGAGCGGCCGTCGTCGGAGCGGGCGCAGATGGCCAGCAGCTTGATGACGTAGCCCATGGCCTTGGCCGAGGCCACGTCGGTGGCGGTGATCTCGGTGATGCCCTCCCGGTGCACATCGGCGGCCGGCACGCGGCTGTGGAAGGCGAGACCGGCGAGGATGGCGGCCTTGGCGGCGGCGTCGAAGCCCTCGACGTCGGCCGTCGGGTCGGCCTCGGCGTAGCCGAGGGTCTGCGCCTCCTCCAGGGCGTCGGTGAACGACGCGCCCGTGGAGTCCATCTTGTCGAGGATGTAGTTGGTGGTGCCGTTGACGATGCCCAGCACCCGCTTGACGTGGTCGCCGGCGAGGGACTCGCGCAGCGGCCGCAGCAGCGGGATGGCCCCGGCGACGCTGGCCTCGAAGTAGAGGTCGCCGTTGCCCTTCCTGGCGGCCTCGTGCAGAGTGGTGCCGTCCTCGGCCAGCAGGGCCTTGTTGGCGGTCACCACGGACTTGCCCTTGGACAGGGCGGAGACGATCAGCGAGCGGGCGGGTTCGATGCCCCCGATGACCTCGACGACGATGTCCACGTCGTCGCGGGCGACCAGCGCCTCGGCGTCGGTGGTGAACAGCGCCGGGTCCACGTCCACGTCGCGTTTGCGGCCGAGGCGGCGCACGGCGACCCCGGCCAGCTCCAGCGGCGCCCCGACGCGTGCCGCCAGGTCGCCGGCCTGCTCGTGCATGAGCCTGATCACCTGCGAGCCGACGACGCCGCAGCCCAGCAGAGCCACTTTCAGCGGTTTCACAGCTGCCCCCTCAGAAGGTCGTCCTCGGTCTCACCCTGCACGATCACCCGCGCGGCGCCGCCGGAGACGGCCACCACGGCGGGCTTGAGCAGGTAGTTGTAGTTGCTGGCCAGCGATCGGCAGTAGGCGCCGGTCGCGGCCACGGCGATCAGGTCGCCCGGCGCGAGGTCGGCGGGGAAGTGGCAGTCGCGCACGATGATGTCGCCGCTCTCGCAGTGCTTGCCGACGAGGCGGCTGAGCATGGGCTCGGCAGTGCTCTCACGGCTGGCCAGCACGGCGGTGTATTCGGCGCCGTAGAGCGCGGTGCGGACGTTGTCGCTCATGCCGCCGTCGACGCTGACATAGGTGCGCAGCCCTTCGACGTCCTTGACGGTGCCGACCTCGTAGAGCGTGATGCCGCCTGGGCCGACGATGCCGCGGCCGGGCTCGACGGTCAGCCGGGGCACGGGCAGGCCCGCCTCCACGCACACCTTGCTGACGATCTCGCGCAGCCCGTCGGCGAGCTCCTTGATGTCGGGCGCCTCGTCGCCTTCGACGTAGGCGATGCCGTAGCCGCCGCCGAGGTCCAGCTCGGGCAGGACCACGCCGTGCTCGTCCTTGATCTGCACGAGCAGCGCGGCCAGCCGCCGCGCGGCCACCTCGAACCCGCCCGTGTCGACGATCTGGGACCCGATGTGCGAGTGCAGACCGACGAGCTCGAGCTGCGGGAGCGCGAGGATGCGGTGCACGGCCTCCGCCGCGGTCCCGGCGTTGAGCGACAGGCCGAACTTCTGGTCGTCGTGCGCCGTCGCGATGAACTCGTGCGTGTGCGCCTCGACTCCGGTGGTCACCCGGATCATCACCTTGGGGCGCTTGCTCTGCTGCTCGGCGAGGTAGCCGAGCCTGGCGATCTCGTCGAAAGAGTCGACCACGATGTGCCCGACCCCGGCCTCCAGCGCCCTGGACAGCTCGGCGACGGACTTGTTGTTGCCGTGCATGGTGATCCGCTCGGGCGGGAAGCCGACGCTGAGGGCCACCGCCAGCTCGCCGCCGCTGGCCACGTCGAGCCCGAGGCCCTCGTCGTCCAGCCAGCGCACGATCTCCTTGCACAGGAACGCCTTGCCGGCGTAATGCACCTCCGAGCCGGCGAACGCCGTGGCGTAGTCGCGCATGCGCGAGCGCACGTCGTCCTCGTCGAGGACGTAGAGCGGGGTGCCGTGGTCGCGGGCCAGGTCGCGGACGTCCACTCCGCCGACCGTGAGCGTGCCATCGGTCCGGGTCGACGTTCGCGGCCAGATCGCGGGGTCGATCCGGTTGAGGTCGGCGGGCGCCTGCGGCGGGCGCTCGTGGGGCAGCATCTCGGCATGCCGGTCCCCGGCGGGATGGACGAATCGGCTCACCCGATCGAGGCTATCGGAACCGCACCTACGCCATGACCCGCTGCCCACGTATCGAGACGCGATCAAGGGGTGATAGAGGAGATTTTTACGATTTTTCGCCGTTTAGCCGGATATTTTGCAAAACGTCATAGCCGGTCCGGGCCCATCACCACTCCCCCGACGGCCTCCGCCAGCCGCACCCGCGCCGTGTGCACCGCCGTGACCGGCTCGTCCCCGCGGGGCACGGCGGGCGCGTGCTCGTGAGCGTCGTGGAAGGCCAGCGCCAACCGCACCAGGTAGGTCTCCCACCCCGGATCCCTGCTGACCACCCGTCCGGGCAGCTCGGCCAGCACCCGCAACACCTGTCGATCGTACGGGTCGTCGAGCGCCTCGGGCCGGAACCCGGCCTCCGGCACCCCGAGCTCCCTGGCCCACCGCCGCACGGCGCGGGCCCGCACATGCGCGTACCGCACCACGAACCCCGGGTTGTCCCAGGTGCGCGGAAAGTCCGGCCACGCCGGCTCGGGGATCTCGACGGGCTCCATCGACTCCAGCAGCTCGCCGGGCACCGCGACGGTGATCCGCAGGAACCCGTTGCCCCGCACCTCCACGTCCGCGACCCCGGGCACCGCTCGCACCCGTTCGGCGAGCGCCTCCGCGGGCGCCCGCCGCCGCAGGGCCGCGGCGGAGAGGTAGACCGCCTCCCGCTCCCACGAACCGTCGGGCACGGGCGGCTCCCCCAGCGCGCCGGCCAGCTCCCGTACGGTCACACCGACGACTCTAGATGAGCGCGTGCGGCTCGGCGGAGCCGTATTCGACCAGGTGGGCGGCGCCCAGGAGCCAGCGGTCCTCGTCGCGCACCCGGACGTAGCCGAACCTGTCGGCGGAGAACACCTTGATCCCGTCCGTACGGCACTGCCGCATCAGGACCTCGTCCCAGTCGTCCGTCAGGTCGGCGAACCCCAGCTCGCGCAGCGCGTTGCGGCGGGCCAGGAGGGTCGCGCCGGCGATCTCCGGGAGGTAGGCGTATTCGGCGTCGGGCTGCTTGAGCAGCGTGGCCTGCGGCTTGCGCAGGTGGGCGTAGAAGGCGCCCTTGCCGACGATGTCCGCGCTGCTGAACAGGAAGGCCCGGCGCAGGTCGGACAGGTAGTGCGGCCCGTACACGTCGCGCGGGTCCATGACCGCCACCAGGTCGGCCTCGCACAGGTCGAGCCCGGCGCTGAGCATCGCACCCTCGCTCATCGAGGGATGCGGGCGGCGGTAGATCACGTCCAGATCCGGCAGCACGTCGCGGGCGCGCAGCTCCGCCTCGGGCGGGCCGATGACGATCACCTGGGCCACGCCCGTCTGCTTGGCGACCTGCGCGAGACCGTGCTCCATCAGGAAGGGATCCATGATCGGCAGCAGCACGGAGGTGTTGAGCGTGGCGCGGGCGCTGGGCAGGCCGATCGCCTCCAGCATCTCGTCGATCCGCTCGGTCATCGTGCCCATCTGGTACGCCCGCCGCAACGCCACGTGCGCCCGCCGCGAGTCCGGCTCGGTGCCGATGGACGTGCCGCAGGCGGCGATCTCGGCCAGCCGCCACTGCGGGGTCCCCGGCGGACAGTCAGCCGCGGCCGGCCAGCGGTAGGAGGTCAGCACGTCGGGGTAGGTCAGGTGGCCGGGCAGCAGCTGGTCGAGCGTGAGCACCCGGTCGATCCGCCCGCCCGCCAGCGGCAGCGGGTTGTGGATCCTGGGCTGGATCCCGAACTGCAGCCGCGGCCAGGCCACCGCCAGGTCGTTCGTGAACCGGTGCTCGAACAGCTGGGCGGTCGCGGCGTAGTCGCCCACGTCGCCCTGCGTGTGCCAGAAGACGGTGCGGATGCCGCGCTCGGCGCACCAGGTCAGCAGCGCCTTGATGCCCTCGCCCGGCTCGCCGATGATCTCCTGGGCCCACGGCCCCTGCGTGACCGACTCGACGACGAGCAGGTGGGGCACCTCGAGCGGGAGCACCCGGGCGAAGTCACGCGGCGTGAAGCCGGTGGTCTGGCGCCATTCGTAGCGCAGCAGCGCCTCGGCGTGCGGGTCGGCGATCACCGCGGCCGTCAGGTGCGGCCGCGTGTTGGGACCGGTCGGCACCCGGAACGGCTTGAGCTTGAACGAGGCGCCCCCGAGCGTCCTGGTCGAGGTCGTGGCCTGGAACGCGGCCCCCGGGCGCTCCTCGGTCTGCTTGAGGGGCGCGGGCGGCTTGCGCTTGGGCGCGGTGGGCCGCTTGACCGGCTTGGCGGCGCCCCGGAGGCCCCTGGCGAGCCGCACCGGGTTGCTCTTGCCGCTCTTGATGGCGTCGCCGAGGCGGTTCCAGCGGGCGACCTTGATCGAGGACAGCTTCCAGTTGGCCACCTCGGCCTGGAAACGCTGCTCGGCCAGCTCCTTGCGGAGCTTGTCCGCGGCGGCCTGCTCGGCCGCGAGCCGTTCCTCGGTCTCGCTCAGCCGCTCGGCCAGCGCCTTGGCCTCCTCGACGCTCCGCTCGGCCGCGGCCAACCGGCCCTGGGCGGCGTCCAGCAGCCTGGCCAGCTCGGCCGCGCGCTCGGCCTGGGCGATGGCATCCCGCAGCGCCCGACGCGTGCTCTCAAGCTCAGTGCTCACCGGTCCTCCTTCGTCGGCCCGGCGACAGCTCGCTGCGTCTGATTGTGCGCTCGCTCCGCTCGCAAACCATGCCTCCGCTCCCTCAGCCCGGCAAAGGATACTCTTTTGGCGAAGCGTCTCGAAGGGATGAGATCCGGTGCAGTTCAACGTGCGACCCTATGTCTGCGGCGCTCTCGGCCGGATCGACACCGCCATACTCGGCAAGCTGACCGCCGCCGGCCCGCGCGTGCGCCCGGCGCTCCAGACGCCCGACGCGGCGTTGTTCAGCTCCACGCCGCTGCCGCCCTACCACCGCGTCGGCGACTCCTACGCGTTCGCGTGGGGCGAGCGCAGGCCGGCCGCGATCGAGGAGTGGATCGCGGTCGCGGAGACGTACGAGACCCCCGGCCTGATCGGCGACGCCGACAAGGTCACGTTGCACACGGGCGCGCTCGGACTGGTGGACGTCTACTACGTCCGTCAGGGCGACGCGGTCTACTTCTCGTCGCTGATCCAGCCGCTGCTCAGCCTGGTGCCGATCGCGATCGACTGGGCGGCCTGGGCCTCGATCATCCAGGTGACGTTCCCACTGGGCGAGGCGACCCCGTACACCGAGGTCAAGCGGCTGCCCGGGGCGAGCGCGCTGGTGTGGGAGCACGGACGGGTGGCCACCGAGCGGCGGCTGCCGCGCTGGCTGCGCACGGAGCCGTACGAGTCGTGGATCAGCCCGCGCGAGATCGTCGAGCTGCTGGATCGCGTCTACGAGGACTACGACGGGCGCAAGCTGCTCGTGCCGGTCAGCGGCGGCTACGACTCCCGGCTGCTGGCGAGCGTGGCCAAAGCCAGGGGCGCGGACGTCGAGTCCTGGACGACGAGCCCGGACGACGGCACCGACACCGACATCGCCTTCGCCAGGGCGATCACCAAGGAGCTCGGCATACCGCACCGGGTGATCACTCAGGACGCCGCCGACTACCCGCGGGATGCGATGGAGGTGGCCCGCAGGCTCGAATACCTGACGCCGCACCACGCCTGGTACGCACCCTTCGCCAAGGAGGTGCACGGCGCGGGCCGGATCCTGGTCGACGGCCTGGCCGGCGGCCCGCTGCTGAAGAACTTCATGGTCAGCGGGGCCGCGCTGGAGGCCAGGACCCAGGCGGAGCGCTCGGCGGCGGTCCTGGGCTCGTTGTCGCTCGGCGCGCCCTCGCAGCCGTTCCTGTCCAAGGCGGCCGCGGAGTGGATGGAGGAGGCCGTGCGCGAGCAGTTCGCGGCCGCCACCTCCATGCTCCACGGCCACCGGGCCGAGCTGCCGCTGTCGGTGCTGCACACCAGGACCGTGCGGGGCATCGCGCGCTCCGCGGTCAATCTGGTCGGGCCCGAGGCGTCGTTCGCGGCGCCGTTCATCCATCCGGACTTCTTCGACGCCGCGCTGTCGGTCGGGGTGGCGCGCAAGAACAAGGGCCGGTTCTACCGTGAGGTGCTGCACGCGGCCCATCCGCGGGTGGCCGCGCTGCCGTCCACGAACGTCGTCAAGCAGCCGCTCCAGCGGGTGCCGTTGCGGTCCACCGCGGCGCCTGCCCGAAATTATGCGCACAGCATGCTCGAGACTGTGGTCAACCGGGTTCCCGGGCTGGTGTCGGAGGAGCTGCACGAGCTGATCGCGGGTGGTCCCGACGCGCTGACCAGGTTCAATGGTTGGAATGACCGCTTCTGGGTGCGGGGATTGGTACTCTTCGGACTCTGGCTGAGCGACTTCGAGAACGACCTCACGGATCTGACGACACCGTTCTGAATGAACCGTGGGTAACAGGGCGATTACGTACGGATCTCGCGGGTATTAAACGTCGCACAGCAGAAGCGGGTTCCGGAAAGCCAACGGGCTGGTAGTGTTCGGCCCGTAAGCGCCGCACAAACGGGGCACCGGATCACAAATCCGGTCCCGTTCTAGGGCATGGAGTTCGCAGGGATGACGACTCCAGGCGGCGCGGTCACCAGACAAAAACGCCGGGGCAACCGGTGACTTCGTCCTGCCCACATCTCTTCCTGTGAGCGACATATGATCAACGCATCCCCAATGCCGGAGCCGATCTCCGAGGCGTTCGTCTCGGAAGACCCGGCCTGGTACAAGCGGGCGGTGTTCTACGAGGTTCTCGTCCGGGGGTTCAAGGACTCCAACGGCGACGGCACCGGAGATTTGCGCGGGCTGATCGAAAAGCTCGGCTACCTCGAGTGGCTGGGTGTCGACTGCCTGTGGTTGCTGCCGCTGTACGAGTCACCGCTGCGTGACGGCGGCTACGACATCTCGGACTACATGAAGATCCTTCCGGACTTCGGGGATCTTGGGGATTTCGTCCAGCTGATCGAGAGGGCCCATGAGCGGGGCCTGCGGATCATCACCGACCTCGTGATGAACCACACCAGCGACAGACATCCCTGGTTCCAGGCGTCCCGGCACGACCCCGAGGGTCCGTACGGCGACTTCTACGTGTGGTCGGACCACCCCGGCGGCTACCCCGACGCGCCGATCATCTTCATCGGCGCCGAGGAGTCCAACTGGACCTACGACCCCGTGCGCAAGCAGTACTACTGGCACCGTTTCTTCCACCACCAGCCGGACCTGAACTACGACAACCCGGCTGTGCAGGAGGCCATGCTGGAGGTGCTGCGGTTCTGGCTGGACCTGGGCATCGACGGGTTCCGGCTGGACGCGGTTCCCTACCTGTTCGAGCGGGAGGGCACCGCGTGCTCCGGGCTGCCGGAGACGCACTCCTACCTGAAGAAGATCCGCGCCGAGGTGGACCGGCTCTACCCGGACCGGGTGCTGCTGGCCGAGGCCAACGGCTGGCCCGAGGACGTCGTGGAGTATTTCGGCGACCCCACCACGGGCGGCGACGAGTGCCACATGGCCTTCCACTTCCCGCTCATGCCGCGCATCTACATGGCGGTCAAGAAGGAGACCCGCGAGCCGATCTCCGAGATCATGTCGCGCACGCCGAAGCTGCCGGAGCACGCCCAGTGGGGCATCTTCCTGCGCAACCACGACGAGCTCACGCTCGAGACGGTGACCGAGGAAGAGCGCGACTACATGCACAACGAGTACGCCAAGGACCCGCGCATGCGGGCCTACCTAGGCATCCGCCGGCGCCTGGCCCCGCTGCTCGACAACGACAGGGACCGGATCGAGCTGTTCACCGCGCTGCTGCTGTCGCTGCCGGGCTCGCCGATCATCTACTACGGCGACGAGATCGGCATGGGCGACAACATCTGGCTGGAGGACAGGGACGCGGTCCGCACGCCGATGCAGTGGAGCCCCGACCGCAACGCGGGCTTCTCCACGGCCGACCCCGGGCGGCTCTACCTGCCGGCCGTCATGGACCCGATCTACGGCTACCAGGCGGTCAACGTGGAGGCCCAGCAGCGGCATGAGGGCTCGTTGCTCCAGTTCACCCGCAAGATGCTGGAGATCCGGCGCAGGCACCCGGTGTTCGGGGTCGGGGCGTACACGGAAATGTGGTCGTCGACCCCGGCCGTGCTCACGTACGTCCGCGAGGACCGCGACGACGTGATGTTGTGCGTGAACAACCTGTCGAAGTTCCCGCAGCCGGTGGAGCTGGACCTGCGCAGATTCGAAGGCCTGATTCCGGTGGAGGCGCGCGGCGGGGTGCCGTTCCCGCCGATCGGCGAGCTGCCCTACCTGCTGACGCTGCCCGGCCACGGCTTCTACTGGTTCGCGCTCAAGCGCGCGGAGGCCGTCATGGGGGCCGTCGCCCCGTCCGTCAGCGCGAGGTGACCGGCACCTGGGCACGGGCCGCGCGGCGCGCAGGAATGAGCGCGACCGCGAGGGCCGTGCCCACGGCCGCCACGACGGCGACGGCCAGTGTCAGGGCCGACGGCGCGCGGCCGATGCCCGCTCCCACGCCGCTGGTGTGGCCCTGCAGGTCGATCAGTCCCTTCACCACGGACATGCCCGCCGCGGCGCCCGCGCCTACGCCGAGCACGACCAGCAGGCCCGTGCCCATCACCAGCGTGGCCATGACCTGACGCGGCGTCAGCCCCATGGCCTTCAGCACGGCCAGGTCGAAGGCGTGGTCGCGCAGGCCGAGGGCGCTGGCGGTGAGCAGGTTGGCCAGGCCGATCAAGGTCAGCACGGCGATCAGCGCCACGATCACCACCCTGATGATCGACAGCCGGTCGGCCGGGTTGACCGCGGCCTGCACGTCCAGGCTCTCGGCCGACTCGCCCAGCAACCTGCCGCGCACCTCGCCCTGGTCGGCGCCGGGCTTCAGGGCGAGCGCGTAGAACTCGGGCGGCACCGCGTCCTTGGCCGCCAGGCTGTCGAGTCCCACCGAGAGCACTTCGCCGTCCAGGTCGGGCTCGACGGTCCTGCCGACGATCCTGACGATCAGCGGCGTGCCGCCCACGGTCAGCCGCACCCGGTCGCCGATCTTGACACCCAGCAGGTCGAGCAGCCCCTGTCCGGCCACGGCCTCCCCCTGGCGGCCGTACATGCGGCCTTCGACCACGGGGAACGGGTAGGGCGTCGTGGAGCTGCCGATGGCCCGCACTCTGACCGAGCGGGCCTCGCCCGGCGCCAGGGCGTTGACGTCGGTGCCCGGGTAGACCGCGGCCACGTCCCTGTCCTGCTCGGCGATGCGCTTGGCGTCGGCCGGCTCCAGCTTGCCCGCCCTGACGTACAGAGAGGCGTGCTGGCCCACCTGCTCGGGATGGTCGGCGAAGTCGTCCAGCGTGGCCCACACGCCCAGTCCGATCGTGGTCATCATCATCGGCACGGCCAGCCCGAACGCCGTCAGGAAGGCCGGTGTCCGCCGGGTGAAGGCGTCCCTGGTGCCGAGGACGAGGGCGGGCGGCAGGCGTACGAGGAGGGCGAGCCTGGCCAGCCGGGACAAGTGGCCCCGCGGCGGCGCGGCCGGCGCGGCGGGGATCGGCGGCGTGCGCCCGCCGCGCCAGGCGGGCAGGCCCACGGCGGCCAGCACCACCAGCGCCGTGCCGCCGACGATGGCCAGCACGGGCACCGGCGCCACCGAGGTCGCGCCCAGGACCAGTGCCATCACGCCCCAGCCTGCGACCGCGCCGAGCGCGACGCCGAGCAGGCCGAGCGCGCCGTGCTCGACCAGCAGCAGCAGCGCGACCTGCCCCCTGGTGAAGCCCATGGACTTGAGCGTGGCCAGGTCGCGCAGCTGGCCGAGCACCCGGCCGCCGGCCGCGTTGGCCAGCGCGAGCGCGGCCGCCACCAGCCCGACCACGCCGAACAGCGCCAGCAGCGTGCCGAGCAGCCGGTTGTCCAGCTCCATGGCGGCTCTGACCTCGCGCCAGGTGTAGACCCGTTGCAGCTCGTCCTCCAGCATGACGACCGCCCGCTGGGAGGCGACCTGGGTGGCGTCGGGGTCGGCCAGGCGCAGCCCGGTGACCCATTCGCTGCGGCCGAGCATGGGCTCGACCCTGTCGAGCATGGCGGGCAGCACGTAGGCCAGGCCGGGCGTCCACTGCGGGTAGAAGCCCTGCTCGGCGGAGTCGGCGATGCCACGGACGTAGAGGGTGTGGCGCTCGCCGCTGAGCGCGATGACCGTGAAGGGCGCGCCGACCCTGAGCCGCAGCGCGGTCGCGAACGACCGCTCGACGACCACCCCGTCGGGCTGCGCGGCGTCCAGCCACTTGCCCTCGGCCACCAGCGGGTGCGCCACCTGCGGCGGCGTGGCGGGCATCGCGCGCAGCGCGGCCGGCTCCTTCTTGCCGTCCTGCGCCACGGTCACGGGCGCCGACCGGTAGGGGCCCGCGGTCTGTGTCACGCCGTCGATGCCGTTGAGGGCCACCCGCGGGCTGTCCTTGGTGTAAAGCCAGATGTGGGCCCCGTCGGTCTGCGCGAACAGGCTCCGCCACGGGTTCGTGCCGTCCTCGAGCAGGGTCGCCGCGGTGATCAGCGCGGCCACGATCCCGGCCACGGCGAGCACGGTCAGCACCGCCTGGCCCTTCCTGGCCCGCAGGTCGGCCCTGATCCACCGGCTCCCCGCCAGTGAGGCGCTCATGACGCGCTCCGCCCGCCACGCGCCGGCCCGGGTGCGCGTGGGGAAGGGACGGGTGCGAAGGCGGCGGGGCGGGGTGGGCTCATCGGAGGTCGATCACCTCGCCGGCCGTGCCGGTGCGCCTGCGGGCGATGCGGCCGTCGTCGACGATCTCCCCGTCGAACAGCGAAACCAGCCGGTCGGCCAGGCTCGCCACGCGGGCGTCGTGGGTGACCATGACGATCGTCTGGCCCTCTTTGTGCACATCGCTGAGCAGGCGCAGCACGTCGCGCGTGTTGCGGCTGTCGAGGTTGCCGGTCGGCTCGTCGGCCAGCAGCAGGCTGGGCTGGTTGGACAGCGCCCTGGCCAGCGCCACCCGCTGCTGCTCGCCACCGGACAGCTGCGCGGGCGCGGCGTCGGCGCGGTCGGTGAGGTTGAGCGCGGCCAGCAGGCTCTCCCTGCGCTCGCGGGCGACCTTGGGCGAGGCACCGGCCAGCAGCGCGGGCAGCTCGACGTTGTCGCCCACGGTCATGTTGGCGACGAGGTTGAAGAACTGGAAGACGAAGCCGATCTTCTTGCGCCGCAGCACCGCCCACGCGCTCTCCGAGAGCGTGTCGGCGCGCTTGCCGTCGAGCCAGATCTCGCCGCTGGTCCTGGTGTCGAGCCCGCCCAGCATGTGGACGAGTGTGGACTTGCCCGACCCGGACGGCCCCATGATCGCGACGAACTCGCCCGGCTCCACCTGCAGGTCCACCCCGCGCACGGCAGGCACGGGCACCGCGCCATCCTGGTAGATCTTGACCAGATTGACCGTTTTCAGGACCGTGCTCATGCCAGATCCTCCTGGCACCGCTCCAGCCAGTCAAGGTCGGCCTGCAGGTGCAGCATGGCCCCCTCGATGAGCAGAATGGCCACCCGGTCCGTCGGCGGCGTGCGGGACAGCAGGTCGTTGAGGTCGCTCATGAGTCCCAGATAGTGGCGGCGCTGCCGGTTGATCAGCGCCATCCGGTCGGCGATGCCGGTGAGCGGGGCGAGCACGAGCTTCATGAAGAACTCATCGCGTACCCTAGGCCCTTCGGTGGGCTCGTCCACCCAGGTGGTGAGCAGGTCGCGGCCCTTGGCGGTCAGGTAGTAGACCTTCTTGTTGGGCCGGTTGGACTGCTCCACGTCCACGGCCCTGACCAGGCCGTCCTTCTCCAGCCTGCCGAGCGTCACATAGATCTGCCCGATGTTCGGCGAGGGATAGGCGCTGCCGAAGGTCTGCTCAAGGGCCTGCTTGAGCTCATAGCCGTGGGCCGGCTCCTTGGCCAGGAGCGCGAGCAGGTGAAGCCGCACGCCTCACCTCCCGCTGTGTTACGAATGCGTTACGCGGTTATCCGTTGACCTTCAGATTACAGGTGTGCATAACATGAATGCATCTACCTAACACGTATGTAACCACTCTGAACACGGAGGAAACAGAGTGCCGCGCTCGCTTTCGCTCATACTGGCCGTCATCCTGGCGGCCGGCGGCTGCGCGACGGCGGGCGAGGAGGGCGGCGGCGAGACGAGTACGGGCGGAACCGGCCCCATCACGTTCGCCACCGGCCGCGACACCACGGCTTACCTGCAACCCTTGCTGGATCGCTGGAACCAGGCCCACCCGGCCGAGAAGGTGACGCTGCTGGAGCTGCCCGAGGCCGCCGACGAGCAACGCGCTCAGATGGTGGCCAACCTCCAGGCCCAGAGCAGCCGCTACGACGTGCTGGGGCTCGACGTGGTGTGGACCGCCGAGTTCGCGGAGAACGGCTGGATCATCCCCCTGGAGCGCGGGTTGTTCCCGCTCGACAGGTTCCTGCCGCCGGTCGTGGAGACGGCGATCTACAAGGACAAGCTCTGGGCCGTCCCGTACACGAGCAACGCGGGACTGCTCTACTACCGGACCGACCTGGTCAAGAAGCCGCCGCGGACGTGGGCCGAGCTACGCGATCAGTCACGTGAAATTACGAAAAATCACAATATAGGAGGCTATGCCGGGCAGTTCTTGGCCTATGAAGGGCTCACCGTGAACTTCTCCGAGGCGGTGCAGTCGGCCGGCGGGCAGATTCTCAGCCACGATGGCACGGAGGTGACCCTCGACCCGGCCAAGGGCGAGACCGCGCTCGACTTCCTGCTCCAAGGCCTGCGCGAAGGCTGGATACCCAAGCGGTCGCTGAGCTTCAAAGAAGAGGAGTCGCGCCTGGCCTTCCAGGAAGGCGAGCTGGCCTTCGCCCGCAACTGGCCGCACGCCTACGGTCCCGCCAAGGCGACGCTGGGCGACAAGCTGGGCGTGACCCGGCTGCCCGGGCTCACCGGCCCCGGCTCCAGCACGCTGGGTGGCGCCAACCTGGCCATCAGCGCCTTCTCCAAGCACCAGCAGACCGCCCAGGAGTTCATCCGCTACTTCACGAGCCTGGAGAACGAGCGCCGCGTCCTCACCGAGGGGTCCTTCCCTCCCGTGTGGACCGAGCTCTACGACGATCCCGACCTGATCAAGCGCTTCCCGTACCTGCCGGTGCTCAAGGAGAGCATCCTCGCCGCCAAGCCACGGCCGGTCAGCGCCAACTACAACCAGCTGAGCCTGGTGATCGCAAGCTCGGTCGCCAAGGCCCTCAGCACCCCCACCCCCGAGTCCGCCGACGACGTCGCGGTCTCCATGAAGTCCGAACTCGAAGAAATCATCAGAACCCAGTGAGGCAGCCATGCGAAAAGCCAGTGCAGCAGCGATCCTGGCCGGGCTCGCGCTAGCCGTCGCCGCCTGCGGTAACGCGCCGACGACGACGCAGCCCACCGCCACGGGGTCCGCGCCCGCGACCGCCGGCGCTAAGACCCTCGAGGGCGTGAAGCTCGAGGTCGCCGCCAAGTGGACCGGAGCCGAGCAGAAGAACTTCGAGCAGGTGCTCAAGGCGTTCTCCGACAAGACCGGCGCCCAGGTCACCTACGCCTCCACCGGTGAGGACACCGGCGCCTTCCTCGGCCCCCGCATCCAGGCCGGCAGCCCGCCGGACGTGGCCATTCTGCCGCAGCCGGGTCTGGTGCAGCAGTACGTGGAGCAGAAGGCGCTCAAGCCGCTCACCGACGCCGTCACCGCGGAGATCGACACCAACTACACGCCGTACTGGAAGGAGCTCGGCTCCGTCGACGGCCAGGTCTACGGCGTGCTGATCAAGGCCGCGCACAAGTCGCTGGTCTGGTACCGGTCGCAGGCGTTCGACGACGCCGGCGTGCAGCCGGCGACGACCTGGGACGAGCTCGTCAAGAACGCGCAGACCATCGCCGACTCGGGCACGCCGCCGTTCTCGCTCTGCGGCGCCTCCGGCTGGACGCTGACCGACCTCTTCGAGAACGTCTACCTGTCCACCGCGGGCCCGGAGAACTACGACAAGCTCTCCAAGCACGAGATCCCGTGGACCGACCCGACCGTGACGACCGCGCTGGAGAAGATCCAGCAGATCGTCGGCAAGCAGGAGTTCCTGGTCGACGGGACCTCCGGCACGATGCAGACCGACTTCCCCACCTGCGTGAGCAAGGTCTACAGCAACAAGAAGTCCGCCATGGTCATCGAGGCCGACTTCGTGGCCGTCGAGGCCGAGCAGTCCGGCGCCAAGGTGGGCGAGGAGGCGAAGTACTTCCCGTTCCCGAAGGCCGGTGACACCACTCCCGTCATCCTCGGCGGCGACGTCGCGGTGGCGATGAAGGACTCGCCCGGCGCCATGGCACTGCTGCAGTTCCTGGCCTCCAAGGAGGGCGGCGAGATTTGGGCCAAGCTGCCCGGGTACCTGTCGCCCAACAAGAACGTCTCTCCCGACAACTACCCGAACGAGCTGACCAAGCAGCTCGGGCAGACGATCATCTCGGCCGGCGACGCCGTCCGTTACGACATGTCCGACCTCGCGCCCAGCGCGTTCGGCGGCACCGATGGCAAGGGCGAGTGGAAGGTCCTGCAGGACTTCGTCCGCAAGCCGACCGACGTCAAGGGCGCCCAGGAGGCGCTCGAAGCCGAGGCCAAGAAGGCCTGGAAGTAAAGAGGTAAGGCCGTGACCGAACGGTTGGACGGCCCGAAGGTCCCGCCCGCGGAGATCGCGGGCGGGGCCGCCACCGGACCGGCTGAAACCCCCCGCACGAAACAACGCCTCGGCCCCTCGCCGGTGGTCGCCATCGCCTTCCTCCTCCCAGCGGCGCTGCTGCTGGGGATCTGGGTGGTCTACCCGATCGTCTACTCGATCTTCCGCAGCCTGTTCGACGCGAACGGCACCGGATTCGTCGGCCTGGGCAACTACACGACGATCTTCACCGACTCCGGCACGCTCACCACGATCCGCAACAACCTCATCTGGGTGGTCATCGCCCCGATCGTGGTCACCACGCTGGGCCTGATCTTCGCGGTGCTGACCGAGCGCATCAAATGGGCGACGGCGTTCAAGCTGATCGTGTTCATGCCGATGGCGGTCTCGCTGATGGCGGCCGGCGTGATCTTCCGCCTGGTGTACGAGGAGAACCCGGACAAGGGCCTGGCCAACGCGGTGCTGACGACCGTGCACGATACGTTCTCCTCCTCGCAGGGCTACCCGGAGGCCCGCCCGCGCGAGGGCGCCCAGTCCCCGGTCGCCGCCCAGAACGGCGCGGTCGTCACCAAGCAGCCCGTCCAGGCGGGCCAGCAGGTGCTGATCCCGATCGTCGGCGTCAAGCCGGCCGTCATGCCGGCCAACGCGCGGCCGGCCCCGGAATCGGCGAGCGGCAGCGGGATCTTGGGCATCGTCTGGTTCGACTTCACGCCAGGAGGCGGCGGCCAGAGCGGCGCGGTGGACACCGGTGAGAAGGGCCTGCCCGGCATGACCGTCGAGGCAGTGCAGAACGGCCAGGTCGTCGCGACCTCCACGACCGACGACCAGGGCGCGTTCCGCTTCGCGGACCTGCCTGCGGGCTCCTACACGATCCGCCTGCCGCAGTCGAACTTCGAGGCGTCCTACGGCGGGCTGACCTGGCTCGGCCCGACGCTGATCACGCCGGCGATCATCGGCGCGTTCGTCTGGGTGTGGGCCGGGTTCGCCATGGTCCTGCTCGCGGCGGGGCTGGCGGCGATCCCGCGGGACGCGCTGGAAGCGGCCCGCATCGACGGCGCCACGGAGTGGCAGGTGTTCCGCAAGATCACCGTGCCGCTGCTGTCGCCGGTGCTCCTCGTCGTCTTCGTGACGATGATCATCAATACCCTGAAGGTGTTCGACCTGGTGTTCATCATCGCGCCGGCCTCGGTCCAGCCGCAGGCGAACGTGGTCGCGCTGGAGATGTGGCGCGTGTCGTTCGGCGGCGGGAACAACCAGGGGCTGGGCAGCGCGCTCGCCATCCTCCTGCTGATTCTGGTCCTTCCCTTCATGATCATGAACATCCGCCGGTTCAGGAGGGAAGACACATGACGAGCGCGACTGCTACCGCCCCGCAGGGGCTGGAAACGGGTGCGCCGCGCAGGGGCGTGCTGAGCAAGATCGTGGATCGGACCGGCAGCGGCGCCGTCCAGATCATCATGGTGCTGCTGGGCCTGTTCTGGCTGGTGCCGACGCTCGGCCTGCTGGTCGTCTCCATGCGGACCACGCCGGTCAACAACGCCGAGGGCTGGTGGACGGTCTTCACCAAGCCGGCCGAGCTGACCATCCAGAACTACCAAAACCTGCTGGGCAGCGGCTTCACGGCGTCCTTCTGGAACACCGTGCTGATCACGGTGCCGACCACGGTCCTGGTGATCGGCATCGCGGCGATGGCGGGATACGCGTTCGCGTGGATGGACTTCCCCGGGCGGGACGCGGCCTTCCTGGTCGTGGTCGGCCTGCTCATCGTGCCCATCCAGATCGCGCTGATCCCCGTCGCCACGCTCTACGGAAACGCCGGCATCTTCGGCTCGATCCCGGGCGTGGTGCTGTTCCACGTGGCGTTCGGGCTCCCGTTCGCGATCTTCCTGCTCCGCAACTTCTTCGTCGGCATCCCGGCGTCGCTGCTGGAGGCGGCACGCATGGACGGGGCCTCGGAGTGGAAGATCTTCGCGTCGGTGGTGTTCCCGCTGGGCAAGCCCGCGATCGCCTCGCTGGGCATCTTCCAGTTCCTGTGGGTGTGGAACGACATGCTCATCGCGTTGGTCTTCGCCAACACCGAGAACCAGCCGATGACCAAATATCTGCAGTCTCAGATGCGGCAGTTCGGGTCGAACGTTGACATCCTCTCGTCCGGCGCGTTCCTGTCGCTGATCATCCCGCTGATCATGTTCTTCGCGTTCCAGCGGTACTTCGTCCAGGGCATGATGGCCGGCTCGGTGAAGTGACGGCTTACGGGCGCCTGCACAGCGGGCGCCCGTAACGTCCGTTTTCGTCGTTCCGATGCATCGTCATGAAGCGTCTTCTCGCTCTCACCGCAGCAGCCTTCATCTCCCTTCCCCTCTCCCCCGCCCTCGCGCACGACGGCGCACCCGGCGCGCCGGGTGCGGGTGACCCGTACTTCCCCGATCAGGGGAACGGCGGCTACGACGCCGGCCATTACGACCTCTCGCTCGACTACGACCCGTCATCCGCACGCCTCATCGGCGTGGCCGGGATCACCGCCCGGGCCACACAGGCGCTGAGCCGTTTCAATCTGGATCTCGTCAGCACCCTGGCGGTGCGGTCGGTGACGGTGGACGGCCGGCCCGCCGCCTTCACGCAGAGCGGCTCCGAGCTGGTGGTCACGCCCGCCAGGAGCCTCCCTTCAGGCCGCGGCTTCTCCGTCGTCGTCCGGTACGACGGCAAGGCCACGCACGTCATCGACCCCGACGGGTCGCTGGACGGGTGGATCAAGACGAGCGACGGCGTCTTCAACGCCAACGAGCCCCAGGGCGCCATGACCTGGTATCCAGGCAACCACCACATGACCGACAAGGCGACCTATCGGTTCACGGTGACCGTACCGAGCACCCGGGTGGCGGTGGCCAACGGGGACCTGGTGGCGAAGTGGTCGCAGGGCGAGCGCACCACGTCGGTGTGGGACTCCCATGAGCCGATGGCCAGCTACCTGGCCACGGTGTCGATCGGCAAGTTCGAGTTCGCCGACGCCAGGATCGGTGGTTACCGCGTCACCACCGCCGTGGACCCCAAGCTGGCCGGCGACGCGAAGGGCTTCCCCGAGCGGCACCCGCCGGTGCTCGACTACTTCAGCTCGGTCTTCGGCCCGTACCCGTTCTCCTCGACCGGCGGGATCGTCGACCATGCCCCTGAGGTCGGCTACGCGCTGGAGACCCAGACGCGGCCCATCTACCCGCGGGTCCCCAGCGAGTCGCTGCTCGCGCACGAGCTGGCGCACCAGTGGTTCGGCAACTCGGTGACGCCGACGTTGTGGCGTGACATCTGGCTCAACGAGGGCTTCGCCACCTACGCGGAGTGGCTCTGGGTGGACAAGCTCGGCACCCGTACCGTGCAGGCCTCGTTCGACGCGGCCTACGCGACGGCGGCCGAGGACGACTTCTGGCAGAGCCCGCCCGCCGACCCGGGCGGCCCGGAGAACCTCTTCCACGACCCCGTCTACGACCGCGGCGCGATGACCCTGCACATGCTGCGGCGCGAGGTCGGTGACGCGGCGTTCTTCGCGATCCTGCGCGCGTGGGCGAGCGACTACAAGTACGGCAACGCCGACACGGCCGCCTTCATCGCCCTGTCCGAGCGGGTGTCCGGCAAGCAGCTCGACGCTCTCTTCGAGGCCTGGCTCTTCAAACCCGGCAAGCCGGCGCTGTGATCATTCTGGTACGGCTTGAGAGCGACGTTTCGGCCTCAAGCCGTACCAGACCTAGATAAGCTCATCGGCCATGGCCGGTCGTCCACTGAACGAAGTCGTCGAAGCCGGATGGGCCACAGCGCTTGAGCCCGTCGCCGAGCAGATCTCCCTGATGGGCGAGTTCCTGCGCAAGGAGATCGCTGAGGGCAGGCAATACCTCCCCGCGGGGACCAACGTCCTGCGTGCGTTCAACCAGCCCTTCGACGAGGTCAAGGTGCTGATCGTGGGCCAGGACCCCTACCCGACGCCCGGCCACCCGGTCGGGCTGTCGTTCTCGGTGGCTGCGGACGTCCGGCCGCTGCCGGGCAGCCTGGTCAACATCTACAAGGAGATGGAGACCGACCTCGGCCTGCCGCGTCCCGCCAACGGCGACCTGACGCCGTGGGCGGAGCAGGGCGTGCTGCTGCTCAACAGGGTGCTCACCGTGATGCCCGGCAAGCCGGCCTCGCACCGGGGCAAGGGCTGGGAGCAGGTCACCGAGCAGGCCATCCGCGCGCTGGTGGCGCGGGCCAAGCCGATGGTGGCGATCCTGTGGGGCCGCGACGCGCGTAACCTCGCGCCGATGCTCGGCGACGTGCCGCGCATCGAGTCCGCCCATCCCTCCCCGTTGTCGGCGCGCAGCGGCTTCTTCGGCTCGCGGCCTTTCAGCCGGGCCAATGAGCTGCTCGCCCAGCAGGGCGCGGCGCCTGTGGAGTGGAAGCTGCCTTAGCTCAGCGGCTGAGTACGCGCCGCAGGACCCGCTCCAGCGTGGCGAGCGGGTCGGGGTCGGCGTCCGGGGAGCGCCAGGCCACATATCCGTCCGGCCGGACCAGGACGGCGCCGCCCCCGCTGACGCCGTACCTCTCCCGCCAGCAGCCCTCCGCGTCCTTCAGCTCGTCGCCGATCAGCAGCCGCGTGAGCTGCACCCCCAATCGCTCCTTGATCAGGCGTCCGGCGTCGATCCACGCCTGACCCCCTTCTTTGTCGGCCAGCAGGACGAAGCCGGAGCCGAACAGGTCGATGGTGGAGATGGGCTGACCCTCCCAGTCGAGCACCACGTGCGGGGCGCGGCTGCCTGGACGACCGTGCGGCACGCGGGGATCCTCCAGGATCGAGCCGTCGTCGCCGGGTTCGTCCAGAATCGCCGTGGAGTGGTAGCGGTATCCGATGAGGGCGCCGATCGGGTCCTCCAGGGGCTCGGGGTAGCCGACACGGGCCGCGGGAGGCATGCGTACGCCGAGGTTGGCGAGCTGGGCGTCGGCCGTCAGCGTGCCGATGGGACGGCGCTCGGCGTCGTAGGTGTCGAGGAACCCGGGACCGGCCTGCCCGGAGAGCACCAGCCAGAGCCGCCAGGCGATGTCACAGCCGTCCTGGAGCGCCGTGCTGCCGCCCTGCCCGCCGGTGGGCGGCATGGTGTGGGCCGCGTCCCCCGCGAAGAACACCCGCCCGGCCCGGTAGGTGTCGGCCAGCACGTGCGCCATGGCGAAGGTCGTCTTGTCCAGGATGCGCACGTCCAGGTCGGGCCGGTCGGCGGCGATGCGGATCAGCTCGACGCAGCGCTCGTCGGGGAAGTCGGCCTCGCTCTCGCCCTCCGCGAGGTTGACGCCGAGCACGTGCGCGCCCACGCCGGTGCCGGTCAGGATCACTCCGGTGAAGACCTCGTTCTGCAGGTACCACAAGGTGACCTCGCGGTCGCGCACCAGGCCGGACAGGTCGGCGTCGAACATGATCGAGCACGTCCGGCCCAGCTCCCCCTTGCCGGAGGCCGGCACGCCCAGGAGCCGGCGCAGCGGGCTCCGGTAGCCGTCGGCGGCCACGACGTAGTCAGCCCGCACCAGGCGCTCCTCACCGGCGGTGCGGATCAGCGCCGTCACCCCGGCCGCGTCCTGCTCCAGCGAACGCAACTCGGTGGAGAAACGCAGGTCGGCGCCGAGCTCCTCGGCCCTGTGGCGGAGCACGCGCTCGACCTCGGCCTGGGGCGCGCCGACCATCGCGGCGGGGGTGATGCCGGCCAGGAAGGCCAGCTCCTCGCGCTCGTCGCTCATGATCATGTGCGGGTCCGGGTCGGCCAGGCTCTTGCCGATCGCGATGCGCATGTTGTCGCCGATGCCGGCCCACATGTCGCTCAGGGCTTCTTCGACGCCGGGCACGGGGCGCAGCAGCTCGACGGCTCGCGGGCCGACGCCGAACGCCTTGGGCTGGACCGATGTGCTCGGGTGCCGTTCGACCAGCATGACCGGCACGTCGCGCCAGGCCAGGAGCAGCGCCGCGCTCAGCCCCCCATACCCGCCGCCGACCACGAGGACCGGCACTCGCTCATGCTCCATTGCTCTCCCCCTTCGGGAACGCGTACTATCGCGTCTGGCGGTCGAGCACACGATATGTCGCGTCGATGGAGAGAGTCAAGATATATCTCGAGTTGGCTGAGAGGTCTCCCCCGGCATGGTCGGCGGGAGGACTACTCCGACAGGTGGCGTTCCAAGGACTCGACCTTGGAGGTCATGCCGTCCGTGATCCCCTGCCGCATGTCGGCCTTGAGCACCAGGCTCACCCTGGGAGCGACCTCCGCCACCGCCTCCACGGCCCGCTTGACGACGTCCATGACCTCGTCCCACTCACCCTCGATCGTGGTGAACATCGCGTCCGTCCGGTTGGGCAGGCCGCTGGAGCGGACCACCTTGACGGCGCGGGCAACGGGCTCGGCGACGCCCTCGCCGACGCCCAGCGGGGTGATGGAGAATGCGACGATCACGGTGTGCCCCTTGCGGCTATGGGTGCGGCTGGAAGGTCTCGATCTTAGCGAGCGACATGCGAAAAGCCACGACGCCTCCGAACGCCGTGGCCACCGCTGTGTCGGTCACACGTGGTCGTGCTCTTCTTCTTCCTCGCTGGGTCCCTCCGACGGCTCCACGCCGAGCACGGCCTCGCGGGGCTCGATCTCGGCGATATGGTCGACCAGCGCCAGCACGTGGTCCGGCTCGATCAGCCACTGCAATGCCGAGGCGCCGGTGTCGTCGGCGTTGACGAGCTCGGCCTGCTCCGTACGCTCCTCCTCGGTGAGGTCCGCGTCGGGGTGGCGGATCTCGGCCAGCGCCGCCGCCTGCAGCGCGTCGATGTCGAGCACCTCGACGGTCAGCTCGACCGTGAGGCGCAGGAACTTCGGTTCATCACTCATGGCGACGATCGTAGTCGTGTCGCCGTGGCCAGAAGTGCTCAGGACGACCACGCGTGGCGGGCCAGGAACCCGCGCTCGCCGGTGGCGTACTCCTGGAACGCCTGCCGCACCTCCTCCAGCTCCGGCACCTCCGTGCGGATGAGCGTGCCCTCTTTGTACTCCAGGTCGTAGCCCGGGGAGACCTGCAGGAAGTGGCGGCCGAAGTTCACCAGGGCCACGAACGGGTTCTGCGGGGACAACGTGGCCAGCACGTCGTGCACCAAGCCGAGGTCGGGATCGTGCACGATCATCCCGTCCCCGGTGTGCAGTTGCATGCCGTCGTAGACGCCCAGCGGCGCCACGTTGTGCACGAGGTCGCGTTGCGGGTCGTAGCAGACCAGGCCGTGCGCCCGCGCGATCGTGAACACCTGCGCGGACGTCTCGTCCATCGTGTCCAGATCCATCGTCACCAGCACGTGCCCCGGATAGACCGTGACCTCGCCGGGCAGCTCCTTGGCGACGTCGGGCACGTCCCCGGTCACCGGCTCGGTCCGCTTGACCGCCAGATAGGCGGCGCGGGCCTGGTCCCTGCTGATCGGCACCGGCTCGTCCCAGACCATCAACTCAACGCTCATCGGTCCATCTTCTCCAACCCGCATCGCGACCGTGCGCCGCAGGGGCCGTTAAGCAGGTCACTACCTGGGTTTTTCCGACTCCGGCACCAGTTCGGAGGTGCAGTGGGCGCAGCGCCGGGCCTCGGCAGGGATGTCGCTGAGGCACTCGGGGCACTGCTTGGTCGTGGCCGCCTTGTCGCGATCGAACAGTCTGATCAGCTTGGTCATCGGGGCCACGATCAGCCAGTAGACGATGGCCGCGATGAGCAGGAAGCTGATCACGTGGTTGAGGAAGTCACGTGGCGCCGACGATCACGGCCACCGCCAGCTCCACGATGTTGCCGCGAAGTAAGAACTGCTTGAAACCGCTCATGACGCGCCACGTTGCCGGGAACCGGCCTCGCAAACTCCTGCCACGACGGCAGGACCGGCTCACCCTCGCTCAGCTGGAGTAACGACCTGGTGAGCGTGGGAAGGAAGAAGGAGGTTCGGCAATGCCCGGGTTGTCCGGCTGAGCGGGGGGACAGAACATGGGGAGAGACCGCAAGGGAGCCTCGATGATCGAGATCTGGCCGGGAGACCCCTATCCGCTCGGAGCCACCTATGACGGGGCCGGCACCAATTTCTCGCTCTACACCGAGGTCGCGGACCAGGTCGAGTTGTGCCTGTTCGACGAGGACAACGTGGAGTCGAGGGTGCCGCTCAGTGAGGTGGACGGCTTCATCTGGCATGGCTACCTGCCGGGCATCGGGCCTGGCCAGCGATATGGCTACCGGGTCCACGGGCCGTACGATCCGGCGCGCGGGATGCGGTGCAATCCGGCCAAGGTGCTGCTCGACCCCTACGCCATGGCCATCGAGGGCGGGGTGACCTGGAACGAGGCCGTGTACGGCTACCGCTTCGGCCACCCCGACACGCGCAACGACCTGGACTCGGCCCCGTACGTGCCGCGTTCGGTCGTGATCAACCCGTTCTTCGGCTGGGGCCACGACCGGCCGCCCGCCAGGCCGTACCACGACACTGTGATCTACGAGGCCCACGTGCGCGGGTTGTCGATCAGCCATCCCAAGATCCCCAAGCATCTGCGCGGCACGTACGCGGCCCTGCACCACCCCGAGATCCTCGACCACCTCACCAAGCTGGGCGTGACGGCGCTGGAGCTCATGCCGGTGCACCAGTTCGTCACCGACCACATCCTGGAGCAGCGCGGGCTGTCCAACTACTGGGGTTACAACTCGATCGGGTTCTTCGCGCCGCACAACCGCTACTCCAGCCAGGGGCAGCGCGGCGGGCAGGTGCTGGAGTTCAAGGCCATGGTCAGGGGGCTACACGAGGCGGGCATCGAGGTGATCCTGGACGTCGTCTACAACCACACCGCCGAGGGCAACCATCTGGGGCCGACGCTGGGCTTCCGGGGGATCGACAACGTCAACTACTACCGGCTGGTCAGCAACGACAAGCGGTACTACGTGGACACCACCGGCACGGGCAACAGCCTGCTCATGCGCTCCCCGCACGTGCTGCAGATGATCATGGACTCGCTGCGATACTGGGTCATCGAGATGCACGTGGACGGGTTCCGCTTCGACCTGGCCTCGACGCTGGCCAGGGAGCTGCACGAGGTGGACCGGCTGAGCGCGTTCTTCGACCTGGTGCAGCAGGACCCCGTGTTGTCGCAGGTCAAGCTCATCGCCGAGCCGTGGGACGTCGGCCCCGGCGGCTATCAGGTCGGCAACTTCCCGTCCCGGTGGACCGAGTGGAACGGGCGCTACCGCGACACCATCCGCGACCTGTGGCGCGGGCAGGCGGCCACCCTGCCGGAGTTCGGGTCGCGCTTCACCGGCTCGAGCGATCTCTACCAGGACGACAGCCGCCGGCCCGCCGCCTCGATCAACTTCGTCACCTGCCACGACGGCTTCACCCTGCAGGACCTGGTCTCGTACAACAACAAGCACAACGAGGCCAACAAGGAGGGCAACCGCGACGGCACCGACGACAACAGGTCGTGGAACTGCGGCGAGGAGGGCCCGGCGGGCATCGCCATCGAATCGCTGCGCGAGCAGCAGAAACGCAACTTCCTCACCACGCTGTTCCTGTCCCAGGGCGTGCCCATGCTCTCCCACGGCGACGAGCTGGGCCGCACGCAGCGGGGCAACAACAACGGCTACTGCCAGAACAACGAGCTGACCTGGGTCGACTGGTCGGACGTGCGGGAAAACTGGCTGCTGCTGGAGTTCACGCAGAGCCTGGCGGCGCTGCGGAAGAAACATCCGGTGTTCCGCCGCAGGAGGTTCTTCTACGGCAAGCCGGTCCGTGGCCAGAACGACATCGCCTGGCTCACCCCCTCCGGTGAGGAGATGACCGACAGCGACTGGACCGTCGGATACGCCAAGTCGCTGGCCGTCTTCCTCAACGGCGAGGCCATCACCGAGCCGGACCGGCGCGGCCGGCCGATCCGGGACGACTCGTTCCTCCTGCTGTTCAACGCCCACTACGACACGATCAAGTTCACGATCCCCGAGGACTATGGCGAGATGTGGCACACGGAGATCGACACCGCCATGCCGATCATGCTCGACGCGCGGATGTGCCGCGGCGGCGAGGCGATCGCGGTGCCCGGCCGCAGCGTACGGGTGCTGCGCCGTGTCTAAGCCGGTTTCCACCTACCGGGTGCAGCTGACCCCGGACTTCGGCTTCGCCCAGGTGGCCGAGATCGCCGGCTACTTGCGCGACCTCGGCGTGAGCCACGTCTACCTGTCGCCGATCCTGCAGTCCACGCCCGAGTCGCGGCACGGCTACGACGTCATCGACCACTCCAGGATCAGGGACGAGTTCGGCGGGGCGAGCGGATTCAGGGAGATGGCACAGCAGCTGGCCGCCCAGGACCTGGGCGTGGTGGTGGACATCGTGCCGAACCATATGAACACGATGAACGCCCAGTTCTGGTCGGTCTTAAAAAACGGGCCGGACTCGCCGTACGCGAAGTGGTTCGACATCGAATGGGTGGACGGGAAGGTGGCGCTGCCGGTCCTCGGGGACGACACGCCGCCTGTGGTCGATGGCGACGTGCTGCGTTACCACGAGCACACCTTCCCCTATCCCGGGCACTACCGGCTGGTCGACTGGCGCGAAGGGCCCGGCTACCGGCGCTTCTTCGACGTGTCGACGCTGATCGGGCTGCGGGTGGAGGACCCGGCCGTGTTGTTCGCCACGCATGAGGTGATCTTCTGGCTGCTCGACGAGGGGCTGGTGGACGGGCTGCGGGTGGATCACCCGGACGGGCTCGCCGACCCGCGCGGCTACCTCGACCGGCTGCGGGCCCGGGCAGGCGAGACCTGGACGGTCGTCGAGAAGATCCTCATCGGTCCCGAGCTGCTGCCCGGCGACTGGGCCTGCGACGGCACCACCGGCTACGACGTGCTCAACCGGGTCAACGGCCTCTTCGTCGACCCGGCGGGCAAGGAGCCGCTCGTCCGGCTCTTCACCGAACTGACCGGGCAGCCCGCCGATTACCGGCCGGTGATGGCCCAGGCCAAGCGGGAGGTCCTGGAGCTGTTCTTCGGCGCCGAGGTCAACCGGCTGGCCAGGGCCACCGGGTGCGCTCCCGACGCGGTGCGGGAGCTGCTCGCCGCGATGCCGGTCTACCGCGCGTACGTGGTGCCGGGCGAGCCGGCGCCGCCCGAGTCCGTCGAGATCGTCGAGCTGGCCGCCGAGGCCTGCTCCCCCGCCGTGCAACCGCTCGTCCGCCAGGTCCTGTACGGCTCCGCCGAGTCCATCGTGCGCTTCCAGCAGTCGTGCGGCCCGGTCATGGCCAAAGGGGTCGAGGACACGGCTCTCTATCGGTGGTATCCGCTGGCCTGCCTCAACGAGGTCGGCGGAGAGCCGGACGCGTTCGGGGTTTCCGTAGAGGACTTCCACGACTACTGCGCCGAGCTGCTGCCGTACACGATGACCACGCTGTCCACCCACGACACCAAGCGGTCGGAGGACGTGCGGGCCCGGCTGTCGGTGTTGTCGGAGCTGCCGGAGGAGTGGGCCGCGGCGGTGGCGCAATGGTCGGCGACCGTGCGGTTCGATCCCCACCTGGACTATCTGGCCTGGCAGAACCTCATGGCGGCCTGGCCCATCTCGGCCGAGCGGTTCACGGACTACCTGCTCAAGGCGGCCCGCGAGGCGAAGACCGCCATTTCCTGGATAAATCCGGATCCGTCCTATGAGCGGGGCTTGCGGGAGTTCGCCGAGGCCGCCGTCCGGCTGCCGATCGGGGAGTTCACCGAGCGGATCGAGCCCTTCGCGATGTCCAACTCGCTGGGCGCCAAGCTCGTGCAGCTCATGATGCCCGGGGTGCCCGACGTGTACCAGGGCAACGAGACGACCGACTTCTCACTCGTCGATCCGGACAACCGGCGGCCGGTGACGTACCCGCGCAAGCCCGAGACCTCGTGGGACGCGGCCAAACTCCTGGTCACCACCCAGGCGCTGCGGCTGCGCCGGCGGCTCGGGGGCGCGGCGGCGTACCTGCCGATGCGCGCGGAGGGGGAGGCGGCGGAGCATGTGATCGCCTTCGCCCGCGGGGACGATCATCACCCGCGGGCCGTCGCCCTGGCCACCCGGCTCCCGGTGCGCCTGGCCAGGACCGGCTGGGGCGGCACGACGTTGACGTTGCCCGCGGGCACATGGCGGGACCTGCTCACCGGCGGCCTCCATACGGGCCGGATCCCGCTCGCTCACCTGCTCGGTCAATACCCCGTCTCACTCCTGGAGAGACATGATCTTTGAGGTCTGGGCGCCGAACGCCACGTCAGTCGAAGTGATCGTCCTGGGTGGCCGGCGCCCGATGTCCCGCGGGGCGGACGGATGGTGGTCGGCCGAGGTGGAGGAGGCCGGGCACGGCGCCAGGTACGCCTTCATGGTGGACGGCGAGGGCCCGTACCCCGATCCGCGGACGCGGCGGCAGCCGGACGGCGTCTTCGGGCCGAGCGCCGTGTACGACCACGCCCGCTTCACCTGGTCCGACCACGAATGGAAGGGACGGGACCTGCGCGGGGCCGTGATCTACGAGCTGCACATCGGGACGTTCACGACCGAGGGGACGTTCCAGGCGGCCGTCGAGCGGCTCGAGCACCTCGTCGAGCTCTGCGTGGACTTCGTGGAGATCATGCCGGTCGCGCCCGTTCCAGGGGGGCGGAACTGGGGGTACGACGGCGTGGACTTGTACGCCGTGAACGAGACCTATGGGGGACCCGACGGGCTCAAGTCGTTCGTGGACGCCTGCCACCGGGCCGGGATCGGCGTGATCCTGGACGTCGTCTACAACCACCTCGGGCCGTCCGGGAACTTCCTGCACCCGTTCGGGCCGTACTTCGCCGGCTTCAAGGGGAGCTACTGGGGCGATGCCGTCAACCTGGACGGGCCCGGCTCCGACGAGGTGCGGCGATACTTCATCGGCAACGCGGTGCAGTGGCTGCGCGACTACCACATCGACGGGCTGCGACTGGACGCCGTGCACGCGCTGCACGACCGGCGCGCCACTCACCTGCTGGCCGAGCTGGCGGTGGAGGTCGACGCGCTGGCCTGCGCGCTCGGCCGCCCGCTGACCCTGATCGCCGAGTCCGACCTCAACGACCCGCGCATGGTGCGGCCTCTGGAGGCCGGCGGGCTGGGCATGACCGCGCAGTGGAACGACGACGTGCACCATGCCCTCCACTGCGCGGTGAGCGGCGAGCGCCACGGCTACTACGCGGACTTCGCCGGCCTGCCCGCGCTGGCCAAGACGCTGATGGGCGGCGTGCTGCACGATGGGTCGTACTCGAGCTTCCGTGGGCGCGCGCACGGTCGTTCGTTCGCGGGCGTGCCCGGGCACCGGCTGGTGGCCTGCCTGCAGAACCACGACCAGATCGGCAACCGGCCGGCCGGGGACCGGCTGCCGATCCCGGCGCTCAAGCTCGGGGCAGGGCTGCTGCTCACCTCGCCGTTCACGCCGATGTTGTTCATGGGGGAAGAGTGGGGGGCGCGCACGCCGTTCCTGTTCTTCTCCGACCACCTGGAGCCCGCGCTGCGCGAGAGCGAGGGAGAGCGGCGTGAGCGGGAGTTCGACGGGTTCGGGTACGTGTGGGAGGCGCCCGACCCGTCCGAGGAGGAGACGTTCCTGCGCTCGAAGCTGGACTGGAGCGAGGTGAAGGAGGAGGCGCACTGGTCGTTGCTGTGCTGGTACCGCGACCTGATCGCGCTGCGCAAGGCGCTTCCCGAACTGTCGGATCCGCGGCTGGAGCGGGTGCGGGTGGAGGTGGATCCGCTCGGGACGTGGCTGATCATGTGGCGGGGGGCGCTGGCGGTCTGCGTGAACTTCGCGCAGGAATCGGTGACGGTGCCGGTGCCGGCCGGGACAGTGCTGCTGGCCTCGGACGAGCCTGTCTCAGCGGGCGAGGACGGGCTACGACTTCCTGGCCAGTCCCTGGCGATCTGCCGTCCCGCGTCTCCGTGACCGTCACCGCGGCCGGAGCCTGCGTGCCACGTCCAGCCATGCGGTCACCTCAGCGGCGGTGAAGTGCCGGATGGCCCAATCCACCATGCGCAGGCTCATGTGTGCCCAGCAGAGGAGGGCCACCGTGTCGGGCACGTCCACGTGCAGGTCAGGGGCGCGTTGGGCCAGGTCGAAGCGGAGCGTGAATAGGTCGAAGTCCCCGTGACCGCGGGTGGCGCCATCCCAGTCGATCACGCCCGTGACCGCTCCTGCCGCGTCCACCAGCACGTTCTCCGGGTGGAAGTCGGTGTGGACGAGGTCGTCACCCTCAAGAGTGTCAGGAAAGGCCCGGCCGATCTCCTCCACTTGATCGAGCAGGTGTCGTGTCCGGCTGTCGTAGGTGCGGAGCGATTCGTGCAAACAGAAGCCCGGCCCGTCCTCGCGTAGATGGAGCCGGAGTCCTGGGATGTCGGAACGCCCGGCCAGGATGCCGCGGCACCGCCGATTGATCTCAATCATGGACTGCACGATCGCCGCTGTAGGGGTGAACGCCGGGGAGCCGGGGAGCAGCTCCTGGACGACCACCGGAGGCTGGACCAGTTCGTACCTCGGCGCGGGGATGCCCGTGGCCCGCGCCACTGTCAACAGGTGGCTCACATCGGGACCGTGCGTCAGCACCGATCGGTGGCCGTCAGGCCAGCGCACGTAGGCCGCGCCTACCTGGCCGCCAGGGCAAGGCCCGTCGTAGGCAAGAGGTACGGGGAGGTCAGGCAGGTACTGGTGGACGTCGAGGCGGGGCACCGGAGGAAGTGTCACAAGGTCCTCATGCGTCAGGTCGGGGCACCTTCAAACCAGGACACCTCCAAGAGGGCGCACCTCTCACATGTGAGCACCTTCAACCGGGACGGCGAGTTTTCCACAGCGCCGGCACTTCTTGTCACCGTTGTCCACAGAATCCGATTCGCTCCCACCGGCCCAGCCGCCATCTCCGATCCTGAGTGCCTCACCAACCCGACGGGATCCCATCACGATCACGGAGGCCACTCATGAAGATCATTCTCCCGTTGCCTCGCACGTTGACATCCCTGTTCGTCATCGCCATGGAGCATCTGCCGTTCGATCTCGGCTCGTTCGTGCCCTGGCGCGTCGGAGGACCGCATAAGAAGGCCGTGGTCAGCGCGATGGGCAGCCGATCCCTGACCGTGACCCACCATGCGACCCCGTGGAAACCATCCGGAGCCGCACTCACCGACGACGACAGACGCCGCCTCCGCCGCACGAAGCAGCACATCGTCGTGTCGGCTACAGCGCCGCCACACAAGCTTCCCGTCCAGGTGCAGGCGGCACGAGCAGTCGCCCGGTCCCTGGCCCGCGAATGCGACGGCATCCTGATCGACCCTTTGCTCGGCTCCACCCTTCTCACCTGCGGCAGATGCGCCACCGAGCCGGCCGAGTTCGACCTCGGCGACGACTGGCTCGCCTGGGACGTCCAGGTCCACGACGACGCCACGTGCCCGCCCTGGGACCCGGCCGACACGGCCGTGTGCGGCTGCCTGCGCGTCACCTCGCGAGGCCTGCGCCGCTTCGCCCTGCCCGAGATCACCCTCGACGGCGCGGCCTGCGCCCACAACCTGTGCGCGACCAACCTCCTCCGCACGGTCGCCCACCGCCTGGTCACGGACCACCTGGCCTACGTCACCACCCACCCGCACGCCACCGAGCGTCACCTCGACGATTTCCTCCGCATCCAGCCATCGGACCAGCCAGACGGGACCGGCCTGCCCTTCGGCGTGCACCTGACTCCCTACGACGCCGACACGGGCGAGCTGGGGCGCACCGGCAGCATCCGCCGCCTGAAGGTCGGCCCCGCCCCCGGCACGGGCCAGATCACCTGCCTCAAGGTCGGCCCACCGTCCGGGTTCACCGGCTCGCTCAACGACTGGCTCTGCGCCACCCAGGCCACCCACCACGCCACCCTGACCTCCGTCGACTGCCACTCCCCGGACCCGGCACAGGTCCTGGCGGCATAGAAGAGCTCAGCTGCCACGGCCTCAGGCATCGCGAGCCACCCACGCACATGAGGCAGGATCGGGAGGCATGAAAACCTTGTATCCGCCCATCGACCCGTACGACTCCGGCCTGCTCGATGTAGGCGATGGCAACCAGATCTACTGGGAGGTCTGCGGCAACCCCGACGGCAAGCCCGCCGTCATGCTCCACGGAGGGCCGGGCGGCGGGTGCACCGCCAATCACCGTCGCCAGTGGAATCCGGAGCTCTACCGCATCGTGCTGTTCGACCAGCGCAACTGTGGGCGGAGTCTGCCACACGCCAGTGACCCGGCCACCGACCTCACGGCCAACACCACGTGGCACCTGGTGGCGGACATGGAGCGGCTGCGCGAGCACCTGGGCATAGAGCGATGGCAGGTGTTCGGGGGGTCGTGGGGCAGCGCGCTGGCGCTGGCGTACGCGCAGGCACATCCCGACCGGACGACCGAGCTCGTGTTGCGGGGAATCTTCACCTTGCGGCCGCAGGAGCTCCACTGGTTCTACCAGGAGGGGGCCTGCCATCTGTTCCCAGACCTGTGGGAGCACTATGTCGCGCCGATCCCGGAGGCCGAGCGGGGCGATCTGATGGCGGCGTTCCGCAAGCGGCTGGAAGGGGAGGACGCGGACGCGAGGCTGGCGGCGGCCAAGGCGTGGGCGCAGTGGGAGGCGGGCACGATCACGTTGCTGCCGGATCCAGAGCTGGTCGCCGAGTTCGGGGAGGACAAGATGGCCGTCTGCTTCGCCCGGATCGAAAACCATTACTTCCACCACGGCGGCTGGTTCACGCCCGATCAGCTCATCAGAGAGGTCGACAAGATCCGGCACATTCCCGCCGTGATCGTGCAGGGCCGTTACGACGCGTGCACGCCGATGGCGACCGCGTGGGATCTGCAGAAGGCGTGGCCGGAAGCGGAGTTCCACGTGGTGCACGACGCCGGGCACGCCTACATCGAGCCAGGCATCCTGGACCGGCTGATCGCGACGACGGACCGCTTCGCAGGGGTCCACGCGCATGGCGTACGGCGGCAGGCGGCCGATCCCCCGGCGTGACGAAGGTCAGGCGAGCAGTTGGTATGCCAGGGCGGCGTGCTGAGTCTCAAGCTCGGTCTGGGTGATGAGCCCGCGGTCGAACGCCTCTGTAGTGGCATCGCGCTCGGCCACGTAGTACGCCGCCATGATCTCGCTGCGGAGCGGCGTGAAGCCGCGCGCCACGCAGTCGGCGAAAATGGTGACCTTCTTGTCGACGACGTCCGCAGCCACCGTGCAGGCCAGATCGTGCTCACGCAGCTGCTGAACCGCTTCACGAAGGGTGATCGGGCCCAAGGCCCCGTTGAAGTGGATGTCAAGAGTGATCTTCACTGTTTTGCGCCTCCGATGGTTTACAACGTTCGGATCGAGACGGCGTATTCCCAGGTCAGAGCGGGTAAGAGGGCAGTCGTGATCGGTGAGCACGTGATCGTCGGCTATACCAGCGACGCGGGAGGACGGGAGGCTCTGGCCCTTGGCGCCGCGATCGCGCGGGTCACGGGCGGCGAGCTCACGGTCGCGACGATCTACCCGCCGGGCAGCCCGGGGCTGGCGGTCGAGGCGCAGGCCAACCTGGCGCACGCGGCCGAGGAGCTGGGTCCGACGCCGGCCGAGTACATCACGTACGAGAGCAGAGGCACCGGACGCGGGCTGTCCGTGCTGGCCAGCCGGATCAGGGCCGACCTGATCGTGGTCGGCTCGACGGACGGCGGGCAGCACGGCCGCATCGCCATCGGCGCCACCTCCGACCACCTGCTCCACCGGTCGTCGGAGGCGGTCATGCTGGCGCCCGACCAGTACGTGCCGTCCGACGTGCCCAGCCGCCTCACGCTGGCCTACGTGCACCGGCCGCAGTGTGACGCGGCGGTCGAGCGGATGGCGCAGGCGGCGCTGCGGCTGGGCGTGCCGCTCCGGCTGATCACCTTCGACCTGCGTACCGAGGATCAGGGCAAGCTCAGGGATGATCTCGCGTTGGCCGTGCGGCTGGCCTGGGAGAGCACGGGGATCGAGGCGGAGTCGGAGGTGGCCGAGGGACACGACGTGGCCGCCGCGATGGCCGACGTCGAGTGGGTGCCCGGCGAGTTGCTGGTCTGTGCGGCGAGCGAAGACGCGCAGCCGCACCGGGTGTTTCTCGGCGAGCTGGCCATGAAGATGTTGCGGGCGTCGTCCTGCCCCGTCACCGTCCTGCCCCGGAGCTTCCCGTAAGCCGCCGCTGCCTGCCCGGCCTCCGTGAGCTGGTCTCGCCCCGGTCCCCGCGATCTCATCCGGCGGGGACCGATGCCGAAGATTACGGTCGTACGACCCTCTCGTACAGCTCCAGGTAACGGTCGGCCATGACCGACGGGGAGAAGCGGCGGCGGGCCTCGGCGCGGCACTCCTCGGGATCCAGCTCGTCCACCCGCAGCACCCACTCGGCCAGCTCCTCCTCGCTGTCGGCCAGGAAGCCGGTGCGGCCGTGGTCGATGATCTCGGGAAGGCAGCCGCGGCGCAGCCCGATGGGCGGCACCCCGAGGGCCAGCGCCTCGACGACGGCGGTGCCGCCGGGCTCGTCCCACTGGATGGGGAAGAGCGCGGCACGGGCCGAGGCGTACAGGTAGTCCCTGGCCGGGCCGCCCACCGCGCCGACCCACCTGACCAGCTCCTCGTCGAGGTAGCGGGACACCTGGTCGAGGTGGTAGCGCACGTCCGGGTGGCCGTACAGCGGGTGGTACGGGTTCTGCGCCACGACGTCCAGCTCGGCCGGGGTGTTGCGGCCGCTGACGGGTCCGGCCAGCACCAGCGGCAGACCCAGCTTCTGGCAGAGCCTGGCCGCCACATGCTGGCCCTTGAGCTGGCAGATCCGGCCCATCACCACGAAATGCTCCCCGCGCGCCGCCGGTACGTCACGGTCGGTGAGCGGGGTGGCCAGGTGGATCGCGCCGAGCGAGGCGGCGCGCAGGGCGTCGGGGGCGCGGGCGAGTTGTGACTCCGAGACGCCGTTGACGGCGATCGACGACGGGAACGCGCCGTAGAAGTCCGGATGTTTACGCAGGTCCCAGTGGAGGGTGTGGAGGACGGGAGGCCCGCCCAGGGCGGCCAGGATCGCCGGCCCGACCACCTCCAGGTGGTCGTGGACGAGGTCAATGTCGTCGCGGGCGCGCAGCTCGGCGACCAGCCGCGCCTGGTGCGCGTGCGCAATGCCCATGACCTGGTTGTACGGCTTCTGCAGCTCCGTGAACTGCCCCTGGTCGTAGACGCTGATCAGCTCGTCCACGTCCAGCGTGCTCGTCCCCACGGAGGCCAGCACCACCTGGACGCCCCGCTCGCGCAGCGCGGGCACCAGCGTCGCCACCACGTTCTCGATCCCGCCGTAGCCAGGGGGCGGGACCGTGAGCCATGGCCCCGCGTTGATCAGGACTTTCATGCCACATCCTCCTCCAGGACGAGGGAGGCGAGCGGAGGTCGCTCCGCCACGGCCATGTCCACCAGGTCGGCGTCACCGTCGAGCCCGAACTGCAGCAACGTGTGCGCCGGGGGCTCCGACGCCATCACGCGGCCCTGACGTTCCAGCCGGGACCAGGCGGTGAGCAGGATCTGCCCGGCCATCCGGCCGAGCGCGGCCATCGACTGGTGGGTGTGCGTACGGTGGCCCAGGTCCACCTGCGCCATCGCGTCCAGCCCGATGAGCTCGTGCAGGTCGACGAGGAGCCCCAGCTCCACGCCGTACTCGGTGACGAACGGCACCTGTTCGAGCACCGCGCGCCGGGCGGCGTACTCTCCGCCGAGCGGCTGGCCGAATCCCGCGAGCTCCGGCCAGAACATGTTGATCAGCGGCCTGGCCACCAGCTCGGTGACGCGGCCACCGCCGCCCCGCTGGACGATGCCGTCCGCGCCGGTGTACGGCCGCTCGTAGGTGGCCTTGACGAAGTGGGTGTCGGCGTCCACCAACAGCGGTCCCACCAGGCCGGATATGTAGTGCGCGCCGAAGCTGCGCAGGTCGGCGTCCACGAACACGACGAGGTCGCCGCTCGATTCGGCCAGTCCTTTCCACAGCGCTTCGCCCTTGCCCGTCAGCCGGGGCAGCTGCGGGAGCACCTCGTTCTGCGCGACCACGCGTGCGCCCGCCTCGCGGGCCCGTTCGGCGGTCGCGTCCGTGGAGTTCGAGTCGACCACGAGGATCTCGTCCACGAGCGGCGTGCGCTCGACGAGGTCGCGGCGGATGACAGTGACGATGTCGCCGACCGTGCTCTCCTCGTCGCGAGCAGGCAGGACGACGCTCACCGTGGTGGTTCCCTTGGCCAGCATTAAGGCGTCTACGGGCCACTCGGCTGCGGTGCTCGAGTGGGGGCCGTACCACTCCTGGACCCTGGACAAGGCTCGCACATCTGTTTCCATGCAGTCAGCCCCGTTCTCATGCGGTCACGACCTCTGCCCGATCTATACGTCCTTGAACATGTTTGTTTGGTCGCGACCAGATGTGGCATATGCGAGGTTGTGTCCCCAATGACCCGCGTCGGCATCATAGGTGCCGGAAATGTCGCCGCTCGCCATGCAGACGTCCTGTCCGGATTCCCCGATGTCACGATCGCTGGAGTCGCCGACACGGATCCCCACAGGGCCGAGGCTCTGGCCTCCAAGCATGGTTCCCCCGCCTATGGCGGCCATGCAGACCTGCTCAGTGCCGGCGGTCTGGATGCGGTCTATGTCTGTGTTCCTCCTTTCGCGCACGGTAACCCGGAACGCGATGTCTTGTCGTGTGATCTCCCTCTCTTTGTAGAAAAACCGCTATCACTAGATCTAGAAACCGCAGAATTTATCGCGTCCGAAATAGCGCGGAAATCCCTGCCGTCCGCGGTCGGCCACCACTGGCGCTACCTCGGCATCGTCGAACAGGCCCACGACCTGCTGGACGGCCGCCCCGTACGCCTCGCGCTCGGCCACTGGCTCGACAAGATCCCCCCGGTCGCCTGGTGGCTCAACCGCAGCATGTCCGGCGGCCAGATCATCGAGCAGGCCGTCCACGTGCTGGACCTGGCCCGAGTTCTGGTGGGCGAGGTCGCGATGGTGCATGCCGTCCCCGAGGACAACACCCATGACGGCGAGGTGGACCGGGCCACGGCCGCGGTGATGCGCTTCGCCGGCGGCGCGGCCGGCCTGCTGGCCACCTCCTGCCTGCTCACCCAGAAGCACCGGGTGGGGCTGGAGGTCTGCGCGGACGGCATCGCGCTGGAGCTGAGCGAGACGCGGCTGCTGGTCGACGGGCAGCGCGTCATCGAGGACGACGGGCAGGCCAAAACCCGGGTGGACAGGGAGTTCATCGACGCCGTCCAGGGCAAGGACGCGGACGTGCGCGTGCCGTACCGTGAGGCTCTGCGGACCCATCGCCTGGCGCTGGCGCTCGCCCGGTCCGCCGCGGAACGGAGGCCGGTGATGCTCGATGAGTAAGGTGCTCAGCATTGAGGCGCCCGGGGAGGTGGCGCTGGTCGAGGAGAAGCTGTCCGGCATCCACGAGGGCGGGTTCAGGGTGGCGACCACGCACAGCGGCGTGTCGGCCGGGACCGAGCTGACCTTCGTCAAGGGCACGAACCCCTCCCTGACCTCCACCTGGGACCACGCGCTCGGGTTGTTCACGGAGGGCACGCCCTCGGTCGCGTATCCGGTGCGCGGCATCGGTTACATGCAGGTCGGCCTGGTGGTGGAGACCCGTACGCGGGCCGTGAGCGAGGGCGCGCTGGTGGCGATGTGCTACGGGCACCGCACGGACTATGTGGCGGATCCGATGGAGGACAGGTTCGTCGAGCTGCCCGACGACCTCGACCCGCTGCTCGGCATCTACGTCGCCCACATGGGCCCGATCTGCGCCAACGGCCTGCTGCACGCGGCACACGACCTGCACGGCCCCGCCGTGCGGCACCTGGGCGACGGCGTACGGGGCCGCCGGGTGGTGGTCGTGGGCGCGGGCGTGGTCGGCCTGCTGACCGCCTGCTTCGCCAGGGCCTGCGACGCGGCCGAGGTCGTGGTCGTGGACGAGACCCCGGCCAGGCTGGCGGTCGCCGAGGCGCTCGGCTCGCACGTGATGGCCGCCGACGACGACCCGGCTGTGGCGCTGAAGCGCCGCTGGCGGCACGGTCCGGGCGACCGGGGCGCCGACGTGGTGTTCCAGTGCCGCGGCCAGCCCCGGGCCCTCGCGCTCGCCCTGCGGCTGCTGCGGCCGCAGGGCACGCTGATCGACCTGGCCTTCTACACGCAGGGCGCGCAGGAGGTGCGGCTCGGCGAGGAGTTCCACCACAACGGGCTGACGGTGCGCTGCGCCCAGATCGGCAGGGTGCCGCGCGGGCTAGCGCACGCGTGGGACAGGGAGCGGCTCTCACACGAGACGATCAACCTGCTCAGGCGGCACGGCGGAGTGCTACGCCGGCACCTGATCACTGACGTGGTCGGCTTTCCCGAGGCTCCCCAGTTCCTCACCGATCTCGCCGCCGGCCGCCGCCACACCGTCCAGGCCGTGCTCTGCGACGACGTCGAGGAGGAGGGCGGCTGACCAGCTGAAGTCGTGGCAGCCGTGGCCGCGCAGGGTGAACGGGTCGAAGTACTCGCGGAAGCCGGAGCGCGCCACCATGGTGATCATGCCGTCGGCGAGCGGGCCGGCCAGGTCGGGACGGCGGTCCTTGAGCCCCTGCCAGACCAGCCAGCAGAGGTTGATCCAGCTCGGGCCCCGCCAGTAGCGGACCGAGTCGAACTCCGGCGCCGACGGCGAGAAGCTGGGCAGCACTCCGTCCTTCAAGGCGAACCGGTCCAGCGCGGTCGCGATCAGCGTGTCGGCGATCTCGCCCGGCAGTCCGGACAGCATGAGCGGCGTCAGCCCGGCGGCGCTGGCCGAGTGGATGAGGTGTCCGGCGTTCACGTCGCGGGGCTGGAAGAGCTCGCCGTCGTAGAGGTGCTCGACCATGGCCGCGGTGATGGCCTCCGCCTCGCGCTCGTGCGGCTCGGGGTCCAGGCCGCACACCTCGGCGATCTTGGCGAGCGTCTGCTCGGCCACGCCGTACGCGGTGTTGAACAGCGGGTCCTCGATGTGGAACGCACCAGGCCGGCGGTAGCCGGAGTCGCGGTAGGCCTTGGCGAGGGCGACATAGCGCTCGTAGTCGCGGTCGGTCGGCCGCTCCTCGGCGCTGACGGTGTCGATGTCCCTGCGGACGAACCCGGTGGGGCGGTCCTGCACACCCTGGAGCGGCAGGTCCCAGGCCGGGCTGTTGTCCATGCCCGACTCCCAGGGATGCACGATCGAGATCAGGCCCTCGGGCGAGCGCCTGGCCGCCCGGAGGAAGTCCTGCTGGGCCACCAGCCGCGGGTAGATCCGGCGCAGGAAGGCCGGGTCCGGCTCGGCCAGGTGCGTCTTCCACGCGGCCAGCGCGTGGACCGGCGGCTGAATGATGCCGGAGGTCGCGGTCCCTGACGGCGCGCGGGTCTGCCAGAAGTCGGGGCCCGGGAAGTAGGCCCCGTCGGGCACCTTCGGGTTGAACACGATGTGCGGCACCCGCCCGTCACGCCACTGGGCGCCGAACAGGCTCAGTAGCTCCGACCTGGCCCTTCTCGGGGCCCAGTGGGCATGGCCGATCGCGATGAAGGCCGAGTCCCAGCTCCACTGATGGGGGTAGAGCCGGCGGGAGGGAACCGAGTAGCTGCCGTCCCAGTTCGCCACCAGGACACGTATCGCCTCGCGCAGCATCAGAGGAACTTCCTGACGAAGGCCGCGGTCTCCGGCAGGACGATCTCCGGCTCGCCGCGCAGGCGGCATTCGAGCGCCAGGTAGCCGTCGTAGCCGAAGGCGTCGAGCGTGGCCAGCTGCGCGCCCCAGTCGAGGTGACCGGTGCCCGGCTGGTTCCTGTTGGACTCGCTGATCTGCATGTGCGCGAGGTAGGGGGCGGCCTCGGCCAGCGCGCGGCAGGGGTCGTCCTCCTCGATGTTCATGTGGTAGGTGTCGCCGACGACCCTGATCGAGTCCATGGCGCAGTAGGAGACCGCGTCGGCCAGCGTGTTGACCATGTGGTTCTCGTACCGGTTGAGCGGCTCCAGCATGATCAGCACGCCGTTGCGCTGTGCGTGCTCGCCCAGGATGCCCAGCGCCTCGGCCAGCACCTCGCGGTCCTCCTCGGGACTGCGCGGCGGCACGAACGGCGGCAGCCGCAGGGAGAACTGCCCCCACGAGGCCGGCGTCATGACGCCGATGCCGCCGAGCTCAGCGATCACCGTGAGCTGGGAGCGGAGCTGCTGGATGGCATCCTTGCGCTTGGCCGGGTCGAAGTCGCCGATGAAGTGCGGCATGTCCACGCAGACCGTCGGCATGACGACGCCGTCGGCCAGGGCCCGCTTGAGCTCGGTGAGCCGGCCCGCGAAGTGGAAATCCCCCTTACCGCGCAGCTCGATGGCGTCGAACCCGGCGTCAACCGCGAACGCGAACTTCTCCTGCAGCGTGCGGCCGGGCAGAAGCTGCTCCTGTACGGCGAGCTTCACTGTTCACTCCTCGAATTGGAAGACGAGCTGGAGCACTTCGGACTGATGCTTGTCGATCAGGTCGAAAGCCTCGGCGGCCCGATCGACGGGCACGACGTGGCTGATGAGCTCGGTGACGTCGACCTCGCCCCGGTGCACGAGCTCCATGAACGTGAGCTGCAGGCGCTCGACGTCCCACCGGTGCGCCAGCCACGAGGCGACCCCGCCGATCTGGGAGGCGACGAGCTGGACCTGGTTGTGGTGGAACTCCTCGCCGAGCCGCAGCCCGATGCCGTCGCCCTGGTAGAACCCGGCGGCCACCACCCGTCCGCCCTTGCGCACGGTCCTGATGGCCTCGTGCAGCCCGAGGTGGCTGCCGCTCAGCTCGATGACGGTGTCGGCGCCATCGACCCGTTTGCGCATGAACTCGGCGACCGAGCCCGAGGCGATGTCGAACGTCTCGGCCGCGCCGAACGTCCTGGCCAGCTCGAGCCGGTCGGGAATGGCGTCGGCGGCGACCACCCTGGCGCCGCTGAGCACGGCCAGGCGAGTGGCGAGCAGCCCGATGACGCCCTGGCCGAAGATCGCGATCTGGTCACCCAGGTGCACGTCGGCGGCGTGCACCGCGTTGAGCGCGATGGCGCCCACGCGGGCGAAGACGCCGGTCAGCGGGTCGGCGCCGGGCGGCAGCACGTGGCCGACCAGCTTCTCCGCCGGCACGACGGCCTCGGCACGGTGGCCCCAGATGCCCCACACGAGAGCGCCGACAGGGGGATCGGCGACATCGGGCGCCGCCTCCACCACCTCGCCGACCTCCTGGTATCCCCAGCCGCTCAGCGGGTAGGCATGGGTCTGACCCTCGACGAACAGCCGGCGCTCGGTGTCCCACTTGCGGCTGAGATAAGGGTTCGTCCCGCGATAGGCGGTGAGTTCGGTGCCTGCCGAGACTCCGGAGTAGAGCGTTTTCACGCGTACGGAGCCCGGAACGAGATCGGCGGGCGACTCCAGGCCGACGCGGACTTGGCCTGGCTCTTCAAAGGTGATGACGCGCATTCCCCAACACTTACGCTTAATGATCAATCAAAAGACAAAGCTTTATTGCTTGTTTGCACACGATACTTGCGCCCGTAACACACTTAAGTCTACGTCTTCCGCCGGAGGCTGCTGATGCAATTGGGGTTTCTGGCGCGTGTCTTGTGGAAAGTGACCTTACCGACGTCGCTCGAGTGGGCCGTTCAGCAGGGCTTCGAGGCACCGGAAGTGGCTGGTCGCCTCGCTTCGGATGGCGGACGTCACATTCAGGTAGATCGTTTTGACCGAGGCTGAACGTGCTCTAATCCAGGGCATCTTCCCCGAAGCCGGACCAGCGCTTTTCTCGATCGCATCCTACGAGAAGTACGGACATGACCAGGAAGGTCCGGACGTGGAGATCGTCATTGAGAACCGCCTGATGAAGAGCTGGCACCACGATGGCCGCGACCGTACATTTCCGGACATAGCCCACCTCTTGACCACGGACACCACACCGTGTGGAGCGGAGGCACGGAGAGGGTACAGACCGGTCTCGGTATCGCCTCCCGCACGTTGCGCCATCTGATCCCGGGGTAAGGGCGGGCATATCCCCAACCAGAGGAGCGCGCCATGCCGAAGAAGGTAACCGCCGTCCTCTCCGTCGCACTGCTGACGGCCGCCACGGTGGCGGCCTGCGGTGACGGCGGCGGCGAGCAGCCGACCGCAGCCAACAAGATCACGGTTTGGACCGAGGAGAACCTCGAGGACCGGATGGCCGTGCAGAAGCAGATCGTCACCGAGTTCACCCAGAAGACCGGCGTCCAGGTGGAGCTGGTCGCCATGGCCGAGGACCAGTTCAGCCAGGCGATCACGGCCGCCGCCGCCGCGGATGACCTGCCCGACGTGATCGGCGCGCTGCCCCTGTCCGCGGTCCGCGAGCTGGAGACCAACGAGCTGCTCGACACCGAGACGCCGGGCAGGGTCGTGGACCAGCTCGGCAGGGACTCCTTCTCCCCGCGGGCCCTGGAGCTCAACACCTCAGAAGGCCAGCTGCTCGCGGTGCCCAGCGACGGGTGGGCGCAGCTGATCCTCTACCGCAAGGACCTGTTCGACAAGGCCGGGCTGCAGCCGCCGGACACGTACGAGGCGCTGCAGGCGGCGGCTCAGAAGCTCAACACGGGCGGGGTCGCGGGCATCACGCTGGCGATCGCACCGAAGGACTCGTTCACCGCGCAGAGCTTCGAGCACGTGGCGCAGGCGAACGGGTGCCAGCTGGTCGACAATTCCGGAAATGTCGCCCTGGACTCGCCGGCGTGCGTACGGGCCTTCGAGTTCTACTCGAACCTGGCCAAGAACTACTCGGTCAAGGGCAAGCAGGACGTCGACACCACCCGGGCCACGTACTTCTCGGGCAAGGCGGCCATGATGATCTGGTCGTCGTTCATCCTGGACGAGATGGCGGGGCTGCGGAAGGACGCGCTGCCGAGCTGCCAGGAGTGCCGCGAGGACCCCGAGTGGCTGGCCAAGAACACCGGCGTGGTGACGGCGCTGAAGGGACCGGACGGAAGCGCACCCGCCCAGTACGGCGAGATCGTCTCGTGGGCGATCACCCGTGACGCGGCCAAGGACCCGGCGTCCAAGTTCGTCGCGTACATGATGAACGAGGGCTACGAGCGTTGGATCGGCATGGCGCCCGAGGGCAAGTTCCCCACCCGCACCACCTTCGCCGAGCAGTGGAACAAGCTGCCCGCCGGGGTCGACTCCAAGAAGCCGCTGGCCGACATCTACCCGGCCGACGTGCTGGAGTCCCTGCGCAAGAGCCCGGACACGTTCGCCCGCTGGGGCATCGCGCAGGGGCAGGGCAAGCTGGTCGGCGCCACCATGGGCGAGCTGCCGGTGCCCAAGGCGCTGAGCGGGGTCGTCGACGGGTCCCTCACCCCCCAGGCCGCGGCCGCCCAGGCCAAGGCGGACGTGGAGACGATCAAGCGCGGGATCCGGCAGTGACGACGACGCGTGAGAGACCCGCGGCGGCGCCCGGTAAACCCAAAGGCCGCACGCTTCGGCAGCAGGAGGGCCGCGCCGGGCTCGTCCTGATCTCGCCGACGCTGATCATCACGCTGGTCGTGGTGGTGGTGCCGCTGCTGTGGGCGATCATGCTGGCGTTCCAGGACGCGCGGCTGATCAACATCCGGCGGGTGGGGATCTTCGGCAACTACACGCTGGAGAACTTCACGTACGTGATCTCCGAGCCGGGCTTCTGGACGTCCCTGGTCAACACCCTCGTCTACACGGTCGCGGGAACGGCGTTGTCGATCGTGATCGGGCTGGTGGCGGCGCTGGCGCTGCGGGACAGGTTCGTCGGCCGGACCCTGGTCAGGGCCTCGATCCTGATCCCGTACGTGGCGCCGGTCGTGGCGGTGGCGTTCCTGTGGGAGACGATGCTCAACCCGCAGTACGGCATCGTCAACACCTGGCTGCGCGAGCCCATCGCCTTCCTCACCCAGGCCAACGGCGAGTTCCTGGGCATCCAGGTGCCCGTGGCGCTGCTGACGGTGATCGCCTTCGAGGCCTGGCGGTATTTCCCGTTCGCGTTCCTGTTCATCCTGGCCAGGCTGCAGGCACTGCCCGCCGAACTGGACGAGGCCGCGGTGGTGGACGGGGCCACGCCCACCCAGCGCTTCCGGTACGTGATCATGCCGCAGCTGTGGCGCATCATCGCGTTGCTGTCGGTGCTGCGGTTCGTGTTCACGTTCACCAAGTTCGACGACGTCTATCTGCTGACCGGCGGCGGGGCCGGCACCGAGGTCGTCAGCGTGCGGGTCTACAACTTCCTGACCGCCCGCGACGACATCGGCGCCTCGGCCGCGCAGGCGATCGTGCTGGCGGTCGTGCTCGTCGTGTTCCTCGTCGTCTACCTGCGATTCTTCGGCGGGGGTGAGCGCGATGAGCAGAGATAACGTCGAACGGACCCTGTTCAGGTATCTGAAGCCGCTGGTGATCCTGGTGCTCTTCCTGGTCACCGCGTTTCCGTTCTTCTACATGGTGATGTTGTCGGTCCGCGACATCCAGGAGCTCATCCTGGATCCCGGCTCGCTCTGGCCGGCCAGCTTCACCCTCGACACCTACGTGAACGTCCTGACCAGGCAGGGCTTCCTGACGTTCATGCGCAACAGCGCGATCATCGCGGTCGCGTCGGTGGCGTTCACGCTGCTGATCTCGATCCCGGGCGCGTACGCGGTGGCGCGGCTGCGCTTCTTCGGGCGGCGGCAGGTGCACTTCCTGTTCCTGGCGGTGTACCTGTTCCCGGCGATCGTGCTGGCCATCCCGCTGTTCGTGCTCTTCACGATGCTGGGGCTCCGAGGATCCCTGATCGGCCTGATCCTCGTGTATATCGCGCAAACGGTGCCTGTCACGGTATACATGCTCCGCAACTACTTCGAGACCGTGCCGCAGAGCGTGGAGGAAGCGGCCGCGATCGACGGGTGCACGAGACTGTCGACCATCTGGCGGGTGGTGCTGCCGCTCTCCAAGCCCGCGCTGATGGCCACCGGCCTCTACGCCTTCATGATCGCATGGAACGAGTTCCTGTTCGCCCTGCTCTTCCTGGTGGAGCGGCGGGACAGCTGGACCGTTTCCCTGGGGCTTTCGCAGCTCGCGGGAAGCATCGAGATCCCGACGACGGTCCTGATGGCCGGGTCGGTGGTGCTCACGCTGCCGATCGTGATCGTGTTCTTCGCCAGTGAGCGCCTGCTGACGGAAGGGCTGACGGCAGGAGCCGAGAAGGGATGAACCATGCTGACGGCAGGGCAGATCCTCCAGCTCATCCGCAATGGCACCTGCCGTACACGCAAGGAACTCATCGAGTACACCGGCCTGTCCCGGTCGACGATCACTGACCGGGTGGACCGGCTCATCGACGCCGGATACATCCACGAGTCCGGCGTCGGGGCATCCGGGGGCGGGCGACCGCCCTCGGTGCTCGAGGTGGACGCGACCAAGCGGCTGATGCTGGTCGCCGACCTGGGCGCCACGCACGTCCGGGCGGCGCTGACCGACCTGGCCGCCCGGCCGCTGGCCGAGGAGAGCACCGAGATGCGCATCGACCGCGGGCCCGAGGCCGTGCTGTCGTGGGTGCGGCAGGCCTTCCAGCGCATGCTGGACCGGCACGGCCGGCCCGCCGCCGAGGTGTGCGGCATCGGGCTGGACCTGCCGGGCTCGGTGGATCACACCAACGGGCGGGTGATCAGGTCGTTCCTCATGCCGGGGTGGGACGACCATCCGGTAGGCGCGGCCATCGGGGCGGAGTACGACGTGCCGATCCTGGTGGAGAACGATGCCAACGCGATGGCTCTGGGCGAGTGGTGGTCGTCCTGGCGGGAGACCGACTCGCTGATCCTCATCAAGGTCTCGACCGGGATAGGCACCGGCATCATCCTCGATGGCCAGATTTATCGCGGCGTCGAGGAAGCCGCCGGAAACATCGGTCATGTACGCATCCGCGAGAGCGACGACCGGGTCTGCACCTGCGGCTCGCGCGGTTGCGTCGCCTCGCTGGCCAGCGGCCACGCCCTCGCCACCGACCTGGGCCAGGAGTTCAGCCGGGACGTGGTCCGGCTCGTACAGGCCGGCGATCCCACGGCCATCGCCCGTACCCAGGAGGCGGGGCGGACCTTGGGAATCGTGCTGGCCACCGCTGTCAGCCTGCTCAACCCCGGCGTGCTGGTGCTGGCCGGGGACATGGCGGAGACCAGGGAGCACTACCTGACCGGGATCAGGGAGATCGTCTACCGGCGCAGCCTGCCGTACACGACCAGGAACCTGGAGATCGTCACCTCATCGCTGGGCGACCGGGCGGGGATCGTGGGCATGGCGGTCATCGTCATGGAGCACGTGCTCTCCCCCGCGTCCGTGGACGCCGCCCTGGCCGAGCCGGTCAGCTGACCTCTCAGCCGCCGAGATCGCGGCGCAACCGCTCGTGCGCCTCGACCAGCGAGGGACCGTACCAGGTGAGCAGCCGCCCACTGACCAGGGCGCACGTGCTGCCGGGGAAACACTCCGGGCCGTCCGTCGCGCAGAACGCATACGGCTCGTCGGGCGGTCGATGTCCGAATCTCCTTCTTGATACCTGTCCGGAAATCAAGTCAGAATTCGTCTCGTGTGAGGGCTCGCAGCGTGGCGCCGCCCCCATGAGCAGTAGGCGATCGATGACGGGATCACGACTCGTCGATCCGTTCAAGGTGGGGGAAGTTGGAGATGAGATTCCTGCTGCTCGGGCACTTCGAGATCGAGAAGCCGGACGGCCGGACCGTGGGAATCACCAGGGTCAAGCACCGGCAGCTGCTCGCTCTGCTGCTGCTCGACGCGCCACAGGTGGTCAGCACCGAACGGTGCATCCGCGGACTGTGGGGAGAGCGGAGCCCGGCGTCGGCGCGGCGTAACCTGCAGACCTATATCGTGGGGCTGCGCCAGGCGCTGGTGGGGTCGCAGGTGCGGATCGAGACCGTGCCCGGCGGCTACCGGATCACGGGGCTCGGCTGCGACGGGCTGGACGTGGCGGCCTTCGAGTCCTTACGCAGACAGGCGGCGCTGGCTCTCACGTCAGAGCAGGACGCGACGGAGATGCTCGGGGCGGCGCTGGGCCTGTGGCGGGGGACCGCGCTGCAGGATCTCGCGGGGACCTCCGAGGTGCTGGCGAACGCCGCGACCCGGCTCAACGGGTGGCGCACGGCCGTGGTGGGCGACTTCGCCGACGGATGCATCCGGATGGGCGCGTACGAGACGGCCATCGACCGCCTGCGGGAGGCGATCTCCTGGGACCCGCTCAGGGAGGATCTGCGCGCGCGGCTCATGCTGGCCTACCACCTGAGCGGACGGCGGGCGGACGCGCTGCTCGCCTACCACGAGTGCCGGGCCACGCTGGTGCAACGGCTCGGCATAGGTCCCTCGCAGACCTTGGCGCTGCTCCACCACAAGATCCTCATGGACGGGTGAGGCGGGTGTGTGGCGGAAATGTGGCGATCGTGGACAGGCCGCCACGATCATGGAGGCAGGCAACCGATCATGCAGGAGGTATGCCCATGCCCATACGGACTCCCGACGGCCGGACACTGACCGTCGAGGGCTTGCCCGCGCCCTTTACGACCAGGTGGAGCAGCGTCCTGTGGACCCACTCGCCCGCCGGTGGATACCGGCTGCACACCGGTGCGGCCGGCGCCAGGGAACTCGTCGCCCGCCATCTGGGCGAGTACGAACGGTTCGTGGTCAGAGAGGTGTCGTGGAACGGGGCCAGGCTGGTCTCGTACGAGGACCCGGAGATCGGCGGAACCACGATGGTGTGGATCGGCCCGTACCACGAGCTCTACAGCTTCATCCCGGGCACCGCGGTGCCCTTCGAGGTCTTCATGGACGAGCTGAACAAGTTCGACATGCAGGACTCCCCGGACGGCCTCGTGCTGAAGCCCCGTCCCGGATCGCAGGTCCGGTTGGGCAACGTGATCGCCGTCAACACCCTCGACGGGGTCTGCTCGGTCCAGGTCAAGCCCCGTGGGCAGGCCGAGTCCGAGGTGCCGGCCCGGGTCGGCAAGCGGGTGCGGGGAGGAGAGCTCTGGAAGCTGGACGAACCCGGCGCCGACGGCAGGCTGCGCCGCACCGCGATGCTGGTGAACGAGTCCACCGCCACCTCTCTCATCGCGATAAATCCTGATGACCCGAGGTTCGCGGCCGTGGCCGACTCCCTCGTGTGCACGCTGAGCTGACGCCCATGCAGAACATCGTCAACTCCCTCGCCGTGCTGTCCTTCCTCGGTATGGTCATCGCACTCTTCGCGTTGTCCGCGCTGCTCAGGATGGTGCGCGACCTCCAGCAGGCGGCGCTGGCGACCGGGGCTCCGGCTCCCTCCGCCGTGGCGGCCGCCCGCACCGTCCCCCGCTTCGCCTCTCCGGACGAGCGCCCCACGTTCGTCCTGGTCGTCACGGAGCACTGCCAGAGTTGCCGCGAGCGCGCCGCCCGTCTCGCCGCCGTCTCCGACGGCCGCGTCGGCGGCCATCTGAAGCTGCTGAGCGCGGCGGACGCCTGCGCCGAGTGGACGGCGGGGACGGACATCGAATCCATCGTGAACGCGGACCTGCTGGGAGCGGTGGCGGTCGGCGTCACCCCGTCCCTGGTGAAGTACGCCCCCGACGGCGCCGAGATCTGGCGCCGGGCCGTGGGCTCCGACGACGACCTGGACCGGCATCTCGAGGTCCGCTCCTCTGCGAACGTGAGGTGAGTGACATGACCACTGACTACTGGGCGAGCGTGCCCTCCGTGCTGGACTCCGAGGCCCCGCGCCAGAGCCGGGTGTCGCGCCGCGCCGTGTTCCAGACGCTGGGCGTGCTGGGCGGCGCACTCGCGATCAACATCGTGAGCGCGCTGCCGGGTGGGAGGAGCAAGAGCGCCTCCGCGACGGTCGGCACCGAATACACCGACTGCGCCGGGTACGGCTCCTGGGCCGGTTACAGCAACAACACCAAGGTGTGCGTCGGCGCGCCCTACGCCAGCTCGTACTGCGGGAGCGACGGCTGGTTCCGCACGGACGGCAACGCGTACTCGGCGTACATCCCGATCAAGGCGTGCGGGGCCGGTAGCCTCGCCAATCGGAACGCCTGGCGCTGGACGCACAGCGGGGTGCCCTACCGCTGTGCCGACGGCTACTACCGCGTCTACGGCGTGGGCGACACCTTCTACATCTGCTCCAAGGCGAGGCCGTGAGGCTGCTGTCCGCGCCGCGAGCCGCCGCCGGGCTGCTGCTCGCGGCGCTCGCGCTGGCACTCGCCCACTGGGCGCGCCTGGGCCAGGCGGAGCTGCTGGCCTGGACGCTGATGGGCGTCACCGCCGGTTACTCGTTGTCCGGCTCCGTTTGAAGCCTCAACTCGGCGGATCTGCTCACCTCGTCGGTCTGGCGAGGACAGTTGACCTCGTTCTCCTCCGGTCTCATCGTGGGCGGGATGGTGTCGGGAACGGTGGTGGGAGCCCTCGGCGGCCTCGTCTCAGTGGTGCCTGCCGCAGGCAGGGTATGGGCGCTCATCGCGCTCATCAGTGTGATCATGGTGTTCGAGTTCGCGGGGCGGCCGCTGCAACTGCCGCAGAACCGCCGGCTCGTGCCGCAGGACGTCATCCCGCGCCGTGACTTCGAGGGCCCGTTCCAATTCGGGTTCGAGATGGGCACCGGGGTCCGCACGTTCACCCCGACGGCGCTGCCGCACGCGCTGGTCCTCACCGTCGTACTGATCGGCGGAGTCCTCCCCGGCGTGCTCGCCGGGCTGGGGTTCGGCCTCGGCCGGGTGCTGATGCCGCTCGCCCGCTCGGTCAGTGGCGACCCTCAGCAATGGGACCGGGTGCTGCTGCGCCGGATGGCCTGGATCGGCCGGTTCTGCGCCGCGGGCTTCGTCCTGCCTCTGATCGTCATCCTGGGAGAAGGATGGCTCTGATCGCCGACGTGGCGCTGGCGGGAGCCCTCCTGCTGGTCGTGGCCGGGGTACGGCACCTCAGGCACGGCATCGGAGTGATCACGTCGCACGCCCTGCTGCCCGGGTGGCTGGCCCGCCAGGGCAGCAGGGTGGAGCCCGTCGTCGGACTGTCGCTGGCGGCCGCCTGGCTTAGCGGAGCGCACCCCGCCGTCCGGGCCGCGGGCGCGCTGGCCGCGGTATGGCACCTGCTGCTCGTGGGCTACCTGGTCGTGGTGTGGCGGACCCGGGGGCGGGTGCCCTGCGGGTGTCTCGACGACACGAGCAGGGTGTCCGGGGTGAAGGTGGGCATGGGCCTGCTGTGGGCCATGGCGAGCGCGGCCCTGGCCGCCGGGCTCGCCCCGCCGCCGGCGGACCTCGTTCCCCGGTCGGCCCACCTGCTGCCCGCGGCGTTCGTCGCGGGGCTGGCGGTGGTGGCCGGTCTGGTCGTGGATCTCCTGGGAACCTCTCGGGCCCCTCAGGAGTACATGCATCGGAAAGGGGACACATGAGACGGATCTGGTTGATCGTCATGTTGGTGGCCGGGTGTGGCGCGACGCCGGGTGGACAGGCGCCACCACCGGACGTGCTCCTGGATCCGGGCAGGCTGCCCGGAGGCTGGAGTGAGGTGAGGACCTCGGAAGGCACCTGGGCGGACCTGGAGGACGATCTCGTGCCCTGCGGGCAGGAGAAGATCGTTTCCGGGGACTCGGACGTGCGGGTCCGGGTGTTCCGGTCTTCCGGCGGGGCGTCGGTGTCCCAGCTGGTGGTGTCCGGTGTGGACGGCATGGACACGTTCAAGCGGTTCTATGCCGAGTGCGGGACCGTGAGGGACGTGGAGAGCGCGCCCGGCCCTCGGTACGAGGCCCGGCACGCGGGCGAGCTGGAGATCGCCGTGTTCGGCGGGAACCGGTTCGCGGTCGTCAGCGGGCCCGAGTCGGTCGGCGAACTCCCGGAGATCGCCGAGATCGCCCGGCTGGCCCTCAATCATCCACTACAAGCAGCGACGAAGTCCGACAGGAGTTCTCCCTTCTCCTGACGGCCCTGGCCATCAGCGGCCAGCCGACGTCAAGCACCGAATCTCGCGAAGTGCGCTGGGTACCGCGGAGTGCTTGGGGCTGCTCAGGCCACGTCGGAGCGTGTCCTGTGAAGTTCACCTGGGTGTCGTCGCTATCGAGGGCGATGTTGAGGGTGGCGTCCAGGGCCTCGGCCAGCTTGGCGAGGAGGGGCAGTGTGGGCACGGTGTCGGAGCCTTCGATCCGGGCGGATCTCGCGACGGGCTTCGGCTACGTCCTCCGGCTCGGTGAAACTCCCGGACTCCGTCGCCCAGGTGGCGGGCGTAGGGCTCGCCGAGCGCAGCGGCGTGTTCCGGGAGCAGCCCCACATATTCGTCTGGAGCACGTGATCTCCCCCGCCTCCGTGGACGCCGCCTGGCCGAACCAGTTAACTGACCCCTCAGCCTCCGAGGTCGCGGCGCAACAACTCGGGCGCTTCGACCAGCGACGGACCATACCAGGTCAACAGCCGCCCGCTGACCAGAGCGCATGTGCGGCCGGGGAAACACTCCGGGCCGTCCGTCGCCGAGAACGCGTAGGGCTCGTCGGGCAGGACCACCAGGTCGGGCCGGCGCCCCACCAGCTCGGGGAGCGGGATCTTGGGGTAACGCTCGGCGTGGCCGACATACAGATTGTCGACGCCGAGGTGCTTCAGCACGTCCCCGGTGAAGGTGGCGCGACCGACGACCATCCACGGCCGGCGCCAGATCGGGATGATCGCCGTCCTCCTCGGGCCGTCCCACGTGGCCGTCCGCCACGCCGCCTCCGCCGCGTCCAGCCAGGCCGGGCGGTTGGTACGGCATGCGTACGTGAACATCCGATCCAGCGAAACGAAGGCCTCCTCCAGGGTCTCGATCTTGGTGACCCAGACCGCGATCCCCGCCGCACGCAGGGCATCGAGGTCGGCCAGGCGGTTCTCCTCGGCGTTGGCCAGGACCACGTCGGGCCGGAGCTTCCTGATCGCTTCCAGGTCGGGATTCTTGGTGCCCTTGACCCTGGCCACGTCGAGGTCGGCCGGGTGCGAGCACCAGTCGGTCGCTCCCACCAACGCCTCCGGCACGGTCGCCGCCACGGACTCGGTCAGCGACGGCACCAGGGACACGATCCGCCGCACCGTCTCCGGAACGGCCACCGCCATACCGAGGTCATCCATATCCACACCCTAGATCTATGGATAAGTGCGGCCTGATGTCGGTATAGATCCGTAGAATCACCCGAAAGATCGTTACCACGTGATCGGGGGGATGCGGTGGAGCGAGAGTCACGCGGCTTCGATCCGGACACGCCCAACGTTGCCCGGCTCTATGACTACTTTCTCGGGGGCAAGGACCACTTCCCTGTGGACAGGGAGGCGGCGGAGCGGATCTTGAGAGTGGCGCCGGAAGTGCGGGCCGCCGCCCGCGCGAACCGGGCGTTCCTCACCCGCGCCGTGCGTCACCTCGCCGCGGCCGGGGTGCGGCAGTTCCTCGACATCGGCACGGGGCTGCCGCGGCGGGAGAACGTGCACCAGATCGCCGGCGGCGGCTCCCAGGTCGTCTACGCCGACGTGGACCCGGTGGTCATGGTGCACGCGCGGGCGTTGCTGGCCGGTCAGGGCGGCACGACAGTGGTCCAGGGCGACCTCCGCAAGCCCGGCGACATCCTGGACGATCCCGAGGTCGCGCGGGCGATCGACTTCGGCCGTCCCGTGGGTGTGCTGCTGGCGGCGGTCATGCATTTCGTCACCGACTCCGAGCGGCCGCAGGAGATCATCGCGACCCTGCGCCAGGCCGTGGCGCCCGGCAGCTACCTCGTCCTGTCCCACGGCACCAGCGACGCCCGCGCCGCCGCCGTGAGCACGGCGACCGCGGTCTACCGGACGGCCAGCGCGCCGCTCACGCTGCGTGGCAGGAAGCGGATCATGGAGCTCTTCGACGGGTTCGAGCTGGTGGACCCGGGCCTGGTCTGGTTGCCCGAGTGGCATCCCGAGCCGGGCGACACCGTCGACTTCACCGACGGACCTGAGTCGTCACTGATCCTGTGCGGCGTGGGCCGGAAGGGCTGAGGCGTGGAGGTCGGGCTGGCGGTGCCGCAGTACGGCAGGTTCGCCGCACTGTGCAGCGTGCTCGACGTGGCGCGGGCGGCCGAGGAGATGGGGTTCGCCGGGCTGTGGGCAGGCGACCGGCTGATGACGCCGCTGCGGCCGAGGGACCGCTATCCGGGCGGAGACGGCATCCCGGAGGCGCATCGGGTGTTCCTGGACCCGTTCGCGGTGTTGTCGGTGGCCGCCTCGGCCACCTCCACCATGCGGCTGGGCACCAGCGCGCTGAACGCCTGCTGGTATCCGCCGCCCGTCCTGGCCCGCTCCCTCGCCACGATCGACCACCTCAGCGGCGGCCGGCTCGCCGCCGGCCTCGGGCTCGGCTGGTCCTCCGACGAGTACGCCGCCAACGGCGTGCCGTGGAAAGACCGGGGGAAGCGGTACGAGGCCACCCTGGACGCACTGGAGGCGATCTGGGGCACGGACCCGGTCTCGTTCGAGCACGAGTTGTGGACGATCGTGCCCAGCCACATCGAGCCCAAGCCGGCCCACCGCCTGCCGCTCTACCTGGCCGGTTTCTCCGAGCCCGCGCTACGCCGCATCGGCCGCCGGGCCGACGGCTGGCTGACCGGCCCGCTGCCCATCTCCATGCTCACGGCAATGTGGCGGACGGTGTGCGTGAGTGCCGAGCAGGCCGGCCGCGACCCAGGGACGCTGCGCATGGTCATGCGCTGCAACCCCGTCGTGACCGATCAGGGCCGCCCGCCGAGGAGCGGCACCGTGGCCGAGCTCGCGGCCTATCTGGCCACCGCGGCGGAGGCCGGGGTCCACGAGCTGATCCTGGACCTCCAGCTCACCGCCACGAGCGACCAGCACCTGCTGGAGCTGGCCGCGGACATCAGATCCCGCCTGTGAGGCCTACTTGAGTGCGCTGACTGCGGCCTCCCGCGAGGCCTACTTGAGTGCGCTCAGCGCACCCTCGTAGTCGGGCTCCTGCGCGATCTCCGGCACCAGCTCGGAGTAGATCACCTTGTTGTCGCCGTCGAGCACCACGACCGCCCGCGCGGCCAGCCCCGCCATCGGCCCGGACTCCAGCGCCACGCCGTAGTTGGTCAGGAACTCGCGGCCCCGCATGAGCGACAACATGGTCACGTTGTCGAGCCCCTCCGCGCCGCAGAACCGCTTCTGCGCGAACGGCAGGTCGGCGGACACGCAGAGCACCTCGACGCCGGGGTGCTCGGCGGCCACCTGGTTGAAGCGCCGCACCGAGGCCGCGCAGACGCCGGTGTCGACGCTCGGGAAGATGTTGAGCACCTTGGTCGCCTGGCCGAAGTCCTCCAGGGAGCGCTCCGCCAGATCGTTGCCCACCAGGCGGAACGCGGGCGCGCTGTCGCCAGCCTGCGGGAAGGTGCCGCCCACGGTGATGGGATTGCCCCTGAGGGTGACGTCGGACATGAAAGCCTCCTCGTTAGCGATGTGCTCGACCCGGATCCTATCCAGGGCAGGATCACGCCCAGTCGTTGCGGGCCGCGTGCCAGCCGAGCTGGGCGCGCGTTCGCACCCCCGCCAGGTCCATCAGCGCCCGCAGCCGCCGCTGGAGCGTGCGCAGCGACAGGTCCAGCTGTCCCGCCACCGCCTCGTCGGTCAGCCCCGACAGCAGCAGCCCGAGGATCTTCCTGTCCAGCTCGGTGACCGAGGACTCCCGCTGCTCGTCGATCGCTCCCGCGGCGTCCAGGAGCAAGGGGTACGCCTGCTGCCACACCGCGTCGAACAGGGCTTCCACGGCGGCCAGCAGCCCACTGCGGTGCAGGAGCACTGCGGCGGGCTCCCCGCCGGGCTCGGTGGTCAGCGGCACCAGGGCGAGCTCGCTGTCGGCCATCATCAGCTTGATGGGCAGCTTGTCCGTCACTCTGACCTGCACGCCCCTGCGCAGGGAGTCGATCGTCTCGGCCACCGCCCCGGGGCCGGCCATGACCTCGCGCTCCACCACGACGAGATACTCCACCCCGCGATCCACGGCCTGGTTCTCGGCCGGGTTGGCCCCCGGGGGCACCGCCACGAAGGGCGCGGTGGAGAACGAGCGCACCCGCTTCCTCGCCGCCGCCTGGATCTGCAGGAAGCGCTGCCGTACCGCCTCCACGCCCGTCACCACCTCGATGAGGTCGCCGACGGCGCGGTCGGTGGCGGCCATCCGGTGCTGTTCGGCAAGCGCCGCGATGGCCAGCTCCGCCGTCCGGAGCTCCTCCCTGCGTGCCGTCAGCAGGCCGCCGAGCGCGACCGCGGGTGGTGCGGCGACGTACTGGAGGGACGGGTCCGGCAAGCGCGAGACCAGGCCCCGGCCGATCAGCGTGACGACGTCCTTCTCCACGGAGGCGAGCGGCCGGTCGAGAGCGGCCGCGAGGTCGGGCAGGGCGCGCGGCCCGTCGATGAGGAAGCGGTAGACCGCGTCCTCGCCCACGGTGAGGCCCAGCGCCTCGAGCACGCTTTCCGTCTCCCTCTGCTCGCCGGAAACGCCCATCAGTATGGGAGAGAAGGTAGGGCCGAAGGCGACAAATGCCCCTTCGGCCCCGAATCGTGACTGCACGGTTATTTAGCTCACGACCGCCCGGATGATCTCCTGGCTCACCGTGTTGCCCTTGGTGTCCGCCGCGGTGGCCTTGAGCGACAGCGAGCCGCCCTTCACGACAGTGGCCCACCCGCCCGCGCCGTCCGGCACGAGCTTGGCCGGCTGCCAGGAGGCGCCGTCGTCGTAGGAGACTGACAGCGTGGCCTTCGTGGCCTTGCTCGCTCCGTCCAGCCACTCCTGCGTGGTCGCCGACAAGCCGATCTTGACGAGCGGTCCGGCCGCCTTGACGTCGTAGTCCAGCTGCATCATGGGGATGTCGGTGCGGTAGTCGCTGCCGGCCGGAGGCTTGGCCGACACGAAGCCCCACTCGGTGTGGGTGCGCGTGGACGTGCGCCAGCGCTGCGCGTCCCGGTTCACGTCGAGCGTGACACGGTAGGGCGCCGCCTCGTCGGGCAGGGCGGTCCAGACCGTCAGCGCACGACCCTTCGACTGCTTGATCAGCTTGTCACCCTGGTAGAGCGCGATCGACATGGTGGCGTACTCGTCCCCGCCGCCACCCGAGTGCCCGGGCGTGCCGTCGCTCAGCGGTGGGATGTTGAGCTGCATCCCGCCGTCGTCCTCGCGGAACGGCCCCCAGTACTCCGTGCCCAGCCTGGGCCGCACCACGGGCGCGAACCATTCGTGCGTGACCCTCTGCTCCGGCCGGTAGACCTGAGGCTGCTGGCGCATCTCCCAGTCGTCGTCCCCGCCGATGAAGTGGGTCTCGTACCAGCGGTAGCCGCTGCCGGTCGTCACCCATTCGGTGCGCTCGGCGGGGAAGTACTCGCGCTCCCTGAACCCGATGGCCGGGCCCCAGCCATCCTGGAGATTGTAGCGGAAGCCGCCGCCCTCCTGGCCGGTGGTGGCGCCGTGGTAGACGCCGCGTACCTGTGCCAGGTGTCGCGGGCGGTAGGTCAGCTCCCGGTCGGGGACGCCGCCCTTGTGCAGGTCCACCAGGTCGTACAGGTAGGACGCGTAGCGCTTCTGCGTGACCTCGACCGTCTTGCCCGCCAGCCCGGCGGCGCTGTCGCGCGGGATCAGCACGACCGGGATGGGGAGCTCCTCGCCGTACCACTCGTAGAGGAGTCCCGGCTGGTCGTTCGCGACGACCAGCAGCTTGGCGCCTGCGGCGATCGCCTGCTGGGCCCGCTCCTCGGGGCTCACCTCGGCGCTGCGCGTGACGATGACGGCCTTGCCCTTGGCGTCGACGCCCGCGTAGTCCTGAGCCGCGCCCTTTCCGGCGGCGACCGTCGTGAGCGTCGTGCGGCCGTCGGTGAGCGTGCCGCCGCCCTGCACGGTCGTGATCAGCGAGTCGATGGTCAGCGAGGGCTCGCCCATTCGCCAGCGGGTCAGGTAGTCGAACGAGCCCTTGGTCACCTTCTCGGTCGGGGAGACGTACACGCTCTCGTACCAGATGGGCAGGATGTAGCCGAGCCTGACCGGCCTCATGTCGGGGATGGTCCTGAGGAAGTCGAGCTGCATCTGCCGACGCTCGCCGATCTTGGGGGTGGTGACGCTGGTCCGCCTGGCCCGGCTCGCGTCGAGCGCGACCTCCGTGTCCCGGTCGAGCGTGATCTCCGGGTCGGTGAGCAGCGCCATGCCGCGCGTGTCGGCCCGCTCGCCCGCCACCTCCAGCAGCGAGTACGCCGTGTACGTGGAGGGCGGCAGGCGCAGCGTGCGCTCCCCGTCCACCGCGTAGGCCACCATGCTGCCGTCGAATCCGGCCAGCACGATGTGTCCTGAGGCGGGCCTGCCGCCCCTGTCACGCAGCTTGAGCGTCAGGTCATACAGCTCGCGCTCCTTGGCCGCGCCGAACGACGTGCGGACGACGGTCTGCCCCGAGGTGGCGGTCACCAGGCCGGAGACATTCGTGCCGGGGTCGAGCTTCGCCGGGTCGATGGTGAGCGTGGCCTCGGCGGTGCCGTGCGCGGGGACGGTGAGCTTCGCCGGGGACAGGCCGGCCGCGTCGGAGCCGGTGACGGCCAGGTCGAGGGTGATCTCGGAGTCGCCGTCGTTGCGGTAGGCGATCGTTCTGGCTGTCTTGGGGTCCTCGGCGGCGTGCGGCCAGTCGTAGAAGGCGGTGGGCAGCGAGCCTGTCGCGGTGACCGCCGCGCCGAGGGCCGCGGCCACGTCGAGCCGCCCGGTCCCCTGCTCGAACGGCGTGTACGGCAGCGCCTTCGCCGAGCTCATCAGGGCGTCCTTGACCTGCTGCCCGGTCCAGTCCGGATGCCGCTGGGCCAGGATGGCCGCCGCGCCCGCGACGTGCGGGGTGGCCATGGAGGTGCCGTCCAGCTGCCAGTACGGCCCGCTCGCCTCGTCGTTGTACGACGAGTGCGCCGCGTTGATCCCCACGCCGGGAGCCGAGATATCCGGCTTGAGCCCGTACGTCCGGTCCAGCGGCCCCATGCTGGAGAAGGCGGCCCGTTCGTCTGCCTTGTCCACCGCGCCCACGGTCAGCGCCGAGGCCGCGGAGCCGGGCGCGCCGATCGTGCCCGCGCCGTAGCTGTTGCCCGCCGCGATCACGAACAGCGTGCCGTGCTGCTTCGACAGGTTGTCCACCGCCTGGGCCATCGGGTCGGCGCCGCCGTCGGGCACGTCACTGCCCAGGCTCATGCTGACGACCTTCGCCCGGGCCGCGGCCCACTCCATGCCCGCGATGATCCACGAGTCCTGGCCATAGCCGTTGTCCGCGAGCACCTTGCCGATGAGCAGGTCCGCACCGGGGGCGACGCCCTTGTTCGCGCCGGCCGAGGCGGCGCCGGTGCCCGCGACCGTGGAGGCGACGTGGGTGCCGTGGCCGTTGACGTCCTTGACCTCCTCGCCGGGCACGAAGCTGGCGGACTCCGTGATGCGGCCCTGGAGATCGGGATGGGTGCCGTCAACGCCGGTGTCGAGCACGGCGACCTTGACGCCCTTGCCGTCGTAGCCGGCGGCCCATGCCTGCGGGGCGCCGACCTGCGGCACGCTCTCCTTCAGCGAGACCCTGGCCTTGCCGTCGAGCCAGACCTTGGCAATGCCGCCCGATCTGGCCGCGGGGGCGGCGATCGTGTTCCAGAACGGGCGCGGATCGGCTCCGACCTGAAGCGCCGCGCCCTTGACGCTGGGCAGCGGCCTGACGACCTCGGCGCCGGTCATCGAGCGGGGCGTGGGGCCCGAGTAGGTGACGATCATCGGCGGCGTGCCCTGGTAGCCCATGGCCGCCAGGCCCGCGATGTCGAACAACCGCCGGTCGAGCCGCTCGGCCGCGATCAGCGGCACGGCCTCGTCGGGCAGCACGTAGACCTTCCCGTCGGTCTGGAGGACCTGGACGCCGCCCTGCGCGCCGTCCGGCCGGTCCACGGTGACGGTGTCCCGGTCGCCCGGGCCGTCCACGTAATGGACCCGGTCGCCGGTGATGAGGGTGATCTCCGTCTCTTGGGGCGCGGGCTCCCGGGGTGTCGGCTCCCGGGAGTCCGCGTGCGCGGCCGTCGGTGCGGCTAACGCCGTCGCCGCGAGCGCCGCGGCGGCCAGCGTTCTGGCGGGGAAATTGAGGGGCATGCGGTGGATTCCACTCCTCCCGCCATGCCCCGGGGAAGGTCATTCACGTGGCGGGAACCCGCCCTGGCGGGAGCCCGTCAGACGTTGCGGCGGTACTGGCCTCCCGCTTCGAACAGGGCGTCGGTGATCTGACCGAGCGAGCAGTGGCGGGCGGCCTCCATCAGCACCTCGAACGCGTTGCCTTCCGACATCGCCACCTCGCGCAGCCGTGCCAGCTGTGCGGGGGTCTCCGAGAGGTTGCGCTCGTGGAAGGCCTGGAGCCGGTCGAGCTGCGAGCGCTTCTCCTCCTCGGTGCCCCTGGCCAGCTCCAGCGTGTGCGGCGCCGGTTCGTCGAGCTCCTTCGTGAACGTGTTCACGCCGATGATCGGCAGCGAGCCGTCGTGCTTGCGCATCTCGTACAGCATGGACTCGTCCTGGATCTTGCCGCGCTGGTAGCCGGTCTCCATCGCGCCCAGCACGCCGCCCCGGTCCGACAGGCGCTCGAACTCGGCGAGCACCGCCTCCTCCACCAGGTCCGTCAGCTCCTCGATGATGAACGAGCCCTGCAGCGGGTTCTCGTTCCTGGCCAGGCCCCATTCGCGGTTGATGATGAGCTGGATCGCCATGGCACGGCGGACCGAGTCGGCCGACGGGGTGGTGACGGCCTCGTCGAAGGCGTTGGTGTGCAGGCTGTTGCAGTTGTCGTAGATGGCGATCAGGGCCTGCAGGGTGGTGCGGATGTCGTTGAAGTTCATTTCCTGGGCGTGCAGGGACCGGCCCGAGGTCTGGATGTGGTACTTCAGCTTCTGCGAGCGCTCGGCGGCGCCGTAGCGCTCCCGCATGGCCACCGCCCAGATGCGGCGGGCCACCCGGCCGAGCACGCTGTACTCGGGGTCCATGCCGTTGGAGAAGAAGAACGACAGGTTCGGCGCGAAGTCGTCGATGTTCATGCCGCGGGCCAGATACGCCTCCACGTACGTGAACCCGTTGGCCAGGGTGAAGGCGAGCTGGCTGATCGGGTTCGCGCCGGCCTCGGCGATGTGGTAGCCGGAGATCGAGACCGAGTAGAAGTTACGCACGCCGTTCTGGATGAACCACTCCTGGATGTCGGCCATCATCCGCAGGCTGAACTCGGTGGAGAAGATGCAGGTGTTCTGGCCCTGGTCCTCCTTGAGGATGTCGGCCTGGACGGTGCCGCGGACGGTGGCCAGCGTGCGGGCCCGGAGCTCCGCGGCCTCCTCAGGCGTGGGCTCCCGGCCGTCGTGCTCGCCGCGGAAACGATCGAGTGCCTGGTCGATGGCGGTGTTGAGGTAGAAGGCCAGGATCGTGGGCGCGGGGCCGTTGATCGTCATGGACACCGACGTGTTGGGCGCCGACAGATCGAACCCGTCGTAGAGCACCTTCATGTCGTCGAGGGTTGCAATGGAGACACCCGAGGTGCCGACTTTTCCGTAAATGTCGGGACGGGGGTCGGGGTCGTGGCCGTACAACGTCACCGAGTCGAACGCCGTCGACAGCCGAGTCGCGGGCTGGCCCCGCGACAGCAGCTTGAAGCGGCGGTTGGTGCGGAACGGGTCGCCCTCGCCCGCGAACATCCTGGTCGGATCCTCGTCCTCACGCTTGAACGGGAACACGCCGGCCGTGAACGGGAACGTTCCTGGAAGGTTCTCGCCCCGCAGGAAACGCAGCAGGTCGCCGTGGTCGGTATAGCGGGGCAGGGCCACGCGGGGCACGCGGTTGCCCGAAAGCGTTTCGCGCCAGAGCGGGGTGTGGATCTCGCGGTCGCGTACCTTCACGACCAGCTCGTCGGCGGTGTAGCGCTCCTTGACGGCCGGCCAGGTGTCGATCAGGGTGCGGCTCTCGTCGGTGAGCTCGCGGTCGGCTTGGGCGTGCAGATCCTTGAGCCGGTCGTCGTTCATGAGCTGCTGGACGGCGGCCAGCTGCTGGCGACGGCGCGCCACCTCCGCCTGGGCCAGGGTCTCGGCGTGGTACGCGCGGACGGCCTCGGCGATCTCGGCCAGGTAGCGGGACCTGGCGGGCGGCACGATCGCCGCAGAGACCTGGGAGGTGCGCCCGGACACCTGCGGCAGCAGGCCGGGGCCCGCGTCCTCCAGCAGGAGACCCTTGAGGTGGTGGTAGAGGGCCGTGACGCCGGCGTCGTTGTAGCGGGCGGCGATGGTGCCGAAGACGGGCATGTCCTCGGGCCGGGCGCCGAACGCCTCGCGGTTGCGTACGAGCTGGCGGCGCACGTCGCGCAGGGCGTCCTCCGCGCCGCGGCGCTCGTACTTGTTGATCACGACGGCCTCGGCGAAGTCCAGCATGTCGATCTTCTCGAGCTGGGAGGCCGCGCCGAACTCGGGGGTCATCACGTAAATGGGCACGTCCACGTGGGGAACGATGCCGGCGTCACCCTGGCCGATGCCCGGCGTCTCGACGATCACGAGGTCGTAGCCGGCCGCCCGGCAGGCGTTGATCACCTCGTCGAGGCAGGCGGGCACCTCGTTGGCGGCGCCCCTGGTGGCGAGGGAGCGGAAGTAGACCTGGGGGCCCAGGCTGTTCATGCGGATGCGGTCGCCGAGCAGCGCCCCGCCGCCGCGCCTGCGGGTGGGGTCGATGGCGATGACGGCGATGCGCAGCTTGTCGTCGTTGTCGACGCGGAACCTGCGGACGAGCTCGTCGGTGAGCGAGGACTTGCCCGACCCGCCCGTGCCCGTGATGCCCAGCACCGGCGCGCGCTTGTCCGCCGTCAGCCCTTCGATCGCCCGGCCGCTCTCGATGAGCGTGATCGCCCGGGCCAGCGCCGCCTGGTCGCCGGCGACCACCGCCTCCGCCGCGGGCGGGTCGCCCAGCTCGACGTCGCAGTCCTCGATCAGCTTGTTGATCATGCCGGGCAGGCCGTACCGCTGGCCGTCCTCGGGCGAGAAGATGCGGGTGACGCCGCGCTCGTGCAGCAGCTCGATCTCCTCGGGCACGATCACGCCCCCGCCGCCGCCATAGACCTTCACGTGCCCCGCGCCGCGCTCACGCAGCAGCTCCACCAGATAGGTGAAGAACTCGACGTGCCCGCCCTGGTAGGAGCTGATCGCCACACCCTGGACGTCCTCCTGGATGGCGGCCGTGACGATCTCCTCGACCGAGCGGTTGTGCCCGAGGTGGATCACCTCGGCGCCCTGCGACTGGAGAATGCGCCGCATGATGTTGATCGCCGCGTCGTGCCCGTCGAACAGGGCCGCGGCGGTCACGAAACGGACGGGGTGTACCGGGACGTGCACGCCTGATCACTCCTTCGTGAGGGCTCTCTCTTCGAAGATACTAGGACGTCCTACTATTTCCCAAGGACGTCCGGGGTAGGGGACCCGCCGAGGGGGTGACGCCGGATGCGTGCACTGACGTTTGCGCCAGGCCACAAGGGAACGCTCGACGTGCGAGACGTGCCCGATCCCGAGCCCGGCAAGGGCGAGTTGCTCGTCCAAGGGCTCGCGCTGGGCATCTGCGGGACCGACCGGGAGCTGGCGGATGCCGAGTACGGCTGGCCGCCGCCGGGCGAGGAGCGAATGATCATCGGGCACGAGTCGCTCGGCCGGGTGCTGGAAGTGCCGGAAGGGTCCGCGTTCTCCCCCGGCGACCTGGTGGTCGGCGTCGTACGCCGGCCCGATCCCGTGCCGTGCGGGGCATGCCGGCGCGGCGAGTTCGACATGTGCCGCAACGGCCGCTACACCGAGCGCGGCATCAAGGAGATCGACGGGTACGCCAGCGAGCTCTGGACCATCGAGGCCGCGTACGCGGTGCGCCTGGACCCGTCGCTAGAGCGCGTCGGCATGCTGATGGAGCCGGCGTCGATCGTGGCCAAGGCGTGGGAGCAGATCGAGCGGATCGGCTCTCGAACCTGGTTCGAACCACGCACGCTGCTCGTGACCGGGGCGGGGCCGATCGGGCTGCTGGCCGCGCTGATAGGGCAGCAGCGGGGGCTCGAGGTGCACGTGCTCGACCGGGCTCCGGAAGGGCTCAAGTCGCAGCTGGTGAACGATCTGGGCGGGACGTACCACTCGGCGGCGTCGCTGGCGGCGTTCGCCTCTGACAAACCGGACATCATCATCGAGTGCACCGGGGTGGGGCAGCTCGTCATGGACGCCATGATCACCACGGCCCCGGCGGGCATCCTCTGCTTGTGCGGCCTCTCGCCCGGCGGCCGTACGCACCGGGTGGACGCCGGTGTCATCAACCGGGACATCGTGCTGGAGAACGACGTGGTCTTCGGCACCGTCAACGCCAACCAGCGGCACTACAGGGATGCGGCCGCGGCGCTGGCCAAGGCGGATCCTGGCTGGTTGGAGCGGCTCATCACGCGGCGGGTGCCGCTGGAGCACGCCCTGGACGCCTTCGAGCCCGGAGGAGACGACGTCAAGGTCGTCATCGACCTCGCTTCGTAGCCCGGCGACGCTCCCAGCGCCTCCCCGTGTAAGACCCCAGCCGGGTGGCCTAGGTGGGGTCGTAGGGCTTGCGCCGGGTGGGGGTGGAGTGCCGGGTGGCCGCATGGCCCGAGCCGGCCGTGACGCGGGCTTTGGTGGATCGGCCAGGTTGGGGGGACTGCGTGGTGGCGGCGCGTGTCTTGGCGGCGCCCGCCAGCGCCTTCGACGCTCCCACCGAAGCCTTCTCGCGAGGCTTGTCCTCATCAGGCAGAGAGAGCATGCCGTGGGACGAGGGGCGGGTCGCCGGCTTCTCCGTGCGCCGGCCGGTTGGCGCGTTCCATGGCCGGAGCCAGGTGAGGCGGCGGTGCGTGCCGCGGCGGCGGCCGGTGACGCGTAAGGAGAGCACGATGGTCATGAGCACCATGGCGGCCAGCAGCGCGGGCGGCGTGCCTAACACATCCAGTGGCGAACCCGGCCCGGGTTCGGCCCGCGGCGTCGAGATGAAGGGCCGCTCCGTGGTGCGGATCTCGTCGGGTCTCTCGGCGGCAGCGGCCTTGACCAGCCGCGGCACGCCGTACCCGACCACCTTGTCGGTCTCCCGGGTCTTGCGCTTGAGCCAGACGCGGTCGACGTTGGCCTCGATCGTGTGGATCTTCTTGCCCTCGACGCGCTCCACGACCCCGACGTGGTCGATGCCCTTGTAACTCTTGCCGCCGCGCCAGTCGAAGAAGACAAGGGCGCCGGGCTCGGGCTGCTGCGTCCAGGCGCCCTGCTTGATGAACCAGGCGGCATGCGACGGCGTCCAGGCGAACCCGCCGACATATTGGGTCAGGCCCGCCTTGTCGGCCGCCCAGGCCAGGAACATGTCACACCACGGCGCATTGCGGTACTGGGTGTCTTGGACGCGATCCGCGTACCACTGGCCGAACTTGGTGAACTGGCCGCCTTTCTCCTTATAGCCGAGTTCCTGCCGTACCGTTTCCAGCAGCTCGTCAGCGATCGGGTCCAGGGTGACTCCTCCCAGAAAACCGGCAAATCACGATGGACTGTAATAGCGCCGTCAAGAAATTGCGCAGCTGACCGGGAAAGTGTCTTGAAATGAGTTGAAATATCGGCTAAGTGACTGATGAGACAGCTGGGACTATCGACGACTCACGTTAGGAGCCGGCGCCAACGCGATAGACGGACACGTCCCCCGCGCCCGGCGCGACCACGTCGGCCACGATCACGGTGACGTTGTCGGGCGACCCGCCTTCGTTGGCCAGATCGATCAGCCGCTGGACGGCCGCCGCCGGGTCTGCCACCGTGGTCAGCACCTCGTGCAGGACCTCGGGCCCGAGGACCGTCGTCAGCCCGTCGGAGCAGAGGAGGTAGCGATCATCAGGCTCGGCCTCGCGCAGCGCCATGTCAGGCTCGGCCCTGCCCTCGCTGCCCAGCACCCGCAACACCATCGAACGCCGGGGATGCACGGCGGCTTGATCCTCCGTGATCCGCCCTTCGTCCACCATCGACTGCACCAGTGTGTGATCCTTGGTCATCTGGTAGAGAGCACCATCACGCAACAGGTATCCGCGGGAGTCACCAAGATGAGCCAGGGCGAACCGGTAGCCGTCCCACAACATGGCGGTCACCGTGGTCCCCATCCCCCGGCGCGCGGGGTCGATGTCGGCCAGCTCGACCAACCGGCGCCCAGCCTCCTGCACGGCGCCCTCCAGCGCCACCTCCAGGTCGGCGCCGGTCTCGGGAAGCGTGGCATCCAGCTCGCGCATGACGGAGATGGCGGCCGAGCTCGCCAGCTCGCCGGCCGCGTGCCCGCCCATTCCGTCGGCCACCACGAGCAACCGGCCGCTCGCATAGCCGGAATCCTCGTTCTGCTCCCTGCGGCGGCCCACGTCTGATCCGGCGGCATAGCGGATGTTGTGCTTCATACCTTGCAGTAAATCATTGGTTGAAAGACTTCACAAGCAGATGCGCTGAAGACTCTTGTGAACTACTGTGGGCTCCATGAGCCACGACCCGACCGTCAACGCCGGGGACATCGCCCGGCTCGCCGGTGTCGGGCGGGCCGCGGTGAGCAACTGGCGCCGCCGCCACGACGACTTTCCCCAGCCCATCGGCGGCACCGCCAACCAGCCGCTGTTCTCACTGCGCCAGGTCGAGTCCTGGCTGCGCCGCTATGGGAAGTCCTACCAGGTCTCACTGGGAGATCGGGTGTGGCAACGCCTGAAAGCCACCGGCGATTTGCGGCTGGGCGAGTTGGTGGCCCAGGCAGGAGCCCTGCTGACCGGTCATCAAGGAGCCCTCGGCGACGGCCCGGCGCAGGTTGGGGGCGCCCCTCAGGAGTCCGGTGGTGATCCGGCGCAGGCCGGCACCGGGCCGCGGCCGGCCGGTGTCAAGGGGGACCTGGATCCCGAGTCGGCCGGGCTCGTGATGGAGCTGGCCGACCGGCACGACCCGCTGACCGCGTACGAGTTCCTGTGCGAGCGTTACCTCGAGTCCCACTCCCGGCAGCTCTCGGTCACCCGCGAGGACGTGGCCGAGCTGATGGTCCGGCTCGTGCACGCGGAGGGCTCGACGGTCCTCGACCCCGCCTGCGGGGTCGGCACGCTGCTGCTGACCCCCGCCGACCCGGCGCGCGTGCTGGGACAGGAGCTCAGCGAGACCTCGGCCGCCATCGCCGCCTCCAGGCTCAGGCTGCGCGGCATCGACGCCGAGATCGTGGCCGGCGACGCGATGCGCCACGACGGCTTCGCCGGTGAGCGGGCCGACGCGGTGGTGTGCGACCCGCCGTTCAATGAGCGGGCCTGGGGCTACGAGGAGCTGACCGGCGACCCGCGCTGGGAGTACGGACTGCCGCCACGCGGCGAGCCCGAGCTGGCCTGGGTGCAACACTGCCTCACGCACGTCAAGCCCGGCGGCCTGGTCGCCATCCTGATGCCCCCGGCCGCCGCGAGCCGCAAGGCCGGCCGCCGCATCCGCGCCAACCTGCTGCGCGCCGGCGCGTTGCGTGCCGTCGTGGCGCTGCCGGGCTCGGACCTGTGGCTGCTGCGCCGTCCGGCCGCGGGCGAGCGGCCGCCGTCCGAAGTGCTCATCCTCGACGCCACCGCCGACCTCGGGAGCGTGGAGCCGGCCTGGCAGGCTTACCTGGAGGACCGTTCCGACCAGACCGTGCGCATCATCGACCTGCTGGCCGACGAGGTCGACATGACCCCGGCCCGGCACCAGCGCCGCGACGACGTCGGCCGGGCCTTCGCCGAGGCACGTGACCGCTTCCTCGCGGCTGCCGCCGTGCCGCCCGACCTGAAGGTCCTGGAGCAGCCGCTGGACCAGCCCGCCACGACGCTGGGCGACCTGATCAAGGAGGGCCTGGTGACCACGTCGCAGGCCCCGCCCAAGATGACCGCCGACGGCGGCGACGTCCCGGTCCTCACCGCGGACGACGTGCTCAACGGCACGCCGCCGTCCGGCTCCACGACCACGCAGCAGGGCCTGATCACGATCCGCCCCGGCGACGTGGTGGCCTCCTACTCCAGCGTGCGTGTGATGGCCGACGGCGGCGCGGTGCTGGGCGCACACCTGACGCTCTACCGGGTGGACTCCCGCCGGCTGGATCCGGACTTCCTGGCCGGCTACCTGCGGGCTGCCGGCGGCCGGGCCACGACCGGCTCCAGCAGGTTCGACGTGCGCCGCACTCGCCTGCCGCGGCTGTCGCTCAAGGAGCAGAAGGCGTACGGCGAGGCCTTCCGCCAGCTCGCCGTGCTCGAAGACGCCATCCGCGAGACCTCGACGCTGGGGCAGACGCTGATCAGACTGGGTCTCGACGGCCTGGCCGACGGCCACCTGCACCCGCAGTCCTAACGGTGTAGTTTTTCCCGAAAGGCTGCGGGGAGGGGCGAATGGTCATCGGCGACCGATATGAGCTCGACGACCTCCCTCTAGGTCAAGGCGGCATGGGTGCCGTCTACGCCGGCCACGACCGCCACCTGGACCGCCGGGTGGCGGTGAAGCTGCTCAGGCTGCCCGGCGGCCCTGATCACGAGCTGGAGAGCCGGTTCATCCGTGAGGCCCGCATCCTGGCCAGGCTGGAGCATCCCGGCGCGCCCGTGCTTTACGACTTCGGCACCCACGAGCAGCGGCTCTACCAGGTGATGCAGTTCATCGAGGGTGTGACGGTGGCCGACGTGGTCAGCGAGCACGGCCCGCTGCCCGTGCCGTGGGCGGCCGCCATCGCGGCCCAGGCGTGCGCGGTGCTCTCGGCGGCGCACGCCCTGGCGATCTGCCATCGCGACCTCAAGCCGACGAACCTCATGCTCTGCCCGGACGGCAGCGTGAAGGTGCTGGACTTCGGCCTGGCCATGCTGCGGGACGCGGACGTCACCACGTTCACCAGGATCGGGCAGATCCTCGGGACGCCGGCGTACATGGCGCCCGAGCAGATCCAGCACGGCGTCGCCGAGCCGCGCAGCGACCTCTACTCGCTCGGCTGCGTCCTGCACGAGATGCTGACGGGCCACCAGTTGTTCACCGGTCCCACCGACTACGTGGTCTTCGAGAAGCAGGTCAAGGAGCGCCCGCCGGCCGTTCCCGGCATTCCCGCCGAGCTGAGCACGCTGCTGGCGCAACTGCTGGAGAAGCAGCCGGACGACCGGCCCGCGGACGCGAACGAGCTGTACCAGCGGCTCGACCCGTTCGCCGTCGAGCTGCCTATGCTGCCCGGCTTCTTGACCAAGGCGCCGAGCCCCGGCCGCATGTACGCCCGCATGGCGGGCCGCGCCCTCAGCGGCTGAACCACGCCGCGCGTTCCTCGACGCATGCCTGGGACCCAGGCGTGAACACGCTCTCTCACGTAACACCGATCGTTATCTAACTCCCTTGACAGAGGTGTGTGCGTGCTACGAATCTCTTGAGAGAGCGCTCTCTCACCTAGAAACCTCAGACTCCTGCACAGGAGGGTTCCATGACCCCTCGGATCCGGCTCGCCGTGCCCCTGCTCGCCGCCGCCCTGCTCACGGCCGCGTGCGGCGGCGGAGGGAACACCGCCACCCAGACGAGCTCCAAGCCGGGAGAGAAGATCAAGCTGACCGTCGGCCTCTTCGGCGACTTCGGCTTCAAGCCGCTCTATGAGGAGTACAAGAAGACCCACCCCAACATCGAGATCGTCGAGAACGTCACCCAGTTCAACGATCACCACACCAACCTGGTCAAGCGGCTGGCCACGAACGCGGGCGCGGGGGACGTCGAGGCGGTCGAGGTCGGCTACATCAGCACGTTCACGGCGCAGCCCGGCAAGTTCGTCGATCTCCAGCAGTACGGGCTCGACCAGCGCAAGGCCGACTACCTGGACTGGAAGTGGCAGCAGGGCCTGAGCAAGGACGGCACGCAGGTACTCGGACTCGGCACCGACGTCGGCGGACTGGCCATGTGCTACCGCAAGGACCTGTTCGACAAGGCCGGGCTGCCGACGGACCGGACCGAGGTGGCGGCGCTCTGGCCGACGTGGGAGCAGTACATCGCGACCGGCAAGAAGTTCGCGGCGGCCGACGTGGCCGGCGCGAAGTTCGTGGACTCCCCCGGTGAGATCTTCCGCGCCATGGTCAACCAGGCCCCGATCGGCCTGTACGACGCCCAGGACAACATCATCGTGGCCTCCAACCCTGACGTGAAGAAGGCCTGGGACCTGTCCAACCAGCTCACCCAGGAGGGCCTGACCGCCAAGCTCGCGGCCTTCTCACCGCCGTGGAACACCGGCTTCGCCAAGGGCTCGTTCGCCACGATCATCTGCCCGGCCTGGATGACCGGCTTCATCCAGGAGCAGGCCAAGGACGCCTCCGGCAAGTGGGACATCGCGACCGTGCCCGGCGGCTCGGGCAACAGCGGCGGCTCGCACCTGATGGTGCCCAAGCAGAGCAAGCACCCGAAGGAGGCGGCCGAGCTGATCAACTTCCTGACCTCCAAGGAGAACCAGGCCAAGGTGTTCAAGGAGGAAGGAACGTTCCCGTCCATCCCGGCCCTGTACGACGACCCGTCGATCCAGAACTTCACCAAGCCGTTCTTCGGCGACGCCCCCATCGGCAAGATCTACTCCGAGGCCGCCAAGGCGCTCAAGCCGCAGCACCTCGGTCCCAAGGAAGGCGACGTCCGCGTGGCCATCGGCAACGGGCTCGGCCGCGTCGAGCAGGGCAAGCAGACCCCCGACGAGGCGTGGGCGCAGGTGCTCGAGGACGTCAAGAAGATCAAATGAGCACCCTTCCCCTCGCTCTCACGCGACGGCGTAGGCGCAGCGTGCGGCGCACCCTCGACGTGAGGGTGTCGCCGTACGCCTACGTGGCGCCGTTCTTCCTGCTGTTCTGCGCCTTCGGGCTGTTCCCGCTGGTCTACACGGCCTGGGTGAGTCTGCACGAGTGGACGCTACTGTCGGAGACGCAGGAGTTCGTCGGGCTGGGCAACTTCTCGACTCTGCTGGCCGACGCGTACTTCTGGAACGCCACCTTCAACACGCTGTCCATCGGCGTGCTGTCGACCGTGCCGCAGCTGGCGCTGGCCATCTGGCTGGCGCACCTGCTCAACCGGCGGCTGCGCTTCCAGACGTTGTTCCGCGTGTCGTTGCTGCTGCCGAACGTCACCAGCGTCGTGGCAGTCGTGGTGATCTTCAGCCAGCTGTTCGGTCGCGACTTCGGAATGATCAACTGGGTGCTGTCGTGGTTCGGCGTCGGGAACATCGACTGGGCGGCGGGCACCGCGACCTCGCACCTCGCCCTGTCCGTGATGATCATGTGGCGCTGGACCGGCTACAACGCGCTGATCTTCCTGGCCGCCATGCAGGCCGTCCCGCGCGAGCTGTACGAGGCCGCCACGCTGGACGGCGCGAGCACCTTCAAGCAGCTGCGCAGCATCACGATCCCGATGATCCGGCCGACGATCGTCTTCGTCGTCATCGTCTCCACGATCGGCGCCATGCAGATCATCGCCGAGCCCATGTTGTTCGGGCAGAGCAGCGGCGGCGGGGGCGGCATCGCCACCGGCGGCCCCGACCGGCAGTTCCAGACCCTCGCGTTGTTCGTCTACGAGCAGGGCTTCGCGAACTCGACGTTCGACTTCGGCTACGCCTCGGCCGCCTCGTGGCTGATGTTCCTGGCCGTGGTGGTCGTCGCCGGGATCAACTTCCTGATCACCCGCCGGGTGAGGGGCGGGCTGGTATGAGGTTGCGTTATCTGACCCTGACCGCTGTGGCGTTCTTCTCGGCCTTCCCGCTGTACTACAGCGTCGTGGTGGCCTCCAGGCACAACTCGGCACTGGCTCAGGTGCCGCCGCCGCTGATCCCCGGCGGGAACTTCTTCGCCAACGTCTCCCGTGTCTTCGACACCGTCCCGTTCGGCCTCGCGCTGGTCAACTCCGTCATCGTGGCGGGGTCGATCTCGATCGCCGTGATGTTCTTCTCGACGCTGGCGGGGTTCGCCTTCGCCAAGCTGACGTTCAGGGGCAGGAACATCATGCTGGTGATCACGGTCGCCACCATGATGGTCCCGGCGCAGCTCGGCATCATCCCGCTGTACATGCTCATGGTGAAGCTGGAGTGGACCGGCACCAACTACGCGTTGATCGTGCCCGCGCTGGTCAACGCGTTCGGCGTGTTCTTCATGACGCAGTACCTGTCGCGCGCGCTGCCCACCGAGCTGCTGGAGGCCGGGCGGGTGGACGGATGCTCGACGTGGGGACTCTTCTGGCACGTTGTGTTGCCCGCCGCGCGGCCGGCGGCGGCGGTGCTCGGCATGCTGACGTTCATGTCGGCCTGGAACGACTACTTCTGGCCGCTGGTCGTGCTGAACCCGGACAACCCTACGGTCCAGGTGGCCTTGTCGACGCTGGCCAGCGGGTACGTCAACGACTACGTGCTGGGGCTGGCCGGCACCGCGATCGGGACCCTCCCGCTCGTGGCCGTCTTCGCCCTGTTCGGCAAGCACATCATCGGCGGAATCATGCAAGGAGCGGTAAAGGGATGATCTTTCCCGAGGACTTCGTCTGGGGAGCCGCGACGGCCTCCTATCAGATCGAGGGGGCGGTCAAGGAGGACGGGCGGGGCCAGTCGATCTGGGACACCTTCTCCCACACCCCCGGGAACGTGGCCGACGGCGACACGGGTGACGTGGCGTGCGACCACTACCACCGCTACAAGGACGACATCGGGCTGATGCGCGAGCTGCGGCTGGCCGCCTACCGGTTCTCGATCGCGTGGCCGCGCATCCAGCCCGACGGTGCGGGGTCGATCAACCCGCGCGGGTTGGCGTTCTACGACAAGCTCGTCGATGAGCTGCTTGCCGCAGAGATTACGCCCTATGTCACGCTTTATCACTGGGATCTTCCTCAAGCCCTCGAAGACCGCGGTGGTTGGACAAATCGGGATACGGCCTATCGGTTCGCCGACTATGCCTCGGCCGTGCACGACCGGCTCGGCGACCGCGTCCGCGACTGGGCCACGCTGAACGAGCCGTGGGTCGCGGCGTACCTCGGCTACGGCAACGGCGTGCACGCACCGGGGCGCCGCGACCCGGCCGACGCCCTGCGCTCGGCGCACCACCTGCTGCTCGGCCACGGGCTCGCCGCGCGCCGACTGCGCCCCGGCAGCGTCATGCTGGTGGTCAATTCCGCGCCGGTGCTGACGCCCGCCCAGGTCAACGACCCTTCCGCGGTGCCGAGCGAGGCGGACGCGGCCGCGGTCCACCGCATCCACGCACTGCTGACCAGGCAGTTCCTGGACCCGGCCGTGCACGGCACGTACCCGCCTGAGGTCCTGGAGGCGGCGGCGTGCAACGGTGGCACCGGCCACATCCTGGACGGCGACCTGGCGCTCATCAACGCGCCGATCGACCTGATCGGCATCAACTACTACAACCCGTGCGTCGTCGAGTCCGGGCCCGGCCTGCCCGCCGACGCGGCCTGGCCCGGCTCTGAGGGCCTGCGCTTCGCCGCCGCGGACGCGCCGACGACCGCCATGGGCTGGCCGATCGTCCCCGACGGCCTGTCCCGGCTGCTGGTCCGGCTTTCCCGGGACTATCCCCAGGTCGGCCTCATGGTCACCGAGAACGGCGCGGCCTTCGACGACGTCGTGGAGGACGGGCGGGTGCACGACGCGGACCGGCTGGCGTACCTGGACGGGCACCTGCGCGAGGTGTGGCGGGCCATCGAGGCGGGCGCGCATCTACGCGGCTATCTGGTCTGGTCGCTGCTGGACAACTTCGAGTGGGCCGAGGGGTACCGGCGGCGGTTCGGCATCGTGCACGTGGACTACGCGACGCAGACCAGGGTGCTCAAGGACAGCGCTCTGTGGTACCGCGACGTCATAGGCAGGAACGGCCTGTAGATTTTTCATGTGAATCCCCTCATGAGACGCCCGACCCTGGAGGCGGTCGCCGCCCGGGCGGGGGTCTCGCGTGCCACCGCCTCCCGCGTGGTCAACGGGCAGACGACGGTGGCGCCGGACATCCGCGACGCGGTGCTGCGCGCGATCGACGAGCTGGGCTACGTGCCCAACTCGGCCGCGCGCAGCCTGGTCACCCAGCGCACCGACTCCATCGCGCTGGTCATCAGCGAGCCCGGCACCAGGGTCTTCTCCGACGACCCGTGGTTCTCCATGGCGATCAGGTCGGCGTCGGTGGAGCTGGAGGAGGCCAACAAGCAGGTCGTGCTGATGCTGGCGTCCAACGCCAGGAGCCATGCCCGGGTGGAGCGCTACATCGCGGGCGGGCACGTGGACGGGGTCATGCTGATCTCCATGCACGGCGCCGACCCGCTGCCGTCGGCGCTGTCGCGCCTGCGCGTCCCCGTCGTCTCCTACGGGCGGCCCGCCGTCCCCGTGAACATCCCCTACGTCGACAACGACAACCTGGGCGGCGCGGAGGCGGGCGTCAGGCACCTGGTGGAGCAGGGGCGGCGCAGGATCGCGACGATCGCGGGGCCCCAGGACATGATCGCCGGCCAGGACCGGCTGGCCGGCTACCGCAACGTGCTGCGCGACTCCGACCTCCGCTCGATCGTGGCGGTCGGCGACTTCACCCGCGAGTCGGGCGCGGTCGCGATGCGCCAGTTGCTCGGCGACGACCCGTCGCTGGACGCCGTCTTCGCGGCCAACGACCTGATGGCGGTCGGCGCCCTGCAGTCGTTGCGCCAGGCGGGCCGCCGGGTGCCCGACGACGTGGCCGTGGTGGGCTTCGACGACATCGAGGCGGCGAAATACACCGAGCCGCCGCTGACGACGCTCAGGCACCCGGTGATCGAGCAGGCGGCGGCCATGGTCCGGCTGCTGCTCGGCCTGTTCGAGGACGGTCCTGCGGACCCGGTGATCCTGCCGACGGAGCTGGTGATCCGCGAGTCGGCTTGACTCATTGACAAATCCGGCTGTTGACGCGATCTTGTCGGGGAGCGCTGCCTGCCCGAAGGGACACCCCCACATGCGCCGGATCGTTCTCGCGTTATGCCTGCTCACGGGCCTGCTGATCGGCACGCGGCCGGCGTCGGCCGACGTCACGGGGCCGCCCGTGCTCAACGCGCCGGTGTTCAACGACCCGACCGCCGACTCGGGCGCGGCCGGTGTCCCGAGCGCGCGGCAGTCGGCCGTCATGGACCAGCTGATCAGGCTGATCAAGGCGGTGCCGGGCGGCGGGGAGATCCGCTTCGTGATGCACGAGTTCGCCCCGGGGCACCGCTCCAGTGACGTGGCCGACGCGCTGATCGCCGCGCATGGGCGGGGCGTGCAGGTGAAAGTGATCCTCGACAGCCTGGAGAACGGCGTCAACGACGCGGTGACCACCACGTTGCGTGCGGCGCTCGGCAGCTCGGAGGCGGCCGGGTCGTGGGTGATCCGCTGCGAATATCCTGACGAGTCCGCCGTCGACCGCGGCTGCATCGCCAGGAACTACATGCACAGCAAGTTCGCGTTGTTCTCCAGCGTCGTGGTCAACGGCACGTCCCACGCCAACATGGTCTTCCAGACCTCCTCGAACCTGTCCGACTGGTATCTGTACAACTCCTTCAACGACGCGTACACGTTCACGGACGCGACCGTCTACAACGCCTACCGCACGTACTTCGCGGACCTCCAGTCCGGCCGGCGCAAGGCCGTGAACCCCGGCTACTACTGGACCACACCCACGGGGACCACCAACCGGGCCACGTTCATGCCCAGGCCGGTCACGGATCCGGATCCCATCGTCTCCATCCTGAAGCTGATCGAGTGCAGCTACCGCGACACCGACGGCGTCACCCGGCAGACCGACATCCGCATGGCGCTGACCGCGTTCAACAAGAACCGCGTGGCGATCGCGAACGAGCTGGTCCGGCTGCGCGGCGAAAACTGCTGGATCGACATCGTCTACTACGAGAACGCCGCCGGGGCCACGTCCAAGAACGTCGATGACACGATCCGGCAGACGCTCGCGAAGTCCGTCAACGGCAGGACCATCCAGGTCACCCCGTGCCGGTTCCGGGTGGGGACGCGGGACGTGGTGACGCACAACAAGGTCATGATGATCGACGGCTTCTACGACGACGACATCACACCCCGGGTCTACACGGGAAGCGCTAACTTCACGTACATGGAGAACTCTGACGACTCCTTCGTACGGATCTCTGGCCGCGGCATCCACAGCCAATACCTGTCGTGGTTCTACGGTCTCCGAACGGCCTGCCAGGCGTGATCTCCCGCAGCTCGGCCGTGGCCGCCGCCGTCGCTGTGGCCGCCGAGCACGGCGTGCGGGTGCGGGAGCCCGTGGTGCTCACGGACTCCTTCAACCTGCGGATCCATATGCGACCCGCGCCGATCGTGGCGCGGGTGCCGACGGTCACGGCACTCGGCCGGCCGCGGCCCGCGGACGTGCTGCGGCGCGAGCTGGAGGTCGTCTCCTACCTGCGCGGGGTGGGCGCGCCTGTGGTGCCGCCGAGCGACCTGCTGCCGGCCGGGCCGCATGTGCGCGACGGGGTTGCGGTGTCGTTCTGGACCCATGTCGAGCACGATCCGGACTACGCGGTCACCCCGCAGCAGGCCGGGCGCGGCCTGGCCGGGCTCCACGAAGCCATGCGCCGCTTTCCCGGCCGGTTGCCGTACCTCGGGCCGGTGCTCGACGAGCCCGCGCGGCTGCTGGAGCTGCTCGGTGGCAACGTCGAGGCGGACGTGCTGGTGCGGCTGCGGGAGGCGCACGCGGGGCTGGCGGCGCGGCTGGACGGCGATGCGGTGCAGGCCGTCCACGGAGACGCGCACCCGGGGAATCTGCTCGCCACCCCCCACGGGCTGCTGTGGAACGACTTCGAGGAGACCATGGCCGCGCCCGTCGCGTGGGATCTGGCGTGCCTGCTCCGCACGACCAGGCTCGACGGGCGGGCGGCCGTGCGGGCCTACGGTGCCGACCCCGACGATCCGGGGTTGCGGGCCTTCCTTGCGGCACGCGGGCTGCAGGGCACGCTGTGGATGCTGGTCAGGGCGCTGCGGTTCCCCTCGGAGGCCGGTACGGCACGCGCGGCGCTGGAGGCCTGGCTCCGCGACCCAAGCGGCGCCACCCGTTGATCAGACGGGGACCACGCCGCCTTGAGGGCCGAGGAAGTAGCCGCCGGTGACGTCCAGGACGTGGCCGGTGATCCAGCGGGAGTCCTCCCCGGCGAGCAGGGCCACGGCGTCGGCGATGTCCTCGGGGCGGCCGATGCGGCCCAGCGCGGTGACGTCGGTGACCTGCCGCTCGGCCACGCCGTCGTGGTCGTCGCGGAGCCAGGCGTTCATGTCGGTCTCCGTGACGCCCGGCGAGACGGTGTTCACGGTGATGTTCCTGGCGCCGAGGATAGGAGCCAGGCTGAAGCCGAGGGTGTCGAGTGCGCCCTTGGTCATGGAGTAGACGAGGTCGGGCAGGGCGATGCGGACGACGGCCGAGGAGATGTTGATGATCCGGCCGCCGTCGTTCAGCAGCGGCAGGGAGCGTTCGATGATGAAGTACGGCGCCCGCACGTTCACGGCGAAGACCTGGTCGAAACGCTCCTCCGTCACCGTGCCCAGGGTCCCGGCCAGGATGGCCGCGTTGTTCACCACGATGTCCAGGCGGTCTTCCCTGATCCCCTCGAACAAGGCGTCGACGCCGTCCTCGAAGGCGGCCCGCACCGCGTACGCCTCCCCGCCCGCCCGCTCGATCGCCGCCACCGTCTCCTTGGCGAGGTCGTCGTTGCGTGCGTAATGGACGATCACGCGGGCGCCGTCGGCGGCGAGGCGTAGGGCGATGGCACGTCCGATTCCGCGCGAGGCCCCGGTTACCAGTGCGGTCTTTCCTGACAGATCACTCATGACTTCATCGTGGGGCGCGACTCGCGTACCCGTCCAAGACCGGCTGTTATAGCTTTTTGCTATGGATGCCCATATCCGGGATCTGCGGTATTTCGTGGCGGTCGCGGAGGAGCTGAGCTTCACGCGGGCGGCCGCCGAGCGGCTGTTCATCTCGCAACCCTCGTTGAGCAGGCAGATCAGGCAGCTGGAGCTGTCCATGCGGGCGAAGTTGTTCCAGCGCGACCGGCGTACGGTGGCGCTGACCGCCGCAGGAGCTGCGCTGCTGCCGCTGGCCCGCCAGATCATCGAGCAGTGGGAGGGCGCGCAGCGTGCCGTGGTGGCGGCACGCGAGGACCGGATCCTGGTGGTGGGGTTCCAGACGCGGATCGGGCGCGGGCTCGTGCCGTCCATCACGGCCGCCCTGCCCGAGTGGGATCTGCGCTTCCGCCAGGTGCCGTGGCGCGACCCCACGGTGGGCCTGGGTGACGGGCAGGTCGACGTGGCCGTCGCCTGGCTGCCTATGCCCGGCGACGGAGACTACTCCTGGACGGTCGTGAGCACCGAGGACCGGTGGGTGGCGCTACCGGCCGGGCATCGGCTCGCCTCCCACACCGTGGTCGGGTTCGCCGAGCTCGCCGGGGAGCCTTTCGTAGCGCTGCCGGTCTCGGCCGGGCCCATGCGGGACTTCTGGCTGGCCAACGATCAGCGCTCCGCGCCGGCCGTGGTGGGGGCGGAGGCGGAGACGGCCGAGGAGGCGTTCGAGCTCGTCGCCTCGGGGCGGGCCGTGGCGCTGGTGTCGGCAGGGAACGCGGAGCTGTACCGCCGGGACGACGTGGTCTGTCGGCCGGTCGCCGGGCTGCCGCCGAGCACGTTGGCCGTTGTCTGGCGGCGCGACGATCGGCGGCGGGCCGTGCGGGCGTTGGTGGAGAAATTCGTCAGCTGCATGTGCGTGTCGCCTTAGCACCCGTCATCGCCGGCGAGCCAGACCGTGGTGTCACTGGGGAGGGCACCGTCCTCCAGCGGGCCGCTGGCCAAGACGACCTGGCCCGGCGGCAGGCGAACCGGGTCTGGACCCAGGTTGACGACGCAGGTGAGGTCCGAGTCGCGGCGGAAGGCCAGGACCTGCTCGCCCATCGGGAGCCAGCTCATGGTCCCGTCCCCTGCCGACTCCCGGCGGATGCGCAACGCCGCGCGGTACAGGTTGAGCATCGAGCCCAGGTCCGTACGCTGGGCCTCGGCCGTCAGCTTGCGCCAGCCCTCGGGTTGCGGGAGCCAGGGCGTGCCGGCGCCGAAGCCGAACGGCGGCTCCTCTCCCGACCAGGGCAGCGGGACCCGGCAGCCGTCCCGGCCGGGGTTGGTCCCGCCGGACCTGGCGTACATCGGGTCCTGGCGCAGCTCGTCCGGAAGGTCCTCCACCTCCGGTAGCCCCAGCTCCTCCCCCTGGTAGACGTAGACCGAGCCGGGCAGCGCCATCGACAACAACGCGGCCGCGCGGGCGCGGCGGTAGCCCAGCTCCAGATCGGACGGGGCGCCGTGGAGCCGGCCGCCGTGGGCGAACGCGGTGTCGGCGCGCCCGTAGCGGGTGACCGGCCTGGTCACGTCGTGGTTGGACAACACCCAGGTCGGCGGGGCGCCGATGGGGGTGTGGGTGGCCAGGGTCAGGTCGATCACGCGGCGCAGCTCGGCCGCCTCCCACGGGCAGGACAGGAAGTCGAAGTTGAACGCCGTGTGCAGCTCGTCGGGATGCAGATAGCGGGCGAAACGCTCCTGGTCGGGGAGCCAGAGCTCGCCGATCAGGACCCGCTCGCCGTACTCGTCGGCCACCTCGCGCCACCGGCGGTAGACGTCGTGAACCTCGTCGAGGTCTTCGTACGCGCTGTCGGACTTGAACAGCAGGGCCGCCGAGTCGATGCGGAAGCCGTCCACACCGCGGTCGAACCAGAACCGCAGCACGTCCTCGAACTCCCGGTGCACGTCCGGGTTGGCCCAGTTGAAGTCCGGCTGTTCGGGGGCGAACAGGTGCAGGTACCACTGCCCGTCGGGCACCCGCGTCCACGCCGAGCCGCCGAAGATCGACTGCCAGTCGTTCAGCGGCTCGTCGGCGAACCAGAACCGGTCTCTGGCCGCCGGGTTCGCCAGCGCCTCTTGGAACCAGGCGCTCCGCGTCGAGCTGTGATTCGGCACCACGTCGATGATGACCTTGATGTCGAGCTCGTGCGCCTCCTCGATGAACCGCTCGGCCTCGGCCAGCGTGCCGAAGACCGGCTCGATGTCCCGGTAGTCGGCCACGTCGTAACCGCCGTCGGCCATCGGCGACGGATACCACGGGTTGAGCCAGATCGCGTCGATCCCGAGGTCCTTCAGGTAGGGCAGACGGGAGCGCAGGCCGGCGAGGTCGCCCACGCCGTCTCCGTTCCCGTCTGCGAAGCTCCGCAGGTAGACCTGGTAGATCGCGGCCCCCCGCCACCACGTTTGCGACATGCGCTCATCCCTTGATGCTTCCGGCGGTCAGGCCCGCCATGATGTGCCGTTGGAAGACGAAGAAAACGATGATCATGGGGATACTGGCGATGACCAGACCGCCCATGACCTGGTTCTGGGTTACCGCCCCGGCCGTCTGCGACAGGCCCACGCTGATCGTCATCTTCTCGCTGTCGGTCATGACCAGCAGCGGCAGGACGAAATCCTTGAACGAGGTGACGATCGTGAAGATGGACACCACGCCGAGAATCGGCCTGGAGACCGGCAGCACGACCGACCGCAGGACCCTGAGCGGCCCCGCGCCGTCGATCTGCGCCGCCTCGATCAACTCCCGCGGTATGGAGTCGAAGAAGCGCTTGAGCAGGAAGATGTTGAAGCCGTTGGCCGCCGCGGGCAACCACAGCCCCCACGGATTGTTGAGCAATCCCAGATCCACGATCGTCACATAGAGCGGGATGAGGATCACCATCGGCGGGATCATCAGCGTGGCCAGCATCGCGCCGAGGATGACGTTGCCGAACATAGGCCGCAGCTTCGACAACGCGTACGCGGCCGTGACGTCCACCGCCATGCAGAACAGCCAGGCTCCCAGCGAGTAGTAGGCGGTGTTCGCCAGCAGCGTGCCGATGTCGAACAGCTCCCACGCCTCGAAGAAGTTGCCGAACGCCGGATCCTCGGGGAAGAGCGTCGGCGGCATCTGGGCGATCTCCTCCGGCGTCTTCATGGCGCCGGAGACCATCCAGTAGAGCGGGAAGACGAAGGCCAGGGTGCACAGGACCACGACCGCGACCAGGACGAGCCAGTAGATCCGCCGTCCCCACCGGCTGTTGAGCTGGTGCGGTGAGACGATCGTGCGGAACTGGACGTGGATGGGCTTAGGCGCCCTCTTGCGGCGCCGCCCGGCCGCCACGCGGGTATCGATGGCGATCACGCCTTGTCCTCCCGTGTCGTACGGAGCTGGACGACGGCGAAGACGAGCAGCGCGAGCATGAGGAGCATGCCGAGCGCCCCGGCCTGGCCGTAGTTCATCTGCGAGAAGGCGAACTGGTACATCAGGTACGCCACGCTCACGGTCGCGTTCTCCGGGCCGCCGCCGGTGAGCATGTACGGCTCGATGAACACCTGCATGGTCGCCACGATCTGCAGCATGAGCATGAGCAGCAGAATCAGCCGCGTCTGCGGGATCGTGACATGCCTGACGCGCTTGAGTATCCCGGCCCCGTCGAGCTCGGCGGCCTCGTACAGCTCGGACGGGATGTTCTGCAGCGCGGCGAGATAGATCAGCGTTGCGCTGCCCATGTTCATCCAGGTCGAGACGAGGACGAGCGAGATCAGCGCGGTCGAGGAACTGTCCAGCCAGGCCAGCGGCGGCAGGTGGAGGAAGCCGAGTATCTGATTGAACAGCCCGGGCCCTGGATCGTAGAACCACTGGAACAACAGCACCGCCACGATCGGCGGCAGCATGACCGGCAGGTAGACCACGAACCTGAGGTAGGCCCGGGCGTGGCGCAGCTCGTTGAGCACGAGCGCGACGACGAACGGCACGGCGTAGCCGCACAGCAGCGCGAGCACCGTGAACTCCACGGTGTTCAGCCAGGCCTCGCCGAAGGCGGGGTCCTGGACCGCTGCCTTGAAGTTGTCCAGTCCGACCCAGGTCGGCGGGTTGATCAGGTCGGTCTTCTGGAAGCTCAGAATGAACTCCCTGACCATCGGATACCAGGCGAACACCGTGAAGCAGAGCAGCGCCGCGCAGAGGAACCCGTAGGCCGTCAGGTTGCGCCTCACGATTCCCATCAAGGTCAGCCCTTGGCCGCCAGCATCGTGTTGGCCTTCGTCTCGGCGTCGGCCAGCAACTGGTCGATGTTCGCGTCCTTGCGACTGAGCACGCCGGACATGACCACGTCGAGGATGGCGTACAGCTCCTGGGCGTGCACGGGCTCGGCCTTCGGCGGGATGGCGGCCGCGGCCTGCACGTACGGCTCGTAGTTCGCGACCGGCAGCGAGGCGTTCTTGACCCGCTCTGCCTGGATGGCCTTGCCGGTGGCCGAGTCGCCATATACGTCGTTGTCGGGCACGCCGACCGGGTTGCCGTTGGCCTTGCCACGGGCGAAGTCGAAGCGGCCCTTGCCGACGGTGTTGAAGCGGAAGTCGATCCACGCCATGCCCGCCTTGGCCTGCTCGGGCGTGGCCTTCGGGTTGATCATGTACGCCTCGCCGCCGCTCAGCGAAGCCTTGGCCTCAGGGAAGCCGGTGATGCCGTAGTCGGCGACGTTGCCCTTGAACTTGTTGACCACGTCGGTGACCACATCCGGGGCGCCGAGCATCATGCCGACCTTCCCGCTACCCATCGCCATCATCAGCGACTCCCAGCCGACCAGGAGCTTGCTGCCCATGCTGTTGTCGGTCCAGCGCATGTCGTGCAGGTTCTGCAGCACGGCCTTGCCCTCGGGGGAGTTGAAGGCGGCCTTCTTGTCGTCCGGTGTGAGGATGCTTCCGCCGCGGCCGTAGATGGCCTGGGTGAAGTGCCAGCCGCCGGTGTTGCCGCCGGAGTACTCGCCGTAGCCGACGTGGCCGGGACCGAGCGCGGCGATCTTCTTGGCCGCCTCGCGAACTTCGGCCCACGTCTTGGGCGGGGTGTTCGGGTCGAGGCCGGCCTTGGTGAACAGGGCACGGTTGTAGACCAGGCCGACGCTGTAGTGCACGTTGGGGACGCCGTAGATCTTGCCGTCCTTGGTGACCAGTTCGCGTACGTCGGGGCGCAGGTCGTTCCAGTTCTTGATCGTGCTGGTGTACGGGGTGATGTCCAGTGCCTGGCCTTGGGCGATGACGTCGTTGTAGTTGGTGACGGGGATCACGAAGACGGTCTCCATCTGGCCGCCCGCCAGCTTGGGACCGAATGTCTTGGGGTCGAAGCACGGCTGCTGATCCGTGCTCTTGACCGTCACGCCGGGGTGCGCCTTCATGAACTCGGCCACGTCGGCGTTCCAAGCCTGCCGCTCCTTGGGCGCGGATTTGGCGGGCTGGCAGGCCACCGTGATCGTCACGGAGTTCGAGGCCGATGACGAAGGCGCTTCACTGGAGCCGCAAGCGGTGGCCGAGACGCCGAGCACGGATGCGAGTAAGAGGCCGGTGGATCTCCGCATGGTGTGACCCTTCTGATGCGAGGTGCCCACACCATAGGATCGCCGACCGAAGTGCGCAATATTTCGACGGACTATTGCAAGATAACGACTGAGTTACGTGTCTGGCCCGGGTGTGCGTCAGGTGACGGCTCGGGCCGTGGAGGCGCGGACTACCAGCTCGGGCTCGAACAGCAGCTCGTCCGCCGGCACCTCCGCCTTGTCGATCTGGGCCACCAGCAGGTCCACCGCGGCCCTGCCCATCGCGTCGATGGGCTGGCGGACCGTGGTCAGCGGCGGCTCAGTGCAGTTCATCAGCGCCGAGTCGTCGAAGCCGATGACCGAGATGTCGCCGGGCACGGTCAGCCCTGCGCGCCGGGCCGCACGCACGGTGCCGAGCGCGAGCAGGTCGCTGGCGCACACCACACCGGTCACCCCCCGCTTGACGAGCCTGGCCGCGGCCGCGTGCCCGCCTTCCAGCGAGAACATCGTGTGCTCGACCAGCCCCGGGTCGCCACCCTCGGCAAGGAACGTCTCCAGCTTGCGCCGTGACGGCATGTGGTCCTTCGGCCCGAGCACCATGCCGATCCGCTCGTGGCCGAGCGCACGCAGATGCGCGACGGCCATCTCGGCGGCGACCGCATCGTCGCACGACACTTGCGGGAAGTCGAGGTGCTGGACGGCCGCGTTGACCAGGACCGTGGGCAGCTTGCGCTCGTGCAGCAGCTCGTAGTGCCCGTGCGCGGCGTCGGCCTGCGCATAGAGCCCGCCGGCGAAGACCACGCCGCTGACCTGCTGCCCGAGCAGCAGGTCGACATAGTCGGCCTCGGAGACACCGCCGACCGTGCGCGTGCAGAGCACCGAGGTGAATCCCTGCTGCGCCAGGGCGCCGCCGACCACTTCCGCGAAGGCGGGGAAGATCGGATTCTGCAGCTCGGGGAGCACCAGGCCGACCAGCCTGGCACGATCGCCGCGCAGCTGGGTGGGTCGTTCGTAGCCGAGCACGTCGAGCGCGGTCAGCACGGCCTCGCGGGTCGCGTCGGAGACCCCGGGCTTGCCGTTGAGCACGCGACTCACGGTCGCCTCGCTCACCCCGACCTTCTTCGCCACCTCTGCGAGTCGTCGTGTCATGCGCAAACTATATGGCCTGGAACGCAAGCGCTTGCAATGGCTTGCGTGGAGCGAACGTCACGCCTTGCGCCCCTCTACAGCAGTCTTCCTGCTTCTTCCTACTTCTTGACCAGCGGAGATGGACAGATGAAGACAGCGATAGTCAGTCCAAACCTTGCGAAATTTCGTCGAAATATTGCGGCCATCTACTCAACATCCTATGGTTCGGCCATCCGCCTCGTCCGAAGGGCCATCCCCCATGAGAGCTCTGTTAGCCGCCCTTTCGTTAGCCATCGGACTCATGACCGCGCCCTGGGCCGCGCCTGCACAGGCCGCGGCCGACACGAATCTCGCGGCCGGCAAGACGGCCACCGCGAGCAGCTTCAACGACGTCTATCCCGCCGCCAACGCCACCGACGGCAACCAGGCCACCTACTGGGAGTCGGCCAACAACGCCTTCCCGCAGTGGATCCAGGTCGATCTCGGCGTCAGCGCGAGCGTCAACAAGCTCGTGCTCAAGCTCCCGTCCGGGTGGCCGAGCCGGACCCAGACGCTGACCGTCCAGGGCAGCACAAACGGCTCCGCCTTCAGCACGATCGCCGCATCGGCGACGTACACGTTCAACCCGACCGGCACGATCACCTTCGCCGCCGCGACCGCCCGCTACGTCCGGCTGCAGATCACCGCGAACACCGGCTGGCCTGCCGGCCAGGTCTCCGAGTTCGAGGTGTGGGGCAGCGCGCCGGACGACCCGCCGCCGGGCGGCGGCGCCAACCTGGCCCTCGGCAAGCCCATCACCGAGTCCTCGCACACCCACACGTACGTGGCCACCAACGCCAACGACGACGACCTCCAGACCTACTGGGAGGGCGCCGCTTATCCCAACACGCTGACCGTGCAGCTCGGCAGCAACGCCGACCTGACCTCGATCACGCTCCAGCTCAACCCGGACCCCGTCTGGGCCAGGCGTACCCAGGCCATCCAGGTCCTCGGCCGTGAGCAGAGCGCCACCGGCTTCAGCAACCTCGTCTCCTCGGCCACGTACACGTTCGACCCGGCCACCGGGAACTCCGTGACGATCCCCGTGACCGCCAAGGTGGCGGACGTCCGGCTGCAGATCACCGCCAACTCCGGCGCGCCGGGCGGCCAGGTGGCCGAGTTCCAGATCTTCGGCACCTCGTCGGCCAATCCCGACCTCACCGTGAGCAACCTCGCGTCGTCCCCGGCCGCGCCGGTCGAGACCGACGCGGTCACGCTCTCGGCCACGGTCAGGAACGCCGGCACCGCTGCCTCCACCGCGACCTCCGTGAACTTCTACGCGGGCACCACCAAGGTCGGCAGCGCCGGTGTGGGAGCGCTGGCCGCAGGGGCGTCGGCCACCGTGTCCGCGAACATCGGCGCCAGGGACGCCGGGACCTACCAGCTCTCCGCCAAGGTGGACGAGGACAACCAGGTCATCGAGCTGAACGAGGCGAACAACACCGCCACCGGCACGTTGACCGTCAGGCCCGTCGACACGGCCGACCTGATCGCCTCCCCTGTCGCCTGGACGCCGGGCAACCCCGCCGCGGGCACCACGGTGACGTTCTCGGTGGCGATCAAGAACCAGGGCACTGTCGCGTCCAGCAGCGGCTCCCACGGCATCACGCTCACCGTCACGAACGATTCCGGCACCGTCGTCAGGACCCTGACCGGTTCGGCCAGCGGCGCCATCGCGCCCGGCGCCACCACGAGCGCGGTGAGCCTGGGCACGTGGACCGCGGCCAACGGCGAGTACACGGTGAAGACGGTGCTCGCCGACGACGCCAACGAGCTGCCGGTCAAGCGCGCCAACAACACCAGCGAGCTGCCGCTGTTCGTGGGGCGCGGCGCCAACATGCCGTACGACACCTACGAGGCCGAGGACGCCGTCATCGGCGGCGGCGCCACGCGCGTGGGCCCGAGCAGGGATATCGGCACGATCGCCGGCGAGGCCTCGGGGCGGCGCGCGGTGACGCTCAACCAGACCGGCGCGTACGTCGAGTTCACGAACCGGGCCGACACGAACACCCTGGTCACCCGTTTCTCGATGCCCGATGCCGCGGGTGGCGGCGGTCTCAATTCGACCTTGAACGTCTACGTCGACGGCACCTTCCTCAAGGCCGTCGACCTGACCTCCCGCTACGCCTGGCTCTACGGCGCCGAGGCCAGCCCGAACAACTCGCCCAGTTCGGGGCCGCCCAGGCACATCTACGACGAGGCGAACCTGCTGCTCGGCACCACCGTGCGGGCCGGCAGCAAGATCAGGCTGCAGAAGGACGCGGCCAACGGCCAGACGTACGCGATCGACTTCGTGGACTTCGAGCAGGTGACCCCGATCGCGAATCCCGACCCCGCGACGTACGCCGTACCGACCGGTTTCACGCACCAGGACGTGCAGAACGCGCTCGACCGGGCCCGCATGGACGCCAACCTGGTCGGCGTCTACCTGCCGCAGGGTGACTACCAGACCTCGAGCAAGTTCCAGGTCTACGGCAAGGCCGTCAAGATCGTCGGCGCCGGCCCTTGGTTCACCAGGTTCCACTCCCCGGCCGCGCAGGACAACACCGACGTGGGCTTCCGCACGGAGGCCTCGGCCAACGGCTCGACGTTCGCGAACTTCGCCTACTTCGGCAACTACACCTCACGCATCGATGGCCCCGGCAAGGTCTTCGACTTTTCGAACGTGGCGAACATGACGATTGACAACGTCTGGGCCGAGCACCAGATCTGCCTGTACTGGGGCTCGAACACGGACAACATCACGATCAAGAACTCCCGGATCCGGAACGTGTTCGCCGACGGCCTGAATATGACCAACGGCAGCACCGGCAACCACGTCACCAACATCGAGACCAGGTCCACGGGCGACGACAGCTTCGCGCTGTTCTCGGCCACCGACAACAACCCCGGCGAGCAGACCGGCAACGTCTACGAGAACCTGACCTCGCTGCTCACCTGGCGGGCCGCGGGCGTGGCCGTGTACGGCGGCTACGACAACATGTTCAGGAACATCTACGTCGCGGACACGCTGACGTACCCGGGTGTCACGATCAGCTCGCTGGACTTCGGGATCCCCATGCACGGGTTCGGCGCCAGCCCGCCGACGACGTTCGAGAACATCTCACTGGTCCGGGCCGGCGGGCACTTCTGGGGGCAGCAGACGTTCCCTGCGCTGTGGCTGTTCTCCTCGTCCAAGGTGTTCCAGGGCATCCGCGTCAACAACCTGGACATCGTGGATCCGACGTACAGCGGGATCATGTTCCAGACCGGCTACTCCGGCGGCGCGCCGCTGAACCCGATCAGGGACACGATCCTGACGAACGTGTCGATCAGCGGGGCGCAGAAGAGCGGCGACGCCTTCGACGCGAAGTCCGGGTTCGGCATCTGGGTGAACGAGATGCCCGAGCCGGGACAGGGCCCGGCCGTCGGATCGGCCACGATCAACAACCTGAGGTTCGCCGGCAACTACCAGAACATCAAGAACACGACGACGACCTTCACCCTGACCACGAACTAGAGCTCTGACCTGGTGGGCAAACCCCCGCCAGTCCCTGACGCTGGTCACCGCGGCGGCGCTCAACTGCGCCCCGCGGTGCAGGCGTTCCAGCTGAGAGCATGGCTCACGTCCAGCACGCGCCGCGTCAGCGCGGCGGGCACAGTCCTGGTGCCGGCGTGTTATGTGCTGCTCATCGTGCTCTTCGGCTTGATCACCTGAGCCATGTAGGCTAGTGAAAACGGACATAACCGGCAAACCGCCTACTAGCCGTGAACGTACCTACCATGGACCTCAACGGGATCACCTCGGTAGTCGACACACCCAGCCGTGCGTTGCAGGCGGCGTGGCAGCCGGGCGACGCGTGGCTCGGCGGCGGGACCTGGCTGTTCTCCGAGCCTCAGCCGCAGCTCAACCGGCTCATCGATCTCAAGGGCTTCGGCTGGGAGTCGCTGCGGGTCGAGGCGGACGGCCTGGAGATCGGCGCCACGTGCACCTTCGCGGAACTGTCCAGCGCAGGCATGCCCGCGGCGTGGACCGCGAGACCGCTGATCGACCAATGTCGCCAGGCCCTGCTGGGCTCCTTCAAGGTGTGGAACGAGGCCACCGTGGGCGGCAATCTCTGCATGTCGCTGCCCGCGGGCCCCATGATCTCACTGACCGCGGCCCTCGACGCGAGCTGCACGATCTGGACGGCCGACGGGGGCGAACGGCGGGTGGCGGCGGTTGACTTCGTCACCGGACCCGGCCGCAACGTCCTGGCCCCGGGTGAAGTGCTGCGCTCGATCACCCTGCCGGAGTCCGCGCTGCGCTGCCGTACCGCCTTCCGCTGGATCTCACTGACCCCGCTGGGCCGCTCCGCGGCACTGCTCATCGGCAGGAGGTCACCCGACGACGGCTCCTTCGTGTTGACCGTGACGGCCTCGACCGTCCGGCCGGTCCAGCTGTCCTTTCCGCGGACACCCGGTTCCGCGGAGCTCCTCGGCGCCCTCGACCACGAAATCCCGCCGGACTCCTACTACGACGACGTGCACGGAACGCCGGAATGGCGCCGGCACATGACGCTCCGTTTCGCCGAGGAGATCCGGCAGGAACTGTCGGCGGACGCCGGGAGGTGACTCGGATGCGGATCGAGGTCAACGGTCAGGTCTTCACCGCTCAGCCTCGTCCTGGGCAGTGCCTGCGCACCCTGCTGAGGGAATTGGGCCTCTTCGGCGTGAAGAAGGGCTGCGACGCGGGCGACTGCGGTGCGTGCACCGTGCACATCGACGGCCGGCCGGTGCACAGTTGCCTGTTCCCCGCCTTCCGCGCGGCCGGGCACCAGGTGACGACGATCGAGGGGCTCTCGTCCGGCGCGCGACCGCATCCACTGCAGCGCGACTTCCTGGCGGCGCAGGGATTCCAGTGCGGCTTCTGCACCGCAGGAATGATCATGACGGTTGCCGCTCTCGATCCCGGCCAGCAGCAGGATCTCCCGCGGTCGCTCAAGGGGAATCTGTGCCGGTGCAGCGGCTACCGCGCGATCGACGACGCCATCCATGGGATCGCTCATGCCGAGGACACAACGGACCCGGGTGAATCCTGCGGACGGAATCTGCCGGCGCCGGCAGGTCCCGACATCGTGACGGGCGCGGCCCGCTACACCCTGGACGTCGCCATGGAGGGCCTGTTGCACCTCAAACTGCTGCGCTCGCCGCATGCGCACGCCCGGATCGTCGCGATCGACACGAGCGCCGCCCGCGCGGTTCCCGGCGTGCGGGCAGTGTTCACGCACGAGGACGCGCCGAAGCGGCTCTACTCGAGCGGGCGGCACGAGAACCCCGACGACGATCCCTCCGACACGCTGCTGTTCGACGACGTCGTCCGCTTCACCGGGCAGCGGGTCGCAGCCGTGGTGGCCGACAGTGTGGCGGCCGCCGAGGAGGGCTGTCGCCGGCTCGTCGTCGACTACGAGGTGCTGCCGGGTGTCTTCGACCCCGAAGAGGCGATGGCGCCCGGCTCCCCCCTCCTGCATGGCGACAAGGGCGCCGGCAGGCACATCGCCCGTCCAGAGCGCAACATCGCGGCCGAAGTGCACGGGGACGTCGGCGACGTCGAGGCGGCGTTCGAGCAGGCCGACGCCATTCACGAGCACACCTACGTCAGCCATCGGGTCCAGCACGCGCACCTCGAGACGCACGCCTCGATCGCCTGGGTCGACGGGTCCGGTCGGCTGGTGGTCCGCACGAGCAGCCAGGTGCCGTTCCTCACCAAGCGCGCGCTGTGCAGCCTCTTCGATCTTCCGGAGGAGAAGGTGCGCGTGGTGTGCGGCCGGGTGGGCGGCGGGTTCGGGGCCAAACAGGAAATGCTGACCGAGGATGTCGTCGCTCTCGCGGCCCTGCGGACCGGACGGCCGGTGCAGCTGGAGTTCACGCGCCAGGAGGAGTTCGAGGCCACCGTGACCCGGCATCCGGTCTCCGTGGACGTCAAGGCCGGCGCGCGGAGCGACGGCACACTCACGGCGCTGCGACTGCGGGTCGTGGCCAACACCGGCGCGTACGGCAACCACGCGTGCATCGTGTTCCACACCTGCAACGAGTCGATCGGCGTCTACCGTTGCGCGAACAAGAAGGTGGACGGATACGCCGTCTACACCAACACCGTCCCCGCCGGCGCCTTCCGCGGCTACGGGCTCAGCCAGGGGGTCTTCGCCGTCGAGTCGGCGATCGACGAGCTCGCCCATGCGATCGGCATGGACCCGGTCGCCTTCCGGGAACGCAACATCATCCGGCCCGGCGACGACATGGTGAGCTTCCACACCCCGTCGGCGGATGAGGCCAGGATCGGCAGCTACGGCCTGGACCAGTGCCTGGCCCTGGTCGACGAGGCACTGAACCGCGGCAATGGGGCACAACCGCCCGCGGAGGACGGGTGGTCCGTGGGCAAGGGCGTCGCGCTGTCGATGATCGACACGATTCCACCGCGCGGACACCGGGCCGAGGCACGGATCCGGCTGTCGACCGACGGCGGATACCGGCTCGCGGTCGGCATGGCCGAGTTCGGGAACGGCACGACGACCGTGCACCAGCAGCTCGCCGCCGCCGTGCTCGGCACGACTGTCGACCGGATCCGGATCGAGCAGGCGGACACGGATCACGTCGGCCACGACACCGGCGCCTTCGGCTCGACCGGGACAACGGTCACGGGCCTGGCCGTCACACGCGCGGCAGAGGCGCTGCGTGACCGCATCGCCGCCGTCGGCGGGCAGCGGGCGGCGCAGGCCGCCGACAAGGAGCTGCACGCGGTCGGCACATCCGACGGCGCACCCTGTTCGGTGGCGTTCAATGTCCACGGCTTCCGGGTCGCGGTGTGTGCCGGGACCGGTGAGATCAGGATTCTGCAGAGCGTCCACGGGGCGGACGCCGGGCGCGTCATCAATCCGATGCAATGCCGTGGGCAGATCGAGGGCGGTGTAGCACAGGCCCTGGGCGCCGCGCTGTACGAGTCGTTCGTCGTCGACGAGGCCGGCCACGTCACCACGGCGACCTTCCGCAACTACCACATCCCGTCCTTCGGCGACGTGCCGCGAACCGAGGTGTACTTCGCCGAGACCTCCGACGTCCTCGGCCCTCTGGGCGCCAAGTCGATGAGCGAAAGTCCGTTCAACCCGGTGGCTCCCGCGCTGGCCAACGCGGTCCGGGACGCCACCGGCATCCGCTTCGGAACGCTTCCCCTGGCCCGCGATCGCGTCCACGCGGCGACGGCCGCCGGTCTCGGAACCAGCGCGAACCCTCGGTGAACCTGATGGCCGGCTTAGAGCTCGGCCCTGGTGGGCAACCCCTGCCAGTCACTCACGCTGGTCACCGCGGCGGCGCTCAGCAGCGCCCCGCGGTGCAGGCGCTCCTGCGGGGTGAGGCCGTCCAGGGCGGCGCTGATGTAGCCCGCCGCGAACGCCTCCCCCGCGCCCGCCGTGTCCACGATCGGCACCTGCCAGCCCTGTACGTCGTACCGCATGCGATCCGCCCGCACGCTGGCCCCCTTCGCGCCGCGGTCCACGACGACCTCCCGCTCGGGCGTGAGGGCGGGCTTGACCAGGTCGAGCTCGTCCTGGCGGAGGAAGAGCAGGTGCGCGGCGCAGGCCAGCTCGCCGAGCACCTCCTCGGCCTCGCGTACCGACGGCCACAGGTCGGGGACGTACTCGACAGAGAAGGAGATCATCACCTCGGCGTTCCTGGCCGCGCTGATGGCGGTGCGCACGGCGTCGAGCGCGTCGATGCCGAGGCCGGCCGTAAGGCCGGTGACGTGCAACATCTTCGACGCGGCTATCCGGTCGACGGGCACGTTGCCGGGCGCGAGCCGCGATCCGGCCGAGCCGGTGCGGTAGTGCGTGACCTTGAGGTCGCGGGCCACGCGGCTCTCCCGGAGCAGCAGCCCCGTGCGCAGCCCCTCGGACACCCGCATGTCCGCCACGTCCACGCCCTCGCCCTTGAGTACGGTGAGCGCTCTGGCGCCGAGCTCGTCATCGCCGACCTTGCCCAGGTACGCGCACCGGTGACCGAGCCGGGCCAGCGCCACGGCCAGCGTGAACTCCGGCCCGCACACATCCAGCCTGGCCTCGCTCTCGTGGCGGACCCGGCCGCTGGAGACGACGCCGAGTGGCTCGCCGAGCGTGTAGACGTCGGTCATGGGCCAGACTTTAGTAGGTCAAGTCAACCCAAAACGGATTTTTCCGCATAAGGCCTGGTTAAGGCCGTGATCAAATTTTTTCTGTAACTTTAGCCAACCTTTTCCCCATTCCGTGCCTCAAAGTAGTAAGGGAAGTCGGCCACCCCGGGGCCGGCTTCAACCGCGATACGGGGAGAGGAATCAGCACCCTCATGAGAAGAATCGCACTAGGTATCGTCTCCGCCCTGGTGGGCGGGGCCATGCTGGTGTCGGGGGCGGGGGCCGCCTCCGCCACCAAGACAGACACGCAGCTCAAGATCCGCGACATCACGCCGAACCCGGTCGTGGTGAAGGCCGGCGCGGAGACCACTGCTTACTTCGACATCGGGGCCAGCTCCGACGTCCAGAAGGTCGAGCTGAGCGTCGCTCCCGCCGACAACGGGTTCCGCACCATGCGGACCAAGGACGTCAAGGACCTCGAGGGCTGGCGCTTCGCGATCGGCTTCAACGAGAACGACCCTGACGGCAAGTGGAAGGCCACGGCTGTGGCCTTCGACAGCGCCGGTAAGGAGCTCGCCAAGGACGAGGCGTTCTTCGCGGTCGAGATCCACAAGGGCAAGGCCGACACGGCCATCTGGAACTTCCGTGCCGACCCGTACAAGGTCCGCAAGGGCAAGTCGATCTACTTCTCCGGTCGTCTCGTGGTCAACGACGACGGCTGGGAGGGCGTCCGCGGCGAGAAGGTGAACATCTACCACCGCGCCAACGGCTCCAGCGCCTGGAAGTGGGTCGCCTCCGACTGGACCGGTCGAGGCGGCAAGTTCTACGCCAAGGCCAAGGCGTACCGCAGCGGCACGTTCCGTGCCGTGTACGCGGGCGACGACGAGCTCGAGCCCGCCACGAGCCGCACGGACTACGTGAAGGTCTACGGCCCCTGGTGGCGTCGCTAATTTCAGCACGCTGAGGCCCGGTCCCCGCTCGGGGGCCGGGCCTTCGGCTTTGCTCGGATCCTTTACCTTCTCCCCAGGTTTATCGATCATCCGATCGCCGCATGGACAGTCCCATTGCCCTGATCGACCTGGAAGGAGCCCCCGCATGCCGCATTCCCTCCTCGCCCTCGTCCTGACGAGCACGCTGGGAGCGGCCCCTTCACCCGAGCTGACCGTGCGGTACGAGCCCGCCGGCTCGCCCCGCGCCGAGCACGCCAGACAGGTGCTGAAGGACAGTGGGGCGCTGAAGATCGGTATCAAGCTGCCCAAACCGGTCGAGGTGGTCGCCCGCGACTGTGACGAGCCGTCGGCCACGTGGGACGGCGAGGACCGCCGGATCACGATCTGCTACTCCCTGGTCGGCAAGATCCGCCGCACGCTGACCGGGATCGCCCAGACCGAGGAGGCCGACGCCCGCACCACGAACCGCCGCGTCGACGGCGCGCTGACCGCGCTCTTCCACCATGAGCTCGGGCACGCTCAGGGCGCCATGAAGGGCCTGCCCGGCGGCGCGAGCCGGGCCGACCAGTTCGCCGCGCTGACGCTCGCCTCCGAGCCGCCCAAGCGCGTGGCGGCCGCCGCCGAGGCCCGCCACCTGCTCGCCGAGCACACCGGCCTGGACGACCTTTCGGGGCCGGAGGAGGCCGCCACATTCGCCTGCCTGCTGTATGGCGCCGACCCCGCCAAGCACGTCCGCATCGCCCAGGGCGGCTGGGTTCCCGCCGAGCGGGCCCCCACCTGCGCCGATGAGTACAACCGGGTCAAGTCGGCCATCGGATAAGCCGGCACATCGGGGGTAGCGTGCGAAGTATGGCTGAGGACCTGCTCAGAGACTTCGACCCGTTCGACATCTTCGACACCGAGGCCACCAGACTGGACCGGTTCTTCGACGAACTCGACGAGAGCGGCTGGCTGCGGCCCTCCCGCTGTGCGGGCTGGTCGGTGCGCGACGTGCTGGCGCACCTGGCGGGCGAGGAGGAGTACAACCACGCGTGCCTGGACGGGACCGTGGACGGGCTGATGGACCGGCTGGCCGACGAGGGCGTGAACGGGTTCAACGACTTCAACGCGTGGTCCGTGCGGGAGCGCCGCGACCTGCCCGTCGACGAGGTGCTGGAGGAGTGGCGGATCAAGAACGGCGAGACCCGGCGGCGCATGCGGGAGCTCGGCCGCGACGCCCTCCTGGACACGATGGCGGGACCGTACCCCAACGGGTTGCAGGCCTTCCACTACGACTCCGAGTACGCCACCCACGCCGACGACGTCGGCGCGCCCGTGTCCGAGGACGAGGCCGACGACAGGACGTTCTGGCGGGTGGCGGTGGGGCGGTTCGTGCTGGCGGAGCAGGACGCCAAGGTGCAGGTCGAGCAGACGGCCGAGTACATGTGGGTGGCACTGGACGGCATCACCGCGACGCTGTCGTGCCCGGAGTTCGTGGAGGCCACGGTCGGCCGGCTGCCGGACTCGCACGGGCTCGACCCGCGCATCGCCGCGGCCCTGAGGTGCCTGGCCTGAGAGGAGTTCGGTCATGTGGCTGCGTAACCGCGAGGGCACGGAGCCAGTGAGCGCGCGCAGCCCGGTGCGTGCCCGGCGGATCCTGTCCTGGGTGGCACTGGTGTTCGGTGTCGTGGCGGCGGTGTTCTTCGTGACCCGCGCCATGAGCACGGGAGAGCAGGTCTGGCGCTGGGAGGCCGCGATCGCGGCCGCGGTGGCCGTCATCGCCGCCGTGGATCTGGCGGTGCTGCGGCACCGCCGTTCAGGTGGTCAGCACCGCGATAATTAGCAGCAGGATCACCAGAGCGCCGACTGCGAAGATCATCCAGACGTGGGCCAGCGCCCACATGCGCAGCCGGTCACCGTACGCCTGCGGGAAGAGGTCCCCGCCCGCTTCGATCCTGTTGATGGCCTCGACACGCTTGGCCAGCTCGGGATCTTCTCGCTCGAGCGCGTACTCGATCTGAGCGAGAATACGGCGTTCCCTTCCAGAGAGACCCATGACACCACCACTGCTGCTCTCACGCCGGTGCAAGCCATGTACCCACGAGTAGGGCCAGCATGCCCACCGGCTCTCTAGTGGGGGAACGCCTTGGGCGGGCGGAGCCTGATCTCGGCCCGGAACGCCTCGATGAGCGCGGCAATCTGTCTGGCCAACACGGTGTCCTCGATGCGATCCAGATAGAGCGACCGCCGGGCCAGCCCATCAAGATCTACCGCGAAATAGATGGCCATGAGTGGATTGATGAACAACTCGCTGCCACGCGTCCGCGCGGTGAAGCGCACGTCGCCGAACTCGCCGCGGACGGCGGCCGCGATCGAGCCGTTGACGATGCTGAGGTAGTCCGGCATCTCGGACTGCGCGTGGGCCACCGCGTCGAGGTAGAGCGCGCCCGGCTTCGTGGCCCTGGACAACGAGAACGCGCCCAGGTAGGCGCCGTCGTGCTCCAGCGCCGCGAGGTTCTCCAGGACCTGCGCGTGGTTGACGCCGTGATAGGCGTCGACGCCGAACCCGAGGCAGGCGACGACCTTCTCCCGCAGGTCCAAGCCGTGCACGGCGGCGAGGCTGGCCATGTCCTCGACCGGCGTGCCGAGGCCGGCCTCGTCACCACGCATGAGGATGTCGGTGCCGCCGTCCACCAGGACGATCGAGTCGACGCCGAGATGGCCGATCAGCCGTGCGTAGGCGGCGCGCAGCGGTCGCACGCCGACCTTGGGGAAGGCGTAGACGGTCGCGGGCATGCCCTGCGCGTCCAGCCAGCGGGCAAGGGCGCGCTCGGGGAGATACCAGTCGCGTGAGGCCGTGTCCGGGCCTATGGCGGCGACGTCCTCCTCCAACCAGGCGTCGAGGTCCAGCGACTCCAGACGGCTGAACGACAGGTTGGCCAGGTGGACCTCCTTGCCCTGCTCGCGCAGCGCGAGGGCGAGCGGTAACCCGGCGTAGACGTCGAACCCCCCGCCCGCCCCCGCGACGAGGATCCTTTCGGACGCCTTGAGGCGGGCGGACAGGGGCGAGTCGAGCATGCGTCAGATTCTGCCGTAACGCTGCTTGAAGCGTTCGACGCGGCCGGCCGAATCGAGGATGCGGCCCTTGCCGGTGTAGAAGGGATGGCTCGCCGACGACACGTCCACGTCGACGACCGGATAGGTCTTGCCGTCCTCCCACTCGATCGTCCTGTCGGTGGTCAGGGTCGAGCGGGTGAGGAAGGCGAAGCCGGCGCTGGGGTCGCGGAAGACCACGGGACCGTACGCGGGGTGCAGGTTCTCTTTCATGCCCCGCTCAACCAGACGACAACGGTTTTCATTCCCTGACAGGAAGGTCGCCTACCTCAGGCCGCTGACGGCGACCTGTCGTAGGCCACCAGGGCCAGGGCGCCGAGCGCACACGCGGCTGCCACCGCAGCCATGACCGCCGGGTATCCGGCGACCTGTGCGATCCCGGCCGCAATCAACGGCGCGACCGCCTTGGCCACGGTGATCGGCAACGTGAGCGCCCCGCTCAGCGAGGCGTACGCCGCGGTGCCGTACCGATCGGCGATCAACGCGGGCCGGGCGATCGTCGCCACCCCGAACCCCAGCCCGAACAGCACGACCGCCGCCACGGCCCCCGCCGCGCTCCGCCCGATCAGCGGCAGCAGCACCGCCGCCAGCCCCTGCAGTCCGAACATCACCGCCGTGATCAGCGCCACCGGCCAGCGTGCCTGCAGCCCCGTGGTGACCAGCCGGCCCGTCACCGACAACACGCCCAGCAGTCCCGCCACGCTCGCCGCGAACACCGGCGGATGCCCCAGCGCGATCAAGTACGTGACCAGCAGCACCCCCATGACCCCCACCGCCCCGGTATGGGTCAGGAACCCGGCGGCCAGCAGCCAGAAGGACCGCTCCCGTAGCGCGGCGCCGACGATCTCGCTTCGGTTCACGTGGGGTGGCGCCCGGTGGCCGCGTACCGCCAGCCCGTGCAGGGGGACGGCGGTCACCGCATACCCGACGGCGAGGATGACCAGCGCCTGCCGCCACCCGTACCAGTCGACGAGGATCCCGGTCAGCGGCAGGAAGATGGTGGAGGCGAACCCCGCGACCACGGTGACCGCCAGCAGCGCCCCGGCCCGCCGCGCCGCGTCGAACCACGCCACGATCACCGCGAACGCGGCCTCGTACAGGACCATCGCCGACGCCACGCCCAGCACCCCGCAGACGAGGTACAACTGCGCCACCGACTGAACCTGCGACCACGCCAGCAGCGCGCCCGCGCCCAGCGCGGAGCCCACCGTCATCAGTCCGCGCCCACCGTGCCGGTCCAGCCAGCGTCCGATGATCGGCGCCACCACGCCCGACACCAGGACGGCCAGGGTGATCGCCCCGGTGAGCTGCGCGATCCCGGCTCCGAGGTCACGGGACATCGGCGGAATGAACACCGAGAACGCGTAATAGAGCACGCCATATCCGGCGGTCTGGGTGATCGCGAGTGCGCCGATCATGCGCGCGGGCGACTTCGGACCGGAATCGGCGATCACGGTACGGATCGTTCCCGTTCACCAGCCTGAAATACGGTGAGAAAGGTCACGCCACCGCCGGCCGAGCGCGACCATCGACGTATGAGTTCTTCCTATGTGGTCACCGGCGGCGGGCGCGGCATCGGCAAGGCCGTGGTCGAAAGGCTCCTCGGCGAGAAGAACACCGTGGTCGCCATCGAACGCGAACCCGACACGCTCGCCTGGGCCGGCTCCAGGGTGCTGCCCGTGATCGGCGACGCGGCCGATGAGGAGATCGCCGCCTGGGCCGCCGACCTGGCACAGGAGTCCGGCACGCTGAGAGGCTGGGTCAACAACGCCGCCGTGTTCCGCGACGCCTCCGTCCACACGTCGCCGATCGCCGAGGTCAGGGCGCTGATCGCGGCCAACCTGGACCTGGCGGTCGTGGGCTGCGCCACCGCCGTGCGCTGCTTCCTCGACGCCGGCACTCCGGGCGCGATCGTCAACGTCACCTCGCACCAGGCCACCAGGGCGGTGCCGGGCAGTCTCCCTTACGCGACGGCCAAGGCCGCCACCGAGGGCCTGACCAGGGCGCTGGCCGTCGAGTACGGCAGGAGCGGCATCCGGGTCAACGCCGTCGCCCCTGGCTCGGTGGCCACCGAGCGTTACGAGGCCTTCCTGGCCTCTCGCACCCCGCAGGAGGCCGCGGCCGTCGAAGAGCAGCTGGCCACGCTGCACCCCCTGGGCCGCGTGGCCACTCCGGCGGAGGTGGCCGCCGTCGTGGCGTACCTGCTGTCGGACGACGCCGCGTTCGTCAACGGCGCCACGGTTCCCGTGGACGGTGGCCGTACGGTGCTCGGGCTCGACCCCGAAGGCAGGTGAGCCGTACGGTGCTCGGGCTCGATCCCGAAGGCAGGTGACCGGGCCATGTCGCGTCCAGCGACCTGCCGCAGGTAGCGTGCTCTGAATGCGGTCCATCCCACGCAGGCGCTTGTCCGCTCTCGATCGCCCTCCGCGAACTTACAATCCGCTCTCTCGCGAACACGTAAGGTAGCCGCATGGATACCCCCACCGAGGCTCTGCACCGCGTGTTCGGCTACGACTCGTTCCGGCCGGGACAGCAGGAGATCATCGATCATGTCGTGGCCGGCGGCGACGCGCTCGTCCTCATGCCCACCGGCGGCGGCAAATCGCTCTGCTATCAGATCCCGGCCCTGGTGCGCCCCGGCGTGGGGGTGGTCATCTCGCCCCTGATCGCGCTGATGCAGGACCAGGTCGACGCGCTGCGGGCGCTCGGCGTGCGGGCCGGGTTCCTCAACTCGACGCAGGACTTCGGCGAGCGCCAGCTGGTGGAGGCCGAGTTCCTGGCCGGCGAGCTCGACCTGCTCTACCTCGCCCCCGAGCGGCTGCGCGTGGAGGCCACCATGCGGCTGCTGGCCAAGGGCGACATCTCAGTGTTCGCCATCGACGAGGCACACTGCGTGTCGCAGTGGGGGCACGACTTCCGCCCCGACTACCTCGCGCTCTCCGAGCTGCGCGAGCGCTGGCCGGAGGTGCCGCGCATCGCGCTGACCGCGACCGCCACCCCGGCCACCCACGCGGAGATCTCCTCCAGGCTCGGCCTCGACCAGGCCCGCCACTTCGTGGCCGGCTTCGACCGGCCCAACATCCACTACCGCATCACGTCCAAGAGCGAGCCCAAACGGCAGCTGCTGGAGTTCCTGCGCACCGAGCATCCCGACGAGTCCGGCATCGTCTACTGCCTGTCCCGCTCCTCGGTCGAGAAGATCGCGGAGTTCCTGGTGGACAACGGCATCGCGGCGGTGCCCTACCACGCGGGGCTCGACGCTCGCACCCGGGCCGCGCACCAGGCCCGATTCCTGCGGGAGGACGGGCTGATCGTGGTGGCCACGATCGCGTTCGGCATGGGCATCGACAAGCCGGACGTTCGCTTCGTCGCCCACCTCGACCTGCCCAAGTCGGTGGAGGGTTACTACCAGGAGACCGGGCGGGCGGGACGCGACGGGTTGCCGGCGACCGCGTGGATGGCTTACGGGCTGCACGACGTCGTCCAGCACCGGCGGATGGCCATGGAAGGCGACGACGCGCACCGCCGCCGCCAGGTCCTGCACCTGGACGCCATGCTGGCGCTGTGCGAGACCGTGGGGTGCCGCCGCGTGATGCTGCTCGACTACTTCGGGCAGAAGGGCTCCGAGCCGTGCGGCAACTGCGACACCTGCCAGACGGCGCCCGAGTCGTGGGACGGCACGGTCCCCGCCCAGAAGGTGCTCTCGACGGTGCTCCGGCTGGCTCGTGAGCGGCGGCAGAAGTTCGGGGTGGGGCAGGTGGTGGACATCCTGCTCGGCAAGAAGACCGCCAAGGTGCTGCAGCACGGGCACGACACACTGAGCGTGTTCGGGGTGGGGGCCGACCTGGGCAACGCCGAGTGGCACGGGGTGGTGCGGCAGCTGCTGGCGCAGGGATTGCTGGCGGTGGAGCCTCACCACGGTGCGCTGGTGCTCACGGACGACAGCGCGGCGGTGCTGCGCGGGCAGCGCGAGGTCCTGCTGCGCCGCGACACCCTGCGCGCGGCCCGCGCCAAGGTGGCCGCTTCCCCCAAGGAGCGAGCTGTCGCCGCCGACCTTCCTGCGGAGGCCGCCCCCGTCTTCGAACGCCTCCGCGCGTGGCGCGCCGGCGTCGCGAAAGAGCAGGGGGTTCCGGCCTACGTCGTCTTCCACGACGCCACGCTGCGCGAGATCGCCACCCTGTCGCCGTCGACGCTGGAGGAGCTGAGCACGGTCAACGGGGTCGGGGACAACAAACTGGCGAAATACGGAGAGCAAGTCCTCCAGACGCTGGCCGCCTCCGGCGCCTGACGCGCGGCGTGGTGATGGCGACGGCCGCACGAAGAACGGTCGTCGCCACCACGTTGGTCGGCCTGGCCGCGGCGGGCGGATGCCCCGCGCCGCCGATCGACCGGCCGGGACGCACACGATCATCGTACGGTGTCCGCGCGGGAAGTGCCGGACCAGGTTAGGCGTACTGACCGGTTTGGTTAGGTCCGGGGCGGCCAGTTCGGGTCGCGGCCGAGATAGGCGAGCAGGTGGTCCTGCGCCGGCGCGTACGCGGGGACGGGCACCTGGGCGGCGAAACGGTCCGGCCGGTCGGCCTGAGTGACGAAGAGCGGGACGAGGTCGAGCAGCTCCTCCGCCATGAGGGGCGGGATCGGGCGGTGCTCGCCGCAGGTTCTGGCCACGTCCCAGCCGTGCACGGCGATCTCGATCGCCCCGACGGCCGCCACCATCGGGGCCGTCAGGTGACGGTCGTGAACGGAGATCAGGTCGCTGGTGAGCGTGCCCGCCCACGTGCCGAGGACCTCGGTGGCGTCGTCTCTGAGGAGGAGAGCCGGGTTGCCCGCGTCCCCGGCGGGGCGCAGGCGGCCGGCTCTCCTGGCGTACGGGACGATGTGCCCGGTGGCGGCCTCGTTCAGGGCGCGGAGGGAGTCGTTCACGTGATCGAGGAGCGCCTCCAGGTTCCACCCGGTGCATGGGGTGGCACGGCACAGGGTGGCCGGGGTCACGACGCGGAGGCTGCCCAACGTGTAGTTGATCGCCCGCTCCAGCAGCGCCACGCCCGCCGCCAGCGCCCGTCTCGGCTCCCCGTCCATATCGCCTCCTTGAAAGTGCAGACCCCGATGGAGACGGAAAATCATCGCCCGTTTGGGACTTCTTCGGCCCTCGGCCATCGACTCGCCCGATCCTCGGTTGCCGGCGATCGGTTCCGGCGGAACCTCCTTCGGTCGTGCGGAGTACGTACGGGAGAGGAGGTTCGATGAGACGGATGGTGGTGGCGGCGCTCCTGGCCGGGGTGACGGTCGCCGGGTGCGGCGCCGGTGGCGAACAGGGTGCCGGGTGCAACGGGGCCCCGGTGTTTCTGGGCCAAGGCTTCCCTGAGGTGCAGGGGACGGCCACGGACGCCGAGCTGTGGGGGTTGCTGTTCGCCAAGGCCCCGCCGCCGCTCCCCCACGGCGAGGAGATCAAGATCGTGTGGCGGATGACCGGCGAAGGGCCTCTGAAGGTCAAAGCCACGCTCCCGGACGGCACGCAGGCCAAGCTCGCGTGGGGGCCGCAACAGCACGACGGGTCGACCTGGCAACGGCCCGGCCAGGAGTGGGGCACGGGTTTCGTCTTCCCGAAAAGCGGCTGCTGGAAGATCGAGCTGACCCGCACGCGCGGCTCCGGGCACGCCTGGATCCCCGTGCGCTGAACCTCGTACGCTGAGGTGGTGATGATCCCGTTGCCGATGAGGGAGATCGCGCCCGGAGCGGTGCACCTGCCCGGCTGGCTCACGCTGGAGGAGCAGCAACGCCTGGTCCGGGCTTGCCGGGAATGGGCCAAGGGGCCGGTGCCGATCCGCCACACGGTGCTGCCCGGGGGCGGCGTCATGTCCGTGCAGACGGTATGTGTGGGCTGGCACTGGCAGCCGTACCGCTATACGCGCCTGGCCCACGACGTGAACGGCCGCAAGGTGGCCGACTTCCCCGACTGGCTGGGCGAGTTCGGCCGGCGGGCCCTGGCCGACGCGTACGGCAGGCCCGGCGACGACTACGCGCCCGACACCGCGTTGATCAACTTCTACGACGGCCAGGCCAAGATGGGCATGCACCAGGACAAGGACGAGAAGTCCGACGCACCGGTGGTGTCGCTGAGCATCGGCGACACCTGCCTGTTCCGCTTCGGCAACACCGAGACGCGCGGCAAGCCGTACAGGGACGTGGAGTTGGCCTCAGGGGACCTGTTCGTGTTCGGCGGCCCCTCGCGCCTGGCCTACCACGGCGTGCCCAAGGTCTATCCGGGGACCGGCGACCCCGCCACCGGTCTGGTCTCCGGCCGGCTCAACATCACGATGCGGGTCACCGGCCTCCGGTGACGTAGTCGAAGTCGTCGTCGGAGAGGTTGCGCCGCAGGGTCCGCAGCACCTTGGCGGCATCGTCGTACGGCCCCTCCATGTAGAAGGGTTTGCCGTCGCGCCCGAACGTGATCGCCGAGCCGCCCTCCCACTTGCCCAGCGCGTCGGCCGCCGGCGCGAAGTCGTCGTGCGGCTCGAAGCCGAGCGAGCGGGCGTAGTCCACGGACCCGTACACCAGGTGCCTGGCCAGCTCGATCGGCACCTCCTGCCAGCCGGCGTATTCGCCGAAGAAGAACTCGCGGAAGCGCCGCAGCTCGCGGTCGTCCATCACGTCGGGGCCGATGGCGTTCTTCACGCCCAGGCAGAAGACGTCGGCCAGGTAGCCGCAGACCGTCACCCTGTCCCAGGTGTGCCGCCGGGCGACCAGCACGCTCACCATGCCTTCCGTGCCCGCCTCCGGCGCCTCGTCGGCCCACCCGCGTGTCTCGTCGATGCCGAGCCCGGCGCTCCAGCCGACGTTGATCCAGCAGCCGACCACCTCGCGTTCGCCGGTTTCGGTGATCTCCGCGGCGATCTCCCGTACCAGCGGCGCCACGACGGACGGCGGCACCTTGAGCGCGCGGGCGATCTCCTTCGGGGAGCGGCCCTGGGCGCGTAGCTCGCGTACCTGCTTCTTCAATTCCGCTGTGTCCACCGGGGAAGCCTAACCCGCTGAGGGGGTCAGGCGGCGGGCGAGCCAGGCGAGGGCGAGCGGGTAGCGGTATTCGATGCCGCCGTGGCCGGCGTCGAAGAGCTCGAAATAGACCCGCTCGTCCGGTACGCCGGCCGCCTCGAGCGCCCGGCGGAACGCGACCGCGCCGAAGTCCAGGAAGTATTCGTCCTTGTTGCCGGCGTCCACCCAGATGGCCCGCATGGACCGCAACGCCTCGGCGTACTTCGGCTCGCGGGCCATCACGACGGGATCATGGTCCAGCCAGCGCCGCCAGACGTCCGGCACGATCGCGCCGGTGTCGTCGAAGGGCAGGTGCACGGCCCCGTCCTCGTCGGCCGAATACGCAGCCGCGTAGGCGTACATCTCCAGCAACTCCAGGTCGCCGTCCTTGGTGCCGGCCAGCCGGCCGCGGAAGTCGGCGAGGAACTTGACGTACGAGCCGTCGTACATGTCCCGGAGCCTGCGCGCCAGCCCGGGGAACGACGGTAGCGAGCTGACCTCGAACAATGCGTCACCCGCGTGCGTGGCGAGGGCGCCGAACACGTCCGGCGCCAGCATGGCGGTCACCATGGCGCCGTACCCGCCGCTCGACTTGCCGGTGACCGCGCGATGAGCGCGATCGGGGATCGTGCGGTAGTGCGTGTCCACCCACGGGACGACCTCGTCACGCAGGTAGGAGTGGTAGCGGCCGGTGGCGGGCGAGTCCACGTATTGGCTGCCGCCGAGGGCGGTCCACGCGTCCACGTACACGACGATCACCGGCGGCGCCTCGCCGTTCGCGAACACGGCGTCGGCCAGCTCCGGGTACGGCCGGCGGAACGGCGCCCGGTTCAGCCACATCGTGACGTGGCCGGTGTAGCCGAGCAGCACGTAGACGGAGGGGTAGCGGCGCTCGGGCGCGTCGTCGTAGCCCGGTGGCACGTACACCAGCAGCGGCCGCTCGTGCGGATCGCCCAGAGGGTTGTCACGCAGCAGGGCGCTGTCGATCACGTGGTGGTCGAGACGGCCGGCCAGCTCGGCGGACCAGGGCAACATGGGATTTCCTCCAGGGCTCAGCCGACGGACGAGGTCACCGTGTCCACGCCCGCCTGGGTGACGGCCCGTCCGGACACGAGGACGAGTGTGAGGTTACGCAGGTCGGCGATGCGCTCGAGCGGGTCACCGCGCACCGCGATGAGGTCGGCCCGCTTTCCGGCCTCCAGCGTGCCGGTCACCGCGCCGACCCCGCAGGCGTCGGCGGCCCGCACGGTGGCCATCTCGACGATCTCCGCGGTGCCGAATCCGGCCTGCTCGAACACCTCCAACCCGGCCACGTACGCATCGGTGTCGTTGGCCACGTCCGCCGCGGCGAATCCGGAGTCGGTGCCCGCGATGAGCCGCACCCCGGCCGCCCGCATGGCCACGACGCCGTCCAGCCAGGCGTCGAGCATCTCGGAGCCGAATTTGTCGCGCAGCCGCCAGACCACGCCGTGCACGGTGGGGCAGACGTATGTGCCGCCGGCCGCGACCAGGTCGGCCAGCTCGGGGTCGTAGCGGTGGCCGGAGGGGGTGAAGAACGAGCAGTGCTCGATGGTGGCCACGCCGGCCTCGACCGCGCTGCGGATCGCGGCGTGCGCGTGGGCGTGCGCGGCGACGCCCTTGCCGCGCGTGGCGGCCTCCTCGACGATCGCGCGGATGTGCTCGGTGCTGTATTGGCACACCCAGCTGGGTGGCGCGCCCGGTGTCATCTGGCCGCCCGAGACCATCACCTTCAGGCAGTCGGCACCGGCGCGCAGGTTTTCCCTGGCGACGCGGCGGATGGCGGGCATGTCGTCGGCCTCGCCGCCCATGTACCAGCAGTGGCCGCCGGTGATCGTGATCGGCCTGGTCGCGGCCAGGAGGTGCGGGCCGACGGCCAGGCCCTCCTCGATCGCGTCACGTAACGCCAGGTCGAGAAAGCCGCGCCCGCCGAGGTCGCGGGCCGTGGTGACGCCTGCGGAGACGAGCTTGCGCGCGTTCTCGGCCATGCGCAGCAGCAGGTGATGGTCGCTCTCGGCGCTGTGCCGCGTCACCGGGTCGACAGTGGCGTCGAACCCGAGGTGCACGTGCGCGTCGATCAGGCCGGGAAGCACCGTGTGGCCGGGCAGGTCGAGGACCTCGACGGCCTCGCCGGCGCTGCCGCGCGATCCCACGGAGACGACCTCGCCGGCGTCGCCGGCGCTGCCACGCGGTCCCACGGAGACGATCTCGGCGCCGTCCACGGCGACCTCGCCGTCCCGGATCACCTCACCCGGACGCCCGGTGAGCACCCTGTCGGCGCGAATGATCCGCATGCATCCCAGCCTGCCACACGGGCTCCGGCCCCCGGCCCCCAGTCTTAAGGCCGTGGCAAGGCGATCGTAAGGGCGGCCCGGCACCTTGGGAGCGTCGACATTTCAGTTCTACGAGGGACGGCAGCGATGAGCCAGACCGCCGACCACGTCATCACGCGTGTGTTCGACGCGCCGCTCGGCCTGGTGTGGGCCGCGTGGACCGAGCCGGAGCGCTTCTCCCAATGGTTCGGGCCCCGGATGATGGCCACGCCGGTCGGCCGGCTGACCCTGGACGCCTGGCCCGGCGGGCTCTGGCGGGCCACGTTGGCCGGCGACGAGGGGTTCGAGGTGACGGTGGACGGCACCTACCGCGAGGTGCGCAAACCCGTGCGGCTGGTGTTCACGACCGGCGACCCGGACGACCCGGGCGACGGGCCCGCGTCCGTGGTGACGATCGACCTCGCGGACGTGGGCGGCAAGACCGAGATGCGCTTCCGCCAGCACGGTGTGCACGTCGAGCCGACGGGCTGGATGGAGTTCTTCGACCGCCTGGCCGAGCACCTCACAGCAGCTTCGGAGCGTCCTCCAGCTTGAGCGCGGCGCCGTCGGCGTACGCGGCCTCGAACGCCTCCGCCCCGAGCGCGTCGCGCACCCGCGCCGAGATCCGCTCGATCTCGGACAGCTCCCACGGCCCCGCGGGCGTCTGATGATGCTCCCTGGCCGCGGCCGCCAGACCCAGCAACCTGGCGGCCTTCTCGGTCGCCCCCGAAGCCGAGGCCGCGCCCTCCACCACGGACACGGCAGACCTGGGGTCGCCGATCTTCTGGGAGGCTGCCAGCGCCTCCGCGTGCAGCGCCAGGGCCTCGGCCGGATCGCCGCGCAGCTCCGCCAGGTGGCCCAGCTCGAGGAGCACGTCCGGCAGGAACATGACGGGCTCGACCTCCGGGCCGCGTGGCACCCCTTCCAGCAGGCGGAGCAGGTGTTCCTCGGCCAGCTCCAGCCGCCCCGCCCGGCGCGCGGCGTAGGCCAGGCCCAGCTCCGCCTGCGTCTCGCCGTCCTTGTAGCCCTGGTCGGCGGCCAGCTTCATGGCCCGCTCGCTGATCTCGATGGCACGGTCGTAGTCGCCGCTCTGCATCGCGATCCAGCCGAGCCAGGCGGTGCGCGTGGCGACCTCGGGCCACAGGCCGAGGTCCTCCGCCATCCGCAGCCCCTCGCCGAACAGCCGGTTGGCCCGCTCGGTGTCGTGGGCCATCTCGGCCACCGACGCCTGCCATTCCGTGGCCTGCAGCAGGCCCCAGCGGTCGCCGAGCTCGGTGAACAACTGGACGCTCTCCCCTGCGAGGCGTTCCAGCGCCTCGACGTCCCGCTGGGTGAAGGCGTCCATGGCCTGCCTGGTGAGCGCGACGGCCACGCCCCACCGGTCGCCGACCGCCCGGAACGTGGTCAGCGCCCGGCGCATCAGCTCCTGCCCCGTCGCCATGTCCCCGACGTGCAGGCTGAGGAACATCTCGGCCCTGGCCCGCTCGCCCGGATCCGCGACGGCCTCCAGCGCGGGCCCCCACGCGACCTGCTCGCCGAGCGTGACCGCGAACCCGGCGTGCCAGGCCGCCGCCCTGGCCCTGGGCGCGGAGGGCTCGGCCACGACGGACAGGGCCGCCGCCAGCGACCGTCTGCCCTCGGCCAGCCTGCCGCGCAGGAACCAGTACCAGGTCAGCGCGTTCACCAGCCGGGCCGCACCGTCGGCGTCCTTCATGGCGATGGCCGTGTCGAGCGCGGTCCGCATGTTGGCCGCCTCGGCGTCCAGGCGCAGCAGCCAGCCCCGCTGCTCGTGCCCGTACAGCTTCGGCTCGGCCTGTTCGGCGAGCGCCAGGTAGTGACGCAGGTGCGCGAGGCGTACCCGGTCGAGCTCGCCCGCGTCGGACAACCGGGCGAGACTGTACGCCGACACCGACTCCAGCAGCCGGTACCTGACCCCCGAGGGGGTGTCCACCACGACCACGAGGGAGCGGTCGACGAGCCTGGCCAGCAGGTCGAGCACGTCGAGCCCCAGCTCCCCGCAGACGGACTCGGCCGCCTCCAGCGTGCACCCCTCGGCGTGCGCGGCCAGGCGGCGCAGAACGCGGCGCTCCTCGTCGGACAGCAGGTCCCAGCTCCAGTCGATCACCGCGGTCAGCGTCTGCTGGCGGGCCGGGGCGCCACGCTGCCCGGAGGCCAGCAGCCGGAACCTGTCGTCCAGCCTGGCCACCACGCCGTGCACGCCGAGCGCGCGCACCCGGGTCGCGGCCAGCTCCAGCGCCAGCGGGATGCCGTCCAGCCGCCGGCACAGCTGGGCGACGGCCTGGGCGTTGCCGGCGTCCAGCGCGAAGCCGCGGGCGGCGGCCGCGGCGCGGGTCACGAACAGCCGGACGGCCTCCGAACGCGCCATGACCGTCAGGTCGGCGCTCGCGGGCACGTCGAGCGGCGGCACGCTCCACAACACCTCACCGTCCACGGCCAGCGGCTCCCTGCTGGTGGCCAGGATCCGGAGCCCAGGGCAGGCCCGAAGGAGCAGCTCGGCCAGCTCGGCGACCTCCTCGACCACGTGCTCGCAGTTGTCGAGGACGAGCAGCATGCGGCGCTGCCTGAGCGCGCCGACGAGCTGACCCGCCACGTCGGCCGCGTCGGCTCCCTCCCTGATGTCCAGCGCCGTCATGACCGCCTCCGCCGGGGCGCGCGCCGCCTGCTCCAGCCCTGCCTGAACCCCCTGGTCGAGCTCGACCAGCCAGGCGCCGTCCGCGAAGGCGTCCAGCAGCTGGTTCGCCGACTCCAGCGCGAGCCGGGTCTTGCCGACCCCACCGCTGCCGGTGAGCGTCACCAACCGCTCCTCCCCGACCAGCGCGCACACCTCGGCCAGGGCCTCATCCCTGCCGATCAGCTTGCTGAGCGCGGCGGGCAGGTTCGTCAGCGGCCGGTCGGCGGGCACGCTGAGCGACGGATCCTGCCCGAGTATCGCCTGGTGGAGCGCGACCAGGTCAGGCCCGGGGTCGAGGCCGAGCTCGTCGGCCAGCCGCTCGCGCAGCTCGCCGTAGCTCGCCAGCGCCTCGCTCTGGCGTCCCGCCCGGTACAGCGCCCGCATGTGCACGGCACGCAGCCGCTCCCTGAGCGGATGGCGGGCCACCAGATCGCCGAGCTCCCCCACCAGCAACCCGTGCTCGCCCAGCTCCAGCCGCGCCTCGGCGTGCTGCTCCAGCGCCGACAGCCGCTGCTCCTCCAACCGGACGATGGCCGACCTGGTGTATTCCTCATCGGCGAAGTCGGCGTACGCCGGTCCCCGCCACAGGCCCAGCGCCTCGCCCAGCAGCTTGGCCCTCGTCCGCGGACTGTCGGCGGCCTCGGCCTGCGTCAGCAGATGCGCGAAGCGCTCGGCGTCCAGGGCGCCGGGGTCGGGGCGCAGCAGGTAGCCGGGGGCGCGGGAGACCACGAGGTTCTTGCCTCCGGGCTCGGCGTCCTCGAGCGCCTTGCGCAGCTGCGAAACGCGTACCTGCAGCGCGCCCGCCGGGTTGCCCGGCGGCTCCTCGCCCCACAGGTCGTCGACCAGCCGGTCCACGGACACCGGGTGACCTTCGTGGACGAGCAGGTCCACGAGCAGCGCCCGGACCTTGAGCCCGGGGATCGTGACGACCTCCCCGGCATCGGTCCACACACCCAGCGGTCCCAGCACCCCAAAACGCATGCTCGTCACCCTATGCGCGGCTTTAAGTCCACGAAAAGAACATCGGAAGACCCGTACCGGACCGTGGAGGCAACGGAAAGGGGAACCCGATGAACACCTCCACGCTCGCCGGGCGGCGCGAATGGACCGGCCTGGCCATCCTGGCCTCCGTGGCCCTCCTGCTCTCCATCGACGTCAGCGTCCTGTACCTGGCACTTCCGCACCTCAGCGCCGACCTCGGCGCCACCGCCTCGCAGCAACTGTGGATCATGGACGTGTACTCGTTCTTTTTGGCCGGCTTCTTGGTGACCATGGGGACGCTGGGCGACAGGATCGGCCGCCGCAGGCTTCTCGTGATCGGCGCGGCGGCCTTCGGCGCGGCGTCGGTGCCGGCCGCGTACGCGGTGAGCGCCGAGATGCTGATCGCCGCCAGGGCGTTGCTCGGGATCGCCGGGGCGACGCTGCTGCCGTCGTCGCTGGCGCTGATCAGGAACATGTTCAGGGACGGCAAGCAAATGGGGACCGCGATCGGGCTCTGGTACGGCTGCTTCATGCTGGGCATGGCGGTCGGCCCGCTGGTGGGCGGGCTGCTGCTGGAGCACTTCTGGTGGGGCTCGGCGTTCCTGATGGGGGTGCCGTTCATGGTGCTGGTGCTGGTGGCGGGCCGGACGCTGCTGCCGGAGTACCGCGACCCCAACGCCGGCCGTCTCGACCTGGCCAGCGTCGCGTTGTCGCTGGCGACGATCCTGCCGGTCGTGTACGGGCTCAAGGAGGCCGCCAGGAGCGGCTGGCAACCGACGTCCGTGGTGGCGATCGCGGCCGGGGCGGCATTCGGCGTGATGTTCCTCCGCCGCCAGCGCCGCCTCGCGGACCCGCTGCTCGACCTGCGCCTGTTCGCCAACCGCCCGTTCGCCGCCACTCTCGGGATCATGCTGCTCAGCGGCATCGTCATGGCCGGCACGACGCTGATGACCACCCAGTACCTGCAGACCGTCCAGGCGCTGTCCCCGCTTGAGGCAGGGTTGTGGCTGCTGCCGCAGAACATCGCCATGATCGTGGCCCTGACGCTGGCTCCGGCGATCGCGCGCCGCGTCGGCGCCGCGTACGTGATGGCGGCCGGTCTGGCGGTGAGCGCCGTGGGGTTGTTCCTGCACACGCAGGTGCCGGAGCTCGCGAGCTCCGGCGGCCTCGGGCTGGTCGTGACCGGCCTCGTCCTGGCCTCCGCGGGCATCGCGCTGCCGATGGGCGTGGGCAGCGGGGTGATGATGACGGCTGCGCCCCCGGAGAAGGCCGGGTCGGCGGCGTCGCTGTCGGAGACGAGCGGCGAGTTCGGCGTCGCGGTGGGCGTGGCAGCGATGGGCAGCCTGGGCACCGCCGTCTACCGGGCCGAGCTCCCCGACCGGTTGCCGGTGGAGGCGGCCCGCGAGAGCATCACCGCCGCGGTGACCGCCGCCAGGGACCTGCCGGAGGTGCTCGACCTGGCCCGCGCCGCCTTCACCACCGGACTCAACACGGTGGCCGCGGTCGGCACGATCATCTTTGCCGCCCTGGCCGTCGCCACGATCGCGGTCCTGCGGCGGCACGACACCGCCGCGTGACCCTTGAGCCCATCGCCGGACTCAGTCATCCCGTGCCGAGGGCGGTGCCTTCCTTGCCGACCCCCGGAAGAGCTCGGCATCGTAGCGACGGTCGTTGTCGTCGAGTTTCGCCTTCGCCGCCTCCACCAGGTCCACGCCCAGCACGTCGGCCAGCCGTACCAGGTAAAGCGTCACATCGCCCAGTTCGGTACGCATCCTGGCGAGCGCATCGGGATCCGGACTCCGCGACTCGTCGGCGGTGAGCCACTGGAACTCCGCCACCAGCTCCCCCACCTCACCCGCCAGCGCCATCACGAGGTTCTTGGGTGTGTGGAACTGCTCCCAGTCCCTGACCCGGGCGAACTCGCGCAACCGTACGGCAAGGTGCTCCAACTCCGTCGTCACGACGCACGACCTTACCCAGACCCGCCTACGTCGACCGCCCGGGCACTCCCGGCTCGGGCGGTTCAAACACAAGATCGATGGAAGTCACAGCGTGTACGCTTCCGCGCGTGTCGGAATTATCGGTGCCTGGCTACGAAATCAAGGGCGTACTGGGGCAGGGAGGCTTCGGCGTCGTGTACCTCGCCCTGCAGTCGGCCGTGGGCCGTGAGGTCGCGCTCAAGGTCGACAACCGGGTCCTGCTGTCCGACCGCGACCGGCGCCGCTTCCTCCGCGAGGTCACGTCGGCCGGCGCCCTGTCCGGCCACCCCCACGTCGTCCCGGTCTACGACGCCGGACTGCTGCCCGACGGGCGGCCCTACATGGTGCTGGAGCTGTGCCCCGGCGGCTCACTGGCCGGCCGCCGCCTCAGCCCTGCCGAGGCCCGCGACGTCGGCGTACGCATCGCCGACGCCCTGGCCGCCGCACACGCGCAAGGCGTCCTGCACCGCGACGTCAAGCCCGGCAACATCCTCATCAATCGGTACGGCCAGGTGGCCCTGTCGGACTTCGGCCTGGCCACCATGCCCGCCTCCGGCCCCGAAGCGTCCGTGACCCGCGAGTCGCTGACCCCGTCCTACGCGCCGCCCGAAGCTTTCGAACTGGCCGAGCCGAGCCCGGCCGGTGACGTGTACGCCCTGGCGGCCACCATCTACGCCCTGCTGTCCGGCCGCCCGCCGCGCTTCCCGGAGAGCGGTGTGCCGAACCTGGCCATGATCCTGGCCCTGCACCGCCTCCCGGTCCCCGACATCCCCGGCGTACCACTCGAACTGACCGCCGTGCTGCGTCAGGCCCTGGCGAGCGACCCCCGCCAGCGCACGCCCAGCGCCGCCGCCTTCCGCGACGCGCTGGCCGCCGTCCCGCTGGGCCCGTCGTCAGGCCGCCACGCCGCCCCTCCGCCGGGCTCCCACGCCGCCGTGCCGTTCACACCCTCCGTACCATCGCCCGTCAACCGGCCGATGCCCCCACAGGGGCCGGGGGTCGCGCACCAGCACACCAACCCGCCTGTGGGCAGCCAGCCGGACACCCGGCCACCCGCACCCCATGGCATCAACAAGGCCCTGGTCGCGATCACCGCCGCCCTGACCCTGGTCATCGTGGTAGGCGGCGGAGCAGTCATCTACACGCAGATCTTCGAGCAGCCGGACGGGACCCCACAGGCCCAGCCCAGCAGCACGGCTGCGACCACGCAAAAGACCAAAAAGCCCACGCAGGAGCCGGCCAGCGTCTTCACCGGCCTGGACACGTACACGGAGAACTGCCCCGCCGCCAAGGTGCGCGGCGCCGGCGCGGCTTGCGTACGGGAGTCGGAGTGCTGGGGCGGCATGGTCATCATCGTGGGCGACACGAAGGCCAGGCGGCTCGGCTGCGAGGAGACCCACTCTTGGGAGACCTTCGCCGTCGCCCCCATCCCCAAGGACGCCGAGACCTACGTGCAGCAGGACCTCGCCAAACATCCGACGGTGAAGCGCGTCTGCAGCCGCGCTGTCCTGCTCGCCAGCAGGGTCGGCACGGCAAGGACCATCGCCACCGCCCGGTGGTCGTCCGACGTCATGCCACCGTCTCAGGCTCAGTTCGAGGACGGGGTCCGCTTCTATCGTTGCGTCGGCCGCGTGAACGGCCAGGAACCCCGCAGGTCCTTCTTCCACTGACCTTCCACCGACGGAGATGACTCAACTGTTTTCACGGCGGCAGTCGGCGGTGAGGTCGCGGTATCCGGCTCATTCTCGAATGACTACGCCGCTGGACACCGACGCGGTGCGCCGGGCGCCGGTCCTGTGCGAGCGCCCCGGTGGACGGGTGGGAGGCCGAACGTGGCCACCAGGTCCGGGCCCCCGCCAAAGACAACAATGCGGACAAGGCCTGTGTCCGTCACGGTGAGCACGCCGAGCGCGTTCGCCTCGGCATACGCGGCATCCCTCAGGTAGCGTGAGCCTCACGGTGCTCTCAACGGTCGTGCCCGTGGAGCCAAGAGATCCGCTCGTCCTCGTCCGGAACGACCGTCGATCCGCATGCCAACCCCATTGCTCGCCGGGAGCAAGCCATGAATGCCGCACGGTCACCACGTCCGCATTCCCTGCTCTCCATTTTAGGGGTGGTAGTGCTGCTCACCACATGCGGAACCAGGGTCGAATGCGGGCCGTGCCCAGGAAGTCGCGTGCAGTTGCAGGCAGACCAGCCGGTCCTGGCGGCTGGAAGGACATACGAGCTGTGCGACGCGCACAGATCTTGCCAGCGAGGCTCCTGGGTCATTCCCAGCGAAAACCACGCTACCGGCGCTCCCTTCCCGGTTCTCGTCGTCTCCCTTGCGGGAGACGCCGACCACTACTCGCGGCAGACGGTCACCGCAACGGTTCGAGACAGCGAAGGGCGGGTGGTGGGACGTGGACAGGCAACCTTCCCCGAATACCCGCCGATGGAACGAAGAGAAACCTGCCAATGTTATGACGCGTTCACAGACCTCATTGTCAAGCATGGCGCCTGACACAGCGGCGTCTTTTGCTATTTCTACTACTGGACCGGATTCGAGACACAGGATTACTGCTTCCAAATTACCGCGGATAACATGGGCGACAAAACACGAAGCCCTAGACCGTGTGCACGTTGGCGCCTCCGTCTTGATTCTCTGGCTTGTGCGGCAGGTCGGCGTGAACGATCGCAACTCGGCAGTGTGCGTGCCACCTGCCCGTGGTCATCGACGTACGCCGACCATGTTGATCACCGCCATGACTCTTATCACCGCCGCCTGTTCATCGAGGGACGCAGAACAGTTCCACATCACCAACGCCACGCAGGACGCTGTCACCGTGAGCTGGTCCCGTGACGTCAAGCCCTTCGCGACTTTCCCTCCCGGTGAAGGAATCAGCTTGAGTATTCCCGCTGGTCGATGCGCGGAGCCCCAGCCCGGAGACACGCTGATTGCTCGTTCGAGCAAGGGCAGGATCTACAGTTACGGCCCGCCGATCTGTTACGGAGCACGTTGGAAGATCGGAAGCTGATTCTCGTCGAGCGCGGGAGGACCTGGGCTGGATCCAGCTCTCGCTGAGCAATGGGTGCGCTCGGGAAAACCGCGCGCACCTGCAAATGCCAGGCAGCCCGGGCATGCTCGGCGGTCGCGTCCACACGCCCGAGATCTGTGCTGGCCCACGCTATGAAGGTCATCGCCCATCCGGCGATCAGGTACAGGTCCCGGCGGTGACACGGAGACTGATGCCCTTCCAGGAGCATCAGGGCCTCATCGCGTACCCGTCGTACCTCCACGAGGTGGTAATTGGGCAACGGGCGGGTGAGGGCGGGGAACCTACTCGTATCTGGCGGTGCTCTCGCGGACGATCAGTTCGGTGGCCAGTTCCACCCGCTTGGTCTCCGGGACCTCGCCCCGACCCATCGCCAGCACCGTACGGGTGGCCAGCGCCGCCATCTCCTGCAGCGGTTGGCGCACCGTGGTCAGAGGCGGCCAGGCCGACTTCGCCAAGGGCAGGTCGTCGAAGCCGACCACGCTCAGGTCCTCGGGCACGCGCAACCCTCGCTGCCGGGCCGCCTCGAAGACGCCGAACGCCATCAGGTCGCTGCCGGCGAAGATGGCCGTCGGAGGGGATGGCAGGGACAGCAGGGCGTGGCCTTCATCGTGGCCCGAGTCCACCAGGAACGTTCCGCGTCTTATCAACTCGGGGACGACGGGCACGCCGGCCGTTTCCAACGCCGCGCGATAGCCGTCGATGCGGGCCTGGCTGCAGAGCATGTCGGCGGGGCCGCTGATCATGCCGATTCTGCGGTGGCCCAGCTCGAGGAGGTGCCGGGTGGCGGCCAGGCCGCCGTTCCAGTTCGTCGCCCCCACCGAGACCACGCCCGGGGCCGGCTCGCCTTCCGGGTCCACTACCGCGAACGGCAGGGAGCGGGCGCTCAGCTGGGACTGGATGCCGGTGGACAGGCGGGAGGCGACGATCACCACGCCGTCCGTCCTGCGGGCGGCCAGCCGTTCCAGCCAGTCTCGTCCCGGACCGGCGTGGGTGTGCAGGACCGAGATGACCACACTGGCGCCGGCCTCGTGGGCGGCGCTTTCCGCGCCGCGCACGATCTCCATGGCCCAGGGTGACTCGATCTCGGCGAAGACCAGGTCGACCAGGCCGGCAGGGGTGTCGTCCTGGCTTACGCGGCGTTGGTAGCCGTGTTCTTGGAGTAGTCGTTCGACCCTGTGGCGGGTCGCCGGGGCGACCTCCGGGCGCCCGTTGATGACCTTGGAGACCGTGGGGATGGACACTCCGGCCTCTTCCGCGATCAGTGCGATCGTGACCCGCCTCTTCGCTGACACGATCGGGAGTGTAGCCGAAAGTTTCGGTTTGGCGTCGCTCAGGGCCGAGGTGTTGACGCTTTACGTGGCGTTTACTTAAGCTCCGGACAAAGAAATTATCGGGGGGTTCACGAAACTTTCGCCGGTCACTTGAGGAAAGGACCCCTATGAAACGCAGTGTGGTGTTGATCGCGACCGCCGTGCTCGTAGCCGGTTGTGGTGGTGGCGGTGGGGGAACCGCGACCTCCCCGAGCCAGGGCGGCGGATCGCCGGCGAAGGTCACGCTCGAGTGGTGGCACCTCTCGACCGCCGAGCCCCTCAAGACGCTGTGGGCGCAGCGGGCCAAGGAATTCGAGGCCAAGAACCCGAACGTCACCATCAAGGCCACGGTCCTGGAGAACGACGCCTACAAGGCCAAGCTCACCACGCTCACCCAGTCGGGCAAGGCGCCCGACATCTTCGCCTCGTGGGGCGGCGGCGTGTTGAAGCAGCAGATCGACGCGGGGCTCGTCAAGGACATCACCGGCGACGTCGCCGACGTCCTGCCGAACTTCACGCCCGCGGCACTCAGCGCGTACCAGCTCGACGGTAAGACGTACGGTCTGCCCACCGACATCGGCATGGTGGGTTTCTGGTACAACAAGAAACTTTTCGAGAAGGCTGGCATCACCGAGCCGCCGGCCACCTGGGCGGCGTTCCTCGAGGACGTCAAGAAGCTCAAGGCGGCGGGCGTCACCCCGATCGCCCTGGCCGGCAAGGAGAAGTGGCCCGGGCACTACTACTGGGCCTACCTCGCCATGCGCATCGCCGGACTCGACGCGCTCAAGCAGGCCGCGGTGGACAAGGACTTCACCAAGCCCGACTTCATCGCCGCGGGGCAGCAGGTGAAGGCGCTGGCCGACCTGCAGCCGTTCCAGAAGGGCTTCCTCGGCGCGGCCTACTCGACCCCTGACGGTCAGTCGGCCACGGTGAGCAACGGCAAGGCCGCCATGGAGTTGATGGGTCAGTGGGCGCCGGCCGTTCAGAAGGACTCCGGCAAGGGTCTCGGCGACGACCTCGGCTTCTTCCCCTTCCCCGCCGTCGAGGGCGGCAAGGGGTCGGCCACGGACGCGTTCGGCGGAGGCGGCGGCCTGGTCGTGGGGGCGGACGCCCCCAAGGAGGCCCTGGACTTCGTGAAGTTCATGACCGAGATGGGCAACCACTCCAAGGCCGTGGAGGCCGGCGGCGTGCTGCCGGTGCTCAAGGGCGAGGAGAGCGCGGTCAAGGACCCGAACCTCAAGCAGGTGGCGACCATGCTGGCGAGCGCCGGCGGCTACCAGCTCTACCTCGACCAGGCGTACCCGCCGGCCGTCGGCCAGCAGGTCAATGACAGCGTGGCCGAACTGATCGCCGGCACCAAGACGCCGGAGGAAGTGGGCGCCGACATCACCGAAGTGGCCAAGAGCGAAGAATGACGATACTCACCCGAGGGCCGGAAGCGGTCAAGCTTCCGGTCCCCGCCCCTGCCGTCAAGAAACGCGGCAGGTGGCTGACGATCACCCTGTTCCTGCTGCCCGCGTTCGTGCTGTTCCTCCTGCTGGTGGTGGCCCCGATCCTGGTGGCCGGCTACTCCAGCGCGTTCCGGTGGAACGGGTTCGGCGGGCTGCCGACCAACTTCATCGGCTTCGACAACTTCACCCGGTTGTTCGGCACCGAAATTTTCGCTCAGGACCTGTGGCACCTGCTGGTGCTGGTGCTGTTCTCGGTGTGCGTCCAGCTGCCGTTCTCGCTGGCCATCGCGATGCTGCTGAACCAGCGCATTCGCGGGCGGGCGTTGTACCGGGTGGTGTTCTTCGCGCCGTACGTGCTCTCCGAAGTGATCACCGGCGTGCTGTTCTCGCTGATCCTCTCGCCCGGGACCGGCATGGCGAACCGGCTGCTGTCGGTGTTCGGGATCGAGTCGGAGTGGCTGGCCGACCCCAACACCGTGATGCCTTCGCTGTTCCTGGTCATGACGTGGAAATATTTCGGCTTCCACATGATGATCTATCTGGCGGGCCGGCAGAACATCCCGAACGAGCTCATCGAGGCCGCCCAGATCGACGGCGCGAGCACCTGGAAGACGTTCAGGCACATCACGTTGCCGCTGCTCGGTCCGACGATCAGGATCAGCATCTTCCTGTCGGTCATCTACACCATCCAGCTGTTCGACCTCGTCTGGATCCTCACCGGGGGCGGACCTTCGCACTCGTCCGAGACGATGGCCGTGACCATGATGGAGTACGGCTTCAAACGCTCCCAGGTCGGCTACGCGAGCGCGATCAGCGTCGTGATGTTCGTGCTCAGCCTCGTCTTCGCCCTCATTTACCAGCGTTTCGTGATGCGCCGCGACCTCGAGGGCGCCACCACCAACATCGGAGGCCGCCGATGATCCATCGGAAGAAGGCCCCCGCCAGGACCGGCACGCTGCCCATGCACGCGATCGCGTGGGTCGTGGGCGCGTTCATCCTCATCCCAGTGATCTACGCGTTCCTCGGCGGGTTCAAGGCCAACAGCGAGTTGTCGGGCAACCCGTTCGGGCTGCCGGAGACGTGGGTGACCGCCAACTACACCGACGTACTCGGCTCCGGCTCATTCTGGCTGCAGATGTGGAACAGCACGTTCATCGCGGTCGCGACGACCGTCCTGACGGTCGCGCTGGCGGCGCTGGCGGGATTCATCTTCGCCAGGTATGCCTTCCGCGGCAGGGAGCTGCTGTTCACCGTGTTCACGGCAGGGCTGATGTTCCCGTTCGCGGTGGCCATCCTGCCGATCTTCGTGCTGCTGCGCACGTTCGGCCTGCTGGACAACCCGCTCGGCGTCATCCTGACGCAGGCGGCGTTCGGCCTGCCGCTGACCATCATCATCCTGCGCGGCTTCTTCAGGAGCATCCCGGGCGAGATCGAGGAGGCGGCCATCATCGACGGCTGCACGCCCTTCGGGTTCTTCTGGCGGATCCTGCTGCCGATGGCCCGGCCCGCCATCGCCACGGTCTCCGTGCTGGCCATCGTGGGCAGCTGGAACAACTTCATGCTGCCGCTGGTGGTCTTCAGCGAGGAGGCCAGCTGGACGCTCCCGCTCGGCATCCAGCAGTTCCAGGGCCAGTACGCCTCCGACACCGCCCGCATCCTCGCCTACCTCGTCCTGGCCATGGTTCCGGCGCTCGGGTTCTACGCCCTCGCGGAACGTCACCTGGTCGGCGGGCTCACCGCCGGCGCCACGAAGGGATGACCTCTTTACATGCTTCACGTATCCGGATCCCATCTCGTCACGGACGACAACACGCCGGTACGGCTTCGCGGGGTGGGCCTCGGGGGCTGGATGAACATGGAGAACTTCATCACCGGCTACCCGGCCAACGAGAGCTCGATGCGGCAGGCCGTACGCTCCGTCCTCGGTGACGAGCGGGCGGAGTTGTTCTTCGACCGGCTGCTGACCTCCTTCTTCACCGAGCAGGACGCGGCGCTGCTGGCCGGGCTGGGCATGAACTGCGTGCGCATCCCGGTCAACTACCACCACTGGGAGGCCGACGACCGGCCCTTCGAGATCGACCCGCGCGGCTTCCGCCACCTGGACCGCGTGATCGGGCTGCTCGGCGCGCACGGCATCTACAGCGTGATCGACCTGCACGCGCTGCCCGGCTCGCAGAACCAGCACTGGCACTCCGACAACCCGACGCACGTGGCCGCGTTCTGGCAGCACCGCCAATTCCAGGACCGGGCGGTGCACCTGTGGGAGGCGCTCGCCGACCACTACCGCGACAATCACTGGGTGGCCGGCTACAACCCGGTCAACGAGCCGGGCGATGTGTCCGGCAAGGTGATCGGGCCTTTCTACGATCGCCTGGTGAAGGCCATCCGGGCCGCGGACCCGCGTCACATCCTGTTCCTGGACGGCAACACGTACTCCACCGATTTCTCGATATTTCGCGAGATGTACGAGAACACGGTGTTCGTCATGCACGACTATGCGCTGGCCGGGTTCGCCCACGGCGGCCCCTACCCCGGCTACACGCGTGGCGAGTGGTGCGACAAGGCGGAGCTGGAGAAGACCTTCGCCAAGCGCTCCCGCTTCCAGCGCGAGACCGGCACGCCGCTCTGGGTGGGCGAGTTCGGGCCCGTCTACACCGGGGACCCGGCGGTGGACACGCAGCGGCTCCAGATTCTCCGCGACCAGCTGGAGATCTACGACGGCCAGGACGTGGGGTGGTCGTTGTGGACGTACAAGGACGTGGGATTGCAGGGGCTGGTGCACGCCTTGGGGCCGTACGTGCACCGGTTCGGCGGCTTCATCGCCAAGAAGCATCGGCTCGGCGCGGACCGCTGGGGCTCCACGATGGAGGAGTCCGCGGACGTGCTGGCCCCGCTGCACCAGTTGATCGAGACCGAGTTCCCCGGCTGGGATCCGTACCCATGGGGTGCTCGCTACCAGAGCGACGACCTGATCAGGCACATCCTGATCGCGCAGGCGCTGCTGCCCGAGTACGCCGAGCTTTTCCGGGGCCTCGGCGACGACGAGCTGATCGCGCTGGCCGACTCGTTCCTGCTGGAGCAGTGCATACGCCGCGAGCCACTGCTCGAACTCCTGGCCGACAACCTGGCACGGTGACGAGGCCCACACCGTCACGCCTATCGCTTCCGGGCGCGTTCTCAGAGTAAGCTTCGCCTGCCCTAATTAAGGTTAGGCTTACCTCTGCGATCCGGGAGTGACGGTGTTCGCCAGTTACCTCATAGGACTGCGCGAAGGGCTCGAGGCGACGCTCGTCGTCTCGGTCCTCGTCGCTTTTCTCGTCAAGAGCGACCGCAAGGACAAGCTCCCCCAGGTATGGGCCGGCGTCGGCGTGGCCGTCGCGTTGTCCGTCGGGTTCGGGGCGCTGCTGACGTTCACGGCCGCGCGCCTGGACTACACCGGGCAGGAGCTGTTCGAGGCGATCACCTCGCTGCTGGCGGTCGTGTTCGTCACCTGGATGATCTTCTGGATGCGGCGGGCGGCCCGCGCGCTCTCCGGGGAGCTGCGGGGCAAGCTCTCCGAGGCGCTCAAGGTGGGCTCGTTCGCCGTGGTCGTCATGGCGTTCCTGGCCGTCGCCAGGGAAGGGCTGGAGACCGCGCTGCTCTTCTTCGCCTCCGCCCAGGGTGCGGCCACGTCCGCGACGCCGTTGATCGGCATCACGCTGGGGGTGATCACCGCAGTCCTCATCGGCTGGGGCCTCTACGTCAGCGCCATCAAGATCAACCTCACCCGGTTCTTCACCTGGACCGGGCTGCTGCTCATCCTGGTGGCCGCGGGCATTCTCAAGTACGGCGTGCACGACCTGCAGGAAGCCGGCGTACTGCCGGGCCTGAGCACCTACGCCTTCGACATCAGCGGCGTGCTCCCCGCCGACTCCTGGTACGCCGCCCTGCTGACGGGCATGTTGAACATCACCCCGCAGCCGAGCGTCGTGGAGGTCGTGGCCTGGGCCGCGTACCTCGTTCCCACCCTCTTCCTCTTCCTCCGACCGCAGCGGAGCAAGAGCACCCCGGCTCCCGCGTCCTCCGCGGCCTGAACAGGAGCATCATGCGTACCGTCATCCAGCTCACCTTCGGCGCGCTCGCCCTGGCCGGTCTGACCGCCTGCGGCTCGGGCGCCGCTCCCGCTCCCGCCTCGTCGTCGGCGCCCGCCAAGCCCGGGAAGATCGCCGTGGCCGCGACCGACACCGAGTGCAAGGTCGCCGCCTCCGAGGTCGCGGCGGGCACCACGACGTTCGCGATCACCAACGGCGGCGCCAAGGTGACCGAGTTCTACGTCTACGCCCCGGGCGATCGGGTCATGGCCGAGGTCGAGAACATCGTCCCCGGGCTGACCAGGGAGCTCATCGCCGAGCTGCCTGCGGGGGCGTACGAGACCGCGTGCAAGCCCGGCATGGTCGGCAAGGGCATCCGCAACCCGCTCAAGGTGACCGGCGAGCACAAGAAGCTCACCGCGGACGCCAAGCTGGCCGAGGCCGTGGCCAGCTACAAGCGCTACGTCAAGTCACAGAGTGACACGCTGCTGGTCAAGACGCAGGAGTTCGTGGACGCGGTCAAGGCCGGCAAGATCGACGAAGCCAAGGCGCTGTTCCCGGTGTCGCGGACGTACTGGGAGCGCATCGAGCCGGTCGCGGAGATCTTCGGCGACCTCGACCCCGCCATCGACGGCCGCGAGGCGGACCTGGCCGAGGGCGAGGAGTGGACCGGATTCCACAAGATCGAGAAGGACCTGTGGATCCACAAGGACGTCAGCAAGTCCGGGCCGATGGCCGACAAGCTGATGGCCGACGTCAAGACCATCGTCGAGAAGGCGAACGCCGCCGAGCTGACCCCGCTCAACCTGGCCAACGGCGCCAAGGAGCTGCTGGACGAGGTCGCAACCGGGAAGATCACCGGCGAGGAGGACATCTGGTCGCACACCGACCTGTGGGACTTCGCGGCCAACCTCCAGGGCTCCAAGGCGGCCGTGCAGTCGCTGCGGCCGGTGCTCGAGGAGCGGGCTCCTGACCTGGTCAAGACGCTGGATGAGCAGTTCGCGGCGGCGGAGGCGGCACTCGAGGTGCACCGGAAGGGCGACGGGTGGCAGCTGCACAACGAGCTGTCCAAGGCCGAGCTGAAGACGCTGTCGGACGCGATCAACGCGCTGGGCGAGCCGATCAGCAAGATCGCTCCGGTGGTCGCGAAGTAGCGGGAGGCAGGACGCGATGTCGGAAGCCACGGAAGACGAGACCGTCAGGCGGCGGATGAGCCGCAGGGGGCTGTTCGGGCTGGGCGCGGCAGGCGCCGCCGTCGTGGGGGCCGGGGCGGTGGCGGCGGGCACGCTGTTCGACGAACAGCCCGTCGCGCACGCCTCCTCGACCTCCGACCCGTACCCCTTCTATGGGCAGCACCAGGCGGGCATCGTCACGCCGGCCCAGGACCGGCTCCACTTCGTGGCGTTCGACGTCACCACCGAGAAGCGGGCCGAGCTGGTCGACCTGCTGCAGGAGTGGACGGCCGCGGCGGCGCGGCTGACGCAGGGCAAGGAGGCGGGCTCGTTCGGCGCGGTGGGCGGCGCGCCGGAGGCCGCGCCCGACGACACGGGCGAAGCCCTCGGGCTGCCGGCGTCGGGGCTGACCCTGACGATCGGTTTCGGACCGTCGCTCTTCGACGACCGCTTCGGCTTGGCGGCCAAGCGGCCCGCGGCGTTGGCCGACCTGCCGAAATTTCCGGGAGAGCAGCTCATTCCGGAAATATCCGGCGGCGACATCTGCGTGCAGGCGTGCGCCCACGACCCCCAGGTCGCCGTGCACGCCATCCGCAACCTGGCCAGGATCGGCTTCGGCCGCGTCTCCGTCCGCTGGTCGCAACTCGGCTTCGGCCGTACGTCGTCGACCTCGCGGGCCCAGACCACGCCCCGCAACCTGATGGGCTTCAAGGACGGCACGAACAACTTGAAGCTCGAGGACGCCGACCTGCTGCGCGACCAGCTGTGGGCGGGCACGCAGGACGGCAGCGCCTGGATGGCGGGCGGCACGTACATGGTCACCAGGAAGATCCGCATGATGATCGAGACCTGGGACCGCACCTCGCTCCTGGAGCAGGAGCAGATCATCGGCAGGGACAAGGGTGAGGGCGCGCCGCTGGGCAGGAAGGCCGAGTTCGACACCCTGGATTTCGCCGCCAAGGGCCCCGACGGCCAGCCGGTCATCGCGGCCGACGCCCACGTCCGTCTGGCCCATCCGAGCTTCCACGGCAACGCCCACCTGCTGCGGCGCGGCTACAACTTTGTGGACGGCTCCGACGGGCTCGGCCGGCTGGACGCCGGATTGTTCTTCATCGCCTACCAGCGCGATCCGCGTAAGCAGTTCGTGCCGGTGCAGATGAAGCTGGCCAAGATCGACCCGCTGAACGAATACATCAAGCATGTTTCGAGCGGATTGTTCGCAGTCCCGCCCGGCGTCCGCGACGCCGGAGACTACTGGGGAAGAACGCTCTTCGAGTGAACGAAGATGTCGGCGGGGTCTGGTAGGACAGGACAGTCAACCCCCCGACCGAGGACGTACCCATGATCGAGTACGACCAATATTTCGGCTATCAGCACCGCTATGCCGAACGCTACGCCGGGCTGCCGGTGGCTCAGATCATCTCGTCTCCCGGTGAGCCGCCGCCCGACAGCGGCGCGGTCGCATGGCGGATCAGCGCGAGCTCGTGGCCCGACGACAGCTACGACAACGTCGGCGACGCCTTCGACGCCTTCGACGCCTTCTTCGAGCGGGCCGACGCCTCCCGTGTCACCACCATCGTCATCGGCGAATGGCCGGACTGCTACACGGAGACCTCCGCCCCCATCGTTGAGCGGCTGGTCCGGGAGGCTCCCCGGTTGCCGGCGCTGCGCGCACTCTTCCTCGGCGCGATCAGCAGCGACTACTCCGAGATCTCGTGGATCCAGCAGAGCGACGTCACGCCGATCCTGGAGGCATACCCGCTGCTGGAGCGCTTCGAGGTGCGCGGCGGCACAGGGCTGCGTCTGAGCCCCGTCCGGCATGCGGCGCTGCGGATGTTGCGGGTCGAGACCGGCGGGCTCGACGGCTCGGTCGTGCGGGCCGTGGCCGGCAGTGACCTGCCCACGCTCGATCACCTGGAGTTGTGGCTCGGCGTCGAGGAATACAGCGGCACCACGACGGTCTCCGACCTCGACCCGATCCTCCGGGGCGAGCGCCTGCCCGCGCTGCGCCACCTGGGGCTGCAGGACAGCGAGATCCAGGACGACATCGCCGCCGCCGTGGCGTCGGCGCCGGTCGTGGCCAGGCTGGAGACGCTCGCCCTGTCGATGGGCGTGCTCACCGACCAGGGTGCCGAGGCGCTGCTCACCGGCCAGCCCCTCACCCACCTGCGCCGGCTCGACCTGCACCACCACTACCTCGGCGACGAGATGATGCGGCGGGTGACCGAGGCCCTGCCCGGCGTGCAGGTCGACCTGTCCGATCAAAAGGAGCCCGACGAAGACGAGGACGACGACGAGGTATGGCGCTACGTGGCGGTGGACGAGTGACGCACGACGGACCGACGACCGTGATCCACTTCACTGAGCTGCCCAGCCACTACGAGCGCTACTACGAGGAATACGCCGGGTTGCCCATCGCCCACGCGCCCTGGCAGGAGGAAGACGGCCCTCAGCCGGCGGGCGGCTCCGTGGCGTGGCGGCTCACCGGCAACGAATGGGACGACGACGCCCCTGACGAGATCGGCGAGACCCTCGACTGGCTCTTCGACAACGTCGACACCACACAGGTCACCGCCCTCGTCATCGGCCAGTGGGAAGATTGCTACGAGACCCCCGCCGACCACATCGTGGCCCGGCTGGCCGCCGAGGCGGCACGGTTGCCCGCGCTGCGCTCGATCTTCCTCGGTGCGATCTCTCCGGAGGAGTCCGAGATCTCGTGGATCCAGCAGGCGGATATCACGCCGCTTCTGGAGGCGTTCCCGAATCTCGAACGTCTGGAAGTGCGGGGCGGGAGCGATCTCAGGCTCCATCCGGTGCGGCACGGATCGCTGCGGATGTTGCGGATGGAGACCGGCGGGCTCGGCGGCGACGTCGTCCGGGCGGTGGCCGGAAGCGATCTGCCCGCGCTGGAGCTGTTGGAGCTGTGGTTCGGTTCTGACCAGTACGGCGGGGATGCGACCGTCGGCGATCTCGCACCGATCATGAGCGGCGAACGGCTGCCCGCGCTGCGCCACCTGCGGCTGCAGAACGCCGAGTTCCAGGACGAGATTGCCGCCGCCGTGGGCCCCGCGCCCATCGTGGCCAGGCTGGAGTCGCTGAGCCTGTCGATGGGCTCGCTCACCGACGCCGGGGCCGAGTCGCTGCTGAGCGGCCAGCCGCTCACCCACCTGCGGTGGCTCAACCTCGACCACAACTACCTGTCGGCCACCATGATCGAACGCATGGCCAAGGCCCTTCCGGGAGTCGACGTCGTGCTCTCCGGTAACGAGAGCTTCGATCGTGCGTGGCGGTTCGTCGCGGTGAGCGAGTGACGTGCTGAGCGGTGTGCGCCTCGCCGTGGTGGGGATCCCTGGGCATCGGCGCGTGACGATGTTCCGCGACGCCGTGCTGGCCGCGGGGCTGGCTGAGCCATACGTGGTCTCCTGGCGGGACGTGCTGACCGGGCGGGAGCTCCACGTGCCCGAGGGGTCGCTGCTGCGGCTGGACTCGCCGGGCGAGGACGCCGAGACCGACGCGCTGCTGCGCGGGCCCGGGGATCCTGCGCGGGTCGGCGGAGGCGCGTCCTGGTACGCCGCCTTCACCGCCGGGCTGGAACGGGTCGCCGCGATCGGGGGCGTGCGCCTGCTCGGCGACGTCCGGGAGATCGCCGTGATGTTCGACAAACGGCGCTGCCACGCCGTGTTGTCGGCCGCGGGAGTGCCGGTCCCGCCGGCCCTCGCGATCTCCTCGTACGCCGAGCTGCGTGCGGAGATGGCACGGAGGGGGTGGGCGCGGGTGTTCGTCAAGCCCGCGCACGGGTCGTCGGCGTCGGGCGTGATCGCGCTTCATGCGCGTGGTGACCGCGTCCAGGCCGTCACGTCGGCGGCCTGGGGGGCAGAGGGCGGGCTGTTCAACTCGCTGCGCGTGCGCACTTACACCTCCCATGACGAGGTGCGGCAAGTCGTCGACCTCCTGGCCGGGGACGGACTGCATGTGGAGCGGTGGTTCCCGAAGGCGTCGTTCGGCGGGAAGGTGTTCGACCTGCGGGTGGTGACCGTCGCCGGGGTTCCGACCCACGCGGTGGTGCGGATGAGCCGCATTCCCATGACGAACCTGCACCTCGGCGGGCAGCGCGGCGACCTCGAAGTGGTGCGGGCCCGGCCGGCGTTGTGGGAGCGGGTGCTGGAGGTCTGTTCGCGGGTGGCCGCGTGTTTTCCCGGCAGCCTCGCCACGGGAGTGGATGTCATGGTGGGGGCGGATTGGCGCTCGGTGATGGTGGCGGAGGTGAATGCGTTCGGGGACCTGCTGCCTGGTTTGGGTGATATTTCAGGAAATGGGCGGGACACCTATGCCGAGCAGGTCCGGGCGATCCTGCCGGGGGCGACAACCCCCGACGCGACGACCGCGGCGGCAGGGGTCTCATGACCGGCACGCGGCAAGAGGCCGGCCCGCTCGACAGGACGACAGTGTCCTCCCGGACAGGCCCGCTCTACATGAACGCCATTGTGGGCAGCCACGACATCCTGTTGGTGACGCTCGACACGCTGCGCTACGACGTCGCCGCCGAGCTCGCGGCCGCCGGTCAGCTGACCGGCCTCCTGCCGCCGGGCGTGTCGTGGGAGCGCAGGCACAGCCCGGGAAGCTTCACCTACGCCGCGCACGCCGCCATGTTCGCCGGTTTCCTGCCGACGCCGGTGACGCCGGGACCGCATCCGCGGTTGTTCGCGGCCACGTTCCCCGGGAGCGAGACCACGGCCGCGGGCACGTGGGTGTTCGACGCGCCCGACCTGCCCACGGGCCTGGCCCGGGCCGGTTACCACACGGTGTGCGTGGGCGGCGTGGGCTTCTTCAACAAGCTGACGCCGCTCGGGTCCGCGCTTCCGAGCCTGTTCGCCGAGAGCCATTGGGAGCCGGAGTTCGGCGTGACGAATCCGGCATCTCTGGAGCACCAGATCGACCGGGCCGCCGAGGTGCTGCGCCGCGTACACGAGCAGGTCTTCCTGTTCGTCAACGTGTCGGCCCTGCACCAGCCCAACCATTTCTACCTGCCCGGCGCGACCGGCGACTCGTTGGAGAGCCACGCCGCGGCCCTGCGCTACGTGGACCGGCACATCGGGCGGCTCTACGGACTGATGCGCCGCCCTTGCCTGGTGATCGTCTGCTCGGACCACGGCACGGCGTACGGCGAGGGCGGGCACACCGGCCACCGGATCGGCCACGAGGTGGTCTGGACGGTTCCGTATGCGCAGTTCGTACTGGAGGATCATGCGGCCGTATGAGGGCTATGTCTACGCCTATCCGCACAAGACCGCATACCGGCCACTCGACCCGCGGCCGCCGCTGAAGGAGGTGTGGGCGGGCGAACGGCCGGGTGCGCTCTACGTGCACATCCCGTTCTGCGAGATGCGGTGCGGCTTCTGCAACCTGTTCACGCGGACGGGCGCCCCGGAGGAGCTGGTCACGGCCTACCTCGACACGCTGGAACGCCAGGCGGTGCAGGTGCGGGACGCTCTGGAGCAGACCGGTTTCGCCACGGCCGCGTTCGGCGGCGGAACACCGACCTACCTCAGCGCGGGCGAGCTGGTCCGGCTGTTCGACCTGACCGAGCGGGCGATGGGCGTCGATCTCGCCCGGATCCCCTTGTCGGTGGAGACCTCCCCCGCCACCGCCACCCCGGACCGCCTGACCGTACTGGTCGAGCGCGGGACCACGCGCGTGTCCATCGGTGTGCAGAGCTTCATCGACGCCGAGGCCCGCGCCGCCGTACGCCCGCAGAAGCGGGCCGAGGTGGAGAGTGCGCTGGACACCATCCGGGCGGCGGGTGTGCCGGTGCTCAACATCGACCTGATCTACGGCATCGACGGGCAGACGGTGGACTCGTGGCTCGCCTCAATCGAGGCGGCGCTGACGTGGCGGCCCGAGGAGCTCTACCTCTACCCCCTCTACGTCCGCCCGCTCACTGGGCTGGGCAAACAGGGGCGGGCCTGGGACGACCAGCGGCTGGAGCTCTACCGGGCGGGGCGCGACCGGCTGGCGGCGGCCGGATACGAGCAGGTGTCGATGCGCATGTTCCGCTTGCCCGGCAGCGCCGGGACGGCCACGGAATACTGCTGCCAGACCGACGGCATGGTGGGGCTCGGGTGCGGCGCGAGGTCGTACACGAGCCGGCTGCACTACTCGTTCGAGTACGCCGTGGAGGCGCGGCACGTGCGGTCCATCATCGACGACTACGTGGGACGGACGGAGTTCGGCGTGGCCAACGTGGGCTTCGAGCTGTCGCTCGACGAGCGCAAACGACGGCACCTCATCCAGTCGTTGTTACAGGCAGAGGGCCTGTCGCGGGGGCTCTACCTGAACCGGTTCTGCACCGACGTCCTGGCCGACTTCCCGCTGGAAGGGTTCGCGGAGTGGCTGCGGGTGGATCCGGGCGCGGTGCGGCTGACGGCGGAGGGGCTGGCCTTCTCGGACGCGATCGGGCCCGCGCTCTTCTCGCCGCAGGTGAGGCGGCTCATGGACGAGTACGCCCCATGCTGACCATCCTCTACCGCGGCCCCCTGTCCAGCTGCGACTACGACTGTGCTTACTGCCCGTTCGCCAAACGGCGCGACGCCCCCGAGCAGTTGCGGGCCGACCGGGCGGCGCTGGAGCGGTTCGCGGGGTGGGTGACCGCGCAGCCGTTCGAGGTGTCGGTGCTGTTCACGCCGTGGGGCGAAGGGCTGGTCAGGTCGTGGTACAGGCGGGCGCTCGTCGAGCTCTCCTGGTTGCCGAACGTCACGAGAGTCGCCATTCAGACGAATCTCAGCTGCCGTACCGCATGGTTGTCCGAGGCGTCGGACCGGGCGGCCCTGTGGGTGACGTACCATCCGACGCAGGTCGCCTACGACCGGTTCCTCGGCAAGATCCGCTCGCTGCCGGTACGCCACAGCGTGGGCATCGTCGGCGACCCCGCGCACCTGACGCACGCGCGGCGGCTCAGGGCCGACCTGCCCGCGGAGACCTACCTCTGGGTCAACGCCGAGGAGGGCCGTCTCTACACCGACGCCGAGGCGGCCGACTGGTCGGAGATCGACCCCCTCTTCCACTACAGCCGGTTCGCGCACCCCAGTGCGGGCCTGCCGTGCCGCACAGGGGACGACGTGATCTCGGTCAGCGGCGACGGCACGGTCCGCCGCTGCCATTTCATCCCGGAGGTGCTGGGCAACCTGTACGACGGCTCGTACCGCGCGGCGTTGCGGCCCCGGCCGCCCTGCCCGGCTGCAGCTTGCGACTGCCATATCGGATATGTCCACCTAGAGCCGCTCGGGCTCTACGACGTCTTCGCCGGCGGCATCCTGGAGCGCGTCCCGCACCCGGGTCACCGCGACGCCGCGAGCGTCAGGTCCTCCGCGATGCCGTAGCGGGCGTAGCGGGCCTGGGTGATGTACGCCCAGTAGCGCTCTCCGAAGGACCAGTGCCACCACTCCGTGGGGTAGTTGACGAAGCCGGCCGAGGCCAGGGCGTTACCCAGGATGCAGCGGTTGGCCGCTCCCGCCCGTGTCGGCCGCCTGGGGTGGTGGGCGGCCGGCACAGGCGGGGATGGGGTCAGGTCAGGATGCGGGTGCTGCCGGCCCAGCCGTGGCCGACTTCGCGTGGCGTGCTGCCCGTATACGGCTGACCATCGTCACGCACGAAGTTGTTGCTGTAGAGCAGCATCTTGCCCGCGGCATCCACAGCCAGCAGGTCAGTGAACCCATCACCGGTCACATCAGCCGGAATGATCCTCGTCGTACTACTCCAACCATGCCCGACCTCACGCGGCGCGCTGCCCGTATACGGCTGACCATCGTCACGCACGAAGTTGTTGCTGTAGAGCAGCATCTTGCCCGCGGCATCCACAGCCAGCAGGTCAGTGAAC
>NZ_JAUZQF010000081.1 GCF_030718205.1 Nonomuraea turcica
CCCTCTGTGTCAAGCTCAAGTGAGACAGATGGGACTAAAGTTCCTTAACTGACATGAGTAGGGCGAGAACGGGTATCCACCGCAGTGACCATGACCAGCCATGACCTCCAGCGCGGCACCGGGCCGCGTGCCGACCGGCCCAAGCGGCGGACCTTCACCGCCGCCTACAAGCTGCAGATCGTCGAGGAGTACGAGGCGGCGCCGGACGGCACCAAGGGCGCGATACTGCGCCGAGAAGGGCTGTATGAGTCCAGCATCTCGCTGTGGCGGCGCCAGCGTGACAACGGTGAGCTGGCCTCCGCGTCCAACCCGGTCAATGCACCCCGGGCTCGCAAGACGCCCGAGCAGCTGGAGTTGGAGCGGCTGCGTAAGGAGAACGCGGCGTTGACGCGGGACAAGGCGCGGGCGGAGAAGAAGCTGGCGCAGACCGAGGCCGCCCTGGACATCATGGGAAAAGGTTTCGCGCTCTTGGAAATGATCTCCGAGAGCGCGGAGAACGAGCCGTCGTGACCACGGTCCGGCGCGAGACGCTGGACCTGTTGCTGGCCGCCTGCCTGCCGATCGCAGTCTGCTGTGCGCTGACCGGGATTCCCCGGGGCTCCTACTACCGCAGCCAGCGTCCGCGGCCCGAGCGCGCGCCGGCGCCACGTCCGGCGCCGCCGAACAAGCTGACCGCGGCCGAGCGTGAGGAGTTGGTCGCGGTCTTGAACAGCCCGCGCTTCGTCGACAAGGCTCCCCGCCAGGTGTGGGCTGCGCTGCTGGACGAGGGCATCTACCTGGCGTCGGTGTCGACCATGTACCGGCTGCTGCGCGAGCGCGATCAGGTCCGCGAGCGCCGCGCCCAGGCCCGCCACGAGGCCCGTAAGAAGCCTTATCTGGCCGCCCGCGCCCCGAACGAGATCTGGTCGTGGGACATCACCAAGCTGCCCGGCCCGGCAGAGCGGCAGTTCTACGACCTGTACGTGATGATCGACATCTTCTCCCGGTACGTCGTGCACTGGGAGATCCACCTGCGCGAATCGGGTGAACTGGCCCGGCAGTTCATGGAGAACAGCCTGCTCGCCAACGGCGGGATCGCACCCCAGACCATCCACTCCGACAACGGCACCTCGATGACCTCCAAGCCGGTCACCGACCTGCTGGCCACCCTGGACATCATCAAGTCCCACTCCCGGCCGAAGGTCAGCAACGACAACCCCTACAGCGAGGCGGCGTTCAAGACCCTCAAGTACTGCCCGGTGTTCCCCGAACGGTTCGGCTCCCTGGCCGAGGCCGAGACGTTCTGCCACCACTTCTTCGGCTACTACAACCACGAGCACTACCACGTCGGCCTGGGCCTGCACACACCATTCACCGTGCACATCGGCACCGCCCCGGCCATCCAGGACCGGCGCGAGCAGATGGTCGAACGCTTCCGCACGGCCAATCCACACCGGTTCACCAGAACGCCGCGACTGCCCAAGATCCCAACGGTCGCCTACATCAACCAGCCCGAAGAAGACCAGAACAGCGCATCCACGCCCGCGCAGGAGGCTGCCTAGCGATCATCTCGGCAGAGTCCCTGTCGCACTTGACTTGACACCTACCGC
>NZ_JAUZQF010000082.1 GCF_030718205.1 Nonomuraea turcica
GCTTGTTCTTTATCCTCCGGATTGTTGTAGGGCTGCGAGAGTGCGGCCGCGTTTGACGGTCTTGCCAACGTCGTAGCGGGGTGCGGGCCGGCGATTGGGGATCCCGGGTGGACGTCCTGGGCCGGGCCGAGAGGGTTTGGGTGCACCGGCTGGCTGGGCGAGTGCGGGACGCAGGTTCCGAAACCCGCGCCGGACCCGCGCGGGAGTGAGCTGACCGGACAGGACGGCCTTCTCCCATGGGTGACGCAGGTCCTCGGTCAGCCGGCGGGCCAAGCGCAGCTGGGTGTGAACGATGAGGAGCAGCCAGGTCCAGCGGTCGGCGGCCTGGGCGGCGCGAAGCTTGGGCCGGGTCCAGCCGAGGGTCTGCTTCCAGAACCGGTAGGTGTGCTCCAGATCGAATCTGCGCAGGAACGCCTGCCAGCATCGATCCACGTCCGCGCTGGTGGCGCCGGTCTTGGAGGACCAGAGCCAGACTGGTGGGGCGTCCCTGTCGCCGGGCAGGTGCTCAACCTTCAGCCGGATCAAAGTGCCCTCGATGATGGGCAACTCGCCTTTGTGATCGAGCCAGGCCGCGCGATGCGTCAGTCGGGGGTGAAGCCGGTCCCAGGCGCTGGTCTCGGCCTTGCCGTAGTGAGTGGTGTCCGTCGCGGTGGTCACCGTGGGTTCGGGCCAGGTGGCGGGATCGGCCAGGGCGAACTCGCCGCCGTGCTTGGGCGGCCGGCCACCCTTGGGGTCATAGCGTCGTGGCGGCGCGGGCAGGCGCAGCACCCGATCGGAACGGATGCGCCCGAGTAGTTCGACGGGCAGGTCGCGCAGGACGTAGGCCAGGCGGGTGATGTCGTAGCCGGCGTCGGCCACGATCAATATGTCCGGGTCTCCGCTGCGCCACTGGCCGGCGGCGATCAGCCGCTCGATCACCCCCCGTAGTTGGGTGGCGGTGACGGCGGTGGCGTCGTCGGCCGGCCCCAGCCGCACCATGTCCAGCGGCGCCGTCCACGATGTGCGGCCCATCTCCAGCGCCGCGACGAACGAGTATGGCCAGCCCGGGATGAATTGTGAGGCACTCTTGGCCCGGCCGTAGACATGGCAGAACAGCCGCTCGGCCGAGCAGGCGGCGTCCGAGCGCAGCCACGGGGACACATCCACCGCCAGCACGATCCGCCCATCCGGCCAGCGCGGTAACGGCAGCCCGGCCAGCACCCGGCGCAGCTGTTCGGCGTCGATCCGGCCATGGTTGAGCCCGCCGTACAAGGCACCGTGCCCGCGCCGGTACTCCGGCGACAAGGTCAGATCCACCGGCGAGCGCACCGGCCCCGGCTCGCACAACAGCGCGTCGACCAGCTCGAACAAGGCATCGGCCCGCGCCTGGAGGCAGGCGTAGACGTCGTTCCGGAAGCGGGACAACACCCTGGAGGACTCGACACAGGCGGCATCGTTCAGCAGACTCACCCTCACGGCCTTGTAGCGATCACTAGCGACTCGACACCGCACATGATCACTCAAGGCCGTCTTGCTGTCCCCGAAACGATCAAACCCCGCTCAGCACAACAATCCGGAGGATAAAGAACAAG
>NZ_JAUZQF010000083.1 GCF_030718205.1 Nonomuraea turcica
GTGGGCGTGCCGCGCAGGAACGTGACCGACAGCACCCGGTGAAACTTGACCGAGCGGGGATCCTCACGCAGGTCCTCGATCGCCCGGCGGAGCAGGTCACCCAGTGCGGTGGCCGGATCCTGCCCGGCCCGCTCGGCCACCAGCCTGGTGCGGGTCAGCGGAGAGGCGGCCAGCGCGTCCAGCCGCGACAGCTGGCGCAACGCCGTGCGCACCGCCTCGGCGAACTCCGCCTCGGACAGCACCGCCAGTCCCGCCGTCGCGGCACTCGGGCCGTCGGCGGAACCCGCGACGAGCAGGCGGTTCATCCGCTCCAACCACGCCTGCGCCGGCACCGCGCGCCAGTCATGCACGAACAGCGTGTACGCGTCATCGCCCAGCCGCGGCTGCTCGGAGATGTCACGCATCCCGTAATGCCGTAAACGCTCCACCCACCCCTGGTTCGGACGCCGTATCGCGATATAGGACCAGGCCATCCGCTCGGCCCGCAAACAATTGCCGATCACCCGCCACTGGATCAAATCCATCACCGGCGAATTCCCGCAATACGGCGGCAGCACCCAGAGCCGGCTGACCGCCAAATGCTCACCGGCCCGCAACGGCGTGGTGGCACGCGCATGCGCCCACGCCTCGGCCACGATGGGATCGGCCGCCAGCTCCTCCTCATCGAGCTCCGTCAGACGCAACCACGCGGAGAAAGCCACCGGCTCGCCGGTTTCGGTCCGTCGATACACCCGCAACGCCTCCGGCTGACGCTCCGCCCAGAAGGCGGCGCAGCCCGCGGACGCCGCACCCTCCGCCGCCGTCGCCACCCGGAGCAACGTGCCGACGTCCTCCTGGCGCAACGCCTCCTCCTGGAACTCGCCCTCGTCGTGGCTGCACTGGAAATCGGCCATCACCCGATCGTCGCGATGCAGGTAGAGCAGTGCCGCCACCGCACCGAGCACATCCACATCGCCCGCTGTGCGCACCTTCTCCGCCAGATGCGCGTGAATGCGCTCGTGCATCACCGCATACCCCTCGGGATCGCGCCACCGCAGGTCCGCCTCCAGCAGCTCCCGCACCGTGTCATGCGGAAACAGCCCGAGACTGCTCGACTGCACGAACGGCAATCGCCGCAACCAGCCGAACAACGCCCCGGCGTTCTGCGGCAAGGCCGCTCGCAGCAGGTCTTCGGTCGTCATGTACGCGTGTGCGCAGATCTCGAGAGCATGCCGATGCGCCGCCGAAGGCAGCTCGCCCACCAGCTGATCCAGCAACGTGGCCACCACGTCCTGATGCGGCACCCACCGCCTGCTGGCCATCCCGTCCTTCACCGCCACGGCCGCCCCCAGCAGCAGCGCCAGCGGATGACCGCCGGCGAAGGCCAGCAGCGGCTCGCGCAGCTCGGCCGACACCCCGCAGGAGTCCATCAGAGCCTGCGCATCCTCGGCCCGCAGGTCGCGCAGCGGCAACACCTTCAGCGCCCCCGCCCATCCCGGATCCGCCTGCCAGCGCATATCCGGCGGGTATCGCCCCGCGATCACCACCAGCGCCCCCATGGGCACCCGCGGCAGGAACCGCTCGCGCA
>NZ_JAUZQF010000084.1 GCF_030718205.1 Nonomuraea turcica
AGAGGGCGTTCCGCGAGCTGATGCCCGCGATGTCGTAGTGTGATCGAGTGGATTTGTAGCGTTACCACCTATCGGCGGGTGCGCGTGTGCTGAGATGACCGGGTGAGCGAGCGCAAGCCGTACCCGAGCGACTTATCCGACGAGCAGTGGGCGTTGATCGAGCCGGTGATCACGGCGTGGAAGGCCGCGCACCGCTCCGTCAGTGGCCACCAGGGCAACTACATGATGCGCGAGATCATCAACGCGATCCTCTACCAGGGACGGACCGGCTGCCAGTGGGACTACCTGCCGCACGACCTGCCGCCGGGCAGTGCGACCTACTACTACTTCGCCAAGTGGCGTGACGACGGGACCGCCCAGAAGATCCACGACCTGCTGCGTTGGCACGTGCGGGAGAAGAAGGGCCGATTAGCCGATCCGAGCCTGGTCGTCCTGGATACCCAGAGCGTCCACGCCGCAGCCGGGGTCCCCGCCACCACGACGGGAAAGGACGCGGCCAAGAAGGTCCCGGGCCGCAAAAGGGGCTTGGCCGTGGACGTGTTTGGCCTGGTCATCGCCGTGGTCGTGCTGGCCGCCTCTACGCACGACAACACCTTCGGGATCGTGCTACTGGACCGCCTCGCTGCCCAGACACCCGGCACGGTGACCAAAGCCCTGGTCGACCAGGGGTTCAAGAACACGGTCGTCGATCACGGTTCCGGGCTCGGGATCGACGTGGAGATCGTCGAACGCAATCCAGCGGACAAGGGGTTCGTCCCCCAGCCGAAACGATGGATCGCTGAGCAGACCTACGGCACCTTAATGCTCCACCGGCGCCTGGTCCGCGACTATGAGCACCTGCCGGCCAGCTCCGAATCACGGGTGTATTGGGCGATGACAGCCGTCATGGCCCGCCGCCTGACCCGCGGCCCCGCCCCGTCCTGGCGGTCTACGTGACCAGGGCCGACGGGCAGGAGCCGGACCCCGGCACATGGCTGCTGGACAAGATCGAGGCCCGCGAGCAGGCCGTGGCCGGCCAGATCGAGCGGACCCGGGCAGAGATCGACACCCTGACCGCGCGACTGCGCGACCTCGACGAAGCGGCCGAGCACCTGCGGATCACCCGCAAGACCCTGCTCTCCCTCGCCGACGAGCCCGAGACCGACACCACTCCACCGGCTCCTGTAATCCCCGACCACCCCGCCTACCGGCAGATTCTGAACATCTTCGGCGACCTGGGCCGCCCCTTGCGGGCTCGCGACCTATGCCAGACGCTGGACCTGCCTATCGTCCCGAAGAACACCGAGAAGATCCGCGCCAAGCTCAAACGCCTGGTCGGTCAGGGAATCCTGGTGGAGACCGAGCCCGGATTGTTCGCTCAGCCGCGTCCGTAGCACGACCGCGACGTTCCTGACCAGCGCGCCCCACTCAGTCCAAGCGACGAAAGGGACATCAACTCGCGCAACGCCCTCT
>NZ_JAUZQF010000085.1 GCF_030718205.1 Nonomuraea turcica
GGATCGGCGTTCCAGCGATCCATCCAGGCGCGGATATCGTCCTCCAGTGCCTGGACGCTCTTGTGCACTCCGCGGCGGATCAGCTGGTCGGTCAGGTAACCGAACCAGCGCTCGACCTGGTTGATCCACGAGGAGCCGGTCGGGGTGAAGTGCATGTGGAAGCGGGGATGGCGGGCCAGCCAGGCTTTGATCGCCGGCGTCTTGTGGGTGCCGTAGTTGTCGCAGATCAGGTGGACATCGAGCTCGGCCGGCACTGTTTTGTCGATCGTGGCCAGGAACTTCTTGAATTCGGCGGCGCGATGCTGACGGTGCAGTTCACCGATAACGCTCCCGTCGGCGATGTTGAAGGCGGCGAACAGACTGGTGATGCCGTGCCGAACGTAGTCATGGGTGCGCCGCTCGGGCATGCCCGGCATCATCGGCAGCACGGGCTGCGACCGATCCAGCGCCTGGATCTGCGACTTCTCATCCACACACAACACCACCGCGCGTTCCGGCGGGTCGTGATAGAGCCCGACCACGTCGACGACCTTCTCCACGAACAACGGATCCGTCGACAGCTTGAACGTGCTCGTGCGGTGCGGCTTGAGGTCGAAGGCTCGCCAGATCCGGCCGATGGTCGACTCCGACAGTCCACTGCGCCGCGCCATCGAGGCGCGCGTCCAGTGTGTGGCACCGGTCGGCGTCTCTTCCAGCGTGGCCACCACGACCTGCTCGACCTGCTCGAGACTGATCGACGGCGGGCGGCCGGGGCGTGGCTCATCGATCAGCCCATCCAGTCGCAGACGCAGGAACCGATGACGCCACTTGGACACCGTGTCCGGGTGCACCCGCAACTGCTCGGCGATCTTCTTGTTGTCGGCGCCGTCCGCGCAGGCCAGCACGATCTTCGCGCGCATCGCCAGGACCTGTGCGGATTTGGCCCGCCGCGCCCATCGCTGCAGCACCGCCCGCTCAGCATCAGACACCGTCAACTCAGCCTTGGGCCGGCCCGTGCGCACTTCGTCGACCAGCGCCTGAAGCCCGCCACGGGCGAAAGCCGCACGCCACTTGCGCACAGTACTCTCGGCGAGATTCAACTCCCGCGCCACCTGCGCGGTGCTGACTCGCGGCCCTTCACACGCCAGCACGATCTTCGCCCGGACCGCCCGCCTCGACGATTCCACCGACATGCCGATCAGCTGAGCCCGTTCACTCTCCGATAAGCGGATCTCCACCGCAGCTGGTCCGGGAGGCGTCATAGCCATCACCATACGGACTTACCTGGCGAATTTCAGGCGGATCACACTAG
>NZ_JAUZQF010000086.1 GCF_030718205.1 Nonomuraea turcica
GCCTGCCCGTCGTCGTCCCACAACGGGCACGGGTCGATCAGCCCGAGCCCGGGCTTGACCACGTGCGGCTCGCTCCACGGGCCGCGCGGGTCCTCGGCGCTGACCTGGCAGATGCCCACGTCCGGGTCGCCGTAGAAGATCCAGAACCGGCCGTCGTGGTGCCGCAGCGACGGCGCCCACACCCCGCAGCCGGGCCGCACGTCGTCGTAGCCGCTGGTCACCGCGTGCCCGATGATCGTCCAGTTGACCAGGTCACGGGAGTGCAGGATCGGCAGCCCCGGCACCTTGGTGAAGGTCGAGACCGTCAGGTAGAAGTCCTCCCCCACCCGGATCACGTCGGGGTCGGACCAGTCGGCGTTCAGCACCGGGTTGCGGTAGGCGCCCGTCATCTCTTCACTGGTCATCCCTTCACCGCCCCGGCCGACAGCCCCTGGACGAGGTAACGCTGGATGAAGGCGAAGACGATCACGACGGGCAACGCGGCGACGACGCCGCCGGCGGCCAGAGCGCCGAAGTCGACGCTGTTCTCGCCGAGGTTGTAGGCCAAGCCCACAGGCACGGTGAATTTCTCCTGGTCGTTGATGAACATGAGGGCGAAAAGGAAGTTGTTCCAGCTGTGGATGAAGGCGAACGAACCCACCGCCACCAGCGCCGGGCGCAGCAGCGGCAGCACGACGGCGAGGAAACCCCGCAGCCGCGAGCAGCCGTCCACCCAGGCCGCCTGCTCGAGCTCGTACGGGATGTTCCTGATGAAGCCGCTGATGAGGATCAGCGAGAGCGGCAGCTGGAAGACCGTCTCCGCGATGACCAGACTCCACAGCGAGTTGGTCAGCGACAGCGTGCGGAAGATCTCGAACAGCGGGATGATCATCAGGGCGCCCGGGATGAACTGCGTGCAGAGCATCCCCACCATGAACGCGGCCTTGCCGCGGAAGTTGTAGCGGGCCAGGGCGTACCCGCCGGCCAGGGCGACGACCGTGGTGGCGACCAGCGAGGCGAGGCCGACGAGCAGGCTGTTCTGGAAGAAGATGGCGAACCCCATCCCATTCCAGACCGTGTCGAAGTGCTCGAACGTGATCGGCCACGGCAGGATCGACGTGGATCCCCTCGGCCGGAACGCGAAGACCAGCATCCAGTAGAAGGGCACCAGCGTGAACAGCAGGTACA
>NZ_JAUZQF010000087.1 GCF_030718205.1 Nonomuraea turcica
TCTGGTCTTGTCTCATTTCTGGGGCCGGTCCTGGGACTGGAGGTAGGTGCGGACGGTGGCCGCGCTCGTGCTGCCGGTCGATCCTGCGTAGTAGGAGCGGGACCAGAAGTGGCCGCCCCACAGGTGTGTGCGGACGTGGACGCTGTATTCCTGGCGGAGGTAGCGGGCCGAGACGCCCTTGAGGGAGTTGACGAGGGAGGACAGGGCGACCTTGGGCGGGTAGCGGACGATCAGATGGACGTGGTCGTCGGCGCCGTTGAACTGGGTCAGCTGGCAGTCGAACTTCTCGCACACCTCTTTCATGATCTGTTCGCAGCGTTCCAGCATCGGGCCGGTGAGTGCGTCTCGCCGATATTTCGTGACAAACACCAAATGCACGGACAACTCGTGGACGCAGTGACGCCCTGTTCTGATGTCGGGGTTCGGTTCCCATCGCGGCGACATACACCAAACGATAGAATGTGGCGCGTGGAGCGGGGGAAACGCAACCGCGCTCAGGTCGCCCGCCTGGAGTTGGACCAGCGGCAGAGCGCCGTGTTGGACGGCCAGGCGCACAACGCGCGCACGCTGTGGAACCTGCTGCACGAGTTCTTCACCTTCCGGCAGGGCCGGTTCGCCTCCCTCGCCCAATGCGACGAGGCCATCCGGGCCGCCCGCAAAGAGATCGACTGGCTCAACGAACTGCCCGCCCAAGCGGCGCAGGCCGTGCTGAAGACCTACCGGCAGGCGTGGGCGAACTTCTTCAACCCCGACCACCCGGCCGGGCGCCCCACGTTCAAGAGCCGATTGCGCTCCCGGATGGCCGTGGACGTCCCCCAGGCGCGGGACCTGAACATCACCCGGATCAACCGGCGGTGGGGCGCGGTCACCATCCCCAAACTCGGCCGGGTCCGCTTCCGGTGGACCAAAGACCTGCCCGGCGTCACGAAGGGCAACCCGCACGGGAAGATCACCGGGGCGCGGTTGGTGAAGGAGGCCAATGGGTGGCACATCGTGTTCCGTATCCAGACCGAGGAGCCGGTGCCCGCCCCGCATCCGGGGCCGAACACCGCGATCGACCGGGGCATCGCCGTCCCGCTCGCGCTGTCCACCGGAGAGAAGATCTTCCACCGTAA
>NZ_JAUZQF010000088.1 GCF_030718205.1 Nonomuraea turcica
ACGGCTGACCATCGTCACGCACGAAGTTGTTGCTGTAGAGCAGCATCTTGCCCGCGGCATCCACAGCCAGCACGTCAGCGTACGAGTCACCCGTCACACTGTTGCCGGGTAGCTCCGCAGGTCCCGACATGGACCACACCGCGTTCGCTATGGCCACTCCGTTCGCCGTCTCGTCGTAGTACTTCGAGGGAAAGGCCGAGACCTGCACCTGCTGGCAGATCTGTCCAATGGGATCATTTCGCCAGTCGAACTGGAGCATCTTGTTGAGGAACTTGTTCGTCGCGTAGACCGGGTTCAAGATCTGCTCGACCGTTCCCCAGCCTTGCGAGGGACGCTGCTGGAAGAGCCCGACGCTGTCGTCGGCGCCGTAGGTCAGGTTACGGATGGTGGATTCGACGATGGTGGTGGTGATGGCAATCTGTGCGGCCCGAACCGGCAGGCCTCGACTCTTGACGGTGGCGATGATGACGCGGGCGCAGGACACCCGGTAAGCCGTCATCCAGCTACCGGTCAGTTGTTCATTCAACCGCGTCGCCATGGCGGCATCGGCCGAGGTGGTTCCGTTCGTGTCGCATGGCACAGTGTCCGCGGCGTGCGCGGGAGCCGAAGACATCAGAGCGATGGGCCCCGAGAGGCACAGGGAAAGAAGTAATCCGGTCAGGGATCGGATGAGGGCATGTCGCATGGCTACTCCACGAGTGATGAAGAAGGGTCCGGTGTCGGCCGCCTGGGGTGGTGGGCGGCCGACACAGGCGGGGATGGGGTCAGGTCAGGATGCGGGTGCTGCCGGCCCAGCCGTGGCCGACTTCGCGTGGCGTGCCGCCCGTATACGGCTGACCATCGTCACGCACGAAGTTGTTGCTGTAGAGCAGCATCTTGCCGCCGGCGTCCACAGCCAGCAGGTCAGTGAACCCATCACCGGTTACATCAGCCGGAATGATCCTGGTCGAACTGCTCCAACCATGCCCGACCTCACGCGGCGCGCCGCCCGTATACGGCTGACCATCGTCACGCACGAAGTTGTTGCTGTAGAGCAGCATCTTGCCCGCGGCATCCACAGCCAGCAGGTCAGTGAACCCATCACCGGTCACATCAGCCGGAATGATCCTCGTC
>NZ_JAUZQF010000089.1 GCF_030718205.1 Nonomuraea turcica
GTAGAGCAGCAGGCCCAGGGCGCCCAGGCAGGCCAGGACCAGGAAGAGGGTCAGCAGGGTTTCGAGCCGGGTGAGCCATCTCGTAGACATAACGATAATCGTAAATAACGAGATTCGTTATGTCTAGTGCAGCCAGGGGAGCGAGTTTCGTGCGCATCAGTGTCCTTCGTCCTTCCGGGTCTGTTGTCGCCTTCCGGGAGCCCCACGGGCTGCGCCGCTTCGCGTTGAAGGCGCGCCGGCCGCGCCCGGGCAGAGCACCGCGGCCGCCGTCGAGCGATTCCTCGACTCCATCACCGCGGCCACCACCCGCGCCGGCTACGCCCAGCCCCTCAGCCACCTGGCCACCATCACCGGCCCGGAGCGGCAGAGCCAACCAGCTCCCGCCGCCCCTGCTCCTCGTCCGAGCGGGTGTGCTTGACCAGCAGGATGACGCTGGCCAGGGCGGCGAAGAGCATGGTGGCCGCGGCCCCGCTGCTGGGCGGCGGCCGCGCCCAGACTGTCGCCGTACGCCGGTCCCTGCAACAGCAGGATCACAGGGTTCCGGATGATCTCGCTGTCATAGTTCAGGCGTGCTTCCGTTGGGGGGAGCAGCTGCCCGATGGTGGCCACCGTCGTCGCGACGAAGAAGGTGACCGACCAGATCCACACCGGCTGCCAGACGCGGTCGCGGCGCAGGATCAGCCGGATCAGTGCTGATGTGTTCATCGGTAGTGCCTCATGAACAGTTCCTCGAGGGTGGGGGGGTGTGCGGCGAGGTCGCGCACGCCGTATTCCGCCAGCCGGGCCAGCACGTCGCCGATGCGGTCGGTGTCGGCCTGGAAGCGCACGCGATGCCCGTCGACGCTGAGGTCGTGGACACCGGGAATGCCGTCAGCCGGAACTTTGGTGAGTTCGGCTGTGACCGAGGTGCGGGTGAGATGGCCAGCCCGCAAGGGGCTCCCGGTTGTGACGTCGCGCACCCATGTCACAGTCGAGCGGAGCGCGGCGTCTTAAGGGGCATGACGGACTCGGAACAGACCTCGGTGTTGATCACCGGGAGCAACAAGG
>NZ_JAUZQF010000009.1 GCF_030718205.1 Nonomuraea turcica
AGGCGGAAGCCAAGAACACCCGGTCCTCGGCTTCGACCCCGTTGTCAGCAAGGTCGTCCTGCTCGGAGATCCGGCACCCTACTGACCAGACTAATCGACGCGGCTTGACAAACCAGATTCCACATAATCGCCGAGTACGTCGCCTCCGAGGGGCTGCGCCGCGAGATCCACGAGGGCCTGCAGGTCGTGGAGAACTGGAATTCGGCCAACACCGATCTGTTTTACGGCAGCGCCGGCACCATCCCCGGCAGCGACAAGGAGCACCAGGAGGTCTCCATGCTCAGCCTGCATCTGCTCCAGTCGGCGCTGGTCTTCATCAACACCTTGCTGGTTCAGTCCGTCCTCAAGGACCCGGCCTGGCAGAAGAAGATGACCGACGCCGACAAACGAGGACTCTCGCCGCTGTTCTGGTCCAACGCCAACCTCTACGGCACCATCGACATCGACATGGGCCGCCGCCTTGACCTCGACCTGGTCGCCTGACCCTTCCCGTCGATCACGCCGAAGGCCGAGGCAGGACGCCCTGGCCGGGTAGCAGGTCGGCCAGGGCGGTTCGCACGGCCGCCCGGCTCACCCCGTGAGCCCGTGCCAGCGCCGCGATCGAGGTGCCCTCGTGGAAGGCCGCCCGCACGTCCTCGCGCCGATCACCGTCCAGCGCGGGAGGCCGGCCGCGGTAGCGGCCTTCGGCCTCGGCGGCGGCGATCCCCTCGACGGTGAGCTCGTTTTGGATGTCGCGTTGGAACTGGCCGACGGCGGTGATCACGTTGATGATGACGGCGGTGGTGGCGTCGCCTGCGGCCAGGTCGTGGAAGTTCGACAGTGGTCCGGACAGGACGCGCAGGGCGACGCCGCGGGCTTGGCACCAGTTGCGGACGGCGTGGATGTCGAGCAGGTCGCGGCAGAGCCGGAACAGCTCCGAGACCGTCAGGGTGTCGCCGGGGTGCGCCTTGGCGGCGATCTTGCCGAACGCGGGCCGGTCGAGGGCGGGGATCTTGGAGGTGGTGGCGGGGTCCTCGAAGAACAGGACGCCGTCGGCTGGCCGGAATCCCTCGGCGACGCCTTCGGTGCGCACAAGAAGGCCGGCCTCGGTGAGGATGTGGCGCTGGCGCAGCAGGGACTGGGTCGCGGTGGAGACGCGGGAGTAGACGATCTGCACCGAGCTCTCCTCGGGAAGGGGTGGAGCCCGATTCTTCTGTCGGAAAATCCTGTCGTCAATTCGTGTGCAGAACCGGCCATCCGACGTCACGGTTTGTCACTCGATGTCCGGCTTCCGGGAGGGCTGGCGAGACCCGATCAGAGGGTGTCGTTAAATCTTCTAATCCCGACACCTCGGCGGCGACCCAACATCATGATCAAGACAGGCCCTCGCTCACTCCGCAGCCTGGCGGTTGGGGGCGCATCCGGGAGCGGAGGCCAAATAGGTCTACAGTGGATCGTCTACAACAGAACTATCTGCTATGGTCTCTCTTGCTTCCCCTAAGGAGTGCAGGCGAACCACCAGGTCATCCTGATCGCTCTGGCTCATCCTGCGCCAACCCAAGACCGACACTACCCAGCAGGCCCCGCAGCCCGTCCCGACAGCCTGACCGGCCGCTTCGCCCCAATAAGGACTGATCCACATGACCAAGCCCGCCGAGCCCCGTATCCTCACCGACCAGGAACTCAGCGACCTGCTCGCCGGCCAGCAGTTCGGTGTGCTGGCCACGGTCAAGCGCAGCGGCCACCCGCACATGTCGACCGTGATGTACGGCTGGGACCCGATCGAACGGATCATCCGAGTCTCCACCACCACCGAACGCCTCAAGGCCCGCCAGGTGCGCAACAACCCGCACGTCTCCCTGCATGTGAACGGGCCCGACATCTGGTCCTTCGCCGTGGCCGAGGGGGAGGCGGAGGTGTCGGAGGTGACCACCGAGCCGGGCGATGCCACCGGCAGGGAACTGCTGGCCCTCGTCCCGGGCTTCCAGGATCCGGCCGAGGAGGCCGCCTTCCTGCGGCAGCTGGTCGAGGAGGGCCGAGTGGTGATCAGGCTGCACGTCAAGCGCCTGTACGGCACAGCCCTGGACATCGCGGGGGCATAGGGATGCCGACGTCGATCTCTACCCGGGGCCGGCCCAGGAGGGTGGAGGGGGTTAGGAACTCGGGGGCTCCGGCGCCTGAGTGTGGTGGTCCAGCAGGCGAGTGAGCAACTGCACGAGCTGGTCGCGTTCGGCGGGGGTCAGCGGGGCGAGCAGCTCGTCGTGGAGGTCGTCGAGGACCTGGTCAAGGTAGCGCAGGCGCCGGCGGCCTTGGGTGGTGATCGTGATGACGTTGCGGCGGCGGTCGTCGGGGTCCAGGGTCCGTTCGACGAGATCGCGTTCGGCCAGTTCGTTGAGGACGCCGACCATGTCGCTGCGGTAGATGCCGGTGCGCCGGCTCAGCGTCGCCTGGCTGGCCGGGCCGTGCTCCTGCAACGAGGCCAGCACGGCGTAGTGCCACTTGCGGGCGTCGGCCTTGGCCAGTCCCTCGTTCACCAGCCGGTCCGACTGCGCGGTCATGCCCGACAGCAGGCGGCTGGCCCGTCGGCGCAGTCTTTCCGGCGTCTTCGTCTTGCCGTCGTGTGGCATGTCAGCGGCTTCGTCTCTGCTGCTCATGATGTTGATCATACCCCTGTTGCGTTAGTCCCACTAACGATGTAGATTCGTTCGCGTCGGAAACATTAGAGACATGAACGTTAGCCCATCGAATGAAAGAGGACGCCATGTCCACGGATACCTTGACCGCCGACCGCGTTGAGATCGCCGAGCTGTTCGCCCGCTTCGCACGCCTGCTCGATGAGAAGCGATGGGAGGACGTTGCCACCGTCTTCGCCGACGATGTGGCGGTGCACTCGCCGCGCGGGGGCGTGCTCCACGGCATCGACGCGATCGTCGACTTCATGCGACGCAGTGACGTCGAGGGGCAGCGGGCCCAGCACCTGACCACCGACCTGCTGGCGGAGGTCGACGGCGATCGGGCGACTGTCTCGGCTTACTCGCTCGTGTTCTACTACCGCGACGGCCAGGCGCCCCACTTCACGGGTGGCCTGCGGATGACCGGCGCCCTGGTGCGGACGCCGGCGGGCTGGCGATTCCGCGAGCAGCGGATCGCGCCCCTCTGGACCCGCGAGAACTGATCTCCCGGGGGCGAGTCAGGTGATCGTGCTGGTCATGCCCGGTCGCCGAAAATGTTAGTTAATTAAACGTTTATCCTTTGAATGGATTGGACTTCATCATGGCCCCCACCCTGCCCTTCGGCACCGCGCTCATCGGCCAGACCGAGAAGGCCCTCAACGCGATCCTGGAGCGTCAGCTCGACGGAACCGGCATCACCGAACCCCAGTGGGTGACGCTCACGCTGACGGTGGTGAGCGGCGGAACCATCGACCGCGCCGAACTCATCCACAAGGTCAGCAAGGCCACCAAGTTCAGCGAGGCCTCCGTGGCCGAGCGCATCACCGAACTGATCGCCGCGGGCCTCCTGCGCGTCGGCGGCGACGGCGATGTCCAGGTCAGCGATGCGGGCCAGGAGCAGTGGACCCAGGTCCGCACCGCCCTCGGCCCGATCATCCAGGGACTGTGGGGCGACCTGCCCGCTGAGGACCTCGCCGTCGCGGGCCGTGTCCTCGGCACCGTCCTGGAGCGGGCCAACGCCATTCTGGCCGGCGCCTGAAACCCCCTAGACCAGCACAGACAAGGAAACGCCCATCATGCCCAGCATCGACGTGCTCGAATCGAGGATTCACTACGAAGACCACGGCAGCGGACCCGCCATCGTCTTCCTGCACGGCAACCCCTCCTCCTCCCACATGTGGCGCAACATCCTCCCGCGGGTCGGCGCGGGACGGCTGATCGCCCCCGACCTCATCGGCATGGGCCGCTCGGGCAAGCCGGCCGGCGACTACCGGTTCGACGACCACGCCCGCTACCTGGACGCCTTCTTCGACGCCCTCGGCCTGGACGACATCGTGCTCGTCGGCCACGACTGGGGCGGCGCGCTCGCCTTCCACTGGGCGGCCCGCAACCCCGGCCGGGTGCGTGGCGTGGCCTTCTTCGAGACGATCGTGCGCCCCATCGCCCCAAGCGAGCTCTCCGAGCAGGCCCGCGCCCACACCGCGAGGTTCCGCACCGCCGAAGGCGAGGCGCTGGTACTCGACTCGCACTTCTTCGTCGAAGCCGCCTACACCGGGGGAGTGCTGCACCCGCTCGGCGCCGAGGACCTCGACGTCTACCGCGCGCCGTACCCCACTCGAGAGAGTCGCCGCCCCCTGCTGAACTGGACCCGGTCGCTGCCGATCGACGGCGACCCCGCCGATGTGACCGCCAGGATCAGCGCGTACGGAACCTGGCTGGCCGACAGCCGGGATGTCCCCAAGCTCCTGCTCACCTTCGATTCCTCACCCACGCTGCTCATCACTCCGGAGGTCGCCGCCTGGTGCAAGGACAACGTCGCGGGCCTGCAGGTCGAACACTGCGGCCCAGCCGGGCACCACGCGGCGGAGGACCAGCCTGAAGCGATCGCCGCGGCGCTCGCCACCTGGCTGGACCAGCAGACCCTCCGATAGTCCGCCCCATCAGGAATCCGTTCGAGCCGGGCGGAGAATCGAGACGCGCAAGGAGCCGTTCCCTGAAAGGGCTGGACCGAAGCCGCCGGGATCCCGTCCGATCATCGCGATCGGGCGGGATCCCGGCGTTCAGGGGATTCCCCATCGGGTTCACCTGCCGAGGGAGACCTCCCCGCCGGATCGACGACGACCTGCTACCCGCCACCGCCAAGCCGGCCGCTACAAGAAGCCGTTCCCCATGATCATCAGAGTCAGGTCCCTGCAAGACGCCGCCGCGAGCTGTCACTGGGGATCCCGGTGCGGCTACCTGTCGCGGCCACGTGGCCGCCAGCCGCACACCTGGCCTACCGCCGCCAGCATGGCGCCCGCGACAGCGACCCGTTCTTCGTCCACCCCGCGAACGAACACGATCAAGCAGGAGGCCCACCCAGTCAGTCACATTCACCGCTCCGAAATGATCACGAACCGCAATCGTGATCTCTCACTCCGCTACCTGACGGCTGGGGACATGTTCGGGAGCGGAGGGCCGTGTAGGCCGCGACCGTCTCCTGGGCGGCCGGCAGGTCCGGCCGTCCGGTCTCGTCGAAGGACAGCACCATGTCGCCGAGCCCTTGGCGGTTGGCTGGCGCCCGACTGCACCCGGCGCCATCTCCTCGGCTCCAGCCATGCCGGTAGGGGGTCACTCGGCTGTCACGGGAGCCGGGCCAGGAGTATCGGGCTGTACGGCGGAGTCCTGCTCACGCAGCAGAGCCCGGGCCACGGCCGCAGTAGTGGCGGCCTCTTCACGCTGCTGTTGGGCGATTGTCAGCGCGGCCGCGAGATCGGCGAGCTCACCGCGCAGCCGTTCGGCCTCGCCGACGGCAGCAGCCCTGGCCTGATCGGCGTCGGCTCGCGCCCGGTCGGCGACAGCCGCCGCAGTGACCGCCTGCTCGCGCCGCTGCTGTTCGGCAGCTAGCGCCTGACGGAGCCGCTCGACTTCCTGGGCATGTGCCGCAGCGACGCCGACGGCCCGGTCACGCTCCTGCTCGACCGCGCGTACCCGGGTCTCCTGCGCCTGCACCTGACGGCGCAGCTCGGCGACCTCGCGCTGCCGGTCGGCAGCCTCCTCCTGCAACGTGGTGATGCGCGCCGTCGCGGCGGTGTGCAGCTCAGTGAGCTGGGCGGCCTGCTGCCGGTCCGCGTCGCGGTCGCTTTCCGCCTGGTGCTGCCGGGCGGCGGCGTCGGCGGCGGCCTGCTCGGCCTGGGCTCGGGCACTGTGGTGTTCACCGACTTGGCGCCAGGCCTCCTGCTCGTGCTCCTCGGCACGGTCGCGTGCCGCCTCGGCCTGCGCGAGGGCATGCTGGGCAGCGGTGATCTCGGCGGCGGCGGTGTTGGCGGTGGTCACGGCGCGCTGCTCGGCGGCTGCGGCGGCCGCGCGGGCTTCCTCGGCGGCCTGTTCGGCGGCCTCGACCTGGGCAAGCGCGCCGGTGCTCAGCTCGGCCAGCTGGGCGCGCAGCGCGTCTTGGGCGGCCTGCCATTGCTCACCGGCGACCAGGAGCGGGGCGAGCAGGTCCTGGGCGCGCTGCAGGGCGTTGGCGAGGGGAGCAGCGTGCGCGGTGGTGCGGGCGCGGTAGGCGGCGGCGCGGCAGGCGTCGCTGCAGTATTTGGCGCGGCTGCTGCGCCCGGGCAGGGTGTTGGCGCAGCCGGGGCCGGCGCAGCGCGGCTCTGGCTCTTGCACGGCGGTGCCCGTGTCGCTGGTCTCGGCCACCACGTCGGTTGCCGCCGCCTGTGGATCATCGGTCATGCCGCCACACCTTACCGTTCACAGCGTGCGAACGCAGCAGTTCCGATCGTTCGCAAACGTGTCTCTGGCACCTCTTGACCCGTGATAATCTCGCTTATCGCGGGTCAGCGGCGATCACGCGGACACTCCGGGAAAGGGGACAAAGTGGGCATGGGTGAGGGCGGGCGGCTGCCGGCGGCGGGGGAGCGGCCGCTGATTTCCGGGACTCCAGAAAATGGCGGCGCGCACACCGCCGCCGACCACGCGCTCAGCGCCGACACCCGGCGCCTCATCGCCGACGGCGTGCCCGCCAACACCCGCCGCGCCTACGCCCGCCAATGGGCCGCCTTCACCGCCTGGTGCACGACCCAGGGCCGCCTCGCGCTGCCCGCCACCGGCGCCACCCTGGCCGAATACACCGCCCAGCTGTGCGCCGCCGGCCAGGCCCCGGCCAGCATCGAGCAGGCCCTGGCCGCCGTCCGCACCATGCACCGGCTGTCCGGCCACCCCGGCCAGCCCGCCACCGAGGCCGCCCGGCTCGCGCTGCGCGCCTACAAGCGCCGGCGCGCCGAGGACGGCGGCCGCGGCCAGCGCGAGGCCCCGCCCATCACCATCGACGCGCTGCGCGCCATGGTCGGCGTCTGCGACCTGGCCACGGGCCGAGGGCTGCGCGACCGGCTGCTGCTCGTGCTCGGCCTGGCGCTGATGGGCCGCCGCAGCGAACTGGTGGCGCTCACCCGCGACGACGTGCGCGAGGTCGCCGACGGCCTGGAGGTGACCATCCGCACCTCCAAGACCGACAAGGACTCGGCCGGCGAGACCGTCGCCATCCCCCGCGGCAGCCACCCGCTCACCGACCCGGTCGCCTCCTGGCGCGACTGGCTCCAGGTGCTGGACCAGGCCAGACACACCGGCGGGCGGCTGCTGCGCCGCATCGACCGGCACGGCGCCGTCGGGCCCTCCCTCGGGGCCGACGCGGTCAACGTCATCGTCCGCGACCTGGCCGTCCGCGCCGGCGTGCCCTCCGCGGAGACCGTTACCGCGCACAGCCTGCGCGCCGGCGGCGCCACCGTCGCCTACGCCGCCGGCGTCCCGGTCGCGGTCATCGCCAAGCACGGCCGCTGGGCCCCGACCTCCCCCGTTGTGCTGCGCTACATCCGGGCCGTGGACCGCTGGCGCGACAACGCGATGCGCAACGTGGGTCTTTAACCCAATCCGCCACCTTGCACCCCCGGCCGGGACCTCGCCGTGCTGTCCGGCATGCGCGCCAGGCCAGGCGAGGACAGCCGCCCGGGCCATGCTCATCCTCCCCGCGCCCGGCAAAGGCGTCCGCGCCACCAGGCCCCTCCGCACGGGAAGTCTCCCGACCGGCGTTAACCTGCCCTCGCGCGAACCGATCGGCGAGGAGGCCAAAGTAGTGATCACCGCACCGGAGCCGAGGCCGGACAGGACACTGCCGGCGATCCGCGCGGCGCTGTCTCATCCGCGCGACCGGGAGGGCTTCGACGCCGGGCTGCCGGTGGTCGTTGAGCAGGCCCAAGCCGCGGGCGACTGGCGCGGAGTCGAGGAATTCACCCAGACCTGGTGGATCATCGCGTGCGTCAGCATGCAGGACCCCGAGGACCGGCAGCGGGTCTGGGACACGGTCGACGACATCCAACGCAAGATCGAGCGCGGCGAGGAGATCCCCGGCGTCCCGCTGGACGAGGTGCTCGCCAGGCGGGCCGCCCGCCGGGAGACGCCCACGCCGGACGGCGAACGCTCATGATCCCTCAGGCGCCTAAGCGCGCCACCGCCCTGGTGGCACGCGGACGGACGGCGGCGCTGGGCGTGCACCTGCAGGCGGAGCCGGGACGGCACCGTACGAGAGCGCGACAGGGAGTGCCGCAATAGTCGCCTGAGGTCTTGTGGGTGCATGGCCGTGGCGCCCTCTCCCCTCGGAGCGCGGCCATCGCCTGGACAAGCCCTCGTCTGTGGTCGCGGGCCGTTGATCACAGGCCGATCAGGCTCGTGCCTTGAACGCCAGGGAGCGGATCGCGATCGCCAGTTCGCCGGGATCGGCAATGGGCCGGACGTCCTCCACAGCCGAGCCATCGCGGCGCACAATGCGCGTGGAGAACGCGCCATCACGCTCATCGAGGTAGATCGCGCCGCCGCGCTTGGTGGTGATCGCCTGCCCGGGTGTGTCCGGGAGTTGGAACATGCCGTACGGCCGGAGGTACTCCTCGACCTGTCGCGTCAGTGTGCCCTGCATCCCGACCTCCTACATTCGATCTTCAAGTGCGCACCGAGTCGCCTCGGCCACATCATCGCCCGTGTAGATCACGCGCTCGTCCAGTCCCCACCAGGCGCCGTCTGCCACGTCAGGCCTGGCTGTCGTCCCAGCGGTAGCGCTCCCGTAGCAGTTGCTGTTCATGGTCTGGAAGCCCGGACACGGCCAGGAAACGTTCTCACCGGGCCCTGGCTGTGCCGCCACGGAGCGCTGACCAGCAGCCGCCGGTGCTCGCCGAGCGGGTCCACCAGCGCGACCACGTCGCCGCACGGGACGGGACTCTGATCTGCGCCGAAAGGTTGCCGATGCTCAGTCACCAGGCCAGCGTAGCTGGACCGCTGCTGGCGAGCCGGAGGACAGCGCCGCGGAGATATGGGGCAGGTGGAGCATCCCGGCAGAGATGCCGGCCGACCAGGGGGTGGTAACGCAAAGGCCCCGCCGGTAGGCGGGGCCCGCACCTACCCACCGAAGCAGGTAGGGGAATCGAAATGAACGCTACCAGCGCGCTGGTAAGGCTGGTCAAGCCACTTGGCGTTGCATGGCGATTACTTTCCGCACGGGTGAGGCGCTGCGCGCACAACACAGCGGTGCCCCAGGGTGCGTGCAAGCAGAGGTGCCTCCGGGGGCTCACACGTCCACGCAAACAGCAGTCGTTCAGCCGGCACGGCCACGCCACGTCAGTCCCGGCCGTCATCCCAGCGATACGGTGGCAGATTCCGCTGCAGCCGTGATGACCAACCACTGCAATCACGTGACGAAAGCGCTGGTCGGGGCATCGTTTTCATCCCGATTTCAATGGAATTGGTCACGTCTATTGCACTGGCCAGCAGCCCAGGAGACGGGGAGAAGGTCCATCAGACGACAGTTCATGCCCCGTCCACGTCGCGCATGGCGAGATTCAGCTGGCCGACGCTTCGCGGCCGCGCTTAGGGGTCAGCGTCACGGCCAGCTCAGGCAGACGCGAGATCGCAGACGCGAAGATCATGCAGGGCAGAAACAAGCACTGTGAGTTACTTTGTCACGATCTGAGCGGTGCAATCATGTGACCAATGCGCTGAAACCCTGTGACGAACGCCCAAGAAATTTAAGTGGCGGGTCCCAACAAGTCTCACTTGATCAACGACTCCTACCAGTCCCGAGGCCGGATTCGCAGTCGCGATGACCACAGGCGAAGAATGCCCGCGACTAACTTGCGGGAATCTCGCTTCTCGCAAGTTATCCCGCGTCAGGAGGGACGCAACAAGCCACATTTTTCGATTTGCATTTTCTAGAAAATCGAAAATGATAGGCTCCTGCTGTGACTGCGGAGACCAGTGTGGTGACGCCGTGCAAGCATTGCGGGGCGCCGATCGAGCAACGACGGGGCCGAGGGCGGCCCAAGGCGTACTGTCCCGAAAAGGACTGTCAGGCGGCCGCCAAGCGGGAGCGGGAGCTCCGGCGGGCCACACCAGGTCTGGAGGGCGCGCTGGCCAGGGCCGAGCAGCTGTATGACCGCATGGAGAGCGGGCTGGCGTCGGCCATCGAACCTCTGGCGCGCGCCCTTGCCGACGAGCTGAGCCCCGCGGGGGTGGAGGCCAAGCTCAGCGCCGTGCAGGCGGAGGCGCACACACGGGTAGCGATCGCGCGTACCGAGCGGGAGCAGGCGTTCGAGCAGGTACGGCTGGCGCGCGAGGCCGCCGAGCACGCCCGCAGGCAGACGACCGAGATGCGGGCCAAGCTCGAGGAGGCGGAAAACGAGCGGGAGACAGCGCTCCACGACGCCGAGCGGGCGCGCGAGCAGGCGCTGGCCGCGTTGCGGGAGGCGGCCAGCACCGAACGGCAAGCCCTGCAGACGGCCGAGGAGGCGCAGCGGCGCGCGGATGCGGCCGAGCAGCGTGCCAAGGAGGCGGCACACCAGGCTGAGCTGACCGAACGGGCCAGGGATCAGGCCGTGCAGGAGCTGGCCGAACGGGTGGAGCTGGCGGACCGGAAGGCTGCGGAGGCGCGGGCGCAGGTCATGCAGGCGCAGGAGGAGGCCGACCGGGCACGGGCGGAGACGGATCGCGCCCGGGCAGACACGGCGACGGCCGTGCGGGCCCGTGAGCAGGCCGAACGGGACGTGATCGCGGCCCGAGCCCGGGAGGAGGCGGCGGCGCAGGAGCGGGAACGCGCCGTGGAACGGGCGGTCGCGGCCGAGCGGGCCGCGGCGGAGGCCGGCCGTGATCGGGCGGTGGCACTGCAGGAGGCTGAGAGGGCGGCGGCCGAGGCCGCGCGGTTGACGAGACGGGCGGCTGAGGTCGAGGCGGAGGCCGCGACCGCGCTGAGCCGGGAACGAAAGCTCGTGACGCGGGAGAGGACCCGCGCCGATGCCGCGGTCAAGGAGCGTGATCAGGCGCGGGCGGAGCTGCGGCTGGAGCGGGTACGGCTCGAGGACCTGCGGGCCGAACTGGAGGCGGCCCGCGCCGAGGCGGCTCAGCTGCGGGAACGGGCGGTCGCCGCAGAGTTGCGAGCGGGTTGACCCTCCAACCGGGCCCCGGACTCGGGCGGACGTACCGTTAAGAACTCTGCGACCAACCGCCACAAAACAAGGGCCGAGGGCAATCATCTGCCGAAGATGGCACTGTGGCCTTGTTCATCAGGGGGCGGCGAACGAGAGTGTCATCTGCGGCGACGAACGCGCTGGTTATCAGCAGCAGAGTCAGATGGCCCCAGGCCGCCCAGGTCATACCGATCGGTGCCGTCGCCAGTGCCGCGACGGCGCCGGTGAGGCGCAGCCATGGGCAGGGCAGTCCGAGCGCCCAGCGGAAACAGCAATGGCCGAACAGGAACAGGGCCACCCCGCCGGAGAGGGCCAGTGCCGCGGCGAGCGTCACCGAGTGACTGCTTTCTGGGCCCTCCGCTCGGGTCCGAGCGATGAGCCCCAAAGTAACTGGGATTTGCCTGACCTGGGGCAATACTAAGGGCCTGGACGGCAGTCGCGAGGCGTCTACGGTGGGGATCGTGGGCGATGACGAGCCGAGGTTCGGCTATGGCCCCCCAGGCAGTAGGACAAGTACAAGGCGATCCGGCCTGCGTACGTTTTCTCGTTATTGAACGCCAGGTACGCGCACGCCTCGACATACAACCGAAGACCCCTCATCGACCACTACCCACGACACCGAACGAGGGCGGAGTCGCCCGGCCCAGGGCCAGGTCCGGGGGATCAGGTGTCGAGGTTCGCCCCGATATCGCAGAGCTTGTTACCGGTCTCGATCTCTGCGAGGTAGGCCTTGAGCTGTGCCACGCGACCCTCCGCTTCGGCGATCAGCTGATCGGCGATCCGACCCCAGTCGTCGAGCTCGGGGTTGGCGGGAAGATCGGCGAACAGGTCGGCGATCTCCCGGACGGTCAGGCCGACGCGTTGGGCGAGTTTGGCGATCTGGATGCGGCAGGCCGCGGACTCATCAAATCGGCGCTGGTTGCCCGAGGTGCGCACCGCGGTGATCACGCCGTACTTCTCGTAGAACCGAACGGCTGAGGGCGCCACGCCGCTCTCAGCGGCGACGTCGCTGACCGTGAACACCTCGCCCGCAGGAACGGCCAGAGGGGGAGCGGGTCGCGGTGTGGTGAGCGTCATGGACTCCACGTTATGCCCGATCCGGTTTGACTTCAACATATGTTTAACCCTCAGGGTGATGGCTGTGACCACACAGACACAGCACCCAAGCAGCCCATCCACCACCTCGGCGCCGGCGCGGAAACGGATCGCGGTGATCTCCTCCAGCGTCCGCGACGGACGGATGAGCCCGATCATTACCGACTGGGTCGTCGCCGCCCTCGACCAGACCGGCGGCGTCGAGGTCGACCTGATCGACCTGATCGCGATTTCGCTGCCTGACGACAGTCGGCTCTACCCCGGCGGCGGGCCGGGAACCGCAGTGGGCGAACGTATCGAGGCCGCCGAGGCGTTCGTCTTCATCACGCCTGAGTACAACCACTCCTACCCTGCCTCGCTGAAACGACTGATCGACTGGCATTACCGGGAGTGGAAGCTCAAACCCGCCACGATCGTCGCCTACGGCGTCCAGGGCGGGCACGCCGCAATCGAGCACTTGCGCGGGGTGCTGGCCGAGCTGAACATGATCACCACCCGCCGATGCATGGGCTTGCCTGCCCCGTGGGAGAACCTGGACGACGCCGACCGTTACGCGCCCGCCGACAGCGTGACCAAGGCCCTGACCAGCGCCCTGGCAGAGCTGAGCTGGTGGTCCGATGTGCTCACCGACGCCCGTACCAACCGTCCCTTCCCCGCCTGAGAGAGACTCCGCATGGATACGCGCGCACGCAGCATCGGACTGGTCCTGGCCTTCGCCGGACTGCTGGTCATCATCGACACAACCGTGACCATCGTCGCCCTGCCGGCGATCGTCACCGACCTGGACACCACACTGCCCCGAGGCGCCTGGATGACCACCGGGTACATCCTCGGGCTGATCGCGGTCATCCCGCTGACCGGGTGGCTCGCCGGACGGTTCGGAGATCGCCGCGTCTACCTCGCCGGCCTGACGGTGTTCGTTCTCGCCTCGGTCGCTGCCGGGTTCTCCCCGAACGTGGAGACTATGGTCGCCTTGCGGGTGCTCCAGGGTATGGGCGGCGGTGTGCTGAACCCCCTCGGAATAGCGATCGCGCTGCGCTCAGTGCCCAAGGACTATCGAGGGCGGATCATGAGCCTGGTCGGGCTGCCGATCCTCATCGGTCCGGCCCTCGGCGCACCCTTGACCGGTCTGCTGATCGATGCAGCCTCCTGGCGGTGGCTGTTCTGGATCAACCTACCCCTCGGTGTCCTCGCCCTCATCCTGTGCCTGCGCCACCTGGCCGCCCCTCAGAGCAGCGAAGACCACGGACGCGTGGACTGGCCCGGCCTGCTCATGGTCACCACCGGATGCGTCGGGCTGGTGCTGGCCTGCACCTCCATCGGCGACTCGGGGCGCGTCACCCTGACAACGGGCGTCGCGGTCCTGGCCGGGCTCGCGCTCCTGGCCGGGTTCGCCCGCCGCAGTCTGCGCATCACACACCCGCTCGTGCACGTCCGGTTGCTGGCCCGCCGCGAGATCGCCGCGGGGGCCGTGATCACGTTGTGCTTCGCGGGCGGCTACTTCGGAGCCAGCTCCATCCTCCCCGCCTTCGTCCAGGGAGTCCGCGGAGACCCAGTCTCAGTCGCCGGCATCCTCGCCGTTCCCGCCGGCCTGGCCGTCGGGCTCACCCTGCAGATCGCCACCCGTCTCATCGACCGCATCCATCCTCGCCGCGTCATTATGCTCGGCACCGGCACCGCCCTGACCGGCGCCATCGCTCTGGGCATCGCGCTCAGCCTCGACACCCCTTACATGGTGATCGGTGCGCTGAGCATTCTGGTCGGCGTTGGCTCCGGTGCCACCCTGATGCCCACCACGGTCGCGGCGACCAGCAATCTCGACGGACCCGAACTGCCCCAGGCCTCCACCGTGCTCGCCTTGTTCTCCCAGCTTGGCAACGCCCTGGGCACCGCCCTGGTCGCATCGACCATCACGCTGCTCATCACCGCCCGCGTCGACGGCCTCGACACCGACGGGCGTGGTGGTCTGGCCGCCATCGTCGCGCTCGAACAGGCCGAACGTGCACCGCTGGCCCACCAGCTCGCGAGCACCATCGGCCTGAGCTACGCCACCCCCGCCACACTCATCCTCGTCGCCTTCGTGGCCACCATCTGGGGCATGCGATCCTCGGCACCCGAACGCACGAGCCGCCAATTGATCCGGTGAGCTTGTGGCTACCCTTCCCAGGCAGATCATCTTGCCCGCGTTGAACCCAGTGCTCTTCGAAGTGACCGGCATGTTGGAGTGCCGCAGGAGGTGCCTGATGAGGGCGTAGGGACAGAGGCCGGGGCTGATCCCAGATGAGTTGACAGTGGCCGGGACGCAGCTTTCGGCGGAGCCGGCCTTTTTCATGGAGTGGAGGGAAACGCTGACGTACGACACGTTCGACCGAGTCTGAGTGAGATTCTCAAGAAGGAAATATCCGCAGGTGACGAACATGCCTGACAACCCCAGATCACGTGTCAGGCATGTTCGTCGGGAACGCACTTGGCCTGACATGCCTGACGCCGTTGCGGCACCGTAGATAGTCCAGGTAAGCGGGTCGCTGATCGACACCTCGGCCTGGGCCAACTCGCAGGTCATCGATGGCGACCTCATTGACGCCGTCAAGCGCGAGCATCGGGATGTGATCATTACGGAAGCCTGAGCGTCGTGCATGCGCTGATGGCTGAGGACCTGATCGACGAATACCGGCTGCTGACCTTTCCCGCCATCCTTGGCACCGGCGATCGGCTTTCCCCCGCCGGTGGGCCAACGCCGAGCGCGAGGAGCTGTGGAAGGCGCTGGACTACCTGCGCCCCGGCGACACTCTTGTGGTGCCCTCGTTGGATCGGCTGGGCCGCTCCCTGCAGGACCTCATCTCGATCGTGGCTGCGGACACTGGCTGGGTGCGCAACGTCAGGGCCGCGGGTGGGAAGGCCGCGCTGCGCCGCCAGGGCCGCAAGGCGCCGATCCTGCTGGAGGCGGTCCCGTCAGCGGATCGGGCCGAGATCCTGCGCCGCTACCTCGCCGACGCGCCCGGCGCCCGGCCGCACCTGGGGCTGGGGCCGGCGGCTCCCCTGTCGGAGTTCCGCCGGATCGCGCCCCGGCACCCCCCTCTTCCGCGTCCGCGACCTCTAGCCTGGCCTCGCGTCCTCAGCGGAAGAACGGCAGGACCATCTCCACCAGCGCGTCGACGTCATCGTCGACCATCGGCTCGCCGGTCATGCCCATTCGGTGGAGCAGGGTCCCGACGACGACGTCGATAAAGAACAGGACCCGGTGCTCCGGCTCGCCGAGCGCGTCCTGGAGCGCAAGCCGGTAGGGGTCCTGCAGCCGCGAGGAGAGGATCTCGCGCAGCTCCGGATCGCTGACACCGTCACTGAACACGCCCGCGAACGCGTCGCCCACCCCCGGCTCGCCGATCTTGCCCGCGGTCCAGCGGATGGCCGAGGACATGATCTCGGCCCGGCTGCCGCCCTCCAGCGGCGCCGGGCCGAACGCGTCGAGCAGGCAGTCCACGATCAGCGCCCCCTTCGTCGGCCAGCGACGGTAGATCGTCGTCTTCGCGATGCCGGCCGCAGCGGCGATGCGCTCCACCGTGGCACGCGCGTAGCCCAGCTCGTGGACCGTGCTCAGCGTCGCGGCGAAGACCACGTCGTTGATGCCGGAACGCGGACGGCCGGGCGGGCGGGCGGGTGTGCTCGAAGTCATGCTCACACGATACCGAGTTGCGCTACCGTAGGTTTCGAAACCAAAGGTAGCGAAACCAGAGGTAGCGAAACCAGAGGAGAGGCCCATGAACGACATCACCGCGATGCGGCGGCCGGCGGAGCCGGACTGGTCCATGGTGACGCCCGAGGAACTGATCGCCTTCCGAGACGCCGAGAACCGCGTCCGAGCGTCGACGGCGGCACGGGTGATCACTGGGGAGCCGGACTCCGGTGCCACGATCGGCTGGCAGCAGGTGGCGCTGCCCGGCCGTGAGCTTCCCGTCCGGGTGTACCGTCCCTCGGCTGCAGGAGCCTTGCCCCTCGTGATCCACGTGCACGGAGGCGCCTTTGTCGGCACGGCCGCGCAGAGCGACTGGGTCAACAGCCACCTCGCCGCCCACCTGCCGGCGGTCGTCGTCTCGGTCGAGCACCGCCTCCTCGACTGGGAGACGCCGCTGTCCGCCGCCGCCGACGACGGCTGGGACGTGCTCCGGCACGTGGTGGAGCACGCCGGGACGTGGGACATCGATCCGGCCCGCGTCGCCGTCTTCGGCGAGAGCTGCGGCGGGCTGATCAGCGCGCTGGCGGCCATCAGGGCCAGGCGGGCCGGCCTGGGGCTGCGGGCGCAGGTGCTGGTCAACCCGGCGGTCGACGTGACCTCGACGGCCTGGACGTACGACTCGACGACCCAGTACGCGGACACGCCCACCCTGTCCGTGCCGCTGCTGCGGTTCTTCCAGCGGCTGGCCATCCCCGAGGGCGCCGACGCCCGCGCGCTGTCGCCGCTGTACGCCGACGATCTGAACGGGCTGGCCCCAGCGCTCGTGGTGGTGCCGACTTCCGACCCGATCGCCGACCACGGCCGCCGCTATGCCGAGCGGCTCCAGGCGGCCGGGACGCCCGCGCGGCTCAGCGAGTACCCGGAGGCGGGGCACGCGTTCCTGAGCATGCCAGGCATGGCACCCCAGGCGACGCCCGCCCGGGCGGAGATCCTCGCCTTCCTCCGGGAGTCCCTCGGTGAGTGACACCCGGCCGGACTCCGGCACCGTGGCCGGGCTGTTGCGCCCGCACGCCGGCAGTTTCGCCGCCCTGGTGATCCTGCAGGTGATCGGCGCCGTGGCGGGCCTGGCGCCGCTTCTGGCGGTGGCCGAGCTGGGGCGCGCCTTACTGTCGCCCGGCCCGGTCGATCGCGCTCATGTCTGGTTCGTGGTGCTCGCCGGCGTCGCCGGCCTGCTGGTCCGGCTGCTGTTCACCGCCGCATCGTCGGGGATCGGGCACCTGCTCGACAGCCAGGTGCAGCTGGCCTTCCGGCGGCGGCTGGCCGCGCACCTGGGCCGCGTCCCGATCGGGTGGTTCTCCCAGCGCAGGACGGGTGAGCTGGCCAAGGTGGTGGGCGAGGACGTGAGCGCGGTGCATCCATTCATCGCCCACACGCCTGGCGAGCTGGTCTCGGCGTTCGTGGTGCCGCTGGTGTCGCTGGTCTACCTGTTCACGGTGGACTGGCGGCTCACGCTGATCACGTTGATCCCGGTGCTGCTGGCGGTGGCGCTGGTCCCGTTGATGATGACCCCGGCGCGGCAGCGGGAGCAGCGCGAGTTCGACGCGGCCATGGGACGGATCGCCGGATCGGTCGTGGAGTTCGTGCAGGGCATCGCGGTGGTCAAGGCGTTCGGCGGGGCCGGGCGTACGCACCGGAAGTTCCTGACGGCCACGGACGAGTTCGCCGACACGTTCCTGCGGTGGGCGCGCGGGCTGGCGCCGATCGCCGCCGGGATGCAGACGGCGCTGGCGCCGCCGTTCGTGCTACTGGTCGTGCTGGTCGGCGGCACCCTCCTGATCGCAGGCGGCGGCCTGTCGCCGGCCGACCTGCTGCCGTTCCTGCTGCTGGGCCTGGGGCTGACCGCTCCGGTGGCGGCGCTGGGGCACGGGCTCGACGACATGCAGGCGGCCCGGCGCGCGGTCGGCCGGATCAGGGACGTGCTGGCGGTGGAGCCGCTGCCCGAGCCCGGCCGCCCGATCGAGGCGCGCGGGCACCGGGTGGAGCTGCGGGACGTGCACTTCGGCTACGACACCGACCGCAGGGTGCTGCGCGGCATCGACCTGGTACTCGAACCCGGCACGATCACCGCGATCGTGGGCTCCTCGGGCAGCGGCAAGTCCACGCTGGTCCAGCTGCTGCCCCGGTTCTTCGACCCCACCCACGGCTCGATCACCCTGGGCGGCGTCGATCTGCGCGAGCTCGGCAGCAGGCAGCTCTACCGGACAGTCTCCTTCGTCTTCCAGGACATCCGCCTCCTGCGTGCCTCCGTCGCCGACAACGTCGCCCTGGCGGTCCCGCAGGCCGACCGCGACCAGGTGGTCAGGGCCGCCAGGCTGGCCAACATCCACGACCGGATCCTGCAGCTGCCGCGCGGCTACGACACGGTGCTCGACGAGGAGGCCGGGCTGTCGCGCGGTGAGGCGCAACGGATCGCCATCGCCCGCGCGCTGCTCGCCGACACCCCCGTGCTGGTGCTGGACGAGGCGACCGCGTTCGCCGACCCACAGACCGAGCAGGCGGTACGGCACGCGCTGGCCACGCTGCAGGGCGATCGCACCATCGTGGTCATCGCCCACCGTCTGGAGACGATCGCTGACGCCGACACCGTCGTGATGCTGGACGACGGAGCGATCATCGAGCGCGGCACGCCCGCCGAACTGCTGAGCCAGGGCGGCAGGTTCGCCGCGTTCTGGCGATCCCACCGAGGAGACGAGCCCCGATGATCCGCATGCTCCTGCGCGTCCTGGGACACCAGTACGCGCGACCGGTGCGCCGCACCGTGGCCCTCATGACGGCGACCGCGGTCGTCGAGGGCCTGTCGTACGCCCTGCTGGTCCCCGTGCTGCGGGCCCTGTTCGACAACGACGCCGCCACCGCCCGCCCCTGGCTGATCGCGTTCGGCGCGGCGGGCGCGATCTACGCCGTGCTCCGCTACGCCAGCGACCTGTCCGGTTTCCGCGTCGGAACCACATTGCTGCGCGGCACGTACCGGCGGCTCGGCGGCCACCTGGCCCGCCTGCCCATCGGGTGGTACGGCCCCGGCCGCGTCGGCGAGGTGTCGCTCCTGGCCAGCAGGGGCGTGCTCCAGGCGATGAGTGTGCTCGCGCACGTGCTGGCGCCGTACGTCTCCGCCGCCGTGACTCCCCTGACCATCGTCGCGGTGATGCTCGCCTTCAACTGGCAGCTGGGGCTGGCCGCGCTGCTCGCCGTGCCCGTCGTGGCGGGGATCCAGCTCTGGACGGGACGCGCCACGGCCGCCGCCGACGCGGAACGCCACCACCGCGACCAGCAAGCCGCCGGTCGGGTCATCGAATACCTGCAGGCCCAGCCGGTGCTGCGAGCAGGCGGCCGTACCGTCGAGCGCTTCGGCCTGCTCGACGACTCGCTGCGCGAGCTCCAGCGTGCCTCCCGCCGCTCCATGTTGTCGGCGCTGCCCGGCATCCTCGGCCTGTCCCTCACGGTGCAGGCGATCCTCACCGCGCTGCTGGTCCTGAGCACGTACCTGGCGCTGGGCGGCACCATCGGCCCGGCCGAGGTGCTCGCCATCCTGGTCCTGGCCACCCGCTGCGCCGACCCCCTCCTCTCCCTCGGCGACATCGGCGGCCAGCTCCGCGGCGCCCGCGCCGAGCTGACCAAACTCGACACGCTCCTGCGCACCCCGCCGCTCCCCGAACCCCGCGAGCCGATCGAACCGGCCCGACACGACCTGGAGTTCGACTCCGTCACCTTCCGCCACGGCGACCGCACGGTGATCGACGACCTCTCGCTGACCCTCCCCGAAGGCCGGCGACTGGCCGTCGTCGGCCCCTCAGGTGCGGGCAAGAGCACCTTGCTGCAGCTCCTGGCCCGCTTCCACGACGTGGACACCGGCGCGATCCGCATCGGCGGCACGGACGTCCGCGCCATCGACACGCAGGCGCTCATGGCCCGGATCGCCATCGTCTTCCAGGATGTCTACCTCTTCGACGGCACCATCGAGGACAACATCCGGCTCGGCCGCGCCGGTGCCACCGAAGCCGAGGTCCGCGCGGCGTCGACCGCGGCCCGCCTGGACGAGGTGATCGAACGCCTGCCGGACGGCTGGGCCACCGCCGTCGGCGAGGGCGGCACCCTGCTGTCGGGCGGCGAACGCCAGCGCGTCTCCATCGCCCGCGCCCTACTGAAAGACGCCCCCATCGTGCTGCTGGACGAGGTGACCTCCGCCCTCGACCCGGTGAACGAAGCGGCCGTCCACCAGGGCATCGAACGGCTGATGGCGGGCCGGACGGTGGTGATGGTGGCGCACCGGCTGCGTACCGTGCGCAACGCCGACCGCATCGCCTTCCTGGACGGCGGCCGGGTGGTGGAAGAAGGCACGCACGACGAGCTGCTCCGCCGCGGCGGCCGCTATGCCGCCTTCTGGGACATCTCCATGGTGCCGGCAGCGCCTGAATAGGGGGCGATGTCCCCTCGGGTCAACGCACGACGGGATCGCGGACGCCCGCGCGCATGCCGAGGCAGGCGAGCTTCTTCCCAGCCCTGCCGCAACCTGTCACCTCATCCAGCATCAACACCTGCTGGATGGTGGCGGCCAATGCCGCCGGCAACGCCGAAGACAGAGCACCGCTGCTCGGCCTGGCCACGCGATCCTCGATGCCGTCGCGGGCCTGGCGGTCTGAGGTCACCGGCCGCTCTCTGACCAAGTGATCCGGGGTGGCATGTCTCCTGCCGGCCGCCTGGGGCCTCCAGGCGGCCGGCTTGGTCGATGAGACTCATGATCAGTGAGACATGCCTCGGGCCGGATGAGAACCGGTCAGCGCTCCTGGAAGGTCCCCCGCCTACGTTGCCATAGACGGCGGCGGTGTCCAGGTGGCGGAAGCTGGCGGCCAGAGCATCGGTTACGACCTGCTCGGTCTGGTCGGCGGGGACTTGAAAAAACGCCGAAGCCGAGGATCGGCATCTGCACGCCGTTGTTCAGAGTGACCGCCGACGGGAAATTCCGGTGCGGAGGGTCGGTGGGGTGGTGTGTGATCGGGGGATGGCGATCGAGATGGGCAGGCCGGGGGTCGACGGGCTCCGTGACGTGGTGCGGGTGTTGGGGGAGTGGCAGTACGACGGAGGGCCCGTGCAGTTGCATCCGGGGGATGTGGGGTGGTTCTGGCGGTTCGGCGCGGAGCGGACGGCGGAGGCTACGCGGATCTGGAGCCGGGCTGGGGAGGTTCTGGCGGTCGGGCTGCTGGATGGTGCGGAGTTGCTGCGATTGGCGTTCGCGCCCGAGGCGTTGCGGGACGAGGAGTTGGCGCAGGCGGTGGTCGAGGATGTATCGGCGCTTGAGCGTGGTGTGCTGCCCGAGGGCGAGGTGTACGTCGAGGCGACGATGGGTGCGCTGGTCCAGGACCTGTTGTTCAAGGACGGCTGGGAGAGTGGCGAGCCGTGGACACCGCTTCGGCGCGACCTCGGCACGCCTGTGCCGGATCCCGGCGTACGCGTCGAGGTGATCGGGCCGGAACAGGCGCACGAGTGGGCCGCGATCCTGCGGGCGTCGTTCGACGGGTCCACGTTCACCGACGAGCGCTGGCACGCGATGGCGGCAGGTGCGCCGTACGTCGACGCGCGGTGCCTGCTCGCTCGCAACGAGCAGGGCGAGGCGGTGGCGGCCGTGACGGCGTGGTCGGCGGGTGCAGGCAAGCCCGGGCTGATCGAGCCGATGGGCGTGCACCGGGCACACCGCCGTCACGGTTTCGGCAAAGCGATCACAGTCGCCGCAGCGCGCGCACTCCAGGAATTGGGTTCGTCCAGCGTGGACGTGTGCACGCCGAGCTCCAACGTCGGCGCCGTCGCCACCTACCGGTCGGCCGGCCTCGAGCAGTTGCCCAAGAGACGGGACCTGTACCGCAACGCTTCTTGAGCTTTCCTGGAGGACCCCGCCCAGTCCGGCGCCCGCACGCCACGGTGTACGACGCCATCCGGCTTCTGGCCCCAGCCGACAAGTTCAGGTCCTGCAGCCAGAGAGGCCGAAGAGGCGTAGAGGAACTCACGGGATCTTTCCTTAAGCCGGGCAGGCGGGAGCCATCTCGGCCGGTGTGCTGTCGCGGAGCGCGCGAATGTGGGTGAGGAGGTCCTTGGTCTGGCGGTCATCCTCCAGCCAGGTGTAAACCGGGGCGAACGCGGCGCGCAGCTCCCGCACCCGCTCGGGGCCGGCAGTCACCAGTTCGATTGCACCGCGCCGGCACAGGGCGCCGATCGCCTCCTGCTCGAAGGACCTGATGAACTCGATGCTCTCCGGCACCGCCGCCAGCGCGGCACGGCGCAGCAGGTCCCGCTGGTCCGGAGTGAGGGCGTGGCGGCTTGCGACGATCGTGAGCGGCCGCGGCCACAGGCTCACGTCCGCTGTCAGCGACCGCAGCGTCCCGTCATACCGGTTGCCCCGCACGGCCGCGATCTGCAGCTCCACCCCGTCGAAGCCGTCCACCGGCGCGCCCTCGAACGCGTAGGGCACCGCCGTGGCCCCCAAAGCCGCCAGGCTGCGCGCCGCCACCTGCCCGGCGGAGATCGCGATCCCCGCGCCCTTGTAGTCGGCCGGGCCGAGGAAGCGTCGTTCCACGCCGGCGGGCCTGCGCAGCGGGCCGGGCAGAATGCCGATCCCCTCCAGTCCCAGCGCCGCGGGTCCCTGAAGCATCTGCGAGGTCAGCCCGGCCTCGCCCAGGACGGCCTGCTCCAGCGTGAGATCGGAGACCGCGCCGCCGGTGGCAGGCGGTCAGGCGACGGGGATCCAGGCGAACCGGCCGTCGGGACCAGGTTCGGCCCGCCCGAAGACCACGTCGGCGAAGTGGCCGCCGTAGCCGATGGTGTCGGGGCGGCTCAGTTCTTCGACCAGGCGGCGGCGATGCTTGGCGGATTTTGCCGGGTCGTGGTCGATCCCACAGGACCATTCGGGGTGGGTGACCTGGACCGGCGCGTGCAGGGCGTCGCCGAACGCGATGAGCCGCCGGTCGCCGCCTGTGATGGTGTAGGTGGTGTGGCCGATGGTGTGTCCGGGCGCGAAGGAGGCCCGGACGCCGGGGAAGATCTCTTCGCCGTCCCTGATCGTGCGGACCCGGGGTTCCATGACGGCGAGTCGCTGCTCGGCGGCGAGGTCGCGCCGCTCCCACTCGGGCGCCGCGACCAGATGAGCGGCGTGCGCGAAGGGTGGTGCGTCGTCGCCGGGGGCGGTGCTCCACGTCCAACCTAGGTGGTCGCTGTGCAGGTGGGTGATGGCGATGGCCTCGATCTGCTCCGGCGTACGGCCCAGCCGCCGCAGGCTGTCCAGCAGTTCACCCCCGTACAACCGCCCCAGCAGCGGGTTGGCCGGGTCGTCGGGGTGGGACTCGGGTCCGAACCCGGTGTCGATGAGCAGCGCCTGGTCGCCTCGCTCGACCAGCAGCCCGCCGATCCCGGCGACCAGAAAGCCGTCGTCGTCGAGGTGGTCGCGGTGGGTGGCCCAGTCGGTGGCGGTGGCGGTGGGCAACCAGCCGCGCGGCTTGAGTCGGACCACCCCGTCGGGGACGTACGTGATCGTTAGGTCGCCCAACTGGAGCGAGCGGACGCGGGGCGCGCGGCTCAGTCGCGCGCGGTCGAAAACGGTCGTCGTGGCCATGTTCCTGCCTCGTGCTCAGAGAGACACCACCGGACGGCGGCACAGGAGACGTTACAACTAGAACCATTCTAATTGCAATTGTTTGAGTTGTAGTAGACTCTGGCCATGACCGACGAGCGTGGGACCCAGGTCCAGGCCGACCGTGAGCTTTGCGGCCTGATCAACGGCCTGGCCAAACAGATCGAGGCGCACGTCCGGGTCCGCGCGGCCACGCTTGGCCTGACCGCCTCGCAGGGCGTCGCGTTGCGCGAGCTGACCGGTCCCATGACGTTGCGTGAGCTCGCCGAACGGATGAGCTGCGAGCCCTCCAACGCCACCTTCGTCGCCGACCGCCTCGAGGAACAGGGCTACCTCGAACGCCATCCACACCCCGGCAACCGCCGCGCCAAGCAGCTCGTCCTGACGTCCGCGGGCGCCGAACTCCGCGAGCGCCTCCTGGATCTGCTCTCTAAGGACTCCCCGCTGGCCCCGCTGTCCCCCGAAGAGCAAGACGCCCTGCAACACCTCCTCGCCCGCGCCGTCGTCCACTGATCCCCCGGGACCATCATCAGGGACTCCTTATCCGAAGCCTCCCCGGCCGTCCGGGGTCGGCCGCATCACGTGGTCGCCGATCTCCACGGGATGCCGGTAAGAATCGAGCCAGACGCCCAAAGGCGACCGCGCGTGACCGGGAGTTCCCGGGCGGCCATTTAGCAAGCAATACGACCTGTGCAAACGCTCGATTCAGCGTTATCGCGCCGCAGAGCGCCGGACTCATCCCCGAACGTCCGGACCGAAACCAACCCTCGGCGGATTGCGCGGTTGCGCACCGTGACCTGCGGCGACCCCACTCGTTTGGGCCGTGCGCGCGATTCGGGGCTTGAGCAGCAACCGAACGGCCAGTCACGGCCAGGAGCCCGGCGGACGCCTCTTATCGTCACTGGCTGTTCGCGCGGCCGCGGTCCCACCGCGACCAGCGCGCTGGGCACGGGGACCCGACAGACACCGGGTGCGAAATCGATGAGCAGATCCCGACCGGCCCTTGAATTGGTCCTCAATCGGCCTACAGGATCGGACCTTATCGAGTGTACCGATTCCTGCCAGGCTGAGTGGCATGACAACGACAGCGACCCGCTTCGACGGCCGGCTCCTCACGCCTGGCGACGCCGGCTACGACACCGCCCGTACCGTCTGGAACGCCATGGTCGACCGGCATCCGCGCATGATCGTCCGCGCGGCGGGCGTCGCCGACGTGGTCGCCGCCGTGCGGATGGCCCGGGAACTGGACCTGGAGATCGGCGTGCGCTGCGGCGGCCACAACGTCGCCGGCTTCGCCGTGCCTGACGGTGGTCTCATGATCGACCTGACGTTCATGGGGGGCGTGCGGATCGACCCGGCCCGTCGCCGGGCTCGGGTGCAGGGCGGCGCGCTACTCGGCGCGCTGGACCGGGCGTCCCAGGCGTACGGCCTGGCCACCACCGCCGGCAACGTCTCGCACACCGGCGTCGGCGGGCTCACGCTCGGCGGCGGCATGGGCTGGCTGGCCCGCCAGTACGGCCTGGCCTGCGACAACGTCGTCTCCTACACGATGGTCACCGCCGAGGGGGACGTGGTGACCGCGAGCCGCACCGAGAACCCCGACCTGTTCTGGGGCCTGCGCGGCGGTGGCGGCAACTTCGGCATCGTCACCGAGTTCGAGTTCCAGTTGCATCGCATCGGCACGCGGACGCTGGTCGCCGAGTTCGACTTCCGCGCCGAGGACGCCGTCCCGGTCATCGAGGGCTGGCGCGACCTGAACGCCGTCGCGCCCCGGCAGGCGACGTTCACCGCCAGCGTCGGCAGCGGTCCCGCCGGCCCGATCGCCACGCTGGGGTTCGTGTGGGTCGGCGACCCGGACGAGGGCCGCCGGCTGCTGCCCGCGATGCGGGCGCTCGGGCGTCCCGTCGCGTCGCGCGTCACCACACCCTCCTACCTCGAACTTCAGCAACGTGACGACTCCACCGGCGGTCACGCCTACCGCCGCTACTCCAAGGGGCACTACCTGCGGAGCTTTCCCACCGCGGCGATCGAGGCGTTCCTGCTGCGCGGCGGCGCCGACCTGAGCGCGAGCCTGGACCTGCCGGGCGTCGGCCTGCAGGCGCACGGCGGCGCGATCGACGATGTCCCGGATGCGGACGCGGCGTTCAGTCACCGCGGCACGATGTTCGAGTTCGGTGCCGGCTCCCGCTGGACCGACCCGGCCGAGGACGACGCCAGGATGGGTGCCGCCCGCGCCGCCGGTGCGTCGCTCGAGCCGTACGCGAGTGGGGTGTATGTCAACTCGTTGACGGCCGACGAGCTGGCCGATGGGCAGCGCGGCGTCCGGCGGGCGTATTCGGCCGCGAAGCTGGTCCGGCTGACCGCGGTGAAGACCGCGTACGACCCGGCCAACGTGTTCCACCTGAACCAGAACATCCGTCCGGCACTGTGACGGGCCGCGTCAGGATCCTCGTACCTCCCGGATGGCCGTCGCCAGCAGCGCGACCCCCTCGGCGATGGCCCTTTCGCCGAGGATGGCGTAGCCGAAGATCAGGCCACCGGGCCCGGCGCCGTCGATCCGGAACGGCCCGACGCCCTGGATGCCGAGCCCGTGCCGGGCGGCTGCCGCCACCACCGCCGCCTCATCGAGGTCGGGCGGGAGCCAGGCGGCCACATGCTGCCCGGCGGCGATTCCGGCCGGTTCCAGATCGGGCAGATGGGTGCGCAGGGCGTCCAGCAGTGCGTCGCGGCGGCGCCGGTACACCGGACGCATCCGGCGCAGGTGACGGTCGAACTCGCCGCGGGCGAGGAAGTCGGCGAACGTCAGCTGGTCGATGACCGACGAACCGCGGTCGGCGAGCAGCTTGGCCGTGGAGACGTCGGTCACCAGGTGGGCAGGCAGCACCAGCCAGCCGAGCCGCAACCCCGGCGCGAGCGTCTTGCTGGCCGTACCGCAGTAGACGACGTGATCGGGCGCGAGGCCCTGCATGGCGCCCACCGGCGAGCGGTCGTAGCGGTATTCCGCGTCGTAGTCGTCCTCGATCACGATCGCGCCGCGGCGTTTCGCCCAGCGGATCACCTCGGCCCTGGCCGCCGCCGACAGCACCCCGCCGGTTGGCCACTGGTGCGACGGCGTGAGCACGACGGCGTCGGCGTCGGCCCGATGGAGCGCGTCGACCTGAACGCCGTCCGGACCCACCGGGATGCCGACCACGTCCAGTCCCGCGGCCCCGGCCAGGACCCGGGCGTCGTCGTCGGACGACGGGTCTTCCAGGGCGATCCGCCTGGCGCCGCGCCGCGCGAGCACCTGGATCAGCAGCGCGATGCCCTGCCCGTAGCCGTTGCAGATCACCACATTGCCGGGGACGGCCAGCGTGCCGCGCACCCGGTTGAGGTAGTCGCACAGGGCCTCGTGCAGTTCCGGCACGCCACGCCCGTCGAGGTAGGCGAACCGGTCGTTGGGCGTGGTGGTGAGCACGGTACGAACCGAGCGCAGCCAGGCAGCCCGCGGGAACTGCGACACGTCGGTGCGCCCGTACCCGAAGTCGACCCTGAAGCCGACGCTGCGCGCGGCCGGCTGCGCCGTCGAAGCCGCGGAGCCCGCGCCGGCGTTGGCCGGCGGCATCGACGCGGCGACCCGGGTGTAACCGCCCGATCGGCTGGCGAGGTAGCCCTCGGCGACAAGCTGCTGGTAGGCCTCCACGATCACCCCGCGGGAAACCCCGAGCCCGGTCGCGAGGGTGCGGGTGGGTGGCAGCGACGCGCCCGCTCGCAGCCGGCCGGCCCGGATGCTTGCGCGGATGGACGCCTCGATCTGCCGGTGCAGTGGCACCCCGGCGTCGCGGTCCAGCTCAATGAGCAGGTCCTCGACCGGTCCGGAATTGGTCCTCAATCGCCCCACAGGATCGGACCTTACCGGCGTGTACCAATTCCTGCCAGGCTGGGTGGTCGGTGGCGAACTATCCAGATGAGCTCCTGACCCGGGGCCACGGGGACTGGGGCCATCTCTCTTCGACAAGTCACAAATCGCAAGCAGATCGCAGGAGGCGACGAATGAACGACACTGAGCCGCAGACCTCAGGCGGGAAGGTGCTCTGGCACTTCACGATGTCCCTGGACGGCTTCGTGGCAGTGCCGAACCACACCACGGACTGGATGACCCGGATGTCATCTCGTCCGGGCCTGATCGACCAATACACCCACCACCCCGAGGATGCCACGCCCGCCGACGACGTCACGTTCCTGAACTGCGAGGCGTGCCCGTGCTGAGGCAAGTCGCGGAGGGTGTGCTGGTCCACGAGAGCGAGTTCGTGCAGAGCAACGCCGTTGTGGTGCAGGGCTGGGCCGGTGTGTTGCTCATCGACCCCGGGGTGACCAGCTCTGAGATCGACTGCCTCGCGAACGACCTTCGCGAGTTGGGTCAGCCCGTTGTGGCAGGGTTCTCGACGCATCCGGATTGGGATCACGTGCTCTGGCACGCCCGGCTCGGCGAGGTGCCCCGTTACGGCACGGCGCGCTGCGCGGCTTACATGCGAGATCTGCTGTCGGATGCAGGTGCGAAGGCCCGCATCGCCGACCACCTGCTCGAGACGGAAATCGCCGGGCAGGTACCGCTGGACCTACTCGGCCTCATCACCGGCCTGCCCGCCGAAACTGCGCAGATTCCTTGGGACGGCCCTCACATCCGGATCATCGAGCATCAAGCGCATGCCCCGGGCCACGCGGCGCTGTTGATCGAAGAACGCGGGGTTCTCATCGCCGGCGACATGCTCTCTGATGTCCTGATTCCGATGCTTGACGACTTAAACAGCACCAATGACCCGATCGAGGACTACCTTGCAGCGCTGCGGCTGCTCGAGGAGGTGGCGGACGATGTCGATGTCGTCGTCCCTGGCCATGGGTCCGTCGGCGAAGCTGATCAGGTACGCGCACGGATCAATCAAGATCAGGCGTACGTGCACGCCTTGCGTGACGGCCGGGATCCCAGCGACCCGCGGATCGGCCCATCGGCCAAGCCCGGCTGGGAATGGGTGAGCGACGTGCACACAGGGCAACTCCGGAGCCTCGCCCAAAGAAGCGAGCGCGACGGAACGCCCCGCTAGCGATCGGTGTGCGACACAGCTAGTACGCGCGGGTCGCCAGTCGGGCTGGTCAGCGGGGGTTGCCCTCTGCCGCAGCAAGGTGGGCGTCTTCGAGGGTGTTGTGGACGCCGCCGACGACCGGCGTCCCGGAAAGTTCTCCAAAGAAGTCCGGGAGGAGGTGTCGGATCGGGGCGGTGGCGTTCGTAGCAGGGATGAGGCCGCCCGCAAGGGGCGACGCCAAGGTGAAGGAATCGCGATCATGAAGCTGACGACCGTGACTCAGGTCACCCTCGATGGAGTGATGCAGGGAAACGGCGGTGCGTCGGATGAGGACCGCAGGAACGGATTCGAGCGCGGCGGATGGGCCCGGGGGGCGGGTGACGACGAGACCAGGACGTTCATCACGCAGACCTACCAGCGCGCCGAGGCGTTCCTGTTCGGCCGGCGCACCTACGAGTTGTTCACCTCCTGGGACCAGACACATCCCATCGGCGTGGCCTTGAACAAGGCCCCCAAGTACGTTGCCTCGACCACGCTCACCGCGCCGCGTTGGGAGGACACGACCGTTCTCCGCGGTGACCTCGCGGCGGCCATCAGTGAGCTGAAGGCCAAGCCCGGGGGTGAGCTGCAGGTGCACGGCAGTGGCATCCTGACCCGGTGGCTGCTGGAGAACGATCTGGTCGACGAGATGATTCTGATCGTGATCCCGGTGATCCTCGGCCAGGGCGCGAGACTGTTCCCGGAGACCGGTCCGGATCTTGCGCTCGACCTGGTCGAGTCGCGGGTCGACTCGAAGGGCGTGACGATCCAGGTCTACCGGCCGGCCGGGCGCCCGCGGTATGCACGGGGCTGAAGTCCCTCCCACCGAACCACGCTGTCCTGACACCACAGGAGATGATCTTCAGATGCAGTACCTGGTTTCCGTGATCGATGACAAGAGCAATCCCGGCAGCACGGACAGGCGGCCTGCCATCAGCGCGTTCAACGAACGACTGATCGCCGAGGGCTACTGGGTTTTCGCGGGCGGACTCGCGGACACCGACGCGGCCACGGTCATCGACAACCGGGGCGAGCAGGCGGTGTTCAGCGACGGGCCTTTCGTGGAGTCGAAGGAGTACCTCGCCGGCGTCTGGGTGTGGGAGGCCCCCGATCTGGATGTGGCGCTCAAGCTCGCCGCCGAGGCGTCGAAGGTCTGCGATCGGAAGATCGAGGTGCGGCCGTTCCTGTGAGCGACGTCGAGGAGGCGATCACCCGGGCCCACCACGACGAGTGGGCGAGGGTGGTGGCCGCCCTGACCAGGCGTTTCGGTGACCTCGACATCGCCGAGGAGGCGGCTGCTGAGGCGTTCGCGACCGCCGTGGAGCGGTGGCCGGCCGACGGCGTACCGCCCAACCCCGGCGCCTGGCTGACCACCACCGCCAACCGCAAGGCCATCGACCGGATCCGGCGCGAGAACAAACGCGACGACAAACACAAGGAGGCTCAGATGCTGCACGACAACACCCCACCCGAGCCGCTGGGCGCCATCGACGATGACCGGCTCCGGTTGATCTTCACCTGCTGTCACCCGGCGCTGGCGGTGGAAGCACGCGTGGCGTTGACGCTGCGCATGGTCGGCGGTCTGACCGTGCCCGAGATCGCCCGTGCCTTCCTGGTGCAGGGGACCACCATGGAGCGGCGCATCACCCGCGCGAAGGCCAAGATCAAGGCGGCTCGCATCCCCTATCGGATGCCGTCCGCCGACGATCTGCCGGCTCGTGTCTCCGGCGTCCTGGCCGTCCTGTTCCTCGTCTTCAACGAGGGCTACCTGGCCAGCGGCCCCGACACCGATCCCGTACGACACGACCTGACCACCGAGGCGATCCGGCTCACCCGCCTGATCCGCGCGCTCCTGCCGCAGGACGGAGAAGTGGCCGGGCTGCTGGCGCTGATGCTGCTCACCGAGGCCCGCCGCACCGCCCGGATCTCGGCGAACGGCGAACTGGTCGCGCTCGACGAGCAGGACCGTGGGGCCTGGGACGCGGAACTGATCGCCGAAGGTCATCGGCTGGTGCGCGAGCGCCTGGCCGCTGCCGCTGCCGGGGTGGCTCCGGGTCGCTACCAGATTCTCGCGGCGATCAACGCGGTGCACACCTCCGCACGTGACATCCGCGACACCGACTGGTCGCAGGTCCTCGCCCTCTACGACCAGCTCGTCCGCCTCGACCCCTCGCCGATCATCGCCCTCAACCGGGCCATCGCCGTGGCCGAGCTCGACGGGCCGGACGTGGCACTGGCCATCGTTGACCGCCTCGCCGAGGCGTTGGCCGACTATCACGCCTACCATGCCACCCGCGCCGACCTGCTGCGCCGGCTGGGCCGAAGACAGCAGTCACGCGCGGCCTACGACCAGGCCATCGAGCTGGCCGGCAACACCGGCGAGACCGCCTACCTCACCCGCCGCCGCGCCCAACTGCAGTAGCGCCCGCGCTTGAAGAGCGCACGTGATACGGCGATGAAAGGCGACGCGGAACGCGGCACTATTGACATGTTCAGACGCCAACCCTTCTCGCCGAGCAACGGCGCAGGATTCGGGGGCGCCGGGTGGCGGCGGCCGTAGAGACGCGGCCTGTTCTCGACCGGCCGCGACTCGCGCGGTACTGCTCGGCCCGGAAAGTCGCACGCCAACGCCAATGCAGACGCCGTCCCGGCAGGCCTACTCACGCTGACCATGGTCTGGTTCGCGCTCCCTCTTGCTCCGAGCCACACGACTACATCGGCCAGGCTCCTGCTCGCAGGTGGTCATGTACTGGCAGCGGCGATCGTCATACCGGGCCTGACGTGGGCGATCCGGAGAGCGCCGCGACATCTCTAGCTGTCGCACGCGGCTGAGAAGCGTGCGTAGGTGCCTCCACACCACCGTGGTCGGTTCGCCAACGACACACGCGCCGGAAGATCTCGACGACATTTTGTGGGCGGTGTCGGATCGGGTCGGGGGTGTTCGTAGTGGGGGTGAGAGGCCGCCCAGGAGGGGCGCCCCGGGGTAAGGGAAGGACGTTCCTCATGACTAGCTTGACGGAGCCGAGCACAGTCACCACACGCCGCTCCAGCCGCCGGATGTGGGCGATCCTGGGGCTGGTGCTGCTTGCCGACGCTATCGACGTGATCGATGGGACGATCACGAACATCGCGGCCCCCACCATCGCGCGCGAGCTCAACGGCGGTGAGAGTCTGATCAAGTGGCTGGGACCGGCGTACATGCTCGCCATGGGTGTCCTGCTCCTGACCGGCGGACGGCTGGGTGACAAGTTCGGCCAACGCAGGCTTTTCCTGGTCGGCATGGGTGGGTTCACCCTGGCCTCGGCAGTCATCGGGTTCTCACCTGACCCGGCTCCGCTCATCGCCGCCCGGGTTGCTCAGGGAGCGTTCGGGGCTCTACTCATCCCGCAAGGCATGGCGATCATGACGAAGGCGTTCAGCCGCGACATGCTCGCCAAGGCGTTCGGGCTGTTCGGCCCGATTCTCGGTATCTCCAGTGTCGGCGGCCCGGTCCTGGCCGGATTCATCATCAACGCCGACCTGTTCGGCCTGTCCTGGCGCCCGATCTTCCTCGCAAACATCATCCTTGGCGCTGTTGGGCTGGGCATAGCCGTCAAGATCCTGCCGCGTGACGACGACGGCGACCGGTCCACCGTCGTCGACGGTTGGGGCTCCGGCCTGCTTGCGGTAACCATGCTCGGGCTGCTGTACGGTCTGATCGAGGGCTCGACCAACGGCTGGAGCGCCGTCCCTGTCGTCGCGATCGCCGTCGGCGTCCTGTTCTTCGCTGCCTTCGCCTACCGTCAGCGCACCGCAACCCACCCGCTCATCACGCCCTCGCTCTTGAAGAACCGAGGTTTCACCTCCGGAATGCTCGTGGGCCTGGCCGTCTTCGCCGCCGGCACCGGCCTGTTCTTCGTGCTGTCGCTGTTCCTGCAGGAGGGGCTGCACGCCAGCCCGCGGGACGCCTCGCTCGGCCTGGTGCCGCTCACCCTGGGGCTCATCGCCGCCGCGTTCGCCGCCATGGGTGGCCTGGTTGCCAAGCTCGGTCGCAGGCTCGTCTTCATCGGCCTCACCGTCTCCCTCGTCGGTTGTGGTTGGGTCCTGGCCCTCGTCGATCACTCCGGGACGAACGTCAGCCTCTGGGCGCTGGCCCCGGCGTTGATCGTCATCGGCATCGGCACCGGCCTCTGCTTCGCCACGATCCCCACCGTTGCTCTCGGCGACGCGAGCCCTGAGGAAGCCGGCAGCGCCAGCGGCTCGCTCAGCTCGATCCAGCAACTCGCTTCAGCGATCGGCTCGGCCGCGGTCACGTCGATGTTCTTCCAAGCCGCAACCTCCGGACTGGCTCATGCGATGAAAGTCACTCTTATCGTCGTTCTGGCCGTCACCGCCCTCAGCCTCCCGATCGTCGCCCTGATGCCCCGCAAGGCACCATCAGAACCCCACCAGTGAGCAACCGGCCATCCTCGCCGCCTGGCTGACCACCACCGAGAATCAGCGTGTCTACCGCGTCGACGAACCCCATCACGCTTGCCTTGAAGGCTTTGTTGGTGGTCTCGGAAAAGGGCTCCCCCGACACAAACTGAGCCCGTCGTCTCCTCCGCGGCGATGTTGTCGACGGTAACCCACTGCTGGACTATGAGGTTTCGCATCACGGATCCGACACCGGAGGAACTAGAGCGATTCTTCTTTCGAGGACGAAACCGCGCGCGGGTTATCGACCTCCTACCTCGACATTTCCTGGCGAACTTCAACGAATCCGCGCACTCCGAGGCGGCCACAATCGGGCACGGGGACGGCCACTTCGCGTCCCAGGCCCGCCAAGGACATGGTGGTGCCCCACAATCAGCCGCGTCGGATCGCCTCTTCTCGATCGGCACCCGGTGCGGTCGGCAGGAGCAGGCCTTTCCGCGCACCGCGGTGGGGATACGGCGTGGGCGATCCACCCAACGCGGGCGACCTCGCGCCGCTCAGGCAGACTGACGCTCCTCCCGCTGCCGGATCAGTTCCTCGACCGCGCTCGGCAGGGTTGTCTCAAAGTCGATCAGTTTCGCCCAGGTCGGGGTCACGACGATCCGGACCATGCCGTCGTGGTAGAGCGATCGCACCTCCGCCTCCCACGCGACCCGTTGCTCGGGCGTCATCTCGTAGGTGCTGGTCGTCTGGAGGTACTCGTCCGGGATGCAATCGACGAAGTCCAGCTCGGCCCGGCCGCGGATGAGCAAGATCTTGGGCGGGTGCACCTCGGTGTCGATGGTCAGGGCGACCATCGGGTTCTCGCGCAGGGCCTGGAGCTTCGGAGCGTTCTTCGGGGTGCACATGACGATCTCCGAGCCGTTCCAGGCAAAGATGATCGGGATGTTGCGGGGTGTGCCGTCCTTGGCGACGTAGGCCAGGCGGGTCATGTCGCGGGCCAACAGCTCCCGGCTGAGCGGCCGGTTCAGAATCTCGGTGACCTCGTGCGATTCCACGGTAATTCCTCTCATTGTTGTTTCTCAGCGTCGGTTCAGGGGCGTTCGGCCACTGCTTGCGCAGTGGTCGGTTGTGGTCTGGGCGGCGGGGTCCCGTTCGACAGGCGCAGGGCCGGGTTGAGCATCGCGGTGACAGCGAGCGACGCCACCGCCATCACCGCCATCGCCGCACCCACGGGCAGGTACTGCGCGACCAGCCCGGCCAGCGTGGCGCCGGCCGCCTGCATCGCCTTCATGCCGGTCACGTGCAGGCCCAGCGCCTGACCGCGGACGTCTTCGCCGATCAGCGCGATCAGCCGTTCCTGCAGCAGCAGTGTGGATGCGAAGCCGATCGACGCCACCGCGACGACGCCTGCCGCGACTGGCGTGCTGAGCGGCAGTGCGAACAGCAGGTACGGCAGCGCGAGCAAGAATCGCAGCGGGGTGACGTACCGCCGCCGCCCCTGTGGCGACATGAACCGCCCGGCGGCCAGATCGCCGAACAGCATGCCCAGCGCCGCCGCGACGAACAGCGCGGCGGCGGACCGCGGCGCGTAGGGCACGAACAGCGCCTCGCAGCCCACCACCAGGCCGTTGGGCACCCACGTCGCCAGGTAGACGGCCCGGCGGGCCGGCGTGGACAGCAGGTGCCGGTTGACCTGCCAGGTGGCCGCGACGGACGGGCGGCCGGACGCCCGCGCCGGCCGGGCGCTGAGTCCCCACCGCAGCACCAGAGCCGCGACGAAGGCCAGCGCCGCGCTGATGGCCAGCGTCGCACGCGGCGACACCACCGCCAGCAGGATGCCGCCGAGCGCGAAGCCGGCGATCTGCATCGCGCCGACCGAGATGTTGAGCGCCGAGCGGCCGAGCACGTACCCGTTCGGCGGCACGATCTCGTTGAGCAGGCCGTACCGGACACCGCCGCCGATCGAGCTGACCAGGCCCAGAGCCAAGATCACGGCGAACATCGCCCACAGCGGCATGCCCGGCATGGCCAGCGCCAAGCCGGCCAGGCCGCCGGCCAGCGCGGTCAGCGTCAGCGCCGCACGCGGTCGCACCCGGTCGGCCACCGACAGCAGCGTGGTGGCGCCGACCAATTCGGCGAACGACGGCCCGAACATGCTCAACGCGGCCAGCAGCGGGGAGTCCGTGCGGGCATATACCAGCGTGGCGAGCGCCAGCCCGTTCAGCGTGGTCGAGGCGACCTGCGCGCACGAAGCCGCGAACAGCGGGGTGAACTCGGGTGTTCGAAACAGGTCCTGGTACGTACGCATTGCTGTGGATTCCCTTACTCTCGTCCGCCGTCGGGCCTTCACAGCATCCGGCGGCCGCCACTGGCTCGGCCGTTGAGGTTGACCCGGTCAGCCAGCCCATCTCGGCTCACCGTCGAGCCTGCACCCAAGAGGGCTTATGCGTCTAATGCCACCTTTAGCGAGAATCCATCGATAGGCTTGATGAATGCTCGATATCGTCCGGCTTCGCGTCCTGGCGGCGGTCGCCGCCCACGGCTCGGTCACCGAGGCGGCCAAGACGTTGCACTACTCCCAGCCCTCGATCAGCCACCATCTGGCCCGGCTGGAGGCGGCGACCGGAGCCAAGCTGCTCCAGCGCGTCGGGCGTGGCATCCGGCTCACGCCCGAAGGAGAGCTGCTCGCCCGCCGCGCGGCGGAGATCGTCGGCCGGGTAGACGCGGCCGGCGCCGAACTGGCCGCCCAGCTCGGGCTGCAGACCGGCCGGGTCCGCCTCACGGCCTTCAGTTCGGCCTTGAGCGTCCTGGTCCCGCCCGCGGCCATGGCGCTGTCCCAGTCGTACCCGAACATCGAGCTACACCTGGCCGACGCCCATCCCACGGTGGCCCAGCGGCGACTGCGCGACGGCTCAGCCGACCTGGCCATCGTGCACCGCTACGACGACGCCGTGCCGGAGGACGGCATCCGCTACTCCTATCTCCTCGACGACCCGATGTACCTGCTCAGCCGGCACCCTGGCCAGACGCTCGCCGACCACCGGGACTCGGCGTGGATCGCGGGCTGCGAGAACTGCCGCGGTGAGCTGCTCCAGTTCTGCGAAGCCGCCGGGTTCAGCCCGCGCATCACCTACACCAGCGATGACATCGTCGTCGAGCAGGCGTTCGTCGCCGCCGGGCTCGGGGTCACCACCATGCCCGGCCTCGCGCTGCGCTCGCACCACGCGGACGGGGTCGTCGCCAGCGAACTGACCGAGTTCCGGCGCCGCATCTACCTCGCCACGTTCGGCGAACCACCCGACCCGCCCGCCACGACCGCCTTCATCACCGCCCTGCGCACCACCACCAACGCCCTCCAGCTGGGGGAGACGCCCTCTGCAAAGACGGGTCAGTCGTGGGAGCCGGGGGTGACGAGGCCGGATTCGTAGGCGTAGACGACCAGTTGGGCGCGGTCGCGTGCGCCGGGTTCTTCATGGCGTCGCACCCCCTCGTGAACCGAGGTCAGAATGTGGCGATCGGGTTGACTGGGCTGCCGGACGTACCGGCGAAGCGGACCGGCGCGACTGCGAGGTGGAAGTCCCACTGACCGAGCTCGGCAGCCGTCGTCGCGCACACCTCCAGGTCGCAGTTGTCGAGCATCCACAGACCCATCGCGACGAGGCTCACGGCGTGAACCGGCATCAACACGTCTTCGTACCCCGACGGCTGAACGTCCTGGGGGGTGTCAGCGCCGATCAGCGCAACCTCCCGTTCATGCAGCCATGGCAGGCAGGACGCGTGCCATCCGGCCTGCGTGAAACCGCTGGCCTCACCGGTCTCCTGCCGTACGCGGCCATAGCCGGTCCGCAGGAGTACCGCATCGCCGGATCGCACCTGCACACCCTGGCGACGCTCGGCCTCCTCGAGATCGTCGGGAAACACACCCTGCCCGGGTTCCAACCACGGCACATCGCGGACCCTCGCAATGTCCAGCAGGACACCACGCGTGATGATCCCGTTCGCCGCCGCCGTGACGGCCGCCCACGCCGATCCCGTTGCGGCGTCGACCAACGAGTGCGACCGCCCGTTGTACATCGTGCCGTCCCAGAAGATGTGGCACGGCGAGTCGACGTGGGTGATGGTGTTGCCGTGGAACATCATGCCGAGCCGCTCGTTCGAAAAGCCCCAGCGCCGGTCGTTGCGGAATCCGGGCACCGGCATGTTCTCGGCACCCGGCATGTCGGCGGCGCACGGGCACGTCGTCGTCGACCGCTCCATGTCTTCCGGTACGGCAACCTCCCATGCGCACGACACGCTCCTGCCGTGGCGCACGGCCCGTGCCGCCGCCAGCCGGACGTCGTCGGTGATGTGGTTCAGAGTGCCGAGCTCGTCGTCGTCGCCCCACCGTCCCCAGTTCGACAGCGTGTTGAAGTACCCGAGCACGTCGTCCTGTGTGGGCATCGGTCGCTCTGCCGTCATCCCAGCATCGGCTCCTCCGGTCACGCGGTTCGAGGCACCGCAGGCAGGGTGTCCCGCCCTCTCCTTTGACATGCCAAGGTCCGCTGAGCGGGCATGGTACTAGATCAGCGGGCCGGTTGCGTCCACGGAAGTGGTACATGAGTTGAGCGACGTGGCATGGTGATGCACTGGACACTACTCCGGTACTTGGTCTGCCCCCGCAGGACTAACGGTCCCCGCCGAAGGCCGCGAGAGATCATGACTGGCGCCCGGCGTTCCGGTCGGCCTGGCTCTGCTGCCACTGCTCCATGACCTTCCGGAGGGTCGCGTTCACGAGGAGCAGGAACTCACCAGAGGTGGCGAAGCGGGCGCCGGCCGGGGTCGCGGCCCCGAGGATCTCCGCCGCGCGCTGCGACTCGGCGACCAGGGTGTCGTTCATTTGCAGAGACGCAAGGGTGGACCGGACCCAGAGCTCGTCGTCGATGACATAGCGTTCGCGGCGCCCGCCGGGAGCTCGCTCCCGCTTGAGTAGTCCCTGCTGTTCGAGGAAGGCGACGGTCTGCGAGATCGACGCGGGGCTGACGCGAAGCCGCTGGACCAGGTCAGCGGCGGTGAGGGTGCCGGAGTCAGTGACATACAGGCAGGCCAGCACCCTGGCGGCCATCCGGGGCATCCCCTGCTGCTCGAGGAGCGTGGCGAAGGATTCCGTGAGGTTCTGGACCGCCTGGGGGTCACGTCCATGGCTGCTGTCGCCGACCGGCGGCGCCGGAGACTGAGCCCGCCTGCGCCGGCGCGCACGTTGCTTCGTGGCCGCTTGCGCCTGCTGCGCCCCGTAATCGTCGGGTCCGCCGTTGCGGGTGACCTCCCGCATGATGGTGGAAGCGGGCCGCCCGAGACGCCGGCCGATCTCGGTGAATCCGAGCCCCTCGGCCAGCCCCGCAGCAATCTGCTGGCGGTCCTCATTGGTGAGTCTGTCTCCGGGCATCGGTGCTGGTCTCCCATCTGCCGGGATGTGCGGGCTCGGCGCCCGCACCCCCGCCGCACAGTATGCATTCACTCGAGTCTCATTGCAATACGACCCTTGATCACCCGTTGCATTCAGTGTCATATTCATTGCAATGTCAGTCCATAATTGCGGCTGAACAGGCTAGTTAGCTCTTTATATATGTTGACCGAACTTTGAATGCAATGTACGGTCGCAGAAGTTCAGAGATGCATGAACGCCCGGCATGGACGTGAGGTGCACTACCTCAACGCCCAGAGACGGGCATTTCCCGAACGGCTCGAACAGCTCCGCAAAGGAGGCAGATGACCATGTCCGACACTGCAATGGGTGGCTTCATCGCCAAGATGATCGGCCCCAAGCGGCGGTGGCGTGAGTACAAGGCGCGCAGGGAGCAGCTCCCCGAGGACTACCGCACAGCGGTCGAAGCGATCGAGCGCTACATGATGCACTTCGTGTCGACCGATGGCGACCGCGATGCGTCGAGGTTCGAAGACCTCGCCGGCCTGTTCGAACAGGCCGCGGCGGACGGAACGCCGATCTGCGAGATCGTCGGGGAGGACCCGGTGAAGTTCGCCGAGGCGTTCGTCCGGAGCTACTCGGAGGGTGGGTACGTCCCCGCCCGTGCGCGCAAGCAGCTGACCGACGCCATCGCGCGCGCCGCCGGCGAAGACATCCGCCCGACTGCTTCGCCGCGTGCCGGCGACGGTCGTCAAGACCACGACAGCCGCCCGTGAGCGCCACGCCGGCACGGGTCTCGCAAGATCAAACATTGTGTGTATCGAACACTGTACGTAAAGGAAATTCATGATGGGACACGGCAACAGCGGCTTCTCCAAGGCCGGACTGGACAGACTGCGCGAGGTGCTGGCACGGCATGTCGAGTCCGGGAAGATTCCCGGGCTGGTCGCCCTGGTCAGCCGGGGCGAAGAGACACATGTCGAAGCGCTCGGGACGATGCGCCATGACGGTGGCGCGCCGATGCGCCACGACACCATCTTCCGGATGGCGTCCACGTCGAAGCCGGTCGCGGTGGCGGCCGCGATGGTGCTCCTGGATGAGTGCCGGCTGCGGATGGACGACACGGTGGACAAGTGGCTGCCCGAGCTCGCCGACCGGCAGGTGCTGAAGAGGGCCGACGGCCCGCTGGACGACACCGTGCCGGCGCGGCGGCCGATCACTGTACGGGACCTGCTCACCTCCACGAATGGGCTCGGCATGGATATGACCTCGCCGGGCACTCCGATCATGGGCGCGCTCTTCGAGCAGGGGGTTTACGGCCAGGACGACGGATGGCTGTTGCCGGCACCAGAGCCGGATGAGTGGATGCGCCGCCTCGGCACGCTTCCGCTGATGTACCAGCCCGGCGAACGGTGGCTGTACAACATCAGCAACGACGTGCTCGGCGTACTGGTCGCCAGGGTCACCGGCCAATCGTTCGAGACGTTTCTGCGCGAACGCATCTTCGATCCGCTGGGCATGACCGACACCGGTTTCCACGTACCCGCCGACAAGATCGACCGGCTGCCGCCCCTCTACGCCCCCGATCCGCAGACCGGAGAGTTCATCGTGGAGGACAAGGCCGAAGGGGGACACCACAGCAAGCCTCCGGCGTTCCAGTCAGGCGGCGGCGGACTGGACTCCACTGTCGACGACTACCACGCCTACTTCCGGATGCTGCTCAACGGCGGGATGCATGGGAGCGAGCGGATCCTGTCCCGGCCGGCCGTCGAGCTGATGACCACCAACCGCCTCACGCCCGAGCAGCTGGCCGCCCGAGAGGTCTGGGGCCGTAACGCCGTCCATTTGGCGTACGGCCTGGGGCAGCACGGCGGCTGGGGCTTCGGGATGGCAGTGCGTACCTACCGCGGCGACTACGCGCCCGTCGGCCAGTTCGGCTGGGACGGCGGAAGCGGCACCACCACCTACGCCGACCCGGACAACCAGCTCGTCGGCATCCTGCTCACCCAGACCGGGATGTCCACCCCGGATTCGGCGCGGGTCAACCACGACTTCTGGACCACCCTCTACCAGGCAATCGACGGCTGACCTGCCCACCTGGTCGTGGGCGGTCCCACCTCGTGGGTGCGTGCGAGAGCCGCTCGGAAAGGTATTCGTGCAGGTCATCGCGGAGCGACCGATTTGTCTAGCGTGAATCCCGCTCTGCCGCCTCGGCGATGCGCTTGATGTTCGCCAGTCGCCGATCCCAGTCGGACGCGAGCGCGGCCATCCACCGCGCCGTCGCGTTCAGTGCCGCGGGCCGCACCGCGTACCGTACCTCGCGTCCCACCCGGCTGCTGGAAACCAACCCGGCGGCGTCCAGGACGACGAGGTGCTTGACCACCGCCTGCCGGGAGACGGGAAGTCGCTCGGCGAGTGTCGTCGCGGTGGCCTCGCCGTGTGCGGCGAGGAGATCGAGCAGCTGACGTCGCGTCGGGTCGGCCAGCGCGACGAGCACGCTGTCGACCGCCTCGGCGTCGCCGCGAGGTTCGTCTGTCACACGGATGACTCTTCCGCGCGCGTCTTGAGCGCGTCCAGGCACTGGGGCCAGCCGGAGGTGTGGTCCTTCAGGTTCTGGCTGATCAGCTCTTCGGAACCGGCCAGCGCCGCGAACCCGCTTTCTACGACGCGCAGCCGCGTCTGGTCGCCTTCCCGGGTGAGGGTGAACTCCACGAGAGTGCTGTTGTCCTCGCGCAGCTCTTGCCCAGGGAACGCGCTGGTCCAGCGGTACGCCACATACGTCGGCGGCTCGACCTTCTCCACGCGCACCGGGTATTCGCCGTGTTCGGAGCTTTTCGCCACCATCGACTCACCCTCTCTGGCCACGGTGCCAGGCAGGCTGGCCTCGTCGGCCACCCAGAACCCGGGTTGGGTCACCAGCGACCAGACCCGGTCCAGGGATGCCGTGATCAGGATGTCACGTTCGATGCGATCCTCAGCCATGAGAAGACTCCTTCGTCGTTGCGCGCGATTGCAACTCTAGGGTTGCACATCGAGTCATTCATGCGCAACCCCGGAGTTGCACTTCGATCGGGCGCCGCCGACAGTGCCTTGGGCTCGCCCAGCAGCCACAGGAACAGGCTGCTCGCCGTTATTTCGGGGCTGGGGCCACAGGGAGGAGGAGGCCCTCTTCGGGCGTCGGAACGGAGTCAGGGAGCGGACGCGTCCGCCGGCGTCGAGCCCTGCCGCGGCGGTTGCTGAACGCGGCCGACACCCGGTCGAGGTAGATCGCGAGGATCACGACGGACAGGCCGCCCTCGAAGCCGCGTCCGATGTCGAGCTGGGTGACCGCCTCCACGACCACCGCGCCCAGGCCGCCGCCGCCGACCATGCCGGCGATCACGACCATGGACAGCGCCATCATGATGACCTGGTTGACCCCGGCCATGATCGTGGGCATCGCGAGCGGCAGCTGGACCTCACGCAGGATCTGCCGGGACCGCGATCCGAAGGCGTGCGCGGCCTCGATGATCTCGGCATCCACCTGGCGGATGCCGAGCTCGGTGAGCCGTACGGCGGGCGGGATCGCGAACACGGTGGTCGCGACGACACCGGGCATGACGCCTATGCCGAAGAAGAAGACGGCCGGGAGCAGGTAGACGAAGACGGGAAGCGTCTGCATGAAATCGAGCAGAGGGCGGACACCGGCGCTCACCCGTGTGCTGCGCGCCGCGGCGATGCCGAGCGGGATGCCGACGGCGACGGCCGCCACGGCGGCGACGATGACGACCGCGAGGGTCTGCATCGTCGCGGTCCACATCGCCATCGACTGGATGAGCAAGAAGGCGAGGCAGGCGGTGAGCGGGGGTTGCCACCGGCGCGTCGCCAGCCACGCGAGCGCGGTGAAGAAGGCCAGCAGCACGAGCGGATGGGGGCGGATCAGCAGGAAGTACGTCGCGTCGACCAGCTGCAGAATCAGTGCCGAGGCGACGTCGAACACGCCGGAGAAGTGCTCCTGGAGGAAACGGACGGCGCTCTCGACCCACGTGTCCACCGGCAGGTCAGGCATGAGCCGTCACCTTCTTCGGGCTCGCCAGGGACGAGAGGATGGCGGCGCGCGGCACCACCCCGAGCAGCCGGCCGTCTTCGTCGACCGTGGCGATCGGGACCGTGTGCCGCCCGGCCAGATGACAGAACTCGACCAGCGGCCGATCCACCGGCACGGTGTCGTAGTCCTGCACAAGGCAGTTCCGCAGGTCTTCCTCGCCGTTTCGCAGGGCGTTCGCCAGCAGGTCGTCCCGGGCGACGCCGAGGATGCGGCCCACCTCGTCGAGGACGAAGACGCCGTTCATCTCGGCCGCTTCCAGACACCGCAACACCTCGCCGGGACTGTCCGACAGTCGTGTGGTGGACCACGGCGGGCGCAGCACCGAGGCGGCGGTGAGCACACGTGATCGGTCGACGTCGGCGACGAAGTCGCTGACGTAGTCGTCGGCCGGCGAGGACAGCAGATCCGGCCCGGTGTCGCACTGCACGACGCGGCCGTCCTTCATCACCATGATGCGGTGCCCGATCCGCATCGCCTCGTTGAGGTCGTGCGTGACGAAGACGATCGTCCGCTGGTCTTCGGCCTGGAGCGTCAGCAGCAATTCCTGCATTTCCCGCTTGATCAGCGGGTCCAGAGCGCTGAACGGTTCGTCCATGAGGAGGATGTCGGCGTCGGTCGCGAGTGCGCGGGCGAGGCCGACGCGCTGTTTCATCCCGCCGGACAACGCCTCCGGGTGGGCATCGCCGCGGTCCCCGAGCCCCACGCGCCGCAGCGCCCAGTCGGCCCGCTCGAGCCGTTCCCTGACGGGGACGCCGCGTACCTTCAGGCCGTATGCGGTGTTCTCGCGGATCGTCCGGTGCGGGAACAGCGCGAAGTGCTGGAACACCATGCTGATCCGGCGATTGCGGAGCTCCCGCAGGTCGTCGGCGGCCATGGCCGGCACGTCCTGGCCGTCAATGGCCAACCGTCCGTCCGTGGGCTCGACCAGCCGGTTGATCATACGGACCACGGTCGACTTCCCCGAGCCGGACAGGCCCATGATGACGAACAGCTCTCCCCGATGGACGGTGAAGCTCACGTCGTCGGCGCCGAGGAAGCCGCCGGCGTGCCGTACGGCCTCGTGTCGCCGATCACCCGTCAGCAGCGGCAGCGCGCGGTTTCGCGGCAGCCCGTACACCTTGCTGAGGTGACTGGCCTCGATCATCTGGTCACCCCTTTCCGATGACCACGTCGGCCGCGGGCTTGCCGTCGACGCTGGTGACCCCGTTGAGCCACGTCCGCAGCACGTCGGGGTTGGCGCGGATCCAGTCCGAAGCCACGGTTTCGGCCGGCTTCTTCTCCTTGTCCACACTCGAGATCCACTGCGACGCGGTGTCGGCTTCGACTCGGATCTGGGAGAGGAACCGGTACAGGTTCTTATCGTCGGTGGCGAGGCCGTGGCGCGTGAGCACCCGGATCTCACCGGCGCCCGGCCATACGCGCTTCGGGTCGTCGAGGAAGTTGAGCTTGAACTCCGGCACCATCCAGTGCGGACTCCACCCGAGGAACACGGCCGGTTGCTGCTTCGCCGCGCGGCGCGTCACCTCGGCAAGCATCGCCTCGGTGCTGCTCTGCACCAGCTTCCAGTCGCCGAGCCCGTAGGCGTCTTTCGCGATCGCATCACTGATGATCTTGTTGCCGGGTGTGCCCGGTTCGATCCCCAGAATCTGCCGGCCGAACGCGTCCGCGTGCTTGTCCAGATCGGCGAGCGAACGCACCCCGAGTTTCTCGGTGACGTACCCGGGCACCGCCGGCGCGTACTCCGTGCCGGTGAGCAGAGTCCCGGCGACCTCTACCTTCTTGTCGTCCAGCAGCTTGCCGAACACCGACTGCTGACTCGGCCACCAGTTGCCGAGATAGGCGTCCGCCTGCCCGGTCGACAGGGCCTGCCCTGCCAGCGGCACCGACACCTCCTGGGCGCTGGTCTGATAGCCGAGCCGATCCAGCACCTGGGTCGCGATCTTCGTCTCCACGACGAGGTCGCTCCACGGCTGTTGCACGAACCGCGCGACCTGCTTGCCGCCGGAGCTGGAGGTATTGGCGAACCCGTCGCTGTCCGCACCGCTGCACCCGGCGAGCAACGCGGCAAGCACCGCGAGCGCGATCGGGCCGAATGATTTCCTCGGCATCACTGAGACCTCTCTTCCACAGGAGCGCCGATCCAGATCGGCGAGGACCATGCCATCTCGCCGTCGGTCTGGTAGACGCGCACGTAGTACCAGGCCGGCGCGTCTGGTACGTGCTGGTGTGTGCCCGAGCCCGGCACGTGCTGGTGTGTGCCCGAGCCCGGCATGTCGGTCCAGCGCACGCGCTGCTCACGGTCGCCGAGGCCGGTCAGCCCGCCGACGCCCGGCTGCAGCCGCAGCCGCCCCGGCCCCTTGAGCGGCACATCGACGACACGGCCATCGAGCGCGCCCAGGGTCGTGGTGACCTCGCCCTGCGGCGTCTTCACGACCACCGTGGCGCCGGGCGGCCCGACCAGGGTGAACTCGACGCCGCCGCGCTGTGCGCCGTACGGCTCACCGAAGCTCTTGGTCGTGTTCGCCCAGCAGACGCGCTGGCGGTCCACCTCGGTGATCTCCGGACTCCAGTACGGTGTCTGCAGCACTTCGCCGCCGAGGATGCTGACGGCCCCGCTCCAGTCCGTGGTCACCGGGCTCATGCCCCACTCGACCCGTACCGGGACGGCGATCCGGCGCGGCGGCAGGCCGAGGTCGGGAAGCACGGTGTGGACGACTTCGCCGTTGCGGACGACCTCGATGCGGGCCAGGTCACCGTACCCGCGGGCGTACACGTCCAGCTCCACCGGATCGCTCCGTTCGGCCTCGCCGCCCATGAAGACGTCGCCGATGCGCGCATCGACGACGATGCCGCGCTGGGTGGCAGCGAACACGCGCCGGTGGTAGAGCGCGTCGAACACCGCCGCACGGTCGAGCCGTTCGGCGTAGGCGCCGACGTAGCTGGCACCGTGCCCGTGGTCGGAGGACGCGATGAGTCCGAACCGCTGCCCGCGGCGCAGGCCGTCCAGGACGAACGTGCCTGGAAGCGTGCCGTCGGCGTACTGCCGGAAACAGCCATCGTCCTCGTAGTTGCCGCGGCAGGCCTGGAAGACCTCCACGACGCGCTGGAACTGCGGGTCGTGGTAGTCCCAGTCGAACGGCACCATGGCCGAGCCGGGGTGGTGCGGAATAGTGATCGCCGGAAACTCCGGATGCCGGCGAAGGCCGTCCCACAACCCCGTGGGCGTTTCCGATCCCTGCGCGTAGGCCGAGAAGATCGGTGCGCCGCGTCGCACGTCCCCGTAAATGACGTTCTGGTGGCCCATGAGCCCGGTCCACTCAAAGCCGTACAACGGCACAAAACGCCCGTCGACCCGGAAAAGGTCGGCCATCTTCTGGATCGACCACCACTGATACTCCGTGCTGTTCTCGGAGTGGTCGGTGACCGCCCAGAAGTCGTACTCGCACACGTCCCACGAGTAGCGGTAGAAGTCCTCAAGGGACGGCTCGTCGCCGGAGGTGCAGCGGCTGATGAGGGAGTGGCGGTGCAGGTCGCCCCAGTACAGCGCATAATCCTTGCCGTCCACGGTCGTCCGGTAACGGGTCCGGTCGGCATCGGCCCATCCGCGTGCCTCTCGTCGCTCGTCGCTGTGGACGATCTCGAGCCTGCGCGTCGCTATCGCCCGCCCCGCCGCGGTCAGCGTCGCAGCCCTGATGGAGCCGGTCCCGTGCATCCCGTGCCAGATGACCTCGCCGTGGTGCTCCAGCAGGAACGGGCACTCCCGGCCGCCGAAACCCTCGGTCCAGGCCAGCGCGCGCTCCAACCGGTTGTCGGTCTGCCACGCCACGAGGGCGCCGCTCGGCAGCGGGGCGAGCGCCGGTTCCTCGAGCGTCCCGTCGCTGGCGGCGAGTGTGGCCGGCGGTGACCAGCCGTCCGGGCCGAGCGTCTGGGCGGCGACCTCCCAGTAGTAGGTCATCAGGGGAAGCCTCCGGTGGACCCGGTACGCCACGGTCAAACCGCCCGCGGGGTCGGCGACCAGACGGGGCAGCCCACCCGGCACGACGTCGAGACCGGGCGCGAGCCGGCCTTCCGGTTCGTACAAGCCGTCGTTGTCGAGGCGTACGACGCGAATCGAGGCGGAGATCTCCGGCAGCAACTCCGGAGGGATGAACTCCCCGCTCTCCCGCATTCCCAGGACGCGCGGCGCGTCCGCGAGCCGGTCGGCCGGCCGTAGCCGGGTAGGACCGGAGCCGCCGTGGCCGGCGACGGTGATGACGTCGAAGCCGCACCAGACGGCGCCGTCCGCAGTGACGGCGAGGCTGGGATGCAACGCGTAGTCGCTCCCGCTGGTCACCGGACGCGGGTCGGCGAGTGCGCCGGTGGGGTCGGAGCGGCGGACCACGATGCGGTAGGCGCCTTGGCGGTACTCGCACCAGGCGTAGATGCTGCCGCCCCCCGGCGCAGCGGCCACCGCGGGATCCCAGACATTGCCGTCGACCCCGTCGCTTCGCTCGCTTACGAGGCGTGTCTCCGACCACGCGCCGTCGCGCCACCGGCGGGCATAGATGCCGAACCGTTTGCCCAGCGGACCCTGCCAGCAGACCTCGACGCCACCGTCGACGTGCGCGATCGCCTCCTGGTTGAACGACGGGTGACCGGTCGTGCTGACCCGTTCTTCACGGGTCCAGCCACCCTGTTCACGGCGGCGGCAGAAGACCGACACCTCGCCCTCGTGCCCGCGAGCGTAGAAGACCCACGGGCGGCCGTCGGCGTCGAACAGCGCGGTGGGGCGAAAGCAGTCGGCGGGCTCGCCGGAGAGCACGATGGGGTCCCCTTCGGCCTGTGTGCCCTCGTGGAGCCCGTCGAGGAGCAGCGCCATCACGCGATCGCCGACATCCTTCTCCCACTCGATCCAGGCGTGGAGAACACGACCGTCCGGTGTGGTCGCGACGCTGGGACGGGTGGCGGCCCCCGACGCCCACACGCTTGCCCCGGCCGATCGGCGATGCCCGTCGAGACGTGGCGCCGAGGAGAGCGCCGCCTCGGCGCGCTCGAGGAACTCGGTGAGCCGGCCGCCGCCCTCGTCGACCCACATGTAGCGCAAGGGGTCCGGATCGAGCAGCGCCTCCACGCCGGACACGTCGAGGCAGTCCTCGATCGCCGTCGCCATCCGCCGGTTGAACGCGAGCACACGCTCCAGATCCATCCGCTGTTCCGCGGTGTACTCCCCGGTGTGGTGGTCGATCCCGCAGCAGCCGTGGCCGCCATGTCCGCCGTGCTGTCCGCCCACGCCATGCCCTTTCCGAAACTCGGGTCGTCTGCCTCTCGCGCACCGCGGGCAGGCATAATGGAAATGCCGATGAAATGCCGAAGAAACAAACGACGCCGGTCCACACGCAATTTCGTGACCGCTGATTGCTAAATCGTTCTGCGCCACGACCGCGGGAGTCAATAAAAAACGGGCGGGCAAGCCAGACCGGCTTTTAACCGCTGCTATAGAGGCTCTCTATGGCCGAACGGGGGACTGGTCGATGCGGCCGGACGTGGTCTCTCTCCGCACCATCTCGACGAACGCTTGTCCCGCGTGCGACAGTGGCTCGGGACGCCACAGCAACCGGACACGGCGTACGACGGGCGGATCGATCGCCCCGATGCGGGCGCCTTGACGTGCTGCGTCCTCCGCCATCGGACGTGGCAGCAGCGCCACACCCGCACCGGCGAGGACCAAGGGGACGATCGCCGCGCGGTGCGGCGTCTCCACGGCGATGCGCAGGGGGATGCCCGCCCCCGCCAGTGACTGTTCGAGCAGTGTCCGCGTCGTCGTGCCCGGCTGAGTGGTGATCAGATCCATTGCGGCAACCTCGGTCATCTTCACCGCCCGGCCTGTCGCTATTTCGGCATCGGGCGGGAGAACCGCAAGCATCTCCTGTTCCCGGAGCTCCAAAGCCCGCAATCCCGCCGATGGCACGGAGAAATCCGCGAGACCGAGCTCGCATTCGCCGACCCGAACCATTTCCGTGACCGCCGCCGCATGCTCGGGGTCCTCGATTCGGATATCGACTCCCGGATGGGCGCGACGGAACATGCCGACGAGTCCGGCCAGCGGGTCAACGGCCAACGTGGTCAAAGCGACGATGTCGAGTCGTCCCGCCTCCAGCCGGGTGACCTGCTGAACCGACGACAGCGCGGAGGCGAAGGCACGCAGGACCTGCTGCGCGGAGCCCACGAGTGCCTGCCCCTCAGGGGTGAGCCTGACTCCGCGGCCAAGCCGGTGGAACAGCGGTGTACCGAGCTCACGCTCCAGCGTCCGGATCGTGTACGACAACGATGGCTGCGCAATGCGCAGGGCGGACGCGGCACTCGTGAAGCTGCCGTGCGATGCCACCGCGAGAAAGCACTCGAGTTGCCGCCGATCCACCCGAGCCTCCCACCATCATCGCCGCCCACCTCGCCGTACGGTCAGGGGATTCCCGCAGGGTTTCGGGGGTGCGATCGGTCAATCGTAGCTGAGATGATACGGGCCGCACGCTGGCCTTACGGGTCCGTCCAAGGGGCCGTTGCTCGAGACCCGCCCGGCCACCGCCCCGGTCGACCGCGACGCCCGCCTGAGCCTCATCGGCGCGGGCCGCCACGTGCTGCACGGACGGCAAGACCACGTCACGCTCAACGGCGTGGACCGCTGGATCGGTGGCGTCCACCTGGCAGGACGGGCCGTGCCGTGGCGCTGGAACGAGGGAGCGGAGTCCACCAAGCCAGTTTGATACATCAACTGAGTTTGATGTATGGTCGTGCGTATGGCACTCTCGGGCCAGGGCCTCACCCCGCCGGCGTTCGTCCGGCTGGCCGCCCACCCGCTACGCTGGCGGCTGCTGACCGCACTCGCCGACAGCGACTACCGGGTCCGCGAGCTGGCGACACAGGTCGACCAGCCGCAAAACCTGGTCTCCTACCACCTGAGGCTGCTGCGCGACGGCGGACTGGTCACCGCCACCCGCAGCAGCTTCGACGGCCGCGACAGCTACTACCACCTGGATCTGGAGCGCTGCACGGACGCGCTGATCGACAGCGGCGCCGCATTGCACCCGGCGCTGCGCCCGAAGACCGCGCCGTCGATCCCTGCGGTCGACCAGCAGCGGTCCCGACGTATCGCCGTGCTGTTCGTCTGCACGGGCAACAGTGCCCGCTCGCCGATCGCCGAAGCGCTGCTGCGTCACCACACGGCCGGCCGAGTGACCGTGACCAGCGCCGGCAGCCGGCCCCGGGCCCGGCTGCACCCCAACACCGTGCGGGTGCTGCGCGAGGCCTTCGACATCGACATCTCCGGCCAGCGCCCCCGGCACCTGGACACGCTCGCTGGCCACACGTTCGACCACGTGATCACGTTGTGCGACAAGGCCCGCGAAGTCTGCCCTGAGTTTGCCCACCATCCCCGGCAGGCCCACTGGAGCATCCCCGAGCCTGCCACGGCCGGCGACACCGACCAGGCCGGATATCCCGCCTTCCAGCGCACCGCAGCAGATATCGACACCCGCATCCGGCACCTGCTGCCTGTGCTCGCCGCCACCAACAGTTAGGAGCTTCCGCCGTGACCGCACCCGATCACCACGCCAGCGTCCGCTACCTCGTTGACGATGTGCAGGCCGCCATCGACTTCTACACCACCCACCTCGGCTTCAAGCTGAACACCAGCGCCGCACCCGCCTTCGCCGACGTGGTCCGTGGCCCGCTGCGCCTGCTGCTGTCGGGGCCCGCCAGTTCCGGCGCCCGTGCTACCCCCGACGAGTCCAACACCGCCGGCCGCAACCGTATCCACCTCGTCGTCGACGACCTGGATAAAGAGATCACCCGGCTCCGCGACGCCGACCTGTCCTTCCGCAGCGACGTGGTCGCCGGGCCCGGCGGGCGCCAGATCCTGCTCGCCGACCCCGCCGGCAACCTGATCGAACTCTTCCAGCCCGCCCACCGGCCGGACCCGCTCACGTAGGCCTGCCTAACCGCTCCTGAGGAAGCAGGGGACAGCCTCAGAAGATACGGTCGAGGGAACCCGGCGGGCACGGGCGGTGTAAGGAGAGCGTGTCCTCCATCACGAGACGTCAGGCATTAGCGCTCGGCGCTGCCGCCGCCGTGTCGGCCTGCGCGGCCGAGCGGCCCGCCACCAGGGCCGCGCCCGCGGCTCCCGCCCCCAAACCGGGCCGGCTGTTCGCCAGCACCGCCGCCGGGCTGGCCCTGGTCGACCTGGCCACGGGCACGGTCAAGGCCGCCTATCCCGCCGCCGTGGCCGACGGCGCCTGGACCACGGTCCACCAGCTGACGGACGGCCGCCTACGCAGCTACCGGGCCGGCACCGGCGACCTGCTGGCCGACGAACCGGTCACCGGCCGGCAGATCAAGGCCGTCTCCACCCGGATGATCGCGGTGGGGCCGCCGCCCGGGCCGCGTCGCCGTACCAGGATCACGCTGGTCGGGGAGAACGAGACGCGGACGCTCGAGCTGGACGGCAACATCGAGCCCGAGGCGTTCTCCGGCGACGGCCGGGCCATGTACCTGCTGGACCACCTGCCGCCCGAGCGCCCCGACCGCTACCGGGTGCGGATGTACGACCTGGAGACCGGCGAGATGGGGCCGCTCCAGACGCGTGACAAGACGCAGATCCCGCCCGGCGCGGAGGAGGAGATGCGCGGGCGGGGCCGCCAGGCCGTGCTGGACTCCACCGCGGGCGTGCTCTACACCCTCTACACCCACCAGGACGACCACCTGCACACCCGCGACCTGGTGGCGGGGCGGGACCAGAGCCCCGGCGTGCACGCGTTCGTGCACGTGCTCAACCTGGACCAACGGTGGGCCTACTGCTTGGACCTGCCTGCGCCGTTCGGGCTGGGCCCGCCCGAGGCGCACACGATCGCGCTGGACGCGGCGGGCAAGCGGCTGTACGCCTTCGACGCCTCCACCGGCAGCGTCGTGGTGGCCTCCACCGACGACCAGGCGATCCGGCGTAGCGGCCGGCTCGGTGAGCAGCCCGCGGGGGAGGCGTACGCGGCGGCCGGTGGTCAGCGCCTCTACCTGGCGATGGGTTCGCGGGTGCTGGTGGCCGACGGTCAGACGCTCGCACCGCTGGCCGCCTGGGCCCTTCCCGGTCCCGCCCGCGGCGTGCTCTGGACCGCGGACGAACTGCTGGCCGGGGCGGGCGATCAAGTGATCCGGCTGGACCCTGGCACGGGGGCCAGGCTCGGTGCTTTCCCGCTTCCCGGCCTGCAGGCGGTACGGCATGCAGCCCCAACGGGTTAGAAGGCGTTGACGAGGACGACGTAGACGGCGGTGCCGATGCCCACGCTCAGTCACGATCGCCGAGGTGCGCAGCGTGCGCAGCACCGCGAACGGCACGGCGCGCAGGGCGAAGGTGATGGTGAAGACGATCACGAGGACGGCGATGAGAATAGGCGGTGCTAGGCATCGGCGGTCTCCGAGGCGGGCCGAGGGGCAGGCCGGCGAGCAGTCCGGCGAGCGGTGAGGGCCTGGCGGGCCAGCAGCAGGGCGACGAACAGCAGCAGTGCGGTGAACAGGGCGCACAGGGCGAATTCCAGGCCCTTGATCGGCGCAGGCAGGGCCGTGCCGATGACGACGCCGACCAGCCGCCGCCGATCTGGCCGCCTACGAGACCTTCCTCAGCCGGCGCGTGATGACCATCCCACGGGTCAAGGGCATCGCCTCGCACTTCACAATGAAGAACGTCAAGCCGGGCCCGTAGGCCTGGAGCTCGCCGGCTCGCCCGGCGACCCGGCATCGGTGACCTCAGGGCGAGAAGCCGCGGGCGGCGGTCCGCAGCGCCTGGCCGACCGTCGCCTCCAGCAGGCCCGGCTCCTCCCCAGCCGCCGGGTCGGTGCGGGAGGCGTAGTGCTCCACGCCCGTCCGCAGTGCGACGTTGATCATGGCCGCCTGCACGGTGATGTCCAGGTCAGGACTGGACAGCCCGGCGCGCTCGGCCAGCGCGGCCGCGAACACCGGCTCGGCCTCCCGGTGCGCCTCCAGCCACACCGCGCGTAGTCCCGGCTCGCTGCCGGTCAGGCGTACCAAGTCCAGCAGCGCCACTCGGTCGGGGGCGAGCTCGCCGGCGCTGCGGAGCATGGCCTCGAGCAGCTCCGCCACACCCTGGTCGGGGCGCCATGAGCGCAAGCACTGGGTGGCGACCTCGATCCCCCCGGTCAGCAGGGGCAGGACGCAGCTTTCCTTGCTCGGGAAGTAGCGCCACAACGTGCGGGAGGAGATGCCGGCCGCCGCCGCGATGTCCTCGGCAGAGGTGCCGGCGACGCCGTTGGCGGTGAACAGGCGGACGGCCTCGCGGGCGATCTCCAGCCGGGTCGCGGCCTTGCGCCGTTCGGTCAGGGGCGGACGTCCGGTCCGCCCGGTCGGGCGAGCCTGGATCAGCGCCGGTGATTCGCGGGACACGTTCCACAACGCTACCACTTATTGTCTTTCTCTGACTATCTGGCGCAAAGCGCCAAAAAGTCGTACGGTCCTGACCAGGCCTTGGCGGCGGGCGCCCGTAGCGCTGGTGAGACCGTCATGGCACACGACCGCGGAGGAGCAGAGCATGAGCAGCAGTGGGCTGCAGGACAGCAGCGTCATCGTCACCGGTGCCGGATCGGGAATCGGGCGTGCCGCCGCCGTCCGCTTCGCCCACGAGGGCGCCAAGGTGGTGGTGGCCGATCTCAACGGCGAGGCCGCCAAGGCGGTCGTGGCGGAGATCCAGGCGGCCGGCGGCACCGCGGTGGCGGTGGCGGGCGACCTGAGCGACCCCGCGGTGGTCGAGGAGGTCGTCACCACCGCGGTGGACACCTTCGGCGGCCTGGACGTGCTGGTCAACAACGCCGGCATCATGGACCGGATGTCGGCCGCCGCCGACGTCTCCGATGCCGAGTGGGAGCGCGTCATCCGGGTCAACCTGACCGCGCCGTTCCTGCTCACCCGCGCCGCCCTGCCGCACATGCTCGCCAAGGGCAAGGGCGCGATCGTCAACACCGCATCCGAGGCGGCCCTGCGCGGCAGCGCGGCCGGCACCGCGTACACCGTCTCCAAGCACGGCGTGGCCGGGCTCACCCGGTCGATCGCGGTCATGTACCGCGACTCCGGCATCCGCGCCAACGCGATCGCTCCCGGGGGCACCAAGACCGGCATCGCCCTCGACGTCGACCCGGCCGCGCACGGCCCGAAAACGCTCGGCGCGTACATGCAGAACGTCGGCCGCATCGCCGAGGCCGACGAACAGGCCGCCGCCATCGTGTTCCTGGCCTCCGACGCCGCCAGCAACATCAACGGTGTCATCCTCGCCGTCGACAACGGCTGGGCCGCGGTCTGATGGGCGCGCCATGGGACCGCGAGGTCGACGTGCTGGTGGTCGGCACCGGCGCGGCCGGCCTGGCCACCGCGGCCGCCGCGGCCGACGCCGGGCAGCGGGTGCTGGTGGTGGAGAGCACGTCGAAGTGGGGCGGGACCACGGCGCTGAGCGGAGGCGGGCTGTGGATGCCGACGAACCCGCTGATGGCTACGTTCGGGCGGGAGGACTCGGTCGACAAGGCGCTGACCTACATGGCGGCGGCCATCGGGGACGCCGGCCCGGCCAGCTCCCCTGAGCGGCGGCGTGCCTTCGTCGAGACCGTTCCGGAGGTGTTCCGGTTCCTGGAGCGGCTGGGGGTGCGGTGGGCCGCGGACAAGGACTACCCGGACTACTACCCCGACCGGCCGGGCGGGATGGTGGGCCGGGGAATCGAGGCCGAGCCCTTCGACCTGCGCACGCTGGGTGCGTGGCGCGACACCTCGCGCGCCGGCGAGGCGCTGCCGCCCATACCGTTGAAAACCGATGACGTGTGGTTGCTCGCCCGGGCCTGGTCCACTCCGGATGGATTCGTACGAGGTGCGCGGTTCGTGTTCCGGACGCTGTGGGGCCTGGCGAGAGGCAAGCGGCTGTCGGGCCTGGGGTCGGGGCTCGTGGCGAGCCTCATGTCGATCGTCGTGCGGCAGGGCACCGAGGTTCTGCTCAGCGCGCCGCTGACCGAGCTGATCGTGGACGACGGCGAGGTCACCGGTGCGATGGTCGCCGGGCCGGACGGCGGGCCGCTGCGCATCCGGGCCCGCGGCGGCGTCACGCTGGCGGCCGGTGGGTTCGCGCACCACGGCGACTGGCGGCAGAAGTATCACGGCGTGCCCGGATACAGCTCCGCCGCCGACGGCGATCTCGGAGACGCGATCAGGATCGCCGAGTCCATCGGCGCTCAGCTGGCCCTCATGGACGACGCGTGGTGGGGCTCGGCCGTGCCGATGCCGGACGGGACGGCCCAGTTCATGCTCGCGGAGCGGTCGATGCCGTTCGGCATCATCGTGGACGGACTCGGGGAGCGCTACACCAACGAGTCGGCCAGCTACATCGACTTCGGCCACGCGATGCTGGAGCGGAACAAGACCGTTTCGGCGATCCCGAGCTGGCTGATCGTCGATGCCCGCCATCGCCGCCGGTATCTGTTCACGGCGTTGATGCAGGGCGGCAAGAAACTGCGTGAGGCCGGCATCGTCCGCTCCGCCGGGACGATCGAGGAGCTGGCCGGCGTGCTCGGCATGGAGCCGGCCCGGCTGCGGGGCACCGTGGACCGGTTCAACGGCTTCGCCCGCCGTGGGGTCGACGAGGACTTCGGCCGCGGCCGCACCGTGTACGACAACTACTACGGTGACCCCAGGGTCAAACCGAATCCCAATCTCGGGCCGCTCGAGAAGGGCCCGTTCACCGCCGTCCAGCTGGTGCCCGGCGACCTCGGCACGAAGGGCGGCCTGCTCACCGACGCCGACGCCCGCGTGCTCGACACCGGCGGGCAGCCCATCGCCGGGCTCTACGCCGCCGGCAACACCACCGCATCGGTGATGGGACGCACGTACCCCGGGCCCGGCTCCACCATCGCGCCCGCGGTCATCTTCGGCTATCGCGCCGGCCGCCACGCCGCGGCACGATCTTCGAGCCCAGCGACATGAGCTGCACGCCCGTCCGGTCCATCGCGTAGTAGAGCCGCGGCGGCAGATGGGCGAGCAGCGGAGAGTGCCGCCGGCCGAGCAGGTCGAACACCTGCTCCGGTGGAAGGCCGATGTAGCGCGGAAGGCTCTCGTACCACCGGGCGCTGTAGCGGGCCGCTCGCTGGGTGGGGCGGATCGCGGATCTGCGCTGCCGCTCGAAGCGGGCGAGGGCGTGGTCGAGTCGCGTGTCCTTGTGCAGCGCGTCGACCAGGAAGGCGGCGTCCCCGAGTGCGAGGGCGGTGCCCGCGCCGATGGAGTAGTGCGTGGTGTGCGCGGCGTCTCCGAGCAGGACGAGGTTGCCGCGGTACCACCTCCGGTTGGTCAGGGTGCGGAAGTTCAGCCAGTGCGCGCTGCCGTCCGGCTGGGCCCGGCCGATCAGCGCGTGCCCGTCGAGGATGTCGGCGAAGAGCTTTTCCAGCATGGCCAGGCTGTCGGCCTCGTTCGCCTGGTCGAGCCCGAGCCCCCGCCAGACCTCGGGGAAGCACTCGACGACGCAGGTGCTGTGGTCCTTGCCGAATCCGTAGCCGTAACACCAGATCCAGCCGTGCGCGGTCTCGACGAAGGCGAAGGTGAAGGTGTCGAAGATCTTGGTGGTGCCGAGCCAGGTGTAGAAGTTCTGGCCGACCGCCACCTCGGGGCCGAAGTGGTCGGCGTGGCGCTCGCGCAGCCCGCTGTTGATACCGTCGCCGGCGACGACGAGGTCGGCATCGGCCACCTCCTCCTCGCCGGCGATCTCGCGCTCGTACTCGATGCGCACGCCGAGGGAGCGGGCCCGCTCGGCGAGGATGCCGAGCAGGTCGTGCCGGCCGATGCCGAAGCTCACGTCCCCGTGATCCAGTGTCACGGTCACCCGGTCCTGGATGTGCACGCTCCAGCTGTCCCAGCGGACCGAACCGTCTCTGATGGCGCGCGCGGACTCGGGGTCCGCGCCGTGCAGATCTTCGAGCAGCTCCTCCCAGTAGGTCACGCCCCATCCGTACGTCGAACCGGCCGGGTTGCGCTCATAGACGGTGACGTCGTGGGATGGGTCCACAAGCTTCATCAGGACCGAGAAGTACAGGCTGGCGGGTCCGCCGCCGACGCAGGCCACCTTCACACGAGCCCCCCGTGTCGCGTGACAGAAAGTAGTCAATATGCGACACATAGTAATCCTTCCTGGCTCGGAAGGAAGGCGGGGGATGTCCTCCTGGCAGGTCTTTGTTTCCGGAATGCAGAACTTGACCTCGGGATGACGCGCCGTCCCGCCAGCGGATCACAAGACGCGGGTACGGGCCACGAGGAGCGCGACGTCGTCCTCGGAGCCGGTGTCGCCCACCATGGACCGGATGACGCTGGCGCACACCTTCTCCAGCGGGAGGGCGGCGGCGCGGGCCAGGGCGGCGCCGAGGCGATCGATGCCGGCGTCGATGTCGGCCTCGCGGGTTTCGATCAGGCCGTCCGTGTACAGGGCGATCACGCTGCCCTCGGCGAGTTCGACCTCGAGGGACCGGTAGGAGCCGAGCCCCAGGCCGATCGGGGTGCCGCTGGGCAGGCGGGGGAAGGCGACCTCGCCGGACGGGGCGACGATGGCGGGCGGCGGGTGCCCGGCTCCGGCCATGGCGCAGCGCCCGGTGGCCGGGTCGTAGACCGCGTACAGGCAGGTGGCTCCCGTGGTGTCCAGCGGCAGCCTGCCGGGACCGGCGTCCTCCTCCTCCAGGCGCGCGACCAGGTCGTCGAGGTGGGCGAGCAGTTCGTCGGGCGGCAGGCCCATGTACGCGAGGGTGCGTACGGCGGTGCGCAGGCGTCCCATGGTCGCCGCGGCGTTGATGCCGTGCCCCGTCACGTCCCCGACGACCAGCGCGACCCGGCCGTCCCGCAGCGGGATCGCGTCGAACCAGTCGCCGCCGACACCCTCGTGCACGTCGGAGGGCAGGTAGCGCGAGGCCACCTCGACGGCGCCACCGCCGGTCAGGTAGCCCGGAAGCAGGTTGCGCTGCAGGGCGAGGGCGGCGGTGCGCTCGCGCGTGTACTGGCGGGCGTTGTCGAGGCTCAGCGCGGCACGGGCGCCGAGCTCCTCCGCGAGGAGCAGGTCGTCCCTGGTGAACGGCTCCAGATTGTCGTTGCGGACGAACACGGCGATGCCCAGGATGTCGCCGCGGGCCTTCAACGGGACGATGATCAGCGAGTGCATGCCGGTGCGGCGAATGATCCTCGCCCGGTCCGGGTCCTGGTCGAGCCAGGTGCCGGGCGCGGTGTCCAGGACGGGCTCGAAGTGGGCGCGGCCCGAGGACAGGACCTCCGTGAAGGGCGACGACGGGGGCACGAACACGGCCTGCCCGCGCGACCAGAGCGATTCGGGCATCTCCTCGTGGACGGAGGCCACGCCCGCACGGCGGAACACGGGGATGCTCACCTCCGTGGCGGCCAGCCGCTGCAGGGGTTCGGCGTCCGGCAGGACCGATGCGGCGAGGTCGACGGTGACGTAGTCGGCGAGAGCCGGCACCGCCAGGTCCGCCAGCTCCTGTGCGGTCTTGCCGACGTCGAGCGTGCTGCCGATGCGGACGCTGGCCTCGCGGAGCAGGGCCAGCCGATCGCGCGAGCGGCTGTGACTGATGTCGATGGCCACCGTGCACACGCCGAGCGGCCGGCCGTCCACGCCTTCCAGCCGGAAGAGGGAGGTCGACAACGTGCGATCCTCGAGCTGGTCCGGCGAGCTCCAGCGGGCTTCGCGGTCGAGCTGCGGAACGCCGCTGGAGAGCACCTTGCGCATCGCCTCCTGCGCGGCCTCGGTGTGGAAACCCGGCAGCGGCTCCGCCAGCGAGCGGCCGAGCTGGTAATGGGGGAACACCGGCCGCAGGCGCTCCGCCGCCGCGTTCAGCCACACGCAGCGCAGGTCGCGGTCCCAGATGGCCACGGCCACCGGAGTACGCGTGAGCAGCGGCTCCAGCCAGGAGGACGCTCGTCCCGAGGCTCCCGCGCTCGCCGGCGTCACCGCGACGAGCCAGGCGGCCTTCTCCTCCGGCGTGATCAGCCGGGAGCCCTCGACGTACACGAGGATCCTGGTGCCGTCGCGGTGGCGGGCCACACCGAAGCCGGACCAGTCTTCCTGGCCGTCGTACGCCGCGTCCCAGGCCGCCGCGCGCTCCGGAGTGAGCAGCAGCGCGCCGGGACGGTTGAGGATGTCGGCCGCGCGGTAGCCGAGAAGCGCCTCCGCGGCCGGCGTCCAGCCGATCACCGTGCCCTCGGTGTCGATCATGATGACCGACGTGCTCTCAGGTGTGGCCATGGCGACATCCATCCTGCTCCGACCAAGCCCTTCCGGCCAGGATAAGCACCGCTGACCTGCGGCGATTCTTGACCGGGACTTATCACGGCATAGACGGGATCACTGTGCCGGCCTTCACGGGCCGCTGAAGCGGCCCAGCAGCTCGTCGGCGGCGGCGAAGCCGGCGACCACGTCGGCGGCCGTGCGTGGCCGGCGTACCAGGCCCACGGCCTGGCCGGCGTAGACGTAGGCGGTGTCGAAGTCGCCGGCGCGGCGGGCGGCCTCCAGCTCGGCCTGTGCCGCGTCGTCGGCGGCCAGCTCCGGCTCCCGGCCGTGCCAGCGGTCGAAGAAGGCGTTACGCAGGGCGCGCCCGCCGAACTCCGGTGGCCAGGCGAGCCGCTGGGCGACGTCGAAGACCCGGCCGTACGCGGTCCCTGTCTCGCCGCTGTCCAGCACCCGCTGCCGGGCCGGCTCCGACAGGGTCGTCTCGGCGCAGCCCAGGAACGCCGTGCCGGCCCAGCCTCCCTCCGCGCCTGCCGCGAGCACGGCGGCCAGCCCGCGGGCCGTGGCGATGCCGCCCGCGGCGAGCACCGGGACGCCGACCGCGTCCAGCACGCTCTGCAGCAGCGGCAGTGTGGCCACGTCGTCGCGGCCGTGACCGCCGCCCTCGCCGCCGCGGGCCACGATCACGTCCACGCCGGCCTGCTCGGCCGCGCGTGCCTCGTCCGTGGTGCCCGCCTGGACCGCGACGGTGATCCCTTCCCGCCGCAACGGCTCGACGTAGGGGGCGAAGTCGCCGTAGCTGACGGAGACCAGGCTGGGACGGGCGGCGAGCACCGCGTCCAGCTGGCCGGGATGGTCCGGCAGCGCCCAGGCCATCAGCCCGATCCCGTACGGCCGGCCGCTCCCGGCGGCGACGGCGGCCTGCTCGGTGATCCATGGGGGCGAGGCCGTGGCCGGCACGCCGAACATGCCGAGCGCGCCCGCGGCGGAGACGGCCGCGGCCAGCCGCCCGTCGCTCACCCCCGCCATCGGGGCGCCGACCAGCGGCACGTCAAGCCCGAACCGTTCGGTCAGCCAGGTGCGTGGCATCGTTTGTCGTCTCCTTCAACACTCAGGTCACGACAATAGGCGTTTCCACCTGCACGTGTACGTCCCAGGCGCCGCGGAAGAGCACGTGCGGCCCTGTTGACCAAGCGCTCGTTCAAGAGATATATAGGGAAGCGGATATATGTTGACGGGCCGATGAGCACCTGGAGGCCCAGGTGGGACGTACGCAAGACCAGCGGCGGGCCGAGACGCGGATCCGGCTGATCGACGCGGCCGCCGACCTGTTCGCCCGCAAGGGATTCCACGCCGTTTCCGCCGAGGCGGTGGCCGGCGCCGCCGATCGCACCACGGGCGCGCTGTACGACCACTTCGGCGGCAAGGAAGGCCTGCTGCTGGCCCTGCTGGAGGTGTGGAAGGAGCAGGCCGCGGCCGAGCTGCTGTCCGGGTTCGAGGAGGTCAGCGCGCTCGACGAGCGCCTGGCCGCCATGTTCGGCGTGCTGACCCGCGATCGCAGCGCGCCGTGGCTCCTGCTGGAGATGGAGCTGTGGTTGCACGGCGCCCGCGACCCCGCCATCGGCGAGCCCCTGGCCAGGCGGTACGCCGACGTCCGCGCCCGGCTCGCCGACGGGCTGTCCGACTGGTCCGCGGCGGCCGGGGTGCCCCTGCGCCGCCCACCGGAGCAGACGGCCGCCGGCGTGCTGGCGATGCTCATCGGCTGCGCCGTGCAACACCGGCTCGACCCGCCGGCGGTCGAGGCCCGCGCCGTGGTGGAGAACCTGCGCGACCTGCTCGGACTGTCGTAGAAGCCCGGAGAAGGAGGGCCAGATGCAGATCGACCTGCTGGAAGACACCTGGGAACGCGAGGTGCCGCATGAGCAGTTCGCCTACCTACGGCGGAACGCGCCGGTCCACTGGCACGAGGTGCCGGGCGACACCGGATTCTGGGCCGTCACGAGATATCAGGACGTGAAGGCGATCAGCCGGGACGCGCACACGTGGTCCACGGAGCTCGGCACCGCGTTCATCCGTACCCAGACGCCCGAGTTCATCGCCCTGGCGAGCCTGACGCTGCTCAACATGGACCCGCCCAAGCAGACCCGCTACCGGAAACTGGTCAGCGCCGGCTTCACGCCGAGAATGATCGCCCAGCTGAAGGGGAAGATCCAGCGGCGCGCCGAGAAGATCGCCGACGGCGTGCTGGACAAGGGCGGGGAGGTGGAGTTCGTCGGCGACGTGGCCCAGTACCTGCCGCTGCAGATGATCTGCGACCTGGTCGGCGTGCCCGAGCGGGACCACGCCCGGATCTTCGATTGGTCCAACCGCATGGTCGGCTTCCAGGACCCGGATTTCCGCACCACGCCGGAGGACGGCGAGATCGCCTCGGCGGAGGCGTTCGCGTACTGCGACGAGCTGGTCGAGGAGCGGCGCGCGCACCCGCGCGACGACATCCTGACCGCGCTGGTGCAGGCCGAGGTGGACGGCGACCGGCTGACCAGGGACGAGATCGGCATGTTCTTCGTGATCCTCTTCGTGGCCGGGAACGAGACCACCCGCAACCTCATCGCCCACGCCATGAACGCCCTGATCAGCCACCCCGGCAGCTACCGCGAGCTGGCCGCGGGCATCGACGACGAGGAGCTGTGGCGCACGGCCACCGAGGAGTTCCTGCGCTGGGGCTCCTCGATCCACAATTTCCGGCGCACCGCGACGGTGGACACCGAGCTGCACGGACAGCCGATCGCCGCGGGGGAGAAGGTGGTCACCTTCTACGCCTCGGCCAACCACGACGAGGACGTCTTCACCGACCCTCACGTCCTGGACATCCGGCGCAGCCCGAACGACCACGTGACGTTCGGCGGTGGCGGGCCGCACTTCTGTCTGGGCGCCGGGCTGGCCAGGATGCAGATCCGCTGCATGATCAGAGAGCTGCTGCGCCGCTTCCCGTCGGCCGAGCACGCCGGTCCCGTCCAGCGGATGCGCTCGGACTTCATCAACGGCATCAAGCACATGCCGGTCCGCTTCACCGTACGGGAGCGATAATTCGCTGGCACCGGCATGGCCGACCTCACTAGCCTGACGCGGGTGATCTACGAGCATCCCCTGGCCTACGTGCTTGGCATGGAAGGGCTCGCGTTGCTGCGGTCCTTCACGGGCGAGCACGACCGCGGGTTCGTCGATGCGCGCCTCACCGAGATCCGCAAGCTCCTCGACGACGACACGCTGGCGAACGCCGCCGTGGACGTCGTCCGCGTGGACACCGTCGAGGGCTACCAGATCTGGTCGACAACCTATGACGGCCCGAATTCGGCGTTCGACATCGATGAGCCGATCGTCCACGAGATCGTCGACGCGCTGCCGGCGGGCGTCGCCCTGGACGCCGCCTGCGGCACGGGGCGCCTCGCGGCCTACCTGGCCGGTCGCGGACACCAGGTCCTGGGCGTGGACAGCTCGCCCGACATGCTGGCCCGGGCCCGCGAACGCGTGCCGCAGGGCGAGTTCCACCTCGGCGACCTGCGTCTCCTGCCGGTGCCCGACGACGCGGTGGACCTGGTGGTCTGCTCGCTGGCCTTGACGCACGTGGCCGAGCTGGACCCGGTGCTGACCGAGTTCGCCCGGGTGCTGCGGCCCGGCGGGCACGTGGTCATCTCGGACATGCATCCCGAAGGGGTGGCACGCGGCATCAGTCCTCCCGTACGCCTGGCCGACGGACGACCGGCGCGGGTCGCGACATACCGCCATCTGATCGGCGACTACATCCGCGCCGCGCTGGCGGCGGGCCTGCAGGTACGCCGCTGCGAGGAGCCACCGCTCCACACCGGGGACGAGGCCGTGCCGCCCGCCACCGAGACCCTGGGGCCGTGGCACCTGTGGCCGTGGGCCCTGAGCGACATGGTGCCCGAGGCGGCGCGGGCGGCCGTCGCCGGGACGCCGTCGATGGTGATCTGGCAGTTCCAGCTAGCCGGCTGACGGCAGCTTGGCCAGCCAGGTCTCCACGTCCGCCGCGATGACCAGGGGCCAGTCCTCCGGCGTGTGGTGCCCGGCGATCTCCTCGTGCTGAACGATCTCGAGTGATGCCACGTTGGCCGCGCACCAGGCGAGGGTCTCGTCCGTCCACATCGTCCCGAGGCCGGGACGGAAGCCGATCAGCAGCTTCGGCACCTCGGCACTGGTCGCCAGCCACCGGTCGAACGCCTCGATCCAGGCCACGACGTCGGCCGGCTCGCCGCCCAGCGGCAACGAGCGGGCCCAGCGCAGCTGCGGCAGGCGGCTCTCCCTGGTCGGGTACGGGTTCGTGTACGCGGCCATGTCCTCCTCGGTGAGCAGGGTGGTGACAGTGGTGGGCAGGCCCCGCCGGAGGAAGGCGTCGTCGTCGAGGATCATGGACTCTCCCACGCCCTCGGTCTTGATCGCCCGGAACAGCTCGCGGCCGCCTTCCGGCAGCTCCTCCCAGCTCATCGGCTTGACGATGGCCTCGGTGAAGGCGATCCCGCGCACCCGGCCCGGGTGGCGGGCGGCCCAGTCGAAGGCCAGCGCGCCGCCCCAGTCGTGGCCGACGAGCACCACGTCGTCGAGGTCGAGGGCGTCGAACCAGGCGTCCAGGTAGCGGACGTGGTCGGCGAAGGTGTAGTCGATGGCGGGCTTGCCCGACTCGCCCATGCCGATCAGGTCGGGGGCCAGGCGGCGGCCGTGCCCGACGGCGGGCATGACGTTGCGCCACAGGTAGGAGGAGGTCGGGTTGCCGTGCAGGAAGACGATCGGCGCGCCGGCGCCGAGCTCCCGGTAGTGCATGGTGGAGTCGAGCACGTTCTGGAGGGGCATGTCGGATCCGTTCAGGTGTTGAGTGTCATGGTGCGGTCCACCGCGATCTCGATCACGACCCGGCCGGGCGGCGCGGGCGGCGGCGAACCGTAACGTCGGCGGTAGTGCCGGGCGGCCTCGGCCACCCGGCGTGGATCGTCGGACACCGTGGCGGTGCCTTCGAGGGTGATCCAGCGGAACCCGTCGACCTGGCAGAGCGCGGCGCGGGCGCCCCTCGCCAGGTTGCGGGCCTTGCGCGAGGCGGCGACGGTCAGGACGCGAGCCGTTCCCGCGTTGCGGTCCCAGGTGAAGCGCACGGCCACGACGTGCAGGGACCCGTCGGGCCGCAGGGTCGTCAGCGTGGCCACCCGGGGCTCGGCCAGAAAGGACTCCACCGAGCCGGCCAGGCCGCTCATGGTGAGGGCTCCGTCGGGCTGCTCATGGCGAAAACTCGAGGCGGGGCGGTCATCGGAAGGCGGCGACGTTGCGGGCGGCCCAGTCGGCGAAGGCACGCGGCGCACGGCCCAGGATCCGCTCCACGTCCGGGCTGACCTGCTGCTCATCAACGGTCGGCGTGCCCAGGATGGCAAGGGTGCCCTCGACGACCGGCTCCGGCATGACCCGCAGCATCTGCTCGCGCGCCTCCTCCCGGCTCTGCTCCACGAACCGCACCTCCTCGCCCAGCGCCGCCCCGATCGCCGCGGCACGGTCGCGCGGGCTCACCGCTTGCGGCCCGGTGAGCGTGTACGTACGTCCCGCGTGCCCGCTCTCCCGTAGCACCACGGCCGCGACCTCCGCGAGGTCGGCCGGGTCGACGGCCGGCAGCGCGACGTCGCCGAACGGCGCGGCCGCCGTACGGTGGGCGCGGATCGGCTCGGCCCACGCCAGAGCGTTGGAGTCGAAACCGCCCGGCCGCAGGATCGTCCACTCCAGCCCCGACCCGCGAACGGCCTCCTCGAAGGCCACGGGGTGGCCGTACGCCTCCGGCCGGGTCCCGGCGCCCTGCGACGAGAGCAGGACGACCCGCCGGACCCCGCCGGCCGCGGCGGCCTCCAGGACGGCCTGCGGTTCCTGCCCGGCGACGAGCAGGAACAACGCGTCCGCGCCGTCGAAGGCGGCCTTCAACCCGGCCGGCTCGCCCAGGTCGGCCACGCTGTGCCGGACACCCTTGGGAAGCGGCGCGGGCCGCCGGGAGACCGCGGTCACCTGCTCGCCCGCGGCGGCGAGCAGCCGGACCAGCTCTCCACCGACCTTGCCCGTCGCACCCGTGACAACGATCATCTCTCTACCTCCACGCAGTAAGTTAGTTGACTGACTTAGTTCCGAGACCATAGCGAGCGACCGGGGTGCTTGTCTATAGTGAGTCAGGTGACTAACTCAACACGGTCGGGGAAGCGCGACCGTCTGGCCGGCGCTGCCGTACGGGTGCTGCACGAGCAGGGAGTCGAGAAGACGACGCTCGCCGACATCGCCCGCGCGGCCGACGTCCCGGTGGGCAACGTCTACTACTACTTCAAGACCAAGGACCAGCTCATCGAGGCCGCCATCGCCGCGCACGGCCACCACCTCGAATCGGTGATCGCCACCTTGGAAAGACTCCCCACCCCGCAGGAGCGACTCAAGGCCCTCGTGCACAGCTGGGTCGAGCAGCGCGACCTCGCGGCCAAGTACGGCTGCCCCACCGGCACCCTCGCCTCCGAGCTCGACAAACGCGACGACGGCCTCGACCGCGCGATCGCCAAGGTCATGGGAGAGCTGCTCGGCTGGATGGAACGGCAGTTCGCCGCCATGGGGCGCGAGGACGCACGCGAGCTGGCGGTCGCCCTGATGGCGGCCTACCAGGGCATCTCCCTGCTGACCAACACCTTCCGCGACCCGGCCCTCATGGAAATGGAGGGCCACCGCCTCGAACGCTGGATCGACTCCTTGGCCTGACCACGCTTGCGCTGTGGGTGAAGACGTTCCGCCGTGGGCGATGAGGGGGTGCGACAGGCGCCGGCGGGCGGGATGGTGATCCCACAGATCGCTGACGGAGAGGTGGTGCGTGGACGATGACGGTCGCACAGGTGCTGGGACCGGGGGAGTGGCTGGGCGCGGAGATCCGTGACAGCGACGCCTGGCGGGTCTCGCTTGATGAGGGACATCGGCAGGAAGTGCTGGCCGCCGTACGCGCGGCGCCGGGCGAGATCGCCCGCGAGAGCTTCCCGCTGCCGACGCTCGGCCCCGTCCTGCGGCGCGCGCGCGAAGAGCTCGTGGACGGCCGCGGGTTCGTGCTGGTCCAGGGGGTGCCGACCGAAGGAATGAGCGAGCAGCAGTGCGAGATCGCCGCGCTCGGCCTCGCGTGCCACGTCGGCGGCATCGTCCCGCAAGGCCCGGACCAAGCACCCCTCATGCACGTACGGGACACGGGCGCCGACCCGGCGCAGGCGCGGACCAGGAGCTACGAGCACAGCGGGAGGCTCGGCTACCACAGCGACCCCACGGACATCGTGGCGCTCCTGTGCGTGCGGCCGGCCAAAGCCGGGGGCCTCAGCGCCATCGTCAGCTCTGTGGCGGTGCACAACGAGCTGGTGCGGACCCGTCCGGACCTGGCGGAGCTGCTCTACCAGCCGTGGTGGCACGACCGGCGCACCGGCGACGGCCCCGACAGCTTCTTCACCAAGCCGATCTGCGTTCCCCGCGCCGACGGCCGGTTGTCCGTCTCGTACGGACCCGACTACCTGCGCTCGGCCCAGCGCGGCGCCCACGTGCCACCGTTCACCCACGCGCAGGAGGAGGCGATGGACCTCCTGGACCGGCTGACCAACGACCCACGTTTCGCTCTCACCATGGATCTACGGGCCGGCGACATGCAGTTCCTCAACAACCATGTCGTCCTGCACAGCCGCACGGCCTACGAGGACCACCCGGAGCTGGAGCGCCGCCGCCACCTGCTGCGCCTGTGGCTCACCATCGACGCGCGCCGGCTCGAGACGACCTGACGAAGCTCGGGGCTCACGCCGCCGGCTTGGTGGTCGGCGGTCCGGGCCGGGCGGCCACCATGCCGGCTTCCACGGTCTTGAGCAACGTGAGCGCCGCGTCCAGCCGGCTGGTGTCGTGACCGGCGGCCGCCGCGACGGCCGCGGCCCACTCCTTCCGGACGACGGCGTAGTTGGTCCTGCCGCGCTCGGTCAGGTGCACGGTCACCCCGCGGCGATCATCGGGACAGACGCGCCGCTCAATGAGGGCCTTGCTCTCAAGCCCGCGCAGGACCGTGGAGAGGTTCGTACGCTGCAGCCCGGTGGCGGCGGCGATCCGGCTGGGCGGGGCGGCGGGATCGCCTTGCAGGTGGCGCATCACCATGCCTTCCGACGGCGACAACGGGACGGCCCGCTCGTCGGTGTAGCCGCGGAACTGGATCTCCCGGGCAATGATCAGCACAAGGTCCGCCAGATCCGCCCAGCGGGCGTCGGCTTCCGAGCCGAGCTCTTCGTCCGGCCGCTGCGATTGGTCGTACATCACACCTCCAAAGAGTAAACGGTACGCCAAATAGTTATATGGTCATATTTGTAATGGCCTCATAACTATCTACCGGAGGTGTCATGAAGGCCACACTCTCCGCAGGGCGCACGGGGTCCCCGCATGCCGTGGCACAGGGAGGCGGGCTGCACCCGTTCGGGGTGTTGATCCTGCTGGCGGGCGCGTTCCTGCCGATCATGGACTTCTTCATCACGAACGTCGCTCTGCCCAGCATCGACGCCTCATTGCACGCCTCGGCGTCGTCCCTGGAGCTGGTGATCGCCGGATACGGGGTCGCCTACGCGGCCCTGCTGGTGCTGGGCGGCAGGCTGGGCGACCGCTACGGCCGGCACCGGATCTTCCTCGGCGCGCTGGTGGGCTTCATCACCGCCTCCCTGGCCTGCGGCATCGCCCCCAGCGTCGAGGTGCTGATCGGAGCTCGCATCGTGCAGGGCGCCACCGCGGCGCTGCTCATCCCGCAGGTGCTGGCCACGTTCCACCACACCCTGGAAGGGGAACGCAAGGCCCGCGCGGTGGCCATGTACGGGGCGACCTCCGGCATCGCGGCCGTGGTCGGGCAACTGGTCGGCGGGCTGCTGGTGTCCGCCGACATCGCTGGGACGTCATGGCGGCCGATCTTCCTCGTCAACGTGCCCATCGGCGTGGTCGTGCTGCTGGTGGCGGCGCGGATCGTACCGGACACCCGCTCGCACCGACCCGTCGGCGTCGACCTGCCCGGCACGGTGTTGTTCGCCGCCGCCCTCACCGCCCTGCTCATCCCGCTGACCGAGGGCCATTCCCTGGGGTGGCCCTGGTGGACGTGGGCGCTGTTCGCCGTGGCGGTCGTGCTGGGCGCCGTCACGTTCGTCGTGGAGAAGCGTGCCGAGCAGCGCGGTGAGACCCCGCTCCTGCCGCCGTCCCTGCTACGTCTGCCGTCGATGTCGCGAGGCCTGCTGATGGTACTGGCCTTCAGCATCGGCTTCGGCGCATTCATGTTCGTCTTCGCCCTGACCGTGCAGAACGGCTTGCACCAGGACGCGCTGCACGGCGGACTGGCGATCCTGCCGATGGCTCTGCTCTTCTTCGCCGGCTCCCTGCTGGCACCGCGCCTGATCTCCCGCTTCGGCAAGGCCGCGCTGTCCGCGGGAGCCGCAGTGCAGCTGGCGGGGCTGGCCCTGCTGGTGATGGTCCTCGTGCGGAACTGGCCGCACGTCAGCCTCTGGGCCATGGCCGTCCCTCTGGCCCTGGCCGGCGCCGGGCAGTCGATGTTGTTCACCGGGCTGTTCCGCAGCGTGCTGACCGACGTTCCCACCCACCTCGCCGGCATCGGCAGCGGCGTGCTGATCACTGTGCAGCAGAGCGGGCTGGCCCTCGGCGTGGCCGCCCTCGGCACCCTCTATCTCGTGCTGGAACCGCACGACGTCCCCCACGCCTTCGCCACTGTCGAATACGTGCAGATGGCCATCATCGCCCTGCTCGGGGTCGGCGTCGCCGCCCTGCCGCGCTTCCGCCAGGCCTCCGCTGACACACCTGTGGTGGAGGGCTGATGAGTCTTCTCGACCTGTCCCGGTGGCAGTTCGCCATCACCGTCATGTTCCACATGACCTTTCCGGCGATCACCGTCGAACTCTCGATCTTCCTTGCGGTCGTCTACGGCATGTACTGGCGCACCGGCCGGGCGGTTTATCTGCAGATGTTCCGGTTCTGGCGGCGTATCTTCGCCGTGGGGTTCGCGATCGGCGTGGTCGCCGGTGCGGTCATCACCTTCGAAATGGGCTTGAACTGGGGCGTGTACGGCGCGAAGACCGGCCCAGTCCTCGGGCCCATCCTCGGCATGGAAGTCGTGACCGCCTTCTTCGTCGAGGCCGGGTTCATCGGGGTCCTGCTCTATGGGGAAGGGCGCGTCCGCAAGGCCACCATGTTCATGTCCACCGTCATGGTGGCCTTGGGCACCCTTCTGTCGTCCACGTGGATCATCGCGGCCAACTCGTGGATGCAGACACCGGCCGGATACCAGCTCATCGACGGCCGATTCGAGCCGACGGACTGGATGCGGGTCATCTTCAACCCGTCGTTCATCTGGCGCTGGCCGCACATGGTGGCCGCCGTGTTGATCTCGGCCGGCTTCTTCATGGCCGGGATCTCGGCCTGGTACCTCGTCAGGGGACGCGCCGTAGGCTTCGCCCGCCGCTCGATGTCGATCGCCCTCGGCGTCGCCGCGGTGCTGATGCCCGTTCAGCTCTACCTCGGTGACAACGTCGCCGGCCACGAACTGCTCAGCCAGCCCGCCAAGCTCGAGGCGATCGAAGGCAACTGGGGCAACGGCAACACCGGCTTCGTCCTGTTCGCCATCCCCGACCAGCAAGCCGCCCGGAACATCGCCGAGCTCACCATCCCCTGCCTCGGCAGCGCCATCTCGGCCAAGGACCTCAGCTGCGGCACCGCGATGCCCGGCCTGGATCTGACCCCGGCGGCCGACCGGCCGGACATGGCCGCGACCTTCTGGGGCTTCCGCATCATGTTCCTCGCGGGCGTGCTGATGTTCGGCACCGCTTTCGCGGCAACCGTGCTGCGCTTGCGCAACCGCCTGTGGACCGCGCGTCGTTTCCACAGATTCGTCCTCTGGAGCACGCCCGCCGGCGTCCTCGCCATCCTCGGCGGTTGGGTCACCGCCGAGGCGGGCCGGCAGCCGTGGATCGTGTTCGGCCGGCTCCGCACCTCGGACGCGGTATCGCACCTGGCCTCCGGCGAAGTCCTGTTCTCGATGATCGGATTCTCGGCCCTCTACCTCGTCGCGCTCGTCGCCTACATCGCCTACATCGTCCGCACGGTGCACCGAGGCCCCGAGCATGACGATCCTCGACGCGAGCCCCGCCCGCCCGCGCCGGACCCGACCTCGATCCCACACGCGGGCGCCCCCGCTCTGCTCGGCCCGCGGGAGGTGGCGGCCCGATGATCACTACTCTGTGGCTCGGCGTCGTGGTGCTCTGCCTGCTGATGTACGTCGTGCTGGACGGCTACGACCTGGGAGTGGGCGTGGCCACCCTGTTCGATCGCGACGCCGCCCACCGCCGGCACATGCTGGAGTCCGTCGCGGTGGGCTGGGACGGCAACGAGACATGGCTCATCCTGCTCGGTGTGGCCCTGTGGGCCGGGTTCCCGCTGGCGTTCGGCACGGTCCTGCCACACGCCTATCTCCCCATCACGGTCGTGCTGTTCGCGCTCATCGTGCGCGGCGTCAGCGTTGAACTGGCGTCCCAGTCGCCGCCGGCGCCTCGCTGGACCACCGCCTTCGGCGTGGCCTCGTTGGCGGCGGCGTTCGCGCAAGGCTTCGCGCTCGGCACGTTGACGTCACCGCTACGCCTGCACGACAACGCCTTCGCCGGGACCGCTTTCGGCGCCTTCAGCTGGTTCGCGGTGCTGACCGGCGCCACCGTCACCGCCGCGTACACCGCACTCGGGTACGCCTACACCAAGCGGAAGTCGTCCGGGCGGCTGCGCGCGACGGCCGCGCGCAGGGGCGGGGTCACCACGGCCGTCACCGTCGCGCTGCTGACCGTGGTGCTGTTCGCCATCAATGCCACGGCGGCGCCGCTGAACCTGACCAGCCCGGGACGCGCCTTCGCCTTCGGCGGCCTGTTGTTGTTCGCCGCCGCGGGAGCCGTCACCTCGCTGGCCGCGTTCCCGCGACAGCGGCAGACCGGCGCAGCCGACACCCTGCCGTTCGGTGGGCTCGTCGTCACGGTCGTCTCGGTGTTCCTCGCCCTCGGCGTGGCACGTTATCCGGTCTTCATGCCGCCGGATCTCACGGTCGACGGCTCGGTGGGCCCACACAACACCATGGTGTTCGTGCTCGTCGGCATCGGGCTGAACATGCCGCTGGTGCTGGCGTACAACGTGTTCGCGCACCGTGCTTTCGCCGGAAAGCTCGACACCGGATCGCGGGCCGGCGAAGAGCCCGCCCCGGACCACCTTGTCGTGACAGGAGCACCCTCATCATGATCGCCCATAGCGCTGACCTCGGCGCCGCTCGCCGCGCATCCGTCCCGCCGGCGCCGGTCCGCGGCCTGCTGCGCCTGCTCTCCGCCACGGCATGGACCCTGCTCGGAGCATTCGCGTACGTCGTCTGCCAGGGGATGTTCGGCGGCTACCCGCAGGTCCACTCGGAGCTGCTCACCACCCTGGGCATGATCGCCATCGCCCTGACCGGGGGTGTCGCCTGGATCATCGACGAACGGCGTTCTCATGGCGACGAATGAGCGCACCGCCCCGGCGGGGAGATCGGCCGACGCACTGCTCGCCGCGTACGCCGCGGCAGCAGGGCGCTGGTTCGGTCTGGCTGGCGTCCTGATGGCGCTGGAGACCGTGTTCACCGTCGTCCGCTGGGGCGCCCTGGCGTGGATCGCCCAGGGCGTGATGGACCACAGCACCGCACAGGACGTGCAGTGCCTGGCGGTCTTCGCCGGGGCGAGCGTGCTGGCGCTCGTGGCCGGCTGGACGGCGGGCGAGCTCCGCCGGCGCGGTGCCCGCACAGTGGCCGGTCACCTGCGGCGGCGACTCGCCGGCGCGCTCGTGCCGACGGCTCGGCGTATCCGCGAGACTGAACCTGCGGAGGCGGCGCTGACGATGGTGGACCTCGTTGACAGCGTCGCCGACTATCACGCTCAGATCGCGCCGCTGCGCCGGTCGGCCCCGTTGTCGATGCTCGCCGTCCTGGCGGTCGTCGCCGTGCTGCACTGGCCGGCGGCGATCGTGCTCATCCTGACCAGCGCCCTCCTCCCGGTCAACATGCGGTTGGCGGGGCTGTTCGCCCAGGACGGCGCGGACCGGCAGTGGGCCGCGACCCAGCGGCTCAACGCCGTCGTCCTCGACAGCTTCCGCGGCCTGCGAACCCTGCGCGAACTCCACGCGACCGGCCGGCGCGGCCGAACCCTGCGCACGGCCGCGGAAAGGCTGAACACGGCGACGATGAGTGTGCTGCGCCGCGCGTTCCTCTCCGGGCTGGTCATGGACGTCGTCCTCACCTTCTCCATCGCCGTGAACGCGACCTACATCGGCTTGTCGCTGCTCGGGTACGTCCGTGTGCCGCACGCCCCTGGACTCACCTTGTTCACCGGACTGACGGTGCTGCTGCTGTGCCCGATGTACTTCGCCCCGATGCGCGCCCTGGCCTCGGCGTTTCACCAGCGCGAACGCGCCGCCGTCGCGGCCGGCGCCATCGGCGCCCTCGTCGAGGACCTGCCGGCCGAGGCGCCCCGGGCGGTGCGTCCGCGGCTGAGCGCACCGGCTGGGGTCTCGCTCCGCGCGGTCCGGTTCCGCTACCCGGGCGCGGCGTACGACGCCATCGCCGCGGACGCCGACATCGCGCCCGCGACGTGGACCGTGATCACCGGCGCGTCCGGCGCGGGCAAGAGCACCCTGCTGTCGTTGATCGCCGGCCAGCGACCGCCGTCGACGGGAGCGGTCCGGTGGATGACCGCCTCGGGGTGGCAGGCGCCGGCGCTGGGCGCCGCCGCGTGGGTGGGGCAGCACACCGTGCTCCTCGACGCGACGGTCGGGGACAACATCCGCCTCGGCCGGCCGGACGCGACCGATCACCAGCTTGAACAGGCGGTCGATGCCGCCGGGCTGCGCCCCGTGATCGAGCGTCTCCCCGGCGGGCTCGACACGCGGCTCGGCGAGGGCGGCTGGGGCGTGTCGACCGGGGAGGTCCGCCGGATCGCGATCGCCCGGGCCTTCGTCCGTGGAGCCGGGCTCTGGGTGCTCGACGAGCCGACGGCTCATCTCGACGCGGACAGTGAACATGATGTCGTCGAGGCCTTGCGGCGGGCCACGCGGGGTTGCACGGTCATCATCGCCACCCACTCCGCGGCGCTCGCCGCCGCGGCCGACACCGTGCTGGCCATTGACAACGGCCGCCTCCATCACGCGAACCTGGTGAGCGCACGATGAGCGGCACCCCTTTCGGCAGTGGCCCTGAGCGTCGAGCGCGTGCCCTGGCGGGTGCCGGGCTCGGGCTCGCCGTCCTCGCCGAGCTGTCGTCCGCAGGCCTGCTGGGCCTGTCGGGCTGGTTCGTCAGTGCCTGCGCCGTCGCCGGCGCGGCCACCTTCAGCTCCTTCTCCTTCATCGTGCCCAGCGGCGGTGTCCGAGCCCTGGCCCTGGCCCGTATCGCCGGCAACTACAGCACGCGCCTCACGCTGCACGCGGCCGCCCTGCGACGTGTCGCCACCGCTCGGGCCGACCTCTTCCGCAGGGCCGCGACCTCGGCCCAGGGCTCGCTGGACCACGTGTGGTCGGGCGACCTGCTCGATCGCAGCATGGCCGATGCCGACGAGGCCGGGACGGCGCTGATCCGTTCCACAGCACCGGCCGTCGTCGCCGCCGCGTCGGCTGCCATGGGAGTCCTCGCCGTCGCGCTGGCCACGTCTCTCGTGCCGGCGGCGGTGCTCGTGGCCGGCGTCGCGATCGTCGCGCTGATGGCGTACCGGACCTCCGGCGCCGCCCAGGTGGCCGAGCAGCACGCACGCATGGCGCTCCGCGCGGAAACGGTCACGGTCACCGACGCGTGGGCGGAGATGGCGTCGCTGGGGGCGGCCGGGCAACTGGCGGCGCGCATGACGGTGAGGTTCTCGCAGCTCGACGCCGCACGCGATGCGGTCAGCCGGCGCCGGCTGCGCACCGCCCTGGTCGCCGGGTTGGCAGGCGTGGCCACCGTGGCGGCGGCCGCGATCATCGGTGGGATCGGCGCAGACCCCGCCACGTTCGTTTTCGTCGCCCTGATGGCGGTCGGCGTGGTCGCACAGGCCGAACAATGGGCAGGCGCCGCCGAAGCCCGGAGTGCGGCGGCAGCCGCGCGGCGGCGACTCCTGGGGAGCGCTCCGCCACCGCACGCCCTGGACGAGGCGAGTGTGCCGCCGATGCGGTCTTGGGCCGCCGAGCGAGGCATCGGGTTCGGCGGTTATCGTCTGCCGCCGGCGCTCTGGCGACCAGGGCGCGTCATCGGCGGCCGCGCCATCCGCGGGGGAGTCCTCGTCGTCACCGGCCGCTCCGGCAGTGGCAAGAGCACCCTGCTGCGCGCCCTCGCCACGTCGCTACACCAATCGCTCGAGGCCGACGGAGACCGGCCCGCCGTCACCGCGGTCGCCGCCGACGACTACCTCTTCACCGGGACGCTCGGGTCGAACTGGCGGCTGGCCGACCCGGCGCTGACCGATGAGTACGTTGACGAGCGCCTCGCCGCGCTCAGGCTGGATCGCAGCGGACTCACGGCCAGGACTCCCGTCGGTCCCGGCGGCAGAGAGCTGTCGGGCGGTGAGCTGCGCCGCGTCTACCTGGGCCGGGCCCTGGCCACGCGCCCCCATGTGCTGATCGTCGACGAGCCGGTGACCGGTCTGGACGACGACACCGCGCGGCACGTCCTCGGCATCCTCGCGAACCTGCCGGACACCGTCGTCGTCATCGCCGCACACGAGGTGCCGGAAACCCTCCGCTCTCTCGATCATGTGTCGACGCTGCCGCTCGACTGACCCGTTAAGAGAGGTGCAGGGGCGGGCGGCGCCCCCAGGCGGCCCAGCGCCAGAGCCATTCGAGCGGTCCCTGCCGGTATCGCCGCAGCCAGAGCGTGGACCACAGCCACTGGACGGCGAGGATGCCCCCGGCGATCATCAGCACCGTCGTGGCGGGCCACTCCGCCGGCGGGCCGTCCATGAAACGGGCCACCGCCCGGACGAGGAGCGTGGCGGTCAGATAGTTGGTGAGCGCCATCCGTCCCAGCGGCGCGAAGGCGGCCTGCAGCACCGGCCGCAACGGGGTTCTGAGCAGGACCGCCAGCCCGCAGAGGTACGCGCCTGCCAGCAGGAGCCCGGACACGGTGAACGCGAGAGTGTTGCCCGTGCTGATCTACGCCCACAGAAAAGGCGCCGCCGCGGCTGCGAAGGCCAGGCACAACACGGCCGGGCCCCACGTGGCCCGCTCGATCCGGCCGATCACGCCGTACCTGGTCAGCGCCGAGCCGAGCAACAACAGGCCGGGCACCAGCGAGTAGTGCCCGCCCTGGACGATCAGCGACGTCGCGATCAGCGCGGCGGCCAGCCCGGCCACGGCCCAGCGCGGCAGCCAGGTCGACGGCAGCAGGACCACCAGTCCCGCCAGGGCGTAGACGGTCAGGATGTCGCCCCACCACAGCAGGAACATGTTGGCCAGGCCGATGGCGAGCAGCACCAGGAGCCGGCGCAGCAGGAGCAGGCGGGGACGGGGGACGCGCTGCCCGGCGGAGTCGAGCAGCAGCTCCTCGTGGCATGGGCCTCATCCTGCGGATCCCGCCACCCGGGCGGCACGGGTCGAAAGCACGGTTCGCCGCGGCCAGGATCATACTTTCGGCCGGTTCATCGGACGAGTGCCGGCCGGCATCCAGCTCTGGGGCCGCGTTCGGTCCGCACCGGATCCCGACCGATGCTGCTTCGAGATCAGCATCGGCGACAACGCCATGGAGTTCACGCCCGGGGAGGTGGTCACCCTCATCCGCGACGTCCTGGCCCGTGCCTCCACGCACCCCGGCTCGCGGCCCCTCGGGGCGGACTCCCCGCAAAGGGCGTCCTAATCGTCCCGCGAGAAGACCGGCTCCACTCTTCCCGGCCGCTCCGGCGCGCTACGGTGAGGGCAGGGCGATCCGGGGGAGGGGACGGTGCGGACGAGGCTCTCTGCCGCGTTGCTCCTCCTGCTGTCCTGGTTCCTGCCCGCGGCCTCTCACGCCCAGCCCGCCTCGCACCACGGCGCGACCCCGCACGTGGTGGCGGCCTGGCGGGCGCAGGAGCAGCAAGGGCTGGGCCAGGAGCCCTACCGCCACACCGCGATGCAGGTCCGGCATGGCCTGCTCGGTCTGGCGGGTCCGGGCGGCCCCGCCGTGCTCCCGTCCGGCCTTCCGTACCCGACGGCCGCGTGGGCCGCCGTCGTCGCACGTCCCGGCACGGACGCTCCGGCCGGCCGCCGGCCCGCTGCGGCGCCGGCGCGCGGGCCTCCCTCCACAGGGTTCTGAGATTCCCTTTTCTGCACATCTGAGCCTGTGGAGGCTTCATGTACCGTGCGCCTGTTTGGCGTGCGGTGGCGGCGCTCGCCGTCATCGCGATCTCATTAGCACTTGCCCTCACCACCGCGCCGCGCCTGGGCCTGGACCTGCGCGGCGGCACCCAGCTCGTGTTCGAGGCGAAGAACTCGCCGACCGTCAAGGCCGACGCGGCGGCCACCGACCGCGCACTCGACGTGCTCCGCCAGCGGGCGGACGCACTCGGCGTGGTCGATCCCACCCTGGTCCGCTCCGGCGAGAAACGGATCATCGTCGAGCTGCCCGGCGTACTCGACCCGCGCCAGGCGGCCGAGGTGATCGGCCGGACCGCGCAGCTAGCCTTCCATCCTGTCCTCGGCGCCGGCGATCCTTCAGGGGTACGCGACGAGATCGGCGAACCGCTCACGCTCGGGCCCGCGGCCATCACCGGCGACGGCGTGGCCGATGCGGTCGAGCAGAGTGATCCCCAGCGTGGTCCCGGCTGGTGGGTGACCATCGACTTCCGCGACGCCGACGCCTGGCAGCGGCTGACCGGGGCGGCGGCGTGCGAGCCGCATGGCGATCCCAAGCGCAGGATCGCCATCGTGCTCGACGCGGAGATCATCTCCTCGCCGCCGCTGGACCTGTCGATCCCGTGCCGTACCGGCATCCCGGACGCCCGCGCGGACATCACCGGGTCGTTCACCCACGAGGAGGCCCGCGATCTGGCCGTGCTCATCAAGGGCGGGGCACTGCCCGTCCCGCTGGCCCTGGTAGAGCAGCGTACGGTCGGACCGACGCTCGGCGCGGCGGCCATCGACGCGAGCGCCAAGGCGGCGGTGGCCGGGCTCGTACTGACCGCGGTGTTCATCGTGGCGGTCTACCGGCTGTCCGGGCTGCTCGCGGCGGTGGCGCTGGCCTGCTACGGGCTGATCTCGTACGCGGCGCTGGTGGCGATGGGGGCGACGTTCACGCTGCCGGGGCTGGCCGGGTTCGTGCTGGCGATCGGCATGGCCATCGACGCCAACGTGCTGGTTTTCGAGCGGGCCAGGGAGGAGCACGACTTCCGGCGCGGGCTGAGGCGGGCCTTGGACCTGGGGTTCAAGAACGCGTGGAGCGCGATCGCCGACTCCAACGTCACCACCCTGATCGCGGCCGGGCTGCTGTTCTGGCTGGCCTCGGGACCGGTCAAGGGCTTCGGCGTGACGCTGGCGATCGGCGTGCTCGCCTCGCTGATCTCCGCCATGCTGATCACCCGTGTGCTCGTCCAGGGTGTCATCGGCAGGATCGGGCCGCGCGCGTCCGGGCTGGCCTCGCAGGGCGTGGTCAGGACCTGGCTAGCGCGCAGGAAGCCGCGGCTCATGGCCGCCAGGAGGGTGTGGCTGGCGATCGCCGGCGGGCTGGCGGTGGTGGCCGTGGCCGGGTTGCTGGTTCGCGGGCTGAACGTCGGCGTGGAGTTCACCGGCGGGCGGCTCGTGGAGTTCGCCACGTCCAAGCCGGTCCCCGCCGACGTCGCCGGGCAGGCGGTCGCACGGGCCGGGTTCCCCGCGGCGGTGGTCCAGTCCACGGATGACGGTGTCACGGTACGGGCGGCGCGGCTCGGGCTGGAGGAGGTGGCCCGGATCGAGCAGGCACTGGAGCCTCACGGGGGCGAGGTGAGCAAGACGCGCGAGGAGTTCATCGGGCCCAGCCTGGGCGAGGAGCTACGGCGTAACGCCCTCGTCGCGCTCGGGGTGGCCGTGGCCATGCAGCTGGTGTATCTGGCGGTCCGGTTCCGGTGGACGTTCGGGGCGGCGGCGGTGCTGGCGCTGCTGGTGGACGTGACCGTCGTGGTCGGGTTGTTCGCGTGGCTGGGCAAGCCGATCGACGGGATCTTCGTGGCGGCGATGCTGACGATCGTCGGGTATTCGGTCAACGACAAGGTCGTGGTGTTCGACCGCGTGCGGGAGTTGTGGACCTCCCAGCGGGGGTTGGCGGCGGCGGTCGACGGGGCGATCGTGCAGACGTTGCCGCGGACGGTCAACACCGGGCTGGGCGCGTTGTTCATCCTGGTGGCGTTGATGGTCTTCGGCGGGGACTCGCTGCGGGACTTCGCCATGGCGCTGGTGGCCGGGATCGTCATGGGGACGCTGTCGTCGGCGTTCGTGGCCGGTCCGGCGGCCGTTGTGCTGGCCCGGTTCGACCGCCGCCCACCTGCTCCGCCGGCCAGGCGCACCGCGCCACGCGACCGTACGGGCACCGGGGCGGTGGTCTGATCCACGGCGCATAGCGCGTCGCCCACCCTGGCCGTGCTGCGTGTGCCACCTTCCGTGCCCCTGCCCGCGCCTCCTGGGAGTCGCGGAGCAGGGGCGCGGGGGTTAGCCGAGGCCAGCGCGCCGGCGGACGCCTACCGCAGGCCGGGCAGCTCGACGATCCGGGCCGGAGTTCTCCTTCAGGCGGCCGCGTAGATGAGCGCGCCCGCGCGTTCGAAGGGAACGACCTTGCCGTTGAGGATCACTTTGGCGGCATTCGGCGCCGCGATCGCGATGGCCTTGGCCGGGTCGGTGCTCGCGGTCAGCCCGCTGCCGTCGATGTGTACGGTGCCGTCCCCGCCGAAGGTCACGGCCAGGTCCGTGACCGCGGCCGGCGCCTTGACCAGGGTCGCGCCGGCACGTTCGACCGACGAGCCGTCGACCATCACGATGGACCCGGAGTCGGCGTAGAGCAGTTTGCCGTCGAAGGTGTAGGACCCGAACGCGCGCGGCGCCTTCGTCGTCCAGGACTTGTAGTAGACCCCTGCGCCGCCGTTCAAGCTGAGGGCTGTCACCTGGTACGACGGGATGGTGCCCACGGGGAGACGTTCCACCGTCACGGACGTGTCGGCCGCGCCCTTGGACGGCACCAGGAGGGTGTCGAAGGTTTTCTGGCCGGTGGCGTTCGTCTTGACGTAGGAGGCGTACTTCGCGTTCTCCACCGAGTAGAACCGCGGTGCGTAGTAGCCGTCGCCCAGGGCGGAGGCGACCTCGGCCGGGTCGGCGGGGACGATCGTGAGGTTCGCACCCGTCGCGAAGGCGGTGGTCGTGGCCTCCGTCCCGGAGCGGATCGAGGGCTTGGCGTCCGAGGCGAAGTGCCAGTTCTGCTCGTAGCGGTGCGTGGCGGCGGCGTCCACCGGCTTGAGCCGGTCGGAGACCACCCACAGGCCCGAGTGCAGCGACAGGACGGATCGCTCGTGGCGAACACCGGCGGAGCTCTCGGTGTTCGCGCCGATCAGGTCGAAGGCGGGGTTGGTGATCAGATGCGAGATCCCGCCCGCCGCGGTCGAGATCTGCGGCTTGTTGTCGATCTCGATCGTGTTGTGCGCCTCCGTGGTCTTCCGCAGCCATTGCGCGTGGGCGTCCGTGCTGTAGGTGAAGGTGCCCATGTCGGGCAGGAGCGGCCGGCCGTACGCGTAAGCGGTGATCGCCAGCTCGTCCGGGTGGCTATGGTTGCCGCGGTCGGCGTTGATCCGGAGGTGGGAGTCGTCGGCGGTCCAGCCGGAGCGGGAGACCGCGACCCGGGTGTCCGGGTAGAGGACGGAGGTGTGCGCCGGCTTCTCGCCCGACGTGCCGGAGGTGCCGACGTAGAGGAGTTCGGGGTCGTTGAGCAGCTGGCCCAGCTTCCTGAGAGTGCTGCGCAGGTCGAGGGAGTCGCTGTCGCCGTAGGCCGGGCCGTACCCGCTGGGATAGCTCTGGTCCATGAGGAAGCGGGCCAGCTGTCGCAGCTTGGCGGTGGCGGTGAACGCGATGCCGTTGCGCTGCATGTAGGCGACGACGTCCACGTACTGGCTGAGGTAGCCCCGCAGGTAGGCGTCCGTGGATTCCTTGTAGCCGCCGTCGGCGTAGGTCGAGTCGTTGAGCTGGGTCGACAGAAAGTTGGCGGCGTTGGTCCGCCACGCCGACGCCGCGCGGAACTCCGGGAAGTAGATGGAGTTGTGCAGCAGCGTGATCTTCTGCGACTGCATCTTGTTCGGCGTGCCGTTGACGTTCTCCTGCAGGTACAGGCCCGCCCGGTTCATCGTCTTGAGGATCGCGGCGTTGGCGTCGGCGGTCAGCGACGGGCTCTTGCGCAGGATCTCGTAGGCCGCGATCCAGTTGTGCAGGCGCCGCGCGGCGTGCAGGTTGCCCGGATAGGAACCGGCGCCCTGATCGGCGTCGTAGGCGTCGGCGTCCTTGATGAAGTCGGTCATCAGGCCGATGAGCGTGCGGGAGTACTGCTCGTTGCCCGTCTTCTGGTACTCCAGGGCCAGCGGGCCGGCGAAGAAGAAGCGGGGCAGCTGGTAGAGAAACTCGTCGTCGGCGATGCGATCGGCACCGCCGGGGAGCTTCCAGTCGAAGCCGCCCGGGTCGCCCTCCCAGGAGAACGTGTTCTGCACGGTGTTGGACCAGGTGCGGATGGCCTCGTCGAAGGTCGCGGCGTTGCCGTACAGCATGATGTCCTTCGCGGTGTCGGCCGTGCCGGTCAGCGTCAGCTCCGCTTTCTTCACGCCGGTGAGGCCGCCGAGGTCGAACCGCAGGTACGCCTTACGCGTCTCGCCGGTGAACGGCCCCGTGCCCTGGTCGCTGACCTGCATGTAGTACTTGGTGCCGTACACGCTGCCCGGGTTGGCCGCCCAGATGTAGGTGTCGTGCGTGGGATGAAGGGTCTTCACCGACCCGTCGGCCAGGGTCAGGCGGAGGGTGGGCTTGCCCGACCCCTTGCTCCTGCTGTTGATGAGGGCGATGACCGCGTCCTTGTAGCGGCTCATCAGGAAGAATCCGGGCTTACCGCTGGTGATGCTGCTCGTGACGTCTGCCGTGACCGTCTTTTCCCCCGGGCCGAAGGTCAGCGTCTTGATGTAGGCCTCGCCCGATCCCAGCGTCCAGATGTGGCTGGCGGTCAGCTCGAGTGCGCCCGGCCAGGTGGTGTGCGAGAAGCTGCCCGCCTCGATGGCCGGACGCGCGCGGTAGTAATCCAGCAGCCGCTGCTTGGCCAGCGCGTAGTCGCCCGCCATCACCGCGCTCTCCACGGGCTTCAGGCCCGCGTGCGCGTAGTTCAGTCGCGGCCCCACCGTCCAGGCGCCGGCGCTCCACCTGCCGAAGAAGCCTGCGTCGGACAACGCCGCCGCGGCGGCCGGAGGGACCGGCACCAGGAACGCAGCGAACAGAATAAGGACGGCGAGCCGCCGCCACGAGGGATACATGCACGCCAAAGTAGGGGTTCCCGGTATGTCCGCGGTATGTCGGGCGCAGGAGGCGGCCTTCAGGGGCCGGCGATGTGCCGGACCACCTGCCGTATCACCTCCGCCTGAGCGGGGGCGAGCCCGTCGAGGAACGGCTCCATCGTCTCGGCGTCCCACTCGGGCCCGATCGGCGCACCGTCGGTCATCAGGTGCCGCAGGCTGTACTCGGCGAGCTCCGCCGCCAGCGGCACGATCCGGGGGTCGTCGGGCTCGGCGCCGGCCAGCTCGTCGAGCCTGCGGTAGAACTCGTGGCCGCGCGCCGTCAGCTCGGGATCGGCGGCGAGCGCGTCGAGCATCGTGAAGGCGCGTTTCCGCTCGGGCGCCGCCGCCACGGTGTCCATCAGCACCAGCAGCTCGCGATCCCAAGCCGCCGCCTGCGAGGAGGGCAGGTCGACCGCCTTCAGGAACGCCAGCAGATCGGGCGAGGCGGTGTCCTGCGGGCCCAGCGTCCCAGCCTCGGCCCGCTGGAGCACCTGGGCCAGGCGCCGCCGCCGGTCCCGGATCTCCTGCTCCTGCCTGGCCAGGTCGGCGTCGATCTCGGCGAGGATCTCCGGCAGTTCCCTGGACCGGTCCTCGGCGATGACGTCGCGCGCCTCGTCCAGGCTCAGCCCGAGCGCGACGAGGCGGCGGACGCGGGCCAGGGCGATGGCGTCGCGCATGCCGTACTCGCGGTAGCCGTTGGCCAGGCGGGGCGGCTCGGGCAGGACGCCCTGGTGGTGGTAGTAGCGCACCGTCCGGGTGGACACTCCGAGCAGCGCGGCCAGCTCTCCGATCCGCATGTCACCAGTAAAGACGTTGACGTGGCGTCACGGTCAAACCGGGGGTCTCATGGCCTGGAGGAAGAGGTCGACGAGCGCGTCGGCGTATTCGGGGGTCAGCGGGCCGGAGCGGAGCAGCCAGCGCTGGTAGAGGGGGGCATACAGCAGCTCCAGCGCCAGGTCGAGGTCGGCGTCCGCGCGGATCTGCCCGGCCCGCTGCGCGCTGCGCAGCCTGGCCTTCTTGCCCTCGTCGACCGGGTCGGCCAGCTTCTCGCGGTATTGGGCGGCGAGGCCGGGATCGTTGATGATCTCGGTGTTGAGCGCCCGGATGGGCGCTTCGAACGCCGGATCGGCGAATTCGGCCACCGTCGCGCGCATCACGATCTTGAGATCGGCCTCGAGGTCGCCCGTGTCGGGCAACGCCACGCTCTCCTCGGGGCCCGCCTCGCTCAGCGCCAGGAACGAGTCGAAGATCACCGCCCCCTTGGAGGGCCACCATCGGTAGATGGTCTGCTTGCCCACACCGGCCCGTGCGGCGATGGCCTCGATCGACAGTTTGGCGTATCCCACCTCGGAGACCAGCTCGCGGGCGGCGGTGAGGATGGCCTGCCGGGATCGCTCGTTGCGGCGGGCAGGGTCGGGCTGCTTGGGCATGCCCGGCATCCTACCACGCCGACGAGACGAGACGTTGCGTCACGTGTCTCCTGACGTCCAGCGACCCGCAGGGCGCGGGTCGCCGGCGGCCGTGTGGTCAGGACGTTCTGCTGAGCATGCCGTGCGGATCGAGCACGTACTTGCGGGCAGCCCCCTCATCGAATTCGTGGTATCCCCGCGGCGCCTGGTCGAGCGGGAGCGGGGTGGCATTGACCGCCTTCGCGATCTGCACCCGGTCGTGCAGGATCGCCATCATGAGCTGGCGGTTGTACCGCATGACGGGGCACTGGCCGGTGACGAAACTGTGCGACTTCGCCCAGCCGAGGCCTATCCGGATGGACAGCGAGCCCTGCTTGGCGGCCTCGTCCGCCGCACCGGGATCGCCCGTCACGTACAGGCCCGGGATGCCGAGTGCGCCACCTGCCCTGGTGACGTCCATGAGCGAGTTGAGCACGGTGGCGGGACGCTCCACCTCCGACTCGTGGCCGTGACCGCGTGCCTCGAAGCCGACCGCGTCGACGGCGCAGTCCACTTCCGGTTCGCCGAGAATGTGCAGGATCTGGTCCTTCGGCTCGCCCAGGGCGACGTTGATGGTCTCGCAGCCGAAGCTGTGCGCCTGGTCGAGGCGCTCCTTGTTCAGGTCCGCGACGATGACCACGGCGGCTCCGAGCAGGAACGCCGAGGCGGCCGCGGCCAGCCCGACCGGGCCGGCGCCGGCGATGTAGACGCTCGAGCCCGGCTGCACCCCCGCGCTCACACAGCCGTGGAACCCGGTCGGGAAGATGTCCGCGAGCATGGCCAGGTCGAGGATCTTCTCCATCGCCCGGTCCTTGTCGGGAAACTTCAGCAGGTTCCAGTCGGCGTAGGGAACAAGGACGTACTCGGCCTGCCCGCCGACCCAGCCGCCCATGTCGACGTAGCCGTACGCCGAGCCGGGACGGTCCGGGTTGACGTTCTCGCAGACTCCGGTCTTGCCCTCCTTGCAGTTGCGGCAGCGGCCGCAGGCGATGTTGAACGGCACGGACACGAGGTCGCCGGTCTTGACGAACTCCACATCAGGACCGGTCTCGACGACCTCACCGGTGATCTCATGACCGAGGACGAGGCCCTGGGGCGCCGTGGTGCGGCCGCGGACCATGTGCTGGTCACTGCCGCAGATGTTCGTTGCGACCGTCTTGAGTATCGCGGCGTGCGGCAGCTTGCGGCCGACGTTGGCCGGGTTCACGCCCGGGCCGTCTTTGAGCTCGAATTCGGGATAGTCGGTCTCGCGCACCTCGACCTTGCCTGGGCCTTCATATGTGACTCCCCTGTTGCCAGGCATGGCGATCTCTCCCTTGCTCGGAAGTTGCGGACGTACGGTCGGTCACGGGCTCATGGATCACCTCCTCCCGCCGGGACGCCAGCGTCTGCGGCCGTGTCCCACGCGGTCCCTGATCTGGTCGTCCTGCGGCGCACGGGCCCCGGGCACCTGACCGGCGAGCTCCTGCCGGACGGCCTCGGCCCGCGGCTCCCTGGCACCCGTGATCTCCCCGGCTGCCCCTTGCGCGGCCGTCTCGGGCAGTTCGCGGGCCGGGCGGGCGACCACGTCGTACACGACGACTGCCAGCACCGCGCCGATGATCGGCCCGGCGAGGTAGACGCCGATCTGAGCCCAGGGCGTGTCGCCGCCGAACAAGCTGTTGGCCAGGTATGGGCCAAAGGTTCGAGCCGGGTTGACCGAGCCGTTCGTCGACGGGCCCAGCACGAAGATCTCGCCCGCCACCGCCAGTCCGATCATCAGCCCGGCCCAGCCGGCCGGCGCCCGGCGGTCGACCGCCATCGCCATGATCGTGAGCAGCAGCAGGAACGTGCCGAGTGCTTCGAGCAAGATTCCCTGCGCATAGTTCACACCCTCGCCGAGCTGGGTCAGCCCGACACCGCCCGGATCGATCGCCCGCCCGCCGAATCCGCCCACGATGAGCAGCGCCCCGGCGAACGCGCCGACGAGCTGGGCAACGATGTAGAACGGCACCTCGGCCCACGGGAACCGGCGCCCCGCGGCCAGAGCGATGGTCACCGCGGGATTGATGTGGGCTCCCGACGTGTTGCCGAACGCGTAGATGACGATCGCGACGACCACGGCGAACGACAGCGCGATGAAGCCGAGCCCGGCATAGTTCAGCTGACCGTCGCCGAAGACCAGCGCCGCCACGACCGAGCCGGCGCCGAAGAGGACGAGCAACATCGTTCCGATGGCTTCCGCGACAAGCCGCCGCGGCAGGTCACCAACCATCGTGAACCCCCGATGACGAAGGTTTCCTCCCAATATTCGAATATAACCCGGTGACTGCGACGGCTCCCGGGGCAGGGCGGCAAAAGCCGGGTCACGGCACGGTGTCGTGACCGCAAGGCACCGGGCCGGCCATAAATAAGTGGCATTCGCGGAATACCGGGGCTACCGTGGTTCACGTCGAACGCAGGAATGTCAGGAAGGGCCAGGTCATGTGCTACGCAGCCGGCGCGCTGGAGCGGGAACGGCGTCTATGTCGCCGAGCCGCGGTGTTCGGCTGCGCGCTGATCGGGCCGGCCTCGGGATAATCCTCACGGAGGAGGATCCAAAGGCCGCCGGGGACACGTCCGGGCGGCCTTTCTCTTTATCTTCGGGCTGATGGTGAAAAGGCATCACACCTGCCTTGCAAGCAGGAATTCGGGTTTCGAGATCCCGTCGGTCCACGCCAGGAATATAAGCGTCCGTAGCCCAACGGCAGAGGCACCGGTCTCAGGTACCGGACGGTGCGGGTTCGAATCCCGCCGGACGTACGCATGCGACGCCCCGTTGGTCCAGCGGTCAGGACGCCCGGCTTTCACCCGGGAAATCGCCGGTTCGAGTCCGGTACGGGGTACGACAGCTTGACAGTTTTCGCGGTAGATCGTGTAATAGCGGTCGCGTCGCGTGACGCCGACCGGGTGGACGGCGGTGGCATGGAGGCGCCGAATCAAGGGGGATGACACCGTGACTACCTTCATCGGTCGTGCCTGAGCACCCAGCCCCCGCGCGTCGTCCCATGCCTTCGGCGGTGTAGTCGACCCGTCGTTCCCTTCGGCATTCCGCGCGGGTTTTCGTTGTCATCGACACATCCCCGCCTGGAGCGAACACGCATGCCCATTGACTTCAACCAGCAGATCATCGACGAGTTCCGCGCCAACCAGGGCCGGGTCGGCGGCCAATTCGAGGGAGCCAGGCTGCTCCTGCTGACGACCGTCGGCGCGAAGACCGGCGCACGCCGTACGACGCCGCTCGGCTACCTGCCCGATGGCGAGCGCATCCTCATCATCGCCTCGGCCGGCGGCGCGCCGGCGCACCCGGCCTGGTACCACAACCTGCGCGCCAACCCGCAGGTCACCGTGGAGGACGGCAGCTTCACCTATCAGGCCAAAGCGGTCGTCCTGGAAGGCGAGGAACGGGATCGCCTGTTCGCCCGCGCGGTCGAGCAAGAGCCGGGTTGGGGCGCGTACCAGACCGGTTCCGGCCGGATCCTGCCGGTGGTCGCGCTCGTCCCGATCGACTACGGGCCGCCCGCCGGGCGCATGGGCGACGCACTCAAGAAGATCCACGGCGCCTTCCGCAAGGAACTGGCCGTGCTCCGCAAGGAGGTCGGCTCCTCGGGCCCCCGTCTGACGGCGCAGTTGCGGGTCAACTGCCTGACCATGTGCCAGGGTCTGCACGGGCACCATTCGCGCGAGGACGGTTTCATGTTCCCCGCGCTGGAGGGCCGCCACCCGGAGCTGGCCGCGGTGTTCGAGCGGCTGCGGGCCGAGCACCTGGTCGTCCAGCGACTCCTCGAACAACTCCAGGAGCTGCTCGCGGCCGACGACGTCGCTCCCGAGGAGCTGTCGCGCGAGGTCAGCCGGCTCACCGCGGAGCTCGAGGCGCACCTGGACTACGAGGAGGAGCAGCTCGTGCAGCTGCTCAACGGCGCGTAGGTCCGGGAGTCACGCAGGCCGGTGTCCCGTATTTGGGATATATTCCCGGATATGAGACAGGTGGAGGAGCTGGATACCCGGCTGGCCGAACGGCTGACGGAGCTACGCGTGGAGCGCGGCTGGTCGCTGGATGAGCTGGCCCGCCGCGCCGCGATCAGCCGCTCGACCCTGTCGCGCCTGGAGCGCGGCGAGATCAGCCCGACCGCGGCGCTGCTCAACAAGCTCTGCGCGGTGTATGAGCGGACGATGTCGCGGCTGCTGGCCGAGGTCGAGTCCGAGCCGCCGCAGCTGCTGCGGGGCCAGGCCCAGCCGGTGTGGCGGGACGAGGAGTCGGGCTTCGTCCGCAGGTCGGTGTCGCCGCCGCACCCCGGCCTGCGGGGCGAGGTCGTCGAAGGCGTCCTGCGGCCGGGCGCGGACATCGTCTACGACGCACCCCCGGTTCCGGGGCTCGAGCAGCATATCTGGGCGCTGGAGGGCACGGTGGAGATCACCGCGAACGGCGGTGCGCACACGCTCGAACCCGGCGACTGCCTGCGCTTCCGGCTCTGGGGCGCCTCCCGCTTCCGCTGCCCGGGACCGGACCCGGCGCGTTACGCGCTGCTCATCGTCCTGCCGTGAACCGTCACACGCTGCTTGCCGTGAAAGCCGAGGGATCTCCTATGCACACCATCGACCGCCTGTCCGCCGAGGAGTTCGACGCAGGCCTGAAGGAGCTGGCCGATCTCCTGGTCGACGCCGTGGATGACGGCGCCTCCGTGGGCTTCCTGGCGCCGTTCGATCACGAGGCGGCCGCCGCCTGGTGGCGGGCGCAGGCCCCAGCCGTGGCCGACGGGCGCCTCATGGTGTGGGTCTGCCGCGACGGCGGCGGCATCAACGCCACCGTCAGCCTGGCCCTGGCCGCCAAGCCCAATGCCCGCCACCGCGGCGAGATCGTCAAGCTCATGGTGCACCGCGAGGCCCGCGGCCGGGGTCTGTCGCGTGCCCTGCTGGCCACCGCCGAGCAGGCCGCCCTGGAGGCGGGGGCCGACCTGCTGCTCCTGGACACCGAAACCGGCAGCACCGCCGAGCACGTCTACCTCACCGGCGGCTGGACACGTTACGGGATCGTCCCCGAGTACGCCGGATCCCCTGACGGAAAGCTGCGGGACTGCAGCTTCTTCTACAAGCGGCTCACCCCAGGCTCTGCGTGAGCGCGTCGAGGTCGGCCAGACGCTGGGCAGGTGACAGGCGCGCGGCCGTGGCGACGAGCAGCAGCTCGGTGACGGCGATCTCGTGTGCCAGCGGCGCGATCGGCCCGGCCGCCTCGCGCGGCAGGCTGACCAGCACCTCCGCCTGTGGGGCCAGAGGCGAGCCCCAGGCGTCGGTGACAAGCAGCAGCCGCGCGCCCCGGTCACGGGCGGCCTGCACGAACCGGGCGGTGGCGGGGGAGTAACGACGAAAGTCGTAGGCCGCGACCACGTCAGAGGGCCCCAGGTCCAGCAGGGTACGGGCGCGGGCCTGCGGCGGCTCAGGCACCCGGTGGGCGCCGGAGCGCAGGCTGGCGAGCTGGCGGATCAAGTATTCGGCGGCCAGCTCGCTGAGCGGCCCGCCCAGCGCCCACACCGTGCGGGCCTCGGCCACCAGCGCCGCCGCGGCCGTGAGCAGGGGCTCGGAGAGAGTCGCAAGCGTGCCGTCCAGTCCAGAACGCAGGTCGTCGGCGGCCCGCCGCAGCTCGGACGGCCCGGTCTCGGCGGGTGCGGCCGCCTCAGAGCCGGGCGCGCTCTCGCGGGTGGCGCTCTTGGCGGCCTCCGGCGCGGTGACGAATTCCAGCAGCCGCGACCGGTCCCGCGCCCCGTCTCTGACGGCGGCCTGGAACTCGGCGAACCCGGCGTATCCGAGCCGGTCGAACAGCCGCGAGGCCGTCGGCGGGCTGACCCCCGCACGCTCGGCGAGCGCCCGCAGCGAGCCGAGCGCCGCGAACGGGTAGTCGTCGAGCAGCACCCGCACGATCGCGCGTTCGCCGGGCGGCAACTCGGAGTAGACGGCGCTGAGGCGGCCCGCCACCGGATCGTTCTCCATGATGACACATGTTACATCAGGCCCTATAAATGCGGCTTGACGAAACGAATGTTACGGTGCGGGACATGACTACCTGGCATGGTTTGATCGACAGCCGTTACCGGCGCTGGCTGCCCGTCAACGACGACACCCCGGCCGTCTCGCTGAACGAGGGCAACACCCCGCTGCTGCGCTCGGCGTTCCTGTCCTCGCTCACCGGCTGTGAGGTGTGGCTGAAGGTCGAAGGCGCCAACCCGACCGGATCGTTCAAGGACCGCGGCATGACCGTGGCCATCAGCAGGGCGGCCGAGCGCGGCGCCGAGACCGTCATCTGCGCCTCCACCGGCAACACCAGCGCCTCTGCCGCCGCTTACGCCGCCCGCGCCGGCCTGTCCGCGGCCGTGCTCGTCCCCAAGGGCCGGATCGCGCTGGGCAAGCTGAGCCAGGCCGTACGCTACGGCGCCCGCATCGTGGAGATCGACGGCACCTTCGACGACTGCCTGCGCGTCGCCCGCGAGCTGGCCGGCCACCACCCGGTCGCGCTGGTCAACTCCGTCGGCAACGAGTTGCGCCTGGCCGGGCAGCGGACCGTCGCCTACGAGGTCGTGGACGCGCTGGGCGACGCGCCCGACGTGCACTGCCTGCCCGTGGGCAACGGCGGCAACATCACCGCGACCTGGGGCGGCTACCGCGTCTACCGGCAGGCAGGCGTGGCGACCCGGCTGCCGCGCATGTGGGGTTTCCAGGCGGCGGGCGCGGCGCCGCTGGTCCACGGCGCGCCGGTCGCCGACCCGCGGACCGAGGCGAGCGCGATCCGCGTCGGCAACCCCGCCACGTGGGACGGCGCCGTCGCCGCGCGCGAGGAGTCCGGCGGGCTGATCGCCGCGGTGAGCGACGAGCAGATCTTCGCGGCATACCGGGAGCTGGCCCGCCGCGACGGCGTCTTCGTCGAGCCGGCCTCGGCGGCGGGGGTGGCGGGGCTGCTCGACCAGCACGCGCGTGGCCTGCTGGAGCCGGGCCTGCGCGTGGTGATCACGCTCAGCGGCAACGGCCTGAAGGACCTCGACGCCTCCCTGCGTGACGGCTACACCACGACCGAAACCTCCGCCGTCACCGCGGACGTGGCCCGCGCCCTGCGCTTGACCGAGACTCGAGTGGCGGCAAGTATCGTTCGCTCGCAGACGATCGACCGGAAAGTTGTGGGATACCTCCATGCGTGAAGGATGCCGACGTGTTGTGGGATCGCCTCATGAAGAATGAAGACAGCAAGCGCGTGTTCCGCACGGGGGACCTCGCGAGAGTGGCCGTGTTCGCCGCGCTGATCGCCGTGCTCGGGCTCCCGGGCTCGTTCAACGTCTTCGGCAACCCGGTCCCGATCACGCTGCAGACGCTGGGCGTCATGCTGGCGGGCGCGATCCTCGGCACGTGGCGGGCCGCGCTGGCGGTCGTGGTGCTGCTCGTGCTGGTCGCCGCGGGGCTGCCGCTGCTGTCCGGCGGGCGCGGCGGGCTGGGCGTCTTCGCCGGGCCCTCGGCCGGGTTCCTCATCGGCTGGATCCCGGGGGCGGCGCTGACCGGCTGGCTCGTCGAGCGGGCGGGGCGCAACCCCGGAATCGTCCAGCTCGTGCTGGCGTGCCTGGCCGGTGGGGTCGGGGTGATCTACCTGTTCGGGATTCCCGTGCAGGCCATGGTCACGGGGGCGTCGCTGGGCACGACGGCGCTGCTCGCCACCGCGTTCCTGCCGGGCGACGTGATCAAGGCGGTGCTGGCGGCGGTCGTGGTCAGGGGCACGCAGCGGGCCTACCCGGACGCGGTGCCGACGGTGTACCGCGAGCGGCTGCGGGCCGGCGGAACACGTTGAGCCGCCCCCGCCCGGCCGAGGGGGTGCCGCGAGGCCCCCGCCCGGCCGAGAGCGTTGAGGCGGGCCGGTGCCGGTAGCCGACCACATCCTGCGGCACGCCGCGGCACGCCCGGCACGGGTGGCGCTGCGCGGGCCGCTGCGCGAGCTCACCTACGGCGAGCTCGCGCAGCACGTCAACGGCGCCGCCCGGCACCTGCTGCGCCGCGGTGCAGGCCCGGGGTGGCGGGTGGCGATCGGGGTGGCCGATCCGGTCGCGTTGCTGGTGGCCGTGCTGGCCGCGGACCTGGCCGGCGCGACGCCGCTGGTGGGCGACCACGCCTGGGACCGGCGGCGGTGGGCACGGATGACCGGCACGACCACGGTGGACCTCCTGGTCGACGCGCCGCTGCCGGACGAGACAGGCCCCGCCGTCGAGCACGTGGCGGCGCCCGGCGACCTGGCGTGGGCGTGTTTCAGCTCGGGCAGCACGGGCCGCCCGCGTGCCGTCGTCCGCACGCGGGCCTCGTGGACGGCGTCGTTCCCGCACCTCGGCGAACTGGCCGGGATCGGGCCCAACGACGTCGTGCTGGTCCCCGGTCCGCTGTCGTCCTCCCTGTACGCCTTCGCGGCCGTACACGCCCTGGCCACCGGCGCGACCGCCGTCGTGCCCGGCCGCTGGCCCGCGGGATCGCTGCCCGCCTACCTCGACCAGGCCACGGTCGTGCACCTGGTGCCGCACCTGCTGCCTGCCGTGCTCGCCCGGCCAGGCGCGCTGCGTACGGTCGTGGCAGGCGGCGCGGCGCTCGACCCCCGGTGGCGGACGGCGGCGGTGCGGGCCGGGGTGCGGATCGTGTCGTATTACGGGGCCACCGAGCTCTCGTTCGTCGCGGCCGACGCCGACGGGGGTGGGTTGCGTCCCTTTCCTGGCGTCGAGATCGAGGTCAGGACCGCTCCCGGGAGCGCGCTGGGGGAGGTGTGGGCCCGTTCGCCCTGGCTGGCCGAGGGTTACCTGGGCGAGGCGGCGGGTCCCCTGCGGCGCGACGGTGACGGTTGGATGACCGTGGGCGACGTGGCGCACCCGTACCGGGCAGGAGAGGTGTTGCGGCTGCGCGGGCGTGGCGACGGCGCGATCCAGACCGGCGGCGCCACCGTCGTGCCCGAAGACGTCGAGGAGGTGCTGAGGAAAGTGCCCGGCGTGGGGGACATCGTGGTGATCGGCTCGCCCCACCCGTCGCTGGGCTCGATTGTCACGGCCATCCTGGAGGCCGACGGGGACGCGCCGCCGCGGCGGGCGCTGCTGGAGGCGGTGGCCAGGAGCGGGCTGGACGTGGCGCAACGGCCGCGCCGCTGGTACGCGGTGCCGAGCCTGCCGCGCACCCAGGCGGGCAAGCCCGCGCGTGCCCTGGTCGCGGCCCGCATGGCCGCCGGCGACCCCGACCTGCGGCGGCTGACCTGACGTGGCCGGCAGCTCCACCGGCGCACCGGCAGGCGGCGACGAGCCGGTCATCGTGGCCGCTCGGCGCACGCCCATCGGCACGGCCGGGCACGCGTACAAGGACCTGACCGTGGACCGGCTCGCGGCGCCCGTGATCGAGGCCGTGGCCCGCGACGTCGCCGGCCGGCAGGTGGATGACGTGGTGCTGGGCAACTGCATGGGTCCGGGCGGCAACGTGGCCAGGGTGGCGGCGCTGGCGGCCGGGCTGGGGCACGCCGTCCCCGGCATCACCGTGGACCGCCAGTGCGGCAGCGGGCTGGCCGCGATCCTGCTGGCCGGGCAGGCCGTACGCGCCGGAGAGGTGGACCTGGTGATCGCGGGCGGAGCGGAGAGCGGCTCGACCGCGCCGCTGCGTACCCACCGGGGGGCCGCCGAGCCGTACGCCCGCGCGCCGTTCACGCCCGCCGGCCACCCCGACCCCGACATGGGGCCGGCCGCCGAAGCGCTGGCCGCGGCACGTGGGATCACCCGCGAGCGGCAGGACGCCTACGCCTGCCGCAGCCATGCGGCCGCGCTGGCCGCCCGCGAGGCGGGCCGGTTCGCCGAGGAGATCGTCCCGGTCGGCGGGCGGGCCGATGATCAGCGGCCGCGGCCGCTGCGGCCGTCGTCGCTGGCCCGGCTGCCGGCGGCGTTCGTGGCGGGCGGTACAGTGACGGCCGGTAATTCCTCCCCGATCAGTGACGGCGCCGCGGCCGTGGCCATCGTGCCCGAGCGGTCACGCGCGGGCCTGCCGGGGATGCGGCTGGTGGCCGGGTCTGTCGTCGGGTGCGATCCCGAGCTGCCCGGCTGGGGGCCGGTGCCGGCGGTACGCCGGGTGCTGGAGCGTTCGGGGGTGGACGTGGCGCGGGTCGCCGCGGTGGAGATCGTGGAGGCGTTCGCGGCGCAGGTGCTGGCCGTCACCGACGCGCTGGGGCTGGACCCGCTGGGCGCCGACGGCGAGCGGGTCTGCCCCGACGGCGGTGCGCTGGCGCTGGGTCATCCGTGGGGGGCCAGCGGCGCGGTCGTGGTGACCAGGCTGTTCACCCGGCTCGTCCGCGCCGGGGCCCCGCCGGGGACGCTCGGCGTGGCCGCGGCGGCGGTCGGCGGCGGCCTCGGGGTGGCCGCCCTGTTCGAAGTGGTGGTATGAGCGTGATTGACTTCGCCGGCGTGCCTGTGCGCCTCGCCCTGCGGGTGGTGGCGTGAGGTGATCGAGTTCGCCGGCGTGCCTGTGCGCCTCGGGCCCGCGGGTGGTGGCGTGAGGTGATCGAGTTCACTGACGTGCACGTGCGCCTCGGCCTGCGGGACGTGCTGTGCGGCATCACCGCCTCCCTGCCCGAGCGGCGCGTCGGTGTGGTCGGCGCCAACGGCTCGGGCAAGAGCACGCTGGCCCGCCTGATCAACGGCCTGGCGCTGCCGACGTCGGGCAGCGTCACCGTGCTCGGCCTGGACACCCGCCGCCACGCCGCGAAGATCAGGCGCGGGGTGGGTTTCCTGTTCACCGACCCGGACGCGCAGATCGTCATGCCGACGGTGGCCGAGGACGTGGCCTTCTCGCTGCGCCGCAAAGGCCTGCCCCGCGCGGAGATCGAGCGGCGCGTGGCGGACGTCCTGGCCAGGTACGGCCTGGCCGGCCACGCCGACCACCCCGCGCACCACCTGTCCGGCGGGCAGAAGCAACTGCTCGCCCTGTGCTCGGTGATGGTGCTCGAGCCGGAGGTCCTGGTCATGGACGAGCCGACCACGTTGCTGGACCTGCGCCACTCGCGTCAGGTCGCCACCCTGCTGCGGGAGCTGCCCCAGCAGGTCGTGGTGGTCAGCCACGACCTGCCGCTGCTGGCCGATTTCGACCGGGTGCTGGTGCTGGACCAGGGCCGCGTCGTCGCCGACGGCACGCCCGGCGAGGCCATCGCCCACTACCGCAAGATCATGTCGTGAACGGGCTCACCGGCGCGTACGTCCCCGGCGCCTCCCCGCTGCACCGGCTGCCCGCCGGCGCCAAGCTGGCCGGGCTGGCACTCGCGTGCACGGTGCTGGTGCTGCTGCGCACGCCGCCCGCCCTGGCGGGCGCGGCGGCCGTCGTGGCCGGGCTCTATGCGGTGTCGCGGGTGGGGGTGGCGGCGGCCTGGGCGCAGGTACGCCCGGTCCGCTGGTTCGCGGTGGCGCTGTTCGGCATGCAGTGGATCTTCGTGGACCTTTCGGGCGCGGCCACCACGACCCTGCGCGTGGTGCTCGCGGTCGCGCTGGCCGGCCTGGTCACGATCACCACCCGCACGTCGGCCATGATGGCCGCGCTGGAACGGTGCCTGGCGCCGGCCAGGTTCGCCGGGCTGGACCCGTTCCGGCTGTCGTTGCTGCTGTCGCTGACCGTGCGCAGCGTGCCCGTCATGGCCGGGCTGGCCGCCCGCGTGCGGGAGGCCCAGCGGGCCAGGGGCGTCGAGCGCAGCCTGCGGGCCTTCGCGGTGCCGATGGTGGTCAGCGCGTTGCGGCATGCCGACGCGCTCGGCGAGGCGCTCAGCGCCCGAGGTCTGGATGACTGACCTCCTATCCCAGGCTTGACTTATATAAGCAGTCACTGAAAGGCTGATGCCGTGCACGCATTCGACGTTCTCGGCGACCCTGTCCGGCGCCGGATCCTCGAGCTGCTGGCCGACGGCGAGCAGAGCTCTGGTGAGCTCACCGCCGTCATCCAGCGCGAGTTCGGGATCTCCCAGCCGGCCGTCTCGCAGCACCTGCGGGTGCTGCGCGACAACGGGTTCGCCAGCGTGCGGGCCCAGGGCACGCGGCGCCTCTACGCCGTCGAGCCAGGGCCGCTGCAGGAGATCGACGCATGGCTGGAGCTCTTCCGCGGCTTCTGGACGCAGCGCCTGGACGCGCTGACCACGGAGCTGGCTCGCGGCAAGCGCGAACGCCGCATGACAGGCGAGACGAAGGACACCTGATGGACTTGCTTGACGAGATCACCCGGGCGCACCGCGAACTGCTCGACGGCGAGCGCAAGGTCATCACCTTGCGACGGCGTTATGACGCCGACGTCGAGGACGTGTGGGATGCCTGCACCAACGCCGAGCGCCTGAGCCGCTGGTTCCTGCCCGTGACCGGGGACCTGCAGCTGGGCGGGAAATACCAGTTCGAGGGCAACGCGGGCGGCGAGATCCTGCGGTGCGAGCCGCCTCGTCTGCTGAAGGTCAGCTGGCTGTTCGGCGACAACCCCGGCTTCTCCGAGGTGGAGGTGCACCTGTCCGCCGAGGACGACGGCACCCTGTTCGAGCTGCGCCACACCGCCGAGGTTCCGCCCGAGTTCTGGGCGATGGGTGGTCCCGGGTCGGTCGGGGTGGGCTGGGACCTCGGGCTGCTGGGCCTGAGCCTGCACCTGGCGGGCCTGCCGCAGTTCGACGAGAACACCTTCCACCTGACCGACGAGGGCCGGCGCGTCATCATCGAAAGCAGCCAGGCGTGGGGCCGGGCCTACGAGGCCGCGGGCGCCCCGCCAGACCAGGTCGCCGCCGCCGTCGCCAGCACCACCGCCTTCTACGCTCCCGAAGGGGAGTCGTCCTGACGACGCTGGACCGTCCACATCGCCCGCCTGGGGCTCCGAGGTGAGATCGAGCACGCCACGTTCGGGCCTCCCTGAGTACAGTGGTGAGTGAATGCTTACTCACCACTGTACGGAAGGGGAAAGCTCATGAGGCTCGTCGTTTTCGGCGCCACGGGCGGCATCGGGCTGGAGGTGGTCCGCCAAGGTCTCGACCTGGCCCATGAGATCACCGCCGTCGTGCGCTCGGCGTCCCGGCTGCCCGCCGAGCTGCATGCGCGGCTCGACGTCGTCGAGGCCGACGTGATGGACCCCGACGCCATCACGCCGGCGGTCAAGGGCCGCGACGCCGTGATCACCGCGATCGGCCCGCGCGGACGCGACGCGACCACCGTCCACGCCGACAGCGTCGCCTCCATCATCAAGGCCATGCGGCGGGCGGGGGTGCGGCGGCTGCTGACGGTGGGCGCGAGTGGCATGGTGGCCGACGCGGGCGACGGCCCGCTCACCCGGTACGTGCTCAAGCCCCTCATCGTGCAGCGGCTGTTGAGGCAGTCCTTCGCCGACCTGGCCGCGTCCGAGGAGCTGGTGCGGGCCGCCGATCTGGACTGGACCATCGTGCGGCCCTCGCGGCTGACGAACGCCGGCCGTACCAACCGCTATCGCACCGCCAGGGACCTCAGCGTGCGGGGCGGCATGAGCACCACCCGCGCCGACGTGGCCGACTGCATGCTGGAGCTGATCGGCGACCGCACGTCGGTGCGGCACGTCATCTCGGTGGCATCCTAGGGCCGCTCAGGCGCGCGGCGCGTACATGATGACGGCGACGCCGGCCAGGCAGATCAGTGCGCCGATGACGTCCCAGCGGTCGGGGCGGAAGCCGTCGGCGACCATGCCCCAGGCCAGGGAGCCCGCGACGAAGACGCCGCCGTAGGCGGCCAGGACGCGGCCGAAGTTCGGGTCGGGCTGGAAAGTGGCGACGAAGCCGTAGGCCGCCAGGGCCAGGATGCCGGCGCCGATCCACAGCAGGCCGCGCTGCTCACGCCAGCCCTGCCAGACCAGCCAGGCGCCGCCGATCTCGGCGAGGGCGGCCAGGACGAACAGGGCGATCGAGCGCAGCACGGTCATGGGGATGACTTTAAGGGCCGATCACCTCACGGGCTGATCAGACTCAGGCAGGTCGGCCCAGCGACCGCCGGCTTTGGCGCGCTCGACCGCCGCCAGGCCCGGCGGGCGCATCCGGCCCTCGCGCTGCAGGCGCTCGACGCGGGCGATGTTGGGCCGGGACCACGGGCTGCGCGCACGTCGCGGGCTGAAGCGCTGCAGGTAGGTCGCCGCGTCGCGGGAGCGCGCCTGGCCGTCGATCCAGCCGTAGCACAGCGCCTCCTCCAAGGCTTGTCCGTACGTGAGGGTCGTCGGCTCGGTGGTGCCCTTCTTGGCGATCACCAGCCACACCTCGCTCTCGCAGTCGTGGTGGCCGGCCAGCCAGTCCCGCCACGCGGCGGCGTCGGTGAAGAGGTTCATGACCTGTATCCTCCCAAACAAAGCGCTCATCAATTGAGCACTTTGTTTGGGAGGATGGGGGCATGCGTGCCGATCGTCTCGTAGCCGCCCTGCTGCTGCTCCAGGCCCGGGGCCGGGTGACCGCCGCGGAGCTGGCCGAGGAGCTGGAGATCTCCGTCGCCACCGCCCGCCGCGATCTGGAGGCGTTGTCGGCCGCGGGTATCCCCGTGTATCCGCAGCAGGGCCGCGGCGGCGGGTGGCAGCTCATCGGCGGCGCCCGTACCGATCTCAGCGGTTTGACCGCGGCCGAGGCCCGGGCGTTGTTCCTGCTGCTGGGCCCGGCGACGACCGCCGCGGCCCCGCTGACGTCGGCGCTGCGCAAGCTGATGCGGGCCCTGCCCGCGACGTTCCGCGCCGACGCCGAGGCCGCGGCCCGGGCTGTGGTGTCGGACTCGGCACGGTGGGGCGAGGTCGGCAGGCAGCTGCCCGCTCTGGTCGAGGACCTGCAGGGCGCCGTCGTGGGCAGGCGGAAGGTCCGGCTGGCCTACACCAGCAGGGGCGGCGGCTCGACGGAGCGGCTGGTGGATCCGCTGGGGCTGGTCGACAAGGACGGTGTGTGGTATCTGCTGGCCGGCACCGAGAGCGGGCGGCGCACGTTCCGCGTCGACCGGGTCGCCGGCGCCGAGGTGACGGACCTGCCGGCCGAGCGGCCTGATGACTTCGACCTGTCGGCGGAGTGGGAGCGGGTCGTCGACGAGGTCGAGCGGCGGCGTTCGCTGGTCTCGGCGGTGGTGCTGGTTCACGACCGGCACGTGCGGGTGCTGCGCGATCAGTTCGGCCGCCATTGCGAGGTGCTCGGTCAGGAGGCCGGCGGCCGGACTCGCGTGCGGGTGGCCGCGCCGATGGCGTTGTCGATCGCCGAGCATCTGGCCGGGTGGGGCGCCCAGGTCGAAGTGGTGGAGCCGGAGCAGGTCCGCGCCGAGCTGGCCAGGATCGGCGCGGAGCTGGTCGCGCGTTACGCCTCCTGAGCGTGGTGGGTGAGCGCCGAGGGGTCGCGTTCGGGCGGGCCGGCGGGCCACCAGTGGCCGTCTCGTTCGACGAAGGGGTACCAGCGTCCGTCGCGGCCGTAGCGCAGTTGCAGGGAGCCGAGGGTCCAGCGGTTGCGCCACGCCTCGATCGCGGGCGGCCGCTCGCCTTCCCAGCCGGCCTCCAGCAGCGTCCGCGCCCTGGCCAGCTCCCGGCGGGGCGGCGTCCAGGCCGATTCCAGCACCTCCAGGCCGTCGGCGCCGCCCTGGCGCCAGGCCGCCACGGCGGTTTCGAGGCCGAGGTCGAGGTCGTGGTCGGCGGCCAGGCGTACCCGGTCCTGGTATTCGGTCAGCTCCGGGAGGCGGCCACGGACCAGCAGCTCGCGGGCGCGGGAGGCGGCGGAGGTGGCCAGCATCCGCAGCGCGGCTACATCCACGCCGGCCCCCGGCTCCAGGGCGGGCGGCGAGAAGGGGACGTCGCAGGGGGGCGGCTCGGGCAGCGGCGGCACGCCTGCCGCGAACGCCTGCGCCGCCGCCACCCCGCGCGCGGCCTCGGCGGTGTCGGGGGCGTCGCGCCGCTGGAGCGCCTCGATCAGCTGCCGTTCGCCGCGTCCCCGCATCAGTAGCAGCACGAACGGGTCGGCGTCCAGCAGCCAGGAGGCCTGGTAGCACAGCGCGGCCGCGTGCTGGCACGGGTGGCCCCAGTCGGGGCAGGAGCACTCCGGCTCCAGGTCGCCGACGGCGGGCAGCAGCGGCACGGCGGCGTCCTCGGCGGCCTCGACCAGCTCGTGCGGCATGTCGCGGTCGAGCAGCGCGGCGATGTGCCCGCTCTTGGCGGCGACCTGGTCCCAGAAGCGCTCCCACTCGTCGTCGGTGAGCTGCTCGACGCGTACGACGGTGTCGTACTCGCTGTCGGCCACGGCGGCGATGCGCCCGGGGCTGACGGTGATGGGGCCGAGCAGACCGGTCTTGGCGTACGCGCGGCCCTTGCGCAGCAGGCCCTGGTCGAGCGAGGTGTCCTCCAAGGCTTTGATCCAGGCGCGGCCCCACCAGGTGGTGGCGAAGCGGGCCCCGGCGCGCTGCGGCGGGAAGGCGGCGAATCCGCGTACGGCGTTCATCTCAGCTCCACGAGTGCGGCCAGTTCGGCGTCGGTCAGCTCGGTGAAGGCGCCCTCGCCCGAGGCGAGCACGGCCTCGGCGAGCGAGCGTTTAGCGGCCAGCATCTGGGCGACGCGGTCCTCGATCGTGCCCTCGGCGATGAGCCGGTGCACCTGGACGGGGCGCGTCTGGCCGATGCGGTAGGCGCGGTCGGTGGCCTGGTCCTCCACGGCGGGGTTCCACCAGCGGTCGTAGTGGATCACGTGGTCGGCGCGGGTGAGGTTCAGCCCGGTGCCGGCGGCCTTGAGCGACAGCAGGAACACCGGCGCCTGGCCGTCCTGGAAGCGGCGGACCATCTCCTCGCGGCGGGCGACGGGGGTGCCGCCGTGCAGCAGCTGGGTGGGCACACCGCGGTCGGTCAGGTGGGTGTCGAGGAGGCGGGCCATGGCGACGTACTGGGTGAAGATGAGCACGGCGCCGTCCTCGGCGACGATGGTGTCGACGAGCTCGTCGAGCAGCTCCAGCTTGCCGGAGCGGCCGGCCAGCCTGGGGGTGCTTTCGTGCAGGTAATGGGCGGGGTGGTTGCAGATTTGCTTGAGCCCGGTCAGCAGCTTGACGATCAGGCCGCGCCGGGCCATGCCCTTCGCGTTCGCGATCTGCGCCATGATCTCCCGCACGACGGCCTCGTACAGGCCGGCCTGCTCGGGGGTGAGCGCGACCGGCCGGTCGGTCTCGGTCTTGGGCGGCAGCTCGGGCGCGATGCCGGGGTCGCTCTTGCGGCGGCGCAGCAGGAACGGCCCCACCAGCCGCGACAGGCGGGCGGCCGCCTCGCTGTCGCCAGACTCGACGGGTTTGGCCCATCGCGCCCGGAACCGGGCCAGGGGGCCGAGCAGTCCCGGTGTGGTCCAGTCGAGGATGGCCCACAGGTCCGTCAGGTTGTTCTCGACGGGGGTGCCGGTCAGCGCGACGCGGGCGGCGGCGGGGATCTCCCGCAGCGCCTTGGCGGTGCCGGAGGCCGGGTTCTTGACGTGCTGCGCCTCGTCGGCGACGAGCAGGCCCCACGGGTGCGCGCCCAGCCGGGCCGCGTCGAGCCGCATCGTGCCGTACGTGGTCAGGACGAATCCCTCGTCGGCCAGCGTGCGGCCGGCGCCGTGGAAGCGGCGTACCGGTACGCCGGGCGCGAACCTGGCGATCTCCCGTTCCCAGTTGCCCAGCAGCGACGCCGGGCATACCACCAGCGTCGGTCCGCTGTTCCTGTGCAGGTGGAGGGCGATCAGGGTGATGGTCTTGCCCAGGCCCATGTCGTCGGCCAGGCAGCCGCCGAGCCCGAGCGAGGTCATCCTGGCCAGCCAGCGCAGCCCGTGCAGCTGGTAGTCCCGCAGTGTGGCGGCCAGCCCGTCCGGCGGGCCGGTCTCCTCCGGTTCAGCCAGCCGGTCGCGCAGCTCGCGCAGCCAGGCGGTGGGCTCGACGGGCACCTGCTCGCCCTCGACCTCGACCGACCCGGTCAGCGCGGCGCCGAGCGCCTCCAGCCCGGTCAGCGGCTTGAGGTCGCGCTGGCGGGCCTTGCGGGCCAGGTCGGGGTCGATCAGCACCCACTGGTCGCGCAGCCGCACGACGGGCCGGTGCGCCTCGGCCAGCCGGTCCATCTCGGCCGCGGTCAGCCGCTGCCCGCCCAGGGCGAGCTGCCAGTTGAAGCTGGTCAGGTGGGGGCCGCTGAGGAAGGACGGCAGGTCGGAGGGCGCGGCGTCCCGCTCGCCGAGGACGGCGGTGGCGGTCAGGCCGCGCACCAGCGACCTGGGCCAGTGGACCTCCACACCGGCCGCCGCCAGCCGCTGCGCGGCCCCGGCCAGCAGGTCCTCAACGTCTCCGTCGGACAGGGCGAGCTCGTCCGGCACCGCGCTGTCGAGCAGCTGTCCCAGCCGTGGCCAGGCGCGGGCGGCCCGCCGGATGGCGAGCGTGGCGTCGATCCTGGCCCGTGCCCCGAACCCGGGGTCCCTGCCCTGCCACAGCTCGGCCGCGTCGACCACCAGCGACGGATCGGCCAGGCTGTGCAGCTGGACCACCGCGCGGAACTCGGCCGCCGCCATGTCGTCGTTGGTCTCCAGCCGCAGCGACAGGCGCACTCCGGCGTCGAGCCCGGCCGACACCTCCTCGGCCCAGCGGCGCAGGTGAGGCACTTTGACGGGTTTGACGGCGGCGTAGGCGGTGGTGCCGGTGGCGCGTACGGCGCCGGGCGAGCGGGGTATGGCGTCGGCGACGGCATCGAGGAAGGCCCGCAGGAGGTTTTCCGCATCGGGCAACCAGAGCTCCATGGCATCCGGTGCTGCGGCGTCCGGTGCTGCGGCGTCCGGTGCTGCGGCGTCGGACGGTGCGGGCAGGGGGATGGCGCGGGCGGTGGCGGGCATGGCGGCGGCCAGGTCGCGGATGCGCTGCACGTCGGCCGCGTCCAAGGGGCCGGCGCGCCAGGAGTCGTGGTCGCCGGCCGTCACGCCGGGCAGGATGCGGCCGCGGGTGACGAGCTGGAGGGCGACCAGCGCGGCCGCACCCCAGAAGCGGGCGGCAGGATGGGCCTGCTCGTCCGTGCGCGCCCGGGCCAGTGCCGCCACCGCGGCCGCGACGGGCACGCGGGTGGCGGCGACCCGGCGGGCGCGTACGCTGCCGTCGTGCTGCTCGGCCACGGTCACGGCCTCGGCCCCTGCGGGGTCGAGGAAGCTCACGTGGCCGGACCTGGGCGGGTCGCCGGGTTCGAAAACTGCTGCGTGACGGTACAGATCCAGCATGACCGTACAGTGTACGGTACGAGAGAGGTGTGGTTTACCACAGTGCTGATCGGGCGCTCGCCTCATTCCGGGCATATCTGATCTTCCATAGCCTTGAGCCCATGACTGATTGGCTCGTTGGACTGATGGAGACTCTCGGGGCCCCGGGGGCGGGCCTCGCGATCGCGTTAGAGAACCTGTTCCCGCCCCTGCCGAGCGAGGTGATCCTGCCGTTGTCGGGCTTCACCGCCAGCAGGGGCGAGATGGGCCTGCTGGATGTGCTGGTGTGGACGACGCTGGGCTCGGTGGTCGGCGCGCTGGCGCTGTACTGGGTGGGCGCGCTGCTGGGCCGCGAGCGCGTGCTGGCCATCGCCGCCCGGTTGCCGCTGGTGAAGGTGTCCGACATCGAGAAGACCGAGGCATGGTTCGCCCGGCACGGTCGCAAGACGGTGTTCTTCGGCAGGATGATCCCCATCTTCCGCAGCCTCATCTCGGTCCCGGCGGGGGTGGAGCGGATGCCGCTGCCCACGTTCACGCTGCTGACGACGGCCGGCAGCCTGATCTGGAACACCATCTTCGTGCTGGCCGGCTATGTCCTGGGTGAGAACTGGTCGCTGGTCGAGGCCTACGTCGGGGTCGGCACCAACATCGTGATCGCCATGGTGGTGGCGGCGGTGCTGGTGTTCGTGGGCGTGCGGCTGGCCGAGCGCCGTAAGGGCCGGCATGCGTCTCGTCGTTGAGGGCCTGCGGCAGTTGGGCGCGGTGACGCTGGGCGCCGTCACCGCGCTGGGCGGCCTGGCGTTCGCGCTGCCGGCGCTGCCGTTCGCGGGCCATCCCCACGCCGGTGCGGCGGCGCGGCGGCTGGCCCGGCTGGAGGCGCGCCGCCTGCGCGTGGACGCCGCCGCCCTCGACGCGCTCAGCGGGAACGACGGGCGGCCGCTGCGTTATCTGGCCGCGCGGGCGCCCGTAGGCCTGCTGGGCGGGATGGTGATCATCTTGCTGGTCTTCGGCGCGTGGCAGGGCGGCCAGCTGGCCTGGGCGTGGCTGTGGGGTGAGGAGTTCGACGGGATGGCGCGTTCGCTGCCCCTCGCCCTCTACACCGGCACCTTCGGGAGCGTGCTGCTGTTCGTCGCCCTGTCGGGCGTGGCGGGGGTGCATGTTCTGGAGCGGCGGCTGGCGATGCGGATGCTGGGCCCGGACCGTACCGAGGTGCTGGAGCGCAGGATCGCGGAGCTGGCCGAGAGCCGGGCGGGCATCGTGGCGGCGGTGGACTCCGAGCGGCGGCGCATCGAGCGGGACCTGCACGACGGGCTGCAGCAGCGTCTGGTGGCGCTGTCGATGCTCGTCGGGCGCGCTCGCCGGGGGCGGCCGGAGCTGCTGGATCAGGCGCACCAGGAGGCGCAGCAGGCGCTGGCCGAGCTGCGCGAGGTGGCCTGGCGGGTCTATCCGAGCGGGCTGGACTCGCTCGGGCTGGGGGAGGCGCTGGCGGGGGTGGCCGAACGCTCGAGCGTGCCGGTCACGGTAGCGTGCGACCTGCGCCGGCGGCCGCCGATGGCGGTGGAGACGGCGGCGTACTTTGTGGTGTGCGAGGCCGTGACGAACGCCGCCAAGCACGCCGGCGCCGGGCTCATCAGGGTCGAGGTGCGCGAGGAGGATGCGGCGGTGGTCGTACGGGTGCGTGACGACGGGGCGGGCGGCGCGAGCCCCGCGGGCGGCGGGCTGTCCGGGCTGGCCCGGCGGGTGGCCGCGCTGGACGGCTCCTTCGAGGTGGACAGCCCGGCGGGCGGGCCGACGACGATCACGGCGGTGCTGCCGTGCGGGTGATCCTGGCCGAGGACTCCACGTTGCTGCGCGAGGGTCTGGTGCGGCTGCTGCTGGAGGAGGGTCACGAGGTGCCGGCCGCGGTGAGCGACGCCGAGGCCCTGGTGGCGGCGGTGGCGGCGGACGAGCCGGACGTCGTGGTGGTGGACGTGCGCATGCCGCCGACCCACACCGACGAGGGCCTGCGGGCGGCGCTGGAGATCAGGCGCCGCTGGCCTGCGGTCAAGGTGCTGGTGTTGTCCCAGTACGTGGAGAAGCGCTACGCCACCGAGCTGATGAGCGCCGACGTCGAGGGCGTGGGCTACCTGCTGAAGGACCGGGTGGCGCAGGTGGGCGACTTCCTGGACGCGCTGGAGCGGGTGGGCGCAGGGGGAGCGGCGTTCGACCCGGAGGTGGTGCGGCAGCTGCTGGCCCGTACCACGCAGGTGGATCCGCTGGCGCGGCTGACCGCCCGTGAGCGTGAAGTGCTGGAGCGGATGGCGCAGGGGCTGACCAACGCCTCGATCGCCCAGGCGCTGCACGTGTCGCAGAGCGCCGTGGAGAAGCACGTCAACTCGCTGTTCGACAAGCTGGGCCTGTCGCACACCAACGGATACAGCCGGCGGGTGCTGGCCGTGCTGCACTTCCTGGAGTCCTGACGGTCCAGCGACGCCAAGGCCGCACGGGCGCCACTTGGCCGTCCGTCCGGCATCGTGGACCGGCCGGCGCGCTCGGCGACGGCGCAGGTCATGCCGAGGCCCGCTAGCTTTCGGCCGGTGTGCCCTCGTTGACCGGTTCGAGGACGAAGACCGGGATCTGGCGGTCGGTCTTGCGCTGGTAGTCGGCATAGTCCGGGTATGCGGCCACCGCCCGGCGCCACCACAGGGCCTTCTCATCCTCGAACACCTCGCGCGCCCGGTACTCCCGGGTCACCACGCCGTCCTGAAGCTCGACGACCGGCTCGGCGACCAGGCTGGCGTACCACTGCGGGTTGGCCGGCGCGCCACCCTTGGACGCGACAGCCGCGTAGCGCCCCTCGTGCTCGACACGCATCACCAACGTCTTGCGGACCTTGCCGGTCTTGGCGCCCCGGTAGGTCATCAGCACGGTGGGCAGGTCACGGATCGTGACGCCGTCGGTGGTGCCGGTGCGCATGATCTGCTCGACGTGCTCGCGGACCCATCCCCACGCGCTCGGCTCGTAATCACCAGTCAATGACATGCCCTGATCAACGTGCCCGGCTCGTCGCTGATTCCGCGACCTGACCGTGCCGGCGGCCGTCCGGGTGGCGGGAGCGCCGGGTATCCACGTTGTCGGTCAAGGTCTGGAGGATGCCGGGTAGTTCCGCCACCGGTTCGGCACGCCGGTCGCATAGATCAAGCCGTTCACCGACCAGGCCTGCGGGTGTGGCAGGAAGGGAAACTAGCCGGCAAGCTGGTGGCGGCCTTCACCTCGGCGTTCAACCGGCACGGCGGCAGCGAGGCCACGATCTTGTCGCTGGGCAACGTCTTCTACCGAGGTGAAGGCCCGCGCGGGAAGGCCCCAAGGGCGTGAGCGTGCCCTATCCCGAGCTTTGGAACCGGTCGTGACCCCGTCTGGTCTTGTCTCATTTCTGGGGCCGGTCCTGGGACTGGATGTACGTGTGGACGGTGGCCAGGCTGGAGTCGCCGGTCGAGCCCGCGTAGTAGGAGCGGGACCAAAAATGCCCGCCCCACAGGTGTGTGCGGACATGAGCGCTGTATTCCTGGCGGAGGTAGCGGGCCGAGACGCCTTTGAGGGAGTTGACGAGGGAGGACAGGGCGACCTTGGGCGGGTAGCGGACGATCAGATGGACGTGGTCGTGTGCGCCGTTGAAGTCGGTCAGCTCGCAGTCGAACTTCTCGCACACCTCTTTCATGATCTGTTCGCAGCGTTCCAGCATGGGGCCGGTGAGTGCGTCTCGCCGATATGTCGTGATAAACACCAAATGCGCACTCAGATCGTGGACGCAGTGACGTCCTGTTCTGATGTCGGGGTTCGGTTCCCATCGCGGTGACATACACCAAACGATAGAATGAGGCGCGTGGAGCGGGAGAAACGCAACCGCGCTCAGGTCGCCCGCCTGGAGCTGGACCAGCGGCAGAGCGCCGTGGTGGACGGCCAGGCGCACAACGCGCGCACGCTGTGGAACCTGCTGCACGAGTTCTTCACCTTCCGGCAGGGCCGGTTCGCCTCCCTGGCCCAATGCGACGAAGCCATCCGGGCCGCCCGCAAAGAGATCGACTGGCTCAACGACCTGCCCGCCCAAGCGGCGCAGGCCGTGCTGAAGACCTACCGGCAGGCGTGGGCGAACTACTTCAACCCCGACCACCCCGCCGGACGCCCCACGTTCAAAAGCCGATTGCGCTCCCGGATGGCGGTGGACGTCCCCCAGGCGCGGGACCTGAACATCACCCGGATCAACCGCCGGTGGGGCGCGGTCACCATCCCCAAACTCGGCCAGGTCCGCTTCCGATGGACCAAAGACCTGCCGGGGGTCACGAAGGGCGGCCCGGACGGGAAGATCACCGGGGCGCGGTTGGTGAAGGAGGCCACCGGGTGGCACATCGTGTTCCGTATCCAGACCGAACAGCCGGTGCCCGCCCCGCATCCGGGGCCGCGCACCGCGATCGACCGGGGCATCGCCGTGCCGTTGGCGCTGTCCACCGGGGAGAAGATCTTCCACCGTGACCAGTGGCTGACCGGCGGGGAGCAGGAGCGCCTGCTTCGTCTGGAGCGCAAGGCCGCCCGCCAGAAACGAGCGGCGAAACCCGGGCAGCCTGTCAGTAACCGGCTGAAGCATACCTACGACCAGATCGCCCGCCTGCGCGCGACAGCCAAGCGCCGGGCCATCGACTGGCAGCACCAGACCACCGCCGAGCTCACCGACCGGTTCTCCGTCATCGTGCTCGAAGACCTCAAGGTCACGAACATGATGGCGAGCGCCGCCGGCACCCTCCAAGCGCCGGGCAGAAACGTCGCCCAAAAACGCGGCCTGAACCGCGCCATCGCCGGGCAGGCATGGGGACGCACCGCCGAGTTCCTCACCTACAAGGCCACCGGCAAAGGCGGAACGCTCGTCTACATCCCAGCACCGGGCACCAGCCAGGAATGCCACGCCTGCCACACGATCGTCGAGGGGTCGAGGGAGACGCAGTCCCGGTTCGTGTGCAAGAACACCGCATGCGGGTGGATCGGCAACGCCGACGTCAACGCCGCCCGCACCCAGTTGTACCGGTACAACTCAGCCGCCGGACGGGCGGTCACCGGACGTGGAGGCCCTGCGGTATTGGGGCCGGTGAAGCGTCAAGCACCTCATGGCGGGACTGCCCGCACCACCCCGCACGGGGTGGCCGCGTAGCGGCCATGAGAATCCTCCCCAATCAAGGGAGGAGCACGTCAAGGGGTCATGCAAAGCGCCGATCATGGCTGGACGTCCGTGCTGGTCGTCGGGCCGGCCGTGGCAGGCCTGCTCCTGCTCGTCGTCTTCACCGTGGTGGAGGCGCGTTTCGCCAACCAGCCGATGATGCCCCTACGGCTGTTCAGGATCCGGGGGGTGGCCGTCGGCAATCTCATGCTGCTGCTGTTCGGCGGGATCACGATCGCGATGTGGTACTTCACGTCGCTCTTCCTGCAGAACGTGCTCGGCTACAGTGCGCTTGGAGCCGGGCTGGGGCAGACACCCGCAGCGGTGATGTTCGTGGTGATCGCGCGATGGGCCGCCGCCCTGCTGCCGCGAACCGGGGTGCGCCCTCTGGTGCTGGCCGGCTCCGTCTGTTTCCTGGCCGGTTTCGGCTGGCTCGCCCAGGCCCACGCCGGCAGCGGCTACGTCACCAGCGTGCTCGGCCCAACGCTGCTCATCGCGGTCGGCATCGGGCTGACCTTCCCCACCCTCATGGCCGCGGCGACCGCCGACGTTCCCGAGCGGGACGCGGGAATCATCGGCGGTCTGGCCAACACCGCCAGTCAGATAGGCGGGTCGGTGGGCCTGGCGGTGCTCGCGACGGTCGCCGATGCCAGAGCCGCGACGGAGGCCGGCGGGAGTTCCCCGGCCGCCGCCCTCGCCGCGGGCTACGACCTGGTCTTCCTCGTGGCGGCCGGGCTCGGCTTGGCCATCGCGGTGGTCGGCTTGCTGCTGCCGCGGCACCGGCGCGGCTGACCGCCCCGCCACCGCCTCCGTACGTGGCGAGGGTCTTCATCCGCCGCACCGGCGCTGGCAGCCGTACCAGGCCAGGCCGGGCGCGACGCCGGCTGACGCTACTTCAGCCGGCCGAAGAAGGCCCGCAGGTCCGCGGCCACCGCCTCCGGCGCCTCCATGGCCGGGAAGTGGCCGCCCCGCTCGTGCTCCGCCCAGTAGGTGTCGGCGGACGGGTTGAGCAGCTTGCGGACCGTGGCGTCGGCGCCGAAGACCGAGACCCCCTGCGGTACCGCCGCCGGCGCCCCCCAGTCGGTGGAGTGGGCCTGCTCGTAGAGGAAGCGGGCGGCCGAGATGCCGGAGCCGGTGAACCAGTAGAGGCTCACGATGGTGAGCAGTTGGTCCCGGTCGTAGGGCAGGTCGGTCCACTCCTCGAACTTCTCCGCGATCCAGCCGAGCTGCCCGGCCGGTGAGTCGTTGAGCAGGTAGCCGATGGTCTGGGGCCGGCTGTTCTGGATCGCCAGGTATCCGCTGCCCTCGCTGCGGAACTTCGCGATCCGGTCCAGGATCAGCCGGTCCACCTCGTCCTCCGGGTCCAGCCCGTCGGCCATGCCGGGCAGGAAGGAGGCCGTGTTGGCGGCGGTGAGGGCGTCGGTCACCACGTGCACGCCGGCGACGTGCTCGCCGTCGAGGCCGGCCACCGCTCCGGAGACGCCGGCGCCGATGTCGCCGCCGTGGACGCCGTAGCGGTCGTAGCCGAGGCGGCTCATCAGCTCGGCCCAGGCCCGCGCGGTGCGGCCCATCGCCCAGCCCGCCTCGCGGACGGGGGTGGAGAAGCCGAAGCCGGGCAGCGACGGCACGACCAGGTGAAAGTCCTGCCTCAGGTGCTCGATCAGGCTGGTGAACTCGGCGAACAAGCTCGGGTAGCCGTGGGTGAGCACCAGCGGGAGGGCGCCGGGGTTGTCGCAGCGGACGTGCAGGAAGTGGATCGGCTGCCCGTCGATCTCGGTGACGTACTGCGGATAGTCGTTGAGCCGGGCCTCGGCGGCCCGCCAGTCGTAGCCGTCGGCCCAGTACGCGGTCAGCTCCTTCAGGAACTCCAGCGGCACGCCCCGGCTCCACCCGGCGCCGGGCAGCTCGTCGGGCCAGCGCGTCCTGGACAGCCGGTCGGCCAGGTCGTCGACGTCGGACTGCGGGATGGCGATGCGGAACGGCTGGATGGTCATCGGATCCTCCGTTGGCTGGGGGTACGCATCCCACGCTATGGACCAATGAGGAACATTTCGCTCCGCAATCGGAAACCAGAGCCGAAGAATGCAGGTGACCACGCGCACCAACCGCAACGACGTGGAACGGCTGGCGCGCGTGCTGCTGATAAGGTCGCGCCGTGACCGCTTCCGTGCCGCCGCCCTCCCGTCCCCTGCGCATCGCCGCAGCTCAGGCGTGCCCAGAGCCAGGTGACATCGTGGCCAACACCGCTACCGCCGCGGCCATGGTCCGCGAGGCCGCAGAGCACTCGGGCGCCCAGGTGGTCGTCTTCCCGGAGAAGTTCCTCACCGGCTACGAGCCGGACCTCATCCGCGCCGACCCGGAACGCTGCGCCGTGCAGGCAGGCGGAGACGAACGGCTCGACCCCCTGCTGACGGCATGCCGTGACACCGGAACCGTGGCCATCGTCGGTACGGCGGTGCACGACGCCGGTGCGCTGACCGTGTCCGCCCTCGTCATCGACTTGGACGGCACGTGGGTCACCCGCTACGACAAGCAGATGCTCTTCCGCACCGAGCGGGACGTCTACCGTCCTGGGCGCCACGGGCTCTCGCTCGACGTCGGCGGCTGGCGGCTGGGCCTTGGCGTCTGCTACGACTCCGGCTTCCCCGAGCACGCCCGCGCGGCGGCGCTCGACGGCTGCCACGCCTACGTGGTGGGTGCGCTGTTCAGCGTCGGCAACGGCTACTACGAGTCCCGGATGTGGTTCCCGTCACGGGCCTTCGACAACACCATGTACACGGTGCTGTCCAACCACGTCGGCTCCACGGGCGGCTGGGCCACGTGCGGCAGCAGCGCCGTCTGGGACCCGACCGGCCGCCTGGTCACCGAGGCCGGGCCCGACGGCCGGCAACTGCTCGTCGCCGACCTCGACCCGGACTGCCTGCGCCGCGCCCGCAACGCCCACTCCATGCTCAACGACCTGCGCGACCCGGCCCTTGAGCCACGTGAGCGAATCACCCTGTCCCCGGTCCCGTCACGGGGCTAGCCGCCTGTCGGCACCGATCCTTCGCGGGTCAGGCGGCCCCCTGTGGCCTTGTCGTCATCCGTTCCGTCCGGCGGCCTGGTGCTGCCCGACGCGATCGCCTCCCCGGCGCCGGAGCGAGGGCCTGCGACCGCTCGGGGCGGTGACCGTGGACGGTGTCTGACCCGCTGACCTCCATGAGGGCGTCCGAGGGCGGGCAGGCGCGCACTGAGGAGTTCAGGATCACCGATGCGCGTGCTCCTAGGTGACCTGCTCGCGGCAACGATTCATAGGTCGGTCTCGGTGGCGGCCAGGACGCGCGCGGCTTCGCGTACGGCGGCGAGGTTCTTCTTGCCCTGCCGTGACCCGGCCAGCTTGGCCTTGATGTGGTCCCGGACCGTGATCGGTTCGTAGGCCAGCCCGGATGCGTCCTGGTGACTGGCCAGCGTCTCGATGACGGCTTCCGGGTTGCCGTCGTGGAAGAAGGCGGCAGAGCGGCGGCGTTTGATCGTGCCGTCCACGATGGGGGGCTTGACGCGGTGCAGGGTCGACATCCATCGGTCGTTGGTGAGGCGGGCCGTGAGGTCGCCGAGGTTGACCAGCAGGGCGCCGTCGGCCGGCGCGACATCGTGCCAGCGTTCGTCCCGGCCGAGGACCTGGAGGCCGGCGACCTGGTCGGCCCACAGGACGGTGACGATCCCGAAGTCGGTGTGCTCCCCCATCCCGACGAGGTCGCCGTCGAGGGTGATCGTTCCTTGCGGCAGGGCGTAGTTGTTCATGCGCAGCACGTCGATGGAGTGGTCGGTGAGCCGGGCGAAGAACTCGGGATCCAGGTGGAGGGCGTCGGCGAAGATCCGGGTGAGCGTGCGTGCGACCCGGCCGGCGTGATCGAAGTAGGCCTGGACGGCGTCGGTGAAACCGCCGATCTCGGGCCACACGTTGATCCCGTAGTCCTCCTCGGACAGCTCCAGCGAGGCGAAGGAGCGTGCCTCCACGCCGACGTTGAAGGCCTCGAAGAAGTCGTTCATGCGGCCGGCCGACTCGACGCCGAGGCTCAGGCTCAGGGATTCGCTCTTGGGCGGGCTGTAGCCGCGGTTGGCGCCCGTGACGCGGTAGGTCTTCTTCGTCTCGAGGGGCAAGCCGAAGAAGGCGTTCATCGCCGAGGCCAGGCCGGCGATCGCCGAGTCCGGGATCGCGTGGCCCAGGATCTGGATGAAGCCCACGCTGGAGCAGGCATCGTCGATCTCCTGTGCGACCCTGCGGCGCTCCGCTTCGGGCCCTGCATGCACGTAGGGGGATATGTCGACGGCCGGAACGGTGAAGTGCTCAGGCGCTCGTATCATGCCCGGGCCTCCCGTACGACGGCCGTCCCCGCCCGGAGCGCGGCGACGGGATCGGCCGCCTCGTCCAGCTCGATGAGGACGATTCCGGCGCCGGGCGTGCGGGACATCGCCTGGGCCCACGCTCGCCAGTCGACGATGCCCGTGCCCAGTTCGGTCATGTAGGGCTGCTGCTGAGCGAAGACCGTTTCGTCGATGGTGAGTTCGACGTCGATGGGCTTGACCGCGTCCTTCCAGTGCGCCAGTGCGATGCGCTGGGTGTGGCGGCGCGCGACGGCGGCGGGGTCGCCTCCCCCGAGCGCGATGTGGCAGGAATCGGGGCACAGCCACACGTAGCGGGGATCGGTCATCATCATGAACAGGTCGATGTCCCTCTCGTACCACAGGGTGCTGTTGGACTCCGTATGGAAGGCGAGCTTCACACCCTGCTGAGCGACGGCCTCGCCGACCACGTGGGCGATGTCGGCCATCCGGGTCATGTACGCGGCGTCGACGAAGAAGGGCGGGCGGGTCCCGAACGTCGTCCGCATGGGCAGTCCGGCGACGAGGAGGTCCGCGCCCACGTCGGCGAGGAAGGCGGCGTGGCGCTCGGCCTCGGCGACGATCGCGTGCAGGTTCTCGCCGCACCGCCAGTCGGGTGACGCGCTCGCGGCCATGAAGGCGCTCACGACGGACAGGCCCCGGGCCCGGAGTTCGCGGCGGAACGACGGCGCGTCGCCGAAGGCCCGCAGGACCGAGTCGATGTCGCCGGGCGCGAAGGTCAGCTCGATGCCGCTGACACCGGCCTCGGCCAGCGCGTCCATCACCCGCTCCCAGAAACGGTCAGGGTTCTTGACGGCCCAGTCGCGGAAGGCGTCGGCGGAGTCGAGTCCCCAGAATTTCGGGTGATAGAAGGTGATGATGTCGGTGGCGAAACACGGTTCGGTGGTGTCGTGCGTCGTCATTCGGCACCTCCGCGAGCGTTGTAGACGGTGACGCCGCCGGCGTCGACGGCCTGGCGGTAGTCGCGGAACACGGCGAGCGCCTCCTCTCGCAGGACGTCCCGGGTGACCTTGATGCCGCGTGCTTCGAACTGCTCGGCCCAGTCCGCGCCGAGCGGGCCCTCGTCGAACGTGGTGATCTCCTCCAGTTCCGGGCCCTCGCCGGCGACCACGAGTGCGCGTATCCCGGACCACATGGCCGCGCCGTAACACTGAATGCACGGACGCCAGTTCACGACCAGCTCGTGTGCGGGCAACCCGCCGCCGCCGAGGTCCCAGCCGCCGACGGCCGTCTGGGCGAGTCCGAGCGCGACGACCTCGGCGTGTGCGCTGGAGACTCCGGAGGCGAGCACGACGTTCACGCCGACCGAGACGATCCGGCCGGAGTCCTGCTCGGCGACGAGTGCGGCGAAGGGGCCGCCGTTGCCCTCGCGCCAGTTACGGTCGGCGAGGCGGTGTACGAGGCGCATCCGGTCGGCGCGGTCAGGGATGAAGGCCGGCACGGCAGCCAGTTCGTCGTCGATCCACGCGGGCAGCGCCACGCGGTATTCCGTGGGGATGTCGATCACAGTCGTGCTTCCTCTCGGTGTGCGGCGGGTGCCGCGTGTCGTCCGGCGACGGCGCGGGCGGCCCGTACGGCGGTCACCGCGCCGGTCAGGGTGACATTGGCGGCCATCGCGGTGGGGATCACGCCGTTGCCGGCGAGGTACAGGTTGTCGAAGCCCCACACCCGGCCGTCCGGGTCGCACACGCTGGTGTCGTCGTCGGCCAGGCCGGCCCGGACGGTGCCGGTCTGGTGCAGCGACGAGCCGGGCGGCAGCAGCGCACGCTCGGTCGCCGGATCGAAGGAGCCGAATTCCTCGGCGATCGACCGGACGTCGTCGAGCGCGCGGCCGATCAGCGTGCGGTCGGCGTCGGAGTAGCCGAACTCGACGGTGATCCGCGGCATTCCGGCGAGGTCGGTCTGGGTTTCCGAGAACAGGAGCCGGTTGTCGGGGCGTGACTCGACGGGGACGTACAGCGACAAGCCCACGGAGTGGGCGAGCGGGTGGCCGTTCTCGTCCACGTACGTGCGGTCCATGATCTGCCCGTGGAACGGCTGTGCCGCTCCGTTCTGGGGCAGCCAGAGCGAGTCCGTGCTGAATTCGCCGGGGCGCGGCAGGGGCAGGGCGTCGAGTCCGATGCCGAACCGGTCGAGGTCGAGGAGCACCCGGGCGGTGACGAACGCGTGCTCGTTGAGATAGCGGCCCAGTGCCGCGGGCCGGATGCCCGAGGCGAACAGCAGCTGCGGGGTGCGCAGCGCGTCGGCGCACACCACGACGGCGTCCGCCAGGAGCTCCCCCTCGGCTCCGTCGGCGATGCGGCGCAGCCGGGCCCCGGCGACCCGGCCATCGGAGAGGAGGAGCGTCGTGGCGAGCGTGCCGGTCGTCAGGGTGAACCCGGGGTCCCCGCCTGTCGCGATCGCGGGGAAGATCGTCCCCGGCGCGGTGCGCGGCATGGGACCCGATGCGGTCGCGGTGACGGCCATGGGCATCGGCTGCGGTCGCCGGTCGCCCGGCCCGACGGCGTCGAAGCGCCGGCGTAGGACGTCGAGCACGATCCGGCCGACCTCGGTTGGGCCGATCGCGGACGGCGTGACCGCGAGCAACCGGCGGGCGGTGTCCAGGTCCGCCGCCCAGCGGTCCGGGTCGCCGAAGTCGAACACCTCCTCTCCGGCGGGCCACGGCGTCGCGGCGGTCCAGTGCACGCCCATGCCGCCCGCGTTCCATGCGAGCGCGGTCGCGGGCATAGCCTCGGCGTCCTGGCCGAAGGCGAGCGCGTGGAACATGCCGGGCGTCAGGTCGGTGAGGCTGCCGGCGACCTCGCGCACCACGTCGGCGCCTGTGTACATGCCCTGGATGCCGGTGGCGACCTGTTCGTTGTAGCGCGACCAGAGGACCGGGTCGTCGAGGTCGTGCAGGTGCAGGCCGGGGGCCTCGCCGATCGCGGTGCCGCCGTCGACCATCGTGATCTTCAACGCCGGATCGGCCTCTCGTAGTAGTCGGGCCACGACAGATCCCATGATGCCGCTGCCCACGATGAGGACATCGGTGCGGGAGGTGTCGGTCACGGTGATGCTCCCTGTCTTGTGCCACGGGTGATGGGGAGGCGCGGGTGCTCCGTGCCCGTTCACGCGCGCGGGGTGAGTGGGCCGAACAGTTCGGTGTCCATGCGGTCGAGGGCCAGCTTGACGGCGCCGATGAGCGGGGCGTCGCGGCCCAGGACGGTGGCGCGCAACTCGACCGCGGGGGTGCGAGCCTCGCGCAACGCCGCGCGCACCCGGGGCAGCAGCACGTCGGCCGCGTCTTCCAGGCCGCCGCCGAGCACGATGAGCGATGGTGCGATGGTCCACGACAAGGTGGTGAGGATCGAGGCGATGTTCTCCACGAGTTCGTCGACCTCCGCGAGCGCGGTCGTATCGCCGGCCCGAGCGGCGGCGAAGCGGTTGAGCGCGACCCTGCGTTCGGCCGGTTCCGGTGAGGTGAGCATGGCCACGGGGTGGTGCTCAATCGAGGCTGTCGGTATCGACCGTGCTTCGATGATCTCTCCTGCGGCGCCGTCCAGACCGCGGTGCACGGCTCCGCGGATGAGGATGCCGAGGCCCGTGCGGTTCCCGAGGATCGCCCATACGACGTTGTCGTGGTCTCCGGCCACGCCCCGCCAGCGCTCCGCGAGCGCACCGAGGTTGGTGTCGTTGTCCGCGAACCAGGGCACCTGGATCCTTTGCCTGAGTTCTCCGGGCAGGTGCACGCCTTCCCAACGCGTCGTGTGCACCAGGCGCCGTACGACCCCGTGGTCGTCGATCGCGCCACCGCTGGCGGCCGCGCCGGCGCGCAGCCGGTCCGTTGACCCGCCGGCGTCGTCGAGCGCCTCCAGCACCAGCGCCGCGGCGTCGTCGAGCGTGACGTGCGGATCCTGGTAGGCGCGCAGCAGCCGGTGCGCCCGGCCGACGATGCGGCCGCGCACATCGGCGACGACCGCGGACACGTCCGAGGTGGTGATGCACACGGCTGCCAGCAGCGCGTGTTCGGCCCGTAGTTCGTAGCGGCGGGCGGGACGCCCGGCGTTGCCGCTGGTCGGCACGCGGTCCAGCTCGGTCACCCAGCCCGCCTCCACGAGCGAGTCCATGATGAGCTCGAGGGTGCGGCGGGACAGGCCGGTCTGCTCGGCGAGCGCGGCCAGCGTCATCGGCTCGGCCGACACGGCGAGTGCCCGGAGGGTGACCGAGGTGTTGACGCGCCGGACGGCGCTCTGATTCATCCCGGGCATCAGCACGTCTCCGCCGCCGGGACCATCGCCCGTGCCACGGGGTCGAACACGCCCGTGGTGTCGGACGCGAGCGCTGCGCCGGGCCGGCCGTATTCGCGCGCCGGGTCGCCGAGCACGCCGGTCGCCCGTGCCCAGGCCGGCTCCTGGCCCCGTACGAACCCGACCAGATCGGCATGCATCAGCGTGGCCAATTCGGCGGGTGGGTTCGGTCCGAGCGCCTGGGGGACTCCAGGCGCGTCGAGCACGTCGAAGAAGAACGGGAGGTCGACGCAGTGCGCGGCGCCGCCGAGCACGGGGGAGGGCCATTCGAAGGAGTACAGCCAGGTGCCGGCGAGGGCTTGGCGGCGGGCGGCCGCCGTGCGCGCGCAGGCGGAGCGGAACAGGGTGTCCGTGACGCGGGTGCCCGCCGCGCGGGCGGCGGCTGTGGCCTCCGGCCCGGCCCCGCTGTCGAACTCGTCGCCCGTCGCGCCGAGCAGCACAGGGACGTCGTGCCCATGGACGGTGAGTCCGTCGGCTATGGGCACCGGCAGGATGTCGTCGCCGGCGCACGGTACGAGCACCGGCGCGTCGTCGCTCCGCTCGCTCCGCAGGTCGAGGACAGCCTGCTGGATCTGCTCCACGGTGCGGCTGCCGAATCCGGTGCGGGTCGGCGGCACGCCGAGCCTGTGCCCGAGCCGTTCGAGGAGGTCGCGTGCGGCGCCCGTGCCTACGTTGAAGAGGGCGCCGGACAGGCTGACCGCGCGGTGGAAGCGGCCGCTGCCCGCGGGTGAGGAGAGCAGCGCGAGCACCGCCGCGCCACCGGCCGACTGGCCGGCGATGGTGACCCGGTCAGGGTCGCCGCCGAAAGCGGCGATGTTCTCCTGCACCCAGTCCAGGGCGAGCAGCAGGTCGCGTAGCCCGAGGTTGGGGAGGACGTCGTCCAGCGGGGCGAACCCGTCGACACCCAGCCGGTAGCCGACGGTGACGCAGACGACGCCGTCACGGGTGAAGGCGCGGCCGTCGTACCACGGGCTGGCCGGGCTTCCGGCCAGGAAACCGCCGCCGTGGATCCACACCAGGACGGGGAAGGGTCTGCGGTCGTCGTCCGCGGCTGGGGCGACGATGCCGACGTTGAGCACGTCGTCGCCCGGTATCGACGGCTCCGGGATGGTCGTCGTGGCGTACAGCGGCACCCGCTGCGCGGTGGCACCGTGCCGGGACGCGTCGAACGGCTCGGGGAACCGGCCACGGGGGACCGGCGGGGCGAACCGCCGGGCACCGACGGGGGCTTCGGCGTAGGGGATGCCGAGGAAGCGCCGTACCCGGCCGCTGTGACGGCCGATGATCGTGCCTGCGGGAGCATGTACGGTGACCGGCTCGCCGGGCGCGTCGAGGGAGTCCATCCGATCATCCAACACCGGTCACCGCATTCCCGTTCCGGCGATGCCCTGAACGAAGTAACGCTGCAGGAACAGGAAGAGCACCAGCACGGGCAGCATCACGACGATCGCACCCGCGAGCTGCAGCCCGTAGTCGGTGACGTGCGACGCGGCCTGGCTGGTGGCGGCCAGACCCACCGGGAGCGTGTAGCTGGACATGCTCTGAGCGACGATGAGCGGCCAGATGAAGTTGTTCCACGAGGTGAGAAACGACATGATCGTGATCGTCGCCACAGCGGGGCCGGCCAACGGCAGGAAGATCCGGAAGAAGATCCGGAACTCGCCGGCGCCGTCGATGCGGGCCGCTTCGAGCAGGTCGCCGGGGATCGACATCGCGTACTGCCGCATGATGAAGACCGACAGCGGCATCGCCACGCTCGGCAGGGCGATGCCGGCGAGGGTGTCCGCCAGACCCAGGTCGACCGTGATCACGAACTGCGTGACGAACACCGCGGTGAACGGCACCATCAGCGCCGCCATGACGGCGCCGAACGCGAGCCGCTTGCCCGCGAAGTCGAGCTTGGCGAGCGCGTAGCCGGCGGCTGACGCCGCCACGATGTTGCCGGCCACCACGATGATCGCGACCATGATGCTGTTGGCCATGAACCCGCCGAAGCCCTCGGTGGCGAACAGCCGGGTGAAATTGTCGAGGGTGACGTCGTGCGGAAGCCAGGCGCCGGGATCGGAGCGGATCTCGTCGAGGCTGCGCAGGGAGCCGCTGATCACCCAGACGAAGGGAAGCAGGGTGAGCAGCGCGCACAGCACCAGCGCGCCGTATAGCAGGGGCGAGGTGACGGACCGGCGGCGCACGGCGACCCGGTCGCTGATCATTTCGGTGTCCCGCACCGTGGCGACGGTGCTCATGCGCGGGGCCTCAGCAGCCGGAACTGGACGATGCTGACCAGCATCACGAGCACGAGCATCACGAAGGACGCGGCCGAGGACATCCCGAACTCGCCGGAGCCGAACTGGTGGTAGGTGTACAGCGCCACCGATTCCGTGGAACCCAGCGGGCCGCCGTTCGTCAGCAGGTACGGCTCGTCGAACACCTGGAGGTAGAAGACGGTCAGCAGTACCGACACCATGAGCGTGGTGGGCAGCAGCAGCGGCAGGGTGATGTGCCTCAGCTGCCGCCACCGGCCGGCCCCGTCGATGGAGGCGGCCTCGTACACGTCCTGCGGAACCGCTTGCAGTCCGGCGAGGAACAGCACCATCGCGGTGCCGAAGTTGCGCCAGACGCCGAGCAGGATGACCACGGGCATGGCCAGGTTCGGGTCGTCCAGCCAGTTCGGTCCGGCGAAGCCGACCGCGCCGAGCACCTTGTTGACGGTGCCGTTGGCGTTGAAGGCGTACTGCCAGATCAGTGCGACCGCCACGATGTTCGTGACGACCGGGGCGAAGAAGACGATGCGGAAGGTACGGCGCAGGCGGCGGATGCCTATGTTGAGCGCGAAGGCCAGCGCGAATCCGATCCCCATGGTCAGCGGCACACCGACCCCGACGAAGAGGGCGGTGGTGAGGATGTCCCGCAGGAAGCTTTCGTCCTGGAACAGGCGGAAATAGTTCTCCAGGCCGGTGAAGTCGACGGCGAACGGATTGCGCAGATCGGTGCCCCGCAGGTCGGTGAGGCTGAACCCGAGCGCGGCGACGGTGGGGATCGCCGTGTAGAGCAGGAACACGACAGTGAACGGTGCGAGGAACAGCCAGGCGACGGCCGTTCGGCGGGAGCCCCGGGATCGACGCGCCGTGCGCGCCGCCCCCGGGACGGCGGTGGGGGTCATCCGGTGATCACCTCGTGCCCGTGCCGAGGCTCTCGGCGTACGCCTGGATGCTCGCGGCGGCCTTCTCGGCGCTCTGCTTGCCCTTGGCCACCGTTTCCATCTCCTTGCCCAGCCGGGTCGCGACCTGCTGCCAGGTGCTCGCCTGCGGGAACGACCGGGTGTTCTTCAGCTGGGTCAAGAAGGCGTCAAGGAGCGGCTGGTCCTTGATGGCCGGGTCGTCCCAGGCGGACACGACGGCCGGCAGCGAGCTGTACGCCTTGTACTGCGCGACCTGGGTGCTCGGCTGCGAGATGTGCCGGATGAGCTTCCACGACGCGGCCGCGTTGCCGCTGGTGGCGAGCACGCCCCAGCTGCCGCCCGCGGAGAAGGAGACGCTGCCCGACGGCCCGGCCGGCAGCGGTGCGGTCGCGACATGTGACGCCGTCCAGCCGGTCTTCTTCGCGGCGGTGTCGAGCTGACCGATCACCCACGGGCCTGTGATCATGGAGGCGGTCTTGCCGGCGACGAAGTACGGCTGCGAGTCGAGGAATCCGGGTCCGCTGGTGTCGGCGACGCCCGAGGTGAAGAACGACGCGTTGAACTTCAGCGCTTCGACCATCGCCGGCGTGTCGAGCGTCCACTTGCCCTCGGAGGAGAGCAGTGAGCCGCCCGCCTGCCAGGCGTACATCGCGACGTCCTGGCCGTTGAAGATGTCCCAGCCGATGTCGGCCCCGAGGCCGTGCCCTGCACCGGCGCCCTGGAGCGCCTTGAGGAACGGCACCAGCTCCTCCCACGTGGCCGGCGCCTTGACACCCGCCTTCTTCGCCAGGTCGGAGCGGTAGACGAGCGCATAGGTGTAGGCGTACCAGGGCACCGTGTAGGCGACGCCCTTCACCACGCCCGCGTCCCAGAGGCTCTTGAAGAAGGCGCCGGGGTCGATGAGGTCGTCCGGAACGGGCTGGAGGATCGACGGACTGAGGAACTGCGCTTGCGACTCGGGGAAGAACTGGGCGACATCGGGTCCATTTCCCGCCGCGATCGCCGACTGGAGCTTGGTGTAGTACTCGGCGTTCGGGATCAGCGTGAGCTTCACGGTGAGGTCGCGGTTGGCGGCCTTGAAGGGCTCGATGACCTTCTCGAGCACGTCGGCATCGCCCTGGGCGGCCCAGACGTTGACGGTGCCGGTGGCAGCGGACGCGTCGATGGGCTTGGCGGTGCCTGTCGCGGGGGCGTCACTGCCGCGTCCGCAGCCCGCCAGGGTAAGGGTGCAGGTGAGAGCTATGCCGGCGGTCAGCCGTAGGGCACCGCGTCGGGAGAGGTTGGACACTGGGGGGCTCCTGTCACATGAAGGCGCTGACCATGGTGAGGCGATTTTCGGCGAAAGTAGCGTTTTTGATCAGACGGATCCGATGGCGCCTATGCAGCTGTACGGACGGACGGTATGTACGACGTGTTTCGACTGCACGGCGGACTCGTCACGGAACAATTTCGGAACTTGTAGCAAAATCCGTTCGCTACTCTCCGTTGCGATCACCATCGCCTCGCCGGCCTGGTCGATCCGGGGGTAGCGGGTGATGGGACGGTGGATGACAAGCGCTGCAGTCACAGAGAGCGACAGATGGAACGGGAGCCCCGGCTCATGCCAATGGCCGACCGGTTCGCCGAGCTGTTCACGCAGCACGGGCCAGGGCTGAGGCGCTCACTCAGGGCTTTCCCAGGGTGGCCGGTTTCGGTGGTCAGGCGGGGATCTCGGCGGTGGCGGTCAGGACCGCGCGGCCGAGGATGTGGCCGGCGATGGTGAAGCCGAGGTAGGCAGGGGTGGCCTCAGCCGGGACGCCGATGGTCTCGACGTCGAGGGCGTGCACCACGATGAAGTAGCGGTGCGGGCCGTGCCCTGCTGGCGGGGCCGCGCCGATGAATCGTGCCATGCGGGCGTCGTTGGGCAGCTGATAGGCGCCCTTGGGAAGGCCCGAGCCGGTCTCGTCGCCCGCACCCTCAGGCAGCTCGGTGACGGTGGCGGGGATGTTGGCCACGGCCCAGTGCCAGAACCCGGAGCCGGTCGGCGCGTCCGGGTCGTACACGGTCACGGCATAGCTCTTCGTCTCCTCGGGGGCGCCGCTCCAGGACAGGTGCGGGGAGACGTCCTTGCCGCCCGGGATGCCGAAGGCGCCGGACATCTGCTCAGCGGGCCAGGGGGCGCCGTCGGTCAGCGTGGTGCTGGTGACGATGAAGGAGGGCACGTCGGGAAGACGGGCAAAGGGGTCGTTGGTGCTCATCGCATTGTTCCTTCACGGAGATGGCGGGACACAATCGACCATAACACGAATAATCGATTATTTACGGAATCGTCTATGCTGTGGGCATGACGCAGACGGCCGGCACATCGACGAAGCAGATGCTCTCCGAACGTGTTCACGCCCGGCTCCGGGAAGCGATCATGAGGGGCGAGTACGCCCCGAGCCAAGCACTCAAGCCGCAGGAGCTCGCCCAGCAACACCAGGTCAGCCTGGCGGTCGTCCGCGAGGCCCTGGTACGGCTGGTCGGCGAGGGCATCGCGGTGCGGCTGCCCAACCGCGGCTTCGCGGTCCCCGACTTCTCCGATCGACGCTGGCAGGAGATCGCCGAGGCACGCCGCACCCTCGAACCGGTCGTGCTGGGCATGGCGATCGAGCGCGGCGACGTCGACTGGGAAGCACGGGTGCGCGCGGCCCACCACCGGCTGGTCCGCACCCCGGCGTACGTGCCGGACGAGGGCGAGTACTACAGCAGCGCGTGGTCCGAAGCCCACCGCGTCTTCCACCGGACGCTGCTGGAGGGATGCGGCAACCCTGTGCTGCTGGACACCTCCGACAGACTGTGGACGGCCAGTGAACTGGCCCGCCGCTGGTCGGCCCACCGCAGGCCCGACCGCGACGGCGCCACCGAACACCGCCGGCTGGAGAAGGCGGCCCTGGCCCGCGACGCCGACACCGCCGCCGAAGTGCTGGCCCAACATCTGACTCTGACCGCCGCCGGCCTGACCTCCTGCACCTAAGGATTGTGACGCCTCCGCTCGCCGCGCATACGGCCGCCAGTCCTGCGGCGGCGCGGTCCGGCTCCACGCTGCCGCACTCGATCAGGCTGAATCCGCCGATCTGGTCCTTGGTCTCGGCGAACGGGCCGTCGGTCAGCAGCACGTCGCAGGGCGATCTCCTCGGGCACGTCGGACTCGTCGAGCCCGATCATGAGCAGGTACTTCATCGGCACTCCTCGAGCGGGAAGTGCGTGCAGCCTGCCGCCGTCAGCCGCCGATGGTCGCGTGGAGGGCCTCGTCGAGCCGTTCGTAGCCTTCCGACACCCCACGCGCCATCGGGGAGGCGATCACCAGGTCGCGCGCCTGCCGGGAGTCGAACAGGTGGGTCGTGGTGAGCGTGGTCGTGCCGCCCTGCTCGGTGAAGTCGTGGCCGACCAGCGCTTGGCCGGGGTACCAGTGGTCGTCGAACGACTCGGTGTAGGACAACCGGGAGGGTGTGACGATCTCGCGGTAGAGGCCGCCTGCGGCCATGGTCGCGCCGCCGGGCCCCTGCCAGGCGAACCGCCAGGCGCCGCCCACGCGCAGATCGATCCGGGCCTCCACGATGGTCCAGCCGTGGGCGCCGTACCAGCGGGAGACCAGCTCCGGCCGGGTCCAGGCGGCGAACACCAAGTGGGCGGGGGCGTCGAACGAGCGTGTCATGACGATCGCGCGGTCCGACGGCGTCGCGACCGTCACGGCCGCGCTCACGGCCGCCACCGCGGATCGCGTCCGATGAAGGCGAGCAGCTTGTCCTGCGGGGAGGCGTCCTGTCCGACCGTCACCTGCGGGCCGAACACCTCGATGCCCGGCCCGAACGCGCCCGGCGTGCGGAACTTCTCGATGAGCTCGGCGGGCAGCGTCGTCATGGCCGACCAGGCCCGCTCCACGTCGCCGGGATCGATCGTGTCGTCCTGCGACGTGGCGCGGGCCAGATCCCAGCCGTGCAGCGGGAAGTCGTCGCTGACGACCTGGTCGATGTGCTGCTGCGCGGGCATCGGGCCGGTGGGCGTGTCGCAGGGCAGGGTGGCGAGCGAGGGATCGGTCAAGATCGCCTCCACGTCGGCGCGGGCGGCGCGGAACGCCGCCACCGGGTCGTCGTCGACCGTGGGCGCCGGGCTGAGCGAACGGCCCAAGGGGCGCAGCATCGCGGCGTGCATGTCGACGATGTGCCGGACCACGTCCCTGGCGGTCCACTTCGCGCACGGGGACGGGTTCGACCACTGGTCGGGGCGGACGGACACGACTTTGCGTTCGAAGGCGTCGGCCCGGCGCCGGTAGCGGTCGGCGATCTCACTGCTCACGGACATCTCTTTCCTTCAGCTCGTCCAGCAGGGTGTCGAGACTCTGGTAGCGGTCCTGCCAGAAGCTCCGGTAGCCCTCCAGCCAGTCGGTGGCCTGTTTGAGGGCGTCGGCGCGCAGCCGGCAGGGCCGTCGTTGCCGGTCCCGGCCGCGCGAGATCAGGCCCGCGCGCTCCAGGACCTTGAGATGCTTGGAGATCGCCGGCTGGGTCATGGCGAACGGCGCCGCCAGCTCCGTCACCGTGGCCTCCCCCTCCTTGAGCCGGGCCAGGATCGCCCGGCGCGTCGGATCGGCGAGCGCCGCGAAGGTGGCGTCCAGGGTTGTCTCCACCACGTCCATAGCCGATTGTTAATATAACCAACCGGTATGTCAAGGAGTGTGTTCTGGGCTAGCATCGGATCATGAGCAGGCCCGTGTACCTGGCCGCCGCCGTCCAAGTGGCGGCGCCGCCGGAGCGAGTGTTCGCGTTGATCACCGACTGGCCGCGGCACCGGGAGTGGATGACCCTGACCACCGCCCGCCAGGCCTGCCCCGGCACGATCGAGGCCTACACCGGGGTGCGGCCGTTCGGCTTCCTCGACACGATGACGATCACCCATTGGCAGCCGCCCGCGCTGGTGCGGGTGGAGCACACCGGCCGGGTCGTGCGCGGCCGGGGCTCCATCCGGGTCCGTCCGCGGGCGGGCGGCAGCCGGGTCATCTGGGCCGAGGAGCTGTCGCTGCCGTTCGGGCCGCTGGGCCGCGCCGTGTGGCCGATCGTCCGCCTGGTCGGCGCCGCGTTCGCCCGCCGTTCCCTGCGCAGACTCGCCGTACTGGCCGAGCGCGGCGGTGGCCGGCCGAGCTCGACCTGATGGCCCAGCTCGCGGGTCTACGTGTGCGGCCCTGCTCCTTTCTTTCCGGCCCTTCTCGGGCCTCCCGTCGGGCGAGCCGCTCGGCTGCGGGCGCCGCTCTTGGCGCTCGTCGCGAACCGATCCCGGGCTGCGGTCCGACCCTCGTACGCCGGCAGGCCGTCAGGGCGTGCCGGCGTACGTCGTCTGGCCGTCAGGGCGTGCCAGCGTACGTCGTCTGGCCGTGGCCGGCGTGGCGGGCGACCGCGGCCGCGAACGCCGAGATCACCGGGTGCGGCCGCCGCCCGTCGCCGGCCAGCTCGGGCTGGAACAGCGTGCCGAGGAAGAACGGGTGGCCGGGCAGTTCGGCCGCCCGCACCGCGCCGTCGTCGGCGGCGTGACCGGAGAACACCAGCCCGCCCGCCGCCAGCGTCTGCGTGTAAGACTCGTTGAGCCCGTAGGAGCACACGTAGGCCTCCATGGTGGCAGGCGTGCCCATGATCTGCTCGATGAGCGTGCCGGGCGTCAGCCGTACCAGGTTCTCGTGGCCGGCCAGCGAGCACGCCAGCGGCGTGAGCAGGAAGTCGCGGGCGCCCGGCTCGTTCTCGGCGTGCGCCACGTCCAGCCCGCACACGTGCCGCGCGAACTCCAGAAGCATGTGCTGGAACCCGGCGCACGTGCCCAAGAGCGGGATCCGCTCCTCGCGGGCGACGCGCGCGGCCTCCACCACGCCCGCCTCGTCGCGGTACGGGCTGCCGGGCAGGATCCAGATGCCGTCGAAGGCGTCCAGCCCGGCCACGTCGGTGGTGGGGATCCAGTACGGGTCGAGCGCGATGCCGTCGCGCTCACGCAGCGCCTCCATCAGCAGCGGGATGCGGGTGTGCGAGCGGACGGTGGGGGAGCGGTCCCCGACGAGGGCGATTCTCATGCCCCTATGGTGGCCGCCCGCTCCAGTTAAGCGCCAACGATGAAATCTGCATCTGCTATAAGCAACGCTGATGGATCCTCATTTGCTGACGACGTTCGTCACCGTCGCCCGGCACGGCTCGTTCTCCGCGGCCGCCGCCGAGCTCGGCTACACGCAATCGGCGATCTCCCAGCAGGTCGCCGCGCTCGAGGCGGACCTGGGGCTGGCATTGCTGAGCCGCCGCCCGGTGGAGCCGACCCCTGCGGGCCGGCGGCTGCTGGAGCACGCCGGGCCGCTGCTGCTGCGGCTGCGCGCCGCCCGCGCCGACGTGCTGCGCGCCGCGGCCGCACCCCGGCACCGGCTGCGCCTGGCCGCCACACCGCTGGCCATCAACGCGGTCCTGTCCGGCCGCCTGGCCCGGGCGCGCGCCGCTCAGCCGCGGCTGGAAGTGACGCTGGTGACGTGCGGGCGCGAGCACGTCGGCGCCCTGGTGGCCGAAGGAGAGGCGGATCTGGGGCTGGCCGACGGCATCGCCGCGCCCAGCGATCCACTGCGGCTGCCCGACACCGGTCCGATGACGACCGTGGGGGTGAGCGAGGAGGAACTGGTGGTGGCGCTGCCCGCCGATCACCCCCTGGCGGGGCGGACGGCCCTGCGGCTGGGCGACCTGGTGGACGCGCGCTGGTTGCAGACGGACCTGTGCCCGTTGGCGCGGCTGCGGGATCTGGTGGGGGAGGGGTTCCCGGTGGCGCTGGAGTACCGGGGCGACGACGTGCACACGGTGGTCAACCTCGTGGCCGCCGGCCACGGCCTGACTCTCCTGCCTGCCTCCGCATTGCCCGGATGGGCGCCTGGGCCATCGGGCTCCGTGGCACCGCCGGCGGCGTGCGGCGTGCCGTTGGCCTGGCCGCGTCTAGTGCACCGGGTCGAACTGCTGCATGGCGCATTGCCTCCTGGCTCGGCGGCCGACCTGGCGCGGGCGCTGTCGAGCTGACGGCGATCCGCGCTCCGGCCGAGCCGGCGGCTCTCCTGCGCCCGTTACGGGCCCGGTTTCCGTGAACGGTTTCTGAGAGCGCAGTCGAGGGTGTCGAGAGCCCACGCCCAGGAGGCGGCGGCGTCGCGCGGGGTATGGCGGAAGCCGCCCGCCATTTCCAGGCTCACGTATCCGTGGAAGGTGCTGCCCAGGAAACGCACCGCGTCGGTCTGGTCCGGCTCCGGCAGGTCGTAGCCGCGCAGGATCGCCCGCATCATCTCCGTGTGCCGGGGCCCCGCACTGGTGGCCGCGGTCTCCGGGTCGAGCTCGAACCGGGCGGCGGCGTACCGGCCCGGGTGCTGCTTGGCGTAGTCGCGGTAGGCGTTGGCGAAGGCGACCAGCGCGTCCTTGCCCGCCCGCCCGGCCAGCGCGGCGGCGGCCACGTCGGCCAGCTCCTCCAGGGCCAGCAGCGCCACCCGCACCTTCAGCTCTCGCGCGTTGCGGATGTGGGCGTACAGGCTCGGGTCCTTGACACCCAGCCTGCGGGCGACCGCCGAGCCGGTCAGCTTGTCGAAGCCGATCTCGTCGGCCAGCTCCGCCGCTGTCCGGGTGAGCCGTTCGCCGGTGATTCCCTCGCGGGCCACGGGACCTCCGATCGTTTTCTAATCAAATAAGTGATTTGCCTAATTATATTAGGAAAGCTAGCCTCGCGGAACATGGAACCCCTCACAGAGAGCGATGTCCGCCGGTCCTTCGTCAACTGCTCCAAGGGCGAGGCCCAGCGCCTGGGCGTCCCCCGCGACCTCGATGAGCAGCCCTGGGACCACCTCGACTTTCTCGGATGGCGAGATCCTGGCGCACCGGAACGCGGCTACCTGGTCGCCGAACGCGACGGTGGTCTGGTCGGGATCGCGCTCCGGGCGGCCCCGGGGACCTCTCGCGGCTTCACCTCGCGCAGCATGTGCTCGCTGTGCCTGACCACCCACACCAGCGGCGGCGTGGCGCTGATGACCGCACGCCGCACCGGGGAGGCCGGACGCCAGGGCAACACGGTCGGGCAGTACGTATGCAGCGATCTGGCCTGCTCCCTCTACACCCGGGGCAAGAAGCAGCCGGCTGCCGGGGGAGACCTTGACGAGACCCTCTCCGTGGAGGAGAAGATCGCCCGCACTCAGGTCAACCTGACCGCCTTCATCGACAAAGTGATCAAGTAACGGCCTTCTGAGGCGGTGTCGTGTCAGTGGCCGTGTCAGCACGGCAACAGCCCGATATCAGAGCGGTCGGCGATCGTGGATGCCATGAACGGCTCAGCGACTGCGTCCTCGCGCCGCACGGCCATTGCAACGCATCCTTCGCGAGATGAGGAATAGCCATGGGTGAATCCCTCCACACCGTCACGACGATGCCGACGGCGCGTCAGCTCGGCTGCCCCTTCGACCCGCCCAAGGAGCTGATCGACGCCCGCGAGCACGGCCCGATCAGCCGCTTCCCCTTCCCCGACGGACACCAGGGCTGGCTGATCACCGGCTACGACCTGGTCAGGTCGGTTCTGGCCGATCCGCGGTTCAGCTCGCGCAAGGAGCTCATGCGCCATCACCCGCTGATCGACTACGGCGACATCGAGGTCCCTCCGGCGCCGCCCGGCGAGTTCCTCCTCATGGACGAGCCTCAGCACGGCCGGTACCGGAAACCGCTGGTGGGCAAGTTCACCGTCCGGCGGATGCGGCTGCTCACCGAGCGCGTCGAGCAGATCACCGCCGAGCATCTGGACGCCATGGAGAAGGCCGGACCGCCGGTGGACCTGGTGACCGCGTTCGCCAAGCCCATCCCCGCCATCGTGATCTGCGAGCTGCTGGGGGTGCCGTACGAGGACCGGGGCCTCTTCCAGGAGAACATCGACAAGTTCCTCGGCGGAGAGGTCAGCGACGAGGAGCTGATCGCGGCCTACACGGCGACCCAGCAGTACCTCGCCGAGCTGGTGGTGGCCAAGCGCGCGAACCCCACCGACGACGTGCTCAGCGACCTGCTCGACAGCGACCTGACCGACGAGGAGTTGCAGGGGATGGCCCTGATCCTGCTGTCGGCCGGGTTCGACACCACCGCGAACATGCTGGCGCTGGGCACCTTCGCGCTGCTGCAGAACCCGGAGCAGCTCGCCGCGCTGCGCGCCGACCCCACGCTCACCGACCAGGCCGTGGAAGAGCTGCTGCGGTATCTGAGCGTCGCCAAGCAGTTCCACAGGGTCGCGCTGGAGGACGTCGAGCTGGGCGGCCACACCATCACGGCCGGTACGACGGTCATCCTGTCCCTCAACACCGCCAACCGCGATCCCGAACGCTTCACCGACCCCCACGCGCTCAACCTGCGCAGGCAGGACGGCGGCCACCTGGCCTTCAGCCACGGCATCCACCAGTGCCTGGGCCAGCAGCTGGCCCGCGTCGAGATGCGCGTCGCGCTCCCCGCGCTGATCAACCGCTTCCCCACGCTACGGCTGGCCGTACCGGCCGACGAGGTTGCCCTCCGTCCGGAGACCGCGGACATCTACGGGGTGAAGAGCCTCCCGGTCACCTGGGACGTGTGACCGGTACCGGCGTGGTCCCCGACTTTCGGGTTTGCCCCGGCGTGCCGCCCGGCTCCGCACCTCAGGTCGCGGAGCCGGCCGGGGTGCTTGCGGGGCTGGCATGGCGGGAGGTGCCCGGCGGGTTCGCCGGGCCGACGGCGCTTCGCCGGGGGAGGTTGAGCTACGCCACGTCTGTCCCAGAGCGTCGGTCACGGTGGTGCGCTCGCCGGTCAGGGAGGCGATGACGAACGTCGCGGCGGTCCCCTACCAGGGGCACACCGAAGAATCCGCCGCCGTCCTCCCAGATGTACGAGCGCATGGCCCGCGCTTCGTCCTGACGCCTCAGCTACGCGCTGAGCTCGAGGCGCGCACGCCGGCCGAGCGCGGCCCCGGCCCGCGGCGGGAGCGGGCCAGAGCCAGCCCGCCGAGGACCATGGCGATCAGCCCGACCACCAGGGCCATGAAGCCGCCGACTATTCCGTAGCCGGTGCCGGGGCCACCGTCGGCGGCGGCCACAATGAGCCCGCCGGTGACCGCGCCGGCCAGCCCCGCCACGAGCGCCACGATGGCCCCCCTTCGCCCGTTGCCGGTGCCGATCCGACCGGCCGCGCGGGCCAGGGCCAGCCCGCCGATGACCACGCCGGCCAGTCCCAGCAGCGCGGCCACCACGGACCAGAGACGCCCGGCGGTCAAGGTGTAGGCACCGACGTCGGCCGCCGGGACCATGACCTGCGCGGCCGCCGGTGCGGCGAACCCGAAACCTCCCAGCAGGGCGGCTGCGACGGCGGCAACGAGGTGACGGACGGGCATGAGGTGCTCCTTCTCTTGCTGCGACTGAACCTCGCCTGAGCATGTCCGCTGGACCCACCGCCGATCGTCCCCCGGAGGCAGGCAATTCACGCTGCCGCCGATGCCGCACCCGCGTGCTGCGGAAGCCGCAGGAGCAGCGGAAGGTACTGCGTGCGCGGTAGGCGGCTGGTCATCCGTGCGCAGGTGTTGCCCGGGCGAACATCCGGCTAGGGTGCGCGCATGAGCACAGGACGGTCCGGTGTCCCGGCAGGTGTCACAGACTGGGCGATCGCCGTCGGCGTGGCGGCGGCTCTGCTGGTCACCGGGCTGTCCGGTGAGCACTCGGCCACGTTCCTCGACCTGCTCGGCTACGTGCTCCTGACGGCCGGCGGCCTGGTGCTGGCCGCGCGCCGCCGGGCTCCGGTTCCCGTCCTGGCCGTCACCGGGCTGTGCGCGGTGGGTTATCAGGCGGCCGGTTTCGACGTGCCGGCCGTCGCGTACCTGTTCGCGGTGTACGCAGCCGTGCGGGCGGGACACCGGACGATCACGGTGGCGGCGAGCGTGGTCATGCTGGGACTTCTGCCCCTCGCGGCCCTGGCCTCGGGCCTGCATGACACGGGCGAGGCGTTCGCGCAGGCCCGAGGCGCCCTCGAGCTGGCCTGGCTGATCGCGGCCGGCGCCGCGGGCGAAGCGCTGCGGCAGGCCGAGCGGCGGGCGGATGAGGCCGAGCGCACCCGGGAGGAGACCGCGCGGCGCCGCGCCGACGAGGAGCGGCTCCACATCGCGCGGGAGCTGCATGATTCACTCACCCACCAGATCTCGATCATCAAGCTGCAGGCCGAAGTCGCCGTCCACGTGGCCCGCAGGCGGGGTGAACAGGTGCCGGAGACCCTGCTGGCGATCCAGGAGGCCGGACGTGAGGCGGCCCGGGAGCTGCGCGCGACCCTGGAGGCGCTGCGCGAGGACGACACGAGTCCGCCGCGTGGGCTCGACCACGTTGCGGAGCTGGTGGAACGGGCTCGGTCGACCGGCCTGGACGCAACGCTGACGATCGGGGGGCAACGACACGACGTGCCGGCCGCGGTGGACCGGACCGTCTACCGGATCGTTCAGGAGTCGCTCACCAACATCGCCCGTCACGCCGCGGCCGCGACGGCGTCGGTCCGGATCGACTACCGTCCCGACGCCCTCGCGATCCGCATCGATGACGACGGCAAGGCCACACCGGACGCCGCCCTGGTGCCCGGCGTGGGGCTGCTCGGGATGCGCGAGCGCGTCACCGCCCTCGGCGGTCGCCTGCGGGCGGCACCGCGCGGCGAGGGCGGCTTCACCGTCCAAGCCGAACTTCCCGTGGACCGGACGTCGTGATCCGCGTCCTGCTGGTCGACGACCAGCCGCTCCTTCGCAGTGGATTCCGGGCGCTCCTCGACCTCGAGGACGACATCGAGGTGGTGGCCGAGGCCGCCGACGGGAAGGAGGGCCTGGCCCTGGTCAAGGAACACCTGCCCGACGTGGCGCTCATCGACATCCAGATGCCGGTCGTGGACGGCATCGAGGCGACCCGGCGCATCGCCGCGGACCCGGCCCTGGCCGGGGTGCACGTCGTCATCCTGACCAACTACGGCTTGGACGAATACGTCTTCAACGCGCTGCGCGCCGGCGCGGCCGGATTCCTCGTCAAAGACATCGTGCCGGAGGACTTCCTCCACGCCGTACGCGTCGCGGCGCGCGGTGACGCCCTGCTCGCACCGTCGATCACCCGCAAGCTGATCAACCGGTACGTCACCCAGCCGCTCCGCGCCGGCGCCGGCACGGGGCTGAAAGAACTGACCAACCGTGAACGCGAGGCCGTCACGCTGGTCGCGCAGGGCCTGTCCAACGACCAGATCGCCGACCGCATGATGATCAGCTCACTGACCGCGAAGACCCACATCAACCGGGCCATGGCCAAGCTCCATGCCCGTGACCGTGCCCAACTCGTGGTCCTCGCCTACGAATCGGGCCTGGTGGTCCCCCGCACCTCCTGACCTCCACGGTAGGGCTAGCCGGCGAGGGTGTGGAGCATGCGCTTGATCTCCCTCTCCGCGGTCTCCGTGGTCAGGCCGAGCCCGTTGAGCGCGGCCACGACCGCCCCTTCGCCGAGGGCCAGCAGGCCGAGCAGAATGTGCTCGGTGCCGACATAGTTGTGGCCGAGCCGCAGCGCCTCGCGCAGCGTCAGCTCCAGGGCCTTCCTGGTCTGCGGGGCGAGCGGCAGCAGGTCGGGCGCGGCCTGGCCGCCCGGGCGCAGCATCGCCTTCATGACGTCCTTGACCTGGTCGAGCGGCGCACCGAGCGTCACCATGGCCTTGGCCGCCAGCGCCTCCGGCTCGTGCAACAGGCCGAGAACGAGGTGCTCCGGCTCGACGGTCTCGCTGCCGGCCTCCCTGGCCTCCTTCTCCGCCGCCACAACCACGTTGCGGGCACGAGGGGTGAAGCGGCCGTAGGAGGCCAGCTCCGCGGCCAGCCCTCCCTCCTTGAGCACGAACCGCTTCTGGGCCGCCTGCTTGGTGACGCCCATGCTGCGGCCGATCTCGGTCCAGGAGGCGCCGGAATGGCGGGCCTGGTCGACGAAGTGGCCGATGAGGTGATCGGCCACTTCGCCCAGGTGCTCGCCCAGCGTCACGGCGTCGGAGAGCTGCTCCAGGGGGTCGCTGCCGGGGTGCCTGCTCTTGATCGCGTTGATGAGGTCGTCGAGGCGTACGATCTGATCCATACGTCAACCATAGGTTGACGATAGAGGATCGTCAACCTGAGGTTGACGATTGTGGGCGGCTACCCGAGCGTGGCGTCGTGTCGTCCGCGGCGGCCGGCCACGTGACCGGTCAGCCGCTCCCAGTTGCCGGACCCGATCGCGGCCTTCTCCTCCTCGGTGAACGGCGCGCGCTCCAGGAAAGACCGGGCGACCCCGCCACTGGTGTCCAGAAAGGGAAAGCCACCGGGCCGCGTCCCAAAGGTGTACGGATAGTCGGTCGAGTACAACATGCGGTCGGTCCCGACCACCTCCGCCGTCCACCGCAGGTAGCGCTCGCTCACCGTGCCGCTGCCGGCCACCCAGAAGTTCTGGCGGAAGTAGTCGGCCAGGGGCCGCTCCAGCTTCGCCGCGTTCTGCAGGATTCCGATGTGGTCCAGGTAGAACAGGACGACCTCGCCCCAGTGTCCCGCGATCACCTGCAGATCGGGATGACGGTCGAACACGCCGGAGAAGATCATCCGCAGATACTGGACGCCGAGGTCGTAGTACCAGCCCAGTCCGGCGGTCGCGAGCATGGGGCCCACACCGTTGGGCAGTCCTGAGTAATACGCCTCCTGAACCGCCTGCACCGGGGTCTGCGGGTGGAAATGCAGCGGCACGCGGAGCCGCTCGGCGGTGGCGTAGAGGTCGTCGAACTCCGGCGCGTCGGCCGGCTTGGCGCCCGTGCGCCCGTACAACATCGCGCCGCGAAGGCCGAGCTGCGTGACGGCGCGCTCCAGTTCCTCGGCGGCGGCCTCAGGGGACGGCGTCGGGATGGCCGCGAGCGCCTGGAACCGGTCCGCGTTCGCGTCGACGATCTCGGCGAGCGCGTCATTGGCGTCCCGCGCGACGCTCACGGCGTCCGCCGCCTCGAGGTTTTGTACGCCCGGTGTGGCCAGCGACAGCACCGCGACGTCCAGGCCCTGATCGTCCATGTCGGCCAGGCGCTGGTCGCCGGTCTCCCGTAGCCGCCGCGCGAACGGCTCGTCGCCGAAACCGAGCTGCGGGATCCGCGGGACCCCGGCCTTCGCCCACGCATCGAGCAGGACCGGCAGAACCACGTGTTCTTCGAGACCTACGATGCGCACCTTCTCTGGCATGCCATGCTCCTTCTGTTTCCGTCGTTTCCTCTTAACGGTATCACAGATAACATCAGTGGAAACATATTTGCGTTACCGTTGATTCGTCATGCCGATCGGCACTGGCTTCCAAGCGGCCATCCGGGCGAAGGAACGCGGCTGGCGCTCTGACCTGCGATGGCCCTCCACGCTGTGTCAGACATATAGTAAGAAGTCATCTAATGACTTAATATCCTGGCGTGATCACCAGATCTCGCAGCAGCCGGGCGTTATCCCGGTTACTCACTGCAGCCCTGTCGCTGATCGTCATGATGGGGCTGCTCCAAGCGCCCCCCACGGCCGCCTCCGCCACCGCTACCTCAGCCTCCGCCACCGTTCTCACGCCGCCCCTCGACCTGGCCGAGATGTGGGGCCGGTACGGCAACGCCGGCGGCCATTGGACCGGCGGCGACGCCACCGTCTCCATCCCGCTCCCCGACGGCCGCATCGCCTGGATCTTCTCCGACTCCTTCCTCGGCGCCGTCAACCCCGACTACTCCCGTCCCCAGGACGCCCCGTTCCTGCGCAACTCGATGGTCATCCAGAACGGTTCCAACCTCGGCCCAACGCTGCACGGGGGCACCGCCGCCGCGCCGACCTCGCTGATCGACACCGACCTGTCTTCCGACGACTTCTACTGGGTGGGCGACGGCACGGTCGAGGGCAACACCCTCAAGGTCATCTACGGCCGCTACCTCAGCACCAACGACGGCACTCCGCTCGGGTTCAAACGCCAGGGCACCGCGCTGGCCACCTTCAGCCTGCCCGACCTACGGGTGATCTCGGTCCGGCAGATGCCCGTCAGCGACTCCATGACCTGGGGCTCGGCGCTGATGGAGGACGGCGGCTACAGCTACATCTACGGCAGCGAGTACGCCGATGGCGCCAAGTTCGTCCACCTGGCCAGGGCCAAGGCCGGCGACCTCGGCGGCCCGTGGGAGTTCTGGACCGGCAGCGGCTGGTCAGACAAGGAAAGCGACTCCGCGCGCTTGATCAGCGGCGTCGGCGAGGGCATGTCGGTCAGCAAGGTCGGCAACCAGTACGCGATGATCACGCAGGAGAACAACGACCTGTTCAGCGGCTGGATCGTGGCGTACGTGTCCAACGCGCCGACCGGGCCGTTCAGTGGGCCGACGTACCTGTACGAGGCGCCGGAGCCGGAGATCAGCAACCGGCGGCAGTTCGTCTACGTCGGCCGCCACCATCCGGAGTTGTCCGACCCCGGCAAGCTGCTCCTGACCTACGACGTCAACGCCTGGGACCCCGAGGATCTGTACCGGGACGTGCGTATCTACCGGCCGCGCTTCGTGGAGGTCCAGTGGCCGCCGGCCGTACCCGACCCGTCGAAACTGCCGGGCGCGCCGACGAACCTGAGCGTGCGGATGGCCGGTGACGGCACCGCCCACCTCACCTGGACGGCGCCGCCGGGCTCCGGCCTCAACTACTGGGTGTACAAGAAGGACCTGACGGCCGGGCAGACGCACTTCACGAGGACCGGCAACCCCGTCACAGAAACCCGCTACGGCGACCCGTTCCTCAAGGAGGGCCACACCTACGCCTTCCACGTCAGGGCGATCACCACCGCAGGGCACGAAGGACCGCCGTCCAACACGGTCAACACCGAGAGCCGCAAGACCGCCCCGCCCGCGCCGAGCGGCCTGGTCGCGACCGCCGGTGTGGCCGGTGACGTGAAACTGACCTGGAACGCCTCCGACCCCGGCGTCACCTACCGCGTCTACCAGCGGGACGTGACCGTGGGCGAGACGGTGTTCACCGAGAGCGCGACGGAGGACCCACTCCTCGAGAGCGCGACCCTGCGGGACCTGATCGCCACGCATGTCTACGAGTTCAAGGTCACCGCGGTCAACGACATCGGCGAGAGCCCGCCGTCCAACCTGGCGCGGGCGACCGCGGTGTTCACCCCGCCCGGTGCGCCGGGCAACCTGGCCGCGACCGCCCAATCCGACGGGTCGATCAAGCTCACCTGGACCGCGGTCGCGGGCGCCGATCGGTACTGGGTACGGCTGCGCGACGTGACCTCGGGCGCCACCGACTTCACCAAGATCGAGCTGCCCGTCCACGGCACGACCACCACGCTCACGCACTTGCTGAGCGGCAACGCCTACGAGTTCAAGGTCACCGCGGGCAACGACGGCGGCGAGGGCCCGGCCAGCAACGTGGCCAGCGCCACCGCCAAGGTCGCGCTGCCGGACGCGCCCACCGGGCTCGTGGCCACGCCGCAGGCGGACGGCTCGGTCAAGCTGACGTGGACGGCGGCGGCGCGGGCCAAGACCTACTGGATCTACCGCCGCGACGTCACCTTCGGGCACACCGAGTTCTCCCGCTATCACCTGCCCGCCTCGGGCACCAGCGCGGTCATCGCCGACCTGTTCAACGGCAACACCTACGAGTTCAAGGTGACCGGCGTCGGCGACGGCGGCGAGGGTCCGGCGAGCGCGGTCGTCAGCGCCGTCTCACGGGTCACGCCGCCGCAGGCCCCCACCGGTCTGCGCGCCGAGCCGGGCGACGGCACGGTACGGCTGAGCTGGACCGCACCCGTGGGCGCCAGCATGTACTGGGTCTACCAGCGCGACGTCACCGCGGGGGAGAGCACGTTCACCCGGCTCGCCTACCCCGCCGGGCAGCCTTCGGCCGACCTGCAGGGGCTGGTCAACGGCCACACCTACGAGTACAAGATCACCGGGATCAACGACGCGGGCGAGGGACCGGCCAGCGGCGTCGTCAGCGTCGTGCCCAAGCCGCCCGCTCCGCCCAAGGTCACCGGCGTGAGCGCGCAGCCCCAGCAGGACGGCACGGTCAAGCTGACCTGGACCCCGATCGACGGCTCCTTCTACTGGCTGTCGTACCGGGACACGACCGCCGGCCAGACGTCCTACACGCGGCTGGAGTACCCGGCCACGACGAACAGCGCGCAGATCGGGCCGTTCACCGGGGGCCATGCCTACGACTTCCTGGTCACGGCCACCAACCCGGGCGGCGACGGGCCGCCGTCCGACCCGGTCCGCGTCACCATCCTGGGCAGCGCGACGCTCGGCAAGGTGTCGATGCCCAAACCGGCGGCCAAGGCATCGGTGAAAGCGGCCGCCGCCCTTCCGCGGCCGCCCACGAACCTTCGGGTCACCCAGCGCACCCGGGACTTCGTCGCCCTGGAGTGGGATGCCAGCCCTGACCACGGCAGCGTCTACTACTGGGTTCAGTTCCGGTCGGTGGGCCGCTCGGAGTGGTACAACCTGACCTACCCGACGCTCAACGTCACCTACCACGTCGGCAAGCCGCTGTGGCCGGGCTTCCAGTACGAGTTCCGCGTCGTGGCCGAGAACCAGACGGGCGCCTCCAGCCCGACGAACACGGTCCGCTCGGCGCTCGGCGGGTCGCCGCCGCCCCGGCCCACCGGCCTCACAGTGGGCAGCACCGCGAACGGCGTGGACCTGCTCTGGACGCAGACCGCCGAGGAGGACTTCTACTGGGTGGAGTTCAAGCCGAGCGGGACCGGCACGTGGTACCGGCTCGCCTGGCCGGCCACCTGGCACGAGGCCAGCATCGGCGCGCCGCTGTGGCGCGGCTACTCCTACGACTTCCGGGTGATCGCGGTCAACCGCGACGGCGAGAGCCCGCCGAGCTCCTCCGTCTCCGCGGTGCCGGACTACCCGAAGCCCCAGCCACCCAGCGCCCTCTATCACACCGACGGGCCCGGGTGGTCACGGATCTCCTGGAACGACAGCGGCTCCGACGTCATGTACTGGCTGTACTACCGGCCGGCGGGCGGCGGATCCTGGACCCGGGCCCGCTACCCCCTCGCCCAGTCGGAGATCACCCTGAAGTACCTGCCGATCGGCAGGTACGACGTCAGGGTGACCGCCGTCAACATGAGAGGCGAAAGCGCCGCCAGCCCCACGATCACGATCCGCCTGAAGCCGTCGAAAGCCCACATGCTGGCGATGCTCACGGAGATCTCGACCGCCGGGTGGAATCGCTGGCTGGGGCTCGACGGCGGTGACGCCTACTACATCGACGGCTACGACTGGGACCACAGCACCGACCTGTGCTCGGGCAGCCCGGACCGGCCGGTCCTCGGGCTCGCCCCGTTCGAACGGGTCGACTGGCGCAAGCAGTGCGCGCGTCATGACTTCGGCTACCGCAACTACAAGGCCATGGGCGCCTTCGACTACAACCGGAAACTGCGCATCGACCGGATGTTCTACCGGGACATGCTGGTCGCCTGTGACGCGCAGATCGTGCACCACGGCGTCAAGTGCATCGGGCTGGCCCACGTGTACTACGCGGCCGTCCTGAAGCTCGGCACGTGACGCTGAGCCGGTCCCGGTGCCTGCCGGGACCGGCTCACCGATGCGAGACCACGCTCACCACATGCCCCGCCGGCCCGAGCCGCCGCAGGCCTCACCCCCTGGGTTCCCTGGCTCGCGCCGGCGTGGTGCCGGGCGGCAACCAGGCGCCGGTGCTCATTCCCAAGACGCGACCGGCACGGAATGTGGCCTGGTCGGCAGGTGGAAGCTGCTCGGAGGTAAGACCGTTCGCTACTTGGCGTGGTTAACAGTGACACGCACAGTAAGTATGACATTCAGTCAGAGGAGTTGTTGCCGATGCACATCCCCCTCCAACTGCCGGCTCCGAACGAGCGGACATCCCAAACGATCCGCCGCTATCGCGACGAGATCGGCCCCGTCCTGCGGGTCGAACTGCCGGGCAAGGTGCCCGTCTGGTTGGTGACCTCGTACGACATGATCAACGAGGTCCTCGCGAACGACGGCATCCTCTACAGCAAGGACCCCAGGAACTTCGCGGCCTTGCACGATGGCAGCATCCCTCCCGACTGGCCGCTGCGCCAGATCATCGAAGGCAAACATCTCCTGACCAAGGACGGTGCGGACCACCATCGGCTGAGAGGTCTCATCAACCACGCCTTCACGCCCGGCCGCGTGCAGGGGCTGACCTCACGCATCCAGAAGATGACGGACGCGTTGCTCGACCGGATGGCCGCCGAAGGTGGAGTGGTCGACCTCGTGTCCTCCTTCAACGCCCCGCTGCCCCTCACGGTGATCTGCGAACTGTTCGGCGTTCCCGAGGACGAGCGGCCCCAGATCCGCGAGTGGGGCAACGTGCTGGTGTCGCACATCGCCACTCCGGAGGAGTCCCTCGCCGCGAACAACGGGGTGCTCGGCTACCTGGCCGCCTTCATCGAGCGCAAGCGCCATGAACCCGGCGACGACCTCACCACCGGGCTCATCCGCGCACAAGAGGACGACGGCGACCGCCTGTCCGAGGACGAGATGTTGTGGATCATGTGGCATATGCTGATCGCCGGTCACGAGACCACCGTGCACCTGATCGGCAACGCCGTCATCGCCCTGTGCTCGGACCCGAAGCAGCTCGCGCAGGCGCGTACGGAGATCGCCTGGGAGCAGGTGGTCGAGGAGACGCTGCGCAGCCGCACCTCGGTGGTGGGCATCATGTTGCGCTACCCGCGGCATGATGTGCAGCTCGCCGGGGTGACGATCCCGGCCGGGGAGGCCATCATGGTCGGCCTCGCCGGAGCGGGCACGGATCCGGCCAGGTTCGGCCGGGAAGCCGAGCGGTTCGACGTCACACGGGAGCCGGAGATGCATCTGGCGCTCGGCCGCGGTCCGCACTTCTGCCTCGGTGCGCCGCTGGCCAGGCTGGAAACACGCATCGCGCTGGCCTCGTTGTTCGGCAGGTTCCCCGAGTTGCGCCTGGCGGTCGGGGCGGACGAGATCGTCTACAACTCGTCGATCATCACCGAGGGACCGGTCAGGCTGCCGGTGGTTCTCGGTCCCGCGAGGGGCGTGCCCGGCGCGACCTCGTGCAGCTCGGCGTCGGCCCACGATTTCACGTAGGCAGGCGAAGTGACGCCACGGGCGGCAGCGAAGAAGACTGCTCGGGACAGTTCGTCCTCAGGCAGGTTCGCCAAGCCCCCCGCAGCACGGAACCCTCTCTGTCGTGCGTCGAGATGGACAGGCACACGCGGTCCGCGGAGCCTGCACGCGACAAGGCCCGCCGCGCACTGCGACGCCTGTCCAGATCGCGCGAGCCCGTCAGCTTCACCGCCGTCGCGAAGGCCGCCGGCGTGAGCACCGATTTCCTCCATCGCCACGCTGAACTGCGCGCGCAGATCGAACGACAACGAGCCAAGTTCCGCAGCTCACCGCGCCATGCGGCCACGGATGACGAGCCCGGCTCCTCGTCCTTATCCGCCGTGCGGGTTCTCACGCGCAAGCTCGAAGTGGAGCGGCGCGCTCGACGGAACGAGGTGGCGGAGTTGCGCAGAGCGTTGGAAGTGGCCCAAGGCGAAAACCTTGAGCTGCGGCGACGCCTCGACCGATACGAGCGGGTGATCACCGCCCGTTGGAGTGCGCATGTCCGGCATGGGATCTACACCGATCTCGCGCACACCCCGGCTACATCCGCCACGGCCGTCCATGAGAACTACTTAGATCGTCCGGTTCCAGTGCCGGAACGCCCTCGCGGTGAGGTGGCGATGGCTGGCCAAAGTACGGCCACGACGCTTTCGGGAAGCTCCTCCTTCGGCTCGCCGGAGTAGAACGCGGCGAAGTAACTGCCGAAGCACATCATCGCGATCGTGCGGGTATCGATGTCGGCGTTGACCGCGTGGCGTTCCTGCAGTTGCTTCAGCACCTCCTCCACCAGGGCGACGCGAGGCTCGACACCGCGCTCGCGCAGAATCTCAAGCAACTCCGGGGTACGGGGCGCCTCGCCGGCGAAGTTGCCCATCAGCACCATGGCGTCGGGATTGAAGTACGCGGGGTCGAGTCGGCGGACGGCTTCGACGAGCGCGTCTCGAGGATCCAACTCGGAAAGGTCGACGGTGTATGTCTCGCGCTGCTTGCGAAACCCATAATCGAGCGCGTCCATCACCAGGTCGAACTTGTTCTTCCAGCGGCGATAGAGCGTGGGTCGGGTCACCTTGGCGTCGGCGACGATGTCACCGATGGTCATCCTCGAGTAGCCGTCGCGTACGAGCCGCTCGCGGGTGGCCCGGATGATGGCTTCGTCGATGGCCGTGTCGCGAGGCCGGCCTCCCTGATGCGTACGTTCGGTCTCGCCTGTCGTGCCATTGCCGCCACGTTGTCCGCCCTGCGGTTGTCGTCCTCGGACCATGGCTCACCTCGCGGATGACGGTTTGGGCCCATGCCGTACGAGATACGTTACAGATCGTAACCGTAACACAAGCACGGCTACCGGAGGGATGGGGAATACTTACGTTACAGTCATTTGTTGTAACGCAAGTCGAGCGGAGGGAGCCTCGGCCGTCCACAAGACGTTGCCTCGCGGGTTCGGCTTCACCGCCGACGCCACAGTGAGCCGCACATCAAGACCAAGAACTCCCGACACCTGAAGGGAAAGCAGCCATGAGTGCTACAGACAGACTTGCTCAGCTCGAGGCGATCAGGACCCAGATCTCCCAGATCACGGTGAGCGACCTCAGCCTGCGTGTTCCCGTACCGCCGGGCGACGACGAGATCACCCAGCTCGCCACCACCACGAACCAGACCCTCAGCCAGCTCGACGGTGCGGTGGAGCAGCTACGCCGGTTCGCCTCCACGACCAGCCACGAGCTTCGCACCCCTATCGCCGGGCTGCGCGCGCAACTGGAGGAGGCGTTGCTCTACCCCGACGACGTCGACGCCCGACAAACGCTCCAGACGGCGCTGACCACCGCCGGCCGGCTGGAGGCGATCGTCAATGACCTGCTGCTGCTGGCCCGACTCCCGGCCGCCGACCCGCGTCCCCCGGAGAAGATCGACCTCGGAGAGCTCGTCACCGCCGAGGTGAGCGAGCAGTCCTCGGCCGCGCCGATCTCCGTGCCGATCACCCTCCACGCACCCGCCGGACTGAAGATCAGCGGCTCGCGCATGCAGCTGATCCGCGTGCTGGGCAACCTCCTGGCCAACGCGCAGCGGCACGCCGAATCCTCTGTCGAGGTCACTGTCGAGCCGGCCGACGACGGGGTCGCGGTCGCGGTGACCGACGACGGGCCCGGCATCCCGCCCGCGCACCGCGAACGCGTCTTCGAACGCTTCGTCCGCCTCGACGACGGCCGCCGCCGCGATCCCGGCGGAAGCGGGCTCGGCCTGGCCATCTCCCGCGACATCGCGCACGCCCACCACGGCACCCTCACGGTCGAGGACTCGCCACGTGGAGCGAGGTTCGTGCTGGGGCTGCCGCTCATCAGCGGATATCCCACAACACCAGCGAAACGAACGGTACGGGCATGATGCCCGGTGAGCCAGCACGGAGAAGCTGAGGGTCAGGCCGTCCGTGATGACGGGCAGCTTGAATTCCACTGGACCGGTGGGCCGCTTCCGCAAGACCACATCGTGACGGAAACCGGTCGGCAGGGCGGTAATCACCAGGTCGGCGCCTGGCAGACCGGCGGCGCCCTCGTAGACAGCCTTGTTGCCCTCGATCCGCGGCGTTGGCAGCGCGGTGGGCCAACTCAAAGCGAAGGACTTGCCGTCCTCGCGGGTCAGCTTCGCCCACAGCCCAAGTACGGCTGGAAGGGGCAGCCGGTGGATATCGAGCAACGCGACCTGCGGAAACGCCGAAGATCGCATTATCGCGCCGGACTTATCCCACCATGTTCGAGCCGGAACCCTAGCGCACCCCGCCGCGACCAGGGGGCTGTCCCCTTCACCGTTACTTGGTCTGCGCCCCATTTAGGTAGCAGACCGGTCCCAGCAACACCCAAGGACGATCAGATCAGGTCGGCAAGCGGCCAACGCCAGGAGAAATGCCCCAAAAGTGGCCCATTTCGGGGAAGCCTCCGCCCGCATCCCCGGTTGGGGGACCTTTGAAACTTAAATGAATGCACATAAGCCGGTCCACATCCCGACCGGCACACCAATGAACTGGGAGATGTCATGTCCATCCAGCACTACCTGCCCATCGCGCTCCGCACGATCGGCTCGGACAGCGATTTGCCGCGCCGGCGAGGCCCCAGCTCCAGGCGCCGCCGCCGCAGCCGAACTCGACGCTGAACGGTTGTCCCTCGGCACCCTCGCCAGCATGTGGGCGAGGATGCCGAAGCATTTTCCCCAGCGGGCCCAGGCCCCCGCTGAGCATGGACGATGCACTTGACCACGTGGACTCCGTGGCACGCGCGAGGGCCGGCTGGCCTGTGGCCTGGTGACCGTCCAGGCTCCCGCTGCGGCCACCGCGGCACGCTAGCGGTTGGCGGCAGGGGGAAGAGCTGTTCGGCGTGCTCCTCCTCCTGGCGCACCTGCTCGGCGTCGATCTCCATCCACAGCTGCCGCTCGAGATAGTCGCCGCAGTCAGAGGTGTGGAGCTGGTGGACGGCTACCCCGTCTTCCACCCACATCATGACAACCATGTCACCAGTCCTGGGCGGCATAGTCTTGCAGGTCCGGCAGAGACGGTCCAGCTCCCTGTTCCTCGGACTTCGCAGGTTGAGGTCAGGACTTCCGCGTCGGTGGGACGTCCGGCGGCGGGGTCCGGTTGGGGTAAGACGTAGGCCCACAGCCCAAGTACGGCTGGAAGGGGCAGCCGGTGGATATCGAGCAACGCGACCTGCGAAAACGCCGAAGATCGCATTATCGCGCCGGACTTATCCCACCATGTTCGAGCCGGAACCCTCGCGCGCACCCCGCCGCGACCAGGGGGCTGTCCCCTTCACCGTTACTTGGTCTGCGCCCCTAGAAGTTCCGGGCCGTTTCGGCCCGAAGCAAGAGGGCTTACCTGCACTAACGCAACGCGTGCACCTGGTAGCAGCAGTCTTACCGACCCGTCTGCCACAGGTCCAGCACGCGGCCCGCGCGGTGGTGGGTCGGTTGGTCACCATACGGGCTGCCCGTGGGCACGTCCCGGACCAGCCGCACGGACACGGCCCGGCCGCGTGGTCGTCGCCGACCGCGTAGCGGTGATCGGCGGTGGCCTCGACACCGATGGTGAAGCATGACCTGATGCTCAGTGTTGGTTGATGTTTCGAATCCTACACTGGGCGATATAAACGACGTATTAGGGGAGGATTCCATGGAAATGCACCGCATCGGAAACATAGTACGTAGTGTGGGGATTTCGACCGTTCGGTATGGACTTGCGATCAACCTTCTGGAGATTGGGCGAATAAAATTTGAAGACTACGAGGTAGAGAATATTCGTCCCCTCGTAACCTCAAGCCCCCCACTCTCGTGGCTTATCGCCAGATTGGGGGAGAAGAAGGTCGCTAGGTTGATCGGCGTCACTGAAATCGTTCTGGGCGCGCTGATCGGAGCAAAACCGATTGCGCCGAGGGCGTCAGCCCTCGGCAGCCTCGCCGCCGTCGGCGTGTTCGCCACCACCCTCAGCTTCCTGGCTACGACGCCCGAGGCGTGGCAAGAGACCCGCGGGGAACCGAAGCTGTCCCTCGCGGGGCAGTTCCTGGTGAAGGACGTCGTGCTCCTCGGAGCCTCCTTGCTGACGGCCGCGGACGCCCTGCAAGCCGCCGGTGGCGCGGACCGTAGGACGGACCCAGCCGTGAGGGATGTGCCGGTCATGCCGCCCGGCGTCCTCACGCCCCAGAATTCTCGGAGCGGCTTCGAACACGGTGACCTGTGAACCGAACCCGCGGTCGATTGAGGCGAACTCGATGCCCTGGTATCCGCTGCCCACGATCGTAAGCCGTCCGGGCAGGGTCGTGCCGCTGGGCCGGTCGGTCGGAAACAAGGCGTCGGGATTGACGACATCGCCAGGATCCAGTGCGGACAGTTCGACCAGTTCTTGATGCCAATGGCAGCCGGGAGCACTGATGAGCAGCACACCCATCGCCGACCTCGCGTTGGTGTCCGATCGCCATTCCGCCGGCCTGATCAGCCGGGACGGGTCGGCCGAGTGGCTGTGCTTCCCTCGGTTCGACCGGCCGTCCGTCTTCGCCAGCCTGCTGGACGACGAGGCCGGGCACTGGGCGATCCGCCCGGCCGTCCCGTATGAGACGACGCGCCGCTACCTACCGCAGACGATGGTGCTGGAGACCACCTTCCGCACCGGGAGCGGCACGGTCGTTCTCACCGACGCCCTGCTCACCGGCCCGGACGACGGCGGCCACCGGCTTGGCGTCGGTGTGCCGCACCTGCTCGCCCGACGGGTGTCCGGCGTCGGCGGCGAGGTGCCGATGGAGATGGAGTACCGGCCCCGGCCGGAGTACGGCCTGATCTACCCGATCCTGTCCGTCGTCGACGGCGGCGTGACCGCCCGCGGCGGTGCCGAGTGGCTCGTGCTGACCACGCCGGTCCCCCTCGGCATCGGCGACTGCAGCGGATACGGCGTGTTCACGGTGCGAGAGGGCGAGACACGGCACTTCGGGATGCACCACTCGACGCTGCAGGAGACTCCCTCGCGGGTGTGGGACCAGGCGGAACTGGCGGCCCGGCTGGACGACACGATCGTCGCCTGGCAGTCGTGGTCCAGCCTCCACCAGGCCTACGACGGCCCGTGGCGCGACCTGGTGCACCACAGCGGGCGGGTGCTGCAGGCACTGTCCTTCCAGCCCAGCGGCGCGATCGTCGCGGCCGCCACGACGTCGCTGCCCGAATGGGCCGGCGGCGAGCGCAACTGGGACTACCGGTACACGTGGGTACGGGACGCGTCACTGACCATGGGCGCCCTGTGGGTCGCGGCCTGCCCCGACGAGGCGGGCGACTTCTTCGCCTTCCTCACCACCGCCGCCCCATCCCTGGGCAAGGACCGCGCGCTGCAGATCATGTTCAGCGTCCGCGGCGAGCACGACCTGAGCGAGCGCACTCTGCCGCACCTGCGCGGCTGGCGCGGCAGCCGACCGGTACGCGTCGGAAACGACGCGTGGAACCAGCGGCAGATCGACGTGTACGGCGAGCTACTCGATGCGGCCATGCGCCTCGAACACCAGATCGGCGACATCGACGACGACGTCCGGCGCTTCCTCGTCGCCTGCGCCGACACCGCGGCCGAGCGCTGGATGGAAAAGGACCAGGGCATCTGGGAGATACGCGGGGAGCCGCGGCACTTCCTGTACTCCAAGCTCATGTGCTGGGTGGCGCTGGACCGCGGCATCGCCCTCGCCGGCCTCCTACGGGCGCAGGAGCGTGTCGAGTCCTGGCGGCGGACCCGCGCCGAGATCCGCGAAACCCTGCTGCGCGAGGGCTGGAACGATCGGGTGGGGGCGTTCACGCAGGCCTTCGGCTCCGACGAGCTGGACGCCAGCGCCCTCATGGTGCCGATCGTCGGCTTCCTTCCCGCGGGTGACCCGCGAGTGCTTTCCACGATCGACGCCGTCACGGACCGGCTCACCGACGACCAGGGCCTGGTCTACCGCTACCGCACCGCGGACGGCATCGACGGCCTCGCTGGCGAGGAGGGCACCTTCCTGCTGTGCTCGTTCTGGCTGGCGCAGGCGCTCGCCATGTCCGGGCAGGTCGGCCGGGCCAGGGAGGCATTCGAGCGAGCCGCCGCGTACACCAACGACGTGGGCCTGCTGTCGGAGGAGGCCGACCCCAGGAGCGGCGAGCTGCTCGGCAACTTCCCGCAGGCGTTCAGCCACATCGGGCTCATCAACGCCGCCTGGGCCATCGACGAGGCCGAACGGACCGCGCGGGCCGGCGGGGCGGCCGGCGCGGGCCGGGGAAACGGCAATGGTCGGATGGCGTGAGGTCACCGCCGAGTTCGCCGGCACGGCGCTCCTGCTACTGCTCGTCGTCAGCGCGACCGTCGCAGGCTTCGCACCCGGCTCGCCGCTCGTCGATACGGTGCCGAACGAGGACCTGCGGAGGCTCCTGACGGGCGTCCTGACCTCTACTGCGGCGGCGGGGATTATCTACTCGCCACTTGGCCGGATCAGCGGCGGCCATCTGAACCCCTCGGTCACGACCGCGTTCTGGGTGCTGGGCAAGATGACGTCCGGTTCGGCGCTGAAGTACGCCGCAGCGCAGGTGGCGGGCGCGAGCACCGGCGCGCTGGCGGCGCTTCTGGTGTGGGACGGTGCGGCGGCCAGCGTGCGGGTCGGCGCGACTGTACCCGGGCTCGGCGGCGCGGCCACCGCGCTGGTCGCCGAGGCCGTGATGACGTTCCTGCTCCTCACGCTGATCCTCACCTTCGTCGACAGCCCGCGCCTGATGCCGTACACCGCGGCCGCCGCGTCATCGCTCGTGGCCGTACTGGTGTTCACCGAGGCGCCGGTGTCTGGCACCAGCCTGAACCCCGCCCGCAGCATCGGCCCCGCGCTGGTCGGCGGCACCTGGACGGGACTGTGGGTATACCTCGTGGCACCGACACTCGGCGCGCTCACCGCGGCGCTGCTGCACCGGCGCCTGTGGGGGACCGTGGCCTGCGCGAAGCTCATGCACGACCAGGCCTACCCATGCCGCTTCCTGAACTGCGCCTACACCTCACCCGAGGACCGCATCCAGCGGCCCGTCCGCACCCGCTCCGCAGCTCTGTCGCCCATCGGTTTCGGCCGGTGGCGACCGGGCGCCCGTCACCATCGCTCACGGAGGGAGCACCGAAGATGAAGGCGATCGCCGTATATCCCCGGAAGGAATCGGCGGCCTGGCCACCCACCTGGCGGCACTGCGCATCACCGACGGTGATATATCACCTGTTAGCCGTCACGCCTCATAGGCCAGTAGCGTCCGATCATGACTTCTGTCCTCCCCGAGCCCCGCAGCCTGGTCCTTCTGGGATCGACTGGATCCATCGGCACCCAGGCGATCGATGTGATCGAGCGCAACCGCGCCCGCTTGCATCAAGGCGATCTCGGCCCGGGGGCGGCAACCTGGAGACGCTCGCCCGGCAGGCTCTGGACCTGCAGGTGGACTACGTCGGGATCGCGACTGATCGCGCGACGGCGTTCGAGGAGGCGTTCCGGACGCAGGCCAGGCTTCAGGGGGTGACGAGTGTCCGTCTGCCGGAGGTGGTGTGCGGTCCACGAGCTTCCGCCGAACTCGTCGCGTTCCCCTGTGACGCGGCGGCGAGGAAGTGCCCGGCGGCTATCAGCAGCGGGTATCGCCGCAGCACACGCTGGAAACCGATCGGTTTTCATTTCGCAGGAATGGGGTTAACCTCGCAGTATGACCACCGAAGTGAGGCTAAGTCCCCGAGAGCGACTGCTGGAGGCGGCGGCCACGCTCACCTACCGAAACGGTGTCGGCATCGGCATCGAGGCGCTGTGCAAGGCGGCGGGGGTGTCCAAGCGCTCCATGTACCAGCTGTTCGAGAGCAAGGACGAACTGCTGGCAGCGAGCCTGGAGGAGCGCTCGTCTGCCTTCGTGAAGAAGCTCCTGCCTGAGGCGGACGATGGCCGTTCACCCCGCGAGCGGATCCTGCACGTCTTCGAGCAGGTGGAGGTGCAGGCGGGTGCGCCCGAGTTCCGAGGCTGCCAGTACCTCGCTGTGCAGATCGAGCTCAAGGACCAGAGCCACCCTGCGAGCCAGGTGGCGCACCGGGTCAAGGGGAACCTGATGGCCTTTTTCCGTGCCGAGGCCGAGCACGGTGGGGCGAGCGACCCGGACCTGCTGGCCCGCCAGCTCAGCGTGGTCTTCGACGGCGCCAGCGCCCGTGCTGGGATCGGAGCCGACACCCTGACAGGGCTCATCGCGCCCACCGTGGTCACCCTTCTCGATGCGGCAGGCGTGCACTGACGCATCACCTTTCCGGGTCGGGCAGCAGGGCCAGAGCCCGGAGGTCGCGCGATGTATCAATGAAGCGCACTGCTGAAGAGGCGGCGGCCACCCGTGCCCGGGTGTTGGAGGCCGCCATCCTGGTGTTCGCCGGCACGGGCGGGAAGAGGCCACCTACGAGGCCATCGGCGCCCGCGCGAGGGTCACGCGCGGCGCCGTCCACCACCACTTCCGGGACAAGACCCGACTGCTGGAGGAGGCGATCTCCGCCGGGTGGCGCCGCCACGCCGCACCTGCCCTGAGCGAACTGAACTGCGAGGACCGGCCTCCCGCCGCCTGAACGGCGAAGGCGCAGGCCGAATCCCCGGGCTTCAGTACGGACGGGGTTGCGGCCGGCAGACGTCCTGTCCGCCGTGATGGCCTTCCTGCGCGGCGTCACCGCCACCGCCGCCACCGCCCCTCAGGACCTGCCCGCGCCTGAAGCCTCCGAGAGCATCGCCCGTGCCATCGTGGCGTGGGTGGATGCGTCTGGCCCCGGCGACGCTCGCACCCTGACCCCTCTGCTGGCGGGGCAACGTGAACGAAGGGTGACGCGCCTGGATCTGTTTCCTGTTTGAGCTTGCACCGGGGAAACCGGTCGGTTTACAGTGAGGGAAACCGATCGGTTTTCTCACTGAGCTAGGGAGTCCAGGATGGCGACAAATCGGCCGGTAGCACTCGTGACGGGTGCGTCATCCGGCATCGGAAAAGCGGCCGCGCTCGCGCTGGTCGAAGCGGGCTTCGACGTGGTCGGCACAAGCCGTGACACCTCGCGCGTCACCCCGCTCGACGGTGTGACCTTCCTCGACCTCGACGTGGCCAGTGACAAGTCGGTCACCGCCGCGGTCCAGCAGATGTTCGAGCGGTTCGGGCGGATTGACGTGCTGGTCAACAACGCCGGCATGGGCGCGATCGGTGCCGTTGAGGAAAGCTCCGTCGCGCAGGCCCAGGACCTCTTCAACGTCAACGTCTTCGGGGTGATGCGGATGACGAAGGCCGTCCTGCCCCGAATGCGCGCTCAAGGACGCGGGCGCATCATCAACCTCTCCTCCGTGGTCGGCTTCCTCCCCTCGCCTTACATGGCCGCCTACGCCGCCTCCAAGCATGCGATCGAGGGATACTCCGAGTCCCTGGACCACGAGGTCCGCGAGTACGGCGTCCGGGCGCTTCTCGTCGAGCCCGCCTACACCACCACCGGATTCGAGGCCAACAGCCCGCGGCCCGACACGCCCCTGCAGGTCTACGCGGACCAACGGCGCGCCTTCGACCGCATGATGGAGACAGCGATCAAGGACGGCGACGACCCCACCGTCGTCGCCAAGGTGATCGTCGAGGCAGCGACCGACCCGAAGCCGAAGCTGCGCTACACCGCCGGATCCCTGGCCGGACGCGCAAGCACACTGCGTCGCATCGCTCCTGCCCGGGTTTTCGACAAGCAGATCCGCAAGCTCAACCAGCTGGCCGGTTGACTCCTGCCCGCCACAGGGAGCCGGCGATATGCCCAGCCAAGAGGCGCGTCCCACGATCCATATTCCGGGGACCACCAGCCACACCATCGCCCCGCGCGGAAGGCGCCACAGCCATGAGGGAACGCTGCGTTACCTCAAGGCGGGCACGGGTGCCCCCCTGGTCCTGCTGCACACCGTGCGAACGCAGGCCGAGCACTTCCGCTTCCTCATCCCCTTGATCTCCGACCAGTACACCGTGTACGTCCTCGATCTCCCGGGGATGGGCTACTCCGAGATCGTGCCTGGTGCGTCGTACCAGGAGCCCGCGATGCGCGCGGGCGTCGAACGGCTCCTCGCCGAACTCGACCTCTCTGACGTGACATTGGTCGGGGAGTCCATGGGTGCGGTGCTCGCCCTGACCACCGCGGCCGATCTGCCGGAGCGGGTACGGCGCGTCGTTGCGGTGAATACCTACGATTACCGCGGCGGAATCGCCCGGTCCGGTCTCCTCGCCCGTGTGGTGGTCGGCGGTGTTCTCACTCCGGGGGTGGGCCCGGTGGTCGCCGGGGTGGAGCCCAAGGCCATCCTCCGCAGGATCCTGCGGGGCGGGCTGGTGGACAAGACCGCTTTGCGGGCGGACTACGTGGACGAGCTCCTCCAGGTGGGCAGCCGGCCCGGCTATCCGACTGTTGCCCGGGCCGTATACCAGAGCCTGCCCAGCCTCATCGCGGCCCGCGCGCGCTACACCGCGGTCAAGGCCCCCATTCATCTCGTTTACGGGGAGAAGGACTGGTCCCGGTGGTCGGACCGGGAGGCCAACAAGGAGCTGCTGCCTGCCGCCGATTTCACGCAGGTGCCGGGAGCGGGCCACTTCATTGCTCTGGAACGGCCCGACATGCTGGCCGACCTGTTGAACGCGGTGGCGTGACCGGCCCGAGACCGGAGTGATCACCCGGCCCGGCGGTACGGGACCGTGGCCGGTGCTGCTGAGCCGGCTGCCGTACGGCAAGCAGTCGCCCATGGTGGCCATGGTGCTCGACCCCGCGGCGGCGGCCAGGCGCGGCTTCATGGTCGTCCTACAGGACACCCGTGGCCGCTTCGCCTCTGAGGGGGAGTGGGGCCCTCGAGTAGGAAACCTCCGGTGAACCGGGGTTACTGTCACATTTGTTGACGCCAGTGGGTTGACCAGGTCAGTCTTGCTGGATGGCGGAGTTCGAGGGTGTCGCGTTCATCCGGTCGGATGTTGAGCGGTTCTGTGCCGAGCTGGTTGGGTTGGCTCCGGCGATCAGGTTGCGGCGGCTCGCGGAGTTGCGGGTGATGCTGGACAGCGTGGTCGCGGCGGCGTCGAGGGCAGCGATGGCGGACGCGCGGGGGGAAGGCTGGGGGTTGCGTCGGATCGGTCAGCATGCGGGGATGTCGCACGAGCAGGTACGGCGGTTGTTGGTAGATGTTCCGTCGGATAGCACGGCTCAGGGGGCTTTGGATCAAGACCCATGAGCGCCGGTGCTCTCGCCGACTTCGTGCTCGCCCGGCTGCTCGAAGAAGAGCAGACCGCGGACCTGTTCCACGAGCCGACTTGCCAACACAACGGCTGGTGCCCCTAGCCCGCCCCCCGCCAGATCCTTGATCATGACGTCATGACGGCATGCCGTAATGACGGCCAGCATTGTTGATGACTGCCGCAAGCAGCTCACCCAACCCGATGGCTGGCCTATCACCGCCATTTACGCTGACAGGCCCTCAGCGCGATCGCACGAGCGGTGCTTCGCGCGTGTGTCTCCGACCAGCGAGACGATCGACCCGAAGCCGGAGGCGGGAGGGGAACCCAGTTCTCGTTGCTGATGCCCGTGGACGCCAGGTGGAGGTCGTCGGCCTCCTCGCTCAGGGCCTTACCAACGCCGAGATCGCTGACTGGCTCGTGCTGTCGGTCCGCACGGTGGACACCCACGTCTTAGCCGATGCCAGCCAGGCCGGGGCGCCAGCGGCCCGTAGTGTTAGCTGTGATCGTTTCGCCCGGCGTGGGGTGGAGGCGCGGCGAGGCTCCCAGCGCTGGCGACCTTCGCGTGCAATTGCTCGCCTTCAGCCCCCGAACGGCGATCACCCCACCTCTCCACTCTCAACCGTGAACCCGCCTCATGCCGACCGAGAGCCCGGCTGGAACACGGGGGGACGTTTCTCCTGGAGCGCGGCGATGCCTTCCTGCACCTCCGACCCGGCGAACCCGAGGAATTCGAGCGCCAAAGCAGCGTCGAAATGCGGGGTGGCAGTTCGCAACCAGGAATTGAGCGCCTGTTTGGTCCAGCGCAACGCGGTGGGAGCACCGCCCGCGAGCCGGATGGCGACGTCGGTGGCCTTGTCGAGCACCTCGCTATCGTCGACCGCGAGTGAGACCAGGCCGATGCGCTCCGCTTCCGCGCCGTCCAGCGGGTCACACGTGAGCAGGTAGTACTTGGCCTTGGCCAGTCCGCACAGCAGCGGCCAGACGAGGGCCGCGTGGTCACCGGCGGCGACGCCCAGTTTTGTGTGGCCGTCGATCAGCCGGGCGTCCTTGGCGACCACAGAGACGTCAGCGAGCAGGGCCACGACGAGTCCCGCTCCAACCGCCGCCCCGCGTACCGCCGACACCACTGGTTTGGTGAACTCGATGAGGTTGGTCACGAGTTCGCGAGCTTCGCGGAGCCCGGCGGTCCGGGCCTGCGGGTCGTCGGCCAGGCTGCGGACCCAGTCGAGGTCCCCGCCCGCGCTGAATGTGCGGCCCGCCCCGGTCACCAGGACGGCGCGCACCCGTGGGTCGGCCTCGGCGTCGCGCCAGACTCGGGTGATCTCCCCGTGGCCAACCGCATCCAGAGCGTTGGCGCGGCGGGGGTTGTTGATGGTGATCCGCAGGACACCTTCCGAGACCCAGCTCAGGTCCAGCCGCTGGTATTCCGGATACCCGTCCATGATCCTCCTTGCATAGTATCGATCGATCGATACAATACATTCGTGTCAATGGAATTCCCAATCCCAGCCGCTGACAGCCACGCCGGACGAGTGCTGCTCCACCATCAAGGGCCGGTGTCGGTGGTGACGCTGAACCGGCCAGAAAGGCGCAACGCGCTGTCCCGCCAGATGGTGTGCGACCTCATCGATGCGCTCGTCGAGGCGGACGGGCACGACCAGACGGCAGCCATCGTGCTCACCGGTACGGGCTCGGCGTTCTGCTCGGGCGACGATCTGTCGGAGGCGGCCCGCACCGACACCGAGACCTTCGACGAGACCATCGAGGGGCTGCAACGCGTTACGAGAGTGCTGCTCACCTCCGACAAGCCGAGTGTCGCCGCGATCAACGGCGCGGCGATGGGCGGCGGCCTGGAACTGACCCTGGCCTGCGACCTGCGGATGGCCGGCCGGGACGCCGTATTCGCCTGCCCGGAGGTGGCCTGGGGCCTGGTGTGCACGAATGGGGCGTCGGTGCTGCTGCCGTCCCTGGTCGGGCACGGACGTGCGCGCGACATGTTGCTCACCGGACGGACCTACGACGCGACGTGGGCCCTGGCCGCCGGCCTGGTCAGCGAGGTCCTGCCCGGTGACCAGGTCCTCGACCGGGCTGTCGCACTCGGTGCGGAATTGGCGAGCCGCGCGCAGGCCGTCCGGCTGACCCGGCGGTTGATCAGCGACGGCGGTCATGAGGATCTGCTGCGTGCGCTGGAACGCGAGGCGGTCACGGTCGGAGAGGCGCGACGCACCGACGTGGCCGAGACTAACCTGCGCGAGTTCGAGGCTCGCCGGGCGCGAAGGGAGGCTCGGTCATGATCGAAGACGTGCGCACCCTCAGCGACCTCGTCGACCAGCACGCCCGTACCCGGCCCGACCACCTGGCAGTGCGGGTCGAGGACGACGCACTCACCTACCGCCAACTGGCCGCGCGAGTCCAGTCGGTGGCCGCCGGCTTGGCGGACGACGGCGTGTGCGCGGGGCAGAGCGTGGCTCTCGTCCTGCCGAACTGCGTCGAGTTCGTCATCTCCTGGCTGGCTCTGGGCCGGATCGGGGCCGTGGCGGCGCCGGTGAACACGGCGCTGCTGGGCGATGGGATCGCGGCCGCCCTGCGGACGTCCAGGGCCGAGGTCGCGATCGTCGATGAACAGTTCCTGCCGGCGCTGGGGGAAGCGCTGCTGAACGAGGTGAACCTGCGCGCGGTCTTCGTCCGCAGCCAGGCCGATGCCCACGCCGATGCCGCTTCCTTCCGGCGCTGGGAGGACCTGGCGGCGCCCGCGTCCTCTGCACCCCGTCACGACACCCGTCCGGGAGACCCCAGCATTCTGCTGTTCACCTCCGGCAGCACCGGCCGCTCAAAGGCCTGTGTGCTGCCGCACCGGTATGTGCTCCGGCAGGCGGAGGTCTTCTCCGAGCAGCTCGGTCTGACCGCTGACGACGTGCTGTTCTGCCCCTTCCCGCTGTTCCACGCCGATGCCGCGATCTTCACCGTCGCCCCCGCGCTCCTGCTCGGCGCGACCGCGGCACTGGTGGAGCGCTTCTCGGTGCGGCGGTTCTGGGACCAGGTGCGCCGCTTCCAGGCGACCGTCTTCGACTTCATGGGCGCGACGCTGACCATGCTGGACAAACAGGAGCCCGCACCCGACGACGCTGACAACCCCGCCCGGCTCGGCTGGGGCGTCCCGCTCCCGCAGTGGGCAGGTGACTTCGAGCGCAGGTTCGGCGTCGAGCTCGTCGAGGTGTACGGCCTCAGCGACACCGGGATCGTGCTGTACAACCGTCCTGGTGAGGCACGTCGCACTGGGGCGTGCGGACGTCCCGTCCACCCGTTCGACGTCAAGGTTCTGGATCCCGACGGATTCGAGCTGCCGACCGGCGAGGTGGGGGAGATCTGCATCCGGCCCCTTGAGCCGCACGTGATCCTGAACGAGTACCTCGGCATGCCCGAGGTCACCGTCCAGGCGTGGCGCGACCTGTGGTTCCACACCGGAGATCTCGCCCGCCGGGACGACGACGGCTACTTCTACTTCGTCGGCCGGGGCGCGGACGTGATCCGCCGACGCGGGGAGAACATCTCCGCCCTGGACATCGAGGCGGTGATCAGCCGGCATCCCGCCGTGCTGGAGGTGGCGGCGTTCGGCGTGCCGAGCGACCTCACAGAAGAGGACGTGATGGCGGTCGTGTCCCTTCGGCCGGGCGAGAGCCTGGACACCCGCGCCCTGCTCTCCTACTGCGACGACCGGCTACCCCGCCACATGCTGCCGCGCTACGTCGAGTTCACCGGTCCGCTGCCCAAGACGCCGACCGAGAAGATCGAAAAGCGCGTGCTCAAGTCACGCGGAACCGGCCCCCACACCTTCGACCGCGAAACGCGCGACTGACCACCGCTTTCCGCCACCGACGACAAGGGTTCCACAATGACCAACGCCTCTTCCCTCAACCACCCCGCTCTCGGCAACGCCACGGCGATCGTGACCGGCGGCGCGAAGGGCATCGGCGCCGCGATCGTCCGCAGACTGGCCGCGTCGGGCGCCGCCGTCGCCGTCATCGACCTCGACGCCGCAGCCGCGCAGGCGCTCGCCGACGAGGTGCCCAACGCTTTCGCGCTGACCGCCGACGTCGGCGACCACGCGTCCATGAACGAGGTCGTGGAGGCGGCCTGCACACGGCTGAACGGCCTGGACATCCTGGTCAACAACGCCGGCTGGGATCACGTGAAGCGATTCGCCGACACCGAGCCGCCGCTGTGGGACAAGCTCATCCACATCAACTTGAAGGGCGTGTTCAACGCCACTCACCTCGCCCTTCCCTGGCTCGTCGCACGCGGCGGAGGCCGCATCGTCAACGTGGCCAGCGACGCCGGACGCGTCGGCTCCTCCGGCGAGGCGGTGTACGCCGCGTGCAAGGGCGGCACGATCGCCTTCACCAAGTCCATCGCCAGGGAGACCGCCCGCCACGGCATCGCCGTCAACTGCGTGTGCCCCGGCCCCACCGACACCCCCCTGCTCGAAGAGATCAAGCAGGACGAGCGCGCCGCGGCCACCATGGACGCGATCGTCCGCGCCACCCCCGACAGGCGCCTCGCCCAGCCCGAGGAGATCGCCGAGGCGGTCGCCTTCTTCGCCGCGTCCCCGGCACACGTCACCGGCCAGATCCTGTCCGTCAGCGGCGGCCTGACGATGGCCGGGTGACGGCAGCAGTGATCGCAATCCGGTAGGTTCAGCACACGAGATGGTCTCGTCAGGTAGGAGCCGAACGATGCCGCGCCCGCGCGCCGCCGATGCGGCGGAAACGCCCCGTCGTATCCGCTCGGCAGCCATCAGCCTCTTCGCCGAGCGAGGGTTCCACGGCACGGGCATCCGCGACATCGCCACACAGGCCGGCGTCACCCTGTCCTCGCTCTACCACCACTTCGGCAGCAAGGACGACCTGCTGGTGGACATCATGTTCACCAGCACCGCCCCGCTCAAACAAGCCGCCGACCAGGCGTATCAGGCGCTGGAGACACCCTGCCGACGCCTGGCGATGCTGATCGAGCAGCATGTGTGGGAACACGTCACCGACCGGCTGGCGAAGATCGTCAGCGACACCGAGATCCGGGCGCTGTCCGGTGAGCGTCGCGACCGCGTGGTGGGCCTGCGCGACTCCTACGAGAACGTGTGGCGGACCACAGTGGAAGGAGGCGTCGCCGAGGGCGTGTTCACCGTCTCGCATCCCAAAGCGCTGACCATCGGCCTGCTGGAGATGTGCACCGCGGTGTCCCACTGGTTCCAGCCCAGCGGCGACCTCACCCTGCCGGAGCTGTGCCACAGCTACGCCGACGGGGGCCTGGCCATGGTTCGCGCCGCACGCGAGGGTCGCCCCGTGCGGCGCGTGGACCTGGAGATCGGCGAACCTACGCGGTTCCTGGTGAGCTGATCGCGGGAGCACGCTGGTTGGTGGCGAGAGTGTTCTTTGCAGCGCGGAAGGGAGATCATCAGGTGTCACAAGTTCTCGTCATCCTGACGTCTCACGGGCAACTGGGCTCGACAGGGCAGGCGACGGGCGTGGGGTTGCAGACGTTTGCGTCGCCGTACTACGCACTGAAGGAGGCTGGTGTCGAGGTTGTCGTCGCATCACCACTTGGTGGCGACCCGCCGGTCGATCCTTTGAGCTTCGGCGAGGGCGTCGAGACGGTGGCTTTGCGGAGGTTGAATGAGGATGTCGACGCGCGAGCGCTACTGCGTGCGTCGCTGCCCCTGCGGAACGCGGCATCGACTGACTACGACGGCCTCTTTTTCGCGGGTGGCCATGGCGGAATGTGGGACTTCCCCGATGATCTCGTGGTCGGTGGCCTCATCGCCGCGGCGCTGAACGCGGGCAAGCCCGTTGTCGCGGTGTGCCACGGTGTTGCCGCATTGTGCGGGACCGATCCGGTGAGCGGCCGACCACTTGTCGAGGGGCGGAGGGTGACGGCACTGACGAACCAGGAGGAGGCCGCACTCGAACGCGACGCTCTCGTGCCATTCTTGTTGCAAGACCGACTCATGAAACTGGGCGCCGAGTTCGATGAGGCGGCCAAATTCACCTCGCACGTCGTGGTCCACGGCTCTCTGATCACCGGGCAGAACATGCGGTCGGCCGACGAAGCTTCGCGCGCCTTCCTGGCCGCACTCGCCTCGCGGTGCGCATAGGACCAGGTTGCGCCGACCCACAGCCAAGAGCCGAACCAAGCCACGCGACACGCCGCCCCGAGGTGTCGCACACCTATCGGAACTCCTGTCGCACGCCAGCCGGAACCCCGTCGCCCAGCTGCCGGAAACACGTCCTCAGAGGGCGATTCACGAGTTGCAGGGCGGTCGGTGGGTGCGATCGCCGGAACTTCTCTATGATCACCGACTTGCCGTTGTTGGTGGACACGAATAGCCGCAGGTTCCGCATCCGCTGACTCTCCGGCCGGGCCAGCAACGTCTCGATTGGGTCAGCCACCTCGGTGGCACGGGTGTAGCCCAGAACGACATCACCCGCCCGGCGCCGGGAGATCCGCGGGCTGTTCGGGACTGTACGGTCTTCGGCTCTGGCCCGTAATCGGTGGTGGCGCTGGGTGACACCTATCAGGCTGGGCCGTGCTGAAGATCGACGATCTTACGGATGTGGTGTTTGCGGGCCTGTCTGCCCTGGTCATCGAGGGTGTGGAGGGCGAGGACGACCTCATTCGGGTCACGACCCGTACTCGGGATAAGCCGGTGCCATGCCCAGTGTGCGGGAGGCTGACCGGCCGGGTGCATGGCTACTACAGCCGGACGGTGGCCGACGTCCCGGTCGACGGTCGGCGGGTGGTGATCTCGGTACAGGGACGGCGTCTGCTCTGCCCGGCGTGGGAATGTGCTCGGCAGACGTTTCGTGAGCAAGTGCCCGGGCTGCTCGAGCGCTACCAGCGTCGGACAAGCAGGCTCACCGGCCAACTGGGCGCGGTGGTCACCGAGTTGGCCGGCCGGGCGGGCGCTCGGCTCTCGGCGGTCCTGGCCGTCACGGTCTCCAGATCCACGGCACTGCGCCTGCTGATGCGGCTGCCGCTGCCACCGCTGCGGATCCCGCGCGTGCTCGGTGTCGATGACTTCGCGCTCAAGCGCCGCCACCGGTATGCCACCATCCTCACCGACGCCGAGACCGGCGAGCGGATCGATGTCCTGCCCGGCCGCGGTGCCGACGCCCTGGAGGCCTGGCTGCGCTCCCACCCGGGGGTCGAGATCGTGTGCCGCGACGGGTCGGGCGCCTACGGCGAGGCGATTCGACGTGCTTTGCCGGATGCGGTGCAGGTCAGCGACCGGTGGCACCTGTGGGCGAACCTGTGCGACAAGACCCTGGCTGAGATTCGTTCCCACAGCGCCTGCTGGGCCACGGTCAACCCGCCCCGGCCCGCCGGCGTGCGCGAACAGACCACCCGCGAGCGCTGGCAGCAGATCCACGACTTGCTGGACAAGGGCGTCGGCCTGCTGGAGTGCGCCCGCCGGCTGAATCTGTCTCTCAACACAGTCAAGCGCTATGCCCGCACCCGCGAACCGGACGCCTTACGCCGTGCTCCGCGCTACCGGCCCACCCTCGTCGATCCTTACCGCGATCACCTACGCGAGCGGCGCGCCACCGACCCGGCCGTGCCGGTTCAGCAGTTGTTCCGCGAGATCAAAGAGCTCGGCTATACCGGCAGCCTGAACCTGCTCTACCGCTACATCACCCAAGGCCGAGCCGAAGGAGAACGGCCCGTCACCACCCCGCGCCGCCTGGCCCGTCTCCTGCTCACCCACCCCGACCGGCTACGCGACAGCGACACCCAGCTGGTGCAGGAACTTACCGCGGCCTGTCCCGAACTGACCGCCCTTGCCCGCCTGGTCCGCAGCTTCGCCGCACTCCTCACCCCAGCCGAAGGCAACGACACCAAGCTCACCGCCTGGATCACCACCGTCCGAGCCGCGGATCTGCCCCATCTGCACGGCTTCGCCAACGGCATCGAACTCGACCGCGACGCCGTGAACGCCGCCCTCACCCTCCCGCACCACAACGGCCGAACCGAAGGCGTCAACACCCGCACGAAGAAGATCATGCGGCAGATGCACGGCCGTGCCGGCTTCGACCTTCTGCGCCACCGCATCCTGCTGCAGTGAAGATCGCTCAACGCCACCACCGATTACGGGCCAGAGCCGATCACTGGACAGACCCGGCCATGAACACGCTCCTATGGCCGGATCTTGGCAAAGTATTGTATCGATCGATCGAATCAATTAGGCTGCCGCCTCAAGCGCCGGGCAGCCGCGGCCCTCTCATCGCGTGCCGAGGCTGCCCACGCCCGCGTTTCCCCCATCTGCGGTCGGCCTTACTGGAGGCGAACCCTTGCCGCACCACAACGACTGGAATCCCCCACAGGCGCTGCGGCGATCCCTGCGACCTCGACATCTCTCCATGATCGCGCTGGGAGGCGTTATCGGGGCAGGGCTGTTCGTCGGTTCCGGCGCCGTCATCCACACGGCGGGCGTGCTGGCTCCGCTTGCCTACGCGGCGGGCGGAGTGATCCTGCTCCTGGTGATGCGCATGCTCGCCGAGATGGCCGCCGCACGGCCCTCGGTCGGCTCGTTCTCGGACTACGCCCGGCTCGCCCTAGGAGATGGGGCCGGGTTCATCATCGGCTGGACGTACTGGTACTTCTGGGTCGTGGTCGTGGCCTTCGAGGCCGTGGCCGGAGCCGAGATCATCGGCGAGTTTCTTCCACACATTCCGCTCTGGGTCATCTCCGCCGCCGTCATGGGCGTGATGAGCGTGGTCAACCTGCTGTCCGCGCGAGGATTCGCCGAGGCCGAGTTCTGGTTCGCCGCCGTCAAGGTGGCGGCGATCGTGGTCTTCCTGGCGATCGGGGTCGCCGCGTTGTTCGGCGTGCTGCCCGGACAGCCGGCGCACGTTCTGGCCATCGGCGACGGCCCGCTCGCCCCGATGGGCGCCGCCGGGGTGTTGAGCGCCATCACCGTGGTGGTCTTCTCCTACTTCGGTGCGGAGATCGTCACCATCGCCGCCGCGGAGGCCACCGACCCGGTCAGGGCAGTCGTCAGGGCAGCCACCACTGTGGTGTGGCGGGTCATCATCTTCTACGTCGGTTCGATCGGCCTCATCGTGTTGCTGATCCCGCATGCCGAGATCCAGCCGGGCGAGAGCCCGTTCGTCGCCCTCCTGGAGCGGCTCGGCGTTCCGGGGGCGGCCGTCGCCATGCAGCTCGTCGTGCTGACCGCCGTGCTGTCGGTGCTCAACGCCGGCATCTACACCGCGTCCCGCATGCTGTTCGCTCTCACCGCTCAAGGTGAGGCGCCGCGCTCCCTGGCCAGGACCACGGCCCGCGGCACGCCGATCCGTGCGATCGTGCTCAGCACGCTGGCCGGCTGGCTGGCGGTCGCGGTGGCCTACCTCGCCCCCGAGGCGGTGTTCGCGTTCCTGCTCAACGCCGCGGGCAGTGTCGCCTTGGTCATCTACGCCATGATCGCGATCTCTCAGCTACGGCTGCGCAGACTCGTCGAGCAGGAGGGTGGAGAGCTGCGCGTCAGGATGTGGGGTCATCCGTATCTGAGCTGGTTCACGCTGGGGCTTCTGGTGGCGGTCGCCGTCAGCATGGTCGTCCTGCCCGAAACGCGTGGCCAGCTCGGGCTCGGGCTGGTCGCGCCCGCCGGGATCGCGGTGATCTACCTCCTCCGGCGGCTGCTCCGGCCCAGGGCCGCGTCCGTTCTCGCGACTGATAAGGCGCAGTGACCAGCGGTTTCAGCCAAACACTTGAAGGAGACATGACGAATCACCCGCGTCACGTGACGATCATCGGCGGGGGCACCATGGGATGCGGCATCGCCGGCCTCATGGCCGCCACGGGCAGCACCGTGACCGTGGTCGAGGTCGACCAGGCGGCCGCCGGCCGGGTGGCCGAACGGGTCCGCCGAGAGTGGCCGGACGACGCCGACGCGCTCGCCCGGCTGGAAACGACCACGAACCTCTCGCGCACCCCGCCGGAAGCGGACCTTGTCATCGAGGCCGTGGCGGAGGACGCGAAGCTGAAGGCGGACGTGCTCGCCGCAGCCGGCAGGGTGGCGCCCCATGCGATCCTCGCCACCAACACCAGCTCCATCGCCATCGGCCGACTGGCACAGGCCGTCCATGCCCCGGACAGGTTTCTCGGGCTGCACTTCTTCAATCCGGTCGCGAAGTCGGCACTGGTCGAGATCGTCACCAGTGAGCGGACAGCGTCGCGGACCGTGGAACTGGCGAAGAGCTGGAGCCAGAGGTGGCAACGCCACCCCGTCGTCGTCCGCGACAGTCCCGGGTTCGCCACCAGCCGCCTCGGGGTGCTGCTCGGCCTGGAGGCGATCCGCATGGTGGAGGAGGGCGTGGCAGAGCCGCACGACATCGACACCGCCATGGTCCTGGGCTACCGGCACCCCATCGGCCCGCTACGCCTGACAGACCTGGTGGGGCTCGATATCAGGCTCGCCATCGCCGAATACCTCTCCGGTGAGCTCGGCGACCGGTTCGCGCCACCGCGACTGCTGCGCGAGAAGGTCGCCGCCGGCCTCCTGGGCCGCAAAACAGGACAGGGCTTCTACACCTGGACGAGCCGCGCAGCCAACGGCCGATAACCCGCAGCCAACCGAATGGGAGACCCATGTGCGATGAAGTGATCACCGAGTACGCCGACGGCCTCGCCGTCATCACCATCAACCGCCCGAAGGCACGCAACGCCATCAACAGCTCCGTCGCCGAAGGCATCGCCGCCGCGATGGACGAGCTCGACGCCCGCCAGGACCTGAAAGTCGGCATCATCACCGGCGTAGGAGACGTCTTCTGCGCCGGCATGGACCTCAAGGCGTTCCTGCGCGGAGAACGCCCCTACGTGCCAGGACGCGGGTTCGCGGGCCTGGTCGAGGCGCCTCCGCGCAAACCGCTCATCGCCGCCGTCGAAGGCTACGCCGTGGCGGGCGGATGCGAGCTGGTGCTGGCGAGTGATCTCGTGGTGGCCGCCCAGAACGCCCAGTTCGGCCTCCCCGAGGTACGTCGAGGGCTGGTCGCGGCCGGGGGCGGGCTGCTGCGCCTCCCCGGACGCATCCCGTACCAGGTCGCCATGGAACTGGCGCTGACCGGCGACTTCCTGCCCGCGGAACGGGCCCACGCGCTCGGCCTCGTCAACCGGCTGACCTCGCCGGGAGAAGCACTGGCGCAGGCCCGGCGGCTCGCCGCCGCGATCGCCGCGAACGGGCCGCTGGCGGTCCGTGTCACCAAGCAGGTCCTCGTGGAGTCACGAGAGTGGCCGGCGGAGGTCGCCTTCGACCGGCAGCGGGAGCTGATCGCCCCGATCTTCACCTCACACGACGCCCAGGAGGGCGCCCGCGCCTTCGCCGAGAAGCGGGCGCCGGTGTGGACGGGGGAGTGACTCAGGTGACCCGTTCCGACGGGTCACCGCCTGCTGTTACTGTCCGATACCGCAGCTCAAGCCCGTCGAGCAGGGACTCAAGACCGACCGCGAAGGCGCTCTCGTTGATCTCCTGCTGCCGCTCGGCGAGGAGATGCGCCTGCCCCAGGTGCGCGTAGTTCCCCTCGTACACGGTCGCGTCATCGGGAAACCCGCCGGCGAAGGAGCCGAGCGCCGAACCCGTGACGAAATACCGCATGAGCGCTCCCACCCGGGTGGCTTCACGGCGAGACCACCCGGCCGCGACCAGCCCCCCGAAGACGGCGTCGGCGATCTGCAGCGCATGAGGACGCCGTCCGGGCCCCCTGGCCACCACCGGGACGATGTTGGGATGCGCGGCCAGCGTAGCCCGGTAGGACTCCGCCCAGGCCGCCAAGGCCGTGCGCCAGTCACGGTCATCGCCACCGAGCCGGGCGAACATCGACGTGTCGACCTCGCTGAGCACCGCGTCCACGACGGAATCGACCAGCTCCTCTTTGGTGGCCACGTGGTTGTAGAGCGACGGTCCGCTAACCCCGAGTTCGGTGGCCAGCCGCCGCGTGGAGACGGCGTCGAGCCCTTCGGCGTCGACCAGGGCGAGAGCCGCGGTCACGATACGTTCCCGGCTCAGCAACGGCTGACGAGGTCGCGCCACGACGTTCTCCCTGCGCCTGGATGCCATCCTTGAAAACTTGCAACGCTAGTTTACCTGGATTACGATGCAATCAAAACTTGCACTGCTAGTTTTGGAGGACGGGATGAACCTCGAACTGTCCGAGGAACAGATCGCCGTACGGCAACTCGCTGCCGAATTCGTCGCCCGCGAGATCACTCCCCATGCCGGTGACTGGGACCGCGCGGAATCCGTCGACCGGACGATCGTGGACCGGCTCGGCGACCTCGGATTTCTCGGCCTGACGATCCCCGAGGAGTACGGCGGCTCAGCGGGCGATCATCTGGCCTATGCCCTGGTGTTGGAGGAACTCGGCCGGGGCGACTCCGCCGTCCGCGGAATCGTGTCCGTCTCTCTGGGCCTCGTCGCCAATTCGATCAACACCTACGGCGACGAGGACCAGAAGAAACGATGGCTGCCCGCCCTCACCAGCGGCCAGGCACTGGGATGCTTCGCACTGACCGAGCCGGGCAGCGGATCCGACGCGGCCGGGCTCACGACCAGGGCCGAGCGCGCCGGCGCGGATTGGCTGATCAGCGGTTCCAAGATGTTCATCACCAACGGCACCTGGGCGGACGTCGCCTTGGTATTCGCTCGTACCGGGGAACCCGGCCACCGGGGCATCACGGCCTTCCTCGTGCCGACCGACACTCCCGGCCTCGAACGCCGGGAATTGCACGGCAAGCTCGGCCTGCGCGGACAACCCACCGCCGAGCTGATCTTCGACGCCGTGCGCGTGCCCCGAACAGCTGTCCTGGGTCCTGAGGGCAAGGGTTTCTCCATCGCCATGGCGGCGCTGGCCAAGGGCCGCATGTCCGTCGCAGCCGGATGCGTGGGCCTGGCACGAGCATCCCTGGAGGCGGCCGTCGCGTACGCCAAAGAGCGCGAGCAGTTCGGCAAAACCATCGCCGCCCACCAACTCGTGCAGGATCTGCTCGCGGGCATCGCGGTGGACGTCGACGCGGCCCGGCTGCTGGTGTGGCGGGTCGCCGACCACATCGACCGCGGCCTGCCGTTCGCCACAGAATCCTCGATGGCGAAGCTGTACGCCAGCGAGGCGGCCGTGCGCGCCGCCAACGACGCTATTCAGATCTTCGGCGGCTATGGCTACATCGACGAATACCCGGTCGCCAAGTACCTGCGAGACGCCCGCGTGATGACCCTCTACGAAGGCACCAGCCAGGTCCACAAGCTACTGATCGGCCGGGCCCTGACGGGCGTCGCCGCCTTCACCTGAGCCAGTGAAAGGAACTCCTGATGCGTCCCGTCTACTTCGCCGCTGCCCGCCGAACTCCCATCGGCAAACTGCACGGCTCGCTGTCGAACGTCCGTCCGGACGACTTGGCGGCCACGGTCCTGCGCGGCCTGCTCGCCGACGTACAGGCACTCGACCCGGCCCGGATCGACGACGGCTACTGGGGCGCCGCCAACCAGTCCGGAGAGGACAACCGCAACGTCGCGCGGATGAGCGTCCTGCTCGCCGGCCTCCCGGACACCGTCCCCGGAGCCACGGTCAACCGGTTGTGCGGCTCAGGAATGGAAGCAGTGATCATCGCCGCCCGCACCGTCGCCGCCGGCGAGGCGGACGTCGTCGTCGCCGGCGGTTCCGAATCCATGAGCCGCGCCCCCTTCGTGCTGCCCCGCCCCGACGAACCCTTCCCGCGAACGCTCGATACCCACGACACACGCCTCGGCTGGCGACTCACCAACCCCCGGATGGCCGACCTGCACGGCGTCCTGTCCATGGGGGAGACCGCCGAAGAGGTCGCCACGCGGCATGGCATCACCCGTGACCAGCAGGACACCTTCGCCTTGCGCAGCCACCAGCGCGCCGCCGCCCACCGTGCCGGCGCCTTCGACGCCGAACTCCTGCCGGTCGAACGCGCCGACGGCGTCACGGTGACGGCCGACGAATGCATCCGCGAGAACACCAGCCCCCAGCGCCTGGCCTCACTCAAACCCGTCTTCCGCGCGGACGGTACCGTCACCGCAGGCAACGCCTCCCCCATGAACGACGGCGCCGCCGCACTCCTGCTGGTGAGCGAGCAGGCACTCGCCGACCTCGAACCGCTGGGCCGCTACGTTGCAGGGACGATCGCCGGCGTGCACCCCGACGTCATGGGCCTCGGCCCGATCCCGGCCACCCGCAAGGCGTTGACCCAGGCCGGCTGGGCGATCGACGACCTCGACACAGCCGAGATCAACGAGGCGTTCGCCGCCCAGGCCCTCGCCTGCCTCCAGGACCTGCGCATCGACCCCGACCAGGTCAACCCCGACGGCGGCGCCATCGCACTGGGCCACCCACTCGGCTGCTCGGGCGCACGCATCCTCACGACCTTGCTGCACCGCATGAACCGCACGAACGCCACAAAGGGCCTGGCGACCATGTGCGTCGGCACGGGGCAGGGCGTTGCAGTCCTCGTCCAGCACGTCTGACTCCGCCGGCGGAGACCATGACCCCTGGAGCCCGGCGCCGGGTGCGCGCATTGGCCGCGGCCGTGAGAAAAATCAGCCCAGGTCGTGGCGACCGAATCGCCCTGTTGTGTCCCGGCGTGAAGAGGTCTCACCACGTCCGCCACGCCATCCTTGCCGCAGGAGCGGAGGTCGTGCAGGTGAGCCCTCTGATGACGGCTGATGAGATCATGCGACTGCTCGTGGACAGCCGTGCCGAAGTGATGCTGTGCCACCGCAACATGATCGCCGTGGGTTCGCAGGCAGCGCGGATGGCGGGCATCCGGCTGTTCACCATCGGCCCACCGTCCAGGGCGCCGGGCTCCGATGGCCGTCTGGAAGACCTGGCAGAGGCGCTGGCCGCCAACGCGAGGGGATGAAGCATCACATTCTTACGATCGCTCGGCCCCACGAACTCCAAGACCACCGGCAGAACACTGGCGCCCTGACCCGCGCTGCGGCGCCGACGAGCTGGGCCGGTCCAGGCGAGATCGAACCCTGAACCGACCGAGGCCTTCCGCTTCGGCGGGACCTTACTCGCCGGGCGGAGGTGTACGGAGCGGCCAGAGGTTGCCGTCGCGTACGGCATCGGGCAGGGAGAAGCTGTAGCGTCCCAGGAAGTTCAGGTGATCGAACCCCGGGGGGCCAAGTCGGGCGATGTCGGCGGCCGAGATCTTCCTGCCTTCGGCCCGGAGTGCTTCCAAGGCCCGCGCCGTGTAGATCGTGTTCCACAAAATACAGACATTGGTCATGAAACCGCGCCTAGTTGATCTTCCTGGCCTTCTTTGTATTTTTGGCGGAGTTCGCCCTTCTGGCCGTGGAAGATCTTGCGGGCGAGGGTGTGGCGGGCTTCTTGGCGGTTGAGCTGGGTGTTGACGCGGCGGCGTAGGAGTTCGTCGTCGAAGTAGGAGGCCAGGTAGGTGGAGCGGTCGAGTTTGCCTAGCTCCATGAGGGCGCGGCCGATCGGGGTCGGGGTGCCGCCGCCGGCGAAGTAGCGGAACAGCTCGGCCGGCCGGACCGCGTTGGTCCGCAGCGCCCCCGCGACCCGCAGCAGTTCGTCCCAGTGATCGTTGATGAGGTCGAGGTTGACGCGGCTCTTGATCAGTGGGTCGAGGCGTTCGTAGAAGGCGGCGGGGTCGGCCCGGTACAGGGTGGCGCTGCCGACATCGGCCAGGCGTGGGGAGAACTGGAATCCCAGCAGCCGGAAGATCCCGAACGCGATCTCCGAGGCGCCCGCGGTGTCGGAGGCGATCTCGGTCGGTTGCAGGGACGTTTCCTGCTCCAGAAGCCCTTCCAGGAGGTAGTACCAGTCCTTGGGGGTGCCGGGGATGACGATGCCGTGAAACCCGGAGAACTGGTCGGAGGTGAAGTTGTAGCAGGTCACGCCCTTGGCGCCCTTGCCGAAGTACTTGGTGTTCGGCCCGGCGTTGATGGTCTTGACCGGGACCACGAACCGCAGCCCGTCGGCGGAGGCGAGTTCGCCGCCGCCCCAGGCCTGCACGAGTTCCAGGCTGGAGTGGTAGTCGACCAGGGTCGTGTTCGCCGCGGTGAGGGTCGCGGCCCGGATGTAGTTCTGCTCGGCCCAGAACAGCCGGTCCAGGGCGAGCGCGGGCTCGGTGTCGTTGACCATGGGTCAGATCCCGACATTCATGGACTGGGCTACCAGGACAGCGGCGATCGACTTGATCATGTCCTCGCGGCGGGAGGGCGCTTCGTCGGAGACGTGGGTGAAAGCGTTCAGGCAGCCGGTCCAGGAGTGGACCTCCAGCAGCGCTTCGGGCGCTGTTCAGGGTTCAACGCCGTCAACGCCATCAGACCACCCCTCCTCATAGATCGACTCGTCACACCTTCCCGCCGTACGCCAAGCGAGGATCCGAGCCAATCATGGACCAGGCTGTCAACGGATGTGACAGTAACCCCGGTTCACCGGACGTTTCCTACTCGGGGGCCAGTGGGAGCCGTGGACGTACGAGGAGAGCGACGGTTACCGAAGGTCCGTAGAAAGCCTCGGCGTTCAGTTCAGGCCAGGGCGGTCCCCCTTTGGGGGATGGCCCGCTGTGGCGGGGCATCCCGGAGCGCGGAGCGCGGACCCTCAGGTGGGGTGGCGTTGTGGCCCGGCAGCAGGTCTTCCACGACCCCGCCCGGCCGTCCCGCGTCGTCCTGCCGGTGGTTCCGGCCGGATGAAAGCGCAGCAAGCGCCGAGGCCGCGCAAGGCGGAATAGATGGGCAGAGACACCCGATCATGCACCACCGGCCACACCTGCCCGTGACCGAGTTCCGCCACCGGTCGTACCGGGCCAGGCCCGGCCGTTGCGAGGAGCCCAGCCACCTCGCACAGCAATTCGCCGACGTCGATGGGACGCCCCTGACCCGCACCATCCCTGAGAACCCAGGCCATGATGGCCGCGTCGAAGGTGAGCTGGTCGGCGTTGGCGGGACCTTCGGAATCGAATGTCGCTTCGAACGAGCCGTATCGGGCGACGCGCTTGACACGGGGGAGGGCGTTGTCGCGGCCCGACATGAACGAGACGCGGATCTCGATGGTCTGGGGGTGGCCAGACCAAAGTGGCGAAGGCGGCAGCTTGCGGCTCAGAAGCGTGTCGCGCGTTCGAGGAGGCTTGTCAGAACGGCAGGTTCCTGAACGGCCGAGACTGGCGGGGCTCCGTCAATGACGAGTGCAGGCACGCCTCGGATTCCCCTCTGGGTGGCGCGGCGTTCATCGGCTCGGACTTCAGCGGTGAACGCGTCGCCGGTCAAGAGTTCACCTACCTGGGCGCGATCAAGTCCGGCCTCGACGCCGAGTGCTTGGAGAACGTCCGGGTCGGCGATGTTACGGCCCATGGTGTGATAGCCGTGAAGGAGATGTTCCAGAACGGCGTCGGCCAGGCCGCAGGTGGCGGCCAGGTGGATCAGGCGGTGAGCATCGAAGGAGTTGACGGGCCGGGCCTGGTGCAGGTTGAGTTCCAGTTCCTCGGCTGCGCCGAGCGCTTGGATGTGGGCCACCCGGGCGCTCGCTCGGGCTGGGTCGTTCTGGTAGGTGGCGATCACCTGCGCCGCTGTCAGGCCGGGGATGGGGCTTCCGTACGGATCGAGTTCGAAACTGCGCCAGACGACGTTCACATCGTTTCGGCCCTTCAGGGCGGTGGCCAGTCTTCTCTTGCCGATGTAGCACCAGGGGCACAGGACGTCGAAGTAGACCTCGACTTGCATGATCGTTCGGTCCTTTCAGTCGAGCGCTGGGGTGGGCGTCGTGGCCTGTTCGGGCTGGCTAGGTGGTTGCGGCCGTGTTGCGCGCCGCAGGGTCAGGGTCAGCAGGGCGAGCGCGATGAGCAGGGGGATCGTGATGAGCGCGTGCACGTGGAGGCTGTGGGCGAACGCGTCCCGGGCGGTCTGGGCCAAGGGGATGCCGAGGCTTTCGGGGAGTTGCTGGGCTGCCTGGAGCGCGGCGGGCAACGTCTCGCGGGCGGCTTCGGCGACCTTGGCAGGGACGCCGTCGGGCGTGTGGCCGATCATGTAGTTGCCGTAGACGCCGGTGGCGATGCTGCCGAGCACGGCGATGCCGAGCGCGCCGCCGAGTTCGGCGCCGGTCTCGGAGATCGCTGAGGCGGCCCCGGCGCGTTCGGGCGGTGCCGCGCGGAGGACCAGGTTGGTTCCCAGGGCCATGAACGGGGTCAGCCCGGCGAAGAGGAGTACGGAGCCGGACACCAGGATGACGGGGTTTCTGTCCACCTGGGTGAGCAGGATGGGACCGATGACGGCGAACGCGGCTCCGGCGCTCATGAGGACGACTGGGCGGATTCGCTCGGTGAGGCTGGAGACCACCAGGGCCACGACGGTACCGGTGACCGCGGTGGGCAGCTGCCATAGACCGGCCTCCAACGGAGAGAAGCCGAGCACCAGTTGCAGGTATTGCGAGGTGAGCAGGCTGGTCCCGAACAGCACGATGCCGACCAGCACCATGCCTGTGACGGATACGGCGAAGGCAGGGAAACGGAACAATCCCAGGTCCAAGAGCGGGTTGGACAGCCGCCACTGGCGGCGTACGAATACCACGCCGATCATCAGGCCCGCGACCAGGACACCAGCGGACGGCAGGGCGAAGCCGTGGACGGCGAGATCCTTGATGCCGAACACGATCGTCAGAGGAGTCAGCAGCGACAGGACCACGCTGACCGTGTCCAGCCGCCCGGAAGCCGAAGCGCGGGATTCAGGGATCAGGCTGGGGCCGGTGACCAGCAGCAGGGCCATAGCGGGAATGGCGAGCAGGAACACCGACCCCCACCAGAAGGATTGCAGCAGCACACCGCCGACCAGCGGGCCGAGCGCACCACCGCCCATGAAAGCCATCATCCAGATCGTGATGGCCAGGGTGCGCTGCCGGACGTCGAGGAACAGGGCGCGGATCAGCGCCAGCGAGGACGGCGCCAGAGCGGCGGCGGCGACTCCCTGGATCGCCCGTGCTGCGATGAGCGTGCCGGCGCTGGGGGTGTATGCGGCGGCAACAGATGCGCCGGTGAACGCGACGGCGCCGACCAGCAGGATCCGGCGGTGCCCAAGACGGTCGCCGAGCGTACCCATCGTGACCAGTGATCCGGCGACCATGAAGCCGTAGATATCGGTGATCCACAGCAGTTGGGGGCCGTCGGGCTCCAGATCGGCGCTCAGGCTTGGCAGCGCCAGATAGAGCACGGACATGTTCATCATGACCAGCACGGCGGGGACGCCCAGGACCGCCAGGGCGGTCCACTCCCGCACTCCGGCTCTGGCAGGGGGCTTGTGGGCCATGGAAATCCGATCTCAGCCGCGGGCATTGCCGGCGGGGATGAGTAGGGTCTTGCCGATGGTGGTCCGGGCCTCGATCGCCCGGTGCGCGGCGGCCGCCGCCTCGAGCGGAAAAGTCTGGCCGATGACCGGACGCAGCTTCCCGTCGGCCGCGAGGTTCAGCGCGTCGACGATGAGAGCACGGGTTTGGGCCGGGTTCGGTGCGGTGGTGAGGCCGATGACGCCGATGGAGCGTGCCCGGAGTTCGCCTTCGTCGAGTTCGGCGTCGGCGCCGCCGGCCATTCCGTAGATGCTCACGCGTCCGCCGTCGCGTAGCGCTGCGATCGCCTCGGTGGCGATCCGGCCGCCGACCCCGTCGAAGACGAGATCGAGTCCGGCGCCGCCGGTCGCCTCCGCCACCCGATCCAGCCAGTCAGGCCGGGAGTAGTCGACATAGGCGGCCGCGCCCAGTGAGGTGACCAGCCCGGCCTTGCCGACGCCTCGCGCAGCGCCGATCACGTGGGCATCCGCGGCGGCGGCGAGTTGCACCAGCAGGCTGCCGACACCCCCTCCCGCAGCCTCCACTAGAACCCGCTCCGACGGCTTGATCTCCGCCTGCCGGTAGAGCAGCAGCGCCGTACGCCCATCGGCCAGCAGCGCGACCGCATCCTTGAGTTCCAGACCCGCGGGAACCGGAACCGCGTCCTGGGCCCGAGCCAGCGCCAGCTCGGCGTAACCGCCCTCGCCGCCGGTGGTGGTGACCACGACTGTTCCCATCAGGGCCGGGTCCACGTCTGCTCCGACGGCGACGATGCGGCCGCCCACGCCATTGCCGGGTATGCGGGGTAGCGCGGGCCTGCCGAACGGCCCGTTGCCCGAGCGCACCTGCGTCTCGACGAACGTGATACTCGCGTACGCCACCGCGACGAGCACCTGCCCCGGCTCTGGCACGGGATCTTCGACGTGCCGTATCCACAGGACCTCCGGCCCTCCGAACTCTTCCATGACGACGGCGCGCATGACACTCCTCTAAACGGATAGATTCGCTTCGTTTGGACTTAACCTATAACGGAGTGAATCGCTTCGCAAAGCGGATACAGTGAGCGCATGGCCCGCAGAGCTCCCCGGCACGCAGAAGCCGAACGCAACGACCAGGCCCTCCTGGAGGCCGCCAAGAAAGTCCTGGCCGTGGACGGAGCGCATGCATCGGTGGCGACGATCGCCGCACGCGCCGGAGTCGGCATCGCCAGCCTCTACCGCCGCTACCGTTCCAAAGACGAGCTCTTCCAGCACCTGTGCGCGCTCTCACTCGACCAGTGGATCCAGGCCGCCGAACGCGGCCTGCGACACAACGACCCTTGGGAAGGGCTCGCTCACTACATCAGCGCCTGCATCGAGTTCAGCGGCGGCTCCCTCGGGCCGCTGGCCGGCACGATCGCCGTCACCGACGAAATGGCGGCCAAGTTCACCAGGTCCGATGAGCTGATGCGAGCGCTGGTGGCCCGCGCGCACGCCGCCGGAGTGCTCAGACCGGACGCCACGGCCATGGACATCTCGCTCCTGATCGAACAACTCGGCAAGTCCCCCCTGATCGAACAACTCGACCGGCAGGGCCGCACCGACCTGACCGACGCAGCCCACAACGCCCGAAAGCGCACGATCGCCATCGCTCTCGACGGCCTGCGCTCCGGTCACCCTCAACTGCCCGGGACCGCACCCACTCCCGCCCTCCTCGCCGAACGCTGGGAGCACGCCCCCACAGACTCGACGAGGACGCCAGGACGGCCGTAGACCAAGGAAGCAGGCCGACGCAAAGGGGCCCGCAATCTCACAAACCCTCCCGGTCGCGGGGACCTATCACACCGGCCTCTTCACCAAGGTCGGCCGCCTGGCCAAGCTGCTGCGCGTGCCCACCCCTGCCGACCGCGGACCCGGACAGCCCGACGCCGCGCCGGCTCACTCGCCCCGAACCAGTCGCCCCGGCCGGATGACGCCAGGTCGGCACGGGCATGGATGAACGCGGCCGCCTGGGCAGAGCCGGCCTCAGTTGACCTGGTCCTTTTCCGATGGCCCCCTCGGAACCAGCCGTGCCCGCTTTCGTAGCAGCTGGCTCTCCAGTGCTCATCCTGGCATGCGTGTGGACGTCCGGCGTGGATGCCCTCATGGCATACGCGGCAGACGACGAGGGTCTTGCGCCATGGAACCGCATAATTCGCAGACCTCGGCGGTGAGCCGTTGGATCAGCTCCGACCGGCGGCCAGCTCCTGGTCGGTCCAGCGGCGCGTGGACAAGTGGAACGGCCTGTCGCCGGTGATCCGAGCGAGGGCATCAACCGCGTCCGCACCGCTCAACTTTGAAGACCCGGATACCGGGCGCTTGCCGTCTGGAAACCGGTCGGTGTACGCTGTCGGAAACCGATCGGTTTCCGATTGAAGCGCCCATACCAGCATCAAAGACGCGTTCGCCGTCGTGACAGGGGCAGTCGCGGCATCGGGAAGGCACTGATGGGGGCCCCCTACGAGTGTGGAGCCGCCAAGGTCTGCGCGACCGCCCGCGACCCACGGGCCATCGGCGCAGCGTCAGTCGGTGCCGTTGATCGCCAAGCTGATACAGAGATCCGTCTCGAACACGCCGCGCTCATCGCGTACTGATCGCGTGCGTACTTAACTTCTGGAGTAAAAGCCATGTCTTCTCACACCACCTCCACCATCTTCGTCATCGGCGGCACAGGGGCTCAAGGGATGCCCATCGTCCGCGCTCTTGTCGCCGACAAGAAGTACTCGTTCGAGTCCTCACCCGCGATCCCACCTCCCCCCGAGCCCAGGTCCTCCTCGGGCTCGGCAACGTCTCCATCCTCGAAGGGTCAGCTGACCTCCTTGGTTCTGTTTTGAAACTCACATGGTGATGGCCCAACTGAATTTGCATGATGAAACCGATCGGTTTACGGTGGAGGAAACCGATCGGTTTCTCGTTGTGGAGGCAGTCATGACAGCAATCAAGGGCGCCAACGTCTTCGTCACCGGAGGCGGCCGGGGCATCGGCAAGGTGCTGGTCGAGGAGCTCTACGCGCGCGGTGCCGCCAAGGTGTACGCCACGGCCCGTGACCCGCGCACGGTGACGAACCCCGATGCCGTCCCGCTGGCCCTCGAGGTCACCGACCCGGCATCCGTGGTGGCCGCCGCCGAGCAGGCCCAGGACGTCACCATCCTCATCAACAACGCCGGCGCCTCCGTCCGCGCTTCGTACCTCGGCTCCCCGATGGAAGAAGTGCGCCGAGATCTGGAGACCAACTTCTACGGGCCGCTGCTGGCCACCCGGGCTTTCGCGCCGATCATCGAGCGCAACGGCGGGGGCCACATCCTCAACGTCCACTCCGCGCTGTCCTGGCTGGCCGACGGCACGCCCTACAGCGCCTCCAAGGCCGCCCTGTGGTCGCAGACCAATTCCTTGCGCCTGGAGTTGCAGCCGCGCGGCATCGCGGTGACCGGGCTCCACGTGGCCTACGTGGACACCGATATGACGTCGGGTATCGACGCGCCCAAGTCCGACCCCCGCGATGTCGCCGTGGCCGCGCTCGACGGCATCGAGGCAGGGGCACACGAGGTGCTGGCCGACGACACCACCCGCTGGATCAAGTCGCAGCTGTCCGCTGACCTCGAAGCCATGTACGCCCAGCTGAAGAAGTAGCACGCACTCACCGACCTCAAGGAGGTCCTTGTGGAAAGCTCGCTCACCCACCGCTTCGTCGACGTGAACGGGGTCCGGCTGCACATCGCCGAGCAGGGGGAGGGGCCGCTGGTCCTGCTGCTGCACGGCTGGCCGGAGAGCTGGTACTCCTGGCGTCACCAGTTCGGGCCGCTGGCGGCGGCCGGATACCGCGTCGTCGCCCCTGACCAGCGCGGCTACGCCCGCAGCGAGCAGCCGCCGGACGTCACGTCCTACACCCTGCTCCACCTTGTCGGCGACGTGATCGCCTTGATCGAGGAGCTGGGGGAGGAGCAGGCGGTCGTCGTGGGCCACGACTGGGGCGCACCGGTGGCCTGGACCGCGGCGATGCTGCGCCCGGACAAGGTCCGCGCGGTGGCCGGGCTCAGCATTCCGCCGATCCTGCCCGGCGGGATGGTCCCGCCCTCGATCACCCGAACCCAATACGGCGAGGGCTTCTACCAGGTTTACTTCCAAGAGCCGGGAGTCGCTGACGCGGAGTTCGCCAAGGACATCCCGGACTCCTTCCGCCGTCTCCTGGTCGGCGCCTCAGGCGACAATCCGCTCGGCAGGGAGCCCCGCCCGCTGGTCATACCCAACGGTCTGGGCCTGCTGGACATCATGCCGCAGTCGCCCGCTCTGCCGGCCTGGCTGACGGAGGAGGACATCCAGGCCTACGCCGAGGACTTCGCCCTGCACGGCGAGCAGGCCTTCACCGGAGCCTTCAACTGGTACCGCAACATCGAACGCAACAACGAGCTGCTCGCGCCTTTCCGGGGGCGCGGGATCGACGTCCCCGCGCTGTACGTGGTGGGAGACCGTGACATGGTCACCTCGTTGCGTGGCCCGGACGGGGGCAGCTCGCTGAGCGAGCTTTTGCGTGGCCAGGGCGGGCCGGGCAACCCGCTGAGCGCTGTCGCGCCTCACCTGCACGGCCCGGTGGTGCTGCCGGATTGCGGGCATTGGACGCAGCAGGAGCGTCCCGCCGAAGTCAACGCCGCCCTCCTCGACTTCCTCGCCCGCATCGACGGCCCGGCGCCCCGATGACACTACGCGGAACCCGCTGACCCACCCTAACCAGACAGAGGACACATCGATGCCAGAGCGCAATCCCATCCTGATCACCGGTGCCGCCGGCGAGATCGGCGGTGTGAGCAGAACAATGGTCGAGATGCTGCTTGACCAAGGGCACCCGGTGCGCGCGTTCGTGCGGCGGGACGACGAACGCGCGCACGCGCTCCGCCAGGCCGGGGCCGAGGTCTTCGTCGGTGACCTGCTCAACATCGCCGACGTGACCGCCGCGCTGAAGGGCTGCCGACGCATCTACTTCAGCATGAGCCTGTCGCCGTACTACACCGACGCCGTCGCGCTGACGGCCGCGGCGGCGCGGGCCCAGGGCGGCATCGAGGTCTTCGTCAACATCTCCGAGTACGAGCAGTCGTTCATGACGTTCGAGAAGATGACCGCACCGGACGAAGAACGGCGTTCATGGCTCGGCGGGCTCATCGCGGACTGGTCGCCGCAGCAGCGGGCCCACTGGGTCGCCGAGCGGGTGCTGGAGTGGTCCGGCCTCCCGACCGTCAACGTGCGGGCGGCCATGTTCGTCGAAAACCCCCTGATGACCTGGCTGGCGCTGGAGCCGCTGAGCAACGGTGAACTGCGCCTGCCCTTCGGCCACCACCGGCTCGCGCCCATCGCGGGGTACGACGTGGCGGAGGTGTGCGCGAAGATCCTGGCCGACCCGGCGCCGCACATCTCGAAGTCCTACGAGCTCAACGGTCCGGAGCTGAAGGACATGCACGGGTTCGCGGAGGACTTCGGGGCCGTGCTGGGACGCCAGGTCACTTACGTTCCCGTAGAGGTCGAAACCTGGAACGAGACCTACGTGGACAGCGCCCTGGCCGCGTTTCCGCACACTGCGGAGCACCTGAAGACCCTGACCCGGCTGATGGGCGGCGGAGGGTACCGCGGCGTCACCGACCAGCTGGAAACCCTGCTCGGGCGCCCGCCGAAGACCGTGCGGTGGGCGCTGGAGAACCATCCGCGCATCCGGAAACTGGCGACCGCCTGAGCCGCTGAGCGCTCCAGAGCACGAAGATGCCTCCCTCCCAAAGTCTTGTTCCGGTCAGGGCGTGAAGCGGCCGCTGGGCACGACCACGTACTGCCGCAGATACAGGTCGCGGAAGCTCACCGGACCGCGTGGGCCGGGCACCCGGTCGATGTTGATGCCGGTTTCCGGCAGCCGCAGCAGCTTGAAGCCGTCGAGGAGGCGTGTGGTGGAGTTCCAGAAGACCCCGGAGCCGGCATAGGCGTCGATGAACTGCGCGGCGGCGGCCGGGTCCTCGGTCGCGATGGCGGCGGCCAGCCCAGATGTCTCTTCATTGGCGATCCGAGCCGCGTGCAGCGGGCCGTCGGCGGCGTCGACCGTCACGGTGGCCGCACGCTTCGGGTCGAGCGACCACTCATACCCGCGGGGGTGGGTGTGCGGGGGCAGGGAGACGGTGATGCCGAGGCGGTCCAGGACCTGGAGAATGCCGGGGAGCCGCTCGTCGTACACGGATCGGTCGATGAGCAGCAGATTGAGCCGGTTGCACACGCCCAGCCGGTCCAGGCTGTCGGCGATCAGCTGGTGCACGGCCTTGTCGTCGGCGGCCGAGTCCACGTACAGGACCCCGCCGCCGTCGGCATGGGCAAGAGTACGCACGCCGTGTCGGGCGGCCTCGCGGCCGAGGTCGCGGGTGCTGTCTCCGCTGCCGCGCAGGATGACCAGCGGAATGAGCTCGGGCAGGGACACCAGTGCGTACGCCGCCGAGCGGTCTTCGCTGGGAACCAGCTGGATGGCGTCCGGATCGAGGCCGGCTTCGCCGAGGGCTGGTGCGATCACCTGGTCCACGATGGCCCGGGACGAGCGGAGGGCGGCCGAACCGGTGCGGAGCACGCCTGCGTTGCGTGATTTGAGGAACTGGGAGGCGATGTCGAGGGTGACGTTCGGGCGTGCTTCGAAGTTCGCGCCGATGACGCCGACCGGCCTGCGGCGTTCCAGCAGGGTGAGGCCGTCCGAGCGCTCTTCGAGGGCCTTGTCGCGAGGCTCGTGCGCCACGTCCGCCAGCGTGCGCAGCTCTGCGGCCATGCTCTCCAGTCGTGGGCCGGTCAACCGCAGCCGGTCCTGCAGGGCGGGTGACATCCCGGCGGACACGGCTGCGGCGAGGTCTTCTTCGTTGGCGGACGTGAGAGTGTCCCGCGCTGCCCGCAACCGTTCCGCCATGGCGCGCAGCGCGGTGTCGATGGCCGTGTCCGTCGCGTTGTGGAGGGTCGCGCAGCTCTGCTTGGCCCGGATCGCGCAGGCACGCACCGCCTCTTCGGCGGAGGGGGTCTGGCGGTTGTCGTCGCTGGTCAAGGAGCGTCCTTCTGCGGGCCGAGCGTATTGGCAACTTCAAGAGGATTGTAGCATCGTTCAACAATCCTCTGGAATGGCGCCTCCCGAGGCGGGGCCCTGTGGTCACAGCTCGGGCCCCACTGGGGTGATGTCTTAACGTGGCCAGGGTGGCCCATGCGTTCACGGGTATTGGCTCGGGGCGGCCACAACATAGAGGGAGGAATCGCGATGTCGACTCTGGGAATCATCGGAAGCGGAAACATCGGGTCGGCGGTGGCGCGGCTGGCGGTGGCGGCGGACATCGACGTGGTGATCGCCAACTCGCGCGGCCCGCAGAGCCTGGCCGGCCTGGTCGAGGAGCTGGGGCCGCGAGCCGTGGCAGGCACCGTGGAGGAGGCTGCCCGCGCTGGTGAGGCGACCTTGCTCAGCATCCCGCTGAGCGCCTACAGCTCCGTGCCTGCTGAGCTGCTGCGGGGCCGGACCGTGCTGGACACCGGCAACTACTACCCCTCCCGCGACGGCCGCATCGCCGAACTCGACTCCGAAAAGATGACCACGACCGAGCTGGCCCAGCAGCTCTTGCCCGGCGCTCTGCTGGTCAAGGCCTTCAACAACATCCTGGCCCACCACATCCCCCAGCTCGCCCGGCCCGCCGGGGCCCCGGACCGCAGCGCCCTGCCCATCGCCGGCGATGACCCCGGCGCGAAGGCTCGGGCAGCGGAGCTGATCGAGCGGCTCGGCTTCGACACCGTCGATGCCGGAGCCCTGGCCGAGAGCTGGCGCTTCGAGCCCGAGTCCGGCGCCTACACCCAGATCTACCTCGCCGACCCCGACGTGCCGGTCGAGCGCATGCTCCAGGCCCCCGCCGCGCCGCTGCCGGCCGACAAATTGCGCGCCGCGTTGGAGGCCGGCCAGCGAGTAAAGGTCGCTGAGCGCACCTTCTAAAGCTCACACCGAGGCAAACGGCGGAGGTGCCTAGTCTGTCCGGCGGGCGGTCAGGCGTGCCAGCCGGTCACCCCGCCCGGCACCGGCGCCGCCGGGTCGTACGGCTCGCGGGTGAAGATGAACGTGTTGAGGTCGAGATGGTCGGCCGCCACCCGCAGCGTCTCCCCGGCGTAGTAGCCGTCCAGCCCCCGCCAGGTCCCGTCCGGCTGGGGGACGAACCGCGAGGCCCGCCCGGCCCCGCCGACCGGCTCCAGTGACAGGCCCCGCTCGGGCAGCAGCCGCAGCGTGTACGGCTTGGGCCCCCAATGCCACAGCCCCGTCAGCGCGAGCAGCTCCGGGTCGGTCGGCACGGGACGCCATTCGTCGGGCAGCCGCGGCTCGTACTCCTCCAGGATGTCGAGCAGGTCGGTGAGTAGCCGGCCGCTGAGCCCCGAGGTGGTGTTGGCCATGAACAGCACCCCGACCCCTTCGGCCGCGTCCGCCCACACGGTGGCCAGGAACCCGGGCATGGATCCGCTGTGCCCGGCCAGGCGCCGGCCGCCGTCCCTGGACAGTTGCAGGCCGAGCCCGAACCCGCCGGTCCAGGTGTCGCCGTCGTCGACGCCGACCGGTTCGCGCATCTCGGCCAGCGTGTCGCCGCACAGCACGCCGCCGGTGTCGCCGCCCAGGAACGCCGCCCAGCGGGCCAGGTCGTGCGGGGTCGACCACAGCTGCCCTGCCGGGCTCATGGCGTCGGCGTCGTGCTCCGGCTCGGCGAGCACGACGTCGGCCCACGGGTGCACCGCGTAGCCCGTGGCGTGCGGGGCGCGGGGGCGGGCGGTGGTGTCGTTCATGCCGAGCGGGGCGAGCACCTCGCCGTGGACGGCTTGCAGCCAGGTGGTGCCGCGCAGGTGGGCGACGAGCTCGCCGAGCAGGGCGAAGCCGACGTTGGAGTAGTGGAAGCGGCGTCCCGGCCGGTGTTTGAGCTCGCCGGGGCCCAGGCGCTTGAGCAGGTCGGCGGCGGGGATGCCGGGGGTGCGTTCCCACCAGGCGGTGGGGGGTTCGGCGGTCAGCCCGCCGGTGTGCGACAGCAGCTGGGCGATGGTCAGGTGGCCGTGCGGGGCGCCGGGCAGGTGCGCGTCCAGGGGGTCGGTCAGGGCCAGCGCTCCTTCGTCGCGTAGCCGCATGACGACCACGGCGACCATGGATTTGGTGATGGAGCCGAGCCGGTATTGGGTGGCGGCGGTCGGGGGTGCGTCGCCGACGCGCCCCCGGCCGCCGAACCACGCCGTCCGCCCGTCGCGCACGATCGCGGCCGTCAGCGACGGCACCCTGCATTCGGCCTGTTCGACGGCCAGTCTGCGCAGCAGGGCGCGGGCCGTCGCGTGTCCCACCTGACTCATGAGCGACAAGAGTAGCCGCTGGATCGGCGCCTGCCGCTCCGGTCAGATCAGCACCAGCCGCGGCCCGATCAGCTCGCCCTGGTGGGGCTGGGGGTGGGCCTGGTCGTGGTAGTAGTGGCCGGCGTACCAGACGACGACGTTGGCGCCGTTGATGTTCTCGCCGTTGAGCCAGCGGTTGATCGCGGCGCGGTCGCGGGGGCCGGGGTTGCCGTCGTCGAGCTCGCGCGGGTGGTGGCGCAGGAACCACAGGTCGGACACGCCGTAGGCGTCGGCGGTGCCGTCGAACTCGCCCGGATGGATCTGGAAGCCGCGGCCGGACGCCTTGTCGCGTACCTGCCAGTAGCGGGCCCGGGCATCGGCAGGGCGGCGCCGGCGGGAGGTCTCGCGGATGATCGGGACGGGTTCGGGGATGATCGAGCCGGTGTCGTCGATCTGTTCGACGACGTCGTTGCCGGCGCCTTCGATGTCGAAGTCGAGCCGCCAGTAGGCGTGGTGGCGGTGCACCAGGCATGTCATGGGGTTGCGGGTGGCGGCGAATCCGAAGCGCGGGCTGATGTCGCCGTTGTCGCCGAGCCGCCAGTCGCTGGCGTAGCGGTACCAGCCTGCGGCGATCTCACTGACGATGCGCAGTTCCTCGCCGTCGTGGTGGAAGGCGACGCCCTGGAAGTTGCCGGCGTCGGTGCCGGGGCGCTCCAGGATGGTACGGGGGCTGCTGGTGCACAGCCGCCACCCCCACCCGACCGGGTCGGAGCCGGTGGCCGAGAAGCGGGTTTCGAAGGCGACGTCGTCGCGGAAGGTCGTGCCCTCCTCGTATTCGACGTTGAGGATGGGCAGGTGGGCCTGGCGCAGCAGGAGCCGGCCGCGGTAGCGGACCTCGCGCAGCTCGACGCCGCCGCCCAGGCCGGGGTTCTGCGGCGCCGAGGCGCGCGGCCGCACCACCAGCAGGTTCCACAACTCGGTGGCGCCGCGGTGGACGCGCACGCGTACCTGGTCGGGGCCGCCGCGGTCGACCAGGGAGTCGACGCCTTCGGGGACGCTGTTGTCGCAGTCGTGGTGCATGCGCACGTTGACCCCCTCCGGGGTCCAGTCGACCACGCGGTTGACCAGGTCGACGGCGACGATGCGGTGGCGCAGCCCGGTCGGCTCGCCCGGCGTGTACACCCCGAGCGTGGGGCGGCGCACGGTGGTGCCGTCGAGGTTTTCGGCGTCGGCCAGCGGCGGCATGGGCCGGTAGACCACGACGTCGTCGCCGGCGGGGAAGCGGGGGTCGGCGCGCAGGATCGCGGCGGCGGTCACGAGTTCGGCGCGGCTGGGCTGGGGCCGCCAGGCGCTGGGCCGAAGGTCGGCGCGTTCGGGCCGGTCCAGGGTGCCGCGCAGCTCGACGGCGCGGTTGCCGACCGGGTCGAACACGCTCGCCTGGAACGGCGCGTTCTCGCCGGGGTCGTGGCCGAGACCGGGGGCGAAGGCGACGGTGAGCCTGTCCGGTTCGGCCACCTCCAGCGCCGATAACGCCTCGGGATGCTCGGCGATCGCCTGGCGCAGCCGCTGCTCGGTCAGCCCGGCGCGGGGCACGGCTTCGATTGTGACGCGTACGTCGTCCATGGACTCTCCATTGTCGGGCGGGTCACCGGGAAGGGGTGCGGTCGAAGGTGTCGAGGATGAGCGCGGTGGCGTCCAGGTCGCGGGCGGTGACGCCGAGCCTGGGCACCTCGATGGGGCCGGGCCAGGTGTGGCCGCCCCCGTCGACCGTGTACAGGCGCAGTGTGGCCCCGCCGGGGCAGGATTTCCAGCCGCGCAGCCGTACGTGCTCGCTCAGGCCGCTGCTGGTGCGGCCGGCGCAGCTGTGCGCCTTGGCCCAGCCGTCCATGACCTGCTCGACCGGCGCCAGCACCACGAGCTGGGCCAGGGCGCGCAGGTCGCCGGTGGCGTCGCGGAACGGGTGGCCGCCGCGGTAGGGGACGATGCGGTCGGCGGTGCCGTGGAAGGCGATGATCGTCGTGGGGCGGGGCCGGTCGCAGGGGGGCACGATGTTGAGCCCGGCCACGGCGGCGATCCCGGCCAGGCGGCCGTCCAGGGCGCACACCAGGCCCGCGGCCATGCCGGCGCCGTACGACATGCCGGCGGCGAACTCGCGCCGCGAGTCGACGCACAGCCGCTGCTCGAGCCGGTCCAGCAGCGCGGTCATGAATCCGGTGTCGTCGGGGCCGCCGGTGTGGGGCAGCGTCCAGCCCATGCGGCCCTCGGCGGCCTGCGGGGTGGCCACGATGTAGCCGCGCAGCGAGCCTTCGGCGGCCAGCCGGCTGTAGGTGCTCTGCTGGCGGGCCGAGGAGCCGAGGCCGTGCAGGTCGAGCAGGACCGGGTGGGGGCCGGTGCCGTCGGGCACCGACAGCAGGAAGCGGCGCTGCTGCCCGCCGTGGGTGAGGGTGTGGCTGCCGGGCCGCAGCGGCTGGGCGGCCTGGCAGCCGCTGGTGGGAGACGGCGTGGGGGTGGGGACCGCGGCCTGCGCGGGCGGGCGCGGGGCGGGCGGGCCGCCGCAGCGGGTGGCCAGCAGGACCGCCAGCATCACGATGAGCGCGCCTTTGGCCATCGCCGCCTCCCGCCCGCCTGCCGGCCCCTTGAGGGCAGTGTGCTGCACGCCGCGCCCCCGCGCACCCCTTCCCCCGGCCCTGGCCCCGCCTACCTGGCAACCCGGAACCGTAAGTGGGTGACCGCATCGGAGGCGATCACCCGCGTGCGCTCCAGTTCGATGGGGCTCAGGTCCTCCAGCAGTCGGGTGCCGCCGCCCAGCATGACCGGCACCAAGGTGATCTGCAGCTCGTTCACCAGCCCGGCGCGCAGGAACTGCCGCCCGGTCTGCGCGCCCATGACGATCACCTCCTTGTCGCCGGCTGCGTCCTGTGCGGACTCGATGCTGCTGGCGATGCCGTCGGTGATGAAGGTGAAGGTCGCGCTTTTCATGGCCAGCTCGTCACGGGCCTGGTGGGTGAGCACGAAGGTCGGCACCGGGAACGGCGTGTCCTGCCAATGGGGCAGACCGACGTCGAACGTCCGCCGGCCGACGACGACCGCGCCCACCGAGGCCGTGATCGCGGCGATGATCTCCGTGTCGCGCGGATCGGGCCGCTCGGTGAACATCCACTCGTGCAGCCGCATGCCGCCCTCGCCCATCGGATGCTCGGCGCCGACGTGCGGACCGGCGACGAACCCGTCCAAGGACATGCTCTTGTACAGCACCACGGAACCCACGTGACCTCCTGGACATCGTCTTCAGGAGGTGGACTGCCCGCCCTGCCATAACTCATCGGCACACGCTGGACTCGGGCCGGCATCGGGAGGCCGTGAGCGCAGGAGAGCGTCGATCATGGCTCGCCCAGGGTGAGGTGGCCCGTTACCCTGACCGTCATGCGAGCGCACCTCAACCAGATCGTGGTTGACTGCCGGAATCCGCACCAGTTGGTTCGCTTCTGGGCGGCCCTGCTCGGCGGCGACCCCGTGGATCGTGCCCGGGGCTGGTCCCACGTCGAACCGCCCGGCAGCGCGCGGCTGGCGTTCCAGCCCGTGGCAGAAGACAAGGCCGGCAAGAACCGGCTCCATCTGGACATCGTGGTGGACGCGATCGAGCCGGCCATCGCCCACGCCCTGCGGCTGGGCGCCGCCCGGATCGGCGAGACCGTCTGTGACGACCAGGGCTCCTTCCAGGTCATGTCGGACCCCGAAGGCAACGAGTTCTGCTTGGTCACCCCTGCCGGCTGATGCCGTCCGGCCGGCTCACCGCAGGAACAGGCGGTCCTGGCCAAGCGTCGGCCGGCGTGTTCCCCATCCTCGTAGTGCTCTCTCAGGTGACGCGGGTGTCGTAGGTCTCGCGGTTGGCGATCACCTCGTCCATGTGCACCTCGGCCCAGGCCTTGAGGCCGCGCATCATTTCGTACAGTGACAGGCCGAGATCGGTCAGCTCGTAGGAGACCGTGACGGGCACGGTCGGCGTCACTGTGCGGGTCACCAGGCCGTCGCGCTCCAGGGAGCGCAGCGTCTGGGTGAGCATCTTCTGGCTGACGCCGGCCAGCAGGCGCAGCAGCTCCGAGTAGCGCATCGCCCGCGGCTCGCCGGCGCAGTCAGTGCCTGGCTGGTGCGAGCTGCCGAGCGCGGCCAGGATCAGCGTGACCCATTTGTCGGAGATCCGGTCGAGCAGTTTGCGACTGGGGCAGGCCGCCAGGAAGGCGTCGTACTCCACCTTGGCCTGTGCCCTCTGCTGGGCTGCCGTCTTCGTTGCCATCGACCACTCCTCTCACCTGCGGATGCCTTACACACTCCGAAGTGCCTACTTCCGTTTAGGAAGCTACAAACCAATGATGGTGCAAGGCGCTGTCAGGCACTACCCCTGAGCTCAACACGAAAGGCACAGTATGAGCACGCTCTCCGCTTCGCTTCCCGGCGGCACCTGGACCCTGGGCGATCTGACCGTTACCCGGTTCGGCTACGGCGCTATGCAGCTCGCCGGCCCCTGGGTCATGGGCCCGCCTGCCGACCGCGACGGCGCACTCGCCGTTCTCCGCGAGGCCGTCGCCCTCGGCATCACCCACATCGACACCGCCGACGCCTACGGGCCACGCTTCACCAACCAGCTGATCCGCGAAGCGCTGCACCCGTACCCGGACTCGCTGCACATCGTGACCAAGGTCGGCGCGACCCGGGACCAGGAGGGAGGCTGGCCCCCGGCCAGGCGGCCCGAAGACCTGCGCCGGGCCGTCCAGGAGAACCTGGAAAACCTCGGCCTCGAGACGCTGGAGGTGGTCAACCTCCGCCTCGGCGACGCCCAGGGTCCCCAGCCCGGCTCGCTCGCCGAGGCGTTCGACACACTCGTCGAACTCCAGCGGCAGGGCCTGATCCGGCACCTGGGCGTGAGCAACGCGACGGCGGAACAGGTCGCCGAGGCACAGGCGATGGCGCCGATCGTGTGTGTGCAGAACATGTACAACCTCGCCCACCGCCAGGACGACGAGCTGATCGATGAGCTCGCCGAGCAGGGCATCGCCTACGTGCCCTTCTTCCCGCTCGGCGGCTTCAGCCCGCTGCAGTCCTCGGCGCTCACGGCCGTGGCCTCCCGGCTGGACGCGACGCCGATGTCGGTCGCCCTGGCCTGGCTGCTGCAGCGGTCGCCGAACATCTTGCTGATCCCCGGCACCTCGTCGGTGGCGCACCTACGCGAGAACGTTGCGGGCGCGGGACTCTCGCTCTCCGAGGAGGACCTCATCGAGCTGGACAAGATCGGCCGCTGACGGCAGAGCGAAAGTCACGCTCATGGCCGGTGAACATCCTTGAGGGTCGGCGACCCGGCGCGAGCGCTGCCCACTGCGCCGGGCTCAGGCGAGGCGGCTGACCTCGCCGGTGTCGATCGAGTAGTAGGCGCCGATCACCTTGAGCTGCCCCTTGGCCAGACGCGGGGTGAACAGCCTGTCCTTCTTGAGCTGGTTCACCACGTCGATGGTGTGGATGCGGATCATCTTGTCGACGTCGCCGCCCGAGCGTTTGTAGGACGAGCGCAGCGATGAGGCGATGGTGCTCAGCTCTCCCGGCAGCTTCTTGTGGTCGTGCAGCGACTCGGCGGCGGCCGTGACGGCGCCGCAGCGCTGGTGGCCGAGTACGACGACGAGCGGGGTGCCCAGTTCGGCGGGGCCGTACTCCGCCGAGCCCGTGACGAGCGGGTCGATGGTCTGCCCGGCGGTGCGCAGCACGAACAGGTCACCCAATCCGGTGTCGAAGACGAGCTCGGGCGCCACCCGCGAGTCGATGCACGAGAAGACGACCGCGAACGGGTCCTGCTTCTGCGCCACCTCCGCCCGCCGCGCCGCGTCCTGGTGCGGGTGTGTGGAGGTGCCGGCCACCCAGCGGCGGTTGCCTTCACGCAGTCTCGCCCAGGCCGCATCGGGTGTGGCGGGACGCTTGTCCGACGTGGTGGTCCCGCTCGAGGACGGAACGCTCTGAGCATGGACGGCGGTGCCCGCAGCGGCCGTCCCGGCGAACAGGCCTCCCACGACAAGACCGGCGCGCAGCAGCCCTCGCCGGCCGATCGGTTGATCATTTGGCATGGCCTTGAGTATGCGCCGCCCGCGCGTTTACGCGCTAGAAAATGTAACACTCATCACAAGGAACATCGCACACCGTTATGGCCGGCATGATCCGGCCGGTCACGCCGGGGCCGTCCACGACGCACTCCCCCGGCCGGCGAGCGCCCTGGCGGCCGCTTTCGGCAAGCAACCCGTCGTAGGCCGCCGGCGGCGTGGTCCCGCAGCAGTCGTTCGCGTTGCCATCAGGCCGCGAGCGAGGTGTCGGTCTCGTGGAGGAGTTGCTTGGAGTCCGTAGGCCGCTGAGACAGGTCGAGAACGTGCTCCATTCGCACGTGGACATCACTTTGCCGGGTGATGTACTCAACTTCAGGCGGATTGCGGCGACTTCGCGGAGCGCAGCCACCAACGGGTGAGAAACCACACGCGCGGCGGAGACCGTCGCAACCCGCGGCTCATGGGCTTGGCTCACTCACCAATCCCAGTCATGTCTCCAGGGGCCCCACCAGCGCCGACGGCGGCGGCAGCGACGGCGACGCCACCAGCGGCGGCGTCTGCAGCCCCCTCCATCCTCGAAGCCAGGCATTCCGGCCATCATTTCCCCCCGTCGATTGGTACCAGAATCCTCAATGCCGACGTTAACACCCAAAGCATGACAAACTATGATATATTCTTCATTTTCGCCGAGATTTGACGGCGAATTCAATACGTAAAAGCCACTCATGACCGCGCTTACCAGGACATGGGCATCGTGGCCCTCATGCGATCTTGGCGGACGAGCCTTTCGTCACGTCGCGGGAGAGACATCCCGCCGGAGTCTCTGCGTCGAGGCCTGCGCCGGCAGGAGACAAGGTGTTCCGTCGGCGAAATGGCTGGCGTCATCCTGGATCACCGACACAGAAGGGCAACCAGCGCGAACAAAGGCCAGCTCATCAAGAGTGCCTGAACCGCAGGCCTTGGCACTGACGACGCGGCGGTCCAGCGACCGGCCGGCACCGCATTGGAGGGAGCAGAAGACTCAGAACCTCCACCTCATAGGGAATCCGGTGCCGGGACCTTGAGGCTATGGGGGGCTTATGCGCAGTGTGGCACAGCACATAACCTGTGTGCCGTTTGACGTATTGAGGAACGCTTGAGTGCCTTTTGAATGGTCGCGAACGGTCGATGGAGCTTTTCGTCCCATAACGGAGATCCATCGGCAATTTCCACCACAATCAAAGGATAGGCACCATGCGTATCACCAAGCACCTGGCTCGACTGGCGCTGCCGACCCTCGCCGCCGCCGCGCTGGCCGGCGCCCTGGCCACCCCCAGCCACGCCGCCACTCCCACGGCCTACGTCACCAGCATCAACGACCTCTACTACGAGGGCAGCGACTTCGCGAACAAGATCAAGCTGGTCAGCTTAAGCGCCGGGAGGATCGTAACCCTGGAAGACACCACCGGCACGGGGATTGAACCCGGCACGGGGTGCCGCCGGAATGGATCTTCCAATAAGGTCGTCTGCGAGGTCAGTACGCCGATCAAGGTCATCAAGTTGATGACCGGCGGCGGCCCCGACGAGGTTCGGGTGGACACGTCGCTCACCACCCGGATCGAGGGCGGCGAGGGCCGCGACACCTACTTCGGCGCCTCCACCTCCACCGGTACCAACGTCACCTTCAACGGCGGTGACGACGTCGACACGGCCGACTTCGGACTCAGCACCTCCGGTGTGCTGGTCGACATGGACGACCAGGCTGACGACGGCCGCCTGAACAAGGACCACGACAACATCGGCACGACCGTGGAGAACCTGCTCGGCAGCGACTTCGACGACTCGCTGCGAGGCAACTCCAACAAAAACTGGATCGTCGGCCGTGAGGGCGCTGACGCGCTGCGCGGCGGCGACAACGACGACGAGATCTGGGCCACGGAGGCCGCCGGAGCCGACGGCTCCAAGGCCGACAAGCCAGACCTGAGCTGCGGTACCGGCAACGACATCATCCGCGTTGACCTGACCGATCCGCAGGTTTCCGGCGACTGCGAGACCGTCGATCGTCGCTGATCACGCCTGCCTGGTGGAGAACCCTTGCCTCAGTCCTCCGTGACCGAGGTCTCCACCAGTCAGCCACGTGTGGCATCGCTTTCGGCCCCGGCATCCTCACTCCGAGGATGCCGGGGCCCTTCGTCTGCGGCGGGTCACGCCGCGCGATCAGATCGTCGATCCGGTCGGCGAGGCACCGTTCAACGTCGAGGAATGCGGCGGCGAACCGGTCAGGATCGGCGTCGAATATCGCCCTGATCTCGGCCGGCGGTACGCCGGCCGCGGTCGCGCTCCGACCGGGAGTCAGAGAAGGACCCGTGGGTCATACGGCTCGGCCGGTGCGAACTCGTCGCGCCATGCACGCTTGCTCAGCTCCGAGGGGGATGCCCCGGCCTGCCGGGCTTCCAGCAGCTTGTCCGGGTCGATGAAGTGGCCGATGGGCTTGGCGGCGAAGTCGGGGGAGTGGCGCATGTGCTCCATGGAGGTCCAGCTGTCGCCGTAGTTGTCGACGTGGAGCTCGACGCTGTTGCCGTCGGGGTCGGTGTAGTAGAACGCGGTCTGGGCGCCGGCGTCCGTGCACAGCACCGGGCCGATGCCCTGGGCCTTGAGGCGTACGTAGGTGCCGAGCAGATCGTCGAGGGTGGTGTAGGCGAAGGCGAAATGCTGGACGCGGCGGTGCCGGGCCTTGTCCGGATCCTCGCGCAGGCCGGGCACTTTCCGGCAGGCCGCCCGAGAGGAACAGCGAGGTGAAGTGATCGGCGCGCAGCGCCGGCGGGGGACAGGGCCCTGCGATCATCGTGGTCGCCGCCAGGTACGCCATGGCGGCGACGCAAGTCTTGAGTCCGGCGTCACCGGCACCGCTGCGCCGGTGTGCGATGCGTCGGCAGCGCCTTGTGGCGCGTTGACAGCGTTCTTGCCAAACCCTCCAAGCGCCGGAACCCGGCCCGGTCTCCCCGCAGGGCCGCCTCAACGGCCGCCCGCACGCTCCGTTGCTTGCTCCCTGGCCCCACCACTGTCACCCGCCGGGCGGGCGAGCCGGACCATGGCGCGATACAGGGCGGTGGGCGCGGGGGCCTGCTCCAGCCGGGGCAGGTCGGTGCCAGGGGTGGCCCAGGCGCGCAGCATCTGGCCGACCAGGCGGCGCCAGGTGTCGGGTGCGGCGCCTGCAGTGGCGGCGATGACGCCGGCGTTGGCCATCAGCAGGATGACCATGTCCTGGTCGGTGAAGTCCTCCCGCAGGTGGCCGCCGGCCTTGGCGCGGGCGATGAGTTCGAGGAATCCGTTGTAGGCCTCGGTGCGGCGGGCTTCCAGGGCTTTGGCGGCGGGGAAGGTCATGGCCAGTACGTCGGCGAAGCCGCGGTCGGCGGCCTGCATGGCGCAGACGGCCTGGACGTAGCCGGTGAAGCCGTGCCAGGGGTCGGGGTCGGCGAGGGCCTGGGCGGTGGCGGTGGCGTAGGCGTCCATGCGGTCGGCGAAGACGGCGTTGATGAGTTCGTCGGGGGTGGCGAAGCGGCGCGACAGGGTGGCCTTGCCGACGCCTGCTTCGCGGGCAATGCAGGCCATGGAGACGCCGAGGCCGTGGCTGGCGTACAGGCGGCGGGCGGCGGCCAGGATGCGTTCGCGGTTGCGTTCGGCGTCGGCGCGCAGTCCCGGTCCGGGCTGCTCGCCCGAAGGCTCGGGGGAGTCTGCGGAAAGATCCATGCCTTCCACTCTACCCAAGTGGAACAACCTACCCAGTTCTGTTGTTACGCTGGGCAGCACAAATCGGGTAACCCGTTCCACTTTCGAAAGGTGCAGCTCATGCGTGCCGTAACGCTGAACTCCGTCCCCGAGACCCCGGCCGTGGCCGACGTCCCCACCCCGCAGCCAGAGGCCGAGGAGGTGCTGGTGAAAGTGGCCGTCTCCTCGATCAACGGCTTCGACGCCGCCACCGCGGCCGGCTACCTGCAAGGGGCGATGGAGCACCGCTTCCCGCTGGTGGTGGGCAAGGACTTCGCCGGCACCGTTGAGGCGCTCGGCGAAGGCGTCGAGGGCTTCACGGTCGGGCAGGCGGTCTTCGGCGTGGTGATGAAGCCGTTCCTGGGCACCGGGTCGCTGGCCCAGTACGTCACCGTGCCCGCCGGCTACGGCATCGCCCCCATCCCCGACGGCCTGGGCGTTCAGGAGGCGGGTGCGCTGGGCCTGGTCGGCACCGCGGCGCTGGACAGCATCAACGCCGTCGCCCCGGCCGACGGCGAGACCGTGCTGATCTCCGGCGCCACCGGCGGGGTGGGCGCGCTGGCCGTGCAGCTCGCCGCCGCCCGCGGCGCCCGCGTCATCGCCACCGCCCGCCCCGGCGCCGAGGCCGACTTCGTCACCGGCCTCACCGACGCCAAACTCGACCTCGTCGACTACAGCGGCGACGTGCCGGCTCAGGTACGCGCGCTCGCCCCGGAAGGGGTGGACGCCGTGCTGCACCTGGCGGGTGACGGCGTTCAGCTCGCGAGCCTGCTGCGTCCGGGCGGCCGCCTCGCCTCCACCCTCGGGCTGACCGCCGATGCCGTCGAGGGTTCCGGCGTCACCGTCCACACGATCATGGCCGACACCAACCCGCAGACCCTGACCGCCCTGGCCACCCAGGCCGCCTCGGGCGCGCTGCGCGTCCCGGTCACCGCCACTTACCCGCTGGAGCAGGCCCCGCAGGCGTTCGCCGCCTTCGGCGCAGGCGCGCTCGGCAAGCTCGCCATCACCTGCTCCTGACCCTGCCCAACCCCGTCCATCACGATGAAGGAGATCTGATCGTGCCCACCATTGCCATCGTCGGCGCCGGTCCCGGCATGGGCCTGGCCATCGCCCGCACCTTCGGCAGCCGCGGCTTCGACGTCGCTCTGATCGCCCGTACCAAGGACAAGCTGGACAGCCTGGTCGCCCAGCTCGAAGCAGAGGAGGTCACGGCCGCCGCGTTCCCCGCCGACGTGCTGGACCGCCCGTCCCTGTCCGCCGCCCTCGACGCGGCAGCCGACCGCTTCGGCGGCATCGACGTGCTGGAGTACTCCCCGGCGCCGCACTCGCCGGTGCCCGGCCTCACCATGGCCGTACCCAGCGAGGTGACGGTGGACAACCTGCAGCCGCAGATCGAATACAACGTCTACGGCGCGCTGACCGCCGCCCACGCGGTGCTGCCCGCCATGCGCGAGGCCGGCGCCGGCACGCTGCTGTTCACCACCGGCGGCGGCTCGGTGCACCCCGTGCCCATGCTCGGCAACGTCAACGCCGCCGCCGCGGCGCTGCGCAACTGGGTGCTCAACCTGCACAACGAACTGGCCGGCAGCGGCGTGTACGCCGCGCACGTGGCGATCACCGCGTGGATCGGCGAGGGCGGCCCCGAGGGCATCCCGACCGCCACACCCGAGCAGATCGCCCCCCTGTACTGGGACCTGTACGAGCGCCGCGACCAGCCCGAGCTCGTCTTCAACGGCTGAGGTGGCCGGCCGCACCCCCGCCAGGCGGGAGCACCGCGCGCCGGGCTCCCTCTCACCCCCTACCATCAAGGAGATCTTTCGATGAACGTCGTCCTGTGGATCGTGCAGGCCGTCCTGGCCGTCATGTTCGGCATGGCCGGAGTGATGAAGTCCACCCAGCCCAAGGACAAGCTCGCCCCCAAGCTGCCGTGGGTAGAGGATTTCTCGGCCGGCACCGTCCGCCTCATCGGCATCGCCGAGCTGGCCGGCGCGCTCGGGCTGATCCTGCCCGCGCTCACTGGCATCGCCCCGATCCTGACCCCGCTGGCCGCCACCGGCCTGGCCGTGGTGATGGTGCTGGCCGCACTCACCCACGCCCGCCGCAAGGAGCCCGGCGCGATCGCCTTCAACGCGGTCCTGTTCCTGCTGGCCGCGTTCGTCGCCTGGGGCCGCTTCGGCCCCTACAGCTTCTGACCCCGCGCCGCTGACCCCGTCTCTGCCGCGAGGAGCCATCCGTCTCATGCGTGTTACCGTCTTCGGCGCGACCGGCGGCATCGGCCGCCTGCTCATCCAGCAGCTCCTGGACGCCGGCCACCAGGTCACCGCCCTGGTTCGCCCCCCGGCCAAGCTCACCCTCACCCACCCGAACCTGATCGTCATCGCCGGGCAGCTCTCCGATACGGCCGCTGTCCGGCAGGCGGTCGCGGGCGCGGACACGGTGATCAGCGCGCTCGGCCCGTCCCTGAAACGGTCGGCCACCGGCACCCCGCTGACCGATGGCACCCGCACCATCGTTCAGGCCATGCGAGCCGAGCAGGTGTCCCGCTTCATCGGCCTGGCCACGCCGTCGCTGGCCGACCCGCGCGACCAGCCGCACTGGAAACACAAGGTCCTGCCCATCATGGCCCGGCTGATGTTCCCCAACGCGCTGGCCGAACTGACGGGTATGACCGAGGCCGTCACCGGCTCCGGCCTCGACTACACCATCGCCCGCATCACCAACCCCACCAACAAGCCCGCCACCGGCCGCATCCGCTCCGGCTTCCTCGGCCACGACAAGGTCGGCTCCGCGATGAGCCGCGCCGACATCGCCGCCTTCCTCGTCTCGCAGCTCACCGACACCCGCTACCGGCGGGCCATGCCCGCCATCAGCAACTGACCGCGTGCGCCGGTCCTTACGGGCCGGCGCCGTCCCCGCCCGTAAGGAGCCAGCCCCGTGGAACTCGGCATCCTGTCCCTGTCCGACCTGCAGACCGACCCCGCCACCGGCACGCTCCACAACACCGCCCGGCGCACCCGCGAGATCGTCTCCTACGCCATCGCCGCCGACCAGGCCGGACTGGACGTCTTCGCCCTCGGCGAGCACCACAGCCCCGACTTCTCCGTCGCCAACCCCGCCATCCCGCTCGCCGCCATCGCCCAGGCCACCACCCGCATCAGGCTCACCAGCGCCGTGTCGGTCCTGTCCACCCTGGACCCGGTCCGCCTGCACCAGGACTTCGCCTCCCTGGACCACCTCAGCAACGGACGCGCCGAGATCATCGCCGGACGCAGCGCCTTCCTCGACGCCTTCACCCTGTTCGGCATCAACCCCGCCGACTACGACGAGGTGTTCGCCGAGAAACTCGACCTGCTGCTCGCCATCCGCGACAGCGAATTCGTCACCTGGTCCGGCCGCCACCGCCCCGCCCTGAACCACCTGCCCGTCCCGCCCCGCCCCCAGCAGGCACGGCTACCGCTGTGGCTGGGCGTCGGCGGCACCCCCGCAAGCGCCGAACGCGCCGCCCGCCTGGGCCTGCCCATGGTCCTCGGCCTCATCGGCGGCGACATCCGCAGCGCCCGCCCGCTGATCGAGCACTACCGCGCCGCCGGCCAGGCCGCCGGCTACGCCCCCGAAACCCTGCGCCTCGGCGTCACCAGCCACTTCTACGTCGGCAAGACCTCCCAGGGCGCCCGCGCCGACCTCTACCCCTACTACCGCGAGTACCTGCGCCCCAAGACCCCCGGCGGACGCGGCTGGCTGGTCAGCCCTGAACAGTTCCCGGCCATCGCCGGCCCCTTCGGCGCGCTGATGACCGGGAGCCCCCAGGAAGTCATCGACAAGATCCTCACCGAACGCGAGCTGTTCGGCATCGACCGGTTCATGGGACAGATCGACTTCGGCGGCATGCCAGCGGACATGGTGGGCGACTCCCTCCAACTGCTGGCTACCGAAGTCGCCCCAGCCATCCGCAAGGAACTCGGCCTGCCGCCAGGACCGGCATGACCGGAGCCACCGGAGCCTTCATCCGGTCCCGCGGCCCACCCCACAGCCGCGCCCACGGTGAAAGCCGCAACCGGCTGAGGCCTTCTCCGCCAGTGATCCCCACTTTTCGAGGAGTGGACCGCGATGACGACCGTCACCGACCCGTCCTACGTCGACCCGGCCCGGCCAGCACCCGGTAGACCCTGGCCATAGAAGGATGCTGGCCCTTGTTCTTGCCGGCGGGGATGACCAGTTTGCGGACGATGTCGGGCACGGCCACGCAGCGTCCGCGCATAGGCGAACAGGGCGGCGCCGAGGAGCTCTCGCCCTACCTGACCGCGCACATCAGCCGTTCGGCCTGTACACCACCGACGTGCTGCGGCTGCGCCCCGACGACTTCGACCCCGACCTGCCCGAGATCGACTTCACCACCCTGGCCGAGGCGGCGTATACGACCATGGGGGCATGCTCGCCCAGCAGCTTGGCGATCGAGGTGAGCGACCATCCGGTGCTCAAGGCCCGGCCTGGGTGAGCATGCGCATGTGCACCAGCGGCGTACGCACCCGTAGCTCGACCACCCACCCATGCGACGACGGCGAAGGCCGCCCCGCCGAACAGGCCCAGTGTCACGCCGCCAGCCCAGGTCCTGGGCTCAGACGAGCAGCAGGAGCAGGTGGCGCGCAGCCGTCTGCTGGGCGTGCATGAGCCGGTATTGGCCGGGTGGCATGCCGTAGGCGTGTTTGAAGAGGCGGTTGAAGTGGGTGGCGCTGGCAAAGCCCCAGCGGGCGGCGATCGCGGCGACCGGGCGGGCGGCCAGTGTGGGGTCGGCCAGGTCGCGGCGGCAGCGCTGCAGCCGCCGCGTCCTGATCCACTCGGCCACCGGTTGCTGTTCCTCGGCGAACAGCTTGTACAGCTGCCGCAGTGAGATGTGGTGCGCGGCGGCGATCGACTGGGGTGACAGGTGCGCATCGCCGAGATGCCGCTCGATGTAGCGGTAGATCTGCCGCCGGTGGGCCCGGCGGCGCGCGGCCGGTGCGTCGAGCTCGGTCACCAGGGTGGCGAGCGCGAGGCCGAGCGCGGCCTCGGCAGGCGGGGCCGGTGTCATGGCGTCGGGGGGATGGGGTGGTTGGAGCGGATGATGTCGCCGGGGTCGACCTGCGCTTTGACGTGTCGTAGCCGCTGGTAGGTTTCCGGCGGGAACAGGGTTGAGGCCTCGGCCGGGCCTTCGGCGAAGTTCAGATAACGGCGGCCGGTGTCCCACGGGCGCATGGCGCCGGTGAGCCGCTCCAGGTCCTCGGCCACGGCGGCGCCGGTCTCGGGCCGGTCGGCAATGCCGCCGGCGATCAGGGCGAACGTGGCGTCGATCGAGGTCAGCGCCCCGCCGCCGGGTGTGGGGCGGGCCAGCGCTGCGCCGAGTTGGCGCACCTCCACCGTCACCAGGCAGGATCCGGAGCCGGGCCCCGCCGCCTGCACCAGCGCGTCGATCCCGGCCGGCGGCAGCTCGCCGAACAGCCGGTGATCGCTGATCACGGGGACGGGCTGCTCGGGGTCCAGGTGCAGCCGGCTGAGCGCTGCGGGCGCCACCATGGCGAAGGTGTCCAGGCCGGGCGCAAGCGCACGCAGCGGGGCGAGCACCTGCTCGCCGACGCTCTGGTCGCCGAGCACGGCGGCGTCGATGTTGACCACGGAGCGTCCGGGCAGGGGTGGGGCGGGCTCCGGAAGGTGCAGGATGCGGGCGGAGGAGGTGATCTCCTCGGGGGCGGTGGCCTGCCAGGTGTTCCAGGCGTGCAGCACCTCGCCGGCGCGTTCCCACGGCCAGAACAGGCCGCCGGCGTAGATGCGCGGGATCGGCAGGAGCTCGAATTCCAGCGCGGTGACCACGGCGAAGCTCCCGCCGCCGCCGCGCAGCGCCCAGAACAGATCGGGCTCGTGGCCGTGGTCGGCGCGGATGAGGTCGCCGTCGGCCGTGACCGCCTCGGCGGCCAGCAGCCTGTTGCAGGCCAGGCCGTGTTTGCGGGCCAGCCAGCTGAGCCCGCCGCCCAGCGTGTAGCCGGCGACGCCGACGTCGGGTGAGGAGCCGGCCAGGGCGGCCAGGCCGTGCTCGGCGGCCGGCTCCGCGACTTCGATCCACAACGTTCCTGCTCCGATGCGTGCTCTGCGAGCCTGCGGGTCGATGTGGACGCCGTTCAGGTCGGCGGTCTTGAGCAGCACCGTGTCGTGCAGGTCGGTGAGGGCGGCCGCGGCGTGGCCGGTGGTCTGCGCGGTGATGCGCAGGCCGCGCTCACGCGCCGCGGTCACCACGGCGGCCACCTCCTTCGGCGTGGTGGGGACGGCCACGGCGACGGGTTGCTGGTCGGCGGCCAGGTTCCAGGCCTGGCGGGCGGCGTCCCAGCCCGCGTCCCCGGGCAGCAGGAACCGTCCCGGCAGGGCACGGCGCAGCGTCGTGTGGGTCGGCGTGGTGCTCATGGGCAGCTCACCCGCCGATTCCACTGCGCGAACGTGCCGGCCGGGTTGCGCTTCCAGACCCACGCGTGCAGGTCGTAGTGGACCGGCTGGCCGGGTTCGTGCCCGGCCATCGGGCCGTCGAACGCGCGCCCGAACAGATGCGGCCGGTCGGTGTCGGTGCCTGGGTCCTGGTCGGCGTCGGTGCGGTAGTACTCGACCCCGATCAGACGCAGCCGCCCGTCGCGCCGCTCGTACAGCAGCAGCTCCGGCCGGCGCAGGTCGATCGCCGGGTCGGCGGACAGTCTCGGGTGGGCGTAGTGGTAGCCCATCGCGCCGGTGCCGTCCGGGTTGTGGGTGCAGGCGCCGGCCGGGCGGTAGCCGGCCTTGCGCGCCGCCTCCACCGAGTGGAAGCGGACCGTGGCCTTGCGGACCTCGGCGATCTGCCGACCCACTCCGGGCGCGGGCCGGTCCTGTGTCACCGCGGAGGCCGTGGCGGGGCTTGCGGCGAGCGCCACGAGGCCGAGCGCGAGGATGGGAAGGATGCGAGAGTTCGTCATAGTGTGCCTGCCTTGGCTAGGGGAAGGCATCAGTCTGGCCACGCTGCGGTGGGGCGATGGAGACCGCGATTGCGGGGTCCTGGCCGACCGGCACCCCCTCATTCGGGGGGTTGGCGCCCTCGTGCGGGCCTGGCCATAGTGGAGGGATGAACGGGAGTTGGAATGCGACCACTGCCGATCACCATGCGTTGCTGCTCAAGCACGCCGCCGCGGCCGAGAGCATCGCCGAGCTGTTCCGCGTCGCCTCCCGGCACCTGCGCCGACTGATTCCGTATGACGGGTCGGGTTGGTTCGCCACCGATCCGGCGACTGGACTGCCGACCGCGCCCAGCCGAGCGGAGAGCGTGTGCAGCCGCGACCCCGACGTGTGCATGGCGTACTGGGAGCGCGAGTTCCTGACCCAGGACGTCAACCTGTTCCGGGATCTGGCTCGTGCGCCCGTCCCTGCCGCCGCGCTGCGGGCCGCAACCCGCGACCGTCCCGCCCGCAGCGCCCGCTACCTCGAGTTCGTCCGGCCCTGGGGGTTCGGCGACGAGCTGCGCGTAGTGCTCCGTGCCGGTCACGGCGCCTGGGGGTACGTCGCCCTCCTCCGCGAGCAGGGACGGCCCGCGTTCGACACCCACGAGATCGAACTGGCCGCCAGCCTGTCGACGCCGCTGGCGGAGGCGATCCGCGTACACGCGCAACGGCCCGCGCGCCCGCTCGTTCCCGGCGAGGGCCACGAGCCCGGCCTGATGCTCTTCAGCTCCGACGGTGTGCTGATCTCCAGCAACGATGCCGCCCACGGCTGGCTCGAAGAGGTGCGCGGGGATTGCTTTGTCGACCCACCCCGCCTGGCTGCACCCGGTGTGCTGGAAGCACCCGATGCCGCCACGCCGCCGATGGTGGTCTTCGGGACGCTCATGCAGGCCCGGGCCATCGCCGAGGCACGCGAGCGCGGCATCGCCCGGGCCAGGCTGCGCTCTCCTGTGACCGGCCAGTGGGTTGTCTGCCACGCATCATGCCTGCGGAACCCCGACGGCCGGCCTGGCGACCTGGCGCTCGTGATCGAGCCTGCGAAGGCGGCGGAGATCGCGCCGATCATCGTTCAGGCCTACGAGCTCTCCCCTCGCGAGCAGGAGATCACCCAGCTCATCGCCCAGGGCGCCGCGACCGCCGAGATCGCCGGCCGGCTCAGGCTGTCCGCGCACACGATCCGCGACTACATCAAGGCGATCTTCGAGAAGGTCGGCGTCTCCAGCCGCGGAGAGCTGGTGGCCAGGCTCTTTGCCGAACACTACGCGCCCTTGCACTTCGACCCCGGCAACCTCGACGCCGCTGGATGCCCAGGCGAATGAACCCCTGCACTCCATGCTGAGGCGGGAACGTTCACCATCTTGCCGGGGCGTCAGTGATTCGTTGGCTGTTCCGGACTGGTGGGAGTGTCACTGCCCGTGGCGCTGCGGTGGGGAGGGACACGCTGTGCGGTGAGCACGGGCTGAAAGAACCCGCTGGTGGCCGGGGTGTGCCAGCTGATGCCGGTGAAGCCGGCGTCGGCCACGGAATCCGTCAATTGCCGGCGGGTCAGCGCCCAGTAGGTGGTACGGCGCACGCGGACATCCCAGGTGCTTCCGGCGGGCAGGAGCTGGACGTGTTCCAGGGTGTAGCGCTCGCCGTCTTCGTGCCAGTGCCACAGCTGGAGGGTGATCACCTGGCCGTCGGGGGTCTGAGACACCTGGGGACGTGACGCCGTGGGGTGGGTCCGGCGGGCCTCGTCGTAGGCCCGGACAGTGATCACCAGCAGTCCGTCGTCCCGGAGTACCCGTCGCATGCCCAGAAGGGCTGTCTGAAGATCTTGCGGGGAAAGCAGATGCGGGAGTGAGTTGTCGGCACACAGGACGACGTCGAAAGCGGATGTTGTGAAGGGAAGTGAGCGCATGTCCGCCGCAGCTGTTGGAAGACTGGTGCCGCGGGCCGCGGCTTCGACAGCGGCGCGGGCGGCGGCGACGGGGCTCAGGTCGCTGCCGACGACCTTGTATCCGGCCAGAGCAAGCCCGATCGACTGGGTGCCGATTCCGCAGGAGCAGTCCAGAACCAGGTGCGGTCCTGCCCCGAGACGCGGACGGATGAGCCCGTCCAGCGCCTTGGCCTGGCGTGCCATGCTCGCATCCCAGTCCGGGTAGACCAGGTGGTAGTCGGCGGCCAGCTCATCATAGAAGTCTCTCACCGAGAACCCGGACACGCCTCCCACCGTAGTATGTGCGTCGTGCGTGCTCACGGGGGCTGGACTTTCAGGCTGCACTCGTCCAGGCCCAGCCGCCCATCGGCGACCCTTCTCGCGGCGGATGCGGGCGCATGCGCGGCGCTGTGCGGCCGGCACGGCCGGGTGCTCCTTGCCCTCCCGTGCACGCTCACGTGCAGACCTCGCTGGGCCGGGCATGCTGGAAGCATGCGTGTCCTTCTCCTCGGCGGCACCTGGTTCCTCGGCCGGCACGTGGCCGAACGGCTTGTGCAGCGCGATGACGCGATCCTGCTGGCTCACCGCGGCTCCCCCCGATCTTCCCCCGCCGTGCCGGGCGAGCACCTGTACGGCGAGCGTCGCGACCTGGCACGGCACGCAGCGCGGATCAAGGAGTTCGCCCCCGACGCGGTGGTCGACACCTGTGCGTTCACCGCAGCCGACGTCGATGCCGTGCTCCCCGTCCTGCCGGAGGTGCCCACGGTGGTGCTGTCAAGCCAGGACGTCTACGAGGCCTACACCGGCCTGCGCTGCGGCCGCGAACTGTCGCCGCTCCCCTTGACCGAGGACTCGCCCCTGCGCCGCGACCGCTACCCCTACCGGGGTGCCGGTCATCCCGACGTGCCCGATGACTACGACAAACTCGATGTCGAGGAGCGCTGGCTGCCGCGGGGCGCGGTCGTGCTGCGGCTTCCGCTCATCTACGGACCCTACGACTGGCAGCGCCGCGAGGAGCCGATCTTGCGCCGCGTGCGCGCCGGGCGAGCCCGCATCCCCATCGGCGCGGCCAACCTGCTGTGGACGCGCTGCCATGTCGACGACGTGGCCACCGGCGTCCTGGCCGCGCTCGACAACAGGGCGGTCGCCGGGCAGGCGATCAACCTCGGCGAGACCAGCACGGCGACGATCGGCACGTGGTTTCGCCAGATCCTTTCGGCCGCCGGTTCATCGGCCGAGCTGGTCCAGGTGCCCGATCGCGCCCTGCCGCACGACCTGGCTCTGTCCGGGGCGCAGGCCCAGCACCTGCTGGTCTCGGTCACCCGAGCCCAGTCCTTGCTCGGCTGGACTGCCGGCGACCCCGCCGAACGCGTGGCCGACTCGGTGCGCTGGCACCTGGCCCACGCCCCCGCCGACGTCTGGACGGACGCGGACACGGCGGCCGACGAGGCCGCGCTCGCATAGCCGGTGTCTTACGCGACATTGAGCCGCCGTGTGCCACGTCGAGCGCCGGCATGATGACCACCGCCGCGGGATCGAAGCAGCCGGGCGTGTGCAGAACTCGCCGACGACCACGCGGTCAGCGCCGAACCGACCAGAGCTGGTTTGCCTTATGGTCGCAGCGGAACTGGGCGGCTGGCGCGTGCTGATCGGTGCTCGTTCCCGAAATGCCCAGGCACAGGCCACTCTTGCGATTCCTCAGTGCAAAGTGACGCTTCGGGGACGAACGTTTGACAACGACCAGCCAATCCTGATTGGTGTGGCCGACTGGGTTCGCCTGGATGGCCGTGCGCCGTTATCCATCACGGCTCGCGCCCTTTCTTGTGCCCCTCCTCCCCGTTTCTGGAGGTCCCCCGTGGACGCAACCGTCGACGCCCGCCTGCGCGAAGAGTAAACCTCGCGGTAGCCGTAACAGGCAAAAGGCCCGGCCACCCTCGCGATGAGGATCGGCCGGGCCCTCTTGAGAGCGCAGCCGGGTCTCGAACCCTGATCGCCCAGCTCATGAGAAGGCATCGTCCATCCCCACAAAGTGATCTTTGATCACCGTGCTGTGGAGACCTTAAGACCTTGCGTGCCTGCGGACAGGCTGCGGCCCGGTTAGTAACTGACGTGGATGTGGGAGAACCCAGCCCAGTTCCAGGCCCGGAAATCGGGCTTGAAGAGGTTGTCCCCGATCGGAACGCGGCAGCGTCCTCCATGCCACGACCCGCAGTTTACCCAGTACGGCTGACCGCGGGTGTTGTAGGTCTGCACCTGGAGGACTGCGTTGCGATTGCCGAGCACCCTCCAGGTGAACGTGCGCCAGAGACCGGGACGTCCGAAGATCGCACAGTTCCCCTCAGCATAGAAGTAGCGCTTAGGGTTGGCGGGAAGGTTGGCGCCACAGGCCTGTTCTGAGGCGCCGGCCGGGCTCGGCGAGACAGTGAACGGCGCAACCGCCACAAGTGCTGCGGCACTCACCGCGATCGCCTTGCGGGCAAGCGCATTCATCCTTTCCCCTTCATTTCGATTCGGATGTGCGAACACGTAATGCCACGATGCGTCACGTCGGGGGGCATGTCATTGTCGCCGAGCGCACCGTCATTGCACATTCACGCACGCTGGCCCTCGGGGCGCGCCGCGTGACTCGACGGCCAGTGGCCAACCGCTACGGTCCGGGCCAGCCGCTGCGTATGATCCCGGGCATGAGTGACGAGCTGGGCGAGCCACTCACCACGCAGGAGATCGAGGCGTTCCTGAAGCCGTACGCGGCCGGTGACCCGATCGCCGAGATCGCTGCCGACTTCGACGTGAGTGTCGGAACCCATCGTCGCCTACGCCAGCAGGAGGAAGGTGCGGCGGCCGAAGAATCCAGCGCGCCGGTCGCAGCACCACACGCTGACCGAGGGGCAGGCGGGTGGTGCGCCTCGATCAGATGCTCCAGGTGGAGCGTGAGGTGCGGGCGCGGTGGTGCAATCGGGGGGCGCGGCCGTCTGGGGTTACTTCGGTCCGATGAGGTCGGACAGGATGTTGATGGGGACTGCCAGGAGGAGGCCGGCACCGAAGAACGACCATTCGCGGACGCGTTGCCGGCGGGCGTCGGTCTGGGTGTGGCTGAGGATGATGGCTTGGACGGCTTCGGCTTCGGCGCGGTCCATGTTGATGAGAGTGCGTTGGTGTTCTGCCTCGGCGACGAGCTGGCGGTGGGCGGCTTCTTGAGTGGCGAGTTCTTGCCGGAGTTCTTCCATGAGGGTGGTGGCATCGGCGAACGCGTTGTTGGCGTGGTCGAACGCGTCCGATACGCGCTGGACACGTAATTGGAGCAACTCGCCCTGATCGGGAGCGCTTGTCGGGGCTCTGTGCTCGCGGACTCTTACTCGCCACGTGATGACGATGCCGATGGCGAGGAGGCCGAGCGTGATCAGCCACATGGTAGCGGGGCTCACGTCCAGCGAGATCGTGCTGGTCGCGAGGTTGGCGAGGAGCCCAAGGACGGTGGCCGCGATTGCAACTGCGGTTGGGGATACCTGGCGGCGGCGATGAGGCTGGCGACCGTTCGCGGGAGGAGGGTGTTCACTCACGCTGCAATTGGATCGCGGCGGGCGTAGGAGGGCGCACGGGTTCATCAAGTTGCGATCTGGCGGCTCTGGGTTCGGGCTAGGTTCGGATTCGAGCTCGGGTCATGATCACCAAGAACCCCTCATAATCCCGGTTATGGGGGTATATGGTGATCATCATTCCATTCCTCTCTGAGAGCGACTGATCATGAGCGACCCCGGCGACCTGCACATGCCGGCGCGGTCCCAGACGTTCACGTCTGCCCACCTCCCCACCCCCGGAACACCCGAGTCCCGCGAGGACCTATATGAGGTCGCGGTCCTGGCAGAACATGAGGACGGCACTCGAGGCTGGGCCATTGTCTGCTCGCTCCCCGTGCGCCAAGTCGCCGAGTTCATGGCCAAGGCGCATCTCATGCGCGTGGACATCGAGGTCGAGGCGGTGCAGATCCGGCGCAGGGGAGTGGTCGTCGCCGACTACCGCCCAGAGCACTACTTCGGGGAGGACTCGCCGTGACGACCGGGCTGATCCCCACCCATGCCGGCACGCCCGCGTTCCCGCCCACCTTGACCGGGTACGTCCGCGACTTCACCCGGGCGTGGCTACTGTCGTACGGGTCGGCCAACACCCGCGACGCCTACCGGCGGGACATCGAGATGTGGTTCGCGTTCTGCGAAGCCCACGAGCTCGACATCCTGGAGGTACGGCGGCCGCACGGCGACGTTTACAAGCGGTGGCTCGACCTAAAGGCCGGCAAGCCGCTCCCCGCCAAGACGCTCGCGCGGCGGCTCGCCACGGTGTCGTCCTGGTACAGCTACCTGGTGGAGGAGGCGGCGGCCGAGTTCAACCCGTTCGAGCGGGTACGGCGGCCGAAGGTGGACCGGCAGCACTCGGAGACCGTGGCGTTAACCCGCGCCGAGGCCCGCGACGTGCTGCTCGCGGCCGACCACGACCACGGCCGCGAGCGGCTCCGCACCGCGGCGCTGATCCGGCTGCTCATGGAGACCGGCGTCCGCGTCACCGAGGCCCTGGCCGCGCAGCTGTCCGATCTCGGGTACGAGCGCGGCCACCGCACACTGCGGATCGTCGCCAAGGGCAGCAAGCCGAAGACGCGCAAGGTCCCGCCAGCGGCGGCGCACGCGATCGACTGCTACCTGACCGACCGGGCGGAGCGGACCGGGCTGGCGGTGGAGCACCTGGACGGGCCGCTGTTCGCGTCCGGCTCGGGGCAGCGGCTGGACCGCAAGGACGTGTACGAGCTGGTGGAACGCATCGGGCGGCAGGCCGGAATCGAGGGCCTACACCCCCACCAACTCCGGCATACGTTCGCGATGCTGGCAGAAATGGGCGGAGTTGCATCGAGCGCATCATTCGGCAAGATCCGCGAATGGCGGCTGCCTGCGATCCAACGTGGGGCCCTGGCGTCATAGAGCGGGAAGGCGCTGATAGCGCTCGGCTGGTGACCTGCGATGACATCACGTCGGTTGCACCAGACGACACAATGAGGCACTCAATTCGGTTGCACTCGACGACGAGATGCTGCGTCAGATGCAGCAAGAACAAGCAGCGACGAGGACAAGCGTCAGCTCGGTCCGTTCGTCAGGCTGAGGCACTCGCAGGGTTCGAACAATGCTCTCTACCAGTTAGGAATCGGGCGTCGGCGTGAAGAAGATCCAGGCCGCGCTTGGGCACGCGAACTCGGCAACGACGGACATCTACCTGGAAGCGCGGGACCGGCTGGAGGACGACCCCTCCGACCTGGTCACCGCCGCGATCGAGTAAGGCTCTGGCCTTCATGGCGCCACCCCATAAAGATCAATCTCTGTGGGGTAGCGACCCCGGGTCGGCGTTCCGCTGGTTGCACTTGACCCCATCGGTAGCGGTCGGCGACCCGCACTCCCGCACGGTACTCGTCACCTCGACAGCCACCTCCACCACCGCGGCGTCCAAGCTCGAAATCCGAGCTCGCCCGCGCCTATCTGTGAGCCTTTTCGAGCCGGACGCGGACACCCATTTCCTGCGAGGGGCCTCCTCCTGGCAGTCCCGCGGAGTCAGCGTGCCAGTGTCCACGGTCGCCCTCTTGATCGGTGACAGGTGTTCATGTGCTGATCGCTCGGCGCCGTACGGCGTTGCCCCTATTGTGATCACCACAGTGAAGATAATGAGGAGGCACCCCCACGTGGGCAATATCAAGCGAAGTGCGGCCCTCGCTCTCGGCATGGCGGCCACGCTGGCAGCGTCCGTCACTTTGAGCGGTCCGGCCATGGCAGCGTCCTCGCCCATCGAGGCCTGCGGCGGCGGCAGCTACCATGTGATCGACAGCCACGCCTTCGGCTCCAGCGCCACCACCTACCTGCTCTACAACGGCAGCACCAACTGCGTGGTGACATGGAAGACGGGAGCGAGGGGCAATACTGCCTGGGTGCGTGCGATGGTGCAGGCGTACGGCTCGCCGGGGCAGGTGGACGCGAATTACTACCGCTATTACGCCGGCCCGGTCAAGGCCTATGCGCCGGGCAAGTGCATCATGTGGGGCGGCTCCTACGGCGACCAGTGGTGGGAGAGCCCCTGGGAGCACTGCGGCTGACCCTCGACGCCTCGCAGCGGAAAGACTTTCCCGGCAGGAGGAGTCTTTCCGCGTGATCGGGGCGCTAGCCCTGTTTTCCGCACGTTGAGGTAGTTGAGGATCAAGCGGATGCTGGTGTTGATCTCGGCTGGTCGGCGCGGTATGACCTTGGGCTCGTGAGACAACGTGCGCAGCGGGGTCAGGCCAGTATCGAGAAGATGCTCGGGGCGTTACCGGTGGTGGCCGGGTTCTGCTCCCGGTTGCGGATCCGGGAGCTGGTCGATGCGGCCTGTCCGGTGCGGGATGTGGCCGAGTGGACCCATGGCCAGGTGATCGAGGTGCTGGTGGCCAACCGGCTGACCTCGCTGGCCCCGCTGGTGCACGTGCAAGAGTGGGCGCGGGCGTGGGCGGTGGGTGAGGCCTTCGGGTGGAGCCGGAGCTGCTCAACGATGACCGGATCGGCCGGGCGCTGGACGCGATCGCGCCGCATCTGGACCACCTGGCCGGATCGGTCGGACTGGCCGCGATCGAGGCGTTCGGCATCGACGTGAGGCGCCTGCACTGGGACTTGACCTCGATCTCGTTGCATGGCGACTGCGAGCAGGCCGACCCCGCCGCGCCCGCGCCGAAGTTCGGCCATCCCAAGGATCGCCGGCCGGATCTCAAACAGATTCAGGCCGGCCTCGCCGTGGCCGCCGACGGCGCCGTCCCGGTCTTCCACCGCGCCTACGACGGCGGAGCCGGCGAGGTGAGTCAGGTCATTCCGGCGATGCAGGCGCTGCCGAAGCTGGCCGGCCCGCAACCGATGCTGATGATCGGTGACTCCAAGCTGATCTCGTATGCGAATTTGGCCGCGATGAGCGCCGAGCACGTCGCTTTCATCGCTCCGGCCTCCAAAACCTACGGCCCCGCCGAGGTGCTGGCCGGCCTCGACCTGGCTGATGCGACCAAGGTGGACTATGCCGCCGCCCGCGATGCGGGTCAGCCAGCCGGGCAACGCGGTGTCTGGCATGTGGCCGAAGACGTCATGACACTGGCCGGGCCGCGCAAGAAGGACCCTGTCCTGGACTTACGCAGGGTCTTCGTGCATTCCTCGGCCCGCGCTCAGGCGGCCGCCACCGCCCGGGCCAAGAAGCTGGAGCGCGCCCGCGAGGATCTGGCCCGGCTGGAACGCGGTCTGGGCAGCCGCCACTACCCCGATCAGCAGGCGGTCGCCGACCGTGTCACCGCCATCGGCCGCGCCCGGCGCGTGAGCGCCTATCTGACCGCGGTCACCGGCACCGACGCGGTCACCGGCAAACCCACCCTGGCCTGGCACTTCGACCAGGCCGCGCTTGACGCCGAAGCCGCCACCGACGGCTGGTACGCCCTGCTGACCAACCTGCCCACCCAGAGCGCCGACGCCGAACAGGTAACTGCGTCACTACAAAGGCCAAGAAGCCGTCGAACGCCGCCACGCCGCGTTTAAAGGACCGCTGGCCGTCACCAACCTGTATCTGAAGAACAATCGCCGCATCAACGCGCTGATCACCGTCATCTGCCTGGCCCTGCTCATCTTCTGCCTGATCGAACGCCAGGTCCGCCAGGCTCTGGACGCACGAGGCGCGACCAAAGTCGCAGGTCTGTACGCAGGCCGACCCGCCATCCCCACCGGCATGCTCATCCTCGACGCCCTGGCCGGTATCCGGCTCATCCCGGGCACCGGCCAGTCACCCCCGACCATCCCGCAACCCTCAGACCTCCAACTCCGCCTCCTGGATCTCCTCGACATCGACCCACGAGATCTCCGCTGAAGATCACTCACGTGCGGAAACGGGGCTAGCTGTCGACGATCACACCTCCGATCGCAGTGCGGCCGGCCGGGGTGGCGACGAGCTCGACCGTGATGGTGTCGCGCAAGTGCGCTCCGAGGACGTCGGCGACGGAGTCGGTGACAGTTCGCACGAGCTTGGCAACGAGCTCGCCGCTGTCGGGACGGGTGAACGCCGCCTCGCGGATACCGAACATGATCGCGGGTGGGGCCTCGTCGACCGGCTTGCCCCGCAGGCCCCACCGTCCGGCGGGTACGCCGTCGAGGTGGATGACCGCGATGTCGCGCGCCCACTCGCCGTATACGTCGACCACCGCGTCGGTCAGCGCGGCGATGAGGGCCGATTCGTTGCCCTGGAGCTGCGGCTCCAGGACTCGGACCGTCAGATGTGGCATCGTAGATCTCCTGTTTATTCTCAAATTAGCTTTGATGTCAAAGGTAATTGGCGAGGTGCCAGATGGTCAACAACGCGGACGGCATGACCACCGACCAGGCGGTGCGATCCATGCTGCTGCTGATGCCCAGGATCGTCGGGAGAGCCAAGCGGCTGCCCGTCCCGGAGGCGCTGCGGACGCTCGATCTCGCGCCCCGCCACCTGTCACTGCTGGCCTACCTGCAGTACGACGGTTCTCTCACGGTGAGCCAGCTGGCGGAGCGGCTGGAGATCGCTCCGACGACCGTCAGCCTCATGGTGGGTGACCTGTCTCGCCGCGGTGTCCTGACGCGGGAAGAGGACGATGTCGACCGGCGACGGCGGGTCGTCGCGATCGCACCGCAGTACGTCGAGCCGATCCGCGAGTGGCTGGCGGGCAGCGCGCTGACGTGGGCCGAGGTCCTGGCCGACCTCACGCCGGCCGAACGCGCCACGATCGTGCGGACGATGCGTGCCTTCGAGACCGCCTTGGGCAAGCGGATGCACGGCTGAGCTGAAGATCACGTATGTGCGGAAAACCGGGCTAGCGTCGTGGCTTCTACAGGCGTCTTCATGACCTGAGCGGCGCGACGAGCAGGGGCCCGGACATCGCGTTCGGGTCCAGCCTCGTTAGGGACCTGATCGAGGCTGGACCCGGCCCGCGTGCAGGCCCGCCGCCTGTCGGTGGAGTGGCACCGCAGCAACAAGACCGGTCCTGCCACGCCGTCGTACGCGCTCAAACCGCCGGCGACGTGGATGGGCCGCAAGCCGTGGACGGTGGCCGGTGGATGAGACTCCGAACCTGGCGCTGGCGCTGGCCGAGCTGCGCGGCGCGGTCGAGCTGGGGTTCGAGCGAACGAACAGCAGCACCGGCTCATCTTGCAGCGGCTCGACCAGCTCGATGACAAGCACGCCGAGCTGGCCAAGCAGGTCGAGCAGTTGCAGGCTCGGCTGGCCGAGGTCGAGAAGTCGGCCGTGACGACCACGCAGCTGTCCGACCGCACCAAGCAGATCATCGCCGTCGTCACCGTGCTGCTACTGGTGGCGGGCACGGTCATCGCGCTCATCCAGCTCACGCGAGGCTGACCACCCCCCCTTGCCCTCCCATCCCATTGGCACGGTGTTCCCGTGCCAGGACGGCGTGCTGCTCGTGCCCGCCGTCCTCCCGATCTACATTCCCGCCCATGTGTTCGGCCTGACCGTGGCCGAGTGGCTCAACCTCCAACCCTCAAGAGAGGTGACCCCTTGGAGCAGGTTTCGCGCGCCGCCTGGAACGCCGCGCCTCCGACCGGGCGACTACACGCACGTCTCTTCCACGCGCGGCGTGAAGATCCACTACACCGGCGGGCCCATCCCCGCGGACATCGCCGGGCCGAAGAAGCACAAGCTGTGCGTGCAGCTCGTCCACCAGATCCAGCAGATGCACATGTCGGGCGGCCGGGGCGAGAAGTACATCGACATCGGCTACAACCTGATCTGCTGTCCGCACTCGTACGTGTTCATCGGCCGCGGCGCGCACCGCGTGCCCGCCGCGAACGGCCCGGGTCTGAACAGCCAGCATTACGCGGTGCTGGCGTTGGTCGGCGACTCCGGGTTCACCAAGCCGAACGACGCCATGCTGCACGCGCTGCGGGACGCGATCGAGTACCTGCGCGACAAGGGCGACGCCGGTAACGAGATCAAGGGCCACCGCGACGGCTACGCCACCTCCTGCCCCGGCGGGCCGCTGTATGCGTGGGTCCGGGCGGGAGCTCCGCGGCCGGACGAGCCGGTGGAGAAGCCCATCCGGCTCGTCTACAAGGACAGCGTCCCCGTCTGGCCCGGCCGCGTCATCAAGCTCACCGACCCGTACATGCAGGGCAACGACGTGCACGCCTGGCAGCACAAGCTGCGCAAGCGCGGCTGGACGATCGACGTCGACGGCGTTTATGGCCCGCAGTCGAAGGCGGTATGCGCCGGCTACCAGGAGAAGGTCGGGGTGAAGCCGACCGGCGTCATCGATGAGGAGACGTGGGACATCACCTGGTCATGAAAACCGCTCGCATGACCGGCGAGTGCGTGTCCGCCCAGTCAGTGGTTGCCTAGGAGGCGAGCAGGTCGAAGTGGAAGCCGATCAGAAGCAGGCTGAGGGCGACCCAGCGCATGATGGTCGCCCGCTGTGGACTCATCAGCCAGTGATACATGATGACCAGGAACCACACGCCCACCATCGCGATCACCCACCCGGCTAAGTTGGCAAGAAGGCTGGGCGCGTCGAAGGTGAGCGGCGGAGTCAGGAGCCCTGCGATCAAGCCAGCAGCAAACACCACTACCGGAACCCGCCACACGCTGATGTCAAGTATGCGCTCTAACCGCTTCCCATAGCGCATGAACGTCTCCGGACTGACGAGCTCGACGACGATCGCGGCGCCACTCATAAAGGAAAGGATCTTCCCCGCCCGCCCCCACCAGATCATCGGCAGGCCGAGCAGATCGTTTCCGAGCGTGGACCTGCCGTCCAGCCACATGCCCCACGCCTCGAAGTAGCTGATGTCCGCCATGATCGGAGCGTAGAAGCGGCACAGGTCGCTGCCTAGTGGGTTCCGTGACGCCGTTCCGGTCCTCGCCCAGGACGCCGAGCGGGTCGGCCGCACGCTGTGGCAACCCCCGGCTCCCTCAACGGCCGTGACCCCGCTGAATCGACGAGAGCAACTAACCGAACCGACACCATGGCGTCTGCTCAGCTTGGGCGGGCGCGTTCGCATGTCCGCACCCTTGTTGGAGGGAAACCCATGCACGGAGAGCCCATCAGCTACGGCAAGCCCAAGGTCGAGCGGAAGGTCACTGCGGCCACCGCGGGCTCCTACCTCGGCCTGCTCGCGGTCCTGACCGTTCTGCAGACCGTCAACGCCGACCTCGACCTGATCGCGTTCCTGCCCGACTGGCTGGAGTCCCTGTCGATTCCGCTGCTGCCTGGCCTGATCACGTACGTGTCCGGGTACGTCGCCAAGCACACCGCCCGGCCCGACCTCCCTATGGATCAGCGCTAGGATCGTGATCGTCTCGCGCCCGGAGCCGATCCGGGCGAGCGCGAGACTGCGTCGTCGTGAGGCGGCGCCCTTCGCGCGGCCCGGGTCAACGGGCCGCCGCTGGACATATGTGAGCCCCCGTCCACCTCTTCGGAGGGACGCTGTTGGCGAAGTAGTTCAAACAGAGGCATCCCCTTGATCACGGGGATGCTTCTAGTTGGGGGTTAGCCCACATAAGCCCAAAACCCACATTGGGATGATCTTGGAGGGGTGAGCGGGTGGCTTGTTGAAGCTGTGATCTTCTTCGTCTTTTGTGCGCGTATTCGTCTAGCTACGGTGTGTCTCGTCCGTTGGCGGGTTGAGCCGGGAGGCACGTGCGGTGACGTCGGTCGAGCGGACCGCGTGACTGGCTGGCCGACGTCGAGCCCGCGCTCATCGCCGCTGCTCGCGACGCTGGCGTCACTTGGGAGGCCCTGGCGCCCGTGCTGCGGGTGAGCGACCGCCGCGCGGCCCAGCGCCGCCACGCACGCCTGGTCCAGGCCGCCGCCCGCGACCGCCAGGCCGTCGACCAGGCCCACCACTCGGGTTCATGCGATGAGCCCCAAAGTAGCTCTGCGTGATGATGGCTACCGATCGTGTTCTCAGAAATGACCATCTGTGAGAGTTCTGCGACAGCCTCGGACGCGATCACGTTTCCGAGGTCGCTGTCTGTGACTTTCAGGGCTTCATGGCATCGATTCTTCACCCGTCGCCGACACGGCCGGCCTGGGATCACCTGCACTGATGAGCCGAGCCACGGTAGTTGAAACCTGGCCATGATTCTTGGACCAGCTGATGCGTGCACCGGGGGAGGGCGTTGACCCGGGTCGCTCACTTACGACGGCTGTGAGAGCCGGTCAGGCGTTCGTGCGTGATAGGTGGTCAGGGAGGTCGGTGAGCCGTTCGATGCGGAACACCGTCTCGTCTGCCGTCGGCGATGGTCCACCGGTGATGAAGTCGATGCCGCGGTCCAGCCAGATGCCGGTGAGCCCGGCGAGGGCGGCCGCGTTTACATCGCTTTCCAGCATGTCGCCCACGTTGACCGCCTGCGCGGGGTCCGTCCGCATCCACCGGCAGGCGGTGGCGTAGGCGACGGGCTTGGCCACACCGAGCTCGGTCGGGGTCAGGACGGCTTCGAAGTATTCGAGGAGGCCGAAGCGGGCGAGCTTGGCGCGCTGCTGCTCGGGGTCCCCGTTGGTGAGAACGGCCAGACGCGGTCCTCGGGGAAGCCGTCTCAGGGTCTCCAGGCAGGGCTGGACATCGGGATAGCACCGCCAGGACTCCTCGAACACGGTGAGGTAGCGCTCGGCGATCCAGGCGTCCAGAAGGCCGGGACTTTCCGGAACCGGCTCGCCGAGCATCGGCAGGAAGGAACGGAGCCTGCGTCGGTGGTGCTCAGCGAAGGAGCACTGACCGGCCAGGTATTCCCGCATGTGCCGCCCCTCCAGCGTCCACCACAACGTCACCAGTTCTTCCGGTGGAGCCGTCGCGTTCGGCGCGGCCTGGACGATCTGGTCGATCGTTTCCAAGACCGCGCTTCGATGATCGACCAGGGTGCCGTCCAGATCGAAGAAAATCACATCTGCCATAGGATGATCATCTCGTGGTGCCTGTCCCTGACGCCAGAAGGCAGGTACCGCGATCTTCCTTTCGGATCGCGTCGGGGTCATGCTCGATATGGAGTCGCGTCTCGATCTCGGGATCGCCGCGGTAGACGTGGAAAGCCGCCAGATAGCTCCCTCGAGGCTCGGCGGGGTGTTCAGTTGCTGACTGGTGTGGATGTCTGTGGCCTCGGTTCAACGGTCGTGGTCGAGGTGGTCTAGGTGGTCGAGGATCCCAGTCAGGTGCGTGATAAGGGATGTGGCTCCGGTGAGCCTGCTCGCAGGGGTCAGGGCGGTGTAGCCGACGACGGGCATGCCAGCGGCTTTCGCGGCGCGCACGCCGTTGGGGCTGTCCTCGACGACCAGGCAGTCGCGCGGGTCGGTGCCGAACGCGGCGGCGGCATGGAGGAAAAGGTCGGGGGCGGGTTTGCCGACGCCGCCGACGTCCTGGGCGCTGAAGACCACGGCGGGCGGCAGCAGGGGGCGCAGGCCCGTCCGGTCAAGGGTGAGGTCGATCCAGGCGTGGTCGGAGGAGGATGCCAGGCAGTAGGGGATGCCACGGCGCCGCAGGTCGGTCAGGACGGTGGAAGCGCCCTGGACGGCGTCCAGTCCTTGCTTGAAGGCGGTGAAGACCCGCTCGTGGCAGCGTGCGGTGAAGTCGGCGGGGAGCGTGCCGCCGTATCGGTCGGCGACGACCGTGTGGGTGTTGCGGGCGGCGTTGCCGAGGAAGCACCGGTAGGACTCTTCCAGGGTGAAGGGGAAGCCCAGTTCCGTCAGGTATTCGGACAGTACGCGGTGTGCGGTGGGTTCGCTGTCGACGAGGACGCCGTCGTTGTCGAAGATGACCAGCTGGGGTTTCATGGGTTCTCCGTTCGGGTGAACGTCAGGACGAGGGCGATCGCGAGGAATGCGGCGCCGAGGAGGCAGGTCGCGCTCCAGCCGCCGACCGCGTAGGCAGAGGGGCCGACGGCCGCGCCGGCGACGCCGCCGAGGGTGTAGACGGTCATGTAGACCGAGGCGAGGCGGGCGCGGGCGTCGTCGATGCCGTAGACGACGCTCATGTTCAGCAGGTGGACGGCGTTGACGGCGGTGTCCATGGCCAGGAGCCCGATAAGGAGCCAGGCGACGTGGTGTCCGCCGACCCACAGGGCGGCGAAGGACACGGCGCCGAGGGCCAGTGTCGCCCTGGTGAGCCGAACGCGGTCCGCTCGGTCGGCGGTGCGGCCGAGAGGGCGGGCTACGACTGCTCCGGCGGCGCCGGCCAGGGCCAGCAATCCGATCTGGGCAGGGCCGTACTCGTAGGGAGGTTCGGAGAGGCGGAAGGCGGCCGTCGACCAGAACACGCCGAAGGCGGCGAAGGAACAGGCCCCGATGAAGGAACGCCGTCGCAGCAGACGGTGGGTGGCCGCCAGCCGGACGGTGGCGCGTAGCTGGGCCCTGTAAGGGAGAGCCAGGTCGGGCGGGGCGAGCGGCATGACGCGGGTGAGGACGACGGCCAGGAGCAGGGTGACGACCGCCGCCCCCGCGAACAGGGCCCTCCAGCCGGCGACCTGCGAGACCAGACCCGCGACCGTACGGGACAGCAGAACGCCGGTGAGGCCACCGGTGAGCATCGTCCCTATCGCGCGTCCGCGTTCGTCGGGTGCGGCCAGGGCGGCGGCGTAGGGGATGAGGGTGTTGACGACGGCGGCAGCGGTGAGCCCGATGAGTGCCCCGGCTGCCAGGAGGAGGCCGGCGGTGGGGGCGGTGGCGGTCAGGGCCAGGGCCAGGGCCGCGGCGTCGCAGCAGAGCAGGACCGCCAAGAAGGGACGGCGGGGGGCGATGTCACCGAGTGGGACGATGAGGATCAGGGCGAGGGCGTAGCCGAGCTGACCGACGGCGACCAAGTGGTCCGCGGCGTGCGGGCCAAGGGATCGGGCTATCTCCGGCAGTAAGGGCTGGCAGTAGTAGAGGTTCGCGATCGTCAGCCCATAGGCCGTCGCGAGTAGCCGGACGGTCTTGCGGGAGACGGCCCGCGGAGGTCGAACCGTGGTCACCCGGACGACCCTAAGGACACGATTGGGCCGCTGGTAAGATCCAATTTTATGGCGGAGGAGTGGCCCAATCCGGGGATGGATCTACATCTGGAACTGGACGTCGCCGAGGGGCGGCGGACAGGGCTGGAGCGGGCGCTGCGGGAGGCGGTGCGGTCGGGGCGCCTGGCGACCGGGACACGGCTGCCGGCGACCCGCCGCCTCGCGGAGGATCTGGGGCTGGCGCGGGGCACGGTGCGTGCGGCCTACGACCAGCTGATCGCCGAAGGGTACCTGGCCGCGCGGCAGGGTTCGGGCACCGTGGTGGCGCTGCAACCGCAGGTCACGCCGGTGCCCTCCGCCACGCCGGCGGCGGAGCAGCCGCGGCACGATCTGCGTCCGGGGAGCGCGGACGCGTCGGCGTTCCCGGTGGCGGCGTGGCTCGAGTCATCGCGGCGCGCCCTGGGATCGGCTCCGGCTGACGCCTTCGGCTACGGCGATCCGCGGGGCCGCCCGGAGCTGCGGGCCGCGCTTGCCGGATACCTGGGACGGGCCCGCGGCGTGTCGGCCCACCCAGACTCGATCTTGATCACCAACGGGTACCTGCAGGGACTGACGCTGCTCGCCGCGGTCATCGGCGGGACGTTCGCGATGGAGGACCCGGGTGTCCCGATGCACCGCGAGGCGGTTCGCCGCACCGGCGCACGGGTGATCCCGCTACCGGTCGACGATCTCGGCGCCCGTACCGACCTCCTCGGCGGCCTCGGCGCGGAAGCGGTGGAGGTCACCCCGGCCCACCAGTACCCGACCGGGCGGATCCTCCACCCCGACCGGCGGCGTGCCTTGCTGGACTGGGCGCGCTCGTCCGGTGGCCTGATCGTCGAGAACGATTACGACGCCGAATTCCGCTACGACCGCAAGCCTGTCGGCGCGCTGCAGGGCGCCGCCCCCGACCATGTGGCCTATCTGGGCACAACGTCCAAGACACTCGGCCCGGCGCTGCGGATCGGCTGGATGGTCCTGCCGCCCTGCCTGATCGCCCCGGTCGCCGACGCCAGACTGCACACCGACCACCACACCGAGCACCTTGGCCAGCTGACCCTGACCGACCTGATCATCCGCCACGTCTACGACCGTCACATCCGCACGTCCCGCCAGCGGTACCTCCGTCGCCGGGACCAGCTCCGCCATCACCTCGCAGGCCTTCCGATTGCGCTGACCGGCATCGCCGCCGGCCTGCACGCCCTGGCCCTCCTCCCGCCGGACGGCGCCACCGAGACCGACATCCGAACCGCCGCGCAGGCCCACGGACTCGCCCTCGGATACCTGTCGGAGCGCAGCGAACTGCCCTCCACCTGCCAGGGCGTCATCATCGGCTACGGCCGTCCCCCCGACCACGCCTACACCTCGGCCTTGGATGCTCTGACCGCGACCTTCGCCGCCTGCTTCGCTCAGCCAGAGCCGAACTCCCAGCTACAGGGGGACTCGCCGGTATTCCTGCGATCGGCGGTCAGGCGCGCGGAGGTCTCCTGGCCAAGGCGGACGTAGCGTCCGAGGCCGGCCAGATGCAGGTGGCGGGACTTGGCCTGCAACGCCTTCCTCTGGCGCGTGTTGTGATGGTCACCCTCGGCTGTTCCGTAAGGGGATCCCCAACCGGACACCTACTCGGCCAGGCGCGGCGATCACCGGCCCGCAGTTCCAGCGCTCCTAATCGTTGTCTCAGATAGGTAGTCCGCAAAATTGTCCGGTGATGAGGGGCTAAACGGTACGGTTGGCGAGTGGGAGAACTCATCGGCTACGCCAGATGCTCGACCGTCGCCCAAGATCTCACCGCCCAGCGCGAGATCCTCACCGGCCTCGGCGTCGCCGACGACCGGATCTACCTCGACAAGGGCCTGACCGGCACCAACCGGGCCCGGCCCGGCCTCGACCAGGCCCTGGCGGCCGTCCGCTCCGGCGACACCCTGGTCGTCCCAAAACTCGACCGGCTCGCCCGCTCGGTGCCCGACGCCCGCGACATCGGCGACACCCTGGTCACCCGCGGTGTGCGTCTCTCGCTGGGCGGCAGCATCTACGATCCCAGCGACCCCATGTCCAAGATGTTCTTCAACATGCTGGCGGTCTTCGCCGAGTTCGAAGCCGACCTGCTCAAGATGCGCACCCGTGAGGGCATGGCCATCGCCCGCTCCCGCGGCAGGCTCAAGGGCCGACAGCCCAAGCTCACCCACCGGCAACAGGTCGAACTCCTCCGGATGCACGGCACCGGCGCGTACACCATCGCCGAGCTCATGGAGGTCTTCTCCGTCGGCCGCGCCACCGTCTACGGAGGTCAGCCCACATAAGCCCAAAACCCACATTGAGTGGATCTTGAGTGGGTGAGCCGGGTGGGTTGATGAAGCTGTGATCTTCTTCGTCTGTCGAGGATGGGGATCGTCTCGCTACGGTGTGGCTCGTCCGTTGGCGGGTTGAGCCGGGAGGCACGTGCGGTGACGTCGGTCGAGCGGACCGCCTATCGGGTGTTCCCGCGCTTGATGATGACCCGCGAGTTGTACCTCTTCTACTCCCCCTCGCAGGAGGAGATGGCGTGGGCGCGGGAGAAGACCGACACCGATGAGCACCTGCTGGCGTTGACGCTCGCGCTGAAGTGCTTTCAGCGGCTGGGCCGTTTCGCCAAGGCCCGTGAGGTGCCGCCCGTGGTGGTGGAGCACGTACGACGGCGCCTGGAGCTGGGCGAGGACGTGGCGCCGGTGTATGCCTCGCCGCGTACGGCGGAGTCGCATCGAGTGCTGGTGCGGCGCCGGGAGGGGGTGGCCTACGCGCCGGGCAAGGCTCGCAAGATCGCGGCCAAGGCGATGACCCGGGCGGCGTGGGTGAAGAACCATCCGCCGGATCTGATCAACGTGGCGTTGGAGCGGCTGGCCCAGGCACGACTGGAGCTGCCGGCGTTCTCGACGCTGGATGCCATGGAGTCGACGATTCGCGGTCAGGTCAACGGCCAGATCTTCCAGACGATCTGGCGGCGGCTGAGCGCCCGGGACCGCGAGCGGATCGAGGCGTTGCTGGTGGTCGGGCCGGACGGTAAGAGTGATCTGGACCGGTTGAAGAAGCCGGCGCGGCGGGCGAGCTGGTCGAAGTTCAGGGAGCAGGCCGCCCACCTGGCGTGGGTGGAGGGATTGTGTGACACCGAGGCGGTGCTGGAGGGCATCGCCGCATCGAAGATCGCCGATTTCGCCGGGGAGGCCGATGCGGCCGACGCTGATGTGCTGGCCCGGGCCTACACCGTCGACGCCAAGCGGGTCGCGCTGCTGGTGTGCCTGGTGCACACCGCCCAGGCGCAGGCGCGTGATGATCTCGCCGAGATGTTGTGCAAGCGGATGGCGGCCACGAACAAGAAGGCCAAGGCCAAACTGGAGGAGATCCACCTGCGGCAGCGGCAGGTGGTGGAGAGCTTGATCCTCACCTACCGGGGGGTGCTGCAGGGCTTGGTGCCGGGCGGTCCGGTCGAGGCGGCCGCGGCCGCGCAGATGGTGATGATGGCCCTGTCCGCGCTGACCGGCCCAGCCGGTGACGCAGGCGCGGATGCAGGCACTGCGGCCACCAGCGCGGCGGGCGGTGAGGCGGGCGGGACCCTACGCGGCCGGATCAGCGGGCCGGTTTGGAGGCTGCGGTCGAGGTGCTGGTCAAGGCGGTGCGGATGCAGGCCGCGGGGATGGGGTCGGTCCGCCAGGTGGTGGAGCGAGCCGGCGGCGCGAGCGCGCAGCTGGCCGACATCGAGGAGTGACGGCCTACCAGCACGACAACCATGAGCTGCTCATCCAGCAGTTCTTCAAGGCCGACCGGCCCACCATGCTCGCCCTGGCCGGCGTGTTGCGGTTCAAGGCGACCTCGGCCGACCGCAGCGTGCTGGACGCGCTGGAGCACGCCCTGACCTACTGGGGCAAGACTCGGGATTTCATTCCCGCTCGGAGCGCGGATGGCCGCGACCTGGATCTGGGGTTCGCCTCGGCCAACTGGCTACGCGCGATCCGGGACCGCAAGCATCCGGGCATGCTGGTCAAACGGCACTTCGAGGCGATGGTGTTCGCTTATCTGGCCGAGGAGTTACGCACCGGCGACATCGCGGTGGCCGGGGCGGCGGAGTACGGCGACTGGAGCTCGCACCTGCTGAGCTTCGATCAGTGCCGGCCCCTGCTGGCGGCCTACTGCGCCGAGGCGGGCCTGCCGGCGAGCGCGGCCGAGTTCGTGGCCGAGTTGAAGGATCGCCATCGCCAGGCCGCCGAGCACCTGGACGCGGGCTACGCCGAGAATGAGGACTTGACGTTCGCCAAGGACGGCACTCCGACGCTCAAACGGCAGGCCGGGCTCGGCACCACCGCGGCGGCGGCCAAGCTGGGGGCGGAGATCAAGGCGCGGATGCCCGAACGCACGCTGATCGAGATCGTCTCACGCACCGCGTACCGGCTGGGCTGGCACCGGCATTTCGGGTCCGCCTCCGGCCATGATCCGAAGCTGAAGAAGCCGCAGGACCGCTACGTGCTGACCACGTTCGCCTGCGGGTCGAACATGGGCCCGGCCGAGGCCGCCCGGCACATCGAGGGGATCACCGCGCACGAGATCTCGCTGGCCAAGAACCGGCACATCAGCCTGGCCAAGCTGAACAAGGCGATCACCGACGTGGTCAACGCCTTCGCCCAGCTGGACGTGGTCAAGGCGTGGGGTGATGGCAGCAGCGTGGGCACCGACGGCACGCGGGTCGACACCTACATCGATAATCTGCTCGCCGAGACGTCGATCCGATATGGGGGCTTTGGTGGCATTGCCTACCATTATGTATCGGATAACTATATTGCCCTGTTTTCCAGATTTGTGCCCTGTGGGGCGTGGGAGGCGATCTACATCATCGACGGGCTGCTGGCCAACGCCTCCGAGGTCCAGCCCAAGACGGTGCACGCCGATACCCAGGGCCAATCGTTCCCTGTCTTCACGCTGGCGCATCTGTTCGGGTTCGATCTGATGCCGCGGATTCGCAACTGGAAAGGCCTAACTTTCTTCCAGCACGCCGACCAGGTCACCTACCACCACATCGACGCCCTGTTCCGGAGCGAGAGCGGCGCCCGTAATGTGATCGATTGGGACCTGGTGGAGAAGATGTGGCCCGACCTCATGCGGGTGGCGATCTCCATCCGCGAGGGCAGGCTCAACTCCGTAACCCTGCTGCGCCGGCTCGGCTCCCACTCCCGCAAGAACGAGATCTACAAGGCATTCCGGGAGGTCGGCCGCAGCGTGCGCACCGTCGCGCTGCTGCGCTTCCTGGCCGACCCCGCGCTGCGGCGGCGCATCACCGCGGTCACCAACAAGGTCGAGGGGTTCAACGGGTTCTCCGCTTGGCTGCGCTTCGGCAACGACGGCGTCATCGCCGACAACGACCCGGCCGAGCAGGAGAAGATGATCAAATTCAACTCCCTGCTGGCCAACTGCGTGATCTTCCATACGGCGCTGGACATGATGGAGGTGATGCGCCAGCTGTTGGCCGAGGGCTGGGAGATCAGCGCCGAGGACGTCGCGCAGCTGTCGCCCTACCTGACCGCACACATTAGCCGGTTCGGCGTATACGCCACCGACGTGCTGCGACTGCGCCCCGACGACTTCGACCCCGACCTGCCCGAGATCGACTTCACCACCCTGGCCGAGGCGGCGTAGACCACCATACGGGGACCGCGCTCACGACGTGCCGGCCCCGGGCGCCGGGCGGTCCTGCGGGGAGGTAGGCAGCTCGGCCGCCCGCAGCTGCTGCAGGTCGGGGATGTGGTTGTAGAGCGTGCCGACCGACACGCCCAGCAGCTTGGCGATCGAGGTGACCGACCGTCCGGGGTCGGGCAGCAGATCACGGGCGGCGCGGATGAGGTCAGGGGTGGCCACGGTGGGCCGCCCGCCGGTGCGGCCGCGGGCCCGGGCGGCGGCCAGGCCCTCGTGGGTGCCGGCGACGATGAGTTCACGGATGAACTCGGCCAGCGCGGCGAACACGTGGAAGATGAGCCGGCCGCCGGGGTGGTGGTGTCCAGGCTCTCGTGCAGCGAGGTGAACCCGATCTCGCGCTTGCGCAGCTCACCCACCATGGTGATGAGGTCTTGGAGGGACCGCCCGTAGCGGTCCAGGGAGGCGACGGCCAGAGTGTCGCCTGCGGACAGGAAGGCGTGGCATGCCTTCAGTTCCGGGCGCAGCGCGGTCTTGCCAGACTTCTTGTCGGCGAAGACGCGGCGGCAGCCCGCCTTGACCAGGGCGTCGAGTTGCCGGTCGAGGTTCTGGTCGCGGGTCGAGACCCGGGCGTAGCCGATGAGGATCTCCGAGCGGAGGGCGGGGAAGATGCCGAGCGGGTCGTCGGGTAGTTCCAGAGAGCTCGTCACGTCTTCGATCTACTCAAGAAACGGTGTTCGGGGTTGTTGAATCACCCAGGTTGTTGAAACGAGTTATTGAAGGCATTCCGGCCTTCTGGAGCCAGACCTGAGCGATCTTCAAGAAACGACGGTTTCTTGAAGACCCTGCTCCAGCGGGCAGCCAGGCCTGGAAGCCGCTCGCGACTGGTGGCGGGTGCCTCCCGGAGTCGAGATATTTCTGCCATCACGGAACCAGACACGCCGGATCTTGCGATAGATCGGAATGTGCGCTCATTCTTTACACGCCGCCGCGAACCACCCGCGGTCGGTCCCCACAGTAACGATGCCGAGCTTCTCGCGGCCGTTGCGGCCGACCAGGTGGAGGCGCTGAAGCTCCTGCACCAGCGGCACGCGCCCTGGCTGCGGGTACGGCTGGCCCGCCGGTGCGCCGACTTCGATCTCGTGGACGACGCGATTCAGGACACCTTCGTTGCCGTCTGGCGCGACGCGCATCGCTACCGCTCGTCGGAAGGCGAGGCAGCGGCGTGGATCTGGACGATCGCGATCCGCAGGCTGATTTCCGCGCTGCGCCGCAGCGGCGCCACCCAGCCCGTCGCCGCGCTCGATGACTCGCACGCAGCGGGGAGCCACCGATCAGGCGCACGACCGACCGCCGCACACCTGATCACCGAGTCGGCCGAGGACGCGGTCTTGGTCGGCGTGGAGCACGGCAACCTGGGCGCCGCGCTGGCCAGGCTGTCGCCGGACCTGCGCGCGGCCATCCAGGCCACCGTCCTCGACGGCCTCACCGTACGTGAGGCCGCCCTGCTCCTCGGCGTCCCCGAGGGAACCGTGAAGACCCGCGTTATGCGGGCCAAGGCACAGCTCAGGGGGTATCTCGCATGAACGCGCCATGGCACCTGCCCGAAGAGCTGATCGAGCAGTACGTGAGCGGCTATCTCGAACCGGTTCAGGTGATGTCGGTGGAGAGCCACCTCGCCCGGTGTGAACGCTGCCGCGCGGGGGTGCCGTACGAGCGGGAGTGGCTCGCCGAGAGCTGGGCGAGGATCGAGGACCTGGTGGACCGGCCCCGGCCGCGACCTGTGGCGCGGCTTCTGCGTCGGTTCGGTGTCCCCGAGCACGTGGCCACGTTTCTCGCGGCCACCCCTGCTCTTGCCCGGGGGTGGCTGCTGGCGGTCACTGCGGTGACAGCCTTCGCCGTGGCCGCCGCCCACTTGGTCAGCCGTGATCCTCAGGCCGTCTTCGACGGACTGGTGCCCTTCCTCGTGCTCGCGCCCGTGCTGCCGCTGGCAGGCATCGCCGTCGCCTACGGGCCCCGGGTTGATCCCGTCCACGAACTGCAGGCCGCCACTCCCATGGGAGGTGTCAGGGCCCTGTTGTTGCGCGCCGTCGCTGTGCTGGTAACCGCGATCGTGTTGACGGGAATAGCGACGCCGCTGCTGCCCGGCCCGCGGGGGCTGACGGCGGCGTGGCTACTGCCCGCTCTCGCGCTCACCGCGGCCACCCTGGCCATGTCGACCCGATTCCCGCCGCTGATCTCAGCTGCCGCGCTGACCGCCGCCTGGTTCGGCGCCGTACTGGCCTCCACCAAGCTCACCGGTGACGTGCTGACGCCCTTCTCACCTGCAGCCCAGGCTCTGTACGGCGCGGCCGCGCTGATCCTCATCCCTCTCATCTACCTGCGGCGTGCTCGCTTCGACTCAGGAGAACCCAAATGGACCCGACCGTGACCGTTCGCGGCCTGACCAAGAAATATGGCCGGTACGTCGTGCTCGACGGCCTCACCCTGGAGTTCGGCCGAGGGGTGACTGGGCTGCTCGGCCCCAACGGTGCAGGCAAGACCACGCTGTTGCGGAGCCTGGCGACCACGCTGGCTCCCGACGGTGGCCAGGTGCGCGCTCTCGGTCTGGATCCTGCGGACCGGGGCCAGCGGACCGAACTGCGCCGCCGCCTGGGTTACCTCCCGCAGGACCCGGGCTTCTACCCTCACTTCACGCTCTTCGAACTGGTCGACTACGTGGCGATCCTGAAGGAGCTGACGGACCGGCGTGAACGCCACCGAGAGGTGCGCCGGGTCCTTGCGGAGGTCGACCTGGCCGACCGCGCCAGGACGAAGGTGCGCAAGCTGTCCGGTGGCATGAAACAGCGGCTGGCCCTGGCCCAGGCGCTACTTGGCCAGCCCGACCTGCTCATCCTCGATGAGCCCACGGTCGGCTTGGACCCCGAGCAGCGCATGCGGTTCCGGGCGCTGGTCTCCCGGCTCGGCGAGAACCGTACGGTGCTGCTGTCCACCCACCAGACCGAGGACGTCGCGGCCCTGTGCGAGCGCGTGATCGTGATGAATCGGGGGCGCGTGGTGTTTCAGGGGACCCCCGGTGAGCTCGCCACTGTCGCGTCCGGCCAGGTGTGGGTCTCCGACGCGTCTCCCCTGGACTCTCGCCTGTTCTGGCGGACCGCGGACGGCCGCTACCGGAGCCTGGGAGCCGGGCCGCCGGACGCGGCGCCCGCCGCGCCGACCGTCGAGGACGGTTACCTGCTGCTGCTCGGTGAGCCGGTCGAGGCGGCGACATGATCTTCCGATCATTGTTCCTGTTCGAGGTCCTCAGGCTCATACGCAGCCCCATCCCATGGGGTGCCGCCGCGCTCTGCCTGGGGTTGCGGCTCATCGCGACCTGGCAGTGGCTGCCCGACATGAGCGTCGATCCGACGAGCACGTCGGGCGCAATGCTGCTCCTGGCGGTGGCCATGATGCTCACAGCCAACCTTGCGACGTCCCGGGACACCCGGGGCGGCATGCCCGAGACGCTCGGCGCGCTGTCCGGTCACGCCGCGGAGCGGACCAAAGCCGCGACTTTGGCGGCCGTGATGGTCGGAGCCGGGATCGCGCTGCCATTGATGATCGGCTACTTGCTGGCGCGTTTCGCGATGGGCCCGACAGCAGGCGTATTCGACCCCTACGAGGCGCTGGGCGGGGTGCTGGCCGTGCCCTTCGCCGCGGCCCTCGGCGCGATGCTCGGCAGGTGGACTCCCTGGCTGGTCGCCGTTCCCGTAATAGCCTTCCTGATCGGCGCATTCACCTGGATAAACAGTCAGCAGAGCGGTTACGGGAGCTGGTTCCTGCCGGTCGTGCTCTTCCACGGGCCCGACTGGCCACAACGCCCATCGGCGTTGCACGCCATCTACCTCCTCGCTTCCGTCGCTCTCTTCGGGGCCCTGGCCCTGCTGCGGCACGGGGCCAGGCCGGTGCGGCTGGTCGCGGCCCTGACTGCTGCGGCGGTTGCGGTGCCCACGGGGGCGGCCGCGACCGCCGCCGCTCCGGGAGAGGAGATCAACCACCGGTTCGAGACCATGCAGGAAAATCCGGCCGCGTTGCTCGACGACATGGACGCCCAGGTCCGGGAACGTTATTTCGGGCGGGACGCGCGGCGATGCGAAAGGCACGGCGCCGTCACCTACTGCGCCTTCCCGGACTACGTCGCCTGGATCCCGTCTTGGGTATCGGCGGTGAACCCCGTGGCGCAGGCGCTGCCCCCGGCGGAGCGTGACCGGCTGCCGGCCGTGCGGCAATTCACCGACACATGGTTCAGCGCGGACGGCGATGAGGAGCCGCCCATCCGCACGTTCATGATGTGGGGACGGGCTGGAGCCGAGAACACCTACCGGGCCGTGCTCGCCTCTCAGCTCATCCGCTCTGTGCTGGGACTGCGACCGCCGAGGGCGGGCTGCGACCTCCAGGGCCAAAGCAGGGCACTGGTGGGTCTGTGGCTGCTCGGCCAGGCCGTTGCGCTGGCTCCGCCCGAAGACCGGGAGATCCAGATTGGTTCCTCCGTCTTCCTGTCGGTGCAGTCACCGCTGGGCATGGTCCGGTACGGCACGGCCGAGCTGAGGTACGCCCGCAGACTGCTCGCCACGCCCGATGCCCGGCAACGAATCTGGACGCACTGGGACACGCTGCTGAAGCCCGGCACGACGGTCGAGCAGGCGCTTCCGCTGCTGGGCCTGCGCCTCGAGTTCCCCGCCGAGCCGGTGAAGGGGCAACCATGCTCGTGATCCAGCTGATCAGGCCGATCGCGCGGGCGATCGACTGGCTTCCTCTCGCGGTCACCGGGATCCTTGCTGTGGTCATGGCCTTGGTGATCGAGGCCGGTTCTGCGTTAGGCGTCGGGACCGCTTTCACCCTGCTCAGGATGATGGGAGTGATGCTGGGCGCCGCCGCCGGATTCGCCGTGATCGACGAGATGACCGCGAGCACGGGCGCGGCCCCGGTGCCCCGCTGGCTCCGCCAGTGGCTGCGCTGCGGCCTCGGAGGCCTTACCACGGGGCTGATATGGGGGATCGCGTGCGCCATCGCTGTAGCCCGGCTGCCCGAGGGCGGACAGCTCAAGGTGGCGGGGATGGCGGTGGAGGCAGCGGTGTGCATCGCGATCGGCCTGCTGACGGCATCGATAGCCGGGCGCATGCACCAAGGAAAGGCAGCCGCCCTCGCGGGCATGGGCGGTTTACTAGTGATCGTCTCGGTGAGCCTGGTTCTGCGGGGACCCTACTGGCCGTGGCTCTATCCGGAAGAGGAGAACTGGGAGATCGTGCACCACGGGTGGCTGGCCATGCTGCCGCCCACACTCGCCGCACTGGGCTGGGCGAGCCGGGATCTACGCTGAGAAGACGGACAAGGCGTCGGCTTCATCGATTCTCGGGTGTTCTGCCACCTGGCCTGTGCCAATCGTAAGCACCGAAACGCTGAGCGCCTGGTCGGACACCGGCCAGGCGACTCTCTGCCCATGCCACCGTTTGTCGGCTGAGACGTTCCGGCTCGAACACTCCCGGTGGTTTCAACACGCCGTGACGACAAGCCATAAACGGTCCACGCACAATGTGCCTGGCAGGGTTCGACAGATGAACACCGGCTACTCGACACGCCCGGCTGCGAAACCGACGGCTGAATGAACCCTTCAAGATCCACTCAATGTGGGTTTTGGGCTTATGTGGGCTGACCCCCTAGTTGGAGGGTGTTGCTGCACTCCTGTCACACACTTGTCAGCGCCAATTGTGTGACAGTCTGCGATTTCGTATCGCGCAACGGGCGGATGTTGTCGGGTAGACAGCGGCGCCAGGCGGGTGTGGGGGAGGGCAGGTTCGCTCCAGCGGGTGGTTTTGCGCCGTGTGCAAGGTCCTACGACCAATGGCGTATGGCATACCCGGCTGTGGTGGGAGGCGGCGGCGGGCGAGACCGCCATAGGGTCAATGCCATGAAGATCGGAATTCTTGGAACGGGCAACGTAGGACGGGCACTGGCCGTCTGCTGGGCCGGTGCGGGCCATGACGTCGTCCTGGGATCGCGGCGGTCGGCCGACACCGAATTGCGGGAGGAACTGGCGGCTGCGCTGGGAGAGGACGTATCGATCGTGGACCCGCCCTCAGCCGTCGTGGGTGCGGAGGTGGTGGTCAACGCGACACCCGGCACAGCGTCCGTGCCGCTGCTCGCCGAGATAGGTGCCCCGGCCCTGGCGGGGAAGGTGCTGCTCGACGTGTCGGTTGGTTTCACGGAGGACGGCGCGCTCTCCCATCCTGGAGAGAGCCTCGGTGAGGAAATCCAGCGAACGTTTCCGGACACGATGGTGGTCAAGACTCTCTGTACCATCGACGCACGGCTCATGGGCGCGCCTGACTCGTTGGAGGGCCCGAGCACGCTCTTCCTCTCAGGGGATGACGCCGAGGCCAAACGCACGGTCGGCGGGCTCCTGAATGACCTGGGCTGGTCTACGGGGTCGTTGCTCGATCTGGGAGGCATCACCACCGCTCGGGGCCAGGAGCATTACAGTTTGCTCTTCCTGGGGATCGCCGGCGCGATCGGCTCGTATGGTTTCGGGATACGGGTGGTTCCTCCGACCCGGGGCTAGGTGGCGGACTTCAGATCACTGGATCATTTGCTCCTCGTGGGTGGATTGGCGACACGGCAAAGCAGAGAGGCTGAAGTCCGGGTTCCCAAGAGTCCGCACAACAGCGTCTGAGATCGTCGATATGGTCAGGCACGGGACGTGTCTTGCCGGGGGTCGGATCGAGGTTGCTCACGGGCAGACACCCGGCATGGGCTCATCACGCAGCAAGACGCAGGGCGGCGAAGTGCGACGTGCGGGTCGGGGCCAGTGGCGTTCCGGTCCGCCGATGATGACCACGGTCAGGAGCACCACAGCAGCTCCAGTCACCAGCGCCAGCGCTGTGCCGATTCTCATCAGCCGCAGCTCCGGAAAGGCCGCCGGATCCTGCGGACGCTCACCTGCCGATCCTTGTCTGGCTTTTCCACCTCGCCCATGTAGAGCCCATCAGCGTTGGTTGCAGCGCTGTTACATCACTGCACCCAGCCATGGCCGTCAGCCCGGCGGTGAGAATCGCGGCAGGGCCGCGAGCTTGATCTCGCGCAGATCGTCGTCGGCCTGCTCCGTCGCGGTGTGCAGTTTGCGGATGGCGACGCGTGCCTCGTCCAACGTCAGGTGGCCGTCAAGCGCGCGGAAGGCTTCCCGGACGGGCTTCAGCACGGCCTCTATCGCCTCGTGCTGCTCATCCATAGGCTGACGTTACGTCGAGAGCCATCCCTGAAGGAGCGGGGCTGGTCAACCCGTCTCTGATGTCCGTTTCCTGGGGTTCCGGCCTGATTTGGGCATGGCTGGGCTGGGCGGTGGGGTCAAGGCGGAGCGCCCGCAGCGGAGCGAGGACGAACGGTCTTGAGGCCGCCGCTTGAGCCCGGCGATCGTGGGGAGGGCCGGGACGGTCTTTATGGAGTTGTGCGGCTGTGGCTTCGCGTCACCCACTTGGGGGGTGTGGGCGAGCCGGTCGGGCCGGCTGCCGGGCCATCCCTTCGCAGCGGTCGTGGGACGCGTGCATGAAGCCAGACGCCGTGACCGGGCAGGGTCAATCAAGCGCTGGCCTTCGCGCGTGTGGGGGGCATGGCTCTCCCGACCTCGTGCCCGGTCGCGTCCGGCCTGCTCACGCGCCGGCCTTCGCGCTGGGGCGATCCAGGCAGCGGATGTGGCCATCGCGCAGCCCGTAGTAGACCAGGGTGAGCAGTTCACGGGCCGCGGCGACCTTGGCGACGCCTTTGAAGTCGCTTCCGCGGCGGTTGAGAATCGTGGCGCGCAGCGCGCCGTAGGAAGTGGAGGTATCGGCGTGCTGGATGGCCTCCACGGCAGCCCAGCGCACCAGCTTCGAGCCCTGCTTGGTGATCCGGCCACGGACCACCTTGGTGTCGGACTCGTGGTGTTTGGGGGTCAGCCCGGCCCAGGAGACCAGCTGCTCGGCACGGCGGAAGCGGCGCGCGTCGCCGATCTCCGCGGCGAAGATCGCGGCCAGGACCGGGCCCACGCCTTTGAGCCGGAGGATTTCCCGGTACCCGGCGTGGTCGGCCAGCCGCCGCCCGGCCTGGGCCTGCATGGCGTCGATCTCGACGTCCAGCAGGGCGATGTGTGCCAGTAACGAGTCGATCCGGATGCGGTAGGCGCCCTGGATCTGCTGGCCGGCCAGCCAGGTCCGGCCGCCGACGCCGAACAGATCGCTGACCTTGGGGTGCAGCCCGAGCTTGCCCAGCACCGCGTGGAGCTGGTCCTTGCAGCTGGTGCGCTGCTGGACGAGCTTGGCCCTGTAACGCACCAGCTCGCGTAGCTCTCGCACGTCGGGTGGGGCGATCCAGGCCTCGGGCAGGCGTCCCATGCGCAGCAGGTCGGCCAGGTCGGCCGCGTCGCGTTCGTCGTTCTTGACCCGCCGGTAGGAGAACGCCTTGACCCCGAGTGGGTGGGCCAGGTGCACCTCGGCTCCGGCCTCCTCCAGCACGTCGGCCGCCCAGTACCAGCCGTACGTGGCCTCCAGCACCACCTTGGGCGCGACCCCGGCCTTGACGATCTCCCGCTCCAGCGCGACCGGATCGTTGTCGATCCGCACGCACGCCAGCTTGCGCCCGTCCTCGGTCATCCGCACGATGACCGACCTGCGCCGATGCAGGTCGATACCAACGTACTGCTGACCGTCGTACGCTGTGCTCATCAGGGCCTCCTCTCGTCCGTCGAGGGACGAATGGTTGTGGTGACCCGAGCGTCTCTCAACGCTCACGAGCCGTCACGGGGGAGCGGAGGCCCCGCTCCTTCATCGCATCAAACCCCGTCACCTACCAGTCTTCAGAGGCGGCACCACAGGAACAAAGGGCCCGGTCATCCTCCACGCGAGGATGACCGGGCCTTTCGTCGTGCCTGGGCTACGAGCGGATGAAGCCGCTCACGGTGAGCGGCGGCGACGGTCACGCCCGTGAGCGCGGAGGAGCTTCCATGGCCCTGCGAGACCGTGCCGACCCGCCCGCACCTGGAGCTGGTGCCCGACCTTCCTGCAGGTCAGCCCGCTGTGGAAAGATCGTTCACCCCCAAGCCCTCACCTACTCCTGTAGGTGATGAGACTCCCCGTAACGCGCGCGCAAGACAGCCCGCCCCACCCTCGACACCGGCCCGTGAGTGGCCAGCGACCGTCACGCCGGTCACCAAGAGAGATCGGCTCGCAGCGTGCGAAAGGCTGATCCGTGAACTGCCGCTGTTCCGCCGGATCTCTGCCCGGCACCTGCGCTCGGTTCTGCGGGCCGCGTTGACCTCGGCGCGACCATCAGCGATATCCGGCATGCCCTCGACCACCGGCCGGACGGAACTCCATGGATCCACACACACGACCCGCGCTCGCTGCCCGGCTGGATCCGGCACCGCCTATCCGCGTGGATCACCTTCGCCGAGCAACTCGTCGCCCCGTGGCCGGTCCAACAGCGTGAAGCAGAGCGCACCGCCCTGCTGGGCGAGCAGCGGGCCCAGCGCGAGGCATACGAGCTCGAGAGTCGTTTGATAGGGATGGCGCAGATTTTGAATTGAGAAGGCTTGAGAATTGTCGGTAGCCATGTCATAGAGTGGAAGAGAAGGCATCTAGACACCGTGAGCCGAATGGGCGTCCGACGTTATCGCTAGCGCTTTTCTTGTTTATCTATGGGGACAAAAATCCTCGCCTATTCTCTGATTAATCGTCTCTAGGGTGCCATCGTCCGACGAAAGGAGACGAATATGCGTTACCCTTCGCGGTCAACCATCCTCGGAACAGCGTTCTTCGCCACGGTCGCGCTCTGGCCCGTTGAGGCGCCGACCTTGGCTAGCCCGATCTCGGAGACGCACGTCACACCGACGGCGCTAGCGCCATCAGACGATGATTCTCCTTACCAAAAGGGCTACTCCACGGGACTCAAGGAAGGCTACCAAGAAGGAGAGGCACGCGCCCGGGAGCACTGTGCCGACATCCCGAGTTGGCCAAATTGGCCGCCAGGTGCTTACGGCAAGGGTTACGCCGATGGCTACATGCTGGGATGGCAGAGAGGACTCGACGATGGCATGGCGAAATACTGCCGGCCCTCATAGCCGAGAGGATGGCGACTAGATGGTCATGCTCGGCGGCGACCCGGTGATCCTCATCGGGTCGCCGCCTACCCTTCTGCTGGTCCGCCGTGGTGTACGTGGCCGTATTCAACTGGCACGGTCCCGTGGCGCGCCAAGCGAATCTCCCAGGTCCGGCGAATCGCCGGCTCGGCGATAGCAAGCGACTTGCGGCCCTGGCCGGACCTGCGGCGGCGGTGTGCCCTGTCACTTCCTCAGGACAATTCCGGGTAGCCAGGGACGCGCCCGAGCGGGTAAGCCAGGCCCCATGCATCTCGCAGGCGAAATTGCCAGCGAGATTTAGGCCCGCTCACGGACTGCGACCGCGACGCGTGCCCTCCGGCGTTGCTCGCGGATGATGACCGCCAGTTCTTCAACTGAGCGGCCCCCGGGGACATAGGCGGCGCAGGCGGCCTCCTCGGGGGAGAGAGCGTCACGGCGGGCCCGCGCTTCCGCGGCGGCAGCAAGTGCTTCGGCGCGGGTCGTCATACCCCCACCTTCGCACGAGCATGCGAACGACTGTCCGTGAGATGCCTCACGCTGGCTGCTCTACTCTTGCGGCAAAGCAGGCGAGAGAGGAGTTTGCGTGAAGCCGGGCGCGGATGGTTCACTCGTTTCATCCTTCGATGCGGTCCTCGAACGCATCACCTACGCCAACGAGGACACCGGCTACACCATCGCCCGCGTCGCCACCGAACGCTCCGGCTCCGAGCTGCTGACCGTCGTCGGCCCGCTGCTGGGCGCCCAGGTGGGGGAGTCGCTGCGGCTGCAGGGCCGCTGGACCTCCCATCCTCGCTACGGCCGCCAGTTCGAGGTGTGGTCTTACACCACCGTCCTGCCGGCCACCGTCCAGGGCATCCGCCGCTACCTCGGCTCCGGCCTCATCAAGGGGATCGGCCCGAAGATGGCCGAGCGGATCGTCGACCACTTCGGCACCGCCACCCTCGACGTCATCGAGCAGCACCCCGAACGCCTGACCGAGGTGCCGGGCCTGGGCCCCAAACGCACCAAGATGATCGCCGCCGCCTGGGACGAACAGAAGATCATCAAAGAGGTGATGATCTTCCTGCAGGGCGTCGGCGTGTCCACCTCGATCGCGGTGCGCATCTTCAAGCAGTACGGCGAGCAGTCCATCTCCGTCGTCAGGACCCAGCCGTACAAGCTGGCCGACGACGTGTGGGGGATCGGGTTCAAGACCGCCGACACCATCGCTCAGGCCGTCGGCATCCCGCACGACAGCCCCGAACGCGTCAAGGCCGGCCTGCGCTACACCCTGTCGCAGGCCGCCGACGACGGCCACTGCTACCTGCCGGCCCCCAACCTGGTCGCCGACGCCGTCAAGATCCTCGACGTGGGCGCCGACCTCGTCGCCGCCTGCCTGGAGGACCTCGTCGCCGAGGAAGGCGTCGTGCGCGAGCCCGTCCCCGCCGGAGACTCCGTGGTGCCCGCCGTCTACCTGCCGCCCTTCCACCGCGCCGAGCAGTCGCTGGCCTCCGGCCTGCTGACCCTGCTGCGCAGCGGCCACGACCGGCTCAAGGCCTTCGCCGACGTCGACTGGGCCAAGGCCGAGGCCTGGCTGCACGGCCAGAGCGGCGTCGAGCTCGCCCCCGAGCAGCGCCAGGCCGTCCGCCTGGCCCTGACCGAGAAACTGGCCGTGCTGACCGGCGGGCCCGGCTGCGGCAAAAGCTTCACCGTACGCTCCATCGTGCTGCTGGCCCGCGCCAAACGCGCCCGCGTCATCCTGGCCGCCCCGACCGGCCGCGCCGCCAAACGCCTGGCCGAGCTGACCGGTCACGAGGCCACCACCGTCCACCGGCTGCTGCAGCTGCGGCCCGGCGGAGACGCCACCTTCGACCGCGACAACCCCCTGGACGCCGACCTGGTCGTCGTCGACGAGGCCTCCATGCTCGACCTGCTGCTGGCCAACAAGCTCGTCAAAGCCGTCGCCCCGGGCGCGCACCTGCTGTTCGTCGGCGACGTCGACCAGCTGCCGTCCGTCGGCGCCGGCGAGGTCCTCAAAGACCTGCTGGCCGCCGCCGACATCCCCCGCGTCCGGCTCACCCAGGTCTTCCGCCAGGCCCAGCAGTCCGGCGTCGTCGTCAACGCCCACCGCGTCAACACCGGCCGCCACCCCGTCCTGGAGGGCATGAAGGACTTCTTCCTGTTCCCCTGCGAGGAGCCGGAGGAGATCGCCGCCCTGACCGTCGACGTCGTCTCCCGCCGCATCCCCGCCCGCTTCCGCCTCGACCCCCGCCGCGACGTGCAGGTCCTGGCCCCCATGCACCGCGGCGCGGCCGGCGCCGGCGCGCTCAACGCCGCCCTGCAGGAAGCCCTCACCCCCGCCGTCGAGGGCATGCCCGAACGCCGCTACGGCGGCCGCGTCTTCCGCGTCGGCGACAAGGTCACCCAGCTGCGCAACAACTACGACAAAGGCGCGGCCGGGGTGTTCAACGGCACCGTCGGCATCGTCACCGACATCCGGCCCGACGAGCACAAGCTCACCGTCCTGACCGACGAGGACGAACCGGTCGACTACGCCTTCGACGAACTCGACGAGCTCGCCCACGCCTACGCCGTGTCCATCCACCGCTCTCAGGGCAGCGAATACCCCGCCGTCGTCATCCCGCTGGCCACCAGCGCCTGGATGATGCTGCAGCGCAACCTCCTCTACACCGCCATCACCCGCGCCAAGAAGCTCGTGGTGATCGTCGGCTCGCGGCGGGCGCTGGCCCAGGCCGTGCGCACCAAGGGCGCGGGACGCCGGCACACCGGCCTCACGCACCGCCTGACGCCGCGTTGACCTGCGCCTGACCACAACAAGTGATCTAAATGTGACCGAACTCTCCCAAATCATTCGTCGTCTTACATGCAGGAGCATTAAGGTTTTTGAGGTGCCTTTGGTGCCCTGGGGGAGAGGACAATCTTGAACGTTACGCCCACATGGAGGAGACCGGCCGCCGCCACTGTCGCGCTGCTGGCCGCGGCCGCCCTGACCACCTCCTGCTCGAACGGCGGCACCACCACCACCGCCGACCCCGGCGTACCGGAAACCACCACCACGCCCACCCCCCAGGCACCCACCGTCACCATCACACCCGCCGAGGGCAGCGCCAAGATCAACCCCGACAAGAAGATCGTCATCACCGCCGCCGGCGGCGCCCTCGAGGACGTCGCCGTCACCACCGGCGACGAGCAGATCGAGGGCCGCTTCAACGCCGACAAGACCCGATGGGTCTCCAAAACCCCGCTCAAGCCCTCCACCGGCTACACCGTCACCGCCAAGGCCGGCGCCACCACCGCCACCAGCGCCTTCACCACGGCCAAACCGCAGCGCGCCCTGCAGGTCATCGACGTGACCCCCAACGCCAAGGGCGAGACCATCGGCGTCGGCGCCCCCATCATCGTCACCTTCAACCAGCCCGTCGACAACAAGGCCACCATCGAACGCGCCCTCGAAGTCGACGCGGAAAAACCGGTCGAAGGCGCCTGGCGCTGGGTCGACGACACCAAGGCCATCTACCGCACCGCGAAATACTGGCCCGCCCACCAGAAGGTGACGTTCAACGCCCACATCACCGGTATCAAGGGCGGCAAGGGCCTGTACGGCACCAAGGACTACACCGCCACTCTCAAGATCGGCGCCAAGCAGATCAGCAAGGTCGACACCCGCACCAAGCGTATGTACGTCTACCAGGACGGCAAACGCGTGCAGACCATGCGCATCAGCGCCGGCATGGCGACCACCCGCGAATACACCACCACCTCCGGCGTTCACCTGACCATGGAACGTGGCAGCCCCGTCCGCATGATCTCCCCCGGCCGCAAGAAGGGCGACCCCGGCTACTACGACGTGATGATCGACCACGCCGTCCGCATCTCCAACTCCGGCGAGTACGTCCACGCCAAGAACAACGTCTGGGCCCAAGGCGTGCGCAACGTCAGCCACGGCTGCATCAACGCCCGCCCCGACCAGGCCAAATGGTTCTACGACAACGTCCAGCGCGGCGACGTCGTCGAAGTCGTCGGCACCGACCGCGAACTGGAATGGAACAACGGCTGGGGCTATTGGCAGATGTCGTTCAAGGAGTGGAAGAAGGGCAGCGCCCTCAACGGCAAGGCCTGACCCCGGCACCCCCGGGCCGGCCCCCGCTGCCGCGCACCGGCGCCTGCTCCGGCTCGGCCGGCGCACCAGCGTGATCGCTCGTTCCCATGGACCGGCTGACCCGGGTTGCCGCCGTTAAGCTGATCTTCGTGAGAGATGGACATGAGGCCTCCGTGATCCTGCCCGAACCACGGACCGCGATCGAGGCCGCCGACATCGAGCGGGTCCGGGCGCTCCTCGGCGGCCCCGACCCATGGGGACGGGGGACCCCGCTGCACCTCACCGCGTCCGCGCTTGTCGTCCATCCGCCCACCCAGCGCGTGCTGCTGCGCTGGCACGCCCGTCAGCAGGCATGGCTTCAGGTCGGTGGCCACGCCGACGCCGGCGAGTCCGACCCGTTGCAGATCGCGCTGCGGGAGGGAGCCGAGGAGACGGGGCTGACCGATCTGACGCCGTGGCCGGATGGGCGTCCCGTTCACCTGGTGATCGTCCCCGTACCGGCGGCGCCGCACGAGCCTGCCCACGAGCATGCCGACCTGCGCTTCCTGCTGGTCACCGACACGCCGGACGCGGTGCGGCCCGAGAAACCCGACTCGCCGCTGCGCTGGCTCTCGCTCGCTGAAGCACGGGAGCTGACCACAGAGGCCAACACGCGCGAGACCATCGACCGCGCCGCCGCCCTCCTCGGCGCTGCTCATCCACGACAGACCTGACCTGCGTCCTGATGCCGAGCGGCTGACCCGGCGTCGCTCGAGCCCAGGTCGATGTGCACGTAGTGCGGCTCGTGGGGGAGGCGGGGTTCTTGTGGAGGTCGCAGGCGCGGCTCATGGGGCCGGCCTGCGTGGATCAGGGCCGCTGCAGCGGTGCGACTGCGCAAGGCTACCAGGGCAGCAGGCCGTCTTCGCTGAAGAACCCCGCGGCGGGTCCGTCGGTGCCGAGCGTGGCCAAGCGCACCACGACCGCAGCGCCCTGCGCGGGGGTGAGGGACCCGCTGTGGTTGTTGCTGTCGGTGGCGACGAAGCCCGGGGCGGCGGCGTTGACGAGGATGCCGTCCTTGCGCAGCTCATTGGCGTACTGCACGGTCAGCGCGTTCAGCGCGGACTTCGACGGCGTGTACGCGGCCGACGGCAGCAGGGCTGCGAACGGGCCGTCCGGGTCGCTGGTGAGGGTCAGCGACCCGGCGTGACTGCTGACGTTGACGATGCGCGCCGCCGGCGAGCGCCGCAGCAGCGGCAGCATCGCGTTGATCACCGCGATCACCCCGAAAACGTTGGTCTCGAACACCGCCCGGACCATGTCCAGGTCGACCGAGCTGGGGACCTGATCGTAGGCGTCTTGCGGCGAGACCGTCCCGGAGCCGGTGATACCCGCGTTGTTGACCAGCACGTCAAGGCGGCCCACGCGCTCCTCGACCCACCTGGCGGCCTCCTGCACGCTGGTCAGGTCGGTGACGTCCAGGGCGACCGCGTGCGCGTCACCGCCCGCCGCGCGCACCGCCGCAGCGGCCTCCTGGCCGCGCCGCGGATCTCTCGCGCCGATCACCACCGTCATGCCCATCGCCGCAAGCCGCTCGGCGATCGCGCGGCCGATCCCCTTGTTCGCCCCGGTGACCATCGCCACCTTCTGTGTGGTGTGCTCGTTCATGACCAAACTCCTGTCGGGGACGGTCTGTTTCGTGGAGTTGCCTGCCGCGCGGTCGTTCGCGCGGCGTCCTGACGAGCAAGAGATCCCGGCGACCCGAGCCCTGTGACAGCGCGGCGCTGTGACGTGCATCACCGATCACGGGTGTCACAAAGCGGAGGGGACCGGGATCGTATGCATGCACGGTCGAGAACGAACAGGCAGGAAGCAGCAATGAGCGAACGCAGCGAGCAACCGACGAACACAGCCGGGCCCCTCGCTCGTGGCAGCATCCGCATCGACTCCGCTGTGGACGCGGCCACCGAGGTGTTCCTCGCCCACCGCAACCTGCTGTTCACGGTGGCCTACGAGCTGCTCGGCTCGGCCGCCGACGCCGAGGACGTCCTGCAGGAGACCTGGCTGCGGTGGGCGGGCATCGACCACGCCACCGTGCTGGACCGGCGCGCCTACATGGTCAAGATCACCACCCGGCAGGCGCTGAAACGGCTGCGCACGCTCGGCCGGCGCAAGGAGTCCTACGTCGGCCCCTGGCTGCCCGAGCCGCTGCTGACCGCCCCGGACGTGGCCGAGGATGTGGAGCTGGCCGACAGCGTCTCGATGGCGATGCTGCTGGTGCTGGAGACGCTCACCCCGACCGAGCGGGCGGTGTTCGTGCTGCGCGAGGTGTTCGACCTGGACTACGACGAGATCGCCGACGCCGTCGGCAAGAGCCCAGCCGCGGTCCGCCAGATCGCCCACCGGGCACGGACCCACGTCGCCGCGCGCCGACCCCGCGGGAGCGTCACCCCGGCCCAGACCCGCGATGCGCTGCAGGCGTTCCAGCGCGCGGTCGAAACCGGCGACCTGCAGAGCCTGCTCGACATCCTCGCCCCCGACGTCGTCCTGTTGACCGACGGCGGTGGAGTCGTGCAGGCCGCGCTGGCGCCCGTCGTGGGGGCCGATCAGGTGGCCGGCGTGCTGGGCAGGATCGCCGGCACGGCGTCGCTGCAACCGGCCCAGGTCAACGGCTACCCGGCGCTGCTCCTCCGGCGGGGCGGCGAGACCGACACCGTCATGGCGGTGCGCATCGACGACGGCCTCATCACCGGGCTCTACGCCGTGCGCAATCCCGAGAAACTGTCGCGGGTCCAGCATGAGACTGCCCTGCACCGCTGAGTCGCCCTGATCGCGATCGCCACCATGCCCGTCAGGGCGCTGTTGTTTGTGACCGCCAGGCGCGGCGTCACTCACCCTCCGTCCGCCTCTCAGGAGCAGGCCGGCCTTGAGCCCCGGCACGTCCGCCCTGGCACCACCCCTTACAGTGGCGGCGTGAAGATCCGTCAAGGCACACCCGACGACATCCCCGCCGTGCTGGCCATGTTCGACGGCGCCGTCGCCTGGCTGACCGCCCGGGGACGCACCGGCCAGTGGGGCAGCCGGCCCTTCACCGGCGACCCGCGCCGCACCCGGCAGATCACCAGCTGGGCCGAAAGCGGCGGCATGCGCATCGCCGACATCGACGCCACCCCCGCCGGCTGCGTCGTCGTCGGCTCCGCGCACGACTACGTCACCCCCGCCGCCGAACCCGAGCTCTACGTCCAGGCCCTGGTCACCGACCGCCGCCACGCCGGCCGCCAGGTCGGGCGCACCCTGCTGGACTGGGCCGCGCAGCACGCCCGCAGCCTCGGTGTCGGCCTGCTGCGCGTCGACTGCTACGCCGGCGATGACGGCCGTCTCGTCGCCTACTACGAAAGCTGCGGCTTCACCCGTGCCGAACCCTTCACCGTGGGGGAGTGGCCCGGCATGCTCCTGCACCGCCGTCCATGACCACGTTGCCGGTCCACGTTGCCGGTCCACGTTGCCGGTCCACGTTGCCGGTCCACGTTGCCGGTCCACGTTGCCGGTCCACGTTGCCGGTCCACGTTGCCGGTCCACGTTGCCGGTCCACGTTGCCGGCCTGGCCCTGACCGGGTCGGCCGGCAGGGGTTGAGCCAGCACCTCGGATGCCGGCCCGGCGAAGACCGCCGGACCGGACAGGGCGGGAGAGTGATCCAGTCCCGGGCAGCGTCCAGGCCGGCCAGGACCTCGCTCCGGGTAAGGAGCGGTGATCGCCGTGGCCGAAGCCGTCAGCGCGGCGGCTTACCGCGCAGCAGCGGATGCGACCGCATCGCCACCTCCAGCTCGCCGGGCAGCTCGTCACGGTAACGCCCCAGCGTCGACAGATCGCTGTGCCCCAGCACCCGCCGCACCGCGTCCATGTCCACCGCATCGGCCAGCAAATGCGTCGCCGTCGTATGCCGCAACCCATGCGGCGTCACCGACCGCCGCCGATCCGCATCCACCCGCGCCTGCACCCGATCGATCACCGCCTGCACGTCGCCCCGCGCCAGCCGCCGCCCCCGCCACGACAACAACAAGGCCTTGTCCTGCACCGCTGGCCGCCCCCGCTCCAGATACACCTGCAGGACCCGCGCCACGTCATCCGGCAACGGCACATCCCGCGTACGCCCGCCCTTGCCGAAGATCCGCCAATAGCGCACCCCGTCGTTGGTGAAGAAGTCCTCCACGTTGGCCCGCACCAGCTCCGACACCCGCGGCCCCACCGTCGACAACAACAACACGATCAGCCCGTCACGCCACTCCGTGCGCTGATCACGCCGTTTGCCCGCCGCCGGCGGCTCCTCCGGCAACGCACGCGCCGCCCCGATCAGCCCCTGCGCCTGCTCCCGCGTCAACGCCCGCCGATGCGGCCGCAACCCGCCCCGTTCCTTGGCCGTCACCGTCGAGGCCGTCATCGGGTTGATCTGCACCCACCCGGCCAGCGTCGCATGCTGGAACAACGCCGAGATCGACCGCCGGAACCGCGCCTGCGACGACGCCGACTGCCCCGAGGCGGACTGTCCCGAGGCCGACTGTCCTGCCGCCGCTTGCCTGGCGGTCCCCTCCGCCTGCGGGTCCCCGCCGGATCCCGGCCCGGACCGGGATCCGGCGCGCCCGCCCGCCGCCGGACCGCCCGCCGACCGCGCACGCGCCGAGCGCCCGTCCGGCTTACGCGCGAACGCCAGCAACACCGCGTCCACGTCCTCGCCCGTCAGATCGTCCAGCACGACCCCGGCACCGGCCAGCTCCACCAGCGTCGCCACATCCCGCGCATAGACCTCCGCCGTTGACGGCGACAGCGCTCCCGTCAACGTCCTGGCCCGCACCAGCTCCACATAACGATCCGCCGCCTCGGCCACCGTCAGCCGCTCGAGCTCCGCAGGCCGCACCCCCGGCCACCCCCTCCGCCTTGCCACCAACCCGGCCACGACGGTAGCGGCCTGCACCGACAAAAACGCCACCCCGGCAAGCAAGCAACCTCACCCCGGTAGGCAGCGTGCTCGGGCAGGCAGCGTGCTCGGGCAGGCAGCGTCCTCGAGTGAGCGGCGTCCTCGGGCAGGCGATGTCCTCGGAGGAGCAGGGTCAGATGTCGCGGAACGTCTCGATCCGCGCCCCCAACGCGTTCAGCCGCTCCGCCAGATCCTCATACCCCCGGTTGATCACATACACGTTCCGCAGCACCGACGTGCCCTCGCCCGCCATCATCGCCAGCAGCACCACCACCGCCGGCCGCAGCGCCGGCGGGCACATCATCTCCGCACTGCGCCACCGCGTCGGCCCCTCCACCAGCACCCGATGCGGATCCAGCAACTTCACCGACGCCCCCAGCCGCGTCAGCTCCGTCAGATAGATCGCCCGGTTGTCATACACCCAGTCGTGGATCAACGTCGACCCCTGTGCCGCCGCCGCGATCGCCGCGAAGAACGGCACATTGTCGATGTTCAGCCCGGGGAACGGCATCGGATGAATCTTGTCGATGGGGGAGACCAGCTTCGACGGCCGCACCGTCAAATCCACCAGCCGGGTACGCCCGTTCGCCGCCGCGTACTCCCGCCCCCGGTCGTGATCGAGCCCCATCTCCTCCAAAACCGCCAGCTCGATCTCCAGGAACTCCACCGGCACCCGGCAGATCGTCAGCTCCGACGACGTCACCACCGCCGCCGCCAGCAGACTCATCGCCTCCACCGGATCCTCAGAGGGGGAGTAGTCCACATCCCGCTCGATCACCGGCTGCCCGTGCACCGTCAGCGTCGTCGTGCCGATCCCTTCGACCCGCACCCCGAGCTGCTCCAGGAAGAAACACAGATCCTGCACCATGTAATTGGACGAGGCGTTGCGGATCACCGTCACCCCGTCATGCCGCGCCGCCGCCAGCAACGCGTTCTCCGTCACCGTGTCACCCCGCTCGGTCAACACGATCGGCCGCGACGGCGACACCCCCCGATCCACCCGCGCGTGATAGAACCCCCCGGTCGCCGTGATGTCCAGCCCGAAATGCTTCAACGCCGACATGTGCGGCTGCACCGTCCGCGTCCCCAGATCGCACCCGCCCGCGTACGGGATCTGGAACCGCTCCGTGCGGTGCATCAGCGGCCCCAGAAACATGATCACGCTCCGGGTACGGCGCGCCGCCTCGGTGTCCATCGCCTCCAGCTCCAGCCTCGCCGGAGGCACGATCTCCAGATCGCTGCCCTCGTTGATCCACCGCGCCCGCACCCCGATCGACGCGAGCACCTCCAGGATCCGGTACACCTCCTCGATCCGCGCCACCTTCCGCAAGATCGTCCGCCCTGAGTTCAGCAGCGACGCGCACAGCAACGCCACGCACGCGTTCTTCGACGTCTTCACATCGATGCTGCCCGACAGCCGGCGCCCGCCCACCACCCGCAGATGCATCGGACCGGCATAACCCAGCGACACGATCTCACTGTCGAGCGCCTCACCGATCCGGGCGATCATCTCAAGACTGATGTTCTGGTTACCGCGCTCGATCCGGTTCACCGCACTCTGCGACGTCGCCAGCGCATCCGCCAGCTGCAGCTGTGTCCAACCCCGATGCTGCCGCGCGTCCCGAATCAGCCGGCCGATCCGCACAAGATAATCATCTGCCACAACAGCAGACCATATCTCACATATGAGATTCACCCGCGACCGCGGGGGCCGACGCGCCGGACAACTCCCGATGACGCGCCAGATGCGCCGGAGTCGCTACCGGCCGCTCCTTGTGCACGAACGCCCGCCGTGCCGCCCGGAACCCGCTGCGGTCGTCGAACATGTCCCGGCTCATCTCCGCCAGCTCCTCAGCCCGGTAGGCATCCAGCGGCTTACGCCGCTCATCAGCCTCCCGCGCCTGCCGGCGCCCCGCCAGCAGCCGATCATACGACGGATCCACCGCCAGCCGCTCGGCATACTCCAGCACCCGCCGCTCGAACTCCAACCGCGACCCGCCCAGCATCCGATCGGCCAGCCCCAGCTCCACCGCCTCCGCCGCCCCAATCGGCAATGCCTCCTGCGTCAACCGCAGCGCCTGCTCGGCCCCCACCCGCCGCGGCAGCACATACGTCCACAACTCACTGCCGAACAACCCCATCGTCCGGTAATGCGGGTTCAGCACCACCGCATCCCGCACCACCACCCGATCGGCGCCCAGCCCCATCATCACCCCGCCGGCACCCGCGTTACCGCCGATCGACGTCACCACCAGCTGCCGCGTACACCCCACGATCTCCCGGCACACCGCGTTGATCGCGTTGATGTTCATCCACGCCTCCAGCTCCGGATGCCGCGCCGCCTCGATCACGTTCAGATGAACGCCGTTGGAGAACACCTCCCCACCCCGCACCACCAGCACCCGCGTATCCTGCGCCGCCGCATACCGCAGCGCCGCCGCCAGCCGCCGGCACTGCTCCGTCGACATCGCCCCGTTGTAGAAGTCGAAACTCACCACCCCCACACCGTCACTGCGGTCATAGGTGATCTCGCTGTACCCCGGCCGCTCCGGCACCCCGGCCACCAGCTCACCCAGCGCCATCGCGGCCGGCAACTTCACCGCGCCCTCCCGCTCCAGCCGCACGTGCCCCACCCACACCGTGCCATCCCCGGTGTGCACGAGCACCGCGCCCTCACGCCGCGCCGCCACCCGCCCCGGCTCCCCGGCCAGCTCCGGACCCCGGTACACGTCGAACACCCGCACCGGCAGATCACACAACACCGCCCGGCCGCCCGGAGACCCATCGGCCGCCCGCACCCGCCGCACGATGTCCTCACCCGGCTCCTCCCAGGCGAACTCCCGGTCGCCATGCCGCATCGCCCGCCGCAACCGCCCCCGGACCTCGGGGGAGCGGTAATCCAGCGGCGCCGGCCGAAACGACGGATCAGCCGCCTTGATCGCCACCTCCGCGACCAGCTCCACCGCCGCATCCGACACCGGCCCGTTGTACAACGCCGACTTGCGCGGCACCCCCGAGGAGTCGCCGGCCGGCATCGCGAACATCCGATACCCCCACAGCGGGCCCGCGTCCATCTCCTCCACCGCCTGCAACGCCGTCACCCCCCACTCCGGCTCGGCCTCGGCGATCGCCCAATCCAGCGACGACGGACCTCGATCCCCGGGCGGCCCCGGATGAATGATCACCGTGCGGACGTTCCGCCACACCCGCGACGGCACCCGCTCCTTCAAGAACGGGCAGATCACCAGATCCGGCTTGGCCAGCTCCACCGCCTCGGCCATCACCTCCTGCGAGACGGCCAGTTCGACGCTCACGTCATGACCGGCCCGGCGCAGCTCCAGCCACGCGCGCTGAGTCAGGCCGTTGAAGGAGGAGCACAGCAGCAAGATACGCAACGCCAGACTTCTTTCCAGGAGAGCGGGGGAGAGGGGCAATGATCACGGGCACGCACACGGGTCTAACCTGCCGCCGCAGGCCGGTCCCACCGGCCCCGGCCATTTACGGCAGTCCCATAAGGCCCATACATGCATCGATGCTGACACGAAAAACACACTGCTGCTGACACTTCACCGCAAAAAGCCCGCCCGATCAGCCCCACTTGACCCGCTTTGCCCAAAAGATCCCCTGAGGAGGGCCGGCATCATCGCCCCACGCGCCCGGCCGCTCCGGGACGATCCGGCAGGCCCGATAGCCGCAGCCGCAGAAACCGATGGCCGATGAGATCGCAGGAGCAAACGGCCCGGCCGGCAAGCGGCGGTGCCGCCCGCCCTGTGGCGAGGGCACCGGTCATGGTGATCAGACGCGGTGCCGGCGGGTGGCGCCAGACCGACCCGGGTCGGGCACGCCCGTCGTCACGGTGCGGCCAGAGCTCGCCAAGGCGATGAAGCACGCTCGCACGATCAAGGCGGCGCCACCGGGGACCCGTGGCCGCCGTTCAGCGTTCCCCACGTCGTCGGGGTTGCCGGGGCCCTGGGTTCGCCTCTCGGTCATGACCGGTGTCCGTCTCCCGGCGTCACCAGTCCGGACTCGTACGCGTGGATCACCAGATGGACCCGCGTGGTGACATCGAGCTTGGTGAGCAGCCTGCTGACGTACGTCTTGACCGTCGCCGCCCCGATGAACAGCCGCTCGGCGATGTCCCCATTGGACAACCCCTGAGCGACGAGTCGCAACACGTCGGCCTCCCTGTCGGTCAGCCCGGGCAGGTCCCGGCCGGCGGCCACGACGGGCGGCGTGACCGCGAACGCCTCGATGAGCCGGCGCGCGATCGACGGCGACAGCAGCGCGTCCCCCTCAGCAGCCACCCGCACCGCCCGCAGCAGCTCGGCCGGCGGCGTGTCCTTCAGCAGGAACCCCACGGCCCCCGCCCGCAACGCCCCGAAGACGTATTCGTCCAGCCCGAACGTCGTCAGCACCACGATCTTCGTCAGTGCGCACGCCGGATCACCGGTGATCCGGCGGGTCGCCTCGATGCCGTCCAGCACCGGCATCCGCACGTCCATCAGCACCACGTCCGGCCGGGTGGCCCGGACCAGCCGAACCGCCTCCTCACCCTGCCCTGCCTCGCCGACGACCTCCAGATCGGGAGTGGCCGCCAGAAGGGCGACAAATCCGGCCCGTACCAGCTCCTGGTCGTCGACCACCGCGACCCGCAGCGACGTCGTCATGGGCTCACCCGTTCCCTGCCGGCGGACAGCGTGGCACGGACGCTGAAGCCGCCGCCCGGCCGCGGCCCCGTCTCCAACGTCCCGTCGAACAGTGCCACGCGTTCCCCCATCCCCACCAGTCCGAACCCGCCCCGGCCCACCGGTGAACCCGGTCCGTCGTCGTCGACCCGAATGTCGATGAGTCCCTCAGCCGCCCGCACGCCGACCGTCACCGCGCTGCCCGGCGCGTGCTTACGGGCATTGGTGAGTGCTTCCTGCACCACCCGGTAGACGGTCAGCCGCAGGCTCTGCGGCGCGTCCGCCACCGACGGGTCGATCTCCAGCGTGATCGGGCCGTGGGAGGCCCGGTGCACCGAGGCCAGCAGCTCCAGCTCCGCCAGCCCCGGCGCCGGCGCGAGGCTGGCCGCCGCCGGGTCCGGCTGCAGCAGGTGCAGCATGCGGCGCAGATCGTCCATGGCGGTATGCGCCGCATCCTCGATGGCCGTGAGCGCAGGCGCCACCCGCTCCGGATGGGAGGTGATGAGGTGCCCGGCGACACCGGACTGGACGGCGATGACCGACAACGTGTGCGAGACCACGTCGTGCAGCTCCCGCGCGATGCGCAGCCGCTCCTCCACGACCGCCCGTTCGGCCTCCCGGGCCTGCCGCCACTCGGCCTCCAGCGCCAGCTCGACCGCGTGGTCCATGGCCAGCCGCCGGTGCCTGGCATACCGGCCGAGCGCCCACACGACGGTGACGGCGGCCACGGTGACCAGGGCGAGCGGATGGTCGAAGTACGGGGCACGCAGCAGGGCCAGCACGCCCATCCCGGCGTAGACCAGGGCCAGGCCCGCCACCGCGACCGGGCGTCGCCGTCCGGTCGCGACCGTGTACAGCGCGATCAGCATGCACAACGGGGTCAGCCCGCCGTTCCAGCCGAGCGCCGCGATCGTGAAGGCCGACACCACCACCACGCCCAGCACGCCCATCGGGAAGCGGCGCCGCAGCGTCAGCGGCAGCCCCGCGCCCAGTGCGAGCAGCACCAGCCACGCGTCGGGCTCGCGGTAGGTGTAGGTGTCGGTCGGGTCCTTCGTGAGCACGCCGGCCACCGCCACCGCGGCCACCCCCAGCCCGAGCAGCAGGTCGAGCAGCCGCTCCCGCCGACCGGGAACGGCAGCGCCATCGTGACGGGGACGGGCCGGCCCGTCCAGTTCGGGGGACGGCACGCGCAGCAGGCCCAGCATGCGCCGCAGATCCTCCAGCGCGGCCCGGCCGGCCTCCTCGATCGCCGACAGCGCCGGCCCCGCCTGATCCGGCCGCTCGCCGGCCAGGTGCCGGGCGACGGCGGACTGCACGGTGATGACCGACAGCGTGTGGGAGACGATGTCGTGCAGGTCGCCGACGATCCGCAACCGTTCGGCGAAGACCGCCTGCTCCACCGCCAGCGCCCGGCTCCGCTCGGCCTCCACCGCCTGCGCCAGCGCCTCCTGCCGGCCGAGCCGCCAGCGGCGCACGGACAACCCCAGCGCCCAGGCCACCACGAAAAACCCGGACTCGGGCACGGTCGCCGCCGACCACAGGTCCGGCGACCGTACCACCATGACCCCGATCGCCGCGGCGTAGGCGGCCACCAGGCACGCAAGCGACACCGGCACGGGACGCCAGGCGGCCACCGCGTACAGGGCGAACAACACGCACACGCCGATCAGCCCCGGATCCAGCCCTTGCCACTCGACGAAGGTGTTGGCCGCGAGCGTGACGGCGTACACGGCCACCGGCCACCGCCTGCGCACCGCGAGCACCAGCCCCGCCGCCAGTGCCGTCACCACCATCGCGGCATCCGGCTCGGGCTGCGGGAAAGCCGACGCCGGATCGAAGGTGAAGACATCGCTGACGGTCAAGGCGGCCAGGGCCAGCGCGAGCAGCAGGTCCAGCAACCGCTCCCGCAGCGGCAGCGCCTCCGCCTGCCGCACGCCCGCCGCCGCCGCACTCATGATCGCAGGGTACGGCCCGGCAGCCCGGCCACGATACCGCCGAGCGGGGGACGCGCCTCCTTCCCCCGCACGACGGTAGGCGCCCCGCAGATCCGCCGCCCGGGGGAACCCCCCGATCAGCCGGCAGGCCGCTGACCGGCACGCCGCAGAAGCGCACTCTGGCTGACGACGCCACCAACCCTCCCGGAGGAAGCCGATGTCCACGACCTCGCACGACCCGCAAGCCCCATCAAGCCGCGTCCTCACCCCCCACTTCGCCGTCATCGCCGGCGGCCTCATCGGCGCGACCGGCGCGGCCGCCTACATCTCCAGCTTCTTCCTGCTGTCCGACCTCAGCGGCCGCGAGGCCGTCCGCAGCCCGCTGTGCGTGACCGCCAACGTGCTGATCACGATCGGCTTCGTCACGCTGGCCCTCGCCCTGCCCGCGCTCACCCGCCCCGCCACGATGCCCCGCTGGGTCACGGTCACCGCGGGTCTGGGCTGCGCGTTCCTCGCCGCGGCCGCGTGGGCGATGGCGACGTTCGGCGCCGACGTCGCCGGCACGGTCACCGACGCCCAGTGGGACAGCCCCGGTCTGCTGGCCCTCGCGGGCCTGATCCCCAAGATGGTGCTCTGCGGGCTCGGCTTCGCCGCGCTCGCCGTCGCCGGCTGGAAAGGCCGCGGCATCTCGCGAGGGGCGTGCGTCCTGCTCATCCTCGCCGCGCTGGCCGCCGTGCTGCTCCCGCCGCACCAGCCCGCCGCCCTCCTCGGCGGCCTGGCCCTGGCCTGGGCCGCCAAGTCCGCCTGATCCCGCCACCTGCACGAGTCCGTACACGACGCAAGGCCGGCATGGTCACCACAGCTGTTCGAGGCGCCCTCACCGTCGCCTTGGCCGCCACCGCCGCCCTCGCCACAGTTTCCGACGGTACGTCCGATGGGGACAGACCTCGCATGGACGACATGTGGGACGTGGCGATCGTGGGAGCGGGACCGGCAGGCTCGGCGGCGGCGCTGCGGGCCACGCAACTACGCCCGGAACTGCGCGTGCTCCTGCTGGACAGAGCCGACTTCCCCCGCGACAAGCCGTGCGGCGACGGCATCGCCGCCCACGGACGCGACGAACTGGCCCTGCTCGGGCTGCCCGCGCTCATCGACGACTACCGGCCCACTCCCCGCCTGACCGTGGTCTCGCCAGGCGGGGTGCGGGTCTCCGCCGAGGCCGCACGACCCAATCACGTGGTGCCGCGCCGGGTGTTCGACGCCCGCCTGGTGGCCGCCGCACAGGCCAGGGGAGTCGAGGTACGCCGCCACCGCGTCAAGGATCTCACCTTCGACGGGTCCGGCGTGGTCATCGACGGGCGGCTGCGCGCCCGTACGGTGGTGGCCGCCGACGGAGCCGGCTCGGTCGTGCGCCGCCTGATCGGCCTGGCCGCCCCCGCCGACAAGCACACCGCCATCGCCGTACGCGGCTACGCCGACGTGCCCGAGGAAGACGATGTCCAGCTCATCGCCATGCAAAAGGCGGGCTGGCCGGCGTACGCGTGGTCGTTCCCCATCGGCGACGGCACCGCGAACGTCGGCTTCGGCATGCTCCTGCCCCGGCTGCGCGCGGCAGGGGCACCCGGACGTCAGGTGCTGCACGGCAGGCTCGCCGAACTGCTGCCCGACCGGCCCGCCCGCGACCTGCGCGCCCACCACCTGCCACTCTCGACCGGCCGGCCGGCGCCCGGAGCCGGCCGCGTCCTGCTCGCCGGCGACGCCGCCGGGCTGATCAACCCGCTCACCGGCGAGGGCATCTACTACGCGCTGCTGTCCGGGCGGCTGGCGGCCGAGGCGGCCGTGGAGTCGCCGGGCGATCCGCTGACCCTGTACCGGGACAAGCTGCGCGGGGCACTCGGACGGCACCTGCACACCACCGACGCGCTGGCCAGACTGGCCCAGTACCCCGGTTTCATCGACGCGGCCATCGAGACCGCCGCGCGCCGCAAAGAGGTGTTCGACCTGCTCGTCGACGTGGGGCTCGGGGCCGGGACCGTGCCAGCGCCGCTCGCGCTGGCCGTGGGGATGCGGTGGCTGCACCGATCCCTGCGCCCCGGGCGGTGAACGGGGCGTGAGGCCATGCGGGTCACGCGGTGAGCGAGGCGCCCCCGGCGACCAGCAGGATCACATCCACGCCCGCCACGGCGACGGCCGTGACGAACGGCACCCGCGCGGACCTGGCGGCCAGCAGCAACCCCATGGCCGCCAGAGCCGAGGCGGCGGCCACGGCCAGCCAGCCCGCCACGCCGGCGGCGGCACCTGCGGGCCCGAAAACGAGCAGGCACGTGGCGGCCAGCAGCGGCACCGGCACCAGGAGCCGCACGCGGGCCGCGCCCATGCGCTGCGGCCAGCCGCGCACACCGCTGTCCAGGTCGCCCGCGATATCCGGCAGCACGTTGGCCAGGTGCGCGCCCACACCGAGCAGCGCGGCCGCCGCGACCGCCCACCACGCCGGCCACAGCTCACCAGGCAGGCCCAGCGTCACGAAGGCCGGCAGCACACCGAACCCCACGGCGTACGGCGCCCACGACAGGACAGTCGCCTTCAGCCCGACGTCGTACCCCCAGGCCGCCAGCACCCCCACGAGGTGCAGCCCGCCCGCCCACCAGCCGGAGGCCAGCGACAACGGCACACAGCAGGCCAGGGCCACAACAGCGGCGATCCAGACGGCACGCACGCTCACCGCGCCACTCGCGACAGGCTTGCCCGCCCGCCCGGCCGCCGCGTCCCGCCCGGCGTCGATCGCGTCATTGCACCAGCCGATCGACAACTGCCCCGCCAGCACGGCCGCACCCGCCAGCACACACCCGCCCACGTCGCGCCCCGAAGCCACGGCCAGCGCGGTGACCAGAGCCGTCACGGCCGCGGTCGGGCCGGGATGGCACGCGCGCACCAGCCCGGCGGCCAGCCGCCCCGGCCCCACCACGGCGGCGGCCCCGGGGCCGGGGTCAGGGTCGGTCACACAGTGATCGTAGACCGGGCGATCGCCGCCGAGAATTCCCACGCCCCACGCGTGGCTTAAATGACCATGTAGACGGGAAAGTGCGGGGAGCGAGAGTTGTCGGCAGCCGAGGGAGAACTGCATGACCCGTATCGCCGCAGTCCGTTGCGCCTTCCCTCCCCACCGATACCCACAAGCCGACCTCACCGACATGGCCGCCCGCCTCTGCCTGCCCGACAACGCCGACCGGCGCCTCCTCGACCGCCTGCACCGCAACGCCCAGGTGGACTACCGCAACCTCGCCCTGCCCATCGACCAGTACCACAAGCTCAACGGCTTCGGCGCAGCCAACGACGCCTTCATCTCCGTCGCCGAAGAACTGGGACTCCAGAGTGTGAAGGCCGCCCTGGACGCCGCCGCACTGAAACCGACCGACGTCGACATGATCATGTTCACGTCCGTGACCGGCATCGCCGCACCCTCCGTCGACGCCCGCCTGGCGGCGGCACTCGGCCTGCGGCCCGACGTCAAACGAATCCCCATCTTCGGCCTGGGCTGCGTCGCCGGAGCGGCGGGCATCGCCAGAATCCACGACTACCTCCACGGCTGGCCCGACCACGTGGCCGTGCTGCTATCGGTGGAGTTATGCTCACTCACCCTCCAGCGAGGCGACTCCTCACCCGCGAACCTCGTCGCCAGCGCCCTGTTCGGCGACGGCGCCGCCGCCGTCGTGGCCTGCGGCAGCGCACGCCGAGCAGCCGGTCCCACCGTCGTGGCCACCCGCAGCCACCTGTATCCAGGCTCCGAGCACCTCATGGGATGGCAGGTCGGCGACACCGGATTCCGGGTGATGCTGGACGCAAGCGTCCCGGCACTCGTCCGGCGGCACCTGGCCCACGACGTGCACCACTTCCTGGCCGACCACGGCGTGACAGCCGGCGACGTGACGGCCTGGGTATGCCATCCCGGCGGGCCGAAAGTGCTCCAAGCCGTATCCGACGAGCTCAGCCTGCCCGCGCACGCACTCGACATCACCTGGCGCTCCCTGGCGGCCCACGGCAACCTGTCCTCCTCCTCAGTCCTGCACGTGCTCGCCGACACCCTCACCACCCGGCCACCCGAACCGGGAACCTGGGGACTGATCATCGCCATGGGGCCCGGCTTCTGCTCGGAACTCGTCCTGATCCGCTGGTGACCGACTCATGACCTGGTATCTGCTGCTCATCGTGCTGGTCGGCCTGGAACGCGTGGCCGAACTGGTCCTCGCCCGCCGCAACGCCGCATGGAGCATGGCCCGCGGCGGCGTCGTGACCGGCCAGGGCCACTATCCGTGGATGGTGGCCCTGCACACCGGGCTGCTCGTCTGCGCGCCGCTGGAGGTGGCGCTGGGGGAGCGGCCCTTCCTTCCCGTCATCGGCTGGCCCATGCTCGCCCTCGTCGTGGCGGCCCAGGCCTTGCGGTGGTGGTGCATCACCACGCTCGGGCCGCGCTGGAACACGCAGGTGATCGTGGTGCCCGGCCTGCCGCTGGTGACGCGCGGCCCCTACCGGTTCCGGTGGCTGCGGCATCCCAATTACGTGGCGGTGGCGGCAGAAGGGCTCGCGCTGCCGCTGGTGCACACGGCCTGGGTGACCGCGCTGGCGTTCACCGTGCTCAACGCCGCGCTGATGGTGGTGCGGATCCGATGTGAGAACGCGGCTCTCACCCTCGCCTCGGGGCGGTGACGGCGTGATCGACGTGCTCGTCGCCGGCGGCGGCCCGGCCGGGCTGGCGACAGCCGTACACGCGGCCCTGGCCGGGATGGAGGCGGTCATCGTCGAACCCCGCGCCTGCCCCGTGGACAAAGCGTGCGGCGAGGGCATCATGCCCGGCGGGGTGACGGCACTCGAGGCGATGGGAGTGCAGATCGAAGGACGCACGTTCCGCGGCATCCACTACCTCGACGGCCGCCGAGACGTGCGAGCCACCTTCTCCACCGCTCCCGGACTAGGCGTACGCCGCACGCAGCTCCATGCCGCACTCGCCCGCCGAGCCGCCGAACTGGGCGTCAAGACCATCACCGGCAAGATCACCCACGTCGAGCAGAACCAAGACGGCGTACAGGCCGCAGGGCTGCGAGCCCGCTGGCTGGTGGCCGCCGACGGACTGCACTCCCCGCTGCGCCGCTCCCTCGGCCTCGACCTCCCCGCACGCGGACCCCGCAGATACGGCCAGCGCCGGCACTACAGGATCGAACCATGGACCGACTTCGTCGAGGTCCACTGGTCCAGCGCCGGCGAAGCATACGTCACCCCCGTCGCCGAGGACCTGATCGGCGTCGCCATACTCAGCTCGGCGCGGCGCGGCTACGACGAGCACCTGTGCGGCTTCCCCGCCCTGAACCGCCGCCTGCGCGGCCCCGCCGTCACCCCCGTGCGCGGCGCAGGCCCGCTACGCCAGGCCGTGCGCACCCGCCGCGCCCGCCGCGTCCTGCTCGTCGGGGACGCCGCCGGCTACGTGGACGCGCTCACCGGCGAGGGCGTCTCCCTGGCCGTACGCTCGGCCGAACTGCTGGTCAGGTGCCTGGCCGAGGACCGGCCCGAGGACTACGACGGCGCGTGGCTGCGGCTGTCTCGCACGCACCGGCTGCTGACGGGCGCGCTGGTGCAGGCCACGCGCCGCCCCGGCACGGCCCGGCTGGTGGTGCCCGCCGCCCGCCGCCTGCCCGGCCTGTTCACTGGCATCGTCAGGAGCCTCGCCTGACACTTTTCGTGGGGGAGGGGTGAGCCCTTGCCGCAGCACACCTGTCGCGGCAGGAGACCCGATGATGAGCGAGACCGTTCACGACGCCCTCGTACGTTTCCCGATCCCGCACGGCGATGCCGTTCATCACGGACCATAACCTTGCGGACGGACCTCTCAAAGAGGGCAGCAAGTTACATATGTGCGATACCAAACAGAATCCGCGTTCTGTCTGGTATCGCACTAAATGTCCATCATCGAGTGAACTCACCGCGCGAGGGCGCAGCACATCCGCGGCCCGGGCCGCGGGGAAGCAGGCCTGCGACGGGGCGTCCCGTGACCGTCACAGGCGGTTGACGAAGCGCGCGGCGGCGCTCTGGCTCATGCCGGTTTCGCCGCGCACCAGGAAGACGGCTTCCTGGATCTGGCCGAGGGCTTTGAGCTCGCGGGCCTGATCGACCAGATCGACGCTGGGGTTGGGGCGGTTGCGGGGCCGCTGGGTCAGGCGTGCGGCGACGATGATGAGCCAGATCGCGGTTGCGGTGATGACGGCCGTGAGCGCGATGATGCTCGGGGTCGCGATCTCCAGGGGTGACATGGGGCTGCGTCTTCCCGCGGTTCGGGGGTTTATGCGGCGGTTCGTTCGTTGCTTGATAATGGACATTATGTCAAGTAGACGCGGTCGGCGCCGGACGGGGCTTCCCTGGGAGGATGAGGGTGCAGCGTCTGATGGGACAGTTGTTTCCGTCACACCCGGGCGCCCGGATCCGAGGCCCGACGGAAGGCGGCGCGGGGCGGGATCGGCGTGCTGAGCGGCGCTTTCGCCGCATGCGCCGCCACCGCGCCGCCACTGCCGGGGCCGGTCGGCTGGTCTGACGGCGGGTTTGACCTTGTGTTGATTCGCTGTCCTTCGCACCGGTTGTGGACTTAAGGTGGAGCTTCTGCTATCCGCGCCGCGAGAGGAGCAGCACGTGGGGAGCCAGTCGGTATTGTGCCCGGTGTGTCAAGGGGTTGTGCCCGCTTCGGGTAAGGAGTCGTATACGGCACTGAGGGGCCGTCTGATCGTGACCAATGGGTACTGCCCCGGCGGGTGTGCCGAGCGGCGTGCGGAGACGGCTGAGCAGACGCGGCAGGTGGCGCGTCCGGAGCCGGTGCCCGGTGCGGAGGCTGCGCCGATGCGGCCGGCCGTGGCCGGTGGGCGGCCTGGTGGTGCGCCGTTGCGGGTGGTGCGCTGAGCCCTTGATGTGCTGAAACCGCTGGTGTGTAAGACCGCTGGTGTACTGAGCCGCTCCCCCGGTGCCGGGCCTGGTCAGGCGTGGCCGTCGGTGGTGTGCCAGTAGTCGCGGGTTTCCAGCGCGAGCCCGTCGGGGTCGAAGCGGGCGAAGACGCAGCCGGCCAGGGTGGTGGGGCGGCCGTTGTCGCGGGCGTGGACGCGGAATTCGATCGCGGCCCGGTCTCCGTCGACGAGGGGGATGGCGAAAGTGACGGTGGGTTCGCTTTCGCCGGTGAAGGACCAGGCGATGTAGTCGGCGATGGCCTGTTTGCCGTGGTGCGGGGGCCGGAACGGCATGCTGGTGTGCACGGCGTCGTCGTGGTAGAGGGCGGTGATGGCGGCGACGTCGTGGTGGGTCCAGGCGTGCTGCCAGGTGTCGGCGAAACGCTGGGCGGCCGCTCGGGTGTCCATACCGGTCATTGTGGCCGATGCGCGTGATGCGGTGCCCCGTTTTCAGCCGGTGTAGGGGCGGACGGCGGTGACGGCCGTAACGGGCAGGGGCCCGTACAGGTGGGGGTAGCCGTTTTCGGTGCGGACGTCGAGGCCGGTGGGGTCGATGTCGAGGATGAGCAGCGGTGCGGTGACGTGGCGGTAGTGGGCGGTGTGCACGTCGCGCAGCTGGGCCAGGTCGCGGCTGCAGTGGATGAAGCCTTCTTGCTCGAGGGTGCGGCCGAGGGTGGAGACGCGGTACTCCCCCGCGGGCTGGGCGGCGTGCCAGTCGGCGGCCAGGGCGAGGTGGTGGAGGGTCATGTGGCCTGTGCGGTCCATTCGGTGTCGAGGATGGCGTAGATGGCTTCGCTGGCCCATTCGCCTTTGACGTATTCGTTGTCGATGAGGGTGGCTTCGCGGCGCATGCGGAGTTTTTCCAGGACGCGGGCGGAGGCGGTGTTGCGCGCGTCGAGGCGGCCGGTGATGCGGTGCAGGCCGAGGCCGGTGAAGCCGAGGTGGAGCATGGCGCAGGCGGCTTCTGCGGCGTAGCCGTGGCCGTGGTGGTCGGGGTGGAGGATGTAGCCGATCTCGCCTTGGCGGTGCTGCTTGCTGGTCCAGATGAGCAGGACCGAGCCGATGACGTCGCCGGTGCGGGGCAGGGTGACGGCCAGGTCGAGGGCGTCGCCTTCCTCGCGCACAGCGGTGCGGGTGATCTTCTTGTCGAGGAAGGTGCGGGAGCTGTCGCGGTCGCGGGGCTCCCAGTAGAGGTAGCGGGCGACGTCGGGGCGGGATTCGTAGGCGTGGACGGCGTCGAGGTCGGCTGGGGTGAAGGGCCGCAGGAGGAGGCGTTCGGTGGTGATCGGGTAGCGGGGCTGGAACACGCAGGCAGTGTAGGGAGGGGTCATCGGGGGTGCAAGGCGTTTTCGATGGTGAGGGTGAGCAGGGTGCCGGCGTCGTCGAGGGGGCGTTGTCCGACGACGTGTTCGAGCCAGAGGGTCGAGAGGGTGGTGTAGACGAGGCGGACGCGGGGGTCGGTGCCGGGCAGGTGGAGGGCGTCGGCGATGAGGTGGATGCAGCCGTCGCTCCAGCGGCGGGCGATCTGCTGGAGGACGGGGTCGCGGCCGGCGTGGACGTACAGCTCCCACAGGCCGAGCTGGCGGGTGCGGTCGGCGGCGGCGACCTGGGCGGGCAGGCCGAGGAGGCCGTGGTCGGCGATCCAGGCGCGGGTGGTGTCCAGTTCGGTGGTGACGAGCTGGGCGAAGGCTTCGGCCAGGAGCTGGTCGCGTGAGGCGAAGTAGTAGGTGGTGGCGGCCAGGGGCAGGTGGGCGCGTTCGGCGACGGCGCGGTGGGTGACGGCGGCGAATCCGCCGTCGGTGAGCAGGTCGACGGCAGCGGCCAGGAGAGCGGCGCGGCGGCGGCGGCCGCGGGCCTGGCCGGTGGCGTGGTGGGATGCGGGGCCGGGGTGGTCGGGCTGCGGGTTCAATGGCCACCTGCGAGGTTGAGGACGACGACGCCACCGATGATGAGCAGGATACCGCCGATCTTGAGGGGGGTGAGGGCCTCACCCATGAAGGCGGCGCCGATGAGGGCGATGGCGGCGGTGCCCGCGCCTGACCAGACGGCGTAGGCGGTGCCCATGTCGAGGTGGAGTTTGAGTACGTGGGCCAGGAGGGTGAAGGAGGTGATGTAGCCGGCGGCGACGAGGAGGGTCCAGCCGAGGTGGGCGAAGCCGTTGCTGAGTTTGAGTGCGGAGGTGGCCAGGACTTCGGTGGCGATGGCGAGGGCGAGCAGGAGCCAGGCCATGGGTGTCCCCCAGACTGAAAGTGGTACGAGTGTGCCAGTTTATCGCGGCCTTGGGCGCCGGGTGGGCAGCGGGTGGGCCGGCGCCGGTGCATCAGCACCCTTGGGGCGCGTGGTGAGCCGAACTGCTTGAAAACGCAGTCGAATACGTGTTCCACTGGAGGGTGTGGCTTGGGACGCGCTTTCGCTTGTTGACGCCGCCGACGATCGTCCGCTGATCGAGCGGCGCGCGGTGGTGCGCGGTGATTTCCTGGAGATGCAGGCCCGCACGATGATCGAGCGGGTGCCGCACGTCGCGGGCATCGCGCAGCGGTGGGCGGTCTCCCCCTACCGTGGATGCGCCCATGCCTGCCGCGGCTGTGGCGCCCGCGCGGGGCATCGCCGGCTGGGTTTGGACGCGGGGCGGGATTTCGAGACGCGGATCGTGGTGAAGCCGAACGCGGTGACGCGGTTGCGGGCGGATCTGGCGCGCTGGGGCGGTGAGGAGCTGGCGGCCGGGGTCAGCGGTGACTGTTATCAGGCGGCGGAGGAGACCTACCGGTTGATGCCGGGGGTGATCGGGGCGCTGGCCGAGGCGGGGGTGCCGTTCACCGTCTACACCAAGGGGCCCCTGGTGTTGCGTGACGCCGATCTGCTGGCGCAGGCGGGGGCGCAGGTGGCGGTGTCGATCGCGTTCGTGGACGAGCGGATCCGGCGGGCGGTGGAGCCGGGCGCGCCGACGGCGCAGGCCCGGCTGGAGCTGGTGTCGGCGCTGGTGGAGGCCGGGGTGGCGTGCCGGGTGCTGATGGCGCCGGTCTTGCCGCTGCTGAGTGACGCGGCCGATCAGCTGGCGGCGACGGTGCGGCGGATCGCGGGGACGGGGGCGCGGGCGGTGGAGCCGGTGGTGCTCAGGCTGCCGCCGGGCACGCGTGGGTGGTATCTGGAGTGGCTGGGGCAGGCGCATCCGCAGCTGGTGGCCCGTTACGAGGAGTTGTACGACCGGTCGGGGTTGCCCTCGGCCGATTACGAGCAGCGCATCACGGGGCAGATCGCCCAGTTGTGCCGGGTGTACGGGATGGGGTGCGGTCCGGTGGTGGCGCAGCGGCGTGAGCCGCTGGTGGCGCAGCTGGCGCTGGTGTAGATCCCTCGAGCCCGGACGTTGCGGGGGGCGGATCACCCGTGTGCCCGCCGCTCCCCCGGGTTGTCAGGTGGGTGCGGGGGTGGAGCGGGTGGCGAGCTGGTCGAGGGACACGCCGAGCACGTCGGCCAGCGCCGCGATGGTGAAGAACGCGGGGGTGGCGATCCGGCCGGTTTCGATCTTGCGGAGCGTCTCGGCGGACATGCTGGCGGCGGCGGCGACCTCGACGATGCTGCGCTCGCCCCGGGCTTGGCGCAGCAGGTGGCCGAGGTGCTCGCCGCGCAGGCGTTCCTCGGGGGTGAGTGGAGGTCGTACCATGCTCTCAGTCTACACCCCAGGGATATCAATACCGGTATTGTTATCGTGTAGAGGCCGCCGAGCACGCCGGCGCCGATCATGAGGTGCGGTTCGTCGACCAGGCCGCCGGCCGGCGGGTCGTTCCAGAGCACGTGGCCGCCGAACATGAGGATGTCGCCCTGGCCGGGGCCGCTGTTGAGCTCGTTGGTCGCCGTGTGGGCCTTGAGGCGACGATGCGGGTGTTGTGCCACGGCGCGGTCTTGCTCGGGGTGAGGGCGCCGGACACGGCGACCTTGTCGATGCAGCACGCAGTCGCGCGGCGGTGTAGTCGTCGAACGCCTCCTCGAACGGCAGCGCCATGACGTCGCCGCCGGGTCCTTCGCCGTGGCCGTTCGAGCGAGACGATGGTGCACCCGATGAGCCGGCGCAGGTCCGGGTCTTCCCTTCGGCGTGGGAGAGACGGCGCCGGGGGCGGATCATCGCTCTCGCCGGGGTTTTTGCGCGGTCGGGCTACGTACGTACCGCATCTAGGTACCCATATGGGGATTTGTCCCGTATCGGCTGCTTCGGGGCGGTGCGCATGCTGGACACATGCTCACGCAACCGGGGGAAAGGATCAGCGTGGAGACCATGTGCGAGCCGCACTTCACTCAAGGCGACCTGTCGCGGGAAAAACCCGCGTGGCGTCTGCCCTCCTGGAACGGCCTGCTGGCCGTAGGACATGACCTGGCGCTGCGCGCCGGATGGGCCGGACAGGAGCGCACCGTCACCTGGACGCTGTCGGCCCGGCCTTCGGCCGTGCGCACCGCGCGCCGCCTGAGCGCCGCCCGGCTGTCGGCCTGGCAGCTGGCCGAGCCCACCACTGGGCCCGCCGCTGTGCCCGCCGCTGAAACCGCCACGGGGACCGCGGTGCAGCTGGTCGAGCGGCTCGTCGCCGACGCCCTCGCCCGCGGCGCCGAGAAGATCAAGCTGACGTTGTCGGCCGAGGACGGCCTGCTGCGCTGCGAGGTCGACGAGCAGCGCGCCTCCCACGCCGTCGTCCGGCCCTCCCGCGCCGCCTGCGCCGACCTGGACCGGCTGGCGTGCTGCTGGGGCGCCGCCGGCGCCGTCGTCTGGTTCGAGCTGCGCCTGACGCCGCAGCACTGACCGTTGAAAGGGAGTCACCCGCACCGTGCGCAGAATTCAGATCCGCACCACCAAGAAACCCCGTATCCGGCTCGGCCTGGACCTGCGGACCCCGTCAGGGCGGGCACTGCCGTACTGATCGGCAGCCGGCCCGGGCCACAAGCACGCCCGATGGCCGGTTCCGGCCCCCTATGCTGCCACCAGGCCGGAACCGGTGCCTGATCACGACGCCGCGTCGTCGTCGGCGCGGGCCTGCTCGCCCACCCATACCGCGATCTGGGCGCGGGAGCTGAACCCGAGCTTGGTCAGGATGTGCTCGATGTGGCCCTCCGCGGTCCGCTGGGCGATCACCAGGGAGGCCGCGATCTCCTTGTTCGTCATCCCCTGCGCCACCAGCTGAGCGATCTCCCGCTCGCGGCGCGTCAGCGGCGCCTGCTCCCCCTTGGCCTCCGGCGCCTCCTTGGCCTCCGCGCCGCCGGGCTTGTCCTCGGCCAGCGCGTACGCCACCGCCTCCTCATACGGCAGCCGGGCGCCCCGCCGCACCGCCGCCGCGAAAGCCCCCTCCCCCAGCGCCTGACGCGTACGCGCCCGGCACTCGTCGTGGTAACCGGCCAGATGCCCGTACCCCGACAGCGGCGCCCCGACCAGGCTCCACACGCTCTCCAGCACGCCCAGCAGCCGCGCGGCCCGCTCGAACAGGCCCTGCGTGGCGGCGATCCAGGCCAGCACCTCGATCGTGATCCCCACACCCAGCTGGTCGCCGAGCGACCGGTTGAACGCCAGGCTCTGGCGCTCCAGTTCGGTGGCGCGCGGCAGGTCCCCCTGACGCCACACCTCCACCCCCAGCGCCATCATCGTGTACGCCTTGTGCCAGCCCTCCCCATGGGCCTCGCACACCGCCAGGGCCTGCTCGGCCGTGGCGATGGCCGCCTGCGACTGGCCCAGGAACGAGCGGGCCAGCGACAGCCGGATGAGCGACAGGGCCAGCCCGACCGGGTCGCCGGTGGCGCGATGGCGGTGCAGGGCCCGCTCGTAGCAGCCGATCGCGTCCCGGGGGCGCTCCTGGCACATGGCGACCATGCCGGAGAACAGCTCGGCGTACCCCAGCAGCGCCTCGTCATTCAGGCGCTCGCCGATGCGCCGGCACTCCTCCAGCATGGCCTGCGCGGCCGGCAGGTCGGCCTGGATGACGGCCAGCCAGCCGCCGGCCCACAACGCGCGGCCGCGTACGTCGTCAGGTGAGGAAACGGTGGCCAGTCCCCGCTCCAGCCAGGCCCGTCCCTCACCTAGGTAATAACTGGTGATCCAGTGATACAGCAGATCGGCGGCCATGCTCAGCCCGGTCGTGGCATCGGCCGGCGTCGTCAGCCAGCCGTCCAGGGCGCTGCGCAGGTTGGCGTGCTCCAGCTGCAGCCGGGTGAACCAGGCCACCTGCTCCGGCCCGAACACCTCCGCACGGGCACGGCCGGCCAGGTCGCGATAATAAGCGCGATGCCGCCGCCGCAGCCGCGTCTCCTCGCCGCGCTCGCGCAACCGCTCGTGGCCGTACTGGCGCAGTGTCTCCAGCATCCGGTAGCGGACGCCGCCCGGATGGTCTTCTCGAATCAGGACGGACTTGTCCACCAGGCCGATCACCAGGTCGAGGACGTCCTCGCGGTCGATGCCGCTCCCGCAGCAGACCGTCTCGGCCCCCTCCAGGTCCAGGCTCCCGGCGAACACCGAGGCTCGATGCCATAGCAGCCGTTCCTCCTCCGAACATAGGGCGTGACTCCAGTCGATCAGGGCGCGCAGCGTCTGGTGGCGCGGCAGCACCGCCCGCGACCCGCCGGTCAGCAGCCGGAACCGGTCGTCCAGCCGCTCCAGCAGCTGCTTGGCCGACAGGGCGCGCAGCCGCACGGCGGCCAGCTCGATGCCCAGGGGCAGGCCGTCCAGGCGGCGGATGATGCCGGAGACGATGTCGCGGTTGTCGTCGGTGACGGCGAACGAGGGCACCACGGCACGGGCCCGCTCGGTGAACAGCTGCACCGCGTCCGTCTGCGTCAGCGTCTCCAGCGGCGTGTTGCCGTTGCCGTTGGGCAGCGGCAGCGGCGCCACCGGCACCGCGTGCTCGCTGGCGATGCCGAGCACGTGCCGGCTGGTGGCCAGGATGCGCAGCTCGGGTGCGGCGCGCAGCAGGGTGTCGGCCAGCACGGCGCACTCGCCCACGACGTGCTCGCAGTTGTCCAGGATCATCAGGGCCTGCTTGTCGCGCAGGTGGTCGGTCAGGACCCGCATCGGCGGCGTGGTGCTGTGGTCGAGGATCTCCAGTGCCTCGGCCACGGCCCGGGTCAGCATGTCCGGCTTCTCCAGCGCGGCCAGTTCCACCAGCCACACACCGTCGCGGAAGGCGCGCCGCACCTCGTGGGCGACGCGCAGCGCCAGGCGTGTCTTGCCGACCCCGCCGACGCCGGTCAGCGTGACCGCCCGCGAGACGGACAGCAGCTGCCGGACCTCGGCCACCTCCTGCCGACGTCCCACGAAACTCGTCACCTCGGCCGGGAGGCTGCCGCTGTGCTGCCCCCGGGAGGCGCTGTTCGTCACCGTTGTCATGGCGCCTTTCACGACGCGGCCTGGCGGGTCACCATGGCGCCGTGACCCCGTCGTCGCCCCCAGGTTATGTCCCGGCCGTTTTCCGGGGCAGTTCACGCTAAAAACCCACAGGAAGTTTTTGCCTCCCATGGGCATGCCGCGACCCCGCCTTGACCAGCCTCCGCAGGGCGCGCGGCACGGATCGCGAGGGAGGATCCGTGCCGCGCGCGTGCGCCCGGTGCGCGGCGCACCGGGCCGCCCTGTGCGCGTGAGCAGGGGAACCTCACGCGTCCAGAGCCGCGGGCGCCGAAAGCGCCGTGGAGGACAACGTCCAGGACGCCAGCGGCGCCCCGGACGAGGTGGGCGGCCTCATGCCGCGGTCAGCACCGGTACGGGCACGACGCTGCGCCCATCGGGCAGCAGCTCGCCGGTGTCGTCGAAGAACACCACCCCGTTGCACAGCAGACCCCATCCCTGCTCGGGGTGGTAGGCGACCAGACGCGCGGCCTCGCGGCCGGCGGCGTCGGCGGGCGGGCATGGAGGCAGATGCTGGCACATGACGCGAATCCTCGAACTTTCCGGTTCCCTCGCTCCCCGCCTTCTCGCGGGTCACACCATCAGAGTGCCTCCGCACCCACCCCCAGAAAGAGGTGATAAATCCCCATATAGGTACCTATGTCACGTACGTAAGTGGAGGGCCGCCCCCACCCCGAGACGACCCTCCACCCGCCGGCGTCAGCCGGCTGCGCGCACCGGCTGGCGCAACACCGTCCGCGGAAGCGGAGCGTCGAACGCCGTCAGATACACCTCGTGATGCATCCCGTGAGGCACCAAGCCCTTCCCGGCCATGAACTCCTCCATCACCGCCAGCGACACATGCTCCTCACTGAACGGCCCCTCGTGAACCACCTCCACACACAACCCCTCCGTGAACGTCACCACCTGCACCCGATCCACCGCCGCCCCCGAGCCCCGAGCCTCCTCCCGCGCCCGCTCCAGCGCCCCCGCCTCCACCGGCCCCGCCGGCGGCAGCAGCAGGTGCCAGCGCCACGACTCCCGCTCCACCTCCAGCCCCGGCCGCTCGTCCTCCACCCACCACAGGCCCTCCAGCGGCCCACCCGGCCCGCCCATCGGCCCGGCCACCGCATACAGCGCCCGGATCGCCGCGCCATGCTCGGCACCGCCCGGCTCCCCCACGCCCGACACGCACAACCGCGTCACCGCACCATGCGTCACCAGATCAGGGATCATTGCTCCTCCTCCATCGCGACCATCACGTCCGTCGTCAGCTCCTCCGGCGAGGTGAGCGCCGGATCCGACACGTACACCTCGCGGATCGGACCAGCCACCGCATGCCGCCGCTCGGCACACCACGCCAGCACGGCATGCGCCGTCAACGAAATCTGCTCATAAGGCCCGACATGCGTCGCACAGGCGAACACACCACCGAATAGAACCTGCACCTCCGCTCCCCCGCCCAGCTCCTCACCCACCGATCCGCCCACCTCATCGCCCAGCACCAGCGCGACCGACACCTCCACCACCTCGCCCAGCTCCACCGGGAACAACCCGATCAGCCGCACCTCCGCCCTGCCCGCCGGCAGGCACCGCAGCACCCGGCGCACCGCCGCCGACGTGGCCCGCCCGATGTCCTCCGGGCCCCGCGCCACCTCCCGCACCACCGCCGCCCGCCGCGGCGGCTCCGCCACCAGCCGCACCCGCGCCGACGGCAACCCCTCGGCCATCACCCGCTCCAGCGCCGCCAGCATCCGCCGCCGCCGCGCCAGCTCCGCCTCCAGCTCCGCACGCACCGGCGCCAGCGCCTGCGGCCCGCCCGCCAGCACCTGCGCCACCACCGCCAACGGCACGTCCATCGACCGCAGCAACCCGATCGCCAGCGCCTCCCGCGCCTGCGCCGCCCGGTAATACCGGTAACCCGTCCCCGCGTCCACATACGCCGGCCGCAACAACCCCAGCTCGTCGTAGTGCCGCAACTGCTTGACGCTCAACCGGCCCAGCCGGGCGAACTGCCCGATCGGCAGCAGATCCTCTTCCACACCCCCAGCATGGGGCCTCCCACCAAGGGAGAGTCCAGCCGGCTTGACCCTCACGCAACGGCAGACCGCACAGTGGAGACATGAGCTTCTCCGTAGGGCAGGTCGCCCGGCTTGCCGGCATCACCGTCCGCACCCTGCACCACTACGACGAGATCGGCCTGCTCACCCCCGGCGAGCGCACCCGCGCCGGCTACCGCCGCTACACCGACGCCGACCTCGTCCGCCTGCAGCACATCCTCCTCTACCGCGAACTCGGCTTCCCCCTGGAGGAGATCGCCGTCATCCTCGACGAACCCGCCACCGACGAGCTCACCCACCTGCGCCGCCAGCACGAACTGCTCACCCGCCGCGCCCAGCACCTGCAGCACGTCATCGCCGCCGTCGAACGCGCCATGCAGGCCCGCACCCTCGACCTCCCCCTCACGCCCGAGGAACGTTTCGAGATCTTCGGCGGCTTCCGCCCCGAAGACCACGACGCCGAAGTCGAACGCCGCTGGGGCGACACCGCCCAGTACGCCGAAAGCCGCCGCCGCGTCGCCGGCTACACCAAGGCCGACTGGCTCGAGCTCAAGGCCGAGGCCGCCGCCATCGGCGGCGACCTCGTCGCCGCCTTCAAGGCCGGACTGCCCGCCGACGGCGAGCTCGCCATGGACCTGGCCGAACGCCACCGCGGCCACATCACCCGCTGGTTCTACGACTGCAGCCACGACATGCACCGCCGCCTGGGCGACCTGTACGTCGACGACCCTCGCTTCACCGCCGCCTACGACGCCCTCGCCCCCGGCCTGGCCGGCTACCTGCGCCAGGCCATCCACGCCAACGCCCGCCGCCACCCCTAATACATGCCCTTGCAGGCATATAACCCGGTGAGTATATTCGGGGTATGCGCTTCGACGTGCTCGCAGAACCCGCCCGACGCCACATCCTCGACCTGCTCCTCGAACGCCCCCGCCTCGTCGGCGAACTCACCGCCCACCTCGGCCTCACCCAGCCCGGCACCTCCAAACACCTGCGCGCCCTGCGCGAAGCCGGCCTCGTCACCGTCCGCAAAGACGCCCAACGCCGCTGGTACGAACTCCGCCCCGCCCCCCTCGCCGAAATCGACGCCTGGCTCACCCCCTACCGCCGCCTCTGGACCCACACCCTCGACCGCCTCGAAGCCCACCTCGACACCATGGAGGACGACCAGTGAACGAAACCCTCACCCTGCACCCCGACGGCCGCACCACCGTCCGCATGCAACGCCGCCTCCCCCACCCACCCGACAAGGTCTGGCGCGCCATCACCCAGCCCGAACACCTCGCCGCCTGGTTTCCCGCCGAGGTCACCATCGACGGCGACCGCATCACCTACAGCTTCGGCCCCGACGGCCGCATCACCCACCACGACCCACCCCACGTCTTCGCCCACACCTGGGGCGACGACCACCTCCGCTGGGAGCTCGAGCCCGACGGCCCCGGCACCCTGCTCACCTTCACCCACACCTTCACCGACCGCCACGGCGCCGCCAGCTTCACCACCGGCTGGCACACCTGCATCGCCGCCCTGCGCGCCCACCTCGACGGCCGCCCCTTCCCGCACGACCCCGCCGCCATGGCCCGCCTACACGAGGACTACATCCACATCCTCGGCCTCGACCCCGCCACCGTCGACGGCGACACCCTGCGCCTGGAACGCCAGCTCACCCGCCCCGCCGACGACGTCTGGCACCACCTCGACGGCGACCAGGCCACCCTCGGCGACCCGCCCCCCGCGCCCTTCACCGCCACCGGCGTCCCGGCAGGCCCCGTCACCCGCACCGAAACCGGCAAGATCCTCGAATACGACACCCCGAGCGGCACCGTCCGCTGGGAACTGACCCAGGGCACCGGCCACGGCGCGCGCCTGATCCTCACCTGCACCGGCGACCCGGCCACCCTGCCCGCCTGGCGCGTCCGCGTCGAAGAACTGGCCGCTGCCCTCGTGGGCTGATTTGTTAGAAGCTCACGGTATGCCGTACCAGCCCGAGGTCCTTTACAATGTAGATCACTAGGCCGTGAGCCCAAGGGCGGCCGCCGTCGCCGCCCTGGCACGCCCGGGGGCCATCAGCAGATCCGTCGAATCCGACAGCTGATCCACGCACCCCACCGCCGGCAACCCCTTGATGGTCGCATCCGACACCGACGCCATCAGCGCCTCGGCGAACCGGTCTCCCCCGATCACCCGGAACGGCCGGTCGAAAAACCCCCGCACCCCCTCATCCAGCCGCTCGGCCAGCGCCACCCGGTTCTGCAACGCCGCCACCCGCTCGTACGCCCCCGTCAGGCCCTCCTCGCGCTGGCGCCACGATCGCGCCGCCACGGCGGCCCCCAGGCACTCCCCCAGCTCCGCCGAGCCCGGCAGCCGCGCCAGCGCACTGCCCAGCCATTTGGGATACGGCGGGTACCGCCGGCGCAGCAGCAGCGCCAACCGCATCACCTCCCGCGCCAGCCGCGCCCCCTCCACGGCCGAGCCCAGCTCATCGCCGACCTCGCCGCACCGGCCGGGAAACGGCTCCTCCTCTGCGATCCGCCGCCACTGACACGCCAGGACATACCGCCACACGTCCTGCGGATACCAGCGCAACGCCGCCCTGGCCGCCTCCAGCGCGCCCAGCCCGTCGTGGAACACCTCCCCGCACGTCACCTCGGCCAGGCGCTGCCACGGCACCGACAACCAGTCCAGCAGCGACACCCCGGCCCGCGGGTCGAAGCCGAGCATGTCCGTCAGCCACGCGCCCGGCTCCGTCACCGTCACCCCGGGCCGCACCTCGCCGTGGTAGCCGAACACCGTCGGCAACCCGCGGAAACGCTCCGGCAGGCCCGCCACGACCTTGGCCTCCACCTCGGCCACGTCCGCCGCCGCCGTGAACACCAGCACCCGCGGCCCCCAGTCATGATCGGCCGACCGCGCGGTGTCGAACGCCAGCACCTCCGACCCCGGACCGATCAATGCCGCACTGTGCGGCACCCGGGGCACCAACGGGGCCACGACCTCGTGGTAGAAGTCCCGCGACAACTCAATACCAGGCACAAAGTTGGACATCACCCCGACAACTGTGCACGAGCGCCGCCCGAACCACACCCGGTTTTCCCCGCGGCGACCGGCAGGTCAGGAGGCCGGGTCAGGCGGGCACACGCCCGGCCCTCACGCCGCGCAAGCGCGCGTCACAAGATCGCGCCCGGCCGGTAGAGCGCCGCCTCAGGATGCGCCGCCACGACCTGGCCCACCTGCTGCGAGACCGCCTCCACCTGATCGGCCGCCGCGCCGGTGAACGACACCCGGTCGGCCAGCAACGCCTCCAGCTGCGCACGATCGAGCGGGAAGCGCTCATCGCCGGCCAGCAGGTCCAGCAGCGCGTTACCGGCGCCGCGCGAGCGCATCGCCAGCGCCGCCGCCACCGCGTGCTCCTTGATCAGCTCGTGCGCCTGCTCGCGGCCCATCCCCGCCCGCACCGACGCCATCAGCATCTTCGTCGTGGCCAGGAACGGCAGGTAGCGGCCCAGCTCGGCGGCGATCACCGCCGGGAAGGCGCCGAACTCCTCCAGCACCGTCAGCATCGTCTCCACCAGCCCGTCGAAGGCGAAGAACGCATCCGGCAACGCCACCCGCCGCACCACCGAGCACGACACGTCGCCCTCGTTCCACTGGTCGCCCGCCAGCTCCCCCGTCATGGAGGCGTAGCCGCGCAGCACCACGGCCAGGCCGTTGACCCGTTCGCACGAGCGCGTGTTCATCTTGTGCGGCATCGCCGACGAGCCGACCTGCCCCTCGGCGAACCCCTCGGTGACCAGCTCATGCCCGGCCATCAGCCGGATCGTCTTGGCCAGCGACGACGGCGCCGCCGCCAGCTGCACCAGCGCGGTCACCACCTCGAAGTCCAGCGACCGCGGATAGACCTGCCCGACGCTGGTGAAACGGGAGGCGAACCCCAGATGCGCGGCCACCCGGCCCTCCAGCTCGGCCAGCTTGCCGCGGTCACCGCCCAGCAGGTCCAGCATGTCCTGGGCGGTGCCGACCGGGCCCTTGATGCCGCGCAGCGGGTAGCGGCCGATCAGCTCCTCCAGCCGCCGGTAGGCCACCAGCAGCTCATCGGCGGCCGTCGCGAACCGCTTGCCCAGCGTGGTGGCCTGCGCCGCCACGTTGTGCGAGCGGCCCGCCATCACGCTCGCCTCGTGCTCCTCGGCCAGCGTCGCCAGCCGCGCCAGCAGCGCCACCGTCCGGTCGCGCACCAGCAGCAGGCTGTCGCGGATCTGCAGCTGCTCGACGTTCTCGGTCAGGTCCCGCGAGGTCATGCCCTTGTGCACCTGCTCGTGCCCGGCCAGCGCGTTGAACTCCTCGATGCGGGCCTTGACGTCGTGCCGGGTGACGCGCTCCCGCGCCGCGATCGAGTCCAGATCGACCTGCTCGACCACCTTGTCGTAGTCGGCGATCGCGCCCTCCGGGACCGCGATCCCCAGCTCGGCCTGCGCCCGCAGCACCGCCAGCCACAACCGCCGCTCCGCGACGATCTTGTATTCGGGCGACCACAGGCGGGTCAGCTCCGGCGAGGCATAGCGGGTGGCCAGGACATTCGGGATACGCGGCTTCGACGTCACGTCGCACAAGTCTATGCACCCTCCCGCGACGCCTCGCGCGCAGGCTCAGCGTCCCGGCGGCACGAACACGTACCGCCGCTTGCCGCCGTCCAGCCGCAGCTCCACCGCCGTCCAGGACGCCAGGAACGGGGCCGGCGGCCGGCGGGAGGTCGTGATGACGCCCACCCAGTCGCCCCGCGCCAGCGCGGCCCTGATCGACGACGGCACCGACGACCGGCCACCGTAATGACGGAAGACCCCATGCGCGGCACACCGCGCCAGGAAGGCGATCTGCACGGCGTCGTGACCGTACAGGAAACACGGCGGGCGCATGCCCAGCTGCTGCAGCCGGGCCGCGACCGCCGGATTCACGGCACGGGCGGTGTGGACGGCGCCACCGTGGACGACGACGGACCTCGCCTGCAGGACGAAGTAGCACACCATGGCGGCGACGGCGAGCACCGCGGTGCCGCGCCGCCGGCACAACCACACGACCCCCGCGGCGACCGGGAGGGCCAGCAGGGCGTAGGCGGGCAGCAGGAAACGCGGAGCGGCATAGCCGACGGTGAAGAGGTAGACGAAAGCGAGCGACAGGCCGCAGGCCGCGGCCGCCAGGAGTGAGCGGCGCCGCGCCGCCCACACGCCCAGCCCCGCCACGACCGGCACGGCCGCGAACCAGGCGATCTGCGCCAGTGGGTAACCCCCGCACTCGACGCCGAAACGGCACAGCAGCGGCCCGTTCAGCGCGCGCAGATGATCGGGCAGGCTGAAGTGCAACCCCGTCGCGTTCTCCGCCCCCGCCGCGCGCAGCCGCGCCACCGGCCCGCCGAACCGCACGAGCGCCTCGCCTATCCATTGCGCCCAGCCGATCGCCAGCCCCGCCGCCACGGCCGCGAGCAGCCGCGCCCGCCGCCGCACGATCCCGTACCCGAGCAGCGGCGCCGCCAGCCAGGTCGCATCCGAAGGGCGCAGCAGTGACGCCAGGGCGAACGCCGCCACCACCCCGGCCGCGACCAGCCGGGACCGGGGGCGCCTGCCGGCCAGGCAGGCCAGGCCCACCCCGGCGACAGCGCAGTAGGCGAGCCACATGTTCGGCATGGCCTCGTTGCCGTACAGCACCGACAGCCACAGCCCGGCGAACAGCGCGGCGGCCAGCGGCGCGAGCGGCCCCGGCCGCAGCCGGACCCACGGCGCGTAGGCCAGGAACAGCGCGATCCCGGACAGCACACTCAGATACCCGCGGATGGCCGTCACCGACGGCGTGAGGAGGGCGACGGGCGCGGCCAGCAGCTGAACCCCGCGGGCGCGCGGCGCGGTGAACTCGGCGGCGGGCACGCCGCGGGCCACCTGGCTGAGGTAAACGCTCTCGTCCCAGCCCAGCCCGATCCGCGCCGTGAACACCAGCTGAACCACCGTGGAGCAGACGGCTACCAGCGCCAGCGCCCCATAGGGGCGGCGCGCGGCGGCCCACACCCGCAGCCGGGCCACCGCGCGCCGCCTCGTCACGGCCGGATCCTGGAGCTCATCCATGCGCCCCACGCTACGAACGGCCAGGTAAGAGACCGTTCAGAGCACGGTCAGCGGCGCGCCCGCACGGCACCAGGCCGTGCGGGCGCGCGCGAGACGACTCACGTGGCCGGCGTGAGAACCTTCTCCTCCGGCTCCTCGGTCGCAGGCGCGGCCGGCGTGCGCCGCATCCGCTCCTTCGTCCGCTCCACCACCGTGTACAGCGTCGGCACCAGGACCAGGGTCAGCAGCGTCGAGGAGATCAGCCCGCCGATCACCACGATCGCCAGCGGCTGCGAGATGAACCCGCCCGACCCGGTCACGCCCAGCGCCATCGGCGTCAGCGCGCAGATCGTGGCCACCGCCGTCATCAGGATCGGACGCAACCGCCGCCGGCCGCCCTCGATCACCGCCTCGACCACGCCCATGCCCTGCTCGCGATACTGGTTGATCAGGTCGATCAGCACGATCGCGTTCGTCACCACGATCCCGATCAGCATCAGCATGCCGATCAGCGCCGGCACGCCCAGCGCCGTGTCGGTGGCCACCAGCAGCCCGACCGCGCCCGTCGCCGCGAACGGGATCGACACCAGCAGGATCACCGGCTGGATGAAGCTGCGGAACGTCGCCACCATGATCATGAACACGATCGCGATCGCCGCCAGCATCGCCAGCCCCAGATCGGCGAACGCGTCCGCCTGATCGGCCGACGCGCCGCCCATCTCATAGGAGGCGCCCGAGCCCAGCTGCAGCCCGTCCAGCGTCGTCGTCAGCGTCTGCGTCACCGCGCCCAGGTTCCCGGCGTCGGCGACCTTGGCCGAGACGGTGGCCGAACGCTCACCGTCGATCCTGGTCACCTGCGTCGGACCGGCCACTTCCTTGACGTCGGCCACCGTCGACAGCTTCACCGTCCCGGCCGCCGTGGCCAGCTCCAGATCCTCGACCGCCTCGACGTCCTCCGGCGCGTCCGCGCCCCGCAGCACCAGATCGCTGGCACGGCCGTCCAGCGTGATCTGACCCAGCGGCGCGCCGCGGAACGCCTGCGCCACCGCCTGCCCGATCTGCGCCTCCGACAGGCCGCGCTCGGCGGCCTCCGCACGGTCGACCACGACCTCGACCCGCGGCGCCCCGGCCTCCAGGTTCGACGACACGTCCCGCAGCCCGGACACCTCGCCCATCGCCCGCGTGACCTCGTCACTCGCCGTACGCAACGTCTCGATGTCGGGCGCGCGCACGATCACGCTGACCGTGTCGGAGTTGAACCCGCCGCCGCCCCCGCCCACGGTCACCTCACCGACGCCGGACAGGCCCGCGATCTTGTCGCGCAGCTCCTGCTCGACCTTCGGCGTGTCGGCGCCGTCCTTGAGGGTGACCGAGTACGAGGCCGAGTCCGCGCTGCTGCCGCCCCCGCCGAAACCGCCGCCTCCACCGAAACCGCCGCCGCCCCCGCCGACGTTCACCTGGTACGTCTCCACCGCCTCCACGTCCGCCAGCACGTCCTCGACCCGCTGGGCGGCCTTGTCGGTGGTGGCCAGGTCCGTGCCGACCGGCATCCGCTGCGACAACGAGATCGTGTTCTGCCCCGAGGAGTCCAGGAAGTTCGTCCGCAGGCCCCCGGCCAGCCCCATCGTGCCGACGAACACCGCCACCCCGATGAGCACCGTCACCAGCTTGAACCGGGTGGCGAACCGCAACACCGGCAGATAGGCCCGCTGCAACGGCGAGCGCAGCTCCTTGGCCTCGGCCTCCTCCCGCTGCTTACGCGCCTGCTCGGGCGTCAGCTCCGGCGTCTTGAGGAACCAGTACGCCAGCACCGGCACCACCGTCAGCGACACCACCAGCGAGGCCAGCAACGCCACCGCCACCGTGATCGAGAACGGGCCGAACAGCTCGCCCACCATGCCGCCCACGATCGCGATCGGCGCGAACACCGCCACCGTCGTCAGCGTCGAGGCCGTCACCGCGCCCGACACCTCACGCACCGCCGTCAAGATCGCCTGTAGTCGCGCCTCGCCGTAGCCGAGATGCCGCTTGATGTTCTCCAGCACCACGATCGAGTCGTCCACGACCCGGCCCACCGCGATCGTCAGCGCGCCCAGCGTCAGCATGTTCAGCGAATAGTCGCCCGCCCACAGCACGATCAGCGCGATCACCACCGACAGCGGAATCGACACCGCCGTCACCAGCGTCGAGCGCACCGACAGCAGGAACACCAAGATGACCAGCACCGCGAACGCCAGCCCCAGCAGGCCCTCGGTGGTCAGGCTCTCGATCGACTGCTCCACATACGGCGCCTGGTCGAACACCACCGACACCTGCGTGTCCGAGCTGTCGCCCAGCGCCCGGGTCAGCTCCGGCAGCTTCTCCCGGATCTCGTGCGAGATCGTCACCGCGTTGCCGTCCGGCATCATCGTCACCGACACGCCCAGGCTCGACGTGCCGTCCGTACGGGTGATCGTCGTCGCGTCGGCCAGCCCCCGCTTGATCTCCGCGACGTCGCCCAGTTTGACCGGCTTGAGCGGCTTGGGCTTCGCCACCTGCTGCGGCAACCCGCCCTGACCCTGCGCTTGGCCCTGCTGAGGCTGACCCTGCTGAGGCTGACCCTGCTGAGGCTGACCCTGCTGAGGCTGACCCTGGGCCGGCGTCTGCTGAGGCTGGGCGGGCGTCAGGTAGAGGCCCTTCAGCTTCTCCACCGAGTCGACCCGCGCACCCACCTGCACCGTCAGCGTCTTGCCCGCGTCGGTCAGCGTGCCCGCCGGGATCGGAGTGCCGTTCGCCTTCAGCACGTCGGGGATCTGCGCCGCCGACACGCCCTTGTCCTTCATCTTGTCGGCGTCCGGCTCGATCGTCACCACCTCGTCGCGGGTGCCGGTGACCGCCGCCTCCCGCACGCCCTCCACGCCCTGCAACTCCGGAACCATGATCCGGCGCAGCTTGTCGGCCATCGCCCGCGAATCGCCGCCGTCGCCCACCGCCAGCACCAGCACCGGCAGGTCGTCGGTGCTGCCCGCCGTCACCTGCGGCTCCACCCCGTCGGGCAGCGTCACCCTGCTGACGGCCTGCTGCATCTTGTTCAGCGACGACTCCACATCGGTGCCGTAGGCAAAAGCGACCTGGATCGACGCCATGCCCTCCCGGGAGGTGGAGGTCATCTGCTCCATCCCCTCCAGCCCCTGGAAGGAGTCCTCGATCGGCTTGGTGACCTGCTCCTCCACGATCTCGGGCGACGCGCCGGGATACGGCGCCACCACGAAAGCGCCGGGGAACGACAACGACGGAAGCAACTGCTGCTTCAACTGCGGAATCGTGAACACGCCGAACGCGCTCACCACCAACGCCACCAAGACGACAAGAGTCCGGTTGACCAGGCTCAACCTGGCGAAAGCGGTCATAGGGGCTCCCCCTCCAGAGTTTCGCCCCAGACTAACACTTCGCCTCGTACGAATATTTAGATCAACCGAGCATTCCTGATAACCTTCTCAGGAACGAGAGGGCGGCAGTGAACGACGAACGCGAAGACCTGATCCGGCGGATCACCGAAACACAACGTGACCTGGGACGACTGTTCGCCCAGCAGCGATCGTCCCTCTTCGACTCCAACCTCACCATGCGCCAGTTCAGGGTCATCATGCTGCTGTCCGCCGAAGGCTCCGCCTCCGGCCAGGAGCTCGCCGCCGGCCTTGGCGTCGGTCTCGGCACCGTCACCGGCATCGTTGACCGGCTCATCGCCCAAGGCCTCGTCAGCCGCCGCGAAGACCCCCACGACCGCCGCGTCCGCCGCGTCGAGCTCACCACCGCCGGCACCAGCCTCGTCGCCGACATCAACGACACCGGCGCCGGCCAGCTGCGCCGCATCATGGAGCACCTCGACACCGAGACCCTGCGCAACCTCGACCAGGCCACCCGCGCCATCCGGGCCGTCGCCGGCAAACTCGACAGCGAGCCGGACCAGTAACCCCCTCCATCGCTGCCGGGTGTTTCAGAGGGATCGGTCAACGCCGCCCGGCCCACCGCCTTTACGTTGTAGATTTCTACGCCAGGCGGGACAGGACGTCCGGCAGCTCGCCCTCATAGGCCACCGTCAGCCGCCGCGTCGCCCGCGTCACCGCCACGTACAGGTCCCGCCCGCCCATCGGCGACTGCGCCAGGATCCCCGCCGGATCCACCACCACGACCGCGTCGAACTCCAGCCCCTTGGCCTGCTCCACCGTCAGCACCGCCACCGGCGCGTCCAGGCCCCCGCCCGGCCACAGCCGCGCCGCCTCCTGATGGACCGCGTCGGAGGTCACCACGCCGACCCGGCCCTCGCCGATCGCGGCCAGCTCCTCCTTCACCAGCGCCGGCAGGCCCGAGACCGGCACACGCACCGCCCGCGGCCGCGCCTCGCCGGACCGCACCGACTCCGGCGGCTCCTGCCCCGGATCGAAGGCCCGCAGCACGTGCGCCGCGACCTCCATGATCTCCGCCGGCGTGCGGTAGTTGACCTTCAGGTGCTCCACCCGCCACCGGCCCTCCAGGTAGGGGTCCAGCACCTCGGCCCACGAGCGCGCCCCCGCCGCCGATCCCGTCTGCGCGAGGTCGCCCACCACCGTCAGCGACTTGGCCGGCACCCGCCGCATCACCATCCGCCAGGCCATCGCCGACAACTCCTGCGCCTCGTCCACGATCACGTGCCCATAGGCCCACGAGCGGTCGGCCGCCGCCCGATCCGCCGTGGTCAGCTCCGCCCCGTCGTCGGCGTGCCGCTCGGCCAGCACGTCGGCCCGCTCGAAGATGCCCTCCTCCAGCACGCCCGTGCTGTGCAGCACCTCATCGGCGTACAGCAGCCGCTCGGCCTGCTCCTCCTCCTCCCGCCTGGCCGCCACCCGCCGCGCCGAGTCGTCCTCGCCCAGCAGCTCGGCCGCCTCGTCCAGCAACGGCACGTCCCCGGCCGTCCACGGCGCGCCGGCCGGCCGCACCAGCGTCTGCCAGTCCAGGCCCGGCGGCGCCACCGACCACAGCGCCTCCGGCGAGCACAGCAGCTCGCCGATCAGCCGCTGCGGCGTCAGCTCCGGCCACAGGTCGTCGACCGCGCGCCGCACCTGCGGCTCCTGCCACAGCCGCCGCGCGGCCAGGTCCAGATCCACCTCGTCCAGATCGCCTTCCAGGTCGAGGGGCTCGGCTAGCTCCTCCATCTCCGGATCGCCGTTGGCCAGCTCCTCCAGGTGCAGCGACTCCTCCAACGCCCGCGCCTCGGCCCTGGCCAGCTCCTTGAGCATCTCGGTGACGTACAGCTTGCGCGCCATGTTGTGCGGCAGCCGCACCGCCCGCGCCCGATGGCGCAGCCGCACGCACACCGCGTGCGGCACCCGCAGCGCCAGCCCGTCCAGCTCCACCACCAGGTCACCCTCCGGCACCCGCTGGCGCAGCTCCAGCGCCCGCGCCACCACCCCGGCCATCCGCACGTCGCCCTTGACCACCGCCGCGGCCGGGCCGTCGGCCGCCACCGCCCGCACCCCCGGGAACATCTCCCCGACCGTCGTCATCACGACCTGTGTCTCCCCCAGCGCCGGCAGCACCTGCCCGATGTAGCGCAGGAACATCGCGTTGGGGCCCACCACCAGCACGCCGCGCCGCTCCAGCGTGTCGCGGTGGGTGTAGAGCAGGAACGCCGCCCGGTGCAGCGCCGCCACCGTCTTGCCGGTGCCCGGGCCGCCCTGCACCACCAGCGCGCCCTGCCACGAGGCGCGGATCACCCGGTCCTGCTCGGTCTGGATGGTGGCCACCACGTCGCCCATCCGGCCCGTCCGCCCCCGGCGCAGCGCCGCCAGCAGCGCCGCCTCGCCCACCAGCGTGCGCCGCTCCCCCTCGCTCATCCCCTCCAGGTCGAACACCTCATCGTCGATGCCGACCACCACCCGATCCTTCAGATGCAGGTGCCTGCGCCGCACCAGCCCCCGCGGATCGGTGGCCGTGGCCACGTAGAACGGCCGCGCCGCCGGCGCCCGCCAGTCGATCAGCACCGACTCGTGCCGCTCGTCACGCAACCCGATCCTGCCGATGTAGACGCTGCCGCCCGAGCCGTCGTCGATGCGGCCGAAACACAGCCCCCGCTCGACCGCGTTCAGCTGCGCCAGCCTGCGCGCCTGCTCCGAGGCCAGCGCCTCGCGCTCGACCATCGCCTGGCGGGTGCCGCCGCCCCTGCCGTACACCTCGCGCAGCGCCGCCTGCGCCCGCTGCCGGGTGACGTCGAGCAGCCCGTACAGCCACGACACACGCCGCTGCTCGGTGTCAAGAGCTTCCGCGCGACCATCTTGACGATTAGCCATTCGGTGGTATACTCCTAACCGGAGGATTGTGGAGCTCGTGCCCAATGTGGGCATTGGAGCATACTCCCCACCCGCGCCCGCGCGCAAACCTCGCCACGCGGCCACACGCCCCGCCAGATGCGACAGCGCGGCTGCCTTATGCCTCCGGGGTAGGAGGGGCCGTGGAGCGACGGGGCACCAGAGTCGGCGTCACCGAGAAACGCACCGACGATGTCCGGCCCTCGATGCGTTCGAGCAGCAGCCGCCCCGCCGTCCGCCCCATGACCGCCCCATCCTGATCCACACTCGTCAGCGAGATGGTCGACACCGCCGCCAGCCGCGTGTTGTCGTAACCGGCCAGCGACACATCCGCCGGCACCGACAACCCCGCCTCGTGCAACGCCCGCAGCGCCCCCAACGCCGCCAGGTCCATCCCCGCGAAGATCGCCGTCGGGCGTGGGGAACGGCCGAGCAGCTCACGCGCCCCCTCATAACCGCCCTCCTCGGTATAGGAGGTCAGCGCCATCGCGATCTCAGCGTCCAGCCCGTGCTCACGCATCACCCGCTCGTACGTCGCCGCCCTGATCGACTCCAACGCCACCCGGCCACGCCCCCGGGCGGCGGGCTTGTTCCCGATGTGCGCGATCCGCCGGTGCCCCAGCCCGATCAGATGTCGCACGACCAGCTCCGCGCCCAGCTCGTCATCGTCGTAGACCGCGTCGTACACCGCCGACTTCTCGTGCGGGCCCAGCACCACCATCGGCATCTGCGCGGCCACCTCCTCCAGCCGCGCCCGCCCCACCCCCGGCGCGATCATGAGGATGCCGTCCACCTGCCGGTCCACCAGAGCCTCGATCGCCCGCGTCTCCGCCTGCGTCCCCGGCCCGCCCTGCACCATGATCGCCTGATAGTCGGTGCCCGCGAGCTGCTCCGACAATCCATCCAGAATGTCGGGGAAGAACGGGTTACGCAGATCCGGCAGCAGCACCCCGATCGTGAACGTGCGACCCCGCATCGCCCGCGCCGCCGCCTGCGGCCGGTAACCGAGCTCCTCGATCGCGGCCTTGACCCGGTCGCGCATGCCCGGGCTGACCCCATAGGCGCTGCGCAGCACCTTCGACACCGCCGTCGTGGACACCCCGGCGTGGCGCGCCACATCGGCGATCGTCACCCGCCGCGGCCGCTCGCGCGTGGCCATCCCCCCGCCTCTCCCTCGGACGTGCCGATTGTACGAGCGCCCGCCCGGCCCGCGGCACAGCGCACCACCACCCGGCACACCCCGCGCAGCCCCGGCCGCTCCCGGGGCCACGCAGGGTGCTAGCTTCTCCGATCGTGTCCGACTACCTACGGGAGCTGTTCTCCCTCCACGGCCGCCGTGCCCTGGTCACCGGCGGCAGCTCCGGCATCGGCTACGCCATGGCCGAGGCGATCGGCCGGGCCGGCGCCGAGGTCGTGCTGGTCGCCCGCAGAGCGCACGAGCTCGACCAGGCCGCCGCCCGGCTGCGCGCACACGGCGTCAGCGCCACCCGCATCAGCGCCGACCTCGGCGAGCGCGACGACGTCCAGCGGGTCTGCGACACCGCCGGCGACATCGACATCCTCGTCAACGACGCCGCCAACAACATCCGCAAGCCGATGGCCGAGCTCACCGCCGACGACTACGAGCAGACCATCGCCGTCAACCTCACCGCCCCCTACCTCCTCGGCCAGCACTTCGGGCCGAAGATGGCCGCACGCGGCTGGGGCCGCATCATCAACGTCGGCTCCCAGCAGACCATCAGCGCCTTCGGCGACAGCGGCGTCTACGGCGCCGCCAAGGCCGCCCTCGCCGGCCTGACCCGCTCCCAGGCCGAGGCGTGGTCGGCACGCGGCGTCTGCGTCAACACGATCATCCCCGGATTCGTGCTCACCCCGCTGACCGAGCCCGCCCAGGCCATCCCCGGCCGCGTCGAAGCCCTCGCCGCCCGCCACATGGTCGGCCGCAACGGCGTGCCGCAGGACTTCGCCGGAGCGGCGGTGTTCCTCGCCGGCGACGCCAGCGCCTTCGTCACCGGCCAGATGCTCTTCGTCGACGGCGGCTTCTCCGTGCACTAGCCCCGACGCCTTTACAGTGTAGATCACTTGCGGCGGATCTGCCGCACTCCCACCCCCTCACGCCAGGTGTCCAGGACGAGCTCGTCCGCCTCGACCCTGGTCCACACCACCTCCGTCAGCTCGATCCTGAACAGGTGCGAGCCCGGCTCCGGCGTCTCGAACGACGCCGGCACGTCCGCGCGGGCGATCTCCACCGCCCGCCCGGCCAGTTTGACGTCGCCCTCCCACGTCGAAGGATCGGAGCCCTCCGGGTCGCGGGAGGTGACGTGCAGCGCCATCCGCGGATCGCGCCGCAGGTCGGCCGCCTTGACCGCGCCCGACATCGACCCCGTCCACAGCTCGCCGTCCTTGAAGCTCGTCTCGATGCCGCTGACCCGCGGCGATCCGTCCTTGCGCAGCGTCGCCAGCACCTTGTGCCGGTAACCGTCCATCAGCCTGCGCGCCACCGCCGCCAGTTCCGGCGCCTGCCGCTCGAACTCCTGCCATGAAGCCATGCCTCCATCATGGCCGCCGCCGGCCCGCGCATCACCGTCCACCGCAAACCTCGGCGGGCTCGCCATCAGAGGTTTGCGCAGGTCAGCTCCTTGTAGCGGCATATTCGCGGTGGAAGACTGGATCTGACGGAAGGGGGAGTCATGATCGAGGTCAAGAGCATCGACAAGCCCGACGAACGCCGCGACTTCCCGCGGGGCCACCTGGAAGTGTGCAACCTCAGCGGGCTCACCTTCGGGGTGGCCACGTTCGACCCCGGCTGGCGCTGGTCGGAGTCGGTCAAACCGATCGTGGGCACGGACTCCTGCGAGGTCCACCACAACGGGTTCGTGGTCCAGGGACGGCTGCGCCTCCGGATGAACGACGGCGGCGAAGCCGAGGTCGGCCCGGGAGAGGTGTTTGTCTGCCCGCCGGGACACGACGCCTGGGTGGTGGGCGACGAGCAGTGCATCGTCTACGACTTCGCGGGTGGCATGTCCGACTACGCCAAGCGGCCGACAACCGCCTAGCCCACCAGCACTACGCGAAGCCGGGGCCGGGCTCCCAGAGGCTGATCTGGGTCCCCTGGTCGTCGGTGCAGGAGCAACCGCGGCCCGACTTGCTCGCGAACACCTCGCCGGTGCTGCCGCCCAGCTTGCGCACCTGCTCGACGGCCGCGTCGATGTCGCTCACGTGGAAGTAGAGGTTCGGCTGCGTGGACGGCCCGCCGCTGACGAAGCCCATCGGCACGGCCGTGTTGGTGACGTGCAGGTACGTCTCGTGCTCGCGGGTGAACTCCCAGCCGAACAGGGGCCCGTAGAAGGCGGCCGCCCGGTCCAGGTCCACCACGGACAGCGTGTAGTAGCCGAGCTCGACATTCATGTACGAACCTCCGCAATAATTGCCGCTATCGTTAAGCATCAACAGCCTAACGGAAGCAGGCAAATATTAACAACGACGTTAACGATCTGGACGCCACCCTGGCGGCGCTCGCCGACCCGACCCGGCGCAAGGTGATCGACCTGCTGCGCGAGGGCCCGCGCCCGGCCGGCGAGCTGGCCCAGGCCATCCAGATGAGCGCACCCGCCCTCAGCAGGCACCTACGCGTGCTGAGAGCCGGCGGGCTCGTGCAGGCCGAGACCGGCGGGACGGACGCCAGGCTGCGGCTCTACACGCTGCGCCCCGAGCCGTTCGCGGCGCTGCAGGCGTGGCTGGACCAGGTGCAGGCGTTCTGGGCCGAGCAACTGGGCTCGTTCAAGGAACACGTCGAACGCACACGGAAGGACACCCCGTGAACACGGTCCGGGCCGGCGTCACCGTCCCGGTCGACCCGGCGACCGCGTTCCGGATCTTCACCGACGAGATCGACAGCTGGTACGTCCGCGGCCGCCACAGCTGGGTCGACCCCGCCCGCGCGGTCGGCATCCGGTTCGAGGACGGCTACCTGCGCGAGCTGTGGTCCGACGGCGGCCACGTCGACACCGGCAAGATCCTCGCCTGGGAGCCGCCGCACCGCCTCGTCTGGGCCGACCTGATCAACGAGACCGGCCGGATGGAGATCGAAGTGGCCTTCAGCCCGGTCGACGGCGGCACCGAAGTCACCCTGGAGCACCGCGGACTCGACACGCTGCCGCCCGACGTGGCCGGGCGGATCCGGCGCGGCTACTCCTGGAACATCGTCCTGCGCTGGTACGCCGACCAGTGGGTGGGCTAGCGGCGGCCGTATTTCTTGTGCACGGCCTGCTTGCTCACGCCGACCGCGTCGGCGATCTGCGCCCACGCCAGCCCCGCCACGCGGGCCCGCCGCACCTGGACCGCCTCCAGGCGCTCGATCTCGCGGCGCAGCGCGGTCGTGGCCTGCAGCGCCAGCAGCGGATCATCGTCCTGCGCCTGCCGCATCAAGGTCGCCAGGTCGTTCGTCATGCACTAAAGGTAATCCAGCAGCAGCCGCGCGATCTCCTCCGGCCGTTCCAGGGCGGGCAGATGCCCGGCCCAATCCAGCTCCACCAGCCGCCCCTGCGGCAGCTCGCCGGCCAGGTGGCGGGCACACCGCCGGAACCACTCCAGGTCGTGCGCCCCGACCACCACCAGCGCCGGAACGTCGATCGCCGCCGGCGTGAACTCGGTCTCCACCTGCTCCGGCTCAGGATCGGCGGCCAGCTGCAGCGCGTACGCCTTACGCTGCATGGCCGCCAGCCGCTCCCGGGCCGCGGCCGGCGCATGCGGCCCGAGCAGGGTGCGCACGGTCAGCCCGGCCGCACCGTCGAGGTCGCCCGCCTCCAGCAGCCGCCCCTCCTCCGACCAGTACGCCCGCACGTCGGAGGTCGGCGGCACGCCGGCGACGGGATTGAGCAGCACCAGCCGGTCGGCGAGCCCGGCCGCCGCCAGCTCCAGCGCGACCCGGGTGCCGCCCGACGAGCCGACCAGCGCCGCCCGGCGCACGCCCAGACCGGCCAGGACCTCGGCCACGTCCGCCGCGTCGCTGTAAGGGGCCTCGGCCCGGTATGGGGTGCGGCCGTACCCGCGCAAGTCCACTGTGATCACCCGGAACCGCTCGGCCAGGGCCTCCACCTGCCCCTGCCACATACCGGAGTCGGCCGCCGTCGAATGCAGCAGCACCACCGGCTCACCCGCGCCGTGCTCTGCGTGCCAGATCGTCACCGCGACTCCACCACCAGCCGCACGCCCAGCCCGATCAGCACCACGCCGGAGATCTGCTCCAGCCGGCGCCTCACCGCCGGGCGGCCCAGCCAGTCCTTGGCCTTGGCCACCGCCCAGATGAGCAGCCCGTACCACAGCAGGTCGATGAGCACCCACACGACGGCCAGCGTCACCAGCGTGACCGGCACGTTCTGCCCCGCCGGGACGAACTGCGGCAGGAACGACATCGCGAACACCGCCGCCTTCGGATTGGCCAGGCACGTCCCGACTCCCGCCAGGTACGCCCCGCGCCACCCCGGCGCCGTGGCCACCTCGGCAGGCGGCGCGCCCTTGCGGGCCTGCCAGAGCGCCTGCACGCCCATCACGACCAGCACCACGGCGCCGACCACCCGCATGACGTCGTAGGCGAGCTGGGAGGCCACCAGCAGCGCCGACAACCCGAAGGCTGCGGCCAGGCCCCACAGCAGGATGCCGGTCTCGTTGCCCAGCGTGGCCGCCAGGCCGCTGCCGCGGCCGGACCGCAGGGTCTGGCGGAGGATGATGGCGGTGCTGACCCCGGGCACCATGGCCACCAGGACGCACGCGCCCGCGAACGCGAGAAGATACATGCCGGGCATCCTGGCAGAACACCGCCCCGGAACGCGCCCGGATTTTCAGCCGTAGAGCTTGCTCAGCTCGGCGACCGCCTCCCGCATCAACGTGCGCAGCACGGGCGGCTCCAGCACCTCGACGTCCGCCCCCATGCGCAGCAGCAGCCAGCGCGCGTGCGTGATCGACTCCACCGGCAGGGTGAGCGTGACCCAGCCCTCCGGATCGGGCTTCCCGGCCGCCGCCAGGGCGGCGTCGACGACGTCGCGGCCCATCGTGTACGCCAGCAACTCCTCCCGTCCCGGGGCGAGCTTGACCACGGCCTCGGCGGTGTACATCCGCTCGCGGAACTCCTTGGCGTACGCGCTCCAGAACGCGCCCAGCTCGAACCCCTCCGGCCGCGGGAAGTGCCCGGGCAGCGTCTGCAGCGTCAAGATGCGCGCCACCCGGTAGGTGCGCGGCGAGCCGTCCGGCGGAGCGGCCACCAGATACCAGGAGCCGCCCTTGAGCACCAGCCCGAACGGGTGGATCACCCGGTCGACCTCCTGCTGCCCCCAGCGGCGGTAGGTCATGTGCAGCGGCCGCTGCTCCCACACCGCCTCGGCCACCTCGCTCAGATGCGGCACGTCGTCGCCCGAGCGATACCAGCTGGGCACGTCCAGCAGGAACCGCTCCCGGATGCGCGAGGCGTGCGAGCGCGGCTCGGGCGGCAGCGCGGCCAGCAGCTTCAGCTCCGCGGTGGCCGCCACCTCCGCCAGCCCCAGCTCCGCCGCCGGCCCCGGCAACCCGGCCAGGAACAACGACGACGCCTCCTCGGCGGTCAGCCCGGTGAGCCGGGTGCGGTAGCCGTCCAGCAGCTGATATCCGCCCACCGGCCCGCGATCGGCGTAGACGGGCACGCCGGCCGCCGACAGCGCCTCCACGTCGCGGTAGACCGTACGGACCGACACCTCCAGCTCGGCGGCCAGCTCGGGCGCGGTCATGCGGCCGCGCGTCTGAAGCAGCAAGAGGAGGGAGAGCAGACGGCTGGCGCGCATACCCGCCATTGTATTGCGCACATAAGTCATGTTTGTATGAACACATGGAACGTTTGCAATCCATCATGAACGCCTTGCGCGCGCAGGACAGCGTCTCGGTCGCCGAACTGGCCGCCGAACACGGCGTGTCGGAGATGACGATCAGGCGTGACCTCGACGAGCTCGCCCAGCAAGGGGTGGTGCGGCGGGTCAGAGGCGGCGCGCTGTCGCTGCTGCTGCGCGGCGAAGAGCCGCCGTTCGGCGTGCGCGAGCGCGAGGCCATGGAGGCCAAGAGGCGCATCGGCGCCGAGGCGGCCGCCCTGATCGCCGACGGCGAGGCCGTGGTGCTGGACGGCGGCACGACAGCGCTGGACGTGGCCCGCGCCCTGGCCGATCGCCGGCTGACCGTGCTGCCGCTGGCCCTGCAGGCGGTCTCGCTGCTGGCTGCCGCGCCCCGGGTGCGGCTGGTGCTGCCCGGCGGCGAGGTACGCAAGGGCGAGCTGAACGTCATGGGACCGCTGACCGAGAGCTCCATCAAGGCGCTGCGGTTCGACACGGCGGTGATCGGCTGCTGCGGGCTGTCGGCCGAGCACGGCCTGACGGCGCACGATCTGCCCGAGGTCGCGGTCAAGCAGGCGGCCATCGCCGCGGCCAGGCGGGTGATCGTGGTGTGCGACTCCGGCAAGTTCTCGCGTACGGCGTTCGGCGCGGTGTGCCCCATCTCGCGGCTGGACGTGGTGGTGACCGACTCCGGCATCCCCCGGGAGCAACGGGACGCTCTGGTGGCGGCGGGCGTGGCGGTCAGGGAGGTCGCCGCCGCCGGGGAGACCGGGTGAGACGTCCGCAGGACGGCCGGATGAGCCGCTTCAGCGGCGGCCCGATGGGGCGCGAGCGCACGGCTGTCTACCTGCTGTTCTTCCTGGCGGGCGCCGCCGTCGGCACGTGGACCGCCCGCATCCCCGCCATCAAGGAACGCCTCGGCCTCGGCGAAGGCCAGTTCAGTCTCGCCCTGCTGGCCATCGCCGCGGGCGCGATGATCGGCATGACGGCGGTGGGCCGCCTGGTGGACCGCCACGGCAGCCACCGCGTCATGATCCCCGCGGCCCTGGTGCAGGGCCTGGTCCTGGTCCCGTCCGCATACGCGCCGGACCTCGCCGTGCTGGCTGGGACGCTGCTGCTGTTCGGGATCGCGCACGGGGTGCTGGACGTGTCCATGAACGCCAACGCCGTCGAGGTCGAGCGTGCCTGCGGGCGGCCGGTCATGTCGTCCTTCCACGCCGTCTTCAGCATCGGCGGGTTCGCCGGCGCCACCACCGGCGGCCTGTTCGCGCACCTGGCGCTGACGCCCGCGGCCACGTTCTGGACACTGGGGCTGGTCATCGCGGCGCTCGCGTGGTGGGCCGCGAGGTGGGCGCTGCGGCCGGTCCCCTCTGGTGCGTCGGCCTCGGCGGGCGGGAGCGGGCTACCCAAGGGGACCCTGTTCCTGGGCGTGCTGGCGTTCTGCTGCCTGGTCGGCGAGGGGGCGGCGGCCGACTGGAGCTCCGTCTACCTGCGTGAGGACCTGGGCGCCTCGCCGGGGTTCGCCGCCGCCGGGTACGCCGCGTTCTCCCTCATGATGACCGCGGGCCGGCTGATGGGCGACCGGCTGGCGGCCAGATTCGGGCCGGTGCCGCTGGTGCGCTGCTGCGGGCTGCTCGCCGCCATCGGGCTCGGGCTGGCGCTGCTCGGCGGTCATCCACTGGCGGGTGTGGCCGGGTTCGGCTGCTTCGGGGCGGGACTGTCGTGCATCGTGCCACAGGTGTTCTCGGCCGCGGGGCACCGCGATCCGGCCTTCGCCGGACGGGCGCTGGCGCGGGTGGCCTCCATCGGCTACCTGGGGTTCCTGTCAGGGCCCGTGCTCATCGGCGCGGCCGGCGAGGTGGCCGGTCTGCCGCGGGCGCTGGCCGTGCCGGCGCTGCTGGCCGCGTTCGTTGCCCTGACCGCCGCGGCCCTGCGGACCCCTGCGGGCGAGACCGTGCGCTGACCCCGTCAAGGGACCACCCGAAGGCACCCACTGACCCGGCCGTCCTCTGCCGCTTCGAGCACGGCATCGTCACAGGCGCATGACACGCCTATCCAGCCGGGCATCCCACGTTTACCCTGTGTCCGTGCGAATGCGGCGTACGGAGACGGCATGAGCGGGCGATCACGGATCGGCCTCGCCGAGACCCTCGGGCAACTGCGGGCGGAGTTGGCCGAAGCGCAGGCGAAAGGGGCGGACGAGCGCCTGCGTTTCGAGATAGCCGAAGCCGAAGTGGAGTTCCAGGTGGCGGTGTCCCGCGAGGCCACGCCCGGAGGGAAGATCAAGTTCGAGGTGGTCGCGGTCGGCGGGGTGGAGCTGGGCGCGGACGGCAAGCTCGCCAAGGAGACCACCCACCGGATCACCCTGAAACTCGCCGTCAAGGACGGTGAGACCGGCCGCAACGCGGAGGTGGCGGACGCGGCTCCCCGCGGCTGGGGCGACTGATGGACCGGCGGTGCCTCGCCGACATCCGCGCGGGGACCGCCGAGGAGGTCACGCGCTCCGGCTCCGGCTACCGGATCGGACCGCGGCTGATCCTGACCGCACGGCACACCGTCGTGGCCGACGGCGTGGCGCTTCCAAAGATCGTGGTGTCCCTGGGGCACCCGCGAGATCAGCCGCCGACCCGCCACGACGCCACCCTGCTGGACTGGCGCGCCCCGGACGACGCCGACGTGGCGCTGCTGCTCATCGACGGGCCCGCCGGGCCCGCGAGCCCGGTCCGCTGGGGCCGGATGACCGGATTCGACCCGGTGGACTACACCGGATGGGGGTTCCCGCAGTTCGCCGGGTACGGAACGGACGACCGGCACGTGGAACAGCTCTCCGGTGTGATCAACCCCGATTCGATCGGAGCGAAGGGCGGCTTCCCCGTCGACCAGCGCGCCTTCCCCGACACCCCCGGACATCCCTGGCGCGGCGTCTCGGGGGCCGCGGTGTTCGGCGCGTCCGCCGGGCTACTCATCGGCGTGGTCGTCTACGACGACACCGCCTTCGCCAACCGCCGCCTGCACATGATCCCGGTGACGGCGTTCTTCCGTGACCCGGAGTTCGGGCGGCTGCTCCAGACCGAGACCGGTCTGCGCCCAGCGCTCGAATCGGTCGAGTTGCACGGCCTGTTACGCGGCGAGCCGATCGAGCCCCGCGCAGGCACCCCAGGCTCACTGCTGGCCGCCGACCGCGAGACGGTGCCGTTCCACGGCCGGGGAGAGCTGCTCGACGAGCTCGCCAGCTGGCGCGACGACGACCGGCCGTTCTCCCTCAAACTGATCACCGGGGAGGGCGGGCAGGGCAAGACCAGGCTCGCCGGCGAGCTGCTGAGGCGCACCCCCGCCCACTGGATCACCGGGTTCCTCGGCTCCTCCGACGACGACGCGACACGCGTCCTGACCCGCAGCAACCATCCGGCGCTCATCGTGGCCGACTACGCCGAGGCCACCGCGCACCGCGTCGCCTCCCTGCTCGGCACGCTGCTCCAGACCCCGCCCAGGCGTAACGTCCGGCTCCTCCTGCTGGCCCGCACGGATGGCGCCTGGTGGGACAGCCTGCGCGGCCAGCTCGAACGCGAGGCTCCGCACGCGCTGACGCCCGCCGTACGGCTGACGCAACTGGCCGGGGATCGCGAGGAACGGCACGCCGAGTTCGACCGGGCGGCGGCGGCCTTCGCGACCCACCTCCTCCGCCTGCCCGGCCTGCCGCAAGCCGACTGGCCCGCCCTCGCCGACCGGGTCCGCGCCGCCCCGCCCGACCTGGCCGCGGAGACATTCGGCAACGCCCTCACCGTGCATATGGCGGCAATGAACGCCCTGCTCCGCGCGGCCTCGCAGGGGGCGCCCGCTGCCGATCCCGAGCACGAACTGGCCCACCACGAGCGTGCCTACCTGTACCGGCTCGCCGCGAGACGCAACCTGCTCCGGCCGGGGATCCTGTCCGCCCGTCTCGACGACGACGAACGCCGAGCCGAGTCACTGCGCGCGCTGGACCGGGCCGTCGCCGGGATCATCCTGATCGGCCAGTCCGGATGCGACCCCGGCCGGGCATCGTCCGTCGCCGCCCTGGCGAGCGAGCCGTACGCGGAGGAGGTGGTGCGCTGGCTGGCCGCCCTCTACCCGCCCTCCGAGCAGGACCGGAGCGATGGCAAGGTGCTCGGGCCGGTCCAGCCCGACCGCCTGGCCGAACGCCTCCTCGGTCAAATCCTCGCCGAGTCGCAGGACGAGCTGCTCACCCGGATCGCCGCCCTGGCCGAGGACGGCGAGAGCGCCGCAGACGTGCTGCACGTGCTCGCCCGCACGGCCGAGCGCCCGCTCTTCCGCCCGGCGACCGACGCCCGCATCGAGCAGTTGATCATGGACCTCCCGGCGCCCTACGCAGAGGAGGCGCAGCTTGTCGCCCTCTACGTCGACCGCCCCGACCCTCTGCTCGGCGGGCTGGCCAGGCTCGGCGACAGGGATCCCGCCGAGCTCAAGCGCCGGCTGTGGGCGGTCGCCAATATCTTCCCGACAGGCGCGGTCAGCATGCTGTGGGGCGGCCTCTACCTCGCGGAGCTGCAGAGCCTCCTCTTCGGCGAGCTGGCCGAGACGGACCGGGACACCTATCTCGCCGACCTGGCCCGCTCGCTCATCAATCATGGCTCCCGGCTCGGCAACACCGGCCAGCACGCCGAAGCGCTCGCCGTCAGCGAGCAGGCCGTCCGGCACTGCCGCGAGCTGGTGGCGCTGGACCACTCCGCCTATCTCCACGACCTGAGCGTCGCACTCCTCAACCACGCCAGCCACCTGTCGAACAACGGCCGCAGGGCCGAAGCGCTCACGGTCAGCGAGGAGGCAGTGCGGCTCCGCCGGGAGCTGGCCGGCCGCGGACTCGACAGCGACCTCTTCGACCTGACCTTCGCGCTGAGCAATCACACGGCCTACCTGGCGGAGGTCGGGCGTTTCACCGAGGCCCTTCCTCTCGCCGAGGAGGCCCTCCGGCTCCGGCGGGAGCTGACCGAGCGCGACCGCGACCGGTACCTCCCCGAGCTGGCCTCGCTGCTCAGCGAGCACTCCATCACCTTGACGGGCATCGGCCGCTTCGCCGAAGCCGGCTCCGCCAGCGCGGAGGCCGTCCGGGTCTACCGCGAGCTGGTCCCCGCCGACGAGGACGTCTTCCTGCCCAGCCTCGCGAGGGCGTTGAACCACCACGCCATCGCCCTCATGGGGGCCGGCCGGTCCGGCGAGGCTTTTTCCGACCTCGACGAGGCCACCCGCCACTTCCGCCATCTGGCCGAGCTCAACCGCTCCGTCTTCCTCGACGAGCTGGCCATGACACTGAGCAATCACGCCAGCTGCCTCGCGGAGACCGATCGCCCCCACGAGGCCATCACCGTCGGCGAGGAGGTCATCCTCATCTACGGCGAGCTGGTCGAGCTCCACCGGGAGGGTTATCTCCACCGCCTGGCCAAGGTGTTGATGAACCAGGCCGACTCGCTGATGGCGGCCGGACGGACGGAGGAGTCGGTGGCGGTCGGCCGGCAGGCCGTCGGCCATCTCCGCGAGATGACCGCGATCGACCGCGACGGGTTCCTCACCGACCTGGCCGGCTCGCTGGCCAGGCAGGCCGGCCACGAGGCCGAGGCCGGCCGTCCCGGGGAGGCGGCGGCCAGCGCCGAGGAGGCGATCCGCCTGTTCAGGGAGCTGGTCGAGGTGGACCGCGAAGCCTTCCTCGCCGATCTCGTCCTGGCGCTCGCGTTCTACCTCGACGATCTGGCCAAGCCGGAGGAGCGACTCGCGATCAGCGAAGAGCTCGTCCGGCACCGCCGGGATCTGGCCGACCGCGACCGTGATCGCTACCTTCCCGACCTGGCCATCTCGCTCGGCAACCTCGCGATCGCCCTCGCCGGCGCCGGACGGTACGCCGAGGCCGTCCCCCAGGGCGAAGAGGCGGTCCGGCTCTGGCAGGAGCTCGTGGATCAGGACCGGGACGCGAACCTCCCTGACCTGGCCATTTCCCTCGGCAACCTCGCGTCCAGCTACTCCAGGACCGACAGCCATGCCCAGGCCGTCGCCGCCGGTGAGCAGGTCGTGCGGATCCAGCGCGAGCTGGCCGTACCGGCGGACCTCGCCAGGTCCCTGCGCAGACTCGCCACCCTCCTGACGAAGGCTGACCACCATGAAGAGGCCATCGAACGGCTCCGCGAGCTGACCGAGCTGGACCGCGCCACCGGCCTGCCCCACCTGGCCCGCGCCCTGACCGACCACGCGACCCGGCTCACCGACGGCGGCCGTCCCGCCGACGCCCTCGCTGTGAGCGAGGAAGCGGTGCGACTCTGCCGCGAGATGGCGCAGCCCCCTGACCTGGCCATCGCGCTGAACAACCACGGGAACCGGCTCGCCGACGTCAGTCGCTTCGCCGAGGCCGTCTCGGCCGGCGCGGAGGCCGTGCGGCTCCGGCGTGAGATGGCCGAGCCCGACCGGGTCGCCTACCTGGCCGAGCTGGCGTCGGCGCTCAACAACCAGGCCGGCCACCTGGCGGGGGCGGATCGTCCCGGCGACGTCCCCGCGGTCAGCGAGGAGGTCGTCCGCTGTTACCGGGAGCTGGCCGAGCTCGACCCCGGCACGTACCTTCCCCACCTGGCCACCTCGCTCAGCAACCACGCCAACTCGCTGGCGGAGGCGGGCCGCCTTCTCGAGGGCGTCGCCGCGGGCGAGGAGGCCGTACGCCTCCACCGCGGGCTGGCCGGCAACGATCGCACCCGCCATCTCCGCGACCTTGCCATGGCCCTCAACGACCTCGCTCTGCGTCTGGCCGACACCGGCAGGATCGCCGAGGCGCTGTCCGCCGATGAGGAGGCCGTCCGGCTCCACCGCGAGCTGGCGGGGCTCGACCTGGACGCCTCGCTGCCATTTCTGGCTGGCTCGCTGTTCAACTTCGCGGTCCACCTGGCACAGGCGGGCCGCCCGGACGAGGCCCTGCCCGTCGGCGAGGAGTCCGCACGGCTCTACGAAGCGCTGATGGAGGTCGATCCTGACGCGCACGTCTTCGAGTATGCGCAAAGCCTCGGAGCGTACGGATCCGTGCTGGTCATGGCCGGGCACCATCGAGAGGCGGTCATGCCGCTGGTGGCCGCGTTCGGCGTGGGCCAGCAGCTGCCCGACGCCGACCAGGCTCTGTTTCCGGCCCTCATCAACGATCTGACGGTGGCCTACCGGGGCGATCCCGAAGGGGTGGTCGCCGAGTACGAGGCAATCACCGGTGAGGCGTTCCCGAGCTGGATCAGATGATCGCGCGATCATCGGCCCCCCTCGCCGTTGTCAGCCGAACTGCTGCCAGCCCAGCCTGACCACCATCGCCGCCACGACGCACAACAGCACGATCCGTACGAAGGCGGCGCCCCGCTTGAGCGCCATCCGCGCGCCGACCTGAGCGCCGGCCACGTTGCACACCGCCATCCCGAGGCCCAGCGCCCACTGCACGTGCCCCTGCAGCCCGAACACCACCAGCGCGCCGACGTTCGTCCCAATGTTGATGATCTTGGCGGAGGCCGACGCCGAGACGAAGTCGAGCCCGAGGATGGTGGTGAAGGCGATGATCAGGAACGTTCCCGTGCCCGGCCCCATGATGCCGTCATAGAAGGCGATCCCCACGCCGGCCGCCACCACGGCGACCGCCACCCTGGCGTTGGTACGCAGGTGCGGCTGCGGCACCGCCCCGAAGGACGGGCGCAACGTCACGAACGCCGCCACCGCCAGCAGCACCACCATGACGGCGGGCCGCAGCACCTCGGCCGAGATCGCCGCCGCGGCCCACGCCCCCAGGCCGGCGCTCAGCACGGCCATTCCCGCGCCGGGGATCGCCACCTGGCGGTCGAGCTTGGTGGAGCGAGCGTAGGCGACGGCGGCCGACGTGGTGCCGAAGACGGACGACAGCTTGTTGGTGGCCATCGCCTCGACGGGGGGCATCCCCGTGATCATGATGGCGGGCAGCTGCAACAGCCCGCCGCCGCCCACGACGGCATCGACCCACCCGGCGCCCGCCGCTGCGACCAGCAACACCAGGACCTGCTCCAGCGGCACGCCACTCCCCCGATTCCCCCAAGAAACCTCAAGAGTGTACAAGTGCCACATTCGCCGCTATTTCCCGCCCTCGACGGGGCCGATCAGCCTTCCATGGCCAGGGCCCGGAGCAGACCCGCGGTCAAGGCGGCACGTTCGATCATGCCCTCCACGCTGATGTGCTCATGCCGCGCATGCGCCCCGGCGCCGACGGCGCCCAGGCCGTCGAGGACGGGCAGTCCCAGCGCGGCGGTGAAGTTGCCGTCGCTGGCCCCGCCGACCGCGCATTCCCGCAGATCCAGGCCCATGTCCACAGCCACCGCACGAGCCAGGGAGAACAGGCGAGCCGTGCCCGGCCCGCGCTCCATGACAGGACGGTTCCATCCTCCGCGCACCTCGATGGACGCCCTGGCATCATGCGGCCGCAGGCCGGCGAGGGCGGCGTCCACCCGCTCGGCCTCGGCCCGGCTGGCGACACGCACGTCCACCTCGGCGCGCGCCGCGCCGGCGACCACGTTGGAGCCGGTGCCGCCCGAGACGACGCCCACATTGACGGTGGTGCCCGCCCCCGGGCCGGCCAGGTCGTGCAGCCGCAGCACGGCCCTGGCCAGCTCGTCGATCGCACTGGCGCCCTTGGCAGGCTCGAGCCCGGCGTGCGCCTCCACGCCGGTGAAGGTCAGATGGAAGATGCCCACCCCCTTACGCGCCGTCTTCAACGCCCCCTCCGCGCTGGCCTCGAACACCAGCACGGCGGCCACATCCCGAGCCGCCTCCTCGATCAACGGCCGTGAGGCAGGGCTGCCGATCTCCTCATCGCCGTTGAGCAGCAGCCGCAGCGGCGGGCGCGGCAGCCCCGCGGCCTCCAGCGCACCGCCCACACGAGCTGGACCAGGCCCGCCTTCATGTCGAAGACGCCGGGCCCGGTGGCCCGGTCTCCGTCGAGGGTGAACGGCCAGGAGCGCAGCGTCCCCACCGGCCAGACCGTGTCGTAGTGGGCCAGCAGCAGGACCGGGGCGCCGCCCCGGCCCGGGTAGTCGTTGATGCGGACGTCCCCGTAGACGCCGCCGTCACCGCGGCCGCCGACGTCGCCGAGCACACCGCCGTCGATCCGCCGGGTGGCCGTCGGCGGGCCGAGCCGGGCCTCCAGGTAGCCATCGAGCCAGTCCAGGGCCGCATCCAGCAGCGCCTTGTCGTTGCTGGGCGTCTCGAGCGACACGTACGCGGCCAGATCGGCGAGCATCTCGGCACGGCACCCGCCGATCCAGGCGCGCAGTTCCCCGGCCTCTACCTCGTGCTCCACGGTCATCAGACGACCTCCAGGTCGGCGAGGCGAGGCTCGCCCATCGGTCCGCGCCCGGCCTGGACGTCGGCCCGGGCGGCACGACGGCAGCGCGCCGGCCCCGGCGGCCTCGGCCTCGGCGAAGACGGGCGCGGTGGGGGGTGGAATCGGACGGGAGGGCGGCGGACGACGATGTCGCGCCAGATGACGCCGGAATCCTTCGGCAGGGTACGCAGCCACGCCGCCGGACGATCCGTCGCCCCCTGTCATACCCGCTCCGGGCCCCCGACTAGACCCGAGCAGACCCACGACCCACGGCCGCACAACCGGGCACGGCCTGGCCACGCCTTCCGCACCTGCCGAGCGACCGATCCGAGCCACCGATCCCGAGCCACCGGCGCCACGCCCATGCGAGCCGCTCATCATGCCACCGGCACCACGCACGGTGCCCGCCGCGATCCGAGCGGCGTACGCGCCGCACCGTGGCGTACGCGCCGCACCGTGGCGAAGGCGCCGCACCGTGGCGAAGGCGGCGCGCCCGGAGCACGGGCGCGCCGCCTTCGGCGGGAACGAGGTCAGTGAGCCGGAGCCAGCGTGCGCTTCCTCGAGGCGTAGATGTCGTCCACCAGCCCGTAGGACCGCGCCTGCTCAGCGGTGAAAATGCGATCCCGCTCGATGTCCTTCCTGATCTCCAACGGCGACCGCCCCGTGTGCCGGGACAAGATCTCCTCCTGCTGGTCACGCATCCGCAGGATCTCCCTGGCGTGGATCTCCAGGTCGCTGCCCTGCCCGCGCCCGCCCTCGGTCGCCGGCTCGTGCAACAGCACCCGGGCGTGCGGGAGCGCGGCCCGCTTGCCCTGCGTGCCCGCCGCGAGCAGCACGGCGGCCGCCGAGGCCGCCTCGCCGATGCAGACCGTGTGGATCTCCGGCCGGACGAACTGCATCGTGTCGTAAATGGCGGTCATCGAGGTGAACGACCCGCCCGGCGAGTTGATGTAGAGGTTGATGTCCTGGTCGGGATCGATCGACTCCAGTGTCAGCAGCTGCGCCATCACGTCGTTGGCCACAGTGTCGTCGATCGGCGCGCCCAGGAAGATCACCCGGTCCTCGAACAGCTTGTTGTACGGGTTCATCTCCTTGATCCCGTACGACGTCCGCTCCGTGAACGACGGAAGCACGTAACGCCCGCTCATCTCAGTTCATCCCCTCGGCGATGTGATCGACGATTCCGTAGTCCAGGGCCTCCTGGGCGGTGAACCAGCGGTCGCGGTCGGAGTCGGCCTGGATCCGCTCCAGCGGCTGGCCCGTGTGGCGGGCGATGATCTCGGCCATCCGCCGCTTAGTGTAGATCATGTTGTCGGCCTGGATCTGGATGTCGCTGGCCGAGCCGCCGATGCCGCCCAGCGGCTGGTGCATGACGACGCGGGAGTTGGGCAACGCGTAACGCTTGCCCTTCGCGCCCGCTGTCAGCAGCAGCTGTCCCATGGACGCGGCGAACCCCATCGCCACCGTCGCCACGTCACACGGAATGAACTGCATCATGTCGTAGAGCGCCATCCCGGCGGTCACCGAGCCGCCGGGGGAATTGATGTAAAGGGTTATGTCCCGTTTAGGGTCCTCGGCCGCCAGCAATAGGAGCTCCCCGCAGAGCCGGTTGCATATCTCGTCGTCGACCTCCTGGCCGAGGACGACGATGCGTTCCTTCAGCAGACGCTGGCTGAGCTGGTCAGGCCAGGCGGCGCGCTGGGTCTCCGTCATGACGGTCGCCTTTCTGTGCGGGTATTTCTGTGAAAGACGCTAGACCGGGACGCGATGAATGAAGGAATCTTTTCGCTGGCGGCGCATTTCTCTAACGGCGCATTCCACCGAGAGCGAATTTCTCTCGACACGCAATCGCGGATGTGCCGGGACGGTCAGCGGATGCCGCCGCGGCGCATGAGTTCCGCCGCCGGCAGCAGAGTGGCCTCGGCGGCGGTCAGGCCGGTGGCGGCCAGCGCGCGGTCGACGAGCCGCAGCCCCACCGCGTACCCCGCCATGTCGGGAATGCCGCGAGGCTCCTGCCCGAAGTTCCGCACAGCGGTGTCTCCCAGCACGTACGCCGCCGTGTGCCGCATCCCCTCCAGGTCGAAGTCCGCCATGATCAGCTCGAACGCCCGGTCGAACGCCTCCCCCGTCACCATCGACGACCACGGTCCCATGGCCTCGGGCCCCGACAGCTCCCGCACGAACGCCTCGGCCAGCCCTTCGGCCACCACGTGCTCGCCCACGGTCACCGTGGCCGGGTTCCACTCGACGTTGGTGAAGCGCACGTTGTGGTGGAACTCGTGCACCGCGCAGTGCGCGATCCTGCCGATCACCTCCTCCGACGGCCAGGCCAGCAGATACAGCCATCCGGGCGAGCCGCCCATGCCGTAGTAGCCGCCGGTGATCTTCATCAGGTGCTCGTCGTCGGGATTGCCCAGTACGAACATGACCTGCAGCGAGTCCGCCTGCTTGGCCTCGCGGAGCGCTTCGGAGGCGCGTTCCAGCTCGCGCCGCACCTGACCGAGCACGTCGGCCTCGATCATGCGCCGGACGGCGGGCAGGTAGCGTGGATCGTCGGCGTCGGCCCGGAAGCCGCCGCCCTGGTGGTGGATGTCGACGATGTCGCCGGGCACGGGGATCGCCGAACGCATGGGCGTCAGCATCTCCCGCAGCGCCTCGGGCCGGTCCTCCAGCGGCTTCTCGAGCAGGCCGGCCATCACCGTGAGCGTGTCGTGAACGATGAATTCCATGCGCCGGACGCTAAAGCCTCACGCCACGTGAGGCTCAAGCGCATTTCACGCCGGTCCCATCGCCCGGGTGCATTCAACGCCGCCCATCGCCTTAAGTAACAATAGTGTCACCCAATGGCGCCATACATGACTACAGCGGCGACTCCTCGCCGGGCTCGTCCCCGGGTGTGCGACCGGGCGTGGCCTGCCCGCTCTCGGTCGGCGAGGGCGACGGAGACGGCGAGGGCCGCGGCTCCGGCGTCTCCGGGGTCGGCGGCGGCGTCGGTACGAACACCGTCGGCGGCAGCTGCCTGGGCTGCGGCTCGCTGTCGCGCCTGCCGAACAGCAGCAGCAACAAGATGGCCGTGACCAGCAGCAACAGCAGCGCCAGCGCCAGCGCGGCCATCAGCACCCGCCGGCGCGTCTCGGTCAGCGGCCGGCGCTGCCTGGTCGGCCCCGGCAAGGCGGGCGCGCGGTCGGTCAGCCAGTACGGGACGAAGTCCGGGCCGTGCGCCTGCCCGATCAGCGTGCCGCCCACCATGACCGGCTCCAGGAACCGCTCGGCCCCGGGCTGGCCGGGCGTGTACGGCACCGCCACCCACGGCGCGCGCCCCTGGTCGCTGTCCAGCACCGCGGGCATGCCGTCCAGCACCGCGCCCCGCTGCCGGGAGCCGCGGGCCAGCCAGCTGCGCACGCCGGACCGCCCGCCGGCCGCCTCCCTGATCCCGGTCACGAACCGCTCACGCGCCGCGGCGTCGAACGCGGCCCCCCGGGTCAGCACGGCCAGCGACACCGCGCGGCCGTCGGGCCCCTGGCCCAGGTACACGAAACCGGCGGGCGCCTGATGCAGGCGCGCCTGGACCACGTACCGCCCCAGCCGGGGCGGATCGCCGTACTGCAGCGGACTTGCCACGTTTGCCATGAAAGCACAGACGTGGCGTCGTGCACGTTTGCGGCGTGTTTGGTGGAATGAGGTCATGAGCGTCGCCGAAGAGTTGCCAGGCAGAGGAGACGCGGCACTGCTGCGTCAAAGTCTCGACGAGGTCCGGCGAGTCATCGTCGGCCAGGACCACATGGTCGAAAGGCTCATCGTGGCCCTGCTGGCGCGCGGGCACTGCCTGCTCGAAGGCGTCCCAGGCGTCGCCAAGACCCTTGCCGCCTCCACCCTGGCCACCGTCGTGGGCGGCACGTTCGCCCGGATCCAGTTCACCCCCGACCTCGTGCCGAGCGACATCATCGGCACCCGCGTCTACCACCCCTCCAACGAGAAGTTCGACGTCGAGCTCGGCCCCGTGTTCGTCAATTTCCTGCTCGCCGACGAGATCAACCGCGCTCCCGCCAAGGTCCAGTCCGCGCTGCTGGAGGTCATGGCCGAGCGCCAGGTCACCCTGGCGGGCGTCACCCACCCGCTGCCCAAGCCGTTCATCGTGCTGGCCACCCAGAACCCCATCGAGTCCGAGGGCGTCTATCCGCTGCCGGAGGTGCAGCGCGACCGGTTCCTGTTCCGGGTCCGCGTCCCGCACCCCAGCGCCCACGAGGAGCTGGAGATCCTGCACCGCATGAGCGTCACCCCGCCCGTGCCCGAACGCGTCCTGGACCCCGACAAGCTGCTGGCCCTGCAGGAGGCGGCCGAGCAGGTCTCGGTCCACCAGCTCGTCGCCGACTACGTCGTCCGGCTCGTCATGTCCACCCGCGCCCCCGCCGAGTACGGCCTGGCCGACCTGGCGGAGACCATCGAGATCGGCGTCAGCCCCCGCGCCACGCTGGGCCTGGTCGCCGCCGGGCGGGCCCTGGCCCTGCTGCGCGGCCGCGACTACCTGCTGCCCGACGACGTGCGCGACGTGGCCGTGGACGTCATGGGCCACCGGCTCATGCTCACCTTCGACGCCCTGGCCGACGGCGTGGACCCGGAGCAGGTCGTCAAGCAGATCCTGCACGCCGTACCCCCGCCTCTCGTGGTCTGGAACCAGAACCGTTGAGCCCGGGCACAGCTGAGCAAGCGCTCCGGCGGCTGGAGCTGACCGTCACCCGCCGGCTGGACGGGTTGCTGCACGGCGCGCACCAGGGACTGCTGCCCGGCACCGGCAGCGAGGCCGGTGACAGCCGCGTGTACGTGCCCGGCGAGGACGACGTGCGCCGCATGGACTGGAACGTCACCGCCCGCACCACCGTCCCCCACGTCCGCGACCTCATCGCTGACCGCGAGCTGGAGACCTGGGCCCTGGCCGACCTGTCGCCCAGCATGGACTTCGGCACCGCCGACACCGACAAGCGCGACCTGGTGATCGCCGCCGTCGGCGCCATCGGGTTCCTGTCCAGCCGCCTGGGCGACCGGTTCGGCGCGCTGGTCCTGCATGATGAGTACATCCACCGCATGCCCGCCCGCACCGGCCGCCCCGCCCTGTACGGGCTGCTCCACTCCCTCATGGACGCCCCCCGCGGCCGCGTCGTCCCGGACGCGCCCGACCTGGCCGAGGGCATCGAGGTGCTGTCGGCCAGCCGCCGGCGCCGCGGCATGCGCCTGGTCGTCTCCGACTTCCTCGACGCCCACCCCGACCTCGACCCCGACGCCGAACGCCCTTGGGAACGCCCCATCCGCCGGCTCGCCGCCCGCCACCAGGTCCTGGCGGTCGAGGTGATCGACCCGCGCGAGCTCGAACTGCCCGATGTGGGGCGGGTCGCGTTCACCGACCCCGAGACCGGGAAGGTACGCGAAGTGCACCTTTCGCCCCAAGTCCGGCAGGCGTACGCCGAAGCGGCCGCACTGCAGCGCGAGGGCACCCGCCTGGCGCTGCGCCGCGCCGGAATCGCCCACCTGGTGCTGCGTACCGACCGGGACTGGGTGTTCGACGTCGCGCAGTTCGTGCTGCGCCAGCGCCGCACGGCTCACCTCGCCCATGCCCACAGGAAGGTGACATGACGTTCCTCGCCCCCTCGTGGCTGTGGCTGTTCCTCCTGGTCGTGCTCCTCGTGGCCGGGTACGTCGCGGCGATGTTCGCCCGCCGCCGCTACACCGTGCGCTTCACCAACCTGGCCCTGCTCAACCTCGTCGCCCCCGCGGGACCCGGCTGGCGCCGCCACGTCGCCCCCGCGTTGTTCCTCGTCATGATGTCGTTCCTGGTCATCGGCGCCGCCAAGCCCGCCGACCAGGTACGCGTCCCCCGCGACCGCGCCACCATCATGATCGCCCTGGACGTGTCGCTGTCCATGGACGCCGACGACGTCCAGCCCAACAGGATCACCGCCGCCAAGGCCGCCGCCCAGGCCTTCGCACGCGAGCTGCCCGACCGCTTCAACGTCGGCCTGGTGTCCTTCGCCCGCTCGGCCAACGTCGTCATCTCCCCCACCACCGACCACCAGGCCGTGGTCGCCGCGATCGGGAACCTCACCACCCGCCCGGGCACCGCGATCGGCGAGGCCGTCTTCAACTCGCTCGACTCACTGCGCTCGTTCGACCAGCAAGCCGCCACCGACCCGCCGCCCGCCGCCATCGTGCTGCTGTCCGACGGCGACAACACCTCCGGCAGGTCCGTCAACGAGGCCATCGAAGCGGCCCAGCAGGCCCGCGTCCCGGTCTCCACGATCGCGTACGGCACCCAGGAGGGCACCGTCAACATCGACGGCCGCCCGGTGAACGTGCCGGTCAACAAGCAGACCCTGCAGTCGCTGTCCGACGGCACCAGCGGCCGCGCCTACGCCGCCGAGTCCGGCAGCGAGCTACGCGAGGTCTACGAGCAGATCGGCACCTCGCTCGGCTACAAGCTGGTCAACCAGGAGATCACCCAGTGGTTCATCGTGGCCGCGATCCTGGCCGGGCTGCTGGTGGCCGGTGCGGCGGTCATGTTCGGCTCGCGCATCCCGTAACGTTTTGCCACGTGAGCAAAGGTAACGGGGCCCACTACTTCTCCGAGCGGCCGGAGAGCGCGAGCCGGCCGGGCTCGGTCGACCTGGTCCTGCCCGACCTGCACCTGCGGCTGGAGACCGACAGCGGCGTTTTCTCGCCGGAGCGGGTCGACGTCGGCACCCGTGTGCTGCTGGAGACCGTCCCGCCGCCGCCGCAGGAGGGCGACCTGCTCGACCTGGGGTGCGGCTACGGGCCGATCGCGCTGACCATGGCCTCACGGGCGCCCGAGGCCACGGTGTGGGCCGTCGATGTGAATCGGCGCAGCGTGGAGCTGACCGAGCGGAACGCGCAAGCCGCTGGCCTTTACAAAGTAAGGTCAGTCCATGTTGATGAAATGCCAGATGACGTGAAATTTCGGGCTATCTGGTCCAATCCTGCGATCCGTATTGGGAAGCAGGCCCTGCACGACATGCTCACCAGGTGGCTGACCCGGCTGACGCCCGACGGCGTCGCCTACCTGGTCGTCCAGAAACACCTCGGCTCGGACTCCCTGCAACGCTGGCTCGGCGAGCAGGGCTGGCAGGCCTCCCGCGAGGCCAGCCGGGCCGCCTATCGCATACTGAAGGTGACCCGATGAGAAGGCAGCTGCGCCCCACCGACGTCAAACGGCTCAACCGCACCTGGCGCAGGCAGACGCAAAACCGGCTCGGCCTGATCATCGAGTCGGTCACCGGCCCGTTCAACATCGGCTCGATCTTCCGCAGCGCCGCCGCGTTCGGGGTGGACGAGATCTGGCTGGCCGGCAACGCCACCCCGCCCACCAACCCCAAGGCGGGCAAGACCGCGCTCGGCACCGACCGGCTGGTCACCTGGCACGAGCCGGTCCCGGCCACCGAGGCGGTCAAGGCCGCCAAGGCGGGCGGCTACACGGTGCTGGCCGTCGAGCTGACCGCCGAGGCCATGCCGCTGCACAAGGCCGGCCTCGACCGCGACCTGTGCCTGGTGGTCGGCAGCGAGGACCACGGCTGCTCCCCCGCCCTGCTCGACGCCGTCGACGGCGTCTGCTACATCCCGCAGGTCGGCCGGGTCGGCTCCTTCAACGTCGCGGTGGCCGCCGCCATCGCCCTGGCGGAGGCCCGCCGCCAGGAGTGGGAGAATCTTGCTGATTCGTAACTGCAGCCTTCATCCCGGAAGGGCATACTTCTGGACGTGCTCAGCCGCCACTTCGCCTTTCTCGACCATCCGGGCCCGCTCGCCTTCGCCCACCGCGGAGGCGCCGCGGAGGGCGCGGAAAACTCCGTCGCCGCCTTCGAGCGGGCGGTCGGGCTCGGCTACACCTACCTGGAGACCGACGCGCACGCCACCTCCGACGGCGTCCTGGTCGCCTTCCACGACCACACGCTCGACCGCGTGACCGACCAGCGCGGCCGCATCTCCGAGCTGCCCTACCGGGCGGTCAGGCAGGCCCGCATCGGCGGCGTCCACGAGATCCCGCTCATGGAGGACCTCCTGGGCACCTGGCCAGAAATCCGCTTCAACATCGACGTCAAGGAGGCAGCGGCCATCGCCCCGCTGGCCGAGGCGGTCAGGCGCACCAACGCCTACGATCGCATCTGCCTGACCTCCTTCTCCGATGAGCGACTGATGCTGGCCAGGGCGGCGATCGGCAGGGAGGTGTGCTCGGCGCTCGGGCCGCGCGGCGTGGCCGCGCTGCGCGCCGCCGCCACCACCTCCGGCTACGGCCGGCTGCTGGCCCGCCTGTCCCGCGTCGGCATCCCCTGTGCCCAGGTGCCCGTGGGCTTCCGCGGCCTACGCGTCACCACCCGCCGCCTGGTCCGCACCGCGCACGCCATCGGCATGCAGGTGCACGTATGGACCATCAACGACCCCGCCCGCATGGAGCGCCTGCTCGACCTGGGCGTAGACGGCATCATGACCGACAACGTCACCGGCCTGCGCGAGGTGCTCGAACACCGCGGCCAGTGGCATCCCCACGGAATGGCGGCCTGACAGACCATCCGGGGCGATCAGGCGCCCACGGAGAATGACCACGTACGCGCTTACGCGCCGGCCGTGGTGACCAGCTTGATGAGGGCGCGGGCCGCCGGGGGCGTGGCACACCAGAGCGAGCGGCTTGCCCGAGCGCAGGGTCGTCTCGATCAGCCGCGCGGAGTCGCTGTCCTCGGCCAGATCCCACAGCGCCGCGAGATTGCGGTGGATCTTGACCATGACGCTCGCGCCGAGCCACATGTCCTACAGGACCTGGGCCACGGCGCGGGGGTGGTCACCGTCGATCGAGAGCGAGCCGTCCGCAAGGCCTGCGGCGATCGTCCGCTCCATGCGGTCGACGATCGCGTGCCAGTAGGCCATCAAACGCTCGGCGGCCGACTCGCCGGACCATGCGACCGGCGCTCTCGTCACCGACCGTTCTCGTCCTGGTACAGGAGCCGCCACTTACCCCAGCATGCCTTGGCGGCGTGGGGACACGGCTTGCCGTTGCCCTGTACCTTCTTGATGGTTCCACGGCATCGCTGGATCATGGGTTAGAGTCCTTTCGCCGGGAAGGTGATCATTGTATGGTCATGGGCGCGACACGCGGATTTCAACGACGACCTGCGAAAATAGGCCGTGCGTCAAGCATGACCGACAACGTCACCGGCCTGCGCGACGTGCTCGAACGCCGCGGCCGGTGGCACCCCGGCAACCTGGCCGCATAAGAGGAGCAGCATGACCCTCCCCTCACCCCCCGCGCTCTTCGACGACTCGCCCGCCGCGCGCAAACGCGAGCAGTGGGGCTGGTACTTCTACGACTGGGCCAACTCCGCCTTCCCCACCACGGTGCTGACCGTCTTCCTCGGCCCGTATCTCATCACGATCGCGGAGAACGCCGCCGGCGGCGGACAGTACGTGGACGTGATCGGCTTCGACGTTCGGCCGGGCGCATACTTCTCCTTCGTCGTCGGGGTCGCCGCGATCCTGCAGATCGTGTTCATGCCGGTGGCCGGGGCGCTGGCCGACCACACCGGGCGTAAGAAACAGCTGATGGGCTTCTTCGCCCTGCTCGGCGCGCTGGCCACGGTCTGCTTCTGGTTCGTCAGCGACGGCCGCTACATCCTGGGCGGCGCGCTGTTCCTCGTGGCCAACGTGGGCTTCGCGTGCGCCTTCGTCATCTACAACTCCTTCCTGCCTGAGATCGCCACGCCCGATGAGCGCGACAAGGTCTCCGGGATGGGGTGGGGGTTCGGCTACCTCGGCGGCGGGCTGCTGCTCGCGGTCCATCTGGTGCTGTTCCTCCAGGCCGAGTCGTTCGGTCTGGACTCCGGGACAGCGGTGCGCATCGCGCTGAGCTCAGCCGGGCTGTGGTGGGGCGGATTCACGATCATTCCGCTGCTGCGGCTGCGCAACCGGCACGCCCTCGCGCCGCGCTCCGAGTCCGCGGGGCAGGCGATCGGTGGCACGTTCCGTCAGCTCGGCCGTACCGCCGCGGGGTTGCGCGCCTACCCGCTCACGCTGGCGTTCCTGGTGGGCTACCTGCTGTACAACGACGGCGTGCAGACGGTCATCTCGTTCTCCGCGACCTTCGCCGAGAAGGAGCTGCAGCTCGGCAAGACCGTGCAGATCGGCGCCATCCTCATGGTGCAGTTCGTCGCCTTCTTCGGCGCGCTGCTGCTCAGCTGGCTGGCCTCGCGCGTGGGCGCCAAGCGGGTGGTGCTGGGCGCCCTGGTGGCCTGGACGATCGTCGTCACGATCGCTTACTTCCTGCCCGCAGGTTCGGCTCTGGCCTTCTACGGCCTCGGCTTCGCCATCGCCATCGTCATGGGCGGCACGCAGGCGCTGTCGCGCTCGCTGTTCTCGCATGTCATCCCGAAGGGCAAGGAGGCCGAGTACTACAGCCTCTACGAGATCAGCGACAAGGGCTCGACGTTCCTCGGCTCGTTCACGCTCGGCATGGCCTTCCAGATGTCGGGCAGCTACCGGCTGGCGATCATCTCGCTGATCGCCTTCTTCGTGCTCGGCGGCGCCATCCTGGCCGCTGTGAACCTGCCCAAGGCCATCCGCGCCGCGGGCAACCAGGTGCCCGAGAAGATCTAAACCCGCGCGGCGAGCAGCATCGTGCCCGGCCCCTGCGCCGCGCCGGGGCCGCGCACGGCCGTCGCTCCGGAACGAGAGCGGTGCTCTTGACATCAGTGCGCCATACCGAGAGCATTGCTCTCACAACAGAGCGACGCCCTCTTCAGGAGTACCCATGTCAACCCGGCTCACCGCCGCCGCCTTCGCGACCGGCGGCATCCTGTTCCTCGTCTATCCGGCGATCCGCCCCTCCGGCGACGACGCCGCCGCTATGGCCTCCACGGAATGGGTGATCGGGCACGCCGCCGCGATGGTCGGTTTCATTCTGCTCGGGTTGGCGGTGCTCGGCCTGCACCAGGTGCTCGGCGATCGGCTGTCGCTGCGGGCAGCTGTGGTGACGTGGATCGGCGCCGGACTGACGCTGCCGTACTACGGCGCCGAGGACTTCGGGCTGAACGTGATCGCCAAGCGCTCGCTGCGCGACCAGGCGCCCGCGCTCATGGATCTGGCGCAGGAGTTCAGGTACGGAGGGCTCGCGGTCACGATGTTCGCCGCCGGACTGCTGCTGCTCGGCGCCAGCACGGTCATGGCGGCCGTCTCGGTGTGGCGCTCGCGCACGCTGCCCCGGTGGAGCGGGACGGCGCTGGCACTCGGGTTCGTGCTCTTCATCCCGCAGTTCTTCGGCCCGTATCCGCTGCGGATCGCGCACGGCGCGCTCATCATGATCGGCGGGCTTTGGCTGGCCGGAGCCCTGGCGACGGCCCGGACCGGAGCGGAATCGGCACCCGCCTGAATAACCGTGGCCCCAACCGCGATTGGATCACCCCGCAGGTGGGAATCCCATCACGGTATCAAGCGTTAGACACCGTGGGAGACAGACCCCCCACTTCAAGGGGGCCCTGTAGGAGGCATTGAGACATGGGCGAGCGCGCGCTTCGTGGCACCCGGCTCGGGGCAACCAGCTACGAGAACGACCGTAACACGGATCTGGCTCCGCGCCAGGAGGTGTCCTACACCTGTCCGAAGGGCCATCGATTCGAGGTTCCGCTTGCCGCAGAGGCCGAGATCCCCGCAACCTGGGAGTGCCGCATGTGCGGCGTGACCGCGGTACGCGTGGACGGCGAGCAGCCGGAGTCCAAGAAGACGAAGCCCCCGCGGACGCACTGGGACATGCTCCTGGAGCGGCGCTCCATCGAAGACCTTGAGGAGGTGCTCAACGAGCGGCTCGCCGTTCTGCGGGCCCAGCGTCGTAAGAGCGCCTGACCTCTTCTCACGGTGAAACCCCCGGGCCGGCGGCCCGGGGGTTCTTCATGCGCGCCCGCCGGCTCGCGTGAGCCGGCCAAGGCCCGTCAGTCGCGCTCCTCCCGGATGACCTCGCCGTGCACCACCCTGCCGCCGTGCGGAGCCTCGCCCTGCGGAGCGCCGGCGCCGGGAGACGGCGGGAAGAGGTTCGCGTACGGCGACGCGGCCGCCATCTTCTTGACCCGGCGCTCGAAGAACCACGCCCCCAGGCGGCGCATCATCGGCCGGGTGAACGGCAGCACGCACAAGAACCCGAACACGTCGGTGAAGAACCCCGGCGTCAGCAGCAGCGCGCCGCCCACCAGGACCAGGCCGCCGTCGGCCAGCTCGCGGTTGGGCATCCGGCCGGACTGCAGCGCCTCCTGCAGCGCCCGCCAGGCCCGGCGTCCCTCACGGCGCACGATCCACGCGCCGAGGAGGCTGTCGGCGATCAGCAGGGCCACGGTCGCCGGGCCGCCGATCACGGAGCCGACCTGGATCAGCAGCCAGATCTCCAGAACGGGAACGACCAGGAAGGCCAGGAAGAGCAGGAGCCGCATCATTTCCTCGATTCCGCACACACGCGTACGCCAGGAACAACGCCCGGCGCCCCGCAAGCGTTCCTATCCTGGCTCGCCTTTGCGGCGCAGCCGCCTCGGTAGGCCGGTGACGCCCCACATGCCGATCCGCCACAGCGCCTCGGACATGACCTTGCCGCTCATCTTGCTCTTGCCCACCGTACGCTCCACGAACGTGATGGGCACCTCCACCACCCGCAGCCCGTGCCTGGACGTGCGCAGCGTCAGGTCGACCTGGAAGCAGTAGCCCTGCGACTCCACGCCCGACAGGCCCACCTTCTCCAGGGTCGCGGCGCGGTAGGCGCGGAACCCGGCGGTCGCGTCGCGTACCGGCAGGCCCAGCATGACGCGGGTGTAGACGTTGGCGCCCTTGGACAGCAGCTCACGCCGGTGCGGCCAGTTGACCACCTTGCCGCCGGGCACGTAGCGGGACCCGATCGCCAGGTCGGCGCCGTCCACCAGCGCCTCCAGCAGCTTCGGCAGCTCCTCCGGCTGGTGCGAGCCGTCGGCGTCCATCTCCACCAGCACGTCGTAGCCCTCGCTCAGCCCCCAGCGGAAGCCGGCGATGTAGGCCGCGCCGAGACCCTGCTTGCCCGGACGGTGCAGGACGTGCACCTGGTCATCGGCGGCGGCGAGCTCGTCGGCCACCTCGCCGGTGCCGTCGGGGCTGTTGTCGTCGGCCACGAGCACGTGCGCCTCCGGCACGGCCGCGCGCACCCGCCCGACGATCATGGGCAGGTTGTCGCGCTCGTTGTAGGTCGGTACGACGACCAGCACCCGGCCAAGAGTCTCCATTGTCAGTCGTTCCTCACCTGGTCGCCTCGCCGCCTGGCGCGCCACGCGGCGACCGCGGCGGCCGCCGCTCCCATCACCATCAATGCCCACTCAGGAAGTGCTCCCACCTTGGTGGCGAGCGTCTCCTGGGTGCGTACGGGCACCTTGACCACGTTCATGTCCGCGACCAGCTCGCGGGTCTGCCATGCGACCTTACCGTCAGGCGTGACGAAAGCGGAGATTCCGGTCGTGGCGGCGGTCACCACGGCCCTGTTGTGCTCGACGGCACGCAGTTGCGACATCGCCAGCTGCTGCGGCGGCAAATTGGACAGCGCGTAGCTGGCGTTGTTGGTCTGCACCACGAGCGGAGTGCCGCCGGCGCGCACGGTGCGGCGTACGGTGTCGTCGTAGGCCACCTCGTAGCAGTTGACCGCGCCGACCGTGACCGGACCCATCTTTAGATCGCCCGGTTTGCCACCGGGGACCGACTGCCTGCCGACCAGACCGGCCCGCTCCCACAGCGCCAGCACGATGTCCTTGAACGGCGTGTACTCGCCGAACGGCACCAGGTTCTGCTTGTCGTAGTAGGCGCCCGCCCCCGTCACCGGGTCCCACACCAGGCTGCGGGTGGCACGGTGCTCCTCGCCGATCGCGACGACGGCGCCGACGAGCGTCGGCACCCCGACGTCGCGTACCGAGTCATGAATGATCTGGCGGGCGACCTCGTCCTGGTAGGGGTCGATGTCGGTGGAGTTTTCCGGCAGGATGACGATGTCGGGCTTGGGGAGTTTGCCGGCCCGGACGGCCTCGGCAAGGCGTTTCGTCTCGTTGGCATGATTTTTCAGGACAACGGCGGGCTCGTCGCCGAGGGCGTACATGCCGCGGCCCGGGACGTTGCCCTGCACGACGCCGACGTTGATGCTGCGGCCCTCGTCGCCGGGCCGCGGGATCGCCAGGGTGAGCACGGGCACGGCCAGCGCCAGCCCCACTGGGACGGCCCTGCGCCACGCCCGGCTCCGTACCAGGACGGAGTGGGCCAGCAGGGCGCCGCTCAGGGTGGCGGCGAACGACACCAGCGGCGCGCCGCCGAACGCGGCGTAGGGGGTGAACAATGACTCACCCTGGCTGAAGGCCACCCGCGCCCAGGGGAAGCCGCCGATGGGCACCAGACCGCGGGCCCACTCCATGGCCACCCACAGCCCGCCGAACCACACCGGCCACCCGGGCAGCCTGAACACCAGCGCGGCCAGGGCGGCCATGGCGGCGTAGAACAGGCTCTCGGTGCCGACCAGCATGAGCCAGACGTCGTCGCCGATGGTGCGCACCCAGGCGAGGGCGGGGAACAGGAACACCGCCGCGCTCAGGTAACCCAGCCAGGCGGCCCGCCTGGGACGGGCGCCGTACAGCGAGCCGGCGATCAGGGCGATGCCGAGAGGGGCGCACCACCACCAGCCGAGCGGCGGGAAGGCGGCGAACAGCGTGATCCCGCCGGCCACGGCGGCCACGACACGGGCGGCGAGCACTTTCCGCGTCTCCCGCCCGCCCCGCCCCGGCGCGGCCGCCGCCGTAGGCGGCGCCGCTCCCCCGCCGGCCGGTGTCCCGGACGCCGCATCCTGCCCCGTCGCGTCCTGCCGGACCGCGTCCTGCCGCGTCACGTCCAGCCGCGCCGTGTCCTCCCGGGCCGCATCCAGCCGCGCCGCGTCCTCCCGGACGGCATCCAGCCGCGCCGCATCCTGCTCCGTCGCATCCAGCCGCGCCGCGTGCAGCCGTGCGGCATCCTGCCGCGCCGCATCCTGCCGGACCGCGTCCTGCTCCGCCGCATCCAGCCGCGCCGCATCCAGCCGCGCTGTGTCCTGCTCCGTCGCGTCCTGCCGGACCGCATCCTGCCGCGTCGCGTCCTGCCGGACCGCATCCTGCCCCGTCGCGTCCTGCCCCGTCGCAGGGGCCACGTCATCCGTTCCGAGCAGCGTGTCCCGGGCCTCGTCTGCGACTCCCGTCGCCTTCTGCGGCGCATCGGCCGTCGAGAGGCCGGGGTCGCTGGTCGCCCTGCCGCCTGCCGACACCTCACGGGCCGGGGCGGCCACGGACGCATTCACGCGCTCCGAGCCGACCGTCTGCCCGTCCACCTGCGTGCGATCGCGTTCCCGGCCCATCTCGGGAGGGCTGATCCCGTCACGGGTGGACGTGGCGGGAGCGGTGTCCCTGATGGGCCGACTCGACGGCGCGTCAGGCGAGCGCGGGTCGGCCCCGGCAGTAGGAGATGAGCCGTGCCCGGTTTCGGGCGGTAGGCTCGCTCTGTCCTGAACCACTCCGGGATCTCCTCGCCACCGTCGAACGCCTGCTTGCGAAAACGCTACCGCCCCACGGCCGCGCTCGAGCCAGCGCGGGCACAAGAAAGATCGATGAATCGACGTCGAGGCAGGGTGATCCCGCGACCCACGGGATCACCCGGCGCACTGACGATCCTGCGCACGAGAGCGGGAAGAGGGCCCGGAAACCCTTCGGACCGGACCCGTCTCGTCGGCGGCGAGCTCGGAATTCCGTTGTCTACTGGGCTCCCGGACCCGTCCCGGGTCCAACCCCCCGCCCGGTTGGGGTGCCCCGACTCGACGGACCGACGGCCCTGCACCTGGCTGTGTGGACGAAGCCACGCTCCGTCACGGACGCAGGATCCGGCGATGTCAGAGACGGCCAACCGGCCAAGTCCCGTGCTGGACTGCGCAGCAAACTACCGACTCCACCTCAGATGTCAACCGTGTCCCGATCAGCAGAAACATCAAGTTTCCGCAGGTGGGACATGTATGACCTGCCGCCGCAATGCAGATCAAAGCCCACTTGCCGGTGCCGGCGAGCGGCTCGGCAAGCCCTGCAGCGCCGGGGAAAGCGGCCGCTCGTGAACGACGCCGAGCCGCTGCGTGGCCCGGGTGAGAGCAACATACAGGTCGCTGGGCCCTCGTGGTGACTGGGCGGCGATGAGGTCGGGCTCGGCCACGATCACCGAGTCGAACTCCAGCCCCTTGGCGTCGGCCACTCCCATGACGGCCACCGGCGCGTCAAGCGCTTCCGCTCCCCTGGCCCGCCCTGCCCCGGGCGTGACCACCACGGTTCCGGCGACGCTCGCCGCGACCTCCGAGCCCAGCGACGCGAGCAGCGCGTCCGGCACCACCACGGCCACCTTGCCGCCCTCGCCGACCTCGTCCTTGGCCAGCTCGGGCAGCGCCGACAGCGGCGCCGACCAGGGCTCGACGCCCAGCTCGCGCACCGACGTGGGCGCCTGGAGAGCGGGGTCCACGGTGGCCAGGACGCGGGCGGCCACGGCCATCAGCTCGACCGGCGTGCGGTAGTTGACAGTGAGCCGCTCCTGACGCCAGCGCCCGGCCACGTACGGATCCAGGACCGACGACCACGACCGCGCCCCGGCGGCCGAGCCGGTCTGGGCGATGTCGCCGACGATCGTCATCGACCGCGTCGGGCAGCGGCGCATGACCGCCCGCCAGGCCATCGGGGACAACTCCTGCGCCTCGTCCACGATCACGTGCCCGTAGGCCCACGTGCGGTCGGCGGCGGCGCGTTCGGCGGTGGTGAGGTAGGGGCCCTCGCCGCGCTGGCGTTCGGCCAGCCGCTCGGCCTCCATGACGTCGGACAGGCCCGTCAGCTCCAGGACCTCGCGGGCGTAGGCGAGCTCGGCCTCGCGCTGGTGCTCCTCGGCCTGCCGGGCCGCGGCCAGCTCCTCCTCCGCCTGCAACGCGGTGGCGCGCAGCACCTGCTCGTCGATCTCGCCGAGCAGCTCGGCGGCCTCGTCCAGCAGCGGGACGTCGGACTCGGTCCAGTCCCCGCCGTCGCGGCGCAGCAGCGCGCGTTCCTCGGGCGTCAGCTGAGAGGCCGCATAGCCCAGCCGCTCCGGGGAGCCGTACAGGCCGAGCAGCAGCCGCTGCGGCGTCAGATACGGCCATAGCCGGTTGAGCGCCGACTTGACCACCGGCTCGGTCCGCAGTTCCTCGCGCAGGTCGGCCAGCTCCTCATCGTCGATGAGCCCCTTACCGATCTTGCGGGCCTGCTGCCTGGCCAGCGCGTTGAGCAGCGACCTGACGAACACCGTGCGGGCCTGGTTGTGCGGCCGGCGCGACCTGGCTGCCTTGTTCCTGGCCGCTTCCAGCATGGAAGCGTCGATGGTGAGCGTGATGCGCCCAATGGGCAGCTCGATGGGCTTGCGCGGTACCTTCTGGCGCTCGCGCACGGCCTTGGCGATGACCTCGGCCATGCGCAGGTCACCCTTGAGCGCGGCCACCTCGGGGCGCTCCCTGGCGGTGGCGGTCACCCCCGGATACAGCTCGCCGACCGTGGACAGCAGCACGTCGGTCTCGCCGAGCGAGGGCAGGACCTGCTCGATGTAGCGCAGGAACGTGAGGTTCGGGCCGATGATGAGCACGCCGCGGCGCTCCAGGCGTTCCCTGTGGGTGTAGAGGAGATAGGCGGCGCGGTGCAGCGCCACGACGGTCTTGCCCGTGCCCGGTCCCCCTTGCACGACCAGCACGCCGTTCAGGTCACTGCGGATGACGCGGTCCTGCTCGGCCTGGATGGTGGCGACGATGTCGCGCATGCGGCCGGTGCGCCGCTCGTCGAGGGCGGCGAGCAGCGCGGCCTCGCCGTTGAGCGTGGCGCGGTCGGCGTCGCTGAGCGAGTCGAGATCGAGCAGGTCGTCGTCCACGACGACGACCGTGCGGCCCTTGGTCTGCAGGTGGCGGCGCCTGGTCACGCCCATCGGGGCGGCCGGGGTGGCGCGGTAGAACGGCTGCGCCACTGGGGCCCGCCAGTCGATGAGCAGCCGCCGCTGGTCGTCGTCGGTCATGCCGAGCTTTCCGATGTAGAGCCGGCCCTCCTCGACGTGATCCAGCCGTCCGAAAACCAGGCCGCGTTCGACCGCCCAGAGGCGCGCGAGCTTGGAGGCGTACATGTCGGCGAACGTGTCACGCTCCGACCGGTTCTGCATCGTGCCGACGGCGCCCGAGGCCAGCACCTCCTTCAGCTGGTGCTGGGTACGCTCGCGCAGCGTGTCGAGCCGATCGTAGAGGCGGGTGACGTACGCCTGCTCTCTGGCGAGCTCCGTTTGACGAGTTGCCGCCTGACCATTAATGTGGTTAATGGGACACTCCGGGCCATTCTGCTTGTTGTTACGACAAACGACGACATTAGCATGCCTGTCGAGGTACTCCGCCCCTCTTTTCTTTCCTTCCCAGGCGTTCGGTTACGTCTTCATTTCGGCTCTTGACCATTCCGGCGGCTCCGCCTTACGTTCCTCTTAAGTTAGGAAAGTTTCCTAACTTCGAACGAAGGAGTCACCGTGAGCGGTCCCGTGCCGGGGACACCCAGTCTGCTACGCGCCATCAACGATCGCGCGGCCTTGCAGGCACTCCTCGAACGCGGCCCGCTGACCCGCCCCGAGATCGGCGCGCTCACCGGGCTGTCCAAGCCCACGGCATCCCAGCTTCTCGCCCGGCTGCAGGAGGCAGGGCTGGTGGTCCTGGACGGCATCAGGGAGGGCCTGCCGGGCCGTACCGCGGAGGTCTACCGGATCAACCCGGCGGCCGCCTACGTGGGCGCCCTCGACGTCACCCCCGACCGTATCGAGGTCAAGGTGGCCGACATCACCGGCGCGATCGTGGGCGAGCACACCCTGCCCACGCCGCGCCGCCCCCACGGCGAGCTGGTCGACCGGCTCAACACGGCGATCCTCGGCGCGAACCCGCCGGACAAGCTACGCCGGGTCGTCATCGGCGTGCAGGCCGCGATCGACCCGACCACCGGCAGGCTCGGGTACGCCGCCACCAAGGACGTGCCCGGCTGGCAGATCCCCGACCTGGTGCCCACGCTCAGCGCCGGGCTGGGCGTGCCGGTGGACGTCGAGAACAACGTCAACCTCGTCGCGCTCGCCGAGCAGGCGCACGGCGCCGCCCAGGACAGCCGGGACTTCGTGCTGCTGTGGGCGGACTCGGGCATCGGCTCGGCCATCGTCATGGGCGGGCGCATGCACCGGGGCGCGAGCGGCGGCGCGGGCGAGGTGGGCTACATGCCGACCCCGGGCGCGCCGACGGCCCGCGAGGCCGGCCGCCTCGGCGATCACGGCTACCAGGCGCTGACCGGCGGCCCGGCCGTGCTGAAACTGCTGCGCTCGTACGGCGTGCGCGGCGCCGACTTCCGCCAGGCGGTCGCGAACGCCGTACAGGCGGCCGAAGGCACCGGGCAGAAGGCCGACGACGCCAGGGCGGGGCTGCGTGACATCGCCGCCCGCCTGGCCGTGGGCCTGGCCGCCATCACCTCCGTCATCGATCCCGGCCTGATCGTGCTGACCGGCGGCGTGGTGCTGTCCGGCGGCGAGACCCTGCGCGAGCTCGTCGAGCACGAACTGCACGCGCTCACCATCCCCCGCCCCCGCGTGCGGCTGTCGAGCGTCGAAGGCAACCCGGTCCTGGCCGGCGCCCTCGACCTGGCTCTCGACACCGTGCGCGAGGAGGTCTTCAGCTCCACTGTTCCCACATGAAACCTGGCAGGAGGCACCCCCCGTGCGCTTCGTCCCCCTCGCGGTCGCCGCGGCTCTCGCGCTGACCGCCTGCACCGCCGGCAAGGAGGCCGGGCCCTCGCTCGGCGCCCAGCCCAAACCCTCAGGATCCGCTTCCCAGGCCCTTCCCGCCGCCACGATCGAACTGTGGCACGGCTTCTCCACCGACGCCGAGGTCAAGGCGTTCGAGGACGCCATCGCCGGGTTCAACAAGAAGTTCCCGCAGATCACTGTCAAGGCCACCAAGGGCGTGCAGGACGACCAGATCACCCAGGCCATCCGCGGCGGCAAGGCGCCCGACGTCGCGGCCTCGTTCACCACAGACAACGTCGCCCAATGGTGCAAGTCGGGAGCGTTCCAAAACCTCACCCCGGTGATCCGGCAGGACGGCATCGATCTGACGGTGCTGCCTGCGGTGGCACGTTCCTACACGGCCTTCGACGGCAAGCAGTGCACGCTGCCGCTGCTGGCCGACGCCTACGGCCTCTACTACAACAAGGCCCTGATGAAGGGCAACGAACCGCCCAAGACGCTGAGCGAGCTGACCGAGCTGACCAAGAAGCTCACCGTCCGCGACGCCGGCGGCGAGATCAAGGTGGCCGGCTTCATCCCGAGCGTCCAGTACTACGAGAACAGCCCCAGCCACATGGGTCCCATGGTCGGCGCCAGGTGGTACAACGACGACGGCACCTCGGCCATCGGCTCCGACCCGGCCTGGAAGCAGCTGCTGACCTGGCAGAAGGAGCTGGTCGACTGGTACGGCTACGACAAGCTGGAGAAGTTCCGCAAGAGCCTGGGCGACGAGTGGAGCGCCGAGCACCCCTTCAACAAGGGCAAGGTCGCCATGATCCTGGACGGCGAGTGGCGCAACGCCATGCTCGCCAGTGACGCCAAGGACCTGGACTACGGCACCGCTCCCCTGCCCGTCGCCGACGACAAGCCCGACCTGTACGGCAGCGGCTTCACCGCCGGCACCGTCATCGGCGTGCCGAAGGGCGCCAAGAACCCGCAGCACGCCTGGGAGCTGATCAAGTATCTGACGACCGACACGAGCTCGCTGGTGACGCTGTCGAACGCGCTGCGCAACGTCCCCACGACGAAGGCGTCGATGGAGTCCCCCGACCTGGCCAAGGACGCCAATTTCACGACGTTCCTCGACATCTTCGCCCACCCGAAGACCTCGACGCTGCCCGCCAGCGTGAACAGCGTCTTCAACCAGGAGGTTCTGGGTTCCTTCGTCGCCAAGTGGGAGAAGGGCTCCGTGCCGGATCTGGACGCCGGGCTGAAGAACGTGGACAAACAGATCAACGACAAGCTGAAGCTGTCCGGAGGCTGATGTGAGCGTCGTCCACGCCGCGCCGCCCCCATGGCGGCGCGGCGAGGGCCTGCGTGCCCTCCTCTGGTTGTCGCCGTGGATCGCCGGAGTGTCGATCTTCTTCGTCTACCCGCTGCTGTCCACGGTGTACTTCTCCTTCCACCGCTACGACATGTACACCCTCGAGTTCATCGGCCTGGACAACTACCGTTACCTGCTGCAGGACGCCAGGGTGGCGACCTCGGCGCGCAACACGCTGTGGCTGGTGCTCATCATGGTCCCGGCGACCGTGCTGTTCTCGCTGGCGCTCGCGCAGCTGGTGGTCAGGCTCAAGGCCGGCGTCGGCCTGCTGCGGACGATCTTCTACCTGCCGTCGCTGGTGCCGATGACGGCGGGCACGATCACGTTCGTCTTCCTGCTGAACCCGGGCACCGGCCCGGTCAACGTGGTGCTCGCCTGGTTCGGCGCCGAGGGACCGGACTGGTTCGGCGACCCGGCCTGGTCCAAGCCCAGCCTGACGATGCTGTCGCTGTGGGGCTGCGGCCAGCTCATGGTGATCTTCATGGCGGCCCTGCTGGACGTGCCCAAGCACCTGTACGAGGCCGCCGCCATCGACGGCGCCGGCGCCTGGCGGCAGTTCCGCAGCGTGACCCTGCCGACGATCGCGCCGGTGCTGATGTTCACCCTGGTCACGAACGTCATCTACGCGCTGCAGTACTTCTCCCAGGCCATGATCGCCTCCCGCGTGGCCTCGGGCGTGACCGACTCGGCCGGCAGCTCCTTCTTCCCCGGCTACCCGGACGAGTCGCTGCTCACGCTGCCGCAGTGGCTGTTCCACGTCGGCTTCCGCGACTACACCATGGGGTACGCGTGCGTGCTCGCGCTGCTGCTGTTCGGCGCCTCCATGATCTTCACCCTGATCCTGCTGCGGCAGTTCCGCCGGGCCGAGGAGGTCTCATGAGCGCCACGATCACCGCGCCGCCGCGGACGGCGCTCGCCCGGGGCGCGCGGCACGACGGGGCCAGGGCGCGCAGGCGGCGCGTGCTGATGTGGATCGCCACCCACGCGCTGGCCATCGCGCTCGCGCTGATGTTCCTGGCGCCCGTGGTGTTCATCGGGCTGACCGCGCTGATGACCGACGATCAGGCACTGACCAGCCAGTTGTGGCCGCAGAGCTGGAACTGGGAGAACTTCGCGGTGGTGTTCGAGAAATCGCTGCTGCTGCGGTGGGCGGGCAACACGCTGATGTACGCGGCGCTCGGCACGGTCTTCACCCTGGTGTCGTCGGTGCCGGTGGCCTACGCCCTGGCCCGGTTCCGCTTCCGGGGGCGGCGGCTGGCGTTCCTCGTCGTCATCACCACGATGATGCTGCCGCCGCAGGTCGTGGCGGTGCCGATCTATCTCGTGTGGGCGCGACTGGGACTGACCGACAGCCTGTGGCCGCTGATCCTGCCGCTGCTGCTGGGCGATGCGTTCTCCATCTTCCTGCTGCGCCAGTTCCTCCTGACGATCCCGTGCGACTACACCGACGCCGCCAAGGTGGACGGCTGCTCGGATATCCGGACGCTGCTGCAGGTGGTGCTGCCGATGGCACGCCCGGCGATCGCGGCGGTGGCGCTGTTCCAGTTCTTCTACTGCTGGAACGACTACTACGGGCCGCTGCTGTACGCCGGCGTCGAGCAGGAGAAGCTGACGTTGTCGCTGGGCCTGGCGACGTTCAAGGCGTTCCACAGCGTGCAGTGGAATCTCACCATGGCCGCCACGCTCCTGGTGACGGCGCCGGTGATCATCGTGTTCTTCCTCGCCCAGCGAGTGTTCATCGAGGGCGTCACCTTGACTGGAGTGAAGGGTTGAAACTGGCCGTGGTCGGGGGCGGGTCGACGTACACGCCGGAGCTGATCGACGGGTTCGCGCGGCTGCGCGAGGAACTGCCGGTGGCGGAGATCGCCCTGATAGATCCGGACGCCGCGCGGCTGGACCTGGTGGCGGGGGTGTCGCGGCGGATGCTGGCGCACGCCGGGCACCCGGCGCGGGTCCTGGCCACCTCCTCGGTCGCCGAGGGCGTCGCGGGGGCGCAGGTCGTGCTGTTCCAGCTGCGGGTGGGCGGGCAGGCCGCCCGCGAGCTGGACGAGACGTGGCCGCTGGAGTGCGGCTGCGTGGGACAGGAGACGACGGGCGCGGGCGGCCTGGCCAAGGCGCTGCGCACGGTCCCGGTCGTGCTGGACATCGCCGAGACGGTACGCGAGCACGCCCCGGACGCCTGGATCGTGGACTTCACCAACCCGGTCGGGATCGTCACCAGGGCGCTGCTGGACGCCGGGCACCGGGCGATCGGGCTGTGCAACGTGGCGATCGGGTTCCAGCGGCGTTTCGCCGCCTGGCTCGGCGCCGACCCGGCCCGGGTCTCCCTCGGCCACGTCGGGCTCAACCATCTGACCTGGGAGCGGGCCGTCTACCTCGACGGCCGGGACGTGCTGCCGGAGCTGCTGGCCGAGCACGGCCAGGAGATCGCCGAGAGCCTCGGCCTGCGGCCGGGCCTGCTGCGGCGGCTCGGGGTCGTGCCGTCCTACTATCTGCGGTATTTCTATGCCCATGACGCGGTGGTGCGCGAGCAGCGCTCGAAACCGTCGCGGGCCGCGGAGGTGGCGGAGATGGAGGCACGGCTGCTGGAGCTCTACGCCGACCCGTCCGTGGTGGAAAAGCCCGAGCTGCTGTCCCGGCGGGGCGGGGCGTTCTATTCGGAGGCGGCGGTGGCGCTGATCGCGTCGTTGCTCGGCGATCGGGGCGACACGCAGGTGGTGAACGTGCGCAACGCGGGCACGCTGCCGTTCCTCGGCGACGAGGCGGTGATCGAGGTCCCGGCGGCCGTCGGCGCCGGCGGGGCCGTGCCGCTGCCGGTCGCGCCCGTCGAGCCGCTGTACGCCGGGCTGATCGCGAACGTGTCCGCGTACGAGACGCTCGCCCTGGAGGCGGCCCTGCGCGGCGGCGCGGACCAGGTGCGGGACGCGCTGCTCGCCCATCCGCTGATCGGGCAGGACGAGCTCGCCGAGGAGCTGACCGGCCTGCTGCTCGAGGCGGGCCGGGAGCATCTGCACTGGACGGTGGACTAGTGGCGCGTCCCAGGCTCGTTCTGGCCGTGGACGGCGGTAACAGCAAGACGGACGTGGCGCTGGTGTCGGAGGACGGCGAGGTGCTGGGGACGGGCCGCGCGGGCCCGTTCGTGCCGCAGCGGGACGGTGCCGCCGCGGCCGTGGGGGTCGTCGAGGCGGCGGTCACGGCGGCCGTGGGCGTCGTCGAGGCGGCGATCACGGCGCTGCCGCCCGCGGACGGTGTCGAGGCGGCGGTCGCCGCGCTGGGGTCCGCGGACGGTGTCGAGGCGGCGGTCGCCGCGCTGGGGTCCGCGGACGGTGTCGACCACGTCTCGGCCTGCCTGGCCGGGGCGGATCTGCCCGTGGAGGAGGAGGCCCTGGCCCGGGAGTTCACGGCCCGGGGGTTCGGGGCGGACGTGGTGGTGCGCAACGACACCTTCGCGCTGCTGCGGGCCGGCGCGTCGGCCCCGTGGGGGGTGGCGGTCGTGTGCGGGGCCGGCATCAACGCGGTCGGCGTCTCCCCCACCGGCGAGGTCGCCCGTTTTCCCGCGCTCGGCCCGATCAGCGGGGACTGGGGCGGCGGCCACGGCCTCGGCGAGCAGGCACTGTGGCACGCCGTGCGCGCCGAGGACGGCCGCGGCGTGCCGACCGCCCTGGCCGGGCTGGTCACCTCCCACTTCGGCACGCGGACGGTCGAGGAGCTGGTGCTGGAGATCCACTTCGGCCGGCTGGACGGTGCGCGGCTGCACGAGCTGGCGCCCGGCGTGTTCGCGATGGCGGCGGCCGGGGACGCGGTGGCCCGGTCGCTGGTGGCGCGGCAGGCCGAGGAGGTGGCAGTCATGGCCGAGGTCTGCCTGCGCCGACTCGGGCTGCTGGAGACGCCGGCGGAGGTGGTGCTGGGCGGCGGCCTGCTGACCGCCCGGGACCCGCTGCTGACGTCCCTGCTGGACACGGAGCTCGCGGTGCGGGCGCCGCGGGCCGAGCCGGTGGTGGCCGACGTGCCGCCGGTCATGGGCGCGGCCCTGCTCGGCCTGGACCACCTCGGCGCCTCCGACACCGCCAGGACCCGCCTGCGCGCCCACTTCGAGCCGTCCCGCACCCCCTGACCCCGCACAGAACCGCCTGCGCAGGCGCATGGGGCATGACACCGCCGGGCGCATGGCGCGTAGCGACGGCCGTCAGGCGCGGGGGTCCTCGTCCTGGAGGAGGCGGGCGCGGCTGTTGGACAGGTGCACGCGGACGGCGGCGCGGGCACCTTCGGCGTCCTGCCGCCGGATCGCGGCGTAGATGTGGTCGTGCTCGGCGACGATCCTGGCGAAGTCCGGCCGGTCGGGACGCAGCCGGTCGCGCGGCATGATGATCATCGACGGGCCGAGCGAGGCGAGCAGATCGGCGAAATACCGGTTGCCGGTGACGAGCGCGATCCGCAGGTGGAACAGGTAGTCGGCGTTGACCGCCGCGCTCGGGTGCCCGGCCGCCGACTCGAAGCTCTCCAGCGCCTCCCGCAGCCCCGCCAGCCCGGCCTCGGTGCGGCGGCCGGCGGCCAGCCCGGCCGCCTCCACCTCGACCCCCATGCGGAAGTCGAGCAGGTCGAGCACCTCCTGCCGGGTGCTGGCGGGCGCCGGGTCGAAGCCGGTCGTGCTGGGCCGGGCCAGCACGAAGCTGCCTCGCCCGTGCTGGGTCTCGATGAGCCCGGCCGCCTTCAGCCGCGCGATGGCCTCGCGCACGACGGTCCTGCTCACGCCGTACGTCTCCACCAGGTCGCTCTCGGTCGGCAGCCGCTCGCCGGGCCTGATCACACCTTCCTGGATGCGCGCGGTCAGGGTGTCGACGAGCTGTTGCGTGCGGCTGGTCACGTCGTCTCGTAGCGCTCGGCGGTCCACTTGGCCGCCTGCTCGCTCAGCGTGACGCCGATCCCCGGCCGGTCCGGCACCAGCATGCGGCCGTCGCGGATCTCCAGCCGCTCGTTGAACAGCGGCTCCAGCCACTCGAAGTGCTCCACCCACGGCTCCAGCGCGTAGGCGGCGGCCAGGTGGAGGTGGATCTCCATGGCGAAGTGCGGGGCGAGCTGCAGCCGCTCGTGCTCGGCCAGCGCCGCCAGCCGCAGGAACGGGGTGACGCCGCCGATGCGCGGCGCGTCCGGCTGGATGACGTCCGCGCCGCGCGCCCTGATCAGCTCGGCGTGCTCGCCGACACTGGTCAGCATCTCGCCGGTGGCGATCGGCGTGTCCAGCGCGGCGGCCAGGGCCGCGTGCCCGGCGTGGTCGTAGGCGTCCAGCGGCTCCTCGATCCAGACCAGGCCGTATTCCTCCATCGCCCGGCCCATCCGCGCGGCTGTCGGCCGGTCCCACTGCTGGTTGGCGTCCACCATGAGCGGCACCTGCTCGCCCAGGTGCTCGCGCACGGCCTTGAGCCTGGACAGGTCCGCCCGGGTGTCCGGCTGGCCGACCTTGATCTTGATGCCGCCGATGCCGCGCTCCAGCGCCGCCGTGGCGTTGTCCAGCACCTGCTCGATGGGCGCGTGCAGGAATCCGCCCGAGGTGTTGTAGCAGCGTACGGAGTCGCGGTGGGCGCCGAGCAGCTTGGCCAGCGGCAGGCTCGCACGCTTGGCCTTCATGTCCCACAGCGCCACGTCGAGCGCGGCGATGGCCTGGATCGCCAGCCCGCTGCGGCCGACGGACGCGCCGGCCCAGCACAGCTTGTCCCACAGCCGGGCGATGTCGTTGGGGTCCTCGCCGACCAGGTTGTTCGCGATCTCCTTGGCGTGCGCGTACTGGCCGGGGCCGCCGGCGCGCTTGGAGTAGGCGAACCCGATGCCCTCGTGCCCCTGCTCGGTGCCGATCTCGGCGAACAGGAACGCGATCTCGGTCATCGGCCGCTGCCGGCCGGTCAGCACCTTGGCGTCGCTGACCGGCGTGTCGAGAGGGAGGTAAACGGAGGACAGACGCACCCAGGCAATACGATCCGCAGAAGTCATCATGATGACATCCTATGTTGTCGTACAACCCAGGCGCCAGCCACGAGGGCGGCGGCCGCGGCGTAGGCCGGGGTGCCGGCGGAGGTCAGGTACGCGACCGCGCCCGCCACGGGCACGCCGAGCCACTCCCAGCGGCCGTCGAGGGCCACCAGGGCCACGATCAGCAGGGCGTACCAGGGGAAGCCGGGGGTGAGGACGAGGAAGGCCGTACCGGTCAGCACGAGCGCGCCGCGCCACGGGCGATCGGGGTCGCCGCGCCTGAGGACGTGGAGCAGGACGGCGGCGAGGATCGCCAGGGCGGCGGGCAACGCCCAGGAGTCGGGCAGCACCCAGCGCAGGAGCGCGTACCTGTCGCGGGCCCCGGCCTCGTCGTAGCCCTCCTCGGCCAGGTAACCCGACAGGTAGCCGAACACCGACCCCTGCGAGGCGAGCACGTACGGCAGGTAGGCCAGCACCACGACCAGCACGGCCGGGACCAGCGTGCGCAGTGCCGCGCGCCAGGCGCCTGCCGCCGTCCCGGCGAGAGCGCCGGGGATCACCACGGCGGGCACCAGCTTGACCGCGACCGCCGCGCCGAGCAGCGCGCCCCGCCCGAGCGGCCCGGCGCGGGCGGCGCCGAAGGCGAGCACCACGGCCGCCACGGCAAGCATGTCGACGTGGGCGTTGTTCACCGCCTCCATGGGGACGGCCGGGCACCACGCCCAGTACGCGGCCGCCCGGACGTCACGCCTGCGCAGCATGATCAGCAGGGCGGCGGTGGTGCCCGCGGCCAGCAACGCGCCGGAGACCTGCAGCGGCTTGTGCCGGGCGCCCTCCGGCGACAGGCGATCCACCAGCAGGAAGTACGCCTCCGCCAGCGGCGGATAGATCGTGTGCACGGTCGGCCGGTTGATCCTCGTGCAGGCCCCGTCGATCGGATAGAAGCGCCCCTGCGCGCAATCGGGGAACAGCCAGGGGTCGCGGAGGTGGGCGAGGGCGGGGTCGGCCGGCGTGCGGTCATAGGGGGACAGGCCGGCCGACTGTACGCGGCCGTCCCAGGCATAGCGGAAGGAGTCCGTGCTGGTGGCCGGCGGGCCCAGCAGGCCCGTGGCGATCACCGCCAGCCCGCCCGCCAGCACCAGCCGCCCGGCCGGGCGGCCCGGCACGCCGCGCACCGCCCACACCGCGCCGCCGAACAGCACCCAGGCGGCGGCATACCACCAGAAGACGCCCTGGGGGGCAGCGTGGAAGACGACGGCGAGGACGCTCACCTGCGCGGCGATCAGTGCCGCGGCCACGCCCGTCCGCGGCCACACGCGACGGGCCACACGGTCGGGTGCGCTCTGGGGCGGTGCTTGCGCTGCCGCGCCGTCCCGCGGAGCGGCGGTGAGGCGCGGGTGCTGTCGTGGTGCGGCCCTCATGGTGGGCAGCGTCGCACTGCCGCGCCCGGACCGGTCGGCGACGGCGCGATCCGTCCGCACTTCGTAAGAGGTGTGACGGCGATGCCCGCCAAGAGCCCACGGCCGCGCCTTGGGCAGGGGCCGCCGTGGGGCGGTCATGCGGACTTGGGCAGGTGCCGCCTTGGGGCGGTCAGGCGGAGTTGTCTTGGACGGGGGCCGCTTCGGCGGTCATGTCGGGGGCGCGGTGCTCGTACGGCGTGCTCAGCACCACCGTGGTGCGGGTGGAGACGTTCGCGGCGGCGCGGATCTGCTGCAGGAGGTCCTCCAGCGCCACAGGTGAGGCGACGCGCACCTTGAGGATGTAGCTCTCGTCGCCCGCCACGCTGTGGCATGCCTCGATGGCCGCCAGGTGGGCCAGCCGCTCAGGGGCGTCGTCGGGCGCGGCGGGATCGATCGGCTTGATCGACACGAAGGCGGTCAGCGGCAGCCCGATCGCGTCGTGGTCGATGATCGCGGCGTATCCGCGCAGGACGCCGCGCTTTTCCAGGCGGCGTACGCGCTGGTGCACCGCTGAGACCGACAGCCCCGTCTCCCTGGCCAGGTCGGTGAAGCTCATGCGGCCGTCACGGGCCAGCAGCGTGACGATCCGGCGGTCGATCTCCTCCATCGGTCAAAGGTAGCCGGTCGTGGTCACGACATGGTCCCGACCGGAGTGACCCCCCGGCGCATCGCGTGCTCCACCAGCGTGACGAGGACCTCCCTGCCTGAGTCGCGCCTGCGGGCGTCACAGCGCACGATGGGGATGTCCGGCTCCAGGCCGAGCGCGTCACGCACCTCGCCGACGGTGAACGGCTGCGTGCCCTCGAAACAGTTGAGTGCCACGATGAACGGCTGCTCGCGCTTTTCGAAGTAGTCGACGGACGGGAAGCAGTCGTCCAGTCGGCGGGTGTCGGCCAGCACCACGGCGCCCAGCGCGCCCATGGCGAGCTCGTCCCACACGAACCAGAACCGCTCCTGGCCGGGGGTGCCGAACAAGTAGAGCATGTAGTCGTTGCGGATGGTGATGCGGCCGAAATCCATGGCCACGGTGGTGGTGAGCTTCCGCTCGACGCCGGACAGATCGTCGACGTGCGTGCCGACCTGGGTGAGCGCCTCCTCCGTGCGTAGAGGCCGGGTCTCGGAGACCGCGCCGACCATGGTGGTCTTGCCCGCGCCGAATCCCCCGGCGATCAGGATCTTGATCGCCGTCGGTAGCCGCCAATGGTCAGAGCGACCGAATTCCATCCAGCACCGCCCGTACATCTCCCGCGCATGCGCGGCCCGCCCCTGAGGTGCCGTGGTCAGTGGTACCTGTCAAGGTGTGTTTGAGAAGGCCGATCCACATGCCTGGCATCGAGACACCCTAGCAACGCCACATTTTCCACTCAAGCCGCAATTTGTTGCAAGAATCAAAATGTCACGGTTTGTCGCTCAGAGCCCTGTTATTCGCCGGTTCCGCTCCCCCAGAGTCAAGTCCGCTTGTCATGATGGCGGACCCGCCCTTCACGCTGTGTGGCCGGGGTCGGCAATGCCGTTGAACCCGGCCTGGAATCCGAGCTGTCTGCCCAGGTAGGCGGCGGTGCGGGGGCTGCGCTCGCGAACCGGCTCGATCAGCTGCGCCGCCTCGCGCGCGAGCGCGGCCATCGCGTCGGTCACCTCGGCGCGGCTGACGCCGAACCCCAGAATGTTCAGATCGCCCCAACTCATGTCTCGCCGGTATGACGCCAGGTCGCCGAGCAGATGCAGATACCGAGCTGGTCGCGCCAGAGCCACTGCAGGCCGTCGAACTCCTTGACGGTGCCCAGCTCATCGCGCAGGTCGGCCAGGAACCGGGTGACCGCCGAGCGGGGCACGGCACCGTCGGCGACGGCAAGGCATTCACGGGTCAGGCGGTTCACCTGCTCCCGGGTGGTCGCGGTGTGGTCCACGAGCCGGTCGACGGCCAGGACCCACAGGGCGGCCCGGTTGACGACCTTCAGGCGGTCGGCGGCCCAGGGGGCGCTGAAGGCGGTGGCGAGGGTCAGGGTGTTGTAGAGCTCGGCGTCGAAGGCGGCGCGCGGGAACAGCGTGCCGTACATCTGGGCGCAGCGTCGCAGGTCTCTGCCGCACTCGGCGGCCAGCGCGCACGTCCTGCCGAGCTCGTACGCCTCGCCCGGCTCGCCGTCCGGCATCCTAGGGCCGCTCGATCGACTCGAGGATCATGGGCGACGACCCCCAATACCCGGATATATACATCTGTTGGAGAATTGTTTCATGATCGCGCGCTATCGATCAAGGTATCAGCAGCGTGGCCGATCAGTCTGCTCCTCTGACTGGGAACGCCACGTCGTCCCTCCAACCTGGCCTGGCACCGCGCCCGAGGCGGAGGACGCGGCGCAGCCCCGTCGAGCAGGCGTCCGGCCGCGACCGGCGCGGCCGCCTGTCAGGCGGGTAAGCCGGGTCACGTCGATCGGGCGTCGGTCGCGACCTTGGCGGCGAGCGCGACGCGGGAGCTGATGCCGAGCTTGGTGTAGATCTTGCCGATGTGGTACTCGACCGTCTTGACGCTGATCAGCAGCTCTGTCGCGATCTGACGGTTGGTCAGGCCGTGGGCCACCAGCGTGGCGGTGCTGAGCTCCTGGGGCGTCAGCCCCAGCCGTACCGTGGCCTGCGGTTCGAGCCCGCACGCCGCCAGCTCCTGCGCGCAGCGGTCCACGAGCGGACGCGCGCCCAGGCGTTCGAAGATCGCGCGGGCGGCGCCGAGCCGTTCCGCGGCCGCCCTGCGCCTGCCTGTGCGGCGTAGGAGCCGTCCGAGGTCCAGCAGCACCCGCGCCTCCTCCAGCGGGCACACCCCCCGCTCGACGAGCGCCAGGGCACTGACGAAGTCCTCCTCGGCCTGCGCGGGAACGTTCCCGGCGGCCAGCAGCAGCGCCCCCAGCCTGATCCGCTCCGCCTGCCGGCGCGGCCCCGCCGCCCCGCCGGCCCTGTCGGACTGCCACGCCGCGCCGAGCTTGCCGAAAGCGGCGAAGGCGCGCTCGGCCTCGGGCAGCCTGCCCTCGGCGATCAGCGCCTCGATCCGGCGCGGCCGCGGGTCGGGCACAAAAGCGTCGGGGATGAACGGGCCCACCACCGACGACACGTCCGCAGCGCCCACCACCGCCGACGCATCGGCAGCGCCGACCACCAACGACGCTTCAGCAGCGCTGACCACCGATGACCCATCTGCAGCGCCGACCACCAGCGACGCCTCGGCAGCGCCGACCACCGACGACTCGTATGCAGCGCCAACCACGCTGGACGCGTCAGCAGCGCTGACCACCGACGACACGTGAGCAGCGCCAACCACCGCCGACGCGTCGGGAGCACCCACCACCCACGACGCGTCCGCAGCGCCTACCACCCGCGACGTATCCTCGATGCCGAGGAGCGCCAGGGCCAGGCCCGCCTGTGTCTCCCCCAGGGCGTGGCGCATGCGGCGGGCGGCGGTCATCGCGGCGCCGGCGTGGGCGAGCGCCCGCTCGTGCTCGCCCAGAGCCGCGAGCGGCGCCACGCACACCGCCTCCAGGCAGGGCAGCAGCCACCGCTGGCCGAGCGCCGCCGCCTCGGCCAGCGCGCGCTCGGCGCGGGCGGCGGCGTCGTGCCAGCGGGCGCACGTGTGCTCGGCGGCGGCCAGCAGCGCGGTGGCCGGCAGCCGATGGTGTGGCAGCCCCGCCTTCTCGGCCTCAGCCACGACCTGCTTCAGCACGGCGCATGCCTGCTCCGGCGCGTCCCGCTCAAGGTGGGCGACGGCCGCCGCGAGGCTGCCGGGCGGGGCGCCGACGCTGGATGCCCCTGCCAGCGCCAGCACGTCGTACGGCCTGGCGATCGTGCCCTGGATCGGCTGCTCGATCGCCAGGCGGGCCCAGCGCACCGCCCCCGCGCGATCCCCCGTCACCAGGTGCAGCCAGGCCAGCTGCTCGGCCACGTCGGCGGCCAGGCCGGGCTCCCGAACCCGCCACGCCTCGTCCAGCAAAACCGACGCCTCGTCGAAGCGCCCGGAGACGAGCGCGAGCCGGCCCAGCACGTACCAGCGCGCCGGCGCCGCGTCTTCCCGGTCGCGTGTGGCCAAGGCTCCGGCGAGCCGTTCCGCGTGGAGCACGTCACCTCCGATGAGAACGTGCTCCAGCGCGGCCGTACGCAGCTCGTCGCGGCGAGCGGGGGCGCGCGCGGCGTCGATGAGCCTGGCGGCCGGCTCCAGATGGGCGGCGGCTTCCCGCCACCGCCCGTGTTGTGCGGCCTTGGCCGCGTACCCGGCCAGTTCCTCGGCCAGCACGTCGTCGGGTCCGCTCGCCGCCGCGGCCCGGTGCCGCAGCGCCGTGCTGGTGTCGCCGGCCTGCGCGGCCGCCGCGAGGTGCAGGCGGGCCCTGGTGCCCGGGCCCAGCCCGTCGTACGCGGCGGCCCGGGCGAGAGGCTCGGGGAAGCCGATCAGCCGGCCGGGCAGCTCCCGGAGCAGCCCGGCGGCGACGGCCTCCTCCAGGGCGTCCAGGGGGTCGTCGAGCCCACCGGCGACGGCCGCGGCCACGTGCAGCGGGCACCCTTCCCCGAGCACGGCACAGGCGGCGACGAGCTGCCTGGCGGCCGGTGCGCAGCCGTCCAGGCGGCGCGCGAAGGGCCGCAGGTAGGTGCCGGAAGCCGGCAGGCATACGGCGGCGTCATCGAGGACGGGCCGGGTCACCGTCGCCAGCAGGGCGCAGGCGTGCAGCGGGTTGCCCCGCGTGTGCTCGCGCAGCCGCTCGGCCGCCTCCTCGCCGAGCCGCGGCAGCGGCAGCGGCAGCGGCTTGCCGGGGAGCACTCCCGATGGCGGCGCCAGGGCGGTGGACAGTTCGGCCAGGTCGGCGGCCCTCAGCCCGCCGAGCGTGATGCGGAGCGTGTCGTCATCGGTCAGGAGGCGTCGCAGCCCGTCGGGCAGCCAGGGGTCGGCGACGTCGCGGACGGCGACCAGCACGAGCACCCGCCCGGCCCGCAGCCGCCGCAGCACGTATCCCAGGGCGTGCAGCGACGGCCGGTCCGCCCACTGGGCGTCGTCGATCAGCACCACCACCGGCCCGTGCGCCTGTAACGCCCCGATGACCTCGCAGATCACCTGCCCCGCCGCGCACGGGTCCTGCCCGGCCGCATCGAGCCCGGCCGCCTCCAGCCCGGCCGCCTCGAGGCCCTCCAGCGCCGAGGCACGTCCGTCCGGGCCCGCCGCATCGTCCGCGAGCTGCCGCAGCACACCGAGGGCGAGCCACCGCTCCCCCTCCTCACCGCCGGCGGCCAGCACCCGCACGCCCGCCTCCCCACCGAGCGTGTGACGGACCAGGGCGGTCTTGCCGATCCCCTCAGGGCCCTGGACCACGACCCTCCTGGCGCGGCCCCCGCCCGCCGCGCGCAGCTCGGCGCGCAGCAGGGCCAGCTCCGCCGTCCTGCCGACGAACATGCCCGCTCCCTCCCCCATGTCAGAGCAAGGTGGGCAATGCCTGATACACGCCGGTCTGTCCAGATGCGGTCAGCCCGCGACAGGCCGCACCCGCCCCCACGCCACGGAGGCGTCGTCGTGCCGCTTCCCCCGGACCGGCCCACGCGCTTCCTCCAGCCCCCGCACGTCCCCGATCACCGCATCCGGCCCCTCGCCGTCCAGCACGGCCACCACGTCGTCCCAGTTCCAGCCGTACCAGTCGACGAGCCGCGCCACCCCGTCGGTGCACACCCCGACCCCTCGCACCTCCCGTACGTCCACCGCCCCGCCCACGCCCTGGCCGGCCGCCTCGGGCCGCGCGGCGGCCACCCAGAAGCCGCCCGGCACGTTCCGCATCCGCCGCACCAGCTCCACCGTGTACGGCCGCCCGCCCGGCAGCCGCTCCAGCCGATCGTCGGCGACCACTGCGACCCCGCCATCCGCCCGCGCGAGCACGACCGGCGAATCGCCCAGCACGAGGTATTCCACACGCCCCCGCCCGATCCGCACCATGGCCACCGTGGCGGACGGCGAATCCGGGTTGCCCAGATCGCACCCGCCGCCGTGCGCCGCCACCGTCTCCTCGATGGCCCGCTCCAGCACCCCGGCCAGCGGCGTGTCACCGTCCGCGGCCAGCCGCGCCGCCAGCGCCCCGCCGAGCCGCGCCACCAGCCAGGACACGTCGTGCACGCAGCCGCTGTCCACCCCGGCCGCCGCCGTGGCCCCGTCGAGCACGACGATCCAGGACGGCCCGGCGATCACCAGATCCTCGTTGGGCCGGTCGGCCGAGCCGGGACGGGTGGCGTAGGTGACCTCCGCGAACATGACAGCGACTGTGCCACAGTTGCCCTCATGACGATGACCTACGAGCTCGGCGACGTCGTGGCCGAGCGGCAGCTGGAGGCCGTCGCCGAGGACGGCGCCCGTACGCCCGTGACGGTGCGGATCGGCAGGCCGAGGCCGGACCGGCTCAGCTCACACGGGGATTGGCGCTGCCCCCATCAGATCGCGGGGCTGGGCGAGGAGCGGGCCGGGGCGGCCTTCGGGGTCGACTCCCTGCAGGCGTTGCTGCTGAGCGTCCACAAGCTGCGGCTGGAGCTGGCCCGGCGCGCGCAGGACGCGCGGGTCCGGCTGGACTGGCTGGACCAGCCGGACCTCGGCCTGAAGGTGGACCCGGAGGTCCACAAGCTCCTCGACTGACGGCGCCTACACGATCACGAGCTCGCGCGGCGTGTTGTTGAGCCGCTCACCTCCGCTGTCGGTGCACACGACGATGTCCTCGATCCTGGCCCCATGCCGCCCCGGCAGGTAGATGCCCGGCTCGACGGAGAAGGCGAAGCCGGGCTCCAGCGGCTCCCCGTTGCCGGCCACGATGTAGGGCTCCTCGTGCGTCTCGATCCCGATCCCGTGCCCGGTCCGGTGGATGAAGTAGTCGCCGTATCCGGCCTCGGCGATCACCTCGCGGGCGGCCGCGTCGACCGACTCGCACGAGACGCCGGGCCGCACCGCCGCGCACGCCGCCTCCTGGGCGCGGCGCAGCACCTCGTAGTAGGCGCTGAAGTCGGCCGGCGGCTCGCCCACGCTGTAGGTGCGCGTGGAGTCGGAGCAGTAGCCGCTGTGCAGCTGGCCGCCGATGTCGACCACCACCGGCTCGCCCTTCTGGATCACCCGGTCGGACACGTCGTGGTGCGGGCTGGCCCCGTTGGGGCCGGAGGCGACGATCACGAAGTCGACCGTCGCGTGCCCGGCCGCCAGGATCGCCTCGGCGATGTCCCTGGCCACGTCGCGCTCGCTCCGCCCGGCGCGCAGGAACTCGGGGACCCGCCGGTGGACGGCGTCGATCGCCTCCCCCGCCTCGCACAGCGCCGCCACCTCGGCCGGGGACTTGCGCATCCGCAACTGCCGCAGCACGCTCCCGGCCAGCACCTGCTCGGCGCCCGGCAGCACCTCGCGGAAGCGCAGCGACGACATGGCCCACATCCGGTCGGCCAGCCCGACCTTGCCGGCCTGCCCCAGCCGGGCCGCCGCGATCGCGTAGGGGTCGTCGGTCTCGTCCCAGGCCACGAACTCCAGCCCGAGCCGCGATGCGGGCGAGGCCTCGGCGGCAGGCAGCTCCAGGCGGGGCACCATCATGAACGGCTCCCCCGCCGCGGGCACCACCAGGCACGTCAGCCGCTCCAGCGGCTTGGCGTCATAGCCGCTCACATAGCGCAGATCGGGCCCTGGCGTGAGCAGCAGGGCGTCAAGGCCGCTCTTGGCGGTGGCCTCCTGCACGGCGGCCAGGCGGGACACGGGATACAGGTCTGAGGACGTCACAGGCCCAAATCTACTCCGCCCCGGGTCTCCCACTATCCGCGAAAAGCTCTCACAACACGGGAAGCACTCGCTACACTCCGTTCAACAACGATCACGTAGTGTGGGGACAATTGTTCAGATCCACTGCACTTTGAGAGTGAGACTATGGTCGACGTCATAGGCGCGGCCGGGCTGCTCGGGCACAAATCCGATGCGGAGTTGCTCGCCGCACGGCTGGCGCACGCGCAGCGGCTCGGCAACATGGGCTGGGCGGAATGGCACCTCCACACCGGCCAGACGATCTGGTCCGAGCAGGTGTATACGATCTTCGGCCGCGACCCGGCCCAGGGTCCCATCGCCCTGCCCCAGCTCGCCAAGCACGTCGAGCCCGCCGACGTGGCCGCGCTGGACCGGCTCCTGTGGTCCGCCGTGCAGAGTGTCGAGCCGGTCCAGGCCGAGTTCCGCATCAGACGCAGCGCGAGCTCCGGGGATCTGCGTGACATTCGCATGGTGCTCGAGCCGCTGATGGCTCCCGGCGGCCCCATCGGCCTGCACGGCGTCATCCAGGACATCACCGGCCGCCGCCGCGCCGAGCGCCTGATGTCGGAATCGCGCCGCCAGCTCCTGGAGGCCCGCGAGCAGGCCGCCGAGGAGCGCCACGTGATGCTGGCGCTGCGCGATGCGATCCTTCCCGACCCCGCCTGCTATCCGGGCCTGCCGGACACCAACATCGCGGTGCGCTACGTGCCCGCCGAGAAGACCGCGAACCTGGGCGGCGACTGGTTCGAGGCGGCTCCCTCCCCCGACGGCCGCCTGCTGCTGGCCATCGGCGACGTCTCCGGCCACGGCCTGCCCGCCATCGCGCACATGGCCCAGCTCCGCCACGCCCTGGTGGGCCTCGCCATGACGGGCCGGCCCGCCAACCGGCTACTGGACTGGCTGAACGAGCTGGTCCTGCACCAGCTCAACGACACCACCGCCACGGCGGTCATCGGGCATCTGGACCCGCGGACCCGGGTGTTCGCCTGGAGCCAGGCCGGCCACCTGGCGCCTATCCTGGTCCGCGACGGGGTGGCCAGTCGGCTCGGCCAGCCCAGGGGCGTGCTGCTCGGCGCCGCGTGCGGGCGCCCGTACGAGCTGGCCACGACCCGGCTGCGGCCCGGGGACGTGCTGCTGCTGTTCACCGACGGCCTGGTCGAGCGGCGCACCCGCGACATCGACGTCGGCCTCGACCTGGCCCTCGCCGCCGCCGCCGACGTGCGGGGAAACGAGCTGGAGTCCGGGCTCGACCGCCTGCTGTCCGACATCGGCGGGCCCAACCCCGAAGACGACGCCTGTCTCCTGGGAGTGGGCATCCTGGGGGATCCCTGCGCATAGACCGGAGCAACGAGCAGAGTCCGAGAGCGGCAGCTTGCGTAACCAGCGAGGACCCGTCGGGAGTGCGACCATAGACACGTGCTGATGGTTCTGGACACCCCGTCCCTCTACTTCCGCGCCTTCTACGGCATACCGGAGTCGATCACGGCCCCCGACGGCTCGCCCGTCAACGCCGTGCGCGGCCTCATCGACATGATCGCCACTCTCGTGCGCAAGCACTCCCCCGCGGAGCTCGCGGCCACCATGGACGCCGACTGGCGTCCGGCCTTCCGCGTGGCGGCGATCCCGACCTACAAGGCGCACCGCGTCGCCCACGGCAACACCGAAGTGGTGCCCGACGCGCTCGTCCCACAGATCGCCGTCATCCAGGAGGTGCTCGACGCGCTCGGCATCGCCCGCCTGGAGTCCGCCGGTTACGAGGCCGACGACGTCATCGGCACGCTCACCCACCGGTCGGGTGGCGCGGTCGACATCGTCACCGGCGACCGCGACCTGTTCCAGCTGGTCGACGACGCCCGACCGGTCCGCGTGCTCTACACCGTCCGCGGCATCCGCAACCTGCAGATCGTGGACGAGGCGTTCGTCACCGCCAAATACGGCGTCCCCGGCCGCGCCTACGCCGACTTCGCCACGCTGCGGGGCGACCCCAGCGACGGCCTGCCCGGCGTGAGCGGCGTCGGCGAGAAGACCGCGGCCGCGCTCATCACCCGCTTCGGCTCCCTCGAGGCCCTGCTCGAGGCCTTGGACGGGGGCGTGACCGATGGCTTCCCCGCCGGCAGCCGCACCAGGCTGGCCGCGGCCCGCGACTACCTGAGCGCCGCTCCCGCGGTGGTCAAGGTGGCCCATGACGCCCCGCTCCCGGCCGCCGACCTGGCGCTGCCGGCCAAGCCGCGCGACCCCGAGGCGCTGGTGCGCCTGGCCGACCGCTACGGCCTGGACGGCCCGCTCAACCGCCTCCTCGACGTGCTGGGCGGCTGACCGCCGCGCGCCGCAAGGCGGCCAGCAGGGCGCCGCTAGGCGGCCAGCAGGGCGCGGACGGCCGCCTGCGCGGCCTCACGCAGGCGGGCGTGCACGAGCACGTTCTCCTCGCGGTCGGTACGCACCTCGACCACGCGCGGCCCCTCGCCGCGCAGCGCCTTCGGCAGCTCCGTGATCTCCGACACCAGCGTGTAGGGCGTCCCGGTCGCGGCCGTCGCATACCCGAGATCGACCCCGTGCGGCGTGCCGAAGACCCGCTCGAACGGGTCGCGCACCGCCGCCTGCGGCAGGAGCGAGAAGATCCCGCCCCCGTCGTTGTTGACCACCACGAAGCACACGTCGGGCCGGGGCTCGCGGGGCCCGAGGATCAGCCCGTTCTGATCGTGCAGGAACGACAGGTCGCCGAGCAGCGCGAAGGCGGGCCCGTTGTGCGCCAGCGCCGCCCCCATCGCGGTCGAGACCAGGCCGTCGATCCCGGAGGCGCCCCGGTTGGCCATCACTCTGATGCCGCGCCGCGGCCGCATCGCCTGGTCCAGGTCCCTGATCGGCATCGACGACCCGCAGAACAGCAGCGCCCCGTTCGGCAGCGCGTCCACCAGGTCCCTGGCCAGGCGCGGCTCGCTGACACCCGAGACGTCGAGCACCTCGTCCACGGCCGACCTGGCCGCGAGGTCCGCCCGTCGCCAGGCGTGCAGCCAGCTGTCGTCGCCCGCGGCCACCGGGATCTCCACCGCCTGCGCCACCTGTGTGGCCGACCTGGTCGGGTCGGGCCAGCGGTCCAGGTCGGGCGCCACCACGATGTGCTCCGCGGTCCGCCGCAGCCAGGACAGCAGCGGCCGCGACAGCCCGGGCCGCCCCAAGGTGACCACCACATCGGGCCGGTGCGCGTCGGCGAACTCGGGCGTCCCCAGCAGGTAGTGGTAGGTCGAGATGGCGTGGTCGCCGTACCGGGCGCCGCCGTTCGGCTCCGACAGCACGGGCCAGCCCGCCATGCCGGCGGCGGCCACGTAGCGGCGCACGTTCGCGGCGCCGTCGCCGACGACCAGCACGCCGCGCCGGGTCGGCGGGATGTGCAGGGCGATCGGCGGGGGAGCGACCCTGGCCCGCACCCACGGGCCGTTGGCGCCGCCGTCGAGCGGCTCGCACCAGGTGGTGTCGCCGTCGGGGATGAGCGGCTCCCTGAAGGCCAGGTTGAGATGGACAGGGCCGGGGTTCGCCGGGCCGGCGGCCCGCTGGTAGGCGCGGCAGGCCAGCGACCGCCAGTAGGCCACCTGCCCGGGGCGGTCCTCCGGCACGCCGACCTCGGCGAACCAGCGCGTGGCCGTCCCGTAGAGCTTGATCTGGTCGATCGTCTGGTTGGCGCCGGTGCCGCGCAGCTCGGGCGGGCGGTCGGCGGTGAGCACCAGCAGCGGCACGCCCGACTCGCTCGCCTCGATCACGGCCGGGTGGAAGTTCGCGGTGGCCGTGCCGGACGAGCAGATCAGCGCGACCGGCCGCTCGGACCGCTTGGCCAGCCCGAGCGCCAGGTATGACGCCGAGCGCTCATCGATGCGCACGTGCAGCCGCACCCGCGACTCGGCGTGCAGCGCCAGCGCCAGCGGGGCCGAGCGCGAGCCGGGCGCCAGCACCACGTCGGTCAGGCCGCAGCGCACCAGCTCGTCGACCAGCACGGTGGCCAGCGCGGTCGCGGGGTTCAACGTGACGCCTCCTGCATCCGGCGAAGCCACTGGGGAGATTCAATCTCAAAAGCCGACAACTGCTGATCATCCACCGATGGGCGGCGCACCGCCAGCCGCCCGTCCACGGGCGTCAGCGGGTCGTCCACGACGTCGCCCGCGAGCAGCGGCAGCGTGCCGAGCCCGCACGCGTACGGCAACGACGGCAGCGCCGCCGCCAGCGCCAGCCCCGCCGCGAGACCTACAGAGGTTTCGACGGCGCTGGAGACCACGGCGGGCAGCCCGCACGCCTCCACCACCCGCAGCGCGTTTCGCACCCCGCCCAGCGGCTGTACCTTGACCACCGCGACGTCGGCCGCCTCGGCCGCCCTGACCCGCAGCGGATCCTCGGCCCGCCGGATGGACTCGTCGGCGGCGATCGGCACGTCGCAGGCCCGCCGCACCGCCGCCAGCTCCTCCAGCGTGGCGCACGGCTGCTCGGCGTACTCCAGGTCGTAGGTGTCCAGGCGCTTCAGCCGCCGCACGGCCTCATCGACGCTCCACGCGCCGTTGACGTCGACCCGGAGCCTGCCCGCCGGGCCGAGCGCGTCACGCACGGCCTCCACCCTGGCCACGTCCTCGTCGAACGTCTGCCCCCGCTCGCCCACCTTGACCTTGGCCGTGCCGCAGCCGGAGCGCCGCACCAGCTCGTAGGCCCGCTCGGGATCGACCGCAGGCACCGTCGCGTTGACGGGAACGCTGTCGCGCACCGGCTCCGGCCAGCCCTCGAAGGCCGCCTCGCGGGCGCACGCCAGCCACCGGGCGCACTCGCGCGGGCCGTACTCCGGAAACGGGGAGAACTCCCCCCACCCCGCCGGGCCGCGCAGCAGCACCCCTTCTCTGACGGTCTGTCCCCGGAAACGCAGGCGCATCGGGATTCGGAAGACCGCGGGAACCCCGGGAGCTTCGGGAGAACCTGCCACGACCCTCCCCGCTTCCCTGCGCCGCTGTCCGACGTGTCGCCATTAACCTTACGAGCATGTGGAGGAACCCGTCGCATCCGGACCGTCCGCTGCATGCCATTGTGCAGCCTCCGGGACCCGCGCTGTTCACGGCCGTCCGCGACGCGCTGACCGGCGACGGACCCGCCGTCCTCCCCCTGCCTCCCGGCCAGGCCGATGCCGCGCTGGCCGCGCTGCGCCCCACCCACGTCGACGGGACGCCCCAGGACGGCGGCGCCGGCGTGCCCGCCGACGTGGCGGTCGTGATCGCCACCAGCGGCAGCACCGGCACGCCCAAGGGCGTGATGCTCTCGGCCACCGCGCTGCGCGCCTCCGCGGCCGCCTCCCTGCGGCGCGTGGAGGCCTCCAAGGGCGAGCGCTGGCTGTGCTGCCTGCCCGTCTCCCACGTCTCCGGCCTGCAGGTCCTGGTGCGCGCCCTGCTGTCGGACAGCGAGCCGATCATCCACCCGCGCTTCGACCCGCGCGCGGTCCTGGACTCCGGCGCCGACCACGTCTCGCTGGTGCCGACCCAGCTGCACCGGCTCGTGGAGCTGGAGGCCGACCTGTCGGGGTTCCGCACCATCCTGCTCGGCGGCGCCGCGCCCCGTCCTGGCCTGCTGGAGCGGGCCCGGGACCTCGGCGGCCGGATCGTGACGACGTACGGGATGAGCGAGACGTGCGGCGGCTGCGTGTACGACGGCCAGCCCCTTTACAATGTAGATCTCAAGATCGGCGAGGACGGGCTGATCCGGATCGCCGGTCCCGTGCTCTTCTCCGGCTACCGCTCCGGCGAGCCCGCCCCGTTCGACGGCGGCTGGTTCGTCACCTCCGACCTGGGCGAGCTGGCCGGCGGGCGGCTGCGGGTGCTGGGCCGGGCAGACGACGTCATCAACACCGGTGGCGAGAAGGTCATGGCCGCCGCCGTGGCCGCCGTGCTCGGCACCCACCCCGCGATCGCCGACGTGGCCGTGATCGGCGTGCCCGACCCCGAATGGGGCGAGCTCGTCACCGCGGTCGTGGTCCCCGCCGCCCCCGACACGCCACTCACGCTTGCCCAATTGCGGGCATACTGCCGCGATAGGCTTCCCCCTCACGCCACCCCGCGCGAGCTGCGCCTGGTCACCGGACTGCCGCTGCTGCCGAACGGCAAGACCGATCTGGTACGGCTGAAAGCAGGAACCTGACGAGGTGCGGCTGCGTCAGAGTGGGGAGAAGGAGGGAGCCTTCATGGACCAGACCCGCAAGATGTGGGCATCCGCGGCCATCATCGGCGCCATCGTCATCGCCGGCGTCTCAGTCGCGGCGGCCGCCTCCGCGGGCAGGCTCGACCAGGTCGGCGAGGAGACCAGAGCTGTGGTGGAGAAGGCATCACCGTCCGGCCCGCCGGCGACGCCGGCCCCGTCTCCCGAGCCCACCGATGACGACATCGTGGTCTCCCGGGAGGTCAACCCCGACCCCAGCAAGGTGCTCGAATACTGGACGGACGAGCGCATGGAGGACGCCGAGCCCATGCCCATGCCGGAGGTCACGACCGGCGAGATCGACGTGACCGAGTAAGACCCGCACGAGGGACGGCTCGCCACATGGGCGATCCGTCCCTTTTTGGCATTTCGTCCAGGCGGGAACAAATGGCGGAGAATGGCGTTATTGATACTGGTGCGCCGTGCGGACAACGAAGCCGCCCGCCATAACCTGCCTGATCGCTTCTACTCCGTACGGAGGAGGTGTCCTCATGCCCACATCCGCCGTGGCGACCCCACCCGCGACTCTCGACCAATTGCTTGAACGAGGGCGTAACCAGGGTCACCTTTCTCTGGCGGAGCTGCGTGACGCGTTCGCCGAAGCCGGGATCAGCCCCTCTGAGGGCCGCACGATACTGCGCGAGCTGTCGGAGGCCGGCGTGAGCCTGGCCGCCGAGAACGAGCCGTCGCTCAGCAAGACCGCCCCCAAGAAGACCACCACCAGGAAGCCCGCACAGTCGAGGGCCACCGAGGAGCAGGAAGAAGCCGCTCCGAAGAAGTCTCCGACCTCGCGAGCAAAGGCTACCGGCCGTAAGGCGGCCAAGGCAAAAACCGACATGCCGGCCGCGGCGAAGGGCGTCGTCCCGCCCGACCCCAAGCCGGAACACGAGGAGGACGTGCCCGACGACATCGTCATGACCTCTGAGAACGAAGAAATCGAGACCGAGCAGCTCGACCTGGACGACACGCAGTCCACCATGGGCGACTCGGTGCACACCTACCTCAAGTCCATCGGCCGCCGCACGCTGCTGACCGCGGCACAGGAGGTCGAGCTGGCCAGGCGGATCGAAGCCGGACTGTACGCCGAGTACAAGCTGGAGACCCACCCCGAGCTGCCGCTGGACGTCCGCGAGGACCTGCGCATGGTCGTCGAGGACGGCCGGCAGGCCAAGGACCACATGCTGGAGGCCAACCTGCGGCTGGTCGTCTCGGTGGCCAAGAAGTACACCGACCGCGGCATGTCCCTGCTGGACGTGGTCCAGGAGGGCAACCTGGGACTGATCAGGGCCGTGGAGAAGTTCGACTACACCAAGGGTTTCAAGTTCTCCACCTACGCCATGTGGTGGATCAGGCAGGCCATCCAGCGCGGCTTCGCCGACTCCGCGCGAACGATCCGGCTGCCCGTCCACGTGCTGGAGATGCTCTCCAAGCTGTCGCGGATCGAGCGTGACATGCACCAGCGCCTGGGGCGCGAGCCCACGCCCGAGGAGCTGGCGATCGAGCTGGACAAGACGCCGGACCAGATCGAAGAGCTGCTGCGCACCAGCCGCCAGCCGATCTCGCTGAACGCGACGATCGGCGAGGACGGGGAGACCACGATCGGCGACCTCATCGAGGACGTCGACTCGCCGGAGGCCTCGGAGATCGTCGACCGCCAGCTGCTGGGCGACCAGCTGCGCGGTGTGCTCGACAACCTCTCGCCGCGGGAGTCGAAGATCATGGCGCTGCGGTTCGGCCTGGTGGACGGCAAGCCGCACACGCTCGACGAGATCGGCAAGCACCTGGGGCTGACCCGGGAGCGGATCCGTCAGCTGGAGAAGGAGTCGCTGTCCAAGCTGCGCCACCCGAGCAACACCCGCCCGCTGCTCGACTGGGCCAGCTGACCGCTCTGAAGCAAAGCCCCGGCCACACGAGGGAGGCGTGACCGGGGCTTTTCCATGCGCGCGTCGAGTCAGACGGTGGAGGGCACCGGGCGGGGCACGCTCGGGATCCCCCACAGCCGGTTTTCCTCGCGCAGCGTCCGCAGCCGCTCCACCTCATCGGTCCACATCCGGCCGGCCGGCGTGGCCCGGGCCTTGCGCCGCGCGATCCGATCGTCGTAGGACTTCACCCCGAACGTGGCCCGCTGCCCCGCCTCGGCGGCCCGCAGCGCGTCGGTCAGCGCCCGGTCGAACGCCCGCCCCGCGGCCAGCAGCTCGATGTCGTCGGCGGCCGCGGCCCGCAGCTCCCGCAGCAGCTGCTCGGCCTGCCGCGCCTTCTCGAGCAGCTCGGGAAAGCTCTTGGAGATCTCCTGGTCCGCGTGATAGCGAACCTCGGCCTCCCGGCTCACCCGCGGACGGAAAAACGCCATCGACCCTGCCCTTTCGCCAGCCTGCACCTCATTCAACGGCCAAGAGTACGCCGTCGCGCGACACGAACTGAAATCACCCCGGCGCGGCGGCCTTTACATTGTAAGATGATCGCCATGCCCGCCAAGCGACCACCCGTTCCCCTCTCCCGCGAGCGCATCATCGAGGCCGCGCTCCACATCGCCGACAGCCAGGGCCTGCGCCGGCTGACCATGCGGCGCCTGGGCGACGCCCTGCAGGTGGAGGCCATGGCCATCTACCACCACCTGCCCCGGGGCAAGGAGGCGCTGATGGACGCCCTGGCCGAGCACGTCACCACCGTGACCGTGGAGCAGGGCTCGACCTGGCAGGAGACGGCCAAGGCCTGGTGCCGGGCCGAGCGCGAGCTGCTCCGCGAGCACCCGGGCGTGCTCGCCCTGGCGCTGACCAAACCCCCGAAGGGGGCCACGGCCCTCGCCATCAGGGAGCAGGTCGAACAACTCGCCGACGGCGGCCTGGACGACGCGGCGCAGGGCGTCCGCGCGCTGCGGGCCTTCGTGTTCGGCAGCGTCGCCGTCGAGGTCCAGCAGTCCGGCTGGGCCGATCCCGAAGTCGACGAGTGGGTAAGACGGGATGAAAGAGCCGACATGGACTTCGAGCGCGGACTCGACGCTCTCCTCAAGGGTTTGCAAACGTGATGCGCGTGTCACGCTTGGCCCGTTATCCTGCATAAGGCACGCTGTGTCGAAGGTCACACGTTCCGGGGACCCCCCCTGTAACAGTCCGAAGGACTATGTCGGAATGTGTGACGGACATCGCACACTTGCCAAAACGACAACCCGAGCCGCTCCCGTCCCTCAGCGGGGGCATTTCACGAGATATCGGAGGCACGCCGATGTGCCCGCACGACCCGGCCTGTCCGGATGCAGAGGCGCCAGACCGCGAGAAGGCACGCACTCTCGCCTGCCACCCCGAGCAGGGATGGAGCCTGCTCTGCAACGGCGTCGTCCTGTTCGAGGACACCGGGGAGCTCCTGCCCAGCGGCGCCAGCATCGAACCGCACCGGCCCGTGGTCGGCGCGGCCTGACCTGCGGACCTACGCGTAGTGGGTGATCCACTCCGCCACCACCTCGCCCACCCGGGCGGGGTCCTTTTTCAGGTCGTGGCCCTCCCCCGGCAGTACCACCAGGCGCGCCGCGTCCGCCGCGTCGGGGATGCCGAACGGATCACGATCTCCGCTGACGCACAGGACATCCACTCCAGCGCCGCGTAGCTCCTCGGCCCTGGACCGCTCTGGCTTGCCGGGCGGATGCAGCGGGAAGGCCAGCGCCACGACCGCCGCCGCGCCGACCGCCTGGGCCGTACGGCAGGCGACCCGCGCCCCGTTGCTCCGCCCGCCCTGCACCAGCGGCAGCTCCGGCCACCGCGCACGCAGCTCGCTCAGGACGATCTCCCACGCCTCGTCCTGCCGGGCCGGCGAGCCGGGCGCCCGCGCCCCCGCCACCCTGAACGCCTGGCTCACCCTCGCCACGACGGCCCCGGCCCCCAGCGCGGCGGCACGCACGGCCACCAGGTCGGGAGCGTCCACTCCCCCGGCGGCCCCGTGGGTCAGCACGAGCAGCAGCCGTGGCTCGGCCACCTCGTCGACCTCGACCATCGCGGGTCCTCGCGGGGTCATGACCTCCATGGGAGAACCGTACCTTCGGACGATTCCGGCCTACCCCTCAGGGCTGATGACGGCGTGCCGCGTACGGGGCATGATTTTCCTATGCCAGACAAGCGTCCCCTCCGGGATGATCTACAGGCCACGCTCGACGCGCGCCGCGACCTCGGCCCGGACTACGAAGCCGCGCTGGTCGAGTCGTTCGTGGAACGTCTCGACGAGACGATCGCCGCCCGCGTGCAGGCCGAGCTGGCCGTACGCGGCGCCACCCCACACCGGCACCAGGGCAAGAACCCCGGCGCCGCGATGATCCCGATCGCGCTGGGGTCGATGGGCATCGGCATCCCGCTGACGGCGATCGCGGCGGGCAACGCCGGCCTGGTGGGGCTGACGATCACCTGGCTGGCGATCGTCATCATCAACGTGGCCGCCGCCGCGGCCATCATGCGCCGCGGCTGAGCCGGACCATCAGGCGTCGCGGTCGTAGCGGAGGCGGACCTCGGCTGCCAGGCTCTCGTCCTCGTGCTCCAGCCCGTACGCCCACACCCGCTCGGCGTCCTCCTCCCGCCCGCGCAGCGGCAGGGTGCGGGCCAGCAGCTCGATGGCCAGCGCGCTGGTCTGGGGGTCGGCGCCGCCCTCCACGGTGTCGGCGAACTCGGCGCAGGCCAGCTCCAGATGCGCGATCCCCAGCTGCACCCGCAGCCCCGGCACATCCTCCTCGGGAGCCGACTCCAGCGCCTCCATGAGGACGTCGGCCGCCATCCCAGGCTCGTCGTGCTCCATCAGCAGATCGGCCAGCTGCCGGGCCGCGTGCGCGCCGATCTGGCCGTCGCCGGCCGCCATGGCGGCCCGCAGCTCCGCCTCCGCCTCCTCGAGGCTCGTGGCCAGCCGGGCCAGCGCGAGATGGGCCAGCGGCACGTACGCGGCGGTGCCGACGCCCAGCACGGCCTGCCAGGCGGCCCTGGCCTGCTCGGCCCGGCCCTCCCGCTCGAAGCCCTGCGCGAGATGGCAGGCGGCCTGCGCGGCGTATTCAGGATGTCCGGTGGCCAGCGCGGTCCTGGCCGCGGCGCGGGCGGCCTCGACGTCGCCGCGCTCCTCCAGCACCACGGCCAGCCCCACGGCGGCCTGGGCCCGGTCGGGTCCTTCAGGGTCGGCGGCCAGCCGGCTCAGGATGGCGGCGGCTCCGTCGAGATCACCGTCCTCGGCGAGGCGGCGGGCGGTGTCGAGGGGCGGTGTCTCCAGCTCTGAGAACGTCAAGAGAGCTCCTTCTGGCGACGGTCGCACGAAGCTTAACCACTTCTGGCGATCATGTCTGCTCAGTTGACGCTGAAGGACTGGCCGGCCCTAGATCCAGGGCCGGCCGGACGGCTCAGTCCTCGTAGGCCTCCAGCGGCGGGCACGAGCACACCAGGTTGCGGTCCCCGTACGCCTGGTCGATGCGGCGCACCGGCACCCAGTACTTGCCGTCCCGCAGCGACGGCACCGGGTAGGCGGCCTCCGTCCGCGAGTAAGGGTGCGCCCACTCGTCGGCGACGACGGACTCGGCCGTGTGCGGCGCGTTGCGCAGCGGGTTGTCGGTCTTGTCGTAGTCGCCGGACGCCACCTTGGAGATCTCCCCCCGGATGGCGATCATCGCCTCCGCGAACCGGTCGAGCTCGTCGAGGTCCTCGCTCTCGGTCGGCTCGATCATCAGCGTCCCGGCCACCGGGAACGACATCGTAGGCGCGTGGAAGCCGTAGTCGATGAGCCGCTTGGCCACGTCGTCCACGGTGACGCCGGTCTCCTTGGTGATCTGCCGCAGGTCGATGATGCACTCGTGGGCCACCAGCCCGCCGCGCCCGGTGTACAGCACCGGGTAGTGGGGGGCCAGGCGCCGGGCGAGGTAGTTGGCCGACAGGATGGCCTGCTCGGTCGCCGCGGTCAGGCCGTCCGAGCCCATCATCCTGATGTACGCCCACGAGATCGGCAGGATCCCCGCCGACCCGTACGGGGCGGCCGAGACGGGCCCCACGGGCGTGTCGTTGTGCAGCGGGTGGCCGGGCAGGTAGCGCGCCAGGTGGGCGCGCACCGCCACCGGGCCGACACCCGGGCCGCCGCCGCCGTGCGGGATGCAGAACGTCTTGTGCAGGTTGAGATGGGACACGTCGGCCCCGAACTCGCCCGGCTTGGCCAGACCGACCAGCGCGTTGAGGTTGGCGCCGTCGACGTAGACCTGCCCGCCGGCGCCGTGCACCTTGGCGCACACCTCGGTGATGCTCTCCTCGTACACGCCGTGCGTCGACGGGTACGTCACCATGATCGCGGCCAGCGCGTCCCGGTGCTTGTCGATCTTGGCGTCGAGGTCGGCCAGGTCGATGTTGCCGTCGGCGTCGCAGGCCACGACCACCACGCGCATCCCCGCCATGACGGCGCTGGCGGCGTTGGTGCCGTGCGCGGAGGACGGGATGAGGCAGACGTCGCGCCCGCTCTCGCCGTTCGCGCGGTGGTAGGCGCGGATGGCCAGCAGCCCGGCGAACTCGCCCTGCGAGCCGGCGTTCGGCTGGATCGACACCGCGTCGTAGCCGGTGATCTCGGCCAGCCAGCGCTCCAGCGTGCCGATCAGCTCCGTGTAGCCCGCGGCCTGGGCCTCCGGCGCGAACGGGTGGATCGCGGCGAACTCGGGCCAGGTGATCGGCTCCATCTCGGTGCTGGCGTTCAGCTTCATCGTGCAGGAGCCGAGCGGGATCATCGAGCGGTCCAGCGCGATGTCCTTGTCTTGCAGCTTGCGCAGGTAACGCAGCATCGCCGTCTCGGAGTGGTGGCCGTGGAAGACCGGGTGGGTCAGGTACGCCGACTCGCGCAGCAGCGCGGCGGGCAACGCGTCGGCGTCCAAGGCCACCTCGGATCCGTCCACGCCGAACGCCGCCCACACCTTGGTCACCTCGGCGGCGCCGGTCTTCTCGTCGCAGGCGACCGAGACGTGGTCGGCGTCGGCCTGCCACAGGTTGACGCCCCGCTCGGCGGCCGCGGCGACGACCTCGGCGGCCCGGCCGGGCACGCGGACCAGGACGGTGTCGAAGAACTCGCGGTGCACGACCTCCAGGCCGGCCTCGCGCAGCCCGTCGGCGAGGGCGACCGCGTGCCGGTGGACCCGGTGGGCGATGCGGCGCAGCCCGTCGGGGCCGTGGTAGACGGCGTACATGCCGGCGATGACGGCGAGCAGGACCTGCGCGGTGCAGATGTTGCTGGTGGCCTTCTCGCGGCGGATGTGCTGCTCACGGGTCTGCAGGGCCAGCCGGTAGGCGGGGTCACCGTCGGCGTCGACGGACACGCCGACCAGGCGGCCCGGCATCTGCCGCTGCAGCCCCTCGCGTACCGACATGTAAGCGGCGTGCGGCCCGCCGAACCCGAACGGCACCCCGAAACGCTGCGAGGAGCCGATCGCGATGTCGGCGCCGAGCTCGCCCAGCGCGGCCACGAGCGTGAGGGCCAGCAGGTCGGCGGCGGCCACGACGAGCGCGCCCGCCTCGTGCGCGGCGGCGGCCACGGCGCGGAAGTCACGCAGCCGCCCGGAGGCTCCCGGATACTGGACGAGCACGCCGAAGCACGCGGGCAGCTCGCCGTCGAGCGGGTGCTCCACGAGCGTGATGCCGAGCGGCTCGGCGCGGGTGGCCAGCACCCGCTTGGTCTGCGGCAGCGCGTCGGCGTCGACCACGAACACGTTGCTCTTGGACTTGCCGGCGCGCCGGGCCAGCGTCATGGCCTCGGCGGCGGCCGTGGCCTCGTCGAGAAGGGAGGCCCCGGCGACGGGCAGGCCGGTGAGGTCGGAGACGACCGTCTGGAAGTTCAGCAGCGCCTCGAGGCGGCCCTGCGAGATCTCCGGCTGGTAGGGCGTGTACGCGGTGTACCAGCCCGGGTTCTCCAGCAGGTTGCGGCGGATCACCGCGGGCGTGATCGTGTCGTGGTAGCCCAGGCCGATCATCGAGGTCAGCACCCGGTTGCGGTCGGCGAGGGCGCGGAGCTCGGCGATCGCCTCGGTCTCGCTCGCGGCGGCGGGCAGCTGGAGCCGGTCCTTGGCCCTGATGGCCTCGGGGACGGCCACGGCCACCAGATCGGACACGGACTCGAAGCCGACGGCCTCGAGCATGCGCTGCTGCTCGGCAGCGGAGGGGCCGATGTGCCGGGATGAGAACGGCGGAGCTGACAGGTCGGTCATGGACAGTGCCTCCCGAGGCTATGGAGACCGGCGCCAGGGCGCGGGCGAGTGCCGGATCTCCCCACTCTGTCAGCGCGGCGTCACCGCGACCTGAGAGCTTCACCCCCGTGAACAGGGGCTTGCACCGTCGGTGAGGCACGCCTGGCGGGCGCGCCTGCTTTCCAGAGTTGCCTCGCCCGAGCGGTACGGGGTGCCTGAGAGATTCCGGGGAGGGTTGCTCCTTCGGCGCCCCGGGACCCGTGGGCCCCAGAGACTCTCCCGCACGGGGTCATCAGCCTTGCTGTCCTACATTACAGCCCCTATGCGTTACAAGGGGATTTCACCCGATGCGTCGGGCGCGGCGGCGCTGGGCGAGCTCGTCAGCGGGGTGGTCGGCCGGGACGGTGTCCTCGACCGCCGCTCTTTCCCCCGGCAGCTCCGCGAGGGATCCCTCGACCTCGCGCCAGACCCGGCCGAGCGCGATGCCGAACACGCCCTGGCCGCCCTGGAGCAGGTCGATCACCTCGTCGGCGGAGGTGCACTCGTAGACGCTGACGCCGTCGCTCATGAGCGTGATCTGGGCGAGGTCGGCAACCCCGCGATCGCGCAGATGCTGCACGGCCGTGCGGATCTGCTGCAGCGACACCCCGGTGTCGAGGAGCCGCTTGACGACTTTGAGCACCAGGATGTCGCGGAAGCTGTAGAGCCGCTGGGAGCCCGAGCCTTGCGCGGCCCTGATCGTGGGCTCTACCAGGCCCGTGCGCGCCCAGTAGTCGAGCTGCCTGTAGGTGATGCCGGCCGCCGCGCAGGCCGTGGGCCCGCGGTATCCGATGTCGCCCGGCAACGCCGCCGGCTGCTCGTCGAAGAGCAGACCCTGCTCCCCGGCACGCTGCCGCGCGTCCTCACGCCGTACCGGATCTTCCTGGCCGGCCGTCTTTCCCTCGCCGCTGCTGACCGCCACGCGGACCTCCGGCTTTCTCTCATCCCGTGGCCTGATCTGGGGGTTCATGAAGGGCGGCCACGGGTTTCACTTGCACCGTAGGACCGTGACCATGCTCAGTCAACGATCCGGCTCGGCGCGTCGTGAAGCGTAAATGCACCGAAATACCTACCCCGCCCTGCCGAAGTCTTCAGGAGTGATTGTGTCAAGGAACTCCCTGAACTTCTCCACCTCGTCCTCTTGGTCATCGGGGATGACCACGCCGGCCTCCTGGACCACCTCCTCGCTGGCGAAGATGCGGGCTCCGGTGCGCAACGCGAGCGCGATCGAGTCCGACGGCCGCGCGCTCACCTCCACGCCGTTGGAGAACACCAGATCGGCGAAGAAGATGCCGTCACGCAGCGCCACAATGTTGACCGCCCGCAGGCCGACGCCCAGGGCGCTCAGGACGTCACGGAAGAGGTCATGGGTGAGCGGCCGCGGCGGTGGCTCCTCCGCTTGGGCCAGGGCGATCGCCGTCGCCTCGGTCATGCCAATCCATATCGGAAGGAACCGCTCCCCGTGTGCCTCCTTGAGCAAGACGATCGGCTGGTTTGTGGGCATTTCAACTCTTACGCCCACGACCTCCATCTGCAACACGGGCTGCTCCGTATTCCTGACCGGTCACCCGGCACAGCTCTTCGCTCGACTGGCTACTTCAATTCAACGTAACACCCGGCGAGCCTGGAATGTGCCGTCGGCTCCCTGCTCGCCTCGCTCTCAACGGCCCAGCACCGACCGTACGCCCGTGCGCACCAGAGATGCGTGCAGATCGAGCAAGAGGGCCGAAAGCTCCCTGGCGGTCTCCTCCGCCTCGCCGATGGCCCCGGGGGCGCGCCGTTTCAGCACGGGCGCGACGGTCTGCTCGACCAGGCCGCACTCGCGCTCGGCCGCCGCCTTGACCGCGCGCAGGTGCCGGGCGTGCAGGCCGAAGCGGGCCAGGGCGCCGACGGTACGCGCGACCTTCAGCGCCTCCTCGTCGTAGCGCCTGGCCACCGGGGCGAGCAGGCCGTAGTCCTCCAGCTCGGTGAGCGTCTCCTCGTCGATCTCCGCGGCCTCGAGCAGCTCGGCACGGCTGAGCTTGACCTCGTGCTTGTCCTGCACCGCGCGGGGGCGGCCGAAGCTCTCGGCCATCCTGTCCTTGATCACCCGCAGCGGCAGGTAGTGGTCGCGCTGCTCGGTGAGGATGAAACGCAGCTGCTCGACGTGCAGATGCGTGAACTTGCGGTAGCCGGAGGGGCTGCGCTCGGGCTCGATCAGCCCTTCGCCCTCCAAGAACCTGATCTTGGAGATCGTGACATCGGGGAACTCGCCCTGCAGAAGCGCGAGCACCTCCCCGATGCTCATGTGCGAGCGTGCCGCCTGAGGACTCATGAGTCCTTCGGCCTCATGAGTCCTGGCGGAGCTGTGTCTACTGGCCGCTCGCTTCGCTCGCTCATGCCCCGGCGTTGCCCCGCATCAGGAAGACCAGGCGGAACTTGCCGATCTGCACCTCGTCGCCGGAGTGCAGCGGCACCTCCTCGATCCGCTCCCTGTTGACGTAGGTGCCGTTGAGGCTGCCGACGTCGCGGACGGAGAACTGGCCACCACGATGCCGGTAGAACTCGACATGGCGGCGGGAGACCGTGATGTCGTCGAGGAAGATGTCGCTCTCCGGGTGGCGCCCGGTCGTGGTCAGCTCCTTGTCGAGCCGGAAACGACTCCCCTGGTTGGGGCCCCTGGTCACCGTGAGCAACGCCGTGCCGGGCGGCAGCTGCTCGACGAGCGCCCGCTCGGCCAGGAGCATGTCACCTGTCTCAGCCTCGTATGCCTCGATTCCCGCGACGGAGATCGTCGACGTGGTGTCCCCGGAGACCTCGGGTCTGGTCAGCGGTGACCCACAACGGGAACAGAAACGGGCATCCTCGGGGTTGGCGTGCCCGCACTGCGTGCAGTAGACGCTCGGCATCGATCGGCTCGGCCTCCTACCGCGAAGACGCGGCGACGGTGCTCGGGGCGCGCCTCGCTTCGCTTTTTCACGTTTGCGAATGCCGCAACATACGCTGATCAGCGGTAAAGGTCAACTCGGGGCGCTGGACTGTGGTGTGGACGCAGACAAAGTTACCGCCGCTTCCGCCCCGTGGTCCATGCCGCCGCGCGTTTCAACATTACGATCTTGCGGCGCCGTCCGCGCGCTTCGCGGGCGAACTTTTTCAGATCACACTCGGTGACCGGCCCCTAGGTGGCGGCCTGCTCCACGATGCGCGCCCAGTGTTCGAGCAGCGCCTGGGCGCCGTCCATGTCGGGCGCCTCGGCCCACAGATCGGTGAGGGGCTCGGTGGCGGCGGGCAGGATCAGCACCCAGCTCCCGTCGTCGTGGGTCACGCGCACCCCGTCGGTGGTGTCGATGCGGTGGCCCTCGGCCTCGGCCTCGGCCGCCTCGATCACCGAGCGCATGACGGCGCCCTTGGCCGCCCAGGGCGTCGGCACGGCCCGCTTGAGCAGCTTGACCTCGGGGATCCTGGCGTCGATCTGGCTGAGCGACAGACGGGTGCGGGCGACCAGCCCCAGCAGGCGCATGAACGCGGCCAGCCCGTCGATGGCCGGGCTGAACTCGGGCACGACGAACCCGCCGCGCCCGTCCGCCGCGAAGATCATGTCGGCTCCGGCGGCGGCCGAGGTGAGGGCGTCCAGCGCGGTGGAGGTCCACTGCACCTGCACGCCGTGGAAGCGGCAGACCTGCTCGGCGACCCTGGTCGTGGTGACCGGCAGCGCCACCTGGCCGCCCCGGCGCTCGGCGGCGACGAGGTCGAGCACGACGAGCAGCGCCCGTTCGTCGTTGATGAGCTGGCCCATCTCGTCCACCAGGGCGATGCGCTCGCCGACCGGGTCGAACCGCACGCCGAAGGCCGCACGCGAGGAGCTGACCAGCTCGGACAGGCGCTGCAGGTCGCGGCGGCGCTCGGCCAGCGTCTCGGTGGGCGAGAGGTCGTCGAGGCGGGCGTTCACGGTCAGCACCTCCACCCCGAGCCGGCCGAGTAACGCGGGCAGCACCAGCGACGAGGTGCCGCCGGCGCAGTCGACGACGACCTTCATGTCCCTGATGCCGTCGATGCCGACGTGGCGCAGCAGCTCACGCGTATAGTCCTCGACCGCCCTGGCCGGGTAGGTGAGCTCGGCGATCTCGCCGGGGAAGGCGCGGCGGAACTCCTGCCGGGAGAAGACCCGCTCCAGCTTGCGCTGGGCGGCCGGCGGCAGGTCGGCGCCGCGGCCGTCCATGAGGACGATGTCGACGCTCTGCGGATCGCCGGGCGTGGTACGCAGCGAGATGCCGCCCGCGGCCGACTCGCGGCCGGTGTGGAAGCGGGCCACCGGGAGCGGGGCAGCCTCCAGGTCGAGCACGTTGATGGCGCTGGCGGTGAGCGCGGCGTTGACGGCCCGCTTGAGCGCCCTGGCGGCCAGTGAGCAGTCGCGGGAGGTGACGACGTGCTCGCCCTTGTTCAGGGTGGTGGCGTACGCGCTGGCCAGGCGCACGCACAGCTCGGCGGTGATCTCGACGTTGACCAGGCCGCTGACGCCACGGGGGCCGAACAGGTTGCGCTGGCCCCGCGACTCCCAGATGACGCTCGTGTTGACGACCGCGCCCGCCTCGATGGTCTTGAACGGGTAGACCTTGACGCCGCTGGAGACGTACGCCTCGGCCTCGATGACGCACTCGTCGCCGACGACGGCGTTCTCCTCGATGCGGGCGCCGGCCATCACGTCCGTGCTCTTGCCGATCACACAGCCGCGCAGGTGGGCCCCCGGGCCGAGGTAGACGTTGTCGTGGACGATCGCGCGGTGCAGGAACGCGCCCTCGCGCACGACGGCGTTGTTGCCGAGCACGGTGAACTCGCGCAGCTCGGCGCCCGCCTCGACCTTGGCGTACTCGCCGATGAGCAGCGGGCCCTTGAGCACGGCGTCGGGGTCGACCGAGGCCGACTCGGCGACCCAGACGCCGGGCGAGAGCTCGAAGCCGCCGATGTCCAGGGCGACCTTGCCGGACAGGGCGTCGGCCTGCGCCTTGAGGTAGCTCTCGTGGGTGCCGACGTCCTCCCAGTAGCCGTCGGCCACGTACCCGTAGAGGGCGGCGCCGCGCTCGAGCAGGGCGGGGAAGACGTCGGATGACCAGTCGACGGGCTCGTCGGCCGCCACGGCCTCGAGGACCTCGGGCTCCATGACGTAGATGCCGGTGTTGACGGTGTCGGAGAAGACCTGCCCCCAGGTGGGTTTCTCGAGGAAGCGCTGCACGCGGCCTTGTTCGTCGACGATGATGATGCCGAACTCGAGCGGGTTCGGTACGCGTTTCAGGCCGATTGTCACAAGCGCCGCATTTTCCCGATGAAATCGGATCATTTCTGTTAAATCGATATCCGTCAGGGCATCACCGGAGATCACCAGAAATCGATCGTCGCGAAGGCGGTCGGCGGCGTTCTTGACGCTGCCCGCGGTGCCGAGGGGCAGGTCCTCGGTGGCGTACTGGAGGCTCATGCCGAGTTCGTCGCCGTCGCCGAAATAGTTGCGCACCAACGCCGCGAGGAACTGCACCGTCACCACCGTCTCGGTGACGCCGTGCCGCTTGAGCAGGCGGAGCACGTGCTCCATGATCGGGCGGTTGACCACGGGGAGCAAGGGTTTGGGCTGGTTGGCGGTCATCGGACGCAGCCGAGTGCCCTCCCCGCCCGCCATGACGACCGCCTTCACCCGATCACTCCTTTTTGGCCGACGTTACGAGCTGCCGCACCTGTACCGCATACAGCACCCCTGCCCACCAGTAGAGGCCTGTTCCCCAGAGTGCGAACGCCCATCCGGCAATTCGGGCTATATCGGCATACCACCCAGTGTGGGATGCAAGGAAGAGGAGAGGGAAGGCATACATGAGGTTGAACATGGCGGCCTTGCCCAGGAAATGCACCTGAAGTGCCCTATAGCCGTATTTGCGGAGTACGGGGAAGCAACTCGCGACGAAGAGTTCCCGCGCCACGATCACCGCGACCAGCCACCAGGGGATGACGTCGCGCAGCAGCAGCGCCAGGATCGTGGCGCCCACATACAGCTTGTCGGCGGCCGGGTCGATGACCCGGCCGAGCTTGCTGGTCTGGTTGAACGCGCGAGCGATCTTCCCGTCGAGCCAGTCGGTGAACCCGGCCACCGCGAGGACCCCGATGGCCCACCCGTCCGCCTTGGGCCCGAGAACCAGCCAGAGGAACACGGGCACGCCGAGGAGGCGCAGAAAGCTCAGCAGGTTGGGAACCGTCCAGATCCGGTCCTCGGCGGAAGTTTCGCTCACGAGGCAGACCCTACTGCCTGGAACTCCACCACAGCGGCCCCGCCTGCGGCGGACTGCCCGGGGACCGGTCAGGCGCGCAGGAACGCGTGGATGCGGCCCAGCTCCTCGAAGCCGAGCCGGGCGTAGAACTCCTTCGGCCAGCCGGACGCGCCGGCCACCAGGAAGATCAGCTCGGCCCCCGCCGCCTCCGCCAGGAGCGCGGTGATCAGGGCACGCGCGTATCCCCGGCCCCGGTGCTCCTCGCCGGTGAAGACGTCCTCGATCTGGGCCACGCCGCCGTGCATGTAGAGGTCCGCCCTGGCGGCGATCCGGCCGTCCGGGGCGCGTACGCCGCGGAAGGCCACCACGCCGGCGCCGTGCAACCGGGTCTCCACGCGGCGGGCGAGATCGTCGATCACGTGCTCCGGGGCCTGGGGCAGACTGCGGCGCCAGTCGCGGCGCAGCACCGGCACCAGCTCCTCCAGATCGAGGTGCTCGGCGACGGGCGGATCGGCCGGGATCGCGCCGCGGAAGGCCATGACCACGTTGGTCTCGTGGCCGTAGCCGGCGGCGGCGAACGCGTCCGCCAGCGCCGTGCCCAGGCGGTCGTCGTCGACCGAAACCAGCCGGTGGGCACGCTCGGCGAGGACCTCGTCGGCCGCCCTCAGCAGTGCGCCGGAGGCCGGGCCGGGACCGTCACCGGCGCCGACGATCAGCTTGTTGTCGTCGTAGGAGCCCGGGTAGCGGTCGTCGAGCACCGCGAAGCCGCCGGGCACCGGGAGCTCCCGCGGCGCCCTGCGGCGGGCGAAGGCGCGCATGAAGCCGACCCCGCGGGCCAGGTCGGCCGCCGCGCCCTGTCGCGCCAGAGCGGCGGCGCGCGCGAGCTCCTCCGTCACGCCGATCGGCTTACGGGGCAGGCGCCGCGCACCGCCTGCAGGAACGCCTTGATGAGGGCCGGGTCCTTCACGCCGGGCGAGGACTCCACGCCGCTGGACACGTCGACCCCCCACGGCTCGGCGGCGGCGATCGCCTCCGTCACGTTGGCCGGGGCGAGGCCGCCGGCCAGCAGCCACCTGCCCGACGCGCGGCCGCGGATCGCGGCCCAGTCCCACGGCAGACCGGAGCCCGCGTGAGGCGCGTCGACGAGGAGCAGGTCCTCGTCGTAGGCGCCGCACCGCAGGTCGGCCTCGGCGTCCACCGCCCTGATCAAGGCGGCTCCGAGATCCTTGAGCGCGGTGAAGTCGCCGTGCGGGTGCCTGCCGTGCAGCTGGACGGCCCGCACGCCGGAGGTCAGCGCCGCCGCCCGCACCGCGCCGGGGTCCTCGCCGCGGAACACGCCGACGGTCAGCACGTGGGCGGGGACCAGCGCGGCCAGCTCGGCGGCCCGCTCGGGCGCGATCTGCCGGGGGCTGCGGGTCATGACGAACCCGACGGCGTCGGCGCCGGCCTCGACCGCGGCGGCCACGTGCTCGGGCTCGGTCAACCCGCAGATCTTGACGTACACATCCTGGGGCACACCTGAAACCTTAGCGGCGGCGCGCGGTTGCCGGTGACCACGCCCGGATCAGCGCCGCGGCGTCACCCTGCGGGATGATCGCCGATCCGCCGGACGGCGGACACCAGGACCTCCGGGGCCGGGGAGGCGTCAGCCGGGGCCGCGGCGTACCGGGCGGAAGGAGGCGTCCACGAGGCCGGTGCGGTGGGCCACGACCGCGGCCTGGATGCGGTTGCGCAGTCCCAGTTTCTCCATCGCGGCGGCGATGTGGGTCTTGACCGTGGTGACGCCGACGTGCAGCTCCTCGGCGATCTCCGCGTTGGACAGGCCGGTGCCGACCAGGGCCAGCACCTCCACTTCGCGGTCGGTCAGCCCTGGGGGCGGCGGCGCGGTGGCCTGCTCCTCGGCCGCCAGGAAACCTTCGACGACCCTGCGCAGCACCGACGGCGCGAGCAGCTGCTCGCCGGCCGCCGCCCGGCGCACGGCCTCCACCATGCGCTCCGGCTCGTCGTCCTTGACCAGGAAACCGACGGCCCCGGCCCGCAGGGCGGCGTAGACGTTGGCGTCCTCGGCGAACGTGGTCAGCACCACGATCCTGCTCGCCGGGCGGGCGGCCAGCACCCGCTTGATCGCCTCCAGGCCGTCGACCCTGGGCATGCGCAGGTCCATGAGGATCACGTCGGGCACGTGGCGGTCGGCCAGGCGGACCGCCACGGCGCCGTCCTCGGCCTCGCCCACGACCTCCATGCCGCCCGCGGCCTGCAGCAGCATGCGCACGCCCGCGCGGACGAGCGCCTGGTCGTCGGCCACCAGCACGCGGATCACACGGCGCTCCTCGATGGCACGCGCGCAGGCAGGCTGGCGGCCAGCAGCCAGCCGCCCTCGCCGTCGGGACCGGCGGTGAGGGTGCCGCCGAGCGCGCGCACGCGCTCGCGCATGCCGGCCAGCCCGCGGCCGGAGGACGGCAGGCGTTCGATGCTGGTGGGCGGCCGGCCGTTGCGGATCTCCACCGACAGCCCCTCACCGGCGGGGACCACGCTGATGCGCACCCGGGTGCCGGGGCCTGCGTGTTTGAGCACGTTGGTGAGTCCTTCCTGGACGATGCGGGCGGCCGAGGTGAGGGCGATGAGCGGCGCCTGGTCGGTGGCCGGGTCGAGGTCCAGGTCTACCACGAGCCCGGCGGCGGCCATGCGCTCGGCCGACTCGCGCACCACGTCGGCGGGGTTGGCCAGCAGGTGGGGCTCGCTGTCCGGCCGGATCCCCTCGCGCAGCAGGTCGAGCAGGTCCCGCAGGTCCTGCAGCACTTGATGGCCGGTCTCGCGGATGTCGTTGAGCGCGTCGGCGACGGGGCCGTCGGGCGCGGTGTAGCGGGCGGCGCCGGCCCGCAGCACCATGGCGCCGACGTGGTGGGCGACGATGTCGTGCACGTCGCGGGCGATGCGCTCGCGTTCGGCCAGCTGGTCGGCCCGCACCTGCGCGAGCGCCGCCCGGGCGGCCTCCTCGGCGCGCAGCCGGTCGGCGGCCACGGCGGACTGCCGCACGCCGAGGTAGCGGCCGATCGCGATGGGCGTGGCGACCAGCGTCATGAGCACGCCGACGCGGAACGGGGTGATGTCGGTGTCGTCGCCGACCACGGCGATCGCGGTCAGCAGGCAGCCGGCGAAGTACGCCGCCACCGTCCACGGCCAGGAGGCCACGCGCATGGCGAACACGCCGACCGCGATGAGGGTGAGGATCACGCACGTGTTGACGGCGTCGTTCAGGTAGGTGTCGGCGGACAGCAGCAGCACGCCCTGCAGGAGGAAGACCAGCCCGGGAAAGCGCCGGGCGATTCCCAGCGCCAGGCCGCCCACCACGGCCAGCAGGCCGACGACCCAGACGGGCTGCGTGCCCGAATGCCAGGAGGTCCAGGTGCTGAGCACGGTGATCGCCACCCCGGCGGCCGCCAGCAGCGCGTCCGGGGTGACGTCGCGCTCCTCCAGCCGCCCGGCCGAGCTGCGCAGGTAGGCGCCCAGTACGGCGGGGAAGACCGGCAGCAGCACCGCGTACATCCACGCGTTGGCGGTGAGCGCGATGCCGGGGTCGGCGATGTTGACCGCGGTCGCGCCGATCGTGGCGGCCACGGCCACCACCGTGGCCCGCCAGCCGGACCGGAACCCGGCCACGCCGAGCGCGACGCACACGAGGATCTGCGCGCTGTTCGAGGTGAGCGATCCCAGCTGGTCGGTGACGACGAGCAGGACGGCCAGGTAGAGGGTGACCGGCACCGGCCACCGCCGCACCAGCCCCATGGGCAGGCCCGCCAGGAGCGCCATCGGGATGTTCAGCTCCGCGGGCAGATAGTTCGTCTCGCCCGCATGGGCCGTGGTCAACAGGGCCAGAGCCACACCCGAAACGGCCAGCAGGACATCCAGCGGCACACCGCGCCAACGCATGCGCACACGGTATCCGGCCGCGATGAAGGGCCAATCCTCCCGGCGGAGGACTCCTCCTCCTCCTTGTGGCCGCAGGGACCGTCCTCAGGGGGGAGCGATTGGTCAGATCTTGGCCCTAGTTTTGTCCTATGTCTAACGGCACTGCTCTCTTTCTCGGTCAGTTCCTCCGCTCCCCTGCCATGATCGGCGCGCTGGCGCCGAGTTCCCGGCAGCTGGCCGCCGCGGTGTGCACGCCGATCCCCGAGCGTGGCGAGCCGACCGTGGTGGAGCTGGGCCCCGGCACGGGGTCGTTCACCGCGGAGATCCAGCAGCGGCTCGCCGGGCGCGGCCACCATCTGGCCGTGGAGGTCAACGGGCCGCTGGCGCGGTTGCTCACCGAGCGTTTCCCCACCGTGGACGTGGCGCACGCGGATGCGGCGCACCTGAGCGAGCTCCTGCGGGAACGGGGATTGCGGCAGGCGGACGTGGTGGTGAGCGGCCTGCCGTGGGCGGCTTTCCCAGAAGGCTTGCAGAGGGATCTCCTGGGTGCGGTGACGGCGTCGATGTGCCAGGGAGCGGCCTTCACGACGTTCTCCTACATTCACGCCATCCCGCTCAACTCGGCGCGGCGTTTCCGGGAGCTGCTGGCCGAGCGTTTCGAAGAGGTCGTACGGGGACGCACGGTGTGGCGCAACGCTCCCCCGGCCTTCGTCTTCCACGCGCGCCGTCCCAGGCCCTGACGGAAAAAGGGGCACCCGCGGCGGAGGAGCTCCTGCTCAACTACCTCACAACCCCGGGTGCTCGGCCCTGCTCGCGCTTCAGCCCGGCTTGCCCATAGCCTTGCGGATCACGTCCCGGGCCCGATCCATGATGGCGACGGGCGGGCCTACGAGCAGGTTCTGCGCCGCCGTCTCGACCCCCGGGTGCGGGTGCGTGGGCGCCATGGCCTCCGCTGCCTTCACCCCGACGGCCATCGCCTGACGCTCCCTGTCGCCGGTGGCCTGCTTGAACCTGGGGAACTCTTCGTGTTCCTCGTGCTCGGCGTGCGCGACGACGGCTTTGCGCAACGTGGCGAGGTTGGTGGCGAACTGAGGATGGTCGACGCCGTCCTTCTCCATCTGCGTGAGCATGTCCTTGGCGGCGTTCTCCTCGGCAAGCCGTTCGTCGACCACCTCCTGGCCGTGGTCGAGCTTGCGGCGCGCGTACGGGTGGACGATCTCCTCCTCCGCTGTCTCGTGGACGGCCAGCAGCCGCACCAGGCTTCGGAAGGCCTCTTCTTTGTCCTCCGGGGCGGCGTTCTCGACCTCGTCGAACAGGCCCTTAATCTCCTCGTGCTGGCGTAGCAGCAGGTCGATCACATCGTTGTCCTTCATGAGCCTGCGTCTACCCGAGGCCTGGGGAAGCACACGCCCAGCCCTCAGCCGAAGGACGGGGGCCGTTTCTCCCGCAGGGCGCGCACGCCCTCGGCCACGTCGGGACCGGTGAAGCCGAGGAACTCCATCGCCAGCGAGGCGTCGAACGTCGGCCCGGCCAGCCGGAGCCAGTTGTTGAGCGAGTATTTGGTCAACCTGATCGCCTCCTGGGAGCCGGCGGCGAGCCGGACGGCGATCTCCATGGCCTTGTCGTGCACCTGGTCGTCGTCCACGCACAGGCTGACGAGGCCCATCCGCTCGGCCTGCTCGCCCGTCACCGGCTCGCAGAGCAGCAGGTGGTATTTGGCCTTGGCCAGGCCGCACAGCAGCGGCCAGACGATCGCGGCGTGGTCGCCCGCCGCGACGCCGAGCCTGGTGTGCCCGTCGATGATGCGCGCGGTGCGGCCGACGACGGAGATGTCGGCCAGCAGCGCGACCGCGAGCCCGGCGCCCACGGCGGGGCCCTGGATGGCGGAGACGACCGGCTTGGCGCAGTTGAGCACGTTGTAGACGATGTCGCGGGCCTCGGCGAACACGCGCAGCCTGGTGGCGTGGTCGCGGGTCATCTCCTCGATCATGGACAGGTCGCCGCCGGCGGAGAACGCCCGGCCCTCTCCCCTGACCACGATCGCCCGCACGCTCTCGTCGCGGCCGGCGTCGCGCCAGATCTCGGCCAGCTCGCGGTGCGCGGTCATGTCGACGGCATTGAGCCTGCCCGGCTCGCTGATCGTGATCCGCAGCACGCCGCCGGCCGGGGTGTCGATCGCGAGCTTGGTGTAGGCGTCGTAGGTCACCACGATTCCCTGAGCCGTCGCGCCACGTAATCACGGGCCTCGGCCGCCTGGTCGAACAGGCCGGGCAGGGCGAAAAAGCCGTGCAGCGCGCCGTCAAACCGGCGGCTCTCGGCCGGCACGCCGGCCTGGGCCAGCCGCCGGGCGTAGGCCTCGCCCTCGTCGCGCAGCACGTCGTATTCGGCCGTCACCACGGTCGCGGGAGGCAGCCCCGCGACGTCGGGCAGCCGCAGCGGGGACAAGCGCGGGTCCGCGCGATTCACCCCGTCGGCGTATTGCCGCGCGAACCATGCCATCTCGGCGGCCGGCAGGACGTAGCCCTTCGCGCATTCGGCGTAGCTGGGCGTGTCCATGGCGGCGTCCAGCACGGGACAGACGAGGGCCTGGTGGGCCAGCCGCAGGCCGGCGTCGCGGGCCTGCCAGGCCGCGACCGCCGCGAGATTGCCGCCCGCGCTCTCGCCGACCACCGCCACGCTGCCATTGCTCTGGTAGAAGGCGGGCCGGGCGAAGATGTCGCGCACGACGGTGAACGCGTCGTCGGCGGCGGCGGGGAACGGATGCTCCGGCGCCAGCCGGTAGTCGGCCGACACCACCACCGCCCCGCTGTGGACGGCCAGGAAGCGCCCGAACGCGTCGGACCGCCTGATGCTGCCGAAGACCCAGCCGCCGCCGTGGAAGTAGACCACCACGGGCAGCGGCCCGTCGCCCGGGTCGGCGCGGTAGATCCGGATGGGCACGCCCTCGGCCACCTCGTCGCGGACGAAGGGCAGCTTGGTGAGCGGGCCGCGGTGGAGCGCGACGCCGTCGGGCTGTGCGCGCCTCTCATGGATCTCGGCCAGTGTGATCGCGTCGAAGTCGGTGTCCTCGTCCGGCCCGAGGGAGGCGAGGTAGTCCCGCGCCTGGGGGTGCAGCGGCATGATCGCAGCCTAGCGGGCCGCCTCCATGAACGCATCGAAGAGCCGGTTGTCCGCGCCCCGCTCCGGGTGCCACTGCACACCTACGCCGAACCTGTGGCCCTGCAGCTCGATGCCCTCGACGATCTGGTCATCGGCCCAGGCCACGGCCAGCAGGCCGCTGCCGAGCCGCCGGACGGACTGGTGGTGCGGCGCGACGACCTCGACGTGGTCGCCGACCGCCTTGCCGAGCTTGCTGGAGACGCTGACCTGGATCGCGTGCGTGGCTCCCGGCTCGCCGTGCCGGTCGTGGTCGAGCATCTCGGGCAGCCACGGGATCAGCGTGCCGCCCTGCGCGACGTTGAGCACGTGCATGCCCCTGGCGATGGCCAGGATGGGGACGTCGGCGCGCACGGCCGCCCTGGCCAGGGCCAGCTCGAAGCGGTCGCGGTGCACCTGCGGCTCGGGGACGCGCTCGTCCTGCTCGCCGTTGTAGGCGGCGGCCGCCATCTCGACGCCGCCGGCCAGCAGCACGCCGTCGAGCCCGCGTACGTAGTCCTCGATGGCGTGGGGGCCGAGCGGCGGCAGCACCAAGGGCGCGCCCCCTGCCCGCGCGACCGCCTTGGCGTAGGAGGGCGGGGAGATCACGGCCTCCCGCACCCAGTCGCCCCAGCGGGCGGCTTCGAAGTAGGCGGTGATTCCGATCAGCGGTCGGGCCATGCGATCTCCCGGAGCAGGGTGGAGTTCGTGCCGCCGCCAGCCCGTCTGCGGTGACGGCCACTTGTCCCAATCATGGCGCACAGCCTTTCCGATATGTCACCCATCCCAAAGATCCCCAGCTACCACTTGCCTCCCCCGCCACCGGATTCGTGCCTTTTCATCCGAAGACGGAAGGATGTCTCGCTGATCAGCTGGGTGAGGATCGAGGCGGTCTCCGGGTGGGTGTCGAGCAGCTCGTCCAAGCGGGCCCGCCACGCCCCGGCCTCGGCGTAGAACGCGTCGTCCTCCGCCTGCAGGCGCAGCCGGGTCTCGCACAGCTGCAGCTGATACATCAGCCCGAGGTAGTGCCCGACCGTGTCGCTGAGCCACCAGTAGGCGTCCGTGTTGGCGGCGAAGACGAAGATCCGAGCGCCTTCCCAGGCCACCCGTCTGGGGTGGAGGACTGCCATGGCCGGATCGTACGCCCGCCGGGCGGTTTCCGGAATGTTTCGGGCTCTGTCCGCCGCAGATGACATACTCCGGCGGCGCTGGGAACGCGTGCCGCCGGCGACGCAGCAGGAGGAGCTGACCGCGGCCGGCGCCGATCCAGGCCAACGGGCAGCCGAACTGAACACCAAACTGCGAACACGACTTTTATTCACATTAATCGTCCGAAACGATATTAACGCCCTGTGCGCAGAATCACGAGACCGCTACGCAAAGTTCTGCTTCGCACCGTATTGGGGGGAAACGGTTGTGGCGTGTCGTGGGCGGTGTAAGACTCATTTTCGAGCGCGCCGGATGTGCCGGGGCCGCCGCACGCTCACGACCCGGAGCCGTCAGGGAGGTGGAACGACAAGACCGGAATATATTTCCGGGCGAAAAGTGGGGCTCTTTATGTCGCTGAATCCGCGCCTGGTGAAGGAGAGTTTCTCCGTCGTCGAGCCGCAGGCCGAGCGCGCCACGGCCTATTTCTATGGCCGCTTGTTCGCGGAGAACCCGCACCTACGCGCCATGTTCCCGCCCGCCATGGACGTCCAGCGCGACCGCCTGTTCAGCGCGCTGACCCGGATCGTGTGGAGCCTGGACAGCCCGGACAGCCTGGCCGCGTTCCTGGGCCAGCTGGGCAGGGACCACCGCAAGTACGGCGTGATCGCCGAGCACTACACGGCGGTCGGCAACGCCCTGCTCGCCACGATCCGCCGCTTCGCCGCCGACATCTGGGACCATGAGATCGAGGCCGCCTGGGTGGCGGCCTACACGGCCGCGGCCAATCTGATGATCGAATCCGCCGACGACGATTCGGGCGTCTCCCCCGCGTGGTGGCTGGCCGAGGTGATCGACCATGAGCTGCGCCATCGCGACATCGCGGTCATCACGCTGCGGCCCACGCAGCGGCTGCCGTACCAGGCGGGCCAGTACGTCAACGTCCAGACCGCGCGCTGGCCGCGCGTGTGGCGGACGTTCTCCATCGCCAACGCGCCGCGCACGGACAACACGATCAGGCTGCACGTGCGCTCGATCCCCGGCGGCTGGGTGTCCACGACGCTCATCAGGCACACCCGCATCGGCGACACGCTCATGGTGGGCCCGCCGATGGGCACGATGACGCTGCGCGAGCAGAGCATGCGCGACGTGTTGTGCGTGGCGGGCGGCACCGGCCTGGCGCCGCTGAAGGCGATCATCGAGTCGATCATCGCCTCCGGCCGCCGGCCCAACATCCACCTGCTGTACGGCGCCCGCACCGCCGAGGAGCTCTACGACCTGCCCGACCTGATCGCGATGGAGTCGTCGTTCCCTTGGCTGCGGGTGCTTCCGGTGGTCTCCCACCAGCAGTCGTACGACGGGATGCGCGGCCGCCTGCCCGAGGTGACGCAGCGCTTCCACTCCTGGGCCGAGCACGACGTCTACGTGTGCGGCCCGCCCGGCATGGTCAACGAGACCGTCCGCCGCCTGCAGATCGACGGCGTGCCGCTGTCGCGCATCCACCGGGACATCATCCAGGGCGAACGCTGACCCTTTACCGAAATGTCCACATGAGGTCAGCGTCGAGGGATTGGCGCTGCGGCCAGACAGGCATAGCGTCCAGTTCTCGGGTCCTTCCCCCAAGGGTGGAGCGGCCGATCGGGGAGAACCCGACATCGGTTCCGACCGTCTCTTGGAGGCAGGATGCGCTTCCGGCATGCCCTCAACATGGCCGCCGCGGGCACTCTCGTGCTCGCCGCGACCTCCTTATCGGGTCCCCAGGCCAGCGCCGAGGGGTTCGGCTACGACGATCTCAAGCCCTGGCAGCAGCGTCTGGCCTCGGGCGCCTTCGTGGACGCCCTGGCCGAGCGGTCCGGCGCCGCCCGGCGCGGGCTGACCGGTTTCAAACCCGCGGCCACGCCGGACTGCGGCGACCGCCGTGGCGACAACGTCAAGGTCAACGTCAACTGCGCCACCATCACCGACGCCGACCTGCACGGGCGCTCGCAGGCCCAGAACGAGACCTGGATCGCGGTCAACCCGAACGACCCCCGGCAGATCGTGGCCGGCTACAACGACTACCGGCGCGGTGACGGCACCTGCGGTGTGTCGTACTCGGGCGACGCCGGCGCGAGCTGGGCGGACTCCACTGTGCCGAACGGCTTCACCAGGGGCACCGCGTTCGGCGGGGCCGCCCGCCAGTACTGGCAGGGCGGCGGCGACCCGTCGGTGGACTGGGACAGCCGCGGCAACGTGTACCTGTCGTGCCTGGCCTTCAACCGGGGCCGCACCGTCAGCCCCAACCCCGACCAGTCCAGCGCCATGTTCGTCTTCCGCTCCACGGGCACGGCCGGCGCCTCCTTCAACTTCACCGGGCGGCCCGTCGCCGAGCACGCCGACACCGCGGGCGCCGGGAACGTCCTGCTGGACAAGCAGCTCATGGCCGTCGACCACTACGTCTCCAGCCCGTTCAGGGACCGCGTGTACGTGACGTGGACGACGTTCGACGCCGACGGGACGGCGTACATCTTCGGCGCGTACTCGGCGGACTACGGCGAGTCGTTCAGCGACCCCGTCCTGATCAGCGGCGACTCCGCGCTGTGCTCCAGCACCTTCGGCGTCCCCACGCCGCGGGGCAGGTGCAACGTCAACCAGTTCTCGCACCCCAGCGTCGGCCCCGACGGCGCGCTGTACGTGGTGTGGGCCAACTACAACACCACCCCGGCCGGGCCGGGCGACAACCACCTGCAGGTGCTGCTGGCCAAGTCCACCGACGGCGGCGCCAGCTACTCCGCGCCGGTGAAGGCCGGCGACTTCTTCGAGCTGCCCGACTGCGCCACCTACCAGAACGGCCAGGACCCCGGCCGCTCCTGCGTGCCGGAGAAGGGCCCCACGTTCACCTCGATCTTCCGGGCCGCCAACTACCCCTACGTCAACGTCAACCCGAAGAACCCGGCGCAGGTGACGGTGTCGTACGGATCGTTCATCAGCCGCAACTCCCGCGAGTCCGGCGGCTGCACGCCGGCCGGCTTCACCGGGCCGCTGGGCAACCCGCTCTACACCGGCGTCAAGTCCGCCTGCAACAACGACATCGTCGTCTCCGAGTCCACCGACGGCGGCGCGAGCTTCGCCGGCACCTCGACCGACGTGCGCACCCTGCCCTCGGCCACCGACCGGCCCGGGCAGCGCACCACCGACCAGTTCTTCCACGGCTCCGACTACACCCCTGGCGGCAAGTACGTCGTCACCTACTACGACCGCCAGTACGGCAACGCCGCCGTCACCGGCTTCTCCGACATCTCGCTGTCCACCCGCACCGGCTCCGGCTACGCGACCCAGCGGGTGACCTCGTCGAGCATGCCGCCGCCCACGCAGTTCGGCGGGCTGTTCTTCGGTGACTACATCCAGGTGTCGGCCACCGCGACCGGCGCCTACCCGGCCTGGGTGGACACCCGCGAGCCGGCGCTGTTCCTGTGCCCCGGCACAGGTGAGCCGGGTGTGCCGCCCAAGACGTGCACGGCGCCGATGCCGCAGGCCGACCCGGCCAACGAGCAGGAGATCTTCACGGCGCGCAGGCCCGTCTTCTGATCGGGAGGTTGACAGGAGGGGCTGGACGGTGCGTTGTGGAAGGTGACACGCGCGCCGTCCAGTCCTGGAGGTCGACTGTGCCATCGCCCGCCGGCCGCCGAGCCATCGGCGCGCTCGTCATCGCCGGCACGCTGCTCCTCACCTCCGCCCCGGCGGCGGCGGACGTCCGGCTGACCGAGATCGGGGCGGACGCGTACGCCAACGCCACCAGCCAGCACGGCACGCAGGCCGGCCCCGACACCTTCCAGTGGGGCACGACCATCGTGACCGCGCAGCAGGCGGGCAGGTTCTTCGACGGCGGGGCGTCCGGCATCGCGTTCGCGACGTCGGGCGACAACGGCGCCACGTGGGCCAAGGGCGTGCTGCCGGGGATCACCGGGTTCGGCGGAGGGCCTTACCAGCGGGTCAGCAATCCCTCCGTGGCCTATGACGCCAGGCACGACGTCTGGCTCGTGGCCTCGCTCGGGCTCACCGACACGAATGGGATCACGGGCGCGGCCGTTGTCGTCAGCCGCTCCGACGACGGCGGCCGCACCTGGGCGAACCCGGTCGTCGTCGCGGCGGGCGGCGACCTCGACAAGAGCTGGATCGCCTGCGACAACACCCCCGCCAGCCCGTACTACGGCCGCTGCCACGTCGCGTTCGACGACCACGGCGCAGGCAATGCGATCAGCGTCGCCCGCTCCGCCGACAGCGGCCTGACCTGGACGGTGACCGCCACCGCCGCGACCGGCCTCGGCGCGCAGCCGGTGGTGCGGCCCGACGGCGCCGTCGTGGTGCCGTACCTGGGCGGCGACGACCGGATCCGCGCCATCCGCTCCCGCGACGGCGGCGCCACCTGGAGCGACAGCGTGCCGGTCTCCACGGTGCAGCGACACACGCCAGCGGGCGGGTTACGCGCCTTACCCCTGCCGTCGGCCGAGACGGACGCGGCCGGCACCGTGTACGTCGTCTGGCAGGACTGCCGCTTCCAGCTCTTCTGCGCCGGCAACGACATCGTGCTGGCCACGTCGGCCGACGGCGCCCAATGGGACCACGTCACCCGTGTCACCGCCGATGGCGGCGACCACTTCATCCCCGGCCTCGGCGTCGACCGCTCCACCTCCGGCGGCTCGGCCAGGCTCGCCCTCGCCTACTACCGCTACCCCGACGCCGCCTGCGCCGAGGCGACCTGCCGGCTCACCGTCGCCTACACCTCCTCCGCCAACGGCGGCGGCAGCTGGTCCCCGCCCGCCGAGCTACGCGGGCCGATGAAACCGGACTGGCTCGCCAACACCGCGCAGGGCCGCATGGCCGGCGACTACATCTCCACCTCGATCGTCCCCGGCGGCAACGCCTTCCCCGCCTTCACGGCCGCCGCCGCACCCGCGGGCGGCGCGTACGACGTGCGCACCTACACCGTCTCCGGCGGCCTGCCCATCACGGGCGGCGGCCCCGCCCTGCTGTCCATCGAGGGCCCCGTCGCGGCCGGCGACACCCCGCCGCCCGACGCGCCGGCCACTGCCCGCTGACCCCCGGGACCGCCCGCCGGCTACCGGAACGCCGCCGCGGTCTCCTCGTCATTGGGCCAGAACGTCTCGATGGCCAGCTCCGACACCGTCACGTCCACCGGCGTCCCGAACGTCGCGATCGTCGTGAACATCGACAACACCCGGTCACCGGCCGCGATCCGCAGCGGCACCAGAATGTCCGCCGGCCCCGGCACGTGCGCCACGTTGAGATCCACCCCGGGATAGGTGTACGACGCCAGCTCGTCGTGCAACTCGGCCAGCCGCCCGTTCCCGGACATCTCAGCCTGCCGGCGCAGCTGATGCAGCAGGTGCGCGCGCACCTCGGCGAGGTTGAGCAGCCTGCCGCCCATGGCGTCCGGGTGCAGCGACAGGCGCATCACGTTGATCGGCTCCTTCAGCAGCTCGGCCGGTACGCCCTCCATGAACATCCCGGCCGCCGAGTTGGCCGCCACCAGGTTCCACGTCGCGTCCACCACGAGCGCCGGATACGGCTCGTGCCCCGCCAGGATCTTGTCCAGCGCCTGCCGGACGACCTGCATCTCGGGGGCGCGTACCTCACGTTCGGGATAGACCGGCGCGAACCCCGCCGCCATCAGCAGCCTGTTGCGGTGCCGCAGCGGCACTCCTAGCTCCTCGGCCAGCTTCATCACCATCTCACGGCTCGGCCGGGCGCGCCCGGTCTCCAGAAAGCTGATGTGGCGAGCCGAGACGTCGGCCTCGATGGCCAGGTCGAGCTGGCTCACGCGGCGCCGCTGCCGCCATGAGCGCAACAGATCACCAAAAGACTCTTCTCGTATGGCTACCGCTCCCATGCCCGGAAACCTATCGGTTGGAGGGAAGCGTCACGATTACCCGGCAGGTAATGCCGGTCCCCGGCCGAGGGCCGCGTGGAGCGGGCGGGCGGGAATCTCCCAGTCCTCGGAACTTGTCGGCCCCGCGTGGCACGATGGCCGCAAGCGAAGGGAGCAACCGCATGAGTGACACACTGCTCGCGATCGGCACCCGCAAGGGCCTGTTCCTCGCCCGCTCGGCGGACGGCGGTCCGTTCGAGATCGAGCCGATCCAGTTCTCCACGGTCGCGGTGCCCTCGGTGGCGATCGACACCCGCGGCACCACACCCCGGCTCCTTGCCGGCATCGAATACGGGCACTTCGGCCCGTCTGTCATGTATTCCGACGACCTCGGCCAGACCTGGGGTGAGGCGGACAAGCCGCCCATCGCCTTCCCCGAGAAGACCGAGGCGACCCTGACCAGGGTGTGGCAGTTGACACCCTCGCCCTCCGAGCCCGACGTCGTGTGGGCGGGCGTCGAGCCGGGCGCGCTGTTCCGCTCGCAGGACCGCGGAGTCACCTACGAGCTCGTCGAAGGCCTCTGGGAGCACCCCCACCGTCCGCAGTGGCAGCCGGGCGGCGGCGGCCTGTGCCTGCACACGATCATCCCACACCCGTCCGACCCCAAGATCATCGGCGTGGCGATCTCCACAGGCGGCTTCTACCGCTCGACCGACGGCGGCCTGTCCTGGGAGGCGGCCAACCAGGGCATTCGCGCCCCGTTCATGCCCGAGGGGCAGCAATATCCGGAGTTCGGGCAGTGCGTGCACAAGGTCGCCATACACCCGTCCCGGCCCGACCGGCTCTTCCTGCAGCACCACTTCGGCGTCTACCGCAGTGACGACTTCGGCGGGGCCTGGCACGACATCGGTTCCCCGCTCCCGTCGGACTTCGGCTTCCCGATCGTCGTGCACCCGTCCCGGCCGGACACGGTCTACGTGCTGCCGCTGCACGCCGACATGGACCGCACCCCCGTCGACCACCACTACCGCGTCTACCGCAGCGACGACGCCGGCGCCACGTGGCAGCCCCTCGATCGGGGGCTGCCGGAGGAGCCCGTGCACGCGGCCGTCCTGCGCGATGCGATGACCATGTCGGAGGCGGGCCTGTTCTTCGGCACGCGCGACGGCGAGGTCTACGGATCCCGCGACGACGGCGCGACGTGGACGCTGGTCGGCCGGCATCTGCCCGACGTGCTCACCGTGCGCGCGGCGGTGCTGTAGGCGATGGTGACGAAACCCGTGACGATGGTGGTGTTCGTGCTGCCGAGCGTGCTGCGCCGCTGGGTGAGCGGGCGCACGGAGGTCAAGGTCTTCGCCGTGGGCGCCGACCGCGACTCCCCGCCCACGCTGGGCTCCGCCCTCGACATGCTCCGGCGTACGCATCCGCTGCTGGAGGAGCGGCTGCGCGATGACTACGGATGCATCCGCAGGCACATCAGCATGATCGTATGCGGGGAGAACTCCCGGGGACTTGGCGGCCTGGACTGCGCCCTGCCGCCGGGCGCCGAGGTCTACGTGATGCCGGCGCTGGCCTGAGCCCGCGTCTGTCCGATCCGGCGGTCGCCGTCATGGCGACCGGCCGGGTCTTCACGCATGCCGGCCGCGCAGGGTCCACGTCCGCTCGCCTGGGCGGTGGCGATCATACTGTTGACGTCATGAGCTTCGACGGCACACCCCGGCCAGACCCGCGCTGGCACCACGCGCAGACCGACCTCGACGACTTCACCATCATCAGTTACCGGGTGGATGCCGACGCGGTGGCCCGGCACCTGCCCGAGGGCTTCGCTCCGATGAAGATGGATTTCGAGGACGGGCCGGGCACCCTGATCTCCGCGGTGGCCTTCAAGGACCGCGACTTCCACTTCCGGTTCCTTCCGCAGGTGAGCATCGATTGCGGTCAGATCAACTACCGGGCCTACGTCACGGCGTACGGCAAGACGGGCGTGTGGTTCTTCGGCACCAGCCTTGACCACCCCGTCGTCGCGATCCCGCAGCACCTGTGGGGCATGCCGTGGCGCCGCGACCGCATCCGCATCGAGGCGGACTGGGACGGCACCCCGCCGCGCTGGCGGCTCGACGCCGGGGACGCCTCTTGTGACGCCACCGAGCTCCCCCAGCCGCTCAGCCTCCTGGACGGCTTCACGGGCGAGCCCGACTGGCTGGAGCGGCTCACCCATCCCACCCTGGGCTGGTATCGGCGTCGGGGCGGCAAGCTGGGGGTCTACAGCATCTGGCACCCGGTCATGCGCCCTCGCTATCTCGCCGCGGCCTCCGCGAGCTTCCCCGTATTCGAGCGCCTCGGCCTGATCACGCCCGGCACGCCGCCGCACTCGATCCTGGGCCAGCGGCGCCTGCCTTTCGACATCCACACCCCGCCCCACCGCTTCCGCCCGGAGGCGTGAGCGGGGTGCGCGAGGCGATGTCGTTCAGGGGCAGACGCGCCCGTTGGCCTCGAAGGCCTCATGGGTCAGGGGCATGAGCTCCGCCCACAGTCTCTCCATCTTCTCCGCGACCATCTCGATCTCCCGCTGCGGGAAGGACGGGAACGTGGAGTCCTCTCGCTTGACCCGGAGAGACAGGAAGTTCATCAAGGCGCGGGCGTTGACTGCCGGTAGCTCTCCTGAGTCGCCTCGGTCACGATCTCGTGCTGCTCGGGAGTGCCGTCCTTGAACACGTATTTGCCGGGCTTGCCTTCCTGCACCAGCTGGCGTTCAGGGCCGGGCACATAGAAAACCGGGACCAGCTGACGGTATCGGCCGGACTCCTCGTTGCAGGAGAAGGCGCGGTGCCGCATGAACTCGCGGAAGACGAAGATCGGCGCGCTGATGTAGAAGGTCATGGACGAATGCTCGAACGGCGTGCCGTGCCTGTCGCGCATCAGGAAGTTGATGAGCCCCTTGGAGCGCTGAGGGTCGGCTTCGAGCTCGGCCAGCGAGCTCTCCCCCTTCGTGGAGACGCGTGCGGCCCACAGCACATCGGCGTCCGATGCGGCGGACTTGATTTGCGCGCCTCGGCGCGAGTCGGCGTCCCTCCCCATCCTCTGGCCCCATTCTCTGCGGTACGGCGTGCGCACGGGCAGGTCAGGGGCGGTGCGGCCAGACAATGCTTGTCGCTTCAAGTTTTTAGGTCTACAGTCGGGGCCCGCAGTGAAAACTTGAAGGGTCAAGCTTATGGACGTTTTCCTCTGGATCGTGCAGATCCTGCTCGGCGTCGCCTTCGTCCTCTCGGGGATCGGCAAGTTCGTACCGCTCAGCGAGCGGATGCGGCAGCAGCAGGCGTACCGGCAGGACTTCACCGGCGCGCAGCTCAAGGGCATCGGGGCACTGGAGGTGCTCGGCGGGATCGGCGTGGTGCTGCCCTGGGCCACCGGGATCACCCCTGTCCTCACCCCGCTCGCGGCCGCCGGGCTCGGGCTCATCATGATCGGTGCCGCCCTGGTGCACCGGAGGCGGAAGGAGCCTTTCACGGTTAATCTGGTCTTGCTGGCGATGGCCGTCGTCGTGGTGGCGGGACGCATCTGACCGTGGGGGTTCGTTGGTCGAAGGGCTCGGCGAGGACGAGCAGCGGGCGTGGCAGGGTCTGCTCGCGGTCATGCTCGTCGGCATCCCGCAGGTGGAGCGCACCTTCCGGGCTCACGGCCTGGTCCACATCGAATATGGGCTGCTCAACGCCCTGACCAGGCAACCGCTCCGGCTGAGCGACCTGGCGACCGTGGGCAACGTGTCGATCAGCCGGCTCAGCCATCGGGTCAGCAAGCTCGTCGAGCGCGGGTACGTACGGCTGCGGCCGGACGCGAGCGACGGGCGGGCCAGCGTGGCGGAGATTACCGATGCGGGGCGCGCGGTCATCGCGCAGATCGCCCCTCACCATGCACAGGCTCTTCGTGAGGTCCTCTTCGACCACCTGACGCCGGAGCAGACGGCCGCCCTGGCCGACGCCATGCAGGTCGTCGGCACCAAACTCGGCGCCTGCCTCGACGGCCGCCCGCACTGACCGCCGACCTGAGCGCCTGGAGCCGGTGAACTGGGGTCAATTCCAGACTGAGTACCTCCGCGTAAAGGTCGAGCGTTTCCATGCCCGTGCGGACGCGGCCGACACAGCGCGAGCACCTAGCGGTGGCCAATGCTTATACCCAGTGTGAAGATCCTCCACCGTACGGCCCGCAGCAGAAGACCGAAGCCGCGGGACCGCCTTGACGAGAGCTCGTCCAAGATGCACGATCGCGATTGCTAGCAAACTGCGGCAAACTCCTGGAGAGGTCCGGCATGAAACTACGGTTCCTCGGCAAAGACAGCGCGTCGGCCGGCGGCGACTCACCAACCCTCTACGCCACCGACCGGAACAGCTTCGTCATTCAGGGATGGATCGTCCCCACGCCCGACGCCCAGCCCGCGGATCAGACCCGGGTTGAGGTCCCCTTCAACCTCTTCGCGCACTTCGCCAAGGATGGTCTCCACCGGGTCACCCCCCGCCATGGCGGCCCCATCGTCCATGTCAGCGATCATCAGACCTGTATCGTCCAGGGAACCATCGTCACCGATCCGGACGCCTCTCACAGATGCGTATCCCCGCTCACGAGAGCTGCGTGGAGCTCCCTCGCGACGCCGTCGCTGCTCTCCAGGAAGGAACCGATGCAGCTCACGCCTGAACAGCGCGACGAGCTGTTCGACACCTTCGCGCAGCAGGCGTTCCACTTGGAACTGCGCGACCACTACGGGGTGCCGAACGAGGCGGACCCTTTCATGCGGTGGCAGTGGGGGGAGCCCGACGATCTCGAATGGTTCCAGCCGTGGCTGGCCAGGGTCCGGCGTGCGGCAGAGGCCGGCCGTACCGTACGTCGCGTGCGGGTGGTAACGGAGCCGGTGACCGACTACATCCGATGGGAGTACACCGTGGCCACGCCTCCAACCCTGGAGGCGGGAGAGGACATACGCTGGCTGCCGCGCCACATGGTTCCCGCAGATGTGGTGTTCCCTCTGAGCGGGCGAGACTGGTGGTTGTTCGATGATCAGTTGCTCGCGGTCGGCAGGTTCGACGATGATGGCCGCGTGCTCGGCTCAGATCTGGTCACGACGCCCGCGATCGTCGCGGACTGCGTCGCGCTCCGCGACAAGCTGTGGTCGGCGGGTATCCCGCATCACGAGTTCAAGCTCACCTGATCCCTGTGTCGACCGAAGCACAGCGAGCACGCGAGAACCTAGGCGCCCGGCTGCGTGATCTCCGCAAGGAAGCGGGGCTCACCGGGCGGGCGCTCGCCGCGCTCGCCGGGTGGCAGCTCTCGAAGGTGAGCAAAATCGAGCACGGCAAGCAGAATGCGACCGCTGAAGACGTCCGCACGTGGTGCCACCACTGCAACGCCGAGTCTCGAGCAGCCGACCTTGTCGCGTCCGTGCGGAACATCGAAACCCTATGGACGGAGTGGCGTCGCGCACTCCATGCGGGTACCCGCCTACGGCAGCGCCGCTCGCTGGACCTGTACGAGAAGACGCACATATTCCGCGTCTACAACCCGAACATGATCTGGGGTACTTTGCAGACCGCGGAGTACGCCGAGACGATCCTGCGCCAACTCGTCAGCTTCTTGGATGACGTTCCTGACGACGTCGAGGAAGGTGTGGCGGCTCGCATGGAGCGCCAGCAGTACCTTTACCGCGGCGATCGCCGGTTCAATGTCATCCTCGGCGAGCAGGCGCTCTACACCAACATCGGCGGCGCGGGCGTGATGCGCGGCCAGCTTGACAGGCTCCTGGCCGTCATGACGCTGCCGCGGCTGAGTCTGGGCATCATCCCGGCCCGGGCGCCGTATGAGATCTGGCCCGGGGACATGTTCATCATGTTCGACGACCGGATGGTGATGCTGGAGACGTACTCGGCGGAGCTGACCATCACCGAGCCGAACGAGATCGCCGCATACGGCAAGGCGTTCGCCCTGCTCCAACGGTCGGCGGTGTACGGGGACCTCGCCCGCCGCCTCATCATGGAGGCTCTCGCCCAGCTCGTTTGAAGCAAACTGAAGCAAACTTCTGGAGTTTTCTCTCGCAGTAGCTTTACCGTCCTGGACATGGGCAGTCACGGGTCCAAGCCCCCAAGATCTCCCGCCCGCGCGGGCGCTATGAGCAGGTCTGTCGGCGCCGACGCGACTCGGCACCAGCAGGCCGGACATCACATCCCGGGGTTCCGCGCCGTCCGGGATCGGCCGGACAGCGCCTGGGCGGCCGTCCACAAGCGGATCCATAACCGCGAGGCCGGCCAATGAGCGTAGACGACCGTTTGTACTCCTGGTCCGCGCGAAATGGGCGCGGAGGTGGTGCGTGCGGCGTGACCAGCGATCGGGACCGCGCCTCAGAGCACCTGGACCGAGCTCTGCATGCTCTTGCGCCAGGAGCTCACGGCTTCATCCAACTGGTACGCCTGGATCGGCACGCCCGTAAGCCGTCCTACATCTACGGGACTGTCATCGTGTGCCTGCGGTGCGACACGTCCGGGGAGGCGCAGCTGTGATCCACCCAGTCGGCGGCATCCCTTGGGAACCACAGCGGCCCGAGAGCGAGTGCGCGTTCTGCGGCACCCGGATCGTCAAGAACCGATACGAGGGGATGGTCATCACGGAGCATTGGGACGCGGTCCAGCGTCAGCCCGGCGTGCTGTTCTCGATGCAATGCCCCAACCGGCCACGCCCAGGCACCGCCCCAGGCGCGTACGACCCACACGTGCCGCGCTGAGACAGCCTCGCCCGCTGACTGACCTTGCCCACGCGGGCCGAGACGGTGGCCCTGCACCACGTCCGCCCTGCCCTGCCGGGCGGGCTTCCGCCGCACGCGTGCAAGCCGCCCTGCGAACGCCAGTGCACACCAGGCAGGGGCCCGTCCGTCATCCAGCCGACGACGGCGTCGCTCATCCGCAGGGTGGCCGGCCTGAACGGCGGCAGCCACGGCCGGGGCATCAGAGCGGCGGCGTCGTCACCGTGGCGCAACTCAAGGAGGTAGCCGCGGTTAAACTAGGCGGCGTCACTGGGGCACGGGCGTCGCCAGATGGGTGTCGTCGGTGCTCGGTGAGGTCACCGTCCAAGTCGGCGACAGATCCAAGCTGATCTGCGCTCCTGAAGCTGTCGCATGTGCTGCACGTCGATGCGAACACAACCAAGATCGGGCGATACGGCCCTGGCTGACGTGGCGGCCAGCCGGTCGACCCTCGCTGGCCTGGGTGAGTGCTCTCGCCAGGGCGTCAACTCCCTTGGAGTGCTGTCGCAATCTTCGGGCGTGTGTCGCGCGGCAGAGCGCCCATCACGACGCAACGGGGCCCGAGCTGTGCGACAACAGTTCGAGGTCGGTGGCAAAACAGGCGATTTCCCCATTCGCGGATCGACCGATCCAGGTGGGGCAAAATCCGTCTCCCATTCCGCAGTCGAAAAACACGATGTTTGCCCCTGTTCGTGGATCGATCAACTCGGCATCTGACCGTTGACAGACCGGTACAACAGGATCGTCCGGGTCTCGAACGAAGTCTCCACACCGCTCTTCTCCAGAAGACCTGATGGACCGTAGCTGGTGATGACGTCTCCGGTCCGACAAGAGCCGTAAAACTGACTGGTTCACGTGCGGATTTCGGGGAGCCGGGAGGGTGATATTGCTCCTCGCCTACTCGATAAGCGGTCTTACGTTCTTCCGAATTCTCCGAGACTGTCGATGAGGCGTTCTTGTGCCATACGCAGCTGATCCGCATAATCGGGAGAGAATATTACAGTCAAGCCATGCTCCAGAACGCCCGATATTTTCATTAGCGGCACCCAAACCGCTTTATTCTCCCCTATTAGTCGGGAAAACTCTGGATTATCTATGACTTGCTCAAGCCAGTCAGATAGAACTAGAGCTTCGTCGGCACTAAAGGTGATCGCGACATTTTCATTCTGCATCATTTATATGTCCTTACATATAAATCGGGCGCCACAGCCAAGGTGTGACGCCCGATCAGTATATCAGCTAGAGCACTCCGCGCTCCAGCAGATATCTTAGTTGATCACCCGCAGACTGCCATCCTCCCATGTATTCTCCTACCCTTGGCCCGTCCGCGACAAATGACGCGTGCCGCCCGGTGGCCTCGTCGACGTAATGGACAGCATTCTGACCTCTGAAGGTGCCGCGAATGACCTTGGTTCCAGGATTTTCGACCAATTGCCTGATCGCCTCGATGAAGGCGCCAGCATTGGTCTTGTTATACGGACCTTTTATGCCGAACTGTGCCGCGTGCGTGACCCCCTCGTCATCGGCTCGCATGAAATGGTGCGGCACCTTGTCGGCTGATATCCACAAGGACCCGCACCCTGGTTTCGTATTGTGGACGAGGACGGCCGTCTCGTCAGCCTTCACGTAGTAGGTTTGGATGCGGTCCACGCTTAGGTTGTACATGAACTGGATGTCGTTGAAGGACCGTACCCGAACGACCACTGCCACCGCTCCGTCAGGCGTGCGGAGGATGTCGCCAGGCCGCAAGTTCTCCGCCTCTACCCAATCCTTCTGGGATTCATCCCAGAAGGGATGATGCTGAGTAGTATGTACGACCTTGACGCGTTTCCCATCGATTCGGATCTCGACGTCAGCCAGCTTCTCATCTTGATTGCGGTGAACCGCGATGACTTCTTTGACGCTGGTCTCACCTGTCTCAGGATCAGTGGCCGTTACCTTGTCACCGACCTTGATATCCTCGATGTTCTTTTGGGTGCCGTCACCCATGAGGACCTTGGTGCCTGCCGCAAAGCTATTCAGGCAAGGAATTGCCGTCGCCTTACTGCCGGATCTGGCAGCAGCTCCCGCCCTGACAGCTTCGCCTTCTGGCGCGACTAATAGGGTTAGTGCCTGGGTTCCCCAGTATCCGGTCTTGAATTCCCCACTGTCGGTGTCCACCCCGAAGAATTGCATGGGGTACTTCGGAAGGTCGCTCCAGTCCGGTACAACGGCGTGGCATATTATGCAGGTCAGGTCCCAGCCTGCCTGGTAGATGCCCATGGCCGAGTCACGGGAGCCATCCCAGAAACCCTTGGACTTCTTGGGCGTGGGACGAGGATTGCAATTGACCTTCGCGCACGGGTCTCCGGCAGGCCGGTAACCGGGTGCGCCGGGCACCTTTTCGGGCTTGATATCGCCGCTGGCCGAGCGGCGTCCGGTGTTGCAGAACTCTCCTGGCGTGCATCCTGCGTGACCGTCGAGTTCGATGATGTTGATGGGGTTGCCGCCGGTGAAGGCGTAGCGGTTGGCGGTCCAGGGGTCGAGGCCGAGGCTCAGGTCGTTGAGGGCGCCGTTGTAGGTGTCGAGGTTGAGGAAGCGGTTGAGGCCGGGGTTGTAGTCGCGGAACCCCATGTCGTACATGCCGGTGGAGTTGTCCCAGCGCTTGGCGTTGAAGCGGTAGGGGTTGTACTCCTCTTTGGCGGTGGGGTCGACGGGGTCGGGTTTGTCGACGCCGGTGAAGAGTTTATCGTCGTTCTTGCCGTAGGCGGTGTAGCCGTAGGTGGCCCGGGTGTCGCCCGCCTCCGAGGTGATCTGTTCGACGTCAGTGTGCGGGTTGTAGCCGTAGTACGAGGACTCCTCCGTGCTGTCGGCCTTCACCTTGACCTGCGACAAACGCTCGCCCCACGGCGAATATTGGAAGGACTTGGTGAGCTTGCCGGCCACCTCTTCGTCCAGGACCTCTGCCGACAGGCCGAGGTAGGAGTAGGCGGTGGTCTTGGCGTTGGCGGTGCCTTCCTTTTCAGTCTTCGACGTGGTCCGGTCGAGCGGGTCGTAGGTGTAGCTGGTCACCGTGCTGGTGACGCCGTCGCCGCCGAGTTTTTCGTGCTTGGTGACGTGGTCGAAGCCGTCGTAGGTGTACTTCTCCTGGGTTTTGCCGCCGCCTTGGATGGTGCGCAGTCGGCCGTAGGGGTCGTAGGTGTAGGTGCTGGTGGCTCCGTTGGTGGCGGAGGTCATCAGGCGGTTGCGGTCGTAGGTGAAGGTGGTCTTCTTGCCGAGGACCTCTTCCCAGACGTTGCTGTTGGCGTCGTGGGAGTAGGTTTCGGTCTCGGCCGTTCCGCCGCTGGTGGGGGTTTTGACTGTTTTGGCGATGCGGTCGCGGGGGTCGTAGGTGTAGGCGTAGGTGTGATCGAGGTAGGCGCCGGGGTTGTCGGCGTTCTGGATCTTTGCGTGGTCGCTTGAGCGGTGCAGGTTGCCCTGGTAGCCGATGGTGTGCTCAGAGACGACGGTGGCGTTGGGCTTCTTCTCGATGGAGTGTTGTAGCACGCCGGACAGGAAGTAGCCGTAGGTGACGGTGTTGCCGTTGGCCTTCGTCTCGGTGAAGCGTTCACCGCGCTTGGTGTAGGTGTAGCGGGTGGTCTTCGGCGCAGTGTCGGTGACCGATTTCTTGTTGACGACCTCGTTGACCAGGTCACGCACGTCGTAACCGTAGGTGGCCACCGTCTTGTCATGAGTGCGCGTGGTGACGGCGCTGTTTTCGTTGTAGGCGTAGCTGGTGGTGTTCTTCAGCGTGCCGTTGAGGAACTCCTTGATCGTGTCGATCTGGTTGAGGTTGGTGTAGGCGACGTCCCACACGTCGATCTTGGCGGTCGGGGACTTGTCCTCGATCTTGGTGAGGTTGGCGTTGGGGTCGTAGGTGTAGGCGAAGTCCTTCTTCTCGGCGTCGGACTCGCCGGTGTTGTCGCGGACCAGCTTGACCGCATCGGCCGCCACCGTGCCGTTGGCGGCGTCGGTGAGAGTGACGCTGTGGGTGGTGCCGGCGGTGAAGGTGTAGCTGCCCAGCTCGACCCAGGTGCCGGGGTTTTGGGTCTGGTCGACGGTGACGCCGGCCTCGCCGCCCTGGTGCTTGACCGTGTACTTGGCGTTGGTGGCCGTCGCGCCGGTCGGGTACTGAACCTGCACCTTGTAGGTGCCGTCCGTGGGGGTGGTCAGGTTCCAGGTGAACGACGACTGGCCGGTGCCCGCCGGGGCGGTGGCGTAGTCGTAGCCGACGAAGCCCTCGGCCGCTGCCACCTGTGGGCCGACGATGTTCGAGGACGAGCTGCTCCCCGAACCCAAGGTCCAGGTGCCGGTCGTACTCACCTGGCCGACATCGGAGTTGTCGTTCATGACGACGTCGAGGCCGAGCGGGGTGCCGTTGTCGGAGTGGGTCTTGAGTTTGCCGTCGGGGTAGTAGTCCCAGTCCAGGGCACGCTGGCTGGAGCCGCCCGCGCTGGTGACGGTGCGGTTTTTCTGTAGGCCGAGTTCGTTGTAGTCGTAGGTGGTCTTGATGTCCCATGGGTCGGTGGTGGTCTTGGACCAGCCGTTGTCCCAGTAGGTCATCGTCGAGATGTTGCGGATGGTCTGGCCGTGCGAGGGCGGGTGGGAGATCGTCTTGAGCCGGGAGGCCGGGTCGTAGGTGTAGAGGACCTTGTCGGGGGTGTTGTAGACCGGGTCGGACCGGTCGTACGGGTAGATCTCCTCGATCGGGCGGTTGAGCTTGTCGTATTTCGTTTCGGCGACGAAGTCGACTAGGTCTCCGCCGCGTTCCACCCCGCGGGGCGTGATGGTCTTGGTCTTGTTGCCGACCTCGTCGTAGGTGAACTGGGTGGTGACGTACTTGATGACGCCGCCGGTCTCCGAGTGCGGCACCTTGGTTTCGGTGACGTCGCCGCGTGCGTTGTAGGCGGTGATCGTCTTGTTGTTGTCCTGGTCGGTCTGGCCGACGACCAGCCCGTCCAGGTCATACTCAGTGGACGTCTCGAAGCCCGCGGCGTCCTTGACGGTCGTGACGCGGTGGTTGAGGTCGTAGGTGGAGAACGCGGTGTAGTCGGCGGTGTCGGTGGTGGTGTTCTTGCGCGGGTCGATGACCGTGGTGACGTTGCCGACGTCGTTGTAGCGGTAGGTGAGTTTGTGCTGGTCGGCGTTGAGGATGTCGGTCAGCTGGTAGATCGGGTCGTAGGTGTAGGTGGTGGTGAACTCGGCCGGGTTCGCGCCGGTCAGGTTGCCCTTGGGCTCGGTCTGGGTTGTGAGGTTGCCGGCCAGGTCCCAGGTGAAGGTGGCCTTGCGTTCGGGCCCGTCGGTGGTGTCCTTGGGCAGCGCCGACTCGATCAGCTGGTCGGCTTTGTCGTAGGTGGCGGTGGCGACGGCGCCATTGGGGGCGGTGGTCTTGGTGACGTTGTCGTTGCGGTCGTAGACCGGGGCGGGCGTGGTGATGAACACCGGCGGGGAGGCATCCTGGTCCTTGGGGACCTTGGACTCCAGCGGGCGTTTGAAGATGTCGTAGGTCTGGGTGGTCTTCTTGCCCAGCGCGTCGATCACCGACAGCACATTGCCGCGCACGTCATAGCCGGTGGTGGTGACGTTGTTGTCGGCGTCGGTGATCTTCTCCGGGTATCCGGTGGGGTGGTAGTCGGTGAACGTGGTGGGGTTGTCTCTGGCGTCGATGACCTTGGCCAGCTGGCCGACGGGATCGTACTCGTAGAAGGTGGTGTAGTCCGTCGCGTCCGGCGTCGTGACGCCGAGCGGGTCGGTGACGGTCTCGAGGTTGCCGCGGTCGTCATAGCTGAAGGCCCACGTGCGCCCTTCGGGGCTGGTCTTCGTCTTCAGGTCGGCGACGTAGCCGCCCAGGCCGCGGTAGTAGTCCAGCACCGTGGGGCTGGTGCCGTTGTTGTTGGCTTCGGCGTCGGTGATGGTCAGCGGGTAGCCGGTCTTGTCGTCATACGTCCACGTCGTGATGGCGTCAGGCGTCGGTGAGTCGGCGCGGCCCTTCTCGATCAGTGTGGTGACATTGTGATCCGGGCTCCACACCAGATCGGTGATCTCGAGGTTGGCGTTCGTGATCTCATCGGGGCGGCCCAAGGCGTCCAGCACGTACTTGGTGTTGCGCCCGGTGCCGTGCTGGAGCGGGTCGGTGACCGTGGCGTGGATCACTCCGTCTTGCGGGCCGTCGGGGTCGACGTAGTCGAAGTGGGTGATGCCGTTCTCGCGGTCGGTGAGGGTTTCGAGCTCCCACTTGTCCTTGGGGTCGGTCGTCGCCTCGTAGTAGGCCAGCTTGGTGCTGTTGCCCCGCGGGTCGGTGACGTTGACGAGTTTGACGTTCTTGGTGCCTTGGGTGGCGTCGTAGGTGAAGCCGAACGTCTTCGCGCCGTCGTCGCCCGCGCCGTCGACCATCTTGGCCAGCAGGCCCTTGTCGGTGTAGGTGAAGGTGACCTTGCGGCCGGCGATGTCGGTGATGGACTCGACGTTGTCGATGATGTGCGGGTTGGTCAGCTTGGTGTCGCTGACTTCCTGGCCGGCGTCGTTGATGTAGCTGTAGTCCTGGCCCTTGGTGTAGTAGTCGAAGGTCAGCGTCTGGCGGCCGGCGGCGTCGGTGATGTACTGCAGGAACTTGGTGGGCTTGTTGTTGGAGTGGCGGCGTTCGTAGGTGAACGCCATGGTGTTGCCGTTCTTGTCGACGATCGCGGACTGGAAGCCCTCCTCGTCGAAGAAGAACTGGGTGCGGTCCGGTTTGGTGAACACCCACTGGCGGGCCGGGTCACGCGAGTAGCGGTCCGGCAGGCTGGCCGACTCCGGGACGCGTTGCAGGTACAGGTGCACGCCGCGGGGGTGGACGTAGTCGCAGGTGTTGGGCAGGCAGCCGGTGTTGCCGTGGCGGTCGATGGTCCACACGTGCGTGGTGCCGTCGCCGTCGGTCAACCTGACCTGCTCGGGCCATTTCTGGCCGGGCGGGTGGAACTGCAGTTGCGAGCCCAGCTTGGCCAGCGTGGAGGTCTGCAGGCTCCAGCCGTAGCCGAGGGAGGCGGTGCTGGTGTCCAGGCTGTTGTAGGTCATCCGGGCGAAGGTTTGCGGGCCGCGGGAGGGGTTGGAGAAGGCGTTGTAGCCCCACACCGCGTTGCCGGCATACAGGTTGGTCAGCGCGGTGCCGCCGGCGCCGGTGTTCTTGCCGGTGTAGGCGTAGAACTTCTCCAAGCCGAGCAGGTCCGAGGTGGGGGAGTCGAGGCGGATCTGCTGGGGCAGCTGCGGCAGCTGGTGGGTGGCCGACTTCCAGTTGTTGGTGACGGTGTCTTGCACGTCCCACACCAGTTGGGCGCCCTCGGCCAGGTTCCCGACCGCCGCCGGTGCCTTGACCGCGGCGGTCACCGTGGCGGCGGCGCCCGGCTCCAGATCGGGCAGGTCGGTCTTGAGCTGGGTGTCGGGGGTGGAGATGTCGGTGTCGTCCGGCAGTTTCCAGTGGTAGGACAGCTTGGTCGAGGCGGCCGGCCAGGGCTGGCTGGTGGTGTTCTTCACCATTACCGTGACCGTGGTGGTGGCGGCGGTGTCCAGCCGTTCGGGGGTGCCGGGGGCGTAGAAGGAGGTGACCGCGGCCGGGTCGGCGTAGGTGACGGCCAGCTTGGGCCGCAGCAGCGGCTCACTGGTCTCGGTGGCCAGGAACTGGGCTGACTGCTTGGCCGCGCCGGCCTCGTTGCCGATCTTGACCAGCAGGCCGTGGTTGGTGCTCGGGGTGGCGGTCCAGGCCTTGGCGGCGTCGGTGACCGTCCACTGCCGCCAGCCGGCGGTGTCGCTCAACCCGTCGAGGCTGCCCAGTGCGGCGGCGTCGACGTCGCCGCCGGGCGTGGTCCAGGGGCTGGTCCAGGTCGCGCTCTCGTCGAAGGCTTTGGTGAGCTTGTGGGCGGTGAAGGAGGCGCCGGTGCCGGTGGCGGTGGCCTGCCACAGCGACAACCGCGCGTCGGCGATCTGGGCGCCGGCCGGGATCTGCTCGGTGTAGTCGCCGAACGTGACCACGGCGCGGGTGTTGGCCAGGGCGGTGGCGGTGTTGCCGACCTGCAGCCGCTTCTGCCCGCCCACCACATCGTGGCCGGCCGACGCCTCCCCGGACGACAGCGTGGTGTCGGCGGTCCCGTACAGGGTCTTGGTGACGTAGCCGGGCTTGGGCAGGAACGCCCGCACCTGCTGCGAGGGCACCACCTGCCCGTTGGCCAGCACCGCCTCCACCCAGTAGTCCGCCTGGTGGGCGTAGTCCGGGCTGGCGGCATCGAACGGGTCGGCGCCGCTGCTGGTGTCGGCGTAGGAGGTGACCTCCGGCCCCAGCGTCACCACCAGGTCGTCCCCGTCGCCGCCGGTGGTGTTGGAGGTGATCTGGCAGCCCGACGGGCACGTCCTGCGCAGCCGGTACTCCACCAGGTCATCGGAGGCGTCGCCGGGGGTGGGGTCGGCGTAGGCGCTCCACGACAGCGACGCGCCCACCGAGGTGGCCAGCGTCGGCTGCTCCAGCGTCACCGACGGCTTGCCGAACGTCACCAGCAGCCGCGGATGCGCGACCGGATCGATGGTCAGCGGGTCGACCCCGGTGAAGTCGTCCATCGCCTGGTAGGCCACCCCGCCCACCGGCGCCGTCCTGGCCTCGTTGGCGGCCTTGAGCAGGATGCCGCCCATCGGCGCGGCGCCGCTGGAGTACCAGGCGTTGACCATCGCGGTCACATCGAAGCCGTGCCAGCGCGACAATTCCCCCACATTGCGGGTCACTGTCGAAGCCGCGGTAGAGGCGAAAGAGGGCTGGTTGCTCCAGGTCACCCCCTGGGGATCCCAGACCCAGGAGTCATCGGTGATCTCGTGGGCGGCCAGCGTCACCGCCGCGCTCTCACCCAGTGCCTGGTCGAAGTACACCTCCAGGCGGGCCTGGTCGATGCGGGTGCCGATCGGCAGCACATCCTCGTTGGCCCCTGGAGGGCCGAAGTACAGCAGCGCCCGGTTCAGCCCCGCCGCGCTCTTGCCCACCGGCAGCTTCCACGAGTCGGCGAAGTTGGAAGAGGTCGCGGCGTTGCTGACGTAGGTGTCGTAGAGGTTGGCCCCCCAGTCGTTGATCTTCAGGGTGGGGTCGATCACCACCGGCCACTTCCGCTCGGGAGCGGCCAGCCACGCCGCGTCCGGCTTCAGCGTGATCGTCGCCTCACCACCCTGCCCCTGCGTCAGTTCCTGGGTGATGGCGCCGGTGCGCCTGCCGAACGGCGAGGCCGCATCCGACTGAGCGTCGATCATGAACGGGCGGGGGATGGTGAACGCGCGATCTCCGTCCTCGCCCGTGAAGACGATCGACCCGTCGGCGTTCTGCGTTGCCTGCAGGCCGCCGCCGGTCTTGACGGTGAACGCGAACACCGTCCCCGCCGTGGGCGGCTTGGTCAGCCGCAGGTGCTCGGTCACCCCCGAGCCGGTCACGGTGTACACCAGGTCGGCGCCGTCCCACACGCCCGGGAAGGTAACCGTCGAACCGTCCACCGTCGGGACGACCGGCCGCGCCTCACCCGGCAGGCCGAACGTGACCTGCCGCTTACCGACCCCGACCCGGACCAGCTTGTCGGTTTTGTCGCCGAAGCGGGCCTGGAAACCGGTCTTGTCGTTGCCGTGGACGAACCCGTCCTCCGACGTCGCCGCGACGGTCGTGTCGATCTTCTCCCAGGCGCCCGAGGCGTCCTGATAATGCACCGGCCGCGTCGAGATCTCCGCCTGCGAACGGCCGTCCTCCAGCTCATAAACGGTGCCATACCGCCACCGCTTACCGGCCACCTCCTTGACCCGTTTGCCGGGCGGGGCCGCCTGCCACCCGGCCGCCGGGCGGGTGTCGCGGCCCGGCAGCGTGACCTTGTCGGCGCTCGGGGGTGTCTTGCCCTCCGGCTCGACGGCGAACCAGCCGGCCACCTGCCCGGCCAGCCAACTCACCGCCTGGGAGAGCAACCCGGGCTCGGCCGGGCCGGTTTGCGCCACGGCGGGTGGCGCCGGGGCCAGCGACAGCACCAGGGCGAGGGTGGTGATCAGGGTGACGGATCGGCGTAACCGTGTGTGACGTCGGGGTCGGGGCCGTCCGGCCGGTTGCGGTCGAGGGAGGGGTAATTGTGACACGGGCACACTCCACACTCATGCGACCCCTTGCGGGGCCGCAGGTAAGGAGGATCTAAAAGATCCTCGGAGCAAAACACCCAAATAACGTCACAAACCGGCACATTCGGTCAAGGCCAACGGAAGGTGGCTTACCTGAATGACCGAACACACTGTTGAAGCAGGGGCGACAAGCCCTCCCGGCTGCGAAGATCGACCCGAAGATGGGATCCCAGCCGTCCCACGCCAGCGATAACGCAGAGTGAAACCCGCAGGTGATCACGAGCACCCGGCAAAGCTCCGGGAGTCAATTCACAACAAACTCACAGAAAACAGCACAGTCCGTAAACTTGCGGCCGACGCGTCGAGCAACCTGCAGAAAGGCGTATCAGAGGGGCCGTGGCGGCGAATCTTTGCCCAGCGGTCTTGACCGCCGTCACCATCCATGTGTAGATCAAAAGGGTTTGCCCGACTCGCAGATCAAAGATCGGCTCACCGCATACCCAGGAGGCGACATTTGCTGCCGCAGGGACACCCACAGGGTGACGCAGGACCGGAGCGTTCTCGACCGGCGAGACACGCGTGAGATCCGGGATCCCGGGCAAGGAGCCCGGGTCACAGGGAGAACATGCGCCGCAACCCTCAACCTGCGAACCACGAACCCGGATCACCCGAAATCACCAGGACCGGCGACATCTGAACACTGGCTCCCAGACTCGCGTAGACACCCACCACGGACCTAGCCACACGGCCACAGGAACGAGCTCTTCAGTGATCTTCCAGACCGCTATTCTGCTTGTCGGCGCCGTTCTCGGGCCTAAGTAGCCCTTGATCGTACCGGACCGAATGACTAGCAAAGGTCTCGTATCGCGGCAGCAGTCATGGTGGCCGATTATCCGGAATGAGACGTGGATCACACCTTCTCCGCGAGGAGGAGGTGCCTCACAAGCGGTAAATGCGGCGGGCGTTCCCTGAGCCGATCATGTGGGCGATTTTGGCCGCGTCCGCGGCGCTCCACTCCCCCGCGCCGACCCTGGCCGCGAGCGCCGCGCCCAGCGCCTGCCGGTAGTAGAGGGCGCCCAGCAGACAGCTTTCGGCCGCGCCGCGGCAGCCGGAGCTGAACAGCAGCTTGTGGAACGGCGCCAGCTCCAGCAGCTCCTCCATGACCCTGGCGGACGCGGCGGCGGTGTGCGGCAGGGCGAGCCCAACGTCCACGTAGACGTGCGGGTAGCGGCCGGCCAGGTAGGCGGCCTGGCGGTGGAACGGATGGCAGTGCAGAAGGATCACCGGCACGCCGGCGGGCTGGAGCCCGGCGATGAAGGTGCTCAGCCGGGCCGGGTCCGTGCGGTGCAGGTCCGCCCCCGCGCCACCGCCGAACCGCGCCGCCGCGCCCACGCCGAGTCCGGGCACGCCGCCGAGGCCCGTGTGGAACTGCACGGGCAGGCAGCGTTCCCTGGCCACCTCGATCGCGTTCCACAGCAGGTGGCGCAGCAGGACGGGGTCGGTGAGCGGCTGCTTCGGGTCGGCCAGCCGCCGGTTGGCCGCCGCGATCACCGAGCCCCTGCTCGGCCTGGCCGGATCGAAGTCCAGCCCGCAGAGCCCGGCCATGACGGTCTTGAGGCCGACCGCCCTGGCGGCCCTGGCGGTCAGCTCCTCGCCGAGGTTGTCGAGGTAGTCGACGGCGAGCTCGGCGGTCTCGGCCACGTCGTGCTCGATCTGCTCGATTCTGACCAGTTCGTCGGCCGCCGCGCCGCCATATCGTCCGATCTCGGCTGCCGACAGCAGGTCCGCGTCCTCGGACCCGGTGTCCACGAGGAACGCCACCACCCCGGCCGCGGCCAGCAGCCGGCTGTTGACCTCGGCGGCGCCCAGCTCGGCCCGGCGGGCGAGGTAGACGGCGGGCGGGGCGTGCGGCTCCAGGTCGAGCAGGGGCGCGCACCAGCGCCGGATCGCCAGGCCGAAGGGTGTGTCGAAGTGGGTGGTGCCAGGCGGGGCCGCGCTGCCGCCCTCGTGGATGAGCAGCTCGAACTGGGCTCTCGTCAGGTCGTCTCTGCGCACCCCGTGACAGTGGTGGTCGACGAGCGGGGCCAGCAGCGCGTCACGCACCGTGCCGGGTAGATCTACGGGGTGCATGCGGAGACTCTATGGGAGTCCCGCATGCACCCGCCGCCCTTTTACGAGCTACGCGCGCCTGGGCGTGTTGCGCGACAGCGCGAGCCGCCCCATTACGCGACAGCGCGAGCCGCCCCATTGCGCGACAGCGCGAGCCGCCCCAGCCGGGCGGCTCAGGTCCGCACCGCCCTAGCGGCGGCAGAGCCGTAGCACGTTCGCGATGACCTTCGCGCCGGCCCCGCCTTCCTGGGTCAGGATCGACTCGGGGTGGAACTGCACGGCGAAGCGCCGCCGCTCGACGTCCTCGATGGCCATGACGTTGCCGTCGGGCGTGAGCGCGGTCGCGGCGAAGCCGACCACTCCGGGCTGCTTGGCGTGCAGCGAGTGGTAGCGGGCCGCGGTGAACTGCTCGGGCAGCCCGTCCAGCAGCGCGCTGTCGCCGAGCCGCGTGACCTGGCCGCGCTTGCCGTGTTCGGGGTAGCCGAGCAGCTCCAGCGTGCCGCCTGCCTGCTCCACCATGGCCTGCAGGCCGAGGCAGACGCCGAAGACCGGCAGGTCGCGGGCGTAGACCTGGTCGAGCAGCGCCGCCATGCCGAAGTCGGTCGGCCAGCCCGGCCCCGGCGACAGCACCACGAGGTCGGGGCCGATCTCGTCGATCATGTGGGCCGGGAAGCCGTGACGCAACGTCACGACGTCCGCGCCCTCCTGGCGGAAGTAGTCCGCCAGGGTGTTGACGAAGGAGTCCTCGTGGTCGACGAGCAGCACCTTCATGCCCAAGCCCGGCTGCGGCCTGGGCTCGGCGACCGGAACGGCGTCCGGCTCGTTGACCGTGGCCAGGGCGCCGAGCAGGGCGCTGGCCTTGAGCTCCGTCTCGCGTTCCTCGGACTCGGGGTCGGAGTCGAACAGCAGCGTGGCCCCGGCCCTGACGGTCGCCACGCCGTTCTTGACCTGGGCGGTGCGCAGGGTCAGGCCGGTGTTCATGGAGCCGTCGAAGCCGATGAAGCCGATGGCGCCGCCGTACCACCGGCGGGTGGTGGCCTCGTGGTCCTCGATGAACTGCATGGCCCAGGTCTTGGGGGCCCCGGTGACGGTGACGGCCCACATGTGGGTGAGGAAGGCGTCGAGCGCGTCGAACTCGGGGCGCAGCCGGCCCTCGATGTGGTCGACGGTGTGGATGAGGCGGGAGTAGAGCTCGATCTGGCGGCGGCCGATGACCTTGACCGTGCCCGGCACGCAGATCCGCGACTTGTCGTTGCGGTCGACGTCGGTGCACATGGTCAGCTCCGACTCCTCCTTGATGCTGGACAGGAGCGTGCGGATGGCCTCGGCGTCCTCGACCGGGTTGCTGCCGCGGGCGATCGTCCCGGAGATGGGGCAGGTCTCGACACGGTCGCCGGTGACCCGGACGTACATCTCGGGCGAGGCGCCGACGAGGTGCTCGCCCTCGCCGAGGCTGATGATGAACTCGTAGGGGGCCGGGTTGCTGTGACGCAGGCCGCGGTAGAAGGCGGCCGGGTCGGTGCAGGCGGCGTGGAAGACCTGCCCGGGCACGACCTCGAACAGGTCGCCGCGCTTGAACTTCTCCTTGGCGGCGGCCACGACCTTGGCGTATTCGCCCTTCTCGGGGTTCGCGGGCAGTTCGCCGGGGACGGCAAGGGGCGTGCTCGCGCCGGTGCGCTCCAGGCCGCGGGTGGTGGTCCCGTCCACGGTGAACTCGTAGCGGTATTCGACGCACGTCTCGCGCTGCCGGTCGATGACGACCAGCCGGTCGGGCAGGTGGAGCACGAGGTCGCGCTGGTCGTCGGGGCGCGGGAGCTCCTGCCTGATGGGCTCGAACTGGAAGGCCAGGTCGTAGCCGAAGGCGCCGTAGAGACCCAGGTGCGGGTCGTCGCCGCGGAAGGCGGCGATGACCTCGCGGATCGCGGTGAACACGGTCGGCCGGCGGCTGCGCATCTCCTCGGGCAGCAGGTCTTCGGATTCGGGTACGTGCACCACGATGCATTCCGCCGTGGGCTCGGTGACCGGCTTGCCCGCGGCCAGCAGGCAGGAGGCGACGGCGGGCAGCACGATCCTGCCGCGCTCGTTGAGCGCGGTCGCGCTGATCGTGCGTCCCTTCGCGACCAGCTCCAGGCACGGATCGACGTAGCCGAACGCCCATCGGCTGTAGCGGCCCGGATAGTCCATGCCCGAGGAGAACGCGCCGCCGCGTCGTTCGCCGAGGGCCGTCACGATCTCTTCGAGCGCCGTCTCGTCCACCTCGCGAGCCTCGCGCTCGACCCCGATGCCCCCGGCGGTGGTATATCCGCTGGTCTCCATCTGCTGCCCCTTATCACGTCAAAAGATCGAGCCCCGGGGGCGGACACGAGAAAGGCCGCCATCCGGGGCGGCCGTCCGTCGAGAAATGCGAAACCCGCGCCGCCTAAGAGCGGCGCCACCACTGGAGCTGAGCGTGATTTCGCATGCCGATAGGTTATCCGGCCAATCAAGATCGCGCAACGCGGCTCGCGCGGCGCGTCCAGCCCGACGGCCCGCCAACGTGGTGCGCGTCTACGAACGTCATCCGCAACGGTCCCATCAGCGAAGAAAGGGGCAAGGCAACACCCCACACAAGGAGATCTGATGCGTAAGCAACTGGCGCTCGCCGTCGCCGTCCTCGGCGCGGGCGCGGTTCTGGCCTCGCCCGCGCAGGCCCAGCACCGAAACGCCGGACCGCTCGTGGCGGGCCTGACGACCGGCGGCGATCTGGTGGTCTTCCGTAGCGACAACCCCGGCAACGTCGACCGGGCCGGCAGGATCAGCGGCCTCAGGGGCGACATGAGAGTGGTCGGCATCGACTACCGCGTCCAGGACGGCCGGCTGTACGCGGTCGGCGACCGGGGCGGCATCTACACGCTCGACAGCCGCGCGCGGGCGACCAAGGTGTCGCAGCTGACCGTCGCGCTGCAGGGCAGGATCTTCGGCGTCGACTTCAACCCGGCCGCCAACCGGCTGCGCGTGATCAGCGACACCGGCCAGAACCTGCGGCACAACATCGACGACCCGAACGGCGCGCCCGCCCGGAACACCACCGCCACCGACGGCACGCTCACCAACCCGCCCGTGCCCCCCGCCACGGCCGGGGCGACCGCGACCGGCGTGACCGCCGCCGGCTACACCAACAACGACCTGGACGCGGCCACCGCGACGACCCTGATCGACGTGGACACCATGAACGACCAGGTCTCGCTCCAGTCCCCCGCCAACGCCGGCAACCTGGCCCCCACCGGCAAGCTGGGCGTGGACGCCGCCACCGACGCCGGGTTCGACGTCTACAGCAGGCTGAGCAGGGGCGTGACGGTGTCCAACGCCGCGTACGCCACGCTCAAGGTCCGCGGTGCCTACCGCTTCTACTCGGTCAACGTGCTCACCGGCGCGGCGACCCTGGTTGGAACGTTCCCGTCCAACCGTCAGGTGAGCGACATCGCGGTCCAGCTCGACAGATAGGTCCCACGGTGCCCCCGGGCTACCGCACCCCGGGCGCATCTGTTACTGGTTAGTACATGAGACGCGTGCGGCTCCACCGCGATCTTCCGGTGCCGATGCCCGACGGCGTGACGCTGCTGGCCGACCACTACGCTCCGGCCACGGGCGAGCGGGCTCCCGTCATTCTGATGCGCTCCCCCTACGGCCGGCGCGGGCCGTTCGGCTGGTTCTTCGGCCGCGGCTTCGCCAGGCAGGGCTTCCACGTCGTGATCCAGAGCTGCCGGGGCGGGTTCGGCTCCGGCGGCCTGCTCGACCCGCTCGGCGACGAGCACGACGACGGCCTGGCGACCGTCGCGTGGCTGCGCGAGCAGCCCTGGTACGGCGGCTCGTTCGCGATGTTCGGCCCTTCCTACCTCGGCTACACGCAGTGGGCGATCGCCCCCTACGCCGGGCCGGACCTGAAGGCCATGTCCCTGCAGATCACCGCCTCCCAGTTCAGGGACGCCGCCTACGTAGGCGGCGCGTTCGCGCTGGAGTCGGCGCTGAGCTGGACCACGCTCACCGACGCCATGTCGCGCCGCTTCGGCGGCGCCGCGTTGTGGACCGCGCCCCGGCTCACCCGCAGGGCGGTGCTGTCCGGCCGGCCGGTGGCCGAGCTGGACCTGGTGTCGGCGGGCCGGCCGCTGCCCTTCTTCCAGGATCTGGTGACGCATCACGCGGACCCGGCAGTGCCGTACTGGGACAAGCGGGACTTCTCCCTGAAGGTCGGCGACGTGGACGCGGCCGTCACCATGCTGGGCGGCTGGTACGACGTGTTCCTGCCGTGGCAGCTGAAGGACTACGCGGCGCTGCGGGCGGCGGGCCGGCGGCCTTATCTGACGATCGGGCCGTGGTACCACATCGACACGCGGCACGCCCGGCCCACGATGGTGGAGGCGTCGGCGTGGTTCCGCGCGCATCTGATGGGCGACCTGTCCCGGCTGCGGCCCGACCCTGTGCGGATCTACGTGACGGGCGCCGAGGAGTGGCGTGACTACCCCGACTGGCCGGTGCCGGGCATGCGCGAGCAGCGGTGGCATCTGCAGCACGGGTTCAGGCTGGGCGTGGACAGTCCGCGGGAGGCCGGGCCCGACCGGTTCCGCTACCATCCTGACCATCCGACGCCGGTGATCGGCGGGCCGGTGCTGCTCGGCGACTCCCGGCCGCGCGACCAGCGGCGGCTGGAGCAGCGCCGCGACGTGCTGGTCTACAGCTCGCCTGCGCTGGAGTCGGGCGTGGAGATGATCGGCCCGGTCCGCGCGGAGGTGTTCGTGCGCTCCAGCACCCCGTACGTGGACGTGGTGGTGCGGGTGTGCGACGTCTGGCCGGACGGGCGCTCGGTCAACGTGTGCGAGGGCGTGCGCCGCCTCGGGCCGCTGTCAGCCGGGGAGGTGCGGCGGGTGGAGGTGGACCTGTGGCCGATCGCGCACCGGTTCCGGCGCGACCACCGGATCCGGGTGCACGTGGCGGCCGGGGCGTACCCGACGATCGCCCGCAACCCCGGCACCGGCGACCCCCTCGGCGCGGGCGGCCCGATGGTGCCGGCCGACGTCGAGGTGTTCCACTCGCCCGACCGGCCCTCGGCGGTGGTGATGCCGGTGTGCGCGCCTCGCGGCTGATGTCGCTGGTCCTGCTGTTGCAGGGCCGGGGCGGGATGACGGCGACCGAGCTGGCCAAGGAGCTGGAGGTCTCCGAGCGCACCGTGCACCGCGACGTGCTGGCGTTGTCGGAGGCCGGCGTGCCGGTGTACGCCGACCGCGGCCGCGGCGGCGGCTACCGGCTGCTCGAGGGCTACCGGACCCGGCTGACCGGGCTGGACCGGTCCGAGGCCGAGGCGTTGTTCCTGTCGGGCGTGCCGGCCGCGCTGCGCGAGATGGGGCTGCACGACGTGGCGGCGACCGCCCGGCTGAAGGCGGCCGCCGCGTTGTCCCCGGCCCTGCGTGACGCGCCGGCGACCGCGGCGCAGCGCTTCCACCTGGACGCGCCGGGCTGGTTCGCCGGCGACGATCCGCCGCCGGCCGCGCTGGCGCCGCTGGCCAGGGCGGTGTGGAACGACCGGCGCGTGCGGACGGTGTACAAGGGCAACCAGCGCACGCTGGAGCCGTACGGGCTGGTGCTGAAGGCAGGCGTCTGGTACCTGGCCGCGCGGCTGGGGACGCGGTTCCTGATCTTCCGGGTGCACCGGTTCGGCGCGATCGACGTGCTCGCCGAGGCCTTCGACCGGGATCCCGGCTTCGACCTGGCCGGCTTCTGGGCGGAGCAGTCGGCCGAGTTCACCCGCTCGCTGCTGCGGGACGTGATCACGTTGCGGCTGAGCGAGCGGGGACAGCGCATGTTGCGGCACATCGCCGACCCGGCCGCGCTGGCGGACGCGCTCGGCTCGCTCCAGCCGGACGGGACCGTGCAGCTGGCGGTGGAGTCGGTGGAGGTGGCGTTCTCGCAGGTGCTGCGGTTCGGGCCGGAGGCGGAGGTGCTGGCGCCGCCGGAGCTGCGGACGATGGTCGCCGAGGCCGCCGCCCGCACCTCCGCCCTCTACGGTGGGTAGCAGGGTCCGCGGCTACCGGTAGTCGGCGGGGTCGGCGTCTTTGCCGGTCTCCTCCACCTCGGTGATGAAGCGCCACACCTGCGGGCGGCTGCCGTCCACGTCGGTGAGACCGTACGCCTCGGCCAGCTGCCCGCTGTCCACTGACCTGCCCGACCAGCGTTGCTTGTCAGGGTCGGCGGCGATCGCGGCGATCGCGCGGCCCACGTAGGCGGGGGTCTCGGAGACCAGCCAGCTCGTGTGGTCCACCTTGGCCTCGCGCCAGTTGTCCTCGGTGACCCCGAAGTTGTCCAGCATCGCCTCCGAGCGCAGGAACCCGGGCGTGACCGCCACGCCCGTCCCGCCGTACGGGCGCAGCTCCTCGGACCAGGCGAACGCCAGCCGGTTCACCGACATCTTGGCCAGGTCGTAGTAGACGTTCTGCCGGTAGCGGGTCTCGTTGAACTCCCAGGTGCCGTCGGTGACCTCCACGACCAGCCCGCCCTCGTTCCTGATCACCAGCGGCAGCAGGAACCTGCTGCTGATGATGTGGGTGTCGACGGCCAGCCGGAGCAGCCGCAGCCCCTTGTCCATGTCGTGTTTCCACACGGGGGTGTCCCACTCCCACAGGTGGTCGCTTCCCCACACGTCGTTGACCAGCACGTCGAGCCGGCCCTGCTCGCGCTCCACGCGCCCCGCGAGCGCCTCGACCTGCGCGGGGTCGAGGTGGTCGACCTGGACGGCGATGCCCGTGCCGCCGGCGGCCGTGACCAGCTCCGCCGTCTCCTCGATGGTCTCCGGCCTGTTCATCTCCGAGCGCCGCTCGCGCGTGCTGCGGCCCGTGCAGTAAACCGTCGCGCCGGCCGCGCCCAGCGCGACCGCTATCCCTCGTCCCGTGCCGCGGGTCGAGCCCGCCACCAAAGCAATCATGCGACCGATGCTGTCCGGGAAAGAGGACATCTCTTGTCATGTTTTCCGCGAGAAGCCGTTCGGCGCGTGCAACCGACCACTCGCCGATCGATGACGGGCAGGCGAGGTCCTGGTAACTAAGCTCCCACAACGGCGTTACGGCTGTGTGTCTCATATGCCGGGATGGAATCTCAGTATTTAGGCCAAACCGTAACATAACCGACATTGGGTTTAATACCGCCGTAAAGCTAGTCTCCCTCCATTGACTACCTGTCAGGAGCCGGTCACCGCCGGCTGCTGATCCATGCCATCGGAGGGTCGATGACTACCGGGGAACCCGGGCAGCCGCGCACCGACCGCAGCCCCTGGAACTGGCTGCTGCTCGTGCCGATCGTGTTGCCGTTGCTGACGTTCCTGTTCAACGGGGATGAGCCCCGCTTGCTGGGCTTCCCGCTGTTCTACTGGCTGCAGCTCGCCTTCATCGGGGTCGGCGTCGTGTCCACGACGATCGTGTACAGGATGACGAAGTGAGCGGGCACACGACCGAGCTGGTCGTCTTCATCGTGCTGTTCCTGGTCGTCAGCGCCATGGGATTCGTGGCGGCCCGCTGGCGGCGGCCCGACAACATCGAGAGCCTGAACGAGTGGGGCCTGGGCGGCCGCAACTTCGGCTCCTGGATCACCTGGTTCCTCGTGGGCGGCGACCTGTACACCGCGTACACGTTCGTGGCGGTGCCCGCGCTCGTGTTCGGCGCCGGCGCCATGGGCTTCTTCGCCGTGCCGTACACCGTGATCATCTACCCGCTGGTGTTCCTGGTCCTGGTCAGGCTGTGGTCGGTGTCGCACGTGCACGGGTTCGTCACGCCGGCCGACTTCGTCCGGGCCCGCTTCGGCTCGCCGACGCTGGCGCTGCTGGTGGCGATCACCGGGCTGGTGGCGACCATGCCGTACATCGCGCTGCAGCTGGTCGGCATCGAGGCCGTGCTGAAGTCGATGGGCGTCACCGGGCACCTGCCGATCATCATCGCGTTCGCGATCCTGGCCGCCTACACCTACCAGTCGGGCCTGCGCGCCCCCGCATTGATCGCCTTCGTCAAGGACACGCTGATCTACATCGTGATCCTGGCGGCGGTCTTCTACATCCCGGCCAAGCTGGGCGGCTGGGGATCGATCTTCGACGCGGCGAAGGCGAAGTTCGACGCCTCCCCCGCGCCCGGTGACGGGATCATCCTCAACGCCGCCAACCAGCTGCAGTACATCACGCTGGCCTTCGGCTCGGCGCTGGCGCTGTTCCTCTACCCGCACAGCCTCACCGGCGTGCTGGCCTCCAAGAACCGCAACGTGATCAAGCGGAACATGTCGGCGCTGCCCGCCTACAGCCTCCTGCTCGGCCTGATCGCGCTGCTCGGCTACATGGCGATCGCGGCCGGCACCAAGCCGGTCATGAACGCGAACGGCAAGCCGGACGCCAACACGATCGTGCCGCAGCTGTTCGACCAGATGTTCCCCGACTGGTTCACCGGCGTCGCCTACGCGGCGGTCGGCATCGGCGCGCTGGTCCCGGCGGCGATCATGTCGATTGCGGCGGCCAACCTGTTCACCCGCAACATCTACCGCGAGTACTTCAACAAGCACGCCACCGACGCCCAGGAGGCCAAGGTCTCCAAGCTGACCTCGCTCCTGGTCAAGGTCGGCGCGGTGCTGTGCATCCTGGTGCTGGACCCGCAGTTCTCCATCGACCTGCAGCTCATCGGCGGCGTGATCATCCTGCAGACGCTGCCGTCGGTGGCGCTCGGCCTCTACACGCGCTGGTTCCACAAGGGCGGCCTGATCGCGGGCTGGGCGGCCGGCCTTGGGGCGGGCATGTGGATGCTCTACCTCATCCCGAACCCCGCCAACGGCAAGCTGCACTTCGGCGGCTCGGCGTTCCCGCTGGCCAACTTCGGGTTCGACACCAAGATGACGATCTACGTCGGGTTCGTCGCGGTGATCGTCAACCTGGTGGTGGCGGCGCTGGGCACGCTGGTGTTCCGGGCGCTCAAGATGGCCGACGGGCCGGACGGGACCTCGCGCGACGACTACTTCGCCGACGAGGGCGACCCCAAGGTCAAGGACCTGGACCTGACCGGCTCGCACTGAACCCCGGCGGTCCGCCCCCGTCCCCCCGCGGGGGCGGGCCGCCGGTCAATCCGCCACGAGATAGCCGGGGTTGGCGACCTCCAGCTTGGCCCGCACGGCATCCACCAGGGCGGCGACGAGCTCGTGGTCGTCGGCGATCCGGCCCTCGCGAACGGCGGCGGCCAGCTCGGCGTCGCCGGCCACGCCCAGCGCGGCCAGCCGGGCGGCGTGCTCGGCCGCTTGGGCGGGACCCAGCTCGATCTCCCGCTCGACCATGCCCAGCACGTTGATCGCGACCCGGGTGTGGAACCGCACCCGGCCCTCGACGGCCGGCAACACGTCACTCTCGAGGAAATCGCGCACGGCGGCCACCAGCTGCGCCGCCGTGGGCACGTCGTGCGGCCCCTTCGTCATCTGATCTCCTTTTTAGCGGGCAACGACTAACCTGCGGCCATGCGCACAGAGTCTCCCACCGCATCTACCCCGGTGCTCGGGCCCCAGCTGATCCGGGCCGAGATCTTCGTCGTGATGTCGGTCTCGCTCGGCGCCAGCGGCCTGGTGGCGCTCGTGCGGCTGATCGGGGCGCTCACCGCGCCGAAAGAGCTGAAGAGCCAGCAGGCCGTGCTCGTCGGGTCCATGGCCCCGGGGCGGCCGTGGCTGGACCTGACGTTGCAGCTGGTCCAGATCGTGATCTCGGTGGCGCCGGTCGGGCTGGTGGCGTACCTGCTGGTGCGCTCCGGGGAGTCCATGCGCACGATCGGCGCGGACCTGCGCGAGCCGCGGCGGGACCTGGTGCGCGGGGCCCTGCTCGCGGCCGCGATCGGCGGCAGCGGGCTGGCGTTCTACCTGGCGGTGTGGGCGTCCGGGGTGAACCTGACCGTCGTTCCCGGGGCGCTGCCCGAGGTGTGGTGGCAGGTGCCGGTGCTGCTGCTCGCGGCGGCTCAGAACGGCGTGCTGGAGGAGGTGCTGGTCGCCGGCTACCTGCTGCACCGGCTCGGGCAGGCCGGATGGAGCCCGTGGAAGGCCGTCGCGCTCTCGTCGCTGTTGCGGGGGTCGTACCACCTGTATCAGGGGTTCGGGGGGTTTGTCGGAAACGTGGTGATGGGCGTGGTGTTCGGGCGGCTGTACCAGCGGTGGGGGCGCGCGACGCCGCTCGTGGTGGCCCACACGCTCATCGACGCCGTCGCCTTCGTCGGGTACGCGTTCCTGCGCGGACGGGTCAGCTGGCTGCCCTGACACCGTTGACTCGGCAACGATTGTCGGCTGAGATCATTTCATGAGCTTCGCCGTGCCCGCCGGTGTCCGGCCGATCCGCGATGCCGTCCACGCGTTCATGACCGAGCGGGTCGAGCCCGCCGAGCCGGTGCTGCACGCCGGCGGCGCCGCCGCCGCGGCCGCGCTGGACGAGTTGCGGGCCGAGGCGAAGAAGGAAGGCCTGTGGGCGCTCGGCCACCCGCGGGAGCTGGGCGGCGGCGGGCTGCCGTTCCTCGACTACGTCTACGTCAACGAGGTGCAGGGACGCAGCGAGTACGGGCAGCTGGCGCTGGGCACGTTCACCCTGCAGGACTCGCTCATGCTGCATGAGCACGCCTCACCCGAGCAGCGCGAACGCTACCTCGAGCCGCTGGTGCGCGGCGACATCTGGCCCAGCTTCGCCATGACCGAGCCGTCAGTGTCCAGCTCCGACCCCACCCAGCTGCGCACGGCCGCCGTGCTCGACGGCGACGAGTGGGTGATCAACGGGCATAAGTGGTTCACGACCGGGGCGTCGCGGGCGGCGTATACGACCGTGATGTGCCGCACCGAGCCGGACGCCCCGCCCGAGCTCCGGCACCGGGCGTTCTCCATGATTCTGGTGCCGACCGACACACCCGGCTACACCATCGTCCGCGAGACGCCGGTGCTGGGACTGGACGGGGCACACTGCGAGGTGCGCTACGAGGACGTCCGCGTGCCCGCCGCCAACCTGCTCGGCCGGCGCGGCCACGGGTTCGTCATCGCGCAGCAACGCCTGGGACCCGGCCGGATCTTCCACTGCATGCGCTGGCTGGGGCAGGCGCAGCGGGCCTTCGACCTGATGTGCCGCAGGCTGCACGACCGCAGCGCGTTCGGCGAGCCGCTGGCGAACAAGCAGCTCATGCGGCAGCACGTGTTCGACTCCTACGCCGAGATCCAGGCAGCCAGGCTGCTCACGTTGCAGGCCGCCGAGGCCATCGACGCCGGCTCCGACGCACGGGTGGAGATCGGGGCGATCAAGGTCGTCGGAGCGCGTATGCTGCACAACGTGATCGACCGCGCCATCCAGGTCTACGGGGCCGCGGGCCTGACGCCGGACACCCCGCTCGAGCGGATGTACCGGCATGCTCGGGCCGGGCGGATCTACGATGGCCCCGACGAGGTGCACATCGACGCGGTGGGGCGGCGGGTCCTGGGCGCGTACGCGGCGGGCGGCACCTGGGAGTTCGGCCTGCGATGAGCCGGCTCGAGGAGATCGTCCGCACGGTGTTCGGGGCCGGGTCGGCGATCCCACAACGGGTGCGGCTGCCCGGCGGGGCCTCCCGCGAGACGTGGGCCCTGGACGTGGCCGCGGCCGACGGCACCCGGCATGAGCTGGTCCTGCGGCTCGAGTCTCCCGGCGCCACGCTGGAGGCCGGCGCCACGCTGGCGGCCGAGGCCGTGCTGATGCGCACCGCGTTCCAGGCGGGGGTGCCGGTGCCGCGGATCGTCTCCAGCGGCGAGTCCCACATCCTCATGACCCGTGTGCCCGGCGAGACCATCCCGCGCAAGATCCTGCGCGACGACGCCTACGCCACGGCCCGGCGCAGACTCGCCGCGCAGTGCGGCCAGGCGCTGGCCGCCATCCACCGCATGCCGCTGTCGTGCGTGCCCGCTGCGGCTGAGACCGCGGCCGAGACCGATCCGCTGCGCCGCTGGCGGGACGTGCTCGACCGGCTGGGCGAGCCGCACCCGGTGTTCGAGCTGGCGTTGCGGCGGCTCGCCGCGACCCGGCCGCGCCCCGGCCGGCGCGCCGTGGTGCACGGTGACTTCCGTAACGGCAACCTCATCGTCGGCCCCGAGGGCATCAGGGCGGTGCTCGACTGGGAGCTCGCCCACGCCGGGGACCCGCTGGAGGATCTCGGCTGGTTGTGCGTCAAGGCCTGGCGGTTCGGCTCGCCGCTGCCGGTCGGCGGGTTCGGCACGTACGACGACCTCATCCACGCCTACGAGCGGGCCGGCGGCGACCCGGTGGACCGGGACGCGCTGCGCTGGTGGGAGACCTTCGGCGTGCTCAAGTGGGGCGTCATCTGCGTCATGCAGACCATGCGGCACCTGCGTGGCGGCGCCCGCTCCGTCGAACTGGCGGCGATCGGCCGCCGCGTGTGCGAGAACGAGTGGGATCTGCTCGGCATGTTGCGTGAGCGGGCGGAAAACCCGTTGCCTTGACCCGGGCGGCGGCGCAGGCTTGTGCGGTGACCATCCTGCAGGCATCCCATCTGCTCAAGCGGTTCGGATCGGTCACGGCCGTCCGCGACCTGAGCCTCACCATCGGCGAGGGTGAGGTCGTGGGGTTGCTCGGCCCCAACGGCGCCGGCAAGTCGACCACGCTCCACATGCTGCTCGGCCTCATCACCCCGGACGCCGGCAGCATCAAGCTGTTCGGCATGGAGCTGGCCCAGCACCGGATCGAGGTGCTCAGCCAGGTCAACTTCGCCGCCAGCTACGTCGACCTGCCCGGCGTGCTGCGGGTGCGGGAGGTGCTCGACGCGTTCGCCCGGCTCTACGCCGTTCGCCATCCGCGCCGGCGGGTCGAGGAGGTGATCGAGCTGTTCGAGCTCGGCCCGCTCCACAAGCGGCCGATGATGGCGCTGTCGTCCGGGCAGCGCACTCGCGTGCAGCTGGCCAAAGCCCTGCTCAACGCGCCGCGGCTGCTGGTGCTCGACGAGCCCACGGCCAACCTCGACCCTGACGCCGGCGACCGCATCCGCGGCCTGCTGTCTCGCCTGGCCAGGGAGAACGGCAGCGCCATGCTGATCACCTCGCACAACATGCGGGAGGTCGAGCGCATGTGCGACCGCATCCACTTCATGTCGGACGGCGTCATCGTGGCCGCCGGCAGCGCCGCGGAGCTGGCCGGGCACTACGGGGCCGAGGACCTGGAAGAGGTGTTCTTGAAGGTGGCGCGCGGATGACGACCTTGACCCTGCCTCCGCTGAGCCTGGCCGCGCGGCGCATGCGCGTCATGGGCGTGGTCCGGCGCGATTTCGCGGCGTTGCGGCGCAGCTCGATCCGGGTGTTCGAGATCCTGTTCTGGCCGACGGTCGAGCTGGTGCTGTGGGGCTTCATGACGCTGTTCCTGCAGGCGCAGCGGGTGCCGTTCGTGGTGTCGTTCCTGCTCGGCGCGGTGCTGCTGTGGCAGCTGCTGCAGAAGGCCAGCAACGAGATCTCCATTGCCTTCCTGGAGGACATCTGGTCGCGCAACCTGCTCAACGTGCAGGTCAGCCCTCTGTCCAGCGTCGAATACCTGATCGGGCTGATGCTGTTCTCCCTGGGCAAGGTGGCCTTCGCGGTCGCCGTCATGGCCGCGCTCGCCTTCGGTCTCTACGGGTTCGGGGTGACGAGCATCGGCGTGGGACTGGTCCCGTTCATGGGCGTGCTGCTCGTGCTCGGCTGGTCACTCGGCCTGGTCGGCATCGCGGCGGTGCTGCGTTTCGGCGAGAACGCGCAGGTCATCGCCTGGTCACTGGTGTTCGTGGTGCAGCCGCTCGCCGGGATCTTCTACCCGGTGTCCGTGCTGCCCGCGCCGCTGCAGGCCGTGTCGTGGTTCCTGCCCGCCTCCCACGTGTTCGAGGGCATGCGCACGGTCATGGCGGGCGGCGCGCTGCCCTGGGACCGGCTGGCCTGGGCGGCCGCGCTCAATGTGGGATACCTGGCGGCGACGCTGGGGTTGTTCGCGTGGGCGCTGGGGTACGCGCGGCGGCATGGGAAGCTCTCGCGCTTCGGGGACTGAGCGCGGCGGCGATCACCTCCACCAGGCCCTCCACCACCTGATCCCGCTCCACCTCGGGATGCTCCAGCCACCAGTCGCCGGTCGTCTGCACCATGCCGACGAACGCGTGGCCGAGGACCTGCGCCCGCACCGGGTCGAGCGCCGCCCGCTCGGCGGCCAGCACCCCGCCCAGCTCCTCGCCCAGGCCGCGGACCAGCGAGGTCATGTGGGAGCGGGTCCTGCTGTCCTCGGCGCCGGCCCGGTGGAACAGGAAGCGGTAGAGGTTGAGGTTGGCCGCGATGAGGTCCAGATAGGCGCCGATCGTCGCCCTGGCCCGGCCGCGCAGGTCGGCCCCCGGCTCGGCGAACCGCGGCCGCAGCTGGGCGATGACCGTGCGCACGTGCCGGTCGGCGAGCGCCTCGTACAGGCCGCTCTTGTCGCCGAAGTGGCGGTAGAGGATGGGCTTGGTGATGCCGGCCGCGGCCGCGATGGCCGCCATCGACACCTCGGGCCCCTCGCTGGAGATGACCCGGTCCGCGGCGTCCAGCAGCGCCCTGCGCCGATCCGGGTCCCGTCCGCTCACCCGCCCAGGATAGATCGCCAACGCGTCGGCAGCAGCGCCGAGAGCACGAGCAGGGCGCCGATGATGGTGTAGAGGCCGGTAAGGCCGGCCAGCGTGCCGGGCGGCTCGGCCAGCTCCGCCGGCGGCAGCCCGTCCCAGGTCGGCCCTGACCACGGAAGGGCGGCCGCCAGGCCCAGCGCGGCGCTGGTGTCCAGGGCGAACAGCGCGCCTGCCGAGATCAGTGGAACGCCGCAGGTCAGCGCCGCCGCCGGCCAGGCGGTCAGGACGGCGACGAGCACCGCCACGGCCGCCAGGCAGGCCAGCCCGGCCGGCGCGGGGCCGGCGGCGGCCGCGCCCATGCGCAGGGCCTTGGCGCCGGCCTCGGTCAGGTAGTAGACGGGGACGAGGGCGGCCAGGCCGGCGGCGGCTCCCATCACATGACGACTCTCACGGGTCACACCGGCATCGTCCCCTTCTCCAGCACCGGTTACGCGCGCGGTCGCGGGCGGCAGCTCAACGAGTGATCGGCGGAGTCCTGCGGGTAGTGGCGGGCGCGACCGGTCGTGGGTCCTTGCCGCGCCCTTTACACCGTAGATCACGTGATGGCCTCGATCGTCAGGTAATTACTGGAAAATACTGGGACTGTTGATACGCTCGCGACCATGAGTGACCGGCTGGACGATCTGGAGCGGCGGATCGACGAGTTGCGGGCCGGTGTGCGCAAGGCCATGCGGGCCAGGGACGGCGCGAAGGCCCGGCTGCTGCGCGCCGAGCTGCGCACCGCCGAGCGGGACTGGGACGTCCTAGTCAGCGGCGAGCGGCCGGGGGCCGCGCCCGAGCCGGCGCCGCTGGTCACTGTGCGCGAGCAGGTGCACCAGGGGCTGCGGCTGCTCGGGGCGACCGCCCAGCCCCGGCTGATCGTGGCCGTGAGCGAGGCGTTCCTCGGCGGCACGATCCGCAGCACGCAGCTCACCAGCCTGCGCAGGGACGAGGAACGTTCGTTCCGGTCCTCCCCGTACGGGCGGCCGTATTACCTGTGCGCGGCGCTGACGGACCGCCTCTCCCCCGCACGCGGCCTGCTCACGCTCAGCAGCTGGCCACTGGAGCGGCGCGTGGTCGGGCCCCTCAGTCCCCGCGTCGACTTCCTGACCTGCGCCATCGCGGTGGCTTCACACGCGGCCGAGGACGAGCGGGCGGCCAGGTTATTGGTGCGGATGGCCAGGAACATCCCCGGCGCCACCAACGGCTCGCTGGCCCCGCCACACCCCGGGCGGGTGATCGAGGCGGCCCGTGCCGAGCTGGCGGTGCACGCCGAGCGCGACACGCGCGACCGCGCCGAGCTGGCGCGACGCGCCGCAGCGCAGCTGGATGACGCCGCCCGCCTGTTCGGCGCCGCTACGCTGAGCACGATCAAGAAGGAGTACGTCACGTGAGCGGCTTGAAGCGCGAAGGCGACACCCTGCGCCGGCTGGACGCGTTGCGGGGCACGACGCCGCCGCGGCCGCACGACGCCCGCGCCATCGCGGCCCTGGCCGCCAACCCCGGCTGCACCCGCCGGGCGCTCATGGACGGGGCCGGCGTCGACAAGGACGCCGCGGCCCGGCACCTGGGGTTCCCCGCGCCGTTCGGGCAGTCGCCGTTCGCGATCACGCGCGGCAACGTGTTCGAGGCGCTGGTCAAGGCGGACGGGTGCGCGGAGCTGCTGCGCATGCTGCGCGAGCTGCTCGGCCTGCCCATCGCCGAGGTGGCCTACCACGACGTGGAGAACGTCGGCGCCCACCTGCGCCACGCCCACACCCGCGCGCTGATCGACCGGGCGGCCCGTGACGAGCAGGACGCGGGCACTCTGTACGACCACCCGCTGCTCACCCTCCAGATCGCCGGCCACACCGCCTACCTGGAGCCGGATGTGGTGGCCTTCCAGCTGGGCGGCCGCTTCCACATCGTGGAGGTCAAGTCGTTCGCGGTGATCGACGGGCAGGCCGACCCGGCGGCGGTCGCGGCGGCCGCCCGGCAGGCGGCCGTCTACGTGCTGGCGCTGCGCACGCTGCTGGAGGAGCTGGGCCACGACCCGCTGAAGGTCTCCCACGACGTGGTACTGGTCTGCCCGGAGAACTTCGCCAACCGCCCGGGCGCGACACTGGTCGACGTGCGCAAACAGCTCGCCGTGCTGAAGCGCCAGCTGACCAGGATGACCACGCTCGACCGGCTCCTCGAGGGGCTGCCCGACGATCTCACGTTCGACCTGCGGCCCGGCGAGGACGGCCGGCCCACCAGGCCCGTCGCCGAGCTGGCGGACTCACTGCGCACGACGACCGCGCGCTACGCGCCCGACTGCCTGTCCGCCTGCGACCTGTGCTTCTTCTGCCGTGACGAGGCCCGGCAGGAGGGCGCGTCCGACCAGCTCGGGCGGCAGGTGCGTGACGAGCTGGGCGGGGTCGCGTCGGTGGCGGAGGCGCTGGGCCTGGCCGACGGGGTCCGGGATCCGCGGGAGGGTCAGGAGGAGATCGCCCGGCTGCTCCGCAACGCCGAACGCCTGCGCAGAGAGTGCCTGGCATGAGCCTGCTCACCTCGCTCGCCCGGTTGCGCGCCCTGGACGAGGGCATCGCGCAGCCCATCGCGACCGTCCGCCACTGCCATCTGTCGGACCGGCCGATGGTGTTCATCCCGCTCAAGCTGTCGGGCGAGGCCGCCGCGCCGCTGGCGGCCATGCTCGGCACCGAACGCGACCGGCCGCGCCTGCTCGTGGTGACCCAGCCGCGCAACCGCGACCTGCGCTTCGCCTGGGCGGCTGAGCTGGCCGGGCTGCTGCTGCCGTACATCGAGGGTTTCCTCGCCGACACCGAGACGGTGGAGCGGCGCGGCGCCGACCCCTACGAGCGGGCGGTGGACGCGCCGCAGCTCATCGTTCCGAACGCGGCCGGCGTGGCCTTCACCCGGCTCCTCGGGCGCTCCACCCGCTTCCGCCGCGCCGACGGGCCCTACCCGGTGCCGGACGTGGTACCGCTGCTGGGCCGGTGGCTGACCTATTTCGGGGAGCGGGCCGCCTATCCGGGCTCGTCACTCATGACGGCCGCGACCGAGGAGCTGGGCCGGCATTGGGCGAGCGGGCAGAGCTCGCTGGAGGACGCCAACCTGGCCGCGCTGCTCGGCTGGATCACCGAGGGGCCGAGCGAGGCCGCCGAGGACCCGCTGATCTGGCCGCCCGCCGGGCCCGCGACCGACCCGGGGTTCGACGCCGAGGTGCTCGCGCCCGCCATCGACAGCGGGTCGGCCGAGCGCGTCACCGAGGCGCTGCGCAGCCAGCTGGAGCCCACGTGGCGGCTCATGTGGCAGGCGATCGACCTGCTGGCCGGCCTGGAGGCGGGCGCGAGCGTGGCCCAGCGGTGGGAGCAGGACCGCGGCTCGTTCAGCGGCATGGCGCAGAGCATCGCCGAAGGCGGGCCGCCGCAGGCCCGCAGGGACGGCGCGGTCGCGGCCGCGGCCAAGCTGGCCCGCATGGAACGCGCCCAGGCGGCGTACGAGGTGCAGCGCGCCTACGACGACCCGCTGATCATGGCCGAGCACCGGCTCACCGGGGAGGCCTTCGCGGGCGAGGTGGTCGAGACCGTCCCGGACAACGTCGAGGGCGAGGGCCGCTCACGCAAGCTCCGCCCGCTGGTGGTGATCAAAACCGACGATCCGGTACGGCTGCCGCCCGGCGCGTCCCTCGGCACCCCGCAACGCCGCGCCCAGGGCGCCGAGCTGGTGTCCGCGGACGAGGGCCTGATCACCGTGAAGATCACCAAAGGGATGGGGCGCGGCAAGACGCCGACCCCCGGCGCCGTGCCCGAGGTCGGCGAGCGGGTCTGCTACACCTCGCTCACCGACGACTTCCAGGGCTCGCCGAACCTGCCCGACGCCGAGGCCACGCCGTGGACGCACGGCGGCCCACCGCAGGAGTACACGCCCGACGACGAGGACGCCCAGGAGGAGTGGTCGTGACCGGCAGCCCGGAGCAGGTCATCGCGGACGTGCTGGCCGACCTGCCGCGGCACCGGGGCGTGGTCGTCGACTCGCCGCCGGGGGCGGGCAAGTCCACCCTCGTCGTCCGCGCCGCCGCGCACATCGCGGCCGCCGGCGAGCCGCTGATGATCGTCGCCCAGACCAATGAGCAGGTCGACGACCTGGTGTCCAGGATCTCGGACAAACATCCGCGGCTGACCGTGGGGCGGCTGTCGGCCGGCGGATACGTGCCGCCGCTGCGCCTGCTGGAGCTGCCCGGCGTGCGGTTCGGCACCAGGATCCAGGACCTCGGCGACCCGGACATCGTCATCGCCACCGCCGACAAGTGGGCGTGGATCGGCGACCGGGTCTGGCCGTGGGCGATCGTGGACGAGGCCTACCAGATGCGCTCGGACAAGCTGCTGCGGATCGCGGGGCTGTTCGAGCGGGCGTTGTTCGTGGGCGACCCTGGACAGCTGGACCCGTTCTCGATCGTGGACGGGGACCGGTGGTCGGGACTGTCGTGGGATCCGCTGCAGAGCGCGGTGTCGGTGCTGCTGCGGCACAATCCGGACCTGCCGGTGCACCGGCTGCCGGTGTCGTGGCGGTTGCCGGCGTCGGCGGCGCCGGTGGTGTCGCGGGCGTTCTACCCGTTCACCGGGTTCAGGTCGGGAACCGGGCCCGGGGATCGGCGGCTGGAGCTGGTCACGGGAGGCATGGGGACCGTGCACGACCGGGCGCTGGAGGAGGCCGCCCGGTCCGGGTGGGCGCTGCTGGAGCTGCCGAACCGGCACACGGTGCGTACCGACGGGGAGGCCGTGCAGGCGGTGGCGCTGCTGGCCGAGCGGCTGCTGCAGCGGGGCGCGGTGGCGAGCTCGGAGCAGGGCGAGCGGCCGGTGACGGCGGACCGGATCGCCGTAGGGGCCGCCCATCGCGACCAGGTGGCGGCGATCCGGGCGGCGGGGCTGCCGCCGGAGATCACCGTCGACACCGCGAACCGGCTGCAGGGCCGGGAGTACGACGTGACGATCGTGCTGCACCCACTGTCCGGGCGGCGTGACGCGACGGCCTTCCACCTCGAGTCGGGGCGGCTGTGCGTGCTGGCCTCGCGGCACCGGCACGCGTGCGTGGTGGTGGCCCGGGCGGGCATCGCCGAGCTGCTGGACGCCCACCCGTCGGCGGAGCCGGTGCAGCTGGGCGTGCCGGTGAAGTTCCCGGACGGGTGGGAGGCCAACCAGTCCGTGCTGGAGCATCTGTCCCGCCACCGCGTCTAGCGCGGCGACGCTGCTGGTTCACAGGCGGCGGCGCCAGACGTCGATGACCATGACCGGCCGCATCCCCGCCGACTCGTACAACCCCAGCGCCGGCGTGGTGTTGTTGGAGTCCACGTGCAGGATGGTGCCCTTGCGCCCGCGGGCCGCGTCGGCGGCGAAGGCGTGCCGCAGCAGGAAGCGCCCCAGCCCTCGCCCCCGGAACTCGGGCAGCACGGCCAGCGTGGCCACATACCCGCATTCCTGGTCCGGCAGGAACTGGTTGTTGCCGATCAGCACCGCCGCCGCGCGCCCGTCGACCCTGGCGAGCGCGAGCTGGCTCCAATCGTTGACGCTCTGCGCCTGCCTGCGCTCGTACCACAGCTCGTAGTCGATTTTCACGAACCCGAAGTGCTCGGCGAACGCCTCCTGGTGCACGCGATGCGCCTCCCGCCGCACGTCCTCGCTCTCGCCGGAGTGCAGCGTGAGCCCGGCCGGCGGGACCGGCGCCTCGACGGGGCCCTCGTAGTCGATGCGCATGCGGTGGAAGCTCGTGCCGGGCTCGAAGCCCTGCTCCTTGGCCATGGCCTGCTTGACCTGGTCGGCGCGGTAGATCCCGATGTGCAGGGTGACGCCGTCGTGCCCCCGCTCGGCGGCCAGCTCGCGGGCGCGCCCGATGACCAGTGGCCACAGCTCGTCCGCGAGCCCTTCGACGCCGGGCCGGACGATCACGTCGACGTGCACGAGATCGCTGTCGCCGTTGCTACATGCCCAGGCCGACGCGAGGAGCCTGCCGTCGGCGTCCTGTGCCAGCCACCCGTCCTTGTCGCGGTCGAAATCGGGCTCCACCAGCTCGTCCTGAACGTCTTGGAGCGTCATGTCCGGCGCCCCGAGGACCGCGGTCTCATATGCCGAGATGAGCTCGTACATGGCGGCGGCGTCGTCCACGCGGGGCCGGCGGAGAGTATGCATGGGCTGGATTGTGCACCGGCCGCCCTGCCCGGCGCCTCCCATTTTCGCCCGGTTAAGCTATGGGAGTGCTCGACAGGATGCCCTTGCGCATCGAGGTCGCCGCCCCGGACGCGACGACCGTCGCGCTCGCGCTCCGCGGCGACCTGGACCACGGCTCGGCCTACCAGCTCGCGGCCCTGACCTTCGCCGACGGCTACCGCAGGATCGACGTGGACCTGTCGGCGCTGACCTTCATCGACTCCTCCGGCCTGGCCGCACTCGTCCGCCTCCAGCAGCGGGCCGCGGCCGCCCGCGCGGTGATGCAGGTGGTGGCGTTGACGCCCTACCTGCGCAAACTCCTCACGATGACCGCGCTCGACCTGCTGTTCAGCCTGCCGCCGGAGTGACGGGCTCCTTCGCCGAGGCGGTCACGGCGCCGCCCGACTGGCTCCGCCACCCGTACACCCCCATATGAAGATCTTGCTTACTTGCCGACCGGCAAGCATAGACTGTGCTAAAGACTTACTTGCCGGCCGCCAAGCTGAAATAGGTGCAATGTGCGGGAAGACACGCGAACCCGGATCCAGGAGATCGCGCTGAGGCTCTTCACCGAGCAGGGGTACGAGGCGACCTCGCTGCGGGAGATCGCCGAGGAGCTCGGCGTGACGAAGGCCGCCCTCTACTACCACTTCAAGACGAAGGACGACATCGTCGCGAGCCTGGTGGACCTGCACGTCGCCGAGATCGACAACCTGGTGGAGTGGGCGAAGACCCAGCCGAAGACGCCGGAGATGCGGCGCGAGCTGCTGGAGCGCTATGCCGCGAACCTCCGGGGGCCCCGCCACATCGAGATGGCGAGGTTCCTCGAGCGCAACCAGACGGCGCTGCGCGAGCATCCCAAGCTCTCCAGGATGCGCGACATGATGATCGAGCTGACGAGGCAGATGAACGAGCCCGGCGCCACGCCGGTGGAGCGGATCAGCCGCTCGCTGGCGCTGTTCGCGCTGCACGCCGGCAGGTGGCTGCCGGGCGATCTGACCGAGGACGAGGTCGACAAGGCGTCCATGGAGGTGGCCCGACGACTGCTGGAGCTGTAGGTGCACCCGTCGCCACCTGCGGTGGCCCGCTGAACGCGAACCACCGTAACGTTTCTGGACTTTTGGCCTTTAAAGGGACGATTGGGGCGGAGGATCGAGGGCAGGAAGAGGTGGCTACGGTGGGCGGACGTCGACTGCCCACACGCATCCATTCGGGAGGAGGTGCCGTGGAAGCCACAATCGCGCTCCGGCTGCCCAGGGATGCGGCGAGCGTCCCGGTGATCAGGCAGATGCTGGACGGCACGCTCCGCTCGCTGGGCGTCGAGCCGCAGGTGCGCGACGACATCGAGCTCATACTGACCGAGGCGTGCTCCAATGTGATCAAACATGCGGCGCCCAGCGACGACTACACGGTCAGCGCCACCGTCCAGCACGACGTGTGCGTCATCAAGGTCGTCGACACCGGCGACGGCTTCGACCCCCGCGCGGTGCTCGAACCCGAGCCAGGGGCCGAGTACGGCCGAGGACTGCAGATCATGCGGGCGCTCGCCGACGACATCCGTTTCACCAACAAACGCGAGAACGGGGCGGTGGTGTGCCTGGAGAAGCGGCTCCGGTACACGCCGGGGGCGGCGGGTCCGCCCCTCATGGCGTCGTGACCCAGCCCTAGTCGCCGCCGAGCAGGAAACGCCGCCGCAGCCGGGGTGTGCCCCCGCTCAGCTCCGCTCGCCGCCGTTCGGGCACCGCGCTCCCGCTGAGCTTCAGCGTCAGCTGGGCCTGCCTGCCGGTCAGCCGCCGCCACAGCCTGCGCCAGTTGGTCATCGACCCGGCCATGACCGCGAGCGCCACCAGCGCGACGACCGCGATGGCGAGGGTGGCCAGGACGATCAGCAGGAGTACGACCACCACGGATCCGATGGTGCCGAACACGTCCAACATTCGCCGGAAGGTGCCCGGCCATCAGCGCCTTATGCAGATTCTTGGGGATATATCATCCTTACTCCGGCTTCTCGGGCTTCTTGGGGGCGGCGGTGGACTGGTCGTGACGCCCGGGCAGCAGGTCGAGGCGGCGCAGTATCACGCCCTCGCGCAGCGCCCACGGGCAGACCTCCAGCCGGTCCACCTCGAACAGGTCCATGGCCGCGTCGGCGACCAGCGCCCCGGCCGCCAGTTGGGCCGCCCTGCCCTCGGACACGCCGGACAACTGCGCCCGCTCGGCCGCGTCCATGGTGGTGAGCTTGACCGCCCAGTCGGCCATGTCCTGCCTGGACAGCGAGCGCGGCACGTACGGTCCGTCACTGGACGGCGCCGCCCCGGCGATCCTGGCCAGCTGTTTGAAGGTCTTGGACGTGGCCACGGCGCGGTTGGGCTCGCCGTACCTGACGACGTCGCCGACGGTGCGGGCGATCTCGGTGCGTACGTGCTTGCGCAGCTTGCGCACCTCCTCGGCGGGCGGCGGGTCGGCGGTGAACCAGTCGCGGGTCAGCCGTCCGGCACCCAGCGGCAGCGACACGGCCACGTCCGGCTCCTCGTCCACGCCGGCGGCGATCTCCAGCGAGCCGCCGCCGATGTCGAAGGCCAGCAGCCGCCCCGACGACCAGCCGAACCACCGGCGCACGGCCAGGAACGTCAGCCTGGCCTCGTCCCGCCCGGACAACACCTCGATGTGCACGCCGCAGCTCTCCTCGACGCGCGCGAGCACCTCCTCGCCGTTGGCCGCCTCGCGCACGGCGGAGGTGGCGAAGGCCAGCAGGTCCTCCACCCCCTTGTCCTCCGCCAGGTGGACGGCCTCCTGGACGAAGGCGCACAGCCGCTCGATGCCCTCGTCCGCCAGCCGGTTGTCGTCGCGGAGGTACTCCGTCAGGCGGAGCCCCTCCTTGTGTGAGTACGCGGGCATCGGCCGGGCGCCCCGGTGGGCGTCGACGACCAGTAAATGAACGGTGTTCGAGCCGATGTCCAGCACGCCGAGTCGCATGGGCAAACGCTACCGTTCTGCCGCATTCACGACGAAACAGAGGGTGAAGGCCGGCATCCGATCCTCCAAGGTGACGGACGGCATGACTGAGCGCTCACGCAGATACGCCCACAGGCGCCGTGGTCGCGAGGAGCCGGATGGCGACGGCCACCGCGGGCGGCCGCGTGATCCGAGCTTCGATGCGCACGTACCAGGCACTACCCTTCCTTGGTGTCGCGACACGTTTGGGGGGATCTTTGAGCGCTTGCTGTGGCCCGAGCAGAGACGGCGCCGCCGGTGGGGCGCACCGGCAGCCGGTGGGGATCACCACGCGGCGGGCGGCGCCGCGCGGGATGGTGCGCGTTCCCGGCGGGACGTTCCTCATGGGCGGGAGCGACCCGGACGGCCGGCCCGAGGACGGCGAGGGCCCGGTCAGGGAGGTGCGGCTCGACCCGTTCATGATCGATCCGGCATGTGTGACGAACGCCCAGTTCGCCACATTCGCCAAGGAGACCGGATACGTCACCGAGGCCGAGCGGATCGGCTGGTCGTTCGTGTTCCGGCAGTTCGTCACAGGCGGCGTGATGGACGCGACCGTGCCGGGCGCGCCGTGGTGGGCGGGCGTGGAGGGCGCCACCTGGCGCTCCCCCGAGGGCCCGGGATCGTCGATCGGCGACCGGCAGAACCACCCGGTCGTGCACGTGTCGTGGCACGACGCCACGGCCTACGCCGCGTGGGCGGGCAAGCGGCTGCCGACCGAGGCGGAGTGGGAGATGGCGGCCCGCGGCGGGCTGGAGCAGAAGCGGTTTCCGTGGGGCGACGAGCTCGCCCCCAGTGGGCGGCCGCGGTGCAACATCTGGCAGGGTCGCTTCCCGACCGCGCCGAGCCGGGGCACGATGCCGGTCAAGTCGTTCCAGCCGAACGGATACGGCCTGTACAACGTGTCCGGCAACGTGTGGGAGTGGACCGCCGACTGGTGGGCCACGACGTGGGAGCCGCGCGCCGACAACCCGGCCGGGCCTGCCGAGGGGACGGCGAAGGTGATCCGCGGCGGCTCGTACATGTGCCACGATTCCTACTGCAACCGCTACCGGGTGGCGGCCCGCACGGCCAACACACCGGACTCCTCGACCGGGCACACGGGTTTCCGCTGTGCGGCCATAGTCTGATCGCATGTCACGAACCCTGCGACTGTTGATCACCGGCGGCGGCACCGGTGGCCACACCTATCCGGCTTTGACCACCCTGTCGGCCATCCAGCGGCGGCAGATACCGCACGACGTGCTCTGGGTGGGCACCGCCGGCGGCCTGGAGGCCAGGATCACGGCCGAGCACGGCATCCCGTTCAAGGCGATCACCACGGGGAAGCTGCGCCGCCGCCCGAACCTCAAGGAGCTGGGCACCAACATCGCCGACGTGTTCCGCATCCCGGTCGGGGTCTGCCAGGCGATCGGGCACGCGGCCCGCTACCTGCCCGACGTGGTGTTGTCGACCGGGGGTTACGTGGCGGTGCCCATCGGGGTGGCGGCCAAGCTGATCAGGCGGCCGCTGGTCATGCACGAGCAGACGACCGTCGTCGGGCTGGCCAACCGGATCCTCTCCAGGCTGGCGACCAGGATCGCGTTGTCGCACGAGTCGTCGCTGGAGCACTTGCCCGCCTCGGCCAGGAATCGGGCCGTGGTGACGGGCAACCCGGTCCGGCCCGAGCTGCTGCAGGGCAACCGGGCGGCGGCGTACGACCTGTTCGGGCTGACGTTCGAGGTGCCGCTGATCTACGTCACGGGGGGCGCGCAGGGCAGCAGGCAGATCAACACACTGATCGCGGAGATCCTGCCGCGGCTGCTGCCGCACGCACAGGTCGTGCACCAGTGCGGTCCCGCCTGGATCGAGCAGATGCGGGCCGTCGAGGTGCCCGCCGACCTGGCCGACCGCTACCACCCGGTGCCGTACGTGGGCGGCGAGCTGGCCGACCTGTTCGCCGCCGCCGACGTGGTGATCGCGCGGAGCGGGGCGGGCACGGTGTCGGAGCTGACCGCGATCGGCAAACCCGCGGTGCTGATCCCGTTGATCCCGACCGGGGGTGACGAGCAGCGCAAGAACGCGGCTTACCTGGCCTCGGCCGGGGCGGCGCGGGCGCTGCTCGAGCCGCATCCGACGGCCGAGATGCTGCTGGCCGAGCTGATGCCGCTGCTGGCCGACCCGGGGTTGCGGCAGGCGATGGGACAGGCGGCGGCCAAGCTCGGCCGCGTGGACGCCGCCGACGCGCTGTGCGACCTGCTGCTGGAGACGGCCAGGCTCCAGGCGGTGTAGCACTCCGCGGGCTTGCACGACCGGCCCAGTACGGCGCCATATGACGGGTCAGGCGCGGGACACCGGCTCGGCCGGGAGGCCGCGTGCCACGGCGGCCTTCGCCTGGGCCGCCAGGTCCGTGCGGTCGTCGCTCGCCCAGGCCACGTAGCCGTCGGGGCGGACGAGGATCGCCGCGGGCAGGCCGGGAGTGGCCGGGCCCACGTACTGTGCGACCTGGACCGTGTCGCCGACCGCCGTCGCCGCGGCCCTCGACGCGGTCGTGTCGACCAGCCGGTGGCGGCCGTCGCGCAGCAGCTCGTACAGCCTGCCGCCCTCGCACGTCAGGTCGGGCACGCGCTGCCCGGTCCACGCGTGGGCGCGGCGGTTCGCGGCGGGGTAGCGGATGCCAAGGCCGGTCAGCCGTCCGAGCATGGCCCACCGGGTCCGGCGGAACCGCAGCAGCGTCCGTACGGCCACGGCCTGCAAGGCGCGGCGGATCGGCGAGCGGCCGAGGACGAGGCGGTTGAAGCCGTCGGTCAGGAGGAGCACCTGCGCGCCCACCCGGTGCCGCTCGCTCTCGTAGGTGTCCAGGAGCCCGGCGGGGGCCTGGCCGTGTACGGCGGCGGCCAGCTTCCAGCCGAGGTTCACGGCGTCCTGGATGCCGGTGTTCATGCCCTGGCCGCCGAGCGGCGAGTGGACGTGGGCGGCGTCGCCGGCGATGAAGACCCGGCCGGCGCGGTAGCGCTCGGCTTGCTTGCGCTCGCTCAGGAAGCGGGTGCTCCAGCGCTGTTCGAGCATGCCGAAGTCGGTTCCGGCGATGCGGAGGAACGCCTCGCGCATCTCCTCCATCGGCAGCGGCTCGGACAGGGGGATCTGCTCGCGCAGCCGGTCCCAGGCGATGGCGCGGAACCAGCCGTCCCCGAACGGGATCATGATGACCACGCCCTCGTTGCTCGCCCGGGTGAACAGGGTCTCCCCGGGTGTCTCGGTGAGCCGCACATCGGCGAGCAGGATGTGCGTCTCGTACTGCTTGCCCTCGAAGCCGATGCCGACCAGGCTCCGGACCTTGCTGTGGGCGCCGTCGCAGCCCACGACGTAGCTCGCCGGCTCGGTGCTGCCGCCCGCGAGGGTCAGGACCACGCGCTGGGCTTCCTGCCGGATCCCGGTCACCTCGGCGCCGCGGACGATCTCGACGCCGAGCTCGCGGGCGCGGGCCTCCAGGATGCGCTCCGTGCCGCTCTGCGGGGCGATGAGGATCATGGGGTACCTGGTCTCCAGCGTGCGAAAGTCAACGTTGGCGCCGGGGGCGGGCTGGATCTCCTGTACGGGGACTCCGTGGGGCAGCAGGTCGTCGGCCAGGCCCCGGGCGTCGAGGAGTTCGAGCGTACGGGCGTGCACGGCGAACGCCCTGGTGATGTTGGGCTGCTCGGCGCGCCGCTCCAGGAGCTTGCACCGCACGCCGGCCAGGGCGAGCTCGCAGGCCAGCATGAGTCCGGTCGGGCCGGCGCCTACGACGATCACGTCGGTCTGGTTCATCGGGTGCTCCCATCAGGTTTCGATGGCACCACCATGCGGCCAGGGCAGGTCCGCTCGAATCGGTGAAATGCACAGTCGAGTTCACCGTCCATCACCGGTGGTTCGCCGCGCGGGGGGCGGGTCAACCGGGGGTGGCGGACCGGTGAAACCACGGATGCGAGCCGACGGCGCCCCGGCGCACAGTCGTCCGATGCGGCATGACGAGACGGTGATGGTGGTGTGCGGGTCTGTCGTGCGGGCCTACCGCGCGGGTGCGGGACCGGACGTGGTGCTCCTGCACGGGGCTTGCGAGGGGCTGGACGACGCGCGGCTCGCCTGGGAGCCGGTCTGGGCGGCCCTCGCGCGGCAAGCACGGGTGACGGCGCCTGATCTGCCCGGGTTCGGGGGGACTCCGTTGGGGGCCACCGTGCCCACCTTGGCGGGGTACGCGGCTTGGCTCGGGGCGTTCCTGGACGTTTGCGGCATCCGGCGGGCCGGGATCACCGGGTTGTGCCTCGGCGCCGGGATCGCCTTGCAGGCGGCGCTGGATCTGCCGGACAAGGTCGGCTGGGCGGCGTTGTGCGCGTGGAGGAGCGGCCGGCCTTCCTCAGCGACCGCTGAGGACGCCGCCGTCCTCCAGCGACAGTCGCACCAACTCGGCCCGTGACGAGATCCCCAGCTTCACGAACACCTTGTGCAGGTGGTAGTCCACCGTGCGCGGGCTCAGGAACAGGTGCGCGGCGATCTCCCTGTTCGTCCCGCCCTCGCTCACCAGCCGCGCGATCTGCAGCTCCTGCGGCGTCAGCTGAGCCACCGTGCTGGGGTCGCGCCGGCGCGCGGTCTCGCCGGTGGCCTGGAGCTCCACGCGGGCGAGTTCGGCCCAGGGCGCCGCGTCGAGCCGTTCGAAGGTCTCGCCTGCCGTACGCAGGTGGCGCCGCGCCTCCGCTCGCCGCCGGCGCCTGCGCAGCGCCTCGCCGAACAGCAGCGCGGTCCGCGCGGTGTCGAACGGCCGGCCGGCGACCGCGTGCAGCGACAGAGCCTCGGTGAAGTGGTCGTCGCCCCCTTCGACGAGCCCCTGGCATCGTGCCACCAGCGCGTGCGCCCACGGTACGCGGACCGGCCCCGCCCAGCCCCGGAGCAGGTCGAGTGCGGCCGTCGCCCGATCAGGGCGGTCGGTGCGTACGGCGGCCTCGACGAGATCGGCGGCCGCGAAGATCTTCACGATCGGGTGCCCCTCCCCCGGACCGGCGTCCGCCAGGGCGGTCAGCCGGTCGAACGCCTCCGCCGTGCGCCCCTCCCCCAGGTCGAGCAGGGCCAGCGCCCAGGCCGCGATCCCGGCGGGCGGACCGAGCCGCTGGCCGATGGCGTGGGCCAGGGCGGCGTCGGCCTCCGTACGGCATTCGTCCGCCCGGCCCTGCGCGGCGGCGATCCAGGCGAGGACGGCGCGGTGGTGGGCGGCCATGTTGTCCTGCCCGGTGTCCAGGGACAGCCGCAGCCCCTCGGTCGCGGTGGCGCGGGCGGCGGTGAACCGGCCGGTCCACATCTCCAGTGCCCCCAGCGGCGCCAGCACCAGGGGCAGCGCGCTGACCGTCCCAGCCGCGCGGGCGCGGACGGCCGCCGTGGTGAACAGGTCGAGCGCCGCCGCGTCCTCGCCCACGAACATCGCCGCGCCCGCAGCCAGCCCCAGGCTCTGCGGGTCGGCCTTGTCCCGCGCCAGCGCGCGGCCCTCGCGGAGGGCGGGAGCGGCCCGTTCCGCGTCCCCTTGGAGGATCGCGGTGAGCCCGACCACCAGCCTGGCGCCCGCGGTGACGGCGTCCTCGACCGGGGGCAGGTCCGCGATCCGCCGTCCGGCTTCGATGAGTCTGGGCAGGTCGGCAGCGGTCCATGCGAGCCGTCCCGCCTCAGTGAGCATGCGCGCGGCCTGGCCGGGGTCCGACTCGGTGACCGGCTCCGACCCGGCGAGCAGCATGGCGTACGCGGTGTCGGGACGGCCGCAGAGGCCCTCGATGGCCCCGCGTACGTGTTCGCCGCGGGCGCGGAGCAGGGGCTCGGTGGCGTACTGGGCCGCCTCGTCCAGCAGGGCGCGGGCCCGGTCGGGTTGGCCGGCGAGCCAGCCGGCCTCGGCGGCGAGAGTGAGCCGGCGGGCGCGGGACTCGGGGTTCGCGGTGAGGGCGGCGGCGCGGCGCAGCGCGCTCGCGGCGGCGGCGTGACCGCCGCGCTCGGCGGCCCGTTCCGCCGCCCGTTCCAGGTCCTGGGCCACCTCCTCGTCGGGGCCCGCCGCGGCGGCGGCCAGGTGCCAGGCCCGCCGGTCCACGTCCTCGTCCGTGAGCACGGCGGCCAGGGCCTGTTCGGCCGCGCGGCGCTGCAGGAAGGTCGCGCCCCGGTAGACGGCGGAGCGGACGAGGGGGTGGCGGAAGGTGATGGCGCCGTCCACCCGTACCAGACCGGCGGTCTCGGCCTCGTCGAGCGCGTCCGGCGCCACGCCCAAGGCCTGCGCCGCCCGCAGGACGAGGCCGACGTCGCCGCTCTCCTCGGCCGCCGCGACCAGCAGCAGGGTCTGCGCCGGAGCCCGCAGCCGCCGCACCCTGGCCAGGAACACCTGCTCGACCACGGCGCCGACGGGCAGCCGCTCCGGCAGGGGGCGCGCCCCGGCGAGCTGCTCGGCGGACAGCGAGCCCGGCAGCTCCAGCAGGCCGAGCGGGTTGCCCGCGGTGCTGGACACCAGCAGGTCGGCGACCTCGGGCGCGAGCGCCACGGCCGTGCGCTCGGCCAGCAGCGCCCGCGCGGCGTCCGGCTCCAGGCCGCGCAGCCGCAGCTCGGGCAACCTCGCCACCGCCAAGGGACGGCCTGCCAGGGCCGGACCGGAGTCCGTGCCGTCGTCACGCACCGCAAACACCAGCGCGACCCCCTCGGCCTCCAGCCGCCGCGCCACGAACGCCAGCGCGTCGGCGGACGCCCCGTCCAGCCAGTGCGCGTCGTCCACCAGGCATAACAGCGGTCGTTCCTCGGCCACCTCGGACAGCAGGCTCAGCACCGCCACCGAGACCAGGAACCGGTCCGCGCCCACCGGGTCCCCCGTCCCGAACGCCCCTCGCAACGCGGCGCCCTGCTGCGCGGGGATCGCCGCGATCCGGTCCGCGACGGGCCGCAGCAGCTGATGCGCGGCGGCGTACGGCAGCTCCGACTCCGACTCGACCCCGCCGCCCCGCAACACCCGCATGTCGCCCGCCCGCGCGGCGGCGAAATCGAGCAGCGCCGACTTCCCGATGCCCGCCTCGCCGCGCACGACCAGGACGCCGCTGCGCCGGTCGCGTGCGTCGTCGAGCAGCCCCGTGATGAGCCCGCACTCCCGCTCCCGGCCATGCAGCATGCCCCGATCGTACGACCGACTCGAGCGCCGGCGGGCGGCCAGAACCTTCGGCCGCCCGGCGCGGTGCAGCCCGTCCGGCCATCCCACCGCGGCGCCGGCTCGGCCTCCTCGGCTCCGCTTGATGGCCCGGCGGGACCTCACGCCGGAGCGGGTCCCGCCGGGAAGGCGGGTTCAGTTGCCCACGCCGAGGTTGGACATGAACGCGGACGGGTATCGGTCGCCGCGCGCCGCGCCCAGCGGCACCGCCTTCTCGATGTCGGTGAGGTCGTCCGCGGTGAGGTTCAGGTCGATCGCGGGCAGCGCCTCGGCGAGCCGCTCGCGGGTGCGCGCGCCGACCAGCGGCACGATGTCCTCGCCCTGTGCGGCCACCCAGGCCATGGCCAGCTGAGCGACGGTGCAGCCCTTCGCCTCGGCGATCCGGCGCAGAGCGTCCACGAGGGCGAGGTTGTGTTCCACGTTCCCGCTGGAGAAGCGCGGGCTGATGGCGCGCATGTCGCCGGGTCCGGCGGTGTGGCCGGCCCTCCAGTGCCCGGAGATGAGGCCGCGGCCGAGGACGCCGTACGCGGTCAGGCCGATGCCGAGCTCCCGCAGTGTGGGCAGAACCTCCGCCTCCACCGCGCGGGAGATCAGTGAGTACTCGATTTGCAGGTCGGCGATCGGGTGCACGGCGTGTGCCCGGCGGATCGTCGCCGCATCGACCTCCGAGAGGCCGATGTGCCGCACGTACCCGGCGTCGACCATCTCCTTGATCGCGCCCACCGTCTCCTCGATCGGGACCGCAGGGTCCAGCCGCGCGGGACGGTAGATGTCGATGTGGTCGGTGCCCAGCCGGGTCAGTGAGTAGGCCAGGAAGTTCTTCACCGCCTCGGGACGGCCGTCCTGCCCGCCGAACTCGTGGCCCGGCCCCCGCAGGTGGCCGAACTTGACACTCAGCACGTAGCCGTCGCGATCCCGGCCGCGCAGCGCCTCGGCGAGCAGCAACTCGTTGTGGCCCATGGCGTAGAAGTCGCCGGTGTCGATCAGCGTGAGGCCGGCCTCCAGCGCGGCGTGCACGGTGGCGATGCTCTCCGCGCGGTCGGCCGCGCCGTAACCGCCCGACATGCCCATCGCACCCAGGCCCAGCGCGGAAACGGCCGGTCCCGTGCGGCCCAGGGTTCGTCTCTGCATCATGTTCTCCCTTGCTGATGTCGTCTCGCCACATCGTGGGCCCGGGCCGGGGCGGGACGGAATCGGAGCGTTCATCATGGGAGAGCCGCTCCCTGGCTCGGCTCGCCTGCCGCGAGGCAGCATGGAACCATGCAACGTGACCAGCTCGCCGACTTCCTGCGCCGCCGCCGCGAGGCGATCCGTCCGGCCGAGGTGGGCCTCCCTGACAGCCCCCGCCGCCGCACGAGCGGCCTGCGCCGGGAAGAGGTGGCGATGCTCGCCGGCATGTCGGTGGACTATGTGGTACGCCTCGAGCAGGGCCGCAGCAGTCAGCCCTCGACCCAGCTGCTCGCCGCGCTGGCCCGGGCGTTGCGCCTGTCCGACGACGAGCGCGACCACCTGTTCCACCTGGCCGGCCACCGGCCCCCGCCCGCCGACGGGGTGGCCCGCCTGGCCCGCGCCGGCCTGATGCGCATGCTCGACCTGCTCGGCGACACCCCGGCCGTGGTGCTGTCCGACCTGGGGGAGGTCCTCGCCCAGAACCGGGCGGCCATCCTGCTGACGAGCGACCTCACCGGCCTCTCCGGCGACCGGCGCTACATCGTCTACCGCTGGTTCACCGACCCCGCGACCCGCGCCGTCCACCCGCCCGAGGAGCAGGAGCATCAGGCCCGTCAGCTCGTGGCCGACCTGCGCGCGGCCGTCGGCCGCCGGTCAGGCGACCCCACGGTCGCCGGACTCGTCGACCGGCTGCAGGCCGCCAGCGCCGACTTCCGCCGGCTCTGGGCCGAGCACGAGGTGGCGGTCCGGCGCGCCAGCCGCAAGACCCTGCTGAACTCGCGGGTGGGCCGCATGGTGATGAACTGCGAGACCCTGGTCACCCCGGACCAGCGTCAGCAACTGCTGGTGTTCACGCCGGCGGACGCCGAGACCCGCGAGCGGCTGGAGCTGCTGCGGGTGCTCGGCATCGAGGAGTTTCCCTCAAGCGCCCGCCACGCCACGTCCGCACCGCCGAACTCGACGCACCGAACCCGGTGAACGCCGTGAACGCACCCGGCTAGTGCCGGCCGCCGTCGGCGGGGCCCGGAAGGGTCGGGGGGTCGTCGCCGGGTGGGCTCGGGTCTAGGTAGCGGAAGGCCTCGTGGGCAGAGCTGACACTCCGCCTCAGCGCCTGCTCCAGCCGGTCGGCGTCGGCGGCCAGCCGCTCCAGCTCCGTCGTGGCGAAGCCGTCCGCGCCGGTCTCGGCCACCAGCTCCTCGTACTGGTGCAGCCGGCCGCGCAGCTCCTCGATCTGCTGATGGGCGCGGTACGCGCGCTCGGCCTCGGTGACGTTGGCCGCGTAACGTTCCAGCGCCTCGACGCGGGCGATCACGGCGGCCTCGCTGCTGTCGAGCGCCCGGGCCAGGGGCGCGGCCACCGCCTCGACCTCGGGCGTGACGCCACGCGAGACGGTCTCCCTGTGTTTGGCGCGCAGTGCCGACAACTTGGCCAGGAGGCGGGCGATCTCCCACTCCTGTGCGGGCAGCATCACGGCGTTGCGCGCGTCGTCGAGCAGCCCTTCGGTGTTGACCCGGGAGCCGGTCACGGCGGCGATGGCCCGCTGGGCGCGGCTGAGCAGCCTCTTGGAGGACTCGTCGAGGTCGTCGGTCAGTACGTAGCGGCCCTCGTACCAGCGCAGTTGCTCGTAGATCTCGCGCTCGAAGTCGTCTTCCTCCTCGCCCGGCAGGTCGTTGCGGACGAACAGCACGATCATGAGGGGGATGCCGAAGAGCACGAGCATGAGCAGGCCGAGTCCCCTGCCCGCGGCGCCTAAGCCGAGCATCAGCCCGAAGAAGGCCACTGTGGCGAAGGCCGCCACCATCCGCCAGTGCGCGCTGGACAGGACCCTGCGTGGTTGCGGAGCCCAGCCCTGACGCATCTTGATGAGGATCCGCCGGCTCTGTTTCAGCAGTTGCGCGTCGTCCGGCGGCACTCCGGGGTCTACCACGACATCCGCCACAAAATCGGATCCTAAGCGAAGTCACCCCCTAAGGTGGCGAAAAGCCTCATGCGCCGAACTGACGCTGTCGCGTAGTGCCTGCTCAAGGCGGTCGGCGTCATCGGATAACCTTCCGAGCTCCGGCACGGCCGACCCGCCGGCGCCCGACTCGGCCAGGAGCTCCTCATAGCGGGGCAGCCGGGCGCTGAAGCGTTCGATCTGGCGCCTGGCGCGGTAGGCGCGCTCGGCGTCGGCGACGTGGCCGGCGTAACGTTCCAGCGCCTCGACGCGGGCGAGCACGGCCCGCTGGCTGCTGTCGAGCGCCTCGCCGAGGGCCTCGGCCACGGCGGCCACCTCCGGGGTGACGCCTTCGGAGACGACCTCCTGGTGCTCGGCACGCAGCTCGGACAACTTCGCCAGGAGCCGGGCGATCTCCCACTCCTGTACGGGCAGCATCACGGCGTTGCCGGCGTCGTCGAGCAGTCCCTCGGCGTTGACCTGGGAGCCCACGACCTGCTCGACGGCCTCCTGGGCGCGGGCCATGAGCGCGCGGGCGGGCTCGTCGAGGTGCTCGCGCAGGACGTAGCGGCCGTGGTAGTCGCGGCTTTTGTCGTGGACGAGACGTTCGAGCGCGTGGCGGCGCTCCACCTCGGCGTCTGGCCGGGGTCTGAGCAGGAGGGCGACGACCATGAGCGCGGCTCCGGTCGTCATCACGACAAAGGGGGTGTAGAGACCGGCGACGAAGAGGGTGAGGCCGTACAGCCCGGCGAGCGCGGCCGTTCCGGTGACGGCCAGCTGGACGGTGAGGCCGGCCACGAGGCGCAGGCGCTTGTGCGCGGGCGCCCAGCCGTCGTGGATGCGGGCGAGGATCTCGGGGTTGTCACGCAAGAGGGCCGCGACGTCGCGGGGGACCGCCGGATCGACTATCACCTTCGCCTGACGTCCGGCCACGTAACTGATCCTATGTACTCATGCTCTGGGACGGTCTGTCCGGCTGTCAGCCTTCCAGATATTTGAACGCCTCATGCGCGGAGGCGACGCTGCGCCGTAAAGTCCGCTCCAGCACGTCGGCGTCCTCGGCCAGCCGCTCGATCTCGCTCACCCCCAGCGCGTCGGCTCCCGACTCGGCCAGCAGTTCCTCGTAGCGCGGCAGCCGCGACCGCAGCTCCTCGATCTGACCGCGCGCGTGGTAGGCACGCTCGGCCTCGGCGACGTGGCCGGCGTAACGTTCCAGGGCCTCCACGCGGGCGACCACGGCGGCCTCGCTGCCGGCCAGCGCGCGTTCGAGCGGCTCGATCACCGAGGCGACCTCCGGGGCGATGCCCCGGGCCAGCAGCTCCTTGTGTTCGCCGCGCAGCGCCGACAGCTTGGCGAGCAGGCGGGCGATCTCCCACTCCTGGGCGGGCAGCATCACCGCGTTGCGGGTGTCGTCCAGCAAGCCCTCGGCGTTGACGTGGGAGCGCAGCACCGAGCCGATGGCCCGCTGCGCCCTGCCCAGCACGAGCCTGGCGTCGTGGTCGAAGTCGTCGGCCAGGAGGTAGCGGCCGTCGTACCAGCGGGCCTGCTCGTACACGTGCCGCTCGTGCGGGCGGTCGTCCTCGGGCACCTCGCTCATGGAGGCGATCTTGACGAGGACGATGAAGACGTACGTGCCGAGCAGCACGAACCCGGCCGGCGCCATGCGCGCGGCCAGGAGGACGGCCATGAGCGCGATCACGGCGGGCGTGATGGCCAGGAGCATGACGCTGGAGGGGCCTTTGCGGCGTGTGTGGTGCTCCGCGGCGGGGGGCACCCAGCCTGCCCGCACCCTCGACAGCAGCGGGGCATTCGCACGCAACAAACCGGCTACCTCCGGGGGAACGCCCGGATCGACGACCACACCCACGCTCTGTCCTGGCACCCTGGCGCCCCCAACGCTCGTGATGTTCGGATATTACGTAACATTCGGGCGGAGTGTCAGCCTCGGAAAGGTCAGGGCCGGGAACCCCACGTGCACGCGCCAAGCGCTTTCCACGGTCGCGCGCACCGGGACGGCGCCGCGACTCGTGCGTCGACCAGCACCGACGCCCCGGCCTGCCCTCCTTGATGCGCATCGACGAGTCCGCGTGCCCTCCCTGGCGCGCCGTTGGAAAACCCGGCATTAGCGCGCCGGCGGAGTGGCGCCAGGCGGCGGCCGAGCCCGGGCCAGATGCCAGGACGATGGCCGCGGCTCTGGGGCCGCCGCGCGGCAGCGGCGCCGGCGGACACCGCCGACGCGACCTCGGGCCGGGCACGCGGCCAGGCCGACCCGAGCGCCATCGCGCCGAGCAGCGTGGCCGAGCAGCGTGGCCGAGCAGCGTGGCCGAGCAGCGTGGCCGAGCAGCGTGGCCGAGCAGCGTGGCCGACCAGCGTGGCCGACCAGGTCGAGCGGCCTGGAGCAGTCGGGTACGGCATGCGCAGTGGCCGTGCGGGCGGCCGGCGACGATCAGCGTGGAGCTGCCGGTGGATCCGTCGGCTCCCTGACGTCGTCGTGGAGGTCCCACAGCTCGGTCTCCGGGATGCCGGCCTTGACGAGCTGCTCCCAGGTCGCCATCCGGCCCGCCGGGTCGGCGAGCAGGGCCTGCAGCAGCGGCCGCAACGCGGCGTGGTCGGCGCCGGGCTCCGCCCACAGCGCCCCCAGCGCTTGGTGCATGGCGGGCGAGCGGACCGCCGCCGTCCGCAGCAGCTCCTCCAGGATGCCGACGCGGTCCCGGAAGGGCAGCGCACGCCCCTCCCCCAGCGCGCGCAGCAGCAGGTCCAGTAGCCGGCGGTGGCGCGGCGAGTGGCCGGTGGCGACCGCCACGACGACGTCGCCCATGCCGGAGGGCCGCGTCCCGCCGAGCACGACATCCTCCTTGCCGCCTTCGACCACCCGCTGCGCCGACAGCGCGGTGACCAGGCCCTGCCAGCCCTCCTCCCCCAGCTGGCCCTTCCACAGGTGGGTGAACGACGCCCAGCGCTCCAGGTAGTCCGGTCCGGGCAGCAGTGAGGAGACGGTGACCGGCTCCTCCGAGGCGCAGGCGATGAGCAGGGTGAGGTTGGCCGAGTACGCGGCCAGGCGCCGGGTCAGCGTGTGACGCACCGGGCGGAAGCCGGTGAAATGGCGGCGGCTCCGCTCGTACAGGGAGCGCCGCAGCAGCCCGGTCAGCAGCTCGGCGCAGCGAGCCCGCACTGCGCTCGGCACCTCGTCGAGCAGTTCCAGGATGAACCCGACCGTCGCCCCCCGCTCGGCCAGGCAGGAGTGGGACGTGACGGCGTACAGCAGGTCGTCGTCCACGCTCTGCACCAGAGCGAGCGGCTCGTCCCCGGCGTGACGGCGCCGCCGGTCCAGGTCGCGCAGCGCGTACATGGCCAACCAGGCCACCAGGAACTCGCCGAACGTGGAATGCAGGAACGCGTGGCCGTTCCTGCGCACGAAGAAGAACCGCTCGGTGGCCCTGCGCGCCCAGTCGACGTGGCCGTGCTCGTCGGCCCCGTCGTCTTCGCCGCCGTGGCACAGGGCGGGCAGGTCCCGGTCGAGGGACTCGTCGGTGATGACCTGGCGGCCGCGGGCCAGCATGGACAGTGCCACCGTGCCCAGCATGACGAGCTCCTGGTCGATCAGCACGCGCCGCGCCCCGCCGGTCTCCCGTTCGGTGAAGTCCCTCAGCAGGACCTCGTACAGGCGGGAACGTTTGAGCGGCGCGGGCGTGCCGCGCTGCAACGCGTTGCCGCCGGCGTCGTAGAGCGCGAGCAGGAGCAGCAGGAGCGGCTGCCTGGCCATCTCACCGTGGGCGAGCGCCGCCTCGGCGGGCAGCGGCTTCAGGTCGCGCCTGGCCAGCAGGGCGCGGTTGGCCTGGTCCCAGATGGTCAGCCACTGGCGCACCTGGTCGTCCTCGAACGGCTGCAGCTCCAGCGCCAGCAGCCCGTCGGGGAACCTGATCCGGTCGGCCACCACGGTGCGGCTGGTCACGATCGCCGCGACCGGCCGGCCGAGGCCTGCCTCCCGGTGCTGGAACGCTTGCACCTGCGCCAGGTAGTCGTAGCGGTCGACGCCGCCCTGCACCAGCTCGTCGAACCCGTCGAGCAGAATCACCGGCAGCGCCCCGTCGGCGGCCGACACCAGCTCGGCGTACTCGACCTCGTCCCCCAGGAGCGCGCCGACGGCCTGCTCGATCTGCTCGGTGACGCTCGCCCGCGCTGCCACGCTCTGCAGGTCCACCCTGATCGGCAGGAACTCAGAGCGGGCCAGCCGCGCCGCCAGCACCTCGGTCAGCTTCGTCTTGCCCGAGCCCGGCTCGCCGAGCACGAGCAGCGGCGCCTGGGTGGCGCGCAGCGAGGTGAGGTGCCCGACCAGGAACGCCTCCGTGTCGGGCAGCAGCCGCCGGCTCTCCCACCAGGTGCGTAACGCGGGGGTGGCCTCGCGGGTGAGCTCGGCGACCCGGCAGCGCGGGGTGAGGTAGCCCTCGCCCAGCAGCGGCAGATAGACGTCCTCCGGCAGCTTGCCGGCCAGCAGGAGCGGCTGGTCGAGGGCGTTCGCGGCCATCCTGGCCAGGTGGATCACCGGACGGTCGCCCACCCGCGGCGGGGCCAGCTCGGCCAGCAGCCACGCCACCCGCGACAGCGCCGTCGCCGGTTGCGGACGCTCGGTGACGAGGCTGCGCACCCCGAACTCGTGGCTGTCCAGCGCCAGTGACCGGTAGTCCTCGTCATAGATGCGCAGCGCGTGCGCGGGCGGCCCCTCGGCGAGCATCCTGGGCAGCAGGAGCTGGTCGTCGACGGTCAGCTCGTCCCAGATGGACAGGCCGCCGACATACCCCGCCATGGCCTCGGACATGCGCAGGTAGGCACGTTCCACCGCCTGACGGGTTTCACCGTACGGAAGGTGTGGCTCGGGCGTGGGGAGCCGCTCGAGCAGCAGCTCCGCCATCAGCCTGGCGAAGCGCTCGGGGGTCGGCACGCCACGCGAGATCGCCTCGGTCCGGTCGAGCTGCTCCAGCGTGAACGGCAGCTTGGCCTCGCCGAGCGCCTCGAAGTACGCCGAGACCACGATCACGGCGTGCGCGGCGGCCAGGCGCTGCGTGCGGGTGTGCCGGTCCACCCCGCCGCGCAGCTCGGACATGCGGGCCGCGATGTCCTCGCCGTAGCGGACGATGGAGTGCCGCATGTCGGCCAGCCCCGTCACCAGCTGCTGACCCCCGGCCAGCGGCCAGCCGGTACGCTCGGCGGCCGCGGCGAAGCCGATCACCTTGGCGAGCCTGCTGTCCTTGCATCCGAGCGTCCTCAGGGCGTCTGCGTAGCTCGGAGTCTCGATCATGACCTTCTCCCGGGACTGGGATGTCCCATCATGCGCCGTATACCACCGTCTCGCAGGCTTCCCGTCACTTTCCTCCTATGGCCTCGGCGATCTCGGGCAGCGTGGCGGGGTCCTCGATCGTGGACGGCATGGTGTACGGGTTGCCGTCGGCGATGTCCCGCATCGTGGCGCGCAGGATCTTGCCCGAGCGGGTCTTCGGCAGCCGGGCGACCACCACGGCGCGGCGGAAGGCGGCGACGGGGCCGATGCGCTCGCGCACCAGGGCGGTCAGCTCGCGTTCGAGCTCCTCCGGGTCGCGTTCCGCGCCTGCCTTCAGCACCACGAAGCCCATCGGGAGCTGGCCCTTCAGCTGGTCGGCCACGCCGATCACGGCGCACTCGGCGACGTCCGGGTGCGCGGCGATGACCTCTTCCATCGCGCCGGTCGAGAGCCGGTGCCCGGCCACGTTGATCACGTCGTCGATGCGGCCCATGACGTACAGGTAGCCGTCGGCGTCCAGGTGGCCGCCGTCGCCCGTCAGGTAGTGGCCGGGATAGCGCTCCAGGTAGGAACGCCGGTAACGGTCGTCGTCGCGGTAGAGGGTGGGCAGCGCGCCGGGCGGCAGCGGCAGCTTGACGGTGACCGCGCCGTCGACGCCCGGCGGGAGGTCGTTGCCGTCGGCGTCGAGGATGTGCACGTCCCAGCCGGGGACGGGCCTGGTCGGGGAGCCGGGCTTGATCGGCAGGGGCTCGAGGCCGACGCAGTTGGCGGCGATCGGCCAGCCGGTCTCGGTCTGCCACCAGTGGTCGATGACGGGGATGCCGAGCAGGTCGGACGCCCAGTGGTAGGTGTCGGGGTCGAGGCGTTCGCCGGCCAGGAAGAGATAGCGAAGTCCGGACAGGTCCCACTTTTTGGCGAAATTTCCGGATGGGTCCTCTTTTTTGATGGCCCTGATCGCGGTCGGCGCGGTGAACAACGTCCGGACGCCGTGCGTCGACACGACCCGCCAGAACGCTCCGGGGTCGGGAGTGCCGACAGGCTTGCCCTCGTACAGCACGGTCGTGCAGCCGGCCAGCAGCGGGGCGTACACGATGTAGGAATGGCCGACCACCCAGCCCACGTCGGAGGCCGCCCAGTAGACCTCGCCGGGCGCGGCGCCGTACACGTTCGCCATGCTCCAGTGCAGCGCGACGGCGTGCCCGCCGTTGTCGCGCACTACGCCCTTCGGCGAGCCCGTGGTGCCGGAGGTGTAGAGGATGTAGAGCGGGTCGGTGGCGGCCACGCTCACGCAGGCGGCCGGCTCGGCACCGCGTACGGCCTCCGCCCAGTCCAGGTCGCGCCCCTCGACGAGCCCGGCGACGCACTGCGGCCGCTGGAGAATCACGCACCGGTCGGGCCGATGCGCGGCCTGCTCCAGTGCGGCGTCCAGCAGCGGCTTGTACTCCACCACCCGGGCCGGCTCGATCCCGCACGACGCCGACATCACGACCTTCGGCCGGGCATGATCGATCCGCACGGCCAGCTCCCTGGCCGCGAACCCGCCGAACACCACCGAATGCACGGCGCCCAGCCGCGCGCACGCCAGCATGGCGACCACCGCCTCCGGCACCATCGGCATGTAGATCACGACAGTGTCACCGGCGCGCACGCCGAGGTCCCGCAGCATGCCCGCGGTCCGCGTGACCTGGTCGAGCAGCTCTGTGTACGTGAAGGTGCGCACGACGCCCGTGACGGGGCTGTCGTAGATCAGCGCGGCCTGCTCACCGCACCCGGCCGCCACGTGCCGGTCCAGTGCGTTGTGGCAGCTGTTGAGCCGCCCGTCGGGAAACCATCGGCCGTCGCCGAAGACGGTGGCGGGCGCCACGTCCCAGTCGATGCCGCGGGCCGCCTCGGCCCAGAACTCGTCGGGGTGTTCGATGCTCTGCCGGTAAGCCTCGTCAAAACCGCCCACTTGTCGATCAGAACAGCCGCCGACCCTATGACGCAAGATGTTCGGGTGAGTGATGACCTGATCCTTTCCGTCGTCCTGGGTTCGCGTGCGTACGGGCTGCAGACCGAGGCCTCGGACACCGACCGGCGGGGCGTGTTCGTGGCGCCGACCGCCGCGTTCTGGCGGCTGGACAAACCCGCCACGCACCGGGACGGGCCGCTGCCCGAGCAGTTCTCGTGGGAGGTCGAACGCTTCTGCGTGCTCGCGCTCGACGCCAACCCCACCGTCCTGGAGTGCCTGTGGTCCCCCATCGTGGAGGTGATCACGCCGGCCGGGCGGCGGCTGCGCGACCTGCGCGGGGCGTTCGTGTCGGCGAAGGCGCAGCAGTCGTTCGCCGGGTACGCCGATGCGCAGTTCCGCCGGCTCGACCCGGCCGCGCCGAAGTGGAAGCAGGCCATGCACATGGTGCGGCTCCTGCTCAGCGGCCTGCACCTAATGCGTTACGGTGAACCGCTGGTCGACGTCACGCCGCACCGTGAGCGGCTGCTGGCGATCAAGCGGGGCGAGGTGCCGTGGGCGGAGGTGGACGCCTGGCGGGCGGCCCTGTCGGCCGAGCTGGCCGCCACGCCGAGCGTGCTGCCCGCGGAGCCGGACCGGAAGCGGGTGGAGGACTTCTTGATCGGCGTACGGAAGGAGAATCTGTGAGCGTGTTGCCCGGCTGGCTGTCCGAGATCCCGGGTGAGCAGCCGTACCCGCTGGTGTTCGCGACGGTGAGCGGCGCCCACCTCTACGGCTTCCCGTCGGTGGACTCCGACGTGGACCTGCGGGGCGTGCACGTGCTGCCGGTCGAGGAGGTGGCCGGGTTACGGCACGGGCCGGAGACGCTGGAGCGGACGTGGACGCGTGACGGCGTGGAGATGGACCTGGTCACGCACGACCTCGCGAAGTTCTGCCGGCTGCTGCTCGGGCGCAACGGGTATGTGCTGGAGCAGCTGCTGTCGCCGCTGGTGGTGGCGTCGTCGCCGGTCCACGAGGAGCTGGTGGCCATGGCGCCGGGGTGTGTGACGCGGCACCACGCCCACCACTACCTGGGGTTCGCGCGGACGCAGTGGGGGCTCTTCACGAAGACCATGGAGCTGAAGCCGCTGCTCTACACCTTCCGTGTGCTGGCCACGGGGACGCATCTCATGCGTACCGGGGAGCTGGAGGCCGACCTGACGCGGCTGTACGCGTACGGGCCCGCGTACCTGCCCGAGCTGGTCGCCCTGAAGCGGGACGCCGAGCACGGGCGGTCGCCGTCCGTCCTGGGGCTGGAGGCGGATGTGGAGCGGATGACCACAGGGTTGGAGGAGGCGCGGGACGCCTCGGCGCTGCCGGAGCGGGCAACGGCGGAGGAGGCGCTGCACGATCTCGTGGTACGGGCGCGGCTGGCGGCGCCGTGACGCTGGTGGGCGGGCAGGACGCCCCGTCGATGGGTGACGGCGTAGCTCGTCCTGACCGTGGCACTCCGGATCCGATTCCCTCCGGCCCTATATTTGCGTCCATGTCTGGCTCGCCCATACAGCCATCCCCCTTCCTCCTGTTCGCCGCGCCCCTGAAGGAATCCAGCGAGTACGCCGGGCCAGGTCGCTGCTCGCTGTGCTCCCTGGAGGCCGATCCCACGTTCGATCTCGGCATCGGCGCCGATGTCATTCACGAATGCACGCACTGCGCTCGGTCGTTCGCGGTGCCGGCCGACGAGCATGAGACGGCGACCGTCGACTGTCCGCATTGCCGAGCCGCGATACCGGTGGCCAGGCTGAATGACCCGGCGGCCTGCGTCTCCTGTCTGCGCCAGGGCAAGGCGGTCCTGACCAAGGACACCGAGTATGGAATGGTGCGCTGGGAGGATGCGATGCGCGGTCGCACCCACGGCGTCCCCGACCTTCGCCACGCCCCTGGGTTCGAGCTGGACATGCCCGACGGCGACGACTGGGTGGGAGTCTTCATCTCTTCGGAGACCCTTCTCGAACTCGTGCGCACGCCGACCTACTCAACCTGGCAAGGAGAAATGTGGCTGTTCTGCTGTGGCCAGGCCATGACGTACCTCGGCGAGTGGGGCAAGGAGGATTTTTCCGCCTATGCACCGGAGGATCCGGAGGGCGCCTTCCTGATGGCCATGCGCAACGGCGACTCGGCTGGCGTATGGGAGCATCTGCCCGACCGCTTCCCTGCGCATGCTGGAATCGGATCCCACGTTTTCGGCTGCCGCACTTGTGATGGCCGCCGGGGCCACATCGAACTTGCATAAGAACTCCCGCCACTGCTCGTGGGTCATGCCTGCGGCGCCGGCGCGGCCAGGTATCCAAGGGGTCACGGCGACCTCCTGGCCCCCTGTCGTCGTGGCTCGCGAGAAGGCGCTCATCCCGTCACCGTCCCAGCGCCCGCGCGGAGCGAAGAAGCGTGCGCGTGCACCCACCAGGCGAGCGGAAGTGCGATCAGCACCACCGCCTGGATCGCGAGCAACGCCGGAACGATGCCCCAACGGTCTGCCATCAGGCCGGCTCCCAGGGCGACGAGCGCGTAGAGCACGCTGCCGAGCAGCGACGCAAGCGAACCCATCGTCGCGCGTTCCCGGTCGGTGAACTCGCGCTGCAGCAACGTCTGCTGGGCGATTGTCGACATGCCGTAGGCCGGTGACCCAAGCAGCACGGGCGAAAATACCGTCGGCTTGACCAGCGCCACGAAGTTCGCCACGTTGTCGAACAGCTCACCGAACAGCAGAGTGCGGGCCGCGCCCACCCGGCCGATCACCCAACCACTGACGCGGAAGCCGACGAAGGCCACGCCATGGCCGAAGGTGCGCCACAGGCCCAGCGCCCAGAGCGGCCACAGCCCTGCCACGAAAACAGGCGACAACTGGGCCGCGCTTTCGCTGCTGTAACGAAGCGCCGACACCAGAGTCATCCGGCGGAGCACCGGATTACGGCGGATGCCGCGCAGGGCCGATCCGAGATGCACCAGCACGTTCGATTCCAGCGGGCCGTGCACCCGCGGTTCCCGGACCCGCAAGGCGACGAGCACGCACAGCACCTGCGGCACGACCGACAGCGCGACCACCACACGCAGCGACCAGGCGCCGGCGACCACGCCACCTATGGCTGCCGCCAGTGCGAGTGCGATCTGGAACATCGAGTTCACCCGGCCCGAGTGCCGGGGGAACTCCTCCTCCCGGCCGGCTTCGAGCAACGTGTCGTAGAGCAGAGATTCGTTGTTGCCGCTCCACAGTGAGGTCGCCAATCCCTCCAGCACAACAGCTGCCAGGAGGAGGCCGTAGCCTGAAGCGCTGGCGTACCCGAGATGGGCGGCCACCATGACGACGGCACCGGCGATCATCGTGCCGCGTCGGCCGAGGCGGTCGGAGAGCACCCCGGTAGGGACTTCGAACGCTGCCGAAGACAGCATCTTCACCGCCAGGAGGCTGGCGGCAGCGGTGTACGAGCCGGTGACTTGCGCGAAGTAGATGACCATGATCGGCCCGTACATGCGGAAGTCGCCGAAGAAGTTGAACCAGCTCAGCAGGCGGACATTCCGGTTGACAGTCTGATCAGCGGAGTTCGGAGCAGGCGGAGCTGACCTCGACCGTTGAGATGTCCTGCCGAACGGGGCAGCGATCAGGCGTTCGACCAGGACACGTACACGGAGCAGTGAAGAATGACGAGCGGACACAGCAGAACTCCCGGAAAGGCGAACGGAGACGCCAAACAGCGCCAAGGGCCGGTGACACGTTTCACCTCGCCCCGGCGACCGGGATGTGTGCTGACTTTGCTGCTACACGCGCGGCGTTACAAGCCTGCGACTGCGGTCACCAAGGGGCGAACGGAAGCTCCGGTCATCGTTGTAGACATCAGTGCTCCTCAATTCCCCAAACGGACGGGATTCCGCAACAGCTTCAACTCTAGCGACCGAAGGACCTACGTGTCCGCTGAATCACGGACACAACGGCGGGTAACCGCGCCTCATGGCCGCTCCCATTGAGGGGCTGGATTGATCAAGCGGCCGGTGCGGTGAGATCGGATAGCGTCTGCGATTCTCTGTGTTTACCTGAGTATTTCCGGCAAATCGGGCGGGCGTGGCCGTGGCGGGCCGTCTCCGTACTCTCCGAGGGGGAGTACGGGGGTGGCTGCGACGCGGTGGAAGCCGGTCCGGTGTTGAGGATCGCGTACAGGCCCTGTACGCCCCACGGGTGGGTGGGGCGCCTGGGGTGCCTGGCCCGCCGGACGCTCTCCCGCCCCGGGCGTGCCGGGGTCGGGGGCGGGCACCGCGCGCCGGTCGGGCACACGGCTGGACGTCGTTGAATTGTTTGCCGAGTGACGGTTCTGGGTGCGGGTCGGCCGTTTGGGGGTGGGGCGGTTCTTGGATCTGTCCCGTGCCGCAGGGCGGGGGTGCAGGTCGGTTCGGGTGCGGCGGGCGCGCCGGGCGGCCCGGGTGGGTCTGCGTGCCCGGCGGGCGCGGGCGACGTTGCCCTCCACGACCGTGGGGATGATACGGGCGCCGGTGGCGCGGTGGGTGCGGGTGGCGTGCTGGCCGAGCAGGCCGCGGGCGAGGATGCGTTCGGCTGCGGCCCAGTCCCGGTCACAGGACAGGCCGCAGGCCGGGCAGTACGCCCACGTCCAGCCGCGCTCGGCGAGCCGGTCCGCCGCAGGGCAATGCCGCAGCACCGACGTGCCGTCCCCGCACCGGGGACAATATTTGGAGGTGCCGCGAGCCGGGACGGTGACCACGGCGATGGCGTGCTTGGCCGCCAGGTGCCGGATCGCATCGACGATCTGCCCGCGGACCTGCCCCGACAGGCGCGCGTTGGCACGTCCGCGGCGCCCGCGTGCTTCCAGGGTGGCCAGGTCTTCCAAGAAGATGATCGTCGCCCCGTTGGCGCTGGCCTGGTCGACCGCCCAGCGGGCCGTCGACCAGGCCAGCGCGTGGTTCAGGTTCCGGATGCGGGCGCACACGCGCTCGTGTTCGACACCGGTGGTCTGGTAGGCCGCGGCCAACGCGGCGAAGCGGGGATCGGCGGGGGTGATGCCGGCCAGGAGCCTGGCCTGGTGCCGGTGCTTGGCGGCCAGCTGCTCCCGCTCGCCCCGCAGCCGGTGCAGCTTGGCCGAGACGCCGGTGGCGTCGTAGGTGAGCGGCCGCCCGTCGCAAATCACCCGGCCCTCGCCGGTCAGACGGCCGGTCACGCCGGTCAGGAGCGTGTTAC
>NZ_JAUZQF010000090.1 GCF_030718205.1 Nonomuraea turcica
CACCGCTGACATCACCGCCACCGCTGACATCACCGCCGCCGCGCCCAGCGCCATCGACACCACCAGGCGGCCATCATGACGACCGCCACCACGGGCACCACTACCGCTTCGCCGGCGTCGAGTGCCGGCCAGGCGGCGGACCGGCCCGGCCGGTCGGTTCGCGACCCGATCAGCGCCGACCTCAAGGCCGTCTTGCGCGCGCTCAAACTCGGCAAGATGCTCGACACCCTGCCCGAACGCCTCGCCCTGGCCAAGCAGCAGCACCTGGCCCACGCCGACTTCCTGGAACTGGTGCTGGCCGATGAGGTCTCGCGCCGGGAGACCGGCTCGGCCGCGCTGCGCGCCCGCGCCGCCGGGCTGGACGCCGCCATGCGCCTGGACACCTGGGACGACAGCGCCGCCGTCAGCTACGACCGGCAGCTCTGGAGCGAGCTGACCACGCTGCGCTTCATCGACGGCAGCAACGGGGCACTGATCTTGGGGCCGGTCGGCACCGGCAAGACGCACCTGGCCACCGCGCTCGGCCATATCGCCGTCCGCCGCCGCTACAGCACCGTCATGGCCCGCGCCGACAAGCTGTTCAAACGACTCAAGGCCGCCCGGCTCGACAACAGCGTCGAGACCGAGATGCGCCGCCTGGCCCACACGCAGCTGCTCATCATCGACGACTTCGCACTCAAGGGGCTGGACCAGATCGAGACGGCCGACTTCTACGAGTTGGTCGTGGAACGCCACCGCAAGGCCGCCACCGTGGTGACCTCCAACCGCGAGCCCAGCGAGTGGCTGGCGATGATGGCCGACCCGCTGCTGGCCCAGTCCGCCGTCGACCGGCTGGTCTCGGCCGCACACGTCCTCATCGTCGAAGGCGAGTCCTACCGGATGCGTCAGCGACCCACCATCCAGCCCGCGAACGCGCCGGTCACCGGGGTGTCGGCGGGGACGAGCCAAGGGAGATCACTATGATCGACTACACGACCAGGTGGTCCCTTCCTCGTGGCAACCAGGTGGTCCCTTCTCCCTGGCAAGCGACA
>NZ_JAUZQF010000091.1 GCF_030718205.1 Nonomuraea turcica
TAGGCCGTGTTTCAAAAGGGTCTTTGAGGGCTTGCGGCGTGGCGGTCATCGATAAACGACGAGGCCTCCGGTAGTTGGTTCAACGACCAAGAAGAGCCAAGTACCGGAGACCTCGTGGCCAGCGTAGCGGTGACGAGGCGGCATGACCTGACCGATGCGCAGTGGGCAGCGCTGGAGCCGCTGTTACCCGCCGCCTCGGGCCGCGGTCGTCCGCCGAAGTGGAGCAGGCGGCAGTTGATTGACGGGATCCGGTGGCGGATCCGGACCGGCGCGCCGTGGCGGGACGTTCCCGAGGTGTACGGGCCCTGGTCAACGGTGTACGGCCGGTTCCGCCGCTGGCAGCGTGATGGCACCTGGGCCAAGATCCTTGCCGCGATGCAGGCGCACGCGGACGCCGCCGGAAAAATCGGCTGGACGGTTAGCGTGGACTCCACCATCAGCCGCGCCCATCAGCACGCCGCCGGGGCACGCCGGGACGGTCACCTGCAGAAGGAACCGCCCGGCGGAGTGCAGAGCGAACCGGACGATCACGCGCTGGGCCGCTCACGCGGTGGACTGACCACCAAGACGCACCTGGCCTGCGAGCAGGGCCGCAAACCCCTGGCCCTGCTGGTGACGGCCGGTCAGCGCGGCGACAGCCCGCAGTTCATCCCCGTGCTGAGCAAGATCCGGGTCGGTCGTCTTGGCGGCGGCCGGCCCCGGACCCGCCCCGATCGAGTCCTGGCCGACAAGGCCTACACCAGCAAGGCCAACCGCGGCCATCTGCGCCGGCGTGGGATCAAGGCGTGCATCCCGAGTAAGGCCGACCAGGACGCCAGCCGGCGCGCCAAGGGTTCCAGGGGCGGGCGACCTCCCGCCTTCGATCCCGCTCTTTACCGTCAGCGGCACGCTGTGGAATGCGGCATTAACCAGCTCAAACGCAACCGCGCCATGGCCACCAGGTACGACAAGCTCGCTGTCCGCTTCGAGGCCACACTCACCATCGCCGCGATCAACGAGTGGCTCAGTGCCTTATGAAACACGGCCTAG
>NZ_JAUZQF010000092.1 GCF_030718205.1 Nonomuraea turcica
TTTGACGACCCGCGATGCTTGCTCACGTTGCGAGGTTGTCTGGCGTGCGTGTAGTCAGTCCGCCGCGAGCCCTCGGAAGGACATCTGTTGGCAGCCTCGCGCAACGCCTCCGCCGTACCCGCTGGTCCCCGTCGCGTCTCTTTTTCGCGCATCCAGGAGCCTCTCGAAGTTCCTGACCTTCTCGCTCTGCAGACCGAGTCGTTTGATTGGCTGCTCGGAAACGAGAAGTGGAAGGCCCGGGTAGAGGCGGCTCGTCAGGCCGGGCGCAAGGACGTCCCGACCCAGTCGGGCCTCGAAGAGATCTTCGAAGAGATCAGTCCCATCGAGGACTTCTCGGGGACCATGTCCTTGTCGTTCCGCGACCACCGGTTCGAGCCGCCGAAGTACTCAGTCGATGAGTGCAAAGACAAGGACATGACCTTCTCCGCCCCGATGTTCGTGACGGCGGAGTTCATCAATAACACCACTGGTGAGATCAAGAGCCAGACGGTGTTCATGGGTGATTTCCCGCTCATGACGCCGAAGGGCACGTTCATCATCAACGGCACCGAGCGTGTCGTGGTCTCGCAGCTGGTCCGTTCGCCCGGCGTCTACTTCGAACGCAATGTCGACAAGACGTCGGACAAGGATCTGTACGGCTGCAAGGTCATCCCGTCGCGTGGTGCCTGGCTCGAGTTCGAGATCGACAAGCGTGACAGTGTCGGTGTGCGCATCGACCGTAAGCGCAAGCAGGCCGTCACCGTGCTTCTCAAGGCACTGGGATGGACCAGCGACAAGATCCTCGAGCGGTTCGGCCAGTACGAGTCGATGCGGGCCACCCTGGAGAAGGACCACACGGCCGGCCAGGATGACGCGCTGCTGGACATCTACCGCAAGCTGCGGCCGGGTGAGCCGCCGACCAAGGAGTCGGCGCAGACTCTGCTGGAGAATCTCTACTTCAATCCCAAGCGGTACGACCTGGCCAAGGT
>NZ_JAUZQF010000093.1 GCF_030718205.1 Nonomuraea turcica
CTGGCGCGATCGCGCGCACGTGCTCCTCAGCCTGGCCACGGCGATCGTGTGCGGCGCGCGGAGCGTGCTGGAAGCCGAGCGGCTGCAAGCCCATCAGGCGGCGCTGTTCGGGGTCGTGCCGTCGGACTCCACTACCCGCCGCACGCTGGCCGGCCTGGATGAGGCGATGCTCACGCGCATCGCCAAGGCCAGGGCGAGGGTACGACGCCGCGTCTGGCAACTGCTGCACCTGCGCCCGAGCGGCTTCCCCTGGCTGACGGTCGCGGGTAAACGGCTGCGGGGATGGATCGTCATCGACATCGACGCCACCATCATCACCTCGGCCTCGGACAAGAGCGGGGCGGCGGTCACGTTCAAGAAGACCTATGGTTTTCACCCGCTGGCCTGCTGGTGCGCCAACACCCAGGAATCGCTGGCGATGCTGCTGCGGGCCGGGAACGCGGGCAGCAACACCGTCGCCGACCACCTGCGGGTGCTCACCGACGCACTCGCCCAGATCCCGAACTCCTGCCAGGCCAAGATCCTCGTCCGCGTCGACGGCGCGGGCGCCACCCACGACCTGCTGACCCACCTAGAAGGGCTGAACACCACCCGCCGCACGGTGCGGTATCTGGTCGGCTGGACCATCACCGACGCCGATGAGCAGGCCATCGCCCGCCTGCCCGCCACCGCCTGGCAAGACTCACTCGATCAGGACGGCGACCTGCAGCAGGGCTATCACGTGGCGGAGCTGACCGGCCTGAACCGGCGCGCCGGTTGGCCGGACGGCATGCGACTGCTGGTTCGCCGGGTCCGCCCCTCGGCCCGCCATCGCAAGAACCTCACCGCCTTTGAGATGCGGACCGGCTGGAAGTACTCCATCATCGCCACCAACATCGGCCGCATGTGGGGCATCGCCGGCTCCCACCACCCCCAATGGCTGGACGCGCTGGCCCGCGCAC
>NZ_JAUZQF010000094.1 GCF_030718205.1 Nonomuraea turcica
TTTACGGCTCCCAGTGGGTTCGACACCTCTGCCAGGACGCGCCCGGCAAGGTGGAGGCGATCGCGTCGCGCAGCCCGGCGTGGCAGTCGGAGGTCACCATCAGCACGCCGGACAGGCCGCGGGCGACCAGGCCGCGCAGGAACGCCAGCCAGCCCGCGCCGTCCTCGCTGGACACGACGTCCAGGCCGAGGATCTCGCGCAGGCCGTCGGCGTTGACGCCGGTGGCGACCAGGGCGTGCACGGTCACCGTCCGGCCGCCCTCACGGACCTTCTGGGTGAGGGCATCGATCCAGACGAAGGTGTACGGGCCGGCGTCCAGCGGCCGGGACCGGAACTGCTCGACCATCGCTTCGAGTTCCGCGGCCATCGCCGAGACCTGCGACTTCGACAATGAGGTGATGCCCATCGCCTCGGCCAGCTTCTCCACCCGCCGCGTCGACACCCCGAGCAGGTAGCTGGTAGCCACCACACTGGTCAGCGCCCGCTCGGCCCGGCGTCGCTTGTCCAGCAGGAAGTCCGGGAAGTAGGAGCCCTGCCGTAGCCGGGGCACGGCCAGTTCGATGCTCCCGGCGCGGGTGTCCCACGGCCGGGCGCGGTAGCCGTTGCGGGTGTTGACCCGCTCGCTGCTGACCTCGCCGTAGCCGGCGCCGCACAGCTGCTCGACCTCGGCGTCCATCATCCGCTGGGCGAACTCGCGGATCATCGTCCGGAGCAGGTCCGGGCTCGCCGCAGCGAGGGTGTCTTCCAAGTACTCCCCGGCAGCGGGCACAATGTCATTGACGGCCACTTCGTCCCCTTCGTGTTGATATGAGCGAATCGAAGGATTACGGAGTGGCCGTCTCTTGTCACATGGATCTCACCCGTACCAGTCCAGGGCTTGATCACCCGCACACCATCTCCCTGGACGTGAACA
>NZ_JAUZQF010000095.1 GCF_030718205.1 Nonomuraea turcica
GGATCAACCAGGTCGAGCGCTGGTTCGGTTACCTGACCGACCAGCTGATCCGCCGCGGAGTGCACAAGAGCGTCCAGGCACTGGAGGACGATATCCGCGCCTGGATGGATCGCTGGAACGCCGATCCTAAGCCTTTCGTGTGGACCAAGACCGCCGAGGAGATCCTCGAATCCCTCGCTAAATATTGCCGACGAATTTCAGGCGGATCACACTAGGATGGAGCGTGATCGTGAAGGGGATTGCGGAGCTGGTGAATGACCCGCACGAGATCACGCGGTATCAACGGCTGCTACGCCCGTGGGTCGCCGAGCACATGGACCATGTGATCCGCATCAAGCCGACCATCGTCACCGGCATCGAACTCCTCCCAACTACCCCGGTCGAGCAAGGCCCGTCGCAGACGCCACATGAGGAACAGTCCACCGCACAGTGATCCTTAAACTCCAGGAGCACATCCGTCCAAGGGCCAGCCTCGTGCCACGGGTTCGGCGTTTCGCCCCGGCCGGATACGCTCCTCGAGCAGCTTGACCGGTGGAGGTTTCTCGTCCCATGCGGCAACGCCACGGGGCATGGCCCCGTTTGACGGCCGCTCATGGCCTACTGGGACGGGCCGACCCTAGTCCGCGCACTTGAAGATCCCAGCCACACCAGCGGGTCGTACTTGCGGTCCACCACGCGCTCCTTCATCGGGATCAGCGCGTTGTCGGTGATCTTGATGTGCTCGGGGCAGACCTCGGTACAGCACTTGGTGATGTTGCAGTAGCCCAGCCCGTGCTCCTGCTGGGCCGCCTCCTGCCGGTCCGCCACGTCATACGGGTGCATGTCCAGCTCGGCGATCCGCATGAGGAACCGGGGACCGGAGAAGTTGGTCTTGTTCTCCTCGTGGTCGCGGATCACGTGGCAGACG
>NZ_JAUZQF010000096.1 GCF_030718205.1 Nonomuraea turcica
CTGGCACAAGAACTGACCGCCGATCTGGTCGCCGCCCGGTGGAACCCGGCGGATCTGGATGCGCTGGCCTGCGGGGTCGGGCCGGACGGGCGGGCGTTGCCGGCCAAGGGCTGGATGGCTGTGCGGAGGCTGGGCTGGGGCACGACGCCCGCCTCGGGCGTGCATGTCTGTGACCGGGTGCTGCGGTGCGCCCAGGAGCAGGCCGCCCGCACCCTGCGGCTGGCGCTGCACCGGCGCACCCTGGCGGCGGCGATCGTGGCGAGTTGGCCGGCCGACCCGCGGGCCCGCACCGACGCCGAATGGGGCGCGCTGCGCGCGGTGCTGCCGGACGGGGTGACGGCGGCCCAGATCCGCAACCGGACCCGCCAGATCGCCGCCTACCTCGACACCCATGGCGCGTTCCCGGCCGCTCTGACCGACCTGGAGCAGCCGCCGAACGTCGCGGCGCAGATCGTGCTGGCCGCGGCCGACCGGCAACTGGTCACCCTGGAGCGCACCGGCGACCGCGGTGCCCGGCTGCGGGTGCGGCTTCCCCTGGTCGAGTCTCCCGCCTCCGGCAGGGACTGGGCCTGGCACGTCCTGCCGATCGCCCTGCCGCCGACCGTCCCGCCGGAAGCCAAGCTGTGCACCCCCACCCTGCGCGTGAAAAAGGGCCGGGTGCGCGTCGATCTGCCCTTCCAGATCCCGATCGACTTCGCGCCCGCCACCGGGCATGTGACCGGGGTGGGGTTCGACTGGGGCTGTAACACGCTCCTGACCGGCGTGACCGGCCGTCTGACCGGCGAGGGCCGGGTGATTTGCGACGGGCGGCCGCTCACCTACGACGCCACCGGCGTCTCGGCCAAGCTGCACCGGCTGCGGGGCGAGCG
>NZ_JAUZQF010000097.1 GCF_030718205.1 Nonomuraea turcica
TGAGCCCATTCCACCGTGACGCTGCAGGTCACGGGTCCGTTGCAGATCATCATCCTTGATCCGCAACGCAGATAGCCCCTGGTAGAAGGGTTGTCGACCAAGATCAACCTTCACCACCAGGGGCCTGAGTGCTGTTCTACCGTGCCGCGCTGCCGTTGTCATCTCAGACGTTGAACTACCTGGCCGGCATCCTGCGCCGGAACCGGCAGGCGCTCAAGTCCACCAAGCGCCGTCTCAACCCTGGCCAGCAGGCCATGCTCGTGCTGGTCTACCTGCGCAAAGGGGAGACCTTCGCCGAGATCGCCGCCGGATTCGACGTCGGCACGGCCACCGCCTGGCGCTACGTCCAAGAGGCCGTCGCGCTCGTGGCCCAGCGCTCACCCACGCTGGACCAAGCCATCCGCGCCGCCAAGCGCACCGGATACGCGTTCGTGGTGCTCGACGGCACGCTCATTCCGATCGACCGCCTGGCCGCCGACCGGCCCTTCTACTCCGGCAAACACAAGAGACACGGCATGAACATCCAGGTCCTGGCCGCGCCAGACGGGACGCCGCTGTGGACCTCGGGATCACTACCCGGCTCGGTACACGACCTGAAGGCGGCCCGCATCTGGGGCATCATCCGCCGACTGCAGGCCGCGAAACTGATCACACTGGCCGACAAGGCGTACGTCGGCGCA
>NZ_JAUZQF010000098.1 GCF_030718205.1 Nonomuraea turcica
TGCGCCGACGTACGCCTTGTCGGCCAGTGTGATCAGTTTCGCGGCCTGCAGTCGGCGGATGATGCCCCAGATGCGGGCCGCCTTCAGGTCGTGTACCGAGCCGGGTAGTGATCCCGAGGTCCACAGCAGCGTCCCGTCTGGCGCGGCCAGGACCTGGATGTTCATGCCATGTCTCTTATGTTTGCCGGAGTAGAAGGGCCGGTCGGCGGCCAGGCGATCGATCGGAATGAGCGTGCCGTCGAGCACCACGAACGCGTATCCGGCGCGCTTGGCGGCGCGAATGGCTTGGTCCAGCGTGGGTGAGCGCTGGGCCACGAGCGCGACGGCCTCTTGAACGTAGCGCCAGGCGGTGGCCGTGCCGACGTCGAATCCGGCGGCGATCTCGGCGAAGGTCTCCCCTTTGCGCAGGTAGACAAGCACAAGCATGGCCTGCTGGCCGGGGTTGAGGCGGCGCTTGGTGGACTTGAGCGCCTGCCGGTTCCGGCGCAGGATGCCGGCCAGGTAGGTCAACGTCTGAGATGACAACGGCAGCGCAGCACGGTAGAACAGCACTCAGGCCCCTGGTGGTGATGGTTGATCTTGGTCGACAACCCTTCTACCAGGGGCTATCTGCGTTGCGGATCAAGGATGATGATCTGCAACGGACCCGTGACCTGCAGCGTCACGGTGGAATGGGCTCA
>NZ_JAUZQF010000099.1 GCF_030718205.1 Nonomuraea turcica
GCCTCGGCTTCAGCGTCAAGTGGGTGGTCGTCGAGGTCGTGCTGCAGTTGCTGCTCGGGCTCGCGCTCGCGCTGATCGTCAACGAGAGCTTCGTCGGTCGGGCGTTGTCACGGGCGCTGGTCTTCTCTCCGTGGGCGGTCTCCGGGGTGCTGACCACCGCGATCTGGGTGCTGCTGTACAACCCGTTCACCGGGATGTCGCGCTATCTGGCGGACATGGGGTTGATGCAGTACGGTGCGGCGCCGCTGGCGAACCCGGACACCGTGTTCTGGGCGGCGGTGCTGGCCGAGCTGTGGCGCGGGGTGCCGTTCTTCGCGATCCTGCTCCTGGCCGACCTGCAGTCGGTGTCGAAGGAGTTGTACGAGGCCGCCGCCGTGGATGGCGCGAGCCGGTTGCGCCGATTCCTGCACATCACGCTGCCGCATCTGCGGGACGCGATCATCTTGTCCACGCTGCTGCGCTCGGTGTGGGAGTTCAACAACGTCGACCTGCTCTACACGCTGACCGGCGGCGGTCCCGCGCACCAGACCACCACGCTGCCGCTGTACGTCGCGCAGCAGGCCGCCCAGTC